>NZ_AP025739.1:0-4800000 GCF_003574315.2 Capsulimonas corticalis | reverse complement strand
TCGTACAGCACGACGGCGCCGCACTTCGCGACTTCGGGCACGTTATTAAAGAGCGACCAGTCGGTATTGCTGGCGCTGAGCAGCGTCGATCCCCCGTCGACAAAGGCGCCGCCAAGGCCGCACTTCGTGATATGCTTATCCACGGAGTTTTCGGCGAAGTACGTGTCCGGCAGACCGAAGGAATCGACCCAGGGGCCGCCATGATGGATATCAAGCATGGTCGACTGGCGCGATGTGGCGGCGATGGGCGCCGGCAGCAGTTTGCCGATCAGATCCATCGGGGCGCTCTGATCCCGGATCATCACAATCGCCGCTCCGCCGCGCGCGGTGACGGCGTGGATTTGCTGCTGGATCGCCGCCACGTCTTCGGATTTCAGGGCCTGCCCGTCCACAATCAGAGTCATCGCCCTGGCCGCGTCGGCGTCATTCGACGCAAACGGCGTTCCGAGGAGGTTCAAGCGCTGATAAAGATCGCCGCTGCGGTCGCCAGCGAACACGACCACCGTTTGCGCCGGCGCGGGCGGCGCCGATCGCGCCGGCTGCGGCGATGGATGATCCCACGATCCAGGCGTTGGCGACGGCCGGTGCAGAGCGGCCTTCATCCCCTCGAACATGGCGAGCGGCTTGTACAGCGGCAGCGACGGATCCCAGCCAGGGTTGAGCGTAGTGACATACGGCGGAATACGCTCCAGCTGCATGCCGGGCCGCCCCTCCACATAGGAGCCGAAGGTAATGCCGTCGCTTGCATTCGGCAGCCTTGCGTAGTCATGGTAGCCAAGGTTAAGATGCTCCAGGCCGAACCACACGGTCTCACTGGCGGAGTAAAACGTCAGAGAGGGACGCGCCATTTGGACGACGTTCTGATAGACGTCGATCCCCAGCGCTTCATTGCGGCCGGCGTAGCTCTCATAGGCGCGGTCGCCGTTGAAAACGGCGAGCTGCTCCGGACGCGCATAGTACGTGCCGCCGGATTCGCCCACCATGCGCGGTTTATCGACCGACACCGGCGGCAGGTTTTGTGTCCAGAGTCCATGGCCGAAGTGCGCGCTCCAGGTCGGAATGCCGCCCTCCAGATCTTTGTCGCCGTCGCACGATTCCCACGGCCGCGTCGGATCGAGCTGTGTGGAAGTCCGGGCAAGAGCGGCGAGCCGGGTCCGGTAGGCGCCCCGATCCTCCTGGGAAGCCTGGCCGAAGACCGCGAACATCTCGTTGCCGACGCTCCAGCCGAAGACCGATGGGTGGTTGCGGTCGCGCTGGATCAGCCCATGGTACTCGGCCTCAAACCGGGGCCACGCCGCCGGATCCTCCAAATTCAAAGCGATGGCGCTGCCGAAGATCCCCGTTTCGTCGAGCACCATCACCCCCATCTCGTCGGCCATGTCCATGTAATATCGCGGATAAGGCTGGGCGTGGGGACGGACGGCGTTTCCGCCGAACCCCTTGATCATGGTAAACCAGGCGTAGACAAAGCGGCGCGACATCATGAACGGCCCGAATGGATGCGAAAGATCCCCCGTCAACTGGATCTTCCCGCCATTGAGCAGAAGATCGCGCCCATGGATTTTGAGCTGACGCCATCCAAAGCGCGTGTACTGGGCGTCGGCCGTTTGCCCCCGCCGCGCCGCCCTGAGCACCAGACCGTAGAGCCTGGGCGTATCCGGGGTCCAGAAGCTCAGCCTGCCGTTGACGAGCGTTTTCCATGTGACGATTTGTTGGGAATGGGCGGGGATATCGACCGAGACATCCGGGACCGCGAGTACGGGCTCCCCCAGCCGCGACTTCGGCTCCGGCGCCGAAAGAACATCCTTGCCGGCCAGATTGATCCAGGGGCGGACATTGCCTCCCACCCGAATATGCTGCGCCAGCCCGGTGTCGTTTCGCACGGTCGCCTGCACGAGGAGAGTATTCTTGTCGACCAGCGGCTGCACGAACGTTTCCGAAATCCGGACGGTCGGAAGTGCGACCAGCGAGACATCCTGCCAGATTCCCACAATGCCGTCGAGGGACGAGCCATGTGGATAGGGCTTGAGGAAGTTGGGATATTTCGCGCTGCGGTGGTTGAAGAGGTTTTGCGATCGGACGCCGACCAGCAATTCGTTGGACCCGCCGCGCCGAATAAGATCGGTCACATCGACATCAAACGGCAGGAAATCGTCAAAGTGACGCCCAGCGCTGCGCCCGTTCACCCGAACCTCGCACTCGCCCGCCACCGCCTCAAAGTGCAGCGTCACGCGCTTGTCCCGCCACGACGCGGGAACCGTGAAGCTGCGCCGCAGCCATCCCATTTCCGCATGGTCCCACGATTCGGGATAGCTGGGATAGTAAAGCGAGCTGGGCTGATACGGCCGATCTGTCCCCGCCCCGACATTTCGACCGTTGCCCCATGTGTTTACATTCCAGGGCGAGGGAATTTTGATGGGAGTAGGATCCCAGTCGTCATCCGACGGCGGCGGCAGTTCCGGGGGAACGCCGGTGTCGCGCGGATAACCGGCGGGAACGGGAACCGGCTCAAAACGCCAGCGCCCGTTCAAACAAATCTCGTCCCGGTACGGCTTCTCCGCAGGCGAGACCACCCCGTCACTCGGCGCAAACGCGCGCGAAAACACGGCGCCTGCCCGCGCCGCATGTCCCACGCCTCCAATAACCAGGCAAACAGATGCGGCGAGCGCCCAGAGGGCGCGTCTAACACTGACGCATAAACGCGTACGATCATATGACTTCATGACAACATCATATCATACGCGATATTCTTTGTCAACGGACGCGGAGGACTATCTGGGCACCCAACTTATTTACCGGTCCGCGCTTGCCTTCACCATGCGGACGCCGAAGATTCCTCCGGCCATCGCGCCGGGGTGCGCGGCGAAGCGGACGGTGACGGTGCGCTTGCCGTGCGTCAATGCGCTTGGGATGGCGTAGGATTTGTCGAAGAACTCGTTGGGTTTATTGTCCAGCAGTATCTGGCTGGCGATAGTCTGGCCGTCCACGAGGAGGTCGAACACGCGATTGCCGCTTTCGCTGCCCCAGTACGTGACCACCAGCTCATTGTCCACCGTGGGATCGGTCTTCAGATGGAACTCGAAGTAGCCGCCATCGGTGGCGTGGCGATACTTGCGTCCGAGGGCGTTGCCGGCTTCGGTCTTTTCGCCCGCCAGGCCATGATCGGTTTCCGATTGCTGCTCGTTAGGCCGGAATTCATCCAGTGTCCGCGCGGCCAGATCGCGCTGCCGCCGCTCTTCCACGTCGAGCGCGTCCCGCTTCGCCTGCCAATCGGATGGCGTTTCGATGTCCCAATAGACGTTGTAACGGATGTGCTGGGCGCGGGAGAATGGGATCAGCTTAATGCGTGTTTCCTGTCCGGAAGTATTCTGTCCGATGCCGCGCGCCTCGAACGCCAGGCTAGATCCGGGGGCGCGATGAATATTCTTCGTCCAAGCCGTCGACGTATTCCAATCGATATTGGAGACCATCGCGGGGGCGGCCGGCGCGGGAAAGTTGGAGTCGATCGTCTGGTCGTCCACATAGTCGCTGATCCGGTCCATGCCTTCGCGTCCCATATCGCCCGCGAGGACGATCGGGCCGTAGAGGATGGCGCGCTGGCGGGGGCTGTCGTGGAGCGGTTCGGATTGGAGATGCATCGGCATGCGCCATGTGACGACATCGCCATTCTTCCAGGTGCGCGCGATGCTGGTGTAGCCGCCGGGTCCGTGGGTGAGTTTTTGCGGCTTGCCGTTGACACTGAGTGACGCGCCCGTCGTCCACGCCGGCTCACGCAGTTTGAGTGTGAACGCCGTGGGCTTCGCGGCGGCGACTTTCAGCTCCGTCGTATCGGCGTCGGGGAAGCGCGTATTTTGCGTGAGAGTGAGACCCTTCGCTGCCCAGCGCACGCGCGAGGCGATGAACAGGTTGACGAACAGCGTGCTGTCATCATGGAAATAGATCGTGTCGCCGTACTTTGCGTGGTTCTCCATTCCCGTGCCAACACAGCACCAGAACGCCGTCGTGGGATTGGAATAGACCTTGAAACCGCCGGGCTTGAGGGAATTGAGATAGTTGAAGCCGCCTTTGACGGGATCCTGAGAGCTCAAGATCTGATTGAAGAGCGCCCGCTCGTAATACTCCATCCACGCCTCCGACGGATCGACTTCGTAGAAATCGCGCGTCAGCTTGAGCATGTTGTAAACGTTGCAGTTCTCGGCTGTCTCACCCGAGAGGTGATCTTTCGTATCGGCGGGATCGAAGAAGTGCTCGTGATCGGAGTTACCGCCGATGGCGAAGGTGCGGTTCTGAATGACGGTCTCCCAAAAGAAATGGGCGGCGCCGCCATACCTGGGGTCGCCGGTCAGCTCGTAGATGCGCTCGAAGCCAATGACCTTGGGGATCTGCGTGTTGGCGTGCCAGCCGTCCAGAATGTCCTTGCGCTCGCTCATCGGATCGAGCAGGGCGCGCTGGGAGAACTTGTGCGCCAAATCGAGATACTTCTGCTCGCCGGTGATGGCGTACACGTCGGCGAGCGTCTCATTCATGCCGCCGTGTTCCTGCGTCAGCATGATCGCCCACTGTTCGTCGCTGAGGTTCCTGGTGACGCCGATCGCCCAATCCGAGAGCTTGATCAGACAGGTTTTCGCCTTTGGATTGCCTGCAAGCTGATACGCGTCGCGCAGGCCGGCGAAGAGCTTGTGCATGGTGTACCACGGCACCCAGCCGCGATGCACACCGTCGCCATGACCGGCTTTGACATCGTTGAACATCGCGCGCCCGTCGGGGATGGCGCTCACATACCCGTCGCCGCTTTTTTCCTGGCACAGCGCGATCTCATCGACGCAGTAATCGATCTTCTGCTTGAGGCGCGCATCACCCGTGGACTGATACATCATGGACATCGCGGACAGATAGTGCCCGAAGGTGTGCCCGGCGACGCCCGCGCTTTCCCAGCCGCCATAGATCGGCGCCTTCGCCGCGAGACCGGCGTTCGTGCGGAAGTTGTGGAGCAGCCGGTCCGGGTCCAGCGCCAGCAGATAATCCCGATCGAGTTTTTGCGCGTGCTGGAACGGACCGTCCAGAAGACGCACACCCGTCAATGGAAACGACTGGACTTTCGGCGCGATCTTCGGCGTCGCCGACCCCGCGCCCGCCAGAGTCGCCAGAATCACGACAGAGTTAAACGTTTTTATGTGTTTCATATGCTCCTATTGTATCATCCGTCCGCGTCGCTGAACAGGACACAAAAGCATACATTTCCGGGATAAATATCACCTTCAGCGTTCGTAGGCGCGGATCTCAAAAACCGACGCCGGGACCGATGCGCTTGGGTGTTCGACTTCCAGCGTCAGACGGTCCGTATGGACGGGCGGCTCCAGCAAGATGGTATTGCGGGTCTGATGGTTGTCCAACCGCTCGGCCAGCACCCGCCCCTGCGAATCGCGGAGCGTATAAGCGCGCACGCAAAACGGCGTCACGCTTTCAGGATGGCCCATCAGGACGGATTCCATCGCGTGATCGTAGTCCGTGTCGAAGAACAGCTCGATGCGCCCGATGGTCTGCGGCGCGTCCCATGTGAAAGTGAGCTCCGGTGACGGGTCGACGGTGTCGGCGACCCAGGCGTTGGGCTGCGTCGTTGGACGCTGCACGCCATTGATCAGGTTATCCGGTCCAAACACGTCTACCCTCCGCCCCAGCGTCACGGCGAGGTTCTGCCCGTTCGGACGCCGGCGAGGAGTCCAGAATTCGAACGCGTCCACCCCGATATCGCGGGGCGGCGTCTGAGCGGCCTCTTCGCCGGACGCCGGATTGTACCAGCGGCAGACCGACATCACGCCGGTCACGCGATGCTCGGTGCATCGGACCTGCACCCGATCGTTATGCATCAAGCACACGAAGAGATACCCGGGTTCGGAAATGCGCGCGTCGAACTCGAACGTCACGGACTGGCCGCGGCCTGGGGAAAGCGTGACGCGCCGCCGATCCAGCGTTGTATCCGGCGTGTGGCTGCCGGAACGCGAGCTCACGCGAAGCTCCGCATCCAGCACGGCGCCCGGTTCATCGACATCCACCCAAAACGTCGCGGACGGCGCGGGACCGGCCTCCGCCGGCAGCAGCATCGCCCAGGACTCTTTCAGCGGCAATAACGGACCATCCGGCGGAAAGGATTCCAGCCGAAGCCGGCTGGTCGCCGCGATCGACGCCCTTTGGACCAGGTCGGCGTCATCCCGCAAACGCCGGCCAGGCAGATGCTGTCCGGCGCGCAGCAGATCGCGCTGAAGCTCGGTCATGCGCGCTGGTGTGGTCATATCGCGCGGCTGCAAGCCTTCGCGCGCGCAGATCGCGGCCGCCGCGCCGACCGCCTGCGCGCCATGGGCGCAGGTCGCCATCACGCGCGTCGACCCAAAGGCCACATGGCTGGCGGAGATAATGCGGCCGGCGAGGAAGAGATTCGGGACGTTGCGAGAGTAGTACGATCGATATGGGATGCCGAAGATCCCTTTGGAGTGCCACTGATTGCAGCCGGGATGCTCGCTGAAGATCCCATCGGCGGGATGCAAATCGATGCTCCAGCCGCCGAACGCGACCACATCGTCAAACTCCCTCTGCTCCACGATGTCCTGCTGGCGCAGCATATAATCGCCTTCAAAGCGGCGGCTTTCGCGCTTGCCGGGGATGTGACCTACCCATTCCAACGTGAGGTTTTCGGCTTCCGGAAACTTGCCCGAGTTTTTGATATAGTCCCAGACGCCGTAGACGACTTTCCAAAGCTCCCACTTGATCTTTTCGGTGTCGTGCACTGTGTCCAGCCGCCCGCCCCATTCGAACCACCAGAGACGGCAGCCGTAGCTCTGGGCGTTCAGCGAGCGAAACCGGGGAATCGCGGTTTCGACGTCGGCGAGCGCGAAGGCCGGCGGAACATACCGAACGGGCTTGCCGGCGTCTTTACTGTAGAAATAAAGCGAGTGTCCCAGCAGCTCGCCATATTCCCGGCTCGGCGCGAACTTTTCGCCGAACTCCGATGTCGCCTCCGCGCCCATGCGAAACGCGGCGCCGGCGAGAAATCCGACCACGCCGTCGCCGGAAGCGTCCACGAACAGGGGGGCGGACAGCACATAGCGGGTCGCGTTCTGCGAGCAGAACGCGGCGACCTTCGTGATTGCCCCATCCTCCGAAGTTTCGGCCTCATGGACCGCCGTGTTCAGCAGCAGCGTGATATTGGGCTCCGCGATCGTCTTCTCCAGCAGCAGCGCGTCGAACAGCAGCGGATTGCCTTCCGGGTTCCGAAATAGATTTTCCACCAGGATCTCATCGATCAAGCCGCCTTCGCGCGCCCATCGGTTATTATTGATCATATGGCTGGTCGCGCCGAGGGTCCAGAGCCGCACCTCGCTCGACGCATTGCCGCCCAGCACCGGACGATCCTGCGCCAGCGTAACGCGCGTTCCGGCACGCGCCGCCGTGATCGCGCAGCAGACTCCCGCCAGTCCGCCGCCGACCACCACAAGATCGCTCTGGAGGTTCTCGACGCGAAGGGAACGGCTTCGTTCCGGTCCTTGTATCAGCATAACGTGTGTGACGCCTTTCCAGTCGGGTATCTTGAGTTCATATTGACGCATAACCGAACATTTTCGCATGTTCAGTTTGAGGATTTTGATGATATTCCATAATGTTCTTGCCTTCGGAGCCATCTTCGCATCGCTCGCCACGCCGATCCATCATTTGGCGGCGGACACGACAATCCCTTCCACGGGCGTTTTACTGATCGGCGACTCCTGGCTGGTCCAGCTCGCGCCGAACGCAAAACACGCCGCTCCCGCAGGAAAACAGCTTGGCAAACTTCTTCAGGAACGTCTGTCGGGGAAGATGGAGGTACGGATCAAAAATCGCGGCGCCGGCGGAACGAATACGTTCAACTGGCGTCCAGACGGTAAGCTACTGCGCGCGGCGGAAGCAAGCGCCCCAGCGCGGACTTATCCCTGGGTGTTCGTCGCGCTGGGCATCAATGACTCTTCGGAACACTATGGCGCGTTCAGTCCCGGGACATACCAAGTGCAACTTGAAAAAATCGTGGATGAACTGACGGACAATGGATATCGGGTCATTCTGCAAAGTCCGCCGTATATCATGGCGCAGGGGCGCAATCATACGACGGAAGGCGTCCAAAGGCTCAGCGGATACCGGAGCGCCATCGCCGCGATTGTCGAGCAAGAGGCCGCCAAGCATCCCGGCTCGGTTTTCGACGCGGATCCTTCGGGCGAGCTTTATCAGTATACGCTCAGTCATCCGGAGGCCATCGGCTTGGACCATGTCCACCCCAGCGCGCTGGGAAGCGAGGCGGTGGCGACGATCTGGGCAGACCACATCGTCCCGATCATTTATCCGTCAAAGTTGCCGAATTGAGGAGGCGGGACTATCCATTGTCCCGCCTCTCCCGCCCGCACGCGGGCCTGGATCGTCTTGCTGCGAAAACGAGGACGCCGTATTAGCTAAAATTGCAATAATAGCCATTCAGTGCATACGTTTTGCTGCCGCCCGTGCTGATGATTTCCCATCCGAACTGCACATTCGTAACCGTCGGGTTATTAAACCAATGGTTGTTGTTCAAATACTGCAGCACCGCGCGGATATCGGTCCACGAGGAGCTCGATTGGCTTGTTCGCAGGAAACTGAACACCGTTCCTCGCTGGTAGAAATTGTACGTCGTTCCGCCAATGTTGACATTCCAGACGGTGGCGTTCGCCACGCCCTGCGCGTTATACGAACTGGCGATCGGCTGTGTGCCGTTCCAGGATTGCCAGATCATGACTTCATAGCCGCTCCCATTGAGCCAAATATCGTAGGCGTTGTCATAAGAAGAGCCGCCGGGGTTGGACGCCGAATACCAGCTCACCAGCGACCCAAGGGAACTGAGTGATTTGTTGATCGTTCGTCCGACGGCGGGATAAGACTTAATGCCGCCGCCGCTGTAATTGGCTGTGACCTGCCAGTTCGAATACGAGTTTGCGTAGATTGTTTGGCCGACTGTCGATGTTCCCCAAATATCCTGCTGTACCCAATAGCCTCCATTGCTCCAGGTGTCCCATCGGCTGCTGTCCACCCATGACCAGGCGTTCGCTTTCGTCGTCGATGTCAGCATCATCCCGGCGGCGGCCATGACGCCCAGACAGACGGGCGCAATTTTTTTGACTGTCAGCTTCATTTCGCTTACGTTGCTCCTTTTCATTGCCCATCATACTGTGATGCAACTGAAACAAATACACCAAAACTCCCTACAGTAGTGATTAACCAAGTTCATCACGTCGCTATTATAACAAGCTCAGCCCGCCCTGTCAAGCAGGTCAATGAATATTTTGCAAGGCTTGGTGTTACTGCTCCGAGGTAACATCGGATCTTCCTGAATCAAGCTCCGATGCGCAGGCATGCAGGGATCCCCGCAGTGCGTCTTCGCGAACATGGGAAGGCGTGGCTCCGGTGACAGCCTTGAATGCGCGTGAAAAGTGATAGGGATTGGCGAAACCAAGCCGTTCGGCGACGGTCGTCACCGAATAGCCCTGGCTCAGGAGACGCCGCGCCGCCGCAACTCGCCGTCGTCGAGTCCATTGCGCCAGAGGTTCGCCTGCTGCATTTTGAAAGCGATAGATCAACTGCCTGGGCGTCAGATGCACACGCGCCGCGATCTGCGCCACCGTCAGCCGCTCTGCCGGAGCTTCATCGAGTATCAAGCCAACCTGCGTGAGGAGAGACGCCCCGAGAGCGTCGGAGCGATCAGAATACAATGCGCCCCAAAGTTCGGCGCAGCGACTCACAAACACCCACCGCCAGCCGTCCTCCTGCGTCAGCGCCAGATCGACCATCTCGCACAGGAGACGCCCATTCCGCGCGGCGGAGGCTTCGATAGCGGCGCAGGGCTCTTTCCGCCGCAGCCAATCGTCCATTTGATCCGCCCACGATCCCGTCAGCAGCAAGTACCGAACTCGCCAAGGCAGGCGCGCGTCCACGTGCTCGATGATCTGACTACCGGAAGCGACGGCGATCAAAGAACCTGCCTGATGCGTCAGCGTATGCGCGCCGATGTGAGTCATGGCGTGGCCGTGTAGCGTTCCAAACAACGTGAGCCATTCCAGCGGCGGCGGCGTATAGACCGCGCCAGGAGGACAAACCTCCTCTACCGCGATGATCCGCTGGAACGCGTCTCCGACGGGCGCCGGCGCATCGCCTGCAACTGCGCCAAGCGTTACGTAAACGCGACGGATTTCACCAGAAACGAATGAGTTTGTCAAAAGAGATATGCCCCTTTGCTGTTACGGGAATGGCCCATCACGCCTGCACAGTGTACCATGGAGCATCGCTGTTTTTATGGAGACGCCGCCGATGAACCGAGTGACGCCGAAAACGCCGCGGGACGAGATTGTCGCCCTGATACGGCGGGATGGTTACGTATTGATGGAAGACGCGCTGACTTCCTCGCAGGTCGCCACACTTTCCATCGCCTATGACGCCCAGCTCGCGCGCACTCCGCTCGCGCCGGGGGCGACGCGCGTGGAGACACCGCGCATTCTGGAACGCGATCCAGCATTCGAAACCCTGATGGATTTGCCGACGACATTTCCCATCGCCCGCGCCGTCATTGGTGCCGACATCGAGCTGGCGTCAGGAGGAGAACTGGACCACAAGCTGCCGCGCACTCCCGCCTATATCTCCTGGCACAACGATTTTCAGTGGATGACAGATATTCCGTACCCACGTCAGAACTTCTGGCTGCGCTGCACCTATTTCCTGAGCGATGTTCGCGAGGATACCGGCCCCTTCACGCTCCTGCCGGGAACTCATCGCAACGACCGCGCTTGTCCTCCGGAGATGAACGAGGCAAACGGCCAGCCGAAGTTTATCCCCGGACAGATCGGAGTCACCGGGCCCGCCGGTTCGTGCCTGATCAACAACACCGAGATCTGGCACACCAACTCGCCCCTGACCGGCGACCTGCCGCGACGGCTTATCATGATCCTTTACAAGCACGCCTGGATGAAGCAATGGGAGCAGGGATACGAAATCACGCCGGAGTTCGCGGACCGGCAAACCGATCCGGTGCGCCGGCAGCTCACAGGCGGCGTCGCCTGGCATCAAGATCGTTCCCATTTCCCAGCAGCCGAGATTTGAAAACTCCCCACACCAAGAAGACGATGAAGGAAACGCGATGATGTCACGCCGAGAAGTCCGTTGGGAGCGAATGTTTCCGGACGAGTTGGAGGCGGCGTTCACGGCCTGCCCGGTCGTCTATTTTCCGCAAGGGCTTTGCGAGCCGCATGGGCCGCACTGCGCTCTGGGGTTGGATGCGCTGAAGGCGCACGCCGTCGCCTGCCTCGCGGCGCGCGCATCCGGAGGTGTCGTAGCGCCGCCGGACTACTGGCACATTCATGAAGTCAGCGGATACGCCGGCTGGGCCGCCAAAAACATCGGCGAAGTTCCTCGGTCCTGGCTGACGTCGCTGCCACCATGGCGGCACTTCCAAAACGTCTGTTACCATATTCGAACGGCCGACGCCCTGGGGTTTCACGCGGCGATCTTCCTGACCGGTCACTACGGGCCAAATTGGGAGGATCTGAAGACGCTGCTGTCGCTGGTACAGCCCCACGCCGGCGTCCGCCTCTACGGGCTTCCCGACTTCGAGGCCAACACGTCCGGGTTTGACGGGCGCGGCGGCGACCACGCGGGCAAAGTGGAGACTTCCCTGCTGTGGGCGCTGGAGCCCGACTGCGTGGACATCTCCCGCCTGCCGCCGCCGGGCGCGCCGGGTCCGCATTTCGCGATGGGGCTGGATGCGCGGCTGGCCGATCGCCGAATCGGCGAACGAATGGCGGCGGAGGAGGCGGCCTGGCTCGGCGCCAAATCACAGCAGATGCGGGCAGAGTACGCTGCGATTGGCGCGAGCCCGACTCTGCGCACCTTCGCCGATGTGGAGACGCTCTGGGAAACAGTGATCGCGCTGCATCTTCCGGAGTTCCTTACCATGAAGGTCTGGGGCGACGATCCGCCTCCAGGCCCGGATTCCGTGTGGCGAGCCAATCAAGCCCTTCCAGTTTAAAATCCGTCTCGGAGAGCTTCCTGCGGCTGCGCGGCGATTGGCAAAGCGCGGCCGCCCGTGATCTCGTAGAGACCCCGATGCGCCCGACGAACCCCTCGATCATCGCGGGATAAGGCTGGTGACAAACATCGACAAACCCGCTCTTTTGGACCAAGCGACGAAATCGCGACTTCCAGGCAAACGATCTTTCCACGACCCAACGACGCGGCAACAGTATAAACCCGCGTTTGGCGTCTGGGCGCTTGATTACTTTCAGCGTCACGCCCTGCTCCTTCGCGGCATTTGCAGTGGCCTCGCCCGTGTAACCCTGATCGACATACGCCAGTTCCACCGTGTTGCCTGTCGCTTCTTGAACTGCCTTGGTCAGCTCGGAGACTTGCGCTTGTTCCTGTTCGTTGGCGGGTGTGATCGCCAGGTTCAGCAGATGGCCAAGAGTATCGACGGCGATGTGGATCTTACTGCCTTTGCGTTTTTTAGCACCGTCATATCCCGAGTGGTCGCCGCGCTCGGGAGTCGACTGGAGCGTCTGGCCGTCATAGATGGCGGCGCTAGGATTTCGCGCAGACTATGTTGTCGTTACGGAGCATCCGTAACAATGAGCGTCAAATAAGGAGCGACGAACGCCCTCTCGCCATCGGAAACATCAGAGGGATATGATTTTCGAGTAGTCATGTTGATAGTACATGACATATTCGAAAAAGATTCCCACGAGATCAACCAAGCTAGCGATTAACGATAGCTATTGTGCGGAAAGTCCATAACAGGCGCTAACACAAATTGGACAAAGTCGCAGAACACCTAGCGGACATTATCGCGGAGCAGGAACAGCAGGTCGACGAATATTTCGCGAGGCTTACGGCAGTCGTTTCCGGGACGAGCATCTTTCCGTCGCGCATAAAAAAGGCGCTGGGGAATTCCCCAGCGCCTTTTTTTAGCGTCTGTCAGCTATCGGCCGCCAAGTCCCGTCAGCGAGACGCCTTCGATGAAGTAGCGCTGCGTGAAGAAGAACAGCACGATGACCGGCAGCATAACGAGCGTCGTGGCCGCCATCAGCATTCCCGGCTCGCCGCCGTGCGATGAGTTGAACAACTGGAGCACATACGAAAGCGGCATCTTCTGCGGCGTCGAGATGAAGATCAGCGGGCCCATAAAGTCTTTCCAGGCGCCGATGAACGTCATGATCGAGACGGCGGCCAGCGCGGGCTTCACCATCGGCAGCATCACGCGCCAGTAGGTGGTGAAGTAGCTGCACCCGTCGATCTTCGCCGCGTCCTCCAGCTCCTTGGGGATTCCCATGAAGAACTGGCGCAGCAAGAAGACATTGAACGCGCCGGCGAAGAACGATGGCACCCAGAGCGGGTACAGCGTGTCGATCCAGTGCAGGTCGCGGAAGATCAGGAAGCGCGGCATCATCGTGACGGCGTCCGGAAGCATCATCGTCGCCAGCACGATCCCAAACAGCCAGTCCCGGCCGGGCCATTTCAAGCGCGAGAAGCCGTAGGCGACCAGGCTCGACGAAAGCGTGGTGCCGATCACCGACATCAGAGCGATGATCAGCGTGTTTTGCAGATTGACCAGGCCATAGTGGCTTTCCGCCGGCAGGAAGTCGAGCGCATCCGGATAGTTCTTCCAGACCGGATCGAAGCGGCGGATCTCCGTGACGTCCGCTTTGGACACCCGCTTCGTCTGACCGCCGTTCAAGACGCGCACATCCTCGGTGCCGTCGGGAAAGGTTTCGGTGACGGCGCCCTTGACGCGCATGCCGTTGTTGGTCATCCATACCAGCCCGGCGTCCTTACCGTCGAGCTTGATCTTGACCTGCTGGGTGGGAATAAACTCGGGCGGGAAGTGAGTCATCTGACTGTCTTCCTTGACCGAGGTAATGAACATCCAGAAGAACGGGATCAGGAAGAGCGCCGAGCCGGAGATCAGCACCAGGTGCAGCACCGAGGTCTTCGTTTCTTTTTGCGGCACGACGTCCACGGCGGGCGCAAAGACTTTCGCCAGCACCGCGGTTCCCGCCGCCAGCACCGCTTCAAAGGCGATGATCCGCACGGCCGGCGTGAGGAACATGCTTGCGAGGAGCGCCGCCAACGGCAGCGCCAATAGCGTGGCCGCCAGCGGCGTTCGTCCCAGCCGGAATGCCCGAATGATGTTCGCCACCCAGAAGCCCACGGAGGCGTAAGCGGCAACGACGATAATCAGCCAAACGATTAGGTTCATAATTTTTCAACCACTCAGTTTCAAACGCGCCGTCGCCTACTTCTCTTCCGTCTCGTAGTGCACCCAGCGCGGCGCCATCTTCAGCTGCCCCATCGTCAGTCCCAGAATGATGACGAACAGGATCCAGGCGAGCGCGCTGGCGTACCCCATCTTGAAGTATTGGAAGGCGTTGTTGAAGAGATAGACGACGGGCACCAGCAGACTGTCGTCCGGGCCTGTTCCGCCTCCGCCGCCCGTGTTGCCGAGAATATAGGCGGTCTCGAATGTTTGCAGCGCGCCGATCGTACCCATGATCAAGTTGAAGAAGATATAGGGTGAAAGCATCGGCAAGGTAATGTGGCGGAACTGCGCCCAGCTGCTGGCGCCGTCCAGGGAGGCGGCCTCATACAGCGTCGCCGGCACCGACTGGAGGCCCGCCAGCCACAGGATCATGCCGCCGCCCGCGCCCCACAGGCCGATCAGGATCAAGCTGGGCTTGGTCCAGGCGGGAACCGAGAGCCATCCCGGCGGCGCCACATGCATCCAGGGAGTGATTGAGGTCTGCCAGAAGGCGTTGAGCAAGCCCCGGTTCGGATCGCCATTGAGGATCCACGCCCAGAGAACGGTCGTCGCAACAACGGGGATAATGCTGGGCATGTAGAACGCCGTGCGGTAAATTTGCAGCCCCTTCACCTTGGTGTTGAGCAGCATCGCCATCGCAAGGCTCGTACACATTCCTAATGGGATGCCGAACAGCGCCAAATACAGGGCGTTGCCAATGCTCTTGATGATGAAGGCGCGGTCGATCGTCGCCAGCGAAACATAGTTGGACGCGCCTGCCCACCGAGCGGGATGCAGGACGTCGTAGTCACAGAATGAGAGGATCAGCGACGCGATGATCGGTCCCAGCGTGAACACCAAAAATCCGATGATCCATGGCGTCACAAATCCGAAGCCAGCCCACGCCTCCGCCCGGGTGGCGCGGCGCTGCGAGCGCATCCACTGCGCGATCTTCAATCCCAGAATGGCGAAACCGATCACTGCGATCAGGACGATGGCCGTCACGAGCGGCTTCATCGGAAGCACCGGGTGCGATTCCCGGTTGTAAACCGTATCGAGTTCGATCTGGACGTGCTTTTGGCCGTACAAAAGGGCGTCATGCGGCGATTTCACGTGGCGGATCGATTGATCGACGGCGCGCACATGCTCGTCCCAGAGGCGCTGGCCGACAAACGTCACCGGCCGGAACTTGGTGTAGGGCAGCAGATCCAGCGCGGTTTGCTTGGCGATTAAGAACTTGGGCGGCAGCGTACTCTTGTATGCGCCGAAGACGGCCGCCGTAGCAATTCGGTTGGCCGTGAGGTTCGGGACAAATAAACGTCCTTTGCCGTGGACATAAGCCGCCTGCGCTTTGTTGCCGATCAGCTCCGCCTCGGCCGAGTTCATCCACTGGATAAACCGCCATGCTTCCCGGGCATGCTTCGCGCCTTGCGGGATGACCCACGCGGCGCCGCCGGACCAGGTCAGATAGGTCGGCTCGTTTTTGTACTTGCCGACATGGTTAAACCGGTCGTCGGGCACGGGAACGGGGCAGACGCCGAAGTCCAGCTCGGGATGGTAGCGCGCGATCGAGTTGATGATGCCGTCGCCGCCGACCTCCATCGCCAGCTTGCCGGTCATCAGCGGGTCCTGCTCCTGGCCCTGGAACGAGCCGGAGAAGGCGTTGATGGTGTCGACTCCGCCCAGCGCATCCCACCAGCTAACGATGTTCGTCAGCGCGTACTCGGTGCTGGGGTTCGCCAGCGTACAGGTGCGGCCATCGGGCGAAAGCAGTTCACCGCCGGCCTGCCACGACCACAAATAAAGCCATCCTTCGCCGAAGGTCGGGATCAGTCCAATCTGCTCCAGGCCGCCCACGGAGTTGCGCTTGGTCAGCTTCTTGGCGTCGTAGATTAGCTCGCTCCAGGTGCGCGGCGGCTTTTCCGGATCGAGGCCCGCCGCGCGGAACATCGTCTTGTTATAGTAAAGAACGCGGTCGTCCGTATCCTGAGGAATACCGTACGTTTTGCCCTGATAAAGCACTTCGCTCCAGGTGGCCGGAACGTAATCCGCCTGCCGGATCGCCTTGGGATTTTGGCTGGCCGCGTCTTCCGCGAGAAAGTCGTTCAGGGAGCGGAAGGCGCCGCGACTGGCCCAGTCGCCGACGGTGAACCGGTCCTGGCGAACGAGGTCCGGCGGCACGCCGCCGACAATCGCCGTCATCAGCTTCTGCGGGTTCATAGCGCCCGCGCCCATCGAGAGCGCGGAGACCTTAATGCCCGGATTGCGGCGCTCGAACTCGGCGATCTTTGCGTCCTGGTCCTTCGACTCCTCGCTGGACTCCAATCCCCAAATGACGAGATTGACCGGCTCGGCGGCGCGCGAAACGACCGATCCCATCATGGTGACACCGAGGGTAATCAGCAGAATCCAGAGGAGCGAGCGCAAAATCGGCGAAAAGGTCTTCTTGTCGATCAAATGTTGCATAGTTAAAAACCCAAAGCGAGCAATGCGTTCAGGAATCCGCGTGGGCGTTTTCCAGAGATCGACAGGTCGATCGGACGAGAAGCGGAGCGGACATCAAAATATGCCGCTTCTCGAGATTTTTGTCGGGGTTGGCGAGACGCTCCAGCAGCAGCTTCGCCGCGCGCCGTCCCATTTTGTCAAACGGCTGGTGCATCGTGGTGAGTGTGGCGGGCCGCGGCGAATGGCGCTCGACATTGTCGAAGCCGATGATGCTGAAGTCGGCCGGCGCGGATTTGCCGCGCGACGCGGCCTCATGCATGAAGTAATGCGCCAGCGCGTCATTCATCGTGATGATCGCGGTCGGCGGCTCCGGGGCTCCGAAAAACTGGTCAAAGGCGGCGCGCACCGCCGCCTCGTTCTTGACATACCGAATGTCCTTACGCACGAGCACGAACAGCCACTCCGGCCTCGGCTCGGACCAGGACGCCGACATGATCTCCAGGTACGAGTCGCGGCGCTCAATAACCGCCGTCGTCGGCTCATCGGTCGTCAGATGGGCGATCCGGTGATGTCCCAGGCTGCGCAGATGAGTGATCGCTTCTTCGATGCTCGCCTGGTTATCCACGCCGACATAGTCGCAGTAATGTCCATCAGGATAGCGGTCGATAAAGACGACCGGCACGCCGCGCGCCTGAAGTTCACGCAGCTGAGGAAGCGTATCCTCGCCGCCCATATGCCAGATGACGACGCCGGCGACGTTCTCATCCAAAACGGCGTCCAGCGCCTGCTTCTCCAGATCCACGGCCGAGCTGTCGCTGTCGCCATTGGTGTCGAACACCTGCAAGCGCAGCGGCGGCGCGCCGCCGCTGCGCAGCGCCGTGTTGAGACCGTGGAGAATAAAGAGCGACGCCGGGTGCATGGGATGCTGAGGAAGAATAGCGACGACGCTGCGCTGCACGGATGAGACGGCGGGGACCGGGTCCGAGGCGCGCTTTCGCTTTTCGCCGCGCTGGGTGACCCAGGGCCGACGGCCCGGCTCCCGCGTGATCAGCCCCTTCTCCTCCAGCTGCGCGAGAGCGCTGCGGATTCCGGAGCGGTCCACGGAGAACTCCTGCGCCAGAGTGCGTTCGGTGGGAAGCCACGCGCCCGGCGCGTATCGGCCGGACTCGATGCGTTCCTGTATTGTCAAAAATAGTTGCTGTGGACTCACGCTGTTGGTTGTCATGGAAGAGTTGGCGTCTGTTACCAGAAACAGCCAGAATAGACCAAGTATATACACAAAGAGAAATCCTGTCAATATATATTTTATACATATCGACAGGATCGTCTTTGGTGGCGATTGGGTTGTATTTGGTTGAACGCTTAGATCGGCGAATCTCGGAATTCGACGATTGCCTGCTTCATTCCCTCCAGTTCGAACAGGATCACTTCGTTCGCGCCCGCGCGAAGCAGCGGCGCCGGGACGTAGAGAGCCCGATGCGGCTCCTGATTCCAGTAGCGCCCGAGGTTGAAGCCATTGATGAACGCCACGCCTTTTGTCCAGCCGGGAAGCGACAGGAACGTGTCCGCTAGCGTCTCCACATGGAGCGTCCCCCGGAAGAATCCCGGCAGCGCGCGGGCTGTCGCTTCGGTGAACGGGACCGAAGAAAGGTCTTCCAACGGCAGGCAAAAGATCTCCCAGCCAAACAAGAACTGATTGCCCAAGCGTATACCCTCGGTCACGCCCTTGCGCTCGTTCATCAATGGGCCATAGTTGACGCGTCCCATATTCTCGACGAGAATGTCCAGCTGCGCGCCCTCGGCGGGAATCTCCACCGGAATCGTCGTCTCCAGATCGTTGCGGTAAAAGACGCCGCGAAACTCGCCGTTCACGAAAATATGGGCGCGGTCTCGCACTTCCTGAAGAACCAAATTCTCCGCCGGACGCGGTCCCGCGACGTGCGTCCGGTAAAGAATGAAGCCGTAATTCTGACCCAATTCTTCCATCGTTTCCGGATTGGTTCGGCGGACGCCGTCAGAAATCTGGGACAAACTGTCGAACAGTCCTGCCTGATGCGTGAGTTCGACAGCGCCATACGCCGCCTTCGGCGACGGCCCTGGGACCGGGATGTCCGGCAGCGTGCGGTACTTGCCGATCACATTCCGGAACGCTTCATATTTCGGCGTCGGATCCCCCGCCTCGTTCAAGGGGGCGTCGTAATCGTAGCTCGTCACCGTAGGCTGATAGTTCTGGACGCCCTTCGCCTCCGGCGTGCAGTTGGCGCCGTTGGAGAAGCCGAAGTTCGTGCCGCCATGGAACATATAGATATTGACCGAGGCGCCCGTCGCCAGCAGCGCATCCAGATCCGGCGCGACGTCCTCCGACGCCCGCGTATGGTGCGGCGCTCCCCAATGATCGAACCAGCCGTTCCAAAACTCCATGCACATCATGGGGCCGCCCGGCTGATACTTGCGCAGCGTGCGGAATGCGTCTAGCGGGTGGGAACCGAAGTTCGCGGTTTTATGAACGTGCGGCAGTGTTCCGCCCTGAAGCATGGGTTCGGTCGGTCCATCGGAGGTCATCAGCAGCACATCCACGCCGTGCGCCCGGATGCTGTCCTCCAGAAAACGCAGATACTGATGGTCGTTTCCATAGCTTCCATATTCGTTCTCGATCTGCATCGCGATGATCGGGCCGCCCTGCGTGCATTGCAGCGGCGCCAGAAGCGGCAGCACGGCGGCGTGATACCGTTCAACGGCGACGAGATACGCCGGATGCATGCAGCGCAGCCGCATTCCCGGATCCGCCAGCAGCCATGCCGGCAGTCCCCCAAACTCCCATTCGGCGCAAATATACGGGCTGGGGCGGACGATCACCATTAAGTCGAGCTGATGGGCCATTTGGATAAAACGAACGACATCGAGCATCCCCTCAAAGCAAAATTGGTCGGGAGACGGCTGATGGTGGTTCCAGGGCATATACGTTTCGACCGCATTGAGACCGCACGCCTTGAGCTTTAACAGGCGGTCTTCCCAGTGCTCCGGCAGGATACGGAAATAGTGAAGTGCGCCGGAGATGATCTGAATCGGCTCGCCGCCATATGTAAATGAATCACCGGAGATAGCAAATGTCTTCATCGTAGAACCCTTAGTCGTCGAAATACGCAGCCGAAAGCGGCTGCTCGGTTGTTCACCGTTCGAGGCAAGGAATCCTGTCCGAGATAACGGAAACGCTTACGGTAAACAGGGCGCGGCGGCCACCCTCGCAGTCAGTCCTGCGCATGCAAAAAGAATGCCTGGCGCATTTGTTCGCCAGGCATTCTCATATGCAGACCGCGCTATCGATGCTGTGATGTGGAAAATATCGCGCCGCGATCAGGACGCCAGTTCTTGATAGCCGTTCGTGCGCGAACGCACCCGGTAGCTATGCGGCGATTCGCCGGTGCGTCCGGAAAAGACCTTGCTGAAGTACAGCGGATCGTCGAAACCCACCATCTCAGCGACCCGGGCGATCGGAACCTCGGAGCACAGAAGCCGCTTCGCCGCCTCAATGCGGACATCGCGCAGAAACTGAAACGGCGTCTGCCCCGTCAGCGCCCGAAAGTGCCGGCACAGATGCGCCGGACTGCATCCCATGGAGGACGCGACTTGCGAGAGAGAGATGGGGCGATGGTAGTGAGACAGGAAATACGACTCGACCCGGTTGCTGAACGTATCGTCGTCGCCGGGTTTCGCATCCTTGCCCGTTCCGCTCATGCGCGAAATCCGATGCACCGGGGCGCGCTGCAGCCAGGTGAACAGGCACAACAGCCCACCGCGAATGACGGTGTCATAGTTGGGCGAGCGCTCGGCCAGCTCCTGCGAAATGCTGCGCGCGACATTTGTCACCTGCGCCTCGGTGAACGAATAGTATTCGCTGAGCTGATGCACGCTGTCCTTCAGCGAGCACATATGCACCACCGCACAGCCCCGGTGCAGCGCCAGCCAGACGACGGAATGCGGCGTCTTGCTCCGGCCGGGAACGTCCGCATGCGGAAGGTAGCGCACGCCTGGAGGAATCACAAACACGGATCCGGCGGCGCACTGGGCGGTGCTTCCCTCCCACCAGATCGTCATCTCGCCTTTCGTGACAATGCCGATCTCCAAATACCGATGATGATGGAGATCTTTGTGCCCCTCCACCCGCTTGGGCGCAAAGTGTTTGGGAGGAGGCAGGACCAGGGCGCGGGAATCGCTGGAGGAGAGCGCGCTGAGGCCGATCTGAAGGATCGCCTCGCGCAGCTGATCGACATCTTTCGCCGCCGGCGACGCCAAATCCCGATAGTGGCGCTCCGGCGCCGAAGTCCAAACCGACGCGGATGTGTTCATTACCAGTTCTCTTCCTGAGCGCCTCGCTCAAAACAGATGGTAAATCGCAGTGGATGCGAAAGTACCAAAGCCGCAGAATAAAAAAGTCCATCGATTCGCAAAACGATGGACGCTTCAACGCGTCATAAGCAATCCGCATCCGTTGCGGCAAGCCTGATAGTATAGTTTAACACAGAGCGCCCACAATCGAGCAATGTAAAACACTGCCAAAACATGGAAAATATTGATCCACACGCGCGCCGCTCGGAATCCCGCCCATTTGCCCTGGAATATCACCCGGGTCAATATCTTCCATGGGATCGATAATGTTTCCTATTGCCGTCCGCAAACGGCCATGGGATAATGGGAGATATCGTACAAAGAGAGAAATTACCACCGTGCGCATTTTGAACCGATCGACCCGTTATCTGCTGGGCGGCATGATCTCGATCAGCCTCTGTTCACCGGCGCCGCACTCCGTCCTGGCCCAGGCGCCTGCGCCGCCGGGCGCGCCCACGGCGCTTGGAATGGAGAACGGAACGATGGATTTTTCCACGCCGGACTTCGCCTTGAAGCTCGTCAAGTCGTCACAGACGATCGCCGCGCTGCTGCCCGCCGGCGGAGCCGGCTTTGACTTCACCCCGTCCGACAGACTCGCCGAGCGCTCCGGCGACGGCTTTTTCGATCTGGGAGATCTGACGCTGCGTCTACGCTCGCAGACATCGGGAGATTGGACGGATTACTCCACCGCCAAGCATCGGCAGCCTGTCACCCCGCTGCCAACAACGGGCGGCGCCCTCGCCTCTTCAGACCTGACTCCGACGCTGGACCCGGATTGTCCGCTGCAAATCACGCGCACCTGGGCATTGGACAGCGGCAAGCTCGTGCTCAAGTTCGATATCAAAAACAAATCCGCCTCCGTCGTGCAGATCGGCGCGCTCGGGATTCCGATGGTGTTCAACAACATCATTACCAACCGTGAGCTTGCCGAAGCCCACGAAAAATGCGCGTTTTCCGATCCGTATATCGGACAGGACGCGGGCTATCTCCAGGTCACTCGCCTCAGCGGACACGGTCCGACGCTGATCGTGACGCCCTACGGAAAGACGCCTTTCGAGGCGTATCAACTATTGAACGAACCGCGCCGGCCGGAGCAGACGTTTGAAGGCATGATGAACTGGCTCGTTCACACGGAGGCTTACGCCGAGAAAGAATGGCGCGGTGTGAAGCAATGGAACGCGCCGACCATGGCCTCGCTCGCGCCGGGCGAGACGCGCACTTATGGGGTCAAATTTCTGCTCTCCGATACGATCCGCCATATCGACAAGACGCTGGAGGCGAACAAACGCCCGCTGGCGATCGGGATCCCGGGCTATGTCCTCCCCATGGATCAGGACGGCCGGCTGTTCTTGAAGTATCCCCAGGCTGTGAAGGAGATCCGCGTGGAGCCGGCGGGCGCTATTGCAACAGCGGCCGCGCCCCCGGCGCGCAACGGCTGGAAAGCCTACGCTTTGCACGGCAAAACCTGGGGACGAGCGCGCCTCACTGTCACATACGCGGATGGTCTGAAGCAAACGGTCAGTTATTATGTGATCAAGCCGGCCGCGCGGGCGGTGGCGGACATGGGCCGATTCCTGACGACCAAGCAGTGGTTTGTCGATCCCCAGGACCCCTTCGGCCGCAGTCCTTCCGTGATCAGTTACGACCGGGAAGCCGACAAGCAGGTCACGCAGGATAGCCGCGTCTGGATCTCCGGGCTGGGCGATGAAGGAGGATCCGGCGCGTATGTCGCCGCCGCGATGAAGGAATTTGGACAGCCGAGCCCTGAGGAAGTCGCAAAGTACGAGCAGTTCGTCGACGGCGTCCTTTGGGGCGGCATTCAGTATAAAGACGGTCCCAACAAATACGGCGTTCGCAAGAGCATGTTCTATTATGATCCCAAGGGCCTGCCGAACTTCCAGTACGATCCGGCTCAGGACTGGCGGAGCTGGACAAGCTGGAATAAGAAAGATTCGGAAGATATCGGGCGCGGATACAATTATCCGCATGTCGTGGCCGCCTACTGGGCAATGTACCGAGTGGCGCGCAACCATCCCGGCATGGTGAAAAATCACCCCTGGGATTGGTATCTCGACCAGGCTTACCAGACCACGATGTATCTGACGAGTACGGACGCCAATGGCGACGACACGGTTGGATACATGCAGCTGGGACTGATGGAGGGCGACGTTTTCCTGGAGCTTCTCAAAGACGTAAAACGCGAAGGCTGGACGGACAAGGCCGCCGCTCTGGAGGCGCGCATGAAAACACGCGCCGATCGCTGGAGCAAGCGGGATTACCCATTCGGCAGCGAGATGGCGTGGGATTCCACGGGCCAGGAGGAAGTCTATTCCTGGTCCAAGTACTTCGGCTATGACGCGCAGGCGGAGGTAACGCTCAGCGCCATCCTCGGCTACATGCCCACCTTGCCCCATTGGGGTTATAACGGCGACGCACGCCGTTACTGGGACTTCCTCTACGGCGGCAAGCTCAGCCGGATCGAGCGTCAAATCCATCACTACGGCTCCGGACTCAACGCCATTCCGGTATTGAAAGAGTACCGAGACCATCCGGACGACTATTACCTGCTGCGCGTCGGCTACGGCGGCGTGATGGGCCCGCTATCTAATATCGACCAGGATGGTTTCGCCTCGGCGGCGTTCCACACGTTCCCATCCACGCTCAAGTGGGACGCCTACTCCGGCGATTACGGCCCGAATTTCTTCGGCCACGCGCTCGACGCCGCCACCTATGTGATCGACCATCCCGACTTCGGCTGGCAGGCCTTCGGCGGCAATGTGACACACCATGGCGACTGGATCGCGATCCATCCCCGCGACTCGTTCCGGTCCCGCGTCTACATCGCTCCGCGCGGTCTCTGGCTCACCCTCGACGCCGGCGCGTTCGACACAGTCGAGGTTAACACCAAAACTAACGCCGTGCGGATCGGTCTCGTCCCCAAAACCAAAGAAACTCCGCTGGCGCGGCTTCTAATCGAGCAGCCGGCAAAGATCTCCGGTGTCGGCGCCTACCACCCCTCGGAAACGCCGGCGCTGGAGCACGGAGCGTACCCGATCGCGCTGAAAGACGGCGTGACTTGGGTGAAGCTAAACGATCGATAATCCGAACGTCTTCGCTTGCAAGAGTTGGTTCATACAACGCCGCAACGCCCATTTCTGAAAAAGAAATGGGCGTTGTGGTGTTGTGGCTTGAGGTAAGAGCTCAGCGAAGATCAGGCGACGCCTTCGTTGGCGATGGCGTCGCTTTCCTCCACGAACTCCACGGCGCGGGGATCGTGCATGCGCAGAGAGGCCTGCGCTAGCTCCAATCCCACAACGTGGCCTTTGTCATCGTAGTCGAGGGTTAATCCGGCCGCCTCGGCGGCGCTGCGTTCGATGGGCGCATTGCTAAAGAGAATGCGCACACGATCCGATTGAGAATCGTAAGTAACTTTCATAATAGGCGTGATGCTCATCCATAATTCAATAAAATGCGCTCTCGCCGCTAGGGCTTGGCGGCGACAGTAATCGCGGGGGCGTCCGCCATCGCGACGGTGACGCCGAGTTTTCCGAGAGCATCTTCCAAGACATGCTTGCTTTCGTCGTATCCGACGCTGACTGCGGCGATTTTGCCGTCTTTATCGATGACGAATTGTGTCGGGATGCCGGAGACCTGGTACAGCTTGCCGGCAATGCTCGCGCCGTCCGTTGTGCCGGCGGGATCGAATGCGACCGGGAAGTTATATTTGCTCCCGATGTTCTTCGTGACCCACTTCTCATAGTCGGGCTTCTTGTCCCAAACACAAACGGCGAGGATAACGACATCCTTGGTTTTGACTTGCTGGTAAATCTTCTCCAGATGCGGCATGGCCGCCTGGCAGGGGCCGCACCAGGTCGCCCAGAAATCGAGGATGACGGGCTTGCCCTTGAAGTCCGACAGCTTAACTTGCTTACCGTCGGGCGAGATCGCCGTGAAATCCGGAGCCGTCACGCCAGCCGCCAGCGGAGCGGGAGGGGTATGCATGACGAATTCCTTGGCGCCGGCAGGCGGCGCCCAAACAAACTTCGTCGCGGCCACGGGTTTGTTGAGGACGTAGTTCGTATACTCCACGCCCAGGGTCGGCGTGCGCTTGTCGCCCTGCACCATAAACCCGGTTCGCTTGTACGGCAGCAGCGTATCCGCGTGATACCAAAGGCAGTCTTCATAGATGGTATCCACGCCCTCTTTGTCCTTGGATGGTCCCCGAGAATCGGTGCGCAGGATCATCGGCATTCCATCGACGGTAACCTTCGTGATGGTCCGCTTGACGCCGTCATCCACTTTGTCGTTGAGATCCGATTTCAAGATGAAATCGACGCACGAAAGATTGCGGATCGCCGAAGCCGAACCGCTGTCCGTCGGCCCGTCAAAGATACGATAGCTGCTGTCGGAGCCGATATACTCGTACTCCTTCGCGCCGCTGTAAACATAAAACGCCGGCTTCGGGTCATCGATCCCGGACGCGTCGATGCGAACATGCTTCGGGCCTTCGATGGTGACATGAAACTTGATCTTCGGCTGGAGATTACCGTCCGAATCCGCGCGAAATGACGTTTCATCACACTGGATCGTCTTAGCGGAGATTGTCTGATATTTCTCGGGCTCAGCGGCATGCGCCAGCGGAACAGTCGCAAGCAGTCCTAGCCCGGCAAGTAAGGCCGTGACGTGATGGTTGGACATGGAAGTCTTCATGATAAGTACGCTTTCGAGGATATGCTACAACTTCAATCGAGGTTCCGGCGCGGCGAATAAGTCGCCGCGCCGGCGGTAATCGTTACTTTTGAAGCTTGTAATAATACTCTTGGTCGGTGCTTACCGATGACGGCGGAATGATACTGCCCAGGCCATTAGAAACATACATAGCCACGGTATTTCCAGCGCCGTCGTCGGCCGTCGGAGGCGTGGGACGCATCGCCTTGACATGACCATCTGCCCAAGAGATGTTCGCAAAACCGGTATGCAGGCCATGGATCTCGTTATCGCCAGGACCATTGAAGTGATCGGATCGCGTCAGTACGCCGGGGCTGCCGTTCTTGAACTGGGCGGCGTCCGCCATGAAAATGGTATCCGAAGGAGCGGATAACTGCGACAGATTCGCCGGAGTCCCCGCACTGCCGCCGAATACGATGTAATTGCTGACACCATATGCGGCGAAAATCTCGTTCCCTAAGTTTGTGTCGACGGGAACGGCTCCTGCTGCGGACGGGCAATCCATAATCGGGGCGCTCTTCATGTACGGCTGTATGAAGCCGACCGAGGTATCAAACTTGCCGGTCATAAAATTGCGGCCGCCATCCCAAAAGATGACTCCAGGGTAACCAGACGGTGCGCTGAAATACGGGAAATAGGTTTCGTCGTTGTCCTGAACGTACTGAAGGGTGGCGAGACCGATCTGGCGCAGGTTGGATGAGCAGGAGATCTGGCGAGCCTTCTCACGCGCCTTAGCGAAGACAGGGAAAAGGATCGCGGCGAGAATCGCTATAATGGCTATCACGACGAGCAGCTCAATGAGGGTAAAGCCGGCGCGGCGCCGATTGATAAAAGAATGGTGCGTCATTAGAAAATTTCCTTTGCGGTCAAAAAGACATCGAAGACCTGCTCGTCATCCGAGGTTAAGATGGGAGCAGTGTTATATAAAGAGAACGGCAGCACGTTGTTCTCTCAAGCCTCCTGAGATCAGGTCAGCCGCGGATTAAATTTTCCAACTTCATTGTAGGAAAACTAGCATTCATACGGATCCATCGCACAAAACACCCCAATCGTTCGAGGCGTTCTGTCCATCCGCGACTAGTTTCGTTTGTATTCTACAACGCGAGTCCAAAATAACTCTGATATTTCCGTGACATCGTCAATAATCGGAAAAAAGTTGGGATTTTTTTGCCCTAAATTGAAGGAAATTTCTTTCCGGATGATCTGATAGTCGTTTCTCGCGGACCGCACGACCGAAATGCCCGTCTTTCGTGGAAAGACGGGCATGGCAGCAGGAAGAAGATACGCCGCTTTGAAGCGCGGGGAAACGCTTTACTTATCGAGCTTGAAGTAGTAGTCGGGATCCGTGCTTAACGACGCCGACGGCAGGATGTTGCCCATGTTATTCGCCGTAAAAGTGGCGAGCGTCGCGGCGTCGGTCACATTCGGCGTGGGATGGACTGCCTTCACATGGCCGTCCACCCAGAGCACATTCGCAAAGCCGGTATGCAGGCCGTGGACATTGCCGCCGCCGTCGGAGGGGAGATTCAATGTCTCCGTTCGCCCCAGCGTGCCGTCCGAATTTAATGCAGCGGCGTCCGCCATAAAGATGGTGTCCGATGGCGCTTGCACCTGGGCGAGCGTCACGGACATCAAGGTATGGTTTTGGACGAAGAGATTCCCATTCGTCGCGTAAGCTGTAATAATCTCAGTCGCGAAATTCGTACTGATGGGTACCGCTCCGGCCGCCGAAGGGCAGTCCATGATTTGCGTGTTCTTCATATACGGCTGTAAGAAGCCTTCCTTTGCATCAAATTTACTATTGGCGAAGTCGCGATAGCCATCCCATAGACGGACACCCGCGGGACCGCTCTCGTTGAGCGGGAAGAAGGTTTCGTCGTTGTCCTGAACGTACTGAAGGGTGGCGAGGCCGATCTGGCGCAGGTTGGACGAGCAGGAGATCTGGCGGGCCTTCTCACGCGCCTTAGCGAAGACAGGGAAAAGGATCGCGGCGAGAATCGCTATAATGGCTATCACGACGAGCAGCTCAATGAGGGTAAAGCCGGCGCGGCGCCGATTGATAAAAGAATGGTGCGTCATTAGAAAATTTCCTTTGCGGTCAAAAAGACATCGAAGACCTGCTCGTCATCCGAGGTTAAGATGGGAGCAGTGTTATATAAAGAGAACGGCAGCACGTTGTTCTCTCAAGCCTCCTGAGATCAGGTCAGCCGCGGATTAAATTTTCCAACTTCATTGTAGGAAAACTAGCATTCATACGGATCCATCGCACAAAACACCCCAATCGTTCGAGGCGTTCTGTCCATCCGCGTCTAGTTTCATTTGTATTCTACTGGCTTAGTCCAAAATAACTCGAACATTACTCTGAGGCGATCAATAGGA
Source organism: Capsulimonas corticalis (assembly GCF_003574315.2). GTDB lineage: Bacteria > Armatimonadota > Armatimonadia > Armatimonadales > Capsulimonadaceae > Capsulimonas > Capsulimonas corticalis. The sequence goes on along the minus strand of NZ_AP025739.1, from coordinate 4,771,733 downwards.
CGAGATTTGATTTTTATTCACAGAGATGTGACCTCCTTTTTGGGCGGCGCACGCAGAATGGCGCGCGAGATGGGGATAATTTTGCGCCGCAACATAGCGCTCGATCAAAATCGCGACATGCCGGCGATGCGTCGCTTGAACGGCGTGGAGCTCATGCAGATCATGCTCCATCGTGGCGCAGTCAGACAGCGACCGATACTCCGTGAGCTCCTCCGACAGCGGCGGACAGTTTGCGGACATAAACCGCCGTTTCATCTCCGCGACACACGGGAGCGACGATGGACTGGATGGCCGAACACGCGACGCCGCGGCGACGCGCGTCTCTGAGTAATCGTGAACGATCGCGCCGCCTGCGGCCAGAAGCGCGCAAAGCGCCGCAAGAGCGACGGCATTATTCGGGTTCAAGTGAGCGCCTCCTGATTGGCGATGATCGCAAAGACGTAATAGCAATGAGGGGATTGCTTGCTTCAGTGCTGTACTGACAATATCGCCAATTTCATGAGAAAAGTTGGAAGCGCGGTCCGAATATGAAATATTTCAATTCCGCATAGGAGAAAGGATGGAAATGGCGGCTCGCGTCAAATCGGAGCCGCCATGCTTTAGGGGTTCGATCTCTCATCCAAGCTGTAAGCCAGCGCGTCCATGACAATTCGGCCAAGCGCCTCCGATTGGCCGCGTGACCAGGCTGAATGGAACGCCGCGTCATCCAGGTGAGCGCGGGCGTCGGCAAGCGTATTCTCAAAGCGAGGCGCGTCCATCGCGCCCAGGGCGCTGCCGATCTGTTCGAAGACACGACGAGCCGCCGACAGCAGATAAACGCTGTTCGCCCAGCGCTCGGATTCGGCTTCAAGCATCCCCATGGGGAAGAGGTAGTAGGCAATGATGTGCTTGTTACCGATTTCGTAGGCGAGCTTGAGACCTTCGGCAAGCAGCCGCCGAGCGCGCTCGGATTGTCCCTGGAACGCCGCCACCGCGCCCAAGTTCGCCAGGGTGTTTGCAATGCTGTAGTTGTCCAACATGGACCGATTGACAGCCAGCGCCTCCTGGATCAGCGTCTCCGCCAGTTCGTATTCGCGATTGTCCCGCGCGATGAGTCCAAGGTTATGCAGCGCGTTGGCGCTTCGACGCCGATTGCCAAGCTGCTGCTCGATTTCCAGACTTTGCTGGATGAAGTCGCGAGCTTCTTGGTATTGCAGGCGCTCATAGGCGATATTCCCCAGATTGAGCAAAACGCGGGCGATCCCGGAGCGGTCGCCGCGAGCCTGCGAATTCGCAAGGCTTTCCTCCAGAAAAGACTTTGCGGACGGAAAATCTTCTTCACGATAGGCGGTGATTCCCAGATGATATAGCGACTCCGCAACCCCGGCCTCATCGGCGATCCCACGCCTCAGCTCCAGCGCTTGCTCGTGGGCGGTGCGGGCGTAAGCGAAATCGCCTTGCGACCATAAGAGATAGCCTAAGATACTCCAGGCTTTTGCCTGGACATCGGGGTCGATATGGTGCGCCGGCAGCGCCAGAAGACGCTCCAGCCAGTCGACGCCCTCCTGGAGCGTTCCGCGCACGGACCAGTATCCCCCCATCGCGCCCGCCAGCCGAAGCCCGACATTCGACTCTTCCGTCTCCAGGCTCCAGCTCAGCGCGGCGCGCAGGTTCTCCTGCTCCAGATCGAGAGTCGCCAGCCAGCGATCCTGATCCGATCCCGCCACGCGGGAGTTCGCCTGCTCCGACATCTGCAAAAAGCAGAGCGCGTGCGCCCGTCGCAGCGCCGCGCGCTCCGCGTAGGAGAGCTGCTCGCTCGCAAACTCGCGCAGGGATTCCAGCATGCGGAAGCGCATGGCCGTGTCGGTTTCTTCCGCCACGATCAGCGAACGCTCCCGCAGTTCCGTCAGCGCTCGCAGCGCCGGCCAGAGCCCTCCGGAAGATCCGGAGGCGGCCGCCTGCTCGGATGCTCCGGCCAAAATCGATTCGGACGCCTCCAGGCTCCAGCTCCCGCGAAACACGGAGACCGATTTATAGACCAATTGCAGGTCCGAGGGCAGCTGAAGATAGCTATATTCCAGCGCCGCTCTCAGAGTCCGATGCCGTGGGGTGATATCGCTGCGCCGGCTGACCAGCAGATCGAAGCGGCGCTCCAATTTCTCCAGCATCTGCGCTGGCGTGAGTGTCTGCGCCCATGCGGCGCAAAGCTCGATCGCCAGCGGAATCCCTTCCAGGCGCTCACAGACTTGCGCCACGGCGACCGCGTTGGCGGCGGTCACGCCAAAGTCGGGATTGACGGCGCGCGCGCGATCGACGAAAAGCTGCACGCTTGCGGACTCCAGCAGTTCCTGCGGATCCGCGCTCCCGGTGGGGATATGCAGCGGCGGAACGGCGATCTCACGCTCGAATTCCAGCCCCAAACGCTGGCGCGACGTCGCGAGGATGGTCAGAGAAGAGACTCTCTCCAAGAGATCACGCACGAGCGATCCGGCGCCGCCCACCAAGTGCTCCAGGTTGTCCAGAATGAGGAGAAACGGGCGAGCGGCGAGCGCCTCCATGACCTGATCGAGAAGCGCGCCGGCGGTATCCGCCGGCAGTCGCAGGGCGGCGGCGATCGCCGCGAGGATCATCGGCGCCGCGTCCAGATCGGCGAGGGCGACGAACACCACGCTTCCCGAGCGATCTTGCTCCACGCGCGCGCCGGCGGCAAGCGCCAAACGCGTCTTTCCCGAGCCGCCGGGGCCGATCAATGTGACTAAGCGCGCGCCGCCGGAGATCAGCGTCTGGCGGACGCGCTCTATCTCCTCGTCTCGTCCGAACAAACGAGTGAGCGGGGCGGGAAGCGGGGCCGTCCGGATCGGGGCCGCGATCGGCGCGGCGACGGGAGTAGAGGCGTTTTGCTTGATGCGATCGACAAGCGCCAGCGTCGCCGGCGACGGCTCCTCGGCCAGCTCCTTGTCCAAAACGCGTTTCAGCTCTTGAAACTGCCGCAGCGCGGCGGCGCTCTGTCCGCTTTCAGCCAGCAGGCGGATCACATCGGCGTGCGCTTCTTCCTGAAGCGGATCGGCGGCGAGGGCTTTGCGCGCGTAAGTCAGCGCGAGTTCGCTGTCCCCGGCTCGCTCATGCAGGGAAACCAGCGAACGCAATGTCAGAAGAAATGCGTCGAGGAGACGCTGCCGCTCATCGAGTATCCAATCTTGATAGTATCCGGAGAGGAGCGGCCCTTGGTAGAGGCCGACGGCGCGTGATAATATATCGATACGTGCTTCGGCGCCGTTTTCACGCTGACCGTCTTTGACAAGAGCCTCAAAATCCGCGGTATCCGTCGTGAAGGTCGACGGCGTCAGCGAAATATTGACGCGGTCCGCGATGAGAACGCTTCCCCGCTCGACGCCTTCCGGCTCGAGCTGCGGGCGCAGCCAGACCAGCGCCTGACTGAGTCGGTTGCGCGCCGCCGTCAGATCCGCGTCCGGCCAGAGCATATCGATCAATTCTTCACGGGTGTGCCGCTGGCGTGGATAAAACGCCAGCATCGCGAGCAGAGCGCCCACCTTTTGCGTCGGAAAGCGCTCAATTTTCCGATCGCCCCGCGAAGCCGTCAGGCCGCCAAAGAGTTCGATGCGCCAGATATCCGGCCCGCCAGCTTGTCTTTCCGTCTCCATACCAATACTTTACCACATGAAGTCGCAATGAGAGGAATATCGAGACGTTTGGTCCCATATCATATGCAAACAAGCCTCACAGCTTATGCTGTGAGGCTTGTTTGTTTCTGGTTCACATCTTTTGGATGCTTCTGTTTCATCACTGTTCGTGATTGATTGTCATCACTTTCGTGATTGATGTTTAATCTGGCGGCGTCCTATTTTCCCGGGCAGTTGCCCACCAAGTATCTTCGGCGCAGGAGAGCTTAACTTCCGTGTTCGGAATGGGAACGGGTGGACCCCTCCGCCATAGCCACCAGAAATCTGTAGAAGCTGTTGTTTCAGCCTCAAATTGTATGTCTTCTGTTCTTAGACAACTTCATATTGCGCGGTAAATTCACGTACTAATCTTTTATGATTGCATTTGTGTTTTATTTTGTAGTTTATATCTACAAAGTTTTATTGTAGTTTATTTGATCAAGCCCTCGACCGATTAGTACTGCTTAGCTGAACACCTCGCGGCGCTTACACTTGCAGCCTATCAACCCGGTAGTCTACCGGGGGTCTTACCAGCTTATGCTGTGGGAAGTCTTATCTTGAGGTGTACTTCGTACTTAGATGCTTTCAGCACTTATCACAACCAGACGTAGCTACCCAGCGTATGCTCCTGGCGGAACAACTGGTACACCAGAGGTCTGTCCATCCCGGTCCTCTCGTACTAGGGACAGCTCCCCTCAAACTTCCTGCGCCCGCAACGGATAGAGACCGAACTGTCTCACGACGTTCTGAACCCAGCTCGCGTACCGCTTTAATGGGCGAACAGCCCAACCCTTGGGACCTAATCCAGCCCCAGGATGCGACGAGCCGACATCGAGGTGCCAAACCTTGCCGTCGCTGTGAGCGCTTGGGCAAGATAAGCCTGTTATCCCCGGCGTAGCTTTTATCCGATAAGCCCTGGCGCGCCCACGCGCTACCAGAGGGTCACTAGGTCCTGCTTTCGCACCTGCTCGACCTGTTTGTCTCACAGTCAATTTCGCTTATGCCCTTATACTCTACAGCTGATTTCCAACCAGCCTGAGCGAAACTTGGAACGCCTCCGTTACATTTTGGGAGGCGACCGCCCCAGTCAAACTACCCGCCTGCTACGGTCTCTCAACCGGATCACGGTCAAGGTTAGTGCTCCAGCATAATCAGGGTGGTGTTCCATTGGCGCCCGAAGGCTCCCACCTACGCTCTACAAACTATGCCAAAACACAATAACAGGGTGTAGTAAAGCTGCACGGGGTCTTTTCGTCCTGTTGCGGGTAACCGGCATCTTCACCGGTACTACAATTTCACCGAGTCTCTCGTTGAGACAGTCGCTAAGTCGTTACACCTTTCGTGCAGGACGGAACTTACCCGTCTAGGAATTTCGCTACCTTAGGACCGTTATAGTTACGGCCGCCATTCACCAGGGCTTCAGTTCAAGGCTTTGGCTTGCGCCGAACCTCTCCCGTTAACCTTCTGGCATTGGGCAGGTGTCAGCCCCTATACCTAGGATTTCTCCTTAGCAGAGACCTGTGTTTTTGTTAAACAGTCGCTCAGCGCTTGTCACTGCGGCTCTCCTTGCGAAGAGCACCCCTTCTCCCGAAGTTACGGGGTCAATTTGCCTAGTTCCTTAACGAGAGTTATCTCGAACACCTTGGTATTCTCTACCTGCCTACCTGTGTCGGTTTACGGTACGGGCAGTATGACCATAAGTTTAGCGGCTTTTCTCGACGATCCGCCTCCCCACTTCGCTTCACCCGAAGGATCCACTCGTTCACTTCCTTCCGTTACGCTGGTAGATTTGCTTGCCAGCCAAGAGAGAAGTTTCACCCAAACAACCAACAGTTGGGCTGGAAAATAGGACCGTGTCCCCACATCACTGATCATACTGGTGCTGGAATATCAACCAGCTGTCCATCGGCTACGTCGTTCGACCTCGCCTTAGGCCCGACTAAACTTCAGAGGACGAGCCTTCCTGAAGAACCCTTGGGCTTTCGGTGGACGGGATTCTCACCCGTCTTCGCGCTACTTATGTCCGCATCCTCACTTGCATGCAGTCCACCACTGCTTACGCTATGGCTTCATCCCACATGCAACGCTCCTCTACCACTATGTTTACACATAGTCCATCGCTTCGGTGGCTGGCTTGAGCCCCCATACATTATCGGCGCAGAACGCCATTCGACCAGTAAGCTGTTACGCACTCTTTAAATGGTGGCTGCTTCTAAGCCAACATCCTGGTTGTCTATGGAATTCCACATCCTTTTACACTTAGCCAGCGCTTGGGGACCTTAGCGGATGGTCTGGGCTGTTTCCCTTTCGACAATGAAGCTTATCCCCCACTGTCTCACTGCTATGCTCTGATCTGCCGCCATTCGGAGTTTGGTAAGGTTCAGTAACCCGGTAAGGCCCCTAGCCTTTCCAGTGCTCTACCTGCGACAGAGAACGCATAACGCTGCACCTAAATGCATTTCGAGGAGAACCAGCTATCTCCGTGTTCGATTGGCATTTCACCCCTACCCACAGCTCATCCGAGCATTCTTCAACATACACCGGTTCGGTCCTCCACTCGGTCTTACCCGAGCTTCAACCTGGCCATGGGTAGATCACACGGTTTCGGGTCTAATCCCGGCAACTATGGCGCCCTATTCAGACTCGCTTTCGCTGCGCCTCCGTCTCTAAAAGACTTAAGCTAACGCTGCCGAGATTAACTCGCGGACTCATTCTGCAAAAGGCACGCAGTCACACGATTAATCGTGCTCCCACTGCTTGTAGGCGGCATGGTTTCAGGTTCTATTTCACTCCCCTCCCGGGGTTCTTTTCGCCTTTCCCTCACGGTACTAGTTCACTATCGGTGGCAAAGAGTATTTAGCCTTAGGAGGTGGTTCTCCCAGATTCCCGCAGAATTCCTCGTGCTCCGCGGTACTTGGGTGTCAAGCCAAGAAGTCCACTCCCTTTTGTCTACGGGGCTTTCACCCGCTGTGGCCGTCCTTCCCAGAACGTTCGACTAAAAAGTGGATTTTTTACTTCTTCTGAAGATCGGACGATCTCCAACGCTCGATCCCGCGACCCCCAATGCGCAACGCCGTCCGGCTATATTCACGCAGTGGGTTTAGGCTGATCCGTGTTCGCTCGCCGCTACTGACGGAATCACTGTTGTTTTCTCTTCCTTCGGGTACTTAGATGTTTCAGTTCTCCGAGTGCCCTCTACCCGCCCTATGTGTTCAGGCGGGAGTGCTATGCATCGCATAGCGGGTTTCCCCATTCGGATATCTCCGGATCATAGGATGCTTGCTCCTCCCCGAAGCGTTTCGCCGCTTGCTGCGTCCTTCATCGGCTCCTTGCCCCAAGGCATCCACCATGCGCCCTTTGTAGCTTGATCAAATAAACACAAAGTGTTCGCTAAGAGTACTATGCACAATGATAAATCAAAGTCATAGCCACTCAGCAAAATTGTACGCTATTTACCCACACACAACATGCTCTTGCACATGTCATGTGTATTCGTGATACGCAGTTTGAAAACGTATCACGCGCAATATGAAGTTGTCAAAGAACAGAAGAATGACCGATCACTTTGGATCGATCACTGTGCAGTCGCCCCATTCGATGATGGCTCACGACCGTATCGTCTTCTCTTGTGAAAGAAAAAACGATGCACATTGAAAACTAAATAGGAAATCGTGTCAACCTTTTCGTGACGAATAAGGAGTCATTCGAGAGAGATATACTAGATATCTGCTCTCTCAAGGGATAGATCGACCTGATAGAGCGCGCTTCGCTAAGCCTGCCAGTTCATTATACTTTCGTATTCTGAACGTCTTTGCTTAGACTAGCAGCAGCTCAATATCCTTAGAAAGGAGGTGATCCAGCCGCACCTTCCGATACGGCTACCTTGTTACGACTTAGTCCCCCTCGCTCCCCACACCTTAGACGACTCCTTCCTTGCGGTTAGGCCATCGGCTTCGGGTGCAGACAACTCAGGTGACTTGACGGGCAGTGTGTACAAGGCCCGGGAACGTATTCACCGCAGTTTAGCTGACCTGCGGTTACTAGCGATTCCGACTTCATGCAGGCGAGTTGCAGCCTGCAATCTGAACTGAGACTGTATTTTTGAGATTGGCTCCACCTCGCGGTCTTGCGTCCCTTTGTTAACAGCCATTGTAGCATGTGTCAAGCCCAGGATGTAAGGGCCATGCCGATTTGACGTCATCCCCACCTTCCTCCCGCTTACACGGGCAGTTCCCAAAGAGTTCCCGTCTTTCACGCTGGCAACATTGGGTGAGGGTTGCGCTCGTTGCGGGACTTAACCCAACATCTCACGACACGAGCTGACGACAACCATGCAACACCTGTCTTCTGGTCCTCTTGCGAGGAAAGCCCACTTTCATGGGATGTCCAGAGATGTCAAACCCTGGTAAGGTTCTTCGGTTAGTGACGAATTAATGCACATGCTCCACCGCTTGTGCGGGCCCCCGTCAATTCCTTTGAGTTTCAACCTTGCGGCCGTACTCCCCAGGCGGAGTGCTTATTGCGTTAGCTGCGGCACCAGGGGGGTCGATACCCCTGACACCTAGCACTCATCGTTTACGGCGTGGACTACCAGGGTATCTAATCCTGTTTGCTCCCCACGCTTTCGCGTCTCAGCGTCAGTTACAGGCCAGCGAGCTGCCTTCGCCATGGGTGTTCCGATCGATATCTACGCATTTCACCGCTACACCGACCATTCCACTCGCCTCTCCCGCACTCAAGGTCTCCAGTATGAAAGGCAGTGTCCGGGTTAAGCCCGAACCTTTCACCCCTCACTTAAAGACCCGCCTACACGCGCTTTACGCCCAGTAACTTCGGACAACGCTCGCCCCCTACGTATTACCGCGGCTGCTGGCACGTAGTTAGCCGGGGCTTATTCACCAGGTACCGTCATTTGTTTCTTCCCTGGTAAAAGGAGTTTACATCCCGAAAGATTTCATCCTCCACGCGACGTCGCTGCGTCAGGGTTGCCCCCATTGCGCAAGATTCCTAATTGCTGCCCCCCGTAGGAGTCTGGGCCGTATCTCAGTCCCAATCCGGCTGATCGTCCTCTCAGACCAGCTACCCGTCGAAGCCTTGGTAGGCCGTTACCCCACCAACTAGCTGATAGGCCGCGGGCCCATCTTGAAGTGCATAAAGCTTTGAACATTTCGTGATGCCACAAAAGTTCACATGCGGTATTAGCAACCCTTTCGGATTGTTGTCCCCCGCTTCAAGGCAGGTTGCCCACGTGTTACGCGACCGTTCGCCACTAGGTATTGCTACCCCGTTCGACTTGCATTTCTTAGGCACGTCGCAAGCGTTCGTCCTGAGCCAGGATCAAACTCTCCATGAATAATATTTAAAGACTGAAGCCGAAGCCCCAGATCCTAAAATCATGAGATGCGTTTGAGATACTATGGCCGGCTAGGTCCATAGTTCCAATAGTTTTGCTAAGTTTCCGCGAATATATGCTATAGTAAACTACACCAATATATCCATTATGCAGAAACCGCGGACTATCCCTGACCCCTTATTCGTTATTCGTTCCTCTCCAGAAGACTACAGAATTCTATAAATAGAAAGCCTTAGCCCTAGTATGAGGAGTACGCACTCAAAGGTTGTTGTTTACACGATTTCACTATTTAGTTATCAATGTGCATCGCCGCCCCAAACACTGCCCTATTCGGCACCCTGTCCAGGTTTCCAGAGTAAAGCTTGACAAATATCAAGATCAACCCCAGATTTCGAGCAATAAAAAACCACGCTATCCTGAGGATAGGCCTTGCGGTCATAGGTAAGAAAAGCGTGACTATAATTCAGATCGCTCTGAAATTCAGATTGCTCTGAAGTCAAACTCTGCTCACCCCCACTCGGTTACCCTTGCAGCGCGGAGGTTCGTTCTTGCTCTTATCGGCTCCGAAGCCTTCACTTTACTCTCGTAAAGTTCGCTCTTCGGCTGACTGACGAGGGATATTATACACTCGCTTTGCAGCGTTTGTCAACCCCTGATCAGAAATCTTTTCAAATCTTGTTTTCGAAGCTTGCGATTTTCATCCAGCAAACTCTCGATCGAAGCACTCTTCGCTTCTCGTCGCCAGCGTCTTTGGCTGAGCGGCGAGGAGTAGTATACTTGACTTTCGAAGTGTTTGTCAACCCTTCAGAAAATCTTTTTTAGCAGCCTTTTTCAGGATTGCTTCGTATACGGGAAGGAGCTTCGGGGAAGCGGTCTTCGCTTCGTCACCGTCAGCGACTTTGGCTGAGCGGCGAGGAGTAGTATACGCTTTCTCGCTTGAGTTTGTCAACCCTTGGAGAAAGTATTTTTCAGCATACTTGGGAAGGAGCTTCGGAGTAGAGCGTCTTAGCTCTGTGTCACTGGCTCTTTGGCCCGGCAACGAGAGGTAGTATACGCGAACGGCCCTTCGGAAGTCAATCCCTGGCGCAACTATTTTTCAGCTCTCTTGCAGCGGCCGCGCCAGCGCCTGTGCGAACACGTCGAACTCGGCCGGGCCGAACATTGCCAGAACGATACGCCGCAGCCGCGTTTCCGGATGGGAGAGCAGATATTCCTGAATTGTGCTGATGCAGACCTGGGCGGCCAGATCCAAAGGATAGCGATAAACGCCGGTGGAGATCGAGCAATAAGCGATGCTGGATAGTCCGAGCTTATCGGCGGCTTCCAGACATCCTCGGTAACTGCTGGTCAGCTTTTCCGATTCGCCCGACTTGCCGCCGTTCCAAACGGGGCCGGCGGTATGAAAAATATACTTCTGCGGCAGTTTGTGTGCTCCCGTCACCACGACGACGCCTGTTTTAGCGCCGTGCGGCGCGACGCGCCGCAATTCCTCCATCAGCGCCGGCCCCGCAGCCCGGTGGATACGTCCATCGATCCCGCCCCCACCCTGCATGCTCGTGTTGGCGGCGTTGACGATCGCGTCCACCTCTTGATCGGTGACGCTGCCGCGAACGACTTCCACTTCTGTCTTGTGAATCTGCATTCCTGGCAACTGCCTTTAATATGTATTTCCTGTACGGGGAGCGAACGCTACTTTCGGCTGCCGCTGCGGTCGCCAAGGCCAATATAGCGGGAGCCGCCGGGGGCGCCGGCGTTTGCCGAAGCCTGGATTCGCCGAAGGCACTCCTCCAGCTCCTTGCGGACGATCGGATGCTGGGCGCTGACAACCTCGCGGATCCGATCGATGGAATCCTCGAACACCGCAAAGACTTGAGTCGAGTCGAAGACGTGTTCGGAGATCTCCGCCAGCGCATAACCGGGCTCCAGCAGGACCTGGTTGTGACCGTCGGCGAGCGCTTCGGTCAGCGCTGGAACGGCGTCGATATAAAGCGAAGTAACTTGGGGATTGCCGCGCTCCTGCGTATTGCGCGCGATCACTGTGAGCGCGTGGGACGCGCGCTGCTGCATTCGCACATCCCAGCTATCCCGCAGCGAACACGCCAGTGTCGGAACGGAATAGGCGCCGATGCGCGCGAGGCAGGCGCCGGCCGGGTCGCTGACGGTTTCGTCCTCGTCGTCCAGCGCATTGGCCAGCGCGGCGGTGGCGCTGATTTTCAATTCCGCGGCCGCGTCCCAGTCGCGCCGCGCCGCATGATACCAGGCCGTCATCGCATACTGTCGCGGACGCCACGCCATCGCCTCCAGAGATTTCGCCGCCTGCTCGCGCACCCGGGCGTCCTTCCCCTTCATCGCTCCTTCCAGAGCGGGGATCGACGCGGCGCCCGCAGACACAGCTCCCTCCCAATCCTGGCGGGCCGCCATTCGCCAGCCTTCCATTTCCGGGGCGCCGGGCTTCCAGCTCAGACGATCCAGCACATTCGCGGACCGGCGGCGGACTTCGGGCGAGACATGTTTCAGGCCGTTTTCGAGAGCAGCAACGGCAAAACTGTAGTTGCTGCGCAGCTCCAGCGTTTGTTCGGCAATCCGCTGAACGTCCCGATCTCGATGGCCGAGCGCGTTGGTCAGCGCCCGGAACGCCTCGGCGCCGCCGATCTTCGCCAGCTGTGTCGCCGCCGCGCGGCTCACCACGATGTCTTTATGGTTTTCGGTAATGTAGGCGAGCAGCGAGACAATCTTGTCGTCGCCCCAGATCGTTCCCAGCGCGCGGACCGTCGCCTTGCACACGGACCACTCACCGCCCTGAAAACCCAGCGCTTCGCCGAAGATCGGCAGGACGGTTCGGAAGAGGACGGCGCGCGCAGGCTTATCGGAGATTGATTCGGCGATCTGAGTTAAGGCGATGATTTGCGCGCGCGCCTCACGCGACGCCCGCTCTTCAAGCGGCCGGACCCGAGCGGTCTCGACCACGCGCCCTTTGGCCTGGGCCAGCAGTTTTTGCAGGGGATAGTTTTGCAGCGCCTCCGCGAGAGCGGCGGAGCGCCCGGCGATTCGCTTGACTTCGATCGAGTGGCGAAGCTTCTGGAACGCCGATTTTTCTTGACGTGCGCTGGGTAAACCATGCATCGCGATGCTCTTTCATCCCAGCGCCGTCTCCGGCGGCGCTGGGAATCTTATGATCGCTTACATCGTATGCATAACTTATGCCACTTCCTGAGTAATCTCGCCATTGTCACCGCACTTTAAGACGATCTTTTTGTCGTCGGCGACGGATTCCAGATACACCGGACGCCCCCAAAGTCGATGGACGTTCTTCAACACACGCTCGGTGTACTCCAGGTCCAGGCGCTTGCCGTCATAAGCATGCTTCAAGTAGAGTTCGCCATGGCGCTGGTAGTCTCCGTCTTCGACCGTCAAGATCGGCTGACCGAAGTTGGTCATGGAGTCGACCATGGAGTCGCGGACGCGCCGCCAATCGGTGTCCTGCACGACCCACATCTTCTCGCCGTCCACTTCCTGAAGCTTGTAGGTGTAGAGATCGAGCTTCTTGACGAGCGAGTCCGTGAGGTAACGGCGCAGGAACGTCACGTCGTTGTCTTCCTCGCAGACGCTGAACAGCTTGGCGCGGCCCTCGCCGGTCGGGCGGGCGATGGTGCGGCCCATCCAGTCCGTTTCCTCGTCGTCGCCGACTTCCATCACGCCGTCCCAGCGCCGCTCGATGTCCTTCAGAATCTGGAAGCCGACGTAATATGGGTTGATTTGGGCGCGCGATCCCGACGGCGACAGCACCGAGGAGTGCAGACGCCGGAACTCCCAGTGCTCTTCGCTGGTAAGGTCCAGGCTCTCCAGAATCTTCTCGTGCCAGTATGACGCGAAGCCCTCGTTCATGATCTTCGTGCGCATCTGCGGCAGGAAGTAGAGCATCTCGCTGCGCACGATCTCGATGATGTCGCGCTGCCACTCTTCCAGGTCGCGCCCGTACTCCATCAGGAAGCGCATCAAATCGCGCTCGGGCTCCTCCGGGAATTTGCGCGCCCTTGGCTTCGGCCGATCCGGGCGGCCGGCAACGTTCCAGATGTCGTCGTAATCCGTATTCATCGGCTGGCCTTCGCGCAGCCGGTCGTCCTCGTGCTGCTCGGCTGACTTGCGCTTGACGAGCGGCGCCGACGGGTCGAAGTGCATCTCCACGGTCATGACGGTATCGAGAAAGTTCTCGACCTCGCGCCAGCCAAACTGCTTCTCATACTCGGCGATCCGCTCGGCGTGCACCCGCATCTGCTCGATCATCCGGCGGTTCGTGTGCTGGAAGTAGGAGTTGTGCTTGAAGAAGTGACAGTGCCCGAGCACGTGCGCAGCGACGAATTTGTGGGACAGCATGGAGTTGTCTTCGACCAAAAACGCCTGACACGGGTCGGTATTAAAAACGATCTCATAGATCTTGGACATGCCGTATTCGTACGACGTCTTTTGGCGATGGTAATCGCGCCCAAAGGTCCAGTGCGAGAAGCGCGCCGGCAGTCCATACGCGCCCAGCTCATAGATCACATGCTGCGGGACGACTTCAAAATGGGTGGGATACGGATCCAGGCCGAACTCACGCGCCTGATCCCAGATGATCTCAATCCACCGCTCCAGCTCATCACGTTCCGAGAGAGACATGCCCATGATAGTAGGTAACCCCATTCGATCAAGAGAGGATAACGACCAAGCCGCGTCCCATGGCCTCGGATGGATATCCGGTCGCGTTGTCCCCGGTTATAAAACCCGGGTCTGGGAGCGGCAGGAGCCGCTAACCGTCCGTGCCGGACGGAGGAGCATGTTGTCGATAGCTGGCATTTGCGTCCGGCACGGACGCTTAGCGCCTTGCGCTCCCAGACCCGGGTTTTATAACCGGGGCGCTCATGGACGCCAGTGATCGAATGAAATACAATGTCTACCGCGCCGCGACTTCAGGATGCCCCTTGGCGAAGAACTTCTTCAGCGCCGGCCAGACGTCTTGTTTGTCGTTGATCTTTACCAGCACCACGCGCTGGTCGTGCTCGAAGGCTTCTTCATAGGCCTGGCCGAGCGGCGCGAAGCCCATGGTGGACTGCCAGCCGTCACTGCCGATCTCGCCGTAGCCGATCAAGTTGCACATGTCGCGCATTTTTTTGACAAGCTCGACGCACTCGCTGTCGCCCCAGTTGTAGCCGTCCGAGAACAGGAACGGATAGATGTTCCACTCGCGCGGATTATAGCGCTTCTCGATAATATCGATCGCCATTTTATAGGCGCTCGACATGCGCGTGCCGCCGCTGTCGCCCAGACTGAAGAACTGGTTTTCCGTCACTTCCTTGGCTTCGGTGTGGCAAGTGATGAAGACGATCTCCGTGTTGGTGTACTTGGTCTTCAAAAATTGCAGCATCCAGAAGTAGAACGAGCGGCAGATATACGCCTCGAATTCGCCCATCGATCCCGACACGTCGCGCATCGCGAACACCACGGCGTTGCGCTGCGGCTCGGTCACGATGTCGTAGTTTTTGAACCGTTTGTCTTCGTCCCGAACTTCCCATTTGTTGGAGTTGCCCAGGCGCGAGTTGCGCCGGTAGGCTTCCAGCAGCGTGCGCTTGCGATCCAGGTTGGACGCAATGCCCTTCTTGGTGATCGTATTGAAGACGGCGGATTCGGACATGATCTGCTTGACGCCCTTTTCCTCCAGGTTCGGCAGCGCCAGATCCTCAAACACCATCTGCGCGAGTTCATCCACGCTGAACTCGGCCTCGTAGTAGTCGACGCCGGGGCTTTGTCCGGCCTTCTTGCCGGTCCCCTGCCCCTGCTCCTCGGCGGGGCCGCGCGCGATGATATCGCCCTGCTTGGTGCCGCCCGGCCCCTGCCCCACCCGTTCCCGGTCATACGGGTCAAAGCGAATATGCGGAAGCTCCAGGCCGCGTACGGGCACCTTCACGATCTTGCCGCGATCGGCCGTGATGATGTCCTCCTGCGCGATGATGTCGCCCAGGTTTTCGCGGATCACTTCTTTGATTTTGTCGTTATGTCTCTGTCGATCGCGGTCAGCGCGGCGGTGCAAATCCCAAGCGTCGGTCGATACAGAGTAAAGCGGTTCTGTCATCTAACGTTCTCCCTGTGAGCCCTGCGCCTGGGCTCGCGCGGCGACAATGCGGGTCACCGCAAAGTACTCCGATACATTTTCCGCCGTCACCATTCCCAGAAGCCGATTGCCATTGGCGGGGTCCAGGACGATCAGCGGTCCGTTCTCTAGTTCCGGCAGGCTCTCCGCAAGCGACTGTCCGGGAGCGACAATCTGAAACTGCCGCGCCATCACGCCGGCGACATAGGCGCCGGGTCCCTCCGCCGCCAGGCCCCGAAGGAGCCCATCCCGAGTCAAAACGCCCTCGACGCTGTCGCCGTGCAGAACCGGAAAATCCTGCTGCGACGTCGCGAGTAGCAAATCGGCCGCCTCCTTGAGCGTGCTGCCGACGGTGAGCGTGCGGACATCCGTCATCATCGCCTTCGCCACCGACACGCCTTCGAGCAGCGCCGCCTGACTATAAACAAACGCCTCCTGCCCCGCGCCGATATAGACGAACAGGGCGATGAACATATAGAACCAGTTCCCGGACAGAACTGCCCAGAGGCCCGCGACAATTGCGATCAGCTGTCCGATCCCGGCGGCCATCGCCGTGGCGCGCTGCGGTCCCACATTCAGCGCGAGGATCGCGCGCAGAACGCGGCCCCCATCCATCGGAAAGGCCGGGATCATATTGAACAGCACCAGCGTCACATTTGTCAGCATGACCTGCTCGATCAGCTTACGAACCGCGGCTGCGGACGAGGCGCTGGTGAGATCCGGGATGATCTTGTCCGGTCCCGGGAAGCCCAGCGCCGCCCATAACAGAGCCGCGATCACGACATTGACAGCGGGACCGGCCAGCGCGATCCAGAGCTCTTGCTTGGCGGTCGGCCGCTTTTCGATACGCGCCACACCGCCGATGGGATAGAGCGTGATATCGGCGACCGGGATGTTGTACCGGAGCGCGACGATACTATGTCCCAGTTCGTGCAGCAGGACGCAGAGAAAGACGGAGAGGACATATACGACGCGAAGACTGTCTGGACCGCCCCGGACGCCGAAGGCGATCCAGATCAGAAAGAGCAGGAACGTGAAGTGGACCCGGATGGGAATTCCGGCCACGGTCGCGATCTTAAACGCCCATGCGGGCCCCGGGGTTGGGTTTGTCCCCGGGGCGGGAGTCCGGCGTTCTTCCGCCATACGTTGCTCCTCGCAATCACGCGGCTAACGGTTCAGCAGCGTGCCGACATACTTCAGCAGTTCGTTAGCCGACTCTTCGGTGTATCCCTGATCCTTTACCAGACGATCGACGACATCGTTGATTCGGCGCAGCTGCTCCTGGTCGGGCGTCTTGGACGAAGTCGTGATCTTCACCACGTCCTTCAAATCGCTGAAGAGTTTCTTCTCCAGCGCTTCCTTCAGCCGCTCGTCGCTGCCGACGCCAAACGAGCCGCCGCGACGCGACACGGACGCCACCGAGCGCATGATGCCCTCGCGGAACTCGCGCTTGGCGTTCTCGCTCACGCCGATCTGCTCCTCGATGCTGCGCATCAGGCGCTCATCCGGATCGACATCGTCACTCGTGATCGGGTCCTTCACCTTGGTGCGGTTGCAGAAGGCGTCCACGTTGTCCAGGTAGTTCTCCAGCAGCGTCTTGGCGCTTTCTTCATAGCTGTAGACAAAAGCGCGCTGGACTTCCTTCTTCGCCAGCTCATCGTAGTCTTTGCGGGTCTCGTCGATAAAGCCAAGCAGCCGCCGATGCTCTTCTTCGCTGGTGGTGTACTCCTGAAGACCGTCGCGCAGGCCGCGCAGAACGTCGATCGGCGTCACGTACCCTTTGCCGCCCTTGACCAGCGCCGCCGAGATCCGGTTGATGACAAAGCGGGCGCTGACGCCGCTCATGCCTTCGTCCATGAACTCATCCTGCAGTTCGCGGATATGCTTCTGATCCCAGTCGCCGACCTGCTTCTCGCCGTCGTACAGCTTCAGCTTGGTCATCAGTGAAAGCCCCGATTTTTTGGAGGGCTTCAAACGAGTCAAAATGGCGAACATCGACGCCGTGCGCAGGGTATGCGGCGCGATATGAATGGCTTTGAGATTGGTGCGGGCGTCGGAGAGCTGCGATTGGCCGATTAGCTTTTCGTAGATCTTGATCTCTTCCGTCAGACGCAGATTGTAGGGGACGCGCACCACGAAGATGCGGTCGATCATCGCTTCGTTTTCTTTGTTTCCAAAGTACGAGTTGTATTCATACTCGTTCGTATGGGCAATGACGACAAGATCGGCGTAGATGAGTGCGAAGCGGCTGGCCTTGATCGTCTGCTCGCCGGCGACGGTGTTCAGCTCATACAGAAAGCGCTTCTCGGCCTTCAGCATTTCGATGAACTCCATCACGCCTCGGTTCGCGATATTGAGTTCGCCGTCAAAGTTATACGCGCGTGGATCGGATTCGAGACCGTATTCGGTCAGCGCCTGGATATTGACGGAGCCCGTCAGCTCGGCGACGTCCTGGGATTTGGGGTCGGCGGGTTTAAACGTCCCAATACCGCGCCGCTCGCGTTCCGACAGGGTGATGCGCTCGATCGGCACATCGTCGATCTTTCCGCCCCACTCATGCTTCAGGCGATAAGCGTCCACGGGATCGAGATCGCCTTCAATATGCACGCCGAACTGCTCTTTGAAGGCGGGCCGCAGCTCCTCGGGGATCAGGTGCAGCGGCTCCTCATGCATGGGCGAGCCTTTGATGGCGTAGATCGCGCCCTCGTCCGTGCGGGAGTACTTCTCCAGACCGCGCTTGATGAGCGTCACCAGCGTGGATTTGCCGCCGCCGACGGGGCCGACCAGCATCAAAATGCGCTTGCGGATGTCGAGGCGGCGCGCGGCCGGAGCGAGGTACTCCTCGACGAGATGCTGGATGGTCTTTTCCATTCCGAACAGCTCGTCCTCAAAAAACTTATAATTCTTCGGCAATCCGTCGCCGGGATCGTCCACGCCGGCGGCAATCACCATATCGTACAGACGCGCGTGCGAAAGGTCCGCGATTTTCGGATTCTTCGCCAGAACGTCCAGATAATCCGTAAATGTTCCTTCCCAATGAAGCTTGTCGGCCTGTAAGCGCTGTTCCTCTGCTTGTTTCAGAATATCCCAATTGCTCATTCTTTCCCCTTTCAAGGAAACTACTCCGTCAATGACGTTCGATCGAACTTCGCCAGCGAGTGAGAGACAATATGTCCGGGTAAAAAAAGACGCAGCCTCGGCGGGCGCGGATTTCTCCGCGTAACCACCGAGGCTGCGTCTTCTTTCGCAACTTACGACTTCGTCAAGTAAAGGGGGCGAGTTCCAGCGCTCGTCCTTACTGTTCTCCTAATCCATCCGTCAGACTAACCTCGGACACATTGTGAAGGTATATGCAGTTATACAGTAACAGACGTTCATTGTCCGCGTTGGCCCTTGAGCGCCGCGCGTTGGCGACGCTGGAGACGATGCTTTGTTCTTATACTATACACCATTTTGACCCGGAGTTCATATAATTTTTCCCGGTATCAATACGAGTTTATTACAAGCTTATTTGCTTCGCCCTGCGTATACTTCCAATACGCAAGGCGTACGCCTGTTTGTTCCAATATCTATTAGTCGTTCCAGGTTGACACACCATTCACTGGCACATGCCTCCACGAGCCTATTCCATCTATCGCGTAAGTATCCAGAATCGAGCTTGTAGGAACACCGGGAGTGGATATCGATTTTGCATAAATAAGATACTGTGTGTATTGGTTGTCCTCAACGCCTCCTCCTAATCCGATAGAAAACGACGCCGTCCATCCTGGAAACGATCCTGGACTGTAAAGGCAGTTCTCTTCGTAAAGAAATGACGTCATAGCTGACGTAATGATTGGATACCCACCATGCGGTATGGGAGATATGGGATCTGGCAAATAAGTTTGCACAGGACCATACCGATTATCATGACCAACTACGGCAATTTGACAACCAGCGCCACTTCTGACGGCCATCCGACCATGAAAGACATTGGCAGTAGCAGTCAGCTCCCAATATTCGCCACTAAAAGGGCCTATCGTTCCACGGCCGCTCGTTGGCGTCAGACTCGATACAAGCGTCCATGTTGATGAATTGATAGAAGTCGTAGCGGGTCCTCCTGGGCATATAGTAATATCAGGCGGAACGGTTGTAGTACCATTCCCAAGATCTAGTATCGTCTCTCTCCAATCAAACGATGGAACGGGTGTTGCAGTTACGGTTGCTGATTGTGGTGCTGCACTTGTTCCAAACATAGCCGCAATCGCATATGTATAGTTACGATATTGAAACACCGCACCATCGACATCTGTAAAGTTTGTTGTCACTGGCAATGACAGATATGGAGATAAGCTACCTGCGGAGCCAACCTTCCTATATAATACGTATCCAGTCGCCCCAAATATTGGCGTCCACGACAGATCTACTTTCGCGTTTCCGGCTGTAGCGGTAAGAAATGGCTTTTGTGAATCGTTTGAAACGAAGATATAATCGAAGTTCCCAGCAGAATTTGTGTTAGGACCAGTACTGTCGATCACCAATCGCAATATATGCTGCCCTATTGTCATAAATACTGATGGGCTTGGCACATCCACAGGAAACGTTTCCCCGGTTGTCTGTGGAACGTGAAGCGTGCCGGTTGCATTCACCCCATCAACCTCAATATGAAATGTACCGCCTACTACGTTTCCCGCCGAACTCGCTAATACATGAAATTTATAGCTATCAGTAGCTTGCACATATACAGTGTAATTGAGCCATTCACCCGGCTGGGTCCAGCCGACCATCCAGGTATGATTTTGCCAGAGCCAATTATCGACCCCTTCGGTTATCCGCGTGCCATCACCTGTGTCGATGTTTCCAGGAGTCGTATCGTGATACGCAAAGCCTTCCCCACCATTATCATAGTTCTCAGCCTGAATGATTCCCGGCAGACCAAATGCAGTACCACCATAAGGAGTGCTTTCCGCCGTTACTGTGATCTGATCAAAGTTGCCACAAGAATTCGGATTTGGGCCAGTGGCATTAATGTATAATCGGACGACATGTTGCCCGACAGTAAGGTTCACGGTTGGGCTTACGATGTCAACCGGATTTGTCTCAATGGTAGTGTTAGGAACTTGTAAATTACCAGTGACAGAGCTGCCATCCACTAAAATTGAAAACACGCCGCCAGCGTTATTTCCGGCGGAGCTAGCGTATGTGTGAAATCTATACGGACCTGTCTTTAAAACATTTACGGTATAGTTGAGCCATTCCCCGGGTTGCGTCCAGCCAACCATCCAGGTATGATTTTGCCAGAGCCAATTATCGACCCCTTCGGTTATCCGCGTGCCGTCGCCCGTATCAACGTTTCCAGGAGTCGTATCATGATAAGCGACACCTTCTCCACCGGTGTCGTAGTTTTCGGCTTGAATAACACCTGGAAGAGAAATAGGCGCTCCAGTATAAGGAGCGGCAAAGCTTTGCTGCGTGGCGCCGAATACAAGAGCCAAAGCGGTAACAAGCGAAGCTGTTACTGCTTTTTTGAGTGAACCAGTCATAAATATAGGTCTCCGTTTACTATCGGGTAGGCTTCATGAAGTTCAAAGCTACGGCACTGTATAGGTGTAATATTAGTGAAACGAATTCCAATATTACAATGCTAGTTTACCACATTCATACGAAATACAAAGCAAGTATGATCCGGTCGCAACAAAAAAACAGATGGCTAAATTCCATCTGTTTTTTGTTGTGTTTAATTTGTAGATGGCTTTGGAGATGGCTTCAAGTGCCGCCACAGCCACAGGCCGAATAGCGCGACGATAATCACGCCGATGAAAATGTCGGCCTTTTGCAGCCAGGTATGAACCTGATGCCAGTGCTCGCCGAGTTTGATGCCAGCGTAGGTCAGCAGGTAGCAGAAGGGAAGCGCGCCGATGAAGGTGAATAGGCAGAACTTGGGGAAGTTCATGCGGGCGATGCCGGCGGGCAGGGAGATGAAGGTGCGGACGATGGGCAGCAGACGGCTGAAGAGGGCTGTCCATTCGCCGTAGCGCTGGAAGAAGCGGTCGGCGAGGTCCATGTCGTGATGGCTGATCAGGACGTATTTGCCGTATTTCTCCAGAAACGGGCGGCCGCCGATGGCGCCGACCCAGTAGGCGACAATCGAGCCGAGCAGGTTGCCGAAGGCGCCCACGAAGGCGAGCACGTGGATGTTGAAATGGCGCGCGGGGTCGGTGACGATCAGCGAGCCGGCGAAGGGCATAATCGCTTCGCTGGGAATGGGAATACAGGCGCTTTCGAGCGCCATCAGGAGCACAACCCCAGGGTAACCGAGAGTGGCGATCAGGTGAGTCACCCAGTTGATCAGATGTATCATGACGGCTTGGTTGTTTCTCCGTATTTTTCTCGCGCCAGATCGGCGGCGCGGGAGGTATCGTCTGGGGCGAGACGCCCCTCAATCACTTCGTTGGTCAGGTAGTCTTTGATCTCGCCAAGCCACGGGCCGGGCGGGCGGGCGAACAGCTTCATAATCGCGCGGCCGTCCAGCGGCGAGGTGAGGCGGCTGATGTCCTCGCGGCTCTCGATTTCGGCGATCCGTTCGCGCAGACTGACGGCGCGGGACATGTCCTGGTGGTCGTCGGACAGCGCGGAGACGTCGGCGCGGTGGATCGCGAACAGGTCGCCGAGATTCGGGCCAAGGTCACGGATCAGGCGCCGCACGGCGGAGTCAGTCCAGTCAGCCTTGTATTCGCCGATACGCATGTGCTCGCCGACAAGACGCGTGACGGCCGAGATCTCGTCGTTGGAAAACTTGAGACGCCCCATCAGTTCGCGCGCCATCTGCGCTCCGACATCTTGATGGCCGTAGAAATGGATCCGGGCGCCCTCGTCTTCGGTGCGCGTGCGCGGCTTGCCGATATCGTGAAACAAAACGGAGAGGCGCAGGATCAAGGAAGCCTCCAGCGGCAGGCGGCCGAGGGCGTGCATCGTATGCTCCCAGACAGGATACGCATGGAATTCGTTTTGCGTTACCCCGACCATCTCCAGAAGTTCGGGCGCGAACTCGGCCAGCAGCCCGCTGGTTCGAAACAGCTCCATGCCCAGAGTCGGGCGCGACGTCATTAGCGTTTTGCAGAACTCATCGCGAATGCGCTCACGCGAGATGATGGCCAGGCGCGGCGCGGCTTCCAGAACGGCCGCCCAGGTCGCCGACTCGACGGCGTAGCCAAAGCGCGCGGCGAAGCGCACCGCGCGCATCATGCGCAGGGGATCATCGGTGAAGGTCAGACGCGGTTCGGCGGGCGTGCGGATGATACGATCGCGCAGGTCGTCGAAGGCCTTGGCCGTCGGATCGATCACCTCGCCCGTATGCAGCCGCTCCAAAAGCGTGTTGATCGTGAAGTCCCGGCGCAGCGCGTCCTCGGTGATCGTGCCGGGCTTCACGCTGTCGGGTTTGCGACTGTCGGCGGCGTAGGATTCCACGCGCGCCGTGACTAGCTCCACGTCGCGGCCCAGCACCACCACCATCGCGGTGCCAAAGCGTGGGTAGACAACGGGGAAATGCTGCGCGACGCCGCGTTCGTGAAGAAAATGGGCGAGCGCCAGGGCGTCGCCTTCGAGGACGAGATCGATATCGTCCTTGTCCGAGGACAGCCCCATGACTTTATCGCGGACGAAGCCGCCGACAAGATAAAGGCGGCCCTCGTAATCCGTCCCGCGCGTCGCATCCCGCAGCGCGTCCAGCACATGTTCGGCCGTGTCAGTCATCGCGCGATATTATACCACAGCAGCCCTGAGGCGCGCTTTACGGATCGCGTCCTTCGGGAACGCCTTCCCACGCGGCTCAGTAAGGGGATTGAGTATTCATGCGAAGTCCCCATCCAAAGCGAGAATAGCACCATGGATCCAAACAAGACGCCGGGCCAGATTGTCATTTTGAACGGGACGCCGCGCTCGGGCAAATCGAGCATCGTCACGGCGATCCAGGAAACGTTTGACGGCGTGTGGATCAACCTGGGAGTCGATCGGATGATGCAGGCGACTCCAGCGCGGTATCAGCCCGGCATCGGTCTGCGCCCCGGAGGAGAGCGCCCCGATCTCGAACCTCTGGTTGCAGTGCTGTATCGAGCCTTGTACGAATCGATTGCCGCGCACAGCCGCCTGGGCCTGAACGTGGCGGTCGATGTCGGACATCATGACGCCTACGCAACTCCCCGAGGGATATTGACGGACGGCGCGCGGCGTTTGGAGGGACTGCCGGTCTTGTTCGTGGGCGTTCGCTGCCCCATCGAAGCGATCATGCAGCGGCGCAAAGAAACGGGATGGAACGCGGATCATACGGACGGCGCGCCGATTCCGCCGCCGGTGCTGCGCTGGCAGCGGGAGGTCCATATCCCCGGCGTATACGATCTTGAAGTAGACACTTCCATCATGAGCCCTCATGAATGCGCCCAGATCATACGGAGGCGCCTGGAACAAGGGATTACTCCATCGGCGTTCCAGAGAATTGCGGCTCAATCGATCGGGCGCGCCTGAGGCCGGCGCGGGCGTCCCGCTAGGCGCGCCGAGACGGAACACATCCGGCGTTTTGTGAGGTACACTCTCCCCATGACTTGGAAACGCTTCCTCCTCAACACGCTCAAGACGAGCGTTCTTTTGACCGCCGCGTCGGTCGCCTCGGTAATGGTCGCCAGCCAGCGCGAAACGGGATCCCCCTGGTCCGCCGTCAACTCCATTACCCACGTTGTCGATGGCGATGAGATCTCGCAGCCGGATGAGTATTCGCCGCGCGCCACCTCCATCGGCCTCGCCGTCAACACCACGGCCATGATCAGCTGGGCCGTTTTGCATGAAGCCGCCCTCTCGATGACGAAAACGCGCGGCAACACCGCGACCGGCGTGGCCGCGAGCGCCTTTGCTTACTTTATCGATTATGTGGTTGTGCCCAAGCGGCTGACGCCCGGCATCGAGAAGAAGCTGAGCGGACGGGCGATCTTCTCCGTGTACGTCGCCCTCGCCGCCGCCTTCGCGGCCGCCGCCGAGTGGCGCGACAACGGCGACACGCCCGACCCGGAAATCGCCATTCACGCTTAACCCCGCCTTTTGGGAGCATGCATTGCCCTCCAGAACCCGCTCCTCCTTCCGAAGAAACTCATGCCTCCTCGGCGCCGCTCTGTGCTCCCTCGCCGGCGGCGCTTACGGGGCGGACATCGACACGGCGCCGCGCGCGACGCCTTCCGATCTCGTCGCCCCGCCCACGACTCCCGCTCCCGTCAATACGCCGGTCGTGACGCCTCCCGCCGACACCTCCGCGCCCGTCGCCCCTGCCCCGGCGCCCACGGATCTGAACGCGCCGGGGACCGACGCCAAACCGGGCGCTCCCCCCGCCCCGTCCGGCGCGGCGCCGACGAACGCCGCGCCGGGGACGCCTTCGGGAGTGGAAACACCGCTGCCGGGCGCGAACGCTCCGGGATTTGTCGGCGATGAAGACGCCGACCCCAACACATCCGTCATTCTGGAAAACGCCGATTCGTTCGAGCAGACCACGGCTGGAAAGTGGACCGGCAAGGGGAATGTCCGCGTCAAGTACAAGCAATACACACTCAACAGCGATCAGGTCGATGTGGACCTCGACGCCGGCGAGGCGGTGTTTACTAAAAACGCCGTGCTGCATGCGCCGAACGGCGAGACGGTCAGCTCCGGTCCGGACGGCAGCCTGCGCATCAATCTGCGCAAGGACACCTATACGGTGCTGAACGCCGAGACGTCGATCGCCCCGCAGCGGCTGCAAGTCGGGGTCATCCTGCCGGTGCTTGTCTATGGCGGCGAGATCAACGGGCGGCCCGGCCTGATCGACGCGCGCGGCAGCCGGTTCACGACTTGCGACTTTTTAGAGCCGCACTACTATTTTCTCGCGAAGCAGCTCTACGTCATCCCCGGCAAGCGATTGGTCGGAAAGAACGTCACGCTGTATCGTAAGAAACGCAAAATCATCACCCTGCCCTGGTTTGTCGTCCCGCTGGACCGTCGGCTGTCACGGCAGACACTCTTTCCCGTGGTGGGCCAAACTCCGGATGAAGGCTACTTCGCCAAGTTCGCCATCGGGTATGCGCTGTCCACCACGCTTCCGGGCATCCTGAAGATCGATGCGATGCAGAAAAAGGGCCTGGGACTGGGATTCGATCAGAACTACGGGGAAACCAGCGATCTGAAGCATGGGGCCGGGCTTGTTTCCCTCTACCACCTCGC
Source organism: Capsulimonas corticalis (assembly GCF_003574315.2). Classification (GTDB taxonomy): domain Bacteria; phylum Armatimonadota; class Armatimonadia; order Armatimonadales; family Capsulimonadaceae; genus Capsulimonas; species Capsulimonas corticalis. Next base: position 4,746,385 of record NZ_AP025739.1, on the reverse strand, counting down.
GGACCGGAGCACCGGACAGGACAACATTAGCGGCAGCCTGAACCACCAGCAGCAGTTCGGCACGGTGCTGGCGAACATCACGTCCCAGTTCCAGCAAAACTCCTACCTGGTGGGCGGCTCCCAGAACCGCTCGCTCTCATCGCAGTTCAATCTCAGCCGCGATGTCGGCAACTTGAGCACGGCCATCCGGACCAGCATCGACACCAGCGATTACGGCGTCGGCAGCTCGATAAACTCATCCACCGCCTTCGATCAGACGTTTCGGCCGACGAACAGCGAACAATTGCACACGCTTTTCACGCTGTCCAATAATTCCGACAGCTATACCGGCGTGGCCGCGAACAAGCGCAGCGAGCTGGACACGGATATCGAGTACGCCCAGCAGCAAAAGCAGTTCGACTTCCAGATCCTCACCTCGAAGTTCACGCAGCTTCAGAACAGCCAGGTCGGATCGACGTTCTTCGGCGGTCTGGAGCGTCTGCCGGAGTTCCGGCTGGCGACCGACGCCACCCGACTGCCGAGTCTGAGTAAATTTCTCCCGTCGACCACGCGATTGGATCTGTCGCTGGGATCGTTTAACGAGCCGACATCGTCGACATCGACGCAGCGCATTAGCTTTGGCTTGGACACCGGCAGCAGCACGCTCAAGCTCAACGACCGCAATACGCTCAACTACGGCGGCTCGTTTATCCAGCGATTTTACGGCGACAACACCGCCGAATATCTGCTTACGGGGCGCGGAGATTACCGGCTCAAGATCGGCAGGAACTCCTCCACGGGTTTCGGCTATAACTACCTGCGACCCTATGGATTCACGCCCTTTCAATTCGATTTTTCGGGCAATAACAATACGGCGAACTTCAACTATTCGCTTCAGGAATCCAAGCAGTTCCACCTCATGATCGCCACCGGCTACGACTTCAACGCCGCCAAGGAGACGACGTTTGGCCCGGCGGCGCCGTGGCAGAGCGTGTCGGTGCAGATGATCATTCAGCCCGACGGTCACTTCCAGCTACGCACGTCCGCCTCGTACGATCAGAACAGCCATCGACTGCTGGACCTGACCAACTACTTCCGAGTTCGAGGCTCCGAGGGGTTGGCGCTGGATGTCAACACCCGCTACGCGCCGAGCCAGCATCGCTTTTCCGCGATCAACGCGCAGCTCGATCTTCCCTTCTTCCGGGATAAGAACGAGGACGCCGGCTGGCGCCTGCGCGCGATTGGCGGCTATAATGGATATCAGAACTCATTCGACTATCAGGGGTTGGCGCTCACCCGCAGCTGGCACGACTGGGAAGGCACGCTGATCTACCAGGACACGCAACTGGGCATCCGTCCAGGCCGCACCCTTACGTTCAATTTCCGGCTGAAGGCCTTCCCAGCGGTTCAGCCGTTCGCTACCGGACAACTGGGCGAAGCGCTGGACACAGGACTAGGACAGATCTATTAAAACTGAGGACGTACTTTCGCCGCCGAAGATGGCGGCGATTCTCGAATCGACTCCCGCAAAGGTCTCCTCCGCACGGCGGCCCGAAGCGGCGGCCCATCGCCTCGACTATGTGGACAGCCTGCGCGCCATCGCCGCGCTGCTGGTGGTGTTCGATCACGTCTTCATGACGAACTACCCATTGCCGCAGCGGCCGGCGGCGGGCTGGGGTTCGCACGTCTACTGGCTCGCCTACGGACACTTCGGCGTCGCCCTCTTTATCATCCTGTCCGGGTTCTGTCTCATGCTCCCGGTGATCCGTCACGACGGCCATCTCAAGGGCGGCTTTCTCAGTTTCCTCAAGCGCCGCATCGGGCGTATCATTCCGCCCTACTATCTCTCGATGGGAATCATTTTACTGCTGGGCGCGACGATCATGCGCCCGGTCGGCCTGACCTGGGATCGGACGGGACAGGGCTCGCTGCTGGATGTCGCGCTGCACCTGACAATGCTGCACCATCTGACGCCAAACAACTGGGCGACGATCAACACACCCTATTGGAGCCTGGCGGTCGAATGGTGGATCTACTTCGCGTTCCCCCTCCTGCTGCTCGGCTGGCGCAAGGTCGGTCCCGGGATCACGATGCTCGCGGCAACCATTGTCGGCGTCGCCCTGTACCTACCGGCGCGCGCCGCCCTCCCGGCGGCGTGCCCGCAGTTCGTCGTCCTGTTCGCCATCGGGATGCTGGCCGCCGAAATCGCCTATTCGCCAAAGCACGCCGATCTTCGCCAGCGCGTCCGCTGGGACATTTTCGCGGCGCTGGGGTTTGCGTGCGTCGTCGGGCTGTTCGCGAGCCACACCCCCTGGAACATCGACGAGGCCTGGGGCGATCTCGCCATGTCGGTCTTTGTTCTGCCCCTGCTCATCGTCGCGTCCCGCCCCGGTCTGTGCCAGCGCCTGCTGAGCGCCAAACCGCTCGTCGCGCTGGGAGCGATGTCATACAGCCTGTATTTGATGCACATCCCGTTCATCAATCTCTTTTGGCGGTACGGCGTCACGCCGTTCCATCACGCCCTCTCCGGCGAGCGCGGCGCAATGGCGCTGCTGTTTGTGGGCGTCCCGATAATTATCGCCTGCTGCTACGGCTTCTTTTTAGCCTTTGAACGGCCGTTCCTGCGGCGTCGCGGCGTCCACCTTCCCTCATCGCGCTAGCTCGCCGATCCTTCCGTGCCCCTGGGGAGCGCATTTGCCGGCAGGCTCGCCAGCACGATCTTGATCAGATCGCCGATCATCCGGCGCAGATGCTCGACACTCTCCGCCGTCCGCTTGAAGCCGGGAACCGCGTTCACCATCACATACGAGATCTGATCCGCCGTCATACTCCCCCCGCTCCCGCTCGGCGCCAGCGGCTCCAGGATGCTCGCCACAAGCGCCGTAAACTGGGCGTACCAGTGGGCCGTCGCCTCGGCGGCAAACTCATAGCTGCTTTCCAGCAGGTCTTTTGCGTCCGGCGACGACTGAATCATCGCGTACGCCTGGACGGACCAGGCTTCAAAGGCGAACGTCAGCTGCTCCTCCACCGTCGTCAAGCCACGGACGCCCTGGCGCACTTCCTCAAACTTCGTCTCAAACATCCGCTCAACAACCGCCGTAAAGATCTCTTCTTTGGACGGGTAAACCAAATACAGAGCCGGTCGGGACATCTGCGCCGCTTCCGCCAGTTCGTTCATCGTAACGCGGCGGAAGCCGTATCGCCAGAAGACCTGCTGGGCGGCCTGAATCACTTTTTCTCTTTTTTTTTCATCCATGGACTTTACACCTTGACAAATTGACGAAATTTGTCAATAATGACATTGTGACAATAAATGTCAGCATAACAAATAAAGGATACCGTATTTCGAACATGAATACCACAAACAATACCATTCTCATCACGGGCGGCGGCTCAGGGATCGGCCGGGGGTTGGCGGAAGCCTTCCATGCGCTCGGTAATTCGGTCATCATTGCCGGCCGGCGCAAGCAGGTCCTGGACGAAGTCACCGCCGCAAATCCGGGCATGGCGTCCGCGGCGCTCGATGTTGAAAATCCGGAGTCGATCCGCGGCTTCGCCGCCCAGATCGTGAGCGACTTTCCCGCGCTCAACGTCCTGATCAACAACGCCGGCATTATGCGCTCGGAAAATCTGCTCAATCCCAAGAATAATTTGCTTGATATGGAAGCAACGATCGCAACTAATATTTTGGGGCCGCTGCGTCTGACCGCCGCCCTGCTGCCGCATTTGCAGCGCCAGGCGCAGTCGACGATTATCAATGTCTCCTCAGGACTGGCGTTTGTCCCCCTAGCGCTAACTCCCACCTATTCCGCCGCCAAGGCGGCCCTCCACTCTTACACGCAATCACTGAGGTTCCAGCTGCGCGACACAACGACGCAGGTCATCGAGCTGATCCCGCCCGGCGTGGCTACGGGCCTCCTGGCGGAGTCTGCGGGCGATCCCCGGATGATGCCTCTGGACGAGTTTATCGCCGAAACGATGGAGATTTTGACCACGCAGCCGTCGGCCACGGAAATCAGCGTGGAGAGAGCTAAGTTACTGCGCTTCGCGGCGGAGACAGGCCAATTCGACTCTGTCTTCGATACCATCAACCACATGATTTCCTGAGCAATCTTCCGTGAAAGGACAACACCATGGCAGGCTGGACTGTATCCGAGATCCCTTCTCAAGTGGGGCGCTCCGCCATAGTGACGGGGACGGGAGGATTGGGTTTGGAGGCCGCGCTCGCGCTGGCGGGCGCCGGGGCGGAGGTGATTGTGGCTGGCCGCAGCGCCGATAAAGGAGCGGCGGCCGTGCGCAAGATCCGCGCGAGCGTTCCTGGAGCCAGCGTCCGTTTCGAGAGCCTGGATCTAGCCAGTCTGGATTCCATCCAAGCGTTCGGCGCTCGGATCAGCGCGGAGCGGGAACGGCTGGACATGCTGATCAACAACGCCGGGGTGATGGCTCCGCCACGGCGTCAGGTGACATCGGACGGGTTTGAGCTTCAGTTCGGCACGAATTATCTCGGACACTTCGCGCTGACCGAGCGGCTCCTGCCGCTGCTGCGGCGCGCGCAAAACCCACGGGTGATCAGCCTCAGCAGCGTCGCGGATCGAACCGGCCAGATAAACTTCGACGACTTGCAGTCCGAGCGCGGCTACGACGCCATGCGGGCCTATTGCCAGTCGAAGCTGGCGTGTCTTTTGTTCGCATTGGAGCTGCAGCGCCGGAGCGACGCCGAAGGATGGAGGCTCGCCAGTATGGCCGCCCACCCTGGTTTTGCGCGCACCGACCTGATCGATAACGGCGCCGGCGCACGGAGCCCGCTGGCGGTCTTCCGGCTTCTTTTGGGAGCGTTTGTCTTCCAATCGGCCGCGCAAGGCGCCCTGCCGATCTTGTACGCCGCCACCGCCCCAGGCGCACGGCCCGGAGGTTACTACGGGCCGGACGGATTCCAGGGATTTCGCGGCGCGCCCGCCGACGCTAAGATACCTGCCCAGGGCCAGGACACAAAGACCGCCGCGCGCTTATGGGAGGTTTCCGAGCGCCTGACAGGCGCCCCGTTTCCATCGTCGCGCCCTGACGGAAGGTGACGACGGGAGGGTGAAGATCAGTAGCTGTGCTTCTCGATCTTCACCTTTCCTCGGAAAACCCAGTAAATCGCGATCGTGTAGGTGAGCACGAACGGCAGCCCCAGAAACGCGATGTTGCGCATCAGTCCCAGCGCCTTTTGCGAGGAGGCGGCGTTGTAGATCGTCAGGCTCCAAGCCGGGTTGAGGCTGCTGATGATCATATTCGGGAAGATCGCGACGCCGAACAGCACGACCAAGGCCGCGATGCTGCACGACGACGAGAAAAACGCATAGGAAGGCGCCTGCTTGTGCAGGGCGCGCGGGATATTGGCGATGGCGAGCACATTCAGCACCACCACGCCCCACACCCAGGGGAAGTGCGCGAAGTTGCGCGTGGCGCCCGGCAGCGCCTGGAGCGTCGCGATGGTCGTGATCGCATACAGCGAGCAGAACACGCCGAAGGTGGTGTAGATCCACCCGCGCACGCGCTGCTGAAGCTCGCCGTCCGTTTTCAGGTAGAGATAGATCGAGCCGTGCATCATGAACATCGACAGGTTGAAGAAGCCGACAAGCAGGGCGTAGGGCCGCACGAGATCCGTAAGCTGCCCCCGAAAGTCTCCGTCCGCGCCGATGGGCAAGCCGAGGATCAGGTTCCCAACGGCGATCCCGAACAGAAGCGACGACGAGACGCTGGCGGCGAAGAACGCGACGTCCCAGAAGCTGCGCCAGATCGTCGGCTCCTGCTTGCTGCGAAACTCAATCGCGACCGCCCGGAAGATGAGCGCGCAGAGCAGAAACATAAACGCGAGATAGAACCCCGAGAACGCGGTGGCGTAGGCTTTGGGGAACGCGGCGAACAGCGCGCCGCCAAAGGTGACGAGCCAGACTTCGTTGCCGTCCCAAACCGGGCCGATGGCGTTGAGAAAGACCCGGCGGTCATGGTCGCTGCGCGCGAACAGGTGCAGCGCCCCCACCCCCAGATCAAACCCGTCCAGAATGGCGTAGCCGATCAGCAGGACGCCGATCAATAAAAACCAGAACGTATTCAGATCCAATCAATGCCGTCCTTCCTGATGGTTCGCCTCGGCGCCGGATCCTTCCCAGCTATCCGAATCGGCGGTGAGAGAGTAGCCTGCCGGGTCTTCCGTGGCGGCGTGAACCGCGAGCACTCCCCCGGCGGTCGTGGATGTCGACGGCGGCTCATGCGGCGCGTCTGGGCCGTGTCCGATCTTGTCGTTGAGCACATGGACCCAGACGGCGAAGAGCAGCGCGTACACGACCATGAACATCACGATGCTGCCGAGCACCTGGTTCGCCTGCACCGCTTTCGAAAGTCCCTCGCTCGTACGCAACAGGCCGTACACGATCCATGGCTGCCGTCCGACTTCCGCCGTCACCCACCCGGCTTCGTTGGCGAGATACGGCCCAACGACGGAGAAGACAAATACCCAGAGCAGCCATCGCTGCTGGAAGAGTATTCCACGCCACCATAAGAAGCACGCGAGGACCGATAGTCCCACCAGATAGGTCCCGATAAAGATCATCACATGGTACGACATGTATGGGACGATGACCGGCGGACGGTCCGCGCGCGGGATCTGGTCCAAGCCCGGGACGGGCTTATGGGGATCGCCATACATCAGAACGCTCAGCAAGCCAGGGATCGCGACTTCATAATGCATTCGCTCCCCATTGGCATCCGGGATGCCGAAGAGGCCGAACGCCGTCCCGCCCTTTTCCGTATGGAGATTGCCTTCGGCGACAGCGAATTTCGCGGGCTGGTAACGCGCGATCATGCGCGCGTTCAAATCTCCGGTCAATCCCGCCGCGAGAGACATCACGGTCCCAAAGACGAGCGCCGTCTTGAAGCTCTTACGCGCGAAATCGATATGCCGATCCTTCAGCAAATAGTACGCCGAGATGCTCATGACGAAGAAGGCGCCGAGGATATACGCGCCGATCAGCGTATGCGTGAGCCGGTTGATGGTGGACGGGTTGAACACCATCGCCCAGAAGTCCGTGATCTCCGCGCGCGCCGTCAGACCGCTGCCGATGATATGGAAGCCGCGCGGGGTCTGCATCCAGGAGTTCGCGACCACGATCCAGATCGCCGAAAAGGTCGCCCCCATCGCCACCATGCAGGTCGCGAGAAAATGGAAGCGCGCCGACACACGATCCCAGCCGAAGACAAGCACGGCGAGGAATCCCGACTCCAGAAAGAACGCGAAGATCCCCTCGGAGGCGAGCGCCGAGCCAAACACGTCGCCCACATAGCGCGAGAACGCCGCCCAGTTCGTACCGAACTCGAACTCCATGACGATCCCCGTCGCCACCCCCATCGCGAAGTTCGCGGCGAAGATACGCGTCCAGAAACGAGTGATCGCTTCGTACTGCGGGTCTTTCGTCTTCAGGTACATCGCTTCCATAAACACCAGCACCGCGCCCAGGCCGATCGAAAGCGGCGGGAAGAGGTAATGGAACATGATCGTCATCGCGAATTGGATCCGCGACAGCACAAGTAAATCCAGATGCATCCCTAAATTCCAGTCTAAACGCCACGATTGTGAAATAAATCACAATCTATCGCACAAAAAAAGCCGGGCTATGACGCCCGGCTTTCGATTCAATCGACAAACGTCACGGGCTGCTGTACCGGCGGGATCAGCTTACGCTCGGCGGCCTCGGTCAGAAGCAGCTCCACGCCCTTCTTTCCGCGCTCCCCCAGATCCAGCGTCAATTCATTGACATACATGCCGACAAACTTGTCCGCCATCTCCGTCTCCAAATCGCGGGCGTACTGCATGGCGTGCGCCAGCGCGTCCGCGCGGTGCGTCAGCGCGAACTCGATGGAGCGGCGCATCACGCGCGACATCTTCTCGGAAAGCTCCACGCCCAGGTCACGCTTGATGGCGTTGACGCCCAGCGGCAGCGGCGTCGCCGTGCGGTCCTTCCACCAGACGCCCAGATCCACGATGGTGTGAAAGCCTTCGGCTTTATGCGTGAGCTGTCCTTCATGGATGATCAGGCCGGCGTCGACATTGCCCGCCCGCACTTCATCCATAATGGCGTCGAAGTACGTAAAGACCGGCTCAAACTTCTTGCCGTCCATGTAGATTTGAAACGCCAGATACGCCGTGGTCAGCGGGCCGGGGATCGCAATGCGCTTCCCTTCCAGCTCCTCCGGCGTGATCGGCTCCGTGGTGATGACCATCGGCCCATAACCGTCGCCCATGCTCGCGCCGTGCGCGAGCAGCGCATACTTGTCCTGGACATAAGCGTAAGCGTGCAGCGAGATCGCCGTGGTGTCCAGCTTCCCCTCGCGCGCCCATTCGTTCAGCGTCTGGATGTCCCGCAGCACATGCTCGAACTCCAGTCCCTCGCTGTCGATCTTGCCTTCGGCAAGCGCATAAAACATAAATGCGTCGTCAGAGTCGGGGCTGTGCCCCAAAGTCAGAACACGCTGCTGTGAATCGGTCGCGGGTGAGACGCTCATTGTCGGAACCTCCTGCTGTTGCGCCAATTGTACCTTTTTTCACAATGTATGTCAACGGGTGACTTTGCGTTCTCGGAGCGCTTTCGGAAGCACGGGCCTTGTAATCATGGTGGTATATTATCATGGCCACCCGATGGTCAATCCAGGAAGACGCTTAGCTGCGAATTCTACCGAATGAAGGCAGCTTCCCTGAGAACAGTTCAAGAAAAACAGTTATATTGGACAGATTAACCACAGATCGGCTTACCTTGCTCCCCTCCGTCCCGGCTGATCAGGACACTCTTTACGACCTCTTCGGCCACCCGGAGGTTATGAAGATGTTTGATGTCGGCTTCGCCTCTCCACGCGCTTTTACCTATCAGGAAACGGGACAATGGATCAAAAACCATATTGGTATTGATATTGCCCCCTGGACTATCTTTCTAAAAGAAAGTGACGAAGCGATAGGCTGGGGAGGAATCGCATATTGCGCGAGCGATACTCAGCCGTAGGCAGAACTGCTTTATCTGCTTAAACGAGAATACTGGGGAAAAGGTTACGCGACTGAGCTGGCAGCCGCCGCTATCGCATCGCCATTCCATCGCGAATGGCAGCGGCAATCCCATGGTTGGAACGCGCAGCAGCACTAATCTGCGGCGCATGAAACGGGCGCTCCTAAAGAGGACTAAACGTGGCGGCAAAGTTCTTGGGCGCTCGTCCCATTGTCCCTGTGCCGGCGGCGATGCCGTCGGGGAGGCCGAATTGGTTGACGCCGTGGTCCTGGTCGTTGTTGGGATCGGTGTTGGCGTAACCGGGGGAGACGGATTGGGGGCGCAGAAATTTGACGTGGCCGTCGGCGAGGACGAAGTTGGAGCCGTCGGTGTGGCGCGGGGAGCCAAGGCGCTCGTAGGAATTGCCGGTGCGCGGCGGGTTGCCCATGCCGGCGCTGCTGCTGGGACCGGTGGCGTAGTTTGCGGAGCAGAAGTAGTCGAGATAGCCGTTGCTGGTGTCGCCGCCATCCACGCCGGGAGAGGCGCTGACGGTGGTCCTGCTGTCGTCGTTCGCGTTGAGGAGGTCGGCCTGGGCGCCCTGCACTTCCACGAAGAGGACAGTACAGGCGGGGGCAAGCTGGCCGGCCAGAAAGCCGCCGGGCTGACCGCCGTCTAAGTTGGTGTTCATGGCGTAGGAAACAGGATCGTCGATCTCGTTCAAACCATTGAGATTCTGGGTTTGCCCGGTGGGGTCGTCCGGACATTTGTAGACGGCGATGCTCTTGACGTATGGGAAGATCTCGGCGCCCCACCCCGCTCCCGTTGGGTATGCAACGCCCCGATGGTCGCCCGGCATGCGCTCGTCGTTGTCCTGAACGTATTGGAGCAAAGCGAGACCAAGCTGCTTTTCGTTGGATACACAGGTGATCTGACGCGCCTTCTCCCGCACCTTGGCGAATGCGGGGAACAAGATCGCGGCGATAATCGCAATGATCGCGACGACAACGAGAAGCTCGATCAGCGTGAAGGCATGTCGCATACGAGAATCGGTACGATGCATGATGTTTTCCTGAGTCATGGAATGAACGTCATGCGATAAACGCCGACAGCAGCGAAAACGGTTCGATGATTTGAAAAAAATAACGCCCGGCGGACGAAATCTCATCCGCCGGGCGCCGCCAAAGACCGGAATTACATCGTCTTTTCGCAGTTGACCATCCACGGCGTGCCGAACTGGTCGGTGACCATTCCAAAGCGGTGCGCCCAGAAGGTTTCTTCTATCGGCATCCTCACCGATCCGTTTTCTGAAAGCGCTTTGAAGATACGCTCGGCTTCCTCGGGCGTATCCACGAGGAGAGAGACGGAGAAGCCCTGCGGCTTCACGGGGCGGTTCGTCGGGGTGTCGGATCCCATAATCACGGTCGATCCCAAATCCAGGCGCGCATGCAGGATCATGTTCTGCATATCCTCGGGGATCTGCTGCTTGTCCTCGGCCGGCAGTCCCTCATGATTCATCATCATGATGATCTGGCCCCCAAGGTTCTGCTCGTAGAACTTAAACGCCGCTTCACACTGTCCATTGAACTCTAAATACGCGTTAGCTTGCATGGGAAGATGCTCCTTCGGTTTTCCGATCGTCGTAAGTCTGGCCTGACATAAGATAGTCGTTTGGAGGGCGGCGAAATCGACAAAACATGCGGGAAAAATAAAGTAACTTTTTGGGAGAATGGCGCGCGGTTATCGATCGTTCTGCGTGAGGATGGCGTAGTGTTTGTGGTCGCGCCAGCCGTGTTCGGGATGGCGGACGATGTGCTTGATGACATCGATTTCGCGGAAGCCGCATTTGGTGAGAACGCGCTGACTGACGACGTTCTCCGTGTCGGCGTAGGCGTCGATGCGCAGCGAGACGGCGCTGCTCAGCGCGAGCATCAGGAGGGTGCGGACGGCTTCGGTCATGAGGCCCCGACCTTGAAACTCTTCGGCGAGCCAGTAGCCAAGTTCGGCGGAGCGGGCTTCTTGATTGATCTGGGAGAGGCCGATCCGGCCGCAGAATCCGGCTTCTTTCTCGAAAATGGCGTAGTGCCATTCCGTGCCGGCGATCATGGAGGAGATGGTTTCGCGGATGTTCTGCTGGACGCCGGTGAGCGTGCTCTCGCGAGACCAGATGAACCAGCGGCTGAAGTTGTCGCGGCTGCGGTCAATAGCGTCGTACACGGCCGGGGCGTCGTCCTGCTGGATGGGGCGCAGGATCAAGCGGGGCGTACGCAGCTCGGGCAGGTCGTTGATGGAGGTATAACTGAGCGCCATAAGAAAAAAGCCACGCCTCCGGGGAGACGTGGCCCTGTGTGTTGCAATTACTCGGTGGAAACGGTCTGATCCACTTGCAAGTTGACCGGCTGTACCTTGACGAACGGCGCTTCATCGCGCAGCATGCGAGCGACCAGGCCGTCGGTGCGGTCGGCCTCCGTGTGCTGGTCGGCGTTGCGCAGCTCGTGCGCGTAAACCGTCAGCAGCTCGGCGATGCTCTGCTTGTCCTTGTCGTTCAAATCGGCCACGGCGACATTCGCGCCGCGTCCGATGCGGCGCTTGATCGCCGCGCGGTCCAGGCCCATCTCCGGGTTCAGCTTGATGTAAACAACGCCACCCGTCATGCCGGCGCACATCCACGGTCCGGGATCGCCCAGAACCACGGCGCGTCCGCTGGTCATGTACTCAAAGGCGAAGCCCTTGATGTTGGCGCGGGCGCCAAGGCATCCGAGCGCATCGTTCAATGGCTCGCGGATCTCGCCGCCGATGACGATGTCGGCGCCCGAGAGGCGGATGCCGCAGCGGGAGTCGGCGTCGCCCTGGATCAGGAATGTGCCGCCCTGCGCGCCGTAGCCGAAGCCCTTGCCGACAGAACCGTCCACGCGCTCGCCGCGATCGTTCAGACCGCGCAGAATGACGACCTTGCCGCCATGCGCGCCCTTCGCAACGCCGTCCTGCGCGCCGCCCTGAACGCGAACGTTCACGAACGGGCTGTTGAACGCGCCCAGACCGTTGCCCGGGATAACATCCTGGAACGTGAGGTCGGCGGTCTTCAGCGGCGTATGGTTCACTTCGCCGCGCACGATGGCGCCGGCGAGATGAGTGCCCAGCTCGCGGTCGGTCGGGTTGACGCGATCGTCTTCAAACAGCACCACATCGGCGCCGTTCTCGGTCTGCTCCGCAACCATCGAAGAGATCAGCTTGCTCATGTAGGACAGCGGCCGGCGGATGCGCTTGGCGACCTTGTCGCTGAACGCGTCCTCATTACCGGCGGTCGCCGCCAGGCCGTAGGTGATCATCGGCAGGACCGGCGCAGTCAATTCAAACAGATCGACAAGCTCCTGGCCGCGAGTCTGCATCAGCAGATCGCTCTGCCCGACCATCTCCTGCGTGTTCAGGAAGCCCAGCTGCGCAGTCAGGTCGCGGATCTCGTCGCCGATGCTGCCGAACAATCGGCAAAGCGCATCGACCGCCGTGACCGGCTCGCGCGGAACGAACCGCTTGAGGCCGTGCGCCTGGGCCTGCTCCAGCGTCTCGATCTGCGTGGCGATACCCACATGGCAGGTGTCGAGCTGGCAGCCGTGACAGACCGTACAGCCCGTCGCCACCATCGAGAGGGTGCCGAAGCCGCAGCGGTTGGCGCCGAGCAGGATCATCTTGACGACGTCCACGCCGTTCTTCATACCGCCGTCGCACCAAAGCTCGACTTCATCGCGAACGCCCGCCTGCACCAGAGCCCGGTGGGCTTCCTTCACGCCGATTTCGACCGGCATGCCGACGAACTTGAGCGCATGGATACGCGCCGCGCCGGTGCCGCCGTCATAACCCGAAAGGGTGATGATGTCGGCGCCCGCCTTGGCGACGCCCAGAGCGATCGTTCCAATTCCCGGAACGACCGGCACCTTGACGGAGACCTTGGCGCGCGGGTTAGCCGTATGCAGCTCTTCGATGATCTGGGCCAGATCCTCGATCGAGTAGATGTCGTGGTTGTTCGACGGCGAGATCAGGTCGACGCCGGGCGTCGCGTGACGCGCCAGAGCGACCTTGACCGAGACCTTCTTGCCGGGCAGGTGGCCGCCCTCGCCGGGCTTGGCGCCCTGGCCGATCTTGATCTCCAGGAAGTCGCTGGCGTTCAGCATCTCGATGTTGACGCCGAAACGTCCCGAGGCGATCTGCTGTCCGCGGTTCTTGCGGAACTTGCCGTACATGTCCTTGATTTCGCCGCCCTCACCGTTCATACAAACGATGTTGAGCTGGCGAGCCGCTTCGGCGTACGCCCGGAAGGCGATCTCACTCTGCGAACCGAACGACATCGACGAGATCATCAGGGGCAGATCATGCTCCTTGACCCGCGTGTTCGACAGGTTGCGGTCGATCGGCGTCCGCTTGTCGAGACGAATGTCGAGCAGGTGACGCAGGGAAACCGGCGTATCCTTCTCCTGGCCCTGCACCTTTTCGGTGTAGGCGGAGTATGCGGCCGTTCCGGCGCCGACCTGACCGGCCAGCTTCCAGACCTTCGGGTAGAAGCGGAGATCCTCGCGCTTCTTCACCGGAGCCTCGGCGCGCGCCGTCTCCAGACGCTTGCGCGCCTGCTCATCCATCCGCAGGAAGGAGTAGCCGGCCTTGGACGAGCCGCAGAAGTTGCGGATCTCCAGCGCGTTGGCGACTTCCGAATGCAGGCCGACGGAGGCGAACATACGGCCATAGCCGCGAAGCTCATGCGTGCCCATCGTCGAGATGACCTTCTCCAAGCCCTTCTGCAAGGTCGAAAGAAGTTTATACAGACGCGTCGCCTTGTCTTCTTCAGTGGTGTCGGCGGGGCCGCCGGCAATCGCCTGCCGCATCATCAGGTAAGGTACAACCGCGTCCGCGCCGTTGCCGACCGCGAAGATGATGTCGTGCAGGTTGCGCAGACCGCCCGAGCGCAGCACCAGGCTGGTCGAACGCCGCAGCGCGGCCGCGCCCAGCTCGTCGCTGACGGCCTTCGCGCGGAGCGCCCGGTCTACTGTAATCAGCGCCAGATGCGGATCCACCGGAATGGTGTTCTCGGTGAACGCCGTGCTGTCGTCCAGAACGAGGATCTCCACCCCGCCCTGCACCAGCTCCACGGCGCGCGCCGCCAGCTTCTCAATGGTCGTCTCCACCGTTTCCGAGGTCGAGTAGACAATGGGAAGCACGGAGACTTTTTCCGGTCCGAAGTAGGCGAAGACGCCTTCCAGCGAGGTCGATCCGACCTTCGAGGCCGCTTCGGCGATCAGCTTCGCGTCCAGATCCGAACCGGTGGCGGCGATATCCGTCAGGATCGGAACCTTCAGTTCGATGGCGTGCGCCGGCAGCGCGTCGTTTTCGGTCAGGCCCGGGCGCGGTCCCAGCGTCATGCGGGTGGAGAAGTGCTCCATCTCGCGCTCGCGGTCCATGGCCGGGTTAGTGACGACGGCGACGGCTTCCTTGAAGTAATCGGCGAGCGACTGCTTCTCGGGCGACAGGGCCGCCAGCGGTCCATCGTAACCCAGGGAGCCGATCGGCTCATTGCCGGTCTTGCAGAGGGCTTCAATGTAATCGACGTCCTGAGTCGCCCAGTTGAACGCGGCGACGCGGTTGGCTTCCAGCGGAAGCGCTTCGGGCGCATTCAGGGCAAGGCTGGCGTCGTACGCCGTGACTTCCTTGCCGATCTTGAGCGAGCTATGCACCTGGTTCAGGTCCCAGTGTCCGCGCGAGCGGGTCAGCGCGGCGCGCTGCAGCTCGTGATACGGAATGACATCCGTGCCTTCGCCGCGTCGGACCTGGATCGCGACCTTTTCGCCCGGAGCCAGCGGCTTGGGATGGCCGAGAATGACGGAAACCGGAACGACGCCCTGCTCCGAAGAGAAGAAGTATTCACTGGCCGATTCGCCGAACCACAGCGGGCGCAGGCCAAGAGCGTCCACGCCGAACACGCACTCGTCGCCGTAGCGCGAGACGATGGCGGCGGGGCCTTGCGCCAGCGGACCGAGGACCCAGCGGTAGAAGCGGTACAGGGCGCGCAGGTCGTCGGGAAGCGCGTCGACTTCCTCAGCCATCGGCGGGAAGATCACTTCCGAGGCTTCGATCAGCGACAGGCCATGGTTGACGATCAGACCGTGCATCGCGCGGTCCATGTCCTGCGAGTCCGAGCCGTCGTGCGTGATCGGAATGCCGAGCATCTGCGCTTCGCGGCGCAGCTTATCGACCGTGTTGATCTCGCCGTTGTGGCCAAGCAGGGCAAACGGCTGCACGCGCTCGAAGTTCGAAAGCGTGTTGGTCGAATAGCGCGAGTGGCCCAAACAGATCACGCTCTGGAAGTCCGGCGACGAGAGCTGCGGATAGTAGTGATCGAGGATATCCGCGTTGCCGTGAACCTTATAGATAGCGATGTGGCGGGACAGTGACACGACATGGACCGGCGTGTCCTTCTCGATCGACAGCTGGGCGGCGAACAGGGCGCGGTCGCCCGCAAGTCCCGCGCCGGGCGCGAACTCGGGCGTCAGACCCGCAACCTGCCAGAACTCCGGCTCGTTGGAGCGGGCGATCTTGCCAAGCGCGTCATGACGAACGTCGCCGTGGTCCTCAACAAGGATCGTGATCCCCTGAGCTTTCAGCAGGCCGCGCACGCGGTCCTTGATCTGGTCGGCCTGTCCGGCGAACTTCATCGGAATGAAGAAGTGGCCGACAAAGAACCGGGGATCTTCGGCAAGCTTCGAGTCCTGGCCGCCTTCGTCCTGGAGGTCACGCGCCCATAGCAGGCGCGGAATATCCGTCTGGACGCCGCAGCCGTCCCCTTCGCCATCCACTCCACCGGAGCGATGGCCCATCTTTTCGAGTGCGTTTATGGCGCGTTTGACAGTCCCGTGCGAGGGCGTTCCATCCTTACGGACGTAAGCAATCAAAGCACAAGCGTCATGTTCGTCATTTTCGCGATAGTTGAGCACGGGCAGCATCCTTCTTTATATTACAAGCTCGGGACAGGGTCAGTCGGGCGATAAAACCAAGAGAAAACATTCGGCGAACGTCGTTGTCGCGGCAAAATGCAGACCTTATAAAGGGTAAATATTATAGCACAATCAAATAAACGATTACAACCCTGTAACCTGCGAAATCCGCGCCGCGTCCCTGCCCAGGTATAATGTTCTCCATGACCGACTCAGAAAATTCCGCGCGCTCTTCCGAAGCGCGCCCTCCCCTCCCAAAGCCGCTGCAATGGATCCTGCGCATCACCGGCGTCACCGCCCTGATCCTGTTTCTCACGCCGACCGTCTACGTCGTCAAGTACTGTTTCTGGGACAGCCCGCGCGAAAGCAAAATCGCCTCTCAATGGCGCACGCAAAAAAAAGACCCGGCGCTGCTGCAAAAGCTTTCGTCCACGGACCCCGATAACGTCGCGCTCGCCATGCAGACGGCCCAAAAGCACCCTGACGCTCAGTGGCGCCTGGCGGCGGTGCAGTCGCTCGGCGCAATGTTGGCGGTCCACGACGTCACCTATCGCCGGCCGATGGAGGTCGTGACGGCAAAGGCGACCCTCGGACAAGTCGCCGTACATGACGCCGACGCCAACGTCCGTACGGTCGCGTCGGATATTATTGGAGCCATTGCGAAAAACGGCGCGGTTGTGCGGCGGTAGAACGCCCTCCCCTGGCGCTTCTGCCGCCCCCTGCAAACCCACCCCGGCCCTTCGGGCCACCCCTCCCGCCGACGGGAAGGGTTATTTCAGAGCGTGTTATCGCAGGCGGCTTTCGTCAGAGGCAATCTTACAAACCCTTCCCGTCGGCGGGAGGGGTGGCCCGAAGGGCCGGGGTGGGTTTGCAGGGGGCGGCAGAAGCGCCGGAGACACGTTTGCAATCCGAACTCAGTATGGTCTGGGCCAGACTAACGGGTGCGCGACCGGCGGGTGATGAACGCCGACGAGCGAAAAGCAGAAGGCGTAGCTGCGGGGGCCGGAGCGGTAGAGGACGACGTCGTCGCAGAGGAGATCGCGGCGTTCGAAGTCGCGTTCAGTGGTGAGCCAGAAGACGAGGCAGTCGCCTTCCCAGGTCATGCGCGGGAGGATTTCGATATCGGCCGGCCAGCGGTGACCAGGAGACAGACGGCAGAAGATGGCGACGGGGTAGGATTGCTCGTCCACGCGCCATGTGGCGGTGATTTTTGGAGTCGTGACGCGCTCGTAATGGTTGCCGGCGACTTCAAACGAAGACGGCGGTTCTCCGGTGGCGAAACCGATGACGGTATGCGGTTTACGGTAGAGCACCAGATACATACACGCGCCTCCGGCGCACCGCCGCGCCATTTCCCACCGCCGAGGATGCGGGAATCAATCACCGAGCCGTCCGCAGCGCGGCGAGCTCCGCGAACAGCAGTTCCGTGGCGAGCTGCGCGTTGGCGTTGCGCTCGATCCCTTGGCGGATCGCGAAGATCAGCGACAGCGCCTTCACCAGCGCTTCCTCGGAATAAAGAGGCGCGCCTTTCTTCAGATGCTCCGCGCGGTCGGCGTTGATAATGACGGCTTTGGATGGCCCCATCACGCGCAGCGCCGTCAAATCGCGGAAATACACGGCGAGCATGCTCAGCGCGTTCAGGACCGGCTCCCGGGCGCCGCGTTCTTTTTCATCGGCGGCGGCGTCTCCGCTGTCCGCTTTAAGCTTGGGCGCTAGCTTACGAAATTCCTCCGCCAGTTTGAAACTGGCGATCTGCGGCGCGCGCAGCGCCCTGTCCGCGAGATCGAGCAGTTCATCGCGGCCCGCCAGCAGATCCGGCGAACGCAGCAGAGAGATCGCGCGGCCGATCCGCCCTTCGCAGTACGCCGCGAGAAAGCGCGCCTGATCGGGATCCGCGCCGTGGCGCGCGATCAGGATCGTCTCGATCTCGCCCGCCGGCAGCAGCCCGAAATGGATCACCTGGCAGCGGGAAACTATCGTCGGAAGTAGCCCCGCCGTGGACGCTGCGGTCAAGATAAAGTGCGCGTAGGCGGGCGGCTCTTCCAAAGACTTCAGAATGCTGTTCGCGGAGGCTTCATTGCCGCCGCGCAATCCCTCGGCTTCCTTGATGATGAAGATGCGCTTGGGGCCGGCCATCGGCTCGAAATGCAGATCGCGCAGCATGGCGCGCTCGCTCGGGTAATCTTTGCTTTCCGAGCGCGGCCAGAGCTGCGCCACATGGATGGTGTTGGATTTCCCCGCCGGCTCCACCATGCGGACATCGGGATGAGTCCCCGCGAAGACGCGCCGCGTGACGGAGTCATCCGGAGCCGTCGCGCCGCAGAGCTGGGCGGCGAATAGCTGCGCCGTCGTCGTTTTGCCGACGCCGTCCGGACCGACAAATAAATAGGAGCCGGTCAACCGGCCTTGCGGGAACGCGTGCTCCAGCGTGGCGACCGCGTTGGCCTGCCCGACAATTTCTTCAAGCATGGAGTGGAATACGAACCGTTAGAATTTGTGGAAGCTGTCCACATCCAGAACAAAGGCGACGGCGCCGCCGGACTCAACCGAAACCGCCTGGGGATGCAGCGCCGCCATCGCTCCGGAAAGAACTCCCTGCTCGCCGAAACTCGCCACGTTGACAAAGCGTTCCTCGGACTTGCACGCCGAACGGATCAACTCCAAAACGCGCTCCACGGCGGCGTCCTGCGCGCCGATCAGCAGCGTGCAGTTGCCCTGGCGCAAAAATCCGCCGGTGCTGCCGATCTTCGTATAAGTGATCCCCTCGTCCATGAGGAGATCGTGCAGCCGCTGCTTTTCCCGCTCGCGAATAATGGCGACAACCAGTTTCATTCGTCGTCCAGTAAATCTTGGACTGCCTCCCAGACCAAATCATGGACATTGTCCGGAGGCAGGGACGCATCGATGATGCGAAACCGGCCGGGCTCGGCGGCGGCCATTTGCAAAAATCCCTCGCGGATCTTGGCGTGGAAGGCGATCGCCTCGGCTTCCATCCGCGTGCGGTTGGTTTGCCGGGTGAGGCCCACGCCGGGATCGACATCCAGCAGCAGCGTCCGATGCGGCAGCAGCCCCCCGGTGGCGAAAGCGTTCATCGACGCGACAGCGTCGCGATCGAGTCCGCGCCCAAAACCCTGGTAGGCCATGCTGGAATCGATATAGCGGTCGCAGAGCACCACGCCGCCGTTGTCCAGATGAGGCCGAACGGTGTGCGCGACGTGCTGGCTGCGGTCCGCGAGCATGATAAAAAGCTCGGCCCGCTCGTCGACAGAGACGCCGACGGGCGGATCCAAAACCAATTGCCGCAGTTCACGGCAAAGCGGGCCGTCGCCCGGCTCGCGGGTCACCAGGATATCCTGGCGGCCCTGCGAGCGCAGACGGGTGGCGAGGCGGACGATCTGCGTCGTCTTACCGGCGCCCTCGACGCCTTCGAATGTCACGAACAACGACATCGACTCGTCCTTATGGCCTGCTGATCCGAACGCGTCGGTTCGGTTCCGCGCCGATGCTCTCGGAGAGCATCTTGTAGTTCTCGGCCGTTTGGTGCTGAAGGCGCCGCAGGAATGAGCTTTGCGGAGCTAACTCCAGCGAGTTCAGGCCGCCGCTCGGATCGTTGATGATCTCTTCGATCGCTTCTTCGGCGAGCTGCACCGCCATGTCCTCTTCGGAGATTTCGATGGGCATCCGGAAGATCTCGCGCAGCACGTTTTCGATTTGAACGTATGTGTTGCTCTTGATCACGTACGTTGGGATATTGCGGCTGATCCCCTCTTGCAGCTTCGCCGGCTCCTTGCGGTAATTCGCCTTCAAGGCGATGATCACATCGCCCTCTTTGACGTTGTTGCCGATAAAGGCCGGGACGCGCAGGGTGCGGATCGCCCGCTCCAGGCGGCTGCGGCTGACGCCGTACGGGAAGATCGTGACCGTCGCCGGCAGCGGTTTCCCATTGCTGAGCGTCGGCGCGGCCGGTCCGCCGTCGGCGGCCGGCGGCGCGATCCGCGAGCCTTCACGCACGCCGCCCCCGCCATTATGCCCGTGACCGCCGTCGTCGAACAGCGAACCTGTCCGCTCGACCGGTTCGCGCTGCGCCTCGATGTCGGACTTCTGGATGATGTCCACCTGGCCGTTGGCGTTGCGCACGCGGATCTCGGGGCGCGGCTGTCCGCCGCGCAGCATCTTATCGACCGTGCGCATGACGTCGTGATGGATCGCGAGCTTGTCGACTTCCATGATCTCGATGATCACATCGAATGTCGGCGGCGATTTGCGCTCCAGGACCGTCTTCTGCGTGCCGCGCTTCTTGGCTTCTTCGTCGGACAGCGTGACCGCCTGGATTCCGCCGACCATGTCCGAAAGCGTCGGGTTCATGAGCAGGTTTTCCAGCGAGTTGCCGTGCGCCGTACCGATGAGCTGAACGCCGCGCTCGGCGATGGTGCGGGCGGCGAACGCCTCTTGCTCCACGCCGATCTCGTCGATCACGACGACTTCCGGCATGTGGTTCTCGACGGCTTCAATCATGACGCCGTGCTGATCTTCGGGCGTCGGCACCTGCATGCGACGCGCCCGGCCGATGGCCGGATGCGGAATATCGCCGTCGCCGGCGATCTCGTTCGAGGTATCGACGATAATAACGCGCTTGCCGAACTCATCGGACAGCACGCGGGCGACTTCGCGCAGCTTGGTCGTCTTGCCGCGTCCGGGCCGTCCGAGCATCAGGATGCTCTTGCCGGACTCCACGATATCGCGGATGATATCGATCGTGCCGAAGACGGCGCGTCCGATGCGGCAGGTCAGACCGATGATCTTGCCCTGACGATTGCGGATCGCCGAAATGCGGTGCAGCGTGCGCTCGATACCGGCGCGGTTGTCCTTGCCGAAGGCGCCGACGCGCGCCGTCACGAAGGCGATATCCTCATTCGTGACCGGGATGCCTTCACGCAGCCAGACCACGCGGCCGTCGGAGAAGCGCGCCTCGGCGTCTCGGCCCAGGTCGAGTACGATTTCGATCAGGCCTTCGACGGTCTCTTCGTGCTCCAGCACGGCGCGCAAAGGCGGCGGCAGGACTTCCAGCAGCTGCGACAAATTGTCGGTGACTCGAAGCTGGTTCGCCGAGAGCGGCGGAACCGCCACTCCATTTGCATGTCCGTTCTGACCAAATACTGTCATACTTCCACCATCGCGGCCTTCCGCATAGTCATTGTCTGGCGAATCGCCCGAGAAAATCTGGGAAGATTGTCGATCGTCCATAAGTTGATTGTTTTCAAACCCGTATTGGAAATTGACGCACATCCGGGTGAACGTGCGCGGCGTATGCGGATTGAGCAAGATATCTCGCGAGATACTCTAGTGGTATCATACCCGAAACCCCTGTTAAAGCACGCAGGATCATTCAGGAACATTGCGGGCGGTTTTTCCGTTATTATAGAGGAGACCGGCATGGTATAATGCCGTATCGCTTACGTTGGCGGACCGCCGCCCTCATTGACGGAAAGGTCGTGATTCCCAGTGACGATTTCAACACGTGGAATAGTCGCCGGCGCTGCGCTCACCGCGCTGACCGCAGGTACGTTCGCCTTAGGGATGCAGCTCGGTCCCGGTCACTCTCTTGGCCACAACCTCTTTCACCATCAGGTCGCTCAGGCGGACTCCGCCCATAACAAGAGCCTCCAACTGGTGTCCTTTCCCTCCGGAGCCGCCAAGGCCAAGCCCCTCGGGTTCGATATCGACACCGATGACACCGGCGGCGCGGACGGTCCCGGAGCCACGTTCCAGGAAGTTTATCTGAAGCTGAAGCGCAACTATGTGGAAGGCGTGCCGGACGATTCGATCCTCGCCCACGGCGCCGCCTCCGCGATGGTCGCTTCGCTCGGAGACCCGCAGTCCCGATTTTTGGAGCCCGCGCAGATGCAGGAGCTCAAGGATGAGATTCGCGGATCCTATCAGGGAATCGGCGCGACCACTCTTATCCGATCTCTCCAGCACGGCGATCCCAAAGCGACCAAGGAAAACGAAATCCCCGGATATATCGAGTACCGCCTGACCGTCGTCGCCCCGCTGCCCGGCAGTCCCGCCGAAAAAGCCGGCCTGCTGCCCGGAGACGTGATCACGGATATCAACGGAAAATGGGTCGCGACCTATGACCCGGTCACCGCCGCCGCCAAGGATTTGAAGGCCGTGCAGAACGACCCGGTCGCGTTCAACAAACTAGCCAAAGATATTCAAAAGAAGATCGACTCGGCCCTCACGCTCACGCTGGCCGAGAACCAACTGATCAGCGACAACTCCAAGAGCTTCGTGCTGACGGTGTCGCGTTCCGGACAGGACAAACCGATTACGCTGACGCTGGATAACTCCACGCCGACGCAGGTGACGCCGGTGGCTTCGAAGTCGCTGCCGGGCAACATCGGCTACGTCAAGATCACGCAGTTCACGGACACGGCGGCGGACTCGCTCGGCTCGGCGCTCACCGGTTTCGGGACCGACACCAAGGGCCTGATCGTCGACCTGCGAAACTCGCCGGGCGGCCTCCTAGACGCCGGCGCGGCTATCGCGGGCAAGCTGACCAACGCCAAATCGCTGGGTATCGTCCAGCTCAAGGGCAAGAAGGAAAACTCGATCGCGATCACGTCATCCAAGACCATCGCTTATCCGATCGTGGTCCTCGTCAACCACGGCACCGCCAATACGGCGGAGCTGCTTGCGGACACTCTGCAGCGCAGCGGCGCCAAGCTGGTCGGCGAGAAGACCTTCGGCGACGCCACCGACGTCTCCCCGGTCGCTCTGCGGGATGGCTCGGGCTTCACGATGACGGTTGGACAGCTGTTCACCGCGTCGCACTCCAGCTTCAGCGAAGTCGGGATCAAGCCCGATGTGGTCACGCAGCCGGGCGCGGCGGCCGATGAGCCGCTGAACCAGGCGATCGGCCTGCTTTCCGGACAGGTCGCGGGACTGCCCCCGACCCACGTTTGACCCTTTGGGATTTGGACAGAGAGACCAGGATTTAGGACTTCGACAATGACCATTCAAAATATCACCGGAAGGGCTCTGGGAGTGGCGTCGCTGCTGTTCGTCGCGTTCGCGGGAGGCGTCAGCTTCCGGGACTTCCACGGCGTCCGCAGCGCGCAGGACCTGCGCTCCGCCGTCATGCTCGTGCCGCAGCGCCTGGAAACGGCCTATATGACCGCCGCGCAGGGACAAACGGCCGAGTACACGCCCTATCAGACCTACGCCGATGTGCTCACCACACTGCGCGCCAACTACTACGGCAAGGATATCGACCCGACCCAGATGACCTACAACGGCATCCGGGGCATGATGGGATCCCTGAAGGACCGCTACACGCGCTTCATGGACCCCAAGGCGTATCAGGACATGGTGGACGACAACCATGGCGAGTTCGTGGGGATCGGCGCGCTGCTTGGCACGAACAAGGCCGAACAGATCTATGTCGTGCGCGTCCTGCAAGGCGGCCCCGCCCTGCGCTACAAAGTCATGGCGGGCGATATCATTCTGAAAGTCGACGGCAAGTCGACCCTGAAGATGAAGGACACAGCGGTCGTGAAGCTGATCCGAGGCGCGGCCGGCACGAAGGTAACCTTGACGCTGCTGCGTAAGGACGCCCCCCAGCCCGTCGTTATCACCATGCCGCGCGAAACGGTCCAGCAGGAAGTCGTTCAGCACAGCATCATCGATCCGGTCAACAAGATCGGCTATATCTCGCTGAGCGTGTTCAACGAGGAAAGCGACGTCCAGATCGACAAGGCGCTGCTGGATCTCCAGGGACAGGGCGTCAAAGGGCTGATCCTCGACCTGCGCGAGAATCCGGGCGGCCTGCTCGATATCGCCCAGCGCGTCGCCAGCCGTTTCGTTCCCTCCGGCCCGATCGTCTGGATCAAGGACCGCACCGGCCCGATGCAGTCGCTGGACGTGATCCCGAGCCTGCACAAAAACCACATGCATTACCCGCTGGTCGTGCTGGTGAACGGCGACAGCGCCAGCGCCTCCGAGATCGTCTCCGGCGCCATCAAGGACACCGGCTCCGGCACCCTGGTCGGCGAGAAGACCTTCGGCAAGGGCCTCGTGCAGACCATCATGGGGCTGCGCGACGGCAGCGCCGTGGCGATCACGACTCAGCATTACTACACGGCGATGAAGCACGATATCAACCACAAGGGAATCGAGCCGAACATCACGGTGTCGTATACCGACGACGATCAGCGCAAGATGTACGCCTACTTGCGCGAGCACCCGGAAGCGTTCTACGATCTGAAGAACGACACACAGCTGCAGCGCGCTCTGACGGAGCTCGTTCAGCGCACCCGAGTCGCCAGCGCTCGCCCCTGGGAATAGAATCTCGATAACCGCCACGCCCCGCAGTCCCTCACGACTGCGGGGCGTTTTTTGCTCTTAACACGCGAATTCGGACCTTTCAAAAACCTATGAGCGAACAAACGCCCCACGCGGAAATTCCAGAGTCCACCGAAGAGATCCTGAGGGCCGACGCCGCGCTGCGGCGTCAGCTGCGCTTGTTCAAAGCGCTGGCCGGCGTCGCCGTGGTCGCCCTGCTCGCGGGCGGCGGCTACGTTGTCTATCAGCGCCATCTCGGGCAGCCGGTCTCGATCCTGCTCGACGGCAAGCCGATCGTCACGCTGCAAAACCAGCAAACCGCCACCACCGTGCTGGCGGCGGCGGAGCGCAAAGCCGCCGGATTTGACGTCGGCGCGAAGGATATCGTCCGCCTGCAAAAAGTGCAGTTCGTGCGCACCTCGGGCAGCGAGCCGATCGACAGCCCCGACACCGCGCAGGACAAGATCGCATCGCGTCTCAAGCTGCACGTCTACGCATACGCGATCTCGGTCAACAAGCGTGTGACCGTCGCGCTGCCGACGGAAGACGACGCCAACAAAACGCTCACCCTGATCAAGGACCACTTCGCGCAGGCGCCGCCCGACGCGAAAGTCATCGGCGATCCGACCTTTTCGGAAAACGTGCTCGTCGCGCGCAAAGCCGTCGACCCGGCGCGCATCAAGCCGACTCCCGAGGAAGCGGCGACTTTTAGCTGGACGCCCCCGCCCTCCAAGGATTACGTGGTCAAGCCACACGAAACGGGGTATGCGATCGCCCGCAAAAACCACATCAGTTTCTCTGATTTTCTGATCGCGAACGCCGGCCGCAACCTCAACAAGCTGAAGCCAGGCGACACCGTGATCATCCAGAAGAACCCACTGCCGCTGACAGTATTAGTGAAGAAACAATTTCAGGCGGATGAGAAGATCATCGCGAACGCCCCCGAAAGCGAAGCCGGCCTGCGCACCGTCACATATCTTGTGACATACGCCAACGGCGCGGAGATTCATCGGGATGTTCAGAACATGATGACAATCAAAAAGCCCCGTACGCGTACGGAGCTTTGATTGCGGAACGATTTGGGGAAATGGCGGAGAGGGAGAGATTCGAACTCTCGGAGGTTTGACCCTCACCCGCTTTCGAGGCGGGCGCACTAGACCAACTATGCGACCTCTCCAGTATGCACGACCGTCCGGCGATGGAGTCAGTGGATGTGGCGCCCTCGGGCGGAATCGGACCGCCGACACACGGTTTAGGAAACCGTTGCTCTATCCACTGAGCTACGAGGGCATGGTCCCCACGGCCGCTGCGCGGCGCGGTGACGACAATGCGCCGGTCGATTGGTTGTTATTATACCGATTGCCAGGACGGTTGTCAACGGGTAATTTGCAGGATTACGCATTTGAGAGCGGAATGCGAGCAGAGAAAACCACCCATTGAAGTGCGGTGTATCAACCTTTAGACTATCCCAATTCCTCTTGATCCGCGACCGCCTTCTCCCACGCCGCCAGCGCCGTCATCAGCTCGTCTTGCAGACGGGTGTGCTCGGCGGCGAGCGTCACCATTTCCTGAACCGAATCGCTGGGCGAGGCGAGTTTGGTCTCCAGCTCCCCGATCCGCGCTTCGATCTTGTTGACGGTGGCTTCGGTCTTGACGACAAGCTCTTTCGCCTTCGTTCGCGCCTTGCTGAGATCGCGGAAGTTGAGGCCGGACTTGCCGCCGCCGCCCGCGCCGTTCGTGGCGGCGACGGGGGCGGATGCGGCGGCCTTGACCGGCGCGGGCGCCGGAGCGGCTTTCTTCGCGGGTTCGACCTTTGGTTTGGCGGCCGGCAAGTTCGCTTTCTGAGCTTCGCGCCAGGCGGCGTAGTTGCCTTCGAAGTTGACCACGCCGCCGTCGCCGGTGAGGGCAAGCGTCTTGTTGGTCGTGGCGTTCAGAAGATAACGGTCGTGCGAGACGATCATCAGGGTGCCGTCGTAGTTCGACAGCATCTCGGTCAGCACTTCGCAGCTCGCAATGTCCAGGTGGTTCGTCGGTTCGTCCAGGATCAGCAGGTTGCAAGGCTCCAGGATCATACACGCCAGGGCCAATTTGTTCTTCTCGCCGCCCGACAGCATGCCGACTTGCTTGAAGACATCGTCGCCCATGAATAGAAAGCGGGCGAGATAGTTGCGCGCTTCGGTGCTCGTCATGTCCGCCGATCCGAGCACGGTGTCGAGGACCGAGAGACTGGTGTCCAGGCTGTCCGTCGCGTGCTGCGAAAAGTACGACAGCCGGACGTTGTGCCCAAAGTGGATCAGGCCCTGGCTTGGCGTTTCCAGGCCCAGTAAGATCTTCACCATCGTCGTTTTGCCCGCGCCGTTCGGACCGACAAGGCCGACGCGCTCGCCGCGCTCCACGGTCGCGTTCACATGGGAGAAGAGCGTGCGGTCGCCGTAGGACTTCGCGAGGTCTTCCATCTGGATCACTTCGCGCCCCACCCGGCCGGCGCCAGCGGCGTCGAACCGCGCGTGCATGCTGCTGGTGTCCGTCTTCGGGCGGTCGATCTTCTCCATGCGCTCGATACGGCCCTGAGTCTTCAGGCGCAGGTGCGCCTGGGTGGCGTTCGCGGCCATGTTGCGCTTGACGAGGTCGTTGAGCCGAGCGATCTCCGCCTGCTGATTCTCGTACATGTCCTGCTGGCGCTGGAGCTGCTCTTGCTTCTGCTGATGGTAGTGCGAGTAGTTGCCCCGGTACACGGTCAGCTTTTGATTCTCGACCTCGCCGATCGTATCGGTGACGGCGTCCAGGAAGTACCGGTCGTGGCTGACAAGCAGCACGGCGCCTTCGTAGCTCTTGAGGAATCCTTCCAGCCACTCCGTCGCGCCGATGTCCAGGTGGTTCGTCGGTTCGTCCAGGATCAAAATGTCCGGCTTGGACAGAACGATCTTCGCCAGGGCCAGACGTGTCTGCTCGCCGCCGGAGCACGATCCGACGAGCTTGGTGTGGTCGGCCTCGGTGAAACCGAGGCGCTCCATCACCATTTCCAGGTCATTGGAGTAATGGTAACCGCCGGCGGCCTCGAAGGCGTCGCGCATATCGGAGTATTGGGCCATCACCCGCTCCAGCGCTTCGTCCGTGGTCGCATCGGTCATCTCATGCTCCAGCACCTGAAGCGTCGCCTCCATCTCACGCAGAGGCTCAAAGATCTGCTGGACTTCCTCCCAGATCGTGTGCTCCGGGTGAACCGGCGCTTCCTGGCGCAGATACCCAAGGCGACGGCCGTTCGCCAGCGACACCCGTCCCGCGTCGGGCGTTTCCAATCCCATCAAAATCCGCAGCAGGGTCGTCTTGCCGCAGCCGTTGCGTCCGACAAGCCCCATTTTCTGCCCGGCGGCGATGCTGAAGGTCACTCCGCGAAACAATAAGTCGACGCCGAAGCCCTTTTCCAAATCCGAAACGGTCAATATACTCATAATTATCTCGCGCTATTGTAGCCGCGTCCGCCTCCTGGAGTCAAGCAGCGTCAAAGCGCGAGACCCTTGTATAATATACGTATGAGAACCGTCGCTTGTCTCCTGAGCCTTACCTGCCTGGTCTTTATTCTGTGGGAGGCGTTCGAAACGATCGTCCTCCCGCGCACGGTGTCCCGCAGTTTGCGCATGACCCGTCTGCTCTATCGATACGGCTGGAGAATTTGGAAAAGAATCGCCGAGCGCATCGGCGACCCCGGCAGGCGTGAAACATTTCTCGGCTATTTTGGGCCCATGTCCCTGCCGATGCTGATGGCGATCTGGGCGGTCGGGCTAATCGTGGCTTTCGGAACGCTGCAATGGGCGATGGGGATGCCGCTGGCCGATTCCTATCATTCGCAATCGTATTCCAGCCATGTCTACATGAGCGGCACGACGTTTTTCACGCTGGGATACGGCGATGTTACGCCGGTCTCGCGTCTCGGGCGCGCCTGCGCCGTCGCCGAATCGGGAGTTGGGCTCGGCTTCTTTGCGCTCGTCATCGGCTATCTGCCGGTGCTCTACCAGGTGTTCTCACGAAGGGAAATTACGATCTCGCTGCTGGACGCGCGCGCCGGCACGCCGCCCGCCGCCGTGGAGCTGCTGCGGAGATATCAGGTGAACGAGGATGTCGGCGCGCTCGACGCGCTGCTGAAGGAATGGGAGCACTGGTCCGCGGAGCTGCTGGAGAGCCAGCTCTCTTACGCCGTGCTGGCGTACTACCGATCGCAGCATGACCGGGCGTCCTGGCTGTCCACCCTCACGCTGATTATGGACACCTGCGCGCTGCTGATCGTCGGCGTGGACGGGATCAAGGCGACGCAGGCGCGGCTGACGTTCGCGATGGCGCGGCACGCCGCCGTGGACATCTCGCTCGTCTTCAACACCAAGCCGAGCAATCCCGAGCAGGACCGTTTGCCGGCGGAGCAGCTTGCGGAGGCGCGCCGCATTTTGGCGGAGGCCGGCGCGCCGCTGCGCGACGGCCCCGATGCGGACGCCAAGCTGCAAAAGATCCGAGCGCTGTATGAGCCCTATGTCCACGCGCTCGGCGACACCATGCTGTATCCGCTGCCGAATTGGATCGCCGAGCCGGGAGCGCTCGACAACTGGCAGACCAGCTCCTGGGACCACAACATGGCCGGCGACCGCAATCACTTCGGGTAACGGATCGGGAGTATCAGCGTCCGTGCAGCGGGCCGTGCGCTTTATGGATCCCGCCCTGGAAGTGGACGGATTGGACATCGGCGGCCTCGATCATATGGATCCCGTCGAAGGCGTTCAGCACATAGATGTAGCCATCATAGCTGAGCAGCATTCCATAGGCGATATCGCTGCTGACCATCGTGATCTCCACTTGCCGAGGCAGCCCCTCGATCTCCGGTCCGCCGCGCACGGCCTGCGGCGCATCGGGGATATAGTCGCGGGAGCCGGGCTTCGTACGCCGAGTCGACGCGACATTCCCGGCGTCCAACATCACGACCTTCGCGGCGGTCTGGACTTTGTAAGTCCGTCCATCAAACGCCAGCAGCTTGCCCTGGACTTCCTCGCCGCTGCTGAGGGTAAACACCGTGCCGTTATCGAGAAAGCCGTTCCCCACGCCCTTCAGTTCCGACGGCGCGGGGAATAGCGTGGTGTCCTGATCGACATAGCCCAGATAGGTCTGCCCCTGGTGAACGGTGATATCGCCTCCCTTGATCGCGAGGCCGATCAAACCGCCGGTAAAGACGAAGGCGGCCGGGGAGGCGTTCGTCAGATCGATGCCGGACTTCGCCAGCGCCGCCGTCCGGATCGGAACCCGGGTTTTGTCCGGCGCCAGCACATAATTGCACGTGAAGGTCATCTTGCCGGGCAGTCCGACGGATTTGTGAGCCTTGGAATCGATCACGCGGCCAAACGCCTGCGAACCGGCGGGGATCACGAGAACATGCCCGGGCGCGTAAACGTTTTGCAGCACTTCATAGCTGACCACCTCGCCTTCCGGGGTTGCGCCGGATTTGAGGTCCTGCAGCAGCCGGACTCGAACCGGGGTGTATTCGGGAAGTAAAACACGATGTTCGGCGGGAACAACCATGTGGCTTCCCGCCGTCTTATGGGAGGCGGCGTGCGCCGGCGGCGCGAGAACGGCGCCGAGCGTAAGCAGTGCGAGCGTACGAGATGTGAAGGATAGCATACGTCAATTTTACCATAGAGCCCGCCCGCTTGCGACGCGCCTATTGAGATGAATGCGCGGCGGCGCCGGAAATCGCCAAAAGAATGTGGTAAAATACAGTCATTCCATCTTCTTGACCCATAAGGATACTTCCTGCATCATGGCGAACTCGCCAAAAGTCGCGGTGGTCGCCATGCAAGGCGATTACGCGAAGCATATCGAAATGCTCCAGAGCCTGGGCGCCGACGCGGCGTCGGCCCGCCTGCCCCGTGAGATCGAACAAGCCGACGCGATTGTGATCCCCGGCGGCGAAAGCACGACGATTGG
This sequence comes from Capsulimonas corticalis, assembly GCF_003574315.2. Taxonomy (GTDB): domain Bacteria; phylum Armatimonadota; class Armatimonadia; order Armatimonadales; family Capsulimonadaceae; genus Capsulimonas; species Capsulimonas corticalis. Next base: position 4,716,111 of record NZ_AP025739.1, on the reverse strand, counting down.
CAAAATGCTCGCGCGCTACGGGATGGATGACGCGATTAAAAATGCCGCCGAAGCGGGTAAACCCATCTATGGAACCTGCGCGGGTCTGATCTTGCTGTCCCAGCGCATCGCGGCGGGCACGGGTGAGCGCGGCGGCCAGCCGACCCTCGGCCTGCTCGACGTCACCGTCACCCGCAACGGCTTTGGCCGGCAAACGGACTCGTTCGAAACAACGGTCGATGCTCCGGAAGTGAGCGACACTCCGCTGCATGCGCTGTTCATTCGCGCGCCTTATATTTCGGAAGCGGGAGACGGCGTCGTGGCGCTGGCTTCCTACGAAGGCAAAACGGTCTTCGTCCGCCAGGGCAAGATTCTTGCGACCGCGTTTCACCCGGAACTGGTGGGCGACGCCCGCGTGCATCGCTACTTCCTTTCCATGATCGGGCAAGGTTAATTACGGTGATTGTCCAGCGCTGGATCGTCAGCACTCTCGCAGTGGGATTTGTGTTCGGGGCGACTGCTCTCTGGCAGCGTTCCGATAACCCGTTCGCACATCTGGCGATCGCGCAGGGGCAGTCGCCGGAGCCCAAGTACACCTTCTCCGCCGTCTGGCCGCAGCCGCTTCCGGTCACCGATTTCCGCTCGGCCTCCATCTCTCCCGACAACGCCTTCTTCGCCGTGGTGGCCTCCGACAAGAACACCGTGACGCTGCGGCATCAAAACGGCAAGAAGATCTGGAGCATCCCCGATCCGGGCGCGACGAAAGCCTGCGTCAGCGCCGGCGGCGATTCCGTCATTACCTACGCGCCGCTCAACCCGACTCGCCCGAGCGTGACGATCGTCCGCGGCATCCATGCGGACAGCGTGACGCGGCGCACATTGGACGGCGCGATCTGGGACGCCTCCATGTCGCAGGACGGCAAGACAGCCGCCGTCGTCACCGGCAACCACTCGCTTTATCTCTTCACCATGCGCCCGCAGCTCTCGTGCAACCAGTGGTCGATCGACGGAATCGGCAACTCGGTCGCGGTGAACACCAAGACCCAGTGCGTCGTCGCCGGCACCTGGGACGACAGCGGCGTGGCGTGTTACAACTTCCAGGGACAACTGCTTTGGAAATACCCGAGCGACGCCGGGAAGCGGCGAACCGTGCTGAACCGGCTCTTTGAGGCGCAGTTTTCGCAGGACGGGCAGTATGTTCTGGGGATCTCGTATTCGAACATCCATCACAGCGACGGCGTTCTGTATCTCTGGCAGCGCGGCGGCAACGGCGTTCCGCTCTGGTCGCACGCGCTTGGGCCGGACGCTTCCGATCTCAAAGCCCGCATCACCGCCGACGGCCGCTATGTCGCGCTCTCCTATCTGCAAAACATCGCTCAGGGCGACCGTTCCGCCGAGCAGCGCTGGCTCCTGCTACTCGATCACAACGGCAAGGAAGTCGTCCGTCGCGGCGGTCTGCTGTTCCCGCCCAACCTGGTCAGCGTCTCCCCCGACGGCTCCATCATCGCCGTGTCCGTCGGCGACAAAGCCCTGTACAATGTGAACAACCAGGGCCGAGTCTTCGCGCCCAAGAGCATGGACACATCGATCCGGCAGACCGCCACCTCGCCAGACGGCACCCTGATGCTTGTCTACACCGGCGACGGCGCCCTGAGCCTCGTCCGACCGCTTTAGGCGTTAGGAAGGCCCTCACCCGGCCCTTCGGGCCACCCTCTCCCAATCTTAGGAGAGGGTTAAGATCAGAAAAAGATTTGGATCTTTGATCCAAATCAAAAAACTCCCTCTGACTCCCCCTCTCCCAGTTTTGGGAGAGGGGCCGGGGGGTGAGGGCCTCTCTGCCTACCCCTCCAATAACTGCGCCTCCCCGGACATCGCCCCAATATTGAGCTTGATCTCCGAACGGTTCTGAATCTTCTCCACCTTGCCGTCCCGTATCCAAATCGTCCGGTCGGAAACGTCCACCATCTTGTAATCGTGCGTCGCCGTGATGATCGTCACGCCCTGGTCCTGGTTGAGGTGGCGCAGGAGGGCGATGATGTCTTCGCCCGTCTTGGAGTCGAGGTTGCCGGTCGGTTCGTCGGCCAGGACGATGCTGGGGTTATTCGCCAGGGAGCGCGCGATGGCGACGCGCTGCTGCTGGCCGCCGGAGAGCTCGGTCGGCTTGTGATCGCGGCGGTGGCCGAGGCCGACGATGTCCAGCAGCTCCAGGGCGCGCTTCGTGCCGTCTTCGGAGGGCATACCGGCGAAGATCGTCGGCAGCATCACGTTCTCCAGCGCGGTCATGACGGGGATGAGGTTGAACGTCTGGAAGATGTAGCCGATCGTATGGCAGCGCAGGTACGCCAGTTCGCCGGCGTCGAGCTGCGCCATATCGACATCGTTGATGAAGACGCTGCCGCTGTCGGGCTTGTCCAGGCCGCCGATGGCGTTGAACAGCGTGGACTTTCCGGAGCCCGACGGGCCCATAATCGAGATGTACTCGCCGCGCTTGATATCGACGCTGACGCCGTTCAGCGCGCGCAGGACCTCATCCCCCAGCTTGTAAATCTTGACGACGTCCTTGGTGCGGACGATATACTCTGTTGCGGCCATTCGGTTCTCCGATATCGTGAACGAGAAAGAGTTTAGACATCGCTGCGCAGCGCGGCGGCGGGCGGCATCTGCGCGGCGCGGACGGACGGGAGCAACGCGGCGATCACCGTCAGGAACGCTCCAGAGCCGATACACCAGAAAAAGAGCTTGCCGATAATCAGCGGCGTGACCGCGCCGACGCCCACGGCCCATCCGAGCGTCGCCCATCGGACCAGCGCCACGGTCAGCACTCCCAACACCCAGCCGCCGAACGACGAGACGACACCCATGAACATCGCTTCGATCAAAAACAGCCGAACGATCAGCGAGTCCAGCGCACCCAGGCACTTCATCGTGCCGATCTCCCGAAAGCGCTCCGCCACCGACATCAGCATCGAATTCGTGATCCCTGTGATGCAGACGAGCACCGACATCACGACCAGCCAGATCTGCCGATAGACGGCCTGGTGGTAATCCGCCATCAGATCGGGATCGGTCGGTTTCTGCTGGAGCCACAAGGTCGCCAGGGAAAAGCAAAGAAAGGCGATGCTAAGAAAGATACCGCCGGCCGTGATCAGCGAGCGCCAGAACCGGATCTTCAGCGAGTTCATCGCGATTTCAACGGCCTTGCGCCAGGGCAGGTTGATCTGTTTTTTATTCACCGGCTTGCTAATGGCGGCGGCGGGAACCGGAGCGTGACCGTTGCGCGGCGCCGCCGGAGTTGGGTCGGACATGAGCGGACCTCTTTCCTTCCGTATGATATCCAATGAGATCGCGCTGCGCGAGCATCTTCATAAAGGCCAGGACGCTGACCTCGGCCTGGCGTTTGTTCAGCTTGTACTTGGCGCTGGTAAAATCGGCGAGCTGGCGGACGGTGTGGGTCCCGTCGCACATGGTCCAGATGGCCGAGCCGTATTCATCGAGCTCGACGCGCCGATCCACCGGCGCGCTCAGCAGGCGCGTCACCCAGCGCGTTAGCGGCCCCATCGTGCGCGGCGCGGAAAGCACCACCAGTGGATCGGGCGTTTCCGAGACATCCTCGTCGCCACTCGCGTCCTGCGGCTTCGTGGTCCAGGTGACGACGCTGCGGCGCAGAGGCCTCAGGCGCAGCATCTCCTCCCGTGTCAGCGGCGGCTTCCGCTCGCGCAAAAACGGCAGGTACTCCGCCAGTCCGGAAAAACGTCCCTGTTTCATGACGCCTCTTCCGGAACGGGATGGCAAACGGTCCGCTCCACGATCCGGTCCACCAGCGTGGGATCCAAGCGGCGTGTATAACTCTGAATCAGAAAAATCTTATTTGTCTCCGGGCACTCCCAAATTCGCGCGGCGTAATGGATCGCGGGCAGCTGAAGTCTCGTGAGCTGCGGGATCGCCTGCGCCCCCCAGTACGTCAGTCCCCATCGGCGGCCGGTCATCGCCAGCGCCGTGTGACCATGGATCGTCGTTTCCTCGGATTGATAGCGAAGCGACGACTCCTGGGCGCTGTTCTTCTCCTGAAACCACTCGTCCAGATAGGCGTTGCGCAGCTGCACGCTCGCCACGCCCCACTGCTCCACCGTCACCAGATCCGTCGTCCCCGCGCGCTCGAACGCGAGCTGCACGTAGATATTCAGAAGCTGCGGCTTGCCTTTGAGCGTAAAGTCCGCCGGAACCTCCGTATGGAGGTCATACAGCGACCACGGACGCCAGGCGGGGTCGGCGGAGTGGCACTCCAGGGACGCCAGCACGTCATGCGCCAGATGCTGAAAATCGCCCTTCGCCGCGCCGACAACCTGTGCGATCATCAGACGTCCGCATTCGGCGCAATGCCAGATACGGCCCACGCCCTTGCGGTCCACGCGCCAGTGGAACGACCGCGCCGTGCGCACCGGAAAACGGCGATCCTCCAGCGGCTTGCTCTTCGTGTCGGCGGACAGCTTCTGCTTCTTGGCGCCCTTATCGACGCTCGTCAGATACTGATCCAGCCGCTTCTCCAGGTCGGCGGCGGATAGGGCTTTCTTGGGCCGGGACCAGCGGATCTCGACTCCCATGACGGCGTTCCCCGCCGTCTCGCCATTATCGATACGGATATTGCCGACGCGCGCGTCCCCGCCATACGCCGCCAAATTCCAGGCGTCGGGCGTATTCGCCGTCACGCCCTGCCACCCCACCCGCTTCCAGCCCTTTGGCGTCCGAATCGGGGCTTGCGGGGCGGCGTCTGTTTCCGAGATCGTATTCACGAGAAGCACTTTTCTTGCCCAGCCGTCAGAAAGGCAGATACGAGACCGTCTTGCTGATCAGCGCCAGCGCGATGGCGCACATGCCGATGAGTCCCGTGCCGCAGGAGAAGCCCGCGAGCAGAACGGGCGCGTAGAGCTGCCAGCGCTCCTGGCCGAAGCTGCGCGCGAAGACCTTCTTGCCGAGCCATGCGCCGACAAATGTCGGGATCGTATTGTGCGGATAATTGCTCATGCCGGCGATAAATCCGTAGAAGAACGAAACGGGCTGCCCCAGCAGCTTGGTCAAGCCGTACAAGGCCAGGCCGCTCGCGCCGCCGATCCCGATCAAATCGGGCTTGATGACATGGAGCGCCCACTTGGCGCCGCCCACGGAGTTGATCTGCGTCCAGATCGCCTGCGTCACCGCATACTGCGGCCAGAACTTCTGCGCGTATGGGAACTGCACCGAAGGGATGTCGTTGGTGTACCACAAAAAGCCCCAATACACAAGGCTGAAGATCAGCACTAGCGGCAGCATAAACATCTCTAATTTGAGAATGCTGCTGAACTTCGTTCCCGTCAGTTCGATCTCGCGGAACTTCTGCGCCTGCGCGCCGTAGTTGTTGAGCGGCAGCGGCGCGAACCAGATATCCGGCTGAGTATAGTGCGTGCCCAGAACAACCAGCTGATTGACAAACGGGAAGTCGATCGACTGCCCCGTCAGCGCCAGCATGCGCGCCGAGACATACGAATAGATCGGCGTCCACACCAGACCGAAGAAGGCGATGATCCAGATGGGAAACGCCGGAATGAGCTGATGGTTCATCACGACATAGCCGAGCGTCGCCAGCAGCCAGACGCCCAGCGCGGCGTACCACGGGAAGTCGCCGCGTCCCTTGGGGACCTTCGCCAGGCTTCCGCGCTGCGCCGTCTCCGCCTGACCGCGCGACCGGATGACCATAAAGAGCACCGACCCGATGCCGATCAGCGCGACGGCGATCTGTGTCCCGATGCCGAACGACATCCAGAAGTCGACATCCACCGAGATCTTGGTCTGGATGGCCGGCGAGCCGCTCACCCAGTTCGGGAACATCCCGTAGTGGTGCAGGATCGGGTTGGCGACGATCTGCGACAGGACGGAGCCGATGACGCTTCCCTTCACGACGGAGTATGGAAGCACAAAGCCGATCAGCAGCGCCCCAAGGTCCGGATTGTAACCGACCAGCGAGGTCGGCAGGATCCGTTCGACGTTGTTCGTAAAGTCAAAGAACGGGATCGGCAGCAGCTGGATCGGTTTCGAGAACACGACGCCCGTGAAGATCGGGATCGCCAGATAGAAGAACCCGAAGATCAGTCCGATGACGGTGCCGGCGGAGAAGACGCGCCAGCGCCAGGACTCTTCCTTGGTGGACGCCTCGGCGAGCGCGGTCGCGCCGGAGGCGGCGACGGAGGCCATGGGGAACGGCAGGCGCTCGATATCGGACGTGACGCGGAACAGCAGATAGCCCAGGCCCATCCACTTCATACGGTCCAGGATCTGCGTGAATATCAAAATCGGGACGGGAGACCAGAGCAGCGGCAGGTACCAGTCTTTGTCGAGCAGGCTGCGGTTCGTATACGCCGTCGATCCCAAATGGGGCGCAATCCAGTGCGGCAGCTTTTCCGCGACGGCGTGCATCGCCGGCGACTGCATCAGGAACTGCATTCCGATCAAGCCGCCAAATGGCCCGCCCGAAACGCCCGGCAGCACCGTAAATCCGGTCACCGTCAGCGCGCCCGCCATATAGAAGAGGCAATAGATCTCCTGCCGCTTCAGCGGCATAAACGATCGCCGCGCCACCTCCGAAAAGAGCACGATCGTCACCCACTGCGCCGCCGCGCCCAGGCTTTGCCCCGCCACCAGCCCGAGATAGATCGCGCCCGGCAGCATGAATAGGCACACGAACAGCGTGCCGATCATCACCTTGCCGGTGAACCCCTCCTCGAACTGCGGCGCCCCGCCGCCGCCTTCGGACTCCGCGGCGTCTTCGACGCGCGCCCGCGCATCGGACATCTCATCCCGCGCCGCCGCCCGTCCGCCTTTATTCGCCTGTCTTGAAAACGCCACGGTTCGTGGTTTCTCCTTCTCGTCTCACTCGCGGCTATTGTAAAATCTTTTGAGGACGCCCCGAGCTCTGAGGGCCGATCCCAGCAGAGGTCGCCCACCCCCGCGCAAACCCACCCCGGCCCTGCGGGCCACCCCTCCCGGGTGACCTACCCACGGCCTTCGCGCTGCCCTCTGGTCCTACCTCCCCCCGCGCTACGCGCGACCCCTCCCGGGCAAACCCACCCCGGCCCTGCGGGCCACCCCTCCCGCCGACGGGAAGGGTTATTTCAGAGTGTGTTATCGCAGGCAGTTTGCGTTAGAGGCTATCCTACCAACCCTTGCCGCCCGAGGGAGGAATCGGCCGAAGGCCGGGGGTGGGTTTGCTAGGGAGCACGCGGAAGCCATGGGTAAGTCACTCAAATCGCCGGCGCCACGGCCGCGCTCTCGGAAGGCGTTCGCACGAGCTCCACTTCCGGGTTCAAATATCGCTGGCGCTGCACTTCGGACAGCGTGCGCCAGATCAGGAATTGGCGGCGCACGACGTTGACGAAGCGGCGATTGACGCGCATCCAGTTCGCCACTTCGCCGGACTGCCGGGTAATCGTCAGCCGCACGTCGAAGATATCTTCCAGGTCCGTGGGGATGGTGTCGAGCGAGATATCCTGCGAGACGCCCAGGTCGAACGGCGCCAGCCAGATCCGGCAGCTCAGGCGGTACGCCAGACCGTATTCGCTGTCATATGTGGTTGTGCTGATGCCGTGTGTCAGGAAGTCGCCGACGGACTGCTGCTCGTACTCTTTGAACCACTCGGACAGGAAGCCGTTGATGCCGCGCGCCTGATCGCCGGTGACCGCGAAGGGCAGCGCGATCTTCCAGACATCGCCGTCGGGATCGGGCAGCTTCCAGGTGCGGTCCGTCGAGGGCGTCGCGACCTGCGACGCCTTGCGGGCCGGGAAGATCGTGGAGAGCATGACGACCGCGATGACGACGCCGATGGCGATCTCCGCCGACGTCGACGAGAAGTTCAGTGAAAGCCCCGGCAGGATATTAAACGTGCTGATGACCTTGGAAAGTCCCTGCCCGATCAAGTATCCCGAGACCGCGCCGATGATCGCATAGACCATCGCTTCGGCGATGAACAGCATGCCGATATTCGACGGCGAGAGACCGATCGCCGAGAACGTCTTGATCTCCTTGACGCGCTCGAAGACGGAGCCGAGCATCGTATTCAGAACGATCAAGGAGGCGATCAGGATCGGGATGATGATCGTCGCCAGCCCCTCGGACTTCGTCGCCGACCGGATGGAGAAGCGGTGGTTATGTCCGTCCTCGCCGGCGTAGAGGTTCAAGTCCAGACGCGGCATCAGGCTGACGAGCTGCTGATTGACCGTCGCGGCGTCGCCGAAGTTGATCGCGACCGAACGCAGATCGCCGCCAAGGTTGATCAGCGTGGCGTAAGGCACGATGATGACGGTGGCGGGATCGATATGCGAATAGTCCTGGAAGCTGCTCGTGGACGCCGAGGCCGAGTTGGACTGGTTGTGCGCGTCCTGAAAGTCCACCGGCGTCAGCGTCTCATTGTCCAGGTCTTTCAGCGCGGAGAACTTGGCGGGATCGATCACGCCGATGACCAGATAGGGAACGCCGCTGAAGTTCACGGTGATCTTGCCGACATCGGCGGCGGTGACGCCCAGGGTGTCCGCGATAGGCTTCGGCAAAATGATGCTGTAGGAATCTGTGGAGTCGAACCAGCGCCCCATCGGTTTCCCGTCCGGCCCCAGCGCCAGCGCCGTGTCAATATGCGAGACCCGCGCTTCGGCGGGCGCCATGCCGATTACGCCTTTGAGATCCACCGGCGACTGCGCGCGGGATACATTCAGGAAGCTCTGCTGGCCCTGCGTGGTCCCGAAGAACCAGGCGCGCGGCGCGACGGGATATTTGCGGCCATACTCATCGTTCAGCAGACGATAAGCCGGATCCTGAAGCGCGTCCCACGCCGGCATGCGCAGGAGGATGCCATTGTACGGGGAGACGCCGGGCGCGGGGACATCGTTTGGCCGGTTGTAATTGACAACCGAGGTGAACGAGAGGACCGTGAAGGTCAGCAGGATTAGCGTAATGCAGGTCAGCATCGTGCGCTCTTTGCGGCGGCGCATGTTGGAGATGCCGAGCGCGAAAGCGGCGAAGGCGATCGAGCCCTTGCCGACATCCACTTTGTGTACTCCCGAGACGGTCTGGCGCATCGCCTTGATCTGCTCTTCGAACTTGCCCCACACCAGCAGCGAGACAATCACCGAGAGCGCCAGCATGACGAAGGCGATCAGAACGATAATCGGGTTGATCGTGATATCGAACGCCGGATGGATCTTCGAGAAGATGAAGAAGATCAGGGCGAAGATGCCGAACGACCAGACCAGCTGCATCTTCAGATCGTGCGAGGCGATGAGCAGCCGCTCCAGAAAGTAAGCAAACGGGATCAGGAGGAAGAGGTAGAAGATGACGCCTTGAACGACATCGTTCGCCGTCGCCTGCGCCTGCGGGTAAACCTTCGCCTCGAACGCCCAGGCCTGCCGGCTCTTAGCGTCGAACATCTCATAGTCGCGCTGCGCGTACGCCGCCTGCGCCTGGTCCATATAAACCTTGGCGAGATCGTGCAGCCCGGTATGCTTTGGATTACTGAGCAGATCGTTCGTGATCCGATACTTGGCGAGCTGGCTGATCCGATACTCATCCAGGTTCCACATATCCTGCGCCACGCGCAGCGCCGTGTTCGTGATCGCTCCGTTGTGGACGATATTGTCCCCGCCTCCGCTCGCGCCGCCCTGCACGGCGTACCCCAGGCCCTGCGCCCTTTTCTGGTTCTCCGCATTCGAAAGCTTCGGATCCGGCGGCAGCGCGTTAATGAGCAGGAACCGCACCGCGCCCGGCCCGGAGTCCATCACGACCTTCAGGCGGGTGTCCGAGCCCTGCGCGGAAAAGAGCACCGCGACATCTTCCACGTAGGAAACGCCCGGCTCGGTTCCAGCCAGCGTGAAGCCGTATTGCCGGGGCTCGTTGTTGGTGGCGCCGTCGAAGACGCGCACGCCGGAGAGCGAGATCAGCGAGGAAAGGTCCAGCAGGTCGTAAATCGTGGTCGCGACGCATGGGAAGACGATGATCTGCGTATCCTTGCTATCCGAAGTCAGATTGAACTCAATCGGATAGTTGGAGGTTCCGTTCAGACCCTGGTCCGGCGCGAAATCGATATCGCCCCGGCTGCCCTGCGCATCGTCCGTCGTATGGACGTGATAGGCGCCGAAGCGCATCGTCATCGCCGGAGCGAACCGGAGCCCCGTTCCCGCCGACGTCACCAGAGGCAGACCGTAGAAGTTGTAGTTCGAGCCGGGCTTTGACGCGCCCGGCGGGGTAAACGTGGATTGGATCAGGTTGCCGCGCACGCCGACCATCGTCTTCGACGGGTTGGCGGCCACCGCCAGCGAGTCCGCCACCGGCGTGTCCGGAACGAAGTTCTGTTTGGGATCGAAGATCAACACGCGGCCCTTGACCTGGCAGAAGCCCAGACGCAGCCCCTGACGAGTCCACGCCGGCCACTCAGTCACGGGCATCAGGCCGCGCGTGCTTCCGGGCGTCACGGCGTCCTGATCGTTGGTGTCGTTCAGAAGGTGCCAGTATTCGCAGGCAAGGAACTTGGTCTGCTGGGTGAGATTCGCGAGGTTCACGTCCGCCATGCGGTCGAACGGCGTATCGCTGTGCTGCCGCGCGTCGTCGGTGGTGGCGAAGGTAATGCCCTTGCCGCCCGCCATCGCCGCCGCTTCGGCGTCAAACGCGAAGTGGCCCGGCAGGAAGTTGCGCCAGCCCTTGCCGCCGATCGGATTGATGCCGTCGCCATAGGCGCTCTGGGCGTTCAGCCCCAGCACCTGCGCGATCTTCTCCGCGTTCTCCCGCAGCGCGCGTCCGATGTCCGAATAACCGCTCTGTACGTCGCCTTCCGTGAAGTCGTAGAAGTAGCCTTTGTAGAAGCCGGCAAAGCTGTTGGTCTGGGAGGTGAGATCGAGGCCGCTGAAGAGAAGCACCTCGGAGCGGTTCGCCGGAATTGGCGACCGACCGCCCGTCAGCCAGTGCTTGGCGCGGTCCCAGTTCGAGGGCTGCCGCCACTCGTCCAAATGCCGGTCCACATAAGCGCGCGCGCCTTGTATTCCCAGGAAGTGCGCTCCGCAGGACACAAACCAGACGGTGCGCTTCGGCGGGTTGGCCTTGAAGAGACGCGCCAGCTCGATCTGAGCCGCGACGCCGCACGCCGTATCGGCGCCGGGCGCCAGCGACGGCACTACCGACATCGAATCGTAATAGGATTCGATGACGACGATCTGCTTGCTCAGAACGGGATCGGAGCCGGGCAGCACGCCGACGATATTTGAGGCGCTGCGCGTCTCCCAGGGATTGTCCGCGTAGACGGTGACGGTGAAATTCGGCGTCGTGAGCGCCGCCGATTGCAGCGCGGCGGCGTCGGCGTGCGAGACCCAGAACCGGGGAATGGAGACGGGAATGCCGATGAACTTCGCTTCAGATTCGCCGCGCATCGTCGCCGCCGGCTCCACAAAGATGATGGCCTTGGCCCCAAGGCGCGCGGCGTTCATCCAGGCGGCGCCGCAGTTGAAGTCCATCAGGACGACGCTGCCTTCGACCTGCTGCCCGCGAAACGCGGCCAGATCGCCGCGCGCGGCGTAGATCAGCGGCCCGGTGACGCCGTCTTTGGGAAGCGTGGAGGTGCGGACAAGATTCGGCCAGAGCGCGCGGAGACCATAACTGCGCCCGCCCGCCGTGATGCTGGCGCCGTTGTCCACCGGCGCCGTGACGGCGAAGTCTTCCTGATGCACGTTCCCAGCACCGAGGATCGTCCGGAACTGCGCGAGCACGTAGTCGCGAGCTTGATCGGCGCCGGGCGTGCCGGCGGCGCGGGAGTTCGCGACAAGCGCGGGACCGCCCGGCGCGGCGGGCATGGCGTAATGGATGCCGCTCAGATCGGAAACGGACGCGGCGAGGCGCGCCGGCTGCACGGAATCGGATAGACTGCGATAGTTGCGCTTCGCCTCAGGATCAACCTGAACTTTATCGCTTCCGGTCTGACCGGAGACAGCCGCGATGCTGGACAGCAAAAATAACAGAGACCCCAACAATGTCAGCAGGCGCGGCGCCTTACGTGCTGCGCGGCGACGGATCATCATGTACCGAAATCCTTATGGCTTCCAAAATATTCGAGCGGCGGACGGAGGCGTCGGCGGGCTGTCCTCTGAGCGGATTTCCCAATAATAACATATCGCCCCGTAAAAGACAAGAGGTTTTTGCGAATTAATAAAACCGTTAATAAACGGTAAAACCACAACTAAGCGAGCGAGCGCCATCTCTTGACTTGCCGATTCCGCGCATGCTATAATCTGTCAGCGTTCTTTCATTCAGCGATTGCACGGTTGACCGCGGCCGGCCTGTTTGGCGCGAACTCCATCACTTTTTCCGGTCCCTTCGTTAAGGAGCTACGCATGCAGCCCGTTGCACTCAATGTCGGCTTCTATAACTACGTAATTATCGACAAAGTTATCGCACTTGTTTCCAGCGATTCGGCGCCGATGCGGCGCCTCGTACAAGAATTTCGCAAAGCCGGCCGACTGATCGACGCCACGCAGGGTCGTAAGACAAAAAGCTTGATCTTTCTCGAAGGCGGCAATCTCGCCACCTCGGCGCTGTCCCAGGAAACGCTGGCGAAACGTCTGGCCGGCAGCCCAATGGCGCCCGAAAGCGACGATGAAGCGGAAGAGGATTAATCCATGACGGTCGTAAGTTCATCATCGGGCCTCCTCGTCGTGGTTTCCGGCCCCTCGGCGGTCGGCAAAGACACTGTTCTCGATATCCTGCTGATGACTCCCGGCGGCTCCCACCCCGTTCGCAAGTGCGTCACCGTAACCACCCGCGCTCCCAGGCCCAAAGACGGCGGCCGCTCGATGGAGGAAAACGGCGTGGATTACTTCTTCGTCACGCCAGCCGAGTTCTATGAGATGGTGTCGCGCGACGAATTTCTAGAGTACGCCGAAGTCCACGACAGCTGGTACGGCACGCCGCGCAAATGGGTGGAGGAGCAGCGCCAGCAGGGCGCCGACATCATCCTGAAGATCGACGTTCAGGGCGGCCTCGCCGTCAAGAAAAAGCTTTCCGACGCCGTGCTGATCTTTCTGGAGCCGCCATCGCTTGAAGAGCTGGAGCGCCGCCTGCGCGGCCGTAACAGCGAAAGCGAGGACGCCATCAAGAAGCGTCTGCTGAACGCGCACAGTGAACTGGCCCAGCGCGACTACTACGACTACGCCGTCACCAACGACGCCGTGCCGGACGCCGTCGAAGCGATCCGCGCCATTCTCCTCGCCCGGCACTGCCGCATCCAGCGCCCTCGGGAGCCGCGTCTCCCGGTGCAAAGCGATGAATGATTCCGCGCGCCCGAAACGTGTTGTCCTGGGCGTCACCGCCTCGATCGCCGCGTATAAGGCGGCGGACCTGGCGAGCAAGCTCGTCAAAAGCGGCGTCGAAGTTTATCCCATCCTGACCGCCGAAGCCGCGCGCTTCGTCGGTCCCGCGACCTTCACCGCGCTCACCGGCCACCCCTGCCCCATTGATGTCTTCGAGGAGCCCTTTCCCGGCGAGATCGCGCACATCTGGCTCGCCCGTAACTGTGACCTCATCGCGATTGTCCCCGCCTCCATGAACTGCCTGGCCCGCCTCGCCCATGGCCTCGCCGACGACATGCTCACCGCCGCCGTCATGGCGACCGCCGCCCCGGTGCTCCTGGCCCCCGCCATGAATACGGGAATGTGGAACAATCCGGCGACCCAGGCCAATCTCGAAACTTTGTCACGATACGGCTACCAGTTCATCGAACCCGTCACCGGCATGCTCGCCTGCCGCACCGAAGGCGTCGGAAAAATGGCGGACGTGGTCACGATCGAAGCCGCGATCCAATCCGTGCTGCGCGGCGCCCAGCCGCTTTCCGGAAAGCGCGTCCTGATCACCGCGGGGCCGACCCGCGAGCCGATCGACCCGGTCCGTTACCTCACCAATCGATCCTCCGGCAAAATGGGCTACGCTCTCGCCGAAGCCGCCCGCCGCCTCGGCGCCGCCGTCACTCTGATCTCCGGCCCCACCGCCCTTCCCCAGCCCGTCGGCGTCGACACCATCTCCGTGGAAACCGCGAGCGAGATGAAGAACGCCGTCGCGGCGCACGTCCAAACCGCCAGCATCATCATCGCCGCCGCCGCCGTGGCCGATTACCGCCCGGAAACCGTCGCCCCGCAAAAAATCAAAAAAAGCGCGTCGGCGCCGACGATTGTTTTGGTGGAGAACGAAGATATCCTGGCGTGGATCGGCCGCTCCAAGCGCGCCGACCAGATCCTCATCGGCTTCGCCGCCGAATCCGAAAACCTGCTGGCGAACGCCGAGAAGAAGCTACGGGGGAAGAATTTGGACTGGATCGTCGCCAACGACGTCACGGCGGAGGGCGCCGGGTTCGACGTCGATACCAATATCGCGACGATGATTTCGAGAGACGGTCAGCAGGTGGCGCTGCCCAAGATGAGCAAACGGGAGATGGCGGAGAAGATTTGGGAGGCGGTGGGTGGAGACACATTCAAAAGCGTGTAGACATTAGAGGCGCCGGCGGTTTTAACCGCCGGCGCCTCTGGCTCTACTTCCCCTTCGCCTGATTGTACAAGTCATTTAGCTGCGACGGCGTCACAGCCACGTACCCCGGCCCCAGATCGTCCAGCCCCTTCTTGATATCCTTGAGACTATTTCCCCAGTTCACAATGAAGGCGTTGACGAACGCCGGGCGGCGGTCGCCGACACGGTTTTTGATTTGGGCGGCCATTTCACGCGGATTGCCGTCGGTGATTGTCCGGAAGACGGTTTGGCCGGTGGGCAGCGGATAGGTAATCGCGTCGTAGCCCTTTTCGCCAGCGTAGCCGTAGTCGGGAACGAAGAATTTGGTGTTCGGCAGCTCGCGGCCCATCTCGGCGATGTCGGTCGCGCGGACGTTCATATGCCGGATGGTCTTCATGTCCAGCATGTCCATATACTTCGCCGTCCATCCGAAGAACGAGCTTAGCGCGCCGTCACGGTCCTTGAGGGACTTCGCCCAGTCCGGCGGGTAGATGTAGCCCACGCCGCTCACGTCGCAGAAGAACTCGTCATTGGGCGTCGCGTGGTCGTAGTACCACTGCACCATGTTCGGAGCGCAGTCCAGCAGCGTCGGCCCCATGCCCCAGCCGATGGGGAACGTGCCGTGCAGCGGATCGTTGAAGTAATCCTGGAAGTTATTCTGCCACGTGCAGAGGTTATCGCCGTCGGAAACGGTCACCGCGACATAGACCTTAGTGGGATCGAACGCCGGCGCGGGGTTGCGCTTTTGCGTGCGGGTCTTCGCCGGGGCGCCGCTGAAGACGGAGAAGTTCGAGACGTAATCTGAGACAACGGTGACTTTGCCGAAGCGTGACGCCAGGGAGACGCCCGGGCCTTCGTCCAGACCATTGCTGTCGCCGCCGCTGTACCAGTAGCCGCGCACCACCGCGTTGAGCGGAAGCTGCGCGAACATCGCCTCGATCTCCGCGACCTCCGCATTTTCGTTCGCGCCGGGCTTCTCCTGCTCCTTTGGTCCGGTGACCCAGAGCGCCAGGCCGCGCGCCTGGATGATCTGATCGATCGCGCCCGAGTCCAGCGGCGCGTCCAGCGAAATGGACAGATAGGGATTGAGACGCGGCAGCAGCTCCGTGCGGACATATTTGTAAGCGTCGGCGTCATCTTTGAAGCGTCCGCGCAGGTCCGTTTTGATGTCCAGCTTGAGCCGCTGGGCGAGCTCCGGAGTCGCGATCACTTGATCTTCCAGTCCGGCGATGTCCACCGCGACATGGGGCGTGACATAGACGTTTGGATCGGTGACCACGGCGCCCTGGAAATCGTCTTTGAAGATTTTCAGGAGCGAAAGAGGGTTCTTCACCTTGTGGGTAGATCCCGTCGTTCCCTGGGCTTGCAGCTGCTTGAGCCAGAATACGTCGCTGTCACGGAACAGCAGATAGATGCGCGGCTGCTTGCGGTTGACGATTCCCTGAAGGGAGCTGAGCAGCAGTCGCTCTTCGGGCTTGATCTTGCGCACATCAGCGACGTAGAGATGCTCGGCGGGCGGATTGCTGCGCGGCTGAAACGTCTCATAAGGGCGCGGAGGCGTCGGCAGCTCCAAGTTAGCGTACTGCTTGGGCTTCGGGATATTCGTCAGGCTGTCGAAGGCCGTTTGCACGCGATCGGCGGGCAGCAGGTTCTTTTGCGCGAGGATCGCGACAACGCCGCGCGTAATCATCTGCTCGGTATCATACGCCTCTAAGTCGCCCGTATCGGGGTGTGTCGTCCAGACATCGACCGCGCCTTTGTAGGCGGCGTCGTTATGCACGATCATGGCGGCGACGGGCAGCGTCCCTTGAACAAGAATCGGAATCACCTGATCTTCCGCCGGCAGAGTGCTGGGGTCCATCATCTGGGTTCGACCCGACCAGGTGCGTCCCAAAACCTTCAGCCCAAGCGGATCACTCGCGGCAAGGCTTGTGTCCTGCTCGGAGGGCTCCGTGAACCCGCCGACGCCGATCCCATCGGGACCAAACAGCGCGGCGTCGTGGTTGTGCCCCATGTCGGACCAGGACTCATTCCCCTTTTTGTCTTTGACGCGCTGGATGGGATGCGTGAAGGGAATACCGGTCAGCACGAAGCTGCCGCCGGCGTGGTGGAAGTCCTGCAAGTTAGCAAAGGCGGCTTTCGGGAAGTTATTTCCGTACGGGAGCACCACAACGGCGTAGCGCTTGGCGTTCAGTCGCCCGGAATCGGCCAGCGCCTTGGCGTCCAGCAGATCGGCAGGGACGCCGGCGGCGGTGAGATTTGCGGCGATCGCCTTCGGGGAGACCCGGCCGGTAACTCCAAAAACCGGAAAATCCGTTTGCAGCATCACCGCCGCGCGGGGCGCGTCGGCCAGAGCGTCGGCGGCGAACGCACTCATCGGCGTGAGCGCCGCCGTCGAAGACAACAGCAACACGGCCGAGATACTCGGCCATCGTTTGTTCATTCTAGACAATCCTCCGTACAAAAACTTTTTCAAAAACAAATCGCACTCGGATTAAACCCACTGATTGTACAGTTTTGGTTCGACCATGAGAGTTTACCTCGTTCCAAGGCAAAGCGCGTTCTGTTTTTGAAAGAGTCGCCAGTCAATTTTTACGGAGGATGAGGGTGAAAGGTTTACCCTTTGTTGTACCACGCCAAATAGCGAAGCGCCATCTCGCGAATCGTCGCATACGGCGCCTCGGCGCAGCGCTCGCCTCGGAACATAAACGTGGGCACGTGGGTGACATCGCGCGCATAGGCGTCGTCGTCAAACTCGACGATCTTATCCGAATAAGCCCTGGCGGCGAGCTTTTCCGTAAAGTCCTTGGGATCGATCCCAATTCCTTCGACGATCGCGGCAAGAACGCCAAGATCCGAGATATCTTCCGAGCGCTCCCAGAACGCTCGGTACACGGCTTCATTGTAGGCGTCAAATAAGTTTGGCGCGTTGTGTTTCATATACTCGGCGCCCTGCAATGGATGATGTGTGCGGATAACGCCGATCGTGCGGTCCTTCGGGATCGGAATGCCGTCGAGCTCCGCCAGCAGCTCCAGGCGCGAGGGCGGAGCCGGAGGCTCGTTGGGATCTTTTGGCTTGGGAGTAAAGTCCGGCAGCGGTCCGAGCGCTTCGGGGAGCAGTTCGTACCCGATCCACTCCTGCCGGATCTGCGGAAACTCTTCCTTAAGGCGCTTTGCCTGGAGGACGCCAATCCAGCACCACGGGCAAAGATAATCGTGCGCAATCGTCACTTTGAGTTCTGGCTTATCGGTCATTGAGTTCTCCCAGGAAAAACAGTGATATGGAGCATTCTCCGGGCCCATGTCAAAAGTTCCGGCGCCCGCTCCGCATCCGAAGGTACAATGGCGATCTGACGCGCGAAGTTCCGCGCCGCGTCGAAATGAGCGATTCCAAAATCCATGGCAAATTCCGAGTACGACAACTTGTTCGACAAACTGATCGCCGCTCCCCTGACGCGAGTGATCGGTCGGCGTTTACGCGGCGTGAATGAATATGTCCTCGCGTCCGACGGCGGCAATAAATATCTTCCCCAAAAACGCGGCGCGCGGCAGGCGATCCATCTCGTTTTTGACGATGCGGAGATTGAATTCGACTGGGATTCCAAAAGCATATTTCTCGACACCGACAATTTGGAATACCATCTGACGGTCAGCGACCATTCCGTGCGCGCCGACAACAGCGACGCGCTGGCGAAACTGATCGCCACGGACGCGGAGCCCTGGCGGGATCTGATCGGACAGACGCTGACCGGCGTGGAAGTGCTGGGAGACTGGCTGGACGCCGACCGGTGCAGTCCTCAGGCGGTCGTGCTGAGTTTGGACACCACATTTGTCGTCGTTTGCGCCGGGACCGCCAGCACGCACCCCAAACAATCGGACAGCGTCGGCGACGGCGACGAGATCCTCGTCTTCAGCAAGCAAGCCTGGGCGCTGCTTCCGGACCAAAAGTATAGCGGCGTGCAAACGCTGCGCCGCTGCTGGCGCCAAGTTTATCTCCCCTCGCCTCTCTCACCACAAAGCGATTGAACATTTTGTTGTGATTAAAACAATTTCCCCAATTTCATCCGTCGAATTCCATAAATGTCGTGTATAATTAATACGGCTGCATGCTTTCTGCTCAATTCAATATGAATTGTTCTTATTCCATTAAAGCACTGTAGTAAGGATTCCCAAAAATTGGCGAATCCGTCTCTGGATCGGCCTCATTCAGCGTCTTTATAGCTTAGTCGCGAGCACGTAGACCATTCATAAAGCACCGTTCGTAGTACTGGTTATTTCTCGGGTTGAATGGCTATCACAGGCAGTTACAGAGGTGTCACGCTCACGACCGTTTCCGCGAAGAAGGATGATTGTCGCAAAGCGATATGTCAGTCCCGAATTGTCGAAATGGTAATTTATTCCTCAGGAGAAATAGAAATGACGAAGAAGATGATGGCGGCGATCGCCGTGCTGGGGCTGACGGCGAGCCTGGCGGGCAGCGCGAACGCGACGAATTTGGTCAAGAACGGTGGTTTTGAGGCAACATCAAACGGCCCTGGCCAGATGAACCATGGGATCACCTCAGCCGATTACTGGACGACGGACGGCTACAACTTCATTTTCACCAAGGATGACGCCGACAGCCCCGGCGTAGATGGCCAATACGGACACCTGGATTTGAAGCTCTGGGGACCGGCCAACGGCTCGGCGAACGGACTGACGGCCAGTCCTACCGGCGGGAACTATGTCGGCGCGGACGGAGCCTATAACGTGGGCGCGATCACGCAGAATATCACGGGCCTGAAAGCAGGCCATACATATGCGGTTGGTTTCGACTGGGCGGCCGCGCAGCAGTACGGCTATACCGGCGACACCACGGACAAGTGGACGGTCAGCCTGGGCGGCGACAGCCACACCACGTCCATTACCGCTCTCCCAAGCCATGACTTTTCCGGCTGGAAGCACCAGACGTTCAACTTCACCGCAACGTCCGGCTCTGAGGTCCTCTCGTTCCTGGCGACCGGCACTCCGAACGGCGTTCCCCCATTCGCCCTGCTGGACGGCGTCACGCTGACCGCCGTGCCTGAGCCCTCCTCCCTCGCGGCGATGTTCGCCGGCGTGTTCGGACTTGGCGTTATCATCCGCCGCCGCTCCGTCGCGAAAAAGTCCGCTGCGTAAGTCGGGGTTAACCCCAGCTTAGCACGATCATTCCACGGCCTGAAGGAGGAAATTCTCTCTCCTTCAGGCCGTTGAGTATATTAACTCCATCGATTTTGATGGTACACTCCGTTCATGCTCGTCCCGCCGGCGAAGTCGCTTTCCGGCTCCACTCTTTGACGGGCCAGGAAAGCACATATGGCCCAGCTCGTTGCAATTCTGCTCAGTCTCCTCAAGCTCTCGCTCTGGCTGACGATTCTCGTCGTGATCTTTGTCCCGCTGGAATATTTTTTTGCGGTCCACAGCCATAAAGCGCTGCGCAAGGGAATCGGCGCGGACCTCTGTTACTATTTCCTCAATAGCCTGCTGCCTGCCGCCATCTTGAGCGTGCCGGCGGCCATTCTGGGCTGGTCGGTTCAGCACATCATCCCTGGAGAACTGTTTGCCCTGACGGCCTCCCTTCCCCTCTGGGCGCGCGCCTTGCTGGGTCTGGTTGCAGGCGAAGTTGGGTATTACTGGGGACATCGCTGGAGCCATCAGATCCCGTTCCTATGGCGCTTCCATTCGGTCCACCACAGCGCGGAAGAACTCGATTTTCTGGTCAACACACGCGCGCACCCGCTCGATATGGTGTTTAGCCGCACGTGCGCCCTTGTGCCGATCTATGTGCTGGGCCTGGGCGGTCCGACGAGCGCGACCGGCGGTAGCAGCCTCCCGGTGCTGGTGACGCTGGTGGGCACGGTTTGGGGCTTCTTCATCCACGCCAATCTTAAATGGAGCTTCGGGCCGCTGGAGTGGCTGATCTCCACGCCGAAATTCCATCACTGGCACCACACGAAAACCGGTCTGATCGACCACAATTACTCCTCGACCCTTCCGTGGCTAGACCGGATCTTCGGGACCCATAACCTCCCGAAAGAGTGGCCGGAGTCTTATGGGATCGACGCCACAATGCCGCCGGCGCTGATCGATCAGCTGATGTATCCACTCATGCCGGAGGACGCCTCCGCTGCCGAAAAGCCAGCGCATTCCGCAATTGACAGTGATTGATCTACGAAATATTTCAGAAATTTTATTACACAGTTTGATAAAAAGCCTTGACAACGTCTCGGGCGCATGATAGAATAGGCCATCTTCCCAGGCAAGAACGCCGAGGATGATGGCCGTTTCCATTCTTAATTCGTCTCTCGTTTCTCAAGGAGTTTGTTATGTCGAAAACCCGTGCCTTTACACTGATCGAACTGCTCGTAGTAATCGCTATTATTGCGATACTAGCCGCAATCCTCTTCCCTGTCTTCGCAAAAGCGCGAGAGAAAGCCCGCAGCATCGCCTGTCTCTCCAACTTGAAGCAAGTAGGGATCGGATTGATGCAGTACACTCAGGACGCGGACGAGAAATATCCCTGCGGAATCTACAATACCGCCAGCGGACACTATGGACTGGGCTGGGCAGGTCAAATGTACCCTTACATTAAGAGCCAGGCCGTCTTCAAATGTCCCAACGATCCTACTCCGAACTATGTGGCTCCCGACGGCTCCGTCGCTCCGCCGCTGTCCTACGGGGTAAATCTCAATATCGTCGAGCCGACATACGGTCAGCCCGCGGCCAGCCTCGCCGCTCTGACTTCGCCGGCGAAGTCGGTCTTTCTCTTTGAAATTCAGGGCCAGGACGTCTATCTCTCCGATCCGAACGAGGGGCATTCCGGCGCTGGGAACGGCGTCGGCGCGCTGACGGACTACGGCAACTATGTCACCGGCTATATGGGCGGACGTCTTCCCAGCAACGCCGGCTACGACCTGTATCACTTTCCGAAACCGCTGGGAATACACACCGACGGATCGAACTTCCTGATGGCGGACGGACACGCTAAGTGGCTGCGCGGCGCGGCGGTTTCCAGCGGCATGAATGCCGCCGCCCCCACGGATGCGCAGAAGGCGCCCTGCACCACGGGATCGTTTGACACCGCGCACTGCGCCGCCGCCGGTGTGGACAGCAGCGAGCTTTGGGCGGTAACATTCAGCCTGCAATAGAACCGACGCCGACTGGCTTTTGAAGAATACACTAAGAGCGAGAATCGCCGTTCAATGCAGCGGCGATTTTCCATGGACGCCCGCAGGAAAGATCGAACATCCGCGTATGAAAAAATCTCTCGTCTCGCCACCGAGCATCGCCGCGCTCGCTTGGACCCTCGCGCTCGCCGCAGGTCCCATCTGGGCGGCGTCGGCGTCTGATGTCACCGTCCGCCTCGGCAAGACGGTGACTTCGCCGTTTATGGGTCTCGGCGTCCAGTGGGACCGCTTCTATTACACCCCCACCCCAGCCGCCTGGAACATGATTGTCCGGCGGATGGATTATTGTCGCCCCGGCTATCTGCGCGTCATGGTCGGAACCGGCGACTACTGTGTGGGCTTCGATGCGCAGGGCAAGCCGAAGTACATCTGGACCGAGGGAACGGCGGCTCAGAAGGCGGACTTCAAGAATCTGACCGACATTCTCGACTACGCGCAGTCGCGCGGCGTTCCCGTCATCCTTGGCGAGTGGAGCCCGCCGAAAAAGGAGCTGATGGCCGAAGAGACCGATCCCCGCTGGCCACAGGTCATGGCGGATTTCGTCTCGTATCTCCGTGACAAGCGCGGGTATTCGACGATCACTTTCTTCAACTGCATCAACGAACCGAATGGCGATTGGTCGGGAAATAAAGATTACGCTACCTGGCTGTCGGTTGTCCGCAGCCTGCGACGAGAGTTCGACGCGCGCGGCTTAAACGCGAGCGTCCGGATCATCGGCCCCGATACGACGGGCAACACGCAGTGGCTGGAGCCGTTCACCTGGATCGATCGCGCCACAAAAGACGCTCCCGACACCTTCGGCGCCTGGGATCTGCACTGGTATGCGCTGGATTCCGAGGTGCTGGACGGCTCTATGGAGAAACTCCTCGCGGAGAAGCGGGAAGTTATCGCGAAAAACGACCCGGATGGTCTTTCCAAGCCGCGCTTTCTTGGAGAATCGGGGCTGATTACAGGCCGCGTCAACGGCGATCAGCAGCCACGTGTGCGTGCTTATGAATACGGCGTCATGATGGCTGACTATGTCGCGCAGGTCGCGCGCGCCGGCTGGCAGGGGGCTCTGGCATGGGATATGGATGACGCCATGCATCTCGTCAGCTGGGACCGCCGACCCGACCCGCCGGACGCGCTGACGATGAAGCTGTGGGGCTTCTGGAATTCGCAAGGATCCCGGATGACTCCCCCGGAGGATGAGAGCCCGCGCCCATGGTTTTACACCTGGTCGCTCATGTCGCGCCTGTTCCCGCGCGGATCGCGCATCGTGGAGACGACCAGTCCCGCCATCGCCCGGTTCCGGGCCGTCGCCGCGACGATCCAAAGATCAGGACGCACGGATGTGAGTGTCATGCTGGTCAATAACGACGCCATAAGCCGAACGATGACCGTCAAAGTTCCGGATCTCAAGCAATCCCCAACGCTAACTTGTTACCGCTATTTCGAGACGGACCGTCCCGAGGACGATCGGCGCTTTCCGAAGGCCGCCTCCCTCCTCAAAAAAGTGGACTTGAGAAAGGGCTGCACGGTCATGCTGCCGTCACGCGGCGTTGTGTTTCTGACGACGATGATCGATCGGCAAAAAAACCAGTCGCCATGAAAAATTTCAGAAAACTATCTTGACAGTCACCTCGATCGGGACTATACTACTCACGTGCCTACCATACAACAAGTCGCCCAGGAGGCGGGCGTGTCGCCCGCCACGGTTTCCCGCAGCTTCACCGATTCGCCCATGCTCAGCGCCGACACCCGCCAGCGCGTGCTTGAGGTGGCGAAGCGTCTGAACTACCGCCCCCCGCATGTCCGCAAGAAGCAGCGCGAGCGGGCGCTGATCCGGGAGGACGCCGCGACCGGCGTCTCCATCGGCCTTCAGTTCTTCGCGCCCGCCGACACCGCCACGATCCAGGGCGACGCCTTTTACGCGCCCATGATGACCGGTGCGCAGGCGGAGACCGAGAAACTGGGGATGCATCTGCTGCTGCATACCACCAACCGCCGCAAGATGCTCACCGACTTGCCGCGCATGATCCGCGACCAGATCATCTCCGGTATGCTGCTCGTCGGCTCCGCTAGTCCGGAGATCCTGGACGCCTTTTTAGAGCACGTCCCGCAGATCGTCCTGGTGGACAACCGGGACCTTACGGGCAAGCACGACTGTATCCTTTCCGACGGCATCGGCGGGGCGACGGCGGCCACCCAATACCTGTTCGAACTCGGCCATTCGCGCGTGGCCTTCGCGATGAGCGATCCGGAAACCACGACGTTCCAGGACCGTCTCACCGGATACCTTTCCGCCCACTTCAAAGCCGGACGCACGGCGGATCCCTCGCTTCTCATCTGCGCCACGACCGAAGCCCAATTCTCCGACCAGGTCACGGCGATGCTCAGCCGCCCGGACCGTCCGACGGCGATCCTGGCGGCGAATGATCCGCACGCCTATCGACTGATGCAGATCTGCCGCGATCTCGGCCTGCAAATCCCGGACGACGTCAGTATCGTCGGCTTCGACGACGACAAGCACAGCAGTCTCTGCTACCCCGCCCTCACCACCCTGCGCGTCGACACCGCCTACATGGGCCAGCTCGCCGTGCAGCGCCTGGCGACCCGCCTCCTGGAGCTCCAGGACCTGAAAGACGAAGACGCCGCGCCGCGCCCGCCCATCAACATCGAAGTCCCCGTCTCCCTCATCGTCCGAGGCTCCTGCCGCGCGATCGCTTAAATATTCCACATACAAAAAGCCGCCGCATCCGAAGACGCGACGGCTTTTCGATATTGAGCGCGAATTAGAT
This sequence comes from Capsulimonas corticalis, assembly GCF_003574315.2. GTDB lineage: Bacteria > Armatimonadota > Armatimonadia > Armatimonadales > Capsulimonadaceae > Capsulimonas > Capsulimonas corticalis. Next base: position 4,691,594 of record NZ_AP025739.1, on the reverse strand, counting down.
GGCGCTGAAGGTCATGGCAAAGCTGCTGTTGCTTGTGCCAGCGGCAGTGTTCGTGCCGAGCGCCTGAGCGTCTGCACTGGTTCCCGCATTGACGCCAGGGGAGACCTTGCTGCCACGCAGCCACTTGACATGACCGTCGCCCGCCAGGTAGTTGGCGCCGTCCGTGTGCCGGCCAGTCGTGGGAACCGCGTCCGTAACATTCAGGCCGCCCAGAAGTCCGGTCGCGTACTTCACCGTTGCCGAAGCCGAACCGTCCCAGTTGGTGACAACATCACCGATGCCATTGCCGGCCGGCGACAGGTTCGCGGTGTTGTTATTTTCCTGAGCATCGGACACCTGAGCAACCGCGACGTTCGTTTCGAACAGAAGAACGGTGTTCGCGGGAGCGCCAAGCGAAGCCAGCGCGCCCGTGTTGCCGGCGCCCGCCATATTGGAGTTATAGGCGTAAGAAATCGGAACGAGCAGACCATTCACCGTACCGGTATCATCCGGGCACTTGTACAGTCCCGTGCTCTTAGCATAAGCGTAGGTCGGGCCAGCCCAGCCCTGCCCGAACGCCTTGTTGTTGGCAATGTCGCCGATGCCGGCGGGAAACTTCTCATCGCTGTCCTGAACGTACTGCAGGATGGCGAGGCCGACCTGGCGCTCGTTGGACGCGCAGCTGGTCTGGCGGGCCTTCTCACGAGCCTTGGCGAAGACGGGGAAGAGGATGGCGGCGAGAATCGCGATAATGGCGATAACGACGAGCAGTTCAATAAGGGTGAAGCCCTTGAAATTTCGAATGGTGCGCATTGTGAGAGATCTCCTACCGATTCATGTGAGTGATAATAATCCGCATTGAAGAGAAAGCGATTGAGCGCTTCTTCGCATCGGAATGGACGAGCAAACATATATTATCACGACTTCGAATTCCTGTCAAGTGTTTTCATGCAAATTTATTTTAACAGAGATTTTTACGTCCAACCAGGCTTACAGTTGCACTCATAAATAAATATTAATGTCAAATATTGATATTATATAGAATATTTTTGCCGGCACGAAAGGATGAAGAATTGCGATCTTTAATATTATCGTATGAAATATTTTAGCAAAGATCGCAAAGCGTCACAAGGTGGGATTGAGAGCAAAGACGAGGGAGAGCGTCAAATAAAAAGGCCGCTACATCCGAAGATATAGCGGCTTTTTGACATGGAGCGCAGAATTAGATGGCGCTGAAGGTCATCGCATAGTTGCTGTTGGCAGTACCAGCAGCCGTGTTAGTGCTGAGAGCCTGAACGTCATTGCTGGTTGCTGCATTGATGCCAGGGGAGACCTTGCTGCCACGCAGCCACTTGACATGACCGTCGCCCGCCAGGTAGTTGGCGCCGTCCGTGTGCCAACCCGTTTGAGTAGCAAAGTTACCAGTCGTGACACCGGGAAGACCGCCCAAGTATCCCGTCTCGTAACGAACCGTCGTACCGGTAGTGGCCGCGAAGTTATAGTACAACTGGCCGTCGATACCAGTTCCAGCAGCCGAGAGCGCGTCAGGTGCAGCGGCTGCGCTGCGCACGCCTTCCTGGAGATCGGTAACAGGAGCAGTATCGCCCGTCACTTCAAATAGCATAACGGTATTCGAGGGTGCGCCAAGCGAAGCGATCGCGCCGCTGTTACCAGCGCCGGACATGTTTGTGTTGAAGCCATAAGAAACCGGCACATACACACCACTGACCGCAGTGGAGTCATCCGGACACTTCAGCAAACCAGTGCTCTTAGCGTACGGGTAGATCGGTCCAGCCCATCCCTGGCCGAACAGCTTGCTATTGGCGGCGTCGCCGTTACCGGCGGGGAACTTCTCATCGCTGTCCTGAACGTACTGCAGGATGGCGAGGCCGACCTGGCGCTCGTTGGAGGCGCAGCTGATCTGGCGGGCCTTCTCACGAGCCTTGGCGAAGACGGGGAAGAGGATGGCGGCGAGAATCGCGATAATGGCGATAACGACGAGCAGTTCAATAAGGGTGAAACCCTTGAAATTTCGAATGGTTCGCACTGGTGAAATACCTCCTACCAACAGAACAGAAGAGCTGATCAACAACGAGAAAAATTAGCGCATACACGCTGCTTCGCGGTTGAAAATGGACTTACGATCACATACTATCACACCTTTGAATTCCTGTCAAGTATTTTCATGTTAAATTTATATTAAGAAAATAAATTCCTGGCATATGAACTTATAGATCGCGCGTTGTTAGCAAATGTTACTATTAAAACACAAAATACCAAAGTTGACCCAAAGCGAATTCTGTGGTCACTTGCAACTGTACAAATTTATTATATGAAAGTTGTTTGGTATGCTACTATCATCAGATTAAATTTGAACATTACTCTGTATGCTTCTAAAATCCCTGGTACAAAACCAGGATTCTATGTACTACAGCGTTTCTGCTTTGATTTAAGTTCCCACGAATCATTTCCAAGACGATTGGTACAATGGTGAAAAACGTCGTAATTGCCGATTGCATCTCGTATGCGGAAAGAAAAAGGATTTTTGAAAGAAATTTCGACCTTCTCCCCCGTCGCTAAAAGCCGTTAGGGGCAATAAGTATAAAATCGACGCCAATCCGGGTATCCTCGGAAAGGTCTGCTCGCGATGCGCTCGCTTCTTTTTTTGATAGACGAACACCCTGGAACGGGGGCGGCCCGTCGCCGATAAAACTCCTTCAGAGATTTTCCGGCGGTCCCGGAACTTCGAACCCGATTTCTCTGTTGAAATATCGCTGCCCTAACGCTTCCGCGGATATCATATTTGCGCAATGATCAATGGAAATTTCAATGCCGCTGACTAAGCCCACTGTCCAAGTCGAAACTGAGCTGCGCCCGTCCGTCGCGGCGCTTCTGGAAACGATTCGTTCCCAATACCCCGGCGTTCCTTTTCTTGCCCTCGGACAAACCGCGCTGTGGGATGAACCGGCCAAAGCGGTCTGGCGCACGATCCTCGATCAGCATCTGCCCGGCGCGGCGCTGATCAGCGGCGTCCACGACACCGACTACTTCGCCAAAACCACCGCGCATATCGCCGCCGACGACAAGTTCGCCGTCCTGCGTCACGATGACGGACGCACCCGCGACCTGTGGAGCGCGGCGGGGGAGATGTCGTCGCTTTTCGGCAGCGAAAGCGTGCCGACGCGTCATATGTATATGAAGCACGGCGTCCCCTTCGATTGGCTCGCGCGCCACGAACCCGGCGGCAAGGCCAACCTTTATGACGCCATGACGGCCGCGTGGGGCTGGACGGGCCTCGTACACACGGAACAGCATCATGTGATCGCGCACGACATTCCCATCTGCGATATCCTGACGGCGCTCCTGCGCCAAATGGATCTTGCATTTATGGAAAGCTTGTCGTGTCTGGAGGATCCGCAAAGCCGCGCGGCAGCCTCCGAGCTCTGCGAGCGGATCAAGGATTGGGCGCGCTCCTTCGCCGCCCACTGTGATGGCGCAACCAGCCTGACCGATCTCTACCGAGACCTTCTTCCCAAGATTTACCAGCTGCTCCTACAGCATCCCCCGCTCCACTTTAGCGCCACGACCACCACCCAGCTTTTACGATTTCACTCCGAGACCTATCAGCGCCCGCGCTTCGCCGTTGTGGATCTGTTCCTGCAGCCCGCGACTCGCGCCGCCGCCATCCGCGCCTATAACAGCTGCGTGGCCGGTTCGGGCATCTATGGTCTGGAGAACTTCGGACCGGGCGCAATCCCGTTTGACCTGGTCGTTCCAGGGCTTGGGCGCGGCACGATCGGAGTCAGCGGTTCAAAGGTGACGATCGAGTTTGGCGATACTCCCGCCGTATTGACGTCCCCCACCCCCGTTCAGAACCTGGAAACGCTGGCGCGCGTCATCGAAAACGCCTATGGCGATCGCGCGGTCCTGGTCGGCAAGGCGATCACGCTCATCAATATGCTGGCCGCCGAACACCTCGTCGTGTTCCACGAAACTGCTTCGGGGTACACCTCCAGCACAGAAGCATTCAATACCGCGCTCGCCAAATCCAATATCACTCAGTCGCTCTACCCGATCGTCCGGCTGGAGTACGGCACGTGGGACGCCCTCGCGGACAGCAATTCCGCAGCCCGGCTGCGGCTTCCGTCCCACCTGGCGGCGGCTTATGGCGCACAGACCGTAAGCGCGGCTGAGTTCGGAACCCGCTGGCGGGATGTCGTCGCCGATCAGAAGTCGACACTGCGCGAGATCAAGTCGCTGAATAAGATGCGCGATCTACTGACCTACTTGGAAGCGAAAGAATTTGGGGATTGGAGCGCGCGCCGGCAAGATTACGAGCAGGCGCTCGCGACGCTCTCGGAGTACGCCCAGCGCAGTGAAGTGCTGCGCCAGCGAGTGGAGGAACATCGCCGGGAGATGGCGATGTGGAAGGAAGAGCGCGCGCAATTGGAAGCGCGTATGGGCGACGATTGGCGTCGAAACAGCCTCCCGCTCGTTCACCGCCTGCGCCATGAAACCTTGAGCGACGCCGAGCGCGCGCAGCTTGAGACCAAGCTTGCGCATGAGACGGCCGTTCGCGAACGCATCTTTGCCCAGCCGTTAGCCATTGGGCAGGATCGCATTCGAGCCTCTCGCCGTTTGATCGCTTCGTTCCAGCATCAGCGCCGCCTGCTGGAGCGCGGCTCAGAGCCGCGCGCGGCGCGCGCCACGCTGGAGCAGATCACGGTCGAAGCGCAGCGCGCGCGCATGCGGATCGTGCACGACGCATACATCACCGTCGACTCCCTGGAGCACACCAACCTCCGGCCGACAGCCTGGTGGTTCCCGCTCGTCGATCCAAGCGGCGCGTGGTTCGAAGGCATGGCCGCCCGTGTCGAAGCGCGTTTCGAATATGTGACGCCCCGCTAATCAGCCTCGGCGCAGCGACAATAAAAAAGAAGGAGGACGCCAAAAGCGTCCTCCTTCTTTTTTTATTGCGCCAGCAGGGAAAATCTTATGCGATCACTTGGCGGCGGCGATAGAAACAAGCGCCGAGAACCGCGAGGCCGACGCCGAATGCGGCGAACGCCGAGGGTTCGGGAACGGCGCTGATGGATGCATTGAAACCGGTCGAATCGTAAAGATAGTTACCGTTCGGGCCGTAACCGACGGTGAACTCCAGCTTGTCGCCGGCGTTAAGCAGGAGATACGAGTTGGAGTAGCTCGGTCCGACGCCATAGGCGCTCACGAAGTTGTTGAACAGCGCGGTGGAGCCGTTGACGTTCACATGGACATCCGTGCTGGTGGCGGGGTAGCCGGGAAGGCTCTCGCCGAAGAACGACGCGTTGACTTTGTAGTGGCCGGCCGTGGGAGCGGTAAAGATCACTTCGCTCTTTTCGCCATCCGCGCCGGGATGCATCGTGATGCCGTTCGCCGGCACGGCGACCGTCCCGTAGGAATAGTTCGTGGTGGTTGCGCCATTATGAGCGACGTAGGGAAGCGATCCGGGGCCGGCATGCCAGGCGTCCAGGCCGGAGCCTTCGGTGCTCTCATAAGTGAACACGCCCGAGTTGGATCCGGCGTAGCTCCAGACACTGTTGGGATTGGCCGTCTTCGAGAAGTCGTTCGCGGCGTTCCAGGACGCCGCCTGAACCGGCTGCGCGAATCCGAAAGCCGCCACCGTGAAGGCGCCCGCCGCGATGGAAGCGCTCCACTTTTTCATATCGTTCAAATTTATCAATTGGTTTTCCTTGCAATACCGAAGAATGGCGTATGGACGCAGTACGACAATGACTCCATCACCACCCATGCGGCATTGGTAGGATAGAGCTTATTGTTATATTATACACGACAAGCAGGCAAGTCCTTTGAAAGCGGGAAAAAACTGGTAATTATTCCACTAAAGAGACGCAAAAAAAGCCGGTGGGTCATCCCACCGGCTTTTTCCGTTCGTTTTGGAAACGCGTTAGCCGCGTGTCTTCGAGTTCTTGCGTCGCTGATCGGGGTTCAGCTCGCGCTTGCGCATCCGGATATTCTTCGGAGTCACTTCGACGAGCTCATCCGGTCCGATGTATTCGATCGCCCGGTCCAGCGTCATGACCGTATGCGGGTTCAGACGGGTGAACGTTTCCTTGACCGACTGGCGCATACTGGTGAGGTGCTTGGTGCGGCAGACGTTGACTTCGAGGTCGGTGTCGCGGGCGTTCTTGCCGACGATCATTCCCTCGTAGACTTCGACATTATGCGGCAGGAAGAGGATCCCTCGCTCTTCGGCGTTTTGCAGGCCGAAGGTCGTGGTGATTCCCGATTCACTGGCCAGCAGGCTGCCGTTTCGCTCCACCGTCATATCGCCCATATAGGGGACATATCCGCCGAAGAGCGAGTTCAGCACTCCCGTGCCGCGGGTTTCCGTGATCAGTTGATTTCGGAAGCCCAGAAGTCCGCGGGTCGGCACTTTGAAGCGCATATGCACGGTCCCGTTACCGGGCGCCTTCATATCCAGCATCTCGCCTTTGCGGCGTCCGAGCTGTTCGATCACGACGCCGCTGTATTCCTCGGCGACATCGATCTCGACCTCTTCCAGCGGCTCCATCCGATGGCCGTTTTCCTCATGGAAAATGACCTCGGGCTGGGACACTTGAAGCTCGTAGCCTTCCCGGCGCATCGTCTCAATAAGAACGGCCAGGTGAAGCTCGCCGCGTCCGGAGACGGTGAACTGATCGGCGGTCTCTGAGTCCTCGACACGCAGGGCGACGTTGGTTTGCAGTTCCTTCATCAGCCGCTCGCGCAGCTTGCGGGATGTGGAGAACTGCCCCTCGCGGCCGGCCAGCGGCGACGTGTTGACGCCGAAGGTCATGCTGAGCGTGGGTTCGTCGATGTTCATGAGCGGCAGCGCGACGGGATTTTCCCGCGACGCCACGGTCTCGCCGATATTGACATCGGCCAGTCCCGAGATCGCGACGATCTCGCCGGCTTCCGCCTGCTCGACTTCGACGCGGTTCAGGCCCTGATAGATGAAGACCTGCGCGATCTTCCCGGGAACGTGCTCGCCCTCACGGTTGATGACGGTGATCGCCTGGCCGGTCTTGACGACGCCGGAGTTGACCTTACCGATACCGATACGGCCTTTATAGTCGTCGTAGTCCAGCGTGGTGATGCGCAGCTGCAGCGGCGCTTCCGGATCGCCTTCGGGCGGCGAAAGGTGGTTGACGATCGTTTCAAAGAGCGGCTTGAGATCTTCTCCAGGCACGTTGGCGTCGAGCGTCGACGTTCCCTGGAGCGCGATGGCGTAGACAACCGGGAAATCCAGCTGGTCTTCGGTAGCCCCCAGGTGTCCGAACAGGTCGAAGGTTTGATCGACGACCCAATCGACGCGCGATTGCGGCCGGTCGATCTTATTGACGACGACGACCGCCTTGAGGCCAGCCTGCAGCGCCTTTGCGAGAACGAAGCGCGTCTGCGGCATCGGTCCCTCAACGGCGTCGACAAGAAGAAGAACACCATCGACAAGGCTCATAACGCGCTCAACTTCTCCTCCAAAGTCCGCGTGTCCGGGCGTGTCGACAATATTGATCTTGATATCTCCGTAGGTAATGGCGTTGTGCTTGGAGACGATGGTGATGCCACGTTCCTTTTCCAGATCCATTTTGTCCATGACACGCTCGGCGACATGCTGGTTGGCGCGGAAGACGCCTCCCTGCTTGAGCATGCCGTCCACTAGCGTGGTTTTGCCGTGATCGACGTGTGCGATGATGGCGATGTTGCGAAGGTGTGTTTGCGAGTTCGGCTTTGACATAGCGGATTCATTATAGCACATGGAAGCCCCATTCTCCGTTGACATCGAGAGCTGGCTTTGGTACAATACGGTAGATTTACCATCGCCGGGCCGATTCCGGACGATGTTTGCCGTCTGAGGGAGGTCGCGTGACCCTGTTAATCGCCAGTACAGCCGTCATCACCGGGATTATCGGCTTTACCTACTCGAGCTTTTTCGAGTGGTTCAACCATCGTTACCTGATGCACGAGAAACACTTTCCGCTGCATGACGCATTCCGTGGGCACACATTAGTGCACCACCAGATCTATAAATGGGACAAGACATTCGAAGCCCAAGGCCCCGGTAAGCCGCCGCATGTGGCGCTCCGCTGGTACGCCTTCCCGCTGATGATGCTGTTCCACGTTCCGTTCTTCATCCTGTTCCAGTGGCTGATCGGCCTCGTCATCCCGGCGATGCGCGGAACCCCGATTGCTCTGGGCCTGTTCGTGGGCTGCGTGATCTACTTCACCGGCTACGAATACACGCACTACCTGATGCACGTTCCCAAGGGACACTATGTGGAGCGCTACCGCTGGTTCAAGTTCATCAAAGAGCACCACCGGCTGCATCACAAATACATGCTGCGCAACCTGAACGTCTTCATCCCGCTCGCCGACCTCTGCTTCGGCACGCTGGTGACCTCCGAAGGCTGGCGGTCCAAACCCGCCAAACGCCAGCGTATCCTCGCCGGCCGCAAAAAGTCGCAGACGCCGCCCAGCGCGACCGCCGATACGAAGTCGTAAACCGCAGCCGCAATCACAGCAAAAAAGAGCCCTCCACAAAAATGGAGGGCTCTTTTTTTGCGCTTCGCCAAAACAGACAAGTTCTTTGCCAATTCCGCCATATCAATCCCAGCACGTCAGCGCTTATAATACAAGGCAATCCTATGAGCAAAATAGCAAAGCCATTGATTGCGGTTCTCGGCGCCGCCCTCGCGTTTCTCGAAGGCGCAGCCCATGCGGGGGGCCAGGGCGCGGTGCGCCAGGACGCCGATCGTAAGGTTGTGACGATGACCGACGGTCAGGGAGATCTGTCCCTGCGCCTCCGCTACGACGGCAAATGTATGCTGGATCAGATCACTGTCCGAGGCCGCCAGGTGGCCGGCGCGGACGGCGTCGCGGACGGTGTCCGCATCGACGGACAATGGTATACCACCCGGACCGGCGGCGCGTCTCCAAACGTCGCCGCCGGCAAGAACACGCTCACTGTCCGCGGTATCGTCTACGGCAAGCCGGACTTCCAGGTTCGCGAAACCTGGTATTTCAAAACGAAACCAGACGGAATTGAATGGACGATCCAACGGCGCTATCCCACGGCGGCGACGCTGCAAGATACCGGGTTCCCCGAGTGGAACTTCGCCGCGATAGACACCTGGAAGGGCGGCGTCCTGGGAAACGGCGGCGTGGTGTGGAACAAGTATCTCGCGTCCAATGACGCAACTTACGGGGCGCACACCAGCGCCGTGACATTCTGGAACCCTGACGCCAACGACTGCCTGCGCATTACCCCCACCCTCCCGCCGGGTTACCAGGGCGCGGTCCGCTTTTCCCACCAGCGCTCCGGACAGCAGTCGATGCACTTCAGCGTCTCCAAAGAAGAACTCAAACCGAACCACGAACTTCGCCGGTACCTGCCCGACCGTGGAGATCTCTGGGCGCCGTTCCAGGTTTCCCCCGGCGAAGTCCGCGTAACATTGACCTTGCAGGCGCCGTCATACCGAGATGCTTACGACCGCGGGACATTTCGCGGCGTGGATGGCGACGGTATCCGTGAACTGATGAACACCGTGAGCCGATACGGCGTCATCGACACCCATTTGACGGGCGGCAACGGCTGGCTGTCCGGCTACATCTGCCTGCACGAGCAATGGTACGGGCAAATCGCGCTCGCGCTGGCCGATCCGAACTATACCGCCAACCTGGCCGCGACACTGAACTTTGAGCGTGACCACGCAATCGGCGCCGATGGGCGCGTCAAATCCCGATGGACTTACGATGCCGGAGACGCCATGCCGGGCACGTACGACGAATACGGCTTTTACGAAGCGCAGTGGGGATACTTGATGGATTCCCAGACGGACTATGTCATCGACGCCGCCGAGCTCTACGACCTGACCGGCGATACCCCGTGGCTGGCGGGACAAAAGGCGACCTGTGAAAAGGCGCTGGATTATCTCATACGGCGGGAAGTGGGAAACACGGGGCTGGCGGCGATGCGGACCGATTCCGAGCGCGAACACCAAGGCAGTGATTGGCTCGACATCGTCTGGGCCTCCTACGAAAACGCCCTGGTCAACGCCGAGATGTACTACGCGCTGACCCACTGGGCCGATGCCGAGGACGCCCTGGGAGACACGCAAAAGGCGTCGTCCTACCGGGCGTTCGCGGCGCGTCTGAAGTCCGCCTTCAACAAGCCAATCGGCGAAGGCGGCTTCTGGGACCCGGCCAATCAATGGTATGTGTACTGGCGCGACAAGGACGGCTCCGCCCACGGCGATAACCTGGTCACACCCGTCAACTTCTCCGCAATCGCCTATGGTCTCTGCGACGATCCAGCGCGCCGAAAAGCCATCCTCGACAGGACCGAAGCCGAGATGCGCAAAGAGAAGCTGTTTTTCTGGCCGCTGACGTTCTCCAGCTTTTTGCCGGAAGAGGCCGCGTCCTCCAACTTCCCATTCCCGACTTATGAGAACGGCGACATCTTCATGTCGTGGGGAGAAGTCGGTGTCCGCGCCTACGCCGCCTACGATCCCGCTCTAGCGCTCAAATACGTCCAGCAGACCCTGGCGCGCTACGCCAAGGACGGCCTGTCCTGCCAGCGATATCTGCGCGGCTCCCAGGAAGGCGCCGGCGACGACATCCTCGCCGGCAACTGCATGACCATTGTCGGCCTCTACCGAGACATCTACGGCGTCCAGCCCAAGCCCAACCGTCTCTACCTGGAGCCGCATCTCAGCCGCGAGCTCAACGGCACACAGCTCCGCTACCTCTTACGCGGCCAGAAGTATGTCATCGACTTGAACACGAATGGCAGCGCAATCACCGCCAACAACTGTACGATCCGCGATACGTCTCCATTCGCCGTGAACGCCGCCAATAACAGTCTGGAATACTTCCCCGGCCAGAGCAAAGAATGGGCGCTGTCCGTCACGCCCGCCAAAGGGCAGCGCGTCACGATTCAGATCGCAAGCTGGCCGACGGATGCGAACGCCCCGCGACGCTGGACGGAGTTGGGATCGGGGAAAGGCAAAGCTGCGTACGTGGTGGCGCATTTAATGCCGAACACGGTTTATGAGTGGAAGATTGGCGGGAAGGCCGCCGGCAGATTGCGCAGTGACGGCGCGGGGAGTCTTCGATTTGCGACGGCGTGGGATGGCGTGGCGCGAGAGGTTGAGGTCGGGCGCCCCATCCCTTGCAAACCCACCCCGGCGCTTCGCGCCACCCCTCCCGCGACGGGAAGGGTGATTCGGATCGACATCGCAGGCAGCCTCCGTAAGAGCGTCTCTTGCAAACCCTTCCCGTCGCGGGAGGGGTGGCGCGAAGCGCCGGGGTGGGTTTGCAAGGGATGGGGCGCTCCCTAATCCACAAACTCATAGCGAGTATTGCGCCGCCGGGGCGTATACCCCGCGTCTTCGATCAAGCGCTCGATCTCCTCGATCGGGACCGTGAACACGCAGCCGGCGGTGGAGACGACGTTTTCCTCCATCATCGTGCTTCCGAAGTCGTTGACGCCGTAGCGCAGCGAGAGCTGGCCGATCCTTGGGCCCTGGGTGACCCAGGAGGCTTGGAGGTTCTCGAAGTTATCGAGGTAGATGCGCGCGATGGCGATGGTGCGCATGTAGTCGAACGACGAGGCGCGGGTTCCGCCGAGCTCGGTTCCATCAGGCTGATAACTCCAGGCAATGAACGCTTTGAAGCCGCCGGTTTCGTCCTGCAAGTCGCGCAGCTTGCGCAGGTGCTCCACGCGATCTTCCTCGGTGTCGATGCTGCCGTACATCATCGTCGCCGAAGATTTCAGGCCGACCTTGTGCGAGACGCGCATGCAGTCCAGCCATTCCTCGGCGCTGTCTTTGTAGGGCGAAATGAAGTCGCGCACACGGTCCGTCAGGATCTCCGCGCCGCCGCCGGGCACGGAGTGCAGTCCCGCCGCCTTCAGACGGGTGAGCGTCTCCTCCATCGTCAGCTTCGAGATGTTCTTGATATAGATGATCTCGGCCGGCGAAAGCGCGTGCAGGATGACCGTGGGGAACTTCTCCATGATCGCCCGGAACAGATCCTCATACCACTCGATCTTGAGCTTGGGATTCAGACCGCCCTGCATGAGAATTTCGATGCCGCCGACATCCACCATCTCCTGGATCTTCTGGAAGATCTGCTCGCGGGACAACACATAGCCGCCCTCGTGGCCGGGGATCCGATAGAAGTTGCAGAAGCTGCATCGCACCCAGCAGACGTTGGTGTAGTTGATATTGCGCCCAACGATATAGGTTACCGTCGTATCGGGATGCTTCTTGTTGCGGACAAAGTCCGCAAGCTCCGCAAGATCCGTCAGATTCTTGTGGTGGAACAGACGCAGCGCGTCGTCATCGGTAATCCGCTCGCCGGCGTAGACTTTGTCCGCGATGTCGGCGATCGACGGATACTCGGGCAGCGTCAGGTCGGCCCGGCGCAGATCGCGTTCAATAACTGCCATGTTCGATATCCTTTCCAGGATGTGGCCCTCATCCCCCAGCCCCTTCTCCCAATTCTGGGAGAAGGGGAGTCAGAGGAGGAGCTTTCAGAGTCAGATCTTTATTGGATCTTTGATCCTATTTTAACCCTCTCCCAGAATTGGGAGAGGGTGGCGCGAAGCGCCGGGTGAGGGCCTCTGGGCCTCTTCTAATTCATCACCGCGAGCGGGATGGGCGCGTGCGATTTTTGCGCTTGGCGGACCGGATCGTGCAGCTCGTCCGTCGCTTCGACTTCGTTGTAGAAGCTGTCGCGCTCGATGGGGGTGCGGCCGGCTTCGCGGATCAATTCGACAAGCTGCGGGCGCGTCAGCACCTGGCTCTTGTTCCCCTGTTCGCCGTCTTTGTAGGTGATCTCGTATTCGTGGATCGTGCCGTCCAGATCGTCGGCGCCGTACCACTGGGCGAGCTGCGACACCTGGGGCGTGTTCATGATCCAGAACGTCTTGATATGCTGGAAGTTGTCCAGCATCAGGCGGGAGATCGCGATGTTTCGCAGGTCGCCGTCGCCGGTCGGGTGCGGCAGGTGCGAAAGCTGCGTGCCTTCAGGATGGAACGAAAGCGGCGTGAAGGTAACGAAGTGCTTCGTTTCGTCCTGAAGCGCGCGCATTTTGACGAGGTGCTCGACACGCTCCGGGATGGTTTCGATGTGGCCGTACAGCATGGTCGCGTACTGGAGCAGACCGGCTTCGGCGGCGGCCTTGGAGATCTCCATCCACTCGGCGCCGTCGATCTTACGGTCGAACAGCTCCATATGGACGCGGTCGGACAGGATTTCGATGCCGCCGCCGGGAAGGCTGTCCAGGCCCGCTTCGCGCAGGTCGGCGAAGACCTCGGCGAGAGGCTTGTTCGCCTGGCGCTGGATCTCGACGATCTCGACACAGGTGAACGCCTTGATGTGGACGCCGGGGCGGGTCTCTTTGACCGCGCGCAGCAGATCCAGATAGTACTGGTACGGCAGCTTGGGGTTGATGCCCGCCACCATATGTACTTCCTTGATCGGCACGTCCAGATGCATGCGCAGACGGTTCTTCACGTCGTCGATGCTCATCGTATACGGGTCCGGGCCGCCCTTCTGCGCGTAGAAAGCGCAGAACTTGCAGCCTTTGTTGCAGACGTTGGTATAGTTGATGTGCTGGTTGCGCACGTAATAGGTAAGGTTGCCGTTCATGCGCTCGCGGACGATATTCGCCAGCGCGCCTACGGCGTTGAGGTTTGGGTTCTCGTAAAGCGCAAGGCCGTCCTCGGCGCTCAGGCGCGTCCCCGACATCGCCTTGTCGTAGATGCCGGTCAGGCCGGCGGTCTCAAACAGCCTCATACTCATGATGACTTGCTCCATTCCAATACGAACGCGGCGAAAACTGCGTGATGGCGCACTTTGCACTATATTTCACAAAGTATTATACCCTATCAACGCGATTCCTACCTATTCGTTCCCGGCCTCGGATGCGTCTTTGGCGGGAACCTCGATTTTGACCGCCAGCGCGGCGTTGATCACGCTGATCAGCGCGGGCGACGCGCCCGTGACGAAGGACTGAAGCTCGCGTCCGATCGCTTCGTAGCGCCAGCCGGCAAGGAGCGTCGCAGCGGGATTTCCACGCACGAGCAGCGACGCCGACGCCCGTGTCAGGGCGAGTTCCGGCGCGATGCCGCGCGCGAGGCAGAGCGCGGCTCCCATGGCGGCGGTCAGGTCGGTCATCACACGCTGCTGCGGCGTCTCGTCATCCTGTCCCGCAAGCGGCTCCGGCAGATCTTCATCCTTGATCGCGCGGGCGGCGTCCAGCGCCGCCAGGATGTCCGGCCCGATCGTGGTTTCCTCGCCGATGGGGAAGCCGCGCACTTTCACGAAGTCCGTAATACGGCGCGGCGGGCGCAGCGCAAGCTCCGTCACCACCTCATCCTTTAAAACGAGCCGCGCGGACATATCCCGCGCGGCGGCTTCCCGCTCGCGCCACGCCGCGACCGAACGCAGCAGAGCGGTGGGACGCGCCGTCAGGCCCGAGCGCGGCCCACGAATCCGCTGGTAGGCGGCGTTGGGATCGGGTTCGTAGGCAATCGCCGTGGAGAAACGCGCCATCTCTTCGTCCAGCCAGCCGCGCCGGCCGATCTTCGTGAGCATGGCGCCGAGCTTGTCCGCGATCGGCAGCAGATAGCGCACGTCGTCGCGCGCGTATTTGAGCTGTTCGGGCGACAGCGGACGCCGGTCCCACTCGCTGCGCGTCTCCGTTTTGCCCAGCCGCACGCCCGCCAGCGCCTCCACGAGACGCGCGTAGCTCAGGGGATATTGCGGCAGACCGATAAGGCCGGCGGCGACCTGCGTATCGAAGACATTTTGCGGCAATCCCCGACTACCGTAGTAAGAAAGCCGAAGGTCTTCCCGGGCCGCATGCAGCACTTTCACGATATCGGGATCGTTGACCAGCTCCCAAAAAGGATCGAGCGACGGAACGGCGATGGAATCGATCAGGGCGATAAAATCGTCGGTCGCCACCTGGATCAAGCACAGGCGCGGCACGTAGGTGCGTTCGGCCAGAAACTCCGTATCGAGGGCGAACCGTCCCGCCGCGCGTAAATCGGCGACCAACGCCAGGAGATCTTCCTGTGTCTTCACCATCGGCCGCTCAAAATGCTCCGTGCTATTCGCCATGAATTACCTCTCCCTGGTAAGCCGCCATGCCTCCGTCCATCGTCGCCACATTCTCGTAGCCCAGCGACGCCAGATACTGCGCCGCGCGTTCGCTGCGCACGCCATGTTCGCAGATCAAGACGATTTCATCGTCCGCCTTCAGCTCACTCTGGCAGCGAGACGCAAATTCATCGATCGGAATCAGCTGAATATTGGCGAGGTGATATTGGAAATATTCGCCGGGGGTGCGGACATCGACAAGTGTGGGTTGATCGCCTTTCTCAAGCCGCGCCTGGAGCTCGGCGGCGGAGAGATGGCTGTACGCAGGTTGAAATACCATAATTATTCGTATTTTACCCTAAAGTCACACCGGTAACAGCCGATAATCATAACGGAACCTGTTCCCACTTTATAGGAATCCTAACGCCATGACCGACACAGCGATCCATATCTCCGGTTTTCGCAAGGAATATCCAGCAGCCCGGCGTAAAGAAATGCGCCTCGCCGTAAAGAATCTCGATCTTGATGTTCCCGCAGGCGGCCTCTTCGGTTTCTTAGGCCCGAACGGCGCCGGTAAAACGACGACCATCAAAATGCTCCTCGGCTTCATTCCGCCCACGCAGGGATCAGCCACGCTCTTTGGCGTCCCGGTGGAGGATCCCGACGCGCGACGCGCCGTGGGTTACCTGCCGGAGCAGCCGTATTTCCCCAAGTTTTTGACGGCCCAGGAAGTGGTCGCCGCGCACGCCGGCTTTGCCGGATTGCACGGCCGCGCTGGCAAAGACCATACGGAAGCGCTGCTGCGCCGCGTCGGCGCTTATGAGTACCGCAATTTGAGACTGTCCAAGTGCTCCAAAGGCATGGTCCAGCGTGTCGGTCTCGCCACCGCGCTCGCCGGCGATCCCCAGCTTTTGATCATGGACGAGCCGTCGTCGGGCCTCGATCCCATCGGCCGCAAGGAGCTGCGCGAGCTGCTTCAGGAATTGAAGGACGAAGGCAAGACGCTTTTTATCTCCTCGCATCTGCTGTCCGAAATGGAATCGCTGTGCGACCGGGTCGCGGTGCTGCATCAGGGCGAGCTTGTCGCCTGCGGCGCTCCCAGCGAGATCACGCAAGGCGACGACGAGGTCGCGGTGCTTCTGGAATCGATGGACGGCGACGAAACCCTGGCGCAGGAGATCGCGACGCTCGGCGGATCCCTGGCGCCGCAAGCCGAAGGGCTTCGCAGCCGCCTCGTGGCGCCCGCCGCCGTTTTGTACCGCGTCATGGGGCTGCTGGAGCAGCACAAAGCGCGCGTCATCTCGGTGACGCAGCGGCATGAGACGCTGGAAGACGCCTTTTTACGCTTGGTCGGATCGACCGGACAGTAGGAGCCACCCACCCTATGCAGGCATTGCGCAATATTGGAATTATCGGCCGCATCACCATGCTGGAAGGCGCGCGCAAGCAGGTCTTCCATGTGCTGCTCATGGTCGCGGTCGTGATGATCTTCGGCGCGACGGTGCTGGCGCACTTCGACAACAAGGTCCAGGCGAAGATGCTGGCCGACCTTTCGCTGGCCTCCATGTTCTTCGTCAGCGCCGCCATCGCGATCACGATCACCGTGACGGGACTGCCCGGCGAGATGGAGCAGAAGACGGTCTATCCCGTTCTGGCGAAGGCTGTGAGCCGAGGACAGTTCGTCCTGGGCAAGTTCGCCGGCGCCATGGGCACGGTGGCGATCGGTATGGCGGTCATGGCGATTGCGTTCGTCTTCGTGGAGTGGTGGTTCCTCGCCGGACACATCGACTTCGCCGTCCTGTACGTCGTACCCTTTCTCTTTCTGGAAACGGCGATCCTCGCCGCCATCTCGCTCACGCTCTCCACGGTATGCTCGTGGCCGCTGGCGTGGTTCCTTTCCGTCGTCATCTGCCTGCTGGGCAATGTCAAGTTCCAATTGTATACGTCGCTGATGTCGAAGCATCCCAGCGCGTTCAACAAAGTGACGATCAACGGCCTGTATCATCTGCTTCCAAGTCTGGAAAGCTTCAACTTCAAGGACGCTCTGGTCCATCATCTGACCGTCCCGAACCTATATCTCTGGCAGACGGCGCTGTACGGCCTCTGCTACACCGCCGCCATGCTCACCCTGGCGTCGATCTCGTTCAGCCGGAGGGAACTGTAATGCGCGCCCGAAAGTTTGACCTTGCTCCGTACCTCGTCGTCCCCGCCATCGTGCTCACGCTGAGCAGCGTCAGCCTGCTCAGCTTCCGGCTGCCCACGCACGCCGACACGCTGCCCCACCCCGCCGCCGTCCATGCGGCGCTCGCCGCTCCGGCGCCCGAGGCGGCGACGGTCAACAATCCCGTTCCCAGCATGCAGCCCGCCGACGATGGCGATGGGGATGAGCTGCTGGAGCACTGGGGCGATCCGAAGTATTCCCAAGAGGAGCGCATTCAGCTGGCGGGCATGGGAGCGCTGTTTCTGGGCGCGGCCGCCATGCAATGGAAGCGCGTGACGCGAACGCGGAGGTTCGTCAATGCGTCAAAGGCGTAAACCGAAGCGCCGCCTCGCGCGCGCCCTCGCGACCGCCTGCCTGCTGCTGGTCGCGGCGGGATCCTTCGACGCCGCCTCCATGCCGACAGCGGTTCGGGAAGGCTATTTGCAGTCGGCGATCGGCAAGGACACCAGCGGCTCCGTGGCGATGGCCGCCGGCCAGTTCCGCTCCGTCGCCGCGAATCTCCTCTGGATGAAGGTGGTCGACCATTACCACCACCAGCACATCGCCGACGGCGGCGATTGGTCCAAAAACGAGAGCCTTCTGCCGATGCTCAAAACGATCATCGCGCTGGACCCGCACTTCGTCGAGGCGTACTACATCATGGGCGGCACGATCCTGCCGCGCACCGGTCATATCAACGAAGGCGTGGCGGTCCTCAAAAAAGGCATCGCCCAAAACCCCAAGGACTACGAGCTCGATCGGCAAATGGCGATGCTCCTCGCCGCAAACGCCCACCGCCCGGCCGACGCCCTGCCCTACGCCCAGAAAGGTCTGGAGAATGCGCCGGACGATTTTTCGCGGAATATCATGAAAAAACTGTGCCGGACGCTGGCGGGCCAGATCGCCGACGCGCGCCAGGCGCGGTTGTAGGAAAGGCTCAATCGCCCATGCGAGCAATCCGCAAAAAATCATACTGGTGGTATTTCACCTGCCTCGGGCTGGTGAAGGCCGCGTTGCTGTCCCTGCTTTAAAAGCCGCATTCTCACTCCCTATTCGATTTCAGAAGCCAAACTTGCAAGATAAACTTGCAAGATAAACTTGCAAGTTTGGCTTTTTATATTGTATACTCTCTCCATGACGCCCCAACCACCCTTCGATACCGCTGTCATCGATTTCGCTCAAGCAATTGGCCTCTTAGTGCGCCGCGCGCGCGCGGCGGGAGGCGCCTATGACCTCTCCTGGACACAGGCGATGGTGATGGCGCGCCTGGACCGGCACGGGCCGGCCACAATCGCCGATCTGGCGCGCGCGGAGGGCATGAAACCGCAGTCGATGGGCGCCACCATCGCGGCGCTGGAAGAGCTAGGGATGGTCGAGCGCGCGCCGCACCCGACTGACGGACGCCAAATGAACATCGCGCTGACTGCGGAAGGGGCGGCCGTGCGCAGCAGCAGCCAGAACGCGAAGCGGACATGGCTGGCGCACGCCATCGCCCAGCTCGACGACGAGGAGCAGAAAACCCTGTTCGACGCCGGCGAGATCATCAAACGCCTGGCGGAATCTTGACCGACGTTACTCCTCTCACGGAAAGAAACATCATGCCTCTCACAGCACTCGACCCTCAAACCGCCCTGATCGTCATTGACCTGCAAAAAGGCGTTGTCGGCATGCCGACCGTACACCCGATAGCCGAAGTCATCACAAACGCCGGCGCGCTGGTAAGCGCATTTCGCGGCAAGGGTTTGCCGGTGGCGCTCGTCAACGTGGATGCGGGAGCGCCGGGACGGACGGAACAGTCTCGCAATCGCGGAGAATTCCCCGCTGGATGGACGGATCTCATCCCTGAACTGAACCAGCAGCCCACGGACCACACCGTCACCAAACGAACGTGGGGAGCATTCACCAACACGGATCTTGAGGAATATTTGAAGAAACAGGGCGTCACTCAGGTTGTGGTCGCCGGCGTCGCCACCAGCATCGGCGCCGAATCCACCGCACGCTGCGCCTATGAGCTCGGATTCCATGTCACCCTCGCCGTGGACGCCATGACCGACATGAACATGGACGCCCATATCAACAGCGTCACCCGAATCTTTCCGAAGCTGGGCGAAACGGGAACGACTCAGGAAATCCTCGACCTGCTGGAAAGCAGCCGCGCGTGAGCGTCCCGATGCGCGGCGCCTTTCGCTCGCTGACGAGCTTCAATTACCGTATGTGGGCCGGCGGGGCGATCGTGTCCAATGTGGGAACATGGATGCAGCGCACCGCCCAGGACTGGGTCGTCCTCACCCAGCTGACGCACCACAACGCCACCGCCGTCGGCGTGGTGATGGCGCTTCAGTTCGGACCACAGGTCCTCCTGCTGCCGCTGACGGGGTTCGCCGCCGATCATCTCGACCGGCGGAAGCTGCTCATCGCCACCCAGGCGGCGATGGGAACCCTGGCGCTCGGGCTGGGGCTGCTGACCGTCGCCGGTCTTGTCCACCTGTGGCACGTATATGTGTTCGCGCTTCTGCTGGGATGCGTCACCGCGTTCGATGCGCCCGCGCGCCAGACGTTTGTCTCGGAGCTGGTCGGCGAGGCGGATCTGTCGAACGCGGTGGCGCTGAACTCCACATCGTTCAACGCCGCGCGGATGATCGGCCCCGCCATCGCCGGCGTCCTCATCGCCAACGTAGGCTCCGGGTGGGTCTTCCTGATCAACGCCGCGTCATTTGCCGCCGTGATCGTCTCGCTCTGTCTTCTGCGCGTCCATGAGCTCCATCGGGGCAATAAAGCGCCGCGAACACGCGGCGGTCTCGCCGAAGGCTTCCGCTATGTCTGGAAGCGTCCGGATCTGAAAGCCATCCTTCTGATGCTATTTCTGATCGGCACATTCGGCGTCAACTTTCCGATCTTCATTTCCACGATGTCGGTCACCGTGTTTCACGCGGGAGCGAGCCGATACGGCCTGCTGACGTCGATCATGGCGGTGGGCTCGGTAACCGGCGCGCTTCTCTCCGCCCGGCGAGAGAAGCCCCGGGTCGAACTGCTGCTCGCCGGCGCCGCAGTCTTCGGCTTCGGCTTCGCGCTGGCGGCGGTCATGCCTAGCTACTGGCTCTTCGGTCTCACGCTCGCGCTCATCGGCGTATCCGCGCAGACCTTCACCACGACCGCGATCAGCACGGTGCAGCTCGCGACCGAACCCGTCATGCGCGGCCGCGTGATGGCGATCCTCCTCGCCATCGCTCTGGGCGGAACCCCGATCGGCGCTCCCATTGTTGGACGCGTCGCGGATGCATTCGGCCCGCGCTGGGCGCTCTGCATCGGCGCCGCCTCGGGCTTTGCCGCCGCGATCGTCGGCCTGTTCTATCTGACAAAACACCGAAACCTGCGCGTCCGCTTCGACGCCGGCCGCATCCGGGTCCGGTTCGACGACCAAATTCTCACTCCGCAAGAACTCCCTGTCCTCTAAGCCAAAAAAAAATTCTCCATCTTGCTTTTTTATTCGTCTGCGTGTATAATCATATTAGATATATCTAAGATTTGTCTAAAAGATATCTCAGATAGATCCATATACAATTGACCAAATGGAGCAGAGCTCCGAAGAAAGAGAAGAAAATATGTACGGACATCAACATCACGGGGGCAGACACCAGGATTCTCGGGGAATGCATGGCGGACGGGAGCACGGACATGGCGGGCGCGGTGGCTTTGGACCGCGTGGGTTCGGCCTCCATGGCTTCGGGCCGCACGGGTTTGGACCGCATGGACGCGGTCGGTATGGCTGCGATGGGTCTCGTCCAGGCGACACGCCGGGCGAGGATCGGGTAGACTTCGCGGATACGATCGACGAAGGAGAGAGGGCCATGTTTGGCAGCGGATGGGAAGGGCGAGGCGGCGGCGGACGCCATGGACGGGATCGCCATGGATTTGGCGGTTTTGGCCGAGGGCCGGGCCGGCCGGAGCGGCCTTTAGAGCAGGGAGATCTTCGCTGGCTCGTCCTCGATCTTATCGCCGTCCAGCCCCGGCATGGCTACGAGATTATCAAGGCGATCGAAGAGATGATGAACGGGCACTATACGCCAAGCCCGGGCGTCATCTATCCCACGCTGACATTCCTGGAAGAAACGGGATCGATCGCCAGCGAATCGCAGGCGACCAAAAAGCTCTACAGCGTCACCGATGAGGGCCGCGCCGCGCTCGAAGCCAACGCCGAAGCGATACAGGCGATACGCGCCCGGATCGAGGGCGCGCGCATGCGTTTCGGCGGTCCTCCGGCGCCGGAAATGGGACGCGCCATGGACAACCTGCGCGCCGCCATTCAAGTGCGTCTGTCCAAAGGCGAGCTTTCGCCCGAATCCCTCGCCGCCATCACCGCCGCGCTCGACCGCGCGGCGAGCGAGATCGAACGCAGCTGATCCCAAATCACGCGTCGCTCCCCACCCTCCAACTCATGGCGGAATGCGCCTATATTACCAATATAATTAATTGGTAATATAGGTAATAAATTGATATTGACGACCTTTGGGCTTTGTGTTATACTGGACTGCGTGGGCGGCAGAAGACACATCGGTTTATTTGAAACAATTGCAATATGAACTTTCGCATTGAGTTTCCTCTCCGCCATGAGCTCAATCACAAATGATTCTATTGTCACAATTGCAATAAAACCTTGTGAACTGATCCGTCAGAGGAGCCATCGCCGGCCATTTGAGAAAGGATGGGACATGAACGCTATTTCAGGATACGTCAACGAAGCGATCGAGGGGATCTCCCGCCACTGCTGCGGGAAATCGATTCGGCGCGCCGCCACTGTGCTAGTGCTATTGATGACGGCAGCCTTTGCATGCGGAGGCGCGTGGGCAATGGAGGGCGACGACGGTATTTTCGATCCATCCACCATCGTCAAGGTGGGAAGCACCTATCATGTCTTTGGGGACGGCCAGGGCATCACGCATAAGACGTCCACCGACCTCGTCAACTGGACCACCGTCTCTTCGATTTTCGGCAGCGGCAACGGCCCGAGCTGGATCCAGAGCTATGTCTCCGGCTTCAGCGGCTACTTCTGGGCGCCCGATCTGATTTACATGGGCGGAAAATACTATCTGTACTACTCCTGCTCCACCTTTGGATCGAAAGTCTCAGTGATCGGGGTGGCGACGAGCAGCGACCTCAGCACATGGACCGATCAGGGCGTGGTGGTGTCCTCCAACAGCAGCAGCGCGTATAACGCCATCGATCCTTCGATGTTCAAGGACGCCAGCGGCAACTACTGGATTACCTGGGGATCGTGGAACAACGGAATTTACGACGCCCAGCTCAACGCATCCACCGGCAAGCTTCTCAACTCCACGAAATACAACATCGTGAATATCTCCGACGCCGAAGCCTCGTACATGGTGTACCACGGCGGATACTACTATGTGTTCTACAACCGTGGGTCATGCTGTAACGGTACGAGCAGCACGTATTATGTCAGCGTCGCCCGATCGACCAGCCCCTCGGGCGGATTTACCGGGAACACGGTATTTATCGGCAGCTCCTCTCCGTGTATCGGTCCAGGGCACTTTGGATACTTGAACGATGGCGGCGCGGAGTATGCGTCCTATCACTATGTGGACGCAAACAGCAACGGGTACCCAAGACTTGCCGTCTCGCATCTCACCTGGAGCAGCGGGTGGCCTTATATGTCTCCGGATTGGATCGCGAACGGAACATACAAAGTCACCAGCCAGGCCAACGGATTGGCGTGGGATGACTGGGGCTGCACGGGGGTTTCGGGGCAGGCGGTCGCGCAAAACACCTATACGGGGCTGAACTGCCAGCAATGGGTATTCCACCAGCTTGGCTGGGGGATCTATGAGATTACCTGCGCCAACGGCGGCCTGGCGCTTGACGCGCTCAATTGCTCCAACGCCAACGGAACGGCGCTCGATCTATACGCCTACTGGGCCGGAACATGCCAGCAATACAAGATATACCGCGCCAGCGACGGCTCTTACGTTCTCGCCACCATGAACGGCAGCGGCAACGGCACGAGCGTCATTGACGTTCCCGGCTCCAGCTCCACGAAAGGCTTACAGCTCGACCTCTGGGCCTACAACGGCGGCTCCAATCAGAAATGGTACATCGCGGCGCCGTAGCTTCTCTCCGTTTCTCATAATAAATGGATCGCGGGTATAAAACCCACGCCTGGGAAGGGCTTCGCCCTAACCGTCCGTGCCGGACGGACAATTAGCCGAAGGCTTCCCAGACGTGGATTTTACATCCGCGATTCTTATGAACTCCCATTTGCTTTAAAGACTTACGCGCAGCGGCGATTTATTTCGGCCAAAAACTGTTCCTGCTCCGCGATAATGTCCGCTAAGTGTTCTGCGATTTTGTCCATTTTGTGTTAGGGGGACGCCGTATGAAGCCAGGCTCTTTTTCTAACAGCGGCGGCTGGATCGCAGGGCTGAGATTTCGGAGTTTCGAGTGGAGATTTCGGAGCTTCGGGTGAGGGTTGTACGGGCTTTGCCTTCGCTGGCGCGGCAGACGCAAGGCGATAATCGAGCCGTCTTTTCCCATCGTAGAGGTGAAGCTGGCCTTCGGGATTTACTCGAGCGCTCACTTTTTGGCCCGCCAGCGAGCGGCTTCGCGAGGCAGCGGTAATCTGGTAGACTTTGCCCTCGAAACTCAGCGTGTGGTCCGCCTTGACGGTGCGAGTTTCCTGGATGCTGAAATAGTAGTCCAGATCAAAACCGGGTTCCAGAGCAATGAACGCCGAGTTGGGATCGGCCGCCTCGATGCCGAACTGAGCATTGTGTTTTGCGATGAACGCCGGCAAGAATGCATTCGCCTGCTCCATCGTCGAGATACCCGCCAAACGCATTTCTTTGACGAGCCGGTCTTGAAAGGTGCTCCAGAGCCGCTCGATCCGACCCTTGGCTTGCGGGGAATGGGCGGCGATGCTCTCGACGCCCAGGTCATGGAGTACTTTCTGGACATGGCTCATGGGGATCTGTCCGGCCAGTTCGTCCTCGATCGTGGCCTTTTTGGGCGATCTCAAGATGGTGTGTTTGTCATGGTAGTAGCTGGCGGGCAGGCCATACTCGATGGCAATCGCTCGGAACATCCAGAGATAACCAGCAGCATCTTCGTTCGGACGAAAATGGGCATGCAGGACATGGTTGTCGGCGTCATCGATGGCGCCCATCAAGCACAGGCGAGGCCCGCGTCCTTCGAGCCAATCGTGGGGGGAGCCATCAATCTGCACCATCATGCCCGAAGCGGCTTTGCGCAAGCGTCGGCGACGCACCACACCACGCGCAGGTTTCGCATCCTTAACCTCTGGGGGAGCTTTGGGGTGAAGAAGCTTGTGCAAGGTGGAACGCCCGATTTGGATGTCATCGTTAGCGGCCAGCAAGTCGCGCGTGTGGCAAACATTGAACCCATGATAGGGTCCGCCGGTGCTGGTCAGAGCAAGGACCCGTGTCCGTGTGTCTGGATCGAGGATATTATGCGGCTTTCGGCGGCGATTGCCGTGTGGGATCGCACTTACTCCTTCGGCCAGAAAGCGTTTAAGCTTGCGCTGGACCTGACGAGAAGAGAGCCCAAGAAGCTCTGCCGTTCGCTCCACGGTGATCTGGTGAGCTGCCAGTCGAGTAAGCAGATCGATGGTTCTTTGTTCCGAGACAGTCAACGTCAATATCTCCATTCCTTAAGGTTCGACGAGGACATAATCGCAGAACACTTAAGGAGGACATATTCGCGGAACAGTAACAACAGCGGCGATTTATTTCGGCCAAAAACTTGACACTCCGCCAGACATATGTTATTGAAGAATGTGACTCATTGAAGTCGCGAATAACCATTGGCGAAGCCAGCGCGGGAGACGCGGAGACGCGGGAGAAGAACATGCAGATCAACACGTATCTTGCTTTTGACGGGCGATGCAAAGAGGCGTTCGAGTTCTACCAATCGATTCTCGGCGGCGAAATTCTCATGATGATGACCTATCGGGATTCGCCGATGGCCGAGCATACGCCGGCCGATCAGCTCGACCGGGTCATGCACACGACTTACCGAGTGAAGGGCAACATTCTGATGGGCGCGGATGCGCCATCGCATTTCGGAAAACCTACGGGTTTCTCGGTGTCAATCGGCCTGGACGACGTTGATGAGTGCAGGCGTGTGTTCGACGCGCTTTCGGAGGATGGAAGCATACTGATGCCGTTCGAAAAGAGCTTCTTCTCCACCGGTTTCGGAATGCTCTTCGACAAATACGGCATCCCGTGGATGGTGAACTGTCAGGCGCCGGTGTAAGCAGACGCCGCGATAGACACACAGCAAAAAACGCAGCCGCGACAAAGAAGACACTTTGCCGGGCTGCGTTTTTTGGCGCTGGGTCACTTGGCGAGAATCATTTGCGCAGAAACAGGTTTTTCTCACCGGCTTCTTCCGTCGTCTCGCCCGGCGTCAGCGTGATCGTGTCGGTGAGATTGTCAAAAGACGAAGTCAGCTTCAGTTCGACCGGCGGGCGGGTCGCGCTGTCGGCCGTGAAGTTCAGGGTTTGCGCCGAGGCGGCGCTGTCGGGGAGCTGCCACACGCGCAGATGATGCGTGTCGACAAATCCAACGGTCTGCTGGGGCTCGTACGGGATCCAGCCGGCATTGGGAAACCAGAGCTCCACCCAGGCGTGGGTGTGGTCGGAGGCGACTTTCTGGATTGTTGGGGCGCCGCCGGTGTATGAGATCTGCGGCGAGATCCAGTAGCCGCCCGCGTAACGGGCGGGGATGCCGGAGGCGCGGGCAATCGCCATAAAGAGGTTTGCCCAGCCGTCGCACCGAGCCTTGTGGTTCGCCAACGTCGTCAGCGCGGGAGTGCGCACTCTGTCAGCGGCGTCGTCGTAGGTGATGTTGCTGACCATCCAGGTCGAAATCGCCCGCGCCGCCGCCGCTTCGTCCGCGGCCCCCGTGGTGATCGTCTGCGCCAGAGCGCGGATCTCGTCGCTGTCGCTTTGTGAATTCTGCGTGGGCTTGAGGCAGATGATCGCATCGCCGTCCGTGACATCGACCGGGAACGGCGCCGTCGGAAGCCCTGTGTCGAGATCCGTGGCAAGTGTCAGCTCTTTGACGGTCACCTGGACCGTGAGGGTTCCAGGTGCGACGTTGTCAAACTCCATGACATGCGTGAAGTTGCCGAAATGATCGGTCACGTCCTTCTCACTGGTCGCCGGCGCGCTCGATTCGATGATTGGCGCGTTCGTCGTCTCCGCATAACCGAAGATCGATCCGGACTGCGGGATGGGAATGCTGAGAGTGAGCGTCTTGAGCGGCGCGCCAACATCTACTACATAGGTCCGGGTGAAGTCCAGCTGCGTCTTCATCGAGCCTGTAAACGAGATCGTCTTCGCATGACCTTGCGCCAGGGGCAGGAGCAAAAGCGCGCTCACTGCCCAGGCCGCGACCATCGGTTTCCGTTGCATCCGCATTGAGCCCCCTTAACCGTGACGCGTGTTCTAACTCTGGCCCCAATAAATTGCGTGAATATCGTCCTGGGCGTTGACAACATTGCCTGGCTTGAAGAACTTGGCGTGTCCGTCGTCCAGCAGGTAATTTGCGCCATCGGTATGGCGCCCGGTCGGCAGCCATTGCTGTGTCTGGAATGTGGTGTTCCATCCGACCACTTCGCCTGTGTCATATTGCGCGCCGCCGGGAGTCGCGCCGCCGGTCGCAGCCGAATTGCTGCTTTGTTCCGCGTCCGCGTTATCGTACGAGAGCAGGTTGTTTCCATCACCGGAAATCGAGCTGCGATCCCGCGCGGCGCCTCCCTCCTGCAAGTCGGTCACCATGGCGCGGCTGCCGCGCAGCTCGAACAGGAGGATCGTCTGCGACGGCGCTTTCACCTGACTATCCGCTCCGCCCAGCCCCGTGGAGGACGTTTGGGCGATGTTCAGATTGTAGCCGTAGGAGACGGGGACGCGTGCGGGGGTGACGGAGTTGTCGGCGGTAGTCGGGTCATCGGGACATTTGTAGACGCCAACGCTCTTGACATACGGGTAAACCGCGCCAGCCCAGCCGCCGCCGCGATGGTTGCCGAGGCCGACGGGATAGTGCTCGTCGTTGTCCTGGCTGTACTGCATGAAACCCAATCCCAACTGCTTTTCGTTAGAAACGCAGGAGATCTGCCGCGCCTTCTCACGCGCTTTGGCGAAGACGGGGAAGAGAATGGCCGCGAGAATCGCGATGATGGCTATCACGACGAGGAGCTCAATGAGAGTAAAACCTGTCTGATCTTTACGGGATATTTGCAATCGCGCCATGAAAATAATGTTCCTTTCGACCACACTCAGTACGTTAGGATTTGACGAGTCCATCATATCATATTAAAACGGATCTGCAAAGGGATTTTATCATGAAGGCCGCAAATCGGCATAATTGCGAAGAATGGGGATATAACCCTCTCCCAGAATTGGGAGAGGGTGGCGCGGAGCGCCGGGTGAGGGCCGATCTTAGCTGATCGTGATGGAATCGATGCGGTCGCCTTCGCGAAGCTGGAGGACGTTCTCCACGCCGCTGATGGTTTTGCCGAAGACGGCGTAGTTCATGTCCAGATGCGGCGTCGAACCCAGCGTGAAGTAGAATTGGCTGGAGGCGCTGTCCGGAGCCGCGGACCGGGCCATGGCGACCGTTCCGGCGGTGTCGTGCTTGAGCGACGGGGTGACTTCCAGCTTGATATGTTTGCCGGAGCCGCCGGTGCCGTTGCCGTCGGGATCGCCGCCCTGAATAACAAAGTTCGGGACGTATCGATGGAACGTCAGTCCGTTGTAGAAGCCTTTTTCGGCAAGATCGATGAAGTTCGCAGTTGTGATTGGAGCTTCGGTTTCGGCGAGCTGGACGACGATGGTTCCTTTGCTCGTTTCGAAGGTGGCTGTTCGGTCGGCCATGATGCGGGTTTCTCCTCTGCGGCGCTCGCCGCGGGTTTTGCCGCCGTCTTTGACGGCGCCTTCTTTTTCGTGTCCGTGCTGGATTTGAGCGCGAACGACGCAATTTCTTCTGCGGTCAGGTGGCGCCAGGCGCCGGAGGGCAGGCCCGTCAGCCGCACGCCGCCAATGGAGATGCGCACAAGCTTCGAGACGGGATGACCGACCGCCGCCAGCATGCGGCGCACCTGTCGGTTCTTACCCTCATGGATGGTCAATTCCACCTCGGAGCCGCCCACGCTCCCCGCCCCTTCCGAGAACCGCTTGCGCACGCGTACGTTTTCGGCGGGCTTGGTGACGCCGTCTTCCAGGCGAACGCCGAGCGCGAGCTTCTTCAGCGCTTCCGGGCTGGGAACGCCGCGCACGGTGGCCCGGTAGGTCTTCGGCACGTGGTGCTTGGGATGGGTCAGAGTGTAGAGAAAATCGCCGTCGTCGGTCAGGAAGATCAGACCCTCGCTGTCCGAATCCAGCCGGCCGACCGGACGCAGCATCGGCTTGCTTTGCAGATCCACCAAGTCCGTGACAAGGCGTCCCGCGTTCGGATCGTGCAGCGTGCAGACGACATCCTTGGGTTTATTGAGTACGATATAGTAGCGCTTGGAAGGCTCCTTCACCAGCTTGGAGTCAAATAAGATACGATCCGTCGCCGGGTCCACCTTGACGCCGAGCTCCGTGACGACCTGGCCGTTGACTTTGACCCGGCCCTCTTTAATCCACTCCTCGCACGCTCGTCTCGATCCGATCCCCGCTCCGGCCAATACCTTTTGGAGACGTTCTTGCATATACCATTACTCCCATACACAGCAGCATCACGGTTCCCAGGCCCACGCCCAGTCCGCGCGCAATGCGTGTTCCTAAATTGTGCGTCGCATGCATGACCGCCGCGCCCGCCGCCATCGGCACGGCCTGCGCCGCGACGGCGTCGCCGGTCGCCTGCACCTTGCCATTCGCGATCACGCTATACACGCCGAGCTTTGTCCCGGCGTCGATCGGCGCGGGCGGCAGCACGGGCAGCGGCGTCACCGTGACGCTGAACTCCGGAACGGACTTCCACCGCGACACCACGACCTGCAAATCCCGCGCCGCGACGACCGGAACCGGCTGAGTCGCGTTCCGCACGGCGATCTGCCCGACCGATTGACCTTGCTGAATGAACGGCACGCGCTTGTAGTTCGCGAACCCGTAGTTTAGCAGCGATTCGACATCTTCCCGGCAGCTATTGCTCTTGAGCGCGACCGCGATCAAGCGCCAGCCGTTGCGTGTCGCCGATCCGACAAAGCAATGTCCCGCCTCGCGGACATATCCGGTCTTGATTCCGTCGGCGCCCGGAAAGTCGCGCAGGAATGTCTTGGACGTATTGACGACCCAAGAATCGCCCTTGTGGATCGATCGCTGCACTTTGTACTTCGGCGTGCGGACGATCTTATTAAACTCCGTCAGGTTGTTGACGGCGTAGCGCGCGATGGTCGCCAGGTCCGCCGCCGTCGAATAGTGATCCGGCGCGTACAGGCCGTTCGGCGTCACGAAGTGCGTGTTGAGCGCGCCGATATCCTTCGCCTTCAAATTCATCTGTTCGACAAACGCCGGCACGGTTCCATTCAGGTAGGTCGCCCCTGCAACGGCGGAGTCGTTCGCGGAGCGCAGCAGCATCGCGTACATCAAATCGTGCAGCGGGATCGTCTCGCCGGGCGTCAGATGCAGGCTGCTGTCGGGCAGTTGATCGATGCCGGGCGGCGCGGTCACGATATCGTTCGGATGGCCGCGCTCCAGCAGCAGAATCGCCGTCATCATCTTCGTCGTCGACGCCATCGGCCGGTGGACGTTTTCGTTCTTTCCCCACATCACCTTGCCGGTGACGGCGTCTTCCAGAACGCAGAACTTGCTGTTCGACTTCGGCGTCGTCGGGCCGTCCAGCGCGGGCGGCGCCGCCACGGCGTGGCCGCAGAGGATGGGCGTCAAAGCCAGGGCCACGGCGGCGCGGCGGGCGAATTGAGAGAATATCACGAACTACTCCTCAAGTCCAACGGCTTGGAGGGCGTCGTGGGCTTCGGCCTTCTCGGCTTCGGCGACGGCGATATCCTCCAGCGGCGGCAAGTCTTCCAGGGACGACAGTCCAAAATAGTGCAGAAACTCCGGCGTGGTGGCGTACAGGATCGGGCGGCCCGGCACGGCTTTTCGGCCGTCCTCGCGCACCAGCCGGCGATCCAGCAGCGTCTTAATCACACCGTCCACGCTGACGCCGCGTACGGCTTCCATCTCGGCCACGGTCACGGGCTGCTGATACGCGACGATGGCGAGCGTCTCCAAAGCCGGCTTTGAAAGGCGCGCCTTGCCGGCGGGCGCGGCGAGCAGCTTGCCGATATCCTGCGCCAGCTCGGACTTCGTCGCGATCTGATAGCCGCCGGCGATCCGCATAATATGCAGCCCGGACTTCTCGCGCCGGGCGTAGATATTGACGAGATCCTCAAAGGTCTCCTCGACCTGCGCGGCGTGGATTCCCAGCGTTTTCGCCACTTCCGCCGGCGTCACCGGCTCGATCGCAACGAACAAATAGCCTTCCAGCAGCGCGAGCAGCGCATTCGCCGTAAAGACGCGCGTTTCTTCCTGACGGGCTTCGGTCGCGGCCAACTATTCCGTCTCCTCTTCTTCCATCTCAGCGGTCGGCGCCACACCGCCCTGCGGCTCGGCGTGTTCGGTGTGCTCGGCGTCGTTTTGAGCGGCTTCGCCGGTCTCGTCTTCCGCCTTTTGAATG
Organism: Capsulimonas corticalis; assembly: GCF_003574315.2. Classification (GTDB taxonomy): domain Bacteria; phylum Armatimonadota; class Armatimonadia; order Armatimonadales; family Capsulimonadaceae; genus Capsulimonas; species Capsulimonas corticalis. Next base: position 4,660,571 of record NZ_AP025739.1, on the reverse strand, counting down.
TCCATCGTCAAACGGATCTCGCCCAGCATCTCTTCCTGAACGGCGGAGACGCGCGACTGCCGCAGCAGCTCCAGCAGCGCCAAAAACGTCATGATGACATCGAAGCGGATCAAGGGCCGTTCGAAGCACTCATCAAAGATAATTCCCGCCTCGCCGGCGCGCTGGATCTTTCGCCAGAGGGTCGCCATCGCCAGACGCAGGGTGACCTTGGCGCGGCCGACATGGGCCTTGCCGTCCGTCGAATCCGATCCCAGCTCCGTCAACAGGCGCATCAGCGCCTTGACCAGAGAACCCGATGAAAACTCGCCATAGGGCACGGGCAGTTCGTAAAGATCCCCGTACGCCGCCTGGCCGCGAAAAAAGACCTGCCGGCGGTCGTCCTCCCATGTGGCGAGCGTCGCGACAAACGCCTTATACCGCTGATAATCCAGCAGGCGCTGCACCAGCTCCTCGCGCGGATCCTCGCCCTCTTCCCCGTCCTCTCCGACTTCCTTCGGGGGCTTGGGCAACAGCAGGCGGCTCTTGATCTCCAGCAGCGTCGCCGCCATCACCAAAAACTCGCCGGCGACGGTGAGGTTCATCGCCTCCATCGCCCGCAGATGCGCCAGATAATGTTCCGTGACCTGGAGGATCGGAATGTCCGCGATATCGATCTTGTGCTCGCGGATCAGGTGAAGCAGGAGGTCGAGAGGGCCCTCGAACGCCGTCAGTGAGAGCGGCGGGATTCCGGCGACGGGAGCGGCGGTGGGCGCAACGGGCATAATTGTCTATCATACATGCGCGGCGTCTCCGTTGTCAAGGGCGAACAGCCGCTCGGCGCCATGCGGACATTGACATCCAGCCGCCGTCACGGTATAATTTTTACGGGAATGTATCTCGACGACAGAAAACAACGAATACTCGGCGCCGTGGTTCGCGACTATGTCGAGACCGTTCGGCCCATTGGCAGCGAAGACCTCGCGGCGCGTCACGCGCTGGGAGTCAAGAGCGCCACGATTCGCAATGAGCTTGCGGAATTGGCGGAGCTGGGCCTGCTCCGGCAGCCACACACCAGCGCCGGCCGCATCCCCTCGGATCGCGGGTATCGTTTTTACGTCGACCACTTGATGGAGGCGCGCAGCGTCCCCAAGAGCGCCGCGCGTCAGGCCGCCGCGCTGGAGCAATCGCTCGCGCTGGACAAACTGCTGCGCCAAACCTGCGCCCTGCTGACGCGGATGACGTCGTACACATCCATGGCGACCCCGCCCCGCCCCGCCGATACACAGATTTCCCAGGTTTTCATTTCGCCCGCCGGCGACAAGGGCCTCCTGGCCGTCGTCCTGCTCAGCACCGGCCATGTCGAAACCCGCCGCTTCGCCGGATCGGCCGACTTCACCCCCAGCGACCTCGTCTCGGTGAACAACGCTCTGAACGCGGGGATGGCCGGCAAGAACATCGACAGCGTCATCGGCCCCGACGCGGCCCTCGGCGCGCCCCCGGCCGAATTCGCCCCGTCCGTGCGCGCCCTCTTTGAGAGCCTGTTGCAAGTCCTGCGTCAGATGATCCAATCCGCCGCCGACGACGACCAGATCTACCTCGAAGGGACCTCCGAGATCCTGCGCCAGCCCGAGTTCCGGGACGTCGCCAAGATCGAAATGGTCCTCGATTCCCTCCAGCAGGGCACAATGCTCTTCCAAACGCTTGCCCAAACCGTCCGCACCTCCCAGGTCACGGTCGTGATCGGCCGCGAAAACCACATCACCGCGATGCAGGAATGCAGCGTTATCTCCGCCCCCTACTACATCGGAACCCGCGAACGCGGCGCCATCGGCGTCCTCGGCCCCACCCGCATGGACTACGACCGCGCCATCCCCGCCGTCAACTACTTCGCCCGCGCCCTCAGCGACACGCTTACGCGGCTGGAAACGCTGTAACCAAATCCTCTTCAGGAGAACAATACGATGGCCGAGACCCCAGGGACAAGCAGTTATTTCGCTGCTCTGTCAGAGGAAAACCTCGTCATTACAAAACTGGAGTACGGGGCCGTTTACGAACAGAACAACGTCGTGGCGGCGGCGTGGATACAAGCGGACGCCCATCTCCTATTGGTAGTAAAAGAGAATGATCCTTCGGCTGATCCCTACCAAATTTTACACATTATGAGAAGTGGAGAGGATTGGACGCAAAAGTATAATGAAGTGATCGATTTCGACACAACCTCCGAATGGATGAATATTTCGAGCATCCGTTTGACATATCTCCTTCGCCTTGGAGTCGTGCTTGACGCCCCCGCCTTAGTTGTCCCCGACGCGATTCCGACAAAGCGTTGGTCGCATCGCGGCAATCAGTTCGCCGCTGCTTTTGAAGAAAGCCTCTGGATTTACAATACTGTCACATGCACATCGTCTTATTGGACATTTCCATTTTCAGACGGAGTCGTTCGACATATCAACGATCTAACGTGGTCGTCCAGCGATCGTTGGCTCGCGTGCGAGATTGACCGGCATCTTTCTTCCGATCTCCCTGCCCTGACCTTCATCGACACAGAGGCTCGCCGCATTTACTACTGTCGAGAACGATTCGACGTCATACGCCTCGTGGAATGCGGCCACGATGTCAACGATTACTTCCATGTGGATGGGTGCCTCGCCGCAGAGCCAGAGAAGTGGGCAAGCACGATCATCGATCCGGCAAAGCAAGAGTCCAAGCCGGCCTAAAGCTGTTTAATTTTTTCGGGGTTTCTATTTATGAACGAAAATGCGCTGCCGCCGCGCGGTATGCGGGATATTTTGCCGGCGGAAGCTCGCCTGCGGAAAACAGTGATCCAGCAGATTACGGATGTTTACGAATCTTTCGGCTTTCGCCAGATCGAGACGCCAGCGCTGGAGCTGATTGAGAATTTGGTCGGCGATAAAGGCGGCGAGAACGAGAAGCTGATCTATCGCGTGCTGAAGCGCGGGGAGAAGCTGTCGGAGGCGGCCTTGGACCCGAATCAGCTTTGCGATCTGGGGCTTCGTTTCGATTTGACGGTGCCGCTGAGTCGATATTACGCAAACAATCACGCGGCGCTGCCGCGCGTGTTCAAGTCAATACAGATCGGACCGGTCTGGCGCGCGGAGCGGCCGAAGAAGGGGCGGTTTCGGCAGTTTGTGCAGTGCGATATCGATGTCATCGGGGCGGCTTCCCACATTGCGGAGATTGAGCTGCTTGTCGCCGGCACGCAGGCGCTGCAAGCCATTGGCCTTGGTGAAGTGACCGTTCGTATCAATGATCGGCGCATCCTGGCGGCGCTGTCTGAGTCGCTGGGGTTTCCCGAAGATCGATTTGGAACGTTCTGCATCCTTTTGGATAAGCTTGACAAGATCGGCGCGGATGGCGTGATTCAAGAGCTTCGATCAGCGGAGTTTTTGGCGGAGGGTGTGGATCGCTTGGCGAAGCTTTTCTCCAATCCGGAGCTTAACATTAACGACATACGTGGGGTAATCGAAAGCGCCATCGATCCCGCTATCCTGGATGGTCTGGCGCACATCATCGATTCGGTGCGAGGATCTGTTCCTGCGGGCGTGCGCGTTCAATACGACGCGACGCTTGTTCGCGGCATGGGCTATTACACGGGGCCGATATTTGAAATCGCATATGGCTCGTACGGCTCATCCATTGCGGGCGGCGGCCGTTACGACAATATGATCGGCGCCGCGCTGGGACGTCCCGCGCCGGCCTGCGGGCTCTCCATCGGCTTCGAGCGCGTCATCGAAATCTTGACGGAGCAGAAGGAAGGTGAGGACACGAAATCGCAGCGCCTCGCCCTGCTGGTTCCTGACAGTGCCGACTATGCATCGGCGTTTGGCGCTATGCGTGAGTTCAAGCAAAACGGCTTCGAGCAAGTGTCGATTCTTAACTTGGAGAAGAAGCTGAGCAAACAACTCGATCGCCTTACCGACGAAGGCTTTTCGCACTTCGCGCAGTGGTCGCCGGAGACGCCGACGCCGGAAGCGCGTGTGCTGGGCAAGAAATAAGCCCTCACCCTCGTTCCCTCTCCCGGAGGAGAGGGATGTCCAGGGATCGGACCCAAACGTGGTTCACGTGGTCGACACAATAGTCTTTAGCCCCAACGGGGCGTCATAATTTGAGCCCAGGGCAACGCCCTGGGGATCGGGACTTTCAAGCGAAGCCATGATCGGGCGCTGACCTTTGGACATCCCTCTCCTCCGGGAGAGGGAACGAGGGTGAGGGCCATCTCCGGAACTTCCCGCCCCCATCCCGCGTTTCATCTTGACAGCCGACACCGATGTTCGGTATACTTTTTGTTGATATACGACTTTTTTGGTCGGAGAAAGGGGCAACCCAAAACCGTGTTAAGCATGACGAAACGGGCCGATTATGCGCTGCTGGCGCTTTCTCATCTTGCGGCCGCTTCGGCGGACGATCCCAACCGTTTGATGAATACCAAGGAGATCGCCGAGCAGTATGAGATTCCCGTGGAGCTGCTGGCGAAAATCCTTCAGATCCTCGCCAAACACGGGATGGTCGCCTCGCATCCTGGACCGACCGGCGGATACAAATTGCTGCGCCCGGCGCGCGAGATCAGCGTCGCCGAGGTCGTGACAATTGTCGATGGGCCGTTCTCGCTGCTGCATTGCACCGCCGGCGAAGAGTCGAGCTGCAAGCAGTACAGCCGCTGCACCATCCGCGACCCGCTCGCCACGATCGAGCAGCGTGTGAAGGACCTCCTTGCGGAGATCAGCATCGAAGAGATCAGCGTTCCGGCGCCCGATCCCAAATTTGAAGATTTCTCGACCCGATCGTTCGCGACGGGCATTACCCTCATTTCTTAAAAAGTACTGCGACTAGTGATATGTTGAAGCGACCGATTTACATGGACAACAACGCGACCACGCGAGTGGATCCGCGCGTTTTGGGAGCGATGCTTCCGTACTTCTCCGAGCAGTACGGCAACGCCGCCTCCAACAGTCATACCTTTGGATGGACGGCCGGAGACGCCGTCGATAAGGCGCGGACGCAAGTCGCCGAGCTGATCGGCGCGGATCCGAGCGAGATCATCTTTACATCCGGAGCCACCGAAGCTGATAACCTCGCTCTCAAAGGCGTCGCGGAAGCGTACGCCGAAAAGGGCAACCATATCATCACGACCGCGATCGAGCACAAGGCCGTGCTCGATACGGCGAAGCATCTGGAGCGCGAGGGCAAGTCGGTCACCTATCTGCCCGTCGATCAATACGGCATGATCGACCTCCAGCAGCTAAAGGACTCCATCACCGAGCGGACCATTTTGGTTTCGGCGATGTATGGGAACAATGAGATCGGGACGCTTGACAATATCGATGAGATCGCGGAGATCTGCCATGAGCGCGGCGTGATCTTCCACACCGACGCCACGCAGGCGATCGGCAAGATCCCGATCAATGTCAAGACGCAGAAGATCGATCTGATGTCGCTGACGGCGCATAAGATGTACGGCCCCAAGGGAATCGGCGCGCTGTATGTTCGCCGCAAAGAACCGCGCGTGCGGCTGGCCTTGCAGATGGACGGCGGCGGACACGAGCACGGCATGCGTTCGGGAACGCTCAATGTTCCGGGAATCGTCGGCTTCGGCGAAGCGTGCCAGGTCTGCTCGCAGGAGATGGAGCGGGACCGCGCGCATACCCAGGGCATGCGCGACCGATTGTGGGAGCAGATCCAGGCGACCGTGCCGGATGTCTCGCTCAACGGGCACCCAACACAGCGCCTGTCCAATAACCTGAGCATCGCGATCCGGGGCGTGGACGCCGATGCGCTGCTGGCGAGCCTCTCCGGCGTGGCGCTGTCCACCGGCTCCGCCTGCACCTCCGCTTCCGTCGCGCCGTCTCACGTACTGCTCGCGCTTCCAAACGCCGCGCAGGTGATCGGCAGCTCGATCCGTCTCGGCGTTTCGCGCTTTACCACCAAGGCCGAAGTGGACCAGGTGGCGTCGCTGATCGCGCCGGCCGTCGCCCGCCTTCGAGGCGTCGCCGCCGTCACGCCATAACCGCGCATTTGTCGATGGACATCCCATGAGGGCTCATCTATGTCGACTGAAGAACAGCCAGTATCCGAGTCCGCCGCCGGACCGGTCACCCATTGTCCAACCTGTAATCGCAAGCTGCTGACGCAGACGAGCGCGCTTTGCAACTGGTGCGGCGCCAAGATCAGCGATCCGAACTACCAGGAGCGCGCGGCGCAGACACGCCTTGCCGCCGACGCCACCGAGCGCGCGCGGATCGCGGCGATCATCCAGGAAGAAGGCCGTTACGGCGTTCTCGGGCGGCTGAAGCGGCGGGCCAAGGGCGTCACGGGAGCGCCCCAGGTCGAACCACTCAATCCCAACGAGCTTTGAACATTCCCCATGAGTTCTGACGCCGCGTTTGCGGCGAGAGGTAATACAATGACGACCACTTTGACGGAGCCGACGCTGACGGTTGAGCCGGAGCAAATCATCGAACCGGCCCTGGAATTGACGGAATCCGCGCAAAAGCAGGTATTGCGGGTGCTGGAGCGGAAGAATATCCCCGGCGCGTTTTTGCGGATCGGCGTGCGCGGCGGCGGCTGCTCGGGATTGTCCTATGTGCTGAAACCGGACACCGAGTTCGACGAGTTCGACCGAACCTGGGTGCTGGAGAACGGCGTCCGGGTCGTGGTGGACCGCAAGAGCATCCAATACCTCGCGGGAACGACATTGGATTACAGCATCAAGAACCTTTTGGAAGGCGGATTCCAGTTCCAAAATCCGAACTCCGCCAAGTCCTGCGGGTGCGGCAGCTCATTTACGCCGAAGTAGATCCCATTACGCCACTCCACCCATACGAATAGGAAAATCGTTACTATGAACCAGCCTGATGTTCAAGAAGAGCCGCTGAACAATGTCGAGCTAGAATCGGCGATTCTTGGCCTGCGCATGGCGCTCACGCCGGAAGAAGAAGTGGAGGCGCGGGAGCACTTTCTGACCGTGCTGCGCGACAGCACCCTTTCCGTTCCCACCGTCACCCCCACCCCGACGGCGCCCGATGGAAGCATTCTGCCCAACGCCGACATCACGTTCGTCGTCGCGCAGACGCAAGAAGGCGTCAGCGGCGTTCCCGGCTTTACCACCCTGGGCCAGCTTCGCGGCACCCTGCCGGATGTGCAGAACGGCATGTTCCTGACCGGCGCGCAGCTGGGCGGCATCCTGGGAAACAGCCCGCACAAGCTCTTTGTGGACGGTCCAGAGATGCATGTGGAAGTCAGCCAGGAAGAGCTGGTCTTCATGGCGCAGTCCGCGCAAAAGGTGATTGAGGATCAGCAGGCGGCCGCGAACCACAACGTCCTTCTGGAGCAGGCGATCGCCGAGTTCAAGAACGACGACAGCACCGCCTCGCGCGAAGCGCTGATCAACGCATTCGGCAACGGCTTCTGCCGCCTGCCCGTCGCCACGGAAGCGGACAAGGACACCCCGGTCGTCGTGCTTCGCCTCGGCGATCCAAACCAGCCCGAAACGGTCCAGGAAGTTCCGCTGCTGACCGATCAGGAACTGCTGCTCGCCTTCACCGGCGAAGAAGCCCTGGGCGCCTGGAGCGACGCCGAGCGCAACGTCATCGCCCTCCCAGGCGGAATGATCGCCCAGCTGATCGCCCAGACGGGCGTCGGCGGCGTGGTGATCAACAAGGGCGCGGAAAACTCCGCGACGATCAAAGTCGAGCAAAACCAGCTCGTAGTTGCGTAGGCGTTCGGCCGAGTGACCTACCCTGGCGCTTCGCGCCGGGGTAGGTCGGACTGGCCGTCTTACTTCACCCCAGCCTCCCAGGTAATGTGCGCTTCCACCCACGCGACATGCGCGACGGATGTGGACGAGTATCCTCCATCCAGATAAGCCCACGGCGTCACCTGGCGTCCGACGCCGACGACCGTTGAGCGGAAGTCGCCCTCTTCCTTCGCCTCATCGCTCCAGCTGTAAACGCCGATGTACGGCTTCCATGGTCCCCAGGCGTTGTAAAAAAGCTTGCCGTGCGCGAACCGGAAGTGCAGATTGTCCGGCGTGCGGTAATCGTTATACTCACTGACAAGCTGCCAGGCGTTAAACGTAACCGTGGCGTCGGCGCCGAATCCGCTGTTGTGGTCGGTTCCGAAGGAAAACCCCGCGCCCGTTCCGGCCGAAAGGCCGAAGGTGAGACGTTCGCTGAATTTGCGGCCGACACGCAAATAGCCGTTGGTTGTCCGGCGGTTGTCATTGTAATTCACGGACGCGGCGACTGTATTCGCGCCGTCATCGTACTGGTACATCACGCCTGGACGCGTTTCGTACTCCCACTCCTGCACGCCGAAGGGCACATAATACTTTCCGACCGTGATCGAGCTGCGCCCCAGGCGCTTCTGATAGTACGCCTCCACCGGCTGATCGATAATTCGGTTCTGGGCCCGGTAGAGCTTGCCGATGGAGATCGAGGCTTTCACGGTCTCCGAGTCGCTGGGATCCCAGCGGCCATAAACCACCGAGGGGTAAGCGGAGCCGAAACCGATCCAGGCGCCGTCGTAGAGCGTCCGATTCCCCTGCTGGTCAGAGAGACCCAGATAGGCGTCGATCCCGATCTTCAGCGGCGGCGACTTGGGCGCATCCGCCTGCGGCGGGACGGCGGGAGCCGCCGGCGCCGCGGCGCCGGCGGGAGCTTCGGGAGCGGTTGCTCCCGGGGTCGTGGAGCTGGTCTGCGCGTGAACGCATGGGCCGATTGCGGCAAGGAGCCCGGCCAAGATTGCGGAACGAGTATACGACATGTTTTCTGGATGACGCCTTGTGATGAAATTAAGCCGCGGCAAGCTGGCTTTCGAACGAAGCGGCTCCGGATATCGGAAGAACGCCGGCGCTTTCCAAATGCAGATCCAGAATATATTGTAGCATTCGCAAGTAGTCGACGGGCAGCGTGTAAAGAAACTTCGAGACAGGAAGGCCATGATCCTGGCCGACGATGCCGCGAAGCCCCGTCAGAACGACCTTCTTCTCGTGCCCCAGACCGGAAATCACGTTCTTGAGAGTGCGCTGAAACACGTCGATGGACAGATCTTCCGCTTCGCGCATCTCCACCACCGAGGCGATCAGGTGACGCACGGCGGAAAGCACAAAGGGATGTTCCCCCTGAATGCGTTCGCGAGTCGGCAAATGCAGCTTGACTTCGACATCAAGAAAATTTCGGCTGAAGGCCATCCCGCGCGAAACCAGCTCGCGCTGCGCCGGGTCGAGCGTCTCCGGAGTCAAGAGCCAGACCGGCAATAGCTGCTTGGTGAAGTCTTGTAAGGTAAGACCGGGCATGACTTCGTAGCGCGACGCCGTGGTCAGGATCAGCTCACGCGAGATGTGCAGATCCGACGAAGGCTTTTCGACGAAGAGGCTGCGCAGAGCGCTCGTGGGGAAGGATTCGGCCAGCAAATAGCTGGTGTCGCGATCCTGCTGGACGGTGCCGAAGTGCAGCGGCAGCACGGGCTTGCCGCCGAAGAACTCCAAGCTGAGCGCGCTGGCGACGGCGAAGCTGCCGGCGATCGGCTCCAGATAAGCCTTGCTGAACGGCTCGGCGTCGATATGGAAGTGAGCCCAGCGCGCGGCGCAGTCTAATTTCCAGTTGAGTTTCCCCTTGACCTGCTCAAGCGGCAAGACGCGCTGCGCGGAGCAGCGCTCGCACGACACCTGATAGTCGGTCGCGCTGACACGCGCGATCTGCGTGTCGACGATGACGCCGCAATCCGGGCAGATCGGATGGAACAGCTTTTCCGGATGATAATTCGGGAAGCGATCCGCCAAAAAGCTCAGGATCTCCTCACGGCGCTCCAGCACAAGCTTCACATAGGGATCGTACAGACCGCGCTCGTACAGTTTGGACGTGCTGACCAGTGTCGGATGGCAATCCAGCCGGTGGAGACGGTCGAGCAGGACATGCTCGTAGTGCTCGGCAAACGACGCGTGGCACTCAAAGGGATCCGGCAGGTGCGCGATCGGCGTCCCGCACCAGTGCTCGCATCGCGCCATCAGGCGAGGGTCTTTGTTGACCGCGACGCGCAGCTGGCGATAGTTCAGGGGATCGAGACTGTCGTCGACCAGTAAAGTGAAAACCGTGTGACCGGCTTCCTGCAGCGTCTTCGCCGTTTCGTCCGCCACCAGAAATTCGCGCAGATTGCGTTCGTCTCCCAAATACGCGCACGTTACCCCGGAGGCGATCGTGACAAGCGTTTGTTTCTCGAAATGTGCAAGCGCGCCTAAATACAACGGAGCCTTCATAGATGTTTCTACGTCCTCTCAAACATACCCATTCAGCGACACAGCAAAGGCTCGTTCGACGTTAGAAACTGTGGTAAGCCGAGGACCGTATCCCTTGATCGTCTTTCGTGTTATGCTTTATTGGCGGATTCCGCCGGAAGGATCTCAGCCGCTCCGTTCGTCGGCCGCAGAACCTGTGGAACCCGTTTTGCCGCCGCCCGTAAAAACGCGTTGGCCATCGCCGGATCGAATTGCGTTCCTGAGTTGGCGCGGATCTCTTTCAGAGCCGCTTCCCACTCCAGCCCTTTTCGGTACGGCCGGTCCGTGGTCATGGCGCTGAATGCGTCCGCCACGGCCATAATCCGCCCGAGAAGCGGAGCCGCCTCTCCCGCGAGAGCATCCGGGTAGCCCTGGCCATCCCAGCGCTCATGGTGCGAGTTGACGGCGTCGAGAACAACTTCCATTCCCGGAACCGCCCCCACCATCAGCGCGCCGATTCGCGGGTGCCTCTTCAGAACCTCATACTCTTCCGGTGTGAGACGTCCCGGTTTACGCAGAATTTCGTCGGGAATACCGATCTTCCCAACATCGTGCAGCAGGCCGCCGATCCGCACTACGCGCAGGGTTTCCTCGGAAAGACCAAGCTCCTCGGAGATCCACAAAGCGTATTCGGTGACGTCTTCGGAATGGCGCCGGGTGTAGCGGTCTTTATTGTCCACCGCCGTCACCATGGCGTCGAGGACTTCAAACGAGCTCTCGCGGGACAGCGCCCGCAGGGATCGTTGTTTGTCGCTCGTAGCCATTATTCCACTATCCGTATGTTTTGCCGCATAGAGATTTGCATCGGCAATCGCGACAAGTTCATGGCGCGTTTTACTGTCTTCCGGGAAGCCGGCGACCCCGTAACTGAGGCTGACGGGGATCGTTCGCTCCTCGCCGATCCGCTGGAATCCCTCATGCAGCATGCGCTCGCGCAGCATGTCCGTCATCTCGACAGCCTGCCGGACGGTGGTGTTCGGAGCGACCAGCAAAAACTCGTCGCCGCCGTATCGGCCCAAGTATCCAAAGCCTTCGCACGCCACGGCCAGGGACTCCGCCACGGACTTCAGAATCTGATCGCCGATGGGATGCCCATAGGTATCGTTGAATAGCTTGAAGTTATTCAGGTCCATCATCACGATCGACAGCGGCGTCTGATCCTGTTCCGCGCTTTCCACCTCCACATGCAGCCGCTGATGGATCGCGCGGTGGTTAAGCAGCCCCGTCATCGGATCTCGGTCCGCGGCCTCCAGCGCGGCGCCATACATGCGCGCGTTCTCCAGAGCGCTTCCAACTTCAAGGCCGATGCTTTCGAGCATCGCGGCGTCCGTCGGACTGACGCCCTCCGACCAGCGGATCACGCCGATCATCCCAAGACAGCGCTCCCGCCAGCAAAGGGGAGCGCGCAGGCATGTTCCAGATCGGAAGCTCTTCGCGCGATCGTCCATCACCGTAACGGCCTCGAATTGGGCGCGCAGCGGCAGAGAGCGAAGCGTCTCCAGAAGCTCCGGACGCTCCTCCAAGCCGCTCCAGCGCACCAGTCTTAGCCCCGAGGGATTCTCTTTCGACGCCTCCTCGTCCATGAGCCAGACCAGGATCGCATCGCCGTTCAGCGCCCTCAGCGTGTGCTGCTCCGCGACCTGCATCACCTCGCCCGCCTTCAGACTCGTGTTCACCGCCTTCGTCAATTGGTGAAGCGCGGTCATCTGCTGCGTCCGCTTGGTCACGATCCGTTCGAGATCGTCGTTGAAGGAGCGGAGCTGATGGGTGAGATGGGTGTTTTCCAGCAGAGTGAACATCTGCCGCACGATGACAAGAAGCATCAGGCCGAACCCCGTCGCGAGCGTGGAGACGCCGACGGCCTTTTCGGTCTGGAAGTCGTGCAGCGCGACAAATACGAATGAGAGGACGGCGACAAGGTATGGTATAAGGACTTTGATCGGGCTGCCGCCGCCGGAGGAGCGCCCGGAGCCCGCCAGCGCTTCCTGGCTCGCCGCCGGCACAGGCCACCAGTGCGCGAACATCGCGCCCAGACCGATCAAGGTGAAGCCGTACGCCCAGCCAGGATCGATCCAGCTGCCCGTATGGTACGAATTGACGAGAACTTGATATCCCCAAATACTGTCCGTAAAGGCGATCATGGAGACCCCAAGCGTCAAAACGCCGATGGAGCGACGCAGGCCGGGATTGGAAGAGGTTGAGCTGAAGAGAATGATCGCGCAGAAAAGCACCGCGATATCGAACAAAGGATACGCCGCCCCGAGCGCCTTCGCCCAAAGCGTGATGCCGGTTTGTTTCAATGACTGCTGAATGAGAAAATGCCAGCTGAGGATGCCGAAACCGCTTGCCGCGATGGCTCCGTCAAGCATCTGGCGCAGACGTCCGATGATATGGATGCTGCCGAAAAGCAGGATGACGCCGACGATCAAAAAGGGATAGCACAGGAGATAGGCGTAGTCGGCGCTGCTGGGAAACGGCGCATCGATCTTACGCACGAGCTCCAAATACGACCAGAGCACCCCGCCGACGCCGTACGATGCGCAGGCGACTCCAATCAGCAGCCAGCCGATGCGGCGGGCGGCAATCGGGTGAAAGCCGCGCCAGACATAGGTCAGGCAGCACGCGCTGGCGAAGAACGGAGCAATCGTCTGAAAGATATCAGAAAAGGCCTTGTAGGTCTTGGCGGAGCACGGGTGGACGATCAGCATGAACAGAAAGATCGCCACATAAGCAATGGCGCCTTTCACGACTACCTTTTGAGCCGCCGTCCAGTCCTTGGATAAATTCAGCATTGTTTGCGTGCAATCTCGACAAGAGTGTCGCAGGTCCAAACACGGTCGGACTATTACTGAGTATTGGCCAAAATCCGGAATTCTTTAGTGCGTCCTAATCTTATTATACTTGAAAAGGGCGAACGCGGATCTCAATATAGTAATGGAAGCAAAACATACATATTAGGAGAAACCAGAAATATGATTACGGAAACGGAAAAAGTCGTATATTCGGACTACAGCGATTGGAAACCGGAAGATTATCTGACGGAATACTATTCGGAGCTCATGCCCGACGAGCAGTTCGCCATGGAATTTTTGGCCGATTGGGCGGACAAAACGCCGTATGCGCCGATCGCCGTGGAGTTCGGCTGCGGCCCGACCGTTCACCACCTGTTCCCTATCGCGCACGTTGCCGGCGAGATCCATATGGCGGAGTACCTCGCCTCGAACCGTCAGGCGGTTCAAGACTGGGTCGATCGAAAAGCAAGCGCGCACAACTGGGATGAGTTCGCCAAGGAAACGCTGCGGCTGCGCGGTGAGGATTCCCCCACTCCGGCGCAGATCGAGCGCGTGCAGGACGACGCGCGCCAGCGCATTACCGCGATCATTCCCGGCAACGCCTTCGACACGGACCCGCTCGGCCCGGCGCGCCGTGGATCTTATCCCCTGGTAATGAGCCACTACTGCGCCGAGGCGGCGTCCACCGACATCGGCAAGTGGTACGACAGCATGCGCAATATTTTGAGCCTGGCGGCTCCCGGCGGAACGGTCATTCTATCCGCGTGCGGCGCGGCGAACTACTATTGCGTCGGGGGGCGAAACTTCCCCTGCGCCGGCGTAACGCCCAGCGATATGCTGAAGTCGCTGATGGATAACGGCTTCGGCGATCTCGACCTTCGCATTCGCCTTGTGCCGGCGCATACCGAACAAGGCTACAGCAGCGTGATCTTTGCGCGCGCCGTCCGCCGAGCTTAACACGACCCCAAAGAGGCGCGCGATTTATGACATTGACTTCCACGCGGGCAGGCAAGGGCGAGGCGTATTCGGCGGCCTCGACGCTGGACGGAAGCGTCCTGCATCAAACGACGATGCTCTCCCCCGATCAGCTGACGGAGCTCGCCAGCGCTCCCGCTCCCATCGACAGCATCTACCGGAGCTCCGATACACTGGGAGCGTTTCTGGGTCGTCTCGCGGACCAGCTGGACCGGCGGCGCGAGCCGCTGCTTCATGCGATGCGCCATGAGACCGGCTTCATCTCCCGCGACTGCGAGGAGGTTTTTGAGGGGGTAACCGCGCTGCTGCGCGGCTTTTGCGCCAATGACGAACAACGCGCCGGCGTTCCGCCCGGCGAATATCGGAACGGCGGGCGGGCGATCCAGCTCTCCAGCGCGCCGTGGGGCGCAGTCGCGGTGATCCTGCCGCAAAATGCGTTCCTTTATCTGGCGGCGACCTGTCTCGCAAGCGCACTGGCGGCGGGAAACCGAGTCGCGCTGCGCGCCCCCAGCCAGTCCGCATTGTCGGCTATGCTTTTGGAGGACGCGATCCGTGAAGCGGGAATCGCCGAGGAGATGGCGACGGTCGTGACGGCGAAGTCCAAGGAGTTCGTCAGCGCGTTTCAAGAATCCGAGCAGCCCGGCCTGATCCACTATATGGGCAGTTCACGCCACGCTCCGGCCATTCTGGCCGATACGTTCCAGGCAGGCAAGGCGTCGCTGATTGACGGCGACGGAAACGTCATCGCCTATATCGGCCAGAGCATCGCGCCGGAGGACGCGGCGGCCCTGCTGACGCAGGGAGCCGTCCGCTACAATGGCCAGACCTGTACGTCGGTCAACGGCGCAATTATCCACCCGGCGCGGTACGACGCCGTCCGTGGCGCTCTGCTGCGGCGCTGGCGATCGCTGACATGGGGCGACACGATCGCCAGCCCCGACGTCTCGGTCGGTCCCCTGCTCTCCCAGGACCAGGCGCATTGGTGCGAGCAGCAGATCGCGCAAAGCGGCGGGACGGTTTTGAGCGGCGGCAAAAGCCACGGCAATATCCTCGAACCGACCCTGCTCGAATCGCCCGAGCCAAACTCCGGCCTGGTCCGCGAAGGTCTCTTCGGGCCGGCGCTTTGGATCGCCTCCGGCGACGCCGAGCAGTTTACCCAAATGTGGCGCGGGAATAAGTATCCGTTATGCGCCGCCGTCATCGGCGCGCTTGAGCCCACGGAGTGGTGGCTGAGCCGTTTGCCAGGCGCCGCGCGGCTGGTGATCGACGGCGACCCCAGCATCGAAGATATCTTCGAGCCCTGGGGGGGATATCTTGGCAGCGGCGCCAATCCGGTGAGCGATTGGAAGTCTAAGTATCGACGCACGCTGCAAATCGACATACCTGTCTCGCGCCGATAACTTACCGGCGATTACGCGCTGTCCCACGCCTGCGCCACCACGGCCTGGGACCGCGCGCCCTGTTCGACGATGCTCTCCCACAGCCCTTCCACGGAAATTCGCCGATCGTAACCGGCCCGCTTGAGAACCCGGAAATAGTCCGTCAGCAGCGTCAGGTCGTCGCCGTTCGGCGCGCGCCGGTCCTCGCCGCCGCAGACATGGACGTGTTTGAGCAGATCCCGCGCCTCGTACGTTTCTTCATACGACTGATCCTCCATCAAAATATGATAGATATCGCTGACGATGCCGATGTGCGGCCCGCCGCAGCGCCGGGCGAAATCGGCGGCCTCCGCGACGCTGTTCACAAAGTTGCATTCCCCGGTATTGAGCGCCTCAATCGCGAGGTCGACTCCAAACTGCTCCGCCGCAGCCGCGCAGAGTTTGAGAACGCCGTCGAACTGGCGCTCCGCCTCCGCGCGCGAAAATCCGTCGGGAATGCCCCGCGCCGCGCCGCTGCCCAGAACCAGGACTTCCGCCCCGACCAGGCTCGCCCGCCGGAACGCCTCATGGACGTAATGCTCCAGGCGCGGTTGATCGACGGCTTCGCCGATGATTTTCAGATCGCCGGGCAGAAACATGTTGAACGATGGGGTAGGCGTCCCCGCCGCGCTCGAAACACGCTGCAACACCGGCAGAACATCGGCGTCCAATTTGTCCGGATTCAGGGCGCTGCTCACGCCTGGCTCCAGGTAATCAAATCCGGCGCGCGCCACCGCCGCCGCGTCGTCCAATCCCGCACAAACGCCAAATTTCATCACGCCTCCTTGATCAACTCTGTCTAGTGATTGATGAATAACTTGAACATCGGAGTTATACAGCCCGGATGCCCGTTTGCTTGAAGCAATTCACACTCACGCGCAATTATGCACAATTCCTCAGCAAATAATTATGCAGAATTGCTTGTCAAACGTCCTTTGCTATGATATAATAGCACATCGTCCCTTCTGGAGCCATGGCGAGCGGCCATACTCGATCGGATCGGCGCCAAAGGGTCAGGATTCGCGGCATGCAAACGACCAGACAGACCTACCACGAAGAACTCGGCGGCTTGGAACGCCTTTTACTGCAAATGGGTACGCTCGCAATCGATATGGTGACCGAAGCCGTCGAGTCGCTCAAGCATGGCGACCTGGCGCTCTCCGAAAAAGTGATTGCGAATGACGACGTCGTCGATGGGATGGATCAGCAGATCGAAGCCCTTTGCATGCGCCTGCTCGCGCTGCAGCAGCCGATGGCGAAGGATCTGCGCAAGATCGGCACCGCGATGAAGGTCATTACGGACCTGGAGCGGATCGGCGACCACGCCGTGGATATCGCCAAGATCTCGCGCAAGATGGTCCACCAGTTTTTCATCTCGAAGCCGCTGGTCGATGTCAGCGCGCTCGGCGAGATGACCACCAGCATGCTGCGCAACAGTCTCGAAGCGCTGGTCCGGCACGATACGAATTTGGCGAAGCAGATCTGCGTGGACGACGACCGGGTGGACGACGAGTTCAAAGCGCTGCGCGAACAGCTGCTCAGTCCCCAGCGTGAGGACATCTCGCGCACGGCGGCGTCGGCCTACATGCTGCTGGCGGTGGTCGCGCTGGAGCGGATCGCCGATCACGCGACGAATATCGCGGAGCGCGTTTATTATATTGAAACCGGTCACATGGAGCATCTCGCGCGGGCGCACCGCTTGGAAGGCGGCGCGCCGCCGAGCGGCGAATGAGCGCGATTGCTGAGAACGTGGCCGCCCTCCGGGAGAAGATCGACGCAGCCGCTCGCCGCGCCGGACGCTCGCCGGAAGAGATCACGCTGGTGGGAGTTTCGAAGCGCCAGGACATCGCGGCCGTCCAAGAGGCGATCGCCGCCGGGATCGCGCACATCGGTGAAAACTATGTTCAGGAAGCCGCCGGCAAACGATTGGCGGCGCGTGAACGCGGCCTTCATGAAGCGCGCTGGCATTTGATCGGCCACTTGCAGCGCAACAAAGCGCGCGAAGCGGTGGAGATTTTCGACTCCGTGCAGACAGTGGACAGCGTCAAACTCGCGCAGGCGCTCGCGCGGCAGGCCGCGCTGCAAAACCGTACGCTGGACGTTCTGGTCGAAGTGCATTTGGGCGAGGAAGAAACGAAATCGGGCGTCGCCCCGGAACAAGCCGTCGATTTTGCCGCCGAAGTTGGAGCAATTGACGGGCTTGCGCTCCAGGGATTGATGGCGATCGCGCCGTTTGGGATCGATCCACGGCCCTATTTTCGACAGCTGCGCGGATTGTTCGACACGCTTCCGGAACAGCATCGCCAAGTGCTGTCGATGGGGATGTCGTCCGATTACGAGACAGCAATCGAAGAAGGAACCACCATGGTTCGGATCGGTACGGCAATTTTCGGAGCCCGGGTTACGCAATAATTCACATTCACAATCACTCTGAGATCGACCAGGACAGAGCAGCAATTCAAAAGACAGAGCAACGATTAAACGGAGGAGCAACATCATGAGCCAGCATGCCGAAGCGGAAGAATTCGAAAACGCCAGACCTCGCAATGGTTTCATGCGATTCTTTGATCGCGCGATGGGACACGACGATTATCATGACGAGGATGAGGACGATGCGGTGGAAGCGCCCGCCGCATCGAGCGCCGCCGCACGCACCGGGGGCTCCGTCAGCCCATTACGCCGTCAAACAACCCTGCGCATGGACCAGGCTCGCCGCACGCATGTCACCGTGCGCCGCGCCGTGCAGAGCTTCGACGACGCCCGCCGCGCCGCCGACGGCCTGAAAGAAGGCCAGCAGCAGATCGTCAACCTGGAGCAAACTCCGGGCGATATGGCCGAGCGAATCATCGATTTCCTCAATGGATCGACATATGCGCTGGACGGAAGCGTCGAAAAGATCGGCGAACAGGTATACTTATTCACGCCGAGCACAGTCACAATCGACGTGGAAGACAAACCGGCGCCCGGGACAAGAACATCGTTTCTCGACCGGTCTTAACAGACACCTTTTATGCTTCGTGAAAAAACCCTCGCAGTCATCGGTTCCGGAATGATGGGCGGCGCTCTCGCCTGCGGCTTAACGCAGGCGGGGGCGATGCTCCCAGAAAATATCACCCTTTTTGACACAGACCAAGAGAAAGCCAGCCAGCTTGCCGCAAAAGTCGGCGCGGGCGCTCGCGTCTCGGATTCCGTCACAAACGCCGTTGCCGGCGTCGATCTGATCCTCCTGGCGGTCAAGCCCGCCGTTGTCTCCCAGGTTCTCAACAGCCTCACGCAGACGATCCAGCCAAACCAGCTGGTTCTGTCCATCGCCGCCGGGATCCGCCTGGACACGATGGAAATGCATGTCGCCGCCGGCGTTCCCATCGTCCGCGCCATGCCGAACACCCCGTGCCTGGTGGGTGAA
Organism: Capsulimonas corticalis; assembly: GCF_003574315.2. Lineage (GTDB taxonomy): Bacteria > Armatimonadota > Armatimonadia > Armatimonadales > Capsulimonadaceae > Capsulimonas > Capsulimonas corticalis. The sequence continues at coordinate 4,641,710 of NZ_AP025739.1, read as the reverse complement.
GGCGCCACCGCAGTTTGCCTTGGAACCAACGCCACTCAGGATCACCTGAAGATCGCCCTCAGCCTCTTCTCCGCCGTCGGATTGACCGTGGAAGTCACCGAACGCTTGATGGACGCCGTCACCGGCGTCTCCGGCTCCGGCCCCGCCTACGTCTATCTGATGATTGAAGCCCTGACTGACGGCGGCGTCAAAGCCGGCCTTACCCGCGCCACCGCCCGCGCCCTCGCCGCCCAAACCGTAATGGGCTCGGCCAAGATGGTGCTGGAAACCGGCGAACACCCCATGCAGCTCAAAGACAACGTCACCACCCCCGGCGGCACCACCATCGCCGGAGTCGCCGCCCTAGAGCGCGGCGGCTTCCGCATCGCCGTGATCGACGCCGTGGAAGCCGCCGCCAAACGCGCGGGCGAACTGTCCTGAGCCCTCCACCCCCAATGTAAGATGCCCCTACTCATAGGGATAACGAAAGCGCCGGCATCGTGTTATTGGGTGGCATGCCACCGGTGAAAATTGCCGAACAAAAGCCTTCCTCCATGAAGACCCAGTATGGAGCCCGGGAGGCATCCTATCCTACAATTCCCCGCGCACGATAATCGTCCCCTGCCCGCTCACGCGCACGCTTTCCCCATCGCATTCCACGCGCACGTGTCCCGTCCGTACGTTGATGTTTCCCTGCCAAATGGAGATTACGCCAGGCTCTACAAGCTTGCGCGCCGTAAGATAAGCGCCAAACGCGCCGCTGGCCGAGCCAGTTACCGGGTCCTCCGGCAGGCCCGCGCCTGGGCAAAAGCAGCGCGTGCGGATCGCTTCCGTTTCCGGCGCAAGGTCGGAGAGCGCCCAGCAGTAGAGGCCGACGGGGCTGCCGGGTAGAGCGGCGAGATACTCCGCAAGGCGGCTGGTTCCCTCGCCCAGCGCGTTCAGCGCCGCGCGGTCTTTGACGGATGCAATGAGGAACGGCGTTCCGGTCGAAACGACCTGCGGGGACGCGCCATTCAAAACCTCGGCGTCAATTTCCAGTGCGTCGGCAAGGCCGCGCGCGTCCACGATTTCCCCAAACCATGGCTTCGCCTGCGACATTTGAATCCAGCCGGCTGCGAGGTGGCGCAGCTCCAATACGCCAACATCCGTGGAGATACGCAGCGCCCCACCCTCCGGCAGTTCGCCTTTATGCGCGAGGACGGAGCCAAGCGCGATCGTATCGTGACCGCAGAGCGGAATGCGTGTGACGCCGGTGTAGTACGCCACAGCATAATCACAGTCGGCGTTGCCCGAGGGAGCGGCGAATGCGCTCTCCAATTGCAACTCGCCGGCGATCCGCCGCATCGTCTCTTCCGCAGGAAGCGCCCGCGTCAAAATCACGCCGGCGGGATTGCCCTGAAACCGCTCGGACGTAAACGAGTCCACATGGTAATATTCAGAAACGCCATGCCCCAAATCCAGAGTCATCGTTGATCCCCCTCTTCTTTCCGTAACTCCACGAAAAAACTTTGTATAAAATTTATGATACCAGCTTGACAAGCGCGTTCGGGCAGGGGTATATAAATGACCAGAGTAGTATTCCAGTCATCAGTCAGTAGGAGCGTGGTAGTTATGGCGCGTGTACAGCAGGCCGATATCCGGCACAAAATCCTTGAAGCGGCGTCCGAACGGCTTTGGCATTACGGCTTCAAAAAGACGACCATCGACGAAATCGCCGCCGACGCCGGTGTCGGCAAGGGGACTGTATATCTTTACTTCGACAGCAAGGAAGATATCGCCCTGACGATCGTCGCGCAGTTCAAAGAAACAAGTTTGGGTAAGATGCAGGGGGTCGTTCAAAACAGTGAAATGACGCCGGCGGAGAAACTCAAGGAGATGCTGATTCTGCCGATGGTGGACACGCACCACATCTGCACGCAATCTCCCCATACGCAGGAGATGGTGGCCGCCGTGCGTCCCCATATGCAGGCCCGGATGCGGCCGTACATCGAGCAGGAGCGTGAGCTGATCGCCGAGGTGCTGGAGGAAGGGAACCGCAAAGGCGTTTTTGACGTTCCGGACACAGCGACCGCGGCGCGTTCCCTCAAATATATGGTGGCCGGATTCTGGCCCCCGTTCCCCTGCGTTACTGAGCTGGAAGAGAAAAAGCATGAGATGGGGTTGATTGTCGACCTCGTCGTGCGAGGATTGCGCAAGCGTTAATAGAACGCTTTCTTAAGTTGTTTATGAGGCATAGATCAATGGCAAATGCACGGGAAAGATTGAAACGAGTTTTGTTCAGCGAGATCGCCGCGGCGATCTTCGGCGTATCCGTTATCAGCGGCGGCACGGCGGCGTGGGCGCAGCAAGGCGGCGGCGCGGGCGCCGGGAATGGCGCGGCGGCCGGCGCGGCCGGTAACGGAGCCGGAGCGGCGGGCAATGGAGCGGCGGGAGCGGCGCCGGGCGCCAATGCGGGAACCGCCGGAGCGGGCGGAGCGGGCGTTTCCGGAGCGCCGGGATCCAATACGGCCGCTGCCGGCCAGGGCGCGGCGAACGGCCCGGCGGCGACGAACTCGCCTAACGCGGGAACGGCTCCGGCGAACGCCGGCGGCAATCCCAATGGAGCGGGCGTCTCGGGAAACGGCGGCGTAACTTCCGGAACTATGGGTAATACATCTCAAGGAAATCTGGGCGGGTCGCGGATTTCGACCCTCAAAGGCACGGATTGGGATTTGAACAGGACGATCGCCGCCGCGTATGAGAGCAGCAGCGACTTGCAGATCGCGCAGCGCAATACGGAGATCGACCAGAAGCGGGCCAACCAGAAGGCGGACGAAGGGCATCCGAACATTGAAGGACGCGCGTCGGCAACCCGCTTCGATCAAAAAACCAAGGTTTCGATCGGCGGCACGCCGCCGGTGGAAGTCCTCGGCAGCCACACCGAAACGCTGGAGCTCGGGATTTCCCAGCGTCTGGACTTAACCGGCCAGATCAAAGCGGCGACCGATCAGGCGACATTGCAGAAGCTTGCGGATGAGTTCCAGGTGAAGCGTATCCGTAACGACCGATCGCTGCGCGCGGAAACAGTTTATTACAACCTGCTGCGAGCCCAGCACCAGATGCAGGTCGCTCAGGCGAGCCTCACGACGGCGCTGGAGCAGCAGCGGATCGCCCAGCAGCTCAACGGACAGCAGGTCGGGCAGAAGGTCGATGTGCTGCGCGCCAACACGCAGGTGGCGAACGCCCAGACGGAGCTCCGGCGCACGCAGAACAACGCCAGCATCGCGCGCACCAGCTTTAACGACCTGGTGGGACAGCCGCTCGCCACCGAAGTCGTGCTGAGCGATCTGCCGGGCGTGTCGGTCGGTCAGGCGACGCCGTCCGCGACGGCGACGACGACGGAACCAGAAACCCCGCTCTTCGCGTCGCCGACGGCCGAAGTGACGGCGATCGATGTGAACAAAGATCTTCAGACCGCCTATACCCAGCGCCCGGATGTGCTTGCCCAGCAAGTCAATGTCCGTGTCGCCGAAAAAGGGATCAAGCTCGCGCATGCCGGGTTGGAGCCGGACTTTCGATTGAACGCGGCCGGAGATTACTATCCGACCACCTCATTCCAGAGCCCGCGCCAGCGGACAGCGGCCATCACCGCTTCGATCACCATTCCGTTTTATGACGGCGGCGTGACGCGGGACAAAGTTTCGGAAGCAAAGCTGGAGACGGAGAACGCGAAGACAACTCTGGATTCCCTGAAATCCGATGTCAGTCTCGACGTCAGCCAGGCGTACCTGAACCTGACGACGGCGGCCGCGCAGATCGACAATGCGAACAGCGCGCTGCAGCAGGCGATCAAGACACGAGATCTGGCGCTCCTTCGATACCGCGGCGAAGTCGCCCTTTATTTGGAAGTCACCGATGCGCAGGCCGCGCTCCAAGCGGCGGAAAACAATCAAATCAACGCGGTTTACGACTATCAAGTCGCGCAAGCCGAATATCGCCACGCTCTCGGCGTCCTGAGCGGCGGCCAGAGCCAGTAATGATCGCAGCCGGGAGCAAACGGAAGTCTCCATCGGATCAGCAGGATTAGACGGGAAGGATATTAAAGTGGCAGAACAGGTAACACAAACAGCTGGGACCGCCCCCCGAACGGAGCGCGCTCCCGAAGGACCAGCGCCCGCCAGCAACGGGACCAATGGAACGAGCGCGCCCCAGGCGCCGCCTCCGGCCAATAACGCGACGGAAGAGAAGAAAGCGCCGATGAATCCCGCCAAGAAGGGCATCATCGGGATCGTCGTCGCGATTGCCGTCGTGATCGCGCTCATCTTCGGTCTTCGCTACTATCACTACAGCCAGACGCATGTCGGCACCGACGACGCTTATGTCACGGGCGATCTCGTGAACGTCAGCCCGATCGTCTCCGGCACCCTGATCAAGCTGACGAAGCAGGAAGGCGATATCGTCAAGAAGGGCGAACTGATCGCTCGTCTCGACGACAGCGGCCCGCTCGCCAATTTGCAGCAGGCCAAGCAAGCCTACCTCTCGGCGCAAAGCCAGATCCCGCAGGCGGAAGCGAACCTACAATACCAGATTGCCAGCACAAACGCGAATATCCAGCACGCGCAGGCCGCCATCCAGGCGCAGAACGCCAAGGTTCAGGGCGCACGCGCCCAGCAGGATCTGACGACCCGCACGCTGAACAGCCAGATCGACCAGGCTCAAACCCAGGTCACGGTGGCCCAGGCCCAGGCGGCTCAGGTCGAATCGCAGCTGGCCGGGGCCCAGGCAAACCTCGCCGCAATGCAGCAGGGCGTCACGACCGACCGGCACGCGGCCGACGTCGCGGAATCCGCGATTGAATCCGCCCAGGCGAACCTGGACAAGACGCGCGCCGACGACACCCGTTACGCCGCGCTTCTGAAATCGGAAGCCGTGACGCAGCAGCAGTACGACGTGGTCCACGCGGCCTACCTGACGGCGCAGGCTCAGCTTCGCGGCGCCCGCCAGCAGGTGCAGCAGGCGCGTTCCTTGGTCGCCCAGCAGCAGTCCGCCGTCAAACAGGCGGCGGCCGCCGTCGAAAGCGCCCGCAAGGCCGCGACCGCGTCGCAGCAGCAGGTCAAGGTCGCGAGCGCCGGAGTCAGCCTGGCCCAGGCCAACGCGCCGTCCGTCAGCGTCCAGCAGAACAACGTGGAAAACAGCTCCAACCTCGCCACGCAGGCAGAGGCCGATCTCGCCACCGCGAAGGCGGGCGAGCAGCAGGTCAATGCGCGCAGGCAGGAGATTGAAACGCTGAAGGTGCAGGTCGCTCAGGCCAAAGCCGCGCTCGATTCCGCGCAGGTTCTGGAGAACGACACGTACATCTACGCGCCGAGCGACGGCAAGGTCGTCAAGAAGGCGGTCAACGAAGGCGCGGCGCTTTCACCCGGCCAGACGATCGTGACGATGACCACGGGCGGCAGCGTCTGGGTCAGCGCCAACTTCAAGGAAACGCAGCTCCGCGATGTCCGCGCCGGTCAGCCGGCCGAAGTCGATGTGGATGCGTTCCCGGGCAAGGTCTTCCACGGCAAGGTGCAGAGCATCAACGAAGCGACCGGCGCCTCCACCGCGCTTCTGCCGCCGGACAACGCCACGGGCAACTTCACCAAGGTCGTCCAGCGCGTCCCGGTCAAGATTATCCTGACGCCGGCGACCAGCGGCGATGACAAAAACGCCGCCACCGCCGAGGACATCGCCAACCTCCGCCAAGGAATGTCCGTCAACGCAACGATCGAGACGGCGGATCACTAACCACTCCCCAGCGCGCCCGGGGCGGCCGCCCCGGGCGCTGACTATAGCAGACAAAAAGCCGATTCCCAACCGGGAATCGGCTTTTTTAAGCCCTCACCCTCGGTCCCTCTCCCGCCCCGGCTTCGCCTGGGAGAGGGATGTCCAATAAGCAAAGCCCAAACAATGCTTCACGCCAAGCATTTCAGAGGATCTCTCAAAAACATTGGCGGAACACGTTTGGGCTTCGATCTTTGGACACCCCTCTCCCAGGCTTTAGCCGATGCGGGAGAGGGGACGGGGGTGAGGGTTACTAATCTTTTTGCGGGGCGATGGCGCGGTCGGACAGGCGGATCACGACGGCGGACAAAGAGGCTTTGAGTTCCTTGGCGGTCACGATTCGGTCGTCATTCTTCAGCAGAGGCGAGTTCGCGGGAATGAAGTCGGCGGAGGCGAGGCGGGCCAGCGCCGCTTTTTGCTCCGTGTTTGCCTTCGCCGGCAAAATCGCCTTGGTATTGCGGCTTGTCGGATGGAGCGGCTTGCGGCCCGCTTCGATGTACTGCACGAAGCGATCGAGAGCCACGGCCAGTTCATAGCGGGTGACCGGCTTATCGCCGTCGAAATTTCCCTTGGCGTTCGGCGTCAGGATCCGCTTGGTGGTGACACTGTCCACGGACTTCGCGGCCCAATGGTTCTGGGGGACATCTTTAGGCGCGGCGAACGCGGTTCCGGCGGCGAGGGCGGCTGCGCCCAGCAATATGGCGCTAAGCCGCGTAATGGAATTCTTCCGGGACATCTCGATGCTCCTCAAGGTATTTGCCGGTGCCGATGGCGACACAGGACAGCGGATCATTGGCCACACGCGTGGGGACCTGGGTCGCCTCCGCAATCAATCGGTCGAGGCCGCGCAGCATGGCGGTGCCTCCCGTGAGGATGATCCCTCGTTCAATGATGTCCGACGCCAACTCCGGCGGCGTCTTCTCCAGCACGTTTTTGACGCGGCTGACGATCTGGCTGATCGGCTCGACCATACACTCGCGGATCTCCTGGGAGCTCACTTCGATGGTCTGCGGCAGGCCGCTGATCAGGTCGCGCCCACGCACTTCCATTCCAATTTCCTGCTCCAGGTTGGTGGCGCTGCCGATGGTGATCTTGATCTCCTCAGCGGTGCGGTCCCCGATCGCCAGGTTGTACTGGGTCCGGACGTGGCGCATGATCACTTCGTCCAGCTTCATGCCGCCGATACGGATACTGCGCGACAGGACGATGCCGTCCAGGGACAGAACCGCGATGTCGGTGGTGCCGCCGCCGATATCGACCACCATATTGCCGCCCGGCTCTTTGATGGGCAGGCCGGCTCCGATCGCGGCCGCTTTGGCCTCTTCAATCGTCCAGGCTTCACGCGCGCCGGCGGCGAGCGCCGCCTGCTTCACGGCGCGCTTTTCGACGCTCGTGACGCCGCTGGGGACGGCGATCAGCACACGCGGCTTGAAGACTCGCTTGGCGCCGCAGACTTTGTGGAAGATATATTCCAGCATCTGCTGCGTGGTGGTGTAGTCGGCAATAACGCCGTCCACCATGGGGCGGACGGCGGCGATGTTGACAGGGGTGCGCCCGAGCATCTCGCGCGCCTTCTCCCCGACTTCCTTGATTTTGCGCGTGGGAATATAAACCGCCACCACGGACGGTTCGCGCATAATGATTCCCTTGCCGCGTACGTAGACGAGGACGTTAGCCGTCCCCAAATCGATCCCGATATCCTGACTTAAACGGAACACCCAGCCACCTTTCCGGAAGGCTGCGTCTCTGCCGCTTCCGCCCGATCGTTTTCTTCGCGTCGAACCGTCGCGCCCACGGCGCTCAATTTTTCCACAAAGGCTTCATAGCCCCGGTCGAGAAAGTCAATCCCGCTGACTTCCGACTCGCCGTCCGCCGCCAGCCCCGCCAGCACCAGCGCGGCTGTGGCGCGCAGGTCCGAGCCGGCCACGGGAGCTCCGGTCAGCCGGGGGACGCCGACGATAATCGCCACGCCCGCCTCGGCTTTAATATTCGCGCCCATACGCGCCAGCTCATAGATATACTTGAAGCGGCGTTCGTAGACGGTTTCGGTGATGCTGGAGGTGCCGTTCGCCAGGGTCAGCAGCGCCGCCAGCGGGGGCTGCATGTCCGTGGGGAAGCCCGGATGCGGGCTCGCGCTCACATGCACGGCCTGAAGCGGCGTGCGCGGCGCGCGGACCCGAACGCCGTCGTCGTCAAAGCGGATCTCAACGCCCGCTTCGGCCAGCTTGCGCATGACCGGCTGGGTGTGCTCTTCAATGGCGCCGCGCAGGTACAGGTCGCCCTGCGTGATCGCGGCCGCCACGGCGAATGTACCCGCCTCAATGCGATCGGGATCGACGCGGAACTCCGTGCCGTGCAGCTCCTTGACGCCTTCGATCGTGATCTCTTTGGTGCCCGCGCCGCGCACCCGCCCGCCCATCTGATTGATGAGGTTCGCGGTCGCCACGACGTCCGGCTCCTCGGCGGCGTTGGAGATCGTGGTGATCCCCTCGGCCAGAGCGGCGGCGGTCATGATGTGCGTGGTTGCGCCGACGCTGGGGAAGTCCAGATAGATATCCGCGCCGCGCAGACCGTTCGGGGCGGACGCCTCCACGAAGCCGTACTCCACCGTGGTCTTCGCACCCAGCCGCTCCAGCCCCTTGATATGGTAATCCACGGGCCGGGCGCCGATGTCGCAGCCGCCGGGCAGCGCGACGCTGGCGTTGCCGAACCGGGCCAGCAAAGGCCCGAGGACGGAGAACGACGCGCGCATCTTCTGGATCAGTTCATGCGGCGCCTTGCTGGAAGTCAAATTCGTGGCGTCGAGTATGACGGTGGAATCGGAAGTGAACTCAGCCTTAACCCCGAGAACCTTGAGCATCTCGATCATGGTCAGCACATCGCTGATGCGCGGGACATTGGTCAGGACGGTTTGTCCTTTGCTGGGAAGCAGCGTCGCGGCCAGGATCGCCAGCGCCGCGTTCTTGCTTCCACTGATGCGGACCTCTCCTTCGAGGCGGTTCCCGCCGAGGGTATAGATCTTGGGCAAACTCAAATCCTCCAACAAAAAATCCGTTCGGCGCCGTTCTGCGTGCGTCGATTCGCCGGCAAATTTCCAGCTTCAGTATACAAGGACGGTCGATCAAATGTCAAGGAGACAAACGGGCGGTCAGACGTCAGTAAGCCCACGCCGAAGGGACGAAATGCTTTTGAAACGTCGTCACGGCGTAGCGGTCGGTCATTCCCGCGACGAAGTCGGTCACGGCGCGCAGCTTCTCGTCCGTCGGCAGCCGGTCGAAGTCGTAACGGATCAAATCTTCTTCTTCCGAAAAGAGGTGCGGCTGGCCCATGTACAGGCGGAACAGCTCCTTCACCATCAGCTGCGCCTTGTCCATCTCGATCTGGCCGCGCACTTCCATATTGTACACATTCGCGTACATATAGTCCTTGAGGCGGTTCGTGGCGTCGAGGATAACGCCGGTCATTTTGACTTCCGGCGCGCCGACGCTGCTCTCCAGAACGTTCATCACCATCGTCGCGATGCGCGCCGAATGGGAGCGCCCCAGAACATCGAGCGCATCCTGCGGTAGATCTTCCAGCCGAAGCACGCCGGCGCGCACGCTGTCGTCGATGTCGTGATTGATATAGGCGATCCGGTCCGCGATTCGCACGCACATGCCTTCAAGCGACGACGGCAGCTGCGTGCCTTCGACAATTCCCAGATCTTTGCTTCCCTTGGAGTGTCCTAAGATACCGTCACGCACTTCCCAGGTCAGGTTCAGCCCCGCCCCACCCCGCTCCAGCACGTCGACGATACGCAGGCTCTGGTCGTAGTGGCGAAACTCACCTTTGGGATCGTACTCGCGCAGGACTTCGTCGAGCGCCTGCTCGCCGCCGTGTCCGAAGGGGGTATGGCCCAGATCGTGTGCGAGTGAGATCGCTTCGGTCAAATCTTCGTTCAGACGCAGGGCGCGCGCCAGAGTCCGCGCGATCTGCGAGACTTCCAGCGTGTGGGTCAATCGGGTGCGGTGGTGGTCTTCCTTGGGATCGATAAAGACTTGAGTTTTGTGCTTGAGGCGTCGAAAGGCTTTGGAGTGCAGGATCCGGTCCCGGTCCCGCTGAAACTCGGTGCGGACCGGGTCCAGCGGTTCGGGGTTTTGCCGTCCCTGCGTCTGGCTGGAGCGCACGGCGTAGGGAGACAGCACTTCGTCTTCCAGCCGCTCCTGATGTTCGCGAAATTGATTGGGCCGCAGCGCATCGGCCGAGGAACTCGAATGGGTCATAAGCGATCTCAGCCTAGGCGCGCATGCTTTCTTCGTCAATTCCCGCAGCGTCTAAAAACTCACGGTAAGCAATCGGGGAAATCTCCGACGGCTTGATTTCACTGCGCCCGCCCCAGAAAACGTTCGTGTAGCTGACCGGGATTCCCACGGATTCCAGGTGCGCGTCGATGGCGGCTTTGTGCGCCAGCACCATCTCTTTTTCCGTGCCGTGCGCGACGCCCATCACATTGACGTCCTTGAACTCCGCGCCGCCCTCGCGCCAGTAAGCGTGGGTCATGATGTGGAACCGTCCAACTTCGCGCCCCGCCTCAATCTCGCGTCCTTCGGGCACGGCCCAGTGGAACAGCGCATTGTAGCGCGTGACGCGCTGGTTACCGGCGACGGGCTTCACATGCTCCAGAAACGTGGAGAAACGCCCAATCACCCGTCGCTCATTCAGCTCGGTTCCGATCCGATAGAACGTATCGAGGTCCACGCCGGCTTCGTCGGCGCGGGCCGCCCACAGATCGCGCCGAATCTCGCTTGGCTCAAACTCACGCTTCAGCGCCACCAGCACGCGCCACTCCAGCTCGCTCAGCTCCACGATATTCGTGTCCAGCACGTTCGCGAGCTCCTCGGCCTTGCTGCCCGGCTCCATGCCCTTGCGGCGCACATGCCCCACCCCAAGCGCGAACAAGCGCTTGGCGGGCATGATCCGATAGTGATCCGCGCCGATTTGCCGCTTCAAATAATCGCAATGCGCCTTGAGGGAATAGCCCTGCGGAACCTTGAGCGTGGTCCACAGGCGATAGTTGGAGCCCGGCGTCGCGGCGTCCGTCGTCCGAATGACGACGTGGCCGGAAAATGGGTCCTGCTGAAAGAGGTAATCGAACGCGGCGCTCAGCTTCTCTTCGGGAAGCTGCCAGGCCACAAGCGCGCCCGGCGCCAGATTCGTCGCCATCAGCGTCTGCCGCACGCGACGGATCGTCCCCGACTTCACCATCGCCCGAATCCGCTCGATCACGGTATCGACGGCGACTCCGGATTGGAGCGCGATCTGTTCAAAGGGGTCAGGGAGAAAGCCTTGGATAGAATCCTCGGAAACCGCGAGAATCGCGGCGTTGATCGGATCGTCGATCCGCACAGGAACGTCTTCTTCGACGGAGGGCGCCAGTGTACTCATGGGGTTATTGTACCCGAAGAGGGACGTATTCCCCCGTGGGAATTCCTATTCCCCCGACGAGCCAAAGCGAGTTGGGGGAATAGGGCCAACTCCTACCCCGCCACCAGCTTATCAAACTCCGCATACTCGTTGTATGTCTCGCGTACGCGGCTGAGCATCGCCAGGCGGTTGGCGCGGCGCGCGGTGTCGTCGCCCATGACCATGACGCTCTCGAAGAAGGCGTCCACGGCGGGGCGCAGGGCGCCGAGCAGCGCCAGCGCTCGCTCCCAGTCGCCGGCGTCGGCGGCGGTCGCATACTTCTCGCGCGTGTCGAGGTAGGCCGACCAGAGCTGGCCTTCGACATCCTGTTCGAACAGCGTGGGATCGGCGTCGGTCGCCGGAATTTCCACGCCCTCTTTGGCGGCGAAGCGCAGGATGTTGCCGATGCGCAGCAGAGCGGCGGCGGCTTCGCGAACGCCGGCGCTGTCGGCCTGGGCGCCGAGCGTGACGGCGCGGGCCTGGGTATCAAAGACGTGCGTGATCGGAGCGGCGAGGACGGCGTCGCGGACATCGTAACGCACGCCCTTTTCTTCCAGGGAAGCGTTGAGACGCTGGCCGATGAGCGTCAGGAAGTAGGCGTAGGCTTGCTCTCGGGTTTCCGTGAGCGCGATGCCCTGCGTATGATAGGCGTTCCAGGCGGCGTCAAAGAGCGTCGCCAGCGCAGGCAGCGAGCGGTCCACGCCAAGCAGCGCCACAAGGCCGCTCCCGGCGCGGCGCAGGGCGTAGGGATCGCTGGTTCCGGTCGGGAAGATGCCGATGCCCGAGTATCCCGTCAGCGTGTCGACGCGGTCGGCGATGGCGAGCAGTCGCCCGGCTACCGTTTCGGGGAGCGCCTCGCCGGCGCCCTTCGGCATATAGTGCTCGGCGATGGCGGCGGCCACCGTTTCGGGTTCGCCGTCGCGGCCCGCGTAGTCGCGGCCAACAATCCCCTGCAACGCCGGCAGTTCCTTGACCATTTCCGAGGCGAGATCCGCTTTGGAAAGCTCCGCCGCGCGCAGAACGTTCTGGGCTTCGCCGGCGCCAAGCTCCGTCAGCAGACCGCCGTCGCGCAGGATCGGGCTCAAACGCAGGGACTTCTCGTAAACCGTGCCGAGCTTCTCCTGGAAGACAATGTTTTTGGTGCCGTCGATCTTCGCGGAGAGCGGCGTGGTGGTGTCCAGGTCGAAGAAGAACTTGGCGTCGTTGAAGCGGGCGACAAGAACCTGCTCGTATCCGGCGCGAACCGTGTCCAGATATTCCCCGCCGCCGTTACGCACCGCGACAAAGCGCGGCAGCAGCGAACCGTCGGCCGCGAACACCGGGAAGTAGCGCTGATGCTTGCGCATCGCGGTGATCAGTACGGGAGTCGGCAGTTGCAGGAACTCCGTGCTGAAGGACCCGAGAACCGCCGTCGGGTACTCCGTCAGGAAGACATTCTCATCCAGCAGGGCCGGATTGATCTGCACGTCGCCATCGGCTTCGCGCTTCGCGAGCGAAGTCGCCTGCTCGACGATCATTTGACGCCGCTCTTCGGGATCGAGCAGCACGAACTTGTCGCGCATGAGGTTAAAGTAATCGTCGATGGTCGGGACTTCCACTTCGTCGGGCGAGAGGAATCGATGGCCGCGCGTTTTGCGCCCCGTCGCGACATGTTCGATGGAGAATGGAACGACTTCGTTGTCCAGCAGGGCCAAAATCCAGCGGATCGGCCGCGCGAAGCGCAGCTTGCCCGAGCCCCAGCGCATCGCCTTCGGGAAGGTCAGCTCGCGGGCGATCTTCGGCAGCAGCTCGGCGGCGATCTCCGCCGCCGACTGCCCGGCGCGCTTCACGGTCGCCTGCACGTAGCCATCGACGACGGTCAGTTCGCCGACCTGTACGCCATTCTTATTGGCGAAGCCGATGGCCGCCTTGCTCGGCTCGCCTTCGGCGGTAAACGCAATATTCTGCGCCGGTCCCTTGACCACAAGCGTCTCGTCGGGCTGACGCGCGGCGAGGCCATGCGCATGCAGCACCAGACGACGCGGCGTCCCCAGCACACGCAGGGCAGCGTCATCGGCGTCCTTGTCCCAAAGACGCGCGGCCGTAAATTTGTCTTGAAAGAGTTGCTCGATCTGCGCCAGCGTCGGCGCCACAAACGTCGCCGGCAGCTCTTCGCATCCGATTTCCCACAGCAGTTCCGTCATAATCTGTCCATTCGCTCCTGAAACCTGTGTCCTACCCACCCCGGCCCTTCGGGCCACCCCTCCCGCAACGGGAAGGGTTTGGAGGAGGCGTTCTAACGCAGGCCGTCTCCGTATTTTCATCCGAATTACCCTTCCCGTTGCGGGAGGGGTGGCCCGAAGGGTCGGGGTGGGTAGGACTACGCCTTAATCAACGGATGCCCCAGCTCCTCGCGCTGCTTCTTATACGCCAGGCAGCAGCCGCGCGCCAGCGCGCGGACGCGGTTGATGTAGGAGGCGCGCTCGGCGACGCCGATGACGCCGCGCGCGTCGAGCAGGTTGAAGGCGTGCGAGCACTTCAGCGCCAGATCGAACGAGGGCGAAACCAGGTTGCGCGTCGAGAGAATACGATGGCTTTCCTTCTCGTACATATCGAACAGGGTGAACAGCATCTGCGTGTCGGCTTCTTCGAAGTTGTAGACGCAGTTCTCGTATTCCGCCTGCTTCTCCGTGTCCGCATAGGTCACGCCGTGCGCGTACTCCAGATCCCAGATCGACGGGACGTGCTGAAGAAGCGTCGCAAGGCGCTCGGTGCCGTAGGTGATCTCGGCGCTGATCACATCGCAGGGAATGCCGCCCATCTGCTGGAAGAAGGTGAACTGCGTGATCTCGGTGCCGTCGAGCCAGACTTCCCAGCCGACGCCCGACGCGCCAAGCGCCGCCGACTCCCAGTCGTCCTCCACGAAGCGGATATCGTGCTGCTCCAGCGGGATCCCGAGGGCGCGCAGACTGTCCAGGTACAGGTCCACAATGTTGTCCGGAGACGGCTTCATGATGACCTGATACTGATAGTAATGCTGCACGCGGTTGGGATTGCGCGTGTAGCGGCCGTCGGCGGGGCGGCGGCTGGGCTGCACGTAAGCCACGTTCCAGGGCTCCGGGCCGACCGAACGCAGCGTCGTCGCCGGCGCGTTGGTTCCGGCGCCAACTTCCACATCATAAGGCTGAAGGATCAAGCATCCCTGCTCTCCCCAAAAACGCTCCAGCGTCAACAATAAGTCTTGAAATTTCATAACGGTTTCTGTTTGTGTGAGATTGCGTAAATACGGCGGACGGACAATATGCGAGAGCCCGCCTCCACCCGTGTGGAAGCGGGCTCTCAAATGTCGAAAATGGAAATGAGATTATAGCAGTTCGCTCAGGTCCGCGTTGCCGATCGGTACGCCGCTCACTTTTCGTTTGATCCGCGCCAGGGCGTTGTCCACGGATTTTGTCTTGCATCGCAGCTCGCTCGCGATCTCGCGATACGATTTCCCCACTTGATACCCCGAAAGCACATGCCATTCGAACTCGCTCAGGACTTGCTGAAGCGTCTCGTGCAGGATCTTTGTGTCTTCGTTGCGCAGGACCAGATCCTCGGGATCGGCGCCTTCGGTGTTGGGGATGATATCGGAGAGGTTCCAGTCGGTGGTCGAGTCGACGGACGGGCTTTCGAGTGAGAGCGATTGGTTCAACGGCATTTGTTTTTGCCGGGTCGCCGTTTTGATCGCGGTGATAATATGGCGTGTGATGCACACTTTTGCGAAAGCCGGGAAGGAAATCGCCTTGTCGGCGCGGAAATCAATAATCGCCTGCCACAGGCCGATCTGCCCCACTTGGAGCAAATCTTCTTTTTCGGCTCCGACAAGAAAGTATGACTTCACCTTGGTGCGCACCAGGTTGCGATACTTGTAGAGCATGTACTCGGCCGCTGAGTTTTCGCCGCGCTGTGCGCGCGCGACGATCTCGCAATCGCCCATCTCCGCGTATTTGACCTGGGATTGCCGAAGGCGATCGGATAGGTCGGTTCCGATGTTCCAATCGGAGGGATTACGTCTGATCAAGAGGGGCCTCGTGGACTAAGCAGGCGAAGATGCCGGCTCGTGTTCGACTTCAATGCTCATGGTGCTGACGATGACCGCGATGAGGACTAACGCCACAGTGGCGACAGCCGTGACTGGCGCGACTGGGATCTCCTTGATAACTCTCGTTCCGAGTTTGATGCGCAGCGAGCGGACGCGGTTCGTGCCGATCATCTTCTGCACCTCGCCCAGTAACTCGGCCCCAAGAGTGAAGAAATTGGCGGCGGGAGTCAGCGAATTGCCGACCGGGGTGGCTTCCGGATCCATGACTGCGTACCTCATGTTGCGTGCCTGGCCTTCCAGGACGGAGTAAGGCCATTATACACGCTCACACGATGGCAGTCAACCCTTTTGCGAGTAATTGTACGGGAATGCGGAGAGGCGGACGCCGCCCGTCCCCATCTTAGCGGGGACAGCGCGGCGCGGAACGGAAGCGGCGGCTAGCCGCCGACGTTAGGAAGCGAGCGCCGATAGGTCCCGGCGCCGGTCACGGTGTCCATGACCGAGTGAAATGACGTGAATTCGAGCATCTCATGACTGACTGAGCCGGAGGCGACCTGACCGCCCTCCCCCTGCCCGTCCGGATCGGCGATCGTCATCGTCCGCACCACTCCGTGCGCCACCATCATCCCGATCGCCACCCCCGCGCACAGTCCCAAAAACGCGTCGAACATCCCCGCGTGAATGCCCAGCGAGCCGTGCACATACTTCGCCACGACTACGGCCACACTCCCAAAGGCCAGGCACAGCATGGCGAAGACATCGCCCTGGTTCGCCGCGCCGCTAGACTGGATATGCACGACGCCCGCCACGGTCGGCAGGGACGCGCTCGCCGCCCACAAAGAACCGAACAGCGCCAGCGCCGTCAGCGCCGCCCGTCCGAATCCCATGGTCGCGCCCACCACCGTCATCGCGACAATCGCCAGGATCAAAAAGATGTCCAGTCCACTCATGGCCTTGCTCCTCACATTTGCTCTCTTTTGATTATCGGAAGCAAGCAGTCTTTTCTGCATCCTGAGGGGACTCCCAGGGTATGCGGGGCGGCGCGATGTGCTATACTCTCCCATGAAGTCATCCGGGTGGCCGCTGTCACCGGTTCCTTCGGGAGCTCAGGAGCAGAGGAAAGTCCGGACTCCACAGGGTAACGATGCCGGCTAACGGCCGGGCGGGGCGACCCGACGGAAAGTGCCACAGAAACATACCGCCTCATTTTGGGTTCGCAAGGACCTAATGCGAGGTAAGGGCGAAATGGTGCGGTAAGAGCGCACCGGGCTTACGGAGACGTGAGCGCCGGGTAAACCCCATCGGGAGCAAGGCCACAGGATGCGGTTTGAGGCGACCCGCCGACGCGTCCGGTAGCGCCGCTAGAGGCGCCGGGCAACCGGCGTTCGAGAGAGATGGCCACACAAACACAGAATCCGGCTTATAGGATGACTTCACCACCCTTCTTCTCCGAATTTTCATTAGGCCTTTGATGAATATCCTTCCCATCGTCCTCGCGAGCCTTCTGGCGTCCTCGCCGACACCTCCACCACTGCCATTATCACATCCAGACGCATATCGACAGTACTTAGCGGAACTCGAAGGCGCGCGTCACGACGGCTTGTGGACAGATATCCGACAAGTACAGCAGCCGCTTCCTCCCGTCCATCAAAATGCAGCAATCGAATACACTGAGTACGCTGCTCTCCGAAAATCTAATGCGGTCAAGGCCGATGAAGACCTCATCAAGGAGTTTCTTAGCACAAAGCCACACGCCAATGCCGAGATTGCCAACATCCGCGCGGTGTTAAAGCGGGAGCACGCTTTGTTACTCTTGGCCCATGCGGCCGCGATGAAACCGAGCTGCGTTTTTCAAAGAAAATGGACGCAAGGCGATCCTACTTCAGTTCTCTTTCCGGAACTTATTAGTATTCGTGCAGTTGCACGCCTGATAACGGCCGAAAGCATATTAATGGCGCACGATGGCAAGCTTCAGCAAGCTGTGACGAATCAACGATTATGCTTTCGTCTAGCGAAGCACGCGTCCTCAGAACCGATCTTAATCTCTTATCTTGTCGCCGTTGCTTCGCAGGCGATCGCGCTTCATGGGATGGATCGAATTTTAGCGCTGTCGACACAGCATCCCCAGATCGCAGCGTCGATAAAGATCGCAATTCATTCCGATTATCAAACGATCAGCCCCTCCTATGCTCTTCAGGGCGAAACAGCCATCTTTGCGCGTCTGATGGAATACACCCAGCATATGGGGCCGGTGGCATTCGCAAACACCGGACGAAAATCAGGCGAGGCTTTGCGGACTCCAAAACCGAAAGCGCTCTTCGATGAATGGCTTGATGTTAACGGGCGATCCACGATTCATCAATTACGGGAGCTTTCGAGCAATGCCAAGCTGCCCGGAAAATCCATCTATGAAGCGATCGACAATCAATTGGCGCGCCTAAAGGCGTATCCTGCCGATGATTACACTCTTGCTCGCGCTCTCAGTCCTGAGTTTACGACATCAATTCAGCATCGCTATCTTATGACGGCAACGGCACAATCGACCGTAATCGCGGCGGATGTTTTGATTTGGTCCGCACAGCATCATCGATTTCCGTCCACCCTTGCTCAGACAACGGATCGCGTTCCGATTGATCCCTACTCTGGGAAGCCCTTTCAATATGCTTCTTCCTCAAACGGCTTTGTCATATGGAGCTTGGGGCAATCTGGCCAATATAACCCTCAGCAGGCAGGCTTGATGAAAGACACCACTGCCATAGTATTTCGATATCCTTAGCCTTTCCAAAAATCATTTCCATTGTGCAACTTTCCTCCGCCGTCAGGGTCACATCCATTGAGATCGCTGAAATGATCCTGATTGGCTGACCATGACAAAATCACTTGCCCCTCTCATCGTATTCACCGCCTTGTTCATTTGCGCCCTGGCGGGCGGCACGTATTGGTCGATCCGGCGCCCGCAGATTGAAGACGCGCGCCGGGCGCGTCAGGAAGTTGCGCTTACTCGGGCCGCTGGGATTTCGCTGGATCGGACGCTGCTGAAGCCGGTGTTGCCGTCGGCGGCGGACAATGCGGGGCCGATTTATCAGCAGATTTCGGCCGAGCGGAAGTTTCACCGTGTCGATTCGATGCGGGAGGATCGGTTGCTGAAGCTTGCCAGAACTCCGAAGTCGACGCCGGCGGAGATGGCGAAGCGGGAGGCGTTTTTGCGTCAGAACGTGAGCCTGTTGCGGCTGATACATCTCGCCGTGGCGAAACCCGATTGCGTGGTCAATACCAACTGGGATGCGCCCAATCCGCAGGATGTCCGTTTCCCGGAGATTGCGTCGATGCGCGAAGCAGCCCGCATGATCCAAAATGAAAGCCTGCTGATGGCGTCCGAGGGACGCGTGGCGGAGGCGATCCAGAATCAGGCGCTGGGGTTTCGGATCGCGGACCATTGCGCTACGGTGAAACGCTCCTCTGCGTACATCATCGCGAATGCGGTCAATTCCATAACTTTTGAAGGCATGCGCAATATTCTCGAGTTTCATGGCGATAATCCCGCGACAGCGAACGCCGTGCGTCTGGCGATCCAGCGCAGCGCGCATACGCCTGATTTGTCTGCGACGCTCCGCGCCGAGACGATTGTTGGCTATTCAACAATCGAATACTTCCGGACAGCTTCCGTCAAAGACTTCCAGACGCTGGCGAATCACTATGTCATCACCTCGCAGGATGTCGCGACACTCAGTCTGATTCGGCAAAATACAAACTCCTGGAACGCATACTTGGACTTTTTCGAGACCGGACTTCTCCAGCGTGACCGCGCCGACATTGCATCCGCCGACTTGCCGCTTCCCCTCTCGTATGCACAAATTTCTCAGCATGCCGCCGCTTTTGAGAAGCGCAAAGAGGCCGCCACCCCCATGGCGAATGTGCTCGATTTGGATACGGCCAATCTGGCGAGCTGGCGTTCACAAAGCGTCGGGATGATGGATGTTCTGGAGACTTCCGCGAATATTTTGATCTGGAAATCCCAGCACGGAGCATTCCCCGCCACGCTGAGCGCCATCGGCGTTACTCCCCTCGATCCCTACAGCGGCAAGCCATTCGGATACCGCCGCGAAGGCGCAGGATTCGTTCTCTACAGCGTCGGCAAGGACGGGACATTCGACGGAGGGACTCCGCAAGTGAAGCCGAAAGACCATTCCCCGATATTTCGATATCCCGCGCCTTCCTACTATCTCTCGACCGCTCCAGGCCAGTAAACCGTGATGAAAAGATTGGCGATTGTCCTCATTGTCGCGGCCTCGATTTGGCTAGGTTTTGTCGTCGCCGGCCATTTCCAAGCGATCAAGCGACAAGAAGCGCGCGTCGCGCGGCAGAACCATCAAAATTATTTGAATGAGCTGCGCCTGGCCCGTGTCGAAGGGTTTGCGCTCGATACGTCGAGCTTCAATACGCCGGCTCCGCCTGCCGGCGACGACGCGGGGTTGATCTACAACCAGATCTTCGTCGAGCTCATGACACATCCGCTAAGCAAAGAGGAGCGCGCGGTTTTATGGATCGCCACCGGGAGACGCCTGCCCAGTCCCTCCGATGTCACTCGAACGCGGGTCGTTTTGGCGGAACGGAAAGATTTGCTGAGGCGGATCCATCAAGCAACCGCTCGAAGCCAGTGCGATTTCCATATCCAGTGGGGGTCTCCGCATCCGTACGCGGATTTCGCTCAGCCTGACTGGAAGATGGATGATCTCGCGCGGTTGATTTCCGCGGAAGCGCTGATCTTGGCCGAAGACGGGAAATTTGACGACGCCATTCGGGATCAAGTCTCGGTGTTTCGGATCGCCGATCATGCGCGTGCCGCTCGCGGCGTATCGTCTTGCTCCAGCAATCTGTATATCAATGCGCGTGCGCTTCGCGGCTTACAGTTAATCCTGCGTATTGGGGCGGATCACCCGGACGCAGTTACTTCTATACTCAAAAACATCCCAGCGAAGCGGCCAGAACCCAGCCTTGCCCGCGCCATGCGCGATCAGACGACCATTGATCTGATGCATCTCGAACAACTGCGCCAGCAAATCTTATACGGCCGTCCGAACCAGCTCGTAAAAACGGAGTTTTATGATTGGACGCCATTGAGGAAGTTCTCCCATAACTCATTGCAATGGAACTCGTATGTGGACGCGAACCTAACGGCATTTCTCCAGCGCCGCCGCGAAGAAGCGGCGGTCGCCGATGAAACCTACGCCAATGCTCGGCCGCGTCTACAAGCAAGTTCTGTCAGATTTCAGAAATATTCAGACCCGAATTACCTACTGATCAAAGATATAGATTTCGACATCACAAGCAATATCCGTAACCGGCCTCAAGTGCAAGCACTGATCGTCACAACGCAGACGGCCGCGAAACTCTTGCTTTGGAAGCATGTGCGTGGAACATTTCCCGCGCAACTCAGCGCCATGGGTTCATCTCCTATCGATCCTTATAATGCAAAACCACTCCACTATCGACGAGAAGGGACAGGCTTCGTCGTGTACAGTGTTGGAGAAGTTGGAACGTTCGACGGCGGAAGCCCAACCGTCAAATCAAAGCATTGGGCGCCGATGTTTCGCTATCCCACTCCACCCTACGATCTCGCTGCCGAGGACACTCGCTCAAAATCATGAAGAATAAGATTATTGCGTTCTTGATCGTCACACCGATCGCCATCGCTATTGGCGCATACCGACTGGTCCATATCGTAAGCGATCGCCACGCAAAGCAAACGCACACGGCGTATCAAGGTCAGCTACAAGCGCTGAGCGCTGCGGGGATTCCTACGCAAATGGCGAAGCTGCAGGATCCCTTGCCGCCGGCTGCACGGGACGCAGGGCCGATCTTTGCACAGATTGACGCCGAGCTGAAAGCGCATCCACCGACAGCCGGAGACAAAATCTTGGTCGATGGGTTTAAGCGCCATATGCCGTCGCCTCAGGAGATTGCGGACGCCCACGCGGCCGTCATTCACCAAGCGCATCTGCTTTCGCTCATCCATGCAGCGGCCGCGCGACCGCAGTGCGATCTTCGGATCAACTGGAGCAATCCCGATCCTGTGGCGGTGGTATTCCCTCGGTTCGCCGGTATTCGTCAGTCCACACGAGTGATCAGCGTCGAAAGTTTCGATCTGGCGCATCAAGGTCATTTCCACGAAGCCATCCAAAATCAGGCGCTGGGCTTCCAACTGGCGGATCATGCGCTTTCCGGCAAAACAACGATCGCATACCTTGTCGCCCTCGCTTGCAACGCGATTACGCTGGAAGGGATGCGCAAAATTCTCTATTTATCGCATGGAGATCCTGTCGCCGCCCAAGAAATTATCGATGCTATCGACAGCCGCTACCACCCCGTAAAATATTCCAAAGCGCTTCAAACAGAAATTACGTTCGATGCTACGGAAATCGAATATCTGCGATCCGCCGGCCCTCTGGCGCTGTTTAATTCCGTCGATAACCCATCTCACAAAAAGCCGGAACAGGTCGCGATGACAACCATGGGTAAGGCGCAATGGAACACCTATCTTGACGACAATGGCGCGCTCATCCTGACAACGCTGCGCCACAATCACGACATTGCGGATCTGCCATATCCTCAATCAAATCCTCAGCTTGCCGCCTCTGACGCTGCTCTTGATAAGGCATCGAACAGCTACTCAGGGCGATTCCGCTATATGCTGACAGAAGTGTGCTTACCCCCATCACGAACCTCCGCAGCGAAAAAAACAACCATTGACGCCGACGCTCGCATCGTCGAAATATCCGCGCGATTGCTCATTCAGAAATCGAAAACGCACGCATTTCCAACAGATCTGAGCGCACTCCCACATCTCCCCTTGGACCCATTTACCGAAGGTCCGTTCCACTACCGACGCGAGGGCGACGGCTTCGTGCTTTACAGTACTGGTGAAGATGGTAACTTCGACGGCGGAACCCCTGCGCGAAAGCCCGAAAAATACCAGTCGATGTTCCGATATCCGATCCCGCCTTACTACACCAATCCTGTGACAACCCCATGATCCCTCGTAAGCCCATAACCCAATCGCCCCGTCGCTCACGAGCCGCATGCGCGGCGGCGTTCGCAGTCATGCTCATCGCGGGATACGCCTCTCGTAAGGTCCAGATCTTTCCTGTGGCCTTCGGCAAATACCCAGGCGATGCGCTTTGGGCACTCATGGTTTATTGGCTGATCGTCTGGATTCGCCCTACTCTTTCTCTCTCAAAAGCAACGCTTTTGACCTTTGCGATTTCTGTCTGCGTGGAGTTCCTGAAACTCATTCAATCACCGTTCATGGTCGCGATCCGTCACTCCAAGTTTGGCGCACTGATCTTCGGACACGTCTTTACATGGAATAATCTTATAGCGTACGCCATCGGGGTAGTCGCTGGCGCTGTCATGGACTATCTATTCTTACGAAAGAGGTCACAATTATGAAACGCGTAGCAGGCATGACGATAGGTGAAGTCGCGATAGTGCTCGTGATCCTCGCCGTCATGGCGGCAATCTTATTTCCAGTATTTGCGAAGGCGGGCGAGTATTCCGGCCCTGGCCCATATTCCAATCCAAAGCAAATCGGCTTGGCGATGCTGCAATACGCGGAGGACAATGAACAAATGCTTCCGCCACGGCAGTCGTACTCAGGTCCGAATCATGAACTGGTGTCCTGGCGCTCGATGATTTATCCCTATCTCCGAAGTAATAATGTTTATGAATCGCGGGAAAATGCGGCGGCCAAAGAGCCGGATCTCGAGCGTGATACTTACCATCGATCGTATGCGGTCAACTCGACGACCGTGGCGAAGCTTGGGGCCAGCGGGCCGTTCAGCGACGTCTATGGCGGAACATCCAGAATTAAGGACATCCCTAATCCCGCAACCGTCGCGCTATTGACGGAGACGACGGCGGCGTATAACGATATCAATGTGACGCTGCCGGAAGCGTTCACCGCCAAATTCGTTCCTGGGCAGAACAGAGGCGCGCTATTTATGAGCAAACGGTTCCACGTCTCCGCCTACTTGTTCGCCGACGGACATGTGCGAGGATACGCGCCGCTTCAGACGCGGAACGTGGACGGCAAGAACCTCTGGACACGTGACAACTCCACATTTTCACCCATCGAGAATGCAAAAGTAAACAAGGTGCTGCAATACGCAGAAGACCATTTCGAGGAAATGCAGCGAAAGCGCGACGGCTGACGAGCGCAATCCCATTCGCGAAAATCAGTATTGACAACCGCGACGCCAGTCGCCATAATCTGCTCGACAACTGAATTACACCGCTGGGGGCGCCGGGAGATATTGCCGGCTGAGAAGCTTACACGAAGCAGACCCCAAGAACCTGATCCGGATCATACCGGCGGAGGGAAGCGGGGCCTCAGCAGCTTTTTTTGGAGTACGCTCCCATTATGGCCGCTGTCCCGTTTTCCGGGACAGCGGCCTTTTTGCGTTTTCAACCATCGGCGCGGTTTCGAGGAGACACTCTATGACGACCACCAAGGCGGAACAAACGCCGCAGAATTCGGCGCTATCTGGCGATTATCGCTTTCCCGCTTCACGAAAAGTTTATACTCTGGGGGTAATTCATCCCTATATTCAGGTTCCCCATCGCGAAATAACGCTCTCCCCCACCCATGCGCATAACGGTGGGCCCGTCACGCAGAACGAACCTCTGCGCGTGTACGACACCAGCGGGCCATACACCGATTCCAATGTAGCGGTCGATATCCGTCAGGGTCTGGCGCCGCTGCGCGCCGAGTGGATCCGCGAGCGCGGCGAGTATGTGGAGACGGCGCCGAGCTACAAGCCGATCGCCGGACACAGCGACCCGAACCTGCCGATGCCCACGCCGCGCCTGGCGCTGCGCGGGTCGGGATTGGTGACGCAGCTTCAGCTCGCCCGCGCCGGGATCATCACGCCGGAAATGGAGTATATCGCCATTCGGGAGAACCAGGGGCGCGACCGTTCGGCGTCGGCGGGGCAGCATCCGGGAAATAGCTTTGGAGCGGCCATTCCCGAGGTGATTACACCCGAGTTCGTGCGTTCGGAAGTGGCGCGCGGCCGGGCGATCATCCCCGCCAACATCAACCACCCAGAGCTGGAGCCGATGATCATCGGCCGCAACTTCCTGGTGAAGATCAACGCGAATATCGGCAACTCCGCCGTCACGTCGTCGATTGAAGAAGAAATCGAAAAGATGACATGGGCGACGCGCTGGGGCGCGGACACGGTGATGGATCTTTCGACGGGCAAGAATATCCATGAGACGCGCGAATGGATCCTGCGCAACTCGCCGGTCCCAATCGGCACGGTCCCGATCTATCAGGCGCTGGAAAAGGTGAACGGCAAGGCTGAAGATTTGACCTGGGAGATCTATCGCGACACGCTGATCGAGCAGGCGGAGCAGGGCGTGGATTACTTCACCGTCCACGCCGGCGTTCTCCTGCGCTATGTCCCCATGACCGCGCAGCGCCGCACGGGGATCGTCAGCCGGGGCGGCAGCATCATGGCGAAGTGGTGCCTGGCGCACCACAAGGAAAGCTTCCTCTACACGCATTTCCACGAGATCTGCGAATTGATGGCGGCCTACGATGTCTCCTTCTCCCTCGGCGACGGCCTGCGCCCCGGATCGATCTCGGACGCCAACGACGCAGCGCAGTTCGCCGAGCTCGAAACGCAGGGCGAATTGACCAAGATCGCCTGGGAGCACGGCTGTCAGGTCATGAACGAAGGCCCCGGACACGTGCCGATGCACATGATCAAAGAGAATATGGAGAAGCAACTGGAGTGGTGCGGCGAAGCGCCATTCTACACTCTGGGACCGCTGACCACGGACATCGCGCCCGGCTACGACCACATCACCAGCGCCATCGGCGCCGCGATGATCGGCTGGTACGGCACCGCGATGCTCTGCTATGTCACCCCAAAAGAGCACCTCGGACTGCCGAACAAAAAAGACGTAAAGGACGGCGTGATCACCTACAAGATCGCCGCGCACGCCGCCGACCTCGCCAAAGGCCATCCCGGTGCGCAGGCGTGGGACGACGCCATCTCCAAAGCGCGCTTCGAGTTCCGCTGGGAAGACCAGTTCAATCTCTCGCTGGACCCGGAAACCGCGCGCGAGTTCCACGACGAAACCCTGCCGCAGGAAGGCGCAAAAGTCGCCCACTTCTGCTCCATGTGCGGCCCCCATTTCTGCTCCATGCGCATTACTCAGGACGTCCGCGACTACGCCGCCAAGCTCAAATTGGCCGGCGAGGACGAGGCGCTGGCGGCGGGGCTGGAGGAGAAGTCCAAAGAATTTGTGGCGGGCGGCGCGGAGATTTATCGGTAGACGGAGGAGGCCCTCACCCGGCGCTTCGCGCGCTCCGGGTGACTTACCCCGGCGCTTCGCGCCACCCTTGGCAAACCCACCCCCGCGCTTCGCGCGCCCCCTCCCGCCGACGGGAAGGGTGAGTAAGATTGCCTCTTGACGTAGCCGCTTGCGATAACACACTCTGAAATTACCCTTCCCGTCGGCGGGAGGGGTGGCGCGTAGCGCCGGGGTGGGTTTGCCAGGGAGTACGCGTAGCGCGGGCTGGGTTTGCTGCGGGGCGCGGTTTGCCCGGAAAGATTGTAAAACGGAGTAAAAACACATGGCGACACAAGTCATCGCGGAGCGTCCGCAAAACACAGATCAAGAAACCACCTCAGATTTGCTAACCATTGGCGGCAAGACGTTTCGTTCTCGTCTCATGCTGGGCACAGGCAAGTATCGCAGCGCGGAAGAGATGAACGCGGCGCTGGAAGCGTCGGGGTGCGAAATCGTGACGGTGGCGCTGCGGCGGATCGATTTAGACCAGCCGAAGCGTAGTATTCTTGATGAGATCGACTGGACGAAGTATCATATTCTGCCCAATACAGCGGGGGCGCGGACGGCGGACGAAGCCGTACGTACGGCCCGGCTGGCGCGAGCGATGGGGCTGAGCGACTGGATCAAGGTCGAAGTGATCCCCGACGCCAAGTATCTGCTGCCCGATCCCATCGGAACGTTCGAGGCGTGCAAGGTTCTGGTGGAGGAAGGCTTCGTCGTCCTCCCTTATATCAACGCCGACCCCGTGCTGGCGCTGCGGCTTCAGGAGATCGGGACGGCGACGGTGATGCCGCTGGCGTCGCCGATCGGCAGCGGACAGGGCATGAAGACGGTGGAGCAGATTCGCATCATCATCGATCAGGCGACCGTTCCCGTCGTCGTGGACGCCGGGATCGGCACGGCGTCGGAGGCGGCGCAGGCGATGGAGCTTGGCGCATCGTCCTGTTTGATCAATACGGCCATCGCCCGCGCCGGCGATCCCGCCCGCATGGCCCGGGCCATGCGGCTGGGCGTGGACGCCGGCCGCGACGCCTATCTCGCCGGCCGCATGCCGACATTGCCCTACGCCTCGGCAAGCAGTCCGCTGGAAGGGATTGTGCGATGACGGAGGACGCAGGATACCGCCCGGCCCCCACTGGGAGTGCAGACCATAATTTCGAGAACGCGTCAAATCCCCTCTTACTCCCCTCTCCCAGAATTGGGAGAGGGGCTGGGGGTGAGGGCCGCACGTCAGCAAATCTATGGTCTGCTTCCCCAGCGGGGTCCGAGGGGCATCCTATCCTCATGCTCGTCACCGAGCCGCATCCTCATCTAGAGATAATTGTCTCTCAAGCGGTCATGGGGGGCGTGGATATCGTGCAGTGGCGTGACAAAGACGCAGGCGCGCGGCCACTGCCATCGATGCTGCGTCAGGCGGCTTGGCCAGCGCTCTTGATCGCCAACGCACCGGCGGAGATCGCGGCGCGGCTTGGCGTGGACGGGCGGCACCTGCCGGAGCAGAGCGCCGTTACGGTCGCGGAGGCTCGCGAAGCGCTGTGCCCGAGCGCACGTGTTGGGCGGTCGGCGCATAGCATCGCGGCGGCGGTCGCCGCGCAGGCGGAAGGGGCGGACTATGTGATCGCTGGGACGATCTTTGCGTCCCGGTCACACCCGGAAATTGCCCCGGCGGGGCTGGAGTTTCTCCGCGAGGTTTGCGAGGCGGTGAGTATCCCCGTGATCGCAATCGGCGGCGTGCTTTCGGAACGTGTCGCCGATTGCCTGGGCGCCGGAGCCGCCGGGGTGGCGGTGCTGTCGCCAATCCTGCTTGCCGCCGATCCGTGCGCGGCGGCGACTGAATATCGCCTGGCGTTAGACCAGGCGTTGGAACGACTGCGTCAGGAATGGAAACCATGAAGATTATCGTAAATGGAGACGAACGCGCCTGCGATGAGGGCGCGACAATCGGCTCGTTTTTGGAAGGGCGCAATCTGCCGTCGAAGATGGTGGTGGTGGAGTACAACGGCGAGATCCTCCGGCGAGAACTCTATGGCGAGACATCGCTGTCGGAAGGCGATGTGCTGGAGATTGTCCAGATGATGGCGGGCGGATAACATGTCCCGGTCCAAACATTTCGACGTGGTGATTGTAGGAGGGGGCGTGATTGGCCTGTCGCTGACCGTGAGGCTCGCCCAGCGCGGCGTGCGTGTCGCCGTCGTCGATAATCACCTGCCGGGACAGGCCACCCACGCGGCGGCGGGCATGCTCGCGCCGCTGTCCGAAGCGAGCGGCGACGGGCCGATACTGGAGCTTGGACTTGCCAGCCTGGAGGCGTATCCCGACTTCGTCGAACAAGTTGCGGTGATCTCCAAATTGCCGCTGCGCATCGAAGGCAATGGCCTGCTGCGCATCGCGCAAAGCGACGATGAGGCCAAGCATCTGAAAGCGGCGTTTCACCGCCGTTCGCACCTCTCCCTCCCACAAGAGCTGCTGACGGCGGAAGATCTCCGAGAGGCCGAGCCGCTGCTGTCGCCCGCAATCGCGCTGGCGGTGCGCTCGCCCGCCGAGCGTCATATCCAACCACGCCTGCTGCTGGCCGCGCTGTGGAAAGCCGCCGAAAATCTCGGCGCTGAGATCTTCGCGAGCGAAGCCGTCACGTCCATCCTCCACAATGGCGCGCGGATCCAGGCCGTGCAGACCGAATGCCGGACCGTTCCCTGCGGCCAGTGCGTCCTGTGCGGCGGCGCCTGGTCCGCCGCTGCGGCGGCGATGCTGACCGGAACAACCTTGCCCGTCACTCCGCTCAAGGGGCAGATCGCCGTATTGGAACTCACCGGCTCGCCTCTGCTGCGCCATACGATCTACGCGCACTCGCGCTATCTCGTTCCTCGCGACAATGGCGAAATCGTGATCGGCGCCACGGAGGAGCCGGAGGCCGGCTTTGACGCCGCGACACATCCCTACACCATTTCGCGGCTTCGACTGGACGCCGAGGCGCTTGTTCCGGCCTTGAGCGGCTTGCCGCTTTCATCGGCGTGGTCCGGCCTCCGGCCGGCAAGCCCCGACGGTCTGCCGATCCTTGGCCGCCTTCCCCACTGGGACAACGCCCACGCCGCGACCGGGCACGGTCGCAACGGCATTCTCCTCGCGCCCCAGACGGCGGATTTACTCACCGCCTGCATCCTGGACGGACAGGATCCGCCTCAGGCTTTTTCTCCCCAGCGTTTCGAGGCTCGATCATGACAGCGCCCATCGTACTCACCATCGCCGGCTCGGACCCCAGCGGCGGCGCGGGCATTCAGGCGGACCTGCGCGCCATCGCCGCGCTGGGCGCGCACGGTCTCTGCGCCGTCACGGCGCTCACCAGCCAGAACAGCGCGGGCGTGCACAGCGTCTTCGTCACTCCTCCTGAGATACTTGCCAGTCAATTGGAGAGCATTTTGGCGGACACACGTCCAGACGCCGTGAAGATTGGAATGCTGGGCGGCGCGGACCAGGTGGAAGTCGTCGCGCGCTCCATTCAGAAGTACGAGCTGACCAATGTTGTGCTCGATCCCGTGCTGGCGTCCACCGCTGGCGTCCCGCTGCTCGATCTGGAAGGAAAGTCCGCGCTGATTCGCGCGCTGCTGTCGCGGTGCGCCGTGGCGACTCCCAACCTCCAGGAAGCGCAGGCGCTGACGGGAATCGCCATCGAGTCGGAAGAGGACGCCGCGCGCGCCGGATACGCCCTTCTCTATCTCGGCAGTCCGGCGGCGCTGGTGACTGGCGGGCACTTTGCCGAGGAGCCACAAGATGTCCTCGTGACGGCTGGCGGCGCGCACACGCTTCGTGGCGAGCGCGTCCACACACGACATACTCATGGCACGGGATGCTTGTTTTCCACGGCGCTCGCCACGCATCTCGCCTTCGGTTTGGATCTGCGTGAGGCCGCCGCGCACGCCAAAGACTTCGTGGCGCGGTCGCTGCGCAACCCCGTCGTCATTGGCAAGGGGCGCGGTTATCCATCGCCTTCCGGCGCCGATCCAACTCCGTCCGCAAAGCATGCGGAGCGATTGGCGAAAATCCGTGGGGTTTATGTCTTGACCGATCCCGACCTGCGCCCGGATCGATCGCCGCAGGAGATCGTGGCGGCGGCGCTGGCGGGCGGGGCGCGCGTGGTCCAGCTGCGCGACAAGCATCGGCCGACGCCCGAACTGATCGCGCTGGCGCGTGAGCTTCGCCGCCGGGCGCATGCGGCGGGCGCGCTGCTGATCGTCAACGACCGCGTCGATGTCGCGCTGGCGTCGGACGCCGACGGCGTACACCTTGGCCCCGACGACATGTCCGTCGCCGACGCCCGACGCCTGCTCGGCCCGGACAAAATCGTCGGCGTCTCCGTCTCCTCCGTGGCGGAAGCAGCGCCCCTCGCGCCCGACGCCTCCTATCTCGGCGTCGGCGCCATCTACGGCTCCACCACCAAAGACGACGCCGGCGCGCCCGTCGGCGCGCCGCGCATTTGCGAAATCGCCGCCGCCTTCCCCCGCCACCCCATCGTCGCCATCGGCGGCATTGGAACAACAAACATCGCCGAAGTCGCCCGCGCCGGCGCGCATTCGGCGGCGGTCATCTCCGCCATCGTCTGCGCCGAGGATATGGAAGAAGCAACACGGGAATTGGCGGCGACGTTTGAATGACCTACGCCTGTGCTTCGCGTACTTCCTTGCAAAGCGCCAGAGTGGGTTTGCTGGGATGGAGTTGCCACGGAAGGGACCGGCAGTAATTCACGCGGACAGACACGAAGGCCAGAGATGCTTTATTCTCACTCCCCGCCATAATGCCTCATAAACGCTCCCCGAACTTTCCGCGCCTCGGCGCGCGCAATCCTCCCGAGCTCTGGCCTCACAATCGCTAACTCTTCCAGAAACGCAGCCTGACGCTCATACGCCGGCCGCTCGTAGCGCTGCATGGGATGAGTGCGCGTGACCATGCCTGCCCAGAAGGACCATGTTTTGCCGAATGGGTTTTGCCGCGTGTGCCAGTGTTCGTGGACCAAAGTTCCGGCGAGGGAAACCAGCGCCGTCTCTCTGTTCCCCTGAAATGGTTCCGGTCCGAATACAATCGCACGCAGCAGAGTCGTGTGGGCGCGATCGGCGAGGCCTGCGTCAAAGCGCAGACGCCGGCGCATCAAATCCGTGACCACTCGGCCGCCGCCAGGGAGGCAGTCGATAAGATTGAGGGCTTCGCAGAGTAGGCGTTGATGCTCCCTCGAAAAACCCGTATGATTGACAACTAAAGATTCTATAAAATTCCCCGAATATTATTATATGAAATGGGGTATAATTGTTAAGTGAGTGTTAAATGCACTCCGCAACAAAATACGAAGGAGGAAATCACATTGCCGAAGCTCACGAAAATCGGAATTGTTCCCGTGGAATGGAACGCAGCTGCGGACCGCTATTTTTCTGCGGAAGAAAATGACTACGCCGAAATTTTCAATCGTATGAAGCCTGTTCTGGACCCCATGATGGTCACGGTTGGCCCTGGAGCCAAGGCCGGCGGTAAGTATCCCTGGGAGGGGAACGACCCGAAGACCGGACGCCGCTATGTTGCCCGCAAGCAGCGCGACGCGGACGCCGTTAGCCTGGAAGAAGTTGTTGACGCCTAATCTTGGCGCCGAACCTGTAGAATCGCTATAATTATTTAAAATTCGGATTTCGGAACATATGCAAAAGGCCCGCCGGCTCAGTCCGGCGGGCCTTTTGTTGTGTGGCCTAACGCGTCACGGCGCCGATCAGCTCGTTGACATCGTCAATCCCCTGCTCCGCCAGGAACTTCTCGATCCCATTCGCCACGTCAATCGCCGCCGTCGGATTGATAAAGGTCGCCGTGCCGACCGCAACGGCCGTCGCGCCCGCCAAGAGGAACTCAATGGCGTCGTTAGCAGTCACGATCCCGCCCATGCCCACAAGCGGAATGTTCGGCAGCGCCTGATGCACCTGCCAGACCATGCGCAGCGCAATCGGCTTGATCGCGGGGCCGCTCAGGCCGCCGGTGACATTCGCCAGGCGGAACTTGCGCTTGCGGATATCGATCGCCGTGCCCAGCAGCGTATTGATCAGCGACAATGCGTCCGAGCCGGCGTCCGCCGCCGCGCGGCCGACGCTGACCACATCGGTGACATTCGGGGACAGCTTCGTGATCAGCGTCAGATCCGTCGCCTTGCGCAGCGCCGTAATCAGCTCGAAGGTCAGCTTCGGATCGACCGCGAAATCGCAGCCGTGCTTGACGTTCGGGCAGGAGATATTGATCTCCAGCGCATGCACGCCGCCGGCTTCCGTCAGGCGCTCGGCAAGATAGACATAATCCGCCACTTCGTAGCCGACAAGGTTGACGATAATCGGGACATCATACTGCCGAAGAAACGGCAGTTTCTCCTCGATGAAGTTATCGATGCCGCCATTTTGCAGGCCGATCGCGTTGAGAATGCCGGAGGACGTTTCGATGATGCGCGGCGTCGGGTTGCCCAGGCGCGGCTCGCGGCTGGTGCTCTTGACGACACACGCGCCGAGCGCGCTCAGGTCCAGCGCTTCCGACATCTCGCTTCCAAAACCGAACGTTCCCGAACCGGTCATGACGGGGTTGCGCAGCGTGAGCTTCCCGATTTTTACAGACGTATTTACCATATCACCTCCCCGGCTCCGAAGACCGGACCATCGGTGCAGCAGCGCACACGCCGTCCGTCCGCCAGGTCCACCACGCACGCCATACAGACTCCCATCCCGCAGGGCATTCCCACTTCCACCGAAAGCTGGCAGGGCGCGCCAAGCTCCAGACAAAGATCGCTGACCGCATGCATCATCGGCGTCGGTCCGCAGCAATACACCGTCACGGGATTACCCGATTGCTCCTCCAGCACGAGCCGGAGCGCATCGGTCACGCGGCCGCGCATTCCGTGCGAACCGTCCTCCGTCGTCATCCGCGCCGTGACGCCCGCTTCGGCAAGCTCCGCCTCGCACAACAACAGATCCTTGTGACGCGCGCCGATGATAAACTCGATATTCGCGCCTGGATCGGCTGTCAGAAGTTCTTTGGACAGGAAGACCAGCGGCGGAACACCGTAGCCGCCGCCCACCATCACATGGGTCGCGCCCTCGCGCGAATCGGGCTGGAAGATCTTGCCGCCGAGAGGGCCGACGAGGTCGATCTCATCTCCCGCACGCTTCTTCGCCATGCCGCGCGTCGTCGCGCCGACAATCGAGAACAGCATACTGATCTCGCCGCGCTCGCGATCGACCGTGTAGATACTGAAGGGCTTGCGCAGGAATGGATCGTAACCGTCGCCGACGCTGACGTTGACGAAGTGGCCCGGTCTCGCCAGCGCCGCGACCTCGGGAGCGTGACATGTCAAAACGCGGTGGTCCGCGATGATCTCGTCGTTGGAGATCACCGGGACAAGATATCGTTGTGCGGAAACAGGCATCGCAATCTCTGTCCTTCTATTCATTACTTCGACGCGCGCAGTCCGCGCGCCCGCCAGACCAGTTCGCCCAAAAAGCAAAAAGCGCTGAAGAGCAGCAGCCACGGCGTAAGATCGCGTTCGGCCGTCACCCAAAGCGTCTGGCCGCGAAACACGCGTCCCGCCGGCTGCGCGTACACGCCGCGCGCCTCGGACGCAAGCCGGATCAGACGCGGCCGGTCCGGCCGGGCTTCGAGAAACTCTGGCGAATATGGTACCACGAATTGGGCTGTTTTTGAGCCGGGCGCCCCCGAACGATGGGATATGCCCACGGAATAGCCGCCGATTTGATCTAAAGGAAACCTTCCCTCCGCACTCCGCGCGTCCATCGGACTGAGCGTCATCGGCGCCCGGACGCCGTGCGGCGATGTCACAAACGCCTGCCAATCACGGGCGTCGGCGTCGTTTTTCGCGGTAACCGTCACACGCCCCGCCCCATCTTGCTCGTCCACATGAAGATTGGCGCCGCCATCCGTGTCGCCCTTTGCGAACCAGCGGAGCAGCTGAGCCCAGAAGGCACGGCGGCCCCGCCACCCGCTCCACGACGCCGTCCAATGCTCCGCGCCGTCGGAGGCGAAGGCAAACGTCCGCGCCTCGCCGAAATGGCCGTAAGCCAGGATCGGCTCCCGGCTGTCGGCAGTCGCCAGGGCCACGCCCGCCCCCGTTTTGGCCCGAATAAAATCGTAGCCCAGCACCGGCGGGATCGTGTCCAGCGGCAGTCCCGCGAGCATCGGCGCTCCCGCCGAAGCCGCTAGCGCTACACGCCGCTCCAGAGAGAGCTTTGTCTGTAGATGCTGCGCGTCTCGAACGAACAGCGCGGGAAGCTGCTCGGCTTCTTCCACGATCAGCGATTGCCCGCCGCCGGCGCTCGCCAGCGCGCGCTGAAATGCGGCGTCCTTGTCCGTTTCGCCGCCAATCCCGCAGACTGAGACGGTGACGCCCGCCGCTTTCATCCGGCGCGCCAGCGCGATGCAGCCCTCGGGCTGCTCGGAATCTCCCGTGTCGGCCACCAGAATCACATGGCGGACCGGCGCATCGGAGCGCTGAAGAATGGCGTCGGCGTCCTCCAGAGCCGTGCGGCAGTAGATGCCGCCGCCGCCCGCCGAAAGCGCATCGATCGTGTCTTCCAGGGGCTGCGTATTGGCGGCGGTCTGCAAGGGCAGTACGACTTGCGTCTGCTCCCGCACCGCCGTCACCGCGATCTGATCGTCCGGCTTCAAGGCGTGCATCAACTGCACGGCGGCTTTCGCCCCCAATTGCAGCTTCTGAACCCCGTCTTCCAGCTGCGCCATCGACCCGGAGGCGTCCAGCGCCACCACGATCGCCGCGCGCGGCGTTCGCGTGTCGCCCTTGCGGTCCATCTCCACCGGAAGCGCCGGCTCCATTGGCGTCCCGGCATAGCCGCCGCCCGCAAAGCCCCGCTCGCCGCCGATCATCCCCAGACCGATCCCCTCGTCATGGACGGCGTTTTGAATGGCAAGCATTGCGGACGCTCCTAATTCCTGCGCCGTCACATCCCCCACCACCACGCCATCGAACTGCGAAAGGTCTTCCAATGTGTCTGGCGAGTTGACGGGAGATCGCACGACGATTTCGATCCCGTCACGCGCCAATAGTTCGCGCAGGCCCACGCCCGCGACGCGGTCCATGGTCAGATATAGCACTCGCGCCGACCCTGCGGCCCGAACCGTGGCATAGACGGCGTTGTTCGAGGGAATCGTGTCGCTGGGTGTCGAGAGGCTCACATCAAAGCGCTGCGATCCCGGACGCGTCATCGTCCGCGTAAACTCCCACGCACTGTCCCCCGCCGGCAGATGGACGGCGCGGCGCTCCGCGAAACGCCCATCGACGCCCAGCGACAGCGTCGCCGCCTGCGCCCGTGAGCTCCAGGCATGAACGGGGATTGCGAACGGCGTACGAACGGCCACGCGGGATGCGAGCGCGAGGGGTTTTAACAGAGCTTCGGGCGGAAGGAATTTGTCCGAGGGAAAGATGTCGGCGACATCCACGGCAATATGGTTTGCCTGCAATGCGGGTTCCAGGGACGCCACATTTCCTGCGGTTTCATTGCCGTCGCTGAGCAGCACGATCTTCTTCGCGCGGTCCGGCGGAAACAGCGCCAACGCCAGACGGAGCGCATGCTCCAAATCCGTGGCGTCCTTGACAACGCCCCCGGAGCGCAGTGAATGGATCTGCTCCACCAGAGTCGAAGGCGCGGCCGCCGCGCGCGCATCCCGCGCGAACACGACCACGCCGGCAACATCCGACGGGCGCTTCGTCGCCAATGCGCTCTGGAGATATCGCCACGCGCGCGCCCGCAATTCCGGCGTCATCGAACGCGAAACATCTACCACGAAGATCACGCAGAGCCGATCGGATTGCCCGACATACGCCGTCCCCGCCAGCGCCGCCAAAATACCGATCAGCGTGAGAGTTCGCAGCGCGGCGGTAAACCAAAGCGCGTGGCGGCGCAGGCCCGAGTATCCGAGCCGCGCCGCCCAAATCAGCACGAGAATCACAAGCGGGACGAGAGAGAATATCCGAGGATCCTGGAAGGTCAGCAAGGCTTCCCCATGGTGCGCACGCTATGCGCGATTGGGTTCGTACAGTTCACGCACGAATGACAGCATTTGCGCGAATGTCGTAAATCGAGGGCAATCGGCGTTGGGAGCGCGCCCGCGCCAGTCGAACAAGGCGGCCTGCATGCCGGCGGCGCGCGCGCCGACCACGTCCAGTTCGTAGAAGTCGCCGATGTGGATCGTTTCCTCGGGCGCGACGCCGGCCTGCGTCAGCGCCTCCTGGAAGATTCGGGGGTCAGGTTTTGTGCAGCCGACAATATCGGAGACGGCGAGCGCATCCAGGTGCTCCCGCACTCCCATTTCCGTCAGCAGCGTCTCCAGATCGATGGTCCAGTCGGAGACAACGCCGATCTGAAAACCCTCGGATTTGAGCGCGCGCAGCAAGGACGGAATCTCTTCGCGCAGTTCGCGGACATAGGGAACGGCGGCGTAAGCTTGCTGGAGCTGTATCCACTGGTCGTCGTCCAAAGCGGCGGCGCCGAACCGCTCCCACAGGATATCCATGCATCGGCGCGCCACTTGCGGATCATCTTGCGTTTCGCCCAGCACGTAGCGCTCCAGCGCATAGTCTTCCACGTGACGGAACGCCGCGTCCATCCGCGCGCGCTCAAAGTCCAGGCCACAGGCCGTCGCGGCGATGTGGACTCGATCGATTTGGCTGGGGTTATCGAAAACCAATGTGTCGCCAACGTCAAAAAAGATCGCGCGTATTGGCGATTTATGGTTCGTCATCTGATGTTCCTAAGGAATTCCGCCGATAATAAACTTAGGTTTCAGAGTTCGCCGCAATCCGCGTCGCTTCCTGCTCGGCTAGTCACTATGCGCATCGATTCATCCATGGATATGGGGAAGCCAACCTTCCCGGGAGCAGCGCTCGGTTTCATCGGGGGCCTGTCACGTCTCGTCCAGGACAAAGCCGCGGCCGTGCTGGCCGGCGCGCCGCCGACACCGGCCGACCAGCGCAAAACGATGACGATGACGCCCGATATGCTGCGCTCGGTCCTGCTTTCGCTCGGCGCGCCCGCGAGCACGCAGAACATGGATATCGCGAAGGCCTTCACGCAGCTCGGCCTTCCGCTCAATTTACCAACCATCGCCGCCGCCCACGCGGCGCTCGCCGCCGCGCCGGGAGCGCTCCCGATGGCCTTCGCGTTAGCGACCGCGAACGATCTGCCGACCAGCCCGGCGGCGCTGCGCGCCTTAAGCGTCATCATCAACGGCATCCCCGCCAGCAAGAGCCTTCCACCCGAGGTCATGCACTGGCTCGCGCTCAATCTGGAGGCCGGCGCCGATCCGGACGCGCTGTCCGCCCAGCTGCACGCGCAGGCGCGTCAGGTGGGTCAAAGCACCGAGAACCGCATTTTGCACGCAATGAAGAACGGCGACGACGTTTCTTTCATTCGCGACCAGCACTCCGCCCTGCTGGGAATCGCATCGACGGTCGGCGACCGAGCGATCCGCAGCGGCGCCGACGCCCTCGCCTCGCACATCGAGGGCCAGCAGTTGCTCAACCAGGCGGCGGTCCGCGCGCATGACGCGCCGGCGAATATTCCGATGTATCTCGCGATGCCGCTGCAGTTCCCCGGCGAACAGACCATGGTCGAGATGCACTTGACTCCATGGGACGACAGCGCGAACGTGGACGACATGCCCGACGACACCGCTTATCTCCATGCGACGGTTCGTCTTACTACGACGCGCCTGGGACTGATGGAATTCGCGCTCAGCGGCACTCTGGAAGGACGCCTTTCCTGTCACGTTACCTGTGAGAAGCCCGCCACGACGCGCTTATTCTCGCGGCAGACGGCGGAGCTCAGCCATTCGCTCGCCTCGCTCGGCTGGCCCGCGAGCATGATCACCTGCGCGACGCGCACCGAATGGGCGCCGCTCTGGCACGGCGGCGAAGCGCTCGTCACACCCCGCGCCTGCGTCGACTGGCGCGTCTAATCGAGAAAGCATCGACAGGCAGGGAAAACCGACTCAAAAGATTCCAGAAGCAAGCATAGTAATACAAAAATGCAAGACAAATCCAACAACCCGCCGGCAAAAAGCGCCGTGGCCCTGCGATATGACGGCGAAGGAAGCGTCGCCCCCAAGGTGGTCGCCAGCGGCAGGAGAATCGTCGCCGAGGAGATCGTCCGCGTCGCCAAGGAAAACAACGTCCACGTCCGCCAGGACCCCGCCCTCGCCGGAGCGCTGTCCAGCCTGGAAGTCGGCTCGTCGATCCCCCCGGAGCTGTTTCGAGTGGTGGCGGAGATTATTTCGTTCGTTTATCGGCAGAATGGGAAGCTGAGATAGGAAGCCCTCCCCCTCGGTCCCTCTCCCAGGCTTTAGCCGGGGGGGAGAGGGACCGAGGGGGAGGGTTTGCGAAACACTCCTCGCAGCGCGCCCCATTGTCCCTTGAGCCACGTCTTCGACACTTCATCCCGTCCAAAAATCCCCTGCGGCCGCGTCAGCATCAGCAGGATCAGCAGCAGTGGGTAGATGACGAGGCGGTACTCGTCCACGGAGCGCAGGACTTCGGGGAGGGTTGTGAGAAGGACGGCGGCGATGGTGACGCCGCTGATGCTGCCAAGGCCGCCGAGGACGACCATGACCAGGATGTCGATGGAGCGGACGAAAGAGAACTGGTCGTTGGAGAGGGACGGCAGGTAGAGCGCGAAAAGCGAGCCGGCGACTCCGGTGAAGTAGGCGCTGATCAGAAAGGCGATAACCTTGTAACGGGTTGTGTTGATGCCCATGGATTCGGCGGCGATCTCGTCGTCGCGCACGGCGAGGAAGGCGAGGCCGTGGGTGGAGAATCGCAGGGAGTAGGCCACCCAAAGGATCACCGCGACGGCGACGTAAACCCAGAGGAAATTGGTGAGGTGCGGGGTCAGGATCGTCGTGTCCCCGCGCGTGATGCCGTTGAACGACGTCGCGCCGTCCACGGCTTTGATGTTGCGGATAATGACCTGGATGATCTGCGCGAAGCCGAGCGTAATAATCGCCAGGTAATCGCCGCGCAGGCGCAGCGACGGCAGACCGACCACTAAACCGGCGGCGGCCGCCGCGAGGCCGGCGACGGTCGTCAGCACGAAGACAGGAACGATCTCATGGGCGATGCTGGGCGAAGAGCCATCGATCGGCAGTCCCGGGAAGAAGCGCGCGTGGCCATAGGTGGAGAAGGCCGCCGTCACGTAAGCTCCGATCGCGTAGAAGCCGATATGGCCGAGCGAAAACTGGCCGGTGAAGCCGTTCACGATGTTCAGGGCCACGGCCAGCACGATATTGATCCCGCAAAAGATCAGGATGCTTTCGCGGTACTGGCCGAACTTCGGCCCTTCGACAAATCCGTTCACCGCCATCAGCGCCGCGCCGATCACGACAATTGCGATCAGGTGGCGAACAAGCGGCGGAAGTTTCTTGATAGCGTCAGGCACGAGCGTACAAATCTCCTAAAACTACAGGGAGCCCTTAAACCTTTTCGGGGGCGAACTTGCCAAGCAGCCCCGACGGGCGCACCAGCAGAATGAGGATCAGCAGGAAGAACGCGACGGCGTCCCGGTAAGTGTCCGGCACGCCGATATACGATCCGTAAGCGACCACCATGATCTCCGCGATCCCCATGATCAGCCCCCCCAGCGTCGCGCCGGGGATGTTGCCGATGCCGCCGATGACCGCCGCCACGAACGCCTTCAGGCCGAAAGGCACGCCGATATAGGGATTGATCGCCGTTCCCGTCAGCGAGGTGACCATGACGCCGGCGGCGCCGGCCAGCACCGCGCCGAGCATGAAGGTGAAGGAGATCACGCGGTCGGTGTTGATTCCCATCAGCGCCGCCGCGTCGGCGTCGTACGACACCGCCCGGATCGCCTTGCCGATCTTGGTGCGCGTGACGATGAAGGTCAAGATCGCCATCAGCGCCAGCGAGAGGCCGAAGATCAGCATCGTCTCCAGACTGACGTCAACGCCGAGAACGCTCACCGTGCGCGGGATATGACGCGCCGGGTCAGGGATATTGACGATCGTCGGGAAGAAGCGCGGATCCGGCGTGAAGATGCTTTTGAGGTTCGCGAAGTTCTCCAAGAAGAGCGAAACGCCAATCGCGGTGATCAGCGCCGTGAGGCGCGGCGAGACGGTCGCGGTGCGGCGGCTTTGCGATGTCTTCAGGATCCAGGCGATGGCGCCCCAAACGATCAGGGCGATCGCAACGCATGAGGCCGGGTTGCGGTTGGCGTCCGCCGCGATCGAGTACGCGATGTACGCCGCCGCCGCGCCCAGAACAATCGCCGGAGCGATCCAGGCGCGCGTCCGCAGCGGGCGGTACGCCGCCTGTTCGATCACCAGACCGAGCAGGGCGCAGATCGCCATCGCGCAAAGGAGCACAAGGACGGCTCCAATCGGCGACGGCAAGCCGGCGGTGAAGATATGGTGGCTCGGCAGCCACGTTCCCACTAAGAACGCGGCGCCGAGGCCACCGTAAGCTCCGACCATATAAACGTCGCCATGGGCGAAGTTAATCAGCTTCAGCACCCCGTACACCATGGTGTAGCCGAGGGCGATCAGCGCGTAAATGCTCCCTAGCTGAATGCCGAAGAGAAGCTGCTCGGTGAATTGGTGCATGGATATTCGCTAATTACGGATTGACGGTCGTGACGTATTTGAAGGCGGCGCCCTTCACCTGAAGGACAACGGCCGGCTTGACGGCGTTGCGATCCGCCCCGATCGTGATCTTGCCAGTCGCGCCCGGGAAGTCTTTCGTCGCGGCGATGGCGTCGCGCAGCTTGGTCCGATACGCTTCGCTGGTGTAATCTCCGTCGGCGGGCTTGCCCGCGCGCTTGATGGAGTCGGCCAGGACCTGTCCCGCGTCGTACCCCAGCGCCGCCAGCGCATCCGGCTCGCCGTTGCTGTTCGCCGCCTTGAACGCCTTCACAAAGTTCTGGATCGCCGGATCGGGGTTCTCCATGGAGCTGTGGTTCGTAAAGTAGGAGCCTTCGAGCGCCTGCCCCGCGCCGCCGGCGCCCTCCACGAGCTTCGGCGAGTCCCAGCCATCGCCGCCGAGCAGCGGGACGGTGATGCCGAGCTGGCGCGCCTGCTTGGCGATCGGGCCGACCTGGCCGTAATAACCGGGAACGTAAATGACGTCCGGGTTCAGCGCTTTGATATTCGCGAGCTGCGAGTGGAAATCAAGGTCGTCCTTGGTGTAGGACGGATTGGCGACAATCGTTCCGCCCTGCTGCGTGAAGCTCTGGGTGAAGAACTTGGTCAGACCGGTGCTGTAGTCGTTCTGCTGATCCGTCATGATCGCCGCGCGCTTGGCCTTGAGCGTGTTGACCGCGAACTTCGCGGCGGCCGTGCCCTGGAACGGATCGATGAAACACACGCGGAAGATATATGGCCCGATCTGGGTGACTTTGGGGTTCGTGGAGGACGGCGAGATCATCGGGACCTTCGCGGCGTTGCAGGCGGGGGCCGCCTGGATCGACAGCTTGGAGGCGACTTCGCCGACGATCGCGATGGGCTTGTCCTGATTGATCAGGCGCTGGACGACGGTCAAAGCGCTGTCGGGCTTGCCCTCGTCATCATACACTTTGACGGTCAGCGGATGTCCGTCGATGCCGCCCGCCGCGTTGATCTGATTCACGGCGAGCTTCAAGCCATTATCCGTGGAGGTTCCGAAGGTCGATTCACTGCCGGAAAGCGAGCCGAACTCGCCGACGACGATGGGTGTTCCCGTCGCCGTACCGTTGGAGGTTCCGCCCGAACCAGCGTCGCCGGCTTTCGGCTTATCGTTGGCGCAGCCGCTCACGATCGCCATGGAGGCGCAGACCAGACCCAGTGTAAGCGTACGATTGACGCTGCCAATAATTCGCATTGTTTCGCCGTTTCTCCTCATCGATTATCTTAGTTTGACCAAAGGTTCTGAAAGCCGATCTCCGCACAGCAA
This sequence comes from Capsulimonas corticalis, assembly GCF_003574315.2. Lineage (GTDB taxonomy): Bacteria > Armatimonadota > Armatimonadia > Armatimonadales > Capsulimonadaceae > Capsulimonas > Capsulimonas corticalis. Next base: position 4,600,086 of record NZ_AP025739.1, on the reverse strand, counting down.
CGCGCGGAAAGGCGACTCTGGCCTTCCCGCGCGTCATTGCGTGTAGAAGTGTGATTGGTTATTTCCCGAAGCTCACGCGGCGAGGCCGAAGGACGCCTGCGCCTCCGCCGGATCGGAAAAAATGGTAAAAAGCTTGAACAAGCCGGTGACTTGAAGCACGCGCGCGACAATCGGCGACGGCGAAATGACGCCAAACTGTCCGTCACGGTCAGTCACCTGTTTGAGCGCCGCGACCAGCACTCCCAGCCCCGCGCTGTCGAGATACTCCAGCGCGGTCAGATCGACCAGTATCGCGGGATCCGTCGCCTTGATCAAAGGATCAAGCACTTGCCGAAGACGAGGCGCGCTGTAGGCATCCAGCTCGCCCCGCAAAAGCACCGTCGCAACGGCGCTTTCGTTATGGACATCAATATGCAGTTCGGCCATCGCCCACCCCCATCCGTGATGACGCAGGAGACCAGTTGAAAATACCTATTCGCAATTACGCAGGGCTTTTCCTGCCAAAGTTACCGCGAAAATTGCGCGCACTCACAATATATACCACGCAAGCCGCCAAAAGAGACATTGTCAGCAGAGTGAGATACAGGCCCGCCTGGAACGAGGCCGGGCGATAGACGAAATTCACGCGATGTCGGCCCGCGGACGGCAGCAGCATGGCGCGCAGAAAACCGTCGGCGGAACGGATCGTCGCGGGCCGGCCGTCCACCGTCGCCGTCCATCCGGGATGCATCGTATCCGCCAGCACCAGCGCCGCCGGACCGTCCGTGGTCACATCGATCGACACATGCTCCGGATCGAGATCGCGTATCTCCGAAACGGCGCGGATGGAGCGCCGCGAGTATTGCGGCCCGACAGCGCCGGCAATCTCCGTGTCACGCTGAAGGTCCACGGCGGCGCCCTGCCCATTGAGCCCCCGCGCGATCGTGAGCATGGCGTCGTGCGCGGAGCCCCCCGAAACGATCGAGCCGGCCAGCCGGCAGCGGGGCAGCCAGCGCGTGTTCAGCGACAGATGCTCCTGTCCGCTCCCTTCCTCGGGATGAGTGGCGAACGGCGCCGTAGGCGCGGTGAGAAGGGTTTGGACGCCGGGCAGCCTGGCGTCCGGCGGCTCGGTTCGGTCGGTGATGAGATAACGGACCGCCATGGCGCCCGCGTACGCGGCGGCGCCGTGGCGCTGGACGTCACTCGCATTCGGACCCAGCGCCACGGCGGTCCCGCCGGAAACCATCTGGGTGTCCAGGCGCGTTTCCGGCTCGTACCCGTAAGCGTCGGCGACGCCCAGCTCCATGCCGAGGTTCGGCGTCAGCGTCTCGCGCCAGAGCCGCCCATAACCAGAAAGATCGCTCTGATAGGATCGCTTCGCGGTAAACCGCTGCCAAACCCGCGCGCTGTCCGGCGCCATGATCCGCGCCTGATGCGCCCGCACCATCGGATCCGCGCGCACCGTCGCCGTCACCAATCCATGCGCCGCCATCGAGTTTTGGGAGGCCAGCGGGTAGATGTCTCCGCCGAAATGCGCGAGATCGACGAAAGCGATCAGGAGAACGACTGCCGAAACCCAGCGCGGCGCTTGCCCTGTCCCCCACCCTCGCCTCGCGGCGAAGGCTTTCGCGGCGTCCAGTCCGATCGCCGCCAGCAGCGCGGCCGCGACGGACGCCCACAGCAAGCAGCGCGCGGGATCGTGGAAGCTTTTGAAGCCCGGCAGCGCTTTATAAGCGACATAATACAGATGCCCGTCTTTACCCGTCGCCAGCCACACGCCCAGCACAAAGACGACGGTCCAGAACGGCGCCGCTTTCTCGGCGCCGCGCCGCCAGGCGCCGGCCATCGCCGCCAGCGCGGCGATGGCCGGAAGAGCGCCAATGTAACAGCATGTCTCCCAGAAGTTACCCCGCGCCGTAAAGTTATTCGCGATCGGATGCCCGTGCGCCGTGGGCGCTACGAAGTTCCCCAATTGATTCCATGGCAGATAGAACCGATCCACGATCTTGAAGCTGAGATTTTGCCGCCAGGCGTTCTGGTAAAGCTCGATCGTCGGCAGAAGCTGGCCGGCGTCCAAACACACGGCGACCAGCGCCGCCATCGCCGCGATGCTCACGAGACGCAGCACGCGCGGACGCGTCCAGGGACGAAGGCCGGGGATACGCCAGCCGCAATAGATCGCAACGAGATAGATCGTCAGCAAGGTGATCTGCGCGTGGGCCGCGAGAAGCTGCAAGCCCAGCGCCGCGCCCACGGCGAGCGCGTCGCGCCGGCGCAGGGTCGTCAGGGCGCGATCCGCGAAATACAGCAGCCAGGGGACGTACGCCTCGGCTTGCAGCATGTTGGGAAACTGCTCTTTGGAGACAAAGTGGCCGCCGAACATATAAGTAAGCGACGCCAGCAGCGCGGCGGCCCAGCCGGCGCGCGCCGCGCGCCGCGCCAGCAGATACATTCCCACGCCGGCAAGCCAGGCGTGCAGCGCGATATCCCACCCGATCGCCTGCCGGGCGCCCCAAATCCCAAACAACGCGGCGCCGGGATACAAAGGCCATGTCTGAGGATTGCCCACATACGGAGCGCCGCACAGAATCCAGGGGTTCCAAAGCGGGACACGCCCCGCGAGGAGACTCTGGTGGAGATGATCGAGCATGGGAACAAAATACAGGCCGATGTCGCCCCAATAAAGCGACTTGCCGGTGAAGAGTTGTTCGCGAAAGAAGATCAAAGAGCACAGCAGCAGGGCGAATGCGGAAATACCAGCTTGCCCCCGCCGCCGATTTCGTGTAGAATGAGTGGGTACATCTGCCATGAGTGTGGCGGATAGTGTATCCCCATTGGGAAAGGTTTGTCAATTATGCCCGTCGCGATCATCGGGGGCAGCGGTTTTGGAACGGCGTTCACCGGCGGCGAGCCCACGGTTGTGGAGACGGAGTACGGCGCCGCCAGCGTCATCCACGGCCGCACGGACGCCGGCGCCGACTTCATCTTTCTGGCGCGGCATGGCGCGGGACACACCGTGGCGCCGCACAATATTAACCACCGCGCGAATATCGCGGCCCTGCTCTCGCTCGGCGTCACCGCGATCTACGCCACAGCCGCCGTCGGCTCCCTGAAACTCGCGCTCTCCCCCGGCCACTTCGTCATCTTTGATGATTTCATCGATCTGACCAAAGGCGAGGTGCAGACATTCTTCAGCAAACCCGGCCGCGTGCGGCACACGGATATGGGGGAACCCTATTCGATGGAGCTGCGCCGAAAGCTGCTGGATACGGCGCGCGGAGGAGGAGCCGCGATGGTCCACTCGCGCGGAACGTATGTGTGCGTGTCCGGCCCCCGCTATGAGACGCCGGCGGAAATCAAGATGATGGCGGCCTGGGGCGGCGACGTCGTCGGCATGACCGGCGCTCCGGAAGCGATCCTCGCCCGCGAGGCGAGCATTCCTTATGCCGGCGTCGGGATCGTCACAAACTATGGATGCGGGCTCCGGCCCGGACATACGCTTTCGCACACGGAAGTCGAAGCGCAGATGGAGGTCAGCCGCGAGGGATTGCGCGCATGGCTGATGCGCGCTTTGGACGGCGCGTCGGGGGACGCCCGCCGTTAGGGTAGAATGACGGTAGATTGCGGAGGCGATCTCATCGTTTCCGTGTATGCGGGCTCTCGTTACGCAGATCATCTGCGCGGCGGCGTCGCGCTGAGCATTTTTGGAGAACGACACATGTTTTTATTGGCGCGAAGGTCGGGGATGATTTTGACGCTCGTGGCGGCTCTCGCCGCCGCGCTGGCGACGCTGGCCGGCTGCGGCGGAGGCGGGGGCGGCGGTGATGGCGGCGGCTCCAACAACACGACCACGGGCACAACCACCGGAAGCACCACGGGAACCACGACCGGGACGACCACCGGCACAACGACGGGAACGACTACTGGGACCACCACGGGAACGACCACCGGAACCACGACGGGGACGACGACCGGCGCGGCCTATACGGTCACGGGAACTCTCAAAGACACCGTAACTCTACAGCCGTTGACGGGACGCGTCGTTACCATTGTCGGAGCGCCAACGCTGACATCGACGACTGACGCGAACGGCGTCTTTAGCATTTCCAATGTGACCACGCCCAGCTCATTCCAGCTGCAAGTCAAGGAGCCGGTTCCGAGCACATTCGTGGATGGATCGATCACGGTCGATCCCAGCAAGTTCAGCGGCAGCACGAAGAATATCGGCGTGTTCACGTTCGACCTGTCCACCAACCCGCCGCCGCCGCCGCTTTAGATTGCCCTGTTATGATGAAGCTGCGGAACACGCAGACATGGCTGATCCTGCTGGCGATCGTGATTGCGGGCCTGACCATCTGGAGCTATCGTTCGCTGGGCCGATACCAGCCATTCGCGGATTTGATGAATCCGCAGATGAATCCGATGGGCCAGATGGCGCTTCAGATTTCGGACGCCACTGTCACGGGCCGCAGCGGCGGCCGCGTGCAGTGGCGCGTTCAAGCGAAGACGATCTCCGTCGGCCGTGACCATTATTCGGTCACGGCCGACGACGTTCATGATGGGGTTTTCTACGACGCCCACGAACGCCCAATCGTCAAAATGAGCGCCCGTCAGGCGGCGTTCCAATCTCCGGGCGGACTGGCCGGAGCCGGCTCCTCCACCTCCTCGTTTCTCCAATTGAATGGCGGCATTGAGGCGCGAATTCTGAAATCGGGCGGTCCGACATTCCGTACGGACCGGCTGGTTTGGGACGAAACGCATCATCTCATCCAGGCTCCGGGAGTGGTGCAGGCGGTGTTTCCAGGAGGAATGGGCGCGGCGACGGGATCGGCGATCAGCTTCGACACGCGCACGCAAAACCTCACGCTCCGGCGTCTTCACGGAACCTTCCGGATCGGCCGATTGGTAAATTAGCTTATGTCCAGCAGTAAACATCGCGCCATATGGGCGGCGGCGGGCGTCGCCGCCGTGAGCGCCGCGCTCGTCGCGGCCCCCTGGCGCACGCCCGCCGCGCAAAGCGCCGCGAACGCTGAATCCGGCGGCGACTTCGTCACCTATGACGCCGGCTTTTCCCGCTGGCTCAACGCCCCGCGAACGGTGGAGATGAGTCAGGGCGTGACGCTCAGCCAGGAAGACACTTATCTGAAAACCGACGCGGCGATCGTCAACCTCGACGATCAGCAACGCGCCCTGAACGCGAAGTCGCTCGCGCCCGTCCATCTTTACGATCCGCAAAGCGATCTGAACGGCAAGAACGGCTTCATCGATTTCACCCGCCACCTCGCGACGGTGCGCGATAACATCGTCCTGGTGGTCAAACCCAGCGCCAAGGACGCCGCCTCGCCGTCGACATCGCTGCGCAGCCGCTTCCATGACGCCGCGACCATGACGTGCGAGCTGATGACTTACGATTACAAGAAAAAGATCGGCACGGTCCCCGGCGCGCTGACCGTCCACCAAAAGAACCGCGTGCTGACCGCCGATTCGGGCCAGTACGACGGCAACGCCAAGAAGGTGACGCTGGTCGGGAACGTTCTCGCCCGCGACACCGAGGGCAATATCATCCGAGCAAGCCGTGTCGTCATCGGCGTCGACGAGAACGATGAATCCGTGACGATCCCGGTGCCGACACACGGCAAGTTCAAGACAAAGAATGCGGAGGACGCCGCCAGCCCCGGCGATGACGGCAAAAACGGCACGGGCCTGCTGCCTCCAATGCCCGTCGCGCCGCCGCCGACATCTTCAGGCCCGCCTCCGGCGAAGCCCGCCCCGACGGCTCCCACGGCGCCAGCGACCAAGCCGGATGCTGCTCCCGATCCTCAGACGCTGGCGGCGCCGGACACCGCTCCGGAGAAAGGCGGCTAAGATGGAAGTCTTCCTGGGACAGCCCATCTCCGGAGGCGTCGCCATCGCCGCGGCGGCGCGGCTGACGATCGACCGCTTCGGCCCCGCGCTGCACCCCGAGCGCCGCCGCCGCGCGGCCGCCGCCGAGCTTCGCGGGTTCTACGAATCCGACCCGGAGCCCTCTCAGGTGATCCTGGTGATGGACCGGCTATATCCGGGAGTGGTCGGCGCGCCGATGGTCGGTCTGGAAGTCCTGGGCATCGCCGTCGCGGAAGACGCCGAACCGTTTTCGGCGCCCTACCCCATCGTCTCCGGTCTGGGAACGCCGTTTCTTGAAAACGTCAATGAGTTCGATATCCTCGTGCTCGACGGCGACCGGGGCCGCGTGTATATCGACGCCGACGCGTCCGTGATCGCCCGCTATCAAAAGCCGGCGAGCCGCGCGCGTGTCTATTTCGTGGATTCGGCCCATCTGCCGGCCCGGACCGCCTACGCCAATATCCGTGTCGAAGTGCTCGCCATCGCCCGGTCGCTCGAAGATGTTTCGCTCGCGATGCGGGCCGGCGCCGATGGCGTGTATCTGCCGCCGGATAACACCGTCTTTGGGACGTTCGACGAGCCACAAAACTCCGAGGACCAGACGCAGACCTGGAAGACGCTGCTCGACGAAGTCGGCGCGCTGGCGATCGTGCTGGATCAGGAATTGGAGCGATTGGCGCTCTCGCCGATGCTGCGCGCCTGCGCGGAAGGGCAGATCCGCCTAATCACGCCGCCCTGGCTCGCCGAAGACGTGCGCGATCAATTCGCCGACACCGAAATCTTTTTGCAGGATGGCGACGAGCCCTTCCTGCGCCCCCTGCTTGTCGCCGGCATGCCGATAACGCAATCCGCGGACGATATTCCGGACGACTTCGATGACTTCGCCGGAGTCGCCATCGTCCCCACGCAGGCCGAAGACCTGGAGGCCGCCGAGCGCATCGTCCTGGCGGCGCGCCGTTCCAGCGCCCCGGTAATGATGCTTTGCGCGGACGAAGATTTCCAGGACGCCTCATTGGCCGACCGCGCGGCGTTTTTGGACGCCGCCGTCGCGCTCGGCGTCACGGCGCTGACGGGCAGGCCGGACGAGATCGAGAGTATCAAGGAGATCATCCGAACGCTATGACGCAGTCTGCAATTCCCCTATGCGTCACCACCGGCGTCAAGGGCCGGCCGGATCTTCAGGAGCGGGCGCGAGCGCTCGCGCATGAACTGGGCGGCGTTTACTATCCCCGCGAGAAAGACAATATCCCCGAAGTCCTCGCCGCCACCGGCGCCAAACGTGCGCTGGTCGTCACGCACACCAAGCTGGTGCTGCGCGACGGCGATTCCGAGTTCGAATACTCATTCCATCCCAACCTGGCGATGCTGCGGGGTTACAATGTCACGCGCGGCTGGCGGGACCTATACGTCGAAGCAGCCGCGTTGCAGCCCGGTGAATCGGTCCTGGACTGCACGCTCGGCTTCGCCGGCGAGGCGACTCTCGCGGCGCTGATGGTGGGAGAAACGGGAAAGGTCGTGGGTTTGGAGAGCGTGCCGGAGCTTGCGGCCGTCACGCGCGACGGCGTGAGCCGCTTCGACCTGGAGCCCAAGATCCTGGAAGAAGCAATGCGGCGCGTGCATGTCGTGACGGCCAGCTACCGCGACTATCTGCGCGAGGCCCCGGACGCATCGTTCGACCTGGTGTACTTCGACCCCTTCTTCGACGAACGCCTGCCCGGCTCCGAAAACTCCGTCAGCCCGCTGGCGCTCTTTGGAAACACGGAGCCGCTGGACACCGCCTCAATCCACGAAGCGCGCCGCGTCGCCCGCCGCCGCGTCGTGATCAAGCATCCACGGCGCGACGCCCTCCCCCCAGAGATCGAATCGCTGGTCGAGGAGAGCGTCACCGGCCGCAAAAGCCGCGTCGTCTATAAGATCCTGCCGCCGCTCGCGGCGGGCTTAACTTAGAACCGGTATCCCAGATCCGCGCTGAAGCCGCTCAGATCCGTGTCGCTGACTTTCTGCGGAAGGTAGGTGTAGCCGCCTTCGATGAATGCGCCCTGGTTCAGTTCAACACCGACGCTGGCCTTCAGTCCGACACCGGTCGTATTCTTGGTTTGGCCGCCGCCCTTCGCCTGCTCGAAGTAAACGCCGAGCCCCGCGCCGTAGAACGGAGACACGGTGGTGTTGGTCGCTTTATTCGCATAGGCGCGGACGCCAAGGCCGACGCCAATGTACTGTCCACGCACGCCGTCCTTCTCCTTGCCGGAATAATCCACATATCCCAGCTTCAGCAGCGGCGACGCCGTGTCGGTCTTGCCGAACGCATAGTCTCCGCCAACGTGCAGCCACGTGTTGCCGAGCGTGCGCGCGTCGCCGCCGGACGGGAAGTATCCACCGATCTTGATGCTGAGCGGCTTCTGCACCGGGGCATCCTGAGCCTGAGCCGCCGAGGTTCCAAGGACGCTCGCGAGCAAAGCGATCGTGCTGACAATCATTGTCTTTTTCATGGGTTTCTCCGTATGTGTATTTCTCGTTTACCGCTCAGTAGTGTCTGAGTCTTCTCTCATAACGACAACGCAAAACCATGTTTTGTTTCATCGTTTTCATATCGATACAACGCCAGAATACCGACATTCGGTTCCAGGTTAAACGCAAAATTGCCGCCGGTCGCAAAAACCAGCGGCAATTATTCTCAGTTAAACGCCTGTAAAGACGCTGTTAGCCTTCCAGCAGCAGCGACTCCGGGTCTTCCAGCAGTTCCTTGATCTTCACCAGGAACCGCACGGCGGTGCCGCCGTCGACGATCCGGTGATCGTAGGACAGCGCGACGTACATCATCGGGCGGATGACCACTTGACCGGCGACGGCGATGGGCCGTTCCTCGATCTTGTGCATGCCGAGGATGCCGACCTGCGGGGTGTTCAGGATCGGGGTGGACATCAGGGAGCCGTAGACGCCGCCGTTGGTGATGGTGAACGTGCCGCCCAGCATCTCGGCGATCGTCAGCTTGTTCTCGCGCGCTTTGCCGGCGAGCGAGCCGATTTCCTTTTCGATCTCGGCGAAGGTCTTGCGGTCCGCGTCGCGCACGACGGGAACGACGAGGCCCTCTTCGACGCCCACGGCGACGCCGATGTCGTAGTACTTCTTCAGCACGATCTCATCGCCCTGGATCTCGCCGTTGACGTACGGGAAGGCTTTGAGCGCGCCGATGGTCGCCTTGGTGAAGAACGACATGAAGCCGAGGCCGACGCCGTGCTTTTCCTTGAACGAATCTTTGCGGCGCTTGCGGACTTCCATGACGGCGGTCATGTCGATCTCGTTGAAGGTCGTCAGCATCGCGGCGGTGTGCTGCGCTTCGACCAGGCGAGTGGCGATCGTCTGGCGGCGGCGCGTCATCCGCACGCGCTCCTCCGGGCGTCCGCTCGGCGCAGCGGGCGCAGCCGCCGGAGCGGCCGGGGCGGGCTTCGACGCGGGCGCGGCCGCCGAGGCGGCCGCCGCGATTGTCGTGGCGGTCGCGGGGGCTTCCGCCTGGCGCTCGACGAAGGTCGCGACGTCATCCTTCACGATCCGGCCATTCGGGCCACTGCCTTTGAGCTGGCTCAGATCGACATTGTTGCTGTCGGCGAGGCGCTTGGCGACGGGAGACGCGTGGGTCTCCGCCACCGGCGCGGGCGCTTCGGCGGCCACGGCGGTGGCGGCCACGGGCGCGGCCGCAACCGGCGCCGCGGCAGCGGGCACGATGGTCGCCAGAAGGTCGCCCACCGCCACGGTGTCGCCTTCCGCGCCGGTAATGCCCTGGATCACGCCGCTTTCGTCCGCCGGCACTTCCACGTTCACCTTATCCGTATCCAGCTCGAGAATGGTCTCTCCCGCCGTCACGGCGTCCCCGTCTTTTTTCAGCCACCGTGTGATGGTCGCCTCGACGATCGATTCGCCAAGCTGCGGCACACGTATTTCAACGGGCATTGTTCACTCCGCTCCTTTTTGCGTTGATCTCCGGGGCATAATCACGGCGCCCCGGCTTTTTCACGATTTGACGACGGCCTTTTTGACCTTGAGGGCCGGCGCGGCGCTCAGAGCCGCCGCCACGATCCGGTTCTGCTCGGTCGTGTGCCGGCGGATGGAGCCTTCGGCCGGGCTCGCGGACTCCGGACGGCCGACGTAAGTCAGCGTCTGTCCAGGAGCGAGCAGGTCGCGCAGTTTGGGCTCCATGTAAGTCCAGGCGCCCATATTCTTCGGCTCCTCCTGCATCCAGACGATCTCCTGAGCGTTCGGATAGGAGGCCAGGGTATCGCGCAGGACATCGCCGGGGAACGGGTAGAGCTGCTCGACGCGCACCGCCGCGAGATGGCTGGACGCTTCGGCGAACGCTTCGTTTCCGATCAGATCGACATAGACCTTGCCGCTGCTGAGCACAATGCGGGAAATGTCCGATGCGTGGCTTCGCGCCGCCGCGTCGTCGATCACCGTCTGGAAGTGGCCCGTCGCCAGATCCTGCAATGACGACGCCGCCTTGGGATGGCGCAGCAGGCCCTTCGGCGTCATGATGATCAATGGGCGCGGCGCGGTGTGCAGCAGCGCCGCCTGACGCCGCAGGACGTGGAAGTACTGCGCCGCCGTCGTGCAGTTGACGATACGGATGTTGTCCGAAGCCGCAAGCTGAAGGAACCGCTCGACGCGTCCGCTGGAGTGCTCCGGCCCCTGCCCTTCGTAGCCATGGGGCAGCAGCAGTACAAGCGACGGGGTTTGCAGCCACTTGGCGTTGCCCGAAACCAGGAACTGGTCGACGATGACCTGCGCGCCGTTGACGAAGTCGCCGAACTGCGCTTCCCAGAGCACCAAGACGCCGGCCGCGTGCATACTGTAGCCGTATTCAAAGCCCAGCGCCGCCGTTTCGGAGAGCGGGCTGTTGTACACGGCGAAGCTCGCCGTGGACTGCGGCAGTTCCTGCAAAGGCGTGTAGCGCTCGCCGGTCGTCGGGTCGTGCAGCACGGAGTGACGCGTGGAGAAGGTGCCGCGCTCGGCGTCCTGCCCGCTGAGACGGATCGGCGTGCCTTCGGTCAGGATCGACGCGAACGCCAGCGCTTCCGCGTGCGCCCACTCAATGCCGTTCTCTTCCTGAATGCCCGCGCGGCGGCGGACGATCAAGGTGCGGTCCAGCTTGGCGTTCGCGGTGAAGCCCACCGGGCGGGCCAGCAGCGCTTCGTTGAGCTCGATCAAACGCTCGGCCGGAACGGCGGTGTCCACATGCGGCAGGGAGTTTTCGCCGCTGCCGTACGGCAGCGGTCCCTTGGAGAGACCACGGCCGGACGGAGTCGTGCGCGCCTCTTGCAGCGTATCCTGCACCGTCTTGATCATCGCGTTGACTTCGTCCCGCGTGAGCAGACCGGCGCGCTCCAGTTCGCGGCCCCAGAGTTCGCGCACTGTTGGATGCGTCGAGATGTTCTCGTACATCCGGGGCTGCGTGAAGGACGGTTCGTCGCCCTCGTTGTGTCCCCAGCGCCGGTATCCCACAAGGTCGATCAAGAAATCCTTGCCGAAGCGCTCGCGGTACGCGTGCGCCATCCGCGCGGCGGCGATACACGCCTCTGGATCGTCGGCGTTGACATGGACAATCGGGATCTCGAACCCCTTCGCCAGGTCGCTGGCGTACAGCGTCGAGCGCGAATCGCGCGGGCTGGTGGTGAAACCGATCTGGTTGTTCGTGATGATATGGATCGTGCCGCCCACATCATAACCGAAGAGCTGCGAAAGGTTGAGCGTCTCCGCGACGACGCCCTGGCCGGGGAACGCCGCGTCGCCATGGATCAGGATCGCCAGCGAAGCGCTCGGGTCGTGCAGCGTCTTGCGGCGTCCCTGGCGTGTTTCCTGCGCGGCGCGGGCGCGGCCCACGGCGACGGGATCGACGAACTCCAGGTGGCTCGGGTTCGGCGCCAGCGTGATGGGCATCTCATGCCCGCCATTCTCCGAATAGTTGCGGCGCGCGCCCATATGGTACTTGACATCGCCCGTCCAGCCCGACGAACCCGTTCCGGAGACCGCCGACGATTCGTCCTTCGCCGCCTGGAACTCCGCCAGGATCGCGCTGTAGGGTTTGCCGAGGATATGCGCGAGGACGTTCAGACGGCCTCGGTGCGCCATACCCATGACGATTTCGCGCGTGTCGGCGACGGAGGCGGCGTGGATAATGGCGTCGAGGATCGGCACGACCATGTCGGTGCCTTCGATGGAGAAGCGCTTGGCGCCGATGAAGGTGGTGTGGAGGAAGCGCTCGAAGGTTTCGACTTCGGTGAGGCGCTTGAGGACATCGATCTTTTGCGTGGCGTCGAAGTCCTGGAAGAAGCGGCGGGTCTCGATCGCGTCGACGATCCACTTGCGTTCTTCGTCGACTTGAATGTGATCGTCTTCGTAACCGATCGTTCCGGAGTAAACGCGGCGCAGTCGCCCCAGCGCCTCCAGCGCATTCGGCGCGCCCACCGCCAGCGGTCCGCCGACGACGCTTGCGGGAAGGGTGGTCAGGTCGCGGGTTTGAAGACCGTGCGTCTCCAGTTCCAATCCCGGGTCGCCGGGAGGCGGACTGCCAAGCGGATCGATGTGCGCGGTCAGATGTCCTAGCTCTCGCACCAAGCGCGCAACGCGCGCCGTGGCGACGATCTTATTGACATCGATGGCGGCGACAACGCCGCCCTCGCTGACCGGCGGAGATCCCAGACCGGCCGGAGGCGACCAGTCCGCAAAAAACGCCCGGGTCTCCGGATCCACAGATTCCGGATTTTCCTGGTATTGATCGTAAAGATCAAGAACGTAGCCCGCATTTGGGCCGAAAAACCTGCTGAGCTCACTCATGCCACAACCAACCTTGCCCCTCATTGGTTCGTCCGCTCGCGAGACACGACGTCGATGCACGGCTTCACGCGAGGCCTATAAAAAACAGCAACGATGCAGTCTTCTCAAAAGCCCGGCGCGCGACCAAACCGGCGCACGAAACCTGACGAGCGCAATTCCGCCAGTATTTGTACTGATTGTACCCGATGAGTTTCCATTCGTCCAGGTTTATTTACCAGGCTGTGGCAAACCCAAAGTCGGGGGTAGCTCACACGGAGGAGTGGGTCTGCCGCGGGAAGAGCGAACAGCCCTTCTCTCACACCCTCCGATGAAACACCAGCCATTCCAGTAACAGGAAGACCAGCGCGGCGGCGGCGATCGCGGTCCAGTATTCGCTGCGCACGGGCTGGAGATGGAGGGGTTTCACGGGGGCGCCGCTGGGCGCGCGCGTCAGTTCGGGATGCGATTCGGGGGTGAGCGTGCTGACGTATTTGTTCAGCAGGTTCACGGCGAAGGGATGGTGGTAGCTGGCGCCCGCGTCGGCCTGATAGACGCCGACCTCGTCCGCCTGATCGAACAGCGCGACGCCGCCGTCGGGCGGCGCGCTGACCCAGTCGGATTTGCCGTCGGGCCGCGTGATCTTGACGCTGGACAATCCGGGCGGCGTGGTCAGCGAGACGACGGTCCCGGCGATGGAGTCCGGCGAAGCGGGGCCAAGGCCGCCCGTCGAGGTGAGCCAGTTGACGCAGTTGGTCAGGAAGATCGGGAAGGAGACGCGCAGGGGCCAATCGGAATCGCCGAGATCGAAACCGACGCCGACCACGCGCGCGCCGTCATGCTCTCCGGCGGCCACCAGTGGCCCCGCCTGCGTTTCAGCCAGGCTCTCCGCCCACAGCGCCAGTTGCAGGGTCGGCGACTTCGCCAGGGCAAGGCCGCTCAGATCGACATAACGCATCAACGGATGCGTGCGATCCTGATCGATGATCTGCGTGGCTTCCTCCGAAGGCGCGCCCGCCGACGTGAATGTCGATTGCGGTCCAAGCGCGTTGAACAGAAGATAATTGCCGGGTTTGAGCGCGCCTTTGGGCAGGAACGCGTCAAAGACGACGAGGTCGTAGCCGGCGCCGCCTTTTCCCGACGCGGTGAACTCGCTGGGCGCCACTTCCTCCAGCACGACATCCGGATCGATGTTCAGACCGCGCTCCAGGAAGAGATTGCCGCTGCTCACGAGCAAAACACGGCGCTTCCGCGGCGTCGCCAGCGCCAGTGATGCGGTGTCGTCGCGGTCCAGATCGTCCTTGAGACCGTCCAGACGCGCGGTGATGAGCCCGCCCTGTGTCAAATCTGGACCGGTGAACGTTTCCGACTGCGAGCCGCCGGCGAAGGTCAGCGAGCGGGAATCGATCACGCGGCCGTCGCGCAGCAGAGTCAGCGTCGTTCCTTCATGCGGGCGTCCGCCGAGGTTCTCCACATTGACAAACACTTCGTACTCACCGGATACGGGATCGCGCCGGCCGTCCATCGCCGTGATCGCGACATTGTCCGCGCTTTTGGCGCCGATCGTCTGCATCGAAACGTCGGCGCCACCGAGCGTGATCGCGCTGAGCCGCTGCTGGGCGTCGGGGCCGAACGCTCCATCGGAGAAAATCTTTACGCGCGCGCCGTTCCCGTTGCCAATCAACGACTGCGCCAGCGCGAGCGCGCCCGGCATATCCGCGATAGTGTCGGTCGGCGCGATGTCGTCAATCGCCTGCTTCACACGCCCGCGGTCGGTCGTAAAGCTGAGCGACGTCGATGGCTTCGCCGTGGCGGCGATCACCGTGGCGACATCGCCCAGGCGCATCTCGCGATCCAGATAATTCTTCGCCGCTTCCTTCGCCGCCGCCAGGCGCGACGGCTGCACATCCGTGGCGTTCATCGACGCCGAACTGTCCACGATAACCACGATGGCGCCCCCCGCCCCCGCCTGACCGTAGACGAACGGCCGCGCCAGGGCGAAGATCAGCAGGAAAGCCGCCAGGAGCTGTAGAAAGAGGAGCAAATGCCTGCGAAGCTTCTGTAAGGGCGCATTCGACTGCGTCGGCGCCAGCACATCACGCCAGAGGTACAGCGAGGAGACGGTGACGTCCTGCCGTTTGAGGCGCAGCATCCAGAGGGCGATGATGCCGCCGCAAAGCGGGATGAGCCAGAGAAGATTGAGAGCGCTGAGAAGGTTCATGGAGGAGTATCTCGATAAATAGAGCGCAATCTGAAGAATTTAGGATAGCCGGCGAATGAATTCGCGCCTAAAAGTACAGCCGTCGGCCTTCGCCGACTTCGGAGCCTACGGCATTAAGATAGATTCCTGCGGCGCAAATTCTGAACCCGCGCAGGCGGGTGACCGTACTTATAGGCGCGAATTCATTCGCCGGCCATCTTGATCATCTCGCCACCGAACGAAAACGAATTCAACTATGCCCATCACCGTCCTAGATCATCCCCTCGCCGCGCACTATCTCACACTGCTGCGCGACAAAAGCACCGAACCGGCGAAGTTTCGCACGCTGACCAAGAAGCTGACGTTACTATTGATCGTCGAAGCGACTCGCGGCTTGACGACCGTTCCAGCCACCGTGGAGACACCGATGGAAGCTTATTCCGGCCGGAAGCTCGGCGGCGGACTGATCGCCGTCCCCATTCTGCGCGCCGGCTTGGGAATGCTGGATCCGCTCCTGGAGCTGTTCCCCGACGTCTCCGTAGGCTACATTGGCCTGGAGCGCGATCACGCGACGGCGGTTGCGGCTTCCTATTATGCAAAGCTGCCGCCCAAAATCGGCGGGCGGACGACCCTGGTGCTGGACCCCATGCTCGCGACCGGCGGTTCGGCGTCGAACGCCATCGCGCGGATCAAGGAAGCCGGCGCCGGGCCGATCTTGATGCTCAGCATTGTCGCGGCGCCCGAAGGCGTCGCGCGGCTCAATGAGGACCATCCGGATGTCGCGGTCTTCAGCGCCGGCCTGGATCGCGAACTCAACGACCGCAAGTATATCCTGCCAGGCCTGGGCGATTTCGGCGACCGATTGTACGGCACCGAACCGATCGACTGATTCTCATTAACGACGTTAGCGCAGCAGGCCGCCGCGCCGCAGGAACTGCAAGATCACATCCTCGAACGGCACGGCGGTCGAAGTCCGCACATAATCCATTCCGTAACGGGACGACACGCTCTTGAGTTCCGCGTAGAATTTTTGCAGACGCTCTTCGTAGCGCCCCAGCAGGTGCGCGGAGATACTGACCTCCCCTTGCTCGCCCGTCTCGGAATCCACAAGACGCAGATCGCCGGTCAGCGGCGGCTTGATCTCGTCTTCGTCGAGCACATGCAGCAGGACGATCTGGAGGTTGCGCGCCATCAACGCTTTCAGGCCGCGCTGGTAGGTGTCGTCGAAGAAGTCGGAGATCACGACGGCGATGCCGCCGGTCGTGGTGCGCGCGGCGTACTGGGTGAGCGCGTCTCCGAACCGGGTTTCCCCCTCGGACGGCATTTTCGTTTCGAGAAAGCGAAAGAAGGGAACGATGCCTGGTTTGCCGCGCAGGGGAGACATTGGCTCGCGCAGTCCCGCGCTGAAAGGGGCGACCGAAACGCGATCGTACTCGCACAGGGCGATATATCCCAGCGCCGCCGCCGTGCGCCGCGCGTAATCGGCCTTGGTCAAGGGAGAGCCGAAACTCATGCTCTTGCTGGTGTCGATCAAGAGGTGAAGATTGAGATCCTCTTCCTCGATGAACAGCTTGAGGAAAAGTTTGTCGAGACGGCCGTAGGCCTTCCAATCGACGTAACGGAGATCGTCTCCAGAAGAATACTCGCGGTAATCGGCGAACTCAATCGAAGCTCCCCGTTTGACGGAACGCCGTTCGCCCTTGGTCAGTCCCGCGTACGCGCGCCGGCTGACGAGGCTTAAGGCTTCGAGCTTCTTCAAGAATTCCGGTTCCAGAATCAGTTGGGGTGTCGCCATGAAACTGGTGCATTGTAGCATACTTTTACTCGTCGTCGCCTCCGGATGCGCAAAGTCTCCGTCCGGCCCGGCGTCGCCCAATCGAATTGGCGGGGTTCGCCTGCCCGCCGGCGCCGCGCCGATGACCGGTGCGGGCATCATGACTGTGTCTTATATCGATATCGGCCAGGGCGACAGCGAGCTTTTGCAGACGCCCTCCGGCAAGAATATCCTGATCGACAGCGGCCCGCCCGGCAGCCGCGCGGCGCTGATGGGCTATCTCAGCCGGCGCGGCGTGACGGACCTGGACTTCATCATCGCGTCTCACCCGCATGAAGACCATATCGGCAATATGCCGGCCGTATTACAGCAGTTTACAGTCCATGAGTTTCTGGACAGCGGCCTCGCGACGGCCAGCCAAACCCAGAAACGGATGCTTCAGGAGATCAAGGCGCATGGCGTGAAGTTCACCATCGTTTCGCGCAGCCTGGTCGGAACCAAACGGGATCTGGGCGACGGCGTCACCATGCAGTTCTTCGAGCCCAAGACTCCCCTGCTCACGGGAACCAGCAGCGATCCGAACAACAACAGCGTCGTCTGCAAGGTGACCGACGGCAAAGTGCGTTTCCTCTTTTGCGGCGATCAGGAAGAGACCGAGCGCGCCCGCCTTTATCAAGACAACCCCGATCTGCGCGCGGAGATCTACAAAGCCGCGCACCATGGATCGCACAACGGCACGGACGACGCATTTATGGCGCGCGTCCAGCCCAAGGACGCCATTATCTCCTGCGGCGTCGGCAATAGTTACGGTCATCCCCATAAAGAAGCGCTCATGGCGCTGGCGAAGTCCGGCGCGAAGGTCTGGCGCACGGACCAGCAGGGAACGATCGTGGTCACCACGGACGGCAAGACCTACCATGTGACGCCATTGGGCAAATCCGCCGACGCCCCCGCGCCCGGCAAGGGACAATCACGCGGACCACGCGCCGCCGCCCCATCCAGCGGCGCCGGCGCGGCCCCGACTCCGGCGGCGGCCGCGGCGGGAAACGGAACCGAAAGCGGCCAGATCGTGGGAAATAAACGGTCCCACATTTACCATCTTTCCAGCGACAGCGGAAACCTGCCGTCGGCAAAGAACCGGATTTACTTTGGAAGCGCCGCTGAAGCGGAGGCCGCTGGATACCGCGCGGCGAGGAGCACGCAATGACGCAAAAGCGTTTCTTTTTGGACCGAATCGAGGGCGATTTCGCCGTTCTCATACCGGAAGGCGGCAAGGAGGAACAAAATGTTCCGCGCGCGGACCTGCCGGCCGGCATTCCAGAAGGCGCCTGGCTGATTTGGCGCAGCGCCAGCAAAACGTTTCACGTCGATGAAACCGAAACAAAGAAAGCGAAAGACGATGTTCAGAGCTTGATAGATGAACTGGCGGGAGGCTAGGTTCCGCAGGTATTCATGTCACAAAAGGATACATTGTGTCACATTTCACGCACTTGATATTTTCGCGTGAATAACGTATTCTTATAGCATTGTTTGTCCGTCAAGCGCGTCCACCCACTTACGCCGCCCTTCGCTGATGGTATGACCCCACTCCATCTTTCACATCGGCCGGCCGGCCGCGCGGAATCCGATATGGATACGACGGTATCATACATATAATCCTAATGGAACCTATGATATAATGGCTCCGCTATGATATAATGGCGCTGGATAGCGCTGCAAGCTCTGACCCCACTGCGGATTCGCGATCAATGTGCGACAGTTGAGGCAAGGCGCTTGCGGCGATTGCTGCATCAACCCATCGACAACCACTTTACACCCGCTCTGGAGGCGCCATGTTGAACAATTCTCATTTCATGACCGGGCGAAGCCGCTCGCTGATCTGCAGCCGCACCGCCGCGATCGTCTGCGCATTCAGCGTGTCGGCGTCGCTGCTGACCGGATGCGGCGGCAAGAAGGACGCCGCGACCGGAACCGGATCCACCCCGGGCGCCGCGGCGCCCGCCGGCCCGGAAATCGACATCGCCGTTATTCCTAAGGGCACCACTCACGATTACTGGAAGTCGCTGCACGCCGGCGCCGCGAAGGCCGAGCAGGAGGCCAAGGCGGCGGGCAAGAACGTCCACATTATCTGGAAAGGCCCCGTCCGCGAGGACGACCGCAACGCGCAGACCGACGTCGTGCAGACCTTCACCACCCAGAAGGTCAGCGCCATGGTGCTGGCTCCCCTGGACTCCGAAGCGCTGGCGCGCCCCGTCGAGGCCGCTGAGGACGCCGGCATTCCGGTCGTCATTATCGACTCCTCGCTGAACTCCAAGAAGATCGCCTCCTATGTCGCCACCGATAACGAAAAGGGCGGCGCGCTTGCCGGAACCCAAATGATCAAGCTGCTCGGCGGCAAGGGACGCATTCTCGTGCTGCGCTACGGCATCGGCTCCGCCAGCACCGAACAGCGCGAAAAGGGCTTCCTGGACACCATCAAGACCGCGCCGGGAATCACCGTCGTCTCCAGCGATCAGTACGCCGGCCCCACAGTCGATACGGCATACAAGTCGGCTCAGAACGTGCTCGGCCGCTACGGCAAGCAGATCGACGGCGTCTTCACTCCGAACGAGAGCTCGACCCTCGGCATGCGGCTGGCGCTCAAGGACATCAACGAGCTGGGCAAGCTGAAGTTCGTCGGCTTCGACAGCAGCGGACCGCTGATCGACGCGCTGAAGGCGAATGAGATCCAGGCGCTCGTGGTCCAGAACCCGTTCCAGATGGGCTATATGGGCGTCAACACCGCCCTGGACGCCATCGCGAAGAAGCAGGTCCCGGCAACCATCGACACCGGCGTCACCCTCGTCACTCCGGAGAACGTCGGCGATCCGAAGGTCAACGAGCTTATCAACCCGCCGATCGACAAGTATCTAGGCGCTTCCTAACCATCCGTCGTTTTCGACCTCAGACAATACGCTATCGGCCCGGCAGGGAGCATTCAGCCGCCTGCCGGGTCCGCGTTGCAACTGGGGCCGGAACATTTCAGGGCAGAGTATTTTTCTATGACTACCGTTCAATCCGATCCCCCCATGCAAGCCAAGGCCGCGCCGAGCAGCCCCGGCGCGCGCGTACAGCAGATCATGAAATCGCTGGGACCGTTCATCGGCCTCTTCCTGGTGGTCGTGCTGTTCTCCATCCAGCCGGGCGTCGGCAAGACGTTCCTGAGCTTCGATAACTTCCAGCTCGTGCTCAGCCAGACCGTCATCGTCGCGATCGGCGCGCTGGGGATGACCATGATCATCATCAGCAGCGGCATCGACCTTTCGGTCGGCTCCGTCGTGGCGCTGACGGGCGTGGCGGCGGCGGTCCTGATGAAGGACCACCACATGCCGGCGATTGTCGGCCTGCTCGCGGCGGTCATCCTGGGCGGCATTGTGGGCGCGATCAACGGCGGGCTGATCGTGGCGCTGCGCGTCACCCCGTTTATCGTCACCCTAGGCACCCTGGAAGTCGCGCGCGGCGTGGCGAAGTGGATCGGAAACGAAAACGCTGTCTACGCACCCCATAGCTGGATCGACCAGCTGACGCAGAACACCGCCCCCGGCGGCGTCTCCGCCGCCGTATGGATCGTGATCGCGCTGGCGATCCTCGTCCACTTGATGCTGAAGTTCACGGTCTTCGGACGCTCGATCTTCGCGATCGGCTCCAACGAAGTCGCGTCCCGCCTGTCGGGTCTGCGCGTGGACGCCCTCAAGATCAGCATCTACGCCCTCGCGGGTCTCTTCTTTGGTCTGTCGGGAATTATGCAGTTCGCGCGCCTCAGCGGCATGGGCGATCCGACCATCGCGCAGGGCGAGGAGCTGGACGTCATCGCGGCCGTCGTCATCGGCGGAGGCAGCCTGAGCGGCGGCGAGGGATCGATTCTGGGATCGCTGATCGGCGCATTGATCATGGCGCTCCTGCGCAACGGCTCGCAGCTTATGGGCTGGCCGAGCTACATCCAGGAGATCATCATCGGAGTCGTTATCGTCGTCGCCGTGGCGCTGGACCGCATCCGCCACCGTTCGGCGGGCAAGGCGTAAGAAAGCGACGATTATGACGACAAGCACGAACGCGCCTCTTCTGCAAATGGAGGCGATCAGCAAGAGCTTCCCCGGCGTCAAAGCACTCCAGGATGTCAGTTTCGACGTCGTCCCCGGCGAAGTCCACGCCATCATGGGCGAAAACGGCGCGGGTAAGTCCACGCTGATGAAGATCCTCGCCGGCGCTTATAAAGCCGACACCGGCCGGATCCTCATGAACGGCCACCCTATCGAAGCGCGCACGCCGCAGCAGGCGATGGAGCTAGGCATCCAGATCATCTACCAGGAACTGAACCTCGTGCCGCACCTGAGCGTCGCCGAGAACATCTTCCTGGGGCGAATGACGCCCGGAGCCTTTCCCGGCTCGGTCAGCCATCGGAAGATGCGCGAGCAGGCCCAGAAGATCCTCGCCGACCTCGGCCTGGACGTCGATGTCTCCAAGCCCGTCAATCAGCTTTCCATCGCCCAGCAGCAGCTCGTGGAGATCGCCAAGGCGACCAGCCGCAAGGCGCTCGTGATCGCGATGGACGAGCCGTCGGCGACGCTCACCGAGCACGAACAGGAAAGCCTCTGGCGGCTGGTCAAGCGGCTGCGCGATTCCGGCATCGGAATCATCTACATCTCGCACCGCATGGACGAAGTCTTCATGCTGGCGGACCGCGTGACGGTATTGCGCGACGGCAAGACGATCAAGACGCATTACATGTCCGAGACGACCCCCGAGCACCTGATCGGGGAGATGGTCGGCCGCAGCCTGGAATCGAACTTCCCGAAAGTCGTCGCGCCGGTCGGAAAATCCGTGCTGACAATCAAGGGCCTCAACCGCAAAGGCGTCCTGCGCGATATCAATCTCACCGTGAACGCCGGTGAAGTCGTCGCCCTGGCCGGCCTCGTCGGCGCGGGCCGCACCGAGATCGCCCGCTGCATCTTCGGCGCCGATCCTTACGACTCCGGCGAGTTCACGCTGGACGGCAAGCCCTACACCCCAAAGTCGCCCTATAAAGCGACACACGCCGGCATCGGCTTCGTTACCGAAGACCGCAAAGGCCAGGGCTTGATCCTGCCGATGAGCGTGCGCGAGAACACCACCCTCGCCTCTCTGGACCTTGTCTCCTCCATCGGCAAGATCTCGTTCAAGAAGGAACGCGACGCCGCCTCCAAGTACGTCGCAAGCCTGCGCACGCGCACCCCCAGCGTCGAGCAGCGCGTCGGCAACCTCAGCGGCGGCAACCAGCAGAAGGTCGTCCTGGCGAAGTGGCTGTTCCGCAACACCAAGCTGCTGATTCTGGACGAACCGACACGCGGCATCGATGTCGGCGCCAAGGTCGAGATCTACCAGCTCATCAACGAACTCGCCGCGCAAGGCATCGCCATCTTAATGATCTCTTCGGAGCTGCCGGAAGTTCTGGGAATGGCGGATCGGATCATCGTTATCAACCAGGGACGTGTTGCGGGAGAGCTTAACCGAGATGAGGCGACCCAGGAGAAGGTTGGAGCGCTGGCGGTGGGGGCTTAGTCCCTATTCCCCCGGCGCTAAAGCGCTTCCCCCTTTTTCCCAGCAAGCCGCTTCGCGGGGGAAAAGGGGAGCCACTCACTGAGTTCCATTCACTCGTTTCGTAGCCGTTAAAGACAAAACAGAGCATATAAACGAACAGCCCATTCTCTCTTGCCTAAATCAAGAGTGAATGGGCTGTAATTATTTGCTCCCCTTTTCCCGCCCGAAGGGCCTTGCTGGGAAAAAGGGGGAAAGCGCTTTAGCGCCGGGGGAATAGGGACGAACGCGGGAATAGGACCTACTCCACCGGCAAGTAAGTCTTCAGCACCACGGCGTCGGTCGACGCCTCAATCATGTACTCCCCCAGCCCCGCCGGAATGAAGTACGATTGTCCCTGGGACAGCGTCAAATCCCCGATTTTCACGTCTCCCTGAAAGATGAACAAGTGATGGAAGCCGAGCGCCAGAGATTGCTCCGACGACGCGCCGGCGACCAATGTCAG
Source organism: Capsulimonas corticalis (assembly GCF_003574315.2). GTDB lineage: Bacteria > Armatimonadota > Armatimonadia > Armatimonadales > Capsulimonadaceae > Capsulimonas > Capsulimonas corticalis. The sequence goes on along the minus strand of NZ_AP025739.1, from coordinate 4,577,388 downwards.
GCGGTCCAGATCGAAGTAGGGCGTGCGGAAGAGCGCCTCGGCCTTGAGCGCGTCGGTCTCGGAGAGAGTCTGCGGCTGGCGGATGTGGTGCGCGAGGTCGTTGTGGTAGTCGTCCGGATTGATGGTGGCGAGGTAGTCGTGAACGTGGGTCGGGCGCAGGCCGCCGTCGTCCAGGAACTTGCCTTTGTCGAAACCGCGCATGGAGCAGTATTCGTCCTGCACGTCGACCTGAACTTCGTAGACGAGGTTGCCCTCGGGGAAGCGGGCGTTGTCCTCTTCCCAGGAGTGGTGGATGCCGCCGGCGGTGAGGTCCACGATATCGTCGGTCTTCGCTTCGATCACATTGATATAGGCGTAGGGATCGAGCGTCTGGATGCGCTGCTTGGCCTGCGCGCGGGCGTCCTCGACGGTGCGGCGGCCGGATTTGACTTCCTGGCTCAACCGCTGCATCTCGTCGTCGATCGTGTTCAGCACACGGGAGAACGCTTCAAAGTCCGTGCCTTTTTTCAGGCCGAATGTGAAGAGGCCGGGTCCCAGGTAGAACCAGGCTTCGGGCTTGGGCTTCCAGTGCTTGAGCGAGCCGTCTCCCGAGAGATGCACCTGGAAGGAGTTGCCCTTCGCCTGCGTCAGCTTGATCAGCAGCGAAAGATCCGTACCGAACTTATCGACAACGGTTTGGCCCAGCAGTCCGGCGGCGTCTTCGGCGATCAATTCCAGCAACGGCTTCGCCGCATCGGTCTTCGGATCGATCAGCGTTGAAGTGCGCGCCAGCTCGTACGATTGCCCGACCTTTTTGCCCGCCCACTCGGGCGCATCCGACAGGCCCTTCAGATCGATGATATATCGACCACCCCAGCTCGGCTGTTCGATCAGCTCGTCCTGCACGCGCAGCGGCGTCGTTGTCCATTCACTCATGGTGTTCGCGTCTCCCGTCGGTAGTAAATCCTATGATTGCAGCTTGCGCTGCAGTTCGTAAATCTTGGTCAGCGCCTCGATCGGCGACAGCGTGGAGGTGTCGATGGCGGCCAGTTCGTCCATCACCGGATGCCGTTCGGCTTCAAACAATGTCAATTGCAGCTTTTTGGTGTTGTCGGCGATCTTCTGGCCGACGCCCCTGGCGCTTTCGCCCCGATTGGTCGCTTCCAGAGTCTTTAAGACATCGCTGGCGCGCTGGAGCACCGTTTCCGGCACGCCGGCGAGACGCGCGACCTGGATCCCATAGCTCTTGTCCGTACCGCCCGGCATGATCTTACGCAGCCAGACGATATGATCCCCTTGCTCTTTGACCGCCACCCGGAAGTTCTTGACGCCCGGATGCAGCTTTTCCAGCTCATTCAAATGGTGGTAATGTGTCGCAAACAGTGTCTTGGCGCCGATGGCGTGCAGGTATTCGGCGACGGACCAGGCGATCGCCATGCCGTCGAAGGTGCTTGTCCCCCGCCCCACTTCGTCGAGAATGACCAGGCTGCGCGCGGTGGCGTTGTTCAGGATATTCGCCGTTTCATTCATCTCGACCATGAAGGTCGATTGGCCGCTCGCCAGATCGTCGTGCGCGCCGACACGGGTGAAGATCCGGTCCACAAGGCCGACGGAGGCGCTTTCGGCGGGGACAAAGGAGCCGATCTGCGCGAGCAGGACGATCAGCGCGACCTGGCGCAGATAGGTGCTCTTTCCCGCCGAGTTCGGGCCGGTGATGATGTGCAGCCGCGTCTGATCTGTGTCTAAATAGGTGTCGTTCGGCACGAACAAATTGCCGCTTTGCAGGCTCTCGACAACCGGGTGACGCCCCGCGTGGATCTCCAACGTGTCGCCGTCATGGACATCGGGGCAGACAAAGCGATGCTGGAGGGCGACTTCGGCCAGGCCGCCAAAGACATCAAGGCGGGCGATGGTTGTCGCGAGCTTGAGGACGGTTCCCGAGAAGCGCTCGGCAATTTCATCGCGAAGCTCACAGAACAAACGATACTCCAGGTCGACGATCTTTTCCTCCGCGCCCAGCACCTGCGCTTCGTACTCCTTGAGCGTCGGCGTGATATAACGCTCGGCGTTCGCCGTCGTCTGCTTGCGGTGGTATTCGGAGGGAACGGCGACATGGCCGTTCGCCTTGCTGATCTCGATGAAGTAGCCGAAGACGTTGTTGAAGCCGATCTTCAGGTTCTTGATGCCCGTGCGTTCGCGCTCTTCTTCTTCGATCTTGGCGATGAAGCCTTTGCCGCCGGAGCGCAGGTCGCGCAGGGCGTCCAGTTCGGCATTGCAGCCGCCTCGGATCAGGCCGCCTTCGCGCAGCAGCAGCGGCGGCTCCTCCGCGACGGTACTCTCCAGGATTTCCAGCAGCTCCATCGGCGACGCCGCGAGGGCCGCGCGCAGCGGCGCGAGCGCGCCGGCTTCGGGAGCGCGCTCCAGCGCTGCTTCGATCTCGGGAAAGGCTTGCAGGGAGAGTTTGAGCGCCACCAGGTCACGCGCGTTCGCCATGCCGCTGCAAATGCGCGCCATCAGGCGCTCCAGGTCGGAGATGCGCTTGAGGGCGTCGCGCAAATCGCCGCGCAGCAGCGAGTCGGCGGCCATCTCCGCGACGGCGTTCTGGCGGTTATGGATCTTGTCCAGCGCGAGCAGCGGCTGATCGAACCACTTGCGCAGAAGGCGCGCGCCCATCGGCGTCACCGTGCGGTCGAGGATCGAGACGAGGCTCTTGCTGCGCACGCCGTCGGCGAGCGAGTGGGTCAGCTCCAGATTACGGCGCGCGGCGGCGTCGAGCACCATATAGTTGTCGGTGCTGTAGGTCGCCAGGGTGCGGATGTGGCTGATGGACGATTGGTGCGTCTGCTTGAGATAATCCAGGAGCAGCGCGGCGGCGTCAAGGCCCACCGTCATGGCGTCCACGCCATAGCCGCGCAGGGAGGGCGTGCCGAAGTGATCGAGCAGCTTTTGACGCGAGGACTTGCGCGGATCGGACGGCTCCTGAAACGTGACCAGGGCGCGCGACGCCGCGCGGATCGCGTCGGCCAGATCGTCCATGCCGGGCCGGAGCAGGCATTCGGCCGGCCGAAGGCGCATGACTTCCTCCACGACCTTCTGAACATCGCTGTCGCAGGGAACTTCGGTGACCAGGAACTCGCCCGTCGAGACATCGACGACGCCGACGCCGCTGGGAGTCTTCTCGCCCATCACCACGGCGACAAGGTAGTTATTGCTCTTGGCGTCCAGCATCGAGTCTTCGACCACGGTGCCGGGGGTCATGACGCGCGTGACACGGCGCTTGACCAGTCCCTTCGCAAGTTTGGGATCTTCCACCTGATCGCAGACAGCGACTTTGAAGCCCTTGCCGATCAGGCGGACCATATACCGCTCCAGCGCATGATGCGGAACGCCCGCCATGGGGATCCGCGTCGTCGAGCTTTTGTCCTCCCGCCCGGTCAGCGTGATTTCCAGCTCCCGCGACATCGTCTCGGCGTCCTCGCCGTACGCTTCGAAGAAGTCGCCCACGCGCATAAGCAGCACGACATCCGGCCGCTCCGCCTTGAATTCGAAGTACTGGCGAAGCATGGGACTGAGTTTGGAGTGATCGATAGCCATGGGAAATGAAGTGCTCGAAATCGGGTTCCGCGATGTGTATCTCGCAGGCGTTTTGCTCCCACAGCTGGAAGCAGTGGGCTAATCAAAGGGAAGTCTGCTGAAGCAGACTCTCGGAATGTGGCGAACGCGTTTCTCTTCCTCCGCAGCCTGCTTTCGCTGGCTTACCTCTGATTAGCCCACGGCTTCCAGCCGTGGGAGCGAGGATGCCCGCAGAAGCTAAGACGTTATTCCGACGAAGCCCCGCCGGTCGTCGGCGCATTCGGGTCGATCGTCGCCGGCGCGCTTGTATCCGCAGGCGCATCGGTGTCGGAGGCGGACGCCGGGTTCGCGGCGGCGTAATCTTTGCCAAGCGTGATGGTGACGCTGACGGGCGGCGTCCACCCGAGTTTGTTCGGCTGGTTGGGACGGCGCAGAACGTGGGCGTCGGTCAGCTGCAATCCGGTGACGATATCCCGCGTGGCGTCCGGATCGGGAACCCCGGTGTCGAGCAGCTCCGTCACTTCGTAAATTCCCGGCTTCGCCGGCTCGGGCGCGGCGGTTCCGACCGTCGTTCCCAAGGCGGGGGCCGGCTCGACGGGCTTGCGCGTCGTGCCGCCGTTGCGGACATCGGTGTAGCCGTAGGCGAGGAGCTGCGAGACGGCGCGCTGCGCCAGACCGTTAATGGTGGTTCCGTTCTTCACGACGATCGGCGTCAGGCGTCGGATCGCCGTCGCATCGCCCTTGACCAGCCAATCAACATACGCAAGCGACTTCGCCATGTCCGGTTTGAAGAACCAGGCTCCGTCTTCGGCGGCGCGGAAGTCCTCGCCGGGGATGGAGGCGGTCTTGATATCATCGGGCTGAACGCCCTTGAAGATCGCCGCCAGATCGTAAAGCTGGCCGCGCGTGAGATCCGTGCGAATAGAGGACATGCCGACATCGATCAAGTGCGGCGCCTGCGAGACATTCGCCAGCGTCTTGGCCTTGGCGATCATCGAGCGGAGCATCACATGCTGGCGGTACATCCGGCGCTCATCGCCGTCTTCCGGAGAGCCCTTCTTACCGAGGTCGGCGTGACGGTAGCGGGCGAATCCGACGGCCTGCTCGCCATCCAAGTGCTGCGCGCCTGGGAGAAGATCGATATTGAGGTGGCCCCACTTATCGTGGTAGTGCATCTCGTGCTCGACATCCACATCCACGCCGCCCAGCGCATCCACCATTTTCTTCGTGGCGTCGATGTTGAGCACCATGTAGTGATCGGCGTGAACGCCCAGTAACTCACTCACCGTATCGATGGCCCGGTCGGGGCCGCCGGTCTGGTAGGCGGAGTTAATCTTGAAGCTGTGGCTGGTGCCGGCGATATGCGCGTAGGTGTCGCGCGGGATCGAAAGCATGGAGATCTTGTGGTTGACCAGATCGAGCGTCAAAAGGAAGAGCGTGTCCGTGCGCGCGTCCTTCGTGTACACTTGATCGCTGTCCGTCCAGTTATCGTCGATCCCCATGCAGAGGATCGTAATTCGATCCTGCCCGGGGAAACCGGCGACCGGATTGAACGCGGTCTCCGTGGCCTGCTTGAGCGTGTCGGCAATGCTCAGACTGCCGGAGCCGCCGGTATTTTCTCCCGCTTTTTTGGAGAGGATATTGTGGATAACCGCAACCCCGCCGATCGCCGCCACAGCGATTACCGCAAACCCGATGAGCAGCCCGCGCAGCCACTTCTTCTTACCTTGGTCCAACGTGTATCCTTAACTTCCGCCGCGCTCGATTATGCGGCCGCCATCGTCAGCGCAATTCCGCGCTCTTCGCGCGCCGGCAGCAGCTCGCCAGTAAAGCCCCAGAGATGCGCCTTGACGGCCCGCACCTGCACCAGCTGGCCCACGAGGTCGCGTCCCGCCGGGAAGTTGATCGTCTTCCCCTGCCGGTTCAGTCCCGTCCACTTGTTGGGATCCTTAGGGCTGCGGCGCTCGACGAGCACTTCGTAGATGTTGCCGACCTGGCTGCGATTGATCTCTTCGGTGATTTCGTTTTGCAGCGCGATCAGCGCGCTCAGGCGCTCCATCTTCACCGCCTCGGGAATTTGATCCTCGTAGACGGCGGCTTTGGTGCCTTCGCGCGGCGAGTAGGCGAACATGAACGCCGAATCAAAGCGAGTTTCGCGTACGAAATCCATCGTGTTTTCGAACTGTTCGTGCGTCTCGCCCGGGAATCCGAGCATGAGGTCCGTCGTCAGCGCCACATCGGGCGCGGCGGCGCGCAGCTTGTTCACGATGGTTCGGTATTGGTCGAGCGTGTAGCCCCGGTGCATCCGCTTCAGCAGCTCGTCGTCTCCGACTTGAACGGGCATATGGACCTGCTCGCAGACTTTGGGCAGCGTCGCGATCGCCTCAATGACGTCGTCGTTGAAGTCCTTGGGGTAAGGCGAAGTATATCGGATTCTCTGAATGCCCTCAATGGCGTTCAGGCGCTCCAGCAGGTGCGCGAAGGAGCAGGGCTCGTCCAGAAACTTGCCGTAGGAGTTCACCGTCTGTCCGAGCAGCGTGATCTGCTGCGTGCCCAGCGACGCCAGCCGCTCGACTTCCATCACGATCTCGTCGGCCGGACGCGAGCGCTCCTTGCCGCGCGTCAGCGGCACGATGCAGAAGGTGCAGAACTTATCGCAGCCGTAGGAGATCGAGACGAAGGTCTTGAGCTTGGGCTCGGTTCCGCCCATCATACGAACCGGAGTCGGCTTGTCGTGGCGGTCCTTGCGGTCCGGCAGATCCGTGGCGATCACGGGCATCCGCTCGTCGCGCACGCGGTCCACCAGCGCCGGGATCCGGTCGATCTGTCCCGTCCCAACCACAAGATCCACATATGGGGCGCGGCGGCGGATCTCCGGCGCTTCTTTCTGCGCCATGCAGCCGCACACCCCAATCACCAGATCCGGGTTAGCCACTTTCAGCTCGCGCAGTTCGCCGAGCTTGCTGTAGACTTTGCGCTCGGGCTTGGCGCGCACCGAACAGGTGTTGAGCAGAATGACGGCGGAATCCTCGACGCGCTCCGCGCGAGTATACCCCTGCCCCTCCAGCATCAGCGCCATTTGAGCCGAGTCATCCTCGTTCATCTGGCAGCCCCACGTCAGAACTGTGTAGCCGCCCCGGCCAGCGATTTTTTCATCGGTCATAACGGATTATTATAGCCCAGAATGACCTCCGTTCGCAAGCCTTGCCGACATATGTAGTTTATTTCGCGAGGTCGATCTGGAAGACGGCGTAGCCGTCGTTCGAATAAACCGGGATGAGGTAAGGAGGCGGGCTGGCGGCGAAATCCGTGAAGGTCCGCGTTTGCCCGGAGTGCGTCGTATAGGCCATCTTCGAAACATCTTTCGGATAGACCAGATACTGCGCGCGCGTGCTCTTCAGAAAATCACGCCGGTCGGAATCGGCGGTCTCGGATCCTGAAAACCGGGTGAACGCCTGGATCGTCTCGCCATAATGCGGCGTCTCGGACCAGTGTCCCGCCCAGACCGTCCGGCCGGTCATTCCAGGAAGATAAAGCGCCTCGATCGGCGACATCGCGATGGCGGCGCCCTGCGGCGTGTTGCGCGTGAGCCAGTCGGCGACGGCAAGATAGTTCGCGTTCAAAAACGGCCACTGGGACGTCTCCGAGGAATTGACCTGAAGATGGTTGGCGTCCCGCACGAGAAACAGCGCGTTCGACGGGAAGGTCAGCAGAACCAGCAGCGAGACCACGGCGTAACGCGCGCGCGGCGCCAATTGCTGAGTCAGCGTCGACGCCGCCCAGCCCGCCAGGATGCACAGCGGGATATGCTCCCCCATCAGCATCTTGCGCTGGAAGTTAAACGGCAGATGGATCACGCATAGCCCCGCGACCGCCCAGCACGCGACAAACATCAGCGTCGTACCGTTCGACCAGCCCCAGAACGTTCCCGCTTCTCCGCGCGGGGCGGGCATGCCGATCGCATCGGCAAGCCGGGATTTCGCCCTCGAATAGCGCCACGCCAGGACAAGAGCGCACACAGCGAGGAAGAAGACCAGACCGTAGCCAAGGACATACTGCCAGAGCGGCGGCGACAGCGTCAGCGAGTGCGCGCGCTCGTTGAAAACGGCGTTCGTGCGGTAGATGTAGTAGATATAGAGCGTCGTCGGCATCGTCAGCGCGAGCGCCCAAACGGCGTGCGCCCACACACGGGCGACGGCGCGCCCCCGCTTCCAGATCGTCCAGACGACCAAAAACAATCCCCAGGCGGCGGCGATGTGAAAGACGTCGTACGAGTGGATATTGCCAAGCACAAATCCGCACAGGCCCGCGATGCTGGCGTAGCGCATCCGGCCGGTCCGGAACGAGAGCAGCAGGCCGTACAGCGTCCCCAGGATCAGCAGCGTGCTGACGGTGAAGAGCGGCGAGAGGTAAAGGCTGAGAAAGGTGTACGCCTCCGGCTGAAAGGCGTCGATCGGCGCGCCGGGCGGGTTTTTATCGCTCCACTGCGACCAGTGCATCCAGCCCAGGCCGCTGCTGAAGCACAGAAAGCCCAGCGACGCGAGACGGGCGACGCGGTCCTTCGGAAAGCAGAGCGTGATAAACCGGTACGCGAGCCAGAGAAGCCCCCATCCGCCCGCAATCCGTGTGAGGTGAAGAACGATCGCCAGCGGCAAATGGGTCACGCGCGCGATCAAGCCCATCAGCGAAAAGAGAAAGCTGAAGAGCAAACTCGGCTGCGGATCGGTGGTGAAGAGATTATGCTGGAAAAACTGCCCGTCGGTCGTTTGATGGAGCCACGAGAGGTAGACATTGAAATCGTCGATATTATACGCCGAACCGACAAACTGCATTCCCGGCGGAACGAGCGCGTAGCCGAGGAGCGCGGAAAAGCTGGTAAGAAACAAAGCGGCGGCGATCATCGCGCCGACAAGACGCCGCTCCGTTCGGTTCGAAGCGGCGTCTGGGGTGATTTCCGGGGTATCCCCCGAGTTACTCATCGTCAGTTTGGGCATTGAACAACAACACTGCGTTCTGTGAGAAGATGCGGGCGCGGTCGGCGGCGGTGAGCGCCGAGGCGTCCTCGACGAGACCGATGGTCAATTGTGGATCGCTATAGGGCAGGCCGCTGCCGAACAGCAGCTTGCGCGGCGTCAGCGCCGCGGCGGCCTGCGTGATCTTGTCGGAGTCCAGGCTTCCCGAAATCTCCAGATAGATGTTCAGGTGCTGCTTGGCGGCCGCGACCGCGCCGTGCCAGGATTCGCCGCCCATGCCGAGCAGGATGAACTTCATGGATGGGAATTCGACCGCGATCTCGCGCGCCGCGTGGACGGCGGCGGCGTTGGGCGTATGGATCGCCATCGGCTTGGTGTACCGGCGCTGGGCGTTGAGGATCTCGCGGCTATCGTTCAGAGTGACGGGACGCCCGTCGTGGCCGAACATGACGGCGGCGACGAACTCGCGGCGGCCCAGATGCTTGCGCTGCTCTTCCTGGGATTCCTCGGGATAGCCGGAGTTCAGCGTGACATAGCCGTAAATGCCCGCAGCGGGATTGAGGACCTGCCGAAGGCGCGCGTTTCCGGTGATAAAGTCGCATTGCGCGGCCAGTCCGGAGATGAGCGCCGCTCCTGTAATGCCGCCTCGGCCCAGAGTCGCGGCAATCGCGTCGGGCGTCGCCATGGCGTGCGACAGAGCGGTGTCGGCGAGATATGCATGTGCGTCAAAGTAGTTCATTGGTTACGCCCCTTCCCCGCTCTGCCAGATCGCCTGCGCGTTGCCGCCCAGCACGGCGTTTTGGTCCGCTTCCGACAGCCCCGATCCGCGCACGTAGCGCAGCGCGGCGCCCAGCGAGAGCCCCGGCGCATCGGAGCCGAACAAAACGCGGCGGATCCCGACGGTGTCCCGCAGCAGCGGCAGCGCATCCGGCACGGTCAGCGCATGAGTTTCCAAATAGATATGCTCGTTACGGCGCATCACGGAAACAGCCTCCGACAGCGTGCTGGAGGAGACGCCTTCTAGAATGACGGGGTGCGGGTAGTCGATCAAAACACGCAGAAGCTGCGTGGCGTCGCCCGGCTCGGAAACGCTGACCATAATGGACATGCGCGCCGACTTCGCCAGAATCGCCAGGACATCCTCGAACGGCGCGAAGTCGATCGGCCAGCCCTGCGCGTGCGGGAAGAAGCGAAACATCTCGAACGGCTCTTGCAGGAGGCGCTCGATCGCCGCGCCCTGCCCCCAATATTCGCGCGGGTTCATCGTCGCCACCGGGATCAAATGATCGTTCGTGCGGCAGGCGCGCAGCGTCTCCGCGTTGCCCTCGGATTCATTATAAAATAATCCCCAGGACGACAGCGTAAGGCACCAGCTGACCTGGTTCCCCTGCATCGTGGAGACCAGAGTCTCGGCGGTGCTGTCCGGGTGTTTGGACGGATACGCTCCAAAGAGCGTGTTCACATCGGTAATTTCCATAGTACGTCCTTATGCGGTGACAAGGCTCAGGGCGCGGTCCAGCCGTCGCAGAACGCGCTCGCGGCCCAGCACCTCGATCATTTCAAAGAGACCCGGCCCGGTGGTGCGGCCGGAGACGGACACGCGGACGGGGTGAATGACTTCGCCGCCCTTCACTTCAAACCGCGCGATCACATCGCGCACGACCGCTTCGACCGACGCGGCGTCAAAATCCTTCAACGCGGCGAAGTCTTCTTTTACTGCGCGCAGACGATCGCCCACGCCGGGATTGCTGAACCACTTGGCGACGGCCTTCTCATCGAACTCATAGGCGTCGTCGGCTTGCAGGAAAAAGCCGCCCAGAATGGGAGCCTCGGCGAGCGTCTTGATCCGCTCCTGCTCCAGCGCCAGAACGCGCCCGATATACTCCAGCGTCTCGGCGCTCGGGTTCTCCTCAGCAAAGCCAGCCTTCTGCAAAAACGGCAGGCAGCGCTCCGCCAGATCGTGCAGGGACATCGACCGGATGTACTGGCCGTTGAACCAATCCAACTTCACCGGGTCGGTGATCGGCGAGCGGTTCAGGATGCCCTCCAGCGAGAAGCGCTCCACCAGCTCCTCGCGGGAAAAGAGATCGCGCTCTTCCTTGGGCGACCATCCCTGCAAGGACATGAAGTTGAACATGGCTTCGACGAGATAGCCTTCCTGACCGTACTCCATCGCGTCCTTGGCGCCGTTGCGCTTGCCGAACTTCTTGCCGTCCGGTCCCATCATATTCGGCAGATGGACGAAGGTCGGCGCGTCCCACCCGAACGCGCGGTAAAGCTGGACGTGCAGAGGGGAGCTGGGGATCCAGTCCTCGCCGCGCAGCACATGGGTAATCTCCATCAGATGGTCGTCGACGACGCTCGCCAGATGGTATGTCGGGTAGCCGTCGGACTTCAGCAAAATGGCGTCGTCGAGAACTCTATTCTCAAAGGCGATCTCGCCGTATACGGCGTCCACATAGGTCGTTTTGCCTTCGGTCGGCACGGCGAAGCGCACGACGGACGGGGCGCCGGACTTCTCGTACTCAGCCCGCTCCTCATCCGTCAGATAGCGATGGCGACGGTCGTAGCCCGTGGGCAGCCCGCGCTTCTGCTGCTCCTCACGCATGGACTTCAAGCGCTCTTCCGAGTCGTAAGCCCGGTAAGCCTTGCCGGCGGCGATCAGCTCGTCGGCGTACTTCTGATAGAAGTGCAGCCGCTCGGACTGGATATAGGGGCCGTAGGCGCCGCCGACGCCCGGGCCTTCGTCCCAGTCCAGGCCGTACCAGCGCAGAGCGTCGAGCTGAAGATCGATCCCGCCTTCCACCTCGCGGTTCTTGTCCGTATCTTCAATGCGGACGATGAACGTTCCGCCGGTGTGACGGGCGTAGAGCCAGTCGAACATGGCGGTGCGGATATTTCCAATATGCGGTATTCCGGTCGGCGACGGCGCGTAACGGACGCGTACATTTGTCATTTCTCTCAAATCCTACTTCTTCGTGTCTTCAATTCTTCAAAATGGCGTCCACGTCGGCGCGCGTCGGCATCGACGGCTGCGCGCCGGCCTTCGCGACGCTGAGCGAGGCGGCGGCGCCCGCGAACTCCGCCGCCCGCCGCAAATCTTTACCTTCCGCGAGCGCAACGCTGAGCGCGCCGGTAAAACAATCCCCTGCCCCCGTGGTGTCGACAACGGTCGGCGCCCGCCGCCCCGCGACAACCACCACGCCGTCCGCGTTGCTGACCAGCGCGCCGGCCGCTCCGAGCGTCACGACGACGCTGCTCACGCCCAGCGCATGCAATTGCTGAGCGGCGGCTTCCGGAGAAGCGTCCGTGTCGCCCACCAAGAGCACGGCTTCCGTCTCATTGGGCGTCAGAATATCGACCAGCGCCAGCAGATCGGCCGGCAGCGGCTGAGCGGGCGCGGGGTTCAAAACCGTCAGGACGCCCGCCTCCCACGCGATCCTCAGCGCGGTCTTTACCGTCTCCAACGGCGTTTCGAGCTGGCAAACGACGATATCGGCGTTTCGGATGACCTCACTGGCGGCTTCGACATCCGACGGCGAAAGATGCGCGTTCGCGCCGGGCGCCACAATGATCGAATTCTCTCCGCGCGCGGCGTCCACCCCGATCAGCGCGATTCCCGTCGGCGCACCCGAATCCTGGACAACATAGGCCGTGTCGATCCCGGCGGCCTGAAACCCGGCGATCGCCTGCGCCCCCAGCGCGTCGGCGCCGACGCGCGCGACGAACGTCACCTGCGCGCCCAGCCTTGCGGCGGCGACGGCTTGATTGGCGCCCTTGCCGCCGGCGACCATCTCAAATCGCTCGCTGAGTACGGTTTCACCCGGCCCGGGAAGGCGGGCGACGCGCGCCGTCATGTCGGTATTGCTGCTGCCCACGACCACAACGTGCGGGCGTGTCCGCCCATCGGCGCGGTTACTCGTATTCATACGGGCATAGGTTATCATTTTTCTGAAGGCGATGTCAAGCCGCTTACCGATGGCGCGAGCAAGAAAACGTACGCTCGGCGGCGAATTTACAAATGCAAGTGATTGAGTTGACAAAGGCGGATTCATTGGGATATCATATTCCGCAGAGGAGATTTTCGACAATGCCAATCTATGAACATATCACAGACCTCGTCGGCGGCACACCGCTCGTGAAGCTGCATCGTCTCACCGAGGGCGCCGGCGCCACCGTTCTGGCGAAGCTGGAGTTCTTCAATCCGGCGTCTTCCGTCAAGGACCGTATCGCCGTGGCGATGCTTGAGGACGCTGAGGAAAAAGGGCTCATCAACTCGGATTCCGTCATTATCGAACCGACCTCCGGCAACACAGGCATCGGCCTGGCGTTCGCCTGCGCCGCCAAGGGTTACAAACTGATCCTGACGATGCCGGAAACGATGAGCATGGAGCGCCGCCTTCTGCTGCGCGGCTACGGCGCCGAGCTCGTCCTGACCCCGGGGCCGAGCGGCATGAAGGGCGCGATCGCCGAAGCCGAGCGGCTCGCCGCGGAAACACCACACTCATTTATCCCCCAGCAGTTCAATAACCCCGCGAACCCCGCGATCCACCGCAAGACCACCGCCGAAGAGATCTGGAAAGACACCGATGGCGCGATCGATATCCTGGTCGCGGGCGTCGGCACCGGCGGCACGATCACCGGCGTCGCCGAAGTGATCAAGGAGCGCAAGCCGTCGTTCAAGGCGATCGCCGTCGAGCCGACCGCTTCGCCCATCATCACGCAGACGCTGGCCGGCCAGCCTCTGACCCCGGCGCCGCATAAGCTGCAAGGCATCGGCGCGGGCTTCATTCCGGGCAACCTGCATATCAACGTCGTCGACGAAGTGATTCAAGTCACCAACGAAGACGCCGTCGAATGGGCGCGCCGCGCCGGCCGCGAAGAAGGCATCCTCGTCGGCATCTCCTCCGGCGCCGCGCTCTATGCGGCTGTCCAGGTCGCGAAGCGCCCCGAGAACGCCGGCAAGACCATCGTCGTGGTGATCCCGTCGAACGGCGAGCGCTACCTGTCCACCGTTCTGTTCGCGGACCTGCGGGACGAGCAGTAATCCTACCAACCCCGGCGCTTCGCGCCGCCCCTCCTGCGACGGGAGGGAAGTTAAAAGCCAAGAACCCCATCGTCAATAGTGTTGACGATGGGGTTCTTGGTTTAACAGCCTAGGGCCGCGACAGATTTGACGGGAAGGACAGAGGGAAGGCGTCAATTGTCCGGCGTCTGATCCCCCAACAGATGGCGGACGGTGTACATCTGTCCGGTGTGATAACCGATGTGAAATATCAAGTACTCCAGGAATCCGCCGTACGTCCACTCCGGCGGCCATCCGGGGACAGGACCCGCCAGATCGGGATTGAGCGCCTTAAAGTGCGCCACCGACTCCTGATGCACCCGCAGAAGCTCCTTGCAGACCTGATCCGCCGTCATGGCGAGCTGCTGCTCTGAAGGCGTCGTCGGGATCGTCTTCGGGTAGTACCGAAACCGATCGTCGATCAGCAGACTGCTCACCCGGCACTTCGCCAGATCAGGCGCCAGCGACACGCCGCTGGCGTCCGGACTCGGCTGTCCGCCCTCGCCCGCCAGCCTTACGGCCTCCCAGTAAGCAATGTGCCCCGCCAGCTCCCCGATGGAAAGGAGCCCGTCCGCCGGGCGTTTCCAGACATTCTCGTCCGCCAATCCCTCGAACGCAAACGTCACCTCGAAATATCCCTGCTCCAACAGTTTCAGATACGTTTCGACCATCGTTTCCTCCTGAGATCGCGCCTTGCGTCCCAGTATTCGTAGGGACGCCGGCTGTGTGGGTAATTGGCGCGGAACGGCTTCCGCACAAAAAAGCCTGGCAAACCCGCCAGGCTTTTTGTATGTCTGATAATAATTGCGTCGCGCTTTATCCCGTAAAGAGCACCGAGTCCCGCTGCAAATATCCGCGAAGCCTCAAAACCGCCTGCGTATGCAGTTGGTATACGCGCGATTCTGAAACCGTCAGCACTTTTCCGATTTCCTTGAACGTCAGACCTTCGTAGTAGTACAGGGCGATGACGAGACGTTCACGCTCGGGAAGCCGATCGATGCCGACCGTCAGCGTGCTTTTGATCGCGGCCGCTTCGACTTCGGAGACGACATTGGAGTTTTCGTCCTGAAGGACATCGGTCAGGTGCAGGCGCTCGCCGCCGTCCCCGCCTCCGCCGATCAGCATGTCGTCCAGGGAAAGGATATTCGCGCGGCTGGTGTTGACCAGGATCTTCTGCAGATCGTCGGTGGTCATGCCCATCTCTTCCGCGACTTCTTCTTCCGTCGCCGGGCGCCCCATGCGCAGCTCCAGCTGGTAGTACGTGCGCTCCAGAGACTTGACGTTGTCGCGCACGGAGCGCGGCACCCAGTCTTCTTCGCGCAGCATCTCCAGAATGGCGCCGCGAATCAAGGCGATTGCGTAGGTTTCGAACTTGACCTGACGGCCGGTGTCGAATTGATCGACGGCCTTGATCAAGCCCATCACTCCCGCGCTGACAAGGTCATCGCGTTCGAGGTTCGGCGGCAGGCTCGTCACCACGCGTCCCGCAGTGATTTTCACCAGATACGCGTAATGGTTGATAATCTGATCGCGAGCCTTTTGATCCTTGCGGTCTTTGAGTCGGCGCCAGAGATCGGCAATATTAAGGGAGGTCGTCATCGCTCGCTGTCATCCCCCAGAGGTGCGTCTAAACCTGATTCTCTGTGCTCCAGATCGTCCAGACTCATTTCCGGCGTCATCGCGTCGAGATGTACTCCACGATGATCGCGCCGCTCGTCTCCCTGGTGCTGGTCGGGATGCTGCGTCAAAATATTACGCAAAATCACGCCCAGGAAGCCAAAGACGACAAATGCGGCGGCCGCACGGATCAAACAAATCCATAAATCAGTGCTGTTCGCCCAACTGACCGCTCCTACCAATAGGCCTGCAAGCGCAGCTATACGCCAAGGCAAGCGTTCCACAAAATGATTCATCGGCAAAATAGGGCCAGCCGGCAGCGTAGCGGTGAGTAAGTGTCAGGTTAAATGTGCCCAAGTATACCATAACGCCGCCGTCAATGCAAGCAAACAAATAGCCCGGCAGAGACGCGGAGAACGACGCCGCTCATTCCTTTCTGGAGCGTTATTGCGGCGACAGCGCGAAGTGCGTCACATCCTCCGCGCCGTCGCTCAGCCGCTGAAAACCGGCGCCGTCCAGGCCGACCGAACAAAGGTCGTGTTTGCCGTCCGCGCGCGTGGTCAAATAGTATATGGTTTTGCCGTCACGCGAGAACTGCGCGTGCTCGGCGTCCCCCTTGACGACGACGTGCGGCTGGCCGGACGCATCCGTATTGGCGATGAAGAGGCCGACGCATTTGCGCGACGCCAGGTCGGGCTGACGCCAAATCTCGAACAAGATCGCGGCGCCGTCCGGCGTGAACACCGGATTCTCAGGCCCCAAGATCGCGCTGGCGATCTGGACCGGCGGGGCGCTCTGCGCCGGCTTGCCCTGCCCATCGAACAAAATGATGCCGGAAAGCGACTTCCCTGGCGGCAGTCCCTTGACGCCGAGCACGGCGACGGCGAGCAGGCCGCCAGTGGGGCTCCAGCCGACGGACATGGCGTCGGCGGCGATCAATGGCGGTCCGCCGGGCTGCCCGGTCGAAGTCGTGATCAAATCGGCGTCCGGCTTCGGCAGAATCGCGAGCGTCTGCAAGCCGTCCGTATCCTGAACGGCGGCGAGGCCCTGCTCATCGCGCGGCGCGCCGGGGCGCCAGGCGTAGCTGGGGACCGTGGTGGGCTGCGCCGGCGCGGGCGCTTCCTGGTTGTCGTCGGCTGAGCCGCTATGATGATGCGACGCGTCGGTGTCCGCGGGAACGATCTGGTCGATGGATTTCGTTCCTAATTCCATGCGGTAAAGAACGCCGCTGGAAGTATAGCCCAGCAGACGGTTGTCGCTTGGCGCAAAGATCGGAAGGTCCTTCGTTCCGGAGGTATGCGTCACCGGGATCAGATTTTGTCCATCGGCGTCCACCAAAAAGATCTGACTCTGATCGCGCAGACGCGGCGACAGCAGCGCGATCTGATTGCCGTCGGGCGCAAAGGCCGGACTGGTGTCGGGCGAGGCTCCCGAAGTCAAAGCGCGCGGCGTTCCTCCGGGCGTCATCGCCCACAAATGCGAAACGCCCGGCGAATTGCGATCCGAAGCGAACACGATTTCCCCCGCCGTCACGATGTGGCGGCGCTGCTGCGGCTTGAACAGCAGGAAATAGTACGCCGCTCCGAAGCCTGCGAGCAGTATGGGGATCAAAAGCCACGGCGACACTCGGTTGCGCCGGCGATCCGGCAGAAGGTTCGATTCGTAGACCTTACGCGGTCCCGCGCCGCCCGGCTGGTCCGAGGGAGCGGCGCCGTCTTGCGGCGCCTCATGATTGTCCGGGGACGGCGATGTGTCCTCGGGCGCTGGAAAGTCAGTCATAACGCCTCGTTGCTGATAATGTATGTTACACTGATTATACCAGCCATCCCTGCTTTCGTGGGTGTGAGTGATGATTGGTAAACGTCCGATTCCCGCCCCACAAGTGAAGCTTGTAGAACTTTCGTCCCATTCCCGTCATCAAGACGCGCTCGATGAAATGGTATACTACACCGATATGCAAGGACTTCACTGGGACGCGAGACCTGCCGTTCGCGCCGGCGCATACAAAACGCGCGGGCGAAAGTCCTTATTTCCACTGAAACGATCGCCCCATTTCCCGATCTTCTGTCAAGGTTTCCCATTATGACTTTGTGCGGCTCCTCGTCACGCAGTTTCGGCTTCCTAGGATGCTGCGCGCTTCTGGCTCTGATCGCTCCCGCTTCGGCGAACGCCGTGGACACGGCTCCCAGCGCGGCGGCGAGTCCGCAAACGCCGGCGAACGCCGCTCCAGACGCCGCGCCGCTCCCGGCGCCCGGAGCCGTGATTCCTCTGGCTCCGGCGACGGATCTGCCGCCGCCGGAAACGCCCGAGCCGTCGGCCGTGCCGATCGGAGACCGACTTTTGATCGACGGCGACCTGGACTTACGATACCGGACATCGACGCGCGGGCGCACGCACTCCGCCTGGGCGAATAACGCCGAGGTCGATCTCAACTATCCCCTTATCTCGCACGGCCGCTCCTACGGCGCCGTGGTCGTGCAGGGGATGGCGGAGAATCCGGCGGACAGCTCCATTTCCCGCGGCGTGAATCTGGGCGAAGCGTACGTCGTATATCAGATCCCGCTCGGCGAGGACAGCGATGCGACGGCGTATGTGAAGGCGGGGCGCTTTCAGATCCCATTCGCCCTGCTCGCCACCTACGATCCGCATCTGCTTCTCGTGCAGCCGTTGTATTCACAGTCGCTTGGGATACGCAATGATGTGGGCGTTCAGATTTCGGGCCGATTTTATGGCATCCTCAACTACGATCTCTCGCTCACCAGCGGCTCCAGCTCCACCAGCTTCGATACGCGCGGCAAAAATGTGGTGACGTTTCGGCTGGGGCGCACATTCTACACGCGCAACGGAATCGTCAACGTCGGCGGCTCCATGCTGACCGGGCGGCTGCCGATCACCGATATTGACAAGGACCATCCATTCGCGGTGGATCTGCCGCCGTCCGGTCGCATCATTACGGACCGGGGCGTGGGTTATATCAATAAGACCCGCATTGCCGGCGATGGAACCTTGCTGTACAAAAACGTGACGGCGCGCGGCGAGGTCGTGTCCGGCGCGGATAACGACCAGCGCGTGCTGGGCTATTTCCTGGAAGGCGTTTATAAATTCGGCGGGCGGGCGTCCAGCGTCGTCGAGCGTTCTTTTTGGGCTTATCCCGAAGGCAAAAGCAGCGCGATACGCACCGGCGTCGGGATCAACTATAACGCCGGCGCCCACCTGACCTTCCGTACGCTCTATGAAGTTCTGAACGATACGCCGCGCGATCAGGCGCAGATCCAGCGCCAGCAGCTGACGCTTCAGGCGCTTCTGCGATTTTGACGAACCGGAAAAACGGGCGCCTGTTCGTTGACACCAGACCAGACGCGGTGTATAATGACGCGGCTTTGTAGCCCGAAGACCCCGGAATACCTCGCAGATCTGCGGTATTCTGGAGAAATTCGGTAATTTCCTCAAGGATTGGCGACAAAGTGCGCGAAATTACCGTACAGTTATAGCGTGCGGGCATGCGTCGGTCGCAGGATTTGTCGCAGCCGACATTCACACAGAGGGGTGCAATAATAGTTGACTATGGCAAATGACGGATACGCCAAAGCGATCGAGATAAAAAATCTCGTCAAGAAGTACAAAAGCGTGGTTGCCGTCAACGACATCAGTCTTGATGTCTATGAAGGCGAGATCTTCGGATTCCTTGGCCCGAACGGCGCGGGCAAAACCACCACGATCAAAACCCTGCTGGGCTTGATCTTCCCGAGTTCCGGCGATGTGCGCGTGCTGGGTAAGCCCGCAGGCGACATTGACGTCAAACTCAAAGTCTCTTATCTTCCCGAAAGTCCTTATTTTTACGAGCACATGTCCGCGCGTGAAGTCGTTGGCTTCTATGGCAGCCTGTTCGGCCTGACGGGAGCGGCGAAAAACAAGCGCGTCGACTATCTCCTGGATCTTGTCGGCCTTCAGAAAGACAGCAGCAAGCCGCTGCGCGCTTTCTCCAAGGGTATGCTCCAGCGCGTCGGCATCGCCCAGGCGCTGATCAATGACCCCAAGCTCCTTTTCTTCGATGAGCCCACGTCCGGTCTTGACCCCGTCGCCCACCGCGATATCCGCGACCTGATCGTTCGCCTGAAGAACGAGGGACGCACGATCTTCCTGTCCTCGCACCAGTTGTCCGACGTTGAGTTGGTCTGCGACCGCGTTTCCATTTTGAATCGCGGCAAGATCCGCCGACTTGGCAGCGTCGGCGAGCTGATCGCCGGCGGCAACGTCGAGATCATCGCGGAGAATGTCGTGGCGGACGACGCACAGCTTGCGAAGCTTAAAGCGCTGACATCGAACGTGTCCGATGTCAACCATAAGCTGATCATCACCACCAGCGCCTCCAACGTCAGCAAGAACAATGTTCTGGACTGGGTTCGAGCCAATAAAGGCGACGTGATTTCCGTCACGGAGACGCGCCGTTCGCTGGAAGACATTTTCTATGAGACCGTGCGCGAAGGCGACGCCAGCGCGATCGTCGGCTCTTAAAATTATCTCGCAAAGCTGCCTGAGGAAATTCACGCGATTATGAGCACCATTTGGTTAATAGCCACCGGGACTTTCGGCGAAGCAATGCGCCGGAAGATTCTGAACGTATTTCTTTTCGTCGCGATCGCCCTGATTGTCATGGCGTTCGCCTTTACGTCGTTTTTGCCCCGCCAGGAACTCGTCCTGATCAAGAGCCTCGGCCTGGGCGTCATCGGCCTTGCCGGCGTTTTCATCAGCGTCATTCTGGGAATCAACTTGATTCCCAATGAGATCGAGCGCAGGACGATCTATACGATCCTCTCGAAGCCGGTCCAGCGCTATGAATTTTTGCTCGGCAAATTTTTAGGCGGTTTGATGACGGTTCTCTCCAACATCGCATTGATGGGCATTGCGTTTCTGCTGCTCATCACGATCAAGGAGCACCATTTCAACGTCGATGTCCTCAAGGGCATTATGATGATTTTCTTCCAGCTTGTGATCGTCGGCGCGCTGGCGCTGTTCTTCTCCGTCTTCCTCTCGCCCTTCGTGAACTTCTTCCTGACGTTTGCAGTCTATCTCCTGGGAAGTCTGTCGTCCGTCACGGAATCCCTGGCGAGCGACCCGGATCATAAGAAGAACCCGCTTGTCGTCGCCTTCTTCAAGCTGGTCCATGTGGTGGTTCCGAACTTTGGAAACTACAACATTCAGAACCCGATCATCCATCCGGACGTCCATATCGCCAATGAGGCCCTGTATATCACGCAGAATATTCTTTATGCTGTTGTCTACACAGGCATCCTCTTGATGATCGCGGTCTTGATCTTTGATCGCCGCGAGGTGTAATTATGCTGTCCAAGACACAACGGTCCGCCCTGCTGGCCTTTATCTTGCCGCTGTTTCTCATTGTGGCGTTCCTGCAAATCAAGATCGACCCGATGCGACACAAATACGAACCATCGGACGTCCAGACGGGCGACGCCGTTAAGGGACTGCCGATCGAGTTCGCGCTGGGAGCCTTCACTGGTTTCCGCGAGGCCGTCGCCGGCCTTCTGTGGGTCCGTACCGACGAGTTCTTCCATACCGGCGATTATGAGGCGATCACGCCGATGATTCGCATCATCACATGGCTTGACCCGCACTTCATCGACGTCTACGAGACCGGCGCCTGGCACATGGACTATAACTTCACCGACACCGACCAGCGGTCGGATCGGCGCTATATTCCATTGGCGCTCGCGCTGATGCGCGAAGGCATCAAGAACAACCCGGACCTTCCGGAGCTTTATTCAGATTTGGCCTTCACGCACTACTATCGCAAGATCACCGACTTCAACAAGTCCCGCGAGTATTACGAAGCGGGCCAGAAGAAGATCCTGGAGATCCAGGACGCCTACAAAAAAGATCCGGGCAACGCGGACAAAAAGGCCGCCGCGCAAGCGGCCGCTCTGGATGTCACCACCCTCGGGCATGGCCTTGCGCATACTTACGAAGCGCTCGGCATGACGGATCAGGCGCTCGCGCAGTGGCAGTACTGCCTCGACGCCCATAACGCCAACATGGCGGCGGGCTTCGGCGGCCAGTTCGGCGAGGCGTCCAGCGCTCAGAATGTGGCGAAGCAGATCAAGGAATTGACCCTGCGCCGCAAATGGCGCGCCACGATGCTCCAGCCGCCGGTCGACATGCACTTCGACGCGCAGCTGGTTCGCGTCGCTCCCAAGGTCTTCGAGATGCGCGGCAAGCTGGACGCGATCGGCGCGAAGTCGTTCGTTCTGGAAACCGGCGCGCACGAATGGGGTCCGATCGACGGAACCCGTATCGAGATCCGGCTTCAGGACGATGGCTATCAAACGCCCGTCATCAACAACTTCTCGCTCAACTCGCTTCAGCTCGATCCGAACCTGACGATCATGCAGGATTCGGCGTCCGTGCGCAACGGCGCGTTCAAGCGCAAGATCGACATGAGCAAGGATCCGGAGATGTACTCCTTCACGGCGCCGAAATACACGGTGACCATGTGGTTCAATCCATCCAGCCATGCCGACACCCCGCCGAACGTTCAGGACCGCATCGGATGGCGCGGCGAAGGTATGACGGACTCGCGTTATTTGGATACATCGGGTATAGTTCCTGGTGACACCAGCGGGCCGCAGCCGGGTCTGCGCCTGCTGAAGAAGACCTTCACTCTGACCCGAGACGACGTTCTCGGCCAGGGCCAGAAGGTGTTCGAATAAACACTTGCTCTTCCCGGTATTTACCGGGAGGAGAACGATTTGGCCGTGCTAGGTGGGGCGGTTCCGGTGCCCTATTCTCCAAACCCGGGTTATGGGAGATTGAATTCCCGCCTTCGGGGCGCTCCTTTACGGTTCTGGCGTACGTACGCGGTGTTGATGGACGGACCCAGCGCAACGGACAAGCTTCGAACCTCGTCAGGTCGGGAACGAAGCAGCGATAAGGAGTCTTGCCCGTGTGCCGCTGGTGCTCTGACCGGAGCTTGCGGCGTTACGTAACACGTGGAGGAACGACTTCAACGGCAGGTGCACGGCCAAAATACTTCAGCGCTCGCTGCTGATCAAAAACGCGCGGCGAAAGCCGTTACGATGGACCCTTCCGAAATGTCGGAAGGGTCCATCGCTTTCTTGGGGCCCGCCAAATCGGGTATAATTAAGGGCTCATGGCATACGTTTCCCTCTACCGAAAATATCGCCCGCAAAACTTCGAAGACGTCGTGGGACAGGCGCACGTCACCACGACGCTCAAGAACGCCGTCTCGGCCGGACGCGTCGCCAGCGGATACCTGTTCTGCGGCACGCGCGGAACCGCGAAAACGACCTGCGCGCGCATTCTCGCCAAAGCCCTGAACTGCATCGGCCCAGATGGAGCGAATACCCTGCCGACGCCGGAGCCGTGCGGCCAGTGCGGACCGTGCAGGTCCATCGCGGCGTCCAACTTCGTGGACGTACTGGAGATGGACGCGGCGTCGCACGGAAAAGTCGACGATGTGCGCGATCTGGTCGCCAGCATCAAATTCCCGCCGATGGAGGGCCGGTACAAGGTCTATATCATCGACGAAGCCCATCAGCTCTCCCGCGATGCGATGGACGCTTTTTTGAAGACACTGGAAGAGCCGCCGGACCGCGTTGTCTTTATCCTGGCGACCACGGAACTCGAAAAGCTTCCTATCACGATCGCTTCGCGCTGCCAGGTCTTTGAATTCAAACGCGGCACGATCGCTCAGATCTCGCAGCGGCTTTCGCAGGTGCTACAGGAGGAAGGCGTCGCCGCCGAGCCGCAGGCCACCGCCCTCGTGGCCCGCGCCGCCGACGGTTCCTACCGCGACTCGCTTTCACTGCTGGAGCAGGTCCTCGCCTACAAGCGCGAAAACGTCACGGCGCACGATGTCAGCCTCGTGCTCGGCACCGTCGATGAAGACGTTCTGGCGCACACAGTCGGCCTGCTGGCCGCGTCCGACGCCGCCGGCGTCTTTGAACTGGCGGGAAGCGTCGTCGCGTCGGGCAAAGACATTCGGCAGTTTCTCAAAAGCCTGTCGGGACGCCTGCGCGATATGCTTTATTTGAGCGTCGGCGCCCCCGTCGCCACGGCCGACGGCCTGGATGACAGCGCGACCGTGCGAAAGCAAGCCGCGCAGTTCGCCCCGGCGGACTTGCTGCGCGCGCTGGAGATCATCTCGGACGCCGAACGGGAATCGCGCTTTAACAACCAGCACCGTCTTCTGCTCGAGATGACATTGCTGCGCCTGGTTCGCCTTCCGTCCAGCCCCGCCGCCGTCGCCGCCGAGCCCGTGGCGCGCATTGCGCCGGCCCCAGTCGCCGCTCCAGCCGTCAAGCCGATCGCGGCGGCGCCTATCGCGACCACGGCGCCCGTTGCCCAGCCCATCGCTCCAGCGCCCACGCCGCCCAGAGCCGCCGCCCCGGAAGCCCCCTCCCCCGCGCCGCAGCCTGTGCTCACTGTCGAAGCCGTCGCCCCCGTACTCGCGGGGTCCCCTTTGGACAGCGATCTCCTGGCCGACGAGCTTGTAGACGACGAGCCCGAAGAGATGGATGCGCTTCTGCCCGGCGACGATATCGTGGACATCCTCCCCGGCGACGAGCAGGCGGCCGACGAAGGCGGCGACAGCGCCCTTCCCAGCCTTTTCACACCGTCGATCGATATCCCCGAGGAAGACGAGGAGCCTGAGGATCTGCTGCATGTGCAAACCGTAGCCGTCACCGAGCCGCCGCCGCCCGTCGTCCCGACGCGTCCCGCTCTGCCGCCCGATGCGCATCCGGATCTGCTGCGACTGCAAAAAGCGTGGCAGGAAGTCATCAACCGCATGGGAACGCGCTCGCCTTCCGGAGCGGCCCATGTGCGGGACGCTTCGCCGATCGCGATTAGAGAAAAGACGATATTATTACAATTCACAGGAAGATTCCATTACGAACGAATGGAGAGCAGTGAGAAGGGCCGCAAAGCTCTTGAAGATATCATCAATAAAACGCTCGCCTTAGAGCCCGGAACGTACAAAATCAAGTGTACAATGCAAGGAGAGAACGCCGGAATTCGCGCCACGCCGCCGGAGCCAAGCAAGCAGGCCCCGCGCGTGATCGAGGAAGCGCCGGAGTCCCCCCTGATGGATGAAGTGATCGCCGTATTCGGCGGTCGCGTGTTAGATGAAGAAGGATCGAAAGGATATTAAAATGGCGAACCCATTTGGAAAGCTGCCCGGCGGCCTGGGCGATTTGATGAAGCAGGCTCAGAAGGCAATGTCAGACGCGAAAGTCATCGAAGTCGAACTGGCTCAGGCGCGTGTGGAAGGTCAGGCCGGCGGCGGTCTGGTGAAGATCGTGGTGACGGGCAAGTGTGACGTCGTGGAAGTGAAGATCGCCAAGGAAGCCGTCGATCCCGATGATGTGGAGACGCTGGAAGACTTGATCACCGTCGCTGCCCGCGAGGCCATCGAAAAGGCGAACGCCCTGCGCGAAGAGAAACTGAAGAGCGTCATGCCCGCCGGCATGGGCAACACGCTGCCCGGCGGCTTTTTCTAGGCATTATGGCGGCATACTATCCCAAGCCGATCGCACGGCTCGTCGGCGAATTTGAAAAGCTTCCGGGCATCGGTCCTAAGAGCGCGCAGCGCCTCGCCTTCCATATCATGAGGATTCCGGAAGACGAGACGCGCGCTCTGGCGGAAGCCCTGCTCGCGATCCAGGGCAGCATCCGTTTTTGCAGCATCTGCTTCAATTATTCGGAAGGCGATGTCTGTGATATCTGCGCCAATCCTCGGCGCGACCAGACCCATCTCTGCGTCGTCGCCGAGCCTCGCGATCTGATCGCGATGGAAAAGACAAACGAATACAAAGGCGTGTACCATGTTCTCCAGGGCGTCATCTCGCCCTTGGAGGGCGTCACGCCCGACCGCCTCAAGGTCAAGGAGCTGCAAGCGCGGGTCGCGGACGGCGGTTTCAAGGAGATCATCCTGGCGATGAATCCCACGGTCGAAGGCGACACGACCGCCATGTATCTGGCGAGCATCCTCAAGCCTCTCGGACCGCGCGTCAGCCGCATCGCCCACGGCATGCCGGTCGGCGGCGACCTCGATTACGCCGATCAGGCGACCCTCATTCAAGCCCTGGAGTGGCGGCGCGAAGTCTGACCCCAGACTTTCCGCCGCTCTCGGATAGCGCCATCCGCCAATCACCCCGTTTATTCGCTTTTCCGCCGGGACTGCCTGATCCCAACACCATCATCACTCATCGCCGACGTGAAATCACGGCGGAAATCCAAATTCCTCCAAAACTCTGAAATTTGCGCGTTTGGCGATTGATTTTGTTTTGAGAGTCCCTGTTTATGATGATCTATCCAGTCGCGAACACAGGCTTTGGGACGCGAATTATTCAGGGAAAAAATCCCGAATTGCGTTGTCCCAACTTATCCCAAAAAACCCGCGATATTGCTGGTATGCACGGTGACAGTAAGTCTAAACAACCACAATTCCATGAATGACGTTTTCCTTGATTTTTCATGTTATAATAGGAAAGTTTCCGTGTCCAGCTAAACGGCGCTCCGTGCCGAAACGCCGCTTGGCCGGGCACGGTATCCCAAATGCAACCTTCCCGCGACCATACCTGATCAGGTAGAAAGCCACCGCCATTATGTTCGCCCTCTTTTCTGCGCGAAGTGCGCGCAGTACTGGCCGGCGCCGCGCCGGCTCCTGCCGGAGCCCCTTATCGCTCTTGCTTTTCCCCGCTTTGCTCGCGACGGCGCAAATGAGTAATGCGGCCCCGCTCCCGTCGTCGGTGCTGCCCAGATCTTTGGCGTACTCCCACGCTGTCGGCGCGGTCAGCAGCACGCAAACCGTCAATCTCGCTCTGGGATTGCCCGTACACGATCAGCAGGGTCTGGATGACCTGATCAATCGGCTGTACGATCCCAAAGATCCGCTTTACGGAAAATATCTCAAGCCGGCCGAATTTGCGCAGCGATTTTCTCCGACACAAGAGCAGTACGACGCTCTGGCGGCCTACTATCAGGCGCGTGGCTTCCAGGTAACGGGACGCCATGCGAACCGCCTGTTGCTGGATGTCTCCGCCCCGGCTTCCGTGGTGTCGTCCACATTCGGCGTCAAGCTAGGCTACTATCAAGAGCCCAGCGGCCGCGTCTTTTACTCCGCGGACCGTGAGCCGGAAGTCCCGACGCCAAGCGGCGTTCCGGTGGCGACGGTCATTGGACTGGACAACGCCGCCGTCATTCAGACCTTTCATCGCGCTCTCAGCCCCGTGGACCGCATGACGGTCACTCCGTCAATCGGCACCGGCCTTGGCGGCGGACTATCGCCGTCCGATATCAAGCACGCATACAGCCTGGATAGCGTGACGCAGACCGGTACGGGGCAAAAGCTGGCCCTAGTTGAGCTTGACGGCTACGATCCGGCGGACGTCACAACCTACGAGACGACATACGGCCTCACTCATGTCCCTCTGCAAGATGTCTCCGTGGACAATGCGTCCGGTCCGCCCAACAGCCCGGACGGCCAGGGCGAAGTGACGCTCGATATCGAGCTGCAAGCCGCGCTGGCGCCCGGCGCCGCCAAGATTTTGGTTTATCGCGGTCAGCCCACGGTTGTCAGTTTGGCGAATACGTACGCCGCAATCGCCGACGACAACTTGGCCCCCTCAATCAGCTGCTCGTGGGGCGTCGGCGAGGTCGTTTCGGCGTTCTCGTTCTTCAACCAGGAGCGCGCCATATTTCAGCAGATGGCGACCCAGGGACAGTCGTTCTTCGCCGCATCTGGAGACTCCGGCGCATATAACGATGGGGCTGACCTCAGCGTCAGCGACCCGGCGTCCCAGCCCGAGGTTATTGGCGTCGGCGGCACGACGCTCGCGCTGAACGGAACCGACTATGGCGCCGAATCCGCGTGGGGCGATCCCAGCGACAAACGCCGCAGCCAATTCGGCGCGGGCGGCGGCGGCGGCGTCAGCGCACTCTGGCCCAAGCAGTCCTATCAAACGGGCTTTGGAATCTCCAGCACCGCGCGTAACGTCCCGGATGTCTCGCTGGACTCCGACCCTAACACTGGATACTCGATCTATTTCCAGGGTCAATGGACGGTCTTTGGCGGCACAAGCTGCGCGGCCCCGCTTTGGTCGGCTTACGCCGCCCTGGTAAATCAGAAGCGTGTCGCCGATGGCCGAACCACACTGGGTTTCGCCAATAAGGTGCTCTACCCGATCGCGCTGACGAACAGCTACTCGACGATTTTCCACGACATCAACGACGGCTCGACCAACCTGTTCTATCCCGCAACCACGGGATACGACAACGCGACCGGCCTTGGATCGTTTATTGGCAATACCCTGTTCGCCGCGCTCGCCCCGCCCCTGATCCCCGCGCCCAACGCTCCGACCGGCGTAAGCGCAACACCGGGATCCGCAGTTGTCCTTCTGAAGTGGACGGCTGTTCCGACTGCAAAGACTTACACTGTCTGGCGCGCCAATGTCAGCGGTGGTCCTTACGTTCAATACGGCGCCACTACGTTGACGTATTACTACAGCCCGGGAGTAGTCAACGGCACACGATATTACTACGTTATCACCGCAAGCAACGAAGGCGGCACCAGTCCGAATTCGGCGGAGGTTTCCGCAGTGCCCGCTTCGGCCGGCGGCAGCCTGGTCAGCCTTGTCATTCCGGTCAAAATTGCGGCCGGCGTCCAAACCTACGGCACAGTCACGCTCTCAGCTCCGGCGCCCGCCGGCGGCTCCGGGATTCATCTCTCCAGCACCAACCGGAGCGTGCTGCTGGTGGATGGTCAATTAAATATTCCAGCGGGCGCAACCTCAGCGAGCTTCGCCATTCGGACACTCATGGTGAACTCGCCGGTAAACGTCAACGTTGCCGCCAGCCTGGATTCTACGGTGCTGATCGCTCCCACGACTGTGCTTGTAGCCGCTGTTCCCGCCAGCCTGACGATTGCGCCGAACCAGGTGATCGCCGGCGTACGCCCTACAGCGACTGTAACGCTTTCCACGGTCGCTCCGGCGGGCGGCGCGCTAGTCACACTGCTAAGCAGCGATACGAACTCGGCAGGCGTATACTATGGTGTTGTCGTTCCAGCGGGAGCAACTTCGGCGACCTTCCCGGTCACCACGAAGTTTGTCGCGAGCACCAAGGTCGTCACGATTACGGCGGCGTCGAATGGAGTGACCGTTGGCGCTAATCTGACGATTACTCCGGCGCCGGCCCTGCTCAGCATCGCGCTCGATAAGACGTCGATCATCTCGGGAACGCGCGCCACGGCCACCGTGACGCTCACCGCTCCGGCAACACCGGGCGGCGTAATCGTCAACCTTGCCAGCGATACGAGCTCCGTCACGGTCTTGAGCGCCATTAAGGTTCTGGAAGGCGAGACAACCGCATCCATTCCCGTGGTGAGCCACACTGGCTACGCAGCGATCGGCGCGAAAATCACGGCGACCCTGCGGGACACCAGCAAGACGGCGACGCTCAATGTCACGCTCCCCGTGGTGCTGACCAGCCTGACGATTGCGCCGACCTCCGTGGTGGCGGGAGCCTCCGCGACGGGTACCGTGCAGCTCTCCTATGCGCCGACGGCGGATACGCTCATCACGCTGACCAGCAACGTCTCCGGCGTTAAGGCCTTCAGCAGTGTGACCGTTCCGGCGGGCTACACGACGGCAAACTTCTCGATCACGACAAAGACGGGCATGACGCCGGCGTTAGCGACGATCTCCGCGACCCTCAACAGCGTCTCCAAAACGGCGACACTGAATGTGACGGCCGCCGCAGCCGCCAAGGGCTAACAAATCTGCATCGTCGATCTCGCAAGAAGATCGACGATAATCGATCAACCAAGAGAAGGGCCGAACTGCGCGCAGCAGTTCGGCCCTTCCCTCATTCGACAGCCACGGCGATTACCCCACCCCATCCAGCCCATGCTCTTTGGCGCCAAGGTACTTTGGCCGCGCATGCGTCACATTCACATCGATCCAGGCGCGCTCGGTGGAGAAGATTTCGCGGGCGTCAAAGAATTGTTGCCCTAAGTATTGCTGTCGATCGGCGGCGAGGCCGGTCACCGTCAGTCCTAGTTTTCTCCCGGTGTAGAGCGCTCGGTAAAGGTGGTAGGTTTGCGTGACCAAAATCGCGCTCTTGACGCCGAACACGTCCCGCGCGCGATAAAGGCTGTCGTAGGTGCGGAAGCCGGCGTAGTCGCACACGATATCTTTGGACGGGACGCCGCGCCGAACCGCCGCTGCTTTCATCGCCTCCGGCTCATTGTATCCGTTGCGGCCGTTGTCGCCCGTCATCAGTAATTTCTTGACTTTGCCCGCGCGGTAAAGATCGACCCCGGCGTCTACCCGATCGGACAAAATCGGGCTCAAGGAATCGCCGCTGTATCCGGCGCCAAAGACGATCGCCACTGGCGCGGGCGGCGTACTCGCGACGTCGCGGTAGATCGGCTGTCCTTCCCGGCGAACTTGATTCCAGATTGCGGCGCCGGTCGCCCCGGCGCAGGCGAGCGCGATTGCTCCGGCCATCAGCGAGCGCCGAAGCCGCGCCGCATTGCGGGGAGAGGGGCGTTTCAGGTAGAATAGAGGAAAGTTGTACTTTAGAAGAGGATTTGGTTTCATGGCTCAAGAATTGAAGTCGACGTGGGCGGCCAAGGTTGGCCTCGCGGAAAATCTGAAGGGCGGCGTCATCATGGACGTCGTCAACGCCGAACAGGCGGCAATCGCCGAAGAAGCCGGCGCGGCGGCGGTCATGGCGCTGGAGCGCGTCCCCGCCGACATCCGGCGCGACGGCGGCGTCTCCCGCATGTCCGATCCGAAGATGATCAAAGGCATCATGGCGGCGGTCACAATCCCGGTCATGGCGAAGGCGCGCATCGGACACTTCGTCGAAGCGCAGATCCTGGAAGCGCTCGGCGTGGACTTCGTCGACGAGTCGGAAGTGCTGACGCCGGCCGACGACGCCTTTCATATCGATAAACATGCTTACAAAGTTCCCTTTGTCTGCGGCTGCCGCGATCTGGGCGAAGCCCTGCGGCGCATCGGCGAAGGCGCGGCGATGATCCGCACCAAGGGCGAGGCCGGCTCCGGTAACGTCGTGGAAGCCGTCCGCCACATGCGCACGGTCCTGGGCGGCGTCCGCCGCATCCACGCCATGCCGTTCGAGGAGCTGATGACCGAGGCCAAGAACCTCGGCGCTCCCTACGACCTGGTCGTGGAGATCCACCGCACCGGCAAGCTGCCCGTCCCGAACTTCAGCGCCGGCGGCATCGCCACCCCGGCCGACGCCGCTTTGATGCGCCAGCTTGGCGCCGAAGCCGTATTCGTCGGCTCCGGAATCTTCAAGTCCGGCGACCCAAAGCGCCGCGCCAAAGCGATTGTCGACGCCTGCACGCACTTCGACAACCCCGAGATCCTCGCGGAGATTTCGGCGGACCTTGGCGAGCCGATGGTCGGCATCAACCTCGATACGCTGCCCAAAGAGCAGCTCCTGGCCGGACGCGGCTGGTAGGAAAATACGGAACGGCCCGGGCGACTTTGTCGCCCGGGCCGTTTTCATGAGTATCTTACGCCGCCAAGCGGCGACTGCGTCAGGCGCGGGCGCCCGCCGACTTGAGCAGCACGGCGACGTCTGTTTTCTTTTTCCGCTCCGCCCATGTCAGAGCGGTTCGCCCCTCGGTATCCTTCGCCTGCAGGTCGGCGCCGTGCTTGAGCAGCAGTTTCAGGCAGTCGAGGTTGCCGCCAGGGACCGCCTGCATCAGCGGCGTATAGCCTTCGTCGGTCTTGTCGTTGACATTGGCGCCGGCGGCCAGCATCACGCGGATGATTTCCGGATCGCCGGAGAACGCGGCCTGCATGAGCGGCGTAAACCCTTTTGCGGTTGCGATGTTGACTTTGGCGCCCTTGGCGATAAACCGTTTGACCATCGGCAGGTTCTTGGAGAGCGCCGCGCCGAAGAGGGGCGTATGCCCTTCGGTATCGGAGTCGCTGACCTTTGCGCCGTGCGCTTCCAACTCCCGCACCACCTCGTCGTGTCCGCCGTAAGCGGCGATGATGATTGCCGTCGATCCGCCCTCCGTGCGCGCCTGGACGTCGGCCCCGCGCTCCAGAAGGAGCTTCAAAGCTGGGATTCGATTGGCGGCCGCGGACTGCATCAGCGGCGTGAAACCGCTTTTCGTGCGAGCGTTGATATCGGCGCCTTTGTCGAGCAGCGTGACGATCGTGGCGGGATCTCCGACTCCCGCAGCCACCATCAGCGCGGTGAACCCCTCCTTGTCCTTCGAGGACAGTTCGGCGCCGTGGTCGAGAAGCAGCCGCACATTCGCCGGACGAGCGCCGTAAGCCGCCTGCATAAGCGCATTGCGAAAGTGAATGTCCCGCCGGCTGACGTCCGCCTTTGCGTCCAGAAGCGTCTGCACAACCGGCGCGCCGGCGGAGAACGCGGCCACCATCAGCGCCGTTTTACCAGTATTGTCCACGGCGTCGACGATAGCGCTCTGATCGATCAAGTACTGAACGGCGTCCATATGGTTCGAATGCGCCGCCTCCATCAGTGTGGTGACGCCGGCGTTATCCGAAACGTTGACCTCCGCTTCCTTCTCCACGAGCAGTTTCATGATTGGGAGCAGCCCCTTGTGCGCGGCCTCCAGGAGAGCGCAGTCGCCGTCGGCGGCCTGAGCGTCCACATCGACGCCCTGGTCCAGAAGAAACTTGACGATACGCGCATCGCCCGCCGACGCCGCGCGCATCAGCAAGGTCGTCCCATCCGCTCCGGTAATCGCCGGACCGGACTTGGCGACGATCGCTCGGAGTTTGTCGAGATCGCCGGCCTTGATGGCGTCGGAAGCGGGCAAAAATCGCGGATCTTCCGTTGGCGTTTGCGGACCTGCGCCGGAAGCCGCCGGCGCGGCGGCGGTCGTGTCGTCCGGCGCGGCGGGCGCTCCAATAGCACAACTGAGGATCAAAGCCGCTGAAAGAAAGAGGCGATTGGCGTATAGGATCATTTTCGTCTTACTCGCTCCATGTCCGGGCTTCGGTTCGCGTCGCGCCTTTCAATAGGACGCCTTGTCCAGTTTCAGCTCTTCCTCATCGTCGGGCAGCGGATAGAAGAATGCATCTTCCGGCACGTATTGCTTTGGGGTGTGCGGGCTGGACCAGTATAGAAACACCGCCGCATCGCCGCCGTCCACTTCCAGATATTCGCACTTGAACAGATATTGCTCGCCGGCCCGGAATGTAAACTTATTGGAGAACTGCGTCAAACTGTTGGCCGACCACTCGTCGATCACCAGTTTGTGATTGATCCAGATGCGCACTCCATCGTCCGCGGCCGCATAGAACGTATACGTCTCGGATTGTCGCGCGACGATGCGTCCGGTCCAGCGGATCGTATAGTCGGTATACGCCTGAATCTTTGGTCCCGGCGAGTGCGTGGGCGTCGTCACCCAGCGATACGCCACGTTGGGATCGGCCCGAGTGAATGCGAGCGTGTCAAAGGAGCGCCCCTCATAGTACTCGCCCTTCAGGCCGGAGCCGTCGCCGACAAGCGTATTGCTGTCGGGCATGGGCGTCGCCGGCAGAGGCTGAAGGGCGCCGTTTCGAATTCCCTGACTGTTCCGGGCCAGATGCACGACCGCCGGACGCGGAGTCTCCCTCTTCACGGGCTGCGTCTTTTCGGGGTGAATGGGCTTTGCCGCCGACGCCGTTTTTTCCGGCGGAACCGCCTTGTGCGCCGGCAGCAGCGAAGGCGACTTGGGAACGCCCTTCGCGGGCGGCTGCGGCGGATCGATCACATCTCCCGGTATTCCCTGCGGCAGATGCGGGCGCGCCATGACGGTCATGGGGATCTGCCCCGCCGAGCTGGCGGAGCCGATTGTCAGCGCCAAAGGGATAGGCTTGAGACCCGTCTTGTCGGGCTGGCCCACGGGCTCCTTGACCATCTTCTGCGGCTTCGGCGATTGTGAGGCGGGCGTGAGCGGCGCGGTCCGCTCTTCCGGCCGGCGGACCGCGCGCGCGGTTTTGCCCCCCGGCGGGCTCACGACCGTGCTTTTGACTTTACGCGGAGTGGGGTCTTGGCCTTTGCTGACTCCCACGGGGGGCGCGGGAGGAAGCACCAGCGCGCCGGGAACGGTATGACCGACGATCGGAGCGTCCGGCGGCAAGTCGGCCTGCTCCGCCACCTGGCTGTCGCCATGCTCCACGCCGTCGTCTCGCCCTTGATCCCCCATCCCATTGTCACCGCCGCCGCTGCCCCCGCCTTCACCAATCCCATCGCCGCCTTCGGACTGGAGCGCCTCAAAGGCGCCGCCCTGACCGCCGCCCTGCCCGCTCCCCTCGCCTCCTCCGCCATTGCCCTCCGCGCCGCCCTCTCCAGCTCCCGTCCCGGTTCCGCTGGCCGCGCCCGCTCCGTTACCGCCGCCACTGCCTTGGCCTGCGCCTTGGCCTGCGCCTTGGCCTGCGCCTTGGCCTGCGCCTTGGCCTGCGCCTTGGCCTGCGCCTTGGCCTGCGCCTTGGCCTGCGCCTTGGCCTGCGCCTTGGCCTGCGCCTTGGCCTGCGCCTTGGCCTGCGCCTTGGCCTGCGCCTTGGCCTGCGCCTTGGCCTGCGCCTTGGCCTGCGCCTTGGCCTGCGCCTTGGCCTGCGCCTTGGCCTGCGCCTTGGCCTGCGCCTTGGCCTGCGCCTTGGCCTGCGCCTTGGCCTGCGCCTTGGCCTGCGCCTTGGCCTGCGCCTTGGCCTGCGCCTTGGCCTGCGCCTTGGCCTGCGCCTTGGCCTGCGCCTTGGCCTGCGCCTTGGCCTGCGCCTTGGCCTGCGCCTTGGCCTGCGCCTTGGCCTGCGCCTTGGCCTGCGCCTTGGCCTGCGCCTTGGCCTGCGCCTTGGCCTGCGCCTTGAGGGCCGGCATCGGTTCCCTTGCCGGCTCCATTTTCTTGCCCCTGACCACCCGACGCACCGCCAGCCTGACCACCCGACGCACCGCCAGCCTGACCACCCGACGCACCGCCAGCCTGACCACCCGACGCACCGCCAGCCTGACCACCCGACGCACCGCCAGCCTGACCACCCGACGCACCGCCAGCCTGACCACCCGACGCACCGCCAGCCTGACCACCCGACGCACCGCCAGCCTGACCACCCGACGCACCGCCAGCCTGACCACCCGACGCACCGCCAGCCTGACCACCCGACGCACCGCCAGCCTGACCACCCGACGCACCGCCAGCCTGACCACCCGACGCACCGCCAGCCTGACCACCCGACGCACCGCCAGCCTGACCACCCGACGCACCGCCAGCCTGACCACCCGACGCACCGCCAGCCTGACCGGCGTCGGAGCCGTTGTCTTGCCCGGTTCCGGCCCCTTGCGCTCCTGCGGCGTTGCCGCTGAGAGCGCCGGGCGCGTTTGCCGCCATCTGAGTGGGCGCTGTGGCAGCCGAAGTCCCGGCGCCGTCCTGCGGACTGCCGGGCGTTTGCGGCGCTGGCGTCTGCGAGGCAGGCGCTTGCGTGTCGGAGATATTCTTATCTTCACCCGGACGCGGCGCCCAGCGGTTGTACATGTCCGTATCCCATGTCCGGACGACAAATGGCGAGCGCGGACGTGGAAGATTAGAGGCTTGCTCGCCTTGCGGCTTGACCGTTTTATGGATCGGCGGACGCGGCGCCGGGCGCTTCGCCATACGGCGCCGCTCGTCATCGCTTCCCGGCTTGCCCGTCGGCTTGGGCTTGCTTGTGGTTTTGCGGCGCATGTCGGCCAGTTTCCGCACTTGTTTGCGGTCCATCTTGACCTGATGCAAATGCTGATGGCGCATAAGCTCCTGGATCTGCGCCAGCTGGTCTTCCGTCAGCGGCGGCCCGGGCGTGACCTGCATATCCTTGGGGAACGTGATGTTCAAGTTCGTCGCCAGGTTGAACTTCTGCCCCGCTTTGGGGCTCCACATCTGGATGCGCTGGAGGACGATATCGGACTGCGGCTTTTCTTTTTTCTGAGGGTCTGTGGAGGCTCGGTCCGGGGCTGCGGATTCGTCATTCTCGGAGTTGGTCTCCGAGTCGGAGTCTGAAGCTGGAAGAGTGGCTAACAGGGCGGCGCTTTGCTGGCGAAGCTGCTGTACGGCGGCCGACTGGGCGCTGAGACGGCTCCGCGCCTCGACCGCCGCCGCTTCCAGGGCCGCCGCTTTGGTTTGAGCCGCCTGAGCGGCGGCCGCACGGGAGGCCGCCATCTTGACTGCGGCGTCGGCGGAAGCCTGCGCGTACGCCAGCACTTCATTCGCGGACTGAGCCTGTGCGGCGTCCTGCGCCGCTTGTTTGGCCGCCGCTTGCGCCGCCGCCGCCTGTGCGGCCCGCTCGTCGGGCTTCGCCTGGTCCAGCGCCGCACGGGCGTCGGCCAGAGCGCCCCGCGATGCGCTGAGCTTCGCCTCCGCTTGCTGCACAAACTGATGCGCGGATTGGACGTTAGCGGCCGCCTCCAAGGCGGCGCGCTCGCTCGCCTTGGCCTGCCCCGCCGAACCAGCGGCCCGCGACTGAGCGGCGGCGGCTTCCGACTGCTTCCGCGCGAGAACACGAGCCGCCGCGTCCTGCTTCGCTTCCGCCTGACGAAGCGCCTGCGTTTCACCCGCCGCGCCCGAAGGCCGCTGGCCGGCGCCTGGTTTCGGCGCCGCCGGATGCGGCGCGGGCAGCGGCGGCAGCGGCTTGAACAGGCCGACAGTCATCGGTTTCATCCGCTCGATCGCCTCATTGCTGACGGCCGGATGCGCGTTGCTGGAACGAAGCTCATGGCTGTAGAACAGCCAGAACGCGCCGTTCAGCAGGATCGAGGAGGAATAAGCGATCGCGAGGCGTTTTTTGCGCGAGGACATGAGAGTACTTTCCTTACAAGCCTCCTGCTTGAGTGTCGGAGGCCGGGGCGCCGCCCGGCAGCGCGTGTCCTTCCTGATCGACCGGCTCCGTCGCGATCAGCACGGGAACATCCTTGCCGGTCGCCGTGCGGGCGCGG
The DNA here is from genome assembly GCF_003574315.2 of Capsulimonas corticalis. GTDB lineage: Bacteria > Armatimonadota > Armatimonadia > Armatimonadales > Capsulimonadaceae > Capsulimonas > Capsulimonas corticalis. The sequence continues at coordinate 4,541,184 of NZ_AP025739.1, read as the reverse complement.
TTCAGGACGTCCATCACCCCGACCAGCGACTGGGTCGTCTGCTGCTTGCCGAGGTTCAGAACGACATCGCGCGGCGCGGCGTTTCGCAGATGATCCGTCAACGCCGCCTGGAGCGCCTGTGGATCCGAACCAAGGCGCTGCTTGCCCAGGTAGTAGTCGCCGCGCTCAGTCAGCGTCAGGATCAAATCAGCCCCGCCCGCGCCGCCGGAAGCCGCCGCCGAGGGCGGGCTATTCTTGGGGAGCGCCACGGCGATGGCGCGCATTCGCGTCATGTTAAGACTGGCGATCATAAAGAAGACCAGCAGAAAGAAGATCGTGTCGATCATCGGGATGATCTCAATCCGAGCCTTGCGCATCGGAGGGCGCGGAATTTTCAATGAGCGGCCTCCAGAGGCGACTGCGGATCGGTCGCCACCATCACGTTCTGCGCATTCGCCTGCTTGATCAGATCGAAGGCCTGGGTAAATTTGGCGATCTGCTGCGACTTATCGCAGTTGATCACCACCACGAGGCTGGGATTTTGCGCCAGCCGCGACGCGACCACCGGTTTGATCTCTCCCACGCCGGCCAGTTTTTTCTGGTCGATGTAGTAATCGCCTTCCTTCGAGATCGTCACCACCGCCTTTTCCAGCGGCTTCAGCGACGCCGTGGCGCTGGAAGGCAGATCGACATGGTGCGCCGACATCGGGATCATGGCGAGGCTGGCGATCATGAAAAAGACCAGCAAAAAAAAGATCGTGTCGATCATCGGAATGATCTCGATCCGCGCCCGTTTCATCTCCTTGCGAGGCAGTTTCATGCGCGCCTCCCGGCCAGCGTGTTCATCAGCTGGGTGGCGCGCCATTCCATCTCGGAAATGTTCTCCTTGACCCGTTCGGTTAGGAAGTTATACGCCGGCAGCGTCACAATCGCAATCGCCAGCCCCGCCGATGTGGCGATGAGCGCTTCGGCGATGCCGCCGGTAATCACGCCAGGCGAGCTCGTCGCGGCGGAGCCGACGATATGGAACGCCTTGATCATACCGGTGATGGTGCCGAGCAGGCCCAGCAATGGCGCCAGTGTGACAATCGTATCGAGCACGCTCAGGCGCTCCATCATCACCGGCATCTGGCGCAGGGCAAACTCTTCCATATGGCGCTCGATGGCGAGGCGGTCCAGCCCCTCGGCGCGCAGGCCGCTCGCCAGCATTGCGGCGACACGACCCGGATGCGCCTCGCACTCCGCAAGCGCCTCCGCGTACCGGCCGGAATGGACGAGCTTTTCCACGTCCGCGACCAGGCGCCGGTTGTCGCCCACCGTCGCGCCGATGGCGAGCAGCCGGTCGATCATCACAGCGACCGAGATGATCCCGCAAAGAAACAGCGGCCACATCATGACGCCGCCGCCGAGAAGAAAATGAACGTCCTGGGTCATGGTTTAGACCGCGCCCCCGGCTGCCGAAACTTCTCCACGGTTCGCCTTCGCGCGCAGACCGGCCAGAATGTTCAGGAGCTGCGTGGCTCGTGTCTCCATCTCGGAGATGATCTCTTTGACCTTTTCCGTCAGATAGTTATAGGCGATCAGGGTGACGATGGCGATGGCGAGCCCGGTCGCCGTGGCGATCAGGGCCTCGGCGACGCCGCCGGTGATGCCCATCGGCTGGTTCAGGCCGACGTTGCCCACGACGTTAAACGCCTTGATCATGCCCGTCACGGTGCCCAGCAATCCCAGCAGCGGCGCGATCGTGATGACCGTGTCGAGGATGCCCAGGCGCTTATACAGCACCGGCGTTTCCCGCAGCGCCAGCTCCTCCATCGCCCGCTCGATGGCGTCCGCGTCCAGATCCTGGTTGCGGATGCCGCTCGCCACCAGAGACGCCACCGGACCGCGCGTTCCCTCCGCAAGCGCCAGGGCGTCCGGCACGCGTCCCTCGGAAAGCAGGCGGCGCACTTGCTCCAGCAGGTCTTCCGTATCCGTGGCCGCGCGGCCGATGACGGACCATCGTTCGATGATCACGCCGAGAGAAACGAGCGCGCAGGCGAACAACGGCCACATCATCGGGCCGCCGTTCAGCAGAAAGCGCAGCCACCCAGCCGGGTTGAGGTCCATAACTTGTATTGCTCCATTCCAGTGACGAACGATTCGGAAAGCTCCGCACGGTCTTGAGAGTATTGGACTGGACTGGAGTCCGCTTGCTTCAAAGCGAAATGAAGCCGCCGCTATTTGAGCCCGATCGCATCGTTTACCGGCGCGAAGTGCTGCGCTTCCGGCCCTCCCAAAGTCACCTGCGGCTTCCCATCGGGGTTGTAGAGCGAAAACGACGAACGATAAATCGCCGTTTTGATATTCTTCGCCACATCGCTCGCCAGGGCCATGGGCGTCGGTTCGTGCGCGAGCGCGGCGTCGGCCGCCGTCATCGTCAGCAGGGGGCGATCTTTGATCAGCACGCTGTTTTCATTCTGGCCGATGTGGTAAATCTCCAGCCCCACGTCCATCTGCGCGTTCAGCGCCTTCACAATCGCCTGCGTTCGGGATCCATCCGGGTCGTTCAGAGTTACGCAAACAACATCCCCCAAAACAATGGATTTGGCGCCCGGCAAGGGATCGTCCTGAACGGAGAAGCGCTTGGCGTTCGTCACCGTCGCGACCGTTTTCGGCGTCACGGCAATGTCCATCTGGGCAAGCTGCGTTCCGATCGTGCCGACCCGCTCCTTGGTGAAAGGGTGATCCTGAAGGATGCCGTAGTCGATATCCACGCCATGGGATTCCTGCTCGGCGAGACGCTGCATAAACGTCAGCGCCGCCACGGGGTTATAGCCGGCCTTCTGCATCAGGATAAGGCCGCCGTGGTCGGCGTCCCGCTCGGCGTTTTCCCCGTAGTGGTTATTCATCTGGCTCATCCCGATGCCGTTCGCAGCCGTGGCGACGCTGCCCATGTCGATATGCGCCAGCGCGGCGGCGACCATCGCGATCATCGTTCCGGAGCTAAACTGGCTCTGCTTGTGCGCCAGCTCCACGCTATGATGGTGCGCGGCGTGTGTGATCTCATGGCCCAGGACGGCGGCGAGCTCATCGTCGCTGCGCACGAAGTTGAGAAGTCCCGTGTTGACGTAGACATATCCGCCCGGAAGACTGAAGGCGTTGACTTCCTTGGAATCCACGACGTTGAAATGCCAGGTGAAGGGAAAAACCCGATCGTTGCCAAACCCGTATTTGGGGTCGATCGAGATGCGGGTCGTGTTCGCGAAGGCGGCGATCTTCTGGCCGATCGTGTTCACGCGATCGAGCTGCGCCTTGTCCGTGGACAGCTTCATCTGCTTGGCGACTTCCGCCGCGACATCCGCGCCCTGCTTGGATTCGATATCCGCCTGCTTCTTGTCCTTGTCACTCAGAACGATCGTATCCGCCCGCGCCGCGCCCGCCGAAATGGCGATGACAGCGCAAAGCGCGCCCGCGAAAGTTCGTCGAAATCTCTTCATATCTCATTCGTCCTTCTGAAAAGCATCCGCCGGTGTGTTATAATATCTGCAACATGGCATACCGTTTTCAGTTCCTGATGACGCGGGCGTTGCCTGCCGCCCTCTTCACATTTCTGACGCTCGCGCCGGTCGCGGCGAAATCGCCGCCGGCCGCGCTTACCTACGATGAACTCTTAGAGCACTCGGACCAGGCAAAGTTTCAAGGAAATCCCGAAGACGCGCTGGACTACGCCGCGGCCGCGCATAAAATGCGTCCCGACGGTCTCAAAGCGACACAGGCGGTCGAGCAGCGGATCCAGGACGGCCTGCCGGACACGGTCTCCCCCGAAACCCTCGCCGCGATCCCCGTCGCCACAAGCGCCATCGGCGGCGGACTGGGGACAGTCGCCAGCGTCAGCGCGTACCTACCGTGCAAAGCGCAGGAGCCGCAGCACGACTGGACATTCGACCACGAAACGTACATCTATCTGAAACCGGCGACCGGCTCAGACGGCGAGCTCAAACTGTTCTGCCGGGTCCATTACACCGTTCCCGGCGATACGCGTCTCGCCGAGCGCATGGGCTCGCTTCTGGCGATCGCCCACCACGCCTGGGCGCAAAAGACCGGCGCGCCCACCGCGAACGCCGACGCGCCGTTCAACGTCTGGCTCTGTCGTGGCGGGCAAAGCGGCGGCGAGCAGTGGCGCGATAACCTTTATCTCTACGACCTGGACGCGCCGCGCAGTTCCATCGAGTGGATCCGCGAAATCATTCACGAGTATTCTCACCTGGCCGTTCCCGCCATCGGCGGTTACACCGACCCGGAGTACTGGGCCAACGGATATCTGGGCGAGCGTCTGATCGTGCGCTGGATCCAGCGCACGCCCGGCATGCCGGCGCTTGTGGAGTCCGCGTGGGGCGACTTCAGCGGCGCCGCGAACTTCGACAAGCTGCTGATCGATCCCGCCATCGCGCTTTACAAGAAAAACGGGCGCAGCAAGACATGGCTCGACCGGCGCGATGAGCTTGGCATGCGCTACTTCATCGGCCAGATGCTCACGGTGGACGATAAGTACGGCGCGCGCACCCTGGCCGCCGCCTTCGGCCGCCTGCCGCGCTTCCGCGAAGCCCGGGCCAGCGACATGGCGGATGCGCTGGCGGAGGTCGTCCCCGCGCAGCCCCCGGTACGGACCACGCGGTCCGCGCACAAACCCGCCGGCGATTCGGGCGCGTCCACGCCATGACCACACCGATCACTGCCCTAGCCCACGCCAAGATCAACCTCACTCTGGATGTCGGGCCGCGACGCGCCGACGGCTATCATGAGATCGAGTCGATCATGCAGACGATCGCGCTGCACGATCTCTTGACGATCACTCCGACCCCCGATGTTCCCGGCGTCGCGCTGGAAGTCCACGGTCCGGAAGCCGAGGGCGTTCCCGCCGATCCGTCCAATATCGTCCACAAGGCCGCCGTTCGTCTGCAAAAGACGGCGGCCGCGCGCGGCCTTATCCCCGGCGACCGGAGCGGCCTCCACATCATCCTGGAAAAGAACATTCCCTCGCAGGCCGGCCTGGGCGGCGGCAGCAGCGACGCCGCCGCCGCGCTGCGCGCGATCGATCGCCTCTTCGGCCTGCATCTTTCGAAATCACGCCTGACGGAGATCGCGGCGGCGCTGGGCGCCGACGTCGCATTTTTCCTGACCGGCGGAACGGCTCTGGCGCAGGGACTGGGCGAACGCATTTCGGAAATCGATCCCTGGGAGCGCCACTGGCTCATCGTCGTGAAGCCGCCTGCCGGCGTCTCCACAGCGGCGGCGTACGCCGCATTAGACGCTCAGGACGATCAGCCGGCGTCCGACAGCACCCAGCAATGGCTGGCTGACCGCACCGCCGGCCGGCCGGCCGCGCTGCATAATGACTTCACGCCAACAGCATTGGCGACGCCGGAAATTCTCACTGCGTTTATTGCTTTGACGCAATGCGCTCAGGAGCATAACACACTTGGCCCCCTGCTCTGCGGCAGCGGCTCCGCGTTATTCGTCGCAACGCGACAACAAGAAACGGCGGAGCAGATCGTGCGGGAGTTAGAGCCGCAAAATATCGGCCGCCTTTGGCTGACGGAGACTTTGGATCGGGAGGAAATGTTCTGAATACGCAGCGATTGAATACGGTGGTCCTGGCGGGCGGCAAGACGAGCGAGGAAATGCGCGCGGCGACGGGAGTGGAAAACCGCGCGATGGTCGCGCTCGGCGGCCGCATGATGCTGGACTTCGTCGTCCAGGCGCTCACATCGGCGAAGTCCGTGGACCGGCTTTATGTCGTAGGGAACGTCCCGGCGAACTCGGCCTACACCCTGGTTCCCGAGCGAACATCCCTGGTGGAGAACTTGATGGCGGGCGTGACGGCGGCGCAGGCGGACAGCAGCGGCGAGTATATCCTGATCTCGACCTCCGATATCCCGTTCATCACCAGCGCCGGCGTCGACGATTTCGTCGCCCAGGCGTCGGCGCGCCGCGCCGACCTTTGCTACCCAATCATCCCGATGGATTCCTATCGCAAGCGATTCCCGCAGATCAAACGCACCACGCTGAAAGTGCGCGAAGGGGAGTTCACCGGCGGCAATATGATGGTCCTGCGCGCCGAATTCGTGGCAAAACAGCAGGAAACGATCGAGCGCGCTTACGCCGCGCGCAAGGATGTCCTGCGCCTCGCGCGCCTCCTCGGCGGCAACCTCCTGATCCGCGTGCTCCTCGCGCAAACCGTCGCCCCCTCTCAGCTCACGATCCCGATGCTCGAAGCCGGCGTCAGCCGCCTCGTCGGCGGCGCCAACGTGGCGGCGATCGTGACGGAGCACCCGGAGATTGGGACAGATGTGGACCGGCCGGAAGACATCGATATGGCGCGGAAGATCTTGGCGCTAGTGTAGGGATGGCCCTCACCCCCCTCCACCCGCAAGCGGGTCCCCGGCTCTCCCAAAATTGGGAGAGCCGGGGAGTCAGAGTTTTAAGTTAAGATCTTTTGGATCTTTGATCCAACTCTTAACCCTCGCCCAGACCTTTGGGAGAGGGTGGCCCGAAGGGCCGGGTGAGGCCTCCCCTACGCCTTCGTCGTCGCAAACTTCAGGTTCTTGATAATCCTCAGCTGGAAAACCGTAAACCCAACCAGCATCATCCCCATAATCCACGCGGCGGCTGTCGCGTAGCCGAACTTCAGGTACATAAACGCGTTGTACCAGATCTCCAGACCGAGCGAGTGCGTGGCGTAGAGCGGGCCGCCGCCGGTCATGACGAGCATTGTTTCCGAGGCTTGGAACGAGGCGATGGCGGCGCCCAGAAATGTGATCATGATCAGCGGACGCAGTGTGGGAAGAGTGATCTTCCAGACCTTGGTCATGACCGACGCGCCGTCGAGGTCGGCGGCTTCGTACATCTCATCCGGTACGCCTTTGAGGGCGGCGAGGTAGATGATGCTGCCGGGGCCGGCGGTCGTCCAGATCCCGGGGAGCGTGGCCGCGAAGAGAGCGAGCGCGGGCGTGCCGAGCCAGTCGTAAGGGCCTTTGGCGCCCATGGTCACGAAGGAGATAATGGTGTTGAACAAGCCCTGCGGGGTGCTGTCCTCGAACCATTTCCAAAGATACAGCACGACGAAGCCGTTGACGACCGCTGGGAGATAGTAGATCGTCCGGAACAGCATCTTCCCGCGCGGGATCTCCGAAAGCGCCAGGGCGATGAAGATCGGCAGGAAGAAACCGAAGATCAGGTTGTAAAGCGTGAAGAGGATCGAAACACGGATCCCGGCCCAGAACGACGGCTGATAGAAGCAGTCGATGAAGTTATCGAGACCGACGAAACGCGGCGGGGCGAGCAGCTGGTAATTCTGAAAGGCGATCACCAGGCCGCGCACCAGCGGATAGTACTTCCAGAGCAGCACGGAGAGCGCGGCGGGCGCGACGAACAGCAGCGCGATGATGTGCGGGCGCAGGTTGAACGGGCGCGGCGTTCTGGCCTCGGTTTCCGTCGGACGCGCGGCGAGATACGCCTTCCAAGCCAGCTTGCCCTGCCACACCAGGACGCCAAAGAACGCGAGCATGAGGATCCAGAAGACGACCGCCGCGCCGGTCCGGCGGCGCTGCATCTCTTTGGGATCGACATACCCCGTCAGCTTCGTATTGACCTCGCTGGCCGCGACGGTCAGCAGCGCGTGCGCGTCTTTTCCCGGATCCAGTTCGATCTTTTGCAGCGGCTGTCCCAGCAACACGTACACCTGGCTCATATTCGCGCCGTACGGCTCGGGCCGGCCGTCTTCGAACAGTGTCTTGCTGGCCTGAAGCCAGGCTTTGGACACGCCGGCGGCGTCATCGGCGTAGCCATACTTGATCAGCGACTGCGGATTGACGGTGTTCGCCAATCCCGCCTCGACATACGCTTTCGTGCGGATCCGATCGGCGTCGTCGGACGCCATAAACTTCACGAACTTCCACGCGGCGTCACGCACGCGCGGGTCTTTGATCTGCGAGGAGATGCCCCAGCTCGCCGCGTTGATCTCATTGGCGCTGATCCCGGTCGGTCCCTTCGGCATCGGCGCGATGCCGATCAGACTGGGGTTGAGCGAGTTCGTATCGGCGGTGTTCGCGATGATATTGCTCTGGTACTGAAACCACATCGCGACCGCGCCTTTGACCCGATCCTCCGCCATCGTGCTGCTGTGACGCGCCACGCCGACATAGCGCTTGCCGTCGGGACCGACCCACGGGCCGGTCATCAGCTTCTTATGGAACTCCAGAGCGCTCACGCCGGCGGGCGTGTCGAACGCCGCCTCCCACTGTCCCTTGGCGTTACGGCGCACGACTTCGCCGCCGGCCTGCCACAAGAAATTGATCCACCAGTACGCCGTCGCATCGGGATCGGTGCCGTACTCAAATCCCCAAACGCCCTTGGGTTGGTTTGTCAGTTTTTTCGCGTAATCGTAAAACTCATCCCAGGTCTGCGGCGGCCGGTCCGGGTCCAGCCCCGCCGCCTGAAACAGGTCCCGGCGATAGTAAAGCGCCTGCACAAACTGCGCGTAAGGGATAAAGTAAACGTGGCCGTCGCCGACATCCTTGATGACCTTCTTGATCACCGGACTCAGACGCCCATAGACATCGGGATCCTGCTTGAGATAGCCGTCGAGCGGCTCCAAAAATCCCTGCTGAATATACGTCGCCGACTCCCGGAAGTTGACATACACGACATCCGGCGCGGTGCCTCCCGCGAACTGGAGCATCAGCCCCGATTCCGCCGCCGGCCCCGCGATCTGGATGCCCTGCGCGCTCTCCAGACGGATGCCTGGATTCTCCCGCTCGAAGGTCTCGACAATCGCGCGGTCCGCCCGGTAGCGCGGCGCGATATCGTTCTTACCCGGAAGCTTGAAGCCGCCGGCGCCGCCGACGCGCAGCACGATCTGTGAGGAATCCGAGTTGGCGGCGGTCTGCGCCGTCGCGATGGACGTCACGCACAGGAGCACGCAAAGGGTGAAAAAGAGGCGCTGGAGTTGCTTCATGGTTTGTTCAGGGGATGGCCGGGTGATGAGACATTCTACCACAGAACCTCGCCCCGCGAGAGCCCGCCAACCACGGGAGGTATAATAGAGACACTAACCCGAGAATTTGAGACACGAATATGCTGGCGACACGAATCATTCCCTGCCTCGACGTCCAAAACGGCCGCGTGGTCAAAGGGACGAACTTTTTGAATATCCGCGACGCAGGCGACCCGGTTGAACGCGCGGCGCTCTACGACGCCCAGGGCGCGGACGAGCTGGTGTTTTTGGACATCACCGCCTCCCATGAAAAGCGCGACCTGATGTTCGATTACGCCCGCCGCGTGGCCGAGGAAGTCTTCATCCCCTTCTGCGTCGGCGGCGGCATCAAGACCGTGGAAGACTTTCGGCGTATCCTCAAGACGGGCGCGGACAAAGCCAGCATCAACACGGCCGCCGTGACCAACCCCGAGCTGATCACTGAGTGCTCCCGCGCCTTCGGCGCGCAGTGCGTGGTCGTCGCGATCGACCCGAAGAAGACGGGCAACACTCCCTCCGGTTGGGAGGTCCACATCCACGGCGGACGCACCCCCACCGGCATCGACGCCTTAGACTGGGCGCTGGAGATGGAAGACCGGGGCGCCGGCGAGATCATGCTGACCTCCATGGACGCCGACGGCACCCTGGCCGGCTACGACATCCCGCTGACCCAGGCCGTCACCCAGCGCGTCAACATTCCGGTGATCGCCAGCGGCGGCGCCGGAACCCTGGAACACATCCACGACGCCGTCACCGCAGGCGGCGCCCAGGCGGCGCTCGTCTCCAGCATCGTCCACTATGGGACTTTCACGGTGGGCGAGATCAAAGACTATCTGGCCGAGCGTGGGATTCCGGTGCGGCGGGTGTAAGGCCCCTTGACGCCGCCCTCCTTCACCCGGTATAATCTGCAAACGTTCGGCGGGGTGTGGCGCAGTTGGTAGCGCGCTACTTTTGGGAAGTAGAAGCCGAGAGTTCGAGTCTCTCCACCCCGACCAAACAAACGCCTCTGTGCGCCATTGCGGCGCACAGAGGCGTTTTGCTGTTTGGATCCTACATATCTTACTTGTGCGGCAGAACGCGCCATTGGACGCCGCGCACGACGCCGTGGCTGAGCGGGGCGAAGCGGCGGAACTGGGCGGGCGTCAGGTCGAAATGGTTGCAGCCGGTGTCCGTGATGCGCACGCGCATGGAGGTTCCGCCGCGCGACAGCAGCACCCACGAGCCGCGCGGAGCGAGGTTCGACGCGGTGCGGCCGTGACGATCGCGGTAAAAAGTGCAGTAAGTGGCGCCGCCGCCGTGGCGGCTGGAGGAATGGGTGTGGCGCCGATGGTGGGCGAATGCGGCGGGAAAAGAAACAACGAGCAGTACGAGAGCGAAAACCGGCGTCTTGAGACAGGCGAGAGAATAACCGAACATGGATTCGTCCTCCTGAGATTGCGGTGCAGATAAGTTCACTCTCATTTTCTGAGATTCCTGCCCCAATTGCTCGATTTTCGGACCGCGCGGGCGCCTGTCCGCGTTGACAACGAAATCGCCGTCATGCTAAAATATCACCCAGACGCCCGGCGGAAATCACCGCCGGGCTTGCGTTGTGGAGGAATGTCTTGAAAGCAAGTTGCATGGTCTGCGGGGCGGATTTCGAAGTGGAGCGCGACCGGGGACAGATCATCGAGATCGATAGTGTCGGACATTACATCTGCCACCGCGATTGGCCGGGCTTCAACGCCGGCGTGGATCTGCAAAAGCGCGTGCAGGATACTCAGCGCCTGTCCGACGACGATGAGCTGATGCAGCGCCGCGAACAGGCCCGTCAGGCGCTTGCGGACTTCCACCAGACTCCGCGCGACATCGTCGCCAAATTGGACGAATACGTGATCGGCCAGGAGCGCGCCAAGCGCGATGTCGCGGTCGGCCTCTACGATCATCACCGCATCCACCAGTCGGACGTGGAGAGCAAAGAAATGGGCACGACTCCCGAAGTCGAGCTGGAGAAAGCGAACATCCTGCTTGTCGGCCCCTCGGGAAGCGGCAAGACGCTGATCGCGAAGACACTGGCGCGCTCGCTCGGCGTCCCCTTCGCCTCGGCGGACGCCACCAGCCTGTCTCCCACGGGATACACCGGCAACGACGTCGAAAGCGTGCTGACGCCCCTCTATCTGGACGCCGGCGAAGATCTGGAGTGGGCCGCGCGCGGCGTCGTCTTCCTGGATGAGATCGACAAGATCGCCCGCAAGAGCCAGGCGAACCCCTCGATCACCCGCGACGTCAGCGGCGAAAGCGTCCAGCACGCCCTGCTGAAGCTGATCGAAGGCACCATGGCGCAATTGCCCTTAGGGGCATCGGGCCGCAAGCACCCGGACGCGCCGCCGGAGTATATCGACACGAGCAAGATCCTGTTTATCGGCGGCGGCGCCTTTGAGGGCTTGCCGGAAATTGTCGCGAAGAAGATGAAGCGCCAGACGGAGCGCACCATCGGCCTGCGCGCCACGCCCGCCGCCATCGCCGGCGATCCGCAGCGCGACTTCCAGATCCTTTCCGAAGCGCCGATGGAAGTGCTGATCGAAAGCCTGATCGACTATGGCTTCGTGCCGGAGCTCGCCGGACGCCTCCCTATTATCGTCCCGCTCGCGCCGCTCACCAAGGAGCAGATGCGCCGCGCCCTCACCGAGCCGAAGAACGCGATCGTCCGCCAGCAGGTCGAACTGTTCCGACGCGACGGTATTGAACTCGTCGTGACCGAGGAAGCGCTCGACAGCATCGTCGAAAAGGCAACCTCCATGAAGACCGGAGTCCGCGCCCTGCGCTCCCTGGTCAAGGGAATGACAAGCCGCGCCCGCTACGAAGTCAGCGGCGATCCGAAGGTGATCAGCGTGGAAGTCGGCCCCGAGTCCCTGGAAGACCCATCGAAGTACGATGTAGTGTTAAAAGTCGGGGAGACGATGGAGAAGAAGACGAGCCAGGAAGCAGGGTTCGCGCGAGCGGTATAATAAAGACGGCCGGCGATTTTCAATCGCCGGCCGTTTTGTTTGGATGACAATGACGTTTATTCCCATGCAAGAAACTTTTCTTATCACGGTTTCCGGATCGGACCGCCCCGGCCTCACCAATGCGTTCGCGAGCATTCTGGCGGAAGCGGGCGCGACGCTGCTGGATATCGGCCAGGCGGTCATTCACAACTCGCTGACGTTCGGTTTGATGGTTCAGGTCGAAAGCGACATGACCGCTTCGCTAATCGGCGCGCTGGAGGAAGAGGCGCGGAGCGCGGGCGTCAAGGTGCGTATCAAACCGGTCTCGGAGGATAATTACCGGGAGTGGATCGGCGAACAGAAACAGCAGCGGTTTATCATCACCCTGCTGGGCTCGCGGATCACGGCGGCGCAGCTTGCGTCGGTGACGCGCAAATTCACCGAATACGGCCTGAACATCGCGGTAATGGACCGGCTTTCGGGAAGGGACGCCGCGTCCCGAGCGGAAAATCCGCGGATGTGTATTCAGTTCGCGCTCACGGGCAACCACGCCGACGCCACGGCGCTGCGGCAGTCGCTGCTGTCCCTCGCCCGCGATGAGGATTTTGACATCGCCGTGCAGGAAGATTCCATCTTCCGGCGCAACCGGCGTCTGGTGGTGTTCGACATGGATTCGACGCTGATCCAGATGGAGGTCATCGACGAGCTGGCGCGTCGCGCCGGCGTCTATGACGAAGTCAGCGCCATCACCGCATCGGCCATGCGGGGCGAAATCGACTTCCCGACAAGCTTCCGCCGCAGGATGGCCCTGCTCAAGGGTCTCAGTGGCGATGCGCTGGACGATGTCGCGAACAACCTTCCCCTGACACAAGGAGCCGATCGGCTTCTCCGCACGCTCAAGATGCTCGGTTACAAGACCGGCATCATCTCCGGCGGCTTCACGCACTTCGCCCGGCGCCTGCAAGCAGATCTGGGATTCGATTACGTCTACGCCCACGAGCTGGAGGTCGTCGACAACCGCCTCACGGGCGAAATTCTCGGCGAAGTGATCGACGGACAGCGCAAAGCCGAGATCCTTCGGGAGATCGCCGACAAGGAACAGATCGTCCTCGCACAGACCATCGCCATCGGCGACGGCGCGAACGACCTCCCCATGCTCAGCGTCGCCGGCATCGGCGTCGCCTTCCACGCCAAGCCGCTCGTTCGGCAGAAAGCCGAGCATTCCATCTCGCTGATGGGATTAGACGCGCTTTTGTACCTGCTGGGGATCCGAGATCGGCACCTGGCGGACTGAGGGAACGATCCTATTCGACTGGTTCTTCATTCACGCCGAGGCGATGGATGTCCATGACATCCGTTAATCTTTGCAGGCGCACCATGACGGCGGCGATGTGGGCGGTGTCGGCGGCGTCGAAGCTGATCTGCATGACGGCGGTGTGGTTTGGGAGCGAACGGGTGCGGATGGCCTGGATGTTGGTCTTTGCCTCGCTGAACAGTTTCCCAACGTCTTCCAGCAGGCCGATGCGGTCGGCGAGTTCGACCTTGATATCCGTGAGATAGCGCTGGGTGTTGTCCGACGGCTTCCAATCGACTTCCAGAAGCCGTTCGGGCTCCGTCTGCTGGTAGTGGGTGACATTGGGACAGCCATGGCGGTGCAGGGCGACGCCCTTGCCGCGCGTCATGTAGCCGGTCACTTCGTCGCCGGGCACCGGCTGACAGCACTTGGCGCGCGTGATCGCGACGTCTTCTAAATCTCCCCCAACCTGAAGCTTGCCGTTATTTCCGCCCTTGCGCTCGTAAGTCGGCGCGGTGTGCGTCGTTTCCTGCGTCAGTGCTCGGAGGCGCGTGAGCATGGTGCCGACGGCGACATCGCCGTAGCCGATCGCCGCGAGAAGCTCTTCCTGCGAGTGCATCGCCATGGCGGTGGCGACTTTGGTCAGGATATCGGCGGACAGCAGATGCTTGCTGTCCAGGTGCAGGCGATCCAGCTCTTTTTGCATCAGCTCCCGGCCGCGCGCGACGTTGGCGGTGAAGCGGAGCTTGCGGAAGTACGCCTTGATCTTGGTGCGCGCATGGCTGGTCTTGGCGCTGGCGAGCCAGTCGAGCGAAGGACTCGCATTCGGACGCGCCAGGATCTCGACGATATCGCCGTTGTTGAACTGGTAAGTCAGCGGAACGATCTTGCCGTTCACTTTGGCGCCGACGCAGTGCAGGCCAAGATCAGAGTGAATTCGGTAAGCGGCGTCGACGGGGGTGGCGCCGCGCGGAAAATCGAGGACGTCGCCCTTGGGCGTGAACACGAAGACCTGATCGGTGAACAGGTCGCTGACGACGGAGCGCAGGAACTCGCCCGGCTCCTTGGCGTCGGACTGCCAGTCGAAGAGCTGCTGGCGCAGCAGGCTCATCTTCTTCTCGAAGCCGCGGTCGCCCGATGTTTTGGCGCGTCCCTCTTTGTACTGCCAGTGCGCCGCGATGCCGAAGTCGGCCAGGCGGTGCATCTCAACCGTGCGGATCTGGATCTCCAGCGGTTCGCCCGTGGGTCCCAGGACCTTCGTGTGCAGCGACTGATAGCCGTTGGACTTCGCCTTGGCGATGTAGTCGTCAAAGCGGCCCGGGACCGGCATCCAGAGGTCGTGGACGACGCCGAGGGCGTGGTAGCACTCGGAGACGCTGTTCACGATCACGCGCAGGGCGATCAGATCGTAGACTTCGTCCAGATCGATATCCTGCTTCTGCATCTTGTTGTAGATGGAGTAAAGGTGCTTGGGACGGCCCTGGATCTCGGCCTGGATATTCTCCTCGGCGAGCCGCTTGCGGAGCATGTCCGTGGCGCCGCCAATCTCCTGCTCGCGCTGGGCGCGGGTGCGGTCCAGCTTCTGCTTGATTTCGTTGTAGGCCGTGGGGTTCGAATACTTGAAGGCGAGGTCTTCCAGCTGCCACTTGATCTGCCAGATCCCGAGGCGGTGCGCCAGCGGTCCGAAGATTTGCAGCGTCTCCTGCGCGACCTTCACCTGGCGATGCTCGGGCATCGCCGAAAGCGTGCGCATGTTGTGCAGGCGGTCGGCCAGCTTGATGACCATGACGCGCAGGTCTTTCGCCATCGCGAGAAGGATCTTGCGCAGGTTGCCCGCCGATTTATTCGTCTCGCCATGCCGCTTTTTGCGCGCCGCCGTCTCGGGGCTTTCCGGATCGGGACTGGGCGGCGGAAGCTGCGGCGCATCGGCTTTGGAGGCGTCGCCTTCCATGCGCGACTCGAAGTCGGCAAGCTTGAGCTTGGTGACGCCGTCCACAAGATCGGCGATCTCCGGCCCAAACTCGTGGGCCAACTGGTCGCGCGTCACGCCGCAATCCTCGATCACATCATGAAGGAGGCCGGACGCAATCGTGGCGTCGTCCATTTCCAGCTCGGCGAGGATGGTGGAGACGGCGATGGGGTGAATAATATACGGCTCGCCGGAGCGGCGGAACTGGCCGTCATGCTTCGCGGCGGCGTAGTCGAACGCCCGGCGGATCAGATCGGTATCCGCATCGGGATGGTAAGACCGAGCGCAGTCGATCAGCGCTTGATATAGGGGTTCATAATCGTCGGCCATCATCGCACCGGTCTAGCAACTATCGCCATAGTTTGCCGCTGTCATATTTTCACGCGTCACGCGCATTCGTATTGGCGCGAGGCGTGTAAATCATATTGTACCCGAGTGACAAACCCCGTTAACATCCAAGGTTTATTCGGACAATCCATTGCCGGCATTTACGCGCGTTTATGGGGTGAGGACACGCAGCGCGCGCGGCTCCAGCGTGATCGTCATCGGCGTATAGTGATACATATCGCCATCCAGTTGGCCTTGAATGGGCGGATCGGATTCGATCTGTATGCGCCGCGCGCGATAGTAGCGCACGCGCGGGTCTTTCAAATGCCGGCCGGCCAGGGCCGCCATGATCTGCGTCAAAAAGCCCACGCGATCGGTCGGCGCGCGTTCAAAGACGCAAATGTCCAGCCAGCCGTCATCCACAACCGCGAACGGCGCCAGTCGGATCTGGCGGTAGGCGTAAAGGGCCGAGTTCGCCACCACCACGAGAAAGGCTTCGGTCCGGATCTCTTCCGAATCGAGCGTCAGCTTGATCGAGGTGCTCCGGTACTTCGCGAGCGCTCCCAGCGTGCCGAACACATACGCGGCCGGCCCCATCAGCTCTTTCATCGGCTGAACGATCTCGCCCACGACGGCCGCATCGAATCCGAAGCCCGCCATCAGCGCGAAGTAGCGCCCTTGCGCCTCGCCGACATCAATATCGCGCGTGTGGCCCTTGCGCACCATTTCCGCGATCTCGGCAAAGCCGCCGCGCGGGACGCCCAGCTCATGCGCCAGCACATTCTGCGTGCCAAGCGGGATGATCCCCATCGGCAGCGTCGCGCCGTCGTCGGAGCGGCCGGCCAGCAGTCCATTCAGCACTTCGTTGACGGTGCCGTCGCCGCCGGCGACCAGCACGCACTCCGCGCTGCGATTCTCCGCCGCGCGCCGCGCCGCCGCTTCGGCGTGGCCGGAAGATTGCGTCACGATGATCTCAGAGACGAACTCCCGGGTAAACGCGTCCGCCTCGGCTAAAAGCTCCTGCGGCCGTCCCTGGCCGGCGGTGGGATTGACGATCAGCAGCGTCTTCATTCCATGCCATCCCGAGCAGTCAAGCTTACGCACAACAGTCTTGGCGACAAAGAATCCCAAAAAGTTCCCAGAACAGCGGCGCGGCGCTCTGGAGAAATTGCGCGCGGCGCCGATAATAATAGTGTCGTCTGTGTTTTCAATGGAGCGATCGGTAACGAAAGGTGAGCATCCTCGACATGAAGTCTCAAAATGGATACCTGACGCGGCGCCGGCGCCGGTCGGCCTTCACACTGGTGGAGATTATGATCGTGGTGCTGATGATCGGCATGCTGCTCAATATCGCGGCGCCCGCATTCCTGCACGCCCGGGATCTCGGGCAAGCGCGCGCCTGCGTCGCCAACCTGCGCAACATCACATCGGCCAAAGAACAGTTCGCTCTGGAGCATACCGCCGCCAATACCTACACGCCGGTATGGAGCGATATTTCGCCCTATATCAAATCGAAGTCGGCTCCGCTGTGTCCCACCAACAGCAGCGTCTATCTGCTGAACGACATGAACAGCTATCCCGCCTGCTCGTATGGCGGTCCGGCGGGGCTTCCCCACATCCTGAACTAGCGAAAGGAGCGGTCCTTGGCAGTGGATTGAATTCACTGCTCTTGACCGGCTCCGGCGCGCCGGCCGATCTCGCTCTGCACCCAGAACGCTCCGATCACCGACGCCAGCGCCCCATAAAGCGCGACCTGGCCGTAGGCGCTGATGCTGTGGACGGCGTTGTATGCGCCCACGAGGCCGCCGAACAAGCCCCCGAACGCGATCCATGTCGCGGACTGCGCATCGAATGCGCCGGTCCTGCGGTAAATCAGCATTCCCGGCAGCGACGCGATCGCCAGCGCCACGATCGCGGTGCCCTGCGCCTCCAGCGGGCGCAGGTGCAGCAGCAATATCTCCGCCGGAACCACAAAGACGCCGAGCCCGACAATTCTTCCCAAAGCGCCGGCAAGCAGCCCCACGATCAGAGCGCCTCCCAGATCGATCAGCAGCGGCAGGTCGCGTCCTCCGGAAATCGTCGCGATCGTCGGCGCGCCGGCCACCATCGCCAGACCCGCGATCAGCACGATGATCGGATTGATAAACCGTGACCGTGATTGCTCCGCCCAGCGCAGCGCGACGCCCTGCCCCAACGAGGCTCCAAAAATCTGGCCGAGGACGAGGGGAATGACCAATCCCCACCGGACATCGCCGTTCTGGCTGTAGGGCAGCAGCGCCCCCAGCGCGCAGGCAAGCGTCGCCGCCAGCGCCGTGGCGCTGCGCGCGCCGGGGCCAATACTGAGCAGCTTCCGCGTGAGCGGAGTCACCAGAACGCTGGCTCCCATGCCGGTAAGACCCGACAGCACTCCACAGGGAAGCCCGACAAGGCAGAGAATGACATTTTTGAGGTAGGATAGGTTAGGACGCGCCATCGCGTGGATTATACCTGAAATGCCTCACTGTCACATATTGTCCATTCAAGAACCCCAGCCGTACGCCCAAACGCTCGCTCAGCAATACGCCCTGGTCGAACAAAGACGCGCCGGCCAGATCCCCGACACCCTGCTGCTTCTGGAGCACACGCCGACGGTGACCGTCGGCAAAACGGCGCAGCCGGGCGACCTTCTCACCGATCGCGAGGAGCTGGCGCGGCGTGGGATCGCCGTGGAAACCGTAGACCGCGGCGGCGAAATTACGTATCACGGCCCCGGCCAGCTAGTCGGATACCCGATCCTCGACCTGCGCCAGCACGGCCAGGATCTGCATCGGTATCTGCGTGACCTGGAGGAAGTCCTCATTCAAACTGTCGGCGAATTCGGGCTGGAGGGAACGCGAAAGGCGGGGCTGACGGGAGTATGGATCGGCGAGCGTAAGATCGCGGCCATCGGCATTAAAGTGCGCCAGTGGGTCACCATGCACGGCTTCGCGCTCAATATCCATAACGATCTGGCGTCTTACCGCCGCGACTTTGTCCCCTGCGGCATCCGTGACCGCGGCGTGACGTCGCTCGCCGAGGAATTGCCCGATTCAGGGATCACCCGCGCCGAAACCGAAACGCATGTGCTGCGCGCGTTCGCCCAAGTGTTCGATGTGTCTCCCGTATTCTCCGGCGAGATGGGTATAATCAGCGCATGAAAGTTCGTGTCAAAACAGAAATCGCCGGCCGCTCCATCGATGAAACGCTGGCAGGGACCGACGCCGACGATATCCTCACTCAGGTCAAATCGCGTGTCGCCAAAGAGCTCGGCTGGAAGGGACTTTTCCTGAACGCCATGACGCCGCTGGGCTTCGCGCAGGAGGCTGTCAAGCGGTACAACGCCGCGAACAACAGCAGCTACGCGCCGCCGCAATCCGCAAATGAGTTCGTACAGCTCGGAAGCCAGCTGGGGTTTGTCGAGATTTTGCCCGAATAAGCCGCCGAACGAAACGAGCCGCCACCCAATGAACAACTTCGACGCACTTCCGTTGTTTCCTCTGGACGTCGTTCTCTACCCCGAGATGCCGCTTCCGCTGCACATCTTCGAGCCGCGTTACCTGGAAATGGTCGCGCACTGCCGCCGGCACAACACGCCGTTCGGCGTTGTGCTGACGCCGGATCAAACCCTCAGCGACACGCAAACCCTCGTTTCGCAGGTGGGGACCACCGCGCGAATCCAGCAAGTGGAGGAGACCGACGACGGCAGACTCAATATCGTGGTGGCGGGAGAAACCCGCTTCCGGATCGCGCAAATCAGCAGCACGGAATCCTACACGACCGCGCGCGTCGACCCTTTCTGGGAGCACATGACGGACCCCATTCTCCTGAAAGCGCCGTTCGACATGGTGACGGGCCTGTTCCGAACATATCTCAAAAGCCTGTTCGCCCTCACCCATCGCACGCTCAGCTCGCTGCAATTGCCGCTGGAGCCGGAAAACCTTTCCTACGCCATCGCCAGCGTTCTCCAGATCCCGCTTTCCGAGAAACAAAAGCTGCTGGAGCTCACGACCACCGAAGGCCGTCTCAGCGCCGAAATTGAAATCCTGCGCCGTGAGCTTGACGCACAAGTATGCCTCCAGGAGATTCAGAGCCAGCGTCCCGAGTGCGGCCCCTCCGTGATCGAGCCGGTGAGCGTCCGGGATTTGAACAAGCTGTCGTCCCGGAATTAACGCTTACCACTCATCCCCGAGCCGGAAATATCCCTCGTTCGCGTACTGCGCCGCCAGTTCATATGGGCCTTCGCCTGAGTATCGCCGCTGCGCGACAAAGCGTTTGATCGCGCGGCGGGCGTCGGCTAGCGCCTGCGAGTAATCGGCCTGACGGAATGCGTAATGGCGCTCGGGGGCAGGCGACGAAAGTCGCCAGTAGACCCAACCGGCGTCATGACGCACCCCGACCCCGTTTCTGATTCCCGCACATTCCGGAACGCCGCACCAGCAGGTGATGATCGAAAATACACCCGACTCACGCTCGCTCCGGAATAGTTCCTCCAGGTCAATCGCCAGCAGATAGCGTCTGCACTCTTCCAGAGGCTGGCCATCGATATCCAAACAGCAGAGGACATAATCGATTTCGTCCCGTCGATCCACCTGTACGGACAGTGACAATGTGTTCGTCATACAATCCCTGTCGCCAGGGCCGTGGATGTTGGTAAACGCGGCCTATCACGGCGCGGATGAAACAGCGAGATTGAGGGCGGCCAGAACGAGCGCGTAGACGATGGGAGCGATTTCGGCCGCGGGGTGATCGCCGGCGAGGGTGTCGTAGAATTCGAAACTTGTGAGCGCCAGCAAGGTTCGCGCGGTGTGTTCGCGCGGCGCCAGAGCCGGCGCTCCTTGTTCGGGCAGGCGGGCGAGCAGCGCGTGGATTGCTTGGCGGCGGCGTTCGTCGCGGGCGGCGATGGCGTCGGCGAACTCTTTGTCGAGCGCGGCAAAGCCGCGCAGAGACCGGTTCATCACGCGTTCCTCGCCCCAGAAATCACAGAAGACTTCGACGTACATCCGCAGAGCGTCGCGCGCATTTGCCTGCATGAAAATCGAAGGGATGCGGTCGCCCAGGCGCGCGCGCAGGGCGATGTCGTCAAACAGCGCCTCCAGCAGGCCGCGCTTCGAGCCGAAGTATCCATAAATCGTCATGCGCGTGGCGCCCGACCGGCGCGCGACGGCCTCCATCGAAAAGCTCGACGCCGCGTTGTCCCCCAGGATCAGCTCGCGCGCGGCGACCAGCGCCCGCGCCTTTGCCGCGTCCATCGCCGCCTCGCGCCGGCCCAGCCGGTAGGGCCGCGCGCACTTCTCCCCGCCTTCGCCGGGCTCTCTGTCCGATTCGTTGGTCATCGATTGGAATTTCCGTATCGGATCCGCGTTTCCCTCGGGAACGATCAGAACAGTGTCATGCGGGGTTCGTTTTTGACGGCGATCGTCTTTTCGCGAGCGGCGATGAGGTCGTCGATGAGGAATTGGCGGGAGGCGACGTAGGCTTCGCCCTCCTGGCGCAGGATATATGCGGGGTGCAGGGCGGCCATGGCGTACTTCACGTACTTGCTTTCCTGCCACTGACCGCGCTCTTGAAGCATTCGGAAGTTCTTGTGGATGATGGCGGTCGCCGCCGGGGCGCCCAGGCACAGGATCACGCGGGGCTGAATGATCTCGATCTGCTTCTCCAGCCAGAGCGGTACGCAGGTTCCGGACTCTTCGGGACGCGGCGGGCGGTTCTGGATTCTCCCATCGGCCACCAGAGTCGCGCGGCATTTCACCACGTTCGTGATGTAGACGTGCTTGCGCAGCATGCCCGCCTCGCGCAGGCACTCATCGAGAAGCTTGCCGGCGCGACCGACGAACGGGACGCCCGTGGCGTCCTCGTTGGCGCCCGGCCCCTCGCCGACCAGCATCAATGGGCTGCCCGCGTTGCCGTCGCCGAAGACGACGTGCGTGCGCGTCTGGCTCAAGTCGCAGGCCGGGCATGTGCTCGCTCGCTGCGAGAGCAGCTCAATGCGCCGAATCTTCTCTTCCCGGTCGGTCACCGGATCCGCCATCACAATAATCTCACTTTGATCGGAAATTTGGAGTAGTTGCTGGGATGATACCCAAAAAAAGAGCGAAGGGGGAAGTGTTGAAGAATTGGTAGCCCTAAGGAGAATCGAACTCCTGTCTACGCCGTGAGAGGGCGTTGTCCTAACCGCTGAACGATAGGGCCACGATGTTGCAACGGAGATAATATACCCCACGGAGATTTGGAAGTCAACCCTTTTTTATGATCCCTTGACAGAATCCCCACATATTTGCTAATATTTTCTTAAGAGGTACAGGCAGCTTGGCGAAACGCAAAAGGCACGACGATTTAATGCTGCTCGCCCCCGGCGAGACGGTCCGCGGCAATTCGGGAACCTATGTGGTGGGAAAGGTTGTCGGAACCGGAGCGTTCGGCGCGGTCTACTACGCCGAAGACCCGGACATGCCTGGCCGCAAGGTCGCCCTCAAGGAGTTCTTCGGCGCGCGCAACCCGCGCGAGCAGCGGATGCTCAAGGATCTCTTCGATCGGGAGCGCGTGGTCGGCATGCACGCCAGCGCCCACCCTCTGATGCCGACATCCTACGAATCCTTCCAATTTGACGGCTATTTCTACATCGCCCAGGAGTTCATCGAAGGAACGACTCTGGACGACATCATTCGCAAGCGCAGTCCCCTGCCCCGCGAATGGACCCTTCGCTGGTCCGTATGTTTGTGCGACGCGCTCGCCTTCCTTCACTCGCGCGGCATCATCCATCACGACTTGAAGCCGGCGAATATCCGCATTACCCCGCAGGGCCATCTCTTTCTGCTGGACTTCGGCGCCGCCCAGTACTTCGGGAAGGCGAACGAGGGTCGAAAGCAAACCGAGATTTACGGCACGGAGGGATACCTACCGCCGGAGCTCGACGGCGATGGCAAGTGGGTCGCCGACGTCCGCACGGATATCTTCGCCCTGGGCTGCATTCTCTATGAGATGATCGCGGGAGAGCCGCCCGATCAGGAGAAGATCAACGCGCGCTCGATGACGATCACCAACGAGCTGATGGAGAAGCCCAACGCCGATCTCAATCTGGTCGCGCTGATCAACCGATCGCTTTCCTACAACACCGAGTACCGCTTCGCCAGCGCCAACGACTTTCTGCTGGAAATGCGCAAAACGGCGCCTCCGGTTCTGCTCATCAACAAAAAGCACCTGCGTTTCGGAGCGATCCCATCCGGGGCGCATGTCCCGCCGCTCCAGATCACGATCTATAACGCCGGCGGCGGCGAGCTGCGCGGCGAGATCAAGCCGCGTGATAACTGGATCCAGGTCCCGTTCACCACATTCAAGGGCAACAAGCGCGACGTCAACGTGATTGTCGTTCCCTCCCGAATGCCCAATAAGAACGGAATCAATGTCGGCAAGCTGGAGTTCAACAGCCCGCAGTATTACGATCAGGACGGCAAGCAGATCAGCTCCGGCGACCGCTGGTTCCTCGAATGCAGCGCCAGCGTCATCCTGAAGCCCGGCCTGCTGCAAGTGACGGAGCGTCCGACCAACGAAGCCGCGCCCATCGCCATCGCCACGCGTTCCGGACAGCCGGGCGCGGGCGTGTTCGAACTGAAGAATATCGGCGAACGAGCAGTCGACTTCCAGTTCAGCATCCCGGCGGGCCAGCCGATAGAGCTGTCGATCGCGCCAGAGACCGGTTCCCTGGAGCCCGACGCCGCCATCAGCATTCAGGTAAAAACACAGCCGTCCAGCCTGTCCTCCGGAGCGCACACGCTGCAAGTCAACGCCAGCGGCTCCAACGGACAAACCCTGAGCATCCCGATCGTCGTCAACCAGCAAAGCGCGCTGGGCTTCCTAAAATCGCGTATCTTGAAGCATTAAAGGAAGAGGCCCTCACCCCCCGGCCCCCTCTCCCAATTCTGGGAGAGGGGGAGTCAGAGGGAGTGAGAATTTAAGTCATATGACCTTTGGATCTTTGATCCAAATCTTAATCCTAACCCTCTCCTAAGATTGGGAGAGGGTGGCCCGAAGGGCCGGGTGAGGGCCGCTCCATAAACATAAAAAAGCCTCGGGCAATCTGCCCGAGGCTTTCTGTTTCGCACCATGCGTCAATCGACTTTGCTGGGTTCGACACGCGCCGCGTCATCGGGCGGTGTGGTGTTCAGCGTTCCCTCGACCGAGCTTACCACGCGCTCGCGGCCTTCCATGATGGCGTCGGCGGCGTGCGTTTTCCAGTCGCCGGCTTTGGAAACGATCTCTTCGCGCAGTTCTTTTCCCGACTTCGGGGCCAGCAGCAATGCCGCGACCGCTCCGATTGCGGCGCCGATCACGACGGCGATTAAACCCGCCGCTCCATCCGCCGGCCGCGCGCCAAATCGGTCATCCTGTCCAAAATCGAAATTGTCGGCCATATCAGATGATATCCGTGGCGGCGATCAGTTCGAAAAGACGCCCGAGGTTGAGCGCTTTTTCCGCAGTGGCCTTCGTGACGATTTCGCCCTTGCGGATCAGCGGGAAGCCGAAGTATCCCGCCACATCGCGCTGCGCGGTGCGGCCGATGATGGGATCGACAAACCCGATGTCTTCCGAATTGTTCGCGAGCGCGAGGTTATCCATCGCGCTCATGCCGGACGTTCCCGCCGGCGTGCCTTTGGTTTCAGCCATTGCGTGTTCTATCAAACCTTCCGTAAATCATTTCCGTGGCGCCGATGCGTTAGGCAATATCGGCGAAATCGTAAGCCAGGTTCATAATCGTGTCGAACCGGCCGAGGCGTAAGACCCGCTCCGGCTGGCGGCCGGGCGTCAGCAGGATATGCAGAGGACGCGCGTCCGGCGCAAGACGCTTGCGCGCCTCGACAAGAAGCGCAAGGCCTGCACTGTCGATAAAGTCAACGCGACTCAGGTCGACGATGACTGCGGACTTGGAGCCGTTGTTGACGGCTTCGAGCACCGGCTCGCGCAGCTGGCCGACCGTGGTGAGATCAACCTCGCCGACGGCTTCGATCAGGGCTCCCTTGTCCGTAGGGCGGTTATTAACCGTAAGTTGGGCAGCGTTCAATACAAGAAGTCTCCCGGGGTAACCGCAGTGTGACCTGGCGGTGTGTTTTGCGTGGCTGACGCGATGCGCAGCGCAACGATGGAGTTTTTAGTAGCAACAGTATATCTAAGTTATTTGCGAGAGTCAAGAGACCTTAATGAACAGGACTGAGAATTCATGTCTCAATTTACTCCTCGGAATGTGATTGGCCTCACGCCGCCGTGAAACACTTCAAAACGTCGATTTCATTCTGCCGCCAGGTAATCGGCGGCGTCTGCATCTGACCGGGACGGCAGAGATAAGAAATTCCCATCTTCGCCAGCATCTCCCGGAGCGCGGCCGGAATATCCCCGCGCGCCGCAATCGCACAGCCTTGCAGCGCCCCCGCGACTTCCGCGAGAGCCTCCGGCAAAATGTCGATCGACGACAGCGATTGGACGTTGATCACGCCGTGTGTCGGCGATGCGGCGAACTGCCGCCGGCGCGGCCGGACCACGGTATATCGCAGCTGTGGATCTTCCCACAAGCGATCGCCCATCATACGCGCCAGTGTCCGGTGACGCCTCACCTGGGCGGCCGCCTCCACGTTCACAGGCGCCAGGTTCATCTCCAGCGACGTGCGTTTCAGCGCGTCGGAAAGCCGCCCGGCAAAGTCGTCGGCGTCATAAACATCGCCGATGACGTAAATTGAATGCGGCGACAGACACCCGCTCTGATCGTACGTCAGCACATCTCGCGCCAGGTCCATCGCCGCCGACATTGCATCCGGCAGCGACAGCGCAATCGCCATCGACAAACGATGCCCGTATCCCAAAAACTGCGCTCCGGGACGATAACGCCGAAGCTGCTCAATGGTGGTGTCATCGCCATACGCCACCAGGAAATCGGTCTCCAGGGCAAGCGCTTCGTCCAGCTCGCGCGTTCCCCCAGCCCATTCCAGCATCTCGACACAGCGCGCGAGATCCGGATGCGTTTCGGCAAGCAGCAGAGGAAACGCGCCGCCCCACCGCGCCGCCGGCCCCGTGGGGAGTTTCACCAGAGAGGCGCTGCGGACCAGCAGCGCGCGCGCCACGCTGGTCCACGCCAGCAAAGGCGTATTCCCCGCAATGACATGACCTATCAGATCATACCCAAGAGTGTCGATGACGCCTTCATTTTTTTGCAGATCGCGCAATGACGTTAAAGACATGGATGCAAAGAGGGCGTCCAGACTGGGCCGAACCATGGCGAACGGAAAGGGTTCGCTCAAACTTTGCAGACGCCGGGCGATGTCGCTCTCGCCGCGCAGATAGCGCGCGGCGACGAAGCTCAGCGCTTCCGCGACCTCCAGCGACGTCATGCCGGTCAGCACGGCGTCACGCTCGGTCCTCAAGCGGGCGGCGGCGTCACGGATATCAGTTACTGTCGCGCCCATAATTCTTCCACGGTCAGCGAGCATCCGCGCAGCTCGGTGTCGCTCGCGCGGCCGCGCAGCGTAAACCCATCGGCTCCCAAAAT
This sequence comes from Capsulimonas corticalis, assembly GCF_003574315.2. Classification (GTDB taxonomy): domain Bacteria; phylum Armatimonadota; class Armatimonadia; order Armatimonadales; family Capsulimonadaceae; genus Capsulimonas; species Capsulimonas corticalis. The sequence continues at coordinate 4,515,081 of NZ_AP025739.1, read as the reverse complement.
CCCCATATCTTCCGTCTGGACCGCCATCACCGAGTTAAAATTCGCCAGATCGAAGTGCGTGAGAAGCCCAGGCTGCCCGGCTTGGGCCTCCGCGCCCGTCACCGGATCGATGGCCGCCGTACGCACCCAGTGGGGGCCGCGCTTGACCGGATCCAGTCCCCGGCTGTAAAACTGCGACGCCATCTCGGACATGCCGTATTCGCTGTAACACGATTCGATTGGAACGCCCAATCGATCCCGAAACATACCGTACAGCTCTTCGCGCGCCACCTCGCGGGTGCGCCCTTTGAAACCGCCGGTTTCTATGACGACGCTTCCCGGAGGCAGGCTCCAGGCGTCCGTGGACGCATCGAACAGGCCGACAAAGGCGAACGCCGTGCCGAAGAGTACGATCGGCCTTTCGACACGCGCAAGGTCCGAGGACAGCTCGGAATCCCGATCCCAGTAAAACCGCTCCGCCCGCAGCGCGCCAAGCATATGGGACAGCGAGGAATGCGGCGCGGCGTCCGGCGCAGGCATCATCGCCCAGATCGGCAGTCCGTTCGCGGACGGAATTCCCCGCGCAAAACCATGCGCCAAGCTTGCTTCATACAGCGCGAGCGCGTCCGCATCCATGGAGTGCTTTCCCGCCTCGCGCAGCGTCGTTCCCGACGAGTGAAAGACCGAGACGACCTCCTCGGGCGGCGCGCAGCTCAGCGTAAAGAGCTTGAACGCCTGCGACGGCGTCGCCGGGATCATGCGCCAGTGATCGATCGATCCCGGCGTCACGTCTAAACTCTCGCACAGGCGGCGATACACTTCGTTTCGTTCATACTGACGGGCAAACAGCTCCAGCGCCAGCGTATTGAATGGATCCTCAGTGCTCCCTGAAGGATCCTCGGCGATGAATGCGGCGATATTCCGCGCAAGGGTGTCCATACGGGTATTATACTGCCCATGCATCAAAAATTTTCACGCCGAGGATTGGAGCTCGCCCTCCTGCTGCCGATGTCGGCAGTGCTCGCCCTTGGCTTTCTTTTACTCTTCAGCAGCAAGCTGCTCACGACGCCCGTTCCCGCCAATGTGGTCAATGTCAATCAGGCGACGGCCCAGCAGCTTGCCCGCGCCCTGAACCTGCCGGCGGCCATCGCGCAGCAAGTCGTGGACGCCCGGCAAAAGCTGCGTGGACACGCCTTCGGCTCGACATCGCAGATGCGCCATCTCAAGCTGTTTCGCGGGACGAATATCGTCCTCGACGACGACCAGCTGGTCGTGCGCGGCAAGTCCGATGTCTCCAGCGAATACTGGCGCGGGATCGCTTTCTTTTTCTTTGCCTTTTTCCTGGCGCACGTCTACTTGCGCAAAATGGCTCCCAGCGCCGACCCGTTCCTGCTGCCCTTGATCGAACTGCTCTGCGGCGTTGGTCTGATGATGGTTTATACCGTGAAAGATCCCTTTCGCGATACATTCTCTTTTCTGGGGCAAGTGCGCGGCGTCGCGCTTTACGGAATGATCGCGCTGGCGGTCCCGATCCTCAAGCCATTTTCCCGAATTATCCTGCGACGCTATCAATATGTCTACGCCGTGGCGGCGATCGTGCTGATGGTGCTGCAAATCCTGGTCGGCTCAGGACCGGGGGGAGTTCACCTGGAGCTGTTCGGATTTGAACCGGTCGAAGTCATCAAGGTCTTGCTGGTCTTATTTGTCGTGTCGTACCTGACGCAGCGGCCCGACGCGCTGGACAGCCCCATCGCTCCCCTGCCCCGCGTACAGGATTTCGGGCCGCTCGCGATTATCTACGCCAGCGTGCTGCTGCTGTTCGTCGCGATGAAGGACCTCGGGCCGGCTGTGCTGCTCTTCGGAACCTTCCTGACGATTGTTTACCTTGCGACGCAGCGTAAGATCTACCCCCTCATCGGCGGCGCTCTGCTTCTGGTCGCGGGCTTCGTCGGATACCACATCCACCTCGGGTTCTTCGCGACGCGCGTAACGATGTGGCTTAACCCCTGGGTGAATACGGACGCCAAGGGCGCACAACTGGGCCAGGGGCTCTGGGGCATGGCGACAGGCGGCGTCTTCGGCAGCGGGCTTGGGATGGGCAATCCGGGGATGATCCCGCGCGGCGGCTCCGATCTCATCTTCGCTTCCATCGGCGAGGAGATGGGACTGATCGGCGCGCTCTGCATCCTGATCGTTTACGTATTAATCTGCGTACGCGGCTTTCGAATCGCGATGCACGCCGTCACGCACTTTGACCGGCTCTTGGCGGCGGGCCTCACCACGCTTTTGACGCTCCAGACAATGATCATCGTCGGCGGCGTCACGGGATTGCTGCCGCTCACCGGCATCACACTGCCTTTTGTGTCCTTTGGCACATCTTCTCTGGTCGTCAACTTCTTCTCGATCGGTCTGCTGCTGCATCTTTCGGCGAAGACGCTGCCCCCGGATGTTACGGACGTCGCCTCAAGCGCCTGGGTGCGCTCGGCGCGGCTGGTGACGGTCGGCATGGCGGCGTATCTGCTGATCGGCGTCGGCGTGTTCCGTTTGTTCTACATCCAGGGGATCGCCGACACGGCGATCGCTGGCCGCGCGATCCGAACGCCGGACCGCGATCTGGTGACGCGCGATCATATTAACCCACGCCTGAAAAACTACGCCGACGCGATCCCGCGCGGAACGATCTTCGACCGCAATGGCCGCGTGCTGGCCGTAAGCGCCAAGCCCGGCCAGTATTCTCAGGCAACGGGCCTGCTCAATCCCGACGGACGCATGCGGCTTTACCCCGGCGGCCCCGCCTGCGCGCACTTACTCTACGCCGTCGAAGGCGACCACAGCTCGACCAACGCCCTCGGGCGCAATACCGAACTGCGCGGCTATGCGACTTACGCCGATCTGCTCACGCCCTACCGACTGCGTTATCTGCCGGGCGCGTCACAGATGAAGGGAGAAGACATCCGCCTCTCGATCGATCTCGATCTCCAGCAGGCGGCGTCCAAGGCGCTGATCGACAGCGCCCACTCGGTACGCGACCGGCGCACCGGACAATCCAAGGACCGGGGGGCGGCGGTCGCGATAGATGTCGCGACGGGCGAGGTGCTCGCCGCCGTGAGTTCGCCAACGTTCGACCCCGCGACGATCACCGGCGACGGCATGGCGGATCTGCTGGCGGATAAAGACAAACGCTCAACGCTGCTCGACCGTTCGGTGCGCGGCCTCTACCCTCCGGGATCGACATTCAAAGTCGTGACGGCCTCGGCGGCGTTCCAGCAAGGGCTGCAAAACACCATCGTCAACTGCCCACACACGGAGTACAACGTCAAATGGCGCTATGACGGCGTGCGATACTCGCGGCGGCGTATCACCGACGACGCAGAGTTCTCCGCGCACGGCTCAACCGATATGGCGAAGGCGCTCGCCGTCTCCTGCAATATCTACTTCGCGCGCCTCGGCCTGCTCGTGGGCCCGGAAGCACTGGAGAAGACGGCGACCGAGGGCTTCGGCCTTGCTTACTTCCCGAAACTCAAGGCGCTGGGCGAAGACCTGCCGGACTGCTCTTACGGTCAAGGGACGGTGCGGACGACGCCGACGGAGATGGCGGAAGTGGCGCAGACCGTTGCGAACGGCGGGATTCATATCCCGGCGACGTTCTTCCACACCACATCGCCAAGCTCGCAGAGCGCGACGACCGTGGTTACGGTCGATCAGGCCGCTCAGCTTCAGGGGATGCTCGCGGGCGTCGTCACCGGCGGCACCGCGCGCGGCGTGTTCGACGGCCTTCCCGTGAGCGTCGCCGGCAAGACCGGCAGCGCGCAGAACGATCAGGGCGACAAACAGACGCATTCCTGGTTCATCGGCTCGGCCCCGGCCGACCGCCCATCCCTCGCATTCTCCTGCGTGATCGAAAACGGCGGCCACGGGCGCAGCGCCGCCGGGCCTGTCTGCCGCGCCATCGTCGCCCAGGCGTTCGCATCCAAACATTAATGGGGAATCGGTAACGTTACCAGGATTGAGAATCCGGCTCATTCCGCCGACAATCAAAGCAGGCGAACCGCAGATAACACGCGGCGCAAAAGTATTGATTGCTAGGCCCGGAGAGCCCTCACGATGACTAACGTTCAGAATGTTCCGCTGGATCAGATCCTTACCAACGAGGGACAGCCGCGGAAGTCCTTTTATCAAGAGAGCCTGGAAGAGCTCGCCGCCTCCATCAAAGAGCGCGGCGTGCTGGAGCCGATTGTCGTCCGCCCGTTCAAAGGGCCGGATGGATCGGACAAGTTCCAGATCGTGATGGGCGAACGCCGCTACCGCGCCTCGCGGCTGGCGGGAATGGCGACCATTCCCGCCGTTATCAAGGAGATGAGCGACGAGGACGCCCAGGCCGACGCCCTGCTGGAGAACTTCCAGCGCGAGGACCTGAACCCAATCGAAAAAGCGCGCGCCATTCAGGGCCTGCTGACGTTTATGTCGTGGGAAAAGTGCGGCAAGACGCTGGGCGTCTCCGAGACGACTCTGCGCCGATCTCTGGAGCTTCTGGAGCTTCCCCTCTTCGTACAAAACGAGCTGGCGATGCGCGCGATCCCCGGACAGGTCGTCCTCTCCGAAGGCCACGCCCGGGCAATGGCGGCCCTGAACCACGATCCCGCGACTCAGAAGCGCCTTGTCGAGAAGATCAAAACCGAAAAGCTCAACCTCGGCGATACGGAGAAAGTGATCGACGCGATCAACAAGTACCCCGAAAAGCGCGAGGCGTTCCTGCGCGTCCCGATCCAGATCACCGATCAGTTGCTCAAAACCATGGGCGTCCGCGCCGAGAAAGCGAAGCCGTACAAGCCGCAGACCGCCGAGCAGCATATGAAGGCGATCGACAAGATCGGCACACAGCTCAACGACCTGCTCGACGAGCGCGTGATAGAATACCTTTCCGCCGTGCAGATGAACCAGATGCTCGCCACCTGCGCCGAGCTCCAGCGCGGTCTGGACGAGTTCAACCGCAAAGTCCGTCTCGCGCTCAAGTCCAAGGATTTCGGCTTCCAGGAGACCTATATTCACTGCCCCCTGTGCGGCCGCGTCGAACTCGTCGGCAGCCAGCGCTGCTCCGTCTGCTGGTCCATCCTGCGCCGCTGCTACGACTGCGGCAACTACGACCGCGCCGCCGAAAAGTGCGGCGTCACCAGCGCGCAGATCTATGTGGCGGAGGCGGAGAATCCGAAGGAGTACTCCAAGAGCTACAAATGCCCGGATTACAAACCCAAGTACGACGCGCAGGCGGTAAAGACGCTGAAGGTGGCGGCGTAGGAGTCCCTCACCCTCGTTCCCTCTCCCGGAGGAGAGGGAACGAGGGTGAGGGCTCCGCTTGACATCCCACATCCCCTTTTGCTAAACTGGGGCATGAAAATTGCCCCGTCGCTGGCTATGCTCTGCCTGCTGGCCGCTTCACACCCCCTTTCCGCGCAGATCACGCCGGCGGTTCCCGCCAATCCGACGACCGATCCCAAGAACGCCCCTGCTCCCATCGTTCCGCCCGGGACGCCGACGCCCTTGCCGGTCACGCCGCCGGACGCCGCGCCGGCGCCGCCGCTGTCGGTGACGAACTCGGAGCGCCAATATTTTGCGTTTGGCTACTCGCTGGCGAAGGCGGCGTTTTCGTACGCCGAGCTTGCCAAGAAGGCGACCGCGATTTCGAAGATCAAGGATAAGACGAAGGCGATGCAGGAATTGGGAAATCTGCTGCCGGTCGCCGAGCGCAACCGGGAGATGTCGAAAGAAAGCTTCACAGACGCCCTCACGACGATGCGAAACCTCCACGCGACCCCGAAGGCGACCGCGACGATTGCGAGCGCCGTGGAGCGCCTCAGCAAGCCTCTGGTGATGTCGGGGGAAGCGCGCGACGTCGCGCTGCAAAGTCCAGACGCCGGGCAGGCGCTGGCGTCGCTCAATGAGTTTGAACGGCTGTCGGGATTGTCGGAAGATCCCGCGATCAAAAAGTGGATCGCTTCGCCCAGTGTCTCAGCCGCCGGCAAAGTCTGGTATGCGGAAGGGCTGATTTCGGGACTGGCGGAGATCGCCGCGCAGCAGCAGATGCCGGACCTGCTTCCCCCGCTCTCCGAAATCTCAGCCGACCTGCGCGGCATGCGCGATTGGCTTGTACTGCGCTACCCGGACAAGCCCTCGCCCGAGCAGCAAAACCTCAAGGCCGCGCTGAACAAGTTCCTGGTGCAGACCGCGCAGGCGAGCAAGACGAGCCGATTGATGACGCAGGCGGAACTGCGGCAGCTCGGCGATATCTGCCGAGACCTGCGGCTTCAGCTCCTGCCGGAAACCGCCCCGAAAGCGCCCCCGCCAGCCGCGACGCCCGTTCCCAACACACCGCCGGTAACCGCGCCGTCGTAAGCGCGGCGCACCGTTCCTACCGACGCCCTTTGGTGCCCCTCGGCCTTCGCGCGACCGTTCCCGGGTGACCTACCCCCGGCCTTTGGGCGCCCCCTCCGTGGCAAACCCACCCCGGCGCTTCGCGCCACCCCTCCCGCGACGGGAAGGGTTGGTAGGATTGCCTCTTACAGAAGCTGCCTGCGATAACACACTCTGAAATAACCCTTCCCGTCGGCGGGAGGGGTGGCCCGAAGGGCCGGGGTGGGTTTGCCCGGGAGGGGTCGGCCAAGGGCCGGGGTGGGTTTGCCCGGGAGGGGTCGGCCGAAGGCCGGGGGTGGGTTTGCCCGGGAGCACCCGAAGGCCGGGTTGGGTTTGCATAGAGAAAAAAACGCCGATCCCCATAGCGAGGATCGGCGTTTTTCGTGAATGCCCAAACGTACTTACTTGTGGACGCTTTCGCCCTTGACGTCCTGGGCCGCTTCCATGACCGCTTCCGACAGCGTCGGGTGGCCGTGGATGGTGTGCATCAGTTCTTCAATCGTCGATTCCAGCTTGATCGACACGCAGACTTCGTGGATCAGGTCCGTGGCGTGCGGGCCGACGATGTGCGCGCCGAGGATCTCGCCGTACTTGGCGTCGGTGACGATCTTGACCAGACCGACGTTCTCGTTGATCGCCATCGCCTTGCCGAGCGCCTTGAAGGTGAACTTACCGACCTTGACGTCGTAGCCCTGTTCGCGCGCTTCCTTCTCGGTGAGGCCCGTCACGGCGATCTCCGGCTCCGTGTAGACGCAGGCGGGGATGGCGCGGCGGTCCATCTCGACATTGTGTCCCATCGCGTTCTCAGCCGCGACTTCACCTTCGCGGGTCGCGACGTGCGCGAGGCCGCCGCCGGCGGCGTCGCCGATCGCGTAGATGTTCGGAACGTTGGTGCGCAGGAACGAATCCGAGATGATCTTGCGGCGGTCCATCGCGATACCGGCGTTCTCCAGGCCCAGACCGTTGGTGTAGGGCGCGCGGCCCACGGCCACCAGCAGCTTATCGAACTCCAGCTCGCCGTCGCCGTCCTTTTCGCTGATATACTTCAGCTTGCGGCCTGCGACATCCACCGCCACGACCTTGGTGCTGGTCATGACCTTGATGCCGGACTTCGTCAGCAGTTTGTGCAATTCGCCCGAGATCTCCGGGTCGATGGTCGGCAGAATGGTCGGCATCAGCTCGATCAGCGTAACTTCCGCGCCCAGACCGCGATACGCGTAAGCGAACTCGGTTCCGACGGCGCCGCTGCCCATGACCGCCAGACGCTTCGGAAGCTCGGTCGCCGAAACGGCTTCGTTGCTGGTCCAGACCGCAGTGCCGCCCAGCTTGCCTTCGCCGCGGCGCTTGCGCGCTTCCCGGTTATCGATAAAGACATCCGAGTCGGCGCCGCCCTGGTCCAGGCCGGGGATCGGCAGAGCGGCGGGAACGCTGCCCGTGGCGAGAATGATCGACGCCGTGGTGATCTTCTCCACCGTACCGTCGTGCGCCGTCACTTCGACCGTATGCGCGTCCAGCAGCTTGCCCTTGCCGCCGATAAATCGGACCTTGTTCTTTTTCAGCAGAAACTCGACGCCGCCCACGAGCGTGGTGACGACTTTATCCTTGCGCGCCATGACTTTGCCGAAGTCGTAGCCGACCTCGCCGAGGGTCAGGCCGAAGTCGGCCGCATGCTTGGCCTGATCCAGCGCGGCGACGGAGCCGATGATCGTCTTCGTCGGGATACATCCCCAGTTCAGACAGGTGCCGCCCGCCTTATCGAAATCGATACAAACGACCTTCCCGCCCAGCTGCGCGGCCTTAATCGCGGCGGGGTATCCGCCGGGGCCGCCGCCAATCACAATCACATCGACATCATACTGCGCCATTTTCGTATCCTTATGTCCGCACGGAAAATCGGCGCCGGAAACATTCAATGTCCGCCGGCGCCGTAGTCGAAAACACGATGGTGCCCAGGGCGGGACTCGAACCCGCACGGGTTGCCCCGGGGGATTTTAAGTCCCCTGTGTCTGCCATTTCACCACCCGGGCGTTTACGCCAATCAGTATAGCATACGAGCCCGAGCGAAGTCAAACCCGCCTCACAGTTGCGCGCCTTGACAATCGGCCTCCAAAAAGGCTAACATAATGCCATAAATCGCCGAGCATCCTTATGAACACCATCGAAGAAATCGACAGCATTCTGACGTCGCACACGTTCGCGGTGGCCGGAGCCTCACGCAATCCCGAGAAGTACGGCAGCATGGTCTTTCATGCGCTGAAAAACGACGGCAAAAGCGTGTATCCTATCAATCCTAACGCTGCGGACATCGACGGAGTTCCCTGCTACCCCAGCCTCTCCGAGGCGCCGGCGGACGCGGAAGTCGCGGTGTTCATCACGCCTCCCCCAGTGACCGAAGCGGGCGTGGCGGAAGCCCTGGCGCGCGGAATTGGCAAGATCTGGATGCAGCCCGGCGCGGAATCTCCGAAGGCGATCGCGCTGTGCGAAGAGGCCAACGCGACAGCCGTCGCGGGCGGCCCCTGCATTCTAGTGATGCTCAAAACACGCAAACATTAATATTGCAATTTTGATATTTTAAAACAACGAGGTGACGGGAGAGATATGGAAAAGAAGAGCAGCTATCACTGCATCGACGGCCGCAGCTACGATGTCACGATGACCTGGAACGAAAACTTCAAGGACACGGACAAGATCTTCAAGGCGGACTTCGTCGCAATCGATCAAAACAACAACCGCAAACTGGTTCTGCCGCGCGAGATCGCCACCTACGCGATCGGCAACCCGGAAGAGCCGCTGGGCGAGTGCGTCAAGTACTACTATAACGGCCGCCGCGAGGAGCTGATGTCCGACTATCTCACCACGGCCTACCGCCGCGTGTGCGACTGGATCGAACGCGGTAAGTAATTCAAAATTCAAACGCCCCCGGCCCCTAGTGGGCGCGGGGGCGTTTGAGTTTTAGAAGCGGTCGCTGTAAGCTTCTAGAGCCAGCGAATTGGTAGATTTTCGCCCCATCGCGATGATCGTGTACGAGCGACCGCCCTCGAGACGGACATCAACGGGGCCGATCACGGGGCGCACATCGTCGCTCTCGGCGGCGATGACTTTGAAGGAATATGTTCCCGCGTTCAGCAGCATCGGGTCGCTCTTGTGCGCGAAGCGCGTGGCGTCGGCGGCGACGATGTTGTTGACGAGAAACGCCAGCGGGCCGAGATCCGGACCGGCGTGGACAAACAGCACGCGCGCCTGATCCTGCGGGACCGGAGTCCCGCGATCCTCTTTCCAGATCAGCGTGCGGAGCGGATCGCCGTCGTGCTTGGGATCGACCGCAACGACCGTATACACGCCGCCCTTTTCCAATCGAATCGGAACGCTGGAGCTTGTCCCGGCCTGAGCGGCGTTGGTCGCCATGGAGATGGAGTAATTGCCCGGCTCCGTTCCCCGGTATCCGGATGTGCTCCGGAAACGGTTCCCATGCCAGGCGTCCCGATCGTTCACCGACAGCGTCAGCTCCTCCGACCCCGACACCGCGTTGATGATCCGCACGGCCGCGCCGTCCTCCAGATTGACGGACCGGTGGCGGCGGCATCCCGCGGAGCTCACCATCAACACAAGAGCGCTCAAAGCCGTGAGCGACATGCAGGCAGACTTCCTTATCATGGAGAAGAGATTCCCCCCGCTCGCCGGATATTCCTTCCGAACGGACGTACGTGGGGATGACCGCCCCAGCGTCCGCGCGCCACAAAGACAAAAATCCGGTCACGCAAATGCGTGACCGGATTTTCTTGTGGCGGGGGCACCAGGACTCGAACCCGGGACCTTCGGTTTTGGAGACCAACGCTCTACCAACTGAGCCATACCCCCAAAACAATCAAATTGTGAGAAGAGAGGGGCCTATGCGCCAAGGGCGAACAGGCCGAACTCGACTATTTCGCTTCGCGATGAAGCTTGTGGGCGCGGCAGCGGGGGCAGAACTTATTCAGTTCCAGGCGCTCAGGATGCTTGCGCTTGTTCTTCGTGGTGGCGTAGGTGCGCTCTTTGCACTCCGTACACGCCAAGTTGACTATCACTCGTGCTTCGTTTGCCATAACAGTATCCTAGCGGCGCGGGGAGCCTTTTGAGGGGCTCCCCGCCGCCGACCGTCATCGTCCGTACGGACTATTCAATGATCTTGCTGACGACGCCGGCGCCGACGGTGTGACCGCCTTCGCGGATCGCGAAGCGCAGGCCTTCCTCCATCGCGATCGGGGCGATCAGAGTGCCCGTGATCGAGACGTTATCGCCCGGCATAACCATCTCCACGCCGTCCGGAAGCTCCAGGCTGCCCGTCACGTCCGTGGTGCGGAAGTAGAACTGAGGACGATAGCCCTTGAAGAACGGCGTGTGGCGGCCGCCTTCGTCCTTGCTCAGGATATAGACCTCGCCCGTGAACTTCGTGTGCGGCTTGATCGAACCCGGCTTCGCCAGGACCTGACCACGCTCGATGTCCTTGCGCTCAACACCGCGAAGCAGGATGCCCGCGTTGTCGCCCGCCTGAACCGTGTCCAGGATCTTGCGGAACATTTCCATCGACGTCGCGACCGTGTTCTTGGTCGTCTCCCGGATGCCGACGATCTCCAAAGGCTCGCCCGCCTTCAGAACGCCGCGCTCGACGCGACCGGTCGCAACCGTACCGCGGCCCGTGATCGTCATCGTGTCCTCAACCGGCATCAGGAACGGCTTGTCCACGTCGCGCTCCGGCGTCGGGATGAACGCGTCCACCGCCGCCATCAGCTTCAGGACGGCGGGCTCGCCGATCTCCGACTGATCGCCTTCCAGCGCCTTGACCGCCGAACCGACGATGATCGGGGTGTCGTCGCCAGGGAAGTCGTACTTGCTCAGAAGCTCGCGCACTTCCATCTCAACCAGTTCGATCAGCTCCGCGTCGTCGACCATGTCCGCCTTGTTCAGGAAGACGACGATCGAAGGAACGCCGACCTGACGGGCAAGCAGGATGTGCTCGCGGGTCTGGGGCATTGGGCCGTCGGCGGCGGAGACGACCAGGATCGCTCCGTCCATCTGCGCGGCGCCGGTGATCATGTTCTTGATGTAGTCGGCGTGTCCCGGGCAGTCGACGTGCGCGTAGTGACGCGCGGTGGTCTCGTACTCGACGTGCGCGGTGTTAATGGTAATACCGCGAGCCTTCTCTTCGGGAGCGGCGTCGATCTGGTCATACGCCTTCGCGATCGCTCCGCCGGTCTTGGCCAGAACATTAGTGATAGCCGCGGTCAGGGACGTCTTGCCGTGGTCGACATGACCGATGGTCCCGATATTTACGTGGGGCTTGCTGCGGTCAAACTTTGCCTTCGCCATGTTGCGTGTGCTTCCTCTCTGAAGGTTTCCATCCAAGAACGGTCGCTTTGAGAGGCGCCTCCGGATGTGAAACGCCGCTTGCCATCAGGCAGCGGCTGAATAATGCGAAATGTTATCTGGGGCCCACGAAGGGAATCGGACCCTTGACCTCTTCTTTACCAAAGAAGTGCTCTACCACTGAGCTACGTGGGCAAAGAGCCACGCCGGGATATCAGTTGAGACTCTGAAACGGCGTGGCGTGTGCTGGTGGGCCGAACAAGATTCGAACTTGTGTAGGCTTGCGCCGACGATTTTACAGACCGCCTCCTTTAGCCACTCGGACATCGACCCATATGCAGTTTTGGCTAAAATGTCTCGCCCAGCTTACTCCACTTTGCTTTCGCAAAATCGAGCGCGTTCTCAATGGGGCCGAAGACAGGACTCGAACCCGCGACCCGCTGTTTACAAAACAGCTGCTCTACCAACTGAGCTACTTCGGCACTGTCAGCAGGGCGAAACACGGGTTGTATTATACGAGATTTGCAGGTTATTTGTCAAGAGCCGGAAGAGAAATTACCGATGCTATTTTTCAAAGTCCTTGCGGGGCCGCCGGTGTATTCCCCATCTGTAAACCGGGGAAAGTTTGGCAGCGGCGATAGTATACCACGCCCTTTCTGGAAAATACTACCGTTGTCTGGTTATTACGCGAAAATTTACGTACGATTTCGTACAATCCCCGAAGCAAAATAGGCCAAAAATTTCTAATTGACCTGCCGGAGGCGCCGTGGTATAATAGGCGAGATATCGGGGATTGTCCCGATTGCCTTCTTTTTCGCGATCTGTTCACTGCCAGTTCCGTGACGCTCCGGTTCCTTCGGTGTTTCCGACGAGTCCGAGACCTCCGAAATGTAGGCTATCGTGTTGAGACGATGAAGAAAGGCCTGTCCGCAGACTACTCCGCCCGCGCGGAGTGTTGTAAACACCGAAAGGAGCCATTGTAGAATGGCAACCAAACTTTACGTTGGCAATTTGAGCTACGGCATGACCGATCAGCAGCTCAACGACCTTTTCGCCGAGGCGGGTAACGTCTCCAGCGCGCAGGTCGTTACCGACCGATACACCGGTCAGTCCCGCGGCTTCGGCTTCGTCGAAATGGCGTCCGAAGATGAAGCGCAGCAGGCGATTGCGGCCATCAACGGCCGCAGCGTCGATGGGCGCGCTCTTGTCGTCAACGAGTCGCGACCGCGCGAAGATCGTGGCGGCGGCGGTGGCGGCAACCGCGGTGGCGGTGGTTACGGCGGCGGCAATCGCGGCGGTGGCGGCGGCTACGGTGGTGGCGGCGGCTACGGCGGCGGTGGCGGCAACCGCGGCGGTGGCGGCGGCTACGGCGGCGGAAGCAGCGACCGCTGGTAATTCCAAGCGAATAGCGAAGGGGAGGACAACAGTCCTCCCCTTCGCTATTTTTGTCCGTCTTTCAAAATCTTACTCATCAACAAAACCCGGCCGGACGCAATCGCATCCGGCCGGGTTTTGTTTGACGTTCGATCCTGAGAACTGCTTAGATGTGCTGCGACAGTGCAGCGCCAATCGTCTGCTTGGTGTTCTGGCCGCCGACGAGCTCGCCAACCTTCTGGCCACCCTTGAAGATGATCAGCGTCGGGATGCTCTGGACGCCGTAGCGTCCGGCAATGTCGGGGCTGTCGTCCACATTGAGCTTCAGAACCTTCGCTTTGCCCTCGTACTCAGCCGCGACGGCGTCCACGGCGGGAGCGATCGCGCGGCACGGACCACACCAAACGGCCCAGAAGTCCACCAGGACGGGAACCTCGGACTGCAGTACTTCTTTGTCGAAATCAGCCGTAGTGACGGCGGCGGCGGAACTCATTCTTCTCACTCTTTCTGATCATCTGATCGGGACAATTTCACATACGGCCCTGACCGTATGTCCTACTCTTACATAACACGGCTCTTTACCCGGCGGTTCCCCCAAATTATGGAAGTAAGATTAAGCGAAGCCTTGCCGGGCCGCGAGCAGCGCCGCTTCCGCGCGGGTGTTGACTTGCAGCTTCCAGAGTATGGCGCTGACATGGTTTTTGACCGTCTTTTCCGCGATGAATAGCGAATCGGCGATCTCTTTATTGCGTTTCCCGGTCGCAAGCGTTTTTAAAACTTCCAGCTCGCGTTCGGTCAGCTCGGTGAACCGGCTGTCGGGCTCCGGCGCGGTTCGGATCCGATTGAACTCGGACAGGACGCGCGCCGCGATGGACGGGTGGAGCAGCGCCTCGCCCCGCGCGACGGCTCGGATCGCCGCCAGCGTATCATCCAGCGGCCCGTCCTTGAGCACGTATCCCATCGCGCCCGCTTTCACGGCGGCGAAGACATGCGCGTCGTCGTGATAGATCGTCAGGACGACGATCCCCAGATCCGGCAGCTCGGGCTTCAGCGCTTGAATGACCTCGACGCCCGTCCGGCGCGGCATCTGAATATCGGTCAGCAGCACATGCGGCTGGCGCTGGCGCACCAGCCCTACCGCCTCCTCGCCGTCGGCGGCGGTCCCAACAATTTCAATATCGTCTTCCAGCGCGAGAAGCCTCGCCAGGTTCTCCCGCGTGAGACGTTCATCTTCCGCGATCAGCAGGCGAATCGGTCTGGACATGAAGCCGCTCCCATTCTGGAAATCACGCGCTATGCGATCGGCACGGAGAGCGTGACAGTCGTGCCGCTGGAAACCTCGCTGGCGATACGAATCACGCCGCCCAGGTCCCGCGCTCTGTCCCGCATGGATTGCAGGCCCATTCCGGACGCCTCGCTGTTCGATGTATCGAACCCAACGCCGTCGTCCGCGACGCGCGCCGTCAGTGTCGAACCGTTCAACGCGAGAGATATTACCACACTGGAGGCGTTTGCGTGCTTCGCGGCGTTATTGAGCGCCTCCTGAATGATGCGAAGCATCAAAAACTGCGATCTGGGCGCCAGTTGGTCCGCGACCGTATCGCACTCCACATGCACCTGAACGCCGGTCCGGTCGGCGAAACGGCGCGCATAAGTCGATAACCGGCCGCAGAAGCCCGCGCCGTCCCCCGCCTCCAGCGTCCATGGGTTCGTCTCAAAGATCAGCTGGCGCGTATCCTCCATCGCCGACCGGAGCAGGCCGATATTCTCCCCGATCATCGGCCCCGCCGAGGCGGGGTCTTTCTCGGCCACGCGCTTCGCCACTTCCAGCCCTAAAATCGCATTGACGATCTCGCGCCCAACGCCGTCATGGATCTCCCGCGCCACCCTGCCCTTTTCGCGCTCCAGGCTGAGCTCCTCGCGCAGCCGCGACACCTGCCGCGCCCGCGCCTCGGCCCCGCCGTGCAGACGGCGCGCCACCGCTCCCGTCACAAACAAGAAGAACAGATGCGTGGTGAAGGAAAGCGGCGCCGTGAGCGGCCACACCGCCCAGGTATACCCCACCCCCACCAAACACGTCAGCAGCAGTTCGGCCTTGACGGAATCGCTCAGCGTCTCCGTCACCAGCAGTAAAAAATAAATCAGCCAGAGATCGGAATGCAGGCCGCCGGTCAGCCGCACCACAATAGCAATCAGGATGATATCCACGCAGGTGAACGCCCACCCCCATTGCCCCGTCGTCCCCGCCTTGCTGCGATAGCCGCAATAAGATCGCAGCCCGACACAGACCACCGCGCAGATAAACACGCACACCAGATCCGAGCGCACCGCCGGCGTGTAGTGGCGATACTGAACTCCCAGCGAGCCGCCGACAAAGAGCAGGCACAGCCAGAGGTACCGATTGATCCGCCACGCGTCGTGCTTGCGGGCCGCGAGTAACCATGCGCCGGCCAGATCTTGCATTTAATGAAACTTCTGCGTCCAGGCGATGCTGCGCTTCAGCATATCGTCCGTGTATTTGTGTCCGTGCTCGCGGTAGACGACCAAATCCAGCCGTTCCGGCGTCTCACGATAACTCTCTTGCAGGCGGCTCTGCAATTTCCGCACGCCGCTGATGGGGATCACGTCGTCTTCATCCCCATGCAGCATGAGCAGCGCGGACGGCGGGATCTTGTGCGCGAGCTCCAGCGGACTCAGCGATGACGCCAGCGGATACAAGGGATGCCCTTCGATCACGCCGTGCGGCTCCAGCATTCCGAGCCAGTCGGGCGTGCCCATCGCGATGGAGGCTGTGGAGATGCGCGGCTCGCCGAGCATGGCGGCGAAGGCGACAATTCCGCCCAGCGAGACGGCGTGCAGCGCGATGGAATCAACGCCGAGCCAATCGATCACACGGGAGACATCCCGCACGCTCTGCGCGACGATCTCAAACATGGCGGCGGCGTAGTCGCCCTGAAGCAAGCGCTCCCGGTCCTCGGCGCGCTCCCGTTCGCCATGCATCGCCAGATCGAACGCGACGCCGCGAAATCCGGCGCGGGCGAACGAATATCCCGCCATCAGCTGGTTCTCTTTGCGCCCGCCCAGCCCATGCAGCAGCAGCACGGGCGGCAGCTCCGAGCCGAACGGCTCCGGCGCGATTGTCAGGCACGGCAGGTCATCCCCCGCCCAGTCGGCTTCCAGCAGGTATTGGCTTGCCATAAGGCTCCTAAGGCGCGACGGCGAGCGCCAGCAGCACGAGCAGCACCCGGTTTCCATGGTCCGTGAGCGCATACCGGTTGCGCGCCGTTTGATTGATCAGGCCGGCGTGCATCAGATCGCGCAGATGGTGATAGAGACTGCCCGTGCTCAGACTGGCGATCTCACCCAGCACGGCGGCGCTTTCGCCTTCCTTGCCCAGCAGAGCGCGCAGCAGGCTGACTTTCGGCGCCGACGAGACCGCATCGCCGATCGTCGCCACGCGCTCGTCGGAAACGCGCGCGATCTGCGCCGATGTGACCGATTCCGAAACGTTTTTCACCTTGGTTTCGCCTTCGCCCGGCGTCCGGTACGACACCGAGTAGGCCACCACGCCGTCGCCTTTCTCGCGCCGCGCGGCCGGCTCCGGCGCGGCGGCGGTCGGCGCTTCTCGCGATGCGGTCAGCGCCGCCTGGAGCGCGCGCATTTCGGCCTGGAGCTGCTTGATAGCATCCTTTGTTTTCCCCGTATCCTTTGTTTTTGTGTCCATAAAATCTTATCCATTTCTGGATTATTGTAGCATTGAACTGAATGACTGTCAATATGGCTGGACAATTGCGCCGGGGTGCGGTATACTTTCCCCGCTCTCCCGTCGACTCAAGAAGAATGTCGTCAGAAGACAGGACGCTCTCGGCCCGAGGAACACACCTATGCAAAAAATTCTGGTCGTTGATGATGAAGCCCCGATCGTCGACGCCATCTCCTATAATCTTTCCAAAGAAGGCTTCGCGGTCGTCACGGCGTTCGACGCCGATGAATGTCTCGCGCGGATCGCTTCCGAGCAGCCGGACTTGATCGTTCTGGATGTGATGCTCCCGTCGGGGAGCGGCCTGGATATCTGCCAGCGCCTGCACCGCGATGGATCCACGATCCCGGTGATTCTGCTCACCGCCCGCGCCGCCGAAACCGACTGTCTGCGCGGATTCGAAGCCGGCGCCGACGATTACGTCGTCAAACCCTTCCGAATGCGCGAACTGATGGCCCGGGTCCACGCCCATCTGCGGCGCGCCAACACCGAGCCCGCCGCCGATATCCTCAAGCCCGTGGACGAAGTCCTGCAATTCGATTGGGAGCAATCCTCGATCCAGATCAACAGCGACCGCCGCGAAGTCAAGCGAGACGGCGCGCCGATTCCCCTCTCCCGCAAAGAATTCGACCTGCTCACTCTGATGGCGATGAACCGCGGCCGCGTCTTTGACCGCCAAACCCTGCTGGCCCGCGTTTGGGGCGAAGATTGCTACGTGGACGACCGCACCGTGGATGTGCATATCCGCTGGCTGCGCGAAAAGCTGGAGCGCACCCCCGCCCGTCCGGAAATGCTGCTGACGGTTCGCGGAGTCGGCTACAAATTCCAAGGATAGTCACCGATGCGCAAGGCTCATCCATTTCCAATCTCGCAATGGCTGCAGCCCCGGCGTCTCCCCGGCGACGCCGATCCATCGAAAGCCGCGCAGGCGATCGACGCCGCGCGACAGATCGATGAATCCGCGCGCTGGCAGGCGGTCATGGAGAGTACGGACGACGCGATCCTGCTCGTCGACGGCTCCTCCAGCATCCTCCTGAAAAACCCCGCCGCCACGCGCCTCTTCTCGAAATCCGCCCAGTCCGACGCGCAGCGCTCCGAGCCCCTCTCGGAAATGCTGTTCGGCTACACGTTAAGCCGTGAGCTGGACGATCTTTTCCGCAAATCCAGAGAGCGCAAGGTCGTGGTGGAGGCGGAGATCACGCTGACCCAGACCGTGCAGCGCAGCCTGCACGCCCGTATTGTCCCGGTCCCCAGCAACGAATTTCTGATCGTGATGCGCGACCTCACCGAACTGCGCCGCCTGGAGCGCGTGCGGCGGGATTTCGTCGCCAACGTTTCCCATGAGCTGCGCACGCCGCTGACGTCGATCAAAGCGATGGCGGAGACGCTGCTGGACGGCGCGCGCACCGACGAAGCCGTGGCCGAGCGCTTCCTGGAAACGATCATCCGCGAATCGGATCGGCTGGTGCGCCTTTCCTCCGACCTGCTCGATCTCTCGCGCGTCGAAGCCAAAGGCGTCACCCGCGAGCCGCAGGACATGGCGATTTTGGTGGGAGATGTGTGCGGACGCCTGGCGTCGCAGGCGGACAAGGCGGGAGTGGCGATTGTCAACGAGGTGCGCCCCCCGCTCATCGCGGAAGCCGATCACGACGAAATGGCGCAGGTTGTCGTGAACCTTCTGGACAACGCCATCAGCTACACCCCGCGCGGCGGCTCCGTGCGTCTCTACGCCACGGAAACCTCCGAAACGCTGACGATCCACGTCACCGACACCGGCATCGGCATCCTCAAAGACGACATCCCGCGCCTCTTCGAGCGCTTCTACCGCGCCGACAAGGCCCGCAGCCGCGCCTCCGGCGGCACGGGACTGGGCCTGGCGATCGTGAAGCACATTGTGGAAAACCACGGCGGCGCGGTCTCGGTACAGAGCGAATACAACAAGGGCAGCACATTCAGCGTCACGCTGCCGAGGCAGTAGGAGCCAATCGCGCGGCGCTTTCGCAACCTATTCCAGCCACCCCGCCACATCCTTCGCGTGGTACGTCAGAATGATATCCGCGCCCGCGCGCTTCATCGATGTCAAAATCTCCAGCACCGTGGACTTCTCGTCGATCCAGCCGTTCGCGGCGGCGGCCTTCACCATCGAATACTCCCCGGACACATTGTAAACGACCACCGGCAGGTCCGTGGCGTTGCGCACTTCGCGGACGATGTCCAGGAAGTAGAGCGCCGGCTTGACCATCACCATGTCCGCGCCTTCGGCGATATCGAGGTCTAATTCGCGCAGGGCTTCGCGGCGATTGGCGGGGTCCATCTGGTACGACTTGCGATCGCCGAATTTGGGGGCGCTGTCGGCGGCTTCGCGGAACGGCCCGTACATCGCCGACGTGTACTTTACGGAGTAGGCCATGATCGGCGTCTCCGTGTACCCCTGCGAATCCAGAGCGGCGCGCAGGGCGCCGACGCGGCCGTCCATCATGTCGGAGGGGGCGACGATATCCGCGCCCGCCGCCGCATGGGACAGCGCCGTTCGGGCGAGCAGGTCCAGCGACTCGTCGTTGACGACATAGCCGTCACGAACAATGCCGCAGTGGCCGTGCGACATATATTCGCACAGGCAAACGTCGGTGATCACAAGGAGATCGGGATTGTCGGCTTTCAGGGCGCGCACGGCGCGCTGCACGACGCCATTATCGGCGTAGGCGGTGGTGGCGAGTTCGTCTTTGGATTCCGGAAGGCCAAAAAGCAGCACGGCGGGCACGCCGGCGTTCGCCGCGGATTCCGCCTCACGACGCAGTTCGTCGACGGACAGCTGGAAGACGCCGGGCATGGAGCCGATCTCGCGGCGGACGCCTTCCGGGCCGTCAAGCGCGAACAGGGGATAAACCAGGTCCTGACGGCTCAGCGTCGTCTCACGGACCAGCGAGCGAAGCGCCGGCGTCGAGCGCAGCCGGCGGGGACGGAAGATCAAATTGGCGTTAGTCATAAATTACTCTGTCAGGTTAAACACGTATCTCCACGGTGAGACCGAGCGAGGGGGCTGGGATGAGGATCTTATCGGCGCCGGCGTCCAGCAGGGCTTTTTGCGTCCGCTCTGGGTCTAACGTCAGGGCGATAATCGTACCGCCGCCACCCGCGCCGGCGAGCTTGGCGGCGATCGCGCCGCCGCCCAGGGCCGCCGCGATCAGGGCTTCGTTCGACTCTCCGCTGCCGCCCAAATCCCGCTGGATGGCGTGGTTGCGGCTCATCAGCTCGGCGAGCAGCGGCCAATCGTGCGCCAGCAGCGCTTTTTTGCCGGTGCGCGCCAGCCGAGCGATCTCCAGATAGCCTTCGACGACAGCAAGTTCTCCCTCCAGCCACCGATCGCGGATCGACTTATGCACGGTTCCGGAGTGATGCTTGACGCCGGTATGGGCGAGGACGAACGGCAGTGTCGTCAAATACGGCGCGAGGGGCTCAATAGTGGCGTAGGGCGTGGAATAGTCCTGCGACATCGCGCTGTTCTTGTCACGAAAGTCCATGAAGTTCAGACCGCCGAACGTCGCCATATAGTGGTCCTGAAAGCCGCAGACACAGCGCAAAACGTCGTATTCGATCTTGCGGACGAGCTCCGCGACCTCATAGGGGTTCAAGCGCAGGTCCAAATGCGCGAGCACGGCGCCGACGATCGTCGCCAGAATCGCCGTCGAGCCGGCGAGGCCCGCCTGCATGGGGATGTCCGTGGTCGCGTCCAGGTGGAACGGCGGCGTGACGCCCGGCTGCACTTCCAGCGCCATCAGAACGGCGCGCGCGACGTTCAAATAATCCCCATCGCGAAGCGCCAGATCGTTGGAGCTGACGATCTCCTGAGATTGGCCGCCGACCGAAATGACAATACTGTCCTTTTCACCCACCAGCGTACAGGCGGCGCGCTCTGCCGTGGAGCATGAAACGACACTGCCGCCGTACATATCCGTCGGATTTCCAACAATACCGCAGCGCCCAGGGGCGGTGGCGATGATCATACGCGTTGCTCCATTATCCAGTCAACAGCCGTGGGTAGATCTGGGAAGACAAAATCCGGCGCGGGATCCCAAATGCCGTCGTGATAAAACCGAGAACCACCGGATAGCACAAGGGCCGTCTTGCCGACCTTCGCCGCGTAACCAGCGGCGATGTCGGTGGGAGAGTCGCCGATGAAGATCGTAGATGCAAGATCCAGGCCAAAATCAGCGGCGGCCTCTAAAAGCATGCCCGGCTCCGGCTTCCGGCGTGGCGAGCAGGCGTCTTTCAGGTCCGTACAGTAGTAATAACGGTCGATATAGGCTCCGGCAAGACGATCGAGCTCCGTACGCATCTGCTGTTCAATCCCCGCCAGATCATCTCGAGTCATCACGCCTTTGCCGACGCCCTGCTGGTTGGAAACCACGAGCACCGGGACGCCGACTTCATTCAATCGCTTGACGGCTTCGGCGACGCCCGGCAGCATGACCAGGGCTTCGGACTTCAGAACATATCCGTTCGGGGTATGAGTATTCAATACCCCGTCTCGGTCAAGAAATACACCTGTAATGATCATGGCGTTCCAGGGAGCGATCGGCGCGCTCCGTCACTTCGACTCGGTCGTGGCGGGAGAAATGTATGACAAGGCGAAAAGAGCAGGCGTTTCGCATGTTGCAAAACGCCTGCTCTCGATCGCAAAACGGCCGCAATCCGGGACGCGCAGGGCGTCAGCCAACCCAATTCCCCTCGAAAACATCGGCGGCGGCCCCCGTCATGTAGACATGGTTATCCGCTTCGCTCCATTCAATGTCCAGATCGCCGCCGGGAAGATGGACCAGCACGCGCCGGCCGGTCTTGCCGTTGAGCACTCCCGCGACCACTGACGCGCAGGCGCCGGTCCCGCACGCGAGGGTCTCCGCCGCGCCGCGCTCCCAGACCCGGAACTTCGTTTCGTTCTCGGAGATCACTTCGATAAATTCCGTATTCGTGCGCTTGGGGAACGCCGCATGGCTTTCCACAAACGGTCCGACCTGCTCCAGCGGATAATCCTTCACATTGTCCACAAAAATCACGGCGTGGGGATTGCCCATCGACACGGCCGTCACGAGCAGCGTCCGCCCCGCCGCCTCGATCGGCAGGCTGACGACCGGCGACTCGCCCTCGCCCAGCGTCGTCGGCACCAGCGCCGGAATCAAGACCGGCTCGCCCATATCCACGCGCACCGTGGCGGCTTTGCCGTCCGCCCCCGCCTGCACCGCGACATGGAGCAGCCCCGCGCCCGTCTCCACCGGCAGCTCCGCCTGATCCTTGCCATGACCACGGTCATAGAGGAACTTCGCAAAGCACCGAATGCCGTTGCCGCACATCTCCGCCTCGGAGCCGTCAGGATTGAGCATCCTCATTTGATAGGCAACCGTCTCGCCCGGCAGGACTAAGATGACGCCGTCGCCGCCAATCCCAAACTTCCGGTCGCAAAGCGCCACCGCCTGCGCGCGCGCCTGCTGCGCGAGCGCCCGTCCATCTTCGCCAAGACAATCGACCATGATAAAGTCGTTGCCAATGCCATGCATCTTCGTAAACTGCATCGAATAAGTTACTTTCTTAAGAGGCCCTCACCCGGCGCTTCGCGCCACCCTCTCCCAATCTTAGGAGAGGGTTAAGAATAAGGCAAGGATCAACGATCCTCAAAACAAAAACTCTGACTCCCCCTCTCCCAATTTTGGGAGAGGGGGCCGGGGGATGAGGGCTCCCCTCCCTACGCAATCGGCTCCAGCTTCGGCGGAAGCGGGGTTTCCTCCACGGGCGCGGGCGTCGGCGCGGGGCCGTTGATCGCGGGCGCCGGCAGCGCATGGGTCGGGGCGTGCGACTGCGCCTGGGCGCCGTTCTCACGCATCAGATCGGCGAAGAGGTTTTGGATCGGACGCATCGGCACGATGCTGGTCACGGAATGCTTGTAAACAAGCTGCGGCGGCTTGCCGGGCGTGTCCAGTAAAATGGTAAAGCTATCAAACCCACGCACGTTGCCGCGCAGCTGGACGCTGTTGACGAGATAGATCGTGACGGGGACGTTTTCCTTACGCGCATGGTTGAGGAATGTATCCTGCAAATTCAACTGTGGCTTGTTCATGAGTGCACTCGGCCCCTTTTTACGAAACGGTGTTCTTGAAGATCGCTTCTATCCGACGGGCGATTTCGTCCACGCCCAGTCCATCGACTTCAATCCATTGCACGCGCGCATCGCCTCGGAACCAGATTAGCTGGCGGCGGGCAAAGTGGCGCGTGTCTTGTTTCATTTCCAACACGGCGTCGTCAAAATTGGTTTCCCCCGCGAGATACCGCGCCATATGGCGGTACCCCAGCGCCTGCATCGGCTTGAGATCGGCGGAATATCCGCGATCCAGCAGACTGCGGACCTCTTCGACGAAACCGGCTTTGACCATTTGATCGACGCGGGAGTCGATTCGAGCGTAAAGCGCGCGGCGATCTCCATAGTTCATACCGACAATGACGACCGGATCGTGCCTTGCCGTTTCTTGATTGCGCGCATGCAGATCGCTGATGGTCTCGCCCTGCACGTGAAAAACTTCCAGAGCCCTCACGATACGCTTGACATCATTCACATGAATCCGCGCCGCCGCCGTGGGATCGATCCGCGCAAGCTCCGCGTGCAGCGCCTCATTCCCATTTGCTTCGGCGAACGCGCGCTTCTCCGCCCGAAACTCCTCATCCGGCGGCACGGTCGGAATATCCAGCTGGCTCGTGATCGCGCGGACGTACAATCCCGTCCCGCCCACGATCAGCGGCAGCTTGCCGCGTCCCAGAACTTCCTGCCGCGCCGCCTCGGCTGCGCTCTGAAAATCCGCCAGCGTCCATTCCTGATCCGGCTCCGCCACATCGACCAAATGGAAACGCGCCGCCGCCAGCTCGTCCGGCGTCGGTTTGGCGGTCCCCAGATCCATGTGCCGGTACACCTGCATCGAATCGGCGGACAGGATTTCGGCGTCGATCAAAGGCGCCAAACACACCGCCGCCGCCGTTTTACCGATGCCGGTCGGGCCGACGATGGCGTACTTCACGCCGCTCTGCGCATCTAAAATCACGGGTTAGTATAGCATATCGGGAGATGGAGATTCAACGAGAGGATAAGCTTACGCCAGCAACCCCAACAGGCGCTCCGCAACGACTGCGGCGCCATCCGTCCGGTAAACCTCAGAATTTAACCGCGCGCTTAACGCCGCCGCCAGCGCCTCGCCCCAATTCCCATTCAAAAATGCCTCGCTCTCGATCCGAATCCCCCCGCCCCACGGCGCCATCCCCCGCTCCAGCGCCGCCGCCTCGACAAAGCCCTGGCGCGGTATGTACATCAGCGGGACGGAGTTCGCGATGCACTCGGTCACCGTTCCATAGCCGGGCTTGGTGATCACTAGATCAACGGACGCGGCGATGTCGGCGTAGCGCCACTGGTCCGTCGACAGCGTTTTGACGTTGGCGACCGATTGGGACGGAGTGTCGAAAGTCAAAAACGTCCAATCACGAAACGCCGCCAGCGCGGGCCAGTCAAGGTCCAGCCCCCACACCCCGAAGTAGAGCAGCGCCAGATGCGGCGTTTCGCACCGGAGCGCTTTGCGCAGATCCGAGCCCACATCGAGACCACGCCGCGCGACGATGGGAACGTGCTCAATATTTGTGAAGACATTCTCCACCGTCGGCGTCGCTAACGGCGTGATCAGCCCCACTGTCGCCGTCCGATACTCATCGCCCATTCGGTCCAGCAGCGCCTGGTCAGCGTCCGTCTCAACATATTCCTGGTAGATGTCATGCCAGGTAAAGTTCGTGATCGCGACGCCGGGAACGCCGGCCTCAAAAGCGGCGCGCAGGGGGAAAGACGGGATATCGGAGACAACGCAACGCACGCCTTCTCGTTTCAGAAACGCGACCTCGTCGGCAAGCGAGGCGTTGTTGCGTTTTTCGATCTCCGCGTAATGATCGAGGGTTTGCCGGGCGAGCGTCGTAACGCTATCGCTTTGCAGGCTGCCGCAGTCGAACTCGGCGGGAAGAAAACGTAAGGATCGGCCGGGAAGTTCTTCGCGAAACACCGAAGGCGCGGCCGTGGTGCGGACGATCACGTCCACATCGCGCGGCAGCGCCTTCAAAATTTGAGCCGTTCGGATCGCGTGGCCGAAGCCGTGCCCGGTGACGTAGTAACAGAGAGTCATGATTCTACCAGGCTTGCGCGAGCAAATCTGTCCCGGCGCTTCCCCTTGCAAACCCACCCCCGGCCTTCGGCCGCCCCCTCCCGGGAAAACCCACCCCGGCCCTGCGGGCCCCCCCTCCCGCCGACGGGAAGGGTTATTTCAGAGTGTGTTATCGCAGGCAGCTTCTGTAAGAGGCAATCCTACCAACCCTTCCCGTCGCGGGAGGGGTCGGCCGAAGGCCGGGGGTGGGTTTGCCCGGGAGAGGGTGGCCCGGAGGGCTGGGTGAGGGCCTTCCTAAAACTCCAGCACATGCGCGCCGGCCGACGCGCGGCACGGGTAAATCTGCGCCGTCTTCCCAAGCTCTGTCTGGTATCGCTCCGACAATTGGGCGCAGAACGCCGGCACGGCTTCCACTTGAACCAAGTTGACCGTGCAGCCGCCCCAGCCGCCGCCGGTGAGCTTCGCGCCGTAGCAGCCTTCGATTTCGATGGCGGCGGCGGCGAGGAAGTCGATCTCCGGGGTGGAGTTTTCGAACAAGTCGCGGCAGGAGGCGTGGCCTTCGATGAGAAGACGCTTGATCGGATCGGTGTCCGTTCCCTGAATGGCGTCGCGCATGGCGAGGACGCGCTGGTCTTCGGTCAGGACGTGGCGGGCGCGCTTGCGCTGGTTTTCGGGGAGTTCGTTCTCGCGGGCGACGAACTCTTCCCACGAAACTTCGCGCAGAAGCTCCTTGCCGAAGTGGGCGGCGGCGGCCATGCACTCGGCGCGGCGGGTGTTGTAATCCCCGCCGGTCAGGGCGTGCTTCGCCATCGAGTCGCAGATGACGACGGCGATGTCGCTGCGGCCCATCGTGACGGCGCCGTGCTCCAGGCTCAGACAGTCCAGAAAGAGCAGGCCGTCCTGCTTGCCGAAGACCGAGGAGAACTGGTCTAAAATTCCGCAGGCGACGCCGACGTATTCGTTCTCGGCGCGCTGGCAGAGGCGCGCGATTTCCATCGGCTCCCGGTCATAGGGAAAGAGCTGCCGCAGAAAGAAAGCGGTCGAAACTTCTAAGGCCGCCGAGGAAGACAGGCCCGCGCCGGCGGGGACGTCGCTGGCGATGACGGCTTGGAAACCGCCGATCGAAACGCCATCCTGCTGCAAGAGGCTCACGACGCCCATCACATAATCGGCCCACGAGTTCTGGGGATCGCGCTGAATGTCCGAGATCGAGAAGGTCGCGGTGCGGCCGAAGTCCGCCGCCACCAGAATCACCTCGTCCGTTCCGGTTGGGGAGCCGACAATGGCCGTCCCCTTGTCCAGCGCCGCCGGAAGCACGAAGCCGCCGTTGTAGTCGGTATGGTTTCCCATGATCTCGACGCGGCCCGGCGCGAACGCGCCGAACTTGGGGGCTTCCCGAAACTGCTGCGCGTAAACTTCGCGCGCTTTGCTCACCACTGTCATGACTTTTTCACTCCGAACTCATCGTTAATCGCCGCGTAATCCTCGGGCGTTCCCACATCGCGCCAGTCGCCGGTCAGCGGCAGCCCTTGCGCGTAATATCCATCCGCGATCATCGCAGAAATCGCGTCCGGCAGCTCGTACTCGCCGCGCGCGGACGGCTGGATCTTGGCCGTGTATTCAAAGATCAGCGGATCGAAGACGAAAAGTCCGGCGTTGTTCCAATGCGTGGTCGCCGTGCCCTTCGCGGGTTTCTCCTCGATCTTTTCGATCTGATACGTTTCGTCGAGATACACGGCGGCGCCCCGATAGGGATCGTCCACCCAGTTCAATCCAATCAGCGCCTTGCAGAACTTCCCGTCGGCGTTCGCATGCGCGTACTCGGCGACGCCCACGCCGTAATTGACCGGATCGAGCATGATATCGCCATAGGTCATAAAGAACGGGGCGTCCGACAGGGCCGCGCGGGCCGTATTGACGGCGTCGCCGACGCCGCGCGGGACTTCCTGCGGGATGTACTGCACCTTCCATCCCCAGCGGGCGCCGTCGCCAAAGTACTCCTCAATCAACGACGAAAGGTATCCGGTGATCAGGACGAATTCGGAAATGCCGGCTTCTTCGTTCAGGCTCGTCATGATCCGCTCGATCATGGGAACGCCGGCGATCGGCAGCATGGGCTTGGGGCGATTTTCCGTCAGAACGCCGAGGCGGGTGCCTCGGCCGGCGGCCAGGATGAGTGCTTTCATACGGTCTCCGCGATCAGGATTTTTGATTGGGAATCGTTCACATCTGTGCGTTTTTGAGCGCGTCGGCGCAGTCGCAGCGGCGGTCGCCCGGGATGGTCTCCAGCATGGCGTGGATCACCCGTTTGACATTCTCCGTGTTTTGCCGGAGGATCTCCAAAACATCCACAGCTTCCACATGGCCCGAGTCGACCACCACCCCGGCGTCGTAGTCGGTAATCAGGGAGATGTTCACATAGCACATCGCCAGCTCGCGCGCCAGGGCGACTTCGGGATACTGGGTCATATTCACGATATCCCAGCCCATCCGCGAAAACCATTCGCTTTCGGCGCGCGTGGAGAAGCGCGGCCCCTGAATGATGACGCACGTCCCGCCGTCATGGACGGGGATATCCTGCGCGCGCGTCGCCTGAATGGCGAGCGTGCGCAGGTGCGGGCAGTAAGGATGCGCGGTCGAGACGTGGATCGTCTGCGGGCCGTCGTAGAACGTGTCCGCTCGGCCCGTCGTCCGGTCGACAAACTGATCGTTGATCACAAAATGCCCCGGCGCGATATGCGCCTGGAGCGAGCCAACGGCGTTGGGCGCGATCACGCGCTGGACGCCCAGCTGCTGGAACGCCCAGAGGTTGGCCCGATACGGGATTTTGTGCGGGGGAAGTTGATGCTTGCGTCCATGGCGCGGCAGGAACGCAACGCGCTTCCCGGCGATGGTTGTCAGGGTGATCGTATCGCTCGGAGAGCCGTAGGGCGTCTCAATCGCGATTTCTTGTGGCTCGGTCTCGGAGAGAGCGTAAAAGCCGCTGCCGCCGAAGACGCCTATTTCTGCGGACGTGTCCATTCGGATCCTATCTGGCCGCTGTCGCGCAGCAGAATCAGCGCGACGTCGGCGGCGGCGAACTCCGCCTCACGCTTGCTTTTGCCGACGCCGGAGCCGACGACGACGTTGTCCAGCAGCACTTCCACGACGAACGTCCGGTCATGGGGCATCCCCTGCTCGTCCGCCACCCGGTAAACCGGGCCGGGCAGGCGGCGCGCCTGGCGGACTTCCTGAAGGGCCGTCTTCGCGTCGCGCCAGTCGCTCGTGCGGTTGATCGCGTCGATCTGGAACCGCAGGCTCGACAGCACGAAATCCCGCGCGGGCTTGTAACCGCGCTCCAGATAGACGACGGCGACAACCGCTTCAAAGGCGTCGGAGATCAAGCTGGAGCGATTGCGGCCGCCCGTGGACTCTTCGGCGCGCCCGATCCGAAGCAAGGCGACGAGGTCGATGCGCCGCGCCGCTTCCGCCAGCGCGGACTGGCAGACAATCAGCGCCTTGGCCTTCGCCAGCTCGCCTTCCTTCTTCTCGGGGAACGCGGAATAGAGATACTCGTTAATGACGAGCCCCAGCACGGAATCGCCGAGGAACTCCAGTCGCTCGTTGCTTTCGAGCGGCTTTTCCGGGACAAGCGATTTGTGCGTCAGCGCCTGCTTCAGCATCGCCATGTCCGTGATCGGCAGCCCACGCGCAAGCGCCGCTTTGCGGAGTTCATCGATCGACGTCATTGCAGCTGGCCAACCGCCTCGGCGATGCGCGCGACGCCCTTCTCGATATTCTTCATGCTCGTGGCGTACGACAGGCGAACGTTGCCGTCCGCGCCGAAGCCCGATCCGGGAACGACCGCCACGCCCTTAGCCGTCAAAAGATATTCGGCGAAGTCGTCCGAGCTGTTGATCTGCTTCAGGTCGCCGCTCTCGGTTTTCCAGCTCTTGCCGTACAGCGCGGAGACGTTCGGGAAGACATAGAACGCGCCGCCCGGATTGAGGCACTGGAAACCGGGGATATCGTTCAGGGCCGCGACGATATAATTGCGCCGCTCTTCAAAGGCGACGCGCATCGTCTCGACCGAATCCTGGGACGCGTTGAGCGCCTCGACGGCGCCGGCCTGCGCGAAGGACACGGGGTTCGATGTGCTCTGGTCCTGAATGCGCGACATCGCCGCGATGATCTCCGGATCCGCCGCCGTGTACCCCAGGCGCCAGCCGGTCATGGAGTGCGCCTTGGAGAAGCCGTTGATCGTGATCGTCAGCGCCCGCGCCTGATCGCTGAACGACGCCGGCGAAACAAACGTGTTGCCGGGATAGATGATCTTCTCATAGATCTCGTCCGACATCAGGTAAACGCCGCGCGACACGCACAGGTCCGAGATCTCACGCAGCGCCTGCGGCGTGTACACGGCGCCGGTTGGGTTGCTGGGCGAGTTGATAATGACGATCTTCGTCTTATCCGTCAGCTTCTCTTCGACCTGCGCGGCGGTCGCCAGAAAGCCCGTGCTCTCGTCGGTCTTAATGAAGACGGGAACGCCGTCGGCCAGTTTGACCTGTTCGGGGTAAGACACCCAGTAAGGCGTCGGAATGATGACTTCATCGCCGGGATCGAGCATCGCCTGCATCAAGTTATAGATGGAGTGCTTGGCGCCCACCGAGACCAAAATCTCATTGCGGCCGTATGTGAGATTGTTATCCCGCTTCAGCTTGGCGATGATGGCGTCCTTGAGGGCGACGGTGCCGCTGGACGCCGTATATTTGGTGTCGCCGGCCGCGAGCGCCGCAATCGCGGCGTCCTTGACATGGGCGGGCGTGTCGAAATCGGGTTCGCCGGCGCCGAAGCCGACGACATCGACTCCCGACGCCTTCAAGGCGTTGGCCTTGGCGGTGATAGCAAGCGTTGGGGACGGCGCAGCGTTACGCGCGCGCTGAGAAAGCATAAATCCAGGCCTCCGTGGCTGTATTGGGGCTAGTATACCGATTGCGCAGAGTGGAAGTCAAGGAGAAATGGGCCGGGCAGGCTTGCCTGCCACAGCCCTGAGATCGCACAAAAACAGGGGATTATCGACTGCGTCCCGGCCGGAGCCAGGGCGCGTTCCAGGCTTGCTGTACGGAATCGAACAATGGAAACTCGAGCTGCATCAACTTCAGCGCGCGCCAGATGCGTCCCCCTTTTCGGGCGACAATCCGGATCGGCGCCGGCTGATCGCGCATGCGCAGCAGCCAGCGAAGTCCGGCGGTGTCCGTATAAGGGGCGCTGGTGGCGTCGAGCAGAACAAACCGCGCCTGTTCGGCGGCGGCGTAGTGGGTAATATGCTCGGGCGAAGGCGCCGAGCCGTCAATCGCGCAGGACGACCGAATTACCAAAACGCGTCCCGCAGGCTGCATGGTCACGGATAACACAGGCGTGGTTGCTGAGGTCATAAGAAAACGATCTCCCGGCTTCGTCATCCATCCGCTGTTCATTACTATACTATCGGCTCAGAAGGTTCCGCATTTTTATCCGCCATTCCACGAGTTTTTGGGCGATTCTTTGCGCATTCGTATGACGCGAGGAATAAAGCGTTTACGGCAGGAAGACGCCGTTCCCGAGTGGAATTAGAAATGCTGTCGGCCTCAACCGCCGGAAGGAGTATTGGGAAATGCCTGGCGCTAACGAAGAAGTATTGAATTTCGCCGTGATCGGATGTGGGACGATCGCTCCGACGCATATTGGGGCCATCCGGCAGATCGACAACGTGCACATCCACGCGCTTTCGGACAGCGTCCCGGAGCGCGCCTACGCCATGGCGGCTCAGTTCGATATTCAGGACGTTTACACGAAACTGGAGGATCTGATCGGCGACCCGATGGTGGATATCGTTTCGATTTGCACGCCGTCCGGGACGCATGCGGATATCGCCGTGGCCGCGCTGCGCGCGGGGAAGCATGTGATCGTCGAAAAGCCGATGGATATCTCGCTGGCCGCGTGTGACCGGATGATCGCCGCCGCCGATGAAACGGGCAAAAAGCTGACCGTCATTAGCCAGCATCGGTTCGATCACGCCACCCAGTACTTGAAGGCCGCTCTGGGTGAGGGCAAACTGGGCAAGATCGTGCTGGCGGACGCCTCGGTGAAATGGTGGCGTACGCAGGAGTATTACGATTCTGGAGACTGGCGTGGCACCTGGGCGATGGACGGCGGCGGCGCGCTGATGAACCAGGGCGTCCACACCGTCGATCTGCTGCAATGGCTCGCGGGCGATGTCGAATCGATCTACGCGCACACCCGGACAGCGGCGCACGAACGGATCGAGGTGGAGGATGTCGTCGTGGCCGCGCTGACGTTCGCCAGCGGCGCGATTGGAACTCTTACGGCCACGACCGCGGCCTTTCCGGGGCTTCCGGTGCGTATCGATATCTTTGGCGCGGAAGGCTCCGCGACGATCGAGGCGGACACGCTGCGGTCCCTGATTCTGAAGCAGGGCGACACGCATCTCAGCGACGCCATCTCCAGCCATGCGGTCTCGGTGGCTCAGGGCGGATCGGCGTCGGTGGTGAACGCGGCGGCCGAGCGCTCGGCCGCCGCCGACCCGGGCGCGGTCTGGGGGGATGCGCATCGGGCGCAGATCGAAGACTTCCTCCGCGCCGTTCGCACGGACGGGACGCCGCTGATCGACGCCCGCGCCGGGCGCAAGCCGCTGGAAATCATTCTCGCCGTATACGAATCGGCGCGCACCGGACAAGCCGTCAAGTTGGGGGCCGCCTCCCAGTGACATTGAACGCAACCCAATGGCTGATCGCGCTGCTGTGCGCCTTTATGGTCGGCCTTTCCAAGACGGGATTTTCGGGCGTCAGCATTATCACCGTCGCCCTGTTCGCCATGATGATGCCGGCGCGCGAGTCCACCGGCGCCGTACTGCCGTTATTGATTGTCGCCGATGTCGTCGCTGTGACGGCGTTTCGCCGTCACGCGGTCTGGTCGCATCTGTGGCGCATGTTTCCCTGGGCCGCCGCCGGGATCGTGATCGGCTGGGCGACCATGCGGCTCATCCACGACGACAACATCCTCAAGCTGATGATCGGCGTGATTTTGATCGTGATGGTGGCCCTGCAATGGGCGCAGCGGCTGCGTCCATTGCCGACGGAGCAGAAGCCCGCCAGCCATCTGTACGCGGCCGCGATGGGCCTCACCGCCGGTTTTACCACCATGACCGCGAACGCCGCCGGACCGGTGATGCTTCTGTACTTCCTCGCCGTCGGCCTGCCCAAGATGGAGTTTATCGGCACCGGCGCCTGGTACTTTTGTATCATGAACTGGTTCAAGGTGCCATTCAGCGTACAAATGGGCACGATCAACGCGCACTCGCTGCTGTTCGATTTGAAGCTCGCGCCGCTGGTGGTGATCGGCGCGCTGACCGGCCGATGGCTGATCAAGTTCGTCGATCAAAAGGCGTTTGAAGCCCTGGCGCTGGCGTTCGCGTTGATCGGCGGGGCCAAACTAATCTTTGACGGCTGGCCGCATTTTTGAGGTAATCCATGATCACTCCCGAGCTCATCCGCACGATCCCGCTCTTCGAATCCCTCACTGAGGCCCTGGTCAATAAACTGACGATTATCTGCGCCGACGTCCACCTCGGCCCCAATCAATGGCTGATTCAGGAGGGGGATACTCCCTCGTTCTTCGTTCTTATTTCTGGCGAAGTCGATGTCATCCGTACGGTCAACGGCGACCCAAAGATCCTGGACACCTACAAATCCGGAGATTTCTTTGGAGAAGTGCCGCTGCTGCTCGGAAGCACGGCCGTGGCGAGCCTGCGCACGAAGTCGGAGTGTCGCATCCTTCGGCTGGAGCGTCCCGAGTTCCAATATCTGGTCACGCACAGCGAAAAGATGGGATCCAGCATCCTGCAAACCATGATGCGGCGCGTGGAGCGGCTTCAGCAATTTTCGATGCACACGCCAATCGAGCGCACGCTTGTGATCGGCCATCATTCCGACCTCGCCTGCTTCAAACTGCGCCAATTTCTTTCCGGCAACCACCAGGAATTCCGATGGCTCGATCCCACGGATAACGCTTGCCAGCCGTTCATTCCCGCCAAAGCGTTGGAAGGGCCCTACCCCGCCGTCATCCTGCCGTCCGGCGAAGTATTGAATGCTCCCAACCGGCGTGAGCTGGCCGAACATCTCGGTTTGCAGACCATGCCCAGCGAAGCGGAGTACGACGTCGTGATCGTCGGCGGCGGCCCCGCCGGATTGGCGGCCGCCGTGTACGGCGCCTCCGAGGGCTTGCGAACTCTGATGGTGGAGCGCGCCGCCCCCGGAGGTCAAGCGGGCACATCCTCACGCATCGAAAATTACCTGGGGTTCCCAACCGGCATCTCCGGCGGCGAACTGGGGCTGCGGGCGCTCGATCAGGCCAAGCGGTTTGGCGCGGAGATCCTGGTCGCCCGGTCGACGCAATCCCTGGAAACGCGCGACGGCGTTCATACGATCACGCTGGACGGCGGCGATTGCGTTCATGCGCGAACCGTGATCCTCGCGACGGGAGTTTACTGGCGTCGGCTCGATATTCCGGGCGCGGATGCGCTGCTGGGACAAGGCATTTACTTTGGCGCCGCCCGCACCGAGGCGATGGGCGTCGCCGGCCGAGATGTGTATCTCATTGGCGGTGGCAATTCGGCGGGACAGGCGGCGATGTTCTTCGCCGACTACGCACGCAAGGTGACACTGCTGATCCGCGCGTCCGATATCGAGAAGGGAATGTCGCAGTATCTGATCGATCAATTGAAAACACGCGCGAATGTCTGCGTCGAACTCAACTGCTCCGTCACGGCCGTTCACGGCGAGACGGCGCTGGAAGCGATTACCGTCGCCAACTCGCGGACGGGCGAAGTGCAGCATTGTGAGACAAATTCGCTCTTTGTATTCATCGGGGCCGACGCGCAAACGGACTGGCTCCCGGATATGATTGCTCGCGACGGGCGAGGTTATATTCTGACTGGCCGCGACGCCATGGATTCGGGACAGTGCGGCACAGACCGCACGCGTTATTTTTTGGAAACGAGCGTGGAAGGGATCTTCGCGGCGGGCGATGTGCGCCATGGTTCGGTCAAGCGCGTCGCGTCGGGAGTCGGCGAAGGCAGTATGGCGATCGCCTTCGTACACCAATACCGAGCCACATTCGCGACGCTCGCGGAACCGCCGCCGGCGGTTTCTGGGTAAGCTGATTATCAACACCGGTTCTTTCCGCCGCTTCGCCGTGTTTGAGTATCATGGACATTGCGTCCGTTCGAACATAAGCCGTACATCGCATCTTTCCGAGGAACAGTATTTTGATTACCCTAGATATTCTTCGCGCAATTCCGCTCTTCAGCAAGCTGGGCGACGCCGAGCTGAGCGATATCGCCGCCGTGTCGGCCGATGTGCACTTTCCCGCCGATCAGTGGGTTCTTCGCGAGGGCGAGCGATCCTCGTTCTATATTCTGCTCGAAGGATCCATCGAAGTCACGAAAGAAAACAAGGGCGAGGACGTCGTCCTGAAGTCCTACATTCCCGGCACGTTCTTCGGCGAAGTTCCCTTGATGCTGGGCGGCGCATCCGTCGCCGGTTTCCGCACCACCACCGAAGCGCGCGTGCTCAAGATGGACGAAGCGGACTTCCACACTCTTGTCACGCGGCGCGACGATCTCGCGGACTGCATCATGCAGGAGATGCTCAACCGTGTGAAACTTCTTCAAAGTGTCTCCGTGAATACGCCCGTGGACCGCGTGATCTTGGTCGGCTACTCCAGTGACGTCAACTGCTACGACCTGCGCCAGTTTCTTTCCGGCAACCACCAGAACTTCCGCTGGCTTGATCCCGCCGATCCCACATGCCAGCAGTATATCCCCTCGGAGGCGAACGAAGGCCCCTACCCTGTCGTCGTACTCCCGAGCGGCGAAACGCTCAAATGTCCCGACAAGCGCAGTCTCGCGAAGAGTCTGAAGCTGAACACCGAGCCGAATGATGCGACATACGATGTCGTGATCGTCGGCGGCGGCCCCGCCGGATTGGCCGCCGCCGTGTACGGCGCCTCCGAGGGCTTGAAAACCTTGATGATCGAGCGCTCGTTCCCCGGCGGCCAGGCCGGGACTTCCTCGCGGATCGAAAATTACCTGGGCTTCCCGACGGGAATCTCCGGCAATGAGCTCGGATCCAAAGCGCTCCGCCAGGCGACGCGGTTCGGAACGGAGATCCTGGTCTCCCGGTCCGTCACCGGTTTGTGTCCCAAGGGCCGCCTGCATGAGATCGTTCTGGACGACGGCGAATCGATCACCACGCGGGTCGTTATCATCGCGACGGGCGTTACCTGGCGTTCGCTCTTCATCCCCGGCGCGAAGAACCTCGTCGGCTGCGGCATCTTCTACGGCGCCGCGCGCACCGAGGCAATGGGCGTAGCGGGCAAGGATGTCTTCTTGATTGGAGGCGGCAACTCCGCCGGCCAGGCGGCGATGTTCTTCGCGGATTACGCGCGCAAGGTCACCCTGCTGATCCGCGCCAACAATATCGAGCAGGGCATGTCCCAGTATTTGATCGACCAACTGAAGACGCGCGGCAATATCGAAGTCTCGCTCAACTCCAGCGTGAGCTGCGTTCGAGGCGACGTCACCCTGGAAGCGATCACCGTCAAGAACTCCCAGACTGGCGAGGAAGTGGAGCACGAAACGGATTCCCTCTTCGTCTTCATCGGCGCCGACGCCGAGACGGAATGGCTCCCGGACACCATCGCCCGCGACGACCGCGGCTACATTCTGACCGGCCTCGACGCCACCCTCTCCGGCCAATGCGGCGCGGAGCGCCGGCCCTTCCTCCTGGAAACCAGCGTCGCCGGCATCTTCGCAGCCGGCGACGTGCGCCACGGCTCCATCAAACGCGTCGCCTCTGGAGTCGGCGAAGGCAGCATGGCGATCGCCTTCGTCCACCAATACCTCGCCGAATGCGCGACACTTTCGGAGCCGCCGCCGGCGGTTTGACCTACCGCCGGCGCTTCGGCCCCGGCAAACCCACCCCGGCCTTCGGCCGACCCCTCCCTGGCAAACCCACCCCCGGCCTTCGGCCGCCCCCTCCCGCGACGGGAAGGGTTAGTAGGATTGCCTCTTACAGAAGCTGCCTGCGATAACACACTCTGAAATCACCCTTCCCGTCGGCGGGAGGGGTGGCCCGAAGGGCCGGGGTGGGTTTGCCAGGGAGGGGTGGCCCGAAGGGCCGGGGTGGGTTTGCCGAGGCAATCCTTCTTTCAGCGGCGCAACCCTTGCGCCTTTCTCCTCTTTTGTGCTATAATCACCGGGCGGAAAATTTCAATCCACACTCGCCGGGACGGAGGCGCGCGTGCCTGCTTTGCAGAACGCGCCTGCCGGATGAACGGCGGGGACGAACCCAACGAAGGAGCGATTAACTTTGTCAGTATTGCAAATGAAAGACCTGCTTGAGGCAGGCGTGCACTTCGGTCACCAGACCCGGCGCTGGAACCCGAAGATGAAGCGGTACATTTACGGTGGCCGCAACGGCATCTACATCATCGACCTGCACCAGACCCTGAAGCTGTTCGATGACGCGTACGCGTTCGTCCAGGAACTGGCGACCAACAACGGCAAGCTGCTGTTTGTCGGCACCAAGAAGCAGGCGCAGGAAGCCGTCGCCGAAGCCGCGCGCCGCTCCCGCTCCTACTACGTGAACTCCCGCTGGCTGGGCGGCATGCTCACCAACTACCGCACCATCCTGACGCGCATCGCTCGCCTTCGCGAGCTCGAGCGCCTGGAGGCCGACGGCACCCTGGATTCGCTGCCGAAGAAGGAAGCCTTCGAGCGCCGCGAAGAGCGGGATCGTCTGGAGCGTTATTTGGGCGGCATCAAGGATATGCCCGGTCTGCCCGACGCCATCTTCATCGTGGACCTGAAGAAGGAGCGCATCGCCGTGCAGGAAGCCCGCAAGCTGGGCATCCCGATCATCGCGATTGTCGACACCAACTGCGATCCCGACGAAGTCGATTATGTCATTCCCGGCAACGATGACGCCATCCGCGCCATCAAGCTGATCTCCAACAAGATCGCCGACGCGATCATCGAGATCAAGCAGGGCGAGTGGCAGGAAGCCAGCGCCACGGATGTCGAGGGCGAAGCCGGCAAGACCGGTGACGAAGTCGACGCCGCCGCTGTCGCCGCGCAGTGGGAAGAGCTGGAGCGACGTGTCGCTGGAACCGACGCTCCCGCGATCGAGACCACGGGCGACGCCGACGCCGTCGTTCCCACGGCGACCGCGATCGCCGAGGGCGAGGCTGCCGCCCCGTCCGCCTAGTCAAAACACTAAGGCGGACGGAGTCTTTGGCTCCGTCCGCCTATTGTTTGTTAACTGTTACTCTCAGCACATGGGCTGAAACACAAATTTGATATCGAAGAGGATTTGAAGATGGCCGAAATAACTGCGGCGATGGTAAAAGAGCTTCGGGACAAGACCGACGCTCCGATGATGCAGGCGAAAAAAGCCCTCACCGATGCAAACGGCGACATGGAAGCCGCCATCCTGCTGCTTCGCGAGAAGAACAGCAAGCTGGAAGTCAAGGAAGGCCGCATCAGCGCCGAAGGCGTCGTGGAAGCGTTCCTGAATGAAACCGCGACTCTCGGCACGATCATCGAGCTGAACTCCGAGACGGACTTCGTCGCCCGTAACGAGATGTTTGGCTCCCTGGCGAAGACCCTGGCGGCGCACGCCAGCGAGCACGCCACCGTGGGAACCGTTGATGAACTTCTGGACGCGATCCACTCCGGCACCGGCGCTCCGGCCCGCACCCAGCTTCAGGAGACGTTCGCCAAGCTGCGCGAGAACATCATCTTCAAGCGCTTCACGGTCTATGAGACTACGGACGGCACGGTCGACGCCTACATTCATATGGGCGGCAAGATCGGCGTTCTGATCGAGCTGACCGGCCAGGGTCCAGAGATCCAGGCGCTTGCCCGTGAGATCGCCATGCACATCTCGTTCTCGAACCCGAAGTTCCTGAGCAAGGATGAGGCGCCCGCGAATGTCGTCGAAACCGAGCGTGAGCTGGTCCGCACCCGCACGATGGCAGACGAGAAGAACGCCAACAAGCCGGCGGAGATCCTGGAAAAGATCATCGAAGGCGGTCTGAACAACTTCTTCAAGGCGAGCGCTCTGCTAGAGCAGGCGTACATCCGCGAGCCGAAGCAGACCATCGCGCAGTTGATCAAAGGCAAGACCGAGATCAAGCGCTTCGTCCGCTACGAAATCGGCGAGGCGAGCGCGTAACCAATGTCTACGCCGAACCATCAACCCGGTGAGCGCTGGCCCCGGGTGCTCTTGAAACTCTCCGGCGAAGCCTTCGCCGGAGACGGTTCGCACGGCGTAATCGACTACGCCGCCGTGGCCACGATCGCGAGTGAAGTCGCCGCCCTGCACAAGGCCGGCACGGAGATCGCGATTGTGGTCGGCGGCGGCAACGTCATGCGCGGCACGCTCGCCGAAAAGGCGGGCATGGAGCGCGTGACCGCCGATTACATTGGGACGCTCGGCACCGTCGTCAACGCCCTCGCCCTTCAGGATTCCCTGGAGCAGCAAGGCGTGGACACGCGCGTGCAGACGGCCCTTCCGATCCAGGCCGTCGCGGAGCCTTATATCCGGCGCCGCGCGCTGCGGCATCTAGAAAAGGGCCGCGTCGTAATCCTGGCCGGCGGCACCGGAAACCCGTACTTCACCACGGACACCGCCAGCGCCCTGCGCGCCAGCGAAGTTCGCGCCGCCGCCATGCTGATGGCGAAGAACGGCACGGACGGCGTCTACGACAAAGACCCGCGCCAGCACACCGACGCCGTGAAGTTCGACCGCATCACTTACACGGAAGCGATCGATCGCCGCCTCAAGGTCATGGACCTGACGGCGCTGACATTCTGCATGGAAAACAACATGCCGATCGTCGTCTTCGATATCAACGTGCCGGGGAACATTCAGCGTGTCGGCGCCGGTGAGCAGATTGGAACCATTGTTACGCGAGACGCGTAGTTAATGAAGGTTCCCAAGCGAACGCTTTTTTCACATGTCCTCTGGAGAATGTACCGAATGAGCCTCAGTGACTTAGCTAAGGAAGCCGAGCAGAAGATGAAGAAGACGGTGGAGGCGACGCAAAATGACTTCGCCACCATCCGCACCGGGCGCGCCAACCCTACTCTTCTCGACGGCATCACCGCCGATTATTACGGAACGCAAACGCCGATCAATCAGCTCGCGACGATCAGCGTTCCGGAATCTCGCCAGCTCGTGATCACCCCCTACGACCGCGGCGCAGTCGCCGCGATTGAAAAGGCGATCAAGAACTCCGATATCAACATCAACCCCGTCAACGACGGCTCCAGCCTGCGCCTCTCCATTCCGCCGCTGACGGAAGAGCGCCGCAAGGAGTTCGTCAAGGTCCTCAACAAGAAGACCGAGGAAGGCCGCGTCTCGATCCGCAACATCCGGCGCGATGTCAACGATCAGTCCAAGGCGCTGGTGAAGAAGAACGAAGCGTCTGAAGACGAAGCGAAGCGCTTTCAGGATCAAATCCAGAAGCTGACCGACAAGTACGTCTCCGAAGTCGATCATATCGCCAAGGCCAAAGAGGCCGAACTGCTGGAAGTCTGAGATCTATGGGATCCCAGAACGCGCAGAACGGCGCCTCCGCGACCGTCCATCATTCCTCGGATACCGCCGAAACCCGCGAGACCAAGCGTCTCCGAGAGCGGCTGGATCCCTCGCGCATGCCCGAGCACGTTGCCGTCATCATGGACGGCAACGGACGCTGGGCGCGCAAGCATCACCTTCCCTCCCGACTTCTGGGACACGCGGAAGGTTATAAGACGACCAAAAAGATCGTCCGCGCCGCCTCCGACCTCGGCGTGAAGTATCTCACCCTTTACGTATTCTCCAACGAAAATTGGCGCCGTCCCAAGCACGAGACGGACGGCTTGATGGCCCTGATCGAAAAGGCGACCCGCAACGAGCTGGCGGAGCTGCACGAGAACGGCATTCGCATGCGATTCCTCGGACGCCGCCTGGAACTGACGCCCTCCCTGCGCAAGGAGATCGAGCGCGCCGAAGCCCTCA
Organism: Capsulimonas corticalis; assembly: GCF_003574315.2. Taxonomy (GTDB): domain Bacteria; phylum Armatimonadota; class Armatimonadia; order Armatimonadales; family Capsulimonadaceae; genus Capsulimonas; species Capsulimonas corticalis. The sequence goes on along the minus strand of NZ_AP025739.1, from coordinate 4,474,936 downwards.
CGGAAAAGAATCCCGGCCTTGTGCTAAACCTCGCCCTGAACTACGGAGGCCGCGCGGAGATCGTGGACGCCGTACGAAAATTGGCGGAAGCGGCGGCGCGCGGCGAGATCGATCCCGCGAAGATCACGGAAGACGATATCTCGGCAAACCTTTACGCGCCGGATATGCCCGATCCCGACCTGATGATCCGCACCGCCGGAGAGCTTCGCGTCTCGAACTTCCTGCTCTGGGAGATCGCCTACTCCGAAATGTGGGTCACCCCCACCCTCTGGCCGGACTTCAGCGCCGAGCACCTCGTTCAGGCCATCGAAGACTACCAGATGCGCGTGCGCAAGTTCGGCGCGGTGGTGAATCCGTAGACGGTCAGATCATCGACAACAAAGAAGCCGGCGAATAAATTCGCGCCTAAAAGTACAGCCGTCCACCTGCGTGGACTTCAGAGCCTACGGCATTGAGACAAGCGCCTTCGGCGCAAAATCTGAACCCGCGCAGGCGGGTGACCGTATTTTTAGGCGCGAATTCATTCGCCAGCCACTTGCGCAAAGCGCAAGAATTAAGTTAACTAACGGCTAAACCACCCCGACGGCCTTGCGCCTCAGGCGCAAAAATAAGGCGGCAAGCGCACTTTGCAAGACGGCATCAAAAAACTCGTTATCCTCGGATCCACCGGCAGTATCGGCACGCAAACCCTCGACATTGTCCGCCGCCTTCCCGAACGTCTCCAAATCGTCGCCCTTTCCGGACATCGCAACGTCGAGCTGCTGAAGCAGCAGGCCGACGAGTTCGGCGTGTCGCCCGAATGGATCGAGTGCGGCGATGAGGCAAATTTGGAGCGTCTCGCGACGCATCCGGATGCGGACATCGTGGTCGTCTCCGTCGCCGGCGCTGTCGGCACGCGCGCCACCGTCGCGGCGCTGAGGCGGGGCAAGGATATCGCGCTGGCGACGAAAGAAGTGCTGGTGGCGGCCGGCGAGATCGTCACGCGCACGGCGCGCGAAAGCGGCGCGCGGCTTTTGCCAATCGACAGCGAGCACTCCGCGATCTTCCAATGCTTGCAGGGCGCTCCCGACAATTCCGTCGCCAAAATTTTGCTCACGGCTTCCGGCGGCCCCTTTCGTGAGTGGACGAAGGAGCGCATGGAGTCGGTAAGCATTGTCGACGCGCTTAACCATCCAACCTGGCCGTCGATGGGCCGCAAGATCACCATCGACAGCGCCACCCTGATGAACAAGGGGCTGGAGACGATCGAGGCGCGCTGGCTGTTCGATATCCCCATGGAGCAAGTGGAAGTCGTCATTCATCCCCAGAGCGTGGTGCATTCCCTGGTGGAGTACCACGACGGCGCGGTAATCGCGCAGCTCGGCCTGCCGGACATGCGCCTCCCCATCCAATATGCGCTGCTCTATCCCGAGCGCGTCGATTCCGGCCTGCCGCGCATGGATATGACGCAGTTGGCGAAGCCGCTGACCTTTGAAGCGCCGGACACGAACCGCTTCCCCAGTCTTCGGTTGGCGCGCGACGCCGGCGCTGCGGGAGGCGCGCTGCCGGCGGTGCTGAACGCCGCCAACGAGGCGGCGGTGGCCCAGTTTCTGGACGCCAAGATTACATTTCCTGCTATAATGACATTAGTAGAACGGACGATGCATGCGCATCGGCCACTGGAAAACCCGGATCTCGATCAAATCGCGGCGGCGGACCAGTGGGCGCGGCTGACGGTGACTCAACTGATCAATGAAGATCCCAGCCTGCAATGGAACGGAGCGGCGGAGCGATGAATTTTCATTTTCCCAGTTTTCAGGCGATATTCGAAAATCTCCAGCATGTCATTGTCCTGCTGATTATCCTCAGCATCCTCGTCGTCGCGCACGAGTGGGGACACTTCATCGTGGCGCGCATGTGCGGCATGCGTGTCGACGACTTCAGCGTCGGCATGGGCAAGCGGATCTGGCGGGTCGCGAAGCGCGGGAACACGGAATATAATGTCCGTATGCTGCCGATCGGCGGCTTCGTCAAAATCGCCGGCATGGACGCCGATGAGGAGCCGATCAATGTCGCCAAGGAAAAGCTGCTCGGGCGTAAGGACGACCCCGACGCCGCTGAGATCCCGCTGGTCGCCGAGAACACGCCCGAGCTGGAGCCTTACAACGAAGCGGACGGTTTCAACGCCAAGCCGCTCTGGATGCGCTCGCTCACCATTCTCGCCGGCCCGGTTATGTCGTTTATTCTCGGCTACGCCATCTTCTGCCTGATGGGCTGGACGGTCGGCGTCTCCGCCGGCAAGACGCTGAACCGCGTCGCGGTCGTCATGCCCGGCGGCGAAGGGTTCAAAGCCGGCCTGCTGACGGGCGATACGATCGTCAAGATCGACGATAAGCCGATCACCAACGGCGCCGAGATGGTGGACACCATCCGCCACAGCCTCAACAAGCCGATCGCCATCACGGTGCTGCGCAACGGTCAGGAGAAGCTTCTGCATGCGACGCCGCAGCCGCTCTATGACGACGACACGCATAAGCCGATGACCGTTGTGGACGTCATCAACCCTGGCGGTCTCGCCGCCTTCGGCGTGACGGCGGGCGACGAGCTGCGCGCTATCATTCCCGACTCCGACAAAGAGGCGAGCGACGCGCTGCAAACGCCGGCGGAGGCGCTCGACGCGCTCAAAAAATACGCGGGGCAAAAGTCAAAGATCTACGTCGTGCGAAAAGGCGATGTCAAGCCGCTTCCCGCCGTCCTTCCCGCCGCCACACCCGACACAACGCCCACGTTCTCCATCCGCACGCCCGGCGGATTGAAGTTCGGGATGGATGCGGAGGTCAAGCATCTCAGCTTTGTCAACTCCATCAAGTTTGGCAACGAAATGATCGTGCTCCTGTTCAAAAACCTGGGCATGCTGATCAAAAGCCACAAGTTCCACGAGCAGACGGGCGGCGTCATCCGTATGTACCAGGAGACGTCCCGCGCCTCGAAGGTGAACATCAACGAGGAAGTCAGTCTGGCCGCGCAGCTTTCCATCAGCCTGGCGCTGTTCAATCTGCTGCCCATTCCGATCCTCGACGGCGGCCACCTGCTGACGTTCTTCATCGAGTGGGTCCGGCGCGGCAAAAAGCTGACCGAGCGCCAGCAGCAGGCGTTTATGCTGACGGGCCTCGTCATCATCGGCACTCTCTTTATCTTGATCAATGCGAACGATATCCTTCGCACGATCCATCACCAGCTTCCACAGTAGAAAGCGACGACCAGGACAGAACATGCGCGCAACTCAAGCCTTTATTCCGACACTCCGCGAGGCTCCCAAGGACGCCGAGCTTATCAGCCACCGACTTTTGCTCCGGGCGGGATTTATCCGTCCGCTCGCCAGCGGCGTCTACTCCTATCTGCCGCTGGGCCTGCGCGTCATCAACAAGATTTCGAACATCCTGCGCGAAGAGATGGAGCATATCAACGGCAACGAATTCTTCTTCCCGGCGCTCGTCCCGCGCGAGCTGCTCGAAGAATCGGGCCGCGATAAAGTCGATGTGCTGTTCACCGCGAAGCCACACGATTATTTTCTGGGCTTCACGCACGAAGAGGTCATCACGGACGTCGTCCGCAACACCATCAAGTCGTACAAGCAGCTTCCGTTCCTGGGTTACCAGATCCAGACGAAGTTCCGCAACGAGCCCCGCCCGCGCGGCGGCCTGATCCGCGGTCGCGAGTTCTTGATGCTGGACGCTTATTCGTTCGACCGCAGTGAAGACGACGCCCTGGTCGCTTACAAAAAGGTCCGCGAGTCCTTTGGCCGCATGTTCACCCGCTGCGGCCTGGCCTCGATCGCGATCCAGGCGGATTCGGGCGCCATCGGCGGCTCGCTGAGCGAAGAGTTCATGGTCCTGTCCGAGGACGGCGAAGATACCGTGCTTCGGTGCAGCGTCACCGGGTACGCCGCGAACGCCGAGCGCTGCGAAGCGATCCCCGTTCCCGCTGAAGCGCCCGACGCGGAAGTCCCGGCCTTCTCGGAAGTCTCCACGCCCGGCGTCAAGACGATCGAAGAGGTTTCGGCCTTCCTGAAGGTCGATGCAAAGCGCCTGATCAAGACGCTCGTCTTCCTCGCGCCCGACGGATCTCCCGTAGTCGCCCTTGTTCGCGGCGACCGCGAGCTGAATGAAGCGAAACTGGGACGAACACTGGGCGGCCCCGCGCGCCTCGCGGATCCCGCCGTGGTTGAGCGCGTCACCGGCGCTCCCGTCGGCTTCGCCGGCCCTGTTGGCCTGCCCGCCTCCGTGCGGATCATCGCCGACCGCGAAGTGGCGACCGTCCGCGACGGCGTCACCGGCGCGAACAAAGCCGACGCGCACTTCCAGCACGTCCTGCCGGGCCGGGACTTCCCCGCGCCAGAGTATCTCGACCTGCGCACCGCCGTCGCCGGCGACCAGAGCCCCATCGACGCCAGCGGCGTCCTCTACACCGAGCGCGGCATCGAAGTCGGCCACGTGTTCTATCTGGGCAAAAAGTACAGCGCCTCCATGCACGCCGAGTACGACGATGTGGACGGCGCCGCCAAAGAGTTTGAAATGGGCTGCTACGGCCTGGGCGTCTCCCGCACCTTCGCCGCCGCCATCGAACAGCACCACGACGCCGACGGCATCGTCTGGCCGATCACCATCGCGCCCTTCGCCGTCACGATCATCCTGGTCAATCCCGCCGATCCGGCCCAGACCGAAGCCGCCGAAACGCTCTATACTACGCTGAAAGCCTCCGGCCTGGACGTCCTGCTCGACGACCGCGTCGAGCGCCCCGGCGTTAAGTTCAAAGACGGCGACCTGATCGGCGTCCCGGTCAAAGTCACTGTCGGCAAAGGCGTCGCCGACGGCGGCGCGCTGGAGATCGGCCTGCGCCGCGACCGCAACTCCAAACAAGCCGTCCCCATCGCCGACGCCGCCGCGCACGTGCTCGGGTTGGTGAAGCAATTGAAGGACGAGATCCAGGCGAGCGTAGACACGCACGTGGTGTGAAGCGTGGCCCTCAGCCTCGGCCTTCGCCCCCCTCCGGGTAACTATCCAGGCGCTTCCCCGGCAAACCTACCGCCGGCGCTTCGGCCCCGGCAAACCCACCCCGGCCCTGCGGGCCACCCCTCCCGCCGACGGGAAGGGTTGTTTTAGAGTGTGTTATCGCAGGCAGCCCTCGTCAGAGACAATCCTACGAACCCTTCCCGTCGGCGGGAGGGGTGGCCCGCAGGGCCGGGGTGGGTTTGCCGGGGCCGAAGGCCGGGGGTGGGTTTGCCGGGGAAGCGCGAAGGCGGAGGTAGGTCATCCGGGAGCGGCGCTACGCCAATGGCGAGTTTGTAAATGCACCAACACCCCATCATTGAACTCGCCGCTCTCCTATTCCTCGCCGCCCTGCTGGGCGGTTTGGTCGGCTGGGAGCGAGAGCGACACGAACGACCGGCGGGACTGCGGACGCATATTTTGGTGTGCGTCGGCGCGGCGCTGATTGCGATTGTCGATCGTACGGGAACGAATGGCGGAGGGCGGATCGCGGCGCAGATCGTGACGGGGATCGGATTTCTCGGCGCCGGCTGCATCATGCGCGATAACAGCGGCCTCGTGCGCGGCCTGACGACGGCGGCCAGCGTGTGGGTGGTGGCGGGGCTGGGGATTGCGATTGGCTACGGCGGCGAGACCGCCGCGCTTGCCGCCGTAGCGACCGGGATCGTGCTGATTACCCTTACCGTCTTGAACCGATTGGAATCGACGCTCAATCGGGAGCGAAAGCGCCAGGAACTCAATCTGGTGCTCGCCACGGGCGATGACGCGCTATCTCGAATGCGCGCGCTGCTCGACGCGCTGCGGGAACATGGGACACGCACGCGCGACATCAGCTTCAGCCAGGCCCCGGACAGCCTCATCGTGCGGCTGGAGCTGGTCATGAAGCGTAACACCAATCGCGACGACCTCGACGAACTCCTCAAAAAACGTCCCGAAGTTATCCATTTCCACTGGACCGAATAGGAGCTTCACGGAATAGGCCGCAGCTTTGCTCCTTACTCCATCTCATGCGGGCGATACAGCCCCGAATCTTCGATATAATCCACAATACTGTCCGGGCAGAGATAGCGAATGCTGCGCCGCTGATGAATGCGCACGCGAATGTCGGTGCTGGAGATGTCCAAACCGGGGATCGGCAGGAATGAGACGTGGTCGAGGAAGTTCTTGTCGGCAAGCTCCGAGAGACGCTCCAGCGAAAAGCCGGGGCGTGTGACGGCGATAAACTGGCACGCCTCCACCAGCTTGTCGTACTCGCGCCAGGTGAGGATTTGGAGGATGGCGTCGGCGCCGGTGATGAAGTAAAGGGCGTCGAGGTGGGTGTACTGCTCGCGAAACGCGCGGATCGTATCGATCGCATAGGACGGACCGGGACGGTCGATCTCGATCCGGGAGCAGGTGAATTGAGGATTGGACTCGGTCGCAAGCCGCGTCATCGCATATCTGTCCTCCGGAGAGCTGACAAGATACGCCTTCTTATGGGCAGGACGGCCATTTGGAACAAAGACGACTTCGTCCAGCGCAAACGCCTGACGCGCTTCTTCGGCCATGAGCAAATGACCGAAGTGAATGGGATCGAATGTGCCGCCCATGATGCCCACACGTGAAATCACTGACGACCTCTCAATGCTGCAAAAACTTTATTGCGCCGATTACGATGACGACTGTAAGCGCAATGGCGAAGACCGTTAAGAACATCACTACGCCCGGCGAATTCCAACGTATCAGATTGGACGGCCCAATTCGGTCCGTCACGAACGGTTTCACCGCGCTTACAAACTGCGTGTATTGCTCGGGAGCGAGCTTAAACGCCAGTGAGAAAGTTTTGACAACTCCTTTGTCGTTCGGCGCGTCAAACACGAGGCAGACCCGGCTCTTATTGGGAACCAGTCCAACCTGTTGTATATTCTCCCAAGGAATTACAAGCCATTTGCTTTTTCGAAAACCATACTCCATGACGAGCACGGCTAAGAGCCATCCAACTCGCAGGAGCGCAGCGACAATCAGGATCGGAATTTGTGTTTCCGCATTGGGAACGGCCTTCCCCATGACAGAGAGACCCGCCTGCTGAACTTCGATCGATCCGGTGCGAAAATCCGACACCGAGCCTTTGATGCGTAGAAACAGAGTGCTAAAAGGCACAATGCAGCTGCCGTAAACAAAGCCGGGAGCGTCGGAGATAGGAGCTGGCGGCCAGACACCGGCATCGGGAACAGACGAAGGGGGCCAGACAGGTGGTGCGGACGGCGGCGCGGGCTGGTCGGGCGGCGTCATAGCATACGTTCCTTAGCGTGTGGATTTAGAGATTGAGAACGAGATTGTCGCGATGCACTACTTCGTCGCTCGGCTTGGCGCCGAGGAGCTGGCTGATGTCGGCCGTGCGCCGTCCCATGATCTTGAAGAGATCGTCGTTCGCGTAGTTGACGAAGCCCTGCGCGAAGGCGTGGCCGTGGGCGTCGAGCAGGCGCACAAGCTCGCCGGCGCGGAAGTGGCCGGAGATGTGGGTGACGCCCGCCGGGAGCAGGCTTTTGCCTTCATCCACGAGGCGCTGGCGGGCGCCGTCGTTGACGGTGATCGAGCCCTTCGGGACAATCCCGTAGGCGATCCAGCGCTTACGCTGACCCAGACGCTCCGGGCGCGGCAGGAAGAGCGTGCCGCACTCGCCCGCGAGGGCGTCGGCGATCACGTTGGGACGGTGGCCGTTGGCGATGGTCATGCGCACGCCCGCGCCGGCGCAAATCTTCGCCGCCTGAATCTTCGTCGTCATCCCGCCGGCGCCGACTTTGGAGCGCGCCGAGCCGGCGCGCTGCTCGGTCGCCTTGTCGATCTTCTCCACAACGGGGATCAACTCAGCGTCGGCGAACTGCGTGGGGTCCCGGTCGTAAAGCCCCGCGACGTCGGAAAGCAGTAGGAGCGCGTCGGCCTCGGCGAGCGACGCCACCAGCGCGGCCAGCGTATCGTTGTCGCCAAACTTGATCTCATCAACGGCCACGGTGTCGTTCTCGTTGACGATCGGCACCACGCCGGCTTTGAGCAGCGCGGCAAAGGTGTTGCGCGCATTCAAGTAGCGCGTGCGGTCGCGCAGGTCGTCGCGGGTCAATAGAATTTGAGCGACCGTGACGCCGTGCGCTCCAAACGCATCGGCGTAGGTCTGCATCAGCAGGCCCTGCCCGACGGCGGCGGCGGCCTGCTTTTGCGGAATCGTCTTTGGACGGCCCACTTGCCCCAGGCGAGCCATGCCCGCGGCAACGGCGCCGCTCGACACCAGGATCACCGACCGGCCCTGAGAGCGCTGAGCGGCGATCTGAGCCGCCAGATCGGCAATATATGTGCGGTCCGTCACGCCGTTACTTTGCGTCACCGTGCTGGAGCCGACCTTCACCACCAGGCGCGTCACGACCGTCGGCTCCGCCGCCTCGATTTCAATCTTCGTAGTCATCGTCTTCATCGTCGTCCGAAGCCTTCTTCGCCCTCGGATCCTCCGCGTCCTCATCGTAGAAACTGAACTCAATCTTGCCGATCCGGACGCTATCGCCTTCCTTGGCGCCCAGGGCGCGCAGCTTGTTGATAACGCCGGCCTTCTCGATCGTCTTTTGCAGGCGCTCCACGGCGGCCTCGTTGTCCATATTCGTCATGGCGACCACGCGCTCCATGCCCGGACCGCTGACGATATAAATATCGTTGCCCTTATCGTAAATGGCGTCCCACCGGCGATCGCGCCGGCGCTGGGCCATCGTATCGACAGTGATCATCACGGTTTCGTCCACGGGCTCCGGCTCGTTAGGCAGCGCGGCAAGCCGTGTGGAGCATTCGTAAATGATCGCTTCCAGGCCCTGACGCGTCGCCGCCGAGACCAGGAAGACTTCGCTGCCTTCCTTCTCCAGCTCCTCTTTGTAAAGCTGAACCATCTCCGGCTCGGCGAGGTCGATCTTGTTCAAGGCGATGATCTGCGGTAGCTGCGACAGCTTTTCGTTGTACGCTTCCAGCTCACGATTGATGATCGCATAGTCGTCAAGCGGCTCGCGCCCCGTCATGCCGGAAACATCGATGAGATGGACGAGCAGCCGTGTGCGCTCGATATGGCGCAGGAACTGATGCCCCAGGCCGATGCCTTCGCTCGCGCCTTCGATTAGACCGGGAATGTCCGCCACAACGAAGTTGCGCTCCTCATCGACACGCACGACGCCGAGGTTCGGCACCAGTGTCGTGAATGGATAATCGGCAATTTTCGGCTTCGCCGCCGAAATGCCGGCGATCAAAGTGCTCTTGCCGACGTTGGGATAGCCGATCAGGCCCACATCGGCCAGCAGCTTCAGCTCCAGCTTGAGCGTGAGTTCCTGGCCGGGCTCGCCGTTTTCCGCGAACTTGGGCGCCTGCAACGTCGAGCTGGAGAAGTGGGAATTACCGCGTCCCCCCTGCCCGCCCCGGACGATTCGGATCTTCTGCCCGGCTTTGGTCAGATCGGCGACGACCTTTCCATTCGAGAGGTCGGTGGCGACCGTCCCGATCGGCACCTTCAGGACAAGGTCGTCCGCTCCCTTGCCGTTCATGTCCCGGCTCGCGCCGTTCACGCCGTTCGGCGCTTCGTACTTTCGCTGGTAGCGGAAGTCGAGCAGCGTGGACAGGTTGGAATCGGCTTCCATATAGATATCGCCGCCATCGCCGCCGTCCCCGCCGTTGGGGCCGCCGCGAGGGACGTACTTTTCTTTGCGGAATCCGACGGAGCCATCGCCGCCGTCGCCCGCCTTGACATTAATTGTGACTTCATCAACAAACATAAATTTACTCTTCCAAACCGTCAATCACCACCGGCATTCGATCCGCCAGGGTAAATCGTCCCGTCGCAAATTGCGCCCCCAGCCAGCCGCCCAGCGTTCCAAACGCGAGGGCGACCACCGGGTTGCGCACCAGAAAATAAAGGCCCAAATTGTGCGCCGACGCCGGCGTCACGGGCAGCACCCGCCAGAACGGATGCAATGCGCCGGCCACGAGCCAGACCGCGAACGCGGCGGCGGCCGCCTGCATGCCGTAAGTCTTGCCGATCAAGCCCCCCAGCAGTCCGCCGGCGAACGCCGGGACGATCAGCGTGAAGAACCCGACCGATCCATCGTAGAGCGCCGGATCCTGAAAGATCATATTGGCGATCGTCAGCGACAGCAGCTGATTGAGGCCAAACGCCGCGGCGAAAGCGACGACGCTCCCCATTGCGAAACGAAGCCGCATCAGCCCGAAGCCCCCTCCATGATCGTGATCTGCGACCCCATCGGCGTCTTCACGATCTCGACGCGCGAGGCGAAGGCGTCTTTCAGTTCATCGATGTGCGTGATCACGATGATCTTCTCGAAGTCTTCTTTGATCGCGTTCAGGGCGTCCACAAGACGCTCGCGCCCCTTGCCGTCCTGTGTGCCGAACCCTTCGTCGATGATCAGTGTTTGCAGCTTGGCGCCGGCGCGCCGCGCCAGCAGCTTGGACAGCGCGATCCGCAGGGCGAACGCCGCCCGGAACCCCTCTCCTCCCGAATACATCTCCAGCGGCCGCGTGCCGAGACTGTCGCTGACCTTGATATCCAGCGTCTCGATCGGCGTGTCCTTCTTGGACTTCGCCTCGCGCAGCGTCTCAAAGTAAATCGTCATATCGCCATCGGTCAGCCGCTCCAGCAATCGATTGGCTTCTTCCTGGATCTCCGGAATGGCGTTCTCGATAATCAGCGCCTGCACGCCCTTTTTGCCGAAGGCCTTGGCAAGCTGGTCGTGGATCTCCTGCTCTTTCTTGGCCGCGAGCAGCGCCGCTTCTTTCACAACCTTCTGCGCCTTCAGGTCCTCGCAGCGCATCACGAGCTGCTGATAGCGGCCGATCTCATGGGATGTCGCGCTCGCGCTCTGGCGCCGCTCGTTCTCCATCACCTTGATCTCATTCGCGCGGGCGTCCAGCGCGGCAAGCTCGGAGCTGACGTCGGCGATCTGCTTCTGCTGGATCATCGCCTCATCGCGCGCATCGCGCCGCTGGCGCAGCGATCGATCGGCGCGCTGCAAGCGGCTTTCGGCGGCGGCGAGCGCTTCGGCCGCGTGCGCCAGCTCCAGGTGCTGACGATCGACCGGCGCCAGCCGCGCCGCCGTTTCGCGCGCCGCCGCATGCGCCGCCTCGACATCGCCCAGCTTCGCAATCGCGTCGCGATAACGCGTGACCGTCGCCAGGATCTCGGGCGCGTACGCCTTGGCGTCGAACAGAGCCTTAGTCTCGGTCGCGCGCGCTTCCAATTGCGGCAGCTCGCGCTGCACTTCCTCTAATTCCAAGAGGCGCTGTTCGAGCTGTCCGAGGCGCACCCGGTCCGCCGTCAGCGCCGTGAGCGACTGGTCCAAAGCCGTGACCTGACGCTCCAGGGCCGCGAGTTCTTCCTTGGTCTGCTTCGCCTGCGCCCAGATCGTCTTGCGCTGCGCGTTGGACGCCGCGAGGCTGTCCTGGTACTCCCGCTGCGTTTCGGCGATCTTCTCCGGCGGCAGCGGCGAATTACAAACCGAGCATACGCCCTGCTGGTCGGCAATCGCCGCCAGGCGGCTCTCCCACTGCTTGATCTGTTCGCCGACGGCCGCATTGTCCTGCTGAAGCTGTGAGAGGTTCTCGCGCACAACGGTCAGGCGCGCCTGCGCCGTTTGGCGCTCGGCCTCCATCGACTCCGCGCCCGCAACCGCCGTCTTCGCGACGGCGTGTTCACGCTGCAAGTCGGGCAGGACCGCAATCCGTCCGAGCGCCTGCTGGTAATCGATCGTCGCGCGCTCCAGCTTCCGGTGCATCTCGTTCTGCGCCGTCAGCCACTCTTTCTCGGCGTCCGCGAGCATCTGACGCCCACGATGCAGCTTGGCGACGTTTTCTTCCAGCGTTCCCAAATCCTCGCGGGTCCGGACAAGCAGCGCGTGGTCCCGTTCGATCTCATCCTTACGGACCAGGATCGCCTTCCAGCGGTCGGCCTCGCGGTTCTGCTCCGTCAGCTCATTGGTCAGCTCCACGATTTCGGCGTCCAGCGTCGCGATCTGCGCCTTCACCCGCTCCGCGAATTCACGCTGACTTTCCAATTGCCCGCGCCGGTCCCGCAGATCGTCCCACTCTTTTTTGAGGACTTCCTGCTTGGCTTCCAGCTCGGCGTAACGCGCCTGCAATGCCGCCAGCGATTCGCGATACTGCGCCTCGCTCGCCAGCTCCGCGCTCATGCCGTTGATATCCCGCTCGGCGTCCACGACTTCCGTCATCGCCTCGCGCGCTTTTTCCCGCGCCTTGGCTTCGAGCTGATCGTAGCGAGACAGATCGAGGATGTCGGCCAAAATCTCCTTGCGCTTGCCCGGCGACTGCTGAACAAACCGATCCGCCTGTCCCTGCCGCAGATACGCCGAGTTGATAAACGTATCGTACGACATGCGCAGAAGCTTCTGGATCGCCCGCTCCGTTTCGCCCGAGTTGTTCCCCGTCAGCGACCGCCACGCGCCTTCCGCCTGCTCCTGCTGCAATTCCCAAACGTTCCCACTCGCGCGCTTGGACCGCTTGCGCAGCACGCGAAAGCGCTGACCGTCCAGATCGAACGTAAACTGCACGCTCATCTCATCCGCGCCAATGCGAACGAGCTCGTCGTGCTTGTTTTTCCCCGCGCGGCTTTCGCCCCACAGCGACCACGTGATGGCGTCCAGCAGCGCGCTCTTGCCGTTGCCGTTCTCGCCGGAGAGACACAGCGTATGCATCCCGGTAAGGTCGAGCACGGGCGCGTCCTCGCCGTAGGACATGAAGTTCTTGAGTTCTAGGCGGACTGGAATCATGAGTTCTGAATATTATACCTAACCAAAGCAAACCCACCCCCGGCCTTCGGCCGACCCCTCCCGCCGCCGGGAAGGGTTATTTCAGAGTGTGTTATCGTAAGCGCCCACCGTAAGAGGCAATCTTATTCACCCTTCCCGGCGGCGGGAGGGGTCGGCCGAAGGCCGGGGGTGGGTTTGTCTGGGTAACCCGCCTTACTTCCCTACCGTCTCCTCCGCCTCCAGCTCCCGCAGCAGCGGTTCGGCGCGGAGCAGCATTTCGTCCTTGCGGCCGCGCAGGCTGTCGCGGGTGTCGCAGTAGGTTGCAAGGGCCTGCAACGGGTCGAGCGCTTCGGTCATCAGCTTGGAGCGCACGGCGTCGGTGTCGCGCTTGATTTCCTTGTGCAGCGCCACCACCATGAACGCCGATTGCAAGGCCGCGCGCAGGTCGTTTTCGCGCAGGTGGGCCAGCTGTTCGGAGCGGATCTGGTACGACGCCTTGACGACAGCGTCCCGGATGTCGTGCTTGGCGATCGCCAGCAAAATCTTTTCCGTCGGCTCCTCGCCGGCGTCGGTCGCGTCGACTTCGATTTCGACAAAGGGACGCGTCTTGACCTCGACATGCTTGACTTCCGTGAAGCCCTTGACCAGATCGACGAGCGCGAACCCCTTTTCTTCATTTCGTTCGCCGAAGTCGATCCGCTCAATGCTTCCCGAATAAACGACGGGCGGCTGCTGCCCTCGGTTCAGATCCTGGAAGCGATGGATATGCCCCAGCGCGACATAGTCGAACGGCGACTGAGTCAGCGCGGACATCGAGACTTCGGGCTCGTTGGTCAAATATCCGATCTGGTTGGCGCTGAGCTTGGCGTTGGAGACGCTGAAGTGGCCCATCAGCGCCGTCGGCAAGTTGGGGTCGCATTTCGCCGCCAGCTGATTGATGCCGGCCTCATAGCGGGCGACGATCATCTCCGTCGTCTCCTGCACGCCTTTGTCCTTGGATTCTTCGCGCGAAAGAACCAGGCTCTTGATCAAATACGGCATCGACGCCACTTGCAGCGTATTGCCCTTGCTGGTGGTGACCTGGATCACGTTGGGCGTATCCAGCACGAACATTCGGCCCGCCGCAAGCGCGCCGAAGATCTCAATCGAGTTCGCGCGCCCCTTGGTGTTGGGGATGTCGTGGTTTCCCGCCAGCATCACCACCGGAATTCCCGCCTGTGTCAGACGCCCGATGCAGGCGGCGAATTCGCGCTGCTGCGTCTGGTTCGGATCGCGCGTTTTGTAGGCGTCGCCGGCGAACAGCGCGATCTCCACGCCCGCCGCGAGCGCCACGTCAATGGCGGCGTTCAGCGCGTCTCGGAAGTCCACCAAACGCGAGTTCAAGCCCGTCGCGGGATCGAAACGACCATAGTTCTCGACACCAAAGTGGACATCGGCAAAGTGCATCAGACGGATAGGCGGATGGGTCGGCATGGGTTTGGGGGTGTCGTAAAAATACAAATAGGCGTTCGATTTGCCTTGATTGTACCCGAAAATCGCCTCCCTTCGGCCCTCCGTCATTGACACCCCTCCACACGCTGGGTTATACTCAGGATTCAGTTTCCAATTTGTAAAGGCCGCACTTGCTTATGAAGATCTTAGGAGTCATCCCCGCCCGCCTCCACAGCACGCGCCTTCCCGGCAAGGTCCTGCGCCTGATCGCCGGCAAGCCGATGGTGCACTGGGTCTACCAGAACGCCCGCCGCTCGCCGCTGCTCACGGAGATCATCGTCGCCACCGACAGCCGCGAAGTCTACGACTCATGCGCCGCCGCCGAAATCCCCGTCATGATGACCGCCGAGCACCCGTCCGGCAGCGACCGCCTCTACGAAGTCCTCACCCGCACCGACGCCGATGTTTACGTCAACATCCAGGGCGACGAGCCGACACTGAAACCCGAGCACATCGAGAAGCTGCTGGCGCCTATGCTGGACGAACGCGAGGCGCAAATCGCCACCCTCAAGGTGAAGATCGGCGTGGACGAAGCGCAGAACCCGAACAACGTCAAAGTCGTCACCGCGACCGACGGGCAGGCGCTGTACTTCTCGCGCTCCCCCATTCCTTACGACCGCGACGGAACCGGCCACGCCGAATACTTCAAGCACATCGGCCTCTACGCCTACACCCGCGCCGCACTGACCGTCTTTCACGGCTGGCCGCAGGGAGGGTTAGAACTCAGCGAGCAGTTAGAGCAGCTCCGATACCTGGAAAACGGCGCGCCGATCTATGTGTCCGAAACGCCGTTTGAGACGGTGGGCGTGGACACGGAGGCGGAACTGCAAGAGGTGATCGCGCTGTTTGAGAACGAGCTGCATTGATTTACGCACCAGCAGGTGCGCCGCACCGTGATTAGGATTGCCGGCGGTTAAAACCGCGCCTACAAGAGCGCAGAAACCCACCTTCGTGGGTTACATCATCGGTCATGATATCGCCTAATGTGACGTTTATATTAGGTGATATCGCATAGGACTACGTAGTCCCCGCAGGGGGACTTCTGCGCTCTTGTAGGCGCGGTTTTAACCGCCGGCAATCTGCCTTACCGCCGTTCGTTTGGCAAAGATAGCCAACCCTATATGTACGCCCTATACACCACCCTCCTCACAATCTGGCTCCTGGCGATGGCCCCTGTTCTCCTCTACAACGCCGTCCGCCACAAGAAGCACCTGCCGAAGCTGCGCCAGCGCATGGGCCGTTTGCCCGAATCCCTGCGCGCGGACGGGCGCCCTACCCTCTGGATCCATGCCTGCTCCGTTGGCGAAACGCTGAGCGTGCAGGGGCTCGCAGCCGCGCTGCACGAGCGGTTTCCCGGCGCCCGGCTGATATTCTCGACCATCACCGCGAGCGGCAACGCCATCGCGCATGAGCGATATGAGAAGCTGTATGGTCCCGGCAATGTGTTCTTCTTCCCCGTCGATCTGCCCGGCGTCGCCGGCAATGTGCTGGATTTTATCCAGCCGTCGGCGCTGATTATCGTCGATACGGAGATCTGGCCGAACGTCGTGCATCAGGCGAAGCTGCGCAATATTCCCGTGGTGATGGTGAATGGACGGATTGCGGCAAAGTCGTTCCGGCAATATCTGTGGGCGCAGCCAATGCTCGCTCGTGTTTTGGGCGAGTACGCCGCGCTGCTGATGAAGTCGCCTGAGGACGCCGCCCGTATCCAGCGCCTTGGCGCGCCGCCGAGCAAAATCGCCATGAGCGGCAACTTAAAGTACGATCAGACACCCGCCGACGCCGCCCTGGTCGCCGAAAAGGCCAAAGGGCTGAATGCCGCGCTGGAGCTTTCACGATGGAAAGGGCAACTGATCGTCGCCGGCAGCACGCACGAGGGCGAGGATATTGTCCTCTTACGCGCCCTGCGCGCGCTTCGAGAAGATCCAACGCTGGCGAATACACGCCTGCTGATCGTCCCGCGCCACGCCGAGCGGTTCGACAGCGTCGCCGCCCTCGCCGAACGTGAAGGATTCACCGTGCGCCGCCGCTCCCGCCCTGGCGAGGCAAGCGCCGGCGCCGAAGTGCTGCTGCTCGACACCTACGGCGAACTTGCCGCCGCCTACCAGTTCGCCGCCGTCGCCTTCGTCGGAGGCACGCTTGTTCCCGTGGGCGGGCACAGCATCATGGAGCCGGCGCAGTTCGCCAAGCCGATCGTGATCGGGCCGCATATGGAGAACTTCCCACAGATTGTTGATGAGTTTTTGGAGAAGGGCGCGGCGATTCAAATCACGGCGCTTGAGAGTGACGCGGCGACACAGGAGCGTGATTTGACGGAGGCGCTGCGGTCGATTTTTGCAGATCCAGAGAAGCAGGCAAAGATGGGGGCGGCGGCGCGGTCGATTTTAGAGGACAACCAGGGCGCGACGGCGTTCACGCTGGAGCGGATCGCGGGGGTGGTGAGGATCCCCATCCCCCCGCCGAAGTAAATTTCGGCGGGGGGATGGGGCGCCCTCATGCCCGATCGCTTCCCGCCCGCGCCTCTTTCAGCTCCTTCAAGCGCTCCTCGCCGATCTTCTTCAGCGCGTCTTCCCATTCGCCCTTGTACGCCGCCAGCGTGTCACGAATGGTCGTCGCGATGGCCAGGTTCCGATACCACTTGTAATTGCCGGGAATGATATACCAGGGCGCATTCGGGGCCGCCGTCGCGCCAATGGCGTCTTCGTAGGCGCCCATGTACTTGTCCCATAGCTCGCGCTCTTTCCAGTCGCCGGCGCTGAGTTTCCAGGCTTTGCTGGGATCGGCTTCGCGGGCTTTCAGCCGCTTTTCTTGCTCGTCTTTGCTGATCATCAAGTAGAACTTCATGATGATCGTATTGGAATCGGCCAGCATCGCCTCGAAGTTCTTGATATGGTCGTAGCGCTTCTTGCAGGTCTTTTCGTCGATCAGGCCATGCACCTTGGTCACGAGAACATCCTCGTAGTGCGAGCGGTTGAAGATCGTCATGTTGCCCTTGCCGGGCGTTTGCTGATGGATGCGCC
The DNA here is from genome assembly GCF_003574315.2 of Capsulimonas corticalis. Classification (GTDB taxonomy): domain Bacteria; phylum Armatimonadota; class Armatimonadia; order Armatimonadales; family Capsulimonadaceae; genus Capsulimonas; species Capsulimonas corticalis. The sequence continues at coordinate 4,457,620 of NZ_AP025739.1, read as the reverse complement.
AGAGGAAGTCGTGGGAGGCTTCGAGCGTCGATGGGACTTTGAAGGACGCCACAGAGCAGCCCAGCGGGTTGACCGCCGCCATGACGTGCGTGATGGTCCCGTCCTTGCCTCCGGTGTCGGGGGCTTGCAGCACGATCAGGACACTGTGCGTCTGCGCGGCGTAGAGCAGATCCTGGAGCTGATTGATCTCTTCACTGAGACTCTGGATCTCCGCCTCACTCGATTCTTTATTGGTCTTGCCCTTTTCGTTTGGATCGTAGTCTTTCAGCCGAATCTTCTGCGGCTTGTCGATTTTGATTGCGTTCGCCATTCATGCCCTCCCCAACGGTTTGAATACATAGTGTACGCAAAAACGCGCTCGTTCAACCATACAGACGCAAAAAAAGAGCGCATCGCCGAAGCAATGCGCTCTTTAATCAAACACAAACCAACACGCATGATTACGCAGACGCTGGTCGTCTAGCACGAGATCTCGGATTTCGTCGGGCAGCAGGTCACGCTGCCACTGGCATTCCTGACGACCAGCAAGTTCGCGTTCCCCCTCAGGAGCCGCCGCTTGCGCCGCCCGAATTGCGTAGGCCGCCGCGCCTAGTTCGTGCGCCGCCACATGGGCAACCGCCGCCGCTTGCCCGGCGGCGTAAGCAGCGTATCTTGCAGCGCCGGAGAGGTCTCTGGCCGCCGCATTGGCGTCATAAGCGGTCTTGCGGGATTCGCGCATACCAATCTCGCCGCGAGCCCACGCACGGCATTGCTCAATCGCATGTCGCGGCCCGTTATTTCCAGGTCGCGCTTCCTCAAAGAAATGCAGTACGTGCTCCGCACATGCAGCAGCCCACATCGCCAGAAGGTGGTGATTTGTATCGGTCAGCGTTCCGCCACGACGAAGAGTGATAAATCTAGGGTCACGGGGTTGAGTGAGAATCATACAAGCCCATCGATAGAGTTAATATCTACGACGATTGTACCGCAAACAGAGGTTAAGGTCGCGACGAAAAAAGAGCAGGGACAGTATGTCCCTGCTCCGCACGGTAAATGCTATGGTGCGAACGGCTCGGTTAGAAGCCGCCCATGCCGCCCATTCCGGGCATGCCGCCGCCCATTCCACCGCCGCCGCCGCCTGCCGGGGCAGGGTTCTTCTCGGGGCGCTCGGCGATCAGGGTTTCGGTCGTCAGGATCAGGCCGGCGATGCTGGCCGCGTTTTGCAGCGCGGAGCGGGTCACCTTGGCCGGATCGACGATGCCCTGAGCGACCAGGTCGCCGAACTCGCCGGTCGCGGCATTGTAGCCGAGGCCGTTGCGCTTGATCTCATCGACGATAACCGAGCCTTCGACGCCCGCGTTGTTCGCGATCTGGCGCGCCGGCTCCTCAAGAGCGCGGCGGATGATCGCGACGCCGACCTTCTCGTCGCCGGTCAGTTCCAGCTTGTCCAAAGCCGCGATGGCCTTGATCAGCGTGGTGCCGCCGCCGGGAACGATGCCTTCCTCAACCGCGGCGCGGGTGGCGGAAAGAGCGTCCTCGATGCGGTGCTTCTTCTCTTTGAGTTCGGTCTCGGTCGCGGCGCCGACCTGGATGACGGCCACGCCGCCCGAAAGCTTCGCCAGGCGCTCCTGGAGCTTCTCGCGGTCGTAGTCGCTGTCGGACTTCTCGATCTGAGCCTTGATCTGAGCGATGCGGCCCTGGATGGCCTGCACGGAGCCCTTGCCTTCGACGATCGTGGTGTCGTCCTTGGTCACGACGACGCGCTTGGCGGAGCCGAGCGAGGTCTCGTCGATGCCTTCCAGCTTGATGCCCAGGTCCTCGGTGATGAACTGGCCGGAGGTCAGAACGGCGATGTCCTCAAGGATGGCCTTGCGGCGGTCGCCGAAGCCGGGCGCCTTGACGGCGACGACGTTGATCGTGCCGCGCAGCTTGTTGACGACCAGAGTGGCGAGCGCTTCGCCGTCGACATCTTCCGCGATGATGACGAGCGGGCGGCCCTGGCGGACAACCTTCTCCAGCACGGGAAGCAGGTCCTGGATGTTGGAGATCTTCTTCTCGAACAGCAGGATCAGCGGCTCGTCCAGCACGACTTCGAGGCGCTCGGCGTCGGTGACGAAGTAGGGGGAGATGTAGCCCTTATCGAACTGCATGCCCTCGACCAGCTCCAGAGCGGTCGTGGTTCCCTTGCTCTCTTCGACGGTGATGACACCATCCTTGCCGACCTTGTCCATCGCGTCGGCGATCAGGTCGCCGATCAGGGTGTTCTTGGCGGAGTTGGTGGCGACCTGCGTGATCGCTTCCTTGCCTTCGACCTTGACCGCGAGGCGGCCGATCTCGGCGACGGCGGCGGCGACCGCGAGGTCGATGCCGCGCTTGACGGCGAGCGGGTTGGCGCCGGCCGCGACGTTCTTCAGGCCTTCGCGAACGATCGCCTGGGCCAGAACGGTGGCGGTAGTGGTGCCGTCGCCGGCGACGTCATTGGTCTTGGAGGCGACTTCGCGAACGAGCTGCGCGCCCATGTTCTCGAACTTGTCCTCGATCTCGATCTCCTTGGCGATCGTGACGCCGTCGTCCACGAGCGAGGGGGAGCCGAACTTCTTCTCCAGTACGACATAGCGGCCACGCGGTCCCAGGGTCACCTTTACGGCGTCGGCCAGGGTGTTGACGCCGCGCTCCAGCGCGCGCCGGGCCTGCTCATCGAACAACAGATCTTTTGCTGCCATCTCTGTGTGTTTCTCCTTCGGCGGGTCTTCCGACCGGCCTAAATGTGATCGTAAAATCGGGTCAAAATTCGCTGTTCCGAACTAAGCGTTCAGGATTCCCAGCACATCGTCGGCGCGCAGGATAATGACTTCCTCGCCCTTGACCTTGATCTCCGTGCCGCCGTACTTGGAGTAGACGACCTTGTCGCCCACCTTCACGTCGACCGCGCTGACTTTGCCGTTATCGAGCGTCTTGCCCGGTCCGACCGCCAGCACTTCGCCGCGCTGCGGCTTTTCTTTCGCGGTCTCCGGCAGGATGATTCCGCCGGCGGTTGTCTGCTCGGCTTCCAGAGCCTTAACGATGATCCGGTCGCCCAATGGCTTCAGCATAGGTGTTGACCTCCCTCAGTGGTTGTCGAGAATAAACTTGTGGAATGTTCCGTCCAGTATTATCCTCATTATTAGCACTCATGTCAAGCGAGTGCTAAACTTCTTCTTGATTTTTTCTTCGGTTCCTTGAGTGTGGGATTGTCAAGTGGAGAGGAGGAAGGCCCTCAGAATTCCCCGGTTATGAAACCCGGGTCTGAGAGCCCTTCGGGCTAAGCGTCCGTGCCGGACGCAAACTCCAGTTGCCGATAACAAATTTCTTCCGTCCGGCACGGACGGTTAGGGCGAAGCCCTCCCAGACCCGGATTCATAACCGGGGAAAACCGCCAGCCGCTCTGTTGCCTTGCCACTCAACAGCATCATTACCAAATCCCCTCCCCCAATCGATAAGGCCCATATATGAAATTACAGCCATTACTCAAGACCTGGAAGGGCGACAAGCGGTTCACGCAGATCTCGAAGGAAGCGGCGGCGCTGAAGAAGGCGGGGCGGGGCGCGGATGACATTGCGTCCGAGCTCGAACGCGCCTTCGGCAAGCCCGAGGCGCTGCTCGCGATGCGCGAGACGACCGCGCCGTATCGTGTGTATGGCGAGATTGGATCGGATATTGACTCCGTGGCGCTCGCGCAGCTTCGGCTTGCCCTGCAACTGCCGATCGCCGCGCAGGGCGCACTCATGCCGGACGCGCATGTCGGATACGCGCTGCCGATCGGCGGGGTGTTCGCGGCGCACAACGCCATCTCGCCGGCCATGGTCGGCGTGGATATCGGCTGCCGCATGCACCTGACGCTGTTCGATTTGTCTCCCGATCAGCTTCGGCTAAGCCGCGAGAAGCTTTTTGAAGACTTGAAAGCCATCACGGTCTTTGGGACGGGCGGCAAGCGCCCCCACCCCGCCGATCATGCAATCTTGGAAGACGACGCCTGGGATCTGACGCGCCAGACGCGCGGATTGCAGGACCGCGCCGCCGGGCAGCTCGGCACCAGCGGCAGCGGCAACCATTTTGCCGAGTTAGTGATTGGCGAACGTCTCGTCCCTGATGGATTAGACGGCGTATCACAACGCTTCTGCGGCCTGCTCACACACAGCGGCTCGCGCGGCATTGGCTACGCCATCGCCAATCACTATATGCGGCTCGCCGCGTTAGAAACACGGCGCAGGGCCCGCGCGCCCAAGTTCTATGAATGGCTGGACATGGATTCGGACGCCGGACGCGAATACTGGACGGCCATGCACCTCGCCGGCGATTTCGCGAAGGCGTGTCACGAGGTCATCCATGCCGATTTCCTACAGCGCACGAAGCTCAAAGCCGCCGCGACGATCCAGAACCATCACAACTTCGCCTGGCGCAAAGGCGATCTGATTATTCACCGTAAGGGCGCGACGCCGGCGGAGACGGGCGTCCTTGGCGTCATCCCTGGCAGCATGGGCACGGCCAGCTACATCGTGGAAGGTCTCGGCGCCCCCGAAGCGCTCGAAAGCGCCTCGCACGGCGCCGGCCGCGTCGGCAGCCGCACGGTCGCTCGCGACAGATTTAGCGCCGCCGAGGCGCGTCGGATGCTGGAGCGGGAAGATATCTGGATCGAGGGGCTAAGCGTGGAGGAAGGACCGCAGGCGTACAAAGATATCGAGCATGTGATGCGGATTCAGGTGGACGCGGGATTAGTGCGACCGCTCGCGCGGATGATGCCGGCGGCGGTGATTATGGCGGGGGAGGAAGGTTAGGCCCTATTCCCCCGGCGCTAAAGCGTCGGAGAAATAGTGTCTACGCCGCCTTCTTCTTCCGCCGCTCCTCCGCATTGCGCCGTCGCATTTCGATATCGCTGTCCTCGACTTTTTTCTCAAAACTGCGATACCCCGCCAGATGAAAGCCGTGCTTTTTGGCGAGCGCGCTGATCTCGTTCACCTGCGCGACGGTGACGTCTTTGCCGAGGGTGAAGGATTCGTAGCGGCCTTCGAGCGCCAGCATCATGGTTTCGGACATGCAGGCGTAGGCGGTTTTCGGGGGGAAGCCGAAGTTGAAACGGAAATCGAGATCGGCGCCGGGGACGGCGACGACGCCGCCTTCGAGGACGAGGACGTCGTTGCGCTCGCGGTTGACGCGGACGGAGACGTCGCGGGGGCGGGCGACGTCACAGACGACGCAGCCGGGGACGAGGTCTTCGGGCTGAATCACGGCGTCGACGGCGCTGGTGACGGTGACGACGACTTCGGCGTCGCGCAGGCCCGTATGGACATCGTTATGCAGCGTGACGCATGCGCCGTTCAGTTCGGCGGCGACCGCGCCGAGGCGGTCCAGGTCGCGGCCGATCAGGGCGATCTCGGCGGCGCGGGGCGCCAGCAGGTGCGCGCACGTGCGGCCAATCGAGCCGGTCGCGCCGACAATGGCGACTTTCGCGTTTTCGAGAGAGATTCCCATCCGCTTCGCGCCGTCGATGGTTCCCTCCACGGCGGTCGCCACGGTGTAGGAATTGCCCGTCGTCACGGCGATATCGAGCTGCTTGGCGACGGTGATTCCGCCATCCCCCACCACCGAGGTAAAGGCGCCCAGGCCAATGATCTTCGCGCCCAGCGACTCCGCGAGCTTCCCGCACTGCACCAGACGCTTGATGACAAACTCCGTCGGCAGAGTCATTAGCTGGCGCGGGGTCAGCGGGCAGGCAATGAACCAGCCCTCGGCCTCAGCGCCGGTGAGGGACTTCAAGCCGGTAATATGGGAGGCGACAATCGGCTCCTTGTGCTTAATCGCCCACTCCACCGCCGACTCCGGCAAGTACTTGGCGACGCTGTAGACGCCGCCTTTGCGCGCGACATCGCGCTTGGCGTCGATCGGGTGGATAATAAACGCGAATTTTTCCAAAAAATTACCCTTTGGGTTGCTTGTTCAGCAGAGTGCGAAATTTACGGCGGCGATCGTTATGTGTTGAGCGTCTGGATCCGCGGCTTCCAGTTCAGCTTCGCCATCAGGTCCATGTAGTCCTTGGGCGAGAGATCCTCGGGCTTGCGTCCGGAAAGGGTCACGAGCACGCCTTCCATGACGTTGGTCCCAAACGAGCGGCCTTCAAACTCCGGCGTCGTCGTGATCAGCGTTTTGACGCCGCGCTTGGTCAGCGCTTCCACGTCTTCCGCGGTCGTCGTGTTTGTCAGAACGATCTTGCCGGCGAGCGTCTCCGGCATGTAGCGGCGAATATACGGAAAGTCCCCGGCGATCACGTTCGCTTCGTCGTAGAAATTGGTCCACTTCGGCGTGATTGTGTTTTGCTTCTCGCCGGTTGGGTAGAGCCAGGAAAACGGCATCTGGACGACCAGCGGCAGGAGAACCTTCGCGGCCTTGTTGACGGCGCCCAATGAGCGGAGCGCGATCGGGACGCCCAGGCCGAACATCATATCCCCGTAAACGACCGAAGCGCCGGTGGCGTCGAGCGCCTCCGCCATGCCGAACCGATCCACCGCGCTCACGAGCAATACTTTGGAGTGCGCGAAATCGACGATCCCTTCACGCTGCAAATACTGAACGGTCTCCCGCTCCAGCGTGTTCTTCAGACCGCTCCCGTCCACGACGGGAGTTTTGACCGCCGCCGACGCAAGCTTCTCAATCTGGCGAAAGGTGTAGCGCTTCCCCGCCGCGTAGATATGCATGTCCGTGCCGCCAAGTCCGAAGGCGTCGACCTGACCATCTAGTTCTACCAGTTTCTGGTGAAACAGCTTCAAATCGCCGTCGGTTCCGACGCGTTCAATTTGAAATTTTTCACCTAAAAAGTAAGCCTCAACAGATTTATTTCGTTGCGATGAGCCCAAGCTGATGCTGGTTACACGTTTCATTAGGGCCCTTTGGGACTTGCTTTTTGCGTAATAATGCGATATATTAGGACCATATATCTGTCGACCATAAACCACGACATTATAGCAGATTCCTCCCGCGCCCGCAATTATCACGGATCGGGCGAGGGTCAAGATACAGAAAAGGACGGTTTCTTTAGCATGGATTCGCTTCGCATTGTAATCGCGGACGACGAGCCGATCATTCGACTCGATCTTCGCAAAACGCTCGAAAATATGGGTCATCAAGTCGTCGGCGAAGCCGGCGACGGAGCCAAGGCGGTGGAAATCGCCCGGGAACTCAAGCCTGACATTATCATCCTGGACATCAAGATGCCTGAGATGGACGGCATTGACGCGGCGAAGCTGATCACGACCGAGGGCGTCGCTCCGGTCCTGCTGCTGACGGCGTACTCCCAGAAAGACCTTGTCGACCGCGCCAAGGACGCCGGCGTCTTCGCCTATCTGGTCAAGCCTTTCAAGGAAGCGGACCTGCTGCCGGCGATGGAGATCGCGATCTCCCGCTACGAGGAGTTCGTCGAGCTGGAGAACGAGGTCACAGACCTTGAGAACAAGCTGGACACCCGCAAGTCCGTGGACCGCGCCAAGGGCATCTTGATGGATCAGTATGGCCTCAAGGAGCAGGAAGCGTTCCGCCGCATCCAGGTTCAGAGCATGAATACGCGCAAGAGCATGCGTGAGATCGCCGAAGCGATCATCATCGCGCACAATGTCTGAGCTTCCTTCATCGCCCTAACGACACATATGTGAGAAAATGAAACAGCACAATTTCCGCAACTCTTCCGTGCCGCCCAAAATTGGTTTTGGGCGGCGCAATCTTTTTCTGAAGCGTCATTCAGAATCCCTCAGCACGCAGGAGGCGGCGAACCGCTCTTTGCGCCGCAGTCTGGAAAACATGGGCAAGGAACTGCGCGGCGCGCACGCGCGCATCCGCGAGATGGAGCGCGCGCACGACGAACGCAGCGCCGAAGGCGAAGCCCTGCGCAAGATCGGCGAAACCACCGGCTCTCTCTTCGATCTGGAAGAGATGCTGCGCGCGGTCGCCGGAATCGCTGTCCAGGTCACCGGCACGGATTCCTCCCAGGTTTACCTGTTCAACGAAGCGCACGATACGCTGATCCTTCGCGCCGTGGACGCCGAGTCCGAGCCGGACGAGGTGGTCGGTAAGCTGCGCCTCAAGGTCGGCGAGGGTCTGACGGGATGGGTAGCGAAGAATAAAGAGGCCGTGGCGCTGGACCACGACGCGCAGCACGACGCGCGTTTCAAGTTCGTCCCGGAGCTGCAGGAAGACAAGTATCAGAGTATTCTGAGCGTGCCGCTGGTCTACCGGAACGACGTTCTTGGCGTCATCAATGTCCGCACCGTCAAGACGCACCAGTACACGCAGACTCAGGTGCGGCTGCTGCAATCGATCGCGGCGCAGATCTCCGGCGCCGTCGAGAACTCCCGCCAGTACCGGAAGCTCGAAAAGCGCACGTCGCAGCTATCGGCCCTGTCCGAAGTCAGCAAAACGATCACCAGCGATCTTTATTTGGAGGAGATTTTGCAGCTGATCGTCGCGGCGACCGCCAAAACGATGGCGTTCAAGATCTGCACGCTGATGCTGCTCGATGAAGACAAGCAAGAACTGGTCATCAAGGCGACCCAGAGCAAGAGCAAGGATTACGTCAAGAAGGCCAACATCAAGGTCGGCGACAGCGTCGCCGGGCGAGCCGTAGCGGAAGGGCGCACGATCACCGTCCACGATCTGAAGCATTCGGCGGAGTATGCGTCCCCGGAGATCGCCCGTAAGGAAGGTCTCTCCTCGATGGCCGCCGTGCCGCTCATGGTGAAGAACAAGAAGATCGGCGTTCTGAACTGCTACACGGAGAAGCCGCACAACTTCACCGAGGAAGAGATCTCTCTTCTGACGGCGCTGGGCAACCACGCCGCCATCGCGATCGAGCACGCCAAGCTGATGGTCAAATCGGCCATCATCCAGGAGATGCACCATCGGGTCAAGAACAACTTGCAGCAGGTCGCCTCGCTCCTGCGCCTACAGATGCACTACGCCGGCGAGCGCACCGTCGAACAGGTGATCACGGAAAGCCTGAACCGGATCCTGGCGATCGCCTCCGTGCACGAGCTGCTGGCGCGCGAAGATCTGGACATCATCAGCGTCAAGAAGATCGCCGAGAGTATCGTCCAGGCGACCGGCCAGAGCATCATCGCCCCCGGCAAGCATATCCGGATGACGATCGAGGGTCCGGATATTCTCCTGCCCTCGTCGCAGGCCACATCCGTCGCGCTGATCCTCAATGAGCTGGTGCAAAACGCCGTAGAACACGGCTTCGGCCCCAGCTTCGACGAAGGCTCGATTTCTATTCGCCTGCACGAAGATTCGCGCCACGTCGAACTGCTGGTCACCAACGACGGGCAGCCGCTGGCGGCGACGTTCGATATTAAGAAAACAAATTCCCTCGGCTTGCAGATCGTCGAATCGCTCGTGAACGGCGATCTTCAGGGCAAGTTCACCCTGACGAACGTGGACGACACGACCGTCGCGGCGATCAACTTTGGGAAATAGCAATCCGAAGTTGTCAAAGATAGTTCGATTTCGACCGCGAGATTGTTCGCTCGCGGTCGAAGCTCGGAGTCCGACATTGCTGAAAGACGGGCGCTTCTTCATGAAGGCGCAGTGATAGGATTTTTGTCTCGATACATTTCCTCCTTTTCCTATAATTTCCGTTATCGAACGGCTCATCCGTTCACATCGTATTGCACGCCGAGGTTCGGCGGTATTGTCGCGATCAGGTGATCGATGTGGGAGGCCGCGACAACGAGGTTGCCGATGGCCGCCGCGACGCTCAGATCTCCCGACAGCGATCCGGACAGGATGGCCTGCTTGGTTCTGGCGACCGCGGAATTCAAATCCTGCACCGACTGCGTCACGATATTCGGCATGCGGGCGTCGGAAATTGCGGCGACCCGCACACTCACCTCCGCCGCCGTCTGTGTCCTTTCCATGGTTGATTGTAAGCCGTCGGCCAGTGGGGCGACGGGTTCGACGAGTGGCATGATTCTCTCCCTACATCTTGTGTATTACTCCCAGCGAAACGAAGTTAGAATCGACAAATCTTTCTTGTCGCCTAACCTAGTGTTCGGGGGAATACACGCCGCTCCCCACCGCTCAAAATACGAGATCTTCTCCTAAGACACGCCTGCCTTCAAAAATCAAGTATTCCTGGCGGATGTCGATTTCCCCGGCGCGATTTCCTTTCTTATGGAGATCCTGGGCCAGGCGCCTGGCGCGGAAAATGCAATGCTTCCTTGACTTGCCGCCCCGACCTATGCTAAAATCTTCCAGGACCCGCCCCGCTTGGACGCGGGTCATTTTTTTGACGACGGGCGAGGAGAAGGACGAATGCTGCTGGGGACTCAGCGGGTAAACGCGGAAGGTCACTTGGAAATTGGCGGATGCGACGCCATCGATCTGGTGAAAGAATTCGGCACCCCGCTTTATGTGATGGACGAAGAGACGATCCGCGAGAACTGCCGGAACTATAAAGCAGTGTTCGAAGCGCGCTATCCTAAGAACGACATCTCGTTCGCCTCCAAAGCCTTTTTGAATATGGCGATCTGCAAGGTGGTTGAGCAGGAAGGGCTGAGCCTGGACGTCGCGTCCGCCGGCGAGCTTTACACCGCCATTCGGGCCGGTTTCCCCCTGGACCGCGTTCTGCTGCACGGCAACAATAAATCCCTCTTCGAGCTGGAGATGGCGATGGACTTCGGCGTCGGCTGCATCGTCGTGGACAACCTGCTGGAGCTTCGCCAGCTCAAGACGCTGGCCGAGAAGAAGGGCAAGACCCAGAAAATTCTGCTGCGCGTCACCCCCGGCATCGATCCGCACACGCACCGGCGCATCAGCACCGGCCAGGAAGACACCAAGTTCGGCCTGAGCGTCGCGAACGGCGATGCGCTGGAGGCGATCACCGAAGCCCTGGAGTTCGCGCCGCATCTGAAGATCACCGGGATCCACTGCCACATCGGCTCACAGCTGCTCGACGCCCACACACACGAGCAGGCGATCGACATCATGGTCGGCTTCATGCGCACGATCGCGGACGCCACCGGCTGGATGCCCGAAGATCTGGACATCGGCGGCGGCCTCGGCATCCGTTATACGGAAGACCAGCATCCCCCGTCTTATGAAGAGTTCGGCGACACCCTGATCGGCGCGCTGCGCGCCGCGCTGGAGAAGTATGACGTGCCGGAGCCGCGCCTGCTTCAGGAGCCGGGTCGCGCGCTGGTCGGCGAGACGGGCACGACCCTCTACACCGTCGGCGTCATCAAGCGCGTCAACATTCCCCAGGATCCAGGAACTCGCACCTATGTGACGATCGACGGCGGCATGTCGGACAACCCGCGCCCGCAGCTTTACGACGCCGTGTACGAAGTCCTGGTCGCCAACCGCATGGGCGAGGCCAAGGATCAGGAAGTGCGCATCGCCGGCAAGCACTGCGAGACGGACATTTTGATCCAGTCCACGAAAATCGGGCATATCGAGACCGGCGATATCCTCGCCGTGCAGTCCACGGGAGCCTATAACTACGTGATGGCGTCCAACTATAACCGATTCACCAAACCCGCCTGCGTCTTCGTCAAAGACGGCGAAGCCGACCTCGTCTCGCGCCGCGAGACGCTGGACGACGTGGTGCGGCTGGACATTATCCCGGAACGTCTGGCGTAGCCTCTCATGTTTCAAAATTTCGACCTGCTGACGTTCGTGACGACGATGCTGGTGCTGGTGATCGCCATCACCATCCACGAGTTCTCGCACGCGATCGTCGCGGACAAATTGGGCGACGATACGCCCCGCAATCAGGGACGTATCTCGCTCAACCCGGTCGACCATCTCGATCCGATGGGCACATTCCTCATGGCTGTGACCGTGGCGCTGGGATACGGCATCGGCTGGGGCAAGCCGGTGATTACCTATCCTGGGAAGTTTAAGCACCCGAAGCGCGACTCGACGCTCGTCTCGTTCGCCGGCCCCGCGTCGAACTTTCTTCAAGCGTGCGTCTTCGCCGGCGTGATCCGGCTCATCCTGGCAACCCATACTGTCATCAGCCCAACGGCCCTCATGTTCGTGACGATCGGGCTGACCGTCAACTGCGCGCTGTTCGTTCTGAACTTACTGCCAATTCCCGGGTTCGACGGCTTCCGTGTCCTTTTGGGATTGCTGCCGGACAGAGCGGCGATGACCTACCAGAAGACGCTGGAGCCGATTGGCCTTCTGCTGGTCATGATCCTCATTTTCACTCGCATCTCGCAATATATCATTGGCGTTCCGGCAGCGCTGCTGGCAGGCTTTTTAATAAGATAGATCCATGACGACTAAAAAACGAATCTTATCCGGCATGCAGCCGACGGGCGGCGGCAAGCTGCATTTGGGCAATCTGGAAGGCGCGCTACGCCCGTGGACGAAGCTACAGGACGACTATGAGATGTTCTGCTTCGTGGCGGACTGGCACTCGCTCACGACGGTCGCGGAGAAGCATGTGGACCTGCGCGAAGCCGCGCGGCAGACGGCGATCGATTACCTGAGCGCCGGCCTCGATCCCGCCAAGTGCGCGATCTTCCGTCAGTCCGATGTCAAGGAGCACGCCGAGCTGCATCTGCTCCTCTCCATGACGACTCCGGTCGGATGGCTGGAGCGCGTGCCGACGTACAAAGAGAAGCGCGAGATCATCAAGGAAAACGACACCCAGGTCTCTTACGGACTGCTGGGATACCCGGTGCTCCAAACCGCCGATATTGTGCTGTACCGCGCGCACGCCGTCCCCGTCGGCCGCGATCAAGCGGCGCATATCGAGATTTCTCGTGAGATCGTGCGCCGCTTCAACAAGATCGTCGGCGAAGAGATCTTCCCGGAGCCGCAGGCGATCATCAGCGAGGCGACCGGCGAGGTCCCCGGCCTGGACGGACGCAAGATGAGCAAGTCTTACGACAACGCGATCTATCTTTCGGACACCGCCAAGGAAACGCAGAAGAAGATCAATAAGGCGTTCACCACGCCGACCAAGATCCACATCACGGATCCGGGCGAGCCCGAGGGATGCGTCGCCTGCAAGCTGCGCCGCACCTACGATCCGGCGAATTATCTGACGCAGTGGGACGAATGCCGGGCCGGATTGCGCGGCTGCGGGCAGTCCAAGAAAGAGCTGGCCGAAGTGATCAATGAGAACCTCGCCCCGCTGCGCGCCAAGCGCGCGGAGCTCGAGGCGGATCCCGGTTACGTCGATCAGGTGCTCAAGGAAGGCGCCGAACGCGCCCGCGCCGCCGCCGTGGACACCATGCGAATCGTGCGAAAAGCGCTGATGATCGGCGATCATGGCTAACATTTTCCGCAGGAGTAAACGACCGCAGACCGATAAACTTTGCGAAAAAGAGGGTAATACTTTTCAACGATTGCTGTACGTTCGCGTCCAGCCGGCGCCGCTCATAGCGCCTAATATGAGCTAAACTATGGAACCTTTCTTAAAACTGGGGCTGACGCTTCTGATCGTCGCCCTGAACGGATTTTTCGTCGCGGCCGAGTTCGCATTCGTCCGCGTACGCCAAACACGCATCGCTGAACTGGTGGAGGCGGGCAATACCCGCGCGAAGGCAGTCCAGGGCCTCCTGACGCGCCTGGACACCTATCTCTCCGCCACGCAGCTGGGCGTCACCATCGCCTCCCTCGCGCTCGGTTATATCGGCGAGCCCGCCATGACGGCGGTGCTCCTCCCACTCTTCCACGCCGCTGGTCTGGACCACTTCGGACCGAACGTCCACACGATCGCCATCGTGCTCGGCTTTGTTCTGATCACCAGTTTCCACATCATTTTCGGCGAACTGCTGCCGAAGTGGTGGGTCATCGCGCATACCGAGGACACCGCGCTCGGCGTCGCCCCCATCATGCGCATCTTCCTGAAGGTCGGCTACCCGCTGATCGCGATGCTGGAGATGTCCGCGAAGGTCATCGCGCGCCGACTCAAGATCGAGCCCAGCGACGAGCACGAGCAGGCGCACTCCGAGGATGAAATCCTGGCGATCATGGCGCACTCGCACCGGGAAGGCGCGCTGCGCCCGTCCGAGGTAGAGCTGGCCGAGAACATGTTCGACTTCGCGCACACGATGGCCCGCGAGATCATGGTGCCGCGCGTCGATATGGTCTATCTTTCGACCACCTGGACCGTGGGCCGCAACGTCGAGGTGGCGATTGAAAACGGCTTCACGCGATACCCGCTCTGCGAAGGCGACCGGGACCACGTGCTCGGCATGATCCATATCAAGGACCTGCTGGCGATCGCCGGGGATCCCAAGGCCGACATCCGGACCGTCATGCGCCCCATCATCGGCATCCCCGAAACGAAACCGATCGACGAACTGCTCAAGGAGCTTCAGAAAAGCCACACGCATCAGGCGCTGGTGCTGGATGAATACGGCGGCACGGCCGGCCTGGTGACATTGGAAGACATCATCGAAGAGCTGATCGGCGAGATTCAAGACGAGCATGACGAGCCCCCGCCGTTTGTCACGCTCGACGAGGAAGGCCGCCGCTACTCCATCGCCGCCACCGTGGCGCTGGAGGAAGTAGCCGAACGCCTGGAGATCCCGATCGAGAACCCCGACGAGTACGAGACTATCGGCGGCTATGCGCTGCACAAGCTGCGCCTGGCGCCGCGCGTCGGCGAACAGTCGAACCTGGACGGGTTCCATGTCTCCATCTCGGAGGTGACCGGACGGCGGATCAAGCGACTGCTCTTCGTGAAGGAAACTCCGGAAACCGTCCTCGCCCAGGAAGCCGCCGACAGCGCCGCCGCGAAAAGCGCCGCCCATGAGTAAAGCCCCCGAAGTCCTCATTGTCGGCGGCGGCGCGGCGGGCATCATCGCCGCGCGGCGCGCGGCGGACAGCGGCGCGCGCGTGACGCTGCTGGAAAAGAACGAGCGCCTGGGGATGAAGATCCTCATCTCCGGCGGCGGCAAGTGCAACCTGACTCACGCCGGCTCGATGGAGGAGATCCGCCGCCAGTTTCGTCCCAACGAAGGCCGGTTCCTCAAGCCCAGCTTTTATCGCTTCACCAATCATCAGTTTCTAGAGATCCTGCATTCGCGCGGCCTGCGCTCCTACGTTCGCCCCGACGGTCGCATCTTCCCCGTCGATCCCGCGAACGCGAAGGACGTCGTGGCCCTGCTCACGGAGTATGTCGAGGAAGCCGGCGTTCGGATTCGGTACAAATCTCCCGTCGCCGGGATTGATGTCACGAACGGCGCCGTTCAGGGCGTGCGCCTGGACGATGGAACTACTCTGCGCGCCTCCCGCGTGATCGTCTGCACCGGAGGGTCGTCGTTTCCGGCCACCGGCACCACCGGCGACGGCTGGCGCTGGCTCTCGGACATCGGCCATACGATCGTCCCCCTGCGCGCCGCGCTCGCCCCGATGTACCTCGCCGACGTCCACGCCGATTGGTCCGGCGTCGCCCTGCGCGATGTGGTTCTGCGCGCGCGCGCCGGCCGGGAGGGCAAAGAGATCGCGCACTGGCCCGGCGACTTACTCTTCACGCACAAAGGCGTCTCCGGCCCCACGGCGCTCGGAGTCTCGCGCGAAGTCGCCGAACGCGACGCGGGCGCTGTCCCATCCCCCAGCACTCTGGAAGCCGACACCATCCCCGCCCGCTCCTTTGAGGATCTGCACGCCGCGTTCCGCAAGGAGCTGACCGACAACCCGCGACGCACCGCCGCCTCGCTGGTGACGCCCTACGTCCCTTCCCGCCTCGTCGATCCCCTGCTCTCCGCCGCCGGCGTCGCTGGCGACACGCGCGGCTCCCAGTTCCCCGCCAAGGCGCTCAAAAAACTCGTCTCCACTCTCAAAGGCTGGCCCCTCGGCGACGTCCGCCACGTCCCCCTCGAACGCGGCGAAGTCGTCGCCGGCGGCGTTTCCCTGGATGAGGTCGATCCGCAGACCATGCAATCCAAAATCGTCTCCGGATTGTACTTGTGCGGGGAAGTGCTGGATATCGCCGGTCCCGTCGGCGGATACAACCTTCAGGCGGCGTGGAGCACAGGCTACGTCGCGGGCGACGCGGCGGCAAAATCTGCCTCACAGTAAAATTGCTTGCAAGCTTGCTTCAGATCGATCCCCCTATATTCCGGCCTCATCAATCTATACACCGCCGTCAAATCTCAGTGCATACCTCGACGGCTATTTGATCATACATGTAGCTCAATTTGTATGCTCCATTGACATACATATTAAATCCCTGGTAAAGTGGCAATGAACTTTAATGATGTAGTGTGAAATGCAGGATTAGGCATTTCCATTTATCCAGTTATTCACAAGTATTATTACAACCATAATCCTCTTTGCAATATTATTCCCGCATCTTAGCAGCGAAGGAGAATCTTATGTTTGTCCGCCAGAGGATGGTCCCGTTTAGGCATTCTCAAAAGATTAATGTCCTCACGGCGGTTTTAGTAATCGCTGGAGCTGAGTTTGCAGCTCCACACACGGTGTTTGCCCAAACGCCCGCCGCTCCTACCGGATTCACCGTCACCGGGGGAACTAGCCAACTCACTCTTACCTGGAACAACACGGCGGGACTGACCTACAACGTTTACCGATGGACATCTGGAACGGAACCCACCACGCCGACCTACACTGGGAAAACCAGCGTCTTCACCGACACGGGGCTCACCAATGGAACGCAGTATGTCTATCGCATCAGCGGCGTCAACAGCAGTCATGTCGAAGGACCGCAGGCCAGTTCCGTCATCGCTGTTCCCGTTGCGACGCCCACGGGAGTGACCACCAAAGCCGGTAACGGCGTTGTCAGCCTCGCTTGGGGCGTAGCTACGGGAGCATTGCGATACAGCATCTACCGATCAACGACAGCGGGAGCGGAGACCCTGCTCGCCACCGATGTCAGCACGCTCAGTTACGCCGATACGGGTGTCAACAACGGAACCGCCTACTACTATAAAGTCAGTGGCGTGCGCAAAGATCCCACCGGCTACTCCACCACCGAAAGCGCGCTCTCGTCGGAAGTCTCAGCGACACCGCTGACGACGCTGCCCGCCGCTCCTTCCGGGCTGGCCGCTGTTCCCGGCAATGGGCAGGTCATCCTCTCCTGGGGGACGATCACCGGCGCGACGGGCTACAAGCTCTATCGCTCGTTGAACGTTAGTGGTGGCCCTTACACGCTGCTAGCCAGTCCGACCACGACGGGCTACACCGACACCACGGCGATCAATGGCACGGCGACCAATCCCCGTACGTACTACTACGTCGTCACTGCTGTCACCAGCGTCGGCGCGAGCGCGTATTCCAACGAAGCGGCGGCTTCTCCGGGCGTGTCCACGGCGGCAGGCGCAATCTTGTTCGACGTGGCCGACACGACCGCCAACAGCGCTAACCCTAGTGTGATCTACGGTTACCACAACTTGATGTATGCTGGTAACACTGGATCCAGCACCAATATGGCCTATGTCAAGTTCGATCTCTCAAGCGTCAGCGGTACGGTGACGAGCGCCCTCCTCAAACTCGACGCCACCTCCACGATCAGCGGTCTGACAGCGTCGGTCTCTCCGGTCTTGGACACAACGTGGACGGAAACGGCGTTAAACTGGACGAACCATCCTTCGCTGGGAACGGCAATCGTTTCGGCATCGATCCCCACGACGGAGACCAATCCGACCTGGGACGTGACGAGCTATATTCGTTCACAACAATTGGCAGGCAACAAGCTGGTAACGCTGGCGCTGACGCAGGACGCCGCGAACGCTGTGGGAATTACGATCCGCGCCCGCGAATCGGGTACGCCTCCTCAGTTGATCCTCGTGACGAGTGGCCCAACGGCTCCAGCTGGCTTGACGGCGGTGGGTGGACTGGGCCAAGTCAGCCTTTCGTGGGGCAGAGTTCCCGGCTCGACGGGATATATCGTGCAACGCTCTACCACTAGTGGCAGCGGCTATACAACTCTCACTGCCTCGCCGACTTCGGCGACAACATATTTAGATAACAACAGTTTGAGCGACGGCGCTAAATATTATTATGTTATCGCCGCTGTTAATTCGACTGGAACCGGGGCGAATTCTAATGAAGCATCCGCCGTTACAACGTTGCCAACGGCCACAGGAATTACCGCAACTGCCGGCAACGGACAGGTAACTGTGTCATGGACAAAGCCAATCGCAGCGACAGGCTGTGACGTTTTGCAGGCCACCACATCCGGCGGCCCCTATACAACGGTCGCGCAAAATGTTTCTGCTGGTTCCTGGATAGACCGCGATCTCAACAATGGAACAGCCTATTACTATGTTGTCGCTCCAGTAACTGCTGCCGCAAGGGGAGCGAATTCTACTGAGGCCAACGCAACTCCGCAAGAAGTCATACCGACCGCTTTGCCAATCATAACGCCTACGTCTGGCGACAGCAAAGTATCCATCGCCTGGACACCAGTCGCGGGGGCACGACGATACAATCTTTACCGCTCTACTGGAACCGCCGGCGCTGAGGGAAGCATTCCCTACCAAGTCGGTTTGAACAGCAGCCCCTATGTGGATACGGCAGTTACTAATGGAACGATCTACTATTATCAAATGACTGCTGTCAATGGTGCTGGAGAAGGCTCCAATTCCGGCGAAATATCTTCGATGCCACAGGCGGCAACAGCTCCAGTTACAACACTAACATCTGCACAAGCGATTCAGATCGCCCAAACTTTCTGCCAAACGATTGGCGCTCCTGTTACTGATACTGCAACAGCGATTTATCCTGCGCCGGATCGCACGGGCGGCCAGCAATCTCCATATTGGAGGACATGCTGGCTAGTCAAGTTAGGCGCGAAGGCGGAGGTTGAAGTCGCAGACGCCACGAGTGTAATTACCTGGTACCACAATTATGATCTCAGTCAGCAGTTAGTTACAACACAGCAACCCCCCGGGACACCCATCTCGACCGCATCAGCTACTCAATGTGCTACAGCGGCTTTGCAAGCAACTTCGCAAGCAGAAAGCTTAGACACTGTTCAAACAACTCAAGTACAGTTGACGCAACCTGCGTCCGCTGCTGGAAATATTTGGGTTGTTTCTTGGCCTCGCAAAAACCAAAATGTTCCTTACCACTACGAGCAGGCCACTGTTCAGCTTCAAGCTGAAACTGGAGCAATACGAAGTCTCAGTCTCAACTTCCCATCTCCGCCTCCTGCAGCCCTCACACCTTCCGTCACTCAATCTCAGGCGGTAAGTACGGCAAATGCCCAACTTGCTTCTTCGGGGATCACCGGCCTCACACTCCAAAGCACACAGATGCAATGGGTGCAAAGCAACGCGTTTTGGCAGACAGGCTCCTCCACCCCCCAACTAGGAGCAGCACGTATGGTATGGAACTGCTATTATAGCAGCAGTGCAGGAATAGCTGATGAAGTATGGGTTGATTCTCAAACGGGTAGTGTGATAGGCGGCATGACGTATGTTAAGGCCAGCGCGAAGCGGAAAGATAAATTGACGTTTAAGAATTTGCGTCAATTACCACTTTCCAATATGGGTAAAGAATAAATGAAAAACAAGAAACATTGCCTACAATTAATCCCTGTTATACTTGTTCTTGTTTCAACCAAGGCTGCGCTTGCTGGCCAATGGCAGATTCAATATGTTTGCAGTGGAACGACAAGTCAATTATCTAGTTCAAAACCTTCAGCAATCTGGGCTGCTGACGGTGGAGTACGAACATCAGATGGTTCAATAGGGTTTGGATCAAGCTGTACATCTGCGGTAGTGCCTGATGGATACTGGGCCAATACACAAGGCTCAGTTACTGCTAATTTAATATGGCATCCCGATGTTGCAGGAGAACTACCTCCTTCAAGGCAGCAAGGTAAATTAACAGTGATAGAGACAGCTGGTGCTCAAGCCAGGGCATATGATTTTGGAGGTATGGGCCTGCAAATTACTGCCACACAGAGCGATGCAAGTAATGGAAATTCTGGTGATATTTCAGTATCAGACATACATGGAACGTTAGTGAAAGGGGCGCATTTTTTGACAGCGCCAGTTTCATTTATTAATGGTCAATGGAGGGCTCAATTCCCAACAAAAAGCTTATCCTCTCATCTCATTGCGTCTTCTCCTCATAACATTGTAGGAGTTGCCTGGGCAGACATAAGCTATAAAGTCCAAGTAACTGACGCAGTTATAACTGCTAACAGCACGATCGACACTGCAAATTGGGATCCTCAGTCCCCACGTTTCTTCAGTGGAACTGGCTGCACAGCAACAGGAACCGCTGTAGCGTTATCAGGCAATATCACACAAGCGCAGCTTTGCATAGGCGAAAACGGAAGCGACACAGTCGTACGTGCTTACCCAACGGATTTCCCAAACGACACGAATCAGTATACTTCTCTTCCACTCTCGGTGATGTTTGATAGCACCCACTTTCAAAACGCATCAGATATTGTGCTTAAATTAAAAGTGTGGGATTCCGGAGGAAATTACTACGAAGGTGCGATTTCAGCTCCAGCGAAAAACAGGATGTTTTCGATTGTAAATCAAACATTCGGGACATACGAGAATTCCGCACAACTATCGGCTTCAGTTGCTTCCGGTGAAGCAGGAGCGCTAAATTACGACACGGCGACATCTGACAGTGACACGAGTCAAGATATCGTGAATACGCTCCAATATTACACGACATTTCATGCCGTCACACATGGAGACCCTACTTTCTTTATGGACTGTCTTGCAGACGACAGTGGAGGGGTTCCCGGCGGTCCCGACGGCGACACCTCACATATAATGAACGCAGGAGATATTGAAAAAGTATTAGAGTTAAAAAAAGCAAATCTGAATTTGCCCCCGATAACTTTTGCACATTTCGATGCATGCGAGGTTGGATCATCTTCTAGTATATTCGATGGTCTTGACGTAACACAAGAGGAAGATACTGCAGGAGTTGGATGGCCGCAAACGATATGGATGAATTACGGAGTCACAAACTTTAACAACGTCCTTTGGAATGAGTTTTCAAAAGGACATTTCTTAATAGATGCTGTAGCAGAAGCAGAACAAAGTTTGCCCTGTGTATTCGCCCAAGGGTCTTCACCCCTTCAGCCATTAGTAAGAGCATTTCCTGCCGTATATGGCGACCCACTCATGACGCTATCAGGAGTATATCGTTCATCGAAACATGATCAACACTATTGGTATCGCCCCATCTAACTGAATGACAAGTTAAGCTACCATTCATCTCCCCATCTAAGCTCTCGCTTGGCTGGGGAGATCTGTCCTTGACTTCTGTACAAGAAATCGGCCATAATATCGCCACTTAACAACTAAATCGTGCTCCGTCGTCGGTGCGTCGCGGTCAACGCGATGCTTAAATGGGGAAGTTCGGTGCGTCTCTCTAGAGACAAACCCGACGCTGTCCCGCAACTGTGAAGAGGCTCACTCCTCTCAAGCCAGAATGCCAGCCGATGACACAGCAGCGAAGCCATCGCTGCTGCTCATTTGCCTGCGCGCGACAGGCAGAGAGGTCATTCCATTGATTCGTCACACCACCCTGACGGCTCCCCAGCCGTCCGTCCGCACGACTTCCACTCTCCGCCGCCAGCACGGTTTCACCCTGATCGAGCTCCTCGTCGTCATAGCCATTATAGCGATTATTGCTGCGATACTTTTTCCCGTCTTCGCCAGCGCCCGAGAAAAAGCGCGTCAAATTAGCTGTGCTTCAAATCTGCATCAGATCGGCCTTGCAACGCTTCAATATATCCAAGATAACGACGAATCCTTTTTTCCAGTTCAGTCGACGACAACAGGAACTAAGACCGTGTACTGGTGGGCGAGTTACGATACGGCAACTCAGTCACTTAACGAAAGTGAAGGTTTGCTATATCCATATATGAAGAGCGCTCGCATTCAAGTATGTCCCTCATTTAATAACACAACGCGAAAAAGCTTGGGCTCGACAGGTTATGCATACAACAACGATTATCTTTCACCCTATGATGCTTCGTTTAATGTCACGACAGTCTCACTCGCTAAGATCCGTGTGCCAACAAAAACCGTAATGCTAGCGGACTCTGCGGAATACGACAACTTCTCATCGGCCACTCCCGCGATTGTCGCTAACGCTTATTTATCTGCTCCCAGTGATGGATTTCCGGCTTTTCAGGGTCGCCATAGCGGCATGGGGAATGTTCTGTGGGTAGACGGGCATGTCAAAGCAATGAAGCCCGTGTACCGTTCCGGATCTTTTGGCTACATGAATAGTTACAATGAAAGCGAATTCCGCCCCGCAAATCTTGGCGATATCGATGAGGACGGCGATTTCACGACCGATGAATTGTTCGATGGTTCGGGCGGGGAAAAGTCTTAAACTGACACTCGTTTCATGAACATCCAACGTCTGCTCAAATGCTCACTATTTCTAACAAGCCTTTTGGGCAGCTGTCACACTGTCGTTGCCGCGCCGGTCACCGTTACGGATGATCTTGGACGCCAGATCAGGCTTCCTCACCCGCCTCGGCGGGTGGTGTCGCTGGCGCCGAGTGTGACGGAGATTTTGTTTGCGGTCGGGGCGCAGGATAAGCTGGTGGGCGATACGGCGTTTTGTGACTATCCGGAGGCGGCGAAAAAGATCGCTCATGTGGGCGGGCCGATGACGCCGAGCGGCGAGGTGATCGTCGCGATGCGGCCGGACATCGTGATCATGGCGGATCAAACCATCACGTCGTCCGAAGTCGATCAGCTCTCGCGCAAGTTCCATGCGCCGATCTATGTGACGGCGGCCGCGAGTTACGCGGGGACTGAGAAGAATATCGCGGCGCTCGGCGCGCTCGTCGGCCGCCCGGCGCAGACCAAAGCGACGCTGGACGCCATGGCGCACGCGCGGCGGCTCGTGCAAAAAGCCGTCGCGGGGAAACCGAAGCCGAAGGCGTTCCTGGTAATCTGGGATAAGCCGCTGATGACCGCGTCCGGCGCCAGCTTCATGGGCGACCTGGTGCGCCTCGCCGGCGGGACAAACGTCGCGGAGAAGACGCCGACGCCCTACCCGCTCTATTCGCCCGAAAGCCTGGTGCGCGACAATCCCGATATCCTTCTCACCGGAGCCGATGGAACGGTCACCATGCACAAAACGCCAGCCGGCCTCGCGCGCCTCCAGCTGCGCGCGATCCGCGCGGGCCGCTGCTTTGGCGTGCCGGCGGACTGGACAAACCGGCCGGGACCACGACTGCGATGGGGACTGCTGGAAGTGGCGAAGGCGCTGCATCCGGAGGCGTTTGGGAAGTAGAATTGGCCCTCACCCCCCGGCCCCCTCTCCCAATTCTGGGAGAATGGGGGCAAGAGTTTCAATGATAAGATCTTTCGGATCAAAGATCCGAATCTTAACCCTCTCCCAGAATTGGGAGAGGGTGGCCCGAAGGGCCGGGTGAGGGCCGTACAACATTATGAGCAATCTAACACTAATCCTCGGAGGCGCGCGTTCGGGCAAGAGCCGATACGCGCAGGAACTCGCCGCATTGGAGGCGCAAGGGCGTCCGGTGGTCTATATCGCGACGGCGCAGGCGGGCGATGAGGAGATGCGGGAGCGGATTGCGCGGCATCAGCAGGACCGGCCGGCGGAGTGGCGGACGGTGGAGGAGCCGCTGGATGTCGCCGCCGTATTGAAGCGGGAAACGAAGGCGGGCGTCATACTGCTCGATTGTCTGACGTTTTTCGTCGTCAACCATATGCTGCGCTCGGGCGATGCGGCGACCTGTGAGGCGGAAACCTGGGACGCTGAGGCGGCGGAGGCCGCCGTGCGGGAGCTGGCGCAGGTCGCTCAGCAGGCGGCGCCGACGGTAATCGTGGTGTCCAACGAAGTCGGGATGGGGCTGGTTCCCGAGACGGCGCTCGGGCGCGTCTTCCGGGATGTGGCGGGACGCGCGAATCAGGAGATGGCGGCGGCGGCGACGCGGGTGCGGCTGCTGGTCGCGGGCATTCCGATGGTGGTGAAGGGTTGACGACGCTCAAGGGATGGCTCTGGTCGCCGCTGATCGCCCTGCAATTTCTGACGCGGATCCCCGTGCGCGGCGTGCCGGACTGGGCGTATGACGAGGCGGGCGGAAAACAGGCGGCGCTGGCGTTCTTTCCCGCCGTGGGGATGGTGGTCGCGACGATTGCGGCCGGCGTATACGCGGCGGGACAGGCGCTGGGGCTGAACCCGCTGGCGGTTGCCGTGCTGACCGTCACGGCGTCGGCGATGGTCACCGGCGCGTTTCATGAAGACGGTCTTGCGGATGTGTGCGACGGGCTCGGGCCGCACACGCGCGAGGACGCGCTTCGCGTGATGCGCGACAGCCGGATCGGAACCTTTGGCGGCGTCGGCCTCTGGATGCTGCTCACATTGAAGGCGTCCGCTATCATGTCCCTGGAGCCGGGGCGCCTGTGGGGCGCGCTCGTCGCCGCGCATATGCTGGCCCGCTGGTCGTCGCTGCCCATGTCCATGGCGCTGCCGTACGCGCGCGAGGCGAAGGGCGCGAACGCGGGAATCGCCGCGCTCGTGACCTGGCGTGAGACGCTGATCGCCACGGTCATCACCCTCGCGGTAATCGGGCGCTGGCTGGGAATGGTCCACGGCGCGATGCTGTTTTTGGGAGCCGTGGCGATGGCGGCGGCCACGGGATGGTTCTATCGAAAGAAATTCGGCGGCATTACCGGCGATTGCCTGGGCGCGACGAATCAACTGGCGGAAGCCACGACACTGCTCATGGCGGCGCGGCTGCTGCATTAATCTGGGAAAGATGATAAATCAATGACATTTTTACTCTCCGACATTGCCGCCTCCATTCCGGCGTTCGATGTTCACGCCGCGCGGCAGGCGCGGGAGCGACAGGACCGCCTGACAAAGCCGCAGGGCAGTTTGGGTCAACTGGAAGCGCTGTCGATCCAGCTGGCGGGGATCACGGGAAATCCTCTCCCGCGTACGGACCGGCCGGGCATCTTTGTCTTCGCCGCCGATCATGGGGTGGCGGCGCGCGGCGTCAGCGCCTACCCCGCCGAAGTGACGGCTCAGATGGTGCTGAACTACGCGCGCGGCGGCGCGGTGATCAATGTGCTGGCGAAGCAAATCGGCGCGGAATTGACAGTGGCGGATGTCGGCGTGTCGTCGGCGCTGCCCGATGATCTTATCATACATCATCGTAAAGTTCGGCTCGGGACGGCGGATTGGACTGAGGGTCCCGCCATGACGCGCGAGGAAGCCCTGCGGGCGATCCAGATCGGCGCGGAGATCTTCGAAGCCTCGGGCGCCGATCTGGCGGTCATTGGCGAGATGGGCATCGGGAATACGACCACGGCGGCCGCGCTTTCGGCGGCGCTGACGGGATTGGCGCCGGCGGAGCTGATCGGACGCGGAACCGGCGTGGACGACGCCGGTTTGGCGCGCAAACTCGCGGCGATTGAGACGGGACTGGCCCGGCTTCCCAAAACATCCGACCCACTGGAGATCTTGTCGGCGATCGGCGGCCTGGAAATCGCGGCGATGGCGGGCGTCGCGCTGGCGGCCGCGCGGCGGCGCGTTCCGGTGCTGCTGGATGGATTTATCTCAACCACGGCTGGACTGCTCGCGGCGGCGATTGCGCCGGCGGCGCGCGAATATCTGCTGGCGTCCCACCGGTCGCCTGAACCGGGACACACGCTGCTGCTGAGACGATTAGAACTGACGCCCCTGCTGGACCTTGGCATGCGTCTGGGCGAAGGCAGCGGCGCGGCGCTCGCGGTTCCGCTCATCCAATCCGCTCTTGCCGTCCTCCGGGATGTCGCGACATTCGAACAGGCGGGCGTTTCGGACCGGGAGTAACGTCAGATGAAGATCGTTTCACTGCTGCCAAGCGCCACGGAGATCGCGTTCGCCCTGGGACTGGGAGACAGCGTCGTCGCCGTCACCCACGAGTGCGATTACCCGAGCGCCGCGCTCGCCAAGCCGCACATCACGCGCAGCATCATCCCTCCAGGGCTTTCCAGCCGCGAGATCGACGCCATTGTCACCAACAAGATCGGCGATTCGCACAGCCTCTACACGATCGATTCCGAGCTGCTGCAAGCGCTTCAGCCCGATCTGATTTTGACGCAGCAGCTTTGCGATGTCTGCGCCGTGGCCTATGACGATGTCGTGGCGGCCGTCTGTTTCCTGCCCGAGCCGCGCCCCCAGGTTCTCAACCTGGAGCCAACGACGCTTTCGGACATTCTGGAGAATATCCGTCAGGTCGGCGCGGCCGCCGGGATTCCCGAAAAGGCGGAACAAGTGATCGCCGGCTTACAGGCGCGGATCGACGATGTCCGGACAACCGTGGCGCACTTCACCGAGACCCGCCCGCGCACGGTGCTTCTGGAATGGATCGATCCCCTCTTCTGCGGCGGACACTGGGATCCCGAGCTGGTGGAAATCGCAGGCGGCCACGATGCGCTCGGCAGGATGCACGAACCCTCGACGCAGATCACCTGGGACAGCATACGCGAATTCGATCCTGAGGTGCTGGTAATCGCGCAGTGCGGCTTCCCCATCGAACGATCCATCGAAGACATTCCGATTCTGGAGGCCCTGCCGGGTTATACCGATCTCGCCGCCGTGCGCAATGGGAACGTCTACCTCGTCAACGGCTCCGACTACTTCAGCCGCCCCGGCCCGCGCGTCGTGGACAGCCTGGAGCTTATGGCGCGCATGATCCACCCCGCGATCTTCGGCGAGCCCGACGATCCGCGAAAGATCCTGCGAATCAACGCGCTGCTTGGGAAGTAGAGACCAACCCACGGCCTTCGGCCGGGGGAGGTCTCTCAAGTAATTCTATGGTTTTCTGCTCATCCGCAGTGAAACTGTTGACAAACGCTGATTGAAAGTGCTATTATATATTCGCTCTGGACGACGGGGTGTGGCTCAGCTTGGTAGAGCGCACGGTTCGGGTCCGTGAGGTCGGAGGTTCAAATCCTCTCACCCCGACCAGAGTTTTTCAGAATCCATACCGCAGATTGACAGCCCAGTATCCCTGGGCTGTTTGCATTTGTGTCCCACGGAGAAGGCCCGTATGCGCTTCCCTTGCTTCGCCGCTTGCGCCGCCATTGTTGTCCTGCCGCTCGCCGCATGCGCGCAGAACGATCCGCTCCCGCCTCTCAAGATCGGTCTCGATCGAACGTTCCGCCACTCCACCGCCCTGCTGGTCTCCGCCGAGAGCGCATTTTCCCTGAAAGACGCCGCGACAAACACCGTCGTCGCGCGCGCCGCCCCCGGCGCGATTTACCGAATTGTCTCCAACGATGAAGGGATGACGCTGGCCCGGATCGATAAAAAGCAGGACGAACAGATCGCAAGCGATCTCGCGGGACCGATCGAGCTGATCCCGGAACAAAACACGACCGTCAAAGCAGCCCGCCTCAACGACCCGACCCCCAAACTCACCGTCCCATGGCGACGATATCACGGATCACTCTCCGTTAAGTTCGAAGACGACGCGACGCTGCGCGTGATTAACGTCGTCGATCTGGAAGCGTATTTGTGCGGCGTGGTGCCGGCGGAGATCGGGGCGAAGTCTCCGCTGGAAGCCTTGAAAGCGCAGGCGGTCGCGGCGCGCACCTATACGCTGAAGAACCGGGGCAAGCTGGCGCGCGAGGGAATGGATCTGGACGACACCACACGGTGCCAGTCTTATGTGGGGATCGACGGCGAGACCGCCTTTGTGACGGCGGCGGTCGACGCCACGAAGGGCCAGGTCATCACTTACGGCGACGCGCTGATCGACGCCACCTACTCCACCGACAGCGGGGGCGTGACGGCCTGCGATCCGACGGGCGCCGCCCCCTACCTCCAGGCCGTGCCGGACTGCCCGGCGCCGGGCAAGCCGGAGTACGCCGCCGATGCGCCGAAGCATCTCTGGCTATGCACCTTCAGCGGCGCGCAAATCGAGGCGCTGCTCTGCAAGGACGACCGGACAAATGTCGGCAAACTCAAAGTTCTGACGATCGACGGGGTGGATACATCCGGTCGGATCGCCACCGCGACGGTCGTCGGCAAGGATGGAAAGACGAAGACCGTGACGGGGCCTCAGCTTCGGCAGATTCTGGGATACGACCAGCTGCGCAGCACGCTGGTTTCCATGAAGGTATTGCAGGATGGAAGTTATGAGTTCCGTGGCCGGGGATGGGGCCACGGAATGGGGATGTCACAGCTGGGGGCGGTCGCGATGGCCTCGCCGCCTTACCGGAAAAGCTACAAGGACATCTTGACGCATTACTATGTCGGCGTCCAGATCGTGCCGCTGAGCACGGTCAAACTGACTCCGGCGCAGGCGTCCGCGCCGAAACAGTTTACGCAGGCTCCGGCTGCTCCGCGCGGGTCTTAATCGCGTCGAGCAGCCGCTGCGTGTTCTCGCGCATCAGCTTCGCCACCACTTTTTTGAGCAGCGGCCCGATCAATGGGATCTCGAATTCGTAGGTCAGGACCGACGAAAACTTTGTCTGCCCGCCGCCCAGATCGCTAAATGTCCAATTTCCGCCGTACGATTGATAGTCACCCTTCACCTGCGTGAAGCGGCAAATGTGCGCGGCGTCATCCCATACGTCTTCTTCCGTCCAGCGGATCTTCAATTTGAAGTCCGACGCCACGCCCACCCACTGAGTCACCGTCCGCGCGCCGTCGTCGCTGCGCTCCTGAACGACGAGGCTTTCGACATCCGGCATGAACTCCGGAAAGCTCTCAACATCCTTCGCGAGCGCATAAACACGCTCCAGCGGAGCGTTGACGGTGACTTCATTTTCAATCGTGGGCATAAAATACAGAACCTTAAAACGGGACCTTAAGAGAACTTGCGGACCAATCCGACGACTTTGCCGGCGATCTGAACATCTTCGAAGTACATTGGCTTCATAAACTTGTTCGCGGGCTGAAGACGGATCCGCTGCTTTTCTTTGTAGAAGCGCTTGACGGTCGCCTCGCTCTCGATCATGGCGACAACAGTCTCCCCATTGTTCGCGGTGGGCTGGCGGCGCACAACGACGAGGTCGCCGTCGTGGATGCCGTCGTCGATCATACTATCCCCACGCACTTCGAGAATAAACCCGTCGCCGGAGATAAAATCGTGCGGCAGCGGGAATACGTCTTCGACGTCCTCCACAGCAAGGCGGGGCTTGCCGGCCGCGACGGTGCCGACAATCGGCACCTGAACGATCTGCTTGCTGCGCGGCGGCTCGGCGCCGCCGTCCATGCCGGGCACGAGCTTGATGGCGCGCGTCAGCACGGCGTCGCGCTGAATATGCCCCTGCTCCTCCAGCGTCTTCAGGTGCGCGTGCACCGTGGACGAGGAGGAGAGGTTCACGGCGGAACCGATTTCGCGGACGGTCGGGGGATAACCATGGCCGTCCATATGCTGCTGAATATATGTTAAGATTTGTTTTTGTCGCGTGGATAACGGCCTGGGCATGATATTGCTGAGCCTCCCTCGGGTACAGCTGTTTGGCAACAGATGTTCGAATATGAGGCATTATAGCACGGAATTGCGAAAATTGGCAAATCCGCGCCGATGGGCGATATTCTTGGACGTGAACGAGGGGCCATGGAAATCGCCTACTTCTTTTCGGGCGCCATCAACTGCTGAATGATCTCGGGCGAATGCGCGTGCGCAAGCGCGGTGTCGTAGGTGATGACGCCGCTCTGGTAGAGGTCCAGCAGCGAGCGCTCCATGAGCTGCATGCCTTCCTTGCGGCTGGTCTGCATCGTGCTGCGGAGCATGTTGGACTTGCGTTCGCGGATCTGGCTTCGGACGGCGGCGTTGTTGATCAGCACTTCCGTAGCGAGCTTTCGGCCGTCGGCGTCCACGCGCGGCAGGAGCTGCTGCGCGACGACAGCGACCAAACACGCCGCGAGCTGAGTCTGGATCTGCGCCTGCGTGTCGCCCGGGAAGGCGTCCACGATCCGGTCCACCGTCTGCACCGCGTCGGGCGTATGCAGCGTCGCGATCACCAGATGTCCCGTTTCGGCGGCGGTCAGCGCGGTGGAGATCGTCTCCAGATCGCGCATCTCCCCCACCCCGATTACGTCGGGATCCTGACGCAGAATATGCACCAGCGCCTTGCTGAATGAGCGCGTATCGGAATGAACCTGCTGCTGCACGATCAAACTCAAACGATTCTCATGCACGAACTCGACCGGATCCTCGACCGTGATGATCTTGCAGCGCCGCTGCCGGTTGATCATATCGATCATGCAGTTGAACGTCGTCGTCTTTCCGCTACCGGTCGGTCCGGTGATCAAGATCAAGCCGCTGCGCTTCTCGACCAGCTTGTGCATGATCTCCGGCAGGCCCAGCTCCTGCGGCGTGCGCAGGCTCAGGGGGCAGACCCGGATGGACGCCTCCACATTCCCCATGTGGAAGTACACGGTCACGCGAAAATGTCCCATATCCGGCAGGAAGATCGAGACGCAGAGCTGCCAGTCACGCTCGAACTCTTCGCGCTGCCCTTCGCTGAGCAGCGAATAGACCAGTGAGCGCACATCCTCGCGCCCCAGGGACGTATCGCTGTCCGCCACCAATTCTCCATCGATCCGGAACATCGGCGGGAGGCCGACGACCAGATGCACGTCGGACGCGCGCCGCTGGGTGGCGCGCCGCAAAGCCGCCAGAAGCCGCGCATAGTGATTGGTCTGTGACGACAGGTCCAGCCCGGTCATACGGCCGTTGTGCGCAAACGATAAAGGCGTGTCCAAAATCTACCTCCTGCTCACCGAGTCTCAAAAATTACCGAAGCCAGCGGCGACGCGCCGGCGGGGTGTAAACCGCAATCACTTTGCCGCGCACGTCCTCGGGAGAAACCAGCAGATACGACTGCGTGGTCTGCATCGGATCGCCCCCGCGCTCCTCCGTATACGGCCTGGCCATTGCCCGCCAAATGAAAAACTCTCCCTTCGGAACCGCGACTGCAAAGGGATTGGACGCGGGCTGAAAGGCGATCGGCAACTCCGGCGTCCGCAGCGGACGCCCGTTGACCCAGAGACCGCCATTCGCGTACTCCACCCTGTCTCCCGGAAGTCCGATGAGGCGTTCCGTCACCGGATAGTAATTGTCCATAATGACCATGATCACATCGCCCCGGCGGGCGTTGTGCAGAGGATCGGACCAGGACTGCACGATAATTCCGTCGCCGTTCAGCAGCGTCGGCGCGGCCAAATCCGTCCGCATCTCATAAATCGGAAAGTACTGCGCCAGAAAAATAAAGACCGACGTGATACTCAGGCCCAGCGCGCAAAAGCTTTGAAACGCCAGCAT
The DNA here is from genome assembly GCF_003574315.2 of Capsulimonas corticalis. GTDB lineage: Bacteria > Armatimonadota > Armatimonadia > Armatimonadales > Capsulimonadaceae > Capsulimonas > Capsulimonas corticalis. The sequence continues at coordinate 4,426,398 of NZ_AP025739.1, read as the reverse complement.
CCCCGCGCGCAGGCGCTGAAACTCCGGCGAGGCGGTTGAGTTCACGATCGCCGCCCGCCAGCAGGCGTCGACGATCGACGCCAAGACGACCAGGGCGATCAGCCAGATAAAGACCGTGGAGGCATCGGAGTGGATCGTCGCAATGGCGCCAAGACACAGCGTGAAAAACGCGCCGAAGAACGCGATCGCCGCCCGTCGCCTCTTCTGGATCCACTGGACACATCCCGGTAAGGGAGCGAAACAAATCAGAAGCATGTCGCTTTGCGACAGAGTAGGCTGTATGGACAGCCTGGACGAGCCGCCGGCGGCTCGAAGCAGATGCATGCTGGGGCGCGGCAGCGAGCGTACGCGCGTGGCGAGCGCTTCTGGAGGCCGGACATGAAGCCGAACATTGTCCGTCAGAGACCGGTCGCGCGCGCGCGGCGGGTAATAATCGGCGGCGGGCGTCACGGGCTTGGGCGGCGGGGCGACGGGCGCTCCGGAATCCGCGGTCAAGCTGGATTTGCAGCGGCCGCAAACGGCGGCGCCCGGCAGGTTATAGTATCCGCACTGCGCGCACTTCATCGCGGCGTCCTAATCCCGGCGGTGATGGACATGGGTGTGGCCGGTGACTTCGTTCTGATAGTATTCCGCCGTCAGCTCCTGCTTCTCGACACGGCCCAGCAGCGTCTCAAAGATCTTCACGTAATCCGTGCAGCGTTTGCCGTTGGCGCCCTTCACATGCACCTGAACCTTGCCCGCCGCATCGATCTCAATTTCCAGCACTTCCTGCTTCGCCATATTTCCTCCCGGCTATTTTCTCAGACGCAGGCCACGCCAGAGATGAGCGAACACATTGTTTCCGCTCACACGCTCCGCCGCCCGCTCCGCCTCTACGTAACCGCGCCGCGCCGCTTGAGCCCTTTGAAAGCAGCCCTGCGCCAGTGAAAACTCTCCCAACCCTTCATGCATCAGTCCGAGCTGATAGAGCGCCAGCGGATTGCTCGGCGCTCCCCGGGCCGCCGTCAGCAAATGCGGCCTCGCCGGCGCGAATTTGCGGACCGCGTTATACGACATCCCGATGCGCATCTCCAGGTGCCAATCCTGTGGACTGAGCTCCTGAGCCTTCAGAAAGCAGCGCTGCGCGTTGACGACATCCTGGCCGGTCAGCAGCAAGCTTTCGCCGCGAGCCTGCCACACCCACGCCGACGGCGCGCGCAGCTCCACGGCCCCGTCCAGATACTCCAGTCCCTGCGCCGGCTTGCCCCCGCGCACCAGCGCCAACCCCTTGCACGCCAGCAGGTCCGGCGACTTGAAGAACTTCTCCAAAGCGCGATCGCTCCAGGTGACGGCCTCGGGGTACTCGCCCAAACAGATCAAGCAGCGGATCTGCCCGATCCACGCCTCGACCAGACCTTTGTTAAACCGCAAGGCGCGCGAATAAGACGTCAGCGCCGGCTCGTAAAGGCCGGTTTGAAACTGGCTTTCGCCCAGCTTCATGCAGCCGTGCTCGTCCATATTCGGCCATGGGTCATCCGGCGTGGCGATGGCGGCGGGCGGCTCCGGCTGAAAGTCGAGTTTCGAAAATCGTCCCATAACTTTTTCGCGACTCCTTCAAGAGAATGTCATTATCATAACACAATTCTCAGAAGGATAAAACGTTGCTGGCCTTCAATTCCAGCGGCGAACTTGAATTCGAATCGATTGGTCCGCCCGGACTTCCTGCTGGGTGACATCGAAGCCGCGCTCCTCCAGCTCCGCCATCACCTTGGAGTAGGCAAATTGCTGGCGAACGCGGTCCATCAGCGAGTATCCCGCCTCCTGCAGCTCCATCTCACTGCGGCCTTCGCCGCTGACGTGCACGGTGCACTGGCCGCGCCCATCCACACGGAACGTCGCGGTCAAGCCTTCACGCTCCATGGCGAACGATTCGCCGCGCATCAGCGTCTCCATCAAGATCTCACTGTCGTCCATGACCAGCTTCACGGAGCGCTGGACGGGCGACACCTCGCTGTACAAGAGATTTCCACAGCCGGCTTCTTCCTGACGGCGAAGCTGTTCGTTGGCGTTCGCGGCGGCGTGGTACCCCATCGCCGCGCCGGCGGCGAGGATGGCGGCGGAGATCACGGGCCAGCTGCCCGCGACAATGGGCGCGACGACAAAGACGACTGACATGGCGTTATCCTTCCTTTTCGATCGGATCCAGGTGATCCATCTCCAGCTTTCGCCCGCCGGAGACCAGGGCCTGAATTCGCGGCGCCTCTCCCGTCGAAGCGCGCCGGGCGCGGCCGTCCGCCCACTCGCGCAGCCGGTCGATCGGCTCCTTCATTGTTCGCGACAGCGGCACGCTATCGCGGGTGCAGCGCAGCAAAATCTCCGTCGATAATGGCCGCTTCGCCGAATAGGCCTCGAAAAGACCCGCAATGATGCATTGCTCAATCTCGGCGCCGCTGTATCCCTCGGCCGCTTCGGCGAGCGCGATGACGTCGAAGCATGTCGAATCGCGCCCTCGCTTCTGCAAGTGGATCTGAAAGATCTCCCGGCGTTCGGTGGCGTCGGGCAGATCGACAAAGAAGGTCTCATCAAGACGACCTCGCCGCAGCAGTTCCGGCGGCAATTGATCGATGCTGTTCGCCGTCGCCACCACGAAGACCGGCGCGGTTTTTTCCTGAAGCCAGGTAAGAAAGCCGGAAAGAACACGCGCCGAAGTGCCGCCATCCGTCGATCCGCTGCTCTGGCTGCCGGCCATGGACTTCTCGATTTCATCCACCCATAGCACCGCCGGCGCCACGGACTCCGCCACCCGGATGGCGGTGCGCATGTTTTCCTCACTGGAGCCGACGAGGCTGTTAAAAAGACGCCCCACATCCAGGCGCAGCAGCGGCAGTCCCCAAACGCCCGCGATGGCCTTGGCCGTCAAGCTCTTGCCGCAGCCCTGCACGCCGATGAGAAGCACGCCTTTGGGCGCGGGCAGACCAAATTTAGCGGCTTCTGAGTCAAACGCGACGCTGCGTTTGCTCAGCCAATCTTTGAGGACATCCATGCCGCCGATCTGCGCCAGGTTCGTATCCGCATGGTAGTACTCCAGCAGACCCGATTTCCGGATCGTCTGCTCTTTCTCGGAAAGAATAATCGGCAGGTCTTCCTCGCTCAATCGCCCCGAAATCACGAGTGTCTTCGCAAAGACATTCTCCGCTTCGTTCAGCGTCAGCCCGGAAGCGGCGCCCAGAATGCGATCCCGCGCTTCGGGCGCGACGCTGAGTTCCCGCCCGGTGCTTTCGTTGACTTCCGAGAGCGTACGGTCCAGCAGTGAGTTCAGTTCTTCGCGGTCGGGCAGATCGAACTCGACCACGGTCACGTCTTTTTGCAGCTCGGTCGGCACTTGCAGCGTCGGCCCGATAATCACCAGCGTCTTGTAGCTGTTCTTTAAATAACTCGCCAGCTCCCGAATACGCCGCGTCACCGCCGGACTGTTAAAGAACTGGTGCAGGTCTCGGAAGACATAGATAGCGTTCTCCATGCTCTCCAAAACATGGTCGAGCGCCACCGGCGGATCCGTTGTCCGCTCATCGGCTCGCCGCTTGCCCTCAACCGGCGAGCCGTACTGCTGAAGACCGCGTGCGATCGACCACAGGTACAGCTTCTTCTCGCGCCGCCGCGCGATCTGCGCCAGCGCTTCCTCGACGCGCCCTTCCTCCCAGCTCACCACATAGATCACCGGATAGCGCGCCCGGAGCAGCACTTCCAACTCTTGTATCGACTTCTGCGCCATTTGCGTTACGATCTCCCCATCCGCATCGACACCCGCTCATCGCCGGCGTTCAGCGCCGCCGCCACCGGCAGCAAATCCCCTGTCAGCCTTGTGAAGCTGACACGACCATCTTCATGAATCAGAATATCCACCGTCTCGCCGACGCCTCCCTCGGTCTCCGGCATCGGAGGCGAGGCGAACTCGGCTTCTTGGTATCGACGAACGCCAATTTCCCGCGCCAGCTCCTCGGCGCGCGCGATCTCCGGAAGCGACAGCGCTCTGCCCATCACCGGATCGCCCAGCGTCCGAAACTCGGGCAGATATTGAAACATCAAATGAAACGGCGTGTCCGGCAGTTCGCGCGCCGCCCACTCCATCGCCGGCCGCGCGCAGCACTCCAGATGCCCTGGCATCACCAGATGCCGGATAATCACGCTCGCCCCGGATCGCGCCGCCGTTTGAAACGCCGCATGCACCGACGGCAGATAATCCGGAATGCGCCCCAACTTCGCCGCGCACTCTTCATTGCCGAAGTGAATGTCGCCCAGGTAGAGGTCCACCACCCCCTCCAGCAGCGCCATTGTGTCCTCGGTCGCATACAGATTGGAGTTCCAAACCACCGGCGACGGCCGCGTCACGTCCCGAAGCATCTTCAAAATATTCGCGAGATGAACGATCGGTTCGCCGCCCACCAAATTTACGTTCGACGCGCCCTGCGCGCGCCGCTTGTCCACGCAATTCGCCAGTTCCTCCGGCGCCATCGGCAGCCCCGACATGGGCCGTGTGATATGAGCGTGCGCGAAGCAAAACGCGCAGCGCATCGTGCATCCGGAAAAAAAGACCTCGTGCGAAGCGCCCAGCTCGATCTCCTCTCCGTGCAGCACGCCCTCCCAGTGCACCGCCGTCCGGTCCGTTACCCCGCAAAAACCTCTCTCCCCCGCGTTTCGGTTCACAAGACAATGATGCGGGCAAAGATCGCAGGCGTCCAGCATGCGGTCCGCCATCTGGATCTTGCGGTCCAGCAGCCCCGCAAGCCGAGACTCCACGAAGCGCGGCGCCCGCCGGCCGTCACGAACGGCTAAATAATGGTCCAAGCCGTTTGCGAAGATCCCGTCATCGCCCTCGGGTTTCGAGTTCGTCATGGGTGTTAAACGGGGAAACACGGCGGAAGTTTCGCGGCGATTCAATAATTTTCGCGGAGAACAAAAAAAGGTATAATTCGAGCCAAGCTGCCTGTGGGACTTTGGCGCGATTTCCGTGCTCCGTTTATGGAACTGAACCCAGTTAATCGCTCCGTCATTTCCCGGGCAGCTTCTCGAAGTTTACCGTCATGACCGTCACCTCTCTCAACATTCCGCAGGCTCGCGCCAATCAGGTCGCTCGTGAAGATCTGGTGATGTTCATCAACGCCTGCTTCGCCTGCACCGGGCAGCGCGAGTTTTATAGCAGCGGCTTCGATCAGCGCGTCTCTATCGACTTTCTGCACCATTACATTCTGGGAAATTACCGATTGCTGTATGCGAGGACGCTCGCGGCGGGCGTCAACCATTTCGGTCAGGCGCAGATCCTTGTGAATCTGCTCGCCACGGGACGCGATACCCCGCCGGAACACCGCGCGGAGGAAAACGCCTTGATCGGCGCCGCGCTGCGCGCGCTGCCGCCGCACCGGGCGTGGAACGTGCTGGAGTCGCTGCGCAAACGCGGCGTCAACAACCGCCGTTCCCGCGCCGTCGCCCGCGATTATCTGGCGTCTCGCTCGGATCCGTCGTTTCATGTGGTGAAATATCGCCGGCAATTTCTGGCGTCCGCGATCCACGCGCACTTGGTCCTGCCGGGTGAGACGGGCGTATTCCTCTTCGAAGATCGGTCAAAACGCACGTTTCAGACGCCTCTGCTGGAGACGTTCCGGCAGGCGCAGTACAGCGCCGAAGCCATTTACAAGCTTCCCTACTCGATTGCCGAAGGACTGGCGGCGCGCAAGGGATTGAAGCGCGAAGTTTTTCTCGAACGGATTGCGCCGCAGATGACATCCCACGAGAAGCTGCGATTGCAGCGCACGTCCGAACGCGCGGGCTTGGACGCGCCGATGCTGGATTGGGAACGTCTGCCGCTCACGCGTCTGGCCCTCTTTATTCTCTCCATGCCATGGGCCGAGCGCAGGCAAAAGCAGGAACAGCTTGAGGAAGCGCTGCGGGCCTCCGCGCGGCACACGCTGCGCGCCGCCCCCATGCGGCTTGGACGAGTGGCGGCGGTTCTGGATAACAGCTACTCCACGTCGGGATCACAGGAAAAACGGCGTCGTCCGCTGGCCGTCGCCATCGCGGCGCATTCACTGCTTCAGGAGGCGAGCGGGACGTATCGCTCCTTCTGGACATCGCCGATGGACTCGCCGGTCATGGCGGCTCCGCGCGGGCAGACGGATCTCGCAACGCCTTTACTGGACGCGCTGGAATGGAAGCCGGATCTTGTGGTGATTGTATCCGACGGATTTGAAAACGATCCGCCGCGCGGCGCCGCCGAAGCGCTGCGCGTGTTCCGGGAGCGCCTGGATCCGCTGGGCAAGACGACGATCGTTCACTGCAACCCGGTGTTTCATTCCGACGATTTCACATTGCAGGAACTCAGCCCGTATGTCCCGACTGTCGGTCTGCGTGACGCGGAGGATCTGCCGACCATGCTCGGGTTTGCCCGCTTCGCCAGCGGCGCCGCGCCGTTGTCGGAGCTGGAAACGTATTTGGCGGCTCGCGCAGCGCACTTCCTGGGGGCAGCGCCTCTTCCAGAGGAAGCCAAAGAAAGCGAGGAAGGCGAATGACGATCCACGCCACGCCAATCTCGCATATTTCGCTGGACGGGCTCGAAATCGCTCCCTCGCAGGTTCGCGGCGCCATGCGTCTTGTCCCACTGCTGCGTCGAGGCGCGCCGGGCGACCTGCGACTCGCGCGCCGCAATTACCGGGATGACTTAACGATCGTCGCCACAAAGGGAGAGATGTTCGGACGGGATCCACACTACGTCTCCAGCTATGCGCCACACGGCATGGTGATCGACTGGAGCGAGGACGGTTCTCCGGTCGTGTCGAACGGCGCACAGATCGCCAAAGACGGAGAACAGCTTCGCGGCTGTGGCATGAGCCTGCGCGTGCTGTCGCGCATGGCGAAGCGGGAAGCGGCGAACCGGCTGCGCTTTCTGCCGCTGCATCTGGCGATGGAGGGCTTTCTGTCGCTATTCTTCTCCGGGCCGGAGATCGCGTGGCAGGAGTTCTCGCGCAAGTTTCGGAACAACGGCTTCGAATCGCGCTGGGAGCTGGCGGTGTCCGGACGGCGCATCGACGGTCTCGAAGAAGCCCTGCGCGTCTTCGAGATCCATGAAGATCAGGTCGGCATGCTGGTGTTCGTCGCCGACGAAATGGCGTCGGCCTTCGTCGTCTCCCACCCCGACGACTACCGCGCGCTGCACGAAACGCTGCTGCTCGATTTCTACGGCGAACTGCTCTATCAGTACGCCCTGCTCTGGAATACCGCGATCCCGCTGGACATCTCCGTCCACGACGAGAAGGTCACCGATCTGGCGAGCCTGCGTGCGGAAATCACGCGCGTCCGCGACGACTGGGGAAAGTTCCATGGCTTCATGGCCTCTGACCTGATCGGCCGCACGACGATCTCCAAGCCGGTCTACCAGGCCGGTCCCTTCGCCTTGCAGCGATTCATCACGACGCTCGATCCTAAAATCGAGAATCATATCGGCGAGGCGATTGTCCGAGACGACGGCATGCTGGAATATCTCAAAACATTCCGTCTCTCCGGCGCCCAGACCCGCCGCGCCTATCTGCTCAGCCAGCTCTCGGCGCACGAATGGCAACTGGACGCCGCCGCCGAGGCGCTGCAAACAACACGTCATGAGCTCGTTCACCGGCTGGAGCGGGCGGGCTTCGGATATATCCTCAACCCACAAGTGCTCGCCGAAGCGCAGACGGCGATGTGGAAGAAGAGGCGTGTTCCTTAGAGAGTACGCCCGTTGACCTTATCATCCGGAGGGTCCTGGTAAATATGCGCGTATCATGGTAAAATGAAAGGAAATCGCATCATTTTACAGCTACGGAAATTCCGCTAAGTCGCGTCGATATTCCGCGCGTTAAGGCGCGAGGGGAACACTCTCATTAACGTCCACTCACGCAGCGAGAAGCACGATCTTACCGCCCTGGCGACTCTGCGCCGTTCGGAGGCACACCACGCCGCCGTGCTGGAGGTCGCTCTGGACTGTATTGTCACCATTGACAGTCAGGGGCTGATTCGCGAATTCAACCCCGCCGCCGAACGCACCTTCGGCTATACGCGGGACGAGACGCTTGGCAAATCCATCTCAGAAACTCTCATCCCCCCATCCCTGCGCAGCGCGCACGCCGCGGGCTTCGCGCATTATTTCGCCACGGGCGAAGGGCCGATCCTGCAAAAGCGCATCGAAGTGCCCGCGATGCGCAAAGACGGATCCGAATTTCCCGTCGAGCTGACCGTCACTCCCGTGCAAATCGAAGGAGAAACGATCTTCACGGCGTATATCCGCGATCTCACCGCCACGCGGGAGCGCGAGCGCGATCTGAAGGAGAGCGAGGAGCGTCTCCATCGTACGCTGGAAGCGACCCACGTGGGAACCTGGCGCTGGGATCTCCTCGCGAATACGCTGATCTGGTCGGAATCGATGTATGCGATGCTGGGACGAAGCGAGGATGTGGAGCCCACCTTTGAAAGCTTCATCGAGTGGGTTCATCCTGACGACCGGACGGCGGTCCAAAACGCCGTCACGACGTCCCTGCGGGATAAGTCGGAATACGATATCGAGCTGCGGGTAATATGGCCGGACGGCAGCGTGCACTGGCACGCCGCCAAAGGGTGCGGTTTTTATGACGCATCCGATATCGCAACCCACATGGAAGGACTGAGCATCGACGTCACCGAACGCAAGCGCGCCGAAGAAGAGCTGCGCACGCATGCGGATTACGAGGCGCTTCAGAACAAGATCGGCAAGGCGGTCCGCACGCTGCGCGACCCGGACGGAATTCAGCAGGCGAGCGCCCACGCGCTTGGCGAACTGATGCAGGTCGACCGATGCTACTTTTCCTTTTACGATATCCCGGCGGACACTCGCTGGATCGGTCAGGACTTCCGCCGCGAAGGAATGCCGTCACTCGCCGGAACGTACAAAATCTCGGATTTTCAAGTCAACCCGGAGGATTATCATCCGGACGGCCAAACCCTGATCGTCAACGATGTCGAGACATGGTCCTTCCCGGCTCCCCTCCTCGCGGCGATGAAGCGCCTGCGCGTGCGCGCCGCCCTCGCCGTCCCCATTTACGACGCCGGTCGCCTTTCGGCGACGCTCACGGTCGCAATGGCGGACACGACTCGCTTCTGGACGGACGCCGAAATTGCCCTGGTCGAAGCGGTCGCGCTGCAAACGAGAAACGCGGTCGAGGAGGCGCGCGCCCAGCAGCGCGAGAGCCGGATCGCGACGGCGCTGCAAGCGGCGCTGCAGCCGCTCGCTCCAGACGTTATCCCCGGCCTTGAGATCGCTCCATTCATGAAGCCCGCTCTGGAGGAAGCCTCCATCGGCGGGGATTTCTATGACGTTTTCGCGCTCAACGCCACCTGTTACGCGCTCGTGATCGGCGATGTCTCCGGCAAGGGGCTGGCCGCCGCCGCGCAGCTCGCCACCGTGCGCAATATGCTGCGCACCGTTCTCTATCAAAAAGCGCCTCTCGACGAATCCATCTCCGATCTGAACGCCATTCTTACCAATCACGATCTGCTGACGGGATACGTCACGGTGTTCTGCTCGGTTTACGATTCGACCAACAGCACACTCAAATATGTTTCCTGCGGCCACGAGCCCGGCCTCCTGCGCCGATCGGACGGCGCTCTGGAAACGCTGGATCCCTGCGGCCCGCCGCTGGGAGTCGCGGAGCAGGCGCGCTACATGGCGCGGTCGATCACGCTCGCCAAACACGACACGCTTCTCCTCTACACGGACGGCCTTTCGGAAGCCGGGGTTACGCGGCTCAGCCTGCTGGGTACAACAGGACTGATACGCTTACTGACCGGACTGCCCGCGGATCTATCGCTCCCGGAAGCCGCGCAGCGTATCGTCGCCGGCGCGGGCGACTTCGCGCATGGCGTCTTCCGAGACGATATCTGTGTCCTCATGGCCCGGCGTTAATCTCCGCGCCCCCTAACATCATGCCTGAACTTTACACCATCGGCTACGAGGGATCCGCGCAGCCGGATCTCTTTCAAACGCTGCTCTACAACGACGTCCAAACTCTGCTCGATATCCGCGAGCTGCCGCAGAGCCGCAAGCCCGGCCTCTCCAAAACCGCCCTCGGTCTCGCCGCCAAAGATTACGGCATGCAATACGCCCACATCCGGGCCCTCGGCACGCCTCGCGACATCCGTTACCAGCGCAAGATCGATCACGACGCCGAGGCGTTCCGCAGAGGCTATCTCGAACATCTCGCCACTCAAGACGAGGCGATGCGGGATTTAGTCGAGCGAGCGCAGCAGGAGCGCTGCTGCCTGATGTGTTATGAGGCGGACGCCAGAGAATGCCATCGGTGGTTCGTGGCGGAGCGCGCCGTGGAGATGAGCGGCGGGGCAATTACGGTGGCGCATTTGGAAATCACCCCGGTCCTCACACCGCCACCGCCCCGCCCCGCGGCGTAAATTCAAACGAGCAGCCGTGCGATGTCGGCAGTATTTTCCCCGGGTTACAAAGACCCGCGGCGTTGAACACATCGCGGACATCGGACATCGTGCGCAGGGTTTCGGCGGGAAAGAGAAGCGGCATGTAGTCGCGCTTTTCGACGCCGATGCCGTGCTCGCCGGTCAGCGTTCCGCCCATGCCGATACAGAGTTCGAGAATATCGTGCGAGGCGGCCATAACGCGCTGGACTTGCTCGGGGTCGCGCTCGTCGAAGAGGGTCGCGGGGTGCAAGTTGCCGTCGCCGGCATGGAAGACGTTCGCGATGCGCAGGTTGTGTTTAGCGCCGATGCCGGCGATCGCGCGCAGGACCTCGGGGAGCTTGGAGCGCGGGATCACGCAGTCTTGAGTGACACAAGACGGCGCAAGACGGCCGAGGGTGCCGATGGCTTTTTTGCGGGCCGCCCAGAGCTTCGCGCGTTCCTGAGGCGTGGACGCCTGGCGGACTTCGCGGGCGCCGCTGGCCGTGCAGACATCGCGCACTCGGGCGGCCAGGGTGTCGATGCCGGCGGCGAGGCCGTCGAGCTCGATGATCAGCACCGCGCCGGCGTCGCGCGGAAAGCCGTAATGAAAGGCGTCCTCCACGGTCTGAATGATCACGCCGTCGAGCATCTCCAGCGCGGCCGGCACGATGCCGGCCGCCACGATGTCCGAAACGGTCTGCGTGGCGTCGTCAATCGTTCCAAACACGGCGAGCAGAGTCCGCACGGCCTGCGTCTGGCGCACGAGGCGCAGGGTCGCCTGCGTCACGATCCCAAACGTTCCCTCTGCGCCGACGGCCAGCCCCATCAGGTCGTAGCCGTTCGTGTCCTCCGTCTTATCGCCGAGCGTCACGATCTCGCCGTCCGGCAGCACCATCTCCAGCGCCAGCACATGGTTGACGGTCACGCCGTACTTGAGCGTATGCGGCCCGCCGGCGTTGTTCGCGATATTGCCGCCGATCGTACTGGCGCCCTGCGACGACGGGTCGGGCGCGTACAAATACCCATCGCCCGCGACGGCCTTGGTCAGCTCGACATTCACCGCCCCCGCCTGCGCCGTCAGCCGCCGGTTGCGCAGATCGATATCCAAAACCCGATTCATGCGCGCCACGCCGATCAGCACGCCGCCCGGACAGAGCGTCCCGCCCGCAAGCCCCGTCCCCGCCCCGCGCGGCGTGAATGGAATATCGTGTTTCACGCAAAGCTTCACAATAGCCGCGACCTGCTCCGTCGTGCTCGGCAGCACCGTCGCCAGCGGCTGCGCCGCCTCCAGCGGATAGGCGTCGCGCTCGTAGGTCATGCGCTCGCCCTTACCCGACAGCACCGCGTCGCCGCCGACAATCTGTTTTAGCTCTTCGATGATGGTCATTCGCCTTTTCCCTCAATACAATATCAGATCAAGGAAGGCCGGCGAATGAATTCGCCGGCTCTTCAAATTGCCTGGGCCATACTGCGAGGGAGAAGGCGCTCTAATGTCGTTACCCCGCCTTCTCCCCACGCAGCTTCTCAATCAACCCCTGCACCGTCTTATACTCGCCGCTGCCGCCCCAGTTCAGCTCGCCGTTGAACTCATAGCGGATATTCCCCGCCTTGTCGATCAAAATCTCCGTCGGCCACGCCTGGACGCTGTAGGCGTTCCAGGTCTTTTCGTCGTTATCAGTGACGACGGGAAATTGAATGTTCCGATCCTTCACAAAATGCCGAACATTGCCAATCACGCGCTCCGTCGCCGTTTCCGGCGTATGCACCGACAGCACCGTCACGTCCGTGTCTTTGTACTTTTTCGCCCAGTCATTCCAGTAGCCCAGATTGTGCTTGCAGTTGATGCACTCGTGCGTCCAGAACAGCAGGACCGTGACTTTCCCGCGCTGGGCGGCGATGGTCGTCGGCGCGCCGTTGATCCAGACGCCTTGCGCCAGCGCCGGGGCGGGACGCGTCGTGACAGGGATAGCGTCCGCGTGGACAGCCGAAAGAGAAACCGAAGCGAGGGCCAGCGTGGCCGCCGCGAGTGTGAATGCGTTCATGAACGTGCGCCTTCCTAAGATCGAGAGTTTGTTTGCATTCTCTACAATCGAAGGAGCGGAAAAGTTCAATCGCCGTTCGCCACGCGCCGCAGAACTTCGACTAAAAGGCGCGCCAGGTTTGTCACGGAGTCTTTGTGCGTGATCTCATAACCATGCGAATTTTCGGCGGCGAAGGCCAGCGTGATCGGTCGCGCGACCAGGCCGTGCGATCCGGCGCAGCTGGCGTCGCTGCCGCCGCGCGAGAGCGCCTGCCAGTGCGGCGTGAGCTTCGCCGCCTCGGCGGCGCCGGCGATCAGGTCCAAATCCGACGCGAGCGTGTCGCAGTAACCGTCATGGACCCAGACGGTCGGCTGATCGTCGAGCGTGAAGCGGCTTTCCGGGACTCGCGGCCCAATCTCCAACGCGATCCCGACTTCCGGCTGGAGATTGCGCAGCATGTAGAGCGCCCCATGCCCGCCGACCTCTTCGGCGGAAGTCGCCGCAAAGACAACGCCTGGCAAGTTCAAGCCTTCACTCTTCACGATCTCCAGCGCCAGAAGCAGCGCGGCGACGTCGGCGCGGTCGTCAAGAAACGGCGCGGCAATAAAGTCGCCCATCTCCGTCACCGTCCGCCGCGCCCGGCCCAGAACCACACGCGTTCCCGGACGCACGCCGCGCGCTTTCAATTCCGTAACGCTCAGCCCCGTAAACACCCGCGCCGCGTCCCACGTCAGCGCGCTGTCCCGCGCCTTTACCGTCGGACTCTCCGGCGAGTTGGTGTGGATCGATCCAAACCCTAATACGCCCGTGATCTCACCCGACGACGCCAGGATCTCCACCGGCCCCTCGCCCAGCTTCCAGGGTAATAACCCCCCCAGCGAAACAACGCGCAGCAGACCATCGGGTTCGATCCGCTCCACCATCAGCGCAATCTCGTCCAGGTGCGCCATCACCACGACGCGCGCCTTTTCCGGGACCGCACCCGCGCCGGGCGCGGCGATGATCAAATTGCCCCGCGCATCGGTTGCGTGCGCGCAGCCAAGCGATTCGGCGTGCGCCGCCACGGCGGTGGCGACGGCGGATTCCTGCCCGGGCGGGCCGGGGATGGCGATGAGTTCACGGATGAGGTCGAGCGTGTTGGGTAAGGGCATGGGTGGGTCCAATCGCACGCCCCAGATCAAATCCCCGGTTATGAAACCCGGGTCTGGGAGCGCAAGGCGTTAAGCGTCCGCACCGGACGCAAACGCCGGTTGTCGATGACAAAATATCCTCCGTCCGGCACGGACGGTTAGTCGCGCAGCGACTCCCAGGCCCGGGTTTCATAACCGGGACAATTGACATATAATATCGCTTTAGGATTGAGGGCTGAATTCCACCTCGTCCAAATCCTCCAGCGGCGTTACTTCCCACCAGTTGCGCCCGGACTTCGCTTCGACTCTCAGCGGCACATCCAATGGGAACGCCGATTCCATTCCCTCCTTCACCAGCGCGGCGAGCGTGCGGACTTCGGATTCGGGGCATTCGAAGAGGAGTTCGTCGTGGACTTGCAGGACCATCTTGGCGGCGAGCTTTTGGTCCGTGAGCGCCTTGTCAACTTTGAGCATGGCGAGCTTGATGATGTCGGCGCTCGTCCCCTGGACCGGCATGTTGGCGGCTTCGCGCTCGGCGGCCTGCCGGAACTGGTAGTTCGTGCTGTTGACTTCGGGAACGTAACGGCGGCGGCCGAGCATGGTATGGACAAAACCCTTGGCGCGGGCGTCATCGAGGATCTTTTCTAAGTATTCGCGAACGCCCGGGTAGCTGGCGAGATAGGTTTTGATCAGCTCGGAGGCGACAGCCTGGCTGACGCCCAACTCTGCGGAGACGCGGAAGGCGCTGGCGCCGTAAATGACGGCGAAGTTGATCGTTTTCGCCTGACGCCGCTGATCGGAGGTGACCGGCTGCCCCTCCGGGATCTTGAAGATCAGGCGCGCGGTGCGCGAGTGGATATCGTCATCGGCGGCGAAGGCTTGCACCAGCCCCGGATCGTGGGTCATGTGCGCGAACAAACGCAGTTCGATCTGCGAGTAGTCGGCGGAAACGAGAACGCATCCGGGCGAGGCGATAAAGGCTTTGCGGATCTCGCGGCCGACTTCGGTGCGGATCGGAATGTTCTGCAAATTGGGATTGCTGGAGCTGAGACGGCCCGTGCTGGTCGCGGTTTGATTGAGCGATGTGTGGACCTTGCCGGTCTCCGGATTGATCAAAGCCGGCAGCGCGTCGGCGTAGGTCGATTTCAGCTTGGACAGCTCGCGCCAGGCGACGATCTTGGAAGCGATCTCGTGGCCTTTGGCCGCAAGGTCGTCGAGCACTTCGGCCCCGGTGGAGTATCCCGTCTTGTTCTTCTTGCCGGCGGGCAGCTTGAGCTTGTCGAACAAGATCTCCTGAAGCTTCTTCGTGGACCCGATGGCGAACTCTTCGCCCGCGATGGCGTAGATCTCCGCTTCCAATCCGGCCATGAGCTCGGCCAGGCGCTTGCTGGCCTCCTTGAGAATATCGCCATCGACGGTAACGCCCGTGCGTTCGATGCGCGCCAAGACGACGGCCAGCGGGAGCTCAATGTCAAAGAGAAGCTGCGCCAGGCCGTCGGATTCCAGTCGCGCCATTAATGGCTCGCGCAGGGCGGCAATGGCGGCGGCTTCGTCGGCGACACTCGATTCCGGATCGTCTTCGTCAAACAGCAGCTCCGTGCCGGCGAAATCGGCGGCGAGTTCGCGCAGCGGATATCCCGCGCGTCCGGCGTTCAGAAGGTAAGCGGCGACATGAGTATCAAACGTGACGCCGCGCAGCTCGACGCCGTTTCGACCGAGCACGCCTGCGGCGAACTTCAAATCATGGACGGTTTTTGGCTTGCTCGCGTCTTCGAGATAGGCTTTGAGCGCTGGGGAGACGTTCGACCAATCGACATAGGCGCCGGCGCCGTCGATCGCCAGACCAACGCCTTTGAGGCTGGCGTCCATCAGCGTCGCCTTCGCGGGCGTAAAGTGCAGCTGGATCCCGACGGGAGCGTTTGCGGCGGTGAAGCGCGCGAGCATGGCGTCGATCGCGGCGGCGTTCGTTGGAACGCTATGTTCGATCTGGGAGCGTGTGACAGGAGTTGTCAAGGCGGCGGGCGGAGCGGCGCCGCCTTTGGCGCGCTGGGCGGCTTCGAGGCCCGGCAGGCGGCGCAGCAGCGTGTGAAACTCCAGCTTCTCGAACAGCGCGCGCACGGCGGCGAAGTCAGGTCCGGTCTCCTGATAATTGTCGTTCAAGTCGATGTCGCCAAGCGGCACATCGCGCAGGATCGTCGCGAGCCGCTTGCAAAGCAGCGCGCCGTCGGTGTGCGCGATCAACGCGTCGCGCTGTTTGACCGGCAGCTCATCCACATGGTAGATCAGCTCTTCGAGCGTTTTGTACTGCCCGAGGAGCTTGGACGCGCCCTTTTCGCCGATGCCGGGGACGCCGGGCAGATTGTCGCTGGCGTCGCCCTTGATGCCCTTGAGATCGGGGATCTGCGATGGGTCTAGCCCGTAGCGATCGCGCACGGCTTTCTCATCGTAGATGACCGTATCCGTGACGCCCTTAACCATCATCATGACTTTGACGGGACCCTGCTCGTCGTCAACGAGCTGCAAGGCGTCGCCGTCCCCCGTCACGATCAGGACTTCAAAGCCTTCGTTCTTCGCGATTTCGGCGAGCGTGCCGACAGCGTCGTCGGCCTCCACGCCCTCGACCTCGATCACCGGGACATTGAACGCGGCGGCGGCGTCGCGCGCCGGCTGTCGCTGGGGTTTCAGATCGTCGGGAATAGGCTTGCGCTGGGCTTTGTAGCTTGCCAGCTCCTTATGTCGAAACGTGGGTGTCGGATGGTCGAACGCGGCGAAGATCGCGTCGGGCTTCTCGCGCTCCAGAATGGTCAGAAGCATCATCACGAAGGCAAAGACGGCGTTCGTCGGCGTCCGGTCCGACGTCGACAGATAGCGCATCGCAAAGAAGCCGCGATACAGCAGGCTGTTGGCGTCCAGAATCACAAGTTTCGGCATGTGCAGATTATACCCGCAATGCTGGAGCCCGACACGACGAAACAATTTGCGTGAGCCTCCTCGCATCGCGGCAATTCAGGCAGGAACTTTACCGCGATAAGACCAATATTCCTCGGCGCTCATCCATGGCGCGCGTGAGTGAGAAGGAGATTTTTTTGTCTATTCAAAAATGGAGCGCGGAAAAAGCGAACGAATGGTACGCCCGGCAGCCCTGGCTGGTGGGCGCTAACTATAACCCGGCGAACGCCATCAATGAGATGGAGATGTGGCAGGCGGACACCTTCGATCCCAAGACCATCGATTTGGAGCTGAGCTGGGCGCAGTCTCTCGGCATGAACACCATGCGCGTTTATCTTCACGATCTGCTTTGGAAGCAAGACGCCGAAGGATTTCGGGGACGCATCGAAGAGTTTTTGACGATCGCCGATACGCGCGGAATCAAGCCGCTCTTCGTGCTGTTCGATTCCTGCTGGGATCCCTTGCCTACCCTTGGCGCGCAGCGCGCTCCCGCCCCTGGCTACCACAATTCGGGCTGGCTGCAAAGTCCGGGCGCCGACGCCCTTCAGGATCCGACGCAGTATCCCCGGCTTCAGGAATATGTGACCGGCGTGGTCGGCGCCTTTTCCCAGGACGAGCGTATCCTGGGATGGGATGTCTGGAACGAACCCGATAACACCAACGCCACCAGCTACGGAGACAAAGAGCCCGCCAACAAAGTTGATCTGGTCGCCGCGCTCCTGCCCCAGGCGTTCGCCTGGGCGCGGTCGGCCAATCCCAAGCAGCCGCTGACCAGCGGCGTCTGGATGGGCGATTGGTCCAGCCCGGACACGCTCAGCGCCACCGAGAAGATACAGATCGCCGAATCCGATGTGATCTCCTTCCATAACTACGGTCCCGCCGAAGATTTTGCGAAGCGCGTCCAGCAATTGGAGCAGTACGGCCGCCCTCTCCTCTGCACCGAATATATGGCGCGCGGCGCAGGCAGCACCTTCCAGGGCTCCCTGCCGATTGGAAAAGAGCATCGAGTCGCCATGATCAACTGGGGACTGGTCGCGGGCAAGACACAGACGTTCCTGCCCTGGGATTCCTGGGAAAAGCCCTACACCGACCGCGATCCCGAAATCTGGTTCCACGAAGTCTTCCACACCTACGGAGCGCCCTATCGCCCCGCCGAAACGGAACTCATTCGCGAATTGACGGCCTCGGCCAACGGAAAGTAACCACGGCCAAACAGGCTTCGCCTTGGCGCGCTGTGCTATAATAGTTGCCATGAGTGAAGCAAAAGAGCAGAGCGCGTATGCGCGGGCGGGTGTGGATATCGATGCGGCGACGGACGCCGTGGACCGGATGAAGTCGCATATCAAGAAGACGCTGACTCCGGGCGTGCTGACCGGCGTCGGCAGCTTCGGCGGCATGTTCGCGCTGTCGGCGCTTGGGACATTGCAGGACCCGGTCCTGGTCTCCAGCATCGACGGCGTCGGCACGAAGTTAAAAATCGCCTTCGCGACCAACCGTCACGACACGATCGGCCGCGACTTGGTCAACCACTGCATCAACGATATCCTGGTGCAGGGCGCCCGCCCCCTGTTCTTTCTCGACTACTTTGGGACCGGCAAGCTCCAGCCACACGTCGCCGAGGCCGTGGTTAAGGGCCTGACCGACGGCTGCCAGGCCGCCGGCTGCGCCTTGATCGGCGGCGAGACCGCCGAAATGCCCGGGTTGTACGGCGACGGCGAATACGACCTCGCCGGCAGCATTGTCGGCATCGTCGAGCGCGCCAAGATCGTGGATGGCTCCCAGGTCGCGCCCGGCGACGTCCTCATCGGCCTCGCCTCCGACGGCCTGCACACCAACGGCTATTCCCTCGCCCGCCAGGCGCTCCTGCACGACGGCCAATTGCCCTTAGAAACACCGATCCCCGAACTCGGCGGTGAAACCCTCGCCGATGTGCTGCTCGCGCCGCACCGCTGCTACGCCCCCGCCGTCCTCTCCTACCTGGAGACAAACCGCGTGCACGCCATGGCCCACATCACCGGCGGCGGCTTTTTAGACAACATCCCGCGCGTCCTGCCCACCGGCGTCGGCGTCCATATCGACCGCAGCGCCTGGACCGTCCCGCCGATCTTCGGACTCATCGAAAAACTGGGCGGCGTTTCAAATTACGAAATGCACCGCGTGTTCAACATGGGAATTGGGTACGTGCTGGTCGTTCCGGCGGACGACGCCGACACGGCGATCGCGTACTTTGAGAACGCCGGCGAAAAGGCCGTAAAGCTGGGAGTGGCGATTGAGGGCGACGGAGTGGAGCTGGGGTAAGCGCTCCATCTCCCCATCGAGCTTTCGCTCGATGGGGGATGGGGCTCGAAGACGAGAGTCACTCCCCCTCCGCCAAATACTTATTCACCACCCGCACCAGATGATCCGGGCCGAACGGCTTGGTGATGTATTCGTTTACCCCCACATCCATCCCCTTTTGAATATCCTCTTCCTGCGCCTTCGCCGAAAGCATGATAATGGGCATGTCGCAGGTCGCCGGGTCGGCGCGCAGCGTGCGGGCGACTTCGTAGCCGTCGATGCGGGGCATCATGATGTCCAGCAGGATTAAGTCCGGCTTGTGCTCGCGCACCTGGGCGAGGGCTTCTTCGCCGTTCACCGCGACTAGCATTTCGTGTCCTTGCCGCGCGAGGATAAACTCCATCAGGCGGACAATCGGCGGCTCATCGTCCACCACGAGTATCTTGTAGGGCATAGTGTTTGGGTCTTTTCCTGATGGATTGTACCATAGTCAGCGCCGGATGTTCAGGCGGGATGAATCGCCGTCCAGATCTGGCGAACCAGCAAGAACAGGGACAGCGAGGCGGCGATCGCCGTTGTGGTCCAGGCGACGACATTCATCCCAATCGTGTTTTTGTAGCGCCCCATGATCCGGCGGCGATTGATCAGGATGAGCATCAGGATCAGCTCCACGGGAAGCAGCGCGCAGTTGACGATCTGGGCGTTCAGGATGATCTGGATCAGGTTGGAATGCGCGGGCAGGAACATGATCAAGAGGCCGCTGAGCAGAATCAGCGCGCCGTAGGTGCCGTAGAACAAGGGCAGTTCGCGGATGCGGCGGCCCAGGCCGCTCTCCCACCCCAGCGACTCCGTCACGGCGTACGCCGAGGACAGCGGCACGACCATGGCGGCCATCAGCGAGGCGTTCAGAAGGCCGAAGGCGAAGAGGATCGAGGCGTACTTGCCGGCAAGCGGCTGCAAGGCGATGGCGACCTGTCCGGCGCTGTCGATCTGCGTGATCCCCGCCGTATGTAATTCCTGGGCGCAGGTTACGACGATGAACATGGCGACGATCGAGGACAGCATGCAGCCGAGAATGGTGTCCCACTTCGCCAGCGCGTAGTCCTTCATCGAGATGCCTTTGTCGCGCACCGCCGATTGCTGATAGAACTGCATGTAGGGAGAGATCGTGGTGCCGATGAGCGTCACGATCATCACGATCAAATCGCCGCTCCAGGGCAGCTTTGAGAGAGGCGGCAGGAATGTCGCGTGCAGGACCTGTCCCCACGGCACGCCGATTTTGAGCGCGGTGACGATATAGGTGAGGAAGATGAGCGAGGCGATCAAGAAGACGCGCTCGATCTTCTGATACGATCCGCGCGAAACGACGCCCCATACCAGCAGCATGGCGACGGGAACGATGATCTTCCGCGCGGAGTGGCCTAAAAACATCTCGCCGACGGCGGCGATGCCGGCGAATTCCGAGACGGTGATGGCGAAGTTCGCGATCAGCAAAACGATCATCGCGAACATGGTGACTTTGAGACCGAAGTTCTCACGGATGAGATCGGCGAGGCCCTTGCCGGTGACCGCGCCCATGCGCGTGCACATCTCCTGCACGACGATCAGGCCGACCGTGACGAGAGCGAGGCACCAGAGGAGCGTGAAACCGTAGGTTGCGCCGACTTGGGAAAAGGTGGTGATGCCGCCGGCGTCGTTACCGGCCGCAGCCGAAATAACCCCGGGACCGAGGACCGAGAGCAAGACAAGCCAACGCGACCGCCGTCTCGGCGCCGAAGCGGGGCTCGGCGTGCTGGAGGCGGACCCGGACGAGGCCGGCGGTGGCGACGCCGCGGCCGACATGGTGGCGAGCGGCGACCCTTCCGCTTCGCGAATGTCGCGTGGCTCGGGCATGGGCGTTATTCATCGGCGAGCCGCTCCAGGGAGCCGGCTCATACGAACAATTGTGGCTGGGACTATGACTGTCCATGGGATTGATTTTTCGGACGCCGGGAACGATCAGCAAGAGGACGACATTATAAACCCTGACGCGCCAAGTAATTGTAGCCCCAAAACAAATGTTTTGTCAACGGCCCGCCTGGGCATAACATGGGGATACCAATGCATATGGGCGTATTCCGCCGTATAACCCAGTAAACCTCGGTTATTTAGAAAAGACACCGTCATGAACAAGGATGTACAGGCATTGATCTACGGATCCAGCCTCCTCTCCATCGCCGCAGCAATCTATCTGTTCGTCAGCGGAAAGCGCGATTTAGGCATTTTCGTCGGCCTTTGGGCGCCGACGATCTTGGGCCTGGGCACGTTTTTCAACACCGAAACCGTCAAGCAAATCGAACAAGACGCCAAGCCCGAATCCGCATAGTTTCTCTGCTGACATGGGTGTTATTCCCGCCTCTGGGAGCGTGGCGTCGAAACTCATTTTGCGCCGCGCCTCCAAAGGCTTGACTTCCATGCCAAGCGGGGGTATACTCATTTTCGTTCTCGGGCGGTTGGCGCAGTGGTAGCGCACTTCGTTGACATCGAAGGGGTCACAAGTTCGAATCTTGTACCGCCCACCATAACCGCTATGGGCCCGCTTATCCACAGAAGGATCAGCGGGCCTTTGTTTTCGCAGGGAGGGGAGCCGTTCCAAAAGAACATGACGCTTCACCTGGAACTTAGCCCCGATTTCGATGAATCCTGACTTTTAGACCGCCACTTCTACGCCTACCAAATCCACTGTAAGTCGTCGTTCGAGGTGCTTCCAACGAACGGACATGGGAACGATTCCTCAAATTTTGACGTTATTCATCATACGACGTTAAAAAAAAGGCTTCCGCCACGCTTGCTTGCAGGAATTTTTCGTTTTTTGTTGCAATTCTCTCCTTTCGAACCAACCATTCGCGGGCTCCGATGAGGGAATAGGAGAATTGCATGTCGGATTGGAAAGAAGCGGCGATCGCCGCCTATGAGTCGGACAAAGAAGCGAAGCTGCAGCGCCTTCAAAGTATACGCATCAAGCAAGCAAGTCAATTTCGAGAAAATCTATCGCAGCTGCTGCAAACGGAAATTCCGGAAGACGCCATCTCTATTCCTGGCGCTGAAAAAACCGGGTGGCCCGAAGCGGAAATGGGCGAAGTCACCTTTGTCTGCGAATCGGGAGTCGAACATATCGATATCCGTTATTCCTGCCTGCAATGCGGCCAGGTGATCGTCGAGCGGGTCGCGAACCTGACGTCGATCGGCCGCATTCTCAGCGGGGATACCGAACACAAATGCCATACGGCGACTTTGGACGAAACATCCGAACTCACGCCGGAGCAGCAATTGATCAACGCCCTGAAAGCTGTTCTTTCCTAGGAAAGGCAGCGAGGGGCCAGTACTGACTGTGTCACACGCCTTCGGTGGACCGTCAAAGGAGAAAACCGAATGGCAATTGCCTACACCACCACCAAAGTCGTCGAGGAAATCGGCGACCATCTCTACCGCGTCACGTTCACGACCGAGGACGACGCCGCGCATCTGTTCTGCGTCGTCACCGGCCGCCTGACTGAAGACGGCGCCGTCAACCTCGGCAACATCGAGTATGGCCGTCCCGGCAAGGCGCCGGTCATCGTCGAGAAGATCCGTGAAGAAGCCATCGCCGAAATCAAGGCGATGGCGGCTGCGTAAGTCGGTCCTGTCCCCGCCTGACAAACCCACCCCAGCGCTTCGGCCCGGGGTGGGTTTGCCGCGAAGACCCTCTCGCTTACTTCAGCGGCTTCAGTCCCGCTTCGATCTGCGCGCGATGCGGCTCCAGGAATGGCGGCAGCGCGAGCGCTTCTCCCATGTGCTCCCGGGACTCATCGGTGGCGAAGCCGGGGCCGTCCGTCGCGATCTCGAACAGAACGCCGTTGGGTTCGCGGAAGTAAATCGACTGGAAATAGAACCGGTCGATTTGCTGCGACGCCTGCAAGCCCGCCGCCGTGATCCGCTTCAGCCACTCCCGTTGCTCCTCGGCGTTCGGCGTGCGGAATGCGACGTGATGCACGCCGCCCGCTCCCTGACGCGTCTGCGGCAAGTCGGGGCGCTCGACCAAATGCACTTCCGTCCCCGCCCCACCCGCTCCTGTCTCATAAACCACCGCTTCGTATCCATCAGCCGTTTGATACGTCCGCGTTTGCCGGAAGCTGAGAACATCCGTCAGCACCTTCGCCGTCGCCGCCGCGCGGCGGACAGTAAGCGTGACAGCGTCCAGACCTTTGACGCCCATTTCCACGGGCACCGGGCTCTTGTCCCACGGCGTACCGCCAGGCGCGCCGTCATCCGTCACCAGCGCCAGCCGCTGCCCTTCGGGATCGGTGAAGGTTAACCGCGCTCGTCCTGAAACCTCCTCGATCTCGCCATGCGCAACGCCCAGGCTGTCAAAGCGCGCCACCCACCAGTCCAACGCCTCTCGGCTCGCCACACGCAGAGCCGTCGTCGAAACATCGCCCGCCCCTGGCCGGTGCGGCGCGGACATCGCCCAGTCAAAGAACGTCATATCCGTGCCAGCGTTCCCGGCCTCGTCGGCGTAAAACAGATGGTACGCGGAAACGTCATCCTGATTCACCGTCTTCTTCACCAGACGCATTCCCAGTGTCTGCGTATAAAACGCCAAATTCTCGGAAGCGACCTTCGTAATCGCCGTCACATGATGCAGCCCAGTCAGTTCCATCACAGCGCTCCTTTGCTCCAATAACCGTCAACACATCTATGTTAATTCATTTAACATTGAACTAACAATATCACTCATCGATCAGTTCCCGTCTGCTTCGATGTTATAATACATCATGCAACGTAGCTATCGGTACATCGGTTCTGAAGATCTCGCAAACTTCCGTTCAGAGCGACAATGCGTTCTCCAACCGCAGGATGTCTTATCCTGGATCGGTAAGACGGCGCAGCGCCTCGAAAATCACACTATCGTCGCAACGTTTGTTATTGACGTGGCAGGCGCGCTTTGGATTGCCGACCGACGTTCCGAACATGTCGCCTGCGCGGCCGGCAGGCGGGTGCTGTCCGCCGGAGAAATGACGTTTGCTGTAGACCACAAGGACGTTTCCGTTACGGAAGTGACTAATCAATCGCTGGGGTATTGCCCGGAGCCGGAGTCATGGCCGGCGGTAGCCGATGCGCTTGCACGCGCCGGCATCCCCAGCCCGACGGGCTTCACCTGCGCCTACACCATTCGTCTGTGCGAGACGTGTGGGACAAAGAATATCATCAAAGATGGCGTCTACGAGTGCGGGGTGTGCGAAAGTGTGCTGAGCGCGGAGTGGAATTTGGATCCGAGTAGGACGTGATCCGCCCGCTTATCAGATCGCGGATCCGGTGGCGCGGAGTAGTTCTTCAATGGTGGTCTTGCCAGCAATGGCTTTTCTCACTCCATCGGCGACCAGAGTGCGCATGCCGCTTGCGACTGCGCGCAGCCTCATTTCCTCGGCGCCGCCGCTTTGAAGAAGCTGAGTGACCAATTTCGAGTCACAGGCGAGGACCTCTTGTAGTCCAATACGGCCCTGATATCCAGTTTGTCGGCATTCGGAGCATCCGACTGCGCGATAAAGAACCGGCGCGTCCTCAATTTCGCAGCCTTGAAACGCGGGAAGCCAGCGCACTTTTTCCAGAGTGGCCGCTGTGTCCTGAAAAGACGCAGTGGCCTTACACTCCGGACACAGCCGTCTGATCAGACGAAGGCTGACGATTCCCTTTACAGCGGCGGCGATCGTTGAGGGACTGACTCCCATATCAATCAATCGACGAAGCGTCGCAGGCGTGTCAAGCATATGCATGGTCGTCATCACAAGACGTCCTGTGAGTGCTGCATCCGCGGCGATCTGCGCGCACTCCATATCGCGGCATTCCCCAACGAAGAGAATATCCGGATTGAGACTCAACGAGGATCGCGCGACCTCGGCGAATGTCATACCCGCTCGCCGGTTGACGCAAAATTGCGTCGCGCCTGGCAGCAGAAGCTCAATGGGATCTTCGACCGTTACGACATGATTCTTCTGAGCGTCAATCTTTGACAAACAGGAATACAAGAACGATGTTTTTCCTGATCCCCCTGGCCCGGTGACGATCACCATTCCACTTTGCCGGGCGATGAGACGTTCAAATGTGGCAAACATTTCTGGGTCAAAGTCAAGATTCGAGATGCTGGGATGTACGGCGGCTTTGTCGGCCACCCGGATGACGACGCTTTCCCCAAAAAACGTCGGGAAACACAACACGCGAAGATCGTGTTCTTCGCCTGAAAGGTTCAGGGTTATTTTGCCGTCCTGAGGTCCGCGTTTCTCAGAAACTTGCATTCCTGACTGGGTCTTGAGCCGCGCGATCACGCCTTCCTGAATCGAGCCAAGAATATACCCGCGCTCATGAAGGACGCCGTCGCGCCGGTATCGAACCAAGAGCCCATTGGATTTACGCCGAAAATGGATGTCGCTTGAGCCGAATTGAATGCCGTCTCGAACCAATCGATCGACAACAGCGCCAAGCCGATCGTCGTCGCTTCCCAGTGTATCCACTCCTTGAACGCTTTCATCCGCCATTGCCGCCTCCGTTAACGGGATGATAGGTGAGCGGATTTTAATAGGAATGGTAGTAGTTGAACTCTTTTGCAGGCAGGACGAGGTCGGCGGCCTTCCAGGTTTTGCCGACAAGGCCCATGGGGATCGCCTGATGGACTTCGATCACCGCGCCGGCGGGAAGGTCCAGGATGCTGGACGGAAGCGGAATCGACGCGCCGCCGGGCTTATCCAGTAATCGCCAGGTTCCCTGAGATCTTTTGGTGTCGGAACCAGTCGCGTACAATGGGGGGATGCTTTGGGTTGTTCCGTTGCACTGATATCGATCCCAATAAGGCTGGGGATTCTTCCAAGCTTCCACGCCGGCGTCTTTGGGTGGGTTGCCGTGGGGCTCCGTGGCTCGATCGACCCAGGATTTGGGGGTGTAATTGCTGCTGGGCGCCCGATGCGTATCGGTCAAAGCGGATGATGCGTTTCGCAGATCCGCCTCCTCCTTCGTCACAATATCCGTCTCTTTTTCCTGGTCATACGTGCCGTCCGGATGCAGTGACACCTTATCCGTGACCGTCGTGCGGTCATCTGTTTGCTCTGAGTGCTGATAGAAGGCCGCGACAGGCTTGCGTTTGGCGCCCCGCCCGCTCGCCGCCCCGCACGTCAAACTCAGGGCGGAGACGGCGCACACGGCAATAATGATGTTCCGGTTCATCGCATCAACCTTTCGAAAAAGACAGCGAATACTCACGAGCGTCTGCACGCAGGCGACATTCGGGAAAAGACTGTGTCCGGCAGGCGGCATATCATGGTATGATCCTGAGCCCCCCGACGCCCTTCACTTCTGATTATGTCACGAAACCAGTCGCTTGGCAAGGAATCAATGCGGGTAAGACTCAATGATTGGTGTTTACTAATGTAGTAAACAGAAAGCGCTGAACGGCATGATACTCAAGCTATCGCTGGATTTGCCGGAAGAGAAAGAATATATCCGTCTCAGCCGCACGCTAGGCAAGTGTACGCTCGAATATTTGAATGTGATGCAAAGCGATATTGACGATGTTGAGACGATCGTCAGCGAACTCACCAGCAATGTCATTCGCCATGCCCACTCGACGGAGGGGCGCTTTGGCCTGATTTTGGAATACTACGCGAAGAAAGTCGTCATTACCGTGCGCGATAAAGGGAATGGATTCTCCCTCATCGAAGCCGGACTAAAACCACAGGAGCGCACCGGCTTCAACGGGGAGCTGCGGCTGGGAGGCTTTGGCCTGAAGATGGTCACCGGCCTCTCCGACAGTCTCCGATTCACGCAATCGACTCGGCGCGGCACGGTGGTGAAAGCCGAGAAGATTCTGACCTACAGCAGCCCGCTCGACGCCAAACACGCCGCGCACATGAACAGCGGCGAGGCGGATTGCATCTCCATCGCGGCGCTGGTGAACGCGTAACCCTTGCAAAGCCCCAGCTTGCTTTTTCTGTCCAACCGACGGCGTCTCGGTGTTCGGATCTGCACCGTACTCAAGCAGGTCTCAAACGATTTCTCGATTCTCAGTCACGTACAAAGCGGATCTCACCGTAGGCGCCGGGTCGGTCGGACGATAGAGTTACGATCGCATACGGATGCGATGAGAGAGGTATTTTGCGCTGGCCCCAAGAAGTGCGCTAAAGGTATTTGGAAATAGTGACACCCAGCATGCGAGGGCATACAACACATTTTTCTCGACATACGGCGTCTTTACGCCAGCGTTTATCGCGACGATATGAGAGATATAAAGACACATCGTCAATACAAAAGAGGAAAACCAGAGAAGTCTAGGACGCCAGAAGGCCAAACCTGCTGACGCAACAACGGTTGGCCAGTCCGCAATAGGGCTTGCCTGCGTGACATCGAAGACACCCAGCACAGCGCCAATCCCAAACGACCACCACACAAAACGCCATGGGATCACCCATGCGCGTGGTGATTCGCCTGGGGTTTCCCGATTATTTGGCGGCGGCGGCCACACGGCGGTCTCGTTCTCGGAATTGTCCATTCTGGTTAAAGACGAACGCTTCTCCGAAAATAGTTCCAGGCGACCGGACATATTCGGCGGTCGCAGCAAAAAAATTCCACGGCGGTGAACCGGTTTCGAATTCGCGGTGTTCAAGGGGTAGGACGCAACGCATGCGTTCCTCAAGGAGACACACCATGGCGGACAAAAAAGTCGCATTGATCACCGGAGCGAATAAAGGCATTGGCAAGGAGATCGCACGTCAACTAGGCGCGCAGGGATACACCGTTTTGCTCGGAGCGCGCGATGCGGGACGCGGCGCGGAGGCGGCGGAGGATTTGAAGAAGGACGGCATTGACGCCCATACGATCCAGCTGGAAGTGACGAACCAGGAAAGCCTCGACGCCGCGGCGGCGAAGGTCGAAGCGGAATACGGTAAGCTGGATGTGCTTGTCAATAACGCCGGCATCTATATCGAGTCAGCTCCCGCGAGCCAGACCGACGTTGAGACGTTCAAAAAGACTTACGACACGAACGTATTCGGCGTGTTCGCCGCCACCAAGTCGTTCCTTCCTCTGATCAAGAAAGCAGAAGCGGGGCGCATTGTCAATATGTCCAGCGGTCTAGGATCCATCACGCAAAACAGCGACCCCAATTGGTCGTTCGCAGCGTTTAAGGCCGTCGCCTATAACTCCTCAAAGTCGGCGGTGAATGCGATTACCGTGGTCTTCGCGGCAGAACTCAAGGACACGCCAATCAAGGTCAACGCCGCCGATCCGGGATATGTCGCCACGGACATTAACGGCAACAGCGGCCCTCGCACCGTGCAGCAGGGCGCCACCGCCGCCGTTCGCCTCGCCACCCTTCCCGCCGACGGTCCGACCGGCGGCTACTTCGACGAAGACGGAACGGTTCCGTGGTAGAACCCGTCCCTCACCCTCGGTCCCTCTCCCGGAGGAGAGGGATGTCCAAAGATCGGCTCCCAAACGTGTTTCACAAGCGTTTGTCAGAGAAATCGCCTTGTCAGAATTTTAAGACCCAGGGCGAAGCATTGTTTGGGGAGCGAGCCCTGGACATCCCTCTCCTCCGGGAGAGGGACCGAGGGTGAGAGCTCCAGCAGGAAATCCCTACCCACGCGCCGAAAAGTCTCTCACCTGCAATGAAGCGCTCCGCAAGTCTCGGCTTTATCTTTATCACCCTGCTCGTCGATGTTCTCGGCTCCGGCCTCCTCGTTCCCATCCTGCCCGGCTATATCGGCCGGCTGTCGCATCATGGGATCAGCGCGGCGGCGCGCGACTACGGCTGGCTGCTTTCCCTCTACGGCGCGATGCAGTTTCTCTTTGCTCCCCTCTTCGGCGCGCTCAGCGACCGCTATGGCCGCCGGCCGATCCTGCTGATTTCCCTGCTGTTCACCGGGCTCGACTACATTATCATGGCCCTCGCGCCGACCTTGGTCTGGCTGTATGTCGGGCGGATCCTTTCAGGCATCACCGGGGCCAGTTATACGGCGGCGACGGCTTATATCGCCGATATCAGCCCGCCGGAGAAGCGGGCGCAGAACTTCGGACTGGTGGGCGCGGCGTTTGGCGTGGGGTTTATCATCGGCCCGGCGGCGGGCGGATTATTGGGCGCGATCAATACCCGGCTGCCGTTTTGGGTGGCGGCGGGTCTGTCGCTCGCGAACTTGCTTTATGGGCTTTTCGTACTGCCCGAATCGCATGCGGCGGAGAATCGGCGGCGGTTTTCGTGGCGGGAGACCAGCCCGATCGGCGCGATGATCGTGCTGGGAAAGTACCCGATCGTCTGGGGATTGACGGGCGCGCTGGCGGCCGCGAACCTGGGGATGCAGTGCCTGAACAGCACATGGGTGCTTTTCACCACGGCGAAGTTCGGCTGGACGGTGCGCGAAAACGGGATCGCGCTTGCGGCGTTCGGCCTGATCGCGCTGGTTTCCCAGGTTGGATTGTCCCGGCTGCTGCTGCCACAACTGGGCGAGCGGCGCGCGATGCTTCTGGGCCTCGGGGTGGGCGCCATTGAATGCGCCGCCTACGCGCTTGTTCCCAGCGGCTGGATGATTTATCCCGTCATGCTGCTGGGCGCGATCGGCTTTATTTCGGGCCAGGCGACACAGGGGCTGCTGTCACGACAGGTGAGCGAGCGCGAACAGGGCGCTCTGCAAGGAGCGCTCGCCAGTCTCGCCAGCGTGACCGGCATCCTCGGCCCGGTGATCGGCTCCAGCGTGTTCGCCTACTTCACCAGTGCCCAGGCGCCGATGCGCTTGCCCGGCGCGCCGTTCCTGCTGACCGCCGTTCTCAATATCTTAGCCCTCGGCCTTGCCGTGCGTACGCTGCGGCGAAAGCCGACAGCCCGGGCGAAAACTTAATCTTCTCTTAACAATTTTTCCCACAAAAAGTTACCATACTCAACTGTTATTGGTTGCCCGCATTGCGATTCAGCTAATACGAAGCTCCACCTTTCCGAATCTTTATCGCCTCGTCGTGTCTCACGTTTGAAAGGACCGATATTATGAAGAGTAAGAAATCATGGATAGCCGCCGGCCGCTTTGCCACGATCTCCACCGGTATGCTGGGAGTGTTCAGCGCCGCGCACGCCCAGCCTTTTGTTCCCGGCGACCTCGTCGTCAGCCGCAGCGTCTATATGGGGAGCGCCTCCACAGTTGTCGTCGGACAGAACCTTCCCGGGGGAGGACAGGCAATCGCGAATGGTTCTTATCCTAACGTTTTCGCCAACGAATCCGTGGACTCAAGCTTCGGCGTGACCAGCCCGATTTTTCTGGACGAAATCAAGACCAACGGCGCGCTGGACAAAGTCATCGCCGTCCCGGACAGCCTGCTCACCACGAGCTTTCCGTCGAAATCCGAGCTCGCGCTGAACCTGTCGCAGGACCACCATTCGCTGACTTTCATGGGCTACGCCTCCCCAATCAATCACCTCGATGTTTCCAACTCCAATACGCCGAACCACTTCGATCCTACGAATCCCGTTGGGACCACTGTGCAGCGCGTCATCGCGCAGTACAACGCCAATGGCAGCGTGAGCGCCACCAACGTCAACTCTTACAGCGGCAACAACGGGCGCGCCGCGATCTACGCGAACGGCAACTACTACACGGTCGGCAACGCGGGCAACGGCAGCGGATCTCCCAGCCAGATCGTAGACAATACCGGCGTCCAGATCAGCAAGCCTGGACAGTCAGAGACAACGATGGTCGGCAATTACAGCGTCACGCAGAACGGTTACAAAGCCGATAAGCCCGGCAAGGATAATAACTTCCGTGGCGAGACGATTTTTAACAACACCCTCTACGTCACAAAAGGCAGCGGCAGCAACGGCATCGATACGGTTTACCAGGTTGGAAACGCAGGCTCTCTGCCGACGATTTCCAACGCCGCGAATACGCCGATCACGATTGTGACGGGATTTCCCACCGGGTTGGCGAAGACCAACACCGCGAAATTTGCTCCGTTCGGTCTGTTCTTCGCCAATTCCGATACGCTGTACGTTGCGGATGAGGGCGACGGTACTGGGACTGACGCTAACGCCGGCCTGGAGAAGTGGTCTAAAGTCAACGGTGTCTGGCATCTTGACTATACGCTGCAAAACGGCCTGAATCTGGGCGTCCAGTACAGCGTCAATGGGCTCCCGACAACGCTCGATCCGGCGACGACAGGACTGCGCAACATCACGGGGCGCGTCAATAGCGACGGAACCGTCAGCATCTACGCGGTCACATCGACCGCCAGCGGCGCCACGGACCAGGGCGCCGACCCGAATAAATTAGTCTCGATCACCGATCAGCTAAACTACACGACCTCCGCTCAATCTTTAAGCGAGCAGTTCAGCATCCTCAAATCCGCCTCCTACGGCGAAGTCCTCCGAGGCGTCGCATTCGCGCCGACGGTACCGGAACCGTCCTCCATCGCCGCCCTATTGATGGGCGTCGCGGGCCTCGGATTCGGCGTCCTGAAGCGCCGCCGCAGTCAGGTCTGACGCCCTGCATGGATGTATGTTATTGTCAGCCATATCAATCTGGCGAAAAAATGTCATTTGGATGTGAGCTCATAATACGCCGCGCCGGAAACGGCGCCGATTTTCACCTGCCGCCATCGCGTCCCTAGAGCGGACGCGGTAACGGGAATAGCGCCGGCAAGGCGTTTGCCAGCAACGTCGAATGCGCCGATCTTGAGCTTTGCGGTATGGAGTCCAAGATCGGCGGGATCGAAGGCGAGGGTGAAGGGCGTGTCGCGCGGCATGGGCGTGATGCGCCATTTGAGTCCGCCGACACAATCCATCATGACGCTTTCATCGGTGGCGATCGGGCCAAAGTTGATTGGCGCGGCGGGGCGCGTCACGCGCTCGTCATGCGGCGGCTGTCCACGCTGAGGAGGAAGCAGCATCTCGACGCTCGCGCCATGGTCGCGAATTTGCAGAACGCCGACGGGATACCGCCGCGCGCCGTCGTCCTTACCGGGAAGAGTCAGTCGTTCGCCCGTTTTCAAGGAGTATATTCCCACGCGGATCGAATAAAGGCCATCCGGCAGGTCCGCCGGTACGGAGACGACAGTTGTCTGGCCGTTGACGCGCCCGATCGGCCACGCGCCAGGCGCGCCGACAGCCGCGGGTATCTGAAACGCGATCTCGTCGGGCTTCTGTGATGGGACGACATGGACGAAAACCGCTTCGTCGGCGGCGACTTTTTCCTTCACATCCCAGGTAAACGCAATCTCGAATGTCCGCGCGCCGGTCTTCCGAAACAGCGAAATACTGGGCTTCAGATCCGAGACCTTCGGTCCCGCCATTATGGGGACGGCGCGGCAGTTGGCGAAGATGCTGGTGGGCGTCCGCGCGAAATCGACGACCCGGCCGCCCCGGAGCGCGGTGTACGCCAGCAGGTCCGGGCCGTCGGCGACCCAGCCGAACGTCGGCAGCGTGACCTTGCCGCCGCCCGCCGCGACCTCCCAGGGTTGATTGCGCCCGTTGGCGGTGATCTTCAGGCCATTGGCGTATGTCACTTGCGCCCGGTCAAATGCCGAACGCGCCGCGACCGCCGCGTTGGTATCGCGCAGCACGCCCTTCACATCGTAGCGGATGGCGCGCACGGGCGAGGCGGCGTAGCGACGCGTCACTGGCGGCACAAGGTTGTGCTCCTGCCAGAGAAATGGGAGCGAATCGATCAGTGGATTGGCGACAAAGCCCGCGTGTCCGTAGATCAGCTCCTGCATACGGTACTGATCGAGCACGCTCGCGGGGATGGCGGACGCCGTCGGGGACGCCAGCCAGCGCTCCAGGTACCCCATACCGTGATTGAGCATGCGGGGGTGGACCTTGAGCAGCGCGAAGTCTACGAACAGCGGCGCGCTCTGCCCGCCGTTGGAGGGAACGCCGACGCCGAACTGCCCTTCCACCCCGTCCAGCAGTCCCGCCCACATCCAATCATGCGCGCCCTCGCCTAACACTGGTCCGCCATACGTCCGACGCGTCAGGCTCCAGAGACCGATGTTGGCGCGGCTGACCGTCCGCATCATTCCCGCGCCCTCGATCCCGGCTCGGAAATCGACATGAAAACTGGGAGCCGTGGACGAATGGACATCCAAATACCCCGCGTTAGGCGCCAGCTCCTGA
The DNA here is from genome assembly GCF_003574315.2 of Capsulimonas corticalis. GTDB lineage: Bacteria > Armatimonadota > Armatimonadia > Armatimonadales > Capsulimonadaceae > Capsulimonas > Capsulimonas corticalis. The sequence goes on along the minus strand of NZ_AP025739.1, from coordinate 4,393,423 downwards.
GCGATCTGTGGCTCATGGATGCTCGCGCTCTTGACGATAAACGCCGGCGCGACGGCGTATGACTGGACAAGGTTCTTCCACGCGGGAATTGGCTTGTCTTCGGAATCGTGCGGCACATTGGCCCAATCGAACGAGGCGGCGTTGGGATAGAAATCCGCGTAGTTGTCGTGCAGCGCGATCAGCTCGCCATGGCGCTTCGCCGCCGCGATCCACTGGCGCATCCCCTGGCTTCCGCCGAGCGATTCCATGGCGGGCAGGGTATCGGGCAGTTTGTTATCATAGCCCCCGTTCTGCCAAACATGGGCAATGGTCAGAAAATGCGTCAAACCATAGCTCGCCAGAAGATCGAGCCAGGCGGCGTTGCTCGCGAAATCGACATTACGCCAGTGATCCAACACGACTCTGTCGCCCAGCGCCGCCCGGTACGGCGACGCTGGGTTGGGCGGCGTCGGCAGCACCGAAGCGAAGTCGGGTGAGAGCGCAAAGTACGCCGTCTCGCGCACGGGATTGCGTGTCCCATCGGTCAAAGGGGCGTACATCGCCGTCACGCCATCGATGACGCTTGCGTCCGAGCGGGCGAAGTCGACAAAGACACTGGAATAAAGCCCCTGATCGGTCAGATACTGCACCGTTCCATTGTCCAGATAGGGCACGACGAGATTGCGCCGCATCGCCGTCGGCCCGATCACGCCGAAGTCCACCGAAGCGATATACGGATCGTCACTGCGAACATCGATCCGCGCGCTCGATCCCGAATAGGGATGAATCTCCGTCGTGAGCCGCACCGTGCGCCCGCCATAGGCATAAGTTGTGATTCGGCGCACAATGCCGCCCGCCGCGAGGGCTTCGTTCGTCTCGGTATGGACGGAGGGATCATCTGAGTAGACGATCTTTCCATCCGCTGACACCAGCCCCACCCGCGCGGAGTGCGCCATCGGCAGCTCCAGAGGCGCGAGGCCGCCCCTGGGATGCGAGACGGCAAACCGCAGCCCCTCCGCGAAGTCCGTCGCCTTCCCGCGCCGGACCATGGCAATCCGAGCGCTGGGCTTTACGCCCACCGGGTAAGTCGGCGAACACGCGCCCCACCCCGCAGTCGCCGCGTCGAGCGGATACGCGGATTGCCCCACAGGCGCCACTGTCGCGGGCGAAACGCCCAAAATCACCACCCGACGATCTCCCCAAATCCCGAAGTCAAAACTCGGATCGTGGTTCGGGCCAGGATCCGTTTCAAACGTCACCAGCACCGTCCGGCCCGCCTTCGCGCTCAGATCGATATCTGCCTCCGTCCACGCCTCCGATTTCGTATTCACCTCAAAGACCCGCGCGCCGTCCACGAACACGCGGAACGTCACTCCATCCGACTTTCCCTGCGCGCTGGCGCCAATCGCCACCCCAAACATCAGATGCGCCGCCCGCGCCTTCGGCAGCGCCAGCCGGTAACTCTGATCCGCATTCCCCGACTGCCCCCGCCACATCGGATGCAGCAGATACGCCCGCCGCCCGCCCTGCATCCCAAACTCCGTCGCGGACACCCCCGTCCGCTCATCAAACATCCCCGACCACCCCACCGGAAACGCCCCCGTCGCGCCATCCAGCCCCCGCCACTGGACCGAATACAGCCCAATCTCATCCACCCAGGTCACACCAGAGTGAATCGCCACCGCCGGCGGCTCCAGCGCTGCGGCGAGCGCCCCTTCACCCTTCGGCGATAACAATATCGCAATAGCAGCAATGATAGACATCATTGGCAACGAGTTTTGTCTCAAAGCATTCTCCTAACCAATGAAGATAATAGCCAATGGCGGCGTTTGCCCATAGCCAAGATACCGGCTATTCACGAACGCTGTAGACTCCACAAGTTCAGATATAATTTCTGGTAACCGAACGCTCAAATCAAGAGCGCCATGTATCTCAAGGTAAAGTATTTCATCATTCGCCAGCTGAAACTGAGTCATTCCATATTCTGCGCGAAGATCGGATAAGCAGTCGATCCAGGCGTTCATATTCATACCGTAGAAGTCGGGGAAGCCGCACGTCTCTTTGAAGATCTGATGGAACGACGCCCAATCCGTAATCTTAGCGCCATTGATGCGGACCGAGGCCATGATCAATTCTTTCTATCGCCCTGTTCTCTATCGAAATCGGCCTGACACTCGGCGCGCTCCTCGCCCCAGAGAAATATGACAGCCCCAAGTAACATCAATTGAACCACATGCAGTACGATAGTTGAGACTCGTTCGGGCTTGCGCCCGCTGAGCGTAAGGAAGATATTTACGACACATACGAGTGTAAATGTGACTGTCACCAGCCAACGAATGATCTTCTTGGATCTTCTCTGGTTCATTGCGCCATCAAGTCTTTTTGGTTGGCAAGCACAAATGCTTCGAACTTTTCGGCGAAGTTATCGGTACAGTTCATGAATTGATCGCCGATCTCTTTGATCGATGCAGCGACATCCTCGCCCATCGCCTCTATCTGGTTGCGCCGCTGGCCGAGGTCGAGCGCCGGCTGTCCGCCCGGAAAAAGCGCGTTCGCGCTCCGAATAACGGCCGATGACTCCAGCGCGCCGATCTCTTTGAGCGCCGACACCACAAACGCCGCGTTCTTGCCCGAATTGCTGTCGTAGTAGTCGTAAAGGCTATACTCCGCCGTCATGCTGTCCACGTCACTGATCGCGTACACCACACGCTGCGCCCGGTTCAGCGCGCCGAAACGACCGTCACCGCCGCGCATCATGACAAATTCGACAATATCAGTTATTGTCATGTGTGTTACTCCCTCGAAGTCTGTCGATAACTTGCCCAATCGACGAAAACTCTGTCTTGCCACAGACGGCGTCCGCGCCGGCCTCCATCAGCGATTGGTTGCCGAAAGCGTGGGACGAAGTCGCAATGATTCCGGGTCGTGGCCGAAGCGCATTGATTTGCGCAATCATCGAGTCCCCCTTGCCGTCGTCCAAGTCATAATCGACCATCACCACATCAAAGGCGCCGGATGTCAAAGCGGCGCACGCCGCCGCAATGCTTGGGATGACGGTGACGGTGTGAGTAGAGAGAAATGTCTTCACGGCGATCTTCGCGAAGCGATCATGGTTTTCGATCCAGAGGATGTTCATTGAATATTCGGCTTATTTCTTGATTCATTTTCCATGATGCAGCGAAATTACGCTTATCACACCTACGGTCGTGGGCAGAAGCATCAGCAATAACGAAAAGATAAAGCCGACAGCCAGCATCACCGGGCCAATGCGGCCCGTATGGCCACGGTGCAGCCAGTTCCATTGGACTTCGATGAACCACCCCAGAGTGTAAGCGATGTTCATCAAAATCGGCGCGATAAAAATCGCCATCGGCTCAACGGCGTCCTCGCCTGGCTTGAGAATACCGGGCGTCGACATCAGGACCATAAAAAGGACGAGCGAAATGAAGCCGACGCCGCCTACAATCAGATTAAAGGCGAAGCGCCGGGCTTCCCACCACATAATAACCGACCACGTGGATCGACCGTTGTCCGGCGTTGCGAACAACCAACGAGCAAGCTGAATAACAGCAGACGCCTTGGCGCCGCCGGCTGTCGGAAGGGTATCGCTCATATGGTTATTGTTCATGGGAATCAATTTACAGCCGGCCGCCGTCACGGTATTGTTTTGTTCGGATGGATTTGCGGAATTCGGAAAGATTTTCCCATGTTCCAGACACGTTTCCGGCCCAGGCAAGATCGGCTTTCTTGTCGGAAAAGTAGTATAGGGCGGCGCAGCGGTTGTAGGCGATGCCGCCGTACTCGTACGTGATGAGGCAGTAGCCTTTGGCGACGGCGACGAAGATCAGACGGCGGAATGGGAGCGAGCTATCTTGAACGACATCGCCGGCGTTCCAGGGTTTGCCCGGATTGGCCATCGGGAACTTCGGCCTGTCTTTGGACGAAGCGTCGGGCGCGGCGCTGTCCGTAGGCGTGAGATAAAACGCTTTCACGGGTTCCGGGATCGCGCTGGAGCCGCTGAAGGTCTGGAAGTGGTCGGTCAGCAGATGCTGCCGATCCTTGGCGCTGAGAACCTTCGGGGCATCCGGGGCGGCGTATCCGGAAGCGGCGCCGATTCCGAGGGCCGTGAGACACATCGCCGTGATGAGATATGAGGAGCGCAATCGATGCATGATTCGTTTTTCCCTTTCGCAACGGACAGCTAAAATCCCACGCCGCCGTAAGACATGGATGACAGCGGCGCGGCGGCGCCGAGGCTCAGACGGACCGTCTGTGTGTCCAGCTCTTCGGCGAGCTGCGCCTCGTCGCCCTTCCATTCACTGATCTTTTCACGCTTGCCGTCCCAGACCCACAGATAGCGCTTCATAATCTTGAGTTCTAAATGCTTTTGCTGATAGAACGTGACGAGCACGCCCGTTTTCAGAGGCCAGACAAAAAACTGCGCGTCCGCTTTGGGAAATCGCTTTCGGAACTTTGCGAGACACGATTCCGTTGCGAGCGCGGTGTTATAAGGCCCCTTGTCGGCGAAAACCTGCGCGGACGGATCGGACCACGCCCAATCGGGCAGATCGCGGATCTGCCAGTCGCCTTCAATCTTGTGCCAGCGCTCAATGTAGGACAGCGGATGCGGATAGAGTGTTCCCCAGGCGAAGACGGAACCGTCCTCTTGCAGCGTGGCCTCGGTCTGGTCGCGAACGATGTAGTTCCAAAGCGCCTCGGTCAGCGTACCGCCCTGGATAATGTGGATGACCGCATGCGCGGATTTTTCGAAAATAAGATAGTGGTTGGTCATAAGGTTTAGATCTGCGCCTTTGCGCCCAGAGATTATACTTCCCCGGACAACAAAAAAACCGGCGCCTTGCGGCGCCGGTGCGGAGAATGCATATTCACTTCCCCAGGACAGGGCGGAAGAGTCATTCGGATCTTATTTCCAGAGAGGTTGCCGGAGTCGTGTCAATGCTTGGATGCACGCATCTCCGCGTTATGCTGAGCAGCCAGAGCGGCCGGCGAGGCCGCTCCCTCTGCCTGTATTGTCTGCTGCTGAGCGTTCTCTGGCATGCCGGATGGCATTACGGACGCCTTCGCTGTACTCGCAGGCGCAGCGTCGTTATGGCTGCAGCCGGCGAGGCTGGCTCCGAGCACCCCGAGAGCACATGTCATCACCGCAAGGTTTCTGGCGCTCAACTTCAATTTCGTTCTCCTAGTGAACACTGGTTGACCAGCCCCACCCCTGCTGCTGCATAGCCGCTTCGTAGACCTGAGGGATGTATACGTTCTTGTACCACTTAATCGTCCCGGCGTGCATTGCCTTGGCGTGTCCGTCGCAGAACAGAACGTTCGCCGACTGCTGGTGACGATATCGTACGGTCCAGCCACACTCCCAGGCGAACGGGTTGCCGCCAGGCATCGTTCCGTCGCAATCGACCGAAGGAAGGACCGAATGGTCGCTGCCATCCTTGGACTCATCGAACTTACCGTTCGCATCCAGGTTATTCCAGTTGTTCAGCCACTCTTGTTCGATAGTAATGAATGTCTCGTAGCCCCAGGTCGCGGCGTTGCGCCCCTTCTCGGCGACCATGATCTTATCGGCCGGAGCGTCGACGACCGCCAGAGACCAAGGCGCGAGGGGCTTCCCGCCATTGTTACCCGAATAGTTCGGGACGAAGAGGCCGAGGCTCGCGCCGTAGTGCTGGGCCTGACCATAGTCGCTCGGGAAGGAAGGGCAGTCCCAAACACCGCCGCGCCCATATGAGAATCCGCCGGACTTTTGTCCGCTCTTGATATAGGGGTCCACCATATCGTACCACTGCTTGCCGGATTCGTCGGTGGCCTGTGGGTACATCTCATCAGCATCCTGGGTATATTGCAGGATCCCCAGACCAATCTGCTTCAAGTTGGACATGCACGAGATCGATCGGGCCTTCTCACGGGCCTGAGCGAAGACGGGGAACAGGATGGCGGCGAGAATCGCAATGATAGCGATGACGACTAGCAGCTCGATCAGCGTAAAACCGTGTCGATGTTTCATCAATGGAACTCCTTTAAGATAATGGCTCGTTTCAAATGCGTCTGCGAATACATTCAATTGCGTTCTAGTGTTTAAGCGGTTAAACCATACTGAGTATATCAAACACTTTCCAATTTGTCAATAACAGTTTTTTAGAAATTATTGCGGGCCTTGCCCATGAAGACTTCCAATATCTTACACTCCATCGAGATGACAATTTGATTGTATGGGGGCTAATCCCGGCCTGGAGACGGCTTCCCATCTTTTTACCACACATATTCGCAGACCTCACTAGGTTTTATTTGTATTATCGCCGTACACCGTCAATTCCAGTCGGAGATATTCGCGTTCGCATCGTACGTCAAAGCGCAGATGTCTTATGTGTCCTCAGATTTCGTCAGCGCGGGAACGAAATACCTGCCCTTGACAAGCAAAATTCACTATGTTACAATTGGGTTAACGTTTAACCGCGTAACCGAGGTGCGTGAACAGTTTATGACTACTATTAAAGATGTCGCCAAAGCGTGCGGCGTCTCTACCGCAACCGTGTCTTATGTTCTGAATGGAAAGCGCGTGCTGCTGCCCGAAACCCGGGAGCGGGTGCTGCGCGCCATGCAGGAATTGAATTACCACCCCAGCGCGGTGGCGCGCGGTCTGTCGCATAAGCGTATGAACACGATTGGGATCTTGTTTGGCACCGCCAGCTCGATGGTGGTGGTCAGTCACCCGTACACGTCGTTTATCCTCCAAGGCGTGATCTCGGCGTCGTCCGAAGCCGGTTACAACGTCACGTTTTATACGGATCCCTGGAAGACGGCTGACCTTTCGGCGGCTTCATACCGGGATCAGCGCACCGACGGCATTATTGTCGTGGCGCCGCCCATGGATTCTGATATTATTCCGGCGCTGGCGCGCTGCGACATCCCCATCGTCGCCGTCTCCTATCCCGGCGATCCCTACGATATCTCCTCCGTGGACTCGGACAACGCGCACGGCGCGCGGCTGGCGCTGCACCATCTGCGCGACCTTGGACACACGCGGATCGCGCATCTGACCGGACCGATGAATATGCTCAGCGGCTGCATGCGTACGGAAACTTATCACGCCTTTATGAACTCGCTCGGCTTCCATCTGCCGCCGGAGTACGCAGCGGGACCGGGCGCTTACGATATCGATCTGGCCTACGCGCAGACGCGGCGATTGCTGACGCTTCCCAATCCGCCGACCGCGATCTTTGCGGCCAACGATCAGAATGCGCTGGGCGCGATGCAGGCCGCGCGGGATCTGGGGATCTCCGTGCCGATCCGGCTGTCGGTCGTCGGCGTTGACGACACTCCCGACGGCGCGATCGGTGTCCCGCCGCTGACTTCGGTACATCAGCCGCTGGTCGAAATCGGAGAAACGGCGGCGCGACTGCTATTCCGGCGGCTCTCGGCGGACGCCCCCACGCCTTCGATGTGGCTCCTCAAGCCGACCCTGATCGTACGCGGATCGACGGCTCCGCCCGTCTCTTAACTCCGCTTTCTTGAGAACGCTTTGCGCCCAGCCGTATCCTCTCCGGCCATAGCGACTTGTGATGGAACTTCTATGAAAACGTTTTTACCCTGTCTGCTTGCCCTCACGGCAACTTTGTTCCCTATCGCCGGCGCCCATGCGGCGGCGCCGCCGTCCATGCTTCACGCCGAAGGCGACAAGATTGTGGACGCCAAGGGCCGGCCCATCGTTCTGCGCGGCGTCAACCTTGGCGGCTGGCTTGTCGAGGAGCCATGGATGCAGCCGTTCGTCACCAAACCGCCGGTCGGATCGGCGGAGCCGCCGGTTCAGGATCATGTGACGCTCTGGAAAACGGTCGAAAAGCGACTTGGCGCGGACGCCAAGATTAAGATGCGAACGGCGTTCCGGGACGCCTGGCTCAATGAATCGGACTTCGACCGGATCCATGCCGCCGGCTTCAACTGCGTTCGCCTGCCCTTCCTCGCCAGCCTGGTCGATGAACCCGGCGGCCTCGACTGGCTGGACCGCGCCGTGGCGTGGGCCGGCAAGCGTCAAATATATGTCATCTTGGATCTCCATGGAGCGCCTGGGGGGCAAAGCGATCAAATGCATACAGGACAGGCGGGCGTCAACCAGTTCTTCAAGGACGACAAAAATGTCCACGCCGCCGAGGATCTCTGGACTCGGCTGGCGAGGCGCTTCCGCAAGAGCAGCGCCGTCGCCGGCTACGACCTCGTCAACGAGCCGATGGGCGCGGCGAACTCGGCGGCGCTTTATGTGGTGCAGAACGACCTCTACCAGGCCGTCCGCGCCGGCGATCCCAATCACCTGGTCTTCGTCGAAGACGGCTACAAGGGCATCAAGGACATGCCCGATCCCAGCGTTCTGGGATGGACCAATGTCGTGATGAGCATTCACTACTATAATTTCGGCGCCAAGACTCCCGAGGATCAGACCAAAAGCTCCGATGGCATGGTCTCCGATATCCGCGCCGAGCGAGAGAAGCGCAAAGTCCCCTACTACCTCGGCGAATTCTGCATGGAGCCGCATGGCACTCCCGAAACGCTGGCGCGGTTCGTCGACGCCATGCAGGATCAATCCATCTCCTGGTCATCGTGGACATATAAGATCACCTGGGTCAAAGGCGGGCAGTCGCAGTGGGGCCTGTACAGCAATGTCAAACCGATCACCCCGCTCGATCCGTTTCAGGATACACAGGCGCAGTGGATTCAAAAGTGCAGCCAATTGAAGACGGAGAATTTGGACGAGTATCACAACATCACGACGGTGTACCGAGAGGCAAGCGCGAAAAGCCATTGACACGCCTCTTAACTCCTGAGACACAAATCGCCCGCAAACGAACCGTAATTCGTTTGCGGGCGATTTCATAGCCCTCAATATGGAGCGAGCTTTCAGAACATATAACTCGCCTGCACGATTCCCGCAATGGCGGCAATGAGCAAAAATAATCGGCGGCATGTTGTTAGGCAAAACATATCGTTATCCTCCAAGCGGAGACTTCGTATTCTATGGATTAGACCCCATGAGAATAGCGAATGTTCCGGCGCTCGACGAGAATTCGCGAGCGCCGGAAGCCGACTTTCATCAGTTGACGACGAAGTTATTCACGGCCCAGCATTTGCCGGCGGGCGTGATCACCTTGAGCTTGGCCGGGCCGGCGGCCATGGCGGGGACAACAAAGGTGATCGTCGTATCATTCACCACAGTATACGATGCTGCGGGGATGTCGTGCAGATAGACGCCGGTGGCGCCGGTCAGGTACTGGCCGGTGATGGTGACGACGGTTCCAGCCGCGCCGCCGGCGGGCGTGAAGCTGTAAATGACGGGCGCGTTCACGGGAGCCGAATCGTCGTTGACAATCGTCCCGACGCCCTGGCCGCCGATCAGCGTCGCGCCAACGGCGTTGGACAAGTTCACCGTGAACGTTTCGTCGGGCTCCGGAACCGTGTCGCCGAGGATCGGAACGGCGATCGTCGCGGAAGTCTGCCCGGCGGGTATGATGAGCGTCCCCGAAGTCGCGGTGTAGTCCGATCCGGCGGCGGCCGTCCCGTTCGCGGTCGTGTAGGAGACCTGCGCGGCGGCGGCGCTGGGGCTGGCGAGCGTGACGGTGAAGATCATGTTTTTGACGCCCGAGTTGCCTTCGGAAAGACTGGCGCTGCTGATGCTCATCGGCGGCGCCGCGGCGGCCAACCCCGAATTTTCATGAGCGCCGAGATCGATCGCCGCGCCAAGCGTGGGGCGCGGGATGACGTTCAGGTCGGACATCAGCTCAAACTGCGGATCGAACAGGCCGGCGACGGCCGCGTTCTGAGCGGTCCCCTTGTCGATACAGTAAGCGGTCTTCGCCAAACGGAAGTCCAGCGCCGAGGGATTTACGAAGCCGGGATTGTCGACTCCATTAGCGTCGCCGAAGTGCTGCATCGCCCATCCGGTGACCAGTCCGCCCAGCGGTCCCTGACCGGTGTAGTAGGCGAGCTGCGTTCCTGGGCTCACATAGTTCGCGGTCATATCCAAAAACGGGGTGTTATCGGTCGCCATCATCGCCAGGACGGCGGGCGCAGCGCCGGGCGTCACCGGCAGGCTCGCGAAGATGTTGTTGCGGCAATCCACCCGCTCCACGCTGTCCACGCCGGTGTAGTAGCGGTACGGGAAGACGAAAACGACGGTGCGCCACCAGGCGTTGTATGGGGCCTGGTTGACGACGGTGTTGTTATAGAAGTACAGTGTGCCCTTGCGATACATGCTGTAATCCGTGTCCAGTCCGCCGTAGTTGATCAGATAGGCGGCGCCGGTGGGTCCGTTGTAAAATGTGTTGCCGTAAATCCAGGTTTTGTCGTAGTTAGGCAGCGTCGCGATATACTTGTCGCTCTGCGCCTCGATCAGATCCAGGCAATCCGACGGGCCGCTCTCGATATTGTTGTACCGAATGACGAGATTGGACGAACGGTCTTTGATGGCGTCGGCGACGGACCCCGTGATGACGGGGCCAATGTGATTGTATTGATAGGTGACGCCCGCCGCTTCGGTATAGCAGTTGTGGCAGCTGGCGTCGCCGGAAACGCCGTTGTGGTGAATATCGTTGTGCTCGATCAGAATGTTGGCCGACAGCGCGTCGGTATTGTACTTGGAGTTGACGAAAAGGCCCAGGGCGTTATCGGTGAGCTCGCACCCTCGGATCGTGATATTCTGGCCGCGTTCGACATTGATTCCCGCCGTGAAGCGTGCGTAGTTCTGCGTGGTGCCATCCGGTGCCTGAAACGAGTATGGAGCGCGGGCATGAATGATTTTGAGATTCTCGATATCGATATACGATGGAATGTAGGGATAGACAAACCCGGCGCGCGGGCTGACCATCACCGCGCCGTTGCCGTAGAGCCCGCTCCAGCAGTAATTGATATTCGCCGCTTCAACCGCGCCGTCCGAGTCCAGTACGGGCAGCTGCTGCGTGGCGGGATCGGGAACGCCATGCACCACGATATGCTGCGCCGCCGTGCCGCTCTGCGACAGGAGGATATGCTCCTTGTACGGCGCCGCGCGCCAGTGGATGTTGACCACGTCGCCCGGCTGAAGCGCGCTCCACGGAACAGAGGACAGCGTGGTGTAAGCATAGGCGGGACCGACATCGTAGGTCGCGGCCGAGGCGAATGCGCCTCCCATGGCGCAAATTCCGGCGGCGACGGCCGTCGCGAGTATCGTCTTGTGTAATTGCGGCATTCTGAATTCTCCTCGATCATCGATGATTGCGCCGCCGCCGCGCCGCATCCACGGCAGACAGGAAGCGGCGACGGCGGTGACGAACGGGAGTATAGGCGTCGACGGTGAGAGGGACGTGAGGCCCGCGTGAGATTTATGCTCGCACGCAATTTGGTCAATCGCGAAAAATCTCACGATTATCTCACGATCCCGCGCTATGATCAGGAATATGAACGCCGACGCAGTAAAGAGGGCGACCCAATGACCACCGAACAAAAAGAGTTGATCGTGCAAAGTTTCCGCAATGTCAAGCCGCAGGCCGCAGACGTGGCGGCGGCGTTCTACGAACGGCTATTCACCCTGGACCCTTCGCTTCGACCGATGTTTTTGGGAGATATGAAGGCTCAGCAAAAGAAGCTGATGGACGTGCTGGCGACGGCGGTCGACAGCCTGGAGCGCCTGGATGAACTCGTCCCTGTCCTCTGGCAGCTCGGCAAGCGCCACGGCGGCTACGGCGTCAAGGATGAGCACTACGACACGGTCGCATCCGCGCTCCTCGGCGCGCTCGAAGCGAAGCTCGGCCCCGAGGCGTTTACCCCCGCCCACAAAGCGGCCTGGACAGATGTATACACTCTGATGGCGACGACGATGAAACAAGCGGCCGCCGAAGGCGTGGTGGCGCGCGGCGGCCGATAGGCGATGAGCGCCTGGCGCCTGCGGGGTCTTCATTGGGGCAGGTTTTTGTACGGCAAATTTCACCGGGTGGCATGCCGGCGCTTGCGTTATCGAAGAACCGAGGAGGTCTGGGGCGTCTTCCATTCCTAGCGCCGCGCGAGGGCCATCCAATCCGCCCGAGGGCCATCCAATCCGCCCGGCTAAACTCGGCAGGAAAACCGCCTTGCCTCGTCGAACAACCCACCATCGTCCTGTACTACCCGCTTCACCTTATGGACACATTACCCCAACCCATTCTCCAGATTCAGCTGCTCGGCGGCCTTCATGTCCCCTGTCCGGACGGCGCGAATGCGCGGTTTGAGACGCGCCGGGCGGCGTCGCTGCTCGCGTTTCTCGCGGTGCATCGCCGCCGGTCGCATCCGCGTGAGGAGCTGATTGAGATGCTTTGGCCGGACGAAGACGCGGACGCCACGCGGATTCGGTTCCGGCAGGTTCTCACGACGCTGCGGCGGACTCTGGAATCGGCGTGCCCAGACATGTCGGATCTCCTGATCGCCGACCGCGTTTCCGTGCGCCTGAGCGCCGATGTCTCCACGGATGTCGCGCAGTTTGAAGACGCGCTGACCGCCGCTGCGCGGTCCGAAGCGCCTGAGACACGCGCCGCCGCGCTGCGCCGCGCGGTGGACGCTTACGGCGGAGAACTGCTCCCCGGATATTATGACGATTGGGTCCTGGGCGAGCGCCGGCGGCTGGAGGAAGATTATCTGACGGCGCTCAACCGTTTGACCCAGGCGCTGAGCGACGGCGGGGACAACAGCCAAGCGCTGGAGTACGCGCGCAAGGCAGTGCGACAGGATCCGCTGCGCGAGGAGGGGCACGCCGATCTGATCCGGCTGCTCGCCGCCGACGGACGCATTGCGGACGCCCTGCGGCAGTTTCGGGAGCTGGAGCAGATCCTTTGGAAAGAACTGCGCGTGACGCCGGGCGCGGAGATCCAGGCGCTGGTCGAGCCGCTGCGCAGCGCCCCCACCCTGGTGTTCGCCCCCGCGCCGGCGGTCACCGCCGCTGTATTGGAGAGCGCGCCGGCGCCAGAGGACACGCCAGACGGCGACATAACGACGCGGCGCGAGATTCCACTGCCGTCGCTGGGCAGCCTGCCCGCGCGGCTCACGCGATTTTTCGGACGCCAGACGGAGATCGAAACCCTTTCCGTCCTGCTCACTTCGTCACTGGAGGATGCGCCCAACACACGGCTGCTGACTCTGGTCGGACACGGCGGATCGGGGAAAACGCGCCTCGCGCTGGAAGTGGCCCGGCGGGCGTCGGCGCACTTCCCCGGCGGCGTCTGGTTCACCCCGCTCGCCGATGTGGACAGCGCGGGGATGATCGTTTCTGCGATCGCCGACTCCCTGCGTCCCGGCCCGCCGCCGGACGGCGATCTCTGGGAGCACTGCCTGTCGCGGCTCGGCGCCGGGCGAACCCTGCTGGTGCTCGATAGCATGGAGCATCTGGTGGACGAAGGCGCGCAGACGATCTGTTCGCTGATGGAGCAGGCGGCGGGCTTGACCTGCCTCGTCACGTCGCGCCGCCGGCTGAACCTGGGCGGCGAGCAGGACTATCCCGTCGCGCCGCTGCCGGTCCCGGAGGAGTTTGAGGAGCCCGACCTCGCAGCCCTGACCCCGAGCATGCAGCTTTTTCTGGACCGCGCGCGGCAAGTCAGCCCACAGTTCACGCTGACCCGGACGAATCAAGCGACGGTGGCGGCGCTCTGCCGGCGTCTGGAGGGAATTCCGCTGGCGCTCGAACTCGCGGCCGGCTGGGCGGGAGCGCTCACGCCCGCGCAGATGCTGCCGCGTCTTTCGCAGCGCTTCAACCTTCTGGTGAGCCGGCGCACCGATATGGACGCGCGCCATCGGAGCCTGCGCGCGACGCTGGAGTGGAGCTACGACCGCCTCGCCCCGGAGCTCCAGCACTGCTTTGCACAGCTGGGCGTGTTTCGGGGAGGCTGGACGCTGGAAGCGTCGGAAGCTGTCTGTGAAGAGCCGCAGGCGTTCGATATCCTGAGCCAGCTGACCCAGCATTCACTGCTAATCACGGAGACGCATGGGGAAGATATCCGCTTCTTCATGCTGGAGACTTTGCGTGAATACGCCTGGGAGCTGCTCCCGGCGGATCAGCGCCTGCCGCTCGGCCGCCGTCACGCGTCCTGGCACCGGGCGATTGCCGAAGAGGCCGCGCCGAAGCTGACCGGCCCCGATCAGATCGTCTGGCTGGACCGTCTCGAGTCCGAATCCGACAACCTGCGCGCCGCCCTCCAATGGTATCAGCGCGATGGCCCGGGGCGCACGCCGGAGGATGGCGAGGCCGGCCTGAGCCTCGCCGGGTGCCTCTGGCGTTTTTGGGACGTTCGCGGTCATCATGAAGAAGGGCTTCGGTGGCTGGAGACGTTCCTGACCAATGGGGAGGCGCCGCCGACTCCGGCGCGCGTCCGCGCGCTGGAAGCCGCCGGCTGTCTGGAGCTCGCGCGGCGTCACCACGAACTCGCCCGAACCTGGCTCGAAGCCGCCGTCACTGCCGCCCGCGCGCTCGGCGATCCGCATCGTCTCGCGAGCGCGCTGTGCAGCCTCGGGGAATCACTGTGCGACGGCGCCGATATCGACGCCGCCGCTTCGGCTTTCACGGAAAGCCAATCGCTGTTCCAGAGCGCCGGCGACCATTACGGCTCGGCGCGCACCCTCGCCGGCGGCGCGCGCATTGCGCTGCGCGAGGGCGATTTCAAGATCGCCCAGTCCCTCGCCGACCGCAGCGCGGCGATGCACCGGATCGCGGGAAACCTCAAAGGCATGGCCGGCGGCGTCCACATGAACGGCGTCGCCTCCCTGCGTCTTGGCGATCACACCACCGCCCGCAAACGCCTCACCGAAAGCCTCGCCCTCTGGCGCCAGCTGGGCGACAAGCTCGGCATCGAACAAGCCCGCGAAGATCTGGGCGCTTGTCAAGCGTAAGGCGCCGCTTGCGCCTCGGATCGGTCTTATTTCAACGCCAGCGTGGACAGAATGTGCGTGACGGCGGCGACGGCGAATAAGCCGCCGACATACGCATTCACCAGCCAGTTTCCGCGCACGCGGCCGGCCTCCCCCGTCTCCCACTCCCAAATATCCGGATCCGACGCCTGCGCCTGCGCCGCCATTGCTTGATCCTGCGTCACGAAATTATTGTCCATGGAACTTCTCCTCCAGAAGCGCTCAGGTGATGGAAGGAGTTTAGCGCCCCATGGTGAGAACAGCGTGAGACAGGCGTGATTTTTTTCCCACCCAGCAAAAAAGCCCCTGCCGAATGCATTCGGCGGGGACTTCATCACAGCGTCTTGAGGGGCGGAGCTACATCTTGTGCATCATCTTGTCATGCATCATGTGGCCGCGCATCTTCATGTTGTGCTTCATCATATGCCCGTGCATCTTCATGTTGTGCTTCATCATGTGCATATGATGGCGCTTGTGCATCATGCGGTGATGCATCATATGGGAATCGGCCATTACGGCGGAGCCGGCCGCGCCCAGCAGCGTCATTGCGGCGACGGCGGTCGCGATCAGACGGGTGTTCATGAGGATTCTCCTTGGGCTTCGGTTCTCCGATCGCCACAGCAATAGATACCCAAGGCGCGGTGGTTGAAACGCATTGGCTTGCAATTGTTACCAGAAATACACCTGCGCCCCGGGACGACGATCGCGGACGCGGCGCGACGGCCGCAAAACGGGGAAGTTTTCTGTTGACAAACGGCGTTATTCTTCTTATAATGCCTTTACCCAAACGTGTGGGGGAGGTTAGAATGCACTCAAATTACTTATTTTCCCGGATTGGCGTCGGCGCCGCGATTCTGCTCGCCAGCTCCGTCGCGGGCGGCCATGCGGCCGACGCGCAGGGGAACGCGCCGGCGGTGGACCGGGTGGAGCCGCCGAGCTGGTGGGCGGGATCGACGATGAACCCGGTCCGAGTTCTGCTGCACGGTAAGAACCTGGCGGGCGCGAAGGTGACGGCGGGCGGAGGCGTCTCGGCGCGCAGCGTGAAGGTGAATGGGAACGGCGATTATGTCTTTGTCGATCTCGCAATCGACAAAGACGCCGACCCGGGCGCGAAGTCACTGAAGGTTACAACGCCGGACGGGACGGCGACAGCCGCGTTTGAAGTTACAGCTCCTCTGCCGGCCGCCGGCCGCTTTCAGGGATTTTCTCCCGATGATGTGATCTACCAGATCATGCCCGACCGGTTCAGCGACGGCGACGCCGCGAACAACGATCCCGCGATCGCGAAGGGGCTGTACGGACGGAGCAATCCCCATCTTTATCACGGCGGCGATTTCCAGGGGATCATCCAGCATCTGCCTTATCTGAAGGACCTTGGCGTGACCGCGATCTGGATCACTCCCGTCTATGAAAATGTGCATCACGTCAACACGCTCCAGGCGGACGGGACCGCGCCGTACAGCGATTACCATGGCTACGGCGCGATCAACCAATACGGCGTCGAGCAGCACTTCGGCGATTTGGCGGGCATGCGGGAGCTGGTGGATCGAGCGCACGCCATAGGCGTTAAAGTCATTCAGGACCAGGTCGCGAACCACGTCGGCCCGTATCACGCCTGGGCGAAAGATCCGCCGACGCCGACATGGTTCACCGGCACGGCGAAGTCTCATGGGAACAACACGTATCAGATCTGGACGGTGATGGACCCGCATGGCGCGCCGGACGAATCGGCGGCGACGCTTGGCGGCTGGTTCGCGAACGTCCTCCCCGATCTCAACCAGAACGATCCTGAAGTCGCCCGTTATGAGATTCAGAACGCGCTCTGGTGGGTGGGCATGACCGGGCTCGACGGCATCCGGCAGGATACAATGCCTTACGTCCCGCGCGCCTTCTGGACGCAGTGGTCGACCGCGATCACCCGCCAGTATCCGCATGTTAACGCCGTGGGGGAAGTGTTCGACGGCGATTCGTCGCTCGTTTCCTATTTCCAGGGCGGCCGAAAAGGCCCCGACGGCGTCGACACCAAGATGGATTCGCTTTTCGACTACCCGCTCTACTTTCCGCTGCGACGCACGTTCGCGCAGGGCGGCTCGTTTCACGACCTCGCCGTGGACGAAGCCCATGACTGGCTCTTTCCGCACGCCGACCATCTGGTCACCTTCCTCGGGAATCACGACGTCAAGCGCTTCTCCAGCGAGGATGGCGCCACACCGGCGGGCCTCAGTCTCGCTCAGACATTTCTCATGACCAACCGGGGCATTCCGCTGGTCTACTACGGCGACGAATTGGGCATGAAGGGCGGCGACGATCCCGATAACCGCCAGGACTTCCCCGGAGGCTTCCCCGGCGATCCCCGCAGCGCCTTTACGGAAGCCGGACGCACGCCCCAGGAACAGGAAATCTGGTCGCATCTGCGCAAACTCGCTCACCTGCGCGCCGACCTAGCGCCGCTGCGCCGAGGCTCGCAGATGACGCTCACCCAGACCGACAAACAATGGGCCTACGCACGCACGCTCGGCGGCGACACTGTCATCGTCGCCCTGAACAACGACACAAATCCCGCGACGTTCACGATCCCCGTCGGGGCGACCAATTTGAGCAATGGGGTAACGCTGACGGACCGCCTGGGAGCGGTCGGGGCAGTGACGGTGAAGGATGGAGGATTGGCCGTCACGCTGCCCGCGCGGACAGGAGCGGTGTTTGTAAAGTAAGGGAATCGCGCAAACTCACCCAGGCGCTTCGCCGCTGGGGTGAGTTTGCCACGAACGCCCTCCATTAAACCGCCTTGCGCGGCGGCCCTGTACTGCCGTTCTCTTCCAGCTTAGGCTGGAAGAGGACCTGACGCTTCTCGACCGGTTCGCCCTGCACCATCTTCGCCAGCAAATGCCCGGCGTGGGAGGCGACTTCGTTGAGGCGCACGTTCAGCACCGTGAGGTGCGGCGCGACGAGGCGCATGAAGCGGGCGTTCAGGCAGGTGATGAGGCTGATGTCCTCGGGTATCCGCAGACCGGCTTCCCGGATCGCGCGCTCGGCGCCCAGAGCGCTGATCTCGTCCTCCGCAAAGACGGCGGTGGGGAGGTTGGGTTCCTGGAGACGCTGGGCCAGAGACGTGTAGAGCCCGGTCTGGTGGTGAACGTCGTCACGATACTCCAGAGTGGCGTGCAGGCCAAACTCATCGCGCGCCCGGCACATTCCCTGGAAACGCCCTCGCCCCACCATCAAGTCCTGCCGGATGTTGTAGAACAAGATACGGCGGTGGCCCAGCGCGTAAAGATGCTTGACGGCCTCGTAGCCGACGGCGGAGTTATCCATGCCGACCGCCACCGTATCGGGCTTGGGCGATGAGCCGCGCACGACATACGGCAAGCCTGTCTGGTCTAAGATCGCCGGGCGGAGGTCGTCGACGAACATATCCGTGATGATGAGGCCGTCGCAGGTGTGCGAGCGGGCGATCTGCTCCATCGCGGCGTTGGGATCGATGTTCGGGCCGCCGCACTGGGCCAGCATCAAGTGAATGCCATATTCATTGAGCGTATATGTCAGCCCGCCGAGGATCTCGTGGTAGTGCGGCGAGAGTTCGTCGGGCGCGTCATGATCTTCCAGGAACGGCGACGCCTTCGCCTTCCGGTCGATCACAATCATCAGCGCGGCCGTATTGGTGCGTCCGCTGACGAGACTTTGCGCCGCGCGGTGCGGACTATAGTTCATCTCGCGCGCCGCTTCCAGAATCCGGTCGCGCGTCGCGGCTCCCACGCTTTTGCCGGCCCGCGCCCGCCCGTTCAGGACGCGCGAGACCTCGGATCGTGAAACCCCCACCCGCGCCGCGATGTCTTCGAGGCGAGTAGGCGTCGACAAACGATTTTCCATGGTGTGTCCTTTGTGCCCATTGCCCCAAACGCGTGGGTAACGAGCGTTCCTGCATTATACCTCGGATTTTCGCCAAAAATAATTTGAAGAATCCAGTATGTTTTTGCTTGACACAGGACCATTTCCATGCTAAACTGGTCTCAGTTACCCAAACGGTTGGGGGAGGAAAATATCAGATGCATTCCTATCAGTTTAACAAGATGACAGAAAATGACGGATCGACGCGAACCCATCGCGGCTTTACATTGATCGAGCTGCTCGTTGTGATCGCTATTATCGCTATCCTCGCCGCGATCCTCTTCCCGGTGTTTGCGAAGGCTCGCGAGAAAGCCCGCCAAATCAGCTGCGTCTCCAACATGAAGCAGATCGGATTGGGAGTATTGCAGTACTGCCAGGACTATGATAACCTAGTCCCGGCCACGGACCAGTACGGCGGTTCGACCGAGGCATATATCGTCGCCGCGCGGCTTCAGCCCTACATGAAGAGCTTCCAGGTATTCAAATGTCCGGATTCCTCGGCAAGCATGGGAACGATGCAGGCGCAACAGCATGATAACGGCTCTGGTGACTATGTCACGGATCCGGCGACAATCGGTCTCCCAGTATCTAAAGTCGGCGACGCCAAATACTACAACGATGTGTATCCCCCGACCGATTACAAATTTAATCCGTCATTTTATGGGGCAGCAACGCCGCGCTCGTTGGATTCTTCAGATATCTGCTCTCCAAGCCAGGCGTCGCTCGCTATTGACTGGCCGCCGATCGACACCGCATGGCCTGGACCATCTTTCTGGTCATCCCACGGCGGAGCGCCTAAAGGCCGACATACCGACGGCTCCACAGTTATGTTCGCCGATGGTCACGCGAAGTGGTATCCCTTCACCATCCTCTATCCCAACGGGCAGGAGAATCCGGTGCTCAGCTCCAATTGGAATATGTGGGGCTTCTGGTGGGGAGCGCAAAAAGACGGCGGCAAACAGAACGATGACGGCACTTTCAACGCCAGCCAAGGATGTTGACACTTCTCGCTTCGCTAGCCAAGGCGGCCATGGGACATTTCTATTGTCCCATGGCCTCTTTACGTCTTTGCGCCCTTCCAATAGGATAAAGTCACTCCATGAAGACAAATTACATCCGTCTCATCTCTCTCATCGCTTACGCCATTGCCGCCGCTGGCTGTAATCATCAAGTGCAGAGCGTGAGCGCTCCGACTCAGCCGCCGCGCACGATAGAGCAGATACAAAACGATCCAACGCTTTCCCCGGCCGTCAAGGCAATCCAAATACGACAGCTTCAGGATAGCGGACCGCCGCAGCGTCCCCCCGTCTCGCCGGGCGCGCATTGATCGTGGAAGATTTCGCAGCACAAGGGTGGATATGATGCTTAGCGCCAACAAAGTCGTTACCGAAGAGCCGAATGAGCCGCGCGCGCTCCCGTTCTGGGAGCTCTGGAATATGAACTTCGGCTACCTGGGGATCCAGTTCGGCTGGGGTTTACAGATGGCCAATATGGCCGCCATTTACGTGAAGCTGGGCGCGGATCCGGATAAGATCCCGATCTTGGGATTGGCGGGCCCGGTCACCGGCTTGCTGATTCAGCCGATTATCGGCGCGATGAGCGACCGGACCTGGAGCCCGCGCTTCGGCCGCCGCCGTCCCTACTTCACATTGGGCGCGATCCTGGCCTCGATCGCGTTATTTTTTATGCCGTCGTCACCGGCGCTCTGGGTGGCGGCGACGCTGCTCTGGATCCTCGACGCCAGCATCAATGTGAGCATGGAGCCGTTCCGAGCGTTTGTGGCGGATAAGCTGCCGGTAAAGCAGCGCGCCGCCGGCTTCCTGATGCAGAGCTTCTTTATCGGCCTGGGCGCCACCCTCGCCAATGTCCTGCCATGGGTGCTCCACCATCTCGGGGTGGCGGCGCAGGCGGCCAACGGCGTGCCGCTTTCCGTGATGTATTCGTTCCGAGTCGGCGCGGTCGCGTTTCTGCTCGCGATCCTCTGGACGGTGCTGAAAACTCCCGAGGATCCGCCGGCGGATATGGCGGAGTTCGAACGGCGCCGCCGTGAGACGAGCGGCCTCGCCGCCGGCGCGCGGGAGATCGCGCATGCGCTGCGGATGATGCCGATCACGATGCGCCAGCTCTTCTGGGTGCAGTTCGCCACCTGGTTCGGCCTGTCCTGTTTCTGGGGCTTCTTCACGCTGAGCGTCGCGCAGCATGTCTTTGGGGCCACGGACAATAAATCGCCGCTCTTTGACCGCGCCACGGAATGGGCGGGCGTCTGCATGGCCGCGTACTCCGTCGTCTGCTTCGTCGTCGCGCCGCTGCTGCCGGCCGTCACGTCGCGGCTCGGCCGCCCCAAGCTGCACGCCCTGGCGCTCGCGCTTGGCGGCGCCGGCCTGCTGAGCGTCGCCGCAATCCACGCGCCCACGCTGCTGCTGCTCCCAATGGCCGCCTTTGGAATTGCCTGGGCGTCGATCCTCGCCATGCCGTACGCCATCCTTTCCGTGGCGCTGCCGCGTGAGCGTATGGGCGTCTACATGGGGATCTTCAACTTCTTTATTGTGCTGCCGCAGATCGTCTACTCGCTGTTCATGCCGATCGTCATCAAATCGGTATTCCACAGCAACTCTCTCAAAACACTGCTGCTCGGCGGATTCTGCCTGATCATCGCCGCCGCGCTCGCGACGCGGGTGACGGAAGCGGCTCCCATAAGCGATTTGGAGCCGGCGGTGGGGTAGAGATAAGACCCTCCCCGCCCCCTAACAAACCCACCTCGGCGCTTCGCCAAGGTGGGTTTGCACTTTCTTAATCATCGCGCGACAGTTCATATTGCGCTATCACATTGCACCTATCATTATGATCATCAATCACTTCCGCCCCGCCCTCTTCGTACTCGCCGCGCTGCTTGCCGCCGCCGCGCATGGGGACACGACGAAGCCGCTTCCGCCGGCCTTTCTCGACGCCAGCGACAAAGTCGACCTCTGGCTGGAAGAGCCTGTGAGCGCCGCCGATCTCATGGGCCATGTCGTTGTCCGCTGCGGAGCCCGGACGGACGCCGTCTCCGGCGTGGACACGCTCGGGGACGACATGAAGCCGACGGCAGCGCCGAGCCGGCGCGTGCGATTGACGCTAAGCCGGCCAATCAAGCCCGAGGAGCTTGCCCAGACGATGTCCGTGCAGTACGGCGATACGGCCGCGCGGCCGATTTTCGCGCGGGATGTGCTGTCCGAGCCGGCGTACTGTTACACCAAGGAGGACCTGGGGGCAGCCTACACGCCGGCAAAGACGACGTTTAAGGTGTGGAGCCCCGTGGCGTCGTCCGCCGATGTGCTGATTTTCCAAAGCGCGACGGGCGACATGGCGCGCCGGATTCCGATGCAGCGCGGCGCGGCGGGAGTTTGGAGCGCCGCCGCGAGCGGCAACATGGACGGCGCTTTCTATCAGTACCGATTTCGCTCGTACGGCGCCCAGCGCGCGACGCCGGATATCTACGGTCACGCCGCAAGCCCGGACCTGAGCCGGTCCATGGTGGTCGATCTCGCGCGCACGGATCCGCCCGGCTGGCGGGGGAGCGCGGGGCCGCGCCTGCGGCAGCCAACCGACGCGGTGGTCTACGAGATGCATATTCGGGACTTCACGATCGATCCCGCGAGCGGAGTCCCGCCGAAGCTGCGCGGAACGTATCTGGGCGTGGTCGCGCCGGGGACGCATTTGGCGGACGGCTCAGCGCCCACGGGGCTGGCGTACTTGAAAGCGCTGGGCGTCACCCATGTCCACCTCCTGCCGTTCCAGAGTATCAACCCGACACACGCCGGCGGCTACAACTGGGGCTACGAGACGGATCTGTTCAATGTCCCCGAGCCGCGCTACGCGGCGCGTCCCAGCGATCCCGTCGGCGTCATCCGCGATGTCAAAATGATGGTGCAGGGACTGCATCACGCCAAAATCGGCGTCGTGATGGATGTCGTCTACAACCATACCGTCCCCGCGTCGGGCGACAGTTCTCCGTACTGGGCGACAGTCCCCTATTACTATTTCCGAACGAACTTTCAAGGGGATCTTCTCAACGAGTCGGGGGTCGGCAATGCGGTCGACGACGATCATCCGATGGTGCGCAAATTCGTCATCGACAGCTTGAGATACTGGCTGCGGGAGTATAAGGTCGATGGGTTTCGCTTCGATCTTCTCGGAATGTTCTCGCCGGAAACCGTCCGCGCCATTTCGACGCGACTCCATCAGGCTCGCCCCGACATTCTGCTTTACGGCGAACCATGGACCGGCGGCGGCCCAACCCGTTTCGGCAAAGGGGCGCAGCGCGGAACCGGAGTCGCTGTCTTCAACGACAACTTCCGGAATACCCTCCGGGGCGACCTCAATGGCGACCAGGCCGGCTTCGCCCTCGGCGGCGGCGCTTCATTCGACGCCCTGCGCACGGCGATCGAAGGCTCTCCGGACTTCGCCGATGCTCCGACGGAATCCATGAACTACGTCTCGATTCACGACGACATGACCTATCTGGACAAGGTGTTGAAAACCCTGCCCGGCGCCAGCGCCGAGACGCAGCAGCGCGCGCTGAAACTAGCGGGAGCGATGACGCTGCTCAGTCAGGGCGCACCGATCCTTGAAGGAGGCGCGGAAATGGGCCGCACCAAAAGCGGCGTGGCGAACTCGTACAATCGCGGCGACGAAATCAACCAGTTCGACTGGGCGCGCGGCCGGCAATTCGCCGGCGTGTCGAACTATTACGCCGGCCTCATCGCCCTTCGGCGCGCGCACCCCATCTTCCGATGCGCCACACAGAACGATGTCCATCGCACTCTCGCTTTCCTGCCGGAAAGCGCCGTTCCCGCCCAAACCATCGCCTTCACCCTCGACGGCGCTCCAAACGGCGACCACTGGCGCAGCGCCCTCGTGATCTTCCACGGCTCCGCCGCCGCCGCAGCGATAACCCTGCCCGCTGGACCGTGGAGACTCGCCGTCAACAGCGACCACGCAGACTTGGAAGGCGAACAGCCATCCTCAAAAACACTACCGCTCGCGCCACTGTCTGCATACGTGCTTTATCAAGACAGGGTTAAGTAAAAATTCCAGCTCTCTCACAATTCATAGCTTCCGTGAAGGAGTTCACGAAAGCTATGAATTCGAGTATTTCGAGTATTTACGGTATAATTGATTCAGCGAGGAACCAATTATGCGTTCAAACCTGTTACAGCCACTCACACCGACAGATCAGGAAGCAAAACAAGCCCGGCAGGCATCATCTCTATTGCTGCATGGCAGTCTTCAGGTCTCCGAACTCCCTGACATTGCTTTAAAGGTTCTGGAGCGTGTCCTGGAAGAGTTCTCCCAGGGACATTCCCTTTCGCTTGTCCAAATCGAGGCGGACATCACAACACAGGAAGCGGCCGACTATCTTAATGTTTCAAGGCCCTACGTCGTCAAGCTGCTGGAGCAGGGGCGTATTCCTTTCCACTTCGTCGGCAATCAAAGGCGGCTAAAGCTCGAAAATGTGCTGGATTTTAAGAAGCATCAAGACGAACAGTCTTACGCAGCGCTTGCGGAGCTCCAGGCGCTGTCACAGGAATTAGGACTGGACGATTGAGAATTACCGCCATCTATGACGCCTGCGTGCTTTATCCACAGACTCTCCGAAGCGCATTGATGTATTTGGCGACAACAGGCATGTTCCACGCACGGTGGACAAACGAAATTCACGACGAGTGGATCGGAAACCTTCTCGAGCATCGGAGTGACCTCACTCTGGAGAAACTCACAAAGGTTCGTACTCTGATGGACAACGCGGTTCCCGACGCGTTGGTCGAAGGCTACGAACCTGTCATGGAGATGCTGGAGACGCCAGATAAAAACGACCGTCATGTGTTAGCGGCCGCAATCCATTGCAGCGCGAATTATATCGTTACGAATAATTTGCGAGATT
This sequence comes from Capsulimonas corticalis, assembly GCF_003574315.2. Taxonomy (GTDB): domain Bacteria; phylum Armatimonadota; class Armatimonadia; order Armatimonadales; family Capsulimonadaceae; genus Capsulimonas; species Capsulimonas corticalis. Next base: position 4,368,723 of record NZ_AP025739.1, on the reverse strand, counting down.
TCCCGTCATCTGTTCTGTCACCATACGAAATCGAAGCGATAACACCGGACACATTTGTGTGCAATCTCTTGAGAACGAACTCCGAACAGGTAATTACTGCCCTGCAATTGCAAAGACAAACACTCAAGAATCCGTCAATGTCGATAGATGAATATCTGGAAACACTGAAACGCCAGGGGTTAGAACGAACGGTACAATTGCTGCGAGCCCATGAAAACTCACTCTGACTGAGATGTAATTGGGGTGATTATGACTCCGGCGGATACTGGATCTCAAGACGTTTCAGTTCGTCCTCGGTGATGGGGATTACGCTGCAATGCTTTGAGCCGTGTGGAGTAGCCACGTCGATCTTGACGTAGTGGGTGAAGTCGCGGGTCTCCCATGCTGCCATCGGGCTGTTGAAGGGGTCGCCGTAAATGTACCACCGATCCTCGCCAATGAGTTTGACGGCTTCGGGGCCTTCGATGGGTTTGGGCTCGTCGGGGAAGATATCGTGGGCTGCGCCCTCTTTTCCAAATCGATCGATCTTGGGGTCGAGGCTGCGGGAGGTGGTGAGGCGATTGCCCATCAGATCGTCGACATCGCCGGGTTTGTGAAAAGCGTAATACGTCCCTTTGTGTTCGACGACGTCGAAGTCGATGTCGTGTATCCCGAGATCGTAGTAGACGGCGGCGCGTTCGGGCGTGATATCCGACCAGTCGCGCGTGGTGACGTAGTAGATCACGTTGTGGCCGTTGTGCTCCGACGCCCAAAATACGTAGAAGAGCTTTTCTTTGGGCGAATAGATAAATTCGGGCGCCCAGGCGCGCTTCTGCTCCTCGCCGACGACCTGGATCGGGCCGCCCTTCCAGTGGATTAGGTCGGTGGATTCCCAGTGAAAGATTTCCGTCGTGTCCCAGGCTTTGGTGTGAACGAGGTGGACCACGCCGTTCACACGGCTGAAGTAAGGATCGCGCAGGCGGACGCCGGGGTCGAGCACCGGCTTGCCATCGTTGAGAGCCGTCCAATGGCGGGCGTCGCGGCTGACGGCGTAAAAAAGCTTTTCTTCTGGCCCAAAGTACGCCATTAAGTATGCGGTGTATTTGTCTTCTGACGATTTGCGCCCCGTCGCGGGCGCGGCGGCGAGGCAAATCACAGCGGCTCCCAGCAGTGAGAGTACAATCAAAGACGAGAGTTTCATGTTGATCCGCCGGCGAGCGATGCGGCCCTCCCCCATCCCCTCTCCTAAGATTGGGAGAGGGTGACCCGAAGGGTCGGGTGAGGGCTTCTCCTACCGCTTTGAAGAACCGCGAATCTCGAGCCGAGGCTGCAAGATTTGCTGCTGGAGGGAGACGGTGGGATCGTCGATCCGGCGCTTCAAAAACGCCCAGGCGGTGGCGCACATTTGTTCCAGTGGCTGGACGATCGTGGTGAGCGCGGGATAGAGGTAACTGGTGTCCTTGATGCCGTCGCAGCCAACGACCGCGACATCATCGGGGATACTCAGTCCCAGTTCGCGCAGCGCCGGATAGGCGCCGATCGCCAGTTCGTCGTTGTAGCAGAACAAACCGTCGGGACATCCGTGCGCTCCGGCGTACGACGCCAGCGCCGATGTCGCCGCTTCGCGAAGCTCGGAGTCGGTCACGATATATTCGGGCTCGCGGCCGAGTTTCGCCATCGCGAGGCGGTATCCGGTCAAACGCGCGTCGGCGCTCTCCTCAAACCACTCAAACCAATCCGGCACGAGATAGGCGATCCTCTTGCATCCCGTCTCCGCGAGATGAAGCACGGCTTCAGCGGCCTTTTCCTGGAAGTCAACCTGAACGAAGTCCGCGTCTTCAAGAACGTAGGCGCCGATATTGACGAATGCTTTGTTCTCAATCAGACTGTTGGAGAGCCCTAGGAGCTTGCCGCGCGGAACGTCAACCGCGAGGACTCCATCCACAGGCCAGGAGGCAAGCTGGTTCGTGTCCACTAGTTCGCCCGGCCCCATACCGGCGGCGCTGACGAACAGCTCGTACTCATGCCGCACGATCTCCTCGTGCGTGTAGTAAATCACTTCCCCATAGTAAGCCGAGCGCAAATTCGAGGTCCATAGCGCGATTGTCTGTGTCCGGCCCGTGGCGAGAGCCCGAGCGGCCCGGTTTGGCTGATATCCCATTTCGGCGGCGACATGGCGCACCAACTGCCGGGTCTCCGCGGAAATAGGCACATCCACATTGTTCAGAACGCGCGAAACGGTCGCGCGGGAAACCTTAGCGCGTGCGGCGACCTCACGAATCGAAATTGTCACGATATCTCACCTATTCCTGCTGCACAATCGCATCTCTGAATTGTAGTCAGTTTGGCGCCGTAATGTCAAGAATGGCGCCCGAATCCCCGAAAGGTCCCTCGGAGAGAAAAATCGCCCGCCCCGCAGATGGCGGAACGGGCGATTTTAAATTCTCAGATTGGCTCTCTATCTAGTACTGAAGGTGAGTGCGGCGCGGCTGACGCCATCACACAGGATCATGCTATTCGTTCCAGCAGCCGTCGTTTCGCTTCGGCTCGCCGGCGTGTTCGAGTCAGGCGCCGGCAGCCCTCCGGAAACAGCGGTCGGTCGAAGCCACTTGACATGACCATCCAGCGCTGCGTAGTTGGCTCCCTCCGTATGCACACCCGTCGGATTCTTTGTGGTGGCGATTCCGTAACCATCAATCTTTCCGGTCGCATACACGCCTTCGCAATAAAACGAGTCAATTCCGCCACCGCATCCACCGCTTGGAGAGCCTCCCTGGTCGTTGTTTCCCACGGCGCCATCCCCGATCGCACTCGTGGTTTCCCGAGTATTGGTGACATCCACGCTATGCTGCCCTTGAATCTCGAATAGCAGAACAGTGCTAGCAGGCGATGCCTGAGCGGAGAGAGCAGTGCTGCTTAAGCGGCCAAAGAAAGTTCCGTTATACGTATTGGTGTTTTCACCATCGACATAGGGTGAGATTACGTTCACATTCAGGCCGTAAGAAACTCGAACGGATTTGGGGTCGCTGACATGACTCGGATCGGGATCAATGGGAGGAGTTGCGTCATCGGGACAGGCATAGACACCAGCGCTTTTAACGTACGGATAAACCTCACCTGCCCAGCCGCCGCCCCAGATGGTGTTGGTGGTAGGCATGGATTCGTCGTAATCCTGGTTATATTGCAACAGTCCCAACGCTAATTGCTTCATATTGGAGGCGCAGGAAATCTGGCGGGCCTTTTCGCGAGCCTTAGCGAAAACAGGGAACAAAATGGCGGCAAGGATCGCAATGATGGCTATGACCACGAGAAGCTCGATAAGAGTAAAACCTTTTTTCATAATTTCCCTTTCCTGATGATTAACAGGATAAATACGCCGGGCGTTCCGGCTGCCAGGTTGTTGGACGACTTCGTCGTACAGGTAAAAGTAACCGGTTACATATTTGTAATCTTGTGATAACCGCGATGTAACCGGTTGCATTCATTATAATACACGCCTCAGAGTCTGTCAAGAACTATTTTGGCAATCGAATAAAAATTTGTGTTTTACTCTAGGGGTAAGGGAAATTTTCCTTCATTATCGACGCCATCAATCTTATAGTCATACCCATCCAAACAGAAAAAGCCGCCTCCCATTATGGGAAAGCGGCTTCTCGCATCAAAAAGTAAAGAGAGGGAGGCTAGCGCAGGAAGATACTCTGGATCAAAAGAACGACTCGCTGCAGCGGCGAGCGGAAAGCGCGGCCGTCGGCGCTGTTCGAAACTTGAGACACATCTTTCAAACGCTTGCCGCAGCGTCCGCAATAGTCATCATTGCACGTGGCCGTCTCTTCGCCGCAGGTGATACATGGTAAGCCAACTGTCATAAGGATATTCTAACATAATATTGACGCGATGGCAATAGCGTCCGAGCATTAAAATCGAAAATCACAATTGGAAAGTGCTTTTGACGACAAGGAGCAGCCGAAGAAGCAGGGGAACGTGTCGGGCCGGCCCAGGAGACGCCAGCCCCCCACTCCGTATGCGTTTGCAAGCAGCGCAATAATTCTCGTGCATCCGGTCGGTTTCTTCACCACAATCCATACATGGCATTCCAAAGTTCATGGAGATATTGTGCCATGACGACGCATGCCTGCCTATCGCGAAATTTACGGGTTTTATTCATTCAGGAACTGCTCGCAGCCGGTTCTTGTTGTATAATTTGCTGTACAGCACACGAACACCCAATTCCCAAATTTGCTGCGTACCGCTGGAAATGCGAGTCTCGATGCTCCGCACCACAATCGAAAGCATTCTACAGTCTTCTTCTCTCACCGACGAGATGGAGCGCTGCCTCACTCCATGGGCGGATCTGCCGCAGGAGCCATTCGTCATCGCGGCCGGGCGGGTCGCGGATATGCGGGAGCAGTTCCAGCGCGTCCTGGAGGACATCACCGATCCGGAACAGATCGAACCCGTGGTGGCCCTGATGTACGCACAGACGCGCAGTCAGTGGGAGATGGCCAATATCCGGGTGATCCACCAAACCCACAGAGGAGCCCCTCATCCGGCCGTGCTTTACGAAGCGCGGCTTCTGCGGGCGCTCCTGCGGGCGCTGGAAGAAGCGATGCCCATCGCCACCACGGAAAATCTCAACACCGTCCTTCGTAATCCTCTCGTCGCCTCGGAGCAGCTCAAGCTCGTCATTGAGCTCGGCACGGCCTCGCCGGCGGAGATCATTGAGGAAACGCGCCGATGGAAGGATGAGCTGGCGGATATGACGTATATGCTGGCGAATCAAGCCGCCGCCAACGACGCCGTCACCGCCGACCTGCGCTCTCAGCTATCCATGGCGACCGCCGACATTCACCGCATGGAAGCCAATCAAGCCAACCTGAAGCGGGAGCTAAATACCTGGGAGAGCAGCGCCATTATCGGCTCGATCCGAACCGCGCGCCAGGACATGGCGCGGCTGGTCGATCGGATGCTGATCCTGGAAAGCAATCAAGCGATTTTAGAACGAGAGCTTGGCGCCGCGGACGCCATCCAGATCGCCGCGACGATGCGTAAGCTCAGCGCCGAAAACGCCGCGCTGCGCGGCCTTGTGGATCTGTTCGGCGCTATGGAGAAGGACCTGGAACATCTCGAACTGCACTAACGTCGCGCCGGATGGGGTCAGTCCAAGGAACCACAATCATGCCCAATTCACTTTTTCGCGATCCGGCCAGAATGATCGGCGCCATGGAGGCTCAAATCGCCTCGTTCACGGAAAACAACATCCTGCTGGAGCGCAGTCTGGGGACCGCCGACGCGGAGGAGCTGGTCCTAAAGGTGCGCGCGCTGGAGCAAAAGGTCCAGGATCTTCAGCCGACGCCCGAACAAGTCGTGATCGGAGACGACGCCACCGACCTCCAGGAAGCGCATGCGCGCTTTAGCGCCTTCGCCGGCAAAATCAAACGTCTCAGCGCCGCGATGGAGAGTCTTGAGGCGCAGCTGGTTTCTCTCTATGAAGAGCGGGCAAAGCTGGAGCGGGAGCTCGGCCGTGCGGACGCCGACGAAATTATCGCCGCGTTTCACCATTTGAGCGCCAAGTAACCTGACCACAAAGATTTGCGGCGAAACCGTTCACCGAGAAAGTCGAAATACCCATGAGTTTTGTGAGCGATGAGATGCTCCGCAGCCTGCCCTTGATGTCCCACGAACAGCTCGACGCCCTCCCCTTCGGAGCGGTGATGCTGGACGATGCGGGGATCATCGGCTTTTACAACCAGTACGCGACGGATCTGACCAAAGTCGACCCCGTCTACGCGTTCGGCAAAAACTTCTTCACCCAGATCGCCCCTTCCACCAACAACCGACTGGTCTACGGCGTCTTCAAAGAAGGCGTCAAGGCCAACGCGCTCAATAGCGAGATTTTATACACCCTCACCTACATCATGCGCCCTACCCTCGTCAATTTCCGTCTCTACCGCGATCCCATCAACAAAACCAACTGGCTGCTCGTGCAGCGCGACGCCGATCAGTAATCCAGACGGTTCAAACAGCCGAGAAGGAATTCCCAGTTGACGCGGCGCCCCGTCCATGGTAAACTCTCTCTGCGCTTGGGGGCGCATCCAATCCGCGGAAAGGGCCGAGCCCGCCCCAGCACTTGACCGGGTTTCGTTCCGACGAACCTCTTTCAGCCTGACCATGCGGACACGCAGGCGTTAAGGGAGTTCGTATGTCTTCTCACACGTCCACACTCACCGTCGCCGATCTGGCGCGGCTTCGCACGCAGGCGAAGGAATTGCTTCGGGCCGCGCAGGCCAGCTCTTTGGAGGCGCGGGAGCGCTTTCACACGCACCATCCACAGTTTCGAAATTCTCCAAATCGCATTCCCAAACTCACGGACGCGCAGCTTGTGCTGGCGCGGGAGCATGGTTTTCCCAGCTGGCCGCGACTCGTCGTGGCGCTGCAATCCGCGCAGATGGATCTCGGCGCGAAGGCGGACGCGTTTGTCGAGGCGGCGATTGCAGGCAAGCTTGCGAAGGCGCGCGCGCTGCTGGACGATACGCCGGAGCTTGCGAAATTCTCCATTTATTCGGCGGCGGCCTATGGCGATGCGGACGCGCTGCGTGGATTCCTCGCGCGTGAGGGCGGTTTGGCGAACGCCGCCGGCGGACCGCGACAGCGTCTCCCGCTGCTCTACGCCGTGTTCTCCCGTTTCTTTCAGGACGCCGAGCGGCGGCCGCACTTACTGGCGTCGGTGAAGTTGTTGATCGACGCGGGCGCGGACCCGAATGCGTCGTATCGCGAGGCGCCGTTTGAGGATTTTCCGCTGAGCGCCCTGTACGGCGCGGCGGGCGTCCTGCACGACGCCGAGCTTGCGGAGATGCTGCTGGATGCGGGCGCCAATCCCAATGACAATGAATCGCTCTACCATTCGGTGGAGCAAGCCGCCAACGAATGCACGGCGCTGCTGCTGCGGCGCGGGGCGGATCCCAACGCCACGAACGCGCTGGCGCATCAGTTGGACTATGAGGATTCGGAGGGGCTGCGCCTGTTCTTAAGCCATGGGGCGGATCCCAATCGAAGCTCGCCAACGGGCGGAAACAGCCTGCACTGGGCGATCCTGCGGCGGCGCGGTCCGGATTGCATCGGGCTGCTCGTGGAGTATGGCGCGGATATGGAAGCGCGGAGCGCCGAGGGCTGGACGCCGTTTCGCCAGGCGGCGCTTACGGGGCAGACGGAGATTGCCGCCTTGCTGGAATCGCGGGGGGCGAACTCGGCTCTCACGGAGGAGGATCGGATCATCGCGGCGCTTGCGCTCGGCGATCTCTCCGTTCTCAGCGCGCTGCGCCAGACCGATCCCGATCAGGCGGCCAAAGTTCTCCAGCAAAGCCCGGCGCTGCTGGCCGAATCGGCGGAGCATGGGCGGATTGAGGCCGTTCGGGCGCTGCTGGACCTGGGGGTTTCGCCGGATTCGCGCGGGGCTAACCATGCGACGGCGCTGCACTGGGCTTGCTGGCGGGCGCACGCCGATGTCGTCCGGCTGCTCACGGCGCGCGGCGCGGCGCTGGAAAGCGTCGGCGCCGACTTTGGGACGACGCCGATGCAGTGGGCGATCCATGGGGCGAACAATAACCAGGAACGACCGTGGGAGGCGTTCGAGGACACGCTGCGGGCGATGCTGGACGCCGGCGCGGCGTGGGATCCCGCGTGGCTGGAGGACGCCGGCGAAAAGCTGCGCGCCTTCTTCATACCATTTTCATCTTCGCCCGTTATCATATCATAGTCAACCAATGAGATACGCTTCGCCCAATTCAAAAGATTTGGGCGAGGCTGTAACGGCGGCGTAGAAAATGCGTCTGAACATGTGGAGCGGCGAAACGTCTAACCTCGTTGAGTAATTCTTATGTCGATTTCAATCCCTACCGAATCCATCTCGATCCCCAATCACGCCGTTTTGAAGGACGGTTTTGAATGGGTGGATCTTGAGATCGTCAAGCCGACCGAAGAAGCCATTCAGCTTTCTCCGGGCGACTTTGCCTTGAAAAATCAGGTGCTGCCGCTCGCGGTGGAAAACGGCGTTCTCGTGGCGGCGATCGGCGCGCCCGAGGCGCTGGTCGCGGTGGACGAGCTTGGCCTGCTGATCCGGATGCCTACCCGCGCAGTGCTGGCGTCGCCGGCCTTTGTGCGCGAGAAGATCGAGGAGATCTTTTTAGAGCGCATTCTCGCGGGCCTGCCCGGCGAATCCGACGGATCGACGCTGCTCGATGCGGACGAGACGACGGACCTTGCCGACCTGCAAAAGATGGCGGGCGAAACCGCCGTCATCCAGATGGTCAATTTGATCTTCGCGCAGGCCGTGCGGGACAGCGCGAGCGACATCCATGTGGAGCCCTACGACCGGGACGTGCATGTCCGATACCGTGTGGACGGCATGCTTCGCGAAGTGATGACGCCGCCAAAGCGTATGCACGCGGCGATTATCTCGCGAATCAAGATCCTGGGCGAAATGAACATCGCCGAGCGCCGATTGCCCCAGGACGGGCGTATCAAGATCGTGATCGCCGGACGGCCGATCGACGTCCGCGTCAGCATCGTTCCCACCGTCTATGGCGAGCGCGCCGTCATGCGTATTCTGGACAAGAACACGGCGATGCTTGGTCTGGAAGAGCTCGGCATGCGGTCCGACACGCTGGCGAAGTACCGCCAGATGATCAGTCTGCCCTACGGCGTCATTCTGGCGACGGGGCCGACGGGTTCCGGAAAATCCACCTCGCTCTATGCGTCGCTGCGCGAGATCTGGTCGCCGACCACGAATATCCTGACGGTCGAGGACCCGGTCGAGTATCAGCTGCCCGGAATCGGGCAGATCCCGATCCGGCCCGCCATCGGCCTGACCTTCGCGAACGGCCTGCGCTCGATCGTCCGCCAGGACCCGGACGTGATCATGGTCGGAGAGATCCGCGACCAGGAAACGGCGGACATCGCGATCAACGCGGCGCTGACGGGACACCTGGTCTTCAGCACTCTGCACACCAACGACGCGCCCGGCGCCGTTACCCGGCTTTTGGACATGGGCGTCGAGCCCTATCTCGTGGCTTCTTCGCTGATCGGCGCCATCGCCCAGCGCCTGGTTCGCCGCAACTGCGTCTTTTGCAGCGAGCCGGATTCCCCCAAGCCGGAAATGCTCGAAGCGCTGGGCTTGACGGGCAATGAGTGGGTCGGCGCGGCGCCGTTCCGGCGCGGACGCGGCTGCGACCGGTGCCAGCACAGCGGCTACAAAGGACGCGTCGGTTTGTACGAGCTGTTCACGATTGACGAAACGATTCGGCGGCTGACCGTCGCCCGCTCCAGCTCCAACGATATGAAGGATCACGCCGTTCAAACGCACGGCATGCGGACTCTGCTGGGCGACGGCGTGATTGCGGTGCTCGAAGGCAAAACGACGCCCGAGGAAGTCCTGCGCGTCTGCCGGCGGGAAACAGTCTAAATGGCTCAGTTGACTTACGATTACACCGCGATGGATGCGGCCGGCGCCCGGCGCAGCGGATCGGTCGACGCGGAGACCCGGGACGCGGCGATCGCGCGGCTTGCCGCCGAAGGGCGCTTCGTGCTGGATATCCGCGAGGCGTCCAGCGCCGGCGGCGCGTCCCCCATCGCGACCGGCAGCCGCAAGGCGCCGTCCCGACAGGATCTGGCGCTGTTCACGCGCCGTCTCGCGGACCTTTCCTCCGCCGGCCTGCCTCTGGACCGCGTGCTGCAAGTCGTGATCGAACAGTCCGAGAGCCTCACGCTGAAGCGGGTCGCCGAGGAAGCGCTGGAGGATGTCCGCTCCGGCATGTCGGTCAGTCAGGCGCTGTCGAAGCACCCGAAATATTTCAACGCGATCTTTACCGAAACGCTGCGCGCCGGCGAGGCGAGCGGCCAGTTCGGGGATGTCGCGGCGCGGCTCGCGGAGTACCAAGAATCGGATGTCATGCGGCGCGGCCAAATCGTCGGCGCCCTGGTGTATCCCGCCGTACTGGCGTCCACCTCGCTGTTCGTCGTCATCTTTCTCGTCACTTTCGTGCTGCCGAAGCTGTCTCCCGTCTTCAAAGATATGGGGACGGACCTTCCCCTTACGACCAAGATGCTGCTTGGCGGCGTGGACTTCGCCACGCATTACTGGGTCATTCTTGTGACCGTGACGATCGGTCTGATCGTCGGCCTGCGCCTGTGGCTGCTGACGCCGGCGGGCGCGTATTCGCGCGATAAGTTTCTGCTGAATGCGCCCATCATCGGCTCCGTCATCCAGAAGGGAACGGTTTCGCGTTTCAGCCGCGTTCTTGGGACCCTGGTCCATGGCGGCGTGCCGATCCTGGAGGCGCTGCAAATCGCGGGGCTATCCGCCAGCAACAAAGTGTTTCAGCGCAGCGCGCTTCTCGTTGAGGAAGAAGTGCGCGCCGGCCGGCCGATCGCTGAAGCGATGCGCGACGCCGGCGCGTTTCCGCCCGTGCTCACGCACATGGTCGCCGTTGGGGAAGAAACCGGCAACCTTCCCCGGATGCTCGAACGAGTCTCCGACAGCCTGGATTTCGAGGTCGACACGGGAATGCGCCGTCTCGTGGCGCTCGTCGAGCCCATCATCGTGCTGACCCTAGGAACGTTTGTAGGGTTTGTCGTCCTGTCCGTGCTACTCCCCATCTTCGAAGCGCAGAACCTAGTCAAATGAAAAACAGAAACCTACACCGATCCCGCCCATCTCTGCGATCCCGCCGTGGATTTACGCTCATCGAGCTGCTTGTCGTCATCTTGATCCTCTCGATCCTGGCGGCGCTCATCGTCCCGCGCCTCGTCAGCCGCACCAGCGACGCGAAGAAAGCGTCGGCCTCCAGCGACATTTCGACGCTGAGCAGTCTGCTCCAGCAGTACCGGCTGGACAACGACGGCTTCCCGACGACCGAGGAAGGCTTGCAGGCTCTCGTGACGAAGCCAAGCAGCGCGCGCAATTGGAAAGGCCCCTACACCACCAAGGCCCTGCCGACCGATCCCTGGGGGAATGAGTACATCTACCAGGCGCCCGGCCCGGATGGACAGGACTTCCTGATCACATCGTATGGCGCGGACGGCCAGCCGGGCGGCGACGGCGACGCCGCGGACATCACCAGCGACCAATGAGCAACGGACTACGGCGAAGACGGATCGGCGCCGCGCGCCGGCGCGCGGCGGGCTTCACCCTGATCGAGCTCAGCATCGTCCTCGTGGTCCTGATGCTCTTCGTCGCCCTGGTCACGCCCAATCTCACCGCCGTCAAGCGCTCCCGCGAGCTTGCCCAGCTCAACGCCTCGATCGCCCGCATGCCGGTACAGGCGCAAAACGAAGCCCGTTCTTCGCAAAAGCCCGTCACGATCCGCATCGACGGCTCGTCGGTGGTCATGGAGCGCACGCCCGTCACCGGCGCGGCGGAGTCGGTCCGGCAGGTCGATCTGACTTCCGACGTTCAAATCGAGGCGGCCCAGCTCAACAACGCCACGGCGGATCCGGGGACATGGCGGTGGACGGTCTATCCCGATGGCGCCTCGGACAGCGGCGGCCTCCAGTTTTTGGAGGGCTCGGCGCGCAAATCGCTCGTCATCACGAGCACGGGCGAGATCCGCTGGATCGCCGACGCGCTTCCGGATACGGCGCAGGACCGATGGACGGCGGGAGAGTTGCAGCAGCGTGGCTAAAGCAGGATTCACATTAGTCGAGGTGGTCATCACGACCATGCTGGTGGCGATCGCCGTCGTAGGCGTCTTTGGCGGCATCCGCGCGCTGACGGCGGCCGATATCAAGGCGAACAGCGCCGATCTGCTCCAGCGGCTGGCGTCGGAAAAGCTGGAGGACGTCCGCGTCAACGGCGACCCCAGCACATACGCCACGAGCGGAGACTTCACGGATCGCGGCTACACGGATATCTCCTGGAATATGGACGTCCAGACCAGCAGCACCGCCTATGTCGATCAGGTGACCGTCACCGCGACCCGGGCTCGCGACTCGCAGGCGATCACGGAATTCGTCTACGTTCCGCCCGCCACGACGACTTCCACCACGGCGCAAACGCAATGAACGATCGCAAAAAGCGAATGCAGGCCGGCCTGACGCTGCTGGAGCTTCTTCTGGCGATGACGATCGCGGCGATCCTGGCGACCGCCCTGGCCTACGCGTTTCAGGCGGCGACACATCTTCAGCAGGCGCATACGACGCGTCTGGCGGAGCAGGACGCGACGGACCGGACCGAGCGGGAAATTACGAGGATTTTGCGCGGCGCGCGCATCACCTCCACGGCGACCGATACGAGCACGTTTTTTCAGGGGATTTCGGCGGGCGGACAGAGCGATTTGGGGTGCGACCGGCTGACGCTCACCACGACCGCCCCCGGCGTCCCGGCTGCGACGCAGGACAGCGCCGACGATTTTGAAACACAGCAGGCGGCGCGCGGGCCGGTGGGCGGCGTCACGGAGATTTCGCTGAGTACGACGGCCGTGGGCGACGCCGGATCGCATACCGGTCTGTTCGAGCGGATCCAGCACCCGAGCGACGGCGATCCGACGCAGGGCGGTTTCGAATCGACGATGGACGCCGATATTAGCCAGATCGGGTTCCAGTTCTGGACGGGGACGCAGTGGATCAGTTCCTGGGACACGGTGGCGACGGGAGACCGGCGTCTGCCGGCGGCGGTGCAGATCAGCTATCGGCTGCGCAGCGCCCCCGACAACAGCGTGCACGTCTTCGTGGTGGCGATCCCAACCAGCAATGTCACGGCGTCCAATCCCGATTCGGCGCAGGGTCTCTCATGAGAGCACAACGGCGGGCATTTATCTATATCGAGGCGCTGATGGTGATCCTGGTGCTGGTCGCCCTGATGGCGATCATCGCCTCCGATCAGCGCGCCTCCATGCAGCAGACGCAAAACAAGCTGCGTGAACGCCGCGCGGAAGCGGCGGAGCGGTCGGCGATCGCCTATGCGATGGCGACGCTGCTCACGGCGAACACCAGTCAGGTAACCCAAAACGACGCCTGGGCGCAGCTTGGCGGCAATGGGGACGTCAGCTACGATCTGGGAGATTCGACGTTTCGCATGCAGATCGTGGACGCCGGTTCGATGGTCAATATCAATACGGCCGGGGCCGCGCAGCTGGCGCTGCTGCCGCTGACCACCGAGCAATCGGACTGCCTGCTCGATTGGCGGGAGACGGGGACGCAGCCCCGCTCCGACGGGGCGAAAGACTCCTACTACAACGGTTTGACGCAGCCATACAATACGAGATTAGGGCAGCTCACGACGCTGGACGAGCTGCTGCTGATCAAGAACTGGACCGGAAGCATGCTCTACCAGCCGCAGACAACCGTAACGACGACCGCCGGGCCAATTCAGGACGCCGCCGGCGTCGCGCTGCCGCTCGCCTCCGTTCTCACGGTGGACAGCGGCGCGGGCGCGACACGCGCCGATGGAACCGCGCGCATTAATCTTTCGCAGCGCGGGGTCACGCCCGCATCCCTTCGGACGGCGGGAATCAGCGCTCCCGTCGCCGCGCAGATCGCGCAGCGCGCTCCGTTCACGTCGTTCCGCACGCTGTTCACACAGGTACAGATGAACGCGAACGACCAATCGACCCTGCTCAATATCGCGAAGTTCACAACGGCGACACGAACGCCCGGCCTGATCAATATCAACACCGCAACACAGTCCGTACTCATGACCATTCCGAATATGTCTCAAGCAACCGCCGCGTCCATCGTGACGCAGCAAAACAGCGGCTTTACGTCGCTCGGACAGCTGGCGACGACGCTCCAGCTCACGCAGGGGCAGCTCGCGCAGATCGCCGATTACGTCACCATCGGCGGCGACACCTGGACCGTGCGCGCCTACGGCGCCAGCGGAGGATCGAGCGCCGCTTTGGAAGCGACCATTCGAATCACCAACGCGGCTCCGCAGGTCTTAAGCTGGCAGCAGCTGAATACGCCCGGCGTCCCGACCTGGTGGGACTGGAGCGCCAGCGCCACATCGAATCAGGACGCGCTTACGATCACCAATACGACGACAACGTCGACAACAACCTCAGGAGGAGCGCAATGAGCCGCAGTCCCGCCGCGCCTCCCATTCATGTCTCCTGGACTCCCGGCTTTGTGGAGGTGGTCAACGCCGCCACCGGGGCCAGGGCCGCCGCCACGGCTTTGCCGGAGCTGCGCTCGTTTTGGAACGGAAACAAAAACGTGCTGGTCGGAGTCGGCCGCAGCCTTGTCTTCCTCAAGACGGCGCGCCTGCCCAAAGCCGCCCCGGAAGACCTGCGCCGCATTCTCGGCATCCAGATGGCCCAGCTGTTCCCTTTGCCGCCGGACCAGCTCTCGTTTGATTTCGTGCAGACCGCCGATCATAACGGCGAGGGTTACTTGACCCTGATCGGCGCGATCCGGTCCGACGACCTGCGCCGGCTCAAAACGGAGCTGCGCGAGGCCGGGGTCCACGCGGAGCGCATCCTGCCGCTCTCGCTCGCGGCGCCGGCCGCCGCCGCGAGCGCCGGCGCGCCGGACGCCATTGTCGCCGCCGCCGATCCCGGCGGCCTGGGGCTGGACGTCGTACAGGACGGGATTATTCGATTTAGCCGCCTCGCCGCTTTGAACAGCGATGTGGCCGTGGAGGCGCAGCGCACGATGGCGGCGGCGCAGTCGGGCGCGCTGCCGCTGGTCGCGACCGGGGACCTCACCCTCCCCTCGGGCCTGACAAGCCGCAGCGATCTGCTGACGCTGCTGGACCAGGCGCCCGCATTCGCCTTCGAGCTGGCGGAAGAACGGATTCTGGAGGCGAAGAAGCGGATCGCGGCGCGCACGCGCCTGGCGTCGCTGATGACGGTCTCGGCGCTCCTGCTCTGCCTTCTCGCATTTCTGGACCGCAACGACGCGGCGCGCGCCGTTCAAAGCAGCAACACGTCCTTTGCGCGGCAGTCCAAGCGGATGCAGGCCATCGAAGAGGTGGAAACGCAGAAGGCGCAGACCGCCATCCACATTGAGAATACGATGCGCAGCGCCTTTGAGCCGGCGCAGCCGCTCAGCGATGTCGTCGCTTATGTCGCGGACCAGCTTCCAGCGGGCGCATGGCTTACCGGAATCGGGGTCGAGCGAGGAAAAGCGCTGCAAGCGCGCGGTATGGCGAAGACCTCCGGCGACGTCACGCAGTTCGTCAACGCGCTGGGCGCGAGTCCTCGGTTCCGCGATGTCAAGCTCGTCTTCGCGAGCACCGGAACGATCGGCGCCGTCCCGGTCGTGCAGTTCAATGTGACCGCCGTCTGCGTGGGTAATCTGCCGATGCCGGCGCCCGAAAAGCCCACGACCGCCACGGCGCGCAAAACGACGGTCACGACGAAAACGACGGGAGCGGCGCAATGATCAACTTCAAGAATCGGGATGAAATCCTCCCCAGCGCGCTGATCCTGCTGTCCATCGTTCTGATGAGCGCCGCCCTGCTCTATATTTTGCTGGTCCCCGCGCCAACCGTCGCCAGCGCCGAGCGGGCGCACCGGCTGATGCGCCGCCGGATCCTGCGGGATACGACGACGGCGACGCTGCGCACGCGCAGCTCGCAAGCCGCCGCCGCGCCCCGCCTTTGGCCCGGCGATCCGCGCTCGGTGACCTCGGCGGTGCTCGCCCAGCTGACCGACAATGCGCGCCAGCAAGGCGTGTCGCTAACATCGTTTCGCCCGCAGCGCGGGCAGACGCTCGACGGCGTTGCGGAGCTTCGCTACACGGCCCAGCTCTCGGGAAGCTATCCGCAGGTTCGCGGCGTGCTCGCCTCGTTCGACGCCAAAAACGGCAAGACCGCGCTGCGTTCGGTGGACATGTCGGCGGGAGGCGCCAAGGCGAATGTCGTGACGGCGACCGTGGGCCTCTCCGCCTACCTTCCCGCCACCGAAACCGTGATCGCAACCGTTCAATCGGGAGGAGGCGGCAATGGCTAAAAAGATCAGTCGCCCCGTCATTTATACACTTCTTGCCGCCGTCGTCGCGGGTGCGGTGGTGTTCCTGACCGAGCCGGACCCACCGGTCGCGCACAAAAAAGTCAAGCACACCAGTGTTACCGTCCAGACTCCGGACGGCTTCACCGACGCCGACTATAACGCGCATTTCACCCGCTACGCCGGCGGAGCGCGTGACGCCTTCGCGGCGGTCGTGACGCCGCCCAAGCCCGTCGCGATCGTCAAAGCGCCGCCGAAACCCAACGTCTCAGCCAGCAAGGGCGAATGGGAGCTAACCGGGGTCAACACGATCGACGGCGTCGCAAGCGCCGTGGTGGAGAATCGCTCCTCCGGCGACGTCGCCTTTTTGAAGGCCGGCGATACCTGGCGAGGGCTCCGCGTGGTGCAGATCGCCACTGAGTTCCTGGTGCTTGAGAATGGAATTGGACAGCAGACGAGACTGGCGTTCAAAACGGACGCGCCGGAGCCCGCAGGCCCGATGACCGCCGCCGCGAGCGCGCCGGGCGTTCCCGGCGCGCCGCCGCTTCCTCCCGGGCAGCCCGGAGCGCCCAGCATGCTCGTTCCCATGCCGATCCAGCCGCTGCCCGGGTTGACGCCGGACGCCGCGCCCAGCGCCGACACCGGAGGCGCCGCCCAGTTTGGCGGCGGACGCGGACGGCGGCGCCGTCAGCAGAATTAATTTTTGAACACTGTCCGCGCCGGCGTCCCACGCCGCGCCCGATCCTTCGTGGAAAGAAGACCGTACGATTATGAGGACTAAACAATCCATCGTCATGCTCGCAGCCCTCGCCGCCTGCGGGACTTCCGCGCACGCGCAGTTCGACCGCGGCGCCCCTGCGGCGCCGGCGGCGGCCGCCGCGCCCTGGGACTCATTCAAGCTGAATCCCAAGGCGCGAGTCACCCTGGACTTCCGGAACAGCAATGTCGACGCGGTCCTTCACGTTCTCAGCCAGGCGAGCGGCGTGACGATCATCAAGGATCCTTCGCTGACCGGCGGCATCACCGTGCAGAGTCCGACGCCGCAGTCGCTCGCGAACGCCTTCGCGATCGTAAACGCCACCCTCGGACTGAAGAACTTTGAGATCGTCAAGCAAAGCAGCTTCCTGCTGGTGCAGCCCAAGTCGCAGCGCCCATCGTTCGGCGGATTCGGACGAGGCGGATTTGGTGGCGGGCAGGGCGCGGGCGGATTTGGAGGCGGCGGCCGCAGCAGCGCGGTGGAGATGCGCGTTTACACCATCAAATATGCGAACGCCACACAGCTCGCCCGCGCTATCAACGATGTCTTCGCAAACGCCGCAGCGGCCGCCGTGGACACGGGGAATACCCAGGGCGGCGCTCCCGGAGCCCCGGGCGCGCCGGCGGCGGGCGGCTTTGGCGCGGCGGGCTTTGGAGCCGGCGGATTTGGCGGGCGCGGCGGCGGCCGGCGCGGCGGAGGAGGAGGAGCGGGAACCTCCACCGTGAAGGCGTCGGCGGACGATTACAGCAACTCCATCATCGTCAACGCCTCCAGCCGCGATCAGGATCAAGTGGCCGACATCATCGACCAGATCGATAAGCCGACCGCGTCCCCACGGCAGACCAAGGTCTTCAAGCTGCAATACGCCCTGGCGTCTGACGCGGCGACGGTGCTGCAAAGCGTCATCAGCACCAGCACGACGCTGGGACGGGGCGCGGCCTCGACCACGAACAATAACAACAATAATAATCAGCGCCGCGGCGGCTTCGGGGGATTCGGCGGGTTCTTTGGAGGCGGCGGACAGAACAACACCCAGAGCACGGCGAACGGCACGGTCGTGGCCGAAACGCGCACCAACTCGATCATTGTCACGGCGACGCCGGAGAATATCGCGGTCGCCACCCAGGTCATCGCGCAGATCGACAAGCAGGTGGATTATGTCGGCACGACCTTCGTTTACACCCTCAAGAACGCGCGCGCCGATGTCGTCGCCAACCTGCTCAACCAATCGTTCGGACGGAGCGGATCCAGCTCCTCCACCGCCGGCGGCGGCTCGCTGACGGGACAAACGGTGTCGTCCAGCACCATCAACTCCGGGGTCGGCGGCTCGTCGAGCACAACGAACCGAAGCACCAATCAGAATAACTACAATAGTAACAACAACAGCGCCTCACGCTCCACGTCCGGCTCGGCCTCGACTACGATCACCACGGGCTTCGACAGCCAGGGCCATGTCGTCAACGTGCGAGACCTCAACAACGAGGTCCTGCTGATCCCAAATATCGACACCAACAGCGTGATTGTGGTCACCGCTCCGGAAAACCGGCCGCTCGTGGAGTCGATCCTCAAGGAGCTGGATCAGATCCCCGAGCAGGTCATGATCGAAACGCTTGTGGTGGAGGCCAACCTCGACGCCACCAATGAACTGGGCGTCGAGTGGAACTTCGCTCAGGGAAAGCCGTTCGGCATCAAGAATGGAACGGCGACCGGAACCCAGTCGTTCGGCGTACAAGCCAACACGGCGCAGCCCCAGGGCTTCCGTTATACGCTCAACGCCGGCGAGTACTCCGTCTTCCTTCAGGCCGTCAAGAGCGACACCCGCTTCGATGTCCTGAGCACGCCGCGCATCTTCACCACGAATAACGCGCAGGCGCAGATCAACATCAGCCAGAGCATCCCCTACGTGACCAGCCAGACCACCGACCTCAACGTCGGAACGATCTCCAACTATTCGTTCCTCGATGTCGGCATCGTCCTGACGGTGACGCCGCGAATCACCGAAAACGGCTATGTCACGATGGATGTTACGCAGACCGCCAACGACCTCGTCAGCTACACGTCGTTCAACGCCCCGATCGTCAATCAGCGCGAGGCGCAGACCACGGCCAGCGTGAAGGACGGCGAGACGATCGTGCTGGGCGGCATCATGAACACATCTTACGGGTCCACCGTCTCCAAGGTGCCGATCCTGGGCGATATTCCGCTGATCGGCAACCTGTTCAAGTCCACGAGCCGAGAGAAAAAGAAGACGGAGCTGCTGGTGTTCCTCACCCCGCATGTCGTCCGCGATCCCGAGGAAGCGCGAAAACTGCGCGAGCAAACGGTACTGGGCATCGATCAGCCGGTGCGCGGATATCTTCCCAAGGCGCTGCTGGGCTCTTCGACGAATCTGAGCGGGGCGACGCCGACCAAGACGGCTCCGATCGCGCCGCCCATTATCAACCCGACTCCGCCGGTCACCGGAGCGGGCGCGTCGGCGGCGCCGGCAGGGAACGGCGCTCCGCCCGCGCCCGGCCCGGTGACGACGACGGTCACGATTACCCCGCCGCCCGCCGGCGCGCCGCCGCCTCCGCTCGTGGTTCCGGCGCCCGGCGCGGCCGCCTCCAATGCGGAGAATGGCGCGGCGGCCGAAGCCGCGCCGGCTCCGAACGCCGCCGCGCCGGCGGACACTCCGCCCGCGCCGGGAGGCGATGCGCCGGCCGACAACGGCGGCCCCGGTGAATAAGATCGGGTAACACCGACGAAGCCGCCCCATCAGACCGGCAAACAGCAATGCGCCGGGCATTTGTCGGTCGGTTTCGGCCCTCTAGACTTCCGATTCAGGACATGAGAGACGCTGCCACGCTCTGTATTTCCTGACCGGTAGCCGAAGGACCGAAACCGACCGACAAATGCCCGGCGCATTCATCGTTCCTTACATCTATTCGCTCAAAATCTATTCTCTCAGGCGCGCATGTTCTATGCCGAGTTCACATGCACGCGTGCGTACAGATTGCGAAACGCCAGCGGCGTCATCGCATGGGCGCGCTTGAACAGTCTTCGAAAATATCCTCCATCGGCAAAACCGCATTCGCGGGCGATCTCATCCACATTCTGATATCCTTCGATCAGCAGCCGGCGCGCGTAGGCTAGGCGGCAGTCGTGGACGGCGTCGGTCATCGTCTTGCCATACGCCTCGCGAAAGATCCGCGCGAGATAGTTCGGGTTGCAGCCGACCTTCTCCGCGACCTCAGCCACCGTAATCGGTTCGTGAAAGTGCGCGATGATATACGCGTTCGCCCGGTTCGCGGCGGAAATCGAGGAATGCCGCGCGGCGCCCGTAGCTTCGTGCGAACGCGCGGCCTCGCGCAGGATCAGCGTCACGAGCAGATCGGCCGTCATCTGTTCGAGCGATCCGCTTTCCTGGTCGTCCAAAAAACGGCGAAACGCCTCCGCCAGCTGGTCCGGACGGCTGACGGACGCATGCTGCGCCACATCGCAGGATTGCCGCCCCGCGCTCTCCGGCGTTTCCCGAATCAAAAAGTGCAGCCAGAAGTACGACAGGTCGGCTGGATAGATCTTCGTCCCGAAATGACGCCGCTCCGGCCAGAGAAGCAGAGTCTCACCGGCGGCGACATGAAACGCCTTCTCGGCTTCCTGAATATCCAGCACGCCGGAACGGACATAAATCAGATCGAAGTATGGAAATACCCGGTCCGGATGCGTCCCCTTGCCGCTGGAGACAAAAAGACCGGCGTTGATCGCCTGCACCGGGAGAGAGAAGTTCAGCTGGCAAATGTCCATCATCGAATTCGCGCGCGGCCGGCGCGGGTAAGATTTGTCCTGGTATTGTGCGGATTTCTAATCTTGCATCCCACAAACATAACTGCTAATATATACCATATGGCGCGACAACTTACCAATCCCTCAACACAAATCCGTCGATACAACCGGTTACGTCCGGTCTCGGCGCGCTCCGTCCAGATTCAAGACGCGTTTTGGAGTCCGCGCATCGCGATCAACCGCTCCGTGACCTTGCCGTCGCAGTTCCAGCAGTGCGAGGAAACGGGACGCGTGGATAATTTCCGGCGCGCCTCCGGCAAGAAAGAGATTCCCTTCGAGGGCATCTTTTTCAACGACTCGGATGTTTACAAGCTTCTGGAGGCGATGGCGTTCGCTCTGGGACAGCATCCGGACGACGAGGCGCTGATTCGGATGGCCGATGTGCTGATCACTGAGATCGCCGACGCCCAGGACGCGAACGGTTACCTAAATACCTACTTCAGCGTCAACCGCGTGGGAGAACGCTGGACGAATCTCAAGGACATGCACGAGCTGTACTGCGCCGGCCACTTGATACAAGCGGCGGCGGCGCACTTTGACGCGACGGAAAGCACGCGCCTCCTTGATGTCGCGAAACGCCTCGCCGACCACATCTGCGAAACGTTTGGCCCCGTTTCTGAAGGCAAGCGCGAGGGCGCATGCGGCCACGAGGAGATCGAGCTGGCGCTGGCGGCGCTCTACAAGGCGACGGGCAACGACCGCTATCTGAACCAGGTCGAATATTTCCTCGGCGCGCGCGGCCAGGAAGTTTCCGCGCTTTACACCACCCCGCCGACCCGCGACTTCGACCGCCGATACTTCCAGGACCAGGTTCCCTTCCGGGACCTTACGGAAGTGGTCGGGCACTCCGTCCGGCAGATGTATCTGGACAGCGGCGCGGCGGACTTATACGCGGAAACAGGCGACGCTTCGCTGCTTGCGGCCCTGGAAGCGCAGTGGCGCAACATGACCGAGCGCCGAATGTACGTGACCGGCGGCCTGGGCGCGCGCTGGGAAGGCGAGGCGTTCGGCGCGGACTGGGAACTGCCGAGCGACCGCGCCTACGCGGAAACGTGCGCGGCGATCGGCGGCGTGATGTGGAACTGGCGCATGCTGCAAATCGCCGGCGACGCGAAGTACGCCGACCAGATGGAGCTTCAGCTCTACAACGCGATGCTCGCGGGCCTCTCGCTGGACGGCGCTTCTTATTTCTACCAGAACCCGCTCAGTAACGACGGCTCCCATCGCCGCCAGCCCTGGTTCGGCTGCGCCTGCTGCCCGCCGAACATCGCGCGCCTGCTGGCGTCGCTGAGCGGCTACTTCTACTCCGTCGACGACAGCAATGGCGTGTGGGCGCATCTGTACGCCGCCGGCTCCGCCGAGCTTCCTTTGCAGGGCGGCGGATCGATTGCGCTGAAACAAGAAACGATCTATCCCTGGGACGGAGACATTCGTTTCACCGTGGAGAACACGCCCCACGCCGGCGCGACGCTGCATCTGCGCATTCCCGAATGGGCGCAGGGCGCGACAGTACAGGTCAACGGCGAAGCGCCAAGGTCGGTCGAAGCGGGAGCGTACGCCGCCGTGGATCACCCCTGGACGACCGGAGACACCGTGCGCCTGACTCTGCCGATGCCCGTGCGCGCCCTGACCGCCGATCCGCGTATCGCCGACGCCTACGGCAAAACGGCTCTCGCGCGCGGCCCGCTGGTCTACTGCCTGGAGCAAATCGACCATGACGGCGTGGACGTCCGCGACATCGTTCTGAGCGATGACGCGATCGGTATTGATTTTCAGAAAGAGTTACTGGGCGGCGTCACCGTCCTGCGCGCCGCCGGGAACGTTTTGGACCGATCGGCGTGGGCGGCCGGCGCCTACCTCGATCGTGCGCCAGGCGGCTCCCCCGGCCAGGCCATCGCCGTGACGGCCGTCCCCTACTACGCCTGGGCCAACCGCGAGGCCGGATCCATGACGGTCTGGGTCCGAAAAGGCTGATCGTTCGCAAATTTGCGATAATGACGCCGGGCGACTTCCATCGCCCGGCGTCTTTTTTTGCCCACTTCCCCAAACATATCGTCAGTCCGCTTCCCGCCGCGCTTCCCTTCGCAACTATTTTCACGATTTTGCTTGACTGAAAAAACGTTTTCTGTTAAACTTTGAGTGCGATATCTGACTTCAAATAGGAGAAATGAAAATTTCATAACCCTGACTGAAAACATAAAATAATTTCAGAAACAATCAAGAAAAATCTTGACAGACGACGCCGCTCTTGCTATCATTAATGGTACAAGAGAAGCCGTTGCCGACACGTCACGGCGGCTCTGGCGGAAAGGCATGTCTGTATGAGCAATTTTTCATCACAAGTTATTCGAACCGTCCTGGACAAGGATTGGCGCGTTCAGGAGGCCCCGCGCTCGGACGCCCCCGAGCATCGCCGGCTGGCCTGGCTGAACGCGGAGGTTCCGGGTCATATCCATCTGGATTTGATGCGCGACGGCGTCATTGGAGATCCGTTCGTGCGCATGAATGAGCGCGGCGTGGAGTGGGTGGACGAAACCGACTGGGTCTACGAAACGCGCTTCCAGGTGGAAGAGCTGACGCCGGCGCATCGCGCCCTGGTGTTCCATGGGCTGGACACGCTCGCCGAGATCGAGCTGAACGGCGAGGCGCTGGGCCGCACGGAGAATATGTTCATGACGCATCGCTTCCCGGTGGACGGGCGGCTGAACGTTGGTGAGAACACGCTGCGCGTCACCTTCCGCAGCGCCACGCGCGTCGGCCGGGCGCGTCAGGAGGCGTGGGAAGTCGCTCAAGGCTCCGAGATGCCGGGGCACTGGGATAGCTGGGCGCCGCGTTCGTTCGTCCGCAAGGCGCAGTACATGTACGGCTGGGACTGGGGTCCCGTGCTGAGCTCCTGCGGGATCTGGGCGCCGGTGGAGCTGGTGACGGTTCCGCTCGCCGAGATCGGCGACTGGAAGTACGAATACGATTTTCTGGACAGCGGCGAGGTTTCCGTCCGCGTGACGGCGACTGTCGAGCGCCGCGCCGCCGGCGCGGGATTGACGCTGGATGCTTCCGTGGCGGGCGAGAACTGGACGGGATCGATTTCGGCGGTCGTTCCGGAGGCCATCGGCGTGCATGAGATCGCCCTGCCGGCGGTGACGATCAACGCGCGGCTCTGGCAGCCCCGAGGACTTGGAGACGCCGCCCGCTATCCATTGCGGATCGCGCTGCGCCAATCGTCGGAAGAGATCGATGCGCTCGACGCGCGCGTCGGTTTCCGAACGGTGCAGTTGATCCGCGAGCCGGACATGGACGGCGCGGGGGAGACCTTCAAATTCCGCGTGAACGGCGTGAATATCTTCGCGAAGGGCGCCAACTGGATTCCGGACGATTCGTTCATCACGCGCGTCACCGAGGAGCGGCTGCGCGAGCGGATCACGCAGGCGCGGGACGCCGGCTTCAATATGCTGCGCATCTGGGCCGGCGGGTTCTACGAAAGCGAAGCGTTCTACAACATTTGCGATGAGCTGGGGATCCTGGTCTGGCAGGACTTCTTGTACGGCTGCGCCTACTATCCGGATCTCGGCGAATACGCGGAGGGGGCAAGGCTGGAAGCGGCGCAGGCAGTGCGCCGTATCCGCAATCATCCCTCGCTCTGCCTCTGGTGCGGCAACAACGAGAACCACACCATGTTCGCGGACAAGTGGAATGGTCTGAACCCGTCGCGCCATATCGGCGAGCATCTCTATCATGAGATCCTGCCGGAAGTGCTGGCGGCGGAAGATCCGGCGACGCCCTACTGGCCGTCCTCGCCCTACGGCGGCGATCTTCCGAACAGCGCGAACGCGGGCGACTGCCACAACTGGGATGTCTGGCACGGACGCGGTGACTGGGTTCACTACACTGAGAACGATTCGCGCTTCTGCTCGGAGTTCGGCTTCGCGGCAAGCTGCGGCATGGCGGCCTGGGAAGGCGTGCTGGCGCCCGAAGACCGCGCGCCGCACTCGCCGGTCGTGAAGTGGCATGACAAGACGCGCAAGGGCTACGACACCTACATCGGCATGCAGGATATCCACTTTCCGGTGTCTCAGACCCTGGAGGACCTGGTCTACTACAGCCAGTGCAACCAGGGCGAAGCGATGCGCTACGGCGTGGAGCACTACCGACGCCGCATGGGGCATTGCTGGGGCACGCTGATCTGGCAGCTCAACGACTGCTGGCCCGTGCAGTCCTGGGCGATGATCGATAGCGCCGGCGAGCCGAAGGCCGTCTATTACGCCGCCAAGCGGTTCTACGCGCCGCAGCTTCTTTCGCTGTACCGCAAGGGCGACATCGTCGAGGCGCATCTGGTCAACGATCGTTCCGAGCCGATCCCGGGCGTGCTGACGATCACGCTGCTCGGCTTCGACGGCGAAACGATCCAGCAGACGGAGACCAAGGCGAAGGCGCCCGCCAACGCGGCGGCAATCGTCACGACATTCGATCTGTCGGCGGCAAAAGGACGCGAGCGATCCACCGTGCTCCACGCGCGGTTCGCGCCGGCGGACGGAACGCCCGCCTTCGACAGCACGCTGCTGCTCGCGGAGCCCAAGGACCTGGAGCTGGGAACGCCGTCCATTCACACGCGTCATGAGCGGATCGGCGAACATGAGATCGCCGTCACGCTCACCAGCGAGACGTTCGCGCCCTATCTCTGGCTGCGGCGCGGCGACAACACGCCGCTCACGGTGTCGGACAACTTCTTCCATCTGATGCCGGGAGAAGCCAAGACCGTCATCATCACGGCGAACTGCCCATGCGGCGGAGCCGATCTCGCCGACAAGCTCGTGGCGCGCACCCTGGCGGACCGATCGCCGGCATAAATATCATTCAGGCGACAACATCCCGGGGCATGACGTCACGCCCCGGGATCAAGGAAACTTTCATGTCCATCAAGCGTATTCTTCGGATCGCTTTGCTTCTATTGCTGTTCATCCCAAGCGCGGCTGTCCATGCGGACACCCAGAAAACGGTTCTGCGTTTTCGCTTTTGGGGGGACTTCAAAGAGATCGCCATCATCAATAAAACGGTCGAAGCGTTTGAGCGCGACCACCCGGGCGTCACCGTACGCGCCGAGCGCCAGCCGCCGGGTGACGAATATGCGCAGAAGCTCATTGTCGAGCAGGCCGCGCACCTCACGCCCGATGTGGTCTTCTGCGGCGGCAACTACCCGCAGTTCGCGGGACGCGGGATCCTGGCGGATCTGACACCGTTTTTGAAGGCCGACCCGTCCGTCAACCTGAACGACTACTATCCTCAGCTGGTGAACGTCTTCCAAAGCGGCGGCAAGACGTACGCCATTCCGCGCGATATCGCGCCGATGGGCCTGGTTTACTACAACAAGACACTCTTCGACAAAGCCCATCTCCCCTACCCCGACGGCTCCTGGAGCTGGGATTACAAGCCGCATCCCGAGCGCGGCAATCAAGATTTTCTCACCGTCGCGCAGAAGCTGACGCATCACGGGCAGACGAGCGCCGACACGGTGTATGGCTTCGCGGGCGGCTGGTCCGAGCAGACGATGAACAACTTCGTTTACTCATCCGGCGGCTCCTTCGTGGACGATATCAAGGCCCCCAAGAAACTGCTGTACAACGATCCATTGGTCGTCAACGCTATGCAGCTGACCGTGGACATGATCCAGAAGTACAACGTATCGCCTTCGACGATCGAGCTGCAATCGTCCGCCGTCGGCCCGCATGAGCTTTTCACTCAGGGCAAGCTGGCGATGTACTGCACCGGTATCTGGGAAGTGCCGCGATTCCGGGACGAGATCAAGGACTTCGACTGGGATATCGCCGCCTTTCCCGCCGGTCCGAAGGGACAGCGCGGCGTGATGACCGGCTGGTCCGGTTATGGGATTACATCCGACAGCAAGCATAAGCAGGAGTCCTGGGAACTGGTCAAGTACCTGGCCGGCGTGAAGGGGCTGAGCGGCCTGGCGAAGTCCGGTCTCGCGCAGCCGTCGATCGCCAAGCTGGCGGATTCACCGCTCTGGCTCGACGGATCGCGCCCCAGGAACCGCAAACTGACGATCGACGAGGTTCCGTACGTCCACTTTGAGGTCCTCAGCCCAAGCTGGCCCGAGATCACGTCCATCATCACGCCGAAGCTGGAACTGGTGTGGAACGGCACGCTGACGGCGCAGCAGGCGGTCGATCTCTTTATGCCCCCGGCGCAGGCCAAGCTCGACCAGATCAACCACCCGCCCTATCATCCCACGCTCAACTGGGGCGCGGGCTTCGGCGCCATGCTGGTCATCACGCTGCTGATCGTGGCGTGGGTATGGCAGGGCGCGCGCCAGGACCTGAAACTGGGCCGCAAGATTGGGTCGGGCGCCGAGGCGAAGGCGGGGTACGCGTTTATCTCGCCCTGGCTGATCGGCGCGATCGTGTTCGTCCTTGGCCCGATGCTGGTGTCGCTGATGCTCGCCTTTACTTCCTGGGACATGATCGCCCCAGCCAAATGGGTAGGAACGGGCAACTTCGCGGAAATGGCCCACGACGAACATTTCTTCAAAAGCATGCAGGTGACGGCGCTCTACACCATCTTCTCCGTGCCGCTCGGCGTCGCCGGTTCGCTGGGTCTCGCGCTCCTGCTCAATACAAAGATCAAGGGACAGACGGTCTTCCGAACACTGTACTATATTCCGGCGGTCGCGTCGTCGGTCGCCGCCTCGCTGATCTGGCTGCGCCTCTTCAACCCCGAGTCGGGTCTCTTAAACTACATGACCGCCGTGCTGCACCTCAATCCTCTTCTGCACGCGCTTGGCCTGACGGATCCCGCCAAGGGATATGTGAACTGGCTCGGCTCCGAAAAGACGGCGCTCGGCAGCCTTGTCGTGATGAGCCTCTGGGGCATCGGAGGCGGTATGGTCATTTATCTGGCCGGCCTGCAAGGCATCCCGCAGTCTTACTATGAGGCGGCCGAAATCGACGGAGCGACCGTGTTTCAGAAGTTCCGGCACGTCACCCTGCCGCTGCTGACGCCCACGATCTTCTTCACCCTGATCATGGGCGTGATCGGATCGCTGCAAACCTTCACGCAAGGCTTCGTCATGACGCAGGGCGGACCGAACAACGCGACGCTCTTCTACGTGCTGTATCTCTACCAGAACGCCTTCACCTTTATGAAGATGGGCTACGCCAGCGCGCTCGCCTGGGTGCTGTTCATCGTCGTTCTGGTCATCACCGCCCTGCAGATGAAGATGTCGCGCTGGGTCCATTACGAAGGCGCGGAAAAATAACGAGAAGGCTCGGAACACAAAATCCATGAGTAACATAATCACCAAGCCCACCCGGCCCCTGACGCTGCCGGCCAAAGAAGCGGCGGCGAAGTCCACCATCAAGTCGTCGCACAAGCGCGCGGCGGTCGCTCTCTTTAGCTTCGCGGCTCTGGGCGCCTTGCTGACGCTGACGCCCTTCTACCTGATGCTGGCGCTCTCGCTCAAGACCGCCTCCGAGATCGCCGCGAGCCCGTGGGCGTGGCCGCACTCGCCGCAGTGGATCAATTACGTCAAGACGTGGACGATCGAGGGAACCGGAGTCACGTTCTCTCTCTTCTTCAAGAACACGCTGACGATCGCCGTTCTGTCGACCGTGGGAACCGTGCTGTCATCCTCCCTGGTAGCATACGGCTTCGCGCGCCTGCGCTTCCCCGGCCGCGACCGGCTGTTCATGCTGCTGCTCGCCACCATGATGCTGCCGGGGATCGTCACGATGCTTCCCTCGTATGTGGGCTTCAGCTACCTGCACTGGATCGATACGCTAAAACCGCTGATCATCCCCGCCTTCTTCGGCGCCGCCTTCAACGTCTTCCTGCTGCGCCAGTTCTTTATGACCCTGCCCCGCGAACTCGACGAAGCCGCCCGCCTGGACGGCGCCTCCTATTTCCAGATCTACTGGAAGATCCTGATGCCGCTTTGCCGCCCCGCGCTGGTGACGGTCGGCCTGTTCTCCTTCATCGGCGCCTGGAAAGACCTGATGGGCCCGCTGATCTATCTCAACTCCACCGAGAACCAGACTCTGGAGCTGGGCCTGCGCACCTTCCAGACGATCCACGGCACCGACTGGAACCTGCTTATGGCCGGCTCCGTGATCGTCTTGATCCCGCTGCTCGTCCTGTTCTTCTTCGGCCAGCGTTACTTCATCCAGGGCATCGTGATGTCCGGTTTGAAGGATTAACCCCGGACGCAAAAAAGCGCCCCTCGATCGAAGGAAATCTTCGATCGAGGGGCGCTTTTCATTTGCCGCCTGCCATGACGCAGGTATTGATTCTTACTTTGTGCGGCTGATTTTCACCAGCACGACGCCGTGGGACGGCACGTCGGTCGTGAAGCTGGTTCGGAACGCTCCCAGATCTTTCTGCCGCCACAGGTCGCGCACGCGCTGTTCGCCAGTTGCCTTAAGATCCGCGAAGTTTGCGGTGACTTCGGCGGTCGCATCTCCCAGATTGAACAGGCCGACGGCCTGCGATCCATCTTCCAGCGGCTTTGCCCAGACTTGCAGGCGCGGCTGGGTCACGGAGTTGGTTTCGCCGTGGCTTGCGTACGGCGCGGCGCCGACCAGCGTGACATCGCCGCCGGCGGTGGAAACCTGCGTGGCCGCGCGGCCGAGCGGATCCTGGTCGATCGCCAGCACTTCGTCATTGGTGAGCAGGCTGAGGGTGAAGGGATCGAGCTTCTCCAGATCGCAGCCGATCAGCAGCGGCGATGAGAGCAGGCACCAAAGGCTCATATGCGTGTACTGCTCGTCGGGGCTCAAATGGGTAGGATGAAGCGCCGGCCCCCACCCGACCCAGCCGAGGATCATCATATCGGCGTCGTTCCAATGGCCGGGGCCGGAGTACGGCGCCCATTTGGACTGCGTGAAGCCGTTCTGGCAAAGACTCTCGTAGTTATCGACAATGTCGCCGGTAGTGCGCCAGGCGTTGGACAGACGCGCCCAGTCGTCCGCATGCTCAAATGGGGCGCTGTTGGAGAGGCTGAACACGAAGTCGCGGCCGCTGGCCTTCAGCGCCTCGGACATTTCGCGCGTGTGGGCCTCATCATTAGGGTTCCAGTCGTACTTCAGATAATCGAATCCCCAATCCGCCCATTGCTTGGCGTCGTTGGCCGCGAAGGAATAGGCGCCGAATTGATGGTGCGGATTCGGCTCGATAAAGCGCTTATCCTGAGGAGGCGACACCCAGGTATGCTCCGGGTTGGAGGCGCTGCTCCCGGGATACATCGCGTAGGAAGCCATCCAGGGCGTGGAGTAAATACCCGCCTTCAGCCCCATTGCGTGGATCTGGTCGGTGAGCGCTTTCATATTAGGGAAACGCTCATTTGCCTGAAGCGCCTTCGTGGCGGGATCTGGCTTGCCCTGCCAGGTATCGTCGATGTTGACGTAGCTCCAGCCGTGCCGATCCAGGCCGGCGGCGACCAGCGCTCTGGCGGAGCGCAGGACTTTGTCTTGATCCACGGTCCATGCCCAGGAGTTCCAGCTGTTCCATCCCATCGGCGGCGTCAATGCGATCTGGTCTCCAATAACGATCCGGAGCTTCTTCTCATCTCGCCCGCGCGCGCCGCGCGCTTTCAGCGTGACGAGATACGTTCCCGGTCGATCGACCTGGCCGGTGATCCGGCCCGTTGCAGGATCCACCGACAATCCTTTCGGAAGCCCACTCGCCGAGAAGGTCATTGGCCGGTCGCCGGTGGCGGGAATGGCGTACAGAAAAGGACGGCCGGGACGCTCGCCGTAAACGCTGGGTCCATGGATCCGGGGCGTGTTCGGAGCGGCCGGCGTTAGGATCCGCGATCTGTAGTCCGGCGTAACCTGGGACGCCGCAGGATCGGCGGCGAATGCGGCGGGTGTGAGGCAGCAGAGCGCCGCCGAGGCGGCGATGGCGCGTGAGGGTAACAAGGACATAGCGAAACCGAAACTCTCCTATGAAGATAGAGGCCGCGAGCCGAGGAATGACATTCGGCGGGATTACCAGCCGAATGTCGCTTTACAGTAGGCCGCCAGCTCTGCGGCGATGAGCTGGTGCTGCGCCATGCTGGGGTGCCCGCCGCAGCCGTCGTTGTAACTGCGGGAAAAGAAGTAGGCGTGGATCTTTTTGTCCCCCGCCTGCTGCATCTGCTCGACGATCGTTGTCAGGCTGTCCTTCATAAACGACGTCAGCGCGGCGTCGGCCATGGGACTCGTCAGGCAGACGATCTGGGCTCTGGGATAGCGGCCTCGGATTTGATGGATAAAGGCGATGTACGCGGCGTGGAAGGCTTCCGGGTCGCCGGCGCCGTCGTTCTGGCCCAGGCAAATCGTGACGACATCGGGCTGGTAACGCGCGAAATCCCACTCCCCGGGCGCGTTGGCGCTGAGATCCATCCTGCCGAACACGTCCGGCATGGTCACCTTCATATCACAGCAGCTATGATGCACGCCGATACCCGATGACGATGTCAAATGCCACTGCGCGTCCAGCGCACGCGCCGCCGCCGGGCCATAACTCATGTAGGCGTTATGCTGGTCGTACCATTGGCCTTCGCCGCAGGGTTTGACCGACGTGTCGCTGCCCGTGCCGCAGGTGATGGAATCCCCGATGAACTCCATCTTGCGCCTCGGCTGCCGATCCGGACGGACGAGCCCGGCGCAGCGGAAGCCAAGGAAATCCAGGTATCCAATTCCGGACTCGGTGTCTTTGCACAGCGTGACAGTGTGCGTTCCTTCTGGCAGTCCCTCGGCCACGCGGATCGTGTTGACGGGACCGGTCGTTTGCACGCGTATAGGTTTGCCGTCATCGACAACAATCTCGATATAGTTGTGCGAGTTTCCCCATAAGACCTGGTCGTTGACGATCGCGTCGCAGTACGTTCCGCGAAACTTGGCGCGGACCGTGCAGCCCGCCGCCCAGAACCGGGGCTTCTTGGGATCGCTGAAATCGATCCGTCCCATATATTGGATGTTCTTATTGTCGGCGGCGACGGACTCGCTTTGAGGCGCGCTGTCCTTCGCCGCCGCCGGATAAGCGCCAAACAAAGACACTCCGCAAGCCACAGTCAGACATGCGGCGAATACAATCGATACGTTCATGGCTTCGAGACTACTCCCGCGATATCTCCGACAAAATTCGGCAGCGCGACCGCCAGAGCCCCGCTTTGGGAAACCCGGGCCATGACCACCGACCCCGGTTTTCCCTCGGCCACATCCCAGAGGCGAACCTGGTATCGTCCGGGCTCCAGGCCGCTGAAGTGAAGCGTCGCCGTTCGCGGAGTCTTGCCGGCGCGGTCGCGGTCGTAGGCCCAGAAGAGCGATGACGCGGCGTTTCCCTTCGCCATGACCGCCACGCCAGGGGCGTACGCCGTGGCGATGATACGTTTCGCGACAAACCAGTCGTCTCCTGTATTAAACAGCGAGAGCGTGTGCGCGCCGGACGGGACGTCCACGCTCAACACCTGGTCGACATTGTGCTCACGATCCGCAGCGGGAAAGCTGAGCTCCTGCGGCGACGCCCCGTCCAGCGAAAGCGTGGGATGCGCCCCGCCCTTGCCGACAGAGCCAATCAGCACGCGAAATTGGAATGGCGCGGAGCTATTGACATGAAACACGATC
Source organism: Capsulimonas corticalis (assembly GCF_003574315.2). Taxonomy (GTDB): domain Bacteria; phylum Armatimonadota; class Armatimonadia; order Armatimonadales; family Capsulimonadaceae; genus Capsulimonas; species Capsulimonas corticalis. The sequence goes on along the minus strand of NZ_AP025739.1, from coordinate 4,336,615 downwards.
GGATGCGGCATCATTTCACGATGCCCCTGGCCCTGGATATACGACGAAATTCCAGAGAGGTCCGGCGTTCCCGATGCGGTCAGGGTGACATCCGTTTTGGTCGTCGCCTCCCATCCTCCAGGCGGCGCGAACGATAAGTCGCCTTTCGGCCCCGGAGCGTCGATCGTCACCTCCACGGGATCCATAGGCGCCAGGGACGGCACGCCGAACGCCTGGACAAACGCGCCGGCCGAGGCGAAGACCGGCCAGAAGTTTCTGGAAGCGACGCGATCCCAGTACCAGTACTGCTGCGCGCCGGCGGTCGGCGCCGTAAGGCCCGCCCAAAGGCCGTCATGCACGAGGCCCGGCAGATCTTCCGGCCGGACGTCTGGTGGACCCCATTCACCAAAAAATACGGGAGTTTTCAGACCCTTCGTCCGCAGCGCCGCGAACGTCGAGACGACATCGGGCGGATACGAATGGATCTGATCGTAATCCAGTCCGATCTTGGACAATGGATTTCCGGGGTCGCTATAGCTGGTCGTGAGCAGATGGTGATTGACGTCGAGGGAACGCAGGTACGCCGCCATCTCTTTGTGCCAGTCAATCACGTCCTGAAAATGACTGTCGGCCTCACCGATGTTCTGCACTTCGTTGAACAGCTCAAACGCCAGGATATGGTCCGAATATCCCCATCGAGCCACGATATAGCGATACTTCGCCTTCGTCAGCCGCCGCGCCTCGGGATCCGTGAAAAAGTCATCCGGCTTTTTCAGAAACCCGCCGTTCGCGGCATTGAACGGATTGCTCGACCAATTAGGATCCGTCTTCTCGGTATACTGGCCGTGATGCTGAAGCGTCATTTGCAGATAAACGCCGTGCTGCGCCGCGGAGTCGACAATCTCATCCCAATGCCGCGCGACATCCAGGAGATATTCACCGATCTTCGGATTTTTGACGCTGTCGGCTGCCCACTCCAGGTTCTTGCCATCCCAATTGTTCATCCACACGCGCGCCCAGTTCAGATGCGCCTTCTCCATTTGCGCGAAATATACGGGATAGGCAGGATCGCCGCCGTTCCGCCACGCAACGTTGATTCCGATGGGATAGTAAGGCTGCGCGCCGTCAAAAGCAAACTTCTGCGCGATCTTCGGATTGACGCGAATGAACCCCAAGTCTTTGGAAGCAACGCCACGAAAGCGGCTCGCGGACAATCCAATAGGCTGCGCCGCCGCGCCATTTCGCGTAATCGAAAGCCTGTACTCCCCAATCACCGTCGGCGCATAACGCACCCGCCAGCGATCGCCATCCCAGAAGGCCGGAACAACCGCGCGCAGACCATGAGGACCAGTAATGACGGCGTCGATATCGTTGACGGCGGGATCGAAGGGATTGCCTGTGGGATTGGGAAGCGTGAAGGCGGCCTCGAATTTGGCGAATTGCGCGACGGTTGATTTCATTGGCGGCTGCGCTGCAGCGCATGAAGTCGTTATTAGGCCCACCAGTAAAGTATACACACAGAGATTCGCGGAATTCTTAGCGCCCGTATGAGCTTGTGAATATGTTGACGACAAAAATGGATTTTTTTTCGGCATAACCGCGAGCCAATTTTCTACAAGAAATAAAGGACAAGGAGGAAGCATCTTGAGAATCCTCCACTCCTTGCTGAAAAACCATGAAGCAAATGGTCTATTACTTCGGCTGTGCTTGCCCTGGCTGCGGAGCCGATTGCCGCGCAGAAGCCTGCGCCGCAGCCGCTTGCTGAGCCGCCGCAGCCCGCTGCTGAGCGGCGGCGGGCGACTCGGCTTCATCAGATCCGCCGGACGCGCCGGCTTGATGTCCGCAGCCCGCTAATCCAAGCACAGTTAGGACGCTCAGTCCAGCAATATACTTTCCCCAATTACTCATTTCAAATCTATCCTTTATCCCGCTGCATTCACTGGAAATGCCCTGCTTTGATTCACCGTAAATTATGAAAGCGATCAATAATAAGAGCCGTGCAGGATTGCACGGCTCTTTGCTTCGCTTAAACAGCCAATTACTGGATGCTGAACGTTGCGGCAACAGTAGAATCGGTGCAGTTGGTGTTCGCCGCCGTCGCGCCTCCACTCGGTCCAGCCGCATAGATACCGCCGCAGTAGCCGTCGCTCGGGTCGTTGTAGCCCGCAGTTACGGAATTCGGCTTCAGGAACTTTGCATGAGTATCAGCCATCAGATAGTTGGCTCCCATTTGATGGCGGCCGTCCTTGGACTGGAAGTTCGCGCTCTGCGAACTGAAGCGCAGCCATCCTGTGGCGTACTTCAAGTTTGAGCTGGTTGCGGAAGCCGGATCGGCGCCATTGCCGCCATTCGGATCGTAAGGACCGCCGTAGCCCAAACCGGAGGGGGACATGCCGTTGTACATATTGTCCGCATGGATGCCGTTCGCGTCGTCTTTACCATCACCCCGAGAGAGGTCATAGTACTTGCCGTTCGCGGTCTCAAAAAGCATAACGGTCTTTGTCGGCGAATTGAATTCCGCGAGGGTACGGCCGTCGGCGCTCCCCATAATCGTTGGGTCAGATCCAGGCTTACCGCCGAAATTAGCGTTAATTCCCAGCGACGCGCCATTCGTTCCAACACCAGAGTCATCGGGGCACTTGAACGCGCCAACACTCTTTACATAGGGATAGACCTGATAGGCCCAGCCAGCGCAGGTGCCATACCCGCTTGTGCCATTGGGCATTTTCTCGTCGTAGTCCTGATTGTACTGAACGACGCCAAGTCCGATTTGCTTAAGATTGCTGAGACACGCAATAGCGCGAGCCTTTTCCCGGGCCTGAGCGAAAACTGGGAACAAAATGGCCGCAAGAATCGCGATAATCGCGATAACAACGAGTAATTCGATAAGGGTAAAGGCTTGCCGCTTCATTATTCTTCTCCTATGATTGAATGTCCTGTGATAAGTCAATTACGAGGGGGCGCACAGGACTCACGCTCCACCAGTGACACGGGAACGACGAAATTCGCAGACGGGAGAGGCGTGGCCCCCTCGCGCGCTTCTTCAATTCGGGCGATGAGCTGTCGTACCGCCAATCGCCCCATTTGACCTTTGTTCACTCGCACCGTCGTCAGCGCCGGATATGAATGAATACTGAATGTCGTGTCGTCAAAACCGACGACGCTCAAATCTTTCGGCACGGACAGTCCCAAGGTCCGGCAAGCGGCCAGCACCGCGAATGCGTTCATGTCGTTCGCGGCGACAATCGCCGTCGGCGGATTGGCTTCCGCCATGAGAGGAGCCAGATACGGCTCCAGGTTTGCCCGACGCTCGGTGGAGACGATCCACTCGGGATTGGGAATGAGTCCAGCCTCCCAAAGCGCGCACAGGTAGCCGCGCTGGCGATCTCGGAACGAGGGCGCTGTCGGCTCGTCCTGAATAAATGCGATCCGGCGATGCCCCAGGTCCAGCAGATGCTGTGTCGCGGCGAGCATTCCGCCGAAGCCATCGCTCAGGATGCAGTCGTGGCGCCCGGAGGTGTCCCGGTTGTCCACCAGCACCGAAGGCGGCAGATGCGAATCGTAAGCGGCCAGAATATCCGGGAGCGCGGCGCCGACCAGCAGCATGCCGGCGACGGACTGTTCGCGGAACATCTTCGGCATCTCCGGAGGCGCTTCAAAGCGCGATGTCGTCCGAAGGATCAAATGACGTCCGAGTCGTCCAGCTTCGGCCTGAGCGCCCATCATTACGGGCGAATAAAAATCGTTGACGTGCGTGCCGTCCTGATCGGAAGCGAAGAACAAGAATCCCAGCGACTCGGCCGTCTCAGCGCCCATCGGCTCCGCGTCCGCCTTGACCACGCGCTGACGCGGCTGATAGTTCAGCTCGGCGGCGGCGTGCAGCACGCGGCGACGCGTCTGGTGGCTGAGAAGTTCCGGAGTGCGGAATGTCCGTGACACCGTTGCGGGTGAAACACCGGCTTGTCTTGCGACTTCATTGATACTGGACATAAGCTATTATAGCAACGGGACGATGATCTGTCAACAATTATTTGCAGAAATTTATGAAACTATCAGAAAATATTTTCAGGACGTCAAAACGGAGCAAATCCTAGGTCAATTCAGAGTAAAAAGTAACATGCTGGTATACATATAATAGAGCAATTAGGATTTTTTGCTATGAATTCTGAACGAATTGCGCGTGCAGCCGAATGAAAATTCTCAGGCGCTCTGAAATTTTCTGAGCGCAAATCATTTTCATTCACGCTCAGACGGGCGCTCCCAGTTCCGCGCATAAATGCCGCGCGGCTGGATCGGCAGACCGGCGGCGTACAGATGGGAAGTATCGCCCAGCCCTACGCAGCGGGGTACGGCCCATTCGTCCGACTGCTGCTCCATCAGCACCATGCTCACCGATGACGGCGGCAGCCAGAACCCGGACCACATCGTCGAGACTGGAATTTCAAGCAAATAAGCCAGCCACGTCAGGCCAAAACCGCCATGGCAGAACACCGCGACGCGATCGTCCGTGGGCGCGACGCAGCGATAACGGCGCCCTTCGCGGACATAACCCAAACGAGCTAAGAACGCATCCGACGCCTTTCCAAGACGCGCAAACGGCTCCGCCAGCTCATCTTTATGGACAGGGGGCGTACGATGCCAGTTCTCGTAGGACGGATAATCAGCGCCGGCCCTAAAAACTTCCCCGGGATAGTCCCAAACAGCCCCAGCGTCCTGAATCCCCTCCCCGCGCATCACCCAGTCAAGCTCCGTCGTCCAGGACTCGATCCGCGGCTCCAGGCCAAGGAGTCGCGCCGTGTACCCGGCGGTGTCGCGCGCGCGTCCGAGAGGAGAGCTGTAGATGCAATCGATGCCGACGGTTTTCAATCGGATGGAAAGGGCCTGGGCTTCAAGATGGCCAAAGTTCGTGATCGTGTTGTTGGGATAATCGGGATCCGCATGGCGGATAATGTATATTCTCATAGTAGCGCTAGAAGAATTATACCCGGCGCCCCTATGGTTATTTCCATGTGTCCTTGGCTATCGGAAAGAACGAAGGTGGGACACCTAATTAAGAGGCGCAGGGTAGCAGACACCCTTAGAAATGCACAGCCGCAGCCTGAAATTTCGTCGAGCATCTGTGCGTACGTTTAAATATAAGGCGCCCTACCTCAAAGAATACCGTAACACAATAAACTCAGTGTCTACCAATTAAAACCTAAGGCCGTTGTTGCAGAGATTAACTATAAAAGGAATTGATGGTATAATGCCAAGTGGGTGCGTGATCCTCTGCGCATCCTGTCCTTCTGTCACCATACAACACAGGTGACAGGCTCGTTTCCAGTAATTCTCCGGTTCAAAACTTTTTTGCACGGCGTCGATTTTGCTGTAACAAATCGACATCTGTTTCCTATTGCCATTTGAGCGTAGGACGCACCCCAACGCCCAACTTAGCGCTGCTCACAGAATATTAATTGTATCTGCGGATTTTGTGATGATAAGACCTGAGAACATTTCTATTCTTGACAATAAGGCTGGCCGCTGCTGGGACTCGTACGAGGTGGACAGGTCAATGTGCTGGTGGATGGAGCGAGAACAAGAAAGGCTTGTTTGGGCTGCAGCATACCGGTATCTAGGCTCTGGCGTTACTCTGGAAGATGTTGAGGAAGCTTGGGTGACCTTCTACTCGGAGGGGGTAGAACGCAGCCGTCTCTCATATCGACCAGGCGGGCCTGACTTTGCGACATATGCTCTTCACGTATGCTTTAAGCGCGAGTGCATTCGGCGCGGCGAAGAGATCCGCAAGCGGAAACGCGGATCGATTTCCATAACCGCAGCAGTGGCTGAAGAAGGCTTAAGTGACAATGAGCTCCTCGATTCTGCCGCCGGGCCACACGCGCTTCTGGAACAGCAGTCCCTTATCCAGGCGGTAGTCGATTTCCTTAACGCAGGCAATCTGCCGGCGCAACAGCGCAGAGCGTTCGAGCTCAAGCACTTTGAGGAAATGTCGAACGAAGAGATTGCGGAGGAACTGGGGGCGCCTGTTGGCACCATAAGAGTTTGGGTCCATCGCGGAGCTGTTAAGGTGCAGGAGTTTCTAACCCAGAAAGGATGGGCGAATTGAACTCGGGGAACCGCAATGGCATGAAGGCGCCGATGTCATTTAAGGACTTGCTACACAATACATTGGGCGAAGAGGCCCACGCTTCCGACACCGAATTGATAGAGCTGAGCGCAGGCGTAATGCACCCGGAGCTTGAGCCGTTAATACGCGAACACATTGGCCAATGCGTCCAATGCGCTGCGGAGCTTGCAGAACTTCAAGCCACACTTTCCTCATGGGAAGACCCCCTGGTGATTGAGAGACGCGAAACAAGGATCCATCGCGCCGCCGTGATGAGAGGCGCTGATAGCAATTCCTGGTGGACGGCTATCCGCGATTGGGTAACGCTCGTTGGGTTACGTCCAGCTCTTGGAGCTATGGCTGCCAGCGACGATTCCGACGAGCTTCATTTTCCGATACATGAAGAGGATGGAACGGTTGTCGCTGGTCTGTTGGGCGTCGTTCAGAGGCGAGGGCCGGCGTATTATGTGCGCCTGACGACATCCCATTCGCTTCGTGATCAATATGCGGGACGGCAGGCGGAAGTCGTTGTTGCCGACCCAGAAACGAGGAAGGTATTAATCACAAGGAAGGCGACCTTCTACCAGTTTGTTCTGCTTGGCACCGATCTTCAAATCGACAGCCAGAAAATCGCCGCGAGACTACTTCCTTGACCACGCTCGAGCACCTATATGATGTGACGAAGGAGCTTTTCGAGAAACCCAACACTTATGGAATGGGGCTCGATTGGATCGATCGCGTCCTGCCGAAATTTACTGGGGCATGCCGCAACGCTGTACTCGCAGGGCATGGCGACGCCTTTGGCGATTGGCGCGCCTGGCTTCAGGACAATGGGGCGAGGTCGCTGGCCGGCGCGAGTTCGGTTGCGGATATTCGCGAGGCAGGTGATCAAGAAGCCTTCAAATGGAGGCAGACATGGCTGCGAATGCTGATCGATGTCTCCGAACAGTTATCCATAGGCCGAAACTATCGCGATGCATCCGCAAGGCTCACTCTGGCGACAGAGATCGCCGTGAGTAGACCTGGCCCCTTTGCCGATTTGCCGATTGCCTTTTGGCGCGATCTCGTCGACACTCTTTCCGGTATTGACGATTCGATCGACGGATCGACCATCACGACATCCTTCCCTCTAGTACTGGCCGAGCGGATGGTCATCGCCGGCGAGAGTGTCGACACCCTTCTCGCGGACTTCGTACTCGAAGTCCGCCCGTACAACGCCTCGGCGGCTTATCCTGCCCCCGATCAAATTGCGACTCGCTGCTTCGATGCCGAATTCCTTGCTATATATCGTTGCGCAATAGAAGAGGTGAGGCGCCTTGCGCCCGGTGAAGAAATCGGCAGCATCCGGGTGCGTCTTGCTCCAAGGCGTCCGGAGAACGAACTGTTTCTCCAAAAGCTGGTTCTGCGCGGCCCGTCTGGAGGAGGCGCGCTCGCGGCCGGACTCTACGCGTTTCATCGCGGATACAAGGCAATTGACCGTAGTCTTGCCGTATCTTTCGCCCTCACTCGACCTGGACGGACGCAATCTGACGGTTGCTGCCACGCCGTCGGCGGGGCCTACGAAAAGGTGCGCGGCTGCGCTAAACACGGCATCCGTCGGTTAATGGTCTCTGAGGAACAAGCCAGCCAGGTTGCATTTTACGGTCACCTGCAAGATGTCGCCATCCTTGGCGTTGGCGCCTTCGCGGACGCCGTAAAACTCGTCGACAGCGCCGTCGCTTCTCCCCCGTCACTAATTCAGTCGATGGTCGTCGCTGATGATGGTGGGGTCCTGCCGCTCGGATCTCCTGTCTATGTTGAGCGAGCCTCCGATATGGCGTTTCGAGACGCCCTCAGCCGGCGCCCCATGATCGTGCTTGTCAAAGGCCCTCGGCAAATCGGCAAGACATCGACGTTGGTGCGCGGAGTCGATCATGTCCGTCGAAGCGATGTCAGGCTTGTATATGTTGACCTTCAAAGTATGGGACGGGAAAACCTTCGCACACAGAAGGATCTGTTTTGTTCGCTGGCGCGGGTGTTCACTCGGGAACTCAGCTTGGACGTTGTCATGGATGATATTTACGACGACCGCGATGGCCCCAATAAGAACCTGGAGAACTTCCTCTTCAAACATGCGCTGCGCACTCCGGTCATCTGGTTTATGGACGAGGTCGACCGGCTCTTCGAGTTCGACTACTACGCCGACGTCTTCAGTCTGATGCGCTCCTGGCATAATCGACGGCCAATACATTCCGAACTCGGCAATCTCACACTCGTGCTTTCCTACGCTACCGAGACGCATCTCCTGATCCAGGATGCGTATCAATCGCCGTTCAACGTTGGCGTCAAAGTTGAGCTCGCCGACTTCACTCGCGACCAGATCGCCGCGTTGAACGAGCGGCTTGGGAGGCCGCTTCTAAACGACTCCGCTATCGATCAGTTCCAATTTCTTGCCGGAGGTCACCCACACCTTGTGTGCCGAGGATTGTCCTGGATGGCCTATGAACACAAGTCCGTTTCGGAGTTCGCCGCGAGCGCAAGTCTGGATAACGGGCCATTCGGAAGCCATCTGCGTCGGCTCCGCATCGTCGCGCAGAATCCCGAGCTGATGTCCGCCATTCAAGACCTTCTTCAAGGCGGCTGCTGCACGGATAACGACGCTTGGCTCCATCTGCGAAGCGCAGGCGTGGTCGTAGGCGACGATTGCTCCAATGTGCGAATCCGCTGCGAAATCTACACGCAATACCTTCGAGCGCATTTCTTGCCCAGAGACAAAGAGGCGCAACTGGAGCTCCACCCCAGGACGTCGTTTTGGCGGAATTTCTGGAGGCCTTGGAAGTAAATGACTACCAGCGCCACGGAACAAGCGGATTTCTATGTTGCCGGTGGGAATCTCATGCCGGGCGCTCACTCCTATGTCGTTCGTCCAGCCGACGATGAGCTGTTTGAATCGATACAAGACGGCCACTATTCCTACGTCTTGACATCACGCCAGATGGGCAAGTCGAGCCTGATGCATCGCACGGCGCGGCGTCTGCAGGAGGCCGGCATCACACCAGTGCTTCTTGACCTTACCTCAATTGGCGCTAACCTTTCAATCGAACAATGGTACTTTGGTCTCGTTGCGGAGATAGGTCATCAGCTCTCTGTGAAGGATGAGATGGATTGCTATTGGACCGAAAACGAGCGGCATGGTCCTCTCTACCGCTTCACGCATGCTATTTCGGAAATCGGTCTCACCCATGTCGAAGGTCCGCTGGCCATTTTCATTGACGAGATCGACTTCATTCGCGGCCTCAAATTTTCCACGGATGAGTTCTTCGCCGCCATCCGCCACTGTTATAACAACCGTGCTACCGACCCGGTAATGCGCCGGCTTACCTTTTGCCTTCTCGGCGTCGCGACTCCCGCCGACCTTATCCGTGACGCCCACACCACCCCGTTCAACATCGGGCGTCAAATTGAGCTATCAGACTTCAGCCGCAACGAAGCAGCCCAGCTCGAATCCGGCCTCAGCGTTGATCCCGAACGCGCTCGCAAAATGCTCGACCGGATTATGTACTGGACAGGCGGGCATCCCTATCTGACGCAGAAACTATGCCTCGCCATTTCGCAAGATCCGGACATTGCTGTCAACGTCGATTATCTCTGTCACGAACTCTTCCTCACAAGCCGCCGGCGCATGTCTGAGGACAATCTCATTTTTGTCCACAACACCCTGAAAACCGGCGGCAGCGACCCCGCCGTCGTAATTAACCGCTACCGTCGAGTGCTTGCCGGCAAGCCAGTCGCGAACGATCCAGCCGATCCGGTCGTTGCGCAGTTGAGATTGGCGGGCGTCGTTAAAGTATCGGATGGGCGATTACGGGTGAGAAATACGATCTACAGACGTGTCTTTAACGCGAAGTGGGTTGACGAGAACCTCCCTGATGCCGATGTTCGAAGGGAACGAGCCGCGTTCCGGCGTGGGTTGCTGACAGCCGTGGCTATTGCGGTGGGCATCGTTGCGGTTCTTGTCGTCTTCGCGTACACAACAATCAAGGCAGAGCAACATGCGCGCTCAGCGGAAATGAAACTATCACGCGATCTCAGTGAATCCAATTATCAGCGTTCGCTCGACGACATCATGCTTGCCCAGCGGGCGTTAGAGGAGAATAACGCTGCACGGGCCGATCAGTTGCTGACCGACTGTGTACACGCCAGCCACGGATCGATGGCAAGCCGTTTTGAATTCCGATATCTTTGGCATATATGCCACTCTGAGATCGCAACGCTCACTGGATGCGCGGGTCCCGTTCTTGCAGTTCGAGCATTGCCTGGCGGTCACACAATTGCGGCTGTAGACGATCGCGGCAATTCTTTTTTATGGAATATCAAGACCACAAAGCTCGTGGCCTCTATTCACTTGGCTATCCCCCCATTGCAATGCTTCTCAGCAAGATTTGACAAGCTCGGAAATCTAGTCGCGATTAGCTGCAGTGACAATTATGTCTATCTGTTCAAAAGCAAAACCGGTCAGCCCGTCGGTCGTTTTTATCGGCTTTTTCCTGCATATTGTTCGTTTTCGGGTGATGGCAACTGGTTAATCACTGGAGATAACTCAGGAACGGTCGAACCGTGGAACTTGAGGACCAATACAGGGAGCATAATACTTAAGCGCAAAAGAGATCAAGTTACCTCTCTAAATATAACAGGGACGAAGATCGTAGCTGGATATTACTCAGGAGCACTCATGACGGCTACATGCTTGAACCGCACCCCGTCGCGAATATTGTCTCGTTTGAGCAACGAGGTTACGGCGGTTGCGATCTCTGGCGATGGCCTCAATATTGTCGCTGGTACGGAACAAGGCGACATTGAATACATCCGAATTCGGACTGATGTGTCGTATATCGCTTTGACGCCAAGGTGGAAACGTGGAATTAACGATATTTGCCTGCATAATTCGCCGAACGGGTTGGTGGCGGCTGTAGCGAGACAGGACGGTGTTACTGAGATTTGGAACATCTTGCGTCGCTCTTGCACCGCGACCTTAATTGGTCATCAGCTCGACGTTGGGACTTGTGACTTTGGAGAACGAACCGGGATCATCGTTACAGGTTCCGTGGACCATAGCGTGAAGATCTGGGATGTGGGGCGAATTGATAGTATTCGCACCATATCGACAGGATTGTCGATATGCAGCGGCATTCAATTTATCAACCAAGAGAGATACCTTATTGCGTATTACAATACAAATCAGCGCGCGACGTTGTCGGCTTTGCGGCTATCAGATCTACAGACTGCTTGGAGGATGCAGTTTGATGACGGGATTTCGATCTCGTCGGCATCTGATCATGTTGTCGTTGTTGAGGCAAACGGACAGGTAAAACACTACGCTGCTAGTGGTTCTATTATCGATCAATTTCGCATACCTGCTCCTGCGAAAAACTTCGACACCAGCATTTCGGCCAACGGCCAAATACTCTCCCTATTGATAGGAGAGACGCGCTGTCAATTGCTTGATGTTGCACACAAAAAAATGATAAGCGAGCTACCTCAACTTAGCGGCCGGATTGTATTTTGTAAGAGTTCAATCGACGGAAGCAGGATAGCCGCAGGAGCGGTTGATAACAGCGTTACAATCTGGGACGTAATATCGGCGCGAGAACTTCAAACCGTAATTCGGGGAACATGTTGTCCCGCCCAGGCAGAATTTTCACCGGATGGAAGTCGGATAAGTATCCTTTGGAGTAATGGGATCATGACGGAACATAACATCCTCACTGGCGTTATCATCCGCAGTATTGACACTGGGCATTGGTGCACAGGGTTCGCTCGTACGAAAGATGGAGCCACCGTCGCATTTATTACTCCAGCTGGCGACTTAAAGTTTTGGGATATTAAGAACAATATCGAAGTGCTTTCTATTCACTTGCAACCAGGACTTAGTCAAATTACATTTTCTGAAAATGGAGTTTATCTAGCCGCATCATCGAAAAGAGGTGATATCACTATTTTAAAGAGTTCAATATAAGAGCAACATTTGGAACTAACCCCGTAGATTGATCGACATAAAAATAGGAGGTAATCAGATTGAGTTTTAATGCAGACCTCATTGCACTCGCCAATGCTCGCTTCGGACTCGAAAGCTTGAGCGACATCCAAAAAGATTGCATCTATGGAATCATTATGTGGATGGACCACGAGAGAAACAACAGCGACAAATACGGTTCTGTCTCCAACTTTAAGGCGGATGAATTTCGACGTGACTTTCAGAGAGGGTACGAAAGTAATATCCTGAGGCATTTCCAAAACGATGCGCTTGAACTAATGATTAATGCACACATGCAAGGTGATCTTCCTATTCCCTACGACGAAGACCCTCCGGGTGGCGGAAACTGCAACTGCACCTGTAGGGTTAACTCCGCCTCATGGGTGATCTGTCAAAACCGATGCAATGCTGGACAAGACGGAAGTTGTTAATGAGCAACTGCGAGTGAATTGATAAAGCTGTAGTGCATCGAAATGGCGTTACAGCTAACTTTATGAGAAATTGGCGGAAAGTAATTGCTCTTCTCGGGCAGTGTATGCCATTACAGGAGGATAAGCCTATGGCGAACCGAGGCAGAAAAGGATTTACGCTAATCGAGCTCCTCGTCGTGATCGCGATCATCAGCATAATAGCAGCCATTCTGTTGCCAGTAATGGCGCAGGCGAGAGAGAAAGCTCGCCAAGCTTCGTGCCTCTCTAATTTGCACCAGATTGGTTTCGCGTGGATGCAATACTGTCAGGATGTGGATGAAATCAATCCGTTGAACTGCTATCTGACGACCGCCAACCTCTACTATTCGTGGTTTGGAGTGATTGACCTTAGTACAGGAAAAATGAACCCTCAGATGGGAATTCTGGCGTCTTATACGACTGGAAATCACATTTTGCTTAACTGTCCGTCCGCAAGTCTGAAACCTGGAATAGGTTCTGATCCTTCCGCCGCGTTTGGATATGGAGTCAATGAGTATATTTATCCATATCAGTTTACCAGCGACGATCCTGTTCAACAGGCGCAGGCAGTAAGCTTGGCCACGGAAAGTGCTCCGGCCCAAACCATATTAATGACTGATACAGCGATCTATATCAACCCGACGTTGTATTCCCAGTTTACCAACTATGCCCCAGGAGATCAAACATACGGGGTGCCGACTACCCACGCACTTCATCAAGATCGAACCGACGTGCTTTGGTGCGACGGTCATGTTAAATCAATGTTGCCCACATACATGGTAACCCCTGATATTATAGCTAATTCGCCAGCAACACTTCAAACATATAAGCTTGGCTATTTAATCGAGCCAGATTGTGTCATTGGCGATCCTACCTGCCAAGATAAGCTTTACGAAGTTATCAAACCTTGAAAGTCGAGCGCCAATGAGAAATCTAAACGTTACCATGGAGCAGCAATGCCAATCGGAATGGTGCTGGGCTGCTGTTGCTTTGAGTGTCGCTAAGTTCTATTGCCCTACCATTTCAATCAAACAGTGTGATATCGCCAATTACGTGCTAGGCCATCATAATTGCTGCCCGGAAAACCCGGCGTGTAACATACCGCGGGGCCTCAGGGAAGCTCTCAACTTCAAAGGCAATTATGTGGATATGCTGGGCCCAGTAAAATTCGATCAACTGACTGCGGAGATTGATCAAGATCGCCCCATCGCTGCTATGGTATCACTAAACCAGAACGGTCACTTTTTGGTTATTGACGGGTATGAGGAGACGCAAGTAGGAAATATCATCTCAATACGCGATCCACTGTTTCAATCATCGGTCTACGTTTTCGAGGCCTTTCAGATCAGATATACAAACGGTCTAATTTGGCGGCATACATATCCGACGCAAAAAGGAAACTTAAATTGTCAATAGAATGGATAACGGCCCCGAAACATGTAATTGATGTTGTTGAGCAATCCGTTCCAGTCCTGCTGCCTATTGCTATAGGGCGATCTGCTCCTAACGCCATATTTGAGCGACCGCACCGTGTTTTTAGCATTGACAGTATCGATCATAGTGAGAGCCTGAACCAAGCTGTCGTTATTGCCTGGCGCTATTTGATTACGGAAAATGACAAAGCGATCGCTACAGCGGAAGCTTTGGATCATGGCGAAATGGCCAGATTCTCAAATGTGAATGTGGGGCCGTTTGTATCTGCAACAGCTGACGCTATTCGTCTCGTTGAAGCGCTTCCTGAAGTTTCCCGTGGCCAGTATGAATTTCGCCTACTACATTTTGGTTCGGAACATACAGTCACGGTTTGGTTGCGCGGAATTGTGCGCGATTTCACCAATGATTTAATGATCGCTTTGAATCCGTCTCCCGTTGGCCTCAAGCCGATGCAGGCGTATTCTCCATTAGAATTATTCAGTATGTTGAGATCGCTCCATAGTGAGACTTCAGCAAGTGATCTTTGAGCGTGAAGCTCACTACAGTACCCTTAAATAGATATTAACAACATAAACGAGCGATCTGCGTTCTAAACTCTGTATGAGCACAGTATACGAGATCGCATAGACTTTGATGTGGCAGGCCGGTAGAGGCACAGCCGACCTGCCCAATTTTCCCTACTTCGTCAACTCGGCGATCAGCGCCTTGACGTTTGGCGCGCCAATGCCCGTCACCATGTCGTATCCCGGAACGGCGTCAAAGGCGCCATTCGTTCCCTTGACGATGTCACGGAAGCAGGAAGTTCCGATCAGCGGATAGATCAGGGGATTCAGGAACGGCAGCGACGCCTTGCCCGCATTGGCGCGGGCTTCGTTGATAAGGGCGCAGAAGGCGGCCCAGACCGGCGCGCTCCAACTCGTGCCGCCGAACTGCTGGGCGACGCCGTTAAGAATCAGGAATGCTCCTTCATTCGGGTCGGCGGTCAGGCTGACATCCGGTACGAGGCGCTGACGACCGCCTGGGACGCCCGTCCCCCGCTGCCACACAGGACGATGCTTGAATGCGACGCTCTTCCCGCCACCGCCATTCGCCCAGCCGATCTCCTTTGAGACACTTCCGTCGCCGGCAAGGAATAGGCTCGTCCCTCCAACGCCGACGACGCACGGATCCGAAGATGCATACTCGACTTGGGGCGTCGGCCCAAATCCGTGACCGGTTTCGTCAGGATTTGAGCCGGCGTCGCCGCTCGACACAAAAACGTTGACGCCCAGAGCCGCTAGTTGAAGATACTTCTGGTGCTGCGCAGCGATCTCCCCTGGCGCTTGGTTCATGAACAACTCACCCAGTCCAAGGCTGATAGAAAGCTGGCGAATGCTTTTGTCCGCCATGGCGTCGCCCAGGATTTTGTCAAGGGCAGCGTCGAGATCGACGAATGCGAGGGAACCACTCGCATAGATGCGAATAGTTGCGCCAGGCGCGATACCGCTTGCCCAGGACACGTCGAGCGTCTCCTCACCTTCAGGAACTGGCAGCGGACCGCCTTTTACGTTGATCTTCTTGATCTGGCTAAGGTTGACACTGATACCGTTGCGCTGCCAAAACGCCTGAAGGTCGGAATCAAGCGGCACTGTGTCGATCAGGATTGCAATCGTCTGGCCGGCGCCAGTCACTCCGATGTTGTCCGCGTTGTACGCAGCCAGCACTTCCTCCACGAGATATGGCGGGGCGTTTTGAATGTTCGGCTGAGGGTTTGGCCCTGCTGACAACGCCCGATTTCCAGCCTTAGGAAGCAATGCCTTAAGGTGCTTATGCGCCTGTCGAAACGGCTGTAGACCGATGATTGCCTGCACGGGCCCGGCAATATCGGCCGGCAGACTTGGCGCATTGAGGGCGGCTGTGTAGCCGAGGCCGCCTTTGGTAACTCGCGCCATCTTCACATCAAGGCTGTTTTCGATCTGAGCCGCAGTTCCACTGACGTAAACAGACGTCCGATCCGGTGTAACTTGTACCTCCAATCCTTCGGACTTCAACCACGTCGTAAGCTTGTCAACTTCCGCCCGCGCCGGCGCGTACTTGCCGTGAAGGTCTTCGTTCGATACTGTTTGCCCTGCGGCGACGCGATCCTCCAACTCTTCCTGAGATGGAATATTCAATGAAAAGTGAAGTTTAATAGGTTCTTTGCGATGCTCGTCCGTCGCCGAATTCACCACAAATCCCTCCGGAGCAATACCTTCCTTAGGGAAAGGCGCAACGCTGTCATGAAATACTTTGCGATCGCTCATTGTGTACTCCTGTTGAATGACATTTATCTATATGGGGATCAGACGAGCCATCGGTCGCTATCTGCTCGATACATCCACCATCCCGCAGTGAGATAGCAAGCAAAAGACAGGATGTTACACGCCATCAGAGCGATTTGAAACACTCATTGTCAGCAATTCCGACTGTAACGAATTCGATACAACCGCCTATGTTTCGTAAGGATAGAATAGCGCGGATCGGCTAAGCGCGATAGGACTCTTTGGAAAGGTCCGAGGCAACCGCCTCTTGGTTTTTCACAGAGACCTGATCCTACTTTTGACATACTTGGCAACGATTTCCCAATTGTTGCACTCACCGACCATCGCAACACAAAAACCATCGGGCCAGAATTCGCCGTCCCAGAGCTCTTCCAGCGGTTTTTGCCTAATTTTTGGTTACGCCAATAGGCGGAAGGCCATTAAAAATGGCAAACTTTCTCGCAGCGCCATTAGTAATTGTATTCTCAGACAGCGATAAATATATCAGAAAATGATATTGCGATCTGAGCGACGCGCCACTAAAATTACGGTAAATATCTCGGCGTTTATATCAGGAGATCAGCGTGTCTAAATCCATTCGCAAACATCGCAAGTCCCAATTCCGAAATACCGGAACCGCCGTACTTGTCGCCACCGCTCTTATTGCGCCGCATATCAGCGCTCAAGCCGCCGATGCGCCTGCTCCAGCAGAAGCTCCAGCCGCAGCTCCTGCGCCGACACCGCCCGCTGCAGCCGATCTCGCGACCCTCGCCACAGAAACAAAGGCGGCGCAGGACGCCTACAATATCGCCAAAATCCAGCGCGACGCCGCCAAAGCCGTCATCGCCGCAATGCCCGCCGCCACGCCGGATCTTGACGCCACCGCAAACACCATCGACAAACTCGGCGGCGCCGCCAAGGCGCTCACCACCATTCCGCAAGTCGCGGCGAAGGATATCAACGCGCTGAACGGCGCACTCGTCGCCTACTCCGCCGCGCCGCCCGCCGATGAAGCTATATCTCACGCAGACGCACTCACCAAAGCTGCGGCCGTCGTAAGCACCGGGCACAATCTCACCGCTGCGCAGCAAGCAGCCGTTGACAACGCAACCACGATCGTCAAAGATATCAAAGCGCTTCAAGCAGACATTACCACGAGCATCGTCGGCGTGGACGCGAAAACCATTCTTCTCACAAAAGTCGCGGGAGGCGCGGACTACGCCACCGCCCTCGTCGCCAGCTTAGACGGCAACCTCAGCGCCCTCACCACTCATGGCGTCGCCATTTATTCCGACGACTTCTTAAAATCGACAGATATCCCCACCCTGCGCGACGGCCTTGTGGTCGCCCTCAAACCAATTTACGATGAAGAACAGAGACGCGTGCTGCTCACTCAGCAAGCCAGCGCGTTTTTCAAAGCGGCGGCGACGAACGCCTCATCGTCTAACTATGACGCCGCCATCGCGAAACTCAAACCCAAAGTCCTTACTATCATCCCCGCCTTGCCCACTATGCCAGCGCTCATTGTCACCGATCTGAATGACCATGCTAACAAACTGGACCAATTGACAGCCAAGGTCAAGGAGCAGCTAAAATTGCCCCCGGATGTTCGGAAAATCCCAGAAACAGCGAATGAAATAGCCGACGCCCGAACCGCCATCGACACATGCCGCACAATTGTCAGTTCTTGGATTCCACTCAATAAATTGTGGACAGCGCAAGGCGTCGCCATGAAGGACGCCAACACGGCCATCGCCGTCAATTTAGACAGCGCCCAGACAAACGAAGCGGCGTCACTGTTGCGTCTCTCCGATGCGCTCGCCGGTGATGTCCAGAACTTTGTCCAGGATCAGGTAAGTCTCTACTACTTCACCGACGTGCCTCGTATTGTCAAGGCGCTCAACACGTCTGCGGATATCTTCAACAAAGATGCGACCAACGGTCCGGCTCTCGTCCGAAAGACACGCGACGCTCTCACGCAAGCCGACGCTGATCTCGCAGGGCAGATCGCCGCAATCAACGACCTCCGGGCACGCAAACAGGCAGTGATCGCTGAGATCCAGCAAGTCAACGCCACCGCCGCCGCCCAGACCCGCCGCGCCGCGCTCGCTCAGGCAGAGTACGACCGCGTCACCAAACAAGAGGCAGCCATCAGCACACAGCTTCAGAACACCACTCTCACGCAAGCCGTCAAAGACAATCTCACGGCGCAAGACAATGATCTCAAAGCCCAGCAAACCGCGCAAGGAGCCGTGCGCGACGCCGCGCAAACCGCCGCCACGCAAGCCGCTCAGGACAAACAAAGCCTGCAGGACGAGCAAAGCGCGCTCCCGCTCAAACTGCAAGTCGCCACCGATACTCTGCATCAAGCACAAATTACCGTCGCCGCCACGCGCAAGCAAAACGAGATATTGGCTCAGCAAGCCTCCGACGCCTTTGTCGACTTCCGGGACAACACGCCCTATTACTTCGCCCCCGCCGATGTCTCCAGCAACGATCCTGCACACCGCGTCATCATTTTCGCCTACCCAGACAGCAAGACGATCTTCCTGCGCGGCCTCCAGAGTGATATCGATGATGTCAAGGAAATGATCGCCGGCTTTGACAAACCCGCCCCGCAAGCCCGCATCAGCCTTTGGAGCATGCAGCTCAACGGCTCCAACACGAACAAAATGAACAACGCCTTGTTCTGGATCGACAGCACACTGCGCGATCTGCGCGGAAATCTTACCCTCGTCCAGGATCTTCTACGCGACAGCGTCAACGCCGAAGTCAACCACGTCGAAGCCATCACTTACGAAGCTACACACCAGGCGTATGACTACTTAAAAACGAACGATAGCAAAACGGGATTGCCGCTGTCTCCTCCGCTCGACAATTCCGAAACGTCACAGGGCCTGATCGACCGACTGGCTCGCTACTACTACTATCCCGACGAAATCCGCAAAGCGCTCGGCTACCCAGTCGACATCCCCGCGGACACCGAACATCTCGCCACCGCTCTCGTCGATTTCCGCCTTGCTCGCGACTACTACGCAAAAGCCCGCTACAGCGACATCGCCGCGAACGAAATCAAAGACAAGGCAAAAAAAAGCAGATATGAGGCGGCCCGAGAACAAAGCCTGCGTCGCGGAGGAATGTATTTCCAGCACGCCCTCGATGCATTGGAGATGGCCCCTCGGCAGCGTCATTATCTGGTGAAAGAATTCACAATTGCCCCTTGGGACACATTCACATGCGCGAAAGAAATCGATTGCCTGAAAGAGCGCGCCGCAGAAATCGCGCAGTTGATTCATAGCCAGGCAAATTCTACAGCGTACGATAATATTTTCGAACTCAAAAGCGGTCATCGAGACGAATTGGCGGATCAATGGGCGACAGTGCGAGTACCCGAACGGGAAACCCTCGTTGAGCGAAAATTCGATGAAATTATCTGGGCGCTACACCATCGACTCGGAGTGCGTTGCGAGGAAAATCCCGACGGCATTTACGTACCAGAGGATCGATTGACAGCAAGCGACGATGACTGCTGCATTCTCAAGACTCTGCCGCAAGGAGATCAGCTTGCATCACTCTCGCGACTCACACGCCTTACCCTGCCCGACCCCGCGCGCGGAACGACGCTCGGCGAGATTCTCTTCGAGCTGAGTCTGGGCAAGCGTCGATCTCGTGAAAATATTCTGAGAAACTTCCTGCTAGAGCTTAACGACGCTTATCCCAACTCAGCGGCATCCAATTCACAGGTCGCGCTTCGATCATTTATCGACGATCTGGGCGCCCAGTATGGAGATGAACAGGTTCTCGGAACTGGACTTCATTCCAATGGATCGACCGGCGCCTACCCCTCGTTCCCCAGAACCATCTTCGGAGCGCTCGCCACACGCGTTCCGTCCGAAGACAACAACCATGAGATGACCAGCAACCAGCTCGAAATCCTCTCCGCGCTTCAGGTCAAAGTCCGTGCGTCGGCCGCCATGGAAGTGCGTCGTATCCTGCGGCAGATATCGGATATCCCAAACACCGTCCCAGATAAAACTCAGGCGTCACAGCTATTGCGCCTGCAATATATCCCCCTGGTCGGATGGCTCAACGAGAAACAAATCGCGTCTCAGAATAAAGCCTTGAGCGCAAAGATCCTCCCCGGCGATTGGTTCAATAAAGGATTGGAAGTGCTCAGCGCTGGAGCGTCGCACACCCCTCCTCTCGACCAAAGCAACTTTGTCGCTTTAGGGACTGATGTCGCCCATCAGTTCGATCAAAACGCCTGGGAGCTGACCAAACTCACCTGGCAGCGTAACGCTCTATCATCCGCAACTCCGCGCGTTGCGGCCGCCGATGACATGATCAAGCGCATGATCATCGTCGCCGAAGATGACCTCGATCACTACTTCGTCCAGCCCGCCCTATGGCAGCTTCAATACGAAACGCACATTTCCGACGTGCAGTTCGGCGTCATTCAGCGCGAATCGCTGCTCTGCACCAATCGTCTTGTCGCGAGGCTAGACCCGTCGGCCACCGCGAATCCGCAGCTTCCCGCCGACGACAACGTTCTCGATTCCGCTCAGCAGCTCGGTCAGATCGCCCAGCAATATATAGAAGACCAGCGAGCCGCCAAACTCAATGTCACGGTTCCATTCGCCATCGGCGGCCTGAGCAATATCTTCACAAACATCTCGAAGACAAACGCCTGGCGGCTCGCCGGCGTTGTGAGCCTTCTCGGCGATCTCGCCGCGCAGCCGCAGCAGCCCAAGGGAGAGATTTACAGCGTCAACACCGGCAACATGTTCCAGGTCACGCCCATCTTCGACCCTTCGGGACAAGCCCTGCGTTTCAAGTTCGACTTCATCGCCTCCACACGGCTCACTGAGCCAGATGGCACTGTCAGCGCTCAGATCCCCCGTGTCGAACGGCACGCCGTCAACACCGAAGTTCAGCTCACCAACTTAGAGTTTCGAGAAATCTCACGATTTCAGGCGAACTCTCAGGTCGGCGTCCCCGAACAAAAAGCTGGCGGCATTCCCGGCCTGAATCGCCTGCCGCTTCTCAAAGATTTGCCCATCATCGGCTACTTCACACGAACAGGCGGTGTAAAGTCCACGCAGCAGGAAAGTCTAATCTTTGCCCAAACCAGCATCTATCCCACCGTCGGGGACATCGTCGGTTTGCTCACCGACGAAAACCCGCGCGAAGACATCGATCCGCGAGCGCCACTAGACCTCCAGCCTCCGACAGCTGCGACACCCGATCCAGAGAAAGCGCCAGCTCCTCTCATCGATCCATTAGTGAACACGATGAACAATCACATCAATATCAACCACCCGGTATTGTCCGAGACCGTCATCAACCATAACGAAAAAACAACGATTTATAATAATCATCGCACCATCATCAAGGGGCGAACTCTGGCCCCGCCTCCGCCGGCGATTTACGGCAAGTAAACCAAGTAGCGGCCATAGTGGAGGAACGTGAATGCCATCCGCCAAAAACATCGACAGATATAGCCTCGGCGACGCCCAGATTGTCAAAGACTCTCAGGTTCCCGTCCGCGAAGTCCGCGTCGCCGTCTGCATGGTCGGCGGCACCTCACTCGCCATCTACGAACATGGCGTCGCGCAAGAGCTCTTTCGGATGGTGCATGGCCTGGGCATGTACGGCCTGCTCAAACGCATCACCCAAAGCCACGCCTATGTTGATATCGTCAGCGGCACCTCCGCTGGCGGCATCAACGGCGTTGGCCTCTGCACCGCACTGACATGCGGCTCCGAGCTGGAGCCCATGCGCGCCGTCTGGGTGAGCGGAGCCGACATCGATAATCTGCTGCAGGATCCTAAAGACGGGAATGTGACGTCTATTCTCAAGGGGGAAAGCTACTATTTCCCTCTTGTCCAGCGCCTGTTCCAGCAACTCTCCAAAACCGACTCGCCAGGTCCATATCCAACGGCATACACGGTTCCCTCGGGCTGGTGGGAGACGTCCAAAGGAGCAAAGCCGAACGTAGTTTACGCGGACTTAGACCTCTTTGTCACCGGCACATACTATGAACCATTGACAAAAGCCTACTTTGATTCCCGCAGCAAAGCGGTCTTCAATCACGACTACGCCGGCGTCTTCCAATTCAAACACCGCCCCCGCCAGAACCAAAGCCATTTTCGATATGACTACAGCGACGATCACCCGCTCGCCGCCAGGCCCACGGACACAGATGCTCAAAGCGAAGCAAAAGCCAAAGCGCGCGCCGGCGACTCCAGCACCGCCGCCGCCGAGAGCGCGCCCGAACGCCGGCGCGGCGTCGCGGACCGTCTCGCCCGCGTCGCCCGCACCACCTCTTCCCTGCCCGCCCTCTTCGAGCCGTCCGAAGTCGACCCGGTTCTGATGGGCGGTATTATTGAGACGCCCGCAGCCGATCGCCCCGTCTACATGTCGGATGGCGGATTTCTCAATAACCGCCCATTAAACCTTGTGCTGAAGGAAGTTGCGCGCCGCCCGGCCTCTCAGGAGGTGTTGAGAAAAGTCGTCTTTGTAGAACCATCGCCGGAAAACCGCGAGTCCGGCGTTGCGGCGGGCGCTAAGCCCAACGCGCTGCAAAACACCGGTTTCTACTTCGATGTGCCGCATCGTCAGAGTCTCACGGAGTGCCTGGCGACCATTACCGAACACAACGCCAAGGCCCTGAAATTCAAGGAAGTTCTGAGCGCCGCTCGAAAAACATTCGCACCGAACGGGTCGGCCCTGAACGCCCCGGCGGACAAAAACCTCTGGGTCGAAATCTGCCTGCAAGTCCTTCGCGATACGATCATCGGTATTTGGAGCCGCGCTTTAAAAATTGAAGACACTGCTATGAATAGCGATGACAACATTGCCATCAGTCAATCTAACCAAGCCGACGTCGCCTCCAAAGCCCCCGTCCAGCAGCTGCGTGTCCTCCGCTCTCGCCTATACGCACGCCTCCGCGCCAACTGTCTCGACTACCAAGCTGAGGTAACCGAAGCCACGTCCACATCGATAGGATGGGAGCAGGGATGCTTCCATATCGAGTTTGTCGACCCAACGTACATCGTCCGAAAGTCCACACGCGCTTTTAAGGAGATCTACGAAGCGATCTTCCCGCAGGCGGACTTCGCCGATATCCTCTTCAGCAATACAGACAACACTCCGCAAAACGCTGCGGAACAGAAGCCCAAGACGGAGCAAGAACTGCGAAATCAGCTTCTCACACATCTCTCAAACGATGGCGATAGCAGGAATGAACAATATCAGCTACTGCAGGGCATTCTCCGGCAGATCAACCACGTTCGTGATCTCGCCGACATCATCGCCAACACGCTCGTCGGCGTGCTGGGCGGCATGGTAAATGTCGACGAATTCACAGCCCTTGTTTCTCAATCGGACACAGACGCAAAATCCTCTCAAGGGAAAACAACGCAAAGTGAAACCGAGCAAAGCAATTCCGATGGAGCCACGCAGACGATCTCGGCAGTCGACAATAACCTCGACAATCTTTGGAAGCTGCTGGTCAACAATATTTATTACGTACTGTCCCTGACCAACAACGAGAATTACAGTTTCGACCCTGCCGCTACCCCCACTCAAGGCTCCTCGAACGCTGAAGCCGGGACGATGGAATATGAGGCGCGGCAAATCAAAAAGATATCAGAGGACAACTGTCGCAAGCTCTTGAACCCGAAGGAAAAGATGTCGCCGCCCAGTGGCTTTACGCCTGAGCAATCCATCCTTGCGCTTCTGGAAGACCGGATCGACCGCCTGGTCAGCGAAGCCGCGCTGATCCTTACGCCGTCCATCACTTATTACCGAAACTTGCTGGACAGCTGCGAGCAGGCGTCCCCCTGCGGCGCGCCGGTTCCCAAACGGCCGATCGCATTGGAATGGGCGACGAAAATCGTGGGCAATTTCAAAGAGATCGGTAAGGGACTACAGGCGCTGGATATCCGCCTCTTCCCTACCCAACACGCCTCCGACCTCGCCAATCTGGACCGTATCGAGCTTCTCTACGTCACCCCACGCGACTGCACCCTCGGCGCTTCCTTTGAAACCGCGAAAAACAAGCTCGCCGGCGACGTCCTCGGCAACCTCGGCGGCTTCCTCAAACGCTCCTGGCGCGTCAACGACATCATGTGGGGACGCCTCGACTCCTCGGGAGCGTTCGCCGACATGCTGCTCCAGCAAACTCGCCTGATTCGAATATTGGACGCAGGACAAGCGGCGGGCAACCAGATGTTTGGCGCCATCGATCGCTACATCACCACAGGCCGCATCGACACGGGAACGAGCGATCCCGATGCGATTGGCGTGTTACTCGGCGGGTACTGGACGGCGGACGTAAAAGCGGCGGTCAAACAATGGCTCTCCAGCAACTATGCCAAGGATCGGACGGGGCTGGTGGATTCGGAATCGCGTAACCTCGTTCGTGATATGATTCTGCGCCGCCACCACCTCGAAATTCTTGAACGTGAAGTGCCAGAAGCTCTCGCGGAGGCAATATCAGAAGCAGCGCAGTGGCGCTGCAATGGCGATACGCGATACGAGGAGATTAGGGAAAGCACGCACGATAATGAAGCAGCATCATCCGCCAATCAGACTCCCATCTTGTCGATCGCCCAAGAAGCCTCAACGATCATCGATCAGCTTCAGACGCTAAGCACTCCAACACGCTCCGAATCCAATATTGAGATCATGCGCCGTACGGCAAGTAGAATGGTGCAAGATTTGTTCACGCAGCCAGACACGAACAATACCATGAGAGGAAAAGTAACAGATCGACATGGCGTGTCCGCAAATATTCCAGGTCTGCTTAAAGTCCGTCGCGTCGCCGCAGCGGCAATCCTGATGATTGTAAAAAAGACTTCTTCCCCCAATGAGGCGTCTCCTGGAGAAATCGAACGATATTTCAGCAACGGTTACGCGATTGGCCGAGAAGAGATCGCGATAAATATCCCGCCGCTTGTCTCAATCCGTCGCATCGCCGCAGCCATCCTGATCGTACTCAACGTACTGGATAACTGCCTTACGCAATTGCCAGTCAGCAAATCTGCAACCGACCTGTGTCGAAAATATGTTCTTGCGCCGTTTCGAATCGCCGCTGGAGCGCTTTATGGTTTTCTCACGGTTCTCGGTGGAGGCAAGCGGCTGGAAGTTGCCGTCCATACAGTCGCATGGACGATAATCTTCGGCGGCGTGGCGCTGGTGCTTGCGCTCCCAAGCGCAAACAAAGCGCCCGTATGGATCGCCATCGGCATTGCGGGCTTTTGTGAGGCCATCATTAGCTGGGCCACATCAAACCGAAAATTTGTGCAATCCCTCTGTCTGCCGGGAGCAGTCGCGCTCATCCTGTGGATGCTGGCGGAACCGACCAAGAATATCGAATGGCGTTGGAGTGCTGCCGGGTTGCTGCTGCTCATCAGCTGTCTCACAGCCATATCAGCGCTACTCCCGCCACGATCAGTCCCGGCGATTCTACAGCGCGCCGCCGTGGTGCTCGGTATAGGCGCATTATTGACTTTGGGTGTCACGTACTTCGGCCACAACGCGCTTCCGGCGCCCTGGAGCGTTATTCCATTCTTACAGCATGTCAATATCTGGATCCTGGCCGCCGCAGCGCTTACCCTTTCGGCGATCATGGCCGTTATTGGGGCGCCCCTAAATACGCCAGTCGCATCTGCCGGCGTCGCCTCCTTGGAGCTTGCTCCTTCACTCGATGCGGCGGAACGGATTATTTCCTCGTGGCCGGCAAAACGACGCAGCATTCGCTTCGGCGCCTCACTCGCGACGGACTGGATATATATAGCGATCTACGTTTCCTTGCTAAATGACTTCGTCGCCTATGTACAAAGCCTTGGGCCCAATCCTGCAATACATACGTCAATTCTCTCAATCGCCTTGAGTCTTCTCGCCTGGGCTCCTTTGATCGCCGGCTTCCTCGACGCCGCGCCCGAAAACCTGGGCATGCTATACGTTTACCGCCAGCGATCTAAATCCTTTCGCACACGGCCGAAATTCGACTTCATGGCTCCCCGGATCATCCGCTGGTCCTCTCTCAACAAATTCGCCCTCACGTTCCTGGTCATGCTCGTCGCCGCCGGCAGCCTTTGGTTTAAATGGGGCAATGACATACGCCGTCCTTCATCCAAAGTCGCGAACATCGTTAAACTGATTAGCCGTCCCAATCCATCGTTATATTGAATAAGCGACCATGAATATTCTATATACAAAGTCTGGCTTACCAAGTTCTGCTACATTGGCGCTGAGTTTCCTGCTGTCGCTATGCTGGCTTTCGCCAGCACAGGCTCACTCAGTAACGTTTATATATCAACCAGGCCCACAGGTTTACTCAATAGGCGCAACCGTTGAAAATATACAGCCAGATGAGCACGGACATCGCACAATAAGCCCATTGGATCTATTGAAAAAGCAGATCCCCCAGCCCCGTCCTTACGTAAATATTGGCGCAACCGTAGAGCATACATTCTACAGCGGTGATAGCGACGTAAAATTCGGTGCGAATATCGATAACACATCTATTGATATTAAGATTTCTGGCTCCCAGGCAGGAAGATTTGTCTTCGCAAAACCTCGGCTAGACGGCGACCCAAAACTTAACGACGCCCGCTTTCCCACAATACTCTGGCTGTTGTCAGGGAGCGCCCGCTTCCACCGCACGGGATCCCCTCCAATAACACAACATGCGCCAGGCAGGGTGGGAAAATTATATGCCAAGTCAGTAGGAGAAAAAATTAACTCTCCCTACGGAATTGTACAGCTACTCGGTACGGATATGGATATTTCTGTTGATGACGCTTCAGACGCTTCAGGAGAGCCCCACTCCATCGTTACAACAGTTTATGTCAATAATGGTGAGGCGACCTTCCAAAACGGTAAAGTGGACTCCCCAAATGGCGAGATTGATACGCCCCACTCCACCGTCATCGTACACGCCGGGCAAGGCGCATTCGCCATTGATAACGGGCCGCCGCATCTGATTACGATTGAGCAAACAGCGACAGACGCCTATGTGACATGGTCATTTGACCGCCACCAAATCTGCCTTTGTAACGATCAACTCAATATCCGAGACACCCTTGGGCATCGCGAGCCTGCGCATCAAGATCTCAAATCCGCCATTGACCTTCTCCGTAGTGGTGAAGTGGCGAAGGCAAAAGTAATGCTTGCGAAAGCAAGAACGGAGTTGCCCAACCGAACATGCGAGGCGGATACATGGATCGCCATGGCGGATTTTCTGGACGGACGTAATGGCGCTGCGTATCGCGAGTCCCGGCAAGCCTACCAAGACGCTCTCTGTCTCCAAGACCCTATCGTATTGAGCCAAGCGCGATTGAACTTCGTGCAGGTTCTGTTTTACACTCGGAATGCAATCGACCCTGGAAGTTCCGCCCTCTTTGAGAACGATGATTTTCAACATCCCGAGTGCTTACGGGATATGATCCTCTGTGGGCGATGTGGTTTGCCGGGACGCCTGCATCAACTAATAGCCGACGCCGGGATGATCTGCTCACTCTCAGAAGCGTCTTGTCAAGACCTTCCATCAAAACTTAAGGACGCCCTAAACATCTGCTTGCTGGACAAAGATCTTCTCCGATATGGATCTCGCCAGAACACGCGCGGTTTGGGAAACAAAGATCCCGTCGACGCTAACCGCACCATGCTGCTTAAAACATTCCCTAACAACATTCGGCTTCAATCGCAAATCGACGAAAACGAAAAGCGTGAAATGCGCGATTGGTTGCGTTGGTTTCACAGCGAGCTCAAACAAGAAACTTTTGATCCGGGCAGATTACTGGCCGATCAAGTCGCCTATGTTTTGTCCTGTCTAGACGCGGCGGACGATCGTGCTCGCAACGTACTCGCCGCAGACAAAGCAACAAAACCGCTTGCCGCATCCCAAGTCAGCGCCGCCCATTATTACGCCGGTGTCGTGAAATATCTGCGTGGCGATTATCGGGCTGCGGAGAGCGAATTGAAAAAATGCGTGCCCAGTTCAGATCCCAAGAGTCCAGAAGGTTGCTTTCCTTTGGGCAGCGATCCGGCATTTGTCGGCGCAGCGGTGCTGCGCGCGCGTGTCAATATCAGCATCAATAGCCTTATATGCGCGGAGCATATTATCTCCCAAGCTTTTCATGATAGTCGCGAAACCGAACATTATCCTCTCTACGTCGCACGTATTGAGCTTGGATTATTGAGAGGCAATTACCGAAGAAACGCGGCGACGCCCAAAGCCGAAATCGGCTCCCCGATCAGGGACGCTCTTGCAGCGCGCAGCGCGATGCAAAACGACCGTAACCCTGACACCCAGGCGTTGCTCGCGAAGGTCAGCGCCGCAAACGATAATTACGCAGACGCGATTGCGCAGGCGAGACAGGCCGCGTTCGGAGACACCCACGTGGCGCGATTTCATACTGAGCTAGGCTCGATTTACGAACAGGCGCATTTGAAGACTCTGGCGACTCGCGAATACCAAAATGCACTTTCGAATCATCCCAATAATGGCCTGGCGCTTGCCAGACTTGGCCTGCTTTCTGATGATCCTGGTCTCAGAAACAGCGCATTTAGCCAGGCGATCGCCGCCAACCCATTTGTCATTCGTGATTTGCTCAGACCAGCGCAGCGCGGCGAAGTTACACTCGGGATAGCGAGAGGACTCGGCTTTGGAAACGACAGCGATTTCATCGGCTCCGGAATAATCTCCAGCGTCCACCCTGCGGAAGTATTCGCGGCAGGGCAATCCGCCAAGCGGCGCATTGAATCGGGATCCGGTGCGGATAATATCCAATATAATCGCACGTCAAACGACTTTGGAACAGCGATTGCGTGGTCGCCCAGTGATGACACCAGTGTATTTTTTAGCTACACCGGCGATGTGATCAATACGGACACCAGCACGCCAAATCCCACCATTGTGTCGCCGCAACATACACTCGCATCCTACACAAAATGGTCCGATTATAGCAGCACGCGCCTCATCGGAACTCGTGAATTGTTTGGCGCGCCGCGAATTTGGCTTGCCTACGGAGGTGTTCGACGGCGGTCACGCACCGGCTTCATTGGCGATCCTTCCGCCAGCACGTTTTTCCGATCGGACAGTCAGGTTTTTGAGGGGCGCCTCGACATTCCCATCTTTGTGAAAGGAACCGGCTCCAACCGATCTCAATGGTTAATATCCACCGGGGGAGGCGTATCGCCCTTCCGAGCAGAATCTTTGCTGGGAACTCCTAACCTCGCAGTCAATAGCCACGATCACGGATCTCCTACCCTTTGGTACGCGCAAACCACCGTGCTGCGCGGGGATCGGTTTACTGGAATACTTCAAGCGGACGGCTGGAAACTTGATGATAATACAACGATCGTGCGTACGGGGATTTCATCTCCCGCGCCGTTCCAGAACCACAACGGCCGATGGACAGTCCTGCCAAGCGGCTTTTTGAATTGGACGCCAACCCCACGCAGCACGATACGCCTGACATATGATCGCCGGGCGTCCGAATTTGCTCCCGCAACCCAGTCTCCAAGCGCGACGGACGGACCATCCGAAGCGACAACCAGGCTGCTAGGCGATACGTCATATGTTCTGCGCCCCGTCCAAATCGCCCTTGCGACTAGTGATTTTTATTGGCCGAATGGCGTGAGCGCCGATCAGGCTGTGCTGGGTGTCGAGTGGGAGCGCTTTATTACTCCCGGGCAACTCGTCAAGGTGCATGTATTCGACGTCAAATCCCACGGCCTTTTTGTCGGTTCCGAGGGACCTTACAACGTTCAGCGACGCGGTATAGCAATCCGATTTGATGGCCAACTCGCACATCATAACTTCTTCGATATCCTTTCCGGATGGGCGAATACAGAGACGCTTGGCGAACCAGCCGCCAGCCTTTCTCGCTACGTTCCACATCAGCCGCCCTATTTTGGCTCATTCTCGCTAAGTCATATCGAAGGTATCCATGCAGGCAATCCACACAGCCATGGTTGCCGAATCACAGCGACCCTGCGGTACAACGGAGCCTATACAATTGGCCCCAGCGGCTCAGAGAGGAATACCGCAAACGCGTTTGTCGATCTTGAATTCGAAGGCCATCTCGGCCAAAACATCATACGCATGTCACACTATGATGATTCCTTCTTTGTGCGCGCAACCAATATCTTTCACCGATATGAAGCGGACTCGGAGGATGTCGGGCAGGTCTTTCCTATTTTTGAGGCCGGCGTCAGGCTCCGACTATAACCCACTATGTGTATTGAAAAGCTCACATCGCATACAGTAAAAGAAGCAATCGCCGCACATCAGGAGTGGCTGGCGGATAATACGAAGGGCCGACGCTTGGAATGGACAGGAGTGTGCGTGGGAGACTGGTTGAAGTACTTCAAAGGCGACCTCACCTATGCAATCCTTCGGAACTGCGATTTTGAACCGTCAGGCAATCAACGCGCTATCTTAACGGAAGTCAATTTTTCATCCGCCGACCTCACCGGCTCAAATTTGCGCCATGTGCATATGAGCCATGTGAGCTTCCGCGCCGCCGATCTCACGAATGTATGCTTGGACGGCGTCACGATATGCGATAACGATTCGCCGCCTTCAGTCGACAGGATCACATCCTTCGATCACGCCAAACTGGTAGGCGCACATCTCTACGGCGCCTGCCTGCGCGAAACATCTTTATGTCACGCCGACATGACTGACGCCAAAGGCCTCATTGCGCCAGCCCTCGCCGGATGCGATCTCACCGGCGCAACATTGCCGGCCGATGTCGATGTTTCAAAGCCTCTCAAAAATATCGAAGAGCTTTCCAAAAACATCGGCAAACTTATTGTTGGTATGGTATCGGCCGCATTTTACGCTTTAATCAGTATTTCTGGCGTCTCGCCAGGCGATTTCATCTCAAGTCGCGGGACTGTCGCTCTCCCATTTACAGGAACGAGTGTTTCGTTAGCCCAATTCTTATTCTATTCACCGCTTCTACTTACAGGTTCTTATATTTACGTTCATGCCTATTTGCGGTCATTATGGATAGAGCTGAAAGATCTACCCAGACACTTTCCCGATAGTTATGAGTACAACCGAAAGACATACCCATGGATTACAAATGACGCCCCTCAGGTATTTCATAGCCTTGTAACATTGAATTCTTGGCTCTTTGGCTTTTTATTGTCATGCGCATCTTTCTTAGTTATTTGGGCATTTCCACTTATAGCATTGATTGAATGCTGGTCGATTAATCGTAATAAGAGTGCACTTAGCGACAATAAATCATATTTTGTATTACCTATTGCTATTTGCATTGTTACAATGATTCTATCTATAGCGCATACGATTCGAGTACTCACTTATCATTGCGAAAATAAAAAAACAGGATATAGAATTGCAAAACTAAAACGAATTACCGTACTTTACAAGATTACGTCATGGCCAAACAGAGTCGTCTATTTGCGGCTATATAGAGTTAAAATATTTCATAACTACAAACATATAATTGTAGCGCCAATGAAAGAAAACGCTCCAAACCGGACGCCTAAATCAGCAATCAGAATAATAAATCCTCTAACAGCATTAATCATATCTATCTATATGGTATTTAGTTTATTAAATCAAATCAGCAATATACCGAGACAGACTCTCAATTTAAGTGGCATGAATCTATCAGAAAAATTGACTTCAGGATCTTTCAGTTATGAAAAAGATGTGATTGGACTTCATGCCGCACAAAAAGATTTACGACGTATTACATTTCAGAGATCTTACTTCCCGCATTCAGATTTTTCAAATTCTAATCTCGAATATGATTCTCTTGAATATGCTAGAGCACAACACTCGATTTTTAACCATGCCAGCTTGAACAACATTCGAGCTATTGATGGGCAGTTTGACTACTGTGATTTTACAAATAGCCAAATGGCAGAGGCAGATTTATCTTCGGCGAGTATGCAACATGCAAATCTAAATAATGTCACCTTCACAGATCTGAAAGCTAACAGTTGCAACTTTCGTGGCGCATCATTCACAGGTTCTACTATGGTTGGGGATTTTAGTAGTGCGGATCTCACGGATACAACATTCGATCAATCCGGAATCATTATTGCTAATTCTGCCAACACCATTCACGAGACTTACGAATGGAATATCAAGGGCGCAAATCTACGAGGCGCTCATTTTGAGAACACAGCGCATTTTCAAAATGAGAATTATTTAAACGGGTCAAGAAATTGGATGCTTGCATATTACAGACCGGAAACAGCATTCAAATTGTTTGGTCAGCTGGGACATAATAGCCGTGTTCCATCAAAGAATTTTTCTTATTATCAATTAAAATCTCCTATAGAATTGAATGAGTGCGATATGTCCAGCTTCAATTTAGATCATAGTCGGCTAGAAAGAGTGAGTATTCTTGACAGCAACTTGACGGATTGCAATTTTAATAGCGCCATATTACGGGGAGTATATTTCTCTGGATCGCCAACAGACGAAAAACATGTCGGTGTATTGGCCTTAAATATAAAATTCGATGGCGCCACCCTGGAATCATCCGATGACAAGACACAAACTATCTTTGAAAATTATGATCTCTCTGGAGGCACGTTTGCCAATGCTACGATAACGGGAGTTCAATTTACTAACTGCGTGTTTAATAATGTTATATTTAATGGAGCAACGCTAACAGATGCTCAATTTACAGACTGCCCACAACTTAACCAGATCCTTCCTGGAGCAACCGGGACATGGCAAGTGATATCGAATGGCGTCCCACACTGTTACCAACGAGAGACGAAAAATGCAAAGGTAAAGTTAGTACCGTGCTCGAAATCAACGCCAAACTAATCTCATCGTTCTGCTGATGCGAAGCGCGGGAGTCGTGGCCAGGCTGTCGCGGTCTGTCAGCCTAATCTTCTTTCGATGACTCTTCCGGGTTGCCGCCAGTCTGCGCAGAGGAGTGTAATGATGGTGGATAAGACGATCTTTTTTGCGCCCCTGCTTGACCGAACGTCCCGTATCGAGGAGGCGCCGCCCCAACATGTGCTGAGGTGCGGGCTTTCTACTTTGAGGCAAACGCACAGGAAGAAATCCATTGCCTGCTTCCAATAAGAACGGCTGTTTCTATAAGGCCGGCAACGATGGCGTAATTACGGCGTTTGTAGAAGTTTGGGCGCCGGCGCGGATGAGGCAGGAATTGGGCGTGATCTACTGACAATAAAAAAACAGCCGTTGATCTGTTAATCCAGATCAACGGCTGTTTTTTACTATTTTGGTGCCCCCACCAGGACTCGAACCTGGGACACCCTGATTAAGAGTTTCAGGGTAGCAGACACTCTTATAAATGCGCAGCCGCAGTCTGATAGCCGAGTCGTTCAGCCTGCTTTTTGCAGGCTGATGCCGCCTGTTTTTGTGCGATTTACTCTCAACAGAGTAAGAAACGGCGGTCAGAGCGTACATGGGAATTATACCCTGTACACGTCTTTTCTCATCCTAATTACCGGGTTTCTTAATACACTTGGAACGTCAAATAAAGCCACCAAGGAAACACAGGACAGGATCGGCGCGAAGCGTCGCATAGACAACTTTGCATCTTTGAGATATAGTAAGAAATACGTTTTGGCAGGCGGCAACAACTGTCCCCAGCGAAAAGGGGGTGGAATAATGACCGTGACACTCAACCTACCCCCAGACATGGAAGTTCACATTCAGGCCGAAGCCGCCAAACAAGAGGTGCAGGTTGAAGAGTATTTGCTACAGCTTGTCGTCGCGGGGATGATCGGATCCGCTGCCGCTGACCAACACGCAAGGTCGCTGGCCCTGCTCGAATCCGTGCGAGACATTGGCGATGCGGAAGAACAGCGCGAAACGTTCACGTATCTGCGAGCAGCCGTTGACGAAGAGCGCCTTTCGGATCGGAAGCGCTTCTTATGACCGTTGTAGTCTTGGACAAAGGCCTTTTCATATATAGATCTATACACTATGGGCAGCAACGGGGTCTCAATCAAGGTGGAATCCCTACCATAGTATAAATACAACAGCAATAATTAAGAGATTAGCCCCACGTTTCTCCAGTTTTTAAAACGGGTAAAGACAAGCTACATCGCTAGGCCCTATTTCCATTAACCCAATTTAAACGAGTTGTATGAGATAATAGACCTTTTGCATAAGTCCAATTTCAGGTCAAGGCTGTATATGGGCACGGAGTAGCAATTACCTACTTATGCAAGAAGTCTAATATGTCCCCGGCTTTATTGTCGGGGATGTGTGCTTGAGGATAACGATGTCCGAACAGACCCCACCTGTCGCTCTCCTGCTGATCGATGTCATTAACGATTTGGAATTCGAAGGGGGCGACAAACTTTTAGAATACGCGATCCCCATGGCAAAGCAGATCGTTCTATTAAAGACACGTGCAAGAGAAGCGCAAATTCCGGTTATCTACGTTAACGATAACTTCGGCATATGGCGCTCCAACTTCAACACGCTCATCGAACGGTGCATACGAGAAAATCTGCGTGGAAAACGGATCGTGGAGCTGCTGACGCCCACAGAAAAAGATTACTTGGTTCTCAAGCCAAAGCACTCCGGCTTTTTCTCTACCCACCTCGAATTGCTGCTCAACCATTTGAACATCAACACGCTCATCATGACAGGCATCGCAGGAAATATCTGCGTTCTAGTTACAGCGCATGACGCATATATGCGCGGTTACAATTTATATATTCCACAGGACTGCATTGCGTCGAATTCGCTGGAACTCAATAACCAGGCGATCGCACAAATGGAAGGCGTGGCGGAGGTGAATGTCCGAAATTCCACGGAGATTGATCTTCTAAAGACCGCAAGAGAGGCTGCAAATCAATCCAAGCGCCAGAATCCGATCTTGCTAATGGATGCTCAAGCGTCTCGCTAGAAGAAACGCTCCTCTCCTGCGCGCCTCATCCACTACTTCATAACTTGTATCCCACGATCCGCACCTCTCTGGTTTATTCGCGCGCGACGATCGGGTAATTTCCTGACGTGACCGCAATTTGACTTTTAAAGTGAGGGCTCAACATGACCGTGACATTGAAAATGCAAGACCCGAGAACGCAGTATCCACACCCGCCCTATCCGGTAGATCCGCAGAAGGCGCCGGGCTCTGAGACGAAGATGACCCTGAAGCCTAATCATGGTGAGCAGACTTACCGAGGAAGCGGCAGGCTAGCCGGCCGCGCCGCACTGATCACCGGCGCGGACAGCGGCATCGGCAAGGCCGTCGCGCTGGCGTTCGCCCGCGAAGGCGCGGACGTGCTGATCTCCTACTTGAATGAGGACGAAGACGCGAAGGATACGGAGCGCTGGGTGACGGAAGCTGGGCGCAATGCCGTGCTTGTCCCCGGCGACATCCAAGATCCCGACCACTGCCATAAACTTGTGCAGCGCGCCATCAAGGAATTTGGCCATCTGGATATCCTGGTTAATAACGCCGCCCATCAGGCGATGCGTCAGGACATTACCGGATTCACCCCCGAAGAGTTGGAGAAGACTTTTCGAACGAATGTCTTCGCCATGTTCTATCTGTGTCAGGAAGCCGAACTTAGAGCTCCTATCAAAAGTGGCATATTGGGTAACAGCCCAATATGGCAAAAGAATTAGTCTCGGACGAACTTTGGGAACTCGTCGCGCCTCTCATTCCGGCGCCCAAGCCCAAAAAGATCTCCGGTCGACCCCGTGTTGCGGATCGTAAGGCGTTGACTGGCATTCTGTTTATCCTGCGCACCGGCATTCCCTGGGAATATCTGCCCCAGGAAATGGGATGTGGATCCGGGATGACCTGCTGGCGACGCCTGCGCGACTGGAACGAAGCGGGCGTCTGGCAGCGATTACATCTGCTGATGCTCGACAAACTCGGCATTGCCGATCAGATCAACTGGGAGCGCGCTAGTATCGACGCCTCTCTGGTTCCGGCGAAACACGGCGGGTCGAAGACGGGCAAGAACCCGACGGATCGCGGCAAGCCTGGAAGCAAGCGCCATCTGGTGGTGGACCAATCCGGCCATATCTTGGTTGCCGAACTCACGGCGGCCAACGTGAACGAGACGACTTTGCTGCCCGAACAAGTGGACGCCATTCCCGCGATCCGCAGTCCGAGGGGAAGGTGGGGACGTCGGCGACGGCGCTCAACGAAGCTGCATGCCGATAAAGGCTACGCGTCCAAAAATAATCGTCGTCAGTTGCGTAAGCGTGGCATTACGCCGCGCATTGCTCGTCCTGGCGTCGAAAGCAGCCAGAAACTGGGACGTCATCGCTGGGTTGTCGAGCGGGCATTCGCTCTGGTCAATCAATTTCGTCGGCTTCGAGTGCGCGATGAACGTCAAGGGAAGCTTTATCAAGCTTTCTTGCTGATCGCGGCAACATGGATTAACGCACGAGCACTCAATTTAATCACATGACTTTTGATAGGAGCTCTAAGCATATGGAGCCGGGAAGCGTCATCATCAATACGGCGTCGATCCAGGCTTACCAGCCCTCTCCCGCCCTGCTCGCCTACGCCGCGACTAAGGGCGCGATCGCCAACTTCACGAAAGCGCTTGCCGAGCAGTGCGCCGGAAAAGGCATCCGCGTCAACGCCGTAGCCCCTGGCCCGATCTGGACTCCGCTCATTCCCTCGACGATGCCTGAAGAGAGCGTCAAAAAGTTCGGCGCCGATACTCCGTTAGGCCGCGCCGGTCAGCCGGCGGAGCTTGCGCCCGTATATGTGCTACTCGCCTCGCAGGACGCCAGCTATGTGACCGCGCAGATCTACGGCGTGACCGGTGGAGAAGCGCTGACGTGATATGCGCAGCAAACTCCACTTTATTTCTGTCGGATTCGTAAATCTACGTTTACTTTTAGTTGACGTTGAGCGCCTGCCGGAATGTGCCGTTCACATACAGGTTCAGTGTGGACGTGATACTCCCACCAACCGAAGAATCAGGGGTGGAGTAGCGGACGTTGATGTTCTTACCAGCGTTGTTAGTCCAGGTCGCCTTCTGCCACATGGCGGCGAGGTGTACATAGGAAAGGCCCGATGCCTCAAGCTGCGGATTGGAAAACTTGGTAGTTCGCGGCGCTGTCAGGGAAATGGTGGTGGCTCTATCGGCGAGCGTCCCCGTCTCCACTTCGTATGACGTGAGCGGCGTGGCTGCGCCGATCTGCACGGGCGAGATGCGCCATTGCGGATTGGCGTTGCCTGAGATAGCGTCCCACTGATAGACCGATCCGTCATTGGTGCTCGATCCGCTGTTGTTCAGAGCCTTGCCGCTCGCCGTGCAGATGAGCTAATAACCAATGGTGCTAGTTTGTCGGTATGTTTAAAATAGCCATGGCTGGACCTAAGTTGAGGTTACCACACCAATCAACCGAGGAACTCCAGCCATGACCAACTATGATTTTGTCATAGAATTGTTTATTCGCGTCGATGACGCCATGAAAAATATGCCTAAGCACAGCCAGGCCAAGCTTTATCCCAGCGAACTGGTCACTCTGGGACTGCTTTACGCGATCAAAGGCGTCGGCGAACGAGCCTTCTTTCGATGGGCTGACCGAGATTTACGCCCGCTCTTTCCAGGGCTGCCCGAACGCACACGCTTCTTTCGGCTGTTGGCCACGCATCAGGATTGGACCGAGCGTTTTCTGGCGGAGCCGACGGTCTTGGGCATCATCGACAGCTACGGGATCGAACTCTTGCATCCTGTGCGTGAGCGAGAAAAGACACTTGTGCGTGAGCGAGAAAAGACACTTGTGCGTGAGCGAGAAAAGACACTTGCGCCTCGGATCGCCACGAAGGGCAAATCCAATTACCGCTGGATCATGGGAGCCAAGTACGGCTTCTTGCTCAACCAATTGGGCCTCATCGTGGATTGGGCCTCATCGTGGATTGGGACACGGCCAAGGAAAGCGATTACGATACCGTCTTCCAACCCATAATCGTCCGCTATGAAACGCAGTCTTTGATCCTGGCGGATCGTGGTTTTCACGCCAAAAGTGGTTTTCACGCCAAAAGCGGCGATCCCAGCAACTTGAAGATCTGCAAGCGCGGTTCCTGGAATGATCGCATGCTCGTCGAGACTGTTCTGTCGATGCTGACCACGATCTGTCATCTCAAGAAGGTGGCGCATTGGACTTGGGCGCACCTGCAGGCGCGTTTGGCATTTGTGAGCGCAGCCTTCAACGTTCTCGTGCAATGGCGCGGGTTGAAGCCGGATCAAGACCAAATGATCCGATTGTCTATCGCAGAATTCAGTCTGTAAAACAGACAAGCGAAACTAGCACCATTGGTTAATAGTACCCTCCCCCGACACTGTTGAGTACCACCGCTGACTCGCGCTCGTCGTGGACGAGTAGTAATGAGTTATGGCCGTTCTGTGAGTGGTCGAGCCGCCGTTGTCGAGCGCCGTACTGCTGGTTAGACAGATCAGATTGTATTTGCCTCCGGCGACACTGTTAATCCACCACTACTCGTTGGTGTTGCCCGCTCCGAGCGACTACTGCCAGACTTGATGCGAGGCAGAGTTCGCGCCTTCGTTATCGAGCGAGAGGCCACCCGTCTTACAGGTGAGTGTGTAGCCCGATTTAGGCGTGAGCGGGCATTGCCATTGCGACCAATATTGCAATTAATGCGTGTAATTCTAAGATTGGTTTTAGTCTCATAACGTGTCTTCGTTGGGGACACCTATTCCCCTGGTTGCTTAGGCTTCCTTACTTCGCAGAGCATCCGCACCGAGACTTATCCTGCATGGTTTTGCATATAGTGATATCTCACTGCAGGCGGTTCGTGAAGATACCGCCTGCTTTTTGTTGCCACAAGGGTGCGCCAGCCCGACTGGCATTTAGGATGTCGTTCTCCCCCTTCAAACGAGTATTCTCGCATTTGAGATGTGCGAGTTCTGGACCGAATGGGGTCCTTTGCCAGGGAATTGGATCCCGAGTTGAACTCTCTACGCTTTTCTTCCATTTGGCGATCAAGCTGTCACCAAGGCCCAAATCCTGGGCCATGAAGATGACTTCATAATGACTTTATAATGTTAAGATTAGGTTTTTCGAGGCGTCTATTATAGGGCAAATCCGCTGTCCTTTCCCCTCGCTTCGCGGGGGAAAGGACAGGAAACGTTCCTAACTATAGCCCAAGCCTTTACAGGTGGGAAATGTCATGTTCTTGACTCTGGCTGACTGATCATTTTAGGCCAACTTATATTGTGTCAAGGCACAGTGAATCCGATGTTACCGGATCCGGTGACCGTGAAGTTGCTGGCTGGGGCGTTGTCGATATAGGCTGTCTGACCAGACTTGAGATTCGCGACTGAATTGCAGATTAGGAAAGCGTTACCGGTCGCGCCGGAATCGACTTCGAAGCCGTTCAGGCCAGGGGTCGTTATCAAGTTACCGGCAACATACAGGCTGGAGCCGGAACTGATATGCACGCCATCGAAGGGGGAGTTCGCGAGCATATTTCCGGTGACTGAGACGCCGTTGATGTTGCTTGAGTTACCGCTTACGCCGATGCCCATCGCCGGATATTGCAGGTTCCATCCATTGCTGCCTCCCCGCAGAACGGCGTTGCCCTGAATATACGCGGTCTGGAGATGGGCCGAGCCGCTGTAGAGGCCGACGCTGATGCCGAACTCTTTCACGGAATCGGTAACGAGGTTGTTGTTGACGAAGACGTTCACGCCGCCGTAGATGCCGATATTGTTCGCCCACCACTCAGCGACGCAGGTGTTATTGCAGATCAAAATGCCCGTCATGACCGGCGCACTGGAGTTTGAGGAGTTCAGCGCCATGCCGTCGTCACCGTTGCCCCTCGAAAAGTTGTTCGTTATCGTGACGTTATTACAGGCGTTTCCATTGATATTGTTGATGTTGACGCCGTCTCCCCACGAGTTATTGACACGGCAATTGGAGATCGTGATATTGCTGCCGTCGGCCCACGTCAGCATCGTATGACGCGTCCATACGTTGTTCAGGGACCAGTTATCATCGTACGCCAGGATCGCAAACAGGCCGGGGGTGGCGTTAGGCCCGGAGGCGTCGATGGACAGGTTCTGGAAGCTCGCCGAGTGAGTCAGGAAGATAAACCCGTTGGACCAGTTACTGGCCGTGCAAATGACGGTGCTGTACCATGGTCCCGCTCCCGAAATCGTAATGCCCGTAGCGGTGAGCGGCGAACCGCTGAAGACGTAGTAGACGCCCTGGGGAATCCACACGCTTTTCCCCTGCGACTGCGCGGCATTTATGCAGTTTTGAATGGCCGTGGAGTTGTCGAAGCTACTGTTGTTGGGCGTCGCACCGTAGCTGGCGATGGAAAGCGAGTTGGCGGGCTGCGTCAATGCCGCCGGAGGCGCCTCCAGATCGATGGCGTCGATATTGTAGTAGGCCGCCGTATTCGAGGACGTCTTTTGCAGTGTAATTGTGCTTCCCGGCGCGATGGCCGCTCCGCTGACAAACGCGTGCGTCTCATCCCAGAACACATGGGCATTGCCTGACGACGGGCTCTGGCTCATGCCATTGTAATTGCCCGACGTTTCGTAAACCCACGTCTGCGTCGAACTTACGGGAAGGGCCTGGCGGAACGTGCCGTTGACATACAGGTTCAGCGTCGATGTGTTGCCGCCTCCGCCTGCGGAATCCGGGATTGAATAGCGCACGTTGATCGCCGTGATCGACTTGCCCGTATTGTTGGTCCAGGTGACCGAATCGCCGGCATTCGCCAGGTTGACATATGCATGTCCCGATGCCTCTAACTCCGGCGACGAGAACATAGTAGTGGGAGCGGTCGTCAGGGCGGTGACGTGCGCCGAACCGGCAAGCGCGCCGCTCTCAGCTTCATAGGTTATGAACGGCGTATTCGCGCCGATCTGAACGGGCGTGATCGTCCATTGCTGGTTCGCGCTGCCGCTCACGACGGCCGCTTGCTGAATGGGGGCGTTGGAGAGCGTGGAGCCGCCGTTATCAAGCGCCTTGCCGCTCTTCTGGCAGACAAGGGTGCAGTATGCTCCACCGGCGCTTGCGATCGTCCACTGCTGGTTCGTGCTGCTCCCGGGCTGGGGATAGTTTTGCGTTATGGCTGTCCCGTTGGCGGTGGAACCGGCATTATCCAGATTCATGCCGCTGGTGACGCATGTGAGAGAGTACTGGCCGCCGGGAAGAACCGTGATCCGCCATTCCTGGTTCGTATTGGCGAGGCCGCCGCCGTACTGCCATACCTGATTTCCGGCCGCGCTTGCGCCCTCATTGTCGAGGTTCAGCCCGCTCTTCCTGCAGGTGAGCGTATAGATGCCTCCCGAAGCGATGGGCAACTGCTTTACCAATGTCACCTGCCACTGCTGATTCGCGCTGCCGCTGGCCGGAGTGGACTGCCGTACCGTTCCGCCGTTCGCCGTCGCGCCACTGTTATCGAGCGCAAGGCCGTTCGCCGCGTTGACGAAAGTGCACGAGCCATTGGCAAGTTGTGTGACGATCCACTCCTGATCGATGTTTTGCGGCACGGATGTGTTCTGGATCGGCAGACTGCCGTTCGGGAAGCGGTTGCCGCTATCCAACGTCATACCGCTGGTCAGGCAAACCATGGTGTAGTTTCCACTGGGAAGGCGGTTGATCTGCCACATCTGATTGGTACTGCCGGCGACGGAACTCCATTGCCAGACTCCGTTGCCGGCACTGGTAGATCCCTCATTGTCGAGGGCTAATCCACTCGCCTTGCTGACCACCGTATAGACGCCGCTCGAAACGATCTGAGCATGAGTGGGTGCGGCAAGTGCATTTAGTACAGCAATTACTGCGTATAACACCAATGCAAACTTTAATGTCATGAAGTTGTCTCCTTTGGATGGACTACTCTAGATCGACGCTCAAGTCTAGCCCTGATGGGCTAAGTTGCGATTATTTAGAGGCTGTTAGCCTTCACAAACGCGATAGAGATATCGTACTTGCTTACGCATGTGAAGGCGGACAACTTCCCAACTCCATTAACCCAGCTTAATGGGGTTGGGAAGAAATTAAGACGCTAGGGAATAGATCTCTACTTCTCTCGCAGTGGGGCGAACCAGTAGGGCTTGCCGTCGGTAGCGAGGGGGTTGTCGTCGCGTGAGAACTGATCGGGGCGAGCCCATTTCACGTGACCGTCCACGAAGCCGAAGTTGGAGCCGTCGGTGTGACGGATCATGGCTTGGTACTGTAGCTGAGCGCCGCCATCGGTCTTGTAGTGCGCCATGGTCCAGTCGAAGTCGCCGCTACTGATCTCGCGTGGGGTATTGGTCGACTCCCATTCCAGCAAAAAGACGCAGCTTGCCGGCGCAGCTACTTGCGAGATCTTGCCGTTGGCGTTCCATGTGCCGCCCCAGACCTGTGTGCTACGAATGATATCGGCGTTGAATACATAAGCCTGCTGGTTATAGTGGCCGATGACGACGCCATTATTCGTGGCGGAAGGGCACCTCAGGACGGCGTCGCTCTTAATATATGGATATAGAGCAGGCCACCAGCGAATCTGCGAGTAATTCTGGGAGACACCCCAGTCAGGATCAACCATCTGGAACGGAATGGTTGTCTCGTCATTATCTTGCTCATACTGTAACAGAGCAAGAATAATTTGCTTGAGATTAGATGCGCAGTAAGTCTGGCGGGCCTTTTCGCGGGCCTTGGCGAAGACGGGAAATAGAACAACAGCAAGGATTGCTATAATAGCTATAACAACCAGTAATTCAATAAGAGTGAAGCCGTTTTGACTGCGTCGGGTAGAGATGGACATGTATTTCTCCTAGATAGATATAAAGAGACTATTTGCCCAGTGTTACGAAAGGCAATACAGGGGCGGGACCGGTTGACTCGCCCTCGAACAATTGAACATCAGTTGGCTGGATCAGCAACGGCCCCTGCCACTCTCGCTTTCCTATCATCCATTCAGCAGCGTGACGCAAATAGAATGTGCGTGACGGCGACGCCAGCTCGGTGAGGCTACGAAGCAGATATTGCCCCAGTCCTTCGCCATTGACCGCGCACACAGATACATCAACTCCGATTTCCAGGCCCGCCTCATGCAGGGCGCGCATGGCCCCCATCGCAGCGGGACCGGTAGTGCAAAATAATGCGGACGCGACCGGTTCTCCCTCTTTCAATGCGTCCCGCACGACACGATATGCCGTCTCAAGGGGTTTGTACATCGTCAG
Organism: Capsulimonas corticalis; assembly: GCF_003574315.2. GTDB lineage: Bacteria > Armatimonadota > Armatimonadia > Armatimonadales > Capsulimonadaceae > Capsulimonas > Capsulimonas corticalis. The sequence goes on along the minus strand of NZ_AP025739.1, from coordinate 4,293,178 downwards.
AGAGCGAAGCTGGCCCGGCAGATTATACAGATCTAGATACTCTCGCCACGCCGCGATACGTCCCTTTATTACAGCGTCCTCCGCCTGTGTATTCAAGCAGTCGATCCGCTGATGCCCTAGCTTGACAAGGTGGTCAAACAGCTTGTCCTCCGCTGTGGGTGGAAACAATGTTACAGAGGGCAATCCAGCATGACTTTCGTCCTGATCCAAAATGACCACCCGCAATCTATTGACGACAATCTTTTTCGTTAGCCAGCTCGGGACCTTTTCGGCTGGGACCAGCAAAAACACTCCATCGAGATGCAGCAGTGCTTCCTGTAAAGCCGGATCGGCCCAGTGCGAGTACGCGACAGGGCGAATAGTAACATTCTGCCCTTCAAGCGCTCCGACAACCCCCTCTCTCCACAGATCGATATCCGCAGACGCCATAGCTGCTGTTGCGAAGCCGATGACTTTCGTCCGGCATTGTTCATCCTCGAAAGCGGGCACATCAAGACGGCCATTCTCATGCCGGATGAGCACTCCACGAGTGACCAATTCCTGCACGGCTGTCCGAATCGTGCGACGGCTCATGCCAAGTTCCTCAGCCAATTGCCTCTCTCCAGGCATACCGGTAAGCACATGGTCCGCATGAGCGATGCGCTTCTCAATCATTAGGGTCGCAAGGGCAACCTTCTTCATCGGCCTACCCCTTAGAGAAAGTAACTATGGCTATTATACACAATTTTTTTTGTTTTGATACCAATTTTGGCAACATTTTTTTTTCGATAGTGTGTCATCGTTTCTGTAAATAGGTCATGGTCTAAAAACAGCAGGCCACGGAATATCCTTAGAGGTAACAGACCACAAGGCAACGACCACGACCTACCAGAGCGATTCTACTCTCTCGGAGCAGTTTTCAGATGAAATTTTAGAGCAGCTTTGCGGATTGGGATTTGATGCCCTGCCTAAGCTCATCCAGATCCTTCTTAATAGCGCCATGCAATAAGCAAACAATAAATTATTGAAACTGCGGCGTAGTGTTAAACATGAGGAAGTCTACCGAGTCGATTATGAAACGCCGCCCGAGGCTCGCCAAGGTCTTGCGTCTTATTTGAAGTTCTACAATGAGGTTCGGCCACATCAGTCGTTGGGCAATGTAACGCCCGCCTTTGTCCACGCCCAGCCGCACCGAATGGCGAGGAAATGATCGAAAACGAAAGAAGACAGTCGACCTCAAAAAGGCTGTCAGACTGTCTTAACAAATAGGGCCACCTTACTCTCCTAGCAGTTTTTAGATCAGCCTTGCCGCCAAGGACTCATTTTTTGTCCGAACTGAGATAATGCAACACCTTTTCTGAAAATTATTGGAGCATCCCCGAATTCTTTGCGCTGTTATTCGTTCGTGAACGTCAGATAAGCCTTGTCGCTCTGCCAGTCATCGCTAATCTCCATCAATAATGCGGATACGAGACGCAAGCAAGACGCCTCGTTCGGGAAGATGCTCGCCACGCGTGTGCGGCGGCGCAGTTCACGGTTCACTCGCTCCAGACCATTGGTCGTACGCAAGAGGCGGCGGTGCGAAACGGGAAAGGCAAACACAGTCATCCCTTCAGGCAGATTTTGCTCCATCCAATCGGCAAGTTTGGGCGCGCTCTTCTCGTACTTCTGGACGGTTCGTTTGAGCAATGCCTCTGCTTCCATGCGATCCTGCGCGTTGAAAATCGCGCGAATATCCGCCGCCACAGGAACCTTGAGGTCCTGCTTGGGGACGTATTTGCTGGCGTTCTGCTGTAAATGAAATCGGCAGCGTTGCCAGGGGACGCCGCCCAAAACCGAGCGGGTCGCCGCTTGAATGCCCTCATGGGCGTCACTAACGACCAGGCGCACGCCCCGAAGACCACGCGCCAGCAAGCTTTGCAGAAAGGAGCGCCAATGCACCTCATGTTCGGAAATCGCCACCGAGACCCCCAACACCTGACGCTTGCCTTCCAGGTCCACACCGATGGCGATCAGCACGGCGGCCCTTCGCTGCAACCCACTCAGGTGAACGCTTTCGTAACGGGCATCCAGATAGAGATAGGCAAACTCACCGAGTGAACGTTCGCGCCATTCTTGGAGGATAGCGTCGAGTTCCTGCGTGGCGCGTGAGACGGCGGAACTGGTGACATCAAAGCCGCAAAGCTGCTCGGTGATGGCCGCGACCTTGCGTGTGCTGACGCCCTGGATATACATCTCGGCCAGAGCCAGCTTCAATGCCCGCTCGGAGCGTGTGCCTTTCTCCAGGCTTTGCGGATAGAAATTCGAGCCTCCAGAGGAGAACTGAGCGTCGCGCGTCTGCGGGACTTGCACGACCGTGCGGCCCACTCGCAGATCAAGTGTCTTGTCTTTGTAGCCGTTGGCGTAGCCTGTGCGCTGTTCGGTTCGCTCATGGGGCGCGGCTCCCAGAAACTTCTGCCGTTCGAGCTGCATGGCGTTATTGAGGACGATGCGGATCAGTTCGGGCAAGGCATCGAGTCCTTGGCCGCAGAGTTGATCCAAAAACTGCTCCGAGAGAGTACAATCGTTCTGGTAGGTCATGGTCGGTCCCCTTGTGGTGTGGTAACTTCAAGGATACTCTCTGGCCTACTATTTTTTGGCCTAAGCCAATTTACAGAAACGATGATACACTAACCGAACTGATCCGCGTCGTTAAACCGCTGTACAGATTTTTGGGAGCATTATAGCGCGATGAAATGTGGCAGTACTATCCATAACAGTGCCGGTCCGATAAATTATTGGTGGCAAAAAAATTCTGTGCACTCCTGCAAATTTACTATATAATGAGTGAAGACCTCCTTGCCTTCGCTTGCGAACCAATTGGAGTTTTTCGCCAATCCCTCATCGGAGCGGCATTTCAGGAGTATTGGACACGATTAACGCGTGCAACAGTACCTCAGTTCTCGGCAGCTAACGACCAATGAGGTAAGACAAAGTACTTCGGCGTAAATATCTGGCCGATATTCTAAAGGTGATGATAAGATAGCGGGTCACGACAGCTTGGACGTTCTGGTAAATTGCTCACTACCTATCGTGGACATTCACTGGCGCCTACCTGTCCCGTACTCCCTATCAGCTTGGACGGAAGGATGCGGCGCTTATTTTGATGGCCAAAGCGTCGAAAGCTTATATAAGGGTAGAATGGTCTGTGGGTGACAAAGAGCCAACCTTAATTCCTGTGCGTAGCTGGGGATCGCCAGAGCGGTACCGTGCGGTGTTTACTATGCCAGACGATGAAGGGGTCATAATATGCGTGATCAGCGCGACGGCAAAGCCCTCACAACCTCTAGAGAATTGGACAATACAAAGAATGACATCGTCACTTATGTTGCATGACGCCAAACGGTATCACGGCTTCACTGAAGAATATTTTATTAGCCGTGCGATCCTGGCCTTTGGATCACTGCGCGGTAGGTCTGCTTAGTCACGTTCCGATGGTCAGCTTAATATCGATGAGCCTGACCTGATTGCCACCTTCTCTATAAGAGAAGAGATCAGTTGCGCCCAAGCGGTCGAACAGTTTTCAGGTCACGCTCAAACTCATTCGTATGTCTAAGGCACATAGAAGGTTATATCCAGAGGCCACTCACAGCAACAAACGACCCAGAAAGTAAGCCCAATGGAGTATTTTCTACATCAAGACTCAGTCAATCCTTTGACGAATGAGGATGAAGGCTGTGGAGTAGCGTTTTTTTCGATCGTTGATGTAAGTCGGCAACCAGTTCGTTTCGGGCCTCAAGAAGCAGAATTGGTAAAGGCGATTATTGCTGCTTATGACAGGGCGATGGCTGAAAAGCACATTCGCCCTTTAACGTTAGCCTGGGTGCATCATGGTGAAAACCCAGGCCCCGTCTATTCAAAAATGGAGAGAAGCCTCTGGTACATGCCAACATTCGTACGACTAGAAATCCCAAGCGTATCTCGTTTTTGATCCGCGGATTTAGACAAAAACGGCCCCAAGCGAGCTTTAGAAGGCTTAGGGCCATCATCATGTGAAATTATTGGTCTAGAACGTTGGCTTAAGCCGCCCCAGACGCAGCCTTCTTGTTGATCGTCGCTTCCGCCAGAGCGGTCAAGTCCAGATCAGTCTGCTGCTCTTCATCCAGAGTTGTTTGGAGCAGAACAGCTGCCTCAACATAGCCAAGTTGCTTGGCGAAGGTTCGGACCGAGCCGTAGCCAGCCATCTCATAGTGCTCCACACGCTGGGCTGACGTGATCAGGCCAGCGTCCTTAACTGCCGGCGTAGCCTTCTCCTTGATCATTTCCGCGCCTTCGGCAACAAGTCCCTTCATTGCCTTACAGATCTTACCAGCGGGATTTTCACCCAGACCCTCAAAGATTTGCTCCAGACGCTGCACATGGACTTGTGTCTGCTTAATGTGCGTCTGAAACGCTTTCTTTAGCTTCGGCGAAGTTGCGGTATCCGCCATCTTGGGCAAAGCCTCCAAAATCTGATGTTCGGCGTTGTAGAGGTCTTTGAGTTCATCGATGTAAAGGTCGTTCAGTTCCTTAAGTTCCATGCATAGGGCTCCTAATAGTGTGGCGCTGTGGTTGCATCCAGTTATTCCCAGTATAATTCCTTGGCAAACTTCACTAGAGAGCAACATAGTCGTTAAGGAGGAGCATTTGGTATCCCCATCAGCTGAACATAGGTCGCGCACTAAGAGCTCCTATCAAAAGCGCCATATCGGGTAAAAGGCCTTTGTGACAAAAGAATTAGTCTCGGACGAACTTGGGGAACTCGTCGCGCCTTTCATTCCGGCGTCAAAACCCAAAAAGATTTCCGGCCGGCCCCGTGTTGCGGATCGCAAGGCGTTGGACGGCATTCTGTTTATCCTGCGCACCGGCATTCCCTGGGAATATCTGCCCCAGGAAATGTCAGGCATACGCACCTCTGCTAGCGCATCGAATGGGATGTAAACGCGGCATGAATGCTCGCGACGCCTTCGGGACTGGAGCGAAGCGGGCGTCTGGCGCGGTTACATCGGCTGATACTCGACAAACTCGGAATTGCCGATCAGATCAACTGGGAGCGAGCCAGTATCGATGCCTCGCTGGTTCCGGCGAAACACGGCGGGTCGAAGACGGGCAAGAACCCGACGGATCGCGGCAAGGCTGGCAGCTAACGCCATCTGGTGGACCAGTCAGGCCGCATCTTGGTTGCCGAATTCACGGCGGCCAACGTGAACGAGACGACCTTGCTGCCTGAACAAGTGGACGCCATCCTCGCGAAACGCAGCCCGAGGGGAAGGCGAGACGTTAGCGCCCAACGAAGCTGCACGCTGATAAAGGCTCCGCTGAATAAAATAAAAGTTGATGCTTCGAAAAGTAATCGTCGTCAGTTGCGTAGTCGAGCGGGCCTTCGTCCTAGTCAATCAGCTTCATCGGCTTCAGGTACGCCATAAGCGCCAAGGGAAACCATAACAAGCTTTCGTGCTGATAATAGCAGCCAAGGTTAACGCACGAGCAATCAGTTTAATAAAATGACTATTGATAGAAGCTCTTAGCGCGCACAATCTCGTCATCCGTCAGGTCGGTGTCGGCTGAAACGAAAGACCGGACTGTGGCAGATCGTTGTGTTCTGCTACCAGCAAACTGCCACAACCTTTGTTGTGATATCCAGACGGCGATGTATGGCAATCCGGCTTATGATCTTGAGGAGCGCCGTCTTGCCATACAAGACCACCGTAATCTATAATGGTCCCATAAATTCGGACAGTAAATCGGGCACAATTAAGGTGGATACACCACCATGCCCAACACCCGAAAACATTACTCCGCCGCCTTCAAAGCCCAGGTCGTTTTAGAGGCGCTCAAAGAGATCAAGACCGTTGCCCAGCTTGCTTCCGAGCATCAGATTCATCCGAACCTGCTGACCAAGTGGAAGCAGGAAGCCATCGCGGATTTGGCGCTGGTCTTCGAACGCAAGAACTCGCAGGCCAAAGCTCACGAATCGCAGGAGCAGAAAGTCGAACAGCTTTACCAGGAGATCGGTCGCCTCACGACGCAGGTAAACTGGCTGAAAAAAAAATCTGGCCTCGAACCTGACGCTTAACGAACGCCTGGCCCTGGTCGAACGCGAAGAACGCCATGCTATGCCGCTGCTCTGGCAGGCCGATCTGCTGTCCGTGGCGCGCAGCAGCTTGTATTATGAGCCACGCCCCGCACGAGATGCGGAGATCGCGATCAAACATCGGCTCGATGAGTGGTACACCGAGCGACCATGCCTTGGAACACGCAAACTTGTGACGCTTTTGGCGCAGGAAGGCATCCTGGTTAGTCGGCACACGATCCGCCATTATCGCGCGGAGATGGGCCTCTTTACTCTGTATTCGGCTCCGAATCTGTCGAAGCCTAATGGCCCTGACCACAAGGCCTATCCGTATTTGCTGCGCGGCTTGTGCATTGATCGGCCCAATCAGGTCTGGGGCGTGGATATCACCTATATTCGGCTGCGCGGCGGCTTCCTTTATCTGGTGGCGTTCCTCGATTGGTTCTCCAGGCTGGTCGTTGCCTGGGAATTATCGGAGACACTGGAAATTCCATTTGTCCTGAGCTGCACCGCCGCGTCATTGAAGAGCGCAGTTCCTGAGATCGTCAATTCGGATCAGGGCAGCCATTTTACGAGCGAGAAGTTCACGAGCCAATTTTTGACGGCGGGAGCGCGCGTCTCCATGGACGGACGCGGACGCTATTTGGACAACATTTTCACGGAGCGTCTGTGGCGCAGCGTCAAACAAGAAGAAGTTTATCTGGCCGATTATGAAACACCGCGTGAGGCGCGACAAGGTCTTTCGTCCTATTTGAAGTTTTACAACGAGGTTCGGCCACATCAGTCGTTGGGCAATCTGACGCCCGCTGTTGTGCATGCCGAGCCGCACCAACTGCTCAGAAAACAACCACTACAGAAAGGAGACAGTCCACCTTAAAAGAGGCCGTTTGACTGTCTTGACAAATAGGACCACCTTATATTATCGGATTATTGGGCCAGCATTTCTGCAAGGCCAGAGAGGCGATCGCTTGACCGACTTGCGTCAGCGACCACGCTCCTTCCTTCAGGAAGCGATAATAGCCAGTGAAGTGACGGCTTACCAAATTCGCAAGGACAACGTGCGTCACCCATTAGTGTCCGTCGATCTGCGCAAAAATAATCACGAAGGCGCGGAAGCAATGGAATCCAGGTTGGGTAAAGATAAGATCGAATCGGCTCCAACCGTGCCGCCTATTCGGGAGACGGGATCATATCCATCACCTCTGCCAGAAAGTCTTTGGAATATCGATCCACGTATCCTCAAATACCTATTCCCCTAAAAACGCTAAAATGCAGTAAAGATAACCACGAATAGAAATTCGAGCATACTCCAACAATTTACAGAAACGATGATATACTAACCCGATCCACAATCCAATCAGGAGTTCGCACCAAGGCTGGAAGCGACTGGCGCAGTATCGAGCTAAACATAATTCAGACAGTGGCATGTGTTCTTTTCGTAGAATTGGCGGCAGCAGCATTGGCGTAAGCAATGCTGCTCCACACTTAAACGGAACGCCTATACCGGCAGACCATCCTATCTGTCGAAATAGGAGGCGATCCGCGGACGGATGCAGAGTTGGTAGTAAGATATGGAACAGAGGAGACAATGATGGCTTCAGAGAACGGCCCAGAGATGCAAGTAATTACAGTTCCGGAAGGTGGGTTGGTGTTTCAAACACCGGAAGGCAGACCACTTCTGGTAATCAGAGCAGATTCGGATACGACGCATTTCGCACTTTTTGCTCCAAATGGCAGGCCAGCAGTCACGATGAATGCCGATGAAAAAGTGACCACGATTGGAGCTTTCCATGCGGACGGCGTCGGACATGCCGGGATTGCTGTTGACAACAGGGGAGGCGATATCAGCGTTTCTGGCAGTGAAGGTCTTGTTGCTGCACGCATCGGGTCGAGACAGTCAGGGGGCACGATTAATGTTTCCAATAATGCAGGCAAAGCAATGGCGTATATGGTCGCAGGTTCCGAAGGCGGTGTAATTACAGTCAATACGGCCAGTGGCGAGCCCGTTGTTGGACTGTTAGCGCAGACTCCCGGAGGTGTAGCCATAGTTCACGATGCGAACGGAGAAACAGTGTGGGAAGCCCGCGCAGGGGAATAGTCCACAGCGAAGCACCACGTGCTAAGTATGCTGGCGGCGATCAAGAGTCGACGAGATGCACCTAAAGCTCAACGAGATACACCTAAGCTCAAAATGACCCATTGACCAAGGAGCCTTCATGACCGAACTTGAGACCACGCTGAGCGACCTGGACAACTGGACACAGACCTTCGATACCGTGACGGCCGACGCTCGTGTCAGCCTGGGAGCGGAGCACGACGTAGCGCTGGCGGTGCAATACGGCCGGGAAGCTTGGAAGCGGTACGTGGCGGCGGCGGGCGGCAAGCCCGATCCGGATGTGCGAGACCGGACCCCAGCCGCGTTCTTCAGGGAGTAGTTTGCGCGGGATTATGTATCTTTTTGTAGTTAAGAACTATGGAGTAAACTATTTGTCGGGAGGCATTTGTACGGAGTAAAACTGCTCCAACCATAGCGCTTCGACATGACCGTCCATGAACGCTGTATTGGCCCTGCCGAAATAGCGAGCGGAAGGGCGCGCGTTTGCCGTATCAACCAGCACTCCAGAGATGGGCGAACCGTGCGGTCCATCAAGAGCGGGCAATGTACAGGCGTCTGGATGGTCAGGTTTCAGATCATTTTCGATTCCAAGCTCGTTGAGACCATACGAGACGATCTTGGCCTGAGCGTCAGATGGACAAATTCGACCTTGATTGTTGCGTAAGTAGGGCTTGATGAGATCCGGCCATAGCACCCCCTGTTCTCCATAAAGGATCTTCACTGGTGGTCGTGGCCTATGCACAGCAGGATGCTCCCGGAGATCCCGTCGAGTTGCACGAGGTCGGAAAAGGCTATAAACAGCACATGGACATGCAGCGTCTGATGACGCGTTATGCGATCGAGCGTTTTATGTGGCGGATCGGCCAACCCCAACACACGGACAAGTTTACGCTTAAGAGAGCAATGACGTTCACCTACTATGCCGCGAACAGCATCCGCACGACGAAGTACGTCGACTTCATGATGTGCGGCCATTATAGCCCTGAGATCATCCAGTCAATCCTATAGGAAATCGCTTCCATACTGGCCGATGATAGGATGACGTTCCACCCGGACGGCGTCACCGTGCGTCTGGCCGGTAAGGATCGGGCGCATCCAGGCTATATCGCGAAAATATCTGCGGCTCTTGGGATGAGCGCCTGCTATGTCGATCTGGACATTTCCTTGTGGGAAGCCGTCCATCCAGATCCAAATCGCGTTAAAATTACATAGTAAGCTCTCGTTATTGGATGACGCCACCTGTCAAATCCTATGTTAGATCCTTGACATTCGATTTAAAGTGTAGCAAAATATTACCGTGAGAATTTCAGAGCGACTGTCCCCAGGAGATGACGAGCGTGTCCCTCTATCAAGCAAATATTATTGTTTCCGCTGCTGATGAACCTGGCGTAATGAATCAATTGGCTTCCAGTAGCATGATAGCCCCCTTTGATGTATTCTCCCAAGTCATCAGCGAGGGCTCCCAGGTAGGTTTTTTCTCTCACAGCGCCCAGGAGTGCGAAGCGATCAACGCGGAGGTTGCTTTTCGAAAAGGAGCTTCGATCCGTGCAATTGAGGGGCATCTCCATACACATTACACGCGAGAAGAGATCCTTGCGGAAGGCTGGGAATGGAAGGGGTTTAATATCCGATTGGCTTCGCCGCGTTATCTCACTTTGACGCATTGGGAGAAAGTTTCCTAAACGAATATTCAAAATTAATCGCCGAAGTGGCGGGAAGTAGGATGGCGTCTGAAGTATCGCCGCGAGGATCTGGCCAGTATCGTCATTTCTCAACTTCTCGCCGCGCCATTCCATGCCCGCCAGGATTTAGGTGCGCCGGTTCCGCGATGTGATGCAGGGTCGGTTCGTAGCGCATGAGTTCGTCCGCTGAGATCCCCAGCGTGTGGGCGATCGCGACCGCCAGGGGCGCTGAGACGATCTTCTCGCCTTTCTCGATCGCGATCAAGGCCGAGCAGTCACTGGCGGCGTTGGATGCTCACCCGGTAGCCATTGCGCCAGAGCGCGGACGCCGTGAACAGGAAGCCGGCCGCGCACGCAAGATAGACCGCACAAAGTATTTCCATGACTTCCCATCTCATGTGAAGCGCCAAGTGGAAGAACACACTGAGGACAGCGACGATTGCGATCTTCAGCGCTGCATCTTTGATAAGCGCACCAATGCCGCCCGAAAAGCTTGTGAAAAAAATCAGTAACCCATTTCATGGAAGATCCTCTCATCGTTTGTGGATTTCCAATCGATTAACGGCCAGCCACGAAACACCTTGAACGATAAATGCGCAAAGATAACAAAAAGCAATATTCAGTACGCAAAATATGATAAATGATTGGACCGTTTCAATAATAATCATAGCCGATTGTACCATATCCGTCTCACGTGAACATGGAGCGAGCCATGACCGATCAGCCTGACGAAATCCAATACGACAATTGTGTGATCGAAGACATCGAAGCGCATCCGGAAGACGAGGGGCGTCCGGGCTCCTGGCAGCCAAAGACAAGGAACGCGCGAAATTCGCAAGCTATGAAACAACTCAAGAAAATGATGGACGAATTCGAGACAAATGAGCGGCCTAAAACGATTGGCAGGCGGGCGAAGTAGTTTGATCGATTTCGCGCGAAACCAGTGGAGATTGTATGCGGGGCCTCTCACGGCGCGATCAATGGTATGTAGGCAGTCGCCTGGCGGCCCTGGCGATGATCGCGATCTACATCGCCTCTCCGCCGGTCCAGCGCCTGGCGGGGAGCGCGCTGATCGGCGTCTCAACACTTATCGGTAACGAGATCGAGAAGTCCTTTGCGCGATCGATGGATGAGATCAGCAAACGGCCGGTGAAGACGCTGCCGGCTCGGTAGGTGGATTTCAAAGGTTTCGCACGAAACCTCAGGGGCGTATTTCATGAGCTTCAAAGAACCAAAGCTGACACCAGTTTGCACCTGGGGCAACTGCGATACATACAGCGGCACATTCACGACGCCGAATGCGAGTCAGACAGCGATTTGCGTCGTCAAGGCGACGACAAAATCACACGAGGCGCCAACAGAGTTCAGTGTCGAATATGACGTGTCAGCACCAGCGCATTATCGCGCCTTGCCGGACAGTTATTTCATCAGCCGCGCCGCAGCGGAGTTCTCAAGGCTGCATGAGATGACTAGACGCTAACAACTCGGTTTCGCGCGAAACCGGCTCCGGCAACGTCCTCGATCCGCGCATGATGTCGAAAATCGAAGCAGCGGAGGGGGCGCGAGAGTTCAATGAAGAGATTGCGGACATGTTCGAACGGAAGGATCCACGCGTGCCAGTTGAATATTCAGATCGGGAAGAGGCGGCCATTCGGGTGAAGCGCATTTTAGAGCGTGGATGGGAGCCGGAGCGCACGGTCGGAGGCCACATACAAATCTTCTGGGACACGGAATGCCTCAGGAAGCGCCAGCGCAGTGCCGGCTCCCAGGAATTCGAAGAAAACGGCGTTCTTTCGTACACTCAGAGCTGTGTCTTCTTTCGAGGCGACAGGCACGGGGCTTTCGCCATCTTCCTTGAAGAGATCACCAGCATTGCTTACACGGAATCCGATCTGACGCTGGAGCGGAAAGATGCGAAGGATGTCTTTGAACTGGGACGGCCGCTGACTGCGTACGTGATGCTGCTGCTCATGTTCCAGGCGCACAGATTGAAGCCGCCGGTCGGTCTGGAGGAGGAACATAAGCTGATCTCGGGTCTCGCACAGTCAGCCCGTTGAACATAGGATCAGCCGTTTAATTGAATCATAGCAGAATGGAGGTGTTAAGAGACGATGAAGCGTTCAGGCGCATACACTACGCTGCCGGCGCGCACGGTCACACCGGCGGCGTTCATGCGTATGATCGAGCAGACATTCGCGGAGGCCCTGGAGAGCGCTCCGGACGACGCAAACTTGCATCGGTTGCAGACTACGGTCATAGCCCTAAGAGCGGCTGGGCGGCCCGGCGCAGCCGATGATGAAATGCGCAAGTGGTATGCCAAGCGCCAAACTTAATCGCAATACGCCAAGCGTAAAGCCTAGCTAGGCCCCATGCGTAACCTTGCTTTGGCAGGCGATCAAACTCGAAATACGAGCGATTAAATCCGATATACGAGGAGCCGCATCAATGGTTTCTAGAAATGTTGACTGCTAATGAGGTTCTATTTGCGGGAGCGTTTCGCCAGCCCGCTTGGCGGCGCCAATGAAAATGGCGCACATTACTATTTTGTCATTGGCACATTGGAATGCCCGGTCATGTTTTTTGAAACGGCCGAGGAAAAGCAGGTGGATACAATCGTCGAAGCATACCGCAGAGCAGTTATCGAGCACGGATGTAAGCCTCTCGATCTGATCTGGTCTGCGGATAAAAGGCGGCCTGGCCCGCTGTACGCTCTCGCAACTAATTGTCCCAACACGCCTCCAGTGATGGGCTTCGAGGTTGAGATAGAATAGCATGCCTGGGGTAACAGATCATGAAAGTGACATTTGTTCAGCAAGTAAGACTGAACCGATGCCCTGTTTCCAGCCGCAGTATCGTTGAAACAAATAGAAAGAATTATTCCATGGCTCGTCTTACCGCATCTTCACCCTATGGAGGTCGCTTTGTCTCTCCCACTGAATTCATTCAGAAAATTGAGAAAACTCTCCTGGAACGGTGCGCAAGCGCTCCGGATGATCAATTCTTATGGGACCTGGCGCTCAAAGTCACGTCACTTCGGTCCACTGGGAGACCGGGGGCTGCGGAGGATGAACTACGAAAGTGGTATCTTAAAGAGCAAAAGTAGATTTGCTCACAAATAAATGTCTTCAGGCTGCTGGGCCGGCCTCCTGATGCATACCTATGCCAATGCGTTAAAGGGAAGAAGAACCTCAAACTCTTGCATCGATCTCTTGTTCGCGCGGATAGGGACAACGATTGCCGAGGAATCATGGATGACTTCGCACTCACCTGAGATGCAGCCGAGGGGCGTCAAGTTTCGCGCATGCACGGACGCTGAAATCGAGCTTCTAGCGCGGCGTGCGCTGCGCAAAGGCGCTAGCCTTGGCAGCTTCGAAGCGCAGGGCGCTCAGGGCGCTCTGCTAGTGCTGGCCATCATAGGTCTCATATGCCTGTTCCTAGCACCACCGATAAAGGCAGTAGGTGTCTGGCTGCTCGTCGTCGCGGCGGCGCTGAGCCTATACATCATTGGCGAAATTGTACTGGCCTTCTCAGGCTCTGTGAGCGCTGAGATGCTCAATAGCGAGAAAGTCAAACTCTCCGGCCTGCACCACGGAAACTGTCCGATATGTCAGAGAATGATCTATATTAACGCTACCAAAAACCCAAAGGATGTGGAGTGCCCAAGATGCCTCGCGGATCTGGTGTTTGAGGATGGATGCATCGCCCCAAAATAGAGGATGGGGACATCGCCGCAAAATAGACAAGTTGTAAAGAGAAAGAGTTCCGTTATTTTGACTATTAATACGCTCGCTCCCAATAGATTCACCCGAATCTTCGAGATCGACGGCGACCTCGACCTTACTACCTCTCCCGACCTGAAAGTGGAGATCGATCGTCTTCTCGGCGCTGGCGTCAAGAACCTGATCATTAACCTTTCCCTGGTCAAATACCTAGATAGCAGTTCGCTGGGAGTGCTGGTCAGCAGCTTGAAGCGGATGCAGGAGATGAACGGGAACCTCATTTTGGTCAGTCCCACGCCGAGTGTCCTGCGTATCCTTGAGCTTACCAGCCTTACACGAATCTTCGAGGTTTTCGCCACAAATACAGAGGCTATATCCAAGACAGCGCTAGTTTATGATTTTAGTCAATGATGTTGGGTAGGAGACGATGCAGCACACGAAAGCTATTTCTTCGGACCTGATGGATCAGGTCCGAAGAAATAGCTACTTTTGTAGCGATATGTTTTACTGGCACGAGGCTCGGTCCGTCGTAAACGGCGTGGGAAGGCGCCCAGAGCAATTAACAGCGAGGCGCTTGCAAACTCAGGTGCTTAGGGAGTAGTACCCATGAACGATGTTAACTCTTGGAGCCTCACGACTAACCGACTGATCCTACGGCATTTCGAAGAAAAGGATTGGCCGGGATTCCATGGGTACTGGTCGGATGTCCACGTCATGAGATATTTGAATATCCCCCCGAAATCCGCCGAGCAGACTCGCGCAAACATTCGCTGGCTCGCAAATCGCTCTAAAGTTGCGGTCACGGAAGTTACGCCTCTTGCGATCGCGCTACGCGAAAATAACTCCGTCATCGGATCGATAACTTTCGGAGCTAACGCGAATATTGGCGCGCTGTCCTGTAAAATCGCCAGCAAGTACTGGAGAAACGGCTATGCATGGGAAGCAACTGAGCGCGCGGTAACATATATGTTTGAGGACATGAAAATCGATCGCATTGAAGTCGATGGGGGGCGAATACATCCCGGCTGGTCACGCATTCTTAACAAGCTAGGCTTTCAGCTAAGCGGCCCGGAGCTATATCAATTATGGCGGAAACAGTGGATCGAGCGTGACGTGAAGAATTGATCATGTGCATAATCAGCATGTTAACAAAGTCGATTGTTTATTGAAGGTTTTTACCAGGAGCTCCTAACGAGCGCGTTCCCGCTGGCGGGCCTTTGGCCGACCGCTCTCGTACAACATCTTATGAGTGCAACTTCTTGCAGACGGCAAGCCTGCGCCACCATCTATGAGTCGGGCCGCCGACAGCGTTCGTATAGATCATGGACCTAAATCTTAAACTGGGGCTAGGCATCCCTCTGTTAAATATGAGCAAGGATGTTGATCAGCTTGCCAAACGGATCACGCACAAAGAATCGCCGTACACCCCAGGTCTCATCCACCGGCCCATATTCGATTGAATACCCTTCGTGTTTGATGCGACGTAGCGCCGCGTCAAGATCGTCGACTTCAATCGACAGATCAGGTACTGGCGTACTGTTGCCGCCTTGGCTGGCGATGCTCACCTGAATGCTCATCTCGTCCTGTGAGCCATATGTTGTAATCCAGCCGTTACCCATCAAGATGTCGAGACCGAGTACGTCTCCGTAGAAGCGTTTTGCCGCCTTCGTATCCGATACGGCGATGTTGGCAACGATTCGTTTGACTTTCATTTTTTACCCCTGCTGCTGAATTCGAGGCGGACGACGTCTATTATCTTCCATGATCACATTATGCTCATGATGAGTAAGTCTTTCTACTTGCTACGATACCCTGCCCTAGGTACTTCTATACCTGAGAACACGTAATATGCAAACAGCGGGTCATCGTCAACCAGCATTAGTGAAACGTGATGGACGCCACCGCAGAACGGAGGCGATACGGGCTGTCCACCGCCATGGTGAATGGAGATAATATTCAGCGGAACGCCTGCGCGGCTAATGAGACGGCTCAGGCGGCGGGAGCAGCAAAGGCCTCCGTTGCCCCACCTGAAGCGGCATCCTCTAGCACCCCATGCCAAGGCCGTCGCTGTCGGGACGCGATAGTGATAGGTCAACGGATGAAGAGGATGTGTCAGATCCGCATATCCCTTTTTGGCGGTGATCGATCTGATTTTTTTGCGCATAGTTGCAAATTTGCTGTAGAATGGGTAGGACGAAGTTCAGGAAGCAAGCGTAGCTGTGGAAATCACTAAAACACATTCCCATTATTCATATTACGAAATTTATGATAGATAGACTTCAGATCTGTATTTTGAATGCTCGCATCGACATGCTAAGTACCTTTGCCAAAGAAGCCAAGATTCCCGCGTAGGACTCCGAAACATATACACAAACCGCTTCTGTGAACTTTGAAGAGGCCGCCATTCATGCTCAGGAAGCCACCGCCAAAGTTTAGGAAGGTTGATCTGTGGTCTCCGAAGCTACTGACGCAGCCAACAGCAAAGAAGCGCGCTGTCGACGCCGCGACTACACTTGGAGAGTCGAAGCGGCGAAGGATAGGACCGCACATGAAATTTCACTGGCGAAAGATGGACGGCTGGACATAAACCCTCGATAACGTAACAAGCGCGACTATCAGCCCGGGCGAGGAACGTATGATGCTCGACATAAAGCTCGGCAAGAAGTTTGTCGGACTGGCTTGATGTAGACTAACGCCGAGGCTGATCTAGATGTACGGGACTGAATACTGGGAACACTCTATTGAACGATGATGGTTCAGCAGGAATAACAATTCGCATTAGGAGAACTTATGGAGTACTTATCATGAGCGAATCTGATCCCGACGCCCAGCTTTGCGCCACGCGGTTGGCTATTGAAAAGTGGCTAGATGAGCACGGCGAATATCTGGATGCGGACCATCTGCTCGCCGCTAATAACCTCACGCTATGGGCAACCCTGTTCCTGCGTATCGGCGAGGAAGAGATCTGCGCAGGCGCGAAAAGGATTAAGCAGCAAGGCGTACAGGAGTTCGCCTTGCGTGTTCGCCAGAACGCCAAGCAGGCTCGATCGATCGTTCCTGATCTCGATGAAATGCAGGTTTTAGGCTACGCATTTGAGGCCGAGGTTTTGCGCGGGCTTGTTGACCCTCTCTAAGGTCATAGTGGGATAAAGATCAAAATTGAAGCTCTCAAAAAACATTTAACAGACGCACGGGAGCATCTTGGACCAGGCAGGCCCTGAATATCCCAGTTGTGCTCGTAACATCATGTGACATTCGATTGAAATATATAGTACAATTTCAGTAATGGAGGTTATCGGATTATCAATGGCTAGGACAGGTATCTATTCCACACAACGCATGAAGACAGAGACGCCGGATGCATTTATGCGCATGGTTGAACAGACATTTCTCAATGCGTTGGAGGTTGCTCCAGAAGATGGAAGTTTGCAGGATTTGAAGACTAGAATTGAGATCCTGAGAGCAGCTGGCCGCCTTGGGGCCGCCGACGATGAAATGCGCAAGTGGTACTCTAAGCGTCAAGTCTAGACTTGTTTCGTTGGACAGACAAGCCTAAGATTACTTCGTTCGACCATCATATTCTATAAGCAACTGTGGATGCGGCTCCTAGAAATGTTAATCGCAATTTAGGGCTCCGCAGAGGAAAAGTAAGCAGCGCACTCAAGAAATCGCACTATAGAACACCTGTCGAGTACGGATATAAACCGGTCGATCTTAAACGGCCCCTTAGGGTGTACTTCCTTGGCCATTATACATCCTGGCGATTGTATCTTCCCAGCTCCCTCGGGTAATAGAATTCGATGTTGGTTTTTGAGGTTAAGACAGAGAGCGGCCGCGAGGCTAGACACAAAGTTGTGAAGAGGCTAGGCATCAAATAGCGATTAGAAAGATTATTGGAAGAACCCAGTATGTCCCAACTTTTTATTTGTTTCGAAGCCATATCAACCCGACGACCAACCAGTACGAATCCGGGGATTATGAGTTTTACACGATTGTAGATCAGGATAGTCGCCCCATCCTTGTCCGCGGTGGCGTTCCGGATGCTTTGCTACGTATTATTGATGCCTACGAGCGAGCGGCCGAAGCCGATGATCTTGAGCCGCTTGAACTGGTTTATCCAGACGAAGTAGATGAAATTGGTCCGATCTACTGCCGCATCCATCGTACGCTCGTTAGGGACGATATCCAGCAACTTGCGTTCGAAGTCGAGGGCATGGGACGGATAGAATGAAGGAGGCACTCGCCGAATGAAAAACCTTATCTGCATCCTGGCGCACAATGGCCCCGATTAGCGGTTATACGAAGAAAAGCAAGTGGACACAATCGTCGAAGCATAACTCGGAGCAACCATTGAGCGCGTATACAAGCCGCTCGATCTGATCTGGTTCGCAGAGGCAACCTAGCTTGGCCCGCTGTACGCTCTCGCCGCTACTTGTCCGAGCACGCCTCCAGTGATGTGCTTCGGATGTTGAGATTGAATAACATACCCGGGATAACAGATCATGAAAGTGATGTCTGCCCAGCAAGAGAAGATCGAATAAATTCCCTGTTTCAAGCCCACGATTGCCGCCGAGAGCGTGCAAGATGAGTCTGTGGATACATTCCTGATAACGTTTACCTCCCAAGTCCCTTCAGAGGAGATCGTTTGTACAGTCACTAGCTTAGGAGCTGGACAGATGGAGTTTAGAACTGATCGGTCTAGGCAGGCAGCACGAAGCGACTACTTTTGCAGGGATACATTTTACAGGGATGAGGCTTGGTAGCAAAAGCGCGATATCGTTATTTCTCCGTAGTTATGATACAACAAGACCAAGTTTCAAGCTGCTAAACGAATATACTTCGCTTCCATGGTCGCATCTTGCTTCGCTCGCAAGAAGGCGTGCACACACTCCTTATCCCATTGTTCTCCTATCCCTTCGGAGAGGATAGATAGGGCTCGCTCGTTGGCCATTCCCTTTCGATAAGGCCGATCCATCGTCATGGCGGAATAGGCATCCGCCACCGCCATAATGCGCGCAATTAGTGGGATTTCCTCTCCGCGGAGCCCCATAGGGTATCCTCTGCCGTTGTAACATTCATGATGATAACGAATGGCGTTTAACGTTGCTTCCAGCCCCGGGACGGCGGACACGATAGCCGCCCCCATCTCTGGGTGTTGCTTGACAGCGGCGTATTCCGCATCCGTGAGATTTCCAGGCTTGCGCAGGACGGCGTCAGGAACGCCAATCTTACCGACATCATGGAGCAATGCGGCGACAGCGAGGGTATGCTGAAATTCTTCTCCCATTCCAAGTTCACGAGCAATCACCAGACAGTGGTCCATCACATCTTCCGAGTGACGGCGGGTGTAGCGGTCCTTGTTGTCGACGGCGTTGACCAAAGCATCCAGCATGGAAAAACCAGCGATGGCGTGGTGCAGATATTCACGCATGTGGTCGGCGTCCGTATCTTGCGCACCACCGGTTTTTGCTCTGCGAAGCCGCTCATCCGCAATATGCAGCAGTTCCAATCGGTGGCTCCCTTCAGCAGGATAGACGACGGCTCCTAAAGAGCATGTGATTGGAAGGGGCGCGCCATGGGACTCAGGACAAAATGTCAGGCCGTGCAGCTTCGCCGTCAATTCCCTTTCCAGTTCACCCTTGGAGCTGAAGCCGACATCAGCCAACAGCAGAGCAAACTCGTCGCCGCCGAAACGAGCAGCGACATCGCGTACGCCACACACAGTTTGCAATCTATTAGCGACCATGCGTAGAACTTCGTCGCCCGTGACATGGCCGTAGACACCGTTAAAGAACTCAAAGTTGTCAATATCGATCATGATCAGGGCTAGTGATTCGCCGCAACGAGCGGCCTCAGCTATATGCTGCTCCGCCTGTCTGTGGAAGGCGCGATGATTCCATAGCTCCGTGAGCGAATCGTGATCAGCGCGAAACCGGGCTTCAATGAGATCAGTCTCGCGCTGCATTTCCCAATCTTTACGGTCAGTAATGTCTTGTACAAACCCTTCATAACAGATCAGCGTACCCGTTTCGCTAAACACGGAACGAGCGCTTTCCGAAATCCATATGACGCTCCCATCTCTGCGTCTGATCTGCGATTCGAAGTTTGTTACTCCGCCGTTAGAGGCCATTAGACGTGTGAATTCCGCGCGCCGGCCTTCGTCAATATAAAGCTGAGTCGAGACATCTGAGACTTCGACGATCATTTGCCCCGAAGATTCATAGCCGTAAATTCGAGCCAAAGCAGAGTTCGCTCTCAGATAGCGTCCTTGCGGCGTCGTTTGGAAAATTCCCTCTGCCGCGTTCTCGAACAACCCCTGGTAGCTCGCTTCCGCAGCTCTTCGGGCGTCTTCTGAGGCTCGTTGCGGCGTGAGGTTATGCACGACTACGCACACCGCAAGTTGATCCTGGTAAGTGATAACCCGTCCACTCACTTCGACAATAATCACTGAGCCATCCTTGCGTAGATACTGCCGTTCGCCGAGCGCAACCTCCTTACCTTGCCACAATGCCTCCACCGTGCGATCGATACTGGACCGAACATGGCCAACGATATCGTACAGCGTCAACTGCATCAACTGCTCTTCTGTGTAGCCAAGCATCGTCCTAAGCGCGGCATTGGATTTGATTACCCGCCGCGTGGATGGATCAAAGAGATAGATGCCCTCCACGGCATGTTCGATGATGGCTGTGAGTTCCTCCTCACGCTGCATCAGAGCTGACTGTGCTAAGGATCGTTCGGCGATTAACTGCCCCTGCGTTACAATTTGCCGCTGTAATTCGATACGCCCTGCAACTTGCCTCGCCAGCATTTGCAGTATAGCTTTCTGCTCATCGCTTAGTTTTCGCGCAACGCGATCAATGACACATAACGAGCCAAGGGCAATCCCATCGGACGTGAGTAGCGGCGCGCCCGCGTAAAAGCGGATCCCGGGTTCAGCGATGACCAGTGCGTTATCGGCGAATCTTGTATCCTCTAAAGCATCATGGACAATAAGTAGGTCAGGCTGGAGAATGGCATGCGCACAGAAGGCTTGATCTCTGGCCGTCTCGGTCACGTTCAAGCCGATAACGGATTTGAACCACTGACGCTCTTCATCAATGAGGCTGATGGCGGCTATGGGGACATCGCAGATTTGCGCGGCGAGCTTTGTAATGTCGTCGAAGGCGTCTTCGGGCGGAGTATCGAGAATGCGCGCCTCGCCTAGAAGCGTGAGTCTCCTTTGTTCGTCACGGGGCAGCGGCGCATTCATGATCTGATCCTGTTCCTATCCAAGCGACATTCCTCAAAACGCACAGCAGAATTAGCGCGAGCACTGATGGAAATTATCGGCAGAACAATTAAGAATTCTCAGGACTCTCAACAAAAACGAAGATTATTAATACGGCCCCATGACCGAAGCACACGCTATCTGCAATCCATCCCGGCTCCGTGACGCTTCGCAGACCGTGCTCTCGTGAAATCAGCAATAAGCGCCATCTGGGCGTCATGTACGACAATATGATGAGAAAACACCATATGACCTAGGCAGTCCCGAGGGATCAAACGAGACTAAGGTCATTCAGGTAGCTTGCGCGCGCCGGATGCGTGCGAACTAGAGAAGCACTAGAGTATAATAAATGACATGCCAGAACCGGATGCCCACCGCGCTAACCCAACAACCGATACTACCGACGTAAAGGACATTCTGGAGAGGATCAGCGATGCCTTTTATGCCCTCGACCACGAGTGGCGCTTTACCTATGTGAATTCACAGGCTGAGAAGCTGGTTATGCGTACGCGTATGGAATTGCTGGGTAAATGCGTCTGGGACGAGTTTCCCGAGGCGGTAGGGTCAGGGTTCGACCGTCAGTACCGCAAGGCTATGGCGGAGCAGACAGCCGTCTCTATCGAGGAGTATTTCCCGCCCCTCGATACGTGGTTCGACGTACGCGCGTATCCATCACCTCGGGGACTTTCAGTATTCTTTCAGGATGTAGGCGCGCGCAAGAGGGAGGAACAAAAAGCCGAGGCCAGCCTACGTCGGACGGAAGAAGAGTTGCAGGCAGCACATGATCGGACTAGCGGTATCCTGGAGAGCGTCACTGACGGATTCTACGCCATAGACCGAGAGTGGCGCTTTACCTACGTGAACGCACAAGCCGCGCGCCTCCTGTTTCGCACACGAGACGAACTCATTGGACGAAATATCTGGGAGGTGTTTCCCGAGGCTGTTGGCGGATCCTTTTACCAGTTCTACCATCGCGCGATCGCGGAAGGCGTCCCACTCTCGCTGGAAGATTATTACGAGCCGCTGGATTCCTGGATGGATGTGCGCGCCTTCCCCTCGCCCGAAGGACTATCTGTGTTCTTCCAGAACGTTAACGAACGCAAAATGGCGCAGGACAGTCTGCGCGCCTCCGAAGAGGCGCTTCGTGAGAACGAAAAGCGCCTTCAGGACGCCCAGGCGCGCCTCAAAGCTACGCTTTCGGCAGGAGGTATCGCGACATGGACATGGGATATAATAAAAGATCTCGTGATTGCCGACGCTTGTCTTGCGAGCCTCTTCTCCGTCAGTCCCGAGGAAGCAGCGAACGGTGGAATAGACGTCTATCTTCAGGCCATTCATCCCGAGGACCGACCGCGAGTCGCTGAGGCGATCAAAGACGCCATTACCCAAGGCGATACCTACGAGACGGAGTACCGAGTAGTCATGCCGAGCGGATCGCACCGCTGGCTTGCTGCGCGCGGCAGAGTGGAGAGGGACGGAGACGGAATTGCCGCCTCCCTTCCTGGCGTCGTCCTGGACATCACTGATCGGGCAGAGCGAGGGCGACGCGAGCGCTTCCTCGCCGAGCTTGCGGAACGGGCGCGCAGAACGACTGATCCGGATGCGGTAATCGTGGACGCCTTACGGGCGGTGGGACAGTTTCTTGGCGTTGCGCGGTGCGTCTTCGCCGACATCGACATTGACGCCGACACCTGCACAATCCCCAGTGACTACTGCGCCGACGACACGGTGGCGAGCATGAAGGGAACGTTCCCAATCTCCGCGTTCGGTCCATACCTTGTCGCAGCCTACCGAGCAGGACGCACGGTGGTCGTTGAAGACGTTCATCATGACGAAGCTCAGGTCCCTACGGAGTATGTGAGCGCGTATGAGGCCGTTGCCTGCCGCGCATTCATCGCCGTCCCGGTGCTACATTCTGACCGCCTTGTGTCCGTTATCGCCATCCATTCTGTAACCCCCAGACGGTGGGAGGCGGACGAAGTAGCCCTGCTCCAGACCCTAGTGGAACGGACGTGGCTTACCGTCGAGGTGCTCCGGCAGGACCGGGCGCTCGCAAAGGAGATCGAAGAGCGGAGAATACGCGCTGAGCGAGAGGCCGTGCTCAATCGTATCGGCCACAGCCTGCGCGGGTCAAACGACCCCAAGACGGTACTAGAGACAGCAGTGCGCCAGCTAGGAGAAGCGTTAGGAGCGGATCGATGCTACTACGCCAGCTACAATCGCAACGCGGATACGGCGGTGTTACGCCCCGACTGGAGGCGCGAGGGATTGCCGTCTATCGAAGGCGATTATGTGATGTCGCATTACACCATTAACCGCGATCTTAAGTATCAAACAGGCCAGACGCAGGTGCTGGCCGACACTGCCGGGGATCCCGCCCTGCTGAAGCTAGGAATCCAGGCGCTGGTGCGGGTGCCGCTGGCGTCAGGGTCGTCGATGACCGCGCTTGCCGTGGCAATGTCCGGCGGACCACGTGACTGGACGCCCGACGAGGTGTCGTTGATTGAGTCGGTAGCGACACAAACGCAGACTGCCCTAGAAGCGGTGCGTGTACAGCGACGCGAGCACAACATTGCCGAGCAACTCCAGAACGCGCTGCAGCCGCAATTGCCTAAAGAGATCGCGAAGTTAGACGTCGGGTCTGTCACGCGGCCCGCGCTCGACGAGGCGTCCGTCGGCGGTGACTTCATGGACGTGTTTCCACTGGACAAGAATCTTTACGGCATAGTCATCGGGGACGTGTCAGGGAAAGGCCTCGCCGCCGCTCAGCAGATTGCGCTTATTCGAAACAGCCTGCGTACAGTCCTCTACTTATATCGCGCTCCCGCTCAGGCTGCGGCGGCTCTTAACTCGATCGTGACCACTCATGACTTGCTGCCCGGCTTTGTCACCGCGTGGATCGGGGTGTATGACGCCAGCGCCGGCGAAATCTCCTACTGTTCCTGCGGACACGAGCCAGCCCTGATCAAGCGGGCAAGCGGCTCGGTAGAAGCGCTAGCGACGACGGGACCACCGCTTGGGGTCGCGGACAACGCGAAGTACGAGGAGCGCCTTGCGAGCCTGCGCCCACATGACGCGCTGATTCTGTACACAGACGGCCTTTCGGAAGCGGGACCAAGCCGGCGCGACCTACTGGGAACCGATGGATTGATACGCATGCTGTTGGCGTTGCCGCTCGATGCGAGCGCTCAGTCTCTGGCGGAACGGTTAGTCGCCGAAGCGAGTGCTTTCGCCAAAGGTGTGTTTCGCGATGATGTCGCCGTATTGCTGGCGCGCCATCGAGGATAATTTCTTTACCCTGTAGTTGCGCTGGATTGACGCACACCGCATGTACCCATAACATGCGGTCCGTTAGTTCTCTGGGAAAGTAGTAAGCAGGCAAGATGGACGAGATTAACTACCACGACCCCTCCGGCGGCGAAATCTCCAGGGAGCGCTTGCTCCTCATCGCAAACAATACTCCGCTCCTGGTAGCGTACGTCGGGGCGGACGGCCGCTATCAGTTCAACAATGACACATACAGTAAGTGGTTCGGCGTTCATGCGCTCGATCTTCGCGGCAAGGAAGTCAAGGAAGTCATTGGGGATGAGGCATACCACGCGATCCGCCACCATTTAGAATCCGCCCTCGCCGGGAACATCGTGACTTATGACATGCCGATGCAGTACGCCAGGGCAGGTCGCCGCTTCGTACGCACCACACTGGTGCCTGAAAAAGGTGTCTCAGGAGTCGTGCTCGGATTCATGCTCTTCGTGAGCGACGACACAACGCTCTACGATGCACAGACGCAAATCACATCGGCGTACGAACGACTCCTGCTCACAAGCAGTATCGGACGAACTGTCCGAAGCTCCGCCGATCCGCAAGAGATCATGACAACCACAACGGCGGCGTTGGGGCAAGCGATGGGGGCAGATCGGTGTTACTACGTTACCTACGATCAACACAGCGATCACAGCGTCGTTGGCCCTGAGTGGAGCCGCGAAGGGATCTCTTCAATTGCGGGCGTCCACCGCATGTCCGACTACGGACCCAATCGTAGAGCGGACTATCTCGCAGGTCAAACTGACATCATTGAGGACGCGTTTTTGCTTGCCGATAGCGCTGTCGCTAGGAAGCTTGGCGTCCGGGCGGCGGTGCGGGCGCCGATTCAGCAGGATGGCCGAACCACGGCCCTGGTGGTGGCCATGGCGACTGAGCCGCGACGGTGGACCGAGCAGGAAATTACGCTGGTTGAGACGATCGTTTCGCAGACGCGAGGAGCGATGGAAGTGGCGCTTGCGCGCCAGCGGGAGAGAAATACACTCCGTGAAGTGCTAGCAGCCGTGACGGGCGGGAAGTTTAATCTGGTCTTCGATCGCTCCGAATTGCCTGCGGAACAAGGGAAAGACTTAGGAAGGAAGCTGAAGCTGACACCGACGGATGGCCTTCGCGATTTGCGGCATCTTGTACGACAGGCGGCGTATCACGCAGGATATTCCGACGAGCGGCAAAACGATTTGTTGACCGTAGCGAGCGAAGCAGGCATGAACGCCATCGTTCACGCAGGCGAAGGAGTAGCTCGCGTTCGACTGACAGAGAGTGGGATGACTCAGATATGGATCGAAGATCAGGGAAAAGGAATCGCGACGGCGGACTTGCCGAGGGCGGCCCTAGCTCGCGGCTATAGCACTCAAGGCACACTCGGGCACGGGATCAAAATGATGCTCGACACCTGTGACCGTATGCACCTTCTTACTGGCTCCCGTGGAACGATTGTTGTCCTTGAGCAAGACGCCACCCCACCCTCCCCGTCGTGGCTAAACGATCTCACGGGGTAAAGTGGACTTGCCCGGGTAGGATAGACACCTCGAAAAGCCTAATCTTAATATTAGGAAGCCATCTTAACGAATGCTTGATGGTGCGAGGAGTTTTATGACGAACCGTAAATCTTACACTGAAGAGTTCAAACGCGAGGCGATCCGCCTCGCCGAGGAGAAGGGCAATCTCAGCGCCGTCGCGCGTGATTTAGGAATTGCCGAAAGTCTGATCGCTAAATGGAAGAAGAGCCTCCAGAGCCAGCCGGAAAATCCCTTCCCCGGCAAAGGCAATCCCTCTGATCCCGAGCTCGCACAACTCAAGCGAGATTATGCTCGCCTCAAAGAGGAGAACGAGATCTTAAATGCCAGTCGGGCTGGCGCACCCTTGTGGCAACAAAAAGCGGTCGGTATCTTCACGAGCCGCCCGCAGTGAGATACCGGTTTATTCAAGATCATGTTTATTCAAGATCATGCGGGACAATTCTCGGTACAAATGCTCTGCCGGGCCATGGAGCTCAAATCCGGTAGCTACTACGCCTGGCGTTCTCAGAAACGCAGCGCTCGTCGCCTCGAAGAACAGGCCCAGGAGCAGGCGTTGGTGGTGCAGATCCAAAAGGAGCACGGACAAAGCCGCGACACCTATGGCAGTCCACGCATTTATCTCGAACTGCGGGATCAAGGCGTCGCTTGTGGTCGTCATCGTGTGGCGCGCTTGATGCATAGCCATCAGATCGTGGGGAAGAAAAGACGGCGCTTCCAAGTAACGACCCAATCGGATCACGCGTTGCCGGTGGCGTCGAACGTGCTGGATCGCCAGTTCACGGTTTCCGCTCCTCATCAGCGGTGGGTCGGCGATATCACGTATCTCTGGACACGGGAAGGCTGGCTGTATCTGGCTGTCGTTCTGGACTTGTTCAGTCGCCGCGTCGTTGGCTGGTCAATGCAGGCAACGATGGAAGCGGGGTTAGTTTGTGACGCTTTGGAGATGGCGATCCAACGTTGTTGTCCGCCAGAAGGCCTGCTTTATCACAGCGATCGGGGCGGTCAGTATGCCAGTCTCATTTATCAGGACAAGCTCCGGCGCCACGGCATGGTTGCCAGCATGAGCCGTAAAGGCAACTGCTGGGACAATGCCGTGGCGGAGAGCTTCTTTTCGACGTTAAAGATGGAGTTGCTTCCGGAACAAGTGTTTCGCACTCGCGCCGAGGCAAAAGCATCGGTGTTCGAGTATATTGAAGTCTGGTATAACCGCAAGCGTCGACATTCGACGCTTGGTTATATCAGCCCCGCTCAATTTGAACAGCGCCATTTTGAGCAACAGCAACAGCTCGCAAGAGCCGCTTAACGAAGTGTCTACAAAACCCGGGCAAGTCCAAAGACGCTTGAAGTACAATAATCTTCAGCGTTCTCAATCTGCCACGTAAGGGCAATCCCTCTTCTATTTGGAGTCTCTGCCGGCGGCATGAGCCGAAGACTTCCCCGCTATCTTCCAGTCCGTCTTGAGCTTAAATCCACGCATGTCTTGAAGGCCACTATCCGCAACTACAATTTCGTGCGTTAGATGCCGATAATTTCACCAGCAATCTTTGTGTGGAATGGAATACGGTTCCTGTTATGGCGTTAAATGAGAACGGAAGAGTAAATAGCTTGCGCATACCATTGAGCCACATCGATAGCGCGAAGCCATTCACGGACGACATCACGCATTTGGCGCGTTACACGTGCCAAATGCCCATCGCGGTGGTGTCTTTTTCAGTGCCGGATGGGCATTGGCTCACGGATTGCTCAGGGGTGCTCAGCGAGAAAGTTGGCGACGCAAAGACATTATTCGTTGAGACGGCGCGTCATCACGACCTATTTGTGATCGAGGACTTACGCCGCGACCTTCCGTCAGGACAACGCCACTCGCTTGTCGCCAGCCCGATTCGGTTCTATGCTGGCGTCGCGCTTGTGACGGCGTCAGGCGATTGCATCGGGATTCTCGCGGTAATGGACACCAAGCTAAGGCTCGATTTCAGCCCCGATCAGGCAGATGCGCTTCGGCGTCTCGCAATGCAAACGACGCGATATTTTGAGGCGCTTAGCCGCAACGGCGATCACGGAGGCGCCTCATCAGATATGACGACCGAGCGCGCTCTCGCCGAAAGCGAAGCACGTCTCCGGCGCCTCACGGACGCGGCGTTTGAAGGCGTGTCCGTTTGGCAGGATGGGCTCCTCGTGGAGGCTAGTCCTGCATTCGCCAAAATGTTCGGATACGATGGGCCTGATAATGTTCTCGGCATGAAAGCAGCCCCCTTTATTGCGCCACAATCATACGCTCTTGTCGCAGATAAAATGGCCACGAACTATGAACACCCGTACGAAGCGGTGCTACTGCGGTCCGACGGCTCGGAGTTTGACGCGGAGCTTCGGGGCCACTCCATTGAGCTTAACGGGCGTCACGCGCGGGTAACCGCAGTACGAGATATCACAGAACGCCGAATGATGGAAGCGAAGCTGCGGGAAAGCCAGCGGTTCGCCGAGAGCATCGCCGACAACTCCGCAAATGTGATCTTCGTGTTTGACCTCGATACGCACACGAACATCTACTCTAACCGCGACGTCGCGGAGTTCCTCGGCTACTCCGCCGAGCAAGTAAGAGAAATGGGAGCTGCCTTGCTGCCGTCGATCATCCACCCCGAGGATCTTCCCCGTCTGCTGGATCACTTTGAAGATTTCGCAGGACTTTCCGACAGCGAAGTGCTGGAGTTCGAGTACCGTGTTCTCCACGTCAGCGGAACATGGCGCTGGGTATGTAACCGCGAAGTCGTTTTTGAACGTCATCCAGATGGCAGACCATCGCGCATCTTGGGGAATGTTCAGGACATCAACAAGATCAAAGAGATGGAGTCCCAGTTGAAGCTTAACTCCGACCAGCTTGTCAAACGGGAGGCCTCACTCCGCGCATTGCTGCAAAGCGCCCCGGTGATCCTCTACGCCGCCGACGTGAATGGAAGGGTAGTGTTATCCGAAGGAATGGGTTTGTCGGCGCTGGGTCTCAAGCCAGGCGAAGTGATCGGACGATCCGTGTTCGATTTTATGGATGGCGACAGCCAGCTCGAGGAATACGCACAAAGAGCGCTTGCAGGAGAAGCCGTATCTTACGACGCCAATGTTTACGATCTATCTCTCCACACTGAGTTACAGCCCATACGCGATATCCACGGCAGTCTCACGGGGATGATTGGCGTGTGCTACGATGTCACCGAGCGCAAGCGGGCGGAGCAGGAGATAAAGGATTTCGCTTGTGTGCTGCAGTACCAAAAAGAGGCTCTGGAACAAGCGACCCTTGACTTGGAGCGACAGAACGAGGAATTGTCCCGAGCTCGTGACGAGGCTCAGTCAGCGACGAGAGCAAAGTCGTCGTTTCTGGCCAGCATGAGCCATGAGATCAGAACCCCCATGAACGGCGTCCTCGGCATGACGGAGCTTCTGCTCGAAACCGATCTTACGGACGAGCAGCGCGACTATGCGGAAACCGTCCAGTCATCCGGCCGCTCGCTATTGACGCTTCTCAATGACATCCTTGACTTTTCGAAGATCGAAGCGGGAAAACTGGAGTTTGAACGTATACCGGTAGACTTAGGGCAGACCGTCGAGGAAGTCATCAACCTGATGGCCGGCGGCGCACGAACAAAAGGAATCGCCATCAAATACGCGATCGATCCAGAAGCACAGATTGATCTGGTAGGCGACCCAGGTCGTCTGCGCCAGATACTCAGCAATCTCATCAGCAACGCAGTCAAGTTCACGGAACATGGAGGCGTCACCGTGCGCGTGCGGCTCGCAAGCCTCAGCGATGAAGATGTGCTGGTCCATTTCAGCGTTGCCGACACCGGGATAGGTATCGGCGTCGAGGCGGGCCAACGCCTATTCCAGTCGTTCTCTCAAGCCGACTCTTCCACCACGCGCCGTTTTGGAGGGTCGGGCCTTGGTCTCGTCATCTGCAAGCAACTGTCTGAGATCATGGGCGGCGAAATCGGCGTGCAGAGCGCACCCGGGAAAGGAAGCACGTTCTGGTTTACCGCTCGGCTTTCGCGCCAAAAGAAAGTTAGCTGCCGCAAGTCAACCGCCATCCGGCATGATCAGCACAGGAGCCCGGAGTTACCATCTGATGCTCGCGTGATCGCAAATGGCGATCACGCGAGCATCGACGAGTTCGCGCCGCGCAGCATCTGCATTTTGCTCGCGGAAGACAATCCCGTCAACCAGAAAGTCGCGAGGCGACTGCTGGAGAAGCGAGGACATCGGGTGGACACTGCCGCCAACGGGCTGGAGGCGCTTAACATGCTCAGCCAAACTTCTTACGACATTGTTCTGATGGATTGTCAGATGCCGGAACTCGATGGATGGGAAACAACACGTGAAATCCGCAGGCGCGAGAAGGCTAAGGCGTCTATAGTGCAAATGCCGATCATCGCGCTAACAGCGGGGGCCATGGCGGAGGACCGGATCGAATGTTTCGAGGCGGGGATGGATGGTTTCCTGACAAAGCCATTCAAATCTGAAGATCTATTCGCAGCCTTAAGCCAACATCTTGAGTGTCTGCGCCCAGCCGCTTGAGCGCTTCAGGAATTAAGAGGGGCTGAGCCTCACTAGACAATAACCCTGCTTGCCCTCGCTTAGATGATCTCGCTCCATTGGTCAGCTGGCGACACCCCGACGATCCAGAGATATCAGAGCCTCCGCATAGCGCCCTAATAATCACTGAGCAACATGCCGATATAATAAAAGGCTACGCCAGCCGATAACGTAATATCTATCGTCTATAGGAAAGCTTAGTCTCTTGAGCCAACAGACATCTCGTTTCTCGGAGCCAAAAGAGGGGTCGCATCTCGGCCCTCTTAAAACAGAAGACCAGCTCTTTCCAGAGCGTCTTAACTTCCTTAATAAAGACTGCGCGCGCTTGCCACGTGATCAATTCGAAGGTACGCGCCCGAACGACCAGATGCGAGCGCGCCTTCGAGCTACGGCGGTGCTACAAAACGCCTTTGTGCTGACCGACCCGAACCTGCCGGACCATCCCATAGTTTACGCCAACGCCGCATTCCTTGAACTCACGGGGTATTCGAGCGAGGAAGTCATCGGCTTCAATTGTCGGTTTCTTCAGGGGCCCAAAACCGATCTCGTTGAGGTGGGTAAGCTGAGGCAGGCGATCCAGGAAGAGCGCTCTATTCAAACGACGCTACTTAACTACCGAAAAGACGGCTCCACGTTCTGGAACGAGCTGACGATTGCCCCCGTACGCGACGAGGCGGGGACGCTGACGAATTTTGTAGCGGTGCAAACCGACGTGACCCGACATAAAGCGGTGGAAGAAGCGTTGCGCGCCAATGAGCGTCGCCTAGGGCTTGCCCTCATGTGCGGACAATTCGGCACCTGGAGCTATCATGAGTCCGTAGGTCATACGCAGGCTCCGTCGGATCAGATGAAGGCGCTGCTCGGCTTGCCTCCAGATGCTCCTCTGAGCTCGGAAGCATTCTTTGCGGCTGTTCATCCCGATGATTTGGAACGTCTGCTCAGCGCAGGGAACGAAGCCTTAGCCACTCGGCAGACAACCCATGTGGAGTTCCGTGTGGTTTGCCCCAACGGCAATATCCGCTGGCTGGAAAACCACATCAGCGTGGATGACCTGGAGATCGACGGGATACGAGGTTTATTCGGTGTCGCACAAGACATCACGGAACGCAAAAACCAAGAAGCTGAGCGCGAAGCAGCCCTGATGAGAGCACTGGAGCAAGCGGATCACGATCCACTGACAGAACTCTGGAATCATCGCGCCTTCCACCGTATGTTTCAGAACAAAATCGAAAACCTGCCAAGCAAAGGCGCGACGTTAACTGTCGCGATCCTCGACTTGGACAATTTCAAGTTCTTCAATACGGCCTACGGGCACGCCGTGGGCGACGAAGTGTTACGAAAAATCGCCCAGAGATTGCTGGAATTTTGCGGGCCAGAGCACATCGCGGCTCGCTTCGGCGGGGACGAATTTGCGGTTCTGTTTTCCAGCGCCCACGAGCCCGAAGCGCAAAGTTTAGCAGAGCGACTACGTTCCCACCTTGCTGGAATGACTTATCAAGTATGCATGCAGGAAATCGCGATCCCCTTGACCCTTTCCATTGGGATGGCGCTGATTAACGATATCAATCAGGACCGACATGAAGCTCTTCGGTTGGCCGACGAAAGGCTTCGCCGAGCGAAAACGGGCGGCGATACGGACTCACAAGCCGATCAGTTGCGACAATTGATCCTGGGAACGGTTCAAGGGTTTTCCATGGTGGATGCGCTTGTGACCGCAGTGGACAACAAAGACCGCTACACTTGCAAGCATTCTGAGGATGTCATGACTTACAGCCTGATGATTGCTCGTGAGTTTGGTTTGGCGGAGGACGAATTGCACACCATTGCTATTGCCGCACTTCTTCATGATGTCGGCAAGATCGGCGTCCCCGATGCTGTTCTTCGCAAGCCTGGGCGCTTAACGGAAGAAGAGTTCGCGGCAATCAAGCAGCATCCCATGATGGGCGTGGCGATCGTGGGCGCAGTTCCCGAGCTCTCAGCGACCATGGATGCGGTTCGCCATCACCACGAGCGCTGGGACGGCGCAGGCTATCCCAGTGGTTTGGTCGGTGTAAACATCCCCTTGATCGCGCGTATCATGGCGGTTGCGGACGCTTTCAGTGCGATGACTACGGATCGTCCATATCGCAAAGGTATGGCTCCACAAAAAGCAATCGCGATTTTGAGCGAAGGAGCAGGATCGCAGTGGGACGCTCGGTGTGTCTTCGCGTTCATTCGTGCTCAACGTAACGGAGACGTAGGCTCGACTACCCAATGATTGCCGCATTATCGGCGCAGGATGATTTCGGCATATCGGCATACATGAAACCGTATTGATTGTGGGAAAGATTACTCTATGACCCTCAATAGCAAAGCGATAATTGAATATGGATGTAGCAAAGTGATTGTTGGACAAAGATATAACGGCTCAACTCCGTTGCAAGTCGTCGCCATCGGAGCATCCGCAGGCGGATTACAGGCAATCAAGAACATCTTATCCGCCTTGCCGCCTGACTTTCCCGCTGCCATCATTATTCTTCAGCACGCAAGTCCCAATCACAAAAGTTTACTGGCAGAAATTCTGAACCACATGACTTCTCTGTTTGTGAAGGAAGCAGAAGACAATGACCAGCTTGCAGGGGGCACGGTTTATGTCGCACCGCCAGGCAAGCATATCCTAATATCACCTTACGGAGCAGTATCCTTTTCAAACTCACCAAAGGTGCACTTCGTACGTCCATCCTTGGACGTACTATTTCACAGTCTAGCCATTAGTCTTGGGGATTGTGTCATTGGAGTAGTGCTCACAGGAGGCGATGGAGACGGAGCAGAAGGCATACGGGCTATCAAATCTCGAGGGGGAACCACGATTGCTCAGAATGAAGAAAGCAGTGAGTTCCCGAGCATGCCCCGTGCCGCAGCACGCACGGGTGATGTCGATTATGTCCTGCCGCTTTCGCTCATTGCTCCCAAACTGGCGTCGATTTGCGCACGGACGATTGCCAGCGTCGAGCCGGAGTGATCTGCGCGATGACGCCCAGCTTCAATTCAGACGAACAGGAAAATGCACACCGAACAAGAGCAATCACGTTTTGCGCACGAGCACTAAGCAGGCGTCATCCCGCAATTCACCGTGAGCAAAATCGATGGCGCCGTTCAGGATTTTCTGTCCCATGGATTTCAGCGCTGCCCCGCGATGCTTGACCGCCAGCTCCGTCAAGCCATCGTCTCCAAGAAACTCCTTGCCATGCCGCGCTTCCGTGATCCCATCCGTGCTCATCAACAGCGTATCTCCAACCCCGAGTTGGAAATCAACCTGATCGAAATGACTCTTCGGCCCCATATTAATTCCGAGCGGCGTCCCCGACGCCTTCAAAACCTCAGCCTCGCCGTTAGTGCGGATCAAAAGCGGCCATTCCATCGCCGCCACCGAAACGGCTCCCACCCCCGTTCGTTGATCAATGATCGCCAGCGACAAACATACGGGCATATCTCCACCTTCCGTATTTACGCCTTCCAAAAACAATCGATTGCTCTGGGAGACATATGCATTCATCTGCTGTAAAATGCGCGATGGCTGCTCATGCTCTCGCGTGTAGGCCCTGAGTATATGCTTGAGTTCCGTGGTAAAGACGGCGGATGAAAGCCCATGGCCCATCACGTCACCGCAGACCAGCGCCACATGTCCGTTGTCAAAGGCAAATGTGTCCCAAAAATCTCCTCCCACGAGTGCTTCGTCGGAGGCTGTGGAATACACAGTATGAACAGTCAAACCAGGGAAGGCGTCTTCATTTGGCTGGAAGAGGATCGTGCGCTGCAAGTCCGTGGCGATTTTCTTGTCCCTACGATGTGCTGCGGCGAGCTTGGCTTCCAGTTGCTTTCGCTCGGTGATATCGCGGATATTGCATTGAATGACAATATTATCGCCTTCCTGATACAGGTTGCTGACAAACTCCACTTCTCGCTTGTTAGCCCCTTCGCTTTCGAGCGGCAAGTCCTCGTAGCGAATATAGCCTTTTTCCTTTAAGAGCTGAAAAGCATCGCGACTGGCCCATTCATCTTTCATAAGGCCAATTTCCCAAAGCTCCTTGCCTAAAAGTTCACCTTGGGAGTACCCCAGAAGCTCAGTCATATATGGATTCGCATCCGTGATCTTTCCATGCTTACTGCTAAGAATCAGGATGCCGTCGCGAGCTGTTTCGAACAACCGACGATATCGCAATTCCGAGACAATTAGCGACTGTGTTGCGCGCTTCTGATCGGTAACATCATCAATGGACAGGACGATAAGCGCCGCATGGCTGTCACGCCCAATGAGTTCGCGCGCATTGATGCGCATCACTCGATTCCCGATTTGTAGAAAATCACGAGTAACTTCAAAATCATCAAATGTGAGCATTTTCGGAGCAACGTCGGCGAGAAGAGCGAGGAGTTCTGGAATATCCCACTGACCATTGCTCAGTTCGGCAAAGAGTTGATCCTTGATCTCATTTGCTTCTATGCGGAAAGTATCATAGAAAAGAGCATTCGCAGCCAAAACTCGAAGGTCCGTATCGAGGACTAACAAAGCATTGCGAATCGTGTCGCCCATATTGTGGATGTAAGCGACGGCGTCCTGACGGAGTAAATCGGCGCGTTTCATGGCTACCTCGAAAACCAACGAACAGGATCAGGATAGTATATGAAAAAATAGGCAGTAGCCATACAAATCCGAGTGAATATCGACCTAGAGAGGAAAGAGAATGATTGCTAAGACAATCGTGCAATCAGCAAACAAACATCATCACGGAACGCGCCGCCGTATGCACGCGCGCCTTCCAAAACGGCCTGGGCGATGTGATCCACCGCGCCAAGCGACAGCGCATCCTGAGCAAGCCGCGTCAGACCATCGCTGCCAAGGAAATTGTTTCCCCGCCTGGATTCCGTGAGGCCATCCGTCGCCAGCACGATCAAATCTCCACCGCTGAGATGCACTTTCGTCGCTTCGTAATCCGTCTCGGGGATAACTCCGAGTGGCATACCGCCAAGATCGATCTGCTGCGATTTCCCACTTCTCGTCAAGATAATGGGCGGCTCAGCCCCCCCACCCGCGAAGCTTGTTTCCCCCGTAACGGGATCGATCACTGCTGTAGAGAGAACCGCGAAACGGGTCAAACGATCTTCCGACGCGCCGCGCTCCGCATCCAGGCGCTCGGATTCACACAGAAACTCATTCAGGCACTTCACGGCGACTTCGGGCTTTGCATGTTCTCTCATAAAGGCCCGCAGCGCGAACTTGATCTGGGTCGTATGCACCGCCGCTTCGAGACCCTTGCCCACCACATCTCCCAGCACAATGGCAACACGCCCATCGGAGAGCGGGAACATATCGAAGAAGTCGCCTCCCACCAGCAGATCGGCTGAGGCTGGCTCATACTGAGCAGTCAGCTCCAGCCCCGCATGGATTCGACGAGGGTTGCCCAGCAAGATCGACCGCTGAAGTATCTCGGCGTTGCGCCGTTCTCTTCCCAGCGCTGCCGCAAGCTCCGTCTCCGCCCGCTTGTGCTCCGAAGTGTCATGCATGATCTCGACGAATCCACGCAGCCTTCCGTCGCGCTCGCGGAGGGAGTGAATGGTTCCACTTCCCCAAAACCGTGAACCATCCTTTCGGACGTGCCAGCGGTTATCCTCACACTCCGCTTTCAGTGCGGCCCGAGCCAAACCACGAGCGCAGACACGTTGAAGTCTATCTTCGGTCGTGAAATAGATTTCGGCGTAAAGGCCCAAAACTTCCTCCTCCGACCATCCCATAATGCACTCGGCGCCTAAGTTCCAATTCACAATCGCGCCATTGATGTCCATGATGATGATCGCACAGTCACGCACATTCGCTTCGATCAAGCGTAGGCGATCCTCGGCAGGCAACGGGATTGATTTGCTGGAACTGGTTTGTCCGCGAAAGGTTGTGGCGTAAGGGTCATTTGTCACGGGGGAACACTTGCCTTTCACGTTGTGTCGTAAATCTCGGCGCAACGCCAGCACTTCACAGAGCAATTCTTAAATAATGATTATAGCGATTAGTCATAATAAACACACTAAAACAAAATTGCCAATTCACGACATTGTATGCCAAGATTTCAGGCGTGATCGACGATGGCGGTACAGCCATGGGTGATTGGGTCGGCGTGAGACGCGCAGTAGTATCCTCCGCATAGGAAACAGAAGTGTCGTTTGGCGGGCTTGTCGATCTGATTGCGACATTCCACTCTTAGCCCCACGTTTCTTAGGCCCACGTTCAAGTTCGCGAGTAACGCAACGACAGTATAAGCGGAAGAATCGGCGGGTGCGCCGTAACTGCAGGTCAGCCAAGGCACATCTTCTTTCGCCCCATACACTGGAACGTGGGATACGATATTGGGAGCCTCGATTGCTGCCGACAACGTCTCATACTGGGCGGATTTGCGGTCTTCAAGAGACAGAGCAGCTTCCGTGCCATGACATAATATGTTGACTATTAGGCTCTCATGGCAGTTAATTTTGCGCGTCATAGACACCCCTTTCCAAATTGGGAATATCGTGTGAGAGGAAGCAAGGCCAAGAGAAGACTTACCTAACCTGCTGGCATATTACCCCATTTAGAAACAAATTTAACATCAGCTAAATTGGTGAGACAACAACATTCCGTTGAGTAACGATTTGTCGTTAACAATGCGATGGAAGCATGTTCGCTATCGCTTGATTATAATTTCGTTCCATAACGCCATCATGAAATTCTTCCGTACCGAGCGACGATTGATGCGGGCAACACGACAGTCCTTTCCTCTCTCAGAACGATTGCTTCCAGGCGGCGAGCAACTCTTCCTTACTGACGCCAAGCGCTTCGCGATGTATCGATCCGTGAAGTAGCACTCCCATGTCACGCCACGGCGCTGCGTATGTCTTCCATTGTATTCCCTTGAATATACAGCCCAATACCCAGATGCAAATGCGACCGTTGTGGCATATCCTCGGCGGTAAAGCAAACCTATGGGCGCCGTTATCTGGGGGGGAGAGGATATTGATGCGGGGAGTGGGATCAGGTTCGGAACTGCCGTTCATTCGCGACCTCCGCCTGTTGGTCAATCTTTACCATCCAGGCGAATCGTCCAGTAACAACTTTACGAATGTTCCTTGGCGGTATATTTCTTGCGTTGACACGAGCTTCTTAAGTTTACATGATAGCGATTACAGCTATAATACCAGAAACAGCATTATGAGTCCAGACATAAGAATCGATATGTGGACCGTATTTCATGCCAACCCGTGGGAACGAATACTCCCCTAAAACAGCGATGGTCGCTGTACTGGTAAACTTACAGAAGGGCGCGTACATCGTGGAAGATGTTCTGGATACCGTATCGTCCCGTGCGAGAAACAGTCCCTTAGAAGGGGGCAAGCAACACAGCGCGAGTCGATTTCTATATCGAATTCTGGACACCATCGACCACCCGCTTTTGGTACTGGATGAGGAGGCGCATATCTGCGCCTGCAACTGCGCTTACAGTGCTATGCTGGGAGCGACCCAAGCGTCCATACTCAAAAAGTCTATCTATGACATCCACGAACACATTTGGAATATACCTCGACTGCGAGCACTTCTCCAGGCGGCGACCAAGGAAGACATCCCCTACTCCATCGCCGAAATTTCCGACCAATATGCTGAGCTGGGCGCAAAGATTTTCGTGTTCTACGCTCGAAAGCTTATCCGCAATGGACGCTTGATGGTTCTGCTCTCCATTGAAGACGTAGGGCCTCGTGAGGAACGCGGCGACGTTCACACATAAACAGTGCCCCACGGACATAAGCAGGCGTTCACGAACATAAGCCGTCGCCCACAACGATAATTTATTCTCCAATCATTGCACAAATCGTCATTTACCGCCCAAATAATCTCCTTATCAAATGCCTGGCCATCGGAATCGACGCGCCGCAATATCTCGACATTAATAACTCAATATTGACAAGACAACCTGGTAGCGCTCATTTGTATTGGAGCAAGCTGCCCACAAACGCTTGTCAGCAGCGATGAAATTATTTCGGGCCCGTCGATTCCATGGTATAAATACCAGTACGACACATTAGTAAGGACGCACGATGCAAGGCAAAGACGCGCAAGACCAACCATCTCAAAATGCCGATGACGGCATTGCCAACGACCGACTGCGCCGCCTCGCGGATAACGCGCCCTTGCTGATCGGTTATGTCGATATGGACGGGCGATACCTCTTCAACAATCACACATACACGGACTGGTTTGGCGTGGACACTGCGGACATTCACGGAAAGAAAATCAAGGAAGTCATTGGAGAAGTCGCTTACCAAGCTGTTAAGCATCACTTGCAAGCCGCGCTGTCTGGGGAAGTCATCAACGACAATATTCCGATGAATTATGGCAGTGCAGGAGGCCGTTTCGTTCGCACCACGCTCATTCCTGACAAAGACACTTCTGGCTCCGTTCGTGGCGTGATGCTCTTCGTCATGGATGATACCGCGCTATGTGAAGCTCAAGATCATATGATCGCCGCATACAATCGGTTCGTGCTGGTCAGCAATATTGGTCACGCGGTTCGAAGCGCCGCCGATCCCAATGCGATCAAGGAAATGACAATAGCAGCTCTCGGCGAGACTTTGGATGCGGATCGCTGCTATTACGTCACCTACGATCTCCAGCGCGACCACAGTATCGTCGGTCCTGAATGGAGACGCGAAGGTGTCCCTTCCATCTCGGGCGAGCATCGGACATCGGACTACAGTCCTAACCGCGACACAAACTATCTTGCAGGTGAGACGAACGTGATTGAGGACGCTTTCCTGTTTCCTGATAGCGCTGTCGCCAGAACACTGGGGCTACGAGCCGTTGTGCGTGCTCCAATCCAGCAAGAGGGCCAAACGACAGCCCTTGTGGTGGCGATGGCGACTGAGGCGCGCATTTGGACGGAGCAGGAAGTTGCTCTTGTGGAAACCACAGCTTCTCAAACACGCGGAGCGGTCGAGGCCGCGCATGCACGCCAGCGGGAACGGGCAATCCTTCGTGATGTTCTTGCGAGCGTGACGGGGGGCAAGCTCAATCTCGTGTTCGACCGTACTGAGTTGCCAACTCCCGTGGGCCAGAGAGTCGATACTAGTTTGTCGTTGACGCCCACGGAAGGGTTGCGCAGTCTGCGCCATCTTGCGCGGCAGGCGGCTCTGCACGCAGGTCACTCCGACGAGCGTCAAAACGATTTAATCACAGCAGCGAGCGAAGCGGGAATGAACGCTATCGTTCATGCAGGTGGTGGGGACGCTTGGGTGCAGTTGACTGAGAAGGGCATGGTGCAAATTTGGATCGAAGATCACGGAAAGGGCATTGCGACGATGGATTTGCCCAGAGCAGCGCTCGCCCGTGGATACAGCACTCAGGGTACGCTTGGTCACGGGATTAAGATGATGTTGGAGACCAGTGACCGCGTTTATCTCCTGACAGGTTCAAACGGAACTACTGTTGTTTTGGAACAGGAGCGCGAGGCTCCAATACCTGCATGGTTGTAGCAAGCAATCTCATCATATCGAACATGAAAATTCAATGCGAAATTGTTGTTAGCACACGTTGGAGATACACAAGAGCCATTACTTCTTGCGAACCAGCACCAGGCAGGCATCATCGCGTAAATCACCGTGAGCAAAATCTACGGCGCCAGTCAAGATTGCCTCGCCCATGTCTTTCAGCGTTCCGTGGCGGTGCTTCACCGCCAGCTTCGCCAGTCCATCGTCTCCAAGAAACTCCTTGCCATGCCGCGCTTCCGTGACGCCATCCGTGGCCATCACGAGCGTATCCCCAACCGCAAGCTGGAAGTCAACCTGGTGATATCGGCTCTTCGGCTCCATATTAATACCAAGCGGCATCCCTGACGCTTTCAAAACTTCCGTGACGCCATTTGTGCGGATCAACAACGGTCCTTCCATTGCCGCCACTGAAACAGTTCCCATACCCGTTTGTCGGTCAATAATCGCAAGCGACAGACACACGGGCATATCACCACCCTCCGTGTTGATTCCTTTTAAAAAAAGACGGTTGCTCTCAGAAAGATAATCGTTCATCTGCTGCAGAATGCGTGATGGCTGCACATGCTCACGTATGTATGCTCGTAGGGTATGCTTGAGTTCCGTGGTAAACACGGCGGATGAAAGGCCGTGTCCCATCACATCGCCACAGACCAAGGCAACATGCCCATGGTCAAAAGCAAATGTGTCCCAAAAGTCGCCGCCAACGAGCGCTTCGTTCGAAGCAGTAGAATATACGGTCTGAACTGACAATCCAGAAAAGGCATCCTCATTCGGCTGAAACAGCATTGTACGCTGTAGGACGGTCGCGATTTTCTTGTCCCGCTTGTGTTCTACAGCAACTTTGGCCTCCAACAGTTTACGCTCCGTCACATCACGGATATTGCATTGAATGACCTGAGTATTGCCTTCCTGGTAAATATTGCTGACGAATTCGACTTCGCGTTTCTTGTCTCCCTCACTTGCGAGCGGCAAGTCTTCGTATCGGATATAGCCTTGTTCCTTCAATTGGCGAAAAGCATCGCGACTGGCCTCTTCATCTTTGAGCAGACCGATCTCCCATAATTCCTTGCCTATGAGTTCCTCATGAGAATAACCAAGAAGCTCGGTCATGAATGGATTGGCTTCCGTGATCTTTCCATGCTCACTGTCGAGAAGCAAAATTCCATCG
The DNA here is from genome assembly GCF_003574315.2 of Capsulimonas corticalis. GTDB lineage: Bacteria > Armatimonadota > Armatimonadia > Armatimonadales > Capsulimonadaceae > Capsulimonas > Capsulimonas corticalis. The sequence continues at coordinate 4,252,194 of NZ_AP025739.1, read as the reverse complement.
CGAGCCGCTTCAAAAAGTCGTCGATAACGCGTTTCTGAGACAGCGACTGCTTGCTGCGCTTGCTTCCGTTCAGTGATATCTTCTATGACCAGAATGATCAGAGCATTACGATTTCCTGCGCCAAACAGTTTCCGTGCATTAACGAGCATATCACGACGCCCGATCTTTGGAAAGTTGTGGGATATCTCGAAGTCGTCGAGGGGCTTCTTGTTGGGGAGAATTTTTGTGAGGAGAGCGATAAGTTCAGGAATATTCCACTGACCGTTTCCCAAATCAGAGAGTTGCTGGTTCTCAGTTTCATTCGCTGTTGATCGAAAAGTTTTATAAAAAGCTCGATTCGCGGACACGACTCGAAGTTTGGTATCCAAAACTAGCAAGGGGTCTCTAATGCTGTCGCCGATATTGAGAATGTAAGTCATTGCTTCTTGAAGAAGCAAATTGGCGCGCGGCATGGAAACCTCAGAAACTATATGACAAGGTGATAATAGCTGTACCCATCAATCGACATTATAAATCACGCCACCAAGCAAGCATTATCATACGGCATATCTTGTCATACAATTTTTCAAAAGCTAAAATTCGGGGTATCTTGTTTACTGACAAGTCGATGCACCGATCAAATCGGTTCGCTGCATTGAAGCATTGCGAACCGATATGGAGATCACCAGCGTGGACGTTCGGACTAAGATGCTTCTAGCACCACTACATTCAGTCAGTAAGCAGACAAGCGATCAAGTTGCGCTTATATTTTCAAAAACCACTCTGGATGATATTCTTCACCCGCTTCTTGTGCTGGATGAGAGCGCAAATATTTGCGCATTCAATCAAGCATATAGTTCGGAGTGTGGTTCAACGGAAGTATCTATTATCGCAGACTCCTTATATGACGTTCATCAAGGCCAATGGAATATTCCAGAGATACACACGCTCCTACATGATGTAATAGTTCAGGGACATCACTACGCCATTGTAAAAGTTTCCAGCAAATTCTTAGGGGTTGACCTGAAGACGCTTGTTTTCTATGCGCGACAAATCAAGCGGCACGACAGCACTATGATTTTACTCTCCATCGAAGATGCAACGGCGTATAATGAGGCCGCTTGATGCTTTGTAACGCCAAATTTCTCAAGCATCGCCTTCGCTCAGTATCTTGCAGCTCTCACCTTGAAGAGTTTTAATGGCAAGAATATCCTCGCGAAGTTCCGACAAAATCTTTCTGCCTTCACTGATCATATGATGCAACATTTCTGTCTCACTTCTTATCACTTTAATCTTTATAAGGAGCGCTTCAATAGCTATTCGATCATTCTCTAAGGTTTGCCATGTAACGTCAGTAGCCCAGTACCGCATTTCAGCAATTTCGCGACTGTCTTCTACTCGCTGGGGTAAGTTTTCTCCTGACAGCAAATCGTCGTCGAAGCGCGGGACGTAGACCTCGGATAGTGCACGGTCTTGTTGGATAGCAAGTACCCAAATCTTGTCGGCGCTGGACCTAATTTCGTCGTCAATCAATTGCTGCTCAGCCACCTGATTTTGGATATCGGCGCAGTGCCTAGAATAGGCGTGTTTCTCTCCCATATTTTCCGATTGCATTGTTTGGAATTTCTCCATGCCCTAATGGATCAAAACTTCTAATCGAATGAGTTTTCGATACCACAGTGCTTGACAAATCTGGCACAGTACGCCGTGAAGCTGAGCAGGAAAATCTGCTTGGCGCTCCTCACTTTGTTGGTATAAATATATTATCATAATTATCGTCAATACGGAAACACTATGGACAGCCTCAACGGGCAAGACGCATCTCCTCAAAGCGCCAATGACGGCGACATTTTCGGGGAGCGACTGAGCCTTATCGCAGATAACGCTCCGCTTCTGATCGCATACTTAGATACGGATGAACGATATCAATTTAACAACCAAGCATACAATGACTGGTTTGGGATGCATCCATCTGCCATTCGCGGCAGAAAACTCCAAGAAATTATTGGGGATGAAACCAATCGAGCAATCAACCATCATGTTGAGGCGGCATTTGCAGGAAATACTGTGACTTACGAGGCTTCCATGCCTTACGCCGTCAATGGACGCCGATTTGTTCGCACGACTCTCATCCCAGAAAAAGACGCCGTAGGAAATGTCAAGGGCATCATGGTGTTTGTCAGCGATGATTCCGCCTTGCATGAAGCGCAGACTCAAATTATTTCCGCCTATAATTCTCTTGTTCTGACCAGCGATATAGGTCGGATCGTGCGCAGCGCCAGCGATCCGAGATTAATCATGGAAACAACGGTGGCGGCTTTGGGCCAGAGTCTGAAAGTGGATCGATGCTATTTCGCGACCTACGATCTCAGTAGTGATATCAGCATCGTCAGTCCTGAGTGGCGACGCGATGGTATTGCATCAATTGCAGGCGAGCACAAATTTTCTGATTACAGCCCACATCGAAACCCCGACTATCTGGCGGGACAAACCAACGTGATCGAGGATACATTCCTAATGCCTGACAGCGCCGTCGCACAAAAGCTTGGTCTACGTTCCGTTCTGCGGGCGCCGATACAGCAAGAAGGCCGAACAACAGCGCTCGTTGTCGCGATGGCGACTGAGTCTCGCAAATGGACAGCGCAGGAAATTTCCCTTGTGGAAACGAGCGTTTCTCTAACACGGGGAGCTGTCGAAGCGGCGCACGCCGCAATGCGGGAGCGAGCTATCCTGCGCGATGTTCTTGCAAGCGTCACGGGCAGCAAGCTCAACTTGGCGTTCGACGAAGCGAGCTTGCCAGTTTCAACTGGGCGCGTCGTCGGCTCTCTGCTCCTCACTCTCACCGAAGGCTTACGGGAACTACGACACCTAGTGCGACAAGCGACGCATCATGCGGGATATATCCAACAACGACAAGATGACCTGGTAACTGCGGTCAGTGAAGCGGGCATGAACGCCATCGTTCATGCTGGCGGCGGCCAGGCATCCGTCCGACTGAACGAAAACGGCGTAGTGCAGGTGAGAGTGGAAGATCGCGGCAGCGGAATTGCAGCCATGAGTTTGCCCAAAGCGACGCTCGCTCGTGGATACAGCACTCAGGGTACCCTTGGACATGGAATTAAATGATGCTGGAGACCTGTGACCGTATGCATTTACTGACAGGCGCGAGTGGGACAACTGTCGTGCTTGAACAGGAGCGCGAAGCTCCCATGCCTGAGTGGTTGTAGCTTAACGAGACTCTAAGCTGCTAAACGAGAAAGTCCTGCTTCGCCTCCAAAAAGGCGTCCACGCACATTTTATCCTATTGCTCTCCTATCCCTGTGGAGAGGGTAGAAAGGGCATGTTCGGTCGCCACCCAGTGCGATACGGACGGTCTATTGTGATGGCGGAATAAGCATTCGCTACCGCCATAATGCGCGCGATCAACGGTATTTTCTCTCCGCGCAGGCCCATGGAATACCCACTACCGTTTAACATTCATGGTAATGACAAATGACGTCCAATGTCGCCTCCAAACCAGCATGGCAGACACGATGACCGCCCAAATTAGGGATATTGGAAAAGAGCGCTCATGTCTTCAATTCACCACTTGAGGATAGGAGCCATACGATCTTGTTCCATCACAACTGTCGTTCCCGTAGCTCCCGTTAAAAGGTGAACGCGGTCCACGGTCTGCAAAATCATCTTAAAGCCGTGCCCCATCGTTCCTGCGGAACTAAAACCTCGTTGCAATGTGGCGTTGGGTAGGTCTTCTACCGCGATGCCGCTCCCTTCATCCTCGACCTTGACCTGAACTGTCCCTCGCTCATGCACGAACACATGCCCTACCCCACTATCGGCATGGACGATGGCGTTCATCGCGGCTTCGCCGACAGCAGTCTCAAGGTCATATCGCCTTTCTTCCTCCATGCCTCCCGCGAGACAGGCATCCATAGCATAAGTGCGCAGTTCTCGAATGCCACTGGTCTGCGATAACGAGACAGGCTCAGCAAACCGTGTATAGGGATCGGGGAGATCGCTTACCGATCCGCAGAGTGTCAGTTTGCCATGGGTCACGCTGGAAAACATGTCCCGCAACACTGTTTGTTGGCGCGCCATATTGATCCGAAGGGCTTCTTCCGCCTCACGACGTAGAGTAATGTCCGTTTGAATTCCAATATAATGCGTCAGGATGCCCTTGGAGTCTCGCACGGGCGAGATCGTCAGTTCGTTCCAGAAAGCCTTGCCGTCTTTCTTATAATTCTTAAAGATGACTTGGCATTCGCGTTCTTCTCGCAGGCTATCCCTGATCTGCTGAATACAATTTTGGTCTGTATCTGCGCCTTGTAGGAATCGGCAATTGCGTCCCATCACTTCCTTCGAGGAATACCCCGTCATGACACTGAATGCAGGATTGCTATAAATGATCGGACAATCTGGCTCCTGAGAGGCGCAAATAACGATTCCATTGCTGGCGGCGGCAATTGCTCTATCGCGAAGTTGGAGGGCAGCGTGTGCATGTCGTATCTGGGCTTGAGATTGATGAGCGCGCAGAACGCTGCGTAGGCGATGCTTCAGCAATTGTGGGGTCAGTTCACTCTTTGACAGATATTCCGTGGCTCCCGCTTGTATTGCTTCCAGCGCTACTTCCTCATCACCGAGCCCTGACAGAATAATGATCGGCGTGGTGTTGCCTAGCCGACGCATGTCCTTGAGACAAGGAAGCGCATCGCCATCAGGTAACCAAGCGTCAAGAAAGATACAGTCGAAGTCATGAGAAGCCATAGCTTCGGTGGCTTCAGTGCAAGTTTTTGCTTCTTGGACGTATGCGTGGTGATAAAAACGCTCGATGGATCGCTTCACGAGGCGGCGATCTGATTCAGCGTCATCGACAATGAGAATTTTCAGTTGATCTTGCATATGAGTGATCGAGATTGGCCTTGCGTTTGTTTGGATATTCCCCAGTTTTCATAATTATAACCCATGATACGAGGAGTGGAGAATATCAGTCTATACTCACTTCATTTCTCTCCAAAAAAGTTTATTTTTAGCTCGCTGAGAGTGCGAGCTGAAATCCGAAGGCTGACGGTGTTTGCCTGTCATAACTGCGGGGTACACCGTGAGGGCTACCAGTATGAAGCTGTTATCATACTTCTCACAACAAACGTCTGGAGACTACACAATTGAATACAGTTACTGATTGGTCGGGATCGTTATGGCATGGGCTTACCGCAGGTCTGGATCGCATAATGGCGGGAATTCCTACCGTTCTGGGAGCGCTGCTGCTGATGGTGATCGGTTGGATTGTTGCAGGACTGCTGGCCACTGTGATTACGAAATTTGCGCGTGCTGTTCATATCGACACGCTGGCAGATCACGCAAAAGTTAACGAATTTCTCAGCCGCTCTGGAACGCGAATGAAGGCAAGCAATGTCTTGGGCGAAGTCGTCAAGTGGGTAGTGCGATTGGTCTTTATCGAGATGGCCGCCGAGCAATGCGGGCTTACTCAGGTAACGGTCCTCATCAATCGCATTCTGGCTTATATCCCTAATATTTTCGTGGCTCTGCTGTTGCTGGGCGTCGGGGCGTTCCTTGGAAATCTTCTTTCAGGAATCGTGCGCGCTTCCGCTTCCGAAGCAGGAATGAACGATCCTCGCCTTCTGGGAAAATTGGCGTCTTTCACAGTTATGGCTTTTGCGATTATTGCTGCTGTGAATGAGCTCGGCGTTGCTCCAGTCGTCGTCAACACTCTCTATATCGGACTCGTCGCCGCAATTTCTCTGGCGCTCGGCCTAGCGTTCGGTCTCGGTGGTCGCGATACGGCGGCTCGCTTGACAGAGCAGTGGGTAGGTCAAGCTCAAAAGACGGTGGCGAAGGCGGCGCCCGTTAATAGCAACGCGAAGATTTAATCCATTGTCAAGAGGAGAACAAACATGGCAAGTACAGTCGTGGGACTTTTTGAACAACGTTCCGATGCGGAAGCGGCCCTGAATGATTTGGTCAACAACGGCTTTAGCCGCAGCACAATCGACCTAAAGACTCCCAGCAATGATGCAGGCGCAGATTTCGACGCCCTCATCAATGAACTCGAAGAAGAGAGCGTTCCCAAAGATGACGCCCGCTTATTCGCAGAGGGAGTTCGTTCTGGCGACACTCTGGAGATTGCTCGCGTGGACGACGACCGTGCAACGCTGGCGCAGGAGATCATGAACCAGCATGGCGCGCTCGACATCCATGACGCCTTCGCCCAGCGCAGCAGCGTTCTGCCCGCCGCAGAAGTCGGGGCAGCGGGGATCGGCGCGGCCAGTCTCCTGGGAGCATCAGCAGAACGAGTTGTCGCCCCAAAGACTGGAGCAAGCTCCCAGGATGAAACCGTCATCCCAGTCATAGAAGAAGAACTGGCGGTTGGCAAGCGACAAATCCAGCGCGGCGGCGTCCGTGTCTTTCAACGCGTGGAAGAGCGCCCTGTCAACGAACAGGTAACTCTTCATGAGGAGCATGTCTCGGTCCAGCGAAATCCCGTGGATCGTCCTGTAACATCCGCCGATACCGCATTCCAGGCGGAGACGCTGGAGGTCACGTCGATAAAAGAAGTGCCCGTGGTTTCCAAAGAGGCGCGTGTGGTGGAGGAAGTGATCGTCGGCAAAACAGCGACGGATCGCATCGAAACGGTTCATGACACGGTGCGGCGCACCGAGGTCGAGGTCGAAGACCTTACCAACGGCGCGACGACCCGCGACCGCATCTAACCCGATAGTCACGGCGCTCGCGGCACTAATCGACGCCAAAACTATTTCTGATCTAGAAACACGCTTAACAAAGGAATTTTCTTTAAATGGTAGACAAAGACAACGCTGATGCCAGTCGCCAGGGAGCGACGGGCGGCGCACAAATCTATCGCGAACGCAAAGGGTCTCCTATTTGGCCCTGGCTTTTACTAGCCGCACTGCTCTTGGGTCTGCTCTTCGCGCTCCTAAACCGTAAGCATGATGCGACTGAGGCGCAAACCGCGCCAATTTCCACTTCAGCGCCTGTTGTTGCGCCTGCAGCAGTGACGAATCCCGCTCCTGCAATTACGGATCGTGTAACCGCGACAGGCAACGCAGTAGTAGCTACGACATCTGATGCTAATGTCGCGGGCAAAAATATCAAAGTCCATAGTGGAACCGACATTGCCACGGCCAAGCCAGCTCAGGCAAGCGTACCTGGCGTCCCACTCAGTGATGTTGTTCTGTTTGCCAATGCTACCGATCCCGCGACCTTCATTGGCCGCCGCGCCAAGCTGACGAATGTGATGGTGCAGAAGGTCATTAGTGATCGGGCATTCTTCGTCGGCCCTACACCGCAGCAACAAGCCCTGGTGCTTTTGGATAAAGGCATGGATGCGGGAGCAAATGAAAACACGAAGGTGACCGTGGCAAGCGGTCATCCCGTATCCTTGATCGGCGTCGTGGAAGCGATGCCGACGCAGGAAGCGATCAACCAGACCTACGGCGTGGGCGGAGCCGACTACACTGCGGTTCAGTTCCAGAAGGCATATCTGCACGCCACCGTCGCACAACAAAAGTAATGTGGCGATACACTACGTTCATCGTCGAGACGGTGAATTTAATTCTCACTTCCGCTTAACCGATTTTCAGCTCGTTCAGAGTACGAGCTGAAATTTTTCAATTGCAAGTGTTTGCATTGCATAAGCACAGGGTAAACCGTGAATGTTGCTAGGGAGCGAGCTTCTCGCCAAGAGAAACTTTGTCAAAAGCCATCGTAGTTTTTGACAAAAACCCACCCTATGGACAACCAAAATCAGCAAAAGAACATGGAAGGGATTAAGATAATGTCTACGGAAGTTTTAGGACTATACGATACGATTGCCGCCGCGAATCAGGCAGCGCAGGCGCTAGAGCAGACGGGCTTCTCCTCCAACGACATCGTTGTCGAAACATACCGCGTGAATGCCTCTGGCGCGGCGACTACCGCTCAGGAAAGTGGCTGGGACAAGGTTCTGGGCAAACTTCATTTGATTGCTCCAAAGCACGATGCGGCGTATTACTCCAACGGACTTCGCGACGGTCAAACGTTTGTGACGGTAACAACCACCGACGACAGGACCCAAAAAGCCGCCGATATCCTTAACGCCAACGGCGCGCTCGACATCGAAACAAACGTCGCCGATTTCTATCAAAAAACGGGAACCGAATACGCGCCCTCAGCGAACCTCACTGCGACTGGTCTTAACGCGGCGGACGATAACACCGTCATTCCCGTGATCGAGGAAGAACTGCAGGTCGGTAAGCGACAGGTACAGCGTGGCGGTGTGCGCATTTATCAGCATATCACTGAGCGCCCCGTGGATGAGCAGATCAGCCTGCACGAAGAAACCGTGACTGTAGACCGCCACGCCGTGGATCGCCCCATCACCGATGCTGACGCGGCGTTTGCCGAAAAGACCCTCGAAGTCACTGAGACGAAGGAAGTCCCTGTTGTCGCTAAATCAGCGCGCGTGGTCGAAGAAGTCGTTGTCGGTAAAACTGCCACGGATCGCGTCGAGACCGTGCATGACACCGTGCGCCGCACGGATGTGAATGTCGAAGAAATTGACGGCGACGATCTGGAAGTCAATGAGACACAGAAGGTCTCGCGCTAATCTTAACACGTCATCAGCGATTACAGCCAATCATTCGAAAGATAAAAGGAAAACTATGGCCACGAACGATTATAAAGATGAAGTTCTCGATGAACACGGAAAAGAGCCTGCAACGAAGCACGATGTGACCGAAGGCGGCGTGCTTGGCGCGGTCGGCGGAGCCATTGTAGGCGGCCTGGCGGGCGGCCCCGTGGGCGCACTCATCGGAGCCATTGCGGGCGGCGCGGCTTCTGCGGCGGCGGTAGATGTGGTGGACAAACACGATCACGACTACGCCCGCACAGTCGCTGGTTCGGATGCCCCCGTGGCGAATACTATCCGTCCAGTGGATACTTACAGCACGCCATCGGCGGCAAACACCGTACCCACTCCCGTTGCGGCTGCTCGTGTGGAGGATTATTCGGCGGCTGCCGCCACTCCCACAGATACCCTGGCGCGGACGGATGTCGTGGACGCCGATGGCAAGACAGTTATTCCCGTGATTGAGGAAGAACTTGAAGTCGGCAAGCGACAGGTGCAGTCGGGCGGCGCTCGCGTCCACACAGAAGTTATCGAGACGCCCGTGCAGGAAAACGTCACGCTTCATGAAGAGCATGTCGTCGTAGATCGTCGTCCCGTGGACCGCGCGGTTTCCAGCGCGGATAACGCCTTCCAGGATGGCGTCATCGAGCTCACGGAAACGGATGAAGTTCCCGTAGTTGCGAAGACCGCGCGCGTTGTGGAGGAAGTCGTGATTGGCAAGACCGCCACGGATCGCGTGGAGACCATCCATGACACCGTGCGGCGCACGGATGTCGAGGTTGAGGAACTGGAAGCCGAGCGCGATCTGAGGCGTTAAGCTTTAGACGAATGCCAGAACGGGAGTTTCCGTTCACAATCATGCGCCCAGGTGGAGGATCGGCAGCGATCAGCCCCTGGGCGTATTAAGTTTTATTGGCGGTAACAAACAGGAGAATTTTATGTCAGAAGACGATCTCAGGGATACGCTTGTCAACGACGAGAATCGAATCGTCGTACCCATCGTCGAAGAAACGGTGGATGTGAGAAAGCGTATTGTAGAGACGGGCAAGGTACGCATCGCCAAGACGGTGACCGAGCGCGAGGAAGTTGTCGACATCCCATTTCTGCGCACCGAGGTTGAGGTCCGTCACGTCCTCATTGACCGATTTGTGGACGCCGCGCCGCCGATACGCCATGAGGGTGATGTGATGATCATACCAGTGATGGAAGAGGTCTTGGTGGTGGAAAAGCGGCTGAAACTCAAGGAAGAAATCCACATCGCACAACACCGCACCGAGTTTCATGATACGCAGACCGTGCTTCTTCGCAGAGAAGTAGTCTCCGAGAATCGAGTGGTAAGTGGAGACGATGGTGAGCAGTCTACATCGTCAAGTTGAGACAGGTTAAACCGTCAATTCGAATACACCTGAATTCGAATTGACGGCATAGTGTATTTTATCCTGGTGCATCCTGAGATGCACACACCAAAGTATACTTCGTCCCCTACCCGACCTTTTTCCTCAATATCGGCAACCCTGTGAGCGCACTCTCCGAAATCTCATATCCCATAGGTGCCACATCAATCGCCCCGTCTTTCACTTCTCTGGCAAAGAAGCGGTATTTTCCTCCCGCGTTCTAGTCAGAATACAATCGTGTCGTTACCGCCGGTAACGGGAACGCCAAGGTCTGGGAAACGGACTATTTGCCCGTGGCGATAGAATGCCTCGCGGGGAGCTGCTTCGGGCCAGTGAAACCGCGATCAACATCGCTACCACAGAAAAGACAAAAGACCATGGAAGCGACATACCGCCTTATACAAATCACACGCTCCCTGGTCCAGGAGTTCGTCAATTACTCCCAGTAATGTACGTCCGATCTGAGACGAAATCCCTTGTAAAGCGCTCCCGTCAGTGTTATAATAACGCCATTATTGTAATGGCATCAGCACACTCTGAGTACGACCCGGAAAGGCCGCACCCAATGACGCCCATCACCATACCCGAAGCGCCTGTCTCTGGGGTTGCCGGGACAGACGCCTTTTACGTCACCGGCGGCACCCTGGGCGCGGGCGCGGCCTCGTACGTCGAGCGCCGGGCCGACCATGATTTACTGGACGGCCTGACGTCCGGCGACTACTGCTACGTCCTCAACTCCCGCCAAATGGGCAAGTCCAGCCTCTGCGTCCGCACCATGGCTCGATTGCGCGAGAAGGGTTGGCGAACCTGCTTTTTGGACCTCACCAAGTTCGGCGGCAGGAACCTCTCCGCTGAGCAGTGGTACACCGCCTTGCTCTCGGAAGCTGGGAGAGAGTTGGGCCTGCGCGCCGAGATGCTCGCCTTTTGGAAAGCGAATGCCAACCTCGGGCCGATGCAGCGCTTCTTTGGGGCTATCCAGCAGGTAGCCCTGCCTGCGTCAGAATCTCCCTTGACGGTCTTCGTGGACGAGATCGACGTCACACGCGGCCTCCCCTTCAGCGCCGACGAGTTCTTCGCGGGTATCCGGCAATGCTACGTCGGCCGCGCGACGGATCCGGCCCTGAACCGCCTGACCATCTGTCTCCTGGGGACGGCCACACCCGCCGATCTGATCCAGGACACCCGCACCAGCCCCTTCAACATCGGCAGGCGCATTGAGGTCAAAGACTTCACGCCCAAAGAAGCCATCCCACTCGCGCGGGGTCTGGGCGAGAACGGCCCAGCCCTGCTCTCGCGAGTGCTGTACTGGACGGGCGGACACCCGTATCTGACGCAACGACTGTGCCGCGCCATTCAAGAAGGCAATGCCTCAACATCCGCCAGTATAGACAAGCTCTGCTCGGATCTGTTCCTGACGCGCACGGCGGCGGAGGCAGACGACAACTTGGCGTTCGTGCGCAACCGCCTGCTCAAATCGGAAGTGGATCTCGCCGGGCTCTTGGATCTGTACGGGCAGATGCGTCGGGGCCGCCGCATCCCCGACGACGAGGCGGACCCGCTCAGCGCGGTGCTGAAACTCAGCGGCGTGGCGCGGACCCAAGAAGGTCAACTCAGAGTCGGCAATCGGATCTACGAGCACGTCTTCAGCCGGGAATGGATCGTCGAGCACATGCCGGGGGCGGAGTTGCGGCGCCAGCGCGAGGCCTACCGGCGAGGCCTATTGCGGGCGGGGGCGGTCGCCGCCGCCGTAGTGTTGCTGGTCAGTCTGCTGGCCGCCTCCGCCGTCGTGAGCGCTCATCGAGAGAGGGCGGCAACACACGCCGCACATCGAGAACAGGCGAAAGTGGTGGTGTTGCTGGAGCAACAGGAGACCACGAACCTCAGACTCCAAGACGCACTCACCCAGACAAATGAAGCGAATAAGACGGCGTACACGGAGGCACGGAAAGAACACAGCGCCCGCCAGGAGGCCGACCAGAAGGCGCATCAGGCGGATCAGCAGGCCAAAATCGCTGCGCATGAGACCAAAATCGCTATGCATCAGACGATCATTGCCAAGGCGGCGACGCAGAACGCCAAGGACAAGGCGTCCGACGCGAACCGACAGAAGCAGGCCGCCCAGGCCTCCGGACGCAGTGAAAAGCAAGCCCGCTTGGCGTCGGAACACTTACGCTATGTGTCGGATATGCAGTTGGCGGCCCAATCCTGGGCGGATGGCAACCCCAACGCGGCGGCGGCGCTACTCGATGCGCATGTCCCCGGCTCGCCATCCAACACCGACAGCAAAGACCAGCGCGACTTCTCCTGGCGCTTTCAGTGGGGGCTGATGCACCGCGACTGCGTGACTCTCATCGGCCCGGACACGGTGCCTCTCGATGGAGCATTTACGACGGACGGCACGCTCCTGACCATAGATAACGCTGCCGCAAAACTGACACGATGGGACGTCACAACACATCATGTCGTCTCAACGAAGTCGTTGCAAGGTTTGTCTCCTGTTGATTATCGCATGCTTTCCCCAGATGGCCGTTCGCAGTTGGTTCGCGACCACGCTGGGCGTTTGGCCCTCCTGGATCCGGCGACGCTGCGAGTCCGCTGTGTGCTAATGCAGAATGCCCCTCCACTGCGCACATGGGCTTTCGACCCGACTGGCCATTACCTCGCTGTCGTCAGCCAGGCCAATGTTGCCCAGATCTGGGACACAACTACCGGCAAAGTGGTGCATGAGCCACACGCAATCAGCACCATCGGCTCCCCAGGACCGAATGCCGCAGGATGCCCTGCGGCGCTCGCCCCAGACGGCAACACGCTCCTGCTCGCCAACTTCCCGCAGCCGGGGCACGTCACGCTCTTTCGCAGCGCAGCTGAAGGTTTCAAGGCGTCTGAAGTCTCGTCGCCGCTTAGCGGTACGATAAGTACGATCGCCTGCTCGCCGGATGGGAAGTGGTTTGCGTGCGGCGATAATGCGGGGAATATCTCCGTCCGGGACATGGACCTCCGGCAGGTCGCCCCTCGCTTTACTGGCGAGGGGCAACGTTCCAATGTCTACCACCTCACCTTCTCGCCAGACAGCAAAATACTGGCGGCAGGAGGGCGGGACGGCTCCCTGCGGCTGTGGAATGTCCCGGAGGGAACACTCAGACGCTCTTTGCTGAGTCGCTCCATGGCGGTGACATTTATCAACTGGCGCGCGGATGGGAAGGCTCTGGCGGCGGGCAGCGAATATGGGACAACGACCGTGTGGAACGCTGCATTGGCCTCCGAGTCGTGCGTGATGCCGTTCCCGGTCTCGCCTGCGCCATGCGCTTTCTCACTGGACGGGCATTGGCTGGCGACCACCGGTCAGACGGGCGAGGTCGTCCTGTGGAACATGCGCACCTCACAAGTCGAGTGCCGCCTCGGCGGTCCTTATGAGTACGCGAGCAGTTTGGCTTTCACGCCCGATAGCCACACCCTGGCCGTGGGAACCAACGGACCCGGTCCCCAGCGGATGCAATTCTGGAACCCGGTCACGCACCGTCTAGTGCGAACATGGAAAATGCCTACGTCCAATTGGGGCGACAACGACAGTATCCTGGGCATCGATATTTCTCACGACGGTAATCTTCTGGCCGCCAGCTTGATTGCGCGGAGGACCGACAGCGAGACGATACAGCCCATGTGCGCCGTCTGGAATCTGCGAACCGGCGGCCTTCTCGCGAGCCTACCCGGATCGTCAACCTTCGACGGAATCTTACGCTTCTCGCCGGATAACCGGATGCTGGCCGTGACGGGCGGAGATAACAATCGAGTTTGGGAGTGGCGCGTCGGTGAGTGGGGGCGCCCGTATCGCACGTTCGCGGGGCCGGACGTCTCTGATGAATCACCAGTGGTTATTTCGCTGGCTTACTCGCCGGACGGACGGCTTTTAGCCGCAGGCGGATTTTCGGGACTGATCGGCCTGTACGACCCAAAAACTGGGATTTTGCAGCGCCGCCTGACCGGACACACCGATGCCGTTGGGGATCTGAACTTTTCGCCGGATGGCCGCCTGCTGGCATCCGCCAGCCATGATCATACCGTGAAGCTCTGGGATGTGGCTGGCAATCAGGAGATCCGCACCATAACGGCGCATATGGACGTCGTTGATCGGGCTGTCTTCTCGCCGATCGGCGACTGTCTCGCGACAGCGGGGCGTGACGCGACCCTGCGTCTGTGGGCAGCCCCTGCCCTGCCCGCGATCGACGCCCGGATGCAAGAAGAGAAGCACGAGTACATCGATTACCAGGCACGACAAGCACAACGATTAGCGGCGCAGGCGCAACGATTAGCGATGCCGGCAGTGAGAGCCCAACAACCGCCCGCGACGCGCGACGTGAAAGCCCAACAGCGAATGGGGCGAATGTCTCCGCTGACGCTCACCGGCTACAACCACGATGTCATCGCCGAGAAGGAGCCAGGCCAGTCCAACGACATAGCCGACAGCCTCAAGAAGACCACCACGGCCACGGTCGACGACCTGACGGACTTCTACGCTCCCGGCTTCAATCCCCGCTTTCCTAAGGTCGGACTGCCCGCCGGAACCCGATTCGCCAGCCGCGACGACCCGCTGATCTCCTTCGCGCTCCAGCCCGCATCCGGTAACAACGTACTTCTGTTGCGCGCCGAGCACTCCCAAGGCGACCTTGCCCTCGTCCGCCCGGCCCGGTTCAACCATCTGGCGTTTCTGGTCGCCGGTTTCAACGGAGCATGGTCGGGCGCCTATCGACTCGACTTTGCCGATGGGCATTCGAGCACCGGGGCATTCATCGCTCCAGACAACTTTGATAATCAGCGCCCGAATGTCGCGCTGGGCGGCTTCGGCCGCGTTTTCCGTCAAGGCTCAACATTTACGGCGCCATCCGGCGCACTACCGGATGGACGATTTGAAAACTGCCAGCCGGACGACCCGAACCTGTTCGACATTCCCATCACGCTCTCGCCCGCCGACGCGCAACGCACGCTTGTGCGCATCAGTTTCATCAACAAGGACCAGGAAGCCTCCGGCAACGATGTCGCCATCCTGGGAATCTTCGGCGTCAGCGGTCATGCGGCGCCAGGCGGGATTCGTGCTGCGCCAGGCAGACCTCGCCTGGCGGGTAAGCCTCATCGCACACCCCGTCCATCGGAGGAACCTGTTCATCCATGAACGAGGCCTTCAGCCCCTCGCAGATCGCCTGCGTAAAGTTCCTTGTCAGCCCCGCATCTTTTTTGTTATAATGACACCAGCCCATTCCGAGTACGACCCGTGAAAGGCCGCACCCAATGACGCCCATCACCACACCTGCAGCGCCTTCTACTGGGGCTGCCGGGACAAACGCCTTTTACGTCACCGGCGGCACGCTGGGCGCGGGCGCGGCCTCGTACGTCGAGCGCCGGGCCGATCATGATCTACTGGACGGCCTAACGTCAGGCGACTACTGCTATGTCCTCAACTCCCGCCAAATGGGCAAGTCCAGCCTCTGCGTTCGAACCATGGCTCGATTGCGCGAGAAGGGTTGGCGAACCTGCTTTTTGGACCTCACCAAGTTCGGCGGCAGGAACCTCTCCGCTGAGCAGTGGTACACCGCCTTGCTCTCGGAAGCTGGGAGAGAGTTGGGCCTGCGCGCCGAGATGCTCGCCTTTTGGAAAGCGAACACCGACCTCGGGCCGATGCAGCGTTTCTTCGGGGCTATCCAGACCGTCGCCCTGACCGCGTCAGAATCTCCCTTGACGGTCTTCGTGGACGAGATCGATGTCACACGCGGCCTCCCCTTCAGCGCCGACGAATTCTTTGCCGGCATCCGTCAGTGCTATGTGGGACGGGCCACAGATGCGACGCTGGATCGGCTCACCGTCTGCCTGCTGGGGACGGCCACGCCCGCCGATCTGATCCAGGATACCCGCACCAGTCCTTTCAACATCGGCAGGCGCATTGAGGTCAGAGACTTCACCCTGGAAGAGGCCGCCCCTTTGGCTGCCGGGCTCGGTAAGAATGGCCCAGCCCTGCTCTCGCGGGTGCTGTACTGGACGGGCGGACACCCATACCTGACGCAGCGGCTGTGCCGCGCTGTTCAGGAAGCCAAGGCGCAGAGACCAGGCGACGTGGATAAACTCTGCTCGGATCTATTCCTGACGCGCACGGCGTCGGAAGCCGACGACAACCTGGCATTTGTACGCAACCGACTGCTCAAGTCGGAATTGGATCTCGCCGGGCTGCTGAATTTGTATAGTCAGATGCGTCGGGGCCGCCGCATCCCCGACGACGAGGCGGACCCGCTCTGCGCCGTGCTCAAGCTCAGCGGCGTGGCGCGGACCGAGAGCGGAGTGCTGCGCGTGCGCAACCGGATCTACGAGCACGTGTTCAGCCGGGAGTGGATCGTCGAGCATACGCCGGGGGCGGAGATGAGGCGCCAGCGCGAGGCCTACCGGCGAGGCCTATTGCGGGCTGGGGGCGTCGCCGCCAGCGTACTGCTTGTCATGGTTCTGCTGACTGCCTCCGCCATACGGAACGCCCAACGCGCCAATGCCAATGCCCGTCTCGCCAATGCCAACGCCGCCAAATGGAAGGCGGCCCAGTCGGCAGCTGAATGGAGCCTATACGCGGCGGACATGTCCCTGATTCCGCAGGCATGGGATAACAACAACGTTGGACGGATCGTAGATGCGCTCAAGGAGACACGGTACTTCCACGACCGGGGTTTCGAGTGGGGCTACTGGAATCATCTCTGCCATCTCGACCTGATGACGCTCAAGGGACACACGGCGCCTGTCAACACTGTCGTCTACTCTCCTGATGGAAATCGTATCCTCACCGCCAGCAACGACAAGACCGCCAAAATCTGGGACGCTCAGACAGGTAGAGAGATCCTCACGATCAAAGGAGAAACGAACGGCTTCACATCCGCTGCCTTCTCTTCCGACGGAAGCCGCATTCTCACCGCTAGTAATCATAGCGACGCCAAGATCTGGAACGCGAAGACAGGGCGCGGAATGCTCACGATCAAGGGTGGTAAGAACGGCTTCACTTCCGCCGCCTTCTCCTCGGACGGAACCCACGTTCTCACCGCCAGTAAGGATGGCGCCAAGATCTGGGATGCTCAGACAGGACAAGGGATATTTACGATCAAGGGAGGTAAGAGTGGCTTCGCTTTCGCCGCCTTATCCCCCGACCAAAGCCGCATTCTCACCGCCAGTGATGACCAAACCATCGATACGGATGGCCTCTATATTGGTAATGACGTCACCTTCGAGATCTGGGATGTCAAGACAGGGCGAGAGACGCTCACGATCAAGGCAGGCAGCGCCACGCTCAAATCCGCAGCCTTCTCGCCCGACGGAAGCCGCATTGTCACTGCAGGTTCGGAGGGTTCCTTCGAAAACAATAATGTTAAAGTTTGGGATGTCCGGACAGGAAGCAAGCTGCTCACTCTCAAGGAAGGCCAAACAGCTATCTCTTCTGTAGCCTTCTCGCCCGACGGTCGGCGCATCGTCACGGGTAACGACGACAACACCGCCCAAGTCTGGGACGCTCAGACAAGAGACGAACTATTCAAGATCAAGGGACATAGAGATAGTGTCCTCTCCGCCGCCTTCTCGCCTGACGGAAAACAGGTCGTTACCGCCAGCAAGGATGGCGACGCCAAGATCTGGAACGCGCAGGCAACAGGGGAAGCGCTCACCATCCACGGACAACCAGGCGGCGCCTCATCCTCTCCCTTCTCTCCCGATGGCCGTCGTATCTTTGTCGTCAGTGGATATGGAGCTGTCAAATGCACCACTCTCAAAGTAGTGAACGTTCAGACGGGGAGCGTACTGCTGACGCTCCATGAAGACAAGAACGGTATTTCTTCCGTCGCCTCTTCTCCGGACGGCAAGCGAATCGTCACCACTGCCGGATTAGGCAACGCTGCTAGTGTCTGGGACGCCATAACGGGACGCAAATTACTCACGCTCGTAGAACACTCAGGGACTATCTGCTACTCAGCCTTCTCACCCGACAGCACACGTATTGTCACCGCCAACACAAACGGCGCAACCAAAGTCTGGGACGCTCGGATGGGAAACGAGCAGTTGACGCTTAAGGGAGAGGCAGGGAATGGTTGCTTCGCCGCTTTCTCGCCCGACGGAAACCGCATCATCACCACAAGTTGGCATGGAACTGTCAAAATCTGGGACGCTCAGACAGGGCGAGAGACGCTCACGATCCAGGGGAACATCGCTTTTTTAAGTCACGCCCCCTTCTCCCCCGACGGCATGCGCGTCGTCACCACAGCCGGTGGCGTCTTTACCGTTTGGGACACACAGACGGGACGCAAGCGGTTCGCGATCGAGGGAGACACAAGATACATCGGAGACACAAGAATCATCTATTACATCAGATTCTCCCCCGACGGCAGCCGCATCCTTACCTTCGGAGCCGACAACATCCCCAAGGTGTGGGACGCCGATCAAGGGCGCTTGCTGCTTACATTCAAGGGAGATAAGCAAATCATGTCGGGCGCCTTCTCTCACGATGGCAAACGCGTTCTTACCCTGAGTGTTAATGGCGGAGCCAAGATATGGGATGCCGATCAGGGGCGCTTGCTGCTCACGCTTAAGCCTAGATCAGACGATTTCATCTTCGCTACCTTCTCATCCGACGACAGACACATTGTCGTCGCCACCGTGCCCCACATCAAACCGATGGCGTCATCCTCAGATCACGCCATGGATCTCACCGACATCTTCGAGACGGACTTCAAGGACTATCCATGACGGCGCGGCGCCTCACTGAAAGCCGCCCAAAACATCCAGAGCATGACTGAACATAACCGCCACAAAGGAAATGAATACTCGGACAAGACAAACAAATCCGGGAAAGACGCAAAGTATGGAAGAGACCTCCCGCACCGCACAGATCGCCCACGTCCTGTTCCTGGACATCGTTGGCTATTCTCAGCAATCCACGTCCGCCCAGGCGCGGCTGCTGGGACGGCTTAACGACGCCGTGAACGCCTCACCCGCCTTCGACGCCTCCAAGGCCGCCGGGAGCGTGCAGCCGTTGCCCACTGGCGACGGCATGGCCCTGCTGTTCTTTGGAGACGTCATCGCGCCAGCTCGGTGCGCACTGGACGTATCCCGCGCCCTAGCCAGGGCCGACGCGCCGCGGGTGCGGATGGGGCTGCACAGCGGGCTGGTGCAGTCGCAGATGGACATCGCCGGCAGGCAGAACGTGGTCGGCGAGGGCATCAACACCGCCCAGCGCGTCATGGACTTCGGCGACGAGGGGCACGTCCTGCTGTCGGCCCAGTACGCCCTCTGGCTGCGCCAGTTTGACGACTGGACGCCCCTGATCCACGCACTGGGCGAGGGCGAGGCCAAGCACGGACAGACCGTCCAGCTCTACAGCTTGCACGGGGCGGATGTGGGACGGGCCAAGGCCCCCACGCGACTGTCCAGTCCGAGAGCCGATTCCGGGAAAGATGCGCCGGCCCGCGTGGTGACGCCCCAACGGGTGGCCCTGCTCTACCGCCCCCACCAGGACCCGGACGAGAAAGTCCTCAGGACATTGGAGGAGCAACTCAAGGCCGTCGGCCACGACGTTTTCGTGGACAACCAGTCCAAGATCAGCAAGGCTTGGGCGCTGGCCGTCGAGGAGCCAATCCGCCGCGCCGACGCTGTCATCGCCATTGTCTCCCCCAAGTCCATGCAGAGCGAGATGCTGGAGTTCGAAGTCGAGACCGCCCACGACCAGCAAGCGCAAACCGGCAAGCCTATCTTGCTGCCCGTCCGCATCGGCAAGGAAGACGTCCAAGACGGAGTCATCGGGTCGATCATCCGCCCACTCACCCAGTTCGCCTGGGAGGGGCCGCAGGACGACCCGCGCCTGATCACCGAACTGCTGTCGGCCATCGCCGAGCCGCTCAAGCCCCGCGCCACGGAGGTCAAGCTGGAGCCGGTCGGCGGCGCCGTGCCGCCCGACTCGCCATTCTACATGCGCCGCGCCGCCGACCACGAGTTTTTGCAGGCGCTCGAAGACACAGAGAGCATCCTGCTGGTCAAGGGCGCGCGCCAGATCGGCAAGACGTCCATGCTCGCCCAGGGATCCAAGCGCGCCAAAGAGTTGGGGCGGCGGGTCGCCATAACCGACTTTCAGAAGTTCAACGCCGCCCAGATGGCCTCCGACGAGGCGTTCTACCGACTGCTGGCCGCCACACTGGCCCGACAATTGGGGTTCAAGTACGACTTCGCCGCCGAATGGGACGATATCTTTGGCGCGAACCTGAACATGGAGAATTTCCTGCGCGATTTGCTGGACGCGGGGGAAGCGCCGCTAGTCTGGTTCATGGACGAGGTGGACAAGCTGTTCACCGCCCCGTTCGCCAGCGACTTCTTCGGCCTAGTGCGCTCCTGGCACAACTCGCGCTCGACCGAGCCGGGCGGCCCCTGGGACAAGCTGACGGTGGTGGTCGCGTACGCCACGGAGGCGCATCTATTCATCCAGGATCTGAACCAATCGCCGTTCAACGTTGGGCGGCGGATGGAGTTGGCGGACTTCAATTTGCAGCAGACCGTGGACCTGAACGGACGCTATGGCGGTCCGCTAGGCAGCTACGGAGACGTGGAGCGCCTGCACGGGCTGATTGGCGGCCAGCCGTTCCTGACGCGACGCGCCCTAGATGCGCTGGCAGGCGGCAAGATGGACTTCGCGACCCTGCTGTCCCAGGCCACACGCGACGACGGCCCCTTCTCGGACCATCTGAAGCGCCTCCTGATCTCGGTCTCCAGCCTGCCGCACGTCGCCGAGTACATCCGCGCGTTGCTGGCGGACTCGGCGCCGACAGATCAGGACGCGTTCTACCGGCTGCTGGCCGCCGGGATCGTCCGCCAACCCCCCGGAGGCCGCCCCGCCTTTCGATGCGAACTGTACCGTGAGTACCTTCAGCAGCACCAATTATAACCCCGAAGTCATCACCGGCAGTGCATTGATGATTCGTTGAAGGACGAGGCATCGACAAGCATCGAGATAGACAGAGAGTGGGAAGAATAAACGAGGACATTTCAAAGAAGGACATATCGAGAGGAGGAATATCAAGCCAATCCGTGGATGCATCAGGGCTTGGCCCCTCTGGTACGTCATTGTCCCTGAAGACCATCATCTGCGGATGCGTCACTCAGTAATAAGGTGTCCTGATACGCTTCGATCATTAAGACTTAGACGGCGGGATGCAATTTTTCGACAACCTACGCGCGCGATGACTTTCTGCCTATCGCGCCTACACTCGAATGGAGGAATCTACCTTGACGACCGAACTCGCTTTCTCCCCTACTCCTTTGCTGGAGATCCAGCTCACTCAGACCGACGGAACCATCGCCCGCTTCGCTCAGGATGATCCCGCTCTCGTCCGGCAGATCCTCGACTCTTTGACGCCCAGCAAGCTATTCACCGTCCCCCATTTCGTTTTGGGCGGAGATGGTGCTCTGAGCGCCTTTGCAACGGCCCGCATCGAGAGAGTCGACCTGATCGCCGCGCAGTTGCCTTCCTGGCCCTACCTCGGTGGGGCAACCGCCGTCAGGGAACTCACGGAGGAGAGGTTTCGGGCCGCCTACGACCCCGATCAGGCAACCGCCAACCGCCAGGAGGCAGGAGACAAACCGGGGATAACACAGGTCGGCTATACCGAGTTGTGGACCGCCTCGGGCCATCGCGTGTTCTGGGAAGTGGAGGTCGAGTCGCGCCTGATGATGCGGGCGGACTTCGGCCCCTATCTCCAGTCTCTGTTCGGGGCGGGTGGCCTACACGCGCAGCGCGAGGGTGTCGGAGTATCAATCCTGAACCCATCGGCGCTAACCCGGGTGGTCTTCCATCCTGGGCCACCGGTCCTGCCATTCAAAGCCTGGCCGGCCCGCCGGCTCTGACGCGCGAGCGCCAGGGACGCATGAGTTCTAGGGAGTTAGTGGCGCCCGGATCAGTTCCGGGCGCCATCTGCTATCCGTGGATTCGATTGATGCGAAACGGCTCCGTTTGAGCATCCGGTTCTAAATATTAACCATTAGAGTTTTTGCAGGCCGCGCATTCCGTTCGATGACAGAATAACACTATCCAGCTTCAGGATCGGAAAACGACTCGCGATAACTCCTGCATCCGCCGCCACACGAGAAATACTAGGCCACAGATCTGCATGAATCGATGGTATTCGGGGCTCTCAGCGAAATATTTTCGCTGAAGGCTTTTCTGTGGAGTAGTTATTACAGATCGCTCAATTATAAATTAGCTGTCGATTCTTATGTGGGTGAGACAGTTAATTGTGTTGGAGTTCTGGAGTGACAAATTCAACGCAGTGCTTGCTTCAAGTTCGGTCTTTTTTCGGTTGATTAGGAGTTTTAGAGTAGCAGACACTCGTATAAATGAGCAACTGCACTCTGATAGCCGAGTTGTTCCGCCTGCTTTTTGCGGGCTGACGCCGCCTGTTTTTGTGCGGTTTACTCTCAACAGAGTAAAAATTGGCAGTCAGAGCGGACACAAGAATTATACCCCGTACACGCCTTTTATGATCCTGATTAACGGATTTCTCAATACGCTGGGAACATCAAATAATAAGGTGGTCCCATTTGTCAAGACAGTCAGACGGCCTCTTTTAAGGTGGACTGCCTCCTTTTCTGTGTTGGTTATTTTCGTAGCAATCGGTGCGGTTCGGCATGGACAATCGCAGGCGTCAAATTACCCAACGACTGATGTGGTCGAACCTCGTTGTAGAACTTCAAATAAGACGCAAGACCTTGGCGCGCCTCGCGCGGCGTTTCGTAATGGGCCAAATACACTTCTTCTTGTTTGACGCTGCGCCACAGACGCTCTGTGAAAATGTTATTCACATAGCGTCCTCGCCCGTCCATGGAGACGCGCGCTCCCGCCGTCAAAAATTGGCTCGTGAACTGCTCGCTTGTAAAATGGCTGCCCTGATCCGAATTGACGATCTCAGGAACTGCGTTCTTTAATGACGCGGCGGTGCAGCTCAGGACAAATGGAATTTCCAGTGTCTCCGATAATTCCCAGGAAACGACCAGCCTGGAAAACCAATCGAGGAACGCCACCAGATAAAGGAAGCCGCCGCGCAGCCGAATATAGGTGATATCTACGCCCCAGACCTGATTGGGCCGATCAATACACAAGCCGCGCAGCAAATACGGATAGACCTTGTGGTCAGGGCCACTGGGCTTCGACAGGTTCGGAGCGGAATACAGAGTAAAGAGGCCCATTTCCACACGGTAGCGACGGATCGTATGCCGTCCGACGATGATGCCTTCCTGCGCCAAAAGCGTCACCAGTTTGCGTGTTCCAAGGCTGGGACGATGGGTGTACCATTCGTCCAAGCGATGCTTGATCGCGATCTCCGCCTCCCTTGCGGGACGTGGCTCATAATACAAACTGCTGCGCGCCACGGACAGCAGATCGGCCTGCCAGAGCAGCGGCATCGAATGGCGTTCTTCGCGTTCGACCAGGGCCAGGCGCTCGTTAAGCGTCAGGTTCGAGACCAGATTTTTTTTTCAGCCAGTTTACCTGCGTCGTGAGGCGACCGATCTCCTGGTAAAGCTGTTCGACTTTCTGCTTCTGGGCTTCTTGAGCTTTGGCCTGCGAGTTCTTTCGCTCAAAGACGAGAGCCAAATCCGCGATGGCTTCCTGCTTCCACTTGGTCAGCAGGTTCGGATGAATCTGGTGCTCTGAAGCAAGCTGGGCAACGGTCTTGGTCTCTTTAAGCGCCTCCAAAACGACCTGGGCTTTGAAGGCAGCAGAGTACTGTTTTCGGGTGTTGGGCATGGTGGTGAATCCACCTTAATTGTGCCCGATTTACTGTCCGAATTTATGGGACCATTATATTAATTTTGGGCGGGTTGATCCAGACAGCTCGCCATGCCAAACGCGATCCCGACATGGCTCAGGGCAAGAAATGGCGCTACAGTGATGCGCGCTATTTGATCGATAGCGTTTTCGCTCAGTTGACGGATCGATTTTACATCAACTGCGTGCGCACCCGGGATTTGTGACATTTGACCAGCCGAAGCTGGCGCACACGCTGGCGATCATTATCAACGTGCGGCAGCCCCCGCTGCAATTCGAATATCTGGTGCAAGCGTGAAAGAAAACTTGCACATCGCGTTTGTTAGATCATTGCATCTGGGGATTGTCCTCCACTAAGGCGTGCAGCAGTTGATCGACGTTCATATGAGTTAATTCGCGGATGCTTTGCATGTCGCGAACCCGAACGGAACCATCCATTGAAGCGGATGCGAGCCAGCGGCCGGAGCTGTCCCATGCCACACGCCAAATCGGTCCGGTGTGATCATGAAAGCTCAGAATTACACACTCTTTCGTCATATCCCACACATCAATGGAGCCGCCTGAACCAGCTGCCGCCGCAAGATTCGAGTTCGGCATGGTGGCAAAGCTGTAGACGTCTCCGCATTGGCTTGGCAACTCTTTGTCACTATGCTTCGTGAGGAGATCATAGACTCGAATGACGGAACCGTCTCCGACGAGTAATTTTCCTAACGACTCGACAAAGCCGACAGCCCAAATGGATGTATTCAGCTTCTTTTTTTCGAAAACGATTTTGCGCTCGGGAAGTGATTGAGCGGAGAGGACGAGGACACGATTGTCGCCGCCGCCAAGTGCAAGAAAACTATGTTTGACGTCTAATGCTGTGGAGAAGACGGAACCTTGATCATAGGGGATATTGATGGAAGAATGTCCATGAGGATCAGCCAAAGTTAACCTTGCTTGTTTTCCATCCAGTCTGTCCCCAGACAGCAACTGCGTGTCGGAGAGGTATAAAACAGTAACGACCGGAGAGGGATGTTTGATCGACGCTAGCTCGGTCCAAGAAGAGGTATCCCAGACCCGAGCGTAGCCATCGAGACACGCCGCCGCAAAGGTATCCCCGGTGGGCGAATAGGCGGCGGCGGTGATCGATCTGTCACCCGCCGGTCTGATAAGATATTGGGCGTGTATTGCCATGTTAGTTACCGCCACAAATGCATGCTGATGCCCGGACGAATCGCGTTGTGTTCCGGCGATAGCAATTGAGTTCCCATCGGGGCTCATCACAACTTGATTGATGGCTTCGCCATAACGAAGCGTATATCCGAACCGTGGATTTTGCTGATCGACCACGCGCAGAGTACTGAGACCAGGCTCCGCCGAAGACGGAGCCTCCCAATAGAACACACTGCCAGAGTTCGTGAACGTCGCCGAAGTGACGGAGCGATCACCGATGTTGATCAACTGGAGTTCGACACTATTGGCAACATTCCAGATCCGGACCGTCTTGTCTTGTCCGCAAGACACAAGTTCGCTGCCAGTCGGCGAGAAAGCGACATCCAAGATTGCGTCCGAATGGCCGGAGAGGACGCGACGGCTTCCGTCTTTTAGATTGATGAGCCGGATATTTGTATCGGCAGCGCCGACTGCGAGCAGATCACTATCGGCATTGAACGCTATGGAACTGATGACATCGTTGCTGACGCTCCGATATATCGTCTTTTGCCACGAGGCAACCTGCCATATGTACACATCCGTACTTTCGCCTCCGGCCGCGATTTTACGACCGTCGGGGCTGAAGGCAATGCACCAGAATGGATCACTGCTGTTTGGACGGAGCAGAACAGGTTTTTTCTTTGTGACGCGATCATAGACCCACGTTCGACCAAGTTCATCCGACACGACGACGCTCCGCCCATTCGGAGAGACCGCGACCGCCGCGCCGGGATTAGAACCCGCAATCTGCAACGGACTGACCTGATCTTTTGCAATGTCCCAGATATAATAGCTGCCATCGGAGCAGCTCACCGCAGCAACGGAACCGTCGCTCGACAAGGCTCCCTTAGCAATCTTGGAGGAGATAAACGACGAGATGGAACGGCGTTTCAGCGTATTGGTGTCGTAAACGGCCACTATCCCTTTCCCCATATCCACGAGTGTTTGACTACCCGAAGCTGCGGTCGCAAGCCACTTGAACGTGCCGTTTTGAACCACTCGGAGATGTGGTGCCTGAGCCGCGACATCGAGCAGCGTTTGACGCGTGGTGGGATCGTCCACCGACTTCAAAGCAAGGGCATAATATTTCTGTGCGGTGGTGTAATCACGTGCGGCTTGGGCATCCTTGCCCTGCTGGATATATTCCCGTGCCTGTTGCTGTCTCGTTTGCTGATTATATTTTGCGCCGGCTATGAGGAGACAGAGGATCGCGATCCCCGCGAAGACAACCCTTCTAGTCATAGTCGCCTTACGCACTTTGAGGCTTTGTTTGATATATTCTAACGGAGGACCGGCAAACCGTTCTGGATGCTGGCTATACCAGATGCTAGCTTGTCGGAGTGCCGCTTTCGGCAGCAGCTGATCTTTGCTCTGCCTAGACGCAATATATTGATTGAGCCGAACAGAAAAGTCCGTATTGTACCAATTGAGAAATGGACGGTATTGGTTAATAAGCGTAACCATGCGCGGCCATGTCCACAAGAGTGCCTCATGGGCAACTTGGATCGTCGGCTTGTCGCGCACCGTGTCGTGCCCGAATGTTAAGAGAAACGACTCATGCAGCTTGATGGCGGTCGCGCGAGTCCCATCACTATATTCTGCGAGCAGAGCCCTCCGTCCGGCGCTTTTCTTAATGTTCTCCTGGCCACCCAGTATCGACTCTTCTGCAACGAGGGACAGAAAGACCCATTCCGCCTGAATGCGTTCTTCTGGAGACAATAATTCCCAGACTTGTTCCGCCATCCCAATCAAGACGGCTTGGACACCGCCGATATCTTCGTCAACCACGACGGATTGGCCAAACTTCTTATACGTCTCCAGGGTCAGGATGCCCTTCTTCGCATCCGTTTCCCAGAGCTTTTCAAGAGTAAAACTCAGGAGTGGAAGATCACCTGCACGTCCATAGACGTCGTCAATGAGCTGCCGAACGAGCCGAGGATCAACGCCACATTCGCGATGTCTGGCGGGCTGCTCAATACACTCGCTCAGATTTTGCCGGTCCATGGAGGTCAAGATGAGGCTGCCTTGTATTGCCTTTGAGAGATGGTCATATTCGAACGCGTGACCGATGTAATCGGCTCGGACGCCAATCACAATTTTCACTCCATACTTTGGCAAGGCGATAAGCAGGTCCATGAAACTCGTTCGAAACTTCTCGTGTGTACACCCGGTAAAGATTTGTTCGAACTGGTCGATTGTAAGAAGGGCTTTTTGGCCACCGAGGGATTGCTTGATTGCCGCAGCCACCCCATCGACATCCAGTTCAATCAGACGCTCCATATTGGTTTTGAGGCTAAGTTCATCGCCAGTCAGAGGAAGTCGTGTAATTCCGAGTGCATCTTGAAATCGCTCCCAGGACCACTCGGAGAACTGCAAGATCTGCGTCAGCAACGCAATGGTCGGATAGCCGCCGGGCGTCGTTTCGCAGCGGATGCGGCCGGCGAGAGTCGCCTGGTTATATTGCTGGAGGCCTTTAGTTAAACCGGCTCGCAAGAGTGACGACTTTCCGCTTCCGGAGAGACCGATAACAGATACGAAATCATGCTCGGACAGAAGTGTCACCAAACGCCGGATCGCATCACTGCGACCATAATAATCGTCGGCATCTGTATTGCGATACGCTTGCAAACCTCGATATGGATTTTCAGTTGTATCGATTACTTCTGGATACAGAGATCGAAGCAGGGAGACAGGACGCATGAAAGCGGTCAGCAATCCTTTGGTCACGGGTTTCGGTGGTTGGTCTTTCCGTGGAGATGGGGTGTCAAAAACGTTAAAGATCATCCCAATGGCACAATGCAGCTCGGGATGCCACACTGGCGCCCCGCTGAAGCCATGGTCAATTTCATTGCTGCGCAGTGTATGTGCAGGAGAGCCATCTACGATGTTGGGGCCTACAAGTTCACAGTCACCCGGCATGCCATCTTTGCTGACACCAAGCGAATACCCGTAGGTCTTCGCCTCTTTGACATCCAGAAACTGGTCACTGCCCAGTGGCATGACGCGGCAAAGATCAGACAGCGCGCCATCAAGCCGTAGGTACGCCACGTCTTGAAGATTTATGTCGGTCCAAGCTTCGGGTAGAACGGTAGCTGTTCGCTTTTCTCCGGTAGCCTTGAGCTGGATCGAAACCTTGTCACCAGGCCGGGCGCCGACATTCGTTACCACATGGGAGCACGTCGCGATGAGGCCGGTGCGAGACACAATAAACCCGGTTCCTTCGGTGCGTCCGTTGGGTTTGAGGATTTTTATGATTGCAGTAGTAGGATCAACGGTTTTGTCAACGTCCAGTACTCTCAATTCCACCTCCAAGAGCTTTCGATCACGAAGTCCCGCCTCACCAGTTCGGTCCCCACCCTCCCTACCAAACCCAACGTTATGGGGAGATAAGGGAGACTTATAACCCGAAAGGTTCGCCAGTGAAACGATATCAGCGAAGAAATTGCCGCTTACCTAGAGTTCATCCATTTCCAAACACGCTACCCCATCTATGGCGACGTCCAGCAATAACTATCAACGACATTTACGCATGTAGTCCTCAAATACCAAAATGCATAAAATCAAGGATCGCTTCGCGCTTCCATCTGAACACGGTGGCGGCAAATGGATAAAGTCTAGCTTACCTAAATGATGCCTAAGCTTTCCAGGTCAGTTTAACGGTATAGTTGGCCTCGCCGCCGATTTTGCCGACAGCGACATTACTTGCCTCCGCAGTGACCTTGAGGCCAAAGGAAATCTCCATCTCATTCGGGGGTTCCTCCAATGATTTCACGGCATTGCGGAGTGCGTATACGTTGGATTGAATAGTTCGCTGTAAGGCTTCCTGCAGCGATATGGTGGCACGAACCACGGTCGTGTTTATCACCTCGGAGAGCCCTGCTTTTGACCTTACGGAGCGCTCATCGTCGAGATCGACGTCATCGTCGATTTCCACCAACACATCGTTCATCGGGTCTGACGGCTGCCCCTCGTGCATTTCGGGTGCAGAATGAAATAAGAGATATGTTGACATACTGACTCCTTTCGGCGCAAACGAGTGATGCTCAATACGATCTGTACGCTTCGGGTGTGTTCCAAAACGTTGAACCCTAAGACTTCTGGTTTAATTAATTGTTACTAGAGCAGGTCATTTTGGAATGACTTCTATGTACTTTTCGACGGCTCAAGACTTATATTTCGTTTCTACCAAGCTGACAAGCATACTATTAGATAGTTTTGGAACATACTCTTTCCGTTACAATGCTGGAACGGCGTACTCCCACGTTTAGGACTTATTCAAAAATAAACGCTTCAACTTAGACGACGCCCTGAGATGGGCAATGCTGTAAAAATCGAAGCGGTTATTTTGGCGTAAGCCCTTAGCCCTGAATAGAGTATTGTTTAATCTGTGTGTATTTTCGCGTTTCATTACCGTTCTTGCTCTCAAGCCATCTCCCTAATATGGCAGGATTTTATCCATAAACGATGGTTGTGGCGCCATTCTGTTATCGATAAATAAACTCAGCTGCCCTCAACCCATTCTACACGCGTAAATTGCGCTGCTTCACATTTTCATTTCATCATAAAGTAGCAGTAATCCTGCCGAAAAATCATTGTTGATTACACGCACAAGTCCAGATACAATATGCGCAGCAAGAACTAACACAGAATGAATGAACTTTGAGCATGTCCCAAGCTCGCCACACCCCGAGCAGCATGAAAAAACCCGATCAGCAGTCTTTGAGACGTATCCGAGTTCAGGAAATGGCTTAGCGTTCGCCCGACTGGAGTACGACGGAATGGTGTTTGAATTCCCTGACGCGGATGAAGCTCTTCATACCGCAATCCGAACTCCTCAAGATCCTGAGGATCCTGAATTTGATATGGATGGCTGGCCTGAAAGTCCGATCCTTGAAAAGGATATCCGTCCAGGAAATTATAAGCGAGAATTTGCGCGGGAGCACGTCGAGCAGCTGCTGAAATCTCCTTCTGTGTTCGTGATCGCCCAGAATGATCGCGCCGCACACTATATCGCAGATCTGCGTGGAATTGCAGCTCCGCGAGACGGAATTTTCAGCGAATTGACAGGGCAACGGCTTGACGAAGAGCACAAGCCAGAAACATGGATGCAGGCGCGCAGCGAATTACGAACTATGCTCCGCTATCCTCACGCGACGGAACGCCTGACCGATTTTCTCGTGTCTCACTTTGGCGAAACCTCATCCGCAGAGGGAGAAACCGAAATTAATCCAGGCAAGGCGCTTAATGCGGTGGTCGAAGCAGTCAAGACTTTGATCGACCCGCGTGTTCGAGCAGCGCTATCTGAAGGACTGAGCGATGAGGAGAAGCAGGAGATTTTCAGCCATGAAGACCGACTGCTGGAACAAGCTGCAGAGCAGGCTTTGCGCAACGCCCTGAAGGCTTAAATGCTGAGAGGTTAGGTTATGGTGTCTGCAACTGCTGTTTGCCCCATCCCACGCAGGGATCCCACCCCGGTGCCGCAGAACGATGCGTAGCGCACCAGCGCATCAAGGGCCGCACGAGCCGGCGGCGGCACAGATTGTGGCTGGAGCAATTCGAAAGCGACTGTTCCCACAAAGCCGATAGCCACTTGCCGTCTGCCATAGGTTATGCGCTCTGTATGGCCGCAGCAATCCGAGACAGCAACTCGCTCAGCAATAAGGTCGCGCAAATTGGGATCAAATGAGAATGGCGCGCACATATTCCAGCGCGCTATCCAGCTGCCAAAATAATATTCGGGGCTGGGCACAATAATCGATTTACGGATTGTTCCCACTGCATGATGCGCCGTCGGCGTATGCAAACGAATTCGCCAGCATGACACCGGCTCAGCGCGGTCCAGCAAGTCTTCCCAGGAAATCCGGCTTACCGCTTGCACGGAGGTGGACAAGTGGTATTGACTGCGCCCTAGAATGACACGGTCGGTATTGCGCGCTCCGGTCCGGATCAGAGGCTCCAGCCACTCGGAGAGCAGACACACATCGAAAATATGTTTGCCGCCGGCGCCTAATTGTATCAGCGGGCCGATCGTCAGTGGTTTCAGCTGATTTGCGTCATGAAGCTCTTTCGCCGATTCCTGATCAGCGGAAGCAATCCATCCCAGAACGAGGGCATGAATGCCACGCGCATGCTCGAACGGTGACGACGCAGGGTCGCCGATCAGCGTAAATCTCATTCGAACAGGCATACCAGGGTCCACCACGAAAAATATGACAATACTGAGACCAATTATGCTTTTTTGACACGGCTGATTTTGCCATCGCGCAATTCAACCACCTTAAACTGCAGTATATCTCCTGTCGCATGCATCATAACCGGAAGGTTCCGCAACCGAACTCCCGTCGAGGATCCGCTCGTGTCGAGCAATTCGACAATATACCCTGGCAGAATTCGCCCGGTTACGGAATCACCAACTTTGTATTCAAATTTTGTTTGCTGTGTCGCAGCCACGGCCGGAAATGTTTTAGCTGCAATCATTTTCTCAAGACGAGGCGTAATCACATCCGATGGCTGTCTCATCAGACGCCCCTCTTGGATCAAGTCGGAGGCGGATGGCAGTACCAGACGCCTGCGCCACTGATCGTCGTTATGTTTCCATGTATCCTCGTCTGTATCATTCCGGGAATCTTGAATGGCGACCTGGCGCGTCAGATCATCTTCAAGACGCACTTCCCAGGAACAAAGCCCAGCAAAGTCTTTCAGTCTCCGGGAGTTCCATAGCGACGTCTGCTTCTCCAGTTTAGAATTGGGATAGATCCGCTTTATCAACTCGGTGTAGCCATCCACGAGTTTGGTGCGGCCATACTCCTCAGAATGATAGCTCTCCGCATTATCCAAGGTGCGATAGCGGCGCTCAGTGTCGATCAGATTAACCTTCACAATAGATACGTCCAGAGCGCCCAATCCCAGGTTTTTGCCCATGCCGAATTTATGCGCAAGTCCCTCAGGAAGCTGTATGCTTGCGTAAAGCGCGGCCAGCTCAACACTGGTTAAGTTGGTGAACCGAACGCGTCCTTTGAATTTCACTTGCGCGCGGATCGGTTTTATTTTGGTCTGCTGAGTGCCGATTGCCATATCCCCCGCAGTACGAAGGCTGTTCTCGGCAGATGACGGACTCCTCTGCCAATATCTCTTAGCGCCACGGATGCGAACGTTCGGGCTGTCCCAGTGCCGAAGAGGCTCGACTTCAGAAGTAGACTGAGTCAGATACGTTTGTATGGAAGTAGGCTTTGGCGACGAAAGGATATCAGGTATACGCACAGCGCTTACCTCCATCCAGATCCCATTTGGAGCAGCCACAAGTAACGCATCCTCAAAGGCGATGCGGCTTCGTACTGGTGGAATTGAATTGTCATTCCCAACATAACCAAATACTGTCTGCGTCATGTCCAGCCCGTCCGCAGCCGAATATGCATCGCGGGCCACATCTTTGAGCGAACGACGGTAACGCAGGGTGAGCATGAGGTTGGCTCCAAGGGCGGTCACTTTGCTGCTGCTGCGATCCACCAAAGTAAACGCTGGCGCACCTAGAGTAATCATGCGGGGCGCGTCTTGTCCTCCAAACCTCTTTCCATGCGCCATCTGTCCCCAGGCCCTGTAGTCCCGGTAGACGGACTGCGGCAGTTCATATGTCGCTAACGGCGGGCTGCTGGGCTTGAGGATAACCTGATACCAACGACGACTGGCGATGTCTTTCCCGTGAAAGAGGAGTATTCCCTCAACTGCGCCAGAAGAATGAGGGGCAGCAAGATCCGCAGAGGGACACTCAATTTCCTGCTGCCCACGCAATAATGTTGCAGTCCCAGTAAGCCGGACCCACACCTGCTGAGTTTCGTACAGAGGCGCCATATGTCGATAAGGCTGATGTGGCTGTGAGGACGTCCGGATATATCGCCTCAAGCCAGGATCGTTTACCGAGACCACGACGAAGCCCTTATCCGCACTCGGCGCTGAAGTATTACCGACATTCATCTGATAATCCAAGCCAGACTGTTCCAAAACTCCTGCAAATAGCCGCGAGGTATCAAATGTTCCGAGGGCTGCGTCAGCCCCGCTGTAATATTCCCTGAGTTCTCTCTGCCCTGAAGCAAAGAATCGGTATGATAAGGTGCGATCGCTAATACTATCCAGCGCGCTGTAGGTGAGGATTTCGAAGACGCTGCGCACCATCCCGCGCAGTGAGCTCCCAGGAAGCACTGGCGTCCGTTGCTCATCGAAATGATGAAAAAAATCTGGCGGATCGGCGGGATCACCTGCGCCGCGCGCCGCACGGGTATACGTCGGCGTAAGCGTTGTGTATTCGACGTCCAGCCAGCCGGTATGTCGGTCAGAGGCGTACGAATTCCATCTGGGAAGCGGATCGCCAGTCACGATCCGATCAGGCATCGGCACGAAATTGTATGGAGTAATCGCGTAAGGCTTAATGGACGGCGGCACTTCAGTCTCCTCTACAGCAGCCCTTCAATTTTATTGCCCCAGTCCTATCGCAGCAGTTCGAGGAATCGGCTCAGAGCGATGTGCAGTAATCCCGTGTTTAGATCCGCTTCAACGTAGTGGCGAATGCAAACGCCGCGCCCTTGAGGCGTGACAGACACATTGCCCCCCAATAATTTGCGTGACACAAAGAGATCTCCCTGAGAACCCGATACCTTGCCTTCAAAAAGCCACTCTTCATCGATTGGCGCCAGGAGCGCATCCGAAATTGTCGCATCAGTAACTGTACGTCCAGCAAATTTACCATCATCTCTTCGCCAGATCAGCGCTTCGCGCTCTCGCGAGAAGACGCGGGCCTCAAAGAGATTAGCGATGGCTGGAGCACGTACTTCAGAATCCAATTCGGAGGTCCACCGCCATTGTGCTTGCCCATACTGACCCCAAGCAAGCGTATCGCCGCATTGCACAACTGCCCACACCGTGGGAGATGAAAAACCAATGGGAGCATCAGCGCCTTTTTCTAATAGCCACCGTAAACACTCCGATGGATCATGGATTGCAACGAGATTGGCTCCGGAAATCTCACGAGAGGTAGGAGTAGTCATAAATTGTAGTCTTCTTCATTCAAAAGCGCTTTCAGACATTCTGAGAGCGCTTCAGGCTCATCGCACTCGACCTTACCTGGAGCTACTCGCACCGAACCTACTGATCCAGACTTGCTCAATATAGCGGAGCCAGTCAGGCAGCCGCGCCCCGCCGCAGCTTCCCCACCAATGGTTATCAATCCCTCGACCAGATCGCGGCACAAATGAGTCATCAGCGCCATATCCGCACGCTTTGGGTTGCGCACCTCGATATTGAGTGTTGCCAAACCGCCCACAACCGGGCTCTCGGTAAAGAGAGCGCCATCAACGGAACCGCCCGTAAACCGATCAATACGATCACGCGTGTGCTCGTATGTCTTTGCTCCCTCAAGATACGCCTCAGACACACGAATTCGGCTGCCCATGGGCATTGCGCCGATATCATCGCGAACCATATTTTCTGGCGATGTCCCGAAAAGATCGTCAACTAATGACGCTCCGAAATTGAGTGTCTGTGTGATCCGTATGGCCTGTGCTCGAAGAGCGCCAGCCACCGATGCGCCGCTCAGCAAAGCCTTCCCATGCTCCGTCAGCTGGACGTTATCTGGATCCGCGGCATGAATGCCTGGGCTCCTGATAATCAATGGACTGGCTAATGCAACACTGAGAGTCACCATAAGGCGACTCCGATTATCATTAATTTCAGTAAGTGGAAGCGCTTGATATGCT
Source organism: Capsulimonas corticalis (assembly GCF_003574315.2). GTDB lineage: Bacteria > Armatimonadota > Armatimonadia > Armatimonadales > Capsulimonadaceae > Capsulimonas > Capsulimonas corticalis. The sequence continues at coordinate 4,217,421 of NZ_AP025739.1, read as the reverse complement.
TTGGAGATTGCCTGAACCGGAGTGCTGAACGCCTCAACTTGAGGAGTGAGCGGCGCCAGATGGGATGCGCTTTGCGCATACTCACGCCAGCCCGAAATTTGAGCAAGATCGTAGCGTATCGCTCGAAATGATAAACAGGCGACCTTTCCCAAACCTCTCGATTTTCGTGCGCCGAGATGGACCTCACCATTTGCGAGACTGTTCAGTACAGCAATGAAATACGAAAGCAGATGGCCTTCATCGGACGCGGCATCAATAAGAAGATCAAAACGCAGCGGAAAAACACAGCCAGGCAGAAGGATTTCGCGGTCGTACTTAAAACCATCGAGGGCCGTCGCTGTTTCCAAATCCAACCGAACTCCGTCACGGATCGATGCTTCAGCGATGCAGCCAATCCCGGCGCTAATGGGATCGTCAGCCGTGCATCCAAAGCTGTCGAATAGGATCAGAGCACTCTCATGGTGGTCAAGCGCGCCGAAAAGCTCACCCACCGCTACCGGCTCCGATTGGCGATAACCCGAAAGTGTATCGCACAGCGCGCTGCGCAGTGCCCCCGCGAGCGTTGCTCCCGCTAAAAAGGGCGTTCCATCGGAAGTACGCGCAAATGTTGAATCACAGTAGTCAGATTCCTGGCTGCCAATTTGGGCGGCGGAAATCAGCACAAGATCCGCTGTAATTGTCCAGCGTGCGCTAAGCGCTCTCCTATTCTCCATGGACTACTTTTCTCCCTCGGACTGGGCGCGGCGGGCAAGGGACCGGAAGAGGACGTCCAGATAATATGGCGCCAGCGCGGCGCGCGCCTCGGTCCAGATTTGCTTTGACACGTTATCCGAGGTGATCTGGCAAGCTTGACGCTCGGCCTCATCGAACTCATACGTCGGCGTCCATTCCGTATCTACCGCGCGGCGCAGGACATCCCAGAGGCGCAGACGCTCACGATAAAGCTTGCCATGATGGAGAAAACGAATCTCCATGCTGATTGACATCAACCCTTCACGCGCCATTGGCTTCAACTGATGCTCGGCTGGGCCTGATGTCCAATCCGCATAAGTCCTGCGCCATGTGGCAGGCGCACGCAAAGGGCCACGGACACGCTGGATCACACTCGATCCCTGAAGTCCTCGCGCGTTGGCTGCGGTTTGAATTGCTTCGTAGGCCAGAAAGACACGCAGACGCTTATCACTCAGTCGTCTCTGGGCATCAAGCATGGCTTCCGACTCAGGCTCTGACGGCGCTCCCGTCTCCGAGATCTCCGCTCGTGAGCGCTCAATGGAAAGACCATTCAGAGAGTCACTCGCAACCGTAAAGCAACCATAGCCATCCGCGACGCGTTCGCCAATGGGGTTTGCTGTTAAAGTGGACAAATCCCACGTGCTCAAATTTTCGCATGCCTCCATCAAAACAACAGAGCCAGCCGCCGCTGCCCGCACGGCGGGGAGCGATGAGCGCCAAAGGCGATGGTATCCAGTGCATACCGTGGAGCGAATAAATACTTGGGTCACGATCGCGCGCTCCCCAAACCGTTTCTCAATTGCCGCACGCAAACTCCATGGGTCATGCTGCCCAGTAACCGCGTCACGCAGTATAGCATCGGATGTGAGCCTGACGGCAAAGAAATCTCCGGTCTGAATCCTTTTATGGTTCGTTCCTGGCTCCGCTTCGCCTGGCGCTCCAATCTTGAAGATTGGAGCGCCGCCATAACTGGCCCGCCCGGAACGACCCAGCCACAATGGCTGGGAAAGAAGCGTCTGAAGGCTTGACACAAGATCAGGACGGTCTGCCGGCGCCGCCAGCGCCCCAATAAATGATTGCCCCTCTTCCAGCGCCTCGTAAGCAAAAATATTGGTCTCCCCTTTTACCGAGGCACCTCTGGCGCGGTTTCGCTGCTGGTGAATTGTTTGCCGCATTTGGGCGGCGGCAGGACGCTGACGACCGGAAATAGAGGCAAAAAAATGATGATCCATCGGCTGCAACTGCCGCGTCCCCTCATCAGGATCATCCATTCCAGCGAGCATCAGAACAGCATCATGACCATCTGCTTCCCGATCCGCATCGTTCCAGCGCGGATCCTTGTATCGCCGCCAGGTGATTGGAGTGGGAAGAGCCCGCAGACCATCCACCGCGGGATAGGCGTTCAGAAAGCGAATGTCCCCAGAAACGATCAGATCCTGCATCAAGCCTCTATTTGCATTGGTGTGTTCGATGGCGGAGGCCACGGCCCCTCTTAAAGCAGCCCCCGTGATAAAGGGCCGACTTGAGCGCGAATTGGGGTCGGCGTCATCTCCCGAAATAAGACAGGGCGCGGTTAAATGCACCACGAGTGCAAGAAATATGAATTCCCTGGAGTTCATGGCCGAATGTGGCATCGGCTGGGCGACCTCTGCATCAGACATTTCATCCCACATGACAGAGAGGCGCACATGTCCCAGTCCCCGATTACGCGCAAGTCCCGCATGCCGAGTACAGCCAGTCAGCAAATCGAGCAGGCGGATTTGTGATTCTGTGAGAGTTCCAGCCACTGTGATTGGCGCACGCAGCGTTAGACCTTTTGGAACAACGCGCATTACACGCAGCGTTTCTGATTTAGGAGCATCGCTTTGCCGATCGATTGCAGTCACCTTACGACGGGTAAGGAACGCGTCTCTCAGATAAGCGCGCTTCACTGGCGCTGGATTTTTGCGGCGATGCGCCCAGCGCGCCCATTGACGCACGCCGCTGTCAAGAAGAGCATCTCCGATACGCAATATTCCTGCCGTCGAATGATCTCGCTCTTTTCCAAACAAGGCCATCCCATCTGCATTCTGGTCCCATTCATCTGGAAGGCTGAGCAATGTATCGTGCAGCAAGCCGCGCAGAGTCTTTCCAGAGATCATCGGCAGACCGAAATGGTCGAGGACAACATCCGTATCGACGGCTGTATCAAACGCCGCAGGCATTGAGAAACATGCATCACTCAGCAATTCGACGACCAAATACCCGCGCATTGACTAATTCTCCTCGCTCGACGGCATCGTCCCTTGCGAAATGTGGAAAGGATAGTGCAAATCAAACAGCTCTGCAGCGTCTAGAAGCGGAGTACGGCGCCCTGGTGAAAATCCGGTTTCCGGACTGAAAGGAGCATCCAAAAATCCAAACGGGCGCTCAATGCGCCGTCCATCCATCTTGATCGGACGCAGCGCCAGAAATCGCGCAACAGCAGCGCCGCGATCATCTTCTTCAGCCGCCGCCATCAGGTCTTTGAGCTTGTTGCGCCTGCTTTTGAAGAGACGCCACAGCCCCGGCAGTATCACCTCATCAAAATCCCGCCATGTCCGCTCTCCAGCAGAGGGAACGCCGTTAAAGATGAGAGGGCGCAGAGTAGAATTGAAATCTGCTTCTCCCTGACGGTTGAGACTGCCCTGACGGTTGATCCACCAATCCAGTGCAGAAGACGCCTCTTGATCTCCTGATCGGCTTTGCGCCTCCAGGGATCGTTTTTTCGCAGCACTTCGCACTTTATTTGAAAGCGCTAACCCTCTCGCGATCGGAAAATGCGAATCGGCGAAGAGAATTCCGACACTGACTGTCATCCGACGAAACTCAGGGCAGACCGATTCGTCTGGATGCTCCAGCCTTGTCACAAGGTCACTGGTTATGGAAAGGGCAAGACGCGCATCGCATAAAAAACTCATATCGTCCCCTCCCTGATAGAGACGCCGACAGGGAAAGAATGGAATACCATCGCGATCACGAATAGGATAGAGAGGACGCCCTTCATGAAACTCATGATCGAGGCGCATCTCTGGACCAAACTCGTCAGCAAGACGCTTAACGGAGCCCTCCCAGGCTGTCTTCCATCGATCTTTGATATTCTGAGACCAGCGAGCGAGCATTTCACAAAAGACATCATCCGGTTCGTCTTTAACGCGATCACTCCATCGGATCAGACGTCGTCCCATGCCAAGTCCATCAACACTGACCACAGCCATAAGGTCCGAATCTTCCATCTCAGATCGGCAGACTATATGAGAAAACTGGCTAGGATGACGCATACCGTAGTCCATCGTCAGAGCCTTTCCCACTTCCTGTGGTTTTGACGAGCGTGCAAGTCCTGGGAAGGCAATGAGGCCAGTGCTGCGGGGCGCCGCCAGCTTGTGACGATCCAGGTCTCGCCACGCGCTGGAGTAGATATTTCCAAGCGCCCCTGCTTCATAAGGGCAGATTACCGCTACAGCTTCGATTCCCTGCCCATAGATCAGCAGGTTTCGGCTAATACGCTGGAATGCCTTCTTTAGTAAATCTGGGTGTTCCGCCAAATATGCAGCATTGCCGCCCGCAGCGAACATGCAGGTGACGTCAGACTGAGTATCACGCAATATTCCTTCTGGAGATGTAAGCGATTCAATATATTCCGACGAACGAGCAATTGTCTTAAGATCAGGCTGCCGAAAGATGAAACTCTGAATACCAGCCAGATCGATCAAGCCCAGATAGCGCTTATGTGACATGTTTCGTTAGCGCTCCAGAAACTCCGCTAGAGTTTGTAAATTACCGCCCATCCAAGCTTCAATTTGAGGCTTTCCAAAAATAGTGTGTTTCGGATCGTTGAGAGTGAGACGACAGGTTTCAATTATGTCGTTATTGTAACGATCTCGATCAGCGAGACAGACAACAGCGCTCCGCGCGAGACCGCCACCGATCTGAGATGACCTATAAGCCGCCTCAAACATTTTTTCTTTGCAATATTCATCAATTTTCGTGGTGCCTGCTGAAAAATAGTAGAGACGATTGTCGTGAACCAACATTCCATCGCTTTCAAACTGGGTGTCGTTAATTCTAAAGTGCTGCGATGGTACTGCGTCAGCCGCCGGCTTGGCGCGAGACGCGCAATATAAAGCAAGTCGTTCTAACCATTTCGTTGCCGCTAATTCATGTAAGTCTTTAAACCCATTTCGTTTATAATATTGGTGAGAGCTTTGCGGAAATGGATGCTCCCGCCAAATACGCTGATTCGGTTCAGTTAATACACACAAGAATTTTTCCCATTCCTGCTTATTTTCTTTTAACCAGCCGTAATTTATCTTATCGGATGGTAACGGTCTCTCGCCGTCATATGTTTTCCAAATGGCTAAAATATCATCCCAGGACAATGGGATTTTAGACACACCACCCGCCATTTCCACTCCATGCAAATCACAAAGATCACGAATACCCAATGAAAATCCGACAAGTTGCTCTTTTCTGCCGTCCGCAAAGTGGAACACTCCCGCACCCTCTTCCAAATAGAAGGCCATATCTAGCCTGTCTTGCCAAAAATGGTATGCGACCGCAGACATGACCTTAGTGCCGCCCGTGTAGTTAAGAGCTGCATCAGGATAAGTATTACGTAGTCCCGACATTACTTGAGAGAGTTCTTGAGGATCAAATGGATTCTTGAGTGGAGAAAGCAGTTCCGGTTTACGTTGCAGTCTGAGTTCATCATTATCCCGATGAATAATCGATTTAATATGATCCGCAAAAGAGAAGGTCTTCTCGGAGTGCAAGAGCAATACGTGAGCGTCAGATGTGGCGAAATTTAACACGCCATAATATGCGGGCAAAGGATTCTCACCTACTAAAATAATAATTGTTTGAAAAGTTCGCATATTTAACCCTTCATTGCACTAACCACAAACTGGAGACTTAGACTAATGATAATCACACTGAAGTGTCCATACAGACACAGGTCAACTTAGGATTAATTCAAAATGGCCGCTTCAACTTTGTTGATTCACAGAGATGGGACAGTCGATACAAATCTAAGCGATTATTTTCGAGGAAATCGTTACTGCTGATGCACAGAGTAGTAACGATCAATCCTCTATCATTCTGTCCTGGGCGTCGCACTATCGTATTGGACCGACTTTCAGCCCGTTTCAATGCCGGAACGGCATCTTCTATCATTCTGTCCTAGGCATTACAAGCTGACTGATGACCGTTTTCTCCGAGTTTCAATGCCAGAACGGCATCCTCTATCATTCTGTCGAGCCGTTGACTACATGGCCGGATCGTCTCACTACGCCGTTTCAATGCCAGAACGGCATCCTCTATCATTCTGTCGATTATGGGTTGATTGATCAACAAAAGCCTCTTGAGACGTTTCAATGCCAGAACGGCATCCTCTATCATTCTGTCCCGGCGTCTGCGTATAAGGAGCATTCCTTGAGCAAGCGTTTCAATGCCAGAACGGCATCCTCTATCATTCTGTCACGGTCACTCTCGGTATCATCAAGAATCGCCTGAACGTTTCAATGCCAGAACGGCATCCTCTATCATTCTGTCAAGACAAGGAAAAACTGGAAGAAATCCGATATGAGATCGTTTCAATGCCAGAACGGCATCCTCTATCATTCTGTCCCCTGCTTCTCATTTTTCCTTCTGAATTGCCCTAACCGATTCATCAAAAGAAGCCGAAAGGTTGATTCGCCGTTTTTTCATAATTTTCATCCCGTTATTACTCTCAAGGGTGCTGCCCTAGCCAAACAGCTTATTTGGATTTTTTGAGGTTAGGGCGCCAGTAATACGTTCCTAATTCACGGCCTCTCAGACAATACAGAAAGTCGCCGTTGGACTGGATAGGGGCTGTCCTAATGAATGGACGCCCTTTCTGCAGTTCGCGCACATCGGGTAGATTCGTAGGCTATCTTCCTTGCCGACATAAACGGCCGCCTTTCGCATTACTGCCTGAATATCCTGGGAAGTAAGGTCCGCTTCGAACACGCTTTTCTGCACTCGATCGCCGTAATCCTGCAACATCTTTGAAAGTTTTGTGCGCTTTGCGTCATCCGTAATATCATAAGCGATTAGATAACGGCTTCGAACACTAGTGGACATGACGACATCCTCTTTTAACGTGCAGCATAAGTGATATAATCAGTCTCGTTCTCAAGAGCAATTCGCATTCGTCGAGCCTGAAAACGGAAAATCTCACGATAGCAGGTCTTGCCTCCGCTAAACTGAAACTCGGTTTCTAAAGTCCGGTGGTAAAATTCAAGAAAGCGAGAGCGTCCCGCATCATTCAGCAGCACGCCGGCTTCTCCTCGGTCGTCGAAATGGCCGTTGGCCAGCACTCCCCGGTTGAACAGGCTTAGCGCCAGCCGGTCCGCGACAGGCTGGCGGAATTCCTCCAGGAGATCGAGCGCCAAAGACGGGCGGCCATAATCGAGATCGTGCAGGATCCCGACGTGCGGATCGAGGCCCTGCGACGCCAGAGCGCCCGCCATCTCCGTGCTCAGGAGCGTGTACGCGAAGCTCAGCACCGCGTTGACCGGGTCGCGCGGCGGGCGGCGCGTCCGTGTGGTGAAGGCAAAGCCGGTGCGCAGCATCGTTCCAAAGGCGGCGAAGTATACGCTCGCTGCTTCTCCCTCCGCTCCGAGCAGCGCGTCCAGGCTCGCGTGTCTCCCTATCCTTTCTCTTGTCGCCTGGAGCCGATCTATTGCAGCTGTCAAGGATGGGGCGGGATGATTCCATACATACTGCTGGAGAACAGACCGTGCGTTCCGCACCTTGCCCGCGACGATCGCGCGGGCGATGCGCAGCCGGAACTCCATGTCTTCGTAACGGCGAAACTGCGTCTGCCGCAGAAATACGTTCTTGGCGTCGGGAGGAGTGAGACGCCCGCGAAACTTGCCGCCGTAAGACAGCAGGACCGTCTCGACGCCCATTTCCAGCAGCGATGCACACGCGGACGCAGTCAGATCAACATTGCCGAAGAGGACCAGGCGCTCCAAATCACGCAGCCGGGTGGTCTGGAGCGCCTGCTGTCCCTTGTAAACGATCAGCCTCTGCCCGCTTCGCCGTATGCCCGCCCCTTGCTCTCGAACGTAAAGCGTGATCATTGCTCTTCCCTAATCTCCTCCACATCCTCACCCAAAACTTCCAGACGCTGCGAGAACAGGTCCGATTCGACATCGCTCCAAGCGTCTCGCAATTCCGGATCAGCCTCTGAAGGCAATACAGGCGCGGAAGGGCGCGGCTTCTTTGTCCGGGCAGTCCCGCCAAGCGGCTTTGCGGTCGGCGCCTCGGCTACGCAGTCCAGAGGCGCTTTGCGGCTCTTGGGGCAGGTACAGAGGTCCATCTCCCCTTCTTCTTCAAGCCACTCACGAATGCGATGGCAGGAGAGCGGTGCGTGCTGGGTGTCCAGCCGATCCAGGTACCCCTGGCAAATCCGCGCCTCATAGTTACGACACTGCCCGACGGTCTGGTGCACGAACGCCGCCCCGGGAGCGCCGAGCCGCCCCGCTGTGTAAAGCAGGATCAGGTTGTGGGTATGACGCAGATGCCCCGTCGTTCGGGCGCGGTCAGCCAGTGCGCGGACGACTCCGCAACCAGCCATGAGACGCTCCACGGGGCTCCCTTCCTCGGATTCCGGCGCGCTGCGCGCAGGTCTCCCCTCCTGTTTCAAGGCAGACTCGCCTGAATGGGTCCGTTGGGTGGTCTTCCCCAGTGAAGCAATCAGCCCCTCTATCCCGGAAGCCTCAATCAAGCCGATCCCGTTCAGAGCATCCATGGGATCGATGATAGCTTCCCCATCACTATCCAAAAGGTGGCAGCGCCGCCCCGTGACAGGATGAACGCCGAATGGCAGTTTCACGGCGTCGCCCAGTTCTGGACCCGGCCAAGCCGTATGCCGCGGTAGGATTTCCAGCCTGACGCGGGGCTTCGGAAATCCGGCGCGGACGGCCAAAAGCCGCGCAAGCCGGCGTGCGCGTTCCGGCGGGACCGGTTCGGAAAAGAAGAGCCAGAGATGCCGGCCGCGCCGGCCACTGTCTTCCAGAGCGCATGGAACGCCGAACAGACGACAGATCTGCCGGAGATCATCCGCGAACGCGATGACAGGCTCCATCTGCGATTCAGCGCCATCCCCGCGCACGGCGTCGATGTCCATCACAACGGTGCGCACCATCCCGTCCCGCTTCAGCAAGTAAGCCGCCAGTGTCTCTGAACCCGCTAAATGTTCCTGGACATCCACAGGAGACAGCGGACCCGCACAGGGAACAAAACGGCCGCCGCCCTGTCGTGCGTGAGCATCTTCGCGTCCCCCAAACAGGAGGAGGAATCGCGACATCCACTCGGCGTCCAAACGGAGCGGAGCGGAGATTTTTTGCTCCGAGGGAACCTCGCCAAAATAATTTGCCCATCCCCGCTTCACGGCAGTCGCCTGCTCAGGAGAGACATCCTCCAGCCGTTCCCGCAGGCGGCCAATGGAATGCGGAGAAGGACGGCGTCCTTCTTCCGTGAAGCGATATCCTAGAAACGTGAAGCCTCTGGCCAGCGGAGCGACACCGGTCTTCTCCGGCTGCAGCGACAGCTGAAGACGGGAGCGAAGATATCCTTCGGCCTCTGCCAGCGCCGCCTGCGCTCGCGTCCGCGACTCTCCGACAAAGAGAAGGTCATCGCCGTAGCGCACCGGATTCCAGCCGCCCTCCAGCATGTGGGCGTCAAACTCGGACAGGTACAGGTTGCTCAGGAGCGGCGACATTGCCGCCCCCTGCGCAAGCCCGAGGCCAGGGGTGGAGGCCCCTACGGCGAGGCAGTTCGAGATTAGCGAGAGCAGGAAGGGGTCGGGAGCGTGATTGGACAGCTTTTCCAGAAGGATTGCGTGGACAATGGTGTCAAAGAAGGCGGCGATGTCCGTCTCCGCGACCCAGTGCAGCCCCTGGCGCAAATGTCCGTCAATGCGCCTCAGTGCGTGATGGGCGCATACGCCAGGGCGATAGGCATAGCTGCACGGAGGAAATATCGGCTCCAGCAGCGGCTGGAGCGCCATGTGTATCGCCTGCTGCACAACCCTATCGGAGACGCTCAGGATCGCGATCCTGCGAACGCCGCCACTGCGCTTGGGTGCGGCGAAGATCCGTGGCGGCAGCGGCGTATACCGGCCCCGAGTCAGCTGGCCGCGCAGCGCGGCCAGCCTCCCAGAGGCGTCCTGACTGAACTCCGCCACAGTGACATTGTCCGGTCCCGCAGCCCCGCGATTCAATTCCACGCGCCGCCATGCGGCCGTCAGTGTGTCGGGGCTCGTCAGGAACGCGCGCATCGCTCCGGGCCTTGTCGGCGACGCTTCTGTGCGGGCGCCGGTCCCAGCGGCATCAGACTTGACTTGCAGGGCGTCTCCGCTTGTCCGGCGGATCTGGAGCGATGGGCCGAGCTGCAGGAGCTCGCCTCCCATCCATTCCACCGCCTCGCCCCGGCTCAGCCACCGATCGCCAACGCGAGTGCCATTGACGCTGTTGTCCCGCAACACTAGCGCGCCGCCTGACACCTCCAGCGTAGCGTGTTCGCGCGAAAGTCCGGGCGGATTGTCTGGATCCGCCAGGACGATTTCGGACCGTCCAGCGCGCCCCAAGCGGCAGGGCAGAGTGCTGACAGCGATAATGCGTCCCGCCTCTGGACCGTTCACGATTTCTAAGGTGACGCTTTCAACAGGACTGGTTCGCGCCAGCGCGGTCGGCCGCATATCTTGAAAATCGTAGGTCATCGCCGTCACCTCCCAGATCGCGCGCCATTCCGCAGTTTCGCGGCCACGGTTGTTCCGATCATCGCGAGGCACGATGCGCCGATGAGCAGAGAGATGATCTGCTGTCGATGCCCTTCCAGCCATCCCCGCGCCGCTTGGGTGGCAATCAGCAGGAGAACCGCTTCGACCAGCGCCTGACCCGGCTTTTTGCACGCATGGCGCACAAACTGGCCAAGATGCTTCCAGGCCATCCGATAAACCCAGGCGGCGATGCGCAGCAGCATCCCTGAGCAGGTGAATACGCCGTGCCAAACCGCCGTTAGCCACGAAATGCCATCAACACTCTTGCGCCGCCGGAGGGCGGACTGCATCTCTCTGGCCGATTGGTATCGTTTGTCGGGATCGGTCTGCAGCGCTGTTTGGACAACGTTCTCAAGGTCCGGCCATATCTCCGGCCGCAGCCGTCGCAAAGGAACAAATTGGCCTGATGCCGCCACGCTGTCGTCTGAAAACGGCGCCTGCCCGGAGAGGCACTGGTAGAGCACGCAACCGAGTGAGAATATGTCCGAGCGTTGATCGCGTCGCCCCCAAAAGACTTCAGGCGCCGTAAAACCCGGTGTTCCGGCGCAGGACAAACCACTGCGCGCCATCAAACCAGGCAGGTTGAAATCCATCAGCAGCGCCGCGCCGCTTTGCGTCAGCCAGATGTTCGACGGCTTGACGTCTCCATGGGGCGTCTGGCGCATCCGCCAAAGAAAGTCAAGTGCACTGCATATCTGATCCGCGCAGAGAACGGCGGCTCGGAATGGCAGCGGGCCAAGCTGATTCAGCGTCGCTGCGAGGTCAGCGCCGGGATAGAGCGGCATTACCAGGAAGGACGCGCCGAGGAGCGAGTCGCTGCCGGCGTCGTAAAGAGGCATCAAGTTGGGATGCTGGCATGTCGCTTGAAGCCTGGCCTCGTCCACCGATATCGGACCTGCGTCCACGCTGGAGTAGATCTTCACCGCAACATGGCGAAAGAGAGCCAGATCCCAGGCGGCGCGTACGGTTGCGAATGCTCCGGAGCCCAGCGGCTGTTCGAGGCGGTACCGGCCGGCAAGCACCGCGCCGGCCTCTAAACCGACGTCCCCACCGACCGTCCGGAATGGAGGACATGCTGCTTCGGAGGGTGGCTGAGTTGTGTATTGACTAGCGCCATACCACGCGGTCGCCACCTGCTGGTAAGCGTCTCCCTTTAAATACATGTTTCCATCTCCTAATACATGCTTTCCATCTTCTCGAAATGACATGCCGTTTCCACAAATGCCCGTTCCACAAATGCCAGAAACTGGTGGAGCCGCCAGGAAATGAACCCGAACTGCGAACGGCCGTATGGGCTCAGCCCTGCCGCCTCACCTGACAGCCCTATGAGCGGTTTCTGAAGAGCACATGCATACTACTTCAAGAGACGCTCGCGGCTTTTTCGCCCTGCGCGGCGCGGACCGAACACGTCACGCCAGAAACGGGCCCAGCAGGAGCCTGACGGCTCCACTTCCCAGCGCGCCTGCTCCCAGAGGTTATTGAACTTTTCCTGCGCGCCTAACACGTTGTCTCCGATCTCCTGGATCCGGTGCTTCGCATCCAGAGACAGTTCCTCCGACGTCGCCAGGCGGCGCGCCAGGATCTCAGCGATCCGGTTCTCAAATGGCGCCGTGATCTCTGCGATTCGTCCCTGCAGGGCGGCGCGCCGTCCAATCAGCATACGGACGTGCGAGATTGCTTCCAGAGCGGCGATAACGCGGGGATCAGACCGGCGCTCGGCATCCTCCTCGCGCCATACCTCCTCCTGCCGCTCACGCAGCCGGCAGTCGACTTCATGGCGGCGCCCTTTGAGGTAACCCTGATCCTTGGCCCAGAAGAGCAGCGGCGTGGAGATGACCAGCGGGATGATCCACGACACAAGCTGATCCATGACCGAGATTCCGGCAGTTCCAGAGGACAGGGCCGCTGCCGATGCGTTCCGATTCATTACTCCCAGCAGGCCCTGGCGCTCCATGCACACTTCCGCCGTGATGATGAGCGCCGTTCGCAGGAATGCCCCGGCGAGGAACAATCCCCATTTGGTTCCTGGCTGCCGCGAATAGTAGTTCTGGCCGGCATGCCTCCAGGCGCCGCAGATCGCCTGCTTCATGGCGTAAGCGAGCGGAATACCCACCGCCGCGCAGCCAAGCGTGACCGGCCACTTAGTGAGGAGGGTATAGGGGGCGAGCATATGAACGGCGAGGCCAAGGCCAATCCCCAATAGGACGCCCGTTGCGCAGATACAGACCCAGGTCCAGACGGAAGCGCGCGTTTCCTCGGAGTCTCCCGGAGCCCACGGCAGCTTCAGCTCAGCCGCAATCGTCTCCAGCGGGCGGCGCTCATGCCGGAGTACGCAGGCGTCCGACGGGTTTTCCGGATCATAGAAGCCACCCGCAGCGGCGACGATGCGCCCCGTCGTCTCATGTGCGGTCGGCAGAAGATGATCCTCAATGTTCCTGACATCTGCGACATGCGGTTCGGTGGCGGCGTCACGCCGGGCCTCCCAGTCCGCTCGCTCCACTACCAGCATATCGTTAACCGTGCGCGCCTCGGCGTTGCGCCGCGCAAGCTCACTGTGCTCGTAAGCGATGGCCTTCTCATGCTCTTTCCTGGCTGGCATGAGTTCGCGGTCGTGGCAGTCGCGGATGTCGCCCGCGAGGAGCGGGTGCTCCTGCTCGATGCGTAGCAGCGCCGCCTCGCGTGCCGTATCGGCGATCTTGGCCTCGCCCATGACCGGCAGCGAATAAGCGTATCCCCATGCCAGGCGGTTTCCCCATCGATCACGCAGTCTTGGGATCCAATCCATCCGTGGGTGCGGAGCCCTTGCGGGGACTGGGAGCGCAGTTGCGGCGGTGCTGGCCGTGGGCGCGCTGTTGATGTAGTCTGCAGATCCACCGCCTGTCAGGCTGGCCGATCCGTTCTGAGGGCTGAAAGCGCTGTTCATGGTCATGATCTCCTTGTTGCTATCGGCAATGCGGTCGTGTCCGTTAGCGTTCGCTGGTGTCGTCATCGTAATGTCCTCCGTATGGTCAATTCCGAAAGTGCGGTGTTTTGAGGCGGTCGGCAGAAATATCGCTCTACCGTGACGACACGGCCTTGACTGCGTTGTCCGGCGTCATTTCGTCCGCCGCGCAGAAGTGCAGACGTTCCCCAAGCGGGGAGAGCACGCTTCGCCAGTAGGCCGTGTTATGACGCGTGATCCCAAGGAACCAGACGGCTTTGACGCGGCGGTTCGCCGCGAGCCTCGCTCCTATCCGGCGCAGTTCCGCTCGCGTCTGAGGGGAGCCATCGTCGTTATCCGCATCGCTGAAGAGCTCTACGACAACCGGCCCCTGGGATTTGGACGCAGCGTCCGCCGCCTGGCGAAGGTATGCCGCCGGAAACGTCCCGTTGACCTGTGGGCGATCCCGCAGCTGGCTGATGACTTCGTCTTCGAGGGCGTCGGGGTCACCCAGGGCATCTTCGCCAGTGAACTCCTCAGCGGTCCTCTCCATCCTATAAAGGATCATGTGGTCCCGCGCCCCGTCCATGGTCTGCGCCTGAGCGGCGACACACATAACGCCCTGGCCAAGCCGGTCGCGCCATGAGATCGAAGCGTCCAGCCCCGCGACGACTGTTAGGCCGTCAGAAGCTCCTCCTCGACGTTCCTGCGAACAGCCGACGAGTATGGATGACACGAGAGCACTCACAGAGAGTAATTGTATTGCCCTAATAGCGATAACAATAGTAATATTTTTCATTTTATTCCCCTGTTGAAGATATGAATTGGACTTCCGAGCGATATACCAGCTCTTCTGGTCTTTCATCTTTCCAATGCCGGCAGCGACGAGATCCGTGGAAGATTGCGATAAATTATTTTGATGCGCCGAAATTCGATTTGACTGCGGCGCGCATTGAGAAGATTGTTCCGCCGGGCCGTCCTGCGGTGCACCGCTCAGATGGGCGCGGACGCTGGGAAGGGCTCGGGAAAATTTCTTCTGCCACTGCCGAACCGTCTCCGTGGGAAGCGTGAGCTCGAACCGGTCTTCAAGCAGCCAAGCGATGTCGTCCCATTGCCTGCCGGTAAGCCACCAAACCATGGCCCAGACCTGTTCCCGTCTCCAGTCACATCCCTCCAGGAACCGGGCGACCTCCCTTCCCGATTCGCCGCCGGAGATGTCATGCCGGAGGGCGTCGTAGAGCGAGGAACACCCCGGAAGTTCGGCGATTTCCTCGACCGAGACATCGCTGAAGCCAAGGGCACACTTTCCCCTGTAACGAGCATGGTCTCGCTGCGCGCTCTTGAGCCAGTAACGCCTCAGCAGAGCTTCGGCAAACTCCCCCTGTTCCGCCAGCGTGCGCCGCGTTCCATCCTTCCGGCAACTCCCACGGAGATCGATAGTTCGCACCACAGCCAGGACCATCGACGTGTCGAAGTCCTCTCGCAGCGGCACGTTCGCCCACTCTCTGCGAAGCCGCGACGCAAGACGGTACAGTCGGTCAATAATTTCAGAATTGATGTGCGTGGTCATGGTCCGGTTCCTCCTGATGTGATCTCTGCGAACGGCAGACGCAACTATCCCTGGGAAAGAGATACTTGGAGTCCATCTGCGATTGTTCGTTGACGACGGCTTCCCATGGGAAGTCATCGAATTGAGAGGGCGTCCATCGGACGCCATTTTCAGGAGGCAGGCCTGTGAGGCCCACCGGGTCAGGCGAAGCACGGTGCTTCCGCCTGGATGCTCGGCATGAGAGCCGGGCGTGTCGCCACCATAGGCGGCAACGACAGGATTATACCCAGGAGGAAAATGGAATTGTCAACCCTACGAGCAATATATTTTCGGGCTCTCACGTATCGGCGGAATTGATGGCGTCGGCGGCGTGAGGAGGCGAATGAACGTGCTCTACAAAAGACCGCCTCACTGGGAGACGGCTTCTGGATGGAGGATCGGCCGATCAGGGAGCGATCGGAACGTCCAGGGGAAGAACGGCGCTGACGCCGTAGCGCTTGAAGTCGCGGACGTTGAATGTTAGCAGATGCGTCACGCCGTGGGTTCGGAGCGCGGCCGCGATCCGGGCGTCGTGCGCCTGGATGCCGCTGACGCCGCAGGAAACCACGAGTCTGCGCCATTCCGGGTGAATCATCGGGGTGTCGGCAAGCAGCGGAAAGAGCGCTTCGAGCTTGCCGATCTCAGCGTCGGCCTGCGCGGGCGTCAGCCCCAGGCCGTTGGCGGAGGGAGGGCGCGTCGCGGCCGCCCAGAACTCGACGATGTTCTGAGGCAGGATCGAGACTGCCTCGCCCTGGGCTCTTAGCGCCTTCACGGCAACGCGCGCCTGCTCGCACATCGGCGTACCCGGCTCGGTCCACCGCAGGAGGACATTCGTGTCCAAACAGTAAGGCATTATGACCGCCCTTCGTAGAAGGACGCGCGGTCAAAAGCGCCCTCGGGCAACGCTTCGTGCTGCGGATGGCCCTCGACCCACTCATCAAACTTCTGAGTCCATTCCTCCGCCGTCGCTGTCGCATGGTACGGCTGAAGTAGAGCGACAGCGCCGTTCAGCGGCTCCAGATGCGTCGATAGGATATGTACGGCGTAATCCTCGGCCGGGACGCCGTGGCGCTGAGCTTCCTGCGCTAGGCGCTGCTCGACGGCGGGGGCGTTGATGAGAAGTGACATTCCCATGGTTCTCCTTTTGGATTTGCGTTCCTGCATGTATCTGCACGCAGTTACTGATACGATACCATGACGGAAACAGAGTGTCAATGAGACGGCTATTTGCAGAACGGCGTTTGAAATTGACTGTAACCTTTGCGAGTAGATGCGTGTCTCATCGATTATCTAGACTTTATCCATTTGCCGCCACCCCGTTCAGATGGAGGCTCAGAACTATCCTTGGGGGTCTATTTTACACTTCTTTGAGAACGAAGCCTCAACGGAAGTGGCCAAGCCTTCCTCCTCAGCAAGAAACCCAAGCTCAGGGAACAACATCTCATATATGTACAGCTTCGTTCGTATCTCGCACCGTCGCGAATCCCAAATGAAACAATGACGAATAGGCATTGCTACCGAAGCGACATAACTTGGACTTTCAGAGCTTTCATGTCCTGTCCCTACTGCCGCATATCTTGCATCTCCAACAGGACGACAATCTGGTCAAACACTGCCTGCAACCCTAGCTCGAACTGTTCTGAGGTCACGAACATCCGTAGCGAGGCTAAACCCGATATTTGCAGATCGTAGTGAGGTCGAGGACCGGGGATGAACCGCGTCGCAATTGTGATTTGACCGCCAGGTGCTTCTATCCGGATATAGGGATCTTTGTCAGTTGCGCCAGCAAGCACCTCATCAATATTGTGCGTTATCCCACTGAGGCGTTTCAGGCCCGCTATGCCTTTCGCGCAATCGTACATCTCACGGATGAGGCGCAGCTCCGGCTTGACGCCGAAGAGCTCCTCGCTCCGGTCCTGAGAGCGCTTCACCTCGGTTACAGAGACTGCAAGAACAAAGGGTTCATCAATGGATGATGGCTGAAACATGGATTGACGTTAGAAATTGGAAGACCACGGCGAATCTAGCAGGGACGGGCGGCAGAGTCAACAACGCTCTTCACTCGATACTGTTATGTGTTACTGTTCCGCGAATATGTCCTCCTTAAGTGTTCTGCGATTGTGTCCTCGTCGAACCTTAAGGAATGGAGATATTGACGTTGACTGCCTCGGAACAAAGAACCATCGATCTGCTTACTCGGCTGGCAGCTCACCAGATCACCGTGGAGCGAACCACAGAACTTCTTGGGCTCTCGTCGCGCCAAGTACGGCGTAAGCTCAAACGCTTCCTGGCGGACGGAGTAAATGCGATCCCACACGGCAAACGCCGCCGAAAACCACACAATATCCTCGACCCAGACATACGGACACGGATCCTTGCTCTCACCAGCACCGGCGGACCCTACCATGGGTTCAATGTTTGCCACACGCGTGACTTGCTGGCCGTCAACGATGGCATCCAGATCGGCCGCTCCACCTTGCACAAGCTTCTTCATCCCAAAGCCCTCCCACAGGCTAAAGAAGCAAAGCCTGCGCGCGGCGTTGTGCGTCGCCGACGTTTGCGCAAAGCCGCTTCGGGCATGATGGTGCAGATCGACGGTTCCCCGCACGATTGGCTCGAAGGACGTGGGCATCGCCTGTGTTTGATGGGCGCAATCGATGACGCCGACAACCATGTCCTGCATGCCCATTTTCGCCCGAACGAAGATGCCGCTGGCTATTTGTTTCTGTTCCGCGAAATCGCTATCGCGTATGGCTTGCCCGCAAGCTACTACCATGACAAGCACACGATCTTGAGATCGCCCAAGAAGGCCACAATCGAGGACGAACTGGCTGGGCAAATCCCCATGAGCCACGTCCAGAAGGTGCTCCATGATCTGGGCATTGAGAGCATCGCCGCCCACTCTCCACAAGCCAAAGGGCGGATCGAGCGGCTTTGGAGTACGTTCCAAGATCGGCTCGTCAAAGAAATGCGTTTGGAAAGAAATGCGTTTGGCCGGCATCTCGACCATGGAGGAGGCGAATGCATTTTTGCCTGCGTTCATCGCGAAACACAATGCTCAGTTCGGCATCGAAGCGGCCGATCCCCACTCGGCTTTCATTGCGTTAGAGCCGAGTTTTGATCTGGACTACTATTTCAGCATGCAGGAAACTCGCACTGTCAAAGCGGACCACACGGTGAGTTTTGAGGGCAAAGTCTACCAAATTACCGCCGCCTCACGCAGCCGCTCGCTGGCGGGTCAAAAAGTAAGCGTTCGAGTAAATCCCGAAGGCCAGCTTCACCTCTACGATGGGAAGAAGCGGCTCGAATATCGCCTTGCGTCCGTCGCGCCTGCGAAGGCAAAGCCCGAACAATCCTCACCTGAAACTCCGAAATCTCTGTCTGAAACTCCGAAATCTCAGCCCTGCGATCCAACCGCCGCCGCCAGAAGAAGGGCATGGCTTCATGCGGCGGCTCCCTAGCACAAAGTGGACAAAGTCGCAGAACACTTAGCGGACATAATCGCAGAGCAGGAACACAACGCTCTTCACTCGATACTGTTATGTCGTTATCGAGGGCGCGAGTGGCGGCGCTTCGCTCCAGCGGCGAAACATAACACCTTTTGGTTACCCGCCGATAGCTCCAACCGCCTCTCACGCCACGAAGGGACCACCAGCAGATAGAGCTGGCGACAGCTTTATTCTAGAACTTTACGCTTATGCCTGCCGTTGCAGCTTATCTAAGTATCCACAAACCGAGGATATGAGCATCAACTAACTATGGCTCCGTCAAACCACTCCCACACGATGCGGGACTTAACCTGGGAAATGAGTACTCCCCATTCCTCACCAGAGTGAGAATAGCATCTCGAATGGTGCTCCAAGAGGGATCAACGTCCCTCAAACCATCACTTTTATATTTATCAGAGCCATTTTCGAGAGGTTTGAAGGTTAAGATGGGGACGAGCAGAGGATGGGGTACTATTTCGAGCTTTCCCAGAGTGAGAAGGTACTTTGCCCCCATCTGCATCGCGATCTGCTTGCGCGTCTTCGTATCTCCAGTTGCAAAGCATCGCGGCGCGTTGACTGCGAAGTCGAGGATGTTCTCAATAGTCTTTCGATCTTCTTCCAGCTTCTGCTCCGCCTGCCGTATGCTGGACTTCAGCTGGTTGATCTCGCCGTCCAGCATCTCCTTCTGCGACTTGAACTCTTCTGCGGTGTAGATATCCGGGTTGAACAGACGATCCGACATCAGCCCGCTCTTCCGCCGCTCGGCGAGCATAAGTTCTTTCTGTAGGGAATCGAGTGACGCACAGTCACGCCCGTTCTCCTGGTCGAACCATGTCTTCGCTGGACGCAGGCACCACTGCCTGAACTCCTCGCTGAGTTCGACCCGGCCGAGTAGGTCGCCGATCTGCCGTTCGATCTCGGGCTCAGTAATGCTGACCTTCCGGCAGCCGCCCTTGCTGTTCGTGCAGTGGTAGTACACGTACCTGCGGGTGTTGCCGGTCGATGGGTAGTGCTTGACGCGCTGGTCGGCGGTGACCTGGCAGCCGCATATGCCGCAACGGATGACGCCGGTGAAGTCGAACTCGTAGCGCTGGGGCTGGATGCTTGCCCCTTTGATTATCCTCTGAAGCTGTTCGAACTCCTGCACCGTCACCATCGGTTGGTGCTTCCCCTCCCACACCTCGCCTTTGACAACCATCTGTCCGGTGATGAACCGGTTCGAGAGAAAGGTGTAGAACTTAGAAAGCGGCAACGGCCCGCCCCCTGTCTTTCGCGTCCTCCTGGTCCTGTAGCCCCAGTCGTTGTTCAGAATGGAGTGCACCTGGGGAACCGAGTACGCTCCCGTCAGAAGTGTCTCGATCGCGCGCCGCAGCATCGGGAAGCGCTCCGGGTCCACCGCGATTGTTCGATCGTTCCTGTCATTGAGGTATCCAGGCCCCGCCCTGTGTGGGAAGTGCCCCTTCTCCAGCTTGCTGCGCATTCCCCGCCCCACGTCCTTGGAGAGCTTGTCCACGAAGTACTTCGACTGGCTGAGGACGATCTGGAGCATCCACTTGCCCTCCGGCGTGTTCTCGAAGGTGTACGAGTGAAACTTGAGGTCGGTAAGTCTGCCGGTGTCCAGCAGGTCGATGATTCGGCCTGCGTCCACCGCGTTGCGAGCGAGCCGATCCGGGTGCCAGGCGATGATGCCGGACGCCTCGCCGCGCTCTATCCGTTCCAGCATCTCGCTGAAGACGGGGCGGCCGGGCCGCTTCGCTGACATCGCCTCGTCCAGGCATTCCACCACGTCCAAGCCTAGGCGCTCGACCAGTTCCTCATTGAGCTTGCGTTGGTCGCCTATCGACTGGACCTGGCGGGCGTCGTCCTCCTGGCTTTTCCGATTGTAGATGAAGTAGGCCATACGTGCCGAGGTAAAAGAGTTGAAGTGTCCGCGTGGCGGCCTCCCGCGCGTCGGCGTCGCTGAGCTCGACGCCGAACGAGTGAAGATATATCGCCTTGAAGTCGCTGATTTCCACTGGGGTTGGAATGGGGAGGTTCATATGCTCGGATTACATGTCCGAGCATATCGTAGGCTTGGCTGCAAGGCGTGGCACGCCTAGTTGCAACAGCGCAAGCCGCAGCGGAATCAGAATCTAGCATGATGGCGGCGGAGAGTCGAATCGAGGATTAAAATGTCGGACGATCTTGCGCACTCGAAATGCAGCTCGCCAGGATAAATATGCAGGCCTAATCTGAAACGACTTACCAGTAACCGCACATGCCATGCGATTTCCCCGTTCCGAAACCCCGAGCTACGACCTGAGGCGAATGCAAACTTTCCCGATGCCCATCGCTCTATACGACGGGCTGATCGACGCGACGCGCGCCGAGTGCCTGGTAGCCCTGACCGTCGTGCGGGCGACACTCGGCTGGACGTCCGGCCTACCAGGGCGACGGCGAGTTCACGCGTGCCTCAGCCACCAGGAGTTGAAGCGACGCACCGGCATCCGGTCGTCCACGACGATCAGCCGGGCCATCGACGGGCTCGTCAGGAGCGGAATGCTTGAGACGCTGAACAGGGACGGGGTCATCCTTCCAACGCCGGAGGCGCGGCGAAGAGACCACCGAGCTCTTACGTTCCGAGTGCCCCGACACATTGCCGAGACGAATAAGCCTGTGGATAACCGGGTGGAAAAGTCGAAACGCAGTGTGGTGTTTGGGCGCAGCGACTGCGCCATTTCATCCCAGCGGGCTGGGAAGGAAGATAATAAAACTTAAAAATCTTGTAATAAAAATGGCGCAAGGTTATGCGGCATCGCCCGTCAGCAGCCAACCAGGCCGGCATTCCAACGCTTTAGCCAACGCCAAAATTTCAAGATCGGACACTAAGCGGCTGCCGTTCTCTATCCTGGAAATGTCCTGCCAAGCCGGGACCCATTGCGCCTCAGTGGCGGACGCGATCCGCGCGCAAAACTCGTCCTGCGTCATTGCAAGTACGGTTCGCCGCTCGTGAATCCGCAGGCCGACTTGATTCAGTTTTCCATCCTGGGTGCGCAATCGCGGTCCACCACGGGGCATTGTCCACTTCCAACGTAAGGGTGCCCCATTATCGCAAAGTATTGCGGTGATTATATCCCTACTTAAGGATATATGTGGTAGACTGGAATATCTTCGTTCGGGAGACGGTAATGAAACGCCAATCACGCACATACGCACAGACGTCCGTCGCAACCCTTTCGGCTCCCCAGGATGTCGATGAGATCGTCAGGCTGTTCGAGCGCTTGGCGGCAGAAGAGGGCTGGGAGCCGGGCGACAACCTCCGCATCGACCGCCACCGCTCTGTCTACTTCGCCGGCCGGTCGGACCATGAGCTCGCCGGCGGCCTGCAGATGGTTTTAGGCGATGGGTCGAATGCGCTTCCCTCGCAGCGGGTCTGGCCGGAGATCGATCTCTCGGGGCGCTCGGACGTCGCCCACGTGGTCATCCTGGCGCTCCGGCCCGAATACCGGGCGCGCCACGGCCTGTTCTGGAATATTTGCGTAGAGATGTGGAAATATTGTGTCGCTCGTGGCGTCTCTGAAATCTGGATTGAGGCGACACCGAAGACACTGCGGCTGTACCGGAGAATCGGCTGGCCGCTTGAGATCGTTGGCGACCTGAGGATGCACTGGGACGAGCCGTGTTTTCTGTGCCGGATGGGTACCGACGAAGTCGCCGCAGCACTCACGTCGAAGGCTGAACGATCCGCAGCGTACAAGGCGGTGGTAGACCAGGCGGGACCTATCTTGGACGAACCGCTGTTGACGAAGGCGGCGTAGGCCTGCGATGATGGTAAAAACCGATGTTGCCCCCTTCGGCTGACGCCGAAGGGGGCAATCCCCTAACCATCCGCCAATGGCTCCGCTCACCGCCGCGCTTTATATACTCTGCATATTGTCACTCGCGGGCCTTGGCGCGTTCGTCTTCTTCAAAGGGCCGCATGAGCGTCTTAACCGTTATTTCTTCCTGGTCGCCGTCTCGCTCCTCGGCTGGGTCGCGACGCTCTTTGCGTTCCGGCTCGTGCTCAGCCCCGGCCCGCTGCTGTGGGTCGGACGCGCGAATTTCGCGGCGGTAGCGCTTGTCGCGCCCGCCGCCTATCTTTTCGTCCGGGAGCTCGCAGGCCACTCCAGAAACTGGACGTCCTGGATATGGACAGAGACGTTGCTGCTCTGCCTGGCGACGCTGCTCCTCCCGGCGATTGACCGTGCCGAGGCCGTAAGCTCCGGTCAGCATGTAACTACCTATGGACCTCTCTTCCCGTTCTATCTTCTCCATGTCCTAGCATTTCTGGCAGCGGCAGTGTCAACAGCGTACCGCCCGCCAAGGAGAACGTCCGGGCAGACGCTGGGGCAGCTGCGGGTGGTCGGGCTCGGCATCCTCGCGACCGCCGCGATAGCGGTCGTTACGAACGCCGTCCTGCCCTTCTGGTTCGACGACTTCAGCTTCATCCATGTCGGCCCGATATCCACGATCTTGTTCCTGATGGCAGTGGGCTCCGCTGTATTCGCTCACCACCTGTTCGACGTGCATGTGGTCATCAGGACCACATTCGTGTACGCAGGGATTATCACGCTCGCACTGGAGGTCTACCGCGTGGCCCTGGACTTCCTCGCCCGACTTCTTCCGCTGGGCGACGCGGCAGAACGCGGAATGGCCGCCACTGCGATCGCACTCGTGATCAATGCCTTCAGCCAGGAGATAGTTCGCAAGACTCTGGAGCATATTGTGGACCGAGTCACCAAACATGCGCAACAGCACCCAAAGGCAGGGCCCGGAATGAGCCGGTAGCGCTCGGAACGGTAGGCAGGGCGGTCGTGGATTTGATGATATCCTGAGGGCGTGTTGGCTGGCGGGACTATAAACATTCTTCACGCTCTCATTCTATCTGATGGGAGCGACGTCAAGTCCTTCGATCCAAGATCACCATGGGCACAGAGGGCACCGGTATCACAATCTACTCAAACATACAATTCCGTCTTCTGTCTGATACCCATTAGTTCACGTCGCAACCCTCCGATAGCTCTTCCCGTAGTAGAGGCAGAATTGACCTGATATGGCTGCCTCTCAAGGGGCAGTAAGGCCCGATATTTGCAGCTGTCTGCTGCAGCTTGGATGTGCCGGCGATCTTGAGTTTCAAGGTCGAGAAAATTGTGTAACCGTCTGCGATGCCGAAAAGGCCGCAATCGGAATATAGGATCCCGTAGACTGCTAGTCACAAAGCTTGGGAAATATCATACGCCTGCGGAGTTCATGCAGATTGTCGAGCATGCGTTCGCCGAGGCATACTTCACGGCTCCTGGCGCCCCTGCGTTGCAGAAGGTTCACCTAACGATCCTCGCGCTCCGAGATGCCGGACTTCACCAGACCGACTTCGGACAACAATCTCTCGAATTCTTAGCTGAATCCTTCAAGACGCACGAGCATACTGGCTCCGTCGGTTGGATCACGGAGTCTGGATTCGAAGGAAGCGAACGGGCAAGGGAAGCCCGTGAGGCTGCCGGCATCGTTCAGGAGTTCATTCGCTTGGCGCAAGATACAGTATAGTCGCAGGATCACAAACAGTAAAATCCTGTCAGGCTGTGGTGGCTACGTTACTTGAAATTCGATGCAAGCTGGTTACAGGGGACAACCTAAAAATGCCCGATAAGGAAACTTATCGGGCAATCGCCAGTTCAGATTTCATTCTTATACCATCCGCTTAAGACAATACCGACGTGACAAATCTCCGCTACCCCTCCAATAATCCCCTATTATTGGTTCCTTGAAGGAACATTAATGCGCGGTGCAGAATCAGATGAGGAGTAGTCTGTCAATCTCATCCTTACTCGCGACTGTGCGCTTTTGCTGCTGTGGCACGCCAGCACAATATGTCGCAGCGAGCTAGTTGCTCTAGACTTCGATAAGGAAACTTAATTATATGTCAGATAGAGCTACAGGCATGATGCCGCTCCCATACACTATACATTTCGGGGCTGATGCAGATCCTGAATGGGATAGAGAAATATTCACCTTTATACGGGAAAATATATTCATTAATGAGAAGCTTCAACCGCCTTTACATATTCAAGTTATCCGTAATCTAAAAGATACCATAAACCAAATATTATTCTCCGCTATGTCTTATGATAGGGTAGTAACATTTGCTCTAGGAGGGGTTTTCCCACTTGACTACATGGTCAAAGTGCTGTCGGAGTCTGGTCAAACTGTGCGCGATGAAAAATTCCATTTATTTGCTGGCTTGAACTGGCGAGGTTTGCCTTTTGATCCGAAGGCAAGATTTATCGATTGGATCGATACATTGCCTGATGAAGAGTCTATTATTTTGTTTGATACTGGTAATGTTGGTAATGCAGGTGGGCAGCTCTGGAATCTTCTTATAAGGCATTATAAGGAAGACTACCTGGGTACAGCTCAGGTAAATCTTATTATTAATATCTATGTTATTGTCACTAATCCTGATGCAATTGATAGGCCACAAACACAGGTTATATCAAAAGGCGGTAAAAAGCTTTGTCTCAGCCTACATTTTCTCAATGTGCAGGGGAATCCTTTCGAAGACGCAGTTCACTTTATAGGATACGAGCGTTTACAATCTTCTGGCGTAATGGTAAGAAAAAAATTCCTAGGTGCAATAAATATTGATTTTGGAACTCATCAAAATATAATTGTAGGTGAAGCATCTGACGGATTTATGATGTTATTCTCAGATTCTCGTTTAAGGTTATTAGAAGCCATAAACAACCCATCAATATCAGAAAATATTTTCAACAAGGAAGGAGACTTGTGAGAAGGCATTGAATTATTGGGTTGCACTAACGCAAATGCCGTCGATTCTATTAATACTCTTCAAATTTCGGCCTCCAGAACCGTCTTAGAGGCGTCTCTAGGCAACTTTACAATATGCAACTGCCCCGGTTTTCTAGGACGGGACAAAAGATATATGCTCTCTATCTCATGCAGAGGCGCTTACGAACAGGGCAAAATTGATTTGTTAATATGAGAAGACGATCCTATCTAATTCGCGATCATGAGAAGAGTCTACAATGGCAAATTTAGACATCACGCCGTTTCACAGTATTCCATATGTACGGATCCTTGGCGTCGCCGATGATCCAAATTTATCATTCCTGCGGTGAGAAGTTGGAGGTTTGTGACGTCGGATCGGTACACGCTTCCTATCCCATTGGAGTTGGGATCTTTGGAGATTATTGACATTGAGGAAGGTTCCGTCTATCTCGACAAATGCCTTGCTGAAGGCAAATTTTGATCCTAAGTCGCTAGCCCATAATACATGATGTGCAAGCTAATCTGTAGCGACGGCGTATTTTGCTCAGTTAAGGCCTATCCTGTGGAGTTCAAACGCCAGATCGTCGTAATGCGACTTGTGAGGGACGGCCTGACGAACGAGTTAGCCCCAGAGGATACTTTTGCATCAAGGATGCGCACTACATCGCCTGTCTGCGGAAGAGTATCTCCGTCCGCAGTGCTCAGTGCGGAAGGAATTGCATCTGTGTTCACATCCGTTCCTGAACTACCGCCGCGCAGGACTCGTAGATGGAGAGTGAAACTTGGCTCACGTGCCTTGGTCAAGACATGGCAGGAAAGTACCTCTGCTTCCAGACACTCTGTCTCGGTTGCCTCCCGATTTGTGTCCAGTGCATCCCAGAATGGCTCGCATAACACGCGTCCTTCACAACCGCGACAGGCTTCCAAGGATGGTGCGGCAAACTCGTGAATTGTTTGCTTATAATGGTCCCATAAATTCGGACAGTAAATCGGGCACAATTAAGGTGGATTCACCACCATGCCCAACACCCGAAAACAGTACTCCGCCGCCTTCAAAGCTCAGGTCGTTTTGGAGGCGCTCAAAGAGACAAAGACCGTTGCTCAGCTCGCTTCGGAACACCAAATTCATCCGAACCTGTTGACCAAATGGAAGCAGGAAGCCGTTACAGATTTGGCTTTAGTCTTCGAGCGAAAGAACTCGCAGGCCAAAGCGCAGGAGGCCCAGGAGCAGAAAGCCGAACAGCTTTATCAAGAGATCGGTCGCCTCACAACGCAGGTCAACTGGCTGAAAAAAAAATCTGGTCTCGAACCTGACGCTTAACGAACGCTTAGCGCTGGTCGAGCGTGAGGACCGCCCGTCGATGCCGCTGCTCTGGCAGGCAGATTTGCTGTCCGTGGCGCGCAGCACATTGTACTATGAACCGCGTCCCGCACGGAAGGCAGAGATCGCGATCAAGCATCGCCTGGACGAATGGTACACTCATCGCCCCAGTCTTGGAACGCGCAAACTGGTGACGCTCTTGGCTCAGGAAGGCATCATCGTCGGGCGGCATACGATCCGTCGCTACCGTGCGGAAATGGGCCTGTTTACTCTCTATTCCGCGCCAGGCCTGTCGAAGCCCAGTGGTTCTGATCATAAGATTTATCCGTATCTACTACGCGGTCTTTGCATTGATCGACCCAACCAGGTCTGAGGCGTGGACATCACCTATATTCGGCTGCGCGGCGGCTTCCTTTATCTGGTAGCGTTCCTCGATTGGTTTTCCCGATTGGTCGTTGCCTGGGAGCTCTCCGACACGCTGGAAATACCATTCGTTCTGAGCTGCGCCGCCGCATCCTTAAAGAGCGCCGTGCCTGAGATCGTTAATTCGGATCAGGGCAGCCATTTTACGAGCGAGAAGTTCACGAGCCAATTTTTGACGGCGGGAGCGCGCGTTTCCATGGACGGACGTGGACGTTATGTGGACAACATTTTCACAGAGCGTCTGTGGGGCAGCGTCAAACAGGAAGAAGTTTATCTGGCCGATTACGAAACGCCTCGCCAGGCGCGTCAAGGGCTTGCGTCCTATCTGAAGTTTTACAACGAGGTTCGTCCCCATCAGTCGCTGGGTTATTTGACGCCTGCGATTGTGCATGCCGAACCGCACCGATTGCTACGAAAATGACTATCACAAAAAGGAGACACTCCACCTTAAAAGAGGCCGTTTGACTGTCTTGACAAATGGGACCACCTTAATGTTTTAGTCTCACTCAGTACGTCTGCTCCTCCACAATTCGCTATATCTGTCGTCACCAACATGAGCGTCAACTTGGAATTTCGATCAATGTGGGCGTTTCAGCCACGTTGTATACGAGAGTGTTGGCGCTCGCCTCGGCGATACCATGGGCGCCGTGGACATGTCCGCAGATCACCAGTGCGGGAGCGCATCGATGTATATACGATAGCAGAGCGCGGCTGCCAATATGCAGGACTTCGCCACCGTCCTCAGGAGAATATCCATCAAGGACGCCATATGGCGGAGCATGCGATAGGACAATGTCGACTGGCTCAAAACCATATGCAACCGTCTCCGTCAATTCATCGGATGTCATGAAATCCCATCGCGCCTCAAGCTCGGGCATCGCATAGCTAGGCGAAAGGTTTACTCCGTGGAGCTTGTAAATCTGCGAGGCGGAACAATCGCTAAACGAAGTTGTGATGCCTTGAACCCAACGCACTCCATTCACCGCCGGCAGACAGCTTCCACTAAGGCCTACATCGTGGTTGCCAGGTATAGCGATTACGAGCCCGTATCGCGCAGCGGCAGCATCCAACCACGTAGTTGCCAGCGATAGCGCAACAGGGTCGCGGATACCATTGTCTGTTAGGTCGCCCGCGAACAGCATAACATCCGCCGCTGGAAGGTCATTGACGGAAAAACGTTCGAAGTCGCTATGAATGTCAGCCAACGCGAGAAGCTTCATAGTTAATCCTATACCCAATATAAGGTACCATGCCTTATCCCTTTACGCGGAGCTACCGTGACTATTGGCCAAACCATACACTTCGGCAAGCCGTCTCTTTCAGGCTCCGATATGGACCGCGTCTTTGCATCGGTCCCCGGTAATCTTTTAGGGCCAGGGGCGAGCATGCCATCGGCTCTGACCATTGATCTGCGCAATGTTCAGTTCGTAGATCCGGGCGGAATGACGTGCTTGTGGGCTGCGGTACACGCATTGCGAGCCCGGCGGCAAGACGTCACGCTCTTGATGCCCCGTAGCGCCGACGTCCTGTCCTACATGGATAGAATGGGATTTTTCAGGAGGATGGTCGAAGAAGGGGTCGCCTGCTCGTCCCGCTCATTCACGGAGTGGTCTCACAGCCGCAATTCCCCCGCCCTCCTAGAACTGACTCGCATCCAAGCGGACGACGAGATTTCGGTAATCATATCAACAATCCTAGACAGGATGCAGCAAATCCTGGAATCGCAACTCGGCTACTCAACGCGTGTTATATCGGATCTGGCTACGGCACTCACCGAGGCCTGCCGGAACGTCGTCGATCACAGCTCAGGGACCGGGGTGGCGGCAGTCCAAACCTACGTGAGATCCGGGACACGTGAGGTGCGAATTTCCGTATCGGATTGCGGAGACGGAATACGCTCAACGCTCGTAGAGCAATACCCGGAACTTGCCCGGGCGGGCGACGCGGAAGCGATAGTCATGGCCCTACGCAAGAGGCGGTCTCGATTTCGGGATCATGACCGGGGGCTCGGCCTGTATCGTATCAAGCAGATCGTGCGGGAGCATTCGGGCGTGCTGCACATCCGCTCCGGCGAGGCAAGCATCGCTGTCAGCGCATCGCCAGCAGCACGATCCGTGTCATATTTCCCGGGAACACACCTCCATATCATACTGCCGGCCGGGGACGGTTAACGATGCTATTGCCGAACCGCGACGAACCACTGAATATACGGGTATACTTGATTCATCGCGCTCACAGAGCGCTGTGGAGGCGCTATGATACTGCGGTTGCCACCGTACGCCATTCCGTTTCCTGACGAGATATTGCACGGTAGAAGTCCCGGCAAGGCGATAAGGGAAATCGTTACTGAGCATATTGAGGAGTTGCCGGCCAACTCCGTACTTCCGCTTGATTTTGAAGGCGTACGGTTTGTCGACTATTCCTTCAGTGACGAATTCGTCGCCAAGCTCGTTAAACGTATAGCAGGCGGTGACCTCGTCGGTAAGTTCGTGGTGCTTTATCACCTCTCCGACCTTGTAAGAGAGAATATTCAGGCTGCCCTGACCCTACGGCAGCTCGTCGCGGTTCATCAGAGGACAAACGGGGACGTTGAGTTGCTGGGGAGGGTTAACGAGGAGACGTTAGATACGTTCAATCTGGCGCGGACGAAAGGCAAGCTTACTGCGCGCGACCTTTCAATCGACGGAAATCTCAGCATAACAGCAAGCAGCAACCGTCTCTCCCGACTGACGGACATGGGTATCATGGCGCGGGTAAGCAATATCCCAGTCGAAGCAGGCGGGCGTCAGTACGTATTCTCTGCGATTATCTAATTTTTTAGCGCACGCGTTCACAGCCTTGTGTGAACGCGGTGAGCGCGATGCCACACTGAGGAGCCCTTACATGGCCATCAAAGAAACAGATGATCCGAAACGCTGGACCGAGTCTATCGGTATAGTGCCAGTGCTTTCCAGCCTGCCCAACAATCTCAAGGATGCGATTACGCCCGATTTCCTGTGCGAGTATCGAGACGGCGAAATCATATTCCATGAGGGAGAGGAAGCTCGTTTTCTCTATATAATTTTGCATGGCCAAGTCCGAATCACTCGGGACGGTTCTCACATGGCGACTCGACAAGCGTTCGAAGTGGTTGGGGAACAGGCGATAATCGATGACTGTCCGCGCTCCGCGACGGGCACGGCCCAAGGGGCCGTGCAGCTTTTCCAGATCCCGCGAGCGCTGGCAAGCACCTTCCTGCAGGATCCCTCGTTCCTGCGGGGCCTCTTGCAGGAGGTTTCAAGAAAGCTGGCGGAGGCGACGGCGGAACGTGCTTACCGCTACAAGAAGGAAGACCTGCTTTTCGCCGAGTTCCGCTCGCACGTTTCGCAGCCGGTCCTCAACAGGTTAATGGCGACCGGGCTGAGATATGGAGAGCCGCGATACATCGACGCGATAGTTCTCTTCTCTGACATACGGTCGTTCACCGATCTCTCCGGGGAATTGGATCCAGCGGATGTTGCTTCTCAGCTTAGCCGCTATCTCGATACGATGGTCGGGATAATCCACGACCACGAGGGAATGGTCGACAAGTTTGTCGGCGACGCCGTTATGGCGATTTGGGGCTATGCGCCCGCTGACGGGGAGCCCGCATCTCTTGCCTTGAACTGCGCTAAGTCTATGGTGGCTGCAGCCCAGGCGCTGAGTTTTGGCGGGAAGCCGATTTCGATCGGCGTCGGACTAAATGCGGGCCGCGTCTTTATCGGCAACGTCGGCGGAGATGGCAAGAGGCAGTTTACGGTCCTCGGAGCGCCAGTCAATCTAGCCTCCCGTTTTGAAACCCAGTGTAAGAAGCTTGGCGCTACGATCACCGTCGGCGAAGAGTTCTACGGGCGGCTGACCGGTAGCGAGCAATCAGATCTCGAGCGACACCAAAGTGTTGAAATCGCCGGGGCGCCGCAGCAGACTCTATACACCTGGACTGCGGCAAAGACCAACTGAGGAGGGGCAACATGGCCTGGGACTACGAAACTAGCAAGAAGCGCATCCAACAACACCTCGACTCCATGGGGGACATCGAGGTCAAGAAACTCGTCCGCGAGGCAAAGCTGGACGATCTCCTTACCGAGACCTGCTGCCGTGAGATCTACGGGTCGCACGTATACCTCCACGTTTCCAACTTCGCCAAGCTGGCTTCGGAAGAGATCGACGATAGCGACCGGTACAAGGGCTTTATCCGAGCGGTGCACATCTACCAGCGGGAAGTCGGCCGCATCATCCAGGACGAGGCAATATTCAATGCGGTACGGGTGCATTTTCAGGGCCCGAAGGCGCACGCGCTCATATACCGTCCCATCGACAACGCCGAGAAGATCTCCGCGCACGCCATTCTTCTGGAGCTTGTTGTGAAGGACTTCGTCTCGTCGGTCTTCAACCCGGCGTTCCCTGACTATGACAACTTCCGCATCGCCGGCGGTGCGGACATCGGTAATGCGATCGGGACCCGTAACGGAGAAGCGAAGGACCGGGAGCTGCTGTTTCTCGGCGCGCCGGCCAATCACGCGGCGAAGATCATCAATTCACACGGTCAGCTCCGGCTAACGAAGCGAGTATACGACGAATTGCCGGATGATATCCAGGGGATCTGCGATGAGGTCACAGACAAGGATGACATTTATCAGGTGCAGCACATCTCACAGGCGAAGCTCGACGCGCTGACAAAGTCGCACGGGATCGGCTGGGACCGGGAAGCAAGCAAGAAGCGAGTCGAGGCCGACAAGGAAAGCTTCCCCCTTACCGTAGTGGAGTATAGTTCCGCAAACCAGTTGATCGACGTGGACGACTTGAGCATACGCAAGAACAAACGCGTCATGGCGGCTTCGGTCTACGGCGACGTCACCGGATTCACGGCGTACATCGACGCGGCGACCACCGACGAAGCCAAAAAGGAACGTCTACGCGAGTTCCACGTCATACGCAAGGAAATGGCGGCAGTCGTCCGGAGAGACTTCAACGGGATCCGAATCCAGTTCCAAGGGGACCGCGTGCAGGGCATCATTCACTTGCCCAAGGATGACGAAACCGGGGTCGCAACCGAGGCGACGGACACGGCTGCAGGGCTACAGGCATCCATGGAGCGATCTCTCAAGGACTGCTTGCCAAACGTTAAGAAGAAACTGAACCTGGCTGCTGGCGTCGACCAGGGGACGACACTGATCACAAAGCTCGGCACCCGCGGCCACCGCGACCGGATTTGTCTCGGGGAGCCCGTCGACTCCGCAGCTTCCATGGAGGAGAAGTGCGAGGGGAAGGAAACCGGAGTCTCGAAACGGGTATACGACGCCCTGCCGGACCGGCTCAAGAAGCAGTTCTCCTACGACTCGGACCGGCGATACTACGTAGCGGCTGACCTCACCTCAGAGGATCCAGACGGTGAAACGACCAAGCAGGCTGCCGCCGTCCAGTCGCCTGCCCCGTACATATTGAGGCATGATGGACGCTCAGCCTAACACCATGCTGGAACGGGAATACCGTGTGGCCTGCAAACGGGCGCAGGAGCGCCTCGAGTCCTCATACGTCTTAACGGCGTGCGATCCGAGCGCGGCGGACTTCCCGCAACATGCGGAACGCTGGAGAGCGGTCTGGTATGTCCAGACCGCCTCCGACGGACTGCCAGAGATGCTCCTGGCGCTGTCGGTAACGTTTCCTGACGAGCTGCCGTCGGTGTATCTAACCATCGCGTGCGCGAAGCGCCACGAGGGTATGTTGCACCTTGACAACAGCAGATTGCTCTGTACTTTTGACAGCACTGCTGCGACACCTAACGCCGAAGTCCCGGGCGACGTGGTCCTTGCGGTAGTCGAGCGCGCAAGAGCGATCTTGGCGGACGCAAGCATCGGCGAGCCGGCAGTCGACGACTTCGCGGACGAGTTTAAGGCTTACTGGGGGATCGAGGCTCCCCAGGAAGCCTTAGCTCTCGTACGGCCCGGTGATCGCGTGAAACGCGTCGCCGTGTTTGAGTTCTTTCCAGCATGGAACCAGACAGCCATTCTGTTCGCAGACAAAGCTATCGCTGCCGAGCTATGGATCAAGGCAGTGCAATGCCGGTCAAAATTGCGACGCTCGAGCGGCCTATACGTACCGATTGGCAATCTTGGGAGAGCACCCTACCCCTCAACCAACAGGGAGATGTTCGAGCGTCTGAAAGCGCTCGACCCCGACGCGCTACGTCACATTACTCACTACCTTGTGAACAACGAGCCGCCGACGTGGATACTGTTCTCCATTCCATCACTGACCGGCAGAGCGCTTGGCGCGTGGGCACATCCGCAGCCAAAATACCTCTCGGGTTGCGGCAGTGACATCAGGCCAACGGACGGGATCAGCGGATTCCGCATGGGAAAGTGCCCTCCCCATCTTGAGCTCAACACCCTGAACGGGCATGCGCGACTGGTCCGCGCAACAGTAACCGAGGTTACGAGCCCACGCCTGATCGCCCGAACGCAAGGTCAGGAGAGAGAACGGGCGGCCGGGTTCGTCAACGTCGTCGGCTGTGGCTCAGTCGGAAGCTTTGTGGCTGAGAGCCTCGTCCGATCTGGACTCGCGAGCAAGCTACGGCTTATCGATCCCCAAGTGCTCCGCCCTGAAAACGTCCAACGACATTATTGCGGCATGTCCGACATAAATCAGGCCAAGGCTGTAGCCATACGGCGACAACTGCTCAAGCACTTCCCTCAGCTCGAATGCGTCGCCATCAACGAAAACGTCTTGAACGTGCTTCGTCGATCGCCAAAGTTACTAGGTGACGCATCACTCTCTGTATTCGCTCTAGGAGAACTTGCCGTAGAGCGGAGGCTCAACCACCTTTACCAAACAGGCAGCCTGGGCGAAGGCGCAGTGTGCTTCGTATGGGTCGAACCGCACCTCGTTGGCGCCCACGCAGTCTACCTCGGGCATCCGACGGAAGGGTGCCTAGAGTGTCTGTTGGGGTCAGACCTAGAATATGTGCCCCGCATTATTGAGAATCCGTCACAGTTTTCACTTCGGGAGGCTGGTTGCCAGTCGACATATATGCCCTACGGCGGAACCGATGTCCAGGACTTCGTATCCACGCTGACAAGGTTCCTACGGGGGATGGTGGGGTCTAGGAAGAACGTACGTTTTACCTGGTTCGGCGACCTGGACGCAGCCAGGAATCAGGGCGTAGCTATCTCCCGGCTGTATGACGATCAGGTATCGTTCACTTCCCAGATATATCCGATATTCGCCAGGCAAGACTGCGGGGTCTGCCTGTGAATAGCATGTACAAGCTTCGGCGCGGGCGACGCCTGATACTGACCCCGTCAGTCCTAGAAGTATTTTCCGCACACATTCAAGCGAAGGGAGCCAATGAGGCGGGTGGCATCCTTCTTGGACGCCGGCTCGAGGACGGAACAGTGCTGGTAGAACGAGCGACCACTCCGTCCCCACTCGATGACGCTGGCCCATCGTTCTTTGTTCGGTCACGTATAGCCGCTCAAGCAATCATTGACGATGCCTGGCGAGAGAGCGACGGATACGTCGTCTATCTTGGCGAATGGCATACGCACGCAGTCGCTCAGCCGCACCCATCGGCGCAAGACCGCAAAATGATAGCCAGTATGTTGAACGATTCGAAGACGGATACCGACTTTGT
Organism: Capsulimonas corticalis; assembly: GCF_003574315.2. GTDB lineage: Bacteria > Armatimonadota > Armatimonadia > Armatimonadales > Capsulimonadaceae > Capsulimonas > Capsulimonas corticalis. The sequence goes on along the minus strand of NZ_AP025739.1, from coordinate 4,182,668 downwards.
CCTGCTCGTTATCGTCGGTTGGAACGAGCTTTGGGTAGGTTGCCGGGCTAAGAACTGGCTGCGCCGCACCGCGCCAATCACCTGTGGTGGGTAGCGCTGACCATCATCGCCGATGTTAGGCGGAGCAGTATCTTCATGACCCGCGCAGGAATCCCATCCTCTGCTCCTAATGTCTCTTGGGCGCAGTCGCTTCACTGTGACGGCATCAAGCCGTTAGCGATATCAATGCTGAGTTACCTAGAAGTTGTGTGTATACCATGACGAGCCGTACAGAGTGATGCCATTGTAGCTGGACGATAACAATGTCCACATTGACCGGCCTGTCTTTTCATCCAGCTTAGCCTCATCGTTCAGGCGAGAATAAACGTCTGAGGTTATGATACTTGCATTGCCGCTAGATCTGTAGGAGCACAGCTTTGCGGCATAATTAGCCGCCCTACCAACCCATACAAGATCATTATCGCCACGCACCCCCGTTCGTGCGACAAGTACTGGACTGGTGTCGATCCCAACGGCTTGCCTCAATTGGTAAGATCCCTCCCCGTATTGCTTGATCAGGGCTGGGTTTATCAATGCGGAGACAACCCCGTTGATCCTTAACGCGCTTTTTGCTGCATTGGAGTTCTTTGAGTCCCCTATGTACACGGCCATGATCCGGTCGCCGTCATATGAGACGATCTCTCCGCCCATTTGGCGGATACTGTTGGCGGCACAGTGCAGATATGCCTTATAGATTTCCGCCGCGAACGTAGGCTGGTAGTTATCCACGAGGTTCGTCGATTCGGCAAGGTCGGCGTAAAGTATCGTGGCGTCCAGCCTAATGGCGTCATTGGACCCAAGCCTAATGTCTTTCGGGTCGGGAACTACTTGTCCATCTGTAGTTGTCCATGTAGCTGCAAAGATCCCGGCTACATCGTCGGAAAGTTTGTCCCAGAGCAGTCCCATTTCTGTGTCCTTAATTGTTAGGGCCGAGTTCTCGAACGGCCTCCCTTATGTGGTTGCACACAGGCGCTATAGCGGCGGCGAGCTCTTTGCTGCCCCCGGACCACTTGTACGAAAGAGTGGTAAGACCAGTCAGGTCAGACGGTAATCTAATTTCTTCCCCTCTTCGCTCTACTAACAGCGATCGTTTCTTGCCTAAGTGGTTCATCTCGTAATTGCTACGGCAGTCGGTGTTTGCGCTATGCCTGGCTGCCTGTGATGTAAATGCCGCCGTCGATGTCCCCACTGAAATGGGTGTCGATGATGGTTCCAGTAATCGGTCGCCGCTTCGACCGCTGTGCATATTTGCTCAAAGGTTTCGAAGCGGCGTCCTTTGAGCGCCAGCGAGCGTAGGATTTTCCACCAGGGCTCGATCAGGTTCAGGTACGGCGCGTATTTTGGCGTGAAAACAAATTCCCAGTGCGCGTGTTCCGCAGAAAAGAGCTGGGCATCCGTGCCCAAATGCGAACCAAGATTGTCCGTAATGGCGAGGACGCGCTTGCCCTGGCAAGGCTCCCATTGATCAACCTGTTCGAGAAAACAGACCCAGTTCTCGCCTGTACGCCGTTCGTAGGGTGCGGTGAACGCCTGGCCTGTGGCAGGGATGAAGGCTCCAAAGAAGTAGCCCTTCCCGCGACGGCCATAATCAGCTTCGTATTTGGCGCGAATGGCCGCGTCGCCGACCTGTGGCGTTCGAACCAGTTGTTTGCCAGGATAAGTTTTGGCGGCTTCGGGACCCATCTCGTCTAAACAGACGACAACGGCATCTTCAGGGACTTGCTGGTAGAGTGCTTCGAGCGCCCCCTTTTTGCCTTAAAATCGGGATCGGTCTTGACACTAAACCAGCTTTCCTGAGTTTGCCAGCGCAGTCCTTCGGCAATCAAAAGCAGTCCTTCGGCAATCAAAATCTGATCGATACGGTTACGCCCCATCGCAATGTTCTTTTGCTCTTTGAGATAGGCCGCCAAGCGGTCTAACGTCCAACTGGCAAAGGGCAGATGTAACTCTTGTGGACTGGTCAGAGCAGTTCCAATGACTTCGGCATACTGATCAGGCGTGTAAATGCGTGGCCGCCCACTGCGCCGCTTGTCCTGCAGCCCATCCAGTCCTTGATCGTAAAACCGATGGACCCAGCGATAGACTTTATCGGCGTCACAGCCGAATTGCCGTGCGATTTCGGGACCACTCTGACCCTCATTTATCGCCAAGATCATTTTGGCGCGTTCCACTAAGCGAACGGCTTCGGTGCGCGAGCGAGCGATCCGATCCAGTGTCGTTCGTTCTTCGGCGGTAAGGTCACGCAGTTTTAGGTACATGGGGCACCTCCAGCAATGGCTAGAGATTTCCTACCCCATCAGTTACGAGATGAACCACTAAGCGACCTATAAAAAGTCCCAGTTCAAAGACGACATTGTCCCGAGCGGTAGGCCAGGTCTTTCCCCTGGTGTGCGTTACATCGTCGGCATGGGCAATCGCGATCGCGAAGTCAGATTGATCCACTTCCCCTTCGAGCGCATCAATGGGATAGGATGATGCCCGGAACACCCCGTCCGTCCATACTACGACCAGGTACGGGTCGTACTCTAAACCGTTTTGGATCGCCCGGGCGATATCCAGCGATTCCACAGAAGACATGATAAAAATTCGGATCTTGTCACGTGTATTGGCCACTAGCGAGTTACGTTGCTCAAGGCGGCGAGCGAGTTCTTTGGCGATTCTCCGCCAGAGGACCGGAAAGGTATCGCCCAGACCGACAAAGTCGGGTTCGGAGACACGAAGCAGGACACTTTGTTCGCTGGCCGTCACAGTAGCGGATCGCAACTGCGCAGGCTGAACCAAGGCCATCTCGCCCACGTGCGAACCTGCCCGCCGGCTCGCCACTTTTCTCCCATGGACGAAAACATCAACAGCGCCTAGAACGATAAAGTAAATATCGTTGTCGTGACCGCCTTGCACAATCACTTGGTCTCCGGCCTGAAATTGGAGAAGCTCGCCGCACCTGGCCAATTCGGATGCCAATGTTGCGTCCCCACCTACAAGCACCTGCTCAGCCAAGGAATCAGCTAAGCGGCGCTCTCCATCTTTGCCTTTAAACCTATCCGCCATGAGGTGTTCCATAACAAACCCTTGTTCGCTTTAATAACGCCAGTATACCTGAGTTAGTATTAAGCTGAGCCGCTATATAGAACTTTCACACAAACGACTCAATGCCGAAGAGATTTCGTATGCGCTCCTTCAGAATACCCCGCTATTGTCGACGAATTTTATAATACAATTCTCAACTATCCTCTTAACCGGATCCCCGACTGGCCCTGTATGTATGGCGACTACAAAATTACCATCGATTGCCGGACAGTTTTACATACATTCGTCCCAAACACAAACTTTCAACCTAACAATAATCGCAACTAAACTTGGCGCGGATGATTATAATGAATGCTAGGATGGCTCCTGCCAACGGCAATTCTATATTGGATTAGGCCCCATTACTCCACAGCCAAGGACACCATATGCCAAACCTGACCGCCCCTGCTCGCGAGACGCCAGCGCCTGAGCCGCTCGTCGGCCTTCCGAACATCCCTTCTCATACCGCCATTCTCCCTGACGAAGTTGCCAGTCAACCACTAGAGGTTGACGAGATTCAGGGAAATATACTGGGCGGCTTCAACAAGGATTTCCAGACATTCCTATTTCTGGAAATTACTGACGCAACCAATTTCCAGCAGTGGCTGGCGTCCCAACTACCATACGTGGCGACTACAGCGGAAGTGATCGCGTTTAACCGGCTCTTCAAAAGCATACGCCATCGCAGAGGACACGAGAGCATTGCCGTGCGGTCGACGTGGATGAATATCGCGTTTACGTTCCAAGCCCTTTCGGCGCTTGAAGATGTGGTTCCGGGGCTGCTCGACACCGACTTTAAGGACCAGGCTTTTGTCGAAGGGCTAGCGGAGCGTTCGCACCGGTTGGGAGACGCGCCAGGATCTCCCGATGGCTGGTTCGTGGGTGGCGAACGAGCCCAACCACTCGTCATCGTACAGATAGCGAGCGACACACGCGAGGACCTAGCGACTGAGGTGAATCGCATCGAGGATTCGATCTACGCTGGACATGTAGCTGACGGAAAGTGTCTTGGCAGCGGCGCCCGGATCACCTTCAAGCAGAACGGAGCGAACTTGCCGGGCAATCTTTCTGGCCACGAGCACTTCGGCTTCCTTGACGGCATTTCTCAGCCAGGAATACGCGGCCTGCTGTCGAGTGATCCGCGAGATGTGCTGACATTGAGGCAGAACCCCGCCAAACGCGATCAGCCATCGCAAAACGGCCAGCCGGGTACGCCCGCTCAAGGCAAGCCAGGACAGGACCTGCTCTGGTCCGGCGAGTTCGTATTCGGATATCCGAAGCAGAATTCGCAGCCGAACGCCGATTGGGATGGACCCAATCCAATTCCCGGGCCGATCGCGGAAGCGGGCCCGACATGGGCGAAAAACGGATCATTCTTAGTATTCAGGCGGTTACGCCAGGATGTGGGCGGCTTCCACGCCTTCCTCAAGACAACGGCAACGAACAACAATGTGCTCAACCCTACAACCGGAAGCGCTCCCGCATTGGTCGGGTCGCGTCTGGTGGGGCGATGGGCAAGCGGCGCCCCGGTTCTGCGAGAGCCGGACCAGGATAACTCTACCCTCGGAAACGACGACTGCGCCAACAACAACTTTGAGTTTGGAGGCGCGACTGCGAATATTCCAGCCCCTCCGTCAGACCCCTTCTCGTGCACCGACGAATTCGCCCCACCCTCCCCTGGAGACACGGCTGGACAAGTGTGCCCGTTCAGCGCGCACATCCGAAAGGTCTACCCGCGCGACGACACGCCGCTCCAGACCGGAGGATACGGGGCGGTGGCGGGAGCTACACCGCCAGGCTGTCCGGCGAACGCGACGCTGAACGAGCCTGACACGCAGACGCACCGGCTGCTGCGCCGAGGCATCCCGTACGGCGACATATCGGCCTCGACACCGACCTCCCCTGTTGATGATAACGTCGATCGGGGCCTGCTGTTCTTCGCGTACCAGACGTCGATCGAGCGGCAATTCGAGTTCGTGACACGGTGCTGGGCCAACAACCCCGACTTTAAGGAACCGGGCGCCGGAGTGGACCCCATCATCGGCCAGGTGAACAATGCAGACGGTACTCGCACGCGTCACTTTCAGACGGTCATACCGGATGCCAACGGCACTCCCCAGTCCGTCGCGTTGACGACTGAAAAAGACTGGGTGCTTCCGACGGGCGGCGGCTACTTCTTCTCTCCTTCACTGTCGGCGTTACGAATGCTGAGTGGTCAGGTGTAACAAGTGATACGTTTGTCGGTCTCGATCACCCCCACTTGTGTTGGGACTTTCTTGTCGGGCATGGAGGTTTCGTACCGATCCCATCAAAGTGAAGGGGGGACAGCACTTTTCCAGACAACGAGGACGTAATCGAAATTCAGCTTCACGACAAACGATCCAGTCATTCATGCTGTCACGCAACTTGACGCCAAACATGCATCACCCTCAAGCGTAAACGATGCGTCGAAAGACTCAACTCGCGTGCTTTGAGACATCACTAGGAACGGTCATGCCCTTCACCTTGCAATAGCGGAGTGTGAGGGGCATGCAGCCAATTACTGTTGCATTACGTTCTCATGGCTCTTGGCTCAGCATAGTCCTGCTCAATCGCCGCCAAGAGAAGCCCCGAACGGTTCCTGGCGTTTCTGTATGGCAGCCAGTCAAGTTGCCGATGGATCTGATCCGCTGGGTAGGCGTCAAGCAGTTCTTCAGCCTGGCTTCCCCCCACGCCGACGGCAAACAACCTGCGCCGCAGATCATCCCTTTGGGGATCTGCCTTCGCCGCTATCTCGGACGTTTCTTCCTTCTCGGCGTATTCACTACGCCTCCACCCGTAGAACTCTGCGATCTCCCGCTCCACGTCTGCCCGAGGCTTCGTATATCGCTCCCGCGAGTGCGCAACTATGGCATCTCGGACGCTATGCACTAAACGCCCATCAGGCTCGACTTGCAGGTTTTGCATGTCATCCGGCTGCCAAGGAGCTTCAGCGAGAATTTCCGGGGATAGGGCGTATGCGTCCATGCCTGTCGGACGCTTGATCTCATGCACAAGCGCCTTTCCCAGCCACTGTGTATCCGTCAAGCGGTTCATCCGAGCACGCATTTTGTTCTCGGACACTCCCATTGCTAAGGCCATTTCCTGGACTGAAGGAAGGCATCGACCGTTGGGAGTGACGAAGCTCAGCAGAAAAATCAGGCTCTTCACCTCTTCCGCTGGCAACGAAGCCAGCAGTCCGGACGTCCGCAGCGCCGGAGTCATCAAGATGCTGGCAGCCGGTCGGAAACTACCGTCCGGCTTCCTGTCCAGCCTCAGGTGCTCGACGACGAACGGTGCCGTCTCCCATGCTGATTGAGATTGAGTCTCGCTGCTGTCCATGGGCGAATGCTGAGATATATCTACGATGGCGCCAATCAGTGGAGAGAGGGCCGCGTCACTTACCTGGCGGCGCCGGAGCGGCGCTAAGCGCCTCCTTCAGGATCTCGGTGGCTTCCATTGCAGACGCTTCGTCGTGTTCGCAAAGGCGGGACCACGGAATGCGCCGGGCGAGCCGCAGAAGTATCCGTGCGAGATGGAGGAAGAGGGCGAGTTGCTGGTTGCGCGGAACGGACTGTCGGTGGTCCTGATTGGACGATAGATAGGCGGACCTCAACAATCCTTGGGAATAATGGCGTTCGGCCATGGCGGTTCTTTATGGGTTCCTGTGGATTGAGACGCGGGTCGGGTGGACTTTCCTGGAGTAAGTTGGAAGCTTTTCGCCGAAGCAATCCTCTCGTGGCTTCCCATGATCGACAATGCTCAAGGTACGGGAATACAGTATCCCCCACAACCGCCCGGCGCGAGCCCGGTTGCGCGAAAGCAACGCAGGTCGCGCGGAGCATCCCTACCGTTAATAATGGCGACATGAACACCACAGAGCAACAAATCAGGGACGAGTACAAGCGGGCGCGTCAGCGCGGCTGGACCAAGAAGGCCAAGGACGCCATGCGCCGCAAGGAGGCGGAAGGCGGCGCGGTCCGGGTGATGCCCAACGGCTATACCGCCGTGAACGGCAGGCCTGTGTTGGACCCCGCCAAGGCCGCGCTGATCAGAGAGGCCTTCGAGCTTGTTGGCGGAGGGCGGCACTCCGTCCGTGAGATCGCAAGGATAATGGCGGCGAAGGGGCTCTCCGGCACGAGGGGCGGGCCGCTGGGACCGACGTCAATGCTCTACCTCTTCAGGAACCCCTGGTACGCAGGCCTGGTGGAAAGTGGAGAAGGCTTAGCCCGAGGACAGCACGAGGCGGTCATCAGCGAGGAGACATTTCAGCGAGCCCAGGCTGCGCTGGATCGGCGGCATTGACCGACTTCGAACCCGCTTGGGCTTGATACGTATCGCGCTGGCGGATATAGAAGCGCTGCTACGTACAGCTAGAAGCTGTTATGCACTTTTCATAATCACTGCATATTTGGCGAGCATTAATATGACGAAGGACAAATAATGTAATCCTTTGACCGTCTCAGGCAACCGCTCGTAATCTCGCACCAGCCGCCGGAAACGCGACTTCCAGGCAAAGGATCGCTCGACCACCCAGCGCCGAGGCAGCAGCACGAAACCGCGCTTGGCTTCCGAAAGCTTGACCACCTGGAGCGTCACGCCGTGCTCTTGGGCGGCCTCGGCGGCGGCGTCACCCGTGTAGCCTTGATCGACGTAAGCAAGCTCCACGCTGCCGCCCGTGGCTTCTTGGACCGCCTGGGTCAACTCGGAAACTTGCGCCCGCTCCTGTTCATTGGCGGGTGTCACTAGCAACGCCAAAAGGTGCCCCAGCGTATCAACGGCAATGTGGATTTTACTGCCTTTGCGCTTCTTAGCTCCATCGTATCCGGCGCGCTCTCCGCTCTCGGGCGTCGATTGAATCGTCTGTCCGTCATAAATCGCGGCGCTGGGCTGAGCGTTTCGTCCTTCGGCCAGTCGCAACACGGCGCGCAGGTCGTGGGCGATATGTTCGAAGACGCCGGCGTGGATCCAGCGTCGCGTCTGCTGGTAGACGGTATGCCAGGGCGGCAGGTCATGGGGCATGAGCCGCCACTGCGCTCCGGCGCGTACGATCCATCGCAAACCATCAAAGACTTCGCGCAGACTGTAATCTCGTTGCGGGGCTTCAGTATTCATCAGCGTCAAATAGGGCGCCACAAATGCCCACTCATCGTCGGACACATCGGAAGTATAGCTTTTTCGGGAGGTCATGTGCACATAATATCACATGAGCCGGGTGTACCAAGCCAGCAAGCAGACGATGCTAATTAATGCGAAAAAAGTCCATAACAGGCTCTAGAATATTTTGAGAAAGAATGGCCTCCAAAACAAGCCTGCACAAATTCATCGTTTGGGTGACAGCCGATATCCGACCGGAAGTTGCGCGCAAGGCCTTTTCACCTCTGCGCGCAAAAAAGTAAGGAGTCCAACGCACACCGTTACCGGTGAAGACTGGACTCCCTACTCTGCTGCACAAAGCCCCCCTGCGGAGTGCTGCGCGCGTGTACAATTTGGTGGACTTTCCTGGAGTAAGTTGGAAGCTTTTCGCCGACGCAATCCTCTCGTGGCTCCCCATGATCGAAAATGCCCAGGGTACGGGCATACAGTATCCCGCGCCAACCCCTAACGCGAGCCCGCTTGCGCGAAGGCAACGCAGGTCGCACGGGGGGAAGGCGCCGTTAATAACGGCGACATGACACCAGGGATGCCGATATCATAGACGCAATCGACTGTGACAGTCCGAGTCCGAACTATGCTGCGGATATCATTTCCGTAGCAATGATGGCGCCTCATAGTCCGCTTCGATAGCTGCAACTAGCAACCGTCCCCGATCGCGCGCGTTTCGATGCGGCAACCACTCGATCTGCCTCAATATACGCTCTGTTGGATATTCATCCATAAGTGCCTCCGCCTGATCGCCACCGATACCGACGCCAAACAGAAGCCGGCGTATGCGAGCGCGTTCCGGGTCTTCCAAGCCAATCCTCTGTTTTGGAGATGATGACTGGGCATCCTGCGAACCATCAGGCAATGCCCACCCATAGAACTCGGCGATTTCACGCTCCACTTCTGCCCGAGGCTTCGTATAGTGATGGCGTGAGTGCGCAATTATTGCATCCCGGACGCCATGCTCTAAATGCCCATTGGGCCCGACTGGCGGAGTGGGTATGTCATCTGGCTCCCAAGAAACGTCAGCGAGAATTTCCGGCGCAGGCGCATATGCGTCCATGCCAGTTGGACGCTTGATCTCATGCACAAGTGCATGCCCTACCCACTGCGTACATGCCAAACGCTCCATACGAGCGCGTACTTTGCCCTCGGACACACCCATTGCTGCGGCCATTTCCTGAACAGAGGGAAGGCATCGACCGTTAGGCGTGACGAAACTCAACAGAAGAATTAGGCTCTTCACCTCTTCCGCTGGCAACGAGGCCAGCAGCCCAGATGTCCGGAACACCGGCGTCATCAAGATGCTGGCGCTTGGCCGGAAACTGCCGTCCGGCTTCCGATCCAGCCTCAAGTGTTCGATGACGAACGGAGCCGTCTCCCATGCTGATTGGGCTTTGGTCTCGCTTCTGTCCATAGGCGGATGCTAAGATGATATCTATAATGGCGGCAACCCAGTGGAGCGGCGCCCGCGTCCTTTGCCGGACGGCGTTGGGATTGCGATGAGAGCCTCCTCCAGCATCTGTGCGGCTTCTATTGCAGAAGGTTTGTCCTGCCCGCAGAGGCGGGACCACGGGATCCGGCGGGCAAGCCGCAGCAATATCCGCGCGAGATGGAGGAAGAGGGCAAGCCGCTGGTTGTGGGGGACGGACTGGCGCTGATCCTGGCTGGAAGAGTGGCGGACAGACCTAGGCAGTCGGTGGGAATAACGGCGTTCGGCCATGGCGGTTCGTTTATGGTTCGGAAGGTCGTGTGGGCTACACCCTGGCGTGGACGAGTAGGAGCGACAGCGCCGCCAGGGCCAGCAGCGGCAAAAGCGCGTCCTCGGCCGAAGAGCCGGTGGAGAGGCGCAGTCGCGACGGCAGAAGCCAGTAGCGGCGCTTGCGCCAGGGAAGGAACGGTATGCCGGTGCGAGTGCACGCGTCGGCAGCCAGGTGGCTCGCGAATCCAAGCGTCAGGGCCGCTGCCGGACGCCATCCCAAGGCTGGAGCGAGCATGCCGCCGACACAGGCGATCAGGGTGAGCCCGTAGAGAGAGTGCAGCGGTCCGCGATGCCCCCAGGCGCTATGCACGAGCGCCGCCAGCGGGACCAGCGGGCGCACGCCGGCGACCTCCCAGGAAGACAGCTTGGACCGGGAGGCGTCCAGGTCCGGAAGCAGTGCGCCAAGCGCCGCCACAGCCGCGAGTACAGCGACATTGTCGAGCAGGCCATCTCCCGAGAGGCCATTCGGAACTGCGGCTAGCAGCCACAGGGAGCCGACGCCGGCGAGGGCGTGCGAGCGCCCCATCATCGCTCTTTTCTGCGCTTGTGGTCATCCGTCTTTACCAGCGCAACGGTTATATGTACGCGTAGCGCGGGTGCTGCATCTGGCTCATCCAAAGATGTGCCGCCTTCCCAAGTGTCGGGAGCAGGCTGCGCGGCTTTGCCCAGACTGCGATCAGAGGCCGGCGGCTGCGGAAAGGGAGACAGTCTCCGCCAGTAGTCTTCGTCCAAGGCGATCCCGTGTTCGTCGCGGATCACTCCGACGCTATACCGGACCATCAGTTCCGCAAGCTCCGTGCCGTCGATCAGCCGGATCGGCGTAGTAGGAACAGACGCTGCTGCGGCGCGGGCGACCGGCGAGACGCCGGCGGTCGTCATGATCAGCCCCTGCCGGGCGTCCAGCCGCAGCGCCGCCCCGCGCAGCTCGTCCACGCTGCGCTTCTGCACAGGCTCTGTCAGCTGCTTGGCCTGCGCGACGATCCGGAACCGCGTCACGCCCGCCTGCAGCCAAGCCACCAGGTCGACGCCGCCGTCCAGGTTGCGGCCGCGCCTCCGGATGCGGCCGGTCGCGGCAACGTCCGCGTACCCCATTGCCTCCAGCAGATGCTGGAGGCATCTCTGGAACTCAGGGTAGCTCAGGGCGAGAAGCTTTTCTCGGAGCCGGCGCAGGATCTTCGGCTCGTCAGAGCCGCCGGCGTCTGAAGAGGCAAGCGTAGAAGTGGTCATTGTTCCTCCTTGTGATTTATCGCGGATGCTTGTAAGGGATTGGCGGAATGGACACTGCCGGGGAGAGACCAGTCGCCAGGCCTCACCCCCCGGAACTCAGGTCGCAGGCGCTCGTCCCCGTCGTAGGCTGCGTCCGGCATGCAGCCCGAGCAGCCGGCCAGGCGGCACACGGACGGCGTCGGATAGGAGCCGCTGTAGGAGACGACCTCGTTCGGCGACAACGGACGTCCCAATGCCTTCTCCAGCGCCCGTGTCACCGCGTAGACAAGGCGGTACGACGGGTGCGAGCACCCGTTGACCAGGCGGCTGATCGACGCCTCGGAGACGCGGGCGTCCCTCGACAGCCTGACCTGCCCCTTGAAGGCGTACCGCGTCGTGTGCGCCATGATCGCGGCGATGCGGTTGTGAACGCGCCACTCGCCTGGTTGGCTTTGCTGGTCGTTCTCTCGAAACCCGTGCGGGCTCTCCATCCTGCCTCCTTTCCTCATGGTTAGTGGTTCTCGTGCATACGTTTCTCGGTCGTCCCTGCCAGCGTGGGCCGATCCACGTGTCTTCTCCAGCAGGCTTGCGCGCGGGAAAGACGCTTCTTGACATAACAAAAGACCGCCGGCGTAGCGGCGGCCTCGGACAGCAGGCTCGGTCGTTGTCGTTCGCAGGGCTTCCTTCTGCCAGACTCCGCCCGGCGAATCGTTTCCTCCAGTAGAGCTGAAAACGACGGCGCCCGCAACGAGATTCAACGCACCGGCGTACGGCCGCTACGGAAACAAACTCAGGGAGCTGAGCCATCCGACACTACTCTCCTTTGCCTGCATTGAGAGCAACAAACACCACGCGAACGCCCTCGCTCCCTGCATACCAGAGACAAGCGTATAGGCCGAAAGGGTCGTCATCGAACCGTTCGAGCGATATTTCGAGAGCGGGGTAGCTTCCGTCGGCCTTGGCCACTTGCACGGCGGCGACAAACCAGGGATAGCGCTCTACGTGCACCATGTGTGCCGGCGTAATCTTCTCCAGGGGCTGCATCGTTGTAAAGATATATAAATTAAAGGCTGTCACCCATCCTTTCATCCACTTTAACCGAAATTTATGATTGGACAAGAGTGGGCCTTGCGAGCGGGAAAGTCGCCTTGCGCCCCGATTGCCATGGCGTTACGCTGGCACGGAGATCGGCTTCCGTCGGTCGCCAGAGCCTTCACTAACCTTGAGAGGAGTTTGATGATGACTCGGTTACGAACTCAGTCGAGCGAACAGTGCATATTCGTCGGTTACTGCTAACTGGAGGATTGGGCGCAAGCGGTCGATCCGTCCAGGCCAGTTCTCGCCGCCCTGCTGATCGAGCCGGGAAGTACGTCCTGCGGCATGCGGACGGACCGCCTGCTCGTCGCCTGCATGCAGCACTCAGAGCCTGGCTCTGTGCTTTACTGCCGGATCAGCGCCGGCCCGATCGTCCTCCTGCACGGTGTCCCCCTGTCCACGGATTGGAGCAACGTCCGTTCCGCCTGGCTTAGCCTGTGGCGGGAAGTCACCGGGTTCCTGTCGGAACAGGGACTTCGCGCCCACCGAGCCACCATCGCTGTTCCGGAGAACTTGATCCTGCTGGAAGGCCGGGCCGGGTTCCTCCAATACGACGCTGAGGCTTCCGGGTTCCGACGGATCGATCCTGTTCGTCCGGAGACGGCATAACGGGAGGATCAGCACCATGGAACGTATCACGCCGTTTCCCCTGGGGCAGGTCGTAGCCACGCCGGCGGCGATCCGGGCCGTCGAGCGGGTGGAGCAGACGCTTGAGGAGTTCCTGGAGCGCCACCGGTCGGGCGACTGGGGCGACATCTGCGAAGACGACCGGGCTGCCAACGACGCCGCCGTAAGCGCCGGTATCCGCCTTCTCTCCGCATACGTCCTGATCAGCGGCGTCAGGCTGTGGGTCATCACGGAGGCCGACCGATCAATGACCACGTTACTCCTTCCTGAGGAGTATTGAGCACGATCCTAGCCCGCAGGCCGACCGCTTGCGGGTCTTTTTCTGGGACCAAGTGAACTGATGCGACGCTGGAATCCCAAAGAAGGCCCGCGCGCCTTTTGGCGCGTGGGCTGGAATGGTTTGCTCCCTCAGGCGACGGACGATCCCACCCGTCCCTCTAGCAGCGCCGCCGCCTCAGCCTTCGTTAGGCGCTCCACCGGCGCGCGCGAGCTCGGATGCCGGGCCGTTGGCCTCTGCTTCCCCGCTATCCGCTTGCGGCGCGCCAGGCTTACTGTGCCGCCTCCATCGTCCGGCTGCGCCGAGCCGACCGGCTCCGGCCACTGCCAATCCATCCATAGAGGCGAGGCCGCCCGTGGAAACGTCTAGGGGACACGATGCTACGGCTCGCCGCGATGATCCCCCTCACTTTGCCGGCTAGAGGGGGACGGCAACTCTTGAGGCGGTACGAGGTCGTAGCGCTGTTAGCCCCGCGTGATCAGTCGCCGTGCTCGGTGCTTGCAGCCGTTCCGCGCATGGATGCCCAGTCGGGCTCGCGACCATCGAGGGCGACTTCCGCCAGGGCCTCCCACCGGGGCCTGCCGCGCCCGTCGTCGGCTGCCAGGATGCGCATGGTCGGCGCGCCGTGCTCGGGAGCCTCAAACGCGTACACGAACTCGCAGCACAGCCGGTAGGCGTTTCTCTGGGTGACGGTGAGCCGGCGCGTCTCGCCCCGGTCGTGGCAGTAGCAGCTTTTGGGGTAGTCGTCGATGCTCGACCAGCCTGCCGGGTGCTTGTCGATGATGGCCTCGAGCATGCGGTCGAGGTCCCCGTCGAACTCGCCGTGGTAGAGGTCCCAGAGGGCCTGGCCAACGCCGGCAGGGTAGCCGTCGAAGTGGACGTAGCGCCCGGCGAATGTGCCGGGGCCGGTTGCGCGAACGATTGCGGAGCGAGTACTCATATCGGAGCGATTACTTGTTAGTACCTCCACTCTAGACAGCGTTGGGTATTGTGTCAATACCACGACGGTCGATACTATCGACGCGTGTTACTGCTCCTTGAATATGTCCGTGTTCTCTGCTCTTTGAAAATGTCCGCATACTGGAGGAATGGGGACATTGAGTTTGACTGATCCGGAGCAGCGTCGCGCCGACGTGCTCACCCGCCTGATCAGCGGATCGATTACTGCGATACGCGCTGCACAACTCCTGGGTGTCACCGACCGCCAGATCCGTCGCCTGAGGTCTGCCTTTGAGAGCAACGGGCTGCTCAGCATTGCCCACGGCAACCGAGGACGCAAACCTGCTCGTACTCTGGCTCCGGAAGTGATCGATCAGATTTGGGAGCTGGCTGGACCCGGCGGAGTGCTGGCGGACTTCAATGTCTGCCACCTCCGCGATGTGTTGGCCCAGGAGCATGGCGTGGCGATCGGTCGATCCACACTCCAGCGCCTCCTCCAACAGCGGCGAGAACCGCCCAAGGCGGCCGCCCGTGCTCTCAAGCCGCTTCCGACGCGCCAGCAACCGGGTGCTACACCTGCGCTTCCATCCGACGGAATGTGCGGCGTACCTGACGATGTTCCTGGAGATTGCCATGCTCCATGGTTTGCCCATGAGCTATTACCATGACAAACACACGATCCTGCGCTCTCCCAAGAAGGCGACGATTGAGGATGATCTCGATGGGATTACGCCCATGAGCCACGTCCAGAAGGTGCTCCACGACCTGGGCGTCGAAAGCATCGCGGCGCATTCCCCGCAGGCCAAAGGGCGCGTCGAGCGGCTCTGGCAGACGCTGCAAGACCGATTGGTTAAGGAGATGCGTTTAGCGCAGGTCGATACCCTGGAAGCGGCCAATACGTTTCTGCCGACGTTCATCGCTCGGTTTAATGAACGTTTTGCGATCGAAGCGATGGATCCTAACAGCGCCTGGGTGACGCTGGAAGCGGATACGGACTGGGATTACTACTTCAGTCTTCAAGATACACGGATCGTCAAGGCAGACCACACGCTTAGCTTTGGCGGGCAAGTCTTACAGATTACTGCCCGCTCACGCATGCGCAGTTTGGCGGGACAGTCGATCAGCGTGCGTACGACCTCGGATCATCGTCTTTGTCTTTATGACGGGACACGACGCTTGGAGTATACGGTTCTGCCAGCTCGTCCCACGACGCCTGCTGTGAGAGCAGCTTCTCCAGAATATCAGCCCGAGAAGTATCCAACAGACACGCCAGGAAAGCCAGAAGCGTCCACTAAGAAAGGGCTGACAGCCAAGCAAAGCGCTTACCTCTTTGCCGGTTCGTAGACAGCAATACGCAGCACAAGGCGGACATTTTCAAAGAGCAGACACCGGACATAATCAAAGAGCAGGAACATACCACGACGGTCGATACTATCGACGCGCCATTCTGATTGACCGGCAGCCGAATTTAGGCGATGCTGTGACTATGCACACCGACGACAGTCCAACAGCCGACCAGCCCCGAAAGCCCACCCTCGATTCCGATACGGCCCGGCGGATGGGTTCAGCGCGTACTCCAGCGAAGCAACGGGCGGCTCAGGAAAACGGCAAACGCGGCGGGTGGAAGAAGGGCCGTCCGAAGAGCGAAGCAACGAAACGGAAGATCAGCGCGACGAAGACCTTGCAAATGCTGCGGCGCGTCCTCGGCTCGCCATCAGAAAAGCCGCCTCCGGACGATAGATCCTGATCCACTGCCTCCCACAGAATACTGAGACGCCATGTACAAGAAGGCCCGCTCTCCTTTCGGAAAGCGGGCTGAAATGGTATGCCCGTCTGACGACGGGCGCGGCGGACGGTTACCACCCGTCCCTCTGCAGGGACAGCAGGAACGCCGCCGCCTCAATCTTCGTCAGAAGCTCCACGGAATCCCTGGCGAACCGGTCGGCGGCCAGCGCGTCCAGCTCCGCGCGGCTCTTTCCCGCCCGGTAGGCATGCGACCTCAGCGCGATGACCTGCGGAGCGGTCGCCGGAGGACTCACGGCCTTGACCTCTTCATCGTCTAATTGACAGGTGACTACCTCCTCGCACTCGGCTTCGCTCTCAGTTCGCGGCGAGTCGGTCTTCACCAGTCGCGGCCGCTCGGATACCGGCTCGGGCTCGCCGCCCTGGACGCGTCGCCATACGGCGGCGTGCGCCCGCTCCAGGTCTGCCGCCAGCTCATCCGCCAGTGTCGGCAGGCTGTCGCCTCGCTCCAGCGCCCAGGTGACCCGCACCTGCACCTGCTGGTCTGCGCCGCCCTCCCGGACGACGCCTCCCGTCTCCAGAGTGATCTCAGTGGGATACGCCATCTCCCCTTCCTTTCCCAGGCTGAGCCTGTACGGCTTCCGCGCGTCTCGCCGGCCCGCGCCGCTTGCACCGGCGGGACGCCGCCGGGTTCCCGGTGCGCGTCGAAAGTCGCCGTACGACCTCGCGCGCTCCCTTCCGGTAGACGGCCAGGCAGACGAGGTCCCCTCCGGCGTCGTAGACGGCCCAGTGCCGCCCGTATGGCTTGATGCGCACAGTACGCTCCTCCTAACCTGTGGTCTTGCGCGGCCTGCAGTTGCGCCGCTCCCCCAGCCTAGGCCGCTCCCGAGAAGCCGGCCAGAAGGGTTGCGCCAGCGCACGCCGGTGTGCGCGGCTTTCACGGCATCGGTTACGGTGTCTCGGGGAGGCGGCTCGCCCGGACCGGGGAGCAAGTCCACGCCGCCCCAATTTGACTGCATCGGAGGATTGAGAAGATGAAACAAGGACGCACCCTGACGGACCTGGCGGAGGAGCTCAGGCGACAGGCGGAGGCCAAGCGGGACATACTCGCGCCGGCGGGCGAGATCCGTCTCACTACAGACGGTGGCACGCGACTATCGATTGGAGGGAATGATGCGAAGGCGAGTCAATATGAGGTCAGCGAGCTGGCGCACGGTCAGATCGCTGAGTACGCCGGTATCCCTAAGCCCTTCTACGACCGGCTGCGCGCCGACGGCGACATGAGGTCGCTGCTGCACCTCGCGCAGGACTGGGAGATGTTCGAGGACAGCGCGCTCTTCGACGTGCTGATCAGTCACCTGATGAAACGAAAAGGAGATGAGATTCGGCTCGTGCGGACGCTCGATGGGGCTGCACGAGCCTTTCTCTCAGGTGCTTTCAATGTTGATCTCGACAATTTCGACGTCTTCCGGATGGCGGCGGCTGCGATCGAGCGGGCGGACCTAGGGCCAGAACACGTCGCCTCCTGCGAGGTGACGGAGAAACGCCTGTACCTGAAAGTCGTCAGCCCAAAGCTGGAGGCCGTGGTGCGGCCGGAGAACCTGCATACGGGGAGCGGCATGCTCCGGGAACCGCAGGTAGTGCAGGCGGGGTTCGTGCTGTCGAACTCGGAGACGGGCCAGGGAGCGCTCTCGGTTCGCCAGGTGGTGTACAAGCTTCTATGCACGAACTTGTGGATCCAGGAGGAGACGACCCGCCAGCGACATGTTGGGCGCGCTCTGCAAGCAGATGACGAGGGCGGGATTTACCGGGACGACACGCGGCGCGCGGACGCGCAGGCCCGGCTGCTCAGGATCCGGGACCACATCGCCGAGGCGCTGGACGAGACGCGCTTCCGCTCGCTGGTCGCGCGGATGCAGGAGACGGCGGGCATCCGGATCGAGGGAAACGTGGAGACCGCAGTCGAAAGCGCCTCGCAGCGCCTTGGCCTCAGCCTCGCGGAGAAGGAGCGGGTGATGGCCCGCCTGATCGAGGGGGCCGACCTTTCGCTCTGGGGCCTGAGCAACGCCGTCACGGCGGCGGCGCAGGAGGCGGCGAGCTACGACCGCGCCACCGAGCTGGAGGCGATCGGCGGACGATTCTTCTCGATGTCCGACGGACAGCTGCGGGAGCTTGCCGCGGCGCGCCAATAGCCGACGCATTTCAATCGCCGATCTATTTCCGGCCGCTTCCGATAACCGGGAGCGGCCTTTTTCAAGCACGACCGCGCCCAGCGATCGACGAAGCCGCTCTTCAAGGAAGCCTCGGCCTGGTCGGCGGAAGCCTGCGCCTGAGCGGACAGCGTGCGGACAAGTCGTGCATCGGTTCCTCTGAAATGGGGTATAAGCTTGCTGACACAGACTGGAAATCCGCCATGAACGAAACAACTCTCAAAAAGATCGCCCGCGTTCTGCTGGGCGGCTCTCTGATCTTTACCGGCCTCGGCCACCTGACGTTCGCGCGCGAGGAGTTCCAGGCGCAGGTACCCGACTGGGTTCCGCTCGGCAAGGACGACACCGTGGTTGCCTCCGGCGTCGTCGAGATCGCGCTGGGCGGCGCTCTGGTCCTGACCAACGAGAAACTGCAAGGGGCGCTGGGGAAGGTGGCGGCGGCGCTCTTCGCCGTCGTCCTGCCCGGCAACATCTCGCAGTACACCCACCGGCGAGACGCATTCGGATTAAACACGGACACAAAGCGTTTCGTGCGACTGTTCTTCCAGCCGGTTCTGATCTACTGGGCGCTGAAGAGCACGGAAAAAGTGAAGAGCACGGAAAAGTGAGACGGAAGGAGAACACCGAGATTCATGAGCGTTAAAGTCTTTGGGCCTAAAGCTCACTGCTCCATCGACTACGGCTTTGTAACGGCGTTGGTCCTGGCGCCAAGTCTTTTTAAGCTTAAGGATAAGGCGCGAGCACTCTGCTATATCTTTGGCGGCGCAGCGGGACTGCTCACCGCTTTGACCGACCAGCCCTTCGTAATCAAGCGCGTCGTTCCTTTCCGTGTTCATGGACGGATCGACACACCCTTCGTTCCGGCTTTATTGGTATTGCCATGGGTGACAGGCGCGCTGAAGCAACGCAACGCGCGCCTTTTTTTCTTCTCGTTCTTTGCCGCTGTTCTGACCAACTATCTCCTGACGGATTACGACGCTTCCGAACAGTGCTAAAAGTGTTGCACAGCCTTTTGGAGGCGGGCGCGCTGGCCAGGCGGCGCGCGGCTTCAGTCCTCAGTAGGCCGTCAACCTCATCGATCGGATCGAACGCCCTTTGGTCGATCCGACGCCGGGCAGCCATGAGCCGCACCCAGTCCATCGCCGCCGCGTATCTCCAGGACCGCTCCTTGGCGAGATGCTCGGCCTCCTCCGCCTCGTGCCGCCACTCCTCGGCCGTGCGCCGGTACAGGGAGCGATACTGGCGCCACGCCTCGCGTAGACTTCCAGCCCGATCCCCTGCGAAAATACAAGCTCGCCTCGGACGCCGCGCTGCGCATGGGTTCCTCCAGCACGCCCGCCAAGCGGGAAGCCGCCCGCGAGAGCGGCAAGCTTGGCGGCTGGGCGAAAGGGCGTCCGCGCAGCAAGGAGACCCGTCGCAGGATCAGCGCCACGAAGACGCGGCGGATGCTCGAACGCCTGCTGCACCCAGAGCCGGATGCCGGCAGCGCCCACTGAGCCGATTGCCTTGTCCTGGTCAGCGCAGAGCCGAACCGGGGGAACTCGGTGAGCAAAGGGCCGTGTCCACCGTGTGGACACGGCCCTTTCTTCGTTTCGCTCCAGTGAGTTCTGCTCACACCGCAAATTTACCGCGTCGGCTGTCCACACAATCGGGACTTCTTGGCATTGGATAGGTATAGGGCAGCCCAATCAACGGTTCGAGCAACCCGGCAATAGGTTAAGCTTGCCCTCCACATCTGGCGAAGACGTTTTCAGGAGGCCTGATCATTATGCTCAATCAATGGATTCAATCTCTGCTCTCTTCCGCAATAAACCGAGACCTGCGGCGGCGGGAGGAGCGAGCGCGGGCGGCGTCACCGCCAAGCGCGGTTATACCCGTCTTAGCGCCGGGTGGCTTGGTGCTCGGCCATGAGTTTTCGGACGAGGAGCCGCAAGCAGGAGCGCCCGTCACGCTTTCGCCCGAGCAGAGGCGGCGCCACGTCTACGTTCTGGGCGCAACCGGCACGGGCAAGTCTAACCTCCTGCTGCGGCTGATCGAGTCGGACATCGCCGCCGGGCGCTCGTTCTGCGTCGTGGACCTGCGCGGCGACCTGGTGGACCGGATTCTGCCCCGCTTATCCGCAGCGGGCGACGCGGAGCACTGGCGGGAGAGGCTGCTGCTGATCGACCTGCGGCATGAGGAGGATGTCGTCGGGTTCAACCCGCTGGTGGGTCCGGGGGATGCGTATGGACGGGCCTTTCATGTTCTGGAGGTGCTCCGTCAGCAGTCGGACAGCTGGGGCGTCCAGCTGGAAGAGACGCTGCGCAACTGTCTGATCGCGCTGGCCGAGACGGGCGGCACGCTTCTGGAAATCGAGATGATGCTCTGCAACGCCTCGTTCCGGGCGGCGACTCTGGCAAAAGTTCAGGATCGGTACGTCCAATCGTTCTTCCAGCGCTTCGACCAGCTATCCGCCGAGCAGAGGCTCGGCTGGAGCATGCCCGTCCTCAACAAGGTGACGCCGCTGCTGGCGATCCCGCGCCTGCGCCGCTTCTTCGGAGGCGCTCACACCGTATCGCTCCAGAAGACGCTGGACCGTCGGTCGGGACAGGTGATCCTGGTCTCTCTCGCGGTGGACCGGCTGCACCAGGCAGCCTACCTCGTGGGCGGCCTTCTGGTCAGCGCCATCCAGAACGCCATCATGGCGCGCGTGGATCTTGCCGAGGGCGACCGTATTCCCGTGAACCTGTATGTGGACGAGTTCGAGACCATGGCGTCGGAGCAGTTCGAGACGTTCATTGCCGAGGGGCGCCGTTTTGGCCTGGGGCTCTGCCTCTCGCACCAGAACCTCAGCCAGATGCCGACGCGGCTGCGCGAAGTGCTGCTGAACAACGCGCACACGCAGATCTACTTCCAGACGGGAGCCGGCGACGCGGCTCAGCTGGCGCGTGAGGTTTCGCTCGACTTGCGGCGCGATGCGCTCCAGCGCCTCCTGACGCAGCAGCGAACCGGCGAGGCGCTGATCGTCCAGCGCGGCGATCGGTCCCGGCGTATCCGCGTCGCTCTCTCTCAGGATCCGGCTGTCTCCCCTGCCCTACTTGCCGGTCTGCGTCAGGCGTCATGGCAAGCTTATGGGCGAACGCGGGAGGAAGTCGAAAAGGAGTTGGAGCAGCGGCGCGTCACGTTTGAGCGCCCGGCTGAGCCAGCGCCTGACGCAAAAAAGAGCGCCGAAGCGCTCAAACCAAAAGACCAGACAAAGGAGGAGGACTATGAAGTACGCCATCGGCCGCGCCGGGGAAAGCCCGGACAGGACAAAAAGTAGTTCGGACATATATGGCGCGCCGCGCAGCCGGTTTACCGCCAAGCCGGAGCGGGGGCTGGTGCTCGGACCGCGCGACGACAGCCTGCTCCTGGATCTGTTCCTCTGCCGGGTGATGTCGCGCAGCCAGATCCAGTCGCTGCACTTCGGCTCCGTCCCCCGATGCAACGGCCGCCTGCGCCAGCTGTTCGACTGGGGCTATGCCTCGCGTTACTACATGCCGACCGCGCCTTACGGGGCGCAGGCGCTGTATTCCCTGGGGATCGCCGGCGTCCCGCGTGTGTCCAGACTGCTCGGATCCCAGGGACTGGAACTCAGCGCGTCGGATGTGCGCGCGCAGCGATGCCGGCCGGCGCTGTCGCTGATGGAGCATACCCTGGCGATCGCGGATGTCTATGGCGCATTCCGCACGGCGATCGCAGATCAGGATTTTCTTGCATGGGAGCGATGGCTGCCGGAGCGGCTCTGCGCCGAGGAGTTTGAGGTGCGCCGGAAAGACAATGCCGCGCGCTGGAGACAGCGCATCTTCCGACCGGACGCATATCTTCGTCTAGGTGGGCAAGAAACGGAGATGCGGATGGACCTGTTCTTTGAAATCGATCTGGGGCATACGAACAGCCGCCAGTTCCAGAACAAGATTCGCGCCCATGCGCACTACCTCAGCGGAGGACTGTTTCAGCAGGCATACGGCAGTGACGGATTTCGCACGCTGGTGGTGACGACCGGAGCCGGGCGCATCGGCAACCTCATCAGGCTGGCAGAATCGGAGGCCTGCCAGCTCTTCTGGTTCACCACCTTTGACTTGATGATCCAGCAGCCGCTGGGCGCAATCTGGAGCGTTCCGTTCCGGTCTGACCTGATCAGCCTCCTGGAAAATCAAAATACTGCAAAGGGAGAAGTATCATGCGTCTCTGTCTGACATGCCGGTACGTTTCGCCAGAGGGAGCCGTTCACTGTGGGCATTGCGGCAGAACGTTCGGAGCCCGGCTCTGTCCGAGCCGCCATCCCAGCCCACCGGACGCTGAGTACTGCGTCCAGTGCGGGAAGGCCAACGTCACGGACGCAACGCGCTGCCTGCCGCTGGGCTGGTGCACGCGCGCCCTGACCTTGCTCATCGTCCTGCTGGCGCTGCGCTGGGCGTTCGGAAGCGCGCCATCGCTGCTCCAGGGTATGTGGAATCTCAGCGACTGGATCAGTCTCCACCTCTTAGGAATCTCGCTTTGCCACATGCGGGCGGTACTGTTGCAGATCGCGGCGTGGTTTGTCGCCCTATTCCTGGTGTCTTACCTGCTGCCCGGCTCCGTGGGCGGACATGTCCGCGCCTTACTGATGCGGGGCGCGGGCGTCGCGGCCAGGCTGGCGCGGTCTGTCAGCCTGGCCATCTTTCGGTGGCTCTGTCGGATTGTGGGCGGGCAGCGCAAAGGCGCATGACTAAGAGGCGTGACGCTGGCGGGTCAAACTATCTTTTTGCGTCCCTGATTGGCTGAACGGCTGGTATGGAGAAGCCGTCCTAGTGGAGCCGCCGCCTCGTGGACCGATCGGACATGCACCGGGTCGCCGTGCAGGTACCGCCGCGTCACGGTCAGGTCCTTGTGGCCCGCAATCTGGCTCGCGGCCCAGAGGTCGGTTTTCGCAAGCTGGGTGAGGGCGTAGTGTCGCAGGCCGTGCAGGCTGAAGCCGGAAAGGCTGGCGTAATCCAGGTAGCCACGGAACACCTTGCCGAACTCGCTGACGGTGATCTCGCCGCCGAACTCGCTGATGAAGAGGAGCGGACTGTCGACTTTGGGGCGGACGCGCAGGTAGGCGTCCACCGTCTGAATCCAGTAGGAGCTGATTGGAATGATCCGTGGCTCGTCGCCCTTGGCCTTGCGGATGACGATCTGACCCTCTTTGGGCTGGTAGTCGTCCACGGTCAGCGCCAGCATCTCGCCGATACGGGCGGCCGTCTCCAAGAGACCGGCGACGATGGCGTAGTTGCGGCGCCCGAAGAAGAGGCGTGCGCCAGCGTGGATGAAGCGGGATTTGGGGTTGATGCTGGGCTTGTAGCGGTCCGTGACAGCCGTCAGCAGCGCCCGGATCTCGTCGTCCGAGGGGCACTTTACATAAGGCCGCTCGGCCTTGGGAACCTGGTAGCCCGTCAGCGGGTCGGCGGTGACGTATTCCTCGCGCTTGCAGAACTTGAAGAAGGTGCGGGCGGCGACGGCGTCATGCCGGCGGGTGGCGTCGGAGACTTTTTCTCCACGTTCGTTCAGATACTCACGCATGTGCCGGGCTCGGAAGTCGCCCAGGGTGATCTTGCGGCCCTCGGCCCAGCGGCAGAGCAGCTTGAGCCGCTCCCGGTAGAACACTTCCGTGCTTTCCTCACGCGAGGTGCGGGTCTGGAGGAGGAAGTCGCTGACGGCTTCCTGCCAGTCGATGTCGTTCGAGAAGACCGTTTGTCGATTGAATGTTTCCATGCTGTCCTGTTATTTCTAACCTGAAGGCCAGGCTGGTTTCAGACAAAGCTGATACCGCCTGACACCATGAAAATAACAGTAACGGCGTCTATTGTCAACAACGCCATCGGCGTGATCTACTGACAATAAAAAACAGCCGCCAATCTGTTAATACAGATCAACGGCTGTCATTTATTGTTATGGTGCCCCCACCAGGACTCGAACCTGGGACACCCTGATTAAGAGTCAGGTGCTCTAACCAACTGAGCTATAGAGGCGTTACGTTTGCTGTCCCTATCTCAGGGACGAAAGTATATTACCCCAGGATTTCAAAAAATGCAAGCTTATAGTACATGTTTTTTTGCAACCTCACGGGCGCCTTACAGCTTCAGCGCATGCGCCTTTCGCCGCACGACGCCCTATGAGGCGTAGCTGGCACGGTAAAAAGGGCCAGCCGAATTTGTCCAGGAGCCTACTGAGTGACAAAGACGGCACAATCGTTCGCTGTGTTGCGGCAAGACATTTCCTCGCATTTTTCTTAGAGACGATCCTGGGACTAAGGTATAAGGAAGTTATGCATGTCTCGAAGCACATGGGGGCCAAACAGGAGAATAGCATTCGGGAGCCTATCCTGGAGCGTATCAGCGACGCCTTCTACGCTGTCGATCAAGACTGGCGCTTCACGTATGTGAACACGGAGGCGGAGCGCCTGATTCGGCGCCCCCGAGCAACGCTGCTAGGCAAACGCCTCTGGGACGAGTTTCCAGAGGCGATAGGCACGGGCTTCGATCGACAGTTCCGCAAGGCGATGGCCGACCAAACGCCTGTGGTCTTCGACGAGTTTTTCGAGCCGCTCGCCACATGGCTTGAAGTGCGCGCCTACCCATCGCTCGATGGGCTGTCATTGTACTTTCACGACATTACTTCTCGGAAGCAGGCCGAGGATCGGATGCATCAGTTTCAGCATCTCTGCGACGCTGCGAGTGACGCGCTTTTCCTGGTGAATGAACACGCACAATTTCAGTACGTGAACGCGTCCGCATGCAGCTCTCTCGGCTACAGCGAAGCGGAGCTCCTCGCCTTGCGTGTGTTTGACGTGGCTCCGCTTCAAGCTGAGGAAAAGTATCAGGCGCTGTTTCAAAGAGCTGCAAGAGAGCGAATCCCGCCCTTCGAAACGATACACCGCCGCTCCGATGGCGTTATATTCCCGGTGGAAGTAAGCATCAGCCGTATTGATGGGGACGGAAAAGCACAGCTCTTCGTCAGCACCCGAGATATCTCCGAGCGCAATCAAATTGAGAAAGAGCGTGAGCATATTCTGGCGGAGGCCCATCAGCGGGCGAATCGAGAGGCGCTGCTCAACCGTATTGGCGCATCCATCCGCGCCACCACAGACCCGGAAGCCATACAATACGCGGCGGTATCCGCTCTTGGCGAAGCGCTCAAAGCCGACCGTTGCTACTTTTCATTCAAGGATCCTGAGGCGGACGCAAGCTGGATCGGTCAAGATTTTCGTCGATCCGACCTTCCTTCACTGAAGGGCCGATATCGGATGTCGGCCTTGAAGGTAAATTCCGAGGACGTTCACGCAGCCGAACATACTGTCGTCATCAAGGATATACAAGAAGATGGCGGGACGTTAAGCGAGGCGATGCGCACGACACTGCACAAGCTTCGAGTACGATCGGTCATCTTGATTCATATTTTCGATGGCGCGCGACGAGTCGCCATCCTGGTCGTGGCCATGGCCGACACGTCGCGGGCATGGACAGACGAGGAAGTGAGCCTTGTGGAGGCAGTGGCGGCCCAAACCCGTTCCGCCGTGGACGCGGCGCATCTGCTTGTAAAACAACAAGAGCGTCTTCAAGAGGAAGCGCTCGCGGGCCGGATTGGGGACGCGATCCGCAGCACGCTGAATCCCACGGCGATCAAGGATCGGGCGGCGGCGCTTCTGGGAGAAGCCCTTGGCGCAGACCGCTGCTTCTACCTGACCTACAGCACACTTGACGACATAGCGCACTTAGGATACGACTACCACCGCAGCGACCTAACTCCTCTCTTTGGCGATTACCGTCTTTCTGAATTCACCGATTTGCTGACAGAGGTATTCGCCGGCGGAGAAACCGCCGTAGTTTCGGACGTGCGGCAAGAGCTCTCGCCGGCGGTCGCAGCGGCGATGGAAACTTTTCAGCATCGCGCCGTACTTGCGGCGCCGTTCTTCGACGGCGAGCGCCTCGTGGCTGCGCTGTGGGCGTCCATGGATAAACCGCGCACGTGGACAGCGCATGAGATCGCGCTGATTGAGCAGACGGCGACGCTGACGCGCACAGCGCTGGAGACTGCCCGCATAAGCCGTAAGGAGCGCGCCATCGCTCAGCAGTTACAAGAGGCTCTGCAACCCACCGTTCCAAACCAGGCGCCAGGACTGTCTCTGGGCAGCTTCATACGTCCCGCGCTTGACGAAGCGCTCGTCGGCGGCGACTTCATGGATGTCTTTCCTCTGGACAAGAAACGGTACGCGATTGTCCTTGGCGATGTCTCTGGAAAGGGACTGGCGGCGGCGCAGCAGCTCGCGCTTATCCGCAATACCCTGCGTACTCTTCTGTACCTGTACTACGCTCCTGCTCAGGCCGCATCCGCGCTTAACGCCATCGTCGCCGCACACGACCTGCTCGTCGGCTTTGTCACCGCCTGGGTGGGTGTTTACGATACGATGAGTGGAGCCATCGTGTTCTGCTCCTGCGGCCATGAACCCGCGCTGGTGAGACGCTCGAACGGAGCGATGGAAACGCTGGCGACGCTTTGCCCGCCACTAGGAATGGCCGAGCAGTCGGCATATCGGGACCAGAAAGTTACGCTTCTGGCGGGAGATGAACTGCTTCTGTACACAGACGGCCTCTCCGAAGCGGGGCCAAATCGCCTCAACCTATTTGGGCTGGATGGATTGATGAGGCTTTTGAATGCGCTGCCTGCGGAGGCGGATGTCCAGTCGCAAGCCGAACGATTGGTCAATGAGGTGAGCCTATTTGCAAGCGGCAATTTCCGTGACGACGTGGCGATACTGCTTGTGCGTCGCGATGCAGCCGTGAACCAGGAAGAAGCGGAGCTCCCCAGGAGCATTCTGTCCAGCCTTGACAACCCGCAGGCTCCATCCATATTCATCGAAGACCGCGCGATTGCTGCGGAACGCCTACGCCTGATTGCGGACAACTCTCCGCTGCTGATTGCGTATGTCAGCGCGGATCGGCGCTACCGTTTCAACAACCGCACATACACCGAGTGGTTTGGCGTCAACGCGGCTGACCTGTATGGCAAAGAAGTCCGGGAAGTCATCGGAGATTCGGCTTACCACTCGATCAGCCATCATTTAGAGTCCGCTCTCTCCGGTAACATCGTGACCTACGATATGACGATGCAATACGCCGGCGCGGGGCGCCGGTTTGTCCGCACTACCCTTGTCCCTGAGAAGGACGCCACGGGCGCCGTACTCGGTTTCATGCTGTTTGTGAGTGACGACACGAGCCTGCATGATGCGCAGGCGCAGATCACCTCCGAATATCATCGTCTCCTGCTGACCAGCAGCATTGGACGCACTGTCCGCAGCTCCGCCGATCCGCAGCAAGTCATGGAAACCACAACGGAAGCGCTTGGCCAGGCTCTGGATGTGGATCGCTGTTATTACGTCACTTACGACCCGCAGAGCGATCACAGCGTCGTCGGCCCCGAATGGCGCCGCGAGGGTATCCCATCCCTGGCCGGCAGATATCGCATGTCCGAACACGCCCCGAATCGAAACGAGGAGTATTTCTCAGATAAAACAAATATTATTGAAGACGTATTTTTGCTGCCAAACAACGACGCCGCCAAGAAAGCCGGTATTCGAGCGATGGTGCGCGCGCCGATCCAGCGCGACGGCCAAACGACAGCCCTGGTGGTAGCGATGGCGACCGAGGCGCGCATTTGGACGGAGCAGGAAATCGCTCTTGTAGAGACCACCGTTTCTCAAACACGCGGAGCCGTCGAAGCGGCGCATGCGCGCCAGCGAGAACGAGCGATCCTTCGCGATGTTCTTGCGAGCGTCACGGGCGGCAAGCTCAATTTGGCGTTCGACGAAGCGAGCTTACCTGCTTCGGTGGGGCAAGTCGTCGGAAATCTCTCCCTCACTCCCACCGAAGGCTTACGGGAACTGCGACACCTGGTGCGGCAAGCGACGCAGCATACGGGATATGCCCAAGATCGGCAGGACGATCTGGTAACCGCGGCCAGTGAAGCGGGAATGAACGCCATCGTCCATGCAGGCGGCGGCGAGGCATCCGTCCGACTCAACGAAAACGGCCTAGTACAGGTGAGAGTGAAGGATTACGGCAGCGGAATTGCGGCCATGAATTTGCACAAAGCGGCCTTCGCTCGCGGTTACAGCACCAAGGGGACACTCGGCCACGGTCTCAAAATGATTCTGGAAACGTGTGACCGCGTCTACCTCGTCACGGACTCCAGTGGTACGACGATCGTGCTCGAACAGGAGCGCGAAACCCCGGCGCCAGAGTGGTTATAGCTCCGCGTGGGACCACTCTCCACACTGGTTGCCTTCCCGACTCGGTTCTTCTTTCATCTCCTTGGACAAAAGCAGTGGGACGCAAATGCGGGTGACGGCATTTCTACGTAAAGGAAGTTCATCCTAGCGCATATTTTCAATCACCATTAGTCCGTGAAAGTATAGCGGCGTGACCAGGATTGATACTGGCCGGGAGAGACATTAAGGCGGATAAAGACTTCGGGGCAGATGGTATGTTCTGTCCCGTAGAGGGCGAAGTTCCACCAGGGGAAGTCGGTCGTTTCTCGTACGGTCAGGCCCGTCGTATTGTTTGTGATCTCCCAATAGGTTCCCGCTTCGGCCAGCGGAGGCGCCGTGTGATTCGGCGGCGCGGCGCGGAGATAGAATGCGCCTTCGGCGGGGCTTTTGGCGCGCAAGAGAGACTTCTCATCGACCGTCCAGGTCGCGCCCCAGCTTCCCCGCTCCGCTTGATGGGCGATCAGCATGTCGCGAATGGCGCTTGGCGCGGACAGCGAATAGTCGGGAGTGATCGGGGCGCCGTCCAGCGCCAGATAGTTGTGTGCATACTCTTCCGTGCGCAGTATGGCCGCGCCGGTATTCACCAATCGAGAGGCGACGATCAGATGATTGTCTTCCACGCGGATTATCTTCTCTAAGCGTGCGGCCGTTCCACGGCAATCGTGATGCTCAATCACAAGGTAAACGGAGTCTTCGGTCCAGGTCGACGCCATGATGGCCGGCTCAATCTCATACGGGCGACTGAACTGATATCTGGCCTCGTCAATCCGCGTCAGCATGCCGACGCCCAGCTTTGAGAACTTCTCGTCGGGTTTGGCGGCTTCATAGTCCAGCGCGGTGAAGATCCCGAACTCGCCGCAGAGCCCTACCCCTCCGTCGCCCTGCCCCGGAATCGGCGATTCCACGCCGCAGAACGTGTGGGCGCCATCGAGCGTCACTTGCCTCACGAAGCTTGTCCAATCGTAACGCGAGCCTCGATACCGCGCGCCAGGAACGTCGATCTCCACGCTCAGCCGGGGACTGCGCAGCGTTCGTGAGATATTTTGGGGATCGTGGGTTGTCATGAGAACTGCTTCCGGACATGAAAAAGCCCCGAGACGATGTGGTCTCGGGGCGGGAGTAAAACGATCGGGAAGGACTATTTGACCTTGGCCGCACGGCGCTTGGTGAGCTCGTCGGCGATAACGCCCAGGAGTATAACCGAGCCCATGACGGCGAAGTTCAGCGAGCTTGGGATACCCAGCAGGTTGACGAGATTTTGCAGGACCTGGATCAGCGCGGCGCCGATCAAAATGCCCAGGATGGACCCCTCGCCGCCTCGGAGGCTGCATCCGCCCAATACGGCGGCGGCGATCCCGTACAGCTCGTAAGAGTTTCCGTGGGTGGACGGCGAGATCGAGTTCGTGTAGAAGGCGAACAGGATGGCGCTGAACCCGGTCAGGACACCCGCGATCACGTAGGTCGTGATGATGACACGCTGAGAGTTGATGCCCGAATAGCGCGCGGCTTCCTCGTTGCGTCCCACCGCGTAAAGATGGCGGCCATACACGGAGCGGTGCAGAACCACCCACATAATCAAACTAAACACCATCAGCAGAACGAACGGCATCGGAACGCCGGCCACATCGCCTGTCGCGAGCTTCTGAAGGGCCTCAAAACCCTGCGCGTTCCCGAACCCCTTGGTCTCGTCGCCGGCAATAAATCGTGCGATACCGCGATAGAATAGCAAACCGCAAAGGGTCACAATGAAAGGCTGCAATGGTATTTTTGTTATCAGAAGCCCATGGATGAGACCGAGCCCCATCGTCAGCGCCAAAATCGTAAATACGGAAAGTACGGGGTTCCAATGTTTTTCCGTAAGTATGATCGAGAGAATGACGCCGGAGAGCGCGAACACCGAGCCGACGGTCAGGTCGATACCGCTCGTGATAATGATCAGGCCGAGGCCAAGGCTGAAAATTCCGAACAGACCGATCAAACGCGACAGGTTCTGCACGTTGTCGATATGAGCGAAATTCGGGTTCTTAATACTGGCGACAACGCAGAGAACAACCAGCAGGATAAAGATGCCGAGCTCTTTGCTGGCGCTTTTGATCGGCAGGCGCGGCGGGGATCCCGTCGGTGTCGCCAGCCGCGGCGTCGTGTCAGTCGATGCTTTCGTTAACATAGATTCCTCTTAGACTGCCGCCGCGCCTGTGTCCAGCGGACGGGCTCCGGTCGCCGGACGTTCGCCGCCGACCGCAAATTGCATGATGGACTCCTCGGACGCCTTGTCAAAGGGCAGAATTCCCGTGATACGGCCTTCGTGCATAACCGCCACGCGGTCGCTCAGACTCAGCACTTCTTCCATGTCGCTGCTGATCATCAGAATTGCGACGCCTTCTTTGGCGAGGTTGCGCATCAAGTCGTAAATTTCAGCCTTCGCGCCGACATCAATGCCGCGTGTCGGCTCGTCGAAGATCATCAGCTTCGGCTCCAGGGAGAGCCACTTCGCCAGAACGACCTTCTGCTGGTTTCCGCCCGACAGGTTCTTCGCGAGGAATTCCACCGTAGGCGTCTTCACATTCAGGGCTTTGCTTGCCTTCTGCGCCGACGTACGTTCTTTATCGCGATTGATGAGACCGGCGACGGAGAAGCGGTTGAGCGCCGGAAGCGTGATATTATTCCGGATCGGAAGGTCGGTGATCAGGCCGCAGCGGCGTCGGTCTTCGGGCACCAGATAAATGCCATTGCGAATGCCGTCCTGCGCGCTCTTGATCGAGAGCACTTTTCCGTCCAGCGTGAAAACGCCGCCCTGGGATTTATCGATTCCAAAGATCGCCTGCGCGGTCTCCGAGCGTCCCGCGCCGACGAGACCGGCCATCCCCAGGATCTCGCCGCGCCGAATTTCGAACGCGACTTCCTTGTTCGGATACTTGCCGGTGCGCAGGCCCGACACGCTGAAGCGAACCGGTAAGTTCGACGTATCGTGCGCGAGGTGCGTTTTGTCCAGATCGCGCCCGACCATCAGCTTGACCATGGCGTCATGCGTCAGTTCGGCGCGGCTCAGGCCGCCGGCGTTCTGGCCGTCGCGCAGACCGACAACGCGGTCCGCGATGCGCATGATCTCGCCCAGGCGGTGGGAAATATAAATAATGCTGACGCCCTTGGCGCGCAGTTCCTCAACCACGGTCAGCAGGCGATCCGTCTCCGAAAGCGTGAGACTGGACGTCGGTTCGTCCATGATCAGGATCTGAGCGTTCAGCGAAAGCGCCTTGGCGATCTCCACCATCTGCTGCTGGGCGAGGGAAAGACTTTTGAGTGGGGTTCGGCTGGAGAAGTTGAGCCCCAGCTGATCCAAAAACGGCTGTGTCTCGGCCGCCATGCGCGCTGTGTCCACGAGCCGCAGCGGGCCGGTCAGCGGCTCTCGGCCGAGGTAAACGTTGCCGGCGATATCGAGGTTGTCCAGAACGTTCAGCTCCTGGTGAATGAAGCTGATGCCCGAACGGATTGAGTCTTTGACGCCTGTGATCTTTACGACCTGTCCGCTGACGCGGATTTCGCCTTCGTCGGGCTGGTGGACGCCGCCCAGAGTCTTCATCAACGTCGATTTTCCGGCTCCGTTTTCACCGATGAGCGCAATCACTTCGCCTGGATAAAGCTCCAGACTGACGTTACGAAGCGCCTGTACGCCGGCAAAACGCTTGCTAACCCTTTTCATTTCAAGGATAGGGGCTGGCTGAGATTCGGATTTCGACATTCATTGCTCCTCTGCGCCCGCGAGAACACTCGCGGGCGCACATTCCGGCGGCGCCGGCGACCACGACGAAGGCGTGATCCGATATTACTAACGGCCTCGCAGCTTGTTCAGCTTGACCTGGAAGTCGTCGACGTTGTCCTTCTTGATCGCCTGGGTCGGGATGAAGATCTGCTTGCCGGCGGGGATGCCGTCCTTCTTGCCCGCGACCAGATCGTTCAGGAGCTTGACGCCCTGGTAGCCGAACTGGTACGGCTGCTGGACGACGGTGGCGTAGATCGAGCCGTCCTTGACGCCCGCGAGCGTCTCATCCTCTTCGTCGAAGCAGACGATCTTGACCTGTCCGACCTTATGCGCGTCCTTGACGGCGTTCAGGATGGCGGGGCCATTGTAGCTCCACAGGCCGACCAGACACGCGAGGTCCGGGGTCTTGACCAGGGCGTCGGCGACATTCGATTTCGCCTTCGCATGGTCGGCGTCGTCGGTGCGGACGTCCACGACCGTGATGTTCGAGCCTTTCAGAGCGTCGCGGATACCGGTCTCGCGGTCCTTGGCGTTCTGCGCATCGCGCGCGCCGACGAACATCATAATCTTGCCGCCCTGCGGGATGGCTTCCTTGATCAGACCGCCCGCCATCAGGCCGGCGGCGTGGTTGTCGGTGCCGATGTAGCAGACGCGATCGCTGGTGGCGGCGTCGCTGTCCTGGGTGATCAGGATGGTCTTCTTGGCGACATCATTGAGCATCTGGATCTGGTTATTCGGGTCGACCGGGCTGATCGCGATGCCCTTGACACCCTTGGCCAGCAGGTCGTCGACATCGCTCTTCTGCGTGGCGGCGGTGCCGTCCGCAGGCATTACGAACTGTACATTGACGTTTGGCAGCTCTTTGGAAGCCGCGTCAACACCCTTGTGCGCGATAGTCCAATAGTCGGAAGCGTTGTTGGTGACGAACGCCAGCGGAACAGCTCCGCCGCTGGGCGTCGCCGACGGCGCAGTCGGCGCGCCGGGCGCGGGCGGCGACGCAGTTTCGTTCCCCTTATTACAACCGGCGAGCATCGCAATTGCGATCGATCCTGCGAGCACCATTGAGGTGTGCTTTTTGTCCCAAACCATAGTTTTCGATCGGCTCCTGATGTGAATTAGTCGCAAATATGATATTGGCGACTGAGGCTAACAGCAAATATATCTTTGCGAGACAAGACTGTCTCTCGTAATCAGGCTAACGGGATAGATACCATAAGGCGCGAGCCGCCTGCCAATTATAGAAGCTCCGGATTGTCCTGTCAATAGAACATTGAAAATTCGTATGGAAACTTTTGATCGCTTTACGCTCATGAGAAAGACGGGTTCTAGAAGGCAAAGATCGTCTTGAGACTCGGGAGCGGGCGCTCCTCGCCTCACGCGGCGCGAGCGCGGCGGCCAAACTGGCCCGCGTCGAACGTTAAAGGAAAATTTGGTGCGCCGGGAGGGATTCGAACCCCCGGCCCTCAGTTCCGAAGACTGATGCTCTATCCACTGAGCTACCGGCGCACAAAACGGCTATTAGTTACGAGCCGGCTAATTATAGCATACCGAACATGCGATGTCAAACTTTTCAGACACTAAATTGAAATGTTAAACGTTTCACTACCTCCATGGCGCGGGACATGCGACTGAAGCCAGGCGCGGTCCTGCGTGAAGATGGGCGGCGTCACAATCTCCCAGACATTTCGCTCCACGCCGAGCGCCACATGCTCCTCTCCAGTACGTTTGTCGGTGTAGACGACATCCTCTTTGACACGGTTGTTGACGACGCATCGTCCGCGCTTAAAACCGCCGGGCATATCGTTCCAATTGATCCCTTTGTGCTTCCACAGCAGCTCCTGGAGCTCATCCGATGTCCTTCCTTGCAGCAGATCATGGTCGAAATTTGCGTGCGCGGTCATCGAGATGGAGTTACGAGTAGCGTCCTGCCCGCGCCAGACGAAGTAGTTCTCCACCTCCACGGGATCGGGGATCGTGAATGCGCGGCTGTCGAAGTAGGCAATCGGAGCGCCGGCCAGCGGATCGTCGCCGCCGGCGGACGCCAGACGGCGCCAGCGCGCGGCGTTGAAATGCGCGGCGGCCATGGATGCGGAGATCGACGCGAGCTTCTGCACGTTGCCGTCAAACCAAGCCTGCGTCTGTAATTGCCCAAAATCCGTGAGAAGAACGCTGATCTCATCGGACTGCACATAGGCAAATTGTGCGCCTTCGATTCCCTTACAAAGCGCCAGCGCCGTCTGGTCCATATCCTCCATCAGACGCGTGTCGAAGGGCCGCTCACAGTCGCGCGTATAAGTGTGAAAGCTCTTGCCGTCCACGCGAAGAATGGTGTATGTCCGGCGCGGCAGATAAACCCGCGTTCGGTTTTCGTAGTAGCCCTTCATGCGGTCGCCCAGCGAATCTTTGCTCATGATTTGTCCTTAAAAAACGCCCTCGATACAAAATCAGCCCCGCAGACCATTCTGCGGGGCTGAGAGGGATTACGGCGGCTTATTCGCCGGCGCGGGCGCTCTCGCGCAGAAGTCCGTATTCGATGCTGTCCACCAGTGCGTGCCAGCTGGCGTCGATAATATTGGTCGAGACGCCGATCGTGCTCCAGGTGTCCGAGGAGTCGGCGCTATCCACGATCGCGCGGACCTTGGCGGCGGCGCCTTCTTTGGCGTTGACCACGCGGACTTTGAAATCGGTCAGGCGAATATCGGCCAGGTCGGGATAGTGCTCGGCGAGCGCTTTGCGTAGCGCGCTGTCCAAGGCGTTCACGGGACCGTCGCCTTCCGCAACAGTCAGCACTTCCTGGTCGTTCACGCGCAGCTTGACGGTCGCTTCGGTGATCGCTTCCTTGTCGCCGCCGCGCCGCTCCACGATCACCCGGTATCCCGTCAGTTCGAACAGCGAGCGATAATTGCCCGTCGCCTTCTTCACCAGCAGTTCAAAGCTGGCCTCGGCGCCTTCGAACGAGTAGCCCTCGTGCTCCAGGCGCGCGACTTGCTTCAGGATCTCTTTCGTCTCGGGACTGTCCTTGCGCAGATCGGAATTGTCGCGCTGGACTTTCTCCAGAATGGTTGAGGCGCCGCTGTGCTCGCTGACTAAGATACGCCGCTCGTTGCCGACCAATATCGGATCGATGTGCTCGTAGGTCTCCGAATTCTTGCGCATGGCGTCCACGTGCAGACCCGCTTTATGCGCGAAGGCGCTGCGTCCGACATACGCCGCCCAGGTTTTGGGCGGAACGTTCGCGATCTCGTCGATAAAGTTGGACAGCTCGGCGAGCTCCTTCATGCGCGGCATGCAGGAAAGCGTATAGCCCAGCTTCAAGCCCAGGCTCGGGACGATGCTGGTGAGGTTCGCGTTGCCCGTCCGCTCCCCCAGCCCATTGATCGTTCCCTGCACTTGGATTGCGCCGACTTCAATCGCCGCAAGGCTGTTCGCCACACCGCACTCGGCGTCATTATGCGTATGGATGGCGAATTTGCCGTATGGAAAGCGCGCGCCGATCTCGGAAACGATCTTGGAGATTTCATTGGGCAGCGTGCCGCCGTTGGTGTCGCAGAGCGCGACCACATCGCAGCCGGCGTCCAGCGCCGCCGCGACGCACTTCGATGTATACTCGGGATTGCGCTTATAGCCGTCGAAGAAGTGTTCGGCGTCGTAGATGACTTCCTTGCCCTTGGACTTCAGATAGCGCGTCGTGTCCGCGATCATCTCCAGATTGGTTTCGAGGGGGATGCGCAGCGCTTCCGTGACATGGAAATCCCAGCTCTTGCCGACAAACGTGATGACCGGAGTTTGCGCGTCCAAAAGCTGCTGGAGCATCGGGTCGGTCTCCGCCGTCGTGGTTGGACGGCGCGTGCTGCCGAAGGCTGCGAGCTTGGCGTGCTTCAGGGGGATCGACTTCATGCGGTCGAAGAACTCGATGTCCTTGGGATTGCTCCCCGGCCATCCGCCTTCGATGTAGTCCACGCCAAACGCGTCCAGCCGCTTCGCGATCTTGACTTTGTCTTCGACGCTAAACGAGATGCCTTCGCCCTGCGAACCGTCGCGCAGGGTCGTATCATAAATGTCGATCTTTCGAGAGGAGGAGTTTGCCGTCATTGGATCTTCCTTATTCGGGTGTAAAACAAAAAATGCGCGCCGCCACAAGCCGATATCCCGGCCGGGGAGGCGCGCGCAGCGTGTCACCCGGCCGGGCAGATAATCATGATGCCCGCGGAAATCGCGATCCCAATAACAAGGTGTGTCGTGTGTGTCATGTCCATACTAAATCGCCGTCTCGCCTTCTTCGCCGGTGCGGATCCGGATCGCGCGCTCCACGGGATAAACGAAGATCTTCCCATCCCCGATCTCCCCTGTCTGCGCCGCCTCCTCAATCGCCGCGACGACGGCTTCCGCCACATCGTCGCTCACCACCAGCTCCAGCTTGATCTTAGGCAGTAAGTTTACCACATAGGTGTTGCCGCGATACTTCTCCGTATGCCCGCGCTGGTGTCCATAGCCGCGCACATCCGAGACAGTCATGCCGACCACCCCGATATCCTCCAGCGCTTCCTTCACCTGATCCAGCTTCATCGGCCGGATAATGGCTTCGACTTTTTGCATACGGTTTGTCCTCGCCGACAACCAATACGTACCGGCCATAAATGGCCGGTACGAAGAAGAAAGCTACAGCGCCGCGACGACCAAATCACCCATCTCGGTACAAGTAACAATCTTCGTGTCCGGCGTCTCGGCGATGTCGCCAGTGCGGTGGCCGGCGTTGAGGACGATCTCGACGGCTTTCTCGATTTGCAGCGCGGCGGCTTCGGCGCCAAGGGAGTAGCGGAGCAGAAGGGCGGCGCTGAGGATCGTGGCGAGGGGGTTGGCTTTTCCGGTGCCGGCGATGTCGGGGGCGCTGCCGTGGCTGGGTTCGTAGAGGCCGAAGGTTCCCTGGCCGAGGGAGGCGGAGGGAAGCATGCCGAGGGAGCCGGTGAGCTGGGCGGCTTCGTCGCTCAGGATGTCGCCGAAGAGGTTCTCGGTCACGATGACGTCGAAGGACTGCGGGCGGCGGACGAGGTCCATAGCGGTGGCGTCGACGAGCTGGTGCGAGAGTTCGACGTCGGGATACTCAGCGGCGACTTTGGTGGCCGTGTCGCGCCAGAGGCGAGAGGTTTCCAGGACGTTGGCTTTATCGACGCTGACGACGCGCTTGTTTGGTCGTTTTTGCGCGGCTTTGAACGCGACGTGCAGAATCCGGGTGATCTCTTCGCGGCTGTAAAGGCAGGTGTCGATGGCGTTGTCGCCTTCCCAGCTCTTGGGCTGGCCGAAGTAGAGGCCGCCGGTCAGTTCGCGAACGACCAGAATGTCGAAGCCGCCTTCCACCAGATCCGCGCGCAGCGGGCAGGCCGAAGAGAGGGCCGAGTACAGGATGCAGGGGCGCAGGTTGGCGTACAGGCCCAGCTTCTTGCGCAGGGGCAGCAGGGCGCCGCGCTCGGGACGCATGTTCGGGTCCGGGATCACATCGTACTTCGGACCGCCGACGGCGCCGAAGAAGATGGCGTCGGAGTTCTGCACCAGCTCCAGCGTCTCCGGCGGCAGCGGGTGGCCGGTGGCGTCGTAGGCGGCGCCGCCCACAAGCGCCTCAGTGAACTCCAGGTCCTGGCCATGCTGCGGCGCAACGGCTTTCAGGACCTTCAGACCTTCGGCAATGATCTCCGGGCCGATCCCGTCGCCCGCCAAAACTGCTATCTTCGCCATATCTATCGTTTCCTTGAGTGGTTAAATTTCGGTTCGAAGCGTTTTCAAAAATTCGCCGAAGCCCATCTTGCGCCAGAACGCCTGCGACGCCGGGTTGGCGCGCACGACCTGCACTTCGATGCTGTGCACGCCGTTCTCATGAAACCAAAGACGCAGGCGCTCATACAAACGCCGGCCGAGGCCAAGTCCGCGCGCGTCCGGCCGGACGCAAAGGTCGGCGACGTAGCCGCATTCGCCGGCGGCGAGCGTTGGGCGCTGGACGATCTGTCCGAAGGTGTAGCCGACGATCTCGCCGTCGCGCAGCGCCACGAAGATCCCCAGGGCGCCGTTCATCTGCGCCTTGAGATACTCACGAAACCAGTCTTCCGCGCCGTCGCCGGGCGTTAGATAAGGGTCGTGCAGCGCATTGGTTTCCTGAAGCATGCGCCAGAGCGAGACGATCGTCGGGATATCGTCCACGACCGCCGACCGGATGATCGTCTCGCGAATCAATTACACATGCTCCAGAATGCGCTCTTCCTGTTTGCGGCCCGAAACGCGCGCGATCTGCTTGTTCAGCGCCTGAAGGTACGCCTTGGTCGAAGCGACAAAGATGTCCGTGTGCGCCGAATGTCCCGTATAGATCATGTCGCCTTCGGCCTTGATCCGAATGGTCACATCGGCCATCGCGTCAATGCCCTCGGTAACGCTCTGAACGGTGTACTCGATCAGATCGTTCGGCACCTGGACGATGCGATTGATGGCGCGATAGATGGCGTCGACGGGACCGTTGCCGGTATCGGCGTCGAGCAGGATCGCCTTTTCGGCGTTGCGCAGCTTGACGGTCGCCGTGGGAATCGCGTGATCGCCGCAGGAGACCTGGACCTGCACCAGCTCGAACGCCTGCGGCGCGGTGGAGGTCTCGTCGGACACGATCGCGTCCAAATCTTCGTCGTAAACGACCTTTTTGCTGTCCGCAACGTTCAGGAAGCGGGCGTATACACGCTCGAAATCAGTGTCATTCGGGAACTCATGCCCCAGTTTCGACAGGCGGTCGCGCAGCGCGTGGCGGCCAGAGCGCGCCGAAAGGATAATCTTGCTTTCGCTGATGCCAACGGTGGCCGGATCGATAATCTCATAGGTGTCGCGCTGCTTGAGAATGCCGTCCTGGTGGATGCCCGACGAGTGCGCGAAGGCGTTCGCCCCGACAATCGCCTTGTTGGGCTGGACCAGGATCCCCGTCAGCGTCGAGACCAGACGCGACGTCTTATAGATCTCCGTCGTCACAATGTTCGACTGGACCTGATAAATATCGCGGCGCGTATGCAGCGCCATCACGACTTCTTCCAGCGACGTGTTGCCCGCGCGCTCTCCGATGCCGTTGATGGTGCACTCCACCTGCCGCGCGCCCGCCTTCACCGCCGCCAGGGAATTGGCGGTCGCCATCCCCAGGTCGTTGTGGCAGTGCGCCGAGAGAATAATATTCTCTGACCCAGGAACGTGGTTCAGGACGCCCGCGAACAGCGCGCCGTACTCTTCGGGCGACATATAGCCCGTGGTGTCTGGAATATTGATGACCGTGGCGCCGGCCTTGATCACGGCTTCGATGACGCGATACAAGTACTCTTTATCGGCGCGGCCGCTGTCTTCCGTAAAATATTCAATATCTTCACAGCCGAGAGACTTGGCGTACTTGACGGCGTTGACGCCGATCTCCATCGCCTGCTCGCGCGTCTTCTTCAGCTTGTGCTGCAAATGGTTGTCGCTGACGCCCAGTCCCGTATGGATGCGCGGCCGCTTGGCGCCCTTCAAAGCGTCCCAGGCCACATCGATATCCTTAGGCACCGCGCGCGTCAGACCGCAAATCGTAATCCGATCGCTCACCGTCGCCGCGACGCGACGAACAGCCTCGAAATCGCCGGGGCTGGAAATCGGGAAGCCGGCCTCGATGATGTCCACACCGAGCCGTTCGAGCTGGCGGGCGATCTCCACCTTCTCGTCAATATTGAGCGATGCGCCCGGCGACTGCTCGCCGTCCCGCAGCGTCGTATCAAAAATTTGGACTTGGTTGTTCGACATCGAATGTTGCCTCCGAAAAATTCGCCCCATCCCCCCGCGCTAGCCAGAACGGCCGGCGGTTGAAACCGCGCCTAGAAGAGCGCCAAAACCTGCCTGCGCAGGTTAAATGCCTCAATCCGAGTGTCTTGACTACCGAAAATTGGCATTGAGTCCACGGAGGTGGACTTTGGCGCACTTCTAGGCGCGGTTTTAACCGCCGGCCGTTCTTATGCAGAACGACCGGCGTAAGGATAGCTCTTGGGGCCGCTCCCCTACTCCGTCGCTTCGACGACGTCCGTCTTCTTGACCCAGGACATCAGGCCGCGCAGCTGCTTGCCAACGGCTTCCAGCTGGGACTCTTGATCGATCGCCGCGAGCGCGTTGAACGATGGGCGGTTGGCCTTGTTCTCCAGGATCCATTCCTTGGCGAACTGTCCGGTCTGGATCTCCTTGAGGATCTGGACCATCTCGGCCTTGGTGGCGTCGGTGACGATGCGCGGGCCGCGGGTCATATCGCCGTACTGGGCGGTGTCCGAGATCGAGTAGCGCATGCCGGCGATGCCCGCTTCGTACAGCAGGTCGACGATCAGCTTCAGCTCGTGCAGACACTCGAAGTAAGCGATCTCCGGCTGGTAGCCGGCGTTCACCAGGGTCTCGAAGCCGGCTTTGACCAGCGCGGTCGCGCCGCCGCAAAGGACAGCCTGCTCACCGAAAAGGTCGGTTTCAGTTTCTTCGCGGAAGGTAGTCTCCAAGACGCCGCCGCGCGTGCCGCCGATGCCCTTCGCCCAGGCCAGAGCCAGAGCGCGAGCGTTGCCCGTTGCGTCCTGGTGGACGGCGATCAGCGCCGGAACGCCCTTGCCTTCCTGGTAGGTGCGGCGCACGAGGTGACCGGGGCCTTTCGGGGCGACCATGAAGACGTCCACACCCTTCGGCGCCTTGATCTGGCCGAAGTGGATGTTGAAGCCATGGCCGAAGACGAGCGCGTTGCCCTCTTCGACATACGGCGCGATGCTCTCGCGGTAAACATCGCCCTGGTACTCATCGTTGATGAGGATCATGATGATGTCGGCTTCCTTCGCGGCTTCGGCGACTGTCTTCACCGACAGGCCGGCCTCGGTCGCCTTCGCCCAGGACTTGGAGCCCTCGCGAAGTCCGACGCGCACGTCGAATCCGCTGTCTTTGAGGTTCAGCGAATGCGCGTGGCCCTGGGAGCCGTAGCCGATGACGGCGATCTTCTTGCCGTTCAAGAGTGTCGAGTCGGCGTCGTTCTCGTAATAAACCTTTGCGGCCATGTTATGATATTCTCCTAGTGAAATTCGTCAAACGTCCGAAAAACTTGCGAAATTATGGGTTGGAGTCCGTTCGTCGACGTCCAAACCAGGCGGCGGCGAAACCCGCCGCCGCGCCGACAGCGATAAAGAGCGCGAGATTGGTCACGAGGTTTTTGACCGTATCCAGCCCCAATCGATCCGTGATGGCGTTGTACACCGTCCAGAGCGCGTAGTTTCCAGCGCCGATCAAGAGACCGACAAGAGCGCCGCGCCCGATCTTCTTGACGGCGCCGCCCCACATCACGCCGATCGCCGGCGCGGCGATCAGCAGCGCCAGCATTAGCAGATTCGCCTGATGGATCGTGATCAGCTCTTTCAAGCGGCCTCCCGACTACATCTATTCGGCAATTTCCCCGGGTGGCATGCCGGCGGTTCTGCGCAGGCATGCCACCCAGTGAAAATGGCTGAACGATTTACATACCCCGGACGCCGCGCGCCATCGCGATGCGGCCCGTGCGGACCAGCTCGCGGATGCCATACGGCTCCAGCAGTTTCTCCAGGGCGTCGATCTTGTCGTTGCCGCCCGTCACTTCAATGACGAACGTCTTGTCCGACATATCGATGACACGGCCACGGAAGATCTCCACCAATTGCAGGATCGCCGTGCGGTTGTTGACCTCGGCGTTCACCTTGATCAAGGCCAGCTCGCGGGCGATGATCGGAACGTCGATATAGTCCTGGACCTTGCTGACATCGATCAGCTTGTGCAGCTGCTTGGTGATCTGTTCGACTTCCTGCTCGTCGCCATTGACGACGACCGTCATACGCGAAATCGACGGGTTCTCCGTGATGCTGACCGCGAGGCTTTCGATGTTGTAGCCCCGGCGCGAAAACAGAAGAGCGACGCGCGCGAGGACGCCGGGCTTGTTCTCCACGAGAACGCTGATGGTATGTTGCTGTGTTTGCGTCATGGCTTTTCCGGTCCGCTCTTAATTTTGAGAGGCGGCCGTTCGAGGCGCTACTTTGCGCGCGGAACGGGCACGGTCTCCTTTTCTTCCTGCGTGGCTTGATCGTCCTCGCCCATGTAAGTCTCGCTGGCGATATAGCTGTCCAGCGGAACCATGTCCGGCGGGCGCTGCACGACCATCTGGTGGATGGTGCCGCCGCTCGGGATCATCGGGTAGACGTTCTCTTCCTTGGAGATACGGAAGTCCAGCACGGTCGGCCGGTCGGTGATGCTCATCGCCTCTTCCAGCGCGGCGCGGACGCCCGACGGCTTGAAGCAGCGGATCGCATGCGCGCCGTAAGCTTCGGCGAGCTTGACGAAGTCCGGGGACGCTTCCAGGTCCACCGAGGAGTAGCGGTTCTCATGGAACAGCTCCTGCCACTGGCGCACCATGCCGAGGAACTGGTTGTTCAGGATACAGATCTTGATCGGCAGCTTGTAGATGGTCGCGACCATCAGCTCCTGGATGCACATCTGGATCGAACCGTCGCCCGTCACGCAGAAGACCGGCTTGTCGGGAGCGCCGAACTGCGCGCCGATCGCGGCGGGAAGGCCGAAGCCCATCGTTCCCAGGCCGCCCGAGGTCACGAACTGGCGGGGACGCTCGCACTTGAAGAACTGCGCCGCCCACATCTGGTGCTGGCCGACGTCCGTCACGCAAA
Source organism: Capsulimonas corticalis (assembly GCF_003574315.2). GTDB lineage: Bacteria > Armatimonadota > Armatimonadia > Armatimonadales > Capsulimonadaceae > Capsulimonas > Capsulimonas corticalis. The sequence continues at coordinate 4,139,769 of NZ_AP025739.1, read as the reverse complement.
TCGCGTCATGGTTGCTCACTTCGCCAATCTGCTCGATGACATACTGACCGTGCAGCACGCCGTCGTTGGGGTAGTGCAGCGGGAAGTCCTGCTTCAGCTTGTTGATCTGCGACACCCACTCCGGATGCTGCTTGCCCTTCACGACCTTATTCAGCTCGGTTAAGATCGCCTTGACATCGCCCACGATCGGAACATCGGCCAGTAAGACTTTGCCAATCTCCGCCGGGTCGATATCGATGTGGATGATCTTCGCGTTCGGCACCCACTCGGCGACCTTGCCCGTGACGCGGTCGTCAAAGCGAGCGCCGACGGCAATCAGCAGATCGCATTCGCTGACGGCGTAGTTGGCGTACGCCGTGCCGTGCATGCCCAGCATGCCCAGCGACAAAGGATGAGTCTCGGGGAATGCTCCCAGACCCTTCAGCGTCGTGGTGACCGGCGTATTGATCTTTTCAGCCAGTTCACGCACTTCATTGAAGGCATAGGCGTGGTTGGCGCCGCCGCCAACGTACAGGATCGGCTTTTTGGCCTGGTCGATCAACTCGGCCGCGCGCTTGATCTGCACGGAGTGGCCGCGCGTGGTCGGCTTGTAGGTCGGGATATCGACGGATTCGACGGGCGTGTACTCAAACTCGGCGTCGGACACGTCGCGCGGAATGTCGATCAGAACCGGGCCGGGTCGGCCGGAGCGCGCCACATGGAACGCCTCGGCGACGATCTCTGGCAGTTGGTTGACATCCTTCACCAGCCAGTTGTGCTTGGTGATCGGCATGGTGATGCCGGTGATGTCCGCTTCCTGGAAGGCGTCGGTGCCGATCAGGTTCGAGCGGACCTGTCCGGTGATCGCGACGATCGGGACCGAGTCCATCATCGCGTCGGCCAGCGGGGTGACAAGGTTCGTCGCGCCCGGTCCGGAGGTCGCCAGACAAACGCCGACCTTACCGGTGGCGAGGGCGTATCCTTCGGCCATATGCCCGGCGCCCTGCTCGTGGCGAACGAGGATATGGCGGATGTCCGGGAACTGGTAAATCATATCGTAGATGGGGATGACCGCCCCGCCCGGATATCCAAAGATGGTGTCGACGCCTTCACGCTTCAGCGATTCCAGCAGCGCACGACTTCCTTTGACTCTCATGTGGTGTTCCTTTTTTAGACGCTTGGCGGAGACAAACAAAAAAGCCCCCGCCCACTGGTAAGGGACGAGAGGCTTTTAATAGCTCACGCGGTACCACCCTCATTCGACGAGATCGCAGACCGTCCTGCCATACACGCCGCACTTGGAACGCTATCACGGGCGACCCCGTGCCATCCTAATCATCTGCGCGAGCGCATATTTTCAAACAGCCTGCTCGGAGGGGAGATTCACTGCGCTTCGCTGCCGTCTCGCACCAAGCGACGGCTCTCTGAAAGCTCCGAGCAGTAACATTGTCCTCGTCAACACATTTCAATTCAGTTGTGGCAGATATTATACCGGGTGAAAATGGGGTTGTCAACCGCGCACGAAAGTTTTTCCTGAGAGTTCTGGCAAAGCAACTCTGGGCTCTGAGGCTGAGTTCTCCCAGGCAAACCCAGCCGCGCTCCTGGGCAAACCCACCCCGGCCCTTCGGGCCACCCCTCCCGCCGACGGGAAGGGTTTGTAGGATTGCCTCGTACGAAAGTCGCCTGCGATAACACGCTCTGAAATCACCCTTCCCGTCGGCGGGAGGGGTGGCCCGAAGGGCCGGGGTGGGTTTGCCCAGAGGCGCGCGAAACGCGGAAATAGGTCTCTACTTCGACGAAGCCACCGTCGTCCCGTTGTATGTCCGCAGGTGGAAGTGGTTCTTCGCGATCTTCGCGGGGTCCAGCTTGCCGGACGAGATGGTGTTGACCGTGAACGTGTTCGGGTCGCCGTCGCTGACGAACTTTTCGGATTTGTTCTTTTCGAGCCAGTCCAGCCAGTACTTCATCGCAAACTTCTCCGTCCCCGGAATGATACGCTGCATGCGATAGGGGTTGAAGTCCTTATCCATGGGCGAACGCACCGGAGCGGCGCCAGCGAGGAGGGCGCAGAGGTTGTGGTACTTCATGCCGTCGCTTTCGCCGCTGATGACGAGCTTCTGGTTCTTGGGGTAAACGCCGAACGGCAGCGCGAGCGTGTTGACGTCATAATTGGGCAGCATCGCCTGAATATTTTTGACGGCGCCGGCGAACTCGGCTTCCACCTTGGTGTCCGGCCAGTGGCGAATGCCCGCGAGGTGGTGGATCGTGTGGTTTCCGATCTCGTACCCTTCCTTCACGAGGTAATCCATCTTGCCCTGAGCGTACTGGGCCTGATAGAAGGCCGGCGGCAGCTTGGGATCGCCGTTGGTCAGGACGAAAAATGTGCCCTTCTGCGGCCAATCGGGGTGGCGCGCATGCATGTCGTCCAGAATGCCGACGGCGCAGTTGGGGTCGATCTTGCCGTCCGGCGTATAGTAGAACTGGCCTTTGAGCGCATCGTCGAATGTCAGGATCACGGGCGACATCCCGGCGGGGCAGTCGATGCGTCCCTGGACATATTCGGATAGGCTGATCGGGCGGTAGTTGTGCGCGTACAGCCACTCCATGTCCTGACGGAACGAGGCGGCCGGGTATTGATAGCCAGATACTTTACTGGAGGCGACCAGATCGTGGTACTCCAAGATCGGGACCATACCGGCTTCGTTCGGCTGCACCTTTGTCAGATCGAGCGGAAGCATCGCCGTTTGCTGAGGCGCGACGGGCTTGGGCGGCGCGGCGACTTTCGCTTCTCTGTGCAGATGAAACGGCATTTTGCAGCCGGAGGCCAGCGAAATCCCTCCAAACAGAACCGCGGCGGCGGCGATCCGGGCGAGGGCGGGGCGATGGAAGCGTTGTGTGGTGTCTAACATGTTTCTCACGCGTGACGAGGTGGATTACGGCGATTATACCCCAGTATCGCCAGAGAAGGGTAAGGAGGAGCCATTTGTCGTGACACTCTGAGGGCCTCGTTTCCGCTGGGGCGCATCCATCGATTGCGCCGCCTGATGAGACCGATAGGCGCTGGGCGTCACCCCGAACACTGCCTTGAACCGGCGCGCAAAATAGTTGGGATCTCGCCACCCGACTCGCGCGCCGATTTCGCCGATGGGATGGTCGGTGGCGACCAAAAGGCTGGCGGCGAGCTCCGCCCGATGCCGAGTCAAATACTGCATCGGCGATCGTCCCGTGGCGGCTTTGAACAACCGTGTTAAGTAGGACGGATTCAGCCGTGTGAGTTCGGCCAGGCGAGTAAGATCCCACTCTTCATCACAGGAATCTTCCATCTGCTGTATTCCCTCGCGCACGGCGGCGTGCAGCCCGCCCTTTCGGTCGCGTTCGTTTGGGTAGACGCACTGTCCTAAGTAGCCCAGCAGTACTAAAAGGCGTCCCGCGCGCACGGTGAACGACTCGTTCAGAAAATGCGACAGCGGGTTCAAATACGCCACGGCGCGCTGTGTTTGCTCCTCAGTCAGCGTGCAATGCAGAACGCCGCGCACTCGCGGCGCGAGCGGCTCCAGCCACAAGAGCCGAGAGACTGCCGGATCGTCCCCCAGCAGCGCAAGGTCGCGCCGCAGAAATTGCGGCGCGCAGCAGCAGTTGTAGACATGCAGATGCTGGCAGTCGAGATATTCATGCCATGCCCCCAGCCGCAGGACAAACAGATCACCGCGCTTCAGCGTCTGGGCGCCATGGATCGAGATATGCGCGCCCGTTCCGCTGGCGACAAGCACAATCTCCAAAAAGTCATGGTCGTGCGCGTAGTTGTTTCCCTCCATGACGGGATCACTCACAAAGAGACGCGCCCCTTCATCGCCAAAAAAATCTTCCTTCGACAGGTGAAACATTCTCACGCCGCGCATCCTCCTATTATAGGGCTCCACGATGGCGATGTCAATTTTGTGCTATCACTGAGGCAAGACTGTCCTCACGGCGCGGAACGGGACAATGGTATGATTGTCCATTCGATCGGAACGAGAGGTTGAGACTCGAGATGTTAAACCGAAGGTCATTTCTGCTGCTGGGGCTGAGCGCCGCGGTCCCCTACTCCTCGTCTTTCGAACGCAATGCTCCACAAACGAATCTCGCTCCGAACGCGATTGATCGACGCGCTCTGATCACGCGTCATAATGTCCGGCGAACACAGCTCAGCACACGCAGTCCGCTGCAAGTCGGCAACGGGAGCTTCGCGTTCGGCGCCGACATTACGGGGCTGCAAACGTTCGTAGGGTTCAACACGATGTCGGATTGGGGCTGGCATACGCAGCCGTTGCCGCCGGGACAAAAGCCTTCGGATTTTCGGGGGACGGTCTGGGAGACGCACGGCCGCCCGACGCGTTATCCCAGCTGGAGCAAGGAGCAGCCGGAACTGGGCGCCTGGATCTACGCCAACCCGACCCGAATCCACCTCGGCAGGATCGGCCTGGTCCTGACGAAAGCCGATGGATCGGAAGCATCGGCGAGCGATCTCACCAACTGCGTCCAGGATCTCGATCTCTGGACCGGAACACTGGACAGCCGGTTTCAATGGGAGGGCCAGCCGGTCCGCGTCGAAACCTCCTGCCATCCCAATCACGATACGATCGCCGTCCGCGTTCATTCGCCGCTGATTGCCGCCGGTCGGCTGGCCGCCTTTCTGCACTTCCCGCGCGACGACGGGCGCGAGTTCGCGGACTATGTCGGCGCATGGGATGGCGACGCCCAGCATCAGTCACAGATCGTCCGCCAGAGCGCGCAGCGCGCCGATCTCGTACACCGCCAGGACGATTCCGAGCATCACGCCGCGCTGTGCTGGGGGCCGACGATGACCTTCCACCCACCCGCCGAGCCGAAGACCGCTCAGGCGCTGACGATTACAAAGGCGGAGTACGGGGCGGGCGAGCATGTGGCCGATGTCACGTTGCTGCTCCAAAACGCGATCCACGACAATCAATTGGCGATGGATGTCACGAACGAAACAATGGGCGGCGACCCGGCGCTCCGCCAGCCGAAAGTCCTGCATGTGACGTATACTCTGGACGGACAAACGCAGCAGACCGAGGTCGGCGAAAACGGGACGCTGAGCATCCCGTCGCGCCCCAGCCGCCATCGCTTTACCCTGACGGCCACGGGCGACACAATGGAGTTCACCTGCTCCTTCACGCCCAGCGCCTCGCCGCAAGCTCCGCCGACGGCGCAGGCGACATTTGCCGCCTCCCAACAGCATTGGCCCGCCTTTTGGAACTCCGGGGGCGCGATCGATCTTTCCCACAGCAAAGATCCACGCTGGAAAGAGCTGGAGCGCCGGATCGTGCTGTCGCAGTATTTGATGGCGGTCAATGAAGCGGGCGATCTGCCGCAGCAGGAAAGCGGCCTGGTCAATGACGGCTGGCATGGCAAGTTCCATATGGAGATGTACTGGTGGCACGCCGCCCACTACGCCCTTTGGGACCGGTGGCGAATCCTTGACCGCAGCCAGGGGATCTACAAACGCTTCCTCCACTCGTCGCAGGCCCGCGCCAAATCCCAGGGAGTGCGCGGCGCGCGCTGGCCGAAGATGACCACGGCGGAGGGACAGGAGTCCGTCCATCCCTGCAACGCCATGCTGATCTGGCAGCAGCCGCACCCGATGTTTTTCGCCGAATTGGATTACCAGGCGCACCCGACCAGGGCGACGCTGGAGAAATGGCGTGAGATCGTGTTCAATACGGCGGAGTTTCTCAGCTCGTTCGCGTTCTGGGACGAGAAGACGAAACGCTATGACCTAGGGCCGCCGATCTATATTGTCTCGGAGAACACCGAGCCGGCAGTCACGCAGAACCCGACCTATGAATTGTCCTACTGGCGATTCGGCCTGCGGATCGCGCAGACCTGGCGCCGACGCCTCGGGCTTCCGCCCGATCCGGAGTGGGAAAGGGTTCGGAATAACCTCGCGCCGCTGCCCGTGGAGGATGGGGTCTACATCCTCCACGAAGGCGTCAAATACATGTGGACGAAGTACAATTTCGAACACCCGGCCCTGATCGGCGTCTACGGCATGCTGCCCGGCGACGGCGTGGATGTCCCAACGGCGATGAAGACACTGGACCGCGTCTCCCAAACCTGGAATCTCGAACGCACCTGGGGCTGGGACTTCCCCATGCTCGCGATGGCCGCCGCCCGCGTGGGCAAGCCATCCCAAGCCGTTGATTTTTTGCTGCATCCATCGAGCGGCTTTCAGTTTGACGACGGCGGATACTGTACCGGAGGGCCATACCCCTATTTCCCCGCCAACGGCGGCCTGCTGTACGCCGTCGCAATGATGGCGGCTGGATGGGGCGGCGCTCCAGCGCATCGTAGTCCGGGCTTCCCACTCGATGGACAATGGGACGTACGGTGGGAAGGCTTGAAGCCGGCTCTGTAAAGTTACGCGCACGAAAACAATGTTAAAGGCTCCATCATGAGTACGACCAAATTCGAAATGACCCGGCGTCAGTTTATCCAGTTCGCCATGATTAGCTCGGGGATGCTTCTGTCTGCGGAGCTTGGAAGCCGAGCGGCGGTCCCACCGCCGCTGAAGACGCGATCTTATGCGGTGTTTCAGGATCTTCCCGCCGGAGCGATCGAGCCGAGTGGATGGCTGCGGACCAACATGGAGAAGCAGGCGGAGCACCTTGGGTCCAAGCTGCCGCAAATCTCGTGGCCGTTTACGGGAACGTATTGGAAGGGCGAGGAGCAGGGCGAATCGTGGTGGCCGTGGGAGCAAATGTCCTACTGGATCGACGGCGCGACACGCCTCGCCATCGTGCTGAACGATAAAGCGCTGATGCGGCAGGTGCGAGAGGCAATTGACTACGCGCTGACCCACGCCAGCGCGGACGGGTATCTTGGGCCGAAGTTCTTTGAGGAGCCCACAGGCGACTTCCATCGCTGGCCGCATGCGCTCTTCTTCCGAAGTCTGGCGGCGGCCTCGGACGCCACGGGCGAGACGGAGATCGCGGAGGCGATGCGCAAGCACTATCTCTCCGACAAGGCCGCTTACGGAAAACCCACCCGCAACGTCGTCAATATCGAGACGATGCTCTGGTGCTACGAGCGGACCGGCGATCCGCGGCTGCTGGCGCTTGCCGAAAATTCCTGGCGGGAATATCTAACGGTCGCCCACGACGCGGAACACGGAGACCTCTCGGAGCTGCGGGTATTCTCAGCGGCGCCGATCGACGCCCATGGCGTCACCTATATGGAGACGGCCAAGCAGCCGGCAATCCTGTACGCCCACACCGGCAAGGCCGAGTATCTGAAATTCGCTCTGGCGGCGCAGCGCCGGGTCTTCGACCACCACATGCTGATCGACGGCATTCCTTCGACCTCGGAATGGTACCGCACGAAGACATCGCTCGACTCCCATGAAACCTGCGACATCTCCGATCACACCTGGTCGTGGGGATACCTCCTGACCGCGACCGGGAGCGGCGTGTGGGGCGACCGCATCGAGCGCGCCTGCTTCAACGCCGGGCCGGGCGCGATCAAAAACGACTGGAAAGCCTTACAATATTTTTCCTGTCCCAACCAGTTCCTCGCCACGCTCAACTCCGACCATAACGTCATGGCGCACGGCGGCCGGATGATGGCGTACCAGCCCAACCCCGGCCAGCACACCGCCTGCTGCGGCGGAAATGTTCATCGACTATTGCCCAACTACGTCATGCGGATGTGGATGAAACAGCCCGATGGCGGGCTGGCGGCGACGCTGTACGGCCCATCGAAGCTCACTACGACAGTCGGCTCCAAAAACGAGCCCATCGAAATTACCCAGACGACGGAATATCCCTTTGAAGAACAGATCCACTTCACGATTGGCCTGAAGCGCGCGGTTTCCTTCGCGCTGTCCCTGCGTATTCCCGAGTGGTGTGATGATCCGCACCTCACACGAAACGGCAAGCCGATCGGCAAGCTGTCCATCAGGGATGGCTTCGTCACACTCCGCCGGACGTTCCAGCCTGGAGACAGGATCACGCTGACTCTGCCCATGAAGACAGCCATCTCGCGTTGGCCCCAGAACGGCGTCGGCCTGGAGCACGGCCCGCTCGTTTATTCCCTGCCGATCGAGGCGAATTGGACTCCGGTCGTCGAGGAACGGTATACGACCTCCAAATATCCTAGCTGGAACGCCACGCCCACAAGCGCCTGGAATTACGGGATCGTTCTGGACGCGGCGAAGCTCAAAGATTCCGTTCAGTTCGAGCGGCGCGCCGTCTCCTCGGATCCCTGGAGCAATCCGCCCACCCGGCTGATCGTCTCCGCGAAAAAGATCGAGGACTGGGTGCTCCAGGTCAATCCCGACGATCCCGACCAGAAGTTCACCCCGCCGCTGCCTGAATTCGGCGCGAGCAAAGTGGCCGATTTACGGGAGACCTTAACGCTCATTCCCTATGGATCCACGCATTTGCGCGTCACGATCTTTCCAGATCTTGCTGCTGTCAAGTCGTCGAGTTGAGATGGGTTTCTGCGTGGGGAGTGGTTCGGGGCGCATAAAAAAGCCGCGCCAGCCGGGTCTTTAGTCCGGATGGGACGGCTTCTTGTTTGCGCGAGGTTGTAAATTCATACAGCCCGTGGCGCAACCGGAGAGTGTCCGGTGGAGTGAATTCAGTATAACACCGATCCCACTCCACGTCAACCACTTTTCTGGTCGAAAATCTTCGATTATGGCTGAGAACCGTCGCTGACGGATTGCAAGCGATCCGACATGCGGGGAGTATTCTGCGCCGCCGTGGAGTCATGCGAGGCGCTTTGCTGATTTCGAGCGCTCGGAATTCCGCTGGAGGCCGGAGCCTCACTGCTCGCTCCCGCCACGGGATGCAGCGAAACCACTTCCTTATCGACGCCGTGATCCGTCACGACCGATTGCCCAGTCACCGATGCGCCGGCGGTCGTCTGCACAAAGGCGTTCTCCGGGTCCACCGTTCCAATTTGTTGATCCGTCATGGGAATGTCCTTTCCAGCTTCTCTGAAAAGGACATTCCCATTTTTCGCCCTGTTTTAATCCCGGCGTTAAGGAACACGGACATCGACGTCGTGCAGTTTTTCCAAATAAAGCTGAATGCTTCCGCGGCTAAAGCCGCGCTTGCGCAATCCAGAGATGCCTTCCGTTTCGATAATGACGTAGGCCCCGATCAAACGGAGCGCCGATGCGCGTCCGGAGCCGCTTCGCCCATACTTCCCAATGATTTTGTCCACCGCCGACAGGATATCGTCGTTTTGCAGCGCGCTGTTATTCTGTTCCAGAGACTTTGTCCTCCTCATCCCGCTGTTCGCGTGCTTGCTTTTTCTTCGTTCGTATGCCGAGTTTCGTAGTTAGTGCGAATTTACCCAGTTCTCGTGCGCCATATGCATGGCCGGCACGATTTGATGGCCCGTGGTCGGAAGATAGATCATTTCCTTTTCCGCTGTTATCTCATTGTAAACCGCATAGATCGTCGGCGGCCGGCACGAAGGATCACGGCCGCCGGCGCTCATCTGCGTCGGACAGGCGATATTCCCCGCGTGCGAGAGCGGATCGAAATAGCGATAAGTTCGAAAGACCTCTTCTCGCCGTTCCGGGTGAGCCTCCGCATACTGCTCAATGATTAGACGCTTGTCCGGCACGGAAAGTTGCGGAAACTTTTGGTACCGCTCCCGATCGATCAGAGAAAGCGCCCGGTCGAGATCGCTGAGCCACGGCATATCGGCGAGACAGAGCCACGTCGCGTCGCGCCGGAGGGCCGCCACGATCAGCGCCAATCCCCCGCCCTGACTCATACCGCCGGCGATCACGCGGTCCGGATCGACCTCCGGCTGGAGCGCCAGCACCTCGAACGCCCGCAGACAGTGCGCGACAATCGCGCGGAACACATATGTCTGTGGAGTATCGATCCCCTCGGCGATATAATCGCGCCCCAGCGTGCTCGGATGCACGTAGGCGGTGTCCGGCAGATTGCCGTGTACATTCAGCCCCAGTGTAACGATGCCCGCGTAGAGGCTTTCCGGCCCCGGCGGCGGGTTGCCGTGCGAATAACCCGGCAGCCAGAGAAACCCAGGCGCCGATAGGCGCTCCGCATCTTCCGGAACGGCGATCCAGCCATAAACGGCGACGCCGCCCAGCGACGCAAACTCCAGCGTCTCTACCGTGTACCCTTCGGCGGTCAGGTTCGAAGGCGTGCGTTTCCAGGCGATCGGCGTTCGGTCGAGTTCCGCCATCGTCGCGCGCCAGAACTCATCAAAGTCCTCCGGCCGCTGAACAACGGATCGTGTCTGCTCCAACTCGGTCATCAACGCTCACCCAAAGAAATCGTCTTGCTCTTGGCGCCAACCTCCGCGAGCTGGTCGGGGGTCACCCAGCCCTGGCTTTCGCCATCGCGCATCATCAGCACCGTGTCCGCTCCGGTCAGCATTTCGGGGTCGTGCGTGACGACGATCACCGTTCCACGCTCGCGATAGGCCGAGAGCAAATCGATTACCAGACGGCCGTTAGTGTGGTCCAGGGACGCCGTCGGCTCGTCGGCGAAGATGATCTCCGGATCGTTCATCATCGCGCGGGCGACGCAGACGCGCTGCTTCTCGCCTCCCGAGAGCTGAGACGGCAGTTTGTTTTGCAGTCGCGCAATGCCGAGCTGATCGAAATAGGTCTGCGCCTTGCGCCGCGCTTCTTCATGAAGCTCCGGCGCGCCCATCAGCACGTTCTCCATCGCCGTCTGCCACACCAGGAGGTAGGGCTGTTGGAAGACGAAGCCGAAGCGCGTGCGGCGCAGGTCCACCAGTTCCCGATCCGGGCGTCCGCCGTATGCATAGTCCTTCAATCGGACCTCGCCGCCCGTCGGACGCTTCAATCCGCTCAAAATATACAGCAGCGAGGACTTGCCCGAGCCCGAAGGCCCCATAATCCCAATGAACTTTCGGTCAGGTATCTCTATGCTAACGTCGCGAAGCGCATAAGTGTTTCGCTCGCCGTCGGTATAGACCAGAGAAATTTTGTCGGTCGTCAGCAAATCGGTCAACGGATCATCGCCTTTCAATAATCGTCACCGGGTCCAGGCGGGACAGGCGATAGGTAATCGTCGCCACCGCGAACAGCGTGATGCACACCGGAATCGGCAGCGTGTAAGCATACGCGAATAGATCGCCCGGGTTGATCAGCATCCCGCGCGGTTCAAAGACGCTGCCGCGCAGCACGCTCAGAATACTGAAGTTGACGATGACGCCGAGGATCCAGCCGATGCTGGTCAAAATCGCCGTTTCCGAGATGGCGTGCCAGATCAGAATACTGCGCCGCAGCCCGATCGCCGAGAGAACGGCGAACTCGCTGATCCGCTGCGTGAAGTAGATATTGGACAGCATGCCGGCCATCAGCGCGACGACAAAGATCACCATGCCGTTCACAAGCCCCATGATCATATACATGGAGGCGAGAGATGTTCGCAGATCCTTCACCAGCGAGTTGAACGAAAAGACCTGGGTCTGCACTTTGTCCAGAGATCGAAACAGCTTATCTCCGAACGCGACCTGATCGCTTTGATTTCCGCTGCGCGTCGTCACCAGCAGCGAGTGCGGCACGAGCGGCAGCGCGTTGTCCGTGAATTCCTTCGACGTAAACGCGCACCAGGTCGGCCCCGAAAGGATCCCGACGACGTGGACCGGCTCCGGAACGCTGACAAGCGCCCCTGTATCCGTGGGACTGGCGATCACATCGCCGAGTTTGACCTTACGGTTCCGGGCGATCCCCTCGGAGATAATCGCCTCGGGCTCGCCGGCGATGGGCAGGCGGCCGCTGGTCAGCCGGTCGTGCCCCCGCGCGATCAGGTAATTCCGGTCGTCGTCGGAAACGCCGAAGCAGGCGAACGGCACGCGGCCGAAAACCGTATTGATATTGAAGAAGAACGAGCTGTTATCGATGACCCGATCGGTCTCTGGATAAGCGCGGACTTGCTTCTGGATCGGAGCGCTCACATGGAGATGCCCCGAGCGCGGTATAATCGGGGTGAACACGCGTGTGTAATTGTAGATCGTCAAGACAGTCAAGTCGATTGAGTTGACAATCGTCACAACAGATGCGATCAAAAACACCGACAGGATGATCACGAAGCCGAGAGGCAAAGTTCGATTCAGGTTCCGCCGGAAATAGGTTATCGGCGAGAGTGGGCGTGCGATGGTGAATGGTCCTTCCCAGAACAGTCGACAGAGCCATTATACCCATCTATAGATCGTGAATTCACGGAATTCTCAGAGCCTTCTCCGAGAACAAACGGCGCCCCGGATTCGCTCTGACATTTTTCGTACTGACTTTTGACATTTCTTGTAGTAATTTTTATATATCGCGCATGTAGAATAGCTCGGCAAGGCAGAATGTTCGTTCGTGAGTGTCAGAAAGGTAAGTCATTGAATATCGGAGTCGTTCGCGAGATAAAGAATAACGAAAACCGTGTCGCCGTCGTTCCGTCGGGCGTGGAGAGCCTGGTCCGCGCGGGCCATACCGTCACCGTGGAGGCGGGCGCGGGGCTTGGCACCAGCATTCAGGACTCCGAGTACGCCGCCGCCGGCGGGACGCTGGTTCCCACGGCGGAGGAAGTGTGGGCCGTCGCGGATATCGTCGTCAAGGTGAAAGAGCCTCAGGCGCAGGAATGGCCGCTCTTCAAGCCCGGTCAGACGCTGTTCACGTACTATCACTTCGCCGCATCACGCGAGCTTTCCGAAGCGATGGTGGAGCGCGGCGGCGTCTGCATCGCCTACGAGACGGTGGAGGATAAACGCCATACCCTGCCCCTGCTGACTCCGATGTCCGAGATCGCGGGCAAGATGGCGGTGCAGGAAGCGGCGAAGTATCTGGAGAAGCCTCAGGGCGGCCGGGGAATTCTGCTGGGCGGCGTGCCGGGCGTGCCGGCGGCCCATGTGGTAATTCTGGGCGGCGGCGTGGTGGGGATCAACTCCGCGAAGATCGCGGCGGGCATGGGCGCGAACGTGACGATCATGGATATCGATCTGGAGCGCCTGCGCTACCTGGACGACGTTCTGCCGGCGAATGTGACGACCTTTTTCTCCAACCCACTGCACATTCGCGAAATCCTGCCGACGGCCGATGTGGTGATTGGCGCCGTGCTGATCAAAGGCGAAAAGGCCCCGGTCCTGGTGTCCGTCGCCGACTTGCAGCGCATGAAACCCGGCTCGGTCATCGTGGACGTCGCGGTCGATCAAGGCGGCTGTATTGAATCGATGCACCCCACCACCCACGCCGTCCCGGTCTTCACCGTGGACGACGTCATTCACTACGGCGTCGCCAACATCCCCGGCGCCGTCCCCGCCTCTTCGACCTACGCGCTGACTAACGCAACCTTCCCCTACCTGCTCGCCCTTGCGAACAAAGGCGTGAAGCAAGCGCTACGCGACGACGCCGGCCTCGCGCTCGGCCTGAGTGTCGCCGACGGCAAGATGTTCCTCCCAACCGTCGCGCAGGCATTCGACCTGCCGCAGGGCTCGGCGGCGGCGTGGATCGCGGGATAAGAGGCCCTCACCCAGCGCTTCGCGCGCTCCCTTGCAAACCCACCCCCGCGCTTCGCGCCACCCCTCCCGCGACGGGAAGGGTTTGTAGGATTGCCTCTGACGAAAGCCGCCTGCGATGACACGCTCTGAAATTACCCTTCCCGTCGGCGGGAGGGGTGGCGCGAAGCGCCGGGGCGGGTTTGCAAGGGAGGGGGCGGCCGAAGGCCGGGGATAGGTCACCCGGGAGGGGTGGCGCTAAGCGCCTGGGGGATACGGGAGCGCGCGAAGCGCCGGTCAAGTCCACCACACGCCTCTCATCCCTTATCCCGCCAGCACCTCAATCCGATCTGCCCGGAACTCGTCTCCGTCGTAGCTGCCCTCCACCCGAATCGTATCGCTCTTGCTCAGATCGTGCACCGAAATCCGCTTGCCGTCGCGCTCAATCGGAATCCCGCTCGGCACGATGACCTTCACGTCACGGTCTCCGGCGATATGGACCTTGAGGTCGCGCGTCTCCAAACGGTTGCTGGTCTGCGAGACTCGGCCGACTAAGAGATGATCGGTATTCGCATTTCCGGGCAGCGCGCCGTCGATCTGCCGCCCCAGGCTCAGGGCGTTCGCATAGACGACGCCGTCGGGCCGCAGGAGGCCGCGTACGGTGAGGCGATCGCCGACGCTGACGCCGATGTGGTCGGCGTCGCCGCCGGGAACGCCGCGCAGGTCCGTGCGGTCATCCACGGCGATGGTGCGCTCGTGGTCGTTGACATGGAGGACCAGGCGGCCTCGGTCGTCATCAACTTTGACGACTGTGCCGCGCATCTCAATCGGCTGCTGCCGGTAGGCGTGCGTTTCGGACGAGGGATCGGGGTGATTGCTGGGAGACGGGCGATTGGGGTCGCGATCCGGCTGCTCGGAAGGAGGCGCGGGATCGACGCTGCGGCCAGGCTGTCCGGGCTGAACCTTCAGCGTGTCGGCGGCCAGGATATTGTCCGACAGCAAGCGCCCATCCAGACTGACGCGCATGTCGGGGACAAGATCGCCGGTCTCGGCGTTCTTGCCGCCGCGCGGCAGCTGGATCTTGGCGTCGGTCGTATCCACCGTATAGGCGCGTCCCTTGTCGCTCACCACGACGATGGTGTCGCGCTCCGAGTCCACCTTGTCGATACGCCCGTCAATGTGAAAGTTTTCCTGTCCCTGGTAGGGATAGGACGAGTTATCCTGCGCCGCGCGGGCCGTCGTGGGAAGCGCGACGATCGTACCGATGCAGCTCAGCGCCAGCGCGGCGCCGGTCCACGATTTCCACATGGTGATTCTCCCTGTCCGTGAGTAAGTCTGTTGATCCATACCCACAAGACGAAAAGAATCTATCCGTTGTTCCGCGCGGCGTCCGCTTCCGCATTGATCGCGCGCGCGGCCGCCGATGGATCCGGAGCCCCGTAGACGGGCCGCCCCACCACCAGATAATCCGCGCCGAGCGCGACGGCCTCGCCGGGCGTCATCACGCGCTTCTGGTCGCCGACATCCGCGCCCGCCGGACGAACGCCGGGGATAACCAGCACAAAGTCCGGCCCGCACGCCTCACGGATCGCCGCGATCTCATGCGGCGACGCCACGATCCCATCACACCCGCTGTCCTGCGCCAAACGCGCCAGACTCACGACATGGTCCTTCAGCGGCCGCTCCACGCCCAATTCGCCCGACAGCACTTCCGGCGCGATGCTGGTGAGGATCGTCACCGCCAGCACCAGAGGCTTGCGCGCATGACCGCCCGCCTCCGCGCCTTCCGCCGCGCCCTGTACGGCCGCGCGCATCATCGCCGAGCCGCCGGACGCAT
Source organism: Capsulimonas corticalis (assembly GCF_003574315.2). Taxonomy (GTDB): domain Bacteria; phylum Armatimonadota; class Armatimonadia; order Armatimonadales; family Capsulimonadaceae; genus Capsulimonas; species Capsulimonas corticalis. Next base: position 4,124,453 of record NZ_AP025739.1, on the reverse strand, counting down.
GGACATTGAACATCCAAACGCCCCGCTTCGCCGCCGCGCGCGACGCGCCGGCGACGGTGTTGGGGATATCGTGAAATTTGCAGTCGTAGAAGATCTTCGCGTCTTTTCCGGCGGCGTCATAGATACGCTCAAAGACATCGAACCCGGCGGCGTTGATCAGTTCGAGGCCAACTTTGAAGCCGGCGACATCGTCCTTGAGACGAACGGCGAGGTCGACAGCCTTGTCGGCGGTGTCGGTATCAAGGGGAAGGAGAATACGGCTTGTGTTTGACATGCCGCTATGTTCGACTTAGGGAGCGTTCGTTCCTGCTGGGCTGGGGATTTGGGGGAGTTCCATCCCCAGGCCGAAATTTACTTCGGCCTGGGATGGAGCTCTGCATTAATCGTTTCGTCGAGAGCCGCCGCCGCTGACGGTCAGAAGGATCTGAAGGATGTACCAGAACAAGTTGATAAAGTCCAGATACAACTCCACGGTTGCGATCACGTAATCTTCCGGGCCAAAGCGGTGCTTGATATTGGAGACATCATAGAGCACAAAGCCGCAGAATATCGCAGTGCCCGCAAGCGAGTAGAGCAGTGTGCCGCCTGCGCCCATGTTCACAAACATGCCGATCACGCCCACGACGAGCAGACCGATGAGCGCCCAGAAGAGCATCTTACCCAAGCCGCCAAAATCCTTGTTCGAGATCCAGACATAACTGCCCAAACCGACCACAAGCAGCGCGGAAAGCGCAGCGGATTCGGCGATAATCATTGGCCCCATGGTGAAGCTTTTTGAGATCATGCCCAGCACGGGACCCATGATCAAGCCTTCCATGATGCTTAGCGCATACAGCAGCAGCAGACTGATCACTGGTTGGCGGCGCGTGAAATACACAGCGGCAACACAGATAAACGTTCCTATCACCAGTGGAAAGAACAACACTGGCGGCAATCCCGCGCTCGCCGCCCACCAGGCCGCGCCGGCCGTCACCAGAAGGCTGGAGGCGAGCAGATAACAAACGCGCTGGATCAGCGAAGTCTCTCCTGCTACTGACCTCGCTTCACTATAATTAGGGTAGTTGTTCATTGCAATCACTCCATCGAGACAAGCACAGTCACACAAATAATACCCACTTATAGAACGAATATTGCCAGCCACAAGTTCCCGCACAGGAAAGGCAATCCCATCTGCCGAAATACCATCACGAACCCGTGACACCTAACAGCCATAACGTCCGATACCACTTTCTCATCTGCGGCAACACTCGCCCGTCCGATAGCCTGCTGCCAAGCTGTGGACCCCAGGGCGGTTCGGCGATCGCCGACGCGTTTCGCCAGGGCGTCGCGCGCCGAGGATGGCCGGCCGGCGTCAAAGTCACGGCGACGGGATGCCTGACGCCCTGCCTGCTCGGTCCCAACCTGGTCGTCTATCCCGAAGGGACCTGGTACAGCGGCGTGACGGTGAGTGATGTTGAAGAGATCATTGCCGCGCATCTCGACCACGGAGCCGTCGTCGAGCGCCTGCGGATGCCGGCGGAAGCCCGGCTCTGGTAGAGGAACGGATGGATGAATGATTTTCAGAAAGGGACTTTGTCCTGATGAGCGACCATAGCGCGACAATCGACCCCGCGAGCCGGCCTCGCAAGCATTTATTGGATATGAACGGGTACCAGTGGGCCGTTCTCTTCGCCGCCTGGCTCGGCTGGGGCTTCGATGTCTTTGACGGCCTGCTGTTCAACTTTGTCGCGCCCAACTGCGTGCCGACACTGCTCCACTTGCGCGCGGGCAGCGACGCCGCCAAGCACGCGACGGCGTACTGGACAGGGGTCGCCACCTCCATCCTTCTCATTGGCTGGGCGATGGGCGGAATCGTCTTCGGCAAGATCGCCGACCGGATCGGACGCTCGCGCACGCTGATGCTCACGATCCTGCTCTACGCCGGCGGCACCGCCGCCTGCGCCATCGCGCCGTCCCTGCCGCTGCTGCTGCTGTTCCGGTTCATTGCGAGCCTGGGAATTGGCGGCGAGTGGGCGGCGGGCGCTTCGCTGGTCGCGGAAGTGGTCCCGGAAAAGCGGCGCGTCGAGGCCGGCGCGCTGCTGTACACGTCGGCGCCGTTCGGACTGTTCTTCGCCGTTTTCGTGAACAGCGTCATCTCCACGGTCTATTTCGCGGATCGCCCGGAAAGTTCGTGGCGCTATGTGCTGGCGTGCGGCCTGATCCCGGCGGCCTTCGCCTTTTTCGTACGGTCATTGGTCAAGGAGCCCGAAGTTTGGGAGCGGAGCGATATCCGCCAGCGCGGACGGATCCGCGAACTGTTTACGCCCCAGTATCGAAGCGCGACGCTCAGCGGATTTATCCCCGCCCTCACGATCCTGATCACGTGGTGGACGTGCAATGCGTTCCTGCAAGTCATCGCGGCCGACATGGCGCTGGCGACCGCCGCCGCGCAGGGCTTGACCGCGCACGCCACGACGGCGCTCAAAACGTCCTGGATCACGCTCGGTTCCAACGCTTTTAATTGCGGCGGCCTGCTCGGAACGCTGCTGACGATCCCCGCCGCCAAATACCTGGGCCGCCGCACGATGTTCGGCGTTTACTTTCTCGGCTCGGCGGCGGCGCTCTTCACGGCGTTCGGACATCGCTGGGATCCGATCACGCAGCTCTGGCTGTTCTTCCCGATCGGCGTCACCGTCTTCGGCGTCTTCGGAGCCTGCACCTACTACCTTCCCGAGCTCTTCCCCACCCGTCTGCGCGCCACCGGCGCGGGCTTCTGCTACAATGCCGGACGGTTCATCACGGCGATCGGGCCATTCATCGTCGGCAGCTACGCCAAGGCGGGACCAAGCGCCCTCGGCAGCGTCCTGCATATTCTGTGCTTTGTCGCCGCCGTCCCGATCATCGGCTTGATGTTCCTGCCATGGGTCATCGAAACCAAAAACCGAGTGCTGGAGGATTAGACAATATGCTCGTGGTCGCGAGTGAGAATGGAAGCGTCGGGATCGGGGCCGCCATCGCGGCGATGCGCGCCGGCGGATCGGCGCTGGACGCCGTGGAGGCGGCGACGCGTGAGGTGGAGCGGAATGAAAGCGATCATTCCGTCGGCGTTGGCGGATACCCCAACATCTTAGGCGAGGTGGAGCTGGACGCCTCGATCATGGAAGGCGCCGCACGGCGCGCCGGCGCCGTGGCCGCGATCAAAGGCTACCCGCACCCCATTTCGGTCGCCCGCGCCATTCTGGACTATCTTCCCCATCATGTGCTCCTGGCGGGCGAGGGCGCGGCTCAGTTCGCCGCCGAGCATGGTTTCACGCCCATGACGCTGCTCACCCCCGAAGCCGAAGCCGCCTGGCGACGCGTCACACGACGTCCCGGCTTCGCCGAAGCATCGCTCACGGTCCAGGCGCGCATGGCCCAGGATCCGGAGAAGACCGTCGGCACCGTGAACTTCCTGGCGCTCGATGATCGCGGCCAAATCGCCAGCGCCGTCAGCACGTCTGGATGGGCGTTCAAGTACCCCGGACGCGTCGGCGACAGCCCCATCATCGGCGCCGGCAACTACTGCGACAACCGCTACGGCGCCTGCGCCTGCACGGGCCTCGGAGAGCTTGCGATCCGCGCCAGCCTTGCCCGCATGACCGTCGCCGCCCTGGCGCGCGGTCTAAGCATCCCCGACGCCGCCCGCGAAGCCATGGCCGACCTGGCGCTCCTTCCCATGCCGGCGGAAATCGCCCCGGCGATGAGCATGGTCACTCTGGACCGGCATGGTAACCATGGAGGGTTTACGCTGTCGGAGGGATTGAAGTACGTCTGGCAGGATGGGACGATGCCGGAGGCGAGAGTTGAGGAGCGGACGGTGGTTGTGTTGGGATAGCGAAGAGGGAGCCCCTCACCCCAATAAGAAAAGCCCCGTCGCATAGCGACGGGGCTCAATCTTTTTGTGGGCGCTTAGTGCTGGACGCGCTCCGGGTAAACGCTGATGCGGCGGGTGGCCTTGCTGTGCCCCTCGAACTCGACGAAGCCGTCGATCAAGGAGTACAGGGTGTGGTCCCGGCCCATGCCGACGTTGACGCCGGGATCGAACTGGGTGCCGCGCTGGCGGAGCAAGATGTTGCCCGCACGAACTTCTTCGCCGGCGAATTCCTTCACACCGAGCATCTTGGGGTTGCTGTCGCGGCCGTTTCGTGTCGACCCGACGCCCTTTTTATGGGCCATGGTAAACTCTCCTGATTTAAATAATGGCGAACGAACCAACGCAAACGGCGATTAGCCGGCGCTGATGGACTCGATCTGCACACGCGTGATCTGCTGGCGATGTCCCCAATGCTTGCGGACGTTCTTCTTCGCCTTATAGGTGAAGGCGTCGATCTTCTTCGCTTTGGCTTGGGCCAGGATCTTCGCGGTGACAGTCGCTCCCGAAACGACAGGGACGCCCCACTGGGGGTTATCATTCCCGCCGATGAAAAGCACCTCGCCCAGGGTGACAGTGTCGCCAGCGGCGCCTTCGAACTTATCGACCGCGATAATGTTCTTTTCTTCTACTCGATATTGCTTTCCGCCGGCGCGGACGATAGCGTACATGCTTCGTTTCCTTTCGCAATCAACAAGACAACGGCTAGTAGTATGACAGAAACGACCAGCCGTTGTCAAGGGTTAATGGTCATATATTTACTGTGAATGGCGTGAAACACGCACAAAAATGCGCCAAAACCCAAAATATAGCGTTGAGTTTTAGCGCAAATCTTTAATTCGAAGGCGTCCGCTCGCGCGGCTGGTGGCGTTCGCCGCCGCCGGTTCGTTCGTTGCCGCCATTGCTGTTCTCGCGGCTGCCGCCCTTGGAGGCGCCGCCGACGACTTCACCGATGGCGATGGAGCGGCGGACGTCCGTCAGGCGGACGCGGACGGTTTGGCCGGCGTACTTGGCGCCGTTGGCGAGGTCCACCTGGAAGGCGCGCTGCGGCAGGAGGTACGAGATCGCCCAGGGAGCGCGCTCGCCATGCGGATCGTCGCGGGAGACGACGCATTCGACAACCTGCCCCCGCCGCGGAACGGCGAGAGTCTGCTCGACTTTTTGGATCGACGTTTGATCGATGTCGTACTTCTCGACGTGGTGCCAGGACGGGCCGGAGCGGACATAGATCGAACGGCGCAGCTGGCGCTCCAGGATCTCCAGGTCTTCGCCCTGCGCGCCGACGAGGTGCGCGGCGACATCCGGGTGCGCGGTGACCACGAAGGCTTCGCTCTGGGTGGTGGCGGCCAGGCGGCGCAGTTCGCGCTCGACGCTCAGCGAGACGGTCTCGGCGCTGTCAACGCGGCCCAGGCCGTGGCAGTACGGGCAAATCTCGGTCATCGCCGTGTCGACGGTCTCGCCGGTGCGCTTGCGCGTCATCTCGATGAGGCCGAGGGCGGAGATGCTGGAAATCTTAGTGCGGGAGCGGTCGTCCTTCAGCGCCTTCACGAAGGCGTCCATGACGGTCTTCTTGTCCCGGGGACTGTCCATGTCGATAAAGTCCAGAATGATCATGCCGCCCAGGTCGCGCAGGCGCAGCTGGCGGGCGATCTCTTCCGTGGCTTCAAGATTGGTTTTCAAAATCGTATCGGCAAGGCCGGTGGTGCCGGTGAACTTGCCGCTGTTGACGTCGATGGAGACCAGCGCTTCGGTCTGATCGATGATCAGCGAGCCGCCGGACTTCAGCGGAACCTTGCGGCGCAGCAGGCGCTCGATGTCGTCCTCGATCTTAAAGAACTCGAAGATCGGCTTTTCGCCATCGTAAAGCTCGATCCGGTCCTGAAGATCGGGGGAGATGCGGGAGATAATTTCGTGCGCCTGAGCGTAGTCCGTCGGCGAATCGATGACCAGGCGGCCGATGTCCGAACCGAAGGCGTCGCGCAGGATTTTGTAGACCAGGCCCATGTCCTGATGGATCAGGGCGGGCGCCTGCGTCGTCTTGGACTTGGCCTGGACTTCGCGCCATGTCTCCGTGAGCATTAAGTAGTCCTGGCGCAGTTCGGCGGCGCCGCGTCCCTCGGCTTCCGTGCGCACGATGACGCCGAAGCCCGGTTCGCGGAAGCTCTGCACGATCTTTTTCAGACGGTCGCGCTCTTTGCTTTCGTCGATTTTGCGGGAGACGCCCAGGTTGTTAGCCTCGGGCATGAGGACGAGGAAGCGGCCGGGAAGGGAGACACGGGTGGAGACGCGGGAGCCTTTGGTGCCGCGCGGGCCTTTGACGACCTGCACGAGCAGCTGATCGCCGCGCTGAACCAAATCCTTGATATGAAGGTCGCGGCGGTCACGGCCACGGAAGCGTCCCCCGCCCTCTTCGTCGTCTTCGGGCAGAATGTCCGCGACGTAGAGAAACGCATTGCGCTCCAGACCGATCTCGACGAACGCGGCGTCCATGCCTTGCAGCACGTTATCCACTTTCGCCTTGTACAGGTTGCCGACAACACGCTGCTCGCGCTCCACATGGAGCTCCACGAGCAGCTTATCGTCGAGCACCGCGATCCGTGTCTCGCGGTGTCCGACGTTGACGATAATTTCTTTAGCCATCCAAAACTCTCTTAGTTAGTGAGAGCGCAGGCCTGTCAGCGAGCGCCAGAAGTGCTGGGCGCGTTCGCGAAAGTTATTCTGCGCGGGGGAAGGCGAGGGCTGGACGGGCGCGTCCGACCACGAGGTCGCGGCGCCCTCCACCACGATGGGGATCTCTCCCGGGCGCAAATAGCCCATTTTACGGGCTTCGCTCATCTCGCCTTCCGAAGTTTGCAAATAGGCGATGCGGCGGCGCAGGGCCGCATTCTCCGCATCAAGACTCTGGATCTGTCCGTTGGAATCCGCCAGCTGGCTGCTTTGGATGCTCGCCTCGCGGTACGGACGGATCGCCTTCGCCACCAGCGCCACCGCGGCGGCCATCAGCATTCCAATGAACACGGTGATCAGAGCGAGGCGCGCCCAAAGGCCCAGGATGCGGCGCGGACGCCTGCGTCCGGTGCGCTTGGCGCGGACCGTTGTTCCCTGCTCGTCACGATGTTTACTGCTGTGGCGGTCGATGGCGGTGTCCTCAGTCGGCGAACACGAATTCGACGCGGTCGGTTGTCCGATCCCGCGTCATTCCGGACGGAGCGGCTGCCCGATCCGATGGATTTTGATAAAGTTGGTGCTGCCCGTTCGTCCGACTGGCACGCCGCCGGAAAGGACGACGATGTCGCCGTCTTGAACGTAGCCCGACTTATTGGCGGCGTCGATGCAGATCTCAACCATGCTATCCGCATCGTCGGCCATATCCACCATGACCGGATGCACGCCCCAAATGAGAGCCAAACGCTGGAACGTCTCGGGACGGTTGGTCGCCGCGATGATCGGCGCGCGCGGGCGGTAGCGCGAAACGACCCGCGCGGTCCGCCCGCTGGCCGTCGCCGCAATGATCGCGGAGCAGTGCAGGTCCTGCGCGATGTCGCACAGCGCCTCGCCGACGGCTTCCGTGATGGAGATCCGGTCGGAGTTCGCCGCCGTTCCCTTTTCGTCCAGAATTTTGGCGTAATCGAGAGAAGCTTCCGTATGCGTGGCGATCTTCGCCATCATCCGGACGGTGTCGTAAGGATACTGTCCGACCGCCGTTTCGCCGGACAGCATAACGGCGTCGGTGCCGTCGAAAATCGCGTTGGCGACGTCCGTTGCTTCCGCGCGGGTCGGACGCGGGTTCCGGATCATCGAGTCCAGCATCTGCGTCGCCGTAATGACGGGCTTGCCGGCCTGGTTCGCCTTGCGAATCAGCATCTTCTGAAGCACGGGAACTTCGTCGATCGGCACTTCCACGCCCAGATCGCCGCGCGCCACCATGATGCCGTCCACGACTTCCAGGATCTCGTCGATACAGGTGATCGCTTCGTGCTTCTCGATTTTGGCGATGATGGGGATCTTGGCGCGGGCGGCGTCACAGACACCGCGCAGGACGGCGATGTCAGTGGGAGAGCGAACAAACGACGCGGCGACCCAGTCTACCTTCTGCTGAATGCCGAAGTGCAGGTCTTCCAGGTCCTTGTCGGTAACGGCCGCGATGGGCAGCGAGACGCCAGGAACGTTGACGCCCTTGTGCGAGGTCAGCAAACCGCTGACGACCACTTCGCAGATCAGCGCGTCGGAGCGCTTCGATTTGACACGCAGCTCAATCAAGCCGTCGTCCAGCATCAGATGCGTGCCCGGAAGCACCGTTTCGAAGATCTCGGGAACGGGAAGGTTGATCTTCTCTTCATCGCCCGGAACGTCTTCCATCGTCAGGATGATCTGGCTGCCCGCCTGCAAATACACGCCGTCGCCGGCGATCTTGCCCACGCGGACTTTGGGGCCGGAAAGGTCCTGAAGCAGGGAAAGCGGTCGGCCCATTTCCTGGGCAATGGAGCGAAGGGAGGAGATCACGGCGGCGTGCGCCTCGTGGCTACCGTGGGAGAAGTTGAGGCGGGCGACATCCATCCCCGCAATGATTAGCTGACGCAATGCATCGGGGCTGCTGGTCGCAGGCCCGATCGTGCAGACGATTTTTGTTCGGCGCATGTCGGTGAAAACTCTAAAATCTGTAAAGAGACGCCACGGGGCGACTCGATGACGGAAAAACGTCGGGAGCAGTGGTCCCGACGTAAAATCAGGGGATTCGCTCTCCTAGCGGTATTATAACCGGAAAAGCCGATTCCCGTCAACTCAATTGTTCGGAGAATAGCGCCGCTAGCGCGATCTGGTAGCCCATAGGGGATTTGAACCACCTGTTTCCACGCCGAGAAGCGTGACGTCCTGGGCCTGCCTAGACGAATGGGCCACATTGGGCTGACACGATTATACCCGCTATCCCCCGGCGAACCGTGGGATCAGCAGCGCGGCGATCGTATAGATATTCAGGCCGACCATCCCGGCCGCGGCGACAACATACGCCCCGCGCCGCGCCTGATCCTGCGACAGCAGGCCGCGCCATCCCGCCACAAAGAAGAGAGTCAGCGGGTAAACCGCCGGATACCAATACCGTCCCTGGCACTGGAAATAGGTCAAATTGAACTGCATGAAGGCGATCAGCGTGAACGCCGTCAGCGCCGCGCAGGCGCCCAGCATCGCCGTCGCCGCCCCGTCGCCCTTGACGGACTTCACGCCGCGCGCGAGGCCGATCACGGCCGCCAGACAAATCAGCGCCAGCACCGTATAGATCTCCGCCGGACCGCGTCCAAAGTTCGGGCCTTTCTTGTGTGGATCCAATCCCCAGAAGGCGCGCATCGAATCAAAGCCACCCCAGTAAGATGCAAACGCCCACTGGAACACAACGCGCAGGTAATCATTGAACCCGCCGAAGACACGCATCATGATATCGGCGGTCATGGTAAAGCGCGTGTCGTTGAACGCCGTTTGGAAGAGATGGGAGGCGATGGGGTCGCCGTAAAGCGCATTGTTGCGCATGAGCCAGGGCAGGGCGACCAGCACGCCGACGCCGCAGGAGATCACGACGGACACCAGCGCCTGCTGTCCCGTCAGCCGCTTCCCGTACGCCAGAAGCAGAAAGGCGAAGATCACCGTCGGAAACAGCGGCGCGGTCAGCGTCTTCGTCAGCACGCCCAGCCCCAGGACCAAACCGATCAGCGCCGCCTCTTGGTAGAGCAGCTTTGATTTGTCCGCGACATCCTCGGTCTGACTCCAGCGCGCCAGACGCGCGGTCAGGAAAAGCCCCACGCCAATCACGAGCATCGTCAGCGTGTCGTTCGTGACGGACGCGCTAATCGCCAGGAATCCGGGCAGCAGCGCGATAAACGCCGCCACCGCCAGCGCCGCCCCCGGCGCGCGCGGCAGGATCTCCCGCGTGCAAAAGAACGCAACCAATACGATCAAAGCGCCGATCACGATGGACACCAGCCGCATGGCCCGCGCCTGCGTCGCCGCGTCCGCCCCGCGCGTCGCGAGGTACGCCGGCGCCGCAAGAACGTAATACAGGGGCGGCTGATGGGCTTCGTAATCGGCGCCCCCGACTTTAAAGACCGGCAAATGCCCGCTCGCCAGCGTCTGCACGTAAGCGATATGCGCATTTTCATCGGCGTTGTGCTGCTCGGCCACCCCCGCCGGCGTCACCTGACTGTAGGCGACGGCCAGCACGACAAACAACGCCAGCACGCCAAAGAGCATCGCCCAGAGGCCCCGCGTCATGGAAAACGGCGCCGGGCCGTTGTGTTCGAGATCGATACTCATGATTTCGTCACCAAATATTCCCTTGGCGTAAATGACGCAACGCAAGGTCCCCAAATAATAAACGCAACGACGACGGCAAGCAAGAGTGGCCGGCAGTTGAAACCGCGCCTGCATGTATGCAGAAGTCCACCTGCGTGGACTACAAAATCGCCGGCGTGTCCGCCTCACGAAACGCCCCGCCCTCGGCGGTATCGGCAAGGACAATGCAGTCCGCACAGGCGGACTTCTGCGCGCTTGCAGGCGCGGTTTCAACCGCCGGCCGCTCTGTGATTACCAAGCGAACACATCAATGCACGACATCGCCAAGCTTTTGCGTCAAGATTTCGGCAGCGCAAACACCAAAACCCCGCGCTCCTGGAAGATGGGCTGCGACGAGCCTGCCGTCAGATCGTACACCCAGCCGCTCCAGCCGGGGCCGGGGCCAAGTCCAAAGAATTTCGGGTTGACCAGGACGTGGGTAATGCCCTGGCTTTCATACCAGCGCAATAAATCATCCTTGCTCTGGAATGTCGAATATGGGATGTAGGTGCTGTGGCCGGCTTCGCCCCACAGATAGGGACGGTCGCAGTAGTAGCCGAAGGGATTGCCGTAGAAGACGATTTTGGCGTTCGACGGCAGTTGCGTGTTGACGTATTGCAGCGCCGGATACGCGCCGAACCCCGAAGCGATGTATGCATCGTTCGAAACTTGCCCCAGCGCGACGGGCGCTTGCAGAGAAGCCAGGCGCACGCCGACAAATCCGGAGAAGCCGAATGAGAGCGCCGCCAAACCCGTCAGCGCCCAGCCAGTAACGGTTCGCTCCTCGCGCATCTGAACCAGCACCCAGGCGGCGATCAAGCACAGCACAGGGACCAATGGCAGCAAGTAACGCAGATATTGCGTAGTGGCGAACCAGAGGACAATGGACACGGCGGCGAACGCACCCAGGGCTTTGATGAGTCCCGGAGTCTGGCCTTTGCGAAACGCCGGGACAAAGAGAACGGCCAGCAGCAGTGGAGACAGCGCGACGAGCTCGCTCTGGAAATCGTTGAATGGCTTGTCGCCGAGCCCTTTGCCCAAAAACAGATATGAGAGCGGAGAATGGCCCGGCAGGGGGTACATGATCAGGTTGTACGGGGCCAGCAGCAGATCCAGCGCTTGGCGCCCTAAGCCGAAGTGGGCGTTGGCGGCGTCGTATGTCGCCGCGTTATCCGCGCTCCAGTACTTGCCTCCGAAGATCTTGTAGTAGAACGGATAGATCGGGTTGCCGGTATAGGCGATCGACTTCAAGAACCAGGGCGAGCCAACGGCCACGGCCGTCAGACCCCACTTCACGGCGCCGACCAGAGACTTTGGGACGCTCTCGCCGAGGCTCTTGTTGCGCCACGCCCAAACGGCGATGGCGAACAGCGCGAGCGTCGCCACGGCGGTCGCCTTCGCGCTCAGCGTCAGCCCCATCATCAAGGCGGCGATCGCCACCCAGCGCGTGTCTTTGCCAAGGATCCCGTTGGCGAGCGCCATCAATGTCAGCGTCACGAAGAAGGTCGCGGCGAGGTCCACGTACGCCGTTCCCGCCTCCCAAAAGACAATCGGAAGCGACGCGAACAGCGCCGCCGCCAGCGCGCCGACTTTGCCGCCCAAATGCCGCGCCCCAATGGCGTAGATCGTCAGGCTGGCTCCGATGGCGCATGTCAGGTGGAAAAGCTTTGCGAGCGGAACGCTGTGCGCCATCAAGCCCAGCGTGTACCACATCTCCGCCGTGAAGGCGAAGTTGGAGTGGTGCTCCCAGGGGATGAAGTAAATACGGTGCGCCGCCAAAAAGAGCTTGGGATCGGCGAGGTGGTAGGAAAGACTGTCCCACTCGGTATAACCGAGGCCCGGCAGCGTGTCGGACGGCGGGCCGTTCAGAAACAGCGTCGGCGGGCTGAAGTCTCCGATCAAGGAAACGACGCCAAACACGACAATCGCGACGATCATGCCCCAGAGATGCGCGGGCGGGTGGAAACACGTCGCCAGCCGCTCGCGCGCTTCCTGAAACATCGCCCGGTGGCGGCAGCCGCCGAGCGCCGCCAGCGCGACGACAATCGCGAGGCCCGCCGCCGGGTAAAGCGCGCCAGCGAGGCCGACCGCGAGCATCGCGTAGGCGAGCAAGCCAAGACCAATCGCGTAACCGATCAGATTCCGCTCCAGCACGGTCGGCTCGGAGGCAAACTTGACCTTTCGCGTCAGGTTCCGGCCGGCGGCGGTCAGGATCCAAATAATCGGCAAGATGAGAAGCGGCATCGCGATCCCGTCAACCTTTCAGCGGCAGCAGCCGCCCCGTCACCGACGAAACCTTGCCGTCGTCCAGCGTCATCGTCACATGGCCCAGATAGTGGCCGAACCATCCCGCCTGCACCACGGGGACCTCTCCCACCCGCTCCGGCTCCTCCAGAACGACGTGGGTATGCCCGCCGATCAACAAGTCCAGTTCGGGACAGGCGGCGGCCACGCGGCGATCTTCTTTCACACCGATATGCGTCAGGGCGATCAAGACATCGACGTCTGGCCGCAGACGCTCGATCTCGCGCCGGGCGACGGTTAGGGGATCGTCAAACAAAAACGCGCTGACGATGCGCGCCGCCATCTTTTCCGTGACCATGGGGACCGTGACGCCGAAGATCCCCACGCGCAGGCCATTGGGCAGCGTCTTCACGACCGACGGCGCGGTCGGCAGCGTTTCGCCCCGGTCTTCGCGCCATCGGATATTCGCGCACAGAATGGGAAACGCGGCGCGATTGATCTTCGTGCGCAGCAGCGTATCGGCGACGTGAAACTCGCGGTTGCCCATCGTCATGGCGTCATACCCCGTCTCGGACATCCGAACGAGGATGGGTTCGCCGCCGACGCGCACGCCGACATTGCCCGCCGAGATGGCGTCGCCGGCGTCGAGCAGCAGCACATTGTCCAGCTCGGCCTTATTGCGCGCGATAAACTGAGCCTGTTCATCCGTCAGGTGGTTGTGAAAATCGTTGGTGTGGAGGATGTGCAGGGTCTGTGTCATTGGGATGGCGTGGCGGCGTTCGCCGCCGAGGTCCGCAGGTATTGCGCGACGGCGTCGTCATAGCGTCCCTGGCGACGCAAAATTTCGTCAATCGCGTCGCGCACGGCGCCCGCGCCGCCGGCGCGCGGCGTAACATAATCCGCGCGCGCCAGCAGCAACGCGTCGGCGTTCGCGACGGCGATGCGCACGCCGGCGACATCGAACGCGGGTAAATCATTCAAATCGTCGCCGACATAGGCGATTTGCTCGGGCATAAGATTGTGTTCGCGCATCAACGCGCGCATCTTCGCGGCCTTATCCCCCGCGCCTTGAACGATCTGCGTAACCTTAAGCTCCGCCATGCGGCGCGCGACCGCCGTGCTGCTCCGCCCCGACAGAATGGCGATCCGCAAGCCCATCGACTGCGCCATCACGATCCCCAGACCGTCGGCCACATGGAACGCCTTCGTCTCGCCGCCTTTGTCATCGTAGATAATTTTGCCATCCGTCAATGTGCCGTCCACATCGAGCACGATCCAGGTCACATCTTTCATACACTCGCCTGCCCCCGGATATAAAATCCGGGTCTGGGAAGTCGCTTCGCGACTAATTGTCCGTGCCGGACAAACAAATTAGCATTTCGACAACAGCCTATTTTGTCCGTCCGGCACGGACGGTTAGGCGAAGCCTTCCCAGATCCGGATTTTATATCCGGGGCAAACGCCACATCTTTCATTCCAGCACGATCCCCGCTTTGACCAGATCTTTGAGCATCAGCATTCCGACCGGGCGGCCTTCGGCGTCCACGACGGGCGCTTCGCCGGCCTTGCTGCCGGGATCGGGGTGGAAGTCGTCAAGACGCTGCAAGCCCTCAATCGCGAGGATGTCCGAAGCCACGGTTCCGGGCTTGCGGTTCATGACGGAAAACACGGAGCGCTGGAGGAGATCCTGACCGTCCAGCAAGTGGCGGCGGATATCGCCGTCGGTCACGAGGCCCGTGAGACGCCCATCGCCGTCGACCACGATGGCGGCGCCGGCGTGCGCGTTCGTGATCGCGAAGACCGCGTCGAACATCACGGCGTCCTGGGAAACGATGGCGAGGTTTTCGCCCGTGCGCATCACGTCGGCCACGCGCAGGGTCAGCCGGCGTCCGAGCGAGCCGGCGGGGTGCAGGCGGGCGTAGTCTTCGGCGTCGAATCCGCGCGCGCCCATCACGGTCAGCGCCAGCGCGTCGCCCATCGCGATCATCGCCGTCGTGCTGGTGGTCGGGGCCAGGTTCATGGGACACGCCTCCTGACCGATCGCGACGTCCAGCACCACGGCGCTGCTCTGCGCGAGAGTCGAACGCTTGTTGGAAGTCAGGGCGACGATGGGAACGTTGAGCCGGTTGATGGTGGGAAGAATGGCGCGAATCTCGTCGGTCTCGCCGCTATAGGAGAGAGCGATCACCACATCGGCGGGGGCCAGCATCCCGAGATCGCCATGCACCGCCTCAGCGGGATGCAAAAACAGCGCGGGCGTTCCCGTGCTCGCCAGTGTCCCGGCAAGCTTGTGGCCGACGGCGCCGCTCTTGCCCATCCCCGTCACGACAACGCGGCCCTTCGCCTCCAAAAGAAGCGTCACCGCCGCCGCCCAGGATTGCGAATCCAGGCGCGCGGCGAGCGAACGGAGCGCCTGCGCTTCCTCTTCCAGCACGCGGCGGCCTTCGCCTAGCCACTGATCACGGTCAACACTGTCCATAGGGAGACATTATACAGAATAATGCGGGAGATTTGCAAGAAGCGAGGAGGCGGAGGCTCTATTCCCTACTCCCGCAGCCACGGCGGCTGGGGGCGGGTTCGGGCTTGTTCGATGACGATCGTGGTGCCGGTGGGGCCGGTGTTGAGAAATACGCGGTCGACAGTTTCGAGGATCAGCCAGAAGCCGTGGCCCATGGTGCCGGCGGTCGTGTAGCCGCGTTCGAGCGTGGCGCGGGAGATGTTTTCGATGGCGATCCCGCGTCCGTGGTCGCGGATCCAGACCTGGACGGATCCTCGGGGATCCAGATAGACCTGCCCTTCGCCGTTTCGGCCATGAACCACCGCGTTCATCGCCGCTTCGCTGGCGGCGGTCACGAGGTCCTGCCAGCGAAGGTCGGGAAGTCCCGCCTGCGTGGCCGCCTTCCGGGCGCAGTCGCGCAAATCTCGAATGGCGCCGTGCGGCGACAGGGAGACATGACCGATGGGGACGGACAGCGGCTCCGGAAATTCCTCTTCCGACTGGCATAGCGTCAGACGGCCTTCGGTGACGCTGAGCAGCACGTCCCGCAGGAATCCAAACTGAAGCTGCGCCATGTCCATCAAGTGCTTTTGTTCGAGATCCCGCTGGAGCTCGCGCAGAAGACGCTCGCCGTCGCGCAGATCGCGCTGGCGCAGCAGATCGGCCTGCATTTTGACCTGTTCGGTCTTTTCGTAGAGCTCCATAAAGATACGAACTTTGGAGCGCAGAATCTCCGGGTGGAAGGGCTTAGCGATGTAATCCACGGCGCCGGCGGTGTAGCCCTGGAAGACATCTTGCTCCTGTGTGCTGAGCGCCGTAAGGAAGATGATCGGGATATAACGCGATTTTTCACGCTCTTTGATTCGCGCCGCCGTTTCAAAGCCGTCCATGCCCGGCATCTGGACATCGAGCAGGATGAGCGCGTAGTCGTCCAGCAGCAGACGTTTAAGAGCCTCGACGCCGCTTCGGGCGCGCACAAGCTCCTGCCCCAGCGGCTCCAAAGTCGCCTCCAGGGCGAGCAGGTTTTCCGCGCGATCGTCTACTATCAGGATTTTTGCGAGATGCGACATTGTTCTTGATTCTAACTGTTTCCGCACGGATCTTAACTCGCGTCCCAAACCGCAACGCGTCGCGCCAGCAGCAGGCAGGCGTCGTCTTGCAGCCTGCCGCCCGCGAAATCGCGCGCCGCGCAAAGCAATTGCTCCCCGATCTCCTCCACGGCGACCGACGAGGCGCCGGCCGCCGCCACCTGGCAGACGCGATCGTAACCGAAAAGATCGTATCCCTGCCGCGCCTCCGTCACTCCGTCCGTAAACGCGATGATGGTTTCGCCGACGGCGATCTTGGTTTTCATTACGGCGTATGTGGCGTCGGCCTGGATTCCCAGCGGAAAGCCCCGGGCCTCCAGCACGCGAACGCTCCCATCGGCGCTCAGCACCAGCGGCGGCTCCATGCCGCCGCTGATCACATCGGCCGCGCCGGTCTGCAAATGGAGCACGACCAGCGTGACACAGGTGAAGGCGGCGACGCCGTTCCGGTCGGCATCCTCCGAGCCGCACAGCATCGCGTTCACATGCTGCAACGCCTGGGCCGGATTGCGCGTGTGCTTGAGAAACGCGCGCAGCGTAAACTTGACTTCCGCCGTGCGCGCGGCGGCCTGGAGGCCCTTGCCGCTGACATCGCCAACGATCATCGCGATCTTCTGGTCGCCGATTTTGAACACGTCGAAGAAGTCGCCGCCCAGATGCGCTTCATGGGACGCCGCCTGATAAAGCGTGGAAATCTGAAGCCCGGGATACAGATCCTTGGGCGGCGACATCAGCATCGCGTTTTGCAGGACCTCCGCGATGCGCCGGTCGCGCAGATATTCGGCGTGCAGTTCCGCCTCGCGCAGCTGCTGGCGGCGCAGCTGATCGGCCTGCTCCCGCACTTCTTGGTTCTTCTCGAAGAGATCGACAAAAACTCGGACTTTGGAGATCAGGATATCGGGGTTGAGCGGCTTGGCCATGTAATCCACGGCGCCGACCGAGTATCCCTGGAAGACATGGCGATCCTCAAAGCTGAGCGCCGTGATAAAGATGATCGGAATGTGCCGGGAGCGCTCGCGCTGCTTGATCAGCGACGCCGCTTCAAACCCGTCCATCTCCGGCATCTGGACATCCAGCAGGATCACCGCGAAATCATCCGTCAGCAGATGCTTAAGCGCCTCCACCCCGGAACTGGCCTTGACGAGATGGAACCCTTGCGGCTCCAGAATCGCCTCCAGTGCGATGAGGTTCTCGGGCCGATCGTCGACCACGAGAACCTTCGCCTGTGCGCGTTCATACATCATTTCCCCGCCTTACGCCTGCGCCTTGCCGAGCAGTTCTCGCAGCATGACGAGAAGCTGCTCGATATCGACAGGCTTGGTAATATAATCCGACGCGCCGGCGTTCAGGCACTTCGCGCGATCGCCTTCCATGGCCTTGGCGGTCAGGGCGACGATCGGGAGGTCATGGAACTGCTCCATGGCCCGGATCGCCTGCGTCGTCTGGTAACCGTCCATCTCCGGCATCATGATATCCATGAACACCAGTTCGATGGAGGGATCGCTTTGCAGGATATCGATTCCTTCCTTGCCGCTTTCGGCGAAGGCGACGCTCATTCCGTAGGTCTCCAGCATGCTGGTCAGCGCAAAGATATTACGATAATCGTCGTCGACAATCAGCACTTTCCGGCCATTCAGATCCACGGTCGGCGCCGCGCCCTTCTTGCCGCGGCCGGCTTTCACGGGCCGAGCCGGCGGTTTGGGAGCCGTCTCTACTTTAGGCGATCCGCCGCGGCCGTTTGGTTCCGCGTGCGGCGTACGTATGAGAGACTCGGTCACGGGGTGCAATTGTTCCACGACCCGGCGCGTGCTGTCCGGAAGGTTCGCGACGACCCGGTGCAGGAAGAGCGCGGTTTCGTCCAGCAGCCGATCGGAGGATCGCGCGTCCTTCGTGATGATGCTGACGGCGTACTTCTTGAGCTGCGCTTCTTCCTGACGAGAAAGATCCTTGCTCGTGTAGATGATTATCGGCAGATCGAGGTAGTTTGATTGCTGTTTAATTTGCTTGAGCAGATCCAGGCCGCTCATCCCGGGAAGACTGAGATCCAGCACGACGCAGTCGTACTGATTTTTCCCAAGCTCAGTCAGCGCCGCCTCGGCGCTGTCCACCGCCACAACATGCACGTCGCCGCCGCTGCTGATCAACTCGATGATGCTGTTGCGCTGGACGATATCGTCCTCCACGATCAGTAGCTCGCGGATATCGCGCTCGATGAAGTTGGTCATGTGCGCGAAGGCGCCGGCGAGCGCCTCGCCGCTGACTGGCTTCTCCAGATAGGAGATGGCGCCCAGCGCCGTCCCCTGTTGCCGGTCCATGACGCTAACGACCTGCACGGGAATATGGCGCGTCGCCGGGTTGCGCTTGAGCCGGTCGAGAACCGCCCAGCCGTCGATCCCTCCGAGTTTAAGATCGAGCGTAATGGCGTCCGGCTTGCGCTCGTTCGCGAGATCCAGGCCCGTTTCGCCGTCCAGAGCGACCAATCCCTTGAAGCCTTGCTGACGCGCGACTTCGAGAAGGATGCCGGCGAAGTTGAGGTCGTCTTCGATAATCAGCACCACGCGGTCGCCGGACAGGATCGCATTGCGGTCGTCAACGATCTCGGTCTGGCGAACGATCGGCGTCATGGAGTACGACGGATCGGGCGCGCGGCGGGAGGACAGATCCAGGTTGCGCGACGGCGCCTCCACGATGGACGAGGCTTCTTCAATGGCGTCCGCCAGCTTGTCCGAAATCTCCAGCGGCAGATACAGCGTGAAGACGCTGCCCTGGCCGGGTTCGCTCTTGATGGCGATCCGCCCGCCGAGCAGTTCCGAGATCACGCGGCTGATGGACAGTCCGAGGCCGGTGCCGCCGTACTTGCGGCTCGTGGTGCCGTCGGCCTGCTGGAACGCCTCGAAGATCAGATTGTGCTTGTCCCGCGAGATGCCGATGCCGGTGTCCACGACGGAGAACGCCACCAACTGGTCGGCGGGGACAATGGCTCCAGTCGCATCGACAATGCTCTGCTGGGCCGCGCCGATGTTGAGATCGACATATCCGTTTTCCGTAAACTTGATCGCGTTGCCGAGCAGGTTGCGCAGCACTTGCTGCAAGCGCTGCACGTCCGTGCGGATCGTCGGCGGCGCCTTGGGATCGACACGGACATGGAAGCCCAATCCCTTTTCGTCGGCGAGATGCGCGAAGGTGCGCTCGACATAATCCCCCACCTGCGTCAGCGAGACATTGGTGAGATCGATCTCCATCTTTCCAGCCTCAACCTTGGAAAGGTCGAGGATCTCATTGATCAGG
The DNA here is from genome assembly GCF_003574315.2 of Capsulimonas corticalis. Classification (GTDB taxonomy): domain Bacteria; phylum Armatimonadota; class Armatimonadia; order Armatimonadales; family Capsulimonadaceae; genus Capsulimonas; species Capsulimonas corticalis. The sequence goes on along the minus strand of NZ_AP025739.1, from coordinate 4,105,126 downwards.
GTCAGCAGGTCTCCGCCGGAGGCGTAGATGGTTTTTGCGAACTCGGTCTGTTTCGCGGTGAGATTGCCTTCGGTATTGTCCGAAAGCAGCTTCGCCAGGATCAGCATGGAGTTGAGCGGAGTGCGGAGCTCGTGCGACATATTCGCGAGGAATTCGGACTTGTATTTGGAGCTGAGCGCCAGCTGTTCGGCTTTTTCCTCCAGCGCCGCCCGGGCAAGCTCGACTTCGCGGTTCTTGAGCTCGACCTTGTTGTTCTGCTCGGCGAGCAGCGAGGCTTTGTCCTCCAGCTCTTTGGCCTGCGCCTCCAGTTCGGAGTTGGAGCGCTTGAGCTGGTCCTGCTGGCTTTGCAGTTCCTTGGACTGGCTTTGCAGCTCCTGCGTGAGCGACTGGGATTGCTCCAGCAGTTCCTCGGTGCGCATGTTCGCCGTAATCATATTGAGAACGACGCCGATGCTTTCCATCAGCTGATCCAGGAACGTCACGTGGATCTCGCTGAAGACCTGGAAGCTCGCCAGCTCAATCACCGCCATGATCTCGCCCTCAAAGAGAACGGGAAGGACGATGATCGTCAGCGGCGGCGCTTCGCCCAGGCCGGAGCTGATCTGGATGTAGTCGCTCGGCACGCGCGTCAGGATGATGCTCTTGCGTTCGAGGGCGCACTGCCCGACCAGCCCCTCGCCCGGACGGAAGACGCTGGCGACATGCTTGCGCTCGCGATAGGCGTAACTGCTCATGAGTTTGAGCAGTGGATCGTGGCCGGCGTTGTCGTTGATATAGAAGACGCCGTGGTTCGCGGAGACGAGCGGGGTCAGTTCGGACATGATCAGGCGGGACACCGATTCGAGGTTCTTTTGTCCCTGCATCATGCGCGAGAAGCGCGCCAGGTTGGTTTTCAGCCAGTCCTGATCGGTGTTCTTCTGGGTCGTATCCTTCAGGTTGGCGATCATCTGGTTGATGTTGTCTTTGAGCTTGAGGATCTCTCCCTCGGCTTCGACGGTAATCGTCCGCGTCAGGTCGCCGTTGGCGACGGCGGTGGCGACTTCGGAGATCGCGCGCACCTGGTCGGTCAGAATGTTCGCCATGAAGTTTACATTGTCGGTCAGGTCCTTCCAGGTGCCGGCGACGTTGGGAACCTTCGCCTGCCCTCCCAGCTTCCCTTCCGTTCCGACTTCGCGCGCCACCGTGGTAACCTGCTCGGCGAAGATGCCCAGCGTATCGGTCATGCTGTTGATCGTGTCGGCGAGCGCCGCGATCTCGCCCTTGGCGTCCACGCGCAGTTTCTGGGTCAGGTCGCCGTCGGCGACGGCGGTGACGACCTTGGCGATGCCTCGGACCTGGGTCGTCAGGTTGGAGGCCATGAAGTTAACGTTGTCGGTCAGGTCTTTCCAGGTGCCGGCGACGTTAGGAACCTTCGCCTGGCCGCCCAAAATCCCCTCGGTGCCGACTTCGCGCGCCACCGTGGTAACCTGCTCGGCGAAGATGCCCAGCGTATCGGTCATGCTGTTGATCGTGTCGGCGAGCGCCGCGACTTCGCCCTTCGCTTCGACCTGCAATTTCTGGTTGAGGTCTCCGTTGGCGACGGCGGTGACGACGCGGGCGATGCCTCGGACCTGGGTCGTCAGGTTGGAGGCCATGAAGTTAACGTTGTCGGTCAGGTCCTTCCAGGTTCCGGAAACACCCTTGACTTCCGCCTGTCCGCCCAGCTTTCCTTCGGTGCCGACTTCACGCGCAACACGCGTTACTTCGGCGGCAAAGGAGTTGAGCTGATCGACCATGACGTTGATCGTGTTTTTGAGCTCTAGGATCTCGCCTTTGACATCGACCGTGATCTTCTGAGAAAGGTCGCCGTTGGCGACGGCGGTAGTAACCAAGGCGATGTTTCGCACCTGCGCGGTCAAGTTCCCCGCAAGGCCGTTCACATTATCCGTCAGATCCTTCCAGGTGCCGGAGATGCCTTTGACTTCCGCCTGGCCTCCGAGCTTTCCTTCGGTGCCGACTTCGCGCGCAACGCGCGTTACTTCAGCGGCGAAGGAGTTGAGCTGATCGACCATGACGTTGATCGTGTTCTTCAGTTCGAGAATTTCACCCTTGGCGTCAACCGTGATCTTCTGGGACAAGTCGCCGTTGGCGACGGCAGTAGTCACCAAGGCGATATTTCGCACCTGAGCGGTCAAGTTCCCCGCGAGGCCGTTCACGTTATCCGTCAGGTCTTTCCAGGTTCCCGAGACGCCCCGGACTTCGGCCTGGCCCCCGAGCTTTCCTTCGGTGCCGACTTCGCGGGCAACGCGCGTTACTTCAGCGGCAAAGGAGTTGAGCTGATCGACCATGACGTTGATCGTGTTTTTCAGCTCCTGGATTTCGCCCTTGGCGTCGACGGTGATCTTTTGAGACAAGTCGCCGTTCGCAACGGCGGTGGTGACAAGGGCGATGTTTCGCACCTGGTTGGTCAGGTTACCCGCGAGGCCGTTGACGTTGTCGGTGAGGTCCTTCCAGGTTCCGGAAACGCCCTTGACTTCGGCCTGGCCTCCGAGCTTCCCTTCGGTGCCGACTTCGCGGGCGACGCGAGTTACTTCTGCGGCAAAGGAGTTGAGCTGATCGACCATGACGTTGATCGTGTCTTTGAGCTCTAAGATTTCACCCTTGGCGTCAACCGTGATCTTCTGGGACAAGTCGCCGTTGGCGACGGCGGTGGTGACCAACGCGATATTACGCACCTGGGATGTCAGGTTGGAGGCCATGTAGTTAACGTTGTCGGTCAGGTCCTTCCAGGTGCCCGCAACGCCGGGGACGTCGGCCTGGCCTCCGAGCTTTCCTTCGGTGCCGACTTCGCGCGCCACCGTGGTGACCTGCTCGGCGAAGATGCCCAGCGTATCGGTCATGCTGTTGATCGTGTCGGCGAGCGCCGCGACTTCGCCCTTCGCTTCGACGACGAGCTTTTGATCGAGATCGCCGTTGGCGACGGCGGTGACGACCTTGGCGATGCCTCGGACCTGGGTCGTCAGGTTGGAGGCCATGTAGTTAACGTTGTCGGTCAGGTCCTTCCAGGTGCCCGCGACCGCCGGCACTTTCGCCTGACCGCCCAGAATGCCCTCGGTGCCGACTTCCTTCGCCACGCGGGTGACTTCGCCGGCGAACGTTCCCAAACTGTCGACCATCTGGTTGATGACGTTCTTGATTTGCAGCAGCTCGCCTTTGACGTCCACCGTGATCTTCTGGGTCAGGTCGCCGTTCGCGATGGCGGTTGAGACTTTGGAAACGTCGCGCAGCTGGACGGTCAGGTTACCGGCAAGTAGGTTGACGTTATCGGTCAGGTCCTTCCAGGTTCCGGAAACGCCCTTGACTTCGGCCTGGCCTCCGAGCTTCCCTTCGGTGCCGACTTCGCGGGCAACGCGGGTAACCTCAGCGGCGAAGGAGTTGAGCTGATCGACCATGACGTTGATCGTGTTTTTGAGCTCCAAGATTTCGCCGCGCGCATCGACCGTGATCTTCTGAGAAAGGTCGCCGTTAGCAACGGCAGTCGTAACCAAGGCGATGTTTCGCACCTGATCCGTCAGGTTGCCGGCAAGGCTGTTGACGTTGTCGGTCAGGTCCTTCCAGGTTCCGGAAACGCCCTTGACTTCCGCCTGGCCTCCGAGCTTCCCTTCGGTGCCGACTTCGCGGGCGACGCGAGTTACTTCTGCAGCAAAGGAGTTGAGCTGATCGACCATGACGTTGATCGTGTCTTTGAGTTCTAAGATTTCACCCTTGGCGTCAACCGTGATCTTCTGAGAAAGGTCGCCATTCGCGACGGCCGTTGTCACAAGAGCAATATTACGCACCTGGTTGGTCAGGTTACCCGCGAGGCCGTTGACGTTGTCGGTCAGGTCCTTCCAGGTTCCGGAAACACCCTTGACTTCCGCCTGGCCTCCGAGCTTCCCTTCGGTGCCGACTTCGCGGGCAACGCGAGTAACCTCAGCGGCGAAGGAGCTGAGCTGATCGACCATCGTGTTGACCGTGGCGCCTATTCGGAGGAACTCGCCCTTGACCGGGGTGCCTTCGATCTCCAGCGCCATTTTCTGCGTCAGATCGCCGTCGGCGACGGCGGTGATGACGCGGGCGACTTCCGTGGTCGGACGCGCGAGGTCCTCGATCAAAACGTTGATGCTATCGACGCTCTCGGCCCAGGAGCCCGCCGCGCCGGTCAGCTCCGCCCGCTCGGTCATGCGTCCCTCACGGCCGACGATACGGCCGACACGCACAATCTCCTGCGCCATCTTTTCGTTGATGGCGACACAGTCGTTAAAGGCGGCGGAGAGCTCACCTAAAATTCCATTGTCGCTGCTGGGTAATCGGACGGAAAAATCGCCTGCTTTCGCGGCGCGAAGCGCCTCAAGCACAGGCCGAAGTTCATCGGCGGTGTAGATCGGCTCTAATTCGCCGGCGGCGGACTTAACGGGCATCGAGGAAGCACTCCTTGAAAGAACTCAGGAAAATTGACGGCGTTGACGACAAGAGCAAACGACGGCTGGGGAAAATTTTGGCGCAAAGCAGCGCCGGCGCGCCGTCGCGCATGAATTACTCCGAGAAATATTACCCAATTAATATCCAATTTAATCGACAAGCTCGTCTGGTTTGTCTGGCAATTATTTCACAGGACCGCATCGCCGGTTTCGCCGGTGCGAATGCGCTCCGCGCCGGCGATTGGAAGCACAAAAATCTTGCCGTCGCCCTCTTCTCCGGTGCGCGCATTTTCCAGGATGACCTCAATCGCCAGATCGACATCTTCGTCGCGCACCACCACCTCCAGCTTCAGCTTGGGTGACAGATAAATGATGTATTCCGAGCCGCGAAAAAACGGCGACCGCTCCTCATTCGGGCGGCCGCTTCCCCGGACATCGCTGGCCGTCATCCCCGTGATTCCGGCGTCGGCGAGCGCCGCTTTCACAATCTCCAGTCGGATCGGCCGAATAATCGCTTCGATCTTTTTCATTTGTTAAAATTCTCCATTGTTTCGTGCTCTTAGGAGGCTCCCACTAAGTTTAGAACAAAGGTTCCCCATGGTACAATAGTCTCTAAATCGCAAGTCTTTGACTTTCCGGGCCAAACGCACCGACTGGAGAAACCTACATATGCATCGCCTGAACCGATGCCTGACTACCGCCGCGGCGATCGCCGCGGTCGCCTGCGCCGATCCGTTCGTCACCGCAAACGCCCAGCAGCCGCTCTTCCCGCCTCTGGCCCAGCAATCGGAAACCGCGCCCGCCGGGCATGCAAAGGCAGTCACGCACACCGCGCCCCGCAAGCGACGCCACAAGCGCCGCGTCGTCCGCCGAGTGGCGCGCGTCATCCACAAGTCCGCGCCCGTCCAGGCGCCGCTTCCGCCCACGGACCCCAAAGATCGTTTGTCCACGCGTCTGCGTCTGGGCGACGGCGTCCGGATGTGGCGCCCCAGCCGCAAGCAGATCGGCGTGGCCTACGCGCCGGGCGGATCCGACGCCAGCATCTCCGGCGCCTTCAAATTCGTCGTGGACCGCGCCAAGCTGCGCAAGTACCTTGCGGGGACCGCTCCGTACATTCTGCGTTCTCCCGTGAACGCGCGGGCCGCCGTGGACAGCGCGTCCGCCACTAATGTGGACGCCCAGCAGGTCCCGGCGAAAATCATACCTGAAATCAACGGCGCATCGCTCGACCTCGACGCCGCGACGGATCTCGTCGCGCGCTCTATCGAAGGCGATCCGTCGACGATCCATGTCGTGCTGCCCGTCAAGATCAAGCCGGCGCGCATCATCGCGTCCCAGCTCCAGGGCGTCAACTCCCGCATCGGCTACTTCGTCACCCGCTTTAACCCGGGCGATGTCGGCCGCACGCAGACCGTCCGCCTCGCCATCAACATCATCGACGGCGCGGTCGTCCCGCCCCAGGGCGTCTTCTCCGTCAACCACACGGTCGGCGAGCGGACGGCGGAGCGCGGCTTTGGCAAAGGACATGTCTTCATCAACGGCAAGATGGAAGTGCAGCAGGGCGGAGGCATGTGCCAGGTCGCGACGACGCTGTTCAACGCGGCGATGCTCGCAGACCTCAAGATCGTCGAGCGCCACCAGCACGTCCGCACGATCCCGTACGCCGATCCGGGCCGCGACGCCACGGTTTACTGGGGACAGAAGGATCTGAAGATCCAGAACCTCACCAGCGCGCCGCTCTACATCTCCTACAAGACCACGCGCAGCCATGCGATCGTCTCGCTCTTCGGCGCCGGCGCGCCGGGACGCAAAGTCACGCTGGTCAGCCACTACAAGAAGCTGGGCGAGCGCCACTACACCGGCGTCTTCTACCGGGTCGTCACCAACCCGGACGGCACGGTCGTGAAGGACAAGCCATTCTACAGCGCCTACAAGTGGACCCCCGCGCTGGACTACAGCCGGTAAATCCGACGCTGACCGCAAACTCAAGACGCCGCTCACATCGAGCGGCGTCTTTTTCTCGACATCCAATGGAGCCGTTATGACTGCATCCGCATCCGCCCTGCCCCGCTGGGATATGACCCCGTTCTTCCCAAGCCTCGACAGTCCCGAATTCTCCGCCGCCTACACCCAGATGGCGGCGACGATCCAATCCATGACAGCGTTCGTGGAATCGCTCCCTTCCCAGGAAACAACAGCGGGGTTGCAGGAATTGATCGAGCGGCAAAACGCGCTCGCGGAGCTCTGCGGCGTGGTGGCGACCTATGTCGGATGCATTGTCGAGGCCGACACCCGCGACACGGCGGCGCAGGCGCGCATGAGCGAGATCCACGAGCTTTTTGTGGCGATGTCGCAGCAGCAGGCGCTCATCACGGCGTGGATCGGGGAGCAGGAAATCGAGCCGTTTCTGGCGTCGTCCGAAGACCGGGCGCCGTTTGCGTACATGCTTCGGCGGCAGAAAGAACAGGCGCTGCACTTGATGTCCCCCGCCGAGGAAGCACTGGCGGCGGAGCTCCAGGTGACGGGCGCGACCGCCTGGGGCAAGCTGCACGGCGATGTCACCTCACAGCTTCTCGTGACGGTCGAGACCAATGGCGCGAGCGAGCAGATCCCCATGAGCGCGGTGCGCAACCGCGCCACCGACCCAAGCCGCAATGTCCGGAGCGCGGCTTACGAAGCCGAACTCGCCGCCTGGAAAGGCGTGGAGACGCCGATCGCCGCCGCCTTAAACAGCATCAAAGGTCAGGTCAACACCCTCTCGCGCCGCCGGCATTGGGACAAGCCGCTCGCCGAAAGCCTCTTTGAAAACCAGATCGACCAGGAAACACTCGACGCGATGATCGGCGCGGCGCGCGAATCGATGCCGGATTTCCGCCGCTATCTGAACGCCAAAGCCCGCGCGCTCGGTCTGGAAAAACTGGCGTGGCACGATATCTTCGCCCCACTGCCCGGCGAAAGCCGCGCGTGGGAGTGGAATGACGCCACGCAGTTCATCGCGGCGCAGTTCCACGGCTACTCGCCGGGCATGGGGGAGTTCGCCGAGCGATCCTTCCGAGAATATTGGACCGATGCGGAGCCGCGCGAGGGCAAGGTCGGCGGCGCGTTCTGCGCGGGCGTGCGCGGCGACGAGTCGCGCATCCTGATGAACTTCCACCCCGCCTTCGACAGCGTCAGCACCCTCGCCCATGAGCTGGGCCACGGCTACCACAACCTCTGTCTCTCGACGCGCCCGGCCATCCTGCGCGCGGCGCCGTCCACCCTCGCCGAAACCGCCAGCATCTTCTGCGAAACGATCATCCGCAAGGCGGGCGTCCGCGAAGGAACACCAGCCGACCAGCTCGCGATCCTGGAGGCCTCACTGCAAGGCGCCACCCAGATCGTCACGGACATCACGAGTCGTTATCTGTTCGAGCAGAGCGTCTTCTCTGCCCGTTCGAACCGAGAGCTATCCGCCGACGAGTTCAAAGCCGCCATGCTGCAAGCTCAAGACGACACCTACGGCGACGCCCTGCTCCCGGACAAGCGCCACCCTTACATGTGGGCCGTCAAGCCGCACTACTACAGCACCGGCTCCTTCTACAACTATCCCTACATGTTCGGCATGCTCTTCGCCCTCGGCCTCTACGCCCGGTACGAACAAGACCCCGACGGCTTCAAGTCGATGTATGACGACCTGCTTTCCTCGACGGGGATGGCCGACGCGGCCACGCTCGCGGCAAAGTTCGGCATCGACACCCGCAGCCCAGAGTTCTGGCGCGCGAGTCTTGGGACGATTCGGGAGGATATCGATACATTTGTGGGGATTGTGGGGTAAGGCGCCCCACTCTACTTCTTCTTCCGAATTCGCGGCGGCCGTCCGTACAGCTCATACGAGATCCGGAATCGCAGCATCTGCCAGTACATGATCATGCGCGATCCGGCGCCGCGCACCCAGCCGAGCTTTTCTTCCTTCATCGGGTGGGTGACGCCGCGCAGGATGACGTCCTTGCGGACCAGATCGTGGTGGCGGACGTAGTAGGTGATCGCGAGTTCGATGCCGTAGCCGACATTTTCGAGGTTGGGGATTTGCAGGAAGATTTCGCGGCGAATGGCGCGCTGGCCGGTAATGCCGGGTGAGAAGCGCTGGGCGATGTCCGTAGCCCAGCGGCCGCCCTGGAAGATGCCCATGGACATGGTGGCTTCGCCGGCGAGCATGGGCTGAAGGATATCGTGGACGTGCTGGGGGGTCAGGCCGACCAGGTCCGCGTCGAAGAACAGCAGGATATCGGCGTCGGTTTGCAGGGCGCCGGTGCGCATGGCGCCGCCTTTGCCTTTGTTCGTCGGAAGCTGGGTCGCTCGGACGCCGGGAACGGCGGCGGCGACTTCGTACGTGCGGTCCGTGGAGCCGTCGGAGACGACGATGATATCCGTGATTTCCGGCGACGCCGCCAGCGTTTTCAAAACGGCGCCGATACGATGCTCTTCGTTGAATGCGGGAATGACTGCGGCGACTTTCAAATGGGCCTTCCGTGATCGAGCCGCGGTTGCCGGGCAACCGGCGATGTCAGAATTGGGCGCGGCGCGCGGGATCGGCGGCGGCGTACTAAGGCGCATGGCTGGTTCCTTGAGCGCTGTCCAGGCTTTGGCGCCCCGTACGCACCAAGGCGGCGGCCTCGGTCTGCGCCGACTTCACCAGCGCCTGCATCCGCTTGATCTGGCCCTCGGTGCGCAGCGCCGGCTCCGCGATCGCCTTCCGCGCGGCGTCCGCGCTCAGCGACAGCTCATGCTGCGCGGTGGAAATATCTCCGCGCTGCGCGGCGGCGCGCGCGAGCGCCGCGTGTCGCTCGGCGCGGTCCGTCCAGTCGTTCGCCGGGATCGTCCCCGCCACGGTATGCCCCGCGCGCCGTTTGCTGGCGTTCAATTCGGCTTGCAGGCGCACGACCTGCGCCTGCGTCTGGCGCAATTGCCACCAGGTGTAGCCGCACAGGCCGATCAAAAACAGTATCAGCACTCGCGTTAAAAATCGTCGGATCATCGAAAGTCCCGGCCCGCTTACTTGCGCGTTCGCGCCCATTCCTTCACGCGCCGCTCGATCGCGCCTTCGGCGCGCTGCATGCCGGCCGCGATCATGCCCAGTGGAAACCGATACTTCGTGATCATTCGGCGGCGATTCACGTGCGACGTTCCGGTCCACTTCGCTTTGTAAGGCTCATCGCCACGCAGCAGATCGAAGGTCGTTTTGCCCTCGGCGATCGCCGTCTGTACGGCGCGGGCCGTGAGGACGGTTCCCAAACTTAGCTTCGCCAGCGTCGGCTCGAAGCCGCCCTGGTAATAACACATGCGGTCTCCGAACGAGAAACAGTACAGGCAAGCCTGTGTTTCGCCGTCCAGTCGCAAACAGAACAAACGCAGCCATCCGCGCTCCAGCAGCGCCTCGGCCAGTTCGCGATGGAACGCCTGGATGCGCTTGCCGCCAAACACGCCCGGCAGCCAGCGCTGGTTCCAGCGGCGCTGGTGCAGATCGAATAAGCGCGTCATCTCCTCCGGGAGTTCCCCAGAATCGCTGACGGACGCGATCTCCACCTCATAAATCTTTTGCAGCGCGCGGTCGTAGTACCCCACGTTCGCGCGCGTTTTCTTTCCAAGGCCGGCGAGAAAGCCATTCCAATCGGCGGGCAGCGCCACATACGGACACGGCTCCCCGACGGTTTCGGACCAGCTCAGGCGAACTCCAGGCTTCGGAAGGACATCCGTGAGCAGTCCCCCGACGCGCAGCTGCGCGCAGTCGAACACCTGCCAGCCGCCGGAGCTCGCCAGCGTGCGATAAAACGCGTCGGCGACATCGGCCTCGCGGCCCGGCGCCGCCAGAATGTCCGTGTAGTCCGAAGCGCCGACGCCCAGGAACGAAAGCAGCCGCAGCGGCGATCCGCGCCAAAACGACGTCATCAGCGGCGCCAGGCCGACGAGCGCGCCGTCCGCGCCGCGCAGGGCGATCACATGGAGGCGCCGCCCGGGCGCGCGTCCAAGACGCCGCCACCAGACTGCGTTCCATTCGTACGTTTGGAAGATCGTCGCCGCCGGGCAGGAATCCGCAAGCGCGCGCCATTCGTTCGCAAGCCGCTCAAGTCCCGCCACGTCCGTCACCGTTTCGGCGACAATATTCCCACGCTCGTCCGATTTCATGCACCCTTTGACAACCTCGGTATTATAGCAGATCGCCTCCGGGGTGTAAACCCTGACGGAGAAGCAAACGACCGATACACTTCCCGTAATTTTGGGAAGGATAGTCTTATTGCAATCGCCAATTGCGTCGATAACCTTAACGTTGGCGACGGAGGACACATATGGACCGTACGAGCAAGACCAAAGTCGAGCAGGGACGCGTGGCCGTTCACTGGCTTGGACAAGCCGGTTTCTGCCTAAAGAACCACAGCGGCGACCTCATCTACATCGATCCCTACCTCTCGGACAGCGCAAACGCGGACGGAGCCTCGCCCCGACTGGTCGATATCCCCATCAAGCCCAAAGACGTCCGCTTGAGCTATCTCTTTCTCACGCACGATCATCCCGATCACACGGATCCGCATTCCGCGCCCGCCATTGCCCAGTCCAATCCCGAAGCGACGATCGTTTGTCCTCCGTCGTCGGCTCGGCTTTTGATCAAGCTCGGCGTGCCTTCAGATCAGATCACCACCGCGATGCCCGGCCAAACCCTGAGCTTCACGAACTTCACCGCTCATGTGGTTCCCGCGCACCACACGGAAGACAGCGTGGGGTATGTCTTCGACTTCAACCACGGCAACGACACCGCCGTGGGACCGGTCGTCTATCACGTCGGCGACAGCGAATACCATGACGGTCTCGCGGCGGCCGTCGCGGAGTTTATCACCGACGTTCTGCTGATCCCCATCAACAGCGAGCACGCAAGCATGACGCTGGAGCAGGCGGTCAAACTCACTCTGGAGATCGAGCCGCGCGAAGTCATTCCGATGCATTACGGCATGTTCGATTCGGACACGAACGATCCAGACGACTTCGTCGGCCAGCTCACGGCGGAGCTCGTCCACCATGCCGACATCGCGATCGCTCCCGTCGTCATGAAACAGAACTCCTGCCACATGTACTGCCCGGACGCCACCGTGCACGGCAAGCACGCCAAGAAACACGAGCGCGCCGAACGCGCCCGCCAGGCGCGCCAGGGCCACGAACACAAAGACGGCGTACGCGCTCCCGGGACCGCCAACGGACAGTCGGCGGGACGCGGGCGGTAGAGCTCCCCATCCCTCCATCGAGCTTTAGCTCGATGGAGGGATGGGGCGACCCAAATCTACCCCCCAAGCAACCCCATCAGCTCCCGCGGCGCGCTCACCAAATAGTCCGGATTGCTCTTCACAATCTCCTCGCCCACGAATCCATATGTTACGCCCACCGTCGCGCAGCCTGCCGCGCGGCCGCAGAGGATGTCGGCGGGGGCGTCCCCGACCATCATCGCCGTTTGCGGATTTTTCCCAAGCAGCTCCAATGCGCGCAGAGCCGGCGCGGGATGAGGCTTGTGCTCGCGGGTGTCATCCTCCGTCACGACCGCGTCGAAATAGGACCGCAGGGACAGGCGATGGAGCGTGTCGGCGGCCGAGGGGCCATTGCGGCCGGTGACGACGGCGAGGGCGTAATGGGATTGCTTCAGGCGATCCAGAAGGTTGATTACCCCGGGAAAGAGGGTAACAAGATGGAGATTTTCGCGCTGATAGCGGCGATGGGTCTCGGCGAACGGAGATCCGTCCGGCTGCTGGGAGAGACTGACATAACACGTGAGGAGCGGCTGGCCGAAGAGCGCCGTCAGGTGATCGCGGTCAATCTCCAGGCCGTACGCGGCGGCGGTGTGCTCGTAAGCGGAGACGATCCAGCGATGGGTGTCCGCGAGGACGCCGTCGAGATCGAAAAGGATCGTGTCGATAGATTTCATTTCTCTCTATTATACACCGGGTCCGGACGGGGTGACCGCTTGACTTTCGCCCGGCGCTCCCGCATAATCTGGGATGTAGTTTTCATGAACATGACAGTCGCCCGAACCAGGAGCTTCTTACCTTGCGCAACATGACCGGGTGTACGGCCTTTGCGCTCTTCGCCTTCGCCCTTTTGATATTCAGCACGCCGGCCCGCGCCGCGTTCCAGCCGCGCATTTCCGTGGCGACACAAACGATCAACGACAAGACATTCGCCTCCGTCACCATCAACGATCGGCCGGCGTTTACGCTGCGCACGTCCGCCGGCGGTCTCGCGCCTTCGGTGCGGGCGGAAGCGGCGGCGGGACGGCTGCAAGGCGTCATCGAGACCTGGCCGCTGCCAGTCGCCGTCGATGCGATGAAGGTGGATGGCTCGACATGGTCGATCACGATTCACGGAGGCAGCCTGCTGCTGGTGACGTCGGCGGAGGCCGCCGCGCACGGCATGAAGCTGCCGGACCTCGCGCGCACGTGGGCGTCCAATATCCATGACATGCTCGCGGAGCCGCCGTTCACGGTTTCCAAGCGCTCGCTGATCGTCCCGCTGCGCGAAACACGCACCGTCGTCGTGGGCGGCGCGGTCTCCACTGACCAGATCACCCTGACAAGCTCGGCGCCGGGCGTCGCGCAGCTCCAGTTCAACCCGGCGACACGGCGCTTGATCGTCAGCGGCGCGTCCGCGGGACGAACGATCGTCTCCGTGCGCGCCGTCAGCGGCGGCTCGACCGCCCAGCTCGATTTCACCGTCACGGTCATGAAGTACGCCGCCCAGATCGATCCCGCCGCGACCGTCACCGTCACGGGAACGCCGTCGGCTTCGGTGGCGACCACGTACACGGCGCTATACACCGGGCTTGCCCGCGCGGTCGCTCCCGAACTTGGCGCGCGTGTCCAGCTGCTTTCGCGCCCCCAGGTGAACCGGCCGCCGGCGCCGGGGACGCGAATGCGCGTCACCATCCCGGTCACCGTCACCGGCGCGGGCCTGCTGCCGGTGCAGTCGTCCACTACGATCACCATTGTCAATCAGCCGGTGGATCAGCGCGCGCCCGCACGGCTGTTCTACTCCAACCACCCCGAGCGCGTCATGCGCGGGCAAACGCTTTATCTTGCCAAAATCTTCCCGGATATCCCGACCCGTCTGGACTATCACCACCAGAACGGCTCCGGCCGCCCATTGATCTTCCACGCCGACCTCGTCAATGAGAGCGACAGCCCGATGCGGGTCCATGTGATCGCCGGAATTTCGGACCCGTCGACGGACACCATCCAGGTTGGACGGCGCGCCGGATCGCGCTACCTGCGCGCCGCCGCCGCCAATGACGGCATGGTGCTCGATGTGCCGGCGTTCAGCCGGGTCCCGATCATTAGCCAGCGTCTCGCTCCGGAACAGACGGTGAGCGGCGTGGTCGACCTGCGCCCGATCTCCGGCGGCGGCGCGGTCACGCTCTGCCTTTCCGCCGACGGCGACGATCAGACCGTTTCTTCCCCCATCACCGCGCTGCTCACGGCGACGGCGGGCAACTCGGCGTTTATTTCGCCGGCCCTGGAGCATTCCAATGACAGCGACGGCTCTCCGCTCGGCGCGATGTCGCCGTGGGTGTTCGGCGCGCCGCTGATCGCGCGCGACGCACTGTTCACCGTGGGCGGCTCGTGGACTTATATGCGCATCGGCAACAACGATTCCTTGAAAGATGTTACGGGCAAGCTGCTGCTTTATGGAAATTACGGCGTCGATTACGTCATCAATCTCAAACTCAGCAATCCGACGACGGATCTGAAGACAGTCGGTTTGTTTTTTGCGCCGGAGGCCGGCAGCGTGGCGGGCATCTTTCGCGTGGACGACGGTCCCGTGCTGGAGTTCGACCCCACCTTGCCGCCCAATGAACCGATCATCGCGCGCATTCCGCTCGCCGGCGGAGAGACGCGCATCGTGAAGCTGCGCACCATGCCGCTGAACGGCTCCTTTTATCCGATGTCCATCATCGCGCACACCCTCTGATTCGACCGAGCAAACTTATGGCGGCCAAAATCAGTCTGCATATGCCCAGATTCGCGCGCGACGCGAATGGAACCCGAACGCCGGCCGCCGAGGCCGCCGGCGTGTGGCTGCCCGCGCTTGCGCTCTTCGCGATCTTCTGGACGCTGTACCGCTGGACGGCCACGCAGTACAACACCTTCGACGCCGTCTCCTACGCCAATGAGATCGGCCGGCTTTATCCGCGCACGCACGACTTGCACTGGCTTTTCCACCCGCACCACCTCTTGTTCAACGCCACGGGATATGTGCTCTGGCGCGTGTCCCAAGCATTCGGCTACATCGGCGGCCCATTGCCCGTCATGGAGGCGTGGAACGCGACCTCGGGCGCGCTGGGCCTCGTGCTGTACTACCTGGCGCTGCGATCGCTGCTCCAGCGTTCGCGCTGGATTCCCCTGCTGATCGCGGCGGGACTGGGGCTTTCCTTCGGCTACTGGATCTGCGCCACCGACGCCCGGGTCAATATGCCCAGCACCGTCCTGCTGCTGGCCGCGTTTTGGGCCGCCTGCCGCCTGATCCAGACCGGCGACAAGCGCCTGGCGGCGCTGGCGGGCGCGCTCAGCGGCCTCGCCATTCTGTACCATGAAAGCGCCGGCCTTTTTCTGGTGGTGGGAGCGGCGGCCGCGCTTCTCGCCCATCAGGAAGACGACCTGCCCGCTCGCGCCGCCTGGAAACACCGCTGGACTCTGGCCGCGATTTACCTCGTCTCCAGCCTGGCCCTCGTCCTGATCGTCTACGCCATTGTCGGGATCGTCGCCCTGCGTTTCCATTCGCTCGGCGAGTTCCGGCGCTGGTCCAGCGAATACGCGGAGCTGGGCTGGTGGTGGAACTTCGAAATCCTGCGCAATATTCGCCTGGACGCCTATGCGTTCCGCCGCGCCGCGTTCGTCGAGCCTCCCGGCAAGCAAGGCACCTTCCACCTGAGCGGCGCGCCAACGCGCCTGCTGGCGTTTTACTTCACGGCGCTTCTGGGTTGGTTCGTGGCCGTCTACGCCTTCTTCGTCGCGCTTCCCCTCCTTTGGCGGACGCATATCCGGCCCTTGCTGATCGTCAGCTTGATCTGGGTCATCGCTTACGCGCTGTTCTTTACGGTCTGGTCGCCGGGATACTTCGTCTTCTGGGTTCCGGTGCTGATCCCCACCGGGCTGCTACTGGCCCTTTCGCTCGCGCACTACCGCGCCGGGCGCACGGGACTCGCGGTCAACTGGATCCTCGGCGTTTGGATCGCGCTGTACGCCGTCGTCAACTTCATGGCGAGCATCGGTCCGCATCAGAACACGCAGTCCAGCCCGTTTCGGCGCATCGCGATGGATGTTCGCCGGCATACGGCGCCGGGGGATTTGATCGTCGCGGCCGGAGCGGGAGACGCCGCGCAGTGCGAAGTGGATATCCCCTACTTCGCGGACCGCGACTGCATTTCCATCCATACGATGACGACGCGCGCGCGCGAAAACGCCGTCCGCTCACGGGAGACGATCCAGGCAAAAATCGCGCAAACGCTGGCGGCGGGAAATCGCGTATATGTTCTCGATGAAGTCTTGAGTGATAAATCGGTCCTCGATGCGCTGCACAAGCGGCACCCACAGATCGACCGCGCGCAAATTCAAGAAACATTCCGCCCTTGGCGACGGTCTATCGCCTGGGAGAGCTCGCACGGCCCGGTCTGGAGTCTGGAACAAGATTCGGCCGCCGTTCCGGCTCCATAACGATATCAGGAGCTTTATTTGCGTTTCAGGACTCTTTCGTTTTTTTGCGGCGTCGCCGCCACCGCCGTCACAACAAGCATCGCCTGGGGACAGCAGCCCGTTGCCCCCGCCGCGCCGGAGACAACCGTGAGCCCAACTCCTCAGCCCTCACCTACCCCTCAGTCGGCCACGGACATCGTGCTGGACGCCAAGAACGATTCCGTGGGAATCGCCCAGCAGACGGCGCGCGCCAAGGGTCTGCAAACCCGTATCCTCTGGATGGACGCCGGCGCCAATGTCGGCAACCTCAACTCAGAGGCGAAAGTCACGGACATCATCCAGAAGGTCAAATCCAGCGGAATCAACACCATTGTCCTGGATGTGAAGCCGATCGTCGGCGAAACGATCTATCCGAGCAAGTTCGCGCCGCGATTGACGAAGTGGACAAACGGTGAAGTCGATCCCAGCTTCGATGTCCTACGCAGCGTTCTGGACGCGGCGCACGCCGCCGGCCTCACTGTATACGCCAATATGAGCACTTTCGGCGAGGGGCATAAGTACGTCAAGCGCGGCCTGGCGTACACGCACCCGGATTGGCAGACGATCATGTACGAGACGGATCGCAGCGTCTCGTATGAGGGCGCATCGGCGCCGATCACCTACATGAACCAGCTTCCGAAGGACGACAAAGGTCTTGGCGCGCTCACGGGCCAGGGATTGATCGGTCAGAACCGCCCGGGCTACACCATTGCGATTTTGAACTTCGACGCGCGCGTGACGGCGGTGTACGACGGAGCGTCGCTGGCCGACGCCCACGTAACCCTGCCGCCGCGCGGATCGGCGCTGGCCGGCAGCGGCGTGATGGGCGACTGGCTGAAGGCGCACGCCATTCCGGGCGAGATCATGACCTATCGCAGCGTCGCCAAATATGTCCCGATCGTCAGCGTCCCCGACCAAAAGATCACGATGTTCTGCAATCCGATCAACCCGGAAGTCCGCCAGCACAATCTGGATATCGTCCGTGAAGTCGCGACCAATTACGATGTGGACGGCATGATCTTCGACGACCGCCTGCGCTATGCGGCGATCAACGCCGACTTCAGCCCGCTCAGCCGCACGACATTCGAGCAGCATGTTGGGCACGCGCTGACATGGCCGGACGACGTTTATCGGGAGTCCGAATATCCCGGCCAGGCCCCGATTTACGGCCCTTACTATCAAGACTGGCTGACCTGGCGCGCCTCGAATATCCAGTCGTGGGTGGCGGAGGCCTCGAACGTCGTGCATTCCGTTCGCCCCAAGGCGCAGATGGCCGTGTATGTCGGCTCCTGGTACGGCGACTACGAAAAGGTTGGCATGAACTGGGCCGGTCAGGATTTCCAGGCGGGCTACCCGTGGCTTACCCCTGAGTATCAGAAGACGGGAATCGCCAGCCTTCTGGATTGGATCACGACGGGCTGCTACTACACGAAGGCGACCGTGGCGGAGGCCGTCGCCGCCGGAACGGGACCAGGCGCGACCGTCGAAGGCGCCGGCCTGCTCTCGAACCGCGTGGTGAATGACGCCGCCTGGACCTACGCCGGCATCTACGCGCTCTCCTACGAGAACGATCCGGCGCAGTTCGAGCGCGCCATCAAAGCCGCCGCCGGCTCCACGCAGGGCGTGATGATCTTTGATATGTCGCAGATTATCCAGTACAATTGGTGGGACACGATCGCCGACGCCTTCGGACACACCAGCGCCGTCGCTCCGCATTCCGTCGACGGCCTACTCGCGCAGGTGCGCGCCCAGCACGCCGCCGACAAAGCCGCCGGCAAACCGCAGCCCGAAATTCCCGCCTATCAGGGCATTGAAGACACAGGATTTTAACCGTACGTGATTAAGCAAGTTCGTTACGCTCTCGCCGCCGCCCTGGCGCTCCTCACGTTGATCGCCATTCCCGCCGGCGCGCAGGACCCGGTGCCGCCGCGTGAGACTCCGCGCACATTTACCCCGTTCGCACAGGTGGAAACACACCGCCTCCGGATCGTCAACGCCGTGGACGGCGCCATTCAGGTCTCGCAGGATGCGGGAAGCCATTGGAGCCTTTTGGGCCGCGTGCTCGTGCCCGCGAAGACCTGCATTCAGGGCTACCTCGCCAGCGGCTACGCGCCGCTCAGCAGCGTGGCGGCGTCCGCCGTCCACGGCCTGCGGATCCGTGTGGGCGATCTGAGCAGCGCCTACCCCAAGCTGATCGCCATTCTGCCCCATGAGTTCATGCAGACGCCGGACCGATTCGGCGGCCACGTCGCCGGCGACTCAGGCATCTATACGAACATCCCCGTCGGACAGTCGATCTTTCGGGAGCTATCGCCCTACGCCGGAAACGAGGTCTTTCGTCAGGACGAAGACGGCGGCCTTTCGCCGCTGCCGGTGAACTACGCTCCGCAGCCGGACGACGTCTTCGTGATCGTCGTGAAGCGCCCCGAAAACCCGCTCACGCAGGTCGATTTCGAAAACACCGTGGGCGGCGCGGTCACGGCCGCCTACGCTGATGGGGCGAAGCAGCGCGTCACCAGCGTGCTCAAGCCCGTCTACGGCGTCGGCCGCTACGACGGCTGCTCTTACACCGGCGTCGGCGGAATCAATACGAGCCATATGGGCGTGATCACCGTCTCGACGGCGCCGATCACGACCTCCAAGCAGTTTGAGGGAACGGGAAACGAGCGGCGCGGCGGGTTTCAGATCCAGCCGTCGTACCACAATTCGCAGTCGCCCGAGGCGTGGGCGGCGTCGGTCTTGATCCTTGGCTCCAAGGCGAAGCAGCGCGAACCGGACCTGGAAGGCACGCCCCCGCTCTTCTTCGGGAACTTCGATCTGGCATGGCTGAAAAACGATCCCGCGCACTCCTGGCGCGCAGAGATCCGCGTAAAAAATGGACCGTGGCGTCCGATGATAACGGTCGTCGGCAGCCAGCCCAGAGCCTTCATGAGCGTGACGGCGGTTCGGCTGATCCGCGACAAACAAGCCGACAAAGCCTGGCTCTCGGCGCGGATCGACACTCAGGTGAAAAACTATCAGCAGCAGGCGCTGCTGCTGGCGAAGGCGGGAAAGACGCCGATCCAGCGCGGCTCCGTCACGATCGACGCGCCGGTCAGCGATCCGCGCGTCCGGTTCGTCGCGTTCTATGTCGATGGAGCCTTCCGGGGAATCACCAATACCGCGCCGTTTAACTTCTCCTGGGATACGCGCGAAAGCCCCGATGGAGAGTATGTCGTGGAAGAACGCGCGCAGGACGAATTCAACCGCGCTCTGCACACCACGCGCACTCGAGTCTGGGTGGATAACCAAGGCGAGATCAAAGGATAAGTCATGGCTCTCTTCTGCGGCGTCATGTCGGGCACCAGTATGGACGGCGTGGATGTCGCCTTCGCCGAGATCAACATCCTCTCGGCCGACGCCCAGCGCCCCAGCTTCGAAGTCCATCTCACGGCGGATTACGCCGTCCCCTACTCCGCCGACCTGCGCGACCGCCTGCTGCGCCTGCGAGGCGGCGCACCGACGTCCATCGCGGAGGTCTGCGCCCTGCACCACACGCTCGGCGCCGTGTATGCGGACGCCATCGAACACGCCGCTCAGGACGCCGCCATCGATCTCGCCACGATCGCGGCGGTCGGTCTGCACGGCCAGACCGTCTGGCATTCGCCGCCATCGACCACGCCGGCAACTCCCGGCACGCTGCAAATCGGCCAGCCGGCGACGATCGCCGAGCGCCTCGGCGTCACCGTCGTCTCGGACTTCCGCGCCCGCGATATCGCCGCCGGCGGCGAAGGCGCGCCGCTGATCCCGTTCGCCGATTATGTCCTGCTCGGATCCCCCACGGAAACACGGGTCATCCTGAACATCGGCGGCATCGCCAACCTCACTTATCTCCCCGCCGGCGGCTCACTCGCCGACATTATCGCCTTCGACACCGGCCCCGGCAACACGCTGATCGACGGCGCCGCGCAGCGCCTCCTCGGCGCCAGCCGCGATAACGGCGGCCAGGCGGCGCTCTCCGGCCGCGTCCAAGAACGCGCCGTCGCGGAGGCGCTCGCGCATCCTTATTTCCAGGCGCCGCCGCCCAAGAGCACCGGTCCCGAACTCTTCAACGAAGTTTTTCTGGGAAAAGTATTACAAGCCTGCGCCGACTGCCGCCCGGAAGACAAGCTCGCCACGCTCGCCGCCATCACCACCCGCAGCATCGCCGCCGCGATTCTCGCCCTTCCCGCCCCGCCCGCGCGCATGATTGTCGGCGGCGGCGGAACACAAAACGCCGCATTGATGCAGGGCCTGGCGACCGCGCTGCCCGGTACTGAAGTACAAACACACGAAGCTCTGGGAATATCCAGCGCCTCCAAAGAAGCCCTCGCCTTCGCGGTCCTGGCGGCGGCGCGAGTGAACGGGATTGCGGCGAGCGCGCCCACCGCGACCGGCGCGCGCGCGGCGCGGCTGCTGGGGTGTTTGACGGCGGGGTGAGTTTAAGTGGCTTATCTCGGCGCTTTGCATGCCTCTCCCGGCAAACCCACCCCGGCGCTTCGCGCCACCCCTCCCGCCGACGGGAAGGGTTTGGAAGATTGCCTCTTACGAAAGTCGCCTGCGATAACACGCTCTGAAATAACCCTTCGCGTCGGCGGGAGGGGTGGCGCGAAGCGCCGGGGTGGGTTTGCCGGGAGAGGCGCACGAAGGCTGAGGGCGCTCCCTACAACTCCAGCACCGCATAAGTCACCTGCGGCATGTCCGGGAGCGGCGTCAGCGTAAACCCTAGCTTGCGGCAAATCGCCTGCATGCCGTAGTTCTCCGACAGCATCTCCGCCGTCAAGCGATCCAGCTTCTCATCGCGTGCGATCTTCACCAACTGTCCCAGCATCTCACTGCCGACGCCCTGGTTCTGGAACAGGTCGCTCACGAGCAGCGAGAATGTGGCTTCACTGCGGCCGGGAATTTTGCTCAGGCGCGCGATGGCGACGATATCGCCATGGCCGTCGCCGGGGAGCTGGCGCTGGGCGACCAGGGCGATCTCGCGATCGTAGTCGTTGAAGCAGATACGGATGAGGCGGTTGTGCGCGACGCGCTGGTCGAGCTTGAGGGGCTGGAAGTAACGCAGGTAGACGCTGCGCTCGGAAAGCGTTTCGTGGAACTGGGTGACGAGCGGCTCGTCTTCGGGACGGATCGGGCGCAGGGTGACCGACTCGCCGTCTTTGGCGATCCAGGTGCGGACGTACTGCACGGGATACGGGCGGATCGCGGGCTTAGGCAGGTCTTCTTCTTTGGTGTCCAACGGATGCAGGACAACGCGGGCGTCGAGCGCGAGGAAGCGTTCGGGCGAGACGAGCAAGGGATTGATGTCGATCTCGGCGATCCAGGGCTGCGTGACGACGAGCTGGCTGAAGCGGACGAGCAGTTGTTCCAATGCGGCGATATCGGCGCTGGCGCGGCCGCGCACGCCCTGCAATGCTTTGAAGACTTTGGTGTGCTCCATCATGCGGCGCGCGAGCGTCGTGGTGAGCGGCGGCAGGGCGAGCGCGCGGTCTTCGTAGACTTCGACCAGTTGGCCGCCGGAGCCGAACAGGAGCACGGGGCCGAACTGCGGATCGATGGAGCTTCCGATGATGACTTCGTAGCCGCCCATGGAAACCATCGGCTGCACGGTGACGCCCTGAAAGTGCTCAGCGCCGACCTTCGCCGTCACGGACTCTTCGATCGCCCGGTACGCCGCGCCGACGGCGTCGGCGTTCTTGAGGTTGAGTTGAACGCCGCCGACATCGGTCTTGTGCGTGATCGTCTCCGAATAGATCTTCACCACGATCGGGTAGCCGATCTCCTCGGCGGCGCGGCGCGCTTCCTCCTCGGTGGCGGCAATACGCGTCTCCACGGTCGGGATATTGTACGCCGCCAGCAGGTTCTTCGACTCGGGCTCGGTCAGGATCGTGCGGCCGGATTTACGCACGTCGGAGATGATCTGCTCGGCGCGCGCGATATCGTACTCGACGCCGGGGTCGGTCGGAAGCTGCGGCGTTTCGTACAGCTCGCGCAGGTTCTCGTTGTAACTCCACATGTAGTTGAAGACGCGCGCGGCGGTGTCGGGATAGGCGAAGGATGGAATGCCGGCGTCGTTCAAATGCCGCTCGCCGGCCGCCACGGTTTCGCCGCCCATCCAGCTGGCGAGGATCGGCTTGCCGGGGATTTTGGCGTAGGGGCGCAGCAGTTCGGCGGTCGCGGTGGCGTCCGTCATCGCCTGCGGAGTGAGAATAACGAGAAGACCATCGCTCTTGGGATCCTGAGCGGCGATCTGAAGGGCCTTGGCGTAGCGGTCCGCGCCGGCGTCTCCGAGCACATCGATGGGATTGTTATGGCTCCACGCGGCGGGCAGGATGGCGTTCAGCTCCTCAATCGTCTCCAACGACACTTCGGCGAGCTCGCCGCCGCCCGTGATGAGCGCATCCGTCGCGAGAACGCCGGGGCCGCCGGCGTTTGTCAAAATCGTGAGGCGCGGCCCGCGCGGTCGCGGCTGCTTGCTCAGGACCTCGGCCATGTAGAACAGATCGGCGATGCTGGTGACGCGCAGGACGCCGCAGCGATGGAACGCGGCGTTCAGAACGTCGTCGCTTCCCGTCAGCGTTCCCGTATGCGAGGCCGCCGCCTTGGCCCCCACGCTCGTGCGTCCCGCCTTGATCACGATGATCGGTTTGGTCAGCGCCACTTCGCGCGCCGCCGAGAGAAATCCGCGCGCGTCGCCGATCGACTCCATATAGATGACGATGCTCTGCGTCTTGGGATCGTTGCCCAAATAATTGATCAAATCCCCCCAGCCGACATCCAGCATCGAGCCGATGGAGACAAAGGCGCTGAATCCGATCTTCTCGCGCAGGCTGTAGTCGAGGACCGCCGTGAGCAGCGCGCCGCTCTGGCTGATAAACGCGACATTGCCCGGCAGCGCGATAGTCTGCGCGAATGTCGCGTTCATCCCGTTCAGCGGGCTCATCACGCCCAGGCAGTTCGGCCCGATCAATCGTAAATTGCCGGCCCGCGCCTTCTCCAGCACGCGCCGCTCCAGCTCCGCGCCTTCAGGGCCTGTTTCCTTGAAGCCGGCCGAGATGATGATCGCCGCCTTGACGCCGGCGTCCACGCACTCGCCGATCAGATCGGGCACGGAGGCCGCGGGCGTGACGATCACCGCCAGCTCCACGGGATCCGGCGCGGAGGCGATATTGGGATAGGCTTTGACGCCCAAAATACTATTGCGCTTGGGATTAATCGGGAAGACGGTCCCGCCAAACGGACTACTGAGCAGGTTTTGCAGGATCGTGCGGCCGACACTTCCGGGCGTCTCGGTGGCGCCGATGACGGCGACGCTTTTGGGCTTAAAAAAGACATCGAGCGGCTGGCTTTCCGAGCGCAGGACATCGTGGGCGGGGTCGGTGGTGGGCATCGGGTTACGGCCTTTCGAAATTTGCTTTCAGGATAAATTCTGAGCGCTCGTCGCGCCCCCGCATTGAAATACGGGGCTGGGGGTTGCTTCGCAACCAGCGCCCAAAGGGCGCCCACCGTGCCGGACGGAGGATAATTATCGCCAGCGTTTCTTGTTCTTCCGTACGGCACGGACGGTCGGCGCTCTGCGCCCCTAGCCCCGTAATTCATTGCGGGGGCACAGCGAGCGCCTGAGTATCTAGCGCAATCGCCCACAGTATACCCATCGCGGCACTGGACAAGCGCGGGGGTTTTGCGCCATCATAGAGCATCTGTTTGCATGGCTGTATGAAACTTATGAACGTCCCCACATCCCCAGACCTTCCCGCAAAGATCGGTCAGCTTCTGTTTTTTGGCTGGATCGGCGAAACGCCGGAGTCCGCGCGCACGGTCAACACGCACGCGGCGACGCTCATCGAGGAGCTCGCCGTCGGCGGCGTGATCTTGATGGCGCGCAATATCGGAACCGCCGGCGAGACGCGCGCGATGCTGTCGGCGCTGCAAGCGCGCGCGGCGGCGCGCGGACTGCCGCCGCTGTTTGTCGCGATAGATCAGGAAGGCGGGCGTGTCAGCCATTTCGCTGCGCCGGATTATACACGATTCCCGGCGGCGAAGACCATCGGCGATACGGCGGATTCGGAAAACGCGCGGCGAATCGCGCGCGCCATCGCGGAGGAGCTGAAATCGGTGGGAATCAATTGGGACTTCGCGCCGGTGCTCGACGTCAACAATAATCCGAAAAACCCCGTGATCGGTAACCGGTCGTATGGCGACGATCCCGCGCGGGCGGCGCAAATGGGCGCCGCGGCCGTGCGCGGCTTTCAGGACGACGCGCATTTGCTGGCGTGCGGCAAGCACTTTCCCGGACATGGCGACACCGAAGTCGATTCGCATCACGCGCTGCCGACCATTCGCGTGGACCGCGCCCGGCTGGACGCCGTGGAGCTTGTTCCCTTTCGCGCGGCCATCGCGGCGGGACTTGCGGGAATGATGACGTCCCATATTGTGTTCACGGAATTGGACGCGTCTCTGCCGGCGACTCTGTCCCCGGCCATTTTGACGGGACTGCTGCGCGGCGATCTGGGCTACGAAGGGCTGATTATCACCGACTGCCTGGAGATGAAGGGCGTCGCGGACCACTGGGGCTCGGCGGAGGCGGCGGTGCTGGCGCTGGAGGCGGGCGCGGACATCTTGCTTTGCTGCCACACCCTGGCGACGCAATTCGGCATCCGGGACGCAATCCTGGAGGCGGTTCGGAACGAACGCATCACGGAAGCGCGTATCGACAAATCATTAGCGCGCATCGCCGCCGCAAAAACGCGCTGGGCGCAGACGCCGGCCGCGTATCCGGAAATCGATTTCGCGGAGCACCAGGCGCTGGTTGCGCGTGTCACGGCTGCGGCGGGGAGAGGATAACGCCTCATGGCCGCGAAAGTCTGTCCGCGCTGCGGCGCCCAGTACGCGAGTTTGAAGTCCGCGACCTGCCCCACGTGTTTCGCCAAGCTGATCACCGTCGACGACGAGACCGCGCGCGAGATGGCGGCCGTCCGCGCCGAGATCGAGAACTCCGAGGAGTTCCAGGAAGCCAAGGAAGTCGACGACGAACAGTTCCGCCAGCAGTCGTTCGGCGCCTGTCTGGGCGTCGTCGGCATCACATTTTTGACATTGATCGTGGCGATTGTCTTGATTGTCGTAGCCGTAAAGCGCTATGGGCATCATCCGGCGGCGGCGACTCGGGCGGCGGGGCCGATCGCGAAGGGCGCGCCGGGCGATCCGCTGACGGAGCTGCCGGTGACGGGCGCGAAGCTGGCCGATGTCATGCCGCCGAAGATGGCGCCGTTTGAGCGGACGGAAATGGATCAAGACACGGTCCTTTCGGGTACATTGACTCCGATCTACCACGCCGCGTATCGGCAGGGCGCAGCCGCCGCGCCGGCGATCGATCTGTACGCGATCCCGACGGGGCAGCCGACGCCGGAGCAGAACGCGTTCCGGACATCGATTGCGCTTGTGACGCATATCGGCGGCGGGCCGCCGCGTCCGATGCTGATCTTCGCGACCCAGCACTGGCGATACGCGGCGGTCGGACAGGCGCAGGCGGGCGCGCCGCCGCTCCAGGATCTCTCAAGTTCGCTCAAGACGTACTTCAGCACTCTTTAAAGATTTCGCGCGCTTTGGATTTTTGGGTATGACGCACTCATGAAAAGAGCAGGAGCCACCATCAATGAATAAAACAGTCCAGCGATTGTTATGGGCGGGCGCGGGAGTCGCCGCGCTGGCCGCGGCGAACAGCGCGATCTTTGCGAAAGCCAAGGCGCAGGGCAATCCGCTCGGCGGCGAAGGGCGCTTCTGGCCCGGCCCCTATGGCGACCTGTTCTACGCGCGCCAGGGCAAGGGGCTCCCGGTGCTGCTGCTGCACGGCGTTTATGAAGGCGCGTCCAGTTATGAGTGGCGCAAGAACTTCGACAGCCTCTCCGAGCACTTCAATGTCTACGCACTGGACCTGCTGGGCTTCGGACTTTCCGATAAGCCGCGCATCGACTATACCGGCCAGAAGTATATCGAGCAGATCGAACAATTTATCAAGGAAGTGATCAAAGAGCCGTGCGCGATCGTCGCGTCGTCCCTGTCGTCGGCGTACGCCGTCCAGGCGGCGCACGATCTGCCCGATCTGATCCAGAACCTGATCCTGGTCTGCCCGACCGGCCTGCGGCGATTGTCCAAAGAGCCGGGCGCGAAGACGGAGCTGGCGTATCAATTGCTGCACGCGCCGCTGATCGGAACGACGGTGCATAACGCGCTGACATCGGTCCCGTCGCTGCGCTATTACTTGATGAACCAGACGTACTTCGATCCGTCGTATGTGGACGATGAGATGATCGAGCATTACTTTACGGTCTCGCACCAATACGGCTCGCAGAATGCGCCGCCGGCGTTTATCGGCGGCCTGCTCAATCACAGCGTCGCCGCCGCCTTCCCGGCGCTCACACAGAAAGCGATCCGTATCGTCTGGGGTCGCGAGGCGCGGATGACGCCGCTTTCCGACGCGGAAGCTTTCCTCGCGGCGAACGCCCGCGCGGAGCTGAGCGTATTTGACAAATCCGGACTGCTGCCGCAGGACGAACAAGCGCAGGGCTTCAACCGACTGGTTGTGGAGCTGCTGACCGAAGACGCGCCGCGCGCCACGCGCACGCGATCGAAGAAACCACAGGAGAACGAATAAATGGCGCAGAATGGAAATGCGGACCGCAAATTGAGCGTGCCGCTGACGATGGCGGATCAGGACGACGACATGGATCTGGAAGAGGGCGAGTCCTACATTGTCGTCGGCGAGGCCGGCGAAGATGTCGCCTTTGAGATCTGCGAAGACCTGGAGATCGCTCTGGGCGTGCGCGACGCTATGCAGGAAGACGGTTTCGTCGTCCGGATGTTCCAGGCGCACGAAGTCGATATCGTGATTGAAGAAGAACCAAGCAAGAACTAAGCGATTGCGCCTTTTTTCACAAACCGGCCGCGTTCCCTTGTGGAGCGTGGCCGGATATGGTACAATTAGAGCAGTGTATCAAAGATGTTCTCGCTCGAATGCCGCCGCCCCCCACAGGGGGTCGGCGGGCATCGGGACGGCGCATCCTCCTCTTTGTTTAGTGAAGGCGTGAGAGAATGGCAGAAGAAACAAAAGCTCCCTATCGCGTAAAGGTCCCGGACATCGATTACTGGCGCGGCAAGATCGGCTGCCAGACCGGATGTCCGGTGAAGACCGACGCGCGTGGATACGTGATTGCGATCGGCGAAGGCCGCTACGAAGACGCTTATGCGATCGCGCGCGCGCCAAACCCGTTCGCCTC
Organism: Capsulimonas corticalis; assembly: GCF_003574315.2. Taxonomy (GTDB): domain Bacteria; phylum Armatimonadota; class Armatimonadia; order Armatimonadales; family Capsulimonadaceae; genus Capsulimonas; species Capsulimonas corticalis. The sequence goes on along the minus strand of NZ_AP025739.1, from coordinate 4,077,652 downwards.
CATGTGCGGACGCATCTGCGGATGCCCCTGTGAAACCAAGTGTACGCGCGGCAATGTCGGCGTGGACACCAGTGGCCCCGTCTCCATCCGCGCTTTGAAAAGATTTGCGACCGAGCAGTACGGCGTCGAGAACCTCAAGGACCTGCATAAGTCCCTGGAGTACTCCAACGCGCGCGGCTCCTCCCGTCCCGTTCTGGACAAAGAAAAAATCGCCGTCGTTGGCGGCGGCGTCGCCGGCATGACGGCCGCGCACGACCTCGCCCGCCTCGGCTACCGCGTCACGGTCTTCGAAGAATTGGAGATCCCCGGCGGTCAGATGGCGACCGGAGTTCCGATCTACCGGCTGTCCCGCGAGCTGATGAACCTGGAGATCGCGGCCATCTGCGAGCTGGGCGTCGATCTGCGCCTCGGCGTCAGCGTCGGCCGAGACGTCACTATTCCGCAGCTGCGCGAAGAGGGCTACAAAGCCTTCATCATCGCCGCCGGATTTATGGCGGGCCGCCCCTCCCCCACCCCGGGCGCAGAAAAGCTGCGCGGTAAGGGCGTCCACATCGGCATCGACCTGCTGCGCGAAGTCAACATGGGCAAACCGTACCATGTCGGCGAGAGGTGCGTGGTGATCGGCGGCGGGAACGTTGCGATGGACGTCGTGCGTATGACAGTACGTACGAACGTTATTCCCGGCCTGTCTCAGCTGAGCAAGCCGAAGAATTACGCGATGACGGATATCTCGCGCGTGCTGGCGTCCAAGGCGAAGACGATCGACTGTATCTTCGGCGAATCCCGCGCGCAGATGAACGCGGACGAGTACGAGATCGAAGAAGCCATTCTCGAAGGCGTCAAGCTGCACCCGCAGACCTGGCCGGTCGAGATCCTGGGCGAAGATCACGTCACCGGAATCCTGACCAAGAAGGTGAAGTCGCTGATCGACGCGACGGGCCGTTTCAACCCGCAGCTGATCGACGGCACCGAGAAGGTCATCGAGTGCGACACGGTCATCGTGTCCATCGGCCAGATGGTGAACTGGAACTTCCTGACCGGCATCGAAGACCTCGCGAAAACTCCGCGCGGCACGATCGATGTCGATCCGGAGACACTGCAATCGACGAATCACCCGGATGTGTTCGCGGTTGGCGACATCGCCGTGGGCGCGCGCCTCTTCATCGACGGCATCGCCTCCGCGCAGAAGTGCGCCGTGGGCGTCGATGAGTTCCTGACCGGCAAGAGCTTCAAGCTCGTCAAGCGCGGCTATATGCGCGCTCTGCCGATCGTCAACTACGGCATGCCGGACAAGTACGACGCCTTTATCCGCCAGGAGCCGCCGGAGCGAGAGACCCACTCGCGCGCCGCGGGCTTCGATCTGGTCGAATTTAATTACACGGAGAAGGCCGCCCGGGAACAAGGCATGCGCTGTTTGCGTTGTCATGTTAACGTAGTCTTCGATGCGGAGAAGTGTATCCTCTGCGGCCTGTGCATCAATATTTGCCCGGAGAGCATCCTGAAGATGGTTCCGGTCACGGATGTCACGGGAGACGCCGACGTCGCGGCGCTGATCGAGGCAAAGTACGGCGTGCCTCAGGAAGAGCTGCTGCCGGACGACGGCACCATCATGCTGATGGACGGCACCAAGTGTATCCGCTGCGCCCTCTGCGCCAAGATCTGTCCGATGGACTGTATCTCCATGGAGGCGTTCGAATACGAAGAGTCGCTGGTTCCCGTGGAAACCATCACTCGCACTGCATTCCCGCCCGTTCCCACGGCGGCTGGGTATAAGAGCTAATCGTCTTCACTGCAAACGATCGCAGTGATTGTCATACCGGCGGAATTTGAACCCGCTACGGAGGAAAACAATGTCAACAGTTATCGAGCCGACCACCACCGAAGTGGCGTCGCCCCTTTCGATCACGGACGCGGCGGCGGAAGAAGTCCGCACGCTGATCGCCCAGCAGGACCGCGACGATCTGTATCTTCGCGTCTACGTCTCCGGCGGCGGCTGCAGCGGCCTTCAGTACGGCATGGCGCTGGATGAGAACGTCGAGCCCGGCGATGAAGTCTTCGACCTGAGCGGCATCCGCCTCGTCGTGGACAACACCAGCCTGCGCTACATGTCCGGCTCCGTCGTCGATTACATCACGACCGACATGGGCGGCGGCTTCAAGATCGAGAACCCGAACGCGACCAAGTCCTGTGGATGCGGCTCCAGCTTCAGCACCGGCGACGAAGAGGCCGCCGGCCTCGACACCAAAGCCGGCGGCGGCTGCGGCTCCTGCGGCTGCCACTAATCACGCAGTCGAAAATCAGAAAACGGGCGGCGGGGCTTCGGCCCCGCCGCCCGTTTTTTCGTGTTATAATGCCCTTATCCATGAATACAAAGCAACCGCTGTTTCGTAATACCATCCCTGCCCTCGCGCTCTGTATTGCGGCTGGCCTCGCGGCAAGTCATTGTTTCGCGAAGCCAGCGCATGCGAAGAGTGATACGCATAAGCCCGTTGCGGACAAGGCGCCGGCTGCGGCCACGGGAGCGTCGTCGTGGATCCCAAATCCTAAGCTCGTCCCACAGCTCGATCGGGCAACGCATTTTGGAATCTATACTCTGCGGTTACCGATTGGCTACACGGTTGACCAGCAGGATATGTCCACGGAGATCGCGACGATCACCGGGTACTCGGCAAAGGGCGCTTCCCGAGCGGACGGTTCGTTTCCCGTCCTCTTTGTGATCGTGTCGGAGGCGAAGCCGGGCGCGGCGCCGACGGATTTGGAGACCATTCTGAGCGGCAATCCGTTTCTTAGCGGCAAAACGGATATCGTGAAGAGCAGTCCGGAATCCGGATCGATCGGCGACTTGGCGGCGATGCGCCAGTATTACAAATTTCCGGTGACGCCGGGGTCCGCGCACTTCCTGCATGGTTTCCACTATGCCTCGGCGACCGGACAAAACGCGATCATCGTCGCCGCGCTCGACGGGGAGCCTTACTCCGCCAAAACCCTGCCGCTGGCGGAAGCCGCCGCGCTGACGCTTCAAAAGTCTGAATGACGATACTCTTTCTGGCGCACTCTTATGACAACTACTAAGAAACCCACGGATTCTCGATTTTACGAGCTGCGCGACGCCGCCTGCTCCGATTTCACGCTGGCCGAAGCGCTGCTTAAGTTTGACCCGACGATTCTGGACGCGCGCAACTCAATCGGCGAAACGGCGTTCCATTATGTTGTGGTCGAGAACGAGCTCCCAGCCGCGAATTGGCTGCTCGATCACGGGGCAGACGTCAACACGCGCAATCACTTCAGCGCCACGCCGCTGATCGAGGCGGCCGGCCTCGGCTATCTGAATATGTGCAAGCTCCTGCTCAAGCGCGGCGCCGATCTCAAAATGCAAAACGACTGCGGTGACACGGCGATCGCCACGGCTGCGGAGAACGGCAAGATCGCCGTGATGAAGTTTCTGATGAAGCAAGTCGGCGACAGCGAGAATATCCTCTCCTATTTCAGCAGCTTGACCTCAACGCTGATCATCCGCGAAAATGGCCGCGCCGCAGAGCTGCTGAAAGCGCGTGGATTGGCGGAATTGGAACAATTGCCGCCTTCTTAAATCGATCGTCCATCCACAAAAAAAAATTGCCGCGAGCATTCCGCACTTGGCGTATTCCCGCGAGTATCAGGTAAATTCACGTTTAAGACAGAGGGACATAAACTTGAAGACCTTTCTACTCATTGCGGTTATCTGGATAACGTCGATCTGCCACGTGTCCGCAGGAACGCCCCATAGCCGCGTTCAAGCACCGGTCTGGAAAGACCCTGGCGTTGATGTCGGGATCGTGAACACGCCGACGGCGTTATTTACCGAGCCTGACGCCGGCTCGGCGAAAATCAGCGCGCTCAATCCTCAAGACTGGACCATACTGGTCTCCCGCAAGGAGACAACCGGCTGGCTGCATGTGATCGGACTGTCTTCGGGACGTCAGGGCTGGGCTAAGTCAAATCGTCTCACCGTTCGATATACGCTGCATCCCAACAAGGGCGTCGACTTGCCGAGCGAACAAACGGGAACGGATGCTCCGCCGGTCCTCAATGTGAAAAACGATATGGACAAGACTCTCTATCTGCACATTGACGGCGAGCCCGAGATACATATCGATCCGCATGCGCAGCTGCGAGTGTCGGTCAACCCGGGTGTCACCACATTTAACGCATCCGCGCCAAACGATCTTCCCGCCTTTGGAAACAGGATCTTTGTTGCGGGAAACAGCTATCACTGGAGGTTCTGGGATAGAGGTCATGAGCGCGGCCAGGGTAAGCACGTCCTCTCCCCTGCCCTCAAGGCGGAGGCGGAGCAGCTTCAGAGGGACATTTCGACGGAGTCCGCAAACTTAAAAATCGAAAAGCAGTTAATCCTGGCGGAATGGGATACGATGTGCGCGGAGTCGGATCGATTGAACGCCGAGGAAAAAGACCTTGAGGCGGAGCGGCCAACGCGTGCGGCAAAAGATCCGGAAGCAAGCGTTGATTTCGATAAACGAGTGAACGCGCACAACGATCAACGCCACGCTTATCACGCGAAGTACATCGAACACGTCGACCGAATTCGCGCTTATAACACCAGATCCGATGCGCTAGCCACAAAAGAACATCGATTATACGAAATCGCGCATACCGTCAATGGCTACTGACGAGTAGATACGCCGCCAGCTTTTTTGTAACAGCGCCGAGGCTATGATTTTAAAGTCGCGCACGAGCAAAAGTCTGTGACGGAGGCTATTTCTGACGGCGGGCTTCGCGGCGTACGGCGAGGACGGACACGTCGTCGTGGAAGCGGCCTCGGCAGAACAGCGTTACCCGCTGCATGAGCTCGGAGACGAGGCGGCGCGGGGGCAGCGCCGCCAGTTCCGCGAGGATAGTTTTCAGGCGGTCCAGACCAAACCAGTCCCGCTGCTTATCGGCGGTCCGCACTTCGGAAACGCCGTCGGAGTAGACGAGCAGAGTGGCGCCAAAAGTAATCGTTGCTTCGTGCTGTTCGTAGCTGGTCATGTCCGCGGGGAACGCGCCGACCGGCGGCCCGGTTCCCTCCAGCTCCTCCACGACCTGCGGCGCTGAGGTGGGCGGCTCGGCGATCAGGGCCGGCTCATGGCCGCCGCTGGCGTAAGTAAGCTTCCCCGTATTGGCTTCGATCGTTCCCGCGAAAACAGTGCCGAAAACCGGAAAATTCGGGTCGGGCTCCACGATCGCATTGACGGCGGTCAGCGTATCGGCGGGAGACATTCCGATCGCCAGGCAATCGGATAGCAGCCCGCACATGTGTTCGGCTTGCGCTGTTTGCTCCTCCCCATGTCCTGCGACATCTCCCAAAATGACGCCGACGTCACCGGAACCATCGTGAATGGGGAAGACATTATGGAAGTCGCCGCCCGAAGGCAGGAACGCCGGCGCGTCCACGTGAGCGGCGGAAAATTCTGGTGTGACTGAGGATTCAAACGGACGCGAAAGGAACAAACGATCCTGCCGAACCTCTTCGGTCGAGGCAGGCATTAGGGGGTCTTGCAAAGTATAGTGCTTTCCAGCAGAAATTCCGGCGGGCGAGTACAATTTTCTACTAATTTACTATACCATACGATCCCCGTGAACATCCAGGAAATCATTAAGGCGCTAGAGTTTGTCCGGCATTACTCTCACCTGCTTCGCGACATCGTCGGGCAGCTTCGGCAAGTTCTTGTCTTTGTCGCACAGTTCGAGATACTTTGTGAAGAACATTTTGGGGCCGCCGGCGATCGTGTCGATCAAAACCTTGCGGCCAAGGCGTTCGTCGATGGCCTTGGCGATGCCGTGGCCGACGTCGTAGAAGGGGCCGCCGCCGCTGACCCCGCTCGCGTAGCTCTGGACAAATTTGTCGTGACTGAACGCTGGAAAGCATGAATCGTAGAGCGGCTTGAGCAAGTTGATATCGGTGGGGAAGCTGCGCAGGGTTTCCGTGGTGACGGCGCGGGAGAAGAAGCCGTAGGTGCCCTGGCCATAGGCTTCGGGATCGGTATCGTATTCGACGTAACGCGCGGTCCCCTCGCGCTGTGTCTTGGACAAGGCGGTCAGGAAGGCGCCGGGGCCGTCTGCCTGGTCCTCGGGGTTGCCATAGGCCTGGTTTTGGATCGTGTGCATCGTCTCGTGGGCGACGACCATGTTGAATCCGTTCCAGCTGGGCTGAGCCTGTTCGATCCAGTAACGGATATTGATATAGATCGCGCCGTTCGCATTGATCGCGTCCCAGTCTCCGCCCAGATGCAGGTAGACGGTCTCGGTCACGTCGGTATTGGGCGGCGAGAACTGCTTGTCGCGGTCCGTAATGCGCTTCAGGCGATTGGGGAGCGACGCCTGGAGCGTATCGAGCATCTTCGTGTAAATTTCGGCGGTGAAGCGCATGGCGCCCATATCATCGGAAGGCTGGGTCTTCGGCGTCGCCGTTCCGTTGATCGCCTCAATGGCGTTCGCCTTGAGCTGGGCGCGCGTCAGATTTTCCTCACTGGCGCCGATCTTGAGTAGATACGCGTTCGCGGGAAGATCCATCCAGGCGTCCAGGCTGGCGTCCGTCGTGTCGTGCGCGGCGGCGAGGGCGATCAATTGGCGCACGGCGCTGTCGTCCACGGTGATCTGGACTTTCGGCTCGGCGTCGGCTTTAACTTTGGTATCCGCCGCATAAGCGCCGGCGCTAAGAAAAACCAGAACCGCGCCGAGCAGCGCGCCCATGCCCCGTTTTGCTGGACGGATCATTACGGCTCATCCTCCCGCGCCGTCGGCGGCGCATCGTCGTCTTTGTCTTCTTCCGGAATATCGAAGGTGATCGGCGGAAAGTCTTTCACAGCGAGGGCGTAGGGACCGCCGGCGGTGGAGATTCGGAACGTCACGGAGATCGGGGCGGACAGGCCGCGTTCATCCTTCTCGGGCGTGAACGCGAAGCGCCAGCGCGTTCCCTCCGCCAGCACCTTCTGGCCAAGGACCGTCATCGGAAGGCCGATCGGCCGGCCGCTGCGTCCAGAGGACGACAGGCCGCGCGTCAGGGCGATATCGGCCGGCCCCAGGGTCAGCTCCGCGCGTGTCTCCGCCACTTCGCGCAGCACGAACGCCACTTCGACGAAGCGCCCCGCCGCCGCCGGATGTCCGACGTACGCCGCGACTTCCGCGTGAACCACGGTCAGCTCCCAGCCGTCCTGCACGATCTTATCGCCCAGACGATAGGTCGTCGTCTGCCCGGCGCCCATCACGTACTTGTCGAACCACGCGCGGCAGCGGCGCATCTCGTCCACGCGATGCTTGGGCTCCGCGAACCCATGCCCCTCGCGCGGATAGCGCACATACTGCACGGTCTTTCCCTGCAAGCGCAGGGCCGTGTACATCTCCAGCGAGTTCGAAATGAACGTATTGCTGTCGGCGTCGCCGTGCAGGATGAGAATGGGAGTCTGGATCGCCTGCGCGTGCGTCGCGGGCGAACGGGCGGCGTAGAGCTCCGGCTGCTCCCAATACGAGCCGTTCAGATACTCCATCTCCCAGCGCGGCGCCTCGGAGTTGGAGAAGTCCGTCACAAATGAGAAGATGCCGAACGCGGAAACGGCCGCCTTGAAACGATCCGTCTGCGTGATGGCCCAGTTGGTGAGATATCCGCCATAGGAGCTGCCCATGATCCCCAGCCGCTCCGGGTCCGCGATCCCCTCCGCCACGGCCCAGTCGACTCCGGCGATGCAGTCCCAGTAGTCGCCGCCGCCCAGGTCGCCCCGGTTGGCCGTGCTGAAGGCGTTGCCGTACCCCTCGCTGCCCCGATAGTTGGGCGACAGCACCACGAAGCCGTCCGACGCGTAGACCTGCGCCGGCGTCCCCGACGTCAGCGACTGCGCCACGCGTCCGTGCGGCCCGCCGTGGATGTTCAGGATCAGCGGATACGTCAGCTCCGGATCGTAGCCGTTGGGATAGGTGATCAGCCCCTCAATCGGCGTCCCGTCCGGAGAAGTCCAGCTCACGACATCTACGGGGCAGAGCGCGTACTGGTCCATCCAGTCCGAGTTGAGCTCCGTCAGAACGACCATCTCGTCCGCGCCGGCCGCAAGCCAGTAAACTTCCGGCGCATCTTGATTGCCGCTGGCGATATACGCCACGGAGCCATCGGGTGAGACGGTGAACTCGTGGATATGCTCGTCGTTCTGGATCAGCGCGACAAACTCCTCGCCTTCCAGCACAAACACGGCGGTCGCAACGCCCACGGCGGCGCTCAGGTACAGTCGGCCGTCCTGGTCCCACCAGTAGCCGCGCCAGCCGACCAGATCGTGATCGAAGACCGCCGTCACGTTGACGGGATCGCCGCCACGGATCGACACGGCGAAGAGATTGCTCTGGGAGTAGGAGTATTCCGGCTCCAGCGCCTGAATATAATAGAGATTTTCGCCGCCGGGCGCCCAGTGCAGCTGATACTTGCCGCCCGCGCCCTGGACGATCGGCCGAATGCGCCCGCTTTCCAGCTCCAGCAGCCAGACATCGGCCTTGTGATAGTCGTTCAGCTCCCCGGTGTAGTTCGTGAGAAAGGCGATCCGCTGCGCGTCGGGAGAAACGGCGATCTCCAGAATCCCGAGGTCCCCTCGGTGGATCAGGGCAGCCTTTCGTTTTTCGAGATCGATGCGCCAGATCTGCCGGCGAAACTTCTCCTCCCGGTCCACGAACGCGTCTTCTTCGTCCTCAATCCGGTCTTCATGCGCTTGCTGAAGCGGCTTCGGTCGCGGCTCGCGGGCCATATACACGATGCCCGACGAATCCGGCAGCCACTCATAAGCCAGAATCCCCTGCGGCGCATCGGTCAGCTTGTCGGCCTCGCCCCCCAGCCCATCCATCGGCAGCAGCCAGACCTGCGCCTTGCCGTCCCCTTCTTCATCGTCCTCCTCGTCGTCGTCCGCCGGAGGCATGCGCAGAAACGCGAGCCAGTCACCGTTCGGCGACCACTCCAGACCGAATTCCTGCGTCTTGCCGCGCGTCAGCTGGCGGGGATCTTTGTTGAGTTCGGCGTCGATCACATAAAGGTGCTGCGAGGTGTCGTTCTCCTCCCAATCCGTCTCCTCGACAGTATAGGCCACGCGCGCGCCGCTGGGAGAGATGCGCAGATCGCTGGGGAGTTTCAAATCGAGCAGAGCTTCGGGGGTGATGCGCAGTTTGCGTTTGGTGGGCATGTGTGTCGAATTTCGCGAGAAGAGAGGGGGATTCCTGCGTGAGTGACCGATTGCATCGGTCACTCCTTAAAACCGGTCGGGCTGCGCGACGAAGGGATCTCTGGCCGGAAAGAGCAGATCGGCGGCGGCCAGCGCGGCGGGGCGGGACGCCGTCAGTCTGCCGAGCGCCTCCATCGTCGAGGCGTCGTGCAGTCCTAGAAAAAGCTGGCCGAACGCCGCGATGCCCAGAGTGATGTGGTCCGCGTCATCCGGCGCGCCTGGCTCGATTCCGTCCGGCGTGATGCGCAGAGGATTGCGGTTGTTGGGGCAGATGGAGTCGTCATTCACCATCACCGTCAGCGTCTGCCCGGAGGCGGCGAGAAGAGGCGCGAAGTTGGCGGCGTGCGCGGCGCACAGCGCGGCGGCGACATCTGCGACGCGGATCATCATATCGGGATTTACAGAGAAGGACGACGATTCGCACGCGGCGCCGAACTCATGGATCCACAGGCGCGTGATCTCCGGAAACGGCGCCGACCACTCCACGCGCTGCGCGCGGCGGCTCGCCAGAAAGCCGATGAGGGCGCGCTCGGCCCGGCGATCCTGGCCGTATAGCTCCTGCACGCGCAGAATTTCCTGGGATTCTTCGAAGATGACATATCCTGCGGCGGGACCGTCCTGCTGGTATAGGGCGATTTTGCATCCGGGAAGAAAGTGACGGATCACCGCCCACCGCCGGGCGTCACGCTCGAAGGCGCCGGTGGGGCGCTTTTCCAGCGCGGCGGCGTGGAGGGTCTCGATTTGCTTTTGGGCGGGCAGGTCGTGAGGCGCGGCGATCCGCACGTATTCGCCGCCGGCGTACTTCGGCAGCGCGGCGAGCGCGGACGTGACCACACAGTTCTGTGTGGCGTACTCCCAGCCAAAGCGCCGATAGTATGAGGGAAGGTCCGTGAACAGTCCGGAGAGCGGATACCTCAGCTCTCCGGTCAGGGCGCGCAGGGCGCCCTGAAGCAGCTCCCCAGCATATCCCTGGCGCTGATGCTCGGGCTGCGTGGCGACGCCCGCAATGCCGCCAAACGGGATCCATGCGGCGCCGACACGGATGCGCGCCGGAACGATGGTGAGGCTGGCGACGAGCCCATGCGCCGTCGATGTCAAAACACGCTTGTGGGAAAGATCGTAAAAGGGATCGTTTGAGAAGATAGGACGCGCGGCGTCCACACGCAAGCGAAAGGCGGCGCAGAGGATTTGCAGGACCCGTTCCGCTTCGCTGGGGAATGGGGCTCTGACCTGCCAGGGATTGGGTTTAGTGTTCGGCTCCCGTATTCGTCTCGGCATTCACAAGACCGCTGAAGAAGTCGCTCGACGCCGAATCACGCCGCTCCAGCAGCAAAGGCTGGTTGACGTAGAACGAGAACGCTTCCGCAAATCCTTCCTCCAAGTCCGTAGCCGCATAGCGCGTCACCAGATGATTCGCCGCGGCCTGCCGCTTGTAAATCTTCTCGTAGCGGCTGCGGTCGTTCTTGCTCAGCAAGTTGAACCAGACGTAGTGGCCGTATTCGTGCGTAAAGGTCATCATGTCGACCGATCCCGATTTCGGGATGCGCAGGGTGATGCGCGGCGGTCCGTTTTCATAGATGCCGTCGATATCGTCATCGTCGCCGGTGGGCGTGTGCGAGGACTTCGAATCCTGATCCACGGCGCTGTCGCCGCCGGACAGATACGCGGCCATTTGATGGTCGCTCAAGTTGCGCACGGTCACGCGCGCCTTGGGCTGAAACATCCGAGGGATATGGTGTTCGCACCAGGCCTGAAGCGGCGGACAGACCACCGCATTCGTTCCTGAAACGACAATTTCTGCTTGAGTTCGCTGCGCGCCGGTCATGCCAAGCGCGGAAATAACGGCGGTCACGGTCAGCGCACGCCGAAGAAAAACAGGAAGCGATGCCATAGATAATTTTACCACGACTTTCTGCAATTCGCGAAATCGGCGTTCCTTGACTTGACGCCGCTCACTGTGATATTATTGGCAGAAGTTGAACGAAACAGGAATCTCCGAATGCCTCAGTCGAAATCCCTCACAGACCTCCCTGGGCGTCTGATCGCCATCCTCGTTTTTTTGGCCGGGATCGCCATGCTCTGCTTCGTGTTCATGGAAGCGATGCATCTGTTCCAATCTCCGGTTCCAGGATTGGCGCTGCCGGTGGCGAAGGGCGCAACGGCGCCTCCCGCCGCCAATATCGGCGCGGCGCTGGCGACTTACGTCATGCGGATCGGTCTGCTGGGTTTGATGGCGCTGGCGGGATCGGTAATCGCGAGCAAAGGCATTCACCTCTACTTCGCGGCGAACCAGTGGGCGGAGGCTCATGGTCACGGGGAGAAAGCGTCACCTGTTACTAATACGCAGAATAATGCGTAAAAAGTTCATGGATTGCGTTTAAAATTTACAAAAACGGGGAAGTGGTCCGACGCGATGGCGGGCTTAACCTGAAATCCGTCCGCCGACAGCAAATCGTCGTGAAGGATAAAGTCGATCCGGGCGCGCGGCGCGTCCGCCGGGTAGGTGAAGCCGCCCCCCGCCCCGGCGTCTTGCAGCCCGGCCTCCTCCAGAAGCAGCCGCACATTGCCGGCGTCCGGACCTTCGTTGAAATCACCGCAAAGCACGACCGGTGTTTGGGCGGCGCGGACGAGTTCCGCCACGCGCAGCGCCTGCAATCGGCGTTCGCCGTCGCTCAGCCCCCAGTGCGTGCTGAACAGCGTCAGCGCCCCCACCCTCGTCTCCAATCGGACTTCCAGGCAGCCGCGCGGCTCCCGCCCCCCGGGCAGCGCGTGGCGCCGCACATGGATCACCGGCGCCGTTGTCGCCACGGCGTTTCCAAATCCCCCAAACCAGAGTGAAAGATTGCGCTGAAAGAGAACGTTGGCGCCGAGCAGCTTGCCCAGGCGGCGCGGCTGATTGGCGAAGCCAGACCAGGGGAGATTCTGATGCACTTCCTGAAGGCAGACGACATCGGCGTCCAACCCCCGAATGACATCGGCGATACGCGGCAAAGAACGGACGTTATCCACGCCCAGGCCGCCACGGATGTTGTACGTGGCGATACGCACGCTCACGCTTTGTTGGGCTCCTGGCGCACGGCCTCCGCGAGCATCATCGTCATCCGCTGGGCGAGGCTGTCGCCGACAAACGGCAGCTGTCCATCGGGGTTGCGCCGCCGGTTGCGCCAGACCCAGTACTCCCAGGCAAGCACCAGATAGAACGGGGCGTACTCCAGCACGGGGGTCCACCACTGGAACTGGATTGAGATATAGTAGGTGTAGAGCAGGCCGATCAAACAGACCAGCAGCACGAACGCCCAGGAGGGACGCCGGCCGATCAGGCACAGGAAGGGCGTCACCCAGACCAGATACCAGGGGAACAGCGTCGGCACCACCATCAGCGTCGCCGCCAGCACGATAAACGACCGGCGCAGAAGCTCCTGATCCGTGTTGACCGGCCGGCGCACTGACCAGATCGCGACGGCGACAATGGCCGCGTTGCTGATCATCGCCGCGACCTGGGAATGCGCGACCGTGATGTGGGACAGCGCCATATCCATCCATTGGAACAGGCCGGAATTGACATGGACCGTCTTGAGATACTGCTGCATTCCGTGTAAAAACTCGGGAAGGCAGGCGACGAGCGGCAGGCTGAGAATGCTCAGGGAGATGATCGAGGGCACGAGGAACGCCTTGCCGTAACGACGCCAGAACAGCGGGATCAGCAGCAGCGCGAAGCCTTTGGTGAGAATGGCGCACGTCAGCGCCACGGCGATTCGGTTGACCGAACCTCGGCGCACCACCAGGAGAAACGCCAGCATCAAGAAGAACACGCCGACCACATCCTGATGCCCCGCCAGCGCCACTTCCGTAATCGGCAGCGGACACCAGGCATACCAGATCACCGACGTGAGCGGCCGCTTGAGTCGTTTCAGCATTGCCAGGATCATCAGCACCACGCCGGCGTCCAGCGACGCGTAGACCGCCTTATATCCAATCAAGTTGTGGCCGAACAGAACGTAATTGCCGGCAAAGAACGCCTGCGAGACCGGCATATAGATCGTCTGGTACGCCTTGTACTCAGTAACGCTCCACATGGAATCGCGCAGCGGGCGCAGCTGCGGCGCGTTCGGCGCCCAGCGATAGGGATTGATTCCATGAACGGCGACCTTTCCGTCCCAGACATAACGGTACATGTCGGTGGAAAGCGAAGGAGGCGCAGGCAGCACGGCGGCGCGGAAAAGAACGCCGCACACGACGATCATCACCGCGGCGGCTTTCGTGTGGCGCACATCAATCTTCGGAATGATTCGCCCGCCCGCGTACGCGTACAAGAGAAAGAGCGCCGTGTAGAACGTGAGGTAGATCCAGACGGGATTCAGCAGGTAGTCGCGCTGAGAGAGATAGAGGTAAATGCCCAGCGTGTCGACGCCGACGGCCAGCAAGGCCAAAAACGGCAGTACGCCCGGCTGACGTAATATTCGCGTAATGCTCTGCATTGTGCGGACTTGTGATTCCCTTATCGGCGCGATGGTGTTCAGGCCGAAGCGACCTGAACATCCAGGGGCAGACCGAATGTTTTCTCGAACGCGGGGGCCTGCGCCAGCGCGGCCCAAAACTCCAGCTGCGCGTCGCTGGAGCTCACCAATGTCATACGGATACGATCCGGTTTCGCCAGACGCTCGCACCGCACGTCTTTCACCTGGGCCAGATGTCCCCGGTCGAGCGCCTCGGCCAGACGCAGCGCGCACGAAAGCGTCTTGACGAGCCGTCGCGTTTTGGCGTCGAGATTGGCGAATGTCGGGTGCTTCAGGCGCGGGACGCTCTTGCGGTGGTACAGCGCCAGGCACGCCATGATCTCGACCTCGCGGTCATTGAACCCGAGGAGCTCCGAATGCCGGATGATATAATACGAGTGCTGCTGGTGGTCGGTGTGCGAGATGAAAAACCCGCAGTCGTGCAGCAGGGCGGCGTATTCCAAAAGTTCGCGCGAGCGGCCGTAATCATGCAGCCCCAGCGCCTTCCACTGATCGAAAAGCCGCAGGGAAAGGCGGACGATATGCAGGGCGTGCGCTTCATCCACATTCGTCGCGCGCATCAACTGCTGGATCGAGCCGCGCCGCGCCCCCACCGCTTCCTGAAGGGTGGCGCCGCCCGCTTCGCGGCGCAGGTGGTCGACGACAATCCCCTCGCGCAGTCCCCGATCCGAGATACGGATGCTCGTCGCGCCAACCGTCTCCATCACCGTCTGGAGAATGGCCGCGCCGCCGATAATAATGTCCGCGCGCTCCGGGTTGATGCCCGGAACGCGCCGCCGCTGATCCATCGGCAGCGCGCATAGCCGCTTGGTAATCGCCTGCAAATCCGTCAGCAGAAACTCGTGGTTGCGAAACGAAGTCGGGATCGCGGCGCCGCTCGCGTGCGCCGCGATCTCGGCCAGGTTGGTCGCGGTGCCGGAGGAGCCGTACATCACCGAAAAGCCTTCGGCGGCAATGGCGCGCGCCGCCGGCGCCAGCGCCGACTGCACTTCGCGCTGGAGCAGCGCCCAGTTGGCCGGCGTCACCGGCCGCGTCGGATCGGCGACAAATCCCGAGGTCAAACGGATCGCGCCCAGTTTCAGGCTGTCGAGATAGTAGAAACGGCTGCTGTCGCCGACGATCAGCTCGGTGGAGCCGCCGCCGATGTCGATAAAGAGCGCTTTTTTATTAGCCGGCAGATCGACGCCGCTGGAGACGCCCAGATAGATCAGGCGCGCTTCCTCCTGGCCGGAGATGACCCGCACGTCCAGATCAGCCAGTTCCCGCACTTGATCGACAAACTCGTCGCGGTTTTCCGCCTCGCGAGCCGCCGCCGTCGCGAGCGCAACGATCTCCGTCGCCCCGTATCCGCGCGCCACTTCGGCGAAGCGGGCGCAGACCAGCGCGCCGCGCGCGATCGCCTCATCGGTCAGCTTATGGCGAGGCTCCGCCCCGGCCTTCTTCGACCGGTTCTTCGATGTTTCGTCAAATTCGCCTTCGCCCAGCCGCACCACTTGCTTCTGCGATGCGAGCACATTCCAGGCAAGACCTTCCTGCAGTTCGACGACTGCAAGACGGATCGAATTCGTTCCAATATCCATGGCCGCAAAAATACGCATATGGTGGATATCATAGCATTCCGTGCGCGCCGCCGTCAAGGATAGCGTATGGGAAGCAAGCAGAGTTCCCGGCGGGGATTGCCCCGAATACATTTGGCCGGCAAACGCCGCCAACCGAGTATAATTATTGTATCTCTTTTGTCAGGAAATCCCCTTTGTACGCCGCAGTCGTCGTTCAACTTGAAGCGCCCGGTCTGAACCAGCCATTCACTTACCGGATTCCGGACGCCATGACGCTCCAGATCGGAGACGCCGTGGTCGTTCCGTTCAGCGCGCAGCTGGCGACGGGCTATGTGGTGGGGCTGAGCCCGGAGCCGCCGGACGATATCCCGGCGTCCAAGATCCGGCCGGTGACGGCGCGGATCGAAAATGGATCGGCGTTCGACCGCGAGCTTTTCGAGCTCGCCGAATGGGTGTCGCGCGAGACTTTGTGTGAACTTCAGGAAGCCGTGCGGCTGATCGCTCCCGAAGTGCTGGGCAGCGCGATCAAGACAACGCTGACCCTGTCCGAGGACTGGGAAGACCTGCTGGCGCTCACGCGCTCGCAGCCGCAGCACGCCGTGGCGGACGCGCTGGCGTCGCTTGGCGGATCGGCGACGCCGGCGCAGCTCTCCCGGCTGCTGCCCACGCTCAAAGTCGGACCGGTCGTCGCGGAACTGCGCAAGAAGGGCGCCTTGAGCGAGACCCGATCGGTGAGCCTGCCCAAGGCGCGGGCGAAGAAAGTGCGGATCCTGCGACTGGCGGTCGATCTGGAAGTGGCGGAGCAGGAAGCGGCGCGGATGGAGAAGACGCGCTCCAAGCGGCAGTCGGAGATGCTGCGGGCGCTGATCGAAAGCGCCGCGCCCACGCAGCCGCTGGGCGCGCCGCCGAACGCCGGAATCGCCATCGGCCCGGGCGCGCACGCCTCCGCCCGCGCGCTCGCCGAAAAGGGGCTCGCGGCCTACGCGGAGGCGACGGTGCATCGCAATCCGTTCCGATTTTTCGGCATGGTCGCCGATTCCGCGCCGCCGCTCACCGACGCCCAGGCGCAGGCGACGAAGGAGATCGGCGCGCGCATCGCCCTCCAGGACGGTTCGGTGACGCTGCTGCACGGCGTGACGGGGTCCGGCAAGACCGAAGTCTATTTGGACCTGGTCGCGCGGACGCTGGCGCAGGATCAAAACGCCCTGATCCTTCTGCCCGAGATCGGCCTGACAACACAGCTCCTGGATCTCTTCAAAGCGCGGTTCGGCGAAGACGATGTCGCCGTGCTGCATTCGGCGCTCTCGCTGGGCGAGCGCTACGACGAGTGGCAGCGCATCAAGAGCGGCGCGGCGCGCGTGGTGCTGGGCGCCCGGTCGGCGGTGTTCGCCCCCGTGGCGCGGCTCGGCCTGATCGTTCTCGACGAAGAGCACGACGGCTCCTACAAACAAGACTCCTCACCGCGCTACCACGCCCGCGACGCCGCCCTGCGGCGCGCCGACCGCTCCGGCGCCGTGGTGGTCCTGGGAAGCGCGACGCCGTCCCTGGAAAGCTTTTATCGCGCGAAGATGGGACGTTACCATCTCGTGACACTTTCCGAACGGATCAGCAACCGCCCGCTTCCGCCGGTTCATATTGTCGATCTGCGGGAAGAATTTCGTAAGAAGCCAGAAAAACGCAAGCCCGCCGCGGCGCCCGGCGCCGGCGCGGCCGAGGAAGAAGCGCCCTCGCCGGCACGCTCGATCTTCAGCGTCGCTCTGATGGACGCGATCACGGATCGCTTGGAGCGCCAGGAGCAGACGATCCTGTTTCTGAACCGGCGCGGCTTCGCGACGTTTTTGCTGTGCCGCGACTGCGGCCACACGCCGGTCTGCCCGCATTGCGATGTTTCGCTGACCTATCACCATGGAGCGCGCCTGCTCCAGTGTCACCACTGCGACTTCCGCGCGTCCGCCCCGGCCGGCTGCCCGATGTGCGGCGGCCTGCGTATCCGGCCCTTCGGACTGGGGACGGAGAAGGTGGAGGACGCCGTTCATCAGGCGTTCCCGGAGGCGCGCACGCTGCGCATGGACCGCGACACCATGGCGCGCAAAGGCGCGCACGCCGAAACCCTGCGCGCCTTCCGCCGGGGCGAGGCGGATATCTTGATCGGCACGCAGATCGTGGCGAAGGGACTGGACTTCCCCAATGTCACGCTGGTGGGAGTGGTCAGCGCCGATACGGCGCTCAATGTGCCGGACTTCCGCTCGGGAGAGCGGGCTTTTCAGCTGCTGACCCAAGTCGCGGGACGCGCGGGACGCGGCGGACGGCCCGGCGAAGTCTTCGTCCAGACCTTCAGCCCCGACCACGCCAGCGTGCTGCGCGCCGCCGAGCACGATTACTTGAACTTCTACGCCGAGGAGATCGAAACGCGGCAGGAGCTGAGCTATCCGCCGTTTTCACACATGGCGAACCTGGTGATCTCCGACGAGGACGAAACGGCGGCGGCGGGGCGCAGCCAGATCGTCGTGGAGACGCTGCGCCAGGCGATCGAGACGCACGATCTGCCGGTGACGCTGCTCGGGCCGGTCACCTGCCCGCTGTCGCGCCTCCGAAATCGATATCGGTGGCACATCGTGGCGCGCACGCCGAAGAAATCGACGCTGCTGACAGCGCTGCGGGCGATGCTGGAGAGCTTGAGCGCCTCGGACCGTCAGGGTTTGTCCCTTGATATTGATCCGCTCACAATGCTATAATCATCATAGGTATTCATACTTATCCGAGATATTTGCCGCCGCCGCGGCCTGCGGGAGAGCACGACCCATGGCGAAGACCGCCGCGAAATTGACGGAACTCATTCGAGAAGGCGACCCGATCGTAAAATACGAAGGCGAAGGCGAACGGATTCTCCGCGAGAATTCCAAGCCGGTGGCGCAATTCACCGAAGACATCGCCGAACTCGTCAGCCGCATGGAAACAATCATGCGCGACGCGAACGGCGTCGGCCTCGCCGCGCCGCAGCTTGGCATTTTGAAGCGCATCTTCGTCTACGACGCCGGAGATGGGTTCCACGCCATTATCAATCCCAAGATTTTGCAGCGCAAGGGCGAGCAATTGGGCGTCGAAGGCTGTCTCTCCATACCGGGCTTGTACGGCGATGTCCTGCGCGCGAATGAAGTCGTGGTCAAGGGCATGGACCAGTACGGCAACCCGGTGCGGCTGCGCGAGGAAGGCCTGGGCGCCCGCGTCATTCAGCATGAATTCGACCATCTCGAAGGCATCCTCTTCATCGACCGCGCGGATCCGGATTCCCTGCGCTGGGGACGCGGCGAAGAGGAAGGGGACGACGAAGACGAGGATGAGGGCGAGCCCCCCAGCACGCGCGAATAATATGCAGATTCTTTTTCTCGGAACCTCACCCTTCGCCGTTCCCGCACTCCACCGCCTGCTTCAAGAGTCGAAACACACGATCCTCGGAGTCGTCACGCAGCCGGACCGTCCGCAGGGGCGCGGCGGCCGCGTTTCCAGCACCCCCGTCAAGATCGCCGCGCTCGAAGCGGACCTGCCGGTCTATCAGCCGGAAAAAGTGCGCGCCAAAGCCTTCGTGGAGTTTGTCCGCGAGATGCAGCCGGATTGCCTGGTGGTCGCCGCGTTCGGCCAGCTCATTCCCCAGCGCATGCTGGATATCCCGCGCTACGGCGGAATCAATATCCATGGATCGCTCCTTCCCCGCTGGCGCGGCGCCGCGCCCATGCAGTACTCGCTGATGGCCGGAGACGCCGAAACGGGAGTCACGACCATGCAGATGGACGCCGGCCTGGATACGGGCGATATGCTGATGCAGGCTGTATTGCCGCTGACGGAAGACGACAATTTGGGAACGATCGAAGGCAAGCTCGCGGAGCTGGGCGCGGAGCTTTTGATCCAAACATTGGACGCGCTGGAGCGCGGCGACTGCCCGCGCATCCCGCAGGATCCCGCGCTGGTCACCCAGTCCCCCTCCCTGCCGCCCGATATCGGCGCATTCGACTGGAGCCGGCCCGCGCGTGAACTGCACAATCTGATGCGCGGCGTCTCTCCGAAGCCGGGCGCGTACACGCTCTGGCAGGGCAAACGCCTGAAGATCACGGAAGCGAGCGTGCGGGAAGACCAGAGCGGCGAGCCGGGCGCGGTCCTTTCCATGGACCACTCCGGAGTGACGGTCGGGGCGGGCGAGCAGAGCATTTTACTGCGCGAAGTACAGCCCGAAAGCAAGGGAAAAATGGCGGCCGGCGCATGGGCGCGCGGCGCGCGTATTTCGATAGGCGACCGTTTTGAGAGTATCGTTCGACACGACACACAGGGGGCGACAGATGGAATCGCTGGATGAGCGGATACAGCGGGGCATCGCCTTCAAGATCGATGGGCGATATGAAGAAGCCGCCGACGAGTTTCGATCGATCATTACGGATCACTCCGACCATTCCGAGGCGCACCACCAGCTGGGCCTTGTCTATGGCTTTAGCGGGATGTTCGATGAATCCGTGGCCGAACTGGAAGAAGCGACACGGCTTTCCCCCTCCAATATCCTGGCGCGCAACGATCTGGCGCTCACTTACACCATGCTCGGCCGATACGATGAGGCGAAGGCCGAGTTCGCGCGCGTTCTGGAGCGTGATCGCGAAAACGATATCGCGCTGCGCAACCTGACTTACCTCCCCTAACCGCCTTTATACTCCCAACAATGGATGGCGCCCCGATGATGTCACGCATTCGCATGAGCGCTCTGCCGGCGCTCATTCTCGCTTTGCTCCCGATCCTGCTGCTCTGGCGGGTCGTCTTTCTGGGCGAAGCGTTCGTTCCCGCCGATCTCCAGCGCGACATCGCGCCCTGGCGCCAGGCCGCCGATACGCACCTGCTTCCCTGGAACCCGCTGATGTGGGACGGCGTCGCCGAGTTCTATCCGTGGCGATTATTTCTGTCGCGCTCGGTCCACGCGGGCTATCTTCCGCTGTGGAACCCCCATCAGTTTTGCGGGACGCCCTTCGTGGGCAACTCGCAGTCGGCGATCTTTTACCCCTTCAACTGCCTATTTGTCATTCTGCCCGTCACGGCGGCGTTCGGCGCGAGCGTGCTGCTGCACTTATTCCTGACCGGCATGTTCCTCTATGCGTTCCTGCGTTCATCGGCGTTTCGTCTCAGCCGAAGCGCGGCGCTGGCGGGCGCGGTGGTCTGGCAGCTCTGTACGTGGCAGGTGTCGTGGCTCGCGCTGCCGACGTTTCTATGCGTCTCCACCTGGCTGCCCGCCGCCCTGCTGCTCACGCAGCGCTTCGCCGATCGCCCCACCCGCGCGCGCGCCGCGCTGCTGGGCGCGTGCCTGGGATTGATGCTGCTGGCGGGGCATCTTCAGATCTGCCTTTACTGCTATCTGATGATCGGCGGTTATGCCCTGAGCATCGCGCTGCCGTCGGCGCGCGGCCGCAGCCGCATCGCTCTGATCGCCGGCGCGGCGCTTGCCGTGGGGGTGATGGTATTGATCGGGGCGGCCCAGCTGCTGCCGTCCGTGGAGTTGTCGCGGATGTCGCACCGGGCGGGCGGGGCGCCGACATGGACGGGGTATCAGGGCTACATCAGCCTGGCCGTTCCCGCCTATCACCTGGTGTCGATCTTCGCGCCGGATTTCTTCGGCAATCCGACGGTGGGGAGCTATTGGGGTTACACCAACTACGCCGAGAACGCGGCCTACGTCGGCGTCCCGGCGCTGCTGCTGGCGCTTGTGGGGGTGATCGCAGGCTGGCGTCCGAGCAAGCCCGTGCGCTTCTTTGCCGTCAGCGCCGTCGTCGCCATGCTCGTCGCGACGGGAACGCCGATCGATACGATCTTGTTCTTCGGGATCCCTGGATTTGCGCAGACAGGGTCGCCGGGCCGAATCCTTGTGCTCTGGTCGTTCTGCGCGGCAATCCTCGCCGCTTACGGCGCGCAGGGGATACTCAGCCAGCTGCGCGAAGCAAAGCCCGCCGCGCTGATCGGACGCGCCTCCGGAGCGCTCCTGGCGCTGCTCGCCGTCACGATGGGCTATACGCTCTGGTGGATCAATAAAAACGCGCCGTCCGGAGCCTTGTCCACGATTTTCGCCACGGAAGGCGACTTGTGGCGGCTCCCCGTCGGCCTGCTCTTTCTGACCGCGATCCTGCTATATCAGTATCAGACGGGAAAACTCACGCCCCGGATCGCCGGCGGCGGCCTGATCGCCGTGCTCGCGCTGGATCTGCTCGTCTCCGGCATGGGCTATAACCGCTCCACACTCGCGACGAATGTCTATCCCACGACGCCTTTGATCGCCTTCCTACAGCAGCACGCCGGAACCGACCGGATCATGCCGGTCAATACGAGCTGGAGCATCGACCCGGCGCATCCCCCCCGCGCGATCCTGCCGCCCAACGCCGCCATGGTCTACGGTTTGTACGACACCCAGGGCTACGACTCCCTCTTCCCCGGCCAGTACATGGCGTTCGCGGCGGCGCTGAACGGCGACGGCAAGCCGCCGGCTCCCCAGGAAAACGGCAACATGGTCTTCACGCGCGGCGTCGGGAGCGAGCTAGCCCGCATGGCGTCCGCCCGGTATCTGGTGTCCCGCGAGCCGCTCCCAGACAACGACGCCACGATAAGCCAGGTCTATGGCGGCGACGACGGCTATGTCTACGAAGACAAATCGGCCGCGCCCCGCGCCTCCGTCAGCGACGGTCCCAATCGCTTGAATCTTACTCTGGACAATACCGCGACACAGAATATCGTGGTCAACGATCAGTGGTTCCCGGGATGGACCGCCCGTTTCAACGGCTCCGCGGCAGCGATCACCCATGGCCCGCAAGTGTTCCGGACGATCACGGGCGCACAGCAAAACGCCGGAGCGACGGCGCATCTCGAAATGCGTTACGCTCCGGCGTCGGTTCAAGTCGGCCTCTACGGATTATGTCTGGCGTGCGCGATCCTCGCGTTTATGCTGACTCCCAGTCGAGACAGGCGCTTTTAGCGTTCGGAAATTCCTATTCCCCCGGCGCTAAAGCGCCGGGGGAATAGGGCCGACTAATGTTGTCTAAGAAGGCGTCGCGATCGCCTGGCTGGAGGCTTGCTGTTCCTTGGCGGCGGTGACGGCTTCGTCTTCGGTTTCGTAGACGCCGAAGATGGTATTGAGGCGGGTGATTTGCAGCATCCGCGTGATCGCTTCGTTGCAGGCCACGAGATAAAGCGCGCCGTTCATTGGGCGCAGGCGTTTGGTCGCGGACAGAAGCGTGCCGAAGCCGCTGCTGTCCATATAGCTGACGTTGGCCATGTTGATAATGATCGCCGGGCCACCTTCTTCGATGGCGCTATTGACCGCTTCCTTGAACTGCGGCGTTGTGTAGATATCGATTTCTCCCACGACATCCAGCACCGGCACACTCTGGAGGAAACGAAGCGTCGTTTCAATCCTTAAATTCTCCATGAAACACCCAATCCTTAGAAGGTGAAGCGCTTGGTTCGCGCCGTCACGTCGCATTAATCGACAATTACCGATCAGACAACCAATCGTGCTCTCATTTTACCCAATATGCTTAAAAATAAACGGAGCGAGCAGGACCAGATCCATCGTCGCGGAAACGCCCCAGTGGGCGATAAATCCGTACAGAACCGAGCGAGTCCGGACGGCGAGGATCCCGAGGATGATCGCCGCCGGCAGCGAGCCCAGCACCTCCAGCGGCGGCTTGGCGGCGTGCGGGTTCCATGACCAGTGCAGCAGCATGAACGGCAGAGCCTGAAGGATCACGCCGCCCCAGGTTCCCAGGCGAGTCTTCTGGAATCCAAAGAGCAAAAAACCTCGGAAGAAGAACTCCCAGCAGAACATATAGAACGCCATCGCCAGCTCATAGTATAGCAGCGCACGCAGATTGACGACCTTCGTGAAGGTGTCATAAACCGCCCCAACACCGGAAAGCTGCTGGCTCAGACGATGGCTCAGATACTGATCGCGAAACTCCGGACGGACCGAAACGACGATGATCGGCAGCAGCATCGCCGCCCAGAGGATCAGGGCCCATTTGAGACCAAGCTTGCGATCCCCGCTTGTGAGACCAAAGTGCGAGGGATCCTGTTTGAGCACCAGGAGAATCGCCATGAGCGGCAGCCACAGGCAGAAGCCGTTATTGATCAGCCAGTAGGATTCGACGGGCTTGCTGTCGCCGTTCGTCACAAACAGATAGCCGACGGCGACGACGCCGACCAAAAACGTCGTCCATCCCACCAGCGTGTCCGAGCCATGGTAGCCTTTTTGAGCGGGCTCCGCCTTCGTCTTCCTGGCTATGGTTAGGCTCCCCTCTTCATGGCGTCCGAAAGGCGCGCGCGGATCTCGCGCGCGGCCGACAGCGTGGCCGTCCCATCGATCGTTCGCCACGCGCCCTCATCGTAGAGCGCATCGCCGTCGCAAAGCGTCATCACGACATCATCCGCGCGCGCGGAGTAGACGAGAGCGCTGTAAGGGTCAGTCGCGGGCGTCGTGTGCGGACGACTCAGGCGAATGGCGGCGAGATCGGCGCGCTTGCCCGGAGTCAGCGAGCCCGTGACATCGCCCCAGCCCATCGCCTCCGCCCCGCCCAGTGTCGCCATACGCATGACATCGCGCGCCGAGACGGCCTCCACATCGCGCTGGACGCCGCGCTGCATCAGCAAGGCCGCGCGCATCTCCTCGAACATATCCAGCGTGTTGTTAGAAACGGCGCTGTCCGTGCCAAGCCCCACGGTCAGGCCCTCCGTCTTCAGCCAGCGCGCAAGCGGCGCGATCCCCGCGCCGAGTTTGGCGTTGCTCTTGGGACAGTGAACGATTGACGCGCCCGAGTTGGCGACGGCGGCGATATCGCTCTCATCCTGCTGCACGCAGTGAATCGCCAGTGTTCCGGCATTCAGCAGTCCTAAGTCATCCGCATAGCGTGTCGGCGAAACACCGGGCGGCGTCCAGGTAATGCCGCGCCGTAAATACATCTCCCAAAACGGCCCTTCGCCGCGCTCCATCAGCGCGCTCTCGGCGGGCGATTCGGCGATATGGATGCTGGACGGCAGCGATTCGACGCGCAGATACTCGGCCAGAGCGCGCAGCAGTTCCGGCCGCAGCGTGTACAACGCATGGGGCGAAACACCGGCGCGCACGCGGTCCGACGCGAAGCGCCGATGCGCCTCGATCTTGCCGCGCAGCGCTTCGAGGATCGGCGCGATCGGCTCCCGGTCATCGATCCCGAAGATCTCCTGATAGATCGTCGCCCGCAGGCCGGATTCGGAGGCGACCGTCATTGTGACGCCCGCGTCCGTGTTGTCTCCAATGGTCGTGATCCCGCCGGCGAGACACTCCATGGCCCCCAGCCGCGACGACATCAGCCAATCGTCCGGCGACAGGTGCGCCTTGGCGGCGTTCAGCGCGCGCACCCACGGGAAGAACGGGACATCCTCCAGAAAGCCGCGCTGGACCGTATATTCCAGATGAGTGTGCGCATTGACGAAGCCAGGCGCGAGCACGGCGTCGCCAAAGTCGCGGTCGGCCGTCGATCCAGACACGCGGGCGCGAACGGCGGCGATCCGGCCATCTTCGACGACGACCTCGCCGTCTTCCATCGGCTCCGCGTCAATCGGCAGGATCCACTTTGCGCGGTATGTCTGAATGCTCATAACGCGCCTTTCATCCGCCGAGGGCGGCCGCGAACTTGCGCGCCTGCGCCTTACGCCGCAAAAACAGGATCGACGCCACGAGCGCCACGCCCAGCAGCGCGCCAACGGAATCGATCATCACATCGGTGACTTTGGGAGTGCGGGAGCTGACAAAGCGCTGGTGAAACTCGTCGGTCATCGCGTAGACGGTCGCGAAGCACCAGGCGAGCACGGCGGCGCGCGGGGGACGCGCCCCCGCGCGTCCGCGCGCGATCGCCCGCACCAGCAGCACGGCCAGGATCAGATATTCGGTAAGATGGGCGGCTTTGCGGACGCAGTAGTGCAGAGTATCGAGCTGATCGGCGGTCAGATGCGCGATGACGCCGCCAAACCACAGACGCAAATGCTCGTCAAGAAATGAGTTCGTGTGCTCGGCGGATCCATTGTCTGTCGACAAAAAAAAGATGACGCCCAGCCAGCAGATAACGGGGAAGATGTCGCGAAAAAAGCGTCGTACGGTCATAGGTGGTATCGAAAATCGCCGCCGCCGGCGCTTGGATGTGCTGATGTACGATACCGCACTTCCGGGCGAATGTCAAGGAGATTGACAGCTCGACAGAATACGAATACATCGCCCATAATATGCTGATATTGAGCGATCAGAAGTCTTACGGAGGGAAAGAACGACGTCATGCGAAGAACATCATTGGAACGCTCGCTGCGCCGGTTAAGTGTAGTGTTGGCGAGCTCGGGATTTGCCGCCTGCCTCATGGTGAACGCCGCCTGCGCCGCGCCGGCCGCGCCCGCTTCAGACCTCTCGGCGTTAGTAAACCCATTTGTCGGAACGGATCGATCTGGGGACACATTTCCCGGCGCGGTGGCGCCGTTCGGCATGATGCAGCTCAGCCCGAATCTGGAAAACAACGGCTATTATTGGTCCAATACGCATATGCACGGCTTCGTCGTCAATCTCATGAGCGGCGATGGCGGGGATAACGAAGGTCAAGTCCTGATGACCGCAACGACCGGGCCGGTGCATGTGGAGCGCGCGGACACGGATTTCCAATTCGACCATCAGCACGAAAGCGCGACGGCGGGTTACTATCAGGTAATGATGCAGCCCTGGGGCGTCAATGCCGAAATGACGACGACGACGCGCTGCGGCATGCTCAAATATACGTTTCCCGCCGGCAAGCAGGCGAATATCTTGCTGCCGCTGAGCTACGCCAATAACCCGACACTGTCCGCCGATGTCCATTACATCGACAGCCAGACCATCACGGGACATGTGACCAGTCAGGCGTTCTACGGCGAACATCAGGGAATCCCCGTCTACTTCGTGATGAAGTTCAGCAAGCCATTTGATACACATGGCGTTTGGACCAACGGCAAAATAACGCCAAACGCCGGTGAAGCCGCGCAGAACGATCGTAAAATGGTCATCGGCTTTTACGGCAGCTATTCCAGCTCCGCGAAGCCACAGGACGTCGAAGTGCGGATCGGCATGTCCTATGTGGACGTGAATGGAGCGATCGCCAATCTCCAAGCGGAGACGCCAAACGGAGATTTCGCGCATTACAAAAGTCTCGCGTCGCAGGCGTGGAACAAAGAACTGGCATTGATCGACGTCGAGGGAGGAACGCTCACGCACCGGCGCATCTTCTATACGGCTTTGTACCATGCGCTGATCTCGCCGACGATCTTCGATGATGTCGATGGACGCTATACGGGCTTCGACGGGAAGATCCACACCGTTCCGGCCGGTCACAAACACTTTTACGCCACCTTTTCCGGATGGGACATCTACCGAAGTCAGGTTCCATTGCTTGGCATCATTGAACCGGAGCGCTCGGGGGACATGGCGCAGTCTATCGTCGAGATGGCGAAGCAGCTCGGATATATCGATCGCTGGCCGCAGCTCAACCAGCCCTGCGCGGTCATGAACGGCGACCCGCTGACCATTTGTCTGGCAAACTTCTGGAACGCCGACGTTCGCAACTTCGACATGGAGACCGCGTATCAATTCATGTGGAAGCAGTCACAATTCGGCGATCCTCACGCTCATATCGATGTCTATCAGGGATTTGATGAGGAAAAGAAAGGGACGACGATCAATTCCAGCGCCTCTGTATCCTCCGCGCAGGAATACAATGTCGCATACGCGGCGCTGGGACATCTCGCCGAAAAACTCAACAAGCCCGAGGACGCCAATTTTCTCCTGGGCCGCGCGGCTCAGTATCGGCAGATGTACAATCCGAGTTCTGGCTACTTCCAGGGGAAAAACTCTAATGGCGTTTGGGACGCCACATTCGGCGGCTATACCGAAGGCAACCGGGATATCTACCTCTGGTTTACGCCGCACGATGTCCAGGGCATGGTCGATCTGATGGGCGGAACGCAGACATTCGATAAACGACTGGATAATTTCTTCGACAAAAATCTCTACGATCCCACCAACGAACCGGATATCCAAGCGCCGTTTCTCTACGACTACATCAACCGTCCCTGGAAAACCCAGCACATCGTCGCCCAAACGGCCGACCGGTGCTTCACCGACGCCCCTGGCGGCCTCGCGAACGGCGGCAACGACGACCTGGGAACAATGTCGTCCTGGTATCTGCTCTCACAGCTCGGATTTTACCCGGTCGATCCAGGCGTTCCCTATTTCGAAGTTTGCACGCCGCGCTTCACGCGAACGATTCTCCATTTCGGATCTTCGCCCAGCGCAAAGCAGTTTGTGATCAACGCGCCGGCGGCGGCAAGCGAGAATGAGTATATCCAGAGCGCGGTCTTGAACGGCGTTCCGCTCACGAAGCCATGGTTCGATGAGGCGGCGATCCTCTCCGGCGGAAACTGGACCGTGGATGTGGCGTCAACGCCGAACCCGCAGTGGGCCGCCTCGCCGTTCGACCGGCCCTACTCGCTTTCCAGCGGCTTCAATCATCTCCCGCAAAACCCGATCCTCAAGTCTCTGATCGCCACCGGCAAAGAAGAAGCAGTGATATGGCGCTACACGGAGACCAAGCCGACGGACGAGTGGTTCAAATCTTCGTTCGATGATACATCATGGAAAACAGGGCCTGCCGGCTTCGGCACGGAGGATGAAGGAGTCACGCCGCGAACGCCGTGGATAAGCGATGATATTTGGATGCGCCGAACGTTCACGCTTCCGTCCTGGAGTCATACTCTGGCGATCATCGCGTACCACGATCAGGATCTAGACGTCTATCTCAATGGCGTTCTCGCCACGCACATTGACGGCTGGACACATTCCTACGATCCACTCCCTATTGCGCCGAGTGCTCTGGCGGCGCTTAAGCCGACACAGAACACGATCGCCGTCCATGTCCACCATCCTGGCGACGGACGCCACTTTGCGGATGTAGGTTTGGCGGATTTGGGATGGCCGGATTCGGAGAAGTAAAACCCCAAAAAGGGCGGCCATCCGTGGCCGCCCTTTTTGAAGCGATGTGTCCGCCGCACGATTAACGCGCGTGGTGGTAGCGATGGTGGCGGTGGTAGCGAGCGCGCGCGGCGGACGCCCGCGACTGGCTCTTGCGCTCGTCTTCATAGCGCTTGGCCGAGTAAGCGGCGCCAGCGACGCCCAGAACGCCCAGCGTGTTGTTGTGATGCGTCAGACCGTAGAGGCCGACGGCTCCCGCGCCGATGGCGCCGTTGCGCCAGTTGTTCTTGTTCTTCTGGCTATCCGCATGCGCGGAGGGCGCGATGGACGAAAGCGCGCAAACGGCGAGCGCTCCGGCAATGGCGAAAGGTGAAACTCGTGTCATGGTTTATTTCCTTTATGATCTGAGATTATCTGAAGAAGCAGTGACCGTCGCCGGCTCCGCCGGCAGTTGGTCAAACTGTTCCTTGGTGATGCTGGTCGTAATGTCGTTGCCGACCACGCTGACGAGGTTTTCCGCACTGATAAATCCATGCTTGTGGATCAGCAATCCGTGCTGCACCACAATGCCGCGAAAGATGTCGGCAATGGTATCCGCCACGAGCTCCTCAACGGAGCCGAGGTGAGAACCATCCGAGCCGTGCACCGCCATCCCTGGCTCGATCAATAGATAGCTTCCTTGTTCCATAGGATCGTCATCTTCCTGGGCGAGATATTATGCGTTTCCACATCCGCGAAGCCCGAGCATTGATATCTTATTCCCACCAAGCAGACGGTATAAACCCGTTTGTTGTTCCATCTTTATGTCTGTTATGTCCAGTTGACATGATAAAGGGAAAATGCGTATAATAAAAGGCGTTGACGCGGCCCTAAAGTTCCATCAAGATGGAGAGGTGCCGGAGTGGTCGATCGGAACTGTCTTGAAAACAGTCGTAGGTGCAAGCTTACCGTGGGTTCGAATCCCACCCTCTCCGCCATATGGCCCGTCAACGAAAAATCCCCCTCGGAGCGCAGCTCCGAGGGGGATTTTGATTTTTAAGACGCGACCGCGGATTCCGAAGTTTCCGTGTCCGTTGTCTCCGGGGCCGGATCACCGTCCAGTCCCATCGGCGCTCCCTTGCGGAAGACGATCTTGTTGTCGTCGTCGGCGTCCACCAGAATGGTGTCGTTCGCCTGGAACTTGCCAAGCAGAACTTCCTCGGACAGCGGATCTTCGACCAATCGCTGCACGGCGCGGCGCAGCGGGCGCGCTCCGTACTGCGGATCGTAGCCTTCCTTCGCCAGGACTTCCTTCGCCTTTTCGGTGACTTCGAAGTCCATGCCCTTTTGCGAGACCTGCTTGCTGACGCGGTCCAGCATCAGCGTGACGACCTGCTTGATCTCGTCTGCCGAGAGCGGGTGGAAGACAATCGTCTCGTCCACGCGGTTCAGGAACTCAGGGCGGAAGACGCGCTTCAGCTCGTCGTTGATCCGGCCTTTGACGCTTTCCATCTGCCGCGCGATATCGGCGGCGGTCTTGTCGCCGCCCGTTCCGCGGAAGCCCATCTCACGCTCGCCCTGGATGGAGCGCGCGCCGATGTTGCTGGTCATGATCAAGATGACGTTCTTGAAGTCGATGACGCGGCCGTGCGAGTCGGTCAGGCGGCCGTCTTCCATCACTTGCAGAAGCAGGTTGTAGACTTCCGGGTGCGCCTTTTCGATTTCGTCGAGCAGAACCACCGAGTACGGATTGCGGCGGACCGCCTCCGAAAGCTGGCCGCCCTCATCGTAACCGACGTATCCGGGAGGCGCTCCGACCAATCGCGAAACGGCGAAGCTCTCCATGTACTCGGACATGTCGATGCGGATCAGGTTCTCTTCTTTCTCGAAGAGGTACTGCGCCAGCGCGCGGGCAAGCTCCGTCTTTCCAACACCCGTGGGGCCCAGGAAGATGAACGAGCCGATTGGGCGCTTGGCGTCGCGCAGTCCCGAGCGGGAACGGCGGACGGCCTTGGCGATCGCTTCGATCGCCTCGTGCTGCCCGATGATGCGCTTGTGCAGCTCGTCTTCCATGCGGAAGAGCTTCTGAGTCTCGGCTTCCACCAGACGAGAGACGGGAATGCCGGTCCAGGAGAAGACGATCTGCGCGACTTCATCCTCGTCGACCGACTGCTTCGCATTCTTGCGCGTTTCCTGCCAGCCCTCGTCGAGCTCCTGCACTTTTTCTTCCAGCTCGCGCCGGCGAGCTTGCAGCTCGTACGCCTTGTCATACTGCCGGTTGTTCGGCAGGCTGCTCAGCTCTTTCTGAACCGCGTTCAGCTCGATCTTAGCGTCGCGCAGCTCCTGCGGCGGCATCGCGCCGCGCAGCCGGACTCGGGATGACGCTTCGTCGATCAAGTCGATCGCCTTATCCGGCAGATAACGATCCGAGATATACCGATCGGACAATCGCGCGGCGGCTTCCAGCGCATCGTTGGTGATCTCCACCTTGTGATGCTGCTCGTACCGGGCGCGCAGCCCCTTCAGGATCTCGATGGCGTCCTCGACCGACGGCTCCTTGACCTGGATAGCCTGGAAGCGGCGCTGCAAAGCGGCGTCGCGCTCCACATACTTGCGGTACTCATCCAGTGTGGTGGCGCCGATGCACTGAAGTTCTCCGCGCGCCAGGGCCGGCTTCATGATATTGGAGGCGTCGATGGCGCCTTCCGCCGCGCCGGCGCCGACCAGCGTGTGCAGCTCGTCGATAAAGAGAATCACTTCTCCCTGCGCCTTGCGAACTTCCTCCATCACGCGCTTCATGCGCTCTTCGAACTCGCCTCGGTACTTGGTGCCCGCGACCAGAGCCGCGAGGTCCAGGGCCACGACGCGCTTGTCCTTCAGGAAGTCCGGGATATCGCCCATGACGATCCGCTGCGCCAGGCCCTCGGCGATCGCCGTTTTGCCGACGCCGGGTTCGCCCAGAAGACACGGATTGTTCTTGACGCGGCGAGAGATGATCTGGATGACCCGCTCGATCTCGCTGGCGCGTCCAATGACCGGGTCCAGCTTCTCATTGCGGGCGAGCTCCGTGAGATCACGGCCAAACTCGTCCAGGGTTGGAGTACGGGTTTTGGCGGGCGCCCGGGCCGGGCTGTTCGCGCCGGCCTCGCCGCCGCCTTCCTGCAGGTGCATGACTTCCCTCCGAGTACGCTCCAGATCCACTCCCAGCTTGGAAAGCACGCGTCCGGCCAGGCCCTCGCCCTCACGGATCAGACCGAGCAGCAGGTGCTCCGTGCCGATGTAGTTGTTGTTAAGCTGGCGGGCCTCATCATAAGCAAGGTCGATGACTCGCTTGGCGCGGGGGGTCAGCTGCATATCCTGGCCGAGTCGGCCGTCGCCGCGCGACACCTGGCGCTCGATTTCCGAGCGGATGCGTCCGAGGCTCACACCGATCCGATCCAGGATACGGGCGGCCACGCTATCGTTCTCGCGGACCAATCCCAGCAGCAGATGCTCGGTGGAAACGTAATTCTCACCTAGGCGACCCGCTTCCTCCTGTGCGTAAAACACGACCTTACGGGCGCGCTCCGTGAATCGTTGCCACATTTTATTTCTTCTCCCGTATTTTGCCGATCGCCCAATCCGTACCCGAAACTTGAGGTTTCTTCATTGTTCCGCATTTTGCCGGTGTTGTTACCAGTTTATTTCCCACAATTCGGCGAAACCTACTCACAAAACCTTTTTATCGGGCTGCGCGGCGCTGCGCTCTGATTACATTACGGATCAAAGCGGGCCGGCGGTTCTCTTCGTAGAAAGTATTTTGCGCATTTATTCCGGAAACAAATTCCGTTCCGATGCGCATCGACACCAAAAGTTCGCGAAACGCCGCCCTGGATCCGCCCGTCTCCATCCCCAGCTCGTCGCCGAGCCGCAGCATCGATAGGATGGACATTGCGTCCGTGGCGGAAAGCCGGCTGGCTTCGCCGAGTTTCGCCAGCGCCTCCGTGACTTTCGAGATAATCATCGAACGCTCGTTCCGCCACAGCAGTTCCCGAGCCGCCTGTTCGTCCGCCACGATGAACGTGGTGACCGCCGAAAGCCGCGCGAGGATCTGCCGCTCGGTCATTCCCAGACTGACGGCGTTTGAGAGCTGGTAGACATCGCCCGCCATCGCGACATCTTCGCCGTAGCTTCCGCGCACCGTGACGCCAAGCGTGCGCGCCGCCGATAACGCATCGTCCAGCTTGCGCGCAAGCGTCAGGCCCGGCAGATGCGCCATGACCGAGAGCCGCAGCCCCGTGCCGCAGTTCGCCAGGGACGAGGTCAGGAACCCATAGCAGTTATGGCGGGCGTACTCCAGATCCTCGGCCAAACGATCGTCGAGTTCGTCGGCGATCCGCCACGCGCCGCTCAGCTGCAAGCCAGGCAGAATGGCCTGGATGCGCAGATGGTCTTCTTCGTTGACCATCACGCTGGTGGTGTGCTTATCGTCGACAAGAGCCCAGCGCGACGGCCCCGCCGTCGCGTGCTGGACGCTGATCAGATGGCGGTCGATCAGCGCCGCCCGCTGGACCGCGTTCAGCCGGTCGATCTCCACCACGCGCAGGGCGATTTCGCCTTTGGTGCGCCGGTTGTTCGCGGCGATGACCGCCTGCCCGACGCGGCTCAGCGTCCCCGCATCGGCTTTGCCCGGAAACGGATAACCGCCCAAGTTGCGCGCCAAACGCGCGCGGGTCGAGAGGACGACATCGGCCGCCCACCCCGCTTCGCTCGTCCATATCGGCAGGCTCGCGCCGCTCGCCTCGCTACGCTTTTCCAATGTGCTCCACGGCGCCATGGATCCGTGAAAGCGCATGCAGAACTTCGCTTTCAAAGATCTCGTAGCAGAAGGCGCAGCCCATGTGACCGTTCTGATAGAGATCGGCCCGCGTCAGGCCGCACTTCGGACAAATATCCGTCGATGCCTGCCCCGCGCCGATATCGCCGCTCCCCGTCTTCGCTTCCATGGATGCTCTCTCAAACAATCAGACACGGCGGAGCGGCGAAAAGGCTCACTCGACCGGCGTCCCCGTGGTCTGCGTGTGCTCCCGGTAAGCCGCGATCAATTGACGCGTGATCGGACCAGGCTTGCCGTCGCCGATTTTGCGCCCGTCGAACTCCACCGCCGGAATGACTTCGGCGGCCGTTCCGGTCAGGAAGACCTCATCGGCGTTATAGACGTCGTACTGCGTGATGATCGGCTCGGACACGGCGAGACCGACGGCCTTCGCCAGCTCGATGACGGTATCGCGGGTGATGCCCTGCAAAATGCCGATCGACGCCGGCGGAGTGGTGATCGCGCCGTTCTTGATCAGGAAGATATTGTCGCCGGTCGCTTCGCCGACATAGCCTTCGCGCGTCAGCATCAGACCTTCGCCGGCGCCGTAGCGGTTGGCTTCGGCCTTCGCCATGATGTTGTTGATATACTTGCCCGTACACTTGACGCGCGGGTCGATCACGTCGGGCGAAGGCAGGCGCGTCGATACGGTCACGACAATCAGGCCGTTCTCGTACATCTCCTGCGGATACAGGGCAAGCTGCTCGCACGAAATGTAGACATTGGCGCCGCTCTTCATGTGTTTTGGATCGAGGCCCAGCCCGACGCCGCGCGTAACGGTGACGCGAATGTAGCCGTTCCGGTGCCCGTTGGCCTTGACCGTTTCGACGATGCTTTTGCGCAGCGTCGCTTGATCGACCTTGAGCTCGATATTCAGCGCCTTCGCCGAATAGTAAAGCCGCGCGACATGCTCATCCAGCTTGAAGACACGATTATTGTAAACACGGATGCCTTCAAAAAGACCGTCTCCGTAAAGCATTCCGTGATCGTAGAGCGGCACAAACGCCTGCTCCTTCGGAATTAACTCGCCATTAATACACGCAAATTGCGGCTCGGCCATCCCCGGCCCTCCTCACAAATGATAGTTTAGTATAGCATGGCGGCGTGTATTGTTCAAGTCCGGCCGAGACGGCGCGCCGCTCCACGGCAGGAGTCGCGCCAGGCGACGGCGTAATGGAAGGGCAAACCCATGATAACAGAATCCCGTCCGACCGTCCATTCTCCGCAATCCGAGTATCAATCTCGCTTTGACCGATTTCAAGCCCAGGCTCAGCAGTTATCCCGCCAGGACAACCGTCTCGCCTTGTGGCGCTTCCTCTCGTTCGCCGCCGGCCTCGCCGCCTGCTGGCCGGCCTTGTTCACCCATTCCGCGCCGGCATGGCTGCCGGCGCCGTTCGCCGCCGTCTTCGTCGCGCTGTGGATTGTCCATGAACGCGTCGGGCGTAATCTGGAGCGAGCCAATCGCGCCGTCAGTCACTATCAGAAAGCCCTGGACCGCCTGCAAGGACGCTGGGCCGGAAAGGGCAACGATGGCGCGCGCTTCCTCGATCCGCGCCATCCGTACGCAATCGATCTGGATGTCTATGGCCGAAACTCCCTCTTCGAGCGCATCTGCGCCGTGCGTACGAAGATGGGCGAAGAGACGCTCGCGCGCTGGCTCAGCGCGTCCGCCGCCCCCGAGGCGATCCGGATGCGCCAGGAAGCTGTCCGGGAGCTGACGGCGAACGCCGATCTGCGCGAGGAGCTGGCGCTGCTTGCCGAGACGGATCTTAAGGCGCCGCTGGATCAGCTTGCCGCCTGGGCGACATCCGCGCCGCTTCCCAATCTCACACGCCTGCGCGCCATCGCCGCCGCGCTCACACTCGCCGCGATCGTGACGGGAATCTACTTCCTGGCCGGCGGCTCGCTGGTTCCGCTGCTCATCGTCGTCGGTGTTGAGATCGCATTTAGCATGCCGACGCTCAGCTCCGTCCGCGCGGTGATCAAGGCGGTGGACCGACCGGCCCGCAATCTCAAGACTCTGTCAGCGGTGCTCAGCTATGTCGATCGTCAGAGTTTCCAGTCGCCGATGCTTCAATCGATGCAGGCGCGTGTCCGAACGAGCGGGCGCGGTCCGGCGGCGCAGGTCGACCATCTGCACGATTTGATGAGCTATCTTTCCGTCACCAGTAATCCATTCTTCGCACTCATCGCCGCCGTCCTGATGTGGACGCACCATTTTGGTCTCGCCATCGAAGCCTGGCGCCAAGCAAACGGCGAAAATCTGATCGCATGGCTGCAAATCGTGGGTGAATTCGAAGCGCTGCTCTCCCTTTCGGGTTATGCGTACGAGAATCCCGATGACATCTATCCCGAAATCGAAACCGCGCAGACCGCATATCGCGCGACCGGCCTCTCCCACCCGCTTCTCCTCGCTGGCGTCGCGGTCCGCAACGACCTGTCGCTGAGCGACGAGACACAACGCCTCTTAATCCTCAGCGGCTCCAACATGTCCGGCAAAAGCACCCTCATGCGCGCCGTCGGCGCCAACGCCGTTCTCGCCCTCTGCGGCGCGCCCGTGCGCGCCACCTCACTGCGTATCAGCCCAATGCAGATCGGCGCCTCAATCCGCACTCAGGATTCCCTGGAAGACGGCGTCTCGCGCTTCTACGCCGAGATCCAGCGTCTCCAGGAAATCGTCACGCTCTCTAAAGACAACAAGCATCCCCTGCTCTATCTCCTCGACGAGATCATGCACGGCACCAACTCCCACGACCGCCTCATCGGCGCCGAAGCCGTCCTGCGCGCCCTCAGCGCGCGCGGCTCCCTCGGCATGGCGACCACACACGACCTCGCCCTCGCGCGCATCGCCGCCGACTCTGCGCTCGCGGCGGCGAACGTGCATCTGGAAGACCAGATCATCGACGGGAAGATGAGCTTTGATTATCAGCTACGGCCTGGGGTTGTGGAGAAGAGCAACGCGCTGGAGTTGATGCGGGCGGTGGGGCTGGAGGTGTGAGGGATAGTCCCTATTCCCCCGGCGCTTTATCGCGCTTCCCCCTTTTGCCCAGAGGTAAAAGGGGCGCTCATCATTGTGATCCTTGCTCGCTCGACAAGTATGTTTGATGAATGCTTTGCTTTCGTAATCATGATCCTCACGTTTATGTGACGAGTGAATGGCTAAAATGAGTGGCTCCCCTTTTCCCCTGCGCAGCAGCTTGTTGGGAAAGAGGGGGAAGCGCGATAAAGCGCCGGGGGAATAGGGACTTGACCAAAAAACAGCCGCCCGGCAATCGCTGGGCGGCTGTTTCGATCTCAAAGGAACTCGAACGTCAATCTACCGAACGTTCGCGGACACCTGCGGTCCCTCGGCCTTCGCCACCGGAATCGCCGGCGCGGCGATTGGAGCCACCGGCGCGATCAGCGACTGGGCGCCGGAAAGCGACGGATTGTAGAAAGTGGACGGGACGAGGCCTAGAAGGATCGAAAGGAGCGCGCAGAAGCCGACCGCGATCGACGCACCGGGCGAGTTGTTCCAAATGCCCGTCGGGAACTCGCGACGAGCGGGCTTGAAGTACATGCGGACGATAATCCACAGGTAGTAGAAGACGCCGACGACACTTGCCAGAAGGCCGATGGAAGCCAGCCAGTACTCATGCGCCTGAATGGCGCCGGAGAACAGGAAGAACTTGCCGATGAAACCAGCGGTCGGCGGAATGCCTGCGAGCGACAGCATGAAGATCGCCATCAGCGCGGCGGCGGCCGGCTGGCGCTCCGACAGACCTTCCAGATCCTGGATCTGCGTCAGCTCATCGCCGCGACGCGCCAGCAGGATCAAGATCCCGAACGCGCCGAGGTTCATAAACGTGTAGGACAGCACGTAGAAGATGATGCCTGCGCGGCCGACTTCGTTCTGCGCGATCAATCCCACCAGGATGTAACCAGCGTGCGCGATGCTGGAGTAGGCCAGCATGCGCTTGATATTCGTCTGCTGCACGGCGATGATGTTGCCGACGATCATCGTCAGGATCGCCAGCGCCCAGAGCACATCATGGAAGTAATGCGAAACCGGCAGGAAGGCGATGGCGACACGGATCAATGCCGCGAAGGCGCCCGCCTTGGCTCCAGCGGACATGAAGGCCGTAACCGAAGTCGGCGCGCCTTCGTACACATCGGGGGTCCAGGAGTGGAACGGCACGATCGCGGCCTTAAAGCCGAGGCCAACCAGCAGCAGCGCCATTCCCGCAATCGAGTAGACCGATTGGAGACCGCCCGGGACCTGCGCCATCAGATCGAGGCGCGTAGTGCCCGTGCCGCCGTAAAGCAGCGCGATGCCGTACAGGAAGAAGCCCGAGGAAAATGCGCCCAGAAGGAAGTACTTCATGGCCGACTCTTCGGAGCGCGCTTCGGTGCGGGCGAAACCGGCGAGAATGTACAGCGCGATCGACAGGACTTCCAGGCCGACGAAGATGGTGATCAGTTCGCGGCTGGTCGCCATCAGCATAGCGCCCGATGTCGAGAACAGCATCAGCGCGTAGTATTCGCCGTAGTTGATGCCCTTGAGCTGGATATACCGCTCGGAGAGCAGAACCGACAGGCCGGCCACGATCAGCAGAATGAACTGGAAGAGGATCGCGAAGTTATCGGCGGCGACAGAGCCGGCAAATGCGTTCAGCCCGCGTCCCCAGAGCGCCGCGCTGGCGAACACCGCCGCCACAAGGCCAATCAGCGAAATGCCGACCAGAAGTCCTTTACGGTCACGGGGCAGCGCCAAGTCCACCATCAAGACAATCATCGCGGTGAGGATGACGATCAGCAGCGGCGAGACGGCGAAAAAGTCGTTCGAAGGTATCGAAATCATGAGCGATTAGTCTTTCAGATGTGTCAGTGCGGCGGACGCCACCGCAGGCATCTTGCTGAGCGCATTCACAGGCGCCGCGACCGGAATCGGCGTCGCGGCGGCCGTCTGCGCGCCGCCGGCGCTCGACAAAATGTCGCTGACCGAAGAGTTCAGTTTGTTCAGGATCGGGGTCGGGAAGACGCCGATGATGAAGATCAGCGCCACCAGCGGCCACAAGGCGAGCTTCTCGCCCGGCGTCGTATCCGGCAGCGATTGGTTCTCAGGCTTGTCGAGCGGACCGTACATCACGCGCTGGAACATCCAGAGCATGTAAACGACACTCCAGATCGCCGATGTGGTGGCGACAGCCGTCGCCCACGGGTAGGTCTGGAACGAGCCGGCCAGCATCAGGATCTCGCCGGCGAAACCGCTGGTGAGCGGAAGCGCGACCGACGAGAGCGTGGCGATCAGGAACAGCACGGTAAAGCCCGGCATCACCTTCATCAGGCCGCCGTAGTCCGCGATAGCGTACGACTGCCGACGCGAGTAAAGCGCGCCGCCCAGGATGAACAAAGCGCCGGTCGTGATCGTGTGGCTCACCATCTGGATGACGGCGCCCGCGATACCGATGCCGGTCATCGAGAAGATCGCCAGCAAAATCACGCCGATGTGCGAGACGCTGGAGTAAGCGATCAGGCGCTTCAGGTCGGTCTGCATCGACGCGACTAGCGCGGCGTACACGACGCCGATGACGGCCAGGACGATGATCGCCGGGGCCAGCGCATGCACCGCGTTCGGGAACATCGGAATGCAGAAGCGAATGAAGCCGTAAAGCCCCATCTTCAGCGCGACCAGGATGATCGAGCCTCCGGTCGGCGCTTCGGCGTATGCGTCGGGCACCCAGGTATGGAAGGGCCAGATCGGCGCCTTAATTCCAAACGCCAGGAAGAAGCCGCCGAAGAGCAGCATCTCGGTGGTCAGATGGCCGCCAAGAACGGCCGGCAGAGCCGCCTGGAGATCCGGCAGATCGAAGCTGGTCGCGCCGGTCAGGAAGTACACTCCCAGGATCGACACCAGCATCAGCATCGAGCCGACCATGGTGTAGAGGAAGAACTTCACCGTGGCGTAGATGCGCTTCGGACCACCCCAGATGCCGATGATGAAGTACGCCGGGATCAGCATCGCTTCCCAGAAGATGTAGAACAGAACCAGGTTCAGCGAGAGGAAGACGCCCAGAACGGCGGTCTCCATCAGCAGCACCCAGAAGTAGTACTGATTGTGCCGCTCATTGATGTCCTTGGAGACGCCGACGATAAAGGGAAAGATTCCCGTCGTCATCAGCACCATCAGCAGGGACACGCCGTCCACACCCAGCAGGTAGTTGACCGATCCCTTGCTCAGGGCGATCCACGAATGCTTCTCCAGCAACTGGAAGTGCGGAGCGCCGGCGGCGTAAGTCTGGGCGGAGTTAAAGTTGGCGTAGATCAGCACGGAGACGACCAGCGTCACGATCGTGCCGACGAAGGCCACCATACGGGCGCCGCTCGGATTGTTCTTCATCGTCAGCGCGACGACGGCGAACACGAGAGGCAGGAAAATAACAATTGACAGCCACGGTATATCGTTCACACGCAATGCTCCTGAAAGAGGCGGCGGGCGCTATTCGCGCCTACCAGCCGTGTCCTGACCGTTGGAAGACGATGAACAGGACGAGAATAATCCCGATGACCATGGAGAAGGCGTAGTTGCGGACATAGCCGCTCTGCGCCAACCGCAGCTTGGAGCCGGTCCAGCCGGTGAGCGCGCCCACCCCGTTCACAATACCGTCCACGACATCGACGTCGAACGTCTTCCACAGCCAGTAAGAGAACTTCTTGCCCAGATGGACGAACCAGAAATTGTAAGCCTCATCGACAAAGTACTTGTTGAGCAGCACCCAGTTATACCAGCCGGGGCTGAACAGGTGCCGGTCGGCGCGCGCTTGCGGAGACATCAGCTCGCCATTGGGCTTGCTGCGGTAAATGCTGATGCAGATCCCGATGATCACCAGAATGACGATCATCAGACCATAGCCCAGCGGATGCTCCAGCGACGGCTGCAGCAGCGTCGGCGCGTAATCCTTTGTTGTGACGGAAGGCGCCAGGTACTCGGAGAAGTCCTCATACTTCAGCACCGCCCAGCCGGTCAGGGTGGACAGAGCCGCCAGGATCACCAGCGGAATTGTCATCAGCGGGCTGGATTCATGCGCATGCTTCGCGGCTTCCGTTTGAGGGGCGACCAGGAAGGTCTTGGAAATCAAGCGGAACATGTAGAACGCGGTCAGCAGAGCGGTCACAGCGCCGACACCGTAGAACAGGCCATGAAGATCGGAGTGCACATTGAACATGCGCCACAGGATCTCATCCTTGCTCCAGAAACCGGCGAAGGGAACAATGCCCGCAATCGCCAGCGTCGCGATGATCATCGTGCCTGCCGTGATCTTCGTGCGTCCCAGCAGGCCGCCCATATTGCGCATATCCTGCGGATCGTTCGGATCGGGGCCGGCGTTCGCGAGAACCTGACCGTGCGGCGCATCGCCATGCTCTTCGTGCGCATCGCCGTGTCCATGACCATGCTGCGCGTGCATCGCATGCTCAATGGCGTGGATGACCGAACCGGAGCCAAGGAAGAGACACGCTTTGAAGAATGCGTGTGTCATCACATGGTACATGCCGGCGGCGAAGACGCCCGCGCCGCAGGCGGCGAACATGTAGCCAAGCTGCGAGACCGTGGAGTACGCCAGGACTCGCTTGATGTCGTTCTGCATCAGACCGATCGTCGCGGCGAACAGCGCCGTCGCGATGCCGGTGAAGGCGATGACGCCCATCGCCACATCCGACAGCTCAAAGAGCGTGTGGGTGCGGGACACCATATAGACGCCGGCCGTGACCATCGTCGCGGCGTGGATCAGCGCCGACACCGGTGTCGGACCTTCCATCGCGTCCGGGAGCCAGTTGTAGAGCGGCAGCTGCGCCGACTTACCAGTCGCGCCGAGGAACAGCATCAAACACGCGAGCGTCGCCGCGCCGCCGATCATCTCGGGGTGCGAAAGCGCCAGTTGAACGAAGCCCGTTCCCGCGCCCACCAGAGACGCCGACGTCCCGGAAGTCGCGTGATAGAAGTCCAGCGTTCCGAAGTGCTGGAACAGCAGGAACATGCCAATCAGCACGCCGACGTCGCCGATACGGTTGACGATAAACGCCTTCTTCGCCGCGTCCCCCGCCGACTTCTTCTCATAGAAGAAACCGATCAGCAGGTAGGAGCAAAGACCGACGCCTTCCCAGCCGATAAACAGGATCAGCAGGTTGTTGCCCATAACCAGCAGCAGCATGAAGAAGACGAACAGGTTCAGGTAGGTGAAGAAGCGCGCAAAGCCCTTGTCCGCCGCCATGTAGCTGATGGAATAAAGGTGGATCAGACCGCCGACGCCGGTGATAATCAGCATCATCAGGACAGAGAGCGGATCGACCAGCAGTTCAAAGTTCACCTGGAACGGCGGAATGCCGCCGATCCCGGGAATGCTGAACCAGGGCATGAGATACGCCAGATGCTGCTTAGCGTCTTCCGGAGACGCCTGCACCTTCAAAAAGAGAGTGACGGCGACGAAG
The DNA here is from genome assembly GCF_003574315.2 of Capsulimonas corticalis. Taxonomy (GTDB): domain Bacteria; phylum Armatimonadota; class Armatimonadia; order Armatimonadales; family Capsulimonadaceae; genus Capsulimonas; species Capsulimonas corticalis. The sequence goes on along the minus strand of NZ_AP025739.1, from coordinate 4,036,016 downwards.
AAAGAGGCGAAGACGGCCGCCGTGGCAATAATACCCGCGAGCTTCTTCGTGGCCGTGCCGCCAAGTGCTCCATTGATCAAAAAGCCGATCAACGGAAAGAGCGGAATGAGCCAGGCGATTATATACGGGTCGGACAAGTTTGGCATTGCGCTGTCACTCCGAAAAACAAGGGCTCGCTGGCCCCAGAAACACGGGGGCTGCACAGCCCCCGAAAGAAAGGCTGTGTTAGCCCTTCATCAAATCGATTTCGTCCACGTTGATGGACATCTTATTGCGGAAGATAGACACCAGAATGCCCAGGCCCACCGCGACTTCGGCGGCGGCGACGGCGAAGACGAAGAGAACCATCATCTGACCGTCGATAAAGCGAGGGTTGGCGTATCCGCCGGCGGGCGTCAGCGTGCTCTGGTAGCGCGAAAACGCCACCAGGGTAATGTTCACCGCGTTCAGCATCAGCTCGACGCACATGAAGATCGTGATCGGGTTTCGCTTGATCAAAACGCCGACGACGCCAATGGTGAACAAGATCGCGCTGAGCACCAGATAGTAGTTTAAAGGGACTGCGGGAACCATGCGCTAAATCCTCCGCTTAGCCAGCATAACGGCGCCGATCGCCGCAACGAGCAGCAGGATCGAGACGACCTCAAATGGGAAAAGCCAGTAGTTCGTCGGCGAGTACAGCGCCAGACCGATCTCGAACGGCCCGATGGTGCCCGTGCTGAGCGGCTGGCCGCCATGGCCGATCGGAACCGCCACCACGGCGCTCGCGAGCAGGCCGACCAGCAGGACGCCCGCGATCGGTCCCAGAACCTTCTGCGGCTTCAAGTGATCGATGACCTGTTCCGGCGTGCCGAGATTGAGCAGCATAATCACGAATATAAAGAGGACCATAATAGCCCCCGCATAGACGATAACCTGCACCGCCGCGATGAACGCCGCATTCAAGGTCACATACAGGATGGCGACATTGAACAGCAGCATCACGAGAAAGAGCGCGCTGCGCACCGGATTGTCGTTCAGGATCATGCACAGGCCGCAGACGACCGCGATGGCCGCCAGCAGGCCGAATAGAATAAGTTGTCCAGACATAAGCTGTTTTTCGTTGTTCTCAGCGTCGCCGCAGGGCGACGCTACGGTTTGGTCGGATCCGGCACGATCATCATCTCTTTGGTGTAGATCAGATCCTTGCGGTTATCGTCCGCGAGCTCGCAGATGTCCTTTAGCTGAATCGCCTGAGTCGGACATGCTTCCTCGCAATAGCCGCAGAAGATGCAGCGCAGCATGTTGATTTCGTACTGCGCGGCGAACCGTTCCCCCGGAGAGCGGCGATTTTCGTCGGTGTTCTCGGCGGCGACCACCAGAATGGCGTTCGCGGGGCAGGAGCCGGCGCACAGCGAGCAGCCGATGCACTTCTCCATGCCGTTTTCGTAGCGGTTGAGTACGTGGCGCCAGCGCGCGCGGCGCGGCATCGGGCGGCGTACATCCGGATATTCGATCGTCACGCGCTCCTTGTTGGAGTAGCCCTGCGTGATTCCCAGTCCGGTCAGCGGCGCTTTCGCCTCCTGACCCAGAGTTTTGATGTTATCCCAGAGTCCCATGGGAGTTAACCTTTCTTTGCGGCGAACGCATCGTCAAGAGGGGCCTGGGCCGCAGCGGCGAGCGCCGCTTCGCTCAGCGCGTTCGGAGGCAGAGTCTGCGCGCCATGTCCCGAGTGCTCGGGAACGGTGCGATACGGCTGAGCCTCACCGTAAAGCCGGACGGTAGTGTCGCGGCGGGAGTTCGTGGTAAAGCTGTTGGCCGCCTTGCTTCCGGCGAACACCACAAAGGCGATCCCGAAAACGACGAGCCAGGCGATCAATCCCGCCGGGTATCCCAGCGCCATCGCGATGGCGACCATCAGAATGTTGCCCAAGGCGATCGGCAGGACGCCGAGCCATCCGGCGCGCATCAGCATATCGTAGCGAAGGCGCGGCATGGTGGCGCGGACCCAGATAAAGAAGTACAGGCCGCAGAGGATCTTGGCGACGAGCCAGATCACCGGAACCAGCGCGGCGACAATGCCGCCGAGCAGCGGGCTGCTCTTGCCGACCAGCGGGCCGAGGAATGATCCGTCCAGCCACAGCAGCGGCGCATGGAAACCGCCGAAGAAGAGCGTCGCGCAGATCGCGCTGACGACGATCATGTTCGCGTACTCCGCCATGAAGAAGATGGCGAACTTCATGGAGGTGTACTCGGTGTGATAGCCGGCGACCAGCTCCGTTTCGGCCTCAGGAAGGTCGAACGGCGCGCGGTTCGTTTCGGCGAGCATCGAGATCGCGTAGATCAGCATCGCGACAAAGCCCATCGGGAAGAACTTCAGCAAGTTCCACTCCGGAAGCCCCAGACTGCTGAAACCCTGCTGCATGACGACGTCATGCATGCTCAGGCTGCCCGTGAGCAGAACGACCGTCACGATCGCCAGCCCCATGCCCAGTTCATAAGAGATCATCTGGGCCGAGGAGCGCAGGCCGCCCAGCAGCGAATACTTGTTGTTCGACGCCCAGCCGGCCAGCACGACGCCGTAGACCGCCAGCGATCCCCAGGCCAGGAGGTAAAGGACGCCAACGCTGACGTTCGGCGCGGAAGCGCCCCAGGTCAGGCTCGGTCCCCACGGCACAACAGCGGAGGTCACCAGCGCGGGAATCAGGAAGACGATCGGCGCGAGGACGAAAAGGACGACGTCCACGTTCGTCGGGTTCATGTCTTCCTTGAGCAGAAGCTTCACGCCGTCGGCGATCGTCTGCAAAAGTCCGAACGGTCCAACGCGGTTCGGTCCCTGGCGCTGCTGCATGAAGCCGAGCAGGCGGCGCTCCCACCAGACCAGCGGGGGAACAACCAGCAGGATCGCGAACAGTCCGACGAGGACGCGCACGACGATGCGGATCAGGTCGATCCACCAGTACTCGGCCGGCATGTTGCCGGTCCCTGTGTGCGCCGGATCGACGTTAAAGAAATAGTGAAAGAACAGATTGGGTGTCATGGATGTTTTGCCTACGACGCCGTTTCCACAGCGCTGACAGGCGCAGCCTTCGCGGCGGCGACCTGAGCGATCTCGCGCGCAATATCACGCGGCGAGATGTACGGGACATGCTTGCCCAATCGGACCAGCAGATCGGCGGCGATTTGCCAGTCGGGCTTGCTCTGGCCGCGCGGCTCGATCGCCTTTTTGAACTTCTGGATGCGGCCTTCGATGTTGGTGAAGGTGCCTTCCTTCTCGATGAACGAGCAGGAGGGCAGGAAGACGTCGGCCTGACGTCCCGCGCCATTGTTGAACAGGTCCTGAACGATCAGGAACGGGACTTTGTTGAGCGCGTTCGCGACAAGCTCCTGATCCGCGAAGTTCTTCAGCGGATCCGGGCCCATCAAATAAAGCGCCTTGATCGTCCCATTCACGCAGCCTTCGAGGATGCCGCGCGTGTCCAGGCCGGGCTCCGCCGGCAGCGGACCGCCCCACAACGTCTCATACACCGGTCGCGCGCCGTTGCTGACGCTTTGCAGCGCCGGCAGGCGGTCCGGAAGGACGCCCATGTTGACGGCGCCCACCGAGTTGGCGTCGGGAAGAAGCACATTGAGCTTCGCGCCGGACGCCGCGCAGGCCGCGCGCAGGGCTTCGATATCTGCGACAGGAATGTTGTGCCAGGCCAGAACGATCGTTCCGGCGCCAAGCGCGATCGCGTCGGCCACTTCCGTGGACTTCACGTCGTCATTGCGGAAGTAGTTCGCGTTGCCCTTGGAGATCGCCTTGTAGACGCGTAGCCACAGAACGGGAAGCACATCGTCGATCTCGGCGCCGACCGCAACGATCGTCTTCGCGGTTCCGACCTCCGCGATGCTGGTCTGCATCGGGATGTACGGCGCGTCGTTCGTGCGGTGGTCGAGATTGTTCGTACCCAGACCGTTGCGGAAGAGACGCTGGAACAGATACAGATCTTCGTTGGAGCAGCGCGGGGACGCGATGCCGGCGACGCTGTTCGGGTTGGTCGCGGCGTAATCCTTGAGCGTCTTCGAGACGGCGTCGAGCGCCTGGCCCCAGGTCACGCGGCGCAGCTGCGAGGCCATCCGAAGATGCGGCTCGTTGATGCGGTCCGTGCTGTTGACCCAGTACTGCTCGAACTTGCCCCGGTCACAGGTCCACTCTTCGTTGACTTCCTCGTTCAGCCGGCCGTTCACGCGCATCAGCTCGCCATTGCGTGTTTGAACGGCGATGGAGCAGCCGACGCCGCACATGGAGCAGATCGAGTCCTGCGACTGGAACTCCCACGGGCGAGCCGCGAAGCGATAGGTGCGCGAGGTCAGGGCGCCGACCGGGCAAAGCTCGATCGTGTTGCCGCTGAACTTGCTCTTGAAGCCTTCGGGAGTGAATGGAGAGATGATCGCCGAATTGCCCCGGCTTTCGATGGCGAGCTCGCCATCGCCCGAGATCTCCTCGGTGAAACGGGTGCAGCGCGCGCACTGGATACAGCGCTCGCGGTCCAGAACGACATATTCCGAGATCGGAACGGCCTTCGGGAAGTGACGCTTCTCATCGACGAAACGCGTGACGCCCGGACCGTACTGGAAGGTCATGTTCTGAAGAGGACACTCGCCGCCGCGATCGCAGATCGGACAGTCCAGCGGGTGGTTGATCAGGAGAAACTCCAGAATTCCGCTCTGCGCCTGCTTGACTTCGGGCGAGATCGTGTCCACCACCATGCCCTCGGCGACCGGTACGGTGCAGGCCGTCTGGATCTTGTTCATCTTCTCGATCTTGACAAGACACATGCGGCAGGCGCCCGCCGGCTTCAGCCGTGGGTGGTGACAGAAATAAGGGATATCGGCGCCGGCCTGAAAAGCCGCCGTGATGACGAGCGTCCCTTTCGGAACGCTCACTTTTGTGCCGTCAATCGTCAGATTGACGAGTTCAACCGCCGGAGCCTCCTGAGGCGCGGCCGGCGCAGTCGCTGTGTCTGCCATACGTGCTTCCTTAAACCCCCGCCATCTGCAGCGGCGCGAACGCGCGCTTCTTGCCGCCGGCGCCGTTACGGATCAGTTCTTCGTACTCTTCACGGAAGTAGTAGATCGCGCCCTTGCCCGCAAAGAAGCCCGCCAGCGGCATCGCCGCCGCGTCGCCCAGCGCGCAGAAGGAGCGTCCGAAAATATTGTTCGAGATATCGAGCAGAAGGTCGATGTCTTCCGGCCGGCCGCCGCCCGCCATGATGCGGTCGTGGATCTTGACCAGCCAGTTCGTCCCCTCGCGGCACGGCGTACACTTGCCGCAGCTTTCATGGGCGTAGAAGTGCATCAGACGAGTCATCAGCGCGGGAACGCTCACCGTCTCATCGTACACAATCAACGCGCCCGATCCAAGCAGCGATCCGGTCTTGCCCAGCGCCTCATAGTCGTAGGGCGTGTCCAAGAATTCGGGGGGCAGCAGCGGGGTCGAGGAGCCGCCCGGGATAAAGAACTTCAACTTCTTATCGTTCTTGATGCCGCCGCCGATCTCATAGATGATCTCGCGGACCGGAGTGCCCAGTACGATCTCATAGTTGCCGGGCTTCTTCACATGTCCGCTGAGCGTGATCAGCTTGGTGCCGCGGCTCGCCGGGCCCGCGCCGGGAGTGCCGGTGCCGACCTTCGCATACTCGGCGCCGCCCATGTTGATGATCGGAACCGCTGTGGCGATCGTTTCGACATTGTTGACAATCGTCGGGGAATCCCAGACGCCGCTGATTACGGGCAATGGAGCCGACGGGGGCTTGTGCCGGGGCATGCCGCGCTCGCCCATCAAGCTGGACATCAGCGCCGACTCTTCGCCGCACTCATAGGCGCCGGCGCCCATATGCACGTACATATCGAGATCGAAGCCGCTGCCTAAGATATTCTTTCCGAGGAAGCCTTTGGCGTACGCCTGATCGATGGCCTTTTGGATCTGGCGGGCCGGCTGGATATACTCGCCGCGGATGTAGATATAGCACGCCTTGGAGCGGATGGCCCAGCAGGAGATAATGCAGCCTTCCACCAAAAGGTGAGGAAGCGCGTTCATCAGGTCGCGGTCCTTCGCGGTGCCCGGCTCGCCTTCGTCGGCGTTCACGACCAGGTAGTGCGGCTTGTCCCAGTTCTTCGGGATGCCGTTCCACTTGATGAACGTCGGGAATCCGGCGCCGCCTCGGCCGCGCAGTCCCGAAAGCTTGACCTCATTGATGATGGCTTCTTGATCCATCGTCAGGGCCTTGCGGACCGCGTTGTATCCCTCGTGCTTCAGGTAGACGTCAATGTCGTCGATCCCCGGGACTTGACGGTACTTGTACAAATATTGTGGCTGTTCACTAGGCATCTTGGTGATGGAACCTTCTCTAATTACTTACGCGCCAGATCCGCGAGGATTTCGTCGACCTTCTCGGTCGTCAGATCCTCGTAGTAGGTGTCGCCCACCATCATGCACGGCGCATTCGCGCAGGCGCCCAGGCATTCGGCGGTGTTCAGCGTGAACTTGCGGTCCGGTGTGGTCTCGCCGCGCCCGACGCCCAGCTTTCCGCCGATGTGGTCGATCAGCTCATCGGCGCCAACCACCATACAAACGATGTTGTGGCAGACTTCCAGGTGATGACGGCCGACCGGGGCCTTGTTGTACATCGTATAGAAGGTGGCGACACCTTCGACATACGCCGGCGCCAGGCCGAGATATTTGGCGACATCGGCCATCGCTTCGCGCGGCAGCCAGTTGTCGTTTGCCGCCTGCGCGACCCACAGCGCCGGCAGCAGAGCCGCCTTCTTCGTGGGGTACTTCGCGATCAGCGTATCGATCTTTTTGTAAACTTCTTCAGTGAGCATAGGTGTTAAACGAGTTTCGTCATCGCGCTCATCGCGCCCGGCGCCGCGCTGATTAGCGGTCGATGTCTCCCAAAACGATGTCGATCGAGCCAATGACGGCGACGACGTCGGCGATCATCAGTCCTTCGACCATCTTCGGCAGCGCCTGAAGATTGTTGAAGCTGGGTCCCTTGATCTTCACGCGGTACGGGATTCCCGAACCGTCGCTATAGATATAGTAGCCCTTTTCGCCGCGTCCGCTCTCGACGGCCGCGTAGGTTTCGCCGATCGGGGGGTGATATCCTTCGGTGAAAAGTTTGAAGTGGTGGATCAAGCTTTCCATCGAGGTGTCCAGCTCGGCGCGCGGCGGCGGCGCCACCTTGCGGTCGCTGGTCATCACCGGACCGCCGGGAACGTCGCGCAGCGCCTGCACCAGAATGCGGTGGCTCTGCTTCAGTTCTTCCATGCGAACCAGGAAGCGATCGTAAACATCGCCGTTCTGGCCGACCGCGATATCGAACTCGAACTCATCGTAGCCGGTGTACGGGTTAGACTTGCGCAGGTCCCAGGCGACGCCCGAACCGCGCAGCGACGGGCCGCTCATACCCCATGCAATCGCGTCTTCCGCCTTGATAATACCGATATTGGAAAGCCGCTCGACAAAGATCGGGTTCTTGGAGATCAGGTTGTTGTACTCAGACAGCTTCTTAGGGAAGGCGTCGACGAACTTCCCGACCTTGTGGAACCAGCCATCAGGAACGTCGCCGCGCAGGCCGCCGGGACAGATCCAACTGGTCATCATGCGGACGCCCGAGAGCATTTCCTTCATGTCCAGAATGGCGTCGCGCTCACGCCAGGTGTAGAAGAAGAGCGTCATCGCCCCAATGTCCAGCGCGTGCGTGCCGAGCCACAGCAGGTGCGACGCGATCCGCTCCAGTTCGTTGAGGATCAGCCGCAGGCGACGCGCCCGGGGCGGAACTTCCACGTCCAGCAGCTTCTCCACCGCCAGCGAATAGGCGAGGTTGTTCATCAGGTTCGAGAGGTAATCCTCGCGGTCAGTGATGGTCAGCGCCTTGTAATAGGTCATCGACTCCATGGTCTTTTCCAGACCCGTATGGAGGTAACCGATATGCGGCGTCGCCTTCTGGACGTTCTCGCCGTCCAGCTCCACGACGAGACGCAAAACGCCGTGCGTCGACGGGTGCTGCGGGCCCATGTTGACGATCATCAGATCCCGATCGTCTTCCTGAATCCGCTGAACATCCACGCCTGCGCCGAGTTTCGCCTCGATCGCCCGTTCCTTCAAATCGCGCTCAGTTGTCGCCATATTGAATTTCTTTCTACTAATTAGCGCCCACGCACGTTGAACGTAAACTCGACTTCTTCGCCGCCCAGCGGATAGTCCTTACGCAGCGGGTTCCCCACCCAATCGTCGGGCATCAAGATGCGGCGAAGATCACTGTGGTTGTTGAAGGTAATTCCGAACATATCGTAGACTTCGCGCTCGTTCCAGTTGGCGTTCGGCCAAACGGACTCGACGGTGTCGATTGTGGGATCGTCCTCGGTGACCTGGGCCTTCAAGCGCAGGCGCTCGAACGTCGCCAGCGAATAGAGGTTGTACAGAACCTCAAAGCGCGGCTCTTCCTCGGTCTTATTGACCTTGAGCAGATCGACGCAGGTCAGGTCGGAGAGATAGTTGTAAGCCGTCTCATGCGTATCGCGCAGCGCCTTCGCGATCGCGACGATCTTGTCTTTCTTGACCGTGATGGTCTTTTCGCCTCGGAACAAGCGCGACGAGACGATCTCACCGGCGAACTGCTCTTCCAGCAGGCGCAGCTCCGGGCTATCGTCGGCGTTGAGCGCTTCGAACTCGGCGGGACGCTTCGTCTGGATCTCACGGAGCTCCAGGTCGGTGGGCGTCAACCCCAAACGGACATTAAAATCTACCATGGCAAGTTATCCTAAGACTAGCGGCGGTCGCTGAAGTGCTCGCGCTGGATCTTCTTTTGCAGCTGATTGATCCCATAGATCAGCGCATCGGGGTTCGGCGGGCAGCCGGGAACGTAGATGTCTACCGGGACGATCTGGTCCACGCCTTGCAGGATGGCGTAGTTGTTGAAGACGCCCCCACAGGAGGCGCAGTCGCCCATCGAGATGACCCACTTGGGCTCGGGCATCTGATCGTAGATCTGGCGCAGGACGGGCGCCATCTTTTTGGAGACGCGGCCGGCGACGATCATCAGGTCCGCCTGGCGGGGGGAGGCGCGGAACGCCTCGCTGCCGAAGCGCGCGAGGTCGTAGCGTGAGTTGGTCGAGCCCATCATTTCGATGGCGCAGCAGGCCAAACCGAACGTCGCGGGCCAAACGGAATTACTGCGGGCCCAGTTGACCGCTTTGTTCAGCGGCACGGTCAGGACTCCGAGGTTTTGTTCTACTCCCATTCGAAAGCGCCCTTCTTCCACACATAGATGTAACCGACAAAGAGGATGATGATAAAGACGAACATCTCGCTCAAGCTGAAGATCTGCGCGCCATTGGGCAGACCATGCAGGTAGCTGTAGGTGACAGCCCACGGATAGAGAAAGACGGTCTCAATATCGAAGACAATAAACAGCATCGCGATCAAGTAAAACTTGACAGGAAACCGTTCGCGCGCCGAACCCACCGGGTCCACGCCGCATTCGTAGGAAGCAAGCTTCGCGGCGGACGGCTTTTTCGGCCCCAAAATCCAGGAAAGGCCGACCAATACCGACGCGAGCAGGAAGGCGACCACCAGAAGGATCAGCAGCGGGAGAAACTCCCCGACGGAGTGAAGGTTCGGCGTGATTTCGCCAAATGGTGAGGCGCTTGTCGTAGGCGGCATCGTCGCATTTCCTCTCAAAATGAGCTATGTGAATTATGTCACAATCTCATTCTCTTTGTCAATGGCGTCCGTACGCGAAATCCGGGCGCGGGGTTCCCGGTCGGTTGCTGGGTTTTTGGGAGGCGGATTTTCGCCTACTTGGCCCCAAGCCTTCGCGCCCCTCTCGGCAAACCCACCCCCGCGCTTCGCGCGCCCCCTCCCGCCGCCGGGAAGGGTTTGTAAGATTGCCTCTGACGAAGGCCGCCTGCGATAACACGCTCTGAAATCACCCTTCCCGGCGGCGGGAGGGGGCGCGAAGCGCGGGGGTGGGTTTGCCGAGAGGGGCGCGAAGGCTCCCTACTCCGGATCATAATTCAAATTCGGCGACAGCCAGTACTCCGCCGTCTTCAAATCCCACCCCTTGCGCCCTGCGTAATCCTCGACCTGATCCTTGCCGATCTTCCCCACCCCGAAGTATTTTGCTTCGGGATGCGCGAGGTACCAGCCGTTGACGGACGCCGTAGGATACTTCGCCATGCTTTCCGTCAACGTGATACCCGTATTTTCCTCAACCAATAGCAATTCGAACATTGTTTTCGATTCGGTGTGGTCCGGACAAGCGGGATAGCCCGGCGCGGGGCGGATTCCTCGGTAGCGTTCGCGGATCAGGTCCTCGTTGGTCAGGTTCTCGCTCACACCGAAGCCCCAGTCGCGGCGGGCCTGGGCGTGCAGGTACTCGGCGAAGGCTTCGGCGAGGCGGTCGGCGAGGGCTTTGACCATGATGGCGTTGTAGTCGTCCAGATCGCGTTCGTACTGGGCGACGATGGGTTCGATGCCGAGGCCGGTCGTGACGGCGAAGGCGCCGAGGTAGTCGGCGAGGCCGGTTTCACGCGGCGCGATGTAGTCGGAGAGCGACTTGTTCGACTCGCCGCTGGTCTTGGGCGTCTGCTGGCGCAGGGCGTGGATCGTCGTTAAGACTTCCGTGCGCGTGTCGTCGGTGTAGAGTTCAATGTCCTCGCCGACGCTGTTCGCGGGGAAGAATCCGTAGACGCCGCTCGCCTTCAGTTGTCCATCTTGGAGCAGCTTTTTCAGGATTTCCTGACCATCCTCGAACAGTTCCTTGGCGCGCTCGCCGACTATCTCGTCCTCGAAGATCGCCGGATATTTGCCGTGCAGCTCCCAGGCGATGAAGAATGGGCCCCAGTCGATATAAGGGACCAGCTCGGAGAGCGGAAAGTCCTTGAGAACGCGGACGCCGGTAAATTCGGGCTTCGCGATATCCTCTGGAGACCAGACGATGGGCGTACGGTTCGCTTTCGCCGCTTCGAAGGGCAGCGTGTCTTTCTGGCTGCGCTTGTTGGCGAACGTCACACGCGTCGCCGCCTGCTCGGCCCGGTTCTTCTCCACGAAATCCGGACGAAGGTCGTCACTGATGAGATTGCTCACCACGCCGACGGCGCGGGAGGCGTCCAGCACATGCACGATCGGGCCTTCATACGCCTGTGCGATCTTCACCGCCGTGTGCGTGCGGCTCGTCGTGGCGCCGCCGATGAGCAAAGGCTTGGTGAAGCCTTGACGCTGCATCTCCTTCGCCACATGGATCATCTCATCCAGCGACGGCGTGATCAGGCCGCTGAGGCCGATAATATCGACCTCCTGCTCGATCGCCGCCGCCAGGATCTTGTCCGACGGAACCATCACGCCCATGTCGATCACATCGTAGTTGTTGCAGCCGAGGACGACGCCGACGATGTTCTTGCCGATATCATGGACATCGCCCTTCACCGTCGCCATCAGCACCTTGGCCTGCGCCTGCGTGTTGCCGCTGGCGAGCTTCTCCGCCTCCATATACGGCATCAGCACGGCGACCGCGCGCTTCATGACGCGGGCGCTCTTGACGACCTGGGGCAGGAACATCTTGCCGGAGCCGAAGAGGTCGCCGACCACGTTCATGCCGGCCATCAGCGGCCCTTCGATCACTTCCAAAGGTTTGTCATACTTCAGGCGCGCTTCTTCGGTGTCGGCTTCGATGTATTCCGTGACGCCCTTCACCAGCGCATAGGAGAGTCGCGACTCGACGGTTTCATTGCGCCAGGCTTCGTCCTTGACGACGACCTTGCCCTTGACGCCCTTCAGGCCCTCGGCGAACTCCAGCAGTCGCTCCGTCGAATCCGGCCGGCGGTTAAACAGCGCGTCTTCCACCAGCCCCAGCAGATCCTTGGGGATCGCTTCGTAGACTTCAAGCATGCCGGCGTTGACGATGCCCATGTCCAGACCAGCCTTGATCGCATGGTAGAGGAAAGCCGAATGGATCGCCTCACGGACGACATTGTTGCCCCGGAACGAGAAGGACAGATTACTGACACCGCCGCTCACCTTCGCCAGCGGCAGGGTTTCCTTGATCCGGCGTGTCGCGTTGATAAAGTCGACGGCGTAGTTGTTGTGCTCTTCGATGCCCGTCGCGATGGTCAGAATGTTCGGATCGAAGATAATATCCTGCGGCAAAAAACCGACTTCTTGGGTCAGGATATTGTAGGCGCGGGTGCAGATCTCCACCTTGCGGTCTTCGCTGTCCGCCTGCCCCACTTCGTCGAACGCCATCACGACCACGGCGGCGCCGTAGCGCTTGACAAGCTTCGCCTGTTCCTTGAACTTCTCTTCACCCTCTTTGAGGCTGATCGAGTTGACGATTCCCTTACCCGGCAGCGCTTTTAATCCCGCCTCAATAACGGACCACTTGGAGCTGTCCACCATGATCGGGACTTTGTTGATATTCGTCTCGCCCTGGATCAAGGTCAAAAAGGTCGTCATCGCCTTTTCCGAATCCAGAAGGCCCTCGTCCATATTGACGTCGATCACCTGCGCGCCGTTGTCCACCTGCTGCTGCGCCACGGTGAGCGCGGCTTCATAGTCGCCGGCGAGAATGAGCTTGGCGAACTTAGGCGACCCCGTGACATTGGTCCGCTCGCCGACGTTGACGAACAGGGTGTCCTCGCCGACATTGAACGCCTGCGTCCCGCTCAGCCTCATCTCCGGCGCGATCACGGGCGGCACGCGCGGCGGCAAGCCTTCCACGGCTTTGGCGAAACCACGGATAAACTCCGGCGTCGTGCCGCAGCAGCCGCCGATAATATTCAGCCAGCCGTTTTCCGCCCACTCTCGGATCGACGGCGTCATCTGCGGCTCATCCAGGTCAAATCCCGTCTCGGCCAGGGCGTTCGGCAGGCCCGCGTTCGGATAGATGCTGACAAAGATCGGCGCGATCCGCGAGATCTCTTCGACAAAGGGACGATAGACATCCGGACCGAAGCCGCAGTTCAAGCCGACGGACAGCAAGGGCGCGTGGGCGATCGAGTTCCACATCGCCTCCAGGTTCTGCCCCGTGAGGTTTCCGCCGCCAAGATCCGTAATGCTCAGTGACGCCATGACGGGAACGACACGCTCGCCCTCGTCAAACAAGCGCTGAATCGCGAATAGCGCGGCTTTCAGATTGAGCGTGTCAAACGTCGTCTCGCAGAGGAGCAGATCCGTCCCGGCGTCCAGCAGCGCCTTCGCCTGTTCGTAGTACGTGGCTTCAAAGTCGTCGAACGTAAATGAGCGATACGCGGGGTTATTCGAGTCTTCGATGACCGTGGCGCTGCGCGTGCAGGGGCCGAGCGCGCCGGCGATAAAGCGCGGCTTCGATGGATCCGCCGCCATCGCTTTGTCAATCGCGCGCCGCGCGACCGCGACCGCTTCGAAATTCATCTCACGGACAAGGTCCGCCATCTCGAAATCCGCCATGGAGATCGAATTGGCGTTGAACGTGTTCGTTTCGATGATGTCCGCGCCGGCGTCCAGATACGCCATGTGGATCTCTTCAATGATCTCCGGGCGCACGAGCATCAGCGCTTCGTTGTTGTTCTTCAGATCCACCGGATGGTTTGCAAACCGCTCGCCGCGATAGTCGGCTTCCGTCGGCTTGTACCGCTGGATCATCGTCCCCATGGCGCCGTCGATCACGAGGATGCGCTTTTTAAGTTCTTCACGAATATCTGCCATAGCCGTTATTATAGCACATCGCGATTCACCCCTTGACAGATCGCGCTTCCTGTGATATTGTACTAGTGAACTAGTACAAAGAACGAACAAAGTTATGTATATTCGTCTGGATCAATCATCAGGTTCGCCGCTCTATCTGCAGATCGTCGATCAGGTCAAAACCATGATCGCCGGCGGCGCTCTGCGCGCTGGCGACCGGCTGCCCACGGTCCGCGAACTGGCGTCGGAGCTGGTCGTCAATCCCAATACGATCGCGCACGCCTACCAGCAGCTGGAGCGTGAGCGTGTGGTGGAGACCCGTCGCGGCCTCGGCAGCTTTGTCAGCGCCGCCGAACCGGTGCTCAGCCTGAGCGCCCGCCGCGACCGCGTCGCCGCTCTGCTCGACCGGGCGCTCGTGGAGGCGCACCATGTGGATCTGGACGCCGATGAGGTGCGGATGCTTCTGGAAGAGCGGCTGCTGGAGATGGCGAACGCCGAACAATCGATTGAACTCGCTCCATCGAAGTAGACCAATGAGGAGACCAGGAGTATGAAGAGATTGATTTGGAAGGAATGGCGAGAGACGCGCATGACGCCGGCGGCGTTCTGTTTGATCTTCTTCGCCATGAACTTGTTTCTGATTGAGGTTCAGTACCTTGCCGATCACGCCACCGGGAATCGCCTCACCCCGCCCGGAGGCATTTATACGCTGCACTCAATCGAGCTGATGGGCGCCGCGTGCAGTCTTCTCGCGGCGGTAGTCTGCGGCGGAGGCATCGTCTCCCGCGAGGCGAGCCGGGGAACACTGTCGTTCCTCACCGGTCTGCCAATTTCGAGAAGATCCCTCTGGCTGGTCAAAGTCGGAGTTGGCTTCGCCGGCGCCGTGACGGCGCTCCTGGGGATTGCAATCATTGGACAGGCGTTTGTATGGGCCAATTTCGGCTGGGCGGCCGCCGCACTCGACATTCACGGCTCCGCCATCGGGCTTTTGCTGACGGCAATCCTGATGCTGGGCGTCTTCACGGCGGTCTACGCCGTTTCCTACGCCGCATCCTGCTTGAGCGATCGAACGTTTAACAGCGTAGTGCTTTCCATCGGCTCATGCCTGGCGATATTCGGCGCCGTCCTCGGGCTGGGGAGTCTGCTGAACGCCGCGTTGGGCCAGAAAGTCTCGGACTATCAAAACCATCTGATTACTCTTCGGGAATTTGATTTCTATTTGCCTCTGCTGGCGACTCTGGAGAACCCGGGGCCTCTCGTGATTGCGATTGGAGTCGGACTGCTGTCACTTGCCGCGATTGCCCTGCAAATCGCTTACTCGTCATTTGGCAGTACGGAACGATCGCGGCGACGCTATCTGATCCCCTTGCGCGTTATCAGCAAATGGACGGCGGTGTATGCATCCGTCGGCGCGGCGGCGTACAGTCTCTATATGGTCATTCTGTTCCACATACATCCCGCGCTCATGCGACCATAAAAACGCTCATGCCGACATGGACAATACGACACTTGCTGCTTGGCTTCGGAGGACCGTCATATGCACCGTCAATCGCTCTCGATCTCGCACCCTATCGATCTATCCAAGGCCGACGCCGGTCTGCTGTCTCCCACACTCGCAAGCGCCCCCGATGCGCTTCGGATCCACGGCCTCTCGAAATCGTTCGGAAAAACCTCGGTCCTGAAGGAATTGGATCTTGATGTCCCGCGTGGATCGGTCTACGCGCTGCTGGGGCGTAACGGCGCGGGCAAGAGCACGCTGATCCAATTGATGCTTGGGATCTTACAGCCCACCGCCGGGCAGATCCGCGTCCTTGGCCTGGACCCAGTCCGCGACGGCGTGGAGCTGCGCCAGCGTGTCGGCTACATTCCCGAGCGCCTGCCGATGTACGACTGGATGACCGTGGAGGAGACGCTGCGATTCGTCAGCCCGCACTATCGTAACTGGTCCATGGAAGACGAATCGCGTTTGGTGACGACCTTTCGGCTGGACCGCACAAAGAAAGTCCGGGAGCTGTCGCGCGGCAACATCGCCCTCCTGGCGCTCGTGATCGCCATGGCGCACGACCCGGAGCTGGTCCTGCTGGACGAATGCACCTCCGGCATGGACGCCATCGCGCGCTCCGAGTTCGACCGCACCGTGATCGACGCCCTGCACGGATCGAACCGCACGGTGTTTTTCGCCAGCCATCAGATCCACGAGATCGAACGGTTCTGTGACTGGGTCGGCATCCTGCACAACGGCCGTCTTCTGCTTCAAGCTCCCGTTGATTCGATCAAAGGGTCCGTGAAGATGCTGCGCGTCGCGGGAATGGACGAAGAAGAGGCGACGCTGCGCCAGTCGCCGAATGTCTTGACGGCGCGCAGCGCCGGCCGTGAATGGCTGATCACGGTTCAGGACTACGATGAGATGACGCCGCCGAAAACCTTCTTCAGCGGCTCGGTCAAAGAAGCAGTCGATCTCAGCCTGGAAGAGATTTTTGTCGCCCTGGTGGCGAAGGAGGAAGGACGCGCATGAACACGCTGATCCGGAAAGAATTACGAGAAATCAGAATCATTCCTTTGGGAATGACGATTTTGTTCATCCTGGCAAATATCTGCTGGGCGCTTTGGGATTTTCAGGAACGACGCGGCGCACATCCAGAGTTTCTCCCATTCAGCGTGAATGCGCTGCTGGGAATGGGGATGGTCTGCTGTTTCATCTCCAGCGCCCTGTGTGGGTCCAGCCTCTTCTGCGGGGAAATCGGTTCTGGAACGCTTTCGTTCCTCACGATGCTCCCGGTTCGAAGAAATACGATCTGGCTTTCCAAAGTCATCGCGGGACTTACCGGCGTTTTCACAACGTTCTTTGGCGTGCTATCCGTCTCCGCAATCACCTCGCTCGCCCACGAGAACGGGGCGGCGCAACTGCATACAGTGTTAGGGGCGCTCCACGATCCCAGTACCTTTTGGACCAGCTTGGGTTCGCCTGTTCTCATTGCGATCGGATGCTTCGCGGTATCGCTCACGGTTTCGCTGCTGCTGGACGGGGCGCTCGCCAGCGCTCTGCTGTCGATCGCCGCTTGTATCTGCGTCCCAGGGGTCGTTGCGGAAACGATTAATCTTGCGACGGGATATTTCCTCACAAACAGCACTTTTGTTGCTCTCGTATCGTGGATACTGATGTCACTTATTCCGCCAGCCTTTTTTGCCGCTTCGTTTTACATTTTCGTCAACGGCGAAACGCTGCGTTCGAAAAAGCGTTTTCTTCTGCTCGGGAAATCTCTCGCTCTCTGGGCGCTCGTGAGCGCGATTGTGG
This sequence comes from Capsulimonas corticalis, assembly GCF_003574315.2. Lineage (GTDB taxonomy): Bacteria > Armatimonadota > Armatimonadia > Armatimonadales > Capsulimonadaceae > Capsulimonas > Capsulimonas corticalis. The sequence goes on along the minus strand of NZ_AP025739.1, from coordinate 4,019,031 downwards.
CGGCGGGAATGTATTTGTCCCTGCCAGCAAAGACGATTTCATGAAGAACTTCACGCCGCCAGGCAAGCGTCTCGAATACCGATAGGCGTCCGGTGATTGCCCTTGCGCATTTTCGCCCGAGGCGCTTGACATAGCCGCCAGAGACAGCCATACTGAAGTCAAAATTTCCCCGATGTTACTAGGAGACATGTGCGAAATGGCGATATCTGCGGCTGAAAAGCCTTATGTGATAGGTGTGGATCTGGGCGGGACGAATGTCCGCGCGGCGGTGATCAAGCGTGAGACGGAAGAGGTTGTGGGTCGCGGGGATAATCTGCCTTCGTACGCCATGGACGGCGTGGCGCAGACGTGCGCCCAGATCGTGCTCGCGGCGGAGAACGCTATCGAGAAAGCGGGCATTTCGCGCGATCAGGTGCTGGGCGTCGGCGTCGCCGTGCCCGGCCATGTGAAGGCGAAGGAAGGGATGGTGCTATGGGCGCCGAACTTCAAGGATCAGTGGAAAGGCGTGCAGATCGCCGCTCCAGTGCAGGAAGCGCTGGGCCTGCCGGTCTTCCTGGGCAATGACGCGAACCTCGCCGCTCTGGGCGAATACGCCTTCGGCGCGGGTCGCGGCGTTCGCCACCTGATCATGATCACCCTGGGCACCGGCATCGGCGGCGGCATCATCATCGACGGCAAGCTGCTGGAAGGCGCGGACGGCGGCGCGGGCGAAGTTGGCCACGTGATCGTGAACGCCGGCGGACGCGGCGGCAACACGTCGTTCGGCGCCATTGAGGGCGAAGCGCAGATCAGCGCGATCGTCGAGCGCGCCGCGCGCAAAATCCAGGAAGGCCGCAAGACGGTTCTGGGAACGCTGGTCGATTACGACCGCTTCATGCTGACGCCCGCGATCATCGCGCAGGCCGCCGAAGCCGGTGACGAAGTCGCGATCGAAGTCTTTGAAGAAACGGGCTACTACCTGGGCGTCACCCTTGCGAGCCTGATCAACCTCTTCAACCCGCAGATGATCGTTATCGGCGGCGGCGTGGCCCAGGCCGGCGAGCTGATCCTGGATCCGATCCGCCGCACCACCTACGCCTGCGCCATTCGCTCCCTTTCCCGCAGCTGCACCATCGTCCCCGCCGGCCTCGGCGACAATGCCGGCATCCTCGGCGGCGCGGCCCTGGTGCTCCAGCTGCTCGGCGGAGCGGAGTAGGCAAACCCACCCCGGCCCTTCGGGCTACCCCTCCCACCAGGCTGGGAAGGGTTTATAGGATCGATTTCGCAGTCGACTTTCGTTAGAGGCAATCTCACCAACCCTTCCCAGCCTGGTGGGAGGGGTGGCCCGAAGGGCCGGGGTGGGTTTGCAAATACTCCACCGCCCGCGTCAGTCCGATAATACTCACCCCATCTGTAATCCGACCATCCATCGCCATCGCGTACGCCTCCGTGAGCGGCAGACGCCAGATCTGAAGCACTTCATCCCCTTCGGGCTCGGCGTCGCCCTCCGTCAATCCTAGCGCCAGGAACACGCGTCCTGCTTCATTGGTTACGGAGTTGGACAGATGGAACAGGCCTAGATCGATCCATTCGGCGGCGGCCAAACCCACTTCTTCGTGCAGCTCACGCTTCGCGCTGTCGATCAGCGGGATGCTCAGCGGTCCCCCGCCCTCCGGGATCTCCCAGGAGTAAAGGTCCAGCGGATAGCGCCACTGTCCCACGAGCCATGTGTCGCCGTTATCGGCGACGGGCACGATGCCGAGCGCGTAGTTTTGAAACTCGACGACGCCGTAGATGCCGGGCTTGTCGTCGGGACGGATGACATGATCTTCGCGGATGCGGATCCAGGGGTTAACGTAGACTTCGCGGCTGCCCACGGTTTTCCAAGGGGTTTTGTGTTCTTCCATAGAGGAATATAGTAGAAGCATCGCAGGGCGTTTGTCAAGAAAAAACGGGGAGGCATTCGCGATTTCCATCGCGAATGCCTCCCCGTTTCTTTTGATGATCTCAAACTAGGCCGCGAGAGCGTGGTCGCGCTTGCGGTGATCTTCCTGGCTGGGCGTAAACGTCACCGTCCGCGCGTCCTGACGCTTGCGGAAGTTGATCGTTTCCCACTGAGCGATATAGTCCTGAATGACCAGGGCCATCTTTCGCGCCTCGAACTCTGTCATCTGGATGGTGAGGCTGTCGGTCGCCTTCACCATCTTGACCTGGCCCTGCCCCTGAACCTCGCCCTGACCGTTGTCGACACGCAGGACGTAAGGCTGACGGTACTTCGTTTCCTTTTTTAGGGAGAGGACGCGGGCTTCGGTGTAGTCCTGCCCCGCCGTCCCCTTGTGATCCTCGAAGGCCGTGAACTGGCCGGAGAGGATGTCGTAGCAGACGAGTTTGATGTCGTCGGCGTCCACATAATGGCGCACGCGGCGCGTGGCGGCCCAGTTGTCGTCGAACTCTACGAGGGTGATCGACAATTTGCTGCGCTTGACATCGTACGCCAGCATGTCCGTGATATCGAGGATCTTATTATCTTTAGCCACGAAGCGATAGATCTGGATCTTGCTCACTTCGCCGCCCTGGTTGTTGTCATAGTTGCTCATCGAATTATCTCCTTAAACCGTGTCCATACTCAAAAATTGGCGTTTACAGAATTTTGCGGTAATTGCACTGCGGCTCGCCGCCCAGTGACGACCAGCACTCCCAGCAGATCAGGTAACCGCGGCCGCCCACATAGTAGCAGTTCGACACCAGGTCGTCACCGCACTTCGGGCACTTGCCGCGCACCCACTCCGACTGAGGGCGGCTCGACTCGCCGTCGAACGCCTGCCGCACGCTTTCCACCACTGCATTCGTTTCTAAAAATGTGTCCTTCATGGTCATTCTTTAACCTCGCTAAACCCGATCAATCGTCACAGATATAGTATATCCCAGGGGGAGACGCGTGAGACCAGTTTGGAGAGAGGGGGAAAAGTGAAGTTGAAAGAATCTCATGAGGTGAGATTCTTTGAAATAGAAACGAACTCTTGCAAAAACACCGTATAATTAAGTGAGAACTTTTTCGGGTAATAAGCCAATAATGATGTTAAGCAAATTACCGAAGGCGGGGAGGAGAGAACGTTGATGTTTTTATGGATTATCGCAGGCTACTGCGCCAGCGCCGTAGCATTCTATGCGTACATTACCGCGACGGCTCGTCCGGAGCCACAGGAGAGCACGGCCGTCGTGATCGATATCGACGAATGGCGAAATCGTCAGAATGAACAGAAGCGCCGCGCGGCCTAATCGCCCCCGACGCAACCCAATCATTATTGAGAGCGCGTTCCCGAGCAAAGACTGCTCAGGAACGCGCTTTTTCTTTTACCGATAAACGAACGCGACGAGAAGCGCGACCGCGAACCACGCAATGCCCAGATTGCGGGTGTACTGCTGCATGCGCTCTTCGTAGCCAGGCATCCCCTTGAAGTTCGCCGGCGTCTGCACGCCGATCGTTCCAAAGCCCTCGTTCTTGGATGTCTGCGTCGCCACCAAAAAGACGAACGCCACGCTGATCAATCCCTGGATCACCAGCAGGATTATCTTGACCACTTCCATTGACTACTTCTCCTCGGGCTTCACGACGACCGTGGCCGGCTCGTCCTCGTCGCGCGTCGCCTTCTTAAACTCTTTGATTCCCTCGCCCATCGATTTGCCCAGGCCAGCCAGCTTTTGGCCGCCAAACAGCAAAACGACAACGAGAGCGACAATTGCAATATCCCAGGGACCGCCCAGTCCAAATGCTAACGGTGTCATGAATGTTCCTCACTTTGCGGGTCACGCGCGGCGTCGCTGATAGGAGCCGTGGAAAGCTTCAAAGCAATGGGCCGATCGGCGGACTTGGTTTCCGGAAACGCGGGAGCCATCAGGTCGCGCTGATCGATCGCCGGAGACCGGTCCGCGCCGCGATAAGCGCTCTCGACATCCGTCCGCGCCGTGGTCGCCACGCTGGTCACCTCGTCGCGCACGGAATGCACGGCGCCGGTGAGTTCATCTGCGATCTTTCGAAACTCCTTCATCGCCTGCCCGAGTTGCCTGCCGACTTCAGGCAGCTTCTTTGGGCCGAAAACGATCAGAGCGACAGCGAAGATAATGATCCACTCGGGAGGCGCCCCAAGGCCAAATGCAATCGGCATAATCATACCTCGCTTATATATACTGGCGCAAGCGGCAAAAAGTTCACGCGGTGACGCGACGAAATATTTATGCTTGCGCCAGTTGCGAAAAATGGCGTTCCAAAGTGGAACGCCATTTTCAAGCGACGACGCATACCACTGCGAGCATCGGAATGCCCTTGCGGCAATTTGCCTGGATTAACGCTTGCTGAACTGGAAGCCGCGGCGCGCGCGCTTGCGTCCGGCCTTCTTCCGCTCTTTGACGCGCGGGTCGCGGGTCAGGAAGCCAAGTTTGCGCAGCGCGGGGCGCAGGTCGGGATCAGCCTCGACGAGGGCCTTCGAGATGCCGTGGCGCATTGCGCCGGCCTGTCCCGAGATGCCGCCGCCCAGGGTCTTCGCCCAGATGTCGAACTTACCCAGGGTCTCGGTGACTTCCAGGGGCTGACGGATCAGCGCCTCCAGGGTCACGCGGCCGAAGTAAGCCAGCGGCTGCTTGTTGTTGACGACGATATTACCTTCACCCGGAGTCAGCCAAACCTTTGCGGTGGCGTTCTTGCGGTGACCGGTGCCGTAGTAGCGTGTGGTGGTTGCCATTGAATCGTTCCTATGCAGTCTGAGTCGGCTTCTGAGCCTGATGCGGATGTTCCGGGCCGGCGACGACGCGCAGCTTCTTCAGCATGTTCGCGCCCAGCGTGTTGTGGGGGAGCATGCCTTTGATGATGCGGTGCAGGGCGTCTACCGAGCTCTTCTCCAGCTCGCGGCCGCGAGTAACGCTGCGGATACCGCCGGGATAAAGCGTGTGCCGGTAGATCGGCTCGTCTTTTTTGTTGTTGCCGGTCAGGCGGACCTTATCGGCGTTGATGATGATCACATGATCGCCGCAGTCGACGTGCGGGGTGAATTCCGGCTTGTGCTTACCGCGAAGCAATCGCGCCGCTTCGGCCGCCAGGCGACCTGCGGATTGATTGGTTCCGTCCAGCACAATCCACTGGCGGCTTTTTTCCATGTCCGCCGGCTTAGCGCTAAAAGTTGTCATTTATCCTTCTCCGTAATCAATACTCGGATTGATTAATAATCCATCATATGGATCGATTCAATATTGCACGCGCATCAGGAACAGACCATGCGGCGCCGCCGGCGCCACGGGGTTCTCAATGCGGTTTTTCGTATCCAGTATCTCGCGAGCCGCGCTCGGCTCCAAATCTCCCGATCCCACGGCGACCAGCACTCCGACGATATTTCGGACCATGGTTCGTAAAAAACCACTCGCCGTCACAATCACCAGAAGGCGATCGTCGCCGAAGCGACGGATCGACAAGTGCGTCAGGTCTCGTACCGTCGTCGGTCCCGGACTGCCGCCGCCGCGCGCATAGGCCGCAAAATCATGCGTTCCTACGAACATGGCGCCCGCGGCGCGCATCGCCGCGCGATCCAGCGGTCGCCTGCAATGCAGGCTGTAACGGCCCCACACCGCGGAGCGCGTGCGCCGGGTCGAGAGCAAGTAGCCATAAGTCCTGGAGCGCGCCGAGAAACGGGCGTGAAACCCTTCCGGCGCGTCCTCTGCGCGGGCGACGGCTAAATCGCGCGGCAAGGTGCTATTGAGTGCGATCGCGAGACGCTGTGTCGGGATCTTTCCAGTAGTCTGGAAGGAGACGATCTGCCCCAGCGCGTGCACTCCGGTATCGGTGCGGCCAGCGGCGTGGAGAATCACGGGGTGATCCACGATCTTGCTCACGGTTTCCTGTAGCACGCTTTGTACGGTCCGCTCTCCCGCTCCCTGTGATTGGTAGCCGAAGAAATCCGTCCCGTCGTACTCCACCGTGAGCTTTAAGATCCGCGCCGCTTGGTCCATGCGTCCGAGATTACCGCCCGATCTTAACCGGAGCGGTCGGCATGCCAAGCTCGCGCTCGATGAGCAGCTCAAGCTGAACGATCGGAGCGGCGTCGCCGCGCCGCGTGCCGATCTTCGTCATGCGGGTGTAACCGCCGGTGGAGTTCTTGAACTCCGGGGCGATCTGCGTGAAGAGATGGTGGACCAGCGTCTCGTCGTTCAGGTACTTGCGCGCCTGGCGACGGTTGTGAAGCGTGTCGACGCGCGCCGTGGTGATGATCTTCTCCGCAATGATGCGGATGTCCTTGGCGCGGGTCTCGGTGGTCTTGATTGTCTGGTAGGTCAGCAACGAGCGGACCAGCCCTTTGAGAAGGGCTCGGCGCTGATCGCTGGGAAGACCGAATTTACGGCCTCCAACGCGATGGTTCATGGAATGCTCCTATTTATTCTTCGTCCGCCGCGCTCACCGGGACGTCGTCATCGTCCTCAGCCGCGCCGGCGTCGTCGTCATCATCATAAGCGCCGTCGTCTTCGCTTCCGCCTTGGATGCTCAGACCCAGCGAGGACAGCTTCTCGCGAACCTCGGTCAAGGACTTCTTGCCGAAGTTGCGGATCTGCATCAGATCGCTTTCCGAAATCTGGATGAGATCGCCAATCGTCAGGATGTTGGCTTTCTTCAAACAGTTGTAGGTGCGCACCGAGAAGTCCAGCTCCTCGATCCGCGCATCCGGAGCGCCTGCGGCGCCGACAGGATACGCCGCGCCCGCAGCCGCGTTCAGGCGTCCGCCCAGTCCCTTGGGGAACTCGACGAAGCGCTGGAAGAACTGCTCCAGCAGGTAAGCGGCCTGGCTCAGCGATTCCGCGGGAGCGATCGTTCCGTTGGTCCAGATTTCCAGGGTCAGCCGCTCGTAGTCCGTTTTGAAACCGACGCGGGTGGCTTCCACGTTGTAAGCAACGCGGCGGACCGGAGTGAAAGCGGCGCCGATCGGAATGACTCCGATGACTTGCTTGCTCTTGTCCTGCTTGTCCGGGAGAACGTAGCCCTTGCCCTCTTCCACCGTCAGCTCCATGGAGAGGCTGGCGTTGGCGTCGGAGATCGTCGCCAGGTAAACTTCCGGGTTCACGATCTCGACATCGCTCGGGCACTGGATGTCCGCGCCGGTGACGCGTCCCTCGCCCTTGACATCGATGCGAACGACCTTCGGTTCGGGCTTCGCGCCGCCGAGCAGCGCGCCGTCGCTGTGCACCTTCACGAACAGATCCTTCAGGTTCAGGATCAGCTCGGTCGTATCTTCTTTCACACCAGGAATGGTTGAGAACTCGTGCAGGACACCGTCCACCTTGATGGAAGTGACCGCCGCGCCTGGGATGGAGGAGATCAGAACACGACGCAGGGAGTTCCCCAGCGTCACGCCATAGCCCCGCTCCAGCGGCTCGACGACAAACTTACCGTAAGTGTCGGTCTGCTCCAGAGTCTCAATGCGTGGTGTCGCCGTTTCTATCATTGTAATCCGTTCTGGCTCCTGGGTCCTCACGCGCCAAAACGCTCCAGGGGGCTCCCCACCCTTCGGGATATTCTCCAGAAGAAGCGGGAAGCTCCGCCGAGCGTGAGCGCGGAGGATCCGAAACATATCGCGACTGGCGATTCACGATGTCGATGATTGGGCGAGCATACCAGTAAGCTCGTCCGTCTTGCGTCTGCGCCGTAACGGCTCTCCGGATTAACGGGAGTAGTATTCGACGATCAGCTGCTCTTCGACATCCGTATCGATCAGGTCGCGTGTCGGCAGCGAAACCACTTTACCGGTCAGCGTGCTGGCGTCAAAGTTCAGCCAGTCCGGGATATGACGTCCCATGCCGCTGAGCGAAGCCAGCATCGGAGCCAGTTTGCGGCTGTTGTCATGGACGGTGATCACGTCGCCCGGCTTCACGAGGAAGGAAGGGATGTTGACGCGCTTGCCGTTGACCAGGAAGTGGCGGTGGGTGACGAACTGGCGAGCCTGAGCGCGCGAGGACGCCAGGTTCAGCCGGTAAATCGTGTTGTCGAGGCGAACCTCAAGCAAGGCCAGCAAATTCTCGCCGGTCACTCCGCGCTTGCGCTCGGCTTCCGCCAGGTAGTTGCGGAAAGGCTTTTCCATAACCCGGTACGTCCGCTTCATCTTCTGCTTTTCGCGAAGCTGGGTGGCGTACTCGGTCATTTTCTTCTGCATACCCTGGCCGTGCATGCCGGGGGCGTAGTTCCGTCGCTCGATACCGCACTTCTTGCTGTAGCAGCGAGTTCCCTTCAGATATAGTTTGACTCCCTCGCGCCGGCACTGACGGCAGCGGGCATCTCCACTGATTGGCATTGTTAAAGAATCTCCAAAAAAATCGAACTCAAACGCGTCGGCGCTTCGGCGGTCGGCATCCGTTGTGCGGGATCGGGGTGACATCCTTGATCAGGGACACCTCGACACCGACGGCTTGCAGGGCGCGGATGGCGCTTTCGCGGCCGGATCCGGGTCCCTTCACAAACACGTCCACGCGGCGGAGACCATGCTCCTGCGCCTTGCGGGCGGCATTCTCAGCGGCGAGCTGCGCGCCAAAGGGAGTTCCTTTTTTGGAGCCCTTGAACCCTACACTGCCTGCGCTAGCCCAGGAAATCAATTCACCTTTAATGTCGGTGATCGATACAATTGTGTTGTTGAACGTGCTCTGGATATGAACGATACCCTGAGCGATGTTCTTCTTCTCTTTCGGCTTCTGCCGAGTTGTCGTTTTCTTTTGCGCCATCGAACTACGAATACTCCTATCATCCCGTCGCACTCGGCGGCGGTACAGGAAGCTTTCCACGCGAAGACCACTAAGTCTCCGATGGAAAAGCTACTTACTTCTTGATTTTCTTCTTACCGGCAACGGCGCGGCGCGGTCCACGACGGGTCCGAGCGTTGCTCTTGGTCTTCTGACCACGCACGGGCAAGCCCTTGCGGTGGCGAATCCCACGGTAGCAGCCGATCTCTTGCAGCCGGCGGATGTTGATAGCGATCTGTCGCTTCAGGTCGCCTTCGACGCGGAATTCGCGCTCGATGGTCTCACGAAGCTTGGAGACTTCCGTCTCCGTCAGGTCGCGGACACGAGTGTCCAGGCTGATGTCGTTTTTTGTCAGGATATCACGGCTGCTGGTGAGCCCGATCCCGAAAATAGAAAGTAGCGCGTACTCTACCCGCTTGTCGCGCGGCAGGTCAACGCCCGCAATACGTGCCAAAGATTGCCTCCTCGAACCCAGGCGAAGGGATTAGCCCTGTCGCTGCTTGTGCTTCTTGATAACGCAGATAACGCGCACGACGCCGTCGCGCTTGATTACCTTACACTTATCGCAGATTTTTTTTACGGACGCCCGTACTTTCATGCGAAACTCCTCGTCTTGCCCGGCGGCTTAACGCCGCCGGGCCGTTGGTAACGTTACTTATAACGATACAAAATGCGGCCCCGGGTCAGATCGTATGGGGAAAGCTCGCACTTCACCCGATCGCCCGGCAGAATTTTGATGAAGTTCATGCGGATCTTACCGCTGACCAGCGCCAAAATCTGATGTCCGCCTTCCAGATCTACGCGGAACATGGCGTTCGGCAGAGTTTCCGCAATGGTTCCCTCTACCTCAATCGCCTTTTCCTTCGCGTAAACTTCTGCTTCCTCAGCGCGACGCTCTTCGCGCGCTTCATGAGTCTTTCGTGGTCTTCTCGCCATAGGCTAGATTAGCTATTTCCCTTCAGAGGCAGGCAGAGTTAAAATGTCCGGCCCGTCCTCAGTAATCGCGACCGTATGCTCAAAGTGGGCGGAGAGACTACGATCGCCTGTAAAAATAGTCCACTCATCCCCTGCGCGATGGATGGCCTCGCGCGATCCGATGTTGACCATCGGCTCAATGCAGATCGTCATCCCCGCGCGAAGACGCTCGCCACGACCCGGACGACCGTAATTGGGAACTTGAGGCTCCTCATGCACGGTATTGCCGATGCCATGACCGACCAGGTCACGGACGACCGAATATCGGCTGCGCTCCACATGTTTCTGGATCGCGGCGCCGATATCGCCGATCGTATTGCCAGGCCGCGCCTGCGCGATGCCCTTATACAGAGCCTCACGCGTCACCAGCAGCAGGTTCTTTGCCGCCGATGAAATTTCTCCGACGGGAACTGTCACGGCCGCATCGGCGAACCATCCATCCACCGACGCGCCCATATCGAGACTGATGATCTCGCCCGCTTGCAGCACCCGGTTTTTGGCCGGAACGCCATGGACGATCTCATCATTGACCGACAAACATGTATTGTGCTTATAGGGCACATCGCTGAATGAGGGCTGATAGCCCATAAACGCCGATTTGGCGCCGTGCTTGCGAAGAACCTCCGCAGCCACTTCATCCAAATCCAGCGTCGTGGTCGTCCCCGGGACGATTGCGGCCGCCATCGCCGCGAGCGCTTCCGCGACCACACGGCCCGCGAGCCGCATCATTTCAATTTCTTCTGAAGTTTTGGGACGACCCATCGGACTATTATACCCGTCAATTTCCATTTATCGATCTTTCAGCGCAAATAGTATGCGATGAAAGACATCGGCGGGGCTGCCAGAAGCGTCCACCGGCCGAAGTTTGCCCTGCTGGGCGTAGTATTGCGTCAACGGCAGCGTCGACATATGATAAACATCTAAACGATGAGGCATCGTTCCCGGGTCGTCTTCCGGCCGGCGAACCAACATTTCCTCATCTCGATCGCATCGTCCCGCCCTCTTCGGCGGCTGCAAATGCGTTTGATAAACCGTGCCGCACTTCGGGCAAATCAACCGTCCCGCCGTGCGTTCGATCAGGCTCGCTTCGTCAATCTCCAGCGAGATAACCACATCAATCGCCGGTGTTTCCTCGGAGCCAGTCGCATCGAACAGACGAGCTTGATTCAGGTTTCGGGGAAACCCATCCAGAACATATCCCGCCGCTGCATCGGGCTCCGCTAACCGCAAAGACACATAGTGGATGATGTCTTCGTCCGGAGCGAAGTCTCCGGCGGCGATACGCTCTTCAATTTTCAATCCAAAAGTGGTGCGTCGGGCGATATGATCTCGGATGATATCGCCCGTCGCAATCCGTGGAACTCGCAGCTGATCGGCGAGCTTTTGTCCTTGCGTTCCTTTGCCGGAACCAGGCGGACCCAGCAGCACGGCGCGCACTACCGGATGAAGCCCTCATAGTTCCGCATCAGAAGCTGCGCTTCGATCGCCTGCATCGTCTCCAGGGCGACGCCGACGACGATCAGCAAGCTGGTGCCGCCGACGAGGGTGAAGCCGTTCGCTCCGCCCGTATTCGTCAGCGCCGGGATCCAGTACTGCATCAGCGCGATGACCGCCAGGAACAGAGCCCCGGCCAGGGTGATGCGTGTCATCACCTTATCCAGATACTCCATCGTCGGCTTGCCGGGACGGATGCCGGGAATGTACGAACCGTACTTCTTCAAGTCGTCCGCGATCTGCTCGACATTCATCGTAACCGCCGTATAGAAATACGTGAAGAAGACGATGATCGCCGCGTAGATCAAGCCCGTGATCGGGTTCTCGCCCGGCGACATCCAGTGCGCCCACTTTTGCAGCGTTTCGCCGAACGCCGAGGTCGGCGGGACGAACTGCGCGAAGGTCAGCGGGAGAAGCTGAATGGAAAGCGCGAAGATGATCGGGATAACGCCGGCCGAAGCCACGCGGAACGGCAGATAAGCCGTGCCGCCCTGCGTCATCTTGTTGCCGACCATTTTCTTGACATGCTGGATCGGGATCTTGCGCTGGCCGAGAGTCACATAGATGACGCCCATGACCGTCGCGAAGAACGTGATGATCAGGACGGCGAGCTGCCACGGCTGAACCGCGCCGCTCTTCACCGATTCCCAAACACCGCTGATCTGGCTTGGCAGGCGAACCATGATTCCGCAGAAGATGATCAGGGAAATTCCGTTCCCGATCCCCTTCTCGGTGATCTGCTCGCCCAGCCACATCAAGAAGGCCGTACCGGCCGCCAGAGTGATGATGATCTGGATCAGCGCCAGAGGATTCGAACTGATGACATGCTCGTTGCGGAGCAGCATCGTCATACCGAAGCCCTGCACGGCCGACAGGGCCACGGTGAAGTAGCGGGTGTACTGGCCGATGCGCCGGCGTCCGGATTCGCCTTCCTTGGACATTTCCTGCCAGGACGGAATGGCGAACGTCAGAAGCTGCATGATGATCGATGCGTTGATGTAGGGAACAATTCCCATCGCAAAGACCGTGTACGTCTTCAGCGCTCCGCCGGTGAATACGTCGACCAGGCTCAAAATTCCGCCGCCGCCGCCTCGCCGGAACAGCTCAGCGAGCCGCTGGTGATCGACGCCGGGAATCGGAATGTGCAGGCCGAAAACGTAGACGCCGAACATAGCGAATACAAACAGCAGCCGCCGGCGCAGCTCGGGAATCGCAAACGCGGCCGTCATCGCTTCGACAAACGGTGTCTGCGATGAGCGCGGCGCGGTCCCAGTACGGCGGCGCGGACCGGAGCCGCCGGCGGCGGCGGCTCCAGACGGTCTATTGACAGCCATGACTTTTGTCCTCGAAACGTCGCATCAACTAAATGGTTTCGGTGCTGCCGCCGAGAGAAGCGATCTTGTCCTGCGCGCTCTTGGAGAAGTGGTGCGCCTGAACGGTCAGTTTCTTCGTCAGCTCGCCGTTGCCCAGGATCTTGACGCCGTCTTTGACATCATTGATCACGCGCGTTTCCAGCAGCAGTTCCGGGGTCACGGTCACGCCGTTGTCAAAGCGCTCCAGAGCGCTGAGGTTCACGATCGCGAACTCTTTTTTGAAGAGCGCGGTGAAACCACGGCGATGCGGCAGGCGTCGATGGGTCGGGGTTTGGCCGCCTTCGAAGCCGGGCTTGGTGTTGCCGCGGGCCTTATCGCCCTTGTGACCGCCGCCGCTGGTCTTGCCGTGTCCGGAGCCCGGACCGCGGCCAAGACGCTTGCGTCGGTGTGTCGAGCCCTCGTTAGGCTTGAGGTCTGTCAGATTCATGGGTTACTCCGTCACCAAAGTCGACGCGTTCCGGCGCGCGCGGGGGCGCGGTCCGGGAGCGTCGCCCTCGATCGTCTCGACGTCGAGGACGTGTACTAATTTCTTGATCGAGCCGCGGATGGAAGCATTGTCCGGCTGGACCACCGAGGATCCGACCTTGCCCAGCCCCAGCGCCTTCGCGCACAGAGCCTGGCTCTTCTCATAGCCGATCAGGCTCTTCTTCAACGTGATCTTAAGCGCTGACATTCGTCGCCTCCTCCGCCGCCGGGGTCTCCGGCGCCGCCGCGACGGGAGCTTCCTCCACGACCGGCGCGGCCGCCTCTACGGGGGCCTCATTGACATCGTCGGACACAACCGACGCAATACCCGCCGCCGCGTCCGCTTCCTCAGCCGCCGCCGTCAGGGCGACAACGGAGCGCGGAACGAGCTCGCCGATATCCTTGCCGCGCAGACGAGCGACATCGGAGGCGCGCTTCAGCTTCTTCAGGGCTTCGATCGTCGCCCAGGCCGTATTGACCTTGTTCGACGAACCCAGGGATTTGGCCAGAACGTCCTTGACGCCGGCCGCTTCCAGAATCGCGCGGGTGGATCCGCCAGCGACCAGTCCGGTACCGGGGCTCGCGGGGCGAAGCAGAACTTCGGCCGCGCCCTGGCGAACCAGAACGTCGTGCGGGATCGTCGTGCCGACCAGCGGGACGTGAACCAGGCTCTTGCGAGCGGCTTCGACGCCTTTGCGGATCGCGTCCGGAATGGCGCGCGCCTTGCCGATGCCGGCGCCGACATAGCCTTCGCCGTCGCCGACGACCACAAGGATGCTCCAGGACATGGTGCGTCCGCCCTTGTGGGTCTTCTGAACTTTATTGGTCTGGATGACACGCTCGCTCAGATTGAGCGTGTCCGGATTAATCAACGCCATGTTTAGAATTCCAATCCGTTCTCGCGGGCGGACTCGGCCAGCCCCTTGATGCGGCCGTGGTACAGATATCCGCCACGGTCAAAGACAACCTTCTCGATCCCGGCGGCCTTGGCGCGCTCGGCGATCAGCTTGCCGACCGCCTTCGCGGCTTCGACGTTGCCGCCGGCGCTCTTGGAGGCCTTGTCGGTGCGCAGAGAAGGATCCAGCGTGGATGCCGACGCAAGCGTCTTACCCGCCAGATCGTCGATGACCTGAACGTAAATATTGTTGCTGCTGCGGTAGACGTTCAAGCGAGGCCGAGCCTGCGAGCCGCTGACGCGCTTTCGCACACGAGTGTGGCGCTTCTGTCGCGCCTCGTTCTTGTTTAATAAAGCCATAATCCCGAGTTTCCTCTTGGTCTGTCCACACGAGCGGGCGTATCAGCGCCCGCTCGGCAAACCCAAAACCACAAAATGCGAACGAAGGAGAGCTGAAGATAACTCAACGCCAAAAAGGCGAGGTTACTTCTTGCCCTTGCCGCCGCCCTTACCGCCTGCCTTGCCGCTCTTACCAGCTTTGCGGCGAACGATCTCGCCCTGGTAGCGGATACCCTTGCCCTTGTACGGTTCGGGAGCCTTCAGCTTGCGGATAACGGCCGCCTGCTGGCCAACAACTTCCTTGTCGATCCCATTGATGGTGATGACCGGACGGCGCGTGGCGTTGTCCTGACCGACTTCGAAGTCGATGCCTTCGAGGGGCTCGACCGGAACGAGGTGGGAGAATCCGAGGCTGAGAACCAGCTTCTTGCCGTCCTTCGTGGCGCGGAAACCGACGCCTTCGATCTCGAGAACCTTCTTGTAGCCGGCCGAAACGCCGGTCACCATGTTGCTCACGAGCGAACGGGTCAGACCATGCAGCGCGCGATGGGTCTTGCTGTCCGTGGGACGCTGAACCGTCAACACGCCGTCCTGAATGACAAACGCCATATCCGGCTGGAAGCGGCGGGAAAGTGTGCCCTTGGGTCCCTTGACCGTGACGCCGCCGTCGGTGGCGATCTGAACGTCAACGCCTGCGGGAATAGTAATGGGAGCTTTACCGATACGAGACATAATTGCGGGCTCCTTTTACCAGACGTGCGCAATGACTTCGCCGCCGATGCCCAATTTCTTGGCTCGCTTGGCTGTCATAACGCCCTGGGAGGTAGTGACGATCGCGATGCCGAGACCGCGAAGAACCGTCGGCAAATTGTCGTGCGATCGGTAGATGCGCAGACCGGGCTTGCTGATGCGCTTGAGGTCGGTGATGACCTTTTCCCGGTTGCGGGCGCCGTACTTGAGGGTGATCTTGATCTTGTTCTGCACGGGCTGCTGAACAACCTCGTAAGACTTGATATAGCCTTCATCGAGCAGGATCTTAGTGATCTCGATCTTTACATTGGATGCAGAGACTTCCAACGAATCGTGATTCGCGCTGTTCGCGTTGCGAATCCGAGTCAGAAGGTCCGCGATAGGGTCGCTGACCGGCATTGTTTACTCCATCAGACGGGCGTTCGTCACGCCTCGATATGGTTCCAGGGTCGGCCGGATCATTCCGGCGCATCCCTCGGCTCCCTTGCGGGAGCGTTTAAAAATGTACGCTTACGCGTGAACGCCAGGTCCGAAGACCAAGCTCAGTCCCGCTTTACCAGCTGGACTTGGTGACGCCAGGGATCAGACCCTTGTGCGCCAGTTCGCGGAAGCAGATGCGGCAAATGCTGAATTTGCGCATGTAGCCGTGAGGACGGCCGCAAAGCTGGCAGCGGTTGTAACCGCGCACCTTGAACTTCGGGGTCTTCTTCGCTTTTTCGATCAGGCACTGCTTTGCCAAGATTAATCCTCCGTCGACAGTCGCGACCTCTGGGTGTTTGGCCGCCAAAACGGCCCGAAACCCGGAGAAATCGGACATCAGTATACCTGAAATCGCCGAAAATAATTCTATTCTCGGCGATTCCCGATGTTTTTTGGTTTAGAGAAGGCGCTCGCCTTGCTTCTCGCCGCGGAACGGCATGCCGATCGCTTTCAGAAGGGAGCGGGCTTCCGCGTCATTCTGAGCGTTCGTGCAGATGATGATATCCATGCCGCGAACTTTGTCGACTTTATCGTAGACGATCTCAGGGAAGGTCAACTGCTCCTTCAGGCCCATGGCGAAGTTGCCGCGGCCGTCGAAGGAGTTCGGGTTGATGCCGCTGAAGTCACGGACGCGCGGCAGAGCCACGTTCACGAGACGGTCGAGGAACTCATACATCTGAGCGCCGCGCAGCGTCACCTTCGCGCCGACCTTGACGCCCTCACGCAGGCGGAAGTTCGCGATGGACTTCTTGGCGCGCGTGACGATCGGCTTCTGGCCGGTGATGGTCTGGAGGTCCAGGATCGCGCCGTCGAGCAGCTTGGCGTCGCCGCCCGTCTGTCCCGCCGCGCCCACGCCCATGTTGATCACGATCTTGTCGAGCTTCGGGACCTGCATGACGTTCTTATAGCCGAACTCCTTCTGCAGCGCGGGGATCACCTGATCCACGTAAAGCTTCTTGAGACGGGGCTGGTTTGTTGTTTCGTTAGCCATTGTCGATCACCCCTCCGGACTTCTTCGCATAACGCACGCGGTTACCGCTCGCGTCAAGCTTGACGCCGATCCGAGTGACGGCGTTCTTGGCGTCTTTATCGATCAGCTGAACCTTGCTGATGTGCAGAGGCATGGAGATCTCGATCCGGCCAGATTCCTGCTGCGCGGCGGGGTTCGCCTGCTGACGCGGCTTCTGGTGCTTGATCGCGATGTTCAGGCCTTCCACGACGACTTTACCGGTAGCCGGCAGTACGCGCGTGATCGTGCCTTCCTTGCCCTTGTCCTTACCCGAGATAACCCGGATCAGGTCGCCGGCGCGAAGCCGGATCTTGCCTTCGTAGCGTACGGGAACCGCGCGCGGCCCCTTCTTCTTAGGAGGAGTATACATTTAGAGCACCTCCGGAGCCAGCGAGATGATCTTCATCGCGCCTTCGAATTTCGATTCGCGCAGCTCACGGGCAACGGGTCCGAAGACACGGGTGCCACGCGGCGCGAGGTTGTTGTTGAGGACCACGGCGGCGTTCTCGTCGAAGCGAAGCGTGGATCCGTCGGTGCGGCGGATCATGTTCTTGGTGCGAACGATGACGGCTTTGACAACGTCGCCCTTCTTCACCTGAGCGCCGGGCGTCGCGGACTTCACCGCGCCGACGATAATATCGCCCACTTCGGCATACTTGCCGTTGGAGCCTTTTAGGACGCGGATGCACATGATCTCACGCGCCCCGCTGTTGTCTGCCGCGCGTACGCGCGAATAGGACTGAATCATACTTTTCCCTTTGCGCTGCCGGACTTCTCAGTGAGCCTGCCCTTGGGGAAGACAGGCGCTTGAAGACCGACCCAGCAATAATATACGTCGGAAGACGTAATGAACACGCCAAACGGCGCGAAGAAGCCGGACGACAAGCGTCCGGCTTCGGAGGCGACTGGAGCGCCGAGCGCTCCAGACAATGTGAAAGCGCTACTTAGCGCGCTCGGTGACACGCACCAAACGCCAGCACTTTTCCTTGCTCAGCGGACGGGTCTCCATGATCTCCACGGTATCACCGATGTGCGCGTCGTTGTTCTCGTCATGGACTTTGAACTTCTTCGCGCGCTTAACGGTACGGCCGTAGATCGGGTGACGGACCAGGTTGTTAATGGTAACAACGATCGTCTTTTCCATCTTGTCGCTGGAGACGACGCCGATCCGGGTCTTACGCCGGTTTCGGGTCTCTTCAGTTTGCTCTTCGATTGTTTCTGCCATCGCTGTTATCCCTCTTTACGACTGCGCCAGTTCGCGCTCGCGCTTGATCGTCAGAGCCCGCGCGATTTCCTTCCGGCTGTTCTTCACAACCTTCACGTCTTCGATCGGCTTGCCCAGGCGGTCCTTGCGGAACTGGTAGATGTTCTTGTGCGCGTTTGCGATCACGACCGTCAGATCGGCGTCGCTCGTAGCACGTAGCTCCTGCAGTCGATCGCGGGTCTTCTTATTTTCAGCCATTGGTATCCTCCGCTCCCGCCACGGCGGTCGTCTCTTCCACATCCGTTTCCTTGGCGTTGCCATGGGCGGTCACTTGCAGAGCCGACTCGCGCCGGGTAACGAACTTTGTGGCGATCGGCAGCTTATGCTGGGCCAGTCGCATCGCTTCCTTGGCGAGATCTTCGGCGACGCCGGACATCTCGAACAGGATACGACCGGGCTTCACAACGGCGACCCAGCCTTCCGGGGCGCCCTTACCCTTGCCCATGCGGGTTTCCGCGGGCTTCTTGGTGAACGGCTTATCGGGGAAGACCCGGATCCAGATCTTGCCGCCGCGACGAATCTTGCGAGTCATCGCGATACGAGCGGCTTCGATCTGGTTGTTGGTCATCCAGCACGCTTCCAGGGCCTGGAGCGCGTAATCGCCGAAATCGACGTTGGTGCCGCCCGAGGCCGCGCCGCGGCGCTTGCCTCGATGGACTCGGCGGTACTTGACTTTCTTAGGCATTAACATAGTTGAGTCTCTCCTTACCGGCCGCCGCCGAAGCCGCCGGGACGGCCACCGCCGCCGCCAGGACCACGACCGCCGCCGCCACCGCCAAAGCCGCCGGGACGGCCACCGCCGCCGCCAGGACCACGACCGCCGCCGAAGCCGCCGCCGCCACGTCCGCCAGCGCCGCCGCCGCGTCCGCCGCGTCCGCCCGCGCCGCCGCGGTTTCCGCCACGGTTGTCACGGCCGCGATCGCCAAAGCCTTCTTCGGCGTTCAGACGACGCTGCTGCTGCTGCTGAAGCGCGATATCGGCGGTCGTCAGACGCTTCTGGCCCGGGAGGATGTCTCCCTTGTAGATCCAGACCTTGACGCCGATGTTGCCATAGGTGGTGCCCGCTTCCGCGAAGCCGTAGTCGATATCGGCCCGCAGCGTGTGCAGCGGGATCTTACCAAGACGGTCGCCTTCTTTGCGAGCCATTTCACTGCCGTTCAGTCGGCCGGAGCAAAGGATACGGATACCCTTGGCGCCCAGCTTCATGGCGCGGGTGACCGCCTGCCGCATCGCCCGCTTGTAGGAAACGCGCTTGGTGATCTGCTGAGCAATGCTCTCGGCCACCAGCTGCGCATCCAGTTCGGGATGGCGGATTTCGGTCACGTTCGCGGTGACGGACTTCTTGGTGAACTTCTCCAGCACGAGCCGAAGATCGTCCACGCCCTTGCCGCCGCGGCCGATGATGATGCCCGGTTTGGCCGTATGAAGGGTAACCTTCACACGGTTCGCCGCGCGCTCGATCTCGACACGCGCGATGGCTGCGTTCTGCAGCTCGCGGCGCTTCTTGATGAACTCACGAATGCGGAAGTCTTCGACCAGAGCGGCCGCGTATCCCTTGTCGAGATACCATTTGCTTTCCCATTCGCGATTAACACCGACCCGAAAGCCGATGGGATGGATTTTCTGTCCCAAGATTATTCTCCTTCAGCTCTCGGTTGATCGGCGCCTTCGCTGGTGTCAGCGGCGCGATCCGACGTATCGATCTCTGGAGCGTCCGACGCTTCCACCGGAGTGGTCTCGACCGGAGCGGAGGTCTCTTCCGCCGTTGTCTCGACCGGGGTCGCGGTTTCTTCGGCGACGGGAGCTTCCGCGGCCACCGGCGCGGCGGCTGCCGGAGCAGCGGCGACGGCCTTAGGCTTGGCGGGAGCGGCGACGCGCTTCGGCTTCGCGACGATCGGCGGAGCCTCCGTCAGAATGACGGTCAGGTGGCTGGTGCGCTTCAGGATGCGATAAGCGCGACCCTGGGCGCGAGCCCGGACACGCTTGAGCGAAGGACCGCCATCCGCGAGGATGTTGGTGACTTGAAGCTCTTCGACACCGGCGCCCCACCCGTCCTGGGCGTTCGCCACGGCCGAGATCAGCACCTTGCTGATATGCTCCGCCGCCTGGTTCGGGACGAACCGCAGCGCGGCCAGCGCATCGGATGCGCGCTTGCCCTTGATAGCGTCGATCACAAGGCGAGCCTTGCGCGGCGACAAACGGAGGTACTTCGCAACGGCGCGCGCTTCGGGAACGACTTGCACCGTTACCGCGCGATCGCCGCCGATCTTCTCTTTGAACGCTTCGGTCAGCTCTCGGGTCACGATCCGAACCGCGTCGGGGCGGCTGGTGTGCAGAGTGACTTTCAGACTGCCGTCCTTTTCCTTGGACAGCTTAAGCTTGGAGACGGGTGTGCGTCCCCCGATCACCTCATGGGCGGTCGGGAGCAGCGCACGGTCTCTGGCGGCTGTATTCATGAACTCAATTCTCCTTAGCGCGACCGGCTGGTGCGCGTATCCTTCTGGCCGGCGTGGCCTTTGAAGGTGCGCGTCAGCGAGAACTCGCCCAGTTTATGGCCAACCATATTCTCAGTGATGAACACGGGAATGTGCTTGCGACCATCATGCACGGCCAGCGTGTGTCCGATCATCTGGGGGAAGATCGTCGAGCGGCGTGACCATGTTTTGATGATGCGCTTTTCACTGCGCGCGTTCATGTCGTCAATTTTAGACAGCAATTTGGGGTCGGCATAGGGCCCCTTTTTTAATGATCGTCCCATACGTTATCCTACTTCCCCCGCCGTCGGATGATGAATTTCTGCGTCGACTTATTGCGGCGCGTACGGAAGCCCAGAGCGCGAACGCCAGTGGCCGAAACCGGTCCCTTTTTGCGTCCGATCGGAGACTTCGCTTCACCACCACCGTGGGGATGGTCCCGCGGCGACATAACGACGCCTCGGTTGTGCATATAAACGCCGAGCCAGCGCTTCTTACCGGCCTTGCCGTGCTTGATGTTCTCATGATCCAGGTTGCCGACTTGGCCGATCGTGGCCTTGCACTCAACTTGGATCATGCGCATTTCGCCCGAAGACAGGCGGATCGTGGCGTACTTGCCTTCGCGTCCCATCAGCTGCGCGGAGCCGCCGGCGGTGCGAACCAGCTGGCCGCCCTTACCGGGGACGAGCTCGATGTTATGGAGCAGCGTACCGATCGGAAGCGAGCGGATCGCCATGGCGTTGCCGGGACGGATGTCCGAGCCGTCGCCGGCCTGGATCATGTCGCCGACCTTGACGCCGACGGGCCACAGGATGTAGCGCTTCTCGCCGTCCATATAATGGACAAGGCAGATACGCGCCGAGCGGTTGGGATCGTATTCGATCGTCGCCACTTTCCCTGGTACGCCGTCTTTATCGCGCTTGAAGTCGATGATTCGGTACGCGGTCTTGTTACCGCCGCCGACGTTGACCGCCGTGCGGCGGCCCTTGTTGTTGCGTCCGCCGCTGTGCTTGTTCGGGCCGGTGAGCGCTTTCAGCGGCTTTGTGGCCGTGATTTCGTCGTAGCTCGCGCCGACACGGAACCGCTGCCCAGGGGTAATCGGCTTATATCGCTTGACTGCCATTGTGCTTAGACTCCCTCGACCAATTCAATTGTCTGGCCTTCTTGGAGCGTCACAATCGCCTTCTTCCAGTCCGAAGTACGGCCCTGGTTGGCGCGCTTGAAGAAGCGGCCTCGGCGCTGCGTTCCCTTGACCACAAGCGTGTTCACGGCGACAACGTTGATCGGATTGCGTGCTTCGGCCTGGATGAACTCCAGGGCCCAAGCGATTTCGTACTTGTTCGCGGTCTTCTTGACTTCGAACGTGTACTTGTTCTGCGCGCCGCCCTGGACGGTCTTCTCCGTCACGATCGGGCGCACGATGATTTCAT
The DNA here is from genome assembly GCF_003574315.2 of Capsulimonas corticalis. Lineage (GTDB taxonomy): Bacteria > Armatimonadota > Armatimonadia > Armatimonadales > Capsulimonadaceae > Capsulimonas > Capsulimonas corticalis. The sequence continues at coordinate 3,997,338 of NZ_AP025739.1, read as the reverse complement.
ACGGGCTCTTTGTGCTTGCGCTCATTAGACTGTCGCCTCCTGGTCAGAAGAGTCGGCGGCTCCAAACTGAGCATTCAGCACGTCCAGCGCGCTCTTCACAATGACGATCTGCGCGGCGTCCACCACATCACGAACCGAGAAGGCCGGCGCGACGCGCACGACAATGCCCGGAATGTTGCGGAACGACTTGTAGATCACGGGATTGTGCTCGCCAAGAACGATCAGTGTCTTGCCCGTAATGCCCAGACCGGCCAGAATGCCGGCGGCCACTTTGGTGGAGATCGTGTCGAACGTCAGCGCATCAATCACGGTGACGACGCCTTCCGACGACTTCACGGTCAGAGCGGACGCGACGGCAGCGCGCCGGGCCTTCTTCGGCAGCTTGGCCGAAAGGTCGCGGGGGTGCGGACCGAACACGATACCGCCATGGCGGTAGTGCGGAGCGCTGATCGTACCCTGACGGGCGCGGCCGGTGCCTTTTTGGCGATACGGCTTGCGGCCGCCGCCGGCGACTTCGCCGCGGGTCTTGGTGTTACGGGTATCCTGCCGGCTGTTGGTCGCCTCGTTGACCACCGCCTGGTGCATCAAGCCGGGAATGACTTTTGCGCCGAACAGCTTATCGCTGAGGACGACGCTTCCCGCGCTGGCGCCGTCTTGCTTTTTTAATGTTGCGTTAGGCATCGCTGGGTGTCCTCCTATCGGTTAAATTTCTTGATGAGCACAAGGCCGCCGTTTGCGCCCGGGACAGCGCCGCGGACGAGCAGGAGGTTCTTGTCGGTATCGATACGCGCGACGCGCAGACCTTGCTGGGTGACTTGAACGTCGCCCATGTGGCCCGGCTTGCCCTGACCTTTGAAGGTGCGGGCGGCGTCGGTTGCGCCGCTGGAAGCGGGCTTACGGTGGCTGGTGGAGGCGCCGTGCGTGGCGTTGTGACCGTGCCAGCGATACCGCTTGACGACGCCGGCGAAGCCCTTACCCTTGGAGATACCGGTGACAGCCACCTTATCGCCAACGGAGAAGATATCCGCCTTGAACTCAAACCCTTCGGCCAGAGTCTCGCCTTCGTCGATCGAGATCTCACGCAGCACGCGCAGCGGCTTGACGCCATGCGCGGCGAAGTGGCCCTTTTGCGGGGAGTTCAGTCGGTGCTCTTTGACTTCGCCAAAGCCGATCTGAGCGGCGGAGTAACCGTCGCGATCGATAGTTTTTAATTGTGTGATGACGCAGGGACCGGCGGCGATGACCGTGACGGGAGTCACGCGACCGCCTTCTTCAAATATCTGGGTCATGCCCAGCTTTTTGCCCAAGATAGCACTTGGCATAAGTTTCCTCCACGGCGCACCTGGGGAGCCACTGGGGTTGTGGACGATTATTCCTTACGTGACGCGGCTTTGTTGTGAGTAGGACGTTGGTGCGGTGTTTGATCACCGCTATTCCATCACTTTATGAATTGCTTCATAAAGATCCGTGAATTCTTTTACAGCTTGATTTCAATATCGACGCCGGAGGGCAGATCGAGACGCATCAGAGCGTCGATCGTCTTCGGGCCGGGATCGATGATGTCTATCAAGCGCTTGTGCGTCCGCATCTCGAAGTGCTCGAACGACTCTTTGTCGACGAACGTGCTTCGCTGCATCGGCAGGATATTCTTTTCGGTAGGCAGCAGGACCGGCCCGGAGATCCGGGCGCCCGTTCGCTTGGCGGTGTCCACGATCTTCTCGGCGGACTGGTCAAGCAATCGGTGGTCGAACGCCCGCAGTCGGATGCGGACTTTATTACGACGCATTTAACAATTCTCCTCAACGCGCAAAACGTGGGCGGACGCCGGCTGCGGCGACCGCCCATCGCTTTCTCTACTATTCGATAATTTTGCTGACAACGCCAGCGCCGACGGTGTGGCCGCCTTCGCGGATCGCGAAGCGCAGGCCTTCCTCCATCGCGATCGGGGCGATCAGAGTGCCCGTGATCGAGACGTTATCGCCCGGCATAACCATCTCCACGCCGTCCGGAAGCTCCAGGCTGCCCGTCACGTCCGTGGTGCGGAAGTAGAACTGAGGACGATAGCCCTTGAAGAACGGCGTGTGGCGACCGCCTTCGTCCTTGCTCAGGATATAGACCTCGCCCGTGAACTTCGTGTGAGGCTTGATCGAACCCGGCTTCGCCAGGACCTGACCACGCTCGATGTCCTTGCGCTCAACACCGCGAAGCAGGATGCCCGCGTTGTCGCCCGCCTGAACCGTGTCCAGGATCTTGCGGAACATTTCCATCGACGTCGCGACCGTGTTCTTGGTCGTCTCCCGGATGCCGACGATCTCCAAAGGCTCGCCCGCCTTCAGAACGCCGCGCTCGACGCGACCGGTCGCAACCGTACCGCGGCCCGTGATCGTCATCGTGTCCTCAACCGGCATCAGGAACGGCTTGTCCACGTCGCGCTCCGGCGTCGGGATGAACGCGTCCACCGCCGCCATCAGCTTCAGGACGGCGGGCTCGCCGATCTCCGACTGATCGCCTTCCAGCGCCTTGACCGCCGAACCGACGATGATCGGGGTGTCGTCGCCAGGGAAGTCGTACTTGCTCAGAAGCTCGCGCACTTCCATCTCAACCAGTTCGATCAGCTCCGCGTCGTCGACCATGTCCGCCTTGTTCAGGAAGACGACGATCGAAGGAACGCCGACCTGACGGGCAAGCAGGATGTGCTCGCGGGTCTGGGGCATTGGGCCGTCGGCGGCGGAGACGACCAGGATCGCTCCGTCCATCTGCGCGGCGCCGGTGATCATGTTCTTGATGTAGTCGGCGTGTCCCGGGCAGTCGACGTGCGCGTAGTGACGCGCGGTGGTCTCGTACTCGACGTGCGCGGTGTTAATGGTAATACCGCGAGCCTTCTCTTCGGGAGCGGCGTCGATCTGGTCATACGCCTTCGCGATCGCTCCGCCGGTCTTGGCCAGAACGTTGGTGATAGCCGCGGTCAGGGACGTCTTGCCGTGGTCGACATGACCGATGGTCCCGATATTTACGTGGGGCTTGCTGCGGTCGAACTTTGCCTTCGCCATACAAGTAAACTCCTTGAAAGTCTAACAAATGTGAGGCCGGCGCGTGCGCTAAACACACACGCGCCGGCGGTGAATTACTGCTGCCGGGTCTGAAGCTTGCCCGCGGCCTTCGCCATCAGCTCTTCCGAGACGTTGCGCGGAACCTCAGCGTAGTGCGAGGGCTCCATCGTCGAGGAAGCGCGTCCCTGAGTCATCGAGCGCAGAGTCGTCACATATCCGAACATCTCCGCAAGCGGAACCTTCGCCTTGATGACGACGGTGCCGCCATAGCTCTGTTCCTGACCTTCGATGATGCCTCGGCGCGAGTTGAGGTCGCCGACGACGCTGCCCAGGAATTGATCCGGGGTGGTGACTTCCACCGCCATGATCGGCTCTTTGATGACCGGGCTGGCTTTGCGGCACGCTTCCTTGAAGCTCATCGATCCGGCGATCTTAAACGCCATTTCCGAAGAGTCAACTTCGTGGAAGGATCCGTCCGTGACCAGAACCTTGACGTCCACCATCGGGTAGCCGGCGATAACGCCGCTTTCCATGGCTTCCTTGACGCCGGCCTGGATCGGGCTGATAAATTCCTTCGGAATCGATCCGCCAACGGTCTTATTCACGAACTCGAACCCAAGGCCGGGTTCCTGCGGCATGACCACGATTTCGCAGTCGCCGTACATACCCTTACCGCCCGACTGGCGCTTGAAGGGAACGCGTCCGGTGGCTTCCTTCTTGACAGTCTCTTTGTAAGCGACCTGCGGTCGGCCCTGGTTGGACTCTACCTTGAACTCACGGCGCATGCGGTCCGTGATGATGTCCAGGTGAAGCTCGCCCATGCCCGCCAGGATGACCTGACCGGAGTCCTGGTCGGTCGAGACGCGCAGGGTCGGATCTTCGGCGGACAGGCGCTGCAGAGCAAGGCCCATCTTTTCCTGGTCGGCTTTAGTCTTCGGTTCGATCGAGATCGAGATGACCGGCTCGGGGAAGGTGATCGCTTCCAGCAGGACGGGCTTCTTCTCGTCGGCCAGCGTGTCTCCGGTCGTCGTCAGTTGAAGGCCGACAGCGGCGGCGATATCACCGGCGAAAACCTCATCGACTTCTTCGCGCTTGTTGGCGTGCATTCGAAGGATGCGCGAAATTCGCTCGCGCTTGCCCTTGTTCACGTTGTAAACATAGGAGCCCTTCGTCAGCGTACCGGAGTAAACGCGGAAGAACGTCAGGTTACCGACGTGCTGGTCGTTCATCAACTTGAACGCCAGAGCCGCGAACGGCGCGCTGTCGGACGGCTCGCGGGACGTCTCTTCTTCCGTATCGGGGTCGATCGCCGGAACGGCGCCGACATCGATGGGCGAAGGCAGGTAAGAGACAATCGCGTCCAGCAGCGGCTGGATGCCCTTGTTCTTATATGCGGAGCCGCAGAGAACCGGAACGATCTTCAGTTCCAGCGTGCCCTTGCGGATCGCAGCCTTCAGCTCTTCGGGAGTGATCGGCTCCTCCATGAGGAACTTCTCGATGAGGGCTTCGTCACACTCGGCGACTTTCTCCACCATCTTCGCGCGGTACTCCGCGGCGAGCTCCTGCATGTCTTCCGGGATCTCGGTGACTTCCCAGTCCTTGCCGTCATCGTTCTTATAGATGATGGCCTTGTTCTCGACCAGGTCGATCACGCCGGTGAAGTGCGTCTCCGCGCCGATCGGAACCTGAAGGATCGCGATGTTGGCGCCGAGGCGGTCGACGATCGTGCCGGCGGCGAAGAAGAAGTCAGCGCCCGTGCGGTCCATCTTGTTGACGAAACACATGCGCGGGACACGGTACTTCGTGGCCTGTCGCCAAACGGTTTCGGACTGCGGCTGGACGCCGGCGACGGCGTCAAACAGCGCAACCACGCCGTCCAGGACGCGCAGGGATCGCTCAACTTCGACGGTGAAGTCAACGTGTCCGGGCGTGTCGATGATGTTGATTCGATGGTTGTCCCAGAAACATGTGGTCGCGGCGGACGTGATCGTGATGCCGCGCTCCTGCTCCTGCTCCATCCAGTCCATGGTCGCTGCGCCTTCGTGCACTTCACCGATCTTGTAAGTTCGGCCGGTGTAGTAAAGAATGCGCTCGGTGCATGTCGTTTTGCCAGCGTCGATGTGCGCGGCGATACCGATATTTCTTGTTTTTTCTAAGCTGTATTCGCGTGCCAATGCAGTTACCTCGCCGGCCAATCGGCCGGCGTTATCCATATGTCAGAAACCAAATACGCGTCGCTGCGCGATTAGAAGCGGTAGTGCGCGAACGCCTTGTTCGCATCCGCCATCTTGTGCTTCTCTTCACGCTGGCGTACCGCGGCGCCGCTATTGTTGGCGGCGTCGTTGAGCTCGGAAGCGAGCCGTTCGATCATTGTCTTACCGCTGCGCTTGCGGGCGGCGGCGACGAGCCAGCGGAGAGCCAGGGACAGCTTGCGATCGGTGCGAATTTCCATCGGCACCTGGTAGGTCGCGCCGCCGACGCGGCGAGGCTTGACTTCCACCTGCGGCATTACATTGCGCACGGCTAGCTCGAAGACTTCGATCCCCTTGCGACCTGAACGGCTCTCCACTTGCTCCAGCGCGCTATAAAAGATCGTCTCCGAGACGCTCTTCTTTCCATCCAACATCATCCGGTTGACGAAGCGCGTCACCAGTCGGTTGTGATAGACGGGGTCTGGTGTGATCGCACGCTTCTTTGCAGGTCCTTTACGAGGCATGAACTCTTCTCCTAATACAAATACAACTAAAAAAACGGACAGAAACTACTTCTTCACGACCGCCTTCGGGCGCTTGGTGCCGTACTTGGAGCGGCTGCTCTTGCGGTCCTTGGTGCCCTGGGTGTCCAGCGTGCCACGAACGATGTGGTAGCGGACTCCGGGGAGGTCCTTGACGCGGCCGCCGCGGATCAGAACGACGCTGTGTTCCTGAAGGTTATGGCCGATGCCCGGGATGTAGGCGGTCACTTCCGTGCCGGGGTTCTTGCGGCCGGAGCCGGTCAGACGGACACGAGCGATTTTGCGCAGCGCCGAGTTCGGTTTCTTGGGAGAAACGGTTCGGACAACGAGACACACTCCGCGCTTCTGCGGATTGCCCTTCATTGCGGGCGCTTTGCTCTTCTTGATGACGCGCTTGCGTCCCTTACGTACGAGCTGGCTGATTGTCGGCATTGCGTTAGCAATCCTTTCGCTAGGCGGTTAATTAAGTCGTTTTACTAAAATGATGTCTCAAAGCAGAGGCACAAAAACACCCCGATGCCGGCGATATTCTTTCGAATCGGCGACACGGGGCACACACTCATGACGATCGACAATTGTCGGTCAAAGCACATGGAAACAGCCTGATCCAAATCAGCTGCCGCTTCCGCAAAAGGCCCCCTCGCAAACAAAGACTCAGCGAACCGAGTAACGGTCAACGCACTTCTTCGAGACGAACCTTAGTATTATACTGCCGAGGTACCTGCTTGTCAAGCTTTTGTCTGAGTCTGCATAAAATAGTCTCTGATTCCCGTATTTTCGTCACTCAGCGATATAATGAGGCTATCAGAGTCATGGGAGGACTCACATTACGATGTCTCATACGCCACAAAGTCGACTTTCAATTAAGCCCCAAGCAATTATACTCCCCCGGCGCTGGAACCGTGATGAGTATCATAAGATGGCCGAATGCGGCATTTTTGGCCCTGAAGAGCGATGGGAACTCATCGATGGCGTCATTTATGAAACAGTGGGTTCAATACCGCGCCCGTATTACGCCGCGATTCATCGAGTTCGGGAAATACTGCGCAAAGTTTATGCGGGTGATTATTCGGTCTTCTCCCGCTCCCCTCTTACATTAGATGAATACTGCGAACCAGAGGCGGATATTGTCGTAGCGCAGGGTGAATACATAGAATATAGCCTTCGTCACCCGACTGCATTTGATACATGTTTGGTGATGGAAATCTATGATGGCTTTGTCCCGCGTGATCGTGTTATTCGGGCGGCAATGTTTGCGAAAGCAAATATCGCAGAGTATTGGATTTTAGATTTGGTGACACGCCAATTAGAAGTCTGCCGTAACCCTACCCCGCAAAGCGGTTACTCTACCGTCATAACATTTGCCGAAGAGCAATCGATTACTCCTGTTTCCATTGAGCGAGAAATTTCGGTAGCAAGCTTGTTGCTCCCTTTATAATGAATAGAAAGGCCGCCCCTGCTTTTGCGGGGGCGGCCTTTTTCTGTCTTAACTCTGCAACTTAGATCGCGGAGTCGGAGTCGTTGTCGATTGTCGGAGCGTCGGAGTCGCCGCCGATGGCTTCGCGCTCGGCGAGGAGCGAGAGGCTGTCGCCGCTGGTGCCAGTGGCTTCGCGGATGACGGCGAGGTCGTCGTCGTTCAGGGTCGTCTCCTGGTCGAGGACGGCGGCGCCGCCTCGGCCGTTGCCGCGACCGACGGGCTTGGACGCGGCGTCCATGCCTTCCAGAAGCGGCTCCAAGTTGCGGTACTGGGGCAGGCCCGTACCAGCCGGGATCAGACGTCCGATGATGACGTTCTCCTTCAGGCCGACCAGCGAGTCCTTCTTACCGCGCACGGCGGCTTCGGTCAGGACACGGGTCGTCTTCTGGAAGCTCGCCGCCGACAGGAAGCTGTCGGTCGCAAGGCTCGCCTCGGTGATTCCAAGCAGCAGCCAGTCGGCCGTCGCTTCCGTACCGGGCGTCTCACGCTCGATAATGGCGCGGTTCGTGTCCTCGAACTCGAACTTGTCCACCATCTGGCCGGGCAGGAACTCGGAGTCGCCCTGCGATTTGATCTTGCGCTTGCGCAGCATCTGACGCGCGATGACTTCGATGTGCTTGTCGTTGATGTTGACGCCCTGGGACGTGTACACCGACTGGATCTCGCGGACAACGTAGTTCTGCACGCCGCGGATGCCCTGGAGCTCCAGGACCTTCTGCGGATCGAGCGGACCTTCCGTCAAGCGGTCTCCCGCTTCCACGACATCGCCGGGCTTCACCTGAAGCGTACCGCGGTACGGCACCATGATCTCCTTGCGGATCTTCACGGCGGTGATGCCGACTTCACGCATCTTCTTGATCATCTTCTCGGTCAGCTCGGTGCCGGCCGTCAGATTCTCGGGAATCTCAGCCGCGCGCTTGGCGGCGGCGGCGGTCATTCCCTCGGTATCGACGGAGCCCAGATAAACATCCACGCCCAGCTTCTCACCGTTCAAACCAACCGTCGAACCCTCATCGAGCGCGACCGTGGTGTGAATGATGACCTTGCGCAAACCCTTCATCTCGATATCGGCGACTTCGCCGGCGTACTCGGTGACGATCGCCTGTCCCTTCGGCTTTCGAGCCTCGAACAGCTCGACGACCCGAAGCAGACCGCCGACTTGGTCCTCAAGAACCTTCAGGACCGCCTGGACGGCGCGGACACGCTCACGGTCGACCGTGGCGGCTCCGGGAACCTTCTCATTGTCGTCCTTCTGGCTATCGATGTTGACGATACCGCTGGCGATGTCGTTGTGCAGCTCTTTCAGGGCTTCCTGCTTGCGCTGCCGAACGTTGGCGACGCCGACGAGCTGCTTCTGCGCGATGCCTCCCGTGTGGAAGGTGCGCATCGTCAGCTGCGTTCCCGGCTCACCGATGGACTGCGCGGCGATAATTCCCACCGCGACTCCCGGTTCGACCAGCTTGGAGTTCGCCAGGTCCAGACCGTAGCACTTGGCGCAGATGCCCATGCGCAGTTCGCAGGTGAACGGGCTGCGGACGCCCGCGCGCTTCAGTCCGCTCGCCTCAATCTCGCGCGCCAGGCCTTCGGTGATCAGGTCGCCCTTGGCGACGATGATCTCCCCCGCCTTCTCATGACTCGCCGGATAGGCGATGTCCACGAGGGCGAAGCGGCCGTAGATGCGCTGGTTGAGCGGCTCAATCACTTCGCCGCTGTCCCGGATCTCCTCAACGTAGATTCCCATCTCCGTATTGCAGTCGGCGTCGCGAACGATGACTTCCTGCGACACATCCACCAGGCGGCGCGTCAGGTAACCAGCGTCGGCGGTGCGAAGCGCGGTGTCCGCAAGACCCTTACGGGCGCCGTGCGTCGAAACGAAGTACTCCAGGGTCGAAAGGCCTTCGTGGAAGTTGGACTTCACGGGGAGGTCTTCGATCATGTTGCCGAACGGGTCGGACATAACGCCGCGCATGCCGCTGAGCTGCGTGACCTGGCCGCGTGTGCCGCGAGCGCTGGAGTCGGTGAACATGAAGATCGGGTTGTACCGGTCGATGTTCTCGAAGATCGCCTCACCGACGTCCTTCGCCGCCTTCTGCCACGATTCCAGTACGCGCTCTTTGCGCTCGCCGGAGGTGATCAGGCCGCGCTGGTAGCTGCGGTTGAGCTTCTTGACTTCCTCTTCCGTATACTTCAGGATCTCGTTGCGCTTCTCAGGAACGTCCATGTCCGTAATCGCTACGGTCATGCCCGCCTTGGTCGCCTCACGGAAGCCCAGAGCCTTCAACTCGTCCAGAAGGATAATCGTGCGCTCGTCGCCGTTGGTGCGGTGGCAGCGCGCGATCAGCTCGCCGAGCCCCTTCTTGTTCATCAGCTTATTGACATAGCGCATGTTGGTCGGCAGGATGTTGCTGAACAAGATCCGGCCCACGGTCGTGCGGGTCAAGGTGCGATGCTCGTCGTCGCCCTGCTTCAGATAGACGTCGATCGGCTCGTGCAGCTCGATCGTCTGCGTGTCGAACGCGAGGGCGGCTTCGTCGGCGCTGGCGAAGAAGGGCTTCGTGGGCTCCCCTTCGCGCATCATCGTCAGATAGTAGCTGCCCAGAACCATGTCCTGCGCCGGCGCGACGATCGGGCTGCCGTTGGCGGGCGAGAACAGGTTATGCGTCGAAAGCATCAGGATGCGGGCTTCCGCCTGCGCGCTCGCCGAAAGCGGCACGTGGACGGCCATCTGGTCGCCGTCGAAGTCAGCGTTGAAGGCGTGGCAGACAAGCGGGTGCACCTGGATGGCCTTGCCGTCCACGAGCACGGGCTCAAAGGCCTGGATCCCAAGGCGGTGCAGGGTCGGAGCGCGGTTCAGCAGGACCGGGTGCTCGCGAATGACGTCTTCCAGCGCGTCCCAGACTTCGGGCTTTAGCTTGTCGATCATGCGCTTGGCCGTCTTGATGTTGCTCGTATAGTTGCGCTCAACCAGCGCCTTCATCACGAACGGCTTGAAGAGCTCGATCGCCATTTCCTTGGGCAGACCGCACTGGTGCAGAAGCAGGCGCGGGCCGACGACGATGACGGAGCGTCCCGAGTAGTCGACGCGCTTTCCGAGAAGGTTCTTTCGGAAGCGGCCTTCCTTACCCTTGAGCATGTCCGAAAGCGACTTGAGGGGTCGGTTGTTCGAGCCGACGACCGGGCGCGTCCGGCGTCCGTTGTCGATCAGCGCGTCAACGGCTTCCTGCAGCAGGCGCTTTTCGTGATTGACGATGCTCTCAGGCGCCCGGATCTCCGTGATCTTCTTCAGGCGGTTGTTGCGGTTGATGATGCGGCGGTACAGGTCGTTCAGGTCGGACGTGGCGAAGCGTCCGCCGTCGAGCTGCACCATCGGGCGAAGCTCCGGCGAAATGACCGGCACGGCGTCCAGAATCATCCACTCCGGCCGCGACTTGGACGTGATGAACGCCTCGGTCACTTCCAGGCGCTTGATGGCGCGGGCGCGCTTCGGGCCCTGGGTCTGGGTGATCTCGTGGCGAAGCTCCCGGGCGAGCTTGTCCAGGTCGATCTCCGCCAGAAGCTCCTTGACGGCGGCGCCGCCAAGACCGGCGCGGACGACTTCGCCCATGTCCCGGTCCAGCTTCTCGCTCAGAACGTCCAGCAGCGACTCCAGCTTGCGGTAGTCGTCTTCGGCGAGCAGCATGCGCTTCTCGACTTTTTCGTCCAGAAGGGTCAGCGCGTCGCGCAGGGACTGGATGGACTCCGCAGAGTCCTTCTCAATGTCCTTGATCTCTTCGTCCAGGTGCTTGTTGCGGTCTTTGATCCGCGCGGCGTCCCAGATCTCGACGGCCGCCGGCTCGATCAGCTCTTCGCTCTCGACCAGTTCGCCGTCCTCGTTGATGATGACCTGCGAGACGGGCTCCGGCTCGGCGCCTTCTTCGTGCGACTTGATCTCGCGGCCAGCCTCGATACGGGCTTCCTCAATGTCAAGGTCGCGCTGCTCTTCGGAATCGCGGATCTTCTCGTCCAGCGCCGCGCGATATTCCGACATCTCGTTGTTGATGCGGCCGCGATCGACGTAGGTCACGATGTAGGAGGCGAAATAAAGCACCTTCTCCAGCGGCCGCGGGGAGATGTCCAGCAGCAGCGAGAGCGGCGACGGAACGCCCTTGAGATACCAAATATGGCAGACGGGCGCGGCGAGCTCAATGTGGCCCATGCGCTCGCGGCGAACCTTGGACCGCGTGACTTCCACGCCGCAGCGGTCGCAGATGATGCCCTTAAACTTGACCTTCTTATAACGGCCGCAGTGGCATTCCCAGTCCTTGACGGGTCCGAAGATACGCTCGCAGAAGAGACCGTCGCGCTCGGGCTTAAAGGTGCGGTAGTTGATGGTCTCCGGCTTCTTCACTTCGCCGTAGGACCAGGCGCGAATTTCGGCGGGGGACGCAATTCCGATACGAATTTTGTCAAATGCGCTGGCATCCGTCATGTTGTTTCAATTCTCCAAACAGCCGATACAGACAATTCCGGCGACGCCGCCGTGCCCATTGGGTGCTAGAACCAACGAGCGACGACTCAACACTCTCGCCCTCCCGTGGCCATTCCGGGAGGAGGGAGGCGTTCACCAGGAAAACCTTCCGCCCCAGACGGGACGGAAGGCTCCCCGGCAGGATTATGGGTTGCCGGAAATCAGATCTTTCGTGTCCCGCTCTCGCGGCGCTTTCAAAACGCCGCGAGAGCGATATCAGACTATCCGCCGAACAGCGCTTCCGCTTCGGCTTCCGCTCTTGGAAGCCGTGGTCGCAGCCCACGGCCGCGACCTTCACTGTCGCCGTAGTCTTCTTCTTTGTCCTTCAGGTCGATCTCGTGCTCCTGATCGTCCTCAACGGCCACCTTCAGGCCAAGCGATTGGAGCTCATTCACCAGAATCTTGAACGATTCCGGTACGCCGGGCTCCAGCATCGCATCGCCCTTGACGATGGATTCGTAGGTTTTGACGCGGCCCAGAACGTCGTCCGATTTGATCGTCAGGATCTCCTGGAGCGTGTACGCCGCGCCATAAGCCTCTAGCGCCCACACTTCCATCTCTCCGAAGCGCTGGCCGCCGAACTGCGCTTTGCCTCCCAGCGGCTGCTGGGTGACGAGCGAGTACGGACCGGTCGAACGCGCGTGGATCTTGTCGTCGACAAGGTGAGCGAGCTTCAGCATGTAGATCTGGCCGACGGTGACGGGGTGAGTGAAGAAATCTCCGCTCAGACCATCGCGCACCCACGACTTCGCCGATTCCTCGATGATGCCGCTGCGGCGCCAGACGTTCTTCTTGACCTGCTCGACGATCGAGTTGACATCGTAACCTTCGACCTTCGTCAGCTGGACTTCGCCCGTCTCTTCATCGCTCGGCAAGCTCGCCAGGTCGCCATCGTAATCCTCGGGCAGCATGACCGCCGGCTCCGCGCCGACATGGGCGGCGACCTGCTCCAGACGAACCGGATCCAGGGTCTCCAGCTTGGCGCGCAGCTTATCCAGAAGGACGTCGACTTTGTCCTTCTTGCTGGCTTCCAGGTCGAGACGAAGCTCCTTTTCGACATATGTGCGCAGCTTATCGTTGCGCAGCATCTCGGCGTAATCGCCGATGTCGTCCAGGATCTCGCTTTCCGTCGCGCTCTCGAAGATCGGGTTGACGAACGAGCAGCCCATCGCTTTTCCGACCAGGCCCAGGTGAGTCTCCAGGATCTGTCCGATGTTCATACGTCCCGGAACGCCAAGCGGGTTCAGAACGATATCAACCGGAGTGCCGTCCGGAAGGAACGGCATGTCTTCCTGTGGCAAGATCTTGGAGATGACACCCTTGTTGCCATGGCGTCCCGCCATCTTGTCGCCTTCCATGACCTTTCGCTTCTGGGCGATGTAGACACGAACCAGCATGTTGACGCCCGCGGACAGTTCATCTCCGGGCAGCCGCTCCAGCTCACCGTCCCAGTCTTCGGAATGAAGACTATCGGGACGCTTCGAGAAGTTGAAGACGCGGCCCTTCTTGTCCTTATACTTGAAGCGAGAGAAGACCTTGACGTCGACAATCTTGCCCTTTTCGCCGTGCGGAACGCGCAGCGAGACATCGCGGGTTTCTTCCGCCTTCTTGCCGAAGATCGCAATGATCAACCGCTCTTCCGCCGTCAGTTCGCCCTGCCCCTTGGGAGCAACGCGACCAACCAGGATATCCTCGGGCCGAACTTCCGCGCCGATGCGAATGATGCCGTTCTCGTCCAGGTCCTTCAGAGCGTCCTCGCCGACATTCGGGATGTCGCGCGTGATCTCTTCCGGTCCGAGCTTCGTGTCGCGGGCTTCGACTTCATACTTCTCGATGTGGATCGAGGTGAAGACGTCGTCGCGGACCAGACGCTGCGAAAGAAGAATGGCGTCCTCGAAGTTGTAGCCGTTCCACGGAACGAACGAGACCAGCACGTTCTGTCCGAGGGCGAGCTCACCTTGATCGGTGCACGGACCGTCCGCCATGACCTGACCGTCACGTACGCGCTGACCGTTGTTGACGATCGGGCGCTGCGTGATACAAGTGGCCTGGTTGGACCGAAGCATGTTCAGCAGCCGATAGGTGTCCTCGCCGCCGTCTTCATCCGCGATGACGACGATCTCTTCGGCGGTGACGCGCTTGACGATGCCTGAGCGCAGAGCGACGATGACGGCTCCGGAGTCGACCGCAGCGCGGCGCTCCATCCCCGTCTTACAAACAGGCGCATCCGGACGCAGGGTCGGGACGGCCTGGCGCTGCATGTTCGAGCCCATCAGCGCGCGGTTTGCGTCGTCGTTCTCCAGGAACGGGATCATGGCTGTCGCGACAGAAACGATCTGCTGCGGCGAAACGTCCATGTAGTCGATTTCGGTCGCCTTGATCAGCGGGTACTGGTTCTGGTTACGCACCTGGACCAGCGCCTCGGTGAACGTGTTGTCCGGATTCAGACGCACGCTCGCCGGAGCGATCTTGTAGTGGTGCTCGCCGTCGGCGGGCAGCCAGTCCAGATCGTTCGTGACCTTGCCGGAGATAACGCGACGATAAGGCGTCTCGATAAATCCGAACTGATCGACGCGAGCATGCACCGCGAGGCTTCCGATCAGACCGATGTTCGGGCCTTCCGGCGTCTCGATCGGGCAGATACGGCCATAGTGCGAGTGGTGAACGTCGCGGACTTCGAGCTTCGCGGACTGCCGGCTCAAACCGCCCGGGCCCAGCGCCGAAAGACGACGCTTGTGCGTCAGCTCGGCGAGCGGGTTCGTTTGGTCCATGAACTGCGACAACTGCGACGAGCCGAAGAACGACTTGATCGACGCCGAAATCGGCTTGACGCTCAAGATGACCTGCGGCAGGATATTCTCGCTGTCCAGGCTCGTCATGCGCTCCTTGGCGACCTTCTCCATACGGAGGAAGCCGAGGCGAAGCTGCGAGTACAGCAGTTCGCCGATGGAGCGGACGCGCTTATTCTCCAAGTGGTCGATGTCGTCCACGGTGCCGTCGCCCAGCGAAAGGGTGACGACGTACCGCATGATCGCGATCACGTCTTCCTTGGTGATGTTGCGGATGCTGAGCGGCAGTGAAAGGCTCAGCTTCTTGTTCATCTTGTGCCGGCCGACCTTCGCGAGGTCGTAGCGGCGCGAGTCAAAGAAGATCGAGTTGATCAGCGAACGCGCGGATTCCGGCGTGGCCGGATCGCCCGGACGGATCTTCCGGTAGATGTCGATCAGCGCCGTTTCCTTGCTGTAGACGGCGGTGCCTTCCTGGTCCAGCGTCGCAACAATATAGTTATTGATGTAGACGATGTCCAGCGTATCCAGACCCAGGGCCTCGATCTTACGCGCGGCTTCCTTGTCGATCTTCTCGTAGGCCTTGACGATCGCCTTGCCGGACGTATCGATGATGTCCTGCGCCGCATACGGCGACCGCTTGCGCGGGCGGCTGTTGCGGGGCGAGCCGTCGTCGTTGAGGACGGGATGACCGTCGTCGTCAAACTCCAGCACTTCCAGATCGGTGCGGAACTTGTTGAAGATGGTTTCGCGGCTCGGGTTCGCAATCGTCTCCGGCTCGGCGAACAGCTTCAGAATGTCCGTGGTCGAATCGCAGGGCGTGGACGGCAGCTCGACTTCGAAGAACTCGGGAAGAGCGGCCTTCTCAACCTTGCGCATCTCCTGAACGCCGACAACGGTGCCGGCTTCCAGCAGAACTTCGCCGGTGTCCTGATCGACGATCGGCGAAGCCAGAAGCTTGCCGCTCAGCTCTTTCCACGGAACTTCGCGCACGCCGTCGGGCGAGGCGATCGGGAAGAGATTCAGCGCACGCAGCAGCGTGGTGATCGGGAACTTACGGGTTTGGCCGATGCGCACCGTGATGGCGTCAGACGCGTCCGTCTCCACGTCGACCCAGGCGCCTTCGCTGGGGATGATCGTGGCGTAGTAGAGCTGGCGGCCGGAGAAGTCCAGCGTATCCTTGAAGTATACGCCAGGCGAACGGGCCAGCTGCGAAACGACGACGCGCTCGGCGCCGTTGATGACAAACGTTCCTTTGTCGGTCATCAGGGGCAGATCGCCCAGATAAACTTCGCTTTCAATTACCTCGCTGCCGCTGGACGAAAGCCGCACGCGCGCCTTGATCGGCGACTCGAGCGTAACGTCACGGGCGCGACATTCATTAATGTCATACTTCGGCTCACCCAAGGAAAACTCAACAAGCTCGATGGAATGATTGCCGGTAAAATCTGTAATCGGGGAAAAACTCTCGAAAAGCTCTTTCAGTCCTTCTTCCAGGAACCAACGGTAGGAATCGAGTTGAAGTTCAACGAGGTTGGGGACATCCACCACGTGAGCAGTTTGCTTCGTAGTGTGCTGAATCTCTTTCAAACCTAGACCTCCTGTGCCAACGCACGAACGTACATCCTACCACACCATCTATGGGATGTCAAGAGCCCCTGTGAAAATAATCCTATTATTTTCACCAGAGCTGTTTTCAAGTATAATAAGGCCCGCACGGCGCGCCTCGAATCCTTCGCGGCGGCGCCCGCAAAGACGATGGGGAGAAGATTCACGATGGAACAAGAGCGAATCGCTATTCTGGGAGCCGGGAGCTGGGGCAGCGCGCTGGCGTATCTGCTCGGCGGGAAACAGTATCATGTGTCGCTTTGGGATCGGGACAGCGAACTGATCGAAGCGATCAAGGCCCAGGGCCGCAATCCGAAATATCTGCCGGAGACGCCGCTTGGCGAGACGGTCGCTCCCACGGCGTCCATGAAGGAAGCCGTTCACGACGCGCACTGGATCATCGTCGCGGTCGCCTCCGACGGCGTCCGCTCCGTGGTCTCCGAAGCCGCCGACTTCCTCCAGCCGCGCACGAGCATCCTGAGCGCCTGCAAGGGCTTGGAGGCCGACACCGGTTTCACGACCTCCGAACAGATCACCACGCTTCTCAGCGATGTCCCCTACGCGGGACTCGCCGTGCTCTCCGGCCCAAACCTCGCCACCGAGCTTTCTCACGGCGTCCCGACCGCGACAGTCGTCGCCAGCTACGATCCGCAGATCGCCCGCTCCGCGCAGGAGATGCTCATGACCGAGCGCACCTTCCGCGTCTACACCAACACGGACGTCAAAGGCGTGGAGCTTGGCGGCGCCTTGAAAAATGTGCTCGCGATCGGCGCCGGCATCTCGGACGGCCTTGGCTTCGGCGATAACACCAAAGCGGCCCTGATGTCGCGCGGCCTGATCGAAATGACCCAGCTCGGCGTCGCCACCGGCGGCAAAGCCCTCACCTTCCTCGGCCTCTCCGGCGTCGGCGACCTCATGGCGACCGCCGCCTCCCGCCTCTCGCGCAACTACCGCGTCGGTCTCGGGCTCGCCCAGCGCAAATCCATCGAGGAGATCCTGACCGAGCTCCACCAAGCCGCCGAAGGCGTCCCAACCGCGCGCGCCGCCCAGGTATTGAGCCGCCGCTACCAAGTCCAGACCCCCGTTTTCGCGGCGATCAACGCCGTGCTGCACGAAGGCGTGTCGGCGGCGGTCGCCGTGGAAGAACTGATGACCCGCGCCGCGCGGGATGAGTTTGGGAATTAAAGGGGCCTCGGGGCAAACCCACCCCGGCCCTGCGGGCCACCCATCCCGCGACGGGAAGGGTTTGTAAGACTGCCTCTTACGAAAGCCATCTGCGATAACACGCTCTGAAATAACCCTTCCCGTCGCGGGAGGGGTGGCCCGCAGGGCCGGGGTGGGTTTGCCAGGGAGCACGCGGTAGGTAGGACCCAGGCCGAAGCCGGGAAAGGGGACAAACGAGCCAAAGCGAGTTGAGGGGATGGGGCCGGGATAGGTCACGAAAAAAGCGCCTCCGTCTCTCGACGAAGGCGCTTGCTCATTTCACTCTATTCAATATAATCACGCAGCCGGCGGCAGCGGTTCGGGTGGCGCAGTTTTTTGAGCGCCTTCGCTTCAATCTGGCGGATACGCTCGCGGGTCACCTGGAAGTGTTTGCCCACTTCCTCCAATGTGTGCGGGTAGCCGTCGTCCAGGCCGAAACGCATTTTGAGGACGTCGCGCTCCCGGGTGGTCAACTGGTCCAGGGCTTCTTCGATCTTCTCGCGGAGGACAACAAAGGTCGCCGATTCCGTGGGTGAGGTCGAGTCGTTGTCCTGAAGGAAATCCGAGAGGTGGCTGTCTTCCTCTTCGCCGATCGGCGTTTCGAGGGACAGCGGCTCGGGGGCGATACGAATGATCTCGGAGACGCGTTCAATCGGGAGCTCAAGCTCCTTGCCCAGCTCTTCCAAGGTCGGCTCACGACCGAGTTCTTGCAGAAGCTGGCCGCTTGTCTTCACGAGGCGGTTGATCGTCTCCACCATGTGGACGGGGATACGGATCGTGCGGCCCTGGTCGGCAATGGCGCGCGTGATCGCCTGACGGATCCACCAGGTGGCGTAGGTGCTGAATTTATAGCCCTTGCGGTAGTCGAATTTCTCGACGGCGCGGATCAGGCCGATGTTGCCTTCTTGGATGAGATCGGGGAAGGACATGCCGCGAAGCGTGTATCGTTTTGCAATTGACACAACTAGACGCAAGTTCGCTTGTGTCAGAATTTCCTTGGCTTCGTTGTCGCCGCGCTCAATGCGCTTGGCCAGGCGGATCTCTTCTTCGAGCGACAGCAGGTGAGTGCGGCCGATTTCCCGCAGCCACATCCGGACGGAGTCGTCGAGCGGCATCCCCTCCATCGCTGAGAGCTCTTCTTCGGCGACATCGGCGTCGGCGAGCGAGGAGGCGGAATCGTCACGCAGCCGAACATCTTCGGCGCCGACGGCGGAGGCGTATTCCTTGGCTTTGTTGACGACCTGCACGCCCTCGTCCGAGAGAAACTGCAGTACGTCTTCAAGCTGATCGACGCCAACTTCCGTCTGGTTTCCCATGACGTCGCTGATCTCATCGTACGTCACGGCGCCGTTTTGGCGGCCCTGACTGAGCAGCCGCTGGATATTATCGCTGCCGGAGATTTTCGAATCGTTGCTCATTACAGACTCGGTTGCCACATCGCAAAGTTCCTTTGTCGGCACCTGTTCTTCCCCTGTTCCTAGGCGTCCAAGGCGATTTCGGTCCCCTTCAGCCTGCCGTGCGAAAAGTTGAGTGACTTCACTTCTTCCCAAAAAGAAGTGTGAAGCTCCTCATCTCTTCTCTCGTCGCGTTCCCACTATCAATACGCTCGCGAAGCTTTTCGCGTTCGATATTGTCGACTTTATTTTTCAGATGGCCGACGCTGTCTTCAAGCGCCTTCAGATTTAAGGGCGCCTTCTCGTCCATCAGCAGCGCGGTCAAAACATTCTGCTGGCCGGCGTCCTCCAGCTCACTCACAAGAACGGCGGCGTTGAACGCGCCGGTCCGGACGTACTGGGTGTAAAGACGGTCGGCGATTGCCCGCGCATCCACGCTGAAGAACGCCTCTGGACGTATGGAACCATAAACGTACAGCGAAAGTTCCGGGTCGCCGGAAACCAGGGCGCGCAGCAATTCGTGCTCCGCAACGCCGGTTGCGTCGAGCTTCGCGGGCTCGGTCGGTCGCCGATGAGCGTCCATCTCTCCGGACGGCGGCGCATGCTGCACGGCGCCGTCGGAACCGGCGTGTCCGCTTTGATACGCCTTCACATCCTCGCGGATCTGATCTTCCGCATAAGCGGCGCCGTATGAATACTGCGGATGGTACGGCGCGAGAATACGAATGTAAGGCTCACGCTCGATCACGCTGGTGACGCTCGCCAGGACCGGCAGCGCCTTTCGGAAGAGCGCGATCCGATCGTTGTCCGTGTCATGCGGCATTTGACGCACGAGCTGGCGGATGCGATACTCCACCATCGGGACGGCCTTTTCCACGGCCTCCAAAAACGTCTGACGCCGGCCGGCTCTCAGCAGGCTGTCCGGGTCCTCCCCCACGGGAAGATCCAAAACTTTGACTTCGACTTCCTGAGCTTCGAAGATCTTCGCGGCGCGGAACGCCGCTTGCAGTCCCGCGGAGTCCGCATCAAAGGATAATACCACGGATTGCGCCAGACGCGCCAAAACTTTTACATGCTCTTCCGTCAGCGACGTCCCGAGCGTGGCCACCACGTTCTCAAAGCCCGCCTGATGCGCCGCCACGACATCGGTATAGCCTTCGACGATCACGGCCTGCCCGCGCTCCGCGATCGCCTTACGCGCCCGCCAAAGGCCGTAGAGCGTGCGGCTCTTGACGAACGCCGGCGTTTCCGGCGAGTTCCAGTATTTGGGCTGTCCGGGTTTGGCCTCCTCGATCAGGCGTCCCCCGAAGGCGACTGGCCGCTCCTGAACGTCCAAAATCGGAAAAATCAGCCGGCCTCGTAGTTTATCAAAATACCCGCCTCGGTCCGATTTTGAAACGAGGCCCGCCAGCTCCGCGTCCGCCGACGGCACGCGCTGCTGCGCCAGATGTGTGACAAGACCATCCCAGGCGTCCGGCGCGAAACCGATCAGGAACGCTTCCTGCGCGGCGTGGGCGATCCCGCGCTTTTGCAGATACTCCTGCGCCACTGGCGAGCGCTTGAGCATATCTTGATAGTACCGAGTCGCAAGAGCGTTTACCTTATATATTCGGTCACGCTCGTTCGGCTCAGCAGAGTGATGATACTGGTTTTGTCCGCGTGAAAGGGTGACTCCGGCGGCGAGCGCCAAACGCTCCAGCGCTTCTTGGAAGGAGAGGTTCTCAATTTTCTGGACGAACTTAATGACGTCGCCGCCCTCGTTGCATTGGCCAAAGCATTTCCAAATGCCAAGATCCGAGTTGACCTGAAACGACGGCGACTTTTCGTTATGGAACGGGCAGAGACCTTTCAGGTTCCTGCCCGCCCGTTTCAAAGTCACATATTGTTCGACGACCGAAACGATATCGGTTCGCGCCCGAATATCGTCAATCTCACTTCGATCGGCCATAAATCTCCCGCCCGCCGCCGATCTTGCTTATTCCACGGCCGCGACGATGATGCCGACCAGGCGTCCATTGTAGAACTGGAAGGCGGCGTGCGACCGCTCCGTGTAGTTTTCGGTCAGGATCTTCCCGGTAATGAACTGCGATTCCGGGTAGCCGTACTTATCGTTGACCTGGCTCAGCTTCATGCCCAGCGCCACGCCCTTGTCGGTGCGGACAGCGCCTTTGAAGCCGGAGGCGTGGATCTGCACCACGCGGCCGTCGGAGGACATCGTGAACTCCAGCGATCCGCCGTCGGGCCGATCGTAGATCCACGTGACGCTGCTCTTCTGCGCGATGGCCATGCCGCTCTGGCTGCCGCCCGCGCCGGGATAACCGCCGCCGCCGGGCGCGCCGCCAAACTCACCGGGAGCGCCGCCAGGGCCGCCGCTCAGACCAGGAAGAGCGCCGGGAGAATCGTCGCCGCCGCTTGGAGCGCCCGGATAGCCGCCGCCGCTCGCGCCAGGATAACCACCGCCGCCGCTCGGGGCGCCCGGATAGCCGCCGCCGCTCGCGCCGGGGTAACCACCGCCGCTCGCTCCCGGATAACCGCCGCCGCCGCCAGGAGCGCCCGGGCCGCCCGCCGCGCCCGTGCCGCCAGGAATGGCGAGACCGGGAGCGCCGGTCGTGAACTGTCCGACACGGACTTCATCCGGACTGCCGAACTTTTTCAGGACGGCGCTCGACGAGCTAAAGACCCGGATGCCGGCCAGAGTATGCTCGGCCGCCGCCATGGCGTTTGTGGCGATCGCCCCGCCAATGGCGGCGGTCGCAATCAGTGTCGCTGCTGCGCGAAAAGTCGTACGCCGGGTGGCTGTGTTTCGCCGTCCGCTGTCCGTGGTCATGGTTTGTCCTCCGTAAATCGTGCGGTTCATTTTGTCTTCTAAATCTCTGCGGAGGCGCAGTCGCCCTGGAGGGCCGGGCATCCGCCGCTGGGTCTAATGATTATACGGTATAATTCTACACATATGGCGCCGGATTCCTGCTTGGTTTCAAAAATCCCCTCTTCTCCGCGCCAGATTTTTTTTGAACATCCCGCGCAAAGCCACGTCTCAAAAGGCAGATTAATCACCGGATGGACAGACGGAACGCCATGGCAGTAGCTCAGGTAATGCACGCGGGGTATGCGGACGCCGCGCTGATCGAACGTTGCCGCCGCCGAGACGAGGCGGCGTTCGCCGAGGTGGTCGCGCGCTACAAGACCAAGATCTATAATTACGTCTGCCGAATGATGGGCAATGACGACGACGCGGAGGATATCACCCAGGAGGTGTTTATCCGGATGTATCAGTCACTCGGAACCTTTCGTCAGCAGTCCAGTTTGAATACCTGGGTCTTTCGAATTGCGAGCAATCTGTGCATCGACCAGTTTCGGCGGCGCAAAAAGCATCAGGCGATCGCTTACTCTTTAGACGACACCGACGACTCTGGAGACAAGGCGGGGCTGGAGCGAGAAGTACCCGACGCGACTTACGAGCCGCAGCGCCTGCTCGCCAACAGCGAGATGTCGGCGCAGATCGATTTGGCGCTCACGCATCTGCCGGATAAGCTGCGCGCCGTCGTGCTGCTTTACGATTTGGAAGAACTTTCTTACGAGGAAATCGCGCGTGTGCTGGAGATCCCGGTCGGCACGGTGAAATCGCGTCTGTTCAACGCCAGGCTTCAGCTGCGCAAGCGGCTGTCCGACTATTTGAACCAGGAATAACATGAGCAACCAGTGCGAAAATTTGCGGCCGATGATCTTAGAGCATTCGGACGGGCGTCTCTCCCCCAAGCTGCGCGAGCGGGTCGAGAGCCATCTTTCGGATTGCGCCGCTTGCCAGGCATTCGCCCGGGACATGCGGCTGATCGCCCGAGGCGTCGCTTCGCTGCCGAGCAAGCAGACGACGCCGGACTTTGACGCCCGCCTTGCGGCCCGATTGGCGGAAGCTCAGCGCGCGGCGGCGGCCAAGCCGGCGTGGCGGCGCGCCATGGAAAGCATCTTTGCGACGCCCTCACAGGCGCTGAAGCCGGGCCTCGCTCTGTGCGGCGCGGCGGCCGCGCTGGGGGGAGCCGCGTTCTTCGCGCCCCACCCCGCCAAGCCGATCTCCGCGACGCACACGGTCATCGATGAGAACGCCATGCTCGCCCAGTGCATCGAGCAGCATCGCTCGGAATCCTCCGCCCAGCCGCTCGACGACTGGTCGGCGCAGCCATTGACACAGCAGCTGGACAAAGCGCCGTCAGCCTCGCCCGGCGCCGTCAGCCTCGCCGAAGAATCGAATCTCTAAATGATCGCGAAGAACGTTTCCCGGATCGGGCGAGCCTCCCAGATGGCCTTCATAATGATCGGCGCAATGACTCTGTCCGCGCCGGTATTCGCAAAGGCGAGCGAGCCTCCTCATGCGCCGCCGGCCAGCGCCAAACGCTTCGCGCACCGCGCGCCGCGCGCCGCCGCCGACAATGGGCCGATCGCCGTGCTCCAGCGTCTGCTGCAAGCCGAAACATCGCTGGTCTTTGAAGGCACCCAGGTCACCACGGTTTCGCGGGACGGCCTGGATATGTCCTCCGAGCAGCACGTTCTGCGCAGCGGCGCGCAGGCCCTGCGGATCGACTATACGCGCCCGGATCGCCTGGCCGGCGAAAGCATCGTCGACAACGGGAAGTACTACTGGCACTATCGCCCCAAGAATAACACGCTGGAAGTCGGAGAATCGCGCGTGCAGCGTCTCCGTAAGAAGATCCACTCCGTGATCGCCCAGGCGCAGCGCGGCTCACTGACCGTCGTAATCACAGGCCAGGACACAATCGCCGGCCGGCCCTGCACGATCATCGACGTACGAACGGCCAACGGCCAGCCGGGACCATGGCGGCGATTGTGGGTCGATGTTGCGACGGGAGCCCAGCTCAAGATCGAGCAGTACGACGCCGATTCGCAGCGCCGATCTTCGTCGGTCTTCACGTCGATCTCCTTCAATCCGGCGATCGCGCCGGACGCGTTCAATTCGCCGGGCGAGGGACGCAATCCCCGGATCAAGCAGCTGGACGACGACAAACCGTTCCGCACCGTCGGCGAAGCCGAGGCCAAAGCCGGATTCCGAGCGCGCCAGCCGGCATACCTGCCGACAGGCTTCCGGCTCCAATCGGCCTCCGTCAGCAGCTTCCGAGGGAAAAAGATGATCGTGCTGCGCTACAACAACGGCATCAGCGTGATCTCCCTCTTCCAAACGCTCGACGACAGCGGCGACGCCGGCCCCAAATTCGGCGGCCAGCGCCTCGGCGCGGTGACGCGCACCCTGGCCGGCAGAAAATTAGTGCTTGTGGGAAACCTGGCGCCGGCGGACCTGGAGCAGATCATTAGCTCCGTGCAGTGAGCTATTCCGCCATCAGCGACGAAAGCGGTGTTCCGCCGGGGATGAGTATCTGGTATTGCTCACCGGCGTAGGCGAACACGGCGGCCATGAGGTCGTCCCAGAAGAAGTAGAGTTCGGCGACGTCTTCGATCGCGGCGAGGAAAACGCCGTTCGATTCCGAGCCCTCGGGGATCGGCTCGAAGCCAACCGCCTCGGCCACGAAGACCGGACAGTAACGCGCCTCTCCCTTCTTTGCCCCGGTGCGCGGGATCAGAAGGTAGCAGCCGATTAAGCTCAGACGACGGTTGCGCAGACGGACGCCGGTCTCTTCGAAAGCCTCGCGCTCCGCCGCGTCGGCGATCGTTTCCCCCGCCTCGATCTTTCCTGAAGGAATGCAGTAACCACGGTCGGCGATGTCGGCCAGCACGATCTTATCGCCGTAAAAGACAAAGGAAAGAACGGCGTAGAGACGGCTTTCGCTGGCGGAGGGAAGCTCGGAGCCGGGGAAGAACGTCGCGTCGGCGTCCCAGGCGGGCCAGTAGACGGTGGGAAAGGACATGGCGCTTCTAACCTCGCGTCATTTCCCAGAAGTCCTTGCCGGCGGCGTCCCACGGCAAGCGGCGCTCGTCGGGATCGCTGAGGGAAAAGTGCTGGTTGACGTAATAAAAGATCACGGCGGGCTGCGTCGTGAGATTGGCGCCCCCGTGCGCGACGCCGCGTGGAATGTAGAGCAGCTGCGCCTTTCCGCCGCCCATCATCAGCCGCATCCGAACATCGTAAGAGGGCGAATCCTTGCGCGCGTCCAGTAATCCGACCACAATTCGATCGGTCGGCGGCACAAACCACACGTCTTCCTGATTGTAATGCAGATGAAACGCTTTGATGACTCCGGGAAGCATCAAGGAGTAGGACGACTGCCGGACCTTAAATCCGGGAACGCCTTCGAGGTTGCCTTCTTCGTCCAAACGGATGAGTTCGGCAAAGGAGCCGCCGTCGTCCGACATCAGGCGCAGATCGATGAGGCGCACCCCATCGATCCGAGGCGCGGGATCGTATTGCTGAGTCGTGACCTTGTCCCGGAACTCGGGACCAAGGTCTTCCAGAGACAAGGTCATGACGACGCCCTTACTTGAAGCTGATCAGCTCGACGTCGAACACCAGCGTGGCGTTGGGCGGAATGACGCCGGGATATCCGCGCGGACCATAGCCCAGATCGCCGGGAACGGTGAGAATCCGCTGTCCGCCCATCTTCATGGTCGCAACGCCCTCATCCCATCCTTTGATGACCTGGCCGACGCCAAGTTTGAAGTTGAACGGCGTACCGCGATCGCGCGACGAGTCGAACTTGGAGCCGTCGGTCAGCGTGCCGGTGTAATGCACCGTGACCGTCTGTCCGGTCTGCGGACTCTCGCCCTCGCCGACCTTAATGTCTTCATATTGCAGCCCGGAGGCTGTGGTGATTGGATCCGCCATCGATCGATATTTCCTTCCTGAATGCGCCGGAGCGCTTGCTGACATAACAGTGGTGCGACTTTTCTTGATGTCTGGGGGCAAACCCACTCCCTTGCAAACCCACCCCCGCGCTTCGCGCGACCCCTCCCGTCGCCGGGAAGGGTAAGTAAGATTGCCTCTGACGAAAGCCGTCTGCGATACCACGCTCTGAAATTACCCTTCCCGGCGACGGGAGGGGTCGCGCGAAGCGCGGGGGTGGGTTTGCAAGGGAGTGGGTTTGCCCAAACACTTACTGAATAACACTGACCTCGGAGTTATCCCCGAGCATAAACCGATAGGCCTTCGGCTTGCGCGTGGTGCTGCCGACCTTCACGTTTTTGCCGATCAGGCTGTCTTCGACACGCGTTCCAAGATCGACGATCTCGCTTCTTTCCAGTACGATAGAATGCTCGATTTCGCAGTTCTTGATCGTGCATCCATAATAGACGCTGGTGAACGGGCCGATATAGGCGTTCTCGACCAGCGTGTTTTCGCCGATGATCGCCGGGCCGCGCACGACGGAGTTGACGATGCGGGCGCCCTTCGCCACATGGACTTTGCCGAGCAGACTGGAATCGTCGTCGACATCGCCTTCGCACAGCGCTTCCAGCCCGTCGAGCACAATTCGATTAGCCTCCAGCATGTCTTCCAGCTTTCCAGTGTCCTTCCACCAGGAGGCGATGACATGCGAATGGACTTTATAACCGTTGTCGATCAAATACTGGATCGCGTCGGTGATCTCCAGTTCGCCGCGCGCCGACGGCTGGATACTGTTGACCGCCTTGAAGATGCTGGCGTCGAACATATAGACGCCCACGAGCGCCAGGTCCGTCTTCGGCTCCTTCGGCTTTTCGACCAGATGAACGACACGACCGCCATCCAGCTCGGCGACCCCGAAGTCCGTCGGGTTCTTGACATGCGCCAGTAAGATTTGGGCATTATACCCCTGACCCCGGAACTCGTCCACCAGAGTCGTGATGCCGTCTTTGACAAGATTGTCGCCCAGGTACATGACGAACGACTCGCCGGCCATGAACTCTTCGGAGATCTTGACGGCGTGCGCAAGGCCCAGCGGGGCGTCCTGGGGAATATACGTGATTTTCACGCCCCACTGCGCGCCGTCTCCGCAGGCTTTTCTTATCTCAGCGTGCGTATCGCCGACGATAATGCCGATATCCGTGATGCCCGCGTTCTTGATCGCTTCGATGGCGTAGAAGAGAATCGGCTTATTTGCAACCGGCACGAGCTGCTTGGCGCTGGTGTGCGTAATCGGCCGCAATCGAGTTCCGCGGCCTCCGCTGAGGATAAGCGCTTTCATAAATTTGTTGACACTCCGCCGACGCCTGTGTTATATTTTTTGAAGCGCTTGCGCATTTCCCGCATTGCCTCACACGCTCAAGCGACCCGTTTTATCCGAACGACCCATTATGACACAAAACAGCCACCCTGGTTCTCCTCTGCAAGCGCGCGGCTTTTCACGCCGCGCGTTCGCCCAAAGAGCGCCGCGTCCGAAATTCCGTCCGGTCGATACCCTTTGGCTGACCACTCTCGCAATCCTGAGCCTGGCGGCTACCGTGATCCGCTTCGGCGTTGACGCGATCGGCGACATCGGCGCGTTCGCCGCCGCCGCGACCGTCGCCGGCCTGTACTTTATCGGCTGGCGCGTTCGCGACCGCACGACCGGCGTCATCGCCGGCGCGCTCCTCGCGCTCAGTCTGACCTACACCGGCAGCCTGATCGGCCATCCTGAGACGGCCGTCTTCACGCTTCTGTGCACCGCAGCCTTCGCCGCCATGGCGGGCGGACAGCTCATCGGCGCCGCGCTTCTGGCGGCCATCGCATCCGTCATCCGTCCCGACGGCCTATTACTGGGCGCGGCTCTGCTCTGCATGCCCCCCAGCGACGATTCCCGCCTGCGCTGGCGACCCATTGGGCTGTTTCTGATCACGACGGCGCTGGGCGCCCTGGTCGCCTACAGTCTGCGCTATGCGCCGCCCGCGCTCCGAATCGGCATCACGCCCATTTTGCTCGGTCAGGCGATCCTGGGCGGCAACGCCGTCCTCGCCTGGTTCCTCTGGCCGTTCCTCGCGGAGCTCGGCGAACCGCTGCGGCGACAGCGCTGGCTGCCGTTCATTGTGTGGACAGTTCTGTACGCCGCCGCGGAATCCCTCTTCTATTTTCTCCAGCCGGGCCAGTCATGGCCACCGCTGGCGCCGATCTTCGCCCTGCTCGTCGCCGGCGGCATGGCGCGCCTGATTCCCGTGCTCGCCGGGGAATTCGCAAACCCGACTCTGCGTTACGTGCTGGCGACGCTCGCCGTCGTCAGCCTGGTCGGCGTACGGGTCGCCATGGACTGGCCGCACGCGCGCCTCACGCCCAGGCTCCCAGTCACCGTCCTCGCTCCAGTCGCTACACGTCCCGCAGCGAAGCCGGCGGCGCCGCACGCAGCTCCGCCCCCGCAGCCGGCGACTGTCGTTTCGGCGCCCGCGTCCCACCCCGCGCCCACCGCCGCCATTACGCCCGTCGCGCCCAAACCGGTCGTCGCAGCCCCCACGACACCGGCCACGCCCAAGCCGGCGCCGCAAGTCGTCACTGCGCCTCCGACGCCGTCTCCGGTCAAACCAGGGTCCGTTCCGCACCATGTGGTCAAGGTTCCGCCCGGCGCGGTCATCGCGCAGCCCGGCGCCCCCCGCATCTCCGACACCGAGGGCGACAATAATTCGGTCCGCACCTATATCTGGAAAAACGGACACTTGATCAAGCGATCCCCCTGGGCCATCGCCTGGGACCGCAAACAGCAGGCGCTCGCCAAGCAGCGCGAAGCGGCCGCCCACGCCGCCCCCGCGCCAAAACCAGCGACGCCCGCCCCCGCCGCGACTCACACCGCGCCGGCCCCGCATCCCATCGCCGCCCCCGCGCCGCCAAAGCCTGCCCCGCCGGCTCCCAAGCCGATCGCGGCGGCTGTCAAACCAGCTGCCAAGCCAGCAGTCAAGCGCTATGCGGCGAAGCGCCCCGTTTGGAGACCACGCGTACGACATCGCTCCATCTGGGCGATCCGATGGGAGCAGGCGCACCCGAAGGGTCGGTAGTTTGCCCGTTGGGTTGGGGCGGCGTCTATAGGCTGACCCGCCGCCCCCGACGCCTTGGCTGCCCGTGTGACCTACCTTGGCCTTCGACTGCCCCACCCTGGCAAACCACCATGGCGCTTCGGGGATTTCGGTGCAAACCTCGGCTTTCGACCGCTTCCTGCGGCGCAAACCCACCCCGGCGCTTCGTGCGCCCCAGGTCCTACCTACCCCCGGCCTCCGGCCGCCCCTCCCAGGCAAACCCACCCCGGCGCTTCGCGCCACCCCTCCCGCGACGGGAAGGGTTTGTAGGATTGCCTCTTACGATAGTCGTTTGCGATAACATACTCTGAAATAACCCTTCCCGTCGCGGGAGGGGTGGCGCGAAGCGCCGGGGTGGGTTTGCGCCGCAGGGAGCGCACGAAGCGCCAGGGAATTAATCGAAGGCAATAGCTTCGAAAGGTCGGAACACATAAAAAAACGCCTCCTCTCTCCCGTTTGGGAGAGAGGAGGCGTTTTTGCTAGGGACTAGTAATCGTCGTCGTCGTGGCCGCCGCCGTTGCTTGAGCCGCCCTTCTTGTCCTTCTTCTCCACGACCAGCGAGTTGGTCGAGAGGATCATGGACGCGATGGAGGCCGCGTTTTGCAGCGCGGAGCGGGTGACCTTTGCGGGGTCGACGATGCCGGCGGCGATCAGGTCGACGTACTCCTCGGTCAGGGCGTTCAGGCCATGGCCCTGGGGCAGGTTCTTGACCTTCTCGACCACAACGGAGCCTTCGAGGCCGGCGTTTGCGGCGATCTGGCGGAGGGGCTCTTCGAGAGCGCGGCGCACGATGGAGGCGCCGACCTTCTCGTCGTCGGTTTCGCCGATGCCCACCAGAGCCGGGATCAGCGAGACCAGGGTCGCGCCGCCGCCGGGAACGATGCCTTCTTCCACCGCCGCGCGGGTGGCGGAGAGAGCGTCTTCGAAGCGATGCTTCTTCTCTTTGAGCTCAGTCTCAGTCGCGGCGCCGACGGAAATGACGGCCACGCCGCCGGACAGCTTCGCGAGCCGTTCCTGCAGCTTTTCCTTGTCGTAGGAGGAGTCCGTGTTATCGATCTGGCGTCGCAGCTGCTCGACACGGCCCTTGACCGCATCGGCCGCGCCGCCGCCTTCGACCAGGATGGTCTCGTCCTTGGAGATCGTGACCTTCTTCGCGGAGCCCAGGTCTTCCAGGGTCACGCCGGTCAGCTTGACGCCGAGGTCTTCCGTGATGAAGCGGCCGGCGGTCAGGACAGCGATGTCCTCCAGCTGAGCCTTGCGGCGGTCGCCGAAGCCGGGAGCCTTGACCGCGACGACATTCAGGATGCCGCGCAGCTTGTTGACGACCAGGGTCGCCAGGGCCTCGCCATCGACGTCTTCCGCGATGATCAGCAGCGGGCGGCGGGACTGGGAGACCTTCTCCAGCAGCGGAACGAGGTCCTGGGCGCTGGAGATCTTCTTTTCGAAGATCAGGATCAGCGGGTTGTCCAGGGACGCTTCCTGGCGCTCGGGATCGGTGACGAAGTAGGGGGAGATGTAACCCTTGTCGAACTGAAGGCCTTCGACGACGTCCAGCGTGGTCTCGGTGCCCTTGCTCTCTTCGACGGTGATGACGCCGTCCTTGCCGACTTTGTCCAGAGCGTCGGCGATCAGGTTGCCGATCTCGGTGTCGTTGCCGGAGATGGAGGCGACCTGCGCGATGCCGGCCTTGTCGGTGACTTCGATCTTGCGCTTGCCGAGTTCCTCGACCGCCTTCTCAACCGCCAGTTCGATGCCGCGGCGAAGCGCGATCGGGTTGCCGCCGGCCGCGACGTAGCGCAGGCCTTCGTTGACGATGGCCTGAGCCAGAACGGTGGCGGTGGTGGTGCCGTCGCCCGCGACGTCATTGGTCTTGGAGGCGACTTCCTTCACGAGCTGCGCGCCGAGGTTCTCATACGGATCGTCAAGCTCGATCTCCTTGGCGACAGTGACGCCGTCCTTGGTGATCGTGGGGCTGCCCCACTTCTTGTCGATGACGACGTTGCGTCCCTTCGGTCCGAGGGTCACCTTGACGGCGTTCGCGACGGCGTTCGCGCCGCGCTCCAGCGCTCGGCGGGCTTCCTCATTAAAAAGCAGTGTTTTTGCGGCCATGGTGTATCCTTTCGATTTTCATCGATCGTGTGTCGCCGCCTGGGAAGGCGGCGGGAAAGTTCGCGGGTTTAAGCGGCGTGGACGGCGTAGATCTGATCCTCGTCCAAGATCACGTACTCGGCGCCGTCGAGCTTGAGCTCCGTGCCGCCGTACTTGGAGTAGATAACCTTGTCGCCGACCTGAACGGTCAGGGTCGAGCGGCTGCCGTCATCAAGAACGCGGCCGGGGCCGACGGCGATGACTTCGCCTTCCTGGGGCTTCTGCTTGGCGGAATCCGGGATAAAGATGCCCCCCGCCGTCTGCGTCTCAGCGTCGCTGGGCTTCACCAACACTTTGTCGGAAAGCGGTCGGAAATTGACTGCCATAATCGTTGCGACCTCCTGGGTGAGTTTCGAGTTTTAAACCGTGCATTAGCACTCAGCACATCCGAGTGCCAAAACCGTATACAGTTTACTCACGGGCGCGGAAGTTTGTCAAGAGGGATTTTCACATTTTTCTTGAGTGTGAAACACTAAAGTCGCAGGGCGCGCAGCACCGCGCCCTGAACGGGAGGCTCCAGGGGCTCGATAATCGTCGCCTGCGGAGCAAAACGGTGTGCAGATCGGACAAAGACATTTTTCAGATAATCGCCCGCCCGCCACAGGCTGCCGATCGGGACGATCGGAAACGGCGGATCGTCCGCCGTAAAGATCTTACGTGAAACCGCTTCGGCGATCTGCGCCAGCGCCCCGCCCGCCTGCATCAAGATACGCTGGCTGACATGGTCCCCATCGTCGTTCGCCGCATCCGCGACGACCTTAGAGAGCGACGCGATCCTGACCCGGTCCAGCGCCCCGCCATAGACCGCCGCAATGATCTCCGGCGCTCCGAGCCCCACGACGTCTTGAATGCGCTCGGTCAGGATCGTCCGCTCCCCCAGACCGTCCGCAGCCTTCAGCACGGCGGCGAGCGCCGCGCGCCCCACCCCATAGCCGCTGCCGGAATCGTCGATCAAATATCCATAGCCGCCCGCCTTATGACTGGCCGCGCCATTTTCGCCATACGCCACTTGCCCGGTACCGGCAATGACGATGATCCCCGGCGCGCCGGCCGTCGCCCCCGTGAATGCGGCGACAAAGTCTCCCTCCACTATCACATGGGCATGGGAAAACCATTCGGCCAGCAGCGCTTGAAACGCATAACGGTTCTCCACCACGGAAAACCCCGCAACGCACGCGCAAACCGCCGTCACCTCACTCGCAGACCGTCCCGCCAGCGCCGCCTCACACGCCGCGCGCGCCGACGCAAACGCCTCCGCCACCGGCATCGCCGAAATGCTGCACGCGCCGGACGCGCCTTCACCGAGCGTCGCGCCGGTTTCGTCGGCGATACGCGCGAGGACTTTCGTGCCGCCGCCGTCGATGCCCAAGACGAGTTTATTCACTTGGTGATGTCCTCCCAATGCAAATCTAAATCGGCAGCAATTTGGCCATAAGCTTGTCGAACTCGGCCTTTTGCGTCGGCTCCAAGCGGTCAGGGTTCATGGTCGGCAGGCCGGCGTTGCGAAAGCACATGCGAAGGTAATCCACGAAGTTCGTCTCATGCCATTCTTCCGCCAGCGGGCCGTCAGCGGCCGCGTTGGGAATGTCCATGTAGTAACCGCCTTCGCGCGGCTCTCCATTTTTGGTATTTTCGTCCGGCGCTACGTTGATGACGTTGATATTGTGCCGGAGCGGGACGTTGAATGCGGCGCTTGATGGGAAGATTACTAGTGGGTCCACTCCGATACCGCAGGCCCACTCGTTCGGGGGAAGAAAATCGCCCGTGAAGTCGACGCTTCCGACAATTTCGTACCAGGCGCAAATCGACAGCGGGAGCGCGCCGATTTTGCGCTCGACCTTGGCGATCTGCGTGAGAACGGAGTCGGACGGCGGCTTAACGCGCACGCGCTTTTGGAATTTGTACCCGATCTTGGGAAGCTCCTGGTCCAGCAGAAGAATATTCTCGCGAGCGCGCCGCATGGTCTCCCTGGCGACGGCGACCGCGTCGCCAAGCTTATCCGACGTGCGGATTTCGGCCCCCATCGCTACGATTTCCGTCCATACAGCTTCACATTCGCCCTCAGCGTAGCGTCGGATCCACTCAGAGTCGGCGCCCCTGCTTTGAGCAAGAGCGTAACGATAGGCATCGTGCTCCGACGTGACGCCGCCGCTGCGGGCGGCGGATTTCTCCCATGTCCCGATCGCCTGCCAATCACCGCCTTCCCATCGAAACGGGAGCGGCGGATGCAATTCTGTCCGCCCAATCGCGATCGGATCGCTCGTATATCCGTGTTCGCTCCACAGCGCATGATGTTTCGCCGGAGTCTCGTCGGCGAGGAACAGCTTCAAATAGACCTGCGGATCCGCGCCTCGCTCATCGTACGAAGTTTGATATCGAAGCCCCGGCCAAAGGTCTTTGACGGGAAAACAATACGATTGGCTGTGATCCTTCATAAAACCAGCCAAAAACGCAGCAGATTCCTTATGCATCTCACGCGTCAATGTTTGGCCGAGTGGCTCCCCGAAGATTTGGTTCAGCATCACGCAAACCGCTTCGCCCATGCGGGCGGAGTCGAACGCACGAAAACTCGCCACAAATTCTTCTTGATTTGCGTTCATGGTCGTTCCCTTGGCGCCTCCCGCCAGTGTAGTCAATCGCTGCTCTGGACAAGCCTCCTCACGCCTTGACGTCCTCCAAATGGCTCGTGTCATTCAGCAATTGCAGCCGCCCGCCGTGCGGCGGCTTGTACTCCACGATCGACAGGCTCGCGTTGTCCAGACTGATGCGCGGCAGACACGTCAGCGGCGCCTGCATCGCGTCGAGCAAAATGGGCCGAAGCGCCGCGCCGTGTCCGACGATCACAATGGTCGCATCTGGGGGATTTGTGTCCAAAATCTCTTGCAAGACGGTTAAGACACGCGTCTTGACCTGTGTCCACGACTCGCCGCCGGGGATCGGCGTGTCCAATTCCCGTTCGCCGTGATATCGCTTCCAGAGATCGGGATAGCGTGCGGAAACCTCGGTGACGGTCTGTCCTTCCCACTCGCCAAACCCCTTCTCCCGCAGCGCCTCGCGCGGCTGCGCCGAGAGCTTGTGCCCCTTCGCCGCCGCCGCGATTGTGTCCATCGCCCGCGTCAAATCGCTGCTGTAAACGGCGTCCAGCTTCCATGGTCCCAGCCGCTTCGTGAGCGCCTGCGCCTGCTTCACGCCCAGCGCGCTCAGCTTGCTATTCGTGTGGCCTTGAATGCGGCCTTCGGTATTCCACTCCGTTTCGCCATGACGGACAATCAAAAGACGTGTCAAACTCTCGCTCCCTTTGCCGCCGATACGGCTTTAATTTAGTATAGCCGATTGGGACCACGTCGATTGATTTTCGAAGAGTGCGTTTAGCGGTACAATAATAGGACGCTCTCTTAATCGCTTCTAATTTCCGAACGCCCCCTCGCATGGGTTGACTTTCCCGGTTTCCCTGAGCTATAATATCTCCAACACTTTTTCGGGATGTAGCGCAGTTTGGTTAGCGCACCGAGCTGGGGGCCCGGGGGTCGCAGGTTCGAATCCTGTCATCCCGACCATGTGTTCCGGCGTTTTTTTTTCGAGACGCGGTAAGGCGGCAGGCGGAGAGTTTCACTCTCCGCCTTTTGTCTGCGTGACCTCCCAAACCCAATTTTCACAGGATTTCCAAATTTATGAGTACGCCTTCTTCGCAGCAGACGACGGTGCAAGTTCTTCACGATGGCTGGCGCGTGCGCGATGTGCGCGGCGAGGATGATCCGCCGACGACCGCGCTGCCGTGGCTGCCGGCGCTGGTCCCGGGCCATGTTCATCTGGACCTGATGGCCGCCGGCGTTATCGCCGATCCGTTCAAAAACTTCGCTGAGCGCGGCGCGCAGTGGGTGGATGAAACGGACTGGGTCTATGAGACGACGTTCACAGTCGCCGAACCAGTCGCGGCGCGCACGCTGCTGCGCTTTGAGGGGCTGGATACGATTGCGGAGATCGCGCTCAATGAGACGGTGGTCGGGCATTCAGACAATATGTTCATCCCCCATGAGTTTGAAGTGGGGCATGTTTTAACGCCGGGCGAAAATACGCTGCGGGTGACGTTTGCGTCGGCGATGCGCGTGGGGCGCGAGCGTCAGGAGGCATGGACTGCGCAGCATGGCGAGGAAAAGACCAAACGGGATTGGCAGCTCTGGAGCCCGCGCTCGTTTGTCCGCAAGGCGCAGTATATGTACGGCTGGGATTGGGGACCGACGCTGGCTTCCTGCGGCCTCTGGCGTCCGGCGGGCCTGGTGAGTGTCCCCGTCGCGCGGCTGCTGGAATGGAAGCACGACGTCACATTCACGGACGATCAGGCGATGGTCGATTTCACGGTGTTCGTCGACCCCGCGCCCGAGGCGAGCCAGACGCCGCTGACTCTGACGATTGATCTCCCACGCGTCGGCAGCGACGAGGAAGAGTTCGATGCGCCGCTGCCGGACACCGTGACCGTGGACGTTCCCGCCGGCGCCGGCCGGGTTGCGGTGACGGCGCGCGTCGTCATCGACGAGCCGGAACTGTGGTGGCCCAATCGTCATAACCCCGAAGGCGAGTCGATCCATCCGGCGCTGTACGCTGTTGAAATCGCGCTGCATAGCGAGACGGAAGAGATCGATGCGAAATCCGCGAATATTGGACTGCGCACGATCGAGCTCATTCGTGAGCCGGACGCCGACGGCAAGGGCGAGGGCTTCCAATTCCGCGTCAATGGCGAGGACATCTTTATCAAGGGCGCGAACTGGATCCCCGCCGATTCGTTCCCCGCGCGCCTCGTGAACGAGCCGGGTTATCTGGACGGCGAGGACGACGGGGGCGACGCGCGCGTGTTCAACCTCGTCGGCATGGCCTGCGACGCCGGTTATAATATGCTGCGCGTCTGGGGCGGCGGCCTTTATGAGTCCGAACACTTCTACGAGCTTTGCGACCGGCACGGCCTGCTCGTCTGGCAGGATTTTGGGTACGCCTGCGCCTACTATCCCGATCTGCATGAGTACGCCGAAGCGGCGCGCGTGGAAGCCGTCGCGGCGATCCGGCGTATCCGAAACCACGCCTCGCTGGCCCTCTGGTGCGGCAACAACGAGAACCATGTGATGCACATCGGCAAGTGGGCGCCGGTGCGACCGTCGCGGCTGCTCGGCGAGCATCTCTATCATGACGTCCTGCCTGACGCCGTCGCCGCTGAAGATCCGCAAACGCCGTACTGGCCGTCGTCCCCTTACGGCGGCGGCGATCCCAACAGCAGCGATTTCGGGGACAAGCACAACTGGGACGTCTGGCACGGCGTCGGCGACTGGACCAACTACGCGGCTGACAACGCCCGCTTCGCCTCGGAATTCGGCTTCGCGGCCGCCGCCGGCCTGCGCGCCTGGAACACCTGCCTGACGGATAACGATCTCGCTCCCGACTCGCTCGCCATGCGCTGGCACGACAAGACGCGCAAGGGATACGACACTTATCTCAATCTGGTGAAGCTGCACTATCCCGACATGAAGTCTCTGGACGACCTTGTCTACTACACCCAGCTCAACCAGGCGGACGCGCTCAAGTTCGGGATCGAGCATTACCGCCGCCTCAAGGGCCGCTGCTGGGGCACGCTGTTCTGGCAGATCAATGACTGCTGGCCCACGCATTCCTGGGCCGTGATCGACTCCGAGCTGGAGCCGCGCGCCGCCCACTACGCCAGCGCCCGCTTCTATGCGCCGATGCTTCTCTCGCTCGTCCGTAAAGAGAACGCCGCCGAAGTCCATCTGGTCAATGACACGCTCAGCGCCGATCGGGGAGCGCTGGAAATCGCGCTCAAGACTTTCGATGGGGAGACACTCGCCCATCAATCCGATTCCGTGTCCATCGGTGAGAATTCCGCGTCTCTGATCGCCCGCTTCCCGCTGGACGCCGCCATCGGCCGCGAGGCGGAAACGTATCTCCACGCCACGTTCACGCCCACGGTCCATGCAAACGCCGCCGAGAATTTCCTTTTCCTCGCCGAGCCAAAAGAGCTAGAACTGGACGATCCGGAACTCGGCGTCGAACTGCTGGAGCACGAGGAATCGGGCTTCCTGATCGCCCTGACGACGCGGCGCTTCGCGGCCAGCGTCTGGGTGCAGATCGATATGGTGGACACCGAAGACGCAATCCCGACGCTCTCGGATAACTTCTTCCACATTCCGGCGGGCGAAAGCAAGATCGTTCATGTGGAGGAGTCCGACACGATTGACAGCGTGGAGAGTTTGGCCGAGCGGCTGACGGTGCGCACATTGTATGGCTATGCGATGTAGCGACGGCCTCTCCATTCTTGGGTATCACTAGATCGCCGCAGCTTCGATCGCGGCGATCTTCGTCTTTCGATAACCCAAGGAGCAGTCTGAATGAACGACAATTCCACGACATCGCCTCAGACCTTTCCGCCAATCCCTGCCGACGACTTGCAAAGAACTCTGATAGTAGCGCGGCCGGATACCGATGCAGGGCTGCGCCACATTGGCCTTGTGGGCGACACATATACGATTCTTTTGACCGGTGAGGATACTGCCGGCCGGTACTGCCTGATCGACATGCACATTCCACCCGGCGGCGGCCCCCCGCCCCATCGCCACGACTTCGAGGAAACATTCATTCTCCATGAGGGCGAGGTCGAAGCCACCTTCCGAGGCGCCAAGTCGACCATAAAGGCAGGCGAGACGATCCATATCCCCGCCAACGCCCCGCATCAGTTCCATAATGTTTCCGATCAGCCGGCGCGCATGCTTTGCATCTGTTCGCCCGCCGGACAGGAACAGTTCTTTCTGGAGGTCGGCGTTCCCGTCGCCACGCGGACAGCAGCGCCTCCCAAACTCGACGAAGCCCAGCAGGCGGCGTTTCGGGCAAAAGCCGAAGCGCTCGCGCCGCAGTATCGAACGGAACTGCTCCCGCCGGCTTAGTTCGTCGTTGAATCCGCATGTTCGTTTGGCGGGGGGAGGTCTTCCTTCCCCCGCGCATCCCACTCCGCAAACACTTCCTTCGCCGCGTGTATGCCGTTGATGGACGCCGGGAACCCGGCGTACGGGGTGACCTGGATCAAGACCTCAATCACTTCCTCGCGCGTCACGCCATTGTTCAAGGCGCCATGGATGTGAGCCTTGAGTTCGTGGGCCGCGTAGCCAATCGTCGCCAGCGATGCGATGATCACCATCTCACGCTGGCGCGGATCTAGGCCGGGACGGGAGTAGATATCGCCGAACGCGAACTCCCGGACATAGCGCGTCAGGTCGGGTGAGGTGGCCGCGACTTCCGCGAGAAACTGATCGCCGAAATCCTTATAGACACGCGCGACGATCTCCGCGCCGCGCTCGTATCGCTCATCACTCATCGTTCAATTCTCCATCATTACAGTTTTTAGGATTTTCGAAATTTACTCTCACTTGGTGAGAAATTTGGAAGTTCGTCAGCCGCCGAAAACGCGTTCTTCTTGCGGCTCATGAGCGAATATGAGACAATAGGTCCAGGCAAAACACTTGCCGGCAAGACTTGGTCTAATGAGTTCAGGAGGCGTAACCAAATGATGTGGCGACATGGCGATATTATGATCGCGGCGGTGGACGAAATTCCCGCCGGGGCGGAGACGAAGCCGGGAACGACGCTGGCGCATGGCGAGATGACCGGGCATAGCCACCGGATCGAAGAGCCCGGAACGGCGGAGATTTATGAGCGCGACGGCCGCTATTTCGTCCGCGTGCTGGCCCCCGAAGCGCGGGTCGTGCATGAGGAGCACAAGCCGATCACCCTGCCGCGCGGCGATTATCGGTTCTGGTATCAGCGCGAGTATACCCCGCAGGCCATCCGCCGGATTGTCGATTAAAGAGGAACGACGCCATGACAACCACCTTGGATCGAATTCTCACACCATCGATCGCGCAGGCGTTCGACCGCGCGCAGATCGAATCCATGATCCTGGCCGGGCGCGCGCCGCGCGGCCTTCGGGTGCACGGACATCTCTCGTTCGCCGGGAACCGCACGCTGACACAATTGCCCGAAGATCTGCGGGTGGACAGCCTGGACCTGAGCGGATGCGCCAACCTGACGTCGCTGCCCGAGGGGCTGCGCGCCACACGGCTGGACTGCACGGGCTGTCACGGCCTGACATCGCTGCCCCGCCGGCTGCATTGTTATGAGTTAACATTGCGCGATACATCGATCACCACGCTGCCGTCCGATCTTCAGGTAGAGTACCGACTGGATCTGACGGGCTGCGCGGAGCTTCAGAGCCTTCCGGAAGGACTAAAGGTCGGATCGCTGGCGCTGCAAGGCTGCGCCAGTCTGCGCGCGCTTCCGGAAGGTCTGGAAGTTTATTTCCTGGACATCAGCGGATGCACTCGATTGGCCCGGTGGCCGGAACAAGCGACGGTGCGCGTCGGGCGATTGAACGCGCGAGGCTGCCGCGCGCTGTCGTACCTGCCGTCCTGGATGACGCAGCTCGCCCAATTAGACCTGCGCGGCTGTGAGAGTCTCACGGCGCTGCCGCAGACCCTGCGCGTCAGCTCCTGGATCGATCTGGCCGACACGCAGATCACCGAGCTTCCGGCGCAGCTCGCGGGAGCGCGCCTGCGCTGGCGCGGCGTGCCGATCGACGCGCGTATCGCCTTTCATCCCGAAACGATCACCGCCCGGGAAGTTCTGGGAACAACCAACGCGGAGCTGCGGCGCGTGCTGCTGGAGCGCATGGGCTACGAGCGTTTTCTGTCGGACGCCCATGCCGACGAGCTGGACCGGGACACGGATCCGGGCGGTGAGCGCCGCCTGCTGCGCGTCCCGATGATCAACGACGAAGCGCTGGTCTGCATCTCCGTGCTGTGCCCTTCCACGGGTCGGCAATATATCATCCGGGTTCCTCCGCGAACCAGGACCTGCCGCCAGGCGGCGGCGTGGATCGCGGGGTTCGACAACACGGACGACTACCGGCCGATCATGGAGACATAGGCAACGCGCGCCAGACCGGCTTTACGGGGATGCGTTCGAGGAGCCCATCCCCGTAAAGCTCGTACTGGCCGAGCCGGTCCATATGGACATAGCCGATGTGGCAGCCGCAGGTCTCGTTTTTACAAAGGCGCGGCTGCAAGGCGTCGGCAAAATTCGAATCGTAAATATTCCCGATGGGGTCGCGGACGAAGTGACAGCGGCGCATCACGCCGTCGCCGTCCACCGAAATGGCCGTCTGCCCGGCCTGACACGGCTCGCCTTCGCTCGGATGGCGCTCGGTATTGATCGGAAACAAGGAATCGATTTGCGTATAGCGCGCGATCTCATCCGGTGTGTAGTAATCCATTTGGCGCTTATAGGCGTTTACCCAGAGATAGATATGCTCGGGTAGCGCGTCACGAAGCGCGGCAATATCCTCTTGATGCTCCTTGAGACCCACGCTCCCAACGCTGAAGCGCACCCCGCGCCGGTCGGCGTCGCGGCACTGCGCCAGGAACTTCTCCCGCGCCACTTCCCCCGGATGGTAGGTCGCCCAGAGCCCCAGCTTGCTCTTATCGCAGCGCTCCACCCAGTCCAGTCGACAGGAGAGATTCGTCTGGATCGCGATCTTCTCGACGTGCTCCATATTTGTCAGAGTCACAATCGCGTCCTGATATCGTTTGCGGACGAGCGCTTCGCCCCACGGCGTGAATAGCACGGAGATCCGTCGATCGCGCTGCTCCCCGACCCACGCGACAAAACGGTCCAATGCGCGGCGGTCGGCGTCGTGCTCGGCGTCGATTTCCGTATGCTTGGCGAACGGGCAGTATTCGCAGCCGTAGTTGCAGCTGGACAATGGCCCACGATAGAGAATGCGCAGGGTCGGCGTCATAGCAGCACAAACTCCTCCGACTGCCGGCGCGCGGCTTCCGAGTAAAGCCAAGGACCGATGGTGTCTGAGCGCTCGACACCGAACTCCGTCAGCGCTAACTTCCCGTCCCCCCGCGTCGCCAATCCCAGCGGCTCCAGTTCGGCGAGCTGCGGCAGATCCTCCCAGACCCGCGCCCCAAAGCGATCGAAGTACGCCGCTTCGTCCAGGCCCTCACACTGCAAGATCGTGCTGATGACGTATCGGCGGCGCTGTTCTTCACCCGTCAGACGCACGCCGTAGTCGGCGATATCGAACGCCGCATCGGGACGCGCCAGGTAGTCTTGCAGAACCCCTTTGACGCTGGTGCGGCCGACGGCGTACTCACGGGAATAGTGGACTTCGCGCGTATAAGAGCGAGCGCCGCAGCCGAGGCCGACCATGCCGTCGTCCTGGCAGCAGTAGACCGGGCCGACGTTTGATGCGTCCGGCGCGTGCGCGGCGCGGAACATACGCATGGAGACTTGCATGTATCCCGACGAAAGAAGAAACTCACGTCCCGCCCGGTAGCACGCGAGGCGCACATCCTGTCGCTCGCGCTCCACGCGGCTCAGGCCCGTCAGAGGGCGTACATAGAGCGGATAAAGATATAACTCCTCGGGCGCAGAGCGCAGAGCGACTTCCAGCGAATGCAGCCACGTCTGTACCGTCTGGCCGGGCAGCCCATAGATCAAATCGATATTGAGTGTCGGAATGCGCGCGGCGCGGATCGTTTCCAGCGCCCGTGTGACAAGCTCCGTCTCCTGCCCGCGTCCGGCGGCGGCGGCCTCGGCGGGGACGAAGCTCTGGACGCCCATGCTGACGCGGTCCACGCCTCGGTCCGCCAACACTTGCAGACGCTCGGGCGTCGCGGTGCGCGGCGATGTCTCCACGGAAGTTGGAACGCCGCCATGGACTCCGAAGAGTTCGGAGGTCAGATCGAACAGGCTATTGAGATCGTCCGGCTCCAGATATGTGGGCGTCCCGCCGCCGATCGCCATGCGCGCGATTTGGAAGTCGCCCAGCGCATCGCGCACGCGCAGGGCCTGCCGGCGCAGGGCGTCCAGATACTGCCGCTCCAGCGTCGCCGCCGGGTTGGCGGTTGTGAAGAGGTTGCAGAAGCCGCAGCGCATCTCGCAGAAGGGGATGTGCAGATAGAGAAAGAGCGCGTCTCGGCGTTCGCCCGCCCACAGATCGCGCAAGAGGATCGGCGGGTCCAGCGAGCGATACGCCATCTTGTGCGGGTAAGAGTAGGCGTACCCGACATAGGGCGTGTCCGACAGCATTTCTGAGAGCGTGGGGATCATGGTCTTACCTGGAATCTGCGGGCAATATGAACTCGGCGTAGGGAACGGTCCAGACGACGGGCAGGCCAACGCGATGGCCGGTAAAGCCATCCTCACCGTAGGCCGTCCCGTGATCCGAACAGATCACCACCAGCGACGGTCCTCGTGAATGCATGGCCGCAAAGAGCGGCGGCAATTGGCTATCCACATACGCCAGCGCCGCCGCCTGCGTCTCCGGACTATCCGTCGTCGCGCCGGGCGCGTAGCCGCAATTGGGCTGGTGCAGCGCGGAAATATTCACAAACAAAAAGACGCGCTCGCCCGATGCGCGCTTCCCCAGCAGTTCGCGGGCCAGACGGACTTGATGCTCGGTCGAGCGTAAATCGGTGACGCCCATCCGAGTGCTCCAGTGGCTTTCGGCGAACAGCCCCGGC
Organism: Capsulimonas corticalis; assembly: GCF_003574315.2. Classification (GTDB taxonomy): domain Bacteria; phylum Armatimonadota; class Armatimonadia; order Armatimonadales; family Capsulimonadaceae; genus Capsulimonas; species Capsulimonas corticalis. The sequence continues at coordinate 3,954,937 of NZ_AP025739.1, read as the reverse complement.
AGCACCGTTCCCAGCGGCGTCTGCTGATTGAAGAAGCCGACGCCGCCAATACAAAGGGTCTGGTATCCGCGCCGCGTCAAGCCGCTGACGATGTCCGGCGTGTCAAAAACACAGGTCCGCTCCCCGGTCGTTTCGCTGCCGGCGAACGCGGCGGCGAACAGCCGCTCATGTGGACCGGGCGTCACGGGCGTCGGCAGAAAACCGGCGAAAAACGCGTGATGCGCGGCGTAAGTGAAGCTGCCCGGCGAATGGCGCTCCTCCCACTGTCCGCCCGGCAGCAGCGCCGCCAGGTTCGGAGTTTGCCCTTCGGCCAAAGCCCGGCAGGCGACATCGTAACGCAGGGTATCCAGCGTGATCAATAAAATATCATGCGTCCCAACCAGCGCCTTTGCGTCGATCATCACAACTCTTCCCTATTCGCAAAGGCGCGGATTTCCGCCTCGTAGGTATCCATGCCGTCGTGCAGGACGCGCGGCAGCAGGTCGCCGAAGGCGTTGACTTCCAGAACGGCGTGGTGGCGGAAGCTAGGCGTCACGCAGAGGTCCACGCCGGCGTGCAGGCTTGCCGGGAAGCAGGCGGCGGCGCGTTCGCAGGTCATTATGGCCGCGTCCCAGGCAGACGACCCCATCCGTTCTTTCACCGCTTCCAAATCACCGCGCGTGTTGAGCAGATGCAGGTTGGTCATCGGGCTGTGGCTTTGGCGGACGACGGTGTGCCGGGCGCGGCCGCCGATGGTCACCACGCGCAGATCGAAGCCGGCGTCGCCGAACGCCGCCTTCGGCAGCCAGCGCTCGACATGGACGCCATGGCGGCAGAGCGCGTCGATCAACTCGGCGATCTCCCTGGGATCGTTGTAGGTTCTGAGACGTCGCGAGTTGTAAAGTCGCAATTCATCGCCGGCGCGGACGATCTCGACGGTGGTCGTCGCCTGCATTCGGCGTCCGTCGGTGCGCAGAGCCGCCACGCCGGAGGCGCTGGAGCCGTGCGCGAGCTTGACGAAAACACGTCCCCATCCCGCTTGCTGCAATCGTGCGGTCAGATCCGCGAATGACCGCACGTTCGTGAACGCCTCCGGAACGGAGACGCCCGCCGAGCGCAGGCGTTCATGCGTTTGCGCTTTGTCGAACATCACGGCGATGTCGCTGAGACCGTTCGTCAATCGATGCGCGGGACACTCGGAGAGCTGCTGTTCGATCTGTCTCAGAACGCACTGAAAGCCCAAATACCATTGGCGCGGAAACCAGATGCGCCCACGCTCAAACGCCAGACTCCGGGCTTCTTCGGGGGACAGACCTTCGCCGGACGGCGTCTCGGAAGCGCCCGCCGCGAGCAGCAGGCGTTCGACTTCGAAATCCCGGCCCGGCGATTCGATGCGAACGCAGTCGCCGGCGCGCACGATGTCCCGCAACCGCGCACGGCCTTCGATAATATCCGCCCAGGCGGCGACGCGCGCCGGCGGCAGGCTCCGGCGCTCCAGCGCCTCCTGGAAGAAGGCGATGCGGTTGCCGCCCGGGTTGCCGACGATCACATAGGAGGACACGCGTTATTCCGAAACGGCGACATAGCGATCTTCGTCATCGTGCGCGGTCTCCGGCCCGGTCGCATCCACGGAGATCGGAAGCGCCAGGAGTCGTTCGACAACTTCAGGAGTGACATAGTGATGGTGAATATCCAGATGGCGAAGTTTGCCGAGCGACGGCGCGGAGATCAGCGCCAGCGCGCCGTCGTCGCCAAGCGTTCCCAGCGAGAGGTCCAGCACTTCGATCTGCCCCAGAATTGGGGCCGTCGCGATGGCGGCGGCGATCTCGTCGGAGATCTCAGCATCGCAAAGCCCTAGGTATTTGAGACCTGGGAACAGCGCGCCGCTCAAGAGCGGTCCCAGATCGTCGACGGTCGTTGTCGCGCCGTAGCTGCTGTCGCCCAGCCATAGCTCCAGATGCTCGAGGGCCGGAAGGGACGCGCCGAGGACCTCGCGCACGACTTCAGCGTCCAAGCCGCCCGACTGCACCACCAGCGTCTTCAAAAGCGCGTGCGTGGGCGAGCCCAGATTGAGGCCGTTGCCGCCGCGCGCGTAAAACGTCTCCAGCAGCGGGTAGGCGTTGAAGAGCGCGGAGAGATCGGACTGCTGGATCCAGGAGATCTCGGCCTCTTCGGCCAGGATTTCGCCGACAAAGAGCGCCTGAAGATTGGGAAGCTTGCCGTGCGCGGCGACAAGCGCCTCCACGGCGGATTCGGAGGCGCCGCTGGAATCCATCGCGCCTTCCCAGGGGCCGACGATGATCGCCGTCACTTCCCCGACATTCGGCTCGGAGAGAAACTGCGAGAATTTGTCGGTCCACTTAGCGTCCGCGTCATTCTCTTCCCAGGAAATGCTGATGCGGTAAGCCATTTTGCTCGGATTTTCCAGGAAGTCTCCCGACTCCCAGTTGACGACCGGCTTCCCGCCAAAGTGCTTCAGATGTTCGTAAATTCCCACAACGCGGATCCTCTCAATGGTAAATACGGGACTATTTTGCGGCCCTGCAAAAAGCGGCCAAACGTGACGATAATGGAATATGGAAACGGATCACAAAGTCATTTCGATTTTCGGCGGCGCGCAGTGCCCGCCGGACAGCCTGGAGTATCGTCAGGCGGCGGAAGCCGGCCGATTGCTCGCCGAAGCGGGATACACGGTCGCCACCGGCGGCTACCAGGGCGCCATGGTGGCGGCCTCGCAGGCGGCCTTTGAGGCCGGCGGCTCCGTCATCGGCGTCACCATGTCCAAACTCACCTCTCCCATCAACAACTACATCACCGAGACCCGGCCCACGCATGATTTCTTTGGACGGCTTCAGGGATTGATCGAGGGCTCCGCGGGCTTTATTGCCGTACGCGGCGGCGTGGGAACGCTGGTGGAGGTGACGCTGGTCTGGAACTGCCTGACGATGCATGTTGCGACGCCCCGGCCGCTAGTGCTTGTCGGACGCGATGTCTGGGAGCCGTGGCTGGACGCCTGCACGCAGACCCTGGCGGTTGGCGCTCAACACCTGCATCACCTGACCGTGGTGGATACGGCGCTGGAGGCGGTGGAAGCCGTACTGCCGATGGGCGCGATACGGCTCGCCGCCTGATTACGCTCAGGACACCGCCGCCAGCGTGCGCAGCAGCTCGGACACGCTCCAGGCCTGCGCGACGCAGCCGTTTGGAGCGAAAGGCTCGTCGGCGTCAAAGATCTCCGGGACGGAGCCGATGCAGTAGCAGCGCAGCCCCTCCGTGAGCAGCGGCTCAAGGATCTCGCGTACGCGCGCCTTGTCGCCATACGCTTTGAGATGCGCCTCGGCGAATGCGCCGATCAGCCACGGCCACACGGTTCCCTGGTGGTACGCGCCGTCGCGCACGCCTTGATCGCCGGGACCGTAGTGCGGATGGTAGTCCGGCAGGCCGGGCGCGAGCGTCCGCAGGCCATAGGGAGTCAGCAGCGCCTTCTCCACGGCGTCCACGACCTCCCTGGCTTCATCGCCGTCCAGAACGGCGAAGGGCAGGCTGACGGCGAAGATCTGGTTGGGCCGCAGCGTGGGATCCGGCCGGCCGTCGGCGTTGATGACGTCGAAGAGATTGTGCGTCGCGGGGTTCCAGAAGGCGGCGAGGAAGCTCTTTTTGACGGCGGCCGCGCGGTCCTCATAGGACTTGGCTTTGGCGTCGTCGCCCGCCTTTTGCGCCAGCAGCGCCGTCACGCGCAGGGCGTTGTACCAGAGGGCGTTGATCTCCACGGGTTTGCCGGTGCGCGGCGTCACGACCCAATCCCCCACCCGCGCGTCCATCCACGTCAGCTGCACGCCCGCCTCGCCGGCGCTGAGCAGTCCATCCTCGGGATCCGCTTTGATCTGGAAATCCGTGCCGGCGATATGGTGCTGGAGAATATCTTCAAAGACGGGGAGCAGTTCGCCGGTCGCGAACGTCCAATCCCCCGACTGCGCGGCGTACTGATGCGCGGCGTGGAAGAACCAGAGGCTCGCATCGACGGTGTTGTACTCTTCGCCGCCGCCGTCCGAGAAGCGGTTCGGGATCAGTCCATTGCGCGTCGCACCGGCGAAGGTGCTCAGGATCTCCCGCGCGACATCGTAGCGGCGAGTGGTCAGGCAGAGCCCCGGCAGCGCGATCATCGTGTCGCGGCCCCAGTCCGTGAACCAGGGGTATCCGGCGATGATGGTGGCGCGCGCGACCTTCGGCGTCTTCTCAATCACAAACTGGTCGGCGGCGATCGTGAGCAGTTCGCGCACGGCGTCCCCTCCCGCCTCCAGGCCGGCAAGCGTCAGCAGCTTCGCCTGCCGCTTCTCCTCGGCGGCCAGCGCGGCGTCCGGCCGCGCGGGAGGGGTAGTCTCCACAGTCGCGACGATCGTCATCGTCTCGCCCACGTTCAGCGTTCCATCGAAGCGGCCCGGGCAGTAAAGATCCTCGGTCGAATCCAATCCGCGCTCGGCTTCGCGCGCATGCTCGAAGTTATAGAACCAGCCGCTGTGGTCGGTGAAGGCGTACGGAGGCTCGGTGTGCAAAAACAGGGGATGGGCGTCGTCGAAGGCGACGAACTTCAGGGTCCCGTCCGGCTCGCTCGTGGTCGTCCCATGAAAGCCGTCCCAGCGGTGCTGCTCGGTATGATAGTCTTTGTAGGCCATCAGCGGCACGAGGCCAAGCTTGATAAACTCGGGGGCTTTGATCAGGTGGTACTGGATGTAGACGGTGTTGTCTCCGTGCGCCATCCAGATGCGCTTTTCGAGGACGACAGTGTCTTCATGGAAGACATAGGTGAATGTGGGAACGGGGGTCGGGGTAAAGTCCACGAGGTGACGATAGCCCTGCGGGTGCACGAGGCTGGGGTATTTGTTCGCGCTCAGCAGGTAAAGCTCGTCCTCAATCCGGACTTCTTCTTCAATCTTCGAAAAGAGCACGGCTCGGCCAAGCGGCGGCTCAAACGCCGGAACCAGCAAACCATGATAGCGGCGGGTATTCGCCCCCGCGATGGACGCCGATCCATATCCGCCTATTCCATTTGTCACCAGCCATTCGCGGCGGGACGACTCTTCCCAATTCTGCAGCGACTCCCTGGTGATCCATGTCATATCCGTGTTGTCTCTCCTCCACACCCGATCAAATTCCGCGAGCCCTGGCTTCTAAACGCCGCGGGTCTTGGTGAACGCTTCCAGCCGCCGCACGGTGTCCACCGCCGAGCGGCGACGCTCCACGGCCTGCTGGACCTTCAGGCAAAGCAGCTCGTACACATCCACACCCGGCATGTTCTTCTCGACATAATCGAAGGCGCCGCGCTTCATACACTCAACCGCGTTGGCGACATTGCCATAAGCCGTCAGTACGATCACTTCGGTGAACACATCGCGCCCCACGGCGCCCTCCAGGATCCGGATCCCCGATTCCTGATCCTCCATGCTCATGTCCGTGATTACGATGTCGAACGCCTTCTCGGCGTCGTTCAGGCGCTGAATCCCTTCGCCCTCACTGGGCGCGACCGCCACCTTGTAGCCTTCCCGCTCCAATCGCCGCTGCACGGCTTCGCGCACTTCCACTTCGTCATCCACAATCAAAATTCGGCACATGATCGCATTATACCTGACGCGTTGGGGTTGTGGGCAACACACGGACCGCGAGATTGAGACAACATCGCCCCGCCTCTGAAACTTCCTTCCCGACAAAACGTACAGGCAATTATGAAAATCCTTACGAAGCAGACTCGTCTCGTATTCCGCCTCACGATCGCCGTCGGAATGATTTTCCTGATCTGCGTTTCGGCGCTGGCTCAGGATCTGCGTCATCGATTGCAGACAAAATTCACACAGGTCCAAACGGGCGTGCGCGCCCTGGTCCAGGCGGGAGACAATCCGGCCGGTATCTTTGTCGTGCTCAAGCAGATCAAGCCGGCGCTCGACGCCGGTCATCCCGAAAAGGCGGAGGCTCTGCTGGACCAGGCGCTGGCGATGATCAAGCAGGAACAAAAGAAGCCGAGCGCGTCAAAGAGTTCCCCACTGCCGATCTCGACGAGAATAGAACCATCCAGCGATCTCTACGCCAATCCCGCGCCCGTGACTATCGCGGGGTATCACGGCAGCGCGATGGAGCCGTTCATTTCCCCGGACGGACATTATCTTTTCTTCAACAACCAGAACGATCCGGGAGTGAACACCGATTTGCGCTTCGCCGTTCGCACGGGGAAGACGACGTTTCGGTATCTGGGTTTATTGCCGGGCGTCAATTCTCCCGTTCTGGACGCAGTCGCCAGCATGGACAGAGCGGGCCACTTTTACTTTACCACGCCCCGCTCTTACGCTCGAACGCAAAACTTGATCTATACCGGGGAGTTTGATGGGAAGGCAGTCAAAAATGTGCGTCCGGCGCCGTGGGATATCCGTTCCAATGTCCCGGGAGCGATCGATATGGACACGAGCGTCAGCCCGGACGGGCGAACGCTCTATATTTCCAGGGCGGTAATCGTATCCGGATTGCCGGCGCCGAAAAGTTCCGTCATCTTCATCGCACAGCGCATTCGCGGGCAGTTTCAAGAGGTTCCCGGCAGCGCACAGATCATGAAAAATATCAATGTGGACGGTCTCAATTACGCGGCGGCGATCTCTTCCGACGGGCTGGAGCTCTACTTCACGCGCGCAAGCCAGCGGATGGCCGGGGCCAGTGCTCCCGGAGCGAGCATGCGCATCATGACGGCGACGCGAACGTCCATAACGGCGCCCTTTGGCGAAGCGCGCGTCCTCAGAAAGATTACCGGATTTGTGGAAGCGCCGAGCATTTCACTGGACAGAAAAGAGATGTTCTATCACAAGCGGGAAGGCAACAAGTGTGTGATCTATCGCGCCAGCCGCAGCTAATCCGTCTTGGCGGGCAGAAGGCGAGGCAGTCAGCGTCGTTCAGGCGCGGAATCCCCTCGCCTTCGCTGGGCGCGACGCTTTACAGACTTCCCGCTCCAATTGCCGCTGCACAGCTTCGCGCACTTCCACTCCACCATCCACAATCAAAATTCGACTCATGACTGCATTTTACCTGACGCCTCCACTTGTGAAGATTACCTGACAAAACTCAATGCCCTGGACATCCGGCGACGCAGCCGCGCAACAAAACTGCGTTTCCAGTGTCGTATGGAGTGAGGATCTGCGGTTCTTTCAGCAGTAATACGTCATCGAATCCTGGAGGCTTCTTGAACACTCCACTCAAGTCAACGAAGAACGCTCAGGCGGGATGCCTGCTGATCTTTGGCGCCGTTTGGACCATCGGCAGCGCGGCAATGACGATTGATGTCTTTTCTTCTTCTCCACTGGGCGCTCTGTTACCGGCCGCGTTTGTCTTGCTCGGATTGTGTATGATTTGGGCCGGACTCAAACCGATGATCGCCGTGCGAAAGATTGGCGCCGCCCAAATTATTCTCAGTGTCGAAGCGCCGCGCGTCGGCGAAAAGTTCCTTGTCAACTATCAGCAGACGGCCCAATCTCCTGTCTCCGTTCTGAATCACACCATGACGTTGATCTTTCGAGAGTCGGCCACATACACGCGCGGCAGCAACACCACCACGGTGACGCACCCTACCACGGTGAATACGATCTCTTACGGTCCTTTAGCGCTTCGACCCGGCGAGACCAATCAGCGCCAATGGAGCATTCAAATACCGGCGGATGGGATGCATAGCTTCGAGGGACGCAGAAACAAGCTAAACTGGGTCATTCAAACGAAGGTGACGATGGCGGGATGGCCCACTTACGAAGAAGAGTTCCCTTTTACGGTCACGCCGGATCGCTTGGGAGGATAACCATGGCAAGCGCTAAGATCGAGATGGCGTTCGAAGGAAATCCGCCTTTCTCCCCGCCCCCGACATTCCACACAGGGCAGATTGTGCGCGGGATCATAATAGTCACCCCCGCCGCGAACACCCATTGCCGGCATTTGTGGGTGTCCCTGCAATGGCGCACGGAAGGACGCGGGGACTGCGACACGGGCGTCGCGGAAAAACTCGATTGCTTTCAAGGGAGCCTCATCGCTGGGGTTCTCGTTCAGATCCCGTTCCAGTTCACGCTGCCGCAGTCACCCTGGAGCTATTCGGGGAAGTATGTCAGCATTGTCTGGGAAGTCACCGTGGATGTCGATGTCCCCTGGAAGGTTAACCCACACGGAGCGCTCCCGTTCGTGCTGACAAGCGCATCAAGGGCTTCCAGCACCCCTTCTCCTCACTCAACACGCAGTCAACCGACGTCCTCCGTAAATGCACAGGCGTCATTCACCATACCGTCGGGTGAGGCGGCGGGAGTGGACATGATCCTTCAGAACGTGACGGGCAGTGAGAATCCGGTGATGCAGGCAATCCATCAGGAACTGCCGCGCCTCAGTCTCCAGGAAATCCAGGATTTGATCAACGCAGTTCCGGCGGCTTTGATGGAGAACGTAGAGCGCGAGATCGCGGAGCCAATCGCCGCGCGGCTGACAGCAGCGGGGGCAGTGATCCAAATCCTGTCCCACTCACGGGAAACGTTGTGAGAGTATGCTGAAGGTCTTCGGGCGTCAGAGAGCGTGGGCCGTCGAGCTGCGCAAAAACTTCGTAGAGCAGATGCTCGGCGCCGCGCAGGTCACTGCCATATTGCTCGCACAGCCAGCGCAGGGCATTGTGGGAAAGCGAAGCGCGCGGCCCATCCGGCAGAGCGAAGTAATCGAGACGACGCTGCAATGCGGCGGAGAAGTGGTCAGAGTCCCTAGGGTCCAGAGAAATGGTTACCAAGGGCCTGAGGAAGAAGCGAAAATCGGAGTGGCTGCCAAGAATAAGACGCGTTTCGTTCCTTCTGGCGACCTTGGACAGACGCCAGCGCTCCATTGGGGATAGCCGCTGGGCCTCGTCCAAGAAGAAGACCTTTAAGCCGTCAAGCGGCGTAAGAAACCGAGAGGCTCCGGGAGGAATGTACTCATACTCGAATGGAATTCCGCAGACGCGCGCATCGTAAGCGGCGCCGCGCAGGGTCGTACTCTTGCCTCGGCCGCACCGACCGAGGATTTGAACGTGAGAATGCCCGGCGAGCGCCGCGCGCATGGGTTCCGACAGCAACGCAATCTCGCCCCACTCCTCGTCGGACAGCGTACGGAACGGGTTACATCGATAGCCAAGCCCATGGAACGGAAATGGGGTCGGCGCGCGCCCCATCGCTAATCCGTCTTGGCGGGCAGAAAGGCGAGGAAATCCGCGCCGTCGCCGGCTTCGCCGACTTCGACAATGTTGCCGCGATGGGCTTCCAGGATGCCCTTGACGATGGAAAGGCCCAGGCCCATTCCGCGCGCGCGGGATGTGTAGAAGGGGCGGAAGATGTGGGGTTTGATCTCGTCCGGGACGCCGGGGCCGGTGTCGCGGAATTCGATCTGGACGTATTGCCGGGCGCGCGGAAGCCGGGCGGCCTGGAGCGCGTCGGGATGATCGGCGAGCGATGTCCGGACGATCAGACGTCCGCCGTCCGGCTGGAAGGAGACGGAGTTCTCGATCAGCTCGGAGAAGGCGCGCTTGAGACGCGGGGCGTCGGCCATTACGGTCGGCAGTTTTTCGGCGAGGATCATCTCCAGCTGCACGCGGCTGCGCTTGGGGAAGCTTTCCTCGACACACTGCCGGATGATCTCATTCAGGTCGCACTCGGTCAGCGCGATTTGAGTCGCGCGCACGAAGTCCCGGAACTCCTGCAAGATCTCTTCGAGACGGAAGATCCCTCGGCGAATGCCTTCGGCGAGCGCCCGGAACTCCTCGCGGCGGTCTTCCGATTCTGAGAGACGGTATTCAAGCTCGTTCAAATCGCCCTTGATCGCGAAGGTGCGATTGCCGATCATATGCGCGGCCTTGGCCGACATCTCGCCCCAGGCGGCCATGCGCTCGGTGTTGACCAGACGGTCTAAAATCCGGCCGTTTTCGATGGCGGCCCCCAGCTGGGACGCAATCGTCATCAGCACGGTCTCGTCATCATCAGTGAACTCGCGGCGGAACCAGGGGGCGACGCTCTTGCGGCGAAGAACGCGAAGAACGCCCAGCACCCCATGGCGGCCGTAGATAGGAACGGCCAAAAAGGCCCCGATGTCCTGGGACGGGAATTCCTGGAAGCGCCCCTGCCAGCGCGGATCTTCCTGGGGTTTCGCGGTTCGGATCGCTTCGCCGTGCTTGCCGACCCACCCGGTCAGCCCCTCGCCCAGAGGATAGGTGGCTTCGCCGATGCGGTCCGCGAGACCTCCGCGCGAAGCTTGCAGCACCAACTGGCTTTTATCCTTGTCGAGAACGAACAGGGAGCAGTCTTCGAAGCGCAGCACTTCGGCGGCGACGTCCACAACGCGCTGCGTGAGCTGCGTCGCGTCCGCGATCGCGCTCAGATCTTTGCCGATCTCGACCAGCGCCGTCTCCCGCGCCCGGTACCCATCCATCATCAGGCGCATGGCGGCGAGGTCACTGACGGATTGCGCGATCAGCAGATGCTGGGGAGTAAAGTGGTTGATTTGAAAGCTTTGGAGATTGATGACGCCGCGCGTGTGGCCGTTGCCATCCAGAATCGGCGCGGCGATCTCGCTGCAAACATCGTCGAAGAAGGCGAAGTAATAAGGATCGTCGTCCACATTCCCCGTCAGATAGGGTTTCCCGGAGGCCGCGACGTGAGAGGTAATCCCATTGCGCGGGCTCCCGTCCGCTCGGATCTTTGCCGTATCCACGATCTTCAGGCGGCGCGCGCGGATCTCGTCCGTCCAGCCTTCACCGGATGTCGCGACGATCTGCAACTCCCCCGTATCCGTATTGGCGACGGCGATGAACGCGCGGTCGGCGCCGGTAGCGCTCAGCAAGGCTTCGCTAAGCTCTTCCAACAGCGTCTGGGCATTGTCGATCTCCACCGCGCGGCGGCACAGATGATGCATAAGTTCTGCAATATCGCACATGTGCCGGTATTGTACCCAATCTCCAAATAAAAAAGGCCGCAGCGATTTGCTGCGGCCTTTTCCTCGAAAATTATGCTCGGTTAGAACGGGCTTTGCTGATCCGGAACGGGCGCCGGAACGACCTGCTGCGTCGTGGGGCGCTGGCCGTAATCCTGCGGGCGCTCCTTGAGCGTGACGGTGACGATCTGCGTCTGACCGTCGCGGGAGATCAGGAGAGCGAGCGTGTCGCCGACCTTCAGGCCCTGGATGATGTTGTTGAGCGAGTCCGTGTCGTTGATCTTCTGGCGGTTCGCCTGAAGAATAACGTCGTAGGTCTGGAGGCCGGCGGCGGCCGCCGGGGATCCGCGGCGGACCTGCTGGACGATGACGCCGTCATCGCCGTCCACAGTGATGCCCATCTGCTGGCGAGCCTGCGCGGGGAACTCTTTCAAAGGCGCGTAGGAGACGCCCAGGTACGGCCGGACGATCTTGCCGTCTTTGATCAGCTGGTAAGCGATCTTCTTCGCCGCGTTGATCGGAATGGCGAAGCCGATGCCGACATATGAACCGGTCGGCGAGTAGATCGCCTCATTGATGCCGATGACCTGGCCATTGATGTTCGCCAGCGCGCCGCCCGAGTTTCCGGGGTTGATCGCGGCGTCGGTCTGGATCACGGAGTTCAGCGAATGGCCTTCCGCGCTCAGCCCCTTGCGGTTGACGGCGGAGACAATGCCCAGCGTCACCGTGGTGCCGATGTTCAGCGGGTTGCCGATGGCGATCGCCCAGTCGCCGATGCGCATCGAGTCGGAGTCGCCGAGGTCGGCGGTGGGAAGCTTGACGCCCTTGGGGTCGATCTTCACGACCGCGATGTCGGTCAGGGAGTCGCTGCCGACAACCTTCGCGGTATATCCCTTGTCGCCGACATTGACCGTGACCTGCGTGGTGTCCTGAACGACGTGGTTGTTGGTGAGAATATAACCGTCCGGGCTAATGATCACGCCCGAACCGGCGCCGCGCGGCGCTTCGGCGGGAGCCTGATCGCTCTGGCCGCCCTGATCGCCGAAGAACTGGCGGAACATCGGGTCGGCGCTGAAGGGATTGTTCGATTGCTGGACGGCGCGGCCGATGGTGTGCACCGTGACGACCGCCGGCTCCAGCTTCGCGGCGGCGTCCGCAACGACGCTGTCGCCAGTGAAGTGCTTGATCGGCGACGGCGTTGTATTGAGCGACGCCAGGACGGCTTGCTTGTTGCCGGAATCATTGGTAAAAAAAGGACCGGTATTGACTCCGGAGACAGCCTTCAGGCCCACTCCGCAGACGATGACCCCGATTCCAAAGACGGACAGATAGGATAAAGTTTTCTTCATCGGTTCCTCTGATCGTATCTAAGTGTCGGTTAGCCGTCTGTGCGCAGAAAGCTAACCGCGGATGAGTTTGAGTACGTTGGCCGTTTCAATCGCGGCGAGAGCGACATCCGCTCCCTTGTTGCCCGCTTTTGTCCCGGCGCGCTCCACAGCCTGTTCAATCGTATCGGTCGTCAGCACTCCGAAAAGGATCGGAACGCCTGTTGTCACTCCAATTGACGCCAAACTGGACGCGAGCGGCCCCGCGACATAGTCGAAGTGGGCGGTCGCGCCGCGAATGACGGCGCCAAGACAGATCACCGCATCGTATTTCCCCGTTTTCGCCAGCTCCTGCGCAACGACAGGAATTTCGAATGCGCCCGGAACGCGGGCGAGTTCGACGCTGTCTTCCGCCACGCCGTGGCGGTGCAGGGTATCGAGCGCGCCTTCCAAAAGGCGGTCGCCGATGAAGTTGTTGAACCGGCTCAGTACGATAGCGAAGTGAAGGTTCGTCCCGATCAAGTCGCCGCTGTATGTTTTCATAATACGCAAACTTTCTGGAAAAGGTTCACAGCCGACAAGAAAATTTGCGGCGAGCATCCGAACCTGGGTTCGATGAGGTTAAGATCCGATGTGGTCCATACCGTCGGGGTCGTCGAGGAGATGGCCCATCTTCGTGCGCTTCGTGTCCATGTAGCGGCGGCTGGCTTCGTTCGCCTCGGCGATCAGCGGAATGCGTTCGACGATCTCTAGATCGTAGCCTTCGAGACCGGCGAGCTTCGTCGGATTGTTGGTCAAGAGCAGGATACGCTTGATCCCCAGATCCACCAGGACCTGAGCGCCAATGCCATAGTCGCGCAGGTCGGGCTTAAAGCCAAGGCGCACATTCGCCTCGACGGTGTCCGCGCCTTCGTCCTGAAGCGCATACGCTCGGATCTTGTTGACGATGCCGATCCCCCGCCCTTCCTGTTCGATATACAGAAGGACGCCGCGCCCCGCTTCCGAGATCTTTTTCAGGGCGAGGTGCAGCTGGTCGCCGCAGTCGCACTTCAAAGAGCCGAGCAGGTCGCCGGTGAGACACGACGAGTGGATACGCACGAGGATATCCTTGCCGTCGGAGATATCGCCCATGGTCAGAACCACATACGGCGTCGGCTCGATATCGGTTTCGTAGCCATGGATCTCGAACTCGCCGTACTTGGTGGGTAGGTGCGCCTGAGCGACCTTATGGATCAGCTTTTCGGTGCGTCGTCGATATTTGATAAGGTCGGCGATGGTGATAAATTTGAGGTCGTACTGCTTGGCGAGCTCGCGCAACTCCGGGACGCGCGCCATATCGCCGTCATCGCCCATGATCTCGCAGATCACGCCGACGGGCTGGAGACCCGCGAGACGCATCATATCGACGGCGGCTTCGGTGTGACCGGCTCGCTTGAGAACGCCGCCCTTGCGGGCCATCAACGGATTGACATGGCCGGGGCGGTTGAAATCCTGAGATCTTGCGGTGGGATCGGCCAGCTTGCGGATCGTGAGCGCGCGGTCGGCCGCGCTGCTCCCCGTGGTGGCGCCGTCACGAATATCCACCGTGACCGTGAAGGCCGTGCTCATGCTTTCGCTGTTTTCACGGACCATGAGGTCCAGCTGAAGTTCGCGCAGGCGCTCCGCCGTCATGGGAACGGTGATAATGCCGCTGGCGCGGCGGGTCATCAGGGTGATCGCTTCGGGAGTCACAAACTCCGCCGCCATCACAAAATCGCCTTCGTTTTCCCGGTCTTCGTCGTCCACCAGAACAATCATCTTACCGGCCCGAAGATCCGTCAGCGCATCTTCGACCGTGTCGAACTTGATATCGTGTTCCATAACTCTGCTATTCTCGAACCGTTATTCTTGATAGGTCGCGGTCGTGCTCATCAATGAGCGATCTTCCCGTGGATTCTCCGCGAGGCGGAGGCCGTTGTCCGCCCGGGCGTAATCACCGCCGACGAGGCGCTCGACATACTTCCCGATGATGTCCGTTTCCAGGTTGACGACATCGCCGGCGCGGCGCGCGCCGAAGTTCGTATGCTCCATCGTGAAGGGAATGATCGCGACGGAGAACATCTTGTCGTCGACATCCGCGACGGTCAGCGAGATGCCGTCCACCGCGATGCTGCCTTTACGGACGATATAGCGCATCAGGCTCGGAAGCGGCTTGATGTAGACATAATAGGAGTTGTCGACTTCACGAATGCTGGCGATCGTCCCGGTGCCGTCCACATGTCCCTGCACGATATGACCGTCGAAGCGGCCGTTCGCGGCGAGGCTTCGCTCCATGTTGACCTGATCGTCGATGGCGAGATCGCCAAACGCCGTCCGCTGCATCGTCTCATAAACCACGTCAAAGTCCAGTGTCGTCGGCGTATGCGCCACGACGGTCAGACAGGCGCCGTTCACGGTGATGCTGTCGCCGAGGCGGACATCTTTCAAGACGTCATGGGCTTCGATCGTAAATCGCGCCGAGTTCGCCCCGCGCTCGATCGCCGCCACCTTTCCGACTTCTTCAATAATTCCTGTGAACATGCGCACTCCTTCAGTTCTCAAAACCGTCCCAATGACTTATTTTACCAAATCCTAGCGTCAATCACTATGTCTGGGCCGCATCGCCTGAGTTTCCACGTCGATAATTTTTGCGCGTCGCTCATTTGGGCCGCGCCCAATCCCCCGATCGGTCCCGGCGCCGCGTCCCCTCCGATCACCTTCGGAGCGAGAAACGCTGTCCAGCGATCGACAATTCCTGAGTTCAAAGCCGAAGCGGCCAGTTGACCGCCCGTCTCTATAAGAACACCAATCATGTCCCCGCGAGTTCCCAGCCGCGCCGCGAGGTCCGGCAGGGAGACCCGGCCCTCCACATCTTGCGAGCATATTAATATATGACAGCCTGCTCGCTCAAATAGTTCCCGGTGCTCCGAGGGGCATTGTTCGGTCGTCGCAATCATCGTACGCCCGTCCACGCTCGCCTGCCGGACGACACGCGATTCGAGAGGCGTCCGTCCCCTGCTGTCCACCACGATGCGCCACGGATTGCGGCCCGAGCGAGCGCCAAGGCGCGTGGTCAGAGAAGGGTCGTCTGCTATCACTGTACCCAAACCTGTCACAATCGCGTCACATCGGTCGCGAAGCTGCCGGTGAACGGCGCGGCGGGCCGGCGGCGAGGTGATCCATTGGGAATCTCCGCTCCGGGTGGCGATCTTTCCATCCAGGCTCGCCGCCGTTTTGAGAACGAACCAGGGCAGCCCTGTCGTCCGGTGTTTGATGTACGCCGCGCTGAGTTCCCGCGCTTCCCGCTCCAGAACGCCGAGGGTGACATCGATCCCGGCATTCCGCAGGATTTCGACGCCCCGCCCGGAAACTCGGGTGTCGGGATCAAGCATGGCGATGACGACCGAGGAGACGCCGGCCTCCACCAGCGCCAGCGAGCACGGCGGCGTGCGCCCACAGTGTGAACAGGGTTCTAAGGTGACGTACGCCGTGGCGCCGCGCGCCGCTCCAGGCGCCGCGCTGCGCAGCGCCCACACCTCCGCATGCGGCTCGCCGGCGCGCGGATGGAAGCCGGCGCCGACAACGGCGCCGTCCGGAGAAATCAAGACACACCCCACCATCGGGTTGGGACTGGCGTGGCGGCCGCGAGACGCTAGCCTGAGCGCACGGGCCATGATGCGCTCGTGAGGATCGGAGTAAGGATGCAATGAAAGCGGCGAACGGAAAGCCGTCACATCAATCCTCCGGAAGATTAGAAGCCGAGGCTTCCTGTTTCAGACGCCGTCGCTCCTCCGCGACTTCCTGGACATCCCCCTGAACCTGCTGAATGTTCGCGCGAGCGTCCAGCAGCGCCAGAGGGATCAGCGGAAGCGCGGTCAGCGCCGTCAGAGTCCAGTAAGCCAGGTATCGCAGGGCTGCGGCGCGCTCCGCGCGTGTCGCGACCGGGCCATGTTTGAGCGGGACCGGCAGATACGTGCCGCCGAGCCACAGCCCCATCGCGGCGAGCAGGAGAAACAAACCGATCGAGCGCAGGACGCGCTGGCGCGGTGAGATCAACTGGCGCCCCTGGCTCGTGCGCCAGAAGCGGATTTCGTAAGCCCCGTAGGCCGCCGCCGCGACCAGGCAGACGCAGAGGATAATACGCGTCGTCACGCGCGGACCGCCGCCGCGCCCTTGCGCAGCTCATCCATCGCGGCCCCCACCCCTTCAGGATGGTGGAACACGGCGCTCCCGGCGATCAGGACATCCGCCCCGGCGCGCGCCACCAGCGGCGCGGTGTCGGCGTTCACGCCGCCGTCTACCGCGATTTCAAAACGCAGACCGTTCGCGGCGCGGCATTCGGCCAGGGAACGGATCTTTTGCAGCATTTCGGGAATAAACGCCTGGCCGCCGAAGCCGGGATTGACCGTCATCACGAGAACACGATCGATATCGCTCAGGACCCATTCGATGGCGGTGATCGGCGTTGACGGGTTCAGGGCCACGCTGGGCCGCGCCCCCAGATCTTTGATCTGATGGACCAGGCGGTGCAGATGCACGGTCGATTCGGGATGCACCGTCACCATGTTGCTTCCCGCCTTGACGAAGTCCGGGATAAAACGCTCCGCGTTTTCAATCATAAGGTGCACGTCGAACGGCGTGGAGGTCACCGGGCGAATGGCGGACACGAGCTGCGAGCCGAAGGTGATCACGGGGACAAAGTGCCCATCCATCACATCGATATGGATATAATCGGCCTTAGCCTCCGAGAGCTCCACGACGGCGTCCGCGAATGCGCCGAAGTCCGCGGAAAGTATTGACGGAGCGATTTTGATGCTCATAGTGTTTGCTGCTTAATTAACTTGCCGTCCAGAAAGATCCGAAAAATTATCTTATTGCCAAAGCCCGTGACCGGCGTGCTGACCCGGTCGCCGGCGTTGTGCATCTCATCGTATACCAGCGTTGTCCCCGTGGCGTCCTGCACTTCAAACTGAACGTGGCGCGAGCCGCGCGGATGGCGCGGCATCCGGAACGCCAGCGTGAACTGGCGCATGCGCGCCGGAGATTGGTCGGCGCCGGCCGTCCCCGTGGGGGCGGAATCCGGCGGGGTGACGTCGGTGGCGCCATTGTTATCCGAGGGCGCCACGTCCACATTGCCCATCACCGGCGGCGTCGCGACCTTGGGCGGCGTGATCGCCAGCGCCGGCTCGCTCGGTCCAGAGTCGCCCACGCTGTTTACGGCGTCCACGATATAGGAGTACGACGTGTCCGGCGTGAGGTTCGTGTCCGAATACTTCGCGTCCGGCAGGCCCTGCGCGATGACTTTGACGATGCCGTCGTCCACGCGCGAAACGGTGTAGGACGTCGCCCGAGCAGATTTATTCCAGGTGATGTCCACCGTTGTCGGCGATGTCGGATTGGCCTGAAGGTTGCCGACGAGGTCCGGCGGCTGCTTGCCCTTGGAGACGATATAATTGACGGCCGTGTAGCGCGGCGCGTTGGAGCCCGCATCGGGCGTCTGACTGATCACAACGCCCGCCGCGACGGTTTCACTGAACTGCTCCGCCACGGTGCCGGCGGGAAGACTGGCTTCGCGCAGGGCTCGACCGGCGCGTTCCTGGGTCAGCCCCACTAGATCGGGAACGGTCAGCAGGCGCGGACCTTTACTCCGATAGTACGTCACGGCCTTCCCCGCCTTGATCATGGATCCGGCGATGGGGCTCTGCGAATAGATCTGGTTTTCCGGCCACTTCGTGCTGAAGTCCGAGCCGCCCTCCACCAAGGCGAAGTTCTGCTGCTGGGCAAGCCGCTTGGCGTCGTCCACGGTCTTTCCGATCAGACTCGGCACGCTGACATCGCTGGGGACGGCGAGAAAATTGCGCCCCGACCAAACAAGGCCGATCACACCCAGTATGACAATCACAAAAAGGATCTTCAGCGCGATGTCGAGCGCGCTGGCCGGTTCGCGTTCCACCTTACGCATTCGTTCCTCATCCAGTTCTTCGGCGGCTTCCTCCAGCGCTCCGGACGCGGGAGCCACCGCCACGGCCTGCCGGGGAGCAAAGGAAAACCCTGTCCCAGCCGGGGTCGGCTTCTTATCGTCCAGCGGAGACCAGTTCAGCGATTTACCCGACTTCAGCGCCTCGCGGATCAGCTGGAGATCCGCGAGCATTTTGGCGGCCGTCGCATAGCGAGCGTTCGGAGACGGCTGCAGCGCTTTGAGCGTCACGCCGTCCAGCGCGACAGGGATCGCGGGGTTCAGGCTTCGCGGCGAAACGGGCGCCGACGCCGGCTCCGGCGCTTTTCCCGTAAGCATCTCAAAAAGAATGGCGCCGAGGGAGTAAAGGTCCGCGGAAAAGGCTGAAGCGCCGGGCAGATCGCGCGCCTGATACGCGGAGGCCGTTTCCGGCTCCGGCGAGATCAGGCTGAGGATAGCGGCCGTTTGGAAGCCGCCGATCTTGATCTGGCCTTCGGGGCTCAGGATCACGTTATCGGGGGTCAAATGGCCATGCGTGATGTTCAGCGCGTGTGCGGCGACAAGAGCCTCGCAGATAGCGATGGCGATATCGGTCGCGACCGCCTGTGAGAAAGGCGCAACCCGCCGAATACGCTCGCGCAGCGTGATGCCGCGCAAATATTCGCCGACAAGCACGATGTCGTCGCCCGGGCTTGCGCTTTCGACGGAGGAAATACGGGAGATTCCGGAGGCGTTCAGATGCGAAATGCCGGAGATCGCCTCACGCAGGCGCGCCGCCAGATTGGGCACGGCGGCGGCCGCCGAAGCGCGAACGACGGTCAGCGCCACAACACGGCCTTCACGAATGTCACGCGCTTTGTACGACGCGATTTCACGCGCGCCGGGCGCCGTGATTGTTTCAATGATTTCGTAGCGCGTGTTGATTACTTCAGCGGCCAAGAGGACAGCTCTCCTTCAATCCGACACGTCGGAATCGGCGCTGCGTTTTTTATCGTCCGAAGCCGCTAAAAACTTCGTCGCCAGCACGCCGACCGACGCCAGAAGCATCAGGGCGTAAACGACGATCGCATGCCCGGTCCAGATTCCGATGGAGTTAGGGGCAAAGTACCCCCCAAAATACACAACGGCGACAGTCACGACCCAGACCGTGAGGGCGATGTCGGCGGCTAACGGAATCGAAGTTTTCACGAGTGACGCCTCACAACGCCTGCTGTCGCTCCAATGCTCGTCGGATCACATCCGGCGGGACGTTGTGTCCCGGAGTGACCTTGCCCAGCTTCTCCATCAGCACAAAGCGCGCGGTGCCGTCCACAGCCTTCTTATCCCAGGACAGCAGACGCATCACGCCGCCGACGGCGATCTCCTCGCCCAGATGAACGTGGAAGCCCGCGCTGGTAAAGATACGGATAATCGCATCCGTGTCTTCCGGGGACGACAGACCAAGCTCCTCCCCAATGAGCGCCGCGGACACCATGCCGATGGCGATCGCTTCGCCATGCCGGTAAACCCGATAATGCGTGATCGATTCGAGCGCGTGGCCGACGGTATGTCCGTAGTTCAGAATGGCGCGCACGCCTTCGTCACGCTCGTCCTGCTCGACGACGCGGGCCTTGATCTCGCACGACCGCGAAATCGCATACTCCAGCTGCGCGGAGGAAAGGCGCAGGAGCGATCCGACTTCACGCTCCAGCAGATCGAAGAACGGCTTGTCGTAAATTATACCATACTTGATAATTTCGGCCAGCCCCGACCGCCTCTCGCGAATCGGCAGCGAGCGCAGGGTATCCGGATCGATGATGACAAGCTTCGGCTGATAGAAGGCGCCGATCAGGTTCTTCGCGTTGTCGAAGTTGACCCCCGTCTTGCCGCCGACGCTGCTGTCGACCTGCGCCAGAAGCGTCGTCGGGACCTGCACGAAGTCGAGGCCGCGATTGTAGGACGCCGCCGCAAAGCCGGCGACATCGCCGATCACACCGCCGCCCAGCGCCACGACGATCGCTCGGCGGTCCAGCTGCTCGGCATGGAAGATCTTATAAAGCCGGCGCACCGTTTGAAGCGTTTTGTACGTCTCACCCGCAGCCAGCACCACCGGGACGACGCGGAAACCGGCCGCCGTCAGGCTGTCCATCACCACCCTGCCATGGTACAGCTCGACTTTGGGATTGGTAATGACGACGGCGACGCGGCCGGCGGGATCTCCCCCGGCCACGCGCTTTGAAACTTCCTCGCCAACGCGGGCTAATAATCCACGCTCCACAAGGATATCGTAAGCGCGCGATCCTAGATCCAAATGGACGTCATAGCTGTGTAAGGCGGTCGCCTTGATGTCCGCATTGACATCCAGCTGGTTCTTCTTTTTCCTCATATGTCCTCATTTTGCTGCAGCAATGAAATAATATGCGCGGCTGCGTCTTTGGGGCTTGCAAACGGAGATGTATCGACGCGAAGCTCGGCGAGCGAGGCGTAGCGCGGTTCGCGCTCCGCCATCAATTGCCGGATTCGCTG
Organism: Capsulimonas corticalis; assembly: GCF_003574315.2. Taxonomy (GTDB): domain Bacteria; phylum Armatimonadota; class Armatimonadia; order Armatimonadales; family Capsulimonadaceae; genus Capsulimonas; species Capsulimonas corticalis. Next base: position 3,934,204 of record NZ_AP025739.1, on the reverse strand, counting down.
CTGCGGGTTGTCCTGGTGACCGGCAAGCAGCGGACGCTGCTTGAGGTTCCGGCCAACGCGCTGAAGGACCGTAGCGATCGGCGCGGACAGCCAGACGATCTGACCGATCTCGCGAAGCAGCTCAACATTCTCTTCGCGCATCGGCGTGCCTCCGCCTGTCGAAATCACGAGACGGGGCGGCGCGGCGGCGGGCGATCCACGCTGTGTCAGCCGGCGCAGCACGTCCTGCTCGGCGGAGCGAAACGCCGCCTCGCCATGTTCGGCGAAGATACGCGGGATATCCATCTGGAACCGCCGCTCGATCTCGCAGTCCGTGTCGAGATGACGGACGGAAAGGCCCCGAGCGATCGCGCGACCGATGGCGCTTTTGCCTGTGCCCATAAATCCGATCAGCACCAAATTTCGCGGCGAAGGGGACGTATGCAACGACTTATCCGACCGGCTGCGCGGTGCGATCCGCAACAGTCTTCCTATAACTCTCGTAGCTTGCCCGCATCTGACCGATGCTGTCGCCGCCAAACTTCTGGCGCATCAACTGAGCCAGTACGATTGCGACCATCGCCTCCCCGACCACCGAAGCGGCCGGTACAGCGCAAACGTCGGAGCGCTCGGCGAAGGCGGGCACTCCTTCCTTTGTTTGGAGATTGACGGAGGGAAGTTGCTTCATTAATGTGGGGATCGGCTTCATGGCGGCCCGGATGACCAGAGGTTCGCCGTTCGACATGCCGCCCTCGGTTCCGCCGGCGTTATTGGAGCCGCGCCGGTAATGGGCGTCGGAGCCGCCCTCATAAAAGAACGGATCGTGAACCTGCGAACCGGGAACATCGGCGACGCCAAATCCCATGCCGACCTCGACGCCCTTGATCGCCTGGATGCTCATGAGCGCCTGCGCCAATTTGCCGTCGATCCGCTCATCCCAGTGAACATAGGATCCAAGCCCAACCGGCAGGCCAAGCACGACCACTTCAAAGACGCCGCCGAGGGTGTCCCCTCGGTACTTGGCTTCGTCGATCGCCGTGATGATCTTTTGCTCCGCGTCCTTGTCGGCGACGCGCACCGGGCTGTCTTCCGAAAGCGCGGCAACCTGGCGCAGATCGATATTGTCGCCGCTCACTTTGATTCCGCCGATGTTGACGACATGCGACGCCACTTCGATTCCGAACTCCGCCAGCAGCAGACGGGCAACGGCGCCGACAGCAACAACTGTCGCCGTGTTGCGCGCCGAGGAGCGCTCCAGAACGTTGCGCAGATCGTCGTGATCGTACTTCATCATGCCCGCGTAATCGGCGTGTCCAGGACGCGGCACATTGATCGCTGCAGTCTCCTGTTCACCTTCGGGCAGGGGTTCAATGGACATCTTCGTCGTCCAGTTCGCCCAGTCGCGGTTGCGGACAACCATGGTGATCGGGCTGCCAAGCGCCCGACCAAAACGAACTCCAGAGAGAAATTCGACGGTGTCGGTTTCAATTTTTTGACGCGCGCCGCGTCCATAGCCGCCTTGGCGCCGTTTCAGCTGCAAATTGATGGGATCGGCCGTGACCCCAAGCCCTGCGGGAACGCCTTCGATAATTGTAGTTAAAGCGGGGCCATGGGACTCGCCCGCTGTCAGAAAACGAAACAATGGAGGAAATCTCCCAAAGTGAAAAATTAGTAATCGGTGAGCGACATTATACCCTACACTCGCGGGAATCGCAAAAAAACGCCCCTTTCCAGTATGGAAAGGGGCGTTTGCGTCGATGCGAAAATTACGGGGTCACGGAGCCGGGGGCGTTGGGGCCCACCGCGCCAGCCGTGGCGTTTCCAGCGTAATCCAAAATCGTGGGAGTGACGAAAATCAGGAGTTCGCTATTCGTAACCGACTTATCGCGGTTGCGGAAAAGCGAGCCGATAATCGGCAGGTCCGACAAAATCGGAATTCTCTGGGAGGTGGAGGTATCAAAGTTATTGATCAATCCGCCCAGAACCATCGTTTCGCCGCTGTGAATGGTGCGCAGCGCCTGGATACCCTGCGTGGTGACCGGAGGCGGCGAGCCGGCGACAGCCGCGCCAGGCGTGGAGATCTGCGGCGATAGCGCCAGCGTCACGGTATCATCGTTGTTGATACGAGGAGTGACCGAAAGCTGGGTCGTGACCTGCAGGAACTGCGTCGTCGTGTTTGTTGTGTTCGTGTTGTTTCCAACAATATTGGTCGACGTGGTATACGGGATCTGCTGGTTTTGGAAGATCGTCGCTTGGACGTTGTTCGTCGTCGTGATAACCGGCGACTGGATCGTCTTGCTGCGGCCGTTGCTCAAGTTCGCGCGCAGCTCGGCGACCAGGTTGCCAGAAGCAATGCTGATACCGTAACTCGACGCCTTGCCGGTTCCCAGCGGAGCGTCCGCGGAAATGCCCGGATACGGCAGGAAGTCAAAGTTGATGCCGAACTGGTCTACATCGTTGACCTGAGCCGTAATAAACTCAACCTTGATCTGTACCTGTCGAGGCGCGATATCGATGTTCTTGACGATCTCGCGAATACGCTGATAGGCTTCGGGAGTCGCTTGGATGAGCAGCGAGTTGTCGGCTTGCAGGGCAATGATTTTGTTGACGCCCTCGGGAAGCTGAGCCGCGCCATTCTGCCCGCCCAGTCCACCACCGCCGATGCCGCCTCGTCCGCCGCCGCCAAAGCCGCCGCCACCGCCGCCAAAGCCGCCGCCGCCACCACCGAAGCCGCCGCCGCCGCCACCGAAGCCGCCACCGCCGCCGCCTGGGAACTGGTGCGCTTGATTGGCGTCATCGGTCTGCACGGAACGATTTGCCGCATCCGCGCCAATACCGCCCTGCCCTGCCTGAACGGAAGGAGGAATGACCGAATCGCCGTTCATGGTTACAACGCCGGCGTTGTTGGAGGTATTAGCGCTATAGGTGGGAGTTCGGACTTCGAAGGGACGGACCTCACGCGGATTGTCGTCCCAGCCGGTCAAATGAAGCACGTCTCGCGGGACAGCGTATTGCAGTACGATCTTGTACCAATGCAGATCGACATCGCTCAGTTTTTCAGCCTGGGCGGGCATCTGAGAATTTGGGCGATAGGAAACGGCGGATCCGACCGGAGTCTCACCATCCACGTTCCCAGAAGCGCCGTTCTGCGCGGGACGTAAAATATAAACGCCGTCATTGTCGCGGCTTAGCACTGCGTTGGCGCTCAGCGCGACATTGCGCAGGGCTTTCTCAAGCGAGGCGTGCGTCAAGTTGACGTTGACCTTGCTGAAAGGCTTGTCGCCGCTTTGGACGACGATTTCCGCGCCGGTCTTGCGCTGCAGAAGTCCCACGACCATTTGCAGGTCCGCATCGGCCAGCTCTAAATCGATAGACTTGCCGGCCGTCAGCGATTCCCCATACGCCGCGCCCACGCAGCTGCGCCAGCCTTCATGCGTCGGCATGTATCCGGCAGTAAACAGAAGACCTGTGACGGCACACGTCAATCCGGCCTTGGCGACACCTTGTCTCCAGCCTGCTTGGCTGGAAAGGCGTTGGTGCTGGTATCGCCCTTGATATAAACCCATTCGGGAATCCTCCTTACGATCTACGTGGCGCATGCAAATTATTTCCGGAGTGGCGAGGGGAGTCGACTAGTGATTTAGAGCACACCCGCAACAAATGTCTTCAAAAAAAATCGAGTGGAACAGCGTTCTCGACGCACAGGCGCGCATCGAGAACGCTGTAAGGGAAGTTTAGCGGAAACCGCCGCCGCCGAAGCCGCCGCTGCTGCCGCCGCCGAAGCCGCCGCCGCTGCTGCCGCCGAAGCCGCCGCTGCTGCCGCCGAAGCCGCCGCTGCTGCCACCGCCGAAGCCGCCGCCGCCCTGGCCGCCGCCGAAGCCGCCGCCACCGCCGCTGCTGCCATTGCTGCTGTTCTGAGTCTCACTGCCATAAGCAGGAACGACGGAAATACCCTTTTGATCTCCAATGAAGTAAATCAAGAAGGCGACGTCCATGTGATCGACCGGCAGCTTGTACAGACGCTTGTCGGCGTCGCTGGTCGTGCTGGAAGTGGTGGTGGTGGTCGCCGTCTGGCGGCCTCCATTGGTGTAAGTGGTGGCGGGCGTATCACGGCGCTTGACGCGGACGTGATAGACGTTGTCCGTCAAATCGTAGGTCAGCGGCGGATTGGCCGCGCGCAGCAGAGATCGCAGCGCCACATCAAAGGTGACGTTGTTCATGGTGACGTTGACAGGTCCCTGAACGTCCGGATCGATGCTGTTGTTGGCGCCAACACTGTTGAAGAGCGTCTTCAGAACCGTCTGAACGGGAGCGTTCTGAAAGTTCAGCGAGATCTTTTTGTCCGCGTTGGTCGCAGCGGCCGGATCTTGCGCGAACGCCGCATGCTGGGTGACCGCGGAGACGCAGGTCGACATCAGAACGACGGCGACCGCGGCCGTGAACCGAGCAGCGGGAACCTTTCCGAGAATGGATTTTTTCATATTTCACACCTTAGCGCACTATGCGCAGAGAAACCTTTGACACAAACGTTCATATGACTAATGTCAATATACCCTAACCTAAAGCAAACTCAATATTTTAATCGTTGACAGGCTGCGGAAATCCGCCGGGGCCGCCGGGATACCCCCCGGGAGCGCCAGGATAGCCGCCGGGGCCGCCAGGATAACCACCCGGACCACCGGGATAACCGCCGCCCGGGCCGCCGGGATACCCCCCACCGGGACCGCCCGGATAGCCGCCGCCGGGATAACCGCCGCCAGGAGCGCCGGGATAGCCGCCGCGGCCGCCGCCCTGAGATCCTCCCGTGGAGGTCGCCGACAGCGGAACTTTCACGGTTTGATTATCATCGGTCAGCACCGTGATCGCGTCGCTCTGGATCGAAACAACTTTGCCGCCACTGATTCGGTCGCCGGGCTGAACGGTCTGCGCTTGTCCGTTCGTCTCCAGGATCGCGTACACGCCATTCGCGTCGGACATCAGCGCACCGGCCATACGGCGCGGAAGATTGGAGGCGATGCGGCGAACCTTGGGAACGACGGGCTTGATAATCGTAGGATCGCTAGCAACACGCCAAATTTTGGTATTCGGCACGGCGGCGATGATCGGATCTTTCAAAGCTCGCTCCGGCGTTTTGATGGGCGGATGGAAAGGAACCTTGAAAGGATCTGGGCCTTTGGACACGGTCTGAGCCGTCACGACGGGAACCTGCGGAGCTCCGTTCGGCGAGGGCGTTTTGCCGGCGACGCCAGCCGTCGCCGTCGCCGGAGCGCCGGGGACGCTCGGACCATAGCCGCTGCCCGGAGCGCCGGGAGCGCCGGCAAAACCGCCCGGGGCAGGAGCGCCGGGATAGCCGCCGCCGGGGCTAGGAGCGCCGGGATACGATGATCCGGGAGCGCCCGGGTAGGCGCTCGGCGCGCCGGGACGACCGGGACCGCCAGGATACGTGGAGCCGGGAGCGCTGGACGCCACTCCCGTCGGCGGCGGAGATTGGCTGTTCGAGTTTTGGGAAACGAGCACCGTCACCCCAATCGCGGCTCCAATCATCAGCACCGCGAGACCGGCGACGATTGGTAAGTTCTTTTTGTCTTTAACCCAATTCATAATTTTTGCCTTACCTACTCTTAGCCGCCGCCGCCACGTGCGCCAGGATAACCGCCGCCCGGGCCGCCGGGATAGCCGCCGCCGCCGGGAGCGCCAGGATAACCGCCAGGACCGCGTCCGCCAAATCCGCCGGCTCCGCCGCCAGGAGCGCCCGTACCCGCCGAGGTAACCGGCTTGTCCACCGTGGTCGGGTTCTGCGGGAAGATAATGACCGAAGCGTTGTACTTACACTGCATGAACGGACTGTTGCCGTGCAGCTCCACTTTATCGATCATAACAAGGCGATTGAAATCGTTCCACTTCACCAGATGCGCGAGGATACGACGGAAATCGCCTTCGACCGACATCGCGCCATCGGATCCCGAAACAGGGATGACGAGCGGAGCGCCGGTGATGTCGTTCGGGCTGCTCGGCGGCGGAGCGATCGAGATGCTCGACAGCTGCACAACGCCGGAGCGCGCCATCCATCGCTCCAGGGAAGGTCCAAGATTTTCCGAAAGCTCATGCGAAAGCTGACGCCAAGCGCTGTAGCGCTTGCTGACATCGAAGGGAGGCATCAGCGTCACTTCCTTCACATGCCATGCCTGACGCGTCGCAAGCGCCTGCTTGTTGGCCAGCACCAAATCCGCTTTGGCGGTCTGCACATCGTGCTGCGTACCGCCGCCGGACACCGCCGCGTCCAAGCGGGCGCTCGCGGCGTCCGTTTGCTGACGGATTGGCTGGATCAGGAAGAAGACGATCAAGACAATTGCGGCAATCGTCAAAACGCTTCCAATAATCGCCACGACCAGTGGCGTAATTCGTGTTAATCGCATGTTCAAACCTTAATTACGCGGAAGGACGAGCAGGACCGCCAGGATAACCGCCGCCGGGAGGCGCTCCCGGGTAACCGCCAGGACCGCCGGGGCCGCCAGGATAGGCTCCGCCGCCCGCCGGAGTGGCTCCGCCTGCAGCGCCGGGCAGCGCCGGAGGCGTCAGCGGCTTCTTCAGCACAGCGGTAATGGTGACGCCAAAGCCCTTCGGCTCCTGCTTGACACGGATCCGGGAAATCGCGCGCAGATATTGACGGCTGACCTGAGCGGGGGTGCCAATCGGGTTGATCTGATCCGCAAGCACTTGATCCAGCGTGGCCACGCGCTCACCCGTAAGATTCGACGGGTCAATGTTGACGGTCGTTCCACCGCCGCCGCCTCGTCCGGGATAACCGCCGCCGCCGCCGGGCGAGCCAGGATATCCGCCGGGGCCGCCAGGACCGCTGGAGCCCAGCGAGCGTCCACCGCCGCCTTGAGCGCCGCCGCCCGCCGCGCCAGGCAATCCCGGAATGGCGACAGGAGGAGCGCCCACGCCCACCAACCGACCGTCAAGGTAATACTTGTTCACGACAGCTTCCGGGTAGCCGGGAAGTTTGTCAATGGAAACCGTCTGAAAATCCGGCTCCTTGTAGATCGCTTCCAGGTAACGGCCGACTTCGGCAATGCTGGGGGCGTACGCCTTGATGCTCAGATTCGTTCCGCTAACCGTCGCGTCCGTGTAGATCATTTTCGGATCGGTGTACCGCGCGACAGTATCATAGAGCTTGGGCCACTCTTTGTTATATTCGTGTGCGTCCGTCACAAACTTCAGCTTCGCTTCGATCGGAGCAACGCCGGTCCGCACGGAAGCGGCCGACGTTTTCGCGGCGTCGGTTTCCGCTTTCAGCGCTTCGGCCGCGCTCGCATCGTTCTCCATCTTGATCTTCGTAGGAAGCAGGAAGATGAAGGCGAAGGCCGACAAACCCGCCACGGCCGCGATAAACACCGTAGTGAAGATCGCGGTCAGCTGTTTGGTCAACCGCCGCTGAGCGACATATCCAGGAAGTAGATTTACTCGAAGCATACTTGTTCTTTTCGCAACTCGCGCTCCGCGCCTGCGGACGGCTGTCCGTGTCGCGGCGCGGCGAGTGCGCCTCTATTAAGACAACGGCACATTGGTGACGTCGACGGGATCGGCCGCCTTGCGGTTCACCAGCGGGCGTCGAGGTTTCTTGGGCAGCGGATTGGCGTTGAATACGGATTCACGAGCCGCCAAACCGAACGCGACTGCGAACGAAGATGCGATCGACTGTAAGTACTGAGGATCGTAGTGCTTCGACGCGACCTGCATTCCCGCGAACGGATCCGCGACAATGACAGGGACTTGAAGCTCGTTCTGAAGGAACACGCCGATGTTGTGCAGGTTGGCGCTACCGCCGACCAGAAGCACGCGGTCCACGGATCGCCCCTGCGCGCGGCTGCGGAAATAGTCCAGCGAGCGTCGCAGCTCGGTGGCGAGTTCTCCAAGAACCGGCGCGATCGCTTCAAAGACTTGATCTTTGATATCGTTGTCGCTGGCCGGCCCGCCCAGGAATCCCTGATCGGCTTCGAACTCCGGCGGCGGCGCGAACGCGCCTCCATCGCCGGGCTCATCGCGGCGGCCCAGGTTCAGCGTGCCGCGCGGGATCGGCTGCGTGCGATCCATATCGTCGGTTTCGCCGGGCTTCGCGAGGTTGAGCGCGGACGGATCGTCGGCGACCGAAGCGGTCTCCGGATCCATGCTCAGGTCAAAGGGATTGGAGAAAGCGCCGAGATCGTCGCCGCCCAGCCGTCCGGAGATCCGTCCGCTGCGGCCGGAAATGCGCGCGGAGCGGCGTCCGGAAATGCGAGTCGAGTCCGTCGGGCCAAACTCCCCGCCCTCTTCGCCAAACTGCGCGGATTGGTAGTTCGGGTCGTCGCCGTACGCCGTTCCGGTGTAGATCGCCATGCGATCCAACTGAACGGAGGCGTAATCGCGCTTGATGCGCTCGGCCTGATCCAGCGTGTATCCCATCATTTCCGCGATGGAGCGCGTCAGGCTGTCTCCAGCAAGGGGAAGGGAGCGCGGGAAGGCGAGCTGACCATCCTGGAAGATGGAGATATCGGTATTGGAGGCGCCGATATTGACGAGGGCGACGGTTTCAACAGCGTTGTTTTCAAACGGCGCGTCCACCGGGTTAATGAAGCGCTGCTTGCGCACGACCGGCTGGCCGGCGGTGACGTCCAGCACGGAGCGGCCGGACGCCAGGGGCTCGATGTCGATCGCGATCGGGTCGAGGCCGGCGGCGAACATGGTGTCGACGAGATTATTGACGATATCCTGCTGCGCCACCGCAAGCAGAACTTCCATGTTGGGATTCGTCTCGTCCAGCGCGCTGCCTGTTTCGAGCGGCTGGTAGTCGATCATCGTCTCGCTGGGAGCGAAGGGGACGTGGCGCTCCACTTCCCACTTCATCGTTTCCTTCAGCTCGGCGTCCGTCATTTTGGGGACTTCGATGATACGGATCACGACCGCGCTCTGACCGGCGACGCTTCCGACGGCGCGCTTGGCGCTGATGCCGCTTTCACGCAGCAGCTGCTTGATGGTCTGCCCCATCAGGCGCGGGTCCGTAATAATATTGTTCTGCATGATCCCGACGGGGGTCGGGGCGATGCCCATGCCGGTCGCGACAAGCCCGCCTTTGCCGGCGCGCAACTCAACAACCTTTATTTGCTGGGTGCCGATATCAAGACCGACAATTGAACCTGAGGCCATGGTGGCAATACTCCTCGCCTAGATTAACACAAATTCACTCGAGAGGCGTTCAGGTATTTGCACTGAGAGTGGAGCAAAACAGCGAATGGGTATGCGCAGTGAAATTGAAGACGGCAATATTGCCGGGTCCTGCTTCCATGCGCCACTGATTGTATCACGTCGGCAAACCATTGTCAAGCGCAAATGCGCCTCTTTAGCTGCCTGGCGGACGTCCCATTTCGAACATCTCGTTCGCCGGCGGATTTCCCGCCTTTTTCTTGAACTTTCATCCTCTATTGAGACTCCCCCGCCCTGGAACCTTCACGTTACGGTATAATGTTTTTATGGATATTCGCGACGTACGCATCACCCCCTGGATACTGCCCCTGCGCGCGCCCTTTGCGATCGCTCAGCGGACGGCGTACGAAGCGCAAAACGTGCTGATTATCGTCGAGTGCGAGCAGTCGGATCTGCGCGGTCTTGGCGCCAGCGCGCCGGTAGCCTACGTGACGGGCGAGACGATCCCGACAGTCATCGAGGCGCTGTCGGCGTTTGCGCCCACCCTGGTCGGCCGTCCGATTGACGATCTCGGCTCGCTCCTGGCGCTGGCCGCCGAGGCCCTCGCCGACAGCCCCTCCGCGCGCGCCGGCCTGGAGATGGCGCTTTACGACTTATGGGCGAAATCGCGCGGCGAGGCGCTGTGGCGCCACTTTGGCGGCGCGCGCGCCGAACTCGTGTCCGATATGACGGTGCCGATCGTTCCCGCCGCCGAGGCCGCCGAGCTCTCCGCGCAAGCCTCGATGCAGGGCTTCCACAGCTTGAAGATCAAAGTCGGCGACCCGAAGGGGCACGACGCCGACCGTGCGCGCATCATGGACATCGCCGCCGCCGCGCCCGGAGTGCGGCTGCGCATCGACGCCAACCAGGCGTTTACGCCCGAAGACGCCGTGGATTTCACCCGCTCGCTGGAGCCGATCCGGCAAAGCATCGACCTGATCGAACAGCCCGTCCACAAGTCCGACCTCGCCGGACTCAAATTTGTGCGCGAAAACGTCTCCGTGCCGATCTACGCCGACGAATCCGCATGCTCTCCAGACAGCGTGCGCCGACTGATCGCGCAGGACGCCGTCGACGGCGTCAACGTCAAACTGATGAAGTCCGGAATCTCCGGGGCGCTGGAGATCATCGGCTTATGCCGCGCCGCCGGCAAGGGCTTGATGCTGGGCTGCATGCTGGAAACAAGCCTGGGGATCGCCGCCGCCGCGCACATTGCCGGCGGCACGGGCGCGTTCGACTTTATCGACCTGGATTCGCACCACCTGCTCGCTCCGATCGCCGGCCTGCGGGGAGGATTCCACAATGAAGGCGATAAACTTACGCTCGACAACTCCCAGCATCCCGAATTCGGGTGGGGAATCACCTATTTCGAAGCCGACAACGAGATCTAGCCTCAAAAAACATGGAACAAAATGGCGATTTTCGCCATCTAATTAAGGAATAAACGAAGTAGAGAGGATGCCTACAATGAAGAACACCACAGCATGGCGAGCACTGGCGGTTGGCGCGCTGCTTGGCGGCGCGGTCGTCGTATGCCCGAGCCCGGCGCGCGCGGATCAGCCCGATACAACGGCGCAGATAACGTCCAGCGACAGCGGCCAGACGCAGGAAAAAAAGGACGGCGATATTATCGTCCAGAAGCCGATCATCATCAAAGACCCGAAGAAGTAAAAAGCGGCGCAATCAACAGTTGAGTTGGTCGCGCCGCCAATTTTTTCTTCGAGATCGCCGGATTTTAAGAGGCTCCGAGGAAACGCTGCCGCAGGGTCATGATCGCAAATTGCGGAAGCGTCATAACTTTCGCGATCTTCTTAGGATTAGAGTACAGCCGGTACAGCCACTCCAGGCCGTGCTGCTGCATCCACACGGGCGCCCGCTTCACGCGCCCGGAATATACATCGAACGAGCCGCCGATCCCAAGCGACACGGGAACGCCAAGCTCTTCTTTGAGTCGCGTGATCCATTTTTCCTGTTTGGGGATTCCAAACGCGACGAACAGCACATCCGGGGACGCTTCCCGGATCGCCTGAATCACGTCATTCTCTTCTTCGGGCTTAAAATAACCGTCCCGCGCGCCCACGATTTTGGCGCCCGGATATCGTGCTTCCAGGTTGCGCGCCGCCTCGGCGGCGACTTCGGGCGCCGCCCCCAAAAAATACAATCGATAGCCGTGCTGCGCCGACAGGCGGCACATCTCCGACACGAGATCCACCCCCGACACTTTGCTGGTGATCTGGCTGCGCAGCAGCTTGGACGCCCACAAAATCCCCGCGCCGTCCGGGGTCACCAGATCCGCGTTCTCCACGATCCGCGCCAGTTCCGGGTCGCCGTGCGCGAGTACGACCATGGAGGCGTCGGCGGTCACGACATGACGCGGCCCGTCGCCCTGCCCGATCCATTGCTCAATACTCGCCAGCGCTCCCGGCATGTCGGAGCGGTCGACTCGCAATCCCAGAATATGTACACTATCCATTGCTTGAATGCTACCTGAGAAACCCGGACGAGTCAAGCCTTAGCCAATGAAAGGGAAGACGCGCGAGAAGAACGGGGAGAGAGAAATTTAGTTGGGGCGGCGAAGGCTCGCCGTTTCCATGAAACTGGAAACCACCGCGACCGCATGCGCGGTCTGCTGGCTGCGCGTGAACTGCACGCCGCACACATGCTGCATGCGCCCCGCGTGAACGGCGGCGCCGGCGCGACGCACCACCCCTTTGAACTGGCAGGTCTTGGCGCCGAGGCGAATGCGGATCCAGACCGGCGCGCCGATGGAATACGCGTGGAGTGAAACAAAGGAAAGGCCGCACAGGCTCAAGCTGTCCACCTGGACAACGCGCATGCCGGCGTCCTGATCCGTGTGCGTATAGGGCGTCTCCTCGCAGGAGGGAGCCATCCAAACGACCGCCGTACAGACAAGCCGCAGCCGATGAGAAACCCGCCGATTGGAGTCCGCGGGAGAAGATTCGTGCGCCAATGCAGTGGACATATCTCGGATTATCGGTCGATTCGCGAGAAAGCCGCAGGGGATCGCGCGATCAAATAACGCGAGTCAAAAGACAAGTCAAAAAAATAAAGCCCCGCCGTATTCGGCGGGGCTTTGTGATAACACCAAGCTTACTCTTTGACAAAAGGCAGCAGAGCGATCTCACGGGCGCGCTTGATCGCAATGGCGATCATGCGCTGCTCCTTGGCGGTGGCGCCGGAGCGGCGACGTGGGACGATCTTTCCGCGTTCGTCGGTAAACTGGCGAAGAAGCGTAACGCTCTTGTAGTCCACCTGGGTGATTTTATTGATGGTCAGATAGCTGACCTTGCGACGCTTGAACCGGCGATTCTTATTGCCGGCTCCGCCCGCCGCTGCACGCGACGGGCCGCGCCCGCCGCCGGACGAACCGTAAGCCATAGTATATCCTCTCGTTTCGATGCCTAGCCGGCCCACGCAGGCCGACGCGAAGCCCTGAAAAAGACTGCGAAACAGTATAACATACTTATCCAAGCAGAGTCAATCCCGGAGTCGCGGGCTTTATCGAGTCCGCCCACGGAGTCCTCAGATTTTGAGCGTAAACCCTCGGCGATTTCAGGTACAATAAAATATTGGAACAAAGCTCCACCTTTCTTTGCGTATACTAGTTTCTGGGAGGAACACATTCGCTATGCCGACGGTAACGGCCCCTTATGTCGAGACGCAGCAGGTCGTCACCGGCTTCATGTATCAGCTGCACATCGCCGAAGACGAAAACGGTCCCGGCATCACCCGTTTGGACATTGGCCCCTACTACTTCCCGGGCGCTCCTCCGCAGATCAAATACCCCGAAGCCGTCACCAACGAGATGTGCCCGCCCTCCTGGCAGGCGGTCCGCTGGTTTACGGACGAAGCGGGCGCGAGCTGGCTGCGCTGGCAGGGCGGACGCCTTCTCAGCGAAGACGGCGAGCAGATCTTCCAGCTGACCTCCAACTATCCCTCCAGCAGCAGCGGAGCGTCCTTGCAGGTCTGGCGCGGCAACAGCAAGTCTTCCGAGCGCTACTCCATCACCGCGCCGGACTATTCGCAGACGCCGCCGCAGATCAATCCGCGTCATGACGTCATCGGCAAGGGTACGACCTTCGTGAAGGGCAACGGATGCGCTCCGGCCATCGCGCTGGGACTGATCACCATCGCCGCCATCGCGATGCGTCACTTTGTTTAAGAATGCGAATTTGCTTGGTAGTTAGAAACTGAAATGACATCGATATTAGAACAGATCAAATTTGACAAGACGGGCGACGGGCTCGTCCCCGCGATGATTCAGGACGTCAACACGAAAGATGTCCTGATGCTTGGCTTTATGAACCGCGAAGCGCTGCAAAAAACGCTGGACACCGGCAAGGTGACGTTCTGGCAGCGCTCCCGCCAAAAGCTGTGGACCAAAGGCGAGACCAGCGGCAACGTGCTGAAGTTCGTCTCGCTCCGCATCAACTGCAACGAGGACTCGCTGCTCGTTCTCGCAGAACCTGTCGGCGCGACCTGCCACACCGGGCATCCCACCTGCTATTACCGCGAAGCGGAGCCGTCCGGCGAAGATTGGAAGACGATCACCGAACCTCAGTTCGATCCCGACGAAGTCTATAAGACGGCATCCTAGCGACCCAGACCAATCGCTGCATAACCGGCCGCAAGGAGCGAAAAGAGCACTATGAAGTATCGACCCGGCGCGGCCGCTTTGGCCGCAATTTCCCTGCTTGCCACGGGCGCCTCCGCGCGCCCGACCATCTCCGCCCCCCACCCCAACGCCTCCCACCGCTTCGTCTTCGACACCAAAAAGTTCATGCGCGTCAGCGAGCTTCGGCCCGGCATGCGCGGCTATGCGCTTTCGGTGTTCAAGGGAACGAAGATCGAGAAGTTCGATATCGAGATTCTGGGCGTGGTGGCGAAGTTCAACAACGGCAAGGACTATATTCTTTTCCGGGCGCTGAACGGCCCATCCGTCACGCGCAAGTTGAATATCGCTCATGGCATGAGCGGAAGCCCGATCTACATCAATGGACGCCTGGTCGGAGCCATCTCGATGGGCATCCCGGGAACGCAGTTCGCCAAGGACCCCATCGCGCTCGCGACTCCGATCGAGGAGATGTTCGACGCCTGGAGCCCGGACCTTCCCTCCAATCCCAATTCGATCTCCGCGAGCCCGGACGCCGGCGGGAAGAGTTATGGCGGATCGTATTCCGCCACTCCGATCTCCCCCGACGCCGCGTCGCGCCTCGGGAACTTTCAGCAGATGGACATTCCGCTGGTGGTCAGCGGCGTCTCCGCGCACGGCGTCAGCCAGCTGAACAGCCTCCTGGCGCCGTACCACTTCGATGTGATGGCCGGCGGCGGCAGCGCCCCGACCGACAATAACCCCCTCGCCCAGCACGCGACTCTGGAGCCCGGCTCCGCCGTCGGCGTCTCGCTGGTGCAGGGCGATGTGGATATGACCGCCACCGGAACCGTCACCTATCGCGACGGCAACCGGCTGCTTCTGTTCGGCCACCCGCTCTCCAGCCTGGGACCGATCGACGCGGCGCTCACCACGGCCTATGTCGTCGACATCTTCCCTTCGTATCAAGATTCGATCAAGCTCGGCGCTCCGATCAAAACCGTCGGACGGATCTTCCAGGATCGTCCCTATTCGGTGGGCGCCCAGATCGGGCCGATGCCGAAGATGATCCCCATGACCGTGACCGTGGACGATCAATCGATCAAGCGCACCAAAACGTATCGGGTGCGTATCATCGATCATCCCCTGCTGACGGCGCAGTTCGTGACTTATGTCGCGGGTCAGGCGATCTCGCAGCTCCATGGTCAGCCGGGAGACACGGTCGCCACGGTGTCGTTCGATGCGGATGTCGAAGAAATCGGGCATGTTCACCGCAGCAACACCTACTACGACGCGCTTAGCATCGATCAAAGCGCCGTCGGCGATCTGGATAACTTCGTTCGCCTCCTGAGCGCCAACCCGTTCTATCCGCTGTCGCTGAAAAGCCTGAAGATGAACGTCACGATCCGCGACAGCCATGACACGGCCGAGATCCAGCGCATCTTCGTGAAGCAGAGCAAGTTCGCTCCCGGCGATACGATCGATGTCGGCGTCGTGATGAAGCCTTACAAGCGCGAACAAGTGCTGCGCACCGTGCAAGTCAAAGTCCCATCCGCCACGCCCAACGGCCCGCTGACGCTTTCCGTCAAAGGCGGCGGATCGGATGGCGGATCGGTCTCGCTGGGCGGCATCATCATCATGCGGACGTCGGCGCCCGGCTCCCCGGTCAGCAACGTTTCGCAGCTCGTCAAGCAGTTTGAAGAAAAGCCGCATAACGACGATCTGGTCGCGCGACTGGTGCTGCCGACTGTCGCTGTCAACATCGAAGGCGAGAAGCTTTCGAACCTGCCGCCCACCTACGCCGCCGTCATGGCCTCGTCGCGCTCGACCGGCCTGAAAACGGAGCGCGACGACGTCAAGGTCACACAGAAGACTCCCTATATCGTCTCCGGATCGCAAAGCCTAACGATCACGATCGAAAAGAAGAGCTTCTCGGAAACACCGCAGGACACCCGGCAAGCGCCGGCCGCTCCGCAGCCGGCGCAGCCCGCCGCAGGCGGCGCCTCCACGGACCTGTCCGCGGGGCAGGATGATGGAAGCGACGACGAATCGTCTACGCTGGACACCAGCGGCGCTTCGCCGAACAATCTGATGGCGTTTCCCGGCATGGGAGCGTCCAGCGACGTCACATCTTCCCAATTCGCCGCTGCTCCGGCGACGCCCGCCACGCCAGCGACTCCGTCTCCCGCGACTCCGGCGGCGCCCGCGCTCCCTGCCGCCGCAACGGCTCCGGCGGCGACCGCGACGCCTCCCGTGGCGACTGTCACGCCCGTTGTGAAGCCGGTCGGCCGGCTGGCTTCGGTATGGCGTCAGGACGCCGGCGCGGACTTCATCGGCGGCAAACTGGAAAACACCTCCGTGACGAGCAAAGGCGATCTGCGCCTTTCCCCGCCGCTGACCAAGCTCGCCGAAACTCCCGAAACCTACGTATGGGCGCTTCTCCCGGATGGCGCGGGCAGCGTTTACGCGGGCACCGGCGACCGGGGCTTCGTGGATAAGATTGACGCAGACGGCAAGGCGCATGTCTTCTACAAAACGAGCGAGCTGGAAGTCACCGCGCTCGCCCGGGACGGCGAGGGCAATGTCTACGCGGGCGCCATGCCCAAGGGGCGCGTTTTCAAGATCTCGCCGAACGGCCAGGGACATCTCTGGTACACAGCTCCCGAGCATTATGTGACCTCGCTCGTTTATGACGCGCCGCGCAAGCGCGTTCTCGTCGCGACCGGCGGGGCCTCTGGCGGCGTCTACGCGGTCTCTGAGAGCGGAATCGGAACCCGATTGCTCCAGACACCCGACGCGCATGTGCTGTCACTGGCGATCAATTCCGCCGGCGATCTCTACGCCGGAACGTCGCCCGATGGCGTCATCTACAAGATCGATCTCCAGGGCAAGAGCAAAGTCTTTTACGATCTGACAGAAGCCAGCGTCGCATCGCTGGCGACGGACTCCGCCGGCAATGTCTACGCGGGAACCGCTCCGAAGGGCGCGATCTATCGCATCACTCCCGACGGCGTAGGCAAGAGCCTTTACGATCGTATCACGGCGCCCGTCCTGAGCCTCCACAGCGACAAGATGGACAATGTGTACGCAAGCTCCGGCAGCACGATTTACAAAGTGCTTCCCGATCAGACCGTGGAAATTTTCGTCTCGAAGGATGACGAACAGTTCCTGACCTCGGCCGTGGAGAACGACGGCTCCGCCGTTTATGCGGGCGCCGGCACCGTGGGAGCGGTCTATAAGATCGCCTCCGCCACGACGAACGCGCTCACCGGCCACTTTGAAAGCACGATCCATGACGCCGGCCGCACGGCTCGCTGGGGTTCGCTGCAATGGTCCGCCGACCAGCCTGCGGGAACCACCGTCGAGGTGCGCACACGGAGCGGAGATACAAGTCTGCCCGACGCATCCTGGACCGCCTGGTCTGCGCCTTACACCAAGCCTCAGGGCGAGCCGATCACCTCACCGGCGGCCAGATACCTTCAGTATCAGGTCACATTCCAAAGCAGCGAATCGGCGATGAAGGCCGGGCAGGCTCCACAACTGCATAGCGTCACGGCGTACTATCTGCCGAAGAACCAGCCGCCCACGGTGAAGATCACGTCGCCCGCCACGGGCGACGCGCTCTCCAAGACGGCTACGCTGCGCTGGTCGGCAAGCGATCCAGACCAGGACACCCTGACCTACGATCTGTCGTACTCATCGGACGCCGGCAAGACCTGGACCCCGATCAAGAAGCACGTCCCGACGGCTCCGACGCCCCCTGCGGCGACGCCGACGGCTCCGGGAGCGCCCGCTGCGGGAGCCAAACCGGCCACGCCGGCCGCAGCGCCGGCCGCGCCCGCCAAGCTCACCTACGACCAGCGTTTGGCGCTGATGAAGGCGGATCTCGCCAAGCATCCTGAGATTCCCGCCGGTATCCGCGAACAGTTGCTCGCGCAGGCTCCTGATATCATCCACAAGGCGATGGCCAACGAAGCGGCGAACCCCGCTCCCGCGCCCGTCGCCGCCGTCAAGGACACCAGCTTCGCCTGGGACACCACCGATGTCGCGGACGGCCAATACGAAGTCCGCGTCGTCGCTTCGGACAAGTCCAGCAATCCCAAGGATGCGCTGACCGCCGAATCGATCTCCGGGATCATTACCATCGCCAACAAGGCCCCGGCGCTAACCACCAGCGCCCCGGTGGTTGGAACGGACAAAACGGTCACGATCCAGGGAACGGCGACCAGCAGCAGCGTCTTCGTCAAAGCGGTCCAGTATCGCGTGGACAATGGCGACTGGATGGCCGCCGCGCCGGACGACGGTTTGTTCGACTCCACACACGAAGCGTTCTCGTTCACAACGATTCCGCTCACAACGGGCGCGCATACGATCCAGATCCAATCTCTGGATATGGCGGGCAACAGCGCGACCTCCACGGTAAAGACCGATGTGAAGTAGCGGCGTCCGATCAATTCCGAGCAATTAAAAAGCGGGAGGCGCAATGCGCCTCCCGCTTTTTTGGGGCCCTCACCCCCCGGCCCCCTCTCCCAATTTTGGGAGAGGGGGAGTCAGAGGGGATTTTCTGATTTGGATCAAAGATCCAAATCTTAAGCTCTTACTCCTAACCCTCTCCTAAGATTGGGAGAGGGTGGCCCGAAGGGCCGGGTGAGGGCCGCTCCTCAAACTTTGATATCCACAATCGCGCTCACACCCACGCCCTTGATGCGCTTGAGCTTGACGCCCTTGGGCGATGTTGTGTCGATCGGCACCAGCGCTTTGAGGCGGAAGCGGTCGCCGCTGACGGAGCCTTCCAGCATGCCGACGGCCTGCACTTCGTCTAACCGATCCTTGGGACCGGAGACCTGAGCCGCGCCCACATAGCCGCCCTGGCCGACGCTCACGATCGGGACCACCTTAGTCGCTTCCGTAACGGAGACGCCCGCGCTGCCGGTGAGTTTGTTGATGCCATCGTTGATGGGGCCAGCAAACTGCTTGATCAGTACGGCGACCAATCCCCCCTTAAGGACCGATCCCAGGAGATCCGCGTGCGCGGCTCCGGCGACAACGCCTCCACAGGCGATCGTGCCCGCGAGGGCCACGGCAACGGCTCGGTTTGCTTTTCGCATTTTACACTCCTTCGAAGTCATATCGTTTCAACGGCAATTTTCAAGACGGTTGGTCAGACCGGAAAGGTTCCGATTTCAATCCAACAAAGAAAAGTTCGCCTGCCACACAAAAAAACCTCCCCGCCTTTCGGCGGGGAGGCTTGCGAAATGAAGGCCGAAGCCAACAGATCCTTAGAACTTCAGCTGGAACTGAGCGGCGGTGATGCCGCCGTCCTCGTTGTTGCCGAAGCGGTTGATGAAGCCGGTGCCCTTGTCGCGGTAGGAAACGACCTGGTAAACGAGCTTCAAGGAAGCGTTCGGGTTGAACGAGTGTCCAAGACCGATCGTGTAGTAGGACTCGGTCGGCTTGCCGGAGTTGAACAGCGTCTCGTTCTTGTTCTTCAGGTTGTACTCAACGCGCTCGTAACCGAAGTCCACGTTGTAGTCGCTGGTCAGACCGTAGCCAAGACCAACCTGGTAGCGGTTCAGCTTATCGTCCTGCTGCAGCGGGGAGTTGATCAGGTTACCGTTCTTGGTGTGGCCGTAAGCCGCCTGATATCCCTCATAATCCGCATTCAGGGTCAGAGCCGGGCTGAAGGCGTACTTCACAGAAGCGACGCCGCCCTTGACGTTGGTCGGGTTCGACCAGCTGCCAACCTTGCCCCAGTATCCAGGAGCGGTGAACTCAGGTCCGATGAACTGGTAGCCGCCCTTGATGGTGAACGCGCCGAATGTCGCGCCCAGCTGAGTATCAAGCGCGGTGTTGCGCCAGCCGTTGTCGACGTTGTTGAACTTGCCGCCCTTGGCTTCCGCCGAGACCGTGTAGTTCGCGTCGAGCAGCAGGCCGTTGCCGCCGAAGAACGGAAGCGCGCCGTTGAAGTCCGCGCCGTAAACGGTCAAGCGATCGTACGCCTTGCCGTTGTCAACCGACTGGTTGAAACCGGTGGTGCCGAACTGCTCGACGGTAACGCCCAGGACGCCGCCTTCAGGAGCGCCGATGGTGGCGCGCAGACCAGCGCCCTGCGTCAGGGCGGAGGACTTGTTCTCACCAATCAGACCCAGCGGGCGAGCGCCGATCTGGCCGGTGAACGACTGAGCGCCAGCCGTCGGTCCGCCGTAGGGCTGGGAGAACGGGATCGCGCTGTACTTGGTCGCGAACGCGTTCACCTTGGCCGGTCCCAGCTTCAGGTCGACGGATCCACCATCACCGATGATGTTTCCGCTGTCCGTCTGGTAGAGCGAGGTGTAAACGTCGGCGTCAACCTGCTTCAAGGTGTACTTGGTGTACTGCTGGCCGAAGCGGCCAACCTTGATGTCGGCTCCGCCCAGAGGGCCGAGGTCGACCGGCGAAGAGAGGTAAGCCTCCCAAACGGTGGTCGCCTGATCGGCGGCGGTGGCGTCGCCAGGAGCCTGGTGCGGGCTCACAGCGGAGAAGCCGGCGCCGGCGGCGTAGCCAGGAGAAGCAACGTTGCCGACTGCGCTCAGGTAGTTGCCAAAGTCAAGCTTGACGTTCGCCGTGGCGGTGTCGCTCAGCTTGCCCTTGATCGCCAGCACGAAGTCATGGTAGACATCGATCGCTTCGGTGACCTTCGGAAGGCCGGTTCCATTGGAGACCAGCGTGCCGTTCTTGTCATGGAAGCCGAAGTCGTTGTGCTTGCCCTGGTTGGTGCCTTCAACGATGAAGTTGAGGGCGCCGTTGAACTTGATGCGGCGCTGCTCTTCCTCGACCGCGGCGACACGGTCCTCAAGGGACGACAGGCGCGCCTTGATCGCAGTGACGTCCTGGCCGAGAGCCTGCAGCTCACCCTGGAACTCATTGACGAGCTTCTTCAGGTCTTCCAGCGCCGAAGCGTTGGCCTGAAGCTTGTTCTCGACTTCGGCGCGCAGCGCGGCGAGGTCGGCGTTGGTGGCGAAGTCGCCCTTCTGGCCCAGCAGGGGGAGAAGGCGGGCGATCGCGACGGCGAACTCGTAGCGAGTCATCGCGCGCTTGCCGCCGTAGGTGCCGTCGGGGTAACCGATCACGATTCCTGCATTCTGCAGGTTCTCAACGGACTGGTAAGCCCAGTGGTCCGCCGGGACGTCGGCGAAGGGGCCGCTCGCAGCGGCGGTCTGCGCCATGGAAATGGCGGGAACGCCCAGCACGAGCATGCTGGCGCCGGCCAGCAATGTCAGCGATTTCTTCATTCTGAACTGTCTCCTTGGTATGCTTTGCACATCCAAGAAAATTTCCGTCACGTTCGTACCGACTTTACTTCTTCGCGTTCGTTCGCGCAGCGATTCTTAACTTTTCCAAAGATCCCGCCGTCCGGCAAGTGGCCATGTTACCTTGTCCAGCGTGCAGTCTCTTCATGAAGCCAGGGCGCCTGCTTGCGTCCGCTCGTCCGTTCCGCCCGGTCGTTTCCGCTCTGAAAGCCTTCCCGGATGTCTATTTACTATCACTGCCGTTTCCGGCAGTGCGATAGCCTTATTTGTCGTACTGCGCACTGTCTGTATCGCGCTGACATCAGTTCAGACAATCATAAAATCCGTTTGTTTCAGGATTTCGCTATAATCTCCCCATATTTTTTACAGGTCACACATTTTTCTTCGCGAAGTAGTCTTCGGCGAGAATAACGGCGACGTAATCGTCGTACGGCAAGTGCGGCGCGCGCAGGGTTTTCGGGACCAGCCGGAGCCACCCCACGGGCCGGATTTCACGCGTAAAGCGCTCCCGAGCCCGCTGCGACGTGCAGTATTCATCAACGACTTCGATGGGAAGATCGGTCATGGAGGCGGCCAGAGCGCGCCGTAAAGTCGCGCTTCCAGTGCCGTCGCCGATGATTAAACGACTGACAGCTGGAAATTGTTCCCGGATCGCCAAAATTTCTGAAACGAGTTTCAGCGAGTCCACCACCAGCTTGCGTTTGACGGCGATCGGCGCTGGCCCTTCGACCACCGCCACGCCGCATTTCGCGCGTCCCGGATCGATCGAGAGGATCGTCTCGATCGCCAGGAGATCGTTTGTCGGAACATCGCTCAAGGCAAACCCGCCTTGGAGAAGCCGGGGCCTAAGAGGGGCGCGTTGGAGGTGACCACGAGGCGCAGCGGGACCGGCTCGATGCTGTACGTGTCCGAGAGGGCGATCGCGTCCACATGAGCGTCCGCGCCCGCCGCTTGAATCTCTTTAATCGTATCCCCCACTTTGGCGATGTCCCAGATTGTGGCGGTCACGTTCCCGGTCACGGGATCGTGCTCGGCGATGACGCCGCTGTCGATAGCGCGGCGCCGCACGGAGTTCGCCAAGAATGTAAACAGCGATTGTTTGATCGCCGTTTCATCTTTGGTTCCGTCGATGGTCGAGCTCGTAATGACCTGCCCCGCCCGAAATACCAGGACATTATTGTAGGGACGCAGATCGACGCGCACTTGCTCGCCGGCCGCCGTATTGTATTTCGCCTCGGCGATCACGGCCACGCTCGGCTGAATGAGACGCTGGTCGGAGATCGAGCTGACCACGGCGTCGATAATCGCCTCTTTGGTGCTCGCGCCGGCGTTTGTCTGCAAATTCTGCGAGGGCGGATTCACCAGGATAATGGCGCTACCCTGCGGGCCCGCGGCCGCGCCGGCGTCGTACGCCCGGCGATCCAACTGCTCCAGCCATGTGGAAAGAGCGGCCCGGATATTCTCCGGCGACTGGGCGGCGTCAATCGTCGTCCTTCCCAGCTCGCCGCCGCCACGGTAGATGAGCGGCTGCGACGCCAGGGTCACGCTATTCGTACGCAGCGCCTCATTCGCGGCCGCCATGTCTCGATTGGCGGTGGTCAGATCCGAATTATCCGCGCGCAGCGCCTGATTGCGCAAATTGAGGATATTCCCGGCGCTTTTTAATTCTTTGATGCGGCTATTAGCGGCCGCGATTTCCTGTTTGGACTCCAGACGGACGTGACTGAGATCGTCAACCGTCGCGTTAAGGTTCGCCATAGAGACGCGCAGACGGCTGTTCATGGTCTCCAAGTGCGACTGCGCGACCTGGAGCTCATGCTGCCGCGCCGCAACGGCCTTTTGACTGACCGCCAGCCTGGTCTGCGTTCCGGACAGCTTCCCCTTCATCTCCGTTAAGCTCTGCTGCGCCGCGCGCAGGGCGTGTTCCGCCTCGCTCTTTTTTAAGACGGCTTGGCGGAGATCCTCATTCGCCTGCGTAACCTGCGCGGTCGCGGCGGCGATTTGGATCTGAACCTTGCGAATCTGCGCCTCCAGGGTCGTATTCTCGTGGCGCAGCGCTCCAATGTTCTTTTTGAGGGTGGAGCGCTCCGAGATCGCATGCAAGTAACTGCTGTTCAGCACGAGAAGCAAAAGCAGCACCAGCAGCGCGATGATACTGCCCGAGAAGAATGTGTAGAGCTTCGCCGTCTCGCGGGGGCGCAATCCAAACTTTGAGATGCGCTTCTTGCCGACATACGTCCCCAGACGATCGCCGAGCAGGGCGATGCACCCTCCGGCGACGAAAAGAATCAGGGCGGTAAGAATTAAAGCGGCCATGGAAGTCTTCGTTGCATCTTAAATTGTGGACGCGCGGCGCAGCAGAAACGCGCCGGCGAAAAGCCCGATGATATCCGGCAGGAAGACCGCCAGCGCGGGGGCGCACAGGCCGCTGCGCGCGATACTGCTCATGCCGGTGTACACGACGTAATACCCGAAAATGATCAATATGGCGAGGATCCATCCAGTATATTTGGAGCTGCGCTGCGGGCGCAGGCCCAGCGGCGCGCCGATCATGGCGAAGACCAGACACGAGGCGGGCAGCGCGATCTTGGACCACAAGCCGACTTCCTTGTCGCGAATCGCGTCCGTGTCGCCGGAGCCGTTGCTTTTGAGCAGCGCGATCTGGCGGCGCAGCTGCGTGAATGTCAGCGAATCGGCCCCCTCTTTGAGGAACGCGACATCCTGGGGCGAGCGCCCAATCGCGCTGTTGATTTCAAAGCTGTGGAGCGTGGCGTGGTGGGAGTATTGCGGCAGCTCCCCCAGCTTGATCAGATCGACGCCGACCAGCTCCCACTCTTTGCTGTCCAGGCTGCCGACCGGCCGCGCCGAATCGGCCTGAAACATCGCGGACGGCCGCCCGGTGCTGTCATAAACCGTGATGGTCACCTGGCGCAGGGAGCGCGTCGCGACATCGAAGCCCTTTTCGATATGCACCGTCGCGAGTAACTTATCGCCATCGTGCGTATCGAACGTAAGCGGCTTGCTGATTTCGGCGGTATCCTTGAGCGCGCTGACTTTCAAATCGTTCAAGCGGTGCGTCGCCTGCGCGGCCAGGGTGTCATTCATCAAAAATCCGATGAGGCTGGCGGCGACTCCGAGCGCCGCCGCCGGGGCCGCCGCGCGGATAAAGGGCACGCCGCCCGCGAAGAGGGCGACCGCTTCGCTGTCCGCCGACAAGCGGCCATAGCCGAGCAGCACGGAAAGCAGCATTCCCATGGGGAACGTCAGCGACAGCACCAGCGGCACGCTCAGCACGACCAATTCCAGAACGATCTTGAGCGGGATGCCGCCGGCGATCCACTTGCTCGCTTCGAGCAAGGGGCCGCCCGCGAACCAGAGCGTCGCGAACATGGCGATGCCGACGCCAAACATCGGCAGCAAGTCCTTCAGAATGAGCTTGTCAACTAGCTTCACGGAACTGCTCCTCGCCATCGTCCTCATCGCGCGGCGGCCGCAGCTGCGAGGAGTTCTGCCCGCGGCTTCCCCCGCCATCGCCGAGATAGTATTTTCGGGCAATCGGGTTCTTGACCAGCTCTTCGGGGGAGCCGGACGTTTTTATTTCGCCTTCGAACACAATATAGACTCGATCGGTGATTTTTAACGTCGCATCGACATGGTGGTCCGTGATCAGGATGCCGATGCCGTCTTCGCGCAGATCCGCGACGATGCTTTGCAGATCCTCAATGGCGATGGGGTCCACGCCGGTGAAAGGCTCGTCCAGCAAAATAAATTTGGGCCGCGTAGCCAGAACGCGCGCGATCTCCACGCGGCGCTTCTCGCCGCCGGAGAGATGCAGCGCCTGGGAGTTGCGCCGAGGCCCCAGTCCAAGACGAGTGAGGAGATCCTCCAAACGCTCCTTGCGGTCGGCGGCGGTCAATCCCGGCTGCATCTCCAGAATGAGCATGATGTTCTCGGCGACCGTGAGTTTGCGAAAGACACTCGTCTCCTGCGCCAGATAACCAATGCCTTGATGGGCGCGCTGGTACATGGGGAGGTGCGTGATATCCTTATCGTCCAGCAGCACCCGCCCGCTGTCAGGACGGACTAAGCCGACCAGCATGTAAAATGATGTCGTCTTGCCGGCGCCGTTGGGGCCGAGCAGGCCGACGATCTCGCCCGGGTGGACCTCCACCGAGACGCCGTTGACGACGCTGCGTCCCTTGTAGGCTTTGACTAATCCGTCCGCTCTCAGGACAGGCATGAGATCTCTCCTGTTAAAACTGCGGCGTCAGAGTCGTGTGCCCGTGCTCGCCTTCGATGCGCGGATACGTCGGGCCTTCGCCAATCAAAATCGTCGCCTTTTCCAGCGTCGTCTTCGACGGTCCGTCCAGTGCGCCCTGGGAGTTCATTTCCAACTGGACATTCCCCGTCAGATCGATCCGGGCGCCGCCGCGACGCGTGGGATCCGGCGTGATGACGGCTTTGTCCGCGAGCGCCTTCATCGACTTCATCGCTTCGACATCCTGAAAGACCAGCGAGACCTGCGCGCCGGGCAGCGGGGTCGCGGTGGCGCTTTTGATGGTTTTCGCGGCGCCCGCCGCCTGCACCACGAGGATATCGCCGGCGTTGACTAGATATTGCGCCGACTTCATCTCCACGCCGCCATAAAGATGCAGCCCCGTGGGGGAATATTCCAAATGCTTATAATCGAGACTGATCGGCCCGGTGGGCTTGGCGGCGGTCGCCGCGAAACTCGCGGTGGCCAAAGCGGCCAGGGCGCAGCAGGCGCCGAAAGATCGTAAGTTGAACTTCAAGGATTTGCCTTTGTCATGCATGAGTGAAAAAAATTAGGGCAGTTTGATGCTTCCGCCGTCATCGGAGCGAACGGACTTCAGGACGGTGTCCGCGATCAAGCGCCCGCGCGGCTGGATCGTCATGCCCGTCTTGCCGTTTTTATAGAATACGTGGCCGGATGCAATGATCTTTCTGCTGGCCGCGTTCCAAACGACATTGTCGGCGCGCAGGATCGTGCCCGGCTGAGTCAAGGACTTCACGACCACCCCGCCGCTGGCGACAATGGTTTCCTTGACATTGTCGCTTTGCGCCTGCGGCGCGACCATATCGGCGGTCTGCTTGCCGTTCTGAAACAGGATGGCGTGGACGCCCTTCAGCGTGCCGCTCACGTTTTTATCCGGCGCTTCGATGATGAAATCGCGCGCCCAGAGCTTCCAGAGGTACATGCCGGGATGCTTGGGATCGGGCTGCGTGACATAACTGCCCTGTCCGGTAACACCAACGCCGGTGGCGGCGAAAGCAGGACTGAGCGCCGCTAGAAATAGAGTAAGAGCAAGTGCGCCGCAGCGCCTTCGCTGCCAGGCGAAATCAATGGTCATAAGGTTACTACCGAAAATTGAACGCGAAAAGTTTAGCATATCTCCAGAACTTTCGCAACGCGGGCATGGTTCCGGATCGCCCGGCCGCTGCGGCGCTGCGCCGTACAGTACTCTGACAATAGTATGCGATAATAGTTTCACCCGAAGCAATCGCCGACGCTAGGGAGTATAATAGTTTCCGTACGCACTGTCAAACATCCGTTAAATTACGCATTTTCACCACGAGGAGCGACTGAATGGCGCGAGCGATTATTACAGGCGGGGCTGGATTCCTTGGATCTCACCTCAGCGACCGACTTCTGGCGGAAGGCTATGATGTCGTCGCCGTCGACAATCTCATCACCGGCAACACCGACAATATTGCGCATCTGGCATCCAATCCTCACTTCCAGTTCATCGAGCAGGATATCATTCAGCCCTACACCGTGGACGGGCCGGTGGACGCGATCTACCACTTTGCTTCTCCCGCGAGCCCCGTGGATTACCTGGAGCTGCCCCTGGAGACCCTGCTGGTGGGCTCCGTCGGCACGCACAATACCCTGGAGCTGGCGAAGGCGAAGGGCGCGCGGTTCCTGGTGGCTTCCACCTCGGAAGTCTACGGCGACCCGACCGTTCACCCACAAACGGAAGAATATTGGGGCAATGTGAACCCGAACGGCACCCGCGCCGTCTATGACGAAGCCAAGCGTTACGCCGAGGCGGTCACGTTCGCTTACCGCCGTTTGTATAACCTGGACGCGAAAATCGTCCGAATCTTTAACACGTACGGCCCGCGCATGCGGGTGAAGGACGGCCGCGTCGTCCCCGCGTTCATCAGCCAGGCGCTGCGCGGCGAGCCGCTCACCGTATTTGGATCCGGCACGCAGACCCGCTCGTTCTGCTTCGTTTCGGACCTGATCGACGGCATCTACAAACTGTCCGTCTCCGATCAGTCCGGCCCGATCAATGTCGGCAACCCGACCGAGCGCACGATGATCCAATTCGCGCACGAGATCCTGAAGGCGACCGGAAGCAAGAGCGAGATCACCTATCTGCCGCTGCCGACCGCCGACGATCCCAAGCAGCGCAACCCCGATATCACGAAGGCGCGCACTCTGCTCGGCTGGGAGCCGAAAGTATCGCTGGAGGAAGGTCTGGGAAGCACCATCGAGTACTTCCGCACGAAGCTCGACTAGTACGACCGGTTCGATTCGCCGATCGGTCCACCGCAGGCAGTCACCGAGTCGAGATGTACAAGGCGCCTGAAGATTGCAACTACGCCAGGACAATTCGCAGCGGCAAGCGCAGGTCCAGAAAATTGGGCCGCACCTTATTCATGCGAACGCCATGCTCCAGTGCACCAACACGGAGCTGATGCAGCTTATTGAGAAGGAGCAGCAGGAAAATCCGGCCCTTGAAGGTTCAGACAGCCTTCTGGAGAGCGCGGGCGGCTGCGCCCTTTGTCCTGGCGGCGGTCAGTGCGCCAACTGCCCCTACAGCCGCTCCAACCATACGCTCGACGGTCCCTCGCGAGAGACGCAGAGCGATTCGGAGCCGACCGAACAGTTCACCTTCATGATGGGCGGCAGCGACGACGGCGGAGACGATGGGTCTCTGAACCGTGAGATCATGCTCGCCAAAACGACCAGCGGCGCGGAAAGCCAGAACGGCGCATCATCGGACTTCGATCCGATTATGCTCGCCCAGGCTCCGTCCTCGCTGCGCGACCAGCTTCTCTCCCATTTGAGGGCCTCGGCCAAATCGAGCGCGGAAGCGCAGATTCTGGAGTTCCTGGTCGATAGCCTCGACGACCGGGGTTACCTTCAGCTCAACATCGATGAAGCCTGCGCCGTCTTGCACACGACCGAGCGCGAGATCGAAGCGGGCGTCGCCAAGCTTCAGGCGTGCGACCCGCCCGGCATCGGCGGACGCAACCTGCGCGAGTGCCTTCTTCTGCAAATGCAGCATCTGCGAGACGAAGACGAGGACGAGAACCTCAACCCCCTCGCCGAAATCGTCGTCCGCGACCACTGGGAGCTGCTCACCCAGCGCCGCTTCCCGCAGCTCGCCCGCCGCACCGATTCCAGCACGGCCCAGATCGAGGGCGCGCTGGAGTTCATCCGGCAAAAACTCTCCCCCCACCCCGCCGCCCAGTTTCGCCAGCCCTGGGACCACCGTCCCGACGGCGAGAGCATGCCGGTTCGCCCGGATGTGATCATCGTCCGCGGCGCGATCGGATTCAAAGTGGAGATCAACGGCCTGGACAATCTCAGCCTGCACATCAATCCCCATTACAATGGATTGTATGAAGAGATCCGCAGCGGACGCAAGCCGGCGCCCGGCGTCAAAGCCGCCGCGCCGCTCACCCCCGAGCACGAAAAGCACGTCGTCGCGTACGTCGAACGCGCCAATCTCTTCATCAAGAACCTCCAGCGACGCAAGCGCACGATCCAGCGCATCGCCATCACGCTGGTCGAACATCAGCAGGGGTTCTTAGAGACCGGCAACAAATCGTTCCTGCGCCCGCTCACGCGCACGCAGATCGCCCAGGAGCTCGGCATGCACGAGTCGACCATCAGCCGCGCCCTGCTGCACAAATTCGTCCAGCTCCCCTCGCAGGAAGTCGTCTCATTCGATATCTTCTTTGGAACGCCGCCCACGGCAAAGGAAGCCATCGCGCAATTGATCGCGGAGGAGAACCCCACCGCGCCGCTGAGCGATCAGGCGATTGTGGATGAACTGACGCGCCGAGGACTTTCGGTGGCGCGCCGGACGGTGGTCAAGTACCGGGACGAACTGCGCATCCCGGCGTCGTATCTGCGAAAGAAGCGGTGAGTCCCTATTCCCCCGCGCTTTAGCGCGTTTCCCCCTTTTTCCCAACAAGCTGCTTCGCAGGGGAAAAGGGGAGCCACTCATTGACAGCCATTCTCGCTCGACAAGTAGCAAGAATATGTGAAGAGTGTTATGGCGTTCGCAATATCAACTCCTCACGGTCATGTGACGAGTGAATGGACAATAATTATTGGCTCCCCTTTTCCCCCGCGAAGCGGCTTGCTGGGAAAAAGGGGGAAAGTGAACTTGCCCTGGTAGGATAGACACCTCGAAAAGCCTAATCTTAACATTAGGAAGCCATCTTAATGAATGCTTGATGGCGCGAGGAGTTTTATGACGAACCGTAAATCTTACACCGAAGAGTTCAAACGCGAGGCGATCCGCCTGGCCGAGGAGAAGGGCAATCTCAGCGGCGCAGCACGCGATTTGGGAATTGCCGAAAGCTTGATCGCCAAATGGAAGAAGAGCTTGGAGGTCCAGCCTGAGAATCCTTTCCCCGGCAAAGGTAATCCCTCCGATCCCGAACTCGCACAGCTCAAACGCGAAAACGCCCGCCTCAAAGAGGAGAATGAAATCCTAAAAAAAGCGGTCGGTATCTTCACGAACCGCCCGCAGTGAGATACCGATTCATTCAAGACTATGCGGGACGATTTTCCGTGCAGATGCTCTGTGAGGTCATGGAGCTCAAAACCAGAAGCTATTACGCATGGCGCTCTGAGAAACGCGCCGTGCGTCGCCATGAAAAACAAGAGCGAGACTTGGCGTTGGTGGACCAGATCCAGAAAGTACACCAGCAAAGCTACGACAGAAGCTATGGCAGCCCACGCATCCATTTAGAGCTGCGAGAGCAAGGGATTGCTTGTGGTCGCCATCGAGTGGCGCGCTTGATGCAGTCCCATCAGATTGTGGCGAAGAAGAGACGACGTTTCCGAGTGACAACCCAATCGGATCATGCGTTGCCCATCGCTCCCAATGTGCTGGATCGACAGTTCACGGTGGCGTCTCCCAATCAATGCTGGGTGGGCGACATCACGTATCTGTGGACGCGTGAAGGCTGGCTGTATTTGGCGGTCGTCCTGGACTTGTTCAGCCGCCGTGTGGTCGGCTGGTCGATGCAGGCGACGATGGAAACCCGCTTGGTCTGTGACGCTCTCGAAATGGCAATCCAGCGGTGCTGTCCGCAGGCGGGGCTTGTTTACCATAGCGATCGAGGTGGGCAATACGCCGGCCTCGTTTACCAAGACAAACTGAATTGCCACGGCATGGTGGCCAGCATGAGCCGTAAGGGCAACTGCTGGGACAATGCCGTGGCGGAGAGTTTTTTCTCGACGTTGAAGACCGAGATGCTGCCTGCGCAAGTATCTCGAATGCAGGTATTTCGTACTCGGCAGGTATTTCGTACTCGGGAGGAAGCGAAAGCTTGTGTGTTCGAGTATATTGAAGTCTGGTATAACCGCAAGCGTCGACATTCGACGCTTGGTTATATCAGCCCCGCTCAATTTGAACAGCGCCATTTTGAGCAACAGCAACAGCTCGCAAGAGCCGCTTAACGAAGTGTCTACAAAACCCGAGCAAGTCCAAAGCGCGCTAAAGCGCCGGGGGAATAGGGATGAACGCGGGGGAATAGGGACTGGAGTCGGGACTTGCGCTCCTACCGCCCTTCCCCCTCCCGATTCTCCCCTTCTTCCGTCGGCGCCGAAGGCTTCCCCAGTAAATTTTCATAGACCTGGATCACCCGCTGGGCGACGCGCTCGGGGCGCAGGGCGCGGGCGTTGTAGCGTCCTCGTTCGGACATCTGCTTGCGGAGCAGGTCGTTGTCGAGGAGGGAGAGCACGCGGTCGGCCATCTCCTGGGGATCGTCTTCCACTAAGAAGCCATCTTCGCCGTCGTGGATCGATTCCGGGGCGCCGCCGGCGTTGACGATCACGCAGGGGGTTCCGGCGGCGAGGGCTTCGCCGATGGCGAGACCCTGGGTTTCGGTCTTCGAGGGGAACACGAAGACTTCGGAGAGCAAGTACAGAGGGTCCAGTTTGGTGCGGCCGAGAAAGCCCGTGAAAACGGCGCGGTCCGAGAGGCCGAGGGTGTGGATATGGGCGCGCAGGGATTCGGCGCTCTTGCCCGAGCCGGCGAGGACGAGCACGGCTTTGGGCTCGCGCGCGGCGATCCTCGCAAAGGCGTCGATGAGCACCGGCAGATTCTTCTCGGGGGCGAGGCGTCCC
This sequence comes from Capsulimonas corticalis, assembly GCF_003574315.2. Classification (GTDB taxonomy): domain Bacteria; phylum Armatimonadota; class Armatimonadia; order Armatimonadales; family Capsulimonadaceae; genus Capsulimonas; species Capsulimonas corticalis. The sequence goes on along the minus strand of NZ_AP025739.1, from coordinate 3,902,700 downwards.
ACATAAAGGAGCACGCGCGCGTCGGCGGGAATGCCGAGACTGCGCCGGGTTTCTTCTTCCGACGCCAGTACGTAAGGCGGCTCCGGAATCCCCGTGGGGACGACCGTGATGGGCCGCTCGACTTTGTACTCATCCAGCAGGACGCGCTTGGTCATCTCCGAGGGCGCGATGACCTGGTCGCAGGAGTTATAAAATCCCCGCATCCAGCGCGACAGCACGGCGCCGGTCCACGCCTTGGGGGCGATGGGCACATAGTGCGTGTACTCGGAGTAGAGCGTATGGTTGGTGGAGACGTGCGGAATGCCGTATCGCCGGGCCACCTGGCGCGCCACCACGCCGAGGAAGAACGGCGATTGTGAATGCACGATGTCCAGCTTCAAACGGGCGATGCTGGACTGGATGTGCGGCGAGATCGGGATGGGCAGGACGTAATCCGGCTCGACCATCGAGTTGATGGACGGAAATCGAAAGACGCCGGGCCGCTCATCGGTGTAGTTCGGAAATCGGGAAGTGAAAATAAAGACGGAGTGGCCGGCGCGCTCCAGTTCCGCGACAAGGGTGTTGACCGAGGTCGTCACGCCATTGATCAGCGGCTGGTAGCTTTCCGAAAAGATGCCGACACGCATAGAGATTTCGTCATTCCTCGCCGGCTTTGGGGCCGACCCGCGCCTGTGATTCCATAAAGGCAAGCACGCTCGAGAGTTTGAATCGGCGCTGGTTGCCCTGCGACCGCTCGTGCGGGAGTATACCCCGATTCGTGTAGCGGCGAACCGTGGTCGGACAGACCTCCAGCATGCGCGCCGTCTCCTCCAGCGTCAGAGTTGGGTCCAGCAGGCGCGATAGGAGCTCCTCCCGCGTCTCTTCCTTACGCGGTCCGCGCGCGCGCCGATTGACGCCGGCGGCCGTTTCCCGCTCCGCGACCGGCGCGGCGGCCTTCGCCACTGCGACCCGGCTCGCATGCTCTGCGACAATCGTCGCCGGCGAACCGCCCCGGCGTTCCTCGGTCTCAGGCGCATGGCGCAAATTCGCGAGCGAACGTTCCGTCGCCTGAGCCTCAAGCTCAATCCGTTTATGCCAATCCTGCAAGTCCGGCAATGTTACCGTTCTCCTTTAAAAAACTCTATTGAATAAACATCGCGTCGCCGAAGGACAAAAATCGATATTCCCGCGCCAGGGCTTCCTGGTACGCGGCGAAGATCTTCTCACGTCCGGCGAGGGCGCTCACGAGCACCAGGAGCGTGCTGCGCGGCATATGGAAGTTCGTGATCAATGCGTCGACGATTTGAAATTGATACCCCGGCGTGCAGTACAGCGACGTCTCTTTATCCACCGCCTCGACGCGCCCCGGCCCCACCGCCGCCGACTCCAAAGTCCGCGCCGACGTCGTGCCGACCGCGATCACTCGTCCGGCCGCCCCATTGATCGTCTCCGCCGCTTCCGGCGACAGGTGGATCCGCTCGGCGTGCATCGTGTGATCGGCGATGTGCTCGGATTCGATGGGCCGGAACGTCCCCAGCCCCACATGCAGCGTCACATGCGCGATCTCGACGCCGTGCTCCCGCACCCGGCCCAGCAAATCCTGCGTAAAGTGCAGCCCCGCCGTCGGCGCCGCCGCCGACCCGCCTTCGTCCGCATACACCGTCTGATACCGACCGCGCTCCTCCGGCGGCAGCACGCGCGTAATATAAGGAGGCAACGGCGCGGCGCCGTGCGCCTCAATCGCCGCCTCGACATTGCCGCCATCCGCCGTCGAAAACCGCATCAGCCGGCCGCCGCGCTCATCGGTCCGATCCAGTATCTCCGCGCTCAGCCCATCGCCAAACTCCACCACTACGCCCGGCTGCAATTTCTTCCCCGGCCGCACCAGACCGCGCCAGAGTCCATCGGCCACGCGGTGCGTCAAAAACGCCTCCACCCGCTCGCCCGGCTTCCCAAGCCGCGCGCCGAACAGCCGCTGCGCCGTCACGCGCGTATCATTGATGACCAGCACGTCTCCCGGTCGAAAATACTCCAGCAAATCCGTAAAGACGCGATGCTGAATAGCGCCCGTCTTCCTGTCCAGCACAAGCAGCCGCGAGCTGTCACGCTCGGGCAAAGGAGACTGGGCGATACGTTCCGGAGGCAGGGTGTAATCGAAATCCGAGAGCCGCAGAGGCTCATCCAAATCTGTTGTGATTGCTGGGTTCAAGTGAGTAAGTATTGTATCGGAAGGCTGGACTCTTGTCAAGGGCTGAACCGCAAATCGCCCCCAATTCTCCTCTCTTACCCTCCTTCCCAAAAACCCAAAAGAAACAAATCTGAGACAATCAAAACCCCAAATTCCAGTCGCCTCCCACCCCAAATCCCCACCTCCCAGGTGAACCTCACCCCGCTCCCGCATCACACGCTTGCCAGGCGACATCAATATTTTCCATCCGCCAGGGTTGACTTTGCCTCCACCCCGAGGTATACTATTCCTTGTAAACGCAAATGACGCGGGGTGGAGCAGTCCGGTAGCTCGTCGGGCTCATAACCCGAAGGTCGTTGGTTCAAGTCCAACCCCCGCTCCCACACAATAAAAAGCCATCCTACAGATGTTTCTATCTGTAGGATGGCTTTTTTTAGTACTTTCTTCCATGTAAGCGCCCGCAAGATAGAAGTAATTCAAAGGCGGCATTGGCCGGGTAGTCTTAAGCAGAGGAAATCCATTCTGCAGCATAGTACAAATCAGCAGGTTTTCCTATAATTCGTGATCTTCATTCAATCAAAGCTGACTACTCGACGGAGGTGTATTGTGACCACTGAAACCGAATCATCTGGACAAGAAGAGATTGATATCTACCTGTTGCCAACACATGCATGGACATTTTGGAACGAAGGTATCCATGAAATCCTGACGGCCGATAAAATCCATATCGAATCATGGAAAAATTTGCCGGACATACCGTTTTGCAGGTTCCGGACGCGCTATGAAAATAGACAAGCATTCGCGTTTCTGATTCAGGCAAAGCGTATAGACTTCACAGCCATTACAACTCAATTAATCCTAGAATATTTTTCGACACTGGCAAATGATGGCAAATGCAATTATCGGATAGATCGCATCATTTTAATCGGATTCTGTGGCACCCTGAAGGGTGATGAGTTCAAAATTGGTGACGTTGGCATTGCATCACAAATCGACTGTTATATGGAGAAAGCCAAATTATCAGATAACCCAAAGAGTGAAACTCAAAAGACAGGAAATGACCAGCGAGTTGAGTTCTCTGGCGAGGTGTACCGCCCCACATTGGAATTCGTTCGCCTTGCCCAAAACATGATGTATCTTGATCCTAAAGGATTCGAAGACTTCCGACAAAATTGTCTAAGAGTGAGAAGAGACCAGAACTTTGATAGTAATATCCTTGAGTTTATGAGACAAGACACTATCGGAATTCATACGCCACACCTCGCATCTGCTACTCTCCTATCGACAACTGCTACAGCTGTAGGCTGGGTGAAAGCACGGGACCGCAAACTACTTATGCTTGATATGGAGAGCGGAGGAATGATGGCAGCAATATGGATGCACAACCAGAGACGCTCGACCAATCAAATAAAGACAATCGTTATTCGTGCAGCAGCCGATTTTTGCGATGAAACGAGAGAAAAAATTCAGCCAATTCGAAAGCATTCGCAGAAATGCGCCTTCCAGAATGCATGCTACTTCATGGCATGGATGTTGAAATTCAAAAGCGAATCGCTAGCCAATCTTTCTAAGCCAGAGAAGGTGGAGGTTGGGATACTAGTTCCTCTAGAAGAGGAATTTGGATATTTTTCGGAGCAGTTACCTGTTTCTCTTAACCCTCATTATGATTCTAATGAGGACCGATTTCTATATTCTTTTGAATTGGGCAAAAAGCAGTGCGCGTGCCAATTCATAGGAGATATGGGATTAGTGCAAACAGCCCTTGCTACGAATACTTTCTTGAACACTTGTCCAAATCTGCAATTACTGATTTTGATTGGCGTGGGTGGTAGCCTAAGTGAGGATATTAAGGTTTGTGATGTCGCTGTTGCCAAGACAGTAGATCCTTATCTTGAAGACACATCTATTACCAATATTGGGGAAAGCCCGCTCAGGCTTTACACAGCGGATGAGGATCTTATCAAGATAATACAAAGTGTTTTCGAAGAAAAGAGGAACGAGATTCAGGTCAACTTCCGAAACATTTATAACATCATTAAGAAAATACCAGACGAAATTAAGGATTCTGTACTTGATCATGACGATATCGTCACATTGCATTGCGTAGCGTTTGCATCAAGCGATGCGGTAGCAGCAGGAAAAAGCTGGCATCCTGTTTTAGCTGCTAGAGGTAATAGCGTAGTCGAAATGAAATCGGCTGGTATGCATGTGGCTGTTGAGACGAGGAATAGCCTAAAATCCGATAAAATACGAACCTTGTTTTTCCGAGGCATATCGGATAATGCGAGTTGCGATAAAGGTGCACTGGACGCAGTCGAACCCATTGGTATATTACGGAAGGTTGCTATGAGAAACACAGCGTCTATAGTGATTCACCTGTTAGAATCCGATGAACTGTAGAATTGCAAACATCACTCAAGCGTGAGTTCTGCTTGCTTGTTTCTGGTTTGCTGTGCCAGGCGCGGAGTATGTTTGCGAAGCTGCCCGCCGGTGGGAACGAAAAGTGCTGTGCCGTAGGTGGCGCGATTGACTGGCGCGAATGTGTAGATAGCTGACGCTTGGATTCCCACATAAGAAACACTAGGGCGCCGGTCTATGCAGATCGACGGCCTTCGATGCCCTCAGTGAAATATTTTTACTGAGGGCTTTTTTGTTGAGAGCCCTATTTATAATGATAACTCAAGTGCCATTTTATGAGTTCGTCCAAAATCGAAAAGTACATAGAGTTCGATATCACAACAACTTTGACAAAACACTTAATAGATTAATCCTTTGGCTGCCATCTCAGATCGTATGCACTCGAAAAATGCATTTATGGGACATGCCGTGACGAGACCAATATCTGATCTCCATCCACTTTGAACTGCGACTAGCCAATAAAACTGCCTATCATCGGCTTGTGCCTTAATACCGAAAATTGGCCCGCCACTCATTCCTTCTATGCTCTTCAGGCTGCCTTTATCTGTAATCTGAGCATAAAATCTTGGGAAAGGTTTTCGCATATCGACAGGAATATCTTCTACTAGATTGAGATGGAGCATAACATAGCCAACCTTGCCCCCATTCCCTTGATCTATAACTCTTTCAGCAGGAAGTCCGAACAACCAATATGCATCAAATTCTGCTGGAGTGTCTATTTGCCAACTTTGTTCCGAAAGAGGCTCGATATTATTTTTTATTAATCCTTGGCAATAGAAATTACTTAGCGCAATCAAGCCAATGTCTATACCATTTTCTTCATCGAATATGTGCATCTTAGGAGCACTTTGATAATCAAATGGTAATGGATATACACATGTAGCATCAGCAGCCGCAGAGTCGTCAAGCGCCACATCGGCGAATCGACCGCCTGCGGCATATAGCTTTTCGATATCCTCAATTATATGCCCAGCAGTTACCAATGTCCAGTGGCCCTCGTAAGATATTATGAAGGCAGAGTAATTTAGGTATTGTTTTGTTTCATTTCCATCGATATCATGAGTTACCGCCATACCACAGAGGCGAACAAAGTGACGTGCAAAAAACCTAACAGGTTTCTCATCAGATTGCATCTTATTTCCCCTTATATACTTCATAACCGCAAATCCAATTATACCTGTTTACTAAGTGGTTCATCTCGTAATTGCTACGGCAGTCGGTGTTTGCGCTATGCCTGGCTGCCTGTGATGTAAATGCCGCCGTCGATGTCCCCACTGAAATGGGTGTCGATGATGGTTCCAGTAATCGGTCGCCGCTTCGACCGCTGTGCATATTTGCTCAAAGGTTTCGAAGCGGCGTCCTTTGAGCGCCAGCGAGCGCAGGATTTTCCACCAGGGCTCGATCAGGTTCAGGTACGGCGCGTATTTTGGCGTGAAAACAAATTCCCAGTGCGCGTGTTCCGCAGAAAAGAGCTGGGCATCCGTGCCCAAATGCGAACCAAGATTGTCCGTAATGGCGAGGACGCGCTTGCCCTGGCAAGGCTCCCATTGATCAACCTGTTCGAGAAAACAGACCCAGTTCTCGCCTGTACGCCGTTCGTAGGGTGCGGTGAACGCCTGGCCTGTGGCAGGGATGAAGGCTCCAAAGAAGTAGCCCTTCCCGCGACGGCCATAATCAGCTTCGTATTTGGCGCGAATGGCCGCGTCGCCGACCTGTGGCGTTCGAACCAGTTGTTTGCCAGGATAAGTTTTGGCGGCTTCGGGACCCATCTCGTCTAAACAGACGACAACGGCATCTTCAGGGACTTGCTGGTAGAGTGCTTCGAGCGCCCCCTTTTTGCCTTAAAATCGGGATCGGTCTTGACACTAAACCAGCTTTCCTGAGTTTGCCAGCGCAGTCCTTCGGCAATCAAAAGCAGTCCTTCGGCAATCAAAATCTGATCGATACGGTTACGCCCCATCGCAATGTTCTTTTGCTCTTTGAGATAGGCCGCCAAGCGGTCTAACGTCCAACTGGCAAAGGGCAGATGTAACTCTTGTGGACTGGTCAGAGCAGTTCCAATGACTTCGGCATACTGATCAGGCGTGTAAATGCGTGGCCGCCCACTGCGCCGCTTGTCCTGCAGCCCATCCAGTCCTTGATCGTAAAACCGATGGACCCAGCGATAGACTTTATCGGCGTCACAGCCGAATTGCCGTGCGATTTCGGGACCACTCTGACCCTCATTTATCGCCAAGATCATTTTGGCGCGTTCCACTAAGCGAACGGCTTCGGTGCGCGAGCGAGCGATCCGATCCAGTGTCGTTCGTTCTTCGGCGGTAAGGTCACGCAGTTTTAGGTACATGGGGCACCTCCAGCAATGGCTAGAGATTTCCTACCCCATCAGTTACGAGATGAACCACTTAGTTATTATTTTTTTACATGTTTCAACATAATCTCGTCTACTTGTGTCAACAAATCGTTGCCTCTTCAAGCTCTGTCATAGCCTCTAGGGATAGCAATACTGCTTAAGCACCCCAACAATAAACTCGCCCTCGGCAGAATAGACATCGATCCCTCCCTCAATACGAGCACTTCCGCTACGATTGAGGGAGACCACTCCTCCACAATCTCCATGCAAAACCGTAGCCACATGCTCGCCGCTCTTCGCCGCAACGATATCTACACTGCCACACGTCAGACATCGCGCCGGCGATTGCCTCCCCACAATAATCTGCCGGTAGCGCTCGCCGTCGAGACGAATCCGGCGATTCCATTGTCCGGCGAGCCATGCGTCAATCTCCTCTTCGGTGAGCAGCTTTTCCGCTTGGACAATCTTGCGGCATTCGCCGCACCAGACGAATTGCGTCCATAGGAACACGTCGGGCGGCTCCGGCAGTCGATAAGCGTAGTTTGTGCGGGCGGCGATGGTTTGGTTGAAGTCGCATCGGTCACATTGGGCGGTGAAGAGTGTCGCCATATTGGCTGAGGTCCGTTCGTGTGAGAGGGATGATAAGATACCCTGCGCGATGCTAGAAATGAACTTCCAGGTCGCCCCAACACGTTTGGAGATAGTCGATCTGCGCCTCGTGGCTTTCAAGGTGGCGCGCAGGGAGCGCCAATAAGAAATTGAACGGGGTATCACCCAAAACGGGCACTTCCATCGTGCTGCCGACTTGCTCCGGCTGGACGGTATCGAGGGCCGCGATTGTGTCCGCGATGCCCTTGCGCAGCATCGTCTCCGCCTGTTCTAATGTCGTGATGCTCTGGGTCGCCGCTTGGATCGGACCGATGAATTCCTCGACGGTGGCCGGGAACTTTCCGGCGCGGATCACGGAGGCGAAGGCGCCGCTGTGGCCGGCGCAGTGCGCCACGATCTCCAGTGCGGATTTGGCGGTCGGCGCCGGTTTCCAGGTCAGCTTGTCCGCAGGAACGAAGCTCAGCACATGGAAAAAACTGTCCATGGCGCTTGTCGTGCGGTCCTTGCATATCGCGATATAGTCTACCATTCTTTTCAGTCCTCTCGTGAACTTGTAGTAATTGCGCAGGCATCCTGCTCTGGATCTGGTCGGCCGGCAACTCAGGCTGGTCGCCCGGCCTTCACGATATCGTCGAACGGCCGGACCGGAATTCGACAGATCGTCCAAGAAATGATACGGCCGCTGCTGCGTTGAATCAGTCACACCCTGTTGTGCAGATCGCGCAGGGGATCGGGATGCCGGAATGGAACATCTTTGAAGTGATCCAATGCAAAGGAATGCAGCCGATGAACAATACGAAGAGATTTGGATTTACCCTGATCGAGCTGCTGGTCGTCATCGCCGTGGTGGCGATTATCGCTGCAATCTTGTTTCCTGTGTTCGCGAAAGCACGCGAGAAAGCGCGGCAGACATCCTGCGCGAGCAATATCCGCCAGCTGGGGCTTGCCGTTCAGCAGTATGTCAATGACAACGACGAACGGATGCCGCACCCGATCTGGTCCACGGTCAACGTCAATTGGTGCGCGGGATGGGCAGGCAAGCTCTACCCGTACGTGAAATCCACCAATATCTATCAATGCCCGAACGACACCACCCAGAGTCTGCCCATGGGGCCAGACACCCTCTATCCGATGTCCTATGATTTCAACACCAACTTGCTTTCCTACCAGTACGGCATCGACGGATTTACTCCCTCGCTGAACGCGCCCGCGAAGACAGTCATGATGTTCGAAATCGGCAAACGCTCCGACGGCTGGTTCGATTCCGTGGCGAATGTGACAAACGCGGAGGAAACGGGCGGCAGCATCAGCTATTATTCGGCGTGCGGCGAGGGGCTGGAAATCATCACTTGGGCGAGCGGGCTGTCCGGCCGCAATGGAGCGTCGTACGCCACCGGTCCCCTCGGAGGGCGCAAGCCGCAGCCACTCGTGTTCGAAGATAAGCCGAGGCATGGCGAGGGATCGAATTTTCTGCTGGCGGACGGGCATGTCAAATGGATGCTAGGATCCCAAGTCTCGTCCGGGGTCTACTTTGGCCCCAATAACCCTGACCCAACCGTAATCACGCAGTCCACCGACGACCAGGACCTGCGCACCGGAGCATCCCCCGCAGGAACGGAATCCTCACAGCGCTGGGCGGCCACATTCTGTCCGATTTAAGCAGAAGCGGACACAGCCCAGTCAGCGTAGTCGGTATCGACTGTTTCTCCTCCCAATTGGTCGACCAGCAAAGCGATCTGCCCACGATGATAGCTGGCGTGCCCGATCAGTTGGACGACCTGTATTTCGGTTTTCAATCGATAGAACACGCCTCCATCAATGGGAAACTGGAAGTCTGAGGCGAGGCGATCGTCGTCAAGGCGCGCGAGATAGTCGGTCCATCCGGCCTGAAGAGCCGCGTAGCGCGAGGGCAATGTGGCGAGATCACAGGCGCTGTCCCACCAGGGCGCCTGCTGAAGGCCGTCACGGTCCATGTAGTCGAGCCAGTTCTCACGGCAGGCCGCCAGGTGCCCGGCGAGCGTGACGGCTTGCTGGAACCGGGCGTCGCCGCGATGGACGTTCGGGACCGATTCGATCATGGCGAGCATCTTTTGGTCGCACTCTTTTTCGTATTCGTACATCTGACGGTAATGGTCGAGCGGCGACATAAGCGATATCTCCTGCATGGATAAAAAGTCGTTGCGGCGGGACGATTTCCGCAGTGCGCGACGGGAGAAAGGTTCGTCTCGCGCAGATGAGAATCCTGCGAGGTTGACCGCCTCGAACGTCGCGAAAGAAGTCCCATCGGCGCGCGTTTATCGCAGCGAAGATCCGGGGTATATGCAGTCATTAAGAATCACTGGAGGGAACATTTCTCTTTACGTGAAAGATTCTTATTCTTAAGGAGTGCATGCACATGAGAAATGGAATCGCGATACGACTGATCGGGGCATCCCTGATGCTGAGCGCCGTCACATTCGGAGTTACGGGATGCAACCAGGATCAGCCGGCGGCTGAGCCCGCGCCTTCGACAACGACCGTCGTGACGCCCGCGCCTGCTCCGAAGGATACGACAGTCGTCGTCCCTGCGTCGCCAGGACCTCCTGGACCAGCCGGAGCCCCCGGAGCATCGGGCGCGCCTGGAGCCCCGGGAGCTCCCGGAGCGCCAGGACCAGCGGCGGCGCCGAAGTAATATTACGGATCTGAGATCTGAGACGTGTCAAAAAGGCCGGTGAATTGATTCACCGGCCTTTTTGGCGTCGAAGGCGTCATCCCAAAATCAATCGGCTATTGCCGAGGCTTAGTTCGCCGGCTGAATGTACCAAGTCTGCTGGCAGCCGCCGCCGTTCCAGCTCCACAGCAGCACGTTCGTCCCCGAGGTACCGGAGCAGCCCGCGCCGTCGAGCACGTCGCACGTCCCATCGGCTTTGGCCTGAGCCGTGACAATCCGGTAGACGCCGCCGCCAACGGGAACGATCTTCCATTGCTGGCAGGGACCGCCCCAGTAATCATAAAGCTCGGTTTGCGTACCGTTGGCGGACGAGCAGCCGGTGCAGTCGAGTGAGCGTCCGTTGGCGTTGCGAATCGAGAAGCTGCCGTTGCCCAGGTTGTGGATGCTCCATTTTTGGTTCGCGCCGCTCGCGTAGGAGTGAAGCTGCGCGAGCGCTCCATTGTTGAGATTGGCGACGTCGAGCGCGTTCCCCGTAGTCGTCGCGACGATCTTGTAGGAGCCGTCGGCGATGTAGGGCATGAGGAACCAGTTGTGGTCGGTCGTGCCATTGTCGTCCCAGAGGATCGTCTTAGCGCCCGCCGATGTGGAGGCACCCGAAATGGCGAGCGTCCGGCCGCTGTTGCGGTTGACAACCTTCCAGGAGCCGTCGCCCGCCGGTCGCAGACTCCATTGCTGGGCGTTCGTCACTGGAGACGCGCTGGCGTCCCATTGATCCACGACTGTGCCGTTCGCCGTTCCCCAGCCGTAATCGTCGAGGGCCAATCCGCTGGCGACATTGATGAGCTCCCAGTAGCCGTCGCCCAGATCCGTAAACTTCCAGGCCTGCGCGGTGGCTCCGTTGGGGGTCCATTGCTGAAGCTGTGTTCCGTGGACATTCGTCCCATTGGGAACGTCCAGCGCCATGTTGCTATTTTCATTGAGCAGCATATACGATTGTCCGGAAATCACCGGGAAGTTGCCCTTGAGTCTCGCGACTTGCTGCGCGGCCAGGTCGTAGTACTGATAGCCATGGCCGCCCGCCATCGGCTCAATGTCCGAACTCCACTCCGTGAGCCACTGGTCGATAAATTGCGGATTCGCCTGCGTACCGCCATTGCGAGCGTTCCATTCATTCCACGAATGCAGGAACGTAAACGTCGGCTTGACCTGCTGCGCCGCCGTCATATACTTATTGAAGAACGCGCCGTCCTGCCGCCCCTGAGCGTTTGGCAGCAGATTGACTCCATCCGATGTCCCGCCGCAGGAGACCGGGACGCACATCTGCTCGGGCGTTCCATTATACATAAACGCCGGCGGAGGCGTCGTGGCGTCCTCCTTGAACTGCCAGCAGGAGCCGCTGGTGTCGAGCGCCCAGGCATGGCGGCAGGTATAGTTGGCGAACGCGCCGCTGGTCGGGATCGCCGGCTGACCGGGATCCCCCTGCCCCAGGCTCATATTGGGCTTGGCGACCAGGACAAGCTTTTTGCCAAGGTAGTTGAAGAACAGATTCGGATTGTAATTGGCGAAAAACGTGCTCTGAATCGTGTTGAGCGTGTCTTCATTGTAGGCGAAAAAGACAACTTTCGGCGTCGGCAGTCCAGCCGCCAGACGCGCCTGCCATCGGTTGAGAAGCGCCTTTGTCCCGGACACATAACTGGGGCCGGCGAAAAAGTCCTGAGCGCCGTTCGTGAAGTCCAGCACGACGAAATCCACGCCCGCGCGGCTGATCAGATCGGCGTGATAGTCAAGCAGGGCATTGTTGGTCTGCGTCGGATCGCCATTGGAATAGAACCGATAGTTATTGACGATCGTCCCGTCGCCGTGCGTCGCCGCCCACAGCGGCTTGCCCCACCAGGAGAGCGTTCCGGGAGGTCCATACGCCGGGTTCTGCCCCTGCATGATCCACGAATCCCCGGCCGGCGAGATTTCATCGCTGGGCGTATACAGTGTGTCTCCGTAGCCCGGGAAATAAAACAAACACGCGTAGTTGTCGGCTTTGGCGGCCGGCGCCAGCATGGCGACCGCCGCTCCCGCCGCCACTGCGGCGGCGAGCCGCCGAAACGTTCTCGAGATGTCAGGCATGATTTTCTCCTTCAGCATGTGACGAGGGATTTACTGCGGCGTTAGCCGCCACTGCTGAGGCGTCGCCCCATTCGACGCCCAGAGCTGAATCTGAGTCCCAGCGGTATTCGCGCCGTTCGGATCATCCAAGTTGAGATTGGTCGCCGCATTCGTCAGCGTGTAGGCGCCGCTGCCGGACGCCGTCAGCTTCCATTCCTGCGCGCTTGCCCCGTTCGCCGGCCAGATCTGCTGGAGCGTGCCAGCCCCCAGGCCGTTGGGATCGTCGAGGTTCAAACCGCCCGCCTGATTGGTCAGCGTGTAGTTGCCGTCCGCCTGACGCGTCAGCTTCCAGTTCTGAGCCGTCGCGCCGTTCGCCGGGAACAGCTGGACCTTTGTTCCCGCCGCATTCGTTCCGTTGGGATCGTCCAGGTTCAAGCCCGCCGCCACGTTTGTCAGCGTGTAGTAAGCGCCCGACACGATCGCCGGCGTGTTGATCGGCGCGAACTGCCACTCCTGCTGGCAGCCGCCTCCGCCCCACGACCACAGAATCACATGCGTTCCCGCCGCACCCGAGCAGCCGTTGCCGTCCAGTACGTCATGCGTGCCGTCAGACTTGGCCTGGTTGGTGGCGATGTTGAAGAATCCATCGGGCTGCGGGTTGATCTGCCATTGCTGACAGGGAGCGAAGCTAAAATCCCAGAGCTCAACTTGGGTCCCGTCGTTGGGCGAGCATCCGGTGGCGTCGAGCGAGCGTCCAACGCTGCCGTCGGGGTTGATGGTGCGCACGGAGTATGCGCCGCCGCCTTTGTAGGAGACCGCCCATTGCTGGCAGGAGCCGCCGAGTGTGTTCCAAAGCTCAACCTGCGTCCCGTTGGTGTTGCCACAGCCCGTGCAATCTAATGCGTTGCCCGTCGTCTTCGCGAGGATCTCATAGACGCCGTTAGTCAATGAAGAAGCGGCGACAGTCGATGCTCCATTGTAAAGTTGGAATTCTGAAATACCGATCCAATCTCCCGAATTTTGCGCCGCCGTTCCCGTAACCCGGAAATAGCGCGCGGTAACCGGATTGTTGTCCACATAGAGCGACGTCGGCGCCGTGTTGCCGGTGCGATCGGCGTAGGTTGTCCAGTTCACGCCGTCCGTTGAAGAATCGATGCGATACTGATAGAACTCGCCGTCGCCAAACTCGAACTGCGTCTCCGCGCGCGAAATATTGACATTGGCGCCCAGGTCCACGGTGAGGGAGGACGGACGGATGTTGCCGTTGGCGGTCCACTCCGTGCCACAGTTGGCGTCAACCGCCAAACTGGCGGCGCGCCCCGCGCCGGAGCTGGAGGCGGTCACCGCCTTTCCGACAGCGACGTTCACGCCGGTTCCGCCGGACGCGACCGACGACTGGATGGCGCTGAACCAGGCGTCGCCCATGCGGGAGTAGCCGGCGGGGGTGGGATGGGTTCCATCGGCGAGGTCCGCGGTCGTGATCGTATGGTACTGATCCACCAGAAACACAGGCTTGCCGACGCTCTGCTTGCTCTGGACAATGCCCGGAAGCTGATTATTGAAATTGAGGATCTGATTGTTGAAGTTCGGATCGGATTCCGGCGTGAGCGTTGTGACGAACACTTTACCGCCCGCCGGAAGCTGGGTGCAGATCTGATCGATGATGCCGCTGAGGCGGCTGGGCGCGCCCGCCGGATCTTTGTTCATGTTGATGTCGTTCGTGCCGATTTGCAGAAGGACGATCTGCGGCGCGTACGCCGCCATCCAGCCGCTCACCTGCCCGGCGATATCGCTCGTGGTCCAGCCGGCATGCCCCTCATGGTGATGGGAGCCAAGCGCCGCTGGACCGTTGAATTGCGAACCGACAAATTCGGCGACCTCGCCGCTGTTGACGATATCGTTCCAAAGCTGAATGCGATAGCCGCCCGGCTCGGGCGTCCAGCCATCGGTAACCGAGTCGCCCAGCGGCATGATCCGCGTGGGCGCGGCGGCCGACGCCGCCGGGGGCTGGGCCATGCCGATTCCCAGACACGCCAAAGGTCCAACAATTGCCAGCCGAGACCACAATGTCGCGATGCTTGCCATGATTTCCGTCCTCTCTGACCGTGCAATTTGGCTTGATATACGCATGCCCGAATATTAGGATTCGGGCATGCGTATATCAAGCCGCCGCGCCGATATGAAAATATCGGCGCGGCGGTTGCGAGCATGATTACTGCGGCGTCAGTCTCCACTGCTGGGGCGTCGCCCCGTTTGACGGCCAGAGTTGAAGTTGAGTCCCAGCGGTATTCGCGCCGTTCGGATCGTCCAAGTTGAGATTGGTCGCCGCATTCGTCAGCGTGTAGGCGCCGCTGCCGGACGCCGTCAGCTTCCATTCCTGCGCGCTTGCCCCGTTCGCCGGCCAGATCTGCTGGAGCGTGCCAGCCCCCAGGCCGTTGGGATCGTCGAGGTTCAAACCGCCCGCCTGATTGGTCAGCGTGTAGTTGCCGTCCGCCTGACGCGTCAGCTTCCAGTTCTGAGCCGTCGCGCCGTTCGCCGGGAACAGCTGGACCTTTGTTCCCGCCGCATTCGTTCCGTTGGGATCGTCCAGGTTCAAGCCCGCCGCCACGTTTGTCAGCGTGTAGTAAGCGCCCGACACGATCGCCGGCGTGTTGATCGGCGCGAACTGCCACTCCTGCTGGCAGCCGCCTCCGCCCCACGACCACAGAATCACATGCGTTCCCGCCGCACCCGAGCAGCCGTTGCCGTCCAGTACGTCATGCGTGCCGTCAGACTTGGCCTGGTTGGTGGCGATGTTGAAGAATCCATCGGGCTGCGGGTTGATCTGCCATTGCTGACAGGGAGCGAAGCTAAAATCCCAGAGCTCAACTTGGGTCCCGTCGTTGGGCGAGCATCCGGTGGCGTCGAGCGAGCGTCCAACGCTGCCGTCGGGATTGATGGTGCGCACGGAGTATGCGCCGCCGCCTTTGTAGGAGACCGCCCATTGCTGGCAGGAGCCGCCCAGAGTGTTCCAAAGCTCAACCTGCGTCCCATTGGTGTTGCCACAGCCCGTGCAATCTAATGCATTGCCCGTCGTCTTCGCGAGAATCTCGTAGACGCCGTTGGAGACGGAGGCTGCGGCCCCGCCGCTCGACGGCTCCGGTAGGTTGACGCCCAAGCCGACCGGCGCTCCCATATTCGGCGTGTTGTCCCCGTTCCAAGACATCTGCTGGATGCGGATCGTGCGGTTGTCGCCGACCGGCGCCCCGTTGTACGCCGAGTACGCAAACCATGTCTGGGTTCCATCAGGCGAGTAGAAAGCGCTCGCGGCGCCGGCCCCAAAGGCGTCGCCGCCGTTGCCGGTAAAGCGCGGGCCGGAAAGCTTCGTCCACGACGCCGCGTTGGTGGGATCGCCGCCGTTATAGCGCAGCGCGCCAACCGCGTAGTTGTTCTGGTTGTAGACGCCGGACGAGTACAGTAAAAACGTCTGCCCATTGTGGTTGACCTGATTGGGCGCTTCGATCACCGCCGATTCCCAGGGCTGGTCCATATGCGCGATCGATGTCATCCCACTGCTGACAGTGTAAGGATTGGACATCGTCTGCACTTGCAAGTCTCCGAAGGTGGAGCTCACCAGATACAGCGCGCCGTTGACCTGCAAAATGGTCCCGTCGTAAGAGTTCGTCGTCAGCACATTCTTAAAATGGTATGTGCCGGCCGGATCGGAGGTGTCGCTCTCGATGACGACCATGCCGTTGGCGTTGAAGTCCGTGTAATAGATGTACCAATGGTTGTTCAGCCAGTAGATCTCCGGCGCTTCAAAGCCGCGCGGCGTGCCGAAGACACTGAGCTGGGGCGATGAAGAAAGTCCGGCGATCGTGGGCGACCGAACGATCGTGACATCGCCGCGATAGTTGGTGCCGAGCATCAGATACACGCCGTTTTGGTAGGTGACGAATGGGTCCGCCGAGCTATAAACGGGATTGGTAAACGCCCGCGCGGCCGGCGCGGTGACGGCCGTTACGCCGCCGAGCACGGAGACGCCAAGCATGGCGGCGGCGACCGAGCGGCCGAGGCGAAGAGTTCTGGGGACGCCCAGGATAGAAGCGAGGGACATGGTGAGTTTCTCCTGTGAAGTGCAGTGTGTGGGCTCGGACCTGAATGGTAAATATTGCGATTGAAACCTACATAGAAAGGCGCTTCGCCGTTAGGATGCCTGGCGAATGAATTCGCGGCTAAAAGTACGGTCACCCGCCTGCGCGGGTTCAGAAACGTGATCGTAAACGTTCTGAAGTCCCCGGAGGGGGACGACCATACTTATAGGCGCGAATTTATTCGCCGGCCTGACTACGAAATCCGCTTGCGTTCTTTTGCGTCATTAAATCCGCAATTGGCCGGTCTTAATTCGCCGGCTGTATGTACCACGTCTGCTGGCAACCGCCGCCGCCCCAGGTCCAAAGGAGCACATTGGCTCCGGACGCGCCGGAGCAGCCCGCGCCGTCGAGGACGTCGTGCGTTCCATCGGTCTTGGGATTGGCCGTACTGATTCGGTACGCGCCGCCGGGTGTTGGCGTAATGGTCCATTGCTGGCAGGGGCCGCCCCAGTAGTCGTAAAGTTCGGTTTGTGTTCCGTTGGCGGGCGAGCAGCCGATGCAGTCGAGTGAGCGTCCGTTGGCGTTGCGGATGGAGAAGCTGCCGTTGCCCAGGTTGTGGATGCTCCATTTTTGATTCGCGCCGCTGACGTAAGGGTGAAGCTGCGCGAGCGCCCCGTTGTTGAGATTGGCGACGTCGAGCGCGTTGCCGGTGGTGGTCGCCACGATCTTGTAGGAGCCGTCGGCGATGGAGGGCATGAGAAACCAGTTGTGGTCGGCCGTGCCGTTATCGTCCCAAAGCATCGTCTTGGCGCCCGCCGTGGTGGACGCGCCGGCGATTCCGAGCGTCAGGCCGCTGTTGCGGTTGACGATCTTCCAGGAGCCGTTGCCCGCCGGACGCAGGCTCCATTGCTGGGCGTACGAGACTGGCGAAGAGCTTGCGTCCCATTGGTCGACCACGGTTCCGTCGGTCGTTCCCCAGCCGTAATCGTCGAGGGCGAGGCCGTTGACGACGCTGGTGATCTCCCAGTAGCCGTCGCCGAGGTCGTGGAAGGTCCATGCCTGCGCGGTCGCGCCGTTGGGAGTCCATTGCTGGAGCTGTGTCCCGTGGACATTCGTGCCGCCGGGGACATCGAGCGCCATGCCGCTGTTCTGGTTGTAAACCATATAGGACTGGCCGGAGATGACCGGGAAGTTGCTCTTGAGTCGGGCGACTTGCTGCGCGGCCAAGTCGTAGTATTGGTAACCGTGGCCGCCGGCCATCGGCTCGATATCCGAGCTGTAACCTTCGAGCCATTGGTCCACTAAGTATGGAGCGCCCTGCGAGCCGAAATTGCCGGCGTTCCATTCATTCCAGGAATGCAGGAACGTGAAGGTCGGCTTTGTTTGCTGCGCCGCCGTCATATAGGTGTTGAAATACTGGCCGTCGTTGCGGCCGAACGCGCCGGGGCTGGGGTTGACGCCGTCGGTGGTCATGGTGCTGGATTGCGAGGAGACCGGCGCGCACATCTGCTCGGGCGCTCCGTTATACATAAACGCGGGCGGCGGCGTATTGGACCCCACTTTGAACTGCCAGCAGGAGCCATCGGTTTGAAGCCCCCAGGTGTGGCGGCAGGTGTAGTTGGCGAATGCGCCGCTGGTGGGAATGGCGGGCTGCCCGGCGTCCCCCTGCCCCAGGTTCATGTTCGGACGGGCGACGAGGACGAGCTTTTTCCCAAGATAGTTGAAGAACAGATTTGGGTCGTAGTTGGCGAAATAGGTGTTCTGGATCGTGTTGAGCGTGTCTTCATTGTAGGCAAAAAAGACGATTTTCGGCGTGGGCAATCCGGCCGCGATTCGCGCCTGCCAGCGGTTGCAAAGCGCCTTGGTCGCCGTCAAATACGTCGGGCCGTTGGGAAAGTCGCCGGCGCCGTTGGTGAAGTCCAGCACGACGAAGTCCACGCCCATTCGCGTCAAAAGGTCGGCGTGGTAGTCGAGCAGATCGTTGTTGGTCTGCGCGGGATCGCCATTGAAATAGAACCGATAGTTGTTTTTGATCGTGCCGTCGCCATGGGTCGCCGCCCAGAGCGGCTTGCCCCACCAGTTGCTTAACCCGCCGCCGGGGCTGTACGCCGGGCTTTGTCCCTGCATGATCCACGAATCCCCCGTAGGAGCGAGATTGCCCGGCTGGAAGAACGTATCCCCAAAACTCGAAAAGTAAAAGATGCAGGCGTAATTGTCGGCCTGGGCGGCGGGCGTCAGCGCGGCGAAGGCGGCTCCCGCCGCGACGGTGGCGGCGAGCCGCCGAAACGCCCTTGAGATGTCAGTCATGCTATGTCTCCTTCATCGGGACAGAATATCAATAATCGCAATAAAATCCATTTATATTGCGATGAGAGCAATCACATATTTGTTTTATCGATAGAAACCAAGTTTCTTATTATAAAACAAATATGTCCCACTGTCAACAATCAGTTTTACCGATTGGCTTTCTTGTGACGAATTTTCACCCCAGCCTCACATTTCTGTGTGGCTGGGGTGAAATTGTGAGGATTTATTGGACGAACTGGAATGTCCAGTGCTGGCAGGCGTTGCCGTTGTCGGTCCACTGGCCAACCGCGCCGCCGTTGGCAATACTGGCGCCCTGGATCTCCATGGGCAGATTGCTGACGGCGCTCTTGATTTGGTAAGTCCCGTCGCCCAGCGCGACGACATGCCACTGCTGGACCGCCGCGCCGTTGAACGACCATTCGTCGATCTGCGTGCCGGCCGTATTGCTCCAGCCGTAGTCGTCGAGCGCCAGGCCGCCGGCGTAGTTGACGGCCGTCCAGAGGTCGCCGCCGACATTGTTCAGCACCCACTCTTGAGCCGGCGAGTAGGTGTTCACGAATTGTTGAAGGTAGGTTCCCGCGACATTCGTTCCGTTGGGATTGTCCAGGAACAGGCCGCTGTGCGCATTGACAATATGGTAGCGATGGCCTGACGCGATCGGACTGCTGACGGGGACAATCGCCCAGTTGTGATCGTCGCCGCCGTTGTCGCCCCACTGCACGGCGTTCGCGCTGTCCGAAGTCGACGCTCCCGCGATGCCCAGCGCCAAGCCGCTGTTCTGATTGACGATATGGTAGCGCCCATTGCCCTGCGACACGAGGTCCCAGTTATGGTCCGCCGTGCCGTTATCGCTCCACTGAGTCACCTGGGCGCCCTGCGCGCCCGAGGCGCCGTTCACCGCAAGCAGCAGACCGCTGTTCTGGTTAACGATATGGTAGCCGCCGTTGGGCAGAAGATCGAAGCGCCAGTTATGATCCGGCGTACCGTTATCCGCATACTGCACGGCGTTGGCGCCGAGCGCGCCGGAAGCGCCCGCGACGCCCAGCACCTTGACGCTGTGGTTGTTGACGATCTTGTACCAGGTGTTCGGACTGAGGAACGCCGTCGGGATCGCGACGCGGTCCAGGTTGACGGTACGGCCGTCATTGTAGAAGTTCTGCACCTGCTGAAGGGAATTGTACGCTCCGGCCGCGCCGCCGGTGGAGTAATAGTTCGGGTCCAGATACGGACCGCCCCAAACATCCACATAGGCGTAATTCAGCTGGTGGATATAGTTCGTATCCGGGAGTGTCCCGCATTCGGAGAGTACAGTCGGCGCGCCGGGGGCGTCCGCGCGCACCGAGTTGTTGGACGATGTGTACGATCCATCGGTGGTGTTGGACGAATAGATATCCATGCCGCTGATATCGACGAAGTTCGCGCCGGGATAAAACCCAGACGTCGGCGACGATGTGACCCAGATCAGGTTGTGCAGTCCCTTGGTCCCGGTCAGATAAGAGTACTGCATCCGCCAGAGGGCCTGATAATTGCCGGCGTTGCCGCCCCACCAGAACCAGTTGCCGTCGGCCTCGTGGTACGGCCGCCACAGCACGGGGATATTGGCGTCGCGCAGCTGCCCCAGCCATCCGGCGACCAGATCCATATGGTGCTGCCAGTTCTGATGGATGGCGGAGCCGGGGTTGTACAGCAGATCGCTCCACTCGCCCCCGCTCAGCGGGGCGGGGTTCGAGCCGCCGACATAGAACGACGATCCTTCGGGCGCCCAGGAGCGCGGGCTGCCCTCATGGAACTGGAACTGGACCAAGCCGCCGCGCGCGGCGTAGTTCTTGGCGAGACGAATGATGGCCGCGCCATGGTCCGGGTAGGCGTCGCAGTTGAGGAAATCCTCGCCGATGATCGCCGGAAACTTCCCGGTCATCTGATTGACGCGCGTGATCTCGGACATCTTATCGTTCGGCGGATTGGGATCGAGATTATCCGGAAACCAGGGATTGGCGACTGTCTGCGATGAAAGCGTCAGTCCCTGATTGCGTATCGAGGCGATATAGTTCAGCTCGTTCTGCGCCGCCGTGGTGATATTTGGGTCTGCGGCGGCGAAGGCGCTCGGAATCGGCGTCAGCGCCAACCCGAAAGAGATCAAAGCGGCTGGAGCGGCCAGCTTCTTCCAATGTTTAGCAAAAGCGATCATGTTGTCTCCTTATCCACATCACTGTGTTCCGATTATAACAATTAAAACTAAAGCGGCGGACGACAGCGTTCATGGGCTCATCCAATTTACATTGCATTTGAATCAAAAGAACCATTTCAGGTTTAGACGGCCCTGGCGAAACGCTTTTGTGTGGTCCGGGGCCATTATATCACCGAACGTTTTGCATGTCAACAACAATTTGCACGGTGAATTTTCAATGCAAATTGCATAAATTTATTTGCACCAGTGCTCGCCTGCTTCTTTCCTTGCGTTCCTGGAAAATTCCAGGCGCTCTCAGGACAATTTCCCTGGAAGTGATTCGGTCCGGTTTGAAAAGCAATGCAAATAGTTCGTGCAAAAATTTAAAATAGTTTGCATAAAATGGTTGACAAATTTCATAGCCTGTGTTATCTTAGGACATGGCCACAATCCACGATGTTGCAAAGCTTGCAGGAGTCTCAACCGCGACCGTATCGCGGAGCTTCACCGAGACGTCCGCGCTGAGCTACGAAACACGGGGTCGCGTTTTGGAAATCGCCGAGCGGCTGAACTACCGCCCACGGGGCCTGGCTTCACGAACTACGCGCAGCCGCACCGTCGCCGCCCCGAACGCTTCGGTCAGCACGACGATCGGGTTTGAATATTTCGCGTACGTCCCCTCCGACACGCTGCCCTCGAACGGGTTCTACAGCGCGGTGCTGGACGGAGCTCAGGCCGAAGCGGCGCGGCTGGGCATGCACATGCTGCTGAGCACGACACACCGCCACAAGCCGTCGCAGGAGCTGCCGCCGATGGTGCGGGAGCAGGCGGTCGCGGGGATGCTGCTGGTCGGCGCGGCCGACGCGGATATTCTGGAAACATTCGTACAGTATGTGCCGCATATCGTGCTGCTCGACAACCGGGACATCCGCGGACGGCACGACAGCGTCTTCTCAGACGGCTTCGGCGGCGCCTATGAAGCGACCAAGCACCTTTTGGATCTGGGACATCGGCATATCGGCTTCCTGACATCCAGGGCCACCGAGCTGACATTCCGCGATCGGCTGAACGGATTTGTCTGCGCGCACTTCCACGCTGGCGTCGCGATCAACCACGATCATATCGTCGCGGTGGGCACGCCCGGAGACGGAGAGAATGAAACGCTGTCGGGCAAGGAGCTGCGTGAGCGCTCCATGCAGGAAGTCGTCGCCTTCCTGAAAAAGCCGGGCCGCCCCACGGCGTTTGTCTGCGCGAACGACGATCACGCCGCCCTGGTGCTGCGCGCCTGCCGCGCGCTCGATATCTCCATCCCCGGCGCCATGAGCGTGATCGGTTACGACGATGCGGACACCAGCGCGGAGCTCGAACCGCCCCTCTCCTCCGTGCGTGTGGACATGCGCGCCATGGGAGAAGCCGCCGTACGACGTCTGCATGCGCGCATCGCCGCCGCGCGGCAAGGCGAGGCCGCGCACCCGCCGGTGTTCGAGCAGCTGCCGACAAAGCTGGTCGTACGACAGACAACGGCGGCGCCGCCCGTGTGATTTTTGACGAAGTGAACAAGAAACATTGTTCACCGATCAATGATGTCGTATGCATTTGCATTAACCGCAATACAGTACTTGCAACGGTACAAAGACGTCGCAGTAAGAAAGGACTTTAACATCATACATATACAGCGTCCGTTAATGTCCGACCCTCGGGCGGAAGTTCCCTCCATGACAGCATCGAAAGGATTTATTATGCGAAACTCTCACAAGTCTTATGGCTTTACTCTCATTGAATTGCTCGTAGTCATCGCCATCATCGCTATTCTCGCCGCCATCCTCTTCCCGGTCTTCGCCCAGGCCCGTGAAAAGGCCCGCGCCATTGCCTGCCTGTCCAACACAAAGCAGCTCGGACTGGGAATGGCGCAGTACACCCAGGACAATGACGAAACGATGCCCAATGGCCGCACCTTCGCCGCGAGCGGCTGGGCCGGGCAGATCTACCCCTATGTCAAGAGCGTCGGCGTTTTCAAGTGCGCCGATGACGAAGGAGGAGTCGGCTCGCCCACCCCGATCTCTTACGGCATCAACTGCAACGTCCTGAAACATGGAGACGCCGGGAACTCGTTCCACCCGCAGACGATCGCGACGTTCACCAGCCCCGCAAAAACCGTTCTGCTGTGGGAAGCGGCCAAGCTTGCGTACACGGACCTGAACAACCATAGCGGCAACTTCCTGGATGATGTCAACGGCAACTCGCCCGGCGGCGACGGCGTTGGCTTCCCCGGCGCCGACCCCATCGGCAAGGCGGCGATCGGCGGCGGCTGCGCCAATATGGGAGACTGCCCCGAATACGCCACGGGTTATATGATCAATAGCGGCAAATCGGGCTATGGCCCCGCCAGCACTCCGAATGTGTTCATCAGCGCGACCGGACGCCATCAAGACGGCTCGAACTTCATCATGGCGGACTTCCATGCGAAGTGGCTGAAAGGCTCCAGCGTCTCCGCCGGCGGCACCAACTATGCGAGCGGTCCGGACGATGGCGGCCAGGACACCTGCGCCCTCAACTTCCTGACCAGCTGGGTCTGCGCCGCTAACACCAGCACCAGCAATCCGCGCGTCGCCGCCACCTTCAGCGTCAACTAAGCATCGACTCGCTCGGCAAGAAACTCATATTTTCGACGGCTTGGGCATCGTGAACTCGTTCGCGCTGTCTGGGCCGTTGAAAATTTGTGTCAGGTAAACCGTATATGACCAGTTCCGTCATCACTCCATCCGCCGTCGTACGGCGCGCGCCCGTCAACCCCAACGCGACTCCTGAAGTCCGGGCGCTTCTTGACCATCTTTATGAGATTTCCGGCTCCCGAACCATGACGGGGCAGCACAACACGCCGCGCGAGATTTCGCAGTACAGCGATGAAGCTCAGACCATCACGGGCCAGTATCCGGCGGTCTGGGGCCAGGATTTTGGGTTTTCCGAAGACGGCGATATGGACGGCGTCAACTTTCGTCCGGCCATCGTGGCGGAAGCCATCCGGCAGCACGCCGCCGGCTCCATCGTGACGCTGATGTGGCACGCGGTGCGTCCGACGGAAGATGAGCCCGTCACGTTCGAAGGCAGCATCTGCAAGGGAAAGCTCGACGACGACGACTGGGCGGATCTGATCACGCCGGGCACGGCGATCCACGCACGCTGGACACAGCAGGTGGATGTCATCGCGGGATTTCTCACGCAGCTGAAAGAAGCCGGCGTCCCAGTGATCTGGCGGCCATACCATGAACTGAACGGCGCGTGGTTCTGGTGGGGCGCGCGGGGCGGCGCGGACGGCTACGCGGCTCTTTATCGGCAGATGTATGACCGTTTTGTCCACGTCCACCACCTGGATAATCTCCTGTGGGTCTGGAACGCCAGCACGCCCAATGAGAAGATCCTGCCCTACGCCGACTGCTATCCCGGACATGAATATGTGGACGCGCTCGCCGTCGATATCTACGCAAACGAATTTTATCAACCCGCTTATGTGGGGCTGGCGGAGCTGGCCGAGGGACGCCCCATCGCGCTCGGCGAAGTCGGCAACGCGCCGACTCCCGAAATCTTAGAAGCGCAGCCTCTCTGGACCTGGTTTATGATCTGGACCAACTTCCTGACGAAGGAAAACAGCCCGGAGGACCTGCGGGCGCTCTTTCACTCGGCCCGCGCGCTCAACCGCCCGGCTGAGAGTCAATAATGCAAAGCGCATTCTCCGAAACGACGCCGGACATCTCCGCCGGCGGCGCGGGGAGCGACGCAGCCTGGGCCGCGTCGCTCCTGCGCTCACTGCTCGACTTCTGGCTCGGCGCCGCCTCCGCCAAAACGGGGATCTTTTATCCCGACCTCGACCGGCAATGGCGCAGACGAGAATCCTCGGGGGCGACGCTGGTCAGCCAGTGCCGCTTGATCTATAACTTCAGCCGGGGATTTGAAGTCTTTGGAGAGATGCGTTACGCCGCCGCCGCCGAGCGCGGCGCGGAAGCCCTCGCCCGGTACTTCGCACGCCCGGACGGCGGCTACTGCTGGGCCATTTCCCACGAAGGCCGCGTGATTGAGGAGACTCTGGACAGCTACGGGCACGCCTTTGCGATCCTCGCGCTGAGCGCCGCCGCCAAAGCCCTCGATCGTCCCTCATTGGCCGCGCAGGCGATCGCCGCATGGCGGTTCACCGACGGCGCGTTCGTGGATCGCCTGGGCGGCGTCCTCTGGCGTGTGGGAACCCCGAATCCTCCAGACGAGATGCGATCACAAAATCCGATCATGCATCTCTTCGAGGCGCTGATGGCGCTCTGCGCGGTAGATCCGTCCGGAGACGCGCGTCAAGGCGCCGCATGCCTCCTCAGTTTTATGCGCTCCCTGCCCGGCTTTGAGCGCGGCCGCTTGATCGAATGTTACGATACGAACTGGGCGCCTTTGCCAATCCAGCAGGGTGGTGTTTTGAATATTGGACACCAGTTCGAATGGGCTCTGCTGCTCTCGGATTGGTATGCGCTGACCGGCGAGCCTTGGGCCGCCGTGACCGGCCGCGCATTCCTGGAGACGGCGCTGAGTCGCGGCGTCGATACCGACGGCGGCGTGTGGGAAGCCTGCGACCCGGACGGGCGACTGACGGCGCCCCAGAAAGAACTCTGGCCCCAGTGCGAGGCGATCCGGGCCATGCAGCGCTATGTTCATCCCCATCACCTCCCAAACGCCGCGCGCCCCCTGCGCCGAACGCTCGACTTCTACCAGCACAGCTTTGTCGATCCCATCTATGGCGGCCTCTTCGCATCGCTCAGCTGCGATGGAACGGGACGCGTCCACGATAAAGGCAACTGCTGGAAACTCGACTATCACTCCGTAAATATGTGCCTGGAGATCATTGCTTTGCCGAACAAACACGAAAAAGCAACATAGTTTCTGTTTTGCCGTTTTTTGCTTGACAGCCATAGCAATTTGCGATATACTGCAATTGGTTTTATCAATTTAGATATGAGTAAACCAAAAGAATTTCATTGACCTATCAGCGTCTCTACTGCATTGCTCGATCCGCCGGATAACCACCAATCAAAGGAAACATTCATGCAACAGTCTTCATCTTCTCATCGTGGCTTTACACTCATTGAGCTGCTCGTTGTTATCGCTATCATTGCCATTCTTGCCGCGATCCTCTTTCCGGTATTTGCGAAAGCACGCGAGAAAGCGCGTCAAATTAGCTGCTCTTCCAATCTCAAACAACTGAGCTTGGGCTTACTGCAATATGTGCAAGACAACGACGAAACGTTTCCAGCGTCTGGATGGCTAGGCATTGGCATGGGCTGGGCGGGAAAAATGTATCCTTATATCAAGAGTACCGGCGTTTTCCACTGTCCAGATGATCCCACCGGAGTTACAACAGACGCAAGCGGCAACACCCTCTACCCCGTATCTTATGGGCTGAACTTGAACTACGCTTATAACTCTGGAGGCGGAGCCAGTGGATCGGGAACAACGCTGGCGTCGTTTGGAGCTCCCGCTTCCACGGTCGCTTTGTTTGAAACTCAAGGCGCTCAAGCTCCGATTACGGATATCAATCTCGATTCCGGTCTGACGGGCGGAGCTGCTGGAACATTCCATTTTTCACCTTCCGGAAACGGCGGCGACAATTCCGCTGGATGGATCGACCAATCGATCAACGCGAAATATGTTTGCGGAAAAACGGCGACAATCGGTCTTGGACAGCCGCCTCGCACGAATTATGGAGCGTTCCTATTAGCGCCCGTCCATACCGACGGCGCAAACTTTGCG
Organism: Capsulimonas corticalis; assembly: GCF_003574315.2. Lineage (GTDB taxonomy): Bacteria > Armatimonadota > Armatimonadia > Armatimonadales > Capsulimonadaceae > Capsulimonas > Capsulimonas corticalis. The sequence continues at coordinate 3,876,075 of NZ_AP025739.1, read as the reverse complement.
TTCTCTGATGGTCATGTCAAATACACGCGAGCGCAGCAAATCTCTTCTGGTTATAATGACGGAAATCAAGCAGCCCTTGGCGACCCGAACAATGCGCCAAACGACAAGCAAGGCGCATTTGACGCCGCCGGCACCGGCTATATGGGACAGGCTCCGGAGAATTTTATCGGCACCTTCAGCGTAAAATAAACCAAGTTAACGATGCGGCGAAGAATTCGGAAGAGATATTTTCCGAATTCTTCGCCTTTTTCATTTACGAATTTTATGAAAATACAAACGGCTATCAGAACAGCGCTACTCAGTTCTTTACTATTATCTCTATTCCATCAAGCGCGCGCTGACGCTCCGGCCCATTTCACCCTCTCCGGTATGTTCACGGACGGTATGGTGCTGCAGCGCGACTCTCCAGTACACGTTTGGGGATGGAGCGATAATAAGGGATTGAAGATCCACGTCGATTTTCTGGGACAGAAGAAGATTGGGACAGTGGGCGACGATGGCAAGTGGAGCGTTGCGTTAGACCCGATGCTGGTCAGCACAAAGCCCGACACGCTGAGAGTTTATGCGGACGGCGAGGGCGCGGAAGAACGGGATGTGGCCGGCGTGCTTGTGGGCGATGTGTGGCTGGTCGATGGACAGTCCAACGCCGATCTGACCAGCGCGACAGTGTTCGACAGCACTCATCTGTATGATAAGGATCAAGCGGAGATTAACTCCGATGATAATATTCGACTGTTCGCGACCAGCCGCTGGGATGCTTTCAATAACCCGCCGTTGATGTACGCGGAACAGGCAAACCCGATCAAGGCGACATATCGCTGGAAGAAGTGCGATCGGGACTCCGTGCGTGAGTTTTCCGCCATTGGCTATTTCTTCGCCAAAGAGATCGCGGCAAAAACGAAAAACGCTATTCCCATCGGCATGGTCATGGTCGCTTCCGGCGGATCGCCGCTCTATGAGCTGATGCCGCCCGCACTCGGTCAGGAACTCGGCTATACTGTCCCGGCGACGACCGTCATTCCTGTGGGCGGCATGTTTAATGCACTGCTGGCGCCGGTCCAGAAGATGTCCATCAAAGGGATGATCTACTACCAGGGCGAAAGCGACGACGGCCGTGACGGCGTCTACGCCGAGCATCTCAGCCGATTCGTCGAGGATTTGCGCCGGCGCTTTAACACGGCCTTTCCATTCTATTACGTTCAATTGTCCAGTCACGCCGATCCGGCGATCACGCCCGGCAAAGGATGGGCGACGATCCAGAAGATCCGCGTCGCACAGCTTCAGGCGCTGGACCTCATTCCAAATTCGGCGATGGTGGTCTCCATCGATCAGGGATGGCGCGATCCCGATCCGGACAATTTGAGGACGGCGATTGACTGGGCGCACCCGATCCGTAAGAAACCCATCGGGCAGCGCCTCGCCGCCCTGGCGCTCGCGCGAGATTACAAAATCGGCGGCATGAACAGCGCCTCCAGCCCGCTGCCGGAGAAGGCGGCCTGGGACGCAAATGGCGTCATCATTCGCTTTAAGTACACTGGCGCCGGCCTCGCGCCCGAAGCTGGCGGCGATGCCCGAGCGCTCAAAGGCTTCACCCTCATTGACGCCGACGGCAAAGAAACGCCGGCGGCGGCGCGCATCACGGACAAAAGCCACGTCCGCGTCGAAGGCGTCGCCCGCCCCATCGAAGTCCGCTATGCGTACACGCCGTTCGAGCCTGTCGAGGCGGCGAATCTTGGGACAAAGAGCGGATTGCCCGCGCCGACATTTGTGCTGAAAAAGTGATGAAGCCGATATCGCGCGTCGCCTTGCGCACGTCCGTTGACAAAGCCCTCCCTCACGCTGCGGGAGGGCTTTTTAGGAGATTTACTCCTTCGTCAAATACGGCCAGTTGTCCGTGCGGAACGGGAACGCGGGCAGACCGGCGGCGCCGATGAGGTTGCTCTGGGAATAGCCGGCCCAGGAGTAGCGCACGGCCACCGGCGATTTGACATCTGGCGACGACACGACGATTGTGTCCCCATCGATCCGCGCGGTCGCGGGCAGCCATTTGCGATCCGCGCCGGCGATGATGAAGCCGGTGAGAGGATCGCCGTTTTTCGTGGTCATCTTGCCGCCGGTATGAGTGAACGTCAGACGAACCGTGTCGCCTTCCGTTTTCATCGACTGGTATACAGGTCCTGAGTCTTCGATCTTCTCATGATAGACCTGATGGCGGGCGACCAGCGCGAGACGACGACCCACTTCCTGCTTGTTCTTCGGATGGATGTCGGTCGGCTCGCCGATATCGATCGCGGTCACGATCCCCGCGTTCTTTACGGTCCGGGCGGTGTTCCACTGGGCGTCACGCAGCTCCGGCCAGGACGGATCGTCCGCCTGCCCCGAGTTTTGGAAGCCGGCGAGCTGGACGATCAAAAACGGAAAGTCGCCCTGCCCCCACTTCGCGCGCCAGTCGCCGATCAGCGCCGGCAGCAGCGACCGGTACTGCCCGGGTTTGTTCGCGTTGTTTTCGCCTTGATACCAGAGGACGCCTTTGACGCCGTAGGTCGCGATCGGGCTGATCATGCCATTGTAAAGCATCGTCGGGAAGTTCGCGTTCGCTTCGATCGCCAGCGGCGGCGGCGCGCTGGCCATGTAGATGGAAGCGCTGATTTTATAGCGCCAGTCGCCGGCCAGCGGGATATCCGTTCCGCCATCGACCGACAGCGAAAGCGAGCTCGGATCGCCGTAAACGCCGCCGCCCCCGCCCGTATCCAGCACGCGGATCGCGATCGTATTGCGGCCGGCCTTCAGCACGCCGTGCGGGATTTTATAGGCGCGCTGTACGGTGAAGAGATCCGTCGCGCCCACATTGACGCCGTTGATCCACGCCGTATCGTCATCGTCCACCGCGAAGTGGAGCGTGATGTCTTTTCCAACGGCGTCCTCGGGAACGTCGAACTCCCGGCGAAACCACACGACGCCATCGAAGTTCGCCAGCTCGGGAACGCCTTTGGTTTCCCAGTATCCCGGCAGCGCCATCACAGGCCACGCAGAGACATCCAGGCTCGAGTCCGCCCACCCCAGTCCCTCCTTCGATCCCGGATCATTTTGCTGATACCAGGCGTTGTCCTTCGCCACCTGACGCTCCGCCCAGCCGGGCGCGCCGATCGCCCGCTCGGCGTCCAATTGCGCCAGCTGCGGCTTGAAGTCGGGTACATGAGCCTTGAGCGCCTCATAACTCGTCCACGATTCCGCGTTCGTGCCGCCAAAGGCCGATTGGATCAACCCGATGGGCGTGTGCAGATCATTGTAAAGCTCGCGGCCAAAGAAGTACCCCACCGCGCTGAATCCGTTCCAGGTCCCATTCTGCGTATTCACCGCCGCCGGCGTGCAGACTGCCCAGGACGTGTTCGTCCGCGCCTGCGGATCGATTTGTAGATTGTGCGGCACGACCATCAGGCGAATGTTGGGATAGTTCGCCGCCGCGATCTCCTGAAGCGAGTCCCGCGTATATCCCATGCCGAACTCCATGTTCGACTGCCCCGAGCAGACCCAGACATCCCCCACCAGGACATTGGAGCATTTCGCGCTCTCCTGGTTCGATCCAGAAACGTCCAGCGTATACGGACCGCCCACGGGCAGCGGCGGAAGCTTCGCCACCCACTTGCCCTTCGCGTCCGCCATGGCGACGGCCTGCTTGCCGGCGATACGAACCGTGACTTTGGCGCCGGGCGTCGTCCACCCCCAAACCGGATCGCTCTGTCCCCGCTGGAGCACCATATTATCGCTAAACAGGGACGCCAAAAATGGCGCCCTGAGAGTATCGATATCGGCGTGAGTTGTGGAAGCGGCGGCGCAAAGAAGGACAAACGCGGAGGCCGCCCTGGCGGCGCGATGACGATGATGGAAATTCATATTGGCCTTTACTTCATTGTGGGTTCAGTGGAAATCCGGACCGAGGACGAGCAGTGCACACAATCGCAAAAATCACGTTGACAACGCACAAGAAACATAGTTTCTTGAATTTAGACAATCAACATCCCATTATACTACGACGCCCAATGTACGGCAATGCCTGCAATTGATGACTCTTATAGGCGAACGACATCAATTCCAGATATGAGTTTCCGGGCGTTCTACCGACTAGCGATGGCTGGCGGCACGTTCAAGATAGGGGCCTTTAACGATCTAGTGCTGAATGCCGATAATCAATGACGCCTACAGATCAGCGCCGACCGTGATCAACCCATTGATCGCGGTCGCAGTTCCGCTTCCGTTATCCCGCAGGCACGACGTCGCTCTGTTCCCAGGAAAGTGTTTGGCCTTCGGACCAGGCGGCGTTGAAGGCTGACGCTCCCAATTCCTCTGTGAGCCACCGAAGCTGCTCCTCATGGCCGGGTCTTTCCGCCGGCGGCAGCGGGAAGTGATGGCGCTTACGCACCGCCATGGCGGCGCTCAGCAGTCGTGCGCAAAGGGCGATCGTGCCCCGCTCTTCGGCAATCCGGCTCAGTCCCGCCAGGCAGAGCGCGGCGGTCCATCGCTGCCCCAGCGAATCGAATATGTGTTGGGATTCTCGCAGATGCATCTCCGCGGTATCGTATTCGCCCTGCGCGAGCGCCACCTGTCCCAATGCGCCCAGTGTGCCGGCGACGCCGAGAGTATCGCCGGCGGCGCGTCGTAAATCCAGGGCGCGGCCGAATTGAGCCTGCGCTTCCGCGTAGTTTTCAAGCCGTATCGCGAGGTTGCCAAGCGTGTGATGTGTCGCCGCTTCTTCCCAGTCGTATCGGCGCGGATCGGGCTTATCGACGCGCGCTTCGAATCGCTTCGATAGGCTTTCTTGCAGCAGACGTTCGGCGGCGGGGTAGTCGTAGCGCCAGTAGCGCACCGTGCCCAGGCCAAGCAGCGCGGCGGACTCTCCCAGAATCGATCGCTGCGCCCGCGCGATCTCCAGCGCCTCCTGATGAAACGCGTCGGCTTCCGCGTATTTGGCGAGCAGCGACGCCAGAAGCCCGCCGGCGTTCAGGGCGCCGATCCGAGCTTCGCTCGCCCCGGCGGAAGCCGCCCCGGACAGCAGCGCGGCGCAGCGATCGTATCCTTCCTGGAGGTAGCCGCGTGCTCGCCAAAACGGCGCGAGAGCTGAGACGAGGCGCAGGCCCAATTCGCGGGAAGATGGGTCCACAACCGTCCATTCCAGCGCGGCGCGCAGGTTATCGTGCTCTGTCTCCAGGGCGTCCAGCCAATACGCTTGCCGCGATCGGTATAGATCCGGCGCAGCCTCCGCCGCCAGATCCGCAAAAAAGGACAGATGACGCGTTCGGAGCGTTTCCGTTTCTCCGCGCTGATCCCGCTGTTTTTGGCTAAAGACGCGGACGCTTTCCAGAAGTCCGTAACGGATATCGCCGTCGCCGGTTTCCGAGGCCGTGACGAGCGAAGCTTCCTGAAGATCCGCCAGCAGCTCCAGCGCTCCGGGCTCCGCGCAAACCGTTTCGGCAGCCCGGAGATCCCACCCGCCTCGGAAGATGGACAAGCCGGCCAGAAGCCGCTGCTGCGCGGGCGTCAGAAGCCGCCAGCTCCATTCCAGCGACGCCTCCAGACTGCGCTGACGGTCCGGCAGGTCCGACAGCCGCGTTTCCGGCGTCCCCAATCCCTGCGACAGGCGCTCCCACATTTTACGCGGCGGCAGCAGGCGCACCCAGGACGCCGCAAGCTCCAGGGCGAGCGGGCTGCCTTCCAGCGCGCGGCACAGAGCGGCGACAGAAGCGGCGTTCGCCGCGCTCAAGCCAAATTCGGGACGCAGAGCCTGCGCGCGATCCACATAGAGCCGCACGCTGGGAACCTCCAGCAGCGACGCCAGATCTCCAGACGAGCCGCCTTCCTCCGATCCATCCGTCTCCCACTGCGCGTCCGGCACTTCCAGCGGCTCCACGGAGATTGTCCGCTCGCCCTGCACTCCTAAGGGGCGACGCGACGTGCAGAGGATCGTCAATTCGGGGGAGCGGGCCAGCAGTTCCGCGACAATACGAACGACCGACGCTTCACCGCCGCCGGCAAGAAGCTGCTCCATGTTGTCGAGGACTAACAGGTCGCGCGATCCCTCAGGACGCTCTCGGTTCACGAAGAACGCGGCGATCCGTTCCTGCGAATCGCCCCCGGGCGGAAGGCGCAGGCTGTGCGCGATACGCGCGGCGATCTGTTCCGGCTCGTTCAGATCGGCCAAGGGGACAAAGCCGCGCCAGAGCCCGAAGCGCTCGCCGGCGCGCCGGGCAAACTCCGCGGCCAGACGTGTCTTTCCCGTCCCGCCCGGTCCAAGCAGCGTGGTGAGACGCAGAGGCGCCCCAGATCCCTTGGGCGGCAGCAGGAGAGAGGCGAGACGAAGCATCTCCCGCTCGCGGCCAAAAAAGCGGCTCAGCCAGAATGGGATCGGCGCAAGGGGCGGCGTGGGCAGGGGGTCTGCTGGCAAGACCGATTGGGAAGAAAGCGCCGGTGGAGGCGGTGTGAGCGGCGCGCGGGATACCGGCGCCGCCGGACCGATCTCGCCCAGGAATTCCTCCATGGCACGTCGGGCGTCCCGAGCGGAGCCTTCGCCAAACTCCCGCTCGAAAAACTGCTCGAAGCTTCGCGCGGCCTCCAACGCCGCGCCGCGCTGGCTCGAACGAACCAGACGGCGGACCAGAGCGACATGCGCTTCTTCCGTATAGGGGTCGGCGCTCACCCGGCGCCGAGCCGCCTCGCCCGCCTCCGCAAAACGCTCCAGCGTCTCATAGGCTTCTCCCAGGCGGTCCAGCGCCGACACCAGCCGCGCGTGCAGCCTCTCCGATTCACGCACGGCCCAATCCTGGAAGTTGCCCTCCTGAAAATCACCCGCATACAAGTTGACGGCGCGGTTCAGAAGTGAGATAACCTTGTCCGGGCTTGCGGCGGTCTCGCCCTCGGCGCAGAACCGCTCGAACTCGACCACATCGGTCGTCACGGCCGCAGGGTCCAGTCCGACCTGCGCGTGCGTGGTTACCAGCACGCTGCCCGGACGGATCCCGGGCGGTTCAAGACGACGGCGCAAACCACTGAGCGTTGTGCTGAGGTTGCCGCGCCCGGCGGCAAGATCCATCTCCGGCCAGAAGAGATCGATGACTTGCTCGCGCGCATGCGGGCCGGGGCGCAGCGCGAAATAGGCAAGAAGCGCGGCGGCCTTTTGCGTGCGAAAACGGGTCACAGTCTGGTGCGCCTGAATGACGCACAGCGGCCCCAGCAGGTTGATCCGGCATCGCGGGTCCAAAAGCGCTTCTCCCCGAAAGGCAACACAAGATTTCACACCGATTGTGAGCGTATTTTACCTGGATTTCGCCCAATGCGCCTCGAATAAAAGACTTCTCGACAATCTGTTAAGGATTGGTTAAGGGAAGAGGATTAGACTGTATGCATACAAGCCGCTCCGATCCGTTCTTCGGACCGCTTTACCTGGCCGAAGAGCAACGCGCCGATGGCCGCCGCCTGCGAATACCATGGAAAGGTTACGTTTATGAATACCGTCCCGGCGTCACTGATTCGATCCTGCCGAAACTTCGGGCTGATGTCCATCGGCTTCTTGTCCGCTCTGGGAGCAATGTCGCTTCTCCAACCCACTCCCGTTCAGGCGCAAAACCCGCAGATGAGTCTTGCCGCGCAGATCGGTGCGCTTCAGCGCGCGATGGCCTCCGCCGAAGCCGCCATCCGCGCGCAGGACGAAACGATCGCCAGCCTGCGGAGCAAGCTGGCCGACGACGAGACCACGATCCATACGCTGCAAACGCGGACAGCGTCCATGAGCGTCTCCGGCGCCGATTTGACGTTCACCGGCGTCAACGTGCATATCGTGGATGGAAGCGGCAAAACAGCGAGCGCCTCCGGCCTTGGGAATTTGATCGTCGGCTACAATGCGCCAAGCGCGGAATTCGATCAGGCGCGCGCCGGCAGCCACAATCTGATTCTGGGCGACGCCAATAACTATCCCTCTTACGGCGGGATCGTAGCCGGCGTCAGCAACGCGATTGCCGCGCCCTACGCCTCGGTCATAGGCGGAAGCCACAATATCGCCAGCGGCCTTTACGCCACGGTGACAGGCGGCTATACCAACAACGCGATCGCCAACTGCGCATCCGTCAGCGGAGGCGACTACAACATGGCGGACGGCGTATTCTCCTCAGTCAGCGGAGGTTACCACAACGCGGCAAGCGCGCAGGAGGCGGTGGTTAGCGGCGGCGTCGGCAACAAGGCCGGCGATGAAGGCGCGGCGGTCTCCGGCGGCTGTTTCAACAAAGCCGCAAACTTCAGCGCCGCCGTAAGCGGAGGCGTCGGCAACATCGCCAGCGGCTACGAATCCACCGTAAGCGGCGGCTGCTATCACGTCGCCGTCGCCAGCGGCTCCCTGGTCGGCGGCGAACAATACAACACACCCAGCAGCGATATCTCCTCAATAACCAACAGCGACCAGATTGGTAATCCGAACGCGGGCGTCAAATGGGATCCTGACTATCCAGGAAGCATCGATCTCGTCGGCCACCGCCGGTCGGAAAAATAGAAGATCCCAGCAACGCGCTTCATGAATTCATCATAATCCCAGCTGTATAATGCCAGCAGTACAATAACCACGCTTTTGCAGCGGAGCACAAAGGAAACATCATGAAGTCGATCCATATTTCGAAGCCGAAAGCATGGCGGAACAGTGCGTTCGTTCTCGCGGGCGCGGCGCTCACACTATCCTTTTTGCTGTCGTCTCGCACGAACGCCGCAGATACAGGCGCTGTCCATGCGCCCATCGTATTTTCGGGCGGGCACGAGACCGATCCGCGAGATCGCGGCCGGCCGGTGGCGCTGGTCGCGGGCGCGCTCGGCGTGCCGCCGGATGTATTTCGCGAGGCGTTCCGCCATGTCCGTCCGGCGCCGGCGGGAACCCGGCCGGACCCGAATCAGGCGCAGCGGAACAAACAAGCGCTGCTGGACGCGCTGAGCCAATATGGGGTGACGAACGAGCGGCTGGATGAAGTCTCGAATTACTATCGCTATGTCCGCAGCCGTGGAGAGATGTGGCCGACAAAGCCGGCCGAAGGTTACGCGCTGGTGAAGAACGGCGTGGTGGTCGGTTACGTGGTGACAAACGGCGGATCGGGATATAGCTCGGCGCCGGAAATCTCCGTACCGTCAGTTCCGGGCGCCGCAGGCAAGGCGGAGATTTCATTCAGCAAAACCGACTTCGACCAGAACGGCGCCGTATCCGCGATCGCGACGGCTCGGTAGTAATCTGATTATCCCAGAGTCTATTTTCGAGTCCTGCGGCAACGCAGGGTTCATTGTTTACTGTGGCGGGCCCGCGATTCGATAACAAAGTAATCTTCGATCCCGTTGACAGGGCGAAAAAATATACCCAGGCAATTCTGAGCCGCACGGTTCTTCGGGACTAACTGAGGTGGGAGCATGTGGTTAGGATCACTCGCATTCGCTTCAGGATCGCCTGCGTTATATGCGAGCGCCTGTCGTCCGCTCGTGTCCAGATACACGCTTCCCACCCACTCTCGCCCCTGCCTCAGATCATATTGGAATCGTGGCAGGCCGACCAGCCCACCTCTTCGCCAGGCTTTTATGGCGATTGCCATATCGTCACCGTTTTCCATCCCGCTGCCGCCAAAACTCGTAAACCCCAAGGAGCCGTGAGATTTCCTCTTCCACGCTGATAGCCAAGCCTGGCGCGCGGCGGCGACACCGGAGCGGTGGTAGTTCTCCAGGAAAGTATTCCAATCATATTTCGGCTTTTCGTTTATGATGGGATCGTACCAGCGCGCCCCGTCTACCAAAGCCGGCCCACGCCGTGTCATATCGCTGCACAGAGAATATTGAAGCAAATTGATATCGCCGATATCAGAATCGACAAGCACGAATTTCTCCGCAAGTGCGTGGTATCCGTCCAAATGACACGCCAGGGTATGGGCTCTCCATGATTCCTGTCTTGCATTCTCACGCCATTTTGCGAATTGACGCTGCTCATCTGCAATATCCTTTGGACTAAGGGCGTAAACTCCGCCGGGTACATCGCCCAGCCGAGCATACAGTCCGCGCTCCAATAGCACACACGCAACCGCATCGCGCGCCAATCCTAACGAATTCAATTTGAGACGTGATTGATCGCTTTGCGGGCGTCCGAGCAGATCCTCATTGGTGTAGGGCTTCAGACGCTCGCGCGCCGCAGCCAACTGCTCTTCGGAGTATCGCGGCTCGACATTCGCCAGCGCCTTTGGATTGGAGAAATGATACGTGCGAGATTTGTTTTCGATGATCGTCCGCGCCGCCTTGTCCATGCTTTGAAGTTCATCGGGCAGGCGCATCTGAGTCATCACGGCGCCTTCCAAAAACGTCGCGCAAATACAGCACTTCCGAGATTTACCTGTTGTGTCGTCAACAATGGTGACGAGGAGATAATACGGCGACGTGCTGCGGTCGTGGATCGCCCAGGAAAATGGATCTTGCAGCGAAACGGCGCGGCAATATTTTCCGCCGGGCGCCAGCAGCATCAGCATGAGAAATATTCGAATATAAAAGCGCCGCACAAACTGTCCTCCACACTTGCGTTGACCCTATCTCATGGCTTGCGCTTCAGACCGTGTCCAGCCGGCGATAAATCGGCGCCGATGCGCGTTTTTTGGGTATCATAGCAAGGCAGGCGATCATAGATATCGAATATCGCCGCCCGCGATCTATCCCATGGAATTAAGCACACAATTAGGACCGTATCGGCTGGATGAGTTGACCGGAGAGGGCAGCGTGGCGCAGGTCTATAAGGCCTGGCACACAGAGCTGCACCGGTACGAAGCGCTCAAGCTACTCCGGGACTCGATGACGCACGAGGCGACGATTGTGGCGCGCTTTCTCTCGGAAGCCCGCACCGCCGCCAAACTCCAGCATCCAAACATCGCCACCATCTATTCGGTCGGCGACGGCAACGGAAGCCAGCCCTACTTCACAATGGAGCTGATCGAAGGGCGCGATCTTGGCGAGCACTTGCGCCGCCACGGCCCGCTGACGCTCGACGACGCCACGCCGCTGCTCCAGCAGATCGCCGAAGCGATCGATTACGCCCATAGTTTAGGCGTCATCCATCGCGATATCAAACCCGCCAATATCCTGCTGGGAGATCTCCCGTCCGGCGGCTATACCGTCAAACTTGTGGATTTCGGCATCGCCCGAGTGCAGGCCGAGGAAGCGGCGGCCCGACTCACGCAAACCGGCGGCATCGTCGGCACACCGAAGTATATCTCCCCTGAACAGGCCAGCGAGCAGCCGGTCGATTACCGCGCGGATATCTACTCGTTCGGCGTGGTGGCCTACGAAATGCTGTGCGGGCGCACGCCCTTTGAGGGTCCGGAGCCGGCGACGACCATGGCGCTGCTGATGGCGCATGTGTACTCCGAACCGCCCACGCCCCGCGATCTGGCGCCGTCGCTCTCGCAGACAACCAGTGACGCGCTCCTGCGCAGCCTCGCCAAGTCGCCCGAAGCGCGGTTCAGCGCGTGCGGCGAGTTTGTCCGGGTGCTCACGGCGCCGCGCGCCGCGGAGCCCCCCACGACAACCAGCCCGAATATCGTAACGGCGCCGAAAGCCGCCGCTGTCGAATCAAACGCCACGAGGACAGCCGCGCGGTCTCCGCGCACCATCTGGCCGCTGGTCGGCGCCGCCGTCTTTGGCGCTCTGACGCTCGCCACGGTTTTCGCCGTCACCCGCCTCTCGCCCACCGCCGCGCGCATCGGCGGCGGCGCCAAACCGGCGGCCATCACTCGCCAAAACGCCGTATTAACCACGCCGATACCGGCTTCGGATCCGAAACAATTGACGGCGCTGTCGGAAAAGCCGGCCACGCCTGCGCCGCTGCCCGCGACTCAAACGCCGCTGACGCCCCTGGTCAATCATCCCGAAACGGCCGTCCCCGCGCCGATCCTCCCCGCGCCACGCGCGGCCACGCACCCGGCCGCAACCGCCGCTCATGCGACGGCAACCGCCGCAAAACCCGCAGTGAACGTGACCAAACATTCGCCTTTGCCCATGACGGCGCATGCCCTGCCTCACGATCGCCATCCCAGAAGCTTAACGCTTCGGCGCAGACCAAGGCTCGTGAAGGCTCGCATCACGGGACGGCTGACGAATCACCGAAATCTTGCGGCGGCGTGGGACGCCAGTTACCATCAGGAAATGGCGCTGGCGAATTCGTTTCGCGCGAAGGGCGACGTTGTTCAGGCAAACGCGATGGCCCAAAATGCGGAAGACAGCCGCCGCCATGCCTTCTCCGCAGCCAAACCTCGGAAGCGAAGAGCGCGATAACCGATTCATCTCCCCAGTCATCGCGCATTGCATATAATAAGCAAATTCTCATTAAGTAATTTTAACTTCTCCTATTAATCGCCCCCTGTTAATTTTTCCTAATTTCACACAGGCATAATTCATTTACTTACATGGGTATACAGTGGAATAATTGAGTGGCTCAGCGTATGGAATCCACGGGATACCGTCATGGCTGGCGAAGAATCTTAAAGAGATGTTTGCAATCTAAGATTGCCGCTGAGTTCTATTTCCATTGGGCGAAAGTATGTTCATCCATCGAGAGGTGGGAACACCGAAGAGGCAAATCATGAAGATGCTGAACAAGGTCCCAGAAATCACCATTTTCTTTTGGATCATCAAGGTCCTCGCGACCACCGTGGGAGAAACGGGCGCGGACTTTTTATCAACCACGATGAAACTTGGCCTGGTCGGCACGTCGTATGTGATGAGCGCCCTATTTTTGATCGCCCTGCTCGTCCAGCTAAAATCACAACGGTATATCCCGGCGCTTTACTGGCTGGTGGTCGTGCTGGTCAGCGTCGTCGGCACACTGCTGTCGGATAACCTTGTGGACAGGATGGGAGTGAGCTTGGCGACAACATCGATCATCTTCGCGTCTGCCCTGCTGGTGGTCTTTGTCTTGTGGTATTTGAGTGAGAAGACGCTGTCCGTACACATCATCGAAACCACCAAGCGTGAGCTATTCTACTGGGCGGCGATTTTGTGTACGTTCTCTCTGGGGACTTCGGCGGGAGATCTGATCGCGGAGCGGCTTGGCGTGGGCTACGCGCTTTCCGCGCTGATCTTCGCCGGAGTGATCGCGGCGACCTACATCGCTTATCGGTTCTTCAAGCTGAATGCGATCCTGGCGTTCTGGATCGCTTATATCTTCACGCGCCCGCTGGGCGCATCGCTGGGGGATTTATTGACGCAGCCGGTCAAGGAATCCGGGCTTGGCCTTGGCACGGTCGCCACCAGCTCAATCTTCCTGATCACCATTATCGGCCTGGTGATCTATCTCACGCGTCGGCAAAAACAGAAGTCGATGTCGTTGAACGCGGCGTCCCATTGAAAACTTCGGAGTGGGAAGTTACGCCAGCGTAACTTCCCACTCCGTCTTTATGGACGCCAATTTGCCGCAGCGGCGCTTTAGAAGTTGAACTTGTCGATGTTGTCTTTGTTGAAGACGAGGATATCGCCGAGCAGGATCTTATCGCCCTCGATCTTCTTGTCGCCCAGCTTGCCGGCGTGGAAGGTGGTCGCGCCGGGTTTGAGCTTGCCGTTCGCGACGGCCTCGGCGGCGTAGATGGTGAGGTAGCCAAGGTCTTCGGTGTTCCAGAGGACAACGGACTTGACCGTGCCGTCCTTCACGTACGGCTTCATGTTGTTGGGGGTGGACAGGCCGGTAACGAGCACCTGGCCGGATTTGCCCGCCTGCTTGATCGCCTCGGCGGCGCCGGGGAAGGCGACGCTGCTGATTCCGAAGACGCCCTTGAGATCGGGGTAAGCCTTCATGAGATCCTGAGTAACCTGAAAGGCCAGCGTCTGGTTGTCGTTGCAGGGCTTGATCGCGACGAGCTGGAGCCTGGGGTACTTCTTCAGGCGCTCCTGCATGAACTTGATCCACTCGTTCTGATTGGCCGCCGTCAGGGTCGCAGTGACGATCGCGACTTTCCCCACCGGGTCCGCGCCGCCGATATCCTTCGCCATCGTATCGACCAGGGCGTCGCCGATCTGTTCGGAGGTCGCCTGATCGACGAAAAACTCGCGTGAATCGGGCGTGCTGTCGGCGTCCCATGTGAGCATGTGCACGCCGCCCTGCTTCGCCTTCGTCATCGCCGGCGCCAGCACATTGGGATCGTTGGGAGAAACGCAGATGACATTCGCCCCTTTGAGTGTCCAGGACTCGATCAGCGACGCCGCCGCTTCCGGCGCGCCGTCGGTGGGCCCATCGTAGACAAGATTGACATCCCCCAGCTCCTTCGCGGCGGCTTCGGCGCCCACGCTGCACGAGGTGAAGTAGGCAATTCCCTTTTGCTTGGGCAGCAGATAGACATTGACCGTTTTGCCGGCGGAAGACGTGGCGCCGCCCCCGCCTCCGCCGCCAGAGGCGTCCTTATGAGCGCCGCAGCCGGCCGTCAAAACGGCTCCGCAAAGCAATCCAAGCGTAATCGGGCGAGTGAGGTGTCGCATGCGTGTTCCCTTTGAGGTCTTCATATTCTGAGATTTTGATATCGGCGCCGAACGATTAGCGTCGCGATTTCGGCGTCAGCAGGCTGTCGGCCAGTACGGACAAGATGAGAAGTAAACCGATAACGATCAAGTTCAGCTCATCGCGATTCCATTGCCATGAAACGAACTCGCGCGTTTCGTGAATCAGCAAAACTCCCAGCACCGTCCCGAACAGTCGTCCCCGGCCGCCGAAGATACTTGTGCCGCCCAGCACGACCGCCGTGATGACCGCCAGCTCCATGCCCGTTCCGATGTCCGCCTTCGCCGTGTTGCGGCGGGCGACAAACAGCAGCGCCGCCAGTCCCGCCGTCGTCCCCGACAGGGTGTAAAGCCACATTTTGATTCGCGCGACGGCAATGCCTGAGTAAAGCGACGCCGTTTCGTTGTATCCAATTGCCGAGAGCCACAGGCCGAGCGGCGTGCGCGCCGCAATCAGACCGACGGCGATGACCGCGACGCCGAAGATCAGGCCAGGAATCGGGATCCCCAGCACTGTCCCCTGCCCCAGCCAGGTGAAGCTTTCCGGGAAGCCGGAGACAGGACGCCCTAAGCTCAGCCCTTCGGCGACGCCCCGGTATGCGGCGAGCGTCGCGAGGGTGACGATCAGCGGATGAACGCGAACGCGAGTGATGAAGAAACCGTTGAGCGCTCCAGCGGCCGCGCCCGTTGCCAGTGTAAGCGCGCCAGCAAGCGCCAGGGGCATATGCGCCTGGAAACACAGGCCGAAGACGACGGCGCACAGGGCCATCGTCGAGCCGACGGAGAGATCGATCCCCGCCGTCACGATGATCAGCGTCATCGGGATCGCCAGCAGCGCCAGTTCCCAGACATGCGTGGAAAGGCCCATTTGGGCGTTCGGCGCCAAAAATGTCGGGCTGAGCGAGCCGGCCAGGATCATGAGACCGATCAGCAGGACCAGCAGCACGATTTCCTGGCGCGACGGCAGTACGCCGCGCAGCGGGGACGCGCGCTTTGCGGGAATGGCCCGATCGGATTTTGTCACTTGCTGCATGATTAATGGGCCTCCCGTCGTCCGCGCGCCATATGGTCGATGAGCACCGCAACCAAAATAAACGCGCCCTGGATCGCCCGCTCCCAGTACGTCGCCGAAACCCCAAGGCGCAGGAAGATCAGCATGGGACTGATCACGCTGAGCAGCAGCGCCGCCAGCACCGACCCGATGATCGTCCCGCGCCCGCCGCTGATGGAGGTTCCGCCGACGACGACACAGGTCACGGCGAGCAGCTCAAATCCCTGCCCGATCCCAGACTCGATGACGCCCAGTCGGGGCACGCTGACGACGGCGGCGACGGCGACCAGCAATCCCGTCAGCGTAAACACAAAGACTTTCAGGCCGCGCACCGGCAAGCCGGCCAGACGCGCCGCCTCCGGATTGCTGCCGGCGGCGTAGATCCGGCGGCCCAGCGGCGTTTGCCGCACCAGTAAGATCGCTAAGAGGACAACGATCACTGCGGTCCAAATACTCACCGGGACGCCTAGAAACGTTCCGATGCCGAAGAAGCGCAGGCCCTGCGGCAGGTCCGTGATGAACCGGCCATTGATCAATGTCAAATTGACGCCCTGCAGCACCGTCAGCATTCCGAGCGTGACGATGATCGACGGCATCCGGCCATAGGCCACCAGCAGACCGTTGAGCAGGCCGACTCCGGCGCCCAGCGCCAGCGTCGCGGCGATTCCCACGGCGACTGGCAAGTTGGCGTGCGTGGGCGACGTGAGCTGTCCCATCACCGTCGCGAGCAGCCCCATCAAGGCGCCCATGGAGATATCGATCTCGCCGAGGACGATCACAAGCGTCAGGCCGCAGGCGACGATCACGGCGGGAACGCTGGAGACGAGGATGTCGCGCAGGTTGCCGCCGGACAAAAAGGTATGGTTGATCGAGCCGACCGCGAAGACAGTCAGGAGCAGCAGCGCCAGGACGCCGTACTCGCGCTGGCGCGACAGACGCCCCAGAGATGCGCCGAAGGTCGACGGCGGCTTAGTAATCGTTTGGGATGTCACGCGATGGCCTCCCCGGTCATGGAATTTTGGGAATGCAGGGCGAGCGCCAAAATCTTCTCCTCTGTGGCTTCCGCGCGGGAAAGCTCGCCGCTGATCGTCCCCTCCCGCATCACCAGAATCCGGTCGCTTAAAGTCAGGAGCTCGGGCAGATCCGACGAGATCAACAAAGTCGCCATTCCGTCACTCGCAAGCTGGCGGATGATCCGATAAACATCGGCCTTCGCGCCGACATCCACGCCCCGTGTCGGCTCGTCCAGGATCAGTACGCGCGGCGACGCCGCGAGCCATTTGCCCAGCGCCAGCTTCTGCTGGTTTCCGCCCGAGAGCGTGTTGGCCGCGATATCCGGCCCCGCCGCCTTGACTGACAAATCGCGCATCAAGTCCGTAACAACCGTCGTCTCTTTTTCCCGTGCGCGGAAGCGCCCCATTGCCGGAGAGCCAAGCACGGACAACAGCAGGTTTGTCCCGACCGTCAGCGGCAGAACCAATCCCTGATGCTGTCGATCCTCCGGAACGAGCGCCACCCCGCGCCCGATCGCCTTCGGGACCGAACCGGGCGCCAGTGTATCTCCGGCGACGCGAACCGAGCCGGATTCCGGCCGATCCACGCCAAAGATCGAGGCGGCGACTTCCGAGCGCCCCGCGCCCACCAAACCGGCCAGCCCCACGATCTCTCCCTTGCGCACGGAAAACGTGATGTCCCGGAAAACGCCCGGCCGTGTGAGGCCGCGCACATCGAGCATGACTTCGCCGGGCGCCGTGGCGCTTTCGCGGCTTTCCTCGGCGAGCAACTCCCGACCGACCATCAGTTTGACGAGTTCGTTGCGGCTGACATCGGCGATCGCGCGCGTCTCCACAAGCTTGCCGTCGCGCAGAATGGTGACGCGGCTGGAGAGCGCGAAGACCTCCTCCATCCGGTGGCTGACGTAAAGGATCGCGACGCCCTCGCTTTGCAGCTGGCGAATGATCCGAAAGAGGGTCTGCGTTTCGCGCGCCGACAGTGACGCCGTCGGCTCATCCATGATCAGCAGACGGCTTTTGTGCGACAGGGCGCGCGCGATCCCAACCATCTGCCGCTGGGCGAGCGAAAGCTCCTCCAGCGGCCTGTCAAGGTCGATGCGCTCGCCAAGCCGGTCCAGCAGCGCCTGCGCCTCGCGCCGCATGCGCGGGCGGTCCAGCAGCCCCGGCCCGAGGCGCGGCTCGCGGCCGACAAAGATATTGTCGATCGCATTGAGATGCGCGAACGCCGTCGACTCTTGATGGAGCGCGACGATTCCCGCCGCTTCGGATACGCGGATATCGCCCGACGACACGGCGGCGCCATCGACCTGCACGGAGCCGCCGTCGGGCCGAACAACTCCGGAGAGGCACTTGATCAGCGTGGACTTACCGGCGCCGTTTTCGCCCATTAAGGCGTGGACTTCGCCCGGCTCAATCGCGAGGCTAACCCCCGAAAGCGCCGGAACGCCATTGTACGCCTTGCTCAGCCCGCTGACTTGTAGGAATGGTGTATTCATCATCGGTTTCACATCGTAGGCTCAGCGGGCGCCGAAAAGCGATACGTTCCGGACTGTAGTTCATACACCGCGGAGCCGGATTCCTCCCGTACAAACTTCACTCCCGAGGCGCTGTCGATCTTCTTGCCCGACTCGGTGACGCCATCGGCGCCCGCGGCGGGGATCCAGGCCGTCGCCGTCGTGTTGGCGGGCACGGTGACATTCCACACGAACACGCCGTTGTCAATCTTCCAGGCGCTCGTGATCGGGCCATGAATGCTGTCGAATGTCGCGCTCGCGTGGCTCAGTCCGGGGCCGGGATGCGGGTGCATCAAGATATGCTTGTAGCCGGGCTGATCGGGATCGGTGTCGATTCCCGCAACATCTTGATAGAGCCACTGTCCGACCGAACCGAGCGAATAGTGGTTGAACGAATTCATGCCGGGATCCTGGAAGCCCTTGTCAGGCGTCCAGCCGTCCCACCGCTCCCAGATCGTCGTCGCGCCCTGCCGGATCGAAAATCCCCAGCTCGGGAAGGTGTCGTTTTGCAGCAGCTTGTAGGCGACATCGTTATGGCCGGTCGCCGTGAGCGTGGGGCAGAGGTAGCCGACGCCGACAAAGCCCGTGGACAGGTGGCTGTTCTTCGCCGCGATATCGTCCGTCAGATGTGTCGCCGCCATCGGCCGAAGCGCGTCTGGCAGCAGTTGGAAGCGCAGGGCGAGCACATAGCCGGTCTGGGTATCGCCTTTGATTTTGCCGTCGGGCGACACAAACGCCGTATTGAAGGCGTCTTTGATGTGCGCGAACAGGGCGTCGTACTTCGCCGCCTCCTCCGTGTGGCCGAGCGCGCGCGCCATGCGCGCCATCAGCGAAGCATCGTAGGCGTAGTAGGCCGTCGCGAGCACGTCCTTGGGCGTGTCGGCGTTGATGGAGAGCCAGTCGCCGAAGTCGTTGTTGCGGCGCTCCATCCAGAGGCCGCCCGGGTTGACGCTGGTGATATAGTCCATCCAGCGGTTCATCGCCGCCCAGTGCTTCTCGACAATGCCCTTGTCGCCGTACGCCTGATACACGGTCCAGGGGACGATCACGCCGGCGTCGCCCCAGGCGGGCGCCCCGTCGGAATCGTCCACGGTGCGCGGGGAAACATCGGAAAATCCGCCCTGCGACGACTGCGCGTCCTCGACATCCTGCATCCACTTCTCGTAGAAGCCCGCCGTGTCCCGGTTGTACGTCGCGGTGCGGACGAAGATCTGCGCGTCGCCCATCCAGCCCAGGCGCTCGTCGCGCTGCGGGCAGTCGGTCGGAATGCTGATGAAGTTGCCGCGCTGCCCCCAGACAATGTTGTGCTGAAGCTGATTGACAAGCGGGCTGGAGCACTCGAACGTCCCAGTCTTCGGCGTATCCGAGCCGATCACACATCCTGTGACGGCGTCCATGGCCGGCTTGCCGGGGTACCCGGTCACTTCCACATAGCGGAAGCCATGGAAGGTGAAGTGCGGCTCCCAGACTTCGACGCCTCCGCCCTTGCAGATATATGTATCCGTAGATTTGGCCGACCGCAAGTTCGTCGTGTAGACCTGCCCCTTGGGATCGAGCATCTCGGCGAAGCGCAATTGGATACGCGTTCCCGCCTTGGCCTGAACTTTCAATCGTGTCCAGCCGACCATGTTCTGCCCGAGATCGACAATATAGACTCCCGGGGCGGGCTCCGTCATGCCGATCGGCTTGATGTGCTCGGTCACGCGGATGGGCGGACCATGCTGGCCGACCATCGCCGCCGGCCCGCTCTGCGGATCCAGCACGCCGTAAACGGCTTTTTGGACGACAAGCTTGCCGCCCGCCTCGCCCGGCCCAGGAATATTGATGGTTTCTTTCTCATCCGCCGTCTGCGAGTGCGGCGCGCCGTCCAGCGTATAATCGATGCGCAGGCGCTTGACGGTGTTGTAGGCGGGATCGCCCCCAAGATCGTTGCCGGAGACGACGGCGACTTTGTTGTCCGCCACCATCGACGCCACCTTCACGGTCACATTGACCTGGTTCGTCGGCTGGCTGGAGCCGTTCAATAGAACGCCGGTCCAGCCCGTGGACCGGGATCCGGGAAGATCCCAGCCGGCCAGTTCCTTACGCGCGTCGTAAGACTCGCCTTGCAGCATGTCGGAGTAAGTGATCGGCCCCTGCGATCCCTTCCACGCCCCATCGGTCACGAGGGTTTGACGCGAGCCGTCGGTGAATACGATCTCCATCTGAAGGCGCAGCTCGGGACGGACGCCGAAGTAGTCGCGCCGGTGACTGAAACCGATGTAGCCGCTGTACCAGCCGTCGCCCAGGACCGCGCCGATGGTGTTCGCGCCTTTCTTGAGCGCCGACGTAACATCGTACGCCTGGTACTCCACACGCTTCTTATAGTCCGTCCACCCCGGCGCCATGACGGCGTCGCCAACCTTCGCGCCATTGAGATGCAGTTCGTAGACGCCGTGCGCGGTCACGAACACCGTGGCCTGCTGGACCGTCTTGCCGACGGAGAACATGCGGCGCAGATAGGGTGAGGGCGAAAGGTTATTGCCGTCGATCTGCACGCCGC
This sequence comes from Capsulimonas corticalis, assembly GCF_003574315.2. Taxonomy (GTDB): domain Bacteria; phylum Armatimonadota; class Armatimonadia; order Armatimonadales; family Capsulimonadaceae; genus Capsulimonas; species Capsulimonas corticalis. The sequence continues at coordinate 3,855,426 of NZ_AP025739.1, read as the reverse complement.
GCGGCGTCTGCGCGGAAATCCACTGCGCCTTCCAGTCCGACGGCTTCAGCAGTCCCATGCGCCAGGACGCGGCGGGGCTCTCCGCCACGGCGCCGTCCTTGTCCCAAACGCGCACCTTCCACCAGCACTGCTGCCCGGACGCCAGCGCCGGCCCGGCGTACTCAATGGCGCTGGAATCATCGGAAGTGACCTTACCGCTATCCCAGAGATCGCCGTGGTTCGCCTTCAGCGCGCCCGCGCCGCGCGCCACCAGGATCTCATACGCCGTCTGGCGCTGGCCGCGCGTTTGCGACGCCAATTTCCAGCTCAGGCGAGGATGCTGAGCGTCCACGCCCAGCGGGTTCACCAGATACTCACAGCGAAGCTGTCCTGGCTGCAAATCGGAGGCTCCGTGGACGGCGGGCGCAAGCGCGGCGGCAGTGGCGGCGGCTGCGATAAAGGTTAAGCGGTGTTTCATGGATTTCTTTCGGAGGGATCGACCAAACAGATCTTCGGAACCATACAAAGATTTTCGGAATGATACACAGGAACATCTTACCCGATTTCGGAACTATGTACAGATAAAATCACCCCTTCGCGCCAGAAATTTTCCAAATTTCCAAAGCAAAGAGGCAAATCCATACAACATCCAAAACTGTAGAGACTGTTTATCCAGGTTTTCGGCGGAAGCTTACCGCCAGTTCGCCCTTCGTATCGAAATACGAAGGGCGAACTGGCGATACCAAATCACGATTTTAGATCGCGCGACTCAGTCAAAGTTATTTGACGCTGAATGTGATGGCGAAACGTGTGCCTTCCGTACCTTCGGCGGCAGTGTTATCGGATCCCGCGCATTCCGCCCCGCCGCCGCCGCCTTGCTGGCAGTCCGCGGCAAGAGCGTTGGATCCGCCGGAAACCTGCGAGCCGCGATACCACTTGATGTGGCCGTCGCACATCATGTAGTTGGAGCCATCGGTGTGAAGCCCGGTCTTGGCAAGGAAGCCATTCCCCCCAGGGCCACCAACATTCGCCGAGCAGTCGACGCCGCCCAAGCAACCGGTCGCCATCGAGCCGCCTTTCCCATAATTCGCGGCTGCATAAATGCTGCCGTCGAGGCTGCCGTTCGTCGTCGCCGACTGAATCCCATTACCGTTGCCTTCATTGATGTCCAGCAATTTCGCGAAATCGCCATTCGATTCACACAAGAAGACGGTCTTCGCGGGCGAACTCAACACCGCCAGCGCTTGTCCAAAGTGGGGATCGCCCGTGGATCCGCCATCCGTTCGCAGGAAGTTGAAGTTGGCGGTATAGGAAATTTGATAGTTGACGGCGTCTCTCTGGGGAGGATTGGGATCATCCGGGCAGTGGAACACCAGCGTGCTCTTGACGTAGGGATATACTTTCCCGGCCCATCCCTGTCCAAGCTGAAGACCCTGGTCGTTCCGGCCGGCCGGAAAATTTTCATCGTTATCCTGCACGTACTGAAGGATTCCGATACCGATCTGCCGTTCGTTGGACGCGCAGGAGATCTGGCGCGCCTTCTCACGGGCCTTCGCAAAAACGGGGAAAAGAATAGCGGCGAGAATCGCAATGATAGCGATAACAACGAGAAGTTCGATCAGAGTGAAACCAGAACGGCTTCGATTTCCAACAGTATGCAAATAATTCTCCTTTTGCCCCGAAAAAGCAGGGTAGATCCTGCTTTGGATAACGAAGTACAATGAACATCCACACCAATGAAATCCAATAGAAATCCACTGATGCACAAATATAACAGATCGTGAGTATTCTGTCAAGTGCAATTGGGACAAAACTCAAAATAATAAATCCAAGAATAATCCAAAGTGGGATTTTGGAGCCAAAAAGGGAGATCCTTGCGCAAAATAGCCCTCCACGTCCGAAGGCGCGGAGGGCTATGCCTAGCGAAATCTGGTCGGTGCAGCGGCGATTTTACTGCGTGCTGAAGGTTACCGCGAAACGGCTGCCCTCCGTGCCTTCCGCCATTGTCTGGACGGTCGTCGTGCAGTCCGACGGAGCGCCGCCGCCCTGCTGGCAGTCCGCCGCGATCGCATTCGATCCGCCGGAGACCTGCGAGCCGCGATACCACTTGATATGGCCGTCGCACATCATGTAGTTGGAGCCATCGGTGTGAAGTCCGGTCAGCGCCGTGAAGCCCTCATAAAAATTTGCCGGCGCCGCAAGATAGGCGGAGCAGTTGGAGCCGCCTAAACAGCCGGTCGCCATTCGTCCGCCGGTATTGTATCCATTGAAAGCGTAGACGGTGCCATTGTAATTGCCGTTTGTGGTTGCTGAAATGACCCCATTCCCATTGTTTTCCGCCGGATCCAGCAAGGGCGCATAGTCGCCTTCCGTCTCACAGAGGAATACGGTTTTGGCGGGCGATCTGAGCGACGCTAAATTCTGACCCGAATGAGGATCATTGGCTGAACCGCCATCGGTGCGCAGGAAATTGAAATTGGCGGAATACGAAAGGGTATACGAGCCCGTCGGCGGCGCCGGGCTGGGATCGTCGGGACACTTGAAAACGGCTGTGCTTTTGATGTAAGGATAGACACGGCCGGCCCAACCCTGGCCAAGCGGGCAGTTTTGGGCGCCTGTGGGATAGTTCTCGTCGTTATCCTGAACATACTGAAGTATGCCAATGCCGATCTGCCGCAAGTTCGAGGCGCAGCTGATCTGGCGCGCCTTCTCCCGCGCCTTGGCGAAGACTGGGAAGAGAATGGCTGCTAGAATGGCAATAATAGCGATCACAACGAGTAGTTCGATGAGTGTGAAACCACGACGGAGCGGGTTAATGGCAACAGACATGCGTTTCTCCTTCTTTTACTGATCAATGAACATTTCGACTGCCGCGCTGAGTTCGCGGAAACCACACAAAATCCATAATAAACCCATATTAAGGCCGGCTGCTCTCATCTTTGGCGCCTGCATGATCCCCGTTTTCGCATCCAAAGATCATCCGAAAAGGCGCTTTCCGATTGCTCTAGATGCATATTATAGGTGGATTTCCACGTGATGTCAATTGAATCTTCGCACAAAACCAAGATATTTTCAGATTTTGTTCGGCATAAAATATGTACAAAAATTATTTGGATTGATGATGGTTACGGTGTTTGTCCGCAAGGAGGCCGCTCTGCGCGGCTCGATTGACCCTACCAGAGTTCGTCCAAACAATTAATGACGTTTCTGTAGCGGGCAAAGGCGGCGCTGGGGCGAGATGCGAAGGCGGAGGAAGGGGACGATCCATCCCGCTTCTATGGAAGAAGCGGGATGCAGGACGTGCGGATGACCAATCGCGTGGGCAGCAAAATGTGACGATGGGCGACGGGAGCGCCCGCCGGCTGGGCGAGGCGGGTGAGCAGCAGGTCGACGGCCTTCTCCCCCATCTGCTCAAACGGCTGATGCACGGTGGTCAATGGAGATGGGCGCAGCGAATGGCGATCCATATCGTCGAAGCCCATGATGCTGATGTCCTCGGGCACGCGGACGCCGCGCGCCTGAAGCTCCGTCATGAACTCATGCGCGATCAGGTCGTTCAAGACAAATACGGCGGTCGGCCGCTCCGCCAGTCCCAGGAAGTGATCGGCCGCGCTCGTCACGGGCGGCTGCAAATGCACGGCGTTCGACATCCGGTAGGTCCAATCCGGCTCCGGGCGAATGCCGTGCGACATCATCGCGTCACGATACCCCTGCTCGCGGTCCCGAACCGTGATGGTGGGATCGTCCATGGTCAAATGCATGACGCGCTGGTGCCCCAGATCGAGCAGATGCGTGACCGCCTCGCGCGCCGCCGCCGAGTTATCGATCCCGACAAAGTCGCAGGCGAACGACGGATCGCACCGGTCCACCAGCACCATCGGGATCCCCGCTTCCTGAAGAAGCCGCAAATCGGGAAGCGTGTGCAGGTTGCCCTGGTGCCAGACGATGACGCCGCTGATGCCTTCGTTCCGGATCGATTCCAGCGCGCGCCGCTCGCGACGGATCGTCTCGGCGCGCGTCTCCGCGTTGTTATCGAAGACGATCAATCGGTACGGGGCTTCCTTGTTGATCAGCACTTGCAGCACGCCGCGCTGAATGGAGGGCGACGCCGGGTAATGCGGGGTCTGCGGCGAGAGCACCGCCAGCGTTTGCAGCGCGACCTTCGCCTCACGCGAGTTTTGGTCGCCCGCTTCATCGGCCGGGCGCAGGCTGACACGCGGCCGACGCCCGGTCTCGCGCACGATCAAATCCTTCGCCGCCAGCGACGAAAGCGCGGAACGGATCGTCGACCGGTCCGCGCGGAACTCCGCCGCCAGCTCCCGCTCCGTCGGCAGCCACTCGCCCGGCGCATACTCCCCCCGCTCAATCCGGCCCAAAAGCGCCGCGGCAAGCCGCTCGGCAGCCGGAAGCCTCACACCATTGCTCATATCAGGCATTGATCACTCTTTCCCACGACGCTTTCACACCCTACCATAAGAAATCCAACGATACATTCACCATAGCACAACATATTTTCTTCTGTCAAGGAAATTGTGAAATCTTTGCGAAATATCCGAATATTCGGCCGATATTTCCAGCAGGCGTACACTGCGTGGTAAACTGGAAAATCGATAGGACAAACCATGAAAGTAAATCTTGCGCGAAAACGCCAATGGATCGTCTTGCTGCTCATCGCGGGACGCGCGTTCAAAATTGTTGTGATAACCATCCCACTGGTGCTGCTGGCGGTGTTCGCGCTTTGGCTCACTCCATATGGCGGCAGACTTCTTTGGGATATCAGCAATCAGCCATTTTTGCGTTCTGACGTATCCACTCTGTTTCGAGGGCAAGGCGTTATTCCACAGGACCTCGATTGTCACATGGTCGGAACGACACGCTCCGGATACTGCACATTCCATGTTTCACCAAAGGACGCGGACAAGGCCGTCCGCAAGTTCAACTTGACCCGCCTTCCAAGTTACCAGAAGCTGGGAATCTTCACCGAGTACGAGCTGCATATTCCCGGTGTTTTCGTTCCCAGAGAACTTGCGCTGCCAAAATTGGACGAGCATTTCGCCAAAGTGTTTCATGACGATTATCCACAAATCGAACAGGATTATGTCGCCGGCGCGGACGTGCAGTGTTTTGTTACGTCTACATCGTCCAACATGGCGGCGCTTGTCCCCAGCGCCAACTCGCCGCATTTTCATTCTCTCTACATATTTTACCGTCCATCGACCGGGGAAATGTCCGCGGAAGTACAATACCCTTACGGTTAACCGTGAAACGCCGACATTTCCTGCGATCCTCATAACAAAGGAGCCCAAAATTGCCGCGAGTCGCTTTCTGTCTACAAATCAAGCGTGAGCTTCTGGAGGAATACAAGGAGCGCCACCGCCACGTCTGGCCGGAGATGCAGGACGCCCTGCGGGAAACGGGGTGGCGCAACTACTCCCTCTTCCTGCGTGACGATGGCCTGCTGTTTGGCTATGTGGAGGTCGAGAACTTCGCCGAATCCACGGCCGCAATGGCCCGGACGGAGGTGAATGCGCGCTGGCAGCGCGAGATGGCGCCCTACTTCGAGAGCCTCGAAGGCCAGGCGCCCGACGCGGCGATGGTTCCGCTGCCGGAAGTCTTTCATCTGGCGTAGCGGGAGCATGCGCGGGGCGCCTGTGTATTTACTTTCCGGCGAAGAAAGCCAGCACGGCTTTATTGAGCTCGCCCGGCCGCTCCTCGTTCACAAAGTGGCCGGCATCGGAGAAGATTAATCCGGTAACATTGGCGTCTAAACGCTCGACATTTTCTTTACTGGTAGCTTTCAGGCCATGCGCTCCGCCAATTGCCAGGATCGGCAGCGTGAGTTTGGTTTTGGCGAACATTTTCTGACTGTCCTTGGCGTCCTGGGCGAATGCGCGGTAATAGCCGAAGCCGGCCGTCATGCCGCCTGGTTTTGTGTAGCGACGGACGTATTCGGAGATATCGGCGTCGGTAAAAGCGGTTTTCTGATAGACGAAATGGCTTCGGAAGGCAAAAGCCGTCAAAAATTCTCTTTCACGGCCGCGCGTCAGCATCTCGGGAAATTTCGGAGCGGCGAAGAAGCCAAAGTGCCACATACCGCCCTGGGACGGATCCATGGCTTTTTCCAGGCCGTAGCCCGGTATCCCACTCTCGATAAAGACAAGAGCGGGGACGTCGCCGGGATGCGCTCCCGCATAGCTAATCGCAACTGGTCCCCCCATATCCTGCGCGACGAGAAAGACTCGCTTGCGTCCCAAACTTCGCACGAGTTTGTAAATATCGTCCGCAACGGTTTTCTTGGTATAATCGCCATCAGCGGGAATCGAGCTTTCGCCTAAACCGCGCATATCCGGCGCCACGACGGTGTAATGCGCCGCCAGGCCCGGCATCACTTTTCGCCAGTCATACCAGGTCTCCGGGTAGCCGTGCAGCAGCACGACGAGATCCCCCTTGCCTCCGATGACATAATGTAGACGCACGCCGTTCACCGTGGTGAATCGATGGGTAAACGTTCGACCAAAGGTCTTCGCGTTGAAGGGCCAGTCAGGATCGCTCGGCGGCGCGGCCCGAGTGTCCGGCGCGCCGAGAAGACAAGCGCTGAGCGCAAAAAGAGTGGATATGACGGGTATTGCCTTTTTTACGGAGAATGCAGTCATGGCTTTTTTCCTTTGACGTCATCAACATCCTATCCGTCGGCGACGATTTGAGACCTTTTACCCGCAAGTCACTCTTTCTCACCCTCGAATCTTTTGGCGGCGATCTCCGCCGGTCTCTTGGGGTATCATAAGGTGTTTGATTTGTCTACAAGGGAACGTACATGAGCAACATTCTGCAGTCTCTCCCGATCGGCGAAAAGGTCGGGATCGCATTTTCGGGGGGCCTGGACACCAGCGCCGCGATCTACTGGATGCGCCAGAAGGGCGCGATCCCCTACTGCTACACCGCGCATCTCGGCCAGCCGGATGAGACGGATTACGACAGCATTCCTCGCCGCGCATTGGAGTACGGCGCGGAGGCGGCGCGGCTGATCGACTGCCGCCCGCAGCTGGTGCGCGAGGGTCTCGCGGCCTTGCAGTGCGGCGCGTTCCATATCACCACAGCGGGCGTCGCGTACTTCAATACGACCCCGATCGGACGCGCGGTGACCGGCACAATGCTGGTGGGCGCGATGAAGGAAGACTCCGTCGATATCTGGGGCGACGGCAGCACCTATAAGGGCAACGATATCGAGCGGTTCTATCGCTACGGCCTGATGGTGAACCCGGAGCTGCGCATCTACAAGCCGTGGCTGGACCAGCAGTTCATCGACGAGCTTGGCGGCCGCAAGGAGATGTCCGAGCTTCTGGAAAAGGCCGGCCTTGAGTTCCACATGAGCAAGGAGAAGGCCTACTCCACCGACTCGAACATCTGGGGCGCCACGCACGAAGCCAAAGATCTAGAGTTCTTGAAGAACGGCCTGCGGATCGTCGAGCCGATCATGGGCGTCGCGCACTGGCGCGAAGATGTCGCGATCAAGCCCGAGGAAGTTACGGTCACCTTCGAGGAAGGCCTGCCGGTCGCCCTCAACGGCAAGACGTTCGACAGCCCCGTGGACCTGGTGCTGGAAGCAAACGCCATCGGCGGCCGCCATGGCCTCGGCATGTCCGACCAGATCGAAAACCGGATCATCGAAGCCAAGAGCCGTGGTATCTACGAAGCCCCCGCGATGGCGCTGTTCCACATCGCCTACGAGCGCCTCGTGACAGGGATCCACAACGAAGGCACGATCGAGCAGTACCGCGACATGGGCCGCCGCCTCGGACGCCTGCTCTACGAGGGCCGCTGGTTCGACCCGCAGTCCATGATGCTGCGCGAAACCCTCCAGCGCTGGGTCGCCAAGCCCATCACCGGCGAAGTCACAGTCGAGCTGCGACGCGGCAACGACTACACGATCCTGAACACCGAAAGCCCGAACCTCACCTACGCTCCCGAGCGCCTGACGATGGAGAAGTACGACGGCAGCTTCACCCCGCAGGACCGCATCGGCCAGCTCACCATGCGCAACCTCGACATCACCGACAGCCGCGCCAAGCTATTTGTCTACGCGAACGCCGGTCTGATCAGCACGCAAGCCATGGAGGGCCTGCGCCTGCTCGACGCGCCGAAGGCGGACGAAAGCGCCGAATAGAGTCCATCCAAATTTAAGACAACGAATTGACACGGCTGGACCATTGAGGACGAAACTCCTCAATGGTCCAGCCATATTTATTAAGGGGCGATGCTGAAGTGATCGAACACCGCCGTCGCCAGCGCGGATTGGTTGGTGGATGTCACCGCCATCCCGACAAATACCTCCTGTGACAGCCCCGCGAGTGTTACCGGAGAGCCGAATGAGGTCCAGCTCGCTCCATCCGCCGAGGAGTAGGCGGTGATCTGGTCGCCGCTGCGCACAAGCTTGTACCAGAGGCCCACACCCGTCCCGATATCGCCGGTCGTTTGCGCATTCTGCCCGGCGCTGACACGGGCGTTCACCTGGCTTTCGGCGTGGTTGGCGGCCAACGCCATGACCATCCGCGAGCCTGGCGTCAGATTCTCGCGCAGCATCAGTCCCGCCTTAGCCCAATAATCTCCCGATGAGAAAGACGCCACGTGGACGATAGCCGTTCCGTTCCCGGTGAACGGCTGGCTGGCGAAGTTGAATTGGTCGCTCGATCCCCAAATATCCCAACCCGCCCCACTCACGGCGCCTCCTCCGCTGGAGAAGGTCGCGCCGCCTGCGATCGCGGGACTATTGATATCTGCGTCCTGAACGAGACTGCTCGATGCGCTTGCTCCCGGGATCTGGATGTTGTCCAACTCCGCTTTGTTTGTCGCCTGCTTGAATTGCAGCGTATTGCTTCCCGCATTCAATGGCGCGAATGCGGCGGTAACATATGTGGTGTCGAAGACGCCCCACGGCCCGGTAAAGGGATAACTGATTGGAATGGGCGAGCCTGCGTTTCCATTCACCACGATGCTGTGGGTGGCGGTCACGGAATGTCCCGTAACGTCCGTACTGGCGTTGTCGTAGTAAACGATGATGGGATATGTTCCAGCGACAGGCGCGTTCACCGTGAAAGTTACGGAGCTGTCCGAATAATCTAACCCGCCAACATATCCGCTGCCCGAAGCGCCGGTGGGATAGACAACGCCATGGTTGACAACGGCGTTCTTCGCGTAGTAAGCAGTCGGATTTTGCAGTGTCACTCCCGAAGATGCGCCCAAGATACTGGAGCATCCGGAAGAAATCTCGGCGAGCTGCGTCCCGTAAGGTCCAACATTTCCGACGACGTTGCCTGCCAGCGTAATTCCGTAATCGTTCTTCATCCAAATTTCGCAGTTCGAATCCTGACCGTTGACAATGCCCACGGGAGCGACAACTGCTCCTGGCCCTGCCGGATGCGTGTTGAAGAAAGCATTACCCAGCAGTCCGGTGCTCGCCGCATTCTCCAGTCCAATATTGATGGTTCCGTTTCCGACGAATGCATTGTTCTGAATGAGCGTGTTGAACAGCGTCAGCCCTGCGCCTTGAACGCCGCCGTAGGTATCGTATCCATCGTCGATCTGGATTGCCCCAGCGTTGCGCCCACCCTCCGTATTGCCATAGTTCCAGCGCAGACAGTTGTTGGTGAGAACGTTATTCTTGATCACCATGTTGTTGGAGAAGTTCTCGCTGGCGATTGCGCTCACCGTGCCGCCGTCAAAGACGCAATTCTCGATGTCGGCATTGGACGAGCAGACAATCACGCCAATATCCCGGTAATTTTGGAAGACGTCGTTCTTCAGCGTGAAGTTGGCGCCGCTCCAATTGAGATCGATCACACGGCTTTTGTAAGCAAGCGAGACGGGCCGCGCCAGCGTGACATTGCGCCACGCGAGCCCCCACCCCGCATAAGTGTTGTCCGGTGGCGTGTAAGCAGAATTGGGGATAGGAGTGGTGACGATCGTGTTTTGTCCCAGGAAATTTCCGCTCGGGTCGTAAAAATAGACGGTGTCGCCCGCACGCCATGGGCAATAGCCCTGCCCAAACGTCAAAGTCGCTCCATTGACTTGCCCCGTGTATCCGGGATTAGCGTCGTCGTTGATAACGTCATCGTCCGAACCTTGCCAGAGAGAATTCGTCATATGCAGGCCAGTGCTGTTGTTACCCGACGCCATTCCCGTCGGCCCAAACACTCCGATCGCTGAGCCGACGACGGGCGGGGTTTGATAGACGAAGTTGCAGCGATTGATCGTGACAAGACCGTTGCCGCACTGCCAGGAGCCAATACCGCCAGTATTGACTACCAGGTCCTGGAGCAGCAGATTGGAGCACCCATCAATGTTAAAGAAGCGCGAGCCCCCTCCCCGAAACCCGGCGATGTCCCCATTCACGACTAAATGATTTGCGGGCAAAAAGTCATTATTGCCATCGGTATGGAACCGATACTGACGGTTTGCGGCGTTCAAGGTTGCGGGCGGCAGCGTCGCGCCATAATCGCCGGTTCCAGGCTTGTACCGGCGCGTCTTGGAATCGAAGACTTGAAAGTTCGTAAATTGGCTCTGCCGAGAGGCGTCGTAAGGCCAGTGAACTGTGTTCGTCCAGTCGATGGGATATCCGGCGTCGATCTGCACATCGATATACGGCCCCTGAGCATCGCTGCCGGCGTTATAGATCCTTCCCTGAGTAAAGTTTGGGATCGCCGCCGAGATTATCGCTCCCTGGAAAGTAAAGTTGACGCAGTGATAGAAATTGATCTCGTTATAGGCGGCGTCGCTGAAGACAAGTCGGACGTTAGGAGCATTGATTGTAAAGTTCGACATGGCGCTGAAAGTCCATGTATATCCCGTCGTGCTGACGGGAATGTTATATACGCCGGCATTGATAGTAACCCCGGTTCCCCCGCTGTTATAGACGTTCATAATCGCGGAGTACAGTTGATCCGGATGAGCCGTATCGCCTACCGTCGTGTAAGCGTTCGCAGCCTTTAACAACACGACAAACACCGCAAAGGCGCTGACCGTGAGAGTTTTCAGCCAGCGACGCAAGAAAAGAGAGGGCATCATATCATGACTCCTATGTCAAAGTGACAAATCGCAACAAAGACAGCAATAACAACCTTTAGTACTATTAATTCAAAAGAGGCGGCGCACACGATGCGGGATCAAAGCGCTTGGAGCGCTAGGGATATCACCTCTCTTCAATAGCTGACAACATTGTCGTGTGAGAATGCGCGTTGATAAGCGCGAGGCGTCATTCCATGGCTGCGTTGGAATACGCGGCGAAAATACACGACATCATGATAGCCAACTTCACGCGCAATACAGTCCACGGTTTCCTTGTTTTCCAAGAGCTTCACCCGAGCCAGCGCCATGCGGCAGGTGTTGATCTCCTCAGTCATGGTTTTGCCGAAAGAGCGCTTGTAAATACGGGAGAGGTAATTGGTGTTGACGCTCATTGCATGCGATACGACCGACGCGCTTAGCCGTTCACGAAAGTGCGTGCGGATATATTCGCGCGCTTGCCCCGCAAGCGGTGATCGGGGCGCATCATCATCCTTCAAATCCTCCAATGCGCGCGCCGATTCACAGAGAATCAGGGTGGCGACCAAATCGGCCGCAAGCTGGCTGCGGACGCCGTTTTCCTGATCGTCGAGAAACCAGCGGAACATCTCGGCGAGCTTTTCCGGACGGGCCACACGGACATGCTGAGAAACCGTCAGCGGTTGCGCCTCCAGTCCTGGCGCGGCGTCAGGACAGTCAAAATGCAGCCAGAAAAACGTCAGGTCTTTCGGGTAGTCCTCCCGACCAAAGTGACGCCGGCCCGGCCACAACAGAAGCGTCTCGCCGGCGCTCACCGTGAAGGGCGTCTCACCTTCTTGAATGCTCAAGACCCCGGACGCCACATAGATCAAAAGGAACGAATTCCAAATCCGATCGGGATGCCTTCTTTTCCCGCGAGAGATCAGATGTCCGGCATCCAATGCGTGGACGCCGGCCAAGGTCGTGATGTGAAGTTCCGTGCTGCCCAAAGTGCCTGTCCGCCTCGCTGGAGATAGACATCATCTTACCCCAACGGACCCCACTGCGCCGTAAGACGCTCCTCCAGCGCCTTGCGATCCTCCTGCGAGAGCGCTCGATCGTAGATCACGACTTCGCCGATATCGCCGGTGAAACAATTAGCGCCGTTGCTTTGCGCCCCGACGCCCAGTGTGGCGGGAGCCGTGAGACTTTTCGTGGCTCCCACACCGGAGGCGGCCATAGTTCCGTCGACGAAGAGTGTGAATACTCCGGTAGATCTCACGCGCTGGAAGATCGCCAGATGCGGCTTGCCGTCGTTAAATCCTCCCAGCGAAGCAATAGAAGTATCGGGGTTTCCGACGCCCGCGATCACTTGACCTTTCGCGTTCAGCGCGAGGCCGAAATCTTCCGTTTCTCCGCCAACTTCCCCCTGGACCAAACCCGCGCCCTGGAAATAATTGGCGCTGTCGCTCACTCCCTGCGTACTTTGGAACAAGACTGCGATCGTGAAATCGTCCTGCACCGGGCGGTCGAAGATCAGATACTGCTTGTGGACAGCGCTAAAGCGTACGGCGGCGTGACCATGGATGGCGCCTGCGGCGAAAGTCGGCGCCGCCTCACCGCTGGACAGCGCATCCACGGCGTTCGGAGACTGATCGTACCAATTATTCACTGCGCCGCCGTCGGCGATCTCCTCGATTTTGCCCGCTTCAAGCCAAACAACCGGCGCACCGCCAATGGAGCGCGGTCCTGTTGCGAAAGGCCCCAGCACGGAAATAGCCTTTTCGGACACCGTTGGAACAAGCTGCGTATCGCCGTCAAAGACATCCCATCGGTACAGACTCACCGGTCGATTGCCGGTATCGATCGTCAATCGCAGCGAGGAGGCGACGATGGGGTCGAAATCAACGATGTTGGGCCGGTCGAGCGCGACACCATAGGCCGCAACGCCGCGAACGGGTTTCCAGGAAGCTCCATCTCGGTACTCCAGCCGCCAGGACTTCGGCGCATGGAACTCGCCGCTGAACGGATACCAGCCAGACCTATCTCCGGCGTCTTCAAACCAGTAAATCAACGCTTTGGATATGCGGACAGGCTTCGGCAGTTTGTATTGAATCCATTCGGTGGGACGGCTATCCTGAAACGACATACGCGGCGTCCTCAAGTCCTTTGAGCTGGACGGCTGGGCGTCGTATAGCAAACACTGCGGCGTCCATGGCCAGTTGTTGTCGTTGGACGATTTCACGGTCGCGACATAGGTCGGCGCATGCCGCCAAAGATGCCCATCCGAGGATGTGGCGATGGTGGGGAAGGTTGTCAATCGAAGGCGAGCCGCCCCCATCGGGATCAATCCGATCCTCTCGGTGATCTCCTGAGAGATGGCGGGACTCGCCTGAAGCATGGAAGCGACGCCGTCTCCGTCGACTTGCCACTGCGGGATGCGCTTCGCGTTTACGCGCAGCTCCACGGGATTGTCTTCATGGGTAAATGGATTGCCCGTGATGGCGCGTCCTTTCTGTATGAGATCAAACGAGTGCGCGGGATTTGCGGGATCAAGAATCAGTCCGTAGTTCCAAGGCGACATCGGGTGCAGATCGTACTCCGGCCAATGATCCGTTCCGCCTGAGCGCACCCATTTTTCCTGAATTGCCAGCGAATAGTGCAGTGGGCCATGTGAAACTGAAACGGCGTCTTTGTTGCCCGCCCATTTGTGAACCGCCGTTCGCATCGGAAGATGCAAAACGACAACATCGCCTCCGCGCCAGAACCGCTCCAAAATCAGATAGGAGCGGCCTTTGGCGCGCGCCGGCTCCGTGACGCCGTTCACGCGGACCGTCGGACTGTCGCACCACTCTGGGACACGCAGAATGAGCGGAAACGAAACTGGCTTTTGTGGAGTGATGTTTAAGGTGATGGTATCCCGGAATGGATATTCGGTTTCTTGAACGATCGTCACGGGAATACCGCCAGCGACTTTCGCCGTCACGGAGTTCGGCGCATACATCGCTGCGCAAAGCCCGCCGTCCGCCGTCGCCAGCCATAGGTTTTCGGCGTACATCGGCCAGGCCATGCCATAGTTATGCGGACAGCACCGGTAATCGTGCACGCCCGGCTTATAAGTCTGCATTCCCATGGGGCTATCGTCGTATTGACGATGCTTGGCGCCTTCGCTCATGAGCGAGGGAGAATTGGCGCTTGTGACATAATGGGTTCCCTTTTGGTTGGGATCGAGCGCGGCGGGCAGCGAATTGAACGCCAGTTCCTCGCAGCGGTCCGCCCACTTGGGATCCCCGGTGATCCGCGTAAGGATCTCGAAACTGAGCATCAGTTCGGCGATCCCACACGTTTCAAACCCCTGACGCGGATCGACGAAACCTGGGCGGCAGCCTTCATCGCCAGCAAAACCGCCGCCCGGAAACTGCCCGAACATGCCCATAATCGTATCGTAAACGCGCTCGGTCCCGCGAACATATTTTGGGTCGTTATCCAGCATGCTATACTGCGCTGGCTCCCGAAATCCCTGAGACAGGTTAACGTTGTGATACGTAGGCATCTCCGTCGTGTATGGCGCGGAATGCGCGTGGATCGACTTGATCAGATCCAGCAGAAATACGTCTCCCGTTTGGTTATATAACCAGTAGATGCTGTCGATATTATCGCCCCAGCGAAATCCGCCCCACCCGCCCCCAAAGACTTTCGGATCCTGCGTGGTCTGATACCGGAAGTATTGAGTCATAAAGGGAATGACAATCGAATCGCCTGTATACTCGTGATAATTTCGAACGGCGTACAGAATCGGCATATGCGGCCACATATCCGGGCCGCCGTCCATGGATGTGCGCAGCCGAGTCGGACCGAACCAGCCGTCTGGCTTCTGAGTAGCAATGATCCCTTTTACCCATTGTGCGGTCGCCTGGATGATGCGACTGTTTCCAAGCATGTACCCCAGCGGCGCAAAGCCGCGAAGCCAGTATCCTAATTCCTCAAATCCGTCATTTGCGGGGATGATCCAGCCGCTCTTATGGATGTCGAGATAATCTGAGACCTCCATCATTCGGCCATTCAATCCTTCCGCCTGGTTCTCCAGCTGCTCCCTCATCCATCCGCTCGGATGGATGCTTCCAATGGGCAGCTTCATGAAAGCCGAGGGATGTAAGGGAGCGCGATTGGGGGCGTATAAGCCGCCGGCGCCCTCAGGCTTGACCTGACTGAGCGTTCGAGCAGCTTTGGCGGAGGAGGCGGCATCCGTTCGCGCCGCAAACGCAGGCAGCATCGCTCCACCAGCGACGGTCAGTCCATACTTTAAAAAACTACGCCGTTTCATTGGGTTACTATCCTAAACTCTCAAATGTTAGTACATTTCATTATATCATTCCCTGCTCTATGTCGCCAGAGTACATTTATGCAGATTCTGATGACGAAACTTACCAATCAGAATGGACGACACAGAATATGATCGCGCGGCCTTTTTTTGTTCACGGGCGCTATTTTTCATGAAGGTCGATCCCCGTAAAGAAAATTACTTGCTTCTGTAAAATATTCGAAATTTTGTGGAACCAGCGAGGCTGCAATGACGTCTCTAATATTAGCATAAGAACCATTTATCATTCAGAGCAAATTGAGAAGGAAAACAGCGATGGAGAAACCGATCAATATCATCTCGTCGGGCAAGCGTCTCGCCCGGCGCGGGGCCGGCGTTGTCGCGACGGCCGCGCTCATGATGACGAGCATGGCGGCGTTCGCCGATCCGCCGATAACGATGGCGCCGCCGATTGGGCAGGCCGCTTCGCAGGATCAGGATTATGATTCCGGCGCCGTCAACACGAGTCAGGACTCGGTGTTCAACTGGGCGGAAGTGCCGCAAGACCAGCAAGCGCCGATCCGGCGCGCGGTATTCGACAAGGGCGGATATCAGCTCTATGATAAGTCCGGCGAAACCATCGTCGTCCCATTCACCAACAATAACCTCTACGTGATGAAGTTCGCCGTTTCTCCGACCAATGAGATGTTCTTCGTCAATGAAGGAACCGCTCCGGTGCTTTATGTCCCGCGCAACGGCTACCTGGAGAACGCGACCGTCCCCGGCGCGCGCTGGTATCCCTTCACGGAGAAGTTCCACCCGGCCTCGCCGGTATTTGTCGGCATCGCGCCGAGCTGGGACTCCTATATCAGCATGGGCTGGTATGACGGCATGAATTGCTGGGGAGGCTACTGGGGCGGCAGACCATATTACCGGGGCGGGATCTTTATCGCGACGGCAGGTTTCTTCATCGAAATCGGCGGCCGGCCCTATTACGGCTGGGACCACTACCACGACTATTACTACCGGCATCCGGCGCCGTACCGCGAATCGTACTATCACCGCGACGTCTACGACTGGGGCGGCCGGCCGAACTGGGATCGTCATCGCGAATTTGGCGGCGGACGGCCGTTTGAAGCCGGCGATCGTTCCTATGGCGGCGGTGGACGCCGCATCGATCCCAGCGGCCACACATACGGCAACGACCGGACCTTCCATGGCGACCGCACCACAATCGGCGATCGCACTTACGGAAACGACCACTCGTACCGTGGCGATCACACCTTCAGCACGGGACGCCCGAGCAACGATCACCACGTCTTCGAAGGCGGCCGGACCGTGGACAATGGCCGGCCGTCGGACGGCGGCCATACCTTTGGCGGCGGCCGGACATCAGACACCGGACGCACATCGGACGGCGGACGCACGTACAGCAGCGGCCGGACAACCGAACCGGGCCACACCTTCGGCGGAGGTCGTCCCACGGACGGCGGTCAGACGTCGGACAACGGCCGCGTATTCAATGACGGCCATCGCACCTTCCATGGCGCGGACGAATCGGCGCCGTCTCGTACGGACAGCGGATCCACCACCCGATCTTACGGCGGCGGCCGCGACGATCGCGGCTCCAGCAGCAGCAACCGCACATACAGCACAGGCGGCGACCGCACCTACAACAGCGGCGGCAGCCACACATACAGCACGGGCGGCGACCGCACATATAGCAGCGGCGGTGGCGGGCGCGCCGACCGCAGCTCCAGCGGCGGCAGTCAGGACAATCGCAGCAGCAGCCGCGACGACCGCAACTCCGGCGGTGGTGGCGGCGACCAGGGATCGGGCGGCGGCGGACGAGCCACCGGACCACGCGGCGGCGACCGAAGCGGCCGCTAACAACCGGCCATAACACAAAGTGCGCCCCCGCGAAGAACCGCAATTCTTCGCAGGGGCGCTTTTTGGCGTTCAAGCAAGCGCCGCGATGACCTCCATTGTCCTCCCCGACCATTTCTCGAATCTCCAAAGCGATATCACACGCGGTCTTTTTGACTGAATCCCAGCGCTCGATATTGCCGCCGCCAATCCGCTTGTTCGGCGCGCTTCGCATGCGCTGCCGCTAGATGTAGGGGAGTCGCGGAACCGTCCCCCTCGACGGCGTTTACATCCGCGCCCAAGCCAGTCCGCCAGCGCACGATCTCCGGACCGCCACGCATCGCCGCCATATGCATGACGGATTTTCCTTCGGCGTCCACGGCAAACGGATCCGTCCCCCACTTCCACATGCCGCCTCACCAGATCCATCTGACCATCGATGGCGACTGCCATCAACGGCGTCCGACCTATCCATTGCGCTCCTCGATATCCGCGTCGACTATCACCAGGGCATCAATCGGCTATCGATCGCCTCGTTTGAACGCCTCATGCAGTTCATTACGTAAGCTCATGGAAATGTTCGATCCTCAACGTCGATTATATCATTGCTCACGCCATAATAACGATATGCCTGCTACGATCATAAAGACGTTTCCTGTATCCGTGATCTTTTCAAAAGCGCTAAAGATCATCAGTGCAGTCATCGCCATCTTATTTCTACTTTTCTGGATAATGGACTTTGGAAGATACACCTCTGTAGGTGTCGATTCCGACAGTCGGCATGGTCCCTATGTGAAACAACGCTACTACCGAACTCCCTGGATCGGCGATGGATCTTTCTGGATAGGAACCGGACAGTATAGCTTCAAGGATTATCCCCATTACAAGCTCAAACCGTTCGACTGGGGCGGCCGCTTCTTCCAGCGCTCTCGACTGATCGCGCCGCGTTCCGTGTGGAACCACATTGGCTTCTGGCGCTACCGAATCCTTCCGATGCCCAGCGCCCATCCAGAGCTTATGCCCCGCGAGTCCTGGCTTGCGATCCCGGGCTGGCGTCCGGTCTTAGTTTTCTCATTCTTCACCTTTTTTAGATCTCAGAAAAAGTTATCTTAGACAATCTAACTAGCAGCTTTGTTTCATTTTAATAATTGTAACTGATAAACATTAGAGGAAATTCATGTCGAATTACAAAGTTCGGTACGGATCAAACAAGAAGCCAATTTCAGGTGTAGGGCGCGGAATTGGCCTATGCTTTGTCAAAGCTTATTTCCCTATTGCCAAATCTATTATTCGAATAACGAGTGGCTATTTTAGGCTGTCAGGGTATGAACAGAGTCGCTCAAGCCTAAGAGCAAATGTTCAATTACAGATACTAGTTGGAAATGACCAAGGCGAAAACACTATTCCTGTGTTCGTCAATGAAATTCTGCTGGAGCTTGGCAGATCACTTTCGCCTCTTTCAGAAACTGTAGCGGATTTATTAAAACGTATAGAAGCAAAACATTTTATTATCCGAGGAGCATGGGAGACTAATACACCCCGTCTGTTTCACTGCAAATATTATATTATTGATGATAAAATCATCTGGCATGGCTCGACAAATTTTACAAAACAGGGCTTGGGATCAGCTGGTAATCACGAACAAGCAAGCGTATTATCAAGCAGAGACACACAACAGTTCATAGAGCATTTTGATGAAACAATTACAAACTCATATGATTTGATTGAGGCCTTACAATTATGCCTCAAGACGTGGCTTGAAATGGCGTCTCCTTTTCAAGCATATTTAAAGTTTCTACAGTTTGCTTATGAGCGAGAAGTACCGCTACTAGGCCCAGGTGGGTATATACCGACATATTTCCAAAAAGGAATAATTAATTCAAGTGAACAACAAATAAACAAATACAAGGGATCAATTGTATTAGCAGCAACAGGTCTCGGAAAAACTATTATAGGCTCAGAAATTATCAGACGAGTTACAAACCGAGATTCTCTAGCTATTATATTAGGACCAAAGAGTGTAAAGTCAGCGTGGGAAGCACAATTGAGGAGTAGAAATATAAATTTTGAATATTTTGACACTAGTCTTCTGTTCAAAAAACAATCTCACAATAGGTTACACCAAATAAACACATTGTTAAAGTTTTTAGAACAAAGCAACAAAAACAGTGTTTTAGTTATAGATGAAGCGCATGTATATCGTAAAATGTTGCAAAAAGACGCGAACATACAACGTCAAAACACAAAAGGCGTAGAAGCTAAAATTAACATAGTGAGAGAGAGAATCGATAAATTCCACAATACAGGCGGAAGCGTCCTACTGTTAACAGCGACTCCTTATGGAACTGATCGTCAAGACTTAAACAGTCTTCTCCGGATGCTACCTTTATATCCTCAAAAAGATAATTTATTCCATGATAGCGATCATTGGAAAGTAAATAGTTTATCAGAAGTTAAAAATTTGCCGATAGTTAGTATTTTAGGAATAATTACTCTTTTAAAAATGGCGATTTCTAGAAAGGATGTAGAAGAAGATGGGAGAATTTTCATTTCTATGCCTGACAGACAGTCAAATCGTTATTTCCCCAGTAAAATAGTTCTGCACAGGACAGAATATTCATTATTCTTACAAGAAGACATACAACATGCATTTGAAAACCAAGTATTTAAAGCAGACCGTATTCCTTTCGATGTTTTTAATGAACAAAAAGATAAGAATGAATTAATAGCCGCAGATGTTTCAAGCAACAATGCCATACTTGCATGGACAGGTTCTGTAGACATGATGCTGTATTTCATTAGCAGATGCCGAAACAATGCTCCCGATAATACACATAAAAAAGACGAGCAAGTACAAATGCAAATATTCAACAACGAAGAATTAAGCATCCCATTGTCATCCGAAACAGTCTCCGATTTTTACCGTACAAACTATACACACAGCGAAGAGTTTCGAAAGAATATACTAAACCCTATAGTCGATGGACTAAACAAAATAAACTTAGAAACAGAAGAAAAATTCGTCAAACTAAAGAACATTATCCAAACACATATTGAACAAAAAGAAAAGGCTATTATATTCACAAAAAGACACTTAACAGCTATGAGTATACACAAGCTTTTAGAAAATAATTTCCCGTTTACAAAAATTGCATGTACGGTACAGAAAGAAAATAATAAGCATACTATTAAATCACTCACTAACAGAAAAAATATCATTGAACATTTTTCTCCTCGTTCTTCAGGAGTAAGTGACATTCAACATGAGCAAGAATACAACATTTTAATATGCACAGATGCTGACGGTATCGGCTTAAATATGCAAGATGCTAATATAATAATAAATTATGATTTGCCTCAAAGTGCTGATGAATTATTTCAACGAGCTGGTCGTGTTTTACGCATGACGGAAGAACGCAATCGTGCTATACACATTTACACATTTGAACCCACGCTACACAATAAAGAGACTCAGGCGGCAAAGATTATCAAAAGAATGATTTCAAGATTACACGAACGACATGACAATTCAAGGAGTCTCATAGGAAGAAGTATATTACCTAACGCGGACGGACAAAACTCTGATTATACAATATCTCTAGCTACAGAATCAGATATTGCTGCTTATCCTGAAAATCTGATATTGCCAGAAGAGCTCCTCCAAGACACATCACCTTCTTTTCTCAATCATATGTCAATTTTCAAAAAATATCAAAGTGAAATATCAGAATTGCCTACAACACTATTCACGGCAAAATCTACGACCTCACATAAGCATAGCATACTAGCATTGCTGGAATACCAAGCAGGCTACTATGTAATTCTATATGATATCGATACTAAAACCGTAAAAGAAATTGACATCAGCGCATCTCTTGATTTAATTAATTGTGGATATGACGAACCCAAATCACTAATAAGTCCTCTATCAATCGAAGAAGAAGCGATATCTGCGGTCCAATGTTGGCTTAATAGCAATCACTACAATCCTGAATTGTGCACTCGTATTTGTTCGGTGTATCTCAAACCCAAAGAACAACAATCACACGAATTGAAAAAAATGATAGAAGAAATAGCATGATTCTGTATTAGACTTTTGGCGTTGCCAACGACTTCCGATGCCCAGCACTTACGCCGACGCAAGTACAGATATGTGATGCCCGACTGGCTTCCGGTATTTGTTTTTGCAGTTCCTATCCTTATTGGTCGAATGAGCCATAATCGCCGGCGCGTTCGCTAGCGCCTTTTGAAACGACAACATTCGAAACTTGGACCGAGAGAACTCTATGGAAATAAGAAAATGGACATTGGCGGCGCTGTGCGCCGCGCTGATTGTGGTGGGCGCGACGAGGGCGCAGGCGTGGCTCAGGTCGAAGGTTGATCCAAAAACGACGTCGGCCGGATGGGTGCGCATCCCGACGAAAGGACAGACGTTCACTTTTGGACAGCAGTTTGAAGGGAACGGTGGATCTATACTTTTCCTGCCCACCCAATGACATTCTCCTACGATGTGATCCAATCCGCGACTCAGGTTACTTAAGAGGAGTACTAAATGACGATGGGAACCAATTTTACCAAGTATCCAGGCGATCTCCAGCGGCCAATCGACGATGTCTCTTGATACGACGCCGTGGTGTACTGCAATATGCTGAGCAAGCGGGACGGGTTCGATCAGATTTACTCCTATCGATCGGTGACGAAAACTGCGGCGACGGGCGTTACGGCGCTGGAAGATTTCCATTGCGATATCAAAGAGAATGGATACCGTCTGCTAACATCGGCGGAATATGAGTTTGTCGTCCGGGCAGGAACGACCTGGTTCTTTGACGGCGATGACGCAGATTAGGACCAGCCGAAGGCGTACGCCTGCTGTGACCGAAACGCCGGCGGAGAAACGCATCCGTGGGTCTTCTGAAGCCGAACGCCTACAGCGTCTATGACATCAACGGCAATCTCTGGATGTGGTGCGAGGATTGGTATGACGACGGCCCGTATCCCAGCGACGCCCAAACGAACCCCACCGGACCAGGATGAAGTCGGTTTCCGAATCGCCCGCGCCGATCCGTAAAAGCATGACGTTCTCCTCAGTCGCTTAATCGATTAAACGCAAATCGCTCCTTCTCACCAAGAATATTCCCGCAGGACGATTACAGTCGTCTTCGTCGGCCTTTACTCTGACGAAAAATTTCCCTTGACAAGCAAGAAAGGCAATGATACAATCGGTCATCGTTTAACCGGATAAACAGCGAATGTTCACAATCGGTTGAGACGAGATATTTGCTAACCAGACAGGATCGTCAAAGGAGAACTATGAGATGCTGAAATCGTGGAAGAAGGCGGGGCCGGCGCTGGCTGCGGCCGTATCGTTGTTTGGGGCGGCGCATAGCGCGATGGCGGACAGTTATGACGATATGTGGATGGAGTGCAAATACGTCACACAATGCTCGTGTACTGCGGCGAACTCATCCACGGCGGGCGTCTCGGCCTCAGCGGCGGCCTATGGGGTTTTGAACGACTGGCGGATCGGCAATGGGATGCCCGATTTCGTACAGCCGGGCGAAGCGGCGATCGGCTCGATTGGTTTGCTTTATGGCTACCATCGCTTGACAGTCGCGGGACGCAGCAACGCGGACCTCGACGGCAAGGCGAAGACGGCGCTCAGCGGGTTCTTCTGGAGCTGGATCCGGAACACGAACAATCAGGCAGGGAATGGGTTTCCGGCGAGCATCGCCTACAATAGCAGCTATGGCGTTAGCTCCAAAGGCGGCGGCGACGCCCGCGTGACGGCGGAGCTGCTGATCGCGATGTGGAAGTACACGCAGCTCAGCCCCAACGGCGACGGCGCCAATTACCGTTCGCAGGAGTACGCGCATGCGCATTCGATGGCGGATTTCACCAACGCGAATTTGAGCTCGTGGACGGTCGATCGCTCTTACGCGGTCGCCGCCTATCGCTGCTTCTCCAAGTGGGCGACGGCGGTCGGAGACACGGCGACCAGCACGTATTACAGCAACCAGGCGAATTCGATCTCCGCGCTGCTCGCGAACGCCCAGGACAAGGGAACCTGGCATAACTATTACGACTATCTGGATGGCGGCGGCAACGGCGTTTACAATGGCGGCATCGACCAAACGGGCTTCGCGCCGTATGAGTTCGACGCCCGATCTGAAAGCGAGCAGTACGCCAAGGACCTCACCACCTGGTGGGACCACGGAACGGCGTATAACGGCGCTTATCTCACCGTACAAAGCGGGCAGTACGCCGGCGGCGTGCACCAGTTCACCCCGGCGTCGGGGACGAACACCCAGGTCTATCCTGGCTCCGCCCTTCAGCTTGCCGACGCCGAGTGGAAAATTGCGCAGGCGACGGGAAACTACAATAACCTCTACGCTTCGGCCTGGTCGCACTATAACTTCGCGAAATCGGCCGTCGGCTCCGCCACGGGATCCGGAGACTGGGTCAACAACTCGACTACCGACCCGAACTTCGTCGGCGGCTTCATCGATTGGGTCGATACATCGAACGGCAACCGGCCGGCCAGCTGGCAGCGGTTTGTGGACACCAGCGGCTACATGATCGTCGCCACCGAGGAGCTGGCCTTCTCCAGCATCGTCGACTTCAGCAGCTAAGGCTCTCTGCCGGCACACGAAACGACGGGGCCTGCGGTGACATACCGCAGGCCCCGTCGTCGTCGCGTTACTTTGAGAATTTACTTGTAGAACTGGTCTGTCGCCTGGACCGTCTGATATCCAGGGCCCGCCGGGCTTTGGAAGTACACGTATCCGCCGTCCGTATCGATCTGCTTGAACGAACGGCCGTCGTGGACCCAGTAATCCGTGTCGGCGGTCCCCAGATCCTCCTTGGCGAGGGTCTGTTCCGGCTTGAGCGCCTTGACATGCCCGTCCATGAAGAGGTAATTGGTCCGGCCGGTGTGCCCCGCGTAGAGATTGTTCGTGTAGTTGATTCGGAACTCCCAGTATCCCTCCATATCCCGTCCTTCAACGACGGCGATGCAGCTCGCGGGCGCCACGAAGCTCGCGAGGTTGAAGCCCGATTTCCCATAAGTGTTGAACGCCCCCAGGCTATCCTCGGGATTTGCGGCGTTCGACGGACCGTTGAATTGATTGGCGAAATACGTCGTGTAAGCTTTCCCGGAGCCGGCGGGAAGGTTCTGCTTCTGCGTGTCGGGGTTCGACGGGCAGAACATCAGCGGAGAGCTCTTGACATAAGGCTGGATGGCGTCATACCAGGACGTGTTGCCTTCGCCGTTCGCCGGCATACACTCATCCGAGTCCTGAATATACTGGAGCAGCGCCAGGCCCAGCTGCTTTTCGTTCGAGACACAGGCGATCTGCCGGGCCTTTTCTCGCGCCTTGGCGAAGACCGGAAACAGAATAGCGGCAAGTATCGCAATAATAGCGATCACAACGAGTAGTTCGATCAGTGTGAAACCTTTTCGGTTCTGCATGAAGATATTCTCCCAAAAGTGCGTAAAGACGATTTAATGACGCGGGTCACTAAACTGTTTATGATTATAGGATCGGTCGCAATATTTGTCAAGTATTTTTTTGCGGCGCTCTTGACAGCGAAACGGCCTTCCATTATACTGTGATCAATTAATGACCCGCGTCAGTAAGCGATTATTCCAGAAATTATGGACAAAACCCCATTGATGAACGCACACACCCTACGTCTCCGCGCCACGACCCCGCAGGCTCAGATTTTCGACGGTCACCTGGAGCTTGGCGCCAATCGCGCGCCGGACGGCGGCGAAATCACGGTTAACAGCCAGCATCTGATGCGCGACGGGCAGCCCTGGCTGCCCGTCATGGGCGAGTTCCATTATGCGCGCTATCCGGAGAACGAATGGCGCGATGAACTCCTGAAGGTGCGGGCCGGCGGCGTGGAAATCGTCGCGACCTATATCTTCTGGATCCATCATGAGGAGGAGGAAGGCCGCTTCGATTGGGAGGGGCGGCGCGGCCTTCGCCGCTTCGTCACGCTGTGCGGAGAGCTGGGATTGAATGTCGCCGCCCGCCTTGGCCCCTGGTGTCATGGGGAAGTGCGCGGCGGCGGGCTGCCGGACTGGATCGCGCAAAAAGGCGTGGAGCTGCGCAGCGACGATCCCGGCTACCTGCGTTATGTGGAGCGGTTTTACGGCGAGATCGGCCGGCAATTGGACGGCCTATTGTGGAAAGACGGCGGTCCGGTCGTCGCCGTCCAGTGCGAAAACGAGTATGGCGGCCCGGCGGAGCACCTGCTCACGCTGAGACGAATGGCGATGGAGGCGGGGCTGGATGTCCCGCTGTATACGCGCACCGGCTGGCCGGAGCTCACGACAGCCATGCCGGTCGGCCCATTTCTGCCGCTCTTCGGCGGCTACGCCGATGGTTTCTGGGACCGGTCGCTGGCGGAGATGCCGCCGGGGTATCGGGGCGCCTATCTCTTCAGCTCCGTCCGCGCCGACGCAGCGATCGCCACGGACCAGCTTGGCGAGCGCATTGTGGGCCTGGAGGCCGACGATATCTACTATCCCTACTTTGCCTGCGAGATCGGCGGCGGTATGGAGCGCAGCTACCATCGCCGGATCCGAATCGCGCCCAAAGACATCGCGTCGTCCGCACTGGTCAAGATCGGCTCGGGCGGCAACCTCCAGGGGTACTATATGTATCATGGCGGGACCAATCCCGAAGGCCGCTTCTCCACGCTTCAGGAGTCGCAGGCGACGGGGTACTGGAACGACCTTCCCGTCAAATCCTACGACTTCCAGGCGCCGCTGGGCGAGTTCGGGCAGGTCCGGGATCACTACCATCTGCTGCGCCGCATGCACCTATTTCTGCGGGACTTCGGCTCGGCGCTGGCGTCCATGCCCGCGCTCATGCCGCTGACGCCGCCGGCCAGCGCCGATGATACGTCCACGCTCCGCTGGTCCGCGCGCACCAACGGGCGCTCCGGGTTCCTTTTTGTCAACAATTATCAGCGGCTGCAAGCGATGCCCGCTAAGACGGAGGTGCAGTTCGAACTCTGCCTGCCCGGCGTTTGTCTGCAAGTCCCGAGCGCTCCGATTGACGTTCCCGCCGATTCGTTCTTCTTCTGGCCGTTCGAGATGGATTTGGACGGCGCGAATCTGGTTTACGCCACCGCGCAGCCAGTCTGCCGCCTTGCGGAGAGCGGGGAAAGTTACTTCGTCTTCGCGCAAACGCCGAGCGTTCCCGCCGAATTTCTCTTTCATGACCAGGACCTCTGCGCCGAAGCCGCCTCCGGCGTGGTCTCTTGCGAGGAGGGGCGCATTCGGATTTCGGAGCTGGCGGCGGGAACGGATGTCGCCATTCACCTGTGGACGCAAGAGGGCCGCCGCATCCATATCGTGCTGCTGGACGAAGCCCAATCCCTCGCCTGCTGGCGCGGGACGCTTGCAGGGCGAGAACGGTTATTTCTCAGCGAGGCGTCGCTGGTCCTGGACGGAAACCGGCTGCGTCTGGAGGCCGGCGATCCCGAGTGTCTCACGGCGGCGATTTTCCCCGCTCCCGATCAAGTCTCATTTGCGGGGCAGGCGCTGCCGGGCGTATCGGACGGAATCTTTCGGCGGTATATCGCGCCGGCCGTTCCAAGCAAGACCACGCAAGTTCGGCGGGAACTGCTCCAGGCGACCGGCCACAAGCGGCGTGTCCTGATCGGAAGCCAGGGCGTCGCCGAGGCGCCGTCGGACGCGGATTTCGACGACGCTGCCGTATGGCGTCTTCATTTGCCGCCCCAGACGGGCTCGTCGCGGCGGCGCCTGCGGATCGAATACGTGGGGGATGTCGCCCGTCTTTATTTGAATGGGCGGCTGCTGACCGATAATTTCTACAATGGAAACGAATTCGAAGTCGGTTTGACGCGCGATACGCCGGAGATCTGTCAGGGCGAACTGCTGTTGAAGATCCTGCCGCTGCGCCAGGACGCCCCCATCTATCTGCCGGCGGACGCATGGCCGGACCGGCGGGACGGGGACAGCGTGGTCGCGCTGGTCGGCGTGGAGATTGTGGAGGATCACGCAGTCGAATGGGAATGCGCCGCGATCGAAGTTACGGCCGTGTCGAGCCTCGGATCGTAAACCGGGCGTCGACGGTCACGCGCTGCTGGGGCATCTCCGGGTCGCTGAGGCGCTTCGCCAGGAACTGCCACGCGAGCGCGCACATCTCATCGATCGGCTGCGCAATCGTCGTCAGCGCCGGAAAGGCGTACTCGCCTTCCTCACTGCCGTCGCAGCCGACGATCCGGACATCCTCGGGAATGCGATATCCCATTTCGCGCAGCGTTCGATAGGCGGCGATGGCGATATCGTCATTGAAGCAGAACAGCGCGTCCGGACACCCGTAAGCGCCCACGTAGTCGCGCAGAGACTCCATCGTCGCCTGCCGGCTGGACGGACTGCCGGGGATCTCCTCCAGCGGCCGGCCGGCCCTGGTCATGGCGTCGCGGTAGGCGTCCGGGCGGGCGTCTCCGGTGTAGGAAGCCAGAACATCACTTCGCTCGGGACCGTCCGACGCCCGGCCCGCGCTGATGAACGCGATTCGCTTGGGCTCGGCCGCCAGCAAGTGATCGAGCGCCGCCGCCGCCCCGGGCGCCAGGTCCACCGTGACGCTGTCGATGCCGGGCGCGGTGAAGACGCCCATCGAGATCACGGGTTTGAAGCTGGGCATCAGCCGGTCGATTTCCGGCTGGAAGGCGGCGGGCATATCCACCAGCACCACGCCGTCCGTGAGGTTGCTGAGCAGTTCGGCGAGGTCGGGGCCGACATTGCGCATGCTCAAATGCCCGACCGTGCTGGCGATCATGTGGTAGCCGTTGGCGTTGGCGTGCCGCTCGAAGGCCTGGAGCACGCGCGCATAGTGCGAACTGATGCTATAAGGGACGGCGATGGTGATGGAGTTCGTGCGGCCCGAGGCCAGCGCGCGCGCGGCGGCGTGCGGCTGATAGCCGAGGCTCTGCGCGGCGGCGCGCACCCGCTCGCGCGTGCTCTCAGGGATGGAAAAATCGTAGCGGTCGCTCAGCACGTACGTAACAGTCGTCTTCGAGACGCCGGCCTTCGCGGCAACGTCGGCGCGTGTCGCCCTTTTCGCCATGGGGTGGAAACTCTATTCTCTGCGGCGGAACGCATCGGTGTTGATGGATATTATGGGGATTGTGACCATGGCGTGTCAAGGATCGCCGCGCCGCGCTGGATTTTGAAAGGATACAATCAGTGATGTTCCCGTTTCTCTTCGCCCGTCCCGCAAAGCCGCTGGGCGTCCTCATCAGCGCGCTCGTCTTCGCGAGCGCCGGATCAGCGCCCGCCCTGGCGCAGCCCCAGCGGGCGGATGC
This sequence comes from Capsulimonas corticalis, assembly GCF_003574315.2. Classification (GTDB taxonomy): domain Bacteria; phylum Armatimonadota; class Armatimonadia; order Armatimonadales; family Capsulimonadaceae; genus Capsulimonas; species Capsulimonas corticalis. Next base: position 3,826,919 of record NZ_AP025739.1, on the reverse strand, counting down.
CTTTGTCGCCGGCGCCGACTGCTCGCACGTCGCATACTTCGAATCCCAGGGCGGCGTCTACCGAGATGGGGGCGTCGCCAAGGATCCTTTCGCCATTTTAAAAGAGCACGGCGTCAACTGCGTCCGCCTGCGCGTGTACACCAGCAGCACGGCCCAGGCGAAGGCCGATCCCTACAACGCCATCAACAATCTGGACTATACGGTTCCCCTGGCCCGGCGCGTAAAGGCGGCCGGGCTCAAGCTCCTGATCGATTTCCACTACTCGGACACCTGGGCCGATCCGGGACATCAGGCGGCTCCGGCGGCGTGGCGCGACCTGCCGTTCGACAAGCTCGAACAGCAGATGTACGCGTACAACCGGGACGCCATCGCCGCGCTCAAACGCGCCGGCGCGATGCCGGACTATGTCCAGGTCGGCAACGAAACGCCGGGCGGACTGCTCTGGCCGATGGGCAAAGTGGGCGGTTCGACCGATTCTCCGGAGCAGTGGAGCCAGTTAGGGCGATTGATGAACGCCGCCGTACGCGGGATCGAGAAATCCTCGGGGGCGAAGCGCCCCAAGATCATCGTGCATCTGGACCGGGGCGGTGATTGGGGAACGACAAAGTGGTTCTTCGACCATCTGCTCGAACAACACGTGAAGTTCGATATTATCGGGGAAAGTTACTATCCATACTGGCAGGGCAGCCTGGAGAACCTGCGCGCCTGTCTGAACGGCGCCGCCGCGCGCTACCAGAAGCCCGTCGTGATCGCCGAGACGGACTTTCCCTGGAATCCTCAGGACGAGTTCGCCAAAGACAGCGCCAAGCTCGCCGGCATTCCGGCCAGCCAGCAAGGTCAGGTCCAGTTCGTTGAAACATTAGGGAAGGTCCTGCGCGAGGTCCCGGGCGGCCGCGGCGCGGGGATCTACTGGTGGGCCGCCGAATACCTTCCCCTCACCGGCGTCCGCCTGGGCGGCTTTGAAGGTCGGTCATTCTTCGACGCCGGCGGAAACGCGCTGCCCGTGATCGACGCCATGGGAAAGCTTGCGAGAACGTCTCGTTAGTCTAGAGGATCGTCATTTTCCAGGATAAGCTCAACTCTGTGGTCCGCAAAGATCTCAAGGATCTTATCAAAATACGAGCGGAAGTCGGAACAGTCGAACGACTCACCGGCAAGAGCAGCCTCGTAAATGGCGGTCTTTCGCGCCACTTCCGCCTCGCTGCCATCGGCAAAGTAGCCCCAGTCCACAAGCTGCGCCGTATCTTCCCAATCGACCACCTCTCGAAAACTTTCTGCACGATAAAGACACCATGCCAGTGCGTCTAAGGCCTTTCTCATTTTGCTGACATGCGTAATCCGAATTGTCAATGGATACCTTACGCCAAAACCGCCATTCAGACAATCGGCAAGGCTGTCCAAACAGGTTCCGAAATATCCGAACGGTCCATTGACCGCTTCCCCCATCGATAGATAGAAACTCGGAACATCGCTGATCCAGGCGCCATCCAGATGAATCGTCCTCCCACGCTGGTCTTCTGGTCTGCGAGAGTATTTTCTGCAGCACGCGATCCTCACTTTATGCAGACGCTTAAAGCGCGCCCGATGGGAGAGACGATACCACCTGGGAGCAGGGTCAGACGCGAATCGCATCGGAGTTCTGTCCTTGATTTTGCGCCTATCTCTTTTTGCCATACGGACTTCCCAAAATCCCTATCGTTTTATCAAGGAATCCTCATAATATTCCCGGGCGGCGGCGACAACATCGTCCATGCAAGCGATGGAAAATTCCGCCAAGCGCAAAATGTCGACATTCGCTCTCAAGCGCCCCCAACACGGCTATCCATGAAACCCGACGAAGACGTTTCAGGAAGCGGTATACCTTATTTGAACGGCATTGGCGTTCGCCTGGGCGCTCTCCATTCGCATTCGCAGGCGTCGTTCGGATTCGGCGTCCCAGTAACCGCAATCGAGTTCGATGAAGACGCTTGTGTAGGGGATTTGAAAACTCGTTTTGATGACGAGGATCTCAAACATTCCGGCGGCGGCGTCCAGGCGGTGGATGATGGATTCGTGCGGCGCGCTTCGGACGCCGGCGCCGAGCAGCGCCGCCAATCCGGCGCGGAATGCGCCGACGCCTGCGATATCCTCGTCGCTCAAAAACTCCAGTTCCTCGTCCAAATGGAGGATCGGGCGGACGTGGCCGGCGCGGTCGATTTCCGTCAGCACACCATCTATGACGTCCAGGTGATCGTCCGGCGCGGCGATCGTGCGTACGCCCGGTTGGGACTGGCTCGGATACGCGGAATCCGCGACGACGATCCAGTTCCGATGCCCGAATAAGGGCAGAGTTTCCGCCAGTAGCTTCCGCCAACTCCCCTCCGAGGCGCGGATACTTGGAATATTCATCAGTCACTCCGTCAAATTTCGGTATCAATCTCGTGTGGTATATCTTATAATATTCCGTGCGTCGAGGCTATGGGATAATCCGTCCAATCCATGGACGATTCCGCCGCGCATGGGAACGGGATGATGACCAACACACAACGGACAAGCGCCGAGCAGGCGCTTTTTGAACGACAGCAGCTCCCAGTAATGCTGGATGACCTGGATATTCGGCTTCTCTGGGCGCAGCGGGACAACCTTCCGCCGGGATGGTGGAGTCACCCCCTGCTGGTCAACGACCATTGGCGGCTGTACCAAAACGACGCGCCTGGCGGCTGGCTCAAGAATCGGGATCAGGTGCTGCCGCTGGAGGCGCGCGAGGTTTATCTGATTCCGTCGGGCCTGGAGCTGTCGAGCGATAACGACGCGCCCCTGCGGCAGTTCTTTGTTCACTTCGATCTGCGCGGGCTGCCGCCGATCGTCTTTCAAGAGATGTTCCCTGGCCCCGTCTTGATCCCAAATGCGCCGGACTTCGGCAAAACGGTCTTTGAATTGGGAGGTCGGGTCGAGCAGACAGGGTGCGCGGACTTCGGCAGTCAGTGCCTGCTCAAAGGGCTGCTTTATCAGGCGTTCGGTCACTATTTCAATTCGCTGCCTCCCGACATGCTGGAGCGGTGCTGGATTCGGGTCTCCGCGCTCAAGCCTGTCCTGCCGGCGATCTCCCATATTCACGAGCATCTCGGCCAGGCGATTACGAATGACGCGATGGCGGCGCTTTGCAGCATGAGCGAGGATTACTTTATCCGGCGCTTCCGCGAAGCCGTCGGCGTGGCGCCCGCCAAGTACGTGCTGAAGCGCCGCGTGGCGCTTGCGGCGCAGCGCCTGCTCTTCACCGACGACACCATCGACCGGATCGCCGAGGAAACGGGGTTTGGCGACCGGTTCTACTTCTCCCGCGTCTTTGCCCGGGAAACGGGGCGTCCCCCGGCGGCGTACCGCCGGGGACCGCGCACGTAAGACCCTTCAGGAAGCATCGGGAAACGAAATCGTCGCCAGCAATCCGAAGTGGTCCGAAGGAAAGAGCGCCGGATCGTCGGGACCAGGCTCGTCAAAGATCATCTGAATGTCGTGGACATGGATCGACGGCGACACAAAGAGATAGTCGATGCAGTGATACGATGTGGGATCGGCGTAATCTTCGGCGGCCAGCGGCGTGGGATAGGTGTATTTCGGCTCCGCGCCGTGGATGATGGGATACGCCGAGACGAGACGCGTCAGAACACGCTGCACGGTTTCGGTCTCCGGGGTGGCGTTGAAGTCCCCGGCCAGGATCCAATGCTTGTCCGGATCCCGAGCCGCCTCCGCTTCGAGATACTCCATGATGGCCGCGCTTTGCTTTGCCCGGATCTCCTCGCTGTCGGCGGGCTCGTGGTGCAGATGCGTGTTGACCACGCAAAAGCTCACGCCATCCTGCCGAAAGTCCAGAGCCTGGGCGATGCGCCAGCCGCCCGGCAGCTCAAGCCGCGTACTGCGCGCCACCGGCAGACGCGTCAGGCACCCGATGCCTTCGGTGGGCGCCGCGCCTGTTTTCGGCTCGACAAACGCGGCGTAGGGGGCGGCGTCCATCTCTCCGTTCAGATCCGATTGCAGCAGGGCGGCTTGATCGATCCCCAGCGCGACTTCCTGCAAGGCGATCACATCCGGCGCCAGCCTGCGCAATCCTTGCGAAAGGAGCGGACGCCGCTCCGGCCAGCGGTCCGCGTCATGGCGGATATTCATCGTCGCGACGGTGATTATGCGCGGCTGCTTTTGTTCCAAATCTCTGTCTCCCGCGCCGAGATTAGACGTTAAAGGGCGAAGCGCCTTCTGGATTTTGCCACCGATACTGCTTCATCTCGCCGCCCAGCCTCCATTGCTGGGGACAGGTCGTCTCCAGCCAGTCGATCGGCTCGCCCAGCGGCTGACCGGCGGCCGCGAGCGCGAGCGCCTCGCGCAGCGCTTCTCGCTGGACGGGGCCGACGGCGGTCATGTCGAGGCTGGTGAACAGCACCGATCCGCTGCGCGCGACCAGGTCCAGCCACTGCGCCGTCTTCTCCCACGGGACATCGTGGGTAATCGGCGCGATATCCGGATCGGTGGCGTAGAATGCGCGGTTCTGGGCGTTGCGGAACGCCAGGCAGTTAACGCCCATCTTGCGCGTGCGCTCCCAATCCCGCCCGCTGGTGTCGTCGCCGATGCGGCAGGCTTCGAAGATTCCAGCCGAGAGGTGGCTGAATGTGTTGCAGCCGAGGACAACGGCGCTTCCCGCTCCCTTGCGCATCGTCTGGTAGAGATCCAATACGACTTCGGCGGTGGTGCGCCCCTGCCCTTCGCGGAACTTCCAGTGATCGTCGGTAATCCCCGAGCCCATGCCGGAGCCGAACCGCCCCAGGATATCGACCGACGAGAAGTCGTGCTTGATCAGCTCAAAGCCCCACCCCGCCAAGCGCGCCATGTCGGCCTCGATTTGCGCCTTGACTTCCGGGACGGTCGGGTCGAGCGAGCCGTGTTTCCCATCGATTCTCCAAGGATCCGGCATCGCCTCCCAGGCCGTGGTGGGGCGGATCCAGATGCCGGGACGCGCCCCGGCCTTCCTGACATCTGACGTCAGCCCGGGCATGTCCGGAAACTTGCTGTTCGAGCCATCCCACGGTCCCGCCTTGCCGGGGCCGGCCGGCTCCCAGCCGTCATCGATGACCACATACGGGCGGTTCTTACCCGCCGGAGACAGCGAGGCGAGAAGGTGCGCGGCCTCCAGCGTGGACGCCGCGGAGTTATTGCCGTAGGCGAAGTCCCAATCGTTGTGGCCGTAGATCGAGTGGTCCGCGAGGCGCGGCTGCGGGCACATCTGACGGCAAAAGGCGTGCAGCGCCGCGAAGGGCGTTTCGCCGCCTTTGCCGGGGCGGCTGACGACCGTGCAGACATCCAGCGCGCGCGAGCCGAGGCGCAGCCCCTTGCCGCCGCTGCGCACGTCGGCCCACAGGCTAATCCCATCCGAATCGGTTTGCCAGAAACAGAACGCCGCCGGACCGGTCATCACGCCGTAGCCATGCGTCCGGGCGCCGTCCCACGCCGCGAAGTACCAGGGCATCGCGCGATCCGGGACCACCCCGCGCCACTCCAGATCGCCATAGGCGCGCTCCCAGTGATCGCCCAGAAACCGCTGACCGCCCGCGACCGCGCCGTTCCAGCGCAGATGGATCCTTTTGACGCCCGTATTCGACGCCGACAGCGACACGTTCAGGCCGCTGGGGGTCACTGCCGTCGTCACCACAGCGTCTTGAGATGTCCAGCGGCCGCCCGCCTCTTTGCTCAGCTTCCGGTCGCCGTCCTCGGTAAAGATCTGGATAAGGTCCGGCGCGCGCTGTAAGTCGAAATAGCCGCTGGACGACCGCGCGGCGCGCGGCGCCTTCCCCGACGCTTGGGGCGCCAGCGGCGCGATCAGCGCCGTGGAGAGCGCAGCCGCAGCAGCCTGCTGCACGAATTGCCGGCGCGTGGACGCAGTTTGCGCGCCATGTTCTTTCGAAGACATTCTTGGGATTACTCTTTCTTTGGGGCGATAAAGACATTGTATCGACTGCGCGCCCTGGCCGTCAAGAAAACGCAGGCAAGAAGACGCAAAGCGGAATCAACCGACAAAGACTGCGCGCCGCCTTGCGGCGTCACGCAGTCTCAGGTTCGGTATCGGCGATCGGGAAGATATTGTGGAGACATTAGAGAGCGCTGAAATGCGCGTCGGGCGCAGATATTTGACGTGGCCGTCGGACAGCAGCCAGTTCGCGGCCCGGGGTACGCCAGGCCGTTGACGGCGGGGCTGTCGGTCTCGTTCGGAACGGCGCCCGGCGGCGGGCAGCCATTGCCGCACACCGCGCGTACCTAAGCTCGCTTTGCGTAACGGAATTCAGTCTAGCACACTTTGGAGCACATGTCAATAGACACATCAGAACCAAAGAAAAACCATAATTACCCCTATGGAGATTGCTTATCGAACAGGAGCAGCTGTTTCGGCGATGTGCGCGTAGGCGGTCACACGGTTGCGGCCGTGAGTCTTGGAGAAATAAAGCGCCTGATCGGCAAATTCGATCAGGTCGCGGCCGTTGAGCATCCCGGCGGTGTATGTCACAACGCCGATGCTGGCGGTCACCGGGCGGTCGGGCCAGGGCGCCGACGCGATGACCTCACGGATGCGCTCGGCGAGCTCGGCAACGCCGACGGAGTCCGTTTGCGGAACAACCACAACGAACTCTTCGCCGCCGTACCGCGCGGGTGTGTCCGTGTCCCGGCAGTTCTCCATCAGGAGGCGCGCGATGGTCTTCAGGACTGTGTCGCCCTGCGGGTGTCCATAGGTGTCGTTGTATTGTTTAAAGTGATCCACATCGAGCAGGAGAAGGGACAGGGAGTCGCCGTAGCGCATGGAGCGTGTCCACTCGCGCTCCAGTTGGTCCTGGAAGCCCCGATGATTCGTCAGCCCCGTCAGGCCGTCGGTAATCGCCAGCGCGTTCAAATGGACGTTCGCTTCGGCGAGCGCCGCCTTTTCGCGCTCCAGCTCGGCGCGCATCCGCTGGAGTTCGTTGTTCTGCCGCTCCAACTCGGACTGGGCGCTCTGAAGCTCGTCGTTTTGAGCTTCCAATTCCGCTTGCGTGTTCTGGAGCATCTCATTGTGCATTTCCAGCTCTTGCTTTTGATCCTCCAGCTGTTCGTACGCCGCCGCGACCGTCTCATGCGCCTTCTTCAGGTCGCTGGTCCGCGCCTCCACGATCGCTTCGAGCTTTCGAGTGCGGGCCATCAGCATGCGTGTGCGCAGCAGGAACAAGAACCAAATTGTAACCAGAATCGCCATGACGCACGCAGCGCGGAACGCCGTGGTCTGGTAGTAGAACGGCTTCAGGATCACCGTGACGGAGGCGCGTGAAAGCGGCGTTGTGGAGTGCGCGTCGTACGATCGCACATCGAACGTATACGTTCCCGGCGGGAGGTTCATATAAGCGGCGCTGCGTCCCGCGCCGATATCGATCCAGCGGGAGTTGTAGCCGCGCAGCCGGTATTCAAAGCGCAGGCGCTGCGAGCTGACGAATCGGATCGCGGTGTACTCGATATTCAGATCCCCGGAACCGGGCGGCGCGATGATCGTGTGGCCAAAGGAATAGTTCTTTCCATTGACATAGACCGATTCCAGCAGGGTTGGGGTAGGTGTGCGCGCAAATTGTGAGGGATCGACGCGGACAAGACCGTGCTCGCAGACAAACCAGAGCATGCCCTCGTCGTCTTCCGTGACACAGTTGCCATAACGCGTTTGGAGCGCGCCGCCGGCGGCGCCGTCCGCCTTCTCGATACGGGTGAACGGCGCGGTCGGAGCGCGCCCGTCCGTGACCGCGCTGAGCTGGACTTCGTCGACGCAATAAATCCCACGGGATCCGCCGATCCAGAAACGCCCGTCTTTATCGCGCGCCATGCCATTAATGTAATCCGAGGGAATCCCGTTCGCCGCCACGGTCAAAATCTTGACGTCGCCGTCTTTCCATCGCGCCAATCCCGCGCCGTTGAAACCAAACCAGACGGCGCCGTCGCTTCCTTCACAGATCGATGTCACTCGGCAGCCGGTCAATTTTGGGTTCTGCGCGTACGACATCATCGTCCCGTCATGCAATTCGATAAATCCGCCAAAGCCGCCCACCCAGACATTGTCATGGGAATCCACGAAGACGCCCGTGATCTCGCCCATCAAAAATTCAGCGCTTTTGATCTCAACGCGCGTCACGTGATGATCGTCGCAGCGAAACAGAAGCACGCCGTCCGACGCCCAGAGGGTCCCATGGCTGTCTCGCGCCAGATAGCGCATGATGTTGGAAAGATGGGGCGCCGGATATCGGGATGGAAAATCTTCGAGGGCGCCATGGTTCAGCGCCGCGACTTCGATGCCTTCCCGGCCTACCCAGAGGTCGCCCGGAGCGAACGCCGCCAGACTGGTGATATTGGCGTCCGCGGGCATGCCGGCGTTCCGCACGAAGCGCCCATGAGCGAGTCGATACAGACCGGAGCCCTGACTGCCCACCCAAATGCCGTCATGTCCGGCGGCCGCCGTGGTGAGCTCACTCTCCGGCAGGCCATCGGCTTTTCCAAAGGTTCGGCAGATCTGCTCGCGCGACCAGATCAGCCCCGACTGGCCGCCGATCCAATAGTCGCCGCTCTCGTCGGTATAAGCGGGAACCCGCACACTGCCGTAGACCGCGCCGTTGACCGGGATCTTCTCAAAACGCTCGCCGTTCCACGCATACAGCACGGCGTTCCCGGCGGCCGTCGTTTCCACGGCCCACAGCCGCCCGCCGGCGTCCAGCCCCATGCGGGCGCAGTGCGCCGGCGCGCCGTCCTGGGCGGTGCAGGGGTCCAGCGTACCATAATGCGAGTGGAAAAGGCGGCTGCCGTTCTGAACCCAGATGGTTCCATCGGCCTCGCAAAGCAAGTTGGGCGTGCTGTCCTTGGTCGTCCACATCCACGCCAGGTCGCTGAGCGGAGCGGACGCGCGGCGCGGAATGAAGTTGTCCTTGTAGCCGTGGTAGACGCCGTTCGCGCAGGCCACCCACTCTCCGCCCTTGTGGTCCGAGACAACGGAGACCGATCCATTCCCGAAAAACGCGGCGGAGCCGACCGTATGAACTCCTTGATCGCTGATGGAGTAAAGCCGCCCCTGGCTTCCGCCCGCCAGAACACGGTTGCCCGGCAGATCCGCAAAACTGTAGCACACTTCGGGCAGCGGGACGGAACCGATCCTCGCCAGCTTACCGCCGCCGCCGTGATAGACGGCGGCGTCCGTCGCCAGATAGATTTCCTGGTCTTCCCCCCGCCACATGCGGTTGACGGAGGCTCCGGCCAGCGCCGCGCCGGCGTCCGAGAACTGGTCGCCGTCGCGCCGGACGACACGGCCCTGCGCCAGGATCCAGAGCGTTCCATGCCCGTCCACGACCAGATCGTCGATCACGCTTCCCGGCAGCGCCGGCGCGCTGTGATGCTCGAACACGGAAAAGCGCATTCCGTCAAATCGGATCAATCCCTCGGAAGTGGCCAGCCAGACATAACCATCGGGCGTCTTCGTGATGGCGTTGATCTTGTTGCTCGGCAGGCCGTGCTCGGTATCCCAAAGGGAGACGGAGCGTGTCACGGACGTCTGTCCCGAACCGTCGTCCGCATGAGTTTGGGCGCCGATCGTCAGGGACGAACAGACAACCATCAAAACAACAAGAGTGGTGTGTAGGAATCGCAAAATATTGCTCGCTGCGCCATTTCCATATCGGATCGTGAAATCTTATCTATGGATATTGTGGCGGACGCGAGAATAATCTGGAGAGGAAGGAAGCGCGGCGCGGTCAATTCGATGAGAGTGGAAGCGACTGAACGCTTTCCCGTTCGATCAGCTGCGTCGGAAGCTCCACGTGGACCTGGGAGCCGGCGCGGTCGTCGATGCGACGCAGGAACAGCTTCGCGGCGGCTTTGCCGATCTCCTCAAAGGGCTGCCCGACGGTTGTCAGGCCGATCCCGTTTGGCAATTCGCTCACGATGTTGTCGAAGCCGATCAGCGAGACATCCTCCGGCGCGCTGAGGCCGAGCTCGGCGAGGCGATTGGCCGCGCGCATGGCTTCGATATCATTGACACAGATCAGCGCCGTCGGCCGTTCGCCGGCGGGGAGGCGGAAGACGGCGTCGAAAACATACCAATAGTCCGAGCCCGAGACGGGAGCGGTGAGCACGATTTCGGTCATGGTCTCCGGAAAGACATCACGCATCGCCACGAGGTACCCCTGGAGGCGCTCCTGAACGGGGAGGATCGACTCGCTTTTTGTGAGGTAAGCGATCCGGCGATGACCTCGCTCCGTGAGATGCATGACGGCGTCGTAAACCGCCTGACGATTTTGGGCGCCGGCGAAATCGGCTTCCACGCCCGCGACCATCCGGTCGATCAGCACGAGCGGCATCCGGCGCGACACCTCCTGAATCAGCTCCCGGTTTTCATCGTAAGCGTACGGATAGAAGATCGTGCCGCCAAATCCATGGTCCAGCACGTAGCGCAGATGCAGGGCCTCCCGCACGGCGTTCTGCTGCACGGTGCCCACCTGCTCGCCAAGATCCAAAAAGACTCCATGATAGCCGGCCTGACCAAGCGCCTGGTTCATTCCCCAGAAAATACGCTGCTGCGCGGACCCGACCGAGCCGCCGCCGCGCCACATGCTGAGCGCGACGAGGCGCGACTCCGAGAACCGGGAGTTATCCTCGGGCCCGACGGCGTCTTCGGCGCTCGCCGCCGCCTGGACCACGGGGCGGCAGTTGGGGCGCCGAACAAGCAGCCCCTCTTTTTCCAGCTGGGCGATCGCCGTACGCACGACCTTCCGGTGCACGCTCAAATCGGTCGTCAGCACGCGTTCAGCCGGCAGCCACTCGCCGGCCTGATAGAATCCAGATAGGATTCGCTCACGCAATGCGCTCACGACATGACCGTGGAGCTTCGCCGAAGTTGGGGGGATAAGGTCGGATTTTGTCGCCATGATTGCCATAGTATGACACAATTTGGCGCACGGTTTCCATATCGTCACGCTCGGCCGCTAGTCACTATTTTCCTGCAATTCTCAGTGAAAAAATCGCCAAAGAAATGTAACCGGTTGCAGAAAAAACCATCTCCAATGCCGAACCATGCTCGCAAAGCAGATTCCATAACCAACGGGATCCAAAACGCACCCATAATATCTAAACGTAATTTTGGAAGCGATTTGAGAAAAAAGCCCCCGAACCTTTTCCCGGTTCGGGGGCAGGCTGCGCGGACTCTTCAGACCCGTTACTTCGTGCTGAATGTCATCGTCACATGGGTCGTTCCATCCAGCGTCATATTGTCCGTGCCGGCGGCTTTGCGGTTGACGATCGACTGGGGATCCGTCGAGTTCACCGCGTTATCTCCCGACGAGACCTGTGTCGGGCGAAGATACTTGACATGCCCATCCGTCGCGGCGTAGTTCGCGCCGTCGGTGTGCCGGGGCTGGCCGCCCTCGCCGGGGATCGTCCCAAGCGGATGCCCCGTCGCGAATACCGGGTTGTGAAGACCGTCGGTGCCATCCCCGCCATAGAGACCATTGATCGCATTGGGAGCAGTATCCAGCCCGTTGGTGCTGGCGCTCATATAGTGCGCCGGCGGTTTGCTCGTCCCGAAGTTCGTGTCTTCATCGAGCTTCGTCACATCGGCGGTGTCGCCCGCGACTTCGAGAAACAGGACGGTATTCGATGGCGACGTCAGTTCCGCGAGCGAATGACCGGGCATATAAACGGCGTTCCCGAAGTTTGCGAGATCGGTATTCATCGCATAGCTGACGGCGCCGACTTTTCCATTGGCGGTCGTCACGGCGGCCGTGGAATCATCGGGGCAGGTATAAACGCCGGTGCTCTTGACATACGGATAGATGTAGCCGCCCCACCCTTGGGCGTATCCATAGAACGAGGGGCAAAGCAGTTCGTCGTTGTCCTGCGTGTACTGCATGATCCCCAGGCTTAGCTGCTTCAAGTTCGAGAGGCATGCGATCTGGCGCGCCTTCTCGCGGGCTTTGGCGAAGACGGGGAAAAGAATGGCGGCGAGAATCGCAATGATAGCGATAACAACGAGAAGCTCGATCAGGGTGAAACCAGACTTTTGGGTGCGGCGGGATTTCATGGTGTGACCTTTCCAAAAAAAGACATCGGCGCGAAAGTGTGATAATAATGACCAGAGTAAACTCCGACGCCAAAAGTATATCACACTCATGCAACGATGTCAATGCAAAATGCGACCAAAATAATCCCGAAGTAAACCAGAATCTCACAGAGGGTTTTTCTTTTGTGAGATTGGTGCGCTCTCGGTCAGAAGCTCTCCAGCAGGCCGGGGTATTTGGAATCAATCGTCAGGATCAGCTCGCCGAACAGCGTGTTGGCCCAGGCGAACCAGCTGCGCGTGTAGTTCGCGGCGTCGTCCTTCCAGATCGATTCGTGCATGAACCAGGTTCCCGCGTGCGTATCGCGCAGCGTGGTAAGGCACTGGCGGACTTCCTCCTGGGACTGCGAGGTCAGCGCCTGCATGATCAAGGCCATCGGCCAGATCGTGCCGCGGCCCGTGTGCGGGCTGCCGACGCCGCTCGCGGCCTGTCCGGAGGCGAAGTACGGGTTGGAGGCGCTCAGAACGAACGCGCGGGTCCGCTGGTAGGTCGGATCGTCGGGAGCGCAGTATCCCAGGTACGGCAGGCTGACGAGGCTGGGAACGTTGGCGTCGTCCATCAGATAGTGCGAGCCGTAACCGTCAACTTCATAGGCAAAGATCTCGCCGTGCTCAGGGTGCTGAACCACGGCGTGGGTCCGGATCCCCCGCTCGATCTCCTCGGCGAGCGCCAGCGCGCCGGCCGCGTCCTCCGGCAGCGCGCACGGACCGCTCCAGATCTCGGCGAGCTGGCGCAGGCAAACGACGGCCATGGCGTTGGCGGGGATCAAAAACGGCAGCATCGCGGCGTCGTCCGACGGGCGGAATGGGGATTTACTCAGGCCGCAGCGGTTCGCCGGCTGTCCAAAGCCGCCGCAGGCGAGCGTCTCGGTTGGGTTCGGCGAATCGCGCTGGAACCGATAGTCGTCCTTGCTGTTCTCATCGGAGCCCGCCTGCTCGTGGCGGATCGTCGCGACGATCTTACGCATGGCGTCGCTCCAGCGCGCGTCGAAACACGAAGCGTCCTTGCTCGCGGCGTAGTAGCCGGCGGACAGACGGATCACGGCGCAAAGGCTGTCCAGTTCGTACTTGCGCTCGTGGAGATCGGGCGTCATCACGGTATGATCGGACATCCAGTGGCTCGGCTTGGGCTCGCGGTTAAAGGCGTTGGCGTAAGGATCGATCAGCACACAGCGCGCCTGGCGATGGATGACGCCCTGGATCAAGCGGCTGAGCGTGGGATCCGCCGTCACGAACCGCAGATACGGCCAGACCTGGTTGGTCGAGTCCCGCAGCCACATCGCGTCGATATCGCCGGTCACGACGAACGTGTCGGGACGGCCGTCCGCATCACTTCCCACGGTGACGGTGGTGTCCAGAGTGTTCGGGAGGCAGTTGACGAAAAGCGCGGCGATCTCTGGGTCGCGAATACGACCGCCGACCTCCGTGATCGCCGCCTCAATGGCCGGGCTGGTAAAGCATCGCTGTGCTGGAGTGGGACGTTTGTTCATAACCGCGCTCGTTTCGATAGTGATTTCAGACGAAAAAGAAGTGTCGCCGCCAAGAGAAAAAGCGCTTTTCGACGACGAAAGACAACACCTTTATTTTAACACAAAATGGTACTACCGTCAAGACAACACTGATACCAAATCTGAACCATTACTCGGCGCAACAAATTCCGAGGCGAAGGGCGGGAATCGTGATGGTTTTGTCCTCCGCAACATGGTATAAAGGACTAAAAGAACGATTTGAAGCTGACCGGCGTTTGCGCCGTCTTTGTGATTGGAATGCAATAATCGGCGGAGGAATATCACCCATGAAAATCTCGACGGGGTTCGTAATTCTCACGGTCGCCGCGGCGGCTTCGCAGCCGGCCCACGCGGACCTCCAGGTCGTGCAGACGACCACCATCGATGCGCCGGGCGTCAAGAGCATGCTCGCGGAGATTCCGCAGGCGCAGCGCGCTCCCCTGCTCGGAATGCTCAGCCCCATGCTGACCGGAGCGCCCTGGATCACGACCACATATCTGAAAGGCCAGCGCCTGCGCACCGACATGGGGCAGACCACCACCGTAGTCAACGCCGAATCCGGAAACCAGTTCACTCTGAACCGGCAGACGCTTTCCTACTCGATCGGTCCCTACGATCCCTTCCAGAAGGCCGCCGGATCGATGACGTGCTCGATCACGCCGACCAGCCAGACGCAGCAGATGCTTGGGCATCCCGTACGCCGTTACGCCGTCACCTTGACCAGCTCGGTCCTTCCCAACAGCCCGATCGCCGGAGAGATCTGGGCCGCGTCCGATCTGCCGACCCCGCCGGCCGGCGGCTTCATCGACGGCCCCGCCGCCATGCTGCAATCCGAGATGTCCAAAATTAAGGGCATGCCGCTGGCGTATCGCCTTGTGTACCGCAACACTCAGGCCGGCGATATCACCATTACGTCCTACGCCACGCAGATCAAGCAGGACACGCTGGCGGCCACCGCGTTTATGATCCCGTCCAGCTATCACAAAGGGACAACGCGCACCGATACGGTTACGCCGTCCACGGGCTTCCCCCTCGGCGACGGAATGCCGCTGGACAGCATGACGCCGGTCACGGATGATGTCGCCACCGGTCAGGCCGCGCCCGAACAAAACCTCTCGCCCCAATCGCTCGGTCTTGGCGGCGGAAACCCGCTGCAAGCGCTCGGTCTCGGCGGGGCAAATCCTATGCAGGCGCTCGGCCAGGGAGGCGTCAACCCGATGCAGGCGCTGTCGATCGGCGGAACCAACCCGCTTCAGGCGCTGGGACTGGGCGGCTCCAATCCCATGCAGGCGCTCACCAATCTTGGCGGTAGCAACCCGATGCAGGCGCTCGGTTTGGGCGGCGGAAATTCCGGACAGGCCCTCTCCGGGATGTCCGGCGCGGGACTGCAAAAACTGCTCTCTTCTCTGGGAGGTCTCGGCGTCGGGAGCTCCAACCAGGGACTTCTCGGAGTCTCGCCCGGCGACCTCAGCCAGCTTATGGGCGCCGCCGGCAGCGGCGACTCGACGGGGATCGGCGATATCGCCGGCATGCTGCCCTCGCCCCAGGCGCTCCAGCAGCTCAGCGCGCAGATGAACTCCCTGCTCGACGAAGACGGCGGTTAGGACAACATTGGATCTCCGCACGATTCCCAATCGCACCCGCCAGTCCGGACGCTTTCCGCGAACGGACTGGCGGTAACCATGTCCACCGCCTCCCTGCGTGTCCTGCTGCTGGATGGAGAAAGTGAACAAGCGATCGGAATCGGGCGCTGCCTGGCCCAGGCGCCGGAGGTCGAACTGCATGTTCTTTCGCGCGATCCCCATCCGCCTCTGCGCTATTCCCGCCGCCGCGCCTCCTTTCAAACTCACGACGTCCCAATAAACGATTTGACGGTCGATATGGTGCGCGGCGCCGTCCGCAGAAGCGGCGCGCAAATCTTATTTCCCGTTCTGGAGCCGGCGATCCGGTTCTGCGTCGCACATCGGGCGGAGCTGGAAATATGCGTCCGCCTCCCGCCGCTTCCCTGTGTGAGCGCCCTGGATCGAATTGGCGATAAATGGGCGCTGGCGACATTTCTCCAGGCCAACCAGATTCCCCATCCTCCCACTCTCCTTCTGGCAAATCCCCATCGGCCCGATGCTCTGAACGGGATACGATTTCCCGCGCTGGTGAAACCGATCCACGGCTCCGGCGGACAAAACATAAAGCGCTTCGAAGGCGCTCCCGCGCTGTCGGAGTGGCTGCGAAACGGCGCGGGCGCTCCGGCGGAGGCGATTGTGCAAAGCATCGTGCAGGGGCGAGACCTGGGATGCAGCGTCCTGTGCCAAAATGGACGCATCCTCGCGTACACGATCCAGGAAACCCGAATCTACAGCGCACGGCCATTCGCTCCGCCGGCGGGAATTCGGTTTCTCGAAGACGAGCGAATATTGAGCGTCATCCGCCGGCTCGCCCACATCCTGAACTGGAGCGGAGTCGCCAACTTCGATTTCCGAGAAGACGCCGGCACGGGCGAGATCTTTCTGCTCGACTTTAATCCGCGCTACTGGTCCAGTCTGCTCGGCTCTCTGGCGGCCGGAGTCAATTTCCCGCTCCTCGCCTGTCTCGCCGCCGCGGATGCGCCAATCCCACAGCCGCGCTGCGCTCCAACGGAATTTGTCTGCGCCCATTTTCACCCAGCCTACCTTGCCTCCAGGCGCACGCCGGGCGCGACGCTTCAAAACACCATCTGGCGGTATACGCTCGCGGATCCGCTTCCGCGCGTCGCCGCCCATCTCCATCGAGGCTGGCGGCGCCTGCGCAGTCGTCCGCCAATAGCGCGTTAAAAACTTTCCAAAAAAACTTCCACTTGACCCAGGAGAAGAGATATGCTAATATTACTTTGTTTTACAAAGTACTCTGAACAAACAGGAGAATATCAATGAGCTTCGATCTGTCCCTGAAAGCCCCTGACACAGACGCCCTGCCCCACGACCGCCCCAAAGACCAGGCCGCGCCGGGAACCGATCCCGTGGTCGACATCGAACGCTGGCTGTCGCACTTTCGCGGTAACCAAGAACACCGCCTGGAGCCGGAGTGGGATGCGCCGATAACGCTGCCTCCCGGGGTCATCAAACCGCTGCTCAGATCTTTGGAGCAGTTTGAACTGGGCGACGGCGGCGGACCGGATCGGCTCATCGCCCGAAACGCCGACAGCTTCCGATGCGAGACGACGGCGCGCGAGGCGCTGGTGGATATGTGGTTTGTGGAGGAAAAGGAGCACTCGCGCCTGCTCGGCGGGCTTGTCCGGCGTTTTGGGGGCCGCAGTATCCAGGGGCACTGGAGCTTCTCGGCGTTTTGTCTCTCACGCCAGGTCCTGGGCGTGGGATTTGAGCTCAGTATCCTGCTCGTGACGGAGATCGTGAGCACGGCCTATTACCGATTGCTCTGCCACCACGGAGACGACGCCGCGCTCAAAGGCGTCTGCCGGCTGATCCTGCGCGACGAAGCCGGACACGTCGCCTTCCATCGCGACCGGATGGCGCGGACGCAAGGCCGGACCTATGGCCCGCTATGGGAGATGGGATTTCGGCTGCTGGCGATGGGCGCGGCGACAATGCTGTACATCAACCACGCTCCGGCCCTAACGGCGGTCGGGGCCGGCGGTTCGGATTTTTATCGGGAAGTCCGGCACGAACTGGCGCTGTTCCTCCGCCGCCTTCGAACGGAAGCGGCGGAGTATCGCGAGGCGGTTCACCAGGGGCAGGGCGCGTAGTCTTTGAGGAAGACGCCGAAGTAGGGTTTCTTCTCGTCGTTAATGCCTTCGGCGACGGGATGGTAGATGCGCGCCATTCCGTCTGTGATATCGAGCGGCGCGAAGAAACCGCGCACGTCCTGGTTGCGAAGGCGCTTGGGGGTCGGGTTCTCGTCGGTTACCCAGCCGGTGTCCACGCTCGTCATGTAGATGCCGTCCTTGGCGTAGTCGTCGCCGGAGGTGCGGGTCATCATGTTGAGCGCGGCCTTGGCCATGTTGGTATGGGGATGGAACACGGTCTTGTGACGCGAGAACTGGCCCTCGACCGCCGAGACGTTGACAATAAACCGGCGCTCGCGCGGCGAGCGCATCATCAGCGCCTTCAAACGGCTGTTGAGCAGGAATGGAGCAACGGAATTGACCAGCTGCACTTCGAGCATTTCGGGCGCGCTGACATCGTCGAGGCGCAGCAGCCAGCTGTTGACGTCGCGCGAGTCCGCGCGCTCCTCGTTGTCTTCCAGGGCGTCCGTGGGAAGAACGTCGGCCACCGTCGCCAGCGCCGCCGCGCCGTTCGCGGAGATCCCGGGGATGACGGCCGGCAGCAGCGCCGAACTGTCGGAGATCGCCAGCGTCGACGGGGCGCCCTGCGCCACCAGACGCCGCGCCTCCAGCGACACGGTCTCGCTCGGATTCTGCTCCTGCCGCACCAGCTCTTGATAGAAGCCCTGCGGGCGGCGAATCGTCTGCGCCGCATTGTGGATCAGAATATCGAGCGACGATTCCGTCGCCAGCAAGTGGCGCGCGAACTCTTCGACCGCCGGAATATTGCGCAGATCCAGGCCATACAGGTGGACACGGTCCATCCAGTCGGCGGAATCCGTCTCGGACGCCAGCCGTTTGGCGGCGGCGTGCGGGAAACGGGTGACCACAATCACCTTGGCGCCGTCGCGCAGCAGCCGCAGCACCATCTGATGCCCGATCTTGACGCGCCCGCCGGTCACTAGCGCCGTCCGCCCCTTGAGATCGGCGCTCAGATGGCGCATCTCGTAGTTGTAGGCGGCGCACTTTGGGCACAGCAGGTGATAGAAGAAGTGGACGTCCGTATACTCCTGCTTGCAGATATAACAAGTCTCCGGCTGATTCAGCTTGCGGAAGCTCGCCTCGGGCGGCGCCGGCAGCGCGGCGGCGGGAGGCGCGTCACGCTGGATCTGCACCATCGCGGTCGTCGCCAGCAGCGCGCGGTCCTCGCGCTCCTGGCGCGCCTTTTCCATCTGCTGATCGATGCGCTTGCCTTCTCGGTAAACCTTGGAGATCAAACTATTGAACCGCTGATCGCGGCGAATGGTCCCTCGGGAGTTGGCGATTTGCTGTAGTACCTGGAGGCAAATCTCCATATCCTCGGGTGGAATGCTCGTCATCAAAAAACCTCAAAACACGGCCAATCTTATGATCGGCCTTCCAAAACACGTTCTTTAGCCTTTAGTTTACCTGAAAGGCGGCAAAGAGAAAGCGCCGCCCGTTGGGGCGGCGCTTTCCGCGCGAAAACAGGTGTTTGGAAGGTGAACGGAGGATGCGCAAAGCTACCCGGACGAATCGTCGCTGATCGACTTGCTGCTCTCGCGTTCGATGAGCTGCGCGGGGAGCTCGACATGCGACTGGGGAACGGCGGCGCTGTCCACGCGGCGCAGGAACATTTTGGTCGCCGCTTTGCCGATCTCCTCAAAGGGCTGCCCTACGGTTGTCAGCCCCACCCCGCCGGGCAGCGTTCGCACGATGTTGTCGAAGCCGATCAGCGAGACATCCTCCGGCACGGTGAGGCCGAGTTCGGCGAGGCGCTTGGCGACGCGCACGGCTTCAATATCGTTGACGCAGAGCACGGCGGTCGGGCGCTCCTCGGCGGGAAGCTTGAAGACGGTGTCGAAGACGGACCAGGTGCTGCTGTCGGAAAACGGCGCCGTCAGCACCATTTCGTAGGCGTCGGAGGCGAACTCCTCGCGCAGCGCGCGCAGATAGCCTTGCAGTCGATCCTGGACCGGGTTGATCGACTCGCCCTTTGTGACGTAAGCGATGCGCTTGTGTCCCTGGCGAATCAAATACTTGGTGGCGTCGAACATCGCCTGCCGGTTTTCGGTCCCGACGAAATCCGCCTCAACGCCCGGAACCATGCGGTCGATCAGCACGAGCGGCATTCTGCGGGAGACTTCCTGAATCAGCTCGCGGTTGCTGTCATACGCATAGGCGTAGAAGATGATTCCCCCGAACCCGTGATCCAGCGCATAACGAAGGTGCGTCGCTTCTCTCTCGGCGTTCTCCTGCTCGGTGCCGACTTCCTCGCCGAGATCCAAAAAGACGCCATGGTACCCCGCCTGCCCCAGCGCCTGATTCATGCCCCAGAAAATGCGCTGCTGGGCGGTGCCGGTCGCCCCCAAGGCGGCGCCGTGCCACATGATCAATGCGACAAGCCGCGATGCGGGAAACTGAGAGCCGGTCGGCAGGTCATCGGCGACCGGCGCGGCGGGCGCCTGGACGATCGGGCGGCAGTTGGGGCGGCGGATCAGCAGACCCTCTTTTTCCAGCTGCGCGATCGCGGCGCGGACGACGCGGCGATGGACATGCAGATCCTCGGTCAGCACGCGCTCCGCGGGCAGCCATTCGCCGGGCTGGTAGTGCCCCGAACGGATGCGCTCACGCAGGGCTTCGGCCACTTTAGTCGGCAAATGGGTGGGTGAAGAAGATCGTTGCTTGGAATTTGGCGCCATATTCGTGACATTATGGCACAATTTCCACCGGCGTTTAACGTTTAAACGCTCGCTACGACCAAATATTTATAGCGGCGCAAAAAAACAGGTCCGCGATTGACAAAAACAATCGCGGACCTGTTTCCTTCAGACGCAAGCGTCAGGCTTAGTAACGGCCGCCGCCGCCACCGCCGCCGTATCCACCACCGCCGCCATAGCTGCCGCCGCCGCCACGGCTGCCGCCGCCACCGCCGCGGCTGCCGCCACCGCCTCCGCCTTCACGCGGGCGGGACTCATTGACCACCAGGGCGCGGCCATCGACGTTGCGGCCGTTGATGGCTGCAATCGCCTGCTGCGCTTCGTCCTCGGTCGCCATTTCGACGAAACCGAAGCCGCGCGACTCGCCCGTGTACCGGTCGGTGACGACCTGGGCGCTGGTAACGTTGCCGACTTCGGCAAACACTTGGTTGAGATCCTGATCCTTGGTTTGATAGCTCAGGTTACCGACGTACAATTTTGTGGCCATGGAAGAGATGGCTCCTTTCGGAATAAACCTCTTTTTCTCGGCAGTCTGCTGCTGCTGAGATCAGAGGCGCGACGGATAACCGAAGAGACCGAAGGATCAGAGGAGAGGCATCAAACTTGAGGGAAAAAGAAGGTTACGAGGGGGAAAACTCGTGTTGCGTTGTTATACCCGAGAATTCCCAAAAATGTATTTCGGCCGAAAAATTATTCTTGTTATTTTTTGGAGGAGGCGCGGCCCGCTCGTTCCAGACCACGCCCATCCAAGATTCCCTCTTATCCCAGCAAGGTGATGCCATATCGCAGGCAAACTTCGGCGGCGGTTTGCGGCGTGAGATTGCCCGACCGCGTCAGCTGGTCCGCGTCCGAGAAAAAGTGCTCATGCCCGGCGGGCGTCGCGGTCCCGAGCAAGCGGCCGGTCGCCGCGCCGATATTCTTGAACGTGTGCGCGACGCCGCGTGGCAGATGCGCGATCTCTCCCGCGCGCACCGTCTTGACGGAGTCGCCGACCAGGACCTCGAACTCGCCCTCCGCGATATAAAATGTCTCATCATCGTCCGAATGCACATGCGGCGGCGGCCCGTCGCCAGGCTCCACGAAACACTCATAGGAGCAGAACTGGCCGGCCGTATCGTCGCCGGTCAAAAGAATATCGACCCGAACGCCGAACACGTTCTTAGTGTTTGCCGCGCCGAGCTCGATGAGCTTGGGAACGCGCGCCGCCGCGCCGGTTTCAATCAAAGTGGACGCCATGTGAAAATCTCCTCCTGTGAACAATTTAGTAATACAGACTGACTATTATAGACATATTATCTGTCTATATGTCAAGATGTCCTTATGAATTCGCAAAAAAATATTTCCAGGACGCCACGCTCTCGAAGAAAGAACATCACGGATCAGCGCCAGACGTTCGGCGCGCTGCTGCGCGGGCCGTATCAGATTTTGTCGGCGTCGGTCTATGGGCAGATGTCCGAAGTCAGCGGCGGAGTGATCCGCCCCGCGCACGGCGTGGTTTTTCGCACGATCTCGCCGGACGGATCCCGTGTCACCGAGATGGCGGAGCAGGCGCAGATGACCAAGCAGAGTATGGGATATCTGGTGGATTACCTGCGCGAGCATCGATACGTCGAATACAAGGACGATCCGACGGACGGCCGCGCCAAGCTCGCGCACCTGACGCCCAGCGGACTCGCGGTCCAGCAGGCCGCGATGGAGAAAAGCGCGGAGCTGGAAAACCAGGTCGCCCAGCTCATGGGGCCGGGGGAGATGCTTGAGCTCCGACGCCTTTTGGAGATACTTAACGCGCGTATGATGGAGCAGACTCAGCGCAGATAACGCATTGCGGGAATGGGAAGAATGGGGTCAGCCCGAAGAAACGGCGTCGCGGTCGGAAAGCATCTCGCTGAACGCGGCGGCGGTCAGCGGGCGCGAGAAGAGGTATCCCTGGCCGCGATCGGAGCCCATTTTCCGCAGGACTTCTTTTTGCTCGGCGGTTTCGACGCCTTCGCTGGTGACGCACAGGTTCAGCGTCTTCGCCAGCGTGATGACGGCCTGGATGATCGCTTCGGCCTCCGGCTGCTCCCCGATCCTTTGCACGAATGAGCGATCGATCTTCAGCGTGTCCAGCGGGAAGTTGGCGAGATACGACATCGACGAATAGCCCGTGCCAAAGTCATCCACCGCGAGATGCACGCCGAGCGCTTTCAGATCGTGCAGCTTCGCGACGGTGTCGTCGGGACTCAGCGCCATCAGGCTTTCCGTGATCTCCAGCTTCAGATGCGCCGGCGGCAGGCCGCTGCGGCCGAGCACGCCGGCGATGTCGTCCACAATATCGTTTTGCTGGAACTGGCGCGTGGACAGGTTGACGCCGATAATCATCGCCGCGCCCTCCTTTGTTGTCTCACTCCAGTCGCGCGCCTGCCGGCACGCTTCCTCCAGCACCCACTTCCCAAGAGGAATGATCAGACCGGTCTCCTCGGCGATGGGGATAAACTTCGCCGGCGGGATCAAGCCGCGCTTGGGGTGCTCCCAGCGGACAAGAGCTTCGGCCTCGCGGATCCGCCCGGACTCCAGCGACACGATCGGCTGGTAATGCAGACGCAGCTGGCCGTGATCGATCGCCCAGCGCAAGTCCCCTTCCAGCTCCATCCGCTCGGATGCGCGGTCGGTCATACTGCGATCAAACAGCGCGGTGGCCGCCTTGCCCCCGGTCTTGGCTTGATACATTGCGATATCCGCATCTCGCAGTAAATTTCTTGGGTCCGAGCCGCCCGGCGCGCTGACGGTCAGTCCGATGCTGGCCGTGATAAAGACCTCGCGCTCCCCCAGGATAAACGGCGCGCGCAGCGCTTCGGAGCAGCGGTCCGCGATAACGATCGCGTCCAGCTCGCCGACATCTTCGAGAAGGACCGCGAACTCGTCGCCGCTCAGCCGGGCGACCGTGTCTTCCGGACGCATGCAGGTGATCAGTCGTCCGCTGACGGAGCGAAGCAGCGTGTCTCCCGCTTCGTGCCCCAGACTGTCGTTGACGACCTTGAAGTTGTCCAGATCGATGAACAAAATCGCGTCGAGCTTTTCCTGGCGCTGCGCGCGCGCCTGCGCGTGCTCCAGTCGGTCCAAAAACAGGGCGCGATTGGGAAGTCCCGTCAAAACATCGTGGAACGCCTGATGCCGGAGCTGTTCTTCAAACTCCTTACGCTCCGTGATATCCCGGTAGGTGAGCACCAACCCCTGAACCGCGGGATCGCCGAGCATGTTGTTCAGCGTGATCTCCATCGGCCGCCAGGTTCCGTCGCCGTGTTTCAGCCGTAACTCCACGGGAAAATGCACGCCCGGCGTCCGCAGCGTGCGTTCGAGGAGCGTGCGCGCCCGGGCGTGGTCGTCGGGATGGATGCGGGTAAAGGAGTTCGTTCCGACAATCGCCTCCGGGGAGTACCCGAGCACGGTTTCCACGGCGGGACTGACATACTGGGTGATGGCGTTGGTGTCCAGAATGGCGAACACATCCACGGAGTGCGTCACAAGCGCGCGGAACCGTTCTTCGCGGCGCATCATCGCGACTTGCGCGCTGAGACGCTCGGCGGCTTCGTGGCGCAGGTCGTCAATCAGTTTCGTAATGTAGCGCGTGGCGCTGGAGGCGATCGCGGCCCCGCAGCACAGGCAAAGGAGAAGGAGCGCGGCGACCCAGGCCCGGCAGCGACGGTCGATGTCCTGGATATTCCGGACGTACCAAATCCCATGCCGGCGGTTCCAGTCCGAGATGCGATCGGAGATATCGCGGACCTGCAAGAACTTCGCGCGCATGGGACCGCTCAGCATTCCGTAGAGACGCTGGCGTGATGCGCTCGAATCCACCCGCTGCTCCTGACGATGCATTTGCAGATACTGCGCCCAATCACTTTCGAGAAGCTGAAAGTTGTTGCGGTCGACGGGGTCGGTGATGGAGTCGCGGTATCGAATCAGGGCGGCGTTCACGGACGCTTCGGCGGCCGTCATGGCGGACTGGAGTTTTTTCTGGTCTTGGGGCGGCGCGAGGATCTCTTCAAACTCCAGCGTTCGCACGCGGCGCGCGTTGATTTGGAAATCACTCAAGGCTTCCGCGCCGATGACGCTTTCCGCCAGCATGCTTTGCGCGGCGTGCGTGATAACACGCATCTGCGCCAGCGCGATGCCGCCGACCAGAGCAGCCAAAGCAAGGCAGAAACTAAATCCGCCAATCAGTTTCGGGCCCGTTTCCCAGTTCCATTTTCGGTAGGCCATGATGTTTGCGGCGACGCCGGCGGAGGGAGACGAGAAAGGCGCGCCGCTTCATTATTCCGTGTTTCTCGGCAAAGCGTCCAGGGAGATTTTCCTGCGTGCCGCCGCAAAAAAAGTCCGGCCTGCAATTGCAGTCCGGACTGATGTTTTTCGAAAGTCGCCAGAATTAGGAGCGGGTGGCGACGCCCGGGGTGATCCCGGCGCGCTTGCTCTGTCCGCGTCCAAGCCCGCGCTTGAATGGGGCGCGCTGGACGATCTCGCGGTAGTCGAGACCGGCGGCGGTGAGCGCCTGGTGCCAGGAGTCGAACCGGCGGCGGGCCGCCGTGATCAGCGTGATATCTTCGGCTTCCATGTTCTTGGCGTTGAGCCCGGCGCCGTTCTTGTGGAACTCGCGCACCATGGCCAGAACCCGCTCGTCATCCCACTCGCGATAGCGGCGGATGTCGTCGTAGTTCAGGCCGGAGCTCTCCAGCGCTTCGCGCCAGGAGCCAAAATGGCTCTTCTTGGTCGCGGCGGCGGCGAGCTGCGGGTCGACGTTCAAACAAACATTACGCCAGGACAGATCGACGCCCTGCGAATGCAGTTCCTGAATGCGGGCGATGATGCGCTCGCGGGTCCAGGACTTATAGCGGCGGATCTGCTCATAATCGAGGCCGGAGAAGTTGACGGCCGCTTCCCAGGTCCCAAAGTAGCGAGTGGCGGCGCGCAGCAGCGACAGATTGTTGGCAGCGACGCTGGAGTAGTTGAGGTTCTCGCCGGACTCGTACATGCTGACAATTTCCATGGCGATGGATTCTTTGCTCCACTTACGATGCATTTGACGATTCTCCTGTATAGTCCAATTCTTCTATATTCACTAGCAGCGCCGCCGGTTGTTAAGGAATACGGCGCGCACTGCTGTCACAAATCATGAGATGCGCCAATGAGATGCTGCGCTGCTTCGGGTAACAAAATTGACTGATCTCTCATAGGAGCTCTGATTAAAGAGCTTCGATTTCAATATACCACTTATTTATGAAAACGTCAATGAATTTTATATAAATGTCCAAAGAAGTTTTCTAAATGGATCCGCATGGACCAATTCTGGTCCTTTTCCCATTATACGATGAAATTCCCAATAATGTTCCGAATGCTAGATATGCTTTCTGCATTTTTTACGCCATCGCGCTTCCGAGGCTCCGTTCTTGCGGTCGTACGCCTGATTGTGCTAAAATAATGGGGATCAAGGAAACCCTACTTATGAGCTTACCGATCTCCGAACACATACTGGCCCTTCGTCCGTATCAGCCGGGCAAGCCGATCGACGAAGTAAAACGCGAGCTGGGACTCACCGATGTCGTCAAGCTGGCGTCGAACGAAAACCCGCTCGGCCCTTCTCCCCTCGCCGCCGAAGCGATCGCTGCGTGCGCGCATGGCGTCTCGATCTATCCCGACGGCAACGCGCCGGCCCTGCGCGCCGCCGTCTCGGAACTGGTCAGCATGCCGCCGAACACACTCGTGTTTGGCAACGGCAGCGACGAGATTCTGCACCTTCTGACGATGACGTTTTTGCAGCCCGGTGAAGAAACCGTGCAGGCGGATCCGTCCTTTGCGATGTACGAGATCTACGCCGCGCAGGCGAACGCCAAGATCCATCGCGTCCCGCTGACCCACTATACGCACAATCTGGAAGCGATGGCCGACGCCATCACGCCCGGAACGCGCTTGCTTTTTATCGCCAATCCGAACAATCCCACGGGCACCCTGGTGACGCAGGCCGAAGTCGACAGATTTATGGAGCGCGTCCCGCCGCATGTCCTCGTCGTCTTCGACGAAGCGTATGACGAATACGTCAGCCACGCCGACAAGCCCGACATGCGTCCTTATGTCCGTGACGATCGCAATGTCATCATCCTGCGCACCTTTTCCAAGGCGTACGGCCTCGCGGGCCTGCGCGTCGGTTACGGGATCGCGCCGCCTCGGATCGCCGAGCTGCTCAACCGCGTGCGCTCCCCGTTCAATGTCAACCTGATCGGCCAGGCCGCCGCCGCCGCCGGCGTCGTGGACCAGGAGCATATCCGCCGCGCCGTCGCGCTGAACTATGAAGGCCGCGACTATTACTATCGCGAGTTTCAGCGCCTTGGACTGGAGTTTATCCCCAGCGAAGCGAATTTCGTGTGCGTTGACGTCAAGCGCGACAGCAAGGAAGTTTTCGAAGCGCTGCAGCGCCTCGGCGTAATCGTCCGCGCCGGCGCGGGCCTGGGCCTCCCCACCCACATTCGCGTGACCGTGGGAACCATGGCGCAGAACGAACGGTTCATCGCGGCGCTGACGGCGGTGCTGGAGAGCTAGTTTCTCACGCAAACCCTGGGCAAACCCACCCCGGCGCTTCGCGTGCTCCCGGGCAAATCTAACCCGGCGTTTCGCATGCTCCCGGGCAAACCCACCCCGGCCCTGCGGGCCACCCCTCCCGCCGACGGGAAGGGTTGATAAGATTGCCTCTGACGAAGGCCGCCTGCGATAACACGCTCTGAAATCACCCTTCCCGTCGGCGGGAGGGGTGGCCCGAAGGGCCGGGGTGGGTTTGCAAGGGGTCGCCCGAAGGCCGTGGGTGGATTTGAAGGCTATTTTAAATTCTTAAGGACAAGGGCGAAGGCGACGGGGCATCGTCCTAATATCAACATGGAGATTTTCGCACAATGATCGTGATAATGCAGGCCGACGCCACAAAAGAGCAGATTGGTGAAGTCGAAGGCGCGCTTCAGGAGTGGGGTTACGAGATCCACCCAATCTATGGCGTCGAGCGTACGGTGATCGCCGCAGTCGGCGCGCCCACTCAGGACGAAGCCCGCGTCGCGGAGCAAGTCGAGTCCCTTCCTTCCGTCGAAAGAGCAGTGTTGATCTTGAAGCCGTATCGTTTCGCCAGCAAGGAATTCCGCCCCGAGAAGAGTCAGGTCAAAGTCGGCGACGTCGTCATTGGCGACAACAGCTTCGTCATGATGGCCGGCCCGTGCACCGTTGAGTCCGAAGAGCAGCTGATGACGGCGGCCCGCGCCGTCAAGGCCGGCGGCGCGACCGTCCTTCGCGGCGGCGCCTTCAAGCCGAGCACCAGCCCCTACTCCTTCCAGGGCATGGGCGAGGACGGCCTCAAGCTGCTGGCCCAGGCCCGTGAAGAAACCGGCCTGCCGATCATTACCGAAGTCATGCATGTGGGCAATATCGATCTGGTCTGCAAGTACGCGGACATCCTCCAGATCGGCACCCGCAACATGCAGAACTACGATCTTCTGATCGAAGTCGGCAAGGTCAAGAAGCCGGTCATGCTCAAGCGCGGCATGTCCGCGAAGATCGAAGAGTGGCTCCAGGCCGCCGAGTACATCATCAAGGGCGGAAACGACGCCGTTATGCTCTGCGAGCGCGGCGTGCGCACCTCCGAGACCTACACCCGCAACACGCTGGACCTCTCGGCGGTCCTCGCCGTCCGCGAGCTCTCCCACCTTCCGGTCATCATCGACCCCTCGCAGGGCACCGGGCGCTCCTCCATGGTTCCGGCGATGTGCAAAGCCGCCGCCGCCGTGGGCGCGGACGGCGTCCTGGTGGAAGTCCACCCGAACCCGGAGAAGGCGCTGAAGGACGGCGCCCAGAGCATCACCATCCCCGCCTTCGAGAAGCTGATGCCCGAGCTTCGCGCCGTGGTCGAAGCCGTCGGCCGCTATATGTAATCGCCGCTTCCAATACACCCCATCCATTCTCTCGAATGGATGGGGTTTTTCCATTTGAGGGCCCGAGCGCAATTCCTGGAAAAATTGCCGGTACAAACCGTAGGATTCACGGTATATTGTCTACAGAAGCCGTGAGTGCGATCTCGCCGATTGTTTGTTGACTTTGCCGGTGTTTGGATTACCATGATTTCAGCTCACCCTTCTATTCCAGAGGCAGTCACGCCGACTGCCCGCGCGTCATGTCCAAGTTCGCGCTTTCTCTTCCTCAGCTCCTGCCCGGAGCCATGGGGCGGCAGTGAGGAGCTCTGGTCCCAAGCCGCGCTGCGCCTATCCAGCGACGGCCATCGCGTGTCCGTCTGCAAGACGCTGGTGGTCCGCGATCACCCCCGTATTCGGGAGCTTTTGTCCTCGGGCGTCTCGGTCGAGGATTACCTGGGCGCCTCCTACCTTCAACTCACCTTTGCGCTCGTCCGGCGCATCCTGGGAATGATGCTCCGAGCCGC
Organism: Capsulimonas corticalis; assembly: GCF_003574315.2. Classification (GTDB taxonomy): domain Bacteria; phylum Armatimonadota; class Armatimonadia; order Armatimonadales; family Capsulimonadaceae; genus Capsulimonas; species Capsulimonas corticalis. The sequence continues at coordinate 3,798,352 of NZ_AP025739.1, read as the reverse complement.
CGCGCCGCGCCAGGACAAAACCCATGGATCTGATGGATCTCAAAGCCATCCAGCGCCTACCCAGTCCTGGAAGCAGCGCCTGCTGGGGCTTTACCAGTTCATCTTCGGGCGGCGGCTCAAGGCTCTGGCGCCCGATCTGGCCGTGATCTCTCAAGGCGAGAATTTCGACGGCCTTCACTTCTCCGCCGCCTGCCGCAAGCTCGGCGTTCCGTACGTGCTGATTTGCCAGAAAGCCTCGGACTTAAATTGGCCGGGAGATTTCGTTCGTGAGGAGATGCGGCTCTCCTACCGGGACGCCCGCCGCGTGTATTTCGTCTCGCGCCACAATCAAGCGTTGACGGAGCGGCAAATCGCCTGCAAGCTTCCGAACGCGGAGGTCGTACGAAATCCCTTTTTGACCGCCGGCGGCGCGCCGCCGCCATATCCCGAAACAGCTTCCGGACATTTTCGACTTGCCTGCATTGCTCGACTGTTCGTCCTGGAAAAGGGTCAGGACAGCCTGCTGGACGTGCTGGCGCAGGAAAAGTGGCGGCGGCGCGATCTGGAGGTGAACTTCTACGGGCAGGGCATTCACCGTGAGGCGCTGGAGCGCGCGGCGGAGATGCTGGACCTGCGCAATGTCGTCTTTCATGGCTTTACGGACGATATCCTGTCCGTCTGGAGCGAGCACCACGCTCTGGTGCTGCCCTCGCGCGCCGAGGGCCTTCCGCTGGTGGTGGTGGAGGCGATGATGTGCGGCCGGCCGCCCATCGTCACCAACGCCGGCGGCAGCGGAGAAGTCGTTGACGACGGCGAGACAGGATTCCTCGCCCGGGGAACGGACGCGGCTTCGCTGGACGATGTGCTGGAACGCGCCTGGAGCCGGCGCGACGAATGGGAAGCGATCGGACGGGAAGCCGCAAAACGCATCCGGCTTTTGGTCCCCGAGAGCCCGGGCGACGAGTTTGCGGAAAAGCTGGCGCTGGCGCTCAATCAAACGCGAACGGAGGCGACTTCCCATGGCCGACTCTAACGCCGATCTCGTATCGGTCATTATCCCCACCTATAATCGCTCCGCGCTGCTTCTCCAGGCCGTGGCGAGCGTTCGCCAGCAGACGTGGCCGCACGTCCAGATCATCGTCGCCGACGACGGCTCAGACGACAACACCGCCGAAATCATGTCCCGGGCGACGGATGTCCTCTACGTGCGCCAGGAGCACCGGGGACAGGGCGCCGCGCGAAACCTTGGCCTGCGCCACGCCGACGGCGCTTTTATCTGCTCGCTGGACTCGGACGATCTCTGGGATCCGGACTTTTTGGAAAGCAGCCTGCGCGCGCTGCGCACGCTCAAGGCCGATTTCGTCTTCTCGAATTGGAAGGGGCAGACGGCGGATGGCGAGTCCTTCGTCAGCAATTTCGAGGAGATCTACGGCTGGCGCCATTACCGGGAAACGGAGCTAAAGGGCTGGCTGATCATGGAGCCGGAACAGGCGCGCGCCATCTATGTGGACGCCTGCATTTCGCCCTCGTCGTCCTTCCTCCTGCCGCGTGAGCTGCTGGAGAACGGCTGGGCTGAAGACCTGAAGATCGCCGACGACTGGGATCTGTTGCTGGGCCTGGTGTTATCCAAACCGCGCCGCGTCGCCGTTTCCTCCCATCCCCGCTGGCGAAAGCGCGTCTTTGGCGACAACATCTGCGACCAGCGAAGCAGCAAAGACGTCAAACGCTATCTCTGCGTGCATGACTTTCATATTCTGCTGAAGCGCTTCGCCCCGATGATGAGCGCCTCCGAACGATCCTGGTACTACGCCCGCCTCGCGTTTTACCAGCTTGTTTTGGCAAGGTGGGAGCTGGCGGAGCGCAATATCGCCGTCGTCCCCGGTCTCCTCATCAGAGCGATCGGCTGCATGCTGTTTGCCTTCTTGCTCTTCCCCGGGATCGTGCTGAAGTGCGTACGCGAGGTTCGAAGCCGCAAACACAGCACATCCTCGCAGGTGCGCCGCCGGCGACAGGCCGTCCTGGAAACAGCGAAGCGGCCATAACGCGCGCAAAGGAAACGGAAATTGTCCCTTCCCGCGAAAGTCTATTCCGCCGAAAGCCCGTTACGGCGTCCGCGCCAATTTCTGCGGGACGCCGCCGCAGACCTGCTTGCCTCGCGGGAGACCGCCCGCCGCTGGTTTCAGCAGACGATCGCCCAACGGTATCGATACTCTTCCCTGGGGCTGCTCTGGGCGGTCGCGCCGCCCGTGGCGGCGGCGCTGCTGACATTCGGCAAACGCGGCCTGCCGCTGGCGCACACCGGATCATCCACGCCGCCCCAGTTTTACGCGGTGTTCGGCTTAATGCTGGCGCAGACATTTCTGGAGACATTCAACACGCAGCGAAACCTCTTCAGCGGCAACCGCCACTTGCTGGGGCGTCAAAAGACGGCGACGGAAGGGCTGATCCTGGCGGGCGCGGCCGATAACGCGGTCGGCCTGGGGATCAAGCTGGCGGTCCTCGCCATCTTCGCGGTCATTTTTCACACCCCGCCGACGGCGGCGCTCCCGCTGGGATTGCTGGGCGTCGCCGCCGTCGGCGTGCTGGGTTCGGGACTGGGACTCCTGTTCGCTCCCGCCAGCGCCTTGAAGCCCGACCTCGATCATATCATGACCTTCTTTCCCTGGATCCTCTTCGGGCTGACCCCGGTCTTTGTCCAGGTCCCGTCCAGCTCCGGACTGCACCAGATCTACCGTCTCAATCCCCTGACCTCGGTCTTCGAGGCGGCGCGGGCGTTTACTTACGGAGACCCCGCCGGACATGGCGGCGCGCTCGCCGCGAGCGTCGTTATATCGGTTGCTCTTTTTCTCTTTGGCGCCCTGTTCTGCCGGGTCAGCCGTCCCTTTATTGTGGAGCGATTTCTGAAGTAACTCCATGAATGACATCCTTCTCGAAATCGATCATCTTTCGAAACGCTACTGCCGGGATCCCAGGCGCGCCGCGGCGTACGCGATGCGCGACATCTGGAGCGACATTTGCGGCCGCGCGCCAGGCGATGCGCTGCGCCCCGGCGAGTTCTGGGCCGTGCGCGATGTGAATATGCAGGTTGCGCGCGGCGAGGTCGTCGGACTGATCGGCCACAACGGCGCGGGCAAGAGCACCCTGATCAACCTCGTGAGCGGCGTCCTGCGCCCCACCCTCGGCTCGATCTCGCTGTATACCGATCTCGTGGTGACGATGGACCATCAGAGCGGTCTCAGTCCCGTGCAGACGGGACGCGAAAACATCGGCAGCCAGTTATCGCTCCACGGCATGTCCGCGCTGGATATCGACGCGGCGATCGAAGCGGTCGTCGGCTATTCAGAACTAGGGGAATTCGCGGACGCCCCCGTGGGGTCCTATAGCCTGGGCATGCGGGCGCGCCTGGCGTTCGCGATCTACTCGCAGCTCAAGCCGGACCTATTCATCGTGGACGAGGCGCTGAGCGGCGGCGACCTGCGCTTTCGCAACAAATTCGCCCGCTTTCTCAAGAACCATATCGATGCCGGAGGCTCTATTCTCATGGCGTCTCACGATATTTACACGATTCAATCGATGTGCGACCGATGCGTGGTGATGGATCGCGGCGAAGCGATCATCTCGGGGACGACTCCGGAGGCGCTCCACGCCTACACGGCGCTGGCGCATGAGCGCGACCGGAAATCCCTCGAAGACAAGGCGTCTGCGCCCACGACGGACGATCGTTCCTGCGACGAGCTCGTCCGAATCGAGAGCATTGAGGTGATCGGCGCGGACGGGGACCGGATCTACCCGGGCGATCCCGTCGAGATCCGCATCGTTTGCGATTCTTCCGAGACCACGGAGGCCGTTCTGTGCAGCGTGGAGATTGGGAGCCGCGGGATCTTCCCGGTGGCGACGCACATCGGAGGTTTTGCAGACAGCGGTTACCGCATGACTCCGGGGCGCAATGAATTTCTTTGCCGGATCGATCCGTTTCCGCTCGCGTCCGGCATTTACCACCTCTGCGTATCCGTGGTGACGCGAGACAGCGGCATCGTGCTGGGATGGAAGGGCTATCAGGACGCCGGGGTGATCTTTGAAGTCCACGGCCATTCCGATCCGCAAGGAAACCTGATGGCGTATCGGAACGGCATCGTACACTTGAGCGCAAACTGGGCTCAAATGGTAAATCATATCGGCGACACGTCCTTGGAGGAGCGCGAAACCGAAGCGCAGGAATTGAGCCGCAATGAAACAGTGGGATAACGCCATGCAGTCCGGCCGGGATTTTCTTGCCTTGATTCGCGCGCGCGATTGGTGGGACTCCAAATTGACATTCCCGCTGGGCGTCGCCTACGCGCTCGCATGGCGCCTGCATATTCCAGCGCACAATCTCTGGAGCCCCCTGCTGCTTCTGATGGCGGCCGGGATCACTTGCGCCATCTTCGCCAGCATCTTCAACGATCTGCTGGATCAGCGCGAGGATCGTCTGGCCGGAAAAACGACCGGGATGATGCGGCTGTCGCCGGCCGGTCAGCGGGCGACGCTAGCGGCGGTCCTGGCGAGCATGACGGCGACGGCGTTTCTGCTGCGTCACAATCTGGCGGCGCTCCTCCTCTACTTATCGATGTGGCTCCTATTCACCGCGTACTCCCTCCCTCCGGTCCGCCTGAAGGAGCGGGGCGTCTGGGGGGCGCTGTGCCTCGCGGTGGGCGAGCATCTTTTGTTCGCGCTGCTTACCATCGTACTGATCGCTCCCAAGGGAGGTCCCGCGCCCGCCGTGTGGATCGGCGGAATGTCGGTTTGGGCCATCGCCTTCGGCCTGCGGAGCACCCTCTGGCATCAGCTCGATGACGCGCGGAACGACCGCGTTACGGGAACGGCGACTTTGGGCGCACGGCGCGACCCCGTCTTCCTGCGCCGTTTGGGCGAGCGGATCGTATTTCCGATCGAACTTTGCGCCTTCGGAGTCATCCTGGTCCTCAGCGGATCCTCCATCGCGTGGATACTGCTCGCGTTCTATGTCGCGTTAGAGTGGCTGCGCACCCGATACCTCGCCGCAAACGTCACCATTGTGGCTCCAGCCGTGAACTTCCGGTTCGCGATGCTGGAATACTATCAATTTTTCTTTCCGGTCGCCTATCTGCTCGAATACGCGCGCGTAGAACAGGGGGCATGGGTGCTCCTCGCCGCGCAGTTATTGCTGTTCCCCGCCCCTGGCTGGCTCATGATCTCGCATGTGGCGCATATCCTGCGATGGAGAGTGCTATCGCGTATCATTCATCGATGGCGGCGGCTCACACACAACAGTTAAGGAATAACGGCATCCGCTATGACGCCCAGCCCGCCTGACATCTACTTCCTGCATATCCCGAAAACGGCCGGGTCTTCCCTGGCGGCCATGATCCGCGACGCGTATCCCGTGCAGGAGCGGCTTCACGTTCATCAGTGGAATCATATCGTGCGGATGGATCGGGATCGGATACAGCAATACCGCTGCTATACAGGGCATTTTGGGACATCGTTCTATAGCTTGCTGGATCGCAATATCGCGACAATCACCCTGCTGCGCGATCCCTGTGAACGCTCGATCTCCCATCTTCTGCATGCGGAGCGAGACTGGGAGCGCAAACTTCGCGGCGTCTGGTGGATCGCTCCCCGGTGGATGCGCCGTAAATTCCGTGATGGTTGGACGAAACCGCACACCACCTCCGTCATGGGCAATTTTCAAACCCGAAGCCTGGGCGTGGATGTCGATCTCAATCCCTTCCTGGGTAAGCCAAGCGAGAAAGACTATGGGTTCCTGCTCCGTGACGCGCAGAAGGGGCAGACTATGGAGGAGATTTTGGAGCGCGCCAAACGGCGGCTGGACACGATGGCGGTGGTAGGAACGGTGGAGCGATTTTCAGAATCGCTGGATTTGATTTGCGACTTTTTGAATATTCCGGCGCCCGAAACGCCCCCCGTGGAAAACGTCGCGCCTGGCCGTTCGATTCAAAATCGTTACCGCGCCTCGGGAGAGTTTCCCCCGGAATACATTGCGGCGATCGACGCGGCCAATGAATACGATCGACAACTCTACGAATACGCCAATCAGCTGATGGACCGGCAATGGGAGAAGCGGCGGGTCAGCTCCAAGGCCAGCGTGTAATCGGTCTGCGTTTTAGAGGGTGGATGTGGAAGAGGCGCGCGGCAGAAACTGCGCCTCAATGCGCACAAACTGGCGCGGGCGCTCCGGCTCGGCGAGGCGCGTTTGGAGGAAATCCCAGGCCGCCTTGCACATCTCTTCGACCGGCTGTTTGATCGTGGAGACCGGCGGCTCGATGTCTTCGCAGACTTCAATCCCGTCGCAGCCCACTAGGCGCACGTCGCGCGGCATCTGAAAACCCAGACGGCGCAGGACGCCGTGGACGCGGATCGCGAGCGTGTCGTTGTGGCAGAAGATAGCGTCGGGGCAGCCGTTCGCGGCGATATACGCCTCCAAAGTCTCGATCGTCGCGCGGCGGTCGTTCAGATCGCCGCCGACCATATGGATCGGCAGGCCGGCCGCGTCGGCGGTGCGGCAAAACGCGATGCAGCGCGGATCGGCGTCATCGCTGACCAGGCATTTCGCTATATATGCGGGAATATCGGCCTGCGGCAAGTTGACCCCGAAATACATTATATTCCGCGCGCCGCCATCAATCAAGTGCCGGCAGGCGGCGTCTCCCCCGGCCTTAAGGTCGATGAGGACGCTGTCGATCCCATCGATCGACGTGATTCCCATCGAAACCACGGGTTTTGGGCCGGACAGTATCTCATTGACATCGGGCATATAGTGGCCGAACGCGTCCACCAGAACCACGGCGTCGCTCGGTCCGTGCAGCAGAGTCGAGAAGTCCAGGCCGCTTTTGTGCGAGTCGAGCGATCCGATGGTGCTGGCGATCAAGTGATAGCCATGCATGTTGGAGTGATATTCGAATGCTTCGAGGACGCGTGCGTGGTACGAGTGGATCGAACCGGGGAACGCAATCGTGACCGCGTTCATGCGACCGGATGTCAGCGCCCGCGCCGCCAGGTTCGGCCGGTAGTTGATCTCCAGAGCCGCCCGTTTCACTCGCTGCCTTGTTGTCTCCGGAATGGCGATATCGTACCGGTCGCTCAGCGCGAATCCGACGGTGGATTTGGAGACGCCGGCGAGACGAGCGACGTCTGCTTGAGTTGGCCTGCGATGCATCAAGAGAGGGTCCCTTACAAAAACGCTGACTTGGACTTCGCCAAGGAGATATAAGATTTTATCACAAAGAGCGATGAATTATGGTAATTGTTTACGAATGCCTAACACAATATTGAGCCCTCGGCCTCCACACGAAGCCGAGGGCGTCTTCCATTAGTTGCAATCGTCCTCAACCGACCAGTGGCAGTACGATCCCGCGTTCGGCCCGGTCTTCGTTTTTTCCGTCAGATAGTCCAGCGTGACGGCCTTCGCGTGACCATCGCAAAACGCGACGTTGGTGCGCCCTTGATGCAGTTCGCGCAGGTATCCGCCCGCCCCAAGAGTGCGCGGAGTGACCGTGGTAATAATGGGCAGATTCACGCCGGCAGGCCAGGCGCACTGGAAGGAATCGCCGCCGTTCACAAAGTCCATGATCCAGACCGTGCCGCTGGGATCCGCAACCGCCGCAAGAGAGCGGCTATCGTTTCCCGCGACGTCCGGAATCGGCGTCGGCGGATGCCCCGTCGTGGAGTTGAAATACGCGACGTTCATGGCGTAACCGCCGTTCTCCGCCCGGTATTGCGCTCCCGTTGCGGGATCCGTGTCGTTCACGATGTTATTGGCGGGCACGGGAACATACTTTGTATTGGAATCCGGATCGGTAAAAACCGCCGTGCTCTTCACATAAGGCTGAATGACGTCCATCCAGCGAGCCTTGCCGGGATATCCCACGGTGGGATAGCCAATCCAGGCGGGCGGCATCTGCTCGTCAGAGTCTTGCGAATATTGAATCAGCCCCAGCACCATCTGCTTTTCGTTGGACAGACAGGAGATGGCGCGCGCCTTTTCACGCGCCTGGGCGAAGACGGGAAAGAGAATTGCGGCAAGAATCGCAATTATAGCAATGACAACCAACAGTTCAATGAGTGTAAAACCAGAACGTTTCATGACTTTCTCCTCTAGCGGACACAATTAAAAAAAATTGCGATGAGAGCAACACTTTCATACAACAACTAGCACGGTATTATGGCGATCTCAAAATAGCTAGCACGGACTAGTTAAAAGCATTATACAAGTTATTACCCATCCTGTCAACGATCCGAACGCCTGGGCGATAAATATTTTCGCCCAGGCGTTCGGACTTAGGAGGCGTCCTCGCCGCGCACCATCTTCAAAATGGCGCCGCCATACTTTTCCGCCTTGGAGGGGCCGATCCCGGGGACGCGGAGAAGGTCTTCTTCGTTCGTGGGGCGCATCTCGGCCAGCGCGCGCAGCGTCTTGTCGCCGAAGATGACGTACGGGGGAACGCTGGCTTCACGCGCTTCTTCGCGGCGCCAGTTTTTCAGGAGGTCAAATAATTCGGGATCGAATTCGCCCGGCTCGGAGTCATCCGTCTCGGTCGACACACTGCGGCGCGGGGCGGCGGGGCGAGACATCTTTGTCGACGGCCACGGAATATCGATTTCCTCGGACGAGATCGCATCGCGGCCTTCCGCCGTCAGATAAAGGCGGCGATACTCATCCTCGTCGTCACGACGCAGATGGCCGGACTCGACAAGCGCGTCGATCAGTCGCTCGATCTCCGCCTTTTTGAAGGCGGCGAGCGCGCCGAACTCGCGCGCGCGGTCCGGGCGGATCGGCGCGTCGGGCGTGCCGCGCAAAGCGCGGACGAGGCCCGTGCGCCCCAGAGCGAACGGGCTCATACCGGCGGTCAGAGTGGCAACCAGACGCAGGGCGTGGAGCGGCGCGGCTTCGCTGTCCGCCGTGCTGGGGGCGGCGACAGCCGGCGCGGACGCCTTGTGCGCGGAGCGTCCCGAGGATGCTCCGGCGGCCCTGGCGCGGCAGACATCGCACATGCCGCAGGGGAGGTTCGGCCAATTGTCGCCGAAGTAGCGCGCCACCGCGCCGTGGCGGCACTTGTTGTCGCGGGCGTAGGCGATCATCGCATCCACCCGATGCTTCGCCTCGCGGGCGCGGTGGCGCAGCATCTCCTCCATCATAGCCTTGGAGCCGGAGGGCGCGGGCAGCAGCTCGATCAGCATTTCGCGCGGCGACGCCCGGAAGCTGAGCACGCCGGTTTCCTGAAGCGCCAGCAAGGTCGATTCGACCTCGGGCAGCGGCACGCCCGTCGCCGCCGACAGCTCGCCGATGTCCCAGGCGCCGGACTGCCGGACGGTCGCGATGAACTCCTCCATCAGCGCCCCGTCGAGCGTGTCGTCGGAGATCGCCCGCTCGCCGCGCATTGTGACATAGCAGGTGCGCGGAGCGTCCACATGGCGCCGCAGCAGCCCCGCTTCCTCCAGCACAGGCAGCGTGGAGCGCACAAGATCCTCCTCGCCCTCCCCCGCCTGCGACGTCAGCGTCTCCATGGAGACAGGCCCGATCCGTCCGTTGATCGATCCCCGCACGATATTGTAAACCCGTTTCAGATCGTCCAGCGACAGCGTGTCCTCGCGCAGATAGCGCGCGGCGTTCGAGGCGTCGGCGCGCGAGTGAAACAAAATACACTCGGACGGCTGCCCGTCGCGCCCGGCGCGCCCCGCTTCCTGGTAGTAGTTTTCCAGGGTTCGCGACGGATTGTAATGCACCAGCGTGCGGATATCGGCTTTGTCCACGCCCATGCCGAAGGCGACGGTCGCCACCATCACTTGGATCTCGCCGCGCATAAAGCTGTCCTGCGCCGCGCCGCGCTCCTCCGGCGGAAGCCCGGCGTGGTAGAAACCCGCATTGATCCGGTAGCGCCGGAACATCTGCGACAGGCGCTCGCACTTTTCGCGCGAACCGGCGTAGATCAGAGTCGGCCCTGTGGCCTCCCGCGCCAGCGCCAGCGCCATTTCGAGCTTCTCGTCCTCTCCCTGCACCTGGCGGCATGTGAGGAAGAGATTGTCCCGATAGGTCGGACGGATGATCCGATGCAGCGGACGGGCGAGCTGCCGTTCGATATCGTCCTGAACGGATTCCGTCGCCGTCGCCGTGACGGCCAGGACGGAGCGCGGCGCGAGACTGGCGACGGCGCGGCCGACCGCGCGGTAATCGGGGCGGAAGTCATGTCCCCACTGCGAGATACAGTGCGCTTCGTCCACGACGACCAGCGAGACGCGCGCCTGGCGCAGCGCATGCAGGAACGGCGCCTGGCGCAGACGCTCCGGCGCGGCGTAGACCATCTTCAGGTGGCCGTCCGCCGTCATGCGCATGCGGCGCGCCACTTCGCTCGGGTCCAGCGAGGAGTTGATGATCGTCGTATGCACGGCGACCTCGGGGGAAAGGTTCTCCAGTTGATCCTTCATCAATGCGATCAGCGGCGAAAGCACCAGAGTGACGCCCGGGAGCATCATCGCGGGAAGCTGATAGGTCACGGACTTGCCGCCGCCGGTCGGCAGCACGGCGAGCGTGTCCCGCCCGGCCAGCGCCGACTCGACGATCTCCTGCTGCCCCGACCGGAAGTCCGAATGTCCGAAGAGGCGCTGGAGCGTTTGTTTTGCGTCTTGAGAAGTGGTCATAAGAGGAGACGGGCGCGCCCGCCGGAAGCGCTTCCCGGCGGGCGTTCTTTCAGCGTTTGGCGTTTTCGTTCCGCTCGGTCGGCGCCGGCGGCGGCGTGGTCTGATCGATCGGCGGGGGCGTCAATCCATTGGGATGAAATTCGACGCGGCTCAGGCACAGCGCATCGATGTCCAGGCGATACCGATTGTCCTTCGAGCGTCCGGTGACATCGATCGTCAGCGTATGCCGCTTGGCGTCGAGCGTCGTTTCGCCGAGATTGGTCCAGACAAACCCGCCGCCATAGGACGGCCCTTCCGCCGGCACGTCATGCGTATCCTGCACGGCGGCCCCGTCCACGGAATAAGTAAACGGCGAAGCCGTGCTGGAATCCAGCGGCGAACCGGCGAGCCAGATCGTGTATCGCCCAGGCGCGTTGACGCTGAAGTTATAAGTCGCGTGATACCCGCTGTCAACCGCCGTGCCGTGCTGCGAATCTCGATCCGTGTCCAGCGAGAGGTAGGAGCCGCCCGACGCGTTTTTGGACGCCGCCAGAGAGTCAAATGTGAAGTCCGAGGCCGCTTCCCCCTCAATCCAGGCGTACGGCCGGAGCGATTCCGTGAGCTGACTGATCAAGCGCGTCACGAGCGAATAACGCAGATCGTCGGAGCCCGGATTGTCGGCGATGGAGTTATTCGCATAGAACAGCGAATCCTCGTATCGCTGAGTCGCGATGTGCTGCGCCTTCGCGACCTTGATCAGACGCGCCGCCTCCGCCGCCGCTTCGTCCACAAGCTCCGTCGGTCTCGGAATACCCTTGACATGCGAAACCAGAATCGGCTCCGGTCCCAGCGGCAAAGTCCACACGCCGTTCTTCCCTTTGATCTTGAGCGGGATCCCGCGCGCATCCGTCACCACCGGCGGGTAGGTCTGATTGAACGGGAAGCGAACCTCGCGCACCGCGCTTTGCCCGGTCCAGACCGCCCATGTTGAAAGCCCCGGGTCCTGCGCCGGAACGCGGTAAACCTGAATGACCGTTTCCAGTCCCATGGAAAAGGCGCTGCTGGAGCGGAGCGTAGGCAGCCACCAAACTCCGTCGGGAAAGTGGCGGGGACGCGCGGCGATCTGATCGGACTCTGCGGGATACCACAGAATTGGGTCGGGATCTTTTTCGCGCATGTCGCCGAGTTCCTGGAGCGACGCCGCGTACGATCCGAGCCAGCCCAATTGGTCTGTCTGCGACGCGAGGTTCGCGCTCGCGAACTCCGCTTCGGGAAGCCGCTGCAAGGCGGTGGTAAAGAAGCCGCGCGCGCCGGAATCCTTGAGGTAATCGAAATCGTCGAAGAGCGAGCCCTTCGTTCCATACCCCGAATCCTTTTGCTCCGCCGCGTTCTGCGCGCCGAATGTGTTGCTCACGATCAGCCAGGTCGATTTCGGCGTATCCTCGGACTGGGCGTACGTAAAAAGCGCGGACTGTTCGGCCAGCGCCCGCCCATGCCCAAAGGCTTCGATCCCCAGCCCATCGTAACCGCCGTCCGTGGCGTCGTTCACAAACAGGGAGTCGAATTTGGGCGCGCGGTAAACGACGGGAACGTCGGCGACGCTGGTCTTCAGCACGGTCGCGATGGAGTTCATGTAACGCCGCAGCGATTCCGTGCGGAACTTCGTGAAGTCCTCCCAAAAGCCGTTGGCGATGCGCGGCTTATTGAGAACTTCATAGATCTTTCCGTCCACGGGATCATAAAGTCCCGCCACGCCCTTGGTCTGAAGCCAAAGCGGGATGCATCGGGCCACGACCGTATAGTCGGGAATATCCCGGTCCTTGACGCCCCATGCCTGGTTGACGTCGTTCACATTGCGGTGGTACTTGGTCTGCAGCCACGCCTGAAACTCCAGCCGAAAGCCGTCCGAAGTGGGGATCAAGCTGTCCGCATCGCCGTTGACTCCCAGCTGATCGGTCAGCGGGTCCAAAAAGAAGCGGAACCCCGCCCCCAGCTTCACTTTCCCAAAGTAGGTGAGCAGGCGGTCCCGGTAGTCATCGTATCCCTGCCAGAGATCCGGCATGCGGCTCTCGGGCGTCCCATCGGCGAAGAGGCGCTCCGGGTAAAGCAGCAGCACGCTGTCGTCGCTCGCCGATCGCAGCGTCGCCACCGCCGTGGTCCCCTCCTGCACCTTCGCCTTGCCGGTTTCCTCAATCTCGCCCTTCTGCGCGGACGCAAGAACATAGGTGGCGGAGATCAAACCGTCGACATGCGCAAACGTCGTGGACGGGCCGGGGCTGGCGTCCCGGTAGACGGCTGGATGAATGACATAACCCATCAGCGGCATCGGCGCGGGATCGGCAATCGCGATCCCGTAGCGGAATTCGTTCTGATCCAGATAATCGATCACGCGCTGCGCGGCGGCGGGAGGCACATGGGTCAGGCCGCGCGCGCCGGCGTACAAATACAGGTCGTGGACATGCTGGGCCTTGATCGCATCCAGCGCCTTGACATCCTTCGCCCAGTTCTCCTCGGTCTGACCTTCCGCCCAGTAATGCGGGGTAAACGCGCCGCCGACGGGGAGATAAGCGTCGTTGTCCCAGCGCAGCATATGGCTGGGGGTAATCATCCAGGCGTGCTTCTTGCCGGACGCGTCATGATACTCCCCGGTCGTCACATGCTTCTGCGGCGGAGCGGTGACGGGGGGCGCGTCCACGACGGGAGGCGGAGCGGGGGCCGGAGTTTGCTGAGCCGAGTCTTTTGAAGCGGCGGCGAGCGCCGGCGCGCCGGCGACGGCGAGGAGCAGAGCGAGGAGTGAGCAATAGATCTTCATGGAGCCTTTATCCGCCGGGATGCCTGGAAGCCGCCGCGCCCCGCGCATCGAAAGCGCGGGGCGCGGCGAACTTACATCCGCTCGGGAGCGGAGACTCCGAGCAGGGCAAATGCATTCTTGAACACGATGCGTGTCGCATCGATCAAAACGAGCCGGGCGCCGAGCAGCTTCGGATCGTCGGTAACGACTCGAAGCGCGGGATTGCGATTGCCGGCGTCGTAAAAGGTATGGAATACGGCGGCCAGGTCCCGCACGTACTGCACCAGCCGCTGCGGCGCGGACTCGCGCATGGCGCCCAGCGTCTCTTCCGGGAATTCGGAGAGCTTCCGGATCAGGTCCGTTTCCGTCGTCTCCGTCAGGACGGTCAAATCGGTGTCGCCGGCGGACGGCGCGGACGCGCCCGCCTGTTCCTTGGCGCGCTCCAGCGTCTGCACGATCCGGGCGTGCGCGTACTGGATATAATAAACGGGGTTGTCCTTCTCCGTCTTCTTCGCGAGATCCAGGTCGATATCCAGATCGGTGTTCGGAGAGCGCATCAGGAAGAAGATACGCGCGGCGTCCTTGCCGATCTCCTCGATCAGGTCGGACTTCAGCTCCAGCACCGCGCCCTTGCGCTTGGAGGAGCGCACCAGTTCGCCGTCCTTGACGATCCGGACGAGCTGATAGAGCAGAATACTGATGCGGCTGGGATCGTACCCGAGCGCCGCGACGACCGCTTTGGTGCGGGCGACATAACCGGCGTGATCGGCGCCCCAGACGTTGATCGCCTCATCAAAGCCCCGGTCGAACTTGTCTTTATGATAGGCGGCGTCGCCCGCGATATAAGTGGCGGTTCCGTTCGCGCGGACTAGAACCCGATCCTTGTCGTCGCCGAACTCCGTGCTGCGAAGCCAGAGCGCGCCGTCCTTCTCGAAGGTATGGCCGCGCGCCGTCAGTTCCTTCACGGCGGCGTCCACCCGGCCGTCGTCGTGCAGCGACGATTCGCTGAACCAGTTGTCGAAGCGCACGCCGAAGGCGTCTAGATCCGCCTTCTGCTGCGCGATCATGCCGTCCTGCGACAAAGCGCGGAAGGTCTGAGTTGTTTGAGGATCGTCGAGGTCCGCGCCTTCAAACTCGCGCCCATGGACCTGGATGATCTCCCGGGCGATGTCCGCCACGTAATCGCCTTGGTAAAGCCAGTCCGGCGGCTCATCGCCTTCCACGGGCGGCTTATCGCCCAGCAGCTCCAGGTATCGGTAGAAGACGGACTTGCCGAAGTTGATCATCTGCACGGAGTTCAGCGCGTCGTTGATGTAATACTCACGCGTGACGACGTATCCGGCGGCGTCCAGCAGGGACGCCATCACGTCGCCGATCGCGGCGTTGCGCCCGCCGGCCACGGTGATTGGGCCGTTCGGATTGGTGGAGACGAACTCCACTAGGACTGTCTTGCCGGCGCCCGCCTGAGATCGGCCGTAAGCGTCGCCTTCGGTCTCGATCCGGCGCAGCACGTCGAACAGCCAGTCAGGGCGCAGGGTGAGATTGATAAAGCCCGGCCCCGCAACTTCGGCCTTCTCGATCAAGCCGCCGCCGATGGGCAGATGGGCGACGATCTTCGCGGCGACTTCCTGCGGCGGCAGCCCGAGCGATTTCGAAAGGGTGAGCGCCACATTGGTCGCCCAATCTCCATGCTCGCGGCTCTTCGGCGCCTCCAGCACCACGTCGGGAACCATCTCTGGAGCCAAATCCCCGCTGTCCTTCGCCTTCTGCAGCGCGGCGGCGACCGTCGCCGCCAACTGTTCTTTGATCATAAATTCCTTCATCTCTCCGGCAAGTGTTAAATACCCAGCAAGCGGCCAAACGGCGGCCAGTGGCGCGCGACAAAGCTGACAACGCCCGCGAGCGCCGCATATCCGATCAGCACCTGCGCCAGTCCCATGCTCCAAATCCGGCGCGCCAGCCGCATCGCCGGCAGCCGGTGGACGGTCGCGACGGCGCGGCGCTCCAGCACTTCCCGCGCCGCGCGGATCCCGCTTTCGATCTGCTTATCCGTTGCGGGACGAGTCGCCAGCCAGTACTGGAGGAATCCCCCCACCGTGCGCCAGTAGCGCAGCGCGACCGGCGCGGCGAGGATCACGCCGAATGTCGCCGAATCCGCTACGGTGAACGCATGCGCCATCGCCGCCGAGAAGACCGTCACGAAGATCGTCAAAAACAGGATCATCGCCGCATAGAAGTTGGTGCCGCAGCGCGGATGGACGCGCGGCATGCTCCGCACCATCTCCGGAACAACCGGCTGGCCGCGCTCGACACAGTGCACCACCTGATGCTCCGCCGCATGCGTGCCGGCCAGCGGCAGCATCCGCAGCACCACGAAGACCAGAAGCAGCGGGGTAAACCCGATCAGCTGCTCGATCCCGGCCATCAGCGGAGTTAGGTGGAGGTAGAGCTGAGGCCAGCGAAGGAACAGCAATGGCAGCGACAGATCCGCCCATGTCCCCATGCGGCTGCACAGCGCCTGGACAAAAACCGAAACGAGGCCGAGCACAACGCCGGTAAGCACCAGCCCCCAGAAGCCCGCGCCGCCCGACGACACGCCGTCGGTCAGGTAAACCCCCAGCGGCGTCGCCATGCCTCCCAGGCGCGGCGGCTCGGCCGGCTCCGCCACCGGCCGGACGAAGTGGCCGATCAGGGCGCCGGTCTCGGGATCAAATACGGGAAGCGTCGATTCGCCAACCTGACGCAGCGCGTCGGCGGCCTCGGCAAAGGTCGTCGACGACGCAAAGGCCGGTTTCCCGTCACTCGCGCCCAGGCCCGGCGGCGAGGTGAAATCTTCCGGCCGATCACTGGTCTCCATCGAATTACTATACCAAAAGCCGCCGGGTAAAGTCAACGCGAGGCGCCCTGTGGAACGGGCCTGCATTCGCCGATACTTAACATAGAAACCCGGTATTTACACCGGGGATTTTATCTCAGCCCGCAATTTTATCAATCGTATCGAATGCAAGGAGATTTCATGAGCGACATCAACGAACAGATGAGCGGCGACGCGGCGATATCCGTACCCTGTGAGCGCGTCAAGACATGGCGCGAGCGGATGGAGGCGCTTGCGCCGCGCGCCGACGGCCATCTGCGCGTCGGGATCGCCTGGGCCTCCAGTCCCGAAAGCCGCGAATCGCTGTCCAGCCGGCTGACTGATTGGGCGCCGCTGGGCGCCGTCCGAGGCGTCGTCTTCTTCAGCCTGCAAAAAGGCGCGGCCGCCGCAGAACACACCGCCGCTCCCGTCAGCCTGGCCCTGATCCGTCTGGAAGGCTCGATGGAGAGCCCGGACGACATCGCCGTCATCGAAAACCTGGATCTAGTGATCTCCGTCTGTCCCATCGTCGCCAACCTCGCCGAATCCCAGGGCGTTCCGGTCTGGATCGTGCATCCGAACACGGAAAACCCCGCCGTGATGTTCAAGCGCATCGCGGACGAGCTGCGGCAGTGGTCGCGCATGGGCGATGTGGATATCTGCGTCGCGCAGGCCGACGAGCAGATGCTTCAGGGCAATCCGCAAGCCGCCGAGCAGCGTCTCTGGCAGCTCCTGGGCGAAGCGCCCGAAAACGTCGGCGTGCTCAACAGCCTGGGCGTGCTGCTCTGGCATGACGGCCGCACGGAAGAGTCGCTGACCCTGCTGCTCACCGCGCTGGAGCAGGACCCGCTGCACCGCGACACCGTACTCAACTGCGGCGATGTCTTCCAAACCCTCGGCCGCGATGAGGACGCGCTGGCGCTCTACGCCCACTATTTGCAAGCATTCTCCGACGACGTCGAAGTGCGCCAGATCCAGGAATGCGTCGCCGCGACGAAGGTTGGGGTTACCGCCTAATACGCTTGCGCGCTCCCGAGTGACCCACCCCGGTGGTTCGCGTATTCCCTTGCAAACCCACCCCCGGCCTTCGGCCGACCCCTCCCGCGACGAGAAGAGTTGGTAGGATTGCCTCTGACGAAAGCGGCCTGCGATAACACGCTCTGAAATCACCCTTCCCGTCGCGGAGGGGTCGGCCGAAGGCCGGGGGTGGGTTTGCAAGGGAGCACACGGAGCGCGGGAGGGAGTTGCCAAGGCGACCGAAGGCCAGGGTGAGTTCCCCAAGCGGCCGAAGTTAAATTTGCCTGCAATGAAACGGGATCACAACGCGTCACGAATATCAAGGACCTTTCTATGATCGTCGCCACGGACCGTCTGCAAAGCGCGCTGAACGCGCATCTTGCCGGAGATCTGCGCAAGGCGGAAAGCCTCTATCAGAAACTCCTCCAGAGCCAGCCGGGCAATGCGCGCGTCTGTTATTTGCTGGGCTCGCTCTACGCGCAGCGGCGGCAGACCAATCTGGCGGTCGCCATGCTGCGGCGCGCCGTCGCGCTCGATCCCCTGCTTGCGGAGGCGCACAATAATCTTGGGCGGACGCTGGAGGACGCGGGCGATAAGGACGCGGCGCAGGACAGCTATGCGCGCGCGTTCACGCTGGCGCCGGGCAATCCCGACTTTGCGTGCAACCTTGCGGCCTTGCGCGAAACGCTGGGAGATCACGAAATGGCGCTTGGCCTCTACGACCACGTCCTTTCCCAAACTCCCGATCACGCCGACGCCCACTGGAATCGGGCCTTGATTCGGCTGCGAGGCGGCGACTTCGCCGGCGGATGGCCGGACTTTGAATGGCGGTTCGCGGCCCCGGGCGCGCGCCGGCGCGAATTCTCCACACCGCAATGGCGCGGCGAACCGCTTGCCGGGAAGACGATTTTTGTCCACGCCGAGCAGGGGTATGGCGACACCTTTCATTTCGTGCGCTACCTACCCTGGCTCAAATCTCAGGGAGCGCGCGTGGTCTTTGAGTGCCACGACGGAATGAAGTCCGTTCTCGCGGGCTGCGACGGTTTCGATCTGCTGACGGAATGGTCCGAGCACTGGTTTGACGATCACTTCGAAGAACTCGATTGCCAGATTCCGCTGCTCAGTCTTCCGGGAATCGCCCAGACCGAGACAAACACGATCCCGGCGGAAATTTCTTATATAAAGGCTGACGCGAGTAAGGAACAATATTGGGGGGAGCGCCTGACGGAGATCGCCGGGGGCGCCATACGTGTCGGCGTCGTGTGGGCAGGCAGCCCAAACCAGAAAAACGACGCCAACCGTTCGTGCCGTTTGACGGATCTCGCGCCAGTGCTGGCGATGGACGGCGCGCAATTTTTCAGTTTGCAGCGCGGGCCGGCGGCGCGGCAGATCGCGGATTGCCCGCACGCAAATCTCTGGGATCTTTCCCAGGAGCTCGAAGATTTCGCCGATACGGCGGGCGCAATCGCGAACCTGGATCTGGTCATTTCCGTTTGTACATCCGTCGCGCACCTGGCGGGAGCGATGGGAAAACCCGTCTGGACGCTGCTGTCCGAACGCGCCTGCTGGCGCTGGATGCGGGACCGCGACGATTCGCCCTGGTATCCCACAATGCGCCTCCTGCGCCAGCAAATTCTGGGCGACTGGGCTCCCGTCGCCCGGCGAGCGGCGGATCTTCTTGCCGAAGCGGCGGCTTCAGCGAAGCCATAAAGGACACGTCATTGACCAATAAAGATGCGGAGCGACTGTTCCGCTCCGGCGAAACGAAATTTCACAAGGGCGACTTTCTCGGCGCGCAGCCGTGCTATGAACTCGCGCTGACCCATGATCCTCAGCATGTCATGGCGCTCTGTCAGCTCGGTTCGATCCGGATGAACCGCTCGGACTTCGCGGGCGCCGCGCCATATTTCGAGCGCGCTCTCGCTCTCAATCCCAGCATGGCCGGGCCGCACAACAACTACGGCGTCGTACTGAAAGAGCTCAAGCGCTTCGCCGACGCCGCACATCACTATCAAGAAGCGATCCGGCTCGATCCGAAGATGGCGGAGGCGTACAGCAATCTCGCCGTCGCGCAGCTGTTCGTCAATGAGTTCGACGACGCGCGCCAAAATCTGTACCGCGCGATCGAGCTGCGGCCCACCTACTATCCCGCTTATTGGAATCTGGCGTCGCTGCTGTCGCTGGAGGGACGGATCGACGAAGCGATGCAGACGTACGACGCGATCCTGCGCTTGATGCCCGACCACGCCGACGCCCATTCCAATCGCGCGCTGCTCCGGCTAACACAGGGCGATTTCGAGAACGGATGGGCCGAGCATGAATGGCGCTTCGCCGCCCACCCCAATCAGGTCCGGCCGCCGCACGCGCCGCGCTGGCAGGGCGAGCCGCTGCCGGGAAAAACCATCCTGGTCCGCGCGGAGCAGGGTCTGGGAGACACGTTCCAATTCGTTCGGTATCTGCCGTGGCTCAAATCGCTCGGCGCGAATGTCGTGCTGGAATGCCAGGTCGGGCTGGAAAGCATCCTCTCACGCGCCGGCCTGGCAGATCGGGTGATGGAACGCTCGCCGGAGGGAAACGCGTCGCTGCCTCCCTGTGACTTTGAAATCCCATTGCTCAGCCTGCCGATGATGGCCGGGACCAATCTTGAGACAATTCCCGGCGCTACCCCCTACCTGTCCGCCGATCCGTCACGCGCGGCGCAATGGAGCCGCGTTCTGGGCCGACCCGGCGAAGGCGGCCTCAAAGTCGGCGTTGTTTGGGCGGGAAGCCCGGAGCATCAGAACGACGCGGCGCGCTCCATGAGCCTGGCGTCGTTCGCCCCTTTGTTGGACACTCCCGGCGTCACCCTGTTCAGTCTGCAAAAGGGCGACGCCGCCGGGCAATTGTCCCAGCTTCCCGCCGGCGCGCGCGTCGTCGATCTGGGCAGCCGCATTCAGGACTTTGAAGATACGGCGGCGATTGTGGAGAACCTCGATCTGGTGATTGCGGTCGACACCTCCGTCGCTCACCTCGCGGCGGCGATGGGCAAGCCCGTCTGGCTTCTGCTCGCCCTGGTTCCCGATTGGCGCTGGCTGCTCGAGCGGAGCGATACCCCGTGGTATCCCGCCATGCGCCTGTTCCGGCAGACCACCCGAAACGGATGGAGCGCTCTGATGCGCTATGTCGCCGCCGAGGCCGCGCGGCTGACCGAGCCGGCCCGGTCCGTGGAGGAACAGCTGGCGCGAATCGAAAGCATCGTCGCCGTCGGCGATCTGGAAGAGGCGCGCCGCCGGCTCACGGAGATCATTCGGCTTGCGCCCAATAACGTACGGCTCTTGAACACGCTTGGCGTCGTGTGCTGGAATCAGGGAGAAACCGAAGAGGCGCTGAAATCGTTTCTGGCCGCTCTGGAGATTGATCCGTCCCATCGGGACACCGTGCTCAACTGTGTGGAAGTCTTTCTGGCTTTCGGTCAGCATCCCGACGCCGAGGCGCTTTGCCGAAGCTACCTGACGCGGGACCCAGGCGACTCCGAAGTCTCCGCCCTTCTTTCACAGATCACCATCCCCGCCGTATCGAACGCGGCGTAAAAACCTGGTATTTCTTTGGTAACCGAGCCCTACAGAATAGAACGAGGCCATCCGAAGATTAGGGATGTAACGAACGAATGATGGTGGAGAAGCTATGTCGGACGGAATGCAAGCTCTCAAGGCTGCAGCTCTAAATACACGAATAGCCGCCTCCGCTTTTCCCAGGGAAAGCTTCTCGAGCTGCTAAAAGGTCAGGCCGGCCGCATCCCCGTCAATCGATCTCGCTGCAAAAAAACATGGCAGGAAGCCATTCAGTCACGAGGGTCCAGAGAGAAATTAGACACTCAAAGGACATCATGGAGGAAATTTAAATGTCTACTCGTATCAACACAAACACCACCGCGTACATGGCCGCTCAGAACCTGAGCAACAACAGCGATAAGCTTTCTCTGAACATCCAGCGCCTCTCGTCCGGCATGCGCATCAACTCCGCCGCCGATGACGCCGCCGGTCTGGTCATTTCCCAGAACATGAAGGCGCAGTCGGTCGGTCTCACCCAGGCGACCTCCAACACGAACGACGCCATCAACGTCGCCAAGACGGCCGAAGGCGCCATGGGCCAGGTCCAGTCGCTCCTGATGTCCATGCGACAGCTCGCCGTCCACGCCAGCAACGCCGGCGTCAACTCCGCCGCCGATGTCGCCGCCGACCAGACACAGCTCGCATCCGCCCTGCAGTCCATCGACCGTATCGCGACCACCACGCAGTTCAGCAATAAGAAGCTGCTCGACGGATCCGCAAGCTCCGCCGCCACCACCACCAGTGGTGCGGCCAGCGTCACCGGAACCGGAAACAGCGCCGGACTGACCGTCGTCGCTCAGGGATCCTGGTCCGCCGCCAACACCTTCAGCACGGCCACCATCACCGGCGCCACTCAGTCCACCACGATCTCGGGAGCCACCGGCAACTCCGGCGCCGACGCCTTCTTCAACGGCTCGCTGACCATCAACGGCCAGGCCTACACGATCGGCTCCGCCGGCAACAACCTGAACGCCGCCGGCATCACCAACGCCATCCAGGCCAGCGGATACACCGCCAGCCTCGACGCCACCAACGGTCACCTGGTCCTCACCTCCACCGCGGCGGGAGCCGGCGCAGCCGCTCCGGTCGTGGACATGACGGGTCTGAGCACGGCGGCCCTGGCCACCGGCGCCGCCACCGCGTCCAGCACCCTGACGAGCACGGACTACCGAGGCGCGGACGCCACGATGAACATCGGCGGCGGTTCGGGTATCACGAGCGTGGCCAGCTCCACGCAGAACGGCACGTCCTCGTTCACCTTCGCCAACGGCACGGTCGTCACCTCGACGACGGCGGTCGCGGCGGTGGCGGCGGAGACCTCGGCCTCGACGAACGCGGCGACCACGCCGAACTCCAGCGCCAACCTGCTGACCGGCTCGAACACCTTCAAGACGGTGGCCGGCACGAGCACCACGGGCCAGGATCTGGAGTTCCAGATCGGCGCCAACGAAGGACAGACCGCTTCTTCGCGGATCGCCAGCGTGGCGACAGATCAGTTGGGCAAGAGCGCGGCGAACTACACGGACGCCAACGGAACCTCGCAGCAGGTCTTCACGGACAGCATCAAGAATATCGACCTGACGACCTTCAAGGGCGCCCAGGACGCGATCGCGGTCATCGACAAGGCGATCTCGGATATCTCGACGGCCCGCGCTTCGATCGGCGCGTTCCAGTCGAACGTGCTTCAGTCCAACGTTCAGTCGCTGGGCATCGCTTCCCAGAACGTTCAGGCTTCCATGTCCTCGATCGTGGACACGAACCTGAGCTCGGAAATCGTGGACTACACGAAGAACCAGATCCTGGTTCAGGCGGGTACGTCGGCTCTGGGACAGGCCAACCAGGCGCCTCAGGCCATCCTGAAGCTTCTCCAATAATTCGGAGCGGTTCTCCATGGGGAGATCACATCGCCAGGGCGGCGCGGACTTCGGTCCGCGCCGCCCTTTTCTTTGTCTCTCCTCGGGCGCCAAAGCGGAATGTTTTCACGAATCACCGATTTCGCCGCACATCACGGTACATTTACCAGTAACGAATTCCAGCATTTCCGCCAGGTAGATTCCCAGTCAATAATGCTTATAAAAAGTTATTCAAAAACACGGTAAACCAACCTATCTTTATTGATGCATTACCCCGAACATATGAGTGTACCAAGCAAGGAGCTGCAAAGCGAGAAGCGGCGTACAAAAATCAATGGCAGGAAGCCAACCACGCACACCGTATCCTAGGGCTTAGACACCCGAAAGATTCATGGAGGAAATTTAAATGTCTACCCGTATCAACACAAACACCACCGCGTACATGGCCGCTCAGAACCTGAGCAACAACAGCGACAAGCTTTCCCAGAACATCCAGCGCCTTTCGTCCGGCATGCGCATCAACTCCGCCGCCGATGACGCCGCCGGTCTGGTCATCTCCCAGAGCATGAAGGCGCAGTCGATCGGTCTCAGCCAAGCGACCTCCAACACGAACGACGCCATCAACGTCGCCAAGACGGCCGAAGGCGCCATGGGCCAGGTCCAGTCGCTCCTGATGTCCATGCGACAGCTCGCCGTCCACGCCAGCAACGCCGGCGTCAACTCCGCCGCCGATGTCGCCGCCGACCAGACACAGCTCGCATCCGCCCTGCAGTCCATCGACCGTATCGCGACCACCACGCAGTTCAGCAATAAGAAGCTGCTCGACGGATCCGCAAGCTCCGCCGCCACCACCACCAGCGGTGCGGCCAGCGTCACCGGAACCGGAAACAGCGCCGGACTGACCGTCGTCGCCCAGGGATCCTGGTCCGCCGCTAACACGTTCAGCACGGCCACCATCACCGGCGCCACTCAGTCCACCACGATCTCGGGAGCCACCGGCAACTCCGGAGCCGACGCCTTCTTCAACGGCTCGCTGACCATCAACGGCCAGGCCTACACGATCGGCTCCGCCGGCAACAACCTGAACGCCGCCGGCATCACCAACGCCATCCAGGCCAGCGGATACACCGCCAGCCTCGACGCCACCAACGGTCACCTGGTCCTCACCTCCACCGCGGCGGGAGCCGGCGCAGCCGCTCCGGTCGTGGACATGACGGGTCTGAGCACGGCGGCCCTGGCCACCGGCGCCGCCACCGCGTCCAGCACCCTGACGAGCACGGACTACCGAGGCGCGGACGCCACGATGAACATCGGCGGCGGTTCGGGTCTCACGAGCGTGGCCAGCTCCACGCAGAACGGCACGTCCTCGTTCACCTTCGCCAACGGCACGGTCGTCACCTCGACGACGGCGGTCGCGGCGGTGGCGGCGGAGACCTCGGCCTCGACGAACGCGGCGACCACGCCGAACTCCAGCGCCAACCTGCTGACCGGTTCGAACACCTTCAAGACGGTGGCCGGCACGAGCACCACGGGCCAGGACCTGCAGTTCCAGATCGGCTCCAACAGCGGCCAGACGGCTTCTTCGCGGATCTCCAGCGTGGCGACGGATCAGCTGGGCAAGAGCGCGGCGAACTACACGGACGCTAACGGCAGCTCGCAGCAGGTCTTCACGGACAGCATCAAGAATATCGACCTGACGACCTTCAAGGGCGCTCAGGACGCGATCGCGGTCATCGACAAGGCGATCTCGGATATCTCGACGGCCCGCGCTTCGATCGGCGCGTTCCAGTCGAACGTGCTTCAGTCCAACGTCACCTCGCTGAGCATCGCTTCCCAGAACGTTCAGGCTTCCATGTCCTCGATCGTGGACACGAACCTGAGCTCGGAAATCGTGGACTACACGAAGAACCAGATCCTGGTTCAGGCGGGTACGTCGGCTCTGGGACAGGCCAACCAGGCGCCTCAGGCCATCCTGAAGCTTCTCCAATAATTCGGAGCGGTTCTCCATGGGGAGATCACATCGCCAGGGCGGCGCGGACTTCGGTCCGCGCCGCCCTTTTTCTTTGTCTCTCCCACGACGCCAAACTCCCCTCTTCTTGAGCGGATAAGACGCCCTTTTCCTCGCCCAGATTGCCGCCCCTTAAAAATACGTGTTTTCCATAATCCACCGAATGCTCGTCCAGAAACCAGTAAATTGACCGTGTCTTGATAGTTTCATCCATCCGAATATATGAGTGTACCAAGCAAGGAGCTGGAAAGCGAGAAGCGGCGTACGAAAATCAATGGCAGGACGCCAGGAGTCCACACCGTATCCTAGGGCTGAGACACCCGAAAGATTCATGGAGGAAATTAGATGTCTACTCGTATCAACACAAACACCACCGCGTACATGGCCGCTCAGAACCTGAGCAACAACAGTGACAAGCTTTCCCAGAACATCCAGCGCCTCTCGTCCGGTATGCGCATCAACTCCGCCGCCGATGACGCCGCCGGTCTGGTCATTTCCCAGAACATGAAGGCGCAGTCGATCGGTTTGCAGCAGGCGACCTCCAACACGAACGACGCCATCAACGTCGCCAAGACGGCCGAAGGCGCCATGGGCCAGGTCCAGTCGCTCCTGATGTCCATGCGACAGCTCGCCGTCCACGCCAGCAACGCCGGCGTCAACTCCGCCGCCGATGTCGCCGCCGACCAGACACAGCTCGCATCCGCCCTGCAGTCCATCAACCGTATCGCGACCACCACGCAGTTCAGCAATAAGAAGCTGCTCGACGGATCCGCAAGCTCCGCCGCCACCACCACCAGTGGTGCGGCCAGCATCACCGGAACCGGAAACAGCGCTGGGCTGACCGTCGTCGCCCAGGGATCCTGGTCCGCCGCCAACACGTTCAGCACGGCCACCATCACCGGCGCCACCAAGTCCACCACGATCTCGGGAGCCACCGGCAACTCCGGCGCCGACGCCTTCTTCAACGGCTCGCTGACCATCAACGGCCAGGCCTACACGATCGGCTCCGCCGGCAACAACCTGAACGCCGCCGGCATCACCAACGCCATCCAGGCCAGCGGATACACCGCCAGCCTCGACGCCACCAACGGACACCTGGTCCTCACCTCCACCGCGGCGGGAGCCGGCGCAGCCGCTCCGGTCGTGGACATGACGGGTCTGAGCACGGCGGCCCTGGCCACCGGCGCCGCCACCGCGTCCAGCACCCTGACGAGCACGGACTACCGAGGCGCGGACGCCACGATGAACATCGGCGGCGGTTCGGGTATCACGAGCGTGGCCAGCTCCACGCAGAACGGCACGTCCTCATTCACCTTCGCCAACGGCACGGTCGTCACCTCGACGACGGCGGTCGCGGCGGTGGCGGCGGAGACCTCGGCCTCGACGAACGCGGCGACCACGCCGAACTCCAGCGCCAACCTGCTGACCGGTTCGAACACCTTCAAGACGGTGGCCGGCACAAGCACCACGGGCCAGGACCTGCAGTTCCAGATCGGCTCCAACAGCGGCCAGACGGCTTCTTCGCGGATCTCCAGCGTGGCGACGGATCAGCTGGGCAAGAACGCATCGAACTACACGGACGCTAACGGCAGCTCGCAGCAGGTGTACACGGACAGCATCAAGAATATCGACCTGACGACCTTCAAGGGCGCCCAGGATGCGATCGCGGTCATCGACAAGGCGATCTCGGACATCTCCTCGGCTCGCGCTTCGGTCGGCTCCTTCCAGTCGAACGTGCTTCAGTCCAACGTTCAGTCGCTGAGCATCGCTTCCCAGAACGTTCAGGCTTCCATGTCCTCGATCGTGGACACGAACCTGAGCTCGGAGATCGTGGACTACACGAAGAACCAGATCCTGGTTCAGGCGGGCACGTCGGCTCTGGGACAGGCCAACCAGGCGCCTCAGGCCATCCTGCGCCTCCTTCAATAATTCGGAGCGATTTCCTCAGGGAAACCAGAGCTCCATCTCGGCGCCGTCGACTTCGGTCGACGGCGCTTTTTCCGTTTTTGCCCTCCTCTTCGCGCTTCGCGCACGGCGCCTCGGCCGCTTTGCAAAACCTCGCAAAATTATCTGGAAATTCTTTCCGATCACCCTACATAAAATACCAGGATGCTCCGAATATATGAGTGTACCGAGCAAGATGCGACGTACAAAC
This sequence comes from Capsulimonas corticalis, assembly GCF_003574315.2. GTDB lineage: Bacteria > Armatimonadota > Armatimonadia > Armatimonadales > Capsulimonadaceae > Capsulimonas > Capsulimonas corticalis. The sequence goes on along the minus strand of NZ_AP025739.1, from coordinate 3,771,452 downwards.
AAATACTTGGCAGGAAGCCACTTAGTTCGAACAGTCCGAGGGAACAGACGCCCGAAGGACATCATGGAGGAAATTTAAATGTCTACCCGTATCAACACAAACACAACTGCATTCATGGCCGCTCAGAACCTGAGCAACAACAGTGATAAGCTCGCTCTGAACATCCAGCGGCTCTCGTCCGGTATGCGCATCAACTCCGCCGCTGATGACGCCGCCGGTCTGGTCATTTCCCAGAGCATGAAGGCTCAGTCGGTCGGTCTCACCCAGGCGACCTCCAACACGAACGACGCCATCAACGTCTCCAAGACGGCGGAAGGCGCCATGAGCCAGGTCCAGTCGCTCCTGATGTCCATGCGACAGCTCGCCGTCCACGCCAGCAACGCCGGCGTCAACTCCGCCGCCGATGTCGCCGCCGACCAGACACAGCTCGCGTCCGCCCTGCAGTCCATCGACCGTATCTCGACCACCACGCAGTTCAGCAACAAGAAGCTGCTCGACGGATCCGCAAGCTCCGCCGCCACCACCACCAGCGGTGCGGCCAGCGTCACCGGAACCGGAAACAGCGCCGGACTGACCGTCGTCGCCCAGGGATCCTGGTCCGCCGCCAACACGTTCAGCACGGCCACCATCACCGGCGCCACTCAGTCCACCACGATCTCGGGAGCCACCGGCAACTCCGGCGCCGACGCCTTCTTCAACGGCTCGCTGACCATCAACGGCCAGGTCTACACGATCGGCTCCGCCGGCAACAACCTGAACGCCGCCGGCATCACCAACGCCATCCAGGCCAGCGGATACACCGCCAGCCTCGACGCCACCAACGGTCACCTGGTCCTCACCTCCACCGCGGCGGGAGCCGGCGCAGCCGCTCCGGTCGTGGACATGACGGGTCTGAGCACGGCGGCCCTGGCCACCGGCGCCGCCACCGCGTCCAGCACCCTGACGAGCACGGACTACCGAGGCGCGGACGCCACGATGAACATCGGCGGCGGTTCGGGCATCACGAGCGTAGCCAGCTCCACGCAGAACGGCACGTCCTCGTTCACCTTCGCCAACGGCACGGTCGTCACCTCGACGACGGCGGTCGCGGCGGTGGCGGCGGAGACCTCGGCCTCGACGAACGCGGCGACCACGCCGAACTCCAGCGCCAACCTGCTGACCGGCTCGAACACCTTCAAGACGGTGGCCGGCACAAGCACCACGGGTCAGGATCTGGAGTTCCAGATCGGCGCCAACGAAGGACAGACTGCGTCGCAGCGCCTTAACAGCGTAGCGACGGATCAGCTGGGCAAGAACGCGGCGAACTACACGGACGCGAACGGGACCTCGCAGCAGGTGTACACGGACAGCATCAAGAATATCGACCTGACGACCTTCAAGGGCGCCCAGGACGCGATCGCGGTCATCGACAAGGCGATCTCGGACATCTCGGCCGAGCGCGCTTCGATCGGCGCCTTCCAGTCGAACATCCTGCAGTCCAACGTCACCTCGCTGGGCATCGCCTCCCAGAACGTTCAGGCTTCCATGTCCACGATCGTGGACACGAACCTGAGCTCTGAGATCGTGGATTACACGAAGAACCAGATCCTGGTTCAGGCGGGTACGTCGGCTCTGGGACAGGCCAACCAGGCGCCTCAGGCTATCCTGAAGCTCCTTCAATAATTAGCAACCGGTCTCCGAGAGGAGCCGCTGCTCTGGCGGAGCGGATTATTAATCCGCTCCGCCATTTTCTTTTTCGCATGCTCTTTCACGCCAATTCGATACAGAGGCTCTGCTCTAAAGATACGGCGAAACAAGACCGATACTAGTAATGTTCAAGCGCGTACAAAACGCGGCCACGAAAACAACGATTTTCACTGCTCTCATTTAGAGGAACCTCATGGCTACAACGACTTCCGCGGCTCCGATTACAATTTCCGGACTCTCTTCTGGTATTGATACGGCTTCCATCATTTCAAAAATGGTGACGGCCGCCCAGAAGCCGATCCAGCTGCTTGTTGCGAAGGATGACGGCTACACCGCCGCAATCACGCAGTGGCAAAGCGTCAATACGCAGCTGTCCGCATTGCAGGCGTCGGCGATCGCGCTTGGCCAAAAGTCCACATATTCGGCAACGGCGTCGACATCTTCGGACACGACGGTCGCGACGATCTCCAGCTATTCCACGACCCCTGTCGGCGATCATAAGCTTTCGGTCACCCAGCTCGCGCAGTCGGAGAGCCTGGTCTCGAACTCCAACTCTACCTCGTCGGCGGCGCTTGGCGTCTCGGGCTCCTTCACGCTAAACGGCAAGTCGATCAGCATCAATTCACAGAGTTCGCTCAACGATGTCGCCACGCGCATCAACGCGGCCAAGGCGGGCGTGACGGCCACCATCGTCACCGTCGGCGCCAATGATTATCGGATGACGCTGACCAGCAACGCCACGGGAACCGCAAACACGATCTCCGCATCCGATACCGGCGCGGGAACGGTCCTCTCCAGCCTGGGTCTGGTTTCGGGCGCCGCAGCGACGCGGCAGCCCATCACCTACACTCAGTCTGGGACAAGCTATAGCGGAGCCGCCTCGATGGCCCTGAGCGGCGCGACGGGAATTGTCGGAACGCTGATGGGCGCGACCGCGGGAACAGCCGCCGCCGGAACCGTGCATATCGCCGGCGCAAGCAACGGCGCGGATATCGCGATCGACCTCAACACCGATTCCCTGACGGATGTCGCCAACAAGATCAACGCGGCCGGGATCACGGGCGTCAAAGCGCAGATCGTGGGAATTCCGGACGCCAATGGAACCGTGACGCAGTACAGCAAGCAGCAGCTCCAGATCGTCGGAGCCGGCGCCAGCCCGACGTTCACGGACTCCAACAATGTGCTCGCAAACCTGGGCGTGGTTCAGCAGGATGTCGCCGCTCCCGCCAATAAAATCGCCGACGCCAAGGACGCGAAGTTTAGTCTCGACGGACTGAGCCTGACGCGATCCAGCAACACGGTGACCGACGCGATCCAAGGCGCATCGATCAAACTGCTTTCCGGCACATCCGCCACGCCTGGGAACTCCACGCTCAGCGTCACTCAAGATACGGCGACCATCGTCTCGTCCGTCAACAGCTTTGTGACCGCCTACAATGCGATCCAGGATTATGTGAGCGCGCAAAACGCATTCACGCCGCCGACCAGCGCCACGGGCACGACGGCGGCCACGGCGCCGCTGTTCGGAGACTCGACCCTGACATCGATCCAGCGGCAGCTTGCCTCAACGTTGAATATCACCAGCGGAAAGTCAACTCTTTCCTCGATCGGCATCACGATGGGAACCGACGGGAAGCTGTCTCTGAACTCCGGAACGCTGACGACCGCGCTTCAGGCGGATCCCTCGCAGGTGGCGGGCTTCTTTGGACTGGCCGGCAACACGGACAACTCCAATGTCCAGTTTGTCATTGGAGGAGCCAAGACGACCACCAGCTCCGGAGCAGGATTCGCGGTGAACGTCACTCAGCCGGCGACGCAGTCGACGGCGATCGGGTCCACGGTTCAGACCGGCGTAAGCACCACGGCGGAGACGCTGACGTTTAGCGGCGCGGCGTTTACGAACAGTGTAAAGCTCACGATTCCCATTGGCAGCAGCGCTCAAGACACCGTCAACCTGATCAATGGAAACAGCAACCTCAATAGCACCATCAACGCCAGCATCGACCCGGCGACGAACAAGCTCAAGATCACCTCGCTGCATTACGGAGTGACTTCGGCCTTTAGCGTAGCCTCCAACCAGCCGCCCAGCGCCACGGACACCGGATTTGGCGCCGTTCCAACGATGACGACTGGGCAGGACGTTCACGGCACGATCAACGGCGAACCGGCGACGGGATCCGGACAGATCCTCACGGGCAACACCGGCAACGCGCATACCGACGGCTTGGAGCTGATCGTGAGCGCGACCACTTCGGGGACCTTCGGACACGTTTCCACGGCGCATGGGATCGCCGATTCACTGAACACGATGATCACGCAGATGCTCGACCCCGAGAATGGCGCGGTGACGAACGCCACCAAGACTCTCACCAATGAGAGCACGGACGTGGAAAAGCAGATCACGGATGCAAATGACGCGATGACGGCCTATCAGGCTCAGCTGACTCAGGAGTTCAGCGATATGGAGACGCGAATGAGCTCGCTCCAGTCCGAAGGCACCGCATTCGCGGCGCAGGTGGCGAACTTGCCGACCTATAGCAGCAGCAGCAGCAAGAGTGGTTAATCACTGACGATATCGACTGACATTCAGGAGAGTAGCAATAATGAGCTTATCCAGCCCTTACAATCAATATCAGCGCACCGCCGTGGAAACGGCGAACCCAACCCGTCTCGTGATTATGCTTTACGATGGAGCGATCCGCTTTCTCAATCAAGTGATCCCGGCGATTCAGGCCAAGGATTATGAGAAAAAGGGAATCTATATCGTCAAAGCGCAGATGATCGTCGCGCATCTGCAAAATACGCTCGACCATACGGCGGGCGGCTCGGTCGCGAAATCGCTGGACAATATCTATACGCGGATGTACCACACGCTGACGGAAGCCAATCTTCAGGACGCCCCCGCGAAGATCGAGGAAGTCATTTATGCGCTGCGCGAGCTGCGCGAAGCGTGGGTCGAAGTCGACCGGCAATGCCAGGCGAGCAAGGCGCCGGCGTCCATCACGACGGAAACGCGCTCTCAAGACGTTTCTCTGCGGCGGATCGCCGCCTAACGTCTTCCTTGGGCCAATCGCCAAGGAATGTCGAAAAGAGAATATCAAGAAGAGAGAACCGCATATGTCTTTATCCGTTCAAGCCCAAAACCGCGCGAAGTTCGAGCGACTGCTGGCGCTTTCCGGCGCGCAGATCACGGCGCTTGAAATCGATGATATGCCCGTATTTGACCGCATATCCGTGGAAAAGCGGAAAGTGATCGCGTCGCTCGCCGACGCCCGCGCCATGATCGACGCGGATCCGTCGCTCGAAGCCCTGGCGGCCCAGATCAACGCCTCCGAGAACAAGGCGCAGCGGATCCTCGCCGCCAAGATCGGTCAGATCCGCAGCGAGATGAACGACCTGAACCAGCGGACGAAAGTGCGGGCGGCCTACGCGTCCACCGCCCTTCTGCCGCCCAGAAAACGGATGATGAGCACGCCCGGCGCGCCCCGCTTCATGGATCAAAAGCAATAATACACCGTCTGCAAGCACGCGGAGCGGACTTGACCGCGCGCCGCTCCGCGTGCTAACATACGGCCGTGACGTCATCCTCGCCCAAATCGATTGTTTCGGAATTCGCCAAGCTCTTCAATCCCCAATTTTGGGACAGCTTCTTCATCACCGCGCGCGACACCGCCGGCCATGTCGTATTGATTCTTCTGGTGTACGCGCTGCTGCGTTTCACCCTGCGACGCCTGATCGGCGGCGTGATCGTTCCCATGGCCGCGAAGACCGAGCGCACGTCCAGCGCCGCGCAGGCCGCGCGCGTCAAAACCCTGGCCGGGCTGCTCAACAGCATCGTCAGCTACCTGCTGATGTTCGTCTTCGGCGTGATGCTTCTGCGCGCGTTCAACCTCGATCCCCTGCCCCTGCTCACCACCGCCAGCGTCGCCGGCCTCGCCGTCGGCTTCGGCGCGCAAAAGCTCGTCAAAGATGTCATCTCCGGCTTTTTTATTCTTCTGGAGAACCAGTATTCGGTCGGCGATTTCGTCACGATCGGCTCCGTCACCGGAGTCGTGGAGACAGTCGGCATGCGCACGACGCTGGTCCGCGACGAAGTCGGCAAGCTTTATATCCTCTCCAACGGCGACATTACCCAGGTGTGCAACCAGAGCCGGGGCGCCGTCGCCACGTTTATCGAGATTGGAGTCGCCGCCGCGACCGACATCGCCAAAGCGACGGAGATTATCGAGTCCGCCGGCGCGGACTTGATGCGCGAGCGCCCGGATCTCGATCTGAAAGAAGCGCCCAAAGTCCAGGGCCTGGGCGCGATGGACGCGGCGAAAATCACCCTGCGCGTCACCTGCCTTGTCGACACTCCCGCCCATTTGACGGAAGCGCAGCTCGCCCTGCGCGGCCTGATCTACAAACGCCTCGGCGAAGCCTCCATCGCTTTCGCGTAGCATTTGCTCTCACCCACGCCCCCTCTCCCGCCCTGGCTTTGCCGGGTTTTCTTCGCGCCTTGAAAAAAGATTTTCGGGAGCGGTATAATGAATCCTAATTGTCAACCAAAATTAGTAAACAAAGCCAAGGGCGAAGCGGTCGTTGGAAGTTTGCTGGGTCATTGAGGAAGTTTGCATCATGAGTGAAGAGAAGATCATTGAGGCGGAGCGCCTGAAGCGGGAAAAAGACGGTCTGGACGTGCGCGCGGACATCTACCGCTACGCCGTCGACGGGTTCGACACCATCGATTCCGGCGATTTCATGCGCTTCAAATGGTGGGGCGTTTATCAGCAGCGGCCGAACGAAGGCCACTTCATGATGCGGATCAAAGTGCCCGGCGGCCGCCTGAACAACGAGCAGTTCCGCGCGATCACGGAGCTGACGACGCAATACGGCCGCGGTTTCAGCGATATCACGACGCGCCAGACGATCCAGCTGCACTGGCTGGAGATCCAGCAGTTTCCGGACATCTTCGCGCGCCTCGAAGGAGTCGGTTTGACCAGCGCCGGCGCGTGCGGCGACATCGCGCGCAACGTCACCTCGTCCCCCGCCGCCGGCTTCGATCCCGATGAGCTGGTCGATACGCGCCCGGTGACCGACGCCATTCAAGACTTTTTCCATCTCAACAAAAACTTCAGCGACCTGCCGCGCAAGTACAAGATCGCCGTGGAAGGCTCGCCGATCCAGAGCACCGTGCCGCAGATCAACGACGCTTCCCTGGTGGCGTACCGCCGCCAGAGCGACGGCGTGGTCGGCTATCACTTCTTTGTCGGCGGCGGCCTTTCGCTTCAGCCGCATATCGCCAAGCAGCTCGACATCTTCGTTCCCGCCGATGAGATCGAAAAGATCGTCGACGTGCAGCGAGCCATCTCCGAATGCTACCGTGACGCGAGCCAGCTGCGCAAAAAGCGCACCCGCGCCCGCCTGAAGTATCTGATGGCCGAATGGGGTCCCGAGAAGTTCACCGAGGAAGTCCGCAAGAAGCTGGACTGGTCGCCCGACGCAGCCGCTCCCGGCTTTGAGTTCTCGGACGAGACATTCCGCGACCATGTCGGCATTCACGAGCAGAAGCAGGAAGGTCTCTACTGGATCGGCCTGTGCATTCTGGCCGGCCGCTGGACCGATGCGCAGATGAACGTCGTCGCCGATGTCGCCCAGAAGTATGGCAACGGCGATATCCGCCTCACCAACGTTCAGAACTGCCTGATCCCGAATATCCCGGCCGCGAATCTCGAGCCCGCCAAGGCGGAGCTGGCCGCCGCCGGATTTGCGTGGGAAGTGCCCACCATCCGCCGGGGAGCGCAGTCCTGCACCGGCATTGAGTTCTGCAACCTGGCCCTGACGGAGACGAAGCTGCGCATCAAGGATGTGATCTCGCACCTGGAAATGGTCACTCCCGAGCCGTACGAGCGCGGCATCAAGATCAACATGAACGGATGCCCGAACTCCTGCGCGCAGCACCATGTCGGCGACATCGGCCTGCAAGGCTGCATGGCGACCATGGGCGACGGCAGCAAAGTCGAAGCGTTCGATATCCATGTCGGCGGCGACCTCGGCAAGGACGCGACCTTCACCAAAGCGATCCACCGCAAGGTTCCGGCGCACCTGGTCAAGTACGCGCTGGCGAACGTGATTCAGAACTTCCAGGCGACGCGCGAGAACAACGAGCGCTTCGCGGCCTGGGCGCACCGTCACACCAACGAAGAGCTCGACGCGATCCTGGGCGTGGAAACGATCGTCGGCGCGCCCGAACTCCCGAGCCGCGCGGAAGCCGTCCCGGCCTAACATCCGCCAGTTCCAGTAACTCAACGAGGGGCCGCTTCTTGGTGAAGTGGCCCCTCTTGTTGCGGGATGGGATTTATGACATTCATACAATAAAAAAACCCGCGAATATCGCGGGTTTTTTGTTAGATTTCGTGCGTTTCCGAGAAACCTATGTTATACTGAAACATCTGGCTCCCCGAACAGGACTTGAACCTGTAACATCCTGATTAACAGTCAAGCGCTCTGCCAATTGAGCTATCGGGGAACATTTACGCGAATAGTATATCCCAACGCCGGCCCACTTGTCAAGGGTTTTCCGGAAATTTTTCCAAGGAGTTTCCTTGAAGATCACAGAAATTATCTTTTACAGCACTAACCGTGCGAAGCTTGTCGTGGAGATTCCCGAGACTGACGCTTACACGACTTCCGAGGCTCCGCGCATCCCCCGCATCCTGTTCAAGCTCTTCCCGCACATGGCTACGCAGCGCTGCTACAACGATGGAGGGTATTCCTTCCGGCGCGAAGCCCAGGCGACGGAGATCCCGCACTTGCTGGAGCATTTGATCCTGGAGATTCAGGATCAGGTCCGGCGCGGCGTGGGAACCCCGTTTGCGGGCGAAACGCATTGGAACTGGACGATCGATCCCCGAGGCCGTTTTTACGTCACCGTGGACTACGACAACGAGCTCGTCGCTCTGGGCGCCATTCGGCTCGCCGAGCGCGTCATCAATGCGCTGGACAGCAAGGAAATCGCCCAGGTCGATATGCCCCGGGAGATCGGCCGCCTGCGTGAACTGGCGAAGCTCAGCCGGCGCTTCATCCCCACCGCCACCCGTGAGCGCTGGCGCGGCGTACAGGAGGCCCCAGAGCCTGCGGAGCCATCCGAGCCGGAACCCGCGCCCTACAGCGCCAATGAGGCCGCCCAAAGCGCGCCGACGCCCAAAGAAACGCACCGAGTGTTTGCCGATGGCCTGGCGCACGGATAAATATCTCGGAGACATGAAAAAGCGGCCGGGCATGGCGCCCGGCCGCTTTTTTGCCTTTGTCACAATCGCATTGCCCATAGCCTCAGGGGGCAGATCGCAATGCGGCGGCAAATAGAAATCAGGCCCCGCTTCGTGGAGAGATATTCTCCGCGAGGCGGGGCCCGATTTTGTGAACGGTTCGTCTCTGGATCAGTCCGTGATTAGTGGCGCCGTCCGAAGATCCCGTAGATAATTCCGATCGCCGAGATGATCGACAGCGGGTTCAATTTCGGCGCCGGCGGGTTGCCGCGCGTGACCGTGATATTGTCGCCGACCTGAACGATCGTGTTCGCCTGCACGCTCAGATCCGCCGCATTGATCTGGATGACCTTCGTGGTTCCATCCGGAGCGGTGCGTACGATGGAGGTCTGATCCAGCTTGGCGTACGGGGAGGCGCCGCCGGCCTTCGCAATGGCGTCCGCCAGCGTCGTCTGCGACTGCGTCAGCGGATATTCGCCCGGATGCTCCACGCCGCCGGTGACCGTGAAGATATTCGGCCGGTCGCCGCCTTTGACGATCACCGAGTCCCCATCGCGCAGCACGGGATTGATGAGCGAATCAGCCGGGTTCAGCTGGATCTTATCGTAATCGAACGTCGAGGCGGGGCCTTCCGCGGAGTGCTGGATCTGCACGGTCTTCGGATCCGCCGTCACCGTCAAACCGCCGGCCGCCTGAAGCGCATCGAGCAGCGTGGACTTCGTGGGAAGTGTGATCGAGCCGGGCTTGTTGACCTGACCGCGAATACTGACCTGGATCGGAGCGGCGTCTTTCTGGCGAACGAAGACAACGTCGCCGTTGCGCAGCTGCGGATTGCCGGCCGTGACCTGGTTGTTGAGGTAAGACGCATAATTGATGACATCTTTGCTGTGAACTTCACCCGGAAGGCCGTGGGTGATCTCAACATTCGACAGGTCCGCCTGAGGCGTGGGGGCGTCGGTCTGCAGGAGATCGTTCAGGCGCGCGTCGGCGCGCATCACCCGGTCGCCGGGCGTGGCGACCGCGCCGGTCACGGTCACGCTGATGCCGCCGAGGCTGATCAGGCGCACGAGAACCTGAGGATTCCGGTAGATCTTATGGAGCGCTTTCGTGATCGCGGTCTGCGCCTGGGCGACGGTGAGGCCCTTGACGTAGATCTGATTGACATACAGCATTGTGATGTTGCCGGCGGCGTCCACCACGTAATCCCCGGTAATGTCAGGCTCGCCGGCGACGGTAATGTTGACCTTGGCGTTTGTGTCGAGCGTGTCGGCGGCTTGCGCGCAGGCGGGACGCGCCCCGATCCCTTCGGTCACGGCGAACGCCATCCCAAAGAGAGCGAGGGCGAAAACAGCCCTGCCGACGGCGAAAAATCTTGGAGTACGCATCATATTTGTGTTGATTTCCTCTGCGGTGTCGCAAACGCGGGCTAGACGGGAAGCCGAAGGCGTTCTAGCGGGATGGACGTCAGGAGCATTGGCGCCGGGCGCCGAATAACAAAACCAGCCGCTGCTGAGAGCGCTTGCTCACGGCGAGGCGGCTGGCCTCATTATACCGTTTAATACGGCGTGTTGAAAATCATGTGCGGCCCGCGCCGTCCCGCCTGCGATAAACAGGCTGGGATTAAGCTTGCGGGACGACGTTTTCCGCCTGCGGGCCTTTCGGACCGTCGGCGACCTGGTATTCCACCTCTTGCCCCTCGCGCAAAGACTTGTAGCCTTCCGCTTGAATGGCCGAAAAGTGTACGAATAAGTCCTTGCCTTCGCCGGTATCGATGAATCCGTACCCCTTGGCGTCGCTGAACCATTTGATCTTGCCTGTTGGCATTGTCGTGATCTCCTCTTTCCTTCGCTCGCTACGTTCCGCAAAGGCCACGCCCCAACACCCTGAAATGGCTGGCGACTGTCCGACCTTACGCTGATACGGCTTAATCGAAAATTGCTGTCGTCTGATACAGACGCGGCGGTTTAAAGATGGCCGCCGTGGGCCTGCTGGATTATCAAGAGAATTACCGATCGAAAGAAGTTACCTGTCTCCCGCTCATCGTCCCCCGAATCGGCCCCGATCCAGACAGCGGGATAGGACCGAAATCTGCTCCCGGCGGATCAACCGCCGGAATATAAAATCAGGTGAAACGCTCCGCCTTCCGATTGGCGCAAACGCTCCGAAAGATAATATTCGGTCAAGGTGAAAGGGCGGTCAGGGTGAGACGGTAAGAAACGACGCAGGACCGCTCAACATTGTATTGATCGCAACAAGCGACAGAACACAAGCAAGAGGCGACGAGCGAGGCCGGGCAATTACGATGTACTGAAGGGTATACCATGGGTCGTGCTCCGAAATCCGATACGGCTCAACTGTTGTGTCTCTTGGTCCGCCGCAAAGAAGCGCCGTTTCGCGGCACCATCCTCGTAATAATACTGTAGCAATTCCCGTGCCAAGTGCCTCTAGAATCGCACACTGGGTTACTTTTTTTTTCGGTTTTCATGAAGCAATAGCAGCAGAGCGTTAAGATATATATTTTACACGAAAAACCGGCAAATCGTACGGGAAAAAATTGCGGCCGGAAAGAAGGATTTTTGGATTGTAAAACGAATGGATGTTCTGATGACCACTTCATGGACAACGGATCAAGTGCTGGCCCTCGCCCCGGACGCCAGCTCCGCCAAATCGGGACGCGATCTTTCGAATAAAGCCAAGTGGGTGACGCTGGGACAGCGGGAAACCGCGATTTGGGGCGAATGCCAGGGCAGCGGCTCCAAACCCTATCGAACGCAGGTGGATCTGAGCGAGCCCGCCTTTCGATGCAGCTGCCCCAGCCGCAAATTCCCCTGCAAGCACGGCCTGGGCCTGATGCTGATCCTCGCCGCCGATCCGGGCGCGCTACCCGACGCCGCCCCGCCCGATTGGGTCGCCGAATGGCTCGCCAGCCGCACCGAGCGCGCGGAGAAAAAAGAAAAGAAGGCGGCCGAGCCGGAAAAGCCCGTCGATACGGCGGCGCAGGCCAAACGGGCCGCGCAGCGCGACGCCAAAGTCGCCGGCGGCGTCCAGGAACTGGACCGCTGGCTGCGCGACCTCGTGCGCGGCGGCCTGGCCGAGATCGCCTCGCGCCCCTACTCCTACTGGGACACGCCCGCCAAACGCATGGTGGACGCCCAGGCGCCGGGCCTGGCGCGCATGGTGCGCGACATGGCGGGCGTTCCCGCAACGGGCGCGGGATGGCGGGAGCGCCTTCTGGAGCGTCTTGGCCGGCTGCACCTGCTGCTGCAAGGTTACGGTCGCCTCGAAAGCCTTCCCGCCGAAACGCAGGCCGATATCAAAGCCGCCATGGGCTTTACAGTCGCGCAGGAGCAAGTCCTGGCCGAGACCGGTGTTACGGATCGCTGGTTCGTCGCCGCGCAGCGTGTAGAAGAGGAAGATACGCTGCGCGTCCAGCGCACGTGGCTCTGGGGAAGCCAATCCGGCGCGCTCGCCCTCATTCTGAACTTCGCCCACGCCAGCCAGCCGCTCGACGTCAGCCTCGTTTCCGGCTCCGTGCTCGACGCCGATCTCGTCTTCTTCCCCGGCGCCGTCCCACTGCGGGCTCTGGTCAAAACCCGCCGCGACGCCGTCCCTTCCCTTTCGGACATTCCCGAACACGGCCATCGGACCATTCACGCGGCGACGGCGGCTTACGCCGCCGCCCTCGCCCGTTCGCCCTGGCTGGACCGTTATCCGTTCGCCCTGCGCGAGGTCTGTCTGTCGCCCGGCGACGAGCGCTGGGAAGTCCAGGACGCCGCAGGGCAGGCCCTGCCCATCGCGGCGGCGTTCACGCAAGGCTGGCGCCTGCTGGGCGTCACCGGCGGCCGCCCCGTCACCGTCTGGGGCGAATGGAACGGACTCGCGTTCCTGCCGCTCAGCGTCTGGGCGGAGGGACACTTTTACGCCCTTTCGGGAGCCGAAAAATGAAAGCCTGGACAGACCTCGTCACCAGCGCCCTGCTCGGCGCGGAGCGCGCCGCCCCCACTCTGCCGGCAATGGACGGCCTTCTCGGCGAACATCTGGCGCGGATCGCGCCGGACGACCGCGAGCAGGCCATCCTGAGCGCCGCCGCCCTGCTGGGCGCCTATCGCCGCGCGGGACGGCTTCCCGGCGCGGCTAGCGCTCCTCCCCCTTCGGAATGCCCGCCGGACGTCCAGCCCGAATGCCGCCCTCAAACAGCGCACCTGATCTCCATGACGCTGGGCAAGCAATACGCCGCCACACTCCCCGAAGCGCTCAATCTGCTGGCGTCCGCCAAACGCCGCCTGCCTGCAATCTTACTGCCGGAGCTTCTGGACGCTGGACGCCGTAGCCGCGCGATCCGCTCCTGGGTGCAGACCGTCGCGGATCGCCGGGGCGTCTGGTTGGCCGCTCAGAACCCTGAATGGGCTTATCTTGTCCCGGAAGACACGGGGAGCCTCTGGACGGACGGCGTGGGAGCCTCACGCCTTGCCTACTACACAATAATACGCGCTCGTGACGCTGAGCGCGCTCGCACATTGCTCGCGGAGTCCTGGTCGCAGGAAGGCGCGAGCGACCGCGCGGCGTTTCTTGGCGCGTGGGAGGATAATCTTACGCTCGAAGATGAGCCGTTCCTGGAAAATGCGCTCGATGACCGCTCGAAGGAAGTGCGCAAAATCGCGGCAAATCTGCTCACGCGCCTCCCCGACTCCCGCCGCGCACAGCGCATGATTGCGCGCGCCGAGCCATTGCTGTCCGTTCACAAGTCGTTGCTCGGCAAAGCGCATTTGGAGGTTGCTCCTCCCGAATCCTGCGACGCCGCCATGGAGCGTGACGGAATCGAAAAGAAGCCCCCGCAGGGCGAAGGCGAGAAGGCGTTTTGGCTCCGCCAAATTGTCATCGCCGTCCCTATCGAATTCTGGACAGAGCACTATCGACAGAGCCCTTCCAACTTGATCGCGCTCTCACGCCAAAATGATTGGGGGGGATCGCTGCGGGCCGGCTGGCGCTGGGCGGCGCGGTTCAGCCAAAACAAAGATTGGCTCACTGTACTTATTCAGGACATCCTAGATAACGATCCCGCCGCCAGCGGCTCAATTCCGGGGATGATGTCAAGCCTGTTGCCCGACGATTTTGAGGCGCTTTTCACTTCGTTGATCGAAAACATTCCACTATCGCCAATGCATCCTGTACTGACTTGGGCCGCAAGCCATGACGGCGCATGGTCGCTGGAGTTCTCGCGTTTGATCGCCAGGACAATTGCTGGCGCGGCGGTAAAAAAGAAAATCCATTCCTCGACCTGGTGGTCCTATACGAATTTGCTCTCGGAGATTGGGCGGAATGCGCCGCCTCAATTCGCCGAGGAATTTCTGTCGCTTTGGCCCCGAGATCACAAAGATTTTCACGTCTGGGGCAAGAGCGTCGATGAAATCACGCAAATCCTGTCTTTCCGCAACGCTTTACATATCGCTATTTCCGAGGAGAACTCCCCGTTATGACGACGACATTGCTCCGTGAGCACGCCGAACACCAGTACGCCCAGGAGCTCGACGCGCTGGCGTCCGTGGACAATCGCCAGCGGCCGCCCCAGTGGAAGCTCTCGCCCTGGGCCGTCGCCACGTATCTGCTCGGCGGAGCGCTGGAAAACGGCGTGACGATCACGCCCAAGTACATCGGCCCGCGCCGCATCGTCGAAATCGCCGTCGCCACCCTGACCACCGATCGCGCTCTATTGCTGCTCGGCGTCCCCGGCACCGCGAAGACCTGGGTCTCCGAACATCTCGCCGCCGCCATCAGCGGCGACTCGACGCTGCTCATCCAGGGCACGGCGGGCACGAGCGAAGAGTCCATTCGCTACGGCTGGAACTACGCCAGGCTTCTGGCCGACGGTCCCTCACTGCAAGCCCTGGTCCCAAGCCCTATGATGCGCGCCATGCAGGACGGCAAGATCGCCCGCGTGGAGGAGCTGACGCGCATTCCCGCCGACGTGCAGGATTCGCTGATTACCGTCCTCTCCGAGAAGACGCTCCCCATTCCCGAACTCGGCGCCGAAGTGCAGGCGACCAAAGGCTTCAGCATCATCGCCACCGCCAACGACCGCGACAAGGGCGTCAACGACCTCTCCAGCGCGCTCAAGCGCCGCTTTAACACTGTCGTGCTGCCGCTGCCCGCGACGCCCGAGGAAGAAGTCCAGATCGTCCAGCAGCGCTCCGCCAGCCTCGGACGCGCCCTGGAGCTGCCCGCCGAACCGGCGTCGCTCGCCGAAATCCGCCGCATCGTCACCATCTTCCGCGAACTGCGCGGCGGCGTCACCGAGGACGGCAAGACCAAACTCAAGTCCCCCACCTCCACCCTCAGCACCGCCGAAGCCATCTCCGTCGTCAACAACGGCCTCGCCCTCGCCGCCCACTTCGGCGACGGAACCCTGAGCGCCAGCGACATCGCCTCCGGTCTTCTCGGAGCGGTCGTGAAGGATCCGGTACAGGATCGGCTTGTGTGGCGCGAGTATTTGGAAACGGTTTTGAAGGAGCGCGACGGCTGGAAAGATCTGTACCGCGCTTGCCGGGAGATTACGGATTAGGGATTGATTTCCATTGGAACAGTCTGCGTCCGTTCACGATAGAGAGATGATGGCGGTTTTAGGAGCGGGCGGTTAAACCGCCCGCTCTGATTTTGATCGTATATTTTCGATAGCAGTCAAACATTTCACGGAATACCCATGCCATCTACTCAATCGGCAAATGCACCACACATCTTCGGCATCCGGCACCACGGCCCCGGCTCGGCGCGCAGCGTTCTGCGGGCGCTGACGGCGCTTGTCCCGGATGTCATTCTCGTCGAAGGGCCGCCGGACGCCGCGTCGGTCCTGCCGTTGCTCGCTCACGCCGAAATGCGGCCGCCGGTCGCGCTGCTGCTTTACGATCCCGACCTGCCCCGGCGGTCGGTGTACTATCCATTCGCGGAGTATTCTCCCGAATGGCAGGCGATCCATTACGGCTTGACGCACGAGATCCCCGTACGCTTTATGGATCTGCCGCAGACGCACCAAATGGCGATGGAGCGCGTGATCGAGGAAAAGGCGGACGAGGAGACTACAGCCGAGAATGAGGACGAGGCGGAAACGCCTCCGGCGCCCGAGAACGCGCGCAGTGAGCGGGAGGAAATCCTGCGGCGCGATCCTCTGCGTCTCCTCGCCGAGGCGGCGGGATATAGCGACAGCGAGCGGTGGTGGGAGCATCTCGTCGAGCAGCAGCCCGAGGGTCAGGATCTGTTCGAGGGAATTACCGAGGCGATGGGAGCGCTGCGCGAAGAAGCGCCGGCGGTGCGCGATCAGTTGGAGGAGGCGCGGGAGGCGTACATGCGGCAGACGATCCGCACGGCCCAGCGCGAAGGCTTCACGAAGATCGCCGTCGTCTGCGGCGCGTGGCACGCGCCCGCGCTCGCCGAGATGCCGCCGGCGAAGTCCGATAAGGCGATTCTGGACGGCTTGCCCAAGGTCAAGATCGCGGCGACCTGGATCCCATGGACCAATGGGCGTTTGTCATTTGCGAGCGGCTACGGCGCGGGCGTTGAGTCGCCGGGCTGGTATCACCATCTCTGGTCCACACCGCCCTCGCACGTCACGGCGCGCTGGCTGACACGCGTGGCGCATCTGCTGCGCGCGCAGGACCTGGACGCCTCGCCGGCCAGTGTGATTGAAGCGATTCGCCTCGCCGACTGTCTGGCGACAATGCGCGGCAGGCCGCTCCCCGGCCTGCCGGAGATGAATGAGGCGACGCAAACGGTGCTTTGTTTCGGCAGCGATCTCCCGATGAAGCTGATCGAGCGCGATCTGATCGTCGGCGAAGCGCTCGGCGCCGTGCCGCCGGAAACGCCCGCCGTTCCCTTACAGCAGGATCTCCAGAAGCTGCAAAAACGCCTGCGCCTGCCCGCCGAAGCGGGATGGCGCGACTACGATCTGGACCTACGCAAGCCCAGCGACTTGGAGCGCAGCGAGCTGCTGCACCGCCTGGCTCTGCTGGGCGTTCCCTGGGGCGAAACCAGCCGCGCCCACGGAGCCAAAGGCACCTTCCGCGAGCCGTGGCGTATCCAATGGAAGCCTGAGTTTGAGGTCGTGCTGATCGAAAAAGGCGTTTGGGGCAACACCGTGCGCGACGCCGCCGCCGCGTTCGCCTCCGACGCCGCGGAAAAAGCGCCCGACCTTCCCGCGCTCACATCGCTGCTGGACAAGATCCTGATCGCCAACCTTCCCGACGCCGCGCGCAAACTGATGGCTCGTCTCGAGGAAGCCGCCGCGCTGGCGAGCGATGTCGGACATCTCATGGACGCCCTGCCCCCGCTCGCCAGCGTCCAGCGCTACGGCGACGTACGCGGGTCGAGCCTGTCCGTCGTCGCCCACGTGCTCGACGGCCTTGTCGCGCGCATCGCCGTCGGCCTCCCCGCCGCCTGCGCCTCACTGAACGACGACGCCGCGAATGAGATGGCCGACCGCATCAACGCCACCCACGCCGCCATCGCGCTGCTGCAAAACGACGCCCACGCCGGCCTCTGGCGCGATACCCTGACCCGTCTGTCCTTGCAGACTAACCTGCACGGCCTGATCGCCGGCCGCAGCGCCCGCCTCCTGCTCGACAGCGGCGCGCTCACCGCCGACGAATGCGCGCGCCGGATGGGCCTGGCCCTCTCCACTGCGTCCGACCCCACCCTGGCCGCCGCCTGGGTCGAAGGCTTTTTAAAAGGCAGCGGCGTTATTTTGCTGCACGACGAAACCCTCTGGCGCGTGCTGGACGAATGGGTATCCAGCCTCACTCCCGACGCCTTCACGCAGCTTCTTCCGCTACTGCGCCGCACCTTCGCCACCTTCACCCCGCCCGAACGCCGCCAAATGGGCGAACGCGTCCGCGACGGCGCCGCACCCTCGACGACGCACACCAGCCTCGATGTGGAGTTTGATAGAGAGCGAGGGGAAGCGACGCTGCCGCTGGTAAGGATGCTGCTGGGGATTTAATCCCTATTCCCCCGCGCTTTATCGCGTTTTCCCCTTTTTCCCAGCAAGGCCTTTCGGGCGGAAAAAGGGGGAAGACGAGCCTAAGCGAGTTGGGGGAATAGGGCCTACCGTCCCCCAAACACCCGATCGTCGATCACCGCCGGCTTCATCTCATAAGCATCCAGATTCTTGACGGTCGCCGCGCCGCCGTCGGAGGTAATCCGCACGCCGGCGTCGGGCGTCAGCGGTTCGTCGAGAAACGCGGCCAGCGTGACGGCGCCGTCGGCGGCGTAGACATCGAGCGCGCCGTTGTCCACGAAGATCCGCAATTTCAGGTCGGAGTCTGCTGGCAGCGTCACTGGATCGCGATGGGGAATGGTGAGCGCGCGCGACGCGGCGTCGTAATGGATGTCCGCCGCCGAGCCGGGGCGCAGGTGAATGGTGACGCTTGTCGCGGTTCCGGGATCGATATCGGCAATCAGTTCCAGAGACTTGCCCGAAAGCTGCCCGGTGAGGTCCAGGGCGCTCGCGAGAGAGTGGTCGGCGAGATGGATGTGCTTGCCGCGCAGGCTTTCAAACTTGGCGATCGGCTTGCGGATCACCGTTCCGTCGGGCGCAATGCGAAGGGTGCTCGGCAGGGTCAGATAGCCGTTCCAGCCCGAGCCCTGCTCCGTATGCATCCAGCCATAGTAGATGAGATCACCGGCGGCGTCATGCGTCAATTGGCTGGCGTAGGAGCCGTCTGCGAGCACGCCGCGTTTCTCCGTGGTGAACAGATGCGTCTTGAGATCCAGCTGGCCCACAAACGATTCGACCTTGCCATACGTCGATGTCAGCAGCAGCCATTTGCCGTCGAGGCGGGCGATATTCGGGCATTCGATATTGGAGATGGCTGCGTCGGGATGGTGGAAGATCGGACCAAGATACTGCCATGACGTCAGATTGGGATTGATGGCCTGGTACATCAAGACAACGCCCCGGCCGTTCAGCCCGCCGCCGGTAACCATGTAGGTTGCCCCGTTCTCGGAGAAGAGGAACGGATCGCGCCACTCCGCGATCTTGTCGGCGCCGTTGGTCACGCCGGACACCAGAGGGTTTTCGGCGGATTTGCGCCATGTCGCCAGATCCCCCGAGGCGGCGACGGCGCCCCACTGCTCCGGCTCGCGGTCGCCGATGCTCGTGTAGAAGGCCATGGGGGTTCCGTCGGCGCGCGGGAATACGGAACCCGAGTAGACATGGTCTTCGCCCGCGCTTTTGGACGGCCAAAGCGCCGCCGACATCTGCTCCCAGTTCACCATGTCCTTGCTGCGCGCGTGGCCCCAGTGCATATTGCCCCATTTCGCGCCGTACGGGTTAAACTGGTAGAAGATGTGATGCCAGCCTTTGTCGTAGATGGGACCGTTGGGATCGTTCATCCACTGAGCGGGCGCGTGAAAGTGGTAGGCCGGACGGCGCGCGTCCGCTTCGGCTGTAGGAACGGCGGCGCGGATCGCTTCCATGGCCGAGGCCAAAAGGCGCGTGCGTTCATCCGGCAGTTTGTGGTCGGTAAGTGTGATGGCGTCGATGTTGATATGCCCCCATTGTCCCGTGGCGCTGTCCGTGATCTGGATCTGCGCCGTCTTGCCCTTGAGATCCCCGACGTCCCACTGCATCCGCGCGAGCTGCTCGCTATCGCCGCCCGTCGCCGTTCGCTGGGAAACGCCGTTTACCAGCAAATCAATCCGAGTCTGCGCGGGATGACGCCCGCCGCCGATGAGAAATGACAAGTATTTCCGCCCGATGACGAACGGCGGCGAGGTGAGAGTTCCGGTGGCGCCGTCGGCGGCGCCAAAGTAACTATTCACCAACCCCTGCCCGACGAAACCGGTCACCGCCTGCTGGCCGCCGATCGCGCCGTGCGCAGGACCGAGGCCGAATGCGGTTCCCGTGGTCGTCCAGCCGTCCGGGTAGCGCGCTCCTTCGAAATCGGCGATGGTGATGTCGTCCTTATTCCCGGGCGTATGCGCTTTGACAGAGGCGACGGAACGGGGCAGTCTCGCGGCAAGCGCCGCGCAGCTGGTGTTTGCGGAAATCAGAACGCCGATGAACGAAGACACGAGAAGCACCCGGCGTCCCAACACTCGATGGCGTGAGGACGAGGGCGAAGCAATGAAGATCATGGACGGGGCTTTCTGACTCAAGAGTGGATGGGCGAATTGGGCCACGAAGAACGCAGTGTCCGAACTTTCAGTGAAGAAACGCGGACGGGATCGCCTTCGGCAAAGAACTCCAGCGGCGGCCGGGGATCCGATGGCGTGATGCAGAATGAGAGCACCGTGCGGCCGCCGTCGGCAAAGATTTCGATCGACGTGCGATCCGCTAAAATCCGTATTGGCAAGGCGCCGCCGCTGCTTTCCCGGCGCGCGGAGCGTCCCAGGCACGAGAGAGTGCGGTCCGCGCCGGAGTAACGGATTTCCACGCCGCCGATCCGAAATCCAAAGACGGCTTCGGGCCCCGACAGAATCTCCGCATTGATGTCGAGAAGATCCGACGTGATCTCGTCCATGGGATTCTCGCCCGGAGCGACCGTAAGATCGCGCCATTCACGAACGCCGGCGACGAGCGTCTCGATTTCGGCGACGGGATTGCGGAAGATCCTGGGGCCGTCGGAGGTTTCGTGCAGGGTCATCACGGTCGGGAAGCTCATCTGCTGATTGAACGGCATTCCGGGATAAACGCCGCCCGCCATCCAGGCCATCTGGATCCGCCGGCCGTCGGCGGGCGGGATGTCGCTGAAGGTCTGCGCGGCGTAAAAGTTCGCCCCGAAGTCCATCACATATGGACCGAGGATATCCGTGAGCTCGCGACCATCGAAACGCCCGACCAGATAATGCCCGTTGGCGGCGGCGATAATCCAGCGCTCATCGGCCGGCGATCCCTCCACGGTCATCGGAAAAAAGTCCGGGCACTCGCTGGAGGCCGGCAAGCCGATGGTCTGGATCCGCGTCCAGCGCTTGAGATTCGGCGATGTGAAAAGCGCGAAGTTCCCGACATCCAGAAACAGCGCCATCACCCAGAATTGACCGGGCGCATACCAGATGACCTTGGGATCTCGGTTCTCGCCGACGACGTGCGGCAGGACGGGATTTTGCGCGTACTTTATCCAGGTGCGCCCCCGGTCATTGCTGTATGCAAGGCACTGGGTGAACGGCTGCCCCTCGGATTCCGGCGACGAGCCGCCGGCGGCGGTGTACATGGCGATGATCGGCGGCTCCGAACCGTCGCCAAACCCCGATGTGTTGTCATAATCGACCACGGCGGATCCCGAATAAATCGTACCCAGTCGGTCCGGCGCGATCGCGTCGTCGAGCTGCCTCCACGACACCAGATCCGCGCTCACGGCGTGTCCCCAGGTCATATTGCCCCAGTTATTGCCGCTGGGATTATGCTGAAAGAACAGATGGTACTCGCCCGCGAAGTAGACAAGGCCATTCGGATCGTTCAGCCAGTGGCGCCGCGCCGTAAAGTGAAACTGCGGCCGGCCGCTCTCATGATAGAGCGTCTCCTCCCCGGCCGCCCGATTGTGATGCCCATCGATCGTCATAGATTTCCTAGCTTTTACTCAATCCCTAATTGCTGCTGGATTTTCTCCAGCGACACGCCCTTCGTCTCCGGCATTTGCGTCAGCACCCAGACGAGCTGGCCGACGCTGCACAGCGCGTAGAAGGCGAAGGTCATCCAGCCGGCGTAGGCCGCGATGATCGGGAATGTCCATGAGATCGCGGCGGCCATGACCCAGTGCGTGAAGCTGCCCAGCGCCTGCCCTTGCGATCGGACACGGTTGGGAAAGATCTCGCTGATGAAGACCCAGATGACCGCGCCCTGACCAAAGGCGTGGGCGGCGATAAAGACGAGCAGGCTTGCGAGCACCAGCAGTCCGCCGGTATGGGTGTAGAAGAAGTAAGCGGCCGCGCTGAGGCTGACGATGTACCCGACGGAGCCGACCAGCATCAGCTTGCGCCGCCCGATCTTGTCGATCACGGTCATCGCCGCCATCGTAAAGACTAAATTTACCACGCCGACAATCACCGACTGCAAATACGCCGACTGCGTTCCCGCGCCCGCCATCTTGAAGATCTGCGCCGTGTAATAGATCAGGGCGTTGATCCCCGAAAGCTGGTTGAACATCGCGATCGCCACCGCCAGCAGGATCGGTTTGGCGTATTTGCGCGTGAAAAACGGCTCGGCGACCGAATGATGCTCGATATCCAGCGACTCCTGGATTTCCGTCACAAGAGCGTCGACATTGCCGGCGTTCGTCCCGCAGCGCAGCAGCACGTCGCGGCCCTCATCGACGCGGCCCTTGGCGATCAGCCAGCGCGGGCTTTGCGGGGTCGTGAAGAGCAGCGCGAAGAACGCCAGCGCGGGTACGGCCTGCACGCCGAACATCCAGCGATATTGGACTTCCCCAAGGCTGAGGCTGCTGATCACATAATTTGAGAGATACGCGAGCAGGATCCCAAAGACGATATTGAACTGCGTGACCGCGACCAGCCGTCCCCGAAATTTCGCCGGCGAGATCTCGGCAATGTACATAGGCGACACCACCGATGCGCCGCCGACCGCAAGCCCTCCCAAAAACCGGAACGCGATAAAGACCCAGAGATTCGTGGCGAGCGCGCAGCCGATCGCCGTCACGAAGTACATCACGGCGAGCAGGAAGAGGATCTCGCGCCGCCCGAACTTATCCGCCGGCTTGCCAACTCCGATCGACCCAAGCAGCGTGCCGATGAGCGCGCTGGACACCGTAAACCCCAGCATGCCCGTCGAAAGCGAATACACTCGGGTCAGCCAATCCGTGGCGCCGGAGATGACCGCCGTATCGAAACCGAAGAGCAGGCCGCCGAGCGCGGCGACGATCGCCGCGCCAATCACCACGCCATTGATTTTGGAGTTTTCCTGGCCTGCGCCCGAAGACGCGACGCCCATGTCCCGCCCCTGTTCATTCACCAGCATACCGTGTATTCCTCTTTATTTTCTACCATCCGTCCGTCCATATTTGCGGATCAAGATTGCAATAGGCGCATTTACATTTTGCACAACCGAATCCTTACGTCGTTCCCTTCGGCTGAAAAACACTCGCCACGGTCCTATGGCGTGGCGGACAGTCCACGGCGCCTTCGATCCGCTCGCGAAGCATGGTCACCGCAATCCGGCAGAGCTCCTCG
Source organism: Capsulimonas corticalis (assembly GCF_003574315.2). Classification (GTDB taxonomy): domain Bacteria; phylum Armatimonadota; class Armatimonadia; order Armatimonadales; family Capsulimonadaceae; genus Capsulimonas; species Capsulimonas corticalis. The sequence goes on along the minus strand of NZ_AP025739.1, from coordinate 3,748,347 downwards.
ACCGGGGTTTTAATCGTCGACAGCGGCTTATCCAGGCAATCCGCCTCTTCGATCCCATCCACCCCCACGATCGCGATCTCCTCGGGCACGCGCAGCCCGGCGCGGCGCACTCCATGATAAACCCCGATGGCGAGGTGATCGTTGTGGCACAGCAGCGCCGTCGGGCGCTCGGACGAAGGCATGGCCGCGATCCGCAGGCCAAGATTTAACGCGCCGCGCCGGCTGTTCTCATCCAGCTTCAGCGAGACGATCCGCGCGCCCAGTTCCTGTGCGGCGGCGTTCAGCGCCTGATGCCGCTGCTTCATAAAAAGATCGAACGGATCGTAAGGGCTGACAATCCCGATGAGCCTGTGCCCGCGGGAAAGAAGATGGTCCGCCGCCGCCGCCATGCCGGGCCGCAAATCGAACTGCACCGTGTCGCGGTGGGCGTCAACGGGAGAGTCCAGATATACCACCGGCACATGAGACACCGGCGCGCCCAAAACACCCTCCGAAACACGGCCAATGGCCGCATGCATCAGAATTCCATCCACCGGCCACACGGAAAGAATTTCCGGGCGCGCCTTCGCGATATAGGGAATGGAGGCGTCCACCAGCCGCCGATATCCCGCCTCCGCAATCGCCGTTTCGCTGGCGCCGAGCAGCTCGGTAAAGAACGGATTTTCGATCCCGGTCATCAAAACGCCGATCAGCTGGGTCTTGCCGCGAAAGAGCGACTTCGCCATCTGGTTGGGAATGTATCCAAGCTCGGTGGCCGCCTTCCGGACCCGCTCCTGCGTCTCCGGCGCGATTCTCGCCTCGACATTGCCGTTCAGCACATGCGATACGGTCCCACGTGACACATTCGCGCGCAGCGCCACATCTTTGATTGATATTCGCATGAATGAATTATGGCGCGTGATAAAGCATATTCGTGGTTTTCCGAGGAAAGCGCGGGACGCTCGCATTTCCCGCAAACGCGGCGTCGGCGGCGTTACTGAGTATAGCACTACTAGTATTGCATGTCAAGAGAATTTTGCTTCTGTGCTTTTAACCCTGTCGAAGTTGAAGTGCGGAGACGCTTTATTTGCCCATGGCGTCCGCCGTTTGCCCCAGGCGCATGATGGCGCGCTCGACATCGTCGGACCAGAAGGCGGCGTTGAGCCGGATGCAGTTGCGGTATTTTTGCTTGGCGGAAAAGAGCGGTCCGGGAGCGATGGTCACACCCGCCGTCAGCGCCCATTCGTATAGTTTGAGGGAGTCGACGCGCGGCGGGCATTCCACCCAGAGCACGTAGCCGCCCTCGGGGCGCGTGACGCACGAGCCGGCGGGGAAGGCGCGGCCGACCGCCTGCCCCATCAGCTGCACCTGCCGCGCATAGACTTTGCGGGTCTTGCGCAAGTGGTGATCGTAGCCGCCATTCGCGAGGAAATCCGCGACCGCAAGCTGAGTCGGGGACGCGCAGGCGAGGCTGCTCGTCAGCTTCAGGCGCGTCATCTTGTCGAGGAAGCGCCCCGGCGCCGCCCACCCCACCCGGTATCCGGGGGCGAGCGTCTTCGAATAGGATGAGCACAGGATCACCCACCCGTCGCGGTCGAACGCCTTGCAGGTCTTCGGCCGCTCGTCGGCGAATCCGAGGTCGCCGTAGATGTCATCTTCAATCAGCGGGATTTCCCGCTCCGCGAGCATCTCGGCTAGCTGGCGCTTGTGGTCGTCGGGCATGCAGCCGCCGAGCGGGTTGCTGAAGTTGCTGACGACGACGCAGGCGCTCACCTTGTTTTCGTCGAGCGCGTAGCGCAGCGCCTCCAGACTGATCCCGGTGCGCGGCGATGTGGGGATCTCCAGCGCGCGCAGCCCCAGCTGCTCGATACATTGCAGAATGCCGTAGTAAATCGGCGATTCAATCGCCACCGTGTCGCCCGGACTGCAAACGGCGCGCAGGGCCAGGCTGATTGCCTCCTGGCTTCCGCATGTCGTGAGGATTTGATCGGGCGCCAGCGTGCATCCGGCGCTCAGCGCCCGGCGCGCGATCTGGACGCGCAGCGCCTCCGCCCCAAGCGGACCGTTGTACGCCACGCTCAGCACGCCATGCCGACGCGTGACCGCCGCGATTGTCCGGCTGAGCTTTCCGATCGGCAGCAGTTCGGGGTTCGGAATGGCGGCGCCCAGATGCAGAAGTTTGGGATCGCCAATGTCGCGCATCAGCATCCCATGGAAATCGCTGATTCGAACGGCGGTGGGGATGGGGGATGGGTGCGAGACGGCCGGCTCAGCAGGAACGTCCTGCCGGGCCAGCCGCACATAGTAGCCCGACTGCGGGCGCGCCTCGATCAAGCCCCGGTCTTCCAGCACGCGATACGCCTCCATCACCGTGGAGATGCTCACGCGCAGCTGCTGACTGAGCTTGCGCACCGACGAAAGACGGTCGCCGGGCTGGAACGTCCCCTCATCGATGAGACGCGTCACTCGCGCCGCGACCTCTTCATAAAGCGTCCCGGACCGGACGCCATTGTCTTCCGTGGTATTCATGCTACATGATACCTGCCCGGCTCCATTCCGCCAAGGGACAATTGCCTGTCTTCGCGACCAGTACAGTTCAAATTATACCATTCTGTATCGGTCACAATTTCCAGAATTTACCTCTGTTATTGCCGTGCGCGAATCTTCATAATAGAGTCATGAAAGCGCAAACTCTCAATGTCGATCGAGTGCCCGCTCCTATCCGAACCGACACGGATCTATCGCCCAGGGAGACGGATGAGATTTCGTTGATTTCCGGCGGCCTGTTCCGAATGGACGTCCGCCGCGCCGGCGCCGCAATCCTTTGCCTTCAAGGCGACTGCTGGATTACTCAAGAAGGAGACGCCGGGGATTACCGGCTGATTACTGGGGAGACGTTTCGCGTATCGCGCCGTGGACGGGTAATCGTCCAGGCGATGCGCGGCGGGGCGCAGGTACGAGTGGCTTAAACCGCCCGTACCCGCGAACAACATTTCTTAGGACTTCATCGTGATGACGATCTCGTGGCTTCCCGTCGCGTCGCTCGGCGCGGCGGGCTGAGCGCGCGGCTTGCCGTCGTAGAGAAAACGCGAAATGCGATGTCCGCTTCCGTTCAGGGTGATGTTGAGCACCGCCGAGCGATAGCGCAGGCCCGTCAGTTGGACGCTCCCCCACTGCGCCGGAAGCGTGGGCGCGAAGGTGAGGGCGTTTGGCTGGAACGTCATGCCGAACAGTCCCGAATAGATCATTCGCAGGTAAGCCGTCGCGGACCAGGTTTGATCGGGCTGCGACGGCCAGTGCGACCCCGTTTGCCACCCTCCATCGGGGGCGCCCGAGATTCCATTATAAATTTCGAAAAAGTGACGCCCGCTGCCCGCCGCGAGCAGCGCGGCGTTTTCGGCTTCGTCCCGGTACAGATCGGTTCGCCCGGCCTGCGCGGCGGCGCAGGCGAACATGCCGTTCACCAGCGGCCAGACGATCCCGTTGTGCCGGCCGGGATGCGCGTCGTCATAGCGGGCGAAGTGCGGCCACGACGACGTAATCCCATGCGCCGAGCGATGCGCGTTCTCCAGGATGCTCTTCGCCTGCGCGGGGCTGGCGACGCCGAAGAGTATGGCGTAGGAGATTCCGATCCCTTCCTGCGTCGGATCCAGCTTTCCTTGCAGCGGTCCGGCGCCATGGATGAAATAGCCGTACGTCGATTTGTCCGGCATCCAGAGATGCGTATTGATCGCGGTTTTCAGCGCCGCGGCCGCCCTGTCGTATTGCCGCGCTTCGGATGCGGGACGCCCCAGTTCCGCCGCCATCCGCGCCGCGCATTTGTAGGCGTTGTAGTACACGCAGTTCGTGCTGAGCGGCATCAGCTCCTGGGTGTAGTGATGATCGAGGACGAAGCTGCTGCTGTTGGCCGGATCGTAGGGCGGCTCGGGATAGCCGGCAATGCCGTCGGTAAAGAACGCCGGTCCCTGGAAAAGCCCAAACTCCTTGCTGTAATGGTCGCGCTCCATCCGAGCGAGCTCATCTTGCGTCACCTGGTACGCCGACGCCAAAAATTCGCGGTCGCCGGTGACCGTGTAGTGCGACCAGGCGCCCGTGATCCAGATGACTTTATCCCACCACTGATTGTCCTGCTGAATGGTGACTGTTCCGTCGGGATGCCGCTCGCACACCGCCCACAGCGTGTTGCGCGCCGCGACGGGCTCCAAGAGCGACGCCGCGTTCCAGCTATTGAGCGACGCGTCCCGCGTCCACGGCTCGTTGTATCCGCCGCCCGCGCGCACAAACATTCCCGGATCGCCGGTCATCATCCCCGCCTTATTGTGCGCCTTTTCGGTATCCGGGACGGTATTGATGCGCAGCAGATTGTCCAGCGCGTTCTGGTAGGCGTCGCCAAGAGTGCTTTGCGCCATCCGGTCCTGAAACGTCAGGACGGGCGCGCGGACCACGGGATCCGGGGCGGCGGACGGCGCCGGCTCACCGCGTCCGCAGACTGCGCTCGACAAGCCGATCGCGCTCAAAGCGAGGAATCGGGAGCAAACTCGTGATGGCCGAATAGTTTTGAGAAGTGACATGGTAAATAACTGTTTGGGAAACGCCTCGAAAAAGAGACGAGCGCTGGGATACGACGGCTTGAATTTTCACGGGGAGACTTTGGCGTCTTGCAGGTCGTCAGCGTGGCGCATTACAAGGGTACAATAATCGCGGCGCGGCGTCAATGGTGAAAGCGTGCTTTCCAATGTCATTTTGTGATTTTCCTGTGCGGGAGTACGAGTGAGCGATAACGAAGAAATTTCGGAGACGGACGGACGAAGCGGCGACACGGTGCCAGCAATCGAGCTTTCGGAGATCAACCTCGGGCCGAAGCAGACGCCCCAGTTCGCGTATTGGAACGCAACCCATCGGCAGACTTATCGGATGCTCTGGCATGTGGATATCGTGCCGCTGCCCGAAATGCCGCTGTTTCTCTATCCAATGTCGATCGGCGCGCAGGAAACGAACGATCCGCGTTACCGGGCGGAAGGGCGATTGCGCGGAAGCCAGGATTATTGCTATTTCTGCTATACTCTCGCCGGCACCGGTGGGTTCTCGGACAAGCACGGCGTCCATTACCTCTCGGAAGGTGACGCCTTTTTGACCGAGATCGCGGCCCCGGACACCAGCTACTTCTATCCTGGCGTCGACCGCCATCGCTGGGAATTTTTGGCGTTCAACTTCCGAGGACTGGCCGCTCGGGCGATGGTGCGGGAGTTGGTGGAAAACTATGGATCGATCTACCATCTGAGTCCGCAGTCGCCGATCATCAAGCGGCTGCTCGGCTTCGAATCCTCCGCGTACACCACCACCCACCCCCACGCGCTCGACGGCGCCGAGATCGTCTTGGAGCTGCTCCTCGCGCTCGCCGCCAGCGCCCGCGCCCATGAAGAGCCCGACCCGGCCATGGACCTGATCAAGCGCGCCTTGGAAATCATCGACAGCGACATCGAGCTGGATCTGAACGTGGGAACGCTCGCGCGCCGAATGGGCGTCAACCGGGAGTATCTGTCGCGCGCGTTCCAAAAATGCCTCCAGCGCTCGCCCAAGGAGATCCTGCTGGAGATGAAGATGCGCCGCGCGAGCTTCCTGCTCAAGGACACGGACACCTCCATCAAAGAGATCGCGACGAGATTAGGCTACTCCGACTACACCAACTTCATCCGCGCCTTCCGATCGATGACCAAGATGACACCCAGCGAATTCCGCCAGCACGGCAGCATCGCCCTCCCCGAGCCGCTGCGGCGGCGGGATGGGGTGGAGTGAAGGGGGATGGCCCTCACCCCCCCGGCCCCTCTCCCAATTCTGGGAGAGGGGGAGTCAGAGAAGATTGGGATTTTAATTCTTTTGGATCAAAGATCCAAATCTTAACCCTCTCCCAGAATTGGGAGAGGGTGGCGCGGAGCGCCGGGTGAGGGCCTCTCCTCTTACTTCGCGTCCGTCCCCGCCGAAGTAACAATCACCGCCGGCTTTTCGCTGACGGCGCCGTTAGCCGCGACGGACTTCACGACAATCGGCTCCGAGGGCTTGGGCGCGGGAGCCGCTTCAGGCGTCGCGAGCGCGTCGGCGATGGCTTTGAGCGCGGCGGGGTTGCCGGCGAGGGCCTTCGCGATGGCGTCGGCCTGGGCTTCGTTGTCGAGCGGCTGGCCGGTGAGCTTTTCGACCACGGGGCCGACGAGCTTGCCGAGGCTGCCGATCAGATTATCGACGGGGCTCGCGCCGTTGCCGTTCGGGGTGTGGCCGTTGGCGCCGTTCACTGGATTGGCGCCGCCGAGGAAGCCGTCGGCCATGGCGCGGATCCCGAAGCCCTTCGCCATGTTGTCCATCATCTTCTGCGCCGTTTCGGGCGTGCCGTACAGCGTCATGTTGCCCTTGGAGAGGAACTGGCCCAGCGCCCGGGCGAACTCCTGCTGCACCTCTTTGTCGGCCTGAATACGCAGTTTCTCGACTTCCAATCGGATACCGGCTTCGGCGAACTCCTGCCGGTTTTCCAGCTGCTTGCGCTCGACATCGACCTTCGCCTGCTCGACGCTGACGTTTTCCCGCGAAACTTCGACCGCAACCATCTGCTGGGCCTTGTCGCCGCGCGCCACCTGCTCTTTGGCCTGCGCGTCCGCCTGCGCCAATTGGAGTTTGGCGGCGGCCTGCTTGGTCGCGGCGTCCTGTTCGGCCTGCGCCACCGTCACTCGGGTGAAAGCCGCCACTTCGGCTTCGGTCTGCTGTTTGATCTTGTCGCGCTCGATTTCCTGACGCGCGGCGATCAGCTTCTTGCTGGCGTCGCGGTCGGCTTCCGCGATCTGCGTGACGGTCAGGACTTGCTGGCGCGCCTTTTCCTGCGCGGCCTGCGCCACGAGGGCGCCCTCTTCGGCGGTCGCCCGCTCGGTTTCCTTATTCGCGATCGCGATCTGCTTGATCCGCTGCGCGAGCTCCACCGCCTGATCGCGCTCGACGCCTGCGCGCTGCAGTTCCTGCTCGCGGGCAATGGTCGCCGCCTGGACCGTCTTTTCCTGACCGACACGGGCCGTCTCGACCGTCTTCTGCCGCTCGATTTCCGCCGCCTGGAGCGCCGTATCCTTCTCGATACGGGCGATCTCGACCGACCTCTCCTGCGCGATCACGGCTTCCTGCGCTTCGCGGGACTTCTCCGCCTGAATCTTCGCAATCTCCGTACGCTGTCCCGCCTCGGCCTCGGCCTGCTGGCGCTCCAGCTCCAGGATCTTCTGACGCGTCGCGACGTCCTGGATCTTACGCGCCCGCTCCGCCTCGCGCTCTAAGTTGTTGCGCTCGACCATGGCGGCCGCCGTGATTTCGGTGATCTTCTTCTTACCCTGCGCGTCAAAGACGTTGTTGTCCGACAGCTCGCCCGGATCGGTCTGGTCCAGTTCAGAGATCGTCACGCTTTCTAAAAGCAAGCCGTTCGCTTCCAAGTCCGACTTGACGTGCTCTTTGACGCGCTCGGCGAACTCGTCGCGCTTGGTATGAATCTCGAACAGCTCCATCTGCGAGGCAATGGCGCGCAGCGCCGAGACCAGCTTCTCACTGACCAATTGCTCGACGTTCTCAGCGTCCACGGAGTTGACGCCCAGTGAGCGGGCGGCGTTCAGAATATGCTCGCGATCCGCCTGCACCCGGATATAAAACTGCGCCAGAATATTCGACCGCAGGTTATCCTTGGTAATCAGCGCATTCGCGCCGCGCGGGTTAACTCCCAGCTTCATCGTCCGCAGGTTGACTTCCGTGATGCGGTGCATTACGGGAATCACCAGCGCGCCGCCGTCCAAAACAACCTTCGAACCGCCCGCGCCGGTCATGACGAAGGCTTGATCGGCCGATGTCTTGCGGTAAAGGGAGGTCACAATCGTGATTCCCAATCCTAAAAGAAACAGAACCAATCCAACGATCCCGAGTGCGGCTTGCGCCGCTAGATTGTGTGAAAATGTCGGTACAAACAGCGGCCCCGCCATCAGCAGGACTCCCACCGCCATCAATCCAAACCCCATCGTAGTCTCCTTGCCCGTAGGCGTATGTCTCCCTTGAGACCGTTTCCTCAACGTGAAAGTCACTTATCCCTGGTCAAATGGCGACGGCTCCGCATAAAAGCGTCCGGTCGCCTCATCATATGCTCCCAAAATTACTTTGCGCCCTTTGCCGATTTCCGGCTCGCCGGGGCGCACCCGGCAAGTGACATCATGCAGCACTGCATTACTGTCGTAATAAAAGGCGCGTCCTCCGTTCACACTCACCGGATAGACAACGCTCGCTTCCTGCCCCACAAGCGACTCGCGCGATACCGCCGCAGTTTGAATCTTCGGTACGATATACGCCGAAATCTTCGCCACGGCGCGCGCAATCAGCACAGCGAAAACCGCCGCGATCAACACCGCCGGCCCGATAAACGCCCCCGGCGATTCGATCTTCATCGACAGCAGACGCACTGCCCAAAACCCCGTAAATCCCCATCCCAGCAGCAGCGATCCCATCACCAATGTCAGCGGCGCATGCCCAACGCCAATCCATCCCAGCGCGCCGCCCAGACCACCGCCCTCAGACTCGCTCTCACCGTCCGCGTCAGCCTCAACATCCGCGTCCACATCGGCGTCGGTCTCCGCGTCCGCGCCGCCATCGCCAACGCTCATCACCGTGGAGAGGAGCAAAAGGACGACGGCGACGCCCGCCGGCAGTAAGAAGATCAGGTAGTACCAGTTCAGCAGGATTGTTGCGTTCATTGTGTAGATCGGCCCTCACCCGGCCCTCCGGGCCACCCTCTCCCAATTCTAGGAGAGGGTTAAGAGTTGGATCAAAGATCCAAAGAACTTAAAAACTCTGACTCCCCCTCTCCCAATTTTGGGAGAGCCGGGTACCCGCTTGCGGGTGGAGGGGGGTGAGGGCCATCTCTACGGCGCTTCCTCCACCACCAATTGCCCCTTCTTCTCATCATAATCCACCACCAGCACGCGGCTGCCGCGCGCTAGCGGCGAATGTCCCGGCGCGATGCGCGCGGTGCAGTCGTGCATTGTGCCGTGCGCGTCGTAGACATGCACGCGGCCTCGGGTTTCGTCCACGGGGAACGCCGCCGTTCCGATCTGGCCGCAGAGGTCGATGGTGTCGGTCGCAAAACTCTCGGTTTGCGGCATCAAACGCGCGCCGGCTTCCCCGGTGATCTTCGCGGTGACAAGCGCTCCCGTGCAGGCGACCGCCAGCGCGGGGAGGGCGAACAGCGCGGGGTTATGCAGCTTCTCCTCGAAATACTGTGTCCCCCAAAATCCGAACAGTCCCCATCCCAGCAGCAGGCTGCCCCAAACGAATGGCCCCGGCACGCGCCCGACCCCGAAGAAGCCCAGGACCTGCTCGCCGATCGTCGGCTGGGAGTTCACGACTTTCGCGCCGCCCTTCGCCGACGCCTTCGCGCCCTGATGCTTCGGCCCGCCGCCATGGCGCGCGCCGCTGTGCGACGCCCGAGGACCGCCGCCGCTATGATGCCGGGCGCCTCCGCCCTTGTGATGCCGGCCGCCGCCGGCCGAGGACGCCATCAGAAGGAACAGCGCCGTTCCTCCCGGGATCAAATAAATCAAGTAATACCACTGCGCTAACTCATTGCCATTCATTGGCCCGGGCCTCCTCGCCTGCCTGTCGAATAGTCTGACCCATGACTTCGTGAAAAGTTGCACGGGTGTTTTGGGAAATAATATCAATACTTTTCGGGGCTTCGGACGCTCGGCGCGTCCACCGAACTTTGACACAATCCCTCCCCATCCAGTATAATGAGCGCAGCGTCGGCAGCGACGCTAAGATTTCACGAGGCGAGGCCGTTTTTACCGGGGATCCCGGTGGCCGCCGCCCAAGTTTCACCAATTTACCAGTACGGAGAATAATTTACTATGGCCAGGATACGACGCGTCGCCGCGCCGGACGCCGCTTCGATCGACGAAACGGCTGCCGGACAGACGGCCGCAAGCCCTGATAACGACACCCAGCCCGCCGCTGAAGGCGCGGCGGAAGCGCCCGCGAAGCCGATTCGCCGGCGCGCCCCACGACGCAAAGCCGAGCCGGCCGCCGAAGCGGAAATCCCGGCTTCCGATACAACGGAGTCTCTTTTCAACGCCTCCGAAGCGCAGACGGTCGCCGACGGCGCCGCTGTCGCTCCCGTGGAGGCCGCGCCGGCGGAGGTGACGGAAGCGCCCGCGCGCGCCCCGCGCCGCCGACGCACTCCCGCCGCCAAGACCGTAGCCGCTCCCGTGGAAGTCACGGAAGCGGCGATTGTCGTGGACGCCGAAGCCGCCGAATCGGAAACGACAGCGGCCGTCGCTCCGGAGACCGACGCCATCGCGGTGATCGAAGGTCCCGAAGGGCTGGCCGGCGATGAGGCCGTGATCGCGGATGTCATCGACACGACCGGCGACGAAGCCGCGACTGAAGAGATCTATGGCGACGCCGAGGGCGAGGCGGAAGTCGTCGCCGGCGAAACGGCGTCGGAAGGCGGCGCATCGCGCCGCAACCGCCGCAACCGCTCAAGGCGGCGAGGCTCGCGCCAGGCAGCGGCGGAGACGGCGGAAGCGCCCGCCGCCGACGCCGCGCCCGCCCCCGCGACCAGCCAGCAGAAAACCCGGGCCGAAAACCGCGCCGCCGCGAAGGCGGCGGCTAAAGCGGCTGCCGAGGATCTGCCGCAGCCCGCGCGACGCAAGAACTCCCGCCGCCGCAGCCCCGGCGAGCTCGCGACCGCCCCGATCGCGGAAGAAGTGACATCGATCGCGCCGGAAACCGTCGAAGCCGCCGCCATCGTCGAAGAGCCCGAAGAGGAAGTCCTGCTCGGACCGGATGGACTGCCGCTCCCCGTACGCCGCCGCCGCAGCCGCCGCACCAAGAACCCGCTCGCCGAAACGCCGGCCGCCACGGAAGCAAAGGCCGCTCCCGCCGATGCATCGGAAACGGAAAGCGAAGAGACCGACGAAGGCGGCAAGAAGTCGCGCCGCCGACGCGGCGGACGACGCCGCCGTAATGGCGACGAGGCCGTCGAGATCACGGAATCCACCGAGCTTCTCGTCGGCGGCGAACCGCTCGCCGAGGAAGAGGCCGCCGAGCCGGAGGAAGAGGAAGTCCAGTTCCTGGCGCTCGCCGCCGCTCCGCCCACCTACATCCCGCCGCCGCTCGTTCCGCCGGTCGCCGCGCTTCCCGCCGGCGCCCCCCTGCCGCGCGTCCACACCGCGATTCATCGCTCCGCGCCGTGCAGCCCGGCCAGCATCGTGATCAACGGCGCCGAGCATGCGCCCTACTTCTTCTTCGTCAACGCCGAAACGGCGGAGGACGGCGAAGTGGTGGACGCGCAGATCCGCCACGCGGCGACTCACGGCGTGCATCTCTACTCGGCCGTGATGTACCTCCCGCTGCGCAACGCCTACGGCGAGCGCTCGTTCGGCCGCATCGATTCGCTCGTCCAGCAGATCCTGGCCGCCGATCCGCACGCGCACATCATGCCGCGCCTTCAGTTCGTGCCGACCAACTACTGGGTCCGCACCCATCCCGACCAAATGGCGCAGTACGCCGATGGCTCCGAGGGCGATGTCTCGCTGGCGTCCAGGGAATTCTGGTCGGACTGCGTCGACGCCATCGAATCGCTGATCGCCCACTTCTCCGACCCGGCCACCAAGGGCGGCGACCGCATCATCGGCTTCCATCTGGATCGGGGCGAGTGGTTCAACGATCCCGCCGCCGGCCACGACGTCTCCGAACCGAACGTCACGGTCTTCCGCGACTGGCTGCACGCGAAGTATCAGCTCCCCTACTTGCTGCGCGCCGCCTGGTACGATGGCTCCGTCACCTTCGAGACGGCGGCCATTCCGCGCTGGGACGGCCAAACCGCCGTCACCAAGAAGACGGAAACCGCGTTCTACGGCACGCGCCGCGAAACGCGCTGGGTCGATTACTGCCAGTACTCCTCCGAGATCGCCGCGCAGGCGATCACCGGCCTCGCCGCCGCGATCAAAACGCTCTCGGGCGGCCAGCTTCTCGTGGGAACATCCTACGGCTACACGCTGGAGTTCGCGCACCGAAACGACTCGGGACACCTTGCCCTGACGCAGGTGCTGGCGTCGCCGGATGTCGATATCGTCGCCGGCCCCAACTCCTACACGGGGCGCGGCGCGGGCAACGCGGCGGCCTTCGGCGCGCCGATCGACTCGGTCGCGCTGCACGGCAAGCTGTGGATCGTCGAGGACGACACCAAGACGTTCCTGGCCGAAAACGACACCGAGGATTCCTATAATCCAAAGATCAACGGCGGCGCCGATACGCGCGCCGCGCATCAGCGCCAGTTCGGCGGCGCCCTCGCCCACGGGGCCGGCGTCACCTGGATGGACCTGTGGGGTCAGGGATGGCTCAACAACGCTGAGATCTGGGAAGAACTCGGCGGCCTGGGCAAGCTCGCGCATCAGTGGGGGAAGACCCGCAAGAGCGAGACGCCCGCGCCCGATGTCGCCGCGATCATCGACGAAGCCTCGCTGGCCTACCTGAAGAACGATCCGAACGGTCTGGGCATGCACCTGATCGGCAAGACGCGCGAGCTGCTCCTGCGCTCAGGCGCCTCGGTCGGCTTCTATCTTCAGAGCGACATCACCAAGGATAACTTCCCGGACGCGACGCTGTATCTCTTCCTGAACGCCTTCCGCATTACAACGGCTGAGCGCGAAGCGATCCGCACGAACCTTCAGCGCGCCGGCAAAACCCTCGCCTGGCTCTACGCCCCCGGCGTGTACGATGAGAACGGCCCGGCGACTCTGGAAGTCGGCGATGTTGTCGGAATGTCCCTGCGCCAGCAGCCTTGGAACTCCCGCGTCGGCAGCCAGATCTCCGAGCAGCGCCACCCGATCACGGAGCGTCTGCGCAGCGGCAAGCGCATCGGCCAGGAGGATGTCCTCAACCCGTCCTTCGCCGTCAGCGATCCACAGGCTACCGTGCTCGCCGAGTATGGCGTGACCGGCGCTCCGTCACTCGCCGTGCGCGAGCATCAAAGCGGCTGGAAGTCGGTCTTCTTCGGCGATCCGCATCTGACGGTCGAGCTTCTGCGCGGCCTCTTCGCCTACGCCGGCGTGCCGCTCTACGATACGCAGGACGATGTAGTGTTCGCCTCCGATGACGGCGTGCTGAACGTCCACACGCAGTACACCGGCCAGCGGACGATCCAGCTGCCGCGCCGCGCCACGGTGTGGGACGTGATGGAGAACCGTATCTGCCTGGTGGATGGCCGCTCGTTCCGCGCCTTCATCCGCGCCCGAACGACGCGTCTGTTCCTCTGGGGATCGGCGGACGAGATCGCGGCGATCAGCGGCCTGGAGATCATCGCTCCGCAGCAGCCGCCGCGCGACCCGCAGAGCACCGCCAACGAAGAGGAGCTGCTCGGCGCCGAAGCGCCGGCGCCCGGCGCCACGCCGCAGTTCAAGCCCGAGCCCACAAAGCCCCGGGCTCAGGAAAACGCGCGGCCCAAGCAGGAGAACGCCCCGAGGCAAACTCCCCCGCCAAGCGCCGCCACCCGGTCGATCCCCGGCCTGGACGACATTGAAGCCCTGCCGGAAGGGGAAGGCGACGATGAGGACATGACCGCGCCCACGGACGAGGACGCACCCGCCGCCCCGCGGAGCCGCTGGCAGCGCCGCCGCGCCGCCGCCCGCGCCCGCCGCGAAGCCGAGCGCGCCGCCAAACCCGCCGAAGGCGCCGATGGAACTCCCGCCGCCCCGATGGACATGGCCACCGTCCTCCCCGGCCTGCCGCCCCGACGCGTCCCGACGCCAAAAGCGCCGACGCCGGAGGAAGGCGACGAGTAAATAGGATGCCCCCGGTCCCCACTGGGGCCGGGGGGCATCTTGAATTACCCGTCCGCCAACCGCTCCAACTCCTCCCATGTCACCGCGCCGTCCGGGGCAGCCGCGAGCTTCCCGCCATCCCCGCGCAGCGCGTCAATCACCCAAGCGACAATTTGACTGCGATCGCCCGGCAGTCCCGTCAGCGCCTCCAGGAAGGCCGCCATTCGTTTGACATGCGCCCGGAACACGCCCTGTGTCGGCGTGTGGCCCGCCGCGTGGAACTGGATCAGCGCGGCGATTGTCTTGAGCGCTCGGTCGTCCGGTGTACTTCCAGGCACGCCGCCGTCCGTCTCCAGGGACGATGCGAGGGCGAGCAGCCGATCTTCATCGCCGTACATGGACGCGGAATCCGCTTCCATGACCAATTCCTTGATGGGAGCCGACTTCGAAGCCGGTGGCGCGGTGATTCCTTCCACGAAGTCCATCGCCTTGCGCATGAGCGAGGGACGAGACGTCTTGGGCAGAGTCGATCGGGTCATCTTCGCGTTGGTCTCTCCACTCAGATCGGCCAAACGCCGACGCACAATTCCTGGGGCCGCCGGCGCGGACATCATGACAGGTCCTCCCGCCATCACGGGGGCGCCGAAGTAGCTATCGAACTCGGTGTCGTCGGGCATCCCGACAGGGATGACACGCGTCGCCGGCAGCGCGCCGGCCTGGTCGCCTTCTTGCTTGATGACGGCCACCAGCGAGCAGGCGCGGCTCGCCAGGCCGTACTCTTCGCTCAAAGCAACAAGCTGATCGGTCAGAGATTTTTCGGCGCCGGGCGTCATTCGGCTTTCCAGATCGGTGATGCGGCGCGAACCTTCAAGCAGCCGGACGGCGTCGGCAACCGCCGGGTCGGGCGCCGGAATATCGAACGCGATGCGCCCGCCGGGCCACGAGGCGACGACTTCGCCGGGAGCGTCCCGCTCGCCAAAGGCGACCCAGGGAACGCCGGCATGCACCGTCACTGGGGGCAGAACGGCGAAATCGGCGCCGGTCAGCTCCACGCCGGCGGCGACCGGCGGGGCAATCGACGCAAAGAGATCGACGGCGGCGATATCCACACGCTCCTTGGGCGTCACAAATCGGCTCACGCCGCCCGTGGCCTCCGCCAGCAGCGCGAGAAATCGATCCTGACTGGCCGAGCCGATGCCGAGGCAGAAGATTCGGACGTTCTGCTTACGCGCCTGCGCCAGGATCTCCTCGGTTCCCATCACCTGCCCATCGGTCACCACCAGGACAAAGCCGCCTTCGCCCACGATCTTCGCGCCCGCCGCGAAGCCCGCCGCCAGCTCCGTGCCGCCGCGCGCATGGACATGGCTAAGAAATTTCGCCGCTTTCGCGCGCTCCGAAGCCGTAGGCGCGACCAGGCGATCGTTGGATGTCTCGACACGATCGTCGAAGGCGACCAGCGCGAACTTATCCTCGGGCGCCAGGGCGGCGAGGCAGGCTTCGACGGCGCGCTTGGCCTGTGTCATGGGGACGCCCTGCATCGAGCCGGAGCGATCCACCACAAAGGCGATCTTGCGCGGGCCATTTTCGCTCTTGCCGAACAGGCTGGACGGGACGGCGAGCGCGAACCGTTTCTCGCCGGACAGCACCTGCGCGCCCGCCTGCTCCAGGCGCACATCCAGCACGAGGTCGCGGTTCGGCAGGTCGCCGGCGGGACTGAGCGAAACGCGCCAGGCGCCGTTCTCCTTCCGCATCCGGACGGCGTGCGATGGTGAGGAGATTTCCGCCACTTCCCCGCCAAGCCTCAGCCCCAGATCGAAGCCGACATCGTGCAGCCCCGCGGCGCTCCGCTGGAAGGTCGGCAGGATCACATCACCAAACTCCGAAGACGGGAGTTCGATTTCGCCGCCCTCCCCCGTATCGATCATCCGAGCCTGCGCATGGTAGCCCGGCGCGATGGTGAACGGAAAGCGAAAGCGCAGGCCCTCATCAGTCAGCTCGACGCCGGCCATGATCTCCAGAGTCACGCGGACATCCTGCCCTTTGCGCAGGTTGCCGAGCGAGAGATTGACCACGCCGTCACGATAGCTGCGCGCCAGCGTCGCCAGATGGCCGGCCTCCAATCCCTCTTCGTATTCGCGAACGGCCTCCTCCACGCGGCGCAGCTCGGAATGGGCCTCGAAGCCGTCGCCCACCACTTCAAATTTGCGCAGCGCGGCGTCGCGCGGCAGCATGAAGCTGTAGATGACTTCTAAATTCTGATCCTCGTCGTGGCGGAAATCGTGCCGCACGAAGAGGCGGGCGCCGACGGGCAGTATCTGCCCCGTAAGCCACAGCCTCTGCATGGCGAGCGTGACCGGCTCGTCGCGATCCGCGTATCGTAACTCAAATCCCGTGCTCTGCATCGTTCCTGTCCTCCTGTTTGAGCGCATTCGCCGCTTCCGAGATCACCCGATGGATATGTTTTAAGCGCCATGGCGCAAGATCGGCCCGAACTTCCATCACCACGCCGTCCGCGATGGGATACCGCCACCACGCCTCCGGCGCGGGAGCGCCGCCGCCCGCGCCCTGCGCCAGCTCCGCCAGCATCCGTCCTTCGCTCTGGAGCTGCTGAATTTCGCGCAGCCGCTCCCGATGCCGAGCATCATACGTCGCCGCGCGCCCCGCCCCGCGCGGCCCGTCCATCAAGCCGCGGCTGATGTAGTAACGGATCGTACGCGGCGTCAGCCCCGTCTCCGCCGCGAGTTCCGACAGCGTCCATTCGGTGTTCTCCATGCGCCTATTATACGCGAGAAATACGACAGTGTCAAGTAGTGTCGATATATTTCCGAAGGCGTGACGACGCCTTTGTCGCTGTTCAGGGGAAATTTATTGTGTGGGCGTCGCGCCGTGGTAGCGAGCGAGGAGGAGGCAGACGTCGTCCTGGAACTTGCCGCCGGCGAAGGCGCGGGCGCCGTCGACGATGGCGCCGCCGATCAGCGACAGCTTTTCCAACGGCAGCGCTTCGGTCGCGAGCGCGACCATACCTTCGTATTCGAGGAAATCGCGGCCATTGCGCGCTTCCGTGACTCCGTCCGTCGCCATGAGGAGGACGTCGCCTGGACGCAGTTGCCCACCGGTGGCCGAGAAGCTTTCCTTGAGGCGAATCCCGAGGGGGACGCCGTTGGTTTCGACCTGCTCGGTGGTTCCGTCCGCGCGGATAATGAGCGGAGGCTCGGTCCCGGCGACGCTGAAGCTGGCCGCGCCGGTCGCAGTGTCCAGCACGACCAGGGAAAGCACGACGAGCATATCCATGTCGTCGGGACGCTCCAGTCGATGGGACTCGCAGAGGTAGTTATTCAGTCGGTCCAAAGCGATGGCCGGCTGCGGATATTCCCGCAGAAACGCGCGCAGGGCGTATTTGATCTCGGCCGTATGCGCCGCCGCGCGCAGGCCCTTCCCGATGACATCGCCGACGACCAGGGCGATTTCGCCCCTGCCCAGCGCAAAGACATCGTAGAAGTCGCCGCCGACCAGCGCTTCCGCAGACGCCGGCTCATAGAACGTTTTGACGTCGATCCCTTCAAACGCGTTCTCGGGAACGGACATCAGAAGCGACTGCTGGAGCGTGGCCGCGATTCGATGTTCGCGCATATGCACGGCGTCGGCGGCCTCTTCCAGGCGCTTTCGGTCGGTGGCGTCACGCAGGATCTTCGCATAACCACGCAGCGATCCGTCCTCGTCCCAGAGCGATTCCATCACACCGTCCGCCCAAAATCGCGAGCCGTTTTTGCGCAGGTGCCAGCGCTCATCGTTGGCTTTCCCGGCCTCCAGCGCCTTCGCTATCTCGCGCTCGGGAACGCCGACGGCCCGATCTTCCTCCGTGAAAATCTCCGCGATCGACTGGCCTAAAACTTCCTCGTCATTGTATCCCAAGATACGCTCAGCGCCCGCGTTCCAGCTCGCGATCCGGCCTTCGACATCCAGCATGATCATCGCGTAATCTTTGGCGCCTTCGACGAGCAGCCGCAGCTTCTCCTCGCTCTCACGGATCGCCCGGTCCGCCCGAGTCCGCTCCGCGACAAGCACCTCCTGCATCGCATGATGATCGCGTTCCGAAGACACGCGAGTCCGGTAGTCGCGAAAGAACTCCGCCAGCGCGGGCTCCTGCGCCAGCATCGGTCCCAAATTCTCCTTAGCGCGCAGATCGGCTTCATACAGGACTTCGGGGTGCATGGACATCCAGAGATGGCACGTCTTGATATACGCCAGATAGGCCGTCAAATGGTTGTAATTGTCCGCTCCCAGGACGCGCAGCATCTCCGATTGGCAGCGCTGCGCCCGGCCGGCCTCCAGGAACACCGCCGTCGCGCAGGAGAACAGGCTTTCCTCCATCGGGGAGCCCGCATCCGGGAATCCGCCATCCAGCGCCGGCCATTGCGCCAGCCGCTCCAGCTCGGAATCGAAATCGGAGTCCACAGGCGCGGGAGACTCAAGCAGCGCCAGCACCTCGCCCGGCGACATGCCCAGTGGCCGCAGTGTGGACGAATGGCAAACCATGCAATAGGGAACAGCACAGAAACGCGACAGATAAGCGTTTAGTTTTTCCTTAAAAAGCGCGGGAAAGGGGTTCTCAAGATACGCTGAGACGGTCTGCGACCAGAGGTTTTCCAGTACGGCGGGAGACGGCAAGGCGGGTTCGAAAAAGGGAGGAAAGAAACCAAATCGATCGACGATCTCCGACTGAATTTGTGCGCTGGTTCTGCTCAATGGTGTCCTGCTTGCCCCATCGCGCCCAGAACGCAAGTCACAAAGACTCGCCAGCCGGCCGATATCGTCTTTATTTTACCATGTTATTGAGATAAGGAGGGCCCTCACCCCCCAGCCCCCTCTCCCAATTCTGGGAGAGGGGGAGTCAGAGTTTTTGTTTTGAGGATCTTTGATCCTCATCTTATTCCTAACCCTCGCCCAGACCTTTGGGAGAGGGTGCCCCGAAGGGCCGGGTGAGGATCCCAATTTATCCTCTCCGCCTCGGACTGATGCTCTCCAGCAGAGGCGTGGAGTCGGTCTTCGCGATGGGCGTGCGGCCGGGGCCCCAGCCGATGGTGGCCCGCCAGCCGCCAAGCGCTCCGGATTCTTCGAGATCGTCCTCGCTGACCGGGACAGACCGGTCGGCGAAGGGCGCGACGTAAAGCGCGTCGACGGGGCAGTAGGCTTCGCAGATGAAGCAGGTCTGGCAGTCGCTTTGCCGGGCGATCACCGGCGCGGCGCCCTCGACTTCGTCGAAGACATGCGTGGGGCAGACTTTCACGCAGAGATTGCATTCGATACAGCGTGAAACGCTTACTAACTCGATCATGCGGCCACCGCCTTTCGCCAGGAGATCGGATGCGGTTCGGGGTGCGCGGACGCCGGCGCGAGACCTTCCGGGCGCACGCGGATCGTTTCGACGCCGGCCGTGGTCAGGCGGCGCTGCTGGCGGGGATCGGTGTCAGGATACTCCGCAAACGTATGCATCCCCCGCGTCTCCGTTCGGGCGAGCGCGGCGGTGTGCGACCAGCGCGCCGTCTGAACCATCGCCGCCGCCTCGCGCGAACGCAGCAGTTCATCGGCGCTCGTTCCCGGGGCGCCGTTCACCGCCGGCCACAGCGCATTGAGCCGGCGGAGCGATTGTTCGAGGACCGGGACACTCCGGAAATAGTTGATTTCCAAGGGGAAAACCTCGCTTTGCACGGCTTTGATCACGGCCGCCGTTTCAATGCTCGCCGATCCCGTCGAGGCGCTCTGGACACCGGCGCGTCCGGCCGCCTGAAGCGTGCGCTCGTGAGGCTTACGCCCCAGCGACAGCGCATACTGCGCGGCCGCTTCGCCGGACCAGCCGCCCGAAGACAGCGCCCAGGCGGCGTTAAAGGCGCCTCCTCCCGAGCTTGCGCCCGTGACCAGCTGGCGCGAGGCGGCGTCGCCGGCCGCGTAAAGGCCGGGGATCGTCGTCGAGCAGTCGTCGCCGGTAATGCGAATCCCGCCGACGCCGCGCACGGTGCCTTCATAGCGCAAAGTCACCGGGAAGCGCTGCGTGAATGGATCGAAGCCCGCCCGGTCCAGCGGCAGGAAGAAGATCGCGTGGGCGCCGCGCAGGATCCGGCGCTTCTCCGGCGTGTCGGCCTTGTCCAGCACGGCGTAGACCGGCCCGTCCAGCAGGGCGCGCGCTAAGGCGTCGGGATCACCCCGTCGGTCCACCACCGTTCCATCTTCGCGGCTGAATGTCCCCCAGCCCAGCGTCCGCCCGCGCGTCACCGTTCCGCCGCCGGCGCTCGGCGCATAATGACGCGCAAACTCCATTCCGGACAGCTCCGCGCCAAGCTCGGCGGCCATCAACAGTCCCTCGCCCGTCAGCACATTGCAGCCCAGACCGCCGGCGAGAAACGCGCATCCGCCGGTCGCGATCACGACCGCACTGGCCCGGATCTCCCATGGGAGCCCTTCCAGCCTCGACACGCCGCGCGCGCCGCCGACTCCGTGCGAGTCTACCAGCAGCTCCAGCGCCGGCGATTGATCCAGAATGCGCACGCCCGCCTTTTTGACGACGTTACGCATCAGCTTCATATACTCCGGCCCCTGCAAGTGACTGCGCTGGGAGTTCCCATACTCATCTTTGGGAAACGGATATCCCCACTGTTCGACCAACTTTAGCTGCTCGTAGACATTGTCCAGAATCCGATGGATCCAGCGCGCCTCGGACAGATACCCGCCCTGCGCCATGCGCGACGCAACGGCTTCATCACGCAGCTTCTGATCCGGCTCGACATAAAGCACGTTATTGCCGCCCGGCGCCGTCGCCCCGCTGCTTCCCAGATATCCCTTGTCCACCAGCGTCACGCGCGCCCCGCGGCTCGCCGCTCCGTACGCCGCCCAGGCGCCCGCCGGCCCGCCGCCCAGCACCAGCACATCGGTATCGAACTTGATCGGATCGTCTGCCCGGATCGGCTCCGACGACGGACTGCGCTGTCCATTCACTCGCCCCACTTCACTCATCTTCTCACGCCTTTCTCAGTTCTTATAACAATCAAAAAAGCCGCCGCGTATACGCGGCGGCCTCCAGTTTGCTAGTCGGCTGCACATTTCACTATTTTATCACTAGCCTTACTAGTGAATTTAACAAATTATAGACGTGACGGAGCGCGATTGTCAAGTCTCTCTCCCAGGGCGCAGGTTCAGTCCAAGGCGCAGTTCACAAGGCAAGAGGAACGCGAATGTAAAATCCACGCCTGGGAAGCCTTCGGCTAATTGTCCGTCCGGCACGGACAGTTAGCGTTTCGCTTCCCAGACGTGGATTTTACATCCGCGTTTCTTCGCGAGCTTACGCCTGCAATCATTAGTTATTGCCTGTTTGCGACTTATGCCTTATAATGGAACAATCAAGCGTTTTCGGACGCTGTAGAACATATTACCGAACAGACACGTCAATTAAGACCGGAGGTTGCTGGTCATGGCCTTATCACAGATCGAATCGGCCAAGCTGGGACATTTGCTGCGGCGCGCGGGCTTTGGGGCGCGGCCGGAGGAATGGGACGCCTACGCGCGTTTGGGCGTCGCGGGGACGACGGACGCGCTGCTGCATCCCGAGCGCGCTCCGGATCATCTTGGCTCCGTGCTCAAGGATATCGACGGCGACTTCGTCGATTTCCACAACATGGACAGCGTGAAGATGTGGTGGCTGTACCGTATCGCGCACACGCAGCGGCCGCTGGAAGAGAAGATGACGCTCTTCTGGCACAACCACTTCGCGACGGCGAATTACAAAGTCGATAACCCCGCTTGGATGTGGGGCCAGAACGAGACGTTCCGGGCCAATGCCCTGGGTAATTTCCGGACAATGCTCAAGGCCGTCTCGCGCGACCCCGCGATGCTGGTCTGGCTTGACGGCGCCGATAACCGCAAGGGCCGACCGAACGAGAACTACGGGCGCGAGCTGCTGGAGCTGTTCACGATGGGCGTCCATGGCGGATACACGGAGCAGGACGTGAAGGAAGCCGCGCGCGCCTTCACCGGCTGGCGCTTCGACCGCGACTCGTCCACATTCTCCTTCGACGCCGGCCAGCACGACGATGGCCCGAAAACATTCCTGGGCCAGACAGGCAACTTCAACGGCGACGACATTATCGATATTGTCGCGCGCCATCCCTCCACGGCCCACTTTCTCTGCACGAAACTTTTTAAGTTTTTCATCAGCGATACGCCCACTCCGGCGGACACTGCGCCGTTCGAGCGCGTCTACTTCAACTCCGGTTACGATGTGCGCGCCGTGGTCGGCGCGATGCTGACATCCGGCGCCTTCTACGCCCCGGCGGCGATGTACTCCAAGATCAAGAGCCCGGTCGAGATGGTGATGACGACCGTCCGCACGCTCGATGTCCCCATGAGCGCCCTGAACTACCTGCCCGGCACGCTGCGCTCAATGGGGCAAGACCTCTTCAATCCGCCCAATGTGAAGGGCTGGACCGAGGGTCAATCCTGGATGAACACCATGACCCTGATGGAGCGCGTGAACTTCATCAATCAAGTCGTGCGCGAGATGGGCAATCGCGGCGAGTTTTCGGACAAGCTGCACGGCGCCATCGCCCGCGCCGGCATGCCCGTCAACACTCCCGAAGCCGCCGTAAACGCCCTTTGGACAACATTCATGCCCGGCCGCCAGCCCTCCGTCCAAACCCGCGCCGCCCTGACCGCCTACGCATCCAACGGCTGGAAACCCGGCGAGGCGCGCTTCGAGAACAAATCATCGGGACTGGTGCGGCTGATTTTGAGCGCGCCGGAGTATCAGTTGGCGTAGGAGAGAACGGCCCTCACCCGGCCCTCCGGGCCACCCTCTCCCAATTCTAGGAGAGGGTTAAGAGTTGGATCAAAGATCCAAAAGATCTTAAGACTTAAACTCTGACTCCCCCTCTCCCAAAATTGGGAGAGGGGGCCGGGGGGTGAGGGCCTCCACAGCAACCGCAGGAGAACAGCACGATGGCGACGACGCGACGCGAATTTATCCATAACGGCCTGGCCTTTGTATCGCTGGGTCTCGCGATGCCGCATTTTTTGATGCAGGCGGCCGCCGCCGACCCCATGGGCGCGGCGATCCCGGGCGTTCCCGCGATCCCGGCCGGCAAGATCCTGGTGGTGATCGAGATGTCCGGCGGCAACGACGGGCTGAACACCGTCATCCCCTACACCGATCCGAACTATGCGAAGCTGCGTCCGAATATTGGGATCAAGGCAAGCGATGTGGTGAAGATCGACGGCAACCTGGGGCTGCACCCGCGCCTCAAAGCGTTCGGAAATCTCTATGAGAAGGGACATCTGGCGGTCGTCAACAGCGTCGGCTACCCCAATCCCAACCGCAGCCACTTCCAGTCCATGGACATCTGGCAGCTTGGCAATCCCGATCTCGACATCAAAGACCGCGTCGGCTGGCTCGCGCGCTACTTTGACGACGACGGCCACTTGAAGTCTAACCCGCTGTCCGGCGTCACCCTCGGTTCTTCCCTGCCGCTGACGCTGTTCTCCGAGCACGCGCCGGTCTCGGCGGTCGGCAATGGCCGCGATTACGGTTTCCGCGTGGACGCCGGCGACCGCGACGCCCAGCTTTCCGCGCTCAAGGCGCTCTACGCCGAAGGTACGGTCGCGGGCGGCAACGCCGAGTTCATCCGCAATGTCGGCAGCGAAGCGTACTCCAGCTCCCTCCAATTGCAGCAGGCGCTCGATCACTACGATACGAAAGCCGGCGACGCCGCCAAGTACCCACGCTACAACGGCTTCGCCGAGGGCCTGCAAACGATCGCCAAACTGATCTCGGGCGGGCTGGGCACACGCGTTTACTATCACAGCATCGGCGGCTTCGATACGCACGCCAATCAGCCCTACCAGCACGGCCAGCTTCTCGGCCAGCTCGCCGACGGTTTGAGCGCCTTCTTCGACGACCTCGCCCTGCAAGGCCGCGCGAACGACGTGATCGTGATGACCTTCTCCGAATTCGGCCGCCGCGCCAAGGAAAACGGCTCCGCCGGCACGGACCACGGCGCCGGCAGCGTCATGTTCCTCGCCGGCGCGGGCGTCAAAGGCGGCCTCTACGGCGAAGCGCCGAACCTGGGCGACCTCGACGACGGCGATGTCCGCTTCCACACCGACTTCCGCAGCGTCTACGCCACGCTTCTGGACAACTGGCTGGGATGCAAATCCAGCGCAGTGCTGTCGGGCGCGTTCCCGCATCTGGCGTTTGTGTAGGCGGAAGAGGCCCTCACCCGGCCCTCCGGGCCACCCTCTCCCAATTCTAGGAGAGGGTTAGGAGTAAGATTTGGATCAAAGATCCAAATAAAGAATTCCTCAGCCTCCCCCTCTCCCAATTTTGGGAGAGGGGGCCGGGGGGTGAGGGCCTCTCCCCCTCTCACAAGCTACAGAGCAAAAGCCCCACTCCCCACCCCATCCCACGTCACCCCCAGCCACTCCGCCACCGTGTGCGCCACATCGCCCAGCGTCGCGCGCGTCCCCAGGTCCATTCCTCCTCTCACATTCGCTCCGAAGATCAATAGCGGAACATACTCGCGCGAGTGGTCCGTGGAGGGCGTGGTCGGGTCGTTGCCGTGATCGGCGGTCAGGAGGCATAAGTCGCCGGGTTTGAGCGCGCTCCATATTCCGATGAGGGCGGCGTCGAACTCGGCGAGGGCGCGGGCGAAGCCAGCGGGGTCGTTCCGATGGCCGTAGAGCATGTCGAAGTCTTCACAGTTGGCGAAGACGAACGGCTCCTCGCCCTCTTGGATGGCGCGCAGGATCGCCTTCAGGTGGGCGGGATTGGATTGGGTTCGCTCACGGCGGGCGAAGAGGCTGGCGGGAAATAAGTCAGCGACGACGCCAATGGCGTGCGCCGCGACGCCTTGCGTTTGCAGAGCGCGCAATAGATTATGATCCGGCGGGGCGAGCGGGTAATCCCGGCGGCGCTCGGTGCGCGTCCAGCCGCGCTGCGCGTCGCCGACAAACGGCCGGGCGATGACGCGCTGGACGCCGTGCGGACCGGTCAGCATTCGCCGCGCGGTCAGGCACATCTCGTAAAGCGCGTCGATCGGAATCACTTCTTCATGCGCAGCGATCTGAAAGACGCTGTCGGCAGAGGTGTAGACGATCGGATATCCCGTGCGAACATGCTCCGCGCCCAAACGCGTCAAGATTTCCGTGCCGGACGCGGCGACATTGCCTATCGTACGCCGTCCGATCGCCGCCTCAAACGCCGCGATGACATCGGGAGGAAAGCCCAGAGGATAGGTGGGCGCGGGCGTCTTGGTCACCACGCCCATCATCTCCCAATGGCCCGTCACGCTGTCCTTGCCCTTCGACAGAACAGCCGCCTTCCCCCACGCGCCGCGCGCCGTTTCCAGAGGAGCAACGCCCGCAATCGTCGCGATATTGCCCAGGCCCAGCGCCTCCAGCGTCGGCAACGTGAGCTTGCCCATGGCTTCGGCGACATGGGGCAGCGTGGCGCTCTGGGGATCGTCCGCCCCATACCGCGCGGCGTCCGGCATCGCGCCGACTCCGCAGCCGTCGAGGACGATGAGGATGACTCGGTTCATGAATTCCTGTCTCCTTGGAAAAGCGTTAGACCCTATTCCCCCAACGCATTCGTGTTTTCGACAAGAGGCGGAAGGCCCTCATCCCCCAGCCCCTTCTCCCAATTTTGGGAGAAGGGGAGTCAGAGTTTTTGAGTTTTTTGGATCTTTGATCCAACTCTTAACCCTCTCCTAGAATTGGGAGAGGGTGGCCCGGAGGGCCGGGTGAGGGCCGTCCTCTCCTACGCCCGCGGGTGCGCCTTGTCGTACACTTGCCTCAAGCGCGCGACATCGACTTTCGTATATCGCTGGGTCGTCTCGACGCTCGCGTGGCCCATCATCTCCTGAATGGCGCGGACATCGGCGCCGCCGGCGAGGAGGTGCGTGGCGAAGGAGTGGCGCAGCATGTGGGGCGTGACCGGCTGCAAAATTCCGGCGGCGCGGCCGTGTTCTTGAATGCGCGTGTAGAAATGTTCGCGCGTCATGCATGTTCCCTGGTCGGTGACGAAGAGAAACGGCGACGGCGCTTTCGAGCCCATCAGTTTGGGACGCGCGTCTTTGAGATAGGATTCGATGCGGAGGCGCGCCTGGGGCGTCAATGGGATTTGGCGCTCTTTGTTGCCCTTGCCCAGGGGGCGGACGAGTTCGGCGCGCAGGTCGAGCGCGTCGGTTTTGAGGGCGACGAGTTCGGAGACGCGCAGGCCGCTGCCGTACATCAGCTCCAGCATCGCGCCGTCGCGCCGGCCTTCGGGCGTTGTTTCCTCGGGCGCGACGAGCAGGCGCTCCATTTCGCGCACGGAGAGCGTTTTGGGAAGACGCGCGGAGCGGGATTTGCCGGGATCGAGGGTGAGCGTAAAATCGTCGGCGCGGGCTTCTTCGCGCACGAGGAACTGGGCGAACATGCGCAGCGCGCTGAGGCGGCGCTTAATGGTGGCGGGGGCGACGCCGCCTTTGCGATGGATCGCGATAAAGGCGGCGGCGTCCTCGGTTTGGATAAGGCGTGGATCGGCGATACGACGCGCGGCCAGGAAGTCGATAAACTGGCGCAGGTCATTGTCGTACGCGGTCAGCGTGTGCGGAGAGAGGCCGCGCTCGCCGTTCAGGTTATTCAGAAAGGTCGTGAGCCAATGGTCCATCGCTGTTGTCCACCAGGATATCGCCGAACTCGAACGAGTCGTCGTCCATGATCTCCATGGTCCGGAGGATCTTTGCGTTATTGACGGACGAGGCGGGGCGCGCGCGGCTTTCCGACCATTCGCGCAAGATGTCGATCTTTTCCTTCATGGTCTGCGACAGCGGGATCGACTCGCGCACGACTTTGAGGATATCGTCGGTGGTCAGATCCCGGCCCAGGTCAAAGGCGTCGAAGAGGGCCGCGACGACCGATTGCTCGATCTCGGCGCCGGAGTAGCCATGCGACGCCTCGGCGAGACGGTTCAGATCGAAGTTCGCCGGATCGCGCTTGCGCTTCTTGATGTGGATCGCGAAGATCTCCACGCGCTCGCTTTCGCCCGGAAGATCGATAAAGAAGATCTCATCGAATCGCCCCTTGCGCAGCAGTTCGGGAGGCAGCGCCGAGACATCGTTGGCGGTGGCGACGACGAAACACGGGGCGGTCTTGTCGGCGAGCCAGGTCAGGAAGGTGCTGAAGACGCGGGCGGTCGTGCCGCCGTCGCTGATGCCCGAGGACTGTGTCCCGGAGAAGCCTTTTTCCATCTCATCGATCCACACGACGTTCGGCGCGGTGCTTTCGGCGATACGAATGGCCTTGCGGATATTCTCTTCGCTTTGCCCCACGATGCCGCCGAAGATCTTGCCCACATCCAGGCGCAGCAGCGGCAGATTCCAGAGGGAGGCGATCGCGCGGGCGGAGAGCGATTTTCCGCCGCCCTGCACGCCCAGCATCAAAATGCCCTTGGGAGCGGGCAGACCGAAATCGCGGGCCTTTTCACTGAACGCGACGGTTCGCTTGCCCATCCAATCCTTGAGCAGATCCAGGCCGCCGACATCCGCGAAGGCGTCCGTCGCCGGATAGTACTCCAGAATGGCGGACTTACGGATGATCTGCTCCTTTTCGGAAAGGATCACATGGACATCGAACTTGTGCTTCTCCACCAGAGACTTCGCGAAGACATTCTCCGCCTCGTTCCCTGTCAGGCCCAGGGCCGCCTGAAGCACTTGCTCGCGCTCGTCCTCCGCCATCTCCGTGGTGATCTGCGGGTTCGACTTGACCGACTGGATGATCCCTTCCAGAAGCTCGTCCAGGTCCTTGAGAGTCGGCAGCGCGTAATCGACGACGGTGATCTCTTTTTCCAGCTCCGGCGGCAGGCGCAGCACGGGAGAAACCATCACGATCGTCTTGTACGACGTCTTGAGGGCATAGGTCAGATCGCGCAGACGCCGCACCAACGCCGTGTCGTTCAAAAACGGGTGCAGATCCTTGAAGACATAAACAGCCTGATCGCGCGACTCCATGACATGGTCCAGCGCGGCCAGCGGATCGCGCGTGGCGTCGTCACGGTTCGAGGAGTTCTGCACGATCCCCTGCGTCACCGTCCATTGAAGCATTTTCTTATTGCGGGACTGACAGATCGCGCGCAGCGCGTCCTCGACGCGCTTTTCCTCCCACGACACCACATAGATGATCGGGTAACGAGCGCGGATCAGCG
Organism: Capsulimonas corticalis; assembly: GCF_003574315.2. Taxonomy (GTDB): domain Bacteria; phylum Armatimonadota; class Armatimonadia; order Armatimonadales; family Capsulimonadaceae; genus Capsulimonas; species Capsulimonas corticalis. Next base: position 3,720,318 of record NZ_AP025739.1, on the reverse strand, counting down.
TCTCCAATTCCGTATCCACAGCCGACATAGGCGCGTTCCTTTCGGGAATGGTCATGACTTTGCCGACGCCGCCCCCGGGCGGCTCACGGCAAGCGCGGCGCGGGCCGTCTTCCAGGGTAAATTGGCGAATAGCGCCTGAATATCGGCCGGTCCAGGCGCCACATTGATCGCGCCCGTCTTGTTATCGCGAATGACAACCGTGGGCGTCGATTCAATGCCAAGATCGTCGCAAAACTTCGAGTCCGCGTCCACCTGCGCTTGATACACGCCGCGATTCACGGCGTCTAAAACTTTTTTTCCGTCCAGTCCCGCTTCCCGGGCATAGTTCTCGTAATACCCCGGCTCCAGATCGTCCTGATGCGAAAAGAGCACATCGTACATCGGCCAGAACTTCCCATCCTTGGCGGCGGCTTCCGACGCCTGCGCGGCGGGCAGCGCGTACTTGTGCGATTGCGGGAAGGGCCGGTGGACGAAGTACAGATTCATCTGTCCCTTGCTGTCCGCCAGCGTCTTCTCAATCGACGGCCTCATCTTGCCGCACCATGGGCACTGAAAATCGCCAAACTCCACCATCGTGTAAGCCGGGTTGGCGGGTCCCCGCGCGGGAGCGGCCACATGCCGCATAATCTCGGGCCACCTTCTGGCGACCGTCGCGCTATCCACCGCCGGCAACGCCGGCGGATGCTGCTGCTTAACAATCTCCGTATCGCTCATATGGCTGACGGCATAAGCGAGAGCGGCGAGCAGCACGACCCAGCCGCCAAAGAGGGCGGCCTTTTTATTGAACTTCGGCATGAATTCGCCTCCCATCCTATGCGGAGGACCCAAGGGTTTATGACTTCGCCGGCGGCGCGGCGGGAGCGCTCGCGGTAACCGAGGTGGGACCGGCGACCGATTTCCACGGGGCGCCCGCGAACATTTTGTTGATATCGACGGCTCCAGACGCGATGCTGATCTTGCCTGTCTTGTTATCGCGAATGAAAACCGTCGGCGTCATCTGGATCCCGATATCGTCGCAGAACTTGGAGTCGGCGGCGACCTGCGCGGAGTAGACGTGCTGCTGCACGGCGTTCAGAACCTTCTTGCCGTCCAGCCCCGCTTCCTTGGCGTAGTCGTCGTAGTAGCCCGGCTCCAGGTCATCCTGGTGCGAGTACAGCACATCGTACATCGGCCAGAACTTCCCATCCTTGGCGGCCGCTTCCGACGCCTGCGCGGCGGGCAGGGCGTATTGATGCATCTGCGGGAAGGGCCGATGGACAAAGTACAGGTTCGCCTGTCCCTTGCTGTCCGCCAGCGTCTTTTCGATCGTCGGACGCATCTTGCCGCATTGCGGGCACTGGAAGTCGCCAAACTCCACCATGGTGTACGCGGGACTCGCGGGACCGCGCGCAGGGCCCGCGGTGTGCTGCATGATCTCCGGCCAGCGCTTGGCGAGTGCGGCTACGTCGAGCTTCGGCGGCGGCGGGGGCTTCTGGTCCGGCGGAGCCACCGTCGAACTCATGCGGCTGACAGCGAAGGAGAGACCGGCGAGCAGCACGATCCACGAGCCGAAAAGAATAGTTTTTTTGTTCACGTTGGGCATTTAACCTGCTTCCCCCTCCGGAGACGGAGAGTGAGCGCCGCCTTGCCGGCGCAGCAGCGAATTTTCAATAATGGCGGAGATCAGCAGCAGCAGCATGACGCATGCCGATGAGAAACAATACGGACAGAAGGCGCCGATCTTCACATGGGAGACATATTGCAGATACCACGAGTATCCCGCTCCTCCGAGAATGATCAGCAGCCCGAGCCTGCCCAGCAGTATCTTTGTGGGCGCCGTGTCCGAGCCGATCTTCATCATCGCGAACGTCAAGATCGCGATATAGGCCAGCAGGCCGAGCAGGGCGATGGGAATGTCGTGGAACGGGCCGATGGTCATATGCGCCCACGCGCTTTCGGCCACGACCTCGCACCCGCCGTTGGCGGAGCAGGGCAGATCGTAGTGAACGCGGTGCGCTACCCAGAGCGCGCCGGCAATAGCCGCGCCAATAAAACCGAGGACGATCTGTGCGATATAACAGCGTGTCAGGGCCGCCGCGACGCGCGCCGATAACATAGTGAAAGATCTTCCTTAAGATGGCGTTGTGCGGAAACCACGCGCCATTACTGGCGCGCATTCAGTTCCCACTGCCTTTACGGGACGAGACCGCCCCAAAGTTTCCCGCGCCTTCTCTCTATTGTAGCTCAAATCGCCCCCGAAATCAGAGCTCTTTGGCCCGGCGTCCCATAAACCTGTAGCCCGGATGAACGCCTGGCGAAAGTCCCTCCTGCGCGGCAATTTTTCCAAGCAGCGTTCGGAGCTGAGATTTCTCTTCTGGGGAAAGCGCGGCCAGCAGCGCGGCGTCGTGCTCGATCACCAGCGTATCCAGCGTCTCGGTCATCGCGCGCCCGGCGGCAGTCAGGGTGATGGAGTGCGATCTGCGGTCCGGCGCATTCGCCCCTCGCGCAATCAGACCGGCGCGCTCCAGTTCATCGACCAGCACCACAAGGCGGCTGGGAACGACTCCCAGCCGGTCCGCCAGCGAGCGCTGGTTGACGCCGTCTTCCCGCGCCAGTATCAAGAGAATCCCCACTTGCGGCGGAGTGAGACCATGCGGAAAAAGGCGCTCTCCGAACCGAATTCCTACCTGTGTCCCCACCTGGGTCAGCAAAAACGCCGTTGATTGCTCCTGAAAGGCGGCGCCATCCGCATCGGAGAGCTGCTGTTCGCGATCTTTTTTCATTCTGTGCGTTTTTCCAAATCCTCTTGACAAAACATCAAAACACCATCATACTATGAATAGTTCACATTATGAACTATTCATAGTATACACCAAACAAGGAGCCAATATGAACCGTTTGACAAACAAAGTGGCGATCGTAACCGGCGCGTCCTCGGGAATCGGCGCGGCTATCGCCAAAGCCCTGGCGGAGGCCGGCGCTTCGGTCGTCGTCAACTATGCGTCCAGTCGGGAAGGAGCCGAGAAAACCGTCGCCGCGATCACGGCCAAGGGCGGCGTCGCCATCGCCGTCCCGGGGGATGTTTCGAAAGCGGCCGATGTCCAGCGTCTCTTTGAGGAGACGGTCCGCGCGTTCGGAGCGCCGAGCGTGCTCGTCAACAACGCCGGCGTCGTCCAGTTCGAGCCGGTCGGGGCGATCACCGAGGCCGAATTTCACCGGCAGTATGGCGTCAACGTCCTCGGCCCTCTCTTCGCCACTCAGGAAGCCGTGAAGCATTTTCCCGCAGCCGGAGGAAGCATCATCAATATCAGCTCGATCTCCAGCAAAAATCCGCCCGCCAACTCGAGTTTATCTTCTTCGACAAAAGGCGCGCTGGATACGCTTACCCTGGCGCTGGCCAAGGAACTGGGGCCGAAGAAGATCCGCGTCAACACCGTCGCTCCCGGCGGCACGGAGACCGAGGGGGCTCACCGGCTCGGCTTTATCGGCGGCGAATTTGAGAAGATGGTGGCGGACGCCACGCCGCTCGGCCGGTTCGGCCGGCCAGGCGACATTGCGCCGGTCGTGGTGTTCCTCGCTTCCGACGACTCCGCCTGGCTGACCGGCGAGCGCATCAGCGCGTCCGGCGGGCTTCACTAACGGCGCCACGCGCCGCTAACATTGAAAGAGAGCAGCGAATCCATGTCCCCGCAATCGACACCCACCTGGCTCGACCGAACCAGTTATCCCTTTGAGTCCCGTTTTTTTACCACGCGCTACGGCGAGATGCATTACGTGGATGAGGGCGCGGGAGACGTCGTGCTCTTTGTCCACGGAAATCCCACCTGGTCCTACGAGCATCGGCGGCTCATCGCGCATCTCCGAACAAAATATCGCTGCGTCGCCGTCGATCACCTCGGCTTTGGCCTGTCCGATAAGCCGGCCGATGTCTCGTACCTGCCGCAATTCCACGCCGAGAACTTAGCATGTTTCATCGACGCGCTCGGCCTCAAGAATATCACCTTGATCGTACATGACTGGGGCGGCCCCATCGGCATGTCGTATGCGCTGGATCATCCGGCCAATATCAAGCGGATCATCGCTTACAACAGCTGGTTCTGGTCCCTGCGCGGCGACGCGACATTTGAAAAGTTCAGCGGCTTTGTCGGCGGCCCCATCGGCCGCTTCCTCTGCCGAAACTTCAATTTCTTCCCGCGCGTTCTGCTACCCGCCTCCGTCGGCGACAAAAACAAACTGACGCCGGACATACACCGGCATTTCATCCGCGCCTTCCCCACCCCGCAGTCGCGCAAGGGCGCGTGGACGTTCCCTCGCGCGATCATCGGCCAGAGCGAATGGCTGGAAACGCTCTGGACAAAGCGGGAGGCGCTCAAGGACACGCCCCTGCTGCTCCTCTGGGGTCTCAAAGATGTCGCCTTTACCAAGGATCTGATGGCCCGCTGGGAAAGCGCGTTCCCTCACCATACTACCCGGACATTCCCAAACGTCGGCCATTTCGCCCCCGAAGAAATCGGCGGCGACGCCATCGAACCCGTGGAGGCGTTCTTCAAAGCCAATCCTTAAATATTCTCCCCAATTTTTACGCGGCGATTTGGACGCGGCAAGCAGGAGAGCCACGCCAGAATAACGAACATACGTTCACAAAAGTTGGTATTTGGGAGGACACGAATGGGCGCTGCATTTTATGTTGTACTGGAACGGGAGATTGAGGATTTTGACAGTTCCATGAACGGGAAACCGCTTGGGCATTTGCCATATGATGAGAATGATGTCGATATTCTCACATCGATCGCGAAGACGATTGGCGTCAAATCATTGATGGAATACAGCAGCGCAGACCCGGATCAAATTATCGGCATGATCTTTGATGGGGATCCCGCCGAAGCTCCGCTGGAACTGCGAAACAGAATTCCTCCCACCGAATGGTTCGCCGCCGAAGACGGCCTTGCGGCCGCGCGAGCATTGCTCCATTACTTGCAGGCTCACCCTGACTTTATCCCGACGCCTGAGGACATTTCGTGGAATTTTCAGGAATCCGTTGAAGCAGACTTGCAGGATCTTGAACGGATTCTGGAGCGCGCGCAACAGGAAGGCGTGCGCTGGTATTTAGGCGGAGACTGCTGATTCCCGGCGGAAAACAAAAACGCCGCCGGCTCTCGCGAATAATCGCGAGAGCCGGCGGCGCGTCAAAAATCTATCGGAAGCGGCGGATTACATCTTATCCATGTGCTTCATGCCGCCCATATTGTTCATGTGGCCCATGTTATTCATGTGCTGCATGCCGTTGCGGTGCGCGTAGCGGCCGTTGCTCGTTCCCATGACGATACTGGCGGTCTGCATGCTCATCATACGGTGGTCGCGCAGGGCCGGCAAGGTCGTGGAGGCAAACTGGCGCAGCTGCATATTGCGTCCGCGATTCTTCTCGGATGTAAAGAGCGCGACGGCGGCTTTGTGCGCCTGGACCTGGCCCTGGATGTAAGCCCGATCGAACGACACGCCGGACAGCTTGGACAGGCGCATGTACTCGGTCTGCTGCATCGCCGTGGTGTGCATCGGGACCATCACGCTGTTGTTCGCGGCGATCCGCTTCAGCTTCATGCTCGTCATGTTGTGATCACGAATCATGCGCTGGGCAAACTCGCGGACGTTTCCATCCACGCCGCGCTGCAGAGCCAGTTGACTGGTCTTAATCTCCGCCATGTCGCTTTGCGCGGCCTTCTGGACAAACGTCTTGTCCATCATCGACGCGCGGCCCATCCCTGCGGCCATTGCGCCGGAGCCTGAAACCGCGACGAGAAGCGCGGCGGCGACGGTCAGCATACAATTTCCTTTGGTATTCATCCTAATACACCCTTGTTCTTTCTAGTGGCGGCTGCGGGTCGTCCCTGGCCGCCTTGGAAATAAAGTCCTACGTGAGAATTACCACCGAACGTCCGCCAATGAAACATCCGCGCAGAGACGCTTGTCGGAAGCGCATCGATTGACGACGCCCTGAAATGGGTATATGGCGACAACCGTACCGCCGCACGTCGCGGACGGGAGGCTCACCTTTCACGGAGGACAACGCGACAATGACGCCCATGAATATGCCCAGAATGAGATCGCCCCGATTTATCGCGTTCGCGCTGGTCGCGACTCTGGCGATGCCGACGCTCGCCATGACCGCCGGCTGCGGCAGCAAGACGACCGACACCGCGCCGCCGCCCGCCGCGAGCAGCGGTCCCGGCGGACCGATGATGTCCGCGCCGCCCACCATGGGACAACCGCAGCGACAGGGAATGTCCACCAAACAGAAAGTCGTCCTGCTGGCCGGCGCCGCCCTGCTCTACTACCTCTATAAGAAGCACCAAGCAGCCCAGACCCAGAACGGCGCCGCATCGCCGCAGGGTCAGCTCTATCAATCGAAGAACGGCGGCATCTACTACCGCAACGCCCAGCATCAGCCCGTCTGGGTCACCGCTCCCAGCGGCGGCGTCCAGGTTCCGGCCGAGCAGGTGCAGCGCTACGCGCCTGACTACAGCCGCTTCCAGAACCAGCCGGTCCCGGCTCCGCCCGCCGGCGCGCCGACCACGTCCGCGCTGGACTTCGACTCGAGCCTCGCCGCGCCCGGCCCGCGCGGTCCCGGCGGAATGTAATTCGGCCATAGCGCCAAGGAGAATCAAACCATGGGATTGGATAAGATATTCGAGGGGATCAAAGAGATCTTCACCGGCGAAAACAACGAAAACGAGAACAACAACGGCGGCGTCCTGCCCGCGTCTCAGGATCCCTACGGCGATCCGGCAAACCAGAACACCGTCCTGCCGGCCTCACAAGACCCCTACGGCGATCCCGCCGACCAGCAGACCGTACTTCCCGCCTCGCAGGACCCTTACGGGGACCCCGCCGACCAGAAGTAAATGCACGAAAACCGCCCCGGCGCAATGCGCCGGGGCGGTTTTTTATTGCGTCCCATATTTCACCGCGAAAAGCTCATCACAAATTCGCAAGATATTTCAGCGCCGTCACACTCGGCATGAAGCAGTAAACGCTGGCGCGCGTTGAGATAAAACGGCTCAGCCCCGTGATGACAATCGATTCTTTATGCAGATTTGAGACCGGGATCACAAACCGGCTGGTTGCGGGATCGTTGCCGGCCATCAGCGGATCTAAGTCGCCGCGCAGACCGAACGAATCGGAGTTGATCCACTCGGTCATTAAGAACTCGAACTGGTTGCCGAGGCTGCCGCAGAAGAAAAGGCCCACCAGACCGCGTTCGACTCCGTCGTTCGGGCGCGCGGGATCGTAGGGAGCGCCATACGGGATTCCGCGCCGGACGAGGCGATGGTTATGCCCTCCGCCCCCGGCGACAACGCCGCTGCGCGGGTTGTTGCGGCGGATATGCGATCCGATCGGACAGCGTATCCCGTACGAATCATCGATGACCTCGGGAAGCGCCTCGGACTTGACGTAGTCGAACTTATTCCATTGATCTTGCGGGATTGGCGGATCGGGGCAATCGGTGTCGGGAGAAAGGGCGAGCGGCAGGCCATTGCGCCAGCGGCCGCACATCTTGGCCGCCAGCAGTTCCTTGGCGTCGACGCCGGGTTTCGCCGGAACCCGCGCCGCATTCTCCTCCAGAAACTTCTCGAATCCGTCCACATCCTGCTTGAGAATACGCAGGGCGAGAAATGAGCCGTTGACGCCAAGCGCATCGGGCTGCGGCGTGGGGTACCGAGCGTTGCTGAGACCGGGATGCCCAAGCACGAATTCGCCGGCGGGGATTAAAGGCTGATCGTCTTCCGGATCGCGTCCGCCTCCGCCCTCAATGCGCGGCTCCGCGATGCCGTCCAGATATCCAAAATGAACGCGGCTGTCCGGGAGATCGGCGCCGTCAATGACCGCCAGCTCCGTGCAGGCGCCGTCCAGCAGGAAGCGCTCGCGCAGGAGCGGCGTGAGGCGCTCCTGCATCTCTCCCGTCCGCGCGTGCGCGATGAGAACCAGGTGGACTTGCGACGGCGTGTCCACGGAACACGCCAGTCCTGGAATCCAATTTTCGGGCGCGCTTTCCCCAATATCCCCGAGCAGCGGCGCCCGCTCCGCCATGGGGGCGGTAAACTCCTGCGGGAATGACGCGATGGACGCATCGGACGCCCCGAGGAGTTTCAAGCCTTCCGCCGTGACGCCTGCGTTGATGGCGTGCATCGGCTTCAGACTCCATGTCGCCGCCGTCGTGACTTTCAGAAGCGACCTCGCTTCTCCACTTGCCAGATCTCCGATCAGGCGGCGCGCGGCTGGCGCGTCATCGATACGCAGCGCGAAGATCCGCACGAAGTCCATCCCGTATCCGCGCAGAATATTGCCCTGGATATCGGAAAGATCGAAAGCAGGCATGGAAGCTCCTCAGGGCTTGTCCTTGGTGGGTCTACTGGAGGTTCTTGATATCCAGAACGGTGAGCGACGGGTAGGCGCTGTAGAACGCGACCGGCGTCACATCATGGTCCCGAACGTACTGCAAGAACTCATCGGGATGCTCCTTTACGGGCAGCGGCGGGCTATCGATCATATGGACATGGATCATATCGAAAATCGGTCCCAGTTTCTCGGCGAAGTCCCGAATATACTTCTCGAAACTCCCGTCGAATGTCGTGATGATTCCGAGCTTCGTGTTGTTGTCCAGAAAGACAAAACGGGCGAAGTGAACGGTGCCGACCGAATTCAGCGCCTGGATGACCGGATTCTGATCGGGCGGCATGGCGTTGAAACCTTGCAGAGTGGCGTTGAGCGCCTCATAATCTTCCGGGGACTTGATGGTCATAATGACCGTCAGCGGGCTCTGTACAAGCACTGGCGCGACAGGAACAGCAGGGGCGGCGGTTTCAGGCATAATCGTCTCCTTATGGTTCGCGACATTCGATACGGCGATTAAGAAATCCTTCTCACGAATAAAGCTATTTTGCCGGAGGATTGCCCCCATCCGCCGGCGGCGGCGCCGTCACGCGCGCGGCAAAGTCCGTCAGTGCGCCGACGCCGGACGTGTCGCCAAGATCCAGCACGAAGTCTTGGGACGCCGGCGGTTTCGCGGCGGGCGGCGGCGTTGGCCTCGCGACTGGCGGCTTTGGCCGGGCCGCCATGATGGCTGAGAAGCCAAGCTGCGCGCGCATCTGGTCCAGCCTCTGTTCCGTAATCACATTCATGACAATCTGGGATTGCGCTTGGGCCTGGGCGGCTTCTCCCAGAACCGGCTTCGCCGGCTGGCCGGGCACATCGTCATCACCCGCTTCACGCAGAGTCGGCGGCGGCTGAAGCGGGTTGTCCCACGATCCATACCAGCCGGAAGGATAGTGAACGCCGCTGGCGTCGTTGTACGGCTGACCTGCGCGCCGCTGTTTGACTAGGACGCGCACGCGCCTGGCGGGCGGCGTTCCTGAAGGATTGGCCGAAGCGTAGAGCGTGCGCAGAAACGCGAGCGAAGCGTCCTGACGAAACTTCACCCAGTGGCTGTGCAGATCGTATTCCTCGCGGCCCGAGCCGTTCTCGGAGAAGTTGGGAGTGTCGGTATTGGCCTTGGAGCCTGAATGGCCGCCATCGTAAATGTCCAGCGGATCGGCATGGAATTGACGCAGGAAGAGCAAGCGCGCGGCCTCATGGTAACCCAGCAGCAGGCTGCTCGTGTCGGAGTCGCCAGGCAGCGCGTCATAGCCGGGAGTGTCGCCGCCGCGCCACACCATCCCCGCGATCCCCGGTCTGCTCGACAGGCTCTTGACGAGCGCAGTCAGCGTTGTTTGCACGCCGGGCGCGGTGGGCGCGACGATCACGCCGCTCCAATTGGGAATGATGGCGTGTGAGTAATGCTCGTCCCCCACATCTTCGTCCTCCGGAAGAAGCGCCTTCAGCTGCCGCCAGTGCGTGGCGGCCTGCTCGGACGTTTCACCCAGCAGGTTGAGATCGACATTCTCCGCAGGCGGATCGTCTCCCCAGAACAGAAGATCGACCATCGGAAGGATGCGGATCGGGGAGGACTTGGTCCGCGCCAGCGCTTCCGTCAGAATATCGCTTTGCGTTTTGGAGGACGCGGCGTCCGTCGCCGGGATATGGGCGGCGCCCTCCGAGAAAACGTCAACCCAGAGTTCGTTCAAACCCAGCGCTTTGGCGGCGGCGACGGCCGCGTCCACCTCCTTGACGCTGCGCGGGTGGACGATCGCCGCGCGCCGGGAAGCGTCCTTGTACTTCGCCCAGGCGTCCGCGAGCGGCGCTTTCGGGGGAGTTTGATTCATCAGCGATGCGTACTCGGGATGCTCCTTCAGCCTCTTTTCCTGATCCGCCTTTTCCATGGCCTTTACCTGATCCGGCGGCATCTGAAAGACAAAGAACTGCTCGGTTCCGCCGGAGCCGTTCAAGCTGAGGTCCACCGGGGTATCGATGCTGGGGATCAGAAGCTGCGTGCTGAGGCCGGGGCGAAGCGTGATCTGGCCGTCGGCGGTGACCGGCTGAAGCGTGTACTCGCGATTCCATTTCTCCACGGCGCGCCGGGCCATGTCCTGCTGCGCCGGGGTCAGCTGAGCCATCGGCAGTTTCAGTTCCGGCAGGAACCCTTCCCGCATATTGATCGATTGCTCGCCCGCGCCCTTGATCTGCTCGGGAGTGTAGGCGCTGGGATCCCCAAACCAGGGTAAGTCGCTCGGATGATGCGCGGTGAAAAGCGAATAGTTGGCGGCGCGGACGGGGCCGCGACTGAGGACATCGGCTTCTTTCTCGAAGTCGGTCCAGATTTGACGACGCGTGCCGACACCGACAATATCGTCGGTCAGCACATACGCCGGTCCCACCTGCCGAAACGTTCCCGTCAGGCAAAAAGCGAGCGAGCGCAGCAGATCGCCGGCGGGCGCGGACGAAACGCCGGACAGAGTGAGCGCCCTCTTCTCCAGGCGTGGGTCCACATATAATTCGATCCCGGCGGCGTTGCCGACGCGGTACACCAGATCGCCGACTGTCTTCAGTCCGTCCAGAGAAATCGGCGTTCGAAGCGACTTGAGGCTAAAATCGAGCTGGCCGCGCTTGGGAACATTGGGAACCTCCGCGCGCACGAGGGCGCCGAAGTCCGTGTCCGAGGAGCCGCTATAGTCCTGGCGGTCATCGATTTGGTACTGACGCGGCGCGCCGGCGGGCGGCGGTATCGCGGCGTCCCCAAAGATCCAATCCGGGTGATCCTTCGACGGCAGGACCATGGCGATGGTTTGCCCGATGCGCAGATGGACTCGCGGCAGCTCATCGGTCACATCCCGCTTATCGCGGTCGTCCCACTTCTCGCCGGCGGTGTATTGCGGCCGAACGATCAGCTTTCCTTTCGCGGAAAGAATCGCCGCGAACATCTGCTGCTGCTGAGCGTTCAGCGTCCCGGCGCCCAGTCCCGCCTCGCTGGTCAGCGCCTTCCACTGAGGCTCCGTCAAACTCGCCAGCAGCAGGGTAAACGCGTCAAGGGACCGCATGCCCGCATAGATATTCGGCTCACCCGGCGCCGTGTTCACGACGATCATTGTCGGCGGCGCAACGGCGAGGATATCGCCAAAGCGCTGCGCCGATCTCCCATAAAGCCCCGCGATTTCCCCCGCCGCCGCATCCGTCCCCGCCGGCGCCGCCTCGGCCGGAAGCGTAACCCGATCGGCGTCCACCGAAAGAACCACCCCCTGCGCCGGCGGCGCCTTCCGCAGCGACTCCGCAAGCGTGGGCCGGGGCGCGGGCGCCTGCGCGAGAGCGCAGGCGGAGGAAAGCGTGCAGCAAAGACTCAGCGCGAGCCAAGATCTCGAACGATGAGGCGACAGGCGCATGGGCAAACTCCTTGGCGGACAGCCGTTTCGGAAGTATAGCACGCTGCTTTTTACCTGTCAAACCTACAGTTATAGCAAAAAGCGCTAGGGTGAATGTATTTGCCAAATTCGTGACGGAAGAAGCCGGCGGTTTTCAACCGCCGGCTCCTAATTCGCTTGCCGAATTTGGCGTCATCAATTTGTCGAAATGCATTACCCACGTAAAATCGGCGCGACGCCTTCGCCAAGAATCTCGATCGAGCGCAGCATCTTCTCCTGCGGCACGGCGGCGGCGTTCATCTGGACGGTGAAGCGGGAGACGCCTCCCAGGGCTTCGCTGACACGGAGGATCTTGCGCCCGACCGTGTCTGCGTCGCCCACCAGCAGCGCGCCGGCGGGACCACGCTGGGCGTCGAAATGCGCGCGCGTCGTCGGCGGCCAGCCGCGCTCCTTGCCGATTTTTGTAAACATGGCCGCGTAGCCCGGAAAGAACTCTTCCGCCGCCTGCTCCGTCGTGTCGGCCACGTAGCCCAGGGAATGCACGCCGACCGTCAGCATCTCAGGGGCGTGACCGGCGCGCAGGCCGGCCTGTCGATACAGATCGACGAGCGGACGGAACCGGTGCGGCTCGCCGCCGATGATCGCCACCATCAGCGGCAATCCCAGAGCGCCGGCGCGGGCGAAGGAGCCGGGCGTGCCGCCCACCCCAAGCCAGATCGGCAATCGGCGCTGCAGCGGGCGCGGATAGACGCTCTGCCCGCTCAGCGCCGCCCGATGCCGGCCGGACCAGTGGACCTCGGTGTTCTCCCGGATCTTGAGCAGCAGATCGAGCTTCTCCGTGAACAGCGAATCGTAGTCATCCAGATCGAGTCCGAATAGCGGAAACGACTCCGTGAAGGAGCCGCGCCCAACCACCATCTCCGCCCGGCCCTGCGAGACCAGGTCCAGCGTGGCGAACTCCTGAAACACGCGCACAGGATCGGCGGCGCTGAGAACCGTCACGGCGCTGGTCAGACGAATTTGCTTCGTACGCGCCGCGGCCGCCGCCAGCAAAACGGCGGGCGCAGAGTCCAGAAACTCGCTGCGATGGTGTTCGCCGATCCCAAACACATCCAGCCCCACCCGGTCGGCGGTCACGATCTCATCCAGCAAGTCCTGAATCCGCTGGACCGGCTCCGGCGCCGCGCCCGTCACGGCGTCCGGCGTAACCGCGACAAAACTATCAATACCGAGCTGCATCTTAAACAACCTCTGTCTTGGCCGCGAAAACGCCGGCAAACGCGCGCCGCACGCTGGAGAAAACGATGCACCAGAGCACAGTCGCCACAGCGCCCGGCGGCAGCCCCGCCGGCGCCATCAGCGTGTGATAAAGCAGAATATTCACAATGACCGGCCCCAGCAGCACCAGCGCGAGGGGGACGTATCGATTTGCCAGCAGCAGCGCGCCGCCGATGACTTGAAGCAAAAACACAGCCGTCATATAGTGCGACTCAGATAACACCATCAGATATTGGAGCGCGAGACCGGTTGGCGGCGGCTGGTGGATGAAGTGCAGAAAGCCGTTCAGCCCAAAGATCAAGAACATCAGCCCCAGCAGAATACGAGAGATCGTCGTTACGAGTTTCATGGTTTTCCTCCCGAAAATCCATATAAGAACGCCAAATCTCAGCGTCCCATGGAGTCATTATGGCAACGCAACTTTAATTTGTCAAGCGCATAGAAAAATACTTCGCATAGAAAAATCATAAACGTGGTTTATCTGGTACAATAAAGGCATGCAGGAAGAAATCTTGACTACTGAATCCGAGGAGTGCGACCTGACGGATGCATTTCTGCGCGGCGCGCTGCTGCTCCAGGAAAAGTGGGTGATGATGATCGTCCACGGTCTGCTCGACCGTCCCATGGGATTTAGCGAGCTGATGCGCAAGGGCAACGTCAACACCACGACTCTGACTCAGCGGCTCAATCTCTTGGAGCACGCCGGATTGCTGACCAAAACGATCCACTCCACCATGCCTCCGCGAACCAGTTACGAGCTGACCGAATCCGGCCAGGCGCTGCGCCCCATTCTGGAGGCTATCACAAAGTGGAGCAGCGTTCACCTGGCGCCTCTGGCCGACCCGGGCGTCTGCCCCGGCGCCGAAGCGTCCTCGCCGTGCGAAAGTTCGGGCTGTTAACGAGCGCAGCACGACGGCTCTCTTTGAGCCTTCCCGTCCATCGCGCTTCCGTAAACTTACGCCAAAAGCAAAAATCCAAGGTCAACGCCGACCTTGGATTTTTGCTTTTCGTTTCACGGATCGTTGATAATTCTTTTTCCGAGAGACGTCATACTCAAGGAAGCGCCGCCGATAGGCGGGCGCAAGGGAGTGAGCAGAGAAATGCGAAAGAATTTGGCGCTGATTGGAATGGCGGGGGTCGGCAAAAGCACGACGGGCAAGAGTCTGGCCGAGCAACTGGGCTACGACTGCATCGAATGCGATTCGCTGATGACGATTGAGGCGCAGAAGCGCGGCGTCAATAAATTCTTACTGTCCGATGCGGATTTCATCGCCCTGGAGGGCGACGTCATTTGCAGCCTCGCGAACGCCGAGCGCACGGTGATCGACACCGGCGGCAGCGCCGTCTACTCCGCCGACGCCATGCGGCTCCTCAAAACCATCGCCACCACGGTCTATCTCAAAGACAGCATCGAAGATATCAAACAGCGCTTCATCGCGCGCGGCCAGCCGCACGTCGTTGGGATCGGCGCGCGCACCTTCGAAGAACTCTTCCTGGAGCGCAATTGCCTCTACGAACAATATGCGGATATCGTCGTGGACATTTCCACACACCCCGCCCTCGCGCACACGGTTCAGGAGATCGTGGATGCGCTGGGGCAAAATTAAATCCCCTCCCCCACACGCCAACATCAAATACCGGGCTTCCTCACCATAGACACTCGCGAGAATAAACTCATTCCGGAAAGGCTTAAGCAATCCATCGCAATTTGACACTCTTTACAGATTTCGGCTATAATACCCGCGGTTTTTCGGGCAAGTTTTCCATTCAGGAGCCGCCGTGCAGGACGTCAGCGATTTCACAGAGCGGATGCGGCAAGACACGGCTTGGCGGTCGTTTCTCTCGGATCAAGCGCCGGATTCGGCGGTGACCGTGACGCGGGCGCCGGGGCGGATCGACGTCATGGGCGGGGTCGCCGATTATTCGGGCGCGCTGGTCGCGCAGGCGACCATTGGGGAAGCGGCCATTGTGGCTCTGACGCGGCGGACCGACCAGATCGTGCGGATCTGGAGCGTTGCGGACGAAGGCGATGCGCGGCCGATCGCGGAAATCTCTCTGGATTCGTTCTCTCACGAAGGATCTCTGCGCGACTACAGCGCGATCCGCGCGGATTTTCAGGCCGACCGCGACGCCCACTGGGCCTCCTATGTCGCCGGCTGCTTTTTCGTCCTCCTCGCCGAACGGATCGCCCCTCGGTTTGACTCCGGGGCGAACATCCTGCTGCGCAGCGATGTGCCGGCCGGAGCCGGCGTCTCCTCCTCCGCCGCGATCGAAGTCGCGACAATGCAGGCGATCGGCGCCGCGTATGAACTGAACTTCGACGGCGTCACGCTCGCCAGCCTCTGCCAGATCGTCGAAAATCGCGTGGTGGGCGCTCCCTGCGGCGTGATGGACCAGATGACCAGCACGCTGGGTACGGCGGGCGAATTGTTATTATTGCTCTGCCGTCCCTATGAAGTTCATGGGACGAAACCGCTGCCGCCCGATGTTCGTATCTACGGCGTGAATTCACGGATCCGGCACTCGGTGGGCGGAGACGCCTACACCCGCGCCCGCGTCGCGGCGTTCATGGGGCGCAAGCTCCTCGGCGTGGAGTATCTCGCGGCCATCGCGCCCAAAGTTTACCGAAGCGATCATATGGATCGAATTCCCGAAACCGTGACCGGAGCGAGTTTTCTGGCGCAGTACGGCGAGACGGACGACTCCGTCACGCGCATCGATCCCGAGACGATCTATCCCGTCCGCGCGGCGACTTCGCACGCGGTTTTCGAGAATGAGCGCGTGGAGTGCTTTGTGGAACTGCTCTCACGCACCGAGCAGATGGCTTCGGCGATGAACCAGGCCGGATCGCTGATGTACGGCTCGCACTGGTCGTTCGGCCAGATCGGCCTTGGGTGCCCGGAGACGGACCTGCTGGTCAATCTGGCGCGCGACGCGGGCGCGTCCAAGGGTGTTTACGGCGCCAAGATTACCGGCGGCGGCTGCGGCGGCACAGTGGCGCTGCTGACTTACGGCGACGACGGCGTCGAGGCCGTCGAAGAGATCGCCGCGCGGTATCTGGCGCAAACGGGGCTGACGGCGCAGGTGTTCCTCGCCGGCGCGTCGCCGGGAGCCGCCGCCTTTGGTCCTCGGACCATCTCAAGAGACCTTGAGGAGAACTGACAATGGCGACAGTAAAAAAAGCGGTGGTGACGGCGGCGGGACGCGGGACGCGTCAGTATCCGGCGACCAATACGGTGCAGAAAGAGCTGATCCCGCTCGTCGATGTCGACGGGTACACCAAGCCGACTCTTCAGATCATTCTGGAGGAAGTCGTCGCTTCGGGCATCGAAGAGATCTGCGTCGTCGCCAACCCCACCAACCTCGAACCGATCCAGGCGCACTTCCAAGGGCTCACCGACGAGCAAAAGCGCACGCAGTTCGCCGGCAAGGATTGGGCGGACGCGCTTTCCGATACTCTGGCGGACATCCAGAGCCGCCTGCACTTCGTCGTCCAGCACACGCAGGAAGGCTACGGGCATGCTGTGTATCAGGCGCATGAATGGGCCGGCGACGAGCCTTTCGTACTGATGGTCGGGGACCATATCAGCCTTTCGAGCACATCCGAAAGCTGTACCCAGCAGATTATCCACGCCTTTGAACAATCGAGCGCGCCGGTTTCTTCCGTGGCGCGGATCGGCGAATCCAAAGTCAGTCGTTACGGCACGGCGGCCGGCGAGGCGACGGACTTCTCCGGCGCTCCTTCTTACTGGATGCGCGCGATGATGGAGAAGCCGAGCGTCGAATACGCCCGCGAGCATCTGAGAACGCCGGGCATTCCCGACGATCAGTTTTTGTGCTTCTACGGTATCCACGCCTTCCCCTCCGCCGCCTTCGACTGCCTCAAGCATCTCATCGATAACGATATCCGCCAGAAAGGCGAAATTCAGATGGCCGCCGCCCAGGAGATGCTGTTCCAGCGCGGACCGTATCTGCTGGCGGAGATCCAGGGAGAGCAGTACGATATGGGAACGCCCGACGGCCTCATTCTCACACAGATTGCGCTCGCCATGCGCTCGCCTTACCGCGAGCCGGCGCGGGCGCTGTTCGAATCCCTCTGAGGATTCTTCGGATCCCATGAGGATCCCGCGGGTCCAGCGAGGCCCGCACGTTAACTCGTTAACACGATATATAAAGGAGAGACCTCTCATGTCTACGGCGATTGTCAATGTTCAAGCCCGTCAAGTCCTCGATTCCCGCGGCAACCCCACGGTGGAAGTCGATGTTTATCTGGAAGACGGCTCCCTCGGCCGCGCCAGCGTGCCCAGCGGCGCGTCCACCGGCGCCAACGAAGCGGTCGAGCTTCGCGACGGCGATAAGAAGATCTATGGCGGCAAGGGCGTCCTGAAGGCCGTGGAGAACGTCAACGAGAAGATCGCTCCTGAGCTGATCGACCTCGACGCCACCGAGCAGGTCGCGATCGATGAACTCATGATCGAACTCGACGGCACCGAGAACAAGAGCGACCTGGGCGCGAATGCGATCCTGGGCGTCTCCCTCGCCGTCGCGAAGGCGGCCGCCAAGGCTGTCGGCCTCCCGCTCTACCGCTACATCGGCGGCGCGAACGCCCGCCAGCTCCCCGTCCCCATGATGAACATCATGAACGGCGGCAAGCACGCCGACTCGAACGTCGACATGCAGGAGTTCATGGCGATGCCCGTGGGCGCCGAATCCTTCTCGGAAGCGCTCCAGTGGGGCGTGGACATCTACCACTCGCTGAAGGGCGTTCTGCACGCGCGCGGCCTGGCGACCTCAGTCGGCGACGAAGGCGGCTTCGCTCCGAACCTGCCGAGCAACGAAGAGGCCATCAAGGTCATCATCGAAGCGATCGAGAAGGCCGGCTACGAGCCCGGCAAGCAAGTCTTCATCGCGATGGACCCCGCCTCCACCGAGTTCTATGACAACGGCAACTACGTACTGAAGGGCGAGGGCCGCACGCTGACCGGCGACCAGATGGTGGATTACTACGCCGAGCTGGTCGAGAAGTACCCGATCATCTCGATCGAAGACGGCCTGGCCGAGGACGACTGGGCTTCGTGGCTCAAGCTGACCCAGCGCATCGGACACAAGGTCCAACTGGTCGGCGACGACCTGTTCGTCACCAACACCAAGTTCCTTCAGAAGGGCATCGACACCAGCACGGCGAACTCGATCCTGGTCAAAGTCAACCAGATCGGCACCCTGACCGAGACGCTGGCGGCGATCGAACTGGCGAAGCAGAACGGCTACACCGCCGTCGTGTCCCACCGCTCGGGCGAAACCGAAGACAGCACGATCTCCGACATCGTCGTCGCGACGAACGCCGGGCAGATCAAGACCGGCGCCCCGGCCCGCACCGACCGTGTCGCCAAGTACAACCAGCTCCTCCGCATCGAGGAAGCCCTGGCCGACACCGCGACGTTCAAGGGGCTGGACTCGTTCTACAACCTGAAGCGGTAAGAGTAGGCCCCGGAGAGGCCCTCACCCGGCCCTCCGAGCCACCCTCTCCCAATTCTGGGAGAGGGTTCAGATTTCGGATCTTTGATCCTCAAAACAAAATTCCCTCTGGCTCCCCCTCTCCCAATTTTGGGAGAGGGTGTCGGGGGGTGAGGGCCAATCGCCATAAGACGAAGGCCTCGCACCACACAATGCCAAAACGCCAAGCCGTCGCCGAGTTTCTGCTCGGCTTTTTTGCTTTTCCCGTCTGCGCCCTCTTCGGCGTGATGGAAGCCGTCCTGTTCCACTGGACGCACGCCAAGGCGATGCTTTGCGTCGCATTCTTCGCACTGTTCCCGCTCGCCGGCGCGATCAAGACGCGCCAGAAATCGCTGATTGCCGGCCAGATCACCGGCCTCATCGCGACCATCTTGTTCTACCTCGCCGTCAAACCATCATGACCAAGCAAGTTTTTCTCGCGCTCGCCCTGGTATTTGTCTCTCAGGCGGCTTGGCCCGCTCCCCCCGTCCCCCTCTCCCATCAATGGGAGAAAGGGAGTCAGAAGGGAGGGGATTCGCTGCAAGGATATGTCGTGTGCGTGGATCCTGGACATACGTCCGAGACCAGCGCGGGGACGCAGAGCCGCGATGGGAAGCTAACCGAGCGTCATCTCAACTGGGTCGTCGCCGTTCGTTTGCAAAAGCTTTTGGAGGCCGAGGGCGCGACGGTCGTGATGACCAAGACCAGCGAAAACGAGTTCGTGACGAATATGCGCAGGGCCGAGATCGCGAACAACGCCCACGCCGCCCTCTTTCTTCGCCTGCACTGCGACTCCGGCGGCGGACGGGGCTTCGCCACCTACTATCCCGCCCGTCAGGGAACCGCGCATGGCGTCACCGGCCCATCGCTGTCCGTGCTCAAAGCCAGCGCCGCCGCCGCGTCCGTGTTTCACAAGGCGGCGATCGACCAGCTCGGCGGCGCGCTGCCGGACCATGGCCTGCGCACCGAAGCGGGAACGCGGATCGGCGGCAAGCAGGGTGCGCTGACCGGATCGATCTTCTCCAAAGTCCCCGCGCTGACCGTCGAGATGGTCGTGCTCAGCAACGACCGGGACTATAACTTTGCGCGAACCGAGGCCGGCCAGGAAAAGATCGCCGAAGCGCTGCTGGCGGGTGTTGAGGCGGACGCCTTACAGCATTAGCGCCGACCCGCGCGGCGCCAACGGCGCCCCTCAGAAGATCTGATCACAAGATCTGACGAGAATCGCCAGAAGCCTCGCGCCCCATATTATGGGCGCGAGGCTGACGGACAGCCGCCTCAAACGACTCGAGGTTTAGCCGTGGTTCGCAATGTACTGGACTTCGGAAGTGAAGTACGGCGGGATGGCGCCCCAGACGTTGCCTGACGGGAAGCCATCGTTGGTATAGAAGTAGCTGTAACCATGGAGGATCGCCTGATCGATGGCGCCGGCAAGATCCGTGGTATTGCTGTGGATCAGCGCCATCTGCTGCTTCGTCGTCGTAACATTCTGGCGATTCAGATTGCTCCATGAGTTTGCGGCGGCGTAGCTGTAACTCTGCTCGAAGCTGCATGTCACGTCGACGATATCCGTATAGTTGATCTGATTGGAATAGAACTGTCCACCCGCATTGCCGATAACTTTCAGGCGCGGATACGTGCAGCGGATCCAACTGGTCAGCTGGCAAAAGTAGCCGCCCGTGGGATCGACTTGATTGGCGTTAAAAGCGCCATCGCTGTTTATGAACAAGCGATCGTTAGGCGCGACGTTCGTGCCGTTGGGAAAGGTGGCCGTGGCGCCGGATGGCCCTGCGATCTCATACCGGGGATAGTATTCGTCGATCCAGATTCCATCCAGGCGCCGATAGCCCGTCACCCAAGCGCGAATATCGTTCTCCACCTCACGGAGAGGTCGATACGTAGAGCTAGCCGGCGCTGTCAGCGCATGGACATAGCCGAAGATGCGGCCGCCGTTGGCGCGGATCGGATCGAACCGGTGCTCCGCCGTCTTCCAGTCCGAGGCAAGCGTGAAAGGGCCATTCGCGGGACCGTTGACGACGACCCAGTAGTCTTTGTACCTGGGGTTAACTCCATTCTTCATGATCGTGGCGTCGTCCGCCAGAATATTCCAAGTGTTTGTATCCGACAGAGTCAGATAAGCGGGAATGACCATACCGTCGGCATGGGCGGTTGATGGGGCGGTTCCCAGGCAAGCAGCAGCGGCGCATACCAAAAGCACACTCTTAATTTTCACGGGCGTTTCCTTATTTTCCAGCGCGATCACGGTCTTCACTCTCAGTCGATAGGCGCACATGGGAGTGAGCAAGGGAGACGCAACGCAAAAACGCAAACGTTTACGCTCCGAGGAATTATAACACTGGAAGCAAGCATAGTCAATAATAAATGCGGGAAATCTTTTTCTTTGGCGTGGTGAAGATGGGGTTGGAGAAAGAGCATTCGGCGATCCAGCATCAGCCACGCCATGCACGGTCGGAACGAAAAAAGTCAAAAATCCGTTTAAAGAATATGCAATGGGTGGTATATATCCATTGAGCATCAGAAACTCAAAGGAGAGCGTTATGGCAACTACGGAACAGCAGCATCAGCATCTGCATGAGGTGCACGAGCACCTTCGTCATGCAACGACATCGGATTCCCCGGAAGAGATCCGCGAGCGCCTTCGCCGCGCGGAACTCGCCTTGGAGCGCCACGAGCGCGAAACAAACGGACAAACCAGCACCGGAGCGCGGCCAACCGCGGTCTAATGCCCCCATAGGCTTCGGCCAAAATTGTGAGAGCCCGCCCGGCATTCGCCGGGCGGGCTTTTTCTGTTTGAGGCGATAGGGGAAAAGTCAATCACTCGCCATTAACAGGAGCAGTCGCTTGGCGTCGCCGTAGGCGTCTGTGTCGATCTCGCGCCGCATCTCCTCCAGCAAGGACACGGCCACAACAGATGCGGACGCGCGCTCGCGAAGGGCTCCCAGGTAAGCGAGCAGATCCGGCATCGGAAACGCATCTGGGGAAGTGTGATCACCGCTGGCTTGGGCCGTCTGATAAAAGCCAGCGGCAAAAACAGCAAGCGCCATGCCCCTCGCCATCGTCATCAGCGCACGCTCCTGATCGGTAGGAAGACGCTCCAGATACCTTTCCAGCAATTCCACACGCTGTTCGGCCCTGGGAAACCCAAAGACGCCAAGCTGAGCGAGATCGACGAATGGATTCGACATCCCGGCCCATTCCCAATCGACAAAATACACCCCTCGATCGGTTTCAATAATATTGGTTGGGTTCAAGTCGTTGTGACACGGCGTAGATCGAACAAAAGACGCCATCATCGAATGGACCTCATCAATGGTCTGCATGATCGATTCCGGAAGGCCGCAGCCGCTTTGCGCGAGCAAGTATTCATCCATCAAATGGGCCAGCGCAGCGGGATCGACCCCTTGAGGAAATTCCGGTCCCTGATGAAGCCGGCGCAGCGCCTCTGCGACACGCTCCAGATATTTGGCGGATCTCGCCAGCGGCGCCCCGTCAATCTGCTCCGCGATGGATAGGCCAAGCTCGATATTGCTGTAATACAGCTTCGGAGCCACTCCAAGCTCGGAGGCAATCGTCATACAGGCAAATTCCTGCTCAGCGCGCTCCTTGTGCATGGGACGGCTTGGATCGACCTTTTTCACCACATACCCTGCCCCATTGACCCGCGCCAAATAAAGCATAGCCCCCGAACGCCCTCCAGGCATGGGCAAAATACTCTCAATCGGCGCATTATTAAATATAGCATTAATAGCGAATACGACATCGCTATTATTCTCAAATTGTTGATTATCCATAATCCTCTGAATCCTCACGATCACGATGCCGGCGAAGATGAGTCCGCATCGAAAAATTGATCCGCCAGATGCTCAGTATGCTCGCGGATATCTCGCGGCCAATTCTGAATTACATGATGAAACGCATCTCGCTTCACGGCAAAGAGCGCGCGCAGCGCTTCCTCAAACCCGGTTTCGTTTCCGGCGATGGCGGACATAAACCGATAAGCCGCATCCCGCAATTGCCGCTTATGGTCCTCCTGACGCGCCGCCCGCATTTCCTTCTCAACAAGCTTTCGCAGCGCCACCGACGCCCCGCCCGACTGGCTCGCCAGCCAGTCCCAATGCCTGGGAAGCAGCGTCACCTCACGCGGCACAACCCCCAGCTTCGGGCGCCCCGGCGCCCGAGGCGCCTCCTCCGGCGCATTCTCGGCGGGCGCATCGTCACAAGCGGGAGTCTGCAAACGAGCGAGCACATCCTCCAGCGTTCCATGCAGGTTCAGATCGATCTGCTCGCCAGATACCGCGTCAAAAATCAGCACCATATGATCTGACGGCTGATCCAGCGCCCGCTTCGCCGCAGTCGCCGCCTCCGCCAGAGAGCCAAGCGCCACACGACGCGCGCCTTCAAAAGCGATATATGTTGAGTTTACCGTCGCCAATCTCGTCTGACCTCGCTAATATTACCCGGGTAAAACACACAAGTCAATATTACCCGGGTAAAAATATTTTCAGAGCGCGCCACTTCTTAACCGTGAACAGAACATACTTCTCAAAACTCACTCGGCGTTTCGAACGTGACCGATGATGCGAATCCTATCGCTCTCACGATCGT
Organism: Capsulimonas corticalis; assembly: GCF_003574315.2. Classification (GTDB taxonomy): domain Bacteria; phylum Armatimonadota; class Armatimonadia; order Armatimonadales; family Capsulimonadaceae; genus Capsulimonas; species Capsulimonas corticalis. The sequence goes on along the minus strand of NZ_AP025739.1, from coordinate 3,697,156 downwards.
ATGGGACGGACATTTCCGTCAACTGCTTTTCAATGTCCTCCAAATGGTCGATTTCAGCCCATTCAATCGAAATCGAGGTGAACGGCCCTAACGAGCCACAGTCGAACCAATCGCCAGTCACATGCCGGAAACGTTTGATCTCGAATACTTTGTCCGGGACATCCACGAATTTGACATTGCACTTCAACGATGACGCACCGAGCCATTCGGCGACTTCCGCCCACTTGGTCGTGCTCATGCGGCTTGCGGAGAAATCGCGATCAAGAATGGCGCGCAGGTCCTTTTCAGCGGCCTTGATGCTAGCCCTCTGTAGTTCTTGCGGATCCATGTCGATTTGCTCTCGCTATGCTTTCACCGCCACATAAAACAATCGGTCGGAGCGTTTGCGGGGCGGGTCGGTTGAGTAGCCGTCGTACACGGTCACGGCGGCGAAGCCGGCGTTGCGGAGCCATTGGGTGATTTCGTCTTTGGCGTAGCCCTTTTGGGTGTGGGTTTCTTTGAAGGTCTCGCGTTCACCGGATCCGGGGTCGTAGCTGAAGGTCATGTTGACGGTGCAGATACGCGTTTCGTGGTTGTAGCGGGAGCGCCAGCGGTAGTGGAGAGGTTCGTCGCGGCGTGAACAGCTCTGGTTGAACATCCCTTGCTCTAGAGCGAACTCGGTATTCAAATCGAAGATAAAGCTGCCGCCGGGGTTGATATGAGCGCAGATACGGCGAAAGGCGGACTGAAGGCGGTTATCTTCGAGGATATTGTTCAGGCTGTCGAAAAGGGAGATCACGGCGTCGAAGCGGGCGTCGCCCAGGTCCATGTCGGCGGCGTCTTGTTCGTCAAAGGGAATCGCCAGATCTTCGTCCTTGGCGCGCTCGCGGGCGATGGCGAGCATGGGGCCGGAGAGATCGACGCCGGCGGTCTGGTAGCCGCGCTGCTGGAGCATCCGGGTGGCGGTCCCGGTGCCGCAGGCGAGGTCCAGCACGGATTTGGGCGCGAGGTCGTGCTTTTTCCACAGTCGCTCGACATACGCGATCCAAAACCGGTACGGCACGCCGGACATCAGGTGGTCGTAGTAGGGCGCGACGGCGCCAAACGCGGTGGGCGTCGTGGGATTGGACGAAGGGGTGGCTGGCATAGACAATTAGATTCGACTTGCATGGCGTGGTTTCCTTCGCTGGTATCGCCGAAGGGTGCTGTGGGAGGCCGGAAAGGTAACGCCCCGGCCTACCCGATAATTCAGGACAGTGAGGGGGTCACTCTGTGAGCAATCCTGGCGTGTCTTGTTGCTCCGATTCGGCGAGGTATGCCGCCGCCTTTTCCGTTTCCACCTGCCATGTGCATATAGAGTTGCACGGCTTGAATCCGAGTTCGTCGTTGATCCGCAGCATCGCTGCATTTGAGTAGGCGTTGCCGGTACGAACAGATTTCGCCTCGGGGCGCTCACGCAGGATACGGTCCACCGTGGCGGCTTTGAGCCACCGTCCCAAGCCTTTGCCGCGAAACGAAGGAAAGACACCCGTGCCGTCTTGACCGACTATCTCCGGTCTGTTGGGATGCCAGAGTACCTGGGTAAAACCCGCGAATGCGCCGGTTTCCCTATCGACGATATAGGCGGTCCAACGTTGGGCGCCTGATCGAAGAATCTCATACTCCTCTTCCCGAAGCTGAGCCGGCGTTTTGTGGAAATCGTTTAGGGACAGATTGTCGCGAGGAGCGGAGTTATTTGTCATATTTGTGAGTTCGGCAATGGCCTCAATATGTTCGTCGGGATAGGGGCCGTCCCAGAACCCCAATGCGAACTTGCTGTCGTTAACGCCGGACTGCCATCGTTCGATAAGTGACATATCGACATCAGCAAGATTTAACTGACTGCTTCGATTCTCCAGAGCTCGCTCGGCTCCTAGACGCTTCATAAATGCTTCTCCGGCCGGCACACGTCCGTTTGTTGATGTGATCATCAGCGTCCGACCTTTTTCACGGGCGCTATTGACCACCATCTGCAACATTTGCCGGCCGAGGCCATGCCGTCGGTACGCCGGAATTGTCCTTATAAGGAAATGAATCGCATGGGTATTCTCCTTGTCATTGGTAAACCAGACAACTCCATTAGATGCGAACTGCGCGGTGTCGTCTATCCACCCGACCCAAGATTTGATGAACAAGGACTCCGGGAAATTCTGTAGTTCTGTTTTTATGTCTTCCACGAGAAGGGGCGGTTCGTCGGGCAATTCTTCGACCTTGATCTGATTTGATAGTATCGTGAACGCTTCATACTCAGCTTCCGTTGCATCTTTGTGATCGAGCTCACAGATTGTAATCTTTGTCATGCTGGTTTCCTCACTCTCTATAATCGAAATTAAATCCACAAATGCTAAAGTCCGTGAAGTATCCGAGATATCAATACCGTATGCGGTACAACACGCTGAACGCAGGCGGCTACTATCTGGAAGGCTGTGGGAACAGCGCGGCAGATGTCACAATTATCGACCACGCTCCAAAGAGGTATAATGACGTTAAGTATTAGGAAAGAGTGGAGGCCCAGCGCCATGGGTGAGTTAGTCTATCCGCGCCGCAAGACGCGCGCGGTGCGCGTCGGCAATGTTTATGTCGGTGGGGATCATCCCGTGGTTGTGCAGAGCATGATCACCGAGGAGACGCGCAACGTGCAGGACTGCGTCGAACAGATCATCGCGATGCACAACGCCGGCTGCGAGATCGTCCGCGTCACCACCCCCACCCTCGCCGAAGCGCACTGCCTGGGCGAGATCCAGGCGGAAGTGCGCCGGCGCGGGTACGAAGTGCCGCTGGTCGCCGATGTCCACCACCAGGGCGGCGATATCGCGGTCGCGGTCGCGGGTTTTGTGGACAAGGTGCGGATCAATCCCGGCCTGTTTGTCTTTCGCAAGCCGCGCCAGCGTACGGACGATTATACTGAGTCCGAGGTTCAGGAAGAATTGGCCGCGATCGAAGAGTCGCTGCTGCCCGTCATCGAAGCCTGCAAGGCGCGCGATATCGCCATGCGCATCGGCGTCAACCATGGCAGCCTCGCCGAGCGCCTCACGATCATGCATGGCGATACCCCCGAGGGCATGGTCGAGAGCGCTTTGGAGTATATTCGCATCTGTGAGGCGCACGACTATCGTAATCTGATCATCTCCCTGAAAGCCTCGCGAGTTCCCGTCATGATGGCCGCCAATCGACTGATGGCGCGCCGCATGGAGGAGCTGGGCATGGACTATCCCCTGCATCTGGGCGTCACTGAAGCGGGCGACGGCGAATATGCGCGCATCAAGAGCACGGCGGGGATTGGGACCATGCTGGCCGAAGGGATCGGCGACACGATCCGCGTCAGCCTGAGCGAAGACCCAATCAACGAGATTCCCGTCTGCTACGACATTCTCCAGGCGCTCGGGCTGCGCAAGACGAAGGTCGAGTTTATCGCCTGCCCCTCGTGCGGACGAACGAAGTTTGAATTGACGTCCGTACTGCGCAAAGTCAAAGCGGCGACCCAGCATCTGGTCGGCCTGGACATCGCCGTGATGGGCTGCATCGTCAATGGTCCCGGGGAGATGGCGGACGCCGATTATGGGTATGTCGGCAAGGGCGGCGGCGTGATCACGCTCTACCGTGGCCGAAATCCGGTGAAGAACGTGCCCCAGGAAGAAGGCGTAGAGGCGCTGGTCGAATTGATCAAATCCGATGGACGCTGGATGGAGCCGGAAGGCGACATCCCCCCCGCCCCATTCACGCAAGAACTCGCCATGGCGCGCTAACCCTCCAGTCCCCTTGCAAAATTGCCATAATACGCATGTATCGCAGTTTCAGCAGGGGGACATTCTATGTCACAAACATTCCGCAATATCTCCATTCGCACGAAGCTTATCGCTTCGTTTACCGTCGTCATTGTGCTGGGCACCCTCAGCTATCTGCAAGCAGTCTGCGCCACACGCTCTTACGTGGACAGTGTCAGCACGACGGGAGCAGTGGCGCATCGGGCAATCTCTATCGCCAAGGACGCATCTCTCGCCAGCAACACCATGGCGAGAGAGACGATGGCCTTTGTATTCACCCAGGACCAAACGCATTGGGACGCCAAGTACGCCGCCGACGACGCGGCCAGCAAGGCGTTCGATTCGCTCAAGACGGCGCTCGCCGCCATTCCCAACAACTCCGACCTGCAGGATCAATTGACGCAGCTGACCCAGCAGGACGGCAACGTTTGCAATCCTCTCGAAGACAAAACAATGAAGATGGCCAAAGAGGGCCATGCGGCGGAGGCCAAAAAGCTCTATGAAAACGAGTATGTGCCGGGCCGAGCCAAACTGGAAACGATGATCAACGCCCTGGTCGCCGCGCTGCAAACGCGCGCCGATCAAGCGGACGCCAGCATTGAGACCGGCGCGAAGCGCACGCAAGCCGCCATTGTCTGGGGCTGGATCTTGCAGGGCCTCATCGTGCTCATCTCATCGAGTGTTGCGCTGTTCCTGGCTCGCGGCATCACCTCCCAGCTCAGCGCGCTTTTGAAGGCCGCGCAGGGACTGGCGCAGGGCGATGTCCAGCAGACGCTGCCGCCTGCGAGCCAGACGGAGATCGGTCAGGTAGTCGCGGCGTTCCATACGCTGATGTCCCATCAGAAAAACATGGCCGCCGCCGCCGCCGCGATTGCGGATGGCGATTTGACGAACATCGTTCAGCCGAAGTCCGAGCAGGATTCCCTGGGAATTGCCTTTGCCCGGATGACGGGGCGCCTTCGCGAGCTAATCGGCGGGATCGCCGGCAGCGCCGGCACGGTCGCCGAGACGAGCATTCGGCTCTCCGCCACTTCCGAAGAAACCAGCCAATCGGCAACGGACATCGCGCATTCGGCGCAAAGCATGGCGCGAACGGCCGAGCAGTCCTCGCATTGCAGCTTCCTCGTCTCCGAAGGCGGCAAGCGGCAGTATGACGCGGCGTGCGTCGCCAGCGAGCTGATGGCGCAGGCCGGTCTGGCCGTCGATCAAGCCGCCGGCAGCGCGCAGCAGATGGCGACCGCCGCCCAGCAGGCCGCGGCAATGGCCCGCAGCGGCGGCGCGGCCGTCCAGCAGACGATCTCCAGCATGGAGCGAATCCGCCAGCAGGTCGGCGCCTCCGCCTCGAAGGTCGAAGAGCTCGGCCGCAAGAGCGATGAGATCGGCGCGATCGTCAAGACCATCGGACAGATCTCAGAGCAGACCAACCTGCTGGCGCTGAACGCGGCGATCGAAGCCGCCCGCGCCGGCGAGCACGGCCGCGGCTTCGCGGTTGTCGCCGACGAGGTCCGCAAGCTCTCGGAGCGCGCGGCGGCGGCCACCCAGGATATCGGCGCCCTGATCGGCGGCATTCAGGCGGAAGTCGCCGGCGCCGTCCAGGCAATGCAGGAAAGCACGCTGGAAGTCACGACCGGATCTGCGCAAAGCGCCGAAGCCGGCGTCGCGCTCTCGGAGATCGTTCAGGCCGCCCAGTCCGTCGCCTTCGAAGTCGATAGCCTGACCGCGACCGTCGAGGAGATGTCCGCGTCCGTGCAGGAAGTGCTGACAACCGTCGCCACGGTCCGCCAAGTGACCGAGGAAAGCCGAAGCGCCATCGACGACATCACCAGTGCGACCGGCGAATTCACCGCCAGCGCGCAGAGCGTCTCGTCCATGATCGAACAGCAGTCGGCGAGCATCCACGACGTCAGCACGGCCGCGACGGAGCTCAACGCCATGGCCGACACGCTCCAGGAAATGGTCCGCCAGTTCCGCCTGGACGATCCCGCCCCACGCGCCAGCCACGCGACCGCAGCCATGCGCCGCGCCGCGTAAGAGAACAGACGCCCCCGACCCATTTCTTGGGTCGGGGGCCATCCTCGCCGGAACCCCGCCCCCATATTCCTTGTTATGATTCACAGTCATTCTCAGCAAGGAGCCATCGCCATACGCATCGCAAGCCGCTTCGCCGTCGCCGTGCACATTCTGTCACTCTTGGGTATGAATGAACAGGATGAGAATACTTCGGAGTGGATGGCCGGTAGCATCGGCGTCAACGCCGTCGTCGTACGCAACGTCACGGGACAGCTGCGCCGCGCCGGATTGGTCCGCACGCAGCAAGGCGTGGCCGGAGCGCATCTGGACAAGGCGCTGGGTGAAATCACCCTGCTGGACGTTTATCGCGCGGTGGAGGAAAGCGTGGACCTGTTCTCCATCCACCCGCGCCCCAACCCCGACTGCTCGGTCGGAGCGAACATCCAAACATCCCTGGAGGGAGTCTTCGGTGAAGCGCAGCAGGCAATGGAAAACCGGCTTTCCCAAACAACCATGGCGCAGATCGTGCAGGATCTGCGCGCCTCGGCCCAATGCTGACACCCCCACACAAACGCGCTGAAAAATCAGCGCGTTTTTTCGGAACCAACTTGTAATATTAATAGTTACAAGTAATAGAAACGAAAATATCACGGAGTCACGAAAGGATGATCAGAGATGAAAATCGCACTTTATGGAGCCACGGGAATGATCGGCCAGCGGATCTTGCGTGAGGCGCTCAACCGAGGCCATTATGTCACCGCCATTGTCCGCAACCCGGCGAAGCTGACGGAGACGCACAATCACCTGACGGTCGTGACGGGAGATATCCTGAACGCGGACAGCATCGCGGAGACCGTGAAGGGCGCGAACGCCGTCGTCAGCGCCTACGGCCCCAGCGGCGCCGCCGACAGCACGGTTGTGGACGCCGCGCACGCCCTCATCGCCGGCCTGACCAAAGCGCACGTAAAGCGTTTGATCGTGGTGGGCGGCGCGGGTAGTCTGGAAGTGGCGCCCGGCGTTCAGCTCATCGATACCCCGGACTTCCCGGAAAGCTACAAAGCCGCCGCCAGCGCGGCCCGCGACGCGCTGGGCGTTTACAAAGCAGAAGCAAAGGCGCTCGACTGGACGTACATCAGCCCCGCCGCCATGATCGCGCCCGGCAAACGCACGAACACCTTCCGATTGGGCGGCGATCAGCTGGTCGTCGACGCCGAAGGCAACAGCCGCATCTCCGCCGAAGACTTCGCCGTGGCGATCGTCGACGAACTGGACGCGCCCAAGCATATTAAGCAGCGGTTTACTGCGGCGTATTGAAGCAAATCTGAGTGACCTACCCGGCGCTTGGCGTGGCAAACCCACCCGGCAGCCCGCAGTGAGGTTTGTCAGAAGCCTCATCACTATTTCAGGAAACACCATGCAATTCGATATCACTGGAGCGGACGCCGCTCACGCCTATCGCCTCCTCGCCAGCACCGTTGTACCGCGCCCAATCGCGTGGGTGACGTCGCTGGGAACGGAGGGGAACGTCAACGCCGCGCCGTTCAGCTTCTTCAATCTGGTGGGAAGTACGCCGCCGACCATTGCGCTGGGGGTTGCGAACCGTGAGCCGGGCGTCGCTAAAGAGAGCCGCGCGAATATCGAGCGCGAGGGCGAGTTTGTCGTGAATTTGGTGGACGAGTCGCTGGCGGAAGCCATGAATATCTCCGCGATCGACTTTCCGGACGGTGTGAGCGAATTGCCAAGCGCGGGGATCACGGCGGCGGCGTCCGCCAAGATCCGAACGCCGCGCATCGCCGAGGCGCCGGTGAGTCTGGAGTGCCGGCTGCATACGGTCGTTCCCGTCGGAGACAATCGCATTGTACTGGCCGAAGTGATCCATCTGCATATCCGTGACGAGTTCGTCGATCGGGAGCGGATGCATGTGCGGACGGAAAATCTACACTTGATCGGGCGTATGCATGGCGGCGGCTGGTACGCGCGCACGTCGGACCTGTTCGACATGCCGCGCATTGCCTATCACGATTGGCTTGCGGGTCAAGAGTGAGGGGAATCCCCCTGGCCCCCAAAGGGGGTAAGACAATATTCTCGATCGCGTGACCAGGATTGAAATTGGGCGCGCAGACGACTTTATGGTCTGCTCCCCTGTGGGGGCCGGGGGGCGTCTTCCCTCTTTCCAGGACTACTCGGAGCAAATTTCGTATAGATTTGCTCGACGGCGGCCGTCTGCGCACGCACATCGTAGCGCTCCCTGACCAGATTGTATCCCATGCTCGCAAGGCTTGTGCGTAACTCGGGTTCAGCGGCCAGCCGGCGCAAGGCGGCCGCCAGTGCGGCGGGGTCCTCGGAAGGGACGAGCAGGGCCGTTTCGCTGTCGCTTAGCATCGCGGCGAGGCCGCCGATGCGGGAGGCGACGACGGGACGGCGCGCGGCCAGCGCTTCTAAGGCGACGATCCCCTGCCCTTCGAGTCGCGACGGAACCGCGACGGCGTTCGCTGCAAAGAGCACGGCGCGCACATCCTCCACACGGCCGAGAAGGCGGACGTTCGCGGGCGCCTTTGCTTCCAATTCGGCGCGCTGCGGGCCGTCGCCCGCGATCACAAATTGCAGTTCGGGAGCCTGGAGCGCCGCCTCCAGCAAAACATCGATCCCCTTTTCCGGCGACAAGCGAGCGACGGCCGCGACGACGAAGACATCTGGCGGGATGCCGAACGCCGCGCGCGCTTGAGGGAAAGGCGCGGCGTATCGCGCAAGATCGACACCGTTGGGAACGACCGAAATCTTTTGACCGGAAACGCCGTGCGCGCGAAGCCCCTCGGCAATAGGGTCTGACACGGCCAGAATACGATCGGCGGCGGATCCGATCACGGCGAGGCCGATACGTGTCGCCGCGCCGGAGTCAATCAGATTGTGCGCGGTCACGATCAGCGGGAAGGCATGGAGACGGCGCGCGAGCGCGGCGATCAGCGCGGCGCGCAAGCCGTGGGCGTGGACAATAGCAGGCGAGCGGCGGCGCAGGAGACCGGCAAGACGGGCGGCCGCGCGCAGATCGGCGAGCGGCGCAAGGCGCGCGCGGATCTCCAGCGGAATACCATCGGCGAGCGGAAGATCGCGGGGAAGCGACTGGAGAAACTCGGAGGGGGCGGCGATGGACAGCGAGAACCGCCGCGCGTCGCCGTATTCCAAAAGCTGCAAGACATGCTGACGGATGCCGCCGGCGGCGGGACGCACAGCCAGCAGCACGTCGATCGGCGCGCTCTGGCTCACTGAGCGTCCGCAGTGCGATGCCGCCGGCGGCGATGGCGCGGCAAGGCTTCCGCGACCTGTTCCGGCGGAGCGACGCCGAACGTCTTCTGGATCATCGGGCGCGCTTTTTCCCAATCGGTCTCCACAAAGACTCGGCCCTCGGTACTGGGAAGCGTCTCCATCTGGATGTCGTCATGGGGCGTATCGTGGACAAAGCGGGCGATGGCGATCTTCTGATCGGCTGTCATATCGCTGGAGAGATGCCGGTCCAGCGTGCCCAGCAAGTTCGGCAGCGCCGCGAGCGTGCGCGGGTCAAGCAGCTTCGCCTTCAGGGCGGCCAGCAGCGCCTGCTGGCGCTGCACGCGAATGAGATCGCTGTCCGAATGGCGGAAGCGCACGAACCCCATCGCCTGCTGACCGTTCAAATGCTGCATCCCCGGTTTGAGGTGGATGTGCAGATGTCCCCAGTTATCGTCGTAATCCATCTTTTTGTCGACGTTCAGATCGACGCCGCCCAATTGATCGATCGCCTCTTCAAACCCCTGAAAATCGATCGCCGCATACTTCTCGGTCGGGATGCCGAAGTTGTTCTGCACCGTCTGCTCGGTCAGCGCCGGCCCGCCGTGCGCGTGCGCCGCATTGATCTTTCCGACGCCCCAGCCAGGAATATCGGCGCGAGTGTCGCGCGGGATCGACAGGAACGAGATCTTCTTTTGATCGAAATCGATCCGCGCCATCATCAGCATATCCGAACGCGCCTGCGTTTTGATAATCTGATCGCTGTTGCTGTAATCGTAATCTCGCCCAATCACCATCAAGTTGAGCGTCTTCTGGCCCGGAAACGCGTCCTCGACCTTCGGGGGAACGAAGGCGGGCTTAAGATATTTGATCAGGCCGGGATTATGTCGCAGTGAGGTTCCGATATAGACAGCAGATCCGCTCAGGAGACCAAGCAGCAGGAGGCCGGCGATGCGGCCCGCCATGGAGGGCGGACGCGTCTTGGCGCTGGGTTTTGCGGATTGCGGCTGGCGGGGGGGCAGCGGCTTGCGGGGCTGCGGGGCGGTCTTGCGTGGGGTGGACGTACCCATGATTGCGGCTATAGCTCCTGTAAAAAACACGGAATAATGGCGTCAGTATATCGCAGCGCCGTGAGCGTTGTCAAGGACACGGACGCCTAATTCGCCATTCCCGGAGCGGCGTGCAATCCGAGGTCCGCGGCGTCGCTGGTGCGGGGAAGCTGCCCCAGGAGAAATCGACCGTCATCGGTGTGGCGCGGGGCCAGCAAAAACTGGACGCCGTTGACCATGGGCAGGCCGGCGAGTGAGGCGGCCGGAGGGGCCAGAAGGCGGATCTTGGCGAATCGCGGCAGCTCTTCCTGGCTCCACGAGCCGAACAGCATCGGCGGTGCGCCTGCCCGCGCTTCAAAGACGAAGAGGTTCTCGCGCGTGCGCAGATCACCGCCTTCGTAGATCAAATACAGGGAGAAGAGAGGAAACGACAGCGTGCCGGACAGCAGCGCGGCGATCACTTGCTCCAGCGCGGCAAGATGGCGGCGCGTGGCGGCGGTGTCGATCAGCGAGTGCGTCACCTCCGCGCCGAGCGCGCCGGAGAACTCTTCGGGCAGATCGCACAGTTCGAAGTAACCGCCGGCCTCGGAGAACACGGCCCGCGCCGTTTCGTTTTCATAGATGACCCCGTCGCCGACTTGCTCTTTGAGGAAGCTGATGCCGACTCCGTGCCGCTCGCGTGTCTCGCGGCGGACGGAGTCCAGCGGCGATGAGGTTGTGTTGTCGGGGATCAGCATGGTTTATTTATAGCTCGGGACGATAATGCCCTTCATGATCGTATTCTGGGCGAAAACAAAGATCAGCAACGTCGGAATAGCCGCCAGGGTCAGGGCCGCCATCGTGACAAACTGCGGAGCGCCGCTGGAGCCGAGTTCGTAGATCCAGACCATCATGGTCCACATCTTCGGGCTCTGGCAGACCAGCAGCGCGAACATAAAGGCGCTGTAGGCGGCCCGAAAGGCGTCGAGCGCGATGACGGCGAAGATCGGCCGCGACAGCGGCAGCGTAATGCTGCCAAACATCCGCATCTCCGACGCGCCGTCGAGCGTCCCGGCCTCATATAGCTCCTTGGGCAGGCTGTCAAAAAAGCCCTTCATCAGAAAGATCGCGTAACCGCTCGCCGCCGCCGGCAAAACCAGCGCCCAAAACGTGTTGAGCAGATTCAAATCCTTGAGCAGCAGGAAGTTCGGGATCAGCGTCACCTCCGCCGGAAACGCCATCGTCGTCAGCAGGAACAGCAGGATCCCATTGCCGTAGGACAGGTTGAATCTGGACAGCGCGTAGGCGCAAAGCGGGTTGACGATCAGCGCCGTCACCACCGACAGGGCGCAGAACAGGATCGTGTTCCAGACGGCGTTGCCGTGCAGCACAATATAATCGATCACCAGCTTGTAATTGCGCGTCAGATAGTCCCAGCGCAGCGCCGATCCATGCGTTTGCGCGTACCGCCAATCGGAGGCGAACATGGCCGCGCCGATATTCGCCGACGCCCCCGGAGCGCCGTGCGCCGCGAGATACGCCTGATAGCGCGTTTCCAGCGTATCGGCGCGCAGCGAGGCCAGCGGGGCCGCCTGCTTGAGGAAATCGGTCCAGTCCAGCAGCGGCGCGCCCTGCGGCGGCAATTCGCTTGGGTTTGGCAGGACAATTTGATCGAACGACGCCAACGCCGAGGCATGCTGTTTATTGTAATCGCTCAGATCGCCTTTGTAGCGCGTTTGAAGAAACTGGCGATACGCCGGCAGCGCCAACGTCTGGTCGACAATCAAAAAGCGGATCGGGAGCTTGGTGCGCACGAACTTTTCCCAGTCCGCGCGCCGCGCCGCGTTGCCTTCGGGAAGCGCCGCCAGCGCAATCTCGCCAAAGCCTTTGTACGAGGTTCCCCAGGCTTTGTTCAAATCGTCGATCTTGCCCGGATACTCTTCTTCCTTCAGCCACTGGTGGTAAAGCGCGTCCCCGCCGATCCCAATAAAGTAGTTCGACGGCAGGGTCTTTTCGAACTCTCGCCAGTCGCGCGACTTCGCCGAATTATCTGGAAGCCACGCATGTTTGCCGGGCTGTTCGAACGGCGGGAAGATCGCCAGAAACGTATCGTCTTCCTGAGTATATGCGTTATCCAGGGTCGTGATGTCGCCATGGAATTTCCGGCTCAAAAACGCCCGGTACCGATCCAGCAAGGGGCTCGGACTGTACGACGCCGTCGCGGCGGCGAACCCCGCGAGCTTGTATTGATCGGGAACTCCGGCGAAGAACGCATTCCAATCCGACGCCGCGCGCGCATCGACCGCCTTCGGCGGCTCGACATCCTGGAGTTTGGCGATATTCAGTCCGTACGTCGTGTTGATCAGCGCGATGTTGGCGCTAAATTTGTCCTCGACATACTTGCCCAGCAGCGCGTTATCCGATGAGAGATAGGCCGGCAGGATTTGATACGCCTGATTGTCATACTGAGACGTGACGGACGCGCCGAGCATGATCAGAAGGGGATAGACCATCGTCACGGCGCCCAGAGTGAGGCCAAGATAGAGGGCGGCGTAAAGCAGCCGAATCTTGCCGGAGGTGCGTCCGACGACGGGGATAAGGGCCATGCAGCTATTATATCGTGGGGCGGGCGGAATTGCAAGGATGACCATGGCCCCCACCCCATTTCCCCCCAAGCTTCACTTGTGGGAGCAGCCGATTATTGGAAGGGCGGTTGATCAGCCCTACCCAATTTCCCCCTCCCCGAGGTATCATATGGGGTACGGGCGCATCGTCGGCGCCGAAATTTTGTGAGGACGGCTTTTGGATACAGCAACCGCCAGACGGCTACTGGGGAATTTCGAGGGAAAGCGTGTGGTCGTCGTCGGCGACGTCATGCTGGATGAGTATATTTGGGGACAGGTGAACCGCATTTCGCCGGAAGCGCCCGTCATGGTCGTGGACGCGGGGCGTTACTCTCATGTCCCCGGCGGCGCGGCGAACGTCGTCAATAACCTGTGCGTGCTGGGCGCGAAGGCGAGCATCGTCGGCGTCATCGGCGAGGACGAGGCGGGGCGCAATCTGGTCGCGGCGCTCGAAGCCGAAGGCGCGGACGTGAGCGGCCTCGTCACCGTGACCGACCGGCCGACAACCCGCAAGACGCGCATCATCGCGCATTCGCAGCAGGTTGTCCGGGTGGACCACGAAAAGCGCATCCCCTTAGAGCTGCACGCCGTGGAAGAATTGATCCGGCGATTTGAATCGCTCTGCGCCAACGCCGACGCCGTGGTGCTTTCCGACTATCAAAAAGGCGTCCTGGCCCCGTCGCTCATCCACGCCGCCGCCCGCGTCGCCGCCGCCGGCAAGCCCGTCACCGGCAACCTCAAGCCGCGCGCGCTCAGCGCCGACAGCTCCATCACCGTCATCACTCTGAACCTCGCCGAAGCGAGCGCCGCCATGAACGGCGAGCCGCTGGACACGCCGCATATGGTTCATCACGCCGGCCAGGCCCTGCTGGAGCGAACGGGAGCCGCGCACATCGTCATCACTCAGGGCCAGCACGGCCTGACCCTGTACTCCGCGTCTGCCCCCGGCGTACCCCACCACGTTCCGCCACGCGAAGTCGAAGTTTACGACTCCGCCGGGGCCGGCGACACCGTCATCAGCGCCATGACCATGGCGCTGGTCGCGGGCGCCTCCCCCGCCGACGCTGTAACGCTGGCGAACTACGCCGCCGCCGAAGCCGTCAAGAAACTGGGCGTGTCCACGGTGACGCGCGAAGAGATTTTGGCGGGGTTCTGATTGCCCCGTATTCCGTGTGACCTACCCCGGCCCTTCGGGCCACCCCTCCCGCAGCGGGAAGGGTTTTCAAAGATTTTCTGACGGAAGCCGTCTTCGTGAAACAAAATCCTACTACCCTTCCCGCTGCGGGAGGGGTGGCCCGAGGGGCCGGGGTAGGTGGAAAGCATCACCCATGATCGTCGTCACAGGAGCCGCCGGGTTTATCGGCAGCGTCGTCGTCAGCGCGTTGAACGCGGCGGGACATGAAGACCTATTGCTGGTCGATACGCTCGGATCGGAAGGCAAGTTCAAAAACCTGCGCGCCAAAGCGTACCGGGACATCATCGACCCGATCGCGTTTTTGGAAGCGCTGCCGGAGATCGCCGAAGAGATCGACGCCATCGTGCATCTGGGCGCGATCACGGACACATCGGCGCCCGACGCGGACGCGATGCTTGACAGCAACACGCACTACACGCAACTGCTCGCGCAGATCGCGCTGGAGAACGATATCCGCTTCATCTACGCCTCCAGCGCCAGCGTCTACGGCGACGGCGCGCTGGGCTTCAGCGATGATGACGCGCTGACCCCGAGCTTCAAACCTCTCAACCCCTACGCCTTCTCCAAGTGGCTGTTCGACGCGATGGCGATCCGCCACGGCTGGACAGACAAGATCGTCGGCCTGCGCTTCTTCAACGTCTTCGGCCCCAACGAATACCACAAGGCGCGTATGGCGTCGGTCATCTGGCACGCCTATCGCCAGGTGCAGGAGACGGGCAAGATCAAGCTGTTCCAGTCCCACAAGGCCGAATACGCCGACGGCGCGCAGGAGCGGGACTTCATCCATGTGGACGATCTCAGCAAGGTGATCTTATTCTTCCTGGAGCATCCGGAAGCAAACGGCATCTTTAACCTGGGAACCGGCAAAGCGCGCTCGTTCAACGACCTCGCCGCCGCGATCTTCCAATCGCTGGGCAAAGAGCCGCAGATCGAATACATCCCCACCCCGGAGAATATTCGCAATGCGTATCAGTATTTCACGGAAGCCGACCTGACGAAGCTGCGCGCGGCGGGGTATGACGAGGAGTTCTTGAGTCTGGAAGAGGGCGTGGATCGGTATATTCAGGGATATTTGGTAAAGGACGATCCTTACGTTTAGGGAGCTACCCCGGCGCTTCTCGCCCTCCCGGGGCAAACCCACCCCCGGCCTTCGGCCGCCCCCTCCCGCCGACGGGAAGGGTTATTCCAGAGTGTGTAATCGCAAGCGCTTTTCGTAAGAGTCAATCCTACAACCCCTTCCCGTCGGCGGGAGGAGGCGGCCGAAGGCCGGGGGTGGGTTTGCTGGGGAGTCCCGAAGCACTTGGGTGGGTTTGCTTCGGCGTCGTAATCGTCGGCAGCGCGACGTAGGCCGGCAGCAGCCCCAACGGGTCGTCGAAATCCCCCTGCGCAAGACGCGCGGCGGCAAGTTTTACCAATCCATCGGCGGGAACGTAGGGAACGCCGATCGGAACGCCGTTGCATTGGGCAATTACGCCGCGCTCCCCTGCAAAGACGATGGTGTTATCTTTGCGATACGCCTCCAATCGCTGCTCAAGCTCAGAAGGCGCGATGGCGAGCGGTCCCTCGACAAGCTTCCCACTCACATAAATTGCGGTATAGACTTCGTTGCGGCGGGAATGGATGACGGGGACCAGGCATTGTCCCGGCGTTTCGAAGGCCAGGGACGCGGCGTAGGCGTCCAGCGTGCCGACGCCGACGAGCGGGCGGCCGGTGACCTGGGCGAGTGTCTTCATGGTCGTCATCCCAACGCGCAGGCCAGTGAACGATCCAGGGCCGATGCCGACGGCGTAGGCTTCGACAGCGTCCTGAGTGAGGCCGTTCGCGGCCAGCAGGGCGTCGATCTGGCGGAACAGTTGAACGGACAGGGTCCGGCGGCCCTCGAACGCCAGCGAACCGATGACGGCGTTCGGCCGCGTGGTATCCCCCAGCGCCAGTACGGCGTAATCCCCTCCCGTATCGATCGCGAGAAAGATCATCCGAGCGCCTCCCGCCACTGCGCCGCCAATGTTTCCGACCGTGCGCCATGCGCGGCGACGGCGAGGCTGCGCGCGTCCCCCGCCACTGTCAAATGCAGGTCCAGACGGTCGTCCGGCAAAGCGTCGGCGATCTTGTCCGCCCATTCGATCACGGTCACTCCATCGGCGTCTAAATATTCGTCGAAAGCGATGTCGTGCAGGGCTTCGGGGCCGGAAAGACGATAAACGTCGAAGTGGAACAGCGGTAAACGGCCGTCCCGATGCTCGAAGACGATGTTAAAGGTGGGAGAGTGGACAGCCGCATCCGGGAGGCCGAGGCCATGGGCGAGCCCCTGGGTGAAGGTCGTCTTGCCGGCGCCGAGACCGCCGATGAGGCAGAGGACATCGCCAGGCGACAGCAGCGGCCCGAGCGCGGCGGCGGCGGCGCGGGTTTCGGTTTCCGTGGAGAGGATTCGTTCGAAGCTTATCATTGGGCGAAGTGGTCCCAGCCGCCGGCCCCGGGGTCCAGGTCATCCACGCCGTTTGCGGCGACGATACGGCGTCCGCTCTTCAAAATCTCGCCGATTACGGTCAGCGACGGGACCGCTTCCCGCACGGCGTCCACGCTTTCGGGCGCAACGGCCACCAGAAGCTCGTAGTCCTCGCCGCCCTGCAACGCGAGAAGCGTCGGGTCCTGCGCCAGCATCTTCGCCGCGTTTTGGGTGGCGTTGGAGATCGGAAGCTGAGCCGTATCGATCCGCACGCCGACCTGCGAGGCCGCGCAAAGCTTGCTGACATCCCGCAGCAGACCGTCGCTCAGATCCATGGCGGCGCGGACCTGTCCGGTCTCCGCCAGCACGCGTGAGATCATCACGCGCGGCTGCGGACGGCGATGCAGGTTGATCAGGTCTTTGTCCACCTTCTCCGAGCGCGCCAGACCGTACTTTTGAAGTAGACCCAGTCCCGCCGCCGAATCCCCCAGCGCGCCCGTGACCAGAAGCACATCGCCGGGTCGCGCGCCGGAGCGCGTGAACGCCTGCCCGGATTTGACGCTTCCCATCAGGGTCACGGAGATCACCATCCCATCGGGCGTGCTGTTGGTGTCGCCGCCGGCAAGACGCGCGCCATAGCGATTGAGGCAATCCGAAAAGCCGTCGTAAATCCGATCCAGCGTTTCGACCGATTCTCCCTGGCTAAAGGCGATGGAAAGAAAGGCCAAGGTCGGCTCGGCGCCCATCGCGGCGATATCGGAGAGGTTGACGGCCGCCGATTTCCAGCCAATCGAATAGGGATCGCTCCAATCGCGGCGAAAATGCACCTGCTCCACCAGCATATCGGTCGTGACAACGCTCTGACGTCCGGCGGGCGTCTCAAAGATCGCGGCGTCGTCCCCAATCCCCAGGATCAGCCCGTCGCCAACCGCGCCCGCATGCGTTTGCCGCATGCGCTCGATAAAGCCCTCTTCGCCGCCGATGTCTTTGATGTTCATAATGATTCAGTGATCTAAGCCCGGTCTTCGGGGAACTTGGCAAACCCACCCCGGCGCTTCTCGTCCTGCCGGGGCAAACCCACTGCGGCGCTTCGTGCGCCCCCTCTCTTGCAAACCCACCCCCGGCCTTCGGCCGACCCCTCCCGCGACGGGAAGGGTGATTCGGATCGATGTCGCAGGCGTCTCTCGTAAGAGGCAATCTTACCAACCCTTCCCGTCGGCGGGAGGGGTCGCGCGTAGCGCGGGGGTGGGTTTGCCACGAAAGGGTGGCCCGAAGCGCCGGGTGGGTTTGCCCCGGCAGGACGAGAAGCGCCGGGGGTCGGTCATCCGGGAGCGCGCGAAGGCCAGGGTAAGTCACCCGGAGGGGTCGGTCTCTCAGGGCAGTTGGAACAAAAGCCCGATGCAAATGCACCGGGCTTTGTCGATTTCACTTGCCGAATGCAAATGGCTTAGCCTTCGAGCAGGGACAGCGGGTTCTGGAGAACGCGCTTGATCTCCTGAAGGAGCTTGGCGCCGACGGCGCCGTCCATCACGCGGTGGTCGCCGCTGAAGGTGATGTTCATGCGGTCACGCACGGCGATCGTCACGCCGTCCGCGAGGACGACGGGCTTCTTGACGATGCTGGACACGGCCAGGATCGCGCCCTGCGACGGATCGATGATCGCGATGAAGTTCTCGACGTCGAAACCGCCCAGGTTGGACACCGTGAAGGTGCCGCCCGTGTAGTCGTTCAGAAGGAGCTTGCCGTCGCGCGCCTTCTTGATCAGGTCTTTGGCGTTCTGCGCGAGCTTGCGCAGCGGGAGCTGATCGGCGCCGCGAACCACGGGGACGATCAGGCCGTCATCGAGCGCGACGGCGATGCCGACATTGATCCCGTTGCCGGGGATAATCGAATCATCCTTGAAGGACGCGTTCGCGGCGGGAACCTTGACGAGCGCCTTCGCCGACGCCTTCACGACAAAGTCGTTGAGCGAGATCTTGACCAGCGTCTCATCGTAGGCGTTCAGCTTCTCGCGCAGCGCCAGGGCTTCCGTCATGTCGACTTCAGCCGTGATGTAGAAGTGCGGGATCGTCGTCTTGCTTTCGACCATGCGCTTCGCGATCGTGCGGCGCATCGCGGACAGCTTGATCGGCGCGGCGGCGGGCGCTGCGGGAGCCGGCGACGAAGTCGCGACGGGCGCGGCGGCCGGAGCCGTCGCGGCGGTCTTCAGGAAGTCCGTGACGTCCACTTCGATGATCCGGCCGTTGGGGCCGGAGCCGGTGATGCGGGCGATATCCACGCCTTGTTCACGCGCCACGCGGCGAGCCAGCGGGGAGGCCTTCAGGCGCTCGCGTCCGTTGTTGTTGCCGGCCGTCGGAGCCGAGACGGGCGCGGCCGGGCGCGCGGGCTTCCATGTGCTCGTCTCGACGCCCTTTGGAGCGGCGGGAGCGGCTGCGACGGCCTTGGGAGCTTCGGCGGGCTTCGCCGGGGCGGCGGCCTTATCGCCAATGGTGGCGATGGGCTGTCCGACCGGGACCACGGCGCCGGGCTGGACCTGCGTGTGCAGGACGCCGGCCTCCTCGGCCTCCACTTCGACATTGCTCTTATCGGTTTCGATTTCGGCGATGACATCGCCAACCGCAACCGTGGAGCCGTCGGGTTTGAGCCACTGGAGGAGTGTGCCCTCCTCCATGGCGTCGCCCATCTTGGGCATAATCACTTCTGACATAAGTTATTCTCTGTGTCTGCCTTAAGAATTGCGCGCCAGGGTTCGCTTGACGGCGGCGATGACGTCGGCCTCGTGCGTGACGGCGAGCTGCTCCAGAGCGCGGGAGTACGGCATCGGCACGAATGCGCCGGCGACGCGCTCGACGGGAGCGTCCAGATAATCGAACGCTTTTTCGCCGATCTGGGCGGCGTACTCTCCGGCGATGCCGTAGTAGAGCCACTGCTCCTGCACGACGACCGCGTGGTGAGTCTTCTTGACGCTCTCGATGATCGTGTCGATATCGAAGGGCATCAGCGAGCGCAGGTCGATGACTTCCGCATCAATGCCTTCGGCCGCGAGCTGCTCCGCCGCCGCGAGCGAGATGATCGTGCCGCGCGAGTAGGAGATGATCGTAACATCCTTGCCCGTGCGCTTCACATCGGCGACGCCGATCGGAACGATGAACTCAGGATCCGTCGGGACATCGCCCTTGCTGCCGTACAGGCCGGCGTGCTCGGTGAAGACCACGGGGTTGTTGTCGCGGATCGCGGCCTTGAGCAGGCCCTTGGCGTCGGCGGGCGTCGCGGGGGCGACGACCTTGAGGCCGGGGGTGTTCGCATACCAGTGCGCGAGGTCCTGCGAGTGCTGCGCCGAAAGCTGGACGCCGACGCCGCCGGGTCCGCGAAGGACGCACGGGACGTTGTACTGTCCGCCGCTCATGTAGAGAATTTTCGCCGTGTGGTTGATGATCTGATCCCACGCCACCAGCGCGAAGTTCAGGGTCATGAACTCGATGACGGGACGCATGCCCATCATCGCGGCGCCGGTCGTCAGGCCAACCATGCCGGCTTCGGAGATCGGGGTGTCCACGATACGCTGCGGGCCGTACTTGTCCAGGAAGTTTTCGGTGATCTTGAACGTTCCCTGATACTGGCCGATTTCCTCGCCCAACAGGAAGACGTTCTCGTCACGGTCCAATTCTTCGCCGAGCGCCATGCGGATGGCTTCGCGGTAGGAGATATTGACCGTCTCGCCGGCGTCCTTGGTCTCCGTGGACCGGACCGCCGCCGACACCGCCAGGATATCTTTCTCTTCCTTGGTCGTCGCGGGGGCGATAGCGCCTTCGCCGCTCGACGCCAGAGGCGCGGCGGGAGCGTGACCGTTTGCGCCGTTGGACTTCGCGGACGCGCCGTTGCTGGACGCCGCGCCGTCGCCGATCATGGCGATGGGCTGGCCGACCGGCACGGTGGCGCCGGGCTGTACTTTGGTGTGCAGAACGCCGGCCTCTTCGGCCTCGACTTCCACGTTGCTTTTATCGGTCTCGATCTCGGCGATCACATCGCCGACCGAGACGGTTGCGCCATCGGGCTTGAGCCACTGGAGAAGGGTGCCCTCCTCCATCGCGTCGCCCATCTTGGGCATAATCACTTCTGCCATAGGATGTCTTTTCTCTTCTTAATCGACGTAAACGTCCTGGGTCAATTCCTCGGGAGCGCAAACAGGGCTGTTGTCGGCGAACTCGGCGGCGACGCGCGCGATCTCCAGGGCGGACTTATCCAGCTCATCATGCTTGGCTTCGGTCAGCGTGCCGCGCTTGCGCAGGGCGTCGCCCAGAATATTGATCGGGTCGCGCTTCTTCCACTCTTCCAGCTCCGATGGGTCGCGGTACGTAATCTGCGTACCGGCGCCGTCCGCAGCGCCATGTCCCACGTAGCGATACGTGACCGCCTCCAGGAAGTAAGGAGCCGGGTTGACGCGCATCTCGTCGATGATCTCCTGCGCGACCTTACGCACCGCGAAGTAGTCCTGGCCATCGACCTTGGAGTTTCGCATGTTGTAGGAATCGGCGCGGGAGGAGAGGTCGGTGTTGGCCGAATGGCGCTCGACCGAGGTTCCCATCGCGTATTTGTTGTTTTCGAGGACGTAGAGAATAGGAAGTTCGTAGAGGGCGGCCATGTTGAGGGCTTCGTGGAAGGCGCCGGCGTTCATCGATCCGTCGCCAAGATAACAAACACAGATGTTCTTGTTATCCTTGAGCTCATTCTTATATTTGAGAGCCCATCCAATGCCGACCGCGAGCGGGACGTTCCCGCCAACGATGCCGTAGCCTCCGGCGAAGCCGTTGGCCTTATCGAACAAGTGCATCGAGCCGCCCTTGCCGCGCGAGATGCCGGTGCTTTTTCCGTAGATCTCGGCCATTACGGCGTTGGGATCGCTGCCAAGAATCAGGCAGTGCGCGTGGTCTCGGTATGAAGACAAAACCTGGTCGCCTTGTTTGCAGGCTTCCAGAACGCCCAGGGAAACCGCTTCCTGGCCGATGTAAAGATGCAGGTAGCCGCCCACCTTGTTCGCGCGGAACGCGCGATTACACTGCTCTTCAAAGTGACGCACTTCCAGCGCGCGCTGGTACGTCAGGAGGAGCTGCTCGTCGGTCAGTTTGAGGGCCGCAATCACGGCGTCGGCGTCCGCGACTTGCGCGTCCTTAATCTCCGCGCCATGCGCGTCATATTTTGTGCTGCCGCGGGTTTTAAGAGCGGCGGGGCTGGCTGCCATAGGGGGGTAAACCTCTTAAATAGGGTGTTGCTCTGGGACAACCCGCCTATTATAGCCGACTTTGGCGCGGCGATTCAAGTGGCGGCGAAGATTCCCAGGTTATCTCGATAGGCGGGGCCCCGCGCCGACCAAAATGCGAGGGTTCTTGCTCCGATGGGGAGCGAGAATCCCGCGCGAAAGTCCATGGTTCTTGGGGCGCTCGCCCCTTCCCCTTTGACACCGCCCCGTCCCTGTGCTACCATAAGAAACCAATGTCCCGAAAGGCCGCCTCCATGCGCACCCGACCTCATATTCTCGCCCTCGCCGCCCTGTTCACGCTCTGCACGCCTGGCTGCGCCTCCAAACACGCAGCCGCGCAGATGGGCCGCCTCATGACGGCGGACGAACGGACGATGGTCACGGACGCCGCCGCGCTGATGGCGAAAAAGGGACTGAAAGACGAATCGGCGCTCGCGACCAGCCTGCTCGGCAAGGGGATCTGGCGGTCGGCGACGGCCGACGACATCTATATGAAGCAGGCCGAAAAAGACGGCGGCACGCCCTATGCCTACACGCTCTCAGCCGGTAAGCAGCCCAGCGCCATCGTCCTCGCGCCACGGTTCTTCAAGGAAACGACTGCTCCCGCGCGCGCCTCGCTGATGCTCCATGAACTCGGACATTACCGCGCCTATGTGAAAACGGGCTTCTCCGACGAAACCGACGGCTACAAAGCCCAGTACGACGCGAATAAGAAACTCGGAATGGGCGAGGAGGACAGCCTCCCCTACTTCGCCATGCTCGACGGCGTCGTGGAGTACGTCGTCCCAAAGTACCCCGAGTATAAGAAGTATCCCGATGTCAAGGGATATATGACGACGCCGTAATCCTCTAAGTATGGCGGCAGGGATCGGACTCTACAAAAGCCTCTGGTTCTTTACACGGCGCGGATTCGCCTGATATCCGCGAGCGATAGTCGGTCCAATCCCTCAATCACCATGTCGGCGTGCGCCAGGGACGTGTGGCGCGTCAGGTCGTTCGGGACGGCGATGCAATAGATCCCGGCGGCGCGCGCGGCGGCGACGCCGTTGGGAGAATCTTCGAGCGCCACGGCTTCATCGGCATGGACGCGCAAGGCCGAGAGGACCGTCACATAAAGCTCCGGATCGGGCTTCGCGCGCGCCACTTCATCCCCGCATTTGATCGCCGTGAAAGAGCCGAGGATTCCGAGCTGCTCCAGATACCCGGCCACCCAGCTTCGGGGCGAGCTGGACGCCACGCCCAGCAGGATCCCTTCTGACGAAGCCGCATCCAGCAGGGCTTGTACTCCCGGCAGGATCACCTTTCCTTCCATCAATTCCATGAACCGTTTGCGGCGGTCGGCGCGCACGCCGTCCCGGTCGATCGAATGCCCAAGGCGTTCCTCAAGATCGTCGTAAGGCGTTTTGGCGATCGTCGAAGCGCCCCGGCCGATCACAGCCGCCCACGCTTCGATCGGGAGATCGAAGCCGAAATTCTGATATGTGTCCCGCCAGGCAAGATATTCCGGAGTTTCCGTATCCAGAACGAGACCGTCGAAATCGAAAATAATCGCTTTGATCATAAATTCTTACAGCGACAGACACGCTTCCGCCGCCAGCCAGAACAGTTTTTCGCGCGCCGTTCCGTGGTTTTGCCAGCCACGGTTGTCCCAGACCTCGCCGCCGACATC
Organism: Capsulimonas corticalis; assembly: GCF_003574315.2. GTDB lineage: Bacteria > Armatimonadota > Armatimonadia > Armatimonadales > Capsulimonadaceae > Capsulimonas > Capsulimonas corticalis. Next base: position 3,673,884 of record NZ_AP025739.1, on the reverse strand, counting down.
GTCCCCGCCATAGAGAAGCTGCCCAAACTCCACGCCCCGAAACTGGGCGACGGCGAAGAAGGCCGCCGCCTCCATCTCCACGCTGACGCATCCCTCGTCCCGGCGGCGCTTGACCCTGGCGGGGGTCTCGCGGTAGATCGCGTCGGTTGTCCATGTCTTGGCGGCAAGGTAATCCGTTCCATGCGCGCGAAGCGTTTGCTCGATGGCCGCCACTGCCGCCGGGCTTGCCGACACTTCGCGGCTGGGCGGCAAGTAGTGATACGACGTCCCTTCGTCGCGCACGGCGGCGTGCGGGACGAGCACATGCCCCATGGCGATCGCGCTATCCAGAACGCCGCAGCCGCCGCAGGCGATGAACTTGACGCACCCCATCGCGATCACTTCGTCCAGCAGCGCCGCCGCCAGCGGCGCGCCGACGCCGGGATGGAACACGGCCAGTCGCCGCCCCTGAAACTCAATCTCATAAACGGGATGCGGCCCGATCTCACTGCCCAGCGTATGCAGGACCACGGCGCCGTGTTCGTCGCGCAGCGTGGCGATCACCTCTTGAAAAAAGCAGACAACAGCGTGCTCGGGAACGTCCCGTGTAGCGTAGATTCGCTTCGGCTCAATGACGGCAATGGGCGTCGGGTCAAATTCCAGAATCGGATAGTTTTCTTCCAGCATGACGTCATTCTACCTGGAACGATCTTCGCTTATTGCCAGCGCGCCGACCGCCGCCAGCAAACGCGCGCGGGAGACGACCACATCGGCTTCGGCGCGGGCGCGCGCGCCGAGGGCGCGGCTCATCGCCGAGGCGGCGTCCAGGCGCTCCGCAAGCACGGATTTTCCAGCGTGGTAGCGCAGGTCCGCAAGCTTATCGGCTTCGACGGCCGCCGTCTCGCCCACTCGCGCGGCCTGGAGCTGGGCCATGGCGGTTTGGTAAGCCAGCCATGCGGACGCCGCGTCCTGATCCACGGTTTGCCGGACCTGGAGCGCATCGGCGGCGGCGCGATCCAATTTGGCTTTCGCGGCATCCGTGTCGGCGCGGCGCTGACCGCCGTCAAGAAGGGGCAGGCTGGCGGTGAGGCCGATGGTGTATCCCGTGCGCCCTGTCCCCTGCCCCGCCATGGCGTCCGCCATCGCCACACCGTAAACTTGCGGCGCATAGGCGCCATGGGCCGCGCCCAGCGCCGATTGCGCCGCCTCTATCTGGCGCTGCGCCGCCGCCACTTCGGGACGGCTCTTCTCCGCCTGCGCCAGCGCATCATGGAGACTTCCGGGAAGAGACGCCGGCGGCGAAAGCGTGTCCAGCGTATCCGTCAGGGTGAGGTCCGATTCCTGGGAGACGCCCAGGGCGGTCTTGAGGCTGACCAGCGCCAGCGCCTCCTGGTTCCGGGCCGACAGAAGCTGCTGGCCGGCGTCGGCTTGCTCCGCCTGTTCCCGCAGAAGATCCACGGGCGCCGATTTGCCGGTTTGGACATTTTCCGACGTGACGCGGACTTGCTCGTCTTCGGCGGTTAAGCGGGACTGCGCGACGCTCACCAGATCGCGCTGCAGCAGGGCGTCGGCGTATCGCTCCGTAACGATTTCTTTCACCGTGATTTGATCCGCCTGCGCCGTCAGAATTGCGGCGTCGCTTTGTCGGCGCGCGCCGCCGGCGACGCCGCGCAGCTTCCCTCCGCTGGACAACGGGAACATCAACGTCAGGTTCTGGTCCACGAAGCCGCGCGCGGGCGCGCTGAAGATATTCACCGGGGCGACGCCGGGAGAGGTGTTCAGAATATTGGACGAGTCGCCGGCCGTGGCGTATGTCGTCGCGGAGAGGCTCGGCTTTGTTGGGGCCGCCGCGCCGCGCGCGGCGGCCGCTGCGGCGCTGACATCGGCCTGCGCTTGTTTGAGCGTGACGCTGTGCTGCATCGCAAGCGCCAGGGCGTCGGCAAGGGTCATATTCGCCGCATGGACGACCGGCGGTTCATTCTCGGCGCGGACGCCTGGGACGCCTGCGAACGCCATGGACGCCAGCACGGTCCACGGCGCCATCTTTGGGATCTTCACGGAAACTCCTTCTGGACTTGTGTCCGACTGGACCTGTGTCCTAAATCGCCCGGCGTTCGTCCACGGCGCTGAGCGCCGGCGATTTTCCCCGGCGGCCTGCCCAAACGTTCAAATCGTCGACGAGCGCATGCATGACTGGAATGACGAGAAGCGACAGCAGCGTCCCCACGGTCAGGCCCGCCACAATCACCGTGCCGAGCGGCTGGTAGGCGTCCATGCCCGTGCGCGGCGTGAGCGCTACGGGGATCATGGTGACGATCGTGATCAGCGAAGTCATCAGGATCGGCCGGAGACGGTCGCGGCTCGCCAGGGCGATGGCGGCGTCACGCGGCATGTCGGGATGGTCCCGCCGGCGACGCATGATCTGATCGATCATCAAAATCGCCGTGGTGATGTCCATGCCCGTGAGCACGATGATCGCCATGATCGAGACGCTGGAGAACGCCTGGTGCGCCAGCCAGAGGCCGATAAAAACGCCGGACAGCTCCAGGGGAATCGACAGCACCATTTGGAGCGGCGAGAGCAGCCCGCCGAACTGCGCGACGAGCACGAGGAAGATCAGCAGAACGGCGATCTCCAGGCCGCGCAGGAGGCGCGCGAAGCTGTCCATCATCTGCGTCATGTCTCCGCGCATCTCCATGGAGTAGCCCGGCGGAAAGTTGAGCCGCGCCGACGCCTTGCCGATGATCGCCATCGCCAGATCCATGGACGGTGGCCCGCCCTTGCGGTAGTAGGCCAGCACCGAAACGGTGCGGCGCAGGCCGTCGTGCTCGATGATCGTCGGCGCAAGCTGCGGCGAGGCGGTCGCCAGAGTCTTCAGGGGAACCTGCACGCCGTCCTTGCCCGTGATCGGCATTTGCAGCAGATCGTACACGGAGCGTCTCTGATCCCCCTGGTATCGAATATTGATCGTGTCTTGACGGACGTTGGGCAGCCGGTAAAACTCATCGGCCAGCGCGCCGCCCATGGCGTAATACGCCTGATCCGCGACATCGGCGGGCGTGAGGCCGATCTCAGCCGCCAGCCGCGCGTCCACATTCAGCGTATACGACGGCTTTTCCACCGCCCACGACGTTGAGACCTGGGACGCGCCGGGCGTCCGGCGCGCAATCTCGGCGACCTGCCCCGCCAGCTTCGAGAGCACATTCAGATCCTGTCCCGAGACCAGAACCGTGACGGGCGCTTCCGAGGAGGCCATGACATCGCTGCCCATCTCCTTAATCTGGAGACGGCGGATGTTGGGGATGGCGCGCAGCGCCTCCTTCTGAATGTCGTCGATCACCTGCCAGACCGTACGCGCGCGTTCGTCTTTGTCGGACAGCGTGATCATCATCGTGGCGGTGTTGATCTGGTTCATCGCGTAACCGGTGAAGTACGTTCCGCCCGGCTCCTCGCCGATCTCCGTGGAGACCTTTTGGATCTCCGGATGCTTCAGGATGATCTTTTCCAGGGCCGCCGTCGCCGCCTGTGTCCGCGCGTAGCTCGCGCCCGGCTCCATCTCCAGCACGCCGTAGGCTTGACCGACATCGGCGAGCGGCATCATCTCCGAGCCGATGAAGTTGTAAAAGCCGAAGCCCACGACGATCGTGCAGAGCGCCGCCGCGATCACCACGAACTTGTTGCGCAGCAGCAGGCGCACGAACCGTTCATAGCGAGCGTCCCCGCGCTCCAGCCATCGCTGGCTCGGAGCAAGCAGACGCTCATGAAGCCAGCCGCGCTTCTCCCCGGCGCCGTCCGCAGTCAGCAGGCGAGACGCGAGCAGCGCCGTCAAGGTCAGCGACACCAGAAACGACGCGATCAGTCCAAAGATGATCGGGTACACCAGACCGACGAACATCAGCTGCGTGATGCCGCCGCAAAAGACCAGGGGCAGCAGGGCGAGCACCAGCATGATCGTGGACGCCGCGACCGCGAGGCGCACTTCGGTAATGCCGTCCACTGTCGCCGCTGCGGGGTCTTTGCCGAGGCGCAAATGCCGCTCCACGGCGTGGATATCGATCACGGAGTCGTCCACCAGGCGGCCGATTGAGATCAGAAGCCCGATCAGCGTGGACGAGTTGAGCGAGAAACCGAACGGGACCATGAGCAGGATCGCCATCGCCATGCTCACGGGAATCGTAATGACCGAGATCAACGTTCCGCGCGGGTTGCCGATGAAGAACAGCACTGCGAGGCCGCAAAGCAGAATGGCGACGGTCAGCTCCTCGATGGTGTTCTTGAAGAGAATATTGACGAAATGCGAGTTGTCGTACGCCACCCGAAAATGCAGACCCGGATGATCCTGAACGAGCTGGTCAAGCTGTTTCCGCACCGCGTCGACCACGGGCGGCGAGCCCGACGCCGGATTCTGGATGACCGCCATTTCGACGGAATCGTTGTTCACGCCCTCGATGGTTTGGCGCTTGCCGTCCACAAAGTGATATCCGCTGCGCTGCTCCCGAAGATCGTCCTTCACGCTCGCGACATCCCGCAGATAGACCACCTGCCCGTTCTTCGAACCCAGCGGATACCCCGCCACGGCGGCCGCGCTCTGGGCGAGGTCCGCCATGCGGATGATGCTCTCGTTTGGCCCCGCCGTGATCACGCCCGCCGGTTTCGCCACGCTGTTCTTGTCAATGGCGTCGCGCACGTCCATGATGGAGAAGCCATAGGCGGCGAGTTTATCCCGATTGATTTCGACGCGAAGCTGACGCTTCTGGCCGCCGTACACTTCCACCGACTGCACGTCTCCCACTTGTTTGATCGCCCGCACGCCGTCGTTCTCGGCGAACTGGCGCAGCGCCATCGGCGTCCACCCCTTGTCCGCGTCGCCCGTAACGCTCACGGAGAGGATCGGGATGTTCAGAGGATCGATCGGCAGCACCCACGACGGCTTGAGGTTCGCCCCCGTCTGCGGCAAGTCCGCTTGGACCGCGTTCATCAGCGACTGCACATCGGTCACGGCCTTCTGCATATTCGTCCCATAGGGAAACTCCAGCGAAACGATCGAAAGACCGTCCTGAGAGGTGGAGCGGATATAGCGTGCGCCGCGAATATCGGTCATCCGCTCTTCAATCGGCTTGGAGATATAAGTCTCCATCTCCTGCGCCGACAGGCCGGGCATCATCGTGACGATCCCGACCATCGGGCTTTCGACATACGGCATCATGCGGCGCGGCATCACGCCGCCGAAGATCGCCGCCAGCGCCAGGATGACGACGGCGACATAGAAGCTGATCACCACCCAGGGATGCTGGATACTCCAGGCCGAGATATTAAAGCCGCGATTGGCGCCTGCTTCGGAGGGCGCGTCCTGTCTATTGGTTCGCAGTCTCATTGGGCGGAGCCTTTCACGGGCGTGAGATGTCCGCCGTCCATGGGATCGATGAAGTTGTTCTTTTTGGCGTCCGCCTCGGAGTAGGTCATGCCGCATTTGTCGCAGCGATACACCGTCAATCCCGCGTTGGCGGAGGCGGCGTCGGGCAGCGACTTCGGGCCGTTCGTCCCCCACTCCGTCACGACAATCCGCGCGCCTTCCGTCAGTCCCGCCATGCCCTGGGCGATCACCTGATCGGTCGCCGTGAGTTCGTCCGAGGTGACTTCCGATGAAGTTCCGTCCGAGGCGCCGATTTGAACGATGACCTTGTGCGCGCTCGCGCCGCCGGCCGCCGGCGTGTCGGCGGATTTCACCGGCGTGAGCTTACCGCCGTCCATCGGGTCCCGATAATGGTTCTTCGCCGCCTGCTCCGCCGAGTAACGCATATGGCAGATCGCGCACTCGTACTCTGTTTTCGCCGGCCCGCCCGCGCCTTTCGCGATCCAAACATAAGACTGACCGCCTTGCGAAACAATGGCGGACGCCGGAACCATCAGTTCCGCGCCCCCAATGCCCCCCCTTTGCTTGTCGATGCGCATCGTCACAAACGCGCCTGGCTGCAAGCGATGGCCGGGATTGGGAACCACGGCCTCGATCACCGCCGTCCGCGTGTTCATGTTCGCGGACGGGAAGACCGAGGTGATTTTCGCGGCAATGGAGTCGCCGCCGTCCTGGGCCGCAATCTCGACGGAGGCGCCCGGGCGAATTCCGGAAAGATCGGACGCGGCGACATTCGCCTGCACGCGCACCCGGTCGATCTCCGCGATCTTCAGAATCACCATACCCGGCTGCGCCAGAGTCCCCGGCGCCGCCGGGCGCTCGGTGACCACGCCGCTGAGTGGCGCGGTGATCCGCGTATAGCCCTGGATGACGGCGGCTTCGCGGACCGCCGCCTGCGTCTCGGCGGCGCCCGCCTGCGCCTGCTGGGCCTGCGCCTCGGCGACCACCAGATCGGCCTGCGCCATATCCTGGGAAGCCTGGGCGGCGTCCACCTGGCGCTTCGCCACCGAGACTTTCGCCTGCGCCGCCTGCGCCATCGCCTTCGCCTGGCTCACCTTGGCGCGCGCCTGGCTTAAGGCGGAAAACGCCGTCTGCGCCTGCGCGAGCTCGCTCTGATACTCCTGACGCGAGGCCGCGCCGGCGTCGGCGAGCTGCTTCTCACGCGCAATCTCGGTCTTCCAGTAATCCGCGCCGGCCTGCGCGCTCTGCACTCCCGCCTCCGCGTCGGCGATCGCGTCGCCGCTGGCTTGCGCCTCGGCCTGAGCGTCCGCCACTCCCTGGGCCGCCGCCGAGAACTGGGCCGCTGCCTGCGCGACGGCGGCGCGGTGGTGCAGATGGTGCGTGAGATGCGCCACCCGGGCGTTGATGCTCGCGCCGCGCGCCGCCTGAACCGCCTGCTGCGTTTTGGCGCTGACCTCGGCGCTGTCGAGCTCCGCCACCAACTGTCCCGCCCGCACCTGGTCTCCCGGATAGACCGGCAGCGCCACCAGCGTCCCGGTGATGCGCGGCGAGATATCCTGTTCGTTGAACGGCAGCACGGATCCGGTGTACGTGACGGTCTCTCCCAGTGAGCCCCGCCGCACCGCGACGAGCGACACGGGCGCCGCGCCGGCGGGCGGGCGCATGGCGCTCATGTCCATCGCCTGCGCGGAGATCACGTCGAGTTGTCCCGGCTTATGGTAACGCCCCACGGCGGCAAGAGTCACGACAAAAATGAGGACAAGAGCGAGAGCGCTCAGCAGATTTTTCCAGGGTCCGCGCATCACAATATCCATTCCCAAAGCCGTTTCCGATGGAGACGGCGTCAAATCGAGCCACCCTCGGCGGTTCTCATCCGTAAGAACCGCCGAGGCCAGGAGGGCGCTGAGCTTGCGTTCCCAGCGCCTTGCCGCCCGAGGGCGACATTGGAAAAGCCCAAAGGCTTACATCTTCATGTGGCTCATGGAAGCCTTGCTGGCGGCGGCCGGGGCCTTCTTCGTCAGGGAGACGGGAACGAGCTTGCCGCCGTCCATCGGGTCTTTGTAGTGATCCTTCTTCGCGGCCGCCGCGCTGTACTGCATGTGGCATTTCTGACACTCGTACGTCGTCGATTTGGCCTTAGGCTTGGGCGTGGCGGCGTGTGTGGCCATGGGCAGGACGCCGATGGCGAGCGCGATGAGAGCGATTGTCTTCTTCATGTCGAGGTTCTCCTTGAGTGACGCGCGAAGCGTCGAGTGATGGGACGGCCAATGGCCGGTCTTTCCGACGGGCCAAACGGTAATCGGTTAGCCCTGGAAATCGGGATATGCGCCAAACGTGCGCAGGCGCTCGAATGGCTAAAAACGTGGCGTGGCGAGAGATGGGTTAGGCGACGGGAGGCGCACGAAGGCCGTGCGACAGGTGGAAATAGCGTGTGGAAAGCGAAACGGAACTGGGTAAGGGAAGGTTACGCGCGACAACGGGGCAAGTGATGGACGATGCGGACGGGGTGGGCGGCGCGGCGGCGGGAGAGGCGTCCAGCAGCCAGCGGCGCATGTTCCGCGCGGCGGGCGCGGCGGCGCTGAGGCGTTTGATCGAAATCAGGCACGTGGACGGCGCGGCGACCGTATGCAGAGACCGGCCCGCGAGGTGCGCGGGCGGCATGGACATACCCATGCGGCAGGCGCGCAGGAGAGACGCTCGATTGCGACAGCACGCCATGTTCGCGCACTTCATTTGCGCGGGCGTATCCGAGGTAATCGGCAAAACCGCCTGCATGCATGGTTTGGACGCGGCGGTCGCGCCCGCGCATCGCACGCTGACCTGGGCGAACGCAAGGCGAGGCGCGACGGATTGCAGGGCAATCGCCAGTACCACCAGAAGCCAAAGAATGCTGTGCGCGCGTCGTCTCATGACAAGGATATTCTACCGTAGTTTCTTCGTCTCTTAACGGAGCGGCGGCCAAAAAAGTTCCATCGGTGTCTTTATGTTAGAAAATATTATAATGACAGATATTGACTTTTGTCATTATTCTAAAGTATTATAGATTCATCACTGCCTTACTGGGGACCAGGACAGCCTGCTGGACACCGGCGACCGTGCCCCGCCACGAAGATGGCGCATCTCGACAGCGAGCGCCGTCAAGGAGAAATATCATGAGCGATACGCCTTTGACCCCGGAATTGATCCTGGAAACCGCCGAAGATGTCCTGCGCCGCTACGGCCCGGCGAAAGCAACCGTCGTCGACGTCGCCCGCGCCCTCGGCGTCAGCCACGGCAGCGTCTACCGTCACTTCCCGAGCAAGGCGGCTTTGCGCGACACCGTCGCCGAGCGCTGGCTGTGCCGCATCAATCCGGCGCTCACCGAGATCGTCGCCGAGGATGCCCCCGCCGCCGACCGCCTGCGCCGCTGGCTCGAAACTCTGATGCACTCCAAGCGCTCGCGGGCTCAGGATGATCCGGAGCTGTTCGCGACCTACCTCGCGCTGGCCGCCGAAGCGCGAACCGTCGTGACGGCGCACGTCTCGGACATGGTCGGCCAGCTCGCCCGGATCATCGCCGACGGCGTCCAGCGCGGCGAGTTCACCACCCCGGACCCCGCCACCGCCGCCCGCGCCGTGTTCGACGCCACCATACGCTTCCACAACCCCGCGCACGCCGCCGACTGGTCCGATCCCGAGATCGCCAAAGCGTTCGACGCCGTCTGGTCGCTGATTCTCAGCGGTCTGAGCGTGAGACCTATACCCCCGCTGAAGTAAACTTCGGCCACCCCATTTTCCCAGCAAGCCGCTTGTCGGGGAAAATGGGGAACCGCGCTCAAGCGCCGGAGGAAGAGTTCCTCCGTCTTCACTAGATAGCAATAATAACAAGGAGAATATCAATGTACGCAATCACGGGAATTACGGGACGAGTCGGCGGAGCGGCGGCGCGCGCTTTGCTGTCGGACGGGCAATCCATCCGGGCGGTTGTGCGCGATCCCGCGAAGGCGCAGGAATGGGCGGACCTTGGGGCGGAGATCGCCGTAGCGGACGCACGGGATATCGACGCGATGACCATCGCTCTCCACGGCGTCGAAGGCGCATTCCTCATGATCCCGCCGTACTTCGCGCCGGCGCCAGGCTTCCCCGAAGCGCGCGCCATCCTCACCGCCCTCCGCGAAGCTCTCGCGGCGGCGGGCACGCCCAAAATCGTCACCCTCTCCTCCGTCGGCGCGCACCGCTCCACGGGACTGGGCCTGATCACTCAGTCCCATCTCCTGGAAGAGATACTCGGCGAACTCCCCATCTCACAGGCCCACATTCGCGCCGCATGGTTCCTGGAAAACACCGCCTGGGATATCGAACCTGCCCGCAGCTCTGGGATATTCTCCAGCTACCTTCACCCACTCGACCGCGCCATTCCCATGGTCGCCACCGCCGACATCGGCCAAACCATCGCCGCCACGCTCCCGCAAACCTGGACCGGCCGCCGAATCCTCGAACTCGAAGGCCCCCGCCCCTACGCGCCCACCAACATCGCCGCCGCCCTCGCCGCACTCGTGGGCCGTCCCGTCCAAGCCGTCGAAGTCCCGCGTGAACAATGGGCCGCAAACTTCGAAGCACAAGGCACCGCCCCCGACAAGACCGCGCCGAGGATCGAAATGCTCGACGGGTTCAATTCGGGATGGATCACTTTTGAAGGCGACGGCGCGGAGCATATCGTAGGAAGTGTGACGATGGAGGAGGCGCTGCGCGGATAGCACCATCTCCCATAAAAAGCCGCCCGGCAGTGTGCCGGACGGCTTTTTTGAAGGATTATCCTTAAAAACGAGTTAGTTCAGCAAGAACGCTTTGGTCGTAACCGTTGTGCCTGAATTATAGGTTCCATATCCTACGATCCGGTCACCTAAGTCCACACTAGTCGCCGACTGAAGCGTCCAGCCTGTATAAGCGCCTCCTGTACCAGGGCCGGTAGTATTGAGGTCGATTGGCCCTGAGATTGAGCCGAGCGTAATGGAATGAGTGGTAGGGTTCACGTTATATGTGACCGTCCATTTCACGGCCTTGTATGTCACCGTTGAGCCACTCGTAGTCGTCTCCTTTCCCACAATCGTCGCTATTCCGGTTCCACTGACGAGTGTGGGATTGCTGATAGCGTATGCATCCGAAGTATCTCCGCTGCTTGTCGGCAAAACGCCCAGGTCATGCAGGTTTTCGGGAATCACGCCGGAAGTCGTACCGTCTAATATTGTTGGCGCCCATAGAAAGGCATGGTGCGTATTGAAGCTATATCCAACAACTAGCCCATCACGATTGATCGCATAGGCGGCGGTCGGGTCCACATTTGGATTTGGCGCCTGCTGGCTGTCGCCAATACCACTACCAAGGTAGGTAACGCTGAACGTGGTTCCGCCCGCAACACTAGGCGTCCAAACTACGCCTTGTTGAGTTATCGGATGATAAATGTCAATCTGGTGCTGCCCTTCGGTGTAATATGCTCCTGCAATTTGTCCATAAGCATTGATGCTGCAAGCACGGCTGCCCTGCCCCGCCTTCGGAACGGGGAGAAACGATGTCGTTCCGCTCGAATAGAGAAAGGCGCTTCCAGCCTTGACCAACGAGGTAATCGCGCCGACATAAGATTCTCCAACAACTTCGCCAAGAGAATTGATCCCAAAGGGAAGAGCAGACGTTGCTCCAGAGCCGCTCGTATTCGCAACAGTCAATAGAGTTGGAGTTGAGCTACCGGCAACCCACTTCACCGGTTGCCATACACTATAAATACCGCTGGGCAGCAGACTGTCTCCTACCACAGTTGGCGACACAGCTCCGTCCATGTTCATCGGAATTGACATGCGATCCCCAGAAAATGGCTGAAGCCACGTATTCGTCGCCGTCAGAAAGCCCTGGTATTGCGTACCATTGGGCGTCCAAGTTGCAATTTTACTGCTATCATTGATAGTAATCGCCTTCCAATTAGTGGTTGGACCTCCAGCTTTAATATCGTCGGCCTGTGTTATCCCTAAATCGGTGATGCTATAAGCGAAAAGGGGATTTCCAATTCCCAGCAAGGCGCCAGTTCCGACTGCGAGACATGATAGGGAAGAAGCGACGTGCGACAGGCGATGTGCGGACGGTTTACGTGTTTTCATCAAGACCCCTTCATTGAGTGAAATCCCGACAATTTTTATTGCAGGCGGAAGGCTTTGGTGTTGGTCGTTCCCGCAGACGTATAGGTTCCGTAACCAACGATGGCGTTGCTCGAATTCACGCTGGTCGCTGACTGGAGCACCCAACCGGTATACGTCCCAGTCGTATTGAGGTCAGTTGGACCTGTGATCGTGCCTAACGTGATCGCATGCGTCGTGGGGTTTACAGTATACGTCACAGTCCACTTGACAGCTTTAGCGGTTGAATTACTATCTTTACCTACAATTGTAGCCGTTCCAACTCCACCAACTAGCGTCGGACTGCTAATGGAGTACGCATCCGACCACTCTCCAGTCGTGGTCGTTAAAACGCCAAGGTCATACAACGTTTCCGGTGTGGCGCCGGAAGTCGATCCATTTACCGTTGTCGGACACCACAAAAAAGCATGATGCATCGTAAAGCCGTAACCCACTGTTAATCCATCGCGATTGATTGCATAGGCGCAGGTAGGATCACCGGGAGCCGGGTGATTGCGGCCCATTGCTAAGCCACTTCCAAGAAGGATGTAACTTAATGACGTTCCGCCTGTAACGCTGGGTGTCCACACGACACCTTGTTGAGCTTCAGGATGAAGTGGATTAGTAGAGAACGGACCTTCTGTATAGTATGCCCCTACTAGTTGACCATAAGAATTGATAGCGCAAGCGCGACTCCCATTGCCATTTGCCGGGGCAGGAAGAAAGATTGTTGTTCCTCCTGAATAGATAAAACCACGGCCAGGTGTAAGTCCCATGCCACCCGAGACACCGTAAGACTCTCCAGCGATTTCTCCGAGTGTGTTAATTCCGAAAGGATAAGCTGATGTGTCTGGAGCGCCAACAAAATTCGAAATATTCAGCACCGTAGGCGTTGAACTTCCGGCGATCCACTCGACGGCTTGGTACTCAATTGACGAGGAGTTATTGATGCGACTCAAACCTACCACGTTAGAAGAAGCAGAATTATCCAGCGTCAAAGGGACCGAAAAAAGGTTTCCGGTTCTCGGATATAGCCATGTACCTGTTGCAGTCAGATAACCTTGGTATTGTCCAGCATTGTCCGTCCAAGTCGCGATATTCCCGCGATCATTTATAGTAATCGCCTTGAAACTCGCCCCACTAGGTTGAATATCTGCCCCCTGAGTTATACCAAGGTCGGTGATGGTATACGCCGAGGCTGTCCGCTCCATTGCAAGAAGGCTGCTCCCAACAAAAAGGCTTACCAATGGCGTAGCTATAGACAAGAGGCGCGCGGATTTCTTGTACATTCCTGTTTATCCCTATCGTGTGAATGCCCATGCATCTTTGAAAGGCGCATGACTGACATAATTAACGTTGCACTTGAGATCCAAGTTTTGAAGCCCAGTCTGTCCTGCCGGATTTTCTTACCCGGTCGCCAGATTTGCTAGCCTCCATTTCACAACACATCATTGGGCATATCGAATTCACATAAGGAGTTGCGCCATAGCATTTGCAATTGTATCACACGCCGCGTTATTTTAGCAACAACAAATCTGTACCTAACACAAGAAAAGACGCTCGCCAGTGGCGAGCGTCTCATTCTTATCAAATAACCGTATTTGCCTAGTCTTTAGTTGCCTTCATTGGCGTGCTCGATCTAGCCTTTGCACCGTTGGGTGCCCCTGCGGCATTAGGAACACCAGCGGTTCCAGGAGTAGTAGCAACGCCAGAAGAATTTAGAGCGCCAGGGTAGGTAGAAGAAGCTACGGAATTAACAGTACCGGAACTTCCAGGACCTGCATTCATTGTCCCTCTATCCCCCATAAAACGCTTGTTCGCGATTGGCGGCAAAGCTGTCGCATTGGCGGATGGAGGCGGAACGGCAGTAGGATCTTCCGCAGGCTTAGATGAACATCCAGGGAGCAACAATAAGCAAGTTAACGATATATATCGTTTCCTATATTTAAAGTGTTTTAGCATTATTCTCCTACACTTAACAAGCTTTGTCCTTGCATTTAGACGCTCATTAATAATCACTGCCGGATTTTTTTAACGACCAAAGATATTGACTGAGATCTGTCACTACGACACTGGAATTAGGCACTTTCGGTCCCCAATTCGTACCTACGGCAAGTCGGCCTGGTGTATACCATTTGGAGTGACCATCACAGAAAGCAACATTTCCACCTTGAGTGTGACGTATGCTAAAATCTCCGGTTCCGTCGGCTGAATTGCCAGGGATTGTAGTATCATCGGCGTAAGTCCCTGCCCCCCAACCTCCATTGCTGTATGCACATACGTTTGTAGACGGCCCGCCGCTTGCGGGAGCATCAACCGGGTAGCTGGCATAGTAATTGCCAACATCATCGCCTATAATCTTGACATCCGCAAATAAAACAGTAGCCGCCGGTGCTTCTATGGCAGCAATGGATATTGGAAAACCCCAAGGCGCATCATCTTCAGCAAGTCCGGTACAATCAGCAGGAGCAGGATTGAGATAAGTTTGATTGTAGCCGTATGATGGCAATACGAAGGGAGTAATATATTGCGCGTTCGGCGGATAATCTAAACCGTAGGGATTTTTTGGGTTATCTGGACAATGAGTGATATCCAAATTTTTTGTATATGGTTGAACAGCGTCAACCCATGTACGGATTGATCCGGGCGATTCATCACAAAATACACTTTGTGCACCTCTCGCGCAATACTGCCCAGCCGGAACCTTCTCATCATTATCCTGAGTGTATTGCATGATCCCCAAGGCATTTTGCTTTAGGTTTGAAAGACAGCTGGCGGCGCGCGCCTTTTCCCGAGCTTGGGCGAAAACCGGGAAGAGTATCGCCGCGAGAATCGCTATAATGGCGATGACGACGAGGAGCTCAATCAGGGTGAAGGCCGTGCGGGAGCGTGGCCGAGTGGTAATGTGAGACATGGGCGTACCGTCCTTACATCATGTAGTATTGAATCATTCGTGCGCTTGCTCAACAGAGAACACTTGAGCGCGTTTTGAATTATAGAAATACTGCAACAATGCAGGTCGGCGGCGTTTTCAAAAACGCTTTTTAGCCTAGTTCAATGTCTGCGTAGACGGGGTGATGAACTATTATGCCATACATTTACCCCATTTTGCAACCGGTTAATCCTGGTCGATTTCATGAAGGTAGTGAAGATTACGGTATTTGCCTGTCGATTAGAGGAAAAACCAAACATTATTAACAGTGTACCAAAGCTTATCAGGAGCCGATAATACAAAGGCGATCCGCCCCGGGAATTGCTCTGAATTTCCTGTATATATTCCAATACGCATGGGTAAAACGGGAAAACACCGGATATTTCATACGGTTTTTCACTGAAATGATGAGTTTTGAGTTCGGATCAATATTTATTTGATTGATCAAAACCTGGAACAAAAACGGTTGACATTTGGTTCCTCAGGTGATACAATGAACTCGTGCCCTCAATGTTGTGACACCGTGGTTTGATCCACTTAGCAACCATTACGATCTAGGTAAAGGAAGCAATTATGCGCAAAGGTTTTACTCTCATCGAGCTTCTCGTCGTGATCGCGATCATTGCCATCCTGGCGGCGATCCTCTTCCCCGTTTTCGCCAAGGCGCGCGAAAAGGCCCGGCAGACGGCCTGCTTGTCGAACGAAAAGCAGATCGGTCTGGCGATCATGCAGTATTCGCAGGACTATGATGAGCTGCTGATGCCGCGCTACACGGCTTATAACGGCAAGAACTGGCATTTCCTCTGCCAGCCGTATGTTAAGAGCTACGCCGTGCTCCAGTGCCCGTCCAATCCAAAGAAGGATCAGGCGGATACGGAAGGCATCGGCAACGTGTCTTACTCCGTGAACACGGGCTCCAACCGCCCGTTCACCGACCTGAATAACCCCACCAGCCCGACGGTCTCGCTGGCGAGCTTGCAGGCTCCCTCCCAGACGATCGGCGTGGTGGAGAGCACCACCAAGTACACCGATTTCTATGTGGACCTGACCTGGGGATGGGCGCAGCCGACCGTCGCCACGGATCATCAGGGCAACCTGTTCTCTGGACACACCGGCTTCGCGAACTTCCTCTTCCTGGACGGCCACGCGAAATCCATGCGGCCCCTGTCCACCCTGGACGCTACCGACGGCGGCGCCGGCGGCACGGTGAATATGTGGACGCTGGACAACACGCCGTTCAGCACCGGACCGAGCGACGCCAGCGGCTATACGGTCTTGAACTACTCGCAGAACCTCTACAAGTAACTTATCGCATACAAAACTCAAAACGGCCGTCCTGGGAAAATCCCTGGACGGCCGTTTTCACGTTTCCGCAGCCGGCGCCCTCGCCTAGCGGGCCGACGCCGCCACGAGCGCGTCGACGCGCTCGTTCGCCGCCGCGACGGCCTTCTGCGCCATCTCCGGTCCGTAAGCCACACCCTCGATCGTCACGACCTCGACATCCGTCAGCCCCAGGAAGCCAAGCAGGGTCTTGAGGTACGGTTCCTGGAAATTCATCGCCTGCGCCGGCCCCTCGGCGTAAACGCCGCCGTACGCCAGCACCAAATACAGCTTCTTTCCCTTCAGCAATCCTTCAGCGCCGTCGGGGCCGTATCGGAAGGTCACCCCGGAGCGCGCAATATGATCGATCCAGCTCTTCAGCGCCGAAGGGACGCCGAAGTTGATCATGCCCGACGCGAGGACGATGATATCGGCCGCCTGAAGCTCGCCAACCAATGAGTCGGAGTGCGCGAGCGCGGCGATGTCCTCCGGCGTCCGATCGGCGGCGGGACGGCGAATGGCGTGGACGAGTGATTCGGCAAGATGCGGCGACGGATCAGCGTTCACATCGCGCTTCGTCAGCGTAGCGCCGGTGTGGGCGGCTTGCAGTTTGTCGGCGAAGACGCGCGCCGTTTGAGTCGAGAGCGAATCCTCACCGCGCGGGCTGGACGTCACGAGCAGAATATTTGTCATTGTGTTCTCCAGAAATCCATAAGAAAGCATCGCTTGCAGTTTAAGCAACACCTGTTGTATAATTACCGCAGGATGACCGCTCGAATCAATGAGCAAAATCGCCGTTTTGTCGCTTACCCGACAGATCATCGAAAGTGTTGTGGAAATATTTATGAGCTGCCCCGCAAACGAACCCAGCGACCCGCGTGTGCGCCGCACGCGCGCCCTGCTCCAGAACGCCCTGCGCGACTTGCTGCACGAAAAGAAGTTCGGCGTGATCTCGGTGCAGGATATCGCCGAGCGCGCAACCGTCAACCGCGCGACGTTCTACGCGCACTTCGACGACAAATATGCGCTGCTCTCCTGCGTTCTCCGCTCTGAGCTCGGCGCAAAGCTTTGGAGCCGTTTTCCCAAGCCCACGCCGCTGACGTGCGAAAGCCTGACCCTCCTGGCGGCGGCCGTCTTTGAGTTTATCGGCGAGATGAGAACGCAGTGCCCGGACTCGGCGCGGGACATGGAGAACACGATGGGATCCATACTTCAGGAGGAGATTTACGAATTCATCGATACCTGGCTCCGCATCGGCGGCCTCGCCCCGCCCCTGCGGGGCCAGCCACGCGAAACCGTCGCCACCGTCTTCAGCTGGAGCATCTACGGCGCCGCGCATCGCTGGAGTCGTAGTGACCGAAAACAAACGGCCGAGGACGCCGCGCGCGAAATCTCGGCATTGCTGATGCCGGCGCGTGAGCTGAGCGCTGTGTGAAACCCAGTATTCTCGGCGCCTTGACAATTCTTGAACGATCAGTCAGAATATACTTATGAGTACTTTAGAGTCTCCAGTCAAGCGCGTGGGCGCCGCCGAGCGCGGCCGGCCGCGTGAGTTCGATACGAGCGCCGTGCTTGCGGCGGCGGCGGATGCTTTCTGGGAGCGTGGCTACCATGCGACCTCGATCGACGATCTCTGCAAAGCGACGGGACTGCTGCGCGGCAGCCTCTACGCCGCCTTTGGCGATAAGCGCGGCATCCTGCTCGCGGCGCTCGATCACTACAGCGACGCCGCGGTGGCGCGCCTGGCCGGACGCCTGAGCGCCGCCGAACCCAGCCGCGAGACCCTGCGGGCGGCATTGATGTACTACACGCGTACGGCGGCGATCGTGAACGGCCAGTGCGGGTGTCTGATCACCAACCTGGCGACGGAGATGCTGCCGCAAGACGCCGAAGTGGCGGAGAAGATATTGCGCAATCAAACGCGAATGGCGGCGCTGCTGGCGGGCGAAGTCGCACGCGGGCAGAAGGCCGGCGTGTTCTCCAACCAGATGGGCGAACGCGAGGCGAGTAACTTCCTCCTGTGCATCATCCAGGGACTGCGCGTGATGGGGAAAGTCCAGCACGAGGAACAAAACCTGCGCGACGTTGTTGAGATGACGATGAGGGCGCTGGCGTAGATTTTTTTTGCGCGGATTATTGAACGAACAGTCAGGAATAACACCATGGAAAACGCAGTCACAATCGAAGCAAGCGACGCCAAAAAGCAGGCGGCGGCGGAGCGCGTCGGAGCGCTCGACGCGCGTACGCGCAGCCTGGCGCTCGCCGCCCTGCTTGTGGGCGCGTTTCTGCCGCCGCTGGACTTCTTTATCGTCAACCTGGCGCTGCCGGCGATCCGCAGCGGCCTGCACGCAAGCGCGTCGCAGCTTCAGCTGATCATTTCGGCGTACGCCTCGGCCTACGCGGTGTTCTTAATCACCGGCGGCCGCCTCGGCGATCTTTACGGGCGCAAGCGGATGTTCATGACGGGCATGGGCGGCTTTGTACTAGCGTCGGCGCTGTGCGGGCTGGCCCCAAGCGGCGGCGTGCTGATCGCGGGACGGATTTTGCAGGGGATCACGGCGTCGGTGATGGCGCCGCAGGTGCTCGCCACGATCCGCACGGTGTTTTCCGACGGAGAGCTGACGCGCGTGATGGGGCTTTACGGGTCGGTGTTCGGTCTCTCGGCGATTGCCGGGCAGCTCGGCGGCGGCGCCCTGATCACCCTCCACCCATTTGGCCTCGGCTGGCAAAGCATCTTTTGGATCAATGTGCCGATCGGGGCCGTCGCGCTGATCGGCGCGGCGAAGTTCGTTCCGGAAACGCAGCCCGCTCAGCGGGCTCGCATCGATGTCGCGGGGGTCGCGCTGCTGTCGCTCTTTTTGGCGTCGATCATCTACCCGCTCACCCAGGGCCGCGAGGCCGGGTGGCCGCTCTGGACGTATCTCAGCTTCCTCGCGAGCGTTCCGATCCTGGCGGCGTTCATCGCCGCCGAGAACCGTATCGCGCGCTCGGGCGGCGATCCGCTGATCGACCTGACGCTGTTCCAGCGAAGCCCGTTCGTGACGGGCCTTGCGATGACATTTCTCTTTTATTCGATCTCGGCGTTCTTTCTGACGTTCGGCGTCTATCTGCAAAGCGGACTGGGCTGGAGTCCCCTCGCCTCGGGCGCGGCGATCATGCCGTTCGCGGGCGGGTTCATGGCGGCATCGCTTTACTCGGCGACGCTGGCGAAACGCGTCGGAGCGAATATCTTACAGATTGGCTTCGGAATGCTCTCCCTGGGCTTCGCCGGCGCGATGCTGGCCCTTCGCGGCGCTGACGCGCCCGGCCTCGCGTTCTACGCCGCGCTGCTCTGCGCGGGGTTGGGTCAGGGGTTCGTGCTGCCGTCGGTGGTGCGTACGGTGCTGGCGTCGGTTGACGCCAGCCAGGCGGGGCTGGCGTCGGGAGTGGTGACCTCCACGCTGCAAATCGGCGCCGCCGTGGGCGTCGCGGCGATCGGCGGAGTCTTCTTCACGGTTCTCGGGCATCGGACGGCGCCGGCCTCGTACGCGACGGCGTTCCAAAGCACGATGGCCGTCCTGAGCGTCTTGCAGCTGGTCTGCCTGCTCCTGGCGGCATTCGCCGCGCGCAAAAAAAATCGACCGGAACGCGAGAGTTTCCGGGTATCATAGAGCGCTTATGGGCGGCTATTACATCAACATCAATATTCGAACGGACGATGCGGACGCGGTGCGCCGAGAGGTGATCCATGCGTTCGCGGACGAAGGCTTCCGGCTGGAGCGCGACGACCAGGCCTCGCAGGTCGCCGACAACGACGATCTTCTCCCAGACGACGACGACTGGTATGGCGTGATCGTCAGCGGCGCGGCTGAGCCCGGCTGGGTGACGGTCTATGTCGAAGATTGGGCCGACAGCGGCCTGCTCACCCGCCTGCTCTCCAAGGCGCTGGACGCTCCGGCGCTGGAGCTCTGGGTGGCCGACGACATCCACTGGGGATACAACTACTCGGAATCCGGCCGCGTCGTCGATAGATTCGCCGATAATCCCGCCAGCGTCGCCTCGACCCCCGAAGAAGCCGAGCTGTACATCGGCGATCCCACCGCGCTCGCCGGCATCCTGCAAACCACACCCGAAGCGCTCGCGAAAGCCCTCGCCGACGCCCGCGCCACCGCCGGCAAGTTCGTCGGAAGCGCCATCGACGGCCTCTGCGACGCCGTCGACCTGCCCTTCGACCACGTGTTCACCGGCTACGAATACTTCCTCACCGACGATCCCGAAGACTACGCCCAGGACCTCGAAGACTGGCCCCAATTCCGGCACCTCATTTTCCGCCACCCCGAGAAGCGCGAGCGGCTGGAAGAGTAGCGCGCCCCATCCTCTCAACTCGCTTTGGCTCGTTTGTCCCCTTTCCCTGCTTTGGCTCTGGCGCCCCCCGGCGCTTCGGTCGCTCTCTCCGGGGCAAACCCACCCCGGCCCTTCGGGCCACCCCTCCCGCCGACGGGAAGGGTTATTTCAGAGCGTGTTATCGCAGGCGGCTTTCGTCAGAGGCAATCCTACAAACCCTTCCCGTCGGCGGGAGGGGTGGCCCGAAGGGCCGGGGTGGGTTTGCAAGGGCGAAGCGCCGGGGTGGGTTTGCCAGGGTCGAAGCGAATTGGGGAAGCCGAGCCTCAGCGAGGCGGGGGGATGGGGCTCTTCCGCATCATCCGGTGCAAAATCCCCGCGTCCATAAACTCTTCGCCAAAGCTCTCATAACCCAGCCGCTCGTAAAAATCCAGAACCGCCACCTGCGCGCTCAGCTGCGCCTCCGTGTATCCGCGCCGCAGCGACTCCCCCCAGGCGAACTCCATGATCGACGCGCCGACTCCCCGGCCGCGCGCGGCGGCGAGCACGCAGACGCGGCCGATCTTCACGATCCCGGGTTTGTAATGCACGAGGCGCGCCGTTCCGAGAGGGGCATGAGAATGGGCGTCGCGGGCGAGGATGTGCAGGGCCTCGGCGTCGTGCTCATCCCACTCCAATTCGGCGGGGACGTTCTGCTCAACGACGAAGACTTCGCGGCGAATGGCGAAGCAGGCGACGCGGTCTTCTTCGGTCTCGGCGAGGGCGATGAACAGATCGGTCATAAGAGTCGTCTCAGTTGAAGAAGCGGAATTTGAGGAGCGCCCAAACGGCGTCCTTGGCGTCGCGCCAGCCGATTTTTTTGCCTTCGGCGGCGGTGCGGGAGTGGTAGTGGATGGGGATCTCGACGATTCGGTAGCCGCGCCGGGCAATCTTCGCTGTCACTTCCGGGCAGAAATCGAAGCGTTCGCAGCGCAGAGGGATCGAAAGAAGCACTTCTCTGCGAAACATCTTGTAGCACGTCGCCTCATCGGTGATCGACGTTCCATAAAGCACATTCGTCAATATGGGCAGCAGGCGGCGCGCCAGATAAAACTTATCGTGGTCGCCTTCCTGGTTCAGTCGCAGCGCTTCGGGCGACAACCGTGTGCCGTAGACCACGACCGCGCCTGCTTTGATCTGATCCAGCATGGGTACGAAGTCCATGGGGTCATATTCACGGTCGGCGTCCTGCACCACCACCACATCCCCCGTGGCGTGGCTGAGCGCGATACGGATCGCCGCGCCTTTTCCGGCGTTTCGGGGCGCGTAGATGATCTTGAGACGGTCGCCGGGATCGGCGGGAAGCGCGTGGAGGATGGAGGCGGTCAGGTCGGTCGAGCCGTCGTCCACCACGATCAGCTCCAGATCCAGCGGCACGGCGAGGACATCCTGAATGATCTGCGCCACCGTCCCTTCTTCGTTGTAGACCGGCATCAATACGGATAGCCGCCAGGAGGCGGTGGAAGAAAGCGACATCGGCGGCGTGAACTCCCTCTTCGGAGCAGGCGCGGCGGAGACCTTCCGCGCGCAATTTGCGTATCAGGTATTATACCAGTAGTTCGGCGCATCGCGGGGTTTGACTTGACAGATCGCTCATACCCCCTGCATAATGGATCAACACTTTATGGCAACAACCGGCACACCCAGACGTCCACCCGGCTCCGGCGGGGATGGCTCTCGCGGCTCACAGCCGCCGCCCAACCCTCCTAGCCGTCGCGGCGGCCGCGCGCGCAAAGCGCCGCGGCGGCGCAGTTTCTGGCGTTCCCTGTGGACCTTCCTCCAGGCAATCGTTCTCGTCATCCTCGTCGTCCTATGCTTTGGCATCGGCTACGTCTGGCTCCAGATCCGCAATTCGAAATCGACCGTCATCCCAACCTTCAACCCACCGGGACGCACCGCGATTCTCTCGTCCGACGGCGTCGCGCTTGCGACCGTCTTCACCGAGAACCGCCAGGTCGTCTCGATCAGCAAGATTCCCAAGGACCTTCAGAACGCCACTGTCGCTCTGGAGGATCAGCGGTTTTATCAGCACAACGGGATCGACTTCTGGGGCATCGGACGCGCGCTGACGCGAAACCTGCGCAGCGGCGAGCTGAAGGGCGAAGGCGCGTCGACACTCACCCAGCAGCTGGCGCGTACGACGGGCGTGGACGGTCTGACGCGCGAAAAATCCATCCAGCGCAAAGTGCATGAATGGATCATCGCCAACCAGATCGAAAAGAACTTCACCAAACAGCAGATTTTAGAAGCGTATTTGAATCAGGTCAACTATGGCTCCGGCGCCTACGGCGTGGAGGCGGCGGCGGGCACTTACTTCGGCAAGGATGTTCAGGACCTAGACCTCGCCGAGTGCGCACTGCTCGCCGGCCTGCCCAACCGCCCTTCCTACTGGAATCCGTATAAAGACAAAGACCTTTCCCGAAAGCAGCGCGATATCGTCCTCGGGCGGATGCTGGATCAGAAGTACATCACCAACGATCAGTATCAAAAAGCCCTCGCCGAGCCGATCCATCTGGCTTCGCCCAAGGCGCCCAAGCGCGGCAGCCAGATCTACCACGCCCCCTTCTTCGTCAACTTCGTGATGGAGCAATTGAAGGCGAAGTACGGCGAGGACTATCTGCTGCGCGGCAACCTGCGCGTTTACACCACCCTGAACTGGGAGATGCAGCAGGTCGCCGAGGAGGAAGTGCGCAAGCAGGTCGATATCAACGCCCGGAGCGGTCCGAATCAGGCGTGTCTGGTCGCGATCGATCCGAAGACCGGCCAGATCAAGGCGCTGGTCGGCGGCGTGGATTACGGCGTCAGCAACTTCAACATCGCCACGCAGGCCCGGCGTCAGCCCGGCTCGCTCTTCAAGGCGATCGTCTACGCCGGCGCGATCGACAGCGACCTGGTGACGGAAGACACCAGCGTTCTGGACGCGCGGATATCGTTCGAAACCGGCGCCGGAACGTGGACGCCGCAGGATGACAATGGCTACTCCGACCGCCGCGTCACGCTGCGCGAAGCGATGGCGCAGTCGATCAACGTTCCCGCCGTCAAGGTGCTCAAAGAGTTCGGCCCGACAAACGCCGTCCGTTACGCCCGCGTCATGGGCATCGAGTCCCCGCTGGATCCGGTGCTTTCCCTCGCGCTCGGCTCCAGCGGAGTCACTCCTCTGGAGATGACGAGCGCCTACGCAACCTTCGCCAATGGCGGCAACCATCCGGTCACCAGCGCCTTCACACGCGTGGAAGAGACCGACGGCACCACGATCGAGGATATCCCGGCGGCGATCGAGACACACGTGATCAGTCCCAAGGCGGCGAAGCAAGTCGACGATATGCTGCGCGCGGTCGTGACGGACCGATACGGCACCGGTTACAAGGCCGGCGTGATCCCGGACGCGCACGGCAAAACGGGAACCACGCAGGGGCACAAAGACACCTGGTTCATCGGCTACACGCCGAACCTGGTCGTCGGCGTCTGGGCCGGACGACCGGTACGCGCCAGCAAACACCATCCGGCGTCTTACGGCGAAGAGATGGGCGGCAACTCCTGGGGCGCGACCGAATGCGTGCCGATCTGGACGGCGTTTATGCAGCGCGCGGAGCCGATCTTCGTCAAGGCGGTTCAGAAGGAGCTCAGTCGAATCAAACCCGCGCCGAAGAAAGAGGACGCCAAGCCTGCGGATGCGGCAGCCGCCGGAACGACCACCGGCGACCAGAACGCCGACCCCAAAAAGCCGCGCCACAAGCATCACGACGGGACCGGCGATACGGCGGATACCAGCACGGACAGCGCGGCTCCGGCCGCCGCCGACAAAACTCCGGACGTGACCGACAACGGCGACGGGACCGTCACGGTCAACGTGGACAATGACACGGGCCTGATCGCGCCGCCTGGAGCGCCGAACTCCAGCCGCTCCACCTTCGCCAAGGGCAGCGAGCCGACCCAGCGCACGCCCGATTACGGCAAGGCGCACGATCTGACCGGCGATTCGCCCAGCGCGTCCGCCACCGATAACAGCGGCGACAATGCGCCCGCCGACGCCCCGCCGGATGCCCCCGTGACGCCGCGCCGCCACGCCGACGCCCCGGCGCCGTCGCCCGATCCCGTCCGTGACATCGCCATCCCGGCCATTCCCCGGGCCCGAGCGCCGCATATTCCCGCCGCGCCTCGGCCCAAACGCGTGGAGTATGTCACCGTGAGCATCAATCCAGAAGACGGACTGCTCGCGACAAAGTGGGATCCGGAGGTTGTCGAAAAGACATTCGTCAAAGGTCAGGAGCCCCACCGGCACAGCCATCTGCACCGGCCGCCGCCTGGAGAGGCGCAATGATCTCGCCCCACCGGTCCCAAATCCCGCCGATCCCCAATCCGGCGCGCCAGTCGCAACCTAACGACCGGCGCGCCGTGGTGCTTCGCGCGCGCCTCTTTGGAACCTTCATCCTGCTGCTGTTCGCCTGCCTCATCACCCGTCTCTGGTTCCTGCAAATCGTCAATGGCGACGATTACCACGCCAAAGCGGAGGCGAACCAGGCGCGGCGCATCCAGTCGCGCGCTCCGCGCGGCGCCATCGTGGACTGCAGGGGCGATATCCTCGCCGCGAACCGCTCCCGCTTCGCCGTTTACGCCACGCCCGATATCGTGAAAGACACCGCCGTCCTGGACCGCGTCGCCGAGCTGCTGGGCATGACGCAGCAGGATATCGCCGAGACGATCAAAGAAAAGAAACAAAACCGCTACGATCCCGTCCGGATCGCGCTCGATGTGCCGATGACCACGGTCACCCAGATCGAGGAGTATAAGCCGTTCCTCGCCGGAGTCAGCACCGAGCCGGAGCCCGTACGCTGGTATCCGCACGGCTCACTCGCCGGCAACCTGCTGGGCACCATGGGCCGGATCAACGAAAACGAATTCCGGGACCTGAAGAACAAGGGGCTGGGCTACTTCAACGACGACTTCCTGGGCAAGACCGGGATCGAGGACCAGTACGAACGGTACCTGCACGGCGCGCCCGGCGGCACGGACGTACAGATCGACGCGCGCGGACGCAAAGTGCGCACGATGAACTCGGAGAACGCGACGCCTGGATCGAGCGTGCAACTCGCCCTCGACGCCAAGGTCCAGCAGGCGGCGGAGCAGGTGTTCGCGCAGAACCACTATGTCGGAGCCGCCGTCGCCATCAATCCGCAGACCGGCGCCGTGCTTTCGATGGTCTCCGCCCCGACCTTCGACCCCGACGACTTCGCGACAGGCATCAAAGCCGAGAACTGGAAGCCGCTCAGCACCAACCCGAACCATCCTTTGATCGACCGCACGCTCGACGCCATGTATCCGCCCGGATCAACCTTCAAACCGATCGTCGCCGCCGCGGGCCTGGAGACCGGCGCCATGACGACGCATTCCGGCGCCTACTGTCCTGGCTCTTATCATCTGGGCAAGGCGCGGTTCGGCTGCTGGAGCGTCCACGGCAGCGTCAACTTCTACTCCGCCATGGCGGGTTCGTGCGACGTCTTCTTTTATATCTACGGACAGGCGATCGGACCGGACCGGATCTCCACCTACGCCAAAGCCTTCGGCCTGGCGGAAAAAACCGGCATCGACCTTCCCAGCGAAGACATCGGCTCCATCCCCTCCCCGGCCTGGAAGAAGAATCACTTCAAGCGCTACGGCCCCGAATATTCGCAATGGTTCGGCGGCGACACCCTGCACATGTCGATCGGCCAGGGAGACGTCCTGACGACCCCTCTGCAAATGGCGCGCGTCACGGCGACCGTCGCGAACGGCGGCGACGTCCTGAAACCCTACGTCGTCAGCCGCATCATCAATCACGCCGGCGAAACGGTCTATCAGGGCCAGCGCACGCTGGTCCGCCACGTCCCTGTTTCCGCCCGGAACATGGAAGAGGTCCGCAAAGCGATGCGCTACACCACGACCAACGGCACCGGCAAGATCGTGGACTTCCCGCAGGTTCAAGTCGCCTCCAAGACCGGCTCGGCGCAGACCCACGGCAGCAAGCTGACCCACGGCTGGTTCGTCTGCTTCGCTCCCTACGATCACCCCACGATCGCCATCGCCGCCATCGTCGAACACGGCGGCCACGGCGCCGGCACCGCCGGCCACGTCGCCCGCGCCATGCTGCAAACCTACTTCCACCTGCCCGTCACGCCGGAGAAGTCCGCCAAGAGCGATTAGGCAGGGCGTCCCCCACAGGGCTCACTAGGGGCCAGGGCCATCTTCATCGACATTGATAAGGAGATTCTCCGATGTCTCGAATCCCGCGCATTGCCGCGCTCGTGTGCTCCGCGCTGGCGCTCGCCGCGCCGTCCTACGCCAAGGAGCATTCCCTCTTCCCCGAAACCGTCCACGATCAGATCGGCGTGAATATCCACTTTACCGCGCCGAAGCCCGGCGAGATGGCGATGCTGGAGGCCGGGGGCTTCGGCTGGGCGCGTATGGACTTCGCCTGGGAATCGACGGAGAAGACCAAGGGCGTCTACGACTTCCGCGCTTACGATGGGTTGATGGCCGAGCTGAAACGCAGCCATATGCGCGCTCTTTTTATCTTAGATTACCGGAACGCCGCCTATGGACCCGGCGGCGCGCCGCCGTATGACGATGAGGGACGCGCGGCATTCGCGCGCTGGGCGGCGGCGGCCGCCAAACATTTTCAAGGACAGGGGGTTGTGTGGGAGCTCTGGAATGAGCCGAACGGCAAATGGTTCTGGCCGAATCCAAGCGCCGCCGACTACTCCAAGCTGGCCCTCGCCGCCGACAAGGCGATCCGCGAGACGTGTCCCAAAGAGATCTTGATCGGCCCCGCTGTCTCCGAAGTGGATCTTGCGTTCCTGGAAGGCTGCTTCCAGGCGGGATGCCTTCAGTACTGGGACGCCGTTTCCGTCCATCCCTACCGCCAGACGGCGCCGGAAACCGCCGGGGCGGATTACGAGAAGCTGCGCGGATTGATCGCGAAGTATGCCCCGGCCGGCAAGACGATCCCGATCGTTTCTGGGGAATGGGGATATTCCGTGGCGTGGGGCGGCTACGATGAAGAACGGCAGGGCAAGTATCTGGCGCGTGAATTCCTGTTCAACATGGAAAGCGGCGTCCCGCTCTCGATCTGGTACGACTGGCATGACGACGGCGCCGATCCGAAGGACGCCGAGCATCACTTTGGAACGGTGCGCAATGAGCTTCATCCGGGGCGCGCGCCGATCTACGATCCCAAGCCGTCCTACACGGCCGCCCAAACGCTGACGAAGGCGCTGGGCGACTACCGTTTCGATCGCAGGATCGCCGCCGGCGACGCCGCGACCGACCATCTCCTGGAATTTCGAAAAGACAAAGCGCGCGGCTACGCCGTCTGGACGATCTCGGACACGCCCCGCCCGGTCACGCTGCCCATTTCTGCGGGAACTTACACGATCTGGAGCGGGCAAGGCGATCGCAAGTTGACGCTCACGGCGGACAAATCCGGCCTGCCGCTGACCATCACCGACACGCCCCAGTATATCGTCCGGGGAACTTCCCACGGCCGTTAGCGATTGATCACGTTGGATTTCAAAAACGGGGGAGACGGTTGTGTTTTACGAATTACGCCATTACGATTGCCATAGCAGCCTCGCTCTCAAACGGCTGACCAGCCGATTTGGCGACCACACGACGAAGATCTGGGCGCGCATTGGGATCGAGCCGGTCGGTTTCTGGCCGGTGCTCGTCGGCGCCCACCAGCCGCGACTGACTTACATTCTCGCCTGGGAAGATTTGGCGCAGCGCGAAGCGCTTTGGGCGCAGTTCGTGGCCGATCCCGCATGGAAAACCGCCGTCGCCGCCAGCCGCGCCGAAATCGGCGGCGATCCCGTGCGCACCATCACAAGCAGCATCCTTTCGCCGCTGTCGTTCTCCCATCTCCCGCGCCAGGACAACCAGCCGGCCCGCCTCGCGCGCGGCGTCTTCGAGCTGCGCACATACAAATTCGACGCCAACGCCAAGCTCGGAAAAACCGCCGACTGGTTCCGCGACCACTGCCTGCCGCTCTTCGAAGCCCACGGCGTCTTCGCGATGGGCTTCTGGACGACTTATATCGGCGCATCGCCCGAACTGACCTACATGCTCGTCTTCGAAAGCCTCGCGCACCGCGAACAGGCCTGGGCCGCGGTGTACACGGATCCCCGGTGGCTGCAGATCCAGCAGGAGCTCTACACGGAGGGCGTTTCCCCTATCTTCGGCATGGACACCGCCTTGATGCGCGGCACGGACTTCTCCGGCTGGAGCTAACGTCGCCTTTCTTCATAAACCCTTCATCCACGTTTCCTATACTGAATGCGTCATCAATCGCAGCGCATTGCGTAAGATCGGAAATGAAGGAGAATGAGAATGGAAGACAGCAGCACGAGCGCCCAGGAGACCGAGTCCGCGACACCGGAAACCGCCGCGCGCAGCGTCACGCGGCGGGAAGTCCTCGGCGTTCTCGGGGCGGCGGGCCTCGTGATGATCACCGGCTGCGGAGGGGGCGGATCCAGCGCCGCGGCGTCAGGGACCACCACCGGAACGACCACGGGGACAACGACGGGAATCACGGCGTCCGCCACGGCCACCCCCGAAGGCGAAATCGGGCCGTACTTCACGGACGACAGCGCTTCAGGCTACAACCGCAGTAATATCCTGACGAATATCGACGGAACCAGCAAACAGACCGGTGTCCCGCTCGTTCTGAAGATCTACATTCGGGATTCCGAAAACAGTCTCGCCGCGATGGAAGGCGTCCAGGTCGACATCTGGCACTGCAACGCGCTGGGCGTCTACTCCAACGAATCCGTCGAAAGCACGCTCGGACAATCCTGGCTGCGCGGCTACCAGATCAGCGACTCCAGCGGCCTCGTCACCTTCACCACCATCATTCCCGGCTGGTATCAGGGACGAACCACGCACATCCACCTGCGTGTCCGCTCGAAATACAACAGCGCCTCCTCCACCAGCGACGGCTCCAACACTACCCAGCTCTTTTTCTCACAGACCATCGACAACTACATCAACACTTACGTCGCCCCTTACAACACCAAAGGGACAAACTCAACGACGAACGCCAACGACCACGTTTACACGCCGGAGACTGAAGCCGAAACGGAAATTACGCTCGTCGGCGATTACACAAACGGCTTCACCTCGACATTCTATATCAACCTGCCGATTACGGCAGTCTGATCTGTTCGCGCCTGGGTAAGCGCGCGTCCCAGACCTATTCCCCGCGTTAAGGCGCGGGGAATAGGGTCTAAGGGCGCAATTTCGCGACTTAATGCACTGCCCCCATATCCACTCCTCCCTCGCTTTTCCGGAAGATCAGCACCAGCGGCAGCGCGCAGAGGAACGCGGTTCCGATCATCAGGAAGCAGTCGTCGAACGAGAGGATCATCGCCTGGCCGGCGGCCACCCGGGCAAGCTGGCCGAGGGCGGCGCCATGCGCGAGGGCGGGACTGACGCCGTGGGAGATCAGGTTCGCCTGCGCTCCCGCGAGCCAGTCGGTGACCGCCGGGTTGGAGGCGTTCAAGTGATCGCTGACCGACTGCTGGTGGAAAACAAGGCGGCGGGTCAGCGTTGTCGAAAGCGCGGCGATGCCGATGCTGCCGCCGAGCTGGCGCGCCAGGTTGATCATCGCCGAACCCACTCCCATTTCCTCCGGTTTTAGACCGGCGAGGCTAGCCACCGTCAGCGGAATGAACAGGAACCCCATGGAGGCGCCGCGCACAAGCATCGGAACGAAGACTTCCGGCGCGCCCGAAAGCGAGGTCAGTGTCGAAAGGCCGTAGCTTCCCGCCATCATCAGCAAGGCGCCAAAGGCCAGCATCTTGCGCGGATCCATCTTCTGGCTGAGCGCGCCGGCGATCATAAACGAGAACAATCCCATGATCGCCGAGGGAAACAGGATAATGCCGGTCTGGTACGCCGTGTATCCCTGCGAGTTCTGGAGGAACACCGGCAGCAAGAACAGGGTTGCGTACAGTCCGATTCCCAGCACGATGCCGAAGGCCGAACCGGCGGCGAGCGAGCGGTTTTTCAAAACGCGCAGGTTGACGATCGGGTGCGGAACGTAAAGCTCCCAAAGCACGAAGGACACCAGGGCCACCGCCGCGACAATCGAAAGCGACAGGATCATGGGCGACTGGAACCAGTCATCCTCCTGCCCGCGCTCCAAAACCGTTTGCAGCGACCCCATTCCCGCCGCCAGCAGCCCCGCGCCAAAGAAATCCGTGCTCGGGCGGTGGCGCTTCTGCTCCTCGGTCCGAGAATCCGCCACGAACATCAGCGTCAAGAACATCGCGGCGATCCCAAAGGGCAGGTTGATGTAGAAAATCCACGGCCACGAAAGGTTATCCGTCAGATAACCGCCCAGCATCGGCCCCAGCGACGGCCCGACCATGACGCCCATGCCGAAGATTCCGGTCGCGAAGCCCTGCATCTCCTTTGGGAAGGCGGCGAGCATGATCACCTGCCCGGTCGCCAGCAGGCCGCCTCCGCCCAGTCCCTGGACAATGCGCCAGGCGATCAGCGCCGGCAGCGAGTGCGCCATGCCGCACATCAAGGACGCCAGCGTGAAGACGGCGATCGACGCCGCGAAGTAATTGCGCCGCCCAAACCGATCCTGAAGCCACCCCGTCATCGGCAGCACGATGACGTTCGAGATAATATATCCCGTGCTGACCCATCCGATCTCCGAAAGCGTCGCCCCCAGATTGCCCATCATCTGCGGCACGGCGACATTCGTGATGGAGGTGTCCAGCACTTCCAGCACCGCCCCGATCATCGCCGCGACAACGATCCACCAGCGACGCGACGCCGGAGGATTCGCGGCCTGCGCGGCCGCGATGGGTGGAGCGGGAGGCTCCGATTCGACTTCCAACACCGCCCGCCGGCCTTCGGGACTGCCGACGCCATTTCGATTTGGCCTTTCCGCTGTAACCGTGCTCATGGTGATCTCCAATTTAATATCATCTTGAAACTAAATGACGCATCGTCATTATTTTACTCACAAAGACAAGACAACTCGTCTTTTTGTGACAAGTCGTCATAGTTATCAATAAAAAAAGAGGCCCTCTGTCTCCCCTCTTCCAATTTTGGGAGAGGCGGCGAGGGCTCTTCCGCTTAGTCCCGCTCGTGGCGGTCCAGCAGGCTGTTCGCGATCAGAGCGTGCATCGCCTGGCGGCTTTGCTCGCGGTCGTTGAAGACTTCATTGGTGGCGCAGCATTTGTCGAGCATCTGCGCGAATCCCATCGCCATCCCCATCTGTAGGTACGCCACTTCGCGGATTTGCATTGGCCGGAACATGCCTTTGCGAACGCCTTTGTCCAGGATATTTTCGATGAACTCCGCCATCTGCGCGGTCTTCAGATCCAGACGGTCCTTGAGGCTTGTCGGCAGCACATCGGCGATCTGAAGCTTATCGAGCATCAGGACGTTATAATACTGCGCGTAATTGTCATGAAAGTTCATGAAGGCGTCGTGACCGGCCAGAATATTCGTGAGCGGGTCGGCGTCCTCGGAGTATGATTCCTGCACGAGACGGTTCAGCGTATCCAGGCCCTCTTCCAGAACGGTCGCATAAATCTCTTCTTTATTCTCAAAATAGAGATAAATCGTCCCGCGCGCCAGCTCCGCCGATCGAGCGATATCGTCGATCGTCGTGTCGCGAAAGCCTTTTTCAAAGAACAGCGTGCGCGCCGTATTCAAAATATCTTCCCGCCGACGCTGCTTATCCCGTTCCCGACGTTCTGTTGTGCCCATAATTGCTGATTACTCACTCTCGTTCGTTATCATATAGTGACACGATGTCAGTAATTTGTCAAGAGATTTTTTGTGATTGTCTGCTGAGGAGAAAAATTTGGCGCTCACCTGGCGCGTTAAGCCAGGTGAGCGCCACGCTCTCTTATAACGCCGCGAGCCACTGCGTCGCTGCGTCGACCTCTGCTTCGGTCAGGCCGTGGCCGCCGGGGCTCCAGCGCAGTGAGACGTCGGCGCCGCTGTCATTGAGTATCCGGGCCAGCTGTTCGACGTTGGCGGCGGGGACCATTGGATCGACGCGACCGGCAGTGATCAGGACCGGGGTTCCGTCCAGCGCGGGCGGCGTTTCCGGGACGAACGGCGTCATCGCGTGCAGCAGGACCGCCGCCGAAAGCGCGCCGGGATGGCGCAGCAGCAGGCTTGCAGCGATGTTGGCGCCGTTGGAGTAGCCGACGGCAATCACGCGGGCCGGGTCGAAGCCGTACTGGCCGGCGCCGCTGGTGATAAACTCAGCCAGTTCGTCCGTGCGCAGGCGCAGGTCCTCCAGGTCAAAGACGCCGGCGGCGAGGCGGCGGAAGAAACGCGGCGATGCGCCTTCCATCACCTTGCCGCGCGGGCTCAGCAGGCCGGCGCCGGGCAGCAGCGTCTGGCCGAGGCCCAGCAGGTCGTTCTCATCGCCGCCCGTGCCGTGCAGGAGCAGCAGCGTCGGCGCGCCGGCGGCCCCGGCGAGATATCGGTGTTTAAAATCCAGCGCAGTGTTTGCCATTGGTCAGTTCCTCTCTCCCGTCGTTTCCAGCGCGGGCAGCATGCCCGCAATCGATGCGCGGCGCGTCTCAAGCCAGGGCGGCAGCTTTAGCGCCGTTCCCAAAGCGTCCGGCGTCTCGTCGGTCGCGAAGCCAGGGGCGTCGGTGGCGAGCTCAAAGAGCACGCGGCCCGGTTCGTGAAAATAGATCGAGCGGAAGTACTCCCGCTCGCGGACATCGGTCACGCCCAGCCCCGCGTCGTGCAGTTTGTCCCGCCACGCGATCTGCGCGGCTTCATTCTCCAAACGGTAGGCGATGTGATGGACCGATCCCACCAGTGTCTGCGCCGCCGGAGCATCCGGCCGCGCGATGAGATCGATCACGGCGCCAGGCGCGCCGGGCTGCGTCACAAAGCGCCGGCGCTCGCCCTCGGCCCCGATCTCTTCAAAACCAAGAAGGCCGGTCAAGACACGCGCTGTCGGCTCGGGATCCCGCACCGCGATGGTTACGCCGTAAAGCCCGCGCACGGCGAACTCACGGGGAATGTCGCTTCCCGTCCACCCAGTCCGCGCATCGTCGGATTCGGATGTTTCGACGATTTCCAGCGCCAGTCCATCCGGATCGGCAAAGCTCAAAACCGGACTCCCAAACCGCTCCTTTGTCTCCTTCGAAGTCAGAAACGGCTCCAGGCGGTTCCGCCAGAACTCCAGCGAACCGGCGGGAACGGAGAGCGCCGTCGCCTCGGTTTCGCCGGAGCCTTTGCGCCCGCGCGGCGCGTTCTTCCAGGGGAAGAAGGTCAGCAGCGTCCCGGGATTGCCCATGCCGTCGCCATAGTACAGATGGTATGTGCCCGGATCGTCAAAATTCACCGTCTTCTTCACCAGACGCAATCCCAGCTGACCGGCGTAGAAATCGAAGTTTCGCTGGGCGTCGCCGGCGATCGCCGTCACATGGTGCAGTCCGCCAATCGGTGCGCTCATTTTCGCCTCCTTATGTACAAATCTTATTCCATTGCGCTATACTTTTTAGAGCGCTCTATTTTCTAGATCTCTATGATCTATAACGGCGCCGGCGGTTCTAGGGTTCCCAGGTTTGCGCCGTGTTCCCATGAGGATGGGAGAGTCGGAGCGGAATATGGAAGAATGGGGTAAGCAGCGGTATGGAACATCAAGAGGAAGACCATCTTTTCTGTCCGGCCAACGCGGCGCTGACGCTGCTGGGCGGACGCTGGACGATGCATATCGTGCGCAGCCTATTGGACGGCAAAAAGCGTTTCAACGAACTTTCACACGAGCACAAGATCAATCCCGGCACTCTGCGCGAACGGTTGCGGGAGCTGGAGGAGGAAGGCGTGGTGACGCGCACAGTGCTGAGCGCCATGCCGCCGCACGTCGAATACGCGCTCACGCCGAAAGGAGAAGAGCTTAACGGCGTCTTTGAAGCCGTCGCGCAATGGGGACGCGCCTGGATGACTCCGCCCGCAAAACGCGAACCTGCCGCATGCGAGTGACACGCCGTCAGTCTCCAGAAAAAACCGAGAATCGCCGACAATGGAAATGAGATTGTCAATGTGCGGCCATGTCCGCGGAACTGCAGGTAAGAATGGCGCAGGGACAGCGCGAGGAACGAAAGACAGTATTCCAAGGAGTGGCCTGGGTCGCGGCGCTAAACCTGATGGCGGTCGCATGGATCCTCGGACGCCCTTTTAGCAAAGCGATCTACGTTGCTGGCGTCGATGCGTTTGAAATCTTAGGCGCGCTTATGGGCGGGCTCTGGTGCCTGTGGACCGCGTTACGCTCCCGGCGCGACGCGGGAACTCCCCGGAACATCGCCGCTCCCGTGACGATGGCGATCGGCTTGATCTGTTACAGCGTGGGACAGACCGTTTATGCGTATTTCGATGTGATCAAACACGTCGACCCGCCGTTTCCGGGCGTCGCGGACCTCTTCTTCCTCGCCATTTATCCGACGATCTTTACGTCCATCCTGCGGATGTCGACACGCCCCATGCCTCTCGCGTCTCGCGTGCGCGTGTTTCTCGACAGCGCGATGATCATGACCGCCGCCGTCGCGTTCAGCTGGTACTTTATCCTCGGGCCCACCATGCTTCAGGGCAGCCAGACGCTGCTCGGCCGCGCCGTTGGCCTTGCCTATCCCTGCTGCGACCTGATCCTGGTGTTCGCCGTCCTGCTGCTTGCGTCGCGC
This sequence comes from Capsulimonas corticalis, assembly GCF_003574315.2. Lineage (GTDB taxonomy): Bacteria > Armatimonadota > Armatimonadia > Armatimonadales > Capsulimonadaceae > Capsulimonas > Capsulimonas corticalis. The sequence continues at coordinate 3,639,070 of NZ_AP025739.1, read as the reverse complement.
TCGGCCAGCCGGTCGGGTTATGTCGGCGTCTCGATCCTGTTGACCGGATTGATCGTCTTCGTCATCGGCGACAGCATCTATCTTTACCGCCTGCTGCAAAACACCTATCACACCGGCTCGCTCATGGACGAGACTTACGTGCTCGGCAACAGCTTGATCGGCCTGGGAGCCAGCGCCATTCATCTGCTGGGCCGGCGCTCGGCGACGGAAACGGATGTGGAGCTGGTGGAAACACCGCCCCTCTGGCGTCTGCTGCTGCCCTACGCCCTCTTTCCGGCCATCGTGGCGCTGCTGCTCTACACCCGCTCGGTACACGCCGACAAGACGCTGGAGCGCGGCGTGATCGTCAGCTGCCTGGCCCTGGTCGCGCTGATCCTGGTCCGCCAGGTGATGTCGATCCGGGAAAATTACCAGCTCAACCAGCAGCTGCATACGGCCTACGATGACACCGCGGCGTATGCGGCGAAGATGGAGATTGTCAACGCGGAGCTGCACGCGACACAGGACGAGCTAAAAATCAACCTGGACGCGCTGACGGAGGCGAATGAACGGCTGCACTCGCTCGCCACGACCGACATGCTGACCGGGCTTCCCAACCATCGCTCCATGGTCGCGGCCATCGACGCCGAGATGGAGCGCTCGGCGCGCTACGGCCGTCCCTGCGCGCTCCTCTTCTTCGACCTGGACTATTTCAAGGCGCTGAACGACACCTGCGGCCACCCGGCGGGCGACGCCGCGCTGTCGGAGCTGGCGGCCCATGTGCGCGCCGGCCTGCGCGCCATCGACACCGTGGGCCGCTGGGGCGGCGAGGAGTTTTTGGCGCTGCTGCCGGAGACGGACCTTCCGGGCGCCTACACGGTCGCGGAGGAGCTGCGCAAGCGCGTCGCGGAGCATACCTTCGCCGCCGGAGGCGGGCTGCGCCTGACGTGCTCCGTCGGCGTTTCGTCGTATCCGGCGGATGCGCATCACCGGGACGCTCTCGTGGACGCCGCCGATCAGGCGATGTACGCCGCAAAGAAGCTCGGGCGCAACCAGGTCCGCACCGCCGCCGACCCCGCCGTCGGCGCGCTGCTGACGATGTCGCATGAAGGATCGCGCGAGGAGGTCGCCCTGCGCGGCACCGTCGAAGCCATGGCCGCCCTGGTTTCGGCGCGCGACCACTACACCGGCGAGCACACGGACGAGGTGGGCGACCTGGCGATCCAGCTTGCCCAGATCATGGGCCTGGACATCGCCCAGGCGCGCATGGTCGGCCTCGCCGCACGGCTGCACGATATCGGCAAGGTGGCGATTCCGGACTCGATCCTGCATAAGCCGAGCCAATTAGACTCGACCGAGTGGGAGATCATGCGCACCCATCCCGCGCTGGGCGCCGAGATCCTCAACCATGTTCCCGGCCTGCGCACCGTCGCCCCCATGGTCCGCGCCCACCACGAGCGCTGGGACGGCGGCGGTTACCCGGACCGGCTCAGCGCCGATCAGATCCCGCTGGGCGCGCGCATTATCTCCGTCTGTGACACCTATGGCGCCATCACCACGGACCGCCCCTACCGATCCGCGCGCGATTCCAGCGCCGCCCGCGCCGAGATCCGCAAGCACGCCGGCTCCCAGTTCGATCCCGACGTCGTGGAGGCGCTGATGGATGTGCTGGACGCAAAGATATCGCCGGCGATTCAGAGCGCCGCGTAGATCCAGCCCCGGTCGAACGGATCACCCCATCGGCCCCGCCGTCAAACAAGCAACAGCGCCCGCGAGACTTTGCAAGTCTCGCGGGCGCTATTTCGTGATGTGCGATCGGCCTTGCGGCGCGGGGATTTACTTGCTCAGCGCGTCGGTCGCGGCCAGCACCTGGGCGGCGGCGGCTTCGGTGCGGTCGGCGTCGTGAGCGAACTGCGCGGCGCGCAGCTCGCGGACGGCGCTGCTCAGTGTTTCGGACTTGACGGACTGGGCCGCCTGGACCTTCTTCTCGGCGTCCGCGATGCGGACGACTTCCAGCTGCACACGCTTCCATTGATAGATATGCGCGTTGCTCGCCGCAGCGGCGGCGTTGTCCCGGATGTCGGAGACGGGCGAAGCGATGGCGGCGGAAACAGAGACGCAGGCGGCGAAAGCGGCGACGGTGGCGGCGATAATTGTGGTTTTCATAATGGCTCCTTAAAGACGAAAATCAGAGAACGTTTTCGAAATGGATTACATATCTATCATACACGAATACGCGTGATTTCATTCCTATTGGCGCCCGGCAGGAATACCAGTTTCCCACGGAATCGCCCATAAGCCGGTATTAATCGGGATATTTATCGCCGCCCAAAAATCCATGGCGAAATTCCTCTCAAGATTTCCGGTAATTTTACCGAGCGCCTCCTCGCTTGATCCTCGTATTTTTGCGAATAACTCCCCTGTCCATTCCACCTGATAATGAACCTAGTAAACACGCTGGAAACCGCTCAACACACTTTATCGCGGCGACTGGCCCCTGGCGATAAGCCACGGAAGGAACATATACTCAGGATGAAAGCGCCCTACTATTTCGCGGCCTGCGCCGCATTACTTTGCCTCGCGGCTCAGCCTGTCCTCGCGGGTCCGGTCCCGCTGGACGGCCCGGGAACCACGGAACCCGGCCGCTACACGCTGGACATCGCGATCAACTCGTCTCAGGTGACCGGCTCCGAGTCGCAGACGCTTCCGGCGGTCAACCTCGCTTACGGCCTCACCAACAATATCGAAATCGGAACCGGCGTCGCCGCCGCCTCGGTCCGCAATTCTGGCTCCAGCCGCGTCACCGGATTTGGCGACACCACGGCGGACATCAAGTGGCGTTTCCTGGAGGAGACGAAAAGCGCTCCGCAGATCGCCATCGACTACACTGTGAAGGTCCCCACCGCCGGCGTATCGAACGGCCTGGGCAACGGCAAGTACGCCAGCACCTTCGGCCTGGCGGCCGCGAAGTCCTATGGAAAGTACGGCCTCGGACTGGCCGCCTCCTACAACCTGCCCGGAACCGCCGCCGCGAAGAACAGCTGGTACTACGGCGCGGCCCTGACGTTCCAGGCGACAGAGCGCACGTCGATCGGCGCGCAGATCTACGGCGCGAGCCCCGGCGCTCCCGGCGCGCGCACCGACATGGGTTATGTCATCGGCCTCAACCACACGTATGCGACGGATCAAAACTTCTCGCTGCAAGTCGGCAAGAGCGAGCGCGGTTTCTCGGACCTGACCGTTTACGCCGGCCTGGAGTTCATCCTCGGCAAGGGCCGCCACAAGGCCGATCCCGCCGCGAAATAACGCGCCGCACATTCCAAATCGACAGCAAAGTGAGGGGAAGCCGCAGCGGCTTCCCCTTTTTTGGTTCCGGGGAGCGCCCGCCGCCGGGTATACTCAAAGGAAAACGCGAGGAGCGCAATTTAACTCGATGTGTGGAATTACGGGATATGTCGGAGGACGCGAGGGCAGCGTCCGTCTAGTTCTGGATAATCTGAAGCGGCTGGAATACCGCGGTTATGACTCCGCCGGTGTGGCCGTGGTTGCCCCGAACAGTCCGACCGTCACCGTTCTCAAGAAAGCCGGCAAGCTTTCCAATTTGATGAACAGCCTCGGAGACCTCGGCGCGTCCAGCGGCGCCGCCATCGCGCACACGCGCTGGGCGACACATGGGCGTCCCAATGATGGGAACGCGCACCCGCACACGGATTGCAGCGGCCGTATCGCCTTGATCCATAATGGGATCATCGAAAACTATCTGGACCTCAAAGAGCAGTTGCTCGCGGAAGGCCATACGTTTTCCAGCGATACCGATACCGAGGTCCTGGTCCATCTCGTCGAGGAACGCCTGAAAACCTCCAACGGTTCGCTGGAGGCCGCGCTGCGCAGCGCCCTCGCCTCCGTCACCGGCGCTTACTCCATCTGCGTCGTCTCCGAGATGGAGCCGGACGTCATTTACGCCGCCAAAACCGCCTCGCCGCTGATCATCGGCCTGGGCGAAGGCGAAAACTTCCTGGCCTCGGATATCCCCGCCGTCATGGAGTACACCCGCCGGGTCTTAGTGCTGGAAGACGGAGACTTCGTCAAGATCACGCCCGACCAGGTGACAATCACCACCCTGGAAGGCGAACTGCTCCAGCGCGATGTGTTCGCGGTCACCTGGGATGTCAGCACGGCGTCCAAAGGCGGCTACGACCACTTCATGCTCAAGGAGATCCACGAGCAGCCGCAGACGATCCGCGACACCCTGCGCGGCCGCGTGTCGGACACCAATCAGGTGATGTTCCCGGAACTCAAGCTCTCGCGCGAACAGCTGCTCAACTTCAATCGGATCGTCATCGTCGCCTGCGGCACGGCGTATCACGCCGGCATGGTCGCGAAGCACTTCTACGAAGCGCTGCTGCGCCGCCCCGTCGAGGTGTCCGTGGCGAGCGAGTTCCGTTACAGCGATCCGATCGTCGATCAGCACACCCTCGCCATTATCATCTCCCAAAGCGGCGAGACCGCCGACACCCTGGCGGCTCTGCGCGAAGCCAAGGTGAAGGGCGCGACAACTCTCGCGGTGGTCAATGTCGTCGGCTCCAGCATCGCCCGCGAATCCGACGAAGTCATCTACACCTATGCCGGCCCCGAGATCAGCGTCGCCTCCACCAAGGCGTACACCACGCAATTGATCGCCCTGTATCTGGTCGGCCTTTACATCGCGGAGCAAGAGAATCGCCTGGGACCGACCGTCGTCGCCGGATACGTTGAGCTCCTGAAGGCCCTGCCCGCGCAGGTCGCCCAGGTGCTGAAACTCGGCCCGGAGATCAAGGAGCTGGCGCAGGGCCTTTCAAAGTCCAGCAGCTTTTTCTTCCTGGGGCGCGGCTTTGACTACGCCGTCGCGATGGAAGCCGCGCTCAAGCTCAAGGAAGTCTCCTACATCCACGCCGAAGCCTACGCCGCCGGCGAGATGAAGCACGGCCCGCTCGCGTTGGTCGAGCCAGGCGTCACCGTCGTCTGCTTCGCCACCCAATCGGCGCTCTACGATAAGATGCTCTCGAACGTCAAAGAGATCACCGCCCGCGACGGCGGCGCGGTCGCCCTGGTCAAGGACGGCGACGAGGGCCTGGACACCCGCTCGGTGGACAGCGTTCTGCGCATCCCCAGCACCCACGACTGGTTCATGCCGATCCTGGCGATCGTCCCCATGCAGATGCTCGCCTACTACATCGCGGCGGCCCTGGGCCGCGAGATCGACCAGCCGAGGAATCTGGCGAAGTCGGTGACGGTGGAATAAGAGCATCCTCAAACCCACGCTGGCGTTTTGGGTGGCAAACCCACCCCGGCGCTTCGCGCCACCCCTCCCGCCGACGGGAAGGGTTGGTAGGATTGCCCCTGACGAAAGCCGCTTGCGATAACACGCTCTGAAATCACCCTTCCCGTCGGCGGGAGGGGTGGCGCGAAGCGCCGGGGTGGGTTTGCCACCCAAAACGCCAGCGTGGGTTTGAGGAGACCTTCTCATTATGAACAGCGAAGTTCGCTCCCTCTACATCGCCAGTCAGTGGCGCGCGACCTCGGAAGTCGACACAATTGTCTCCCCTTGGGACGGGACGTCCGTCGGACATCTTTACCGGGGCGCGGTTCAGGAGATGGAGGACGCCATCGCCGCCGCGTATGCGGCGCGGGAGCCGTTTCGCGCCCTGACGGATGCGGTGCGGGGCGGAGCGCTAGACAAGATCCATGCGGGACTCGTCGCGCGGGCGGAGGAGATCGCGGTGACGATCGCGCGTGAGGCGGGGAAGCCGATCCGGGATGCGCGCGGCGAAGTCGGACGCGCCGTTCACACGTTTCAGATCGCCGCCGAAGAGGCGCGGCGATTTGGACAGGGAGAGCAGATCCCGCTGGATCGGATTGAGTCGTCGCAAGGGCGGATCGGGATCACGCGGCGGTTTCCCTCGGGCGTGGTCGGCGCGATCACGCCGTTCAATTTCCCTCTCAATCTGGTCGCGCACAAAGTCGCCCCGGCGCTCGCCGTCGGCGCGCCGGTGGTGCTAAAGCCCGCGCATCAAACGCCGCTGACGGCGCTGCTGCTGGCGGAAGTCATCGCCGAAGCCGGACTTCCCGTCGGGGCATTCAATGTCATCCATACTGAACCGGCGCTCGGCGAACGATTGGCGCTCGATCCGCGCGTCGCGGTGCTGTCGTTCACCGGCAGCGCGCGCATCGGCTGGGAATTGAAGGCGAAGGCGAACCGGAAGCGTGTGACGCTGGAGCTCGGCGGAAACGCCGCCACGATTGTCCATGAGGACGCCGATCTCGAAATGGTCGTCCCCAAATGCGTCGCCAGCGCCTTCGCCTACGCCGGACAGGTCTGCATCTCCACCCAGCGTCTGCTGGTCCACCGTCCGATCTTTGACGCCTTTACCCAGCGGTTCGTCGCCCTGTCGCGTGATTTGCGGCTGGGCGATCCTCTGGACGAGACGGCGGACCTCGGTCCGGTCATCACGGAAGCGGGCGGCGTCCGAATTCTGGAGTGCGTGCGAGAAGCGCTGGACGGCGGGGCGCGCCTCCTTCTGGGCGACATCGCTCCCGCCGACCCACGGCGTATCGCCCCCATCATTCTGACCGACACAAACACCGAGATGAAGGCTGAGCGCGAGGAGATCTTTGGACCGGTCGTGACGCTCACCCCGTACGACGACTTCGAGGAAGCGCTGGACAGAGCCAACGATTCGGACTATGGCTTGCAGACAGGCGTCTTCACGAACGACATCCATCGGATCTATCGCGCGTTCGATCGGCTGGAGGTCGGCGGCGTCATTGCGAACGACACGCCGTCCTACCGGGTGGATCATATGCCGTACGGGGGCGTGAAAGGCTCGGGATTTGGGCGTGAGGGCGTGCGCTACGCGATGGAGGAGATGTCCGAACTTCGTCTGCTGGCGCTCAACCTGAGCTAAAATCGACTCATAATAGCCAAAAAGGCCGCATGCGATCGCATGCGGCCTTTTTGGGATTCTCTCACGTTCCCTGAACGAACGCAAGAGAGGGAAGAAGTTACATCTTCTTCGCGGCAGGCTTCACGGTCATCTTCGGAGCCGGCTTGGCGACCTTCTTGACGGTGGGCTTAGCAGCCTTCTTCGCCATTTTCTTAGGGGCAGGTTTGGCCATCTTCTTAGCGGTCATCTTGCTGGCCGCCATCTTGGGGGCGGGCTTGGCCGTGGCGGGAGCGGGGGTCGCGGCGAACGCAGCCGGAACGATTGCGGACAGAACGAGCGTGGTGGCGAGAACTTTGGTGAACAACTTCATGAAACGAAGCCTCCGATAATTGATGTTTGACAGACACAACAGCGCGGCAGTCAACCAAAGAGTTCCCGGCTATCCGATATTTTTCACCGGCTGTCCTCGGAATATTACCGGGAACAGTTGGGCGGCCCGCGGCGTCCATGGAGAAAGAAGATTTCTGAAGGAGACGATCCCATGCAAGTCATACACGGGCTAAGACCCGCCAAACGTGGATATCTCGGCGCCCTGCTGCTCGGCGCCCTCGCCATCACCGCGCTCGCCGGCTGCGGAACGCACACCGATAAAGTGCGCGACATCCTGGATAACCCGACGCGCTTCGCCGACAAAGACGTCACCATCGCCGGCGAGGTCACGAAAGTCTACGAGCTGCCGCTCGGGATTTCTAACCTGTCGGCCTACCGGGTCAACGACGACAGCGGCCAGATCTGGGTCGTCAGCCACGCCGGCGCGCCCAGCGAAGGGTCAAAAGTGGGATTGAAGGGGCGCGTTCGCCCGGAGGGAAAATTCGCGGGCTCGTTTTTGGGAAGCGTGATCGAGGAAGACCAGCGGCGGACACGGTGAGAGCTCTCACCCGACCCTCCGGGCCACCCTCTCCCAAAGGTCTGGGCGAGGGTTAAGAGTTGGATCAAAGATCCAAAAGATCTTATGACTTAAATGCTAACTCCCTCTGACTCCCCCTCTCCCAAAATTGGGAGAGGGGGCTGGGGGGTGAGGGCCCAATCCTACATCTTCGGCGCGGCGGTCTTCTTGACCGGGGCCTTGCGGGTGTAGCCCTTCACGGTGATGACTTTTCCGCCCTTGGTTTTGCGCGTATACCCCTTCACGGCGATGGTCTTCGGGGCCGTTGTGGTCAGCTTCGGCTTGCGAGTGTAACCCTTGACCGTAACAACTTTGCCGGTCTTGGTTTTGCGGGTGTAGCTCTTGACGGTCGCGGAGGAGGGCGCGGCGGGCTTTGTGGTAACCGGGTTGGGCTTTTGGGCGAATGCGGATACGCCGACGGTGGCGATCAGGGCGACGATAGCGGAGATCTTGGCGAATTTCATGAAATTGTGTCCTTTGATCAGAATGCGGGCGGCGGGCGCGCCGCGCGGCGTTGATAACGGATTCAGCGCAAGGACACGTGCAAAAGTTCCGGCGCCGAAGAGGTCGAACTACCCATTATGGACAGCGGATTCCAGAATCGTCAAGCTTCGCGCCCCGGCGTCGAGGCGGGCGCGGCAGCCGAGCGGCAGCGCGTAGTTTTGGGCGACGTGTCCGAAGGGGAATCCCAGCACGGTGGGCTTGCCGTAAGGCTCTAAAATGTCCGCCCAGATCCGGCGCATCGGCAGCGTCTGCGTATCGTCCGTATCCGTCGCTTCGCCGACGATAAACCCGGCGGCCGTCTCCAGCACCCCCGCCTCGCGCAGATGGACGAGGTCACGCTCGATCCCCCAGGGCTTCTCCCCGATATCTTCCATCAAGAGCAATTTGTCGGTCGCGTCGATCTGATACGGCGTGCCGAGCGTGGCGCGGACGAGCGACAGGCAGCCGCCGCAGAGAGCGCCTTCGGTCACGCCGGGAACAAGCGTGTCGGACGCAATCGCAGGGACAAGGCCGGCGGGCTCTGACGACTGGAGCAATCCCAGCAGCCATTGCAGCAGCGGCTCCGGCGTGCGCAGGGCCAGCTCGAAGACCATCTGACCGTGGATCGCGGGGATGTGGGCGCGCTGAGTGAGCGGAATTTGCAGGGAAGTGATGTCGGAGTACCCGACGACCAGCTTGGGCGGCAGCGCCGCGAGGGCAGACCAGTCCAGATGCGGCCAGAGCCGGAGCGACGCCGAACCGCCGCGCGCGCACCACACAAGATCGATCTCCGGGTCCGCATAGGCGGCCATGAAATCGGCCGCGCGGTCTTCATCAAGCCCGGCCGCGTGACCATGGCGGTCCAGCGCGTGCGGCATAAGCTTCGGGCGGAAACCATACGCTTCCAAAACCGCCATTCCCGAGCGCAGCCCTTCGGCGTCCGATGGACTGGCGGGGCTGACGATTCCGATCACGCCGCCCGGCGGCAAAGGCTTCGGCTTGCGCAACTAGATCCCCTCGCCCGCCACATTTTCGCGCCGGTTCGGGGTGAAGGTGTCGGCGTTAAGCATCTCTTCAAACTCGTCCGCGAGGGATTTCTCCCGAGCGCTGTCCTGCAGCCGAGTCAAGATCCGCTCCGGATGCAGATCTTCCTCCGCCGCTTCGATACGGCACTTAAGGTCTTCGATCTCGTGCAGCGCGCGGCGGATAATCTCCCCCATCGGATCGGCGTTGCCAAGCGCCTGATCCATGACCTGCGCGATCGACCGCTCCGAAATGTGCTGCCCATCCTGAATCAGGATTCGCCCCGGCACGCCGACAACGCTCGTATTGGGCGGCACATCCCGCGTCACGACCGCATTCGCGCCGATGCGCGCGCCGTCGCTCACGGTGATGTTTCCGAGCACCTTCGCGCCCATGCCCAGCAGCACATTGTTTCCGATCGTCGGATGGCGCTTGGTCTTCTCCAGCGATGTTCCGCCCAGAGTCACCTGGTGGTACATCAAGACATCGTCGCCGATGACCGCCGTTTCCCCGATCACGACGCCCGCGCCGTGATCGATAAAGAAACGCTTGCCGATCGTCGCCCCCGGATGGATCTCGATGTTCGTGAGAAATCGGCTCCACTGAGAGATCGCGCGCGCTGGAAAGCGCCAATTTCGTTTGTAAAAGCGATGCGCGATCCGATGATAGAAAATCGCCCAGAAACCGGCGTACGTCAGAACCTCGGCCAGCGACGTCGCCGCCGGGTCCTTCAGTCGAATTGTTTGTATATCTTCACGCAGATGACGAAACACGTCTTTGATGCTCCCATTCGCAATCATAACCCTCGGGCAAGACGCTTAGTTCCGTAATTTTACACCGTTTCGAGAATTTCAGCGGGCGCTCCAGAAAAAATTCCGAAAAACTCTTTCAGAATTTCTTCACGATTTGGCGACATAGTGGATGGAGCTTTCCGTATCGATCGAGAGAATACCAGTTTTTCAAGCAACTGCTTGACAAAGAGTTCTAATACGTGGCATATTCAATCAATCACTTGATTGGAGCGTCAAATTTTGGACGACTGCACTTGCGAACGCTCCGCGCGACAAGAATCGCGCGGCGACAAGCGCCGCCGCGAGCTGGTGGGCGCGGCGTGCCGCTTGATTGCGGAAAAGGGTTTTGAGGGCCTGCGCGTGCGTGACATCGCCGCCGCCGCCGGCGTGAACATCGCGACGCTGCATTACTATTTCCCGGAAAAGGAAGATCTCATTCGGGGAGTCATCGAGCATATCTTGCAGCAATTCATTTCCTCGAACGCGCCGATCGCCAATAATGTGCGGATGAGCGCGGCGGATCAACTGCAGGCGATGGTCGCCAACATGGAGTACAGAGTCAAAGATCATTCGGAGATATGCGTTGTTCTCACCGAAATCACCACCCGCGCCCATCGCGACGCGGCGATCCATCAGATGATGATTGAAATCGAAAGCGGGTGGCGATCTCGTCTCAGCAGTTTGATCGCCGCCGGCCACGTGGATGGAAGCATTCCCGCGAGCACGGATCCGGAAGCTGCGGCGTCCCTGCTGACGGCCATGTTCCGGGGATTGATGACGCAAGCGGTCTACCGTCTGGACGACACGGACTTTACAGCCGTTGCGAAGCTCGCCCGCCAGTGGATCGGGAGCCCGCAAACCCCCGGTTAGGAGCGTTGGAATGGCAGGCGTTCCGGATCGGCCTAATTCTCCTACTGATCGGAACGATCTGCGGTTAAAGGCGACTTACATTCATAAAACTATTGACAGAGTGTCACCCTTTGATCATAATACTATTCAGAAGTGTGTGATTTGTATGATTTTGACAATCAAGGGATGAATATTGACTTATGAGTGATGAGAAGCGCAGGAAACCGCATCGGTTTGAAGAGCATTTCTACGGGTCGGCGACCGTCGGCGAGCGCGGGCAGATCGTAATTCCCGCCGACGCCCGCAAGCGATTCCAGATCGAGACCGGCGACAAACTGCTGATCATGGGCACCCCGGACGATAAAGGGCTCGTGCTCTGCAAGATCGACGATATCCGAGAATTTATGACGATGTTCCTGGAGGGGCTTCAGAACATCGAAAAAGAATCCAACGACAGCACTCCGGAGGAAAAAGCCGCGTGAAGCCTCAAGTTACGGTCCGTTACGGGCGGCGTATCGCCCCCGCTCTCTCCCTTGCGTTCACTTCTCTGGCCGCGGGCGCATCGCCCGCGTTCTCGCAGGCGGCGGCGCCTGCCCCGACCGTGACGGCCCCCGCCGCCGGGGCCGCCACTCCCGAAACACCGGCTCCGGTCATGCCCACGCCAATCGCAGCGGCTCCCACGACGGCGGCGCCCGCCGCTGGGACAACGGCTTCGGCGAGCGGCGTCAAACTGATGACGCTGGACGAAGCGGTCGCGCTGGCGCTTTCCAATAACTCTTCGGTGCTGCTGGCGCGCGAGCGCTATAAGAAGGCTGGAGAACAGATCACGCAGGCGACGGCGCAGGCGTTTCCCACGGTCAGGATCGATGTCGGCGATACGCTGTCCAGCACGCGCGGCTACGGCAGCGGCGTGACCGGCGGCTCCAGCTCATCCGTCACGCTCCCGGGCGGCGGAACCATCCCGACCATCACGGATCAGGGCGGCGGCTCGGTGCAGACATTTGTCGGCGGCGGAGGCGGCGGCAACGCGACGGGCTCGGGGACCAGCTCCAGCGGCGCCACGACCACCAGCCCCTCATCCTCCAGCCCATCCGCCACGGGCGGCGGCACGGTCAATACGGGGGTCGGCGGCGGGACGACCAGCGGAACCAGCAATGGGACATCCAGCGGCGGAACTTCGACCGGGACCGGAACGGGCGCCGGCGGCGTAGCCCCCAACCTTCTGAAGCGACTGTCCGATGAAACTCAGGCCGCCGCGGCCACCGCCAGAGACACCACGGGCGGCACGGGAACGGGAACGGGGACCGGCACGGTCTCCACCAATGGGAGCCAGGGCAATTACAATACCTATGGCGCGCGGCTGAGCGTCACGCAGGGCGTCGATATCTTCCGTCTCGTGCCGGCGGCCGAGGATGTGCTGCGGCGGACACGCGACTTCTACCAGACTGATCTCGACCGAGTCAGCAATGAAGTGGCGCTGTCGGTCAAAACCGCGTTCTTCACCGTGCTGCGCGATCAGGAAGACGTCCGGGTTCAGCAGGAGCAGGTGACCGCCGATACCGAAAACGTTCGGATCACACAGGCGAAATACACGCAGGGCACAGTGGCGCAATACGACCTGCTGACGGCGGAGACCACGCTCTCCAGCGCGCAGCAGGCGCTTTACAAAGCGCAGAACCAGGTCAATATCGACCAGGCGAACCTGAACGCGGCGCTGGGAACGCCTCCGGACGCCGCCACGGCGGTCGATCCGGCCAGCCTCCCCGCCCCCACGGAGACATTCGATCTCCAGCAAAGCACGGCGACGGCTTACGCCAAGCGCCCAGAGATGATCCAGGCGGGCAACAACATCACGATCGCCGAAAAGCTCGTCAAGCTCGCCGGCGCGACGCTGCTGCCCTCGCTCAGCCTGACAGGCACGGCCGGCTACGCGGGAACTCCCTCCCCCGGCAGCAAGCGCGACTCTTACAGCATCGCGGCGGACCTGGGCATTCCGCTCTATGACGGCGGCACGACAAAATCCAAGGTGCGCTCGGCTCAGATCGATCTGGAGACCCAGAAGATCACCAAGTCGCAGCTGCAGCAAAACGTCGCGATCGAAGTGCGGCAGGCGTATTTGAATATCGAAAACGCGAAATCGCGGCTTGCCTCCGCCGCACAGGGCGTAACACAAGCGCGGGAAGCCGTGCGCCTCGCCAATGTGCGTTACCAGAACGGCATCAGCGCGTTTATCGAAGTCACCAACGCCCAGGCGCAGCTGGTGACGGCGGAGAACGATCAGCTCAGCGCATTTTACGACTACCAGACATCTCGCGCGCAGCTCATTCGCGCCGAGGGCGGACGTTGAACGAGAGGACAAACAGCACCATGCGAGGGACAGGAAGCACGATGATGCGTAGAACAAGGATTCAGGCAGCGGCGCTGGCGTTCCTCATCACCGCCGGCGCCATGGGAGTGGCCGGCTGCGGCAAAAAACCGGCGGATGACGCCGCGAAGAAAGATGCGTCCGGCATCGGCGGCGAAGGCGGAGCGATCCCCGTGGAGGCCATCACGGTTCAAACCGGGACGATCGAACAGACCGTGCCGGTCACGGGCAGCCTGGCGGCGCTTCAGGACGTCACGCTTTCGGCGAAGGCCAACGGCCGTGTCGACGCCGTGTTCGCCCGAGAGGGCGATTACGTGCATAAGGGCCAGCTCATGGTCCGCCAGGACACGACGGACCTGGAAGCTAATGTCCGCCAGCAGGAAGCCAATGTGCAGTCGGCGATCTCCAAAGTGTCGCAGGCGCAGACCAATTACAATATTCAAGTGACGCAGGCTAAGCAAAATGTGCTCCAGGCCCGCGCCCAGGTCGCCGCCGAGCAGCAGACGTATTTGAAGACGCTGCGCGGCTCACGCCCGCAGGAAGTGCTTCAGTCTGAGAGTTCGGTCACGCTGGCTAAGGCCAACATGAGCAACTCGCTGGTCACGCTCAACCGCAACAAGAACCTTTACGCGCAGGGCGCCATCGCGAAGGCCGATCTGGACACCGCGCAGACGACTTACGACGTCAACAAGGCGCAGTACGAAAACGCCGTCGCCGCTTTAAAGCTCGTTCAGGAAGGCAGCCGTCAGGAAGACATCGCCGCGGAGCTGCAAAAAGTGCGCCAGCAGCAGAATAACCTCAACAACGCCATCGCCAACGAGCAGCTGGTCGCCGTCAGGCGCGACGATATCGTTGCGGCGCAGGCCGGAGTCGCCCAGGCGAAGGCGACGCTGACATACAATCAAGTTCAGCTGCAAAACGCGTCGATCTACGCGCCGATCGACGGTATCGTCGCCTCCCGCTCCACCGAGCCGGGACAGATCGCCGCGCCGGGCTCGGGCCTGATGCGGATCGTCAACGTCAAGACCGTTTACTACCAGCCGACGGTCTCGGAAACGGACTTCAGCGACACGCATGTCGGCACGCCGGTCAATGTGACGGTGGACGCCTTCGCGGGCAAGACGTTCGCGGGCAAAGTCTCCGCGATCTATCCCGCCGCCAGCGCGGGAGAGCGCGGCTTCAGCCTGCGCGTGACCGTACCGAACCCGGACAACATCCTGCGCCCCGGCATGTTCGCGCGCGGCCAGGTCGTCACCCATGTCGCCCGCGCCGTGCCGATCGTCCCGACCACGGCCCTCGTGCCGGACTCCGGGACGAACGCCGCGGCCAGCAGCGACGCCTCGGTCACCACAAGCTCGCTGACGCCGTCACAGCATGTGGTCATCCTCGGTTCTGGAAATAAGGCGGAGATCCGCAAGGTTACGGTCGGGATCATCACCCCGGACCGCGCGGAGATCGCCAGCGGCCTCAAGGGCGGCGAAAAGATCATCACGGTCGGCCAGCAGAACCTGAAAGACGGCGACAAGCTAGCGGTTCTGGACACTGCCGGAGACAGCGGCGCGAAGGTGTCGCAGCGGTAAGATTCGAGAGGCTCTCACCCGGCCCTTCGCCAACTCTCTTCATTCGGGGAGAGGGTTAGGAGTAAGAGATTAAGATTTGGATCTTTGATCCAAATCAAAAAAATCCCTCTGACTCCCCCTCTCCCAAAATTGGGAGAGGGGGCGGGGGGGGTGAGGGCCATCCTGCCAATTTTCGTGGCGGCTCGACCGTCCGTACGGTCCTAGACGGAGAACAATTATGGGTGTCACCCGACTGGCGATCAATCGCCCGATCGCGATTATTATGCTGATCCTGGCCCTGGTCATCCTGGGCCTGATCAGCTACTCCAAACTTCCCGCGGAGCTGAATCCGAAAGTCGACTTCGGCGTCATCACCGTCTCTACAACCTATGCGGGCACCAGCCCGCAGGAGATGGAGACGCTGATCACCAAACCGATCGAAGACTCGATCTCCGGCGTCAGCGGCCTGCGTGAGATCACATCGACGTCGCAGCAAGGCGTTTCGACGATCACCTGTCAGCTCTATATCGGCACGGATCTGGATGCGACGGCGGCGGACCTGCGGCAAAAGATCGACGCCGTGCGCAAGATCCTGCCGACTCAGGCGGACAGCCCCGTCATTCTCAAGCAGGACACCAGCGCGCAGCCGATCATGTACCTGGCGATGCGCGGACCGCACTCCTCGCGAGACCTGCGCGTTCTGGCGGACAACGTCATCGTCGAGCGTCTCCAGCAGGCGCCCGATATCGCATCGATCAGTGTCTTCGGCGGCGACGTTCGCGAGATCCGGGTCGGCATCAGCCGCGACCGGCTGGCCGCTTACGGCGTGACCGTTTCGCAGCTCGCGTCGGCGATCCAGGCAGCCAACGCCAACGTCGCGGCGGGATATATCCAAAAGGGCAACCAGTACTTCTCCATTCGGTTCCTGGGCCAGTTCGCAAGCGTTCCGGAGATCAAGAACCTCCAGCTCAGCTTCCCCGCGCAGGCCGGAACACCGGCGGCGGGAACGGGAAGCGACGCAAACGGGACCTCCAACACCCGCGTGATCCGACTGTCCGATATCGCGACGGTGGAGGACACCACAGCGGAGCGGACCCAGGAAAGCACCGTCGATGGGAGCGACACCGTTCTGCTGGCGATCCAGAAGACCAGCGACGGCAATACGCTCAAGGCGATCACCGGGATCAAGAAGCAATTGCTGGAAGTTCAGAAGATCATCCCCAGCGATATCGAGTTCATCCCCACGGTCGATACGTCCAAGCAGGTCAAGGAAAACCTACAGGATGTCGTCGTCTCGCTGGGACTTGGCGCGTGTCTTGCGATCCTGATCGTCTATCTGTTCCTGCATAACATCCGGGCCACGCTCATCGTCGGCCTCGCGATCCCGACGTGCGTCATCGCCACCTTCCTGCCAATCTCGGCGATGGGCTTTACGCTCAACTCCATGACGCTGCTGGGCCTTTCGCTCGCCATCGGCGTCCTGGTCGACGACTCCATCGTCGTCCTGGAAAACATCGTCCGTCACCTGAGCCTGGGCGAAGACCCCATCACGGCGGCGATTCGGGGACGAACGGAAATCGGTCTGGCGGCGCTGACGCTCACGTCCGTCGACCTCGTCGTCTTCGTCCCGATCTCGTTTATGGGCGGCGTTATCGGCGAGTTCTTCCGCTCCTTCGGCGCGGCGATCTCCATCTCGGTCCTGCTGTCGCTGCTCGTCTCGTTCACGCTCACGCCCATGCTGGCCTCGCGCTGGTTCAAAAAGGGCGAGGCGCTGGAATCCGACGGCAAGGGACAGCGCGGCTTCAAAGGCTGGTTCAACCGCGGCTACAAGAAATTCGAGCACCGCTATCAGGGGTTCCTGCGGGTTTGCCTGCGCCACCCATGGATCGTGGTGGGCATCGGCACCGGCGCCCTGGTCGCCGTCCTCGTTCTGGTCGCCCCCAAACTCGGCTTCCGGTTCGCGCCGGGTCAGGATCAGAGCCTTGTCCAAGTCTCAGTCGAGGCGCCGGCGGGCTCGTCTCTGGCCTACACCAAAAGGATCACGGATGAGATCGAGCGCCGGATCAAGGCCGATGACTGGATGAAGGGCAAGATCAAATATGTCCTGACCTCCGTTGGCCAGTCCAACTCCACCGGCAGCGGCAACACGGGCACCCAGTACGGCAACATGCAGGTGTCGCTCTTCGACAAGGCCGCGCCGCTGGACAAACTGCCCTGGGCGCACCACGCCGAGCCGCTGCGCGATGTGGACGACACCGCCGTCGCGGCCCGCATCCGCGAGATGACCAACGACATTCCCGGCGCCAAGATCCAGGCCAACGAAGTCAACGGCTTCGGCGGCGGCGGCGCTCCGCTGAATATTCGCATCACCGGCTCGGACACCAACCAGCTTCTGGCGGCCACCGCCGCCGTCGAGGAGGAAGTCGCAAAGGGCAAAGGCGTCTACAACGTCGACTCGTCTTACAAGGCCAGTCAGCCGGAAGTTCAGATCCGTCTCGATCGCGTTCGGGCCGCCAACTATGGGCTTTCGCTCTCGGATGTCTCCAACGCCGTCTCGGCGACGATCCAAGGCGATATTAATGCGAAGTACCGCGATCCGGCGGATAACGAGCAGTACAACATTCGGGTCCAGCTTGCGGACCTCGACCGAAACAACGTTTATGACGTCGGCCAGATCCCGGTCGGTTCACAGAACGGAAACGTCATCAAGCTCTCGGACGTAGCCAATCTGACCTACGGCGTCGGACCGACCCGCGTGGACCGCCTCAACCGTCTGCGCGAGATCTCCGTAACAGCCTATCTGGCGTCGGGTACACAGATCGGCAACGTGCAGCAGAAGGTCGATCCAGGCATCAAGAAGCTCTTCGCCACCGGCAAATTCGGAGCCACCTCCTACGTCTGGGGCGGTGAGGCGCAGTCGATCTCCGAGGAAGGCCCGTACCTGCTGACGGCGATCGCGCTGGGCGTCGTTCTTTCGTACATGCTGATGGCGGCGCTGTTCAACAACATCCTGTATCCGCTGTCAGTCATGCTGACGCTGCCGCAGGCGCTGGTCGGCGCGCTGCTGATCCTGTTCATCACGCATACGCCGCTGTCGCTGATCGCCGCGATCGGCGTCATCATGCTCAACGGTTTGGCGGCCAAAAACGCCATTCTGATGGTGGACTACACCAACACGCTGCGCGGAAGGGGTTACCGGATCGTCGACGCGCTGCTTACGGCGGCCCCCACCCGACTGCGGCCCATTCTGATGACGAGCTCGGCGATCATCTTCTCGTCGCTGCCCACGGCCATGGCCCTGGGACGCGGCGCGGGCTTCCGCCAGCCGCTCGCCATCGTCGTCGTCGGCGGCGTGTTCGTCTCGACGGTCCTGACCTTGATCGTGATCCCGTGCACCTATCTGCTGTTCGACCGCTTCTCGGACTTTGTCAGCCGGGGCAGCCGCCGCCGTCACACGCCGGCCGGTACCGACACGCCGACCGCGCCTCCCGACGGACGCAACGGCAGCGGCCACAGCGACGGCAATGGAAACGGCAAGGCCAAGGACGTTCCCGGAAACGGCAACGGACACACGGCCCTGCCGCCAACGGACACGCCGCTCCTGCGGCCAAACCCCGCGCCCCCGGCGGTATAGCCCGTCACGGATCGGCATTCTCACCCATAAGGCCGGCGGTTTTTACCGCCGGCCTTATTTTTTCGTCTCTAGCATTCGCGCTTCGGACCAGTCTTGTGAGAACGCGGCGACGGTGGGATATCGATCCGCAGGCCGCTCCGCGCAGGCGCGCAGGATCACAGCTTGCGTAGCCTCTGATCCGCGCCATGCGCTTCGCTCCAATGTCCCATCTCCCAAAAAGACAGCGGCGGCGCGCCCCAGCGTAAATACCGTGGTGCTCTGATCGATCGCCGCTCCTTGGACATGCTCTTCCGGGGCCATAAAACGCGATGAGCCAAACATCTCCCCCATTTTGTTGGTGAATGCGCCTTTATGGTACATGTCGATATCGACCAGCCGAAGCCGGCGGCGGTCGAAATCGTACATCAGGGCGCCGTCATAGAAATCGACCGCAACCCACTCTTTCTGGGCCAGGCGTTCATGGACCTCAAAAAGCGTATCCAGCGCCAGAGCGATCTCGCCGGCCGGAAGAGTGCGAAAACGCTGGAACGCCGAAGCCGGATCCTCACGCTGCTCGCGCGATGTTCCCAGGGATTCGCCCTCCATCCACTCATAAATCAAGAGCGGGCCATGGGGCGATTCGCTCACAGCATGCTCCAATTGGGCGAGCGCCAGGTCGGGACACTCCTCCCACAGCAGTTTCGCGTTCCACAAAAGCGCCACTCGCGCCTCATGCGGGAAGAAGCATTTTGCGTAATCCGGACGTCCCGCCGTCTTCACAAAATAGCGATCTTCGCCAATCTGAACGCCATAGGAAATGTTGCCCGAATCCTGAGTGTTTTCATCGAACGTGGCGAACACTCGGCCAATTCGATTCAGCAAGCGCTCGGGCGTCTCATCAATCTTCGCAATATCCCTCCAGGAAAACATCGCGCTCCCTTTCTTCGCTGATGGACTTCCAAGCTTTAGCCCCGCACTAATGTCCTCGGACAACAGCATACCCACCAGACGCTCGCTACTGTGGCCCGGCTCGGCGATACTCGCGCGGCGTGACTCCGACGATCTGCTTGAACCGCTTGGAAAAATGGAACTCGTCTGAGAAGCCCAGATGCGACGCGATCCGCTGATGCGTCATCGTCGTCAGCTTCAAGAGGCTCCCGGCGACGGCGAGCCGCCGCTGTGTTCGGTACAGCCCCGGCGACACGCCGTAATGCTTTTGAAAGCCTTTGCGGAAGGTTTCGTAGGATACTCCCAGCTCCCGCGCCATGGCCGGCAGGTCGATCTCGGTCTCCAGCTCCGCATCGAGGGCCGCTTTCGCCGCCGACAGCCAGGCCGGCGTTCCAGGACCGGGCGGCGGCGCGCTGTCGCGGGCGTAGATTTCCATGAGCAGCGCCAGTAGCCGGCTGACTTCCGCCGCCTTTTCCACCGGCGATTGCGACGCCGGCAATGCAATGACCGACTGCAAGCGCGCGAGCCATGCGTCAACCGGCTCTAAATGACGGATAGGCCGCGCGGCGTCCAAAACACCCTGCGCGCGGCAAAGGTCGAAGACCGGACCGTCGAAGATCACATAGCATTCGCTCCAATACTTCCCCGGCCGCGTCGTATAGCGATGCGGCAGCTCGGGAGTCACCAGCACAAGATCGCCGGGAACAATCCGATGCCGGCGCCCATTCGCATCGCAATATTCCCCCACGCCCTCTAAGAAATACACAAGCGCGTAATTTCCGTACACGCGCAGAACACCCCGTTCGGTGCCCGTCCCTTTGCGGATCACCCCCAGGCCAGTGATCTGTCCCAGCGGCGTGGGAATATCGTTGAAATAGAGTATTTGCGACTCATGTGGATGCAGCGCCATGCCGCATCTTACCATAATCGACAAGTTTTACGCCAGTTTCGCCATGGCGCATGCGAGTATTCCGCTCTATAATACATCTAGAACGCGCAGCCCTCATGGCATGATCAGAGCAAAAAGGAGACCACCATGTCAACCCATGCAATCCGATCGCGGAGTGGATTCACACTCATTGAGTTATTAGTAGTTATCGCAATCATAGCGATTCTCGCAGCAATTCTCTTTCCAGTCTTTGCGAAGGCGCGCGAAAAGGCGCGCCAAATTTCGTGTCTGTCCAATATGAAGCAGATCGGCCTCGGCGTCACCCAGTACAATCAGGATTACGACGAGAATTTCCCCACCGGCCCGCTCGCCGGATCGTTAGGACAGGGCTGGGCGGGAACGGTTTATCCGTACGTCAAGAGCACCGGCGTATTTCACTGCCCCGATGATCCGACCTCACAGATGACGAACCCCGCGAACAGCGTCGTTTCTTATCCCGTTTCCTACGCCGG
Organism: Capsulimonas corticalis; assembly: GCF_003574315.2. Lineage (GTDB taxonomy): Bacteria > Armatimonadota > Armatimonadia > Armatimonadales > Capsulimonadaceae > Capsulimonas > Capsulimonas corticalis. The sequence goes on along the minus strand of NZ_AP025739.1, from coordinate 3,618,190 downwards.
CAATCTCAATTTCCTGCGCACAGACATTCCCTCTTCTGATAATCGAGTCGCCGGGCAGTCCATCGCGGCTCTCGTGGCTCCGGCAAACACGGTGCTGCTGTGTGAAGTGCATGGGATTTATGGTCCCATCACCGATATTGGCGAGAACGGCGGCCTCAACGGCGTCGCCTCCAGCGTCAGCAACGGCAACCCCGGCGGAGGCGTTTACCCATTTCGCGGGGGTAACGGACAGGGCGGCAACCTGATGACCGGCTGCCTGGGCAAACGAGACTGCACGAATTCCGTGCTGATTCCGCCCTATGGCGAAGGCTTTGCCGCCAAAACGGGCCTGCATATGGATGGCTCTAACTATCTGATGACCGACTGCCACGCCAAGTGGTATCGCGGGACATCCGTCTCTGGAGGATATGTCGCCGCCGCCGAAGACTGTAACGAAGACGGCTCGCCGGCCCTGCCCGACTGCGCCGCCAATGGCGGCATGGCTGCGGGGACAGGGAATAGTCAGTTTGCGGTGACATTCAGCACACGATAGCATGAAAGGAACAGCGCGCGCATGAACACTCAGTTGACGGCCGATCAGATCGCGTTTTATCAGGAAAACGGTTATATTGTCCTGGAGAACTTCCTCACTCCCGACGAGCTGGAGCGTTGGCGATGGGCGACGGATGAATCCGTGGCGCAGCGGCTGGAGGCGGTCAACCCTGGCCTGACCAACCAGTCCAATCCCGATGCGTATTTCGCCCAGGTCTTTACCCAGTGCCTGAAGCTCGCGGACACCCACGCGGGAATGCGGGAGATCATGTTCGACCCGGAACTCGGCAAGGTCGCGGCGACGCTCGCCGGCGTGGAGGGCATCCGAATCTGGCACGATCAGGCCCTGATCAAGCCGCCCTACGGCAACCCGACGGCCTGGCACCTGGACAATCCCTACTGGTCGTTCTCCTCGCGGGACTCGATCTCGATCTGGGTGGCGCTCGACGACGCCACGCTGTCCAATGGCTGTCTGTACTATGCGCCCGGAACCCAGAAGACCGCCCGCGACGAGACCGTGGATATCGGAAAGCAGCTGGGCGGCCTCTTCAGCGTCTATCCCGAATGGCGCGCGATCGACCCCGTCGCCGGTCCCTGCCCCGCCGGGTCGGCGGTTTTCCATAACGGCCTGACGGCGCATGGCGCGGGGGCCAATATGACGAATAAACCAAGGCGCGCCATGACCTGCGCGTATATGCCCGATGGCTCAACCTTCAACGGGACGAAGAATATCCTGCCTAAAGACTATTTTGAGTCGCTCACCATCGGAGACGCGCTGAACGACAACACGATGAACCCGCTGATCTGGTCGCGAAAGAGTTCTTAAAAGATTGACTATGATTGACATTCCCAATGGCTTCCACGCCGTCCGCCGGCGGGCGTCCCGCATTGCCGGCGCTCTTTTTCTCGTCCTTGGAGCTTCCTGCGCGGGGCTTTCGGTCGCCGGGGCGGCGTGCGCCTCGCCGCCGATTTCTCCGGTCACATTCCGCCGCATGACGTGCGAATATCTCGACAGCCCCCAGGGGATCGATATCGCCGCGCCGCGCCTGAGCTGGCGGGAGGTGTCGAATACGAAAGAGTTCACCCAGCAGTCGTACCGCATTCTGGTGTCTTCCTCGCCCGCGTTTCTCGCCGCCGGCAAGGGGGATGTCTGGGACAGCGGCGTGACACGCAGCCCCGAAACAAACCTCATTCCCGTTCGCGGGCGCGCGCTGGCGTCACGCGAGCGGTGCTGGTGGAAGGTGCAGGTCTGGGACCGCCAGGGCCGGCGCTCGGCGTGGAGCCAGGCGGCGACATTCACCATGGGGCTGCTGTCGCCGCGTGACTGGCGCGCCGACTGGATCGGATTGCGCGCGACGGGTCAGGACAGCGAAACCCAGGCGTTTCTGTCGCAGGCGCGCTGGATCTGGTACCCGGAGAGCGGACAGCCGCGCGAGGCGGCGCCGATCGGGCGCCGTGATTTTCGTATCCCCGTGCGTATCCCCGACGGCAGGACCGTGACGCGAGCGATCTTTATTGGAACGGCGGACAATCAGTTCGTGCTTTCCGTGAACGGACGCGAAGCGGGACGCGGCGACAACTGGCGCCAGCCACGGACAATCGACGCGACCCGGTTTCTTCATCCCGGGTTAAACATGCTCTCCGTACAGGCGAGCAACATCGGGGAGAATGGCCCCAATCCGGCCGGTTTTATCGGAGCGCTCAAGATCCAGTATCAGGACGGCGGCGCGCCGACCGTCATTTCAACAAACGCGCAATGGATGTCGTCCCAAACGGCGAACGCCGGAAACGCTGCTCCAAGCGACACAGGCGACTGGCGGCCGGCGGTGGAGCTCGGCGCCAACGGCGTCCAGCCCTGGGGCGTCGTGTCGCGCGAGGATCTCTCCGGCGACCGCCCGCCGCTCGCGGCCCGGTACCTCCGGAGGGAGTTCGACGCGAAAGCGCGCATCGTCCGCGCGACGGCTTATCTCTGCGGCCTGGGCTTCTTCCAATGTTTCGTCAACGGCAAACCCGCGACGGATCATGTGATGGACCCGGCGCTCTCCGACTATGAAAAGGCGGCCTACTACGTGACCGCCGATGTGACGCCGCTGGTGCGCTCGGGGAAAAACGCCATCGGCGTCATGCTGGGCAACGGGCGGTTCTTCGCGCCGCGATTGACCTCGGTGGGCTCAACAAAAGACTACGGCGTTCCCCGCCTTCGGATGCAGCTGGAGATCGTCTACGCCGACGGATCGCGGCAGACGGTGGCGAGCGGCCCCGGCTGGAGCGCGAGCGACCAAGGGCCGATCCGGACAAACAACGAGTATGACGGCGAGACGTACGACGCGCGGATGGCGTTCCGCGACTGGACGCTGCCCGGCTTCTCTCCGCAGGACGGACGCTGGGCCAAAGCCGAGGTATTGCCGGCTCCCGGCGGACAGCTCCGTTCGCAGATGATCGAGCCGATGCGCGTCACCGAAACCCTCCGCCCCATTCGCGTCACGAGCCCCCAGCCCGGCGTATATCTCGTGGATATGGGGCGCACGTTCTATGGAACGGTCCGGCTGCGCGCCCGCGCGGCGCGTGGCGTCACCGTGCGGATGACCAGCGGATATGAGCTGCTTCCCAGCGGCCTCATCAAAACCGCCGACAACCGCTCGGCGAAGGCGACCGACGTCTACACATTCGCGGGAAATGGTGTGGAGACCTGGAGCCCGGTATTCAAGGGCCAGGGATACCGGCGCATTCAAGTCACGGGTTTTCCCGGAAAACTGTCCGTGAATAACTTCGAGGGGCTGATCGAACACACCGATGTCCGCCCCGTGGGCAGCTTCTCCTGCTCTAACGTCCTGATTAACAAAGTCCACGACGCCATGCGCGAGGGGATGCGCATGTTTCTGCGGAGCGCGCCGCTTGACCCCGATCGAGATGAGCGGCAGTCTTGGATGGGCGATCCGGCCAAAGACAGCGAGAGCGAGGCGTATAACTTCGATGTGGCGGCGTTTTACACAAAGTGGATGGACGATGTCCGCCGCTCACAGCGTCCCGACGGAACGATCCCGGATGTGTCGATGTACTGGGAGTTCGGCTCCGGGGTGGAGTGGCCCAGCGTCTTTACGATCATCCCCGATTGGTACGCCGGCTTCTACGCCGATACACGATTGGAGCAGCGCAACTATGAAGCGATGAAACGCTGGGTGATCGCCATGAAGAAATTGCATGGCCGGCCGGACGGAACGCTGGAGGGCGCGGGCTACGGCGATTGGTGCGACACCTATTCGATGGACGGCAAGGGGCCGGATTCCGGCTCGACGCCGCACGATCTTGTCTCCAGCGCTTATCAGTATCACAATGTCCGGATTCTACAGCAGGCGGCCGAGCGAAATGGAATGACGGAGGACGCCTCGATGTGGCGCTCCATTGGAGACGCGCTCGCGTCCGCGTTCATGACCAAATTCTACGATCCCCACACGCGCTCCTATACGAGTGGAACGCAGTGCTCCTTCGTGCTGCCGCTCGCCTTCGGCCTCACGCCGGCGGACCCGGCGCAGCGCCAGGCGATCGTGGACAACTTGGTCAAGGACATCACGGTCACTCATCACAACCATCTGACGGTCGGGCTGCTCGGCGTCCAATGGCTGTTTCAAGTCCTCAGCGACTCCGGCCGGCCGGATGTGGCGTGGACACTCGCTACCCAGCGGACCCGTCCGAGCTGGGGATACATGATCGATTACGGCTCCCGCTCGATCTGGGAGCGCTGGGACTACGACACCCGCGATCCCGGCATGAACAGCGAAGCGCTGCTAATCCAGGCCGGCAACGTGGACGCCTGGTTTTACCAAACGCTGGGCGGCATCCAGTACGATCCGGCCAAGCCCGGCTTCGCGCATATTCTTATCCACCCGCGCATGCTCGGGGATCTGACCTGGGTGAAATGCCGCTTCGACTCTCCGCACGGCCTCATCGTGTCCAATTGGACGCGCCAGGGACAGTACGCGACCATGAACGTAACGATCCCCGCGAACACCACGGCCACCGTCACGACACCCGACGGCGCCGCCCACGAAGTCGGTTCGGGAGCCTGGGTGTGGAGATCGAGCGTGGCGGCGGGAACGTGGGCGAAGGAGGGAAGCGCGCAAGCGCGGGCCAGGTACTAAAGCACCTGGCTGGGGGTTGCTTCGCAACCAGTGCCCAAAGGGCGCCCACCGTGCCGGACGGAAGAGAGTATTCGCAGGCGTTTCTTTGCTCTTCCGTCCGGCACGGACGGTCGGCGCGAAGCGCCCCCAGCACTGTACTTTAGTGCGGTGATCAGCTCGCGCCTGCGACATTGTATCTTCGCGTGGCGTGAGCGCTTCCCCTATACAAACTTTCCCCTATGAACTTTGCTCCTGCACCCCCACCTCAACCGGCCGCGGCCCCAGGCGTTCGCGGTTGTCGACGGCGTTCCAGGCGGTATCGTAGGTGATATCGCCGCGCCGATAGGCTTCGAGGACCGCGTCGTCCATGGTGCGCATTCCCTCGTCTCGGCCCGCCTCGATCGCCACGGTAAGATCCGTCGCGCCGCCGCCGATCAGGCCGCGCACGCGTGTGTTCGCCAGCAGAATCTCGTTGATTGGGATGCGGCCTCGGCCGTTCGCGCGCGGCAGAAGGCGCTGGCTGATTACCGCCGCAAAGGAACGCGCCAGCATTCGGCGCATTGTATCCGGGGAATCCGGGAAGGATTCGATGAGCCGCTGGATCGCTTCCGAGACGCTGACGGCGAACAGCGTGGAAAAGACGAGGTGGCCCGTTTCGGCGAGCGCGAAGGCGATCCGGACCGCCTCGGGCGTGCGCAGCTCGCCGATGAGGATGACATCGGGATCGGCGCGCAGGGCCGACAGCGCGCCCTGCTCGACACTTTCGATGTCGGCCCCGACTTCCCGCTGGCTGATCAGGCTCATCTTGCTCTGATGGACATACTCGATGGGGTCTTCGATCGTGATGATCCGCTCGCGGCGGGTTCGGTTGATTTCATCAAGCATCGCCGCCGTCGTCGTGGACTTGCCGCTGCCGGTCGGCCCGACGGTGAGGATCAAGCCGCGTTTCAAATTGGCGAGACGCCGGAACGTCTCCACATCGTCGCCAAACAGGGCCTCCAGTGTAGGAATACTGGTCGGGATCAAGCGAAGCGCCGCCGCCGCGCCATCCCGAGTTTGAAAAAAGCAGCTTCGGAACAAGTGTCCCTCCCACTCGATGCTTTTGTTGACGTCGCGGCCGCTCCGGAAGGCGCCCAGCTCTTCGTCGGACAGATAGGAAGCAAAGAGGCGAGCGACATCGTCCCGGCCAAGCTCCGCCAGAGGCTCGCCGTTTAAGACCACCGGCGAAAGGGCGCCCCAGTAACGCAGCGTCGGCGGATGCTTTGCGGCGAGATGCAGGTCCGAGGCCTGGCGTTCGATCATTTCCGCGAGCAAATCGTTAAGTTCCATGATATTCTTCTCCAGATTCAAACGAGATGAAAGGGCGAGCGCGTCGATTTACGCACATACGGCAAATCCAGCGCCGTGCTTCGCGCCGGGGAAGGCGGCGCCTGCTTGAGCGCAAGGCGCAGCTCAGACACTTCAGCGGACAAAGAGCGCATCTCTTCGCGCATCAGACGCATTTCGGCGAGCAGCGCCTGAGTGAGCATCTCCGGCTCGATTTGGGCTTGCACGGCCTCCCAGACGTCGAAGGTTTCACTCGGCGCGGGAGGCGCATCACGGATCGCCTGGAACTCGGCAAGAGTTTGCGCGCAGACGGCGCAGCGCTCCAGGTGGCTCTCGCACGCTCGGCGTGGATCGTCGCCGAGTTCTCCGTCCAGCAGCGCCATCAGCTTCGGTCGAATTGTCTCACAATCCATCATTCTTCTCCATTCAGCCATTGCCGCAGCGACCGGCGCAGGGCGTCCATGGCCGCATACTTTCGCGACGCCACCGTGCCGTACGGGCAGCCGACAATCTCCGCGATCTCCTGATACGTGAAGCCTTCGTATTCGCTGAGCGCCACGATCGTGCGCTGCTCTTCGGGTAACTGGGCCAGCCCCCACGCGAGGGCCTCCCGCAATTCGCACGCCGCCGCGCCGCCGGCCACGGGGATCTCTCCCACGGCTTCGACGTCCCACGCCACCGCCGGCTTGCTGCTGCGTTCTCGCAGAATATCGATGCAGATGTTGCGCAGGATCTTATGCAGATACACGGCAAGGCTCGACTGCCGCCGGTATCCGGCGCGATTACGCCACACCCGGATCATCGTCTCTTGCACGGCGTCCTGCGCGGCGCAGCGATCGCCGAGGATCGCGAACGCGGCTCGCCCCAGCCGCTGCTGATGCGCTTTCACCAGGCGCTCAAACGACGACGCATCGCCGCCCGCCACGCGCCGCATCAAAGTTTCGTCGTCCAATGCCCCGGCCTCCACAGTGAATAACGGAAATGGCGGGCATTGGATTCGCTCGGGGAAATAATATTTGGGGGACGATGGCGGAGCGGGTCAAAACTCGTCGATCGCAGACAAACAAAAAGCTTGACACATTGTTGCGAACATCCCACAATAGGTCATGGAAACAGTGATGGATCGAACGGATGAGCGCCAGCGGCGCTGGCGTTTATTGCTGGGGGGAAACGAGGCGGACGGGATCGGCTGCGCGCTGAGCGACCAGGACGCCGCGATCGACCGGGCGCTCAGCGCGCTGTACGATCCCACGATGTCCGGCGGCTTTTCGTCGAAGGGCGAACGGCGCGGCGGTTCAGAGGCGTCGGCGCCGAATGTGGCGCGGTGGCTGGGGGATATCCGCAGTTACTTCCCGGCGTCCGTGGTCCGCGTGATGCAGCAGGACGCCCTGGAGCGGCTCAATCTTCGGCAAATGCTGCTGGAGCCCGAAATGCTGTCGGCGGTCGAGCCGGACGTGCATCTGGTCGCCACACTGATCGCGCTGAAGAACGTTATCCCCAGCCGCACGCGCGACACCGCGCGGCAGGTCGTGCGCCAGGTCGTCGAAGACTTGCAGAAGCGTCTCGCCAGCCCCACGCGGCAGGCGGTGCAGGGCAGCCTGAACCGGGCGATCCGCAATCGCCGCCCGCGTCACAACGAAATCGATTGGAACCGGACGATCCGCGCTAATCTTCGCCACTACCAGCCCGAGTACAAAACCATCATCCCCGAAACGCGCATCGGCTTCGGACGCAAGCGCGCCGCCCTGCGCGACATCGTCCTCTGCATCGACCAGAGCGGCTCGATGGCGACCTCCGTCGTCTACGCCAGCGTCTTCGGCGCCGTGCTCGCCTCGCTTCCCGCCGTGGATACGCGCATGGTCGTCTTTGACACCAGCGTCGTCGATCTCACGGAAGAACTGCACGATCCGGTCGAACTGCTCTTCGGCGCGCAGCTCGGCGGCGGCACGGACATCAACCGCGCCCTCGCCTACTGCCAGGAGCATGTGCGCCGCCCGCAGGAGACGATCTTCGTCCTGATCAGCGACCTTTACGAAGGCGGCGACCGCAACCAGATGCTCAAGCGCATCGCCACACTCGTCAGCGCGGGCGTCCAGTTCATCGCCCTGCTCGCCCTCAGCGACGACGGCGCTCCCAGCTACGACCACCACAACGCCGAAGTCCTCGCAAGCCTTGGCGTTCCCGCCTTCGCCTGCACTCCCGACCAGTTCCCCGCCCTGATGGCCGCCGCCATCGGCCGCCAGGACATCGGCCAATGGGCCGCCGCCCAGGAGATCGTCACCGCCCGGCGCGGCGCGTAATGGCGCCATTCCAACGAATGCCATCGTTCCTATAAGTTCCCACAAGTGGAAGCTTGTGGGATTCCGCCGATGAGAACGCTTCCCCTCATGCGCACCGCCATCATCACCGATATCCACGGCCATTACGACGGTCTCCTCGCGGCGATGGCCGACATCGAAACCTGCGCCTGCGACCGTACGCTCTGCCTCGGCGACATGGTGGACGGCGGCGACGGCAGCGACGCCGTTGTCCGCTTCCTTCGCGACCACGACATCCCCACCGTCTTCGGCAATCACGATCACTACAACGACCTGGACCTCGCCCCCGATGTCCAGGCGTTCATCGACACGCTCCCCGAAACCATCGTCGAAGGCGACGCGCTCTACACGCACATCTCCCCACGCGCCCGGCAAAACAAGATCGCCGATCCTTACGAAGCCTGGAACGCCTTCGACGAAACACCCGCCCGCCGTATCTTCGTCGGCCACGCCCACCTCGCGGCCATCTACGGCGAACAGAGCGCGGAATTCGGCGCCGCCACCTCCCACCTCATCCAGTACAACCATCCCTGCCGCCTCGACCTCACCGACCGCTACCTGATCACTGTCCCCGCCATCGGCTACAGCCGCGACCGTATCGACCATCCCCGCTACTGCATCTACGACGACGCCCAGCAGACCCTCGAACTGCGCCTGCTCGACGTTCCCTGCCTGCGGTTTTGATCGCAAGGGGAGCGCGGCGGCTCTCCCCTTGCTCGGCGCGCCTTCGACCGCTCTTACTCGTTGTGGCCGCCGTCTCCCTTGGGAAGGCCCTGGCCCACGCTGAGAAACTGCTGCAAGCTCTCGGAAACGAAGAAATTCCATCCCTGGTTGCATTCTTCGTAGCATTCCATACCGGGAACCAACCCGCGATGGACCATCGTGACGCCAGTCACTCCATTGCCTTCCGACAGCTCCCAGAGCACGCTCGTATCGCTCCATTCGGTCTTGTCGCTGAGCCAGTTCAGATTGCAATTCACCACTTGCCACACAATCTTCTTGCTCGGCTCGGCTTCCGTAATTTCGAAATCGACAAACGTTCCCCCGAAGCGAACCTGGAACGTATCTCCCAATTCCCGGGCGCTTCCGCTGAAGTTCTTCGCCCACCATTCCGAAACGCGGCTAATCTTTTCAAACGCCTCCGCCGCCGAGACGGGGGCTTCGATCCGGCACAAATAATCCTGAGCGACCATTTTTCTCTCCTTATCTAAACTGAAACTCTTGCCCTGGGTCATTACGCAACCCATGAGATGCATTATATCCCGCACAGCCATAAAACGCAACGCAAAAGTTGCATATTTTCAAAATATTTTTACCCCTCGCCAAACAAACTCCTGCCCCTCTTGACAAGATTCCCCACAAAAGGTAGACTTTCAGCAATGGCTTCGTAGCTCAGCGGATTAGAGTACTTCCCTCCGAAGGAAGGGGTCGCGCGTTCGAATCGCGCCGAGGCCACCATAGAAGCAGCAATCGCCCTCGTCAGTTTTGACGAGGGCTTTTTTTGTGAGCTATCCATGATGCTCCTGTAATAAGTCAATTACAAACCAATGCGAACTCGATCTTCCGCCAGATTTCAGTAATTATTTCTATAATCTGTTATCCCTTGAAATCGATGGAAGGAATTCCATCACGCTAACAGTAATTACCCTAGCAGCCAGACATTATCTCCCATACAAGGAACATGCATTGAAACATTCTTATCAGTCCGCCCTGATCTTCGCGGGTGTCGCCGTATTGACGGCTTTTGGTCACGTTGCCGGAGCCGCCGGTAAGGACGCGGCCGCTCCCGCTGTGATCCCTACGGCATCGGCGGAAGCCATCGCGTCGGCGGCGGCGAATGGGAAGTATTTGCTGACCGAGCGAACGCCGGTCCACATGGTGCTGGACGAACAGTTGAAGTCGGGGGACTCCAAAGTTGGGCAGGATGTCGCGTTCCATACAGACCAGGACATTTATAACGCGGAGCATATTCTGCTGATCCCCGCCAATTCACAGGCTTTTGGACAGGTCACACAATCGTCACGCCCCGGCGCATGGGGGAAGGCGGGGAAATTGAACTTTACTTGCGATTACATTTTGCTGCCCGATCGATCCAAGGTCGCGCTCCGATCCAGCACAAACAGCGTGCACGGAAAAGACAACTCAGCCGCGCTTGTCGGCGGCATTCTGGCGTTCGGTATCTTCGGCGGATTTGTGAAGGGACGCGATGTGACCATTCATAAAGGCGACGCTTTCACGATGTATGTGAACGCGGACACGCAACTGCCAGCCTTGACGGCGGGCGGCGCCCCGGCGGCTGCTCCCGCCGCCAGCGGACGGACGCTGTTTACGCTGAACAATGGAAATCAAATCGCGGGAACGCTTCTTTCGCTCGATAACGGCGTTTACACAGTCAACACAGATGCCGGCAAGCAAACGGTGAAGGCGTCCGACGTCAAAACGATGTTCGCGCTCGCCAACTAAAAGCACTTCGGACATAAAAAACTCCCGTCGCGCGGGCATCCGTGCGACGGGAGTTTTTGCGTCAGATCTCTCCGGTATTCACGGCATAACGACGGCCACGATCTCCCAATTACGGTAACAAGTCTTCAAGCCATGCTCGACATCCCAGGAGGTTGACCACTCGATGGCGAGGTCGCAATCCATGTCTTCCTGATCCTCGGGCGATTGCCTGGGGATGTGAATGGCGACGGGCGCGGTCAGATCCCAGATCTGTTCGGGGGTGGTGAGAGTCGGGAGGTATTCGCCGATCTCGTCTTGGGCGAGGAACGTGCGGTACATTTCGTTTTCGTCCTGGTAGTACTGGAAGATCGCGGCTTCGAGGCCGGGCTTGAGAGTGTCACGCTTTTCGAGAAACTCACGGAAGCGCTGGCGCTGGTGTTCGGTTGGTCCCGCTTTCTCGTCGGCGTCGATCAAAAGAAGAATTAGTCGTCCGAGAAACTCAACTGGTTCGCGAGCCTCCCAAATCCCGTCGTCGCCGACAATGGTCCCGAATACAGGATCTTGGATCACTCGCTCGCTCATACGGCCGACACCAAATGCTGGGCGTCGGCGGCGCCGGCGGACTTCTCATCATTGAGACCGAGGCGGCTTTCCAGGCGGCGCAGGCGCTCTTCTTGATCGGCGAAGGCTTGCAGGATGATGCAGGACGCGCGCTCGCGGATCTTATCCGTGGACGCCCACGAGGAAACGCCGAGGGCGGCGTACTGGCAGCCGCTGATGGAGGAGCGATTTCCGGAGGCAATGGCGAAGGCGACGGTCAGGGCCGTCTCCAGGCATTCTTTATTCATTTTAGGTACTCATTTCTTGCGGCCGCGAAGGCGGCGCTGACGGCGGTCCGTGCGCGATCGACTTGCCACATTGCATTCGACATTCCGCGGCAACGGGAGTTTCACAATTATCAATTCTTCGTCGAAAATGTTGAATAAGATTTGGTAAACGCATCCCCGGCCGCAATGTAAAAAGGGGCGCGGGACGCTGAGAGGATTGCTGAATAACAATTATTCCCTAACACGACGCCAAATTCCTGCTCGATTTTTGCGCAGGCGTACTTAAAGTTTCGAGCGCGCTAAGCGCTATTCCATCGCAGGACGGCCTCCGCGGTATTGTACGCGGGCGAGTTTACCGCCGTTCCCACGGGATACGCCTCCATGGCTTCCGCCGGATAAGGCGTAAGCATCGAAAGCAGATCCTGCGTTTCGTACGGCTCAGGACTGAGCCAGCGGTCGATATCCTCGGGGCGCAGAATGACCGGCATGCGGTCGTGGATCGGCTCCACGACTTCGTTCGCGGTCGTGGTAATGATGCTACAGCTTTTGAGCCAATCGCCCGCCGGGTCGCGCCACACTTCCCAGAGCCCGGCGAAGGCGAAGAGATCGCCGCCGATCAAGTGAAAGTAATAAGGCTGCTTCTTACCTTTCTCGCCCTCGAGCTGGGCCCGCCATTCGTAAAAGCCGTCGGCGGGGATCAGACAGCGGCGCCGGGCGAGCGCGCTGCGGAAGGCGGGCTTTTCCGCGACGGTCTCCGCGCGCGCATTAGTCATCTTCGCCCCGATCTTGGGATCCTTGGCCCAGGACGGGATCAGCCCCCACTTCGCCGTCTCCAGCACGCGTTTCTCCGACTGCGTGACGATCGCGACTTGCTGCGTGGGAGCAACATTATAACTGGCGTCGATCTCCGCAATCATCATGGCGTCGAACTGATTCGCGATCTCCGATTTGGACTTCCCGATCGTATAGCGATTGCACATTTTCGTTCCTAAGCCGCTTTCAAAGATGAGTCTTCTATACCCATTTTTGCATTTCCCATCGACAAACGTAAGCTGCAACTCTTCTAGAAAATATATTTTCTAGAAGAGTTGACAATTCACCGAATGTGTTGTAGTATATATACAAGTCTTCTAAACGTAGTTGTGGAGCTCATCTTTGAACCCGACAGAAACACCGACAAAGAAATACCGCGAAGTTGAGCAGGTTCTCCGTCGGGAGATCGCGGAAGGCAAGTGGTCGGAAGACGGCTGCCTTCCCGCCGCTCAGGAGCTCGCCAAGCGCTTTGGGGTGGCGAACATGACGATCCGCCAGGCGGTCACCGCGCTGGTCGAGGAAGGTCTTCTGGTTCGGGTTCAGGGCAAGGGCACCTTTATTGTGGAGCAGGAGCGCCTTCCGGAGGCGCCCAGCACCCGCTACCCCATGGCGATGCTCGTTCCGCCGGAATGGAAGTGGGTCGACCAGTATTACTTCGGCGAGCTTCTGGACGGTTTCCAGCAAGTGCTGCAAGCCGGCGGACACCGCGCCAGCCGCCACGATTACGATGTCGTGGACACGCCGGGCGTGCTGGAGCCGGGAACCGCCATCGCCTGCATCCTGCTGGAGGAGCCGCATCTGGAGCTAGTGGAGCGGCTGCGCGATCAGGGATACCGTGTCCTGGCCGTCAACCACTACACCGGGCGCCGCTCGATCCCATGCGTCCGCGTCAACGATAATCAGGGCGTGGAAGACGCCGTGGACCACCTTGTCGCTAAGGGCCACGAGCGCATCGGTTTTCTTCGCGGCGTCCCGGCCAACATCGACGCCACGGATCGCCTTCGCGGCTTCCGCGCCGCAGTCCGCCGCCACAATCTCCGGTTTACCCCGGAAATGGGAGACGACTTCATCGAGTCTTCCGGATACGAAGCCGCGCAGCGGCTCCTGTCCTCACCGAACCCGCCGACCGCTCTGGTCTGCGCGAGCGATCTTTCCGCGATCGGCGCCATCCGCGCCGTTCGTGACCGCGGGCTCTCCGTCCCGCATGACCTGTCCGTGGTGGGATACGGAAACTTCTCCGTCGCCGACTACGTGATCCCCCGGCTGACAACGATTCGTCAGCCCCGTATGGAGCTTGGCTCCGCGGCGGCGGAAATGCTGATCCGCCTCGCCAACGATGAAGCCGTTGACGATGTGATATTGCCCGCCGAGCTCATGATACGGGAATCGGCAACGCGTCCCGTATCAGTTCTCGCCGCCGTCTAAAAGGCGCAGCCGCCTTTTAGAAGTTTCTCACGATACCAATAGGGAATTAATCTCGGGCACTCAATGCTGGAGCGCCTGATCTATAAAGTCGGACGACAACGATGTCTCTGCCGTCACCATGAAGTGAACCGGCCGTGTATCTCATGCACTACGATGCCATTTGTGCATCTCGACTCTCGTCATCGTTTACTATAGAAAGAGGTACCATCATGAAATCGCTTCGAATTAAAGCCTTTACCCTTATTGAATTGCTCGTCGTTATCGCAATTATAGCGATTCTCGCAGCAATACTATTCCCGGTCTTCGCCCAGGCTCGTGAGAAGGCCCGCCAGACCATGTGTATCTCCAACGAGAAGCAAATGGGCCTTGCGTTAATGCAGTACACCCAGGACGCCGACGAGACATATCCCATCGGTCAATATAAGCCGGTCGGCGCGGCGGACTTCTTCGATTGGCAGAACGCTGTCTACCCCTACGTCAAGAACGGCGCGACCACCGGCTCCGGCGCTGTCCACAACGGACAGGGCGGCGTTTGGGACTGCCCTTCGTTCCCCACTCCGCAAGTCGATGAGTACGGAATCAATCTCGCGCTCTGCAATTCCTTCGGAAAGCCCAGCGCGACCCTGGCGGAGATCGACACCCCCGCCGAGCGAATCCAGGTCGTGGAAAAGGGCGTCGCGCCGGTTGATCCCGCTACGAACAAGCCCAACGGCGAACCGTTCATTGAGGTCGGCCAGTGGAACTGGGCGCAATTCCTGAACGGCGTCGTCGACGGCACCGCTCCGGAAGCCCACGCCGATCTGGCGTACGACTCCGATGTGCCGGCGGGCTCCCAGCCCGGATGGCCCTTCGGCGCCATGCCGCGCTACCGCCACCACGCCCACTGCAGCGTGCTGTTCTGCGACGGCCATGTCAAGGCAATGGGCAAGGGTCAGATTAGCTGGGCGAAGAATGTCTATATCCCCACCGCTTACCAGGCGATTGGATACGGCGATCCCTACTAGGCCAGGCTTATGATGCGATTAAATCATCTCACACGCCAATGGCGTTCCGCGCTTGCAATCGCAGGTGGATGCATCGCGCTGATGGGAACGGCGGGCTGCGGCGAGAAAGAAGCCGCAGTCACCGTCCCAACGCAAACGCCGCAGCAAGCGGTGGCGACCGACAGCCGCATCCCGCCGGAAAAGCAGGCGCAAATCCAGCAGATCATCGCCCAGCAGCAAGCCGCCCACGCGCCAGGCGCCGCAGCGCATTGACGTAGGCCGGCGCAAGCCTGGAGACATTCACTCGGATGTCTCCAGGCAGGGAACGACACCATTGAAAAGCGCACGACTCACACTTTTTCACCTCCTGCTCGCCGGAGCAGGCGCGGCGTGTTTCATTTCTCCCGCCGCCGCCAAAACGGCGATCAAAAAACCAGCCAAGCCGGCGCCCGTCCAGAAGGCCGCTCCGTCCTTGTGGGTAAGCGCGTACTACGCGAATTGGGTTCAGGAAGCCGGCGTGCTGACGCCGGAGAAGATCGATTACTCGGCCTTCTCGCATTTGATCCATTTTCACGTAATTCCCGCCAATGACGGAACGATCGATCCGGTCAAATCCATTACGGAAGCCGAATCGGCGGCGTTGCTGGCGCCCGCGCATGCGGCGGGGCGCAAAGTCCTGCTGTGCGTCGGCGGCGGAGACACCGGCGCGGCGTTTCGATCCGCGATCTCGGAGGAGATCCGGCCACGGTTTATCACCACGCTCGTCACACTCGCGACGTCACGCGGTTATGACGGCCTGGATATCGATATGGAGCCCATTGAGGATGTCGACGTCCCGAATTACGAGGCGTTTATCCATGAGCTTCACGCGCAAATGAAGCTCGTCAATCCTGACCTGCTGCTCACCTGCGCCATCTCCTCCCAGGCGCCCATGTTTGGGCGCCTGGCGCCGGAGTTCGATCAAGTCAACGCGATGACGTACGATCAGGCCGGGTTGTGGGACGGATGGAAGACCTGGTTCAACTCCGCGCTGTACAACGGGGGCGAGCGCCGGCTGAACGCCGTGCGCGCCTTCCCGTCCGTCAGCGATTCCGTCCGCGACTATCTTCTCGCCGGCATCCCCCGCACAAAGCTCGGCATCGGCCTCGCCTTCTATGGATACGCCTGGACCGGCGCCGACGGCCCCAATCAGAGCACGCAGGGGGTAAAGGTGGACGCAATCGAATACTACAATATTATGGATAAGTACGATAATCCGGAACGACGCCGCTGGGACAATGGCGCGCACGCGCCCTATCTGAGCGTCGAAGCCACGGAAGGATCGGACCGAAAGTTTATCTCCTTCGATAACGAGCTGCTGATCACCCAAAAGATCGATTACGCCCGCAAGCAGCATCTGGGCGGCCTCATCATCTGGGAGCTGGGAAGCGGATACCGCGACAGCCAGCCCGAAGGCAAAAAAGACGTTCTTCTGCAAAGCGTCAAGCACGCATGGCGAACGCCGGCGACACAGCTCGCCGCCAGCCCAAACCTTTAGATTTCCCCCATTCACCGGCTTCCATTGGGACGAAGCCGGTGAATATGAAGAGAACGAAATGAAACATACCGACCAAGCGCCCAACGGGCGCAATCCCGTCCGCACGTCCCCGACGGCGGTCGGGATCGTCCCAAAACCAAATCACATCACCGATGGAGAAGGCGAATTCCATCTGAACGCCGCGACGGTTTTCATCGCCACGGGCGACGCCCACGCCGAAGCATCGTATCTCGCGGATTATTTGTCCCATGCGGCGGGCTTCCCGCTCCCAGTTCATGAGACCGAGGACGCTTCCGATTCGATCGTGGAGATGCGCATCGATCCCAGCGATACGCGCCGAGGTTCGGAGGGATATCGCCTCACCGTTACGCCGCGCCGGACCGAGATCGTCGCCGCGACGCCGGCGGGTCTGTTCCACGGCGGGCAGACCCTGCTGCAGCTTTTGCCGCCGACGGTCTATGGCGCATCGCCGATCGAGCCCCAGGACTGGACCGTTCCGTGCGTTGAGATCGATGATTCCCCGCGCTTCGCCTGGCGCGGCGCGATGCTGGATGTCACGCGCCACTTCCTGTCCGTGGAGTTCGTGAAGAAGTTCATCGATCTGCTGGCGCTGCACAAAATGAACGTGCTGCATCTGCATCTCAATGACGATCAGGGATGGCGCATCGAGATCAAAAAATATCCGAAGCTGACCACGATCGGCGCTTATCGGCCGGAAACGCTGGTGGGACGCGCGATGCAGGATCCTTCGGACCGAGACTTCGACCCCTGCCAGCAGGAATTCGACGGCGTTCCCCATGGCGGCTTCTATACGCAGGACGAAATGCGGGCCATCGTGGAATACGCGCGCGTCCGGCATGTCCAGATCGTCCCGGAGATCGAAATGCCGGGTCACGCGCAGGCCGCAGTCGCGGCGTATCCGGAGCTTGGCGTTTCCGATCATACCGAGGGCGTCACATGCATCGCCACGGACGTCAGCCAGGTCTGGGGGATCCACCCCACCCTGTTCAATGCGTCCGAGGAAACATTCGCCTTTTTGCAGGATGTCCTGACGGAAGTCATGGAGATCTTCCCCTCGCGCGACATCCACGTCGGCGGCGACGAGGCGGTGAAGACCCAGTGGCGCGAAAGCCCCAGCATCCAGGCGCGTATGCGTGAGCTGGGTCTGGAAGACGAGCATGCGCTGCAATCGTACTTTATCGGCCGGATGGACACGTTCCTCACCCAGCATGGCCGCCGCTTGATCGGATGGGACGAGATCCTCGAAGGCGGGCTGGCGCAGAACGCCGCCGTGATGTCCTGGCGCGGGGAAGCCG
This sequence comes from Capsulimonas corticalis, assembly GCF_003574315.2. Classification (GTDB taxonomy): domain Bacteria; phylum Armatimonadota; class Armatimonadia; order Armatimonadales; family Capsulimonadaceae; genus Capsulimonas; species Capsulimonas corticalis. The sequence goes on along the minus strand of NZ_AP025739.1, from coordinate 3,600,554 downwards.
GCGGCGTGGCCGCCGCCGAAAAGGGACACGATGTGGTGATGGCGGATCACAAGCACACCTATTTTGACTACTACCAATCGGAAGACCGTTCGAGCGAGCCGCTCGCGTTCTCCAATACCCTGACGCTCGCGACGGTTTATCATTACGAGCCAATTCCCGAAGCCCTGGCCCCGGAGTTCGCTCATCACATTCTGGGGGCGCAGGCGCAGCTGTGGACCGAATACATGCCCGATTCCAAACAAGTCGAATATATGGCGCTGCCGCGTCTCGCCGCGCTGGCGGAGGTGACCTGGACCGACGCCGCGCACAAAGACTTCACCGACTTCGGCGAGCGCCTCAGCGTCCATTTCCGGCGGCTGGATGCGCTCCACGTCAACTATCGCCCCACCCATTTCGACGAAAGAAAAGACCGTGTCTAACACCACTCCCTGTCTCACAACAGTGGGCGTCTTCGTGGCGTCCGATTACTCCGCGCTCTGCGCGCAAGTCGCCGACCGGATCGACGCGCTCGTACGGTCGAAACCCGACGCCGTGCTGGGACTGGCGACCGGAGCCACTCCGCTGGGCGTTTACGCCGAGCTGGTAAAGCGTCACCGCGAAGAGGGACTGGACTTCTCCCGCGTGACGTGTTTCAACCTGGATGAGTACTATCCGATGTCGCCGAAGTCGCTGCACTCGTACCGGCAGTTCATGAGCCTCAACCTGTTCGACTATCTGAACTGCAAACACTGGAGCGTCCCCGATGGACGGCCATCGACCTTCCCGCAGATTGAAACTCTCTGCCGTGACTATGAAGACGCCATCCGCGACAGCGGCGGCATCGACCTGCAACTGCTCGGCGTCGGCCGCACGGGCCATATGGGCTTCAACGAACCCGGCAGTTCGGTGCACTCGCGCACCCGCCTGGTCACCCTCGCCGATGTCACCCGCCAGGACGCCGCCCCCGGCTTCGGCGGGCTGAAGAACGTGCCCACGCAGGCCATCACCATGGGCGTCGGCACGATTTTAGAAGCCCGCCAGATCGTGATGATGGCTTCCGGCGCCGCCAAAGCGGACATCGTCCGGCGCGTCATGACCGAAGACATCAGCGCGCAGCTCCCCGCCTCCTTCGTGCGCCTGCACGAAAACGCGGTTCTGTGCCTGGACCAAGCAGCAAACGGATAACAGAGCGGCCCTCACCCGGCCCTCCGGGCCACCCTCTCCCAATTCTAGGAGACGGTTAAGAGTTGGATCAAAGATCCAAATAAAATTCCCTCTGACTCCCCCTCTCCCAGAATTGGGAGAGGGGGCAGGGGGGTGAGGGCCTCTCCACTCACAAAAGAGACACCGACATGAACCTTTCCTGGATCGACTGGACAATCGTCTTCGCCTCCATCATCCTGATCCGACTCGTCAGCTGGCGAACGCGTTCGCTGATGCGCGGGGTGGCGGACTTTCTCTCGGCGAACCGCACCGCCGGGCGTTATCTTCTGACGATCAGCGGCGAAATGGGCGGCTTTGGGGTCATCACGCTGGTCGCCGGCTTTCAGGCGTTCACGGCGGCGGGGTTTCCGACGCTCTGGTGGAGCATGATGTCGATGCCGCTGGGCCTCATCTTCGCGATGACCGGCTGGGTGTTCTATCGGCTGCGCGAAACCAGGGCGCTTACAGTGGCGCAGTTCTTTGAGATGCGCTACAGCCGCAAGTTCCGGATCTTCGCCGGTCTGCTCTGCTGGCTTTCGGGGATCATCAACTTCGGTATCTTCCCCGCCATCGCCGCGCGGTTTTTGATCTACTTCTGCGGTCTCCCCAATGTCTTCACGGTGGCGGGCATCCATATCGCGACCTACCCGGCGCTGATGATCGCCGACCTGGGATTAGCCCTCTTCTTTGTCAGCAACGGCGGTCAGATCTCCGTGATGGTGACTGAGTGCGTGCAGGGGATGGTGGCGCTGTTCGCCTATATCGCCATCGCTGTCGCGGTGATCGCGCTCATCCCGTGGAACCACGCCGTCGCGGCGATGAACACCGCGCCGGCGGACGCGTCCATGCTGAATCCGTTCCACACGGCGGGCGTCCAGGACTTCAACGCCTGGTTCTATCTGATCGGCATTTTCCTCTCGACCTACGGCTTCCAAACATGGCTGGGCGCTCAGGGCTTTATGACGTCGGCCCGCAACCCGCACGAACAGCGGATGGGCAATCTCATTTCGGGATGGCGGCGCGCTCCCTTAACGCTCGTGGGGTTGGTGCTGCCGCTGGCCGCCTTCACGGTCATGCATCTGCCGCAGTACGCCGCGCAGGCGGCCGGCATCAACGTCGATATCCATCGGATCACCAGCAGCACGCTGCAAAACGAGATGAGCGTCCCCATCGCGCTCGCGCATATTCTCCCGGTCGGGATCAAGGGCCTGCTGGCGATGGTGGTGATCTTCCTTTCGATCACTTGCCACGATACCTATATGCACTCCTGGGGCGCGATCTTCGTTCAGGACGTTTTGATCCCATGGCGCGGCAAGGCGCTGGAGCCGGACGAGCATGTCCGCTGGCTGCGCTTCTCGATCTTCTTCGTGGCGGTCTTCGCGTTCTTCTTCAGCCTGTTCTACGTCGAAACCGACAAAATCCTGTTCTTCCAGGCCATCACCGGCACGATCTGGCTGGGCGGCGCCGGCGCGGTGATGATCGGCGGATTGTACAGCCGCTTCGGCACCACGGCAGGCGCCTACGCCGCAATGATCGCCGGCGCGGTGCTGGGCATCGGCGGGCTGGTCATCCCCAACATCTGGGAGGCGCATCACGCGACCAAGTTCCCGATCAACGGCCAGTGGATCTCTCTGATCTCCAGCGGCGTCGCGATTGCGCTTTATATCGGGATCTCCATGATCACGGGCGGCGTCCGAAGTCCGTTCAATCTAGAGAAGATGCTGCACCGAGGAATCTACGCCGTCGATCCACACGAGCACGAAGTCAAATCGGTCGGCAAGAGCCGCTGGCGGGAGATGCTGGGGATGGGCTCGGAGTTCTCCAAGGGCGACCGTTTCCTCGCGATCCTCTTCGCCGTCTGGACCTTCGGCTGGTGGGCCGTATTCATCGGCGTCTGCGTCGCACACTTCGCCTTCAACGCGATCCCCGATCAGTTCTGGGCGCCGTTCTGGAAGGTGTACTTGATCCTGCTCCTGGCCCAGTGCGTCCCCGCCGCGATCTGGTTCACCATCGGCGGCGTCAAGGACATCAAGGATCTGCTCCAGCGGCTGGAAACCGCCAAGCGCGACCCACTGGACGATGGGCGCGTGGCGCATGAGGATATTCCCGCCAGCTCAGCCCCGGCAGGCTTAGGGGATGAGGAGAAGACGCTGGCGGGGATTTCTTGAAGCCAGCAACTAATCCTGCGTTCATCCCTATTCCCCAACTCGCTTAGGCTCGTTCTCCCCTTTTTCCCAATAAGCTGCTTTGCAGGGAAAAAGGGGAGCCACTCATTCAGTTCCATTCCTCTTAGGCTATGCGCATTCACAAGCGAGACGTCTTTTAATATTCTCCGGGATATTGAGAGGCTTTTTGTCTTCGAACGTCAAATCCTTTCAAGCCATATCAGAGCAATAGAATCGAGAATTCAATGCCAGTCACCAAGCAGCTAAGTACGGCTGACGAATGGGCGCCCTACCTAAAACTTCTAGAAGAACTCCATGGGCGACTGGAAATGCAGCCATGGTTCAAAGAAGACTGGAAAGCGATATGCCGCTACGTACCAGCAGGCAATCGCGTCATTTTTATACTTACGAAAGACAAATGGTGCGACGGAGCCATTTATTTCAAGACGCGCCTGACAAACAGTGATTTGAAAAAGGGGCTTGTGCGCGTTGGACTACATGTGGAAACAAGCCTAACCAAAGATGGAATCAATCGCATCGCCTTTGACGAGTATCTACTGAAGCACAGCGGAACAAAGATTTTGTCCTGGAAAGGTCATGTCATCAATTCCGCGCATCATCAAAAACCCTTCCATATATGGATTCCATTTACTGGGATTACCCTCGTCTCTTCCCTGGAGGATGAGTTTTCGCGGCTACAGCAACTCGGTCCAATTATTGATCACGCCATCCACGCCGCCAAACCCTCTTAGCGCGTGGGAACATGTTGAGGACAGGGAATCGCATACGCATTTATATTTGCACACAGCCTTTGCGACTTGTTGAACGAGCAAGGACGATAATCGCAGGCGCTTCTTTTTCGCTGCGAAGCAGCTTGTTGGGAAAAGCGGGCGCCCTCTGGGCGGCGCGCGCTAAAGCGAGTTGCGGGAATAGGGATTTCCCATCGCTCGGTCCAGCGCCTCATTCAAAACGAGGATCCAGACGGCGTAGCCTCGGTCATTGGGGTGGAATTGGTCGGCGGCGAAGAGCGAAGGGTCGCGGGCGAAGATGGGGCCGGTTTTCGCGGCGAGCGGGGCGAGCGTCAGGCGGCGCTCGCGGATAACGGCGACGAAGACGGAGTTGATGCGGGTGGTTTGCGTACCGGCGAACCAGCGCAGCGGCTGGGCGAAGCGTGGAACGCTGCCCATTTGCGGCGAGGCGGTCAGGACAATTCGCGCGCCGGGACGGTCGGCGAGGATTTGCGTGACGATCGTTTCAAGGCTGGCGCGCAGGGATTCGGCGGTGGTGAAGTGGGTGACATCGTTGGCGCCGAGTGAGATCAAGACGAGATCGGGCTTGAGGGCGCGGATCCGCGGGAGCTGATCGCGGACGACATCGGCGGCGGTCGCGCCGGAGACGGCCTGGTTGATCAGAGTCACTCGATACGTTTCGGCGAGATGGCGCGCGGTCGATTGGGCGATCCCAATGCGATAGTCGCCGCCCTGGCCGGCGGCGGTGCTGTCGCCGAGCACGAGATAAGTCAACGGCGGTCCCGACGCGCCAAAATGCATCGGGGCATACACGGGATCGATGTAGTGAAGGCGCGGTCCGAGCGTCGCCATCCAGGCTTCGCCCCCTAAGACCAGAAGCGGCGTCAAGACCAACAAACATCCCGCAAGGATGATCTTTGCGCGCCGCGTCAATCGCAACCCCTACTTCTTTCCCTGTTTCTTCGACATCTCGACAAAGACCTGACGCGCGATCTCTCGGACTTGCTCCACGGTGAGACCCGATTGCGGCGGAGGGATTCCGCCGCTGTACCCGCCGGCGGGCGGCGCCGGCGTGACTGGAGACGCATCGGCGACGTCCGCGTCGGCGCTTACTGTTTCGCCGTCGCGCCAATGCCGATAATACGCCGCGATCTTCTCGCCGCTGGCGGACAGCGTGAGCTCCGCGCCGTTGACGGATTTCACGAGCGGCAGTCCGTCCTGCCCAGGCGTCGTCCACGCCCAGGCGGCCAGCCCTTTGAGATTGGGGATCTTGGGAAGCTCGGCGTGGAAGGCGGCGCCGGTGTTGTGATACTCCTCCAGCCAGACCGGAATACCATGTCCGGCTTTCTTAGGGAGCTCCGCGAGACTCGCATGATACGAGTGCCAGCCGTAAAGATCCACCAGTCCCTCGCCGATCGGCGATTCCGAAGCGGCCGACATGTCCTCCGCAAACCCTTCGGACTCCACCACGACAAAGGCTTTGGGGTTCGCCGCCTTGACGGCGCGCGCGAGGCTGACAGCGACCGGCTTCCACTGCGCCCAGGTCGTGTATTCGTGCGGCTCATTCAGGACATCGAAGATGACGGGCTTGCCGGCGAAGTCCGTCGCCATCCGCTTATCCACGACCTCCAGCTTTGCCGCCCGCTCCTCCAGCGACGCCCCTGGGGGCATATCCTGGGGCGACAAGCACGGAACGACGCCGGCGCTCAGCATGTTCTCCACGATTTGCGAGACCTTCTTGCGGTACAGGGTTTCGGCTTCATAGCGCTCCGGGTCAAAGTTTGTCCGCAATACCGTCAGTCCAGCCTCGGCGCGCAGCAGCTTGAAAAACGTGGGAGTATCATTCGCCGCCGAGCCAATCGTGGCGATTGCGTTTCCATAATTGCCTCCCAGGAAAAACGGGGCCTTCCCGGGTGTGAGCGCATGCGTAATGTTTGGATAGTGCGACGGGTCCGCGCGAACGACCCAATCGCCCTGATCGAAATCGACCCCCGGGTAAACCCACTGGTACATCTTCCAATTGGCGTCGAAGAGTCCCAGATTGGCGTTGTAAACACCGGGCTGCGCGGGCATATCGACGATGAACTCTCCGTTGATCTGCTCAAACTCATCGCCTTTTTCGGTCTTATGCACCGCCTGAGTCATTTTGGCGTACTGCTGTTTGAACACGCCCTTGCCCTTGATCATCACCCAAAATACGTTCTTGGTATTGGTGAAGTTCGCCGGATACTTGACGGTGTAAGGGACGTGGAGTTTGCCGTCCGTGGCTGGGGCCTGGACCGCCTGCATATCGACCGTCAAAGTCGGCGCCGTGACCCTCACAGCGTCCGTCTTGACGGTGAAGTTCATGGGGGGAACGGTAAATGTGGCGACGGGCTTCGTAAAGCTGCTGCCCTCCGCAAAGAGAACCACTTTGCCGCCGCCGTAGCGGCCGATCGGCGCGGTTACCTGGAACGTCCCCGTGTTGTCGGAGCCATCCGGCAAGAGCGGGATCTTGATCGGCGTTCCGTTCACTTCGCGGGGCGAAAGCGTAACATATTTGCCTGTATCGAGATTTTGCAGGAAGATCTGGATATTAACATTGCCGCCGTCGCTCCCCGCCGCCGTGGCGAGCTTATAGGTGAACGTGACTTCGCTCAGATCCACGGACGCTTGCAGCGAAGGGCTGACCAGCGTTGTCGCCGCCCGCGCCGGCGCGGTCAGCGCCAGGGGCGCGGCGGCGGCGAGAGCGAGGACGCAGAGTGGGCGCGGGTTCATATGCTTAAGCTCCAATCAAAGTCGGTTCCAGCATATTTGTACGGCGCATAAAGGCGATGAGTTCCGCGTAATGCGTGAATGTGAATGTCGGGCGGGTCGCGCGCAGCATTTCGAAGTCATAAAACGGCTCGTGTTCGGCGGGCAAATGCAGCGCGGTGTGCACCCCTGCGGCATGTCCGGCCAGAACGTCCGTCGTATAATCGCCGACAAACAGGCATTCATCCGGGCCGCGCTCCAGCAGATGCAGCGCCTTGAAGACGGGCTCGGGATGCGGCTTGAAGTGCCGGACGTCATCGCCGGACACAATCACATCAAAGGCGTCCTCAATCCCCATATTGCGCAGCCCCGACATCACCTGCGGGCGCGGCGAGGAGGTCACCAGCGCCACGGCCATCCTCAATTCACGCGCCGCTTCCAGCATGTCCAGCGCTCCGGGGAACAGCTCCGCCTTCGCCAGCGTGATCGTCAAACCGTCCATCACGTGACCTTCAAAGACTTTGCCCGATCCCAAATCGAACTCCGCCGCCGTCTCTTCATACGGTCGATAATAAAATCTCTTGATGATCGTGTCTTCGGGAACAGTCCGGCCCAGCTTGTCCAGCGCGTATTGAAATGCCTGAAGCCAGAGGGTGAGGGAGGGGGTAAGGGTGCCGTCGAAATCGACGAGAAGCGTACGGTACATAAAAATCGCCAGTATGTCCAGACACAAAAAAAGCGGGAGCCGACCGGCTCTCGCTGCGATTACTCTGAGCGATGCGCTCGAAAAGTATGAAGACATTATATCACGGCTCGGGGCGTTTGTCAATCCAAACGCAAATGTGACGCCCCGGGCGAATACGCACGGATCAGCAAACTGTGGCTGCTATTTCTCATGAACACTTATTACTTACGAAAAGCTGTAATGCGAAAACACACGAATGTCTGTCTCACGTCTGTCTCACAATTTGCCGGCGCGCGCGGCGCATTCGCTCTCCTTCACGTCGTCTGAGCCGTCTTTCCCGATCTTCCTTGACATGCTTGAGCTGCGCGACGATCAAAAATGTGACGACGACCAGCAAAAACCATGAGGTCGCTTTCGCCGGATCGACCAGTCCCCAGGAATGGATCTGATTGGGATAGCGCCAGGCGCCCAGAAGCGTCCCAATGTTCTCCGCGATCCAGACGAAGAAGCCGACCGCCATCAGCCCGAGAGGAACCGGCATTTGATACAAAGCGCCGGCGATACGATAACGCGCCTTTGTCCGCGCGAAGACCAGAAAGACCAGAGGAATCAGCAGCCGGCGGGCGTCCGGCAAATAGTGTTCGAGGAAGAAGTTCAGATAGATGGCCGCCGCCAGAGGCGCGGAAACACGCAGCGAGGGATACGCGATCAGTCGAATCTCCAGCCGCCGCCACGCCTGGCAGAAATAACTGGCGACACTGGCGTACATGAAGCCACTGTAAAGCGGCACGCCCGCGATCTTCGTCCATCCCTCGGCGGGATAGCTCCAGCAGCCGTGATGGATCTTGAAGATTTCCAGTGTCAATCCCAGCACATGGAACACGCCGATTACCTTGACCTCATCCGTACTCTCCCACCCGATCCGCCACATCACGTACTGCGCCGCGATGCAAAGCAGCAGCAGGGCGTCATACCGCGCCAGCCCCAGGACATGAAAGAACGACGTTATGCCCAAACAAGCAAAGAGGGTAATCGGAAAGACACTGGCGAGCAGCTCCTGCCGAGCAAACTCGGCCATCCATCTCGGTTTCCAAGGGATCCAGCGCGCCAGACGTCGGGTGAGTGGGTTCATATCGCCTCCATGGAAATATTACCACAAATAACTTTGAAATACAAAGTATTATTCAAAGACGCTGATTTTGCTTATGCGCCGCGCAGTTTCACGAGCCGCTCGACAATCTCTACCGCGCGGCGGCGCGATTCCAAAATGATGTTGGCGCGCGACAGAGAGCCGGCGACATAGATTCCCGGCGTGGGCGTTTCCGCGGTTTCGTCGTCGTAAATCGGCAGGCCGTCATCCGCGAGCGGCAGGCCAAGACGGTGAAAGAGCGTCATGTCCGCCGTATGGCCGAGCATGGCGAAGACGAAGTCGTTGGGGAGTTCAAAGGCGGGTTCGGAGCCGGTAACCGGGACGAGATGGACCGATTTGGAGCCGACGCCTGCGACACAGACATTGGTGAGCAGCGTCAGTCGCTTCTCCTCGGCCATGATGTTCAGATCGCGGACGATAAAGGGGCGCAGATGATTTTGGAAATCGACCGGCGCGCGTCGCATGGCGACGGTGACGCGGGCTCCGGCTTCCGCGAGGGTCATGCCGGCGGTGGCCGCCGAGTTGCCGCCGCCGACCACGAGGACATCCCGTCCGAAATAAGGCGTGGGATCGGCCAGGCGCGCGAGCACCTTGGGCAAGTGAGCGCCGGGAACCCGCAGCGGTCGGGGGTTGGGAAACGTGCCGGCGCAGACCAGGAGCGTGCGGGCGCGCCAGACGCGCGTTTCGCCCTCGCCGGCGATCCGGCGCTGTGTTTTGATCAAAAAGCCTTCGTTCGCCGCCGGTTCCCCCACCCGCTCGGCCGCGATGACTTCTTCCCAGGTCGCGAGGTTCAGCTTGCGCGTGGCGGCCACGGCGCGGTAGTACGCCAGCGCCTGTTCCCGCGTCGGCTTATGACCGCCGGGCGCGAAGAACGGAACGCCGCCGATCGCCATCTCATCGGAGGGAGAAAAGTATTGGATCTGCTGCGGATGGTCCACGAGCGACTGTACGACGCCTTGCCGCTCCACCACGAGATAAGTCAGGCCGGCGTCCTGCGCCGCGCAGGCGGCTGCGAGCCCGGCGGGGCCGGCGCCCACAATGAAAAGGTCCAAGAGGTCAGGCATATGGGTATTCTACCCAGTCGGCCCTCAGAATGAAGGAACCGCGCCGGGGGAGACTCGGGTATTCTATGAGAAGAGGCGTCCGTGCAATCGGCGCCGCGCCAGTTTGATATCTCAACGTTCGATAAGGAAACGCCGATGAATAGCCGTTACACACCGATCCTGGCCGCCGCGCTGCTGGCGTCCGCCGCCAGCGCCCCCCTGCGCGCACAAGATAACGATCAGCCGCCCGCGCCGCCCGCCGCGCCGACTCTCGCCCGCCCGGTCACGCCTCCCGCTACCGACAAGGCGCTCCTACGCTACAAGTTCGCTCCCGGGCAGGTGCTCCGATACAGCACCGTGGCCGATCTCGATATGAAGATCACCACGTCGCCGCAAAGCCCGGGGATCCCAATCAAGCAGCACATTGAAACCGTCTCCAGTCAGACCGTGCAGAGCGTGGATGCGGCGAAGGACGCCACGACGCTGGCGGTGAAGATCGAATCGATCGCCATGACGCTGAACGGTCAGTCCGTTCCCACGAGCGAGGCGATGAAGGCGCAGTTGGCGAATGTGACGACCCTGGTGCTGTCTTCGACGGGAAAAGTTCTTTCGGTCAAGATCGACGCCCCCACGAAAACTCCGGGCTTTGACATGAGCAAAGTCGGCGTCTACCAGCAGAACGGCGTATTCCCCACCGACTCCGTGAAGCCAGGCGACACCTGGAAAAGCCTGATCGACGTCAGCGCCGTCGGCGCGAAGGTCACATCCAATTTCAAGCTTTCGTCGCTGACGCCGTCCGACGGGGCCGTAATCGCGCAGATCGCACAAAGCGTCACGGGCGTCATCAGCTCCAGCGCCGCCACCGCTCTGCCCGCGGGCTTCAAGCTCGGCGGTGCGATCCATATGAACGGCGTCCTGCTGTTCGATGTGGACGCCGGCTCGATCAAATCGCAGACCTCCACCGGCCACTTCGACGCCACGGTGAACGCCCCGGCGCCGGCGGCCGCCAAACCAAGCGCCAAAACCGTCGCCAAACAAAAAAAGCCCGCCGCCACAGCCGGCGCCGCCAAAGTCCATATGGACATGACGACCACAACCACACGCGTAGATAGCGACGCGCCCGCCGCGCCGGCTCCAGCCGCGCAATAATAGGTAAGGCACGGCGCCCCTGGCCCCCACAGAGGCTCATTGAGGTAGATTTTCTGGATATTCGTCTCGCCGGCATGCCGACCGGTGAAAACGGCCGAACAGGAACCTACCCCAGTGAGCCGAGGGGGAGGGCCGCGACTTATTGCGCCGCAGCCTTCTTCTTCGCCGCAGGCTTGAGCAGCGCCAGGCCCTTTTGCGCCTGGATCTTCGATGCGGCGGCTTCCGTCTCCTTGGCGGTCTTGGGATCGAACTGGCACGGGAGAACGATCTCTTTCGCCTGGCTCGCGCTCGACCAGCTCAGCTTCATGGAGGAGGAGCCGACGCCGTTGGCGTAGTACGCGACCTTGATGTCGTACTTCTGGCCGGCCTTCAGATCGATCGTCCCGCTCTTCTCCGTCGCCGACTGATCCACCCAGTCGTCAACCAGTTGTTTTCCATCCACCCAGAGACGCGAGCCGTCATCGGATTCCGTGTAGAACGTGTAAGTCTCCGAATACACCGGCGTGATCTGTCCGGTCCAGACGATCATAAAATTGTACTCGGCGCCCGACTCGTCGCTTTGAAGACCGTTCGTCCATTCAAAGCTAATGTACGGATCGACTCGGTTGAACATCGCCTTGGGGGGCTTGCCATTGCCAGGGCGATGGAAGTAATGGCCCATCAATCCGGTGCCCAAACTATACGTCGAGACTTCCGGCGAAACGGCGTACGCCGATTGCCCCAGCGAATTCGTCGCCCTCACGCGGACATGATAGACTGTATCGGCTTTGAGGCCCGTGCAGGCGAAATCCGTCGTGTTGTCGGCGGTCCGGCCGGCGCTCGTGTAGTTCGTCCCGTCGGATGAAATCTCGACTTCAAAATTATCTTCGTTATCGGACTTGTCTGCCCAGGCCACATCCAGCCGGGTGGCGCTGATGGGCTTGGCGGTGACATTGGCCGGAGCCGTCGGTCCGGTCGACGCGGCGGGCGCGGGAACAGCGCCGGCGGCCGCGTTGGGAGAATCCACCGCCTGCGCGCACAGAGGCAGGCCCAGCATCCATAATCCGGCGGCGGCGCATGCCGGCATGCGCGAGGAAAGACGAACGACCATCACTCAGCACCTCCGTTATTTTTATATGACAAATATCGCATTCAGAACTACAAAATACCCTATACATAAATCAGCGCTTGCTTACTGTTATATCACATTTTTGGCCGCCGCGCCAGAAATCCGCAAAAATACGGGCCGAATGGATCGCCCAATTTTCCGTCAGATGTTGTAAACTATTCGGAAACTTGTTTGCACTTGCAGGAGAACATGATGACGGTTATCGAGACGCGCACCAGCGGCAACCCTCTCTTTCCCGGATGGTACGCCGACCCCGAAATCCACTGCTTCGGCGGTCGGTACTACCTCTATCCAACCACCTCCGATATTTACTCGAAACAGACATCCTATGAATGCTGGTCTTCGGACGATCTGACGGATTGGCGCAATGAAGGGGTGATCCTGGACTTCAAGGATGTTCCCTGGTCCACGAACTTCGCCGCCTGGGCGCCGTCGTGCGCCGAAAAGAACGGCAAGTATTACTTTTACTTTTCGGCGGGCGACGGCGCGGGGCTGGGCGTCGCCGTGTCCGATTCGCCGGCGGGGCCGTTCCACGACGCCATCGGCCGGCCGATCGTCGGACACTACCCGCACGGCGCGCAGCCGATCGACGCGCATTGCTTCAATGATGACGACGGCCAATCCTATCTCTACTTCGGCGGGCATAAGAAATGCGTCGTCGCCCGTCTCACCCCCACGATGTGCGCCTTCAATCAAGACTTCCAGGACATCACGCCCTCTCCCGGCTATGTCGAAGGGCCGTTCATGGTCAAGCGCCGGGGGCTTTACTATTTGATGTGGAGTGAAGGCGGCTGGACCGACCATACCTATATGGCGGCCTATGGCGTCTCAGACAACCCATTTGGCCCGTTCGAATACGGCGGCAAGATCCTGGAGAATAACCCCGAGATCGCCAGCGGCGCCGGCCACCACTCGGTGCTTCTGCTGCCCGGTGCGGAGGACGACTGGGTCATCTGCTACCACCGCCGCCCGCTCACGGAAACCGATGGCAACCACCGCGTGGTCTGCCTGGACAAACTGGAATTCCGCGCCGACGGGACCATCGCCCCGGTAACTTTGACCAACACCGGCGTCCCCGCGCACCCTGCCCGCTAACGCGCCTTTCCCAGCCGTTCTCCGAGAAATCTTTGGCCCAATGCGAAGCCGGACGCCGAAATCTCCGTTATATACTTAACACGGAAATCGGCCCGGCTTTCATTTTTTTATTTCTCGGAGAAATCATTGATGGAATTCACTTCCCTGCTGCAACTGATGATCGATCGGAGCGCCACGGACATGCACCTTGCCGCCGGCCTCCCGCCCGTCCTGCGCGTGGACGGCGCCCTTCTCCCTGCCGAAGAGGCGGCCTCGCCGCTTCCAGATCCCGAAACGTCTCCGCTGGCGGCCGTGCTTTTCCCTCGTGGGTCTGACACAGCGTATCCCCGCGTTCGAGCGCATTCGACGCGTTTACCAAATTTCGATCAGGGACAAATCCAGGCGCTGCTGGAGCCGCTGCTGTCATCCCAGCAGCAGAAATCGATCGCCGCCAATTACGCCGCCCGGATTCTTGTGGAGCACGACAAATCTTTCTTCCTCGTCACGGTCTTTGGCGGATCGCGGCAATGGACGGCGGCGGTGCGCCGGCTGATTTCAAAAGCGCCCACGCTGACGGATCTCCAGTTCCCCGCCACAACTTCATGGATGGTCCAGAAGCCGCAAGGGCTCATGCTGGTGACGGGAAGTCAAGCCAGGGACACGAAAACTACGGCGGCCGCGCTGCTGAATGGAATCAATATGTCGCGCACCCTTCGCGCTCTCACCATCGAGTCCGATCCGGGATATCTTCAGACAAGCAAGATGAGCATGGTGACGCAGATGTTTGTCGGTTTGGATATCGCGAGCGCCGCCGACGGCCTGCGCCTTGCCCGGGACTGCGACATGGAGCTCGTTTACATCGACGATCTTGCCGATGGAGACACTCTGCGCTGCGCATTGGATCTCATGAACGCCGGCTGCGCCGTAATCGCCGCCGGGCCGGCCAAAGATACCTCCACGGCGATCAATCGCCTGATCGACCGATCCGCCGACGCGGCGGCGAGCGTGCGAAGCTGCTTGTCGGAGCATCTCTGCGCCGCCATCGCGCAGCATCGCATTCCGAACACAAAAGGCGGCGGCAGCCACATCGCTTACGAGATCCTTCTGGGAACGCCGTCCGTGAAAAAGCTCATCGCGGCGGGAGAGCGCGATTTCCGCCCCGCGATGCGCGCCGGCCAGGACGCACACATGATTACGATGGCGGACGCCGTGCGGCAGTACTACGAGCGAGGATTTATCACGAAAGAAACGATGATGGAGTGCATCGCCGAGTTCCAGGCGGATGTGGCTGATGATTGTTAAACGCGCGACTCTTGATCCCACAAGCTGCCACTTGTGGGACAGGATCATGCTCGCCTGCTATTGTCCCTTGTACAATTCGAATCACCATTTCATGTTTTGTACAACGATCAGCAGAGACAGGGTGTTTTACGTTCAAAATATCACGAAATTTCGTACATTCGAGAGTAAACACTATACCAGAACTGTACAAAACAGACCAAAGCTTAATCTAAACTTAACAAAACTTAGGATCCAGAGCTGTCCAAGAGTGCTATAATACGTTGCATCCCGCAATCAATTGCACAAGAATGATCTTGCAGCAGGCGGCGCTAGAGATTTGATTTTCAAAGGAGCACGATCGATGTCACTTAGCAGGAAGCACGGAATAAGCGGCTTTACACTCATTGAATTACTCGTTGTCATCGCCATTATAGCGATTCTCGCAGCAATACTCTTTCCCGTTTTCGCCCAGGCTCGCGAGAAAGCGCGTCAGATCGCGTGTCTGTCGAACCTGCGCCAAATCGGGATCGGTCTCAATATGTACGTGCAGGACAATGACGAGCGATATCCCGGCGCCCTCGAAACGGCGCCGACGATTAACGGCGGAACCGACGCCCGCGAGCCGCTCGACCGGCAGCTGGATTCTTATATCAAGAACGACCGCCTCTGGTCCTGTCCCAGCGACCATCAGCAGCGCGTGTCTGCCGCCGCAGGCAACGGCCTGTCGTTCTGGGACGAAAACTACCGGGCGCAAGCCATCCCGCGTTCGTACACATATATCGCTCAGATCACCACGGACCAGGCCAACGGCACGGACGCCAATACGGGTCTGAGCACTTACAACGGCGTGAATGGCTCAGCCCCCAGAACAGGCGTCGCCATCGCCGCCGTCGATCAGCCGTCCAACACGATCGCCCTTGCCGAAATCTGGCCCGCCGTGAACTACGCCGCCACCGACTCCTCTTATGTCGGCAGCCCCAGCGGCTCGATCTTCGCCAACTGCGACCTGTGGAAACTGGCGGGACGCACGCCGAACGCGGCGCCCGGCACGGCCATGAGCCTGCCCAATGCGTGCAGCGGCCTCAACAATCGGCAGCCGACCGCCGGCCACGTCAGCGGAACCGGCTCCAACTACGTGATGGCCGACGGCTCCGCGAAGTTCCGCCGCTGGACCGAAGTGCGCGCGAACGACTTCTACATGTTCAAGCTCCAGAAGCCGGACACGGTCGTCAGCCCGTAGCTTCCTATTTCACGCACGGGCCGGAGGCGTCCCCTCCGGCCCGCGCCATTCCCGGCTTGAAACTTTCCCGCAAATCGGACAAAATCACACCATAATGGCAAGAAAATATTCCCTGGCGTTTCTGGGCGCGGCGCTGCTGCTGGGCCTCCCCGGCCTGGATCCTATCGCGCGCGCTCAGACCGCGTCCGCTCATCCGCAGCCCAATTCCCCTCAGGACCCGACACTCTATGTGATCGGGTATTCGCATTTGGACACCGAGTGGCGCTGGAGCTATCCGCAGGTGATCCGCGAATACCTGCCTAATACCCTCCGCCAGAACTTCGATCTGTTCGAAAAGTATCCGGATTATATTTTCAACTGGACGGGCTCCAATCGATATCGCTTGATGCAGGAGTATTACCCGGACGATTTCGCCCGGCTCAAAAAGTACGTCGCCGCCGGACGCTGGTTCCCCGCCGGATCGAATGTGGAGGAGTGCGACCTGGATATTCCGTCGGAGGAATCGCTCGTCCGGCAGGTGCTCTACGGCAATCAGTATTTTCGCCGCGAACTCGGCGTCGCCAGCAATGAGTTTATGGACCCGGACGCCTTTGGCTATCCCGGTTCGCTCCCTACCATTCTCGCTCACTGCGGCCTCAAGGGCTTTTCGACACAGAAGCTGTTTCTGGGATCCGTCGTCGGCATCCCATTCAACGTCGGCGTGTGGGAGGGTCTGGACGGCCAATCAGTAACGGCGGCGCTGAACCCTGGACGCTACGGCAGCGCGATCGACAAAGATTTGAGCCACGATCCCGTCTGGATCGACCGGCTGCAAGCCGATGTCAAACAATCGGGCGTCCCGCTCGACCTGCGTTATTACGGCGCGGGAGATCAGGGCGGATCTCCCGCAGAAGACTCGGTGCGCTGGATGGAAAAGAGCGTCCAGGGCGGCGGACCAGCGCATGTCGTCTCGGCGCCGCTGTCCGCGCTGTTCGACGCCGTCACGCCGGAGCAAAGATCGCGCCTGCCGCATCTCAAGGGCGATATGCTGCTGACGAACCATTCGGCCGGCTCCATCAGTTCTCAGGCGTATATGAAGCGCTGGAACCGAAAGAACGAAATTCTGGCCGACGCCGCCGAGCGCGCATCGGTCGCCGCCGACTGGCTCGGCGCCGCCCCCTATGACAAGGCGCGTTTGACCGACGCCTGGCTGCGCTTCCTGCCCGGACAGTTCCACGATCTCATGGCCGGCACGGCGCTTCCTCAAAGCTTCTCCTATGCCTGGAACGATCAGAGCATCGCGATGAACGAGTTCGCCGGCGTCCTGCGGCAAAGCGCCGGCGGCGTCGCCCGCGCGCTCGACACCCGCGCGCAGGGCGTTCCCGTCGTCGTGTACAATCCGCTGTCCATCGCCCGCCAGGACATCGTTTCGGCGAGCATCGCGTTCCCAGGAAAAGCGCCGGCCGCCATTCGTGTCGTCGGCCCCAACGGACGCGAAGTTCCGTCGCAGATCACCGGACGAAAAGACAACGCGCTCCAGGTGTTGTTCGCCGCGAATGTCCCATCGGTCGGCTTCGCCACGTACGATGTCCAGGGCGCTAAGAGCTCCGGCGCGGCGACCTCGCCGCTGCGCGTCACGAGCCGCAGCCTGGAGAACGAGCGTTACCGGGTGCGGCTCAACGCCGCCGGCGATATCTCGAGCGTCTACGACAAGGCGGCGAAACGCGAGATGCTCTCCGCGCCCGCGCGCCTCGCCTTCCAGCATGAGAATCCCGCACGCTATCCCGCCTGGAATATGGACTGGGAAGACCAGCAAAAGCCGCCCCGCGCCTATGTCGACGGCCCCGCAACCGTGCGTATCGCGGAAAACGGCCCCGCCCGCGTCGCGCTTCAGATCGAGCGGCGGGCGCAGGGGTCGCGTTTCGTCCAGACGATTCGTCTCAGCGCCGGCGAGGCGGGAAACCGCGTGGAGATTGCCAGTCTGATCGACTGGAAGACGCCGGAGTCGGCGCTAAAGGCGGTCTTCCCACTGTCGGTTTCTAACCCCGACGCGACCTATAACTGGGGACCGGGGACGATCCAGCGCGGCAATAACAATCCCGCCCAGTTTGAAGTCCCGGCGCACCAGTGGTTCGATTTGACCGACGCAAGCCAGCCCTACGGCGTCTCGGTGCTCACTCAGGATAAGTACGGTTCGGACAAGCCCGACAACAATACGCTTCGTCTGACCCTGCTCTACACGCCGGGGACGAATGGCGGCTATCAAGACCAGGGCAGCCAGGACTGGGGGCGCCACGAGATTTTGTATGCGCTGCAAGGCCACGCCGGCGACTGGCGACAGGGTCAGACGCCCTGGGAAGCCGCCCGGCTCAATCAGCCTTTGATCGCCTTTCAGGCTCCCGCGCACCAAGGGACGCTCGGCAAGTCATTTACACTGCTGCAAACCAGCACGCCGCAGGTTTCCGTGGACGCAATCAAACAGGCCGAGGACGGCCGCGAGGTCATCGTCCGCGTCGACGAGCTTACCGGCAAGCCCGCGAACGGCGTGCGCCTCTCGATGGCTGCGCGGGTTCTTTCCGCGCGGGAAGTGAACGGGCAGGAGCAGGCGATGGGCGCGGCGGACGTAAAAAACGGCCAGCTCGTCTTTGACATGAAGCCCTACCGTCCGCGCGCCTTCGCTTTGACACTGGCCGCCGCGAAGAACTCCCTGCCGCCCCCGGCGAGCACGCCGATCCTCCTGCCCTATAACGTCCGCGTACTCAGCTCCGGTCCGGGCGCGACGAACGGCGATTTCGACGGCCGGGGCGGCGCCATTCCCTCAGAGCTGCTGCCCGCGCAGGTCCGCAGCAGCGGCGTTGTTTTCCAGATGGCGCCCGCCGCTGCGGCCAGCAACGCCGTCGCCTGCAAAGGCCAGACATTGCCGCTGGCCGCCGGCAAAGCCAGGCGCGTTTATCTGCTCGCGGCCTCTTCCGACGGCGATGTCGCCGCGACGTTCCACGTGGACGACAAGCCCGTCACGCGCCAGATCCAGAGCTGGGACGGTTTTGTCGGGCAGTGGGACACGCGCCTCTGGGGCGGCGTGGTTCCAGAGTACGCCTTCGACTGGCATAACCCGCTGATCGGCCTGGCGCCTGGCTATCTCAAGACGGCCAATATCGCCTGGTACGCCGACCACAAGCGGCTCGCCGACGGCCAGAACGCCCCTTACCAGTTTTGCTACCTCTATCAATACGCCCTCGACATTCCCGACGTCGCGAAGGCTCTGCGCCTGCCCCGCGACTCCCGCATTCACATTCTGGCCGCCACGCTCGCGCAGAACCCGAACGACGACACCGTTCCGGCCCAGCCCCTGATGGATACGCTCGACCGGAGCGGCGGCGCCGCGCCGCAAATTACGCCGCCGGGCGGCGTGTTCGATGACTCCACCTCCGTCACGATCCAGCCGCCGCTTTACTCAGGCGGCGCCATGCACTATACGCTGGACGGCTCGTCGCCCGGCCCGAACTCTCCCGCTTACGACGCTCCCATCCTGCTGACAAAGCCCGCCACCGTTCAAGCCATCCTCGTCGAAAACGGCAAAGCCGCCGGTCCGATCAGCCGCGCCAAGCTCACCGTAAATGACACCACGCCGCCTGCGATCCTGTCGGCCACAACCGCCGCGACCACGCCGACCGTCGCGCTCAAATTCTCGGAGCCGCTGGAACGCGCTTCGGCGGAGGTCACGGCCGCCTACCAGTTACAGCCGCCCGTCCCGGTCACGGCCGCCGCGCTGAGCGCCGACGGCTGCGCCGTCACGCTCACCCTGTCCGCCCCGGCGTTGGGAGAGACTCCACGCATCGTCGTGTCCGGCGTCCGCGACATCGCCGGCAATACGGTCAAGGCGGGAACCGGGATAGCCCTTGACGTCGCCCGGCCCGTTCTTCAGATTGCGCCGCCCCGCGCATTCAACGGAGCCGACACGGCCCTCACCGATATCCCCAACCTTCCCAGCAAAGGCGGAGATCCTTGGACGATCAGCACGTTCGTCTTTATGACCGAACAGCCAAATAAGCTCACCCTGATCGGCGGCTTCGGAGACACCAAGGACACCCATGGGCAGCAGCGTTACCTGGGGTGCTTCAACGGCGACGGCGTCCACTTCTGGGGCAGCGGAGTCGACGTCCCCACGCATACTCCCTACGACCTCGGCCAGTGGCAGATGATCACCGTCACCTACGACGGCGACACCATTCGCATCTACAAAAACGCCAAAGAGATCGCCGCCGCACCGGCCGCCCTCGCCGACGCCGTCCCGGTCGTCCACCTCGCCCCCAGCGGCCCCTGGACCGACGCCGGACGCTTCCAAGGACAGCTCCAGGACTTCACGATCTGGAACAAAGCGCTCTCCCGCGCCTCCGTACAGGCATTGATGCCGGCAATGCCGCGTTCGTAACGGAGCGCCCTGAAAAACGAGAAGGGGGCGCACGCGCTGAATAAGCCGCGTGCGCCCCTGCGAGTTTCCCAAAACACGATGCGTTACGTCGGCGGGGAAACCTTCAGCGTATAGTCCAGCGAGTAGGACGTCTGGCCGAGATCGACCATCGTACCAAACAGCGTATTCTGTGTGGCGTTGATCCACACCGTTCCAACGACCTCGTATTCGCCCGCCGACAGCGTGTCGTGGAATCCGCCCGTCGAACCGGCGAAGATCGATTCATTGCTCGCCAGATCGATCAGCCGGACAGCCTGCCCCGGCGTTCCGGAAACGGTCAGCTGAACGTCGGTATCGGTGTCCAGCGTAAAAACGAACGAATCGGAGGCGCGCGCCGAAACGTTCACGGCCTGGTATCCGGTCGGCGGCGTGGTCAGCGTCGTCGCTGCATTGACCTGGACGTGCAGGACGGCCAGTGTGTCCGTATCCGAGAACGTATTGGAGGAAATACCGGATCCAGAGTAGACCGGGGCAAAGAATGTCCCCGTCGAAAGCTGCGTTCCCGTCGATCCATTGAGCGGAGCGACCCCGCTGGCGCTCGTCGCCTGATCGCTCCGCTCGACATATGCCCAATGATATCCCGTTCGCGGGCTTCCGGCCCGCACGCGGCGATAATCGCCGGAAAACGTGCTGCTCGACGCGGAGGCGTCGTGTGAATACGAAGCCAAGATAGGAGCAGCATCTGTCTGCCGAGAGCCGGCGGCGCCTAGCGCCATCACGCTCAGTCCCAAACCGATGACGAACTTAGTCATACCCCCTCCTTCTAGTCATCATCTTCCGCCATTCACTTGCTGGCGACGCGAACAACGTGCGGATTCAGTATAAGGGATAAGCCCTAAGGCGTCAATAAGAGTGTTCTAATAAACCGTCGTCGCCATTTATTGCGCAATCGTGAATGGCGACGACGGTAAATCTTCCTACGGCTTCATCATTTCATCGAACAGAGGCTGCATGGCGTCGGCCCAGATTTGATAACCGATGTGCTCCGGGTGCAGGGCGTCCGCCATCATTTCCTTCGTGATCCCTCCATTGGCGTCCAGGAACTTGTCGCCGATATCGAGAAACCGAGTCTTGCCGCCGTCATCGAGCTTCGCCAGCTCCGCGTTGATCCCTTTGATCTTGGCGCGCACGGGATCGTCCGCCTTGGCGCCGCGCGGGAAGACGCCCAGCAGCAGCACTTTGGTCTCGGGAAGGCGGCGATGGATTTCGGAGACGATCTTCGTATCGCCCCGTATAATCTCGTCCGCCGGCTCGCTCATGTTGTTCGTGCCGATCATCAGCACCACGACTTTGGGATGGACGCCATCGAGCTCCCCGTTCTCGAAGCGCCAGAGAACGTGCTCGGTGCGGTCGCCCTCAACGCCAAAATCGGCGGGATCGTACTGTCCATAATACTTATCCCAGATGTCCCTGGAATTCAGCCAGCGGTGAGTGATCGAATCCCCAATAAACAGAACCCCAATCGGCCCTTCCTTGCCGCGCTTGAGAAACGATTCGTGCGCCTCCAGAAACGAGGGATCAACCTGCCCGTCGCGGTTCAGCTTGGGCGCGGGTTCGTCCGACGCCTCCGGGCCGATATGCGGGACCGGCGGCGCATCCCCCGGCGCATAAACGGCCACCTCGGTCGTGAAGACGTAAACCGCCGGGTAGTCGACCGACTCGGAGTAGCGATCGACATAAGTCAGGCGCACATACCGAGCCGTCTCCGGCGCAAATGAGAAGAGATGGTATTCGGCCTTTTTCTGGGAAAAGACGTAACTGCCGACCTTGGTAAATTGCGCGTCGTCCGTGCTCAGAGACAGCTCCACCGTTTTGGTCGAGCCAAAGGACGGCGCCCCGATCGCCACATATCCGAGCAATGCCGGCGCTTCCAGATCGACCGTGGCCGTCTTCGGAAACGTCTCCGAGCCGCCGGCCGCGAAAGTCTTCCCGGCGTCGGTCTCCCACGATCCATCGGTCAGTCCCTGATTCCAGCCCGAACCATTCGGGTCGCTGGAGACAAACGTCTTGTGGAGCGCCAGATCCAGTGGCGCCGCGAACGCCCCGGACGCCGGCGCCAGCAGCGCCAGCGCCCCGCCGGCAAGTAAAATCCCGTTCTTCATATCGCTCCCTTAATAAGCTGAGTAGGTGACGGCGTAATTTGCGTTGTCCGTGCCGGCGGCGGAGGCGGCGGAGCCGTCGTCGCCGAAGCCTTGATCGCTTGTGGAGCTGGGGGCGTTGAAGCCGGAGGAGACGCTGCCGCCCTTGAGCCACTTCACATGACCGTCGCACATCAGGAAGTTCGAGCCGTCCGTATGCCGCCCAAGCGTAGCCGAGTCGATATAGGAGTTGGCGCTTCGCGCCCGGCCGCCCAGCGTTCCGGTCACATAGAGGATATTGCTTCCGTTGGCGTTGCCCTGCGCGTTCCAGACACCGTTCAGGCTCGCCGTATAGAATTCATTGATGTTCGAATAGGTGGTTCCCGGGATCGGGAAGACGGCGGCCCAGCAGTTGCGCACTTCGTTGAGCATGACCGTTTTCGAGGGCGAGTTCAGTTGCGCGATATGTCCCGTTGGGCCGGGATAGGCGCTTCCATTGGCGAATGTCAAGCTTCGGTTGAAGCCATAGCTGACATATGTGGACGAGCCGGGGCCAATCGGGGCGGTCGCATCGTCGGGGCACTGGTAAACCGCCGCGCTCTTGAGATAGGTGTGGATGCGGCCGCCCCAGCCGATGCCGTCATACCCCGTGAAGAATGGCTGTCCCAGAGGAAACATCTCGTCGTTATCCTGGGTGTATTGCAGCATGGCGATGCTGAGCTGCTTCAGGTTGGACGCGCAGGAAATCTGGCGCGCTTTTTCGCGGGCTTTGGCGAAAACAGGGAATAAGATGGCGGCAAGGATCGCGATAATTGCGATGACAACGAGCAATTCAATCAGCGTGAAGCCGAATCGGCTTCGTTTTACGGCAATAAACATAACAGTCTCCTTGAGTAATGATTAAGAGAGAATCGTCAGCCTCGACGCAGGGATACGATCGGCGACGCGGGGGCTGGCCCGGTCGATTCCCCTTCGAACAGCGGTACATCCTGGGGCTGAATCAGGAGCGGCCCCTCCCATGGCCCTTCGCCCAGCATCCACTCGGCGGCGCGCTGTAAATAAAGGGCGCGCGGCGGGGATGCAAGTTCCGTCAGACTGCGGAGCAGATATTGACCGATGCCTTCACCGTTGACAGCGCACACGGACACATCCACCCCGATTTCCAGTCCCGCCTCGTGCAAGGCCCGCATCGCGCCGATCGCCGCCGGGCCAGTGGTGCAGAAGATCGCGGACGCCACGGGCCGGCCTTCCTGAAGGGCGTCTCGGATCAGCTGATACGCCGATTCAAACGGTTTCGCCACGGCGTGTGAGCGCAGCTGCCCCGGCAATCCCTCCTCATCCAGATAACGCCGCCACTCCGCGATACGCCCGAGAATGACTTCATCCTCCGCCTGCGCATTCAGACAATCGATGCGCTGATGCCCGAGATGGCGAAGGTGATCGAAAAGCTTACGCTCCGCCGCCGGCGGGAACAGCGTCACTGAAGGCAAGCCGGCTTCGCTCTCATCCTCGTCCAGCACAACAACACGACACGAGGAATTCAGTATTTTACTCGTCAGCCACGCCGGAATCTTTTCGGCCGGAGGAATCAGAAACATCCCATCGAAATGCGACAGCGCTTCCTGGAGCGCGGGATCGGCCCAGTGCGCGTAAGCGACCGGACGCACCGTGACCGGATGCCCCTCTAAGACGCCGCGAATCCCCTCTCGCCATCGATCGAAATCCGCGGACGCCATCGCGGGCGCCGCCACGCCAACCGTCCGCTTCTTCAGCCGCCCGTCCGCCGGCTCCGCAACGCCGATCCGTCCGTTCTCCTGCCGAACCAGCGTCCCCTGATCCATCAACTGCTGGAGCGCCATGCGAACCGTCGTCCGGCTCATCCCCAACTCCTCCGCCAGCTGCCGTTCGCCCGGAATGCCAGCGAGCACATGATCCGCATGCGCAATGCGCTTCTCGATCAACTGCGTCGCCACCGCCACTTTTCTCATCGGCTCAGTACTCCGACAAAGTCTTCCATACCGATATTATACATGGTATTTTGAAATTCAATACCGTTTTTGGTATTTTCTAAATTATTTTATTACTCCAAATCGCCCGATGCATTTTGGAAGTAGCCGCCTTCATCGACAAGCAATCCCGCCCTATTGGCGAGAAGCCAATCCAGCAATGGATCGAGCGCCTCAAAGATAGCGTCATGTTCCAGCATGAAAACAACCTGAATCGTCAGCATGCTCTTGGCGCGCTGCAATTCGGTCAGCAGCATATCTTTGCTTTGTTTCTGCTCCGCAAATTCCTTCAACAGTGCGATATCGTCCTCGAACACGCCATCGCCGGGAGCATTGATCTCTACAATTCCAATGGGTTCATTGGTAAACGAGATAGTGTCGCCGTCCATATGATAATCGGAGGAATGCGCCTCCACCACCGGAACGATTTCCGACAGAGTAATCGGCTTCTCATCGGTCAAAACGTAACGAATATAGTAAGTCATGCTTCGATTCCCTAGCCTTAGCTTTGCGATATGACGGGGAGAACGATCTGAGCGATCTCATCCTGCGTAAGGGCATCCGAAATCTGCATCAGATCGTCCCCTTCTTCTTCCGTATAGTCTGCCATGTCGATGATCGACGGACTGCTCACCCCTAAGAAGTCAATCAGCTCTCCGATTGTCAGATTCGCTCTCTCGCCACGCTTATAGTAGCGGCAAAGCGCCTGTTTCTGCTTCTCAGGATCGCCTTTCGCTTCTCGCAAATCCATCGCGGTGAGTTCCGACAGCCACTCGACGAATGCGGAATACTCCTCGTCGGAAGAACCAGAATCATTGTCAAAATTTTCGTAATCCACGCGTGTTGTTCCCCATAGCGCCATTTTTGATTTCCAATTCCACGAAACTCATTCGGCTTCCTTCCTAAGAACATCCGTACGACGGCAGGAAATATCGTCCTCCGCGTCGAACCCAGTCGGCATAACCCGAGGTTCCTTTTCCCCATGCCAGAAACACTCTATCTAATCGACGGCTACGCCCAGATCTTCCGTTCTTATTTCGCCATTCGCGGCGGCATGACCAGTTCCGTGACCGGAGAGCCGACGCAGGCGGTCTTTGGTTTTACGGGGATGTTGCTGAAGCTGTTTTCGGTTTTCAACCCGCATTATGTCGTCGTTGCCATTGATGCGCCGGGCAAAACGTTTCGCGACGAGATGTTCCCGGAGTACAAGGCGACGCGCAATCCGACGCCGGAGGATCTCACGGCGCAGATCCCGCGCGTGCTGGAGATGATTGAGCTCTTTGGCATTCCGGCTATCAGTAAGCCTGGTCTGGAGGCGGACGACGTCATTGCGACGATTGTCCAGCGCATTCTAGACAACCCGGAGTATAACGACGTTCAGATCCGGATCGTCTCGAAGGACAAAGATCTGGAGCAGTTGCTTGGGGACCGAGTCGCGATGTTCGATATCCATACGGACACGACGATCGATGTGCCGGCGCTGCTGGCGAACAAGGGCGTCACGCCCGAACAGGTCATCGATGTGCTGGCGCTGACGGGGGATACGGTGGACAATGTGCCCGGCGTGCCGGGGATTGGTCCGAAGACGGCGGTGCAGCTGGTGCAGGAGTTTGGCTCAATCGACGGGATTCTCGCGAACCTGGACAAGATCAAGGGGAAGAAGCGGGAGAACCTGGAGGCGGCCGCCGCGCACCTGCCGCTTTCTCGCGCGCTGGTGACGCTGATGCGCGACGCCGAGTTCGACTTTTCTCTGGAGGACGCCCGCGTCAGCCCGCCGCGCCTGGACAAGATCATTCCGATCTTCCAGCAGCTCGGGTTCAATCGCTACCAGACGGACGTGCGGCGGCTGGCCGGCGAGCTGGAGACAGCGGCGCCCGCCGCCGCCACTCCCTCCGCGCCGCCGGCATTCGCCACCGGACTGTTCGCGCTGGCCGATCAGGACGAGGCGGCGCGGACGCCCGTCGTGCGCGGCGATTATCAGGGAATCACCACGCAGGCGCAGCTCGACGATCTCGTAGCGACGCTCCGCGCGCAGACCATGATCAGCATCGATACGGAAACGACCGGGCTGGAGCGCGACGCGAAGCTATGCGGAATCAGCGTCGCCTGGAAGGCGGGACACGGAGTTTATATTCCAACCCTCTCGCCGAGCCCGGATCAGCATCTGGACCTGGAGACGGTCCTTGCGGCGATGAAGCCCATTTTGGAAGATCCCTCCATTCCAAAGTGCGGGCATAACATGAAGTTCGACGCCGGCGTACTGCTGCGCAACGGGATCGCCTTGCAGGGCGCGGCGTTCGACACCATGCTCGCCGGCCAGCTCGTTGCGCCCGGCCAATCGTCTTACAAACTCGACCATATGGCGCAGACGATGCTTGGCTACACGATGATCCCCATCAATGAGATCATCGGCGAAGGGGAACTGCAAACGTCCATCGACAAGGCGCCGCTGGACAAAGTGGTCACCTACGCCGCCGAGGACGCCGATATCGCGCTGCGGCTGACGGAGTTTATGCTGCCGCAGTTGGAAGAAGTCGGCATGACCGCGCTGATCCGGGATGTGGAGTCGCCGCTGGCGGTCATTCTCGCGGAGATGGAGCGCAACGGCATCACCTGCGATCCCGCCGAACTGCTGCGGCAGGGCGACGCCCTTGCGATCCGTGTCGAAGAGCTGCGGGCCGAAGTGCTCGCGGCGGCGGGCTGCGAGTTCCATCTTGACTCGCCGCGTCAATTGGCCGAAGTGCTGTTTGAGAAGCTGGGGTTGGCGTCAGGCAAGAAGACCAAGACGGGGTATTCGACCAGCGTCGATGTTCTGGAAAAGCTAGTCGCCTCCGAGGACAAAAATGATCCACGGACAAGCGTGCCACGCCTGATTCTGGAGTACCGGCAGCTCACCAAGCTCATCAGCACTTACATGGGAAATTTGAGAGACGCCGTGCATCCCGAGACGGGACGGATCCACTCCAGCTTCCACCAACTGATGACGGCCACGGGACGGCTGGCGTCGCAAAACCCGAACCTGCAAAATATTCCCGTGCGCAGCGAAGTCGGACGCCAGGTGCGCAAGGCGTTTGTCGCGCCGGATGGATACCGCCTGATCTGCGCCGACTATTCGCAGGTCGAACTGCGACTGCTCGCGCATCTCAGCGGCGACGAGGCGCTGATCGACGCCTTTGCGCGCGATCAGGACATCCACACCGCTGTCGCCGCCCAGGTCTTCGGCGTGAGCGAGGACGCCGTTTCCCGCACGCAGCGCGGCCAGGCGAAAACGATCAACTTCGG
Source organism: Capsulimonas corticalis (assembly GCF_003574315.2). Taxonomy (GTDB): domain Bacteria; phylum Armatimonadota; class Armatimonadia; order Armatimonadales; family Capsulimonadaceae; genus Capsulimonas; species Capsulimonas corticalis. The sequence continues at coordinate 3,573,179 of NZ_AP025739.1, read as the reverse complement.
CATTATCTACGGCGTCACGGCGTATGGATTGGCCCGCCGCATCGACGGCCTCGAAGTGGACGCCGCCACGCAATTGATCTCAGACTACAAGAAGCGCTTCCCCGGAATCGACAAATTTCTCCAAAAGTGCTGCCAGGAGGCGCTGGAGCAGGGTTACGTAGCGACATTGCTCGGACGCCGCCGCGCGATTCCCGAAATCTCCTCCTCCAACGGGCACACCCGCAGCCTGGGCGAGCGCCTCGCGATCAACTCCGTGGTGCAGGGAAGCGCCGCCGACCTGATCAAAGTCGCCATGGTCAATGTCCAGAAGCGCATCTCGCGCGATAAGCTTCCGACCAAGCTCCTCTTGCAGATCCACGATGAACTGATCTTCGAATCGCCGGTGGAGCTCGCGGACGAGCACGCCGCTCTGATTCGCGAGGAAATGGAGCGCTCCATGGAGCTGCGCGTTCCCCTGCGCGCCGAAGCCGGCATCGGCGCGGACTGGATGTCCGCGAAATAGCGTCATCGCCCTGCCCGTATTCCCACCGCTGGAACGCAGTGGGAATACGGGAATCCCTCGCCCCCATTCCTCTCCTTCCTAATAGAACTCCACCTCATCCGCCATGATCCACTGGTTCGCTCCCGCCTTGGAGTAGAACCCCACCGTGCACTGCCCATTGGTCACCACGATATTCGGGATCGTGATTTGCGTCCAACTCGACAGCGCGCCGATATTGGCTCGCAGTGTCGGATTGCCAAAGTCCTTGGCCTCCATGTAGGCCGCCGTCTGCCCGCCGCTCCCCTTGACCCACGCGCGGAGGGTGTATGAGCCATTCGGCAGACTTCCCACGGTTTGATAGGTGTACAGCTCGTAAGCGCTCGTCTTCCAGTGTGTCAGATGCAGAGCGCCCCGGCGCGCGCCGCCGTACGATTCCGTGTAATCCGCGTCGAAAGTGGGGCCGTTGGTGCTCCAGCCCGACGGCGTTTGCGTCGGATTGTCGTTGTCGAAGTTCGCGTTGACAAGGCGCGTATTCAGGCCCAGCGCCATGCCGCCGGGCAGACCGCTCGTATTCACGGCGGTGGAGTCCGTCTTGATCAACGATGTTGCGTATGAGCCCTGATTGCGCACGATATCGCCCGTCAAATTGACGCCGTTTGTCGCGCCCAGCTGAATTTCCGTTCCCTGATCGAAACCAAGGTCCGCGCCGAACGTCGCATGCGCCTGGTGCGTATTGATGAAGAAATTGTTGAGGAGCGAGACGTTGCTGGCGTAGCGCGCCGTGATTTCCAGACCGGCGTTGTTGTCGAACGTGTTGTTGGCGATGGTGATATTGCGCAGAAGCGTTGTCCCGGTCATGCCGCCTGGATCGCCGTCAAGGCCGACCGTTACGGCGCCCGCGTTGGCGAGATTGGTCCGTCCCCACCGCCCGCAGTCACGGAAGATGTTATTCTGCACGGTCAGATTGATTACCGCCCCGCCTTCGTTCCAATACACCGTCGGGAAGATCGCGACGCCGCTGGCCGAACAGCCGTCGAACACGTTATTTTCGACGATCGCCCCCTCGCATTTGATCAGGACGGCGTTGCTTCGATTGTTGAGGAACCGATTTCCCCGCACCTGCGCGTTCAAGCCGGACGCGTTGACATCGTTGATGAGATAGTCATACTGGGCGGGGACGGCGTGATCGAGCGTCACGGTGTAGTATTGGAATGTCCCACCGGAAAAACATTGCCAGGTCGAGCCGGAGGGCGGGCTAAACGAAGATCCCGTGGGCGCGCTGGTCACCGTCGCCGTATCGATCAAGTTCATATGCTTGTCAAAGAAGCGTAGGATATCTCCCTGGACAATATCGTTGTTTCCCTGCGCCCCATATTTCAGCGACGCGCCGCTGACGGACGCCGTTTGATCCCACTGCCCATGGATATTGAAAACATCGTCGGGGGCGCCTTCCCAGGTGCAGTTCTCGACGATCGGGCCAAAGCGCGTATTGATTGAATTCACGCCGTTATAGCCCAGCAGCCCCTTGACGGTCCCGCCGGACGGAGCGGGCTGGTAGGTGCAGTAGAGATTCTCATAATAGTTGGGCCCGGCGCCATACTCATGCGCGCCTCCCACCCAGGCGAGAGTCAAATCCCTGAGCGTCACCGTGCAGTTATCCTGCACGATGCTCTGGCCCGTCCTGCCCTTGATCGCGATGAAATCGCCGAGGACAACCGGTCCCCCATGTCCTGGGACAGCCCAGGAGTCATTGATCCGAAAACGATACAGCCCGCTTCCATTGAGCTGTGAGACGCTCGTGACGCCGACATCGTTGATGCCGGTCTTCCATTTCCGCGTATTTTTGTCAAAGAGATTGCCGTCGCCAAGATACCCCGGCAGGAGCCAATGGGCGGCGCTGGTGAAGTCGCGCGGATAACCGGCGTCGAGCTGAACATCGTAATACGGCCCTGTCGCGTCGACGTTGGCGGCGACGATCGCTCCCTGAGTGAACGACGGGCGCGCCATGGTAATATATGCGCCCTGCAAACTCACGTTCCGGCAATTTCCAAAGTGAATGGCCGACCAGGCTTCGTCGGCCATCACCAGAGTGACGCCGTAGGCGCTGATGACGAAGTTCTGCATATTGTCGAAGTCTAAGTACCAACTGCTGGGAACGGGCAGATTGTATGTTCCCGGCGCGATCGTGACGCCCGCCGCGCCGCTGTTGTAAGCGCTCTGGATCGCCGCCTGCAATCCGGCGGGATTAGACGGGCTACCCACCGTCGGATAAGACTGGGCGCGCCCCGGTTTCGGCGACGCCAGGGCCGCGAAAAGCAGTACTAATACTGCAAATCTAGCAAAACTACTTAGAAAACTACTCATTGAGAAACGCGTCATTGGATTTTCCTTCCCGAGTCACGAACATCGAACGTCTCTTCCGCGAGACAACGGACACAAGCGCGAAATTGCAATTAGTTCAACAAGTATCAAATATTGTACGAACATTATAATATTTAACCACGATACTGTCAAGCACTCATCACTATTTTTTCTTCCAGCAGTCGCCGATAATCCAAAGTACGGAAAAGCGAGAATATGAGCGCACCAAACACACAACTCCATTCGTTCGCCACCATCGTTCTGGATGAGGCTGGCACAGTACTTTCCTTCGACGCCGAAGCGGAGAATCTCTTTGGCTACGACGCGTCGGACTGCGTCGGGCAGACCATCACGGCCATCATGCCGGAGGCGCGCCGGCTGTTTTCCGAGCGTGTCGGCGGGTCGCTGGTCGCGGGCGACTTTCAGCTCAATGCGCTCTACCAGCACACCGACCCAATTCCGATTTCACTCTCCCTGCGCGCGGCGGAGCTGTTTGGCAAGTCCCTTTACATCGCCGTCCTGTCGCCGATCGCTCCTGCTGTCACGGTGGCGGCGCCGTCCGAAGAGACGTTCGGAAGCGACGACACGATGATGCTGCTCGCGCAGGCGTCCCATCGTTTTCAGGAACTCTTCCAGGGGCTTCCCGTCGCCTGCGTCTGCTACGATGAGCACGGACAGATCTACGAATGGAACCGGGCGTACGAGCATCTCAGCGGATATCATCCCGATCAGCTGCTGGGCGCCCAAGTTTGGGACTCCATTCAAGGGGAAGCGGCGAAGGACCGAACGCGCGAGATTTGCCGGCGGATTTTCGCGGGCGACGCCGCGGACGTAATCGAGTGCGAAGCCCTGCGGGCGGACGGCGGAACTTACGCAGTCAAGTGCGCGGCCTTCGCCATCCGCAACTCCGAGGGCGCAGTTATCGGCGCGATCAACACGCATCAGGATATCACAAAGCATAAACAGGCCGAAGCGAGCCTGCGGCTCAAAGAGGACCATCTGCAAACGGTCGTCACAAGCGCGCCGATCGTGCTTTTTGCCTTCGACCGCAATTGGACGATCACCGTTTCCGAAGGCAGAGGACTGGAGATGCAAGGCCTCAAGCCCGGCGAGGCGGTCGGCCGATCCTTGTACGATTACTATGGAAGTATGCCGGATATCATCGCCGCATGCCGAAGCGCGCTTGCCGGCAATACTCTGACGACGATCGATCACTTCCATGGTTTCTCTTATGAGACCTGGTACTCCCCCGTCTGGGATGACGACGGCTCCGTCGCGGGTGTCGTCGGCGTCGCCACCGACATCACGCAGAAGCAGCTCGCCGAAGAGGCTCTGAAGGGCACTTCCGAACACTTGACCCGGATTTTGGAAACAGTCGCGGAAGGCATCACGATTGTCGACGACAATGGCCGCTTTACCTTCGCCAATCCTGCGGCCGAAGCGATTCTGGGGGCGTCGCGGGACAAAATCGTCCAGGGCTCCTATCTCGATCCGGAATGGCGCATGCGCGGCTCCGACGGCGAATACTGCACGCCGCAAGATCTGCCGATCACCCAGGCGCTGATATCGGGACGCCCCGTATATGACCTGGAGCTGATCTATGGTCGTCCCGACGGGCGCTCCGTCACGCTGTCCGTCAACGCCGCGCCGCTTGCGGACGAGCATGGCGTCGTCACCGGCGCCGTCACCTCTTTTACCGACATCACTCAGCGCAAGCTTTCCGAGCAGGAGCTGCGCGATGCGCAGGAAGAGCTAGAAATGCGCGTTGTGTCACGAACGCGCGAACTCGGCGCCGCGAACGGCGCGCTCCAGCAGGAGATTATCAATCACAAGCGCGCCGAAGAAGAGACACGCCGCAGCAATGCGCTGCTCAAGGCGCAGCTTGAGGCCGCGCCGGACGGAATTCTCATTCTGGATGAGAACCAGAAGATCGCCTGCGTCAACCATCACTTCATGGAGATCTGGAATATTCCCCCGGATCTGATCCAACTCGCCAACCATCAAAAGTTAGTCGATCACAAAATGCAGTTCATCAAAAGCAGGGAAAGTTTCCTCGATCTCAAGCGAGAAGAGGCTGAGTTCCCACGGCGCACCCATAACTTTGAGCTGCACTTGACGGACGGGCGCATTCTCGAAGGCTACTCCGCGCCCGTCGTTTCGCCGGACAACGAAACCCTGTACGGCCGGATCATCAGCCATCGCGACATCACCGAACGTAAACAAGCCGAGGAGGAGCTGCAGCGTATTACGGCGCAGACCGAGATGATCCTGACGGCGATCTCCTCAGTGCTGATCGGCGTGGACGAAAACGACACCATTATCACCTGGAACAACGCCGCCCGCAATCTGTTTGGCCCCGCCGCCGCCGATGTCCTGGGACTTCCCTTCCGGGAATGCGGCATCCAATGGAAATGGGAATTCGTGCTCGACGCGATCCAGATTTGCCGCAACAGCGGGCAGAACCTGCGCGTTGAGGATACGGCCTACACTCGCGCCGACGGCAAGGACGGCATCCTGGGCCTGAGCATCAACCCGATCGCGACACACACCGGCGACACGATGGGATTTGTCGTGATCGGCACGGACATCACGGACCGTCGGATCCTGGAGGGTCAGCTCGCGCAGTCCCAGAAATTGGAATCCATCGGCCAGCTCGCCGCCGGAATCGCGCATGAGATCAACACCCCCGTGCAGTATCTCAGCGACAACACCCGCTTTCTCCAGGACGCCTTCACGGATCTGCAAAGCGCACTCGACGCCTATGCGGAATCGCTGGAGGCGAGTGAGAACGGCGGCGTCAGCCCGGAACTGATCGCGAAGACCAAAGCGGCGGTCGACGCCGCCGATGTGGAATATCTAACCGAGGAGATCCCCAGCGCCATCAAGCAGTCTCTGGAGGGCCTGGAGCGCGTCGCGCATTTGGTGCGCGCCATGAAGGATTTCTCCCACCCCGGCATGGCGGAGAAGACGGCCGTCGATCTGAACCGAACCATCGACAGCACGGTGACCGTCGCCCGTAACGAATGGAAGTATGTCGCCGACCTGGTGACCGATTTCGATGATAGTTTGCCGCTGGTCCACTGTCTGCCGGGCGAGCTGAACCAGGTGGTGCTGAATATGGTGGTCAACGCCGCGCACGCCATCTCGGATGTCGTCGGCGACAGCGTCAGCGAAAAAGGCGTTATTACGATCCGAACGATGCAGGATGGCGAATGGGTGGAAATCCGGATCTCGGACACCGGCTCCGGCATGCCGGAGCACGTCAAGAAAAAGATCTTCGATCCATTCTTCACAACCAAGGGCGTCGGCAAGGGAACGGGGCAAGGATTGGCGATTTCGCATTCCGTGATCGTTGACAAGCACGGCGGCACGATCGCCGTGGAAAGCGAACCGGGCGCCGGCTCCACGTTTATTATTCGGCTTCCGATCAACGACACGGAAATCGAACACGCCAAGGCCGCTTGACAGTGCGGAAACTATCGAAGGAACAGCAATGAGCGAACGTATACTTTTTGTCGATGACGATGCGAACATCCTCTCGGCCTACCAGCGTCATCTGCGCAAACAATATGATATCGACACGGCTCTGGGCGGCGAAGCCGGCCTCCAGATGATCGAGAATAAAGGTCCATACAGCGTCATCGTCACCGACATGGGCATGCCGGGGATGAACGGCGTCCAGTTCCTGACTCGAGCGAAGGGCCTAGCTCCCGACACCGTGCGCATGATGCTGACGGGAAACGCCGACCTCCGCACGGCGGTCGAAGCGCTGCACCGGGGCAATATCTTCCGATACCTCGTCAAGCCGGCTCCCCCGGAAAGCATGGCCCTCGCCCTCGAAGCCGGCGTGCGGCAGTATCATCTGATCAACGCGGAGCGGGACCTTTTGGAGAAGACGCTCCAGGGTTCGATCCGCGTCATGATCGAGATTCTCTCGGTCGTCAACCCAGAGTCTTTCGGCCGAGTCCAATCTCTGAAACAGCAGATGCGCGCCGTCGCGCAGTATCTCAAACTGGAGCCGTACTGGAAATTCGAACTGGGCGCGCTGCTCAGCCAAATCGGGCTTGTGACCGTCCCCGCGTTCGTCGTCCGCAAATCCCAGATGAAGCAGGAGATGACCGAAGCCGAGCAAAACCTGATCCGGCGCGTCCCGGAAATCAGCCGTAACCTTCTCAGCAACATCCCTCGTCTGGAGCCGGTCGCGGAGATGATTTACTATCAGAAGAAGAATTACGACGGCACGGGCTTCCCCAAGGACAGCCTCGCGCGCCATGATATTCCCGTCGGCGCGCGCATCCTGCGCGTGCTGCACGATCTCGCATATCTGGAGGCGAGTGGCCTGTCTCGCACGCAGGCGCTGGCGGCGATGGGTCAGCGCGTGGACTGGTACGACAACACGATCATCGAAGCCTGTACTTTCTGCCTCCACGTAGACACCGAAACCGAGGAACGTGTTCCTTCGCGCATGGTGATGGTCGCGGAGCTCCGCCTGGGTCAAAAGCTGGCTTCGGACATTTACACTTGCGATGGGACGCTGCTGATCTCATCCGGGCATAAGATCTCTGAGACGCTTCTGGAGAAGATCCGAAACTTCATGGGAATCAGCGGCATTCAGGAGCCGATTGAAATCGAGGTTCGAGAGGATCACGGAGGCAAGGAGTAGCGGCGGGCCTCACCGGGCGCAATGCGCCCGGTGCGTGAGATCATGCGTCCATATTGGGCAAATACTCGTAGTTGCGCCGCCGGGGCGCTTCGCGGAATCCGATGATTTTCGCTTGATCGGTCGCGGCGAAGGCGGCAAGCTCCGTCGCAGCAAGCGCGGTCAGTTCGGCCATTTTCAGCGCGGTCTGCTCGGCGGCTTCCGCCTTGTCCGAAACTTCCTCCACACGCTGCGCCGCCGCCTCGACTTTTTGCGCCAGCGCCTGGATCTGCGACATCATTGCGTCCAGCGCGGGACTGAGCGCCTGGGTCGTTTGCAGCCGGGCGGGCGCCTCAAATGGATTCTGCGCGCGCCGGCGACGCTTGGCGCCGCGCCGCACGGACGACAAACGGTAATCTTTGCCGCCCGACGATCCCTGCGCCGATACGCGCGAGTCGCCGATTTGCAGCATGCGCCGAAACACGCTCACCACATCGGCGTATGACTGGAGGAGCGGCCGGCGAATACCGGCGGCTGCCCGCTTTCCATGGTCCGCTATATTCGCACTGTTGCTCATCGCCAAGTTCCAGTCCTCCGCACGTTCTCCCGCCAGCCTTCGTCGCGAACGACGCCGCGCATCCATCGGCGGCGCGTATCTTCAGCGTTCTCGACTCTTTATTCCATACTTCCTCGCGCGCTCCATACAAAATCACGCGCGTTTTGAGTCGAACGGCAAGCTCATGAAAAATCGACGCGGAGAAATGTGTGTCCGAGCAATCATCATGGGTACGATCAACCAAACAGCAAGTTTCATGGAAAGACACACGGCGGCTCATGTGTGAAAGAGGTAAGAGGACGTGCAGAACCGAGATTCCGAGACCTGGTCCACGCTTTATATTGTCGACGAGATTTCCCAGACGCAGATCGCGCGCCACTTCGACGGAACCCTGCGCCTGACGGTGACCGACGCGCTCCTCGCCTCCCGGATGGACGGCGAGACGCGGCCGGAAGTCGTGGTCCATTTTTCGCCCGCCGCCCTGCATGCGCTCGCCGCCGAGTGGAGGAAGCTATCCACCGATACGCCTCCCGCACGCTCCGTCCTGCATCCGCTGCTCACGCAGTTCCGCTGGTTTTTGGAATCCGCCGCCAAGCGTCACACCTATGTTTGCGATTACATCTGGCTCCCGATCGCCGATGAGATCAAACACCAGGACACCGTGTACCTTCTCTTCGACACGCCCACCTATACCCAGCTTAAGCAGCAGGCGCTCACGCTCGCTTCGGAGCTTTGGCCTCGGGAGTTCCAGGCGAGCTAAAAACGCACGTAAAGAGAGCCCTGCCGTATGATACGGCAGGGCTCTCTTTACGCGTAATGGCAAATTGTGGAATTTGCGGTTTCAGCGAACTCACGATTAATGATGCTTCGCGTCATCCTTGTGATCCTTGCGGATGCCGCTGTAATATTCGTGCTGATCCTGTCTTTGGTCGGCGCGGAGCCGGCCGTAGTACTTATGCTGATCCTGCGCCTGCTTACGCCGCAGCCGCGAGTAATACTTATGCTGATCCTGCGCTTGCTTCTGCCGCAGCCGTGAATAATACTGGTGCTGATCGCGCCCCTGATCTCGGTGTTCGTGCTTCGCATCGTACTCACGCTGGCGCTGCACATCCATGGCGTGCGCGCGTCCAAGACGCGCATCGTACTCGTGCTGGCGACGCACATCCATGTCGTGCTGACGGCGAAGCCGCGCGTCATAATCGTGCTGCCTCTGCTCATTCGTCGCCATCAGAGGATGACTGTTACCGAGCATCGTTCCGGCATTGGCGTTCAATGCTCCGGTAAGTAAGGTGGCGCCGAGCGCCATTGTCGAGAAAATCCGTTTAAGTAACATCTGTATACTCCCTTCGTTCACTCTTATTCCACAAGGGAGAGACGCCTAAACCTTGGACAGTGTTCCCGTCCGATGATTAGGAAATGTTAATAGGATTTGCGCAGCGGCTGGCTGCCGGGACCATCGTTCTGCGTGTTCACGCTCTCAAAACTCAGACGCTCGCCGCCAAAGGTCGTTTCAAAATCCAGAGAAAATCGGCGGGCAAACTCCGACCGGACACGCGCGAAGATCCGCGCCTGCTCGCCGGCGGACTTGGTGAGAAACGCCCCGGGATGAAACGTCACGCCGAACAAACACGCCAGGCTGCTCACGATCTGATCGCGGCTTACGGCGGCGCGCAGGTCGGGCTGCTTGAGGGATTCCATAATGTCCTGCGTCAGCTCCGGGCAGAGCGAGGACACGTACAGCGCGTCGGCGAACGCGCCTGGGCAGGCAAGCGACTTGCGCAGCAGGGGCATCAGAAGGCGCGGGTTTTCGCGCATGGACAACGGAAGATGGGAGTGAAGCCGGGAGCGCCAGCAGGGCTTATTCCCGTAAAGCGCGAGGACGCGCGACCATACTTCGGAATCGTCGGTGATGAGCTGAGAGTTAGTTTTCGGCACTTGCTTAATCCTCTATACAGGTACAAAATGTTCGAGGGACGCCGGGAAAGGTAGTGGTTACTTCCTGTTAGAGCGGCAAGAATCCTTCCTCCTTCAAAGGATTGTCGAAAAACAGTCCCTTCTCCTCGGACTTGCTGGTATCATAGGGGATAATTCACTCTTGACCAAGGATTTGCAATGTCCGAGACAACCTCTCAATCACCATCCGTTCTGATAGTCGGCTCCATGGCGCTCGACAATGTGCGCACTCCCGCCGGCGAAGTCCAGGATGCGCTTGGCGGCGCCGCCGACTACTCCAGTATCGCGGCCTCGTTCTTTTCCCCCGTGCAGATTGTCGGCGTGGTCGGCGACGACTTCCCGCAGGAGCACCTGGACTTTCTCGCGTCGCGCAATATCGATATCAGCGGCATCCAGACGATCCCCGGCGGCAAAACCTTCCGATGGGCCGGCTACTACGACTTCGACCTGAATATCGCGCACACGCTGGACACCCAGCTCAACGTCTTCGCGGACTTCCAGCCGAAGCTGCCGGTCAGCCATCAGAACGCCGAATATGTCTTTCTGGCGAACATCGACCCGGAGCTCCAGCTGGACGTCCTCAAGCAGGTCAAATCTCCCAAGCTCACCGTCTGCGACACGATGAACTTCTGGATCGAAGGCAAGCGCGACGCGCTCCTCGAAGTTCTCAAGCATGTGGACATCGCCTTCATGAACGACGCCGAGGCGCGCCAGCTCACCGGCAAGCTCAGCGTGGTGAAGGCCGCCAAAGCGCTGCAAGAGCTTGGTCCCAAGACCGTCATCATCAAGAAAGGCGAGCACGGCGCGTTGCTTTTTAGCGGCAACGAGCACTTCGCCGCCCCATCCTACCCGCTGGAGGACATCGCGGATCCGACCGGCGCGGGCGACACTTTCGCCGGCGGCTTCATCGGCTATGTCGCCCAGCAGAACAACACAAATATCGAAACTCTGCGCAAAGCCGTCGTCTACGGCAGCGTGCTGGCGTCGTTCAACGTCGAGGACTTCTCGCTGAACCGCATGCGCACGCTGACACACGCCGAGATCGGCGCGCGTTACCGCGAGTTCCGAAATATCTCCTTCTTCGAGGCGCTCGACGAGGCGTCGGTGTGAACCCCAACCCCCACGCCGCGCACGTCCCCACCCTGACGCGCGCGGCGCGGCGGCTGTTCGTAAGCGCCGCCGATCCCTTTCTCTCCCTGCTTTATCCGCCCAAGTGCGCCACATGCGGCCTGCTCGGCAGCGCGCTGATCTGCGACCAATGCCTCGCGCAGTTCACGCCGCCGCCAAATCCTTCCTGCGTCCAGTGCGGCCTCAGTTCCGGCGAAGCCGAAGCATGCCGCCACTGCGCCCGCCGCCCTCCCGCCTTCGACCGCGCTCGCGCGCTCGGCTCCTACGACGGCGTCCTGCGCCACGCCATCCATCTGTTCAAATACCGAGATCGACCACAACTCGCCGAGCCGCTCGGCCGCGTGCTTGCCCTATACTTCCAAACCGCCGATCTCTTCCCCACGCCATGCGACCTGATCGTCCCCGTTCCCATGCACCCTACCCGCCGGCGCGTGCGCGGCTACAACCAGAGCGAACGCCTTGCCCGCGTGCTGTCCCAAGAACTGGCGATCCCAAGGGACACGACATCCCTGCGCCGCGTCCGCAACACCCGCCCGCAAGTCGGCCTCGCCTCCGGCGCGCGTGAGAGCAATTTGCTGGGAGCCTTTGCGGTTCGCGACGCAACCAATATCGCCGGAAAGACGTTATTACTGCTGGACGACGTCAGCACAACGGGGGCAAGCATTCATGAGTGCGCAGCGGCGCTGAAATCGGCGGGAGCAAAGACCGTCTACGCATTGACGCTGGCGGCGGGATAGCAACCTCAAAAGCTTTACAGGGAATTAAGAGCATGTCGAGTCCTGCGGAAACCGGACAGCGCATGAGAGCTATTGATCCAGAGCCTGCCTGGCGGTATGAATCCCGCACAGGAATATCCGGGTATCTCAGTCATGTGGATTTCTACGGGCCGTACGTCATTGGACAATGGTTCTGCCTCGACGCCGCGACGGGAGCGATCATCTGGCGCCGAGCGCAGAAGCAGGCAAACGAGATCATTGGCGTAGACGCCGGCGTGATTGTCGCCAGCGAGATGATGACCGTGAGTTGTTGGACGGCCAGCATCGGCTGCTATGGAATTTCTCTTGTGACCGGAGAACTGCTCTGGACATCGGACAGCGACGGCATCCGCAAATACTTGTGGAAGGCTCTCGAATGCATCCCCGGCCTCATCAACGAGTTCCGTGACACGCCCATCGCCGTTGAAAACGGCGAAGTCATTTGCGCCAGCGGCCGTATCCTCGACATTCACAACGGACGACGGATCGCGCATGACCGCAAGCGAGTAGAGAGAGTCCGCGAAGACAAGCCCGACAAATCCGACGCAGAGCGGCTGTATTACGGCGAGCGTGTGCCCTTGCAAGACAATCCCAGCCTCCGGCTCTCCATAGATACGCGCCCGTTGTCGAAAGACGTAGAGCCACAAGACAATTACGACGATATCCCTCCCTACGATCTGCGTCTGCGTTTAGTCGATCGCGACGGAGCGCCCCAATGGCTTTACAGCGTTTCCGACGACGGCTATTTCGCTGAAGGCAACTTCTATGCATCGCGTTACCAATATCCATACGTCTATATCATCGCCTACGATAAACGTCCCTACATACCGATCGATGAGGAGAAACCCGGCTACGTCCGCCGAAACACAGCGCAATGCCGACTGCTGGCGCTGGACGTGCGCCAAGGTAAGGTTATCCAAAATACGCCCCTCGCAGAGACACCCACAGCCAACGAATACCGAATCGAAGCTATCAATGATCAAGGGTTGCTGATAAGCGGCGGCTCCCGCCATCTCCAGCTGTTCCGCTTTGCCAGATGAAATGGCGACGCCTCATTTGAAGTTAGGCCGCCAGATGGTGTCAAAACGATACAAGGAAGTCCTACGGCATCCCCAAACGTAAATTTTGATGGATTAGAGCGCATGGAACGACAGCCGGCCGATTTGACGTTGGCGAAGAATGAGGTGTTGGGATGACCTTGGACGCTTCCGTCTATTGTGATTGCTATGAAAAGGGCAGACTGCGTACGACGCCGCCGTTTTCGGAGCTTGTCGTCATCAGCGCCGACGGAGTTCCGGAAATCGAGACCGGCGATCCAGAGAAGGATGCGGCGTATGACGAGTGGAAAAACCATGCGCGCCCCTGCGACCATGAGGATTTCACGCTGCTTCACCATTTTCTCGGCAATATCTCCCGCGTCGGGCGGATCCGAAGCCTGATCGGCGACGTGGCGCAAGCCGCGCATCGAAACTATCCGATGCTGCTGGAGCGAGTCGTCTACAACGGCGTGCATTGCGGGGATCGAATTGAGACGCACGAGCTATTTGACCTTGTGGATGAAGTGAACGATCTTTCCGTCCGAAAGCTCGACGCCTACACGGATGAGCACAAAGAAATCCTCCGCAGCTTCATCCATCAGATGAGCGAGCTTGCGGCGGCGGCGTTGGCGGTGAACAAACCCATCGTGTTTTGAGGAGGAAATTATGCAGGGAGCGCCATTCCTACTGGCCGCGATACTCGCGCTTTCGCCGATGATCGCATTCGCCGATGCGTCAGTTCCTGTCAGCTTGATGGCGAATTTGGAGCGTCCGGCATGCCCGGCGGGCCAGCCGGTGACGCTGGCTCTAGCCCTGCATAACAACGGCGCCGTTCCGCTCATCGTAGGCTACTCCGCGTTTGAGGAATCGTCGTTTCAGATTACCGTCACGGATAACGCCGGTCGCTCCGTCCCCCGCACGGCCTTTGGAGATCGTGTGCTCACATCCCCCATGGCGGTGAGCGCCAATTGGGCCATCAGTCTCGATTCGGGAAAGTCGCTTCTGTACCGTTTCAATCTCGCCCGCTTATTCGATCTGTCGCGCGCCGGCATATATCAAGTGAGCGTTCAGCGCCGGATTTCCGGGTGGGAAGCGCCGCTCGTAGGCGACCATAGCCAGCCAGCGCCCGCCGCGCTGAGCGCAGGGCCGTTGACGGTTCAAGTGATCGAGAGCAAGGACGCGCGCAGCGACTCGGAAGCATATACGCCCCCGCCCAGCCATCAGACATTTCTCTATATGGCGGGCGGCGAAGACTATGCCCGCAAGATATCGGCGGTGTGCCGTTTTCGAGTCGGGCAAGACGGCGCCGTCTCGTCCACGCTGGCTTCGAACGCGCTCGCGGGCGACGGCGCCCGCGCCATCGTCGCCACTTCCGACGGCCGGTTTCTTTATGTCGGCAACGGCGACGACAACACGATTTCTCAGTTTCGGATTGGCGACGATGGCGCGCTCTCGCCCCTGTCTCCCACGACCGTTGCGGCGCAGAAGTTTCCAGGGCGGCTCCTTGTGGATCCACACGGGCGCTTCCTATACGCTCTGAGTAACTGGGGCAATACTCTCTACTCCATTGGACACGATGGGCAACTGACGGAAACGTCGAGAGTGAAGAATACCTCCTTGGCAATAGACAAGGATGTGATGCTTTCCGACTTCGCGGCGATCAGCCCCGACGGCGCCTTTCTCTATGCATGTAACGGCCAGACGTTCGGCTACCGGCTGGGGCCGGACGGGCGAGTGGCGGAAGCGCTCGCGCCGCCGGGCAGCGCCGCAGGCCCATCGGGAGGACGCGATCAGGCGATTGCCCTGTCTCCCTCTGGACGCTTTGCGTTTATCCTCACTTCGAAGTCCTATGAGATGAACGCCGATGGATCTTCGCCCGACGATCTCATCGTCCCGATGCGTATTGACGCCCATGGCCGCCTCACCCAACTGCCGGGCGCGCAAACGCCCCGGGGGCCGATGCCCGCGCAGCCGGGATACGCCCCCTGCACGTCGCTCGCGGTCGATCCCAGCGGGCGTTTCCTGACGGCGATCAGCCAAAGCGCGCTTTACTGTTATCGCATCGGAACGGATGGATCGCTCAAGTCGCTCGGAAGGACGGCGTATGAGACTCCCATCACCTCGGTATTTTTCGGAGCCGGCCATCTCGCTTATGTGATCAGCCAGAACTCCAGCGCCCTGAAGGCGTTCCGGCTGGACGAACGGAAAGGCCTTGTCCCGGCGCCGCTGGATGTCCCTACCGCGGTCCCCGCCGCCAACGACGTCGCAGCCGCCGTCTCGCCAACTCCGCAGCACTGGGGCGCCGAGACGGACGGACTAACGATCGCGGCCCGCCTTCCGGCGGACGTGCTTGGCGCCGATTCCCCCGTGGTGCTGACGGTCGTGCTGAAGAACGTCACCGATCATCCGATCCCGCTGGGCGCGGACCTGCCCCCATTCCGACTGGCGCTGACCGGTCCGAGACCCTGGTTCATCGACACCTTCCGGAATAAACGCGAGCCGGCCACGATCCCGGCGGCTTTGCTCGCCGCCGGTCACGATCTCTTTGCGCCGTCAGCCCACGCCGCTCCGATCCTACTGCCGCCGGGCGGCCAGCGCCAATATCGTTTCGTGCTGTCCCGCCTCGCCGATCTCACAATCGCCGGCGACTATTCCGTCCAGGTTCAGCGCCTTCTCCCCAGTGGCGCGTTGGCCAATTCCCCGATGATCCCGTTTCAGATCGATGGGCCGTACGGCGCTGTCGGCAGAGGCAACCCGCGTCAGGAATTAGATATCTTTTGACACACCAGAAAGCATCGCAACCAATGATCAAATCCATGGCTTCCACTCTCATGGCGCTGGGCTGCGCATCACTGCTCGGCGCTCCGGTCGCGCACGCGGAGGCAAAGTTTCACGTCTACAAACATCCCGTCGCGATCTGGGTTCCGCCCTACGCCATCCCAGCGTCCAAGGCGGCGCTGACATCCTCCTTCGGCGACACCGGCCCGCAAAATGCGATCACGCATCTGGATCTCCAATTCTGGACGCCGACCGTGCAGGGAGGAGTCGCGTACGCCCAGGACCCAGGAGTGAACGACGCCGCCGTTACGGATTTGCGCGACTGGGGCCATGCGCATGGGATCCGCGTGATGATGTGCGTTTACAACGGCGCGGTCAAGTGGGACTGGCCGCTGGCGCGCGCCGCCTTCACCGATCACGAGAAAGACTTTGTGAAGAATCTGGTGAATGAAATGGATCGCCTGGATCTCGACGGCGTGGACATCGATCTGGAAGGCCCCGGCGAGACGGACAAAGACAAGGCAGTATATGTCGCGTTCATGACCGATCTTTCGCAGGAACTCCGCCAGCGGCGCAAGCACCTGACGGCGGACAGTTTTTCCTACGTCTGGAATGCTCCCAACCAAAGCTGGTGGCCCGACCTTTTCCCGCTCGTGGACGGCCTCACCACCATGGGCTACGCCGACATCGGCTCCGGCGCCGCCGACTGGGCTTCATACGCCGCACAAAAAAAAGCCGCCGGCAAATTCGCCGCGAAGCTCCAGGTCGGAGTTCCCTCGGACAAAGACCCCTGGCAGGGAAATACCGCTCTGGAGCAGCTCCAATGGCTCCAGCAAGACGGATCGATGGGAATCGGGATCTGGGACGCACAGCTCCCCGCCGCCGGCTGGAAAACGCCCGAAGTGTGGCGCGCGGCCCAAGGCGTCCGCGACGGGAAGAGGCAAGAGAAATAAATGGTTGATCCGTGGAATCCTACTCACAGCGAATTGAAAGATTGGGCCTACACGATTGATGCGGAATACCCGGATGGAGCCGAGCAAGACTGGGAGTTAGCCGTAGTCGATGATGCAAATATAGACCTTGTCATAGAATGGGCAGGAGACAAAAATTGCCCAAATCGTGATTTCTTCTTATTGTGTCTTTACCTCTACGTCGGCGATGCCGTCAGGTCCAACTGGCCAGCATTTTCACAGGATATAGTGGTCAGGCTTATTAAGCAAAACACGGAAGCAAGGAATCCACGGATCCGCGAATGGGCGAAACAGTCGTTGGAATTGATTGCACATCCACGATCATTTCGATACGACCTCTGGTGTGATGGGGAACTTGCAATGAAGAATTGCAAGGCTCATCCCGATTAGCGGGACCAAGCATCGAGAAATACATGTAGGGTTTCATCCCGTTACCCGCGGCGGGTTTTCACGGCCCAGACGATCAACGCCAGCGTCGCCCCGCTGGTGTCGATCAGGACATCGCGCAGGCAGCCGTCTCGGTATGGGACGAACGTTTGATGCCACTCGTCGCTCGCCGCGAATGCGGCGGCCAGGACGAGCGATAGCGCCAGGGCGGAAATACGGGTGATCCGACGACGCAGGGTAAGGAAAAGGAGGCTCGCCAGCACGGCGTACTCAGTCGCGTGCCAGCCTTTGACGACGTAGAATCCCCAGTGATACCAGAACAGGGCGAAGAGGCCCTGGACGGCGGGGATGGGGACGATGCGCTTGATAAAGGCGATCCAGACGTCGATGGAGATGAAGAAGCAGGAAGTAAAAAAGATCAGGGACGCCCAGGCGGCAAGCAGCCAAACCGGAGGGCGTTTCTGATCTTTTTGCTCCATTTATGTTTCCGCGTTATCCGTGGTGGCCGTTGCAGGCCGCGAGCGCCGACGGCATTACCAGCGACTTTGGCAGAGTCTCGATCCGATTCACCGTGGTCGTTTGATGCTGGGAGCAATCGCCGCAGAGGCATGTCGTGCCGCGCCAGCGGCGGTCGATCACGGCTTCGGTGGCGGTGCGGGCGATCTGCGTGGCGCGCAGGCCGTCATAACCGGTCGGAAGGCCGGTGGTGTCGCCGGTCTCCAGCGCGTGGGCAAAGGCGGCGTACATGCCCTCGAAGTCCTTCTCGCTGGAGCCGGGGAGCTGGTGCGTGCCGAACTTCGTGCGAACTTCGAACAGCCAGCCCTCACGGTCATATCGGATGACGCCTTCGGTGCCGATGATGTGGTACGAGAAGTGCGCGCGCGGATCGCGCACGGTATGACCGTACGAAAAGCTCATTTCGGCCATCGTGTGCGCACCGTTGTCGTGGTCAAGGTGCAGCCACATGTGGTCCGGCGCTTCGTACTTCTCCACCCACGCGCCCGCCGCCTGATAGTGGTCGACATCCGAGTCCAGCCACCAGCGCGCCAGATCGATCTGGTGAACGCCGCAATCGACCATCGGACCGCCCTCGTTCATGCGGCCCAGCCAGTACGGGTTCATCTGCGGCTTGCCGTCAGGGCCAAGGATATCGCGCCCATGCAGGTTCCAAATATAGATCAAGCGCAGCGTGCGCGGTTCGCCGATCGCGCCGTCCTGGATCAGGCGCTTGATGTTCTGCGACACGCCGCTGAACCGGTAGCAAAAACCCGTCGTCAGGAGCAAACCGGCGTCGTCCATCGTCTTGATCATCGACGCAGCGTCGCTGTCCGTCATCGCCAGCGGCTTTTCGCAGAGGACCGGGAGACCGTAACGCGCGGCTTGCTCCACGTTCTGCCTGTGCGCCGGCGCGGCGGACGTCACGACCACGGCTTCGATTCCCGACTCAAAGAACATATCGCTCATGGCGTATCCATGAGGAATGCCGTATTTATGCTGTAGGCCGTAGGCGTGTTCGGGGTTCGGGTCGTAGACGGCCCACGCCTCCAGCCCCTGCGTCGCCAGGATCGCCGGAATATGCCCGTAATCCGCAATCATCCCACAGCCCATCAAACCAATCTTCTTCATGACTTTGACCTTCGGAAATGTGGCTCCATTCGCTGATTCAATTCTAGCACGAATTGATGCATTATCGATAAAGCAAATGGGGTAACCAAGAAATTTATTTATATTTCTCGTATTTTTATCAGCTTCCTTACCGTATAGAACACTGTTGGAGGCAACTTTGGTCCCACGGAAGGATTTTGTGCTCGCCATGCGTAACGATGCTAGGATAAAACGGCCGCGCGACCATACGCAGCCGCGACAAAAAGTTTCAGCCCAGAAAGGGAAACCATGAAATATCTCAAGACCATGTGCGTCGCACTCGCATTCGGCTCCGTTCTCGTCTCCGGATGCAAAAAAGACAAGGTGGCCCCGTCCATGGCCTCCTATACCCACTCGGAAGGCGACTCCACCGAAACCATCTTCCTGCACGATGATGGATCCTATATCCAGACCGAGGCGGGCAAAAACGGACCGCAGCTGGAATTCCCGGCCCGCCCGCAGACTCAGACCGTCAAGGGCAAGTGGCGGCTGCTGGATATGCCGCGCGGCGCGCGGATCAAGTTCTCCGGATCCATCGACGAGCTTCCCAAGGACGCCGTCGTCATTCTGGAAAACGCGCTGCCGTTCGGCGAGACATCGGATGTCTCCAATCCCTACTCCACCACGCACGACCGCACGATCTCGGCGCACGAGTTTCACTTGAACTAAAGGCGGAAGGCGTCTCTCGGCGCGGCCCCATCCCCCGCCGAGCGAGTCGCCGCCTAAAAGAAAATGGCCCATCACTTTGATTGAGTGATGGGCCATTTTCTTTTCTTCTGCAAGTCGACAAGATCCATGTCGGCTGCAATTACCAACATCCGCTACCCTGCGTGCTTGGAAGCCCCAATGTCCAAACTGAAAAACTCCAGCACGTCGTCCAGGCGATCCGTCTCATTGTGGCACAACTGCGCCACCTCAATCTGGTTCTGCCGGGCCGTCTCGATCGCGCGCTTCTTGCGGTCGATCTCAAGCTGAAGCTCGGCGATCTCCTGATCGGCGCTGGCCGTGAACGCCGCCGTATGGGCGGCGACGGTGTCGGCGTAGGACGCAAGGGCGGCGAGCTTGCGCGAGGCGTCGGCGACGATGGTGTCGGGGGTCGCGCCGATGGCTTTCCCCATCGCGCTGAGCGTGACGCCGATCGTTTGACGGCGAATGTCCAGCGGCAATGACGCGGGCATGGACGACAGCATGTCCAGCATCTGCTCGGCGGTGAACGGCGCGGCGGGCACGCCCGCCTGCCGGTAGATCTCCGGAAATGACAGCAGTTCGGGCTCTCCCGGCGATGTCGGGATGGCGGACGCCGCTTCCTGAACGGCCTCCAGGCTCGGCCCTTCCGACTGCGCGACCAGCTGCTCCACCGTTCGCGACGGCAGCGGCGGAGGCGCGGTTCCCGAAAGCTGCGCGTCAATCGCGGCGTACGGGTCCGACGGATCGTGGCCGCTTGCCGGACTGTGCGTTACCGATTCGGGCGGCAGCTCCACGACCAGGGACGCCACCTTCCGCAATTTTTCTCGAAAATCCATGCGTGATTCTGCCCTCTCTCATTGCGGGCGCCTGCGCCGTTACCGGCGCGTTACCCAACACCCGCCGTCATCTGCTCAAACGGGGCCAGCTCATCCAAGAGCTGAGTCATGGACTCCGTCTGATAAACCACGCCCTCAATGTCCGACAGCACCTGCTCGGGCGAGCGGGCGCGGATCTGATCGTTGATCAGGCCGAACGTGTCCTCCAGTAATTCCATCTGGTAGTTCAGGTTCGTCAAAATCCGCCCGATCTTGCCCACGAATTCATGGCGCTGTTTCAGCACGTCGATGCGCTTCTCCAGGACCGCCTTGGTGTTCAGATCGGATTCGTCGTCGCGCAGGCGGGTCAGATTTTCCATATCGCCGTCATAAGAGCCCTGGACATCCTTCACAACCCGGGGAACCCACTCGACGGGAGGACCGGAAAAGCGCGAGGAAGCGAAGTTATTCGGCCGCCCGCCGCCGGACGAACGCTGGCGGCCGATGTCATTCGACGGGCGCGAGCGATCGGACTGGCACTCTTCCCAGATCGAAAGCAGGTAGTTTCGGAAATGAAGCTCTTTGAGCGCGAAGATCAGAAACTTTTCCAGCAGAAAGTCGAGCTTGCGCAGCATCTCGCCAAACCACTTTTGATCCGTCTGCGCCTGGGCGTAGATCTGTCCCTGCACAAGCTCCAGATGCGTGAAACGCGCCTGCGTGTCTTCCTGCAATTGCGGCAGAGTCTCAACGCGGAACTGCTGGCTGCGCCGGCGGCGCGCGGTCTCCTCGCGCTGCGCCAGCCGGCCGCCGTACCACTTGGTGTCGGGGATGAACAGAAGGTAGGCCGCCTCGGCGGCGAGACCGACCAGGATGGGAAGCGGAGAAAGCAGGGCGACGGAAAGGGCGCTGGCGCTGGCGAGGCCGACGAGGTTCGCCCCTTCCTTGAGCGCTTCTGAAAAACGATTGACCTGAGCCATAACACTATTATACCGGAGCTTTTGCTCCGCATCTTCACGCGACTCCCGAAAATCGCGTCGCGATCGCCGCAAACCGCGTGAAAACGCCTCGTGGTGGAAGTTAAAGGTTCCGGAACGCCGCGCAGACTTCCCTGCGCAGCTCGGCGAATTCGGGCATGTTCTCGGGTTCGTCCCGCCACGCCAGGCCGCAGTCGGCCAGATTGTACGTCGCCTGGATGCGCGCGCCGGGGACGATATTGCCTTTTTCGTCCCGATCGCGGCCAAGCAGCCAGACGGTATCGGCCACGCGAAGCGCGGCGTCCACGTCGTGCGTCACGAGAATGAACGTCTTGAGTTCATCCGACGCCGCCATCTCGCGGATAAATCCGATCACGCGATCCACGGCCACCATATCGAGCCCTGAAAACGGTTCGTCCATCAATAAGAAGTGCTCGGAGCACATAAATTGCTGGGCGATCGCCACACGCTGGCGCTGGCCGCCGGAGAGCTGCGCCGGGTATTTGCTCCCGTGTTCCTCCAGGCCAAACCGGGCCAGGATATCGGTGGACCGCTGTGTGATTTCGGCGGACGACAGCCCGGCTTGCTTGCCGGCGACGCCCAAATTCCCGCGTACGGTGCGGTGCGCGAACAGCGGATAGTGCTGCGCGATAACGCCCACCATGCCCCGCTGCACGGGGATCTGCTCCTGCTCCACCAGCACCTGCCCGCAGTCGGGCTTGTCGAGACCGGCGAGGATCCGAAACAAACACGTTTTGCCGACGCCCGACGGTCCCAGCAGCGCCACGACCTGCCCCTGCGTGTATCCGGGGCGATGCAGATCCTTGATCTCCAGGTTCACATCCCGCAGGATGGTGTTGCCGCCCAGCGTCAGGGAGACGTTCTCCAGTTTGAGAAGCGTATCGCGGTATTCGTAAGCGATGGGACTCATGTTACTTTCTCTCCAGGGTCAAATCGGCATAGGGACACGCAAGCCGCCGGGCGGCGCCGATGGCGTAATCCTGGACCATGCCCATGAGCAGGATCACGATCTGAATGGCGAACACCTCGGGCAGCAGGAAGTGCTTACTTTCGCCGAGCAGCATCGCGCCGACGCCGCCTTCACTGCGCACGATCCCTTCGACCATCGTCAGCATCATCCATCCCATCGCCGCGTTCTGGCGCAGCACTTCGAACGCCTTATCGGCGGTCCCCAGAATGACAACCTCCCATACGACGCGCCACTCGCGCATGCGCAGAGTGCGGGCGTGGTCGAAGTCGCCCTTCGGAATGGCCGCGATCACCGCGGCCATGGAGGTCACATAAAATACGGTAATGCTGAACACCAGCAGCGAGAGCTTTAACGGATGTCCTCCGCCGAAGATCAGCGTGAAGATAAAGGTGAAACCCACGATGCTCAGGAATCGTCCCTTGGAAATCGCGGTGACGATCGGCCGGAAGACCGGCAGCACCGTGCTGTACGCCAGCAGAAGCGAGATCACGCTGGACCAGAGCAGCGCTTCCACGTTGAGCTTAAAGCTTGTTCCTAGCTCCTGTCCCAGCCCCTGCCCCATCCAGAGCGTTTGCAGCGCGCGCAGGGTCTCGTCGGGCCTTGGCAGCACCTTAAACGGGGACATCACCCAGACCAGCAAGGCGGCGGCGAGCTCGACAAAGACGATCAGCCGCATCGTCGCGGCGGAAACGAGGCGATTGGGCATAAAGGCTGCGAAGGCGTCCCAGCGCCGCGAGCGCTGCCGGGGGCCAAGATCGCCCTGCGGGATCTTCCCATTTCCCGGAGCGCCGGCGAGAATGGGTTCCGGCGCGGCCGGGGTTTGACTAGCATCAGATTCGTTCATTCGAAATTTCCTATCAGCGATCCAATCCGAGTATAAGAACAACGGCGCCGGGTTTCCCCGGCGCCGTCTCCCCGAACTCCTTTATTGGTTCGTTCCAATGACGATCTCGACACGCCGGTTTTTGGCCCGGCCTTCCGGGGTCGTATTGGGCGCGATCGGGTTCGTATCGCCGTGAGCGAATACACGAACGCGTCCTTCCGGGAAGTTGACCGGCGACTGCGCCTCCAGCCATTGCTTCACGGCGAAGGCGCGCGCCTCCGACAGCGGCTTGCTGGTGGCCGGGTTGCCCTGGTTGTCCGTGTGGCCGTGAACCTCCACGACCGTGCCGCTCGCAATCAGCAGGCTGCGGAGCAGCTTCTGAAGCTCCTGCTTGGCCTGCGGCGTGAATGTCGCCTTTCCGGCGTTGAACTGGATGTTCCAGTTGCGCCGTCCGACAACCGCCGTCACCGCCTTCTGCTTATTGTAGACGGGTTTCGTCTCCGCAATCACGGCGGCGGTCGGAGCCGTCTGCTTGGCGACATCGCTCAGATACGACGTATCGATCACCGAAGCGGCGGCGGGGTAAGTCGGAACCAGCTCCGGATACTGCTGCTTCACCAGATCGCCGAAGTCCGTGTAGGTGGCCGCGACCAGGTTGGACGACCCCGGCACCAAACCGAAGGCGAGAAGGCTGTCCGCGAGGTTATTCACGGAAGAGCCGCCCAGATCGACAGGAGCGCCCGTCTTGTCCGTTTCGGTCACGCCCTTATAGTACTTTGACCAGAAGTCGGGACCGGCGCCGGGCTCATGATACAGATCGGCGCTGATTTCCGACGCGCGCTGCAAAGCCGCCGGGTTTGCCTTGATGACGTCGCCGCCCTCGGCGATCGCCGCGATCATGCCGTCGACGGTGGCGCGGTTGGCGCGCATCCACTTGTCGATCCCGATCACGACGCACGGCATCTGCGAGCTGTACTCCTTCGTCGAGACGATCGAGACCAGTCCGCCCTTCTTCTCGGCGACGGTCACGTCGCCGGGCGTCCAGGTGACGACGCCGTTGACGGTGATCGTCTTGGTTTCGCCGGTCCGCTTGCCGTTCCGCACCACGGGGCGCGTTTCCGAATATCCCGCGACATACTTCTGCGCGGCGTCGATATAGTCCGAAGCATTGACCCAGTTCAGCGCGTCCGGGTCATAGGTCTTTTCGTCGGGATTGGTGCGCAGACCGTTATCGCCCAGCCACTTCTGCGCGATATTCCAGTCGCCGTCGCGGACAACGCCCGCCACGAACCCGCCCCGAGCGGCCGAAGGGTTGGCTTTCCACTCCGCCGGGCCCATCAGCTTATCCTCGCCGCGCGAGTACCCCGCCGCATCCACGATCTTCGCGGTGTAATCCGGGCCCAGGCGCTTCAGCGTCGAGTTCAATCCCTGCAAAAAGGCGGCGCCGCCATCGCCCATTATGGTAATAAAGTGCGCGCCCTTAGTCGGCTGCGGGTTGCCCTGGCTCAGCTCCGTCGCGAACGCGACGAGCGCTTCCTGGAGCTTGCCGTTATCGTCCTGGCGGGACCACTTCAGGTTGACGCCATGCTTCGCCATCAGGCTGCCCTGCGTGGCCTGCGCGCCGCCGTTCGCCAGCAGGATGCCCATCTGCGCGTTCCAGGCGTAGCCAAGAAAGCGAACTTCGGGCTTATCCGCGGCTCCGGCTCCCAAACCGGGCGCGACATAGTTGATGTTGGACGACGCCGCCGACTGCGGCGCGTCTCCCAGCGTGACTTTCACGGGAGCGACAGACTCCTTCGTCACCGCGCCCGGCGCGAGCTTGTTGCCCCACATTCTCCAGGCGCCGGCAAGCACTCCCAATAAGATGATCAGAACGATCACTTTCCCCAACGGTTTCAGCTGCATTCCATCCGCTCCATTCTCTTCAACTCGCGATGACGCTTCCTGAACGTCTCGCAAAACAACGGCCGCGCATCAGACATGAGCGGCGGCGCGACACAATAGTGTATCACAGATTGCCGCTTGCTCGTCTCTTAGCCACACTGGGAATATCCCCAGAAGCCCCGAGATCCGTGAATTCCACCATCGTTCTCGCCCGAAAATTATTGGCTTACGGAGAGTGGGACCCACATTCATAGGAAAAGTTGCAGAGCGCAATCGGAACAAAGTAGCAAAAATCAAAAAGGATTTTTGTCTACTTGTATTTCTTCATACAAGCTTCATCCGTAAATGTTATGGTAGAATGTAGAGTAAGCAGCCGGAGATGTTCTGAGGCCTATCGTCCGAAGATGATCGATTCGCAGCGAAAATTCGATTCTCTGATCCGCCGTTTGGAAGGCTATGCACGGGAAAGTCCGCGTGGGTACTCCTTTGGAGTGGCCTGCCTCGCCGCCCTCGGCTATGCCTACATCTTTGTGATTCTGGCCGCCTTGATGGTCGCGGTCGGCGCGCTCCTCTATTTTGTGTACTGGACGGTGCTGCACCTGCGCCATCCCAGCTACAGCCCGGTGGACTTCGCCAAACTGATTCTCCCCGTTCTGCTTGGAACTTTGGTGGTAATCGCCGCAATCGTTCACACGTTCCGTGTGGAGGCGGCCGCTCCCGAAGGCCCCGAACTTCGCCGCGAGATCGCGCCGCGCCTGTACGCCATGCTGGAGGAAGTTTCCGCGGAGCTGAAGGCGCCTCGCTTTGACCGCGTGTTGCTCACCGATGAGTTCAACGCCTCCGTTGTCCAGGCGCCGCGCTTTGGACTGGTCGGCAAAAACGAAAATTATCTGATCCTGGGCCTGCCGCTGCTCCAGGCGCTGCCGCCGGATCAGTTTCGCGCCGTCATCGCCCACGAGCTTGCGCATATCTCCGGAAACCATAGCCGCTTCGCCGGATGGATCTACCGTTTGCGCAAGATGTGGTTCCAGCTCCTGGAGAACCTCGACGGCAACTTGCTCTTCCTCCCGTTTTTCCTCTGGTACGCGCCCTACTTCTACGCCTATACATTCGTCCTGGCCCGCGCCAACGAGTACGAGGCGGACCGCTGCGGCGCGGATATCGCCGGCAAGCAAGTGATGGCGGAAGCGCTCGTGCGGACCTCGATTTCAGGCCGGTTCCTCGGGGAAGCGTTCTGGCCCGCCATTTACCGGCGCGCCGATCACGAAGTTCAGCCGACCGTCTCGCCGTACAGCATGATGTTCCGCGACGCCGAGCAGCGCGCCGCGCTCGCCCAGGGCTCCGCCGGATGGATGCGCCAGGCCTGGGAAGCGAAGACCGACACCACCGACACCCACCCCGCCCTGCGCGACCGTTTGGCGGCGCTGGGCTTCCGGGGCGTCGCGGCCGGACCGCTCGACGGCGCCCGGCCGCCGCTGCCCGCCCCGCAGCCAGTGATGGAGAGCGCCGCCGAGCGTTACCTCGCCGGCGTGGAAGATCGGTTCGCCAAGGTCCTCGACACCGAATGGCGCCGTGAAGTGGACCGCCCCTGGCGCGAGCAGCACAACAAGGCTCGCCAGCTATGCATGCGTCTTTCCATGTACGCGCAGCAGGAGCAAACCGACCCGCTGACGGCCGAGGAGCAGATGGAGCGCGCTCAGCTATCGGCGCGTTTCCACGGCCCTGCCGCCGCGATCGCGCTGCTTCAGCAGCTTTTGGCTCAGTTCCCCGGTGATGTTCGAGCGCTGCTGCTGATGGGACACTTGCAGCTGGAGGTTGGGGACGAGGCGGGGTCCGCGACGCTGGACCGCGCCCTGCGCCTGAACCCCGAGGAGCGGCCGGATATCTGCGAGCGCATCGCCGCCTTTTATCGTGGGCGCGGCCAGCACGCCCGCGCCAGCGAATACGAGCGCCGCGCGCAGATGACCTACCGCCAGGAAGAGCTCGCTCAGATGGAGCGAAGCAACCTGGACCGCCGCGACAGCTTCCTGCACCACGGCCTCGCCGCCGAGCGCCTCGCGGTCCTGCGCCAGCAGCTCTCGCGCTGCCCCGAAATCGAAGCGGCGTACCTTCTCTGCAAGGAAGTCCGACACACGCAGGGCGAACCTCTGTATGTGCTCGCGATCGACACGCGCAGCGCCTGGCGCCGCCTTCAGGCCGAAATCGATTATAACGAGCTGAGCGATGACATCGTCAAGCAAGTGGAGCTTCCCGGCAACACCAGCATCGTCTTTATTTCCGGCCGCTACACATGGCTGCGCAAAGTCGTCGCCGAGATGAATAATTCCCGAATCTATCGTATTTCCGAACGTCAGGGCGTATAATATGCGCTGCTGGGCACTGCGGCCCCACAATTCCGTCTTTGGATAGTGATGGATCCAGGACCCTAATGCTCACCTGAGGCGCGTTCGATGAAAACACAAAACTTCCGCCGCTGGCTCTCCTACGCCCTGCGTCACCGTTCTCTCCTGATCGCTTCCCTGATTGCGCTGATCCTTGGAATGGGGGTCGATGTCCTTCTGCCGCGTTCGGTCGGCTTCGTGGTCGACCGCGTCCTCGCAAGCCACGCCCTGACAAGCGGCCAGGTCTCGATCCCCCTCTTTGGCTCCCTGTCGATCGCGCATGCGCTCTGGACGGTGCTGGGCGTGCTCTGCGCCGCTCTCGTCGTCCGCGCCGTGACGGGCTACTACACGCGCATGTGGCTGAGCATCGTCGGCGAGCGCGTCCACCTGGACCTGCGCCGGGATCTGTTCGTGCATCTCAACCGCCTGCCGATCAGCTACTTCGACAATAACTACACGGGCATGATCATGGCGCGGATCACGACGGACGCCGACGCGCTCTGGCACCTCGTCTACGAAGGCGCATTCCAGGTCGTCGCCCCGGCGCTGACGATCGTCGCGGTGCTCATCGTCCTGTTCGCCACGCACGCCAAGCTGACGATGTTCGCGCTGATGTCCGTGCCGCTGATCGCCTTCATGTACGCCCGGATGCGCACGCACGCCAGGATCGTGTCGGAAGCGCAGCGCGACGCCGTCGCCACCGTCTTCTCCCGCCTTCAAGAGCGCATCACCGGCATGCGCCTGATCCGCGTGCTGGGGCAGATCGAGACGGAGAGCGATACCTTCACCCAGGACCTGCGCACGCTCTACGAGCACAATGTGGAGGCGATGCGGGCATGGTCGATGCTGGGCGTGCAGAGCCAGTTTATCACCAGCGCCACCACGGCGGCGATCCTGTGCGTCGGCGGCCTCGCCGTCGTGAGCAAGACGCTGACCGTCGGCGAACTCGTCACCTTCTATCTCTACGCGGGAATGCTGTTCGGGCCGATCATTCAGCTGACCCAGTCGGCGAATATCTTCACGAGCGCCGATGTCGCGATCGACCGCATCTTCAGCCTGCTCGCCACGCCGATCTCCAAGGAGTTCGCCGGCAAGAAAGAATCCTGCCCGCGCATCACCGGCGCCGTGGACGTGCGCGACCTGTCCTTTGAGTACAACGCGGGCCATCCGATCCTGCCCAAGCTCTCGTTCTTCGTTCCGGCCGGTCAAAAGGTCGCCCTGGTCGGACCCTCGGGCGCGGGCAAGACCACGCTGGTCAACTTGATCTGCCAGTTCTATCAGCCGTCGGCGGGCCATATCTTCGTGGACGGGATGGCGATCGACAGCCTGGAGATCGAGAGTTACCGTCGTCAGATCGGCTATATGTCGCAGGAGAGCTTCCTCTTCTCCGGCACGATCACCGACAACCTGCGCTTCGCCAAACCCAGCGCCACGCAGGACGAAATGGAAAACGCCGCGCGCAAGGCGAACGCCCACGACTTCATCATGCGCCTCCCCAACGGCTACGAGACGCAGATCGGCGAGCGCGGCGTGATGCTCTCCGGCGGCCAGAAACAGCGCCTGAATATCGCGCGCCTCTTGATCCGCGACGCCGCCATTTTGATCCTCGACGAGCCGACCTCCGCGCTTGATTCCGAGAGCGAAGCGCTGATTTTGGAAGCATTGGATACGGTTTTCGCCGATAAGACCTGCTTCATCATCGCCCACCGTCTTTCGACGGTCGTCTCCGCCGATCGCATTTTGGTGTTCGAGCACGGAAAAATCGTTCAGGACGGGAACCATCATTCGCTGACGGAGGTTCCAGGAATGTATCAGAACCTTTGGAAGAAGCAGTTCGTCGGCTTCGGCGGAGGCTCCGAACGCGAGTCCGCCGCCCTCGCCAGCGCTCCGCACTGCGAATAAGTCCAAGACACCGCCATTCATCCGACCGAATAAGAGAACGAGGAGACAGTTGATGAAACCGACATTCGCGATCACCCTGGCGCTGGCCGCGTCCGCCATGATGGCGACGATCCCCGCCTCCGCCAAGCCTAAGTACAGCGGTCCGCTCCAGTATACGGTCAAAGATATCAGCGCGCAGGACGTGCCGCTGAGCAACTATCGCGGCGACGTCGTCCTGATCGTCAACACCGCATCGCTCTGCGGCAACACGCCCCAGTATGCGGGCCTGGAGACTCTGTTCGAGAAGTACAAGAGCCAGGGCCTGCGAATCCTCGCCTTCCCCGCGAACGACTTCGCGCACCAGGAGCCCGGTTCGAACTCGGACATCAAAGAGTTCTGCACCGCCAAGTACAAGACCACCTTTGACCTGTTCAGCAAGATCTCGGTCAAGGGCGACGACCAGGCCCCGCTGTACAAGTACCTCACGAGCAAAGACACCAACCCGAAGTTCGGCGGCGACATCGAATGGAACTTCGCCAAATTCCTCATCGGCCGCGACGGCCAAGTCGTCGGCCGCTTCCCTGCCGGCCACGACCCGCTGTCCCCAGACGTGGTGGCGGCCGTGGAGACGGAGCTCAGCAAAAAGGGGCCGAAGGCCAGGGCGTAAGCGTAAGCAAGCTTATCTTCCCTAAATGAAAATCCCGACGGTCTTTGATATCGTCGGGATTTTTTATGGTGCGCTACGCGTTTTTCTCAGTCCCCTGCCCCAAATAACTACTTCACCTTCCTTGAACTCCAAGTACACAGACTCTCTCCATCCTTCCTCATCGTAGCTGAACAAAAAAAGAAATCGATGTCGCCTACCCCGGCCTGAAGCGAATACAACTCGTACTGATCGGTGAGTATGTCAACATATTCGCGAGCATTCTTCTCCAGCAGCGTCAGGTTTTCGAAAATAAAGGCAGACACGCTAAAAATACAGGATCAGGCCCCCCTAGCATCTTTCACAAAGACGCGAATGTCCGTCTCCGCGAAACTGACATAATTTTCCATGCCTGATCGCGGCTTTTCTCGAATTATCCTACAGGCGCCTCCACAATCATGGGTTCAAGTTTGAGTTTGGGTTTCTTCCATGGCCACCGTATTGATCATCCCTCCCGAGTGCCGCCAGTAAATTATGAATTCGTTCTGCTAAGGCTTTGGAGACTTGCTGGGCAGCACGACAACGTCAGTATGGCCTGACTGCTGCGCGGCCATCCACGCCCTCTTCCAGTTTCATATCCTTCCGATCCACGCCTCCCGCCAGAAGTTAATAAGGGAATGACATTGCCCTATATTACCGCATCAATCCGTCAACTTGGTAGGCTATTCTGCAATTGAAATGGAAGAACACCAAGTTTTAATCCGCTGCGATGGTCAGGCCATCAACTGATTTCCCACCGGCCACGCCCCGCTCTCGCTGGAGGTTGTCGCGGCCGTGGAGACGGACTTAAGCAAAAAGGGCCAATGGCTAAGGCATAGATCATTTTCATTAGTTAACTCTTTGCACCATAAAACGGGCCTATCAAATCGGACAGGCCCATTTCGAGCTATTTCACAAGAAAATTACAATTCCTGATCCGATCTAATATCCCTATAGAATTCTTCTAGTGTTCCTTGATGAAGTATAACTTGCATTTTCCCTTGTGAGCCCCGTACTATCTTTATAGGACTTGCTTCCATGTCATCACTATTCACCAACATCGAGAACAGCGGCCCTCTATAATTCACGCCAATATAATTTAAAAATATACAATAGACATTTGGAATTGCAATATTTTTGTTGACAAATGCATTTGCATATTTCTTTACTAAGTCATTCCCTTCGCTCAAGTCAGTAGAACTACCAGGAAAAGCAATAATACTAAGATCGGATTCACCTTCTCGATTTAGTTTATGAATGATTGCATATTCATTTTGCTGTGAATATGTATACATAGGGTTCTCGATTGATGCACTTTCAAATTTCCAATTACAGTCAAACTTAACAGTTAACACGAAATACATCAATTCATCTATATACTGAAATCCGCTCTCAGTTAAACACAGCATCTCATACGCATACCCAAATCCATATGACTGTGTACTTCCAGGCTTCAAAATTTCTTCTGACATTAAATTGGTCGCTAGGAACAAGCAGTGTTCTTTAGCTTTTTCTAAGTCAATAGCCTCTGGATATTCCATATCATAAATATTACCTTGTCCAACAAACCCATCTATAAACGGCGCGCCAGTGCCATCCAACATAGGCTCACCGTAAAACAATTCAGAAGGATATTCACTATTCCACCGAAAACAATTCTCGCCCTGATCAATTATCCATCCTACCAATCGAATACTAAGCAAACCAAAATCTTCGACCTGATATGAAGTAAGCACACTCTCTAACCACTCTTTTGTCAAAGAATGATTAACCATTTTACGCCGGATCTCGGTAAATATTATTTCGGCTAATATTAAGTGACCTGTCCATGCTACGACAAAATGAGGACTAAATCGGCAAATTTTCCGTCTATAGTCATCCGACATTCCCCCGCCTGTGATTAATAAATCGCCCATCAAGACCGGAATTCCATACGAACGATATGCAGCAATAAGTGTCATTGGATTATCCTTAAAAGCGTATTAATATTTTAATAATTGCTCAGTATCTATATTTACGGCGCAAACACCGTCTGCACCTTCGCCGCGCGCCCCTTTTCATCCCTTACCGTCACGACCAGCGCGCCCTGCCCCGCCGGCATCGCAAACCGATATGGGCGCGTGACGCGCAGGGTTCGCGCGCCGCGCTGGATGTTGAGAATGGGCTTGAGTGAGTAGGTGCAGACGGAGGCGGACACGGAGCCGTGGTAGCCGGGCGGGAAGCTGGTGGTGACCGGGAGGTAGGCGCGGGAGGAGGCGGGGTGGTCGGAGACTTCGCCGAGGAAGTAGGGATCGGCAACGGCGTCGCGGACGGACGCGAGGGCGGCGCTGCCGTCGGGCAGGGCGTAGTCGTTCAGGCGACGGCCGGGAATGGCGCCCGTGAGGTTGTCGCGGTCGAAGAAGCAGACCATCTTGAGGCGGGGGTAGCGAATGCGCACGGCGTCGAAGAGGTCCTGCCAGCGCGCGGCGGCGAACGCGTCGGCGTCCGCGCCTTCGACTCGGCTGCGGCGGGTGACGCCGCACTCCACGAGACAGAGCGGCTTGCGGGCGGCGTACTTCTGATAAAAAGGCTCGATGAAGCCGACCGGACCGTCGCGCCATGCCGGCTCATTGAGATGGTCGTCGTAGAAGCGGACGACATAGAGGCTGACGCCGACCCAATCGACGGCGTCGTCGCCGGGATAGTATTCGTCGATGTTGGAGACGGGAACGGCGTTCGGCGCCCAGACCATCGCGACGTTCGGCGCGTGGCGGGCCATCACCTCATGCACGAGACGGAACGCGCGGCGGTAGGCGGCGGGGCTGCGGCCCCAGGACGTCCAGCCGCCGTTCATCTCGCCGCCGAAACGTAAGAAAACCGGCGCGCCGGAGCGAGCCGCGTCCTCGGCGTATTTGTTCAGATACTCGTCGTCTCGGACATTCGCGATATCCTTCGGCTCCCAGGCGATCTGGACGCCCCGCCCGCGCTTCGCCTCGCGCCGCGCCCATTCGATGGGAAACGGCCGCCCATAACTGTCGTAATCGAACGCAATCGCGACCGGACGGTCGATACGGCGCGCGAAGTCATCGGCGTTGCCCGTGCTCTTGCCGTAATAGTCGCCCTCGAAGTCATCGCGCACGCCCAGATAGCATCCCTGCGCCGGCTCCCACTTCGCCAGGTTCTTTACCGGCGGTCCCTCGGAGACGGGGATCGCCAATCGAAGGTCCGTGGCGAGACGCAGCGCCCGATGCCGCTCCACCTCCGCCGCCTGCGGATCGCCTTGATGCAGCCGCATTCCCGACTCAATCTCATAAGCCAGCGCCGCATCCGAATAATTCCCAAGCCGCTCTTGTTTCTCGCCCCAGGCGCGCGCATCCGCCGCCGTACGAAAGTGCGGCGGCGCGGGCGGCGCCGAGCGCACTGAGGATATCAGCGGCGCCGCGCAAAGCACGGCGGCCGCAAACCAGGACACGATGCGTCCCAGAGGCATTACCTTGGACTTTCTTTCGTTTTCTAGGGCTTTTTGAGCACGAATTGCTTGCTGGAATCGCTGTTCGTGGTTTTGAGATATTCGACCAGCTTCGGCACATCCGCCGCCGCGATCCGATAACTCGTCACTGTCGACAACTGATCCGCGTACAGCGTATTTCCATCGACGCGATAATTGGCGCGATAGTTCCCCCAGTCGGATTTCTGCTCGACCAGCGGCTGAAGATCCTGCACGGCGTACCCCGCCGGGAGCTCCAAAGAGACGGTGCTGTGATAGGAGCCGCGCGAGAGTCCCATCTCCAGATCCTGCTTACGCTCGCCATTGCTCATCAAATCGTCTGGATGCTGCGGCGTTCCCCCGGCGCCCCAGGGCAGGGGCGCCAGCAAGAAGTTGCCGGCGACGCTGGCATAGTGATCGGCGTGATACGCGATCCTCATGACCAGAGGCGCATTCGGATCATCCAGCTTCTCCACGGAGCCGCTCTTGTATGTGAGCGTCTTGAAGAGCGATGTCGCCACGGAGCGCAGGAGATCGTCCTGTTTGTCCCGCGTGACGGACTGGAAGGCGGAGCGAAGCACCCATCCCCAGTTCCCTGTAGCGGTCAGCGCCAGCGCACCATCCAGATCGCCGTTGGAGGCGAGTTTGCCGGTATAAACGACGTTCATGCCGTTGTCGTCGATCGGCAGCGCCGGGATCTTTGTCAGATCCGACGCTTTGTCGTCGATGAGCAGCGCCGGCACATCCTGATCGCCGTACGGCAGATCGCCGTACCCCATCTTGTCGGCGGTGGCGTCTATGTAACGCGGCCCATCGGGCGTCTGCACGAGAGCGATCGCATGAGCGAACCGGGGCGACGGAAGATAAGGCGTCACGCCATAGTTGCGCGGACTGAGCAGCACCATTTCCGACTTCACGCCGACGGAGGCCAGCATCGCCGTCAGGAGCGCCGCTTTATCTTTACAATCGCCGTAGTGCTCCCGGATGACCTGCTTGCCTTCCGTCGGCACAAAGGCGCTCATGCGGAACGGCGATGACTGGTACTGGATATCCTTGGCGACATACGCCTCGATCGCCTTGATCTTCTCGGAATCCGTGTGCGCATCCTTCGTCAGGATCGCCGCCCGCGTGCGAATGGCGTCGTCCGGCTGCGTGCGCGGTTTCGACAGGTCCTGATACCAGCGTACGATGGAGGCCCAGTCCGGGATCGAGGAGAAGTCCAGCCAAACGGCGGAATCGTTCATGGCGCCGCCGCCCTTTTCGAGCTTCAGCGGCGCCTCATCCGAGGCGCGCCACTCCTGAACCCGCCAGCCGCCCATGGTGCGGTCCGACGCCTGCGGAACGGAGCCGTGCGCCTGCACCTGGAACTTCATGTCCTTGGGAGTGATCAGCGCAAAACGCGACGTCTTAACGTGCTGATCGAAATCGTTGAAATACCATTCGCCCCAGAACTGGTGCGCGAGACCGCCCTTCTGGTAATCCTCGACACGATAAGTGACGTCGATCGTGTCGCCAGCGACCAGCGACGGGAAATTCGCCGACGCTCCGTCTTCATCGTTGCTGGCGTTCTCGATTTTGCCGTCCGCTTTGGTGACGCGCGCCTGCTCGACTGTCAGTGTCGCCGATCCGGTCGTCCGATTCAACGGATAAGATCGGAACGCCGCCGCGCCGGCTTCGTCGTTCACACGGACGACTTGGTGATAGCGCGTGACCGTGGCGTAGTCGGGGTAGACAACCTCACGGCCTTCGTCCAGCAGCATGGTAACGGAGGCGGAATCGGCGGGAAGGTTTTTCAGCGACGGCGACGGCAGCGCGGGCGCGAGATCGATCACCGGCTTGCGCCCCGACAGGGCGTCCATTTTGGCGCGCAGCGAGACCTGCGACGGATCCAGCATGATCGCCTGCTGGTAAGCCGCCAGCGCCGGTTTCGCCTGATGCGCCTCCTGAAGCGCGTCGCCGAGCTGAGAATAGAGATCGGCGTCCTGTGGCTGCTTGAGCAGCGCGGTTTTCAGCGTCTCGACGGCGCGCGCCCCGTCGCCCTGCCCGGTGTAAAGCGCCGCCAGATCCGCATCGTGCCCGGCGGTTCCGGGATCGAGCGTAATCAAGCGGCGATATGCGGCGATCGCCGGCGCGGAGTCGTCGCGCTGCCCTAAGATCTCCGCCCATTTGTCCAGCAGCGCCACATTGGCGGGATCCTTCGCCAGCGCGGGTTTCAGCAACGCGGCGGCGTCCGTATTGCGGTCGGCGTCACGGTACATCCCTACCAGTCGCAGGACATCCGCGGATCCCCCGGACAGGGCGATCTCTTCCTTCGCGGTTTTAAAGGCGTCCGCGCTCAGCTTCGCATCCTCATAAACGCCGGCCAGCCACCAGGTGATATCCGAGCTCGCCGGGAATCGGCCGCGCAGCGCCTTCGTCTGCGCGATCTGATCCGTGGCGGGATCTTCCGAGTGATCGATCATCACGGCGTTGAGCTCGGCGAGCGCAAGATGACCGTTCAAGCCTCGCGCCGTTTCACGCTCGGCGCGGGCGTCGTCGGTGCGGCTGTCGTCACTGAGCGTCTGGCTCAGCTGCCAGTGCAGGGCGCCGCAGTCTGGATGCGCCTCGATCGCTTTGCGCACCACCGTCTCGGCCTGCCGGTAATCATGCATCGTTTCCAGGGCGTCACTCAGAAGCAGCGCCCCCTCGACACTGTCCAGATGCGGCTGCATGGCCGCGACGAGAGCGACCGGCAGCGCGCCCGGCTCGGCGGCCGCCCCGTCGACGGCGCCGCTCGCGTGCGCGGGATCCACGGACGCGCCGCCGCCCAGCGGCAGGGGAGCCCCATTCGCCCCCAGGACGCGAAGACGGTAGTTCGCGGCGACACTCGGATCATCCGCGAGCTTGACCAGAAGCGTATTCCACCCTTTGCGCAAGTGGACGGGGATCAGGGCAGGATCGTCGATATTTCGAGAGTCCACATAGGCGTCGCTGGAGAACACGGGTTTTCCATTGCAAAAGAGCTTCGCCGCTCCGCTTCGCTCAAAGGACAGCGTCGCTTCCTGGTCCGACGCCGATTGGATCGCGGTCACGGCGTAAAGGATATCCTCCAGGTTATCGCCGATACTCACGCTTACCTCGCAGGTTCCTTCGCGAGAGATCAGCGCCAGGCGGCGCCAGTTCAGGTTCATGCCGTCGCGCCCGGTCATGGATTTCTGAAAATCCAACTCTTGCTCCGGCGCGAACGGCTTATCGAACCCCGAGTGGGAAACGTTCTCGAACGGGCCGGCGATATTCCAATTCCGAATGTATTGCAGTGACGAACGCTCCGCGTCCCCCTTCGCCCCGGCGCCGCGCTGCTCATCGGCGTCGGCGACAATTACCAGCGCGGACTCCTTCAGCGACGGCGACGCCTTGGGGCTCGCGAGAATGGCGCGCGCGGCGGCCTCCGCGTACTCGTGGCGCGAGGATCGATCGTCCAGCGTCGTCACGCAATGCCAGAGTCCCTCCGTCGTCCAATCGCCCGGCGCCAGCGCGATGCTTCGGCTCCAGAGCTGGAGCGCGCCTTGCTTGTCGTCGGCGTTGCAGGCGATCCAGCCGAGGCCGCGCAGAGCGTCCGCGTCCTTGGGGTTTGTCGCGAGGGCGGATTTGAAGGTCCGTTTGGCGCCGGCGTCATCGTTTTTCCACAGACGCTCCCACGCCGTGGCGTTACGCGTTTCGGCAAAAGCAGAATGACCGGCGGAGATGGAAAGTAAGGCGAGCGCGCCGGCGAGGGCAAGCGTGCGGTGACGGCGTGACGCAGGGATGGAAATCATGCAGAGTGATCCTTGTGCCGGGCGAAGCATGGCCCGGCGGAGGCGCGGTCATCGATTAGTTGGAAGAAAGAGTGGAGACCGGCGAAGTGCTTGCCGTATCTCGCAGAGAGATAACCCAGGCGACCACGAGGAGAAGAGGCAGCTGCGCGTTTGTGATTCCCACGTAGAGGTGGTGGAGACGATCAAAAAGAGGCCAGTGCTGCTGTAATTTCGCTGCGTCGATCACCGGGAAGAGAGCATACTGTAAGTATACCGTCAGCCCCAGCAAAATGAGCGTGACGACTGAGGAAATTACCGTGAGCCGGCGAACGCGCGGACTGGGCCGCAGACGCGCCACGGCCATTCCGGACAGCAGCAAAAGAACGCCGCAGACGATGCAGAGCACATTGAAGTTACGGAACGCTTGGCCGATGATCGCCCCGGCGATATCGTTTTGCAGCGCCAAATTGCCCGCGAGCGCCGCATGAGCGCGCGTCACATGAAACGCCGCTGGCGCGGCCAGCGCGCCGATCGCGATCACCCCGCCCAGCCAGAGACTGAGCGCGACGCCCTGGACCCAGCGCGCGGCGACCGAGAGCCAGAAGTTCATGGGGTCCCCGGCGCCGAGCTGCTGAGTTCGGCGACAAGATCGGAAAACGCCACGGCGCGCTGCTCGCGCGCGGCGAGGTCCTTGACCTGAACGGTCTGGGACGCCACTTCGTCGTCGCCCAAGATCAAGGCGTATTGGGCGTTGACCAGCGTCGCGGCGCGCATCTGCGTCTTCATCGTGCGCCCCGTGTAGTCGATATCGGCCGCGACGCCCGCATTGCGCAGATCGCTCAGCAGCTTGACCGCCGCCGTGCGCCCGGCGTCGCCCAGCGTCACGAAGAAAGCCGTCGGCCCCGGCGGCAGCGGCATTTCCACGCCCAGCGCCTGAAGCGCGAGCAAGGCGCGCTCCGTGCCGAGACCAAAGCCGATCCCCGGCGTCGGCTTGCCGCCGATCTCTTCGACCAATTTGTTATAGCGTCCGCCGCCGCCAACCGCGTTCTGCGCGCCCAAATCGGGGGACTGGATCTCAAACGCCGTCTTGGTGTAGTAATCGAATCCGCGCACCAGATATGGATCCAGCACATACTCGACGCTGGCCGCATTGAGATAACCGCAGACGGCTTCGAAGTGCTCTTTCTCTTCCGGAGACAGGTACTCGGAGAGATGCGGCGCATTCGCCAGGATCTTCAGCTCGCGCTCGCTCTTGGTGTCCAGCATGCGCAGCGGGTTGCGCTCGAAGCGCGCCTTGCCCTCGTCGCTGAACTCACTTAAGAACGGCTCGACATACGCTTTCAGCGCGGCCAGATACGCGGCCCGCGATTCCGTGGAGCCGACGGAGTTAAGCTTGAGCGTCAGATTTCGCATGCCGATCGTGCGAAAGAACGACAGGGCGATCTGCACGACTTCGGCGTCCAGCGCGGGGTCGTCCGCGCCGAGCGCTTCGACACCGAACTGCTGATGCTGCCGATACCGTCCCTTTTGTCCCCGCTCGTAACGAAAGATCGAAGCGATATAGAACATCTTAGCGACGCCGCCCCGGCTGGGGAGCGTGCTGTCCAGATAGGCGCGAATCGTCGGCGCCGTTCCCTCGGGCCGCAGGGTCATGGAGCGGCCGCCGCGATCCGTAAAGGTATACATCTCCTTGGAGACGATATCCGTCCCTTCGCCGATCGTGCGCGTGAACAGCTCCGTTTCCTCGAAAACGGGCGTTCTCACCTCGCCGTAACCGTAAATGCGGCACAGATTGCGAAAGATCTCTTCCAGGACATTGGCGCGGACACTGTCTTCGTGCCAGTCATTGGCCCCGGGATA
Organism: Capsulimonas corticalis; assembly: GCF_003574315.2. Classification (GTDB taxonomy): domain Bacteria; phylum Armatimonadota; class Armatimonadia; order Armatimonadales; family Capsulimonadaceae; genus Capsulimonas; species Capsulimonas corticalis. The sequence goes on along the minus strand of NZ_AP025739.1, from coordinate 3,534,272 downwards.
CAGGTCATGCGTATAAGGGGCGCGGTCGTATTTTCCCATGCGTTCTCTTCTTCGTGAATGCTCGTAATCGATTAAGCCGCGTCGTCTTCGGACACATCGCCGTCCATGTCGATCGGTTTGATCTCTTCAAACTGGCCGATGGCGCGGAAGCGCTGGTAGCGGCGCTCGACCAGTTCGTCTCCGGAGAGATCCTTGAGGAGCGCCAGATTTTCGATCAGAGCGGCCTTTAAGTTCTCGGCGGCGGCTTCCCAGTCGCGGTGCGCGCCGCCGAGGGGCTCCGGAATGACGCCGTCCACCACGCCCAGTTCCTTGGCGCGCTGGGCGGTCAGGTTGAGCGCCTTCGCGGCGTCGGCCTTCTTCTCAGGATCGCGCCACAGAATGGCGGCGCAGCCTTCGGGGGCGATGACGGAGTAAACGCTGTGCTCCAGCATCAGAACGCGGTCGGCGACCGCGATGCCGAGCGCGCCGCCGCTGCCGCCTTCGCCGATCACCACGGAGACAATCGGCGTCGGCAAGGTCGCCATATCGAACATATTGCGCGCGATGGCCTCGGAAATCCCGCGTTCGTCCGCCGAAACGTCGGCGGCGGCGCCGGGCGTGTCGATCAGGGTGACGATCGGGACGCCGAACTTCGCCGCCAGCTTCATAATACGTCCGGCCTTGCGGTAGCCTTCAGGACGCGCGTAGCCAAAGTTGCGATGCTGGCGCTGCTTGATGTCGCGGCCCTTCTGATGTCCGACAATCGCGACGGGCGTGTCGCCCAGCTTCGCGAAGCCGGCGACGATGGCGCCGTCATCGCCGTACAAACGGTCGCCGTGCAGCTCCTGGAATCCCGAGAACATATGGCCGATATAATCGAGCGTGTAAGGGCGCTTCTCGTGGCGGGCCAGCAGGACCTGGTCCCAGGGCGTCAGGTTCGAAAACCAGGCCCGGATAATGGCCGTGCGATGCTGCTCCAGATTCGCGAGCTGATCGGGCAGATCCACCGTGTTCTGCGGATGCTTCTGATCCATCACGATGCGCCGAAGCTTGGACAGGTTCTCGTCCAGCTCCGCGATGGATTTTTCGAATTCGATAACGTTCAAACTAGCCAATTGCGGCGATCTCCTCATCGGCGTCCACGAGAGCGGCGGACGCCAGATCGTCCAGCGTCGTCTCCGGCGCGAAGCCGAGCATTTGCAGTAGCGACGCCAGGGTGTCGGGCAGGTCTTTGCGCGCGACGATCTGATCGATCTGCCCGTGGGCCATCTGCCATTCGGCCGTCTGGTAATCGGCGGGCGGCTTCGCCGTGGACGCCTGGGCCGAGACGCGGGCGCCGGCGAAACCGATCAAGGCGCCGGGCTCCGCCAAAGTGATGTCGCCAAGCGACGCATAGGACGCCAGGACGCCGGCCATGGTGGCGTCGGTCATGACAACGACATAGGGAATATTCGCGGCGGCCAGGCGCGCGGCCGCCGCCGAGGTCTTCGCCATCTGCATCAGCGACAGCAGACCTTCCTGCATGCGGGCGCCGCCCGACGCCGTGAAGATCACGACCGGCGCGCGGCGCGCGGCGCCTTCTTCCAGGGCGCGCACGATCTTCTCGCCCGCGACCGAACCCATGGAGGCGGCCATAAAACTAAAGTCCGCGACGGCCAGTACGATCGGCACGCCCTGCACGGCGGCCACGCCGACACGGACGCCGTCGTGCATGCCCGTCGCTTTGATCCCTTTATCCAGTTTGGACTGATACTCCGGGAAGCGCAGTGGGTCAACCGAGCGCAGGTTTTCGTGGAGCGGCGCGAAGCTGCCTTCGTCCACGGTAAATCGGATTCGCTCGTCGGCGGAGAGTTTGTGGTGGAAACCGCAGTGGGTGCAGACCTTCAGATTTTTCTCGAAATCAGAAGTGAAGATGATCTCGCCGCACTTCACGCATTTCGTGGCGACTCCATCAGGAATCGCCGCCGCGCCATGCGACGCGCGCGCCTGCGTAAACTGAGACCTTCTCCCAAACCAGCCGTTTGATGGCATAACTTCGTCCTCATGTCGCCCGTCATGATTGTCCAGGGGAAACTCGTGCATTATACCCCCTAGACCGCCCAAACGTGAAGAATGTTCGAGGAGAGGAACGCGCCAGGATGGAGGATGCGGGGAATCAGTGGGTCAGGAGAAGGATCTGCTCGTCGCCGCCGAGCGTGCTGTTTTGCTCCAAATCCACGACACCGGCGGCTTCGCGGGCGTTCAGCACATAGCCGCCCATCCGTCTCCAAAAGAGTGGATGGACGGTCACCACCGCCGAGCCGGCGGGAGCGTGGACGGCGCGTTTTGCGTCCTGAATATTGCGGAAACGATGCAGGCGGGAAGAAGAAACTCCGAAAGCAGCTTCGGTGTGGGCGTAAAGGACGGTCCCGGCGCAGTTCGAGAGAAAGAGCGATGCGTGGTCCGGCGCTTCCGCCAAACGGCGGGCGTCAATCAGCAGCGCCGCGCAGGGCTTGCGCGCGCGGACCTGCCGCACGGCGATACGCTGGGGCAAATGCGCCCACACACAAAACGCGCCGATACAGCCGGCGGACAGAATGAGGTAGTAACCGTAAAAGCGCCGAGGCTGCATTAATCGTCTCCTCCGTCCCCTTGCTATCTTCTTCGGCGGATGGAGGAGAATGGCTTATTGGTAGAGATGCCGGGTTATGACCGGCGGCGCCGAATCAGGCGACGACGAGATCGGACGAAGGCCGAATACGGCGGATTGGAGACGCCTTTTGCACCGCCTGCGAGGATTTCCGGACCGAAAGCGTGGCGGGGTAAACGGTCGTCGCGATCGTCGCTTCCGGATCGGCCAGCCGCCGCAGGATCATATGGCCGGCGGTCGCGCCGATCGCCTCGAAGTCCTGCGCCATCGATGTCAGCTCCAAACCGTCCAGTCCCGGCTGCACCACGTCGTCGAAGCCGACGAGCGCGACGTCTTCAGGCACGCGCAAGCCCAGCTGGCGGAGCTCGGCGTAGATCGGCGGCGCCCAGAAGTCGGCGAGCAGGAAGATCGCGGTGGGCGCGTTCGGCGAAGTGAAGACCTGACGGATCAGATCGCTGTTGAGCCGTCGGCCGCTGTCCAGCGCGAGAAGAATGTGGCGAGGATCGACTTCCAGTCCGGCGTCGGTGATCGCCTGCTGGTAGCCGCGCAGGCGACCGATCGCGGCGTCGGTCGTCTCCAGGCGCGTCAAGTGCGCGATCCGGGTATGCCCCTGATCGATCAGATGCTTGGTCGCTTCATACGCGCCCTGGAAGTTGTCCGTGCCGACGAAGTCCAGTTCGACGCCCACCACGCGGCGGTCGATGGCGACGACGGGCATTTCGTTGCGAACCTCTTGAATCAGCGGAACGTTCGAGGCGCCGCCTTCATGCCAGACGACGACGCCGGCGAAACGGTTGTCCCGGGCGTACTGTAGTCCTTCCGCTTCCTTCTCGGCGGCCTTGGTGTAGGAATCCGCGTAGGTGTCCAGAACGAGCGGATGATAACCTTCCTGAGAAAGAACGGAGTTCACCCCGTAAAAGATATCCGTAAAGAGGCTGCCGCCGAAGCGGCGGCCAAGCAGCAGTCCCACGAGATGCGATTCCCGAAGGCCGCCGGAACGATGGGCGGTAATGGAGGGCTTGCGGATCGACGGCGCGTTGCGATGCTTGGCCACATAACCGAGGTCCTCGGCGGCGGCGATGACATTGCGACGCGTGCTTTCAGAAACAAATATCCCATTCTGCCGCCCGTTGAGAATGGTGGAGACGACGGACTGTGACACGTGCGCCAGTTCGGCTACGTCTTTGAGCGTTACTGCTTTGTGTGCTGCCATACCATTTTTATCCCCATAAAACTTTTACGATCTTTATATAAATTTTATATGAAGATGCTACCCGATTCTGGAGAAATTTGTCAACACAGAGAAATTATTCGCTTTTGGGCCTGCGGGCGTGAAGATGGTCGAGCATCTGCGAAACGGTCACAAAACGGTATCCGCGCGACCGCAATCCGTCGATAATGGCGGGCAGCGCGGTGAGGGTGCTGGGAGTATCTTGATGCAGAATAATGATGGAGCCCGCCTCGCTGCGGTCGAGTATTCGCTGCGCGATATAGGACGCCGGCTGTTGATCGTAATCGCGCGCGCCGCAGGTCCAAGAAATCGTGGCGTAGCCGAGCGATTTCGCGGTGGCGAGGACCTGATCGTTATATTGCACGCCCGGCGGACGCAGCAGCGTCGTCTTCTTGCCGGTCGCCTTCTCGATATTTGCGGCGCAGAATCGGATCTCGTTCGCGATCTCATGCGGCTTCAATTTGTCGAGACGCTGGTGGTCGTAAGTATGGTTCTCGATTTCGAAGCCGAGTCCATCGATCTGCTTGACGACCTCGGGATATTGCTTCACGCGGACGCCGACGACGAAGAATGTGGCGGCGACGCCTTTATCGTGCAGCATCTGGGCGATCTGAGGGCCGTAGCGCGGATCCGGGCCGTCATCGATCGTCAGCGCCACTTCGGGCAGGTTCGGGTCGCCATGCTCCAGCAGTCCCGTTTGAGGATCGTAGCGGTCCAGCCCGCGGGCGTGGCGCACCCAGTAAGCGGGATTGAGAGCGCGTTCGATCGGCACGGCGCGGTGGCGATTCCATTGGACCAGGCCGGCGCCAACTAGCGCGAGTACGGCGGCTCCGGCGACGATGCGCATGCGATTACGGGTAAGGATATCGGACACGGGCGAGCTTTCTGACGCGAAGCGAGGCTCCAGCGCCCTGTAATCCGAACATTATACGCGATAATGGACGTTGTTTTCGCTTCGTGCTTGACGAACAGGGGGACTTAAGTCTATAATAAGGCGCGGGATAGGCGCAACGTCGTCTGACCCAAATCAGAGTAAAGTGTGGTTACTCCCCCAGGAAAGTAAGCGATGTCTGTCACGCAGAGCGACCCGGTCGATCACGACATGGCGGACGAGCCGGTTTATGTGATCAGCGTCGCCGCGAAGCTGGCCGGTCTTCCGAGCTGGACTCTGCGCGTCCTCGATAAAGAAGGCGTCGTCTGTCCTCAGCGTACGGAGAAAGATCGCCGTCTGTACTCCGACCGCGACATCGCAAAGCTCGCCCGCGTACGATATCTCACGGAAGAGCGTGGAGTGAATATCAACGGAGTGAAGCTGATCCTGGAGATGGAGAACAATAGTACTGGACGGTCGGAACTCGGCAGGTTCGGCGAAGGAGAACAAAGTTGATTTACCCCTCGGCAGACACCATTGAAGATATGGTGGGCAGCCGCTATTCATTGGTTGTCATCGCCGCCAAACGTGCGAAACAGATCAAAGAAGGCGCCCCCATTTTGATCGAAACGGCTTCCACCAATCCTTTGACGATTGCATTGGAGGAAATCGCCGCGGGTAAGGTCACCGCAAGCGCCGCCGAGCTCACGCCGACGCCCAAAGCCGGCGATCCCGAAGGCCAGTTGATCCCGCAAGGCGTTGCGGACTCTGGCGCCAGCGCGAATGCAGTCGCCGCGACCGGTGAGGAAGCCGGCGCAAACGACGAAGACATCACCACAGCTTAAGGAACGATCATGGCGAAATCTGTTGGCATCGACTTGGGTACTACCAACTCGGTCGTGGCCGCGATCGACGAGTCCGGCTCCCCCATCGTTATCACCCTCGCCGAGGGCAGCCGCCTTTGCCCCTCCGTCGTCGGCCTCTCCAAGGCCGGCGAGCGTCTCGTGGGACAGCTAGCGAAACGCCAGGCGATCACCAATCCTGACCGAACGATCTCTTCCATCAAGCGGCAGATGGGCACGAAGTACCGTGTCACCATCGACGACCGCGAGTACTCGCCCGAAGAGATCTCGGCGATGATCCTTCAGAAGCTGCGCGCCGACACCGAGGTCTTCCTCGGCGACGTGATTTCCGAATGCGTCATCACGGTTCCCGCCTACTTCTCCAACGCCCAGCGCGAGGCGACCAAGGCGGCGGGGCAGATCGCCGGAATCAATATCGTCCGCATCATCAATGAGCCCACGGCGGCGGCGCTCGCTTACGGACAGGATAAGTCCGAAGAGCAGATCGTCCTCGTCTGGGACCTGGGCGGCGGCACCTTCGACGTCTCGATCCTGGAGCTCGCCGGCGGCGTCTTCGAAGTGCGCGCCACTTCCGGCGACACGCACCTGGGCGGCGACGACTGGGACGTGCGGATCATGGACTGGCTCGCCACGGAGTTCAAGAAGCAGACCGGCGTGGACCTGACCAAGGACCGCATGGCGATGCAGCGCCTCAAGGAAGCGGCGGAAAAGGCGAAAGTCGAGCTTTCCACCGTTTTCACCACGAACATCAATCTGCCGTTCATCTCCTCCACCGACGAAGGCCCCGCTCACCTGGAAATGTCGCTGACGCGCAGCCAGCTGGAAGAGCTGACCAAGGACCTGATCGAGCGCATGATCGCACCCACCGAGCAGGCCCTGGCCGACGCCAAACTGACCACGGCCGAGATCGAAAAGGTCCTGCTGGTCGGAGGCATGACGCGCATGCCGCTGGTGCAGGAAACGGTCCGCAATATGTTCGGCAAAGAGCCGCACAAGGGCATCAACCCCGATGAGATCGTCGCGCAGGGCGCCGCGATCCAGGCGGGCATCCTTGGCGGACATGTGACGGACATCGTTCTGCTCGACGTCACGCCCCTTTCGCTGGGAATCGAGACGCAGGGCGGCGTGTTCACTCGGCTGATCGAGCGCAACACCACCATCCCGACCTCACACTCGCAGCTCTTCACCACGGCGTTCGACAACCAGACGGCGGTCGACATCCACGTGCTTCAGGGCGAGCGCGACTTCGCGATCGACAACAAGACTCTCGGCAAGTTCCAGCTCTCGGGCCTTCAGCCCGCCCCGCGCGGCGTCACCAAGATCGAAGTCACCTTTGACATCGACCAGAACGGCATCGTCCACGTCTCAGCGAAGGACATCGCCTCCGGCAACATGCAGAACGTCACCATCACCGCCTCCAGCGGCCTGGGACACGACGAAGTCGAGCGCATGGTCAAAGAAGCGGAGCAGTATCGCAAGAAGGACGAAAAGCGGCGCGAGGAGCAGGAGATCCGCAACAAGGCCGATCAGCAGATCTATCAGGCGGTTCGCATCGGCAAGGACGCGCGCGGGCTGGTCGATCAGAAGCTGATCGACGACGTGAACAACGCCGCCGGCAAGCTGACAGCGGCGCTCAACAACTTCGACGGCCCTTCGGCGCGGCAGGGTCTGGAAGAACTGAACTCTTCGCTGCTCACGCTGAGCAAAGCGTTTTACGAAGCGCGCAGCCGGGGCAACGGCAATGGGAACGGCTTCGGAGCCGCCTCGGCGCCGGACTTCCCGCCGCCGGACTTCGACAACATGGAAGCGCTCGGCGGTGGCGGCGCGCCCGAAGCGGTCGAAAGCGATGTGACCATCGAAGGCGAATTCCGCGACGTTTGACGACGACGCCATTCTCGATCAGAGACGACTACGGACTCGAATAATAGACGACCACGGATAGGACTCAGCGGCAGACGGCCCCCCGTCTTTCGCTGAGTCCTTGTCCCATTCATAAAGACCTAATTTTCGGACGCATTTATCGCAATTGAACTATGTCAAACAAGCGTGACTATTATGAAGTGCTGGGCGTTGGACGCGACGCGCAGCCGGCTGAGATCCGCTCCGCTTTTCGCAAGCTGGCGGCAAAATTCCATCCCGACGTCAACCCTGGCGACAAGGACGCGGAGGAGAAGTTCAAGGAGCTGAACGAAGCTCATGAGATTCTCTCGACGCCCGAAAAGCGCCAGATGTACGATCAGTTCGGCCACGCCGGCCCGCAGGGCGGCATGGGCGGAGCCGACGGCTTCGGCGTCGGCGATATCTTCGACATGTTCTTCGGCGCGGGCGGAGGCTTCGGCGGACGCGGCGCCGCCGGCGGCGGCGAACGCGCGCGCCAGCAGGCGACTCAGGGCTCGGACCTGCGCTACGACCTGGAGATCACTCTGGAGGAAGCCGCCTTCGGCGTCCAGAAGACCCTCAAGCTGACGCGCCTGGAAAGCTGCGAAACGTGCAGCGGCAGCGGCGCGAAGCCCGGCACGACTCCCAAGGTCTGCTCGGCCTGCCAGGGATCCGGCCAGGTCCGGCACGTCCAGAACACCATTCTCGGCTCGTTCGCCACGGTGGCGCCTTGCGCCAACTGCCGGGGCGAAGGCCGCATCATCAGCGATCCCTGCGGCACGTGCCGGGGCCAGGGCCGCACGCGCCAGACCAAGGAGCATACGATCCAAGTCCCGGGCGGCGTGGACACGGGCACGCGCCTGGTGGATCAGGGCGCCGGCGACGCCGGCCTGCGCGGCGGACAGCCGGGCGACCTTTACGTGGTCGTTTACCTGCGGCCGCACGCCGACTTCAAGCGCAGCGGCAACGATGTCCTGCACGACACCAGCATCTCCTACGCGCAGGCGGCGCTCGGCGCGCAGATCGAAGTCCCGATCCTGGGCGGTACGGAGAAGCTGACGATTCCCGCCGGCACGCAGCCGGGCGCGACATTCCGCTTCCGGGGCAAGGGATTCCCAGACCTCAACACCCGCAGCCACGACCGGGGCGATGAGATCGTCCAGGTCAAGGTCGCCGTTCCGACAAAGCTCAACGACGAGCAGAAGCGACTGCTGCGCGAGTTCGCGACGGCGTCGGGCGAAAAGGCGCCGCCGGACGATCCAGGTTTCTTTGACAGCGTTAAGAAAGCATTCACGCACAAATGAGTACGATGCGGTGGGCCGAGATCAGTGTGGAGGCCGGAGCGGACGCAACAGACGCCGTCGGCAATTGTTTCAATGAGGTGGGGTGCGGCGGCTTCGTCGTTCAGGATACGCACATCCCCCCGCAAGTCGTGGGCTACCTGCCCGTGGATGACCGGATCGAAGACCGTTTGTCCACGCTGACCGCGTCGCTGGAGGCGCTGGCCTCCTTCGGCGTCGAGAACGCCGGCACGGAGATCACGATCAAGTACGTCCAGGAAGATGACTGGGCGAACGCCTGGAAGGCGTACTTCAAGCCGATCCCGATCGGCCGCCGCCTCATCGTGACGCCTCCCTGGGAAGACCCCGATCTCTCCGATGGACGCATCCCGATCGTGGTTGACCCCGGCATGGCCTTCGGCACCGGAAGCCACCCGACCACGCAGCTTTGTCTCGCCGCCCTGGAAGATTACGTTCAGCCCGGCGCCACGGTCGCGGATATCGGCACGGGCTCCGGCATCCTCGCCATCGCCGCCTCCAAGCTGGGCGCGGGCTCCGTGGCGGCGAACGACATCGATTCGCTGGCGGTGAAGATCGCCGCCGAGAACGCCGCCGTGAACGGCGCCGCCATCGAATTCGGCGTTGAGCTGCCGAGTGGGCAGTACGATCTCGTGGTGGCGAATATCCTCGCGGACGTCATTATCGGTCTGAGCGAAGAGATCGCCGAGCGCGTGAAGCCCGAAGGCGTGTTTATCGCGTCGGGGATCATCGACACTCGCGAGACGGATGTGCGTATGGCGGTCGAAACCGAAGGCTTCTCCCCGCTCGAAACGCGCCGGCAAGGCGACTGGGTCGCACTCATCTTCCGCCGCAGCACGGTTTAATCCAGTGACACGCTTCTTTATCTCGCCCGACCAGATCGCCGGCGGCATGGTGACGCTCGGCGCTGACGACGCCCACCATCTGAAAGTCGTCCTGCACGCGAACCCCGGCGATCTGATCGCCGTACTGGACGGCTTTGGCTCTGAGTTCGTCGCCAAACTCGACGAAGTCGGCAAGTCGCGCGCGACCGCTCGAATCACCACAATCATAAAGCTCGACACAGAGGCGCACACCCGCGTCACGGTCGCGCAGGCGCTCCCCAAAGTCGCCGACAAGATGGAGCAAGTCCTCCAGCGCGGCACGGAAGCCGGCGCGCACGCCTTTTGGGCCTACGAAAGCGCGCGCAGCCTCACCCATCTGACCGGCGAGCGCCACACCAAACGCCTCACCCGCTGGAACGAGATCGTCAAGACCGCCGCCGAGCAGTCTCACCGCGCCCTGCTTCCCAAAGTCCGCGCCGATCAGACATTCAGCCAGATCCTCGCGACGGCCGACCAGTTCGACCTCGCGCTGCTCGCCTACGAAGGCGAGCTCAAGACAACATTAAAGTGGGCGCTGGAATCTCAGCCGCAGCCGCCGCAAAACATTCTCATCGTAATCGGCCCCGAAGGCGGCTTCACCGACGCCGAAGCGCGCGAAGCGGCCAAGGCCAAACTGCAAAGCGTTTCTTTGGGAAAGCGAATACTGCGTACGGAGACGGCCGCGCTGATCATGATCGCGCAGCTGCTGTATGCGCTGGAGTAGGAGAGGCCCTCATCCCCTGCCCCTTCTCCCAATTCTGGGAGAAGGGGAGTCAGAGTTTTTGGTGTTTAAGATTTCGGATCAAAATCTTAATCTTAAAGTCTTTGTCTTTATCTGACTCCCCCTCTCCCAGAATTGGGAGAGGGACTGGGGGGTGAGGGCCTCCGCCAACATTTATGTTTGTCGACATCCACAACCACATCCTGCCCGGTATCGACGACGGCGCTCCTACCCTCCCCTACGCGCTCGATATGGCGCGAGTCGCCGTGGCCGATGGAACCGACACCATGGTCGCCACCCCGCACCGCGCCTGGAGCAGCCGTAAGAACGCTCCGCCGGAGTGGGTGCGCGAGAATGTCGAAGAGTTGCAGTTCGCGCTGGATTACGCGCAGATCCCGCTGAGGATCGTGGCCGCCACGGAGCTTCAAGTCGGCCCGGCGCTCGCGCGCGACCTCACCGAAGGAACCGTGCTGACCATCGGCGGCGGCGAGTGGGCGCTGATCGAGCTGCCCTTCGACCGGCTGCCGCACGACGCCCTGGACCATCTCAAATCCGTGCTCGACATTGGCGTGAAGATCGTCATCGCCCACCCCGAACGCAACGCCGATATCCAGCGCCACCTCGCGTTCGTCGACGCCTGCGCCGACCTCGGGACCTACTTCCAGCTCAACACCGGCAGCATTCTTGGCCGCTTCGGCTCCAGCGCCCGTAAAGCGGCCGAAGCCATCCTCGCCCGCGCCCATGAACTGCCGCTCATCATCGCCTCCGACAGCCACAACCTCGACCACCGTCCCCCCAACCTCATGCGCGAAGCCCACGCCATCGCCGCCCGCATCGCCGGCGCCGAAGCCGCCGACGCCATGGTCAACACACGCCCGCGCTCGCTGCTTCCGAAGGTTTAGCCATTCCACCTAATGACGGTCGATTTTCGGAATCGCTCCAATTTGAAAATCGTCTCGATAAATAATGAGCCCCGCAAATTCCGTCTTCACCATTTCGACATCATAGCCGTGTGTTTGCAAAATGCCAGCGATTTCCCACATCTTGGCAATATGCATTGTCGCGGAAGCTCGATACCAGTAGACTGCTTGCACGTTCTCCTGGTGCAAATTTGGGAGGGGCAAATGTGTGTTAAACCACTTAAGCAATTCTTCCAGTCGCTCCCACTCATAAATACTGAGTTCTCCATATTCTTGTAAATGAGAGGAGGCTGCAAAAAGCCCTACATGGAATTTTGCTTTATCGATCTTTTGATGGACAACAAATCTCAAGAACATCAGACTAAAAGCTTCTCTACGGCAGAAGGTCAGTAACCAATATTGTTGCTGCTGGCGACGCCAGCGGAGCAACTTCTTCCTCGCCCACCAAAATCGCAACCTGCTGATATCCCATCTCGCCTGCTGGGCTTCGATAGATCTCCAGTTGGTTGTCAATCAGATTGATGATCCAGTAATCACTGATCCCGGCCGACGCATACAAAGCGGCTTTTCTCCCCCGATCAAACGCCAGCGTAGTCTCCGAAACTTCGATCAAAAGCCGAACATCGGGGGGATTGGGATGACGTTGAGCATAATCGCGCACTCTGCCGGTGACGATCAAAAGATCGGGCTCTGGCTCGGAAAACGAAGAGAGCCTTAGAGGCGATTGCACGCGCAAAACAAATCCTTCGCCGAAAGCAGTTCGTAAGGCTTCGGACGCCAATGTCACGGCCGTCACATGCGGCGCTCCGATCGGACTCATATGCTCGATAACCTCACCGTCGATTAATTCCAGATGCGTGTCCGCGTCAAGCACTCCTGCCCGCGCCACGCCGTAATACTCATCCACCGACCAGCGATGCGCACGGACTCCGCCTTCCGGCGGATGGTCCCACGCCGTCACCGATGCTGTTGTCAGGATAGTCATCAGAGCGCCTCCTTTCTCCACTATAGCACAGGATTCCGCTTGGTAAAAAACCCGGTATCTTTTTCAGTAAAGATTTTCCAATACCCCTAAAGATCCCCGTAGAACTACCGACAATGAAAGCATGGACAACACTACCATCAATCTCTTGTCGAACGCGCTGGACTTCGGATCGGCGCGCATGCAGGCTCTCTCCAACAACCTCAGCAATGTCAATACGCCAGGCTACAAGCGTAAGGACGCGTCGTTCGATTCGGTGCTGGCGGCGGCGCGCGGCGAGAACCAGGACGACACGCTGACGATGCGAGTGACGGATAACCGGGATATCGCGCTGCCGGATGACGGCGCTCCCAAGGCGAATCCGGCGATCATCACCACCGGCGGCGGCGCGATGCGCCCCGACGGAAACAATGTGGACATCGATTCCGAATCCACGCGGATGGCGGCGGCGCAGATCTATTACCAGGGGGCCGCGCAGCTGGTCTCCGGACAGTTTTCAGCTTTGAAATATGTGATTGGCGGAGGAAAATAATCAATGGGTTTCATGGATTCACTTTCGATTAGCGGCTCGGGCATGACGGCGGAGCGGCTGCGGATGGATGTCATCGCCGACAACCTCGCCAACGTCAACACGACACGCACTCCCAACGGCTCGCCGTATCGCCGCCAGCAAGTGCTGTTTTCTTCGGGAACGAACTCGTTTCAGGATACGCTCGCGGGCTTCAGCGGCGGCGGAGACGGGACGCCCGCGACGACGAAGGGCGTGCAGGTGCAGGCGATCATTCCCGACCAGAGCCCGTTCAAACGAGTCTACCAGCCCGGCCATCCGGACGCCGACGCGCAGGGCTATGTCAACATGCCGAACGTCGACACCGTCACCGAAATGGTCGATATGATGAGCGCTTCACGCGCTTATGAAGCCAATGTCACCGCCGTGCAGTCGATCAAGGGAATGGCGGAAAAGGCCATCGATATCGGCCGCGCGTAAGCCCAATTTAACCCCGTGACGCGTGCGCTTTCGCACGTCTTCCCCATCAAGACGGCCGTGTCACACGGCCGTCTTGTTTCACTTTATCCACAAAAATTACCGTGTGAAACCGCGTGCTGTTCATGGAAGAATCCCCATGTCGCGGAAAACAGGTAAGTTTACCGCCTAAAGATTTTGCCCGACCGCTTTACACTTTTTTGAGATTTCAGGAGACCTAAGAAATGATGAACTTGTTTTCGCCCATTGCGGCTTCCGGTACGATATCGCCCGCCGGCCTCGGACAAGCCGCCGCCTCGCTGATGGGCGGCGCCGGCGATCCCAACGCTCTGACTCCCTCGTTCAGCCAGACCCTGGTTTCGGCGATGAACAGCGTCAACACAGCCCAGAACCACGCTGGCGCGTTGGCTCAGGACTTCGCGGTGGGAAAGACCAGCGATATTCACGGCGTGATGATCGCCTCCGAACAAGCCACCGTCGCCCTCCAGATGACGACTCAGATCCGCAACAAAGTCGTCGAAGCGTACCAGGAAGTCATGCGGATGTCGATGTAATCGACCTCGTTCGCACAGACGTTTCGTATCGTTTCGATTTACCGGGAGAGGTGAGTTTCTTTGGGATCGTTTAATAATATTCTGGATTCGCTGCGTAACTGGTGGCAAACGGCAAGTCCCGTCACACGCGCCTCCGCCACGGGAATGGGGCTTCTCATTCTCGCCGGGATGGTGTTCGCCGTCAGCCTCGCCACGTCGCCGGACTATAAGACCATTTATAGCGGCGTCGCCGGCAAGGACGCTTCTTCGATCCAATCGACACTGACCGAACACGGCATTCAGATGAAGTACAACGCCGGGGATAACACCATCAGCGTTCCGTCGAAAGACGCCAGCAACGCCATGATGTATATCGAATCGGCGGATATTCTGGACAAGAACGCTAAGATCGTCGGCATGGAATCCCTCGACAAGATCACGATGGGCACCAGCAGCGCCGTGGAGCGCCTCCGCTTGCAGACGGCGCAGGAAGGCGAGCTGGATCGGACGCTCATGCGGATCGACGGCGTCGCGATGGCCGACGTTCATATCGCCGCCGGAAGCAACGCTTCGCTCTTCGGAAACGACACTCCCCCCACCGCCAGCGTCATGCTGACGCTGAAGCCTGGACAAACGATGTCGCCCGGGCAGATCAAAGGCGTCGCCGGTCTCGTCGCCGCCTCCATCAGCGGCATGACGGACAAGCAAGTCAAGATCTCCGACCAAACGGGAAATCAACTCTGGGGCTCCGACGGTCTGGGGACCGATGCGCTTGGAGACGGTCAGCCGCTCAACCAGAGCGCGAAGTACGCCGAGATGGTCCGCCAGCAGATCCAGCAGCGCCTGGATGAGACGCTGGGCGTCAACCGATCCAAGGTCAACGTCATCGCCGATCTGGACTTCGATCAGACACAAACCCATACGATCGAGCACAATCTGCCGGTCGGAATGAAAACCCCGATGCCCGTGAGCGTTCAGGAAAGCAACGAAAGCTACAGCGGCGCCGGCGCGCCGCAATCCGGCGGCGTCGCCGGATCCGGAAGCAATCTGAGCACCCCGAGCTACGGCGCCGGCGGAACCCAATCCGGCAACTACAAGAACTCCAAGACGTTGACGAATTACGATCCCGGCACTTCCGACACCGTCACCCAAAAGGCGCCGGGAAGCGTCCGCGCCCTGTCGGTGGCCGCGCTGATCGACAGCAAGATTTCTCCCGCCGATGTCGCCAACCTCAAGACATGGATGGCCGGGGCGATCGGAGCGGCTCCCGGAGTCGCCAACCGGGTCGTCACCGTCAGCCAGATCCCGTTCGACACCAGCGCCCAGCAGGCGCAGGACGCTCAGGTGAAGGCCATCATGGCCGAGCAGATGTGGACCAATATCGCCAAGGCCCTGGGCGCCTGTGTCTTCGGATGCGTCCTGCTCTATATCCTGGCGAAGTCCAGCCAGCGCAGCGGCGCCGGCGAACCGCGCCTGGCGATGGTCGGCGGCGGCGGGCACATTGGCATGCTCGAAGACACCCCCGAAGCCGATTTAGACGCGCTGCTCGAAGAGCGCCCGCTGCGCGTCGAAGACGTGCTGGCCGAGATGCCCGAGGTCTCGCCGCGCCGGCAAAAGCGCCGCATGAACGCGCCCAGCATCGAGGAGCATCAGGACCTCAAGATGGAGAGCATCCAGGACATGGTCAACAGCAACAGCGAATCCGTCGCCCTGCTGCTCAAGGGATGGATGTCCGAAGATACCCCGGCGACCCGATAACCACGCGCTTCGCAATTCATCGTTCGGCGGCGTCGCCGCCGATTTTCCGAGGAACTCAATTCGATGGCCATACGACCGCAACCACTCAATAACCGACAAAAAGCCGCGATCCTGCTGGTTGCCCTGGGACCGGAATCCGCCAGCCAGATCTATCAATACCTGACCCCGGACGAGATCGAAAACTTGACGGTTGAGATCGCCCGCATGGGCAAAGTCACCGCCGATATTCGTGAAACCATTATTGAGGAGTTCCATGAGCTGTGCGTCGCGCAGGAGTTTATCGCCGAAGGCGGCATCGACGCCGCCCGCGAAATGCTGATCACGGCGTTCGGCGCCGAGCGCGCCGGAGCGATCGTCGACCGCGTGCTGCAAGCCCTGCAAGTCATGCCGTTCGACTTCCTGAAGAAGGCCGACGCCTCACAGATCGCGACGTTTATCCAGAACGAGCACCCGCAGACGATCGCTCTGATCATGGCGTACCTTCAGCCCAGCCAGGCGGCCGCCATTCTGTCCGGATTGCCGCAGGACCTGCGCGCCGAAGTCGCCCGCCGCATCGCCACGCTCGACAAAACTCCGCCGGAAGTCATTCGCGAGGTGGAAAGCGTGCTCCAGCGCAAACTCTCCTCCGTCGTCTCCACGGACTTCTCACACGCCGGCGGCGTCAAATCGCTGGTGGACGTGCTCAACTGGGTCGATCGCTCCACAGAGAAGACGATCCTCGAATCGCTTGCCGAAAGCAACCCGGAGATCGCCGAGGAAGTCAAGAAGCTGATGTTCGTGTTCGAGGACATCATTCTGCTCGACGACCGAGCGATCCAGCAGGTGCTCAAGGAAGTGGACACCAAGGAGCTGGCCGTGGCGCTCAAGGGGGTCGGCGAAAACACGCAGGCGCGCATCTACAAGAACATGTCCGAGCGCGCCGCCGCGATGATGAAGGAAGAGATGGAGTTCATGGGACCGGTGCGTCTGCGCGCGGTGGAAGAATCGCAGCAGCGGATCGTCAACATTATCCGCAAACTGGAGGAAGCCGGAGAGATTATCGTCGCCCGCGGCGGCGGCGAGGAGATGATTGCTTAATATGGCCTCCGTCACTTCATTCATGGACTTGCTTCAGCCGCTGACGCCCGCCGAGCCCAAGCCCGCGCGCGGCGCGCAGGCCCCCGTGGAGCCGGCGCCCGATATCAGCGCCATGCTGGAGAACGCCCGCGCCGAAGCGAACAAAATCGTCGCCGACGCCCGCCGGGCCGCCGAGGAGATCCGCGAGGACGCCCGCGCCCAGGCGGAAGCGATGCGGGAAGCGGCGTGGCAAGAAGGGCGTCACTCCGGTGAGGAAGCCGCGCGCGCCGAGATCGGCGAGGAGCTGCGCGGAGAATGGATCTCCTACCGAGAAGGGCTGCGCGAGGATTTCCAGGCGATTGCCGACGAGATCGTCGAGGGCCGCCGGCAGCTTTGGGAGCGCCAGGAAACGGAGATGCTGGAGCTTGTCCTGACCATCGCCCGCCAGGTGATCAAGACGGAAGTCAAGGAAAATCCCGATGTCGTGATGTCGATCATTCGAAACGCCCTGCGGCGCGTCGTGGACAAGGAAAACGTGCGGATCCGCGTCGCGATGTCGGACTCCGCGCGAGTGCGCGGCGCCAAGGACGATATCATGAGTATCGTGGACGGTCTGCGCCACCTGGAGATTATCGACGACCGGCGCGTCGGCGAAGGCGGCTGTGTCATTGAGACAAACGCCGGCACCATCGACGCCAAGATCGAGACCCAGCTTGCGGAAGTCGAGCGCACGATCATTCAAAGCGAAGAGCTGGAGACCGAATAACCCATGGCGAGCCAACTGACAGTTCCTGCGGACGCACCGCCGGAGATCGATCTGGGCAAGTATCAGTCGATGGTCAGCCGTCTGGACACCGTGCGCGCCAACGGATTGGTCAGCCAGGTCATCGGCCTGGTCGTCGAGAGCATCGGTCCCACCGTTCAGGTCGGCGAGATCTGCGAGATCCGCCACGGCGGCCGCAACGCTCCGGTCATCAAGGCGGAAGTGGTCGGATTCAAATCCAACCGCGTCCTACTGATGCCGCTCGGCGAGATGGCGGGGATCAAGCCTGGCTCGGAAGTCGTCGCGACAGGGCATACGCAGCACACGATCGTCGGCGACCATCTGCTGGGACGCATTCTGGACGGTCTGGGCGAACCGGCCGACGGCAAGGGCAGCCTGTCGACGCATGGCTCGCGCCACTACCCGATCAACGCCGCGCCGCCGAACGCGCTCACCCGAAAACGCATCACCGAGCCGATCCAGCTCGGCATCCGCGCGATCGACGGCCTTTTGACACTGGGCAAGGGCCAGCGTATGGGCATCTTCGCCGGCTCGGGCGTCGGCAAGAGCACGGTGCTGGGCATGATCGCCCGCAACACCACGGCCGATATTAATGTGATCTGCCTGGTTGGAGAGCGCGGCCGTGAAGTGCGCGAGTTCGTGGAAAGCGACCTCGGCCCGGAAGGACTTAGCCGATCCGTGCTGGTCATTGCGACCTCCGATCAGCCGCCGCTGGTCCGTCTGAAGGCGCCGTTCATCGCGACCACGATCGCCGAGTATTTCCGGGACCGGGGCAAGGACGTCATGCTGATGATGGATTCGGTCACCCGCTTCGCGATGGCGCAGCGCGAGGTCGGCCTCGCGGTCGGCGAGCCGCCGGCCACGCGCGGCTATACGCCAAGCGTCTTCGCGATCCTGCCCAAACTCCTGGAGCGCGCCGGCGCCAGCGACAAGGGCACGATCACCGCGCTTTATACGGTGCTGGTGGAAGGCGACGACGAGAACGAGCCGATCGCCGATACCGTGCGCGGAATTCTGGACGGCCATATCTGGCTTTCGCGCGATTTGGCGGCGCGCAACCACTATCCGGCGATCGAGGTCTCCCGCAGCGTCTCCCGCGTCATGCCGCAGGTGACCGATCCCGAGCAGCGCAAAGCCGCCGGCCAGCTGCGCGAGATGATGTCCACCTACCGAGAAGCGGAGGATTTGATCAATATCGGCGCCTACGCCGAAGGCAGCAACCCACGGATCGACGCGTCCCGACGAATGATCGAGCCGATCCGCGCATTCCTGCGACAGGGCGTCCACGAGAAAAACTCGTTCGACGAAACCGTCGCGGCACTTGAAGGAATGTTCGAGAATGAAGAACTTTAGGTTCCGTCTTCAAACCGTCTTAGAGCAGCGCGAGCGTCAGGAAAAGGCGGCGCAGCAGAGTTTCGCCGAAGCGGATATGGCTTACCGACGGGCCGACGCCCTGCTGGATGAACTGCGCGAGATCCGCGCGGCGATCCTGGAGGAGCTGTGCGCGCGGCGCGACGCGGCCTTCGATCCCGCCGAAACCCGAATGTATCAAGAGTACCTTCAAACGGTCACCACCAATATCCGGGGTCAAGAGGCCCACGTCCGCGATCTGGTCGTGGCGCGCGAGGCGTTCAAGCTCAACATGATCGACGCCGCTCAAAACCGGCAGGCTCTGGACAAGGTCAAGGACAAAGCCAAAACGGCGCACGCCCAGCAGGCCGAGCGCAAAATGCAGCTGGAGCTCGACGAGCTGGTGAGCTCGCGCTTCACGCATCGACGAACGCAGGAGTAAGATATCATGCCGGACGACATCAGCAGCATCCAAAGCCGTATTTCCGAAATTCAGCAGCGCATCGAAGCTCTCAGCCCCGGCGCCCCGGCGGCCACGCCCCCCGCGCCCGGCCAGCAGAGCTTCGCCACGACCTTGCAGCAGGCGCAGCAGCCCACGCCGGTCCAGGGCGGCCTCCCGGTAACATCCGAAGCCGCCGCGCTTCCATCCTCGATCCCGACGGGCGGCGACATCCCGATCTCCCTTCCCGGCCTCGCCGTGCGCGCTCGCGTTCCCGCCGCGTCTCTCGGCCCGCTGCCCTCCGCGCCGCTCACGCCGACCACGGACCAGATCATCCCGGCCGCGACGCAGCACAGCGCCTCCAACTATGATGACTTGATCCAGAAATACGCCGCCAAAAACGGCCTGGATCCCTCGCTCGTCCGCGCCGTGATCCACACGGAATCCGGCGGCGACCCCAAAGCCGTCTCCCGCGCCGGCGCCATGGGCCTGATGCAGTTGATGCCCGCAAACGTCCGCGAAGCCGGCATCGACGACGCCTTTGATCCCGAGCAGAATATCGCGGCTGGAACCCAGCAGCTCGCCGGCCTCATGAAACAATACGGCGGCGACTTGGATCTCACCCTCGCCGGATACAACGCCGGCCCCGGCAACGTGCGAAAATACGGCGGCGTCCCGCCGTTTTCGGAGACGCAGAATTACATTCGCAAGGTGAAGGCGGCGATGGAGCGGTAAGGAGGGAACCCTCACCCGGGTGAGCTACCCCCGCGTTTCGCGTTCTCCCTGGCAAACCCACCCCCGGCCTACGGCCGACCCCTCCCTCGGGCGGGAAGGGTTGGTAAGATAGCCTTTTACGGAAGCGTCCCGCGATAACACACTCTGAAATAACCCTTCCCGCCCGAGGGAGGGGTCGGCCGTAGGCCGGGGGTGGGTTTGCCAAGGAGAACGCGAAGTCCGGGGTAGGTCACTCGGATCGCGCGAAGGCCGGTGGTTTGCCAGTGATGAGCGTGCCCCGAATCACCCGCACGAAAGCAAAAGGATAATCGATGAAGGCAGTGTTGGGATTTGTGGGATTATTGGTCTTGCTCGGCGTGGTCTACGCGCTCGCGTTTTTGCAGATCATTCCCGTGCAAAAGATGGCGGAGAAGTCGCCGTCGCTGATGAATATTATGAAGCCGCTGCATCTGGCGAAGCCGAAGCCCAAACTTATGGCGAAGGCGGCCGCGCCGGTCGATCCGGCGAAGCAGGCGCTGGACGATCAGCGGGCGAAGCTGGACGCCGATCAGGCGCAGCTGGAGAAGGATAAGCAGGCGTTTGAAGCGGCGAAGGCGGCTCCGGCGGCGGCGGACGCCTCGGCGGGGGGAGCGCCGGCGGCCCCGCCGGTCGATCCAAAACAAAAGCGGCTGGATATCTACGCCACCATGAGCCCGGACGATATCGCCAATATCTTCGCCAAGCAGCCGGACAAAGTGGTTCTCTCGGACTTGATGGCGCTGGATGAAAAGAAGGCCGGCCAGATCCTGGCGGCGCTCCCGGCGGACCGGGCGGCGAAGATCACTCAGCTGATGAACGCTTTGCCGAGCGGAGCGTCTCCCACAACCGCGTCAAACGGCGCTCCGCCTCATCCGAAGGCATTTCTGTAACCAGCAAAACCTTGCTCCGGCTCTTCGCGCCGGAGACAAGGCTCACCTGAGACTTGCGCACCCCCAGCGCCTCGGCCAGAAACTCGCAGCACGCCGCATTGGCCGCCCCTTCGATGGGCGGCGCGGTGATCCGCATGGTAACCACCCCGTCCGCGTAATCCGTCACGGCGTTGCTCGACGCTTTGGGAGTCAGGCGTACGGAGATCCGGGTCTGAACCGGCTCGGCGGGCTTCTTCATCCGCCCATGATCGCCAGCAGCAGCAGCGTCGTCGTGAAGTTGTTGACGAAGTGCGCCGTCATGGACGGCAGCAGCGACTGCCGTGTCTGCGCCATCCAGGCGAACACCATTCCCAGAACGGAGATCGTCAGCTTTTCCCCCACCCCGACCGGATGCGCGAATCCAAAGATCAAGCCCGAACCAATAATCGCGGGCCATGCGCCAAAACGAATGAAGATCGCGTTCATCAAGACGCCCCGGAACAAGATCTCCTCGACAAACGGCGCCGCGACGGACGCGAGCAGCAGCAGCGTGACCGGCACGAACCAGCCGGACGCCGTGACGATCTGAGGGATGACCGGATTTGCGGGGCTCGCGAGGTGCTTAAAGACGATAGAGCCGAGCCAATTGACCAGCAGCAGCAGCGGCGACGCAATCGCGTATCCGCCGAAGCCATAGAGGATATTGGCCCCCTTGGCGCGCGCGTTCCAGCCGATTTCATTCGCCAGCGATGCGCCGCGCGCGCGCGCCATCGCCATCAAAATCACGAGCGGCGGCAGGGCGCTCACGACATACACCACGGCTTCCACGAGGATCTGCACGCTGGTGCGCTGCTGATCCGAAAGCCTCGCGAGCTGTGATTGAAAGTGGCTGGCGGCGCCGGGAAATTGCAGCAAGTGGGTGTGGCCGATTCCCGCGAAGCCTCCCACACTCACCGTAATGACTTCCCGCGTCAATAGATAGATCAGGAAAATGCCGGCAAGCTCCCCCGCGCCGATCCTGCGCGCTTCCGTGGAGATCGCAGGCGGCTCGATTTTCCAAAACGAGCCCGCGTCGGGATTATTGCGCCGCTCGAAGTACTGGACCATGAGCGCAATGAGGAGCGCCAGCCCGAGAAACGTCAAGCCGGCGCGGACAATGCCAATCAACCCCACGCCGACCAGCGGCCTCAGCGCGCGGCTGCGCGCGACGGCGTTCCAGCGCGCGGCTTCGACGGGATTGTGCGCCATTTTATAAACGGCGGCCGTGCCTGCGGCCCCCCACCAGCGGATATTAGGAAGAGCCCGCACCTGAACGGCCAGCGCCTCCCGGACGCGCGGCTTGGTATTGGACCCCAGCGCGGCGGTCCAGACATTGCCCTCGTGGACGGCGCTCGCTCGATCCTCCGGGCTGAGCAGGGGCGACAGATCCTTGTCGAATGCGTCGAGCGGCGCGCCGGCTTTGCTGACGGCGAACGGGGGCTTGCCGAGCAGAGCGCGCATCACGATCACGCGCCGAGCGGCGCTGATCGAGTTATGCGTTTCCCGCTCCAAATCTTCCGATTTCGAAAGCGCGTCCTGAAGAGTTTTGGGATCGGGATTGGCGGGCTCGCCCACATGGGCGAGCGAGATCGCGTAGGCGGTCTTGGCCCCCAGATCGATCTGTATCAGATCCTGAAGGGCGTCGCTGTCCACACGGCCCTCGGCGGCCTTCGCCATGCGGCTGGCGACGCCGGGTGGAAGAGGCGTCAGCGAGTTGGCGTAGGTGAACAAAGCCCACCACACCAGAACGATCCACGCCCAAAGGGGAAAGACGTCGCGGAGGCGCTTTTGCGGCGCTGCCGCCGGCTGCGAAGAAGGGGGAGGAGTGGTCATGGAAGCGGCGGCGGCCCCGGCAGGCTCACGCGTCCGGCCGCTCCGGCGCCTGACTTCTGAATTTGAACGATCCGCGTCAGATTATGATCGACGGCGACTCCGTTCGGCCAGTGCGCCTTGATCGTCTTCCAGGTCTTCACGCTGTTGTCGATGTCGCCGGCGCGCTCGTAGGCGTGCGCCAGTGTCTTCCAATCGTTGATATCGTATCCCTTATGCCGAACGCCGGCGCGCAAGACCAGCGCCGCCGCCTTGTAATCCTTGAGCGTGTTGAAATAAAACTCGCCGAGGTTGAAATAGGCGTACGACTGGTCGGGGTTGGTGCGAACTCCCATCTGATAGAACGCTTCGGCGTCGCCGAGCGCGCCCATGCTTTCCATCAGCCAGCCGCCGGTGGCGTAACACTCCAGAAAGTGCGGATCGGCGCCGACGATCACCCGGTCCAGCGCGATGATGCGCGGGTAATCGCCATGGTGCCAGTACTCGTCGTTCTGAGCCCAGAGGTCGTCCACGACGGAGCTGACGATCCCGTCAACCTGCGCGCGGCTGGACTGCAGCGGAATGGCCTTGCCCGTCGCGCGTTTTGCGTGGGAGGCGGCGTGCGCGCTTCCCGTTCCACAGAGAACGAGAACGAGCGCGGCGGCAAATCGGGCTCTGATCATTTAGGGATACTCCTGCTTGTTATTATAGCGTAATCACCGGGGAGTGTCCAGAGCATCGTGACGATTGACATACCGTCATTGGGGGGCTATAATGCTTCATGTTCAGAAAAGCGTGCGGATGGGCGGCGATGCTGTCCCTTTCGCTAATACCCTACTCCGCAAGCGCGCAGGCCCAAGCCGGCAAACGCGTTTCCGCCCTTTACACCAGCTGGGACGACTATTACTTCTACGCGGCGTTTCAAGTCAATGACCGAAACGTCGTCGGAGTGAACAATACCCCGATCTCTCAGCCGCAGCAAGATGACGATATCGAGCTGTTCTTCGAGACGGACCGCGCGCGCGCGAAGATGCGTACGCCGCGCACGTTCCAAATGGCCGTCTCGGCCGCCGGCGGCTCCTACTTCAGCGTAGGCGTCAACGGGAAGATCCCCAAAGCCAAAGTCGTTTACACGTACAAGTACGCCGCCAAAGTCGACGGTTCGCTCAACGATCCTTCGGACAGCGACACGGGATATACGGTCGAAGTGGCGATCCCGTGGGCGGAGCTGGGCGTCGACAAGGCTCCCAAGGACGGAACGACATGGGGATTCAATGTGATCTCCCGCGACCGCGCCTCCACCGCCGCTCCCTCCGATCGATTCTATTCGCTTTCGAGCGCCGTCCAGAGCGGCGAGGATGTGCAGGATCCGTCGAAGTGGGCCAGCATCGTCTTTACCTCCGGCGGCTCCGCCCCGGAAGCGTCCGACAAGACCGTCGTCTCCCCCCGCGTCGTCACCCGCTTCCCGCTGATCAACGGCTCCGTCGTCAGCGGCGAATGGCCCGCCATCTCGCGCACGTCCTTCGGGACCAAGCCGATTGAGGCGAAGGCTCCGACCGCCGAGGAAGAGCCGAACACCAGCGAATCTCCCTTCGCCGCGCCCCCGCCGGAGCCGATCAAGCCGCCGGCGCCGCCTCCGACGCCGCCTCCGACGCCTGTTGTTCCCGCCCCCGCGCCCGTCGTGAAGGCGCCCACCGGCCCGCCGACCTCTATCGAACTGCCTGGCGGCGGCTCGATCAAGATCGTGCCCGGCGGCATCCATACGGTGCCGGGCGAGAAGACGGCGACGAACGACAGCGGTACGGACACCCGGCCCGGACGCAATCCGCTGACGCCAAAGTACCCGGCGGGTTACACGCCCGCCGCGCCGCAGGTCTCCCTGACGGGGTCGCTGCAATTGACGCCCGCCAAGGCGCCCGCCTTGGTCATGGCGATCTACCGCGTGGATTACAACGCCGACAGCCGCAAGGCGCCGTCCCAGAATGTCTGGAACGCGCAGGGCCGCACGCAGCTTATCGATCAGCCGATGGACGGCGCCGGCCCGTGGTTCTCCGGCCTGCGCGCCTCCTGGCATCGCCAGCAGCTGACCGAGCTGCGCCGCGCCGGAATCAATGTCGCGCTGATCCGCGCCCGTAAGGACGATACGCTGCTGCCCAAAGAGCTCAGCGCGCTCGTGCAGGCGCTCAAGCAGATGGCGGCCGACGGCGAGGATTATCCGCTGATCGGCGTCTGCCGCTCCGGCGCGGACTCCGCCGATTATAACGATGTGTACAGCCGGATCCCCGCCGAGTTCCGCAGCTCGCTGGAGATGCCGACCGACGAAGGCCATCCTCTCCCGGCGGCTTACTTGGTCTACGACGCCGACGGCAAGTCGGACACGAACGGCGAAAAGCTCTTCGATGGAAGCAGCGTCGTGATCCTTTCCTCGACGGACAACATCGCCACGGTCACTCCCGGCGGCGCGCATGGCGCGGCCATCACCAGCCGCAGCGGCGGTGACGCCTACGCCGCCTCGTGGGCGTCGGCGATCGACGCGCACCCGGCGATGGTCGTCATCGACAGCTGGAACGACTTCACGCACGGCACGGAGATTGCGCCTTCACGCCAGTACGCGCAGCAGTTTGTGGACCAGACGCGCCTGAAGACCATCGCCTTTAATGGCTCACGTCAGTGGCGCGCCAAATACCTGGCTGAAGCCGTCCCGCGCTCCATCCAGCAGAAGCGGCTCTATCAGATCCCGATCCGGATCGAAAACGCCGGCTCTCTGCCCTGGCGCGCCGGCGAAGATTACGCCCTCTGCCCGCGCTGGTACAAAGACGGCCGCCTCTACGACGACAGCGCGCCGCGCGTCCCGCTTGGCCGTAACGTCGCGCCCGGCGAGTCCATCACGCTCAGCGTCGGCGTCGTCGCGGTCAACGGCTACGGCGACAGCCTGGAAACCGGCGATTACACACTGGTCTTCGATATGGTGCAGGGAACGGATCGCTGGTTCTCGTACGCGTCGGATATTCCGCTGCAAGTCCCGGTCACGATCGTCAAAGCGGGCGACAACGCCGAGACATCCCGCCAGGACGTCACCTTCCTGAGTTCGTCGACGCCCACCGTGCTGGGCGCGGGCGCGACTTACGACACGGCGGTCACGCTGCGCAACGACGGAAGCGCCGCCTGGCCCGCCGGGAAGACCTCGCTGGTCTATAAGATCCAGCGCGTGAACGGCGACGCCGTCGAAGCCGTCTCGATCTCCGACGGCGTTCCGGTCTCCGCCGCTCCCGTGCTGCCCGGCCAGGTCGTCACCGTTCCCGTCCCGGTCGCCGCGTCGGCCGCCGGCAAGGGGCTGGCGCCGGGCGAATACCGGCTCCACTGGTACCTCAAGCCCTCGTCCGCCGATATCGTGACCGCCGGAACACACGACGAGTGGATCCAGGTCACGGACAGCGACTCCGCCGCCTCCTTCGTCCTCTCCGACGTCCCGCGCACCGCCAGCGCCGGCAAGGATACGGAAGCGCATCTCGCCCTACAAAACCTCGGCTCGACTATCTGGGCGAAGACCGACCGCAAGATCGGCTACCATTGGTACTACCTTGACGGGACGGAAGCCGCCTGGACCGGCGGCGTGTTCTCCCCGCTGACAAAGAGCGTTCCGCCAAACCGCGCGGACGGCGATATTGTCGCCAAGTTCCACGCGCCCGACCAGCCCGGCCGCTACGTCCTGGCCTGGGATGTTCAGCTTCCCGACGGTTCCTGGCAGTCCACCGCGCCGATCTCACGCGGCGCCGATCTCTACCCGATGATCATTACCGTCACCGGCAAGAACTCGTCCACGGTTCCGGTCGATCTGACATCCGCCGCGAACGCCGCCGGCATCTTTGGAAACGGCGCTGTGGACGGCGTGGACTTCGACGGCAAGGGCGGGGCTCTGCCCGCCGAGATGCTCCCGCCCGACGCCTCCGGCGAGCCCGAAATCAACGCGCTGCTCGCGCCCAAGCCCAGCGCCCCGCTCTATCCCGCCGGTTACTACGCCGGCCAGAGCGGCGCGGGCGACAAGTCCAACCACGCCCGAACGTTCCTCTTCCCCACCGGCAAGAACAACGTCGTCGTGTGCAAAGGCCAGCAGATCTCCCTGCCCGGCGGCAATTACAAGTCCATCCACCTGCTCGCCGCCGCCACCGGAGGCGCGCCCGTCACCGCCACCTTCAGCCCCGGCCCCTCATCCCCGTCCGCCAGCCTGCCCCTTCAGGACTGGCTCCAGGCGCCGACCGAAGGAACCGCCGGCTGGTGGTCGCCCTACCACATCGCCCAGGGCGTCCCCACCGCCGTCCCCTGCTACCTCGGCGACTACGCAATCGCCCTGGACGCGAACGTGAAGATCTCCACGCTGACCCTGCCGAACGATCCGTCGATCAAGATCGTGGCGATTAGCTTAGAGAAGTAGCCAAAACCGATCACAAAATCGACGGCGCGGCCGAGCAATACGCTCGGCCGCGCCGTCGTTGTTTGGAGAATAAGCTTATTAGCGGCCGACGGCCAATTATCTCTTTACACTTAGGTCAAATGCCGTTCAAATCAGATTCGCCGGCGACTGAAGTCGCGCCTAGAAGTTCGCCAAAGTCCGCCTGCGCGGACTAAATGCCATTAATCGTGCGTCATGTCGCTTAAATATTGGCATTTGCAACCTGCGCAGGCGGGTTTCTGCGCTCTCAGAGGCGCGACTTTAGTCGCCAGCCGCCTACAGTCCAAATCCTCAGATGAGTTAACGAAGTTTCATACCCAAGCGTTGACTGATGGTTTCGGAGACGGGATAAGACCGTTCTTTGGGCAGTAACGGCTTCGCTTTCGAGGAATGTCCGTCTTGCAGCAAACGATGGATTTTACGGACGACCGGCGTGCAGTCGGTGATCTCGACAATCCATTCTTGAACGTACCGCTCGATGACATGCCGGCTTATCCCAACCTGGATGCTTTTATAATCCAGCGATTCGCCGCGCAGTGTTCGTTCGGGGTCCCATTGCACGTGAACCACCGCGCTCTCGAATTGTCGGCGCCAATCGTCGGCGTCGCGATAAACTCCGCGCTCGGGATGCGTGAGCACGGCCTGCGACAGCGCTTCCTCCCAGCCGGAACGCTTGATGCGAATTGCGAGAACGTATTCCTGGCCGGATTTCTGCCCCCAATTACTCCGCTCCATCATCCAGAGAAACGACGGCTTGATCCATGTCATTCGACCGAAGGAAAACGGCGGCGCAAACGTCCCCGACGCTAATGCCGCCGTGGCGATGGCTTTGGAGTATGCTTGATAGACGACGATGGTATCGCGATCGTAGTCCGCGCGGATTTCGTAAGTTGGGGGCATCAGAAGACGCCCTACCCCTGGAAAAAGTGCATGGGATTGATGGGGAGCGATTCTTCGGCGGCGGCGGCGAGTTCGTCGGCGTGGCGGTGGTCGTCGCGCTGGAAGATGATGAGGTAGTAGGCGGCGGAGTATTCCTGTCGGCCGGTTCCGGGGGCGGCGAGTTCGTCGAAGGGGCTGAGTTCGTTGACGCCGCTTTCGACGGCAGGTGATTTGCGCCAGGTGTCGGCGGCGACAGAGAAGAGTTTCCAGCCTTGTTCGGTGTGCGTATCGAGAGCGGTCTGCATGCCCTCATAGTCGGTCAGCATCGTTTTGTAAGTCACCATATACCAGATCTCCCCCGCGCACAATGCAAGATTGTACCATAGGCCGCGGATTCAAGGCAAGCGCTTATGGAGTTCTACCCACGATTTGACGGCGTCACCACAATGCTTGTCGGAACCGTCACGCCGGTGTCTCGCGGCGACTGCACGCCGGACGCGTCCCGGACGCTCATCTGGGTGGACGCGCCTCCGTCGAGGCACATCGCCGCCTCGGCGCGCGTGCCGTGCGCCTTTGGAAAATAGGCTGTGAGAAACTGGGCGAGATCGGCGAACGTGATCGCGGACGCAATGCCGACCAGCAGATGCCGGGGTCGGCCGGGCGCGCCGTCGTACGCCAGGAAGGTGCGCGGGAGGGCGCCGTCGCTGGCGAGCCGCTCCTTGCGGTCGGTCACGACAATCGCGCCGTTATGGATGAGCATGGGGCCGCAGCCAACGGCGTTGTGGATGCGCCACGGAACGCCGTCGCTCGGACCGGACGGCGTGGGGCTGTCGTACTGGAGCACGCGCTGGGGGTTGGCGGGATCGGTCGCGGCCCAAACAATTGAGGGTGTCCCATTGGCGGACAGCCCAAAGGCGCTTCGGACATACTGGCCTGCGGACAGAGTGGCGCTGCCGTGGCCCGTCAGCAAAGGCGCGGTGTGGCGGACGCGGCCGCCCTGCACCAGCAGGCCGATGATCTCCTTGGCGTCCGAATGGTCTCGCCCAAAGTACCCGCCATTGACCGCGCCAAGCGCCTTGCGCTTATCGAGCCATTCGCGCGGGAGCAGGCTGTCCCCGACCACCTCGCCGCCCGCCAGTCGAACGTTGCTCGTAGTGATGACCGCCCGCCCGCCCGCGCCAAGATCGATGTCTAGGAGATTGACGCCTTCATTGGCGCCGATGGGAAGGGCGACGTAGGTGACGCCGGCCCCAAGCGTGACCCGGGACTGCGGCGCGGCGGCCTCGGGAGTCGCCGTCTTCCCTGCGGACGCCCCCGGAGAGGTGCAGCCGGCGAAGCAGGCAGGCGCAATGATGAGGGATAATATGGCGAAACCCCTTCGCCGCCCATAGGGACGACGAAAGGGTTGATTACGGACAGGTTCCATCGGGACGCCTTTAGCAGTGCCAGTCCACGTTCTGGACTTCTTTCGCGTAGCGGATGATGAACTGCTTGCGCGGCTCGACTTTGTCGCTCATCAGGATCGAGAACATCTCGGCGGCCGCCTCGGCGTCGTCCATGGTGACGCGGCCGATGGTGCGGGTCTCAATGTTCATCGTCGTGTCGTAGAGCTGGCTGGCGTCCATCTCGCCCAGTCCCTTGAAGCGACCGACCTGGACTTCCTTGCGCTTGATCGTGCTCAGGATCTGGTCGCGCTCCTCGTTCGAACGAGCGTAATGGCGCGTGTCCTTGCCGGACTTGATCGAGTACAGCGGCGGCTTGGCGACATAGACGTGACCGCCGGCGATCAGCGGCTGCATGTACATGAAGAAGAACGTCAGCAGCAGCGTGCGGATATGGTCGCCGTCCACGTCCGCATCCGTCATGATGATGATGCGGTCGTAGCGCAGACGAGTCATATCGAACTTGCTCGTCGATTCGCCGTCGTCGTTCTCGTCGCTGTCCAATTTGATGCCGATGCCCAGCGCCGTGATCAGGCTCCGGACCTCGTTGTTCTCCAGCGCCTTGTCCAGCGCCGCCTTGCCGACGTTGATGATCTTGCCGCGCAGCGGCAGGATCGCCTGATAGCGTCGGTCGCGGCCCTGCTTGGCGCTGCCGCCGGCGCTGTCTCCCTCAACCAAGAACAGCTCGCACTTCTTGGGGTCGCGCTCGGTGCAGTCGGACAGCTTGCCGGGCAGGTTGGAGTTTTCCAGGCTGCTCTGACGCTTGATCAGGTCGGCGGCCTTGCGGGCGGCGTCGCGGGCGCGCTGCGCGGTCAGGGCCTTGTCGACAATCCGCTTGCCGACATTCGGGTTCTCTTCCAGGAACTGGCTCAGCCCTTCGCCGACGATCGAATTGACGATGCCTTCGACTTCGGAGTTGCCCAGCTTCGCCTTGGTCTGGCCCTCGAACTGCGGCTTGAACAATCGGACGGAGATGACGGCGGTCAGACCCTCGCGGACATCGTCGCCGGACAGGTTGGTGTCCTTCTCTTTCAGCGCGCCGCTCTTGCGGGCGTACTGGTTGACCACGCGGGTCAGCGCCGTACGGAAACCCGAAAGGTGCGTGCCGCCTTCTTTCGTATGCACGTTGTTCGCGAACGAAAGCACGGTCTCGGAATACGTCGTGTTGTACTGGAGCGCGACCTCGACCTGCACTTCATCGCGCGTTTTCATGAAGTAAATCGCGTCGGCAAGGACGGTATGGTTTTCGTTCAGGTGCTCGACCTGTTCGGCGATCCCGCGCTCGTAGTGGTACGTCTTCGGCTCCGCGCCGCTCATCTTGTCGTGGAAGTGGATGGTCACTTCGCGGTTGAGATAGCAGGTGTTGCGAATACGCGCTTCAAAAATCTCGGGCTTGTACGTGTACTCCCCAAAGATCTCGGTGTCGGCGAGCCAGGTCAGCGTGGTGCCGTGACCGTCGGACTTGCCGACGACTTGAAGGCCGCCCTTGGGAATGCCGCGCTCGCAGCGGAGCAGGAACTTCTTGCCCTTCTGCTCGACAACCGCTTCGCACCATTCGGAAAGGAAGTTGACGCAGGAGAGGCCGACGCCGTGCAGGCCGCCCGAGACCTTATAGCCGCCGTCGCCGAACTTGCCGCCGGCGTTCAGCTTGGTCATCGCCAGCTCGACGCCCGAAAGGCCGGTCGCCGTGTTGATGCCGGTCGGAATGCCGTTGCCGTCATCGCGCACGCTGATCGACTTGTCCGCGTTCAGCGTTACCCAGATCTCGCTCGCGCGGCCCGCCAGCACTTCGTCGATACTGTTGTCGACGATCTCGTACATCAAGTGGTGCAGCCCCGCGGACCCCGTGTCGCCGATATACATGGCGGGGCGATGGCGCACGTGCTCGACGCCTTCGAGAAGACGCAGACTGTCCGCCGTGTACTCCGTCGTCACGTGGCTCATCCGCGTGCCGTCGGTATCCTCGACCTCCAGAACGACCTGTTTGCCGGTCGTGTCCAGCAGCGCGTGCGCGCCGTTTTCGGCTCCGTCGCCGCCATTTTGCTGCGCCAACGCGCGTTCGATCACTTCTTCCTTTAACGTGTTGCCTTGCGCCATAACGTGTCGTTGCTCCTACACCAAATCTCTCGCATTGGAATCTATCAACAACTACCAACGAGTTGTCGAAATTGTGTATATATTATAGCATATTCTGTGACAAGTGTCAACGAATCGACGCCGATTCCAGGGTCCGCGCAGGCGTTTCCGGAAGCGCTCGAAAACTCGGCGCGCCGCGCCGCAGCGTCACGATCGTCAGCTCCGGCGGACACAAGAATCGCAGCGCCAAACCGCTCACTCCCAGCCCCCGCGTGACGTACATTTGCGTGCGCCCCGGCGCGATTCCGATCACCTTGCGCAGCTTCATGCCGGCGTAGTAACCGCTGCTCATCTCCTTGCCGAAGAGGCTGTGCGTGTACGGCGCGCCGATGAAGGGGAAACAGACCTGACCGCCATGCGTGTGGCCGGAAAGCACCACGTCCACATCCTGCGCCACGGCGTCGGCGACGCTGTCGGGGCTGTGCATCATCAGAAGGATGAACTTGTCCGGGGGAGCGCCCGCCAGGGCGTCGGACAGGCGGTCCAGGTCGTTCACGGGGTCGTCGACGCCCGCGAGCACGATCGATTCCCCGCCCCGCGCAATCACGGTATGCGCGTTCAGCAGCGGGTGCAGGCCGCGCCCCGCCAGCTGCGCGGCGAACAGGCCCGGTCGCACACCGTTTTTATGCTCGGAGTTGCCGAAGACGGAGTACGCGCCGTCGCGGGATTGGAAGGATTTCGCCAGTTCGAAAAAGGGATCCGTTCCGGCGCGCGTGTGGATCAAGTCGCCCGTCAGCGTAATCAGATCGGCGGGAGGCAGCGACTTCAAAATCGTGCGGATCTTGCGCTCGCGCCGCCCCATCTGGCGCATATGGATATCGGAGATCTGGTAGACAGTGTAGCCGTCGAACGCCGCCGGGAGGCGCGGCGATGTCAGCTCGATATGCTCGATACGGATATCGTAGGGCTCAATGGCCGTGGCGTAAGCAAGCGCGGCGGCGCCCGCCGCGCCCAGCGCTCCCGCCGCCGTCAGGACTGCCTTGCGCATGGGCTCAATCGCTCCCCTTGCGCGCGACGCAGGCCACGGTGAGACCGAACGGCAGCGAAGCGCGCTGGACAAAGTCCGCTTCCTTGCGCAGCAGCGAGATCAGCGCCCGGTTCACCGGCGCGGAAAACTCAATCAAGTTCGCCTTCTTTTCCCCGTCTTCGCGGCGCTTCGGCAGCATGTTCTGCGCCTTGCGATACATCCACGCCAGCGGGAACAGCGCGGTGACGGCGTACGACAGACGCTCGACATTCAAGCCCACGCGCTGAAAGACATCCTTGAGCGATCCCGAGGTGTAGCGGCGGTAATGGTGCAGCGCCTCGTCATGCTCGCTCCAGAGAGATTGGTAAGCCGGAACCGTCACGAACACCCGTCCGCCGGGTTTGAGGACGCGCAGGATCTCCGACATCGCCGCCTTGTCGTTGTCGATATGCTCGACCACGTCCATCGCGGTCACCACATCGAACGAGCCGGTGGCGAACGGGAGACGGCGGGCGTCGGCGCGCGCCAGCGTCTGCGCCGGGTTACGCTCACGGCAGAAATGCAGGGCTTCCAGCGCGAAGTCCGCGCCGGTCACCTCGCCGAAGTCGGAAAGCTCCTCCAGCATCGCGCCGGTGCCGCAGCCGATATCGAGAATGCGCAGGCCAGATGCGCGGGGGTAGTGCGTTTCGAGCAGGGAGACGATCAAGTGGCGCCGGCTGACGAACCACCAGTATGTATCCTCGAACCGATACATACGCTCATATTCTTCGTGTTTCATACTTTGGTGTCGGCAGGGAGCGTGGACGCGGCGGGCGTCTTCAGACGCCGATGGAGAACTCGAATGGTCGCGAGATCGTAGAGAGTTTTGAGGCCGTCACGGATCATGCTCACTTTGGAGCCGTCCTTGTGTGACCAGCGGATGGGGACTTCGGTGATGGTGTAGCCGAGACGACGGGCGATATACAGCGCCTCGCAGTCGAAGGCGAAGCCGTCGAGCTGGCACCGGGAGAAGACATCCTGAGTCGCGGCGGCCGAGAAGATCTTAAATCCGCACTGCGTATCGGCGATCCCCGGCACCGCCAGCAATTGCACCGCTTTGTTAAAGCCGCGCCCCAGCACCTCGCGGTACCACGGCTGATGCACTATCAGATTCGACTGCTGCAGCGGACGGGAGCCAATCCCCACCTGCGCGCCGTCCCGATCCATCGCCGCCACCACGCGCGCGTACTCTTCCACGGGCGTGGCGAGGTCGGCGTCACAGAACAAGCGTCGCTCATACATCCCGCGCAGCATCCCAAAGCGCACGGCGTATCCCTTACCCCGGTTGCCGCCGTATTCGAGACACTGGACGGGATACTCTGGGTGCGCCTTCTGGAAATCGGCCACAACCTGCGCCGTCCGATCCCGGCTGCCGTCATCGACCACCAGGATTTCGTATTCCTCACCGAGGGATTGAAAGTAAGCCGCCGTGGCGGCCAGAGTAGCGGGTAGCCGCAGCTCTTCATCGAACGCAGGAATGACAACTGAGACAGACATTATCGTTCATTATGGGGACAGAAGGGGGAAATTGTCAAGCAAAAACCGGCCTGGCGTACGCCAGGCCGGTTTTTGGTCGATTGGTTAGCGAGGACGACGCGAGCCGCCGCGGTCGAAGCCGCCTCCGCCGCCGTAGCCACTGCCGCCGCTGCGATTGCCGCCGTAGCCGCCGCGGAAGTTACCGCCGCCGCCACCACCGCTGTATCGGCCACGGCCGCCGCCGCCGGGACGACGGTTCTCATCCGCCGAGGGCGGGTTCGGGTCGAGGCGCTGGCCGACGAGCTTTTCGATCGCGCGCAGCTGGGCGGTGTCGCCGTGCGTCACGAAGGTGAACGCCTTGCCGGTGCGGCCCGCGCGGCCGGTGCGGCCGATGCGGTGGATGTAGTCTTCCGCGCAAACCGGGACGTCGTAGTTGATGACGTGCGTGATGTGCGGGACGTCGATGCCGCGAGCGGCGACGTCGGTGGCGACCAGAACATCGATGCGCTTGGCGCGGAAGCGAGCCAGGACGCGCTCACGCTGGTTCTGGGAGATGTCGCCATGGATGCAGCCGCTGCGGAGACCGGCTTCGGCCAGGATCTGGTCGAGGCGGTCGGCGCCGTGGCGGGTGCGGGTGAAGACCAGCGCGCCGCCGTCGACTTCGCGGGCTTCGCCCAGAAGCGTCATGAGCAAGTCGCCCTTTTCGCCCTGAGTGACGCGATGCACGACCTGTTCGATCTGCGGGACCGCCGTGGAGCGGGGCTGCGCGTTGACGATCTCCGGATCGGTCAGATAGGCGCGGGCCAGCTTCTCGACATCGCCGTCCATCGTCGCGGAGAACAGCATGGTCTGCCGTCCTTCGTCGGGGATGGTGGCGACGATCCGCTTGACTTGCGGCATGAAGCCCATGTCCAGCAGGCGGTCGGCCTCATCGAGTACGAGAATGGAGACCTTGGAAAGGTCGACATTCCCCTGCTCCATGTGGTCGAAGAGTCGTCCGGGCGTGGCGATGATGACATCGACGCCGCGGCGAAGGCGCATGATCTGCTGGCCCATGCCCGCGCCGCCGTAGATGGCGACGCCGCGCAGGCCGGTGCCCTTGCCGTAGAGCGCGAAGTTATTCTCGACCTGAACGGCGAGCTCGCGTGTCGGAACCAGGATCAGCGCACGCGGGTGGCTGTGTCCGGCGCCTTCGGCTTGCGACAGGTTGTTCAGGATGGTGAGCGCGTAAACGGCGGTCTTGCCGCCGCCGGTCTGGGCGCAGGCGATCAGGTCGCCTCCGGTCAGAGCCGCGGGAAGCGAAAGCGCCTGAATTTCGGTCGGAGTCTCATGCTGAGCGGCCGCGAGGTTGCGCTGCAGAGTTTCCGTCAGAGGAAGGTCAGTGAAAGTTTGCAAAAAGTGATCCTTTTCTCCTCCGGTCGTGTGGAGGAAGGCCGCGCTCCGCCTCGGATGGCGGCATGGCGGCAAGCGAGTCCCATTCCACTCACATAAATCGACCGGCACAAGAAAAGCGAGGCGGCATGTCCCTGGTCGTAAATAATTCTGCTGGCCTCTATAATGGAGAGATAATTGACCTCTCCCGGGCTTTAATTGGGAAAGAAGCAAGCGTGTGGAGTGAAACTAACGGGCACAGTATACCCGCTGACGGTCTGTTTGTCAAAGGCGGATTGGCGAGGGAGAGGAAAATGGTATTATATACATCTCATGCGTTGCTCACTGGAAAGCCATACACCCCGGTTATGAAACCCGGGGCTGGGAGCGAGACGCTAACCGTCCGTGCCGGACGGAAGAGATTTGTGATCGATACCCAGCATTTGCGTCCGGCACGGACGCTTAGCCGAAGGCTCCCAGCCCCGGGTTTCATAACCGGGGTTCTCAGGGGCATACTGAGCAACTCACATGAACGACTATGACGTTATCGTAATCGGCGCCGGGCATGCCGGCGCGGAGGCGGCGCTGGCGGCGGCGCGGGTCGGCGCGCGGACGGCGGTGCTGACGCTGGATCTGGACAAGGTGGCGCTGATGCCCTGCAACTGCTCCATCGGCGGTCCGGCCAAAGGCCATCTCGTGCGTGAGATCGACGCGCTCGGCGGCCAGATGGGCATCAACGCCGACCGGACGCTCACGCATATCCGGATGCTGAACACCGGCAAGGGACCGGCGGTCCAGGCGCTGCGCGGGCAGTGCGACACCAAGCTTTATTCGCAAACGATGCGCGCGACGCTGGACGCCGCGGAGAATGTCGATCTGCTCGCGGGCGCCGCCGATGATTTGATCATTGAAAACGGCGCCGTCGCCGGCGTGCGCACGCACACGGGCGAAACGCTGCGCGCCCCCAGCGTCGTCATCACCACGGGCACGTTCCTGCGCGGCATGATCCACATCGGCGACAAGCGCATTCCCGCCGGACGCACAGGCGAAGCGCCCTCGGTCGCGCTGTCGGACACTATTCGCGGCCTCGGCTTCCCCACGGTGCGTCTGAAAACGGGAACGACGCCGCGCATCGATAAGAAGTCCATTGATTTCTCGAAGACGCAGCCCATCGAGTCCGAACCCGATTCGCCGCCGTTCAGCTTTATGCACGACGCCGTCGATATTCCCGGCCTGCTGCCTTCGTGGCTGACCTACACCAACACGCGGACGCGTGATGTGATCCAGGCGAACCTGCACCGGTCGGCGATGTACGGCGGATATATTGAAGGGCTGGGTCCCCGCTACTGCCCGAGCATTGAAGACAAGATCGTCAAGTTCAGCCAGCGCGAAAGCCATCAAGTGTTTCTGGAGCAGGAAGGCTGGGACACGGATTCTATCTACGTCCAGGGAACCAGCACCTCGCTGCCCGAGGAAGTCCAATTGGCGTTTCTGCACACCATCCCCAGCCTGGAGGAGTGTGTAATGCTGAAGGCCGGCTACGCCGTGGAGTACGACGCCGTGCCGCCGACCGAGCTGACCCACGCCCTGATGACCAAGCGCCTGCCCGGCCTGTTTCTCGCCGGCCAGATCAACGGCACGTCGGGGTATGAAGAAGCCGGCGCGCAGGGACTGATGGCGGGCGCCAACGCCGCGCTGCGCGCGCTCGGACGCAATCCCTTTGTACTGAAGCGCTCGGAAGCCTATATCGGCGTCATGATCGACGACCTCGTGACCAAGGGCGCCGACGAGCCCTATCGCCTGCTGACCTCCCGCGCCGAGCATCGGCTCTTGCTGCGCCAGGACAACGCCGATTTGCGCCTGACCGAGTTCGGGCGCGACGCCGGCCTTGTCCCCGACGAGCGCTGGGAGCGTTTCCAGGAAAAGCGCGCGGCGGTCGAGATGGAAAAGGCGCGCCTGCGCACGACATATTTGACGGGCGCGCACAACGCGCAGCTCGCCTCGCTCGGCATGGCGCCGATCAGCCAGCGGACATCACTCGAAGAGATCCTGCGCCGCCCCGAAATGCGCTACGGCGGCCTGGAGGCCCTCGCCTCAGGTCCGGCAATCGCCCCGATCATCGCCGAGCAAGTCGAGATTCAGGTGAAGTACGACGGATACATCAAGCGGCAGCAGGAGCAAGTGCTTTCGGCGAGCCGCCGCGAGGATGTCGCCATCCCCGAAGCGTTCGACTATGCCCCGATCCGCGCCATCTCCACGGAAGGCCGGGAAAAGCTCAAGCGCGTGCGGCCCGCGACCCTCGGCCAGGCGTCCCGCATCCCCGGCGTCACCCCCGCCGACATCGCCGTGCTGAGCGTCTATCTGGAGCAGTCCCGGCGCACGGAAGCGGCGCTGGTTTAATCCAATCTCATCAGTCCCGCCCCCTATCCGTCAATTGTAAGGCGGATAGGGACAAATCCCCGTATTTCTACGGGTAAACTCTTGACGCTCCTTCTCATTTCGTGTAACATAGGAGCGCGCATTCGCCTTGAATGTGAAAGGAGTCTATCTTACTTGAAACGCCGATTTTCCCCCTGGCCCGCCGCCGTCGCCATGATGCTCGGCGCCGCCGGCACAGGCTTCGCCCAGAACAATAATCCCACGCCTCCGGCGCCGCCGGCGAACGCCGCTCCGGTGGCTCCCGCGGTCAATGCGGCTCCCGCCCCGGCCGCCAACCCGGCGCCGCCCGCGCCCCCGGCCACCGATCCCGGACCGCCCCCGCCTCCGCCGTCGCGGCCGTTCACCCCGCCGCCGCCCATGGCGCCGGCCCCCAAGCCTAAGCCGCTCATTGGACCTCCCGGCGTCGCCGCGACCGTCAATGGCGAGAAGATCACCACGGCGCAGGTCTCCGCGCTGGCGCTGAAAGTCGCCGGCCCCAGCCTCGTCGATCAGTTCATCAACAACATGCTCCTGGACCAGGAAGCGAAGAAGAAGAACGTCACCGCGACTCCCGCCGATATCGCGTCGCGCATCGCCGAAGCGCGCCAGCAGATCGCCCAGCAGTTCCCCGGACGCTCGCTGGAGGACCTGCTCGCGCAGAACCACCGCAGCCTCGCGGAGTTCAAGGATAACATTCGTTACCGCGTGCTGGCGGAAAAACTGGCCGGCGGCACTGTCCAGACGATCCCGTCGCTGCACGTGCGCCACATCCTGATCCTGACCCAGAATCCGACGGGCGCTCCCGACGCCAAGCCGCACACCGAGGCGGAAGCGCAGACGATCATCGCGAAGATCCAGGACGCGCTGAAGGCCGGTCAGAAGTTCGAAGACCTCGCCAAGCAGTACTCCGAGGACCCGAGCAACAAGGAAAAGGGCGGCGACCTGGGAATCATCAACGCCCAGACGCAGTTTGATCCGACCTTCCTCGCGGCCGCGCTCAAGCTGAAGAAGGGTGAAGTCACCCCGACGCCCGTCAAGTCGATGTACGGCCTCCACTTGATCAAGGCGGACAGCACCAGCGCCGACCCGACGCCGGCGGACAAGCCGCTCTACGACGCGGCGGCCAAGCAGGCTCAGCAGCAGCAGCTCGCACAGCAGGTTCCGGCCTACTTGCAGACCCTGCGCGCCAAGGCGAAGATCGTCAACTACCTCGCGCAATAAAGCGCGAGGTCTTCTCAGAGGACTTCCATGCCGCAAAAGACATTGAATGTGGGATTGATCGGTTACAAGTTCATGGGCAAGGCCCACTCGAACGCTTACCGACAAGTCGGTCGGTTCTTCGACGAACTCGAAGTCAAACCCGTCCTGAAGGCCATTTGCGGCCGCGATGAGGCCGGCGTCCAGCGCGCCGCCGGTCTCATGGGCTGGGAAGGCTATGAGACGGATTGGCGCAAGCTCATCGCGCGCGACGATATCGATATCATCGATATCGCCGTGCCGGGGAATCTGCACGCCGAGATCGCCATCGCCGCCGCCAAGGCCGGCAAGACGATCCTGTGCGAAAAGCCGCTCGGCAACACCGCCGCCGAAGCCAAGGCGATGTACGACGCCGTCCGCGAGGCCGGCGTCAAGCACGCCATCTATTTTAATTATCGCAAGATGCCCGCGATCACGCTGGCGAAGCAGCTCATCGACGAAGGCGCGATCGGCAAGATCTACCACTGGCGCGCGACGTATCTGCAAGACTGGATCGTCGATCCCAACTTCCCCCTCGTCTGGCGCCTGCGCAAAGACCTGGCGGGCAGCGGCGTCAACGGCGATCTAAACGCGCACCTCGTGGACACTGCCCGCTGGCTGGTCGGCGAGATCGATGAAGTTTCGTCGGTAATGGAAACTTTTGTCAAACAGCGTCCCGAACTCGCCGCGACCGACGACCGCATGGGCGGCGTCGCCTCCGACGTCATGGGCGAAGTGACTGTGGAAGACGCCTCTCTGTTCTTAGCTCGCTTCGCGAGTGGCGCCGTCGGCACATTCGAAGCCTCCCGGTTCGCGCTGGGCCGCAAGAACTACAACCAGTTCGAGATCAACGGCAGCAAGGGCAGCGTCCAGTTCAACATGGAGCGCCCCAACGAGCTGAATATCTATACCGAAGACACCCACGCCGGCACCTTCGGCTACCGAACCGTCAGCGTCACCAGCGGCCAGGACCCCTACAGCGGCCACTACTGGCCCACCGCCCACAACATCGGCTACGAGCATACCTTCATTAACTTCTTGTTTGATGTTTTCACAGCCCTCGGAAAAGACGAGATGCCCTCGCCGAACTTCTACGACGGCTACGTGAACAACGTGATTCTGGAAACGGTGGAGAAGGCGGCGGAGACGAAGAAGTGGGAAAACGTTCCCAGCGTTTAAGCAGAAAAATTCAAAAAGCCCAGCGGCATTGCCGCTGGGCTTTTTTGGACTCCGGAGAAGATATGGGGTTCGACTACTTCTGCACCGACGTCGTCGGTCCGGTTCGGGCAAAGATCTCTTTTTGCTCGATATGAAGCTTTAGGGAGCCCGGATGAAAGAAGCAAGAGGAGCCGCCGCGTCTCCTGCCCATTTTCTTGCGCTTGCGTTTCAGCTCGCTCGGTTTTTCGTAAAAACCATAACGCCGTTTGTACCAGGGGCGTCCATACTCATTCCGCACTCGTTTTCGTAAATCGATCAGGGCTCGATCTAAATTCTCGTAATTGCTGACAACGACATAAGATCCCATTCCACTGCGTCTTCATGGCTGACGCGGGCCAGTGTGAGGATTCGGGCGTTACCCGATGAGATTCGGCTGTCATGAGCCGGAATAGCGTTATTGTACATCAAACAGCGATAAAAAGCTTTTAGAGACCAGAATCGGCCAATTTCACAAACTCCGCTACCGACAATGTCTCCCCTCGCCTCTGCGGATCGATCCCCGCCGCGCTGAGCGCCTTCGCCGCCTTGTCGCGGTCCCAGCCGAGGGCGGGGTCGCCGGTGAGGGCGTTGGGGAGGGCTTTGCGGCGCTGGCCGAAGGCGGCGCGGACGACGGCGAAGAAGGTGGGTTCGTCCTGGGCGCGGATCGGCGGCTCGGTGTACGGGGTGAGGCGGACGATGGCGCTGTCGACGTCGGGGGCGGGCAGGAAGACGCGGCGGGACACGGTCGCGATGATCTCGACTTTGGCGTGGTACTGGGCGTAGACGCTGAGAGAGCCATAGTCGGAGGTCGCGGGCGCGGCGGCGAGGCGCTGGGCGACTTCTTTTTGGACGAGGAGGACGATCACGCAAATGCGGTCTTTGTTCTCAACCATCGTCGTCAGCAAAGGCGTCGTGATGTTATAGGGAATGTTGGCGATGGTGTGGACGGGTTTGTCTTCGGAGAACTGCTCGCGCAGGAAGACGGGCCAGTCGAGCGAAAGGGCGTCGGCGGAGACGACATTCACCTGAGCCAGCGAGCCGATGGTCTCCTCCAGCACCGGCAGCAAGTCCCGGTCGATCTCCACCGTCACCACGCGTCCCTCGGGCGTCACCGTTTCCCCAAGAGCATGGGTCAGCACGCCGAGGCCGGCGCCGATCTCCAGAACTTGATCGCCCGGGCCGACCCCGCCGGCGGTCACGATCTTGCCGAGCATATTGGCGTCAATCAGGAAGTTCTGGCCGAAACGACGGCGTGGGCGCAGGTCGTGGCGCTTGAGGATCGCGGAAACGACGGCGGGGCTGGATAAGTTCATTCCGGCATTGTACCTGATTGTCTAAAATGGCCTATGGCGGCGGACAAAAAAAGGCCCCGGCGATTTGCCAGGGCGATTCTTGCGTTCGTACTAGTTTTGTCAAAGCAATTAGCGGGCGTTATCGAGCACCCAGACTTTGACGTGCTTGCGGCCCACATTGCAGGCTTCACGATAAGTATTATGGCCGAGGTCCACACGGCGGCCTTTGATGGCCCCGCCCGTGTCTCCAGCGACGGCGTAGCCGTAGCCTTCGATGTAAAGCCGGGAGTGGAGCCGGATCACGCGAGGATCGACCGCCACGACGCCGTAACCGGCGCGCATTCCCGTAGCGCAAATG
The DNA here is from genome assembly GCF_003574315.2 of Capsulimonas corticalis. GTDB lineage: Bacteria > Armatimonadota > Armatimonadia > Armatimonadales > Capsulimonadaceae > Capsulimonas > Capsulimonas corticalis. Next base: position 3,492,380 of record NZ_AP025739.1, on the reverse strand, counting down.
CCGCGTCCGTTGCCCTCACGCGGAGAGTAACCGGTCGCGACCATCGAGATCATGCGGAGGCGCTGATAGGAGCCGCCGCGCGACGGCAGCGCGCGCGCCATTTGGCGAACGCCGCCCAGGGTCTCTTCATCCTGCGCGGGCTTCGTGACGACCTTGGAGACAAGCTTGCGGCTCGTCAGATGGTCGTTCGTATAGGTCGCGAGGAACGTCTTGGTGAGAACGCCGGCGCGTCCATGCGCGCCTTTGACGATCTGGCCGGCGGGAACGCCGGGGCTCATCCGGAAGACGGTCTTGTAAGGAATTGCCGCCGTTTCCGTTTGCTTCTCCGTACGGACACGAGTGATCGTGATCGGCGTGCCGGTAGTCACGGAAGCGGTCAGCGGGGGGGCGACTTTGTCGCCAGGGCTGAGGGTGATCTTCATCTCTTCCAATGCGCCCGCGACAGTGCGGCCGACAGTTTGGAAGATCTGTGCATGCTGGGCGCCATCCGTCACGAGAACGGTGGACGTCTCCGCTGCGCCGCGGTTCACATCCGCGGTGGGGGTGGGAGATCCCTGGGCCGGCGCGGCGAGAACGGGTGCGTTCTGCGCCAGGACGGTAAAGGGGCAAAGCATCGTTGCGGTCGCGAATACTCCAGCGACGGCGATGTAAGAGAAAGAACGTACGGAAGTCTTACTTCTTCGGGACGTCTTCATGGGTGCGCACGTGTGGGAATCAACAGCGCCGGATGTTACTTCTAATCCGGATACGCTCCGAGTCACGCGCGTCGTTTGTGTGTTTCGCAAATGGTCTCCTCCTCAGGTTTGGGTTGCACGCGAACCGGACACCTCCGGAACGCGCCATGCCGGAACGCCTTATGGCGAGCCGACCTTTGCTAGTTCATCAACGCAAGGGGATTATCTCATATGATATGTGGCAATGTCAACGCGACTGTTTCTGTTAAATCTCTGTTAAGCTCAGCATTGACTGTTGTTGCTATTCATAGATAATAAAAAATTTAATAAAAGTTTGACATCGATACTAGATTATGGTAAAATACCTCTGTTAGTCGAACAGGTGTTTGAATGAAAATCTACACTTTTGCGGTGTTCAGAGATGATTGTTGACAAGGTTTAAGGAGCAGAGTGATGACGTTTGATCCGAATCGGCATTTGATCAAAGTTCAAGGGGGACGGTCCTATCTTCCGGTATCCGCCCGTCTGATTTGGTTCCGGAGCGAGCATCCGGACTGGGGAATTGAGACGGAGCCGATCACGATCGACTCCGATAAGAACTACGCGATCTTCCGCGCGAGGATCTATAACGCGGAAGGGCGCCTGATGGCGATGGGGACGAAGAAAGAAGACATCAAGGGCTTCGGCGATTATATCGAAAAGGCCGAGACCGGCGCGGTCGGACGCGCGCTCGCCCTCTGCGGCTACGGCACGCAGTTCGCGCCGGAGCTCGACGAAGTCACCGTCGGGCGCTTCGCCGACAGCCCGCAAGGCGGCGGCGGGCCCGACCGGTTCAATGGACCGCCGAACGGACGCTTTGACCGCGCGCCCTCCCCTCCTCCGCGCTTCGACCGCGCGCCGGACAACGGCCGCTCGGATAACGGACGCCCACAGGACATTGGGCGCGTGGACAATGGACGCCCGCAGGATAACGGACGCCCGCAGCGCGCCGGCGCGCCGGCGGCGCAGGAACAGCGCCCATCCCGCCCCGCCCTGGAGGACGACGACAATCCCTTCGGCGAGGAGCCGGCTCCCAGCGGGAAAGCCGCGCAAGACCCGGCTGAGGCAAAGCCAAAGCCCGAGGCGCCCTCCGGACCGCCCACGTGCCAGAACTGCAATAAAACGCTGACCAAGTCCCAGCACGAACTGTCGATCCGCAACTACGGCGTCGATCTCTGCCCGACCTGTCAAAAGGAAAACAAAGGCCGCGAAGTCCGTGAAGCCGCGACGGCGTACGACGCCGAACCCGCCGGCGTTTCTTAAGAAACGTAGTCTTAAGACTTAAGTTTCTTAAGACCGACGCGCAAACAAACGCCCCGCCTGTCTTAGTCGACAGGCGGGGCGTTTGCATTTCAGCCGTCCCAGCAAAATGAGCGGGCAATATTACCGATGAGCGAGCTTTAGTTCGCGGCTCGTCTCCAGCTTCGCGAGCTCGACGGGATTGGTGACCGCGATCTTCAAATGCTGTCCCGGGATCAGCGCCGCGCGGCTCGACAGTGAGTTCGCGCGCGCCAGATCGTCGACCTGGTCCAGAATGTAGCGATCCGAGGATCCGAAGCGTTTGGCGTACTTCCAGAGCGTATCGCCCGGCTTGACCGTAACGGTAATTGTCTCCTCGGGATGCGCCGCCTGCATATGCGCCAGCGTGCTCCAGACGCCGCCTCCGGCGGCCATGGTCAGGCAGATCATTACAGCCGAAAGCCAGTAGCCGTCGCGCCGGCGGCGGCGCTCGCGGCGAACACGCGCGTTATTTTTCACCGGCGAAGTCTTCTTGACTTCGGGCGGCAGTTCTTCAAAGCTGGTCAGCACCAGACGCGGAGCGGAAACGCTCTCCACGAGCTCGTCTGACGCCGCATTCTCACACACATCAATTCTCAAAGCACCCATCGGAAGTCTCCTCAACAGTTGATCAACACAGCAAACTAATGTTTCGGGCAAACTAATGTTCGCCACACCCAGAGTATACCAAAGAACGGCTCCCGAGTCAAGAAAAGTTATCCCCAAGAGCGTAAAAAAAGAAACTTTTGTGTGAACGCTTGCGTAAATGCGGGTATACTAGCGCTATATGCACTTATTCCGCCTCTTTTGCACTCTATGAGGTTCCTTAATGACTACTTTAACCGAAAAACAGCAAGACATACTCGCTGTCATTCGACAGCAGATAGAAATCCGGGGTCACGCCCCCACGGTCCGCGAAATCGGCGCGCTCGTCAATCTGAGCTCCAGCTGCACGGTCAAAAAACATTTAGATAATCTCGAACTCAAAGGTTATATTCGGCGAGATCGCTACAAACGTGGAATCGAATTGATGGACGAGGGGACTCCCATGCAGCTCGGCCGCGCCATTTGCGTGCCGCTGCTGGGAAAAGTGGCCGGCGGCGTCCCCATGCTCGCCGAACAGTCCGAGACGCCCGAGATGCTTCCCCTGCCCCTCTCCCTGCTGCCGCGCGGGTCCGAGAGCGGACGCGATCTATTCGCCCTGGAAGTCACGGGGCGCTCCATGGTCGGCGCGGGGATCGATAACGGCGACATCGTCATCGCCCGCAAACAAACCACGGCGCGCGACGGCGAAATCGTCGTCGCCCTGATCGGCGACGACGCAACCGTCAAAACATTTTACGGAGAAAAAGGCGGCGTGCGCTTACAGCCGCAGAACCCGGACTTCGAGCCCATCATCAGCCAGGATGTATCCATCCTCGGCCGCGTGCTGCTGGCGATCAAGAAGTTTTAGCGAACTCAGAGAAGTTTGAGGATCGGGGAATCGCCGCCGCGTTTTACGCGGCGGCGTTTGTTTTGTCGGCTTTCGCGGCGCGGACGCGTTCGCCGGCGGCGCGGCGGGCGTGGATCCGGTGCGCGAGCGCGGCCAGGACCGCGGCCAAGAGCACGTAGAGGACCGAGCTGATCGCCCAGACCATGCCGTGTCCATAGCCGGCCAAATACGGACCGAGCGCCAGTTTGTTGTAGGGAGCGGGATCGAACGTTTGAACAGCTTCGGCGACGGCGGTGACCGGAGAGAGGTACATCAGGTAAATCCCGGGGTCATGAGCGACTCGGGCGGCGTCTTCATTATCGACGCTCAGATAGGCGATCGCCGGCGCGACCATCGCCAGAAAGATCGCCACATAGGACAGGCATAATGCGCCCCAGCGGTTTCGGAGCAGCACGGACAGAAACAGGCCGATTCCCGCGATAAAGATACTTGCCGAGAGCAGAAGCGCGAGCGACGGGGCAAGGATCACGGCCAAATGCGGAATGCGGAATGCGCCCGACACGACTTTCCTCCAGGCCATCCAGGCGATTGCGGAGGCCGCCGACGCCGCCAGGGTCGTCACCACAGCCGTTGGGAAGACCGCGCGCAGCGAAGCGGTCCGGAATACGTCCCGCACGTCGAACGTCAGCCAGCGCCATCCCTGCGCTCCATAAGGCGGATCGAGGTCTCGCGCTTCTCCGGTGACCAGCGGCGGGAGGAAGAGCAGCAGCGCTCCCAGCCCAACCGCTCCCAAAACGGCCATTCGGTCAGCGCCAGCGCCCCCCGTCAACACTCCGAGATTTCCGCCGTCCACGACCACGATCAATCCCATGATCACGGCGAACAGATAACAGCGCAGACGGAACGTGCGCCGGATCGCTTCATCCTCCAAGCGATGCACGCCCAGACGGCAGGCAAGCAGCGCCAATCCCCCATTGACCAGCACGGCCAGCCCCCACGCAGGCGCATGCGCTCCGTACCAGGACTCGGAACTCGTCGCGGCCATCGCGCCGACCGGGTTCAGCGCCACCAGGGAGATCCGCCCCATGCCGAAGCCGCCAAAGAGCCCGGCCAGTCCCAGCGGCAGCGTCACGCAAAAATAAACCACGAGCGTCAGATACGACAGGATCACGGACGTAACGGTGTTCGCCGCGTAAACCGACCAGCAGAGCGCGACGGAGCCAAAGAAGAAGGCGTCGCAGATCAGCATCAAGTACGCCGCGCCGACCTCCTCGGGAGAGACGCCGCCGAGCAGAAAACACAGCGAGATCAGGGGGATCGACGAAGTGAGCAGCAGGATCACATAGGACAAGGAAGCGACGAGCTTCCCGGCAACCAGCGCGCGCGGGCGGAGCGTCGTACACTGGAGCATCTCCAGCGTCCGCTGCTCGCGCTCAATGGAGATCGCCCCCGAGGTAAGCGCCGGAGCGATCAGGGCGACCAAGCACGCCTGCACGGCGAACAGGATCATGTAGAACTCGCGTCCCGCCGTGAAGCTGCCGGCGATCGCGCCGTTGGCGAGCTCTGAGGCGTGCGAGCGCCACCAGGCGTAATACGAAAGCAGCGTGGAGACGGAGAGCAGGCTCAGATACCCAAACAGCATCCAGTAAGCGCGCGGCCCGCGCATGCGCCCACGCAGCTCCTTGGCGATGACGGGATTGTCGAACGTCCATTTACCAGCGGGCATTGACGGCCTCCTGAGCGTTGAACGGATGAGGTCGGGGAAAGGGTTCGCCAGAGGACGGCAAATATCCTTGGCGCTTGCGCCGCCAGGGTGTGACTAATCTTTGTTAAACGCTTGGCGTCCAGAAAAGACGCATTTGCGCCGCGCCTAGCGCTGCCGCGTCACGGCGTAGTCGGCGAGGGCGGCCAGGGAGTCGCGGTACAGGGAGGCGGGCAGAACCGACAGAGCGTCTTTCGCGCTCTGAGCGTAGGCTTGCGCCGCTTCCATGGTGCGCCGGTAGCCGTCGCAGTTTTCGATCGCCTGGTGGACCCGCGCGATATCGGCGTCGGACAGGTCTTCGGGAGTTTGCAGGGTCTGCATGAGCTGCTCGCGCTCGGCTTCGCTGGCGTCGCGCACGGCGAGAATCAGCGGCAGGGTCATCTTGCCTTCGCGCAGGTCGCCGTCGAGCGCCTTGCCGGTCACTTTGGGGTCGCCGACGTAGTCCAGCAGATCGTCGGCGACTTGGAAGGCGAGGCCGCAGTTCATGCCGTAGGACGCCAGCGCGGCGATCGATTCCGGCGGCGCCTCGGCGAGCATGCCGCCGATCTCGCAGCAGCCGGCGATAAACCCGGCGGTCTTCTTCTCGATGATCTTGCGGTAGGTCTCTTCCGTCGTATCGACATCGCCCTTGGCCGTGATCTGAAGCACTTCGCCTTCGCTCAGGCCGATGGTGACGTTGCTGAAGACACGGATGACGTCGATGTTGCCCTCGCGCGCCGCAAGGTAAATGCTCTTCGCCAGGAGATAATCGCCGACCAGAACGCTGATCTGGTTGCCATAGGCGGCGTTCGCCGTCGGACGCCCACGCCGCTCAGTCGCGTTGTCCACCACGTCGTCATGGATCAGCGACGCCATATGGATCAGTTCTGCGGCGGAAGCGGAGGCGGTGATGGTGCGGGCGGGATAGGCGCACTGCGCGGCGCGCGCCGAGAGCACGAGCAGCGCGGGACGCAGGCGCTTGCCGCCGGCGGATAGCGTGTGGCCGGAAATGGCGTAGGCGGCGCGGACGTCGGACCGGATCTCTTCATTGAGCAGGGTCTCGACCGCCGACAGATCGCTCAGGATCGGATCCAAAAATCCCGTCTCGCTGGCGGGCTTCTGGCCCAGAGGATCTTCCGCCATGGAAGGCGGGCTGGTTGCGGGTGCGCTCATCGCGGTGCTTTCTGGGAGTCCGCTCACGCGGCGTCCGGCTTGTGTCCGACGTGGACGCAGACCAGACCAAAGGTCAAATCGACATATCGGACGGGGTTCAAACCCGCGTCGCGCATGATCTGCGCCAATTCTTCGCGAGTTTTGAAACGGATGACCGATTCAGGTAAGTATGTATAAGCGTCAGGACGACCGCTGAGGGCTCCGCCCAGGCGGGGCATCACATAACGCGAGTGCAGGGAGTAGAACTGTTGAAACAATCCGGGATGCGGCGTCGCGAACTCCAAACAAACCACCCGGCCGCCCGGCTTCAGGACTCGCGCGATCTCCACGAACGCCCGATCGATCTCGGCCACATTACGGATTCCAAACGCGACGGTCACGGCGTCGAACACGCCGGACGCCAGCGGCAGACGCACGGCGTCGCCCTGCGCGAACTGCGCCCGCGCCTGCTTGAACTTGCGAATTCCGCTTTGCAGCATGGGAAGGGAGAAGTCGAGACCGATGACCTGGCCGCGCGGGCCGACGGCGCGGCGCAGCAGGACGGTCCAATCACCGGTTCCCGTACAAAGATCCAGCACCTGATCGCCAGGCTGAAGAGCGGCGCAGCGTGTGGCGAAGGTGCGCCACGAATGGTGAATTCCAGCGGACAGAACGGTGTTCAGAAGATCGTATCGGTGCGCGATGTCGTCGAACATCGAGCGCACGTATCGCGCCTTCTCCGCCGGGGTGACGGGCTGGTCCAAAACAGGGACATGAGACAGTTTTTGAGAAGTGGCGCCGGACATTGTGAAAAACTCCGCAATCTCTGAAACAGGATTATACCAGTTAGGCGGTGAACTGTCAATGCGCCAATACGGGACGCCCGGCAGGGGCAAAACCCAGGAGAAATTTGCATGGAAGTGAAGATGCACGCCACCACGATCGTGGGCGTGAAACGGAACGGCAAGGTCGCCATCGCGGGCGACGGCCAGGTGACTTTGGACAAGACGGTGATGAAAAACACCGCCAAAAAGATACGCCGATTGTACAATGGAAAGATCCTGACCGGCTTCGCCGGCAGCGCCGCCGACGCCCAGGCGCTCGCGGACCGCTTCGAGGCGATCCTGGAGGGGGTCAACGGCAATCTGCGCCGCGCCGTGATCGACTTCGCCAAGGAATGGCGCTCGGACCGGGTGCTGCGCCGGTTTGAGGCGCTGATGATCGTCGCCGACCCCGAGTACCTCCTCGTGATCTCCGGCGACGGCAATGTCCTGGAGACCGACGACGGCATCGCGGCCATCGGCAGCGGCGGACCGTACGCCCAGGCCGCCGCCAAGGCGCTGCTGGAGAACACGGATCTGTCGGCGCGCGAGATCGCCGAAAAGGCCCTGCGCGTCGCCTCCGAGATCTGCATCTATACGAATGGGAATATCTCCGTCGATGAGCTTTAATAAATTTGCCTTCACCCTGGCGGCCGCCGCGCTGGCCGGCGCCGCCATTCCCGTGCGCGCGGCAGACCCGGCGCCGGCCGCGCCCGCCGCCGCAGTCGCCGCGCCGGATGCTCCCAGCACCGTACAAAAGGCGGCGATGCGCCTGGGATACACCTTGCAGTCCCTGGCCGATCATCAGCGCGGCTACCTCGCGGACGTTCAGGGCCTGTCTTCCATCGACGAAGGCGAAGCGACCGACAAGTATGTGAACGATCTGGTGGCACAGTCGCACATCCTGCGAAAGTTCGAAGCAAACGCCGTCACACTCGTCCTGGACGATCTCGTCAAGATCGAAGGCCCGGAAAAGGCGCTGCAATCGATCACGCCGCTTTCCCAGATGCTCACCGCGCCGCTCCCATCCAATAAAAAAAAGGAAAGCAAGGACAAGCGCGTCACCGCGATCCTGGCGACTATCGACGAAGTGCGCGTCGTGCAGGACGACATGACCTCGCTTCAGTTTAACCTCACCCCGATATTAAAGCTTCAGGGCGGCGATGAGGCGCTCTGGGCGATCGAGTTGGGACGCACCCTCGCCGCGCGCCGCGCGGGGTCGCTGACCAAAGCCTCGCTCGCCGCGCAGACCCGGGATATCACCTCGCTGGTCTCCCGCGCGCCCAAAACGCTTTCCCCAGGCATTCTCGAAAGCGTCCGCGCGCTCGCGCCCCCGCCGCCGTCCATCGCCGCCACCGGAGATGGCGGCGGCGGCAACCTCGCGGGCCTGCTGCCCAGCGACGCCCCCGCCCCGCCCACCGCCGCCGCCCACGCCGCCGAACGCGCGCTGCTGGCGGCTTACGGAGCGAGCGATGTGGATGAGAAATTGGGGAACGGGAAGTAAGAGAGGCCCTCGGGCGGGGGTGGGTTTGCCCCGAAGCGCCAGGTAGGTAAAGACCCGCAACAGACAGGAAAGACTTATGGAAGACTTGACGCCGCGCGAAATCGTCGCGGAGCTGGATAAATATATCGTCGGACAGTCGGCCGCCAAGCGGGCGGTCGCGATCGCGCTGCGCAATCGGTATCGGCGGCGGCTGCTGCCGGCGGAGATGCGCGAGGATGTGATTCCGAAGAACATTCTGATGATCGGACCGACCGGCGTCGGAAAGACCGAAATCGCGCGCCGGCTCGCGGTGCTCGCGCGGGCGCCGTTCGTCAAAGTCGAGGCGACCAAATTCACCGAGGTCGGCTATGTCGGACGCGATGTCGATTCGATGGTGCGCGATCTGGTGCAGGTTTCGCTGCGTCTGGTCGAAAAGGAAAAAACCGACGAAGTGCGCGAGCAGGCCGAGAAGCGCGCCGTGGACCGGATCGTCGACGTGCTCCAGCCCCGCCGCGCGGAGAAGCCGGCGCGGGCCAACTCCGGAGGGCCGTCGATCATTCAGTCGGACAATATGATGGACGCGCTCAATCAACTGTTCTCCCGGTCCGAGTCGACATCCAAACCCGCCGCGACGCCGACGCAGGACGATCCCACGGATGAAGACGAGGCGCTGCGCAAAAAGCGTCACGATCAGGAAGCCCGGGTGCGCGATCTGCTGCGCAATCAGATCACCTCGGGAGTGAAGGACGACGACACGATCGAGATCGAGGTGGAGGAAGCGGCGCCCGCGCCGTTCATGCAGGTTATGACACCTGGCCAAATGGGCGAAAACGACATGCAGGATATGCTCGGATCGCTGATGCCCAAGAAGCGCAAAAAGCGGACGCTGACGATCAAGGAGGCGAAAGAGCACTTCACGAACGAAGAAGCCCGCGCCATGATCGATCAGGACCAACTGACGCGCGAGGCGATCACGCGCGCCGAACAAAGCGGCATCATCTTTGTCGACGAGATGGACAAGATCGCCGGCCGCCACGGCTCGGGCGGAGGCAGCGGTCCCGACGTCTCCCGCGAAGGCGTCCAGCGCGACATCCTGCCGATCATCGAAGGCAGCACCGTCCAGACCAAGCAGGGTCCGGTCAAAACCGACTTTATCCTGTTCATCGCCGCCGGCGCGTTCCACCTCTCCAAGCCGTCGGACTTGATTCCCGAGCTCCAGGGACGCCTGCCGATTCGCGTCGAATTGGAGAGTCTGACCCAGGAAGACTTCCAGCGGATCCTCGTCGAGCCGCGCAACGCGCTGGTCAAGCAATACCAGGCGCTGCTGGCGACGGAAGGGCTGACGGTGGAGTTCACGGACGACGCAGTCGCGGAGCTGGCGCGGCTCGCCGCCGAGGTCAACGCGCAGATGGAGAACATCGGCGCACGCCGCCTGCACACGATTATGGAGCGTCTTTTGGACGAGCTTTCCTTCGATGCTTCCGAGCTGGAGGAGAAATCCGTGACGATTGACGCCGAATACGTAAAAAACAAGCTGGCGGGCATTGTAAAAAATGAGGATTTAAGCCGATATATCCTGTAGAGGATACCGGGAAATGGAAAAGTCACTCGTCGTACAGGGGAAGTCGATTGAAGCAGTGCTGGAGCGCGCGGCGCTGCTGCTCCATTGCGAACCAAGGCGCGTCGCCCATGAGGTCTTGCAGGAGGGGAATCCGGCGCGCGGCGTGCTGTTCAAGCTGCGCGTGACCGAGGTCGCCCCGTCGGTCGCCGACCTGACAAACGAAGAGGACGACGGCCTGGAGTTTGGCGCGCCCATGCCCTGGCTGGCGGGCGCGCTTGCCCCCCTGATGCCCGACGCGTTTTGCAAAGCCCTCGATGAAGCGTTCAACAAAGCGCTGGAGGAGCAGCCGACCCACACCGTCAGCGCCCCGCCCCCCGTCTCCGATCAGCCCGTACGGGAGATCGCCGGCGGCGTCGGCCCCGCCACAGGGAATGTGACGCACAGCGGCGACGTCCGCATCCACGGCGATGTCGCAAAGGGCATGCGCATCAAGGCGTCGGGATCGATCCATATCTTCGGAGACGTGGAAGCCGCCGTGCTGGACGCCGGCGGCGATATCGTCGTCACCGGCGGCTTTCTCGGCTCGGCGCGCTCGTCGCACGGCCGCATCTCCTGTAAGTTCCTGCAAGGCGCGCATGTGGAAGCCCTGCGCGGCAGCATCGCCATTCAGGAAAGCTCCGTGCACTCATTTCTGGAAGCAGGCGGGAGCATCATCGTTCGAGGCTCCGTAATGGGCGGCTCCTGCTACGGCCACGAGATTGTCGAAGCCAAAAGCGCCGGCTCCCTCTCCGGCATCCCCACGGTGCTGATCGCCGGCCACAACAAACACTTGATGGACCGCGTCGACGCCATCCGCGCCCGCGCCGAGCGCGATGTCCGCCTGCTGGGCGAATGCCAGCGCCTGCGCGATGAACTCCTTCCGGTCGAGGAACGGGGCGATGAGCTTCCCATCGAAGACCGCGTGCGCCTTTGGGTCGCCGCCATCCGCAAAGGCCGCATCCACGCCGACCTCATGCGTCTGTCATCCGAAAAATCCGCCGCGCTGGGTATGATAAACAAAAACCACGCCGCGCGCGTGTCGGTCACCGATAAGATCTTCCCCAAAGTGAAAGTGCTGGTGGACGACGCGCCGCTCGAAGTGCGCGCCGTGACACAGTTTGTCTCCCTCACGAAGGACTATGAAATCGGTCAGATCCGGATGACGCCTTATCAGTAATCTGCGGGCGTTTCGGGGCAAACCCACCCCGGCGCTTCGCGCCACCCCTCCGCCGACGGGAAGGGTTATTTCAGAGCGTGTGTTCGCAGGCGCCCACCGTAAGAGGCAATCTTACTTACCCTTCCCGCCCGAGGGAGGGGTGGCCCGAAGGGCCGGGGTGGGTTTGCCATGGGAGCGCAAAGCGCCGGGGTAGGTAGAACTCAGGCCCACGAAAGTATCAGAAATCGTTCCTATGCAAGTCACCGTTCTCCTATTCGCCAGTTATCAGGACGCCGCCGGGACGGATAACCTGCGCCTCGATCTGCCTGAGGGCGTGACGGCGGCCGGCTGCGCCGAAACTTTAGCCGCGACGTTTCCGGCGCTGGCCGCGCGGCTGCCGGCGGGGCGCGTGGCGGTGAATGCGGAGTTTGCCGACGATCGGACGATTTTGCGCGATGGCGATGAAGTCGCGTTTCTGCCCCCGATGAGCGGAGGGTAGCGCATGGCGATTGTTTTTCTTTCCGACGATCCATTGCAGGATGTGGGCGAACTGGGCGCGCGGCTTCAGGATCCGGAGCGGGGCGCGCTGGTGACGTTTTCCGGCACGGTGCGCGGAAGCACGCGGGGCCGCAGGGTGACGCATTTGGAATATGAGGCTTACCGGCCTCTGGCGGAGAAGCAGCTGCGCGCGATTGCCGAGGAAGCCGGTGAGCGCTGGGGCGTGACGTGCGCCATCGCGCATCGATTGGGCAAGGTCGCGGTCGGAGAGCGCAGCATCACGATCGCGGTCGCGTCGGCTCATCGAGCGGAGGCGTTTGAGGCGTGCCGCTGGCTGATGGACAGCTTAAAGACGACGGTTCCGATCTGGAAAAAAGAACATTTTGACGGCGGCGCGCAGTGGATCGAGGGATCGGACACCGTCCCCTCGCCTTCTTCCTCCACGCACAATTCATGAACGACATCCTTTACGAGAATGAGGCGCCGACGGGATTTGGACCCATCGCCATCACGCGCATGGTCATGGCGGATATCGACGAAGTCGCCCGGCTGGAGCGCCGCAGCAACGCGCTTCCTTGGAGCCACAACGCGTACGCCACCGAAATTGGGAATACCGTCGCGCATTATCTGGTCGCCAGGGACCGCGATGGGACCCTCGTCGGATACGGCGGCATGTGGATCATCATGGACGAGGCGCACTTCACGAATATCGCCGTGGACCCATCGGCGCGGCGGCGACGGATCGGCGAACGCCTGCTGCTCAGCCTGCTGGAGTACGGGATCGATCGCGGCACGGAGCGCGCCACCCTGGAAGTGCGCGAGCGCAACGTCATTGCGCACAACCTTTATGTCAAGCACGGCTTCAAAGACGTCTCCGTGCGTAAGAACTACTATAGCGACAATCAAGAAAACGCCGTGATCATGTGGCTCGACGACATGGCGACCCCGGCTTACCGCGAGCATATCCGACGCTGCATGGAGATCGCCAATCGATGAGATGGGGGAATGCGGCGGCGAACACACCATGAATATCCTCGGAATTGAAACCTCCTGCGACGAAACGTCGGTCGCCGTCGTCCGCGACGGCTCGGACGTGCGCAGCAGCATCATCGCCTCGCAGGCGGACCTGCACGCCAAGACCGGCGGCGTCGTGCCGGAAGTCGCCTCACGCCAGCACCTGGAGCAGATGAACGCCGTCATCGCCGAAGGGTTGAGCGTCGCGGGCGCCGCGTTCCAGGACATCGACGCCATCGCCGTCGCGAACCGCCCTGGACTGCTCGGCGCGCTGCTCGTGGGCGTATCGGCGGCCAAGGCGCTCGCCTACGCCCTGCGCATCCCGCTGGTTGGGGTGCATCATATCGAAGCCCATATCTACGCCAACTGGCTGGTCGATCCCCGGATCGAATTCCCGGTCGTCTGCCTCGTCGTGTCCGGCGGCCACACCGAGATCTTTCTGGTGCGCGGCCACGGCGACTATCAAATTATCGGACGCACGCGCGACGACGCCGCCGGCGAGGCGTTCGATAAGAGCGCCCGCCTGCTCGGCGTCCCCTATCCCGGCGGCGTCCTGATCGACAAGATGGCCCGCGAGCTGCACGGAAACACCCAGGCCGTCAAATTGCCGCGCGCGCGACTCGGCGCGGATTCCTTCGACTTCTCCTTCAGCGGCCTCAAAACCGCCGTCGCCAACGCCGTCGCCGATCCCGCCAATGCCGATGTCGCGCCGCAGGACTGGGCGGCGTCCGTCCAGGAAGCCATCGTCGATGTGCTCGTCGAAAAGACCATCCGGGCCGCGACGGCGAACGGCGCGCGCCGCGTCCTGCTTGCCGGCGGCGTCGCCGCTAACTCCCGTCTCAACGAACGGATGCAGGCCGCCTGCAACGCCGCCGGCCTCCCCATGACCGCGCCCCCGCCCGTCTATTGCACCGACAACGCCGCCATGATCACCTGCGCTGGGTACTATCACTTATTAGCCGGCCGCCGCGACACTCTGGAGCTCGACACACTCTCCTCCGAGCGGCTGGCTTAAGATCCTCCCTGTCGGGGCAAAGGGCGCTCTATTTGATGACCACTATCTCCTCACGCGACCGTACGATTGCGCTCGTCGCCGTCGCGGCGACCATTGCTTCGGGAATTGCGATCTCCGTACACGCCAACCCCGTGCTGCTTTTCGTGATCACCGCCGTGGCGCTGGCAATGCTGGCGTCCATGGTCGGCTCGGCCACGGAACAGCTCGGCGGCAAGCTGGGCCCGGGGGCCACGGGCGTTCTGCAAAGCGCGCTCGGCAACCTCCCGGAGCTCTTTATCTGTATCTTTGCCCTGCGCCAGGGACTGGTGACGGTGGTGCAATCGGCGCTCATCGGATCGATCCTGGCGAACTCGCTGCTTGTGCTCGGTCTGGCGTTTCTCGCCGGCGGTCTCAAAAACGGCGCGCAGAAATTCGGGAAGCAGCAGCCGCGCATGATCGCATCGCTGATGCTGCTGGCGGTCTCCGGGCTGATGATCCCAACGCTGGCGCACACCCTGCACACCGCCGCCGGACGCCATCCGGACACGCTGAGCATCGCCGCCGCCATCGTCCTGCTGATCGTCTTCCTGGTCAGCCTTCCGGTCTCCATCAAAGGCGGACCGCTGACGCCGGCGGATTGCGAACCTTGCGCGGAAGAGACGCCGGACGCATGGCCGATGTGGCTCTCCATCGTCACCCTGCTCGCGGCGGGCGTCGGCGCGGCGTTTGTTTCCGATTGGTTTGTCGAGGCGCTCAAGCCGGCGATCCGTATCCTGCATCTGTCGGAAGCGTTCACCGGCCTTGTCTTGGTGGCGATCGCCGGCAACGCCGTGGAAAACGTGGTCGGGATTCAACTGGCGATCAAGAACCGCATGGACTTTGCCGTCAGCGTCATCCTCAACAGCTCGCTGCAAGTGTCTCTGGGCCTCATTCCCGTGCTGGTGCTGCTCAGCTTCTTCTTAGGCGGCGCGCATCTCACCCTGGTTCTCACGCCGCTGCTCATCGCCGTCCTCGCGCTGGCGGCGATCGTAACCACGGTCGTCGTTTATGACGGCGAATCGATCTGGCTGGAGGGCGCGGCGCTCATCGGCCTCTATGTGATCATCGCCGCCGCGTTCTGGTGGGGATAACGCTTATGTCCATGTTTACATTTTCCGAGTTTCCCGAGATCGAGACGCCCCGCCTGCGGCTGCGCGAAACGCAGCCGTCGGACGCGGAGGATATTTTGCAGATCCTCTCGCAGCCGGAAGTCGTGCGCTTTTACAATATCGGGCCGCTGACAAAAATCGAAGAAGCGCAGGCTCTGGTGAAACGCCGAAACGTGGCGTATACTGAAGGGACTCGAATCCGCTGGGCGATCGTTCTGAACGAGACAAACCGCGTCGTCGGCTCCTGCGGATATGGTTACGCGGACAGCGAATCGCGCCAGGCCGAGATCGGCTATGAGCTCGATCCGGCGCACTGGGGCCATGGCCTCATGCGCGAAGCGCTCACGGCGATGCTGGACTTTGGATTTAAGACAATCCACCTCAATCGTATCGAAGCGCTTGTCGTCCCTCAGAACACGGCGTCGCGAAATCTGCTGTCGCGGCTTGGCTTCCAGGAAGAGGGCCTGCTGCGCGAACGCGGATTTTGGAAGGGCGCTTATCACGATCTGGCGCTCTACGCATTGCTCCGGCGCGACTGGAGCTTATTGCCTTAGGCTACGAACTCACAAGGATTAAAATTTGTTTATTGGTTTGCTCATGGCGTCGACGCTGATGACGGTTTCGCCGCCCGCGCCGCGATTGGCTTCGGTCTCGCCGCAAATCATCACGCACGGCGCGCGGACGCACAAGTGGGTCGTGCTCTCGTTCGACGCCTGCGAAACGCGCAAGCCGGCGGGTTACGACGCCAAAATCATCGATATTCTCACGCGCACCCACACGCCCGCGACCCTGTTCCTCGGCGGCCACTGGATGGAGACGCACCCGGCGCAGGCTCGGATGCTCGCCGCCAATCCCCTGTTCGAAATCGGCGACCACTCTTACCTGCACCCGCATATGACCAAGATCTCGACGGCGCAGATGGACGACGACCTGCGCAAAACGCAGGCCGTCCACCAAAATCTCACCGGCCGTCAGGCGCGTCTGTTCCGTCCGCCTTACGGCGAATACGACGCCAGCGTGATCCAGGAAGCCGCCCGATTCGGCATGAAGTCCGTCACCTGGGAAGTCGTGACCGGCGATCCCGACAAGCACGTCACCGCGCCCAATATCGTCCGCACGGTCCTCGCCAGGACCAAACCCGGCTCCATCGTCATCATGCACGTCAACGGCCGAGGCTGGCACACCGCCGAAGCCCTCCCCGCCGTGATCGCCGGCCTGAAGAAAAAAGGATATTCGTTCGCGCGGCTCTCGGAAACGCTGGAGTAGAGACCTACTCTGACTCGATCTCTACATCCTTCTTCTTCGCCGCCGCCTTAATTCGCCGCTTGATCGTCTCCACCTCGTCCGCATCATACTTCGATGCGTTGTCTTTGTGGTTGATATAACTCCAGGCCGCCCGGATATGCTTTTCCGTGTCAATCGGATACTTATGGTTTTTGGTGTCGGCAAACTCCACGTCGCCGTACTCGCGTACGCCCTCGTCGGGGTTGACGTCCTCACGCCGATCGATTGCGGTGCTCTTTTCGGACATAATCTTCTCTCCTTTCATCGATTGCGTTCGATCCTGGAATGTACTTTCCCGGAAAATCGCAGAAAATAACCCATTGACTACTCTCGTAGTCCTGCGATATAATGGCGTTGATGTTCGAGAAATGGATAACGATGCTATGATGAAGCCGCCAATGCTGGGAGATCAGGAGCTGGAAGTGCTCCGCTATATCACGGACCACTCGCCGATCTCCGTGCGCGATGTCGCGGTGCAGTTCGGGGAGCCGCTGGGGCTGGCGCGCACGACGATCCTGACGGTGATGGAGCGCCTGCGCAAAAAGGGTTTTTTGACCCGGACCAAGTCCGGCGGATCGTTTGAGTACGCTCCCGCCGTAGGCAAACAGGATTTGATGCAGAACCTCGTGCATGACTTTGTGAGCCGCACGCTCGGCGGATCGCTGACGCCCTTTGTAGCTTACCTCTCCGAGAACCAAAATCTGAACGAGGAAGAAGTCGCCGATCTGCAAAAACTGCTGGACGCGATGCAGGCGAAAAAGGGATAAACGCCATGGCAGGCGACTGGACCGCACATTTCGCTCCGGTGATGCAAGTCTGGGCCGCCACGATGCTGCGCGCCTCCGTGCAGGGCGGCGCGCTGATCCTTGTCGTGTGGGCGCTGTGCCGGTTTGCGCCGCGAATCCCCGCCTCGGCGCGCTGCTGGCTGTGGTGGCTGGCGAGCGCCAAGCTTCTCATCAGCCTTTGCTGCGTCGGCGGCGTCGCTTTGCCCCTGCTTCCCGGCGGGACGCATGCGCCGAAGGCCGCCGCGCCGATCACCAAGCTCTTTCAGCCGCTGCGCCCGCAAAGCGGCGACTCGCCGCCGCCGCTCCAATCCAACAATTCCGTGACCGCCTTCGCCGCCCCGCCGGCGGCCCCGCTCAGCCATGCGCCGAAGCATGTCCCGCCATTTTCCTGGGTTCCCCAAGCGCTGTTCGCTGGCTGGGCGCTCGGCGCGACGGCCATGCTCATTGGGAATATGTGCGGCTGGCTGCGAGTGCGCGGCGCGCTTCGGCGCGCCGTTGCGATCGCGCCGGATCAAACCCAGGTCGAGGCGTCGACGCTGGCGCGGCAAATGGGATATCGCGCGGCGATTGCCGTTCGCGAATCGGCGGACTGCCCCTCCCCCTTTGTCGCCGGACTCTGGCGTCCCGTGCTGATCGCGCCGGCGGGATTCACGCGCAATCTGTCCGAGAGTGAGCGGCGGATGGCGCTCGCGCATGAGATCGCGCACTTACAGCGCCGCGACCTGCTGCTCGGGATCATCCCCACGCTGGCGCGCGCGCTGTTCTTCTTCCACCCGCTTCTGTGGCTTGCGGCGCGCGAATACGACGCCGCCCGCGAGGAAGCCTGCGACGCCGCCGCGATTGCGGCGACTCAGCTGGACGCCGTGCAGTACGGACGCCTGCTGCTCAAGGTCATGTCCGCCGGAGCCGCCGCGCCGAGCGCGGCGCTGGGGATCCGCCCGGCTTACCATGCGGCGAAGCGCCGGCTGCTGCACGTCGCGCGCCCCGGCTGGGACACGAACCGCGCCTCCGTGCGTCTGGCGGCGGCCGCGCTTTGCGGGGCGGGGATGTGCGCCGCGCTGCCGATCCATGTGACGGCGCGCACGCAAGCCGCCCCCCGATTCAAGCGCGACAGCGCCGCGCTCCCATTGCGCTATGTGCTGCAGGATCTGGGACCGGTGGGGACCTCAGCGGCGATCCGTTTCGCGATCAATGACAAAGGCCAGGTCGCCGGAGCGCGCGACGAGCGCGCGCTGCTCTGGGACAACGGTCATGAGACGCCGATCGGGGCGATTGGCCGCTACCATTACGGCGCGGCGCTCGCGATCAACAACGCGGGCGCCGTCGCCGCCACCTATTACAATTACGACAACTACCCACACACGCTGCTCTGGCAGGATGGGGAGAAGTCGCCCGCGCTGCCCGCCCGATATCGCTATAACGAGCCCCACGGCGTCAACGATCTTGGCTGGGTGGTCGGCAGTATCCGCGCGGGCGGGCACGACGCACAGGGCGGCCTGATGACGCAGGCGTTTCTCTGCGCCAACGGTCAGACGCAGATCCTCGGCACGCTCGGCGGGGATCACAGCATGGCGTACGGCGTGAACGACAGCGGCCAGGTCGTGGGCAAGGCGGACCTCGCGCGCACCTACCTGGAGCGAACGGCGCATGGATTTACCCGCCCCACGCACGCTTTTCTCTGGCAGAACGGCGTGATGCAGGATTTGGGGACGCTGGGCGGCGACAACAGCCTCGCCTGCGCGGTCAATCAGCGCGGACAGGCGGTCGGCTACTCTTCGACCGACGACGGCACGGTCCACGCCTGCTTCTGGGATAACGGGCAGGCGATCGATCTGGGGACGCTGCCCGGACACGACAACAGCGAAGCGCGCGCGGTCAACGATCTGGGCGTCGCCGTCGGCCAGTCCGGCGTGAACGCGGACGTCACCCCGCCCCGCGCCGTCCTCTGGTCCGACGGGCGTGTGGTGGACCTGAACGGCGCCGTGACGAACGCGCCGCAGTGGACGCTCCAGTGCGCCGACGGCGTCAACAACGCCGGCCAAATCGTCGGCAAAGGTCTCGTCGGCGGCGTCACCCACGCCTTCGTGCTGACGCCGCAAACCGCAGTTTCTCCCATATCTCCGGTCTCTGCGCGGCGCTAAATTTCTTCGGCGCATCGAACTTTCACACGACAAATGAACGCGGAACGCTTTTCCCTGACATTCGGGAACGTTATCAGCAACGTTCGCCTGCAATAATGGTGTTGTCTTTGAAGACAAGACCACGAATCCCGGAGCGGCGCTGCGCCTTACCGGGGCTTCGCTTCCATCCAGAGTTAGGCAAAAAGACCCAAGGAGAGGAAATCCGATATGACAACGGAAACATCTGTGGCTCCTCACACTGAGGCGGTCACAATCACCGAGCATGAAATGCAGCAGGTCGCACGCGCGAATGCGACGGCGCTCCCGCCGGTCGTATTCGTCCACGGCCTCTGGCTGCTGCCGAGCAGCTGGGACCGCTGGGCGGCGATGTTCGAGGAGGCCGGATACACCGCGCTTACGCCCGGCTGGCCGGACGATCCCGAGACCGTCGCCGAGGCGAACGCGCACCCGGAAGTCATGGCGCACAAGACGGTCGGCCAGGTCGCCGATCACTTTGCGGAGATTATTCGGGCGCTGGACATAAAGCCCGCCATCGTCGGCCATTCATTTGGCGGCCTGCTCGCGCAGATCCTCGCCGGACGCGGCCTGGCGTCGGCGACCGTCGCCATCGACGCGGCGCCCTTTCGCGGCGTGCTCCCACTGCCCTTCTCGGCCCTGAAATCCGCCTGGCCGGTCCTGGGCAATCCCGCCAATCGTAACCGCGCGATCCCGCTCACCTACGATCAGTTCCGTTTCGGCTTCGCCAACGCCGTCAGCGAAACGGAGGCCATGGAGCTCTACAAGACCTTCGCCGTGCCGGCTGCGGGCGCGCCGCTCTTCCAGGCCGCCACCGCCAACCTCGATCCCTGGACGGAAGCGAAGGTCGATACCGAGAATTCGGATCGCGGACCGCTGCTGCTCATCTCCGGTGAGAAAGACAATACGGTTCCCTGGGCGATCACAAAAGCGTCGTACGAGCGCCAGCGAGACAACCCCGGCGTCACCGAGGTCGTTCAGATCCCCGGCCGGGGCCACGCCCTGACCGTCGACAGCGGCTGGCGTGAAGTCGCCCAAACGTCCCTGGACTTCATCAAGCGTTACGTCTGAGAGCGCCGTGTCTCTCTTAGACGGCGCATCTTCAGATCCCCAGGACAGCCGGCGGTTTTCACCGCCGGCTGTCTTTGTCATTTCGGTCGAAACGCCGTTATGCGTCTCACGACATGGGTACAACTATTTTTATTGCAAAACGCAAACAAACGCACAAAGGGACCCCATGGAAATCGAAAAGCTGAAAGAAACGGCGCGGGCGCTGCTCGCCGACGGCAAGGGACTGCTCGCGATGGATGAGAGCACCGGCACCGCCAATAAACGGTTCGCCCCGCTGGGAATCGCGCAAACCGAGGAGATGCGGCGCGCCTACCGCGACTTGATCGTCACGGCGCCGGGTCTGGGAAACTCCATCAGCGGCGCGATCCTCTACGATGAGACCGTGCGCCAGAAAACGCGGGATGGCCGGCCGTTTGTGGACGCCCTGATCCAGGCGGGTATCGTCCCTGGCGTCAAAGTCGACGCCGGCGCCAAGGACATGGCGGCGCATCCGGGCGAGAAGATCACGGAAGGTCTCGATGGCCTGCGCGAGCGTTTGACCGAATACGCCGGCCTCGGTCTGCGCTTCGCGAAGTGGCGCGCGGTCATTACCATCGGTGACGGAATCCCCAGCGACGGATGTATTGCGGCGAACGCCGATGCACTGGCCCGCTACGCCGCGCTCTGCCAGGAAAGCGGCCTCGTCCCGATTGTCGAGCCCGAAGTGCTGATGGACGGCGATCACACGCTGGAGCGCTGCGCCGAGATGACGGAGCGCGTCCTGAACGTCGTGTTCGAAACCCTCAAACGCCAGCGCGTGGCGCTGGAGGGCATGATCCTGAAGCCGAACATGCTGCTTCCCGGCCTGCAATGCCCCGTGCAGAACAGCGTGGAGGAAGTCGCCGGCGCCACCGTGACATGCTTCCTCCGAACCGTTCCCGCCGCCGTTCCCGGCATCGCCTTTCTTTCGGGGGGTCAGGAAAGCGAGCTGGCGTCGGCGCGATTGAACGCCATGAACGTTCGTTTCCGGGGCCGCATGCCGTGGGCGCTGACGTTCTCCTTCTCCCGCGCCATTCAGCAGCCGGCGCTGGAGCTGTGGCGCGGCGACGACAAAAACGTGGAGGCGGCGCAAAAGGCGCTCCTGCACCGCGCCAAATGCAACAGCGCCGCGCGCCGGGGCGAGTATAATGGTGAGACAGAGGCGATGACCGGCGACTGAAATCGCCGGGCGCAATGTGCGTAACATCAATTCATCATTCCCGAATTCATCATTCCCTCCAGGAGAACAGCGTTGAGCGACACCCCGCCCCGTATTTATTTGGCCCGTCATGGGGAAACCGAGTGGACGATCACCGGGCAGCATACGGGAATGACGGATCTTCCCCTCACCGATCGCGGCGAGCGCAACGCCCAGAGTCTGGGCAAACGACTGGCGGGCCTGACCTTCGCCGCCGTCTTTACCAGTCCCCTGCTGCGCGCTCGGCAAACCTGCGATCTCGCCGAGTTCGGCGGCGCCGCACAGGTCGATCCGGACCTCGTCGAGTGGAACTATGGCGAGTATGAAGGACGACGCACGGTGGATATCCGTAAGGAGCGCCCCGATTGGCGCTCGTTCCGCGACGGATTTCCCGGCGGCGAATCCGTCGCGGAGATCGGCGCCCGCGCCGACCGCGTGGTCGAACGGCTCCGCGCCATCGAAGGCGACACGCTCCTGTTCAGCCACGGCCACTTTCTGAGATTTCTCGCCGCGCGCTGGCTGGGACTGCCGCCGGAAAGCGCCCAATACTTCGTGCTGACCACCGCGTCGCTGAGTATCTTAGGCTACGAACACAACCTCAGCGAGCCGGCGATCCGGCTTTGGAACGACGACCGTCACACACAAGAATAACCCGCCCGCAATAACCCATATGGTGGAGGAGATTTCGCCCGGCCATCCGTTGCAGCAATACCGTGTGAGGCTTCAACAAGAATCGCTGCTCGCGAATCTTCAGAAGCTGGCGGCCATGCCCATACGCTCCCGCCGCAAAAAACCGGCGTGAAACCACGGCGGCGTGACAACAGCCTCTGCCTGAACATTCGTACATCCAAATGTTCAGGCAGGGGCTGTCGGCGTCAATGCGCGGACGCGTGAGACACGGTCGCGGAGTGTACCCGCACGCCTAGCGCGGCCGGCGCGGGGGAGATGTTCGCGGGGCGGGCGCCGGATGCGGAGCGGAACGCTCCGTCCGTTTCTGGGCGCTCGGCGGGGAGCAGTTCGAATGTGTTCTGCTCGCCTTGACCGCTCGCGCTGTTCGAGCGGCAAGAAGCCCAGGCGAGGAGAACGTTTTTCGTATCGGTCTCGATCCACATGCCCTGGATTGTATCGTTTTGACCGGCGCGGGCGGCGATGAACGGCGTGATGCGGCCGGGAACGGCGTCGTACGAGGGGCGGGCGGAATAGGCATATCCGGCATCCTTTAGCTTCGACGGCAGGTCCTGCATGGGCGTCGCATCCGCCGGCCAAGCCAGCACTTCGACCTTGTTGAACCGGGATTCAACTTTGTCGGATTTGGATTCGACGGCGCCGGATTTTGACCGGCTGGTTTCCGACGCCTTCCGAAGCGCGGCTTCGAAGGCGGCCTGGTTGTTTCGATCCGTGGAGCGGCGCGCGCCGTCCGGAAGCTGGATTTGGGCCAGCAGCGACGTTCGCGCCGGCGCCATGTCCGCGCTCTGAGCCATTTCGGCGCGCGCCGACGTCAAAGGGACGTCACGCGTCAAACCTCCGACCAGCAGTAATACAAGCAGCACTGCATGCATTCTTCTCATAATTAATCTCCTAGGAGATGCGGCAGCATCTCGATTCCGTAACGCGCGGACAGACGGATAAACTGCGACGCTTCCTCTCCCATCATCGCCTTCTTCGGCACGATGTTCAGGTCCGCGAGCGCTCCGGCAAACTCTTCAAAGTTCGCTCCCGGCGTAATCAGCAGCGTCGCGCGGCCGCCGCCTTCGCTCACGCAATACCAGGCGTGCGCGACGCGGCGCGGCGCGAAGACGGTGTCGCCCGGGTTGGCGATCACGGTTTCGTTCCCGATCTGAAACGCGAACCGACCTTCGAGGATATAAAACGTCTCATCTTCGCGGCTATGAATGTGCGGAGGAACGCCGCCGCCGCGATCGACTTCCACTTCACAAAAAAGAAACGCTCCGGCCGTCGCCTGCGCGCTGACCTTCACACGCCCCCGATGGTCTCCAAAGTCGAAGAACTGCCCCATGCCGCCCGGGATAAGATAAGCGCCCAGCGAAGTGTCGGTTTCAATCATATGGTCGACAATGTTATTCATGTGATACGTCCTTATTGTTGATCTTTACGCCAGGATCGTTCTCCGGCGGATCGCGGCTTTGGGAGCGCCGCGAACTTTGCTCCGAGCCGCTGACAGATGCATCATACAAGGGCGCCGTGTACACAGCGTGTACAAAACCGTGTACAGCGGTCAAACGTAAAAAAAGCGGAAGAATTTTTGAATTCTTCCGCTTGGAATGCGCCGTGAGATCCGATGGGTGGGAATTGAGGGTAACTTCCGGCAATCAGGGCAGCAGGCCGTACGCCAGCGCCTCGTCCAGCGTCATTCCCGCGCCGATCGCTTGCTCCGCCGCGAACCCCTCAGGTCCAAGGGCGGCTTTGGCGCTCTCGACATAGGTATCGAAGCCCCGGCCGATGATGGACGCCGTCAATGTCTGGTCGGTCCGCCGAAGGTGCTCCACCGCGCCCAGCAGACGCGCGGCGCGCGACGCGTCCCCCTGCGCCGAACAGACAAACGCCAGCGCTTGAAGCAGATAATGGTGTACGAACTGATAGCCCATATCGCCCAGAAGGTCGTAGGAGCGCTGCACGCACTGGCGCCCGCGCTCCGGGTCCCCGTCCATCACTTCGACCAGCGCCATGCCGAACCACGCTCCGGAGCCCCAGAAGGTCTCGCCGACGGTTTTGGAGACCGCGATCGCCTGTTCGAAATACACGCGCGCGCGCTGGGAGTCCATACTGTTCGCGGTGAGCAATCCCATCCAGAACAGGGCCGCGACTTCAATGGTGTGATCGCCAAGCTGGCGCGCCAGCGCCAGCCAATCCTGTGTATGGCGCTCCCCTTCCGCGTAATTCTCCATCCCGCAGGCCATGGCGGTGCGCCACTCGTAGATCTCCAGACGCGGCCGCAGATCTCCGCTGATCTCCGTGGCGCGCCACGCCTCCTCCAGCGCCATGTGCGCGCCAAGGCCGTCGCCGTCGTTCATCAGCAGCAGACCGGCCCAGGCGGCGAGCGGCAGAGCGATCCCCGAAATGTCGTTCAGCGCGCGATACATGGTGATGCTTTCCGAGAAGCGCTTGCGAGCGAGGTCCCAGTTACGCAGATACCAGGCGAAGCGGCCCGACTTGAACAGGATATCCGCGCGCAGCGACGTCTCGCCGCCGCTCACCGCCAATAGCTGCTCCATGCAAAGGCTGCCCTCGCGGACATAGGCGCGCGACTCCCAGAACCGGGTCAGCGCCGAGGCGAGCCGAAGCCCCGCGTCCGGGTCGTACTCCGTCGCCCACGCCAGCGCGCCGCGCATATTGTGGCGCTCGGAATCGAGCCGCTTGATCCAGCCGGCCTGCTCGTGCCCGTGCAGGCCCGGCTCCGCGTCCTGCGCCAGCTCCAAATAGTGCCCGTAATGCCGTTCGCAGAGCGCGCGGCGCTTGTCCTCATCCGACACCAGCTCGTCGGCGAACTCGCGCAGCGTCTCCAGCATCCGGTAGCGCATCCCGGTTTCGGCGGTTCCATCGACCTGCGACTCTTCCGAGGCGAGCACGAGCGAGTGCTCGCGCAGCGTCGTCAGATGGTAGATGGCGTCCCGGTCGCCGCTGACCGCCTCGGCCGCCTCCAGGGTCCACCCGCCGCGAAACTGACCGAGCTGCGTGAAGAAACGCTGGGTCGCCGGGGGCAAAAGCTGATAACTGGATTCCACCGTCGCCCGCAGCGTTTGATGGCGGCCCGGGGTATCGCGGCGGCGGGACACCAGCAGATCGAAACGATGGTCCAGTCGCTCCAGGGTCTGCGCCGGGCTCAAGGTCTGCGCCCAGGCGGCGGCCAGCTCCACGGCCAGCGGGATCCCCTCCAGCTTGTCGCAGAGCAGCGCGACAGCGGCGGCGTTGCGCGCGGAGAGCTGGAAATCCGGCCGCGCCGCCTGCGCCCGGTTGACGAACAACTGGATGCTGGGAAACTCCAGCAGGCGCTCCGGGGAGCCGGGAGTCGGCGGTGTGGGAAGCGGCGCCAGCGGAAACTCGCGTTCGCCGTCCAGAAGCAGGCGCTGGCGGGAGGTCACCAGACAGCACAGCTCGGGCACGGCGCTCAAAAGCTGCTGCACGACATTCGCCCCCGTCTCCGCGAGCTGTTCGAAGTTATCCAGCACCAGAACGACGCGCCCCAGGCGCGTCAGCGCCTCGACGACCTGATCGAACGGCATCACGGCGCGGGACCGGGTGACGGGAAGGGCTTCCGCAAGCGCGTCGGAAATCCGGCTCGCCTCCCGCACATCGGCCAGCGGGATAAACCAGGATCCTCCAGGAAACGTTTCATGAAGGTCCCGCGCGACTTCGATCGCCAGCCGCGTCTTGCCCGAGCCGCCGGGACCGGTCAGCGTCACCAGACGCGTGCCCTCGCCCAGCAGATCCGCGAGCGACGCACGCTCCTTGGAGCGTCCGAAAAACTGCGTCAGCGTCAGGGGAAGGCGGGACGGTTTCCGCACCAGGACCGGCTTGGTCACAGGGCCGTCTCCAGCGTTCGAAGGGGCGGCGGAAGCGGGTGGCGGCGCAAAGACCAGAGTCGCTTCGGCCGGCGAGGCGTCCGATAGCGCCCGTGTTTCCGGCGCGGGCGCGGCGTTCAAAAGCGCCCGTGTTTCCGGCGTGGGCTCGATGCCCAGCTCACTCTCCAAAAGCTGCTCTAGATCGGCGAACTGCCGGCGCGCGGCGGCGACCTGTCCGGAGGCCATGAGCAGGCGAATGACCTCGGCGTGCGCTTCCTCGCGCAGCGAATCGGCGGACACCGCGCGCCGAACGCATTCGAGCGCCATGTCGTAACGCCCGGTCCGTTCATAAAGGCCGGCCTGATCGCGCAGCGCCCCCCATTGGACCTCGGCCAGCCGGTCCCGTTCGGTCAGCGCCCACGTCTCATAAAACCCGGAAAGCAGCGGCTGCGCGTATAATCCGGTGGCTTCCGCAAGCATCGCGATCTTTTCGACAATGCTATTCTCAGGATGCGCGGAGCCTTTCAGTAAACTTTCAAAGTGGGCGACATCGGTCGAGATCGCTTCGGGATTGAGTCCCACCATCGTGCGGCCCTGCGTGACCAAGATGCTCCCCGCGAGGTCGCCCGGCAGCTCCAGCTGCCGGCGCAGCGAGGCGATGGCGGTGCGCAGGTTGGTCCGGCCCGCCTCCAGATCAGAGTCCGGCCACAGCAGGTCGGCAAGCTCCTCACGCGAATGGAGGCGTGGGAACAAACAGAGATACGCCATCAGCGCCGCGATGTTATGCGATCGGAACCGCTCCACCACCTCCGTCCCGCGCGTCGCGCGAAGCCCGCCAAACAAGGTCACCGTCCAAGCGCCGGTCATGTTTTATCCCCTGCCACTTCCACATCACCTTTATTACCAAGGCTCGGGCGCCAGTATCTCTCCAGCGCTTCGTGGATATTCGCCGCCTCATAGTCTTCCTGTTCAGCCGTATATTCAAGATAGCGAATAATCGCCAGCCGCTCCGGCAAGGTAAACCCCGCCATTCTTTCTACGCCATACGCAAACCAATCGGTATCAGGATAAAGACTAAAATTTGACTCTGTAAACCCATGCGTCAGTGTAAAAACGCAACGCCCTCCGCCAAACTCCATCAGATCGGCGATCAAGAACGCCGGCAAATAATAGCGTAGACCTTCGTGCGTGAGAAATGACGTAGCAGTGCTATTGTCTGCCAGTAGCCACGGAGCGATCGTCCGCCAATGGACGCCACGCAGATCCAGAGCAATTTCCGCAGCCTCATCCCCCTGCCTTGATCCGCTCAAATTATTGTCTCCCGGATAGGGAGCATCCGCAAAAGCCGAGCGAATTTCCTCGACCAAGGCAGCGGCGGCAGGATCCTCAGGGGCCGGATATTCGTAATGACGCATCTGCCAATCGAATGCGGCAAACGCCTCCGCATGCGGCCCACCCGCCCGTTCCCAAAACAACCGCATGGCGCGCGACGCCAGGAACATCATATGTGATGGCTCCGCACCGCGCAACAGCAACGTATTGCCCGGATTCGAATGAGGCAGAAACAATGCCAGAAACGCGGCGACCGCGCGAAATTGCTCTTTGGTGAGTAAGCCAGCTAGTCCCTCGAAATGGGAATCAGAACCGTGATAGTAAATAGCGTAGGCACTCGGCATAAGTCGGCTGTAAACGACGGTATGGGAAAAGTCTACTTCCTCTCCCCAATGGTCGAGAGCAGTGATGAGAAGGGCTGGAAGATAATAACGCGTCGCTTCCGGCGTCAAATAACAAAATGACGACCACCACTCCTTAAGAAAATCAAACGACAATTCTTCCCAGCGCTCACCGGCGAGCATCGCATGGATCCGCTCTGCGCCAGGAGCATCGCGTTTGCCTTGCTCCGTCACGAGTCGATCCGCAGGCGGAGGCGATGTTCCTGCAAACGCGGTTAGTATTTGACTTCGGACGGAGGCGATGTCGGTCATAAGCGTTTTATAATATCTTTCTATTCTTATTTTACATTAAAATCGCCTAAGTCCCAACGAGGCGTCCATCGATTTCGAGGAAATTGAGTGGCAATTATGACAAATTGTCATCAAGTGTGGAACAAATAGCTTGTCTGCCTCCCGGATATTCCGCCCCTGTATTTCCACGATGCTTTCTGAGCCCTGGTATTTTCCCTGGGATTAAGCGAAAGACGGGCGTCCGCCGATGGCCGGCAGTAATGATCACTGTGAATTAAACCGATAATCATGCAAAGTTTCAAGTAAGAAGACGTGAGTTTCCTCATGCTGGACCGGCGGATAATTTGTGGGCTGCGAGCTCTGGCTGTGACGCTGCTGCTAATCCTGTGTTACGCCGCCCGCGTTCAGGCGTCTCCGTTTTCCCTCAAATCGAGCGTCAACACGATCTGGCGGACGCCGGACGGCATGCCGCAGGACCGGGTCAACGCGATCCTGCAAAGCCGGGACGGGTATCTCTGGCTCGCCACTCAGGACGGCCTCGCCCGCTTTGACGGCGACCGGTTTACGATCCTTGACACGGAAAACACCCCGGGCCTCGCCACTAACGGAATCGAACAGCTGATGCAGGATTCCACCGGCGCGCTGTGGGCCGCCGGCGCCGGAGGGATCTCCCGCATTCAGAACGGCGTCGCCGTGAACTTGACGCCGGTGACGGATATCGAAAGCGAAGTACGAGTCACCTGCCAGCTCGATCCGACGGGAACGCTGTGGGCGGAAAAAAGCGGAGGCTTCTACCAAAGCGTCAACGGACGGCTGAAGGAGCAGTTCAGCGTCGCGGAATACGCCGGGCAGATCATTGTCAAGCACTGGGCCGTGGGACCAAACGGCCTCCTCTGGGTCGAGCAGGATGACGGCGGCTTACTGGAAGTCCACGCCGGGAAGATGATCCACATCGCCGTTCCGGGCGCGGAGAAGCATCTGAACTCCATCCGGTCGATTCAATGTGACGGCAATGGCGTCGTCTGGGTTGGAACGGAACTCGGCGCTTACACGATCCGCAACGCGGTCCTCACGCCGGTCCCAGGCCAGAGCGCGAAGCGCGCCGCCGCCACCATTCGCATCGACCATGCAGGCGATGTTTGGGGACTGATCGGCGGAACGCTCTGTCAATTCCACTGCGGCCGTTTTCTGCCGACCCCCGATTGGCAGGGAATCTCCGTCGGCGGCATCGATATCAACTCGGGAGGCGACCTGATCTGCCGCTACGGCGACACGCGGGACCGCGAGCACCCCTATGACGGCATCGGCCTTAAGATCAGCAAGACGTTTGTCTGTATCCGGAGATCGGACGGCCTGGCGGGCGTCCCCACCTGCACGATCCGCGATACGCAGGGCGGCGTCTGGGTCGGCACGGACAACGGTCTGGATTGCCTGCGCGACGGCAACTGCCACACGTTCACGGAGCGGCAGGGCCTGCCGGACACGCCGATCCAATGCCTCTTTACCGACGCCGCGAACCACCTCTGGGCCTCCGCCGGAGCCGACGGCCTTTACCGAAACACGGGCGAGATCCTGGGACGGTTCCAGCGCATCGGCGGACCGGACACGCGCATCACGGCTCTGTGCCAAACCTCCTATGGCGAGATCTTAGGGCTGTGGAAAGGACGCGCCCAGCAGCTGATCGGCTCTCGAACGGTGGATGTCGGCGCCAAATACGGCAACGCGCTGGTCGGCGACGCCGGCGCTATCGCGGTCAGCGACGACGGCGATGTCTGGCTGATGGGCGACCATGAGTTCGTGCGCACCCGCGGCGGCCATAGCGTCGTCGTGCCGGTCTCCACGGCGGGTAACCCGATCTTTGCCGCCATCGTCGACCACGCGGGCCGTCTCTGGGCGAGCGGCAAGAACAATCTTTACTGCGTCGAAAACGACCGCGTCCAAACCTTCAGCAGCACCGAAGGCGTGCCGAATATCCCGATCGTCGCGATGTACGCCGATTCGGACGGCGCGCTCTGGTTCGGTCACAAAGGCGGCGGACTCACGCGTTACAAAAACGGCGCGTTCCGAAGCATCACGATGCGGGACGGACTCTACTCCGACGGCGTCTACCAAATTTTGGAGGACGACCGCCATAACCTCTGGATCGGCAGCTCGCGCGGCGTCTTCCGAGTCAGTCTGGACGATCTTAACCAGCGGATCGACAAAGGCGGAAGCTCCATCCGGTGTTACCCCTTCGGTCCGCTGGACGGCGCGTCCGGAGGACAGGCCTATACGGGCCGAGCGTCCTCCGCATGCCGTATGCGCTACGCGGACCTCTGGTTCTCCGGAATGCAGGGCGTGGTGCATATCGATTCCGGCAACATGGAGTCGACCCCATCGCCCGTTCTGATTGAGCAGATCGCCATCGACGGCGACCTTTACTCCGGTAAGTCGCAAATCCATGCGCCGCCTGGGGACGGAAACGCACAGTTCCGCTTTACGGCGCTGGACTATCGCAATCCCAGCCATCTCCACTTTCGTTTCCAATTGGAAGGGTTCGACAAACACTGGCGGGAGACCGACGGAACGCGCACGGCCACTTATACCAACCTGCCGCCAGGGCGCTATCGGTTCCACGTGCGCTGCGCCAATACGGACAGTCAGTGGACGGTGAGCACCTCGATCGGCCTGTACTTACGGCCGCATTACTATCAGACATGGTGGTTCAAAGGTTTGTGCGCGCTTGCAGGCATTGCGATGTTGGCGGCCCTCGTCTTCGTCCCCATCCTGCGGCGGCGCAACTCCCAGCTCCACCGGATGCAGGAGCGTTTGGCGGGGCAGAACGACGAACTGACGCTGAGCCAGAACGAGCTCTTGAACAGCCAGCAGATGCTGGAGGCGCAGAATGAGGAGCTGATCGCCGGCCAGCAGGAGCTGATGGAGAGCCAGCAGGCGCTGGAGGCGGCAAACTCGCGTCTGCGCACGCTGGCGACCACCGACGGCCTGACCGGCATCACCAACCACCGGATGTTCCAGGAAACGCTGCACGGAGAATGGCGGCGCTTCCACCGCGAGAATCCCCCGCTGTCCATGCTGCTGATCGATGTCGATCACTTCAAGGCGTTTAACGACACCTATGGCCACCCGGCGGGCGACGCCGTGCTGATCCAGGTCGCCGCGCTCCTGTATAGCAACGCGCGGGACACCGACACCGTGGCGCGTTACGGAGGCGAGGAGTTCGTCATTATCCTGCGCAACACCGACGCCGAAGGGGCGCGCATCGTCGGCGAGCGCTTCCGGCACGCAATCGCCAGCGCGGAGTGGCCGAGACGCGCCATCACCGTCAGCATTGGCGCCGCGACCGTCTGCGACAGTGTCGCCTCTCCGGAATCCTTGATCGAGGCGGCCGACGCGGCGCTCTACCGCTCGAAGAAGCTGGGACGCAACCAGCTCAGCCACATGTTCGACACTAGCTTTCAAGAGCAGGATCAAGCGGCGTAGCGCTACAGCACGATATGCGCAAGAAGATAGGGCTTCGGCTTGACATCTCCATGGAATAACGGAAACTCCAGACCCAGCGCGAGCGTTGGAGTCAGTCGGGCCGACAGCCCGGCCGAAAGGCCGTGCAAAGTGAGCTGGCCGTCGAGCGAGTATCGTCCGGCGCGATCGAAATCGATCACCTGATACGCAATCGCGGGACTGAGACCTTCGTGTCCACCGATCAAGAAGCCAAGCTTGATCGTCTTGGAAGGCAGGGTATCCGGCGGATGGTACGCGGCCCGATCCCCATAAAACCGCGCGCGCAGAAACTGCTCGGTGAGGGCGGCGGCGGGCTTCGCGCTCAGGCTCGCCCCGTAATGTCCCGAATTGAGCCAGACGATCCTGGTATCGCCGAGCGCCTGGGAAAGCGCTTTCGCTCCCCGGGGCAGGATCACGAGGTCGTACCGCCCATCGATCATCAGCACGTTCGCGGGATCGATCGGGCGAGGCCAATGATTGGCTTCGATCGGCGCCATGGCGCGCAGAAACTCGTCGTAGGTATACCCGTCCCGTAAAATCTGCTTCCGATATTTGCGCGTGAGCAGCCCCACCCAAAATCCCCGGGCAAAGTCCGCGCCGCCGACCAGCGTCACCGTCGCCTGGACACGCGGGTCCACCTTCGTCACCAGCCCGCTCAGCACGCCCCCCAGACTGATTCCGCCGACGCCCAGCCGCTGCGGATCGATATCCGGCCGGCGCGACAGATAATCCAGCCCCCGCCGCGCGTCCAGCACCGCCTGACGAAGCGCGCCCACCATCTCCGGCAGGTTTCCGCTGAGGATCGCCGGGGCCGTTCCCTTCGGGTTTTTCGCACGCCGGTTCAGGCTGTAGGGCTCCACCACCACCAGCGCCGACACATTGGCGCGCGCCGCCGCGCTCGCCAACCCAAACCCCGCCCGCGTCGAACTGGGGTTCCACTCGTGCAGCACCACCATGGCCGGATACGGTCCCGTTCCCGAAGGCAGAAAGAGGTACGCCGTGACGGTGTTATCTTCGGGATACGGCGTCACGACCGGGCTGGGATATGTGATACGGGTGACGCTCGCGCCGCCCTGCATCCCCATCGGCGTCTCCGTCACTGCGAACGGCGCCTGAGAATCGTAATCGAAAAACGCGGCGTCATCCGGCGCCGGCGTGACCGACGGCGTTTGCGCGCGCGCAATGGCGCAGAAAGAAACGAGGCAGAGGACGGCGCAGGCAGCGCCAAGATGAGACAATAAGTTTCTGATGGATCGATCCTCCCGGCGTACGCGGATCCGAACTCGCGCGCTCGCCTGCTCTCGTTCTACCCAAATCACAGGTCAGCGAACGCGCGGCGGCAGGTAAACTATTCCTGCTTACCGAAATCGCAACATTCTTTCCCGCAGGAGATTTCCAATGGCTCTGACCGCTCAAGAACTGCAACTGATCGAATCGCTGAAATTCCCGCTCGCCGCCGCGGAGCGGATCCACCAGGAAACGGGCGGCGTTCTAGAGGAAGCCAAGTCGGATGAGTGGGATTACCGGGACGATGATGAAGAGTCCGGTCCCATACGAGGCGTCTCCGTCCTGCTGCCGAACGCCGCCGTGGAATCCTTCGTGGAGACCCAGCAGACCGCCATGGAGGCGCTGGGCTGCCGCGCATTTTGGAGCACACGCCGGCAGGCGAACGGCCTGCAATCCGGCGATGAGCTGGTAGTCCTCCCGACGACGGATATGATGGAGGCCATCCGCTGGAGCCACTCGAACGGCGGCAACTACGGCGTCTCCATGGAAGACATCATCGACCGGATCAGCCGCTGGCGAACTCTCTGCGACGTACAGGTCGTCGGCGCCGCCCACGACTGGGTCGCCCTACGGTTCCATACGCTGCCGGAAAACATCTGCCAGTTCGCCGAAGACGTCTTCGAGCTTTGCCCCGACTCCGTGCATCAGGGCGTGGCGCTGCAATATGAAGAGGACGAAGAAGCGCTGGAAGCCGCCCGGACGCTATGCCCGGACATCTGTATCACCGCGACCACGGCGGAAGGGCAGCTCGAACGCATGACGAAAGGGTTTCCTCCGGAAATGGTCGATCAGCTCCGCGAAAAGCTCAGCCAGACGATGAACAGTCCACGGATGAAAGCGATGCTGGAGATTGTTGGAAACCATTCCGAGCCCAGCGAAGAAGACGGCGTCCGCCTGCTCGCGTACGAGATCCGCCGCTCCGGCTATCTTTTTCTCTGGTGGGATTAATCACAATGGAACTCACGCCCGAAGAAATGCGGATGATCGAGACGATTGGATTTCCGCACGATGTCGCAATATTTGTCAAACAAGCAACGAGCGGCGCACTGGAGCACGCCGCCGCCGAAGAGGACGGGCAAAGCGCCCAGGCCCCCGCAGGATTGTCCGTCTCACTCTCCAAAACGCGCATCGAGCAGTTTATCGAAACGCATCAGGCGGCGCTGCTACTGAAAGGCTGCCGGGCCTTCTGGAGCGAGCGGAGGCTCCCCAGCGGTCTGCGGGACAGCGATGAGCTCATTCTCCTGCCAACAACCGATATGATGGCGATCGTACGGCTCCGCCGCTCGAATGGAGTAAACCACGGCGTCTCCACCGCCGATGTCATCGACCGTATCGCCTACTGGTCGACGCAATGCCGCCTGAATGTCGTCGGCGCAGCGTGTGATTGGGTCGCTCTGCGCTTCGATACGCTGCCGGAAAATCTCTGCGTCTTCGCCGAGGATGCTTATCGGTTCTGCCCCGACGCCGTCGAACAGGGCGTCGCCATCACATACCAGGAAGACTCCCGGGCCCTCGCCGCCGCGCGCGCCCTCTGCCCCGGCGCTCGTCTCAAGTTCACCACGCAAAGCGGACAATCGGCCAGGGCGCTCGCGGGCGACTTCCACGCGCAGTTTCAAGCCACGATCCGCGAAGCGTCCTACCCTCCCGAAGTCAAGGCAATGCTTCTGCGTGAGGCGTCCGAAGCGGCGCGCACCCCTGGTCTCAGCCGCGAAGACGGAACGAAGCTGCTGGCGTATGAGATCCAACGAACGAAAACGCTATTTCTGTGGTGGGATTGATGGCAATGCTAACCGTAAGAGTTGCCGCCATTACTCCTTAATAACTTCGGGATATATAGTACCGCAACGGTAAACGGCGACATCGCCTTATAAGACATCATTCCTCAAAGTAAAGTATTCTACCCACCCCCTTTGTTTATATCCATCTATCTCTAATAATTAGATTGCACCTATGCAACTTTTTACTCGTATTAGTGTCTATTAAATTATGAAGCCATTCAATTTTATATCCAAAAGAAAAATACCTGCATTTAGCGTCAATAAAGAAACAATATCTTCGGTAACTACGGCACACGAAGATCTACTGAAACCAAAGGTGGATCCATTTTCCGAGGCAATAACAGCACATGATTTATGGATATCTACCAAAGGCATCGAAGGGCAAAAACTTGACGTTCAAAAGTATGATCTTAAAACAGCAGACTTTGCGGGAGCTAATTTAAGCAATATTGATTTACAAGGAGCAAAACTAAAAGAAATTGATTTTAAAGATGCTAATGTTATCAACACTGTCTTTATTGACACCGATCTAGAAGGCTCTGACCTGACGGAAGTCAACGGCTTAATTAGCGAACAGCTTGGTGGTGCAAATTTACGACGCGCAAAACTGCCTGCGGAAATTAAAGATTTTGAAAGTCTAAAGAATGTTGAAGAGTTATCTAAAAATGCAGGCAAATTATTTTTGTCAATGTTGTTGTCTTCGGCCTTTATGCTCTTAACCATTCAAAAGACGCTAGACGTTCAGTTAATTACGGATTCAGGCACTGCGAAATTACCTATTCTCGATGTAGACATAGCTGTCCGGATGTTCTTCTGGCTAGCGCCTACAGTATTATTCTTTCTCTACGTCGCCTTCCATTTATACTTACAGCGACTATGGGAATCGCTGTCTATTCTCCCGGCAGTTTTCCCTGATGGTGCAACGATAGATCAAAAGACACATCCCTGGTTATTAAGTGATTTAGTTCGAGACTATTTTCCACAATTAAAATCGCAAAGAAAACCTCTATCCACAATTCAAAGTCTACTGTTTTCGTTTCTCGGATACTGGTTCGTACCTCTAATGTGTCTCCCATTTTGGGCAAGAGCTCTGCCTCGTAGAGATTGGACAATAACAGGAACGCATGTAATTTTAATATTTCTATTTATGTGGACAGCTGTTACTTTTCACCATCTTACCAATATCACGCTTAGACACAAAAGCAAAAGCATCAACGATTGGACTACACCTAAAGCATTTCAATTGGGTAAGGCCAAAATGAACAATGCAGCTTTATCACTAGCAATTGGCTGTATATTCTTTTGGCTTTCGACATCCGCATTTAATGGTGTTCCACGAAAACTATATCAAAATAACATGCCAAGACCAAAATTGGGCACATTTAACTTGCGCCGATGGGTACCGCGCATCTTAGAAGAACTGAATGTAAGCCCATTTGCGAATATTAGCGACACAGAGGTTTCTACAAAACCAACTGAATGGATAGATAGAGACGCGCTACATACGCCTTCACCATTTCAAAACATCGAATTTGATTACCGTACAAACCAGTCATTGGAAAAAGATTATGTGCAAATCGCACACGTTAAACCTGCATTCTTGACGAGAAGTGATTTGCGATATGCCAACGCACAAAACGCATTCTTAGTAAGAGCTGACCTGAACAAATCCATATTAGATCATGCAGATATTAGTCATAGCGATCTTCGTGGAGCGCACATGATAGATGTGAGTGCTCAATATACAGATTTATCAAGTTCACTTTTGAGCCACGCAGACTTAAGCTTCGCCAACATGAGCAATTCCGATTTATCATACAGCGATTTAAGAAACACAAATCTCAAAGGAACAAATTTTCGTAAAGCTTATCTTTTTGTATCGAATCTGAAGAACTCGGTCTTATTCCGCGCTGATTTCTCGAACGCAATAACATTAAACGCCGATTTGAGAAACACTCAACTAATGGATACCAACTTTTCAGGAGCAGATCTCACTCAAATAAATTTCGAGAATACTTCACTCTTCAATTCAAATTTCACCAATGCAAACCTCACAGGTGCAAGATTGCATGGAGCAAAACTCCAAACAGCAAATCTGACTAATGCTAATCTTGAGAATGCTGATTTGAGTGATGCGGATTTAAGCCATGTAAACTGGACAGGAGCGAAATTAATTCATGTATATTACAACAAGAATACAAAATGGCCTTTAAATTTTATTCTACAACCAATAAAACCAGAACGAATCAACACTAACGCTAAATTAAATCGTGCGAAAATTTGATCAACATGACTTAGCGAAATTTCAACGCTCGACTTGAACGTCAGAGTTCAGATTGCAGGGGTCTAATGTAATTTAATACTAAACCCCTGTATACTGTAATAATATACCTACGCAACGCCGCAGAGGTTGACGGTGACGCCGAGTTCTTGCAGGGCGGCGGCTTTGGCGTAGAGGGCGCGCTGGGCAGCCTGGGCGTCGGGGGCGTAGGCGACCTGGATGTGGTTGGCTTTGTGCTGCGCCATCATCTGGTCGCGGGTGACGCCGTAGAGGACGGCGTGCATGATCGGCCACTGCGGAGTGGTCAGATTCCAGCGCTCGTCGGTTTCTTCCTTCGGAAGCTCGACGACGCCGCCAAGGCCCATGTCGCACTTGAGCGCATTGTCGGCGACGTAGATGCGGCTCCAGACGATCTCGCCGGGCTTGCTGATTCCCTTGACCGTGCCGCCTCCGAGGCGGAAGTACATGGGGGGCTGGCGCTCGCTCGACGTTCCGGCGTAGCCGCCAATGAAGTGCTCGGGCGGCGCGGCGCCGGAGATCAGGAAGACCCAGACATATTCGTCGATCCCGCCGCCGGTGTACTGACGGCCCCAGCGCAGATCGTGCAGGGTGGTCTCGGGCGCGTAGCCGAGCTTGCGCCACAGACGGTATGTAACGAGGGCGTCGAGGCCGGCGGCTTCGTCGACTTCGTTGAAGTGCGGGAGAGCCTCGCCGGCGTAAAGCTCTTCGCCGGTCGTTTCGTGCTGGACGGGGGGGCGGCTGACGTTGTTTAGCAGTCCTTCGACCAGATCGGACGCCGGGGCGAGATCCTTCAGGCCCTGCTGGTACTGGATGCCGATCGTGTCGCAGCCGAACTCATCGGCGATGCGCAGGGCGGCGATGTACATCTTGCACTGGAGCAGGACTTGCGCCTCGGTGAGATCCGTGGCCTCATCCGGGCCGTAGTGGAAGGTCATGCCCTTGTCCAGCAGCCACTGGTAGACGGCCTGCGCTTCGTCATCGCCCACGGTCAGAGTCTTGGCGTACAGCGCGGACTGGCTCAGACGCTCCTTGAACACGCCTGTGGCGTGCAGCAGATCGTCGGGCAGGATGGCGTTGAACATGCCCATACAGCCTTCGTCGAAGATCCCCATGATCGCCTTGCGGGTCTTGAGCTCGCGTCCGAACTCCGCGCCCAGCGCCACGGCGTCCGCCGGCGCCGCGCTCGCCTCAAACGCCTTGGCGTGGCTGGTGTCGTGCGTGACGGTCCCTTCGGACAGCCACTGGCGCAGCCCCTTCCGGAAGTACTCGTCGGTGAACTCCTCGCTCCAAAGCGTGCTGTACTTCACGCCCGCCTTGGTCAGGCTGCCGTTCAAGTTGAGCATGCCGACCAGGCCGGGCCACGTGCCGCTCCAGTTGGCGATCGTCAGGATCGGCCCTTTGTGAGTGACCAGACCATGCAGCACATGGTGGCTGTACTGCCAGACGGCCTCGGCGACGATCAGCGGCGCCTCGGGATCGATCCCCCGGAAGACTTCCATGCCGTACTTCTGGCTGTCGATAAAGCCATGGCCCTTCTTCGGATCGAAGGGATGCCCGCGCTTGACGGTAACGCCCTCGCGCTCTAAGGCCGCGACAATCTGCGCCTCCATGGCGGCCTGCGCCGCCTCGCAGGTCTGGTTCGCCGCGATCCGCAGATCGCCGCTGGCGATCAAAATCACTTGCTTTGTCATGAGTAGATTCCTCTATGTCTTCGAGAGTTCTTATTTCAGGCCCAGCGCTCGCTGGCGCAGATGCTCGTCGGGACGCGTCGCGATGCGGGAAACGTCGGCGTGGCTCATAAACATCGGCTCGCCGCAGGCGATCGCGCCGATCAGGATGTGCGCGGCCTTGTCGGCCATCTGCGTGATGCTGAGCACTTCGGAGGCGCTGGCGCCCAGCGCGATGAAGCCGTGGTTCTGAAGGTAGATCGTCTTGGGGACTGCGCCATGCTTCTGGATGAACTGCTGGACACGCTCTAATATCGTCCGCGCGAGCGGCAGGCCGGGGTCGACATAGGGAACGCAGCAGGGAGCGACGCCGCAGACGACGATCTCATCGGGAAACAAGCGCCGCCCTTGCAGCATCAGATCCCAGCCGCCGCGCGAGCAGGTCAGGCTATTGATGCTGGTGACATGGGTATGACCGATAAAGTTCACCCCGGGCAGACTGAGCAGCCCCGCGTGGAACAGCGTCTCGACGCTCGGCGTGCGGCTGCCTTCATGGACGCAGCAGGAACGGAGCAGGTCGCGCGTGCGCTCATCGGGCCAGAACTCGCTGCTTCGCAGCGCGTCCAAAAGCGGCGCGAACGAGACTTCAACCAGTTGGTCGCTCGTGAGCGTCCGCAGCTGCGAGCCGCTGGCCTTCACCAAAAACGTCGCCTCGCTGAGACGCGCG
This sequence comes from Capsulimonas corticalis, assembly GCF_003574315.2. GTDB lineage: Bacteria > Armatimonadota > Armatimonadia > Armatimonadales > Capsulimonadaceae > Capsulimonas > Capsulimonas corticalis. The sequence continues at coordinate 3,453,095 of NZ_AP025739.1, read as the reverse complement.
GAGGTGTTGCCTTCCCCCAGGATCGCCCACTGACGCCCCGCATCGCCCAGATCGTGCGAGAGGGTCAGCAATTGCGGCAGTATTCCGTCCGTATCCGTCATGGCGTGTCCTCGTTGACTGATAAAATTCTTGACCGAAAAGTCTTGGCTCGCGGGACAAAATCCCACGAGTGTTATTTTATCACGGACCGACCGGGAGGCCAATAGACGATCGAAACAAAAATATGGAGGATCCTGCACGGCAGAGCGTGCGCGAGGGGAAAACGGCGGCGATTATCCGTGATGCCCGCGCCGGTACGCGGCGGGCGGGCGTCCGGTTTCACGCAGGAAGATGCGCGAGAAATAGAACCGGTCGGCGAAGCCATTCTGCTCGGCGATCTGGTCGATGCTGTCGTTGGTAAACAAGAGCTGCTGGGCGGCGCAGGCGACCCGGCGCTTCAAAATATACTGAACCGGCGAAAGGCTGGTCGCCTCCCGAAAGCGGCGGATAAAATGCCCTTCGCTCATATGGCAGAGCGATGCGATCTCCGCGTTGGTCATCCGCTGATCGAGATTGTCCTGAATCCATTGCAGCGCCGGCAGCAGCGGCTTGATCAGCGACACGCGCGTCCAGCACCGCTCCAGCGTTTCGGGTGTCAGCGCGCCCAGATAATGCCCCAGCGCCTCATAGATGATCCCTTTGATCATGCACTGGACGGACACATCGTCGCAGCCCTCGCGCGCCACCCGATCGCCAAGCCGAGACACGATTTGCGAAAACAGCGGATCTTCGGGAATCCGCACCGGCCCGGGGAAGATGTCCTCGAACGCAATCGGCGGAATCCCCCGGAACTCGAAGTGTATGAAGAATTGCGTGATCGGCTCTTCGTTACGGCTCGAAAGCTCCAATCCCGCAGGAATAATATAAACCGAATGCGGCTCCAGATCGATCGTCCCGGTCGCCGCAATCAGCCGCCCGCCCCGCGCGTCGTTTTGATAGATACGCCAGAAGTCGTTGACGAGCTTGGGCAGATTCCAGCTGCCGACCTGAAGATCAAACCGCGCCGCCCAGAGCGGCCGGATTTCGATGTCGTCGAGCATCCCAGGAAGCTGGGATTTTTGGTTAAAGAGCTGATCGGAATCGAGTAGCGGCATTTTGCGTTATGATAGCATAAGTGAGGGTTGCAAGCCTACCCTGGCGCCCTCTGATGACCGGCCCCTCCCGTGCAAACCCACCTAAATCGCCGGCATCACATTCCCGCCGCAGACAGGAATATACGCGCCCGTGATATAGCTCGACAGGTCCGACGCCAGGAACGCGACGACGTTGGCGATTTCCTGATCGGTCCCGCGTCGCTTCATCGGGACATTCTTTTCGTAGCCTTCATTGTGCTCCGTCCCGCTTGCGCGGTCGCGGTCGCTGATCGTCCAGCCGGGCGCGACTTGATTGACGGTAATCTGGTGCTCCCCGATCTCCTTCGCCAGGATGCGCAGCACGCCGTCCATACCGCGCTTGCCGGCCACATAGGCCGATTGGCTGGTGAAGTTCTGCATGGCGCACTCCGTATTGATCCCGATGACCCGGCCGCCGGCGCCGCGCGCGATCATCGCCGGGGCGAACGCCTGCGCCATCAGCACGTTGTGGAGAACGCACGAACGGAACTGGCTCTCATAGTCTGCCACGGACTGCTCCAATACCGACGTCCAATCATACTGAATGACCGCGTTGTTCACCAGGACATCGGCGACGCCCAGCTCCGCATGAACGAGATCGCGCATCGCGTCCACACTCTCTTTCTGAGTCACATCCGCCTGCACGACCAGCGCGCGGCCGCCCAATTCCCGCACCTCCGCCGCCAGCGTCTGCGCCATCTCGGCGTTACGCAGATAATTGATCGCGACATCCGCGCCGCACCGCGCCAGCGTCCGCGCCATCACGCGGCCCAGATCCCCGGTCGCGCCCGTCACCACGCACACCTTGCCGCTCAGATCCAGCGTCAATGCAGAATTCGTCACGCTCATTCGATCATCTCCCGCCGCCGCTGATTGGCGGCCCCGTTTTCCAAAGTTACGCCGCAGGCGACGCTACCTTACAGGGTACCCTCAGGCGGTACAATAAAATTCTTTTGCGCCGATGTCCGCTTTACCTCCTCCACCGGACAATTACCCATCAAATAGCCACGGAGAGAATGTCACGATGCACGAACGACGGGATTGGGAATTGCTGCGCGCCTTTGTCGAGACGAACTCGCAGGCCGCGTTTGCGGAGCTGACGAAGCGCTATTTGCGGCTGGTCTATGCGACATGCCTGCGCGAAGTCGGCGACCGGACACAGGCGGAGGATGTGACACAGGCGGTTTTCCTGCTGCTTGCGCGCAAGGCTCCGACCTTTCGCTCCAGCATCGTCCTTCCATCCTGGCTATTTGACGCCTGCAAGTATGCGTCGAGAAATGCGCTGCGAGGAGAAAGGCGACGCCAAATGCGCGAGCAATTGATGGCGCGTGAAGTCAGTCATACCGCATCAGAAGCAGCCGATCGCGTTTCGGATTTGTGCGTTGGAGAAGCCCTGGACAAGCTGGCGCCGATAGATCGAAACGTCGTACTCCTTCGATTCATCTGCGACTACACCCTGGCGGAGACGGGGGCTGCGATCGGAATCTCCGAAGAAGCGGCGCGCAAGCGCGTCAATCGCGCGCTGGCGAAGCTCCGCACGACGCTGACACGCGCCGGCGCGCCGCTGACGGTCGCCGCCGCCGCCGAATTGGTGCAGGTCCATCACGCCCACGCCATGCCTGCGAACCTCGAAGCAAAGATCTCGGAGATCGTACAAACGTACGCCTCGGCGCCCCTTGCAGGCGCGCCTATCCCGCTAATCGCCCAAGGAGCGCAAACAGCCATGACACTCGCGAAAGTAAAAACCATCGCCGCCATTACCGGAGGTCTCATTCTTGCCGGAGGCGGGGTTTACCTTGCCGCAGCCAAAGCTCCGCATTCGCCACGCACGGGAAAGGAGCCGATCGCAAATCCCGCTATTGCGGACACTCATGTGGCGGCGTTCAATTGTTATCTCAAAATGCTCCGGACGTATGCGGATTTGAAATCCTGCACGTTTACCGAGACAGCGGCGGGAAGCGGCGCCATGGGGATGCCATATCAAATAAATTACGCGTTTCAGCGTCCGGGGAAATTCAATATCGTCGTGACACGCGACGCCTCCTCCAAGCGTGTGCTGTACGCGAATGAAAAGGTGTGGACAGTTCCCGAAGAAGCTCCCAACCAGGCGTCGGGCCAGCCTCTGATGAAAAATTACACACCGCTGATGGATTGCCTTATCGGCGCGGCCGATGTCAAAGAGCCATTTCCCGAGATGATGCTCGACGATACCAGGGCGGATATCGATAAAGTCGTCGCGCAAGACCCCAAGGCTAAGAAAATGTTCGTCCTCGGAGCGCCCGCCGTCATCGGCGGGGTACTCACCGATACACTCTTTACACCGCCCCGCCCGGACAACAAAGACGACCATGGCGCCACGACATTTTCCATAGGCCGCGCCGACCACTTACTTTACCGAGTCGTCAGTCAGGACACATCCGGGCGTTTCCCGGAACTGAACTTCACGATCGACTATTCGGACATTCGAGTCAATTCGAAGATTCCCGCGAACACATTCGAGTTCACGCCGCCAAATTCTTGAGAGAGCCAAGACAAGCCAACGGCCGCGTCGCTATTGCGACGCGGCCGTTGGCTTGAGAGGAGAGAGGTTTATGTCGGGCTGAACGTGGCGGCGAACTTCGTGATGTTTGTTCCCGCCGCATTGTGCGTGGTGCTGCCCGCGCCCTGATCGAGATCGGCGGTGTCCTGCGTGCTGCCGGCGGAGACATTGGCGGGGCGGAGCCATTTGACGTGGCCGTCGCTGAGCAGGAAGTTGGAGCCGTCGGTGTGGCGGCCGCTCTTGTTGCCGCCGTCGTTGGAGTTGTGCGAAGGCTGGCCCAGATCGCCGGTGGCGTAGTAGCCGACGCCGTGCCAGTAACCGTCGCCGCCCGCGTCCATTCCCCAGCCGGTCGCGCTTGCGATTTCGTTGAGGTTGCTCGGATCCGCGTTGTTGCCGCTGACTTCAAACAGCAGGACCGTTTTTGTCGGAGCCGCGAGCGCGGACGTGGTTGTCGCCTGCGACCAGTTTGTCACGGTCAGGTTGATGTTCAATCCATAAGAAACCTTGGTCGCCGTCGTTCCCGCGTCATCCGGGCAGATGTACACACCGGTGCTCTTGACATAGGGATAGATCGCGCCCGCCCAGCCCTGGCCATAAGCCTGGACGCCGGGAAAGTGGTCGTCGTTGTCCTGATTGTACTGCATGACGGCCAGGCCCAGCTGCTTCTGGTTGCTCAGGCACGACGTCTGGCGCGCCTTCTCGCGAACCTTGGCGAACGCCGGGAAGAGGATGGCTGCGAGCACCGCAATGATGGCGATGACAACGAGCAGCTCGATCAATGTAAAACCGGTACGCTTCATAGTGTAATTCCTTGATTGATATCTTTGCAAAAGCTTTAGCCCAATTGTCGGCGCCAAACACAAAAATCCGTAGGGGACTCAGAGTTTCTCCCAGACGGAAATCTTCATGGTTTCTTCATGTTCTCTTCATGATTGAACGCTACTATGGAATAGTAACATCAGCGTCCAATGGCAAGGAGACACACACATGGCGAAACGTCGGATTTCCTGGTTATTGGCGGCATCCACCGCCGGACTGTTCACCACACTCGCGCAGGCGGCGTCCACGCCGCCCCCGCCCCCGCCTCCCAATCCGCCGCCGGCGGGAGCGGAATTCCCAGACGCCACCGGGCAATCGGCGACGATCAGCGCCACCGGGCCGGCCCTCGCAACTCATCCATTCTTTACCAGCCTGGGAAGCAACGGAAGAACATGCTACAATTGCCATCATCCCGAGGAAGGCTGGAGCATCACGCCCGCAAGCGTCCAGGCGCGATTTCAAGAGACGAACGGCCTGGCCCCGATCTTCCGAACGGTGGATGGAGCGAACTCGCCGAACGCGAACGTGTCCACCGTCGCCGCGAGGCAAGCCGCGTACAGCATGCTGCTGACGCGCGGGGATATCCGGATCGGCCTGCCGGTCCCGTCGGGCGCCGAGTTCACGCTGACGGCGGCGAACGATCCTTACGGTTTTGCGTCGCCCGCGCAGCTCTCCCTGTTCCGGCGTCCGCTTCCTCCCACAAACCTTGCGTTTACCAGCACGGTGATGTGGGACGGGCGAGAGACGATTTCCAGCACGAATATCGCCGCCGATCTGGCCCATCAGGCCGCGACGGCGGTCTTGACGCACGAACAGGCGTCGGCGGCTCCGAGCGCCGCCGTCCTCAACCAGCTCGTCACCTTTGAGCGCGGCCTCTACACCGCGCAGTCCCTCGACAACGCGGCGGGGCCGCTCGGCGCCTTCGGAGCCAACGGCGGCCCGCGCTACCTCACCACGCTCCCGTTCACGCTGGGTGAAAACGATCCCACATCGGCGAGTTTCAATCCCAATGTCTTCACGATCTTCGGCAGATGGCAGGGAATCACCGCCCCCGATGCGCAGTCACGCGCGCGCGCCTCCATTGCTCGCGGAGAAGCCATCTTCAATACGCGTCCGATTGCAGTGACGGGGGTCGCGGGCTTCAACGATGTCGTCCATCTTTCGCTGGCGCGCACGACTTGTTCGGGGTGCCATAACACGCCCGAAGTGGGAAACCACTCGTCGGCGGCGTTCATGGACCTGGGACTGACGGACGCCGCGCGGCGCACGTCCGACATGCCGCTCTACACGCTGCGCAATTCATCCACGGGCGCCGTGCGTCTGACGACCGATCCCGGACGCGCGCTCGTCACCGGCAAATGGGCGGACATCGGTAAGTTCAAAATCCCCACCCTGCGCGGCCTCCCCGCGCGAGCTCCGTACTTCCACAACGGCTCCGCCGCATCCACGCGTGACGTGGTGGACTTTTACAACGGCCGGTTCAACATGAATTTGAACCCGAACGAACGGGCCGACCTGAAAGCATTTCTGGACTCGCTTTAAGATCGTTTCGAGATTTCCCGGGACTGCGTCCCGGGAAATCTCGTCTTCTCGCCGCCGATGCAGGTATCCCCTCTCCTCACGCCGAACACACCCACGAATTTCCACGACGAGACGCGCGGCGTCCCAAGGAGAAAAATCGTGAGCTGGCGTTACACCGTCGAAAAGATCGAGAAGCGGGTTGCGGAGCTGAAGCGCGCGCGGGTGCGCGCTTCGGTTCCCTTAGGCGATTGGCGCAAGGCCCTTGGCCCTATCGACGGCGCGAGCGCCTCCGATTTCGACGACACGGGCTGGGACACATTCCCCGCGCTCGGTTCGTACGAAGCGCGGGAGCAGACGATCTGGCTGCGCTCCGCCGTGACCGTCCCGGAGGCGTGGACAGGACAGCGCGTGTTTCTCGGACTGGAGCTCGCCGAGGCCGAAACGCTGGTGTGGGTTGACGGGGTCGCGACGCAGGCCATCGACCTATTCCATCACGATCTGCTGCTGACGGACAGCGCCGACGGCGGACGCACGTACACACTGGCGCTGGAGTGCTATACGGGCCTCGGCGACCAGCGCTTTGCCCGCGTGTTCACACCAAAAACCGTCGAAATTAAGATCGCCGAGCTGCAATGGATCGACACGCCGACGGAGGCGCTCTACTATGACATGAGCGTCGCGCTCGAGTCGGCGAAAACGATGGATGGGAATGGACGCGAGTACGCCGTCATCCTGGAAGCGCTGGACGAGGCGACGAATATTCTGGACTTCTCGCGCGGCGTGAGCGATGATGTGTTTTACGCCTCAGCCGCGCGGGCCGGAGAATATCTCCAGGCCAATCTTTACCAGAAGTATCACGCCGATCCAAACTTCGCGCCGACAATCTGGGCGACGGGCCACGCGCATATCGATACGGCGTGGCTGTGGCGGCTTGCGCACACGCGTCAAAAGATCGGCCGCACCTTCACCACGGCGCTGACGCTGATGGAGCAGTATCCCGAATACAAGTTCACCTGTTCGCAGCCCCAGCAGTACGCCTATCTCAAACAAGACTATCCCGAGGTTTACGCGCGTATCCAGGCGGCCATTCAACGGGGACAATGGGAAGCGGTCGGAGGGATGTGGGTCGAATCGGACTGCAACGTGGTCGGCGGCGAGAGCCTGGTCCGGCAGTTTTTGTACGGTCTGCGTTTCTTCCAGCAGGAGTTTGGGACGCACACGGATGTCGTCTGGCTCCCGGACGTCTTCGGTTACGCGGCGGCGTTTCCGCAGATCATCAAAAAGGCCGGCATGAAGTATTTCATGACGATCAAGATCTATTGGAGCCAGTTCAACAAGCCGCCCTATCAAACGTTCGAATGGGAGGGAATCGACGGAACCTCCGTGCTCACGCACTACTCCCCGCTCGGCGATTACAACGCCGTGATGACGCCCGCGCAGCTTCGCCAGAACTGGAACGCCTACCAGCAGAAGCATCTCACGGACTCGGATCTTTATATCTACGGCTACGGCGACGGCGGCGGCGGCCCCACCCGCGCGATGCTGGAGACAGCGGCGCGCCTGCAAGACTTCCCCGGCATGCCCAAAGTCAAGCTCTCGGACAGTGAGGCGTTTTTTGAGGATCTCGCGCGGCAGGTCGAAGGCAAGCCGAACCTGCCGCGCTGGGTCGGCGAGCTTTATCTGGAGTACCATCGCGGCACGTATACATCGCAGGCGCGCAGCAAGAAGCTCAACCGGCAATCCGAACTGCTGCTGCAAACCGCCGAACAGATTTGCTGCCTCGCCAATCTCACAACAGCGCGCCCCTACCCGCGCCCGACGCTGGCGAAAGCGTGGGAATTAACCCTGCTCAACCAGTTCCACGATATCATCCCGGGATCGTCGATCCGCGAGGTCTATGAAGACAGCGAGCGCGACTACCAGACGATCCTCGGCATCGCCTCCGACACCGTGCAGGGAGCGCTCGGCGCCATCGCCGATCAGATCGCCGAAGGCGCGGGCGATGTCGTCGTCTACAACCCGCTCTCGTGGCCGCGTTCGGATGTCGCCGAAGCCCCGCGCAATTTGAATCTGCCCGGCCAGCACGTCGTCGATCTGGACGGCCAGGAGAAAACACTCGTCCACCTGAGCGATGTCCCCGCCCTCGGCTACGACACGCTGCGCGCCGAAGCGCTGCCGCTTTTCGACAACACGCACGACGAGCCGACACTCCACGTCACCGAGCGCACTCTGGAGAATCAATTCTTCACGCTCACGCTGGATGAGAACGGCGAAATCTCCTCCCTGTGGGACAAACGGACCCAGCGCGAAGTGATCGACGCCGGCGCGTACTGCAAAGGCAACGCCTTCCTCACCTTCGAAGATAAACCCCTGAACTACGACGCCTGGGACATCGATATCTTCTACCTGGACAAAATGACTCCCGCGCAATCGCTCACCCGTCTCGAAGTCGCCGAACATGGCCCCATCCGCGCGAGCATTGAAATTACGCGGACCTTCGGACGCGGCAGCAGCCTCCATCAGCGTATCAGTCTCTACCGGGACATCGCCCGGATCGACTTCGACACGGAAGTCGATTGGCGAGAGCGCCATACGCTGCTCAAAGTCGCCTTCCCGGTCACCGTGCGCAGCCCGCGCGCCACTTACGATATTCAGTTCGGCAACGTCGAACGCCCCACGCACTGGAACACCAGCTGGGACTGGGCGCGCTTCGAAGTCTGCGCCCACAAATGGGCGGACCTGAGCGAAGGCGACTACGGCGTCTCGCTGCTTTCCGAAAGCAAGTACGGCTGGGACATCAAGGACAACGTCATGCGTCTCACCCTGCTCAAAGGCGCGACAAGCCCCGACCCCGAAGCCGACCTCGGCCGCCAGCGCTTCACCTACGCCCTCCTGCCCCACGCCGGCGATTGGCGCGCCGCCAAAACCGTCCAGCGCGCCTACGAATTCAATGTCCCCGCCCAATTCGCCGCCGTCCACGGCCATGGCGACCTGCCCGCAAGCATGTCGCTCGTCAGCGTGGATAAACCCAATGTGATTGTTGAGACGGTGAAGAAAGCGGAAGACGACGAAAGCGTGATCGTGCGATTGTACGAAGCGTACGGTCAGCGCGGCCCAGCAGCTCTGACGTTTGGACAGAACATAGAATCGGCGGCGGAAGTGAATTTATTGGAAGTGGAGACAGAGGAAAGCCGGGCGCGGCATGTGACGGTGGATGGAGCGCGACTGGCGTTCGATGTGAAGCCCTATGAGATACGAACACTGCGGGTGCGTCTCAAGGCGTAACGAATTGCGCGCCATCCCGGAACGTAAAGCGCAATATCCCAACGGCGGTCTGGGGATCACAGGAATTGGGGATAGAACTGCGCGATCCATGCTTCCGTCAGCGCCAAAACTTTTTCGCTTCGTCCAGAACCTGATCGGCTTCCGTCTCCGACGCCACATACGCGCGATCGTAATCGACGGTATTACGCTTGCGGCGGCACGCGTCGAAATAGGCGGTAAAGGATGCGCTTTGCGCGCCGAGCGCAATCTCCGCCGCCTCGAAGGATGTCTGATGGTGGCCAAGCCCCGCCACACGGTAGCCGGCGCAGGCGATCGCCATCTTCGCTGTCTGAAGCGCGGCGTTATATGCCGTGGCGAAGCGCCTATCTGCGGAAAGGCCAACTAAAGCAGCGTCCGCAAGATCGCGCGCGACCACTCCGCGCAGTTCGTCAAGTTCCCTTTTACTCGTGACGTGCGGGCGTATGAGCTGCTGCGCGGACAAGGTTTGCCAGCTCATTGTCGTCTCCCTTCAAAAAGATCTTCTTCTGCTGCATGACGGTCGTTAAAAAATGATTCGCAAGACGCAACTTTTCCATGAACTCCGAAAGTGAGTAGAGGGAAATGTTCACGGGCGCGCCAAGATTGCGCTCCAGCTCGCGCAGCGGCAATGCGAGGTCAACCATTCGCACAGCGCCGACGATCATGACATCCACATCGCTTTGCGCCGTTCGCTCTCCGCGAGCGACGGAACCGAAGATAAACGCCACATCGATTTGGGAAGTAAACGGTTCGAGCGAAGTCCGTATCGTATTCGCGATTCCCGATGTCTTCACAAAAATGCTTTGCAATTCATTCAGGATTGGAAACGCAGGATCTGCTTGGTAGTAGACACGATTGCCGTCGGCTTCACGCCGCAACAGACCGACCTCGGTCAGCTGCGCCATCTCCCGTTGCAAACTGGACGGAGAGAGTTCGAGAAACCCAGCGAGGTCGCGCAAATACCACCGGCGTTCGGGCTGCAACAGCACCGCCGCAAGCACCGCCTGGCGGGTTTTGGAGAAAAACGCGTCTAATAGATTCCCTGTACGCATATTGCGTATATTATTACGCAATATGCGTACAGTGTCAAGAACAGGCAATCAAAGCTGATATTTGCGCCAGAGTTTATCCTCAAGCGCCACGCAACCGGGAAACCCCTACCCCGTCATCCCCAGCGCCCCGAGCAGATCGGGCGTGTCCACGGACGAGGCGTAGTGCTTGATGTCGGCTTCGAACTGCTGTTTGAACACGCGCTGGGTGCCGAGTTCGATCAGGTCGATCAGGAAGCCCGGCGGGTCGTAGGCGACGGTGACGGTGACGTGGGAGCCGCCGCCTTTTTTCTCGCGCTGGACTTCGACGGTGAGCACATAGAGAAACTCTTCGCCCAGGCTCTGCCAGCAGATGGTGTTGGCGGCGCACATGGTGCGCTGGGCGGGGAATTCGATGTGGCGGCCGGCGATCATGATGATCAGACGGGCCAGGTCTTCGTGGTCGCCGCGCGCGATGGCGCGGACGTGCGTGAGACGCGAGGGCAGGATGCCGGCGTCGGTCCAATCGGCGTACACCGCTTCGGGCGTCGCGTCAAGGGTCATCGTATATTCGTGAGTGAATTGCACGGAAATCCTATCCTTTGGTCAATACGGAAAGGCCGCCTAAATAGGGCTGCAAGACGTCCGGGATCCGCACGGAGCCGTCGGCTTCCTGGTAGGTCTCCAGCAAGGCGGCGAGCACTCTGGGCAGCGCGGTGCCGCTGCAGTTAAGCAAGTGCGGGAACTCGGGCTTCGCTCCCGGTTCTCGGCGGAACCGGATATTGCCCTGCCGGCTCTGGAAGTCCTCGCAGTTGGAGCAGGACGACACTTCGAGCCAGCTATCGACGCCGGGCGCGTACGCCTCGACATCGTAACACTTCGATGCGGCGAAGGAGATATCCCCGCCCGCGAGCAGCTTGATCCGGTACGGCAGGCCGAGCGCGTCCAGCACGTCGGTGGCGTCGGTGAGCAGGCTCTCCATCTCGTCGTAGGACGTCTCGGGCAGCGTGTACTTCACCATCTCGACCTTGTCGAACTGGTGGACGCGCAGCAGTCCCCGGGTGTCCTTGCCCGCGGCGCCGGCCTCGCGGCGCCAGCAGGGCGAATACGCCACATATTTCAGCGGCAGGTCGCGGCCATCCAAAATCTCATCGCGATGGATGTTGATCAGCGCCGGCTCGGCAGTCGGCAGCGCGAACAGGTCATCCTCGGCGTCGTGGTACATCTCCGGCGTGAACTTCGCCAGATGGCAGCTCGCCTTCATGCTCTCGCGGGAGAGAAAGAACGGCGTCGCCCACTCGGTGTAGCCATGCTTGTCCTGATGCAGATCGAGCATGAACTGGACCAGGCCGCGCTCCAGGCGCGCGCCAATCCCTTTGTACAGCACGAACCCGCTGCCCGAGAGTTTGGTCCCGCGCGCGAAATCGATGATCCCCAAATCCGTCGCCAGGTCCCAGTGCGCCTTCGGCGCAAAGTTGAACTTGCGGGTCGCGGCGCCTTCCTTGACGATCTGGAAGTTCTCTTCGTCTCCCGGCGGCGTCGTCTCATGCGGCAGGTTGGGAATCAGAAAGAGCTTGGCGTCCAGTTCTTCTTCCAGGCTACGGCGGCGCTCGGCGAGAAGCGCGATCTGATCGCCCATCTCCCGCGTGCGCGCCTTCGCCGCTTCGGCTTCCTCAAGCTTCTTATCCTTCATCAGCGCGCCAATGCTCTTACTGGACGAGTTCAAATCCGCCTGAAGCTGCTCGCCCTCGGACTTATTCGCGCGAAGCTGCGAGTCGAGATCCAAAACAACATCCACAGCCGACGGATCGGCGTTGCGGGCTTGCAGGCGCGTCTTCACGCCTTCCGGGTCGTTACGTAAGAGTTTAATGTCCAGCATGGCGCTATTGTACCATAGGAAACCGACGTAAGAAAAGCAATATCATACGCAAATCACTCCCGGTTTCGTTCCAAAACGCTCCCTGCAAGGGACAAGGCGTCGTCGATTTGATAGCGGCGGACTGACAAATGCCCCCATCCTCGGGTACAATTGGGCTTAACCATCCTAAATTTTTCGCCAAAAGCGCGATTCCCGGCAAAGGTGCACCGTGGCAGACTCGAAGAAATTTTATCTCACGACCCCCATCTACTATGTCAACGGCGTGCCGCACGTCGGCTCCGCGACGACAACGCTGGTTGCGGACGCGCTGGCGCGTTACCATCGGCAGCGCGGGGAAGAGGTGTTCTTCCTGACGGGCACCGATGAAAACGCGCAGAAAGTCTCCGACGCCGCCGCGAAGCTGGGCGAGGAGACTCAGGCGTTCGTCGACCGGATTTCCAATCGATTTGTCGAGACCTGGAAGTTCCTGGACATCTCCTACGACGACTTCATCCGCACCACTGAGCCGCGCCATAAAGAGGTCGTCGCCGAGGTCTTCCGACGCCTGCGCGATCGCGGCGATATCTACGCCGGCAAGTACGAGGGCTGGTACTCGGTCTCCGATGAGACGTTCTTCCGCGACTCCGAGGTCAAGGACGGCGTCGCCATCGAAAGCGGCGCCAAAGTCGAGCGCGTGACGGAAGACGTCTACTATTTCAAGCTCTCGGCCTATGGCGAGCGCCTGCGCGAATATATCCACGCCAATCCCAGTTTCCTGCAGCCTGATACGCGCCGCAACGAAGTGCTGGCCTTTATCGACGAAGGTCTGCGCGATGTCGCCGTGTCCCGCCGCAACACCGGCTGGGGGATCGAAACGCCGGACGATCCGTCGCAGGTCGTTTATGTCTGGTTCGACGCCCTGATCAACTATCTGGCCGCCACGGGCTGGCCCGGCGATACCAACTGGGATACCCTGTGGCCCGCCGACGTCCATCTGGTCGGTAAGGAGATCTACGTCCGGTTCCACGCCACGCTCTGGCCGGCCATGCTGATGGGCCTGGACCTGCCGCTGCCCGCGCACGTCCTCGGACATGGCTGGTGGCTGGTCGGCGGCGAGAAGGGCGCGAAGTCCAAGGGCAATATCCCGACCCCGCAAGAGGCCGTGGATTACCTTGTCGCCGCGAGCGGCGCGACGCAGGGCGCGGCGATTGACGCGCTGCGTTATTATCTGATTCGCGACATCTCATTCACCGGCGACGCCGAGTTCTCGCTTTCGACCCTGGTCGAGCACTTCAATTTCCAGCTCGCCAATGACCTGGGCAACCTGCTGAACCGCACGCTGAACATGCTCAAGCAGTACGAAGACAGCGTCATTACCGAAGCCGCCGCCGCGACCGCCGAAAGCTCGGTCGCGACGCTCGCGCAGGAAGTTTACCGCGAAGCCACCGACGCGCTGGAGAGCTTAAACCCCGGCGCGGCGCTGGTCGCGACCTGGAAGCTGATCGCCGCCGCCAACAAGGCCATCGACACCTCCGCGCCCTGGAAACGTCACAAAGAAGGCGACAAGCAAGGCGTCATCGAAGCCCTCTACGAAGTGCTGGAAGCCAACCGCATCGCCAGCGTCCTGATCGCGCCGTTCATGCCCTACGCCTCCGCGCGAATCCGCGAGCAGCTGGGCCTGGATCCGAGCGTCACGCCCGCTTGGGAAACCGCGTCGCAGTGGGGCCTCCTCGCCACGGGAACGCAAACGCTGGAAGCGCAGCCGATCTTCCCGCGCATCAATTTGAAAGAGCTGAACGCCAAAGAAGCGAGCTCAAAACCATCGAAGGAAAAAAAAATCGTGAGTGAGACCACCCCGACGCCGGAAGCGACCGCAGCCGCCGCCACGACGCCCGTCACAGAAACCGCGCCCGCCACGGAAGCCGCCGCGCCCGCCGAAGTGATCGACGACACGATCACCATTGACGACGTCATCAAACTGAAGCTGAAGGTCGCTGAGATCAAAACCGCCGAGCGCATCAAAGGCGCGGACAAGCTCCTGCACCTGACAATCGACGTCGGCGAAGAAGCGCCGCGCAACCTCATCGCCGGCATCGCCGAAAGCTACGCACCCGAAGACCTGCCCGGCAAAAAGATCGTCGTCATCGCCAACCTCGCCCCGCGCAAAATGCGCGGCGTCTACTCCCAGGGCATGCTCCTCGCCGCCACCGACGAAAACGGCCGCGCGATCCTGCTGACCCCCGAATCCGAAGTCGGCGCCGGCGCCGAAGTGCGGTAGTGACCTACCCCGGCCTCGCATCGGCCCCAGGCAAACCCACCCCGGCGCTTCGCGCCACCCCTCCCGTCACCGGGAAGGGTTGAAGAAAAAGCCCCATCGCTTACCATGTAGGCGATGGGGCTCTTGTTTTTCATTACCCTTCCCGTCGGCGGGAGGGGTCGGCCGAAGGCCGGGGGTGGGTTTGCCTGGGGCCGAAACCAAGGATTAGGTAACTCCCAGGCGAATCCGCCTTACGCGGCGACGGGTTCCGGGTTGATCAATCGATTCAGGGTGCCCTCGATTGATTTCAGACCCACATCGCCCGCGGCGCGGCTCTTGAGGTTGCCGTCGGCGTCGAACAGGAAGTAGTACGGCCAGTAGCCCTGGGTTTGGAACCGCTCGCCGATCTCATGGTAGCCGTCCACCGCGACCGGTTCGTCGATACTGAACTCCGCCATGATCTTCTTCACGGCGTCCAGGTCCGTATCCGACTCTTGACGCGGCATGTGGACGGAGACGAAGTTCACCTGACCGGCAAACTGCTTTTTCCATTCACCGATCGTCGGCATATTGTTTTTGCAGATGTAGCAGGAGACCGCCCAGAAGTAGACCAGGGTCGGCTTTCCCGCGAGCGACTCGCCGGTGACTTCCCCGTTGTACCACTCCGTGGCGCCGTCCAGGCTCGGCATGGGAGTTCCGCTTTTTAACGGCATGACGCTTCCCTTTCTGTCGTTTGCGTCTTAACCCTTCAGGGTCTTCTGGCCGGGCTTCCAGTCCGAGGGGCAGAGGCCGCCGGTCTGGAGGCCCTGAAGCACGCGGAGCGTCTCATCGACGCTGCGGCCCAGGTTCAGGTTGTTGATCGTGGCGTACTGAAGGACGCCTTCCGGATCGATGATGAACAGACCGCGAAGGGCGATTCCCTTGTCGGTGATCAGCACGCCGTAATCTTCCGCGACATGATGAGTCATGTCCGAGATGATCGGGTAGGCAAGACCTTCGATGCCGTTGGCCGAACGCGGAGTCGACGCCCACGCCTTATGGCTGTAGACGCTGTCCGTGCTGGCGCCCAGGATCTCAGTCCCGAGTTCCTGGAACTCTTCATAACGGTCGGAAAGCGCGGTGATCTCGGTCGGGCACACGTGGGTGAAATCGAGCGGGTACCAGAAGAAGACGAGCCACTTTCCCTTATAGTCGGAGAGGCTAACATTATGTCCCAGGCGTGAGCCGTCGGCGGGATCGAAAACAGGTGCGGTGAACTGGGGCGCGAGCTGCCCCACTTTGGCGATAGCCATCGTAATGAAAAGCCTCCATCTATAGTTACAACTGGGTGATCGTTTGGTTAACAACGGAACTTCGCGGGACAGTTCCCGTAAGCGCCTTTATTATACCTACGAGGAGGCGGAAATTTGACTCTGAGTACGAAGCTTACCTCAGGATCCTTGACGCGGGGTACACTTCGATTACATATCATCAGGACAGGTAATAAAGATGAGTTACTCGGAAAGCCGCCGGGCGTTTCTGCTCTCGGCGGCCGCTTTTTCGCTGACGACCGCGACCGCCTTATTGACGGGAGCCGAAGAATGTGACGCCGCATCGGCGCAGGCGCAATTCGCGAGCCTCGAAAAATCGCTGAACGGCCGCCTGGGCGTTTATGCGCTGAACACGGCTGACGGCTCACAGATGAGCTACCGCGCCGATGAGCGCTTTCCGCTGTGCAGCACGTTCAAGATTATGCTGGCGTCCGCGATCCTGCATCGAAGCGCGCGGACCCCGGAACTGCTCGGCCGGCGCATCCGATATACGGCGCAAGATCTCGTGACGTATTCCCCAATCACCGAGAAGCATGTGGGCGACGGTATGACGATTGCCGAGCTGTGCGCGGCGGCGCTCCAGTACAGCGACAACACCGCCGCGAATCAACTGATGAAAATCCTTGGTGGCCCTGCGGCCGTCACCGCGTTTTCACGTTTGATCGGGGACCGCGTCTTTCATCTGGACCGCTGGGAGACGGAACTCAATACCGCAATTCCGGGAGATTTGCGCGATACATCGACTCCCAGAGCGATGGGGCGCAGCCTGAAGCGTTTGGCGCTGGGTGACGCGCTGCCGCCGCATCAGCGCCGGCAATTGCAGGAGTGGATGCGCGGCAACACCACGGGCAAGAAACGCATCGCCGCCGGCGTTCCCGCCAATTGGCTTGTGGGGGATAAAACGGGGACAGGCGACTACGGATCCGCCAACGATGTCGCCATACTCTGGCCTCCCCGCCACGCGCCCATTCTCCTCGCGATCTACACCACGCAGCACGAGAAGAACGCCAAGGCGCGCGAAGACGTAATCGCCTCAGCGGCCCGCATTGTCGCCGGCGCCATCATTTAAAAAACGTCATCCCCACGTGAAGGCTGAGGTGACTGGCGAGGCTCCAGCGCCTCCAGTACGCCGTCGCCGTCGGTCACTAGGATCGCGCCGGCGGCGAGGAGTTCGTCCCAGAGCGCGGCGGCCTCGCCGCCGGTAAAGTCGCGGTCGGAGAACTTCGCGTCCGAGGACTGAAGGCAGACTACGGGCTTGTCGGCCTGGGCGGCGTGCAAAGCCGCCCGCAGGTTGGCGAGGTTAGCCCGGCCGAACGGGACGTCGGTGACGACGACGGCCGCCGCCGTTTGGACCGATGCTTCGATCTGGCGCACGGCGTCTTCGGAAAGCGCCGTGAACGGCGCCTCAAGGACGCACGGCGCGCCCAGCATTTCGGCGGCCTCCAAATCGGTGTCGCCAATGTTCAGGCCGGCGGCGCGGATCCCCCACCCGGCCTGGCGCATGCGCAGCATCAGTCCGGCGCCCGTGCCGCCGCCGCAGACGACGAGAACGTCTCCCAATGCAGGAATAGGATCGATCCCATCGGAGATATCAGGATCCTCGGGAATGGAGAGAATCAACGGACGCCCATTCGTCGGATGGCGCCGCACCCAGACGCGCGCGCCGTAGGCGGCGCGGACGTGCTCGGCGGTCAGCACTTCGGCGGGCGAGCCCAGCGCGACGACCTGGCCTCCGTGCAGCAGCGCCAGCCGGTCGCAATACTCGGCGGCGAGGTTCAAATCGTGCAGGACGGCGAGAACGGCGACGCCATCCTCATGCGCCAGCGAATGGACCAGCGATAACAGCTGCGCCTGATGGTGGATGTCTAGATGCGCAGTCGGCTCGTCGAGCAAAATGACGCCCGGCTCCTGCGCGAGCGCCCGCGCCAGCAGCACGCGCTGCCGCTCGCCGCCGGACAGGGTGGAGGCGATGCGATCGCCCAGATGCGCGACGCCCGCCTGCGCCATCGCCCGGTCCACGATCTCCCCATCACGCGCCGTCGCTCCCGCGAACGGGTGGCGCGGCAGATGCGGCGATCGCCCCATCTGCACGACTTCGCGCGCCGTAAACTCAAACGCCACTTCCGTGCTTTGCGGCACCGTTCCGATGGACTGCGCGGCCTGCCGCGCCGTGCGGCCCTTGAACAGATCGTGCTCCGCCAGCATTACGGCGCCGCGTCGGGGGCGCAGCGTGCGGGAGAGCGCGCGGATGAGCGTGGACTTCCCGGAGCCGTTAGGACCGACGACGCCCACCAGCTCGCCGCCGCGCAGATCCAGGGAAAAACCCCGCAGAACCGGCTCCGCGCCGCCATAGTCAAGATCGATTTTTTCCGCCGCCAGACGCATCACAATTACTTCCTGATCGATTATAGCAAATTTCCTCGTAAGAAACTCAGGCATAAACTACGGCCTGACCGGGTACAAGAAAACCGAAGCCAAAAAATCTGTCCGCGCCGACGAAGGATATTGGCGTGCGAGCGGTGAATTAGCGAATTGCTAGCATCGTTCACTCGAAGATGAGGTTATCGTATCGTCAGGCGAGGCAAGTTACACCTATGGCCACGACAGCCGACCAGTCTTTCAATGCACAATCGAATCGCGGACGCCAGGACGCGATCGGAACGATATTCCCGGAAACGACCACGGACACGGGCAATTCGGATGACCTCGCGTCCTATATCAATAGGCTCACACGCACCAAGCTGCTCACCGCCAGCGAGGAAAAGGTTCTCTCGAGGCGCGCGCTCTTTGGCGACTCCGCCGCGAAAGAACGCCTGATCGAGGCGAATATGCGCCTCGTCGTCTCCATCGCCAAGAACTATCTCGCCAGCGGAATTCCTCTGGAGGATCTGATCCAGGAAGGCGCGATCGGTCTGATGACGGCGACGGAGCGATTCAACCCGAGCATGGGGTATCGGTTCAGCACGTACGCCACGCAGTGGATACGGCAAAGCATCGGCCGGGCGATCGACAACAAATCCAAGTCGATCCGTCTGCCGGCGCATATCTCCGAGTCACTGCGCAAGATCGACCGGTCACGCTCCGAGCTGCGCCGCGAGCTTGGCGAGGAACCGACCGTCGAGCAGCTTTCCGCCCACACCGGCCTGTCCTTGAAGAAGATGAACAGCCTGCTCCAGACCACGCAGGAGCCAGTCTCTTTGGACATGACGGTCGGGGATGACGACAGCACGTCGCTCGGCAACCTCGTTCTCGATAAGAGCGCTCCCAATCCGCAGGATGAGCTGATCGCCAGCGAGATGCGCGGCGAGATCGAGGCCATTCTCAATACGCTCGACGATCGTGAGCAGATCGTCATGCGTAAACGTTTTGGGTTCGACGAAGACGACAAGCTTGTCCTTCAGCAGATCGGCGACGAACTCCACATCTCCCGCGAGCGCGTCCGCCAGATCGAAGCCCAGGCGCTGCGCAAACTCCGCTCCGCCGCCCGCAAAAAGCGGCTGCGCGACTATCTCCAGGCCTGAGCGCGCCGACATTATCTCCATTCCATAAAAACAGCCCCGCCGGTTTTGCCGGCGGGGCTGTATCTTGTTTTCAAGTTTTGAAGACGGCGGCAAGCTTAACGCAATCCGATATCCTGTGCGAGCTGTCGCTCGGCATGGGTCTCCTGCTCCAGCGCCTCCTCAAAGGCGCGCACCATCGGCGATTCCTCGCCCTTGTGTTCGTGAAGCGTATCCGCAACGATCTCCCGGTACGGCGATTTCCCATCAAACTTCGCGCTGCGCCGCGCATCCGTATCGGAGCTCTCCTGCCGCCTCAGCCAGACAACCCGCGCCACCGGGACCGCCACCGCGACGGCGGCCGCCCAGAACAAAATTTTCTTCACGTTCATGTCCGTCCTCCATCAGAAATATACCCATGGAGCGAGAGACAATAAACCGGCCGCCCGTTTCGCGCAGGGCGCGAGCATCAGCGGATATCGAGAAATTTATGCGTCTGCAAGGACAGCCGAAACAGCGCCGGATGCGCCTTCACAGCCTCGATGCAAAGCGCGACGGCGTCTTTGTTTAAGGCGTTGGGCTGGAGGAACGTCATGCGTCCATGACCGCGCGCGCCGTCGAGAGCGCGCGCCAGATCCGCGTCGTCGTCCACTACATATTTGAACTCTGCTGCGTTCGCTTCATACCAGGAATCCAATCGGCCGCCCTGCGGCTGCTTGGGCGAGACGGTGACGTGGTCGATCCCCCACCCCGGCTGCGGCCGCGTACCGTTTGTCTCCATTTGCAGATGGTAGCCACGCGCATGCAAAAGATCGGACAGCGCCTGCAAATCCTGGATCGTCGGCTCCCCGCCCGTGAAGCAGACCCAGCGGCAGTCCGGCGCCAGACTTGCGATTTCGTCCGCAATCTCCTCCGGCGTCCCCAGTCGCTGAACCCGAAAATCCGTATCGCAAAACTCGCACGCCAGATTGCAGCCCGCGAAACGGACAAACACCGTCGCCTGCCCGGTGCGCAGCCCCTCGCCCTGCAAAGAATAAAAGATCTCCACCAGCGGCAGCGCCCCCGACTTCGCCGCCGCCATCGCGTCGCGAGTCGCGGCGGCGGGATCAGGCGTCGCGCCAAGATAAGGCCGTCCGTTATGAGGCTGAAGTACAAGCGTGCTGGACATGGCTCTATTATACCTTGCCCTCCCTCTGACTGGACTTTGACGTCTCCTCTCTGATATATTGCGTTGAGAGAGCCGATAATGAAGTCCAGGCGACAGATCGGCCGGCGAATGGAGAACCAATTCTTGCAAGCAATTTTTGAGCATTCAGACGAAGCGACAATGACAACCGCGCAAATCGCGCTCGCAGTGGCCGATCTCGCGCGGCAGGGAAAGTTCGGCGATGAGATCGCCCGGTTTTACGCGGACGACATCGTGAGCGTCGAGCCCGAAGGCGTACCCGCCGAGGCGCGCGGACGCGCCGCCGTCGCCGCCAAAGTGCAGGCGTGGTTCGATGACTATGACGTCCATCAGGTGACGGCGACAGGGCCTTTCGTCCACGGAGACGAATTTATCATCGGCCTCAAAATCCAGATGACGCCCCGCAATGGCGGCGAAACGATTCTTTTTGAAGAGGCCGCGCGCTACGTGGTCCGAGACGGAAAAATCGTCGAAGAACGGTTCTACTGCTGAGTTTTTTGCAGCGCTCCGAGGGGGCGAAAAAATGTTTGCCCCGCGTGCAGTAATTTGGCGTTTGCGTGTCGAACCCTAGGCGGCAAGTCGTTCGAACAACACCCCAGGAGAAAACGATGTCCGTCAAAGAAGTCGCGCAGGGTCTGGTTGACCTTTGCAAAGAAGGCAAGTTCGAAGAAGCGATGAGTCAGTATTATTCTGATGACATCGTCAGCACCGAGCCGATGGGCGAAAATCCCGTCTCGACCGGAATCGCCGCCGTGAAGGCGAAGGGCGAATGGTGGGTTACGAATTTCGAAGTCCACGGCGTGGTCGTCACTGGCCCCTTCGTGAACGGAGACCAGTTCATCGTTGGATTCGAGCTCGACGCCACGAATCGTCCCAGCGGCAAGCGGGAGACGATGAAGGAAGCGGGACTGTACACCGTCAAAGACGACAAGATCGTCAATGAGATCTTCTACTACTAAAAGACACCCCGGAGTTAGGAACGGCGCGCTCGCGCGCCGTTCCTAACGACTCAATGAAAGACAACACATCAGACTGGTGCTGAGAAAGAGTTGATTTCATGGTTTCCTCGTGCGCGAAGGCGCTCACCACCACATTGCTGATCCTATCTTCGTGTGTAGCACCGGCCGCGGTGCGTCACAATTCTCACCACAGCCACAGCCACAGCAAAAAATCGATCGTGTTCGACAAAACTTTTGCGGGACACAAATTATCTCCGATTGCCGCCGACCATTTTACATGTGATTACGGGCGCTTTTCTCCGGACGGGAAATATATTGCGCGCATTGCGGTCGGCGATGCGGAAGTTGGATCGGCCATTGTGTATAGATACTTGGCTGGTTCTCACCCATTTTCCCGGAGATATAGAGTGAGTCGTGAATTTGTGAACATTGACAATTGTGCTTGGGTACCCGGACGCCCTCATTCTCTGGTCGTTGCGGCGGGAGGCGCTGATTATGGGACAGGCTTTATTGCGCTATGGACCGGTAAAGGACACACGCATTTTCTGCGTAAAGCGAAATTCGAAGAGGGAGAAGGATTTTCGATCCTCCATATGGCTCCCGATGGGTCATCTCTGATTTATAAACGCTTTGGCTATTCAGAAACTGACGACCGAACAGAAACCGGCAAGATTTCCCTCAATCGGTATCGTCCTCAATAAGACAAAATAGATTAAGTGCAAAGCGGCGTTTTCGAAAACGCCGCTTTGCTCCACTCTGAATAAATCCTCGGCAACTAATTTTGCGCCTTCGTGTCTAAACCTCTGTAACGCCGACAATCAGCATCGGCGATCTTGTCGCCAGCGTCGGCACACGCTCATGAGAGATTGGCGGAAGCAAAGCAATGAAAGACAAACCACCGCCACGACGTTTCGGTGAAGATCAGTCAGCAACTCCGATCATTCCCATGATCCTGCGCTTCATGTTGATTATCAGTTTTGTTGTCGCGGTTGGCGTCATCTGCTACTGCGCTTTCCAGCCTCCTATTCCGGTTCCAGCCGCGATCACTCCGTCGCCGAATGCTTATGACGACTTTATCGCCGCCGGCAATCTGATGAAGGATGGTGATAAGATCGACTACGCTGTGATGTCAAGGCATTTTAGCGGCCGCCCTATCGATCACCCTTACACACTTGGCGAAAAGACTGCGTTACTTCAAGACAATCAGCGAGCGCTCGCGCGGTTGCGACTCGGATTGACGCACGAGTGTGTGAACCCGCTGTCTCGGACATCCGACTTCGGCTTCAGTAAATTACAGCCATTTCACAGCCTGGATCGTCTCCTCACTCTCGAAACACAGGTCCAAAGCGCAAAAGGCGATTATCCTGCGGCGATGGACAGCTGTCTTGATCGAGCACAATATGGCGCCGTCTTGATTGGCGATCATACCTCCGTAGACGTCAGCCGTGGGCTGCGTTTCCAAAGGGTAAGTTTTACGCGCGGCTGGGATGAGATGCGCGATTTGAATTCGCAAAGCGCCGCGCATGCAGCGCTTCGGCTGGAAAATATCGACCGCGCGACCGCGCCGCTCGAAGCAATGCGAGCTGAGGAAAAGTGGGCGGGCCTGACAGCGATCCAGCAGCTTGCGGTCCCGCCGAACCGAAGACAAGACCCTTTTTTCCGTGCGTTTCAGCGAAGCAATGAGCGCCATTTTGCGGACGAGATGGATCTGCTGATTCAGGCATCCCGCCGTCCATGGTCGCCCGCCATCAAGACCGCACCAGCAGGATTAAATCCCATATATTCCCTGGCGCAGATGTTGGAGCCGATCGATAATAATGGCTTCCAATATTATCACACAGCGGCGAATCGGCGATTGCTTCTCACAGCATTGGCTTTGAACGCATATCACGGCGCGACGGGAACGTATCCGGCGTCGTTATCCCAGCTCACGCCGCGCTACTTGTCTTCTGTCCCACGCGATCCGTTCAGCCCCAGCAGTTCTCCGCTTCAGTACAAACAGCGTGGCGAGACATATTTACTCTACAGCGTCGGCCCCGACGCCAAGGACAATGGCGGAGCGGCGATCATAACTATCTCGGTCAATCATCGACCAGTCACGGGCGCACAGAAATATTTTGTGAAATCGGACAGCGTGGGGGATATTGTCGCCGGCGTCAATAAGTAGGCAGATTCTCTCTGTGCAGGATTTCCCCTCGCCTACACGGAACAACTTGGCGGCTACCATTTTGTTCTAAGATACATCGTCATCATAGAGTAGGTCCGTACGATGAGAAACATAACACGAAACTCTATGGCAATCGTCGCGATATTCGCCATTTTTCCCCTCATGCAAGCCGCTGCTCAAACGCCAAAATCACATAACGCATACGATTATTTTATGGCGGCGGGAAAGGCGGTTTCGAGCACGGATGAGACAATCAGTCAGGCGCTGGGAGTGGGAGACGCCTTGCCGTCGTCCAAAGCTTCGCTGCCGGAGCAGGAGACGCTGGTGCGTCAAAACGCCAAGGCGCTTCATCTAATCCGGCAGGGTTTGGCGTACCCTTACACGCCCCGACGAAGCGCCAACAAAGCTGGTGTTCCGGTACTGGGCGGCGAGTTTAAACTGAGAGTGCTGGCGCGCCTGTTCAAGCTGGAGGCGCAGGTCCGAGCGGCTCATGGCGACTGGGCAGGAGCCGCCGATTCGGATATGGACTCAATCCAGATGGGAGAGATGTGCGTGCGCGGAGGCACGATGATCGCTGCGCTGTTGGGGGTGGCGGTGCAGGCGATCGGACATATGGATCTTTGGGAGCGAATCGATCATCTCAATGGTCTACAGGCGCGCCAAGCGGTGATGCGTATGCAGAAGATCGAAAAGTTGCATGCTCCATATGCGGAGGTGATCGATCAGGAAAAGCGCGAGGAGCTGACGGAGATGAAGCTCCTATTCCGCCAGCCCAATTGGCGGAAGCAACTCGCGCAGATAATGGAAAATACAGTGCCAGTGAGTCAGCTTCAAGGATTGACGCCCGCAAAGCTGACTTCTGAATATATCCGCTATATGGACAGTGTGAAGGCCGCCACGCACCGTCCTTACAATACTGCGATCCGGCAGAATATTCCCTGTTCTCCCGCGATCGCAATGTTCGCGATCGCAGTTGCGCCCGTCATTTTCAACGACACGCTATCCCGCACGCAGCACTCGCTGCTCCTCACCGCGCTCGCTTTGCAGACTTATCATGCACAGCGTCACATCTACCCAAACGATCTCACGCAGCTCACGCCCGCGATTTTGACGGCCGCACCCGACGATCCTTTCAGCGACGCACCATTCAAATATCGTCAAATGGGCGCTCGATATCTCCTTTATAGTGTCGGGCCGGATGGGCGCGACGATGGAGGCAAAGCAATCTCCGCCCCAAATGCGTGGCGAGCGAGCATGCGGAATCGAGTGTCCCGCGCCTCCCTCGGCGATATTGTCGCTGGAGTTAACCAATAACAATGGGCCGGGGCGCAATCGCGCCCCGGCCTTCATCGTTTCTCTGATTCGCGAGGTTCTTTTATCCGTTCCAGGGGTTGCCGGTATTTTTGCCGGGCGACTTGGGGTCGCCGTCTTGTCCGGTTTCCTCGGAGGACTGGGTGCTGCTGGGGTCCACGTCGCCGGCGGCGGGGGTGTCGGCGTTGAGGCCGGTTTCGTCGCCGGCCTGGGTGGCGTCCTGGCCCTTATCGGTTTCGCCGCCGGTGCGGCCGCCGGGGTAAGCGTCTTGTCCCTGAGTCATCTCGTTCTGGTTCTGCGTGGGCGCGTCCGCGCCGCCCGGGGCGGTGCTGCTGCCGTCGCCAAATTTCTGCTGATCGTCTGTCCGGTGTGCGTCGGCGACGCCGGTATCGTTTTGGAATGCCACTGCTCATCCTCCATCATGCTTTGATTGGTTCTTACCCGCGCCGCGCGGTGAGCAAACAGACGGCTAGGGAAGAGGCTCGTCGCGCAGTACGTCGTCCTGTGGATCGTAACCGACCAGATCGCGCGTGGTGGAGATATCAAGACGCTTGAATTGGTTGTCGCTGACGCCGTGAAGAATTGCGAAGGGCAAATCCTCGACGTCGATGCACCGGTGGAGCAGCTGATTCAGATCGCGCTTGGAGACGAATGAGTTTCGCAGATGCGGGCCTTTATCCATGCGGCCACGCTCCACGGTTTTGTAGGCGCCGATCCGCACGACGATGGCGCTGAGGCCCTGCTGCGACGACATGTACCGGGCCAGCGCCTCGCCAAAGCACTTCGCCACGCCGTACAAATCGGGAGGATTGACCGGATCGCCGGTCTTAACCTGAACGTCGTCCGGATATCCCGCGACGGCGTGCACCGAGGAGGCGTAGATGACGCGCCGGACTTTGGCGGCGACGGCCGCCGTGAAGACGTTGTAGGTTCCGATGATATTGGGTTCGAGCAAATCGTTCCAAAGCGCGTCGGGGCGCGGGTTCGCGGCCAGGTGGACGATGGCGTCCACGCCCTCGAACAGCTCCTGGAGGCGTTCGATGCTGCTCAGATCGGCGTACACGACTTCGCCGAAGGGGCGGATCCGGTCGATCGCCCAATCTTGCTCGCGCACCATCAGACGCAAATCGTACTTCTCGGACGAATGCTCCGCAAAGTAGGATCCAATATATCCCGCCGCCCCCGTCACCAGCACCCGCCGCTTCGATTCTTGCGTCATCTCACCGCTCCATCCAACAAAATTCCGTCATACAGATGTTCGCCATTGAGCCCATCAGTCCCTCTATTCGCCGAATCCCAGCCCAGCAGGTATAATGACGACATCGAGAGGGATGAGGCGAGAAAGACAATGGCGTTGGACGAACGTTACAACTTTAACGAGATTGAGAAGAAGTGGCAGGATCGCTGGGCGGAAGCGAACCTCTATCATGTGGAGATCGACCCCAGTAAGCCGAAATATTACGGGCTGGAATTCTTTCCCTACCCCTCCGGCGCGGGTCTGAGCGTCGGACACTTCAAGAACTATGCTCCCAATGACGCGTTTTTGCGCTACAAGTCGATGCGCGGTTTCAATGTGCTGCATCCGATGGGCTGGGACGCCTTCGGAA
The DNA here is from genome assembly GCF_003574315.2 of Capsulimonas corticalis. GTDB lineage: Bacteria > Armatimonadota > Armatimonadia > Armatimonadales > Capsulimonadaceae > Capsulimonas > Capsulimonas corticalis. Next base: position 3,426,582 of record NZ_AP025739.1, on the reverse strand, counting down.
TGCCCGCCGAAAATGAAGCGATCAACAAAAAACGGCAGCCGAGCACGATGGTCAGAGAGTACGCGGCGAACTACAAGCGCCAGTTAAACCTGATCGGCATGGGTTACGACTGGGACCGGGAGATCAACTCCAGCGATCCCGCCTACTATCATTGGACGCAGTGGATCTTCCTGATGCTGAACCAGCGCGGTTTGGCCGAACGCAAGAACGCCAATATCAACTGGTGCCCATTCGACAAAACGGCCCTGGCGAACGAAGAAGTCGTCAACGGCCGCTGTCAGCGCTGCGGAACCCCGGTTGAGAAAAAGGCGATGCCGCAGTGGTATCTGAAGATCACCGAGTACGCCGAGCGGCTGCTCTCCGGTCTGGATACCGTGGACTGGCCCGAAGGCATCAAGATGCAGCAGCGCAACTGGATCGGCCGCAGCGAAGGCGCTGAGGTGGATTTCCAGGCGGGCGAGCACACGATCACCGTCTTCACGACCCGTCCGGACACGCTCTGGGGCGCGACCTTTATGGTCCTGGCGCCCGAGCATCCGCTCGTCGAGACATTGACGACGCCGGAGCACACGGACGATATCGCGGCGTATGTCGCCCGCGCCGGACGACTGGCCGATATCGACCGCCAGGCCGAAGGCCGCGAGAAAACCGGCGTCTTCACCGGCTCTTATGCGTCCAACCCCGTAAACGGCGAGCAGGTCCCGATCTGGATCGCCGACTATGTCCTGACGGGCTACGGAACCGGCGCGATCATGGCCGTGCCCGCGCACGACCAGCGCGACTTTGACTTCGCCCGCAAGTTCGATCTGCCGATCATTCCGGTCTATCAGCAGCCCGGCGAGGCGATCACCGGCGAATCCATGACGCAGGCGACGACAGATCAGGGTGTCCTGACCAATTCAGGCGCGTTCAACGGCCTGGCGTATAGCAAGGCCACCGTGCGGCAAGTTTCGGCGTGGCTGGAGCAGCAGGGCAAGGGCAAGCCGGTCGTCAACTACCGGTTCCGAGACTGGCTGCTCTCCCGCCAGCGGTACTGGGGCGTTCCGATCCCGATCATCCATTGCCCGGAGCACGGCGCGGTCCCGGTCCCTGAGGATCAATTGCCCGTTTTGCTGCCTCCGGTCGAGAATTACCAGCCGTCGGGCACGGGCGAGTCGCCGCTGGCGACGATCCCCGAGTTCGTCAACACCGTCTGCCCGATCTGCGGCGGCGCGGCGCGGCGCGAAACGGACACGATGGCCGGCTTCGCCTGCTCGTCCTGGTACTTCCTGAGGTTCGCCGACCCGCACAACGGCTCCGCGCCGTTCTCGTCCGAGGCCGCGAAGTACTGGCTGCCCGTGGACACCTATGTCGGCGGCGCCGAGCACGCCGTCATGCACCTGCTCTATGCCCGGTTCTGGACGAAGGTGTTATACGACGCCGGCAAGCTGGAGTTCGACGAGCCGTTCACGCGCCTGCGCAATCAAGGCATGATGCTCGCCTACACGCCCGGCCGCAAGCCGGAGCTGGATGAGCGAACGTCGGAAGATAGCTCCGACGAACCGATCGAAGACTGGGTCGCGATCAAGCCCGAAGATCTGCCTAAGTACAAACCCGAAGAGATCGTCTATCGCTGGGCGAAGATGTCCAAGAGCGCCGGCAATGTCGTGACGCCCGATGAGACCGCCGCCAAGTACGGCGCGGACTCCACGCGTGTCTACGAGATGTTCATCGCTCCGTTTGAAGAAACGGTGCAGTGGAGCGAGGACGGCATCCGGGGATCGTTCAAGTTCCTGGCGCGTGTCTACCGATTGGTCGCCCAGCAGTCCGAAGGCTGGACGCCCGATTGGCGCGCGCGCGTCGGCGACCTCACGGACGCCAAGGAAAAGGCCCTGCGCCGCAAGACGCACCAGACGATCGTCAAGATCGCCGACGACCTGGAGAACTTCCGGTTCAACACCTCCGTCGCGGGCCTGATGGAGTGGGTGAACGCGATGTACGAAGTCGTCAACGCCCTGCCCGCCGGCGAGCGCTCGGCGGCTCTTGACGAAGCCATCGAAAACCTGATCCTGATCCTCGCGCCCTTCGCCCCGCATCTGGCCGACGAGCTCTGGCAGGTCGGCCTTGGACAATCGGGCTTCCTGTACAAGCACGCCTGGCCCGAATCCGATCCTGAAGTCGCCAAAGCCGACGAGATCACCCTCGTCGTCCAGGTCAACGGAAAGGTCCGCGACAAGATCACCGCGCCCGCCGGCCTGGACAACGAATCGCTCAAAGCCATCGCGCTGGAAAGCGAGCGCGTTCAGGAGCACACCCACGGCAAGACGATCCGCAACGTGATCGTGGTGCCGGGGAAACTGGTGAATATTGTGGTGGGGTAGCAGAGCCCTCACCCCCTTCCCCTCTCCCGATAGAGCGCTAAAGCGCGGGAGAGGGGTGTCCAAAGGTCGGAGCCAAAACAAGGTTCACGAATTCTTGGACTAAAAATAGTATTTCAAGCCTTAGGCGCGAAGCTACGTTCGGTTCACCCTCGGTCCCTCTCCTCCGGGAGAGGGACCGAGGGTGAGGGCTCATCTTTCTCTCGTGAGGATCAAATGCAGGACCCTCGGATTCGCTGGGCGCTCGTCGCCGTCATTGGCGTGATCGCGTGCGCCGGAGGCGCGAACCTTTACGCAAAGCGTCACACGCCCCCAGCGCCGATCACAATTACCGATGCTCCCAGCGCCGCGCCGGGCGGCGCGCCGGATGTTCTGAGCGCGGCGCCCACGAAAACCCTGACGGCGGTTGGATCGACCACCTCTATTCTGCCCTCCGATTTGATTTGCTACGTGCACGTCGCCGGAGCGGTCCGAAATCCGGGCCTCTATCATCTTCCCCTCCCCAACCGTGTCGCCAACGCCATCCATGCGGCGGGTGGCGGGACTTCCAAAGCCGATCTCGACGCCTTGAACCTCGCGGAGCCGATCGCGGACGGTGAAAAGATTTACGTCCCCGAACGCCACGAAGATCCCGCCAGGATCCAGCATTATACGCCCGGCAACAGCATCGGCCACACGACGATCCACGTTGCGCGCGCTCCGCGCTTGCCGGCCGCCTCCCCGCTGCCCGCCTTCGGAAAAGCCGTCCCGCTGCCGATTGACGCCAGCGCCGTCGCCCCCAGTCCTTCTGCCTCCGCAGGCGACCAAGCCGCCGGCTCGGAGCCTGCCGCATCATCGGAAGAAGGCGCTCCGACCCACGCGCACGCCTCCCATCCCGACAAAATTACCGCCGCGTCCGGCGAGCGCATCAACATCAACACCGCTTCGGCGACGGATTTGGAGCGCCTGCCAGGCGTCGGCCCCGCCACCGCCGCGCATATCATCGACTATCGCACGCAGAACGGCGGCTTCCATAAGATCGAAGATTTGATGGACGTCAAAGGCATCGGCGAAAAAAAGCTGGCCAAGATCGCGCCGTTTGTGACGCTGTAATTTTCTTCCCGCGCCTATTGACATTCCACAGCGCCCTCGGTATAATTTGAAATATCGCTAGTTTTACTAGTAACTAAATAGTGATTTCATCGCCGACTAGACACCTGGAGGCCCAAGCAACTGTGCTTGGGCCTCTTTTTGCATTTGGATTGCCATACTTTTCCGCGATCTTTGAACGACCTGTAAAGGATACAAACCCAATGAGTGACGCTTTTTCGATCTCGACCCAGCAGAACGAACCGCTCGAATTGACGGCGGATGTCCTGGTCATCGGCGGCGGTCCCGCCGGGACGTGGGCAGCGTGGAGCGCCGCATCGAAGGGCGCGCGCGTGGTGCTGGCGGACAAGGGGTACTGCGGCGCCAGCGGCGCGACGGCGCCGTCGGGCGTGGGTGTCTGGTATGTACAGCCCGATCCGGAAGAGCGCGCGAAGGCGAAGGCGAGCCGGGAAGCGCTCGGCGGATTTTTGGCCGATCATAGCTGGATGGACCGCGTGCTGGATCAGACCTATGAGAATGTCGCGCATCTCGCGCAGTGGGGGTATCCGTTCCCGACCAACGAGCGCGGCGAGCAGGTACGGCGCGGTATGCAGGGTCCGGAATACATGAAGATCATGCGCAAAGTCGTGAAACAGGCGGGTGTGAAGATTCTGGATCATAGCCCGGCGCTGGAGCTGCTGCTGGATTTCGACGGCGTTGTGGCCGGCGCGGCGGGCGTGCAGCGTCAGGAAAATCGGCCCTGGTCGGTGAAGGCCGGCGCCGTGGTGATCGCCACCGGCGGCTGCGCGTTTTTGAGCAAGGCGCTGGGAACGAACGTTTTGACGGGCGACGGCGGCCTGATGGCCGCCGAGGCCGGCGGCGAGATGAGCGGCATGGAGTTTTCCAACGCGTATTCGCTGGCGCCGGCGTTCTCGTCCGTCACCAAGAGCGCCTACTATAGCTGGGCGTCCTTCACCTACGAAGACGGCCGCGTGATCGAAGGCGCGGGATCGCAGCGCGGGCGCTCGATCATCGCCAAAACACTGCTCACGCAGCCGGTCTTCTGCCAGCTCGACAAAGCCGATGACGAAACGCAGGTCTGGATGCGCAAGGGCCAGCCCAATTTCTTCCTGCCGTTCGATCGCGCCGGGATCAACCCGTTCACGGACCGGTTCCCGGTGACGATGCGCCTGGAAGGCACCGTGCGCGGCACCGGCGGCATTCGGATCGCCGACACGACCTGCGCCACCACGGCGCCGGGCCTGTACGCGGCGGGCGACGCCGCGACGCGCGAGCTGATCTGCGGCGGCTTTACCGGCGGCGGCAGCCACAACGCCGCCTGGGCGATCTCTTCGGGCTACTGGGCCGGTGGCGGCGCGGCGGCGTATGCCCTGTCGCTGGGCGAAAAGGCGCACAACCGGCGTCTGCGCGGCGCGGGCCGCGCCGCGCTGCGTCCCGCCGGAGCGGGCTTCGACACCGCCGAGATCGTTCGCGGCGTGCAGTCGGAAGTCACGCCCTACGACAAGAATCTGTTCCGCACCGAAGCCGGCCTGCGCAGTTCGCTGGTGGAGCTCAATGGACTCTGGCGCGCCGTGCAGGGCCGTCCGGAATCCGCTTCCACGACCGAGGGCGTGATCCAGGCGCGGCAGGCGGCGGCGATGGTGGCGACCGCGCGCTGGATGTACGCCAGCGCCCATGTCCGCACCGAGACGCGCGGCATGCACAAGCGGGTGGACCACCCCGCGCAGTCGCCGGAGCAGCAGTATCGACTCCTGAGCGGCGGGCTGGATACGGTCTGGGTCAAACCCGACCCGACCAGCGTCGCCGCCCCCGCCCCGAAAGAAACGGTGTCCCGATGATCGAACTTGTCAGCCAATCCCGCTGCATCGAATGCAACCTTTGCGTGAAGGTCTGCCCGACGAACGTCTTCGACGAGGTCGACGGCGGCGCGCCGGTCATCGCCCGGCAGTCGGCATGCCAGACCTGTTTCATGTGCGAAGTTTATTGCCCGGCGGATGCGCTGTATGTCGCCCCCGAAGCGGAGGCGTCGGTGGCGGTGGACGAAGACCGGTTGATCGACCTGGGACTGCTCGGCAGCTACCGCGAGGCGGTCGGCTGGGGTCCGGGCCGCACTCCCGGAGCGGCGAAGGTCGATGCGACGGATTATATGCAGGAGAAGATCCGCAAAGTTCTGCATTAGCGCAGAATCGGAAGGATCGAGTCTGCGTCGTGAGAGTTGGAAGGAATTTGTGTTGAGTACGAGAGTTGCTGGAAAACGAATCGAACGCCGATGGATCGCCGCCGGCGCGCTGGCCTTGCCGCTGCTATTTGTGGGCTGTGGCCCCAAGGGCGCGCACTCCCCGGGCGGATATGAGAGCAGCCAAACGGGAGTTCTGCGCGTCGGCATCATCAGCACGACCGGCAAGCAGCCGTCGGGTCCCGAAGGTCTCGCCTACAAGCAAGGGACGCTGATCAAGGACCTCGCGAGCGCGGGGATCACTCAGATCGAGTTCACGCCGTTCGCGAATGGACCAGACCTGAATGAAGCGATGGCGGCGGGCGGCCTGGATGTCGGCGAATACGGCGATACTCCGGCCCTGGTCGGACGATCGGCGGGCCTCCCTACCCGCGCCATCAATCAGAACACCGTGGGGACGAACGCCTGGCTGATCGTCCGCGCCGACGGGCCAAAGACGGTGGATGATCTGCGCGGCAAGACCGTCGCCACCTCCAAAGGCTCCTATATGGCGCGCTACCTGCTGGGATTGCTCGCGGAGAAGAATCTGACCAAGGATGTGAAGTTCGTCCATCTGCTTCCCAACGCCGCCGAATCCGCGCTCCAGCATGGCGACATCGCCGCCTATGCGGCCCCAGGCGGGACCGGTCCTTTGCTGATCCAGCACGGCTACAAGGCGATCGATCAGGCGAACCAGCACCCAGGCCTCAGCGGCAGCGGCGTCACGGTCGTTTCCGAAACCTATCTTGCCGCCCATCCGCAGTTCCCGGCGATCTGGAACAAGGCGCGCGCTAACGCGATCGACAACGCGCAGGCGCACCCGGAAGATTACTACCAATTTCAGACGGCTCTGAGCAAGCTGCCCGAGCCAATCGTCAAGGCGTCCTATCCGATCGCGCTCTATTCCAAAGAGCCGTTCACGCCCAAAGGTCTGGCGCTGCTCAGCGGCACCAAGGCGTTCCTCGTGCAGCAGCATCTCGCCAAATCGGACTTTGACTTGAAGACCTGGACTGTTTCCCCTGCAGGCGCCACGCAATCGGCGGCGCTGCCGAAATAGGAGAACACAAGATGAGCACTCCCATCGCGTCCCGACGGATCTGGCGCGGGTCCGTCGCGCCAGCAGAATCCCGCATGGCGGCGCCCAAATCCGCCGTCCGCTCCGGCGGCGATCTCTGGGGCCGCGTGCTGCCCTGGGCCGTCCCGCTGGTCATCCTCGCCGTCTGGCAATGGCTGGCCCAGCGCGGGACGATCGCGCCGCAGGTGCTGCCCTCTCCGGTGGGAGTTGTCAAAGCCGGCGTCGTCCTGGCGCACACCGAACTGGCGGCGGACATCGCCATCAGCGCCAAGCGCGCCTTCACCGGCTTCGCGATCGGCGGCTCCCTGGGCTTCCTCTTCGGCATGATCAACGGCCTGGTTCGACGCAGCGAGCAAACGCTGGACAGCACCATCCAGATGGCGCGCACGATCCCGCACCTCGCCCTGATCCCGCTGCTGATCCTGTGGTTCGGCATTGGCGAAGAAACCAAGATCGTCCTGGTTGCGCTCGGCGTCTTCTTCCCGATTTACCTGAACACCTTCCACGGCATGCGCGCCGTTGATCCTTCCCTCGTGGAAGCCGGCCGCGTCTACGGGATCAAAGGCTTCCGTCTGTTTCGGCAAGTCATCCTTCCCGCCGCACTGCCCTCGATCCTGATCGGCCTCCGGTTCGCGCTAGGCGCAATGTGGCTGACCCTAATTGTCGCCGAAACCGTCGCCGCCGACTCCGGCATCGGCTACATGACCACCAACGCCCGCGAATACATGCAAACCGACGTCGTCGTCTTCGGCATCCTGCTCTACGCCCTGCTCGGCAAGGGCGCGGACCTGGCGGCGCGGCTGCTGGAGCGCGTCTTCCTACCCTGGCACACGGGGTATGGAGGGGCGGCGAAGTAGAGAGGAGGATGCCCCCCGGCCCCCACTGGGTTCATAAGGAGAGGTTTTCGTAGGCGTCAGCGTATGCGATCCCCGGCTATAAAAGCCGGGTCTTGGGAGCCTTCGGCTAACCGTCCGTTCCGGACGGAGGAAACTGCGATCGATTGCCGGCATTTGCGTCCGGCACGGACGCTTAGTCGCGAAGCGACTCCCAAGGCCCGAGTTTTATACTCGGGTGCAACGTGGTCGAAAAAACCTAGTCTTATAAGCTCCCATGGGGCCGGGGGCATCCTTGCAGACGATTTTTAGAACCAAGCAAGGATCTCCATCGTGGCGACAATTCTACAAAAACCACAATTTGAAGGCTTAAAAGGCGATTCCCAGGGCGCGCGCGTCACCGTACGCGGGGCGCATAAATACTTTGGCGAGAACAAAGTTCTGGTCGATTTGGACTTAGATATCGCGCCGGGCGAGTTCGTGGCGGTGGTTGGGCGCAGCGGGTGCGGCAAGAGCACGCTGCTGCGTCTGCTGGCGGGACTGGAGCCGGCGACCCGGGGGCTGGTCGCGATCGACGATCAGCCGCTCCGCACGCTGCATCCGGATGTCCGTGTGATGTTCCAGGACGCGCGTTTGATGCCGTGGATGCACGTGCTGGAAAACACAGGGCTTGGACTCACCGGCGACTGGAAGCCGAAGGCGCAGGCGGCGCTGGATGATGTGGGTCTGGGAGACCGGGGCAAGGATTGGCCGTCGATCCTCAGCGGCGGCCAGCGCCAGCGCGTCGCCCTCGCGCGCGCCCTCGCCAGTCATCCTCGTTTCCTGCTGCTCGACGAACCGCTCGGCGCGCTCGACGCCCTGACTCGCCCGGACATGCAGCGCCTGATCGAAGACCTCTGGCGGCAGCGCGGCTTCACCACCCTGCTCATCACGCACGACGCCGAAGAAGCCGTCGCCCTCGCCGACCGCGTCGTCCAGATTCAGAACGGCGTCATCTCCGTCGACATCCCCGTCCAACTCCCCCGCCCGCGCGACCGCGCCTCGGCGGAGTTCATCGCCCTGCGCGAAGAGATCCTGCGCCATGTGCGAGCCGCCGAGTGAAGCGGCGGCGTCGCTCAACTCTCGATGAGTTGAGCGACGCACTGCGCGAGAGTGGGCAAAATGGCGAAAAATCGCGGATAGCTGAGTTCGTAAATTGGAACTCGCGCGGCAAGATCATGGCACAGTCCATTCAATTTTCCGCCATCCATCCATCTCTCCATGAGCCAGGCGGCGTGCAGATTACGCCTCAGCGTCCTCGTTGCTTCCTCGTCGGAAAGCCGGCGCGAAGTCACCAGAGTCCGCATATGCTTCGGTTTCAGCAAACTCTCTTTCGGGAGAGGCTGAGGCCGGATCAAAAAGATGGCGGCAAGCGGGGATGGCTCCGCAACGCGTTGTGCGCTGGGCAAAGGAACGTAATACTCTTCCTCTCCCACGCCATAATCGGCGGGAATAAGATTTTCAATCTCCATTCCGTGCAGATCCACCGCTTCCCGAGACAGTTTGGGATACAGGGAAACGGAAGGAAAAGCGATAGCCTCCTCCCCCATCATTCGCACGGGAATCAGATCGTCGTTCGCAAAGCGCGCTCCATGCCGTAATAAAAACCAGGAAAGGGTTGATTTCCCCGCTCCGGAATCGGCCATCAAAGCGATAGAGCGACCAACCATTTGGATGCCCGCCCCATGCAGCGGAATCCCGCCGTGCGTCAGCGTCGCCACGCCCAGCCCCGCATGAATGGCCCAGGCCGAAGCAATTTCCAACAAATCGTCGGCGCAATCTACTGTCATCGCTCGCCCTTTGAAGTCGATATGAAGAGCCAGCATTCCACGGGTCGTATTGGGTTCTAATAGTAAGCCATCGCCCACATCATAGATAAGCTGGGGGCGAATCTTTCTCATCGTGCAGGAGATATGCGCGAGAGACGCCCGCCGCAGCGCGATCATATCGGACTTGGCGTTCAGGCGAGAGGAAGCGCCAGCCATCTCGCACGGCAAATCAAATTCGCTGTCGACGGAAAATTCGTTGATGTGATAAATCACGCTTGAGCCATCTCCTGCCTCCACATCGAAGGGAACCCGGAAGAAATTCCTGCAATCGCCGCTCCAGCTAATCGGGCAAGGGAACGGTAAACAGAATATTGTTCAGCGCGTCCGCGCGATCGCGCGTCACGCTGATCGCGTGACCATCCAGCATCACCATATTCAGTCGCTCCTCCTTCCGCTCCATGCCTCCGTGCCAGAGTCCGACCTGATCGGCGAACAGTGGGACATCCACCGGATCGTGATCGCTGTAGGGCGCCTTGCGGCTCCACGCCCGAACCCCGCTGATCGTTTGCCCGTCCAGCGCCAACAGAGTCGTATACCCGTAGCTCATGCCAAAGGAATCAAAACAAGACGAACCAGCATCCAGAGGCGTCCCCTCAAAAGTGCCGGCGAGGGTAAATCCATTGTCGGAAGGGCAATGCCAGAGTTCGCGATTTTTCACATAAGCGAACATCACGTTCGGAAGCAACTGCTTATTTGCCCTCATCTGCTGAATCGCCTGCCCATATCGTCCTCCCTGCCAGGTCTGCCACGTATCGACGAATTCGTCCGTATCCAAATCGACCGGATCACCGCCATAGGGGTAACGATCGTCGTAATCCTGCGCGTATTGAAAGGTCGCGATTCCGAGCTGGCGCAGATTGGAAAGGCAAGTCACCTGCTGAGCCCTGCGCCGAGCCGAGGTGAAAACCGGCAGCAGAATGGCGACCAGCAACGCAATGATGCTGATGACGACGAGAAGCTCGATCAGCGTAAACCCGGCCGCCACGCCGCGATTTGTTTTCTCTCCGCTCATACTTCCTCGCTCCTTTCATTTCCACGACGACGCTACGCCATGCTAATCATGCAAGCAAACGGCGTGTTTACCAATCCGGTTTGAACGGCTTTGTGTAGTACGAGTCTCGCATCACCTGCCTCGCCGCATCGCTCTTTCGATTGACTTCGTCCGTGATGCGCGTTCTCTCTTCGACACTAAGAGATCCCCAATCCGGTCGTTTACCGACAAGATGAATTTCTCGAATGGTCGCATTGGTCGCTGCGACCTCTTTCTCCCCGAGCACCTTGGGGGACACTCCATGCGCGTAGGCTTGTTTAAACCAGTCGTTATCGCTGTTCATCTTCTTGACAAACTGTTCTTGCTCGATCTGAAAAGGCGTCTTGGCAGGTCGCGGGACGGGCTTTAGCTGCCCCCAAAGCAACATTCCGGCGATAGACAAAACGATGAGCGAGAAAATGATTTGGATCTTAGGCTTCTGCATTCTCGGAGTATTCCTTGGCGCGGCGATCCCACAAGGCTCAGAGAGGTCTTGCGGGATCGCTCTTATAGGATCGAGACTAACCCGCCTATTAGCAGTTACAGTGATTCGTGGTGCAGCATGTGGACGCCTTCGCAGTGGCTGCGGAATTACACGCATCCAAGATGGACTGGGCTTGCGTGGGATCCATGCCGTTGCGTAAGTTAATCGTATGCGCGCCCTGACATTTCAGCTGATCGCAGATTTTCGATTGAACGCAACACTGGCAAGTGCTAAGTCCCTGACACGCATTGGGCGTGGAGCAAGCGCTGGGAGTTGGCATCCCCGTGGCGAAGGCGGCGCCCATGCTTTGGAATTCGGTGGCGAGGCGACCGGCGATCTGGTTATCGCCGGCGCGCTGTTGCAGCGCTTTCCCCACCATCCGGGCAAGGTCGTCGACGCTAAATAACGCCAATGTCGCCATCGCTGACGTCATTCCGAAGCGCTTCAGTGCATTACGACGCGCCAGCCGCTCTCGTTCGAACTTCATTTCCGCGGTTTCAGCGACAGAGGGAGCCGCCTGCTGTTCCAACGATTCCGATTGCTTGTCCTGCATCCTCGATCTCCTTTTGGTTGTCCAATTGCGGTTGTTGACCGTTATTCTGCACTTCTGCTTGTTGATGCTGTAGTTCCAAAACGCGGCGGACTACCAGATCCACCAGCCCGGCGAGGCGGTCGCGTTCCTCAATCCGATCAATCACCGCCTGCGCGACCAGGTCAATGTACTCTTCACGATCATCAATAAGCATATTTGCTGTTCCACCATCCTCCTTTTCTACCGAACGTACAGGACAGCTAAAGCGCCGGCTCTAGGGCCAGCATCCGCTTCAGCGAATTCTCCGCCATCTTCAGGCCAAGCTGGCCGGCGGCGCGGCTGCGCAGCTTGCCTTGAGCGTCAAACAGGAAGTAGCACGGCCAGACCCCTCCGGTCTGAAAAAGATCGCCGATCGTGTGCTCGTTGTCCACGGCGCATGGGCCGGTTAAACCCAGCGATTCCGCCTCCACGCGGACATCCGCCACATCCATATCGCTCTCCATGCGCGGCATGTGCACGGAAAGCAGCTGCAACCCCTGGTCGCGATAGGTTTCGATCAGCCCCAAGAGATGGGGCGCGTTCATCCTGCACACAGGGCAGGAGATCGCCCAAAACTGCACGAGCAGCGGGCTTCCATGGATTGCATTTGTTGCAAAAGAATCACCTAACCAACCGGTTGCGCCTGCAAGCGATGGAAGTGGGGTTCCTATGGAAAGCGGCATATTTCTATCACTCCGAAATATGGGAAACACAAACAAAACGTCACGCCATGACACGGCGTCGCATTCGCCATGACGGCTCTGAATTCGCGCTGCTAAGATTATGGAGCCATTATAGCAACGGCGCCGTTTTGGATGTGGGACCATTATATACAGTCATAACCCGATTTGTCAAGCCAGTTTGGAGAGCATTTGATGAATCAAAAAGTTACTTTTCTTGTGAAGCATATGTAATATCACTTTCGAGAGTAACGCAACCGTTTCTGACTACCTTGAGAGAGGTTTTGGTATCGCAATCCTAACCAGAACACGATCACCTTAATTATGGATCCGTAATATTTGCAAACAACTTGACAAATGGTCCCATCTCTATTACAATCATCTTAATAGGAGGGGATCTCGTGAATAAGCAGCTTTCTCTCGCAATATTATCAGTGAGCGCCGGGTTGATATTCGCCGGCGGTTTGCGCGCTGGCGCCGCCACATCGACGGATCGCGGCGTCACAAAGTCCTTGGAGGCGATCTCCCTCGGCGTTTCCAGCTCCCACAAGCTCAGCACGCAGGATTTTGCGAGTATCTATCACGGTCTGAAGACAAAGCATTTTTCCGCGTCCGATGCGCTGGCGGGATTGAGCGCATGGGTCGCGGCGAAGAACTTAACCCTGACACAAAAGCGCCAGGCAAGCGAACTTTGTATCGCCATGCTCGCAAAATCCTATCCAGGCGACCCCAGCAATGACCTGAAGCCGCTTGTCATCACTGTCCTGGGATCCATGGGTTATCAGCGAGCGATTCCCTCTCTCGTTCCTCTCCTCAAGGCGCCGGAAGACACCACCCGACTGGCCGCGCAAGCTGCGCTGACGGATCTGGGATATCCAGCGCCGCCGATTCAGAGTCTTCTTTATTAGTCAGCGCTTCGCGATCGGCCATATCTCCGTTTGGAAATCGACGAATGAAGGTTTCTGTCATTGCAACTAACGCCATCTAGGAAATTGGTTCACGAAGAAAGCGCGAGCGACGCCGCGATTCTGCAAATCCTCAAATGGGCCGCCGGCGCGCCCGGAGATTTTGACGCTGTGCGGAGCGTGGACGAGGATGCGCTGCTCCTTCTCATCGCCTCGCATAACCTGTACTCCCGGTTTTTCCGGCGAGTCCAGAAGGAACGGCCTCGGTGGGCGTCCCGCGTGCTAAATATCCGGGCCTTTACTCTGAATCGATTCGCCCGGCACAGGATTCAGCAGCAGATCGCGTCGTTGGGAGAGATCGTGAAATCTGTCCCCGCAGTCGCGGGACCGGTCATTCCTATCAAAGGCTTATCCATTTACGCTCTCACTGGAGGGGATGATAATATCCGGGTGAGCGGCGATATTGATCTCTTTTCCAAAGACCCGGAGAGCCTCTGGGAAGCGATGACGAGGCTGGGATATGCGACCGAAGAAAAGCGAGATAAGGGCTCCCATGTCGCGGTCATGTATCGCGGGGATGTGCAGGTGGAGATCCATCGGAGCTTCCCGGTCTGGAGTTATCCGCCGGGGCTGGCCGGCGCCGATATGCGGCCCGAGGCTCATCCGGGCCTCTGGATACAGCCGTTTTCCGATCTTCGAGAGACGTCGATCCACTACCAGGAGATCGCAGACGAGTCCTGCCCTGGCGTTGCTCCTGGGACGCAGGATCTGACCGCGCCAAACCCGATGATGTCGGCCTTGCTGCTGTGCGTCCACGCCTTCCGTCATTATGTCGAAGGGCAAGCGCTGGAATCTCCAATCGTCCGGCTCGGAGAACTGGCCGATATCCACGATCTCGCGCGCCATCCGCAGTTCGATGAGAGGCGTTTCCATAGGCTTGTCAACCGCTTCTCCGCCCACGATGCGGTTAACTTTGTCCAGAGCCTTGCACGCCAATATTTGGGAGCCGTCCCATTCAGAACTCCGAATCCCGCAGGCGCGCTGAGTTCTGACGAGTCGCCTCATGAAACAACAAGCGCTCCAATGCTGCTGTCGAACTGGTCTGGCTGGACGGCGCCGCGAACGCCGGACGAGCTGCTACAGCGCCTCAATCCCAAAGACGTCTTCGATCGCTTGGAGCCGAATCGCGTAGCGGCGGACGGCAGCTGGTATATCGCCGCGTCCTGCCATCCAAAGGAATCCGGCGAAACGCAAATGCTGTCCCGGATCCTCGTACAGAGCCCTGCCCGAGATCAGATTCCCGCTCGGCTGCGCGCGTTCTGGGAACTCGACGCTCTGCGCTTTGAGATCGAAATCCTCCGGGCGCTTCCGCCCGGTTATCGCTATCAAGTGCTGCTTTACTATCCATACAAGTTCCAGGGATCGCGTCCAGCCGGCTTCGAAATCCCTTACAGCAACGTCAAATGGACGGAGATTGGCGCGCACGACCTCGGGAATCCCGCCATAAACACCGGCGCGGCGCATCTCTCATTTGAATGGTCCGAGATGCCCGCCGCCTTCCGCCCCGATCGACAAGTTCCGATCATGACGCTGGTCATGAAGATCCGAGACGGTCATGAAAGCAATGTCTGCTTCCGAGAAGACGCCCTGCTCATGCTGCCCTTGCACGTAATTCCCGATAAGTCTTACTGACGGTAATTAAAGCGATGACATTCGACAAGATCAATCTCGCGATTTCCACCATCTGGCGCGAGGAAAATTACCTGGACGCGACCTTGCGCAGCCTCTCGCGCGAGTACCCCATCAGCCGTGAACGTTCAGTATCTTTGGTGGTCGGCTCTCCGGTCACGTTACACCTCGACCACCTTCGCCCAATGCCCGGGATCACGGTCGTGGAGATGGGGCCTACAGTTTGGTCATGGATCAAGAACAACGCGGTGCGCCATCGGGCGACGTGGAACTACTATCGCTGCCTCAACGAACCGATCGGCGGCAAGCGAGGAACACTATTGCTGGAGGACGATATCCGTTTCGCTCACGGCTGGCAAGCCCGGCTACTGGACACTCTCTCCGTGCTGGAAGACCGTTACGGCGATAACTTCGCCGTTTCTTTATACTGTCCGCAGAGTTTTGCGCTGGCGGGATGCGCGCACGGCGAACTGTTCGTTTCGTATCCATACGACAAATTTTATGGCACGCAGGCGATGTACTACACCGCCAAGATGCGGCATGGGTTTAGAACCTATTTGAGAAAGCATGGCTTGGCGCGAAATGATGCGCCCTACGATATATTGCTGCGCTATTATCTCACCCAAGAAGGTCTGCCTCTATTCGCGACTTCGCCCAGTCTCGTTCAGCATATGGGAAAACAAAGCACCGGCCTTGGGGGCTGGTACGAATCCCCAAGCTTTATGGAGGATGTCACGGCTCTTCCCGCGTCACTCACCACGCTGAAATAAAACAGCAGCGCAACGTAGGAAACGACGGGCAGTACGGCGATCAGACGCCCAAAAACAGTCGTTTGGCCTTTGACATTACACCGCCTCCCCTCAATATAGTGGCGTTATTTGACAACGACGAACCCATATCCGTATAATACTCCCAGATGACGACCTTGTTTATCAGTCTGCGTTCGTATCCGCTAAGCAAACGGATATTACACGCAGGAAGGCGTCTCCATGACAAAATCTCAATTGCGGAGATCTTTGGGTGAGCAGCTTACAGAGGATCGTTGACGTCCTCGCCAAAGTCAAAAACCGTCCCGCCATGTTCCTCCGGCGCCCCGACGATATTACCAGTCTCGACATTTTGCTCACGGGTTTTGAAATGGGCATCGTCGCCGGCTGCGGCCGCGAAGGCGTACGCCACGCGCAATGTCTGTTTACGGCCATGCGCAGCCATGGCTACACAACCGATCCCTCCGCCGGCGACGTTTATGACCAGATTCGAACACGCGGCATGTCCGCGCCGCAGATCATCCAGGAGCGGCTGACGCTGGAGATTGAGGCCTGGGAGCTTTACTTCGCGGACGAAGCCCAGTAAACGCCAATCCCTCGCCAGCCGCCCCCAGACTCATTTTGTGACGGCTGCCGCCGCCTGCTCGATAAACGCCGCGATCTCTTTCGGATGGGAGATGAAGGCGCAGTGGCTGGCCTTGATTTCCGTCGTATGCGCGCCCATGCGCTTGGCGTAAAAGCGCTCCAGGTCCGGGTGGATCGACAGGTCTCCCTGGGCCACCATGTACCAGGACGGGATTGTTCGCCACGCCGCGCTGGGGGAGGAAGCGCCGAAGGACGCCATCAAGATGGGCTTTTGAGCGGCGGCCATCACGCGCGCTTCGACATCCGAGACATCCGCACAGAAGATGGCGTGGTACTTTGCTCGATCGATATAGCCGAAGCCGGCTGTGTCGGTGTGGACTGACGCGCCGAGCGCCGTGGGATACTTTTCAAAGAAGGCGCCGACCGCCTCGTTCGCGTCAGGAGCGAACGCGGCGATATAAACCAGGGCCTTGACGTTTGCTTCCCCTCCCGCGGCGCCGGAGATGACCGCGCCGCCGTAGGAGTGTCCGACGACGACGACGGGGCCAGTCTGCGCCTCAAGGACACGCTTCGTGGTAATGATATCCTCCGACAGAGAGAACAGTGAGTTCTGGACAGCGATGACGGTGTAACCATCGTCCTCCAGCAGCGGGATGACATGCTGCCATCCGGTGGCGTCGGCGAAGGCTCCGTGGACAAGCACGATCGTCGGCTTAGCGGACGGCGCGGGCGCAGCCGCCTCGGAAGGGGCGGCGACGCTTGCGGCGATGACAGTCGCAAGAGCGACCGCGGCGGGAATGAGGTTCATGATTTTCTCGCTTTCTGGTTTCGATTTTTGTTCGATCCAGAAGCATTGTGCCGCTCCCGCGCTCCCCGAACGGTTTCGATCGGGAGGAAAAACGTTCCGAACGGTGGAAGTGCTTTCTCGCGCCGGAACTCCTATGCCCGGTTCTCCCAGAAAACGCCCGCGCCATCGGTTTGAGATCGCCATGACCATTTCCGCAGCAACTCCCCAGCCGTTTCGCCTGACTCTCTTTGGCCCGATGCGAATTGCCGTGGAGGGGAAGGCGCCGGCCGGCCCGCGCTCTCGAAAAGCGCTGTGGCTGCTCGCGCTGCTGACCCTGCGCCATGGACGGCCGGTGGATCGCGCGTGGCTGGCGGAAACCCTCTGGCCCGATACCGATCCGGGGCAGGCGCTGGCGAACTTGCGCCCGGTCCTGAGCGATCTGCGCCGCACCCTCGCTTCCGAAGCGCCGCGTCTCCAGTCGCCCAAGCGGCACACACTCGTGCTGGATCTGACGGGCGCGCAGGCGGACGTGGCCGCGTTCGACGCGGCGATTTCCGACGGCGCGCCGGCGTCTCTGGCCCAAGCGGCGGCGCTGTACGGCGGGCCGCTGCTGGAGGGCTGCTCCGAGGAATGGATCGAGGCGGAGCGCAAAACGCGTGAGCAGAACTGTCTGCGCGCGCTTCTCACTCTGGCGGAGGCCGCGATGACGGCGCGCGATACTGACAGTGCGGTGCGATACTATCGCCGCGCCGTGGATCTGGCGCCGTGGCGGGACGAAGCGCGGCGAGGGCTCATGGAGGCGCTGGCCCAGAGCGGGGACACCAACGCCGCCCTGGAAGTCTACCGAAACTTCACCCAGCTGCTCCGCGACGATCCGCGAGCCGCGCCGGATAAAAAGTCGGCCGCGCTCTACATGCGTCTGCGCGCTTCCGCGCGCAAGCAGCCCCGCCCTCAGGATCCGCCGGCGGCTTCCTGGGAACAGAAGCCGTCAATCAGCGGCTACCTCCCTCATGCCCCGACGGATTTGATTGGGCGCGAGGAGGAGATCCGCGAAGTCGCCGCGCGTCTGAGGCGGTCGCGCCTGGTGACACTGGTGGGACCTGGCGGAATCGGCAAGACCCGCCTGGCGCTGGCCGTGGCGCGCGAAGCGGCGCCGGAGCACGCCGACGGAGCGTGGCTCGTGGCTCTCGACGCGCTTTCCGACGGACGCCAGGTCGCGGCGCAAATCGCGGGCGTATTGGGTCTGAAGGAGGAGCCGGAGCGCCCCCTGCTTCAGAGCTTGACCGAACGATTACGCGCCCAGCGTCTCCTCCTCGTGCTGGACAACTGCGAGCATGTCCTGGAGAGCTGCGCTCAGATCGTCTGGCCGCTGCTCAGAGACTGTCCCGGCCTGCACATCCTCATCACCAGCCGCGAGGCGCTGAAGATCGCCGGCGAGACCGAATGGACCGTCCCCAGCCTCACCGCGCCGAATTCGGATCATCTGCCGATGGAGCGAGCGACGCGGCTACGGACGCTGATGGGATACGAGAGCGTACAGCTTTTCGTGGAGCGCGCGCAGGAGGTTCAGAACGGATTCCAACTGACCGATGACAATGCTTTGCCGATCGTCCAGATCTGCGCGCGGCTGGAGGGGCTTCCCCTAGCGATCGAGCTGGCGGCGGCGTGGGTCCGTGCGATGACGACGGAGCAGATCGCGGCTCGCCTGGATGACCGACTGGCGCTGCTGAATCATGTCGACGGACAGGTCGAACGCGCGGGGCAGCCCCCGCCCCGGCAGCAAACATTGCGGGCGACTTTGGACTGGTCTTACGATCTGTTAAGCGATGCGGAGCGCGTTCTTTTGAGGCGGCTCTCGGTCTTCGCGGGCGGCTGGAGTCTGGAAGCGGCCGAGCGCGTGTGCGCCGGGCCGGACATCACGTCCGCCCAGGTCCTGGATGTGATGATCTCCCTGCTCGACAAGTCGTTCATTGCATTTGGCCCAGGAGCCAACGAGGACCAGGAGGCCGCCGGACGCTATCGCTTCCTGGAGATGACTCGGCAGTACGCCCGCGAACGGCTGGCGGCGAACGGCGAGCAGGAGGACCTTCGGACCCGGCATCGGGATTTCTTCCTGGAGCTTGCGGAAGACGCCTACGCGCAATGGTGGCGCGTCGATGAGGGAAAGTGGCGGCGGCGCCTGGAATCCGAACGCGACAATCTGCGCACGGCTCTGGATTGGAGCGACCAGGACCCGCAAGGGGCAGAGGCTGGAGTGAGATTGGCGAACGCGCTCTTCCCAGCCAGATCTGGTTGGAGTGAATATCGCGAGGGACGCGCGCTGCTCCGACGGGCGCTGTCTCGGGCAGACGCCCAGCACTTGACAACCCACCGAGCCAAGGCGCTGTTCGGGGAAGCCTTTCTCGCGCAATGTCAAGGGGACTATGAGGCGGCGCGAACGCTGTTTGAACAAAGTCTGAGCATCTTTCGGGAGTTAGGCGACACGCTTCCGATCGCCGGCACGCTCGGAAGTCTCGGCGATGTCGCCCGTCATCAAGGCGATCATGCGCCAGCGCACGCGTTCTATACGGAGGCGCAGACACTCTATGAGGAATATTTGCGTATTTTAGGAGCAGAGGATCGTACCGCCAAGACAAGCATCCTCAACTATCTGGGCATTCTTGCTTATAATCAACACGACTACGCATCGGCGCGTCGGTGGGGAGAACAATGTCTGGATCTTCATCGCGCGCAGGACGATCGACTGGGCTGCGCCACCGAGCTGAACAATCTGGGAAATCTTGATCGAGAGCTTGGCGATCAAGCTTTGGCGTTTGCTCGCTACGAGGAGAGTTTCCGTCTATTTCGCGCGTTGGATGATCAAAGAATGCTCCTCCCGCTGAAAAATCTGGCGCGAACAATGTGCAGCCAAGGCGATCTGGCAGCGGCGCGCGCATACTACGAGGAAATCATGATTCTCTGTCAGGAATGGGGAGATAAAGCAACATTCGCGAATGGCCTGGAAGGAATCGCCGCAGTGCTTCTGGCGCAGGACGAAGCCGCGAAAGCGGTGCGTCTATGGGGCGCTTCCCAGTCACTGCGAGACAGCATCGGCGTCCCCATCCCTCCCGACGAACAAAAAGAACGCGACCGACAGATCGAGCAGTCCCGTCAAGCGCTGGGCGACGCCGCGTTCGACGCCGCCTGGGACAAAGGCCGCGACCTGACATCGGAACAGGCTATCGCCTATGCGCTGGGAGACGCCGAGATCGACGCCGTTTTCACTCAAGAATCCCTCGCATCGTGAAATCTGACCCGGCGAGAAGTTATCGAAAATCCAGCATCGAAACGGCTGCTCCGGCAAAAGTCACTCTGCTCTATCAATTCGAGAACATTCGAACCTTGATGAACGCCATGGACGATTTCATCTTCTCGATGAAATCGTCCATGGCGGCAATTGTTGGTAATCGGGGCGTCACAATGACTTTTGTCCCCTAATTTCGTCTCACTTTGTGACGGCTGTCGCCGCCTGCTCGATAAACGCGACGATCTCCTTTGGATGCGAGATGAAGGCGCAATGGCTTGCCTTGATTTCACTCGTGTGGGCGCCCATGCGCTTGGCGAAGAACCGCTCCTGGTCGGGATTGATCGTACGATCTTCCTGGGACACCAGATACCATGTCGGGATGGTCTTCCATGCAGCGGCGGGGACGGTGGCGCCAAATGACGCGATGGCGACGGGCTTTTGCGTGACCGCCATAATGCGCGCCTCTTCCTCGTCGACATCCGCGCAGAAGATGGAGTGGAATTTGGCGGCGTCGATATAACCAAAACCGGCGGCGTCGGGAGCAAGCGCCGCCGTAAGATCGGTGGGATACTTATCATTGAGCGCCCCAACGGGCTCGTCGGCGTCCGGAGCGAAGGCGGCCAGATAAACCAGCGCCTTGACATTGGATTCGCCTGCCGCCGCTCCCGTGATGACCGCGCCGCCGTAGGAATGTCCAACGACGACAACGGGACCAGTCTGTGCGTCGATCACCCGCTTCGTGGTGGTGACGTCTTCCGTCAAAGAGAAAAGCGAGTTCTGTACGGCGATGACACGATATCCGTCCTTCTCCAGGATCGGGATGACATGCCGCCAGCCGCTGGCGTCGGCGAAGGCTCCGTGGACAAGCACGATGGTGGGCTTGGCGGACGGCGTGGGAGCCGCGGCGTCGGACGGAGTGAGCGCGCTGGCGGCGAGAACAGCCGCGAGAGCGACGGCGCCGGGAATAATGTTCATTGGAATACCCTTTCTGTAATGGACTGGATTGTCGTTCGATCCACAAGTATTATCCCAGTCCCTCATTCCCTGAACGCGTCCGATCAGGAGGAGAATCGTTCCGGTGGGTGGAAGTCCTTTGCTGAAGAGGAACGCCCCAAAATATTCCCTTGCACCCTCGTGAGAGATCGCCATGACTGTTCTCGAAACATCCTCCGCCGCGCTCAGCCTCAGACTGTTTGGCCCGATGCAGATCCGCATGGCGGGCCATCCTGCGCCCGCTCCGCACTCCCGCAAGTCACTATGGCTGCTGGCGCTGCTGCTCCTGCGCCACGGGCGCCCTGTCGAGCGCGATTGGCTGGCGGAAATGCTCTGGCCGGACGCCGACGCCGCGCAGGCCGCGACCAATCTGCGCCCCGTTCTGAGCGGCCTGCGGCGGGCGCTCGGAAGCGAGCGAAGCCGGCTGCAATCGCCGAATCCGCACACTCTTTGTTTCGAGCTGTCGGGAGTGGATGTGGATCTGATCGCATTCGACGCGGCGATTTCCGACGGCGGCGCGGAGGCTCTGACGCGGGCGGTCGCACTGTATCAGGGTCCGCTGCTGGAGAGCTGCGCCGAGGAATGGGTCGGACAGGAGCGCGAATCACGAAAGAGGGATTGCCTGAAAGCGCTGCGGACACTGGCGGAAACGGCGCTGGCGGCGGGAGATCCGGCCACGGCGACGCGCCATTACCGGCATGCGGTAGAACTGGATCCATGGGGCGATGGGACGCGGCGGGGATTGATGGAGGCGCTGACGCAAAACGGGGATACGAACGCCGCCCTTCAGGTCTATCGGGATTTCACCCAACTGCTCCGAAACGATCCCGGCGCCGCGCCGGATCAACAAACGAGCGCTCTCTACCGACGCCTGCGGGCAGAGGCCGATAAGACAACGCATGCGCCGGTGCGGCCTCTGCCAGGCGCGGAGAGGGAGCCGGCTGTCAACGGGCGCCTGCCTCATGCCTTGACCGACCTGATTGGGCGCGAGGACGAGCGTATGGAAGTCGCAATGCGGCTGCGACAGTCGCGGCTGACAACGCTGACGGGGCCAGGGGGTATCGGCAAGACTCGTTTGGCGGCGGCGGTGGCGAACGAGGCCGCACGGGAGTACGCCGACGGAGTATGGCTGGTGGCCCTGGAAGCTCTCTCCGATGGATCACAGGTCGCGGCGCAAATCGCGGGCGTATTGGGTCTGAAGGAGGAGCCGGAGCGCCCCCTGCTTCAGAGCTTGACCGAACGATTACGCGCCCAGCGTCTCCTCCTCGTGCTGGACAACTGCGAGCATGTCCTGGAGAGCTGCGCCCAGATCGCCGAGGGCCTGCTCCAAGAATGCGCGGATCTGCGCATTCTGACCACGAGCCGGGAGCCGCTGCGAATCACCGGCGAGACCGACTGGACTGTCCCCAGCCTCACGACTCCAAGCCTGAGCCATCTGCCGCCCGGACGGGCGACGCTGCTGCGGATGCTGATGGGATACGAGAGCGTGCAGCTATTTGTGGAGCGAGCGCAGGGAGTCCAGAAGGGATTCCAACTGACCCAAGGCAACGCATTACCGGTCGCTCAGATTTGCGCGCGTCTGGAAGGATCGCCTCTGGCGATCGAACTGGCCGCCGCCTGGGTTCGCGCGCTGACCGTGGACCAGATCGCTACGCGCTTGGACAACCACCTAAATCTGCTGACCGACGGCGGCCCGACCCCGCCCCGGCAGCAAACATTGCGTGCGACATTGGACTGGTCCTACGATCTGTTAAGCGATACGGAGCGCGTTCTTCTGAGGCGGCTCTCGGTCTTCGCGGGCGGCTGGAGTCTGGAAGCGGCCGAGCGCGTATGCGCCGGAGCAAGCATCGCGCCCTCGCAGATCGTGGATCTGCTGGATTCCCTGGTGAACAAGTCCCTGGTCACTTTTAAGTCTCATGAAGCGGAAGCGCAGGAGGCGCCAGGACGCTATCGATTTCTGGAGATGACTCGCCAATATGCCCGCGAGCGGCTGGCGGCGAACGATGAGTTAGATGCCGTTCGATCCCGGCATCGGGATCACTTCCTGGAACTGGCGGAAGGAGCCTACGCTCAGTGGCGACGCGTCGATGAGGCAAAGTGGCGACGGCGTCTGGAAGCCGAACGCGACAATCTGCGCGCAGCGCTGGACTGGAGCGCAGAGGACAAGCGGGGGGCACAGGATGGCCTGAGATTGGCGGGCGCGCTATTCCCGTCCTGGTCCGCCTGGAACGAATATCGCGAGGGGCGCATGTTCCTCCAGAGGGCGCTAATCCAGCCGGACGCACAGGCCCCGACAGCAGCGCGGGCCAGAGCTCTATTCGGAGAAGCCATCCTCGCGCAACGTCAGGGCGACGATACGGCGGCGCGATCGCAATTTGAACAAAGCTTGAGTATCTTTCGGGAATTAGGCGACACGATGCAGATCGCCAGCACGCTGGGCAGCCTGGGCGACGTCACCCATCGCCAGGGCGATCATGACGCAGCCCGAGCACTCTATGAAGAGGCCCAAACGCTCTATCAGTCAACGGTCGGCGATTTCCAGAACGCAGAGAACAACGATCGAAACTGTGCGGGACTTAGCCATCTGGGCCTTCTTGCTTTCAATCGAGGCGACTATGTTTCGGCAAGCGAGCTTGGAGAGCAATCTCTGGATTTGCATCGAACACTCGGCGATAGAGAAGGCTGCGCCATAGAACTGAACAACCTGGGCAACGTGGCCTGGATACTCGGCGACCACGCTCTCGCGCGCACTCGGCTTGAGGAGAGCATCGACCTATTTCGCATGATGGGCGACCAAAGGATCCTCTTTCCGCTGAACAATCTGGGGCGGTTAATGTGTGATCGCGGCGATCGGGCGTCAGCACGAGCATGCTATGAGGAAAGCCTGATCCTGTGTCAGGAATGGGGAGATAAAGCAACATCTGCAGAGAGTCTGGAGGAGATTGCTACGACTTTGCTGGCGCAGAACGAAGCCGCAAAAGCGGTGCGTTTATTGGGCGCTTCCCAGTCAGTGCGAGACAGCATCGGCGCCCTCTTACCTTCCGACAAACAAGAAGAACGCGACCGGCAGATCGAGCAGTCCCGTCAAGCGCTGGGCGACACCGCATTCGACGCCGCCTGGGACAAAGGCCGCGCCCTGACCTGGGAGCAGGCCATTGCCTATGCGCTGGGAGACGCCGAGATCGACGCCATTTTCACTCAGGAATCCCGCGCAAAATGAAAACCGACCAAGCAGTCGAAGATCTCAGAAGCCGCCTCGAAACGGCCGGCGACGCCGCCGCGATCTGGTCCACTTTCAAAGAATTCGCGCGGAGTCCCCTGGAAGATATCCCGCGAAACGATCAAGGGGCTCCAGAGACCGAGAACTGGATCTGGGAAGGCGGCAAGCACGACGCGGACGATCTGCAGTTCTGGCATTTTTGCCGGCAAATCGGCAGTTTCGAATTCCCATTTCCCGACGGCCAGATGCGCGAAATTCACGGGACGGTCCAGTTCGCCGCCACGGAAGGACTGCCCCCGCTCTACGGCGACGCCGAGTCGCATGAGTTTGCTTCGCTCGATGATTTCTTAGAAGCGATCGAAGCGAAGGAAGAGTTTCGCATCGCCATCAGCTACCCGATCGCAGACATATCCGTCACGCTCTCCACGCTCTAGCCTATGGACATACTACTATCGGACACACTCACCGGACCACGGATCCAGCTCCGGCCGTTGCAGGCGTCGGATGGAGCCGCGCTGGTCGAAGCCGCCTCGGACGGCGAACTCTGGAATCTGCCATTTACGGTCGTCCCGTCTGCGGAAACCGTAGAGCGCTATCTCCAGATCGCGCTCGAAGGCCAGGCGGCGGGGACGGTCATGCCCTTCGTCATCCAATCCCTCGAATCCCATCGGGTTTTAGGCACCACGCGTTTCTGGAAGATCGATCGTCAAAACCGAAAGCTGGAAATCGGCCACACCTGGCTTTCCGCCTCATGGCAGCGAACCTTTGTGAACACCGAAGCCAAATTCCTGATGCTGAGCTACGCCTTCGAGAAACTCCATTGCGTACGCGTGCAATTTACGACGGACGAGATCAACGAAAAATCCCGCCGCGCAATTCTGCGCTTAGGAGCCAAAGAAGAAGGCGTCGTCCGCCACGAACGCATCATGCCCGACGGCCGCAAACGCAACTCCGTCCGGTTCAGCATTATCGACGACGAATGGCCGCAGGTTCGGGAGGCGCTGAAAGAAAGGTTAAATAGCAGCTTAAGGCGAGAGTAAATCAATCGTTGGAAAGTAAGTGCGGTAGCGCTTATCGTCACGAGTCAATAATCGAAGGCCAGTTACAGCCGCATGGGCGCCGATGAAAAAATCAGGCATAGTCGATGTGCGAGTTCCGCCCTGCTGGCGATAACGCAGAAATGCCTTGCCCGCCAGAAACGCAGCCTCTAATGGCAAATCGAGACGTCGAAGGAGAGCCTCTGGTATTGCGGCTTCGACATCTTCAATAGTACCGAAGCTAACGGAAACTTCTGCAAATATGATGGGATTGATGCAAAGCGGTCCGCCATTTGAGCATTGGTCCAACATATTGGATGACCACACCGACCATTGCGAATCGCTGGTGAGTACATCTAGCAGCACGTTACTGTCAACCAACGTTCCGTTCATGCGTCTCCCCTCGTCAACGCAAGAATTTCATCCGTACTCATCTTGATAGTTGCCTTGCCTCGCATCTGATCCACCAGACGCTTGCCAACAGAAGCCCCTTTGCGAATCGGAATAATCTTGACGGCGTCTCCGTCGATTTTGAACTCGACATCAGCACCCGGATGAATGCCGAGTTGTTCTCGTATTTCCTGTGGGATCGTAACTTGCCCTTTAGTCGTGACTTTCATAGCGACCTCCATTCTTACCAGTAAGAGTATTACACAGATTGACGTACGCGTCAATATCCCTTGACAGAGATATCTTATTCTCGCATAATCTTACCGATCGGTTCAAAAATATCAAGAGCGATATCAAAGCCAACCGAACAAAGGGAAAATCACCGATGAATAACCAAATGATAATCGACACGGAAACGTTCGCGATGCTGATCGAAAGTCAGTACGAGGACATGATCTCCGCCGCAGAAAAGATCGGCGTGGGTCATGCAGAATGGAAACCGCTCGGCAAGGGTCGAACGATTCTCAGCCAGCTTCAAGAATGCGCCGTTCGCGCCCATCAAGTATTGGGGACACTGAACGGAGAAGCCGCCGGCGGGCCGCCCTCACCGGAAGCACTGACTCAATACGCCACATTTGAGACGGCAATTCAAGGATGCCGCGCCAACGCATCCGCCCTCGCCGCCAAACTGCGCACGCTCTCTCCGGAAGACCTGCAACAAACAACAAACAATCGGTTCGGCGAGTTTTCGTTTGCGCGCCTAATCGTCGGCGCCTATTGGAACGCCTCGTATCACGAAGGGCAAATCGTTTACATCGGCAGTTTGCTGGAAGAGGCAAGCGCGTAAACTTTTGCTATGCTGGCCGTGAATTCTAAATCGATGCGGCAGCGTCTTGCGAAAGCATTTTCTTTAACACTTCGGTAATATGCTCGCGCGTCAATCGGCTCACGATAATGTCTGGGCCGATTGCAAAACCATCCTTTTGCACCTCGTCCAAGAGCGTCTCAATATTGTCTCGGAAAAATACCGCTGTCCAGACATTATATCCTTTATGTCTTCCATCATCCCAGGTCACTTCTATATTGCAGAAGCCATCCTCGTCAGTCTCCGCCGCAGGATTATATTGTTCGAATTCGATCCAGATTGAGTATCCCAATTATCCAGCCACTCCTTTAGGGATGGTCACACGTCCTTTCGACGTCACCTTCATGCCTCCACCTTCTCTTATTGAGAGTATCCCAATACGTCGCGCGCGCGTCAAGATTCCCTTCTTGCCTCATTCCCCCCTTTTCGGCTATAATGAAGGCTGATAACCGTCTTTAAAGGATTCCGATTTTGATCGAACGCTATTCACACCCGCAGATGCGCGGGCTTTGGGAGCCGCAGGCTAAGACGCAGCGGTGGCTCGACGTGGAGATCGCCGTCTGTGAAGGACTGGCGCACTTCGGCTACATTCCGCAGGAGGATGTGGAGAAGATTAAGGCCGACTCCAAGTTTGAGCTGGACCGAATTGCCGAACTGGAGAAGGAGACGCGCCATGATGTGATGGCGTTTGTCAAGAACGTGCAGGAGCATCTGGGCGACGAGGGCCGCTTCGTCCACTTCGGCATTACGTCGTATGATGTCGTGGACACGGCGCTGTCGCTGCTGCTTCGCGATTCGTTGGACTTGATTTTGGAAGGCGTTGATGGCCTGATGAAGGTCGTCGGACGCCTCGCGGTCGAGCACAAGGACACGCTTCAGATCGGGCGCACGCACGGCATTCACGCCGAGCCGATCACCTTCGGCTATAAGCTGGCCGTTTGGTACTCGGAATTGCAGCGTAACGTCGTTCGCTTACAGGCGGCGCGTGAGAACATTGCTTACGGCAAGATCTCCGGCGCGGTCGGGACGCACGCGAACATCAGCCCGGAAGTCGAGACCTGGGTCTGCGAGAGCCTGGGCCTGAAGGCGGCGGACGTCAGCACGCAGATCTTGCAGCGCGACCGGCATGCGCAGGTCGTCACGACGATCGCGATCCTGGCCGGATCGCTGGAGAAGTTCGCAACCGAGCTTCGCAACTTGCAGCGCACCGAGATCCTGGAAGTGCAGGAGTTCTTCGCGGTCGGACAGCGCGGCTCCTCGGCGATGCCGCACAAGCGCAACCCGTGGAACTCCGAGACCGTCAGCGGCCTCGCGCGCGTCATTCGCGGATTTGTGGTCCCAGCCCTGGAGAACGTGACCACGTGGCATGAGCGCGATCTGGCGAACTCCTCGGTGGAGCGCGTGATCCTGCCCGACACCTGCGTACTGATGGACTGGATGCTGCGCAAATTTACGAACATTCTGGATACGCTCAACGTCTACCCAGAGAACATGAAGAAGAACCTGGAGAAGATGGGCGGACTCGTCGCATCCGAACAGGTCATGCTGGCGCTGATCGAAAAGGGCCTGTCGCGCGACGACGCCTACAAGGTCGCGCAGCGCAACGCCGCGAAGGCTTGGGAAGGCGAGGATTTCGCCACCGCCGTCGCCGCCGACCCGCTGGTCACCGCGAACCTGACGCCCGAGGAAGTGGCGAAGGCGTTCGATATCCGATATCACTTGAAGCACGTCGACGAGACGTTCCAGAAACTTGGCCTGCTTCCGCAGGAGAACACGGGAGGCGACCAATGGCGCGGGTAAAAGTGACGGTGACATTGAAGCCGGCCCTGCTCGATTCCCAGGGCAAAGTCGTGCAGTCGGCGCTGACCCAACTGGGCTACGAAGGCGTGGACGGCGTGCGGATCGGCAAGTACGTCGAACTGACGGTTCCGGACAGCGAGAATATCGATGCTCAGGTCAAGGAGATGTGCGAAAAGCTGCTCTCGAACCCGGTCATCGAGGACTACCAATTCGAGGTCATCCGGTGAAATTCGGCGTTATCAAATTTCCGGGATCGAACTGCGACCAGGACGCCTACTATACGATCAAGGACGTCCTGGGACAGCCGGTCGAGTACCTCTGGCATCAGGACACCGATCTGAAGGGCGCCGACTGCATCGTCGTCCCCGGCGGGTTCTCCTACGGCGATTATCTGCGCTGCGGCGCGATCGCACGGTTCTCGCCGATCATGTCAGCGGTGCAGGATTTCGCCGCGAACGGCGGCTATGTGCTGGGCGTCTGCAACGGCTTCCAGGTACTGTGCGAATCGCACCTGCTGCCGGGCGCGCTCGTGCGCAACGACAATCAGCATTTTATCTGCAAGCAAGTGTATCTGCGGGCGGAAAATACGGACACGCCCTTCACGAATCAGATTGACAACGGAGCAACGCTGCAAATCCCCATCGCCCACGGCGAAGGCAAGTATGTTTGCGATGAGCCGACCCTCAAAGCGCTTCAGGAAAACCGTCGTATCCTGTTTCGCTACGCCCGGCCCGACGGCTCTTTGTCCGATCAGGCGAATCCGAACGGTTCCGTCGATAACATCGCCGGCGTCGCCAACGAGACATTCAATGTCTTCGGCCTCATGCCTCACCCCGAGCGCGCCGCCGACCCCGCGCTCGGTTCGGCTGACGGCCGCCTGATCTTCGATTCACTTCTTCGGCACACGCGGTAGACAACGCGCCGCCCTGCTTGGGCGGCGCACTCGGTAAGCATCGTGTTCTTCGTTTCTCTGCGAAAGGGCGCCTCTCATGGTTACTGTTGATGTCGTATTGTTTGAGGGTGTAGATGAATTAGACTTCTGCGGTCCATACGAGGTGCTTGCCTCGTGCCGCAAAGTCGTGGATGGCAAGTGGAGCGACCGGCCTGCCTTCCACGTCCAGAGTGTCGCCGAATACCGCAGCATGATCCAGTGCGCCCACGGTATGGGGATTGTCCCGGACAAAACGTTCGCCAACGCGCCGGAAGCCGATATCGTGATCGTTCCCGGCGGCCCGGGCGCGCGCAACGAACACCTCCCCACCCGCATGATCGAGTTTCTCCGCCGGGCCTACGAGACGTCCGACATCGTCTCCAGCGTCTGCACCGGCGCCTTCATTCTGGGCCGCGCCGGCCTCCTCGACGGCCATCGCGTCACCACCCACCACTGCCGCACCAAGGATCTCCAGGCGATGTATCCGAAAGCTCAGGTCGTCACCGGCCAGCGAGTTGTGGCGGATGGCAAGAAACGCCATATAATCACCTCCGGCGGCATCACCTGCGGCATCGATTTGGCTTTGGCGCTCATCGCACACTACGAAGGCAAGGAAGCCGCGACTCTCGCCGCCGACCGCCTGGAATGGCCCCGATTCCACAGCGTCTCCGCGCCCGCCTCCACGCCAAGCGCGACTCCGGAGCGCGCGGGGGTAAAATAGCGAGTAATAACTCGCGCGGAAGGAATATCGCCCTATGAACGCATGGCGTGTCTTTAGTCTGGTGGGAACAGGCGGCTTGATGGAAAGCATGATCGCACGTGGCGATCGGCACACCGCCATGATCTGGGCTGTGATCACTCTGATCTCCGTGACGGGCTGGCTCTGGACAACCGCGTTCGGCGCCGCTAGCCAAATCGGCCGCCGCATCGCCCACGCCGTCACCGGCCGGCCGCTGCCGCTGCCGGCGACCGATCCCAAAGCGCTCGCCGCCGAGATCGCGGCGCTGAACGCACAGATCGCGCAGCTGCGCGACACGGCGACATCCTTCGATGTCTCTTTCGACCAGACTCTGGCCCGCATGGACGAGCGTCTGCGCCGCGTGGAGCAACAATCGTCTTACATCAATGTCGGACGTTAGGCCGCTCGGCTATTCCGTAGGCGCATTGGATTTCTCGGACAGATAGGGATTCGGACGACGCCGCTCCATGTAGCCCTCCACATGGGCGATGGGCTGAAATCCCGCTTTTTCGTAGAGTCCGTGGGCGTCGCGCGTCACCAATAAGAATCTCCGCAATCCCTGAAGCCACGGGTGCGCGGAGATCACCTCCAACAGCCATTGCGCCAATCCTTTCCCGCGATGCCCCTCCAGAACATACACATCCGCGAGGTAAGCGAATGTGGCCTGGTCGGTAATGACGCGGGCGAATCCCACCTGATGGTCTCCCTGATAAATCCCAAAACAAAGCGATCCGGCGATGGACCGCGTGAGCACTTCCAGCGGAAGCCCCGACGCCCAGTAGGAAGACGCCAGGAAATTATGAACGGCGGGGACATCGATTCGGGCGGGATCGGTAGAGATCAGATAACCGTCCCGTTCTTGTTCAATCAGCCATTCATTCATCGTCATGTCCTTCGTCGCTTCCAAATTTCTTTCACTTTCGACACAATCGCGCTAATCCCTTTCCACAAATCCAACGATCTCTGCGGCGTTTGGCGCAAGTGAACAGGCGTTTTCTTGCGCCCCGCCCTCTCACGCGGGTATAATTTGGCCTGACGGAAGTACTGGTCATCCCGCAAGATTTGGATTTTCATCTCATGAGCAAACCTTTCACTCAAGCCCAATGGATCTGGAGCACCAACGACATTGCTGCTCGCTTTGGAGTTCGCCGCTTCCGAGGGCGCTTTACAGCGGAAACCGCGACGCGCGTGACGTGCCTTGTCTCCGCCGACAGCCGCTATATCCTGTATCTCGACGGCGCGCCGCTGGGCCGGGGGCCGGCGCGTTCGGCGCTGCGCAGCTATAATTACGAAACCTACTCTGTCGATATTACGCCAGGCGAACATGTCTTCGCGGCCATCGTAATCGCCGCCGACGAGTACAGCCGGCCGATCCCCGAAATGCACGATCGCGGCGGATTCCTGCTGGAGGCCAAGAGCGCGGATGGTAAGGCGCTGTGCGCGACGGGCGGCGAAGGCTGGCGCGTTCAGGAAGACACCTCCCTCACCCCTACCCTCGTCGAACCGCCCCATTTCCACTATTGCGAAGTCGGCTTGATGGAAGTCGTGCGCGGCTCGGAAATCCCGTGGGGCTGGACGGCGCGTGATTTTGACGACGCCGGGTGGACCGCGCCCGTCGCTATCCATCCCGTGATTATCCGACACCAGCCGGGTGATACGGATAAATCGCGCTGGCGCCTCGTCGCCCGCGATATTCCGGCGATGCGCTACGACCGCCGCGAGTTCACCAGCGCCGGCGAAGCGCTCCCCGTCACCGTCGCTCCCGGCGAGACCCGAGAGATCATTCTGGACGCCGGCGCGTACGCCATTGGCTATCCCGAATTGCGCGTCGAAGGCGGCGCGGGCTCCGCGATTACCCTCACCTACGCCGAGGCGCTCACCCTCAACGGCGTCAAGAGCCAGCGCGATGCGCTGGAAGGCGGCGATGTCGAGGGCCTGTGCGATGTCTACCATCCCGGCGGCGGCGCGGAGACCTACGAGCCGCTCCACTGGCGCGCGTTCCGCTTTGTGAAACTGACCATCGTGGGCGGCGACGCTCCCGTCACGGTGGCGGGATTGGCCTACCACCGCACGGGATATCCGTGGCGGCGCCTCGCGACCTTCTCGGTCACCGGCGGGCCGGCCGAGCTGACCGAGGTGCAGGACGTCGACTTCCGGACACTGCAATCGTGCACCTGGGAAACCTTCATGGACTGCCCGTACTACGAGCAGCTCCAATATGTCGGCGACACCCGCCTGCAAGCCCTGCTCGGCTACGCGGCGACGGGCGACGCCCGCCTTGCCCGCCGCGCAGTGCGCCAGTTCGACGCCTCCCGCCTGCCCTCGGGCCTGACGCAAAGTCGCTTTCCCAGCAGCTTCGAGCAGATCATCCCGCCCTTCTCTCTCTTGTGGATCCTGATGGTGGAAGACCTGTGGCGCTACGCCCCCGGCGCATCGACCACGGTGGCGAACTGCCTGAACGGGGCGCGCGGCGTGCTGGAGTGGTTCGGCAAGCACCTGACCCCGGACGGCGTGGTCGGCGGCCATCTGCCGCACTGGAGCTTCGTGGACTGGGTGGACGGCTGGGAGGGCGGCGTTCCGCCGCCGGCCGCCGCCGGCCTGCCCAGCGCCACGATCAACCTGCAATACCTCGCCGCCATGCAGTCTTATATCCGATTGCGCGACGCGCTGGGCGACACCCGCGAGGCGGAATTCTGGCAGGCGCACCTGGATATGCTCACCGACGCCATCACGTCCACCTTCTGGGACGACGACGCCGAACTGCTGCGCGAAGGCCCCGACGATAGCTGGGGCTACTCACAGCACGCGCAGGCGTGGGGCCTGCTCACGGGCGTCATCCCGCCGAGCGCCGTCGAAGACGTCGTGGAAAGCCTGCACACCGACGATACCCTCGCCAAGACCAGCTTCTATCACACCTTCTACGTCGTGGAGGCCCTCGCCAAAGTCGGCCGCCTCGAAAAGCTCTGGTCGCACTGGCTCCAGCCCTGGCGCAACGCCCTCGACCTCGGCTTCACCACCTGGCCCGAGAAAGCGGAACCCACCCGCTCCGACTGCCACGCGTGGAGCGCCTGGCCCACCTACGCCTTCCTCACCCACGTCCTCGGCGTCAAACCCAAGGAAGCCGGCTACGCCAAGTACGAGATCAAACCCAACTACGTCGACGGCTGGGACCACCTCACAGGAACGCTCCCGACCACGGCGGGTCTCCTGCGCGTGACGGTCGATTGGGATGGAGATAAGCCGAAGGTGCATACGGAGTTGGTGACGAAGTAAAAATTAGAAAAACGTAGTTAGGATATTTAAATTAAGAGAAGTGTGTTTGACATAACCATCAAATACACTTCTTAATTGTAATACGTCGTGATAAAATGCCTCATAATATACCTAACGAAATTGTGCAAGAGAATATACCGCATGGACTACATGAGTGGCGTGGTCATACTGTTGAAAATATCCCCTGGGCTGTCCATCGGGGAGATGTTAATACTGTTCTAAACACTTTAGAAGAAAATTATTACAACTGTTGTGTTACTTCACCCCCCTACTACTGGCAACGGGATTACAAGGTCGAAGGACAAATTGGACTAGAACAGACAATAGATGGCTATGTCAACGCTATTGTTGAATCTATGCGTAATTTAAGGCGTGTACTCACACGAGATGGTCTTCTTTTTTTAAATTTAGGCGATACATATTATTCTGCAAAAGGTCAACCTAAAGGATCAGATAAAAAAAATGGAGCTAGGCGCTTTGGATTAAGGGCTGTTGATGCAAGTGGCCTTGGAGTTCCACGGAAGACGGCAATTGGAATACCATGGCGAGTAGCGCTTCGTATGATTGAAGACGGATGGACATTGCGCTCTCCAATTATTTGGCAACGCTTGGGCAGTCTACCTGAACCTACCGCTCACGATCGTCCTTGGAGAACGTATGAGACGCTCTTCATGTTTAGCAAATCGCCACGATATTATTTTTGCAGAGATAATCTTAATGGCGTTGAAGACATTTGGACTATATCTGAGCGCCCAAGAAGTTCGAAAGGGATCCATTCAGCTGCCTTCCCCGATCAATTAGTAGAACGATGTCTTGCTGTGGGATGCCCAGAGGGTGGGAGAGTGATAGATCCATTTGTTGGTAGTGGTACAGTCTTGCGTGTTGCTCTTGAATTGGGGCATTCTGCTACGGGAATTGATTTAAACGAACAATATTGTGATTACGTAGTTAGAGAATTGAACACTTTATAGCCAATTATGTATATTTCCATTGATCAAATTCAATCATCACTATCTAATTTGGCAGACGTGCATCCTTTTTTCGGAATGTCATTCCTTGCATTCAAAGCATCTAGGCTTCCAATAGGAAGAAGTGCTGACATTGTATTTACCAGAATTGCTGACGACATATTAAAAAAACATTATAAGATCCCGAATCAACCTGGATATTATAACCCATTTCGTTCTTCTACTCCTGATCAACGATGGGTCGTTCCGCGTTATGGAAGCACTTCCCTTCAAAGAATCACGACGGACACATTTGGGGACGTATTTATTCATGAAAAAAAGTCTTCACAATGGGGATGGAATGACAACTATGTTAACATACTACAAAAACATCTTAATGGACATTTAATTCCTACTTTTGACCTCGCCGTATGGTTATACAGATCTGAAAATTTCGGATCGTCTTTGTCACCAAATGAGCTGATTACAAGGTTCATTGACGACTATCTAATATCAGATATAGAATTAGATCTTTTATTTGACCTTGAAACTATAAAGGTTTGTGAAAAATTCACTTCTGATGATCCTATACCTACATCTGAACTCTTAACAATATTAACACGCCAGCAAAATGCTCCTCTCGATGAGGGAGCTACATTGAAGTATCTGGAGCTCAAGAATATTGGCCCTGCCGAAGAAATGCACTACGAACCTGGTGATCGACTTAACATCATTACCGGTGATAACAGTTTAGGAAAAACTTTTTTATTCGAATGCGCATGGTGGGCTCTAACAGGATCCTGGTCTTCCCATCAAGTAATACCACGTTTGGAAGCTCCAGACGAAATTGCACCAATAAATGCCGGTATCACACGTCCCAAAGACGGAATTGATCACATCACTGGATTTTATAATAGAAAAAATCAGCAATGGCGCCTTAAAGATAAGCGCAGTGTGATGCCTGGCCTTATAATTTACGCTAAGGCTGATGGTTCATATGCAGTTTGGGACCCTGCAAGAGCAAAACTTTCCATCAATACAACAATCACACAATCAACTATTGTGATGTCATCATCCGAAGTTTTTGACGGTGTACGTGAGCAAGGAAATCAAGGCACATTTCAGTGGATTTGTAACGGATTAATAAGAGACTGGGTCACTTGGAAGAACGATAGCAGATATATCGATAGATATGAGGCCTTTATTCAATGTTTAGCGGATCTTACACCTTCTTCATCCGAGCCGATGAAACCAGGGAATTTCACTCGGATACCTAACGACTCGAGGGATATCCCTTGCTTGCGCATGCCTTATGGCGACATCCCAATATTATATGCATCAGCAGGAGTTCAACGAATAGTAGCATTAGCTTACGTTATCGTCTGGTCATGGTTTGAGCATCAAGAGCGAAGCAGTATTCTCCAAACATCTATACAAGATCATATTGTATTAATGATCGACGAAATCGAAGCGCATCTTCACCCACGTTGGCAACGCGTGATAGTCCCTGCAATTATTAATGTTATGGAAACTCTTGCTCCTACTGTACAAATACAATCGCATATTTCCACTCATTCTCCAATGGTCATGGTTTCAGTTGAGCCAATGTTCGATAACCATATAGATAGGCTCTACCATCTTCGTTCCGAATCGCGAGGAGCAGTATTAGAAGAATTACCATTTATTAAACGAGGACGTGCGGACTTATGGTTAATATCAGAGGTTTTCGGGTTAAATCAAGCTAGATCAGTGCCGGCAGAACAAGCAATCGCCGAGGCAACAAGAATATTATTAGTGGACAGCCCCTCACATCAAGAAGTTTTGTTCATCAATTCTCAATTGGTTAACCTTTTGGCCCCAGATGATGAATTTTGGCCTCAGTGGCGCTACTTCGCAAAACAAAATGGAGTTAAGAATTGATTCGGGTAGATCTCCAACCAGAACCACCTTCTTTTAACACAGATGTTAGAATCAAGGGACAAATGTTTTTAGCAAAAAAGCCCAATCCTAAAGGCCATGAGTGGGACAATCATGAAGAGTGGCGAAATTGTCTAGCCGACCTCCATGACAGCTATGGAGGCATATGTGCCTATAGTTGTCATTGGATACCCTACGATACAGGCTTTTATTCTGTTGATCACTTTAAGCCTAAAGATGATTACCCGAATGAGGCATATGAATGGAAGAATTACAGGCTTGCATGCGGGCGTATTAATGGCAAAAAAGGTAAATACGTCGATATTCTCGACCCATTTGTTATACAGGATGGTTGGTTTCAGATTCGTTTTTCGTCTCTTTTGGTTACTCCATCTAGTGATCTTGATGATGCAACAAAAGACAAAGTGCAAAAGACAATTGATCGTTTGGGGATTAACGAGGAAGGGACTTGTCTTAAAAACCGAAGACGCTATTTAATGGGCTATTGTACAGAAATATATCCATTTACACACTTACAAACGGAAGCCCCGTTTTTGGCAAAAGAACTAATAAGGCAGAATTTGGTACAAGAAATTAAAGCCATAATGCTAACGTAAAGATTTGATAGAAGTCTAGGTTACAAATTTAAAAACGGGCGTCGGGAGCATATTCGCTCCCGACGCCCGTTCGCACATCAAACCCTAATCACGCCAGCATCGCCTCAATCGGGACGCCCTTCCCATTGTTTGTCACATAGAACGGCCGGCCCTCGGTGACGTAGCTGGTGTCGGCGGGGATGCCCATGGCTTTGTAGATCGTGGCGTGGACGTCTTCAAGGCGCACGGGGTTCTCGGTGGGGATCATGGGGTGGATGTCGGCAGTCTTGCCGTAGGCGAAGCCTTTTTTGAAGCCGCCGCCGAAGAAGAGCATGCTGTTGCCGCTGCTGAAGTGGCCGTGGAAGCCGTACATCTTTTCGTTGGCGATAATGAGATCGTCGCCGGTGGCGCGCTCGGCGAAGCCGAAGGCTTCCGTGCCGGCGGCGGGCTGGTTGGCGATGGTGCGGCCGAACTCGGTCATCACGACGATCAGGGTGCGATCGAGCAGGCCGCGCTGGTCCAGGTCGCGGACGAGCTGGGCGATGGGGCGGTCGATCTGCGCTTTCATCGCGACCATGCGGCTCTGTCCATCGGCGTGCATGTCGAACCCTGCAAAGGCTTCGTATTGATACTCGACCTCGACGAAGCGCGCCCCCTTCTCCACCAAACGCCGCGCGAGCAGACAGCCGAATCCGAAGCGGTGGCCGACATCGTAGGCTTTGATCGTCTCCGGCTTCTCTTCCTGCATAAAGGCGAAGGCGCGCTTCACCGGCGAATCCATCATCGCGCGGGCGTCCTCCATCACCTTCATATAATCTTTCGCGGGATGGGCGGTCTGCAATGCCGTGGAGGAGAGCCCGGTGATCGCTTCCAGGTAATGCTGGCGACGGTCCAGGCGGGTCATGTCCATGCCGGCGACAGCGTTCAGCGTCGGCAGGCCCTGCGAGGGGTTCGGGATCATGAACGGCGCGTGCTTGACGCCGTAGAAGCCCGGCCCATTGAACTCATTGATGAAGAGCATCTCTTCGTTGCTGGTGTTGATATCCCGGCAAAGGTCGATGTAGGCGGGAACGTTCGGGTCCCGGCGGCCCAGTGTGCGACTCACCACCGCGCCCATGCTCGGCGCGGCGACGCCCGCCGGGAACAGATACCCGGTCATTGCATAGTACTGAGCCTTGAGATGGATTGCGCCGAACTTGGTGTCGCTGGTCAGACTGCGCAGCACCGTGCTTTTGTCCATCACGGAGGCGATATTCTCCAGCCCCGCGCCCAGCCGAATGCCATCCGCCTTGGTCGGTATGGATTCACAGGTGCCCAGAATCTGCGAACCTTTCATCCCTTGCGTGT
The DNA here is from genome assembly GCF_003574315.2 of Capsulimonas corticalis. Taxonomy (GTDB): domain Bacteria; phylum Armatimonadota; class Armatimonadia; order Armatimonadales; family Capsulimonadaceae; genus Capsulimonas; species Capsulimonas corticalis. The sequence continues at coordinate 3,388,306 of NZ_AP025739.1, read as the reverse complement.
ACGGCGTATATTTCTTCGGGTCCCAGGTATCGGTCTGCGCGACGCCGCCAGGCAGCCAGATCAAGATCATGGAATCCGCAGTCGCCTTCGGCTTAGCGGCCGACGCCGGCGCGGCGGCGCCGGCATAGCGCGGAACGACCAGGCCCGCCGCGCCGGCGAGGCCAAGCTGGAGCGCCTGCCGGCGGGTCAATTTTTGAAGATCGAAATTTGTCATGATTCTGCGCCTCAGTGAATGTATTGAAATTCGGGCGACGATGTGAGCGCCCAGACCATATCGACAATCGCGGGATGCGGTTTGACCGCAGGGATGACGCCGGCGCGGTTGAAGTAAACGCGGCCGCCGACCTGATCGAAGGACATGCCGCCGATCTGCGCGGCTGTTCCGAGCCCCACCTTGTCTGCGGGGACCGCCAGCCGCACCCACTGCCCCGCCGGCGGCAAGGCGCCCATCTCATGCCGGGCGGCGGATCCGGACGCGCCGTAGTCGATCAAGTTCTCGCCCCAGTAGGCGCGGTGCTCCCAGTTGCCGTCATTCCATTGCAGCATCAGCTCACGCGGAGGATGCGCGGGATCGATATAAACGTAGGCGAATAACTGGTCGCCGTTATTAAGCGTCAGCGCCGGCTTGGCGTCCACGAAGTGCTGCTCGTGCGGGCCGTCCGCCAGCGGGACTGTATGCGACGCCTTGCCGAAGAAGGGCATTTCCGGCGCTGGCGTCCATGGATCGGCCGGCATTGTCCCGGAGGGCGGCGCGCTGTCGAACCAGACGTTTTCGATCACGGGTTTGGACGGCGCGTCCGACGATGCGATTTCGGCGCGCAGAAATTTCTTGGCGACGGACAGCTCTTGCGACGTCGGCGGCCGGCTGTAGGCCGACCAGTAGGCGCGTCCGGCGATCTGGGCGGGATCGCGTTCCTGGGACATGGTCCGGGCGAAGGCGCCGCTCGTCACCCGACTGCTGTACTCCTCGCCGTTCAGCAGCTCCAGCGCCTGCACCACGGCGACATCGTCGGAGCGAGACGTCGAGATTTCGTTGCGCGAGGCCGAGCGGCCAAGCGCCCGCGTCAGCGCCGTCGAGTCTTCGTCATACGCGGCGCGGGGCGCATCTTTATTTCCCATCATCACGTTGACGCTGTCGAGTAGCTGCTCCTCCGTGAGACGCCGCAGGCTGGGCGAACGCACATAGCGCGGCTTGTCCGGCGACGAGGCGCTGTAAGTATCGGCGACCGTGGGATCGTAGCGCAATTGGTAGGTGCGGCTCGTCAGGATCAACCGAATGGTATGCTTAAGATCGTAGCCATGCCGCATAAAGTCATCGGCCAGCCAGTTCAGAAGCTGCGGATGGCTGGGCGCGTTGCCTTCGGCCCGGAAATCGTCCGCCGGCTCCACCAGCCCCAGCCCGAGATAGCGCTTCCAGAGACGATTGACGATGCACTTGGCGAAGCGCGGGTTTTGCGGATCCACCACCAGCCGCGAGACCTGTTTCAGACGGTTGTCCAAGTCCGACGGGATGTGCATCGCCGCGCTCCGGGCGGCGGGCTGATTGAACAGGAAGGTCGGCGGAACGAAGTCGCCCTCATGCACCTCGCAGCGGATCACCTCCACGTCCTTGGGCGCAAAGTACGATGCATAGCCCATGAACTTGCGCTGGGTCCACTCCGGGTTCAGGAAGTGGTTGTGGCAGCTCGCGCATTTGACGCCCGTCCCTAGAAAGACCTGCGCCACATAGGCGGCGCTCTGTGTCGTCTCCACATGGTCGTCGTTACGGATCCAGCCCCTGGTCATCGCGGCGGTCGGCGAGGGCGTGTTAGGATCGATCAGCTCGGCGGCCATCTCGTCATAAGGACGATTGACCTTAAGATTCGTCGTCAGCCACTTCTCCAAATTCGGCCGCGTTCCCGTTCCGCCCTGATGCGAGCCGTTGGACGCCAGCGCGTCCTCCCACCACGGCAGCCATGCGGCGGCGTAGTCGTCGTCCCGCGCCAGCAGCGTATCCACCAATTTGGCGCGCTTGTCCGGCGTCTTGTCCGCGATAAAAGCGCTTGCCTGGGATTCCGTCGGAATCATGCCTACGACATCGAGATACGCGCGGCGGACGAACGCCGCGTCGTCGCACACGGGAGGCGTCGGGAATTTCATCTCACGCCACTTGGCGGCGATAAAATTATCGATGGGGTTAAACGTCGGCGCCGACACGCCAGGGATACGCGGCGGCGCGGGAAGGCGTGCGAGATGCTTGGCGCGGATCTCCGCCAGCGTCAGCCCCGACTCATCCTCCAATGGCGCCGAGGGATCGATCACCCCCTCATCCACGACGGTCTTGCCCGTTTTGTCGGCGCTATCGTCATGCGCCCCCGCCAAAATCCACTCACGAATCAAATGGATCTCATCGACCGAAAGCGCGCCGTTCCCGATCGGCATACGCGGCGACTTAATTCCGCGCACATACTGCACCAGCAGGCTCGCATCGGGTTTGCCCGCGACAATCGCCGGCCCGCGCGCGCCGCCCTTGAGCAGCGACGCGACCGACATCACGCTTAAGCCCGAAGAAGGCGACGACGCCCCATGGCACGATGCACAGCGCAGCCCCAGCAGCGGCTTGATCTGCTTATTGTAACTGACGCTCTTGGCCTCCACGGGATCCAGCGGCCGGACCGGAATCGCGGAGGGCGCCGGCGGCGCAGCGGTCGCCGCCCACGCGACCAGCGACAGCAAGCCAGCGGTCGCGAGCGCGACGGCTTTGAAATGATGAGGCGTGGTTTTGAGATGTTTTGGCTGGTTCATAATTTTGTTGAAGAATGGCCCTCATCCCCCAGCCCCTTCTCCCAATTCTGGGAGAAGGGGAGCCAGAGTTTTTGTTTTAAGATCTCATTCAGATTCAAAATCTCAATCTTAAATCTGGCTCCCCTCTCCCAATTTCGGGAGAGCCGGGTACCCGCTTGCGGGTGGAGGGGGTGAGGGCCCAAATCCTACGCCATCTTACGCAGCAGCGTAATCCGCCCGATCGGCACCCATTCCGCGACGAGGATATCGCCGTTGTGCAGATAGATCGCCGTATGGGGATGGATGAATTTACCGGGAATAAACGCCGAGCGCGGCGCGCCGCGCAGGTCGGACGGGTAGCCGTCGCCCAGATGCGTGATGACCTTGTTGTTCCGATCGACAATCGTCACGACGCTGTCGAGATCGGGGACCAGCATTTCGTCGCCGCGCGTTTTGAAGTGGCAGGGCTGACGCATGCCGTCCGTCACGAACTTGACGTGCTTGCCGTCCGGCGTGAAGTACTGCATGCGATGGTTCGCGCGGTCCGCCACCACGAGCAGCGGGTCGGAGGATCGCGTGTCGAGCCAGAGGCCGTGCGGCTGATGCAGCTTGCCCGGCTCGATCCCCAGACCGCCGAAGGTGCGGACATATTCGGCGCGCGCATCGTATTGATGGATCCAGTTCGAGCCGTAGCCGTCCGCGACATAGAAGCCGCCGTCGGGGCTGAAGGCGATATTGGTGGGCGTAAACGGGCTGCCGTCTTTGTAGACGCCCGCTTCGGTGGGCGCGCCCTTTTGCCAGACGACATCGCCGTTCAAATGGGTCTTCGTGACGGTCTTGTGCTGGGTGTCGCAGTGATAAAGAAACTCATGGCTTCCTTCTTTGCGCACGTCCAACCCATGCCCGCCCCCGCGAAACTGCGCGCCCCACGACATCAGAAACTTGCCGTTCTTGTCGAACACAACAATGGCGTCACCGCTCTGAGAGTCGGGATGGACGGTATGCGAAACATAGATCCGCCCGGCGCTGTCCTGCGCCAGCCCCTGCGTATCGCCCCAGAGAAGCCCGGACGGCGGCGTCAGCCAGTCCGGAATCCATTGATAGCGATGATCGCCTTCACCTAAAACAATATTGGGCGACTGCCCCGTCTGAACGGTCTCGGCGGCCAGCGCCCGGCCAGCGACGGAGAAGCCGAAGGCGGCGACAATCGTCCGCGCCAGCAACTGCCGCCGCGTGTATTCTGCCGTCGTTTCACAATTCTCAGCGAACGATATTGGTTTCAATCCCGGTGCTCCTCTTCGACAGACCCAGCAGCGGCGCTACGCCGCGTTCCAAATGCGTATGTTACTTTATCACGAATTGGGAGGAGCCGTCTAGAGAGCATTCTCACTTATTTTGTTGTCAAAAATCACCCTGCCAATTGAATACAAGAAAGCGCCGGCGGTTAAAACCGCGCCTGCAAGAGCGCAGAAACCCACCTTCGTGGGTTACATATTCAGCCACGATACCGCTTAACAGAATGCCTATCATCAGGCGGCGCCGTCAAGGATTAAGTAACCCACGAAGGTGGGTTTCTGCGCTCTTGCAGGCGCGGTTTCAACCGCCGGCGTTCTATTCGCACCTAAGAGGCCATCCGTTGCAGGTATAATAACGGCATGACTGATCCAAAGATTTATCGCGAGATGGGCTTAAACGATGGCGAGTACGCCGAGATCGTGAAAACGCTGGGGCGCGACCCGAACATTGTCGAGATCGGCATGTATGCCGTGATGTGGTCCGAGCACTGCGGATATAAGTATTCGCGGCCCGTCCTGCGCTTGTTCAAGAAGTATCAGGAAGCCATGGATACGGGCGCGGTCGAGAACGCCGGCGTGATCGATATTGGCGATAATATCGGCATCGTCATGAAGATGGAATCGCATAACCATCCGAGCGCGGTGGAGCCGTTCCAGGGGGCGGCCACCGGTGTCGGCGGCATCCTACGCGATATCTTCACAATGGGCGCCCGGCCGATCGCCAATCTGAACTCCCTGCGCTTCGGGCCGCTCGACGCCGACGCCCGCACGCGCTATCTGTTTGAGCATGTGGTCGGCGGCATCTCGCACTACGGCAACTGCGTCGGCGTTCCGACGGTCGGCGGCGAGATCTACTTTCACCCGAGCTATACGGGCAACCCGCTCGTCAACGCCATGTCCGCCGGCATCGTCCCGCTGGACAAGATCGCCTCGGCGGCCGGCGCGGGCGTTGGCAATCCCGTCATGTTCATGGGATCGGCGACGGGACGCGACGGCATTCACGGCGCGACCTTCGCCTCCGTGGAGCTGGGGCCTGACAGCGAAAGCAAGCGCCCGAATGTCCAGATGGGCGATCCGTTCCAGGAAAAACTGCTGATTGAAGCGACGCTGGAAGCGCTGGCGACGGGCTATGTCGTCGGCATTCAGGACATGGGCGCGGCGGGCCTGACCTGTTCGACCACCGAAATGTCCGCGAAGGCGGGCCTGGGCATGACGATCGATGTCCGCAAGGTTCCGCTGCGCGAAGCCACCATGACGCCGTATGAGATCATGCTATCGGAATCGCAGGAGCGCATGCTGGCCGTCATCGAGAAGGGGCACGAGGACGAAGTCGCCGCAGTCTTCCATAAGTGGGGACTGAACGCCGTCGTCGTCGGCGAAGTGACCGACACCGGACGCGTAGTCATTCTGGACAACGGCGTGGTCGCGGCCGATGTGCCGTCCAAATCGCTCACCGACGATTGCCCGACCTACACCCTCGCCGCGAGCGAACCCACTTACATCAGCGAGGTCCAGGGCGCGGACCTGACGAGCTTCCCCGAGCCCGCCAGCTACACCGACGCGCTGCTGACGCTGCTCGGCACGCCGTCCATCGCCTCCAAGCGCTGGGTCTACGACCAGTACGACTCAATGGTGCAGACACAGACCACGGTGCTCCCCGGCGACGCCGACGCCGCCGTGATCCGTATCCGCGAGACGAATAAGGCCATCGCGCTCACCACGGACTGCAACCCGCGCTACTGTTATCTGGATCCGTACATCGGCGCCCAGATCGCCGTCGCCGAAGCGGCGCGCAATCTGAGCTGCGTCGGCGCGACCCCGCTCGCCGTCACCGACTGCCTAAACTTCGCGAACCCGGAAAAGGCCGACAACTTCTGGACCTTCCGCCGCGCCGTCGAAGGACTCGCCGACGCCTGCGAAGCGCTGGGCACTCCGGTCATTTCCGGCAACGTCTCCTTCTACAATGAGACGCCCGAGCGGGCGATCTTCCCCACCCCGACCATCGGCATGGTCGGCCTGATCGAAGAATCCGAGAAGCGCCTGACCCTGGGCTTCAAGGCCAACGGCGACAAGATCTTCCTCTTGTCCCTCGGCGAAGCCACTCTGGGCGGCAGCGAGTACCTGGCGGCGATCCACAACCTCGAAGTCGGCAAGCCGCCCGCGCTGGACCTTTCCAGCGAGCGCGCCGTGCAGACCTTCGTTCGCGAAGCGATCAGCCTGGGTCTTCTCCAATCGGCCCATGACCTCTCCGACGGCGGCCTGGCCGTCGCCCTCGCCGAATGCTGCTTCTCCGCCGAGCGCGGCGCGGAAGTCTCCGCTCCCGCCGACGCCCGCCTCCTCTTCGGCGAGCGCACCGCGAGCATCCTGCTGAGCGCCGCCCCCGAGCGCGTGGACGCCCTGCTGACGCTCGCCACCACGCACCACCTCGACTTGGACGAACTCGGCGCCGTCGGCGGAACCCGTCTGACGGTCCGCCATGGCGACACGACTGTCATCGACGCCGAAGTGAAAGCGCTTCAGCGTCGGTTCGAAGACGCGATCCCGAACCTGCTGGCGGCGGGGGCGGTTTAGGAGAGAGGCCCTCACCCGGCGCTTCTGGTTCCTCTCCCTTGCAAACCCACCCCGGCGCTTCGCGCCACCCCTCCCGCCGACGGGAAGGGTTTGGAAGACATGTTCTTACGAAGGTCGCCTGCGATAGCACACTCCGAAATAACCCTTCCCGTCGGCGGGAGGGGTGGCGCGAAGCGCCGGGGTGGGTTTGCAAGGGAGGGCTCGCGCCACCAGATTCGCTTTCTCGCAGAATCACGGGACTCCGACCGGGTCTCATGGGGTACACTAAAGGGGCGGATTTTTCATATGCCGATCTCGGCGGTGATCACCGCACCAATTTCAGGCCCCGGCCTGTTCTCGTACCGACCGTAGGATTTCAGCACTCTTGGAAACAATGAAGTTTGATGACGACGCCCTGATGCTCGCGACGGCCGCCGCGCGTGACGAAGATGACACGCCAAAGGAAGAATGCGGAGTGTTCGGCATCTATGCTCCGGATGTCGATGTCGCGCGACTCACTTACTTTGGCCTGTTCGCGCTCCAGCATCGCGGCCAGGAATCCGCCGGCATGATGGTGTCGGACGGCGAACACCTCAAATGGTATAAGGAGATGGGCCTCGTCAATCAGATCTTTGACGAGCGCGTTCTCTCCCAGCTCCAGGGCTACATCGCCATTGGACACACCCGCTACTCCACCACCGGATCCAGTATTCTTCGTAACGCCCAGCCGCTGCACTGCGCGTGGGGCGACGGCAGCGTGGCCGTCGCGCACAATGGGAACCTCATCAACACTGAAGAACTGCGCGCCGAGATGGAGGCGCAGGGGGTTGTCTTCGAGACCACCAACGACAGCGAAGTGATCGCCCGCATGATCGCCACCCAGCAGGACAAAACGCTGGAGGACGCGATCGCGCACACCATGACCCGCCTGCGCGGCGCCTACTCGGTCTGTATCCTCACCGAAGATACGCTGATCGCGATCCGCGATCCCCACGGCGTCCGCCCGCTCTGCCTGGGTCTGCTCGACAACAAACACTACGTCGTCGCCTCCGAAACGTGCGCGCTCAACACCATCGGCGCCCAGTACGTGCGCGAGATCGAGCCGGGCGAGATGATCATCATCGACAAGCACGGCTTCCGCGAGCGGCAGGCCGTGAAGCAGGAGCGTCACGCGACGTGTCTGCTGGAGTTCATCTACTTCGCGCGCCCCGACAGCACCATGTACGGACGCGGCCTGCACGACGCCCGCCGGCGCATGGGCCATGAGCTGGCGAAAGAGCATCCCTGCCCCGGCGCCCACATGGTCATGCCCATTCCCGACGGCGCCACGCCGGCCGCGATCGGCTTCGCCGAAGCGAGCGGCATTCCGTACGGCGAAGGCGTCGTCAAGAACCGCTACATCGGACGCACGTTTATTCAGCCCGACCAGCGCATGCGCGAGGCCGGCGTTCGCATGAAGCTGATGCCGATCAAGGAAGCGCTCGCCGGCAAGCGGGTCGTGATGGTCGACGACAGCATCGTCCGAGGCACCACCACCGGACAGATCGTCAAGCGTCTGTTCGACGCCGGCGCGTCCGAGGTCCATGTCCGCATCACCGCGCCGCCCGTGCAGTTCCCCTGCTTCTATGGCATCGACATGGCGAACCAGGAAGACCTCGTCGCTTATCGCCACACCGTGGAAGAGATCCGCCAGCTAATCGGCGCGACGAGCCTGGGCTTCATGAGCCTAGACGGCCTGACGCGCGCCATCGGCATCCACAAGGACAAATTCTGCCGCGCCTGCTTCGACGGCAAGTATCCGATCGAGATCCCGAACCACGTCAAGGTCTCGAAATTCGCTCTGGAAATGCCGGTCAACGCCAAGTGAACCCCATCTACCCGCTGGTCCTGCTGCTGTCGTATCTGTGCGGGTCGATCCCCATCGGCCTGATCACCGGCAAGATGGTCAAGGGCATCGATATCCGCGAGTACGGCAGCGGCAATATCGGCGCGACGAACGTCTGGCGCACGCTCGGCCCCGTCTGCGGATCCATCGTCTTCGCGGCGGATGTCGCGAAGGGGCTGATCCCCGTGGTCGCCGCTCATCACTTGCCGCACATCTCGCCGTGGTTCATCGTATTTACCGGCCTCGCGGCCATCACGGGCCATAACGCCAGCCCCTTTCTGAAGTTCAAGGGCGGCAAAGGCGTCGCCACCTCCGTCGGCGTCGCCCTCGGATTCAGCCCCGCCGCCGCGCTGATCGGCTTCGGCTTCTGGGCGCTGGTCCTGGCCGTCACCCGTTACATCTCCATTTCCAGCATCCTGGCGGTCCCCATCGCCTGCGTGCTGATCTGGATCCTGAACGGCTACACCCTGCCCTACGCGGTATTCGGCGTGTTGGTTTCCCTTTACGTTCTCGTCAAACACAAAAGCAACATCGCCCGCGTCAAAGCCCGAACCGAACCGAAGGTCACCTTACCGTCCATTCTTATGAAACTCTTCCACGGAGGAAGTCAAAGCGCATGAGCGCCCCCAAGATCATCCTCGCGTCAACATCGCCCCGCCGCCGCGAGCTTCTCGGCGTCCTCGGCCTGACCTTCGACGTCATCGGCAGCGAGTTCGACGAAGACAGCCTCGACCGCGACTCCCTCACCCCGCACGACTGGGTGATGCAGCTCGCCATCGGCAAAGCCGCCGCCGTCGCCGCCAAAACCGAAGGCGACGCCCTCATCATCGGCGCCGACACCACCGTGACCCTGCGCGGCGAATACTACAACAAACCCCAAGACCCCGCCGACGCCCGCCGCATGCTCGGCGAACTTTCCGGCCAAACCCACCAGGTCTACACCGGAATCTGCATCCTCCCCGTCACGGGCGGCGCCCTCGGCGTTCCCGTCACCGACTACGCCGTCACCGACGTCACCTTCGACCAAATCCCAGACCCCATCATCGACGCCTACGTCGCCACCGGCGAACCCCTCGACAAAGCCGGCGCCTACGGCATCCAGGGCAAAGCCCTCGCCTTCATTCCCAAAATCAACGGCGATTATTTCAATGTCGTCGGCCTTCCCCTCAACAAACTCGTCGCGTTGCTCGGACGCTTCGGCGTCAGCGTGTGGTAACATGACCACCAAATCTATTAATCAAATATTAGAGTTAATTTTAGATTCTGATCTGTCTCCTTATGTCATGTACAGTACATTTGTGAATTATAGAGCTTATAATGATCTTGTAGACGCCGCCGTTGCAGAATATCAAGATCTCCTGCAGCGCAATATGATTAAACATCTCGACACAGCGGTTGCAGGATCAAGAAGTCGACTATTAGCTGCTATAAATTTATTCGCAAAGTTCGATAAAATTGATGGTGACTTAGATTGGCTAGAAGCGAAGTATTGGACTTTAGATGAGGAAACTCGGGATGATATGCTCACGGAACTTGCCGAGAAGAAAATTGAGCGATTTGCGCCAATGCTGAATCCGATTATGTCTAAAGACGAGTCGAAGCATCTGCGTAAAATGGCAGTTTTCGTGGCTGGCGCCGTGCGTCACCCTATCAACCTCCCCACACTTCTTATACTTTCTGAAGATCCTGCATATGAAAATGACTGGCAAATTGCTATTGCGCTAATTAAATATGGGGTCGAAGAAGGACGCGGGTTTTTGAACACACTATACCATTGCAAGGAAGTCACATTAGGATATAGAAATTTGGGGGCATGGGGATTGGCAAAGCTCGGAAATCTAGATGCGCGTCAATCCTTGATAGGACAATTGGAAACGCTTAATCACCAAGGGGACAACATATGGCTTGTCGCGGAAGCTATTGCTGATTTAGAAGGTTGGGAATTTGAGCGTCACCCTCGTGGGATTGAGCGAGTACTTGCAAACGCAAGACAAATCGGACTAATCGCGTGAAGTTTTTGATCTGAAATTCATGGCCAAACAGCAAATTCATTGAGCATTAAATTTGTAATATGGAGTTTCTGTCGACCAGAGAAACTGGTGGCGTTGAGTTAATCAATCCATGGAACGTTGATCTTGCTCGTCTTCGAATCGATAGTAACTCAATAGCTCTTATCTCCTGTTCGCACATCCCAATGTCGTCGGCCTTCCCCTCAACAAACTCGTCGCGTTGCTCGGACGCTTCGGCGTCAGCGTGTGGTAAACTGGGCGATGATGCAATGTCCTCACTCAACGTCTGTCAGCCTTAGATATTCCAGCGCACACCAGAAAATCGTCCAGGCGCTCTTTCATCACTTTGAAGCAGTGACATGATAAGGAATCCTATGTCTGAAACATTATCCACTGAAGAAATAATTGACCTTATAATCTCCGGCGACTGTACAGTCGAAGAAGCAGAAGCTTTGATTGTGGAATTGAGAGCGCGTGTTAAGTGGTTTGACGGCTCCGATTATATGCTCCAGCTAGAAAATGGCGTAGGCGTACTTAGGCTAGCTCAATTAGAAAGAAGTAAATATCCTGAACATCTTTCAAAACAAGATTTAGTAAAAATCCTCAAAGAATCTACGCACGCATTAGTGACACAAGGAGATGTAGATATGCATGATGCTTTGATGATGATATTATTTAAGAACGTAGCAATGCCTGCTGATTCAGCAAGTAAGTTATTTGACAATATTCTTGATGGTCGCTCTGCAGAGGAAATAATAGAAGAAGTTCTAGAAAACAGACATGGCAAGTCTATACAGTTGTAACTGATTACCTGCTTAATTTAGCCTAGGAATGCGCCGACGATCCTCAGTATTGTCGGCATTCCCCTCAACAAACTCGTCGCCCTACTCGGCCGCTTCGGCATCAGCGTGTGGTAGTATCACGTCAGCAACCTTCATCGAGGCGAGGATATGAAGCGACACAGCGAACTGCACGATGCGCTGACAAGCGGCGATCTGGAATGGGTCACCGCGCTCTTGCACGACGGCGCAGACATTGAAGAACACAATAGCTTTGGGTGGACACCTTTAATGGCGGCCTCGCTGAAGGGCCAGGTGGACATAGCTCGCTTGCTGCTGGATCATGGCGCCGAACTGAACGCGACAGACCGCGAAGGAAAATCCGCGATCCATTACGCCGGCATGCGTGGGGGAGCCGAAGCCGTGCGATTGTTGGTCCGCTTAGGAGCGAACATAAATGCCGTGGAGTCATTCGGTGGCTACACGCCGCTGCACCTTGCGGCGGGGCACTGCAACCGTAAAATCGTCCAGGACACCTGTGCAGCGCTACTGGCGGCGGGGGCAGATGTAAACGCACGCAACAAATGGGGATCGACGGCGCTGTGGTCCGCCGCCCTCGCAATGCGCGGCGACCTGGTCGATTTTCTGTTGCAGCACGGAGCAGAGATTGACATCCGCGACAATTCGGGCAGAACCGTCCTTATATTCGTCACGACGCACTTTTTCGGAGGCGATATAATCGAACGGCTTCTGGCGCACGGAGCCCAGGTCAACGCCCGCGACGCCGAAAGCCGCACCGCGCTGATGTACGCAGCAATCTCAGCACGTCGCTCGATCATGGACACGCTTTTGGACGGCGGAGCGGACATCAACCTCCAGGATATACGGGGAGCAACTGCCCTGATGTACGCGGCAGGCGAGGCGCCCGCCGCCAGCGAAATAGGAGTGCTTGGCTGTGAAGCCAGCACCCGCGATGTTGGCGCCCAAACCGCCGCCTGGGATCCCGCCAAGAAGGCGGCGCGGCTTGCCAAAGCCTACCACGAACGCGCCGAAGCCATCCGCCATCTGCTGGCGCGCGGAGCCGATCCTACACTGCGGGATGCCGAGGGCAGGACGGCGCTGGACGTTGCGATGCAGAACGGAAACGTGGTGGAAGGCGACAACGCCGAGATGGTGACAGTGTTAACGGCTTAATTTGGAAAAAACAGTGGCAAAAGATTCTGAGAAGTCGCGTGGTCATCAACTTGTCGAACCCAATTTCGTTTCCAGTGGGTTAGATTTCGATACTATCACTCGACTTCTCTCATATTTATCAAAAGAAATATATCACATCGCGGCAATTCCCTCAGGTGTTCTCTTTGAAGTAATTCCTGCTCAATTCACGGGCGGACCATATCCCTCGATTGGCCTATTTACAGAGCGGTTTGTCGATATGGATGCAAATCTATGCCATTTATCCGACAAACTGATGGATGACTTGAACGGTTATGTCAACCGTATTGGTATCAACGAATTAATATTTGCTTCCATGGACGAACAGATCACCTGGGAAGACGTGCTTGCGCCGCACCGAGAAGCATTACTCCGTGCGCAGTTTGACTGGAGCAGCAGCCCTAGATATCAAGCAGCACAGAAGCAGCGTGATGAACGAAACGCGAACGCGTTAAAACCATTCCTCTAATCCGCCATATCTACGACCGAGGGGATAGGACATTCTCGGCGTCACGCAATACACTCGAGCACGTCGCGCGTGACCTCTTCTGGAGTCTTGCCGTCCGTGCAGACCGTGTGTTTCGCGAGTGCGGAATTGGACGGGTTTTCGAGAAAGCGGCGAATGATGCGGCGCCACATGGCTTCCTTGCGCTCATCGACTTGCTCGCCCATTCGCCCGCGCTCCATCAGGACCTCCACGCTTCGCTCGATATTCGTGCAAGGCAGCAGCAGAATAACATGGGGATACGGGGCAAGCGCCGTCTGCGCTTGCTTGAATAGCGCGGCGGTGTCATAAACGGAGTGGATCGCGCCGAAGTCGATAATGCATCCATCGTAATCTTCCAGCACACGGCCGACGGCGTATGCGTTGAACGGTTCGTAGTATCGGATCAGTTCTTCGAAGTTGGTGTGGCGCAGTTGCGCGGCAAGCTCAGCGTTGTAGCCGATCTCCTCGTAGTAACGAAAACGCTCCTTGTCCAGAGCGACGTGTGGGCGTCCCATCCGCTGGGCGAGCAGACACGCCGTCGTACTTTTGCCCGCCCCGGCGGGGCCGATAAGAATAATATTATCGAAAGACATGGCTCCATTCCTCTCCACAGGATAGATCTATTCTAGCGCAGATAACCGCAAAAGGCGCCTCTTCCACCGGCAAATCGGCCCTTGGTTCTTGCCGTCAGCAACATCACATTTCTTCAAAACATCGCTCCCCGCCTGCCGCATTCTCATCGGGTAATATGACAGCGGAGGCGCCGCCCGCCTCCATCACCAGAAATCGGCAACAGGGAGAGATTGCAGCATGGCGTTAGAACAGAACAAACAGATCATTCAGCGATTTATGGACGAAGTTCTTAACGATAAGAACTTGAGCGCGATGGATGAAATCGTCGCCGAGGACTTTATCGAGCATGTTCCTTTTCCCGGGCAAGGACCGGGGCGCGAAGGATTGCGCCACACGATCGCCGGTTTGATCTCTGCTTTTCCTGACATGAAATGGACCACCGACGAGCGCGTCGCGGAAGGCGATACCGTAGTGACACGGTTTACCTGGACAGGCACTCACAACGGCGATTTCCTGGGAATGCCAGCGACGGGAAAGTCGATTGAAGTCTGGGGCGTCGTGATCGACGTAGTTCGCGACGGCCTCTTTGCCGAAAGCCGAATTATCCTTGACATGCCGACACTCATGCAGCAATTGACCTCTAACGCATGAGACGGCTCATCGTCATCGATTTTGGCGCCCCCATTTACCAAAAACCGCGCGTGCGGCGACACGATCAATGAGGCGCAGGCGGCGCACGATCGAAAAGAACGAAATTTCGCGGTATCATGGACTTGTCGTGGCTATGAGGGTTGTTCCTTCTAATTCTTTGGGTGAAACTTACAGCCCTCAATTTCCACGACGCTCACATTTGGCTATGGCGGAGCTTCCTTCTCAATCAAGCGACTGAAAATCACATTAGCTCCGCCGCTTTCCAAATACCATGAACAACTCCATCTACCTCCGGCGGCGCGGGAAGATCTGTCTTCCCGCTCCTCTCGCCGAAGAACGGCTTCCCACCAACGTCATTGCCGCGATGTCCAAGAACCTGGAATCCCTGGGTTATGGACTGTCGGAACAATTAATCGCGGCGCTCCGCTCGCTTTCCATGGACCAGCTCACGTCGCTTTACCAGGAGCTCATTTCTGATCTGCGGAAAAGCAAAGGCGCGGATCATCGGTTCCAGCCGATGTATCCGAACTTTCCCACGCAGGTGATGGAGATGAGCGCGGGCGAGCTGTATCTGAACGCCATCGTCCATTACTGGAGCCGGGGCCGCCTGCTGCCGCTTTCGGAAATCAAAGAACGGTTCCCGCTGCTGGACAACGTGCAGCTGCAAATGATCGATCTTGGCGACGAAGGGGAGTTCGAGCGTCTCTTCGGCCAGATCGCGGGCTCCAACGCGTCGCTCTCGGAACAGGACAAGGAAGATCTTTCCTGGTTTGTTGAGAGTTACCAGAACGGCGTCGGCGCGCTGCTTCCCGAAGCGATCCCGCAAAAGGAAAACGCGGCGTTTCTCTGTGGGCTTCTGATTCGACAAAATCCGAATGCGCTGGAGTTCGTCGAGAAGTACGCGCGCACGGCGACGGATGTCCTGCGGATCGCGGTTGCGATGAGCGATGGCGATACTTCGCTCGCGGCGGCGACAAAATTCAAGACGTTCTCACGCCCGGAGCGACGGATGCTGCTGGCGCTTCTGGACCGGCAGACGAACTCCACCGAGGACATGCTGCGCTGGAAGGGACGCTGGATTCGTCTGGGTGAACGTCTGCACGCCGGCGAATTTCAAAAGCGCTACCCGCACGCCGCCGCCTCGTTCGATGTCCTGCGCAACGATCTGCCGTTCGCCACGTTCAACGGGCAGGTGGAGCGCGCCCTGGCGAATAAAGACGTGGACGCGGCGCTGCGGCGGCTCGGGACCCGGCCGGGCGATTTGGCCCGCCGGCTCGATCATCTGCTTCGGATTGGGAAATCCCCCGCCGAAGTCGTGAGCGCGTTTGGAGCCTCGGCCATTCAGGTGTCGACGCCGGTGCTGCTGCAAGTGCGCAACCATTTCCAGCATCGCCATCTGCGCGATAAGATGCGCGTGTTCTTTCCCAAGGGCAATCTGGCGAAGGTCCAGGGGATTGAAAATACGCTTCCGGAACTTCCGACGGAGATCTGCGGCGCGGTCGCGGAGATCTGCCGCAAGACGCTCTCCGATCGCTTCGCCGCGCTTCCGGCGCTTGGCAAGTGCTACGTGGATCCGGAACTTGCGAATTACGTCGTTCCGTTTTCTCAGCGTTCGGCGTCGAAAGCGCTGCGGACCATCACGCGCGGCAGCCGTATGCCGCTGCCGGCGAGCGAGGCGCTCCGGTTCTTTGTCTGGTGGAAAAACGGCGAAGACCGCACCGACATCGATCTGTCGGCGGCGATGTTCGACGAGCAGTTCCACCTGTCGGAGACGATCTCGTATTACAACCTGGCGGCGTTCGGCGGTTACCACAGCGGGGATATCGTGGACGCGCCGGAAGGCGCGAGCGAGTTCATCGATATCACTCCGAAGACTCTGCTGGAGAAAGGCGTCGCGTTCATCGTCATAGTGCTGACGAGTTATACGCAGCAGCCATTTGTCGATCTGCCGGAATGCTTCGCCGGATGGATGGCGCGTCAGCACCCGAATTCCGGAGAGATCTACGAAGCCAAGACGGTTCAAGACCGGCTCGATATCACCGCCAACACCCAGTGCGCGATTCCGATCGTGATTGATCTGCTCGGCAATCAAGTGATCTGGTGCGATATCGCGTTAAAAAACGATCCGCACTGGCAAAACAACGTCGCGGAGAATCTGTCCGGCATCCAGCTCACGCTGAAATCGCTGGTGGAGATGACCAAGCCCAATCTCTACGACTTGTTCACTCTGCATGCGCAAGCGCGCGGCGAAACGGTGGAAGCTCCGAACGACGCCGACACGATCTTCTCGGTCGCAAACGGAACGCCGTTTGCCCTGGAGACCATTGCCTCGGAATATCTGCAATAAGACGAAGTCCGCGCCCCTGCCGGCAGAGGCGCGGATTTTCGGACATAAGGATGAGGAGCAATGCCGTTCAAGTAAGACGACTGGCGGTTTTAACCGCCAATGGCGTTCAGGCGCCGGCGGGGGTCGTTGTCGTCGCCTCCACGTAATATCCTGTGTATTCTCCGCGATCGGTCACGACTTCTCCGCGCATCACGGCGCGCCGCAACAGCTTATCTTTCGCCTCTGTCATCCCAGTGATACGCACCGTTTTCCCGAACGGCGCCAGCAGCGTGTTCTTACCCGAACACATCACTTCGCCCTGTTCGCCGAGTGTCCGCACTTCCACCGCCAGGTTCACGGCGTTGTCCGGCGCCGACTGGGGAGTGATGACCAGTTCCAGTCCATCGTCGCCCTGCGTGGAGATGGACGCGGTTGTTTTGTCGGTCGTCGTGATGATCGGCGTTTGTATGGGTTTCTCGACGCACTTCCCCTGCTTGTCCACGTGATAGCGCACGACGCGCAGGGTGATTTGAAACTGCTTCATGGGAACGTCCGCCGCATGAAGATCCTTCTCAAATGCGGTGACGGCTTCCTGGCTTCCGCGCGCCGTCACCGCGTTGTCGTGGAAATTGCAGGTGAGTTCATCAAGCTTCTGCGCGGATTTGATTCCATAGGCAGCGTCTCGGGCGGTGATATTTTGCAGAATGGTGGTCTCCGAGACGCTCGCCGTCTGCCCATACGCGAGCGGGGCAATCGACAGTAATGCGAGCGCGGGCAGAAGATGGCGTTTCATCAAGGTATCCTTTTCTGTGGGCCTCCAATGTCGCGCGGCCGCGCACGCATTGCTTCGATATCTGAGACCCGATTCCTTGCCGACCTTCACAAAATGATGGTAATATCAGCGTCAAGCTCCTATCGAAGTAATCACCATGCGCCCGGCTCCAAGTCTTCAAATGGAAAAAAACATAAATAATCTCAATGATTTCGCCGAGTCAGGGATTGACCTTGTAAAACACCGCGAAGTGCTGGAGGCGCTTAGCCGGCTTGGCGTCGATCCGAAGAGCGTTAAGCCCACACTTGCCGCAAGGGAAATGGCAGTCGGCAAGTACGAAGGCGCGGGCATTTACATCGCCGTCGGCAGTGCTGCGTCCCAGGTTGTCTCGACCTTCGGGGGAACGGCCATTATCTCCGTTGAACCGATGGAGCACACATCCAGCCTGGAGGACGCGTTGCAGATCCGCGCTGATGCCGAGCGTTACTTCACGCGCCACTTTCCCGGCCGATATCTCAACAATGTCGCTCCAGCCAGCGCGCCACAAGGCTCGACTGTTTTTGTCGTATTTGCAGAGAGGTCGTGATCTTTCCGGCCCACAGTTCGCACACTGAAGGCAATGGACGCCATGCATCTCTTGTCCAGCAGAATATTTGATGAAGTCGCGGAACGATACGACGCCGTCCGCCCCACTTATCCCATCGAGTTACGAGACGCCGTCGCCGCGTATCTGCCGGCGGGCGGCGGGCGGATTTTGGAGATTGGGTGCGGGACCGGGCAGGCGACTTCACTGTTTGCTCCTCTCGGACATTCGATCCTGGCGCTGGAACCGGGCCCTCGCCTCGCGGCGCTCGCCGCCAAGAAGCTTCAAACGTATGCCGGCGTCGCCGTCGAAACCGTCACATTTGAAGAGTGGGATCTGGTGAAAGAGCCATTCGATATGGTCCTTTCGGCGACGGCGTTTCACTGGGTCCATCCCGAAATACGTTACATCAAAACCGTTCGGGCGCTGAAGGAAGACGGGACGCTTGCGATCTTTTGGAATGTGCCTGCGGACGAGGAGAATACGCTTTCGCGAGAGATCCAGAAGGTCTATGACCAACATATGCATGGGAATTCGGGCAGGTCCATTCGCCAGCCGCTGCATCGACGCATCCAAGCATGGGTGGACGAGATCGATCGCAGCGCCCTTTTCGGGCCGGTCGCCGCGTCGCAATTTCCCTGGTCGGAATGGCTCCCCACGGACCGATATCTCCAGCTACTGGAAACCTATTCCGATCACTATACGCTGCCAGAAACGAACAAGCGGCGTCTTTACGATGGCCTCACAGATATCCTCGAGCGGAACGGCGGAGGGATCCAAAAAGCATATGTCGCCACGCTTTACACGATGCGAAAGCGCCTGAGATAAGAGCCAATTTTGCGTGAGGGAGAAACTGATATGGCGTATCTTGTCCGTCCGCTCGAAGACCAAGACTATGCCTCCATTGCCCGTATCGTCAATCTCATCGAAGCGCCCTGGCAAACCAACGAGCAGGAAGCGCGCCAGGAGGACGCCGAGATCGAACGTTCACAGGGAATGCTGCGCCACTTCGTCGCGGTCGAAGCGGAAACTCAGGAAGTGGTCGGCCATGCGGTCCTGCGCGGCGGCCGGCCGGCGAGCCGGCGACAAGAATATCACCTGGAACTGCGTGTCGCTCCCGACGCCTCATCGCGTGGGGTCGGAACTCAGCTTTGGGTGAGGATTGCGGACGAACTTTCTCAGCTTCCCGATACGTCCGTGCGCGCCTGGATACGCGACTGTTATCCGCATGCGCTCGCATTCGCGCGGGCGCGTGGTTTTGACGAAATCAGCCGAAGCGGCCCCTGGCGACGGGAGATATCGACGGCGGATCGGGCTTCCCTCCAACATCTCTCCGAGAACGCGGCCGGCATAGCCATCACCACCTTCGCGAAAGAATCGGAAGCCAATCCCGATCTCCTGCGAGAACTCCATTCACTGCGCATCGCCGTGGACGCGGATATTCCCAGCACGGAGCCATACGCCCCATTGAGCTTCGAGAGTTTTGTCCAAGAGATCGAAGGAGACTCCGCGCTCAAGGATGCGTTCTTTATCGCAAAACACAATGCTCAATACGTCGGCTTGACCTGCCTGCACCGGAACGCCATCGATCCCCAGGCGCTCGATCAATCAATCACGAGCGTTATGCGGGAGTTTCGCCGCCATGGAATCGGCGCCGTCTTGAAGACACACGGAATCGATTATGCCGCCGCCAACGGCTACAAGCGCATCGTAACCTATGTAGACAGCACAAATGCGCCGATGGCCGCTTTGAATAGACGGATGGGGTTTCAGCCAGGGATCGCCGGAATCCTCATGGAGCGGACACCGTAGTAAAGATGACGGCACGATCCATATCCTCTCTTGGCTCAGTGGTACAATTCAAGTGAACGTATGGTTGCATTGCAATTTCTGATATCTTTCTTGCGAAGAGGGGTAAGATTGATCGAGAAGCCGTCACAGCAAGCACCAGAGGAGCTTGAAGCAGCATACGTCGCTGTTTCACGGAGATTGACTCCAAAAGTCCGTTTGCTAGAGAGATTGGATACACCATAGCTGCGCCGTTGCCCGAAAACGAAGACGCCAGACTTGCCGCTCTGTATGAGCTTCGCATACTGGATACTGCCGCGGAGGATTCTTACGATGATATCGTACGCCTCGCCGCCTTTATCTGCGACGCGCCCGCCGCCGCAGTCTCCTTCGTGGATATTGACCGCCAATGGTTTAAATCCTCTTTGGGTCTCTCCGTAACCGAAACTCCACGCGATGTCGCCTTTTTCACACACGCCATTCTTGGATCCGATCTCTTAGTCGTCCCCGACGCTACCCTGGACACGCGATTCGCCGATAATCCGCTAGTCACAGGAGAGCCGCACATCCGATTCTATGCCGGCGCGCCACTGGTGACCGAAGATGGCTATGTGCTTGGATCGCTGTGCGTAATCGATCATGCGCCGAAACGCCTTACGGTCAAACAAGAAAGCATGCTGCGAGCGCTCGCACGTCAAGTCTCCAACAATCTGGAATTGGCGCGCCGCACGGCTGTGCAGGGGCGGCTGATCGCCGAGCGCGAACAGGCGGTCGCCGCGCATCGCCAAAGCGAGGAGCGGTTCGAAGCCGCCTTCCGAAACGCCGCCGTCGGAGTGAGCATCGTGGATGCCCTCGGGCGGTTTCTATTCGTCAACAAAGCATTCTGCACGATCACGGGATATTCCGAAGAGGAGCTCCTCGCCCGGGATTTCGCAGCCATCACCCACCCCGACGATCTTTCCGTCAATGTGGCGCTGGCGGAACAAGTTTGGACAGGCCAGATTCCCAGCTTCGTTCTCGAAAAGCGTTATGTGCGTAAAGACGGCTCCCTCGTCTGGGTTCAAATCAGCGTATCGCACACGCGTGAAGGACGGGATCACGGAGAACACTCCGTCTCGCTCACCGAGGATATCACCAGCAGAAAAGAGGCGGAGAGAGCGCAGGCGGAAGCGTGGCGCCGCACTGCGGATCTCCTCGCGGTCCTGGAAATCAATCAAAAACAGATGTCCCTGATCCTGGGCAACGTTAAAGACATCGTTTTTCTCCTGGAAGTTGTCGGCGAAGAGTCCTATCGTTTCCTATTCGCCAACCCGCCCTTTATGGATGTCACCGGCCTGCGCGAGGAAGAGATCATCGGACGCCCGATCCAGGAAATCATTCCTCCGCCATCCTGGGACCTCGTGCTCGGTAAATATGCGGAGGCAATTCGCGAACGGCGCGCTGTCGAATGGCAGGAGACATCGGTATATCCCTGTGGTGAGCGCATCGGCGATGTCCGGGGCATCCCGATTTTCGATAGCCAGGAGCGATGTACTCATCTACTCGGAACGGTCCACGACATTACCGACCGCAAGCGCGCCGAGGATGAGCGGGCGCATTATCTTCGGGAAGTTCAGGAGCGGGCGGACCGCGATCCATTGACGAGTCTGCTTAACCATCGCGCCTTTCACCATCGGCTCGATACGGAAGCCAGCTGCGCGCAGCGAGACAACACGGTGCTCGCCGTCATTATGCTGGACCTGGACAACTTCAAATTCTTCAACGATGTTTACGGCCATGCCGCAGGGGACGAAGTGCTGCGTTTAGTAGCGAACAAGCTTAGAACCGTCTGCCGCTCCTCCGATACGCTGGCGCGATTCGGAGGCGATGAGTTCGCGCTGCTTCTTCCCTGCGTTGGCCGCTCGACAACAGAAGAGATCGAGTCGCGTTTGAGTTCGGCGCTGCACGAGCTTTCCTATTGCGCCGGTGAGCGCGGCGGCGTCATTCCCATCTCGATCTCGCTGGGAGCCGCCCTGTTTCCTGCGGCCGGCGGCAGCGACTACCATGTGGCGCTGCAGCGCGCGGACGATCGGCTTCGCTGGGCAAAGACGGGCGGCGATACAGAACAAATGGCGAGGCGTATTCGGACGGACGCCGGCGCGCGCGTGCAAGGTTTCTCAATGCTGGACGCGCTGGTGACCGCAGTAGACAATAAAGATCGCTATACCCGTCGCCACTCCGAGGATGTCATGGAGTACAGTCTCGCCATCGCGCGAGAATTGGGATTGAGCGAGACTGAACAAAGCACCGTCGCCGTAGCCGCCTTGCTCCATGATGTCGGCAAGATCGGCGTCCCTGACCATATTTTGCGAAAACCGGGAAAGCTCACACCAGAAGAGTTTGAGGCGGTCAAACAGCACCCTATGATGGGCGCGGTGATGGTGCACGCCGTCCCCGGATTAGAGGAGACGCTGGATGCAGTGCGCCACCACCACGAACGCTGGGACGGCTCGGGGTATCCTTTTGGACTTTCCGGCGAGGAAACGCCGCTCATCGCCCGGCTGATGGCGGTGGCGGACGCCTTCAGCGCCATGACGACGGATCGCCCGTACCGCAAAGGAATGAGCAGCGAACAGGCGATGAGTATTTTGGAAGGCGGCGCGGGAACGCAGTGGGATCAAACATGTGTCCATGCATTTCGGCGCGCTCAGGAAACACTCGGCGAATCCTAGAAGTCCCATCGCTTAACGTCCGAGAAAGATCGACTTGAAACGCGAGCGACGGTCAGCGCCCATCCAATCCACTCTCCCACCCAACAATGGTCTTCACCGAGTTCGCCAGAAAGCATTCGTCGTGCGCCGCGTGGTGCAGCGACTCGATTTCGTCCGCGGTTGGCGCATCGCCGGAGAAGGTAATGCGTGGCCGCAGTGTGACCTTGGTAATCGCCAGCCTCCCAGCCTCGTCCTTTTTCAGCACACCGACCGCGTTGTCCCGATACTCCTCCACGACAAAGCCGCGCGTGGCCGCAAGCGATAGAAAGCACAGCATATGGCAGCTGGAGAGCGAGGCGACAAACGCCTCTTCCGGGTCCACCGCCGACGGGTCCGAAAGCGGAACGCGGACCGCGTGCGGTGACGAAGACGCGCGCACGGAGACGCCGCCGTCAAACGTCCAATCGTGCGCCCGGCTGTAACGGTTGTCCGTAAATACCTCGGCGGGATCCCGCCGCCAAATCACGGTCGATGTGTGCTCCGACATTCGTTCTCCTCTCGTCATCGACAGAAGCCTCCCCGACCTCCGGTCGGGAAGGCAAGTTACGCGTTACGCGCTCGGCGCAGGGTCGTAGAAAAACCGCTCATGGATAATGTGATCGCCGTCCCACTGCTGGTATGCGATCTCCTCGCGCGAGCCGCGCTCACCCGTCTTCGATGTCCGGTCGAACACCCAGTGGATCGCGACCCGGTCGCCATCCACCACAAACGACTCCGCGCGCGACTCACGCCATTCGGCGACCGTCTCCAAAAACGCCGCTTCAAAGGCCAGCGTCGCCGCCAGTCCCACACGCGGCGGAGCGTTATTCTCCTGAAGCACCGCGTCTTCGTGATAGAACTCCTTCAGCGCTTCCACAAAGCGCTGTTCACCGACGTATCGGATCAACTCAGTCACTCGTTCTCGGCTCGGCATGGTGATTTCTCCTCTTCAGAATATCGTCACCCCCATTATGGAAAAATCCGACCGCCGAAGTATTGAATGAAACGACGCTCCTTAGAACGTTTCGCCGATCCGCGTACGCCGCGCCAGCACGCCGGGAGTGACGCCCAGCAGTCGCCGCATATGGCGTGTCAGATGGCTCTGGTCCGCAAAGCCGACCTCGGACGCAGCCTCGCCCGCCGTCATCCCGCCGCGCTCCAGCAGTTCCTTCGCCCGATCGACGCGCCTTGCGATCACATACTGATGCGGCGCTACGCCCAGGGACTGCTTGAACAGCAACCGAAACTGCGACGCTCCCAGCCCCACCGCCGCCGCCAGCTCCGTCAGCGTCATATCCTCGGACAAGTGCGACTGAATATATTCGACGGCAAGGCGCATGCGACGCGCGCCCAGCCCGCCGCTCGTATCCCGAAGATTCCGCACATTCCCTGTGTATCGACGCAGCAGCTGAACTCCAAACGCCGTCGCCAGGCTTTCCCCATAAAGCCGCCCACCGGGCTGCCCCGCCGTCAAATCCGCCTGGAACAGCAGCGCCAGGCGCTCAATCTGCGGATCGCGAAAGTGAAATTGGTTCTTAATCTCCGGCTGCCCCAGGCTCCACTCCGACTGCGCCGCCACCCGTCCTAAAAACCCCGGCGTCACACGCAAAAACATCACTTCGCCGCACTCCGCGCCCGCCCACTCAACCTCCACCCACGACGGCATTCCCGCCGGCGCGATATCCACCGCCAGCGTCTCATGCACGCTCACATCCGTCCGCCCATCCCGCGTCGCCCGCACCCGCGCCGGCGCGCCCATATTGACGCCAATCGAATGAAACTCCATCTCCGGCCGCTCAAACACACCCGCCGTAACCGAGATGAGCGCCGCTTGAAAACCCGGCACGCCGTAGTCGTTGTATTTCATCCAGACGCCTCCCGAACTTCTTACGTACGCCAAGTCTACCTCGTAAAACTCAAACGACGCATGCGGCAATTGGCCCATATTCGAGTAAAATTGAATATCAAAGCATTCCGCCGCCTCGCCGAGTAAAACCAACCATGAAAATCAAACTCACCAGCGTGCTCGTGGACAGTCAGGACAATGCGCTCGCATTCTATACCGAAGTCCTGGGATTCGTCAAAAAGACGCAGATCCCGATGGGCGAATTTCAGTGGCTGACGGTCGTGTCGCCCGAAGGCCCAGACGATATCGAATTGCTGCTGGAGCCAAACGATAACCCGGCCGCGCAGACGTTCCAAAAGGCTCTGTTCGACCAGGGAATCCCCGCCACCGCCTTCGCCGTGGACGATGTACGGCAGGAGTATGAACGCCTCGTCGGCCTAGGCGTACGCTTCACGACCAAGCCCACCGACGCCGGCCCGACCATCATCGCCGTGTTCGACGACAAATGCGGCAATCTGATCCAGATCTACCAAGCCTAACCGACGAGAACGAGAGCGCGGCGCTGAATATGATCACCCTCGGCTCTATCCCCCGCGAGACCGCCGCCGAGCGCTTCCCATTCCTTGCGGCAAGGTATCCGGGCCGGCGCGCCGCCCTCAAGGAATTTACGCACCGGGATCCAGACTTCGTCTTCTGGATCTTTCCCGACGGCAAATTGCACGACGCCAAAGACTCCCATTTGCGCAACACGCCGCGCGGCTATGAATTCATCCTGGACGACGAGCCCGACTACGGCGGCTTTCTGCGCGGCCGAGTCGCCACCTGGCTCGACCATCAGCTCATCGTCGTCTACTGCCGCGAAGAAGCGCTGGCGGCGCCCGGCCCCCAACTCGACCAATTTCTGCGGCGTGGACGCGCTGCCGATTGCCATTCACGCGAACGCGCTGGTGGTCAGCGATAACGCCGATATTTACGGAACAATTACAGACCTGTACGAACGCGCGGCGTAGAGACATAAGCGAGATCTCCCTGATGATGACACTCCGATGTACAAAGAAGCTTCTCAAGCGCATGGGCATGACGCCAGAGGACGTCGCCATCACGCTTCCATCCACTTCAGCCCTGGGTGATTGGTACGCGAATATTCTTTTTACTCGACCAGAGCAAATTGTTCTCTGTGTTAGTGAGAAATCGCGATTGTGCGTGCTGATCACCGCCAAAGACGCCGATACGATCGCACAGCGAATCGAAGACGCTATTATTGAGATACTGCGCGAAATCGGCGTTGCGGATTCACAAATACAGAGCGAAAAAGCGCGAATGGCGCCACTCGCCTATGGCGCGACAACAGACGCGCCGGCAATGCGTAGCGTGATCGGGTCAATGACCGAATACACCAAGAACTTGGACTTTTTTCTGGAAGCAGAGGAATTGACCTTACCTGAGATCGCACGAAAGATGAGCGATATGATCTGCGGCCCGCTCCAATATGCCCGTCCGACAGAGGCGGCAAAAAAGCTTCTGGCCGAGGCATGAAACGGTTACCCTCGAAAAGTCGTGAAATGAAACAATCACTTCCCATGGCGACGCTTACCATTGCCGCGCTGCTGACATTGTCATCGCGCAGTCACGGCCAATCACCAGCAGTGTTTTCAAGTCCGGGGCCGGCTACCGCCCCCAGCGTGCAGCCGGCGGCGAATTTTGACGCGTCACTGACGCACAGCTAACGGAGATTAGCCAGACGCTCAGTCACCTTCCCCAAAGCGCGCCCCATCCTCGCCTGCGCGATTTGTTGATCGTCAGCTATCGCACGCACGAGCATTGGGAAACGCGCATCTATGACAAAAACAGGCTCCCGGATTCCATCCTGCGGATCTATCAATTGACCAACGCACCAATCCGTGAAGATTCATTAAACAAATCATCCCATACCGCCGCCAGTCTGGCGCGGTGGAAAGCACAGAAAATGATCGAAGACATCGATATTCCCGCAATCAAGGCGCATTCGGAAAAGCTTGTGCGCGCCGCCGGAGGCGAAACGCTCGACTGGCTGCCATATATCGAACGCAATTCTCCACGTCCACAATCGGATCTGATTGCGCGCGCACTCATTTTGAACGCCCTCGTCAACATCGCCTACGGCGCCCCGATTCCCGTCATCAAGAAGTGGATTACCGACAATGGCCTGACGGCGTATCTGTCGAAGAAAGAACGCCTGTTACTGGAGAAACGAAATGAAGATTTGACCGATCAGGAACAAACGGATCTTTACTGGTCCATGGAGGCGCTATGGGCGCTCATTTGGGCCGGCGGCCTCACCAGCGATCTGCCGATTGACACGCCCGTCTCGAAAACAATGGCGAGTCTCCTTCCAAATCTACAGAAAAACGAAAACGGCGCATCCTTTAGCGCCAAAATGCATCTGCGCTCATACACACAGCTCTACTCCATGCTGGACCTCTACTACCGGGCCAACTGGTCCACGAACAATGCCCGCCTGCATGGCGGCCCTTCGGGAAAGATCAGCGGAGATATCGTCATGGAGCGCCGCAAGGCGCTCGAATGGCTTATGGACTCTGAGAGTGATTGGGACAACACGAACGCGAACACCTAAAAAACATGAACATTCTTAAACGCATTTTCGGCGCGAGCAAGCCTGTAGCCTCCGCCTCTCAATCCAAGCTGTCCCAAGACGAGGCATGGCAGATTGCCCTCGCCCAAGAGATCAGTATCGCCATGCTTCGCCAAATCCCTGAAGATTGGACCAGTGCTCAGTTGGTTTTGGAGCCGACGGAAAATGGCCTGGGAACCGGCATGCGACACTCCGCCATCACTCCGCAAGGCGCAGACGGCTTTCGCCTCAAAGACGCGCAGTTCGCAACGCCCAATATGGAAGTCATGGCCGCGACACGCAAATTAGAACTTGCCTGGGTAAAACGCGGATCCACCTTCAAACGCGTCACCATCACCGCAGTCAGCGATGGCGACGATTGGCAGATCAAAAGCGAATGCGAGTATGACTGAGGACTCGGCACGCCACAGAAATCGAGCATCTGCAACTTTTCGTCCAAACGCAGGTCTGATGGATATGGACAAAGTCGTACCCACGCTGCCGCTGCTGGCGCTTGCCGCATTCGGCGTCACTATTTGCTCGTTACAGCCATCGCCTCATTCGAAGCATCATTCGCCCGCCATTAAGGTCGCATCGCAGCAACACGAAGTCGTCACGCGAAAATCACATACGCGAGAACATTAGAAAGTGAGCAGACAATGAAAAACGGCGTACAAGTCTTCAAAGGCTCCATCAACGACATTCAAGATATGATCAACTCGTGGGCGACGCAAAACCGCGCCACCATTCTCAGCACGTCGCTGTGCTACGACACAAACGCCGCCGTCATCGGGCATGTCTTCGTCATTGTCGTCTACACCGTAGAATGATGGATCCAAAGCAGGCGATGAGAGAGTGGCGTGCTGACGACAGCGCTGAGCATGCGCTGGAATTGGCGTCGTGTTTCCCCTATCAATTTAAAGGAGCGATATCATGACGAACGCCGTTGAGATTTTGCGTAATTTGCAGGCGCGCATGGCCGCAGAGAATGATCCTGAATGGCCCGACGACTACGCGCAAAAGCTATACTTTACCGAAAGCCACGGATTGATCCATGTGGAATACTACGGCCCTTGTTTCGATGAAACATATGAAGAGTTTCTGAACACGGTATGCCGCTCGGATGTCGCCCCACATCTGCGCTCCCTCGCCCTGCGTGGTCCAGATGAAGGCGCGAATGGGACTCGCAACTGGGACCTTAGCTGTCTCGCCGCTGAGGGCGTTCGATTCTCTAGCCTCAATTCGTTCTATATCGAGCCAACAGCGCCCGAACATCATAACCACAGCATTGTCGCCGCGATCTACGAGGAGGAAGGCCAGATCGCCCATGCTGTCGCAAAAATGCCTGATCTGAAATCACTCACTGTTCCCTCCGCTCCCAACAAAGAATTCTTCCTCGCGGCGTCCGCCACACTCGAGCGCCTACGGATCGAAAGCGGCTACAATCACCAAAATTTCATCCAGAATCTGAGCGAGTCCCGGCGACTCCCCAATCTCACATCACTTGACTTCGGAGACTATAACCAACGCAATGTCAGCGGCGATACCGACCAATGCACTGCGTTTTCGCATTACGAGCAGCTATTCAAATCCCCAGCCTTTGACCCAGTCAAATTGTTTACGTTGCGCAACTCCCCATTGTCCACGAGCGAACTCAGCGCTCTTCGCAAAATGAGAAACGATGTGCAATTTTTCCAGATCCAATCGTTTGGGAGTTATGTGCGCTGACACAATGATAATGGACATGAATAACGCGCCGTTAACGCCGCAAGACTCAAAACGCGTCGCCGTCACGATCGGCGTCTCCCTGCGGCGGTTTTGCATCGCCGCCGCGCTGGCGTTCATCTCCGCTTATTTGACCAAGGCTGTCTATGAGAGGCATGGTGAGCTTCTGACGGTCGGCTTCTGCGCCGTCCAGTGCATTTTCTGGGCTGGAAAGGCGATCGCAGCAGCGTCGGAGTATCAGCGGATCGCGCGGGGCGAGGTCGTCCTGGAATTTCGCGCGTCGAACCGGGCGCGTTTCGGGTCCTGGCTTGTCATCGGCACGGTGTGCCTGGTTATGGGCTTATGCGTGGATATCGCTCGCGTTATCAATCATCCGCACTCGTCACACGCATGGCAGGCGCTCGGCGTCGTCGCGTGCCTCTGGATATTCTTAGGCTGGGGCTGGCGGCGATTCATTCACGACAGAATGGCCGGCGGTTAGAAACCGCCGGCCATTCTCCAATTGCATTGTCGAAATGGTATTGAATCTAAAAACCGCTCACGCCAAACTGATGGAGAAGAAACGCATATTCGTCGGCGAGTTCGGCGTCGTTTTGCGCTTTGGTGGAGCCCATGCCGTGGCCGGCGTCGTAGTCCACACGCAGGAGGATGGGCTTGCCGCTGACTGTGGCGGCCTGAAGACGCGCGGCGAGTTTGGCGGGCTCCCAGGAGGCGACACGGGGATCGTTGATTCCCGTCGTCAGCAAAACCGCCGGATACTTAACTCCGTCCTGGACATGGTGATAGGCGTCCATCGCGAGCAGATCTCGGAATCCATTTGGCGTCAGAGCGGAGCCGAACTCCGGGATATTGGGCGGCCCATTGGGCGACAGCTCCTGGCGCACCGGGTTGGAGACGCCGACCAAATCGATCGCGGCGCCGAAGAGATCGGGCCGCTCGGTCAGGGCGCGGCCGACCGTGATGCCGCCGGCGCTTGCGCCTTCGATGGCGAGACGCTTTGGCGATGTGTAGCCCTTCGCGATCAGATATTCCCCGCAGGCGATCAAGTCACGCCAGGTATTGGGCTTCGTCTGCTTC
The DNA here is from genome assembly GCF_003574315.2 of Capsulimonas corticalis. Classification (GTDB taxonomy): domain Bacteria; phylum Armatimonadota; class Armatimonadia; order Armatimonadales; family Capsulimonadaceae; genus Capsulimonas; species Capsulimonas corticalis. Next base: position 3,358,645 of record NZ_AP025739.1, on the reverse strand, counting down.
ATGCCGGCGCGATGCCAATCTTCGCCGTACTCCCCGCCGCCGCGCACGTGCGCGTAGGCCAGCACGCCGCCGCGCTCCAGCCACGCCAGAGTCGTCGGGTCAAACGCGGGATCGATCGTCGAACCGTACGCGCCGTAGCCCTCCATCATCAGCGGGTGTGAGCCATCGAGCTTGATATTCCTGGGATAAACGATCGACAGCGGGATCGGCGTTCCGTCGGCGCCGCGCGCCTTGACCTCGCGCGAGGCGATTTGGGTGAAGCGGATAGGCGACAGCCGCTTCAGTCCGGTGTCCGATGCGCGCTGTGTCCGGGGATCGTAGCGATACCAGAGCGCCGAATGCGTCCAGCCGGTCTCCATAAAGAGCGCGCCGGGCCGATCCTCATACGTAACGAGGGACCCAATCGCGCCTTCGAACGGCAGCGGCAGACGCCGCGCGCTTCCGCCCTGGTAGTCCACGCGCAGCAGGCGGCCGATGCCGCCGTCGCGCGTCTCCACATACAGCGCATCTCCCGCCGCGCCCAGCGCCGTGATGACGGAGCCGCTGGGCGCAACCACGATTCGAGCGCGCGCAAGCTCGGGATGGCGCAGGTCCACACTCACGATCTTAAAGCGCGACGCTTCTTTGTGGGTGAGCAAGAAGAGCGTGCTGCCATGAACATCCATGCTGACAACGCCATCGGGGACATCCACGATCTTACGCCACGGAATCGCGCCCCGCCCCGCCGACGCCAGCGGGGCCATGTAGACCGTCAGCTCATTGGCTACGCCGTGCGCAACCACGCCGAACATCTCATCGCAGTCCGGCATGGTCAATACGCCCGGGTCGTCGTCCACCGCCATCGACGCGCGCGGCGATAGCCCATATCCAAAGATGGCCTTGTCATTGTCTGGATTGGCGCCCAGAGTATGCAGATAAACGCGACTCTTTTTATATCGGTCGATGGGGTCCGCGCCGGCGGCGAGCTTCTGAAGCCGCACGTAGAAGAACGAGCGCCCGTCCGCGCGCCAGCTAATGTCGCCGTACTGCGCCCGGTCGATATTCTCGGCGAGATTGCGTCCGCTTGCCGCGTCGATCACATGCAGCACACTGTCTTCGGAGCCGCCCGGCGAGAGGGCGTAGGCCACATAGCGACCGTCGCGCGACGCCGTAAAGTAATCGATCGCGTAGTGGACGCCTTTTCGAGTCAGCCGCTCCGGGTCCACCAGCACCCGTTCCGCGCCGCCCAATCCGTCCCGCACAAACAGCTTCGGAGAGTTGAACGACGGCTCCGTTTTGAGGTAAAAGTAACGCCCTCCTCCCGTCTCCACCCCCTCCACCGACTGCCCAGCCGCGTCGAGACGCTGGATGCGCGCGAGGATCTTATCCCGCCCTGGAATGCTTCCCAAAACGGATTTCGTATACTCCGACTGCCCATGCAGCCAGGAAACCATTTGGGGATCCTTCAGGTTCTCCATCCATCGATACGGATCGACGATTTTCGCTCCGAAGTATGTATCCGTGACGGGTTTCACCGGCGCGACTGGCGGCGAGGGCGTTTGGCTGAACGCGGGAGAAACAAGCGGGAGGAGAGCGGCGGCCCACAAAAAAGACAGGGGCTTGAATAAAGAAATAGTCACACAAAAGCCTTTCTTCCGGGGAGCCCTCACCCGGCCCTTCGGGTCCCCTCTCCCAATTCTAGGAGAGGGTTAGGAGTAAGATTTGGATCTTTGATCCAAGAGATCTTATCACTAAAACTCTGGCTCCCCCTCTCCCAGAATTGGGAGAGGGGGCCGGGGGGTGAGGGCCCTCACTCAAACGCCTGCCATGCGTCGATCCGTCACCGGCAAGTCGCTGACGATCTCTCCGTCGCGCAGACGGATGATGCGCTGGCAGTGTTCGGCGATGTCCTCTTCGTGGGTCACCAGCACGACTGTCTTGCCTTCGGCGTTGATCTCCTGAAACAGCGCCATGATTTCCTCGCCGGTGCGGGTGTCCAGCGCGCCGGTCGGCTCGTCGGCCATCAGGATCGACGGCTCGTTCACCAGCGCCCGCGCGATCGCCACGCGCTGCTGCTGTCCGCCGGACAATTGGCTCGGCCGGTGGTCCATCCGGTCGGCAAGCCCCACGCGCGCCAACGCCTTCTCGGCGCGCGCCGTCCGGCCGCGCGCGCCCGAGTACACCATCGGCAGCTCCACATTGCGCAGCGCCGTCGTGCGCGGCAGCAAATTAAACTGCTGGAAGACAAACCCAATCTTGCGGTTACGGATCGACGCCAGCTGGATCTCATCCAGCCCCGAGACTTCTTCCCCATCCAGCCGATAAGACCCCGACGTCGGCCGATCCAGGCACCCCACGATATTCATAATCGTCGACTTCCCCGACCCCGACGGCCCCATGATCGCCACCATCTCCCCCTCGCTCACATGCAGCGAGACGCCCTTGACCACCGTCAGGTCCATACCGCCGGTGATGTACGTTTTGACGACCTTTTCGAGTGTGATCATAATGTTTGGCCGCAAATCAGGAAAACTGCTCTTGTCTCTAGAATATTGTGACACAATTCGCATAGGCGCAATGCGATTCTGTATTTCCGGCGCACAACGGGCGATGCAATCGCTCAACAAATTCCTCGAAGCGCCTATTTGCCCGTCAGTGTCGTTTGTGGGGTGATCTTAGTAGCTATCACCGTCTGGCTGCGCTGGCTTCCCGGCCCACTGTTTGCGAAAAGAGACAGCATTGAATAGAACAATCCTGGCAAAGCACCTGACAAAGCATCCAGCAGCGCTAAGCCTCGTAAAAGTATTGCTCTTTACTTTTGCGTACACCATCCTGTATCTACCGCTCTACACAATCGGTCTAGGGATCTTCAACCGCATCGATCACAAACCGTTTTTCGCCCACTGGCAGGACAATTTCCCCTGGATTGCGGGATACATATCGTCGTGCGTCATCGGCGATATGATTTTTACCGAGGAGCGCCAAAAGGCGCTCCTTTCTCGGATTCCCAAGGGCTGGATGATTGGGATCATGATCGCCATTATGCTCGTAGCCGTGCTGGTTATCATATTATTGACCAAGACAACAAACTCGGCGTCATAACTCTTCTCACATCCGCTGTTTCGCCAGCGCCAATCGCACGCCGAGGCCGATGAACAGGTACCCTGTCGCGCGGTCGAGCCAGCGGCTGACGGAAGGGCGGCGGCGCAGCCATGCTCCAATTGCGCCGGAGAAGTATCCGAGCAGAGTGAACGCCGTCAGCGTCATCAATCCGAAGCAGGCGCCCAGGATCAGCATTTGCAGGCCCACGGAGCCGCGCGGGTTTATGAACTGCGGCAGGAAGGCAAGAAAGAACAGCGCGACTTTGGGATTGAGCGCGTTGCTCACAAATCCGCGCAGCAAAAACTGGCGCGTATCCCCCGCCGGCTCGCCCTTCGTTTCCAGTGACGCCCCTTTGCTCTTGAGCGCCTTCACACCCAAATAGCACAGGTACCCAGCCCCCGCGAACTTCATCACGCCAAACGCCGCCGGCGACGCCGCCACCAGCGCCGTCAGCCCCAGCGACGCCCACGTCGTATGCGTCAAACACCCCAGCGCGCACCCCGCCGCATAACCCATCCCCGCCTTGCGCCCCCGCGACAGTCCCAGACTGAGCACGCCCAGGTTATCCGGCCCCGGCGCGATAATGCAAAGCAGCGACGCCGCCACGAACGCCAGGAACTGAACCATCGTAAAAAAATGCATGTTATTGCTTTCGCCTTGAATGTCCCCACTGGATTTCTGGGACAACGCCCTGGGAAGCATTGGAAAATGCTTTGAGCGACCTACATTAATCATCATTGTGCGCTGAGGCGCCTATGCGAACTTTCGGGCGTCGATGATCTTGCCGGTGTCCATACCCTCAACGCTCGCGACGTAGGCGGCGGCGACTTTGGCGGCGGGCATTCCTGTCGCGCCGTCGCGCCCCATGGCTTGGAGCGTTTCGGAGATCCAGGGAGGGCTGACGACGTTGATGCGAATGCCGCGCGGCAGGTCCAGGGCGGCGGCGCGGGCGAAGCCTTCGAGTCCGCTGTTGACCAGGCTGATCGCGGCGCTGCCGGAGATGGGTTCGCTCGCCAGGATTCCTGTGGTCAGGGTGATGGAGCCATTGTCGCGGATGTACTTTGCGCCGATCCGCGCGAGATTGACCTGCCCCATGAGCTTGTTCGCGAGACTGAACGCGAAATCGTCCTCCGTCAAGTCTTCCAGCGGCTTGAATCGGGCCGAGCCGGCGGCGCTCACCAGGGCGTCCATCTCACCGACATTGGCAAAGAGCTGCACGAGAGATTCGGGAGAGGAGATGTCCGCGTGATAATCTCCGTGTGTGCGTCCCACGCACACGACCTCATGCCGCTCCGCCAGAGCGTCCACGACCGGACGGCCGATTGTCCCGCTCGCGCCGATCACCAGTATTCGCATTTTCTTCTCCTTCATTGGTGGGATTGGGGAATTTCACGAGACGCGCGTCACCGGAAGTCCCTATGGAAATCGACCGTGATGAGCTGCGCTTCGTCGTCGTAGTGCAGAGTCGCGAAGCAGTATTTCGCTTTATGCATCCCGACTTCGCTCTGCTCCAGGCCGCCGATGGCGACGAGCACTTTATAGGTGGCGAAGCCGACGCCTTCGTAATACTCGCTGTAGAACGCCTTGGTCACAATGTCCAGCGAGGCGCCTTCCGGAACGCTGCGCCAGACCTCATCGCCCATCTCTTTGGACTTATGCGCGCTCCGGGCCAGGCGTTGCAGCTTTGTGGATAAATCCTCCAGCACGCGTCTGTCCGGCAGGGTCACATTCAAAATCGTGGCGATCTGCGCGGCGTCCATATCTTTGCGTCCTCCCGTATCTCACTATTGTGACATGTTCCAGCCCAGGATCACCATACCCACAACAACACGCCCTCGGAGGAATATTCCTCCGAGGGCGTGTTGTTGTGGGAGTCTGTAAGAATTTAAGCGAGGAAGCCGCCGTCGATGGTTAAGCTGGCTCCCGTAATGAACGCCGCCTCGGGACTGGCGAGATACGCGGCGAGGCTGGCGATCTCCGTATCCTTACCCATGCGGCCAAGCGCGATGAGCCCCTTGAGCATATCGACGTGCGGACCGTCGGCGGGATTCATATCAGTTTCCGTCGGACCTGGCTGGATATTATTCACCGTGATTCCACGCGGACCGAGGTCGCGCGCTATTCCCTTCGTCAATCCCGCCACGGCCGCCTTGGTCGCGCTGTAAACGCCGGCCCCGGGAAATCCGGCTCGATCTCCGACAACGCTGCCGATGGTGATGATTCGGCCGCCCTCGCTCAAATACGGGGACGCCGCCTGCGAGGCGACAAATACCGCGCGCACATTGATCGCCATCGCGCGGTCGAAATATTCCAGCGAAATCTCGTCCAGCGATCCGAGCGACAAAATTCCCGCGTTATTCACCAAAATATCCAGCCGATCGAACGTCTTCACGGTCTGCGCGACGGCGCTCCGCACCGCCTCTGCGTCCGCGCTATCCGCTAAGATCGCCAGCGCCCGTCCGCCCGCCGCCACAATCTCTTCGACCACTTCCTGAGCCCTGTCGGGAGACGCCGAGTAAGTCAGCGCAACCGCCGCGCCGTCCGCCGCCAGCCGTTTGGCGATCGCCGCCCCAATGCCCCGCGACCCTCCCGTAACCAGCGCCACTTTTCCCGCCAATACCGTCGCCATGATGTGCGATCTCCTCTGCTTGACAATTTTATAACGAATAGTATAATATTAAGAAACAGAGATGTCAATACATTTTAGAATAAACCGTATAAAATGAAAAATAAAACGCTGGGCCGCCCGCGCACCTTCGACGCTGGTCAGGTCTTAGATCAGGCGGTGCAGGTCTTCTGGACAAAGGGGTATGACGCCGCTTCCGTAGACGATCTGGTTCTGGCGATGGGGATGAGCAAACCGAGCCTGTACAATGCGTTCGGGGATAAGCAGGCGCTCTTTATGCGCTGTCTGGAGCGCTACGGGGAAACGGTCGGCGCGCGGGCGCTTGGCGCCATGTCGAACGCCGAGGGCGCTCGCGACGCGGCGCATGCCTACCTGGCGCAAGCCGCGCGGAACGCGACCGGCGACGACACGCCCGCCGGGTGTCTGATCGCTTGCATCGCTCCGGTGGTGGATCATGCCGGCGTCCGAGCATTCCTGGCGACCGCCATAACGGCGGCGGACGAAGCGATCGCCGACCGCCTCGCGGCCGGCGTCGCTTCCGGCGAACTGCCCGCAGATTTCCCCGCACGCCAGCGCGCGCGGCGTATTACGGACCTGTCCATGTCGATCGCCCTGCGCGCCCGCGTCGGAGCCACGCGCGCCGAACTCCTCGTGGCCGCCGCCGAAGGCGCGGAACTCGCGTTAGGGCCGTGCTGAACGGCGCGAAAATCAAAATCTCCCAGGACAGGAGACCGAATTTCCCGAGGCTTCACTACCCGTTCGCGCTGGAAATTGCGAAGAAGCGTTTGCCGCGCTCGGGACGCATTGCGGTCTCAGTGATAGCGACCTGGAAGTCTTCCAGCGCATGCAGCCCCGCCACCGGAACAACAAACTCCGGCGATTGAGCGATGGATATGAGCTCTTGAAGCATCGGAGCGTCCTCAGGCGTCGTCGGGTCAAAGAAGTAACGGTAAACGTAGGACGAAACCTGCACTCCGCGCATCAGGATATCAAAATTGTGCAGCGGGAATGTCTCCGCGCTCATTCCTCCATAGATAATGGCGCGGCCGCCGAAGGCGAGTCCACGAATCAAATCGCCCATCAGCGAGCCGCCGACACAGTCGATCACGGCGTGGATGCCTGCTCCATCCGTGATGCGCCCGATACGATCCCCCAGGCTCTCCGGCAGCGCAGAGAGTTCGATCACCTCATCGGCGCCCAGGGCCTGGAGATCCAAATCTTCCCGCTTATTGCGTACGATCGAGACCACATGAATTTGCTTCTGTTTCGCCATCTGGAGCAGCATAACTCCCACGGTGGAGTTGCCAGCGGTAACCGCCAGCCACTGTCCCGCTTGAATCTCAGACTGATGGAGCATATCCCTGGCCGTAATCAGATTGACGAATTGCGACGCCTTTTCGATCGGAAAATCCGCCGGAAGCGCGATCAATCGGTTGGCGGGGACAACCGCGTACTCGGCCCAGAGCCTTTCGTGACTGAACGCAACGAGGGTTCCCGGCGCAAGATCGACGCCGGGACCGGCCCTTTCCACCACGCCGGCGCCGTGATTTCCGGCGATCTGCTGCGGAAAGACAGGCTTCCTCGGTTCGGGATAAAGGTCTTGAATGAAGAGAAAGTCTCCTGGATTGATCGACGCGACGCCCATTTTGACGAGCGCTTCACCGGCTTTCACCTCAGGAATGGGAACGTCGCGGATCTTCAGCACATCCTGTGGAGACCCAATTTCATCGAATACAATGGCTTTCATCATAACAGATTTCCTTCCACCTGCGTATCCAGTCCTTCATAACGCAGCAGACGAGAGACTTCTCGCTTGGCGCTCTCCAGCGGCTCCAAACTTTGTGTTCCCTTCGCCACCGCGAGACCGCCTTCGATAATCGAGAGAATGAATGTCGCCAATTCGTCGGCGCGCCCATCCTGAGCGCCCATACGCGTCAGCGCCTCACGCAGCGCTTCACGCCAGCTCTGAAAAACAGCGGCGACAGCCGAGCGGACGATGGGCAGATCCGGGGCCTCCACCGCCACCGTGCCCACGGGACATCCGGCGCGATAATCCGTTTGCGCCAGCGATCGCGCATAGGCGTCGATCAAAGCATCGAATCCCTCACTCGCAGTCTTCGCCGACGCAAACGAATCCACCATCAATTGGCGAATCATTTCGGATGAATGCACAACGGCAGCGGCCACAAGCTCCTCCTTACCTCCGGGAAAATGGAAATACAACGACCCTTTGGGCGCGCCGCTCTCCGCAACAATATCCGCCATATTTGTGGCGGCGTAACCCCGCTCCTGCAATAGCCGGGCCGTAGTGTTGATAAACCGTTCTCGTGTATCGGATCTGCTCATACGGTGATTATATACCAAACGGTCTACATAATCAAGACGGATGGCAAAAAATTTTCGCTCATATTTCCCGCCGACTTGCCGCCGCCCCATAAGCTTCGGTATGGTCGGGCGACGCCGGGACTTGAAGCTGATCGGCGTTTTCGCGCGCCCAGCGGCCTAGGCTGAGGATCGGCTCGCGCAGGGATTCTCCGAGCGGCGTCAACGTATACTCGACACGCATCGGCGTCTCCGCATACGCTTTTCGGTCCACCAGGCCAAAGTCCTCGAAACGCCGCAGAGTGCGGGTCAGCTCGCGCTGCGTCACCACGCCGACCGTCTTCTTCAATGCGCCGAAGCGCACGGGGCCATCGGCGATCAACAACTGGTGCAGCACGGGAAGCGCCCATTTGGTCGAAATCACATCGATCACCTGGGTGAGCGCGCAGGGCTGATCGGAGGCTTGCAGCGCCGAGCACTGGCAGGCGTCATGCGTCGTCATTGGTATCCTTCTCCATCCTAAGCGGCAAAATTCTGCGTACTTGTCAAAGCCCAATCGGTATGCTAAAACTTCTAAGTATGCAAAGCATACCGAATATTACCATGGTTTGAGAAAGAAGGCAATCACGATGAATAGCGACAAAACGATATTGGTGACAGGCGCAACGGGGCAGCAGGGAGGGGCGGCGACGCGGCGCCTGCTGGAAGCGGGATTTCGGGTGCGGGCAATGACGCGCAATCCCAGCAGTGATGCGGCGCGGGCGCTGCAAAGCGCCGGGGCCGAGGTCGTGCGCGGAGACTTCGGCGATCGCGCGTCCCTTGACGACGCAGCGCGGGGGGTTTACGGCGTTTTCTGTGTCCAGGCCGCCTACTGGGACCCGAACGATGACACGCAGAACGAAGAAGCGCGCGACGGAAAAGCGATCGCCGACGCCGCGCTGGCGGCGGGCGCGCGGCATTTTGTCTACACGTCCGTATGCGGTTCTGAAGGCCAATCTCTTTACCGGCGCCTAGCCAAGTGGGAAATCGAGCAGTATCTCTGGACACTGGATCTTCCAGTCACCGTGGTCCGCCCGTCATTCTTTCTGGAGAACCTCATGATGCCATTCTTTGGCGTGCCGGACGGGCGCCTTTCGCTCGCCACCGCTCCCAGCACGGCGCTGGAGGTCATCGCCGTCGACGACATCGGCGTTTTCGCCGCCCTCGCCTTTTCCGATCCCGGAACATGGGCCGGCAAGACCGTCGATCTCGCCGGCGACGCGCTGACCGGCCCTGAGATCGCGGACGCCCTCACGCAAGCGCTGGGCCGTCCCATCGTCTTTCACGAGCTCTCCCTCGCCGACATCCGCCAAATCAACGAACTTGTCGCCGCGTCATTTCAGTGGGCAAACGACGCCGGCGTCCAATCCGACATTCCGGCCCTCCGCGCCGCCCACCCCGGCCTGCTCCGCTTAGAGACATGGCTCACACAAAGCGGTGCGGATCTCATTCGAGGATCGATCCATCGCCGTTAGCCCGCATATGCAGACACTGCCTCCGGCGCGCTGCCCCTCAGACCTCCCCCGCGCCGGCGCGCAGCGGATGCTGGACCTGTCATATCACATCCTCTGCGCCCGCGTCGGCGCCATAGGGCCGGCTTCCGATCGATACGGCTGCGCAGCATCGCGTTATGCCGAAGCATCAGCCACATCATTGGAAGCCACATCGCCAAAACAATCAAGGCGGGGTATATTTTGGCGGCTCGGCCACTGGAATTCGTAATCGTCATCGTGCTTTAAGTGTACTGCGCCGGCGAAAAAGAAGCATGGGGATTTGGACCTAAATTAGAGCTATAATAACCGCAATATGAAACACTTTATCGAGAAGACCGAGAGCATTCTGCTTTGGGTGCTGGCGTTTCTGCTGCTGGCGGCCGTGGTGCTGGGAACAGTCGATTTGATCTTTATCTTCGTCGAAATTCTCCGGCTGCCGCCGGTGATGGTTGTTAAGCCGGAGACGCTGTTTCATATGTTCGGTGAGTTTTTGATCATCTTGATGGGGCTGAAGCTTATCAAGCTGGTGCTGCTCAACATGCCGGGGCATTCGTCCCCCATGACCGCCGTGGTGGAAGTGGCGCTGATCGGCGTGGGCCAGAAGGTGGTGACGATGGATCTGAAGGCGCAGTCGCCCGCGACGCTTGTCGGAGTCGCCGCGCTGATTCTGGCGCTGTCCGTCTCTTATGGCGTGTGTTACTATATCCAGGCGCAGACGAAAGGAAAAACCGCCGCTGCGGCAAGTGACGAAAACCTTTGAATTCTATGCGCCTATTTGATCGATTTCAGCAGGGAAAACTTGAGACAGGACGCATTGAAGCGTTCAGCGACGGCGTTTTCGCCATTGTCGTGACGCTTCTCGTTTTGGAGCTCAAAGTTCCGGAGATGCGCGATACGAATAACGTCGGCGAACTTGGGCATCGTCTGCTGGATCTGCTGCCGAAGTTTCTCAGCTGGATGATCAGTTTCATCATCGTCTGCAAATTCTGGCTGAACCACCACTATCTTCTGGGACTCGCCCGCCATGCGACCTACGGCATGGCGTGGTTAAACTCGCTCTTTCTGATGTTCCAGTCGTTAATTCCCTTCCCGACGGCGCTGCTTGGCGAGCACCCCGGCAATCCGCTCGCGGTGAGCATCTTTGGAATCGTGATGGCGCTGAACACCGTGCTCTTTTTGATCCTGCAAACGTACATTCTGCACAATCTGCTCAAGCCCGAGTTGACGCCGGTCAATGTCACAAATCTGCGCTGGAAGATGGTGATTGGCCCGCTCTTCTATCTCCTCGGCGCGAGCGCCGCGTGTTTCAGCACCCGCGCCGCCTTCGCGCTGTATATGATCACGCCGTTCTTTTTCATCACGCCGCTCACCCGCGCCGTCCGCAAGGACGGCGCGGACATGCTGTCTTAGATTTCTTGATCGTCGAATGGCGCCGCACTGGCGCCGCCGGGATCGATCCGGCGCAGAGTTTCCTCGAGACGGCGGAATCGACGCCCGATGGCTGACGGTGAAATCAGGATCAGTCCCATTCCCAAAAACAACCCTCCGGCGGACCCATAATTCTGGCCGATCAATAATTGATCTCCCGGCCTCAAATCGCAGGTTCCGCGAACCCATTCGGGCAGCGCGACTCGTCCCTCATCGTCGACCGTCATCAGACTCATTTTCGCATTCTTCATGACTTCTGCTTTCGCGGAGCGGCGCCGATCGGCCGGCTACACCACGGGATGCGGCTTCCCGTCGACAACCAGCTTATCACTGAGCAAGCTGAGCGTCCGAAGGCGCCAGCGGCCGTCTATAAGAATCCATATCGCCCGATAGGGCATGCGTTCACTGACAAGATGCGGCAGATTCTTCTTGCCGTAATAGGCGTCCACATCCAGCGCCTTCCGGACGAAGGTATAGATTCCGGTCTCCGTGATTGTGCTCCCCTGACGCCTGAGCCCAGTCGTCTGGAACCGATCTTCGTGAACCTTAACGACTTCATGTGTGGTCAATTCCATTTCTTTCAGGAATTCGCCAAGGTTCAGCGTGTGCCCGGTCGCCGTATGCAGCGTGAAGTCCGGGGCAAGAAATGCTTCGGAAGCATCCTTGATCGGAGGATAGCTCAAACGAGACTCCGCGACTGTGAAACGGCGATAGCTGGCTTGGATCGCCTGACGCGCCGCCGAAACGCCGATAGCGCCTGCGGGTGGGCAGGCCGCCCCCGCCAGCAGCGCGCCAGCGCACGCGATTAACAGAAGTGTCTTTGTATCCATATGTGATTGATCCTTTTTCATACTTCGATATCAGCCCCCGATTAAAAGCGGATTCCCGCATCGAACTTAACTCCCGACAGATTGAACCCGCGAACCTTGCCAATCCCGAGGTATCGCCACTCGACAAACCCGCGCCCGCCGACCGTCGCCCCCAAAAACACGCTGCCGCCCTCAGTAAAACGAAACCGCGAATGAACGTCGTCCTTGGGGACGCACAGGTCAGTCGCCACATAGTCAAGCGTCAGTCCCGCATACGGCAGCAGCGAAGGGCGATGTCCCGGCGCGTATGGGATCAGGGCCCGCCGATATTCGATGCCGACCGGCGCCATAAACGCGTGCGTATCCCCTGATTTCTTGGAGTAGATACTCAGATCGAAACTGAGTTTGCCATGCGACAGCGGCTGCTTCACCGCGCCGATTCCCAGACCGATACTTGTCCAGGCTCCTCCAAACGCGTCCTTCGTCCGGTGGTCCGCCGGCGCGAACGTCCCATAATCCACGCCGATGCGAGGAAAGGAATGATGTTTTTTCGGCTTCGACGCCTCCGGCGTATCCACAGCGCTCGGCATGGTCGCGGCGTCCGAGGAATGCGCCGCGCCATCCAGAGAAGCCGATGGCCCTGGCGGCAAAACAGTCGGAGACAATGGCGCCTTAGGCGGCGGAGAAACATCCTGCGCGAATACCGGCGCAGCGGCAAACGCGAACACGCTGACAAATGAACACAGGTGACCTGTGACAGTAATAGGCATCCAGAAATCCTTTTGTATATGATGTTTTTGTTCTTATTGCAATACAAATGACAGATCGCCGCCCATTGTGGGCGGCGTATTATTGCAGCCGCGCCAGCAGGCCCGCGATCGCGGTTTCCGACGACTGCTTCAGGATTTCCTGGTCTTTGACACGGCCGGCGAGAACCAGTGAGACCGCGCCGTGCATGTGCGCCCAGAGGACGTGCCGAACCGAGCGAATCGCCGCCGCGTCCAGCGTCGGCGCCGGACCGCGCGCGGCTTCGATCACGGCGGCCAAAGTTTCGTTGATTTGTCGGGTCCACAATTTGCGTTTCACCGATTCCCCGTAGATACTCGGCCCCTCGCCATATTGGAACATCAAGCGATAGTGCTGCTTATACTCCATCGCAAAGGCAATATAGGCGTCCGCAATCCTTCGCAAGCGCTCCACGGGCTCGCCTCCGCCGGAGGCGGCCGCCGCCAAGCGCTCCGCCAGCAGCGCGTATCCCTCTTCGGCGAGAGCGTCGAGCAGCTCGCCTTTATCCTTGAAGTGCAGATAAATCGTCGTGGGGGAATAGCGAATCTTTTCGGCGATCCGCCGCATGGAAACCTTCTCCATGTCCTCAGTCGCCAGCAACTCCCGAGACGCGGTGAGGATCGCGCGTCTCAAATTCTCCCGCTCTTCTTCTCTTCGTTCGACAGAAGACATTAACACCACTCTTTTAATTAACAGTGTTAACAAGATACCAGCACGCCGCGCCCGCTGTCAAGAGAGGCAGAATTAATTTTCTCTTAAGAATGAAACGCACTCTGTGATTCGCGCGGCGTGAATGAAGAAATCGCACGATCGTATCGCCCACTCTTATCTTGCAGTGGGCGTCCCGGTAGTCATGAGGGAATCGATCCACTGTGGTTAGACGACATATTCTGCATCACTGACATGCTCCCGCCACTCGATGTAATGGCCGGCCTCGTCCACGCGCTGGATCGCGAGATGAACCATGATCCGATCCGGCGCGGCGCCGTGCCAGTGCTTGACGCCTGCCGCGAAGTAGACGGATTCTCCCGCGTGGATTTCGCGGACCGGCTCTCCCAGGATCTGCGCCCGGCCGACGCCCGACTCCACCACGAGGATTTGTCCGACAGGATGCGTATGCCACGCTGTACGCGCTCCGGGCTCGAATGTCACGCGGAATACGCTGACGCCCATCTCTATCGGAGTGGTGATGACTTCATCCAGCCAGGCCGTTCCCGTAAAGTATTCGGAAGCCCCATGCTTCGTCGCGGGGCTTTGTGTTTGCTTGTCCATCATTGCGGCTTCCCTTTTCCTCGTAACTCTTCGTATGTGCGGGAGGCGAATTGCGCCTCTCCGTTCCCAAACGACCAATCGTCGGCGCCATTTTCGCTCGCAACCACCATCACGTCTTCGCGGCGCACTCCCGGATTCGCCTGCAAGTTCTCCGCGATGCGCCGGTAGAGCGCCTGCTTCTGCTCGGTCGTCCGCCCCGCCAGCATCGTGATCTGGACAATCACAGCGTTCTCCGTGCGGGCAATCCCCAGGTAACTCGGATGCGTGATCAGGCGGCCCTCTTCATGCTCCGAGATGATCTGAAAGCGATCTTCATCCGGGACATGGATTGTCGCGGTCATCGCCTCATGCACGCCGTCCGCGACGGCCTGCACGTAAGCGTCGGATTTTCCTCTTTTGAGTGAAATGCGCACCAGCGGCATGGACTTATTCTCCCAGGGATAAATGTAAGACCTCATATTGCAGAGTCTCCGCCGCATCGGCGATGGCGCTCTGCGGATCGCCGCTCCAAAGCGTGAAGCGCACGAGCTCCCAAGTACGCGGATCAAGCGCGACCACGCGGGCATAGACGCCGGGGACGGCTATGGCCTTTTCCTGCCGCTCCATTTCTGCGGCGCGCAGCGCGGCAAGATCGGAGTGCGGAGCAATGGAGATCGCCTCCCGCGTCGCCGTCACGGGCGCATCGGACGCCTCGCCTCGGCGAAAGGCCATGGGCATCCACATATGGACCGACGGCCAGCCGAAGTCCTGGGTGAGTCCGGCGAACCTGAAGTCGTGCAGGAAATCCAGCGTTCCCACTTCCGAGCGCCAGAGATAAAACGGCGCGTACCGGTTCTCGCGAGCGCCGCCCATGTCGACTTCCGAGATCAAAAAGGCTTTGAATTCAAGATGCGGAGTTCCGTCAAACGAGGGGCCGCGCTTTGCGACCCGATCGCGGACGATCCCCATGTCGTAATCACGCGGCAGCGTGATTGAATACTGCATCGCCAGCATCAGCATACTCCTTGTCTGCGTCTGTGTTGCTGGAAATGATTATGGCCGGGATGGACGGGGGGAGGCTTGGACGATCGTGCGGATTTGAGGAGAAACGTGCGGTAATTCTTTAAATATTGCGGACAAAGCGCGACGGCGTGACGCCGACCAGGCGCTTGAAATGGCGCGCGAGATGGCTTTGATCGGAGAAACCCACGGCGACGGCGGTCTCGCCCACGGAGACGCCCCCGGCGGCCAGCATCTCTTTGGCGCGTTCGACACGTCGTTCGATCAGATGCTGGTGCGGCGAAAGTCCCGTCGACTGCCGAAACAAACGCGCGAAGTAATAGGGGCTGATTCCCGCGACCTCGGCGGCCTGCGCGAGAGTGATCTCCTGATCGAGATGATCCTGCATGAAGTCGAGCACGCGGCGCAGGCGCGACGGCGAGAGGCCGTAAGCCTTGTCCTCTCGCGTAAGGCCGGCCGAGACTCCGTAGCGGCGCAGCAGATGCGCCGCCAGCGCCGTTCCGAGCGCCTCGCCATACCATGGGCCGTTCGGGCAGCCTTGCCGCGCTTCGTCCAGCAGCGCATACCCGATGTGCTCGACTTGAGGGTCCCGCACGCAAAACGCGCTCCGCAAATCCCCGCCGCCGCCTAGATCTTCCCCCACGCTCGCCAGCAGCGAAGGCGCCACAAAGAGATGAAGCCCCTCGCCCGCCTGCTCTTTGCTCCAATGACTCGGACGCGAAGCCGGCGTTAGCACCATATCCCCCGTCATGCGCGTCCCCGCATGCGAACGCCCTTCACATTCATACGTAAGGCGATGCGGAGCCCCGGCATTTATGCACAAGTAATGTTCGCCGATAGCAGGCAGCCACACATTCGCCGCCGGCCGATGCGCTCGGCGGACACGAATTCCACGCCAGGCGGACATAAAATTTAAATTACTTGAAATTAATCTCACAACTTCATTGTACCGATGCCGGCCACAAGAGTCAATTCCCTGTAATTTATACTAAATTTAGAGTGAAAAGAATTAATAGCCCGCTTGTTCGGTGGTATAATAAGGTCGCTATCAGTTGTATGGCGGCCTGCCAGCCGTCGTGAAGCGCCACCGTATCAATTCGACACAATAGACGAGGAATCCTAATGTCGTTACACAACTCAAATCGCCTTATGACATTGGTCGCGGGCGTCTCGGCGGTTTTCGCGTCGTCGGCAGCTGTCCATGCTGCTCCGACATATTTTACCGGAACCACCAATACCGCCAAGAGCAGCACCACCCTTGGAACCGGAGCCACACAGGCTCAGGGCGTCCATGACGCTTTCCTGGCGGACGTCTCGACGCACGGCACCGTTCAGACTTTCACTTTCGAATCGTATGCCGCAGCCAAAACCAACGTCACCACAACCGGCGTTGCGTCTCCCGACTTCAACCTGACCTTCAGCGGCTCGGGCAAGGGCCGCGTGGACTCGGTGAACGCCACACCGTCAAAGGGCGCCCAGACCGTCGGTTTCAACACGACGGCTGGCGGCTCTAAGTCCCTCTACATCGTTCAGGGCAACGGTCAGCCGGAAGCTCTGAACTTCACGTTCACCAAACCGGTCTCCGCGTTCGGCTTCTATGTCACTGGACTTGGAAACACGAAGGTAGGCGCCGCTTATCCGAGCACGCTCACCGCATCGTTCACGGATGGCTCCGGCGCACAATCGATCGTCCTCCATGGATCGAAGCAGGGCGGCGCGGAGTTCTTTGGCTTCACGGACTACGGCCAGAGCATTTCGTCGCTGACGTTCACGGAAGCTGCGTTGACCAAAACGATTGACCAGTTCAGCATCGACGATATCATCACCGTCGAACCGTTCCCGGTTGTCATCCCGCCGGCCGCCGTTCCGGAACCGGGCCAGATCGCGACCCTGATGCTGGGCGCTTTCGGCCTGTTCGTCGCCGGCTTCCGCAAGAGCCGCCGCCAGTCGCTGTCGAACTAATCGACACCACGACCTTAGGCCAACTATTAAACGCCCGTCTTTGAAAGACGGGCGTTTTTTTTGCGTCGGCTATTATCTCATTGCGGGATAATTAATGCTTCCAAACGGAGTTCAATGGAAATACGGAGATTGACGGTAGGCTGACAGTCTCCACGGCAGCCTTCAGCGACAATCCACTGTCGTTGGGCAGGAAGCATGTCGATGTCGAGGCTTCTCCATGATTGGCGTAAACCTCAATCGATGTGCGGTCGATCAAGACCTCGACGAACGTGAGGGCGCCTTGCACCGTTTGGGGAGTCGTTTCGCAGGCAATCGCGTTATGAGTCAGGATCAGCGGGACGCCGCGAACGTTCAGGGTGAGGGCTGCGCCTTCCGGGATCGCGACGTTCATATTGATGTGAAACAGATCGCCTGATGTATGGAGCGGCAGATCTTCACCCGGCTTGAGCGCAAGATTTGTCCATTTGTCTTCGTGCTGATGAAGCGTGGCGATCTCGCGAATCGGCTCGCGGAATAGTCGCGGGCCACTGGGTGTCGTGCGCAGAGTTAGCTCGCGCGGGAACGTCACCTGCTGATTGAAGGGCATGTCGGGATAAACGCCGCCGCGCATCCATGCGGCTTGGATCCGGCGCCCGTCGCCCGTTTCGGTGTTGCCCCAGCTCTGAGTCGCGTAGAAGTTCGGACCGCCATCGGAGTCGAGCTGCGGGGTTTCTTCGTGGAATTCGGATCCGTCGAATTCGCCCACCGAATACTTTCCATTTCCACGGATCAGCACCCATTTCATGCGCGCCTTATCGCCGTCTAACGGCATCTCGAACATATCCGGACATTCAAAGCTGTTGGGAATCGGATGCTTTTCATCCGTCCAATCCAGAAGATTTGGAGAGGTGAAGATGTGGTATTGATCGTTCCCATACATCACCATCACCCACTTATGGGTAGACGCATGCCAGAAGACCATCGGATCGCGCTCCGGCGCGACCAGGACGGGATTCTTGTCGTAGAACTTCCAGGTTCGGCCATGGTCGAGGCTGTAGGTAATGCAATGGCTGCGGTTATCGTTGCGCGACCAGAACGCGACCATCGGCGGCGTGGCCTTGTCCGGCGACAGTCCTGAAGTGTTCGCGTAGTCGACGACACAGTTCCCGGACTGCACTCCGCTGTCCAGATGCTCTTCCCAGAAGGCCGGCTCCAATTCCGTCCAATGGATGAGATCGCGGCTGACCGCATGGACCCAGCACTTGTTCCAGCGCTGCGCGAACAGGTGATACTCGCCGTCGTAATACACAAGACCGTTCAGGTCGTTCAGCCAGCCCTCCTCACGCATGCCGGGATTGAGGCGATCCTCCGTCCACTGACGCGCCGTAAAGTGAAACTGCGGCCGATACGTCTCCTGGTAAAGCGCCTGCGTCGTCACCGGCATCCGCTCCGGCTGATCGGTCTGTAAGATATGATCCACGTTCACATGCCCCCAATCTCCGCTTGCTTCGTCCTCAATCTGCACTTGTGCTTCACGGCCCAGGAACTTCCTCACATCCCAGCTAACGGGCATGAGCCGATCGCTATTCGCCCCGGTCGCGCTGCGCACGACCTTACCATCCACGATCAAGTTCAGACATGCGCTGTGCTCATAACGCCCGCCGCCAATCACAAAGGAAAGATAGCGCCGCGAGATCTTAAACGCCGGCGACGTCAGCGTCCCCGTCGGCCCATCTCCCGCAAGCTCACTGCTCGCCGCCCCATTCCCATGAGCGCCCTGAATCTCCAGCTCCCCGAGGCGCGCCCCCAGCGCCGGGCCGCTCCCAAACGCTGTCCCCGTAGTCGTCCAGCCGCCGAAATCGACACCCTCAAACTCCCCGATCACGATATCCTTATTGGCGGCGGATGCGCCGTGCGCGGACAACAAAACGGTCCCCAAAAGACCGCAGACCCAATAGCTCCTCATTGTCCCGGCCTCGACTTTCCTAAGAATTCCCAGCGACGTCATCATACTCGAACACCGGCGATCTCAGAATATTATACGCTACAATATCTTTGAGCACACTCGACATGAATCCAATCACGAAAACTCAGGAAATGATTCTGGACTGCCTGCGCTTTGTCGCCGAGAGCGATGAGCTTGTGGGCGGTTTCTCCGCACGCATAGGAATGGATCGGGGACTTGTGCGAAATGTGATGGCGCATTGGCCCGCCATCGACAACATTGAGGATCAGAACGTCCTATCCCTCGCGGTAAATAACGCGCTCAATGAAGTCTGCAACGCCGCGTATTTTGATTCCGAGCGCTGGAACACATGGTTCACATATTCCTACCGGGATATGCAGTCGCTGCTGGACGTCTGGGTGAACTCCCTTGACGATTGTCTATTGATCACAATGTCGTCAAATGAAGACTCCGACTTCTGGGATCGCGTCGGCAGCCACCCAGGCAGCTTCTACGATCAGACCACCGATGAACAGCGTTGCAAAATAGACTCTGCCGTAATACTCGCGTCCAAAGTCTCGGCGATGCTTGGAGAAACATACGCGCCGTATCGACCGGGCCGACTACTGATCCGCTACCAGTCGCCCATTCAGCAGCAGACTTACAACATTCGCTTCGGGTATCTCGACAACGCAGAACAAATACTCGCGCATATTGACGAGTGCCGACAATGCCGCCATCTCTATCGAACGCCTATCCAGTCTCGCGAGGTGCTGGAGGCAATGCTGACCGATTGGCCTCCGCGACACGGGCGATGTTCTTAACTCGATCACAATTGGCGGCATCGAGAGACGGCGGAAACAATATAAGAAACTCGTTTAGTGAGGAAGCGGCTTCCCGATTGCTCGGTTGTACTGACGCTCAATGAAAGGCTGGGACGCCGGCGCAAGCTTTACGAGTAGAATCGCCAGCCCTCCGACGATGAAGATGGGAAGGGCAGTCACGGGATACTTGACAATTTGTAACAACTGATACAGCAAAAAAGCAATACAGATTTGCCATGAATGCTGATTGATAAACGCAAACGCCACAAGATACAGACCTGTGATCTTAAGCGCACATATTAGGCACAGCAAATTGATGAAACCTGACGCCGCAAATTTCATCCATGTCCGCTGAAGGGGTGTATTATTCATCCTAATGTCCTCAAAACGGCGATGTACGAAGATGCAATCATTATACAACGCGAGACGGCAATTGCGTAAGCCAGATGAAGAGATGCTATTCTTCTCGTCACTTATGAGCTATTCACGCATGATTTCAAACAGTTCCGTATGCCCGAGCGGCAGCAACGGCGAGGGCGAGCCCTGGTACACGAGATGCAGCGCGTGGAGGGGACGGGTGCAGGCGGTGTAAAGGAGTTTGCGTTCTTCGTCGCGGCCGTAGGTGGCGGCGTCGGTGTCCATGACGATGACGGAGTCGAATTCGAGTCCTTTGGCGAGCTGGACGGAGAGGACGAGGACGCCTTGCGGAAGCTTGTCGAAGTCGCCGGAGAGCAGGGTGGCGTGCAGGGCGACGCCGTATTTTTGATGGAAGGCTTCGGCGGCGCGGCGGGTGCGGCAGAGGATGGCGACGGTCTGCATGCCGGCGGCGGTCAGGGCGGCGATGATCGACTGGAGCGTGGGCAAGGGATCGCTTTCGGACATCAGGGCGTGCAGCTGGGGTTTGGTCCCAGTGCGGCGGACGTTTTCGACGTGGATGTGGTCGCCGAGGATCCGGCCGGCGAAGTCGGTGATTTCCTGGCTCGAACGGTAACTGCGCGTCAGCTCCAGGCGTTTCACGGAGCCGTTGCCATAGACGCTGAGCAGCTTGGCGTAATCGTCCAGGCCCATAAACGGGTTCGCGGCCTGGTTGGTGTCGCCGACAATCGTCATCGAGCAGCCGTCGGGAAGACAGTTGCGCAGGTATTCGTAGTGCAGCGGCGAGTAGTCCTGCGCTTCGTCAACGATGGCGTGTTCGATTCCGCCCATCCCCGGAAAGCCGCGAACGAAGCCGTGCAGCAGCAGCAGCGGCACGAGGTCTTCGTAAGGCAAGCGCTGCTCGGACAGCGCTGTCAGCAGGCCGGCGCGCATCGCTTCGACGCTTTCAGAAGGCAGTTTGCCTAGCTGGACGTTCGCGCGCGCCTGCACCCAGAAATCGCGATACCGGGACAGTGGTCCGACGGATTCCAGACGCGCGATGTGCGCGCGCTGCCGCGTCGCCGCCTCGCGCAGCAGCGCGATATCGCTTTCGATCCGAGCGCGCTGCTCGGGGGTCAGAATACGCTCCAGCGCGCCCGTGTTTTTACGACCGCGCGGCGGCGCGAGCGCTTTGGTCAGGTGCGCGGCCTCTTGCTCAATCGCCTCCACCAAGTCCCGCACACGCGCGACGAGGCTGACGCGGTGGTCACCGGCGCGCTGATGGAACTTGCGCGCCATATCGGCTTTCAGAAACAGAGGCTCGGGCTTGCCGCTTTTGTTAAACGACGTCGTGGACATCACGTTCTCAAACCCGGCGTCGATCTCGGATTCCAGCGACGTCACATACGCCATCACGGCGGCGCGCATCGCCAGCGAGGATTTGTAATACGATCCCTCCTTGCGCGCGGCATACGCGGGATCGTCCTGCGACTCTAAGAAGTATTCGCTGTGATCGTCCTTGGTCTCGATCCGCCACACGGTTCCCAGCGTCTCGCGATTCGCCTGGCAGATCTGCCGCAGCTCCCGTTGCAAGAAGGTTTCGAGAATGACCTGCTGGATCTGGTCTTCCTGAAGATCGGGGAGCACCTGGGCGATATAGCTTGAAAAGACGCCGTTGGGCGAGAAGACCAGCATGCGCTGCGCCGAAATGAACTCATCGCGCTGCGACGGGTTCATCGACCGCTCACGCATCATATAGAGCAGGTACGCCGCCCGGTGCAGCGCGACGACGGTTTTACCGCTGCCCGCCGGTCCCTGCACCGCCAGCACCTCCGCCGCCGTTCGGATAATCGCGTCCTGCTCGCCCTGGATGCTTTGCACGATCTGGCGCATCTGGCCCGTCGTGTTGCGGCTAAGCAGGCCAAGCAGCATCTCATCGCCCTCTTCGTCCTCATGCCCAAGCTTGGCGCCCCGGTCGTTGTAGACGTTGACTAGCGCGCCTTCCTTGATCTCATAGCGCCGCTTCAGATCGATCCGCCCATTGAGCTGTCCGGCCGGAGCGCGGTACGACGCCGGCCCGACCCCATAACGATAGTAGACGCTGCTGACCGGCGCACGCCAATCGTACACAAGGAACGCGTTCTTCTCATCATACAAAGTCGCCTTGCCGATATAAAACGTCTCCAGCGGCGCGCCCGCCTCATTCTCCTGAAAATCGAACCGTCCAAAGTACGGCTCATTCTTCTGATCCTGAAGCACCCGCGCCGCCTTCTGCGCCAGCTTCAGCTCCCACGCATTCCCCTGCGCCGCATTCACATCCTCCGACGAAAACGACTGCCGCGACGCTCCCGCAATCTGCGCCGCCCGGCGCTCCGCCTGCGCCTCGATACTTGTGCGCACGTGCGTCAAATACTCTTGCTCCGCGAGCACCTCGGGAATAACTTCAGTTTCTGTGTTCATAGTTCGAATTGCTTATTTCTTGCCGCCACTTATTATCCCGCGTCACGATCTTCCAGCATGCGTCGCCGCGTCGTTTCAATCGATTCATGTAGCTTCGCTTGAAGTATGTCGCGCGGCCGGAGCACCGTCAGATATTCGGCGATTCGTTATAAAAATCACGCTTTAGGGAGTCGTCAATATACATCAGCGTCTTGATATGTGTCCACGCCAATTCCCTCCGCACTGCGGAGAGAATTTTTTCGTCCAGAAAAATGTCCGCAACGCGAAGACAATGCTGCAATTGTTTCTCACCCCAGCCTCTGCCATATTCTATTGTCAGTTGCTGAGAAAGACTGAGGACAATCTGTTTGCCATAGTTTGCCCGCTTTCCTCGCAAGATTTCCGTACGGATACACCGTCCCACATTCCAGTAGAGAAGGGTTAATTCGGCATTGACTGCATTGACTGCAACCGCCGTCTAGCGACGGGCGTCCAAGATCAATTGGCGTATTTCGCTCAATAATGCGCTGTTTGATGACGGCTGAACACCCATATCGATAAACTCTCGCAATTCCTACGCTTTCCTTACGTGCAAACACTTGCGGCGAAAGGACGAAGAGTATTATAACACAGGAACGCAAGCGGCTTCGGTTCCGACAAGTTGTGTTACAATGAGAGTCGATCAGACCAAGTATGCTTGTCCTATTCCAACACTCTACGCCAGGAGACATTGCATGTCGCCACACACTGTTCACACGCTGATTAGCATCGTATTCCTTGCCATCCTCATCGGCGTTCCGTACATCGGAGGGCCGATCCTCATTAAGAACAAGCAAACCATCGCGCGGCATCCCGCGCAAAATCGGTTTGACCCGGCGACGCTGGATCCGCAGGTTGCGCCCTTTTTCTATCATGCGGTGCAGGCTCTTGTCACATGCGGCTTCACCGTCATCGATTATGTGACGAAGCCGAACGAGACGCAGAACGTCACTCCGTGTGTCGTCTATTTGGTCAACCGCGCCAATGGGGATATGGCGAGCATCGCCTGCTTCTTCGTCAACATCAACGGCGAGGTCAAGATACAAAACAACAGTATCTTCTTCACAACGGATTATGCGAACGGCGAAGTCGTCTCCAGCTGCATCCTGCCCCCGAACTCCGCGGGCTCATGCTACAAATATCGCCCCTATGTCCACAGCTGGCGCTCCTTTGACGATGTGGACGCTCCCGAGCTGTACAAACGCCACCGATTTCTCATCCAGAAATACGCGCCGCAAAGCCCGGTCGTCGCCCCGGAGACCGGCCGCGAAATGGAGGCGTTCGACCGCTCCAATGTGGATGTCCACGCATATCAAGTGAAAAAGGGCCTGATGTGGGTCGACACCGCGCGCGACGTCTACGCGCCGACATGGTTCGGCGCCTTTTACATGACCTGGGCCCTGCTCTGGCCCTGCAAGCAGCTCCGACTCGCCCACTCGCAAATGAAGGCGCGGCGAGAGCTGGCGGACTACCGGCGCGCGATTTGATCAAATAAGGCACTCATGAACCGCCCGTCGCGTAAGACAGCGCCAATCACGCCCCTCGTTCCTGAGATTATGATGGAGCTGCCGCTGCTGCATCAGCTTCGGTTGTTTGTGGAAGACGGCGCGGACCAATCCGATCTTTTCGATCACATAGATAAGCACATGCGTCAGCAAGATCAAGACGGCGGATTTCGTATGCTGGCCGCACTTTATCTCCGCTGGGCGTTCTTTCTCTCAATTAAGGACACGCTCGCCTTGCTTGGTCCTGTGGACCAGCCCACGCCATTCGGACAAAGCCCCATGGACGCGATCCATGAGACCTACGAGTGCTGGAGCGGTTCGGAGCGGCGTTCCGCTGAGATCGCTTTGTGGGACACGACCATCCACGCCATCGAAAGCGCGGCAAAGCAGTCACTCGGTGATTTACGCCAACATCGGTCCAGCTGGGGATCGTCCGTTTCAGACGATCGGCGACACGCTCACTCCATCTATCGATTTCAGGACGCGTCCGTATGGACAGTTCTGTACCTTTTGAATTCCGCGACCCATTGGGATTTTGCTGGATTACTGCCAGGCGAGATTAGAATGGGGAACATCATCTGCCCCATTTGCGCATCCTCGGCAACGCTTGGAGATTGAAACGACGCGGAGATCGACCATCATCAGTCTTCAAGTTACCTATGTGTAAATAAAACACGAACATCGGGGTATACTGGAATTGTCCCGTACCCGAGAGGAGCTCCAGTGTCCAGCACCGATTTCCAACCTCATATTATCCTTACCGCCCTCGACGCCGGGCTCGAAGACGCCTGGCGTCTGCATTGCGGCGATTTTCCGAATGTAACCATCCATCGCGGCTCGATCTTCGATATTTCGTGTGACGCCCTTGTGAGTCCGGCAAATAGCTTCGGTTTCATGGACGGCGGGATCGACATGCGTTATACCGAGCGATTCGGCTGGGAAGTGCAAAATCGCCTTCAGGAAGCGATTGTGACGCGGCATTATGGCGAGCTGCTGGTCGGCGCCGCCGAGATTGTCGAGACGGAAGATTTGCGATTCCCCTATATCATCGCCGCGCCGACGATGCGCGTGCCGATGGTGCTGGGATATACCGTCAATCCCTATCTTGCCGCGCGGGCCGTGCTTTTGCTGATCAAGCACGGCCGTTTTTCGGACGGCGAGCATGCGGGCGAACGGATCGCGGATTATGTCCAATCCGTCGCGTTTCCCGGGCTCGGCACGGGCGTCGGCCGCGTCGGCCCGAATACATGCGCGCATCAGGTGAGTCGGGCGCTTGAGGAAGTCGTCGGCGAAGGCGTCGCGTTCCCTACGTCATGGGTGGAGGCCGTCCAGCGGCATAAGACCAATTATATGGATTTCATTGGCGAAGTCGAGGCGGGATGACGAACAGCGCGACCATTACCCATCGGGGATTGCATCCGAAGGAAGCGGCCACGCTGCATGAGGAGCTGAAGTCGACGCCGAATATCCTCGGCTTCACCATCCGCGAACTGCTGCGCCTGCGCGACGTACAGGTCGCCGAAGTCGAAGGCGCATTCGCCGGCGCGGCGCTCACCATGGACTTGCCGTTTGGCTGGACGGAGATCGCCGCCGTGTACGTCCTCCCGGATTATCGGGGATCGGGTCTGGGCGCAAGCCTTTTGCGCGCGGCGTGGGACCGGGCAGTCTCGCGCGAACGGCATCTCTATATGCTCAGCCGCAATGCGCAGATCGTGGAGTGGATGCGCGGGCAAGGGATGACCATCGGCTGTCCTATGTTCGCTCCGTTCGCCGTGCAAATATGGATGCCGATTTACATGACGAGCTGGCACCGCCACAAAGAAGCATGGCGCAAATCGAAAGAGATCAGCAAGTGTCCAAGGATGGTTCAGGGGATCAAGAAGCACACTTAGAAAACAACAGATTTACAATATTGCAAAAGAGAGTACGCGCAAATGCCGTTTCCACGCAAATTCCAAAGTCTGCTTGAAATCGAGCGCGGCGATGTGACGATTCCCGATTACGTCTGGCTCGTCTACGCCGTGTGCGCCGTCACTAAGGATAGCTGCGGCTGGGGAGGATGGATGGTCGAAAGCGCGTTTCAGAACGACGGCGGTCAATCGACCAGCACAGGAGATATCCTCTTACCCACGATGGACGAACAGCGCTGCCCGATCTGCGGACGCGAAACCTTCCGCACCGGAGCCAGTGTGCGAATGGCTCCCACACAAGACCAGAGGCTTCCGAGGAAACCGGGCGTGGATTATGCAGTCGCCCCAATAGAGTACGATGAGTAACCGTTTTTTCCTCATACCGCCGCGAATTGATATGCCCCAGCCTCCACTCGGTAGACATTGCTCTGCGCCTCCCGGCGCAGCAGTTGTACGCCGGGCGCGTCGGTGATCGCTTTGCCGCCTTCTGTGATCTTTGCGCCGGCGTCGGCGGGGATGTAGACGGTGGCGGTCATGTTGGCGGGGATCGTGACGTTTAGAGTGAACTGGGTCTCACTGCGTTTCCAGTCCACCGTGACGGGGCCGCGCAGGGATTCGTAGGAGGCTTTGCACCAGTTGACTTCGGCGCAGGGACGAGGGCGAATCACGATGGCTTGGTATCCGGGCTGGGCTTCGTCCGGGGCGATGCCCGCGATGTGACGCCAGAACCATTCGCCGATGGCGCTGTGGGTCCAGTGGTTGAGGGAGAGAACCGTAGTGTTGGCGGTGAAGCTTTCCCAGAGAGTGGTCCCGTCTCCCTGCACCATGTAGCCCCAGGAGGGAACCGTGGTTAAGGTGAGCATCCGGGCGGCGACATCGTGCAGGCCGTTTTCGGTCAGGGCCTTGAGCATTTCGACGCTGCTCCAGAAGCCCGTCGTGGGATGCCCGCCGTCGCGCTCGATAACTTGGGCCAGGCGCGCGGCGGCGCGGGCGCGCAGCGGAGCGTCCAGCAGACCGAAATCCAGCGCCAGCGCATAACTGCCTTGGACGTCGCCGGGATTGGCGCCCTCGGTTTTCTCGCCGTAGGTCGCGTGGACGATTTCGAGAGACTGTCCGCCGCCGCTGAGCTCCACAACCGCGTCTTCCGGGAAGTTCTTCGTTTCGCGGCGATCTCCGATTTGGTAAGTCAGGGTCAATTCTTTCACGACGTTCGGGGCGGGGTCGCCGCCGAGCGCGGTGTTGGTTACCGGGAATGATAGGCTCGAATTCTTCACGAGAGCTCGGATCGCCGCAGTGACATTACTGGACCGGCTGGGTATCCGAATGACGCCCTCGGGGGTGACGAAACGATCGGTGAAGGCCGTCTTGATCCCCTGGAACAAAGTTCGGTAGCGCGCGGCGTCGGCCTTATGGCCCAGAACTTGCGCCATGCGCGCGACGAGATCGGCGTCGTGCCCGAAGAACGCCGTGGCTCCGATATCGTTAGGCGTAGCTGGCCCGCCGCTCAGCCAGTCCCCCCAGTTCATTCCGCGCTCTCTGGACCAGATCAGATCGGGGTTATTTCTATGGATGAAGTCCACCCAGCGGCAGGCCGACCGGTAGTGGTCCGAGAGGATGCGGGTGTCGCCGGTATTGAGATATAAATCCCAGGGCAGAGACACCCCGGCGTCCGCCCAGCCGGGGGAGCCGATGCAGATATCGGTATCGCGCAGATGCGCGCGCGGGCAGATATCCGTGAAGCGGCCCTCGTCGGATTGGCTCGCGCGCAAATCGGCGCAGTACTTCTCGAAGAACGCGGCGCTGTCGAAATGGAACAGAGCCGTTTGAACGCACGGACGGATGTCTCCCGTCCAGCCCAGTCGCTCACTGCGGCCGGCGCAGCCGTTGGGAACGTCGAACATCATGTTCTGCTGTGTCCAGCGCGACGCCGACATCAGTTTGTTGTAGAGCGTGTTCGAGCATTCGATGTGACCGGCTTGCTTGGCGTCCGCCCGCAGGTGCACCCCGACCAGCGTATCCAGCGTCGCGGGCTGCGTCAGTCCCGTAACCTCGACAAAACGAAACCCATGATAGGTGAAGTGCGGCTCGAACACACGCGGTCCCTTGCCGTCCAGAATATACTCTTCCTGGGCGGCCGTTCCCAGCAGATTATTGCGGTCGAGGGTCCCATCGGCGTACCGCATCTCGGTGTGCTTCAGGGTAATGCGCGTTCCCGCCGGGCCGTCCGCGTTCAGGCGGCAGTATCCGGCGAACTCCTGGCCCATATCGAAAATGGTCTTTCCCGGCGCGACCTGCGCGAGGCGGACCGGCTTCAGTTCCTGCATTCGGCGCACCGGCTGAGCGCGCGCCCACACGATCGGCGTATTTCCGCGTGGAATCACGGCGACGCCCTTCCACGCGGCGGCGTCAAAGTTCGGTTTGTCCCAGCCCGGCATCTCCCGGCGGCAGTCGTACCCTTCCCCATCCAATATGTCGGACCAGCGGATCGGCCCCTCAAGCATCGTCGTCCAGTTCGCATCGCTGCCAACGGTCTCACGCCGGCCATCGGCGTACTCGATCTCCAATTGCGCGAGCAGCTGGGGGAAGTAGCCATACATATACTCGTTGTCGTTGAGGTTCATATGTCCCGCATACCAGCCATAGCTGAGCAAGGCTCCCAGGACATTCGCGCCCGATTGCAAGGATGGGGTGACATCGTAAGCCCGGTACTCCAGCCGCTGGTCGTATTCCGTATATCCGGGCTCCAGCAGATCCTCGGTGACGCGCTGTCCGTTCAGGCTCGCCGCGTAAAAGCCGCGCGCCGTACAGTACAGTGTCGCCATCTTCACCTGGCCTTGCACCTGAAACTCACGCCGCAGCATGGGGACACGCGACACGGAATCCAGGCCGCCCATTCGCGGCGAGAGCACGGCGGGCGTGGCGCTGTACGCGATGTGCGCCTGAGGATCGGTCAGGAACCTGGCGGACCACTGATCCGTCTCCACCGAATCGGACGCCTTCGCCGCCGCGCCGACGGCGATGTCCGTGTCCCCATCAAAGACCTGAAACCGTCCCAGTCCCAGCACATAATCATCGCCGTCCCAGAGCGCGAGGCGACGGACGGTGAGGCGGACATATCGGCCGGACGTTTTTGGGAATTGGTAGCGCTCGGGATCGGAAAAGCCGGGATGCGGAGGCCGCACGTTCCTCGCGGTCCGATCCACGATTATCTTAGCCCCGTCAAAGTTCGGCGAGTCGGAAACCTCAATCTGAAATCGCACGGGATACCAGACGGTGGCGATATCCCCATGGGTCCCGTCCGGCTTGGCGGGCCTCAGACACGCGCCGTCAAACGTCTTCAATGCTCCCAGATCCAGCACGATCCATTTCACGACGTCCGGGGAATGCGCGATCTCGCTGCGATAGCAATGGATGGGCGTGCGCGGACGGTTCGCAGGATCGGCGAGCGCGGCGTCCGAAATCCAATCCGCCTTCCAGTCCGACCCATTCAGCAGCCCCATCGTCCATAAGGCGGCCTCACTCCACGGCGTCGCTTCGCCGTTCTGATCCCAAACGCGCGCCTTCCAATAGCAGCGCGTGCGCGACGTCAGCGGCTTTCCCGCATACGCCAAGCCCGAAGACCAATCGCTTTTCACTCGGCCGCTGTCCCAGAGATCGCCGCGTCCCTGCGCCAGAAGCTCCGGCGACGTCGCCGCCAGCACCTGAAACGCCGTCTGCCGCGCGCCGCGCGCACCGCCGCCCTCGATCGTCCAGCTCAGCCGGGGCCGCCGGGCGTCCACCCCCAGCGGATCCACCCGATACTCACAGCGCAAATTTCGGAGCGACATCGAAACGCCTGGAACGCCCCGCGCGCCGGAATTCGCCGCATTTGTCGCGGCCCCCGCCGGATTCGCCAGCGCCGCTCCGACTAGCGTAACGGCCTGCCGCCGCGTCATCCGCAGGACGCCGCCCCGCGCTCCTGCTTCCGTGTTATCATTCATGCAAGTATTCCTATATTTTCGAACCAAAATTCGGATTTAATCTGGATTTATTTCGCTCCATTATATCCAAATCATATCTCAAACACAAGAATTATTTTGGATTTTATATGGATTTTACAGATATGCTGCGCCAGAATACAATCTGCAAAACCGCCTGCCGGGGGATATAATAAGGTCCATCAATGCGAGGAAGCAAGATGACAACCGTTCAGCTCAATTTAGTCGTTATTCGGGCCGAAGATATCGACCGCGCCGCAAAGTTCTACAGCATTCTGGGATTGGAATTCCACAAGCATCGCCACGGAACCGGCCCGGAGCACTGCGCGTCCGAAACCGGCGGCATCGTGTTTGAGATCTATCCTCCCAAACAAGGCGAAAGCTCGGCGGGGACTCGCATCGGCTTTCAAATCCCCTCAATCGACGCGGTAATCGCCGGCTTAGAAGCAGCCGGCGCGCGCATCATCTCCCCCGCCACAGACTCGCCCTGGGGCCGCCGCGCCGTCATCGCCGATCTGGACGGGCATCGCGTGGAATTGACGGAGCCGCATTAATGCGCGCCGCGCACGGCGTCGAGGAATGCCTGTGGATCGTCAGGACTGAGAAGAAGCGAGTAGCCGAGCGTTGTCGGCAGATGGATTGCTTTCGTGTAGTCCGTCAAATACACAAACGCCTTCTCGCCATTACGCAGTCGATACCATCCACTTTGATATCCCGGCAGCGCGGTTCCGCCAAGGCGGATCACCGGCGCAAGCGCCGGCTCACCGCTGAGATCCAGATGTCGTGCCTCCGACAGTCGCAAATTGCTGAGCGGAATATTGCGACGGAAGAGATCGCCGTGGATCTGGAGCGCGCCGCCTTCGACCTCAAACGTTACCTTGCCCATGCGCGACGCAACGCGAAAGAGTAGCCCAAAGGTCGGAATCCAAACCAGAGCGACGATCCAACGTCCGCTAGCGGGAACTGTCGCGACACTGATCACTGACATAATCGCCGTGAACACAACCACTCCGCGCAAGACATTCGCGGCCATCGCCCTCGGCGCGGCCATGGGAAATACACGCTGCATGATGATGCCTCCATCACTACAGACCCCGAGCCCTCCGATTAAGTTGCATGAACTCGCGGCATTCGATTTAGCTCTGAGGGTTCGATTGAATGGCGTCGAGAAACGCCTGCGGATCGTCGGGAGTGAGCAGGATCGGATATCCGAGATTCGTCGGCAAATAGATCGCCTTCGACCAATCGGTCACATAAACAAGCCCCTTCCCTCGACCGGTCATCTGGAACCATCCGCCCATATAACCAGGCATCATTGTCCCCGCCATTCGCTCCCTCGGCGACACCTCCGGCGCAGTCTTGCGGTCAATCCGCTGGGCTTCGGCCAATCTCACGTCTTTGAGGGCGATTTTGTGACGCAAGAAATCGCCTCGAATGTCAAGCACGCCGCCCCCGACTTCAAACGTCACCTTGCCAATTTTCGCTATAGAGCGATAGACAAGCGCTAAAATTGGCGCCGTGACAAGGATGGTGATCCAGTGAACGCCGCCGCCGCCAGGGACGGCGATCATACTGCCAAGACATCCAACCACCACAAACAGAAAAATCGCCATCGTGGTATTCTTGGTCGCCGGCCCTGGCGCGGCCATCGGAAATATTTGCTGCATAACGCCTCCTAGATCATTATAGATACACGATAGAGGCATAAGTTGCAACCCTATGGACACGTCTAGCTTCCCACTTAGGTAACATACCTCATGACAACTTCTGAGCCGCCGCAAGAGCCCGAAGTCAAACCATATAAGACGAGCCGCAGAATTCCGCCGCTTGTGACCGCAGGGCTATTGTTTATCTTCCCTGCTTTTCATGGCGTGGCGCAGATGAGGCGTGAGGCCCAACAGACGGCGGACGCCGCCTCAACGGGCGATCACTTCATGGAGGCGCTGAATGCACAGCGATACGACGATGCATTTGCCATCCTGACTCCAGAGGCTCAGACTTCAACTACGCTCAAACAGCTTCGTATTTGCACAGAATCGATGCAATCGACCCAGCAGACGGTTATTTATCGTAGGGATCCGGACGTAGTAACGGCTACGTTCTCAAATCTTAAGCTAATAATATTACGCTATCACGTGCAATCCAAAACAGGCGAAAAAACGCTCGTTTTAGACATCACTCCGACTGAAAGTGGAATGATGATCGACAGCTATGACTACGAGCCTCAAGATCCGGCTTCGTAAGCGCACATCGATTTTCAGTCGCCACTCATGGTATATTTGAGTATGAACAACTACCCTCCGCCATACGCTCAGACCGCGCCGCCGTCAGGACCGCCTAAGTTTCTTATCCCGCTGCTGATCGGTATTCTTGCCCTCTTTGGCGTCGCCATCTATGGCGGCGTGATCGCGTTCAAGGCGGGCGCTCGCACGACGAATGAAGCGGGCGTGTTCGCGGATCGGTTCTTCGGGACATTGAGCGCGCATCAATACGCCACGGCGTACAGCATGCTCGCGCCGCAGATTCAGGCGACGACCACAGCGGCGGAGATGCAGGACATGCAGGGGCTTTTGGAGAAGCGACACGGGCCAGTGACGTTCGCGCGGGCGGCCGGATGGTACATCAACACGAACAATGGAGTCACGACGGTGACGCTCAACTATCAGGCCCAGTTCGCCGGCGGCGCGAAGCCGGTCAATGTCGTCGTGATGCAGACGCCGGCGGGGATGAAGATTTACGGCTACCACTATAACTTCTGAGCGGAACGCGGCGGATCGTCACGCCGCGCATCCGTTCAGCAAGTCGGCGATATCGGAATGCCCTTCGGAGCGTTCGTAATCAGCGTCAGTTTCTACCCCCGAGACAGCATGCAACGATGTTTTTCCGCGTTTTATAACACAATGTTCAAATGCTTGACCTCTCACCCCCGCATCAGTAAAATGGCGGTTGAAGGGTTTTGGCGCTTTCCCCTGAAAATACAGTTCGTGGAGAGAGGACATTGTATGAAGAAGCGCTCATTGGCAGCGTGGAAATTGGCGGTCGGCGTGACGGCGTTTCTTGCCGCCGTTCCCGCCATGGCGGATATTCCCGGGGAGTACACGACGACTCAGCGCGTGGACGGCGGCGCGGTCAAGTATACGCTGAAGCTGAATGACAATGGCGACGCGGAGCTGATCAGCGAAAAGCAGGATTCTCCGCGATTGGATTGGCGGAACAAACGCGATTATGGCGATATCCTGGATCGAATCGATCGGGATGGGAAAGCCGTGCACGCCGGCAAATGGCGCCGTTCGCGCGACCAAGATTTTACCGTCTCATTCGACCGACTGCGCTACGGTTCACGCAGCGATTCCGAGTGGATGTTCACCAAGGGCAATGTCGACGGCGACCGCGTATCGCTCGACGGCGCCAAGCGCAGTCTTTATGGAGAACGCACGGATTTTCGCTTCTCGCGCGTCAAGGGCCGAAGCAACAATAACGGCCTGATCATCGGCGCCGCCATGCTGGCGCTGGGCGCGATCATCGCGCTGAACTCGAACAAGCACCATGATTCCTCCCATCAGGAAGACTTCAAGGACCTGACCACGGAATCGAATGGAAAGGGCGAGTAACGGCGCACCGGCGGCTATCGGGACGACATCCATAAGATACGGATCGAGCTTCGACGCGACGGCGACTTCCGCATGACGCTGGATGTCGATCGCGACGACGTCATTCTGCAAGGACGCTGGCGACGGGACGGAAGGGACGTTCGCGTGGACGTCAACGACGCGTTCGACGGCGACCGGGCGGACGGGGAT
Source organism: Capsulimonas corticalis (assembly GCF_003574315.2). Taxonomy (GTDB): domain Bacteria; phylum Armatimonadota; class Armatimonadia; order Armatimonadales; family Capsulimonadaceae; genus Capsulimonas; species Capsulimonas corticalis. Next base: position 3,325,056 of record NZ_AP025739.1, on the reverse strand, counting down.
GGGAAGATCGTACTGCGCGACTCACGCAAGATCGACAAAATCAATCTGCGCTTTACGGCAAACGGCGATCGGCGCGTCTATACCGTCGATTTCTCCGCCGATTGAGACGGCTGTCACAAAGGATCCCCATGAAAACACGACTCAAGCCGCAAGCGCTGCTCGCGATCGCCGGCGCTCTCATGGCGACACAGGCGGCGGCGCAGACCAATCCCGCCTCCGTCCGGCAATCGCTGCAGAAGGACCTCAACACCTTCGCCTCCGCCGCGATGCGACACGATTCCGCCGCGCTCCAGTCCATGCTTCCCAAGCGCTTTGTCTTTTTTGTCGAGCCAAACCGCTCTCTCTCACGCCAGGAGTTTTTGAACGGAGTCGTCAAGACCGCGCTCAGCCAGGACAACCTTGTGGTGAAGATCAAGATCGACAAACTCGATCTGGCGGCGGACGGAGCGACGGGTTACGCCACCGCCATCACGCAAGGCGGGGTTTCCGACGCCGCCGGCAAGCGGCGGCGCCTGGAAGTCAGTGAGGCAATTGTCTTCAAGTGGAGCCACGCTGATGGCGACTACACGCTGGAATCCGCCGAGCAGCTTCGGTTCACGCAGAAAATCGACGGCAAGATCGTCGCCGCGTCAAATCCATAGCGCCCGGTACAGGTCCAGCGCCCCCTGGCTTTCGTCCTTTTTCGAGGAAACACTCTCGATATTGACGCCCAGCGGGATCGCAAGATCGGCCGAAGCCTCCCGGATCTCGCGAAAGTGCGAAACACAGACACGGATTGATTCCGTCAACGGCGCATCGGACTTTAAAATCCGCTGCGCCGTTTCTTCGGGAATCTGTACCCCCAGCCAGCGCATAAACTCCAGCGTCTTCTCCGAGCCGCAGGGGGCGAAGGTCAGGAAGATGCGCTGGGGCGCGACGCCGGCGTCTTCGCAGGCGCGGGCGTAGTCGCCCAAAAGCTTGATCGTCAGCGCCGGGTCGTAGATGGCCTGGGAGATGAAGTAGCGGCATCCCAGGTCGGCTTTGCGCAGGAGCCGCGCGCATTCGTCCTGGCGGGCGTGCCGCTCCGGGATAACGACGCCGCCGAGCGCGAGCTTGGGAGCGTGTTCGGATGCGAACTCCAGAGCGCGCGTCAGCGTGATCCCTTCCCGATGCGCCGTGGAGCTGGCGAGGCCGACGACGGAAACGGCTTCGACGCCGGCGTGGACGGTCTCGCAAAGCCAGCGCTCCCATTCCCACGCCTGCATCCCCGCGATGCATTTGTAGGTGATGAGCGGCGCCGACACCAGGCCGCGCAGCTGCTGCGCGTAGGCTTGCGTCTCGACGGCGGGACGGAAGGGGAACGGACGCGGCGCTTGCGTCCGATCCCCTTCGTCCTGGACATCGTAGACCACGACGCCGCTGAGACGCATCTGGTTCGCGCGCTGCGCTAATCGCATCGCGGCGCTTTGTCGGCGGTCCTCCGCGATATCGGCGCGCGGCGGCGTGGCGCTGTAAAGGAACGGAATGCGATTCGGATTTTGCGGATCCTGCTGGAACGTCACGGATGTCCTCGCGTCGGCGGTTTCAGAGAGTATCATTGTTCCCATTTGCGACGCGCCTCCCGCGCACATTCGATCAGATGGCGCATCGCCGGCCGCACTTCCTCCCAGCCGCGTGTTTTGAGGCCGCAGTCCGGGTTCACCCACAGGCGCTCCGGTGAAACGACTTCCGCGTAGCTTTGCAAAAGCGCGAGCATCTCCCGCGCCGACGGCGCGCGCGGCGAGTGGATATCCCATACGCCGGGCCCAATGTCATTCGGATATTGGAACTGCGCGAACGCCTCCAGCAGCTCGGACTGCGAGCGGGCGGTCTCGATGGAGATCACGTCCGCATCCAGGTCGGCGATGCTCTGGATGATGTCGTTGAAGTCGCAGTAACACATATGCGTGTGGATCTGCGTTTGGTCCCGGACGCCGGATGAGGCCAGCCGGAACGCCGCGACCGCCCAGTCGAGATACGCGTCCCGGTCCGCGCGGCGCAGCGGCAGACCTTCGCGCAGGGCCGGCTCGTCGATCTGGATGACGGAAATCCCCGACGCTTCCAAATCGCGAACCTCATCGCGCAGAGCCAGCGCGATCTGCCTGGCGGTCACGGATCGCGGCTGATCGTCGCGGACAAAGCTCCACTGCAAAATGGTGATCGGCCCAGTCAGCATCCCCTTCATCGGCAGTTTCGTCAGCGACTGCGCGAATTCCGACCAGCGCAGCGTCATCGGCGCGGGACGGCTGACATCGCCAAAGATCACCGGCGGCTTGACACAGCGCGAACCATAACTCTGCACCCACCCATTTTGCGTGAAGACAAATCCCGACAGGCGCTCGCCAAAGTACTCCACCATATCGTTGCGCTCGAACTCGCCATGGACCAGGACATCGACGCCAAGCTCTTCCTGCCAGCGCACGGCGTCCCGCGTTTGCTCCTCCAAGAACGCATCGTACTGCTCGGCAGACAGTTCGCCGCTCTTAAAACGAGCGCGCGCCCCGCGAACCTCGGCGGTCTGTGGGAATGAGCCGATCGTCGTTGTGGGAAACAACGGCAAGTTCAGATGCGCCTGCTGCGCCTTCACGCGCTCGGCGAAGGGCGTGGCGCGCCGCCAATCGTCCTCACACACCATCGCCAGTCGCGCCTGCGCCGCCCCATCGTGAATACGCGCGCTCGTCCGGCGTGCGGCGATCATCGCTCGGTTTTCACGCAATGCGGCGTCGAGTTCAGAGTGGGCGCCATCAGCCCCAGCAAGCCGGGCCAGAGTTTTGACTTCCCCTAACTTCTCCTCCGCAAACGCCAGCCAGCTCTTGATCTCCGCATCCATCGCCTTCTCATATTTCAAAGAATACGGCGAATGCAGCAGCGAACATGAGGGCGAGACGATCAGCCGATCCGCACCGATGCTCTCACGCGCCGTCCGAAGAATGTCGAGCGACCGCGCAAAATCATTGCGCCAGATATTACGGCCGTCCACCACGCCGACCGACAGCAGCACATCGTCCCGCAGCCCATCGCAAACGCGCTCGACTTCCTGGGGCGCGCGTACGGCGTCGATATGCAGCCCATCAATCGGCAGGCGACACGCCAGCGGCAGATTGTCGCGAAGTTCTCCAAAATACGTCGCCAGCAAAAGCTTCGGCGTATCGGCGCCGGCGAGCATGCGATACGCATCGTCATACCAACGCCGCTGCCGATCGGTCAAATCCAAACACAGGCATGGTTCGTCGATCTGCGCCCACTCGGCGCCGGCGGATTTCAATTGACCGAGCAGATCAGCGTAAATAGGGAGCAGATCGCGCAGAAGCATTTCTTTCAAATCGTCCGGGTTCTCGCCGTACGCTTTACCAAGCATTAGGAACGAAACGGGCCCGAGCAGAACCGGCGTGGTCTTGATCCCAAGCGCCAGCGCCTCACGATATTCCTCCAGCGGCTTGGACGACGAAAGCGCGAACGTCTGCCCCGCGGCAAACTCCGGAACGAGGTAATGGTAGTTCGTGTCGAACCACTTCGTCATCTCCAGCGCCGCGACGCCGGCCGTCGCGTGGTTTTCGGTGTCAATGCCGCGCGCCATGGTGAAATACGTATCGAGATCGACCGGCCGTCCCGGGGAATGCGCAAAGCGCGCCGGAACCACGCCAAAAAGAACGCTGGCGTCGAGCGTCTGATCGTAGAAACTAAAGTCGTTGGAAGGAATCCATTCGATCCCCGCATCACGCTGCGTGATCCAGTGCGCCTTGCGCAAGGCGGCCGCCGTGTCCCGCAGTTCCTGCTGCGTGGATCGACCGGCCCAGTAAGATTCCAGCGCCTTTTTCAATTCCCGCCGCGCGCCGACGCGTGGATATCCCAGGTTGTGTGTTTTCAGAGACATGGCTATCCTAAATTGCGATTGTAACAAATAAATCTGTGATATGTGTGCCCCTGTGAAGGGTCTCATAACGGTAGGTTTTTCGCGTACCGGGCAATAAATTACCCGGCTGGGGGCGCTTCGCATTAAGGACCCCGCAATAAATTACGGGGCTGGGGGCGCTTCGCGCCGACCGTCCGTCCCGGACGGAAGAGTGCAATCGTATGCGGTTCTTTGTCTTCCGTCCGGGACGATGGGCGCCCTTTGGGCACTGGTTGCGAAGCAACCCCCAGCCCCGTATTTCAATGCGGGGTCGGAAAAACCTACCCCTGTGAACTGTGGGGGCCGGGGGGCATCTTACTCCCCCTCTCCCAAAATTGGGAGAGGGGCCGGGGGTGAGGGCTCTCCCCTCTTAATACCGATAGCTATCCGGCTTGTACGGTCCTTCGGTCGGCACGCCGATATAATCGGCTTGCTTTTGCGTCAGCGTGGTCAGCTTGACGCCGATCTTCTCCAGGTGCAGGCGAGCGACTTCCTCGTCCAGTTTTTTGGACAGGGTGTAGACGCCAACTTCGTACGTATCCTTGTTGCGCCACAGGTCGATCTGGGCCAGGGTCTGGTTCGAGAAGCTGGCGGACATCACAAAGCTCGGGTGGCCGGTGGCGCAGCCGAGGTTCACCAGTCGTCCTTCGGCGAGCATGAAGATGCTGCGGCCGTCGGGGAAGGTATATTGATCCACCTGCGGCTTGATATTGATCTTCGTGACGCCGGGCGCGGTGTTCAGGCGGTCCACCTGGATCTCATTGTCGAAGTGGCCGATGTTGCAGACGATGGCCTGGTCCTTCATTTTGGACAATTGCTCGAACGTCAGGATATCGACGTTGCCGGTGCAGGTGACATAGATGTCGCCCGTACCCAGGGTGTCCTCGACGGTCTTGACTTCGTACCCTTCCATCGCCGCCTGAAGGGCGTTGATGGGATCGACTTCGGTGACGATGACGCGGGCGCCCATGCCGCGCAGGGACTGCGCGGAGCCCTTGCCGACATCGCCGTAGCCGCAGATGACCGCGACCTTGCCGGCCATCATGACGTCGGTGGCGCGCTTGATGCCGTCGGCCAGCGATTCGCGGCAGCCGTACAGGTTGTCGAACTTGGACTTGGTGACGCTGTCGTTGACATTGATCGCCGGGACCAGAAGCTGGCCGTCCGCCTGCATCTTATAAAGGCGATGAACGCCCGTGGTGGTCTCCTCGGAGACGCCGCGCCATGCCGCGACGACATCATGCCAGCGGGTCGGGGTCTCGGCGTAGACCTTCTTGAGCAAATCTTTGATGACCGCCTCTTCGTGGCTGTCCGACGGAGTGTTGACCCAGCCCGAGCCGTTCTCCAGCTCGTAGCCTTTGTGGATCAGCAGGGTGACGTCGCCGCCGTCGTCGACCACCAGCTCCGGACCGGTCCCTTCGGCATGGGCCAGCGCCTGGTAGGTGCACCACCAGTACTCCTCCAGCGATTCGCCCTTCCAGGCGAAGACCGGAACGCCGGTGGCCGCGATGGCGGCGGCGGCGTGGTCCTGGGTCGAGAAGATGTTGCAGCTCGCCCAGCGCACGGTCGCGCCAAGCTCGACCAGCGTCTCGATCAAGACGGCGGTCTGGATGGTCATGTGCAGCGAACCGGTGATGCGAACGCCCAGCAGCGGCTTCTCCGCCGCGTACTTATGACGAATCGACATCAGGCCGGGCATCTCGTATTCGGCGACGGAGATCTCTTTGCGGCCCCAATCGGCCAGGGAAATGTCGGCGACTTTATAGTCGTTCGCCACGACTCGATCCAAAACGGTGGTCATAAAATTTCCTCCGCTCGGATTATACCGCACTCTTGCAAATAAAATCATCAATAAATCATGATTTCTTGATATAATAGTTTTATGGACTTATTGAAATCGTTACGACTGCTGGGCGACAAGGGGCGTGTGCGTGTATTACGGCTGCTCGCGCAGGAAGATCTGAGCGTCGCCGAGCTTCAGGAGATTCTCGGCGTGGGCCAGAGCAGCATCTCGATGCAGCTTTCGCAACTGAAGCAGGAGGGATTTGTCGAGGCAAGGCGCGTCGGCCAAAAAAGCATTTATCGGGCTTCGGCTCCGCCGGGGGCGCAGACGATCCTCACGGAGGTCCTGAGCCGATGTACGGAAGAGATCGCCGAGGCGGCGCACGACGACGAGGGTTTGCAGCTGATCCTCACCCGGCGCAAGGACGACCTGCGCGGCTACTTCGACGAACTCGCCGGCCGCTTCGGCCGCGATTACGTTCCCGGGCGAAGCTGGAAAGCCCTTTCCGAGATGCTTCTGCGCCTGCTGCCCCCGATCGATATCGCGGACCTGGGCGCCGGCGAAGGCACGCTTTCGCTCTCGCTCGCCCAGCGCGCCAAACGCGTCATCGCCGTGGATAACTCCGTCAAGATGGTGGAGTACGGCGCGGACATCGCCCGCCGCAACGGCGTCACAAACTTAGAGTATCGCCTCGGCGACTTAGAAGAACTGCCGATGGACAATGAGTGCGTCGATCTCGTCCTGATGCATCAAGCGCTCCACCATGCCCTGCACCCCAAGAAGGCGATCTCCGAAGCCTGGCGGATTTTACGTCCCGGCGGCCGCATCGCCATTCTCGACCTGCTCAAACACGACTTCGACGGCGCGCGCGAACTGTACGGCGACGTCTGGCTCGGCTTCTCCCAGGTCGAGCTGATCGAACTGCTGCGCGGCGCAAAGTTCCAGGCCATCGACGTCTCCATCGTCGGCCGCGAGGAAGACGCCCCGCACTTTGAAACGGTGATGGCGGTGGCGGAGAAGTGATCTACCCCCAGTGCTTTGCGCGCCGCGAGTGACCTCCCCCAGCCTTCGGCCACCTCCTGGCAAACCCACCCCCGGCCTTCGGCCGACCCCTCCCGCCGACGGGAAGGGTAATTCGGATTGATGTCGCAGGCGGCTTTCGTACGAGGCAATCTTACAAACCCTTCCCGTCGCGGGAGGGGTCGGCCGAAGGCCGGGGGTGGGTTTGCCAGGGGTTGCGCGAAGGCCGGCGGTAGGTAAAATTCCCCATTGCCAGAACTCTGCTGTCATAGTATAATTGTGATAGCACAACAGATTACCGTCGGCAATGAAAAGAGCGCTGGCTCTGGACGAGGTTTTGTGAACATCCCACACATTCGCGCGGAAATTCCGGCGCTGCTTCTTTGCGGCGTGTCCCTTCTTCTGAGCGGAACTCCCCTGCCCGCATCCGGCGCTTCGATTCTTTCAAGGCAAACGCTGATGTCCGATTCGCACTCTTCGCTCGCAATCTCGCAACGCTGGACGGAGGCGGCGCTTAATCCGCGTCCGTCCATGGTCCAGGTGATCGGGGTGCATCAGCAATGGGGATACCTCACGCAGGGACGCGCCTTTCAGGGAACACCCATTGATATCGGCGACCGCACGTTCACGCATGGGCTCGGCACGCACGCCGATTCCGAGGTGCGTATCGTGACGGGCCTTCCGGCCAGGCGTTTTCATGCCTGGGTGGGCCTAGATCGCAACAAGGCGACGCTCTCCTATCACGGCATACCGGCGCGGTTAGTCTTCTCCGTGGAGGCGGGCGGCAAACAGATCTGGGCCAGCCCGACCCGCAGGCCCAGCGACGGCGCGTATGAAGTCGATGTCCCGCTGCCCGATGTGACTGAGTTTACGCTCAAAGTCCATGCGCTCGACGGCCGAATCACCTACGCGCACGCCGACTGGGGCGACGCCCGAGTGGAGTGCGCGGACGGAAAGTCCTACTGGATCGGCGAAACGCTCGCGGAGCAGCAGACGCCCAAAAAGCAGATTTTCTCGTTCGTTTACGATGGCAAATCATCCGATGATTTCTTGTCTTCATGGAGCAAGAAGGCCAAGACTGGCGCTCTCTCCCAAGGCGTCACACTCCATACGCAGACTTTTCACGACCCCGCGACGGGCCTGACTCTGGTCGAAGAGTTCAAACAGTACGCCGCCAGCCCCGCCGCGGAGTGGGTGCTGCGCCTGCGCAACGACGGGACGCAAAATACGCCGATCATTGAGAATGTCCTGCCGCTGCGCCTGGACTGGGCCGGCGACAACGACACGACATTTCTGTATCGCTCGCACGGCTCACATGGCGATATCGACGATTTCCGCTATCAGGCCGATCCCGTGACGCCCACGCAGCCGGGCCTGACGCCGACGGACTTTGAGATGATCGCGGGCGGCGGCCGCTCCTCCGACAACTGGATGCCGTACTATAATTTGCAGACCGGCGACAACGGCGTGGTCGTCGCCATCGGCTGGAGCGGACAGTGGGCGTCCAGCATCACGCGCGGCTATGAAGATCGCATCCCGATCACCGCCGGTCTCCAGCACACGCACTTCACGCTCGCGCCCGGCGAAGAGGTCCGCACTCCCAGCATCTCCCTCGTCTTCTGGAGCGGAAAACCGATCAACGGAAACAACAATCTTCGCCAGTTCATCATCGACCACCACACGCCGCGCGTCGATGGGCGCATTCAGACGCCGCCGCTCACGCAGGGTTCCTGGGGCGGCGTCAAAGACCAGACCACGCTGCAAACCATCCAGCATATCAAAGATCTGGGTCTGAAATACGACTACTTCTGGATCGATGCGGGCTGGTATGGAACGGCGGAAAGCTTTTCCGAGCAAGAAGCCAGCGCGAAATGGTATGACCAGGTCGGTAACTGGAATGCGAACCCGATCGCGCACCCGCACGGCATGCGCCCGATCAGCGACGCCGCGCACGCCGCCGGCATGAAGTTCCTGCTCTGGTTCGAACCCGAACGCGCCATGGAGGGAACGGCGCTGCCGACGCAGCACCCGGACTGGTTCCTCAGCATGGGAGATCCCGGCGACAAGCGGCGTCTGCTCAACTTGGGCAATCCCGACGCATTGAAGTGGCTGATCGAGTTTACGTCCCACATGATCAAAGATTATCATGTGGACTGTCTGCGTCAGGATTTCAACGTCGCGCCACTAGAGTTCTGGCAAAAAGCCGACGCGCCCGATCACGTGGGCCTGACGGAAACCCGGCACATCATGGGCCTGTACTCCTTCTGGGACGAACTCCACCGCCGCTTCCCGCATTTACTGATCGATAACTGCGCCAGCGGCGGCCGCCGTCTGGACATCGAGCTGGCCGGACGCGCCATCCCGCTCTGGCGCAGCGACTATCTGTCGCTGGGCGGCGAAAACCCGCTCGGCGTCCAGCTCCACACGCTCGGCCTTTCCTACTGGCTGCCGCTGAACGGAACCACCCCGCAAGCGCGGCTCGGCGACCTCTATAACTTCCACGGCGCCCTCAGCGCCGCGATGGGCTTCGGCCTGCCCGCGCCCAAAGATATCCCCAAAGATTACTCGCTCGGCTATCACAAAGCGAGAATGGCGGACTTCACCCGCGCACGACCCTACTACGAAGGCGGCTACTACCCGCTCACGCCCTATTCCTCGGAAGAAACCGTCTGGGGCGCCTACCAGATGCACCGCGACGATCTCAACAGCGGCCTCATCGTCGCCATGCGCCGCGCTTCATGCCCCTACTCCTCGGCGACGTTCCCGCTCAGCGCCCTGGATCCAGCAGGGCAGTATGAGTTCGAGGATTCCCTCACGGGCAAAAAATGGCGCATGAGCGGACGCGAGGCAATGGAGCGCGGGGTATCGATCACGCTGGCGCAGCCCAAGAGCAGCGTGCTGCTGTTTTATCGGAAGGTGGGAGCCGATCAAGCCACGAAATCGTCATCGCGCCTCACGCCGTAATCATTGTTGCAATCGTGCAGACCCCCATGCTCAAGCGTGGGACGCGTGGGACACGAAATAACGCAGGAACATTGCGCGGCGGGAGCGAACCCTGCGCCATGAAACCATTGCCCTATCTTCAGCGCGCCGACGGCGGCGCGCAGCTCATTGTGGACGGCGCGCCGTTTCTGATGCTCGGCGGCGAAGTCCATAACTCCAGTTCCAGCAGCCTTGCCTATATGGAGCGTGTCTGGGAGCGCATGACGTCACTCCACTGCAACACGGCGCTGACGCCGGTGAGCTGGGAGCTGATCGAGCCCGTCGAAGGCGAATTCGATTTCAGGCTGGTGGATGGGTTACTGGAAGGCGCGCGCCGGCACGGCATGCGTCTCGTCCCGCTCTGGTTCGGCGCCTTCAAAAACGGACGCTCGACATACGCCCCGGAGTGGGTCAAGACAAACCCAGCGAGATTTATCCATGCCCAGTCCCGCCCCGGACACGACGTTCTTCCCCTGAGCAGTTTCTGTGAAGAGACCGTGCAAGCCGACGCGCGCGCCTTCGCCGCCCTGATGCGCCATCTGCGCGAGGTCGATTCCGAGCGCCGAACCGTCGTCATGATGCAGGTGGAGAATGAAGTCGGCTTGATGCGCGCCCAGCGCGACTACTCCGCGCCCGCCGAACGCGTCTTCTCGCAGCCGGTCCCTTCCTCGCTCATCGGTTCCCTCCAGGAAAACGCCGGCGCACTGCATCCCGGCCTCGCGCACGCACGCCTAAACTCTGGTCCAAACGCAATGTGGGCCGACATCTTCGGCAGTGACGCCAGCGAAGCGTTTATGTCGTGGGGATTTGGACGCTTCGTAGGACGCGTCGCCGAAGCCGGCCGCGCCGAGTACCCCCTTCCGCACTTCGCCAACGCCTGGCTCGTACAGTACGAAGGCCAGCCGCCGGGCGAGTATCCCAACGGCGGTCCCGTTTCGCGCATGATGGACATCTGGCGCGCCGCCGCGCCCGCGATCGAACTTCTCGCCCCCGACATCTATATTGATGACTTCGCTTGCGTCTGCGCCGACTACGCCCGCAATGGCAACCCTCTTTTTATCCCGGAGGCGCGGCGCGACCACACCGCGCCCGCCTGCGCTTTTTACGCCATCGGCGAACATTCCGCGCTGGGATTCTCTCCGTTCGGCATCGAGAGCATCGGCGGCGCTCTGGAGGAAGTCATCGCGGGACCGGTCGCGGACGCTTCCCTCGGCATCCAGACCGATCCGAGCGGCTCCCTCCTAGCCCAATCCTATCGCCTGCTTTCCGGCATGGCGCCCGTCCTCGCGCCGCATTTCAACACAAACACGATGCGCGGTATTCTCCAAACACCCGCCCCCGAGGCGGGCCTGGACTTAGGCGGCTTTCGATTGCAGATCAGATTCCCAAAAGCGCTCGCGCCAGGACAGCCGCCGGCCGGCGGCCTGATCATCACGCTCGGCCCCGGCGATTACCTCATCGCAGGCTTTGGGTTCTCCGTCCAGTTTCACGCCGATCCCCACACTCCCGGCGAAGTCGATTTCCTCGATATCACCGAAGGCGATTACGCCGACGGCCAATGGATCCCCGGCCGGCGGCTGAACGGCGACGAATACGCCGTACAACTGGGCGCCGCGCCTTGCGTCCGCCGCGCGAGAGTCTATCAGCACCACCCTCAATAGGAAAATGCAATCTCCACGGATTCCCATGAACCGCGGCGCGCAAAATGGGTATACCGAATGGGAAGCGGGTAAGCGATTCCAATTCTTGAGGCAAATTCCGTTCCCGAAAGCAGGAATCATCGGAGTACGGGCCGAAACCCATAGGCACTATGTTGACCAACGATCAGGCTTTAGAGATTTTCAAGGAATCGGGCGCGCTTCTGGAGGGACATTTCCTTCTGGCGTCCGGATATCACAGCGCGACGTATCTGGAGAAATTCCAGGTATTGCAGTACCCCCAGCATGTCGAGCGGCTTTGCCGCGAGATCGCCGAGCGGTTCAAGGACAAGAATGTGGAGCTCGTTGTCGGGCCGACCACGGGCGGCATGCTGCTCGCTTATGAGGTCGCCAAGCATCTGGGAACGCGCAGCATCTTCGCCGAGCGCGGCGACGACGGCCAGGGGCGCGTGCTGCGCCGAGGCTTCCATATCAATCCCGGCGAGCGCGTCCTGGTGGTGGATGATATTCTGACCACCGGCGGCAGTGTCCGCGATACGATCGACGCGGTGCGGCTGCATGGCGGCGAACTGATGGGCGTCGCCGTCCTCGCCGACCGCAGCGGCGGCAAGACTCAGTTCGGCGTTCCGCTGGAGGCGCTCCTGACGCTCGACGTCGAGAAGTTCGCGCCCGACGCCCTCCCCGAATGGCTCGCCGCCATTCCGCTGACGGAGCGCGGCAGCAGCCATCTGCTCAAGCCGACCGCGTAACCGCCACTGAAGAAACGCGCAATTCATCCCGCGCTCGCACGACCAAAAGAGATAATCAATCCTGATGGCTATGTCCCCTGAACTCGCGACCTCGATCGACGCAGGCAGCGTCGCCAGCGCTTCCTACCGGCTCAGCAGCGCCGGTTTCCTGCCCCGCGCGCGCGAATGGCAGGCGGAGCTCTACGAAAAATTGTCTCAGCAGGAAAGCGACGCGGGATACCTGCTGGCCGCGCCCTGCGGGGCCGGAAAAACGGAAGCCGTGGTGATCCCGGCGCTCGGCGTACGGCGAGGCGGCGCGCCTCGCCGCTTGTTCCTGATCGCGCAGGACGGCTCCCCGCTCGATGATTACCTCTACCGCATCGGCCCCTATCTGAAGTCCTGGGCAAGCGCCGACGAAGTTCCCCGCACCCTGGTGGTCGTTCCCGACGCCGCGGCGGAAGAGTGCTTTGGCGTGCGATACTGCGCGGATGGGACCGAGGAGCCGACGGAGGAGATGAACCCGCTGGAGGCGGATGTCGATCTGGTCGTGACGACGTTCCATCGATTCCTCGACCTCTTCTTCGGCGGCGGCGGCGTGCATGGCCTGGCGTCGGCGTTCGCCCCCGCCGAGGGCGAGGCGCTGCGCCGCGACCTTTTCTTCTTCGACGAGGCGCATGGCTACTCGGTGGACGCCTTCTCGCGCTTCCACCGCCTGGTCGAATTCCTGTTCGCTCAGGACACGGATGTGATCGTGGCGAGCAGCACGATGCCGCCGCCGTTCCAGGAAGAATTGAGCTTCCTGGAGGCGATCGACGCGCCCGGAGTTTTGAACGCCGTCGCCCCCACCATCCAGTATCTGATGACTGAGGATCCGCTCGCGGAGATCGAGCAGCAGATCCGCCACTCGTACTATATCAACTCCCGAGTCTTCGCGGTCTGCGAAACCGCCAGCGACGCCGACACGCTGCGCTCGCGCCTCGCCGGCTCCTACCCACACAGCGTCTTTCTTTACCATACGGAGCAGCCGCCCTCCGAGCGCCGGCGCATCTACGCGCAGCTGCGCGAACTGGAGAAAGAAGGCGAAGGCTACTTGCTCCTCACGACCGGGAACGCCGTCGAGTCCAGCGACCTCGACGCCACCGTGCTGATAAGCACGGTCTGCCCGCCCGAAAACCTCATCCGCCGGGCCGGCCGCTGTAACCGTCGCGGAGACCTTCCCGACGCGAAGCTCATCGTCGTCGGCGCCGGGATCGAACACGCCGCGCGCACGTTAAATTTGACGCAGGCCAGCGCTTATCTCGCCTATCTGCGCGCCGCGCAAAACATACTGTTCCTGCCCGAAGAGTGGCGCCGATTTATCTAAAATCGTATGCCCATCGGCGCAACATTTCCGCACGCGATCCGTTGAAGGTATTTATGGATACACTCAACATTGCATTCGCCGGAATGTTCGCCGCCCTCGCAGCAATTTTCGCTCTGGGGTTGACGCCGCAATTTTCGCGCCGCTTCTATCCAGAGTCGCCCGGTTTCTTCGCGCGGCTTGCCGCGCCCGTCATCTTTGCGCTTTTGGCGATGGGCTCTTATTGGAGAATGGCGATTCCCTCCCTCGTCACAATCGCGGTGTTAGGAGCCATTCAGATGGCGCGCCGACATTGGCGCAGCCGTATCAAACGCTCTTAAATCAAAGCGCCGCCGCGCCATACCGTATCGGCGCCCAGTGATTAGCAATATCTGTTACACAAAGTAACGGACCAGAGGAAAAAGAGATGTGGAGCCAGTATAAAATCAATAAGAATGGGCTGGACGGCGTCCTGGGGACGCTGGAACGGCAGATCATGTCGGTGGTCTGGGAGTTAGGCGAAGCCACAGTTTCTGAAGTGCATGAGCGTATCGAATCGCAAATCTCTTATGAGACGGTCAAGACCGTCATGGCGCGCCTCGTCGAAAAAGAGCTGCTGCTAAGAACACTCCACAAACGCGCCTATGTCTATCGAGCCGCGATCTCTCAGGAAACACTGGAGACACAGGTATCGCGAAAAATGCTGGACAGCCTGCTGACGGGATTTGGGTCCACCGCAATCAGCCAGTTTGCCGATCTTCTCAAAGAAAGGCCGGAGCGGCTGGAAGAATTACGCGCGCTGCTGAGTGAGATCGAATCGGAGTAAGCACGAATGCTGATTGTGCCATTCTTTCCACAGCTGCGCCTGCTCGTGGGCTTACTCGCGCCGCTGTGTATCTACGCCGTCTGGCGCTGGGTTGTCCCGCGCGCGGGTATGACCGATCCAGAACAGCGATGCCGCGTTCTTTGGTGGCTCGCTTTCTTCCCAGTCGCCTGCCAAGTCTGGGTCCGAGTAGAACCGAACTGGCGCGAAGATCTGATCCATAGCATTTCCGTTGGCGTCGGCGGGCTTAATCATCAAGGAATACATGCGCCGCCCATTTACTTAAGTCATCCTCCAACGGCCGTCACGGATCAGACCCCATGCCTGCTGCTCGCGGCGCTCACCGTTTTGATGGGCATTCGAATCTCTGGACATATCTTCGCGGTCGGCGGCGGGATCCTCGACTACGCGCGCGCGGCGCTCGCGATCTCTCGTCTGCCCCGACGCGCCGGCCCGGGCCTCTGGATTCTAGAAACGACCGCATGGACGGCTTTTACCTTTGGATTGGTGCGTCCACAAATTTTTATCAGCGCTCCCATCTGGCGCAGCGAACATCGAGACGCGGTGGTCGCGCATGAACGCGCGCATGCCAGACGACGTGATCCCTTGCTGCGTTTTCTGCTTCACGGAATGCGACGGCTGTTCTGGTATTTTCCCGGCTGGAAGCCTATTCTCGCCCAGGCGGAGTTTGAGGCGGAGCGCGTCTGCGACCGCCAGGCCTCCGCAGCCGTTGGACGTGTCCGCTATACGCGCGCGCTGCTGGCCTTCGCCGAACATGGCGGGGGCTCCGCCTCCCTAGAATTCGGATCTGCGTTCGCCCGGCCTCTTTCCGTTACCGAACGCAATGAGACCTACGATCTGCTGGCGCGCGCCCATGACCTGGCAAATCCTCCGAACCATCATCCATCCTCGCGTTTCTGGCTCTGGTTCGTTCCGATTTACGTTCTCATCAATATCATCGCGTGAACTTCCAGCGACGCAAACGCCGCAAATCACCGATGATAGTGATGAAACTTTCTGCCTTTGCGACAATCTGTTACGCTGTGTAACAGATTGTTAAAAAGCCCCGTATTGAACAATGGAGGTTTCATGTCAAAGTTAAGAATTCGCCCATACACTCTCACCACTGCGGTTTTGATCCTATTGATCATCTTGATTGCCTCACCCGCGTGGGCTCAGGACACATCCTCGACACCCACAGCAACTGGCGATACGGAGTCAAAGCCCCCTCAAGAGGATGGAGCGGATCAGCCATCCACGAAAAAACAGCGAAAGCTTCCGCCTATCGGCGTGAATCTTGGTATCTTCACTCCCACGAGTGGACACTCACGCGACACGTTCGGCGGGTCATGGACCAAAATCGGTCTGGGCGTCGGAGGGGTTAAGAGCGCGCTTTCCCAAGGCAAGCTCAGTTTCGATTTGAGCATCTATTCGAACAAATCGGGAGACAATCACGCCTTTCTCGCGCCTATAGGAATTGAGTACCGCCGGGCATTGAGGGCATTTGATCCAACCCATCGCCCTGCGTTTATTCCATATGCGGGGGCCACGCTCAATATCGTCGCCACAGAATTATGTGTCCCAACAGAAGACATCCACTCTCGAACTCGATTTACGGAGGGCGGCAGCATCTTTTTAGGCGCGACGGTCGGGAAACGCGTTTTTGTCGAAGCTCGATATTTAGGAATAGGCAAAGTTCGCGGACTCGATCTCTCGGGATTCAATTTCGATCTGGGAGTTCGGCTTTGAAAGGACAACGCCATTGGAAATCACGGAAGCAGAAGCGATGAAGAAAACACAAATGAGCATAGTAGTGGTGGATGATCAAGGACAAATCACACTTCCATCCTGGGTGCGGCAGCGGTGCGATTTACGTCCAGGCGACTGCCTGCTGATCGGGCAAATGTGCGGAATAAGTCCGGGTTTATTTTACGGAGCGGGATTGATATTGATCTCTTCCTCCGCCCTCGGACGACATCTGCGGCAATGGCAAGAGGACTTGAAGCCAATCGCCGAAGTCGCATCGACTCCGGCGATTTCTGACGCGCTACTCGACTAACTTCACTTTTAGGGCGAAGCATTTGCGCGCCCTATCAGTTACACAGAGTAACTGCATAGAAACGATCTTAAAAGTATCAAGCAGACTGACTTTTTTTTCTCATCCCATCCATGCGCCTCGATTCTGGGTATAAGAGACTCAGAAAAGAGGCGCTACGATGCGGCTGGGATTTGCGGTCAAAGTATTGGGGGCAGGCGGCAATCAAACCACGGTGGACCCGGTGTCCGTCTTGAAATCGAACGACGCCCGGCGCTGGCAGAGCGAGCCTCACGTTCGGCAGTCCATCGAATATGTCGCCGAGATCTTCCACTATCTTTACAAAAGCGATATCCATATGTACCGGATGTCGTCGGACTTCGCGCCCTATCTCACCCATCCCGATCTCCCGCAGTTCCATCATCAGCTCACCGAGGCGGCCTCCGAGCTTGCGGAGCTGGGCGCGCTCGCGCGCAAGTACGATATTCGCCTGAGTCTGCATCCCTCGCAGTATATTCTCCTGAACGCCCTGGATGAGGAAGTGGCGCGCAAATCGATCCTGGATCTGAACGCGCAGGCCCAAATCCTCGATTCCATGGGGTGCGGACCGGAAGCGGTCGTCGTGACTCATGTCGGCGGGGTCTACGGGGAACGCGAGGAGAGTTTAAAACGTTTTATCAGTAGATACAAAAATCTACCGGAGGCGACGAAACGCCGCCTGGTCGTCGAGAATGACGACGTTTCTTTTTCCCACTCAGAAACCATGAAGATTCACGAAGCGACCGGATGCCCCGTCATTTTCGACAATCTTCATCACTTCTGCCTCAACCCCGAAGGCGTTTCCATGCGAGACGCATTGACAGCGGCGCTGGGAACGTGGCCGGAGAGCGTGATTCCCAAGATCCACTACTCCTCCCCCAGCACGTCGTTCGATGTCGTCGAAACCAAAGAAACGGGGAACACGGGACGAGCGAAAACCGTCCAAAAATGGAAGGTCCCACCCACGAAAGCGCACTCGGATTTCATCGATCCGATGGAATTCGCGCTCTTTTGGGAGGCTGTCGAAGGAGACAAGCGCCGATCCTTCGATATGATGCTGGAGGCGAAAGCGAAGGACGTCGCCTTGTTGAAGCTACGCCGGGATATTGCTCGACAGATTGAATTTGGCGCAATGAGACCGATTCCCGGGTTTTGAGGACTCAGGATTCGGAGTCAAGTTTTGGGGCGGTTCCGCCATAATATATGCTATAATGAGAGTTGAGTAGGGATCTACGATCGAGAAACCTGTTTCTATCGCCGCCCGTACTTTACCTCATCTGCCGTTCGGCAAGCCTTTATTCAGAGCCTGCGTCTGAAACGTAACCGGGAGGTGGACACTTATGAGTAATATGCGAACATCGATCAAGTGTAACTGCGGCCAGCGAATTATCGCCAAGGACGTCGTTCAGCACGGGTACTACCTGCGCCTCTTCGGTCCCAGTTTCGTGTACGTCAAGTTCCGCTGTTCGCGCTGTAAAAAGCTCGGTGAGCAATTTATCAAGCAAGAAGAGTGGGAAGAGGGCATCCTCAAGGATGTCGCTATTGAAGTGTCGACGGAGGAGCGCGAGCAGTTCACTGTTCAAGGCCCCATCGATATTAATGAAGTCATCGATTTTCATTTTGCCCTGGAAAACCTGTCGGATCTGAAATCGCTGGAAGCAGCGATGCCTCCGCCAAAGAAGAAGCCGCGTTCCACGCCCCAGGCGTAGAACGGTCCTCATAATAGCAATCACAAAAACGCGCCTCGGGAACTCTCCCGGAGCGCGTTTTTTGCGTTTTTGAGGCCAAAAACGCGCCAAAGGCTGTCATCACGGCGGAGGCGGCGGGTATACTGTGGGTCAGAACGCGGCATGAGCCGCGATTGTCTCCCCGACGAAGGAATCCTATGCCCGCTCAACTCACTTTGGAAGAAGTCTCCCGCGTCGCGTTCCTCGCGCGGCTGCAGCTGACCGATGCGGAGAAGACGCGCCTCACCACCGATCTCAACGGGATCCTGGAGCAGTTCGAACGTCTCCAGCAGCTCGACACTGAGAACGTGCCGCCGACGTCGCACTCCCTGCCGCTGCAAAATGTGCTCCGGGACGACGCCGTGCGCCCCTCCCTGCCCCGCGATCAAGCCTTGCAGAACGCGCCGGAGAAGCGGGACGGAAGCTTTATCGTCCCTCAGATTGTGGAGGGCTAACCCATTTTGGAACTATTCGAACTGACGGCCCATGAGCTGTCCGACAAGATCCGCGCCAAAGAGATCTCCGCGCGCGAGGTCGCCCAGAGCGTTCTGGACCGCGTCGAAGCTGTCGAATCCCGCGTCCAATCGTTCGTGACCGTGACGCGCGAGCAGGCGCTCGCGCAGGCCGACGCCGTGGACGCCAAGATCGCCGCCGGCGAAACCGTCTCCGCCGCCGCCGGGATTCCATTGGCGCTCAAGGATAATCTCTGCACGATCGGCGTCGAAACGACCTGCTCGTCGAAGATCCTACGCGGCTTCCACCCGCCCTACGACGCCACCGTTGTCGAGAAGCTCAAGACCTCCGGCAGCGTGTTCGTCGGCAAGGCGAACCTGGACGAGTTCGCGATGGGCAGCAGCACCGAGAACTCCGGACTGTTCCCGACGCGCAATCCCTGGAACCTGGACTACGTGCCCGGCGGCTCCTCCGGCGGCTCGACCGCGTCGGTGGCGGCCGGCGAGGCCGTCTGGTCGCTCGGCTCGGACACCGGCGGCTCCATCCGCCAGCCCGCCGCCTACTGCGGAGTCGTCGGTCTCAAGCCCACGTACGGACGCGTCAGCCGCTACGGTCTGATCGCCTTCGCTTCGTCGCTGGACCAGATCGGCCCGATCACCAAGGACGTCCGTGACGCCGCCCTTCTTCTTGGCGCGATCAGCGGCCACGACGACATGGACAGCACCAGCATCGTCCGCGACGTGCCCGATTACACCAAGGCGCTGACGGGCGACGTGAAGGGCCTGCGCATCGGCGTTCCGAAAGAGTACTTCGCGCAGGGTGTCGAAGGCGTGATCGCCGACGCCGTGCGCGCGGCCGTGGACAAGCTCGTCTCGCTCGGCGCTATCGCCGAGGAAGTCAGCCTCCCCCACTCCGAATACGCGCTGCCGACCTACTATATTCTGGCCCCCGCCGAAGCGTCGTCCAATCTGGCGCGCTACGACGGCGTCCGCTTCGGGCATCGCACCGCCCGCGCGACCAGCCATATCGATCTGTTTGAAAAGACCCGCGAAGAGGGCTTCGGCCCCGAAGTCAAGCAGCGCATCATGCTCGGCACCTACGCGCTCTCGGCCGGATACTACGACGCCTTCTACCTCAAGGCGCAAAAGGTCCGCACCCTGATCAAGCGCGACTTCGACCAGGCGTTCGAAAAGTACGACGTCCTGCTCTCGCCGACCGCCCCGACCGTCGCCTTCCCGATCGGCCAGAAGACCGGCGATCCGCTGGCGATGAAGCTGAGCGACGTCCTGACGATCCCGGCGAACATGGCCGGCATCCCGGCGATCTCGCTGCCCTGCGGCTTCACCAACGGCCTGCCCATCGGCTTGCAGATCATGGCCCCCGCCTTCGGCGAAGAAATACTGCTCCGCGCGGCCCATGCCTACGAGCAGTCAACCGACTGGCACACGCGACGGGCGAGTTTGTAAATAAATAATCGCAACGCGCTGAGACCAGGCACTGAAGTACCTGGCTGGGGGTGGCTCCACCACCGACCGTCCGTGCCGGACGGAAGAGCGCAATCGCCAACGTTTCCTTTTCCTCCGTCCGGCACGGACGGTCGGTGGCGAAGCCACCCCTAGCCCCGTACTTCAGTGCGGGGTAATGTGTCCGCCCCAACGGCAACATCACGCTTAGGATAAAACCCCTTATGAGCAATTACGAAACGGTCATCGGCATGGAGTGCCATGCCGAGCTATTGACGGAGAGCAAGATGTTTTGCGGGTGCGCCAATGAGTTCGGCGGCGCGCCGAACACGCGCACGTGTCCCGTCTGTCTTGGGCTTCCCGGATCTCTGCCCGTCATGAACAAGCTGGCGGTGGAGCTGGTGCTGCGCACCGCGCTGGCGCTGAACTGCCAGGTGTCGCGGGACTGCCTCTTCGCGCGCAAGAATTACTTCTATCCCGACATCCCCAAGGGCTACCAGATCTCGCAGTACGACGATCCGATCGGACATAGCGGATACTTGGATATCACGCTGGAGGACGGTTCGTCGAAGCGCGTGCATATCCGGCGCGTTCACCTGGAGGAAGATACCGGCAAGCTGATCCATGCGGGCGGCAACGAAAGCGAAGTCGATTACAACCGCAGCGGCGTGCCGCTGATGGAGATCGTCACTGAGTTCCCGCCGGACCTGCACTCCGCGGAAGAAGCGCGCGCGTACCTGGAGAAGCTGCGCACGATCCTGGTCTACTTGAACGTCTCCGACGGCAAGATGGAAGAAGGACACCTGCGCGCCGAGCCGAACCTCAGCATCCGCCCGGTCGGTTCGGACAAGTTCGGCGTCAAGACCGAGATCAAGAACCTGAACTCCTTCAAGTCCGTCTTCAAGGGCGTGCAATACGAAGTCGAGCGCCAGAGCGCTCTGCTCGATGAAGGGGGCGTCGTCCGGCAGGAGACCCTGGGCTGGAACGACCTGCGCGGCGAAACCTACCATATGCGCTTCAAGGAAGAAGAGCAGGAGTATCGCTACTTCCCCGAGCCGGACCTGGTCCCGCTGCACTTCCACGACGCCGACATCGAAGCGGCGCGCGCGGCGCTGCCGGAGCTGCCCGACGCCAAGCGCGAGCGCTTTGTCACCCAGTACGGCGTGCGGCCGTACGACGCCGCCGTGCTGACATCGTCGCGTTCGGTCGCCGATTTCTATGAGGCCGCCGCGACCGATGGCGTCGATCCCAAAGCGATCGCGAACTATGTCACCGGCGAGCTGGCGCGTCTGCTGAACGCCTCTGGGCAGGACATCACGCAGACCAAAGTGACGCCCGCCGCGCTACGCGATCTGATCGTGCTGCGCGACAGCGGCAAGATCACGAACGGCGTCGCGAAGACCGTCCTGGAAAAGATGTTCGAGACGGGCCAGAGCGCTCCGGAGATCGTCGAGGCCGAGGGGCTGGCGGCGGTCGATGACGAAGGCGCAATCGCCGCTGAAGTCGACAAAGTCCTGGAAGCGAACCCGGACGTCGTCGCCAAGATCAAAGCCGGCAACGACAAGAGCATGGCCTTCCTGACCGGTCAGGTCATGCGCGCCACCAAGGGCAAGGCGCGCCCCGATGTCGTCAATCGTCTTCTCGCGGACCGTATCAAATAAGAACCTGGAAGAATTGGAACTCAGCATGACCGCAATCCATCCGACGATGCGCCGAGTGTGCGCCCTGGGCGTCCTCGCCGCCCTTCCGATCGTTCTGCTCGCCGGCTGCGGCGGGGGCGGAGGCGGCGGAGGCTCCTCCGATCCGGCGCCGGCCGTCACCAGCATCAGCCCGACGACTGGCACGGCTCTCGGCGGCACGATCATCACCATCAATGGGGCGTTCTTCGGCAGCTCCAGCAGCGGTCTGGGAGTGAAGTTCGGAACCAGCAGCGCCGCCAGCATCACCTATGTCTCCAGCACCACCATAAAGGCCACATCGCCTCCGGGAGCCGGCACGGTGGATATTACGGTTTCGACCAGCTCCGGGACGTCCCCGGTCAGCGCGGCCGACAAGTACGTCTACTCGACCGACGGCCCGCCGCCCCCACCGCTTTAAACCGACGGCGCCGTCCTTCGCCACAGAAATGTCTACCGCCATGGCGCTTTTGGATACTCTTCGCCGCACGCTGGATCTTCACGATCTGCTGCGGCCGGGGCAAAGCGTGATGGCGGCGGTCTCCGGCGGCCCCGATTCCCTGAGCCTCCTCCACGCCCTGCACCTTCTGCAAGGCGAGCTGCAAATCTCCTCCCTCTTCGCCGCCCATCTGGACCACGGCCTGCGCGGCGCGGAATCCGCCGCCGAAGCGGCGTTTGTCGCGGCGTTCTGCGCCGAGCGGGGCATCCCCTGCGCGATCGAAACTCTCGGCGAAGACGTGCTGGCGCAGGCGAGTTCATCGGGTCTGCAAGCCGCCGCGCGCGATGCGCGGTACGATTTTCTTCACCGCGCCGCCGCGCAGATGCGCGCCGACCGGATCGCCACAGCCCACACGCAGGATGATCAGGTCGAAACGATCCTGATGCGCATCCTGCGCGGCTCGGGCCTGGCGGGCCTGCGCGGAATCCCCTACCAGCGCGGCGACATTATCCGCCCCCTGCGCGACGTCACACGCGCCGAAGTCGAAGCCTACTGCGCGGAGCATAATCTCAATCCCCGGCGCGATCCTTCCAACGCCGACTCCCGCCACTACCTGCGCAACCGCATGCGCCTGGAGTTACTGCCAGAGCTGGAGGCGAACTACGCCCCCGGCGTCCGCGCCGCTCTGCTCCGTCTTTCCCGCACCGCCGCGCTGGACGACGACTACCTGCAATCGCAAACAGCGGAAGCGCTGGACGGCGTTCAAACTTCGGTGACCGACAAACACATCCTCTTAGATCGGGAAAAGCTGACAAAGCTCGCGCCGGCGCTCCAGCGCCGGGCATTGCGCATGGCGCTCGCGCGCCTGCGCGAGTCGTCACAGGACATTCAAGAGGAACACATCGCCAATTTCCTCGCCGCCGCATCGCATTCCGAGGTCGCGTCCTATTCAATCGTGACGCCCCGGCCTCCGTGTCATTTGATCCTCAGAGGCGACATCATCGATTTGAGCGTTCCCAACGTGGTCATCCCAACTGTTGAACTCGCCTCTCTCACAACACCGGGAACATGTGTATTCGATAAAAATGGATGGACGATCGAATCTCAGCTTACGTCCGAACAAAACGACGCCGATTATATCGAGATTCTCGACGCCGATTGCGTCGATCTCGCCAGCCTGCATGTGCGCGCCTGGCTGATGGGAGACCGGATCGCCCCATTCAGCCTGGGCGGAAAAACCAAGAAGCTTTCGGACCTCTTCACGGACGCAAAGATCCCCCAAGAGCAGCGCGGCGCCATCCCAATCGTGGCGGACTCCCAAGGCCCGCTCTGGGTCGTGGGGCTGCGCATCGCGGAGCGCGCGCGGACGACGGAGACGACCACGCGGTTTCTGCGCCTGTCGGCGCGGCGAGCGCCGGAGTGACCACGCTCCGGCAGCGCCAGACACAAGAGAAACCCCGGCGTGTCCGCCTCGCGGATACGCCGGGGTTTTCTATGAGGAACTTGAGGAGGACGCGCGTTAGCTAAGCCGCTTTCGGCGAAGCATCAGCGCGCCGAGGCCGGCCAGTCCGACGATCATCGCCGCGACTGTGCCCGGTTCCGGGACGGGGTGGAAATTGACATTATCGTAGTATGCGTCGCCGGCGAGAACGACCTTCTGGATTCCGCTGCCGGTCACCGTCAGGGTATGGCTGAACGTCTGATCGACATGGTCGAGCGAGAAGAGCAGCGCGCCGTTCTTGTCATAGAAGCCGTAGCTTGCGTTGGAGCTTCCGTAACCGAGCGGATCCGCAACGAGATCGACGGAAAACTTGTCGATCCCCGATTTATACTTCGTTGTGTCGAAGAGGATGTCAACGGCGCCGTTGGAGCCGTCGAGCGAGTTCGGAGCCGAGCTGGACGTCGTGTCGATGGCCTGCACGTCGGTATAGAACGCCCCGCCCTCGCCAATAAACGTGACGCCCTTGGACGCGCTATAGGTATTGTTCACAACTTCACCGGCGTAAACGTCGTCGAAGTTGATTGTGATATCGGCGTGGGCCGCCGCGCCGAGCGCCCAGGCGCCCAGCACGGTTCCCAAGGCCAGAGTTCGCAGGATGCGGTTACGCATGGGATGTGGCCTTTCGAATTAATATCCGCCCATCGCGCTCTTCGCCAGCTTGAAGAACACATCCGTGTTCTCCTGCACGCCGATGAACTGTTCAAAGGCGCGGCTGCTGGAGCTATAAGCGGAAATCGGAATGTCGGTCGCGGTATGGACGGCCTGATCGTTCGCCGCGGCTTGGCCGCGCAGGAAGAAGCCGTTGTCGCTCTCGGGATGTCGATCGCGCGGGGTGACCGAGTAGCCTTTGCCGGCGAGCTCCGCCTTGATGTTGTTCGGCAGCAGGCTATCGATAATGACCAGCGGCTTGGTCAGCCAGTCCTCGTAGCGGTCGCCGCTCGCGCCGAAGCCGACCAGCAGCTTGCCGTCGATGTCCGAGTTGACCGGGAAGCCGTCGGCCGCGATCGCATAGTGCGGGAACGACGCGGCGTCGTAGGTGCCGACGACCTTCTGGCGGTTCGGCTGGATGGCCGGATCCAGGGTGTTCTTATCACTGGGCAGGGCCTTCAGGTTGGCGATGGAGGTGTTCAGCGCGCCAATGATGCTGAAGCCGGAACATTCGTGGTCCGCGAGGACGATCACGACGGTGTCGCCGACGCGGTCGGCGAAGTCGCGCGCCTTCTTGACGGCGGCGTCGAACTCGATCGTCTCCCAGATGGCGCGGTCGGCGTCCATCGCGTGCGACTGCTTGTCGATATGCGCGCCTTCGACCGTCAGGACAAAGCCCTTCGGGTTCTTGGCGAGCACGGTCAGGGCCGCGTCGGTCATCTCGTCCAGCATCGGCTGGTTGGGCGCATGGTAATCATCCACGATCCCCAGAGCGCCCGGGTTACGCTGCTTGGCGACCTTGTCCAGCGCGACATTCATGTTGCCGTAACCGAACAGGCCCAGCAGCTTGGTTCCGCTCGTCGCGGCGGCGCTGGTCAACTGCGTGCGGTCGGTGACATAGGTAAATCCATCGCCGGTGAAGTCGGCGATCAAGTTGCGCGTGGGATCCTGGGCGCCGGCGGGAATGCCCCACTTCGTGACCATATCGGCGGGAAGCGGCGCATAGTCGGTGGCGGCGGTGCGGCTGGAGAACGGATCCGAGGAAGGAAGGAACCAGCGGCGTCCGCCGCCCATCAGAACCGTCAGTCCTGTGCTGCCGCGCTCATCGAAGTACTGATCGCAGATGCCGGTTCCAGCACCTCGGTTGCCGGTGTGCGCGGCGTTCGCGGCCGGCGTGGCGTCCTCAATGTCGGCGGTCGAGACGATGCCGGTCGACTTGCCCAAAGTGCGGTGCATGTATTCCGAAAGGTACTCGACGCGCGGATAGGCGAACGTATTCGCCAGATGCGAGGGGTAGACGCCTTCCTGGCCGTTAAACGCATGGTTGCCCGTCGTATAGCAGCACATGCCGGGGGCGGAGTCCGTAATGATGGAGTTCAGGGACTCGGTCAAGATCTGCCCGGTTCCGGGGAACTTGTCCATATTCAGGAAGCCCAGCGGGCGGCCGTTCACGGCGCCGTAGCGCACGATGCGGGCGGCCGTGCGGTGCGCGGCGCCCATACCGTCGCCGAGCATGATGATGATGTTCTTCGCCGGGCGGCGGTTGCCGAGCGGGTTAATCACTTCAAACGTCGCCGTCGCGGTGACGCTTCCCGACCCGTCGGCGACGACGGCGGTCAATGTGTGCATCCCGGCCGCGATCGGCGCATGGTAGCCGCGCACATTGAAGCCGGTGTAGACGCCGGTCGTGTCGGTGGAGGTCGGGGCCACGTTCGCGCCGTCGATTTTGAGCGAAGTCAACGTGACCGCTCCGGCCGCCGGCGCGGCTTCGATCCGGATATCAAAGCGCTGGTCGGAAAGGAACCGGGCGCCGTCAACCGGCGCGAGGGAGACCGTAGGGGCGGCAAAGCTCGCATGCCCCGCCAGAAGGGCGGTGGCGGCGAGTCCAAGGCAAATACACTGCCTGTTCATCGGTCGCATGATGATATCTCCTTAAAGAATACGTCGTCTTTGCGCGTTTATTTATGATTGGATTTTGCGAGCACGGGAGATGGCTTGACAGGAGCCTGATCCAGAATGATGCGAATACGGGAAATATCGCCCTTTTCGTCTTCCTGCGGCCCGACTTGAAGGACGCCGGTCACCAACACGGGGCGAGGCACAAACTCCACCGTACGCCCCTTCGCGCCGCGGACGATGACGCGCACCGCGTCCGGAGGAAGGTCGGCGGACCCGCCCCCTTCCTCATCGCAGAACGTCGGGTGCGGACATACGTAGAAAGCGCCGAGCGGAGCGTCCTCCATATGGGCCATGAAACCTGTGATCCGCACGTGCTTACCGTTCAAACTTCGCAGCTTGTCCGAAAAGTCGAGCGTCCCATTTTTCGTTTCATAGAAGTCCTGGAACTTCAGCACGGTCGCCGGCCCGGTTCCTTGGGAGACTGTTTTGAGCATTTTTGCGGACGGGGCGGATTTGACAGCGTTTGCCGTCAAATCTTGAGATGCGAGCAGAAGGACGAGGGGGAACAACATCAGGCGGACCTCCTAAGATACCGGCGATTGACCGAGAGAAGTCTATCACCGCGATATTAAGAAGGTGTTAAGTTAAGGTTAAATCTCGATTAAGAATTTCTAATACGCGACCCGCGCCTGGCTATTCCGAGCGGCGCGGGGGGCCGATCCAGTAACGCGGGCCGGGGCCGAAACGCGCAGCGCGGTCGTCGGGGTTGACCAGCTTGCAGCGTTCGAGCGATAGGCAGCCGCAGCCGATGCATGCGGTCAGGCCCGATCGAAGCCGGCGGAGCTCGTCAATGCGGGCGTCGACCCGCTCGGTCCAGGCGGCCGAGACCTTGGCCCAGTCCTCCCCTTCCGGCGCCCGGCCGTCAGGCAGCTTCCGCAGCTCCTCGCCCACCTCCTCCAGCGTCATACCGATCCGCTGCGCGAAGACAATAAACGCGATCCGGCGCAAAACCGAGCGCGGATAGCGGCGATGGCCCGATCCAGACCGCTGTGACGAAATCAGCCCCCGCTCCTCATAAAAACGCAGCGCCGAGGCCGCCACGCCGCTTCGGCGCGAAACTTCACTGATCGCAATCAAATTGTCCATGGTTTCACAATACCCGATTTTTCCTCTTGACTTCAAGTTCACTTGAACTTGTATAATCCGTGATATCTCAAAATCGACGGCCCATTCAGGGCGGGAGGAAACGAAACATGAACACACTTGCTCAGGACAAGAGGATCTTGGTGACGGGAGCGAGCGGCAATATTGGAAGTGAAGTGACGGCGCAGCTCGCCAGGGCGAATATCCCTGCCCGCGCGCTGACGCATCGCACCGCGCCTCGCGATCTGCCGGATCATGTCGAGTTCGCACTGGGCGACCTGACGGACGCCGCGACGCTGGACGAATGCCTGGACGGGATCGATACGGTATTTCTTGTCTGGCGGCTGCTGCCCCTGGAAACCGCGCCGGCCATGCTGAACGCGTTCGCACGGCGCGCGCGCCGCATCGTCCTGCTGTCCTCGTCGGCGGTGCGTGACGACGCCATGGCGCAGATGGCCCCTATCGGCAGGCTGCACGCGGAGATGGAGCGACTGGTGGAGCAATCGGGAATGGAGTGGACGATCCTGCGGCCCGGCAGCTTTGCGATCAACACATTATGGTGGGCGCCGCAGATCCGGGCCGGAGACGTCGTGCGCTGGCCGTACGCGAACGCCTCCTCGTCCCCGATTCACGAGCGCGATATCGCCTCCGTCGCCGTGCGCGCGCTGACCGAGGAAGGCCACGCCGGCGCCAAATACCACCTCACCGGCCCCGAGTCCCTCACTCAGCAGCAGCAGGTGCGCGCCATCGGCGAGGCGCTCGGCCGACCGCTGCGCTTTGAGGAAATTTCACCGGAAGCCGCCCGGCCGCAAATGCTCGCCAATATGCCGCCGCCCATCGTGGATGTGCTGCTCGGCGTCTGGGCCGGTCAGGTGAACGCGGCGCCGCCAGTCACGGACACGGTGGCGCAAATCACGGGAGCGCCGGCGCATCCCTACCGAACATGGGCGGCGGACCACGCCGCCGATTTTCAAAAAGGTTAAGACAAAAGGAGAAGAAGAGAATGACCGCGAAACTGAACGTCGCGCTGATTTATGGAAGCACGCGCGAAGGCCGATTTTGTGATACGATCGCCGATTGGATCGCCGGAGAGATCTTAAGTCAAGACGGCTTCGCGCTCGACCTCGTCGATCCGGCCCAGCTGGATCTGCCGCATCGCCATGAAGCGCGGCAAAGCCCCGAATTGAGCGCCCTGAAAGAACGCCTCGCCGCCGCCGACGCCTTTGTCGTCGTCACGCCCGAATACAATCATGGATATCCCGCCGCCCTGAAGTTCCTGATCGATTCTGTATACGAAGAGTGGCGGGGCAAGCCGGTCGCGTTTGTCTCCTATGGCGGCGTTTCCGGCGGCCTGCGCGCGGTCGAGCAGCTCCGGCCCGTCTTCGCCGAGCTGCACGCCATGACGATCCGAGACAGCGTCAGCTTCGCCAATCCCTGGGAGCAGTTCGGCCCCGGCGGCAAACTGCTCCAGCCCGAACGCGCCGCCAAAACCGCCGCGCTGATGCTGGAGCAGCTCCAGTGGTGGGCGGCCGCCCTGCGCGAAGCGCGGGACGCAGACGCGCGGCGGCTTGCGGCAGTCTGAGCGAACAAAGAGGCGCCGGCGGATAACCGCCGGCGCCTTCTTGATTCGTGTCCCGCCGACGGCGTCCGCTTACCAGCCGTCGCGCCACTGCAAAGGATCATAACCTTTGAAGCCGTAGCAGCGGACGATCTGGATCGTGCGGATCGGCTTGCGGCCATAGGGCGGGTCGCGATAAAGCAGCAGTTCGGGCTGTGGCTCCACTCGGGTGAAGACGGCCTTCAGATCGTCAAGGTGGTTGAGATCGTCGGTGTCCTCCACGTAGACGGCGTCGCGGCCTTTGAGAGCGTCCGGATTCTCCCAGAACATATACTCATTCGGGCGATCCTTCAAGAACAGCGAATACGTTTGCGGCTTGCCGGGAAGATAAAACGCCATCTCGGACGGCATTCGGTAATTGACGCTGAACACGAATGGGTCGCCGCCCATGGCGCTGCGCTCGGATTGAACGCGCGCCGCCATGTCACGCCAGCCGTAGAGTTCGGACGTGCGGTCCTTCGATGGGTTGGGAAATCGGTACCCGACGGCGTAGATCAAGTTGGGCATTAGGATCACGGCGGAGATCAGCACGGAGAGCCCCACGGCGGCGGCCGCCCATCGGCGGCCTCGCGCCCCGCTGTCCCAGGCTTCCGTCAGCGCCCACGCCAGAAGACAGGCGGCGGTGACGTACGCCGCCGCCGGCCAGTTTCCCTCGACCTTGCTTTTGAGCGACAGCAGCGCGGTGGCGCCGAACACCACGACGCTGGGGCACCACAAAAACAAAAGCGCGTCGTTTTTTCCACCCACCGAGCGCTTTCCATC
This sequence comes from Capsulimonas corticalis, assembly GCF_003574315.2. Taxonomy (GTDB): domain Bacteria; phylum Armatimonadota; class Armatimonadia; order Armatimonadales; family Capsulimonadaceae; genus Capsulimonas; species Capsulimonas corticalis. The sequence goes on along the minus strand of NZ_AP025739.1, from coordinate 3,295,410 downwards.
AACCCACAGTCCGCGCAGGAACATCAGCATCAGCAAGGGAGACATCAAGAAGAGCTGATCGCCGAGAAAGCGCCAGAACCACTTGAGCGGCGGATCGTGTTCGCCGTTGCGCGTTCCCATCGCATGGATATGCAGCCAGAAGGCGTTCTGGTGCGTATGGTTCCACCAGACAAATGGGCTGAAGATCGCCAGCGCGATCGCGGCGGCCAGATACGGCTCCGGTCGGCGCAGCCAGTGACGATGCGCCGGCGACAGCGCGAGGAAGAGGAGAATGCTGGGCAGCAGCAACAGACCGTTGAGCTTCGCCATCGCCGTCAGCCCCGCCAGGGCGCCCGCCAGGATCCAGAGCCAGCCGCGCCCGTCCAGCGCGAGCAGCACAACATAAAGGGTCGCGGCCCAGAACGCGAGCTGGACCGGATCCTGCGTCATCGTGTCCGCGCCCAGGGCGAACAGCGGCAGGATCGAAGCCATGGCGACGGACGCGAGAGCGACCCGCGCGCCGGCCAGCCGCCGCATGATCAGGTAGATAAAGATCGAGACAACCAGCGCGCAGAACACCGCGCCGGCGCGCACGCCCAGTTCAGTGGGACCAAGCAGCGTGGTGAAGACGCGGATGACCACGGCGAGCAGCGGCGTGTTGTCGTAATAGCCCCAGTCTAAATGACGGGACCATTGCCAGTAGTACGCCTCATCCTGAAGCAGTTGGTGCGCGCCGCCATACCAGAGTCGGAATACGGTGAGCGCGAACAGCAAAACACACGCCGCCCTGTCCAGGCGGCGTGTGCTCGGATCGAGCGGCGATGTGTTTGCGCGAAGCGAAGATTGTGGGTTCAAAAGTCGAAGATTGACATATCCAGCGGTTTGTTGACGCGGATGTTCCTATATGCCGTCACGGCGGCGAGTTTATTATAAGGATTATACACTTCCACGCGCGTGGGAACGTATACTCCCGGAACAATTTGCAGCGGATTCTTATATTGATACCAGGCGATCAAGTGTCCCTGGCTGTCATAGTGCTCGCGCTTCGCGGTGACTTTGGTGATCGGATCGATCCAAACAACGTCCCGAAACTTCTGGTCCTGCTGCTTGGGCATGATCTGGAATACGTAGTTGCCGCCTTCTTTGCGCAAGTAAGTCGCGTTGTAGACCGACAGCAGCTCCGGCGGCACCATGCCGCAGTCCAGAAGCGATTGCTTCTTGCCCGGCGCATTCGTCACATCCTCGACTTTGTGGACATGAAACGTCGGCACGGACGTATACTTTTTATTGCCGTTGATCGTGTAGGCGATATGCGCCTTCAGAATGACGGACTCAAAGTGCAGCTTGTCCGGATACGCGTACGAGATCGCGATATTGTGGATCCGATACGCCTGCGCGAAATCGCCCTCGATCCGCTTCAGCTCGTCGTGATTCTCCTGAACGACTTCCGTATCCATCGACAGCGTTTTGATATTCGTCGACGTCAAAGAAGTGATGTTCGGCGCGGCCGAAGCCGCCCCGGCGACCGCCGCCGTCAGTATCAAAGTCCAAAAAGCGGACACAAATCGCTCGTTCCATTTTGTAAGCATTCGTCGAAACTCCTTGATGTACCCAAGTTTAAACGTCATAAAACGCAGGAATGTTCCTGGGAGGCCCTCACCCCCCGGCCCCCTCTCCCAATTTTGGGAGAGGGGGAGTCAGAGGAAGTGAATTCCCACACCTTTGGGCGAGGGCGGCCTTCTTTAGCATGGATGCCTTGTCAGACGACAAAACTCATGAAAGGTTGCGCGAATTCTTCGCGCGCTTCCCATTCGGGTACACTGAAAGCAGTTATGGACAATCATGCATTACGCGTTTTGGAATTTGACGCGATCCGCCATCAATTGATGGATCTCACGGCCTGCTCGCTGGGGCGGGAGCTCGCGGAGGCGATGGAGCCTTCGGATTACCTCCTCCAGGTCAAGGCTCGCCTGGATGAGACCACCGAATGCCGGCAGATGATCGAGATCAAGGGGAACCTGCCTCTGGGCGGGATCACGGATATTCGCCCCCATCTGCGGCAGGCGGAGATCGGCTCGTCGCTCGATGCGCGCGGGCTGCTCGATATCTATTCGACGGCGGCAGGCGGGCGCATTCTCAAAGCGTTCCTGCAAAAGATCGCGCCGGACTATCCTATCATGGCGGCGCTCGCCACGAACCTGGGCCAGTTTCCATCTTTGGAATCCGAGATCGTCTCCAGCGTCGGCCCCAACGGCTTGATCCTGGATTCGGCGTCGCCGGACCTTGCCCGCATTCGCAGCCGCCGCAAAGTGGCGAACCAGCGGATGCTGGAGCGGCTGAACGCGATCGTCAACGGCCCCATGCGCTCGATGCTCCAGGATCCGGTGATCGTGCAGCGCGGCGACCGCTACTGCGTCCCCGTCAAGGCCGAGCACCGGGGCGCCTTCGGCGGCATCGTCCACGACACCTCGGCGTCCGGCGCCACGCTGTTCATGGAGCCGCAGTCCGTCGTGGACTACGGCAATGAGCTCAAGGAGCTGGACATCAAGGAGACGCAGGAGATCGCCAAGATTTTGGCGCGTTTGACGGAAAGCGTCCGGCGCGTCTCGGCGCCGCTGATGGTAAGCGTCGGCATCCTCGCGCAGATCGACTTTATCTCCGCCCGCGCCAAGCTCGGCATGGAGCATAACGCGACGGCGCCCGATCTCAACACGAACGGTTATACGCGGCTCGTCTCCGCGCGGCATCCCTTGATCGACCCGGCGATCGTCGTTCCGATCGACATCGAGCTCGGCGGCGATCAGAACCAGCTCCTGCTGATCACCGGTCCGAATACCGGAGGCAAGACCGTCAGTTTGAAGACGATGGGCCTGCTGACCCTGATGGCGCAGTGCGGTCTGCATGTTCCGGCGGCGCACGCCGAGATGAACCTCTTCTATCAGATCTACGCGGACATCGGCGACGAACAAAGCCTCCAGCAATCCCTTTCCACGTTTTCGGGCCACATCTCCAATATCGTTCGCATCTTGAAGACGCTGAGAAAAAACGCGCTCGTGCTGCTCGATGAAGTCGGCGCGGGGACGGATCCCGGCGAAGGCGCGTCGCTGGCGCGCGCGATTCTGGACCATCTGCGCGCGGCGGGAGCGCGAGTCATCGCGACGACGCACTACGGAGAGTTAAAGAGCTACGCCTTCGTGACTCCCGGCGTTCAGAACGCGAGCGTCGAGTTCGATGAAGCCACCCTCAGCCCGACCTATCGGCTGCTCCAGGGCGTGCCGGGATCGTCCAACGCCTTCGCCATCGCCGGACGGCTGGGAATGCCGGAAAGCGTCCTGACCGAAGCGCGCCAGGAGCTCACTGGGACGGACAGCACCGCCGATCTGTTCCGTGAGCTGGAGGAGGGACGCCGCCAGGCCGTCGCCGAAGGCCGCGAGGCGGAGCGGGCGCGGATCGAGGCGCAGATGCTGCGCCGCCGCTATCAAGAAGAACTCGCCAATCTGGAAAGCCTGCGGCGCGATGCGCGCCTGAAGGCGGCCGAGGAGGCGCGCGCGCTGATCAAACGCGCGCAGGACAAGGTCGACAATATCATCGGCCAGCTGCGCCACGCCAACGCCGAAGGAAAACAGACCGAGCGGGCGCGCCAGGCCATCCGAAATATCGCAGACGATCTCCAGAGCGCCATCGAGCGGCAGACCGAAGAACAGATGATGACGGTTGTGGAGATCGTCCCGAACCGCCTGCTGCGGCGCGGCGATAAAGTCCGCATTCCCTCCCTGGGCATGACGGGCGAAGTGCTGGAGGACGAGCGCGCGGGCGAGCCCAACACGCATCTTCCCGTACAGGTCGGCGCGATGCGCGTCAGCGTCCCCGCCGCCACCCTGCGCCTGATCGGCGAGCCGGACGAGCTTCCCGTCGTCACGATCGAAAAGCAAGTCCCGCTTCCGCCTTCCCTCGCGGCCGCCGCGCAGGGGGCTCCGGCGGATCCGCCGCGTGAATCCGCCCAGCGCCCCGCGCGCGGCGGCCAGCCGGAGCGCAATGGAAAACCCGAGCGCCCCGCGCGTGAACGCGGCCCCCGGCCCGAGCGCGCCCCGAAATCCGAGCGCGCGCCCCGGCCCGAACGCAGCGTCGGCGCCCGCCACACCGCCGTCGCGCCTCCCGACCGCCCCAAACTGCTCGACATCCACGCCGAAGACCAGCAAAACATCGCCATGCAGAAGACCATGGGGATCACCTCGCAGATCTCCCTGCTCGGCCAGCGCGCCGACGAAGCCGTGCGCAACGTCGAAAAGTATCTGGACGACGCCTACGCCGCCGGCCTCACCCACGCCCGCGTCGTCCACGGCAAAGGCACCGGCGCGCTCCGCCGCGCCGTGCAGGACTACCTCAAGGGCCACCCGCTGGTCTCCGAGTACGCCACCGCTGACGCCGATGAAGGCGGCGCGGGCGCGACGCTGGTGAAGCTCCGGGAAACCTGAAGCGCGCCCCCGCAAATACGCGGGAATAGAGATCTTGTGCTCCACGACCGATAATTCAAACCAGACCAAGCAAGCGCTTCGGTCCAGGGAGTATTATCGTCGTGGGAATTTCCGCATCTAAAGCGCCTGTCGCCAAAAGCCGCATCGCGCGCCGTCTGACTCGCTTATTTATGGGCATTATTTTGATGACCATGCTGGCGGGCAACGCTATTCTTGGTAATCTCGCCCGGACTTTATGGATGCACGGAGCGAGTGATCTCTCCGCATCCTTCGCTCACTCCTCCGTCGCGAGTTCCAAACTCCCCCAGGCGCAAAGCGATCGGGCCGCAGCTCTCTCCCCCAAGCCGGATGACGCCGAGGCGCAGGGCCGCCATATGCGAAAGGCGCTCGATGAGACATGCCGTCAGATCGACAAGAAGATGGGGCAGGCGACAATCATTGTCACCCTCGGCTGCTGCGTCGTCGGCTATTTGATGGCGCTCGCCACGGCCGGCCGCATCACACGGCCGCTGATGCTCCTGAGCCGGGCGGCGAATGAGATCGCGGACGGCCGCTTTGGAAAGAGGGTCTCCGAAAACGCGCCGGACGAAATCGGCGACCTCGCGGTCACCTTCAACCGGATGACGCAGGCGCTGGAGCACAGCCGGGAGGATCTGGAGCAGGCTTACGCCCGAATGGAGCTGCTCGCGACTCAAGACGGTTTGACCGGGCTGGCGAACCGGCGAACGTTTCAGGAGCGTCTGGCGAAAGAATGGGAGCGCGCCGCCGCCGAGGATCTCACCTTCTCGCTGATCCTGCTGGATGTGGATAAGTTCAAGACCTATAACGACACCTACGGGCACCTGGCCGGCGACGCGGTGCTGCAATCCGTCGGCGCGCTTCTTCAGCAGGCGGCGCGCGACACGGATCTCGTGGCGCGCTACGGCGGCGAAGAGTTTGTCGTGATTTTGACGGGCGCCGAAGCGGCGGAAGCCTGCCGCGCGGCGGAGCGGTTCCGCGCCGCAATCGAGGGGCACGCCTGGCCGGAGCGTCCCGTGACCATCAGTCTGGGCGTCGCCAGCCTGACGTCCGCCATCACCGACGGCGCCCACCTGATCGCCGCGGCCGACGAAGCTCTGTACAAAGCCAAGTCGCTGGGCCGCAATCGCGTCGTTCACGGCCAGATCGAAGTCGGCTTGATCGCCGGATCGACGGACGTGAAAGACATCTCCAAGGCGGCCTGAGGCTTGCGCCTCAGGCCGCCTCCCTCCCATCCACTCCTCTCAAGGGTAGATTTTCTGTATTTCTTATCGTCAGCGTCGTGCTATCGGGTGGCATGCCGGTGAAATAGGCCGAACAAAAACCTACTTCAATGAACCCCCTCCGATCAGATCTATCCTACCTATCACAAACGCAGGACGGCGCGTTTAAGCAAGGAGGCGCGCCGGGAACAACGAATTAACTTATGTCTCAGGTTAAGGATGACAAGACAATGATAATTCAAAAAATCGGCCCGGAGCGCCTGCTCTCGTACCGCGCGATTGTCTTTATCGCCGCGGTTCTCTTCGCGATCGCGCTCGGCGTGCTCGCGGTCCACTCCCCGCGCGCGATCCCGGAAGCGAAGGCGGAGGATGCGCTCGCGCGACTGGCGCCGCGCGCGGCCCGCGCGGATGTGGCGATCGTGGCGATGGATGACGCTTCCGTCGCCAAGTACGGCCCCATCAAATCCTGGCCGCGCTCTTTGCTGGCGCAGGGCCTGTCCAAAATCGAGGACGGCGGCGCGAAAGTCGCGGTCCTCGATCTGGCGCTGGATAAGCGCACGCAGACCGGCGACTCGGACCTGTGGCGCACGATGGCAAACCACAAAAACGTCGTTCTAGGGATGTCCTACGACGCGACGCGCGACCAGACGTATACGCCGGACGATATCCGATCGCTCGTCTTCCTGGAGAAGTACGCGATCGCCGACAAGCTGACGCTCGACAAGCGCAATCAAGTCTTCCAATACCCGCTGTTTGAGCCGCCGGTCTCGGATTTCACCGGATCGTCCGCCGGCGTCGGCGTCTTCGTCCGCGAAACGGAGCCGGATGACACGCTGCGCAGCGCCCGCTTGTTTTATCGCAGCACCGTCACCTACCCGCCCGCGTCCGCGCCAATTCGCGGCAAATTCCCGACGTCGAATCTCGCGGACGGCGCGCCGGTGGCGCTGCCGAACCTTGCCCTCGTGACCGCGCTGCGCGTTTACGATCTGGACAAAGATTTCGTTCAAGTCGTCTCGGGCGACACGGTCCACTTCAACGCCAAGCTCGATCCTCCGGTCGATGCGCCGATCGACAATCAGGGCCGCATGCTGATCCGTTATTACGGCGCGCCCGGCCACTACATCACTTATTCGTTTGCCGACGTTGTCTCTGGCAAGGTCAAGCCCGACGTCTTTAAGAACAAAGTCGTTTTCCTGGGCGCGACGGCGGCGGGCGATGCGGCGACGGATGCGCGCACGACTCCGTTCCCCGGCCAGATGCCGCGCGTGGAGGTGACGGCGAACGCCGTCTCCACCTTTATGGACCGCTCGTTCTACAGCCGCTACGAAGGCCGCATCGTACCGATCCTGCTTGTCCTTGGCGTCGTGGCGGGCCTGTCGCTGATGCTTGTCAGCGGCGTGCGCTCCACCATGATCGCCATTGTTCTGCTGCTCGCATGGTTCGCCCTGTCGTACGCGCTCTACGCATTCGGCCACGTCATGCTGCCGATCCTGCCCGGCGTCGCGGCCATTCTCGCCGCCTACCTGATCTCAATGCTCCTGTTCCTGGGACCCATGCGCCCCGTCGCCCTGGAAGCCTCCCCGATGTACGTTCCGCCCCCGGCGGACAAAGTGCATACGGTGTAGATATAGGTTTCCCCCAGTCCCAGACGCCCCCGGCCCTCACAGGGCCGGGGGCGTCTTTGTCTCAGGACATTCCCATCTCCACTCCAAAGGCGAGGGCGTCTTGCGCGTCTGTATCGCGGCGTGTGCTATACTATAAAATTATTCGTCTGCGTGAAAGAGCCGCATCAGGGAGTTTGGAAATTTGGCGACTACCCGGCCACAGCCTTCGACGAGCCTGGAGCATACCGTGCTGGGCTCGGCGCGCGTGGACAAACGCACCAAAAACCTGACCGCGCGGCTAAGGCCGGGCGATGTGGCGGTGATCGACCATTCGGACCTGGACGCGCTGGCGGCGCGCTCGCTGGCGGACGCGCGCGTGGCGGCGGTGATCAATGCGCGGCCGTTCATCAGCGGCAAGTATCCCAACCGTGGCCCCGGCGTGCTGGCGGACGCCGGTATCCCCATGTATGAGCTGTCCGACGCGGAGGCGTTTGCGCGCATCCGGGAGGGCTCGGCGCTGGCGCTGGATTCCGAGAGCATTCTCTATCAAGGCGACTCTGCGGTCGGCCCGGTGAAGCTCTGGGACGATTCCGCGATCTTAACGGCTACACAGGACGCGCGGGCCAATCTCGGCGCGGAACTGGAGAAGTTCGCGCGCAACACCCTGCAATATCTCGACGCCGACAAAGACCTGCTGCTCGATCCGACCAATGTTCCCATGCTGCGGGGGACCAAGATGGCCGGACGGCATGTGCTGGTGGTCGTTCGCGGCGCGCACTATAAAGAAGACCTGGCGCTGCTGCGCGCCTATCTGACCGAGGTTCGCCCTGTTGTCATCGCCGTGGACGGCGCCGCCGACGCGCTGCTCGCCATCGGCTGCACGCCCGAGATCATTTTGGGCGATATGGACAGCGTCTCGGACGAAGCGCTGGAGTGCGGCGCCCAGCTGATCGTCCACGCCTACGCGCGGCGCGGCGGCGAAGCGCCCGGCATGGCGCGTATTCGCGAGCTTGGCCTGGAAGCCGACACGTTTCCCGTTCCCGGCACGAGCGAGGACGCGGCGATGCTGCTGGCGTACGAGCACAACGCGGACCTGATCGTCGCCGTCGGCACGCATTCAAACCTGGAAGACTTTCTCGACAAGGGCCGCGCGGGGATGGCGAGCACCTTTCTCGTCCGGCTCAAGATCGGAACGCGTCTGGTGGACGCCCGGGGCGTCTTCAAGCTTTACCGGCCCAAGCCGCCCTTCAGCGCCTTTGTCGCCGTGATTCTCTCGGCTATGTTTCCGTTCGTCGTTCTGCTCGCGAAGTCGCCGATCTGGCGCAACATCACGGAGATGTTCCACATCTGGTGGCAGCTCCATTTCGGATGGCGATTCCACAGCCACTGACCCTCACTATGCTTGATGTCCGCTACCATATTGTCTACCTTTGCGCCGTCTTTCTCATGCTGGGCTTCGGCATTTTGATCGGCGAGCACGTTACCCTGCCGGTGCAGGTCATCCAGCAGGCCAAGAGCCTGGCGGCGCTGCAAGTCCAGGTGGACGGCGCCGTTCAGGAGGGCCGGGATGCCAAAAGCCAGCTCGTGCAGGTGGAGCGCGCCCTGAACTCATTGCGCCCCAAGCTGACCCACGGCAAGCTCACGGGCCGTCGCGTCGTGGTCGTCCAGTGCGGCGACTACCCGCAGGCCACCGCGTCCGCCGCCGCCGCCCTTCAGCTTTCGGGCGCCAATGTCGCGGCGACCGTCGTGATCGAGGACAAGATGGACGCGCTGACGAGTTCGCAGATCACCACCCTGCTTGGCACCCTCCCCGCGGACTCCTACCCCGCGCCGGCGGAGACGCCCGACGCCGGCGCCAACAGCGCCGATAACGGCCCCATTTTGGCGGCGATCGCCTCCATCCTGCGCAGCGGCTCCACGAGCAAGCCGAGCCTCGGTCAGGCGCTGCAAATCCTTCAAACGCAGGGGCTCCTGACGGTCGACGGCGACGTGGCCGCGCCCTGCGCCTCGTTCGTCTTCGTCGGCGGCCGCAAGATCGATTGGCCGGACGACAGCGCCAATCCCATCGACGGTAATCTGATCCAGCGCCTCGAAGATTCTTCCACGCCGACCGCCCCCGTCACGATTGTCGGCTGCGAGCCGTTCGACGTCGGCGTCTCCTCGATCAAGACTTACCAGAAATATGGACTGACGACCATCGACTGCGTCGACCGCTCGCTGGGCCAGCTCGATCTGCCGTATACGCTGCGCACGGACGCCGGCGACCGCGCCGATTACGGCCTCAAACCTACGGCGACGCGCCAGCTTCCCCCGGTCCTGGAGGATCAATCGTCGTGAGCGAACCCGATCTTCATGTCTGTGCGCTTATTCCGGCGTATAATGAACAAGAGCGCATTGCAAAGACCGTCGCCGCCCTGCGCTTCCGCCGCGAGATCCACACCATCGTCGTGGTCGACGACGGTTCGTCCGACCACACGGTGAGCGCCGCCAAAGCCGCCGGCGCGGACATCGTCTTGCAGCAAAAGAACCAGGGCAAAGGCGCGGCCCTGACCGCGGCGTACAGCGCCGCGAAAGAAATCGGCCAGATTTTCCTGCTTTTGGACGCCGACCTGGGCGCCTCGGCGACGGAAGCCGTCAAGCTGCTCCCGCCCCTGCTTCGCGGCGAGGCCGACATGGCGATCGGGCTGCTCCCGCCCGATCCCGCCTTCGCCGCGACCGGCCAGAGCGGCGGGCGCGGTTTCGTGGTGCGCCTCGCCAACTGGGGGATCCAGCGCCGGACCGGCCAGACGTTTCGGCAGCCGCTCTCCGGCCAGCGCGCCGTACGGCGCGAAGTGTTAGAGGCCGTGGATGGCAAATTCGCAAACGGCTTCGGCGTGGAAGTGGCGCTGACGATCGCCGCGATCAAAGCCGGTTTCAAAGTCGTCGAAGTCGAAACGGAGTTCCGGCATCACGTCACCGGCGGCGAGTGGTCGGACATCGTGCACCGGGGAAAGCAATTCCGAGACGTGGCGCGGACCATCGCGGGGTCGTAAAACCTATCGTTATTTGAGAGGCCTTCCGCCATCACCCCGTGTGGAAGATGGCCCCCCGGCCCCACTGTTCATTGGGATCGTTTTTTTGTTCGGCCAATTTCACCGGGTGGCATGCCGGCGATATGAAATACAGAAAACCTAGCCCAATAAGCAGTGGGGGCTGGAGGGCGTCTTCCACGCGGGTTCGGAGACAGTGAATCACGCCAGCACTAATCGAATCGATCGCCTAACCCACAAACACCACTATGTCACTGCAGACCAAGGCGCTTTTGCTGATGATCGCCGGAGTCGCGTCCGGCGCGCTTACCTGGATTCTGACCGAAGTCCTGCGCAGCCCCACGGACACCGGTGTGGTTCCGCATGCGCCGTGGCAGGCGGCGATGCTCAGTGTGCTGATCGGGTTCTCGGCGGGCATTGTGGAAGCGATGGTTAGCGATAATCCCGCGCAGCGGCGCAAGGCGCTGGGTTCGGGGGCGCTGCTGGGGTTCGCCGCCGGCTGCGGAGTGAGCATCTTCGGCCTCTTTGTCCCCGACAGCGGATTTTGGCCGGGATCGGTTACCGGGGGCTTACTGCTCATCGCCACGCTGACGGGCGCGACGCAGGGATTGGCGCGGCGGAGCGCTCCGCTGGCGCTCCAGGGTTCGATCGGCGCGATTGTCGGCGCCGCGATGGGGGAAGTCGCGCTCCAGGCGGCCACGGCGTTTGACGGCGGCCCATGGTCGGCGACCTTCAGCCGGCTTGTGGCGCTGTCCGCCGCCGCCGGTCTGATCGGCCTGGGTTCCGGACTCGCTCCCGATCTGCGCAAGAAGGCATGGCTGCGGTCGCTGCGCGCGCCGCATCCAGGCAACGAATATCCTCTCGCCAGCATCGTCACCCGCATCGGCAGCGGCTCCGAATGCGAGATCTTCGCCGGCGGCGTCGCGTCGGTGCACGCCGTCATCGAATACCTGCCCCAGGAGCAGCGGCGTCGACTGCGGCATATGGCGCGCACCGGACAGAAGGCGACCCTGCTCAACGAATCGCCCATGACGTCCGAAAAGTGGCTCACCCATGGGGATCGGATCCAGGTCGGCGACCGGATCTTTGTCTTTCTCGAACCCGCCACGCAGTCGATGGCTCTGCCGCCGGCTCCGCCGCGTCCTGCCGAACCGGAGCCCAGCGCCAGCCGGCCGGAACCGATAGCGCAGGCCCCATTCTCCCTGCCGGAAGAGCTGCTGGTCACGGCGATGGATATGGATTCACCCGCGATGCAGGCGGCGCGCCTGGCGCACTCTGGAGGCGGGGAGCCTCGTAGCCGCGGCGCCATCGGCTCACGCCTCGTGTGCATCTCCGGCGCTTACATCGGGCACAGCTTCCCGGTGCAGCACGATCCCGTCACGATCGGCCGCGCCTCCGCAAACGAGATCGCGCTGCCGGCCGACACGCACATCTCCCGGGTCCATGCGCGGATCGAATACACGGACGCGCGCCATATCCTCTCCGATATCGGCGCCTCCAACGGCGTCCACGTCAACGACGCGCTTGTCGTCGCTCCCACCCCGCTCAGCGCCGGAGACGTCATCTGTCTTGGCGAAACCCTCCTGCGCTACGAATAAGCCTACCCGCCGACGTTTATCGCGCTTATCCACCGGGAATAGTCACTATGAGTGACACAATTTTCGGAGGGACATACGATGACACAGACGCAGACTTTCAACGAACAGCAGCGCACAGGCGCGCCGGCCATTCTGGAGCTTCTGAGCGAACTGGAAAAGCGTGATCAGGACAGCAAGGGCGCTATCCAGGCTGGATCCACCGCAGGAACCGGCTTCGCCGATCCGCGCGGCTTCACGGTCGTCAATCCCACCGGCCACGATGTCGGCAAGGTGGACGATCTCTACGTCGACCCGCACACCCGCCAGCCGTTCTACGCGCTGCTGGCGCTCGGCAACCATCCCCTCGGCATCGGCGACCGCCGCGTGCTGGTGTCGTATGACGACATCACCAGCGACAGCGACAAGAAGGCCCGGGTGAAGGTCGCGGGACTGTAAAGTTTGAATCGAGACGCCCCCCGACCTTTACAGGGCTTCGGGGGGCATCCGGGCCGTCTTACTCGTATCGATACTCAATTGGCGCGTCGATATCGGGATGCAGACTGGCGTGGACCGGGCACAAATGCCCGACGCGCTCCAGCGTCGGCCGGAAGTCTTCGGGAATGCTAGCCGGCAGAACGACCGACACCGGCAGGCCCCCAATGCGGCGGGGGCTCGCGTTCATGATCTTAGTGACATGCGCCGTCGCGCCGGTGATGTCTAGGTCGTGACGCTCGGCGAACATCGCGATCGTGGTCAGAATGCAGGCCGCGAGCCCGGAGGCGACCAAGTCGGTCGGGCTGAAGGCGGAGGCGTCGCCGCCGATATCCTTGGGCGCATCCGTATTCAGGGTCGGCCCTTCTTGATGGGTCAGCGAGCACTTCTTATTTCCGTCGTAACGGGCGTCGATCTCTACCACTTACTTCTCCTTGTTTTTGTTTCTCTCTTGAACTTCAGGGCCTTTGGCTGGTCTTTACCCTCAGCCTTCGCGTACTCCCTTGGCAAACCCACCTCGGCCCTGCGGGCCACCCCTCCCGCGACGGGAAGGGTTCGTAGGATTGCCTCTGACGAAAGCCCCGCGCGATAACACACTCTGAAATCACCCTTCCCGTCGGCGGGAGGGGTCGGCCGAAGGCCGGGGGTGGGTTTGCCCGGGAGGGATCGGTCGAAGGCCGAGGTAGATCACCCGGGTGGCGTGAAACGCCAAGTGGGTTTGCCACACGAAGGCCGGGCGCGGGTTTGCACCTAACTCCAAGCTTCAATAGGAAAGGCCACATCGACCGCCGGCTTTTGCGGGCGTTCGATATGCACCTTGATTTCGTATTTTGTCGCGACCGGCAGGGTCAGCGGGATTTCGTAGCGGCCATTGCCCTGTGAGCGGCCGCTGGCGGAGGAGCCGGGCATTTTGGGGCTGACCATGGCGGCGGAGCCGGTGATGTTCGCGTCGCCGACGGGCGCGCCGCTGGCGGCGTCGGTGACGGTCAGGATAATCGTGTCCAGGCCGCTGTGGGGCGGCGCGGGATTGGTGGAGAACTCGACATGGAGATCGCCGGAGGTTTGCTCGGCGCGCGCGACATCGGCGGGCGGCTTGGAGCAGCCCGCCAGGAGGGCGGCGCACGCGAGCGTGAGGACGAAGATGGAACGCATGGGAACTCCCAGAAAAATCAGCGCCCGGCGGGCGCTCCCTCCGGGCCGAACAAAGTGATTACGAGACGACGAGATTGCCGTTTTCAACGTGGGCCGGAACGGCCTCCAGCGGGGACGGCGGCGGCCCGGAGACATTTTTCCCGTCGCGGCTGAATTTGCCGTAGTGACAGGGGCAGATATAAACGTTGTCCTTCGCGCTCCAGTCGACGGTGCAGCCCTTGTGCGTGCACAGCGCGGACAGAACGCGGAACTGATCGCCGCCCAGATTCTCGACGAGATAGGGCTGCGGGTTGTCCGTTCCGATCAAGACGAGCTTTGGCGGATCCCCCGCCTTGAACGAGGCGGCCGCCCCGAGGGACTTCGCGGGGCCGGCGGGCGCGGCCGGTCCGGCTCCCGGCGCCGCGGCGCCCTGGGGCGAAGGCGGGGCGGCGGCGATTTTGTCCGCGCCTTCGGGGAACAGGACTTTTGTCCAGCCGGCCCAGACGGCGGCGACCGCGAGCACCGTGCCCGCTCCGCCCTTGATGAGCTGGCGGCGCAGGCGATCCGACGGAGTGCTGACGCCCTGGGGGCCGTCGGCGGGATAGGTGACCGGGGCAGTCCCGGAATGTTTTGTTGTCTCTTCAGGCATGGCTCCCCATTCGCGATTTTCGTCCGAAACTCCTGCTTCACGCGCGTTATGTCACGTTCGCCCAAATCACCGTAAAGGATTCTGCAACAAATTCCGAATTCCCGCGTCAAACGGAATGTAGGGATGACGAGAATTTGTAAAGCGGCCTCGTGACGGGGTCTCGCCTTGCGCTGGAGGGGCAAATTATGTTATAATTGAGGGAAATTTAACGCCAGGAGCAACTCCTTTTTACTTATGGATACCAGCGATTTCCGGAACGGAATCTCGATCATTATGGATAACGACATCTATACGATCGTGGATTTTCAGCATGTTAAGCCAGGTAAGGGCGGCGCGTTCGTCCGCTCTTCGATCAAGAACCTGAAGACCGGCCGCACCATCGACAAGACGTGGCGGGCAGGCGAGCGCATGGAGCAAGCGATCCTTGAGCGCAAGACCATGCAGTACCTTTACAACGACGGGACCGACTACTGGGTCATGGACCCGGAAACTTTTGAGCAGGTCGCCGTCGCCAAGGAACAGATCGAAGGCGTCAAATACCTGAAGGAAAACATGGATCTGTCCGTCATAGTCCATAACGAGAAGATGATCGGGATCGAAGTCCCGAACTTCGTCGAGCTGGAAGTGACGGAAACCGCAGGCAGTGAAAAAGGCGATACCGCTTCGGGCGGAGGCAAGCCGGCGACCGTGGAAACCGGCGCCGTCGTCACCGTGCCGTTTTTCGTCAAACAGGGCGATCGCATCAAAATCGACACCCGCAACGACCAGTATCTCGAGCGCGTCAAGTAACATTGCCGAAGCTGGGTATCGAGTCGCTGCGCGTGTGGGATCAGCGCGCCCAAACCCCGTGTTGTATCGACCGCATTAATAAGAGCGTACTTTCATGCCCACGACATTCGACATCTCGGAAGGACCAAATCCTTCCCCGCAGCAGCCCCAGTTCGGCTCCTCGTCCGGAGGCGGCCGAGGCACCGGGACTCAGCTTGACGATATTGCGCGAACGATCTTCTATATCGCCCTGGCGGCCAGCGTGCTCTTCCTGGGATACCTCTTCTGGGGTCTCTTTGGAGGCGCATGGGCCAACCCGGCGTTCGGACAGCTCGTTCACGCCGACAAAGCGCGCCAGCTTGGAAACATCGACCTGATCTTTGGGATGCTGCGCATCTCTACATGTGTGGCGGTGCTAAGCGTCCTGATCATGTGTCTTCGCGACGAAATGATCGGGTATATCCTGGTCGCGGTCGGCGCGGTCTTCTATCTGGGGCTGCCGTTCGCCACATCGCAGATCTACGACGCGCGGGGACTGAGCGCGAGCAACGCGACGCGCTCCGCGCTGACTTATCTGCAAAGCCTCTGGATGATCTTCGTGATCCCCGGCTCCGGCTGGGTGGCGGCGGACCTCGTTCGCCGCTTCAAGGCGCTGTCCGAGAACACCGCCGTCCAGCGCGCCAACCTGAAGTACGGGTCCGACGTCGCCCGGCAGTCAAGCAAGCAGCGCCAGCGCTTCCTGGGCCGGTGCTGGGAAACAGCCTTCTGCCGCGATCATGTGCGGGAGAAGTGCCCGATCTACATCAAGCGGCGCGGCCCCTGCTGGTGGTACAAAGAGGGATGCATGTGCGAAGAGCATATCGTCCTTCAGGCCGTCATCAGCAGCGACTGGAAACAGAAGACCAAGGCGGTGGATAATAGCCTGAGCCTGGGCGCCGGCGCCGCCGGAATGCCGAAGACGATCCTGTCGCCGGCCGCCAAGCGCGATCGGTGCCGCAAGTGCATCATCTACAACGAGCACCAGCGCGACAAGTACAAGGCGCTGACGGCGGTGACGGTGCTCGCCGTCCCGGCGCTGCTCTATCTGAACTTGCCGCTGATGGAAGGCTGGGTGGGCGCGATCCTGAAGGTTGTCGACGGCGCCACATCGCGCTTCGCGCTGAGCGCGGGGAACCATGGATCGACGCTTAGCTCGACGGCGACCTCGGGATTGGTCTCCTTCCTGATCGTCTGTCTCGGCCTGGTGATTCTCTCGCAGGCGCTGAAGCTGGTGGAGTATTGCTGCTTCAAGCTGAAGATCTAAATTGAATCTGAAGATCTCACGCGGCGCGCCTCCTCGAAACGAGGCGCGCCGGAAAGTTTGCTAAAATTTGCTTATGACCCTGGAAAGTATCGAAGAGATCGTCGCTCTGCTGGAGGAGCATCCGGTCGCCGAGATTGAGATCGAGGAAGAGGGCCGCCGGATCCTGGTGCGCAAAGCGTCCGTGACCCGCCCGGCTCCCGTTCCCGCCATCGTCGAGGAGACACAAACGACGCCGCAGGCGGAAGCCGCCGAGGCGTCCGAGACGGCGCCCGCGGAGCCCGCCCCCAGCATTCTTTTGACGGCGCCGATGGTCGGGATCTTCCACCATCACGATCCGCCGATCCGTTACGGCGCGATCATCCAGACGGGCCAGCTCGTCGGATACATCGAATCGCTCAAGCTGATGAATGAAGTCACGGCGGATATCGGCGGACGCGTGACGGAAGTCCTTGAGGATAACACCGCCGTCGGATACGGCCAGCCGCTGTTCCGTATCGAGCCTGTCTAGGAGATTTTCGTCATGGCGATGCGACGTTCGGCGGCGCGGCAGCGCGGCCAGTGGTCCCTTGTCGGTATGCTCGCGGCGCTTGCGATCCTGATGATCCTTGCGGCGACGATCGTTCCCCAGATGGCGGCGGAGCACTCCAAGCCCGGCGAGGCCGCCACCCCGCGCGAGCGCGCCTATGGCTCGGCCTGCTCCGAATACGCCTCGCAGATGAACCAGGCCGTCCAGATGTACAAAGCCGACCACGACGACCGTTCGCCGCGCTCCGTGACGCAGCTCAAAAAATATGGCGTGACCGACGACATGATCTACGCGCAGGGCTGCTCGTATCAGATCGACCCGGACACGGGAACCGTGACCGATGTCGGCGGCGGACGCGCGAACAACGCCCCGCCCCCGTCGGCCCAGCCGCAGCTGCCGCAAGGGTTCCATCCCGATGGAATCGGCCTTCCGCCCCCAGGGTCGACGCCCGCGCCATATTACGCCCCGAATCCCGCCCCGGCCGCCGCGCCGCCCACGAACGGCGCTCCCGCCGCCGGGACCGTACTGCCCGGCGGAATCCGGATGCCGAATATCCCGACGGCCGGCGGCGGCATGTAGAAAGGGCCGCTCCGAGCCGCCTTCCCAAATTATGTTCAAAAAAATACTGATTGCCAACCGCGGCGATATCGCCGTTCGCGTCATCCGCGCCGCACGCGAGATGAAGATCGCCACTGTCGCGGTTTACTCCGAAGCGGATGTCGATGCGCTCCATGTCCAGCTCGCCGATGAGCGTGTCTGTATCGGCCCGCCCGACAGCAAGGGCTCTTATCTCAACGCCGCGAATATCTTAAGCGCCGCCCTGATCACCGGATGCGACGCGATCCATCCCGGCATCGGATTTCTGGCTGAGGATGCGTCGTTCGCCGAGAAGTGCGCCCAGATCGGCCTCAAATATATCGGGCCGCCGGTCAAGTCCATCGAGATGATGGGCGACAAGATCCAGGCGCGCATGACGATGGAGAAGGCCGGCGTTCCGATCGTCCCCGGCACGAACATCGCCCTGCGCGATCCGGCCGAAGCGGCGAAGATCGCCGCCAAGATCGGCTTCCCGGTCATGATCAAGGCCGCCGCCGGCGGCGGCGGGCGCGGGATCCGTGTCGTTCGCGAAGAAGCGGACTTCCCGAAGACGCTCAAAACCGCGCAGATGGAAGCCGAGACCAGCTTCGGCAATCCCGACGTCTATATCGAAAAGTATATCGAGACGTTCCGGCATATCGAAGTGCAGATCCTCGCCGACGAGCATGGCAATGTCGTGCATTTGGGCGAGCGGGACTGCTCGCTCCAAACGCAGCGCTATCAGAAGATGGTGGAGGAGGCGCCCGCCCCCAACCTGCCGGCGCCGGCCCGCAAGCGCATCTGCGACGCCGCCGTGCGCGCCGCCAAGGCGGCGGGTTACGCGAGCGCCGGCACCATCGAATTCATCGTCGCTCCCGATCACACGTTTTACTTCATGGAGATGAACACGCGTCTCCAGATCGAGCACCCGATCACGGAAACCGTCACGGGGATCGACCTGGTGAAGTGGCAGATCCGGGTCGCGTCCGGCGAAAAACTCGCCTTCTCCCAGCGCCAGATCGAATGGACGGGACACGCCATTGAAGTGCGTTTGACGGCGCGTGACCCCTTGCGCGACTTCGCGCCGAGCGCGGGCAAGATCGCCACCGTTCGCCTGCCGGGCGGCCTGGGCGTTCGCATCGACACGCAGATCTTTTCGGGGTACGAAGTGCCGCCGTATTACGATTCGATGCTCGCCAAGATCATCGTCTGGGACACCGACCGCGCCGGCGCCATCGCGCGCATGCAGCGGTGCCTGGACGAAGTCGAGATCGTCGGCGTCAAAACGGACTTAGAATATCACAAGAAGATCTTCGCCAGCGAAGCGTTCCAAAAGGGCGACCTGACGACGAAGTTCCTGGCGACCCACGTGGATGCGAGCTAGCAACACTTCATGAAACGCCGCAAGCGTCATCGTATCCCCTTCTGGAAAACAGCGCTCGCCCTGCGGGCGCTGCTCTGCGCGGGGCTCATCGGCTGCGTGTTCGGCTTCGCGCATAACTCGGCGATCGCCGTATACCGGCAGGCGAACCTGCCGCCGGGCGCCGAACATCCGTGGGATTTTTACGCCAACGGTTTTCTTTGCGTCGGCCTGCTGTCGCTAGCCGGGATCTATCTGACGCGCACCGAGGAAGCGCCCGCGCGGCGCCTCAGCGGGCGCGTCCCGACCGCGAAAGCGTGGCGCGCGCTGCGGCCGGAGCTGGTTTTACGCTTTCCCATTCCCAAAATGGCGAAACGAACCCGCGCCCGTTCGGGGTACAATAAAGCGAAATGACACCAGATTCTCACATTCCGAACACCGCGGGCAAGAATACGCGCCGAGACGCGCGCGAGCTGGCCCTGCGTATGCTCTACCAAATCGAAATCGGCCACCAGCCCCCGTCGGAAGTGATCGACGCGGCGCTGGAGCAGTCCCAGCTCGACGATAAGAACAGCACGTTTGCCCAGGAGCTCGTGCGCGGAGTCCTGGAGCATCAAAGCTCCATCGACGCCCGCCTTACCGTCCTCGCCTCCGACTGGGCGCTGGATCGTCAGGCCGCCGTGGACCGCAATATCCTTCGCCTCGCTTCGTTTGAGATGATCTACCGTCCGGATTCGCCGGTCGCGGCGGTCGTCAACGAAGCCGTGGAGCTCGCCAAGAAGTACAGCACCGCCGAATCGGGCCGCTTCGTCAACGGCGTGCTGGGCGCGCTGGCGCGCGAGCCGCGCGGCGACGGCGAGGTTTCTTCCGACAGCAGTGAGCAGGACCTTGCATGATATGCCGTACTTCGAACTCCGGCCGTTCGACCTAGCCGAAGCGGAGACGGTCGCGCATTGGGTGACGACGCCGGACGAATTTTGGAAACTGACCGGCGCTCAGGGCTTCCCCCTCACGGCCGATCAAGTGGCCGCGTGGATCTACGAAACGAACTTCGCCTTTACCCTGCGCCGTGACGGAGACATCGTCGCCTATGGCGATATCATCGAGGACGATGTGGAAGGCGATGTCGAGATCCAGCATGTGATCGTCGCCCCGGACATGCGCCGCGCGGGCGTCGCCTCCGTACTGATGAGCAAGCTTTGCGCCTTTCTCACGGAGTATCACAAATACCCGGATGTCTGGACGCGCGTCGGCCGCGACAATGAAGCCGCGATCCAATGCGCCCTCGGCGCCGGGTTTCAGCCGGACCAAACACTTTCCGGAGAGCGCTATCTCTGGATGAAAAAATCCCTGTACGCCGAATAAGACGAGACGCCCCATGATCCTCTCCGACCGCAGCATCAAAGAAGGCGTCGCCGCCGGACGCATCACCATCACGCCCTACGATGAAAGCCTCGTCCAGCCGGCGTCGATCGATATCCGTCTCGACCACCGATTTCGCGTCTTCCGCAACTACAAATACTCCGCCATCGATCCCAAAGCCGCGCAGGATGGGCTCACCGAAATGGTGACCGCCGAAGAGGGCTCCCCCTTCGTCATCCATCCCGGCGAGTTTATTCTGGCGAGCACTCTGGAAAGCATCGCGCTCGGCGATGACCTCGTCGCGCGCCTGGAAGGCAAAAGCTCGCTCGGGCGGCTGGGCCTGGTGGTGCACGCGACGGCGGGCTATATCGATCCGGGCTTTGAGGGCCACATCACGCTGGAGCTCTCGAATGTCGCCAACTTGCCGATCCTGCTTTATCCGGGAATGAAGGTGGGACAGATCTCGTTCTTCGCGATGAGCACCCCCGCCGACCGCCCCTACGGACACCCGGATCTGGGCAGCAAGTACAAAGGCCAGAGCGTTCCCACCGCAAGCCGAATGCACATGAACTTCCCCGACGGAGAGGAAACACACGGATGACGCTTCAAAGCTTCCAAGTATTGCAGCGCGCCGCGAACGGCGCCGCGCAGATCACGCAGGATAACGGAACCATCGTCGAGATCACCACCGGCGGCCCGTATGAGATCGGCGACGCGACCGATGTCCTTGTCGGCGATATCTGGGTGCTGGCCGGGCAGAGCAACATGGAAGGCTGCGGCCGCCAGGTCGATATGGAGACAAGCTCGCCCCTCGTGCGGTCCCTCCAGAGCCGGGAAGTTTGGGCCGTCGCCGAAGAGCCGC
The DNA here is from genome assembly GCF_003574315.2 of Capsulimonas corticalis. GTDB lineage: Bacteria > Armatimonadota > Armatimonadia > Armatimonadales > Capsulimonadaceae > Capsulimonas > Capsulimonas corticalis. The sequence continues at coordinate 3,274,476 of NZ_AP025739.1, read as the reverse complement.
TGCACTGGCTCGATGAATCCCCCCGCCCCGTTCACCGCAAAATCAACGGCATGCCTCCGCCTCCGGAAGTTCCCGATCCTCGGAACAGCCGCGATTACGGCGCGGGTCTGGGCCTGACCTTCGCCAAGCTGATTCAGGCGCGGACCGGCGTTCCCGTCGGCCTGATCCCAAGCGCGCATGGCGGAACGTCGATGGACCAGTGGAACCCCGCGCGCGCCGCAACCGAAGGCGACCATTCGCTGTACGGCGCCACCCTTTCGCGCATCCGCGAGAGCGGCGGTAAGGTCGCGGGCATCCTCTGGTATCAGGGGGAAAGCGACGCCAGCCCTGAGGACGCTCCCAAATACGCCGATCGGATGATCCATCTCATCCAATCGTTCCGAACCGATCTCGGCCAGCCCGATCTGCCGTTCTATCTGGTGCAGCTGGGGACGTTCGTTACCCCGGGAGACGCCGATCAGCATCATAGCTGGAGCGCGATCCGCGAAGCCCAACGCCTTCTGCCGCAAGCCCTGCCCTATGTCGGCGTGGTGAGCGCCATCGATCTCGATCTGGACGACGGCATTCACATCAGCACAGCCGGTCTCAAGCGCCTCGGCAAGCGGCTCGCCAATGTCGTCAGCGGCTTCCCCTCCCCCGAACTGGGCGAGATCAAAGTCGCGCGGCCCGCTGTCGGCAATTACACCATTGTGCGCGTCTCGTTCCAGAATGTGCGCGGCGGCCTGCGCGCCGAAGGACGTCCCTACGGCTTCAGCCTGCGCGACGCCGCCGGGAACGATATCCACCAGATCTTCAAGACCACGCTCGAAGGCGATACGGCGATCCTGCATGTGGGATGCGAGGTCCTGCCGGCGGGACTGAGCCTCTGGTATGGATATGGCCTGGATTCTTACTGCAACATCACCGACGCCGAGGACGCCGCCATACCGGCCTTCGGCCCGATCTCAATTTCAACGGATTCATCACTATGACAGCTATTCTCTTGGACGGTAACGCGACTTCAAAGGCGATTCGCGCGGAGATCGCGCGGGATACGGCGCGCCTGACCGCCGCGACCGGCGTCGTTCCCAAACTCGCCGCGATCCTGGCCGGCGACGATCCCGCGTCGGCGACGTACGTACAGATGAAGGCCCGCGCCTCGGCCAAGGCCGGCATCGAGTCCGTGACCTATCCGATTACCAACGACGCGCCGGAATCCGAAGTCCGCCACCGCCTCGCGCAGCTCAATGCCGACCCGACCGTGCACGGCATCCTGATCCAGCACCCGCTGCCCAAGCATATGGATGAGCCGAGCATCCTCTCGGACCTGAGCGCCGAGAAGGACGTGGACGGCATCGCGCCGATCTCGCTGGGCCGCCTGGTCGCCGGTCTGGATTCATTTCATTCCTGTACGCCCGAAGGCATGATCGAGCTTTTGAAGCGCTATAATCTGCCGATCGCCGGCAAGCACGCCGTGGTCGTCGGCCGCAGCGTCATTCTCGGCAAGCCGCTCGCCCTGCTGCTGCTCGCCGAGAACGCCACGGTCACGATCTGCCACTCGCGCACGCCGAACCTCGCCGAGATCACCCGCCAGGCCGATATCCTCTGCGCCGCCGTCGGCCGTCCCGAGCTGATCAAAGGCGATATGATCAAACCCGGCGCCGTGGTGCTGGACGCCGGCTATAACAAAGTCGAAGGCCGCGCAAAAGACGTCGGCGATGTCGAGTTTGAAAGCGCTTTGCAGGTCGCGTCGGCGATTACCCCGGTTCCCGGCGGCGTCGGCCCGATGACCATCGCCATGCTTCTGCGCAATACGCTGACCGCAGCCGCCCGCGCTGCGGGCTTCTCGCTAGAACCGGAGACGGTGTGAGTTTCGACCTGCCGGCCTACCTCAGCGAGCGCCGTGTCATCGTCGACGCGGCGCTCGACAAATACCTGCCCACGGCGGATCAGGAGCCGGACAATCTCCACGCCTCGATCCGCTACTCCATCTTCTGCGGCGGCAAGCGCCTCCGCCCCATTCTGGCCCTCGCCGCCGCCGACGCCGTGGGCTGCGATTTCTCGCATGTGACTCCGCTCGCCTGCGCGCTGGAGTGCATCCACACCTTTTCGCTGATCCACGACGACCTGCCCGCCATCGATGACGACGCCCTGAGGCGCGGCGCTCCAACCAACCATGTCGTCTATGGCGAAGCGATGGCGATCCTGGCCGGCGACGCCCTCCTGGCCTTCGCCTTCGAGCTGATCGCCGAATGCCGCGCGTTCTGCCCCGCCGACCGGGTCCTCGAAGCGCTCGTCATGGTCGCGCAGGCGTCAGGCACGCGCGGAATGGTGGGGGGACAGGTGTCGGACATCGAGTGCGAAGGCCGGACCGATGTCGACGAGAAGACCGTGGCGTCGATCCACGAGCGCAAGACCGGCGCTCTGCTCATCGCCTCGCTCGTCGCCGGCGCCCGCCTTTGCGGCGCGTCCGGCGCCCAGGAGAACGCCCTGCGCCGCTACGGCGAAAAGATCGGCCTGGCCTTTCAGATCACGGATGACATTCTGGATTTAGAAGGGGACGCGGAGAAGCTGGGCAAACCGCTCGGCAGTGATCTCAAGCAGGACAAAGCGACCTACCCCAAGATCCTGGGCATTGAAGAGTCCCGCACGCTGGCGAACCGAGCCGCCGAAGACGCAATCGCCGCGCTGTCGATCTTCGACGAAAAAGCCGATCCCCTGCGAGCGCTGGCGCGGTATATGGTGGAGCGGGATAACTGAGGAAAGCCTAAATCCCTATTCCCCCAACTCGCTTAAGCTCGTTCTCCCCTTTTTCCCAGCAAGCCGCTTCGCGGGGGAAAAGGGGTGCTTGTCATTATTGGCCTTGCTCGCTCGACAAGTAGCAATGAAGAAAGTGAAAAACTTGTGGCGTTCACAAACAATCTCTTCACGGCAGCGAAACGAGTGAATGGAACTTAATGAGTGGCTCCCCTTTTCCCCTGCGAAGCAGCTTGTTGGGAAAAAGGGGAGAACGAGCTTAAGCGAGTTGGGGGAATAGGGATTTAGGCTTCCCTACTCCTCGTACCGAAAGAAACTATCCCCGATCTTGATCTCATCGCCCTGGTGAAGCACCGCCTTCTCCACGCGCATTCCATTCACAAACACCCCGTTAGCGCTCGCTTCATCGATCAGCATGATATTGCCGCTTTGCTCGTGCTCGATCCGCGCATGATGGCGCGAGACTTTGGTTTCGGCCAGCACGATCTCATTGTCGCCGTCGCGTCCGATGGAGACCGTGGGGGTGGAAAGCACGAACCGCGCTCCGGCGGCCAGGCCATCGGTGCCGACAAGCTGCGGGACGTGGATGCGGCTTCGATGGCGCGATCGACGCGCAGCGCTCTTCGTCACGCGGTAACGCTGGCGTCCATTGCTTCTCGCGGCGATATCGCGATCGCCTGGCTCCGGCCCTGCCGGCTCCCACATCGGCGCGGAGGAGCTGGCGTACTGGAACTCGGGCTGCGAACGGCGCATCAGTTTTTGGATGATCCAGGCGCAGATCCCGGCGAGCGTCGCCCCGATTAAGAAAGTGGCCAGCGGCGTCGTCCACTCGTCTCCCTCTTTCACGGCCGCCGGCGCGGCGTCCTCCGCGTCGGGATCGACGGTGCTGACGGTTTCGGCGTGCCCCAGAAGCACGTTGTTGTTCGGCCGGGAGGACGGCAGCGCGGCGGCGGCGGCGCCAGGCTGTCCAATCAGCTGAAAGTCACTCACCAGCAACGCCACCGGCGAAGCGGATCCATCGGGATTGATACGCAGGCGGGACGCCGCCATACGGCCCGTGGCGCCATCCAGCACATACAGCGTCTGCCCGTCCACCGTACGGATCCGCACCGCGATCGTTTCGTGGCCTCGGACGTTGAAGGGCACCGTCGAGATCCCGCCCTTTTCCGAGGTAACCCAAGCGGTAAAGAGACCGTTGTCCGGCAGGGTCACCACCACTTGCTGCGCGTGCGCGGGTGCGCTCGACACAACAGCGAGGATGCAGAGTATTAAGAGCCGGAGATTATTCCATCGCTTTCTAATTGGCATTTTCCTATCGCTTTCGGCAAATAATCCACAATATCTTTGGCGATCAGGCCCGCCGCGCCTCCCAAACTCAGGACCGCCAAATCTCCCGCAAGACCGTGCGCGTACGCGCCGGCCGCCGCCGCGTCGCCAGCGGCGAGCTTTTGCCCGAGCAGCGTCGCAATCACTCCCGTCAAGACGTCCCCCGCCCCGCCGGTCGCCATGCCGGGGTTGCTGGTCGTATTGATCGTCAAACGCCCGTCCGGCGTCGCAATCAGCGTGCGCGAGCCCTTCAGCAGCACGGCGCAGCCGTATGTCTCGGCGGCGTGGCGGACATGCTCCAAACGGCGCTCCTGAACCTGCGCGGTCTCGATTCCCAGCAGCCGCCCCATCTCGCCCGGGTGCGGCGTCAATACAGTCGCCGCCTTGCGGCCGCGCACAAGGGACGCCCCGCGATCCGGCTCGAGCGATAGCACGTTGAGCGCGTCGGCGTCAATCACCAGCGGGACCGGGCAGCGCGCCACAAACTCCCGAACAAACTTCTGAAGATCCTCATCCTTGACGCCGCCCAGTCCCGGCCCGATGGCGGCGGCGGTTCCCTTCTCCGCCAGGGCAAGCGCGTCATCCAGCGCCCGCGAGGAAAACGTCTGCTTGGGCGTCTGCGGAAGGCCGGCGGTCATCACGACGGGATTCGCCACGCTCATCGCCGCCGTCAAAAGCCCCTCCGGCACGGCCAGGGTCACCAGGCCGGACCCCATGCGCGCCGCCGATTCCGCGCTGAGCGCGGCGGCGCCGATCAATCCGGCGGATCCGGCGAAGACGGTCACGTGGCCAAATTTGCCTTTATTGCTATCGCGTCCATTGATTCGCGCCGGGATCCACTGGGCCACATCGGCGGCGCTCGTCGCGCGCGCCCGCACGCCCTCCAGCAGCGCCGGCGGCGTTCCGATCTCCCCCACAATCACTTCGCCGGCCAGCTCCGCGGCGGGGAACAGCAGCAGGCCGATCTTGGGCAGCGCGAACGTCACCGTGATCGCGGCGCGCACGGCGGGGCCATTCACATTCCCCGTGTCGGCCTCGGCTCCCGAGGGAATATCGACCGCGACGACATACGCTCCCGCGCTCCCGGCGGCGTTGATCGCTTCGACCGCCGAAGCGCCGCCGCCTTCCAGCGCACCGCGAAATCCCGTACCCAGCAGGGCGTCGATAACGATATCCGACGACGCCAGCGATTGGCCCAATTCAACGGATACTCCGTCCGCGATCCAGTGGATCGTCAGGCCGAACTTCTCCGCCATCTCCAGGTTCGCGGCGGCGTCGGGAGAAAGCGCGCCCGGGTCGGGCGCGATCATCCAGACGGTGACGCGCGCGTGGAAGCGAACGGCGAGATGACGGGCGATCGCGAGACCATCTCCGCCATTATTCCCTTTCCCGCACACAATCGCGACACGCGCGCCGCGCAGCGTGGGACGGCGCTGCGCCAGTGTTTCCACCACGCGCGTCGCGGCGTTCTCCATCAGGATCAAACTGGGAACGCCGAATTCCTCGATCGTACGCCGATCGATCTCACGCATCTCCTGGGATGTTGCGACATTCATTCGGAAAACACCTCTAAGACCTGCCTTCGCTCGGCCTCCGTGATTGACGGAGCGCTTACCGCCGCGATATTCTCCTCCACCTGCGCGGGGGTTTTGGCGCCGACGACCACGCTGGCGACGGCGGGGTCGTCCAGCACGAACCGAAGCGCCGCCTGCGCCGGCGTCCGGCCGGCTCCGTCCGACAAAAAGCGAAGACGGTCCGCCGTCTCCGCCATCGCTCTCACATACTCCGGCGGCAGCAACGCCCGAATGTCCCCTTCCGGAAACACCGCATTCGCGCCGTGCGCGCCGGCGAGAAAGCCGTTCGCGAGCGGCTCGCGCGCCAGAACGGCGACCTTCTTGCGCCGCGCGAGCGGCAGCAAATCCGTCGTGGCGCCCTGATAAAACAAACTGTACGCGACCTCGATCGCCGCCACGGGCGCGTCGTTCTCCAGAAGCCAGACGCCGTCCTGCGGCTCTGCCACGGACACTCCATACTGCGCGATCTTGCCGCCGCGCTGGAGCGCCTCCAGCGTCTGCCAGACGCGCATCCGCTCCAGCTCCTCGACCGGCGGATTCATCAGAAGAAACAGATCCAGCGTCTCGCGACGCAGACGCATCAGGCTTTGCTGCACGGCGTGGGCGATAGCCAAAGGAGTCCAGTCCTGTTCCAGCGTATCGTCCCGGCGGTAAAAATTGACGCCGCCCTTGGTCACCACGATCGGCTGCGTTCCCGCCCAGTCCCGCAGCACCTCGCCGATCAGCGCTTCGCTATGCCCATGTCCGTAGATATCGGCGGTGTCGATCAGGTTGACGCCCAGCTCCAGCGCCCGCCGCAGCGCGGCTTTGGAAACCTCGTCATCCGTCGCTCCGTAACTGTTGCCAAAACCATCCCCGCCGATGGCCCAGCCGCCAAAACCGATCTCCGAAACCTTCCAGCCCGTCCGGCCAAACTTTCTCATTCGCATCGTTTGATATTACCGCATCCGAAACGATCCTGTAATATATGCTTGCTCGCTACAGTATATCGTAATATGGCTACAATTGCCAATTTTCATAGGGATTTCCCAACAATTCCAATCGCCCAGGTAATTCGCTCAGTATGAAACTCTCCCCATTCTGCCAATGATATAATCATCAATAGGAAGGCCGTTTCAATTTTTATGGACGAGTCGCTCAAACCGACCGCACTTTCGCTCGCCGAGATCCTGTCCTCGCTCAGTTATGCGCTGGATCTTACCGGGGGCCAGCCGATGGGGCACGCGCAGCGTTCCTGTCTGATCGGGATGCGGATCGGTTCGCTTTACGGCCTTTCCGAGAACGAGCTGACGAGTCTTTATTACGCGGTTCTCATGAAGGACGCCGGCTGCTCCAGCAACGCCGCGCGCATGTATGAGATCTTCGGCAGCGATGACCTCAAGGCGAAGGGCGACGCTTCCGTCGTCGACTGGTCGAATATCTTCGAGGCGGCGCGCTACGCGGCGGCGCACGCGCTCCCTTCGGGATCGCTTTGCATGCGGGCGGCGCGCGTGCTGAAGATCGGCGTTCAGGGCTCGCGTCAAAATCAGGAAATTCAAGAATCCCGCTGTAACCGGGGCTCTCAGATCGCCATGATGCTCGGACTGGGCAAACAAGCGGCGGACTGCATCCGCTCGCTCCCGGAGCGCTGGAACGGCTCTGGAGCGCCGCAGGGGTTATGCGGGGAAGCCATCCCCCTGCTTTCCCGCATTGCGTCGCTGGCGCAGACGATCGACGTCTTTGACCGAACCTTTGGGCTGGACGCCGCCTACGAAATGGCGGAGAAACGCTCCGGCCGCTGGTTCGATCCCGAACTGGTCCGGATCGCGCAGCGTTTCCGCAACGATCTGAACTTCTGGCATGAGGTGCGGAACTCCGCGCGCGAGACGCTGCTGGATCTCGATATCCGCGCCGCCATCGAAATGGCGACCGAATCGCGGATCGATTCTATCTGCGACGCCTTTGCGCAAATCGTCGACGCGAAGTCGCCCTTTACCGGCCAGCACTCTTCCCGCGTGCGCGACTACAGCGTGCAGATCGCGCGCGGCCTGGGGATCTCCGGCGCCCGTCTCACCACGATGCGGCGCGCGGCGCTGCTGCACGATGTCGGCAAACTCGCCGTCCCCAATACGATTCTGGATAAGCCCGGCAAGCCCGATGAGGAGGAGTGGAAGTGCATTCGCCTCCATCCTTTCCATACCCAGCAGATCCTGCATCAGATCCCCGGCTTTGAGCGAATCACGCAGATCGCCTCGGCGCACCATGAACGCCTGGACGGCCGTGGGTACTTTCAGGGATTGAACGCCGACCAATTGGACCTCGACATGCGCATTCTGGCCGTCGCGGATGTCTACGACGCCCTTTCCGCCGAACGCCCCTACCGAGGAGCGCTTCCCCAGGAGGAGGTGTTCGCCATTCTGGACAAAGATCGCGGGATCGCGCTCGACGCCGACTGTATCGACGTCCTCAAAAAATACGCTATGCCCGCCGAGCCCACCGTGCTGCGCCGCGCCGCGTGAACGGTTTCGCCCGCCTGGTACAGCCCGCTCGTTTCTGGGTACATAGATCGCATGAGCGCCACACCCCAGCCTAACACAGCAACTGCCGACCACACGGACAACGAGCGGAGCGCCGAAAGCAGCGCGCCCGATCAGAAGTGCGTCTCGATCATCTTCAATCCGGTCTCGGGACAAACCGATCCCGAGGCTCGTAAAAAAAGCATTACCGACGCCCTGACCGAGCACGGCTATACCTGCATCTTTATTGAAACCAGCAAGGAAGTCGGAGGCGAGGAGCTTGCCAAAAAGGCGATCAGCGACGGCGTCGATCTGATCGCCGTTTCCGGCGGAGACGGCACCGTCATCGAAGTCCTTTCGGCGGCCATCGGCTCCGACATCCCCATCGCGGTCCTTCCCGCGGGCACCGGCAACCTGTTGTCCGTCAACCTCGGCATTCCCGCCACCGTTCCCGAAGCCGTCCACGTCGCGCTCTCCGGCCAGCCGTATCAGCTGGACCTGGGGCGTTCGAACGACGGGAAGCACTTCGCGATCATGGGGGGGCTTGGCCTGGACGCCCGCATGATCAACGACGCCGACCGGGAAGCCAAGAAACGGCTGGGGGTGTTCGCCTACCTCTGGGCCGCGCTGAAGAACCTGCCGCGCCGAGGCGCATACGTGGAGATCGTTTTAGACGGGCGTCCGCCCATCCGAAGCCGCGCAAAAAGCGTGCTGATCGCCAATATGGGCAAAGTGACGGGGGGCCTAGAAGCAATGCCCACCGCCTCGCCCAACGACGGCCTGCTGGATGTGGGCGTGATCAAGGCCGAGACTTTGGGACAGTGGCTGCGGATCGCGGGATACGCGCTGATCGGGCGAGCCCATGATGCTCCGGATCTGGATGTCTATCAGGCAAAGAAGATCTCCGTGCGGACGCCCAATCCCGAGCCGATCGAATTCGACGGCGAATCGGGCGGCGACACGCGCGAATGGAATGTTGAAGTTGTCCCGCGCTGCGTGAGCGTATTGCTCCCTGAAGGCGGCCCCGCCGCCATGGACGCCTCGGAGACGCCGGAAGCCGTCGCCCGCCGCTCGTTCACCGGCCTGGCGATCGGCGCCGGCGTCCTGCTCGCAATCGCTCTCGTCGTCGTCAATCGACGGCGGCGGTAATCACGCGCCTCCCAAGATGGAGGCAAAATCCAAGTGGAAGCAAAATGAAAAGCCGTCCCGGCCGCGCTTGAGCAGGCGTAGCCGGGACGGCTTTTCGTGGGTATCGCGAGATTACTGCGCGGGCGGCGGCGGAGCATCGCCTCCCGCTCCGCCGCCGCCTTGACGGCGGCCGCCGCCACCGCCCCGGCCGAAGCCCATGTTGGCGGAGACATGCACGGCGGACGCGACCTGCGAGCCGGAGTCGCCGGTGACATCGGCCGTCACGAACGTTCCGGTCTTCACGTCCGACCAGGATCCGGCCTGCGGGCCGGTGACGCGCGTGTCGGCCGTCGTGGTGACGGTCACGGTCTTCGCGTCGGCTGTCGTGATCGTCAGCGCCGGCTTGACCGTCGCGATGACGCCGGTCGTACCGCCCCGGCGACCGCCACGGCCGCCCGGACCGCCGCCGCCCGGTCGTCCGGCGCCCTGACCGGCGGGAACGACCATGATGAAGCGGGCTTCGACATTACCGGTGTCATCGGGCTGGCCCATGACGCGGATGTTGTCTCCAACCTTGAGCGAGTCGAGTGTTTTCGCGACATCCACAGTGTATTTCGTGGCGTCGGTGACCTTGAATGTCGTCGCGGTTTGGTCGCGCGGATTCGTGACGGTGATAGTTTTCGCCGTCGAATCCGCCGCCGAGACCTGGCCGCGAACGTGATCGACGGCGTCTCCGGGCGCCGCATAAACCGCCGACGTCGCCGCGATCACCGTCATAGCCGCCATGGCGGGCCAAAATGCCTTCTTGATCATCATGCTTTTCTCCATCCTCTTCGATTCGGTCCGAACAATTGATATGGTCAGTGAAATTGAAACCCCGGGCAGCGGCAAACTTATTGCGAGTTCCAGCCCTGATCCCGGTGATCGTGTCCTTCATGCCCCTCGCCCGGATGGGGGCGACGCAGGATCGACGATTGAAGCTGCGCGAACTGATCCGGCGTCAGGATTCGGCGCAGCTGCTGCTGGTCGGAAAGCCGCTGATCGAGCAGCTGTCCCTGCACCCGGTTCAGATCCTGGTTCAGCCGCGTGGCGGCGGCCACATCCAGATCGTACTTGCGGTACAGATCCGAAAGCTTGCCGCGAATCTGCTGAAGCTGCGTGAACAGATCGTGGGACTGCGCCCGGGACGCGCTTTCCAGCGCCGCCAGCTTTTGCTGCTGCGCCGGAGTCAAATTCATGCCGGGCGCGTCGGCGTCGGCAAGATGGACCGATCCGGGCGAGCCGGCAAAGGCCGCCCCGGGGAGAACGCCCGCCAGGAAGACCGCGAAACCGATCGCGGCGCCCCATCGAGCGCGCTTCAATTGTTTTCTGAGTTGATGTGTGTCCATATGTCTTCCATTGACGTGCCCGCCGGATCGTCCATCGCCGGATTGGGCGCGGAAACGTCCTGAATGCTGGGCAGGGAGGCGAGGGCCTCCGCCGTCGGGGCGTGGAGAGCGGGATTGCCGGGCGCCGTCTTCGTAGACGCGCCCCCAGGCGGCGCGGGCCTCGGCTGCGGCGCGACCGACGGGTAAGCGATCAGCGCCGCCAGGGCGAGCGCCGCCGCTCCGCTCCAGATCAAACGCGGAGCCGGGGCCATCCGGCGCCGCCTTGGCTCCAGCCGATGCGCGAGGCGGGGCCAGAGGTCCGGCTCGGCCGCGCCTTCCAGAGAGTTCTCGCGAAACGCCCGGCGGATCTCGGCTTCGGCCTGCATCCAGCGCGCGCACGCCGCGCAGCGATCCCGGTGACGCTCCAGCGCGGCGACATCGCCGGCGGAGAGTCTGCCCGCAGCCCAATCCGGCGCCTGGGATTCAAATATTCGACAGTTCATTCCATTTCCTCGGGAGCGGCGGCGTCCATCACGGCGCGCAGCCGGCGACGGGCGCGCATCAATCGAACCCGCAGCAGCGGCGCGGGACACTGGGTGATCCGAGCAATCTCGTCGTACCCCAGATCCTCGCCATAGTACAGTGTCAGCAGCAGGCGGTCGTCCACGCGAAGCTGGTGAAGACAGCGCTCCAGAAGTCGTCCGCGCTCCGCCGCTTCCAGGTTCTCAATCGCGACCGCTTCCGCGTCGGGAGCGACGACATCCGTCCAATCGACGGGCGGCGCCGTGCGCCGCTGCGCCTGCTGGCGGCGGATCCGATCGTGGGCGATATTGGTGGCGATCCGATAAACCCAGGTCGAAACGCTGGAGCGGCGCTCAAACCGTCCGGCGTCCCGCCATACGCGCAGAAACACGTCGAGCGCCGCCTCCTCTGCGTCTTCCTGCGTGCCCAGCAGCGGACGCAGATACCGATAGAGCTTGGGCTGGTAGCGGCGTACGATCTCGCGCATGGCGGCGGGATCGTCCTGCGCGCAGCGCTGGACGAGCCGCAGATCCGAATCCAATTCGTCCCGCATCAGGGGATCCACCGGATGATCGCGCAAATTGTCGCTCTGTGGCCCGCCTGCGAATCGCAGCGGCGCTGTCCTGCTCATCGCCACACTTGCTCCGCCTGCTCCGGTGATTTCGACTTCATCTGACTCTGTAGACGCAGAAAATCTCCGAACGTATCACTTTTTTTCAAGACGAAGACCAATTTATTTGTCACGGCGCCATTGGGAGATTACGGTCCGGAACTTACCTGTAATGAGACCGGTTACAGAATCAATGGAAGATCGTGGGAGGAAAGAGTTGAATAGCTCAAAGAAGAGTGAGATCACGGCGCGTCCGATTGACCCCGGCGTTTCTATCGGACACGTGCATTTGAAGGTGGCGAATATCGACCGGGCCTTGGCGTTCTATCAGGGAGTGCTCGGATTTGAAGTGATTGTCCGCATGGGCGACAGCGCCGCGTTTATCTCGGCGGGCGGATACCATCACCACATTGGGTTGAACACGTGGGAAAGCAAAGGCGGATCGCCCCCGCCGGCGGGAACGACGGGACTGTACCACGTCGCGATCCTCTACCCGACGCGCGCGGCGCTGGGCGACGCCCTGAAGCGGCTCACGGCGGCCGGCGTCTCGCTGGACGGGGCAAGCGATCACGGCGTGAGCGAAGCGCTGTATCTTTCCGATCCGGACGGCAACGGCGTGGAGCTTTACTGGGACCGCCCGCGCGACCTGTGGCCGCGAACGCCCGACGGGGAAGTGACGATGTATACGCGGAGGCTGGATCTCCAGGGTCTTATCGCGGCAGGCGAGCAAGAATAAGAAATCTTTCTGACGGGTAAAGTAATTCTCGAACGATTCTTCGGCGTCAGCACGCCGATGATTGGAGGGAATGATGAGCGCAGTCACGAAAGACTTCGAGGAGTTCATGAAGCGCCGCGCGAAAGCGGCGAACGCCTATGTCAACGGGGATGCTCAGCCGCTGAGCACTCTCACGGCGCATAATTCGCCCGCGACATTCTTCGGTCCGGGAGGCGGCTTTACCAAGGGCGCGGACGATGTTCGCGCGCGCTATGCGAGGGACGCGGGATCATTCGAGCCCGGCGGGGACAGCGACCTGGAGATTTTGCAGATGGCCGCCGGCGACGGCGTCGGCTTCTGGACAGGATTCCAAACGGCGACCGTGCGTATGCCGGGTAAGCCCGAGGCGATCCCGATGAAACTGCGGATCACGGAGGTCTTTCGCCGTGAAGACGACGAATGGAAGCTAATCCATCGTCATGCGGATATGCTGGCCGAGGAACAACCGAAGAAGTAATGGTCGCGGAAAGGCCCGCGCGGCATCGCCGCGCGGGCCTTTCCGCGTCGATCAGAACTTGCCGTCGGCGCGGACCCAGAGGGTGCGGCGCTGGGACTCGGCGATTTTAGACGGCGCAAGCGGGTTGAGAACGTCCACATACTCCTCATGGCGGTCATCGAGCAAGTTGGTGGCGGCAAGCGAAATCGTCCACGGCTTGCTGAGGCCGCCCACACGATAGCTGAGGTTGGCGTCCAGGGTTGTGTACTGCCGGATCGGCGCCGACCCGTATTTGGCCTGACTGACAAAGTGCGCCGCGAGATATCCGATCGCCTTGCGGCGATCGTCGGTTTGCAGCACGAGATTGATTTTGTGATGCGGCGAGAAGTCGGCCTGCGAGCCGTCATCGTTCGTCACATCCTGATAAGCGTAGTTCAGCAGCCCATGCGCGCCGCCGCCAAGGCGGAAACCGCTTTCCAGTTCGAACCCCGTGGCGCGCACGCCGCCGATATTGGTCAGCTGGAGCTTGATAGGAATATTCGGCGGAAACGGCGGCGACGGAGCGGTCTCCAGCACGGCGCTGCTGATAACATCCGTAATATGGTTGGCGAACAGGCTCAAACCGACATAGCCGGACGGCGTATCCTTGCGATAGCCCGCTTCGATGCTGGTCACCTTCTCCGGTTTCAAATCCGTGCTGCCGAGCATCTCAAAGTTCAATCCCGGAGCCAGCGGCGAAGCGAAGTTCAGATACGTCTCAATGATCGTCGGCGCACGGAACGCGGTTCCATAGGAAAGGCGCACGGTCTGCTCTTTCGGCAGATGCCGGACGAGGCTGAGGCGCGGCGATGTCTGAGATCCATAGATGGAGTTGTCGTCCCAGCGCACGCCGGCGAACAGATTCGTCATCGAATCGATCAGGATCTGGTCCTGGAAAAACAGGCTTTTCAGGCTCTGCCCATGGCTCATCGTCCCGGTCGGTGTCGACGTGAATTCTCCCTGCCGGTAGCTGCCGCCATAGAGCAGCTGATGGCGCGCGGAGATCTGGCGCTGCTGCTGGATCTCCAGGTTTATGACCTCTGAGTTGAGACCGAATGTCGGATTGACCAGTCGTTCGGACGTATGATAAATGCGACCCATGATCGGCGTCGCCCCTTTGTCTTCATTGTACGTCAGTGTTTCCGAGGTGGTATGCCACTTTGCGTCGTCCAGAAGCGCTTGCACGGAGAGGTCCGCGGTGGCGTCGGAATTGTCCACCGAAAGCGTCAGCGATCCGCGCCGGGTTTGCTTTTCCAGATCGAGGGTTTCGATCGGGACACTGTCGCTGTCGCGGATTTGGCTCGGCTTGCGCTCCCCGTAACCATTCGTTCCATGGTAACCGGCGCCAACCGTAAGAGCCCAATCTCCCGCCTTGCCCTGCGTGGTCGCCACTTCCACGAACGTACTGTTATGTTCGCCGTAAGCGCCGGCGAACGAGCTGTGGTTTTGCGCGGCGAGCAGTTCCGCCGGAGTCTTCGTGATGATATTGATGACGCCGCCGAACGCGTTCGCGCCATAAAGCACGGACCCTGGGCCGCGCACGACTTCGATGCGCGCGATCCGCGAAAGCAGCAGCGGCTGCGTATTCCAGAAGACATTGCCTTCAATGTCCTGATTGATGGAGCGCCCGTCCACCATTACTAAGATCTGATTGGAGAAGATCTTGTTGAAGCCGCGAATCGCGACGTTCGCCTGCGATTTATTCGGCTCCATCACATCCACGCCCGGCACCGACCGCAGCAGCTCAACGATGCTCGTCGCGCCGGAGCGCTCGATCTGATCGGCGGTGATGACCGTGGCGGCGGCCGGCGAATCGCTGATGCGCTGCGCCGTCTTGGAGGCCGTCACGATCATGTCGCCGGCGAGCAGAAGCTCGGTGTCGGCGGACGTATCGCGGTCGCCGGCGGCCGCGCCGGCCGTCATCTTGGGACCCTGCGCGTGCGCGGAGGCGCACGGGAGGCCGATCGCCAGCCCCATGGCCGCACACAGCATCCGGCGGCCTCGCCGAGCCGCGCTCATTTTCAGATCGACAATCATAAAATTCCCTCTATCATGCGGCCTGCTGATGGAGCGCTTCCTGAGTCCGAATGATCTGCACGAACAGTTCCGCGAGCTGCGGGTCGAACTGCGTGCCGGCGCCGCGCTCGATCTCTTCCAGAGCGGCCTCGATCGGCATTCCCGAGCGATACGGGCGATCCAGCGTCATGGCGCTGAACGCGTCGGCGACCGCCATGACGCGGCCCAGCAGCGGGATTTCTTCGCCGGAAACGCCGCTTGGATACCCTTTGCCGTCCCAGCGCTCGTGGTGGTGCGAAACGGCGTCGAGAATATCGTTCAGGCGGGGCAGTCCGTGGATGATCAGCATGGACAGCGTCACATGCCCCTTCATGACTTCGTACTCTTCGGCGGTCAGCTTGCCAGGCTTGCGCAGGATGCTGTCCGGAACGCCGATCTTGCCGATGTCATGCAGCAGTCCCGCGACCCGGACGGCGTCCAGGGTCTCGCCGGACAGCCCGAGCGCGTTCACGAGCTTGAGCGCGTAGCCGGTCACATCTTCCGAGTGGCGCTTGGTGTAGTGGTCCTTGCGGTCGATGGCCGTCACCAAGCCGTCCAGCACCTGGAACTTGCCATGCGACGGGTCCACGTCTTCGAGGATGTGCGAGAGGTGCAGCGTGACCTGATCTCCGCCATGGCTCTTGCCTTCGTACAGCGCGGTGTCCGCCGCCGTAACGAGATTGGGCGCCGAGCACCCCGCCGTACGCGTGTCGGCGACGCCGAAGCAGAGGCGGACCGGCAGGTTGCCGCCGTCGGGACTGGTGAAAGGGTTCAGGCTCAGATAGTGCTTGATCTCGTTCGCGACGCCCTGCGCCTCGACGCCCGTCGTTGTCGGCAGGATCACCATGAACTCGTCGCCGCCGCACCGGCCCAGGATCCCCTTGGCGCCGCAGACGGCTTCCAGGGCGCGCGCCAGATGGCGCAGCACTTTGTCTCCCGTCGGATGGCCGTAAGTGTCGTTGATCAGCTTGAAGCCGTCCATGTCGAGCATCATCACCGAGACGGTGTCGTCCGGGATCGTCTCCAGCAGCTCCTCCAATCGATGATGGATGGTCTTGTGGTTGTAGAGGCCCGTAAGACCGTCGCGCTCCGCGAGGTCCGCGAGCTGCGCTTTGGCCGCTTCGAGCTCTTCGATCCGCACCTGGAGCTCAGTGACCAGACGCCCGTTTTCCGAACGAAGCTGGCGGCGCTCCACGGCGCGCGCCACAACGGCGTCCAGTTCGCGGATATCCTCCAGCGGCTTCAGAAGATAGTCGAAGACCCGGCCGGTCTTGAAGGCTTCGACGGCGTTTTCCATTGAGCCGTGTCCGGTCAGGATGATGAACTCCGTCTCCGGCGTCAGCTTGTGCGCCGCCTCCAGAAGTCCCATGCCGTCCAGACGAGGCATTTTCATGTCGGAAACGACCAGATCGTATACGCCCTGCTGCAAGAGCTCCAGCGCCATCTGTCCATCTTCCGCCAGCGTCACTTCGTGCCCGCCGCGGCGGAGCTGGCGGCCCAGCATCAGTCGGAGCGCTTCTTCATCGTCTGCTAATAATACTTTTGCCATAGTTCTATCATCCTCTGTGGTGGGCGGCGCTTAAGCCGCCTGCCGCAGTTCGCTTTCCTGTTCCGTTATGTCCGCCTCAAGCAGCGGTAAGGTGATGGTGAAGACGGCGCCGCCGTCGTTATGCGTCGCGATCAGGCCCTTGTGCTTTTGTATGATGCCGTGGCTGATCGACAGGCCCAGGCCCGTCCCCTTGCCGGCCTCTTTCGTGGTGAAGAAAGGATCGAAGATATGCGCCGCGACTTCCTCGGGAATGCCGGTTCCGTTGTCGTGGAACTCGATGCAGAGGCGGCCGCTCTCTGTCCAGGAACGGATCGCGATCTCGGCGTCCTTACGGCCTTCCATGGCGTCGCGCGCATTGGTGATCAGGTTGATAAAGACCTGCTCCAGCTCGTTGGCGTCGCCCATGACCTGCGATGCTCCGGCGGTCAGGTTCAGCTTGACGCGGATATCGTGCGCCTTGAGCTGGGCGTCGATCAGAATGAAGCAGTTCTCCACGACCTGATCGACCGTCACGCGCGTCATCTCATATCCGCCGGCGCGGCAGAAGGTGCGCAGGTGCTTGATGATCTTCATCATACGCGTCGTCTGGCCCTCGATTAGCACGAGGTCGTCCAGGACGTCGGGCGAAAGATTCGGCTCGCCCTGAAGCTGCTGGGAGATGCCGCGCACGATCGCGACCGGCTGGTTCAATTCGTGGGCGACGCCGGCGGACAGCGTGCCGAGCGACGCCAGCTTGGCGGACTGCACGAGCTGCGCCTCGGCGCTGTCGAGCTCGGTGCGGCTCTGCTGCAAGGACGCGGCCATGGTGTTGAACGCGACCGCGAGGTCGCCGATCTCGGCCGGCGCCCGCTCATCCACGCGCTTGGCGAGCTCCCCTTCGGCGATGGCGTGCGTTCCTTGAGCGAGACGCAGGATCGGGCGAAGGATGGCGCTCGCCAGGATCAGGCCGATGACGCAGCTGATCGCGCAGGAGATCAAAATGATCGCCAGCGCCCACACCGAAAGGCGGCGGCTGGCCAGGCGAAGCGCGTTGGCGGTGAGCGGCGGGATCCGGCGCGCCAGCTCCGTCGACGCCGCGCCGGCGGCGGCGGCCATCTGCCGGTCGTTGTCCTGCTGGGCCTGCTCGGCCTGGGACCGGATCGCCTCCTGCATGCCCTTCAGCTCCGCGCCGGTCTGGAGACTGGTTTTGCGCTGAAGCTGTCCAAAGATCTCGCCGGTGCGTGTCCGCACCTGGGCGGCGGTGTCGGAGTGCAGGCGTCCCGCATCGATTTGCAGGCGCTTCGCCGCGATCTCCGAGGAGTTCTGGATGTCCTGGTTCATCTGCAGGAGAGAGTGCTGCGTGTTCCGCGCGATGTCGTTTTTGAAGGACCGGACGGGCAGCATCACTTCATCGCTCGGCTGCGCCACAATCAGCTTCCAGCCAAGCGGCTCGATTGGCGCCACCTGCCGCATCATCTGCGCGTCGCTGGGCCGCTCCTTCAGAAAGATGGCGTCGCCGGGGCCGGTGACATAGGCATAGCCGTTCTTGCCGATGCGCGTGTTGCGGATCGTGTCCCAGAGATCCTCCAGGGCCAGGCGGGCGGTGAGAACGCCGATCACCTTGCCCCGGTAAAGCTCGACCGGGACGGAGAGACGAAGCACGGGAGCGCGTCCATACTGCGGCGGCGTTTCGAGACCGACATACGATTGCCCGCCCATCGCGGTTCGGAAGTAATCGGCCGTGAAGTGATTGGAAAGGTCAGAGGCCGTCACGGCGCGGTCCGAAGCAGACATCGCCGTCTCCTGCCCGTTCATGTCCATGACGCTCACCAGCGTAAACATGGGGAAACGGCGCACCAGGGCGTCCAGAACGGCCTTTTCGCCGGCGCGGTCGCCGTCGTAAACATTGAGCATCTGCGCCGTGAGCGCCAGATAGTTCTGATTGGTCTGAAGGTAGACCTGAGCGAGCTGGGCGAGCTGCCGGGCGCGCTCCTGCATCTGCCGGTTGCTCTGGTCCAGCATCGCCGTCTGCACCCGGTCGGCGACCCGGACCTGCGTGTAGCGCGCGGAGCTGGCGAACAGGCGTCCCATCTGGCCGTTGACGTCGTGCAGGATATCGCGGTTCGTGGACAGCGACTGGCGCATGGCGCCGTCAAAGCTGCTTTGCGTCACCCGGGCAAAATCGTCCCCCGTCTTGGAGATCGAGTCCGCCTGGCCCTTTTCCCATTGCCGCGAAACGTTCTGGCCGGCCTGGAGCGAAATCTGCGCCATCTTCTTGCCGGAGCTGCGCACCGTTTCCTGGCCGACCCGCTGGAACTCCTTGCCGGCGTCCTTGACGGCCGAGCCGTTGATCCGCTCCATGGTGTGAGTCATTGTGACGATCTGCTCGCGGGCGACATGGCCGACCGTCAGGACCGTCACGGCGATCGGGACGGCGACCACCGCCATCAGGATCGGCACCAGGCGCCGGGCCAGCTTACTGGTCAAAATCGTTTTGAAGTTCAATCGTGTTTCGTTCATGGTTATTTCGAGCCGCTCTTAGCCGCGCCGGAATCGACAACTTCATCAGCCAATCGAAGTACGGAGTTGGGCACCGTCAGACCAAGCGCCGAAGCGGCGTCCAGGTTCACCGAAAGCATCGTCTGGCGCGGTCCGCGCACGCTGGTCTGTCCGGGCTGCGCCGATCCATCCAGAAGCGGCGCCGCCATCTCGGCGTTCACATCGCCCAGGTCTTGAAGATTGGCCGAAAGCGCCAGCAGCGCGCCGGCGTGAACGTTGGCGCTCGACGTTCCCAGCACCGGCAGCTTGTGGCTTTTCGCGACGTCCAGCGTATCGGCCAGCGCCTGCGGGCCGGCCGAAGCGGGGTCGACGATCAGCCAGAAGGCGCCGACTTTCCCCGCCAATTCCTCCAGCGCCGCCTTCCGATCGGTCGTGGGCGTCATCGCCTTCGACACGATTTCGATATTCAGCTTGGCGGCGTCCTGAGTGGCGGCGCTCAAAAACGCGAGCGAGGTGGCGTCGCCGTCGGTATAGAGCAGGCCGACTTTTTGCGCCTGGGGCAGAATCTGCTGCAGCGCATCGAGCTGCTTGCCCGCGCTAACCTGGAGCGTCGTGCCGGTAAAGACGCCGCCGGGCTGCGCCAGAGATTTGGCGACGCCCAGGCTGATCGGATCCAGGATCATGCTGAACACGCAGGGACATGTCGGATGCGCTTCGGCGATCGTCCGTGTCGCGTCCGTTCCCAGGGTAAAGATCAGGCTGTTGTTTTTCTGAATCTGCGCCTTGATCGTCTGCTGATCCTGATTTTTGTCTCCCGACAGCGCGAGGATGGTGATGTCGGTCGTGTCGCCATATCCTCGGGACTTCAATCCCTTGACAAACCCCTGTGACGCAGGCGCGTAAAAGCTGATGTCGCGCGATTTCACGACCAGCACGCGCCGCTTGGGCGGACTGGAATCCGCATTCGCTCGGACGCAGACCATTCCGCATACGACGGCCGCGACAAGCATTGTCAGAGAAATAAAACGCTTCACAAGTAGACGACTCTCACCGGAATGGAAAACGAAAAGGGATGAACCCGCAGGGTTCGACGGTTTTAGTATCGGCATTTCCCACCGACATATTTAGCGGACTTACGCAAAATTGCGAGGAAATAAATATCTGGAAACGATACGAGGATTTGAGGAATGCGAGCCCGGAAATAAAACAAGCCCGGAAAACACAGGTGTTTTCCGGGCCGTGAAATTGTGTCTTCGATCGACGCAGAGTTAGTGGGCGGGCGCGGGGTCCGCAGCGCCTGCGGTGAGCGCGCTCAAATCGACTTCAATCTGATCGCCGTTCCGGCGCGCCGGCGCGGTTGAGAGCGCGGGCAGCAGCTCGGCGGGCGAGCGCCGGGTCCCGACAAGGTTTTTTCCGTCAGCGGCAAACTGCGCTTCATGGCAAGGACACGCATAACGCGTTTTGCCGCCGTCCCACTTGACTTCGCACCCGCGATGCGTGCACTTCAGGTTGACGGCGGTGACGTCCTTTTCACTCGTGCGCGTGACGGACAGCGCCAGGTCTCCGACCGCGACGCGCGTGGGCGTATTCAGCGGAAAGTCGGCGGCCTTCCCCACGGATGTCCACTGGGCGGTATCCTTCGGAGTCGCGGCGTCGTCCTTCGCCTGGCTTGCGGCGGGCAGCAGCAGAAGGGCGCCCGCGCCCGCCGCCGCCTGCAAAACTTCTCGGCGGTTCAATCCTTGCATATCTTCGTTCATTCCAGCTCCTTGAGAATGCGCGCAGCTTCGGCTGCTCGGCGCGTTGTGCATGCAAAGTGATTTACGACTTTGACGGGCGCATTGTTCCGGAAGCGAACGCCGAATCCGACAATCTCCCCCGGCCGTGTGGCCGGGGGAGATTGTTTAAGCGCGCTTGCCCGTCTTATAGAACTCCGCGTTGATCTCAATATACTGGGACCATTGCGCCGGGACTTCATCCTCCATGAAGATGGCGTCCACGGGGCACTCCGGCTCGCATAGGCCGCAGTCGATGCATTCGGCGGGATCGATGAAGAGCTGGTCGATCAGAACGCCGTCGACTTCCACGGTTCCTTCGTGAATACAATCGACCGGGCAGACGGCGACGCACGATTTATCTTTCGTTCCGGCGCAGGGCTCGGTAATGACATACGGCATGGTTTCGTGTTCCTTTCCACAAAAAAGCGTCTGGCGCTAATCACCGTAGTACGCTATACTAATCGCAATGAGCACGATCACGGTTCTAAGATACCGTGAGAATACGGGCTCCGGCAATGACTTTCGTCATAGCGGGCATACGGGAGCAGGAAATGGGGCATTGTGGAGCGTAAAGAAGCACTAGCGCGGGTTCCGTTCCTCAAAGAACTGCCGGAAACAGTTTTGATGGAGATCGCGGAGGCGGGGCGAGAGCGAAAACTGACCCGAGGCGAGCTGCTAGTCTCGGAGCATGACGCCTGCGTGGGCCTCATCGTGGTGCTGTCGGGATCCGTCAAGGTCTATAAGCTGGACAATCGGGGCCGCGAATTGACGCTTGGACTGGAAACGCCGGGCGCCAGCGTGAGCGAGCTGCCCTTGTTCGACGGGGGGAACTATCCGGCGAGCGCGGAGGCCGCCGAGGACGGGACGCGCGTCCTTGTCGTGCCGCGCGCTCAGTTTCAAAAGATGATGGCGCTGCACCCGCAGATCGCGATCCTGGCCCTGCGCGCCCTGTCAATACGAATGCGCAAACTGGTGGTGATGCTAGAGGCCCAGACGATGCACAGCGTGCGCGTGCGTTTGGCGGCCCATTTGATGCGCGCTTCGGAAGGACGCGCGACCTTTCGACTCGCCGATACGAACGAGGAGATCGCCAGCCAGATCGGAACGGTGCGCGATGTGGTCTCGCGAACGCTGGGAAGTTTGAAAGAAGCCGGGGCCATCACTGTCAACGGACGCACCGTCACGATCCAGAATTTCGATATTCTCCGCAGAATTTCGGATTCCGGTGACATTCCGTCATGACGACCTAATGCTCGGAGCGATTTTTGCCGAAACATTAAGCGAGTATTATTACCAAAGTGAAGAAGCGCGTTCGGCGCACGTCACGATGGTTGTCTCCGAGACAATTCCATCCATGTGGAATTCGATACGGAGGAAAAGAGTAGCTAACGCATGTCCAGAATACATAAAGGAATAGTTTGGGCCACGATCTGTTACGCCTTGCTGTTCGTGTTCATGCTCATCCTCCATCCCGGGACGCGCAAGTTTTATGACGCCTTCTTCAATACGTACCAGATCGCTCCGCCGCTGCTGACGGGAGTTGGGGGCATCTCCTACTTTCTGCACGGCAAGCACACGAGCGCTTTACGCCGTATCGGCTGGCTGCTGATCGGCATGGCGGGCTTTTCCTTCGCGCTGGGACAGATCACGTGGACGTATTACGAAAGCGTTCGCGGCGTCGAAGTGCCGTTCCCTGGATGGTCGGACGCCGGCTACCTCGGCGCGTATCCGTGCCTGATCGTGGGCGTTTTCCTGCTGTTCGGCAGTATGCCCGTCGCCGGACGAGCGCGCCTGGTCCTCGACAGCGCCATCGCCGCGCTCGCGGCGGGAATGCTGAGCTGGCACTTCGTCATCGACCGGCAATGGGCGCAGTCGGACATGACTTTTGTAGGAAAAGTGATTACCGTCGCTTATCCACTCGGAGACGTCGTGACGATCTTCGGCGTGATCGTCTTGATCAAAACCATGGTCACGGACCGTGTGCTGCGCCGCTCCTGCATCTTCCTCGCAATCGGCATGGCCCTGCTCGCGTTTTTCGACACATCATTCGCCATCATGACCCTGAACAATTCCTATCATACGGGCAGCTGGTCGGACTGGGCCTGCTCGTTCGGCTGGATTATGATGGGATACGCGCTGGTTTTGCCGATGTGGCTGCCCGCCACCAAAAAGGATGAAGCGGCCAGAGAGCGCACGCTTGTCACGAACACGCAGGGCAGCATCCTGCAAATGCTCTTCCCGTACATGGCCGCCTTCGCCGCGTTCGCCGTGATCTGCGTTCGCGATTATAATGAACCGCCGCTCCACCAGATCGGCGCCTCCACCCTCGTGACCGGCCTTGTGCTGATTTTGCTGGTGATTCTGCGCCAGGTTTTCACGCTGACGGAAAACCGGCGTTTGACCATTCAGCTCAAACATACGAATGAAGGGCTGGAGGAAACGGTCGCCCAGCGAACCCGCCAGCTCGAGTGGCGCACGGAGCAGCTCGCGGCGCTCCATCGCCTGACCAAAGAAATCAACACCACGCTCGACTACGATCAAGTGCTCAATCAGGTGATCACGCACGCCCCCACCGTTCTTGGTTCCGATGCGGCGGTCATTCGCCTCGGCAATATCGACGATCCGCTCGGCTCAATTTTCCCCATCGTCCGGGAAACAGGGTTCGAAGAGCATGGAACCGACTTCGCCTGGATCGAAAGCCTGGAGCGCTGCGGCGCGATCGAAATCCTCGATTTGCCATGCGGCGGAGCCTATCTGCGCGCGCCTTTGCTGTGGCACGGACAGGTTCTCGGGTCGATCGGTTTCGTTCGCTGGGCAAGCGCGTTTGACTCCTCCGATATCAAAGTCGTCGAGGGCGTCGGCCTGGAAGTCGGGGCCGCGCTGAACAATGCGCGCCAATATCAAACCGCCAAGGATGCGGCCGATCGCGATTCCGTCACCGACCTCTTCAACCATCGCGCCATCCACCAGCGCCTGGATCGGGAGTTCGAAGTGGCGACGGCGACGAACCGCCCGCTGTCCGTCATCATGATGGACCTGGACAACTTCAAGCTGTTCAACGATACCTATGGGCACCCGACGGGAGATCAGGTTCTCAAGCACGTGGCGAGCGCGCTGAGTGAAACGTGCCGCGAAGGCGATCTGGCGGGCCGCTACGGCGGGGACGAGTTTATCATGCTCCTGCCGGACACCACGGCGAACGACGCCCGGAAACTCGCGGAGACGCTGCGCGACCGGATCAACTTCGACGGGTTCCGCCGCCCCGGCGACGAGCGCATCGTCCCCATCGGCCTGAGCCTCGGCATCGCGGATTTCCCCAACGACGGCCTGACCCGCCACGACCTTTTGAACGCCGCCGACGGCAACCTCTATGAAGCCAAGGTTTCGGACACCGGCATCGCGCAGACGAGCTCCACGCAGCGGTCGAACCGAAAGCTTCGCGCGGAACAGTCCTTCGGCACTCTGGACTCCATGGTGACCGCCGTCGACAACAAAGACCGATATACGCGCCGCCACTCCGAAGACGTCACGGACTTCGCGCTGTGGATCGCCGCCGAGCTAGGCCAATCCGACGAGACGATGCGCGACATCCGCATCGGCGGCCTTCTGCACGATGTCGGCAAGATCGGCGTCCCGGACAGCATCCTGCGCAAGCCGGGTCGCCTCACCGCCGAAGAGTACGAGATCATGAAGCAGCACCCCCATCTGGGCGCCCTGCTCGTCGGCGCGCTGCCCGGCATGGAATCGTCGCTGGACGCGGTGCGCTCCCATCACGAACGCTGGGACGGGAAGGGATACCCGAACGGCCTCGCCGGCAATGAAATCCCCCTGCTGGGACGGATCCTGGCGGTTGCGGACGCCTTCAGCGCGATGACGACCGACCGGCCTTACCGCAAGGGCATGGACTGGGACAAAGCGCTCGCGGAAATCGAGAAAAATATCGGCACGCAGTTCGACCCGGTCTCCGCCACGGCGTTCCTGCGCGCCGCCCAGCGCCGCCGCCCAATCGTCCCGGAGACATCCTCGCCCGCGCACACTCCCATGGCGAAAGAACGCGATGTGAGAGCCGCGTAGCCGCCAAAAATTTTGTCATGCTTCGAAGAGCCATTTGCTGGGTAGACTTCGCTTTACAGTCGAAGTCTGCCCAGTAATCGTTTGGAGAGCATCAGATTTGAGCGCTATTGCGGGTATTTTGCTTGCAGACGATCGACCGGCTCCGCCGCATGGGCTTGAGCAAATGATGGAGGCGCTTGCGCATCGCGGCTCGAGCCCTGTTAACTGCTGGGTGGACGGCTCAGCCGCATTCGGAAGCAGTCTTCTGAGAACGACGCGCGAATCGCACTTCGAGCAGGCGCCCCTTCGTGACGCCGCGAACGACCGAGTAATGACCGCCGACGCCCGACTGGACAACCGAGACGAACTCATCGCGCGTCTGCAAATTCCCCAGCGATCCCCAGATCCAATTACCGACGGCCAGATCATCCTTGCCTCCTATGAAAAGTGGGGACCACAATGCCCTGAGAAGCTTCTCGGAGATTTCGCGTTTGCTATCTGGGACCGAAGCGACAAGACATTATTCTGCGCCAGAGATCACTTTGGCGTTCGGCCATTTTACTATTACAAACATCACGATCTTTTCCTATTCGCCTCGGAGATTAAGGGCCTGCTGGCAATGCCGGAGGCGCAGCGCCTCGTCAATGAAGACCGCGTCTTAGAGTATCTGGCGGGTTACGCGGAAGATTTGCAGCATACGTTCTATCAGCGGATTTTCAAGCTGCCGCCAGCGCACAGCATGATGGTGCGTGACGGCGAGATCTCGATGCAGCCCTACTGGTCCGTGGAAGCCGCTCAGGACATCCGGCTATCATCAGACGCCGAGTACGCCGAAGCATTTCGCTCCATCTTCCTCCAAGCAGTCCATTCCCGATCCCGCGCAAATACTCCGCTTGGCTCCACGCTCAGCGGCGGCCTCGATTCGTCGTCCATCGCCTGCGCCGCCTCACAATACCTGCAAAAGGATGGGCGGGAGCCCCTCCAGACATTTTCCGTCGTTTTTGACGACGTGCCTAAGTCCGATGAACGCGACTATATGCGTGCGGCTCTGGATATGGGAGGCATGGAGCCGCACAAAGTCCATGGAGACCGGATCGGCCCTTTTTCAAATATCGACCAGATGCTCAGCGCTCAAGACCAGCCTTTTACTGGTCCCAATCTATTTTTGCACTGGGCAATGTACGCAGCCGCGAAAACGGCTGGGGTCGGCGTGCTTCTCGACGGTCTTGACGGCGATACAACAGTCTCTCACGGCGTCTCCCGCCTGACCGAACTCGCGCGCGCAATGCGCTGGCCGACCCTGCTGAGGGAGGCGAAGGGGGTGGCGCGCAATCTCAACGGCTCCACTCGAACTCTCATTGCGACCCAGGCGGTTTACCCATTCGTCCCCAAAGCCATGCTCGGCGTATGGAAAGCCGCCCGTCGGCGACAGCCGCCCGCCAGCGTCCTTTCGGCCTGTTTGAACGCTGACTTTCAAACTCGCACTCGTTTTCATGAGCGGTCGAACGTGCTGCTGGGCGTTGGCCGGCGCCCCTGCCTCACGGAAAAAGAAAGTCATCACTACCGAATGTCGAGGGGGATTGTTCCGCATGTGCTGGAGATCACCGACCATGCGTCCGCCGCCTTCTCTCTCGAAGTACGCTATCCGTTTTTCGATCGCCGGCTGGTGGAATTCTGTCTGGGAGTCCCGCCGGATCAAAAACTTCGCGATGGTTGGACGCGCTGGATCATGCGAAAGGCAATGACGGGCGTCTTACCCGAACAAATTCAATGGAGGGGCGGAAAATCCGATTTGGGACATAACTTCCTTCATACTTTCGCGGCTTTCGATATACAGCGTATCGAAGCGATGTTAGCAAGCGACGGAAATTCGCTTTCGCAATACGTCAACATGAGTTCCATTCGCTCCAGCTTGGATCGCTTCGCGATTCAGCCGTCGTGGGAGGACGCCGAGCTTCCGCTCAAGGCGTCTCTTCTTGCCCTATGGCTGCAAAAGATGACGTAAACCCATATCAAATTAAATATTTTTAATTTTCACGACATTTCATGGAACCATGACAGTGCTGTTCCTCAAAAAATCATCCGCGTTCGCTAAAGGAGAAAACAAATGACCGACACCCCGCAAGATTTCACGAGCCGCGCTGAGGATCAGGAACCCGCGAAGAAGGCGTACGAAACGCCGGAGCTGACCGTCCATGGAACCATTGCCAATATCACTGAATTTATTGGACCAAACTCTGGCGATGGAATTATTGGAAGTCAAGTCATCATTAGCGACCGATCCATGAAGCAGGACTTCGCGACTGTTGACGCACACGATGTTCTGGCGCGTCTGGTTTCTATCCCCGTGGCGTCGTGGAGCTATCACTTCCAAAACCCCGCGATCCGTCATATCGGCCCGATGGCCCAGGACTTCGCGGCGGCGTTCGGTGTCGGCGAAAACGATAAGCATATCAATATGGTCGACGCGAACGGAGTGACGATCGCGGCGATCCAGGCGCTTTACGATCTGGTGCAGCAGCGTGACGAACAAATCGGCGAACTGCGCCGAGAGATTGACATGCTGAAGCGGAAGATGATCCAGTGATCATGAGGCGCTATCGATGATTCTCGCTCTTCCAGCCACACGATATCGATATGTCGCCTACGGCCTCACAATCGACTCGACGCTGCCTTTGCCGGAACTTACTCCTCTCTCGTCGGCAGAGTTTGAAACGGCTGATGTAGCAATTCGAGTAGAAAGTCTTCCTGCGATTCCCAGCAACGCCAGCGATATCCGCGAGGGGCACTGGATGTATGGCGACGCCGTGTGGCTTTCTTTCGAAGGAGCGTGCCGAATTTGTATCCGTGGCGGCCGAGAAATCTTAGTGGAGGGAGAGTCCGGCGTCGATAATAGCGTCCTGCGTCTTTTTGTTCTCGGCGTTGCTCTGGGCGCTCTGCTGCATCAACGGGGTTTCCTGACATTGCACGCGAGCGCGGCAGTTGTGAATGGAAGCGTCGTCGCCTTTTTAGGCGCCGCCGGCGCCGGAAAATCCACAATGACCGCCGCGCTGCAAGCGCGCGGACATACAGTGGTCGCCGACGATATCGTGGCGGTCTGCCTCGCCGATCCGGCGCGGCCGACCGTCCAGTCCGGCTTTCCGCGACTAAAACTCACTCCCGATTCCGCCGCCGCTCTGGGACATAATACAGCCCAGCTGAATAAAGTACACGCCACACATCCGAAGTACGGCTTCCCCGTCGCGGAAGGCGCGGGCCGCAGTTCTTTAAGATTGGAACGCATTTATATCCTCGCGCAAGGCGACTGGCCTGAGATCGAATGTCTGGAACGTCAACATGCGGTCGTGGAGATCATCCGGCATACTTATGCGGTGGGGATGCTGGTATCGCAGGAGAATAAGACGACGCATATGCGTCAATGCGCCGCTCTAACCGCTGAGGCGCACATTCGGCGTCTGAAGCGGCCGCTGGATTTCCAGGCGCTGCATGAGGTCGCGGCGCTCGTCGAAAGCGACTGCGGGGAAGCAAACGCTGGAATAGTTCGATGAAGGGAGCATCTATGGACGACAACGCCACTATCACCGCAAGCAAAGAACAGGTCTCCTGCGATTTGCAGGGCGACATGGCAATCCTCAATTTGAAGAACAGCACGTATTACGGCCTCAATCCAATCGGCGCGCGCATCTGGGAGTGGGTTCAAAACCCAATCCATGTCAGCGATCTGCGGCAAAATATTATCGGCGAGTACGATGTCGAACCGGAGCGAGCGCAGGCGGATCTCGCGGTGCTGCTGGCGGATCTGGAGCGGCACGATCTGGTGGTCATCACCCATGACGCTTCGTACTAATCGCCTCGCCATACTTCGTCGCCACGGCGCGAAGTGGCGATCGCTGAGCATACGGGATCAAGGCGTCTATCTGCGCGCCCTAGCGCTCCTGGCTGTCATTCGGATCGCTCTTTGGACGGCGCCGTTCCCATGGGTGCTCCGATGGATCGAGCGTCGCGTCCATCCAGCACGCAACGCTTCGGCGGCCAGTAACCGTGATTGCCTGGTCTGCGCGCGCGCGGTTGGATCCATGGCGCGGTATGTGCCTGCCGCGACGTGCCTAACTCAGTCGCTGGCGACATTTGTCCTTATCAAAAGACTCGGAAACCCAGCGTCCCTCAAAATCGGCGTGGCGAAAGCCGAGAATGGCGAGTTTCTCGCGCACGCCTGGGTGGAAACGCCGGATGGACGCTGCATGACCTCTGCCGGACCGGGAAGTTTTCAGCTATTGATGAAGGTCGAGAATGACGTCTGCGCCACTTAACTCCGCTTTTCGTGAACGAGAACTGCTCACCGTTTGCGGCCGAGTTCATTTGGACGCCGCCGCGCAGACGCGTCTCGCGCGCCTGCTGGACGCTCCTGTCGACTGGCCCTCCACGGTTTCGCTCGCGATGAAGCATGGTCTTGTTCCGCTTCTCCACAAGCATCTTTGCGAAACGCAGCCAGCACGCGTTCCCGCCGATGTGATCGCGCGTCTGGCTCAGCTCTCACACGGCGCAGGGCGTCATAGTCTGCACATGACGGCCGAGCTTCTTCGGATCGCGAAAGCGATGGAAGCCGAGGGGGTAATGGCGGTCGCGATCAAAGGACCGGCGCTGGCGCAGTCTCTCTACGACAGCATTGCATTGCGGTGTTTCGGCGATTTAGATCTGCTGACGTCTCCGGACGAGATCGAACGGGCCGCCCGTGTATTGCGCGGCCTCGGTTATGTGGACGAATTCTGCGGCTCTGAGGCAGATAGCGACATCCACATGCGATCCTACCACAACTTCTGTTTCGCTTCGGCGGCAACCGGCGTCCGGGTTGAGCTGCACCACCGGCTTACCAACCCTTGTTTTCAATCCGAGAAGCAGGTGCGGGACATCATTGGCCGAGCGACTCCCATTCCTCTCGCCGGATCCTCCGTCCGCACTCTCAGTCCAGAAGATCAGTTTCTCTATCTTTGCGTGCATGGGGTAAAACACCTTTGGGAGCGTCTAGAGTGGATCTGCGCGGTGTCCGCGATGGCGCGCGGCTCAATGGTTGAAGATTGGGAGGTTGTCGCATCCCGCGCGCGCGACTCCGGCAATGAGCGAATCGTGTTCGTCGGTCTTTTGCTCGCGGAAGCGCTGACGGGAGTCCCTATTCCTGAAGCGCTAGCGCCCATGGCGCGCCGCGACCGTGTGGCGCATGCGCTGGCGGAGGAGGCTCGTCGGCGCGTATGTGTGGAGGAAAAGCAGCCGGAAGTCGGCGAGCTGTTTTTCTATAATCTTCGCGCCCACAAGATGCGGGAGCGATGTGTCTACTGCTGGTTCGCGCTCACCACTCCCACCCTAGCCGATGTGGAGACAATGCGCCTGCCAAGGCCGCTCTATGGCGTTTCGCGTCCACTGCGCATTGTAAAGACCTACGCCGCCTCCATGCTGCACACATTGTTTCACCGACAGAGCGCCCAAGTGATACTAAACGATGAATGACGATCCCAAGCTTCCTGCCCTAACGCTTCGGCTCGCGCGCCTCGGCGATGCAGACGCGCTCGCGGAGCTGATCCCTCTTTCCGCGCATGCGCTTCAGGCGGACTATTATACGCCCATACAGATCGAGGCGGCGCTTGGGCCGATCTTCGGCGTCGACCGCCAGTTGATTGCCGATGGGACTTATTTTGTCGTGGAGGCAGCCGGGCGGATCGTGGGATGCGGCGGATGGAGCCGGCGCAAGACGCTCTTCGGCGGCGATGACGGCAGGAACCCCGACGACGATTCCCTGCTCGACCCCACTCGCGACTCGGCGCGCGTCCGAGCTTTCTTTGTGCATCCGGAGTTCGCCCGGCGCGGCATCGGACGCCGGATTATGTCGGCCTGCGAGGATGCGATCCTTCAGGCGGGTTTCCGGGACGTCGAGATCGTCGCCACCCTCGCGGGCGAGCCTTTGTACGCAGTTTTTGGGTATCACGAATCGGAGCGGTTCGAAATCCCGATGCGGGACGGCCTGACGCTTCCGGTTGTACGGATGCGAAAGCGGCTGGCGCCGTCCTGAAACGCGCAAAACTCATCGTTGCTGTCCAAACGTATCTTGTTAATGCTCACTCTGGGTCTGACGACCGGCGTTGAGTTCCTGGAGAACTCCATGCTCGTGCTCTCGTCGGCGCACGTCCAGGGCGGCGTCGGCGCGACTCCGGAAGAGTTTGTCTGGGTCACGGCCGCCTACGCCACCGCCGCGATCCTGATGATTCTGCTTCAGCAAAATCTGACGGAGCACTTTGGATACCGGCGCTACCTCACCGCTTCCCTGATCGTTTACGCCGCCGCGAGCCTCGGCTGCGGCTTCGCCCATTCCGTCATTACCTTGATTGCCTGGCGCGTTGTCCAGGGCGCCGGGGCGGGCGCTCTGTTCACCTCCTGCCGCATCCTGATCCAATTTACGTTTCTCGGCCCAGAGCGCGTCAAGGCGCTGCGCTTCTTTATGGCGGGGGTATTCGGAGGATCGACGCTAGCGCCGCTGCTCGCGACGCGCTTGATCGACGCGAGCACGTGGAACTGGATCTTCTGGATCATCGTCCCGATCATCCTCGCCTGCGCGCTGCTGGTATGGTTCACGGTCCCCGAGCCGGAGAGCGCCGAAAAGGCGGAGCAGCAGATCGAGCGCCGCGTGCGTTACGACTACTGGCCGATCGCCCTCTTCGCCGTCAGCATCGTCTCCGTGGAGATCGTGATGCAGCGAGTGCGATTCCAGTTTCTGACGCAGTCCCCGCATCTGCTGCTTCTGCTGGCGGTCGCGATCCTGGCGATCGTCGGCTTCGTCACCCACCAGCTGCGCGTCCCCGATCCAATCCTGCATCTGACCGGCCTGCGCAACAAGCAGTTTCTCTGGGGGCTGCTCTTTTACTTTATCTACTATTTGCTCGCCTACGCGTTCTCGTATCTGTTTCCCGTGTTTTGCGAGCAGGTCCTTTTGTATTCGGTGGACTTCATGGGCCGCCTGCTGTTCTTTTCCGGCGTCGTCTCCATGGCGGGCGTCATGGTGTATTTGGGCGTCAGCAGCCGCCTGCGCCGCCGCAAGTTGCTTATGTGCGCGGGCATGCTCAGCATGGCGGCGGCTTTCTGGATGCTGTCGCGTCTTTCGACACAGATCGCGGCGTCCGGTCTTTATCTCCCCCTCTTCCTGCGCAGCCTGTTCGCGGCGATGCTCGTGCTTCCCGTCGCGGGCCTGGCGTTCAAAGAGTTTGAACTGGACTTTTACAGCCACGCATACCGTTTGAAGAATATCATTCGGCAATTGTGCCAGACCTTCGCGGTGGCGGCGATGACCGTCATGCTCCACCACCGCGCGGCAGTCCATCGGTTCGATCTGGCGGGCGACGCCGATCCCTCCAGCGCGGCGGTGTCTCAGCGCATCTCGACGCTCAGTCACGGGCTGATCGCGCATGGATTGGGGGCGGCCGACGCGCACGCCGCCGCGCTTGCGCTGATGGGGAAGGCGCTGGAACGACAGATCCTCCTGCTGTCGTGTCTCGACGCCTTCACCCTGCTCGCCGGCGTCGCGCTGCTCGGCTTCGCCCTGATGGCGCTTCAGCGGCAGCTCGATTGACATACGTCCCCATGCTACTTTCCAGGCGCCTTCGCGGAACGACTCTCACGACCATGGAGCACAAGCGCCCGGCCGAGGCACGCGAGCGCCGCCACGGACGCCAGCCCGCGCACGTCGTTCCAGAGATTCCAGGATCCTTCAAATCGCTGCCGGAGCCCCGCCAGGTCGGCGACGGCGTCTAACGAGCCGGGCCGTGCGATCTCGTCGTTGAGCGGAATATTCGCCGCAACCGTCACCGCAAGGGCGGCGCCGTAAAGCGCGGCGGCCGCCGCGATCCAGGGGGTCGCTTCGCGCTTCCCAAGACGGCGCTGAAGCGCGGCGGCGGTTCCCGTAAGCACGAATGCGCCAAAGAAGCTCAGCATGAACACGGGATTGACGATCGCGTCGTTAATTCGTCGCATGACATCGAGAAACGTGCGGTCGTCCGCCCGCGCGAGGCCCGGCATCACCGCGCAGGAAAATGCGTAGTACACGCCGGAAATCAGCCCCATCGCGATCATGGACGCTCCGAGCGCCGCACCGGCGGCGCGTTCCGAAGATTCCGACCGGGCTTCGTCCGACGGATACGCCGCCGGACGGTCGTCAATGGCTTTCTCATCGATCATTGTTTTCCCTTTCTAAACGGCGAAATACGCCTGCGCCAGTTCGTCGGCGAAGTCTTCGAAGCGCGTGGGCGTTGTGCTCGCGGAGCTACGAACTTCCTGAGATTTGACCGCGCCGTGATTGATCGCCTGGGCGAGTTCCACATACATCCGCGCAAAATCGGCGGAGCAGCCCATGTGCGTGAGTGCGCCGATCATCTCGCCTTCGCGAAACTGCACGTAGGCGAGGTCGGGCTTGCCGATGCGCGCGCCGAGGATCGCGACCGCTTCGGCGTAACTGAGATCGCGCGGGCCAAGCAGTTCGCGCACGACCACGCCGCTCCAATCGCGGGCTTTCAGCGCTGCGGCCGCCGCGCCGGCGATATCGCGCGTCGCCACCATCGGAATGCGAAGATCGGGCGTCACGACATCGCCCGCAATTCCTTCCTGCCGAATCAGCGGCAGCATCTCGTGGAAGTTCTCGAAGAACGAGCCGGGCCGAAGGTTCAGCACGTTCACGCCGTCCAATTGCCGCAGCCGCTCCTCCTGATCGTACAGGCTGGCGACGAATCCCGTTCCGACCGGATGGTCCGCGCCGACACTGCTCAAAAAGACGACGCGCCGCACGCCGGCGCTTCGAATGGCCGCCGCAATCGCTTCCCCCATCCGGCGCTGGGCGCCGTGATAATCGGGCTCCGCCGGATCGTGCGGCAGAAGTGTGTACACGGCGTCCGCGCCCTGAAAAGCCCGCGTCAGGAACTCCGTGTCGCCGGCGTCTCCCGCCACGGTCTCCGCACCAAGCGCGGCGAGGGCGGCAAGTTTGGTCTCCGAGCGCGCCGCGGCGCGCACATTCACCCCATCGTCAAGCAGTAATTTGGCGATTGCGTTCCCGGTGCGGCCGGTTGCACCCATCACAGTAATCATTTTGTTTCCTCCATTCGTCATCGGCTGTGGGTCTATTATCTGATATTTCTGAAGGACTTTCTATGACTGTCAGTCGCCATTTCATGCCCAATCGTCCATAGCTGTGGACGCAAGCATATTCGCCGTGTATACTGGTCCTCATGAAGAAAGAGCAAAGCTGGGATTCGGGAGATCCGCTGGGAGAGGCGCTGCATTTTCTGCGCATGAGCGGGACTTTCTACTGCCGGTCGGCGTTCACGGCGCCCTGGGGACTCGAGCTGCCGCCGATGGCCGACTGCCTCTGGTTCCACGTGATTACGTCGGGACAATGCCGGCTGGAGGTGGAGGGCGCCGCGCCCTGCCTCATGCGGCCCGGCGATCTGGCGCTCGTGCCGCACGGCGCGGGGCACAGCCTGCGGGACGAGGCCGGTTCGGCTGCGCCGATCATCTACGATCTCCACCGAGACTATATCAGCGACCGGTATGAGACGCTTCAGCATGGCGGCGGCGGGGCCGCGACGAACATGATCTGCGGCGCCGTGCAGTTCGACCATCCGGCGGCGCACAGCCTGATCCGGATGCTGCCGAAGATCGTTCACATCGAAGCGTCGATGTCGCCGGAAATGGACTGGATCCAGAGCACGCTTCGGCTGATCGCCGCCGAGGCCCAGCAGATGCGTCCCGGCGGCGAGACCATCATCACGCGCCTCTCGGATATCCTCGTCATCCAGGCGATCCGGTCGTGGATCGACCGAGACGCCGCCGCGCGGACCGGTTGGCTCGGCGCGCTGCAAGACAAGCAGATCGGCCGCGCGATCTCGCTGATCCATCGCGATCCGGCGCGGGAATGGACTCTGGCGTCGCTGGCGAGCGAGGTGGCGATGTCGCGCTCGGCCTTCGCCGCCCGTTTCACCGAGCTTGTGGATGAGCCGGCGATGCATTACGCCGCGCGCTGGCGCATGCATGTCGGCATGAGCTGGCTCAAGGAAGAGGGCGCCGCCGTGAACGAAGTCGCCGGACGGCTCGGGTATCAGTCCGAAGCGGCCTTTAGCCGGGCGTTCAAGCGCATCATCGGAATCGCGCCGGGCGCGGTCAGACGCGGCGCCGACACGGCGAATGTCATCCCCATTGCGATAAAATCACGGTAATATCACGGAAAGATCGCGCGCGGCTCACTCTCTTCTCACGCACACGCTTTATACTCCTCCTGACGCTGGCGGATAAACCGGCCGGCGCAACCCAACGGAGGACAAGCTTGTGAATATCCAGAAATTACTGACAAAGAACCTTTACGCCGCCCGCCGCGCCGCGCCGGTCGCCATCGTCGGCGTTCTCGCATTGATCTGCGGCGCCACGCCGTCCCATGCGTTTGACACCGGCCCGCATCACGATCTGACCCGCGACGCCCTGGACCGGGAAGGCTTCGGCAACACGGCGATCAAGATCGCCCAGGTCGACAACTGGTATACCGACTACTTCAGCGACGTCCATCCCGTCCTTCAGGACTATGCGCGGCAGCTGCACTTTGACAATACGCCGACGATCCATAACTCCGCCACCTGGCAGGTCGGCAACTACTGGAGCCACCTGACGACGAATACCCGGACCGCCCTTCAGCAGGCCGCGCAGCAGAACGATCCGCTGAAGGGCCTGGCGGTCTTAGGCGTATCGCTGCATACAGTGCAGGACTTCTACTCCCACTCGAACTGGGTGGAGGCGCATCCAAAGGCGCCGCACGCGGCGTTCCGCACGGAGACCTGGTTTAACTCGCAGCCCGCGCCCCTTTATCTGGATATCCATACCGGACACTATCCGAACTACGGCGGAAATAACCCGCTCGATCATGGCGACGACACTTACGGTATCAATCACGACGCTCCGGGCGACTCGCCGGCCAGACGCCACTATTCCGAAGCGTATGTCTACGCCTATGTCGCCTCCCGGGAGTGGACGCACGCCATGAAGACGTGGTCGGATCAGGTCGATCCGACATTCTGGGCAAAGATGCAGCAGTACGCCGTCTACGGCAAAAACAGCACGGACCTGGACTGGGATCTGACGGCGACATATCGGGTATCCGAATGGATCCCGAGCGGCGGCGGCCACTGGAAGGGACCGGGCAGCACGAGTATTCCGGACCTGGCGAACTTCATGGCGACTTGGCTTCCTCACATCACCGTTTATGATTTGAAAGTCCAGCAGCTTCTGCTGTCCGGAGTGCTGACTCAGGGACTGACCAGCAATTCACCGGCGCCCAATCCGCCGGCCGTTCCCGGTTACTCTTATGCGGCCTGGGATGTCCAGCCGGTTACCGTCAAGACCCTCGCGGCCAATGCGCTGTCCAGTTTGGACTTCAATTCGCAAGCCGACTTTTACGCGCAGCTGACCATCGGAGGCCAGCCGTTCTACGAAGCAACACAGGACAATAAGAATACGATCTACCCGAGCAATTGGGTTTCGATGAAGTTTGTGCCGTGGTCCAGCAAGGGCGCGAACGTCACGTATATTCTCAAGGATGAAGACGGCGGCCTGAACGGCTCCGATGATATCTGCGACATCAACCCTTCGCCCTACGATTACGGCTTCGCGTCCTATATCGATTTGCAGACGGGACTGCTGTCGGGCGACGCCACGGGGCTTCACGATACCGCGGCGACCTCCATTCTGCGTACGGGACAGCCGGGAGCGAATAATCGGGCGCAGGCGAAAATGATCGTCAAGGTCGATCGTCTCCAGCTCGCCAACGCAAGCTTCTACAAGAACATGACCGCTTATCCGGTTCCGAACACCATCCACTTCCAGCTGCTCAAGATCAATGGGATCCCGATCCCGCAGGCAAAAGCTGTCCAGGTGACTGTCTACGCCGTCGACTCGAAGACGGGCGTCCCGATCCAGGGCGAAGTGTATATGGGCGACGCCGCTCACGATGACGTCCAATTAGGCGTGACCGGCCAGCCGTTCACTTATGTCTTCCCGTCGGGAACGCAGACTTACGATGTCCCCTTCAAAGTCTGGGCCGCCGGAAACCAGCACTACGATCCGGCCATCGTCCATGTGACCGTCGCCGACACCTACTACTAAGAAATCCCTGGCGCTGCCCCGCGCCAATCTCCAACGCCCAATCCCGGCGCGAAACAATTCGCGCCGGGATTTTCTTGTGCGATCCGTGAGCTCAGACAGGCTGGTATACTGTCCGCAGCACAAGGAGAAACGTTATGGATTGGAAGACTTTGCAGGAGTATCTTTCCTCGCGGCCGCACGCGGTCGAGCAGTATCCCTTCAGGCCCGAAACCGCCGTCCACAAAGTCGGCGGCAAGATCTTCGCGATCACATACTGGGAGGCTTCTCCGCTCACCATCGCGCTCAAATGCGATCCCGATCAAGCGATCGCTCTGCGTCATGAGTTCGCGGCGATCCGCCCCGGTTATCATCTGAACAAACGCCACTGGAACACGGTCATTCTCGACGGAACAGTCCCCACCGATTTCGTCTACGACCTGATCGAGCATTCCTACGAACTCGTGTATAAGTCGCTGACGAAGGCGATTCGAGAGTCGCTGTCGAATACCCCCTAGGTTCATGAAGAAATGACATGTAACCAAAGGAGGCTACACTTGCAGCGCTTACTCACTTTCGCCCTCACTCTCGTGCTGGGCTTCGCCGCCCTCTCCGCACAGGCCAAGGACGCCGCGATCCATATGGCGCTCGGCCAGACGGTCCATATGACGCTCGACAAAGGCGAATCGACCGATTACGCCATTGCGCTCAGCAAGGGTGATTACGACATTATCCTCGACGTCAAGCGCAGCGACGATCAATCCCGAAATATTCAGGCAAAAGTCCAGCTGCTGAAGACCAACGGCGTGATCGTTGACAGCAATCTGCTTTCCAGCAACGAAATCGGCGTCTCCACCCGCGTCGGCCGCAAGTTCTCCATCCCCAAGCCGCTGGGAGCCCGCCTGCGTGTCTCGCACGACCAGGAAATCCCGATGGATCTCTGGATGACCGTCGTCCCGGCCAAGCAGATCAAGCTTCTTCCCTTCGGCTTTGGAAACACCGTCTCCCCGGCGAAGATCGGAACCGACGCCGGCGTCGGCGGCGACCTCGCCAACTTCGACAGCGCCTATTACTCCGTCACCCTGCCCCCCGGCAAGTGGAGCATCTCCTTGGGATTGAACCTTCCGAAAGGCGAAGACACCAACCTTCAGGGCCAGGTCGATCTTCTGAACGCCTACGGCTTCCCGGACAAGATGCAGTTTGTCACGGTCAACGAAGTCGGTAATCAGGCGCGCGTCGAGGGAATTCTCGTCGTCACCAAGCCGAAGCCGATCCTCCTGGTCGTCCGCAACATCAACGGTTCGAAAACCTACACATACGACCTGACAATCGAGAAGGCGACGGACTAACGTTCCCCGCGAACGCGCGTCGAACCGGGAACGCCGCCGGCGTTTCCTCTGTTCCAAACTCCGGAGCGACTTCCACAGATTTCGAAGGAGACATACCATGAGCAGCACACAAACGCTGGCGAACGCGGCGGCGTCCGGGACATTTACCCTGGGCGGCGATCTGACGGTCAATCGGCTTGGCTTCGGCGCCATGCGCATTACGGGCGAGGGAATTTGGGGAGAGCCAAAGAATCCGGATGAGGCGAAGGCAGTCCTGCGCCGGGCCGTGGAGCTGGGCGTCAACTTCATCGACACCGCCGATTCGTACGGACCGGAGGTCTCGGAGCGGATCATCGCCGAGGCGCTGTATCCGTACGCCGACGGCCTTGTCATCGCCACCAAGGGCGGCCTCACGCGGCAGGGTCCGAATATCTGGACTCCCGTCGGCCGCGCCGAGTATCTCAAGCAGTGCGTCGAACTGAGCCTGCGCCGCCTGAAAGTCGATACGATCGACCTCTACCAGCTGCACCGAATCGATCCTAAGGTTCCCGTCGACGAGTCGCTGGGCGCGCTCAAGGAGCTTCAGGAGGCCGGCAAGATTCGGCACATCGGCCTGAGCGAAGTTTCCATCGAGGAGCTGGAACATGCGAAGACGATCGTGGATATCGTCTCCGTGCAGAACCTCTATAACCTGGCGAACCGCCAGTCCGAGGCGCTGCTGGACTACAGCGCGAAGAACAACATCGGCTTCATTCCGTGGTTCCCAGTCGCCGGCGGCGATCTGGTCAAGCCCGGCGGCCTGCTCGATACCTACTCCAAGCAGCACGGCGCCACCGTCGCCCAGCTCGCGCTCGCGTGGCTGCTGAAACGCTCGCCCGCGATGCTGCCGATCCCCGGCACATCGAGCGTGGCGCACCTGGAAGAGAACATCGGGTCGGTCTCGGTGGAGCTTTCGGACGAAGAGTTCCAGGCGCTGTCCGATCTGGCGAAGTAAAATCCGCGAGATTCTCAAACGTCCGACAACGTAGCGAAGGCCGGCCAGTGAACAATTAGCGTTCAATGGCCGGCCTGTTTATCAACGGATGTCACGCAGTCTTCTCGCCGGCGACTGAAGCCGCGCCTGCAAGAGCGCGGAAGTCCGCCTGCGCGGACTACATAATCCTATGCGATACCGCCTAACGTTGGGTTCGCATTAAGCGGTATTGTGAGCAAACAGGTAACCCACGAAGGTGGGTTTCTGCACTCTTGCAGGCGCGACTTCAGTCGCCGGCCAGGCATTTGTGTAAGATCAGTTGATAAGCGAATGCGCCGCTGTATTGCGCTTATTCCACTAACTCCGCCGGCCACGCTCCCATCGGCACATCCGGCTTTGGCGCAAACGAACAGCTCACCATCTGCGCGCGGTTCCAGATGGTGACGCTTCCATCGAGGTTCTGGCAGACAGCGCTCGGCCAGCTGAAGGCGTTGTACAGGATCTTCCGCTCCTGCGCACTGCCCACCGCCGTCACGATATCGACTTCGAGCCAGAAGCGATGGCCGCAGCACATCTCCACTTCATTGAGCATCAGAAACGGCTGCGCCTGCACGCATTTGGGCGCATCGCGCAGCTTCGCGCGATAGTCGGCCTCGGTGATCTCCCGGATATGGGTTGCGTTGGGATTGAGCTGGAGCAAATAGTCGGGGATCGGGTCGATCCTGATCGTGATCCCGGTGATCTTATTGCCTGGATAGGCCGCGACCCGCTCCCGCCCATACACAATCACCGTCGGCTGCGTAAAGACATTGAGGCTGACATGATGCAGCAGCTCATGCGCCTGCTCCGGATCGTCCTGCGTGAACGTGTGCGTGTTTCCGTTCGTCAAATGCAGCCGCAACTCTAACAGTGGTTTCGACGCCATGGCCTTCCCCCATTCTCTCGGCGCAGCGGCCGAGCGCCGTCCTTCGACGGCGGCTTGCTATGTAGGATTTATACCGCAGTTGAACGCAATTTTCTTTGGAAAGGCGTGGGCCCTATTCGCCCGCGTTCATCCCTATTCCCCCGCGCTTTAGCGCGGGGGAATAGGGACACCCCGTCAGAACAAGCTCAATTGTGTTATATCCACCTCTTCCTCCCACTCGGGCATCGGCTCCAGCGGGACGCCGGCGGCGATGAGCTGATCGTGGAAGCGGCGGCAGAGAACGGGCATTTCGACGTCGTAGATGCTGTGCATGCAGAAGAAGACATCGGCGCCGTCGGCAAGCCATTCGGCGACGCGGGGGACCCATTCGGCAAGCCATTGATCGTTGGTCGGGACATCCGGATAGGAGATGAAACGCACCTGCACGTAGGAGCCGACTCGGTCCATGCGCACGGGGACTTGCGGCTTCTTCTGCTGGGCCTGGCGGACTTCCGGATCGGCGGGATCGGCCATGTTGAGCGGGCGGACATCGTAGAGGACGCGGGCGATGTCCATCCCGGCTAGCATATCGTTGAGCATGGCTTCGTTGCGCGAGGCGAACCAGGCGGGGTGGCGCGGCTCGACCGCGAAGCGTATGTCCGCCGGCAGCGCCTCCAGAAACCGGCGCAGGACGGGCAGTCGGTCGGGGCCGAACTCACGCGAAAGCTGCAAAAAGCTTGGACCGGCGCGGTCTTCCAGCAGGCGCAGCCGGTCGATCCACTGCTCCGTGTCCGCTTCGCAGTTCATCAGCGCTTTGTCGTGGCTGATCACGCGGGGAAACTTTAGGCAAAAGCGAAATCCCGGCGGCGTCTCATCGCGCCAGCGGGCGACGATCTCGCGCGTCGGCATGCCGTAGAAGGTCGTATTGCCTTCCACCATCGGCAGACGCTGACTGTACGCGGCCAGCGGCTCGCGCGCCGCCGACGCCGGCACGAAATTTCCCAGCCAGCTTTTCGAGTTCCAAATGGGGCATCCGAGGTACAACATAGTATCAATCATACCCATTTGCCCAGCGCCTACGCCATCCCCGCCGGCAAAGCGGCCGCCAAAGAAGACAACGAATGATCACGATCTACCACAACCTCGATTACCACATCGCCACCCGACTGATGGCCCCCGAGGAGCAGCAGACTTATCAGCCGTCGCCGCACGATCTGGAGCTCGCCGCCATCGTCCCGGAAGACGACCTCAGCCGCGCCTTCCATCGCACTCTCCATGAAGAAGGCGTCGCCTGGACAAGCGACCGAGGCGTCACCATCATCGGCGATCCCCGGACCCGCCGATCCACCTACGATGGCGACGTGCTGGTGGACGCCGACGGCGCCGCGTACCTCGTCCTGCCCGTCGGGTTTCGAGCATTGCCGACGCTGCGGCTGCCGTTTCTCGGACCGGAACGGTTAAAGGATGGGAAGCATGTGGAGTAGATTTACGGAAGCCGCGAAGCGCGCCATTTATGACGCGCAGCAGACGGCATGCGGCGGCGGGCAACACCTTATAACGCCAGA
The DNA here is from genome assembly GCF_003574315.2 of Capsulimonas corticalis. Classification (GTDB taxonomy): domain Bacteria; phylum Armatimonadota; class Armatimonadia; order Armatimonadales; family Capsulimonadaceae; genus Capsulimonas; species Capsulimonas corticalis. The sequence goes on along the minus strand of NZ_AP025739.1, from coordinate 3,232,635 downwards.
TCACCTCATGACTGCTCTGATTGGCGGCTCACAAAGTATTGCCTTTAAAATTTCGGAGCGCTGCGGCGCGCCGCCGGAAAAGATCCTTGCGCACGTCTCCCAAATGCCGTCAGTCGCGGAACCACCGACGAAAACAATGCGTCTCACCCGGGAATCCAAGGCGTCGATTGATAGGGCCTATGATGCTGCGCGACGACTCAACCACGAATGGATCGGACCGGAACATCTCCTTGCAGGAATTCTTCAACACGCGGAGAAGCGAAAAGATTTTCGTTTTCGTGACGCCGGTCTAACTCACGCCAGAGTGATGGAGGATATTTCTCATCGACGAGGCGCATGGCCTCCACCGCCTTCTCCGTCCACTATCGCCGGGCATTCTGCCCCGCCAGCGTCCGGAAATGCAGCGGCGGGGATCGCACTGATACTGTCCGTGGGAGCCGCCGCAATTCACCTCTTTCACACTCAGAAATCGCCTGCGCCCTACCCTCTGCTCCACATCACCTGCTTGATAGCCATCTGGTGTGGCTGGCAGGCGCGCAAGTCTAAAATGAGTCAGATCGCACTACTGGCGATCTTCACCGCCGCAATCCATGAAGCAATACTCTGCGCAATTGCCCTCATGTCTCACTAATGACCAGCGTTTCCGAATTTACAGAATCGCACAGGTGACGCCGCCGTCCTGCTTGAAACCATCCAACCTATGGCGCGAAGCCCACCGATTTTGGGGCGACGCTCCGCTAATGGGGGCGTGGCGACTTGAGTGCGGCGCGGATCAAGACTGCGGCTTCATTGTTCTTTGTCTCAATGGCATAGGAAAGTGGAGTAGTCCCATCCAGAGTATGTGTACTTGGGTTTGCGCCATGGCGCAAAAGCAGGCGCACGAGGGCTGCGTCTCGCGTCTTTACAGCGCAAGAGAACGGTGTCTCTCCATCCCGGTCGTGGGTGTTGACCACTGCGCCGCGTGTTATTAGTAAAGCAGCGATCTCTGTCGCATATTTGCCTCCGCAGCACATCAGCGGCGTGATTTGCCTATCATCCCCAGCATTTACGCGGGAGCCATAGTGAATCAGCACTTGGACGCAATCCAAACTGCCTGAGGACACAGCAGCTCCTAAAACGCGTCCGCTCCCGAGAGCGGCGACATTAGGGTTGGCGTGATGTGACAGCAGGAGGCGTATGATCCGAAGATAGTCGCCTATTTTGGGCTGCGCGGCCACTGCAAGTTGCCGCGCACGCTTTTGCAAAAACTCTTGCGAGATCTTTGCCCGCTCTTTCGGATCGGCGAGGGGCGGCTGGATAAACAATGCGATGAGGGTGCTATGGGGCTGACAGGGAAGATTTGCAAGCTGGGATAGATTATCCACAGCGGCCGCAAGCGGCGCTCCTTCGTAACTTGCATGATTGGCGTCGGCTCCCGCGTCGAGCAGGAATTGCACTTCGCGAGTTCGTCCTAATCGTACTGCGCTGTCCAGACGCGTCTGCCCAGCGTCATCCTTGGCGTCGACATTCGCGCCCTGAGCGAGAAGCCTTTTCAGACGTGCTATATCCCAGTCAGAATTACGGAATGCGCGATCGAGATTACGATGTGCGCCATGTGACGTCTGTGCGACGGCGCGGAACGCAACAGGGAAAGAGAGGCAAACCGCTATCAGCAGCATACACGCTCTCCCGGCAAAAGTCAGTCGCTTCATGCCCAATTGTAGCAGAGAGAGCGCCTGAATCGCGAGAACCGACCCTCGGCGCGGCGCGCCGAGGGCCAATTGAATGCGCTTAAAGAATCGCGCGGGTGACGCCGCCGTCGACGCGGATTGCGGAGCCGGTGGTGGCGGAGGCTTGTTCGCTGCTGAGGTAGACGATCATGTTCGCGACTTCCTCGGTTGTCTCGAAGCGCTTGATCAGCGAGGAGGGACGGGCTGTCTCGAAGAATTGCTTCTCCATTGTCGCCTCGTCCACGCCCTCTTTTTTCGCCATCTGGGAAACGAACGTGCCGACGCCTTCGGAGTTCGTTGGGCCGACGAGGACGCTGTTGACGGTGACGCCTGTGCCGACGAGTGTTTCGGCGATGCCGCGCGCGACGGCGACCTGGGCGGTTTTGGTGACGCCGTAGTGGATCATCTCCGCCGGGATCTGCACCGCCGATTCACTGGAGACGAACAGCACGCGGCCCCAGTTGCGCTCGCGCAGACCGGGCAGATAGTGGCGGGTCAGGCGGACGCCGCTCATCACGTTCGCCTGGAAAATATTCAGCCAGTCGTCATCGGTGATCTCTTCAAACGCCTTCGGCTCGAAGATACCCATGTTATTGACAAGCACGTCCACACGCGGCAGTTTCTCGACGAGAGCGGAGACGCCTTCGGCCGTACTCAGATCGGCGGCGATCCCCGTGACGTCCGCGCCCGGCGACACTTCTTTGATCTTCGCGACCGCCTGATCCACGCGCTCCTGAGTCCGGCCGTTCACGACGACCGACGCGCCCTCGTTCGCCAATCCTTGCGCCGTCGCCAGACCGATGCCCGCCGTGGATCCCGTCACCAGAGCGATTTTGCCCTTCAATCCTAAATCCATGTGAATTCTCCTTCGTCGCCAGATCTCATATTTTGACCGGCGTCCGAGGCTACAATCCCCTTTATTCTTCGGGAGTTCCCACGGACAATCGGACTTCGTCTCCTACCCGGAGCATCTTACCCAACTCCGTGGGAGCCAAACGGGTATTCACGGACAATCGGTAAAAATGGTTAAAACGTTCGCGGGTCGCCCATTCCGGCAGCGACTCCTCCCGGCGCGCGCGGAAAATCTCGGCGAATTGATCCGTCGATGCGCCCGTCTTGGTGTCGCGTGTGGGCACGATGCACCGCTGGCAAGGGTTAGTCCCCTCGAACTGGACATCGCCGATGGAGAACGTCATGTTTTCGTCGACAGGGCCGAACAAGCGGTCCTCCCAGAACGGCTCGGCGTCGCCGATTTCCAGGTTGGCCCGAAAGCGCTTCTTCGTCTCATCGTATGTAACGCCGTCGTACCAGGAGGCGACTTGCTCGATGCTGGAGCGTCCGATAATCGTGGGGCCGGGGTTCTTGGGATCGTCGGGAAAGCCGCCTTCGGCGTTGCGGCGAAGCGTCACGGGCTGGGAGAAGTAATCGCTGAGCCACGCCTCCAGCGCGTCGCGCTCGCGGTCCAGATGGAACTGCGCGGCCCGGTCGCCCTGGCGGGTGTCCAGATAGACCACGCCTTCATCCCAATTGACGCCCGTGCAGAGGTTATGGATGAGTAGGTTGCGCTTGCCGTTCACCAGCCGCCCCTCGGCGTCGACAATCGCCAGCTCGCGGTCATGCTCCAGCGCGCCGCTGCCGACAATTCGCGCCTGGGAAACGCGGATCGGATCGAGGGCTTTGATGGGATACAGAACGATTCCGGCGAGATACGGCATGACGAGGCTCCTGACTGGGATAGTCAGACCATTATACCGCAGCCGGAGCGGCGGACTTCACGCGGCCGCCCGCGATGCGCCCCGCCGCCCAGACGAGCGTGGATGCGCCCAGGCCCAGGTAGATCGGCTCGATACGCCAGGGATAGTGGTCTTCATCCATGCCGCCCGCCTTGTACCCGAGGACCATCCAGACGATCGGGAGCGCCACGCCGAGCAGCATCGCGACGAATGTGTACGGCGGCGCCACGCGCACGCGGGGGCTGTAGGCCGTGAGCAGCGGCAGGAGCAGTCCAGGGATAAACGCCGTGCCGATGGTGTACCAGAGGCCGACCACAGTCGGAAGCTTGTACGCGGCAAGAATGGCGAGCGCCGAGGAGACCACGACGCCGATACGGGTCCAGAACACATCGCTCTCCCCGGTCCGCTGGGGCGCGAAGCGCCAGACGATATCCCGGCCGACGGTGATCGCCGCGATCAGCGTGTAGGAGATCACCGTGCTCATGACGGTCGCCAGCATCCCCACCCAGAAGTAGCCCTTGGCTCCGGCCGGAAGGATCAGTTGGGACAGCGCGGGGTACGCTTCCACGGTGTTGCTCAGATGGGGCAGCAGCACCCGCGCGTATAGGCCGGTGGTGATGGTCATGAAGTCGAACAGCGCCCAGCAGAGCACCGAGATCAAGATCCCGTTGCGCGCCGTGCGCGGGCTGGACGCCGCCGAGCAGCGCTGATGGAAACCGGGATCGACCAATGTCCACATCGCGATGAAGTACCAGACGACGATCAGGGGCCAAGCAAGACCGCCGCTCGGCTGGCGCAGGGTGGGAGGAAGCTGGGCGAACATCGCGCCGACGCCGCCATGCTTCACGACCGCAAAGCCGAGGATCATGGCGAACGACGTGAACATCAGCAGAAACTGGAAGATATTGGTGCGGACGTCGGTGTTGAAGCCGCCCGTCACGACGAAGGCGACGGAAAGGATCGTCCCGAGTATGAGCGCGAGCAGCAGCGGCCAGCCGAACATATCATGCAGCATCGTCCCGAGCATCAATGTGTAGGGAGCGGGCGTCACGAGGCAAAAGAGAAACAGCGATCCGAGCAGCGCGACCGGGCGGCTGTGCGCCGATTGCAGCGTGTCGGGAATGGTCAGGCGCGCCACGCCGCGCACTTTGCCGGCGAGAAAAAAGGCGTAAATGACGGCAAAGAGATAGTAAGGCAGTCCAAAGACCGTCCAGGTGGCGACGCCGGATTCGTAGGCGAACTGCCCCACCCCCAAAATGCCGCCGTACCAGGTCGCGACAAGCGAGGCGACGAAGGCCGGCAGGGTCAGGCTGCGCCCGGCGAGCATGAAATCCTCGCTGCTCTCCCCCGTCACCTTACGGCGCGCCGTAAAGACCCCAATCACCACGAGAAAGGCAAAGTAGATCGCGATCAGCGCGTAATCGAGCGGCGCGAAGCGCACGGGATTGGTCATGCCGAGCGCTCCGGCGCGCCGTGATGCAGATAAATCAACAAATCCCCCGCCCCCGCGCGGACACAAATCGTGTCCGACACAATCTCATTCGATGTCGCATCCCTCCCATAGGGGCCGACCGATTGTCCCGTCAACGGCCAGCGGACGCCGTCGAACCAGACATCTTCGACGGTTCCCAGCGCGATCAAAGAGACCACGCGCCCTATCAAATCACTCCCCGTCAGCGTCAATTCCCCATAAACCGGCCGTGCGGCGCCGTGGGCGTCGATCAGCTGGATCGACGCCCTCTGCCCATGCGCGACCGCCGCCGCCAGCGCCGCCACGGTATGGTCCAGACGGCCTCCGCCAGCGCCGAAGACCGCGATATCCCGCGCGCCGGCTTCGTCGATCGCAAAGGCGAGCGCCTTGTCCAGGTCCACCCGGTACTGATCCGGCGTCTCCACGAACCGCGCGCCGGCCGCCTCCAGCGTTTCCCGCTGCGCGGGCGTCACCGAATCATAATCACCGGTTACCCAGCGCGGCGTGAATCCCAATTCGTACAAGCGCCACGCGCCGCCGTCCACGCCGATCAGCGGTCCGCCGCCTTCCGCGATGCGCGCGCGAAGGCGGCCGTCGTCCACAAAGGGGCCGTTGGCGAGGATAGTGGCGCGTTCGTTAGTCACAGGCGGTCCAGCAGGCCGGGAACTTCGCGCCGTCGGGCGTTTCGTTATAGTTCAGGAACGTCGTCTCCGAGGTCGTAAACTTCGCATGCCCGTCGGCAAAGATCAAGCCGCCGCCGCGCGGATGCCACTGCTTATAATACAGCTGCGCCGGATCGGCGTAGCCGTACTTGTCGGTCGTGTCGACTTGCGGCGCGAACCAGGGCATCATCTCATCGCGCATAATGCGCGTTTCGGCGGTCGATTCGAACATGGCGTCGGTCACGACGCCCTCACGATGGCCGGGAGTGGTGAGATCGATGGGGGCGTCGTTTTGCAGCGATACTCCGGGGATCGCCGAGAAACACGCGCGGTCGAACCGATAGGATGAGCCATAGACGGTCACGTAGTTCTTGCCGCCGGTGAACGGGTCTCCGGAGTCATCGGGACAAAGAAAGACGTTCGTGCTTTTCGTGTAAGGCTCCAGCTCGACCTCAACGCCCAGATGGGACGGCGCGCCGACGCCCGAGTTATAAGCCTGGAAGATGGGATATGTCTCATCGTTGTCCTGCACGTACATACGCACGGCGAGGCCGATCTGGCGCATATTCGAGGTGCACGTGACTTCGCGCGCCTTTTCCCGCGCCTGTGCGAAGACGGGGAAGAGAATGGCCGCGAGAATCGCTATGATGGCTATGACGACGAGGAGCTCAATCAAAGTAAACCCCTGGCGATTCCAGGAGCGGAAATTTCGGCTATTCATGGGTGGTGTCCTTTGGCAGGACGCGTCGAAACAGTGTGGCAAAACAAAAGCCACCTTCCGCATGGGGGAAGGTGGCGTAATTTCCGCAGGGCCGGACACGCCGGCCGAGGCGGTCCACTTCCCTACGCCGGTACGAACCGGATCAGGTTGATAGGGTCGGCCTTCAAGCCCTCTCAGCAGCCCGCGCAAACTTGCGCGATGGCGGCTCCCCTAGCAGACGCGTCATCAGATATTTTCGCTCTTATGATACCCGTTTTCATCGAGCTCTGTCCAGAATGCGAAAAGGCGCGGAATATGTCGCAAAAGCCACAGGTTTGAACGCGCGGGCCGCAGGGTATAACAGGCGCGAAGGGGAGTAGCCATCCCAAACCATTGTGGATCGTCGGGTCGTCAAGACGGAGCTTTTGCTCCCGGCCCGCCGATGAAACAGCGAGACCTTCGGTCCCGCGTTCACGTCTTTCGTGAACTCAGGACCGAAGGTCTTTTTTTGTGACCTCATTTCTACCTACCCCGGCCCTTCGGGCCATCCCTCCCGCAGCGGGAAGGGACAGAATTGCTCGGATGAAAGGCGAAGAAATTGGTTCTTCAAGATTTGGCGACGATCGGGATGCTGGTGCTGCTGGAGGCGCTGCTGTCGGCGGACAACGCGCTGGTGCTGGCGATTATCGCCAGGCGCCTTCCAGATAAGAGGATGCAGTCGCGGGCGCTGACAGTCGGCGTCGCCCTGTCTTTTCTCATGCGCATGGTGGGACTTTTGGTCGCCTCGACCATCATCCATCTCTGGTATCTGCGCGCGGCGGGCGCCGTTTATCTGCTCTTTCTTTGCGTCGGCCACTTCGTCAAGTCGAAGAACCCTCAAAAACCACAGACCACTGAGGCAGCGCCCGCCTCCGCCGCGCTCGGCAAAGCCGCGTTCCGCAGCGTCGTCCTCGCCCTCGCGCTCACCGACGCCGCCTTCGCGATCGATTCGATTTTAGTCGCCGTCGCCATGACAGACAAACTTCTGGTCATCTACATCGGCGTCGGAATCGGCATCATCGCCCTGCGCTTCGTCTCCGGTCTCTTCTTGAAACTCCTGGAGCGCTACCCCGCCCTCGACCACGCCGCTTACGCCCTGGTCGGCTGGGCCGGCGTCCGCCTCCTGTCCGAAGCGCTCGACGTCTTCGGCGACGCCGTGTACCACCAAGACTGGAACTTCGGCCTCCCCGACTGGGCCTTCTGGTCCGGCATGGCCGCGATTATCGTGCTTGGGACTGCGTACGCCGTGCGGCGTCAACGCTACCCTGGGATTTTAAGGTGACGCAAAACCATCCCGGGGGCAAAGCCACGCCCGGGGGTGGCTTTGCCGGGCGATCGAAGTCTAGCGATAGGCTTGCCCACGCATCGTCACCACTCCCGAACCGTCCGTCTTTTCCTCCAGCGACGTCTCCACATCCAGAAACTGCCGGACGATATGCAGCACCGTTCGCAGATGGTCCGTCACCACGGAGACGCTCCAGCGGCTTGTTTCGGGGACGAGGGCCATGGGCAGGACGAGCTGGTCGGCGAGGTGCTCCTCGCAGGCGGCGCCGGACGTCAGCCAGGCGCGCAGGTCCGCGCAGGCGTTCGCCACGACGGTCTCCATCGGCGTCCCGCGTTCGCCGATGGCGGAGAATCCCGCGACGGCGTTTTCGGCGCGGGCGACTAATACAAGGCAGGCGCCCGGCCCCAGGGACGGCGCATCGCGCGTGACGATCTTCGGCCGCACCACGCCGCGCAGACCTTCGATCACCGCCGTCTCGCCCCGCGCCGCGACCGTCGCGGGAAGGTTCGACGTCACGATGTACGCCGTGACGGAAACCAGCGCGCCGCGCTGGAGGAGATCGACCGGACGCTCCAAATAAGACGGCGCGATTTCCGCGCGGATCTGACCGCCGCCACGTGGAAAGAAGCCGGCGGCCGTCGAATCGAATATCGCCGTCAGACCATGATCGGCGATCAAATCTCCATACACATGCGCCAGATACTCATACGCCGGCGCGTGCAGCGCGTGCGTCCCGCCCGTCACCACGACTTCGGACGACGACTGAGCAAGCGCCAGCGGGATCAGGACCGTCTGCATGACCAGCGTGGACGCCCCCGCTGTCCCGATCTCGAAGCGATACTTACCCGGGCGCGGCGGCGTCGCCGGGTAAAACCCAAGCCGCTGTGATCCGACTTCCGCCCCGGACAGCCCCGCGCCGCAGATCTCCGCCGCCGCGCGCACGGCGGCGAGATGCTGCGCCTTCAGACCCGGCTTCGCGCGGCCCGCCCGGATGTTCTCAAACTCGACCGCTCGCCCCGTGATCGCCGCGAGCGAAAGGCTCGTGCGCAAGATCTGCCCGCCGCCCTCGCCGTGCGATCCATCGATGTGTACAATGTCTTCCATGGTAACTTTGTCGATTGGGGTGGAGGTATTGATAAAGAGGAGAAAGGCCCTCACCCGGCCCTGCGCCAACTCTCTTCATTCGGGGAGAGGGTTAGGAGTAAGAGATGAAGATTTGGATCTTTGATCCAAAAGATCTTATCACTAAAACTCTGACTCCCCCTCTCCCAGAATTGGGAGAGGGGGCCGGGGGGTGAGGGCCTCCCCTCTACGCCACCGCCTCGATGCTCTTCCGCGCGTGTGTCACGGTCCAAGCGAAGGACAGCAGCATACCGGCTACGGCCGTCAGGACAACCACGCCGAGGGACTGGGTGGTATGCGTGTAGAACGCGGCGACGAGAGCTCCGGCGAGGCCGCCGCCGGCGGTTTGGAGTGAGCCGATCAGGGAGGAGGTGACGCCCGCCATTTGCGGGTATGGCTCCATCGCCGCCGCCATGGCGTGCGGGGATGTCACGCCGATGCCGAACAAGTAACCCATCATCGGGACGATCACCCAGGCGACGCCGCCCCAGTGCAGCCACGAGGCGGCAAAGAGCAGCGCCCCGCTCGCCGTGACAGTGGCGACGCCCAGGCGCAGCAGCGCCGCGTGCGAATATTGCCGGCGCACCAGCGTCTTGTTGAGCGTCGCGCCGCACAGCAAGGCGACGGCGGTGATGGCGAAGTACACGCCGAACTGCGCCTTGGGGATTCCAAAGACTTCCATCAGCACAAACGGCGATCCCGCGACATAGGCGAAGAGGCCGGCGTAGGCGAAACAAAAAATCAGCATGTTCGCAACGCATGTAGGGTTTCCGAGGAAGAGTTTGTAGCGCGCGAGCAGCTCCGCGGGCGTCAGCACGGTCAGCCCCGCATGATCCGGCTCCTGAATGCCGCGTTTGACTGCAAACCAGAGCGCCGCACCGGCGATCGCCAGCAGCACAAAGATCGCCGGCCAGCCGACATGAGTCAGCAGCGCGCCGCCAATGGTGGGCGCGATGATCGGAGCGACGATCATGACCTGCGTGATATGTGAAAACACGACCGTCGCCTCCGTGCGGTCGTACGTATCACGGACGAGCGCACGCGACAGCACCGGGCCGACGCCCGCTCCCAATCCCTGCAAAAACCGAAAGGCGATCAATATGGGAAGCGACGGGCTGAGCGCGCAGCCGATCCCGCCAAGCGTAAACAGCAGGATCCCCCAGAGCAGCACGGGCTTGCGCCCGCGCGCGTCGGACAGCGGACCACAGAAGATTTGGCTAATGGCATATCCCACCAGAAAAAGCGTCAGCGTCAGCTGCGCTTGGGCGGCGCCGGCATGAAAGAGGTGGCGCAATTGGGGCAGCGCCGGCAGGCTCATATCGATCGAAAGCGCGGTCATCGCCGTAAGAGCGCCGAGCAGCAGCGTGGACGGATGCGCGCCGGAAACGGTCATCGTATACAAGTTCTTTCCGCGCAAAAACGCGCTATGGTTATGATTCCAACAGCAAAGCGTCATGGATTGTTCCAAGCCGACGGCGTCCCAAGTCTCGCCACATGAGAATTTCAAAAACGCGGCAAGGCCGAAACGGCGTCATGGATTGTTACTTGAGTGGTCGTCTGGTAAACTGAACCCGTAACTGAGAATTGCCCAGGTTTAAGGAGTATTGCACAATGACCACCATGCCCCACGATGATGTCCTTCGCGCCGAACGGCTGATTGACGCACACCTCAGACAAACATCGCCCGTCAACTTTTGGGACGTAAAGCCAAACGACAGCGACGCCGGACGAGAGATCCTCAGTCTCGCCCCGAAGGCGCAAATCCCCTGCGTTCATATTCTGATGCTCCGTGGCCGTGATTACACCAAGGAATTTCACGACACCGTACGGCTCTCCCGGTTTCTGACTCAGATGCTATCGCGCAGTTTACCGTACACGGCGGAGGACCTTGTGCAGCTGCTCCGCGCTGCGGGAACGGGACTTCAAGCGGTCCAAACGGGAAATCTCGCCCCGATTCTGCGCAGCGTCGAGCGTTTTATGAAGAGCGAGCCCTTGAACGATGCGCTGAAAGAAACGCTCACCGATCTGCATCAGTCGCTTGTGAACAACAACATGGAGGCGGCAAAGATCAAATCCCAGGTTGGGAAGATCTTGGGGATCAGCGGCGCGACGCTGCCCGACCCCGGAGAAGCGTGGGCGGACGCCGCCCGGACGCTGGCGCTATTGGAGGACGACAAGTCGCAGGCATGGTCCGCGCTGTTTTCGCACGCCCTTACCGCGACCGGGTCCAAACCTACAGCCAAATGGCTCGCGGAGCTGGAAAAGGCGTTAAAGCCGCTGGGCGCCGAAGATGCGCGTATGGAAATCATCGCCTGGCTGAACCTGGCGGGACCGACGCCGCCCGCGCGGCTCGTCCCTCAATCGCCCACAGACATCCAAGCGGAATCCGAGGGGCCGAACGGCTTTCTTCTTCAGGCGCAGCCGACGCTCGGAGAGGGATTGTTTTTCCGAAGCGACGAAAAGAATATCACACTGCTCAAAGGATGCGCCTGGATGCTGGCCGAGAGCGATTCCCGGGAAGCGGCGCGCGGGCTGGGGCATCTCGCGGAGGCGGGATTTCGCAGTATTCCGGGCAGCGGGCCGTGGGCGCCGCGCGCCGGGAATGCGGCGATCTGGGCATTGGGGCAGATGCCGGAGGGTTTGGGCGTGCCAGCGCTGACACGACTGCGCACACGGCTGCGCGATCGGAACGCTCTGAAGCTGATCGCTAGCTCCATCGAAAGCGCCGCCGCCAAGGCCGGCCTTACCGTCGATGAGCTGGAGGATATCTCCGTTCCGACCGGCGGGCTGGATGCATCGGGCGTGCGCCATGACGCATTCGGCGAGGAAGGCGCGGCGACGCTCACGCTGGACGCCGCGACGGGACGCACGACGCTTGCGTGGTTCGGCGCGGACGGCAAACCACGCAAGGCCGTTCCGGCCGGCGCCAAGCGTGAGTTCGCCGCCGAAGTGAAGGCGCTGAAGCTCGCGGAGGAGGAAGTCCGTCAGGCGATCGGCGCGCAGGCGGCGCGCCTCGACCGCGCTTTGACCGATGAGCGCTCCTGGACACTCGCCGCATGGCGCGAGCGTTGCCTCACCCACCCCGTCCTCGGCGGCGTGGTCCGGCGACTGATCTGGACGTTCGACGGCGTTCCCGCATCCATCGACGGCGACACGCTCACGGATATCGATTTGAAGCCGCTGCCGGAACTTCCCGCCGAAACGGTCGTTCGCCTCTGGAGCCCGATCGAGAGCCCAACGCAGGACGCGCTGCGCTGGCGCGAGCTTCTCAGCGAACGCGGAATCGTCCAGCCGTTCAAGCAGGCCCATCGCGAGATCTATCTGCTCACCGACGCCGAGCGCGCGACCAATACCTACTCCAATCGGTTCGCCGCGCATGTCCTCAAGCAGCATCAATTCAACACCCTGTGCGTGCTGCGCGGCTGGAAGAACTCGCTCCGGCTGATGGTGGACGACTGCTATCCGCCGGCGACAAAGCAGATTCCCAAGCACAACCTGCGCGCCGAGTTCTGGGTGGAGGGCATCGGCGATGATTACGGCGTGGACACCAACGAGACGGGAACCTACCTGCGGCTCGTCACCGATCAAGTGCGTTTCTACCACCTCGCCGCGCCGGACAATCTGGCGCACGCCGGAGGCGGAGGCTACGGAATGGGCTGGCGGGCCGCCGCCCCGCTGGAAGCGCTGCCCCTCGATCAGATCCCGACCCATGTGCTGTCCGAAGTGATGCGCGATGTCGATCTGTTCGTCGGCGTGTCCAGCCTCGGCAACGATCCCGCCTGGGCCGACGGCGGCCCCGGAGGCCGCTTCCGCAACTACTGGCAGGACTACGCCTTCGGCGACCTGGGCGCGACAGCCGCCACGCGCAAGGAAATCCTCGCCCGCCTCCTGCCGCGTCTCAAGATCGCCGGCAAATGCACGCTGGACGGCAAATTCCTGACCGTCCAGGGCGCGTTGCGCGCGTACAAGATCCACCTCGGCAGCGGCAACATCCTCATGGAGCCCAACGACCAGTACCTCTGCATCGTCCCCGGTCGCGGCGCCGGCGCCCCCGAAGCCACGCAGGGTCTCTTCCTGCCCTTCGAAGGCGATCAAATGCTCTCGATCATCCTGAGCAAAGCCTTCCTGCTCGCCGACGACGCCAAGATCACCGACCCGACGATCACCCGGCAGATTTCCTGATCCTCAAGGGAACTGCGGGATGAAGCGCCGTCCCGCAGTTCATGTCTCCAGCGCTTTGACGACCACATTCTTGGATATCGTCGCCACGGCGCCCTTATCTCCTGGTGTCGAAAGGCACGGAACGTACAAATGTGGGAAGGCTTCACTCTCAACGAAAGCAGTGGTTGTGGTCATGTCGACCACATATACCGTCTTTCCGCCTACCCATGCGTCTGGGATGCGTGTGCGACGGCCTATCATGGCGCGTTTCTGCCTTATTCTCCGAGATAATGTCGAAATTTCTAACGCATCGGAACTCAAGTTTTGCATAGGCTTCGAAAGACATTCCGCAATTTGGTCATGAATGATCGTCGGATCGGAATCATCGTTTTGAAAAAGCATGAACACGCTAGGAAAATTGATTACTCCAGTGTCAGGATTAATACTCGATTCGAATACAAATGGCATGGCGATGTTATATTCGCCAAATTCCGAAACTTCCTGGTAACTATGTTTTAGCCGATTATGCCCACGCAGTATCTGTACCGCCCGCCAGCCTTGCCATACTCCAATAATCAGCGCCGCCATTCCCGCGATAGCTGACCACTTCCAAATCACTGCGCCGCCGACAAGCCAGGGCGCCGTTTTGACGAAACACCGATAAGGTAATCCAGCGGTTTTCAGCAGAAATTGTTCGTATTCATTCCGCACTTCCGCACGGCCAGTCGCCTCTACTCGCGCACGAAATTCCGGATCGGAACGTCGCAGGACATAAGAGGGACACTCATCCGAAGACTCAGACTTTGTTACTGCGGAACTCGCGTCAAGCGTAGCAGAGGATGAGGTAAAGTCACGATCCGTGTATCCGCCTTCCTGTGGCCCGTTCGGCCCGACGATAATCCAGTCGAAGACGTCGGTCTCGGTCAGGTCGATCCGCTGCCCTGCTCGGAGATCGGTGCGCATCTGAGGGGTATTCACGAGTTCCCCGGCGATGCGGCCCCCCACCCACTCGCGGACAAAAACCCACATGTATTCATGATTGTCGTCACGGGGATCACCAACGGGAAAGCCGTATTTTACGCCGAACCGCCACGGACCGAGGGCGCCGCTCAGATAGCGCTGCTTTACGGCGGGCAGTTCCGCGATGGCCCGCCGGTGCGCCTGCTCCATGCCGTCGCCGTGGAAGACCTCGTGCATCGTGTCTTCGATCTGAAAGAATGTGCTGACGAGGGAATGCAGCCATGCGCCATATTCACCGGAGTAGCCTTCCGGCGGCAGCAGCGTGAAGTATCGTTCCAATGGGTATCCAGGGCGCGGCCGGTGCTCCAGTCGCACTCGAGCCTCGGCGTTCTTGTTGGCCGGCGGCGTATCCATTTCGCGGGAACGAGACATCTTCAAATAAGACGCCGTCACAACGGTTTCAAGGATGGAGGGGATGAAAGGCGCCGGGCTGTCATCGCCGCGATGTACATCGCCAACCATAGTGACTAGGACCTGACAGAGGCCAACCACAGTCATCGCGAGCGCCTGCATGTCGATCGGAGGAATGTCGCCGAGCAGCAAATCCGGCAGACCGAAACGCGCCATGCCTCGTGTCGTCATGGTCGCAGCGCCGCTGTCACTCATTGAGTAGGGACAAACGACAAAGCTCGCCACACGCGGCGTCATCTGCATGTGAAGCTCGCGGAATGGATTTTTGAGCGGAAAGGCGGCGCAGGTGTCGGCGTCCAGCACGACTCGCGCTCCGTAGCGCTCCGCGCACGCCATCGTCGCCGCGACTGCTGCCCACAGCCCCAAACGCGGCCCCGGCAGATGGTCGCTCGCACGCACCGTAATGAAATGAGTTGCGGAGTCGATCTCGCCGCGCTGGTCTTCCGCAAGCGACGGGGCGCAGGCGCGCAGAATCTCTATCGGGACCTGGCTCGTCTCCGCGACATGGATCACCATCAACGTTGGGTCAATAAAAGCGCCGATCATCTCTCGCAATGGCGGATCGGCGTTCTCCAGCGCCCACATTCGCGCCATTTGTGACACGTCCGCGTCCGTGGGAGGAGCGCTGGTAAATCGACAGAAGATCATGAAACCTGTGGGAACAGTCTCAGGAATGGGGAGAGTGATGGTGGGTTGCGGCAAAAGTAACGAGTCCTCTGGGCGAAGTGGCGTCATGGCAGACCAGAAACGCCCAGAGGTATTGTACTTTATATATCGTTAAGTTTCGCAGGCGGACCGATCAATGGTAATGGTGCACGACAATCGGCCGGCGCGAGCCGTAGCCGCCGTAACCGCCGCCGTAGTGGTGGACGTGGACGACGGTCTGGCCGCCGTATCCGTATCCGCCGCCGCCGTAACCGCCGTAGTGATGGACGACGATGGGGGGCGGGGCGCCATATCCATAACCGTGATGGACGACGACGACCGGCGGAGGGTTATATCCGCCGCCGTAATAGACATGGTGCGGGGCGCAGCCGGCAGTCAGCGTCGCCGCCAGGGCGACGGCGGCGACACATCCCGCCGCCGACCGAGTCACGGAACCAAATAGCTTCACGATAATCTTCCTCCGAATTCAAGCTTTCAGACGCCGTGTGGATTGCGCCAAATCAGCGCACTCGTGAAGTTTGACACAGAGTCGCCGAGAAAGTTGCATCGACGGTCGATTATGTCGCGAATGTTCGGAAGAGGTTCAGATGCAGCACGGTCCCGATGATGCTCCAAACCGACCCCGTGACGAAATCTCCAAGGATCAAACCCAAAAAGAGCGGCAGCAGCGTCTGATACATCTTCATGCCGCCGTAGCGCAGCAGGCAAACCTTCACCAGCCAGGCGATGAACATATCGCACCAGAAGAAATCGTTTGCAAACGTCATGTTGAACGCATACGCCGCCGGGTGCAGCGGGAAGCCGACAAACCGGGCGCGCAGCAGAGAGAGCAGAAGCGTGGTGGCAATCCCGAACGCCATCCCTCCCATTGCCGCTGTATCCGGTGGCTTGGGGTTCTGCAGCCAGCCCTGGAGGTTATTCCAGGGCTCGGAGCCTTTGCTGACATGAAAAGCGTTGACGCTTCCCGTCGCGGCGCCGTTCACATAGTACATCTGCATGTCCCAGACCAGGGCGCTGACCATCGCGACGGCGGCGGCGAGCAGAATCACGGGAACGAGCGGGCGCAGCGCGCCGCCGGATCGCTTCAATCCGACGAAGCCTTCGAGTTCGTGGGGCATCGGCGCGGCGCGGTAGTCCGTATTGAACCAGGACAGCATACTCGTGTGCGCCAGGTCAACTTTGGAGAGGTTGCCCGCGCCCAGGACCGTGGTGATCATGCTTTGCGGGTTCACCCAGACGAGCTCACTGCACAGCACCGCCACTTCGGCGCGAATGCGCGAGAGCGCCGTCATCAGCAAGATGTAAAGCGTCAGGAACAGAACGGGAAGCCACCACGAGCCGCCCTGCGACCAGACAAAAGCGCAGAGCATGAGAAAGCCGACGATCAATCCGAGCACCGCCATACGGGCGCTCATCGGCTCGCCCTGGTCCACGCCTTCCCGGTCGCCGCGCAGCGCGCGGCCGAAATACGCTTTAAAGTAGCCGCGCCCCACCCACAGAGTCGCGGCGCCGAGCGCCAGCCACGACCCCCAGCCCTGGCTGTTGATGTAGGGGAACTGGCCGTTCGAGTCGGCGAACCAGCCGGCGGAGGCGTCCCGCCAGTTCTCCGTCACTCCCCAGACATCGGCCGCCTTGCGCAGCAGATAGAAGAACCACATCGAGAACGAGACATCCGTGGAGACCAGATACCCCATGCCGATTCCTACTGGGTGCAGCGCATAAGAGATCGATCCCACGCCGGTAAAAGGGTATTGCAAGTTCGTCGCGAACTCTTTGACGGTATTGATCGGCAGCGACGGCAGCGTCGGGAAAATACTGGCGAGTGAGTTCAGCGAGTGCAGCAGAAAGGGAATGGCGAAGCCGACCCAGAGCAGCTTGTTATGGTACAAGGGAGCGCCTTCGCGCGTCATTTCCAAAGGCAGCGCAATGATAGGGAACGGCAGATGCTCGTCTTCGGTCCAGCGGCGTCGGACAATGGCGCCCATGCACATCGTCGTCCAGAGCAAGATCAAAAAGAACACGCTCCAGACGAGCAGCGGCGGCGTCCAGGCGGCGAGGATTCGCGGCTGGAAGAAATTGGAGTGTCCTTCGTAGAAGCCCTTCAGGATATCCGGATCGCGCGGCCCGACAAACCAGGGAAGCAAATGCCAAAAGCTGTGCCAGCCGTTGGAGGGACGATCGTAGTAAAAGAGATTTCCCAGAAACGGCGGAAAGAACCCGTAGTGCCCCATCCCCGCCACGACGCTGGAGATTGAGAGCATGGTGTAAAGCACCATCATCTCCGGCTGGTTCATGGCCGCCCCCGCGCCCGCAAACTTACGCACCAGCAGGTTGAGAAGTGTGACGACAAAGAGAATAAAGGTGACGCCCATGAATAGCGATGAGATCGTCACCTCCGTCACACCCGTCTTCATTTCGGAGTTTGCGATCCAGCCGCAGTTCAGCACGATCAATGGCAGCGCAACAGAAATGGGATAAAGCCAGCGGACGGGAATGGCGCCTTCGCGCTTCAGTTCAGACGGCAACGTGAGTCTCCTTGACCAGCAAATAACAACCAGCCGCGTTCTTCGCGCGACCAGGCCGCGCGCTTTTGGCGCTCCGGCGCTAGGTAGCGAACGTCCGGAAAAGATTCAAATGAAAGATCGTCCCGACAATACTCCAGAAGGATCCCGTCACGAAGTCGCCCAGGATCAGTCCAAAGAACAGCGGCAGCAGCGTCTGATACATCTTCATGCCGCCGTAGCGCAGCAGGCAAACTTTGACCAGCCAGGCGACGAACATATCGCACCAGAAGAAATCGTTTGCAAACGTCATGTTAAACGCATACGCCGCCGGGTGCAGCGGGAAACCGACAAAGCGGGTGCGAAGCGCGGAGAGCAGCAAGGTTGTCGCCGCGCCAAACACGATTCCGCCCATCGCCGCCGCGTTCGGGGGCTTGGGATTTTGCAGCCAGCCCTGGAGATTCGTCCACGGCTCCGAGCCCTTGCTGACCCGGTAGCCGTTGACATTGTCCGTCGCGGCGCCGTTCACATAGTACATCTGCATGTCCCAGACCAGGGCGCTGACCATCGCGACGGCGGCGGCGAGCAGAATCACGGGAACGAGCGGGCGCAGCGCGCCGCCGGATCGCTTCAATCCGACGAAGCCTTCGAGTTCGTGGGGCATCGGCGCGGCGCGGTAGTCCGTATTGAACCAGGACAGCATACTCGTGTGCGCCAGGTCAACTTTGGAGAGGTTGCCCGCGCCCAGGACCGTGGTGATCATGCTCTGCGGGTTTACCCAGACAAGCTGGCTCGACAGCACGGCGACCTCGGCGCGAATGCGCGTCAGCGCCGTCATCAGCAAGATGTAAAGCGTCAGGAACAGAACGGGAAGCCACCACGAGCCGCCCTGCGACCAGACAAAAGCGCAGAGCATGAGAAAGCCGACGATCAGCCCGGCAACAGCGACACGGGCGCTCATCGGCTCGTCGCGATCGACGCCGTGATGGTCTCCGCGCAGCGCGCGCTGAAAGTACGCTTTGAAGTAGCCGCGCCCCACCCAGAGCGTCGCGGCGCCGAGCGCCAGCCACGATCCCCAGCCCTGACTGTTGATGTACGGAAACTGCCCATTGCCGTCGGCGTATCGGCCGATCGAAGCGTCGCGCCAATTTTGCGAAGTCCCCCAGACATCGGCCGCCTTGCGCAGCAGATAGAAGAACCACATCGAGAACGAGACATCCGTCGAGACCAGATAGCCCATTCCCACTCCCACCGGATGCAGCGCGTAGGTGAGCGCGCCCACGCCGGTCCAGGGATATTGCAGGCTCGTCACCATGTCCTTGACGGTATTGATCGGCAGCGACGGCAGCGTGGGAATAATGCTGGCGAGCGAATTGAGCGAGTGCAATAGGAACGGAACGGCGAACCCTACCCAGAGCAGTTTGCTTTGGTAGAGCGGCGCCCCCTCGCGCGTCATCTCCAGCGGCAGCGCGATGACCGGAAATGGGAGATGTTCGTCTTCGGTCCATCGGCGGCGGACGATGGCGCCCATGCACATCGTCGTCCAGAGCAAGATCAAAAAGAACACGCTCCAGACGAGCAGCGGCGGCGTCCAAGCGGCAAGGACCTGCGGCTGAAAAAAACTCGAATGTCCCTCATAAAAGCCCTTGAGAACATTGGGATCGCGCGGCCCAATAAACGACGGGAGCAGATACCAGAAGCTATGCCAGCCGTTCGCGGGACGATCGTAGTAGAAAAGATTGGCTAAAAACGGCGTAAAAAAGCCGTAATTCCCCATGCCCGCCACGACGCTCGACATCGAGAGCATCGTATAAAGCACCATCATCTCCGGCTGATTCATCGCTGCCCGCGCCCCGGCGAACTTCCGGACGACCAAGTTCAAAAGCGTGACGACGAAGAGAATAAAGGTGACGCCAATGAATAGCGATGAGATCGTTACTTCCGTCACGCCCGTCTTCATCTCCGAATTTGCGATCCAGCCGCAGTTCAAAACGATCAGCGGCAGCGCGACGGCGATGGGATAGCCCCAGCGAACGGGGATCACGCGAACACGCTCCGCCTCTATTGGTGATTGGGGAGTTGGCTGAGAAAGTGGTCGCGGCGTCATGAAATGCTTTCGGCGTGATTGCGCGGTAGATCACGCAATCCGGAACACAGGAAATATGGACCGATTATATCACGCCGATGAGCGACCGTCAATTGAAAAGCCGACGCGGGCTTGATCGTTAACCGAGCGAAAGCCCCAGCGGAAGATCACGGTGTCGGCGCGCGATCCTGCTCAATCACGACCGTCGTTCCCGATTCGCCTGTGAGCAAATACACGCGGTCCACGGTTTCGAGCATCATCTTCATCCCCTGGCCGAGCGTGCCGGCCGTAGTAAAGCCTTTTTTGAGGGCCGCATTGGGAATATTCTCCAGTGTGATGCCGGCGCCGTGATCCTGAATCCGTACCTGCACGCCGCCGCCGACGCCGGTGGAGACGAGGGCTTCGCCCGCGTGCGCGTGGACGATGGTGTTCATGCCGGCTTCGCTGACGGCGATTGTCAGATCGGCGACACGGTCTTCCGGATGCCCCGCCTTGCGCGCGGCGTCCCGCGCCGCTTGCCGCAACTCAGACAGCCCTCCCAGCGACGACAGCGGGATCAAAGGCGCGGCGTCGGCCAGCGGCGGCGGCAGTTCTTCCACCTGCTGACACAGGACCAGCCGGCCCTCGGTCACGGATGCGAGGACATCGCGCAGCATGCGCCGCTGGCGCGCCGCGGCTTCCTTGCGCTCGCTGATGTCCTCGGTGAGCGCCACCGTGCTCTCGGGATTGCCGTCGGCGTCGCGGACCAGCGCGACGCTGTTCTGCACCCAGACCACGCGGCCGTCCTTGCGCACGTAGCGCTTTTCCATCACGAAGTGCGGGATTTCGCCGCCGCGCAGACGATCCATCTGGGCGATGCTGGCCGCGCGATCCTCTGGGTAGGTAAACGATTGGAAATCCTTGCAGATCAGTTCTTCCTCGGAATAGCCGACAATATTGCAGAATGCGGCGTTGGTCTCCAGGCAGCGATCCTCCATGTCGGCGAGGGTGACGCCGACAGCGGCGTGGGCGATGGCCGCGCGATAGCGGCTTTCGCTCGCCCGCAGCGCCTCCTCGGTCCGCTTGCGGTCGATGCCGACGGCGATCTGGTCCGCGACCGCGCCCAGCGCCTGGAGCGTCTGTTCGGGCAGCGCGACGCGGGCGAAGATCGCGACGACGCCGACAACGCGCTCCTCGACAATCAGGGGATATCCAGCGAACGAAACCATGCCCTCGCGGATCGCCCAGTCTTGATGGAGCACGCGTGGGTCGCCGATCACGGAGTTGGTGAGGTGGGGCTTACGCTCCTGGGCGATGAGGCCGATCTTGAAGGCGCCGATGGGGATGCGCCCGTGGTCGCCGTCCAGGTGCGTGTAGATGCCGGCGCTCGCGCGCAGCTCCAGCATATTTTCGGGCGCGTTCAGCGTCCAGATCCGCGCGAACGCGGCGTCGAGATGCGCTACCAGCGCCTCGGCGCAGCCGCGCAGCATATCCGGCAGCGTATGGCGCGTGGTGAGCGCGCGGCCGACATCGGCGGACAGAGCAAGCAGGCGGTTCTTCTCCCGCAGCGATGGCTCGGTTCCCGGGGTCGGCTCGGTTTCTAGATTCGATCGAGGCTGGGTATCAGGGTCTCCGTCGGACACGCCGCGGCTCCATTCTATTCTCCGTCATGGCCGGCGAGGCGCTGGCGGCCGCATCGATACAATGAGATCGTACGACAGTGAGATTATACGACAAGTTCGGCCCAGCCGCGAAAGACAATTCCCGCGATACGGCTCAAGTTCGGCAAATGCGCTTCAACGCCGTCCAGGATCACCGCAGGACTGAGACCCGACGCCGCAAAGGACGCTTCCGACGCCCCCGCCGTTTCCCGAATGACCTCTTCCGTCATCTCCATATGCCACTGTACCCCGTAGGCGCCGCGCCCGTAACGGAACGCCTGGTTCGGAGTCAGCGCCGATGCCCCCAGGCGCACCGCGCCATCAGGCAGGTCGAAGATGTCCCCATGCCATTGCAGCGTCATAAACACAGGCTCGATCTTCCGCCAGAGCGGATCCTCCCCAGCCGCCTCCGTCAGTGTGACCGGGTACCAGCCGATCTCCTTTTGCGGCGCCGGCGCGACGCGCGCTCCCAGCGCCGCCGCCATCAGCTGCGCCCCCAGGCACATCCCCAGCACCGGCGTCTCCGCTTGCAAGGCGTTCTGGATCAGCCGAATCTCTCCGGCCAGATAAGGATGCTTGTCGGTCTCATACGCCCCCTGCGGACCACCCAGGACGACGAGGCCGCCCGCGTCGCCCATCGTTTCCGGAACGGCGTCGCCCGCGTACGCCCGGATGTACTGAGGCTTTAGATCATATCCATTGAGAGCATCTTCGATAAATCCCAGCGGCTCACAATCTTCATGCTGCAAAACAAGGACGCTTGACATTCAGACCTCTTAAAACAGGAAATAACGCTGCGCCATCGGCAGGGAGGACGCCGGTTCGCAGGTGAGCAATTCGCCGTCGGCGCGCACTTCGTAAGTCTCGGGATCGACTTCGATGTTCGGCATGGCGTCATTGTGGACCATATCGGCCTTGCCGACCGTGCGGCAGCCCGACACGGCGACGGCGGTTTTGCGCAGGCCGATGGATTCCGGCACGCCCTCGTTCAGCGCCGCCTGGGAGACAAACGTGAGCGATGTCGGCGCGACGGCGCCGCCGAACGAACCAAACATCGGCCGATAGATGACCGGCTGCGGCGTGGGAATGGAGGCGTTCGGATCGCCCATCGCCGCCCAGGAGATAAATCCGCCCTTGACGATCATCTCGGGCTTGACGCCGAAGAACGCCGGCTTCCAGAGGACTAAATCCGCAAGTTTGCCCGGCTCGATGGAGCCGATATGCTGCGCGACGCCGTGGGTCCTTGCCGGATTGATCGTGTATTTAGCGATGTAGCGCTTCACGCGCGTATTGTCGTTGCGCGAAGGATCCCCCGCCAGCGAGCCACGCTGTGTCTTCATCTTGTGCGCCGTCTGCCAGCAGCGCGTCACAACCTCGCCGATGCGCCCCATCGCCTGCGAGTCGCTAGAGATCATGCTGATGACGCCCAGGTCGTGCAGAATATCCTCGGCGGCGATGGTCTCCGGCCGGATACGGCTTTCGGCGAACGCGACATCTTCGGGCACTTGCGGATTGAGATGGTGGCAGACCATCAGCATATCTAAATGCTCGGCAATCGTGTTCACCGTGTAAGGCCGAGTCGGGTTCGTGGACGACGGCAGGATATTGGGGTAGCTCGCGATCTTGATAATGTCCGGCGCATGCCCGCCGCCGGCGCCTTCCGTGTGGTAAGTGTGGATCGCGCGGCCGGCAATCGCTGCGACGGTGTTCTCCAGATATCCCGCCTCGTTGATCGTGTCCGTATGGATCGCGACTTGAACGTCGAACTCGTCCGCGACGGTCAGGCACATGTCAATCGCGGCAGGCGTCGTCCCCCAGTCCTCGTGCAGTTTCAGACCGCAGGCGCCGGACCGGATCTGCTCCTCCAGCGGCGCGGCCGCCGAGGCGTTGCCCTTGCCCAAAAAGCCGAAGTTGATCGGCCAGGCGTCCGCCGATTGCAGCATTCGCGCCATGTTCCATGCGCCGGGTGTGCAGGTGGTGGCGTTGGTCCCCGTCGCCGGTCCCGTCCCGCCGCCGATCATGGTCGTGATCCCGCCCGACATCGCCTCATAAATCTGCTGCGGGCAGATAAAGTGGATGTGGCTGTCGATGGCGCCCGCCGTCACAATCAAATGCTCGCCCGCGATGACCTCGGTGCTCGCGCCGACGACCAGATCCGGATCCACGCCCGCCATCGTATCCGGGTTGCCCGCCTTGCCGACCTTAACGATGCGTCCATCGCGCACGCCGATATCGCCCTTGACGATGCCCCAGTGATCGATAATCAGCGCATTGGTGATGACCAGATCCAGCACGCCGCCATGCGCGCGCGTCGCCGTACTGCTCTGCCCCATGCCGTCCCGAATGACCTTGCCGCCGCCAAAGGTGATCTCATCGCCGTAGACCGTAAAGTCTTTTTCCACTTCGACGACCAGCTCCGTATCGGCAAGCCGCACCCGGTCCCCGGTCGTCGGGCCGTACAGATCGGCGTAAGTAGCGCGCGGAATGTGCAGACTCATGCGGGATCTCCTGGGTTCTTATCGAGCGGGCCGGACACAAGGGCGTTGTGCCCAAAGACAATGCGATCTCCGGCGAACGCGACGAGGGTGATTTCCTTCTCCTCGCCCGGCTCAAAGCGCACGGCGGTCCCGGCCGCGATATTCAGCCGCATCCCGCGCGCGGCGTCGCGGTCGAACGTCAGCGCCGGATTGACTTCGAAAAAATGATAATGACTGCCGATTTGAATCGGCCGGTCACCGGTATGGCTGACAATCACTTGCACGGTCGGACGATCGACATTGGCGGCGATGTCGCCGGGCTCGGTCCAGATTTCTCCGGGAATCATGTTGGGGGTCTCCTGGGGAGGCCCCTCGGATGCCCCCCGACCCCCACAGGGGGTGCAAACCATAAATATGTTGACGTGACAAAGAGTAAATCTAGACACGCTTTCGATGATACGGTTTGCACCCCCTGTGGGGGTCGGGGGGCATCCGAGGGGCTTCTCCTAATGTATCGGCTCATGCAGCGTCACCAGCTTCGTTCCGTCAGGGAACGTCGCCTCCACCTGCACCTCGTGGATCATCTCCGGAATCCCCTCCATCACGTCCTCGCGGCTGAGAATGGTGTTGCCGAGGGACATGATTTCGGCGACGCTCTTGCCGTCGCGGGCCATCTCCATGATCTCAGCGCTCAGGATCGCGACGGCTTCCGGATAGTTGAGCTTGAGGCCGCGCGCCTGGCGCTTGCGTGCGAGTTCGCTGGCGAGAAAGAGCATGAGTTTTTCCTGCTCACGCGGGGTGAGATGCATGGGCGGTTCTCCATTCGATCAGTGCGTCAAATTCGTTTGTCAATTGATCTTGCGCGGCGCCACGGCGCCGGCGCCGTAAAGGGCGCGGCGGGCGCAGTCCCAGAAGGCGTAGAGGTCGGCGGCGATATGGAGACCGCGCACGCTCAGGCCCCGGATACAGACGCCGTGGGCAGAGAGTGTGCTGACGCCCCAGACATCGACGCCGGGGGGCGTCCGCGACGCGGCGATCTCGTGGAGATCTGTCTCCAATTGACGCAGTTGTGAAACCGTCGCGCCGACGCGGCAGGCGTAAAACGTGGTGAAATAGCGATAAGGGCCAAGCCGGGCGCTGGAGGCGAGCGGCGCGCGCGCAGGCTCCAGGCGCAGATGCTCGGCGGCGATCTCGCGGCCGTTCGCTCGGATCGCAGCGCGCAGGATCACGGATTCGTAAGCGAAGATTTCCCCCTGGGCGGCGCGGCCGGGCGCGAGCGTTTCCCACCAGAAGAGGCCGGCGTTATCGCTCAAATCGATTGTCGTGTCCTGTCGATAACGAGCGCCGCCGAAGGGGATCGTCGTATCGGGCAAGTACTCCAAAATTCCGTTGGGGCCGACCTGGATCCGTGTCGTCTGAAGCGCCTCAGCGTCGCCTTCGCGCGCGCGATAGATGCGCGTGGCGCTGGTCGTCGTCAATTGAACTTGCGCGCCGGCGTCCAGGGTGAACTCCTGCGTGAGACGATCTCCGCCAAGCACGCCGCCGGAGACATTGTGCAAGTGGGTCAGCACGCCGCCGTCCGGCTGGCGGAAGGCGCGGACGACTTGCAGCGGCGGACGGTGCGACTGCTCGCGCAGGCAGGTTAGGCCCTGCGCGTTCACGCCAAACGTAAGCGAAAGGACGCCGTCCACACGGCGGTTTTGGCCGCTGGGCTCAAGGCGATTCGGGCCGCTTAGCTGATGAACAGGCGGGTGGTCAGCCACGGGTGGCGCATCCCCGCCAGATCGATCGAGGGCGTGAAGCAAGCGATCTCCTCATTATCTTCGGACGGCGCGGCGGCGCGGATCAACGCCGGCTTGATGTCCCACAAAATACATCCCGCCGCGCTTTGCCCCAGCGGCAACAGGCGCTGGCACGCCGACACCAGTCCCATCACGTTCTGCTGCAAATATGTCTGCGCGACCAAGTCCTCGGGACAGCGCAGCGCGGCGCCGGCGAGACCAAAAGCGGCGGCGTGGTGCGCCGGGACCGCCGCCAAACCCGCCGATGACTTCGTCAAACGCACGGCCTCGGCGACGGCGGGATGCCCCGGCGATAATCCATCCACCAATTGCAGCAGGCGGCGCCCGAGCATAGCGCTTGCCTCCCGGCCTTCCCGCGCCGGCTTGCGCGCGCCGACCCGGTCGCTGAGCCGCGTCCACTCGGAAGTGAAGTCTTCGCGGGACACTCGGGCGAGACGCCAGCCAGCGCGGCACCAGGAGGCGTCGAGCGCGCCGGTCTCGGCGAGATAGCCTTCGAGAAACTCGGGAAGCCGCTCCACCGTCAGCGAGCCTTCATCCGTCAGCGTTTCGATCCCGAACGAATGCGACGCCGCGCCGATCGGCACGGCGCTATCCGCGATCTGCATCAAGCGCAGCAGCTCAATGGACATGCGTGTGGACGTGTCCGTTCGCGTGGCTATGGTCGTGCGAGTGACCGTGATCGTCGTCATGATCGTGCGTATGCAGGCGGCCGACATACGGCGCGTGGGCGTCGATGATCGTCTTCCACTCCGGCTGCGCGATCTTCGCCTCCAGCCACTCAATGACCGAACTGAGGCCCTCGCCGCTCTTCATGTTCGTGAAGAGAAACGGCAGATCGCCGCGCATCTTACGCGCGTCCCGGTCCATTACTTCTAAAGAAGCTCCAACCAGCGGCGCCAGATCCGTCTTGTTGATCAGCAGCAAGTCCGAGCGCATAATGCCGGGTCCGCCCTTGCGCGGGATCTTGTCCCCGCCGGAGACGTCGATCACGTAGATCGCCACATCCACCAATTCTGGACTGAACGCGGCCGCCAGATTGTCGCCGCCGCTCTCCACAAAGATCAGCTCCAATCCCGGCAGCGTGTCCTCCAGATCGGCGATCGCCTCCAGGTTCATCGACGCATCTTCCCGGATCGCCGCATGCGGACAGCCACCGGTCTCCACGCCGCGCACGCGATCCATGGGAAGCGTTCCCTGCCGCAGCAAAAACTCCGCGTCTTCCTTTGTATAGATATCGTTGGTGACGACGGCCAGGCTGTACTTTTGCGTCAGCGCCTTGCTCAAACAGTCCACCAGCGCCGTCTTGCCGCTGCCCACAGGGCCGGCCACGCCGACGCGGAATGCGCGCGATTCACTCATGTATATTGCCTTTCAGGATGCCCCCCGACCCCCACAGGGGGTGCAGAACATATTTTCAAAAACGTGTCGAGATTTACTCTTTGTCACGTCAACATATTTATGGTTTGCACCCCCTGTGGGGGTCGGGGGGCATCTTTTCCGCTCACTTCTTGCTTCCGCTCGCGATTTCTGCATCCACCACGGCTTTCCCTTCTTCATAAAGCAGTTCATGCACTTGCTTGCGAATTTCCAGGAACTCGGGGGCATTGCGCAGGGCGTCGCTGCGGTCCGGGCCGAAGGGGACGTGGATCTCGGCCTTGATGTGTCCGGGACGCGCGGTCATGACGAAGATGCGGTCGCTGAGATAGACGGCTTCGTCGATGTCGTGCGTGATGAAGAGAGTCGTGATGCGCTCGCGCCTTCGGATATCCAGCACTAAGTCCTGCATGACGGCGCGCG
The DNA here is from genome assembly GCF_003574315.2 of Capsulimonas corticalis. GTDB lineage: Bacteria > Armatimonadota > Armatimonadia > Armatimonadales > Capsulimonadaceae > Capsulimonas > Capsulimonas corticalis. The sequence continues at coordinate 3,205,353 of NZ_AP025739.1, read as the reverse complement.
TCTGGGCGTCGAGGGCGCCGAAGGGCTCGTCCATCAATAAGATACGCGGGGCGTTGGCGAGGGCGCGGGCGATGGCGACGCGCTGGCGCATGCCTCCCGATAGTTGTTTGGGATAGTGGTTCTTGAAGTCCGAAAGGCCCACGGCCTCCAGGAATTTGTCCGCGATCCGCTCACGACCCTTGCGCGGCAGGCCGCGCATCTCCAGGCCGAACTGCACGTTCTGGTAGACCGTGCGCCACGGGAACAGCGTGTACGCCTGGAAGACCATGCCGCGCTCGCGGCTCGGCTCGTGGACTTCGACGCCGTCGAGATAGACCGAGCCAGAGGTCGGTTCGACCAGGCCGCCGACGATATGCAGCAGCGTGGACTTGCCGCAGCCCGACGGCCCGACGATGCTCACCAGTTCGCTGGTCTGCATGGTAAAGGAGGTCGGCTCCAGCACGGTGAGCGCCCCCGATTTCGTGGGGTAATCCTTACCGACGCGGTCGACCCGCAGGATCGGCCCGGCGTTCGGATCTTCTTCCGGGATCAGCGGCGCGGGCATAATGCGCCCGGCGGTCAAAGTGTCTGTCATCGCTCCCTCTCCGTTCAGACTCAACTTCGCTCTTGCTCAGTTCTTGTTGAGGTCGGCCCACGGCACGAGCCGAGGCTGGATCAGCTTGAAGGCGATGTCGGTCAGAAGACCGAGCAGGCCCAGAATGATGATGCCGACGAACATTTCGTCCGACCGGGAGAAGCGCTGCGCCTTGAGCAGCATATATCCCATGCCGGAGCTGGTGGCGACGACTTCGGCGATGACCAGATACGTCCACGCCCAGCCGATCATCGTGCGGCAGGTGTCGAGCAGGCCGGGCAGGGTCGCCGGCAGCAGCACATTGAATAAAAGCTGGCGGCCATTGGCGCCCAGCGTGCGCGCCGCGTTCAGCAGGTCTCTTGGCACCTGACGCGTGACGTCGGCGACCACCAAGACCATCTGGAAGTATGTGCCGATAAAGATCAGCGCGATCTTCGCGGCTTCATCGATTCCGGCGACCACCATGACGAGCGGGATCAGCGCCGGAACGGGGACATAACGGATAAAGCCGACGAGCGGCTCATGCGCGGCTTCGGCGGATTTGTATGCGCCCATCAAAATGCCAATCGGGATCGCGAGGACGGCCGACAGCAAAAAACCCATGCCAATGCGATAGATGCTGATCTGGATATCGGGCAGCAGCGTGCCGCCTTGATACATCTCAATCGCGGCGTTCCAAACCCGCGTCGGGGTCGGCAGCACGAGCGCATTCGCCCGGCCGCTATACGTAAAGAAGCACCACAACAGCAGCGGCAGAATAAACGACGCGGCCGCGATGGCCGTGTACGCGGGGCGCGGGATCTCGCCGCCGATACGGAACAGACGCGCGCCGGGCCGGCGGCGCGTCGGCGTCACGCTCGCCGGCGCGGCGCCGGCCGCCGCATTCTCGATCGCCGGAGTTGTCGGAAGACTGCTTGCCATGGTGGCGGTTCCTTTCGTCTCAATTTCTCCAGCGGGACCGGCGAACATGTTTCCGGCCCCGCCGCCTGCGGATTCACATTCCCACAGTACGAATGGCGCGATTAATCCACCTTCAGCGCATAGTCGTACGGGGGCTGCTTGCCCTCACCCTTCGCGACCGCCGCCTTGATGAACGTGTCGTCGATCACGGGGGCGTAGTCCGGGATCTTGGGAATCTGCTTCTGGTCGAGCAGGAACTGCCCGATCGTCGGCGCGCTCTTGTAAAGCGAAGTCGGTTTGTCGCTCTTGGTGAAGGCCGCTTCGGCTTCGGTCGCATCGAAGATGCGCGTGCCCTGGATGAAGCTCTTGTAGAAATCGACCGGGGAATCGGTGCGCTTCGCCATGATCTTTACGGCGTCATCGGGATGCGCGCGCCACCAGTCGAGCGCGTCATACCAGGCGTCGACGATATTCTGGATATCCGCCGGCCGGGCATCGACGACCTTGGACTGGAAGACGAGCAAGTCGGGGATCAGGCCGGGAAGTTTCTTGCTGTCGAAGATGACCGTGGAGCCGGGGAAGCTCTTGAGGAGCTGGCTCTTGTTCGGCTCCCACACCGCGCAGGCGTCGATCTTCCCGCTCAGCATCGCGGCGGGGCAGTCCTGCACCTTGATATTGACATACTGGATATCCTTCTCGCTCATGCCGTTCGCGGCGAGGGCTTGATCCAGCAAAAACTGCTCGACGGTGCCAAGCTCCGTCGCGACCTTCTTGCCCTTGAGATCCTTGATCGATGTAATGCCGGCCTTCGCCACCACCGCGTCGTTCCCGGCGGAGTTGTCGTTGATGAGAACCGCCTTGAGCGCCTGCCCCTGAGCCAGCGGCCCCATGGTGTCGCTCCAGGTCTGACAGTTAGCGTCCACCTGCTGCGCGGTGATCGCGTTCAGCGAATCCGTGTAGTTCGGGAACCAGACGAGCTTGACATTGACATTATGCTTTTTGAAGAATCCCTGCTGATCCGCGATATCCCAGCAGGTCCATCCGGGCCAGTCGGAATAGCCGATCGTGATCGGCGTGGCGTCGGCGGGCGGAGCCGCCGCCGGAGCTCCGGGAGTCGGGGCCGTGGAGGAAGCCGTCTGAGTCTTGGGACCGCAGGCGGTGAGCATCAGGCCAAGAGGAGCTATAGTAAGAGCAAGTTTGACGAATTTCGATGTACGGATGGCCTGCATGGACAATCGTTCCTTTCTTGTGAACGCAAATTGCGGATCCTAAGGAAGCGAGCGCCATGCTCGAGGGTGCTCGTCGTTGAGCGGGTGTGGATATTGATATTGACGCAGATCTATCTCGGGGCTTCCCGGACTCCCTGCAAACCCACCCCCGCGCTTCGCGCGACCCCTCCCGCCGACGGGAAGGGTGATTTCAGAGTGTTTATCGCAGGCCGCGACTGTAAGAGGCAATCTTAGTCACCCTTCCCGTCGGCGGGAGGGGTCGCGCGGAGCGCGGGGGTGGGTTTGCCCCGGGGGTGTATTACCCTCGTCGCTGTCCCCGCAGCCACCCCAGCCAAATCTCCATCCCCTCGCCCGTCTCGGACGAAACGGCGAACACGGTGGCGGTGGCGTTGACCTGACGGATATTCGCGATCAATTTGTCGACATTCAGTTTGACATACGGCGCGAGATCCGTCTTGGTAATCACGACGCAGTCGGCGCCGTGGAACATGATCGGGTACTTGAGCGGCTTGTCCTCGCCCTCGGTCACGGCGACCAGGACGACGCGGGTGTGCTCGCCCAGATCGTACGCCGCCGGGCAGATCAGATTCCCGACGTTTTCGATCACCATCAGGTCGAAGCGGTCCAGGCCGCCCTCGCGCTCCAGAGTATCCAGTCCCGCCGCGATCTGGTCAGCCTCCAAATGGCAGGACCGGCCGGTGGTGATCGCGACGACCGGCGCGCCGCAGTCGCGGAGTCGCTCCGCGTCCAGTTCGGTCGTCATGTCGCCTTCCATAATCCCGATCTTGAGGGCGCCGTTCAGATCGGTCAGCGTCCGCTCCAAGAGCGTCGTCTTACCCGAACCGGGGCTGGACATGATGTTGACGCAGGCGATCCCATGATCCTCCATCCGGCGGCGGCTGCGCGCGGCGAGGTCGTCATTTTCTTCGAGAATATTGATATCGAGGTCCACGCTCGTTGAGGTGAGCGTGGGCTGTTGGGTTTCGGTAATCATAAGAATTGGCCCTCATCCCCCAGCCCCTTCTCCCAATTTTGGGAGAAGGGGAGCCAGAGTTTTATTTTTCCGATCTTCAAATCAAGGGCCCTCATTTCATTCCGCCTCCCCTCTCCCAAAATTGGGAGAGGGAGCCGGGGTGAGGGCCACGCGGACCGCCGGGTGAGGGCCGCTCTAATTCCGCGCCGCCGCCTCCGCGGAAACCGGGGCGGGCACATCCCAGTCGATCTTTTCGATCTTCAGTTCGCGTCCGGACCGGATATCGTCCAGCGGCGCTCGGCAATCAGGGCAAGCGTACTCCAGATTGATATCGGGCTTGTATTCGCGCTCGCAGCGGTTGCAGTAAGCGATGAACGGGCTGTCGCGAATGACGATCTCGGCGTTTTCGAGAAATGTTCCCAGCTTTTGCTTCGCGAACGCGGTGCGCAAGAGATCAGGTTCGACACAGGTGAATTCGCCCACCACGAGTTGGACGCGGCGCACCGGCCAGCGCTCGGTCTGCTGCGAATGCCAGTCCTTCAAGCTCATCATCAGCGCCTTGGTCATGTCCACTTCATGCGGCATGGGTCCGAATCTCCTAAAGAGCCCAGGGCTCCGTGGACGGGTCCGAGTTCAGCCAGGTCGGACGCTGGCGGGGCAGCTTTTCGGCGAAGACCAGATTGGCGAGGACATCGCAGATGACGCGTGTTCCCATCAAGGCGGTCATGTCGCTGACATCGTACGGCGGCGAGACTTCGACCAGCTCCATGGCGCAGAGGTTGGTTTCACGTGCGACGCGCTGGACGATCCGCAGGGCTTCGCGGGGCGTGAAGCCGCCCGGCTCCGGCCAGCCCGTGCCGGGGACGAAGCCGGCGTCGATGCTGTCGATGTCGAAGCTCAGATAGACCGCTTCGGTCCCTTCGCTCGCCACTTCGATCGCAATATCCAGCGCTTTGTCCAGACCCATATCCATGATATCGGTCATGGTCATGATGGTGGTGCCGCGTTCACGGGCGACTTTGACGCCGGCGCGGGGCACCTGCCAGCCGCCAATGCCGAACTGCACAAGATTCTTCGGCGGAGCGTTCTCAATGTTGGTCGCATGGAACCACGGCGTGGTGTGCATCCGCTCGTCCATGTCCTTCTCCTGCGTATCGACATGGCGGTCAATATGAATGATGCCGATGTTGCCGTTAACATGCGGGGCGACGCCGCGAACGCAGGGGTAGCCGATGGAATGGTCGCCGCCGATCATGATCGGGAAAGCGCCGCTCCGAAAAACGTGCGAGACGGCGCGGCTGATCTGATCGAACGCCTTCTCGATGTTCGCGGGAATGACGAAGACATCGCCCAGGTCGCAGAGCGTCATCTGTTCGCGCAGATCGATCCCCAGATCGAAGTAATACGAGCCGTACAGCGCCGAAATACGGCGGACGCCCTGCGGACCGAAGCGCGTGCCGGCCCGGTAGGTCGTTCCCGTATCGAGCGGGATGCCGAACACGGCGGCGTCGAACTGGCCGGCCTTATGGACATCCTCCACATACGGGGCCTTCAAAAACGTGTTGATGCCCGCGAAGTGCGGCAGCTCGCCGCGTGAAAAGGTCGAGATGGTGCGGTCGCCGATGCTCGGCGCGGCGGTCAAGCCAAGCTCCAGCCCCCGTTCGACTTCCTTTCGCCATCCGGCCTCCGGCAGCTCGGCCTCGCGGCGCAGAGCCTCGGCGGCCTGACTGTCTTTCAAATCTTCTCGTGGGACGCCAAAGCGCGAACGATCATCCGTCATGGGTGTACCCTTCCCGTAGTTGCCAAAAGTGTTTCGTGAAGTAAAAAGAGTGTGCGGGCGGCGTCGCCGATTACTCGTCGTCGTCTCGTCAGTGAGGTGTGGATAGTATACTGGCGGAAAAAGCCTCTGTCAACACTTTCGCTCAAAATATTTTACCATTTGACGAAAAATTTAACAATTTAAAAATATATGACGAATATCGTCAATTTCAACGGAGTATGTGATATAATTTCGTCACACGCGCAAAAACGTCGTTTGCCGAAGCATGAGATATGGGAGAACGATATGCTGACGCTGGATGAATTGGACAATCGGATCGTGTGCGTGCTTCAGGAGAATGCGCGCCTGACGAACTCGGAGATCGCCAAGACGGTGGGGAGTACGGAGCCGACCGTGCGCCGGCGCGTGGAGCGGCTTCTGAGCGCGGGCGCGATCAAGATCGTCGCCGTCGCGACGCCCTTTCAGCTTGGGTACCGCGTCATCGCAATTTTGGGATTGCAGATCGACCATCAGCACCTCACGCAAGTGGAGGAAGCGCTGATCGCGATGCCGGAAGTGAGGTTTGCGGGAGTGACTTTAGGAAGCTACGACGTCATCGCCGAAGTATGGTTTGAAGACAACGAACAACTGCTGGCGTTTCTGCACGAGCGCCTGAGCAAGATCCCCGGCGTACAGCGAATCGAATCCCTGCAAGTCGCCAAAATGCTCAAATACATGTACGACTGGAGCGCGCCGCCAGACTTCTGAGCTGGATATCTCAGCTCTTAATCCAGGCCGCATGATCATATTTCCATGCGGCCATGCGCGGATTTCTGGTCAATTCTCTGCATGACATATTGCCAGAATCTCGCCCGCTCTTCATCACCGGATCGGGTGGAAAAGAAGGGGCAGATAAAAGGCTTCAGCAGCACTCTGCGATCGGCGTCCAGGATCACCGGCTCCCAGCGCTCCTCTTTGATGCCCAGGTTTTCGATTCGGTAAGAGTGCATGTCCTTCCAAAGCACACGCCAGGTCCAAAACCCATTAGTCGCCGTGATTCCGGCTTCATTTGCAATAATTAGAAACCTTACTGTTCCCCACCAGATATAGAAACCAATCGCCAATACAAAAAGCATTCCAAAAACTGTCGATGGCTGACGGCCGACAGAGGATTTCTCCATGAAATGAACGGTGTATGACGGTACGACTATGGACAATAAGACGTCAATCGCTATTCCTCCCATAATGAGAAATATCATGGAACCCAGCGCCTTTTGCCAGGGCGCACTTTTGAGAACTAGCGCGCTGCGCCCTTCCACGATGCCCATATTTAATCTCGCCGTCAATGAGTCTGCCGGGCGCGATTGGCGCTGAAAGCCCAGAGAATTACGCCTTGCGAGATCGGCAATGCGATTGCAAGGGTGGACAGCGTGATCAGTCGTGCCTGCCACTGGACGTGATGCGGCGCAGCGCAGAGATCGGCCATGATGAGGGCAAACCCAACGGACGCAATAATCACAGCGTCCTTCTTCAAAAACTCCCGCAGCTTACTGTTTTCCATCACTTCAATCCATTCCAACGGTTTTATGATTGGTGAGACGTAGTAACGACGCGAAAGTTGCAGGGGAGACTTGAGATTGGGAAAACGAGAGGGATGGAAAGTTGCTCTCTGCATTTACCCGGGAGGAGCATGCTTCTCCCAGGCGGCGCAGGAATCGGGCAATGATGGCGAACGGGACAATTTGCGCTTAGCGGGCAGGCGCGCCTTGTTCCAGCATCAGGATCCGCTCGGCGACTTGGAGGCGCGCGATCAGGTCTTCGCGGACGAGCGGCTTGGTCAGGAAGACATCCGCGCCGGCGTTGAGGCCCTTGACGCGGTCTTCGCGGGTTTGTTTGGCCGTGAGCATGATGACGCACGTATAAGGGGCGTTCTTGCGCGACCGGATATTCCGGCAAAGTTCTATTCCATCCATGTCCGGCATCATCCAGTCGGTAATGACGATGGGGAACGTTTCGGCCTGCAGCGCGGACCAGGCGAGCGCGCCGCTGGCGACGGCGGTCACCTGATGGCCGAGGCTCTCAAGCACCATGCGCAGAGCGCGCATCGAAACGGGATCATCTTCAGCAATAATGATTTTCATGGGTTTTCTCATCCCTATTTTCGGAATATACCGGCAAAATACTCAGAGTGATTTTGCATATGGCTCGCCAATGGCGGCAACGCGCGCGTTCAAATGGGTCTCGACGCGCTCCATCTCCTTGGAGACCCGCGCCGCCTGGGAATCAACGCGGCTGACATCTTCCTCCGCCGCCGCATTCTCCCATTCCTGGCACAGATCCACCAGCCTCATCGCGCCGATCGCGGCGGCGGCGCCCTTCAGGGTATGGGCCCAGTGCTGAAGGCCGGCGCAGTCGCCGATTTCCTGCATCATCTCACAGCGCTGGCGCATCCTTGGCGCGGCGCCGAGGAACTCCAGCAGCATCTCCCGCTCAAAATTCAGATCCCCCGCGCAGAGCTGCGCTAAACGTGAGGGGTCCAAAATCTCCTGGGAGGCGATCTCTTCCCGTTCTTCGCCGGAGTCCGGCTCCGCCGGGACACCCTCGGCGGCATGGCGGGTTTCGCTGGCGTACGGCGCCTCGGAGAGACCGCGATTTAAGGCGGCGTAAAGGTCCGGGGCGTTGATCGGCTTGGTGATATAGTCGTCCATGCCGGCGGAAAGGCAGCGCTCACGATCGCCGGTCATGGCGTGCGCCGTCATCGCCACGATCGGCGTGCGCGTGCGCTCTTCCGCAAATTCCCATCGGCGTATCGCTCCCGTCGCCGCCAGGCCGTCCATTCCCGGCATCTGCACATCCATCAGAATCAGGTCGAATACGCCGGACTGGAACGCCTCGACCGCCTCCGCCCCATTGTTCGCCACGGTCAAGCCGTCCATTTCGTATCCGCCCTGCTCCAGAAGACGGCGCGCGACTTTCTGATTGATCGGAGTGTCCTCCACCAGCAGCACACGCGCGCTGCGCGCGCTCACATCCAGCAGGATCTGCTCGGGCCGCTCCACATCTTCGAAACCGGACGGATCGCCGGTGCCAAAGAGGCGCGCGAGCGCCTGGAACATCTCGGACTGGCGCAGCGGCTTGCGCACCAGGGCCGCGAATAGCTTCGTGTCTTCCTGGCTTCGCGCCTCCCGACCGGTCAGCAAAATGATCGGCACATCGGACAGATTTGCCTCCGCCTTCAGGCGGCGCGCGACCGCGACGCCGTCGCCGTCCTCCACTTCCGAGTCGATCAGAATCGCGTCGGCGCCCTCCACGCTCAGCTCGCCTGACAGCAGCTTCAGCGCGCTCGCCTCGCCGGACGCCACCGTCACGCGGCACCCCCAGGCGCCCAGCAGCGACTGCAATTTGCGCCGGCTTTCGCCGCTGGCGTCCACCGCCAGCACCCGAAGCGGCGGCAGGGTCTTGGGAAGCCGCGCCGGCGCCGATCCCTTCACCTGCTTCTCAAAGGTCAGCTCAAAGGAAAAAGTGCTCCCCTGCCCGGCGTCGCTTTCGACGGCCAGCGTTCCGCCCATCAGCTCCACAAGCTGCCGGCAGATCGTCAGCCCCAGCCCGGTGCCGCCGTAACGACGCGTCGTCGATCCGTCCGCCTGCGTAAAGCTCTCGAAGATCGCCGCCTGGCGGTCCTTCGGGATCCCGATGCCGTTGTCCTGAACGAAGATGCGCCATGTCGCTTCGGTCGCGCTCTCCGACATCAGTTCGGCGCCGAGCACGACTTCACCGCCGTCGTCGGTAAATTTGACGGCGTTGCTCAGCAGGTTGGTCGCCACCTGGCGCAGGCGGCTGGGATCGCCCAGGATCCGTCCCGCCCCAAACGTCGGCGCGAAGGACAGAGGCGGCATCGCGCAGACCAGCTCCTGGTTTTTCTCCTTCGCCTTCGCGGAAAGGAGCACGCAGACGTCTTCCAGCAGTTCGTGCAGCGTAAACTCCACCGTCTCGATCGTCATCTTCCCCGCTTCGATCTTGCTGAAATCGAGGATGTCGTTGATTACGGTCATTAGCGCGTCCGCGCACTGCTTCACCGTCCGCGCGCAGTCGAGCTGCCCTTCGTCCAGCGGCGTGTGCAGAAGCACATCGATCATCCCGATCACGCCGTTCATCGGCGTGCGGATCTCATGGCTCATATTCGCGAGGAATTCGGATTTCAGGCGCGCGGCGGCGAGCGCGGCGTCGCGCGCCTCCGCCAGCTCCCAGTTGCGCCATTCCAGCTCGAACGCCGTGTCGGCCAGCTCCTGCTGCGCCTGCTTTTGCAGCGTGATATCGCGTGCGATCGACGATACGCCGATTGGCTCGCCCTCGGCGTTGCGGATCAGCGAAATGCTCACGGAGATCTCCACCACACGCTCGTCCTTGGCGACCCGGGCCGTCTCGAAGCTGCTGATCGGCTCCAGGCGCAGCAAGCGCTCCATCAGCGAGGGAGACCCATCGGAGGCGTGCGCGGGAGGAACGAGTTCATTGAATTTGCGCCCGACCGCTTCTTCCAGAGAATAGCCGTAAAGCCGCTCCGCTCCCGGGTTCCAGCTGACGATGACGTCGTCGAGGGTTTTGCCGATAATCGCGTCATCGGACGACTCGACGATCGCCGCGAGCTGGCTCATGCCTTCGGCGGCGTGCTTGCGCTCGGTGATATCGAGCACGCTGCCTTCAAAATAAGAGACCGCGCCGCTGGCGTCTTTGATCGTGCGCGCCGACGCGGTGATCCAGCCCAGGCCACCATCCTTGCGCCGATGCTGGATGAGAAAGTCCTTGATGATGCCGTCGGTCATCAAGCGGCGAACGAACTCCTGCCGCTCCACGGGGTTGACGTAGAGGTTCTTTCCCGCGTCCGTCACATGCGCCATCAGCTCGTCCGGAGTTTCATAGCCGGCGATCCGCGCGAAGGCGGGGTTGACGCTCAAAAAGCGGCCGTCCGGCGTCGACTGAAAGATGCCCTCCACGGCGTTTTCGAAGATCGAGCGGAACTTGAGCTCCGCCTGCCGCAGCGCTTCCTCCTCCTGGCGCCGGCGCGAAACGTCGGCCGCCAGCAGCAGGAATCCCATATTGCCGACCGACGATTCACTGATGGGGTTGATGCTCACGCCCAGAATGCTCTCCGAACCGTCGGGACGCATATAGCACACATCGTCGAGGCGCACCACCTGGGACGACGCCTTGCATTCGCGCACCGCCCGGGTGATCTCGATCCAATCCCAGAGAATGCCGCATTCGGCGAACGGCTTGCCCACCATATCAGACGTCGTCTTGCCGAAGAGGCGGCTGGCGGCCGCGCTCCAGACCGTGATAACGTCCGTTTCATCCACGCCGATCAGTACCGAAGGCAGCGAGGCCAGCAGATGCTCGGTCTGCAAAACGATCCGCCGGAGCTCCTGCTCGGTCGTACGGCGCAGCGTGATATCGTTGGCGACGGCGATCAGCCCGGTGATCTTTCCAGAATCGTCACGGATCGTACGGCCATGAGTCTCGTAGCAAACCCCTTGATATTCGCCGATCCAGGCGGTCAATTCGCCTTTCAGCGCGCGGGCGACGCAGTCCCGAAGATCGGGAGACGAGCTCAGAACATCCATGCACGACTTGCCGACCATTTCGCGCGGGTCCAGATTGGCGGACCGCACTCCGGCGCCGTCCATCAGGGTGTAGACGCCGTTTTCGTCCAGCGCGAAGATCACACCCGGCATATACTTCGTGACGGTGGCGAGGAGACTGTTCGTCTCCCGCTCGCGGCGGCAGATCAGGGCGAGTTCCTGGGAGCGCAGATGCAGATCCAGTTCGCTCATCGCCATCGCGGCCATATCCGCCAGGTTTTGCCGCTGATCCTCGGAGAATGCCCGGGGCTTGATGTCGAGGACACAGAGCGTCCCCAGATTGAGGCCGTCCTGAGTGCGCAGAGGAGCGCCGGCGTAGAAGCGAACCTGAGGTCCGCCGACGACCAGGGGATTGTCCGAAAAACGAGGGTCCAGCCGCGCGTCCTCGACGACCAAAACATCGGTCGTCATGATCGCGTGCGCGCAAAAGGCCACGCCCCGGTCGGTTTGGCATACATCAACGCCATGGCGCGATTTAAGCCACTGCCGATCCTCATCCAGCAACGTGACCAGCGCAATCGGAGTCTCGAAGACACGCGCCGCGAGAGCGGTGATCCGGTCAAACGAGAGGTCGGGGGGAGTATCCAAAATGCGGTATCGACGCAGGGCTTCCAGGCGCTGTTCTTCGTTGTCGGGTATCGGAGAAGTCATAGGGACGTCCAATCGTTTCCATAATCGGCGCGCTGCGCGCGAGTCTCGCATTGGATTGTCGGCAAGGGACGCCCACTTTTTCAGACCAAATCGCCCCGAATGACGCTCCAGCGAAAAAGCCGCTCAAGAAGTCGAGCGCGAGCGCCGATAATGGCTTCAGCACAGTTACGCCTATCCATTTCCCAGACATTAAGGACGATCGAACCTATGCCTACCGCGAAAAAGAGTGTTGCATATCGTCGGCGCGGCGCCGTCGGCGCATTGACGCTGCACGGAGCGATCGACATGTTCGAAGCCGCCGCGTTCCACGAAACCGCGCGCAAAGCGCTGGAGGACACTCAGGCCGCAGCCATCCGTGTGGAGATGTCGGATGTGGAGCGGCTGGACATTTCGTCCTTCCAAATCCTGAGCGCGCTGCGGCGCGACGCCGCCGCGGCCGGCAGAACGGTCGAGATCACCGGGGCGACGGACCGCGTACTCATGGACGCGAAAACAGCGGGGCTGTCCCTATGAAATGGTTCCCCTCGAAAACGAACCCGGCGGCGGACACGCCGGCGCCGGCGCACGCCACGGTCAGCGGCATGGAAGAGCGGCTGTTTGAGTTGGAGGCGCAAAACGCCGAGCTGACGGCCCGCATTGCGGCGCAGGACGCGCAGATCCGGTTATTAACCGAGCAGGCGGCGGAGGCGGAAGCGTTCGCGCAGGAGCGTCTCGCCGCCGCGGAAGAGGCCGAGGAGGCGCTGGTCCGCGCCGACGAAGAGCGCCTGCGCATCACAAACCAGGTCGCCGAGATGGCCGATCACCTCGCGGGGCAGGTCGTCACGGCGCTGTCGGAAGCCGAGGAAGCCGTTTCGGCCGCGATCGGCTCGTTCCTACAGATCTCATCGGATTCCCGGGAAGCGGCGATCAGCGCGCAGCAGGTCGCGGGATCGGACAACGACGAAAGCGTCACGAAGATCGCCACGCAGGCGACGGACGTGATGGGAGGATTCGTCGAGGGCATGCTCAGCACCGCCCGCCAGATCTCCCGCACCGCAAAACAGATCCAATCGCTGACCGAAGTATCCGTACACCTGCGCAAGCTTCTCGACGACATTGAGGTGATCGCCGACCAGACGGTGCTGCTCGCCTTCAACGCCTCCATCGAGGCGGCGCGGGCCGGGCAGGCGGGACTGGGCTTCGCGGTCATCGCCGGCGAGGTGCGCAAGCTCTCCGAGCGCAGCCGCCAGGCGACCGAGCGGATGCGCCTGCTGACCAGCCAGGTCAGCGAGGACAGCGAATCGATTTTTGACGCGCTGGGCATCGCCGCCGAACTGAGTTTGGAAAAAAGCTGCTCGGCGCAGATCGCCATCAACGACCTTCTGGAAATGATCCGCACCGCCGACGAGATCACGCAGGCCGCCGTCAGCGACCTGGGCGACCGCAGTTTGAAGGTCAGCGACGACATCGGCAAGATCGTCATCGCCTTCCAGTTCCACGATCTGCTGCGGCAGCGCCTGGAGCACGTCGCCGATCCGCTCTCCCGCATGCGCGACACGCTGCGCGGCGAATGCGGGGAAAGCGCGGAGGCGCACGCGACGCTCGCCTACGCCGTCGGACAAAACACATTCATGGCTCACGCCGTCGGGGCGGCGCCGACGCTGGAAGTCGTCAGCTACCAATCGGACGACGACGATATTACCCTGTTCTAATTTCCCGGCGAGAAATCGCTAAAGAATGCTCGTAAAAATACCGAAATTGGATACGTATGCTCCCTGGGAGCGGCTTTACAAAGGACTGATAACGTGGCAAAAACAGCACTGATCGTGGACGATTCGACGTCCATGCGGCAGATGGTGGGCTTTACGCTCAAAGGCGCGGGATTTACCGTCCTGGAAGGCGGCAACGGCCAGGAAGCCCTGGCGAAGCTCGCAAGCGCGCCCGGCGGCAAAGTCGATCTGATCATCACGGACCTCAACATGCCCGTCATGGACGGGCTGACCTTTATCAAAGAAGCCCGCACGAAGGCCGGGCTTCGCTTCACCCCGATTCTTATGCTGACCACCGAAAGCGGCGACGGCCGCAAGGCGGAAGGCAAGGCGGCCGGCGCGACCGGCTGGATCGTCAAGCCGTTCCATCCCGAGCAGCTGCTCAAGGTGATTGAAAAGGTGCTTCCAGCGTGAACCTTGACATGACCATGTTCCACCAGGCTTTTTTCGAAGAAGCCGGTGATTTGCTGGCCGACTTAGAGGGCCTGCTGCTGCGCCTGGAGGAAGATCCGGGCGACCTGGAGCTGCTCAACACCATCTTCCGGTGCGCGCACTCCATTAAGGGCGGCAGCGCCACCTTTGGATTCACGGACATCGCGCACTTCACCCATGGTCTGGAAACGCTGCTGGACAAGGTGCGCAACGGAGAGATCAAGATCGATCGCTCCCTCTCCCAGGTCCTGTTTGAATCCCTCGACCAGATGAAGGCCCTACTTTCCGTCGCACGCGGCGAAAGCGCGTCGGCTCCGGATTCCTCCGCGCTGTCCGCGCGGATCGAGGCCGCGATCCTCGGCCAGCCGGCCATCGTCGCCGCCCAGCCAACCCTCCCGAAGCAAAAAGCCGCCGAGGAAGAGGGATGGGGCGTCTGGTCGCTTGCCCACACCTATCGCCTGTACTTCGCCCCCGGGCCGGACATTTTGCGCCAGGGCGGAGATCCCCTGCTTTTGCTCGGACAGCTCGGCAAGGTGAGCGATATCCTCAGCATCGTCTGCGACGATTCCCGCCTGCCCGCGCTCGCCGACATGGATCCCGAAGCGTGCTATTTGAGCTGGGAAGTGGAGCTGCGCTCGGACAAAACCTCCGAGGAGATCCTGGAGATCTTTGAGTTCGTGGCCGACGACAGCGAGATCCGCCTCGAAGTCACTAGCGAAACCCGTTCCCCCGCCGCAGCGGCGCCGGCGGCCCCTATGGAGGCCGCGCCCCCCGCCGCCGAACCGGTCGCCGAAGTCCCGGCGGCGGAGCCCACGCCGGCCATGGCTCCGCCCGCCGCCCTGCCCGTCGAAGCCGCCGCGAAGGCCGCGCCGCCGGCCGAGGCGCAGACGCTGCGAGTCGCGACCGACAAAGTCGATAAGCTGATCAACTTAGTCGGCGAATTGGTCATCAATCAGTCGATGCTCAACGAAGTCGTGCAGGACTTCTCCATGGCGAAGCTTCCCCGCCTGATCGAAGCCGTCGCCGAGATGGAGCGCGCCTCCCGCGAGCTTCAGGAGCGCGTGATGGCGGTCCGGATGCTCCCGATCAAGCACGCCTTCGGACGCTTCCCGCGCCTGGTGCGCGATCTGGCCGCGACGGTCGGCAAGAAGATCGAGCTGAAGACCTCGGGAGAGGACACCGAGCTGGACAAGGGCATGATCGAATCCATCGCGGATCCGCTCACCCATCTGGTCCGCAACTCCATCGACCATGGCCTGGAAACGCCCGAAGAGCGGCGCGCCGCCGGCAAGCCCGAACAGGGAACTGTCTCGCTGCACGCGCTGCATGAAGGCGGCAGCATCGCCGTGGAGGTTTCCGACGACGGGCGCGGCCTGAGCCGTGAGCGGATCTTAAAGAAAGCGATCGAGCGCGGCTGGGTGACGGAAAACGACACGCCCTCCGATGAGACGCTTTACAACTTCATCTTCATGCCCGGATTTTCGACGGCGCCGGCGGTCACGGACCTCTCCGGACGCGGCGTCGGCATGGACATCGTGAAGCAGGGCGTGCAGGCGCTGGGCGGCTCGATCACCCTGACCTCCACGCCCGGCGTGGGCACGACATTCCGCATCCGCCTGCCGCTTACGATGGCGATCCTCGAAGGACTGTCGCTGACGGTCGGCAACGAGACGTATATCCTGCCGCTGACGAGCATCGTGGAAAGTATCCAGCCGGCCGCCGGCGATGTCCGGAAGATCGCGGGGCGCACGGAGATCGCGCTGGTTCGCGGCGAGGTGCTGCCTGTTGTCCGCCTGTATCAGGTCTTCGGGTCCAGCCCGAAGGTGACGGACCCGACGCAAGGGCTGCTGGTGATCGTCGAAAACGATAACCACAAGGTCGCGCTGCTCGTGGACGAGCTGATCGGACAGAGCCAGGTGGTGATTAAGAGCCTGGAGACGAATTATCGCAAGGTGCGGGGGATCGCCGGCGCCACGATCATGGGCGACGGCCGAGTCGCGTTGATCCTGGACGTTCCGGGATTAGTACGGGATACCCTTTCGGAGAGCGCCGCCCTCGCCGCGGCCGCCTAATCGACACTCAACTAAGGACAAACCTATGGCGCTTGAACAAACGCAGTTTTCACAGAACGACGCCGGACATTCCACCGACGCCAACCAGTACCTCACTTTCTCGCTGGGGGATGAAGAGTACGGGGTGGACATCCTGAAGGTTCAGGAGATCAAGGGATATGTGCCTACGACGCGCATCCCCAACGCTCCTCCCGAAGTGGTCGGCGTGCTCAACCTGCGCGGCACCATCGTGCCGATCGTCGACCTGCGCCGCAAGTTCGGCCTGGAGGAGATCGAATACAACCAGTTCACGGCGATCGTCGTCGTGGTCGTACAGAACCGGGTGATGGGCGTAATCGTGGACAGCGTCTCCGAGGTGGTGAATATCCCCCTCAGCGATATCCAGCCCGCTCCCGATTTCGGAAACTCCATGAACGCGAGCACTCTTCAGGGGATGGCGCGCATGGGAGAAAACCTGATCATCTTGCTTGACATCGACATCGTTCTGCTCGGGGAGCCCGCTCCCCTCGCGCTTGCGGCCTAACGGCCATATTCCAACACAAGTTTCTACAACAGGAGTTACGAACACATGGCAGCAGCCGCAAAATCGACGACGACACCGCGCGCCACGGCGCGCAAGACCGAACTGAACGTGGTGGAGGGCGAGAACAAGCCGACGCGCACTCCCCGCCCCAAGCTCTCCGTGGTGGCGAATACGCCGAAGGCCCCGGACCTGATGGCGTGGGCGCACACTGCCCTGGACAACTCCCGCTCCAACACGTTCCTCTGCGACAAGGACTTCAATATCCTGTTCGCCAACAAGAAGAGCTTCGATATCCTGGAGTTCATGGAGCCGAACCTGCACGCGCACAACGATTCCTGGCGCTCGTTCCGCGCGGCGGATATCGTCGGCGGCAACCTCAGCTTCCTTTTCACCGATGAGCCGCTGGAGTTCCGGCGCGCCGCCGATCCGCGCAACCACCCCTACCAGGCTCAGATCAAGACCGGCCCCTGCACCTGCGATGTCCAGATCACCGGAATCCGCGCCGCGAACGGCGATCTCCTGGGCTACGCCGTGGACTGGGAGCGGATCACGGATAAGCTGGCTCAAGAGGCCCGCGCCCAGCAGCTGATGACGACGCTGGAGCACTCGACATCGAACACCTTCCTGTGCGATATGAACTGGAACGTTCTGTACGCCAACGAGAAGGCCGTCGATATCATGCGCTTCATGGAGCCGAACCTCCACCGCCACAGCGACACCTGGAAGTCGTTCCGCGCCGACGAAACGATCGGTAAATCTCTGGGCTGGCTCTTCACGGACGAGCCGGAAGAGTTCCGCAAGGCGTCCGACCCGCGCAACCACCCCTACCAGGCGCGCATCAAGACCGGGCCGTGCGTCTGCGACGTCACCGTCACCAGCACGCGCAATGAAAAGGGCGGCGTCACGGGCTACGCGGTTTACTGGGAGCGGATCACGGAGAAGGTCGCTCAGGAAGCGCGCGTCCAGCAGCTCATGACCACCCTGGATAAGTCCACGTCGAACACCTTCCTGTGCGACATCAACTGGAACGTTCTGTACGCCAACGAGAAGGCCGTCGATATCATGCGCTTCATGGAGCCGAATCTGCACCGGCACAGCGACGCCTGGCGATCGTTCCGCGCCGATGAGACGATCGGCAAATCCCTGGGCTGGCTGTTCACGGACGAGCCCGAGGAGTTCCGCAAAGCGTCCGATTCGCGAAATCATCCTTACCAGTCGCGCATCAAAACGGGGCCGTGCGTCTGCGATGTCACCGTCACCAGCACCAAGGATGATAAGGGCGCCGTGGCCGGCTATGTCGTTTACTGGGAGCGGATCACCGAAAAGGTCGCGATGGAAGCGCGCCAGCAGGAGCAGATCGCGGAGAAAGAGTATCTTTCGGCCAAGGTTGAGGAGATGATGAGCGCCGCCCTCGCGATCACGCAGGGCGATCTGACCCGTCAGATCCCGGTCGAGAAGGACGACGCCATCGGCAAGCTGGCGACGGCGTTCAACGATATGACCGCCAACCTTTCGCAGCTCATCGCTCAGGTCCGCGTCGCCTCCGATAGCATCGTGGCGTCGTCGAATGAAGTCTCCGCCGGCAACGACGATCTGTCGCGCCGCACCGAGGAAACGGCGTCCAGCCTGGAAGAGACGGCGTCGAGCATGGAGGAGATGACCTCCACCGTCAAGCAGAACGCGGACAACGCCCGGCAGGCCAACCAGCTCGCCGCCCAGGCCCGTGAAGTCGCCGAGCGCGGCGGCAGCGTGGTCGGTAAGGCCGTCAACTCGATGGAGGAGATCAACAAGGCGTCCAAGCGCATCGCCGACATCATCTCCGTGATCGACGAGATCGCGTTCCAAACGAACCTGCTGGCGCTGAACGCCGCCGTCGAAGCGGCCCGCGTCGGCGAGCAGGGACGCGGCTTCGCCGTCGTCGCCGCCGAAGTGCGTACGCTGGCCGGACGCAGCGCGACCGCCGCCAAGGAGATCAAGACGCTCGTTCAGGACAGCGTGCAGAAGGTTCAGGAAGGCAGCAGCCTGGTCAACCAGAGCGGCCAGCAGCTCGACGAGATCGTCACCTCCGTCAAGAAGGTCGCCGACATCATCGCCGAAATCTCCGCCGCTTCCCAGGAGCAGGCCGCCGGCATCGAGCAGGTGAACAACGCGATCATGCAGATGGACCAGATCACGCAGCAGAACGCCGCGCTGGTCGAGGAGGCCGCCGCCACCAGCCAGGGAACCACAAACCAGGCGAAGGACCTTGTCCGCGTCGTCGGACAGTTCCAGGTGGATCCCAGCTACATCGACGCCATGATGCGCGACTCCGAACAAGCCCGGCCCACGTCGCCCGCCCGCAAGCCCGCCGCGCCCGCCCGGCCCATATCCAGCAGCCGGTTCACCCCCGCGCCGCGCGCCTCGGCCCCGCTCCGCCGCCCGTCCACTTCGTTCATCAAGGACGACGACGGTTTCGAGGAGTTCTAGATCACGCGCCGGGGCATAACCTGCCCCGGACAAAACCACTCTCGGGCTTCGAGCCCTTGCAAACCCACCCCCGCGCTTCGCGCGACCCCTCCCGCCGACAGGAAGGGTTGGTAAGATTGCCTCTTACGGTAGCCGCCTGCGATAACACACTCTGAAGAACCCTTCCCGTCGGCGAGAGGGGTCGCGCGAAGCGCGGGGGTGGGTTTGCAAGGGACCAAAGCCCGGGGGTGGGTTTGCCCGGAGGGGTCGGCCGAAGGCCGAGGGTAGGTCACGGTCGAAGTCTTATTTCACAACATTGGGCCTCCCCAACGGATTGGATCGACGCTTATGGAAGAGCCCGAACTCACCGATAAAGAATTCGCGAAGTTTCGTGATCTGATCTATCAGCTCACAGGCATCGTGATCAACGAAGGCAAGCGGCAGCTAGTGCTGTCGCGGCTGACCAAGCGACTCCGGATGCATGGACTTTCGTCGTTTTCCGAGTACTACGAACTCGTCACAAACGCGGGGGACGACGAGGAGCAAAGCGCCTTCATCAACTCCATCACGACGAACAAGACGGATTTCTTTCGCGAGCCGCACCATTTCGAATACATCGCCCGGGAGCTGGTCCCCGCGCTCGCGCAAAGCGCGCGGCGGGGCGAGCGAAAGCCGATGCTGCGCGTCTGGCACGCCGGCTGCTCGACGGGCGAGGAGCCGTACACGCTCGGCGTCACCCTCTCCGAGGCGTTCGCGAACCACTCCGAATGGGACTGGCGGCAGCTCGCCTCGGACATCGATACGAACGTGCTGGCGCACGCCGAGCGCGGGATCTACGATGAAAGCCGAACGGACACGATTCCGCGCGACCTGCTGCGCAAGTACTTCCTGCGCGGCTCCGGCGAGCGGGAGGGATCCTACAAGGTCAAGCGCGAGCTTCAGGAGCATCTGACCTTTCGGCAAGTCAATCTGCTGGAGCCGTCCTGGCCGATGCGCCCCGACACCAAGTTCGACATTATCTTTTGCCGCAACGTGGTGATCTACTTCGACAAGCCCACGCAAAAGCGACTGTTCGAACGCTTCGCGAGCCGGCTTCAGCCTGGCGGACTGCTGTTCATCGGCCACTCAGAATCGCTGCTTGGGATATCCAATGCGTTCGACGCCTGCGGCCAGACGATCTATCGGCTGACCGGAAACGAGAGACTTGTGGAGAAGGCCGCGTGAATAAGCGATACGAGCAGGAATTTGGGGAGCGGCGGCGCCGCTCGATTCACATCGGGGGAGTCTGCGCGAGCAAGGCGCCAACCGTCGTCCGGACAATCCTGGGATCGTGCATCGCGGTCGGCCTGTACGATTCTCAGGTGAACGTCGGCGGCCTCAATCACTTTATGCTGCCGGAAAGCAGCAGCGGCGAAGCCGTGAGCGCGCGTTACGGCGTGCACGCCATGGAGCTGCTGATCAACGACTGCATGAAGCACGGCGCCGACCGGAGCCGCTTGCAGGCGAAGGTGTTTGGCGGAGCGCACGTCCTGCGGATCGCCGAATCGTCGGGCGGCGTGCCGCAGAGCAATATCCGATTCGCCCTCAGCTTTCTGGAGACCGAAGGGATCCCGATCGTCTCGCGCGATCTGGGCGGCTACGCGGCGCGCGAGGTGTACTTCTTCACGGACACCGGCCGCACACTGATGCGGCGATTGGAGTCAACCGGCGCCGATCAGCAGACGCTGATGGCGGAAGTCGCGAGAGAGAAGAAGTCGCTTGCGCGTCCCGCCCCGCAGAGCGCTCCCGCCGACGACAGCAACATCACATTATTTTAAAACGGCAAACGTTATTTTAGAACGGCAAACGTTTGGAAGCCAAGAGGCCACTGATGTCCGGTAAGAAGATACGAGCGCTCATTGTCGATGACAGCGCCGCGATGCGGCAATTGCTGAGCCACATTCTCTCATCCGATCCCGAAATCGAGATCGTGGGGACCGCGGCCGATCCGTTTATCGCGCGCGAAAAGATTATCCAATTGACGCCCGACGTCATTACCCTGGACGTCGAGATGCCGCGCATGGACGGCCTGACCTTCCTGGAGAAGCTGATGCGCGGACGCCCCACCCCGGTCGTGATGGTCTCCTCGCTGACGCAAGCCGGCTGCGACATCACCATGCGGGCGCTGGAGCTCGGCGCGATCGACTTCTTCGCGAAGCCAACCTTCGACACGCTGAACGGCGTTTCCGAAGGCGCCGATATTATCATCGAGAAGGTGAAGGCGGCCGCGCGCGCCCGGATCCTGCCGCGAACCGCACCGGCGAAACCGCAGGCGACGGCGGCGCTCTCCGGGGCGGCCGCCTATCAGCTCACCAACCGGATCATCGCCATCGGCGCCTCGACCGGCGGCACCGAAGCGATCCGCGAAGTGCTGACCCAGCTTCCGGCGAACTCACCCGGGATCGTCATGGTGCTGCACATGCCGCCCGGCTTCACGACCTCGTACGCCAAGCGTCTGGACAGCCTCTGCAATATCCGCGTGAAAGAAGCGGAGAACGGCGACCGAGTGCTCCCCGGGCACGCCCTGCTCGCTCCGGGCAGCTTCCATATGTCGCTGGTGAAGTCCGGGGCGGAGTACTCCGTCCGCGTCGCGGAAGGCCCGCCGGTCAACCGGCACCGTCCCTCCGTCGATGTCCTGTTCGATAGCTGCGCGGCGCTCGCCGGCCGCAACGCGACGGCGGCGATCCTCACCGGCATGGGCGACGACGGCGCGCGCGGCCTGCGCCGCATGCGCGACTCCGGCGCCTACACCGTCGCCCAGGATGAAGCCACCTGCGTCGTCTTCGGCATGCCCAAAGAAGCCATCGCCCAGGGCGCCGCCCACGAAGTCCTTCCCCTGCAATGTATCGCCGAGCGTCTGCTGACGCACAAGTAACGGCAAAACAACAAAACCCAGCGGCAGTTCGCCGCTGGGCTTTGTTCGGATTACGTCCGGTCGTCAGAACTACTGATACTTCTGCTGAAGCTCGCCGGCGGCGGCGACTTGTCCCGGCGAGACCTGGGTGCAATTGATGCCGCTGACGTACTTGGCGGGCCAGCCGGTGTCGCAGTCTCCCCCGCCGGTGTTGTCGTCCATCGTTCCCCACATATTGACCGGCGTCGTGGTGGCGGTGGGCTTCAGTCCCTTGACATGGCCGTCCATGAACAGGCAGTCCATATTGTCCGTGTGGCCGGCGAAGCCGTTGTCACGCATGTCGTGGCGGCCATTGAGCGGGTTCCAGTCCGTGTACATCACGCCCCACTCATAGGTCGAATCGCAAATGACGATGCGCGTGGACGGCTCGTTGATCATCGCGATGCCGGGGCTGGGCCCCGCCCATCCCGGGCAGATCAGACGCGGGTTCGCCGCGTACGACCGAACGATCGCGGGCATCCCCTGCGCCGGATCCGCCGCGTTGCCGATCTCCTGGTTGTGCGGATTGGACGGGCAGGACCAGAGCTGGGCGCTCTTCATGTAGATCTGAATCGACTGCTTGTACGAATGCTGCCCGTCCCAGTCCGTCATCATCTTCTCATCGTAGTCCTGCGTGTACTGGAGAAGCGCCAGACCGATCTGCTTCAAATTGCTCGCGCAGCTGACCTGGCGCGCTTTCTCACGCGCCTTGGCGAAGACTGGGAACAGAATTGCCGCTAAAACCGCGATGATTGCGATGACAACTAATAACTCGATGAGTGTAAACCCACGCTGCGAAGCACGATTGCTCAATGAATTCATCTGTGAATACCTCCTGCGAATATTGATGATAACTGAGTGAAAGACGTGGGCGCGCGTGAATAAAGATCGCGCGCTCACTGGATTGTTACTCTATCCTACCGTACTATCGGCGGAAATTCACGAGGAATATTTACCTGTTTTCCACGCGAACGGCGCGCATCACGCCATGCTTCGATAAAACCACGTCTTCGCCACCTCGGCGGCGACGATATAAAGTCCGATGATCAAACCCAGCACGGGAAGATAGACGATCGGCAGCGCCGTCAAACCCAGCGGAGCGGCCAGCGGCGTGTATGGCAGGATCAGGACGACGCCGACCACGGCGAGCGTCGTGAGGAACAGCGCTCGGCTGGGGCGGCTGAGATAGCATCGGTGGCGGGTGCGTACGATCAGCACGATCAGGGCGGCGCTCGATACGCTTTCGATGAACCATCCGGTGCGGAACTGCGCGGGCGTGGCGCGCATCCAGTGCAGCAGGACGAAAAAGGTGAGGTAGTCGAAGGCGGAGCTGACGAACCCGAAGACGAGCATGAAGCGGCGCAGGAACGCGATGTCCCAGCGGCGCGGCGCGTCCACCATCTCCGGATCCACGCGGTCGCCCGCGATGGTCATCGCCGGAAAGTCGGTCATCAGGTTTGTCAGCAGGACTTGTTTGGGCAGCAGCGGGAGAAACGTCAGGAACAGCGACGCGCCCGCCATGCTGAACATGTTGCCGAAGTTGGCGCTGGTCGCCATGAAGATATATTTGAGCGTGTTGGCGAAGGTGATTCGCCCTTCGCGCACTCCCGCCGCCAGCACCAGAAGGTCTTTCTCCAGCAGAACAATATCGGCCGATTCCTTGGCGACATCCACCGCGCCGGCCACGGAGATCCCCACATCGGCGGCGTGCAGGGCGGACGCGTCATTGATCCCATCCCCCATGTATCCCACGACATGCCCGGCCTTTTTGAGCGCGAGAATGATGCGCTCCTTTTGGTTCGGCTCGACTTCGGCGAACACCCCGATCTTGGAAACACGCCGGACCAGCGCCTCCTGGCTCATTTGCAGCAGCTCGCCTCCCGTGAGAACCTCCGTGTCGCGCATCTTCGCCTGCTGGCTGACATTCGCGGCCACGAGCGCATTGTCTCCGGTAATCAGCTTCAGAGAGACGCCCAGGTCACGCAGGTTCTGGAGCGATTCGATGATCCCGTCTTGCAGCGGATCGAACAGCGCCAGAAATCCGGCGAAGGTCATATCCGCCTCATGGCTCTTGTCGATTTTGGAGACTTCGAGACCGACATCCCGAAAGGCGACGCCCAGCGTGCGGCAGCCCTGCGCGCTCAGCGCCTCATACTGGGCCTGGATCCGCGCGCGGAGCGGATCCAGGGGCGCGACGGATCCGTCGGCCGCCTGCGCCGAAGCGCAGACGGCCAGAATATTCGCCAGGGCGCCCTTCGTGATCATCCGATGCGTTTCCGCCGCGCCGCTTTCGGACGACTGCGCGACCAGGACGCTCAGCCGCTTGCGCACAAAATCGTACGGTTCTTCGTCGAGCTTTTTGTAGGCGTCGATATTGGGCGAATGGTCGGCGGCGATCGCCTGATCGATAGGATTGGCGTAACCGGATTGGAATGTGGCGTTGAGGTAGGCGAGCAGAAAGACATAGTCGCTGTCCTTGCCTGTAAAGTCGATCGCGCCGCGCAGTTTGACGGTTCCATCGGTGAGCGTGCCGGTTTTATCCGTACACAGCACATCCATGCTCCCGAAGTTCTCGATGCTGGAGAGCCGCTTGACGATCACCTTCTTTTGGGCCATGTTCTTGGCGCCGTGCGCCAGATTGATGCTGATGATCGCCGGGAGTAGCTGCGGCGTCAGCCCCACCGCCAGCGCCAGCGAAAAGAGCAGGGAGTCCAGCACGGGCCGTCCCAAATAGACGTTGACGGCCAGAATCGCCATCAGCATCAGGAACGTCACCTCCATCAGCATGTAGCCGAAGTGGCGGATCCCGCGTTCAAACTCGGTCTCCGGCGGCTTGTGCGCCAGCGTTTGGGAGACCTTTCCCACTTCCGTGGCGCTCCCCACGCGCGCCGCGACCGCGCGGGCGGTTCCGCTGGTCACATACGTTCCCATGTAGAGCGTATTCGTCCGCTTCGCGAGCGCCGTATCGGGAGGCGTAACGCCCACGGACTTCTCGACGGGGAATGTCTCGCCGGTCAGGGTCGCCTCGTTGACGAACAGATCCTTGGATTCCAGCAGCAGGCAATCGGCGGCGATGGATCCGCCGGCTTTGAGCAGCACGATGTCGCCCAGAACGATCTCGTCCGTCAGGACATCGACGGGCTTGCCGTCGCGCAGGCATGTCGCTTTGACCTGAACGATCGCGAGCAGTTTCCGCACGGCGTCGGCCGCGCCGCGCTCCTGCCAGAAGCCCAGCGCGCCGCTGACGAAGACGATCACGAGAATGATCGCGGCGTCGGCCCCATCCTTGAGAAAGATGGAGAGGATCGCGGCGGCGATCAGCACCAGGATGATCGGGCTTTTAAATTGGGACAGCAAAAGCAGCAGGGCGCTCTTGTCCCGTCGACCGCCACGCAGCCCGCCGCTCCCGCTTGCCAGGCGCTTCTTCGCTTCTTCGGAGGTAAGCCCCTGCGACGCCGTATGCAGGCGGCCGAGCAGCTCGTCGGCGGGAACGCTCCAGAATGCGCCGGCCGCCGGATCGAAATCCGTCACTTCATTTTTCATCAGAGGAGAAAATCATTTCTGAAGCAGAGCGGCGACTTCGCGCGCGATCTGTCGTTCTTCGTCGGCGGGGATGGTCCAGATTTCCACCTGGCCTCCCTGCCCCGCAAGCGTGTGGTTTTGGCCCGCGATATCAAGGGGAGAATGCCCGGCGCTGATTCGCGCGGGCTCATGGCCCACTTGCTGGTTGAGCGATTCGTCGAGGGCGACGCCGAGAAACTCTAAGCCCCGGCAGATCCGTGCGCGGATGGGCGCCGAGTGCTCGCCGACTCCGCCGGTAAAGACAATGGCGTCCAGCCCGCCCAGCACGACGGCGTAGGCGCCGAGATACTTGCGAACGCGGTCCACAAAGATTTCGAGCGCCAGCGCGACGCGCGCATCGCCCGCGGCGGCTTCCAAATCACGCACATCGGCGCTGCGTCCCGAAAGCCCCAGCAGGCCGCTTTTTCGATTGAGCAGATCGTCCAGAGCCTCGGCGGTCATGCCCTGCGTTCGCAGCAGATGGAGGAGCAGGCCGGGGTCGATGTCGCCGCTGCGCGTTCCCATGACGAGACCCTCCAGCGGAGTCATCCCCATGCTGGTGTCCACGCTTTCGCCGTCGCGGATCGCGCAGAGACTCGCGCCGCTTCCCAGATGGCATGTGACGATCTTTGTCCCATGAGCTTCA
The DNA here is from genome assembly GCF_003574315.2 of Capsulimonas corticalis. GTDB lineage: Bacteria > Armatimonadota > Armatimonadia > Armatimonadales > Capsulimonadaceae > Capsulimonas > Capsulimonas corticalis. The sequence continues at coordinate 3,179,272 of NZ_AP025739.1, read as the reverse complement.
CGCCCCAGCAGCGTAAAAAGCCGTTCGGAGGCGTAGCGATGTGAAATCCCATGGAAGCCATAACGGCGCAGACCGAGACGGTCAGACAGCTCCCAGGGCAGCGCGTAACGATACGCGGCCTCGGGCAGCGTGTGATGGAAGGCCGTGTCGAAGACCGCGACGACCGGCGCGTCAGGCAGCGCGCGCCGGGTTTCCTCCATCACCGCCATCTCGGTGGGATTGTGCAGCGGATCGATCTCCGCAAGGCCGCGCAGGCGCTCCCGGACGCCGTCCGTGACGACGACCGGTTCGTGAAAGTCGGCGCCGCCATGGACAAAACGATGTCCCACGGCGCTGACGCCGTAATGCCGGCACTCCTCGATCGCCTTACCGGCGGCGTCCGGGAACATCGGGCCATCCAGACGCTCGGCCTCGCCCTCATGCAGCGCCTCTTCCACGCCATCAGAAACGCGAAAGAGGCGGTATTTGAGGCTGGAGCTGCCGGCGTTCAATGCCAAAACGTTCATACGACCTCGATGGTTATGAATGTTACGCAAATGCGTGGCCGGCGGTTAAAACCGCGCCTAGAAGTGCACGATGTCCACTTCCGTGGACTCCAGATTAAGAGATCGCTAGCGTTTCCAATCTGGAGCGCCCGGAGGGTGGGCGCCCTCTGGGCATCGTGCTTTTCTAGGCGCGACTTCAGTCGCCAGCCATGCATGTGCGTAGCATCACTTATCAATGCGTCCAGGTCCAGTCTCGTATCTCGGGCATGTCCTCGCCGTATTCGCGGACATACGCCTTGTGCTCGAACAGCTTGTCGCGCAGTTGCTGCTTGAGATAGGCGGCCTTGCCGCCAAGCGAGGGAACGCGGTCGATGACGTCGCCCGCCAGATGGAAGCGATCGAGATCGTTCAAGACGACCATGTCGAAGGGCGTGGTCGTCGTTCCCTCTTCTTTGTATCCGCGCACGTGGAAGTTTCCGTGATTGGTCCGCCGGTAGCAGAGACGATGGATCAGCCAGGGATAGCCGTGATAGGCGAAGATCACGGGCTTGTCCTTCGTGAAGATCGTATCGAAATCGGCGTCGGTGAGACCGTGCGGGTGCTCGCTGTGTGGCTCCAGGGTCATCAAGTCGACGACATTGACCACGCGGATCTTCAGATCGGGCAGGCTGCGGCGCAGGAGATCCACGGCGGCCAGAGTCTCCAGCGTGGGGATGTCGCCCGCGCAGGCCATCACCACATCGGGATCGCCGCCCTGGTCATTGCTCGCCCACTCCCAGATCCCAATGCCCGCCGTGCAGTGTTTGACGGCGGCGTCCATGGTCAGATACTGGAGCGCCGGCTGCTTGCCGGCGACGATCACGTTCACGTATTGCCGGCTGCGCAGGCAGTGGTCGGCCACGGACAGCAGACAGTTGGCGTCGGGCGGCAGATAGACGCGCACGACATCGGCCTTCTTGTTGATCACATGGTCGATAAAGCCCGGGTCCTGATGAGAGAAGCCGTTGTTGTCCTGCCGCCAGACATGCGAGGTCAGCAGATAGTTCAGCGAGGCGATGGGCCGGCGCCACGGGATACGATTGGTGCTCTTGAGCCATTTGGCGTGCTGATTGAACATGGAGTCGACGATATGGATAAACGCCTCATAACACGAGAAGAACCCGTGCCGGCCCGTGAGCAGATAACCCTCCAGCCAGCCCTGGCAGGTATGCTCGCTCAGGATCTCCATCACGCGACCATCGGGGGCGAGCCGGTCATCCTCCGGCAGCATTTCAGCATCCCATGCACGGTTGGTCGCGCTGAGAATGGCGTCCAGCCGATTGGAGTTGTTCTCGTCGGGCGAGAAGACGCGGAAGTTCTGACGGTCGGCGTTTTGCGCCATCACATCGCGCAGAAATCCGCCCAGCACGCGAGTCGCCTCGCCGTATGTCACGCCAGGCCGATCGACGGTGAGGGCGTAATCGCGAAATGCGGGCAGGCGCAGGCCCTTGAGCAGAGCTGCGCCGTTCGCGTGCGGATTGGCGCCCATGCGCCGGTCGCCTGTTGGGGCCAGCGCCGCCAGCTCGGGGATCAACGCGCCGCGCTCGTCGAACAGCTCTTCGGGACGATAGCTCTTCATCCAGTTTTCGAGCACCGTCACATGTTCGGGTTTGTCCATCTCCGAGAACGGCACTTGATGCGAGCGCCAGTATCCCTCGGTTTTCAGGCCGTCGACATACTTTGGCCCCGTCCACCCTTTAGGCGTTCGCAGGATGATCATCGGCCAGAGAGGGCGCTTCAAATCGCCCTTCTCGCGCGCATTCGCCTGGATCGATTGGATCTCGGCGAGGACCGTGTCCAGAGTCGTCGCCATCGTTTGATGCATGATCTCAGGATCGTCGCCCTCAACAAAGTACGGCTTGTAGCCGTAGCCACGGAAGAGGTTTTCGAGCTCTTCATGGCTGATGCGCGCCAGCACGGTGGGGTTCGCGATCTTATAGCCGTTCAGGTGTAAAATCGGCAGCACCGCGCCGTCGCGCGCGGCGTCGAGAAACTTATTGCTGTGCCAGCTCGCCGCCATCGGCCCGGTCTCCGCCTCGCCGTCGCCCACAACGCAGCACGCGACGAGATCCGGATTGTCAAACACCGCGCCATAGGCGTGCGAAAGCGCATAGCCAAGCTCGCCGCCCTCGTGGATCGAGCCGGGCGTCTCGGGCGCCACATGGCTGGGGATACCGCCGGGAAACGAGAACTGCTTGAACAGGCGCTGCATCCCGAGCGTATCCTGGCTGATATCGGGATACACCTCGCTGTACACGCCTTCCAAATATGTATTGGCGACCAGTCCCGGCCCGCCATGTCCGGGGCCGGCGATGTAGATCGCGTTGAGATCGTTTTGCTTGATCAGCCGGTTGAAGTGGACGTAGATAAAGTTCAGGCCGGGCGTGGTGCCCCAGTGGCCCAAAAGGCGCGGCTTGATATGCTCGCGTTTCAGCGGCTCGGTCAGAAGCGGGTTGGCGAGAAGGTAGATTTGCCCGATGGAGAGATAGTTGGCGGCGCGCCAGTAGGCGTTCATCAAACGCAGTTCTTCGGCGCTGAGCGTTTCAAGCGTCGGCATGGTGAGCGTCATGATATCGATCCTTTGACTGACAATGTTGACGAGCGTGTTTTCGGTCGGCGTTCTTCCAGAGTATGGTGCATTACGCCTGGGCGCGCATCCGCGATATGGCGGATTGAGAGCGGGGCGTCACAGAACACGTGTCCATTCTACCCATGCGGAAGAAACGGAACGGGGGAGGGATGATGATATTTTGAAATTATGGAGTTTTTGTTATCCGTGCGGCTGCTTGCGCAAACGCCTTCGGTACTCCGCCGGGCCGCAGCCCATGTGTTCGGTGAAGACGCGGTGGAACTGTGGGTAGCTCCCAAAGCCGGCGTCCAGGGCCGCTTCGAGGATTGAGTGGCCGCCGCCTTTTCCGTAGATGCGCGCGAACCGCTCCAGCCGCTGCCGGTTGCGAAACTCAATCAGCGACAGGCCCGTCTGTTCCCTGAACAGGCGGCTCAGCCGGGACAAGCTCAGATGCGCTTCCCGCGCCAGATCCTCCAGGCTTTCCGGCGCTTCGTTCGATCGGATCAGCCGAACGGCTTTGTCCACCGAGGGGTGCAGCTCCGTATCCGGGGCGGTGTCCTCGGCCGCTCGATGCGCGGACCATGCGGACAGCAGGGCCCACCCGAGCCCGGTGTAGTAACGGTCCCGGTCGTCCGCCGCGCCGGCGACGCCCGCGAAGACACCCTCCAGCGACCGCGCCGCATCCTCGGCGAGCTGGCGGCAAAAATATCCCTCGGGATTTGCCTGCGTCAGCACCGCGCCCTCCGCGCTCCGGCACGCCTGTGCGATCAGCTCCGGCCGGAACAATCCAAGCCACATGGAGTAGTCGGCGGAGGCTTCGATCATCATATGGTCCTGCTCCGGAAAGAGCCAGACCAGCGAATTCCGGCGCAGCTCGTACCGCCGATCCCCCAGCAGATACACGGCGCGGCCGCTGAGAACCAGATTGATCTCCAGCTCCGGATGCAGATGTCCCGACGCCATGGGAGTCGACACCGCAATCCGATGGATGGATCCGCCCCGCCATTCGGGGATTCGCGTGTCGTAGCGATAACCAGCGAGAAATGAGAACTTTGCGCCCATTCTTGAGAAGACCTATTCTCCATACGCCATTAAAATGAGAACAGAGCCGAATACGAGATTCGGCGTCCAAAATCCTTCTCGGGAGACCAAGCCAATGACCGCGCCAAGCCAGGAACTTCAGGACTATCTTTTCGATCTTAACGGATACTTGATTCTCAAGGACGCCGTGGAGCCCGCGCTGCTCGCCAGTTTGAATGCGGCGTTCGACGAATTTCCGCCGCTGGAGCAGAGCGAGTGGTGGGGGAACGCGCAGCGCCGCGATTATACGGGCGATACGGGGTTTGAGCTTCACAACTGCGTGGAGGCGGGGAGCCCCTTCGAGCAGCTTATCGATCATCCTTCGTGGATCAACTTAGTCAAACGATACTGCGGCGAGTACGATTCCTATATCGAGGGACTGTTTATCGACGAAGCCATCGCGTCAATCCGCCGCTCGGGCGGGCACCATCCGGCGCACTCCGGCGGATACAAGGGCGCCCTGCGCGGCCGATATCAGTACGACCACGGCGTGTTTCGCTGCGGACAGTGCAACATCATCGTGGCGCTGACGGAGATCGGTCCCGGCGATGGGCCGACGATGGTGGTTCCGGGCAGCCACAAGTCCAACCTGCCCCACCCCGGCGCGGGCGACTATTCACGCGGGGACCGCATGGACGATCTCGCGGGCGCCGTCCCCGCCTATCTGAACAAAGGCGACGCTCTTCTGTTCGTAGACGGTTTGATGCACGGCGGCAGCAGCCGCGCCAGGACCGACGGCGAGCGGCGCGTCACCATCTACCGTTATGGCCCGGTGTGGAGCGCGCCCCGTTTCGGCTACGAGTACTCCCCGGCGCTTCTGGACCGTCTCACGCCCGAACGCCGGCGCATTCTCCAGCCCGTCGCGCCCACGCGTCCGCCGCAGGCGTAACCATTCACTGACCGCGTTTCTCTGGGAGCCGCTGGCGCGGCTCCCAGTCTAAAAGACGCTTCGCCTTCTCCTGATTCAGCACCCGCTGTTCGTAGTCGCCGCTAATGGTGAACGCCTGGAAACCATCCCGATACTCCAGCGCCGCCAGCATCGCGCGGGCGGTGTCCTCCGCCGTAGTCCAGGGCGTGAATTGGTTTTTCACTGCCTCTTCCCGCCACCGATCCTCCGGCACGGGCATGTACAAACGCAAGGCGTTGACGCTCATGCCGCGATGGCGGCTGACGGCTCGGCACACGTCCTCGCCCAGACGCTTGGTCAGCGCGTAGGGATGGTCGGCATCGGGCGGCGTGTCCTCGTCGGCGCCGGGCCGCCCCAGGCAGTTTCCCTTGTAGATGGACATGCTGCTCGTGTAGACGGCATGTTTGACGCCCGCTTGATACGCGGAGTACAGGGTGAGATAAAGCCCCTTGACGCTTACATCAAACGCGTCGGCATGCGACTCGATACGTCCCCAAAGATCGCCATCCAGCGGAACATTGCTGCCCATCGCCATGAACAGCACGGCGTCCATCCCGATCACGGCCTCCGCCAAAGCGTCGGTATTGGCGACGCTCCCCGGGATGTACTCCAGTGCGGGATTCGACGGCGGCCGCAGGTCCAGCACCCTCAGACGGTGGCGCTCGGAGAGAAACGGCAGGACGAGCTGGCCGAGGTATCCGGAACCGCCGATCACAAGAACGTTCAAAACGAGTTTCCCTTCGACGCAGAATATCATTCGCCGCGCCCGCAGCGGCGCTTCGCACCGCTCGATTGTACCTAAACATAACGCAAAACGGCGGCGCGGACCATTTGTCCGCGCCGCCGAGATGAGTGATGATTGCAAGGGATCGCACCTACCAGAAGGATTGAAACAGTTCGGTATTGCTTTCACGTACATACTTGTGATATAATTTCGCATGGCTCAACCCGATTACTACGTCCCTTCTATCGATGCTATCATTAAACAGGCTAAGGCTCTCAAGCTATCCTTAGCCACACAACTCATGAACGGAGGCTTCGAAGAACATTGTTCCCTGCCGATAGTGAAGTCTCTCAACGACGGTGGTCATGTCGTGGACTTAGAGCTTATTGACGGCAAGTATGCCGCCATCTACGTCCGAGTATCAACAGATAAACAACGTGAGGATGGTTGGTCCGTGGAAGATCAACTTCGGCGAAACATTGCCCACTGCATCAGAAAGCAGTGGGCATTCAAGATTTATAGCGACCAGACCTTGAGTGGTTCTTACGCATGGCTCGATTCAGAACTTCAGAAGAAAATGGCTAAGGATCGTGCTCTGAGGTACAAACAAACTTTCACGAAAATATTCCTTGATGACGCTTCGCCGATGAAAATCACGTCTTCCCAACGCCGCCAAATGGAGGAGTTCCTCGACAAAAAAATTGTGGACCTTGAGGAAGCAACCGTTGACTTCTCAGACGAAAACGAAACAGGAGCCACAGAGTATGACGATGATAAACCTGACTATACAGGTGGGCGGCACCGAAAGCTGAAGGTTCGCCCAGGGTTGACCTTGCTCTTATCGAATGATCAACGTATACATACAGTAGTAGTCACTGATCTGTCGCGCTTGTGCCGCTCTACAACACTTTTCGGGGAGCTTGGGCGCATTCTTGCCGATGCCGACATCTCCGTCGAAGGCACAATAGAACGTTTGGACTACATTAAAAGGGACGCGGATATGGCTCACGGACTTCAGGGGGCCGTGTTTTCCTGGTTTGCGGCGATCAAGCTCCAGGAAGTTGTGGCAAACGCCATCCGTGGCATATCTCAAATGCTTATGAATGGGCGCCCCCACGGTCAAGTGACGTTTTGGATGGAAAGAAACGACGATGGATTTGCACACCTCATCGAAGAGCGTGTGCGCGCGGTGCGGCGGGTAATCGAACTCGCCTGGTCACCTGAAAATCTTGGTTATCGAGAGATAGCCTACAGAATGAATAAAGAAGGATGGCAACCCCCACGTGGCTCCAGATGGAACGGCGTCGCCATCCGTACTATCCTACGACGGAAGAATCTGATGGGCGCGCAGACAATTTTTGGACTCGACTGGCCTGTATTGCCCGCTATCATCGACGCCTACGATTACGACAGGCTCCAACAGCACCTTGCCACCAAGTCCGAAGAGCCTATAAAGAAATCTGCATACTCCACAGGATATTTGCTGACGGGGATACTAAGATGTAGTGCCTGCAACACAACAGTAAGATTTACTACAAACAGCGGCGTCGAAATTTATCTTTGCCAGTGTGAGAAGTCTGTCCGTGAGGAGACGCGCGACAAGCGGCATTTTAGGCTCCTCAGACAGGATGCTGACAGATTCTTCAACGATCTGATGCGTTCGTACGGTAGAAATATGGTCAAGCGCATTCAGGAAGATCCGCTACGTCAACGTCTCTTGGATGAGATCGGAGAACTCAACGAACAAGTCAAAGGGCAACAATCTTTGCGCCAAGAGCGGATTTCGGCAGCCACCAGTCAAGCTCAATCAACGCTAGCCAACATTGCGATCAACCCTGAAAATCCTCAATTTGAGATAATGCTGCAGCAGATTACAACTACCCTCCTTAACGGCATGTGCCAGACACAACACGCCTTGGAGCAACGCCTGCGCATGAAACGTGCTGATCTTGACAGGCTTGATCAAACCGAGCGACCTTTGACAACTGGTGATCGTATTGCCCAGTGGGATCAGATGGATGATCGCGCCAAGAACAGAATCATGAGGCAACTAATCAGCCAAGTAACACTACTTGAGATTGGAGCCAACGAAGTCCTGGAAATACGCCTGAACCTCACCGATGACAACGTTATGCCACATGTGCCTGTTAATAGAGAGTATCGTGGGCGGCAGGTGCGTCGTCGCCTTCCGAGCGTTGCGGAGTATATTGCTCATGCATATGCACTCACGACATAAATACAGTTCTCTGTCAGTCCACCGCCCCATTGCGTCTTTACACGTAGATGAAGAGGCGCAGGCCGTTAATGGCACGCACATGCTCAACGTTCTGTGGCTCAGCAGCCATACGGCGTATGCTCGCGGCAATGGCTATACGGGCGGCGTAAAAATCGGCGTGACAGTCATCGGGATTCAGGTTTTCAATGCGGTTTGCCCAGTTCACAAAGTCGTTTGCTATATATCGGTCTTCCATGTGTCGGTCCATTCGGACACCCCAGAGGGGTGTGGTAATGGTCCGTTTTCGTGCCTCAAATTTAGATTGGCACAAGTCCGCGTGCTAAATTCACGAAAAATCCTGACCCGCGATAATTAAAGGTTATCGCGGGCAAGAGCGGGACTTGCATTTACAGCAATAAATCCAAAAAGACCATGAACGAGATCACGAATTTATCTGCTCAAGCTCGCGCATACATCCAGAACTCCAAATCTGCAAACACCATTAGGGCCTACAAGTCGGATTGGCGGCAATTTGAAAACTGGTGTCGAAATCACGAACGCGAATCGCTTCCTGCTTCGCCAGAAACCACAGCGCTGTACGCTACAGCCATGGCCGCAGGCAGCGCAATGAGCACGATTACTCGTCGGCTCGCTTCGATTACGCAGGCACACATAACGGCGGGGCATGAGCCACCAACTCGATCTGCTATTGTCCGCAGCGTGATGCAAGGCATTCGAAGGGAAAAAGGGATTGCTGTACGCCAGAAAGCTCCTGTATTTACCACGGAAATCCGAGCAATGATCGGTGCCATGAATCCTGCAAAGCTCGGCAGTATCCGAACACGCTCCCTGCTCCTCGTGGGTTTCGCAGGCGCGCTACGACGCTCGGAACTGGTCGCACTCAACGTCAACGACTTGGAGTTCGCTACGGATGGCCTTATAGTCACCATACGACGCAGCAAGGGAGATCAAGATGGCGCAGGAGTTCGTGTAGGCATTCCATATGGATCTGATCCATTAACGTGTCCTGTCAGAACAACACGTTCGTGGCTTGACGCCTCTGGTATCTCGTCTGGCCCCGTGTTTCGAGCAGTCAACCGTCACGGCAAAGTCTCGGAGAAACGCCTTAGCGACAAAACAGTGGCAGAGATTGTAAAATGCGCGGCGGAACTGATCGGCAAAGATCCCGCCAATTATTCTGGTCACTCCCTGCGCGCAGGTCTAGCCACGGCTGCAGCCGAAGCTGGAGTGGACGAACGGGCGATCATGTCTCAAGGACGATGGCGGAGCTTGGTCGTGCGGCGGTACATACGGCATGGGTCGCTGTTTACGGACAACGCTGCGGCTCGTGTGGGGCTATGATGTGTACATGGGCGGTAGCGGAGAGGGAAATATTTCTGGCGAAAATTTTCTCATATATTTTTTTGAAATAGTCCCTGCCTCATTTTGGGAAATTCATTTTTTCGACCACCCCACCCCTTCATGCGTAAAAATCAAGCGCCTGCCTCTGTGTCAACGTCCCTAAGGCATCCATGACGGCGGGCACGCAACACTCTTCCTTCTCGGTACCTTTTGGAAGATCCCCCCACCTCATCTCTGGGAAAATAAAGCTCGCCAATAGTTCATAATGGGCGAGCGTGCTGAGCATGGCCGCGCCGCACGGCGAAGGTGACTCTGGAATATTCCAGAGTTTGACAACCGATAAAGAAGTGCAGTTCCACAACGGATGTCCAGCGGCCCGACCATTTTTCTCAAAAATTTACCCGTGTTTCACGACTTCACTCGATTTACTTCATGCGCTTTACCACCTTCGCCCAGCGTCACCGATGTATAGTGGCAACATACCAGCCAAGCATCAACATATAGTCCTGCGCCGTTAATACCCCCACGGTTTCATGTCAGAGCATCCTGGCTCCACACCAGCCCCCAACCACCTTGGTCACGACATCTTCATGCCTTGCTCTCGACTTCGGCTCCACAGCCCCCTTCACCACCGCCTAGGTCGTCGCGCCCTGCTCCTTGAAGGCCTCCTCATACCACCCGATCAAGGAGACCACCATGAACGACCACAACACCGACCGCCTCGCCGATCTCACCACTGCCGAGCAAATCGCCAAACGCCACTACGATAACGCCCTGGAACTACTGGCGTGTTGCCACCGCGAGAGAGCAGCAGATCCGTGTCAGGGTACGCTCGACATGTTGATTCAAGCCCGCAAGCGCGTAGATCGTGCGCACGCGGCCTGGGAACAAGCACAGGAGGATTTTGCAGCGGCATGGGAGGAGGAGTATGGCTGGCCGTGAGAGGATGAGTGGGGTGCAGCAGGTACAAGAGCGTAGGGCAGAGACGAGCCTCGGCCATGGTATAATTTAACCGTCTGGTGAGAGAGTCAGCTCAAACCTGATACTGCTATATGGCACCTCCAACGGGCCAGCGTGATCGTAGTCCTCAAGCCGTCAAGCCAACAGGGGATTGCGTGAGCGCTGGCCTGGGTCGTTTTTCGCTGTATCTCCGCACTGTGATCGTCGCGTCGCCCCACGATCACAGAAAGTACCGCTTGGTATCTTTCGCGACAATTCCACAATATGAAGCGCGCAACTTTTTTCCGTTTCTTGGGTCAAAGTAATCGAGATGGCTGTCGCAAAGGAGAATTGAGTGCCAAAGAGAATTTCCTTGATCGGAAACGATTCTTCGTTCAATAGGTTTGTAGCAACCATTTGCCGTCCTCAAAATATTACGTTCCCGATATACGATGACCTCGCGCAGGACTTTGATCTCTGCGCCAACGACGACAGCCAATTAGTTCTGTATGATGCGACCACTGTAAATCCGTTCGCGCCAGACGTGGCGTTATCGGCTCAAATTAGCTGGCCGCGTACCCGCGCGGTATATGAGGAATTGATTTATGACTTAGCTTCTTTGAAAGAGAAGGTGTGCGTCCTTTGTGAGGTTGATCAGTTCGAAATAAAGCAGCTTTTCCCACTTGTGCATGTTATCGTCGTACCTTTTCCAGCGGACCGTGATACGAAGGCTGTCATGGTAGCTACTTGGCTGGTAAGGCATTTTGCGAATCAGGATGCTGACAATGGTAGCGTAGACTTTGCATTCAGCTTTCCGAGCGAAGTTGCTGCCGTTGCCGAGCAGTACCTCATTTACTTCGGCAGGTTCTTATCCGACCTAGGACTCTCGGCAACGACCAGTATCAACCACACGCAATCTGGAAATGTGCAGGTTTCGGTTACGCCTACAGATGTGCTGTTCTCTTCGCCTCCTGGGGACTACGATGAGGCCATCGAGAAGATCCGCGAGGCTTTGGCAATTTACCTGTGCCTCCCCGCCGTCACTCCAAACCATGATTTCTCTCCTGGCCAAGAGATCGCAATCCAGCAAATGCAGGCCAATATCGACCATCTCCGCAGTCAACTCAGGCTGGCGGCGGCAACGATGCAACAGCAGCAGATCAGCATCAATCTTCTTTCACAGCAAGGGCCGTCGCAGATCCTGCTGGCATCCGAAGTGACGCCTCCCGACGTGAAGAAGTCCGAAAAGGTGGAGTTGCTTGGCGGCGCGATCAAGCTGGGCGATTTGGATCTTACCAAAGGTGGCGTGGTGATCGGCCTTGGGGACATTTACCGAATAATGCGGGAGAAGTTTGGGAAGAAGTCGTGAGCGCAGCTCATTGTTGTCCCGCAGTGTCGCCCGATTCAACGCTGCGTTGTTCCAGCAAATACTCATCGATCTCAGCTTTCGTAGCAGGCGTCCTCGGCCAGCGCACCGCTTCATACGCTTCGACCTCACGCGCTTGCGCATCAAGTCTTGCCAGATCCTCAGGGCTTGTTGACGTCATGAGTTCCGATATGCGATCCATTGCCCGCTTGTGATCGTCGTCATTCTCGATTGTGATGATTGTTTCCATGTCCATTACCCTGCCTATGTCAGTTCCCTGCCGCTCACGACGCTTTTGGGCGACCACCTGAAGCTGATCGAGCCATTGATGCTCTCGCCGTTGTCCGCCACGTCGAGAACCGCCCCCTCGATGAGATGATTGCGGGTGGAGCGGCTCGGATACCGATCTGCCACTGAGATCAACATCAGGCGGGTAAGACTGCCATCCCACGCCTTGACCTGATCCCGATCCAGAGACACTTCAAGTTCGTTCGCCAGCTCTACAAGGGAGACATTGGCGTCGATCTCCATGTACTCCCTGCGCTCGTCCAGGATTGTCAGTCTGTAAAGCGCACCGAGGAGATCACGGTCTTGTTCAGTAGGCGCATCTCGCCCCGCGCTGTAAGTTCGCTCAACACCAACTATGCTGCCATCGGGCTGCGCCTGGTCGATGTGGCAAATGCACTTGCCGCCGCCATGCTGCAATACCTCAAGGTGCTTTAGCAGTTCCACCAGATCACTATTGGTGTTATCTTGCGTCATGATTATTATCGCTATTTCCTGTCCCATACCATTCGTCAAGTAGCATGTCGCCGAGCACCGCTTCGAGCCTGGGCAACATCAACGCCGCCATGGTGTTCTGGATGTCGGTCATGGTCGCCAGCACACCTGAAATGCCCTCGCCTGTGTGGGCGGCGATCAAAGGGTTAGTCGTGAGGATCTTGCGCTCGGTGGGCAAGACCAAACAATTTACGCGCAGTAGTGGATTGTCGTCAACGACTTGGCCGCACGCCACTATATGCTTCAGGAATGCATCGAGCAAGTCGGGCGTGATCACCTGCGGCCCCAGTTGTTGTCGCGTCTGTAGGTCTGGCAACGCCCGATCTGCCGCAAGTTCCACCTGCTCCGCTCGGGCGCGCTCCCAGGATGTGAGATCCAAGGTCATCCATGAGGCGGGCACCTGGCGGATGGCAAGGCCGTTCTGGTATGCAATGGCAACGACAATTTGTTGATCAGGTAAAGGCATATTTGCAGTGGCGAAACACCCACTGTTCCTTGCTTGCACTACGGAACAACGTTGCCATTCGCATCATATTGGTACGGCGACGGCGCGCTTTCCATTCGCCTCGCATTGTCCCAGTCCGTGTGATCCGCTGAACTATCCATCGGGGGCGCACTAGGTATTGTCGTAATCGGCGGCACTGGCGGCGCCATCGTCACTGGAAGTATCGCCTGGACATGGCCGTGGGGCGTGTCCACGTTCACGCCGACAGTCGAAATTTTGTAGTTATGCGGATCGTATCGGTACCCTGAGACAGAGGTAAGGTCTGTGACCACCACTCCCCCATCACCATGTGCTCGCACAGTGCCTATGTTAGAGGAAAACGGATTCGGCCCAGGGTTCGCTGTTACAATGACATTCTGCCAATCCTCATCAGAATTGTTCACAATCGCTAGGTTAATGTCATTTCCCATCTGCGCTGCAGAGCGCCATATGTACCATCCGCCATTAAGTCCCGCCTGCGATGCCACCGCTGGAACAGCCCGTGCTGGCATTATGCCCCGTGCTGGCGGTGCGCTCGGCTGTGAAACTATTGGCACGACCACAGGCGTTGTTGGTTGCGAAACCACGGGCACAGCGGCAGGCGGCACTGGCGCGGAACGATGTGGGACAGTCGCGACCGCCTTCGGGGGCGCCCACTTCGAGTGCTCATTAAGCGCGCTGCTTGCCCCCTTGATTATGCCGCCTACTACCACGATCACCATGATCAAACCATACCCAGCCGCGATCCAACCAACGGTCCGTGCGACTTTTTTACCGTTGCTCACGGGCACGTGGCCGAACTGCAAGCCGCATCGTGGGCATTTTTTCGATTGCGAAGAGATCGTGAGACCGCAACGATGGCAATTGACGAGCGACATGTGACCTCCGCACACAGAGTGACTTGATAATGGAATGAAATAGCACCCACTCCATTGTACCAGCGAGAGAGGTCAGACTTGAAGTTTTTATGAAGAAAAAATATTTGAAGAGGACGTACGCCAAATTTTGGTCAACGGGTATGAGCGTTTATGCCGTTCGGGTTGTGAACGAAATCGTCGGTACCCTGCGGAAACAGCGCTTCCACAGTAGCACTAAGCGCTGAGGCTAATGTTGTGGCTCGCTTGGGCTGCGGCTTTGAATAACCGTTCTCCAAGTCGCTCAGCGCTGTGATACTCAAACTCACATACCTACCAGGATCGTCTTTGGCCAGGCCCTCACACTGCTTAACGAGCAGTTCTTGAGTTAAGCGAGCGGCTTTACGGGTTGCTCTCAATCGATTCGGATATTGAGCCTTGACCCGCAGCCTTTGCGCGGGCACGAGCAGAAGTTCACCGCGGCGTGGGCGGATTCCTTATAATGAGCTCTGCCCCTTGCGGCGTGAGGAGGCCATACCAAATGTGTAAGGCTCCTGCTGGCACGCGGCGCGAGCATATTTGCCCGTCCGCTTGTTGGACTCCTTCGCAGTTCACGGAGTTCGCTCGATATCCATCTGCAGAACTCTACGACCTATTGGCCGACGCGAGCACAGTCTACCGCTCGACCAGAAAACAGTATTCTGGACTTGTCCTTTCGACATCGCCATACACGCCTTCCCACAAATGGCGAACAACTCTTACATCCAGCCCTATCTCTTCCCAGACTTCACGCACAGCGGCCTCGGCAGGCGTTTCTCCCGATTCAATGCCGCCAAGTAAGGTTCAGTACGAGCGTGACGAGTGGACATGACGCACCGTCAGGATCGCATGTTCTGGATCAAAGCGCCACAAGTGCGGGATCGCTTCATACCTGCTTCTCCCGCCGATAAACAACCACCAACCCATTCACGCCCTTAGCGTCGTTGAGCGTGCTAATCTGCCACAACTCCCACCCGCCATTCGAGACGCCGCATCCTCGCCGTTGAGCAATCTTTGGAGCCGATCTCCGATACCTTCATGATTGTCGAAGGAGGAGCCGCCTTGCGTTTGCACATCGTATTCGTAGATCGTTATTTTCCCTTACAATGTTGTCGAGGCGAAGAGTTTTTGCCGAGGCTCCCATATACTCTGGAATATTCTTCGCTCTGGACACTGCTCAATTGCATCCAGAAAGCTCATTGCAGCTCAAGCCGCCGCAGGCACCTTCGCCTTAAAGAGGCACACCGCCCCGCCAACACCAGTCAGTACCGCGAAAAACACCGCATACGTCGTGGACGCAGGCGTCCGTGGCGTGCGATAAGCGCTAATGAGATGCTCGCCAGACGGCGACGATCCGCCCATCGGCACCCTACCGCTGAATGGAGCCGATCCGCTTCCGCAAGTATTCCGTATTCAGAGCCGCTGACCCCGAATTCACCCCTTATGCCATTATTGTCTTCAAACGTCGCATAATAGGTGGTGGAAGCGTTCTCCATCCCAGATATTTGTGTGCGTTTGGCGACAACTTTGGTATCCGTTTCTAAGATCGGCGACGCATCATTCGCGGCGTTTTCTGCGGCGGCTCTCTGAAGCTCGCGTCCCAGGAGCGTGGCGACTAAAGCAAAGAGCACCACAGGTGCAGCCATCAACGCAGGCCAAAACTGCACGTCGCCGTCGCCAGCGTCATTGCCACCAGCAAGATTGGCGTGGCAACCCCTCACGCGATATGAGTATGGCGCGACATCGAATTCCTCGCCCATTTCATCCAGGCATCCGATCACACAAAGCACGGCGTTCTTAATCTCCAGGCTTGCCTCGGTCATATGATCCCGTTCGGTTAGGCCCAGCGGCGGCTCGGCGTCATGTAGTTCAGAGTAGACCAGGACATGTCCATAAGAGGCCGTGCTGATGCCAATGGTTCCAGGTACGAGCGCCAGTCTGTCGCGCGTCGTCTACTCGATCGAGAAGGATGGATGGCCCGCATTGCCAAGTTGAACGGCATCCTAAAGCATCAACGGCGTTCTTGGGTAACACTTGTCGTTCTTGGGTATGTTATAAAGCTCCCCTTCACCTAGGAACTCCAATTGAAATGCAGCACATCAACCTTACCCAAGACGTGCTCGATGAGGGCCGTATACTCAAATTCACCATCGAAGGTGATCTCGATCTTACCAACGCCCAGTCCATTCAACAGAGTGTTACTCAAACTGCGGCGAGCACTTCCGCAGAAACGATCATCGTCGATATTCGAAACGTGCATTTTATTGACAGCGCGGGTCTGGCTGTTCTGCTTTATTTCCATAAAGTGACCTATATTGATGGTAAAATGCATGTCATTGCACGTCCCAAATCTCAGCCTGAGCGGGTTTTAAAGTTAGACCGATTCAACACGTTTATGGATATTCGGATTGAAGAATAGCGGCATGCCGCATCGTTGATCTACAGTCGTAATAAAAATCGGGATGGGGATGTGCTATTATCATGCGAGCGATCCTTACGCTAACCTCAGAAAGTCGGTATTAATGTGCATGAACGCCATCGAATCCTTATTGTAGACGACGATGCTCAAGATCGCCATGCCGTCATAGATGCGCTGCGACAGACCGCCCATATGGACGGAATTGAAGTGGATGTGGTCGAATCCGACACCATTGCAAGCGCGCGTGAGGTTCTGCAGCACGAAGATTTCGCATGCGTCTTTCTTGACCATGATTTGCCTGATGGTACGTCGTTGGACCTTTTGACGGAAGTTCGCTCCCAGGGTCTCTCGACGCCTATCATCGTTCTAACGGGCGAGCGCAATCAACAAACGATTGTCGAAGTCATGAATGCGGGAGCACTGGACTACCTGCCAAAGGAAAAGCTCCATCCTGATCTCGTGGCGCACTCCGTCCGCGCGGCGCTGATCTTTCGCCAGGCTCAGCGCGAAAAGCAAGCGATCCTGGATGCTCTGCGCGAAAGCGAACAGCGCTCACGGCAGATGATCGACGCCATTCCCCATGTCGCATGGATTACAGAGCCAGACGGGTCGGTAAACTACTATAATCAGCGATGGTACGAATACTCTGGATTGACACAACAAGAGACACAAGATTGGAGCTGGGAGGCGGTCATTCATCCAGATGACCTGAAGCGAGCAGACAGCGTATGGCGCACGGCTGTCGAATCGGGAGTGGACTCCGAGGTGGAATATCGTCTTCGCCACGCGGATGGACTTTACCGTTGGCATCTGGGGCGTTCGCAACCCGTGAAAGACACGGCGGGTGAAATCAAAGCGTGGGTTGGCACAGCAACCGACATTGAGGAGCGCAAGCAAACTGAGGAGCTACTGATCCGTAGTCAGGAAGACTTACAGTTCTCCGTTAGCGCGGCTCGCCTCGGAACCTTCTATTGTGAATGGCCCCTGGACAAAATCATTTGGAACGAGACCTGCAAAGAGCACTTCTTTCTTTCTCCGAACGCTGACGTTGACATCAAGCTGTTTTACTCACTTCTTCATCCTGCCGACCGTGAGCCGACGCGCCTCGCCATTGAGCAAGCAATGGCAAATCAAGTTGAATACAATGTTGAATACCGCACGCTCGCCCCTGACGGACGCACGCGCTGGGTGAACGCCGTGGGCCGTTTCCAATATCACGAAGATGGAACTCCCAAGCGCTTTGACGGGATTACCATCGATATCGCTACTCGCAAGGCAAACGAGGAAGCGATAAAGCGTCGCGCCGAACGCGAAGCGCTACTCAACCGCATTGGGCATGCACTGCGTGTCTCACTCGATCCTCAGACTATCTTGGAGACGGCTGTTAGAGAGCTTGGGCAGGCGCTAAGCGCAGACCGATGTTATTATGCCTCTTACGATCAGAATACTAACGTCGCCACAATCGGTCCTGATTGGAGCGCAGCAGGCTTGTCCCCTATTTCTGGTCAGTATCCGATGTTGGATTTTGCCGTAAATCACGATCCAATCTTTCAGGCGGGAAGAACTCAGGTCATGACGGATACAAGTCCAGACCTCGCAATGCTTAACCTGGGTATCCGTTCACTGGTTCGAGTGCCTTTAGTGTCTGGAGCGGTGAAGACTGCTCTCTCAGCGGCAATGTCGAACGATGCGCGTGCCTGGACCCCAGAGGAGATATCTCTGGTGGAGACGGTGGCGACCCAGACCCAAACGGCGCTGGAAGCGGCGCGACTGCTGCACCGCGAGCACAATATCGCAGAGCAGCTTCAGTCTGCCCTCCAGCCCATAGTACCCCAAAGCATTCCTGGCTTGGAGGTAGGCTCCTTCACGCGCCCTGCGCTCGATGAAGCGTCGGTCGGCGGCGACTTCATGGATGTGTTTGCACTGGATAAGGGATTGTTTGCGCTGGTGATTGGCGATGTGTCAGGAAAAGGTCTCGCTGCTGCCCAGCAACTCGCTCTGATCAGAAACAGCTTGCGCATGGCTCTTTATCAGCACAATTCTCCTGCTGTAGCCGCAACGACCTTGAACAGCACTGTTACTTCTCATGATCTACTCATTGGCTTTGTGACCGCCTGGGTCGGCGTGTATGACGCTGCGACAGGACAGATTACCTATTGCTCCTGTGGACACGAGCCTGCATTGATACGGCGAGCGAACGGCACCATCCAAACGTTGGAAACATCTACTCCGCCGTTGGGAGTTACAGCCAACGCACACTATAGTGATTGCGTCATAACATTGGCTTCAGGGGATGCACTTCTGCTGTACACGGATGGCGTCAGCGAGGCGGGTCCAAGCCGCCGCGATCTACTTGGGACGGATGGACTAATCCGTCTGCTGGACGCGTTACGAACGGATACGAATGCTCAGCAACAGGCAGAGACAATTGTTGCGGAAGCCAGCGCTTACGCCAATGGCGCGTTCAGTGACGACGTAGCTGTTCTACTGGCGCGACGGCAATGATCATCTGTTCTTTCAGAACCTTCACCCCTACAAGCGCTCATTATCATGGCATGCATACTTATGAATCCGCATTTTTAGCAAGGTAGCAAGATGGACGGGATCGACGAATCAGAACGCAGTCACGCCGATGATGGCGACATCTCCAGGGAACGCTTACTCCTCATCGCAAACAATACGCCGTTGCTGGTTGCATTTGTTGGCGCGGATGGCCGCTACCAATTCAACAACGACACATACAATAAGTGGTTTGGCCTTCACGCGCCTGATCTTCGTGGTAAAGAAGTCAAAGAAGTTATCGGTGAAGCAGCCTATCTCACGATCCAACATCATTTGGAAGCTGCGCTTGCAGGGAATATCGTGACCTACGATATGATGGTGCAATACGCCAATGCGGGACGCCGCTTCGTTCGAACCACACTCGTCCCTGAAAAAGACGCCACGGGAGCTGTGTTAGGGTTTATGCTGTTCGTGAGCGACGACAGTAACCTTCACGATGCGCAGGCCCAGATCACGTCCGCGTATAATCGTCTGCTGCTGACCAGTGAGATCGGACGAGCGGTGCGAAGCTCTGCCGATCCGCAGGAGATTATAGAAACCACGACGGCAGCATTGGGAGAAGCGCTGAACGCGGATCGTTGTTACTATGTTACTTATGACTTACAACGCGGCGATAGCTTCGTTGGCCCCGAATGGCGACGCAACGGCGTATCCTCTGTCGCAGGGACGCATCGTATTTCCGATTTCAGCCCCAACCGAAATCCAGCATATTTCTTAGGCCAGACAAACGTCATCGAAGATGCATTCCTCCTCGCAGACAGTGATGTCTCCAAGAAACTCGGCGTCCGCGCGGTCATACGTGCGCCAATCCAGCAGGATGGCCAAACGACAGCCCTTGTGGTGGCGATGGCGACTGAGGCGCGCATTTGGACGGAGCAGGAAGTTGCTCTTGTGGAAACCACAGCTTCTCAAACACGCGGAGCGGTCGAGGCCGCGCATGCACGCCAGCGGGAACGGGCAATCCTTCGTGATGTTCTTGCGAGCGTGACGGGGGGCAAGCTCAATCTCGTGTTCGACCGTACTGAGCTGCCAACTCCCGTGGGCCAGAGAGTCGATACTAGTATGTCGTTGACGCCCACGGAAGGGTTGCGTGGTCTGCGCCATCTTGCGCGGCAGGCGGCTCTGCACGCAGGTCACTCCGACGAGCGTCAAAACGATTTAATCACAGCAGCGAGCGAAGCGGGAATGAACGCTATCGTTCATGCAGGTGGTGGGGACGCTTGGGTGCAGTTGACTGAGAAGGGCATGGTGCAAATTTGGATCGAAGATCACGGAAAGGGCATTGCGACGATGGATTTGCCCAGAGCAGCGCTCGCCCGTGGATACAGCACTCAGGGTACGCTTGGTCACGGGATTAAGATGATGTTGGAGACCAGTGACCGCGTTTATCTCCTGACAGGTTCAAACGGAACTACTGTTGTTTTGGAACAGGAGCGCGAGGCTCCAATACCTGCATGGTTGTAGCAAGCAATCTCATCATATCGAACATGAAAATTCAATGCGAAATTGTTGTTAGCACACGTTGGAGATACACAAGAGCCATTACTTCTTGCGAACCAGCACCAGGCAGGCATCATCGCGTAAATCACCGTGAGCAAAATCTACGGCGCCAGTCAAGATTGCCTCGCCCATGTCTTTCAGCGTTCCGTGGCGGTGCTTCACCGCCAGCTTCGCCAGTCCATCGTCTCCAAGAAACTCCTTGCCATGCCGCGCTTCCGTGACGCCATCCGTGGCCATCACGAGCGTATCCCCAACCGCAAGCTGGAAGTCAACCTGGTGATATCGGCTCTTCGGCTCCATATTAATACCAAGCGGCATCCCTGACGCTTTCAAAACTTCCGTGACGCCATTTGTGCGGATCAACAACGGTCCTTCCATTGCCGCCACTGAAACAGTTCCCATACCCGTTTGTCGGTCAATAATCGCAAGCGACAGACACACGGGCATATCACCACCCTCCGTGTTGATTCCTTTTAAAAAAAGACGGTTGCTCTCAGAAAGATAATCGTTCATCTGCTGCAGAATGCGTGATGGCTGCACATGCTCACGTATGTATGCTCGTAGGGTATGCTTGAGTTCCGTGGTAAACACGGCGGATGAAAGGCCGTGTCCCATCACATCGCCACAGACCAAGGCAACATGCCCATGGTCAAAAGCAAATGTGTCCCAAAAGTCGCCGCCAACGAGCGCTTCGTTCGAAGCAGTAGAATATACGGTCTGAACTGACAATCCAGAAAAGGCATCCTCATTCGGCTGAAACAGCATTGTACGCTGTAGGACGGTCGCGATTTTCTTGTCCCGCTTGTGTTCTACAGCAACTTTGGCCTCCAACAGTTTACGCTCCGTCACATCACGGATATTGCATTGAATGACCTGAGTATTGCCTTCCTGGTAAATATTGCTGACGAATTCGACTTCGCGTTTCTTGTCTCCCTCACTTGCGAGCGGCAAGTCTTCGTATCGGATATAGCCTTGTTCCTTCAATTGGCGAAAAGCATCGCGACTGGCCTCTTCATCTTTGAGCAGACCGATCTCCCATAATTCCTTGCCTATGAGTTCCTCATGAGAATAACCAAGAAGCTCGGTCATGAATGGATTGGCTTCCGTGATCTTTCCATGCTCACTGTCGAGAAGCAAAATTCCATCGCGAGCCGCTTCAAAAAGTCGTCGATAACGCGTTTCTGAGACAGCGACTGCTTGCTGCGCTTGCTTCCGTTCAGTGATATCTTCTATGACCAGAATGATCAGAGCATTACGATTTCCTGCGCCAAACAGTTTCCGTGCATTAACGAGCATATCACGACGCCCGATCTTTGGAAAGTTGTGGGATATCTCGAAGTCGTCGAGGGGCTTCTTGTTGGGGAGAATTTTTGTGAGGAGAGCGATAAGTTCAGGAATATTCCACTGACCGTTTCCCAAATCAGAGAGTTGCTGGTTCTCAGTTTCATTCGCTGTTGATCGAAAAGTTTTATAAAAAGCTCGATTCGCGGACACTACTCGAAGTTTGGTATCCAAAACTAGCAAGGGGTCTCTAATGCTGTCGCCGATATTGAGAATGTAAGTCATTGCTTCTTGAAGAAGCAAACTGGCGCGCGGCATGGAAACCTCAGAAACTATATGACAAGGTGATAATAGCTGTACCCATCAATCAACATTATAAATCACGCCACCAAGCAAGCATTATCATACGGCATATCTTGTCATACAATTTTTCAAAAGCTAAAATTCGGGGTATCTTGTTTACTGACAAGTCGATGCACCGATCAAATCGGTTCGCTGCATTGAAGCATTACGAACCGATATATGGAGATCACCAGCATGGACATTCGGGGAAATACGCTTCTAGCGCGACCAAATTCAGTGCTCAGCCAGGCAAACGACTATATTGGGCATGCGTTTCCAAAAGATACTCTGGATAACATTCTCCATCCACTTCTTGTGCTGGATGAGAATGCAAAGATTTGCTCGTTCAACCAAGCATATAGTTCGAAGTGTGGTTCAACGGAAGTATCAATTGTCACGGAATCCTTATATGATGTTCATCAAGGCCAATGGAATATTCCAGAGCTACACACGCTCTTATATGATGTAATAGTTCAGGGGCATCACTACGCCATTGTAAAAGTTTCCAGCAAATTCTTAGGGATTGACCTGAAGACGATTGTTTTCTATGCGCGACAGATCAAGCGGCACGACAGCACTATGATTTTACTCTCTATCGAAGACGCGACGGCGTATAATGAGGCAGTATAATGGTCCCATAAATTCGGACAGTAAATGGGGCACAATTAAGGTGGATTCACCACCATGCCCAACACCCGAAAACAGTATTCCGCCGCCTTCAAAGCCCAGGTCGTTTTGGAGGCGCTCAAAGAGACAAAGACTGTTGCCCAGCTTGCTTCCGAGCATCAGATTCATCCGAACTTGCTGACCAAGTGGAAGCAGGAAGCCATCGCGGATTTGGCTCTCGTCTTTGAGCGAAAGAACTCGCAGGCCAAAGCTCAAGAAGCCCAGGAGCAAAAAGTCGAACAGCTTTACCAGGAGATCGGTCGCCTCACGACGCAGGTGAACTGGCTGAAAAAAAAATCTGGCCTCGAACCTGACGCTTAACGAGCGCCTGGCCCTGGTCGAACGCGAAGAGCGCCATGCTATGCCGCTGCTCTGGCAGGCCGATCTCTGGCAGGCCGATCTGCTGTCCGTGGCGCGCAGCAGCTTGTACTACGAACCGCGTCTCACTCGGGAGGCGGAGATCGCAATCAAGCATCGACTGGACGAATGGTACACCCAGCGGCCGTGTCTTGGAACACGCAAACTGGTGACGCTTTTGGCGCAGGAAGGCATCAACGTCGGGCGACATACGATCCGTCGGTATCGTGCGGAAATGGGCCTGTTTACTCTGTATTCCGCTCCGAATCTGTCCAAGCCCAGTGGTCCAGACCACAAGATTTATCCGTACCTACTGAGCGGTCTTTGCATTGATCGACCCAATCACGTCTGGGGCGTAGACATCACCTATATTCGGCTGCGCGGCGGCTTCCTTTATCTGGTGGCGTTCCTCGATTGGTTCTCCAGGCTGGTCGTTGCCTGGGAGCTCTCCGACACGCTGGAAATACCATTCGTGCTGAGCTGCGCCGCCGCGTCATTAAAGAGCGCTGTGCCTGAGATCGTCAATTCGGATCAGGGCAGCCATTTTACGAGCGAGAAGTTCACGAGCCAATTTTTGACGGCGGGAGCGCGCGTCTCCATGGACGGACGCGGACGCTATTTGGACAACATTTTCACGGAGCGTCTGTGGCGCAGCGTCAAACAAGAAGAAGTTTATCTGGCCCATTATGAAACACCGCGTGAGGCTCGCCAAGGTCTTTCGTCCTATTTGAAGTTTTACAACGAGGTTCGGCCACATCAGTCGCTGGGCAATCTGACGCCCGCTGTTGTGCATGCCAAGCCGCACCAACTGCTCAGAAAACAACCACTACAGAAAGGAGACAGTCCACCTTAAAAGAGGCCGTTTGACTGTCTTGACAAATAGGACCACCTTACGAACCTCAACGATATCGTTGCATACGCCAACCCATATATGAGGCAAATTACGGGATATAGTCCCGAGGAACTGATCGGACAACGGGCCATGGACTTGCTCCTTGCGCCCAAAGACAGAGCAGCCATGGAATCCCGTAATAATGACCGCGCCGAGGGTAATTCCGCAACTTACGAAATTAAATGCGTTCACAAGAATGGCAGCGCGGTTTGGGTCGAGATACGTGCGATCCCATATCGCAACGCTTGTGGGGAGATCGTTGGCACTCAGGCCACAGTCAACAACATCACCGCGCGCAGGGAGTCCGAGCAGCGCCTTCAGGAATATATGGTGGTGCTGGAGTTTCAGAGAAATGAGCTGGAAAAGGCCAATGCGGAGCTGGAGGCGCTGGCGACCACGGATGGGCTCACGGGTCTAAAGAATCATCAGGCCTTCCAGGAATGTCTATCCGAAGAGGTTCAACGCGCATTGCGGCACGGGCAGTCGTTGTCCCTGGTGCTCATGGATGTTGATCACTTCAAACATTTCAACGATACCCATGGGCATCCCGCTGGCGATGTTGTGCTGAAAACCGTGGCGCTTATTCTTCGAGAAGTCGCCCGCGACACCGACCTGACCGCAAGATATGGCGGCGAAGAGTTTGTCACCATCCTGCCCGAGACAGACATCGAAGGCGCATCCGCTCTTGCGGAACGCTTACGCGCTTCCATCGAACGCCATTACTGGCCTTTGCATCCTGTTACGGCTTCATTTGGCGTTGCCGCATTAAAACATACGGATATCTGCGGCGCGGACATTATCGCACGCGCGGACAGGGCGCTTTACCAGGCAAAAGCGGCGGGACGTAACCGTGTGGTCGTAGATGGATAAGTATCGCGCGTAACTTGGGTTATTACTCTTGGTTCTGTCGCAGTAGGGCTAAGATCGCGAGATACTGTGGAACTCCAACGCCAATGCGGTTACAGTCTGGCGCGACACGACATCAAGCTGCTAAACGAAAGCAATTCTCTTCCGTGGCTAGACGCTGTTTCGCTCGTAAGAAGGCGTCCACACACATCCCATCCCATTGTTCTCCTGTCCCTGCGGAGAGGATGGAAATGGCGCGCTCAATTGCCATTCCTTTACGATATGGACGATCCATCGTCATGGCGGAATAAGCATCCGCTACCGCCATGATGCGTGCAATCAATGGGATTTCTTCTCCACGAAGGCCCATAGGATATCCACTCCCATTGTAGCATTCGTGGTGATGCCGAATGGCGTCCAATGTCGCCTCCAGCCCTGGAACAGCGAACACGATGGCCGCGCCCATTTGCGGATGCTGTTTGATGGCGGCGTATTCCACGTCCGTAAGATTTCCAGGTTTGCGCAGGATGGCGTCAGGCACCCCAATCTTGCCGACATCGTGAAGCAAGGCTGCGACGGCGAGAGTATGCTGAAATTTCTCGTCCATTCCAAGTTCGCGAGCGATTACCAGACAATGGTCCATCACATCTTCGGAATGGTGGCGAGTGTAGCGGTCTTTGTTGTCCACGGCGTTGACCAGGGCGTCCAGCATCGAAAAGCCGTCGATGGCTTGGTGGAGATATTCACGCATCTGATCAGCATCCGTGTCGTCCGCGCCGCCCGTTTTCGCTCGCCGAAGCCGCTCTTCCGCAAGATGTAGAAGTTCCAGGCGTTCGCCCCCGTCAGCAGGACAAACCACTATCCCTATGGAGCATGTGATTGGAATGGGCATACTGAGGCCCTGGAGACAAAAAGTCAGGTCTTGCAGCTTTTCCATCAATTCTCTTTCCAAGTCACCCCTAGAATGGAAGCCGATATCAGCCAGCAACAGAGCAAACTCATCGCCGCCAAAGCGGGCCGCGACATCGCGGAAACCGCAAATCGTTTGTAAACGGTTAGCAACCATGCGCAAAACCTCGTCGCCCGTGACATGACCGTAAAGAGTGTTAAAGAACTCGAAGTTGTCGATGTCGATCATGATCAAGGCCAGCGATCCGCCGCCGCGCGCAGTTTCGTCAATGCGCTGCTCCGCTTGCCGATGGAAGGCGCGATGGTTCCATAACTCCGTGAGGGAATCGTGATCTGCTCGGAATTGAGCTTCGATCAAATCATGCTCACGCTGCATTTCCCAGGCTTTGCGATCTGTAATATCCTGCACGAACCCTTCGTAACAGATCAGCGTGCCTTGATCGTTAAACACGGGACGAGCACTTTCCGAAATCCATATCACACTGCCATCTCTGCGTCTGATCTGAGAATCGAAGTGCTTCACTCCACCATTGGCGGTCATCAGACGTGTGAATTCCGCTCGACGGTCTTCCGCAACGTAAAGCTGGGTCGAAACATCGGAAATCTCACCAATCATCTGCTGCGGAGATGCATACCCATAAATCTGAGCCAAAGCAGAATTGGCCCTGAGATAACGTCCTTGCGGCGTCGTTTGAAAAATTCCCTCCGCCGCGTTCTCAAACAAGCTCTGGTAGCTCGCTTCTGCTGCTCTACGGGCGTCCTCCGAGACTCGCTGCGGCGTCAGATTATGCACGACTACGCAGACTGCAAGCTCGTCCTCGTAGGTGATAACCCGTCCGCTGACTTCCACGACAATCACTGAGCCATCCTTATGCAGATATTGTCGCTCGCTGAGCGCCACCTCCTTGCCTTGCCACAATGCCTCCACGATGCGGTCGATGCTGGACCTGACATGACCAACGATGTCGTATAGCGTTAGCTGTCTCATCTGTTCCTCGGTGTAGCCGAGCATCACCCTGAACGCGGCATTGGATTTGATCACACGCCGCGTGGATGGGTCAAAGAGAAAGATGCCCTCCACAGCATGTTCGATAATAGCTGTGAGTTCCTCTTCACGCTGCAGCAAAACCGATTGCGCCAGGGAGCGCTCCTGGATCAATTTGTCCTGAATCATGACCCGCCGCTGCAACTCGATTCGCCCTGCAACTTGTCTGGCCAGCATTTGGAGGACGGCTATTTGCTCATCACTCAGTTCACGCGCAACACGATCAATGACGCACAATGAACCGAGGGCGACGCCATCGGAGGTGAGCAGCGGCGCTCCCGCATAAAACCGAATGTTGGGCTCAGCGGTAACCAGGGGGTTGTCGGCAAATCGTTCGTCTGCCAAGGCGTTTGGAACGATAAGCGGATCAGACTGGAGAATCGTATGCGCGCAGAATGCCTGATCTCTGGGTGTTTCCGTAACATTCAAACCGATGATGGATTTGAACCACTGACGCTCCTTGTCGATGAGGCTGACAGCGGCGATGGGAGCGCCGCAGATTTGAGCGGCGAGTTTTGTGATATCGTCAAAGACATCCTCGGCAGGCGTATCAAAGATGCCCACCTCACGTAGAACAGTCAATCTCTTATATTCGTCAGCGGACAAAGGAGCATTCATTGTCTAATCCAAGTTTTCTTCAACACTTCAAATTCATGGGCCAGGTTTATTATCGGTTTCCATCGCACGGATTCGCAGATCACCTCTGAACGCCAATTTTTTAGCTCGTATTCTCAGCGAGCTGAAATTTCCCAATAGCAAGCGTTTGTCTTGCATTAGGGCGGGGTAAACCGTGAATGTTGGTAGGGAGCGGGATTCTCGCCAAGAGAAACTTTGTCAAAAGCCATCGTAGTTTTTGACAAAAACCCACCCTATGGACAACCAAAATCAGCAAAAAAATAGAAGGGGTTAAGATAATGTCTACGGAAGTTTTAGGATTGTACGACACCATTGACGCGGCCAATCAGGCGGCTCAAGCACTGGAGCAAGCGGGATTCTCAGCGAACGACATCGTTGTCGAAACGTATCGCGCGAATGCTTCGGGCGCGACGACGACCGCTCAGGAAAGTGGCTGGGACAAGGTTCTGGGCAAACTTCATTTGATTGCTCCAAAGCACGACGCGGCGTATTACTCCAACGGACTTCGCGACGGTCAAACGTTCGTGACGGTAACAACCACCGACGACAGGATCCAAAACGCCGCCGATATCCTTAACGCCAACGGCGCGCTCGACATCGAAACAAACATCGCCGAGTTCTATCAAAAAACGGGAGCCGAATACGCGCCCTCAGCGAACCTCACTGCGACTGGTCTCAACGCGGCGGACGATAACACCGTCATTCCTGTGATCGAGGAAGAACTGCAGGTCGGTAAGCGACAGGTACAGCGTGGCGGTGTGCGCATTTATCAGCATATCACTGAGCGCCCCGTGGATGAGCAGATCAGCCTGCACGAAGAAACCGTGACTGTAGACCGCCACGCCGTGGATCGCCCCATCACCGATGCTGACGCGGCGTTTGCCGAAAATATCCTCGAAGTCACTGAGACGAAGGAAGTCCCTGTTGTCGCTAAATCAGCGCGCGTGGTCGAAGAAGTCGTTGTCGGTAAAACTGCCACGGATCGCGTCGAGACCGTGCATGACACCGTGCGCCGCACGGATGTGAATGTCGAAGAAATTGACGGCGACGACCTGGAAGTCGATGAGACACAGAAGGTCTTGCGCTAATCTTAACACGTCATCAGCGATTACAGCCAATCATTCGAAAGATAAAAGGAAAACTATGGCCACGAACGATTATAAAGATGAAGTTCTCGATGAACACGGAAAAGAGCCTGCAACGAAGCACGATGTGACCGAAGGCGGCGTGCTTGGCGCGGTCGGCGGAGCCATTGTAGGCGGCCTGGCGGGCGGCCCCGTGGGCGCACTCATCGGAGCCATTGCGGGCGGCGCGGCTTCTGCGGCGGCGGTAGATGTGGTGGACAAACACGATCACGACTACGCCCGTACAGTCGCTGGTTCGGATGCCCCCGTGGCGAATACTATCCGTCCAGTGGATACTTACAGCACGCCATCGGCGGCAAACACCGTACCCACTCCCGTTGCGGCTGCTCGTGTGGAGGATTATTCGGCGACTGCCGCCACTCCCACAGATACCCTGGCGCGGACGGATGCTGTTGACACCGATGGCAAAACGGTCATTCCCGTGATCGAGGAAGAACTCGAAGTCGGTAAGCGACAGGTACAATCAGGCGGCGCGCGCGTCCACACGGAAGTCATCGAAACGCCCGTGGAGGAAAACGTCACGCTTCATGAAGAGCATGTCGTCGTGGACCGTCGTCCCGTGGACCGCGCGGTTTCCAGCGCGGATAACGCCTTCCAGGATGGCGTCATCGAGCTCACGGAAACGGATGAAGTTCCCGTGGTTGCGAAGACCGCGCGCGTGGTGGAGGAAGTCGTGATTGGCAAAACCGCCACGGATCGCGTGGAGACCATTCATGACACCGTGCGGCGCACGGATGTTGAGGTCGAGGAACTGGAAGCCGAGCGCGATCTGAAACGCTAAGGAATACTCGGATGCAGGTTCGGAATCTCTTTCCGATCCCCAGCACAGCGCCCAGGCGGAGGATCGACGACGATCAGCCCCTGGGCGCAATTACGTTTTATTGGCGGCAATGAATAGGAGAACTTCATGCCAGCAGACGATCCCAGGGCCACGCTTTGCAATGACGAGAACCGCATCGTCGTCCCCATTATTGAAGAAACGCTGGATGTGAGAAAGCGCATCGTCGAAACAGGCAAAGTACGAATTACCAAGACGGTGACTGAGCGTGAAGAAGTGGTCGATATCCCATTTCTGCGCACCGAGGTTGATGTCCGTCACGTCCCCATTGACCGATTTGTGGATGCAGCGCCGCCGATACGCCATGAAGGTGATGTGATGATCATACCAGTGATGGAAGAGGTCTTGGTGGT
Source organism: Capsulimonas corticalis (assembly GCF_003574315.2). GTDB lineage: Bacteria > Armatimonadota > Armatimonadia > Armatimonadales > Capsulimonadaceae > Capsulimonas > Capsulimonas corticalis. The sequence continues at coordinate 3,149,638 of NZ_AP025739.1, read as the reverse complement.
GGAGAAACGGCTGAAGCTCAAGGAAGAAATCCACGTCACCCACCGCCAGACCGAGTATCACGATACACAAACGGTGGTTCTTCGCAGAGAATCAGTCTCCGAAGATCGTGTGGTAAGCGCAGACTATGGTGAGCAGTCCATATCGTCAAGCTGAAACAGACTAAGCCGTCAATTTTGGTTCAGGTGTATCAGAATTGACGGCTTAGTCTGTTTTGTCTGACTTGAATGCATACTAGAATGTAGTCCAGTTCCTACCCCAGCTTCTTCTTCAACATTGGCAATCCCGTGAGAGCATTCTCCGAAATTTCATAGCCTTCTGGCAGCGCATCGACAGCCCCGTCCTTCACTTTCTTGGCGAAGTAATAGAGCTTCGTCTTGCCGTTCGCGGCTGTGCGCGCGTGAAGAAAGTATTCGATGCCTGATTTCTTGCTCTTTGCTGAAAATGCCATGGTTGAGTTTCCTTTGGAGCGTGTGAAACGCCAGTGTTTGATTTTATACGCGAGATTTCTGTGGACATCGAAGTGTGTCCTATGGCCTATGTTCAATGACTATCATATTATCTGTGAGGGCACTATCAACACACACGATCACGATTATCTCTGATCGATAATAATATCATCGTTTAAAAATGTCCACCGCTTTGGAAACGTGATATCCGCCCAATTCGCCACGGCTTCTTTATCTTCATGCGGTTTATTAATGATGGCTTCTGAAATATAAGTCCATTCCACCTGAACGACGTTGGCCTGAATGAGAGCACGGCGGATTTCTGACTCAATCTGATTCAGGGGCTTTCCTTCAACGTAGATACGTGCAATAATCCGAGCCATTATTCTTCTCTAAGGTTTCTTTGTTATTGTTGTGATTGCACGTGTCGTCCATCTACGATGAAACATACGTTCCATTTTAAATCTCTACATTCCTCCCTGAAGTGATGCTCGCGTGAAAAAGAATGTCGTAAGGCATTGATTTTTCATTCTTCAAAGGCCAATCTTATGAATTCCACGCGGTATAATAGCCGACAGCGCTTTAACCACGCAAGTTCAAACCCAAATGTAAGGATGTATAAACATATGCCAATCGAATGGTATGCCACAGCAACCGCTCCCACAGCCCAACAAACAGATTATAAAATCTCAAAATCGACCATAGTGCTCTCTGAGCAGGGTCAAGGAAAACTTCCTGATGGAGCCGCTGTCAAACTCGGCTATGACGCCGACCGTAATGTGATTGCCATCGCACCCGCTACGGATGGCGACAAAACCGCATTCAAGATTTCTCGGCGCGGTCGCGGAATCCAACAACAAATCACGGCAAAGAAGCTGTTCCAGCGTTTTGGAATTGCTCCTGTAGAAGGCGGAATCGAAGGCAACTTTGAAGAGGCTGATGGAATTTTGATCGCTTCGCTGGCAGGAAGCGGTACTACGAAGCGACGGCGCCGCACCAAGGCGGAGATGGCTGCGGCTGCGGCGGAAGTAACGGCTGAATAATCGCTTTTGGGCCAGCTCGCGGAGGCAGAGAATCTTTCGCTATGGGCTGGCCTAATTAATGCTCTTCCCCACCCCGCAACAAAAATCCCCGCATCCTTTGATACGACCTACTCGGCTCTGGCCGCTCCAAGTCTTTCAGGCTGACAATCATCCGACAAGATAGTCGGCCTCACCATGTGCGCTTTCCAGAAATAAGCACGACTACATAGCATTACACAGCAGCCACGAGCTGCCCAAGGAATGCTATGAATGCCTACATCGAAATCTCTCCGCGCGGCTTCAGCAACGAAACCGAGCTTTACATCGTCACGCCCGCGCAGATCGCCGTAGCGCTGCCAATCATCAATGACCATCGAAACGCTTGGGCGAGGCGGGTGTCGGCCAGCAGTGGGATTGTGCGAAGGGCTAAGCGGTTGGCGAATAAGCCTATGGGAGTGGAAATCCCAAGGCTCGCGGAGGGGGTTGTGCGTTCGTACAGGGTGATGTGTGAGTGGGCGGATGGGTCGGTGAGTTGGGATGGAAAGGAACTCCCTGAGGTATAGAGACTTGAAAGCGCGATAAAGTGAATTTCCAGCCTGGCCGTGGTTTGATTGAAGGTCGTGGGAAAGCTCGCCATCCCTGTCGCGACCTGCGTTAGGGCCTGGCTGGGCTTCTTGGCGTATGTGGGCACCAGGATCAACGAGAAGCGCATCAATGGTCATTCCGATACGATCCAGACCCTGCTTCTTAACACGCCAAGCTCTGCAATCCCTGGCGCTTCGTCTGTCAGCGTCACAGTCAACGAGAACGCGGCTCCAAAGACGCAGGAAACTTCTGGCACGGCGGATGCGGAAGAAATCAAAGACGCCGTGTCCTGAAAAGATCATGGCTTTCGATCACCTGAATTAGTGTAAGAGCTACATCCACGTTTCTTACACGGCTAATTGCCTAGTGGAGATTTGTCATTTCCAGCCGCCTGGTGGAACATGTCCAAGATCGGCTTTAACGCTTTGGCAGGATTCGCATCGATATCAAGATCATCCAGTATCAATTCTGGCAACAAAATGGTACTGCGGTCGAAGCTGCCAGTATCCAGTAGTCGGTTTTTCATGTTATAAAATGAAATACTGAGCATGACAGGGGGAGAAACGCCGACAATATCAGCCACATCCAATAAATTGTGAATTGTTTCTGTAAGTTGCTTTTCAAATTGTGGAGTGCTGATATATCGCTCTTGCCCTAATAGTTGGCTATCAACGCATTCAAATATCCCATTGCGATATGCTTGCATGTATGTGTAGCCGTAATTATGGGGATATGTGCCTTTTTCGTTCGATGTGAATATGCCATCCAAATTGTAACGAAAATTATAGCCCCAAGCGGCAAGTTTGCGATATACGCCAGAATCATCTTTGAAAGATTGTAGTGAAATGGGTTCTGGATTGTCAATCACATTAAGCGGTATCAAATGTATTGCGTATTTCGCATTTGGTGAAAATTTGAAATATGGTACATCTTTTTCGGCTAATACAGTGTTCGCCCCTGACCTCTCAATCGCTTCTACACGTTGTGAAATAAAAGACCTGATCTCTTTCACAATGCTGTCAGCACCAATAAAAGCATCTCGGATTTGCCTGATATCCATGTTGACGTTCCCCGAATTATTTCTTTGAGCAAAGCAATATCTGTGGTCTTTCAGCACACCGTGAGGCTTAAACAAACTGCGCTTTATCCTGATTATTAACGCAAAACCGCCACGCTCTAGTGGAATATCTTTCATTGAAAACTCCACACGTGGCTCTATTGCGGAATCCGCCGATTGTTGTAGCTTGAGTTTGATCGATTCTGCCGATTGCCCTTGTATGCCGACCAACTCTTTGGGCAATCCGCTCTCTTCCCCTTTGCCTTCCTTCATTCCGACTACTAAGTCGCCGCCAGATGAATTCGCAAAAGAAGCAATATCTTTGTGCAAACCGAAGAAATCAAAGCCACTGCCGTCAGCCGTGCGGTTGCAATCGGCTTTATAGTCAATCGTCAATCCTTCACTGACCTGTGCATCAATCAGGTCAATCAAATCTTGTTCTGTGATCTCAGAGAGAGGTTTCTTATCATCTTAACGCTCGGTTGAATCAAGAGAAATGGTTATATGCATTTCGTGTTTCACTATTCATTTGCTGCCCATTATGCGTAGCTTGATACCCCGCATTGATCGCCGCATTTTCCGTTTGTGACGTTACTCAGACCGCATTGAGGTAGGTATATACACCAGTACATCAGGGTCAGGTTGTATATTCGCCCCCCTACAAGCATCTTTGTATGCGTCATAAGCATTCATTATGGCGTCACGGTGTGCCCTGAGATCATCACGCGGTCCACCGAGCGATATTGCTTCCAAATAATTCATATATGATTGAATCTCATGGCGAACTGAAATCTCAAATCGATTCACCTGTGCTCGCATCTTGTCTTGCTGCCAATCTCCTAATATTTCAGTGATCAACTGGTTCAATGACGAATTCGTCAAAGAGGCTGAATACGCCAAATAATTGTGAATTATTGGTGGTAGTCGAAGAGTTATTCGCTTTTCGATTTTGCTCTGCTCAAGAAGCTCATCGTATGAAATTTTTGTTTTGTTTGGGTAGGTGAATTCATGCTCCCATCCAGTAATCCAATCTTTATCAGGAACGATCTGATAGTTACCCCACCTCACCCCAGAATCTCCAAAAAAATAACCTGCTTGTTCTATCGTATCCTTCACGATTTGATATTCGAGGTCTTGAGGGACATTGGTCACAAACAATTCCACCGTCTGCATAACCCCATTCACTGGGTGATTCGCTTGAATAACGATGTTGTGGACGACGGCCCAATGAACGTATCCGTTTGCTGCCATAAGATGATCCTCCTGCAATTTTTCACATTATACACTTTTGCGTCAATGGTGTCAATAGTGTCAATAGTGTCATTTTTTTAAGTAGCAAAATAGCGAAATGTGGTATGACGCCCGTCTTACGAACAAGTGTTTGACAAATCCTGAAACCGCCAATATAATAGTGCTACTTGAAATCAAGGAGACGACGCACTATGAGCGAGACCATCACGACAGCACCCCCACACATCGGAAATCTGTTTGGCCCAGAATGGGAGGACGAGCTGGACTCGATGGATGGCATAGTGAAGTCCGTGGGCAGCTTCATGCTGAAACCACACAAGCGCAGGGTCATTCTCACGCTTTCTGGCGAGCCTTCTGAGCCAGGTCAAAAAGCGCCGCTCATTTTTATGGAAGCCTACAGTCCTGATGAAGCTGACATGGTGGCCGATCAGCTCAAACGCATGGCTCAAAGAGCACGTAAGGGCCAAAATGTCGATCTGCAAGATGAAGAACGTTATTATATGCGAGATTTTGAAGGCTTCTTCGACAATCTCGATGAAGAAGACGATGAAGATGCAGATGCGTGACGTTGCCTAGCCCACTTCGGTCATCCGATTTACCCATTATGAGACGAAAGATCGCCCCAGGGATTGAGGTGCCCCTCTGCCCCCTGGGGCGATTTTTGTTTCTTCCTTTCAACCCATAGCCACACAATCTCTGCCGTAAAAGCCCCAACTGTAAATCACTCTTCACTACAACCGTAAATTGCCCTACTAATCGAACAAACGTTTGACAAAAGCACAATACGTCTACTATAATCACATGTCTACCACCATTTAGGAACAATAGGACATGGAGGATTGAGAAATGATCGTGTGTATCCGCATGGAAGTTATCGGGATCGCGTGTGAACGAGCGCGGCTTCCGCACCTTATTGGACAGCCGATTGTCTTGGCGACGGCGGACGGAGCCGTAAGGTGCGCATCGGCGGAGGCAAGGTCGATGGGGATATCCAAAGGTTTATCGACATCTACCGCCAGCGCGCTCTGCCAGGGCCTGATCGTGCTACCATATGACCAGGCTTCCTATGCAGAAACCGCTGAAGCGATTTGGGATGTTATCGCCGTAGAGACAAACTCAGTTGAACCGATCAATCCCGAACTGTATTACGCCGAGTTTGATGGACCCGACATTGCTGGCCGCGTGCAGCATCTCGCCAGGACCATCGCCGACAAGATCGGCGTTCCGATCTCGGTAGGATTGGGAAGTTCTAAGCTGGTCGCGCACGCAGCGGCGATGGTGAAGCCCCAGGACCGCGATGCCCAGGTTCATGTTGAAGTGATCGAGCAAAGTCACGAACCGTACTTGCTGGCTCAGTTCCCCGTGGATTTTCTCCCTGGCGTGGACGCCAAACTCATCCAGCGGCTCGGGAAGCTGGGCGTCACGACCATCGGCAACATCCGTAAAATCCCTGCGCCTGAGTTGGAGCGTCAGGTCAATAAGCAGATGGCGCTAAAGCTACGGCGGCTGGCCATCGGGGAGGACAGCGATCCAGTGAAGGCGTTGTGGCCGCAACAGAAGATCGAACACCGACATGTCTTCGATGACGAGGTTCGGCACGATGAGATCATCGCGCAGGCGTTGCAGGCATGCGTAGTCAAGATCGCCTTCGACCTCCAACGCGGCGGAAAATACTGCCGCACGGTCGCGCTCACGATCAAGGCCGATGATCAGTCGTTCGTTCATGAAAATGAACACCTTTACTCGCCATCTCACGACGCGGCGACGTTGCTGCGTACCGCGAACAGACTCCTGGCGCGACTTTGGCTACAGAAACCCGTGGTAGAGATTTCCGTGGCGGTGACAGGAATCGACGCTGGTGGAAGCGTTCAGCTAACGCTCTTGGACACGGCGAACAACTCGGACAGCTTCGCTCATGAAAGGAAGATCAGCCTGGAAGCCGAGATGCGGACGCTCCGAAAACGATACGGGCCAGCCTCGGTGGTGACGGGCTCGCTTCTGCTCAAGTCGTCAAAGTTGAATCTTTGGACCCACGCCCTTACCAAGCGCCGCGATGAGCGCGTGCGGGTCTCCATGGACCAATATGGACGGCCACTTCGATACAGCCGTTCAGGGCGCTCAGCCTACGACGGCGGGCGATATGAGATTGTTCGGGTGATCGACCAGTGGAGATCGTCAACGTGGTCCTGGGGCAAGATTGCTGAAGTGGATGCGTTTCGCGTGATGACTGAACCTCACGGAACATTCGAACTGCACAAGATCGGTGATGAGTGGCGTCTGCGGGCGACGGCGGATTAGCGGAGGCAATTTGTATATAGAACTGCACTGCCATTCGCCATATTCATTCCTCGATGGCGCATCCACAATAGAAGAACTTGTCCGTCAGGCGGCGCTGTTTGGCATGCCTGCTCTGGCAATCACCGATCACAACACGCTCACCGCCGCAGTCAAGTTTCACGAAGTTTGCGAGCAGTACGGCATAAAGCCGATCTACGGAACCGAAGTCACAATGAGCGACGGCAGTCACCTGACCCTACTCGCCAAGTCCCGCACGGGCTACGGAAATATCTGCCGCTTACTGTCCACCGCGTACGCCATCGGCGGTCGCCTCACGCCAGCTCTGCCGTGGGATCAGCTTGGTCTTCACACCGAAGGGGTGATCTGTCTCACAGGATGTAGACAAGGAAAAATCAGTTCGCTCATTCGCGATCATCGCTACAACGACGCGCTTGAAATTGCGCGACAACTCAAGGCGATTTTCGGCGCCGATCTCTTCATCGAGCTGCAAGACGACAGCACCCCACATGCCACCAGAGTCTGCCACGAGTTGGTCCTTATGGCGCGGCGGATCGGAGCGCGTTGCGTTGCAACGAACAACGTCCACTACGCCACCAGCGATGGAATGATCGCCCACGACATCAAGCGCTGCATTTCCATGGGGATCACGGTGGCCGACAACCATATCGCCAGGCCCTTCAATTCAGAGCGGAGGATGAAGTCAGCGCAAGAGATGTGCGATCTGTTCGCCTGGTGTCCTGAAGCTATCGCCAGTTCGATGATGATCGCTGAACAGTGCAGCGGCGACGGGATCATGCCGCTTGGGGAAGAAATCACTCCTGCCTATCCGACGCCAGGGGGCATAGAAGTGGCGCAACATCTCCGACACCTCGCCTTTAGCGGCGCTACACGGCGATATCGTGGACTTCCTGATCAGGTACGCAGACGGCTGAATGAAGAGCTGACCGTGATCGACATGCTGGGCTATTCATCTTACGTACTTCATGCGGCCAGAATTGTGCAGTGGGCGCGGGGTGAAGGGATCACGGTGACTGGACGTGGTTCTGCTGCTGATTCAATTGTGATGTACGGACTAAATTTGACAGATGTCGATGTGATCGAAAGACGATTGCCTTTCGCGAGATTTTTGTCCGTTGGAAAACGCCCAGATGTAGACATCGACTTCGAAGCGCGGCGGCGTGATGATGTGTTCCGCTGGGTTGCACGAACTTACGGCGAGGAGAATGTGGCGCTTTGTAATACATACGCAACATATCACGCAAAAGGTGCGTTGCGAGATGTCGGTAAAGCATTGGCGTTGCCGCCACAAGCCCTAGCGTGGTTCACGCGCCATATCTCGGGATTTGCCGATGCTAGTAAGATCGCCGAATCGTTTCAACGAAACCCTGAGCTTCGCGCTTACGCATCTTTAACTAAGAGATTTGAACAGCTCTTTGACTTGTGCAGCAAAATCGCAGGACACCCGAGACACATGGGTTCACACAGCTCTGGGTTGGTGATTAGTGGCCTTCCTCTCTCCAACTTGAATGTGGTTACGCCTTCGGCGCGCGGTGTATTGCCCATTGTGATGTTGGACAAGGATGATGTTGAGACCGCTGGTAGTGTGAAGCTCGACATTCTCTCCTTGCCCATACTCGCAGTCGTGAAAGACGCTGAGCGCGACATCCAGCGGTCGGATGCAAACTTCCAATACGACACCATTCCACGCGAGGACCAAGCGACTTACCGCATGCTGTGGAGCGGCGCAAACATGGGGGCATTTCAACTCGGTTCCCCTGCTCAGGCTGCTCTCGCAACCCAGCTTCATCCAAGCGATTTTGAGCACACTGTGGCCGCGATTGCACTTATAAGACCAGGTCCAATAAAAGCGCGGGCTGTCAAGAAATACGTCGCGGCGCGTAATGGGTACTCAAGAATCGAATATCTCCATCCAGCATTGGAGCCGATCCTTGGGCGGACTTACGGCGTGTGTTGCTTCCAGGAACAAGTCAGCTACATCATCGCAGCCATGCTGAACATTAACGACGCCCAGGCCGAAGTTTGGCGTAAGCAACTGGCTAAACACGCGCGTTTCGGAACGATGGGGCAGGCGCGGCAGAGTTTTGTGAAGCGAGCGTGTTACGTGCACCGCGACCTTTCTCTTGAAAACGCACACAAGATCATGGATGAACTGGAGGGATGGGGTTCCTTGGGCTTCACCGAGTCCCATTCTGCGTCATTCGCCCTCACCGCGCAGAAAACGGCTTACATGATCTGTCATCGTCCGATCCAGTATTACTCCGCGCTCATGAGCAGCGATACTCCCTGCGGGTTCTACGCTCCACAATCAATTGCAGCCGAGGCACGGCGGCGCGGAGCGCAAATCCTCCCGCTAAGCATCAACGAAAGCGCCTTGGCCTGCACCACGGACGACCAGGCGATCTCGATCCGCATTGGATTTTGTCTGCTCAGCGGCATCCGCAACGAGGACGTGGATGCTATCTTGGCACAGAGAGAAAGTGGCGCCTACCGCAGCCTCCTCGACTTCTGCGTGCGTGTTCCACTTCGCCGCGATCTGCTTGAGAGCTTGATCTTGTGCGGCGCGTTCGACGACCTTCATGATTACAATCGGCGCGGCCTCATTTGGCGGCTGAATGAAACCATCGCCAAAGCCCAGGCGATCCGCGCCGACACCACGAGCAGTTCACAACAGCGCCTAGAACTCCGCATGGTCGGCGCGGACGCCACACCAATAGCCTGGGAAATCGAGGATTTCAGCGACTGGGATAAACTGCTCTGGGAATGGCGGATCATCTCGGTGACCACGAGTTGTCATCCGTTTGCTCATCTGAGACAGTCGCTGGCGGCGCGAGGCATCATTACTGCGCACGAAGCGATGCAGCTAAAAACGGGGTACAGGGCGACTGTGGCGGGCTTGAACATCCGACCTCATAGGCCGCCAAATAAGGCTGGCGGAAGATTTCTCTTCACGACTATCGAGGATGAATCGGCGTATATGCAGACCGCGTTTTACAATGACGCGATTGAGAACAACATGGCCACGATTTTATTGTCTCCTGCGGTGATCGTGCGAGGGAAGATGGTGCGCAAAGGTTATGGGTGTTCGATGGAGGTGGAAAAGGCGTGGCCGCTGAGCATCAAGGATTTCCGCCCAGCGGAGAGCGTTGAGAGCCGCCAGGAATTAGTCGAGGTGGCGCGGACTGGGGCGCGGAGTTATCGATGATCGGGAGGCATGACCAATGCCGACAAAGCAAAAGCCCTTCGTCCGCTTGCGGACGAAGGGCCTTGTTTTAGGAGCTAGACGCCGTAAATCTCGCGTACCTTCGCCTTAGCACGTTCAAGACACTCGGGAAGCGGCACGGCGCCGCGCGTAAGATCGTAGTGAACGCCATCAATGGAGTAATGGTCGGATTTCGCCTGAGTGGGATATCCGAAGGGCTGCATGGGGAAGTAAATTCCGATTGTATGCCCCGCGTGCTTGTGTCCTTGATAGGCAATTCCAGGATATCTCTTCTGGATGAGCGCCTTAGCAAGCCGAAGATGCTCGCTCGTATCGGTGCTGTGTGACAGCGTGAAGGGAACGCCGTCGATTGTAACGGACACCTTCGTAAACGCACCGCTCTTGAGTGAGACGAAGGCGGCAACGAGGCTGATCACGATGTGATAGCCAAAGAAGAAGAGGTTGTAGGTCTGAGACATGTTTGTAACTTTCGTGGTTTGAGGTAAAGGCGGCAGCGATGATGCGGAGCCACAGAAGCGTGACAAGCAATCGTGCCAGGGGAGATCGATTTGAACGCACGCCAATAGGCGGCGATCTCGTCGGTCAACGACGGAGGAGCGAGCGAAAGCGTGAAATTGTAAGCGGCGCAGTCACTATAATGATCGGCATGTGCGTAAAACGCACGAGTGACGGCTCGGTGAGTGTCCTCCTTTAATGAAAGAAGTCGATGTCAATCCAGTAAGGGAATGGTTTTGTCCAGCGCGGGGCAATTTGCGCCTTCACCAAATATTATACCCGCTCTTTGTCGAGGAGTCAAGAGTTTTGAAAGATTTCTGGAAATAATCTTAATGAATTTCACCGCCATCGGCAGAGGAGCGTCGTCCGTTCACAATTCTCCCACGCTCACGATGCACTCGTCCGTGTTCCACTTCGAATTCCCCATGCGCCGATCCACCAAGAATCCGTACATGGCGTCGGCGGCGTATTGGCGACAGATTGAGAGCGCCTGATCAGCCGTGGTGGAGGAACTGAGCCAATCGGCTTCGTCGTCGCGATGAACAATCACGGGCATGCGGTTGTGGATATGGGAGACAAGATCGTTCGGCGCCGTCGTCAGGATCGCACATGACCAGATGACCTGATCGGTCGTAGGATCGATCCAGCGGTCGTAGATACCCGCCAGGCCGAAGATTTCTTGGTCCTTCACGCGGAAGTTGATCGGCTGCTTGTCGCCGACAGCGCCGCGCCACTCGAAGAAACCCGTGGCTGGAACAAGACACCGCTGGCGCGCTTTCCACGCGCCACGATAGAGTGGTTTGCCCGCGATCTCTTCGCTGATCGCATTGGTGGCGAGGATTTTCGACTGCATCTTGGCCCACGACGGAATAAATCCCCTGCGCATCGCGTCCAGCACCCGCTCGCCGTTGTGTTCCACGACAGTGGCGATTGTCTGCGTCGGTGCCACGTTGTAGTTGGGCATGGAGTTCGCGGCGTCGCCCAAGGTCAACTGAATACCGAAGAAATCGGCCACTTCCTGGGCACTGACTGAGATGTTGAAACGGTTGCACATGGGATCTCATTTTACCCTGCTTCTATTCTGCAGGGCCTCTCCAAACAGCCATCGAAGCCATCCTTATGGCTTATTGCTACGCGCTCAAGTGCGCCGACGACTGCTATTATGTGGGCTTTACCCGCGATTTGGAAATGCGGATGTTCACACATTTCTTGGCTCCCGCTGTGAAGTGGTTGCTGCTACATCCACCACGGGAGATCCTGTACGTAATCCGCTGCAGCGATGAATCCACCGAGCGCCATGAAACGCTACTGCTGATGGAGCAGCATGGCTGGCAGCATGTACGGGGATATCGGTGGGTTAGGCAAACATTGAAGAAGCGTCCGCGCGACTTGGCCAGGTTTTTTGCCGATGAAGATCCACCGCAATATGTTTCTGACGCCCTCTTGAACGAGATCAAACGGCGGATTGAGGCTTGGTCAGGCGAATGGTCGCCGATCTGAGTCGTTTTGATTGTCGTATTGCTTACACGCACCATGTCGCCATTCCTTTCACCCCTCGTCCGCTCGTATCGTGGCTAAGCTCTGGAATATTCCAGAGTTTCTTCCCTCATCTGCCTCCTGCCCCCCATAGGGCGACCAAAAGATCGCCAATATTGCCGCGAGCGCCATGACTCATAAGCCAGCCACATTAGCGTAAAATATACTAGTGAAAACAATGAATTGTGATCAGGCACTTGCCTTTCGGCGCGCGGCAATTGCCGCCAGTGACTTCACAACCGCCACAGCACACTTTTGCCGCGCCGATGGTGCCTGTCACGACGACAAGCCGCTGCACCTAGCCGCACATTGGGGCATGGCAAAGAGTGCGCTACGCTGCGGACGACTGCGCATAGCACTGACTCAATGGGGCCTCGGCGTCATGACGGCGATTTTTGACTAAAGCGTGGTTCGGAACTTGATTAACCCGTTCGATCCGCACGTTGCGCAGCAGATATGGATAAATCTTGTGTTCGGGAGCAGGCGTGGAGAGGCGCTGGCTGGTAAACATGAAACTCTTCAATATCCCAGACAACATCCATGGCGGAGTAATGTCCCCCTGGCTCTCCAACACCTCCGTGTTACGATTCGGTGACGACAGCAGGCTCTATTCCTACGACATCATCACCAGGGCAGAGATTTGCTTGGAGGCGTTCACGATGCAGGTCCAGTCTTCTCCAGCATTCATAGTATTTCTGCATGCCTCGCCTGACGGAGACCATGCTATGTGGGGACAGTCGGGAAACAATCCCATCTTCGCCGCGCCGATTGATGGTTCGTACCGATATCAGTGGCCTAATCCAAATGGCATGACCTTCCCGCACTGGTGTGCCGACAGTAAGCATATCGCGCAGATCGCGTTCAGCGGCGACGAATATGAAAATGGTGTACCGACAATCCGTTTCGACAAAGTAGATTTTCGTGACGTGGAAACGGGAGACACACCTGAAACGCTCGCAAACCTCCCAGCGGAACTGCAGGGACTGGACATCCTTAATGTTATATCGTCAAGTTGCGTCATCGCGCGTGCGCCAGATAAAATCGAGTCTATGACAGGCACTCAGAGCAGCGCTTCTTCCTTCACGATGGTCTCCGATATCACTTATCGGGCAAGCCAAGATATTAGTGTATGGGATCTCTATCAGCCTGCCGCCCTGCGTCAATGGACCGTCTATGTGCCTGAAGAAGTGCTGTCAGTCGCCGTTTCATCTGATGGCGAACAGGTCGCTTGGATAACACGAAAACCAGAAAACAGCGCAGAGACATTGATTTCCCAGATTTGGAGAAGAATCAGAAAAACATCTTCAGATTTGAGTGTCCATCTTTGGATCAGCCACATTGACGGATCGGCAATGCGAGAGATAGCCCTCGATTCAGAGGCCGAGTTTATTTTTGCGCTGAGTTGGTCGCCGAATGGTAAGATGTTGAGCTTTGTGGCGGGAAGTGAGTTTCATGTGGTAGACGTAGCGGCGCCGAGCGATATTTGACACTCACCCTTCCGCTCGGCTAAGTCAGAATCCACCCCACCAACCTCCCCCAGTACCGACAGCCCTCACAGATCGGCAACCATCCAGCAGCGCCGCAATCACTTCCCCAAGATTCAGCTGTACGCCACGCCGTTCCAGCGATAATGCAACATCGGACACGCCAGGACCGCGGCTCCCAAGGCTGCTATGCCAACCCATTCTTCGCGTGTCGCGATTGCTGGGGATGGCGCGCACAGCACAAACTCGCAGAAGAGGCGGGAATGGCCAATAAGACCCAACTTCGCGAGCGATACGGCCTGACCGCTTCGCAGATTGCCGCCATCGGGCCGCCACACCGCATCGTGCGGCAAGACGGCATAGCACACTATTATCGACTGGATCATGTTTCGTCAGTGCTTGGGATTGTGCTCAATGAGGTAAGTACATGATCGTAGTCGGCTTTACCAAGACAGTGGTAATATACGAGGACACACAAATCTGCAATCTTAACGAAAGAGATGGAAGCGATGCAAAACACTGACTTAGCCGAGCGAATCACAGCCTTCTTAAGCGGGATTACGCCGCCAACTGATACTCCAGAAGGCCGAGCTTGGCTGCGAGAGGGTAAGGAACTGAGCGCCATTGCGCCAGAGGTGTTCTTGGAGGCGTTGAAGGTTGGCGCAGTTGGCGCTCAAACGAATGCACAGTTGGCGCTTCGGGCAAATGACTACGAAGTATGGGATTTCGGCGAACCATCGCATTCACTTTATTCCATAAAAACTCCATCAGGCGAAGCGTATACGATTGGGCCAGAACAACATAAGACATTCTGGCCAGTGATCGCACCATCGTCAATGAGGTTATAAATAACTTCGCCACACTGTGACACTGTGAGAATATTAGCAGCAGCAGATATCGGTTTGCCTAGTCTGTCTACTGGAATTAAAGGCACACACCCGTTGCGCGGCAGTAGCCCTCAACTCCCTATCGAATCGTGTTATCCTATGGGCAAGCGACTTGGGTAGGTTGTGCAATGTCCAGTCCACCGCTGGCATTCACACTCCAAGGATAACTCCAGCATCGATTGCATTCTTTGCACTTCAGTTCTTTTGAACCAGACTTATTCGGGCTTACAACCATAAAACTTAGTGGTTGCCCGCATTTACAGCTTACAGTGCCTTTATACGTGTCCATAACCGCGATTATACCTTCCTCGTGGCAATATATGGAATTCACTTCCTCACAAGATGGTAATTCCTTTATTATTCATCGCAAATCGTCATAGGTAATATCGCGAGCCGTTCGCGGCGAGCCACTCTTTGCGTGCGCGCCAGTCAGGGACGATGAGTTCAATCACGCGCCAGAAATTGGGGCCGTGGTTTGGCTCTTTCAGGTGCGCGAGTTCGTGGACGATTACGTACTCGGCGTAACGGGCGGGGAGAAGGATAATTCGCCAGTGAAAGAGCAGCCTGCCATCTGGCGTGCATGAACCCCAGCGATGGCCAAGAACAGAGCGAACCTCGAACGCTGTAGGCTCAACACCCATTCTAGGGGCAAGTGTCTTTATACGCTCACCGATCCACGAGTGGGCGTGAAGCAAGTACCAATCGCGAAAATGTTGCTCAGCGTTCTTGGCCGCGGGTGCTGTCAGTTCAAACCAGCCGCGCCGCAACAGGAGTGGAGGCTGCTTTACGCCATTCGTGGGTGGGCTGATAATGCGCAGACGGTAGCTACGACCAAGATGCCAAAATCCTTCACCTGGAACGTATTCTTTCGGAGGAGGCGGGCCATTAAGCAAAAGGTTCTTGCGGGCGAGCTTCTGGTATACCCAGTCCAGCTTCGCCTCGACAATCCTCACGATATCAGCAGATTCAGCATCCGTAGGCACAGCCACAGTGAGGCGCCCGTCTCGCTCTACAACCAGTTCAACAGTGCGCCGAGCGCTACGACGCACCGTGAAACCCAGGTCGGCCACCTGCAAAACTTCTACAGATTGAGAGGCGGGGCTTATGGGCATTGACACTTAGTCCCCACTTTGCTCAGCGACTAGCCGTGCGTGAAGTGTGCGGGATAGCGCCACTAAGCGGTCGGCAACACGCTCCTGATGGTCTATAGGAATTAGCTCGTGATCATCCAGGTATACGGTAATCTCACCGTGAAGAACCCGCTGTGCATATTCCGACCTCCAAAAACCCGCTTGACGCAAATGGCGGCGGATCACTTCCACCAGCTCCACGGTCGGCTCAGCATAGCGACGAATGCTATCATCCCCGCCATCACTCCCCCCAGTCTCTTCAAGTAGCACTCCCAAGAACGGGGCTTGAGTTCGTGGGTCGAGACCTGATTGATCTTGCGGGCATCCCTCCCGCACGTCAGCGGTGAATTGGCGTAGCGCCTCCACAAGCGCATCCCAGTTCTCGCCAAAGTGTGCTAGGATCTCTTCCAACCGTTCGGAAAGCCGCTTGTAATAGGACGGGTCTTCATTGTACTTGCTGGTTATATGATAGCGGGCCGCGTGCTCCATCTCCGATGCCTGCGTCTTTGCGGATGGTTGCGCGGCGACTGCGGCATCAAAGCCGAGATCCAAAATTGAGATTGGAGGCACCTTCGGGTCGATGCCCATCGCGTACACATGCTGATCGATCAGGTCACGCACCTTCTGTCCCGCTCCGACCAGCATTAATTGGGGATCGCGGTAAAGGTTTCGAGCCATCTGATTGATAACACCGAGTGTACGCGCATCGGCATTAAAGTGCAGCGCTTCGGGGCGTGGAAGAACGATATCCAGACTTTCCAGGAAATCCTTATATTTCACTGAGAAGTCGGCACGTACTCGGGGATCGGCAAGCACATCTACAGCAGCGCGCACGTTCGAGATGTCGCTTACGTTCCGCTCGGAGAAGATCGCGATTACACGGCGATGGCGATCTGCCAGAGTGGGCAGGGTATCCTTTATACTTACGATCCCTGCACGGATGTCTTCCATGTCCTCTGCGCTGTACACCGCCACGGCGCGCCGAAGAAATTCTACAATGCCACGATAGTCCACGATAAGCCCATGCTTTTTTCGCGGTGCGGTACGATTCGTCCGCGCGATGGCCTGAAGCAATTCCGCACCGACCATCTTGCGGTCGAGGTACAGCGCCTGCTCGTTTGGCGCATCAAACCCTGTAAGCAACATGGATTTAACTACAAGAATGGCGAGAGGGTCGGTTTTGGCGGGATCACTTGTTGCTGTACGAAGCGGCTTCTTGAAGCGGGCAATATGTTGAGCTTGACGCGCCGCCTCTGTCCATTCCGCCCAATCTTTCGGGTCATTTTGATCCCCTGCGGAAATTACTGAGGCGAATTCAAGACCAGCGATAGTGTTGCGATGTGGATGAGCACGGAGAATCTGCTGAACGTGATCTGTGAGACTGCTCCGTTCCGTTTCGGACAAGATAAGCAGATCATCGGAGAGGCCGTCAATCTCTGATACGAGCTTCCTCTGAGCGGCTACGAGAGCATGCTGAAACCGCACGGCGGCGAGGCGACTTACCGCCACGATCTGGGCCTTGAAACCGTTCGGTAGTACGGTGTCAACATAGTGGCGCAATGCATGATCGGCCTTCGCTGCAATCAGATTGGTTGCTTCCAGCACCGTCTCGACACGGGCGTACCGCGCAGTAGCGCGTTCCCTTTCTGCGGTTGACAAGTGGCCGAATAGTTCGTCCGCAAGGTCATCGAGCGTCTTGTCGTCTTTGATGAAAGCCCCAGCGTCATAGCCCTCATACAAAATGCGAACAGTCGCGCCATCTTGCTCGGATTGCCTGATTGTATATCGGTCGATGTACGGGCCGAAAATCTCATGTGTTCGCTTTGCCAGGCCCATCAAAATTGGCGTCCCAGTAAACCCGATGAAGGTGGCATTCGGCAAAGCCCGACGAAGGTTAGCATGAAGGCTTGTTGTTTGACTGCGATGAGCTTCGTCGATAAGGACCACGATGTGCTCGGATGGGTTCAGTTCTGGATAAAGTGCTGTCGCGGTCTCAATGTCGTCACGACCATCCGCCTCGTCCGAGTCAATCTCGGCGGCTTGATCATCCGATCCCTCAGTGTCACGAAATTTCTGGATCATCGCAAATACGAGATCCGCGCCAGGCGCAGACAACAAAGTCTCAATGGCTTTGACGCCGCGGGCGGAACGCACGTTTTCGCCAGTAAGTTGCGCTGTCCCCTTAAGTTGCTTTTCCAGATCGGTGCGGTCGGTCACGACAACGATTTTGAATCGACGCAGAGCAGGAATTGCACGCATTCTCCGTACCAGAAAGACCATCGTCAGACTCTTACCAGAGCCTTGCGTATGCCATACGATGCCGCCGCGCTGGTCGGTCTCACCGTGTTGCGTGCGTGTCTGTCCATGTTCGAGTTGATGGACAGCCTTTTCGACGGCGCGGTATTGCTGGTACCGAGGTGCGATCTTGATTACCTTACCGCCCGCTTCCGAGAACACCATGAAATTTTTGACGATATTCAGTAAATTGTTGGGGGAAAGCATACCCTCGCCTAGCATTTGCTGGCTTGAGAGCCTAC
Organism: Capsulimonas corticalis; assembly: GCF_003574315.2. Lineage (GTDB taxonomy): Bacteria > Armatimonadota > Armatimonadia > Armatimonadales > Capsulimonadaceae > Capsulimonas > Capsulimonas corticalis. Next base: position 3,131,668 of record NZ_AP025739.1, on the reverse strand, counting down.
TGATGCCCATATCTGTGACGACCTGTGCAGTGGGCGCGGGATATGTATCCTTCCATTCCAAGAAGTGCTCGTAGCCCGCCCCTACTGTGCCTACACGCGCCTCGTCAAAGAATGTTGAAACGAGGAGCTGTGAGTAATGGAATAGTCTCTCAGCGCCTTCATCGTCGCTATCGCGTTGATTGGAATAACGGAGTAGTTGCGTAATACCTGCTTCTATCGGATTGGTGATGCTCGGGGACTTGCATTCAATTACCACGAGTGGGATGCCGTTCACGAACATCACGAGGTCGGGAATGATATAGTTGCGACCGCCTGGAACATCTACGCGGAACTGGTTGATGATGAGGAAGTCGTTGTTCGCTGGGTTCTCGAAGTCAATAAAACGCGCTGTAACGCTTCGCCCTGCTCCGTGCTGGGCTGGATCGCCTTCAACGGGATAGCCCAACAGCAAAAGATTCGTGGCAACGGCGTTTGCCTCCATCAATTTGTGCTGCCCCAGACGGGACAGTGCTCCGACCATTCGGGTAGCTCGAACGTCATCAAGCCACTCTTGGCCGCTCTCGTCACGATTGATCCGCTTGATGGCGTCTCGCAGGCGGCCTTCAAGCAGGACTGCTCCGAAATCGGGCCGTTCGGTCACATCGGGGACATATATATCGCCCTCAATGTGTTGCCAGCCGAGCGGTTGCATCGCGGTAAGCTGAGCGATGAACGGCCTCTCGACATAATTCTCCTCTTGGAAGTCTGTCAGCATATTTCCTCTGCTATCGACCGTTTCAGGGAGGCGTGTTAACCCCTCTCTGACCTCATCACGCTCTTGCCTTCAGGCGGCGCGCCGTTCTGTTGTTAATGGGGTATTCCTGTAGCGACAGGTACGCTGGCCTTAAATGTCTCGACTGCGCCAACGAATGCAGCAAGCCGCCCGATCAACCCTGGCTCTTCGAGCGAGCCGATGTCCACATAGCGAAACGTCGCGCCGTTCGGCCAGCGTATATCTTCCAATGGACCATTATACGCAGCGAGAAATGAGGTCTTGCTAATTCCGTTGCGTCCGCCGCCGATTCCACCACTGTGCAGCAGGTTCACTTGACCATTCGTATTATTGAAGGCAAAAGCGCCACCACAACGACGAGAAACGCCTTCTCTGTAGAACGAGAACTGCACGCTGATGCTTCCAAACTGGTTTGTCTGCGCAGGATCATTCGTGCCAAACGCGAACCAGTAACCAGTGCCATCTACGGCCACTGCGGATAATCCCCACAATCCAGCACCAGGATGCCAGTGAACCGTATGCTGCTCACCGCCGCCCCGCCATCCTACGTTACGTTCATAAGGTACGCTGCCGTTTTTGAGTTCTTCGGTCAACTGATGATATGCCGCAGCAATGTCATCCGCTTGGGTCAAAGCATGTAGCGCCATAGTCTCATCCTTCCTGATGGCGAGCAGCCACCGAATCAATAATGGGCGTAACAACTTCAATGACCTGTGCAAACCATCGCGCTGCCTGATCCACGGAAGGGTCATCGCCATAACCACAACCAGAGAACTTTACGATACCGTGGCTTGCCGTGTTTGTCGGAGCGAGCAAGCGATATGTGTTGGCCTCAAATTGGGCAGGAATATCAGCAGCCCCTATCAGACGGCCCCGTAATGCACTTATGACTCGCGCCTTTCGCTCCAACATTGGGACCAGCGTAGCCCGTAACTCGGGCTTACTGTCTAGGCTCGCAATCCACGGTTCAGGACCGACTTCAACGCGCATCTCGCGGCGGTCTTTGGCTTCAAAGTGAATTCTCAGTGTGCGATCATGCCCTGGTGGTCGCTGCAAAACCCATGATGGCTTCCAGATCTGGAACACTGCATTATGCTGGCTGATGCCAATATCCACCTGCAATCCAAGCCGATTCACAGTGCTGATGAATACAGGTGCATTCCGCACGCGGTCGAAGAATTCAGCGTCGTTGTTCTTGATGTCGGTGAGCGTCACTCGCATCGTGTCCTACCTTTTATTGTGGATTACTTGCATACGCGCACCAGCCCAGTCAGCAGATCAGCCATGAGCCCCTCCTTTTGAAGGATTAGCTTGTCACGGTACGTTTCCTCCGCTCTAATTCGCATATCATGTACTCGCGCTATCTGTCCTATCAACTGCTGCTCTTGAATAGGCGGGCGGGCGATCATGAATTCCGCTAACTCCTCCCTGTTTATCTTCGGAAAGCCGCTTCGCATAGAAACGGCTGTGGCAAATCGAGAAAATCGCTCTCCAAGAAGTGATATGAGAAGGTAATACGAATCCATCGTAGGGCGTGGACGCATTGGGTACATGTCCGCACTACACAACCCATCGAATGTCGCAAGAGTAACCTTTCGAAGATTTGGGCGAATCTTGCTGTACAAGACATCTCCAGACTGAAACACGTACTTGCCGCTAATGGCCCCCTGTTCTGCCGCTGTGCTTATTTGTAGCAGCCGCCCTGTACCGCCCTCGATATGATCAGGACCAATCAACGGCCAGTCGCGGTACGGAGCCTGACGTGGATCTACTTGACCTGATGGAAGATCAACGTGATCAAGTAGTCGCACAATTTCCCAGCCTTTTGGCAGAGGCCCAATATGTGAATTTGTGAACTGCTCAGGGTGCGTTCGCGGAGCGCGAAGCGGTGGGACATTAAAGCTCGCTCCTACTCCATCAAACGATAGATCGTTTACATCGTTGAACCTCAACTCATTATTTCCTGCAGTCCCGCAGTCTGCCAACCCAAACATCAGCAGATCGTTCATTAGACCAGTTTTCAGTTGGCGGAGTTTTGCGACCACGGAAGCAGACTTCGCAATGAGATCATCATTTGTGTCCAGCACATTCGCAATTCGTCGTTGCTCCTCGATTGGTGGCAGGTGTAGAGGGAGTGCCTCAAGTATAGCTTTTGTTAAACCACCACGCCCTCCACCCGATGATCGTGCCCGTAACTCTTCATACCGACTTTTCAGATCATGGAACAAGTAGGTAGTGTCGAGCACGTTGCTTTTCCCGCGAATAAGTGCGACAGATTGGTTTGTACAGAGTGGAATAAGTGTCAATGCGACCGTGCCACGTGTCTTACCCTGACCTGCAAGAGCGACTGCAACAGCGGGAGGATCAATTATTTTGGCGTTTGACGCCGACAGTCCTAGCTCCGTAATTCTCCCATCCACATGAGCAACGCGATTTCTGTGAACGTCACCAGACACCATCCATGGAACCTGTCCGCCCCAATACGCAGACACATCCGTACTTGGGGTACCACCAACTTCCACTGTGGCTACCTCGCCGAGCAGTTCCTTAGTCCACATAGTTTAAATTTCTCAGGAAGTTGTTCATCGCTGTTTCCGCTTGAACTCGTTGATATGTGAGTGTTGTCAGTGATGTGTCATATTTATCCCACATCGCCTCTAACAATCGTTCCACCTGTTGACGCCGTGCCTGAACATATCGTGACAGCATTTCATTCAATTCCTCTCGTAGGACTTGAATGGCTAGTTTCTGCAGATCAGACGCGGCCAAGCCAGCTCGTGTTGACACAACCAAATCGGCAGCACCCGCGCCCAAAGCCTTCACTCGCTTCTTCGACGCCGTGAGTTCACGCTTGAGCGCCTTTATTTCAGCTTCCGTTAACGGCTCGGCCTCTTCGTCATCTTCACTCCCCTCTTCGTCATTAGGCTTCATAGTAGCTTTGATCTGCGACTCGATCAAGTCACAGGCGGCCTCCGCCTCGGCAATTTCCTGAAGTAAGTCAGCAAGCAGAATTCGCTTGAGGCGTTCGGCTCCAGCCATCTGTGGCACATCCCATTTGGAATTGGTACTCTTCTTTTTGCTGTTGTCAGTTTCCTCGCCATCGTCTTCTTCACCGCGCAAAGCGGTTTCGAGGTTGGCCACCCAGGAATCCATTAAACCAGCGAATCCCGACGCCTGAAGTGTTTTCAAAGAGAACTGCATCTCCTGCCACCATGATGCGATTACTCCCGCCGTCTCGTAGCGATCTAGGAGACCGATGGGCACAAGGGAGTTCTCAAACGATTGCAGGAATTCCGCGCGAGCAACCATCATGTCTTTTGTTTCAGGCAAGGACAGGATACGCATCTCGTGCGCAGCCCACCAGTCAACGCAAGCACTGAGCAGGCGTTTCTCCTGAAGTTGTACTCCACAACTCGTGCGAATGATGCGCCCTACGTCTGCGCGCGTCCGCACACTTGGCACAAATCCAAGATACCTTTCATCGTGATCCGCAAAGAGGTCTGCGGGATCAAAACCTTGGGCCATCAGAAGCGGACCAGCGGCTGCCACTTCTGTTTTTGGCACACCACCAAGAAGATGCGCACGCACGTCCTGCGGTTCGGGTGGACAGGCGTTGTCGGCATAGCGACGGATATTCAGGTTATCACCATTTGCAGCTATTTCGGCCCGCGTGACTACTGTGGCATAGCGCGACGCATCCTCGAATTCCTCAAATGTCGTGACAATCTTCTCGATGTGCTCAGGGCGCAGGTAATTCTGAGCACGGCCCGCTGCAAATTCGGCGTCCGCGTTGATGAACAAGACCTTTCCGCGTCGTGCGGCAGGCTTAGCACCCTTGGCTCGTAGGACGAGAATACACGCGGGGATACCTGTTCCGTAAAACAAATTACTCGGCAGTCCAATCACGGCTTCCAGTTGGTCATCATCAAGAATACTGGTACGGATCTTCTGCTCATCACCGCTACGGAACAAGACACCATGCGGCATAACTGTCGCAACCATACCGTTTGTATTCAGCACAGCCAACATGTGCTGCACGAACATCAGATCAGCCTTTTTGCCCGTAGCTGGTGCGTATCCGTGACGAAACCGCTCCCTAAAGGTCAATTCATCGGGATCATAGTTCAAACTAAACGGTGGATTGGAAATCACACGATCGTGGCGCATCAATTCCCCACCCTCCGCGTGCTGGGGGCGCGCGATCACATCCTCGTTCTGGATATCTGAGTCTGGAATACCGTGAAGAAGCATGTTCATTCGACAGATAGCCCAGACGCCACCATTTGCCTCTTGACCAAACAACTGGAGCTTTCCCCCTCCGTGTTCCTCCACATACTGCTGTGAAATAATTAGCATGCCGCCCGATCCGCAGCACGGATCGTATACTTGCATACCGTTTTCGGGCTTCAGGAGGCGCACCATCAAGCGCACTACTTCACGCGGCGTGTAAAACTCTCCGCCTTTCTTCCCCGCACTATCGGCAAACTGCTTGACTAAGAACTCGTATGCAGCGCCGAGAAGATCAGGGAATTCAAAGTCCTCATTACGCAGACGAAAGCGTTTCTTTGAGAAATGCGTAATGAGCTTGCGGTATCGCACATCAGGGATAAGGCGTTTGTTGTCAATAGTGCGATTGAACTCGATATGAGACACGACACCCGAGATAGAATGATTGGCCTGTTCCAGTGCACCAAGAGCCTTGTTCAGCCCGTTGCCAATATCAGTGTGCAAGTGGTCGCGGATGTAACTCCAGCGCGCGGTCTCTGGGACAAAGAAGGTGTCAGCATATCGTACTGATCTCTCGGCCTGCTTCTCAGCATCTTCCTGAGAGCGCCCCTTCGCCACCATATCGGCGATGATTTTTTCACGGCGCTCATCAAAAACGTCGGAGGCGCGCTTCAGGAAGAGCATCCCGAAGAGATACTCTTTAAACTCGGAGGCGTCCATTTTGCCACGTAAAATGTCAGCAGCGCTATAAAGGTGCCGCTCTAATTGCGGCAGGGTGATTTTGGGCATGGGGGTAGTTCGCTTCTCAAAAGTCGAACCCACCGCGGCAAAGCCACAGTGGGTTGTTCTGCCATAAGTTCATCGATACGATGGCTATTTCCTGCTCATCTCTGGGAGGATTTGAGTCGTGAGGAAAGCACAGCGGACTTCAAAACGCACCCTCCAGCAAGCGAGCGAGATTCCGACACACCTACTCAGGCGTGGCGGAAACGGCATCTCTACAGCCACCCACGATGCACGCCGCGAATAATACCGTGCTTCGCCATGATGTCCAGCATTGCATCACGATTTGCTATATCTGTGACAACTGCTACGGAGTTCGCCGCATATGGCCCAACGATTATCTCCGAAAAGATGCAGGTCGCCATGCCGTTGTAGGCGGCGGGCACGGACTGTCCTAGACGGACGTGTGTATGACCACCCTGTTCCTTTATCGGAGAAGCATACTTCGTGGTGGTCGTCAAATCACCGTTGCCAGAGAACTCTACGAGAGCGCGTTGTTTTGGCGGAGCGTTGTAGAAGACGATTGCGCGGGCACGATCATCGAGTCCAGCCGATGCCCGCTGAGTAATGCCAATATAAATGGTGCGGCTCTTGCCATTCACCTGCACGTCGGCCTTGAACGACTTGCCGTACTCCTCTATCGTGCCGTCAGGCCATTTGTGAGAGAATCGCTCCGCAGGCGTCCAAAAGCCGATCTCGACATTCATACCAATGTCCTGCCGTTGTTCCACTATTGGTGCTTCGCTTGGCTCCCCAATGGCTTTTCCCTCTGCATCTCGCTTGGCTTTCCAGCCGATCAAACTCTGTAGCGACACACCGATCTCAAGATCACCTGCCACAGCCGCCTGCAGTAAGTGTGTTCTTCCTAAGCCCAACAACATTGCGGCGGCATCAATGGGCAGAGCATCGTTCAACAACTGGTTCATTACGGTTTCCTTCCAAAGAGGCATCGTTCAGCGACTTGATGCAAGTATACCAAAATTGTTGTTCCTTGTCAATAAATCTGATGTTGTTCAGAAAAACGAATTTTATATTGTTGCTTCGGCAAAAAAATTTGATGTTATTTCCCTGCAGGTATAACGGATGCAGGCGTGCTCCATTACCTCGACATCTGCACCACCACCACGGTCAGAACACTTGGGACGTTCGTGATGGAAACGCACCGTGCGACGAACGAGGCCCAAACCTCTGGGATATTCCAGCGAGAGGTATCATCCCTGCATGTATAAAAGAAGCCCAGATCCTTACGACATTATTTTCCTTCACTCCTGGAATGGTATTTGAATCCACCACGTGACGCGGAGCCAGTTCCAGAACAATATCAGCCCGAGAGGAACACCAACATTAGCAGTGGACCGTGCAGGATCGTTCCAGTAACGATGAAATCTCGCATGAGAATGCGAACCAGCGTTTACCAATGCGCACGATATTTCATGCATGAATGGGGCGCTGACTTCCCATCATATGATCCCAAAGGCGATGAAGATGCTCGACCATTCTTGTGGGTAGCGAACACTGGAGGTGGCTGGTATCAAGCCGTGGGAGCGGTAAACTTCCGCAAACGCAACTGGAGTCATGTCAGTCCATGGGGATTGGAGTGGATTTGGTTACATCCATTCGCGCGTGGGCGTGGATATTTGAAAGCAGCATGGCCTTACTTCGAGCAAGAGTTCGGGGATTTTATTCCAGAGCCACCGTATTCACCAGCGATGCGGCACTTCTTGCTCAAGAACTGGCGTGGAGAACTGGGGGATATGTTCAGGAAGAACAATGGTGTTGAGGAACGAGCAAGCAAGCTGTGACAGAGTACAACTCACAGGCATCACCCCGCTCGATTATGCACCAGCAACGGATTGCAAACTATTGCGTCCCACCGACAGATGATAAACGAATAAAGGTTCCGCGCTCTACAATGGGCGAATTGGCTGTGCGCATCCCCGAAAAACGCACGAAAACAGTTCCAGAGATCAGGCAGGGCACGACCGCTTCTGCCTGGTAATTCCCTTCAGAAACAACGAGCGTGGCCTGACCAGCCCTGCTTACAATATTGCTGAGCGGCAGACGCAACCTGCCGTTCAGCCACGGAGTCGCCTTTGGTCGGGCGGCGGTACCATGCCCTGTCGAGTAGGTTGCGTCTGCTCGGCGGGGCTTTTGGTTTGCCGATGACCGAGATTGATCCAAACACAACTCTTTACGACGTAATGAGCGGCGTGGCTCCAAGCCACATGATTGAGCGCGTATCCGCCTGGGCACATGCCGAACGGTGGCGCGTAGGAGGAATTGACCTCGCTCGTACCAGACACTCGGACATCTTAGACAAACGCGCCAAAGGACGCGCGATATACGACGAATACCGCCGCGCTCATCGCATTGCAGTGCTCTATGAGCCTGCCAACATCATGAGGCTCCTCGACGCCGTGGCCGTGAAGCTCTGTTGTGAGAATTTTGCCGCCCTAGAAGAGGTCGATTCCACCCTCTCCGAAAATCTCAACGCGATGGCACGCTCCTGGGCCGACTGGCACGACGAATTTCTGATCAATCAAATCATTCCTGAAGCCGACTGGCCCAAGCTGATCAACACGTTTGTGGCGCGCACGATTAAAGCAGATGGATGGCTAAAACCTCTCCAGCAGGAGCGGTGGGAGCAACGGAAGGCTGCCACGAAACCCGCTCGCCAGACAGATGGGAAGACCTACCTCCCCCATGAACTCAAGATTGCCATCAAAAAATTTCTGCGGAGCGACCGTCTATCTGAATATACAAGCGCTCAGATAGCGGAACAACTCCAGTGCCGCTCGAAGTGGCAAGAGGTTGGCCGTATGCTTGGTGAGTTGAGTAAAGATCCTGGGAGCGGTGTGGTATGGCGACATCCAAAAGGCAAACCCAGAATGATGTTGTGGAAATACTGCCCACAGCGCAACATCATCAAAGCCGCTCCCGAACGGACACAGGAAATCGTGAGCAAGTGGGTCATTGATTACGTGCGGGCGAAACAAACGGATGATATCACTAAACGCTCTCTACGAGCAATCAGAGAGGCTATGAGACGATTTTTTGGGCAGATCAGTAACGACACTGTGGACAATGCAGTTCACGGCCTTTGTGCCGAAGGGCAACTTCTTGCGGGGCCAGGTTCCAGAGGAGGAACGGCGTATTCTGTGCCTGAGGATTGCCTCTAAATCCAGTGGCCGTCAGTGGCCGTTTTTGAGCAAATTCAGTGGCCGATGCGCAAAAATCTCAGTGGCCGTTATTTATTTCGGCCACTAGATCCAGTGGCCGTTTTAGATGGTGAAGGTCGAAAAACTGCCAAAAATGAAGCCTGCGTGTTCCTATACAATTCAGAAGGAATCAGAATAAAGTAATAGGAATCTATTGGATCGCCCCACGGGGCGGGATACCAAATCCGTAGTTCCTTTGTCAGGATTTTCGCCATAGAGTCTTGAAAAGGGAGGCGCTTGCGCCGATTCTTTTCAAGTGGCGCTCTCCCCGTTCGCCGCGTCGCTGCGCTCCTTGCTCACTCGGGAGATCACCAGTTGATAAGAGATGACATTCGATTCCATCCTATCTTCAACCCACCGCAGCCTTCTGGACAAAAAAGAACCACGAACGAGCCGCATCTCTCTTACTCGGAGAGTCGCCCCGTAGGTGGCGACACAAACAACACTACGGATATACCTGCCCGCACCGCCGAAGGCCCCTGTCCGCCTGTGATCGCCGCGCCCCGTGCTCGGGATCGGCTTAGAAAGGCTATTTTTCCTGCCCACAACGCGCAAGTTTCACGCTGACGACATATTTCCCATGCGGCTGTCTTTAAGGGCCTTGTTGAGCATATTTCGGCGGCATACCCTACGCCATCATCCTCCTGACTTAGCCCTCCCCAACCTCAGGCACGCATTACAGCCACATTCTCCCGTGAGACCATTGCGGTAATACCAGTCAGTGGTTTTTTGCCCACAAAACTTGCAGATACCAACGTTCGACGCCAAAGCTCCAACGTTAGCCACTCTGGTGCGCTCGATCTCTGCACGCTGTTCGGCTTGCTTCCGTTGGGCCTCCTCAACCGCCTGGAGCGCTGCAATTCGCCTTCGCTCGATCTCTTCGTCTGCCAGCCGCCGTTGTTCCTTCTGGCGCGCTAGAACGGCCTGTACTTCGGCCAGCCGTTCGCGCTCGCCAGGATGCACGATTTCGCCGTTTTTCGGGGCAATGAGGATGTCAGCCATCGGCGTGCGCCAAATAGCGCCTTCAAAGACTTGTGGGGGATGGACGCAGTGGAGGTGGCGGTGTGTGGTGACGATGCCAGTCTCTGGATCGACGTAGTGGAGGGAGTGCCCAGTAACCGCCTGGCCGTTTATGAGTCGCTTATCAAATACAGAGCGACTCATCAGATCACGTTCGGTTGTTGAGAGGTTCAACGCATTGGCGTTGCCAAAACTGGGTGAGTACAGCGTGCTGGTGAATACCCAATGAACGTGCTGTGCGATCTCACCGAGACGTTCCATGAGAACATGGCGCTCTTGAGGCTGTATGCCTCGGTCTACGACCCAATAAGCAACGGAGCCTGATGGTAGATCCACAAAGCAATCGATGGCTCGTCCGTGTTCCCAGTCCTTCTCGATCTGGACTTCACTACCAAACACCTCCACAAGACGCATGTAGAGCATGGCACGGACTTGAAGGGTTTCAGGGCTTACGTGGTCGAGGGAGCAATTTTGTAAATGTTTGTGGGCAAAATATCGTGCTCGAATCTTTCCCGCGTGAAGACGCACAGCCGAACCGCAGCCTCGGCACAGAAGAAGATCCTGCTGATCAAGAGCACGTAGCTCATCGGTACGCTCAGCCCAGATCGAGTCAATCGAAATAACGGATTCACCAGTGGTTTTATGGATGGCTCGGAACATGAAATTAACATTCAGCAGCATCTCGCTGCATAGCCTTATTGCGACAGTTTTGGATCACTGTCCGAGAATATTTTATCACACGTTTCAATGCGCCGCCCACCTCACTAACGCCACCACCGCACCGACAATGCCGCCCAGTATTCGTGCCAAACCGATAGGTGGTGGCATGGTCACTGGCCTAAGCCATATGTAAACATCCATGCCCGACATCGCGGGAGAAGCGGAAACTCGTAATTTAGCGCCCTTTGCCGCCTCTTCCATTTTGATCGCTAATTTTTTGTGCGCTTTTTCGTTAGAGGCACGAAAACAAATCCAGCAGCGGTCGAGACTGCGCAGATTTCCTGGTGCTGAGCTAGGATCAAGCCCCCGCGCCTCGACCGTGCGGGGGCCTAAATGTTTTTTGGAGAGATAAAAAATGAGAACAACACCAACGCGACGATGGTATTTGGCTTGGCTTGCGGAGTACAAGGCCCTTGGCGGCCACGATGGTCCTGCGACACTCCATGCCGTGTGGACCAACTATGCCCTACCTGCCTATCAGTATGGAGCATCTGCCAGGGTCGCGGCGTGGGCTGCGGTAACGGCGTCACGAATCTACGGGGATATGGCATCTTATAAAGAGTTAGCGGGATATTGATTTGCGAGGACAGAGGCACTAAAATGAGCAAGAAAAAGACATCAGTTGCGACGCAATGTCCGCATTGTGAACACGAGATCAGGATACCTGCATTTTTTTACTCGACAAAGGCATTTTACACTTGTGGTCGCAAGGCATGTCCACAAGGTTCTACCCCACCCCACCGCGCACCTCAAGGCAAGCATTGGGAGCTTTCTCCGCTAGGAGGCGGGTTGTGGCGACACGACTTGAAAGCGGACAATGCTCAATATCACGCTGCAATCGAGCGCGCCAAGAAAACAATGGCTACAAGAGCGCGGCCCCGAATAACGCCTATGCTATAATGACCTTGCGGGGCAACTTGATTGTGGCGTCCATGCGCGGCATGGCGTCTGCCGACATACACAAATAAGGCAGTCGGTTGTCCCGCGCTCTGCAGTCCGATGACAAAACTCTGGAATATTCCAGAGTTTTTGCGTTCTCCACCTCACACCAGCCTTCTCCTTCATCTGATCAATCTCTTCATGGTCTCGTTCTTTACTTCTTACTCAGACAGCTTGGCTTTGCCAAAAATAATTCTCGTACCAGGTATTTTTTTCGAAAATCTTGAGGAATAATATCCACACAATGGAATCATGAAAGTATGATCCTCAAAACAATAATCGCAATACAAGGAGTAATACGATTCAGCATGATAGGTGACAGCAAGCAATCAGTTGCGCAACGCGCCCAGCGCCCAGTTCGAGGCGAAGAGCAACTCCTTAAAAAATACGAGCATCTCGCCCATGCAGTCGTGCGGAAGCACCGTGGCAACGCGAGCTATCAAGACCTCGTTCAGATCGCTAAAATCGGAGTGTTGGAAGCGATCAGGACACACGATGGGCAGGTGGCATCATTAACCACCCATGCCTACAACCGAGCCATGTTTGCGGTGAGCCACTATGCACGTGGTGGACAAGACGACGTAATACGCATCCCTGAAAAACTTTGGGCTGATCGCGATAAACCAGAGGTCCACGCACAAATACCGCAACGCGCCTTCATTGAAGCTGAAGACATCGGCGCAGCATCGGATGATGATTTTGCGGCCTCTGCGGATGCTCGGGTGCTCGCCAGCAGCGCATTGTCGCGCCTGTCGGAAATCGAACGAAGAGTAATCGAATGCGTGCTTCTGGACGAACATACACACATGGAGGCGACAGAGATATTGGGGATATCGCGATGGCGAGTCTATGCTGCGCTCAGGGATGGGACAGCAAAATTGCGTAATTATCTCAGTGCCGTGAAGATATGAGGGCTGTGGCGGATTCGCAAAACTCTGGAATATTCCAGAGTTTTGACCATAATCCGATGAATGAGAGTCTTCTTGTCTCGTGCGGCTTGCCAGGTTATTGGGCAGGAAAATGCGAATCGATCAGTATGTATCCCAGCAAATTTCGCCGTGTCGCATCGCTAACGAGCACCATCGAGAACCAAGCCCTCCGTGACCTTCCCACTGCCCTTTCCTGGCTTGAGCGCGCCCGCCCTGATCTTGCTCGCTTGCTCGATTCCATGCCTGTTCATGGCCTAGCCACGGCAACTGGGGTCGAAGCCGAAACCACAACACTGCGGCAAGTGGTCCGCAATCCAGGAGAGTACCGAGTGAGTGTGCCTGAAGCGTGGTCAGCATCGTTACGTAGATTGGGGCAAGGCATCAAACGTCTGGGAAGAGGCAGTGCGATTCTGGAGGGCATCGGCGGACTCATTGAGGGGTTTAATCTCGTGACAGAGGCGGCGAAGGTCGGGATACCCACTGGCTTTGCGCTTAACGCCGCGCAGACCATGCCGACTCCAGGCTCACCAGGCTCTACGACAAACCCTACAGCAGCAATCAATGCACTGCACGCCGACCCAAGCATGGCAGCAAAGGGCGATCCTGGCCAAGCGCTGCAAGGGTATAGGGCGCCACAGCCTCCATTGGTAACCATGCCAGACGTATACGCCCCAGATCCCATGAGCAACACCAATTTCTCGGCCCTCTCACAGATGGTTCAGTCGCCCAACAACTTTCGGTATGACAACACGGGCGGCATCCAGACGCCTTCAGGCACAACGCCGAGCAAGAACTGGAATGTGCCGATGCAGGGGACGCCATTGATAGCGCCCAACTACGTTTCTACGCCCAATTACTACGTGTCTGACCCGATGGCGCAAAGCAACAAAGATAATTTTTCCGACCTGACCGCGCAGCCATCTGGGTACAAATTCAACGCCGATGGCTACATTCTGGCACCGAAATAGGAGCGACCAATCCTATTGCTTTCGCCTACCTTTCTTTTCTCCACAATCACTTGGGTGTCTGCGGCTTTTCAGGCCACGGTAGGCTCGTCCATCAGTTGCACCACAACCGCATAAAACTCTTCCAGGTCGCGTCGAAAATCCTCGTTATAATTCCAGTCGGTCCAACCCGAAGTGTACTGACGGCTCTCCGCCCTGCGGTAGCTGAGGTGAAACGTACTGTGATCGGATACAATCACTGGTAGCTGTTTGGGACGGGCCTTGAACTGGTCCGCCGTGATGTCGATGATTACGCCATCGACTTCGACCCATTCGTGGCGGCACGTGGTGTCGCGGATCAACATGGCATTGACCGACCTCGCCTGCGAATATCCACGTTCGGCCAGGTAGCGTACTAACAGCACACAGGTCTTGTCGCAACAGCAGATCGGAAAATGTTTAAGTATCCCCAGTCCAGATGGTAGATCAATATCTCTGTCTCGGATATGCTCCATCACAAATCGGAAACGTCGAGCTATGGCGTGGAGTTCTTCGAGGCACGTGTCGGTTGAGTGTCGCATATGACGATTGGTCAATGCAGTGCCATCGTACTGCGAGATCGACATGTTCGATGCACCGATATACGATTACGGCTACGGCATATTTTCTGGGGCAACAAAATATTGGCTTACGGGCCGACGAACTTCGGAAGGGTAAAACAACCGACCAAAGAAGAGCGTTGTGCCACTACGAACAGAGGACGGCCTAAATCCCGAGCCAGCAAATTCCTTTACAGTTGAAACGTTGAAAATAAGACGCGTTAAGTCAACTTGTTATTACTTATTGATAATTATCACAACTACCAAAAAGATTGAAACAGTTCACTGACGCTGTCGTCTTTATGGATGCGGCAAATGGCGCTGGCGAGCAGGGGGGCGACGCTGAGGACGGTGATTTTGGGGCAGCGTTCTCGCTTTTCGTCGCTGACGGGGATGGTGTCGGTGACAACGAGTTCTTCGACGGCGGAGTTCTGGATATTGTCGGGCGCGGCGCCGGACAGGACGGGGTGGGTGCAGCAGGCGAAGACACGGCGGGCGCCGCGTTCGCGCAGGGCGTGGGCGCCGGAGACGAGGCTGCCGCCGGTGTCGATCATGTCGTCCACCATCACGCAGGTCTTGCCGACGACGTCGCCGATGATTTCCATCACTTCGACTTTGTTGGGCTCGGGACGCCGCTTGATGATGATCGCGATCTGCGCCTGAAGCATTTCCGCCATGCCCCGCGCCCGTCCAACGCCGCCGACATCGGGCGAGACGACCACGGTATCGCCGTCGGTCAGTCCCTTTTCGGCGAAGTACGACGCCACCAAAGGGCCGGCGTAGAGATGGTCGAGGGGAAGCTGGAAGAAGCCCTGGATCTGACCGGCGTGCAGATCGACCGCCAGGACCCGATGCGCGCCGGCCGTGGTGATGAGATCGGCGACAAGGCGGGCAGTGACGGGCTCGCGCGGCGCGACTTTTTTATCCTGCCGCGAGTAACCGTAATAGGGAATCACGAGAGTGATGCGCTTGGCGGAGGCGCGCCGGAACGCGTCCACCAGGATCAGCAGCTCCATGAGACTATCGTTGGCCGGGGCGCAGGTCGGCTGGACGATAAAGACATCCATCCCGCGCACGCTTTCCTCGATTTTGACGCGGATCTCCCCGTCCGAAAAACGCGTGATCAGAAGTTTGCCGACGGGCAAGTCAAGATACTGAGCGATGCGGCGAGCCAGCATCGGATTGGCGTTGCCGCTAAAAACACGCAGCGTTTCGGAGCCTACGATCATCGTAATCCATCCTCCCCGTCGCGGGCTATTGCCCGTATCTTGCTTTGATTGCGAATGTTCTGGGCAAGAGAAATCCCACCCACTAAAGTCCCTGGCTGGGGGTGGCTTCGCAACCCCCAGCCGGGGACTTCAGTCTTCGGGCAGCCCCCCCCGACAAGCTGTAGAGCCCAGGGCATTCTCCCCTATTTCTCCGCCGCCCATCCTTCTTTGTTCACCTGCCGTCCGCGGCCGATGCCGAGCGCCTGGGCCGGCACGTCTTCCGTGATCGTCGAGCCGGCCGCCGTGTAGGCGCCGTCGCCGATGGTCACGGGGGCCACCAGCGTTGAGTGGGTGCCGACGAAGGCGTCGGCGCCGATGATGGTTCGGTGCTTTTTCTTGCCGTCGTAGTTGCACGTAATCGTGCCGGCGCCGATATTGGTCCGCGCGCCGACTTCGGCGTCGCCGAGGTAGGCGAAGTGTCCGGCGGAGACGTCGTCGGCGAGGGTCGCCTGCTTCAGTTCGACGAAATCGCCGATCTTGACGTTCTTGCCGACCACGTTGCCGGGGCGCAGGTTCGCATAAGGGCCGACCCGGGTGCCGTCGCCGACTTCGCTTGCGACAATATAGGAGTCGCGCACGGAGACATTGTTCCCCAATTTGGAGTCGCTGATGCGCGCGCCGGGGCCGATCTCGCAATCCTCGCCGATATCGGTCACGCCGGAGAGAATAGTGAAGGGATGGATCGTGGTGTCCTGGCCGATCTTGACATCGGCGTCGATGTGGGTCGTCAGGGGATCGACGATCGTCACGCCGGACAATTGCAGCGCGCGATGGATGCGCTCACGAAGTATGGACGAGAGCTCCATGAGCTCGACGCGGGTGTTGACGCCGCGCACGATGTCCGGGTCCGGGGAGATCACGGCCTCCACGACTTCGCCCTGCTGCGCGAGCAGCGCGATGGCGTCGGTCAGGTAATATTCGCCCTGGGCGTTGTTGGGACTGATCTGGCGGAGCGCGGAGAACAGTTTGCGCGGATCGAAGGCGTACACCGAAGTGCCGATCTCGCCGATAGTTAGCTGCTCGGGAGTGGCGTCCTTCGCTTCGACAATCGCGGTGACCTGATGGGTGATTGGGTCGCGGACGATGCGGCCGTAGGCGCCGGCGTCATCAAGCACGGCGGTCAGCAGGGTGGCGGCGGCCTGCATCTTGGAGTGATGCTCCAGCAGCGATTCGAGCAGGCGGGCGGAGACCAGCGGCGCGTCGCCGGGCATCACCAGCACGGGGCCGTCCCAATCCTCCAGCGACTTTTCCGCCATCTGGACGGCGTGCCCCGTCCCCTTTTGCTCGGCTTGCAGGACATATTCGAAATCGTCGCCGAGCGTGCTCATGACCATGTCGCTCTGATGGCCGACCACGATCACGGTGCGCTGCGCGCCGGCCGCCTGGGCCGCCTCCAGCGCGAAGCGCAGCAGCGGCTTGCCCAGCAGCGGGTGCAGCGCCTTGGGCGTCTTCGACTTCATCCGGGTGCTTTTCCCGGCGGCGAGAATCAGCGCGGCGACATTGGCGACAGCGGACGGCGAATCGGACATAATAAGTTCCTTCGTACGTAATTGCGATGACGCTTTATTATAACCGTGGGCTCGGACCGAGTCAAGCAAAGTTACCGGGAACCGCGCGGCTCCCACATCCGTCTTATTCCATGTTATGGGAGAAGATTTGTGAATAATCCCTGGAGACGCTACGCCGCCTTCATCGGCGTCTCGGTCATCGCGCACCTGCTCGTCCTCGGCGGCCTGGCCTGGTGGCTCACGCGCGCGTCCGGCCCCGCCGCGCCGGCGCGCGCGCCCATCGCGGTCCAGATCGTGGAGCGCCCGCGCCCGGATCCGCCCAAACCGAAGCCGGCCAGGATCGCCGCCCTTCCGACGCCGCCCACGCCGCACGCCATCCCGTCCCCGACGCCCACTCCCAAAGCGACGCATCCGACGCCTCGGCCCAAACCCGCCGTCCAGCGCGTCACGCGGATCTTCGAGAATCTGCCGCCCCACCCCACGCGCGGCGGCCACGCCAGCGGCGCCGCGCCCGCGCGGCGAGCGCCGGCCGTCCGCCATGTGCAGGGCCGCCCCCAGCCGCACACGCTGACGACGCCCGTCCCAACGCCTCAGACCACGCCGCAATCGGGAACGGCCGAAGGCCACGACAATGTCGCCGCGTCGCCCGCTCCATCACCGGACAATGGATCGGGCGATCGAGCGCATGGCGTGGGCGACGGCGCCGGCCAGGGCGCGGGCGTCGGCCCCGGCAAAGACTCCGGCGCGGGCGATACCGGGACCGACGACGGCCCGCCGACCGGCCCCTTCGGCGTGCCCGGCGGCGGAGGCGGCAGCGGTCCGCGCCATATCGTCTACGTGCTCGATGTCTCGGGCAGCATGACCTCGCGGATCGACAAGGTCCGGGAAGAACTGGACACGGCGCTCGCGGGCCTGCGTCCCGGCGAATCCTTCGATGTCCTTGCGTTTTCCGACGATGTTCAGCGCATGCACGACGGCCTGCTCGACGCCACGCCCGCCAATATCGCCCTCGCCAAATCGTTCGTCGGCGAACTCAAGCCGCTGCAAGGCACCAACCTTCAGGACGCCATGCGGACCGCGCTCGGAATGCCGGGCGTCAACGTCGTCTTCCTTATCTCCGACGGCGTCCCAAGCGTCAAGGAAACCAACACGGGAAAGCTGCGTCGCGAGATCCAGCGGCGGAACAAAAACGGCGCGCGTATCTATACCGTGGGGCTGGCGGGATATAACCCCGGGAAGGACGGCGTCAGCGACTTCGAGGCGGCGGACCTATTGCGGCGCATCGCGGAGGACAGCGGCGGGACGTATAAGACGGTGACGCTGGGGTATTGAGCGCCATTCCGATATGCTATACTCTCCCTAGACATGGATATCCCGACAAAACTGATCATCGGCCTGGGCAATCCCGGCAAGGAATACGACGGCACGCGGCACAACATTGGCTTTGACGTCATCGACCACCTCGCGCGCATCAATCATATTACGGTCGCCAAGCGTGACTATCGCGCATTGGTGGGCGATGGCCGGATCGCCGACACACGCGTCTTTCTGCTCAAGCCGCAGACCTTTATGAACCTGAGCGGCGAATCCGCCGCTCAGTTCCTGCGGCAGCGCCCCTTGGCCCTTACGGAAATCCTGGTCATTACCGACGACATCGCGCTCCCTGTCGGCAAACTACGGCTGCGCGCGGGCGGTTCTGCGGGCGGGCACAACGGCCTGAAATCGCTGATCGCGCACCTGCACTCTCAGGAGTTCCCCCGTCTGCGCTTCGGCGTCGGCGCGCCGCGCGACGCTTCCGTGCAGATCGATTTCGTGCTGGGGAAATTCAGCAAAGCCGAACAGCGCGATGTCGAAGAAACCGTCGACCGCGCCGCCGCCGCCGCCGAAGCCTGGATCCGCGACGGCATAGAGCCGGCGATGAATAAATTCAATCAATAACCACACTCCGCAATTGATGTTTCAGCATGAAACCGGACGGGTATACAATATCTTGCAAATCTTTCTCGACGCTTTGGCCCATCGGCGATCCGCCGATGGGTTCTTTTTTTGTCGGATGCGCCGGGGAACATTTTGACCGCTCCCCCAGTCCATAAATACATAAGAGATGTTGGACGGATCAACGGAAAAAGCACAAATCCAGAGGGAGAAGATAACCATGCGAACCATATCGAAAGTGACGACCATCGCGGCGTTGGCGACCATTGCAGCCACATCGATTGCCCCGACGGCGGCGTTAGCGAATACTCAGAAGGAAAAGAACAACTGGCGCAATATCGCGATTGCCGCCGGCGCTCTGGGCGTTTACGGCGTGGCGAAGCATAACACGCTGATGACGGTTCTCGGCGTCGCCGGCGCGGCTTACTCGGCGAAGAAGTACGAGGACGACCGCAAGAAGGAAAGCCAGTGGAGCTCGTGGCGCTCCCGCTACCATCGCTCCGGACAGTATCACGCCCGGTATCGCTGATCGCCCGGACGACAGGACATTTTTAACGCGGCCCGCCGAACGATTCGGCGGGCCGCAATTGTCTGTGATGCGCGCTGTTGTTTGCGGCGGCATATTTCCCGTGAAGCCCCTTCCGCGTTTTAGCCTCTAAACCTTCGATAGCATCCAAAGTAAGGATCACCTTCGATGCCGCGAACTCCGTTGATACGATGCGTGTCCATTTGCATTGGCCTGACCGCGCTTGGCGGGCTCAGTACAATCAGCGCCGCCCACGCCAGCCCACGCAAAACCAGCGCGGCGAAGCCTCAGTCGCATCCTTCCGAGGCGCCGCCGGCAGGCCGTAAAACGGTCGCTTCCAGCGGCGACGCCCGCGCGCAGTTTCCGGATGTTCCGCCGGGACACTGGGCGGCCCAGGCGGTGCGGGATTTGCAGTTGAAGGGCGTCGTCGTGGGTTATCCCGGCGGCCGATTTTAGAAGCGCCCGCCATCGTAAACGGGGGCCGGCGCCCGGTGTATTGCTTGACAAAACATGCCCGGCGTGCTATTCTTAGACGTTAAAGTTAGACACCTTTTTTCGTTTCCCCCAGAGGTTAAGACCGTGTTTTGCAGCCAATGCGGCGCCAATAATACCGCGGACAGTAAATATTGCAAGGAGTGCGGCACGTTTATCGCGCCCATCTCCTCTATCAATCTCGCCCCCGATCCCCAGGATTTCGCCGGCGTCGAGGATCCGATCCGTCAGGAGCGGCTGACCAAGCTGCTTGATATGGCGTTCTGGCACAACGATGTCGGCAATCTGGACGCCGCGATCCTCGCGGCGGAAGCGGCCCTGACGATCAATCCCAACAGCACGACGGCGCACTCGCTCCTTGGAACGCTTTACGAGAAGAAGGGCAATGACGCCCTGGCGATCGAACATGTGGAGGCGGTCCTTCAGCTCAATCCCGACAGCGCCGCCGACGCGGCGAAGCTGGAGATGCTCAAGCGCGGCGTGCGCGCCATGGCGGCGCCGACGCCGGTCGGCTTCCGGTGGATTCCGCCCGCGCTCGCCGGAACCAGCCTGGGCAACGTCATGGGACGCTTCGGCGATCTTTCCGACCGAGGCGCCGCCGGCGGCGCCTCCAACGCTGCTCCAAGCGGCGGGTTGTCCGAACGGATCGCGTCGTGGAACCTGAGTGAGCGCAAGATCGGCGGGCTGCAATTGCTGCCGGTCCTTTATTCCGGAACGGCGGCCATTGCCGTGTTCGCGATCTGCTTTGGGGTCGTTCGCTCGTCGTCGCGCCCGGCCACGGCGTCTCCCGAGCGCGTGGTGTCCGTCAATACGCCGCCGGCCTCCGTCAACGGCTCGGCGTTCACCGATCCGTCCCGCACGAGCCCCGCGCCGTTTACGAGCCAGCCCGCGCCGTTCAGCGTCGCCCGCAATGCTCCGGTCACGGCGGACTCCCTACGGCCGCCGTTCAGCGCGAAGAACCTGGACAGCACGCCCGATCCGTTTTCGGAGACGCTGACCAGCGGGGTTGGAACCAAGCCCCTGCTCAGCCGCCGGCCGGCCGCGCTGCCGGAGCGATCGTTCCATTCCCGAAGCGCCTCGTCCAATATCGGCGGAGGCCCGGTCCCGCTGCCTCCGCTCCAGCTTCGAGCCGTCGGCTCGGATTCGAATAATTTGCTGTCGCCGGCTCCCGTCTCCGCCCCGCCGATGGCGGCGATCGAGGCGCTTCCGCGCCATACGGTCGTTGTGCCGGCGCTGGGAGAGAATGGCGGTTCGGATTCCTCGCAGGACGCCCAGAACGGCGGGCAGTCGTCGTCGGGCGGAACGCCGATCATTCGCATCACCGTTCATGACGGCGGCAGCGACTCCTCCAGTTCGTCCGGCGTGAACCGCAGCGGATCGAACGGCGGCGGCTCCTCGGATTCCGGCGGCGACAGCTTCCAGCAAACGGCGCTTTCGCTGCAATCGCAGGGAAATTATCGCGGCGCGCGCGCCGCTTACGAAAAGGCCATCCGCACATATAAAGCCGATATCGCCGCCGGACGCAACCAAGAGTCGGCGCAGCGCGGTTTGCAGGCTTGCCAGACGGGACTTCAGATTTGCCAGCAAAGCGAGTAACGCTCCGCAGCGCCGCCTTGGCGTTCGCCTGTACTTTGGGCGTCGGCGCCGTCGCGCCCAGCGCCACGGCCGCCTCGCGCCGTCCCCCGCCGACCATCGTGCTGTTTACGCACGACGCCGGCGACAGCGACGACTTCTCCGGCCTGAAGGCGCTGCGCGCCAAGCTGCGTGACGGCGGCCACTTCGACGTCCTGACCTACGATGTCGAGGCGCCCGCCATCCTGCGCGCCGCCGCCGACGCCCACCACCCGGAATGGACCACCACGCCCATCACGACGGACGCGGACCGCCTCGCGCTCTCCAAAGCTCTGGGCGCGTCGTTTTACGCTGTCATCACGCACACAAAATCGTCGGACCGCCCGGATATCCAGCTCGTCGACGTTTTGGCTCCGGCGCACTCCTGGAGCGTGACCGGCAAGAAAACCGGAGACGCCGCCGACGCTCTCGCCAGCGACGCCGACCAAGCGGTCACCCAGCGCAGCGCCCCAGAACCGACGCCCGCGCCCGCTCCTGTCACAGCCGCGCCTCCCGTCGCCCCAGCAGCGCCGCCTGCTGTTGTCACACCGCCTGTCACAGTCACGCCTCCTGTCACACCACCGGTAACGATCGCGCCGCCAGTCGTTGTGACGCCGCCAGTCACAGTAACGCCGCCAGTCATCGTAGCTCCCCCGGTCGTTGTCAAACCAGCCCCCGCTCCGGCCGTTCCTGTGACGGCTAATCCGCCCGCAGTCGTTACACCCGCGCCCGCGCCGCCCGCAGTCGTTACACCCGCGCCCGCGCCGCCCGCAGTCGTTACACCCGCGCCCGCGCCGCCCGCAGTCGTTACACCCGCGCCCGCGCCGCCCGCAGTCGTTACACCCGCGCCCGCGCCGCCCGCAGTCGTTACACCCGCGCCCGCGCCGCCCGCAGTCGTTACACCCGCGCCCGCGCCGCCTGTGGCGGCGGCAGTGGTTCCGGACGCTAAGCAGCAGGCGGATCAGAAGCAAGCGGCCGATGACGCGATCCAGCAGCAGGTGGCGGCCGTGAAGCCGCTGCTGGCGAAGGGCGACGCGGCGCTGGCGCGCGGCGAAGTGGCGATGGCGATCTCGCTTTACCGGCAGGCCGTGGACGGCGCGCCGCGCGCCGCGCAGCCGCGTCTGGCGCTGGCGCAGGCGTATCTACAGGGCGGCTTCCGCGATAAAGCGCTGGACGAAGCGAAGCGTGCGCTGCAAGTCTCGCCGGACAGCGTCCCGATCAAGGAGTTCTTGATCAGCATGGACGCCGAAGAATCGACCTCAGAAGGCTCCGTGACGCTTTACACCGCGCTGATCGCCAAGAACCCCGACGATATCTCGGCGCATCTGGGGCTGGCCGACGCTTATTGGAACGACGGCTCGCTGGACCGGGCCGAAGCGGAATACAAGGCCGCCGAGGCGCTGGAGGCGACGACCGGCGGACATCGGGCCGTCACGCAGCTGGCCCGGATGTACGGCGCGCAGTCGCGTTACGCCGACGCGCTGGAGATGCTCGCGCAGCTCGGCGCCACCCGATACCCCATGGCGCTCAGCATCATCAAGAACAAGGGCGACGCGCTGCTGACCAGTCTTTCGACGGCGCGCGACTCCTTTGAAGCGAAGAAAAGCTCGCACGAGCAGTTCTACGACACCGCGAAAAAAGTCGCGGCCGAGGGACAGGCGCTCGCGGACTTCGTACACGCCGTCACGCCGCCGGCGGCGTTCAAACTGTCGCACCTGCATCGCCAGCTCGCGGCCAACTTGATCGCGCAGGAAGCCTCCGTGCTGATGACGTATATTGAGACATCCGACGCCGACCAGGGAGACAAAGCCGCTTCCCTGGAAAAATCCGCGCAGAGCGAAATGCTCACCGCGAACGCGGGCGAGCAGAAGAACGGCCTGACCGCGGAAGGGAATTAAGGCGCGTCATGGATTTCTGGAAGTTTTGGTCGCCGGTCATGGACCGCCCCAGCCCAAAATCGGGACGCCTTCCGACCGTGGGCGAAGCGGTGCGTCTGCAAGTGGCCCAAGGGGACCGAGTCGGCGTTTATTACGCCACGGTCCGCGTGGTGACCATGCGCCGCATCGTGCTCGACACCGCCGAGGAAGGGATCTTCGATCCCGACGGCCTTTGGGAGACCTCCAAGACGGAAGCCCCCGCCACCACGACCAGCGCAGCGGCGTCCCTGCCGGCGCGCACGGCGCTGGTGGTTTCCTTCGTGCGCGGCAGCGGCCTCTTTAAGTTTTCCACGCGCGTTGTCGGCGTCAGCCGCTCCTCCCAAATCACCATTCTGCGGCCCAGGCAAGTGACACAGGTGCAGCGCCGCGAATTTTATCGCCTGCCGCTCCATGCCCCGACGACGTTTCGCGTTTCCTCACGCGGCGGCGACGGATCCATGCGCCTGGCGGGGCGCCTGGTGAACATGAGCGGCGGCGGCGCGCTGCTCGCGGCTCCCAAGCCCATCCCCGGAGGCCTGCGCGTCACGGTGCGCGTCCCCGCCGGCAAAGACGGCGAGCAGATCGATGTCGAAGCAGAATCGCTGGACTGTCACATCGCCTCGCAGGGCGTCAGCCGGATCTATCTCGTGCGCCTTTCGTTTATTGGCCCCCCGACCATGACGGAAGAGGACCGAGAAGCGATCGTCGCCTATATCTTCGAGCAGCAGCGGATCGTCCTGCGCAACCGCAAACTGATGCGCTAATCGCCCGGGAGAACTCCGCCGGCTCCGTCAAAAACATGCAAAAAAAAACCTGCCGCCGGTCCGCGGTGAAGCGGATCGGCTGCAGGCTCCGTCACAGCTGACGGATGATTAAAAGGAGGACATGCGCTATTTGTACTACGCATCCCGTCCTCCTTAAGTTCCCAATGCTCAGAAAATTGTATAAGTTTTTCAAGCGAGACTTTAATCGCCAGTCCCCGCCGGCCTGCGGCCGTCGGATTGTAATCGAATGTTAATCCCCTGCGCCGGGCTTTCATTGACTTCACTTCCGCTCGCGCGTCAGAATCAAGTATGCCACGTAACGCCGCACGGCGCGATCCATCCGACCCACCCGATCCCGCCGAGCCGGCGCCCATCCCGGCCGCTCCTCACCGAATCACGCCCGCGATTGCTCTCGCTCTCATCGCTATCAATATGATCTGGGGCGCGTCGTCGCTCGCCGGCAAGCTCGCGCTGCATAGCTTCCCCCCGATGATGCTCGCATTCGCGCGGTTCGCTCTGTCCGCCGGGTTGATGTACGGCGTGGCCGGCGCCTGCAAAGTCGATCTGCGCGTGGCGCGGCAAGACTGGAGCCGCTTCTGGGCGATGGGCGTGCTGGGCCTCGCGCTCACCTATCTTCTGTTCTATGCGGGACTGTCGCGCACGACGGTCGCCGACGCCTCGCTGCTGATGGCGACCGAGCCCGTTTATCTCGCGATCCTTTCCTGGGCGCTGCTGCGCGAGCCAATGCCCCTGACCAAAGCCATGGGGATCGCGGCGGGCCTCGCCGGGGTGATTTTGATCGTGTCGCACGGCGGCTCGCTGCTGCATTGGAGCGGCGTGCAGGCCGGCGGACTGATGATCGCGCTGGCGCTGACCTTTGAAGCGCTTTCCTCGATCGTCGGCAAGCGCCTGGTTTCCCGCTATCCCGCCATGACGGTGATTACCTACCAGATGGCGGCGGGGGCGCTCGCGCTGGCGCCGTTCGCGGGCTGGGAGCTCTGGACATCGCACGCGCCCATCGTGCTCACGCCCGGCGCGCTCTGGAGCTTCGCCTATCTGGTGGTTCCCTGCACGGTGCTGGCGTACACCGTGTGGTTCACGCTGATCGAGCGGATCCAGGTCAGCGATATTTCGGTCTTTCTCTTCGTTCAGCCCCTGTTCGGCGCGCTGATCGGCGCCGCCGTGCTCCACGATCCGATCACGTCCGAAGCGGTTATCGGCTCCGCGCTGGTGGTCGCCGCCATCGCCCTTATCCAGCGCCGGCAAGCCGCGTAAGCGCATCCTCCCTCCAGTCCTTCACGCGAAACACCGACAATAACAGTCGTGAAGCTCTCCATCGACAAACAAATCATGCTCGGATTTGCGCTGACGCTCGTCTTCTTGCTGGCGACCGGACTGTTCGCGCGCCGCTACACGCAATTTTATTTCTCGTCCGAGCGATGGGTCGCCCATACATATGAAGTGCAGGCGGAGCTCAGCGCCGCGCTGATGTCGATGGAGACGTGCGAGTCGGGAGCGCAAGCCTTCATGGCGTCGAGCAGCCAGACGCACATGCAGGAGTTCCGGCGCGGATCCGGAGAAGTCACCCGTCATATCGACCGAGTGGCCTTTTTGACCCGGGATAACCCGCGCCAGCAGCGACGGATTCCTGAACTTCGGGAAGCCGCCAGCGAACGCATCGAGGGCCTGGACAGTATCGCCACCATTCGGAATCCGGCGGAGCGAAATGCGGCTCAGCAGGAAATCGACGACGGCGAAACCGTCATGGCGAGATACACCCATCTCATCGCGGATATGCAAGCGGAAGAAAGCCGCCTGCTGCAAATACGGACGGCTGAGTCGCGCGTCAATAGCGATTTGATGCAGCTGGGCCTGGCGATCGTCATCGCGTTCGCGTTCATCCTGCTTGGGCTCATCTTTTTCCTGGTGCAGCGCGACCTGAAACGCCGCAGCAACGAAGCCAAAACGCTGCAATGGGCTCACGATGAGCTGGAGCAGCGCGTGCATGAGCGCACGGAAGAACTGCGGCGCGCCCACGATGAGCTGGAAACACGCGTGCTGGAGCGAACCCAGGACCTGGCCGAGCAGAAGACGCTTTTGGAGGAGCAGGCGCTGGAGCTGGTTGAAGCGCGCGATCAGGCCGTCGCCTTCACAAGGGCGAAATCGGAGTTCCTCGCCAACATGAGCCATGAAGTCCGCACGCCCATGAACGGCGTGCTCGGCATGACGGGCATCCTTCTGGACACGGATTTGACTCCGGAGCAGAGGGATTACGCGCTCACCATCCGCAGCAGCGGCGACGCCCTCATGACAATCATCAACGATATCCTCGACTTCTCCAAGATCGAAGCGGGGAAAATGGTGATCGAGACGATCGATTTCGATTTGAACGACGTGATTGAAGAAACGCTGGATCTCTTCGCGCCCCGAGCCAGAGAAAAAGGACTGGAGATCGCCGCGCTGCTCCCCACGAACTGTCCTCGTCTTCTCCAGGGCGATCCCGGCCGGATCCGCCAGGTTCTGAGCAACCTGCTGGGCAACGCGCTCAAATTCACGGACGTCGGCGAGGTAGTGCTGGAAGTCGGCGTGATCCACAACTGCGACGCGTACGCCGAACTGCGATTGGCCGTGCGCGACACCGGAGTGGGCATCGCGCCGGATCGCCAGACGGCGGTCTTCGAGAGTTTTACGCAGGCCGATGGAAGCACCAGCCGCAAATACGGAGGCACCGGCCTGGGACTGACCATTTGCCGTCAGCTAACCGATCTGATGGGCGGGACGATCGGGCTGGAAAGCGTCCTCGGCGAGGGCAGCACCTTCTGGCTCCAGATGCCGCTGAAGAAGCAACGCGGCGCCGAACAGATCACGATGGATATCCCGCAGTCGCTGATCGGGCGGCGCGTGCTGGTCATCGACGACAACGCGACCAATCGCACGATCCTGCGCGAACAGCTGCGCTCCTGGAACTGCGCGCCGCTGACCGCCGCTTCGGGCCAGGAGGGACTGGACCTTCTCAACGCTTCCGAGCAGCCCATTGATCTCGTTATCATGGACATGATGATGCCGGACATGAACGGGCAGGAGACCACGGACGCACTGAAAAGCAATCCAAAATTCGCCGCGATCCCCGTGATCCTCCTGTCGTCGGCCAACCTCGAAGCCGACACGCCGGAAATGGCGCGGCGCGGCTTTGCGGCGTCCTTGATGAAACCTGTACGGAAGTCCAGCCTGTTCGATACGCTGATGACGGTCCTGGACGCGTCCGCCGGTGTGAGCCGCTCCCGCCTGCGGCTCACCTCCATCGCCTTGAACAGCGCGCCGATCGGCCTGCATATTCTGCTCGCCGAAGACAACGCCATCAATCAAAAGGTCGCGATCCGGATGCTGGAAAAGATGGGATGTCGTATCGACGCCGTTGGGAACGGGCTGGAAGCCGTGACCGCGCTGGGACAGATTCCCTACGATGTGGTGCTGATGGATGTCCAGATGCCCGAGATGGATGGTTTCGAGGCGACCACCGCCATCCGCCTGCGCGAGCAAGGGTCCGGCCGGCGCACTCCCATTATCGCCATGACCGCCCATACTATGGAAGGCGACCGCGAGCGCTGCCTGCTCGCCGGCATGGATTCTTATGTCGGGAAGCCTATCAAACCTATGGAGCTGCGCGCGGAAATGGAGCGCTGGGTGATGGTCTTGCACGCGCCGCACTCCAAGGCGGTCAACGAGTAACGGGCGTCACTCGGTCGCCCGGCCGCCCTTCAAGTCCGCGACCCCGTAGTCGCCGTTATCGCACCGATGGGGGATCACGATATCCGTCGTGTCCTGCTCGTGCGATACGCGGACCAGCAGCATCGCCCCCTGGATATCGTCGACATCCACCAATACCTGCCCGCCGCACAACCGGCATTGATAAATCAAAACTCCCTGCACTCTCGCCCCCGCCTTTCGCGATCGATATTCAAATCCGCCTGATCGCGTTTATTATGCCCGTCTATTGGCGACGCTAATCACTCCTGTGGCCCTCCCCCGGATTGACAGGACTTTGTGAAATTTGGTACACTCTCAAGCACTGCACACACGATTGTCGATCCGTTTGAGGAGTTCCACCCGTGTCGAAACCGAACATCGCCGTCGTGATCCCCGCGGGCGGCGGCGGGACGCGCCTTTGGCCGCGCAGCCGCCAGAGCACCCCGAAACAATTTCTCGATATTGTCAGCCGCCGCACCATGCTCCAGGAGACGGCGGATCGGGTGGAGGCGCTCATCGATCCCGCGCAGCTCTTCGTCATCACCAACGCCAGGCATGTCGGTCCCGTCCGCGAACAGCTCCCGGAAGTTCCGCCCGAGAATATCGTCGGCGAACCGCAGGGGCGCGATTCCGCGCCGGCAATCGGACTGATGGCCGCGCTGATTGAGCGCGTGCGCGGCGAGGACACCGTGATGGTGGTCCTGCCCGCCGACCACGTCATTCTCCGCGATAAAGTATTCCGCGAGATCATTCTGGAAGCGGCGAAGGCCGCCGAGCA
The DNA here is from genome assembly GCF_003574315.2 of Capsulimonas corticalis. GTDB lineage: Bacteria > Armatimonadota > Armatimonadia > Armatimonadales > Capsulimonadaceae > Capsulimonas > Capsulimonas corticalis. The sequence goes on along the minus strand of NZ_AP025739.1, from coordinate 3,102,972 downwards.
GGGATATCTCGTGACGGTTGGGATCCATCCGACAAGCCCCGACACCGGCTTCGGGTACATTCAAAGCGCCGCGCCGATCTCCGACGGCTCGGAGGCGCTCACCGTCGCGCAGTTCCGCGAGAAGCCAAAGCGCGAGATCGCCGAAGAGTATCTGGCGCAGGGCGGATTCTACTGGAACGCCGGGATGTTCATCGCGACGGTCAAGACGCTGCGCGCGCTCTTCCAGGCGCATCTGCCGCAGTCGGAGGCGGGATTTGTCGCCGCCGCCGAGGCGCTGCGCGCGGGCGACGCCGAGGCGTTCGCCGAGCATTTCTCGACTCTGGAGAAGATCTCCTTCGACTACGCCATCGCCGAAAAGGCGGATAAAGTCGCCGTGGTCCCGGCGGACATCGGCTGGAACGACGTCGGCTCATGGACGCGCCTCGCGGAGGTGCTCAGCCACGAAAAGCACGTCTCGGAAAACGTCGTCATCGGCGATCACATCGGTGTGGACACCACGGGATCGCTGATCTACAGTCCCCATCGCCTGATCGCGACGATCGGCCTCGAAGACATCATCGTGATCGACACTCCCGACGCCACGCTGATCTGTCCCAAGTCTCGTTCCGAGGACGTCAAGCAGATCGTCGAGACTCTGAAGGCGCGCGGCGCGCACGATTTACTATAGCAACAAAGGCAGAACGATCTTTTGGAAGACACAATCATCAAGGCGGGAATGGCGGACTTACAGGCGCAGCACGGCGCGCTGCGCGCGGAGCTGACGGCGGCGTTTGACGAAGTCATGGACAGCTGCCAGTTCGGCCTCGGACCGAATGTCGCGGCGCTGGAGGCGGAGATCGCCGCCGAAAGCGGCACGGCGCACGCGCTGGGCGTCAACTCCGGCACCGACGCGCTGCTGCTCGCGATGGAGGCTCTGGGCATCGGGCCCGGCGACGAAGTCATTACCTCGCCGTTCACCTTTGTCGCGACCGCCGAGACCATCTGCCTCGCCGGCGCCACGCCGGTCTTCGCGGACATCGATCCCCACACGTTTAACCTCGACCCCGAAAAGACCGCCGCGAAGATCACCTCAAAGACGAAGGCGATCATGCCGGTTCACCTGTTCGGGCAGATGGCGGATATGACGAAGTTCGGCGAGATCGCCAAGGCGCATGGCCTTCCCTTGATCGCGGACGGCGCGCAGGCGATCGGCGCGTCCCAGAACGGCCGCAAGATGGGCGAGTGGGCGGAAATCAGCACTCTATCGTTCTTCCCGACCAAAAACCTGGGCGCGTGCGGCGACGGCGGCATGATCCTGACGCCCAGCGCCGAGATCGCCGAAGAGGTCCGCGTGCTGCGGTTCCACGGCTCCGGCGGCGGCTATATCTACAAGCGCGTCGGCTACTGCTCGCGCCTGGACGAAATGCAGGCCGCGTTCCTGCGCGTGAAGGCGAAGCGCCTGACGGCCTGGAACGACCAGCGCCGCGCCAACGCGGGCCAGTATCTGGACCTGCTCGCCGATCTGGACGAGCACATCACGCTGCCGGCGACTCTGTCGGGCAACCACCACATCTACCATCAGTTCACGCTGCGCGTCCGGAACGGCCGCCGCGATGATCTACAGAAGTACCTGGCGTCTCGGAACGTTTCGAGCGCCGTTTACTACCCGCTCTCTCTCCATGTCCAGCAGGGGTACGTCCACCTGGGCTACACGCAGGGCGACCTGCCGGAGAGCGAGCTGGCGACTCAGGAAGTCCTCTCCCTGCCGGTGCATCCGGACCTCAACTCGGAGCAGATCGCGCATGTCGCCGCCTCCATACGGCGCTTCTTCGAGTGATCATTCAAACCATAAGCAGTACGTCAACTAAGCAGTAACTCACGCAATCACAGAGGACAGATAATGAAGGCAATGATACTGGCTGCGGGCGTCGGCTCGCGACTGGACCCCCTGACACGCAATGTCCCCAAGCCGATGGTCCCGATCGTCAATCGCCCCGTGATCGAGCATCTCATCGAGAAGCTGAAAAAGAGCGGGTTCGACGAGATCGTGATCAATGTCCACTACTTAGGCGGCGTCATCCGCGACTACGTCGGCGACGGCTCGAAATGGGGCGTCAAAATCCACGTCGAACAGGAAGACCAGCTGTGGGGCGACGCCGGCAGCCTGAAGCGCGTCGAGGCCCATTTCCAAAACGAAACCTTTTTGGTAATCGGCGGCGACGACATCTCGAATATCGATATCTCCGGCCTGGTCGCGTTCCACAAGGACAACAAGGCGACTTCCACCATCGCCACCACCCTGGTAGACGATCCCTCGCAGTTCGGCATCGTGTTGACCGACGACAACGGCCGCATCAACCGCTTCCTGGAGAAGCCCAAGACCGGCGGCGCGTTCTCCAACACGGCCAACACCGGCGTCTACGTCTTCGAGCCGGAAGTCTTTGAGCTTATCCCCGCCGGCGTCGCGTTCGGCTTCGGCAACAACGTCTTCCCCGCGCTTCTCGAAGCCGGCAAGCCCCTCTTCGCCTTCCACACGCAGAGCTACTGGCAGGATGTGGGCAACCTTCAGGTCTACCGCCAGACAAACTTCGACGCCATCAACGGCAAGGTCCAGCTCGGCATGCCTTTCACCGAGCAGTCCGCCGGCGTCTGGGTCGGCGAAGGCGCGCAGATCGATCCTTCGGCGACGCTCGAAGCCCCGGTCGTCATCGGCGCCAACACCATCGTCGAAGCCGGCGCGAGCCTGCTGGCGAACACCGTTCTCGGCGACAATGTCCGCATCGAATCCGGCGCGACTCTCAAGAGCACCATCCTCTGGGACGGCGCCAGCGTCGGCGCGAACACCTACGTCGAACGCTGCGTCATCGGCGTCGGCGCCAAGGTCACCAGCAACGTCGGCGTGTTCGACGCCAATATCGTGGATACTCGCAAGGCGCACGTGTAGGGGGCTTCGGCGCTTCTCGTCCTCCCGGAGCAAACCCACCCCCGGCCTTCGGCCGCCCCTCCCGCGACGGGAAGGGTGATAAGAAAAAGCCCCATCGCCTATATTGTAGGCGATGGGGCTTTTGGGTTTTCTTACCCTTCCCGTCGGCGGGAGGGGGCGGCCGAAGGCCGGGGGTGGGTTTGCCACGGGGGTCGGCCAAGGCGCGGGGAAGGTCATTTCGCCTCGCCGCTCCCCAGAGTCGGGTTGGGCGCAAACGGATCTTTGAAGTTCGATTCGATTGACGCCGTTGCGTAGACCGCGCCGGGACTGGCGAATGGCGGTGAGAACGTTGTGCGGCCCAGCAGCACGGGCGTGGGCCCTTGGAAGTTTTGTGAGGTGGAGACCTCGGTCTTGGCGCTTTGGAACGTGCGGCGGACGAGGACGTTGGCGAACACGGATCCGTTGGCGTTCACATGCGGGCGGACGGTGACCAGCAGGTCCCCAAATGTCGCCGAATGATATGTGGCGGATCCCAGCGCATCCTCCGCGACCGTCACGCTCAGCGTGGCTCCCCGATCCCCATTCTTCACTCCCGGCGAGGGCGCGCCTCGCTTCGAGACGCCGACCGACCCGGCCGGCGCCGGCGCTCCCAGAGCGCTGGAAGATGAGACAGGCGCGTCGGTGTCCAATCGCCATTCCACGTTGACGGTGATCAAGCGCAATCCGTCGGCGAACGCCGGCGACGCAGCGGCGGCCAGCGCGCCGGCGAACGCCGCGAGACGACAATAGAAGTGGAGACGCATCTTCAGTAACCCCCGAAACCAATCGTTTATGCGTCCTGACCCAACAGCGCAGGCAGCCACAAAAAAAGCGGACGCGGAATAATAATACCCGCGCCCGCCTGCTTTGTCGATCTGTGATTGTGAACCGTTGGCGAACTACCAGGCGTAATCTTCGGGCGACGTCTTGTATCCCGGAAACAGCTCATTCAGCTTTTGATTGGTCTCGTCGGAGATCTTGATCTCCAGGGCGCGCAGGGATCCGTCGAGCTGATCCAGCGTGCGTGGTCCGATGATCGGCGCGGTGATGACCGGGTTCTGAAGCATCCACGCCAGCGCCACGTCCGCCGGCTTTTCGCCGAGGTCCGCGCAAAGCGATTCCCACTTCTCCAACTGCGGTCGCTTTGCCTCGACCTGCTTCTGCATATCCTCCGACGCGCGGCGCCCCTCGGTGATCTTCTGAAGGACGCCTCCCAGCAGGCCGCCGCCGAGCGGCGACCACGGGATCACGCCCAGGCCGTAGAACTCGGCCGCAGGAATCACCTCGCGCTCGATATCGCGCTGCACCAGGCTATACTTGCTCTGTTCGGAGATCAGACCCAGGAAGTTGCGGCGCCGCGCCGCCTCATTCGCCTGCGCGATATGCCAGCCGGCGAAGTTGCTGCTGCCGAAGTAAAGCACCTTGCCCTGCTGATAAGCCAGCTCAAACGCCTCCCAGATCTCATCCCAGCTCGAATCGCGCCACACGTGATGCATTTGATAGAGATCGATGTAATCGGTTTGCAGCCGCTGCAAGCTCTTATCCAGCGCTCGGCGGATATGCAGCTTGCTCAGGCGAGCCGTGTTCGGCCACTCGCCCATGCCCAGTGCTCCATCGCCCATGTCTCCATAGACCTTGGTCGCGATGACGGTTTTCTCGCGGCGGCCGCCGCCCTGCGCGAACCAGCGTCCAATGATCTGCTCGGTAATCCCCTCGCCCTTCTTCCACCCGTACACGTCGGCGGTGTCGAAGAAGTTGATCCCGTGCTCCAGAGCGCGGTCCATGATGGCGAAGCTATCGGGCTCCGTTGTGACGGGGCCGAAGTTCATCGTGCCCAGACAAAGGCGGCTGACTTTCAGGGCTGTGCGGCCCAGATTCGTATATTGCATGTGGAAGTCTCCTCATCGGCGTTCCCCACCCAATTCGGTTTGCTTTCACGAAATCCTGCCCATCCCTGGAAAGTTTTTTGCTATTCGGTCCGTATCGTTATCGGGGCCGCTATTTCGACGCCGGGCGCGATGGGATGACGAACAGGCTGATGCTCTGGGCGGGCAGCACCGCCGCAACCTGCCCCGCGCGGCAAGGCGCGTCGGCCAATCGCTCGATGACGTTCCGCGAATTCAACTGCCAGACTTGAGCCGGACCGGATGCTTTGACGTGATCCAGACGCAAGGTCAGCGGAGTGCGTCCCGTTAAGACTTTGTTGACCACCATGACCGTCACCGCTCCGTCGGCGCGCTGAGCCGAGAACGCCGCGAGAGTGTCGGGATTGGGCGTCTTTGTCTGAAGCGATGTCGTTCCAAAGCTTCCTCCTCGGCCATCGTAATTTCGGTAGATCTGGAAGGCGTGAAAGACCGGCGTGCCCGGAATCGGGGCGCAGAACCTTGTGGCGATATCGATGCCCTCACGGCCTAGAATTCCCAGCACGTCCGCCTGCGCCGTCGCGCCATTGAGGAAATCATCGGCGCCCCAGTTGTATTCCGTATAGGCCAGCTTCAAGCCCGGATAGTGCTCTTTGACCAAAGTCTTCATGCGGGGAAGCATATCGATAATGTCGTTCACCCAGCTTTCCGCCTTGTATGTCGGATCCCAAAGGGACCGGGTGTTCCGATTGCGCTTGAGCTGTGTCTCCGTGGAGACATCCGCGCTATTGCCATCCTGAGGGTAGTAATGGAAGGAGGCGACATCCACCAGGCGATGGCCCGTTTTCTTCTCATAGGCGCGCAATTGGTCGAGGATCCAGGGGTAGAAATCCTGATCGCCATGCGCGTGGCGGTCCGGCATGACCTTCCAATCGCCGCCGCGGCTCGCTTGCAGGATATCCGCGTCGGAATACTTCGCCCCGAGAAAATCCCACGATTCCGGGCCGACGACCAGGGCGGTCGGATCGACGCTTTTCACCATCGCGGCGTAGGCGAACAGTCTGTCCCGGTACTCGTCCATCCCGATGCCCGCAGGATCCACATCGTGGTGGGTCAGGTGCCAGATATTGGGCTCATTGTCCATCAAGTAATAGCGTACGCCGCCCTTGTCCGCCCGGCCCCACTTCGCGACCAGATGCTGAACCCAGCCGCGCATGAACTCCGGGTCGGAGGGCGTGCTGGCGTCGTTCGGATCGTTGCCTGTGATCTTGGAGCCATCGAGCTTGACGCCCTTGCCCGCGTCCGGCATATCCTTCGTATCGACCTCTTTCTGGGCGCCGTACTTGGCGACCGAGAAGGACGCAAGCTTGTCCCGGTTCGGCCCCAGCTTCGCCACCCAGCCGATGAGCGGGATTGTGACCATGGATTGCGCGCCGATTGCCTTGCTGGTTGCGATGAAATCGTCCGTTTGCTTGCCCGGAACGGCGTCGCCAACCGGCACGCTTTCGTAGTACCAGTCGTTGCCGATGCTGTGCGCGTTCTGCTTCCAATTATATCGCGTTTCGGTGTCGCCGCCGTTGCGATTGAAGGGGATGCGCAGCAGCGCGTGTTCCGGACCGGCGAAGTTGACGCCGTAGATCCCAGGAGAGATCGGGTGGCGCCCCAATAAAGCGTCCACGGTGACGGTCACCGCCGGCAGGACCGCCTGCGGAGGAGGCGGCATGCCAGCTTCCGTCGCGCCGTCCCCCGCGGCGCTCGTCACCAACGCCAGATCGTCCACGGCAAAAACCGCCCCCTTGCCGCCGGCGTCCTGAATCCAGAAACCAACCATGTCGGGCCTGGCGTCCGCCCCCAGAGTCTTGAGCGGCACAACATAGCGCCGCCAGAGATCTCCCGATGGAGCGGCCAGCGTGACTTCGGGCTGAGGCTGGGCTTTGTCGCCCAGCAGCGCCTGAATCTTGAGTTTCGTCTCCGGCTTCGCCCGCAGCCAGAACGAAACAGCCTGATACGGCGTCGTTTCGAACGCCGCATGCCGCAGCGAAAGCGCCTCATATGGCCCGGCGGAAACCGAAATGGCGTCCTTGCCCGCATGGACGGGATCGGGGCTGTCCGGGCGCACGGATCCCGCCCAGCCGCCGAACGACCAGCCATTTTGGTAGGCGTCGTCGTAAATTGTCAGCGTCCCCGCCGGATCGGCGGTCTGCGCCTGGCCCGGCTGCCCCGTGAGGATGTAAGCGGCGAGCAGAATTGTCGTGGCGGAAGAGTAAAACGGCATGAAAAACGTCCTGATGAAGAGTGGGAGCAGTGCATTTCGCGCCGCTCCCGAAAGGCTATCGGCAGTGTGTTTATAGGACGCTGAACGTGCCCTGGAAGCTGGAGCATTCCGTATTGGCGCTGAGCTTGCCCTGCTTGCCATTCGCCGCCGTCCCGCCGCAGTCGCCTTGCGTGGAATTCGTCGGGCCGCCGGAAATGGAAATGGGGCGAAGCCATTTGACGTGCCCATCGGCGTAAAGCCAGTTCGCGCCATCGGTGTGCCGCCCGGTGAGCGCCTTATAGACGTAATCCGTGGACGCGCTGCCGGTGTAGATTTTATTGTAGTTAGCAGGTGTCGCGATACTGCCCATCACTCCTGTATCATACACGCCATTGTATAGTAAATATGGCGTTCCATCAAAATCGAAACCGCCGCCGTTTCCGGTCGGCGAGGGCTGAAACGTGGAGCTGGGGTCGGACGCCGCCTGCCCCACCTGAGAGACTTCAAAGAACATGACGGTTTTGGACGGCGAATTAAACTGGCTGAGCGACGTCGTGTGATTCGTTCCCGCATAAAGCGGCGGATCGTAGGTCGTGTAGTTGAAGTCTTGGCTCATGCCATAAGAGACATGGGGGCCGGCAGTCGGATCGTCCGGACATGTAAACACGGCGTCGGATTTCACATAGGGGTAGAGCTGATACGCCCAGCCCCGGCCGTTGCTCGCGATTCCCGACGGCAGCAGCTCGTCGGCGTCCTGCGTATACTGCATAAACGCCAGACCGATCTGTTTCTCGTTGGAGGCGCAGCTCACCTGACGGGCTTTCTCACGCGCTTTGGCGAAGACAGGAAATAAAATGGCGGCAAGAATCGCGATTATTGCGATAACAACTAGCAATTCAATTAATGTGAACCCAATACGCTTCATGATCGATTCTCCTTTAGCGGTCACGGACAGAGGTCGCGGATGCGATGGAATGAGAGCATCAAGTCGTGTCGCCGTGGATCAACTCCACCGGCAGCACGGTTTCGTCAGGAACGGGATTTCCGCCCGTCATGGTCACCACCAGTCCGATGGCGGTTCGCGCGCATTCCTCCCAGGGCGCGCGCACGGTGGTCAATTGATATGCGGGATCGTAAGGCAGCGTGAAACCGTCGAAGCCGGCGACCGCCAGGTCTCCCGGGGTTTGCAGCCCATGCCGCCGGCAAAACGTCATCATTTGGTGCGCGTAACGATCGTTCCAGCAGGCAACGGCTGTCGGGCGCTTTGAAGGCGGCGCGAGCAGCAGGGATTTCTCTTCTTCCGTGACCACGCCATCCTCCGGAGCCTCGGTCACCAGCACCTCCATGCCGTATGCCGCGCTGGCCGCCGCGAATGCGTGACAGCGGCGCTCGGAATCTTCAATCTTGATCTCGGGATCACGACGCTGTGTACGATACAGCACGCGCCGATGCCCCTTCTCCGCGAGGTGCGCGGCGACCAGCCGGAAGCCGTGAACGCTGTCCACATAAACCGAGGAAAGACCGGCGTCCGGCGCAGCGAGGCCCACGGCCGGAAACGACGAGGCTTTCAAACGCTGTACGATCTCATCATCGCAGCCGGAGGGCAGGACAATTCCGTCCACCTTACGATTGGAAAGATCCTTGTAAATCTCTTCGGGAGAATCGCCAAAGAATTTGCGATGGATCAGCAGATCCTTATGGTGCTCTTCGCACCCATGCTGCAAACCATTGAGAACCGCGCCATGGAACGGGTCCATGATATCCAGGGAGATCAGGCCGGTATAGAATCCAATGATGTCCGTCGTGCGGCTGCGCAGCGACTGGGCGACGGCGTTGGGCCGGTAGCCCAGCTCCTGCGCCGCCTGCACGACTCGAAGCCTGGTCTCGGGAGCCGTCCGATCGCCGGGGCGCTCATTGAGCACTTTGGAAACGGTCGTAAACGACACCCCGGCGCGAGAAGCGACATCACGGATAGAAACAGCCAATTCGGTCTCCCAACAAACTCTGGAAAGTTGCCCAAACGATTGGACATATTATACAGCGGGTCCTGGATAATGTCAAGAACTTTAGGAAAATTGCCAAAGCGGCCTTTTTCCGCCCTCAATTACTCTGAAGAATCCAGCGTGAGCACCCAATCCATTTCGGGATCCGTCGCGGCGCCGGGCGACACAAAGCGCTGCGAGCCCCGTGCGGGATACTCGCCAATAAGCTGCGCCTCCTGCCCGGAGCGCGGGTCAAACCAGGCGGCCCGGACGCGCGGGCCGGCCAGCATATGGAGGCGCACGTCCACCTCTTGTCCCGCCTTCGGCAGGTAAATCAGCGCATAGGCGCCCAGGGCGTCCCGCGTGGCGCAGATGCGCGTTCCCCCTTCGCCCAGGTCCGAGGCGAGAAGGAGATCACCGGGAACGCGCCCGGCGCCTGGGCGCGACTCCAGCAGGCGGCGCAGGTAACCGACTTGAAACGCGCCGGGCCGGTCCAGCGCTTCCGTCCAAAAACGGTCGGCGTGGTTGATGTTCTCACGGACGCCATCCCAAAACTGCCAGACCGAATGGTGCCCGTAGATGACGCCGCACCCGCCGGCGAAAACAGAGCGATAGCACTGCTTGCGGACATCGTAGGCGCGGAAATAGCCGTTGGCGGGATCGAAGACCGGCCAGGGATTGACGGGATGGTCCTCATAGTTCGGCTCGGCGTCCAATGTCGGACGGACGGGGGCGAGATCGTAGTCTCGCGCAATCCAGTCCCACACGGGAACATCCGCGCCGGCGCCATGCCCGGACTGCATCATATGGACGTGCAGCCATGTCTCGCCTTGCAGAAGCTGAGACGTGGAGAGCGCCCCGCCCTGCGGATGGTAGGAGAACAGCGCCCGTCCGGCCGTCCCCTCCGAAATCCCCTCGGCCATCGCGCGCCATAACGGCTTCCAGTCGGTCGATTTCTGAAAGCCAGCGTCCCAAGGGTACGGCCACGACGGGGAAATTTCGGAAAGATCGGCCGGACGGTCGCCTCCAAGTATCCAGATCAGATTCGTCGTGTCTCGATAGCGCTCGCCCAGCCAGAGGCCATACGCCCGCGCCGTCTCCGGATCGTTCTCATGGAAGATGCGCGGCCCGGCGCCCCAGGGCGCGGTCAGCTTATCGCCCCACGTCGGCAAGAAACCGACATAAAGCCCATGCGCCGCCGCCTGCTCGATTTTGGCGTCAACGCTGGCGAAGTAGGCTTCGTTGGGACGGCGCGGATCGAAATCATGGAAAGGAAGATGCCTGTCGGCGCTGGGGACGCGCAGCCCGTCCACCTCGGACAGCGCCACCGCGCAGATCACATTGAAGCCCTTCGCAGCGCGATTGGCGAAATATGTCTCGGCTTCGGCAAAGGTCAGGCGATGGAAAAGCTCCCACGCCGTATCGCCCAGCAGAAAAAACGGGCTTCCTTCTTCCGTCATCAATAGATGGGGATTACGATCACTCACTTGCAGGCGAGGCAAAGGGTTCATATTGGCTGTTCTTTCGGCGGCGCCAGAATTCTTTCAGCTCCCGCGCCGGGGCGCACGGTCCGATCTCGTCCGAATGGACCGCCCCAGTTTCGGCGCTGCGGGCGTTCTCCGCCTGATACTGTGCAAGATAGGCGCAGCGGGCGTGCGCCGTCTCGTTCTTCGGCAAACGATAGTAAATATTCCGGTCGAAAATGCATGCGTCGCCTTTTTGCATGGCGGGCAGCGGCGTCCCGCTCCCCGTGCGCGGCGGCGGCGCGCCCAGGCGATGGGTGCGCGGCGCAACCCAGAGCATGGCGCGATCCGGCGTGACGTCGGACAAGGCGATGAACGCGCTGAGAGCGCCGCCCAGGATCTCCAGGCTCTGGTTATCTCGGCGCCATGGAAGGTCTGTTTCCCAGCGAGGGGGCGCAAAGAACAGCATACCATGGAGAATGCCCGGTTCGTTGACAAAGATGTCCCGCACGGCGGAAATAATATTGGGCTCGACCAGCAGCCGGTGGACGCCGGCGTCTTTCTCGGGATGCCTGGGATCGAAAATGCGTGTCTGGCATTCTCCGCCTTCTTGAGACGACTGAGACGCCGCGACCAGGACGCGGTCGATTTCCTCCGTCGGCGCCAGCCCAGGGATGACGACATATCCTTCCCGATAAAAATGGGCGATTTGCTCCTCGGCGAGAATTTCGCTCGGCGCCTCCAAAACCATTTGCATGCGCTTTAATCCATTTTCCTGTTCACAGTTGTCTCTGCTGCGGTAATTGCCGGCGGCGAGAATGGTTGCGAATAGCCCTCCATGGCGCTTTGGACGCCTTCTCGGATTGCCTGTCGATGCCGGCCGGGAGGCAATCCGCAGGCGGCGCGGAAGGCGCGGCTAAAGTAAGCAGTGTCTTCAAAGCCGCACTGAAGCGCGATGGTCTCCAGCGTGTGGTCCGTCGTTTCGAGCAGCCGCCGCGCATGCTCCAGACGCAACCTGCGCAGGAGGCGCATCGGCGAAACGCCATAGGCCTGTCGGAACGCACGATTCAGCGAACCCGGGTGCAGACACATACGCGACGCGAGAGTGTCGCGGTCGATCCGTTCACTCAGATGCTCCGTCATATAATGCACGAGGCCCGCGAACCGGTCGGCCGGCGTTTCCAGGAACGCCGGCCGGGGCGGGGCGCCGGCGGCGCGCCAGTCGTCAATCACCGCGTCCAGCAGTGAAATGGCGCATCCAAACGCGGTCATGGGCGAGGCGCTCCCGGCGGCGAGCAAACGCGCAAACGTCTCCGACCACGCGCGAGGATCTGTCAGGCGCACCGTGAGCGCGACGGGATGCAGGCGCAGCAGATCGACTCCCGCCCCCACGACGGCGTCCAGAAACATGAACTCATGCACGCCTGGCCCTGCGGCGATTTCGGAGAACGGCGTATTCGGAGGATGGATCATGACCATGCCCGATCGGACCGTCCGCCTCTCCGCGCCCGTACGCGTTTCCACGCACCCCGACCGTACGTGACTGACGACCCAGAACGCCAGGCTCCGATCATGGATGCTCAAGGTCTTGTAATGCGCCGTCTGCGCGTGGCGCATCGAAATATGGACGCGTTCGTTAAACATAAGTCCCCTGGCATAGATCCCCCGCCCCGGCCGCCGCTTTCGCAGATCGCGCGCTGTTTATTCGGCCGCGAGCCAATCGCCCGGCAGGGCGGCGGGTCGGTCGACCGTGCTCTCCATCGTGTAATATCGGCCCTGCTCGGACGAATCCAGAAAGCCCAACATCGCTTCCAGAACATGGTAGGTCAGATCGCCGCCGGCCCGCGCCGGACGGTCTTCGCGGATGGCGAGGGCCATGTCGGCGACACCCAGGCCGCGGCTGTCCTCGGCGAATCCATGCGTCAGCGGAACATCCTCCCAGCCGGCGCCCTGGCGGTTGATCTGAACCCTGCCGCCGAATGTGTTAGGATCCGGAACCGACAGCGAGCCAAGCGAGCCGTGAATCTCAATCGGCGGCAGCGTGCTGGCCCAGACATCGAACGATGTGACGAGTGTCGCCACCGCGCCGCTGGCGAATTCGGCGGTCCCGGCGATGTGGGTGGGCGTCTCCACCACAATCGTCTGGCCGTTCTTTGGCGCACTCGTGATCGTGCGCTCGGCAAACGTCTTGCGCGCCGACCCGGCGATGCGCGTGATCGGCCCCATCAAGGCGACGAGCGCCGTCAGGTAATATGGCCCCATGTCAAAGAGCGGGCCGCCGCCGGGCTTGTAATAGAACTCCGGGTCCGGGTGCCAGCTTTCATGGCCGTGACAGAACATAAACGCCGTCGCCGCAACCGGCTCGCCGATCCAGCCATCGTCAATGACTTTACGGCAGGTTTGCAGACCCGCGCCCAGGAACGTGTCCGGCGCGCCGCCGATGCGCAGTCCCTTCGCCCGCGCAAGTTCCAGAAGTTCGCGGCCCTGCGCGCGCGTCAGCGCGAGCGGCTTCTCCACATAAGTGTGCTTGCCGGCGTCCAGCGCCGCTTTGCAGACATCAAAGTGCGCGCCCGGGATCGTGAGATTGATGACGATCTGGATCTCCGGATCGGCCAGCAGTTCCTCCACGGAGCAGGCTTTGGCGACGCCATGTTCGGCGGCTTTGGCTCTGGCGCGCTCCAAATCCAGGTCCGCGCAGGCGACAACCTCCAGGATATCGAGAGTCTGAGCCGTTTTGAAATAGATGTTGCTGATGTTGCCGCAGCCGACAACGCCAACTTTGATAGGGTTCGTTTTCATGAGATCGATGGAGTTCCTTAAGCTTCCGGTCAGAATTTTGTTAAGAATCTGGTGTTGCGCAGTCTTCTCGCCGGCGGTTTCAACCGCCAGCCACGCATCCTCAGAGTTTTGTTTGGGCGCCGGTGCGAATGACGGTGAAGGAGTTCGCGTTGGCGCGAAGGCGCGCGGCGGCGCTCGATACTTGGGCCAGGTGCGCGCCCGCTTCGATTGCATAACGAAACTCAAAGTTGCCGCCGCAGTCGATGGGAAAATTGCACTCCCACTTGTTATTGGTCAGCCACGAATAAAGCGCGCCTTCGGGGGCAAGGCTCGTCTGGAATTGCCAGAGCCGCGTGTCGCCAATATGTACGAGCGGCGCATCGAGCGTAGTCCACGCCAGTCCCACGGGATCCCCGACGCACGCGGCGCCGTCCTGCACGAGATAGTAATCGCAGCACGTTCCGGGAATCTGATCCACGCCGGGGCGCACCCATCCGCCGGGCTTATCAAGGCTCCAAACGCCGCCGGAGACGGCGAAGGGAAAGGCGACATATAGTCCTTCTGGGTCGTATTCGGCTGTCTTTTTCGCGCGCACGGTGACATCGATCCGCCGCAGCGCATGCGCGAAGCGAAACTCCGTCTGGTAACTTTGGGTTCCGGCGACGGAGTATTCGGCGGTGACCGTCGTGAAAACAGGACCATCCGCCGTCACGGCGCAGGACCGGCAAACTCCCTCATGGATCACGCTTCGGGGAATGCGCCGGGGCGCCATATTGAAGCCGCCGGCGTCCCACCGGCTGCCGCCGGGAAACAGTTGATAGACGGGCGCGCCCAGCGCGCGTCCCTTGGAAACATCGAGCAGCTCCACGCCGCTCTCCCGGTCAACAAGCGAGGTCAGTCCCGCATCGCCGGACCAGCAGGCGCGAAGAAAGGCGTTCTCATAGAAATCGCGCGGCGCCGCGTGCGGCTCTGAGCATCCATTCGCGCGTCCCGGCAGAAGGGTCAGAGCCCGTTCCTCGTCCGCCGCCAGCGCAATGGATAAGTAGATTTGCCATCCGCGCGAGTCGGGAACGATCTGGTGCGGGTAAACGTGTCCAGACGCATCCACGACCGAGAACGGCTTTTCGAAGATCCGTGTTTCCCAGGAGTCGATCGCCAGCGCCGCCAGGCCGTGGCAGGGTTCGCCGGCCGCATTGATGACGAGATACGTATACGGCCGATGGGATGTGAACTCCCCCTCGCCCCGCATCCGCAGCACGTCGTCCAGCGCGGAGCACGCCGCTTCGTCCGCGTCAACGGCCAGCTTCGATTTGCGGCGAAACACCTGATGGCTGAGCAGCTTGGGATTGGACGTATCCGAGTACCCGAAGGTATGCTCGGCGGCGAGCGTGAGCTTGCGTCCGATCTGCGCGCTCGTCTCCAAGGTCATCACCCGGCGCTCTGGGTCCAGGCGCTCCGCGAGACGCTTGACGCGCTGGGCGTTGCGGAACAGCAGCGTGTCGACGGGCGCGGACGCCACGCCGTCGGACCACCAGTCCGGCCAGTCCCCGCGAAATACCGGCAGCTCACCCGCCGCTATTTCGAGATGCGCGAAGAACTCCACCAGAGTCGCGGTCACGATCTTGATCTCGCCTCCATGGCGGGCGTTCCAGCTCTCGATCAGATCGCAATAATCATCGGTCGGCGGGCTGTTGTCGGTATAAAGACCGCTGCCCATCAGCGGCAAAAAGCGATATGGGTAACCGTTCGCTTCCAGCCCCGCCAAAACCGGCGGAAGCAGCCGCTCCGCGAACCCGATATCCGTGACCGCAACATAGCGGTCATCGGCCGCCATATTCGCGGCGCCCGGCACGCCGGCGGCGCCCACCGGGTTGCAGCCGCCCATCAGGCCAAACAGGTTCGCCTTGTGATAGGGAAGACCGTTCCAGACCAGCACGCGGCCGCCGGCGGGCCCCTCCCAGTGGAAGGCGTTCAGCGGACCGCCATTGGGATATCCACCGTGGTGCTGGTTAATATTGCTCGACAAAAAGCGAACGCCGTTTTCCGCAAGCGCGTCGGCCATCCCCCAGGACAATCCGTTGATATCGCACGACATCGCGGCGGTAAGCGGTACGTCATTTGCCCGCGCGAACTCTTTCGCGGGCGCCAGTGTGTCTCGCAAATGTCCCAAATCGAGCAGCTCGGTCAGGTGCAGATAAAACGCCGTGAGCTCGATCGCGCCATTTTGCGCCGACTTCACGAACCGCCGCCGCTTTTCTTCTCCGCAGCCGGCCAAAAACTGCTCGACGGCCCAGAACCCCTCGCATGTGAACTTGAACCGCGTTTCCGCCGGACGTGCGGCGTTGCGCTCCGACAGGGTGAGCGTGAGCGCCTGGTCGATGAACTGACGATGAAAGCGAGTGATGACTTCCTGGCGGTCGGTAAAACCTAAATCGATGTGCGAATGCTGGACGACAAAAATCGTCCACGGCGGCGAAGACATGCGGAACCTCATAAGAATGGCGAATTGTCCAAACGATTGGGCGAATTATAACATAGGATCCGAATTTTCGCAATACCGCACGGATATCGCAAAAATATATTTCGTCCAAACGTTTGGACAGTGATAACCTCGGGTATTTTCACACAATGACGGCATTGCTCCACGCGATGCTCGTCGACACGGCGCGGAATTAGTACAAACGATATAATCGCAATACTGTCACCGTGACCAACACCCAGGAGATGAAAACAATGAAGACGACTCACTTGGACAACAATCCGATCGCCGCCAGCGGCAAGACGGTGATTCTGACGCTCACGATCGCCGCCGCGATGGCGGCGTTCGGGACGGCGGCGCCGCGCGCCGAGGCGACGCCCCCATCCCTGCATGTCTCGGGCAATCGGCTCGTCGATGATTGGGGCAACGCCGTATTCCTGAAAGGCGCCAACCTTTCCAGTCTGGAGTTCACCGACACTCCAGACCGCCTCCGCGAGTCCGCCGCCGCACTGCTGGGAGGAAATTGGAATGCTCGGATCATCCGGCTTCCGATCAGCCAGGATCGCTGGGAGGGGTTTGGAGTCGCCAACAAGGCGGCTTACCGGCAATATGTCTATGACATCGTGCGGGCCGCCTCGAACGCCAACGCCTATGTCATTCTGGACTTGCACTGGTCCGACCTGGGCGTCTGGGGCGCGAATTACGACCAGCACAATATGCCCGATGACAACACGACATCGGCATGGCAGGATATATCCCACGACCCGCAGCTCTCAGGGAACCCGGCGGTATTCTTCGGCCTTTACAACGAGCCGCACGACGTCAGCTGGGACATCTGGCTGAGCGGCGGCTTAGTGACTACCGAGACATACCAAGGCGGAAGCGTCCAATACCATACGCCCGGCATGCAAAGCCTGGTCAACACGGTGCGCGCCCAGGCGTACGCCGGCGGTCCCCGCGCCTCGGACAATGTACTTGTCATCGCTGGCTTGGATTACGCCTACGATCTGACGGCGGTGGCGAACGGAACGCACACGCCGCAGGATCCCGGCGGCCGGGGCATTATCTACGACGCCCATATCTACCCGTTCATCAACAACCCGAACAAGCCGCAATACGCCGTCACAAGCTACTGGGACAAGTTCGTCACCGTCGAAGCCTCCCACGCCCCGATCTTCATCGGCGAGTACGGAACCAACGACTTCGGCGAGTCGCCGGACGGAAAGACATTCGTGGAGGGCGTGCAAAACTGGGCCGCCAGTCATGCGCGGAGCGGCGGCTTCTGCGGGACCACGGCGTGGACATTCAATCCGCAGGGGAACGCCGGGTATCTGATCACCGACACATACTCGTTCAATCCAACGCAGTACATGGGCTACGCCGTCCAATACTTCATCAACCACGGCAACTAACTGGGAAATCGTCCCCATTCGCATCTCCCGCCGGCGGCGTCAAAACTGCCGGCGGGAGCGCGCCTCGCGATTACTCCGGAAGCAATCGGCGCGCCTGGCGATATTTGAGCGGAGCCTCTCCGGTCGCCTTTGTGAACGCGACGGTGAAGTGCTGGCTTGAGCCGAAGCCCAGCTCCAGGCCGATGTCCGAGATCGGCAGATCGGTGCGCGTGAGCATCTCCCGCGCTTGATGGATCCGCACCTGGAGCAAATATCGCCGAGGAGGCATCCCGATATCGGCGGTGAACCGCTCCACCAGGTAGTTGGCCGAGAGGCCGCACATGCGCGCCAGATCATGGAGCTTCCAGGGTTCCTGGCAGCGGTAGTCCAGCAGCTCCTTCGCGCGCCACACCGCCGGATGCAACGACGAGAGTGACCCCGCCGTGGGCGCGCCCCGCGCCACGCGCGTCGCTTCCACCACCAGCGTATCGAGCGCGCGCTGAATTCCCGGCGTACGATAGGGCAAATCCACGGAGACCTCGCGTATTAACTGCTGAAAAGAAGCCGTCATGGACTCCGCGCGCGGCGTGAACACAATCGAGCGCGCCGACCAGACCTCCTCCAAAGCCGGCAGTCGCGCGAAGACGCGAGTCAAGTCGATAGCGGCGTAATAAAAGTGGTGCCTGCGCGCGGGCTTGTCATGCATGGTGTGGAGGATCTCCGGAGCGACCGCGAATAGCCCGCCCGGCGAGAGCGTATAAACGCGATCGCCGCTTTGCCATCGGCATTCTCCCGCCGCCTGTACGTAGAACTCCCAGACATGGTGCGTATGCGGCGTGATGAAGAAGTCACGCGGCGCCCATTGCTCTCCCACATGCAGCAATTCGGGTGTCTCGGGATCTGGAAGCGAAGCATGAAAACCTGCCAAAAGGCCGGCGGGCCGATCGTACGCCAATAAATGTAATTTCCTTTGCTTTTCCGAAGATTATACATAATCTCCCGAAGATCCGGCAAGCCTTCTCCGAGGGTGTCCGCGCATAATTATCCCCAGAGTCGCTCGGTGGCGACACGCCCAAGAGAACGAAGAGGAAATGATGCAACACCCACAAACGGAGCCCGCAAAGAGGGCCGCCGCGATCGACTGGTATCGGACTCCGGTCGATCCCGCCGCTCTGAAAAAGCTCTACGCCCGCAGCGACGCGCAAGGCTGCGCGCAGACGCTTGGATACTTAGCGGTGCTGGTCGTCACTGGATCGACGGCTTTCTATTCGGCCGCGCACTGGCCGTGGTGGGCGACGCTGATGGCTGTGTTTCTCCATGGCACGTGTTTCGCGTTTCAGATCAACGCCGTGCATGAGCTTGGGCATGGAACGGTCTTTCGGTCGAAACGCCTCAACATATTTTTCACGCATCTTTACGCATTCTTGGGGTGGATCAATCACCGCATGTTCGAAACCAGCCACGTTCGGCATCACCGTTCGACCCTGCATCCACCGGACGATCTGGAAGTCGTCGCGCCGATCAAAATTACGCTCAAAGATTTTCTGCGTTCGGCGATCGTGAATATCGACGCGCTGCTCCATGTCCTGCGATTTACCGTCCGAATCGCACGCGGCCGGTTTGAAGGAGAGTGGGAACTGACGCTATTTCCCGAGTCTCGGCCCGAGAAGCGGCGGTGGGCGTCGGAGTGGGCTTGGATCCTGCTGGCCGGACACGCCGCTTTGATATGCGTCGCGCTCTGCCTGAAGCTCTGGATGATTCCGATACTCGTCACGTTCGCTCCGTTTTACGGCGGCTGGCTTTTCTTCCTGTGCAACAACACCCAGCACGTCGGGCTGCGGGACAATACTTCGGATTTCCGAGCCTGCTGCCGGACGTTTTTGCCCAACCCCATCGTGCGGTTCTTGTACTGGCGCATGAATTACCACACAGAGCACCACATGTATGTCGGCGTTCCCTGCTACCACCTGGGCAAACTGCATGCGCTGATCGAACACGATCTCCCGCCAAGTCCGATGGGAATCGCCGCGACCTGGCGAGAGATCGGCGCGATTCTTCGCCAGCAGGCGGAAAACCCGTCCTACGAACACCCTATCCCCCTGCCGGCTTCCCGTCGTTGATCGGCGGGAAGCTCGCGGGTGGATGTTTCGGGGCGTTAGGAGAGAGGGTCGTGGCGAAGCCAGAGCTTCCGCAGATCTCGCGCCAGCATGCGCGGCCCGACTTCCTCCGTGTCGATGGATCCCGTTTCGGCGTTGCGGGCGTTCTCGGATTGATACTGGGCGGCGTAGGCGTAGCGGGGCTCGCCCGTCTCGTTCTTCAGCGAGCGGTGGTAGGTATTGCGATCGAAAATGCAGACATCGCCTTTTCGCATGGCCGGCAGCGGCATGCCGTTTTCGGGCTCCACGGCGGCTTCCCGGTGTCCCTGGGTATTCGCCTGCTCGGTGAGTTTCGAGGGCTGCACGCCGAGCCAATGGCTGCGCGGCGCCACCCACAGGATCGCCTTATCCGGAGTGATGTCGCACAGAGCGATGAAAAGATTGAGCGCGCCGCCCAGCACCTGCATGTACTGGTTATCCTGATGCCAGGGCAAGCCAGTTCCGCCGTGCGCGGGCACGATCGCCAGCATGCCGTAAAGAACGCGCGGTTCGTTCCCGAAGATATCCCGCGCGGCGGAGACAATGCGCGGCTCGGCCAGCAGCGCGTGAATGCCGGCGCCCTGCTCGGGATGTTTGTGGTCGAAACTCTGCGCGGCCCAGCCGCCGCCTTCCCGAGATGGTTCGGGTGCGTTCGCCAGCACGCGGTCAATCGCATCTTCCGGAGCCAAACCGGGAACGACCACGTACCCTTCCCGATAAAAATGAGCGATTTGCTCCTCGGTCAGAACCTCTGCCGCTGTCTCTAATAACATCTCGATGACTCCCTTCCTTCATTCGCCGATTTCGTCACACTCCTATTGTATCGGGAGGCTCGGGCGCGCACAATGAACGAGAGTAACCTTCCCATGCACTTTTGGGGCCTTCCCCCATCTCTTGGCGATAGCGGCCCGGCGGCAAGCCGTAGCAGGATCGAAAGGCGCGGCTAAAATAGGAAACATCCTCGAAGCCGCACCGAAGGGAAATCGATTCCATCGTATCATCCGTTGTCTCTACCAGCCGCCGGGCGTGCGCCAGGCGAAGACTGCGCAGCATCCGCATGGGCGATACGCCGTAGGCGCGACGGAAGGCGCGGTTGAACGATCCAGGCTGGAGGCTCATGCGCGACGCCAGCGCATCGCGATCGATGCGTTCGCTCAGATGCTCACGCATGTACTGGACCAGATCCGCGAATCGATCGGCGGGCATCGCCAGGGAGGCGGGCCGCGGAGGCGCCCCGGCGGCGCGCCAATCGTCGATAATCGCGCTCAGAAGCAGCACGGCGTATCCGACGGCGGCCAGGGAGCGCGCGCGTTCAGCCTGCTGCAATCGCGCAAACGTCTCTGACCAGGCCCTTGGATCGGTCAAAGGCACGGTGAGGGCGACAGGGCGCCGCCGCAGCAGGTCCACTCCCTCGCCCATGGCCGCGTCCAGAAACAGAAACTCGTGCATCCCTGGCCCTTCGGCAATCTCGCAGAACGACACATGCGGCGGATGGATCATCACCGTTCCCGCCGGCGCCGTCCGTCTCTCGCCGCCTGTGCGCGTTTCCACGCACCCTTGTCGGACATGGCTGATAACCCAGAAGGGCAGGGTTTGGTCTTCAATGCAGAGGCTTTCGTAGTGAGCGGTCTTGATTTGCCGCAGTGTGATATGGACACGTTCGTCAATCATCATTTATCGTCATTATTTGAGGAACCCGGCGACGCCGCACCCGGCCGCCAGCGGTAGAGCACGACTTTGGACATATAATCGTCCTCGATGGAGACGAGATACTCGTCGTTGGCGCGTTTGTAGGCGCGCAGGCCGTACCCGATATCCACATTACCGGTATGCCCGTCGCCGCCCAGCGTGTCGGGAACGTCCATCGTCCCAGCGGGCTTGCCGGTCCTTAGGTCGGTGACATACACGCGGGCGCGCGTTTCCCAGCCGCCGTCGAAGAGATAGTCGCCGGCGACGGTGAAGGCGGCGGGATGCGGGCAGGCGAGCGGACAGACATAACGCGCTTTGCGGTTGCCCTCTTTCCAGCGATCCACGATGTACAGTTTGCCTCCGGCCAGTTCGCGATACCCAGCCGTCACCAGGATCATTCGGTCGCGATCTTCTTGATACTGAACATGGCCGACCGTATCGATCCCCGTCAGCGCGAATGTTTGCGCGTCGATATCTCGGTAGATGGGATTGCCGGCGGAATCGAATCCAGAGAGATTCCGGACGGTCAGCGGATTGCCGGCGAGCCAGAGATTGCCGCCGCTGTCGGGCCAGACGCCAGGGTTGTCGGGGATCTCCGTCGTTTGAAACTCGTCCGCCTGATACTCTCCATCGCCATTGGCGTCGCGCCAGATCGATGTTGTGCTGGCGGGCTTGGGTCGATTGGGGGGCCAGAAGTACCCGTCCCGGCCGCCGGACGGGCCGTACATCGTGTGATCGGTCTTCATGATCAGCCCCGAGGGAATGGCCCGCTCGCCATGCTTTTCAAAACGAAAGATGTTGACCATCTGGCAGGTCATCCCCTCGGTAAACAGCAGCCGATGTCCCTTCACGGTGCGATACCAGCAGGAAGTTAGCCCATGTTCATGACCGGCTTTGACATCGTCAATATTGCGGGGATCGTGGGGAAACACCGCCGTGTCGGCGGTGTAGGCGAAGAGGGACCACTCGCTTCCAGGATCGGTCTTGGCGTAATCGAGCTTGTAATGCTCCTGCACGCCATAGATATCCCGGCCATCGGTCGCCGGATCGAAATCGACGGCGTCGACGAAACAGTATGTTTCCAGACGCCAATGGAGGGTCCAGCGCCCCGCCGCGTTCTTCTGAAAGCATCGGATGCCGGTCCCGCCGCCGCTGAAGCCGATGAAGAGGCGGCCCGCGCTGTCCTCGCCCACCCCGGTGAGATCCTGAAGCTTGAAGGGATGCGCAACGCCCGGTCCATATGTCCCGGCGGGGTACGCCGGCGCGTTCATCGCGGCGGGCAGCGCGTACGGCGCCGTATAAGACGCGCCGATCCCGCCCCGCACGCCGAAGACGCCGGTCAAGCGCGGCGCGCCCGCGACATCGTAAAAGCGGATCTGCCGCCGCCATCCGTTATCCGCCACCAGCAGCTTGCCGTCGGCGGCGACGCCCAGCGCGGAGGGCGTCCCGGCGTCAGCAATCATGCGCCCGTCGTCCGATGTGACCCGGCCACCGGCGATCGTCCAGCGATGCCCGCCGGCCGCGATCGATTGATTGTCGATCTTGCGGTCCTCATTGCCCACCACCAAGCCGTCTTTGTAGATCCCGTGATCGCGTCCGCCTTCGTCCCACGGGCTTGTCGTAACGCAGGCTCCGTCGGGCTGAACGACCATCTGCGTGATGTAATCCTGCATCCAGTAACGGCCGGGATCGGATGGCCGGCCGCCACGGCCATACGTATTGCCGATCCAGGAGACGGAATATGTCCCCGGAACATCGTCCGCCTGAGCGGGGGCCTCCGCCGCCAGGACGCCGACGGCAAGGATCGCGGCAAAAGGCAAAGTGAGCGCAATTTTATGAAATCTGAGATGTGACATGGTGAATATTGGGCGATGGCGAAAACGCAAAAAGCGGTCCGCCGGCGATGAGACATCGCCGGCAGGCCGAAGTAAGTCATGACTGTGCTTTGAGTGAGTGAACGATCTTTCTAATTGCCGAGGGTCGATTCGGCAAATGTCTCCCAGGTTCCGGGCGTCGTCATTTGATATTTGGCCGTCAGCACCGAGTTGTTGTTCAGATCGCAGGAGACATAGTAGCCGTTGGCGTTCGCTTTGAGGGCGATGTTGCCGCCGCCAAGGTTCTGCCAGGTGAACTTCTCCCACTCGCCGATGGTCGAGGTCTGATACTTGGCGTCGAGAATTCCGCCGTTGCTCATGTCGCAGGAAACGTAGTAGCCGTTGCTGGATTTGAGCGCGATAAAGCCGCCGCCCGCGTCCACCACCGAAAACTTCTCCCAAACGCCGACGTTCGAGGTTTGATATTTGGCGTCGAGGACCGAGCTGGCGTCGTTCAGGTCGCCTGAGACGTAGTAGCCGTTGACGGCTTTCAGAGTGATCGTTTTACCGATTGGCGCGCCAGGGTTCCAGGTATAGAAATCGACCTTCGCGTCCTTATTTTCCTCCGCGAACACCAGATAATCCCCGTTGGCTCGCTTGGTGACCCGGATCGCGTTGATCATATCCAGCCATCCCGAAGGATCGCCCAGCAGCGGCCCGCCCGCCGTCTCGGTGAACCGCGTTGGGACGAACTGGCCCAGTTGAGATCCGCTGGAGTTGTCGAAGACGTTGATATTGGCGTGGTAAACATCGTCCGTAAATAGGTACGGCCCACAGACGTCGAACGCGCCGGGAATTGTGCCGCTGCTGTTCCCTGTGTTGTTGAACGGCAGATTGAACGTAACGGCGGGCGTCGCGCCGGAGCCGTGGTTTCCGCCGTTGACCCAGCCCACGAACTTGCCGACCACATTGCCGAGATCTTTCGACGGGTCGTACCCCGGATAAGAGGTAAAGCCGCTCACATACAGCGTATCCGTGGACGGGACATAGCGCTCGTGCAGCGATTCGCTGAACATCGACGGCCGGTCGTACAGATTACGACTGAAGGCCGGCAGTCCATTGGAGCCGATCAAGGTGACCTTGTAGTACACGATGGCGTTGTGCCCGTCGTTGGGCCGCACGGCCTGCCAGACGCCGCCGTTTTCGTCCACCTCAAAGGCGCCCGTATAGGGATTGACGTCGGTGTACAGGCTGAACTCGTTCGAATTGAACTGGCCGTCGCCGTTGGAATCCGTCCACACGAGCATCCCGCTCTGTCCCTGATACGGATCGTTGGTGGGCCAGGAGCCCAGGGTGGTGTTCTCCAGGAAAAGCGCGCACGGCACGGCGATCTCGCCGTTGAACCGGAACACCGCCACGCCGCCGCCCTTCATGCCGCTGGTGTAGAGAAGCTTGTGCCCGCCGTTATTCACGACCCAGGCCGCCTCGCAGCCCATGTGCAGCCGCGGATCGTCCGGATAGAGAAACGGGTTTTGCGTGTAAGCCTTCATCGACCACTGACTTCCGGCGCCTGTATTGGCGTAGTTCATGGCGTACCGGCTCATGTTGGTGTAGACGTTGGTCCCATCCGAAGCCGGATCGGCGTGCGCGTTGTTGCTGAACAGCGCGAACTTCCGGGCCAAAACCTGCTGGCTGGTGTTGAACTTGACCAGCTCGGTATACCACCGGCCATTGTCCGCGCCCATGCTGACATAGATATTGCCGCTGGAATCCACGCCGACCCCGGAAAGCTGATGCAGCTTGAGCGATCCATTACCGTCGTCGAGGCTTCCGGCGGTCGAGCCGCCGTAAACGCCGCCGGAGACTCCGTAAATGGCGCTCAGCGTCGGGCTGGTGTTGCTGAGGTTGGTGTAGATCTTGACATTTTGATTGGGTCCGTTGTCGCAGACCAGCAGCCGGCCGCTGTTGTCGAACGCGAGGTTCACGGGAACGCCGCTGCTGGGCAGCGTGATCACGGGACCAAGCGCCGAGCCGCTCTGATTGTACTTCTTGACGACCCCGCCAGTGATGACCCAGAGATTGCCGCTGGAATCGAGCCGCAGCTTTCCAGGAGTGGCGACGCTCCAGGTATGCGTCTCGGTCATATTCGACGTCGTGAAGATGTGGACCTGATTGTTGGTCACATCCGCAGCCGCCAGCACGCCGCCGCTCGCCGCAAGCCCCACGATCTTATCGCCGCTCAGACCGTTCCAGCCCCCATACGATCCGTTGGGATTATTGCGCTGTAAGCCGCTGCCCCCCACGCCCAGATAGATGTAGGTTCCATCGCCGGTCACGGCGTAGCCGTTGATGTCCGTGCTGTTGCCGCTGGGATCGCGATAGTAATTGTTGCCGGAGCCGTACGCCGCCGGTCCAACGGAGTTCAGGCTGCTGTTGTAGACGGCGGCCGCCCTGCCCCACTCGTCCCAATCGCTGTTCGTGTAACAGTAACCATTCGAGGCGACCCAAAAATCCTTCACCTGACCTTGAATATGATCGTTGTCGCCGCCAAAACTATTTCCTGCCCACGACTCCGTGTAAGTTAGCTGGGCCCGCGCCGGCGGCGCGGCCGCCACAACCGCCAGCGCCAAGGCGACTAAAACCGCCATCCGATTGTCATTCATCGTGTGCCTCCATTGGATCGCGAGTGAACTGATAAGCAATAATTTCAAATAAACACAAAACTTCGATCACGGCCGTGGCGGTCCGGCCGTGATCTCGCAACGTCTATTTCACGCCGTACGCGTTGTTGATGACGGTCTGTGCGTTTGAGAAGTTGCCTCCGCTCAGCGGCGTGTTGTCGATCGACCAGAGGTTGGTTCGCGAACCTCCGCCGTCGGTCTCATTGATCGTTTGCGACAGGCGCATGGATTTGACATGGCCGTCGCAAAACAGCAGGTTCGTCTGCTGTGTATGGCCGGCGAACAGCTGGACGCCGGTATTATTGATGCTGGCGTCGGGATACGGAGCCAGCGCCTCTGTCAGCAGAATGACCTGGGCGGGCGCCTGAATCGTCGCCAGGGCGATGGGCGAGTTGCCGTTGGCGAATGGCGCATTCTGGTTCAGACCGTTCACGCTGTTGGAATTCGCCGAATAGGACTGCCAGATTTGCGGGTAGACGCGCGCCGTGCAGCCGTTGCCCGCCGCCGGGTCCCAGGCGGCGTCCTTACCAGCCGGGTTCGAAGGACAGCGATAAACGTCGGCGCTCTTCACATAGTTGTAAACCATCTGGCGCCAGGTCTGCGTGCAGACGTCGGATCCCCAGGCGCTCGGATAGGTTTCATCGGAGTCCTGGACATATTGCATCACCGCGAGTCCCAGCTGCTTCATATTGGAAGCGCAGCTCGTCTGCCGGGCCTTTTCGCGGGCCTTGGCGAAGACGGGGAAAAGGATTGCGGCGAGAATCGCTATGATGGCGATCACAACTAGCAGCTCGATAAGAGTGAATGCGGAACGATGGGATCCGGCGATGGCTCGATAGTTCTTCATGGTATTCTCCTAACCGAAATTTCTCCAAAATAGCGACGGATGAAATGCGTACACGCCGATGTATTACGTAGTATATCGGACGTAGTATATATTAACATTCACTGCGCATTCTGTCAATAGGAAATTTTTATCGCCGCTCGGGAGCGCCTTCGACCATGACCACACTATAGTTGCGCAGGTCCAGGGTGTCGAGCGGTTGGAGCGTGGGGCGAATGCGCACGACTGGTTCGACCGATTCGCCGCGCAGGACGGGGAAGATCAATTCGGAGGCCATGGCGCGGATCAGATCCGCGAGTTCTACCTGGGTGTAGCCCATGGCGCGCCCGAACATCAGGCGGAAGGGCCAGTGCGTTTCGCCGGCGACGGCGATGTCGCCGGGGCGATCCCCGATGAAGCGCCCGCGCCGGGCCAGGGCGGTTTCGATTCCTTCCCAGGCGGCGTTGCCGGCGCCGACTGCGATCGCGGTCGGCTGCTCGTCCTCGGGAAGATCCAGCCAGCGCTCCATATGCGCCGCAATAAGGTCGATATCGCTGACTTCGGCGACGATCAGGGCCTCGCGCGTCGGAAGCCCGTTCGCCTGCATGCTTTCCATGTAGCCATCAAGAAGGCGGCGCAGATGCTCCTCTTTGCCCTCAAAGCCGACGTAGGCGATCCGGCGATGGCCGAGCGAGACGAAATGCGCGACGACCTGCGCCATCATGTGGTGATGATCGTAATCGATCTGACGCCATGTGGGATGGGCGGGATAGTGCCCCTTGACGAAGAACGGAGCCTCCAGTTTTTCGAGCAGGTCTCCCTGCTCCAGAATATCCGCTTCCGCGCCCCAGAGCACAAAGGCGTCACACGACCGCGACGCGGCCATCTGGCGCAGGCTGGTCAGAAGCTGATGCTGGCTTGGCAGGACATTGACGAGCAGTCCGTAGCCGATCTCGGCCATGCTGCTGGCGAGCGCCTTGACTTCCCCGCCGTCTTCGGTGCGCGGATCGATCCCCGGAGGCTGGAGCGTCAGATAGCCGATAATGCGCGTCTTGCCCGAACGCAGCGCCCGCGCGGCCGCGTGCGGCTGATATCCCATATCCCGCGCCGTCACCAGAATGCGCTGCCGTGTTTCCTCGGACGCCCATACATTGGGGCTGCCGTTCAGAATCTTACCGACCAGACTCTGGGACAGCTTCAATTTCGCGGCGATATCTTTTTGCGTTGTGCTCATTGGTTGATCTTGGCCCAGCCCTACATACTACGTGGGATATACTAGCACGCAGAAAAGGCTCTGTCAAGGGCCAAGATCAGTCAGGGCGTTTGCGCGGTTACTTTTCCGCCTGGAACTCGTACGCTTCCGTTTGCTCGATATAGTTGATCTTGTCCTGGACAAACTTGGCGGACGTCTTCAGGATCGGGTGCTCCAAGATCGCCTGCGAACCGTCCGCGAACTCGATCTCCGGCGCTGGGAACCAGGACACATAGTGGATCATCGCGATCATCGGGCGCGGTTGATCGGTCAGGTTGGGCATCCCCGCGTGCCACATGCGGATATCGCGGATGACGATGCTTCCGGCCTTCACGCTCGGCTGAAACGGCGGAACGATCCGGCGACGGTCCTCCAGCACGTCCAGGGAGACTTTGATATCTTCATCCTGAATCGCGACGGTGTTGTCGAGATGCGTCCCTGGCCAGATCTCCGTGGAGCCGTTTTCGGGCGTCATATCCACCACCGGGACGTTGACGACGAAGGCGAACGCGGGTGTCGCATGCACGTTCGGCCAGAGCTGGCCGATATCGGCGTGGACCGGCTGCCGCTTGCCGTCGGCCTTGATCGCCGTGTTGCCGCTATACATGCCGTTTTTGAGACCATTGCCCAGAATGGCGTGCGTGACGGCGATCGCGATATCATTCACCAGAACATCGCGGAACAGATAGGGAGCGTACGGCGGCGGGTTCTGCTGGATATTGCCCCGGTTGAAGTTGAACGCGGCGTCGGGACGTCTCAGGCTCGCTTCGACATCCTGGGTCATCTTTTCCCGCAATACGGCGACGTGGTCCAGATCGACGACATCCTCCAGCACAATATATCCGTCCGTGCTGAGCGCCTCCACGGCGACAGCCAGATGTTCGGGAGTGATGGTCCCGCTTTGCAGCTCCGCGCTGCTGATTTTGATCGTGTTCATGGTTTGACCTTTCAGAATGGGAACGACAGAAGTAAGATTAAGCGCGCTCGCCCTTTTCGATATACCGTACCTGCGCGGGCGTGATGCGGACGGCAAGGGCCGTCATGCAGTCGGCGAGCTGCTCGCGCGTGCGGCAGCCGACGATGGGAACAGTCGTGAACGGCTGGGATGTGAGATAAGCAAGCGTGACCTGGGTGATGCTCAGTCCGGTTTCCTCCATGACCACGCACATACGCTCATAGCGCGCGGCGCTTTCCTCGGCTTTGTAGAATCCGCGAAAGCCCGGATTCATCTGATCCAGCGTCCCTTCCCACATGCGCTGAAATAGCCCGTAGGCCTGCGACTGGTAGGGAATCACGTTCAAGCCTGTTCGGCGATGATAGGCGTACGCCTCCTCATCCATCCACGCCGTCGTCGGATCGCCGTACGGCGGGCCCGCCAGCGGCGCAGCGTTCCAAAGCAGTTGGTTAGCCGAGAAGGGCCGCATCCCCTCGGCGTGCGCCGCGTCCTGCGCGGCGGCGATCCGCGCGGGCTTCCAGTTCGACGCCCCAAAATAACGGATCTTCCCCGCATCTGTTTGATCGTTCAGCGTTTGGAGAATATCGAGCACGGGGCGCTCCGGGTCGTCGCGGTGCAGCCAGTACAGATCGATCCGGTCCGTCTGGAGCGCCTCCAGACTGCCGTCCAGATCGTCTTGAATATCCTGGCGGGAAAGCCGAGGGACTTGCGGCGCGTCCAGCTTCCAGTGCGCCCCCTTGGTGGCGAGAACGATCTCGCCGCGCACGCCGCGATCCCGCATCCAATCGCCGATGATCCGCTCGCTAGCGCTGCGCGGAATTTCGGGAATCCAGTCGCCGTAGTTATGCGCGGTGTCGATGAAGCTGCCGCCCAGCGCGAGGAAGTCATCCAGCATTCCGAATGCTTCGTCGCGCGGAACGGTGGTTCCAAAGCCGCCCGTTCCGAGACAAATCGAAGAAACGACGAGATCCGTACCAGTCAGTGTCACACGATCGAAAGACATGGTTTCATTTCCTTTTCTAGCCGCGTATTAGGCTCTTATCGAACGCCGCGCCCGCGTTGTCCAGCATGCGCCGGCAATCGGCGCTCAGATGGCGTACGGAAAGCGTTTTCCCGACGGCCTGATACCGCCCCGCCAGCACGCGAACGGCCTCAAGCGCCGAGTGGTCGTGAAGGCGCGAAAATTGAAAGTCCGCGACAGTATGGACGGGATCGCTCGTCGGATCGAACAACTCGCCAAATACACGCGCCGAGCCGAAGAAGACCGGGCCATGGAGCTCATACACCCGACTGCCGTTTTCTTCAAACTTGCGAGCGGTGAGACGCGTTCCCGTCTCCCAGGCGAACTTCAGCGCCGAGACGACCACACCGATTAATACCGCCGTCGCCAGATTCGCCAGCACGGTTACCACCGACACGAGCACCAGCACGGCGGCGTCGCCGCGCGGAATACGATGCAGGATGCGCAGGCTGGACCAGGCGAATGTCTTGTAGACAACAAGAAACATCACGCCGACCAGGGCCGCCATCGGAACGAGGCCGATCAATCCCGACGCCGCGACGACAAACGCGAGAATGCAGCAGGCCTCCACCACCCCGGACAATCGGCCCCGGCCACCGGATTCGATGTTCAGAATGCTCTGCGCGATCATGGCGCAGCCGCCCATGCCGCCGCAGAAGCCCGTAACGATATTGCCCAATCCCTGGCCGACGCATTCCCGGTCGTGCGATGTCCGGGTCCCGGTCATCTCGTCCACCAGCGTCTGCGTCAGCAATGATTCCGTCAGCCCCACGCCCGCCAGCACCATGGCGTACGGCAACACGAGCCACAGCGTCGCCGCCGTGAGCGGCACGGCCGGCAGGCTCCAATGCGGAAACGCCCCATGCACCGACGCCAGGTCGCTCACCGTGCGCGTGCGCAGTCCCAATCCGTGCACAAACGCCGTCACGAACAAGATCGCCGCCAGCGATGACGGGACCGCCTTGGTGAGACGCGGCAGCAGCGCCGTAATCACAAGCGTCAGGACGGTCAGCCCGACCATCATCGCCAGCCCCGCCCCGCTCAGACCGCGAAACTGACGAAGCTGCGCGAGAAAGATCACAATCGCCAATCCGTTGACAAACCCAAGCATGACGGGGTGAGGAACCAGGCGGATAAAGCGCCCCCAGCGAAAGACGCCGATCAGGGCTTGGATCCCGCCCATCACCACGACGGCCGCGAAGAGATACGGCGCGCCGTACGTTGCCACCAGCGCCGTGGACACCACGGCGAGCGACCCGGCGCCGCCGGTGATCATGCCCGGCCGGCCGCCGATCAGCGCCGTCACCAATCCCGCCGTGAAGGCCGCATAAAGCCCCACAATCGGATTGACGCCCGCCACGAACGCGAAGGCCACCACTTCGGGCGCCATGGCGAAACTGACCGTGATTCCAGCCAGCGTTTCATTTTTGAGCGTCCTGAGCCGCGCCCGCGTATTGGCTGTCATCGTCGAACATCTTTCACTTAAGCCCCGGAATAGACCGAAGAGCCCGGAGACGGAAAAGCACAGCTTGCGTCGTCGAGCACGAGCACCCAGTCGTTTCCCGGCCCCGAGGACGGCGGCGTGAACTCCTTCACATTTTGACGCGGAACATCGCCGCCGAAGCGCGCGGCGCCGGTGCGCGGGTCGAACCAGTGCATCGTCTTCTTCTCTCCTGAGAGACGATCCAGATGGACACGGAACGGACGACCGGAAGCGCTGTAGATCAGCGCATATCGCCCGTGCGAATCTTGCGTCGCCTGGATATGGTCGGTTCCGATCGATGTGTCGCTTGCAAGCAATGGCTGCGCGGGAATGCGCGTCAGATACGGACGGGATTCGATCAGCGAACGCAGAATTCCCACCTGCCCCGATCCAGGAAAATGGATGGCCTCACGCCAGGGCGTATGCGCGTACGTCACCGGCGGCGCCCAGGCGGGATTTAAGAACTGCCAGATGTCATGACAGCCGTAGGTATGCCCGCAGGCGCCGGCGAAGACCGCGCCGTAGGCGGACTTACGGACATCGTAATCGTCCAGATAACCGTTGGCGGGATTGAAGGACGCCGGATGGTCTTCGTAGCCCGGCTCGCCGTCCAGGCAGGGTCTGACGGGCGTGCGGGCGTAGTCCGATTCGATGGCGTGATATGTATCGCGATTGCGATCATGCCCCGTCTGCCACATGTTGAAGTCGAGCCAGGGCTCGTCGTGCATCCATTGGGCCGACGAGTGGCCGCCGGGAGGGTGAAACGTACGAAGATGCGCGCCGCCGTCGCCTTCGGACAGCCCTTCGGCCATTGCCCGGATCATCTCTTTGTGCTCGTCGCTGAGAATATGGCGGTCGCCCCCCAGCACCCAGATCAGATTCGCGTTTCGATAACGGCGTCCCAGCCACTCTCCGTAAGCGCGGGCATTGGCCGGGGTAAAGATCTCGGGACCGGCGCCCCACGCCTTGTTCCACTTGTCGCCCCAGGTCGGCAGCAAGGCGACGGTCAATCCCAATGCATTCGCGCAGGCGATCAGCCAATCGGCGTGCGCGAAATACTCTTCGTTCGGCCGCAACGGATCGCTGTCGATCAAAGCGATCTGTCCATAGCGATTAGGCTTGGCGAATCCATACTCAACGAGCCCCACCATCTGAATGACCGTGAACTTCTTCGCCGCCCGGTCCTGAAGATAGAACTCGGCTTCCTCGCGGTCCAGCCGATACAAAATCTCCCAGGCGGTGTCGGCCAAATAAAAGAACGGGCGGCCATCGCCATGAACGAGAAATCTTCGGTTATCGCTGACTTTTAGCATGATGCCTCTCCGTGATTCGCGGACGGCGGCGTCTCGCGTGTCAAAATCGCTTTATGGACCGCGCCCGGCTGGGCGACGAACCTTTCAAAGACGCGCGGCGCTTCCCAGAGGCCAAACGCCGTCGCCATGCGCGCGTAAGTGATTTCTCCCATCTCCAGCAGGCGCAGCGCCTCAGGAAAACAGTTCGCCGAGGCGCGCGATCCCAGAATCGTCGCTTCCTTGCGCGTCAGGTCCAATCCCGGCAGCGAGACGGCGAGCCCATGCTTGACCAGGCCGACGATGACGATCCTCCCACCTGGCGCGACAAGGTCGATGGTCTGCTCCATGGCGCGCGTGCTCCCGGTCGCCGCGATCACGACTGGAGCGCCCTCGCCGTCTCCATTTGCCCGGACATCGGCCGGACCGCCACGACATTCGCGCCGAGGCTCCAGATCACTTCGATTAACGCCAGCGCCCGCCGCTTCAACCGCGACGACCATTTCGCCCGGCCCCGCCCGAGGCGTTTCCCATTCGCCGACGCGCATTGCGCCGGGCGCATCCATGATCGCCGCTTTCATCCGCAGTCACCTTCACATTGCGCCCTCACAGCGCCCTTCAATCCGGAATCAACGTTCTCATGTAGGCGACGCTGGATTCCGCCCAGCGATGCTCCTGAGCGATCGTCGCCTCCAGGCTCCCCGCCGCCGGCGTCCAGAGTTCCAGGATGGCGTTGACATCGCGCCCGGCGCCGCGCAGATGGTCCAGCACCCAGGGGATATCGAGCATCCCCTGCCCCGCCGCGCAGCCTGTCACTTCAAACCCCATCATGCCGGGGATGCGGCCGATCCGAAAATCCTTCACATGCAGGTTGACCGTATACGGCGCCAGCGATGGGACAACATCTCTGGGTGTCTCCAGCGCGCCCATCGAGTTCACGGTGTCCAGGCAGATCCCGCTGTGCCGGTCGCCCAGGGCTTCAATCATCCATTGCAGGACGGAAGCGGGAAAGCGGTCGTGATTCTCAATCGCGAACAGCACACCCGCCTCGATGAACTCCGGCAGAAACTGCTGGATTCGGGCGAGCGCCTCCTCGGGCGACGGCTCATCGCCGTCCTTGTCCACGACAAACCGGACGAACTTCGCCTTCAAACGCCGGGCAAGGGCGAGATGTCCCAGAACATTGTCGCCGGAGAGCCCCCGTGCGCCCAGTTCAATCTCCACCCCGTACTCTCCGGCGCGCGCGATCAGCTCCTCGAGTTCGGCGGCGTCCAGCTCCAGAAGCGGCAGATTGTCGCAGTATTGAACAACTCCAACGCCCAGCGCACGAGCGCGCTCCAGCAGTCCGAGCGCCGAAAGCGGCCGCTCGGGCATATGTCCCGGAACTCCGATCGCCCACGCGTAGGTGTAGGAACCGATCCCTAGTCTCAAGCGCCGCTCACCCCCCGCACAATGACCTGGACCTGCTCCTGAACGGATTCCGGCTCAAACAGCCGCTTCCAATCCGGCTGGAAGATCCGCTCTTTTCCGTATTCGATGATCAGCTTCGCGCCGTCCGAGAATGGCGAGCCGACCTCGCCGAAGACGATCGCCAGCGGGATATTGATATGCCCCAGCATGAAGTCGCGCGCCGCGTCCGGCGGCACGCCCCGGCGGATTGCCTCATCCATGGTCTCGCGAATGATCGTGATGCACGCCGCCGTGATGGTCTCCGCCATTGTCGGCTCCAGAATCGCCATCTGCTCCACGGTGATTCGGTGCGACCGCGTGACGGGGCCGTACATGGCGATGGCGATTGTTTCGGCCCGCGCGTAGTCTGCTTCCGTCCCCTGCATCAGCGCGCAGACGATCGCTTGTTTCGCCAGAACGCCGCCGAAGAAATCACGGCGCGCCTCGCCGGTCTCGTCGTTGAAGACCGGCGGGTGGCAGGGATGGGTGACGAAATAGGCGATATCCTCGCGGATCGGCAGTTCGCCGGCGGCGGCCGCCGCCGGATCGAGCAGCATCACCAGAGTTCCGGCCGCCAGCTTCGGAACCAATGCGCGGGCGATCTTTCCGAGCGCGCGATCCGGAACCGCCAGGATCACGACATCGGCCCCCGCGAGCGCTTCTTCCTCCGGCATGGGCGCGACGCCGATTCGGGCAAGCTCCGCAACGCCCGCTTCGCCGATCTCGACATAACGCATGGCGTATTCCGTATGCCGCAGATTGTTGGTCAAGCGGCGTCCCATCTTCCCGCCGGCGCCCACCAGGGCGATCGTTGTCATTTCCGTTTCTCTCCCATCTTAGAGTCCATTGATCTTAAAGCGCACTGCCGGCTTCTCTGTCATTGCAATCGATCCAGGCGACAGCGTAGCGGCGCAACGTCACTCGCCCATCCCGCGCCAGCGTCTCGCGATACGGCGCCGGAGACCGATCGTCCCTGGCCGTCGTCTCATCGAGAAGCCACGCCTCGGCGTTCTCGGCGCCCGCAATCCGCGCCTGCCGAACCTCGGCGGTGAGATTGGCGATCAGCAGCCGCTCGGACGCCCCGCGCCGAAGCCGCAATGCGGCAAGGCCCCGGGGAACGGGCAGAGCGGCGGCGAGCGCGTCCGCGCCGGCGTATTCCCCCAGCGCCTGAAGCACGTGATAGACCGGGAAAAGGGCCCCCGGGATCGAGGGGAAATGCTCTGGAATCAAAACGCCCGCCTCGATTTCCATCACGCCGCGCCATCCTGTCGTTTCAAACAAAGTCACGCTTTCGATCTGCGCCGCGCAGGCGCTCGCGAAAAACGCCGCCGTCCACGCCGCCGCGAAGAGCGACATCTGGCGCGGATCGACATTCTCCGGAAGCTCGTCCTCCGTTCGCTCCGATGCTCCCGAGGTTGCGACGGCGTTAAAACGAGGCTTCAGCGTCGCCGGAGAGATCACCGCCGGAACGCCGGGCGCAAAGTTTTGCACGGTTTTCCGAAGATCCGGAAGAACCGTACAGGTCTCCATCACCGATTCGTTGTCGAAGGCGTGCACCTGGGGATTGGCCGCGAACGAGACAAAATCCCAGGAGCGCGCATCCGGCCGATTGCGGTTCAGCTCCGCGAAATTGGCGTCGGAGCCGCCGCCCACCGCCGCGTCCGGCGTCCACGGGCGCATCGCCTCGCCCAAGCGCTGGACTACGGTATCGGACGCGACGAAACGGCCGTCTTCAAAAACGATCCATCGGACCACATTCGGGCGCAGACACTGAACGGCGAGCGTCAGTTCGTCCAGCGCGCGTTCGGAGGCCGCCGGCAAAAAGACTGCGATCTCCAGTCCGACCCCGAGCGCATGGGATTCTCGTACGGCGCGCTCCAACGTCTCTCGCCAATCGCCATCGCCCCAATGCAGATCGAAGCGCAAGTGGCCCAGACAGAGCGCCCGAAGGCGCTCCAGCTCACGGACGCTCAAAGTTCCGCCATGGCTCGCGGCCCCGAGGCCGATCTTCGGCGGGGCGTGGACGAACACCGCCGTCGGTGGGATCACGGGAACCTCAGCGGCGGCCTGGGACTCCCGGAGGGCCGAATGGTCTCCCTGCGCCGCGATCGTCACGGACTGCCGGACGCGCGCCTCTTTCTCGATCCATCGGGGATAGGGAGCCGATAGCGGCGTCGAATAGGTCTTGTAGGAGGCGTCCGTCCAGTTGCGCTGATCCTCGGTTTCAAAGATATCGCCGCGAAAACGCAGCCGCACCGCGCATCCCTCTCGCGTGACATATTGGAGGCTTTGCAGATTCTGGAACGGCTGGTGCGGCGCGACCAGAACGGGGAATCCCCCGGCAACGCTCCAGCCGGCGGCGTCCTCGATTTGGCAAGGCGTTCCCGCGCACTCGGCGGCGGTATGGTGGACGCACAGGCCGATCCGGTTATTCCAAAAGCCGGACAGCGCTTCCCCGTCGAACTCAAACACCAGCGAACCGCCGGCCGCGCCGAGTATCCGCGCCCTCCAGGAAAAATCGATCTCGCCCCGGCGGCTGCGCGCATCATAGGAAATGGCGAAGCCGTCGCGACGGATCGCCGTTTCCAGGTTGCTGATTTCCACGGGAACGACGCCCCAGTCCCGGTCACGCGCCGCCAGATAGATCCGCGAGGCGATTTCGCATCCTCCAAGCCGGATATTCCACAGGTCGCCGGCGGCGAAAACCGCCGTCAGCGGACCGGCGGCCAGCTCCAGGCGCTCCGGCAAAGGCCCGGGGCGGCCATAACGAATGATATTAAGGCCGGCGGCGCTTGCGCGGCTATGTCCTTCATTGATCGCATCCATCATTTGTCTTCTCACGGAAATCACAAGCGAAATTGTGAAGACATCAGAGGCCGGACGCGCGGCTCCAGATTTACTATCTCATGTTACGCAATCTCCGTGCCTGGCGGTTAAAACCGCAGCTAGAAGTGCACGATGCGCCCCTCAGGGCACTCAAGAAACGTGATCGAAAACGGTCCTGATCTGGAGTCCACGGAGGTGGACATCGTGCACTTCTAGCAGCGATTTCAATCGCCGGGCACGGCGTGCGTAACATCAGTGACCAAGACATTCAAAGGCCTTGCGTGATGACCTGGCCGCTCGCGGCCGATTCGTAGGCGGCGCGCACCAATCGCAGCGTCCGCAAATTATCCTCGGCGGATGTCTCCGCCGGCGCCCCGCCGTTCAGCGCTACGAACAGGTTCCGGCTGCAGGGAACGATGCTCGCCTGAACCAGATCGTAGGCGGGATCCGCCCATGAGTAGCGCGCAGGAGGGGAGCGCCGCGCCCATGTCCCCTGCCGCGTCGTGGTCCGCACCCAGTAATCGGGCGCCAGCTCAAGCGCGCCTTCCACGCCTTCGAGGAACAGATATGTCTCGGGAAACCGATCGTGTTCGTGCGGATTTCCCGAATAGGCCATGTTGCAGGTGACGACTACGCCGCTCTGCATCTCCATCATGACGGTCGCGACATCCTCGCCCCGAATATCCGAATGCACCCGCCGCGTCCGGCAGTAAACACTCTTCGCCTCGCCAAACAGAAACCGCGCCGTATCGAGAATATGCGTTCCGATATCCGTCAGAAGGAACTGATCGAGCTCTTTGAGAAACGGCTGGTTGTCAAACACGGGAAATCCGGTGATGAAGTCGATGCGGGCACGAAATATTTCGCCGATCGCTCCCTCCTCTAGAATCGCGCGGACAATACGGATTGGCTCCTGCCAGCGCCAATTCTCGTGCACATACAGCGGAACGCCCGCCGCGCGGCACGCCTCCGCCATACGTTCGGCAGCCTCAACCGTCGGCCCCAGCGGCTTCTGGCAGATCGCCGGAATCCGATGCTCGGCCGCGAGCAGAACGAGCGCCTCGTGCGCCTCGGGGCCGGCCACGATATCCACAAAGTCCGGGCGTTCCCGAAGCAGCGCCGTCT
Organism: Capsulimonas corticalis; assembly: GCF_003574315.2. Lineage (GTDB taxonomy): Bacteria > Armatimonadota > Armatimonadia > Armatimonadales > Capsulimonadaceae > Capsulimonas > Capsulimonas corticalis. The sequence continues at coordinate 3,065,280 of NZ_AP025739.1, read as the reverse complement.
CGGCGTCTTCGTAGACTTTTGGCGCGCCAAACTCCCGCGCCAACGCGCCGGCTTTCTCCCGGGACCGATCACAAATGGCGACACACGCCGCACCTTCGATCTCCCCCCAGCCCGCCAGCTGATACCGCGCCCAAAAGCCCGCTCCCATCATCACAAAACGCGATTTGTTCATAACGCTATCCGATGGCGTTCCATAAGACCAGAGAGGGACCGAGATCCTGGCGCCGTTATTTCCCGGCGCCAAACTCCAGTTCGTTCGACCAGTGCTCCACCCAGTCTTCATGGAAGGATCCATTGCGCTTGGCGACGCTGCGGTGTTTGGACAGCTCCATCGTGGGGCCATCGGTGTTGTCGTTGACTCGATAGCTGAACTTGATGGTTTGTCCGGCGTCGATGCGCTTTTTCACCAGCGGCATCTCAGTCCAGGGGATCGCGCACTCCACGATGCGGGTGTCGCCGTCGCGCTTGATCACTAACTTGCCGTCCGTGACCGGGCCGTCGAATGGCGAGGCGGGCTGACGGGGATAGAAATGCTTGCGCGGCATCCCTGGGACTTGCAGTCGCCAGATCTCCACGCCGCCGCCATATTGCTCGGCAACGGGATTCAGGGCGTACTCGTAGTCCGTGTCGTCATAGCTGACAAAGCCGGGCATCGCGCCGGGAACTGTCGGGTTATATCGTTTTTGATCGGGATCGAGGACATTGAACGCGATCTGGACATTGTCGTGGTTTGGCGCATTACCAGCGGGCAGATCGGGATCTTTGCGATATGAATACCGGCGAATCCCATCCGGCCAGGTCAGCGTCTGCATCGGCGAACTCGTAAAGACCGGATCTGGATACTCTTTGTCCGCCCACGTAAAGTTGATAACGGGATCGACCCTTGCGGCCTTCACGTCCGCAAGGGCCGTTCCCATGGAGTATTGCGCCGTGAGTCCGCCCGCATGGCCGCCGGCGTCGAACAAACAGTCCGAAGGGACGATCTGGCGCGGCTCTGAATTACTGCGCCAGAAGAGCTGCGCCGTTCCGCCTCCCCCGCTGTTGAAGTACTCCATCTTGATATCGTACTTGCGGCCGGCTTCCAATGTCACTGTTCCGGCGTCCTCGGTCGGGCCGTGGTCAGTCCAATTGTCGACTACCGGCTTGCCGTCGATCCAAAGACGAACGCCGTCGTCGGAGACAGTGGAAAACGTATACGTCTCAGAGTACTTCGGCTGTATCTGCCCCGTCCACCGCGCCGAGAAGATCGAGCCACTGGAAGTGTTCTTGGCGTAAGACGTCGCGGGATAGAAATACGCGTCGTCGTCGCGTTTGGCGAACCGCACCATCCCGGGATCGGGCGTGCTGTCGGCGATCTTGGCGGCGAAGTAGAAGTACTTCGCATCGTACGCCAGATACGCGTTCGCCAGGCCGTTCTTGGCGCCGGAATTGAAGGCTTTGAACGGCAGCCACGCCTGCTCCATCATCGTCGGCGTGCTCGCGCCGCTGGCCGCGATCGTCTGCGGCAAAACGCCGCTCCAATCCGTCAGATCGCCGTCCACCGCAATCGTCTTTCGGGGAATAAAATTGACGCGCATGACTTCCTGATGCGTGGAGACGCCGTCCTTGCCGGCGTCAAACGTTACGGACATCGGGTAGGCGTTCGCGGGATTCGGCGCGCCGCCGCCGACCTTCACCGGCACGGTCAGCGTCTGATTCGGCCCGAAGCGAAGCGTCTTCGGGAACGCGACATTCAAGCCTCCGAGCGTCACGGACAGACGCCCCGCAACCGGACGGTTCAGCACGTTGGTCATGGACAAACGCACGGCGGGATGGCTCTCGACAGGCGCGGTCATGTCGTGGGCGACCACGGCGATCGGCTCCATTCCATCGAGACGCGCCGTTTGCAATGCGCTCACCAGACTCGCGAAGCCGCCGCGCGCGCCACCCGAGCGGAGGAAGTAGCCGCGCCCATCGAGCGGGATCACGATCCTGCCGTCCTTCGACGGGACCGGGTTGCCGTAGAAGTCGTAAAGGCCGTACTTGCCGCCGCCGTCGGGCAGAGTCATCTGGGCGCCGGTCAGCGTGTCCCGCGTGTCGAGCTGCGTTTGCAGAGCGAGACGAGTCGCGGGCGACGCATCGGCGGACAGCGCGGCCAGTTGCTTTTTCAACGCGGCCTTGCGGCGCAGCTCGGCGTAGCCGCGCGCGCCGGCGAATTGCGGCGGCAGGTTGTCCTCACCGAACTCCTCGCCGAGATCCCCGACCACCACCACGGTCCCGTCTTCGGCATTCCCATTCACGCCGTCGAAGACCATCACCCAGGGCAGGCCATTGTGGAACAGCAGCGTTCGGTAGGTGCGCTCGCCGATAAAGTGCGTCGCCGCGCCGACCGCGGCGGCCGTGGACCAGGCGCTGACCGTCGTGACGGGTTTGACGCCGCCGTCGGCCAGACGCCGATTGGTGGATTTCGTCTCGACGATATTCCCGCCGTACACTCCCATGGCGCGGTCGTACCCCGCCGCCCGGTCTCCGGCGACGACGGCGGCGACGCGGTCGTCCACATTGGCGACCCAGCTTTCGGTGTCCCAGATCTTGACTCGCCCGTTATATCCTTTGTGATCGATCCAGTGCTTGAGGTTGGAGGTCGGCGACAACCCCTGATAGTGGATCGAAAGAAAATCGAACATCGGGTCAAACGTGTTCTTGCCATCCGTGAAAAACTTATCCATGGCGTTCGACGAAGAATCGCCGCCGCCGACCAGCACCTGCACGCCGTCGCTTTGGCGCGCGGCGGCGACGCCCTGGAACATGTGGGTGTAAATCTCCCGGTAGCGCAGCACATCCGCCCCCCATCCTGAGATGGAGATCCCTTCCCAGGGTTCGTTCCAGAGGGAAAACGCCGTCACAGGACCTTTGGGCCAGCCGTAGTCGCGGGCGAACCGATTGCAGAACTTCTGGAAATCCGGATCGTAGCTCGGCTTCCAGGCCAGGTCGAACTTGGTGTCCTGCATCACCCCCTGATCGTCAAGCCACGGGCGCGGACGGCCAAGCGGCTGCATATCGCCATAGAACTCGCCGCCGCCCGCCATAAAAAGCACGGTGACGCCGGCGTCGTGATACGCCTTCAGCTCCTTGCCGCGCTCTGCGTACCAGCTCTCGAAATCTTTGTCCGTCGTCGGCTTATAGCCGACGCCCCAGCGGATCGCATGCGTTCCCAATCGCGTCAGCACCGGTAGCGGGAGATCGTCCAGACAGAAGTGCGGGTACTGCACCTTGCGCGGATCCGCCTTGAAGGTGCGGACGCAGCTCGTCAAAAACTGCCGCCCCATCGGCCCCAGATCCAGCACCAGCGCGTAGCCGCCAAACCGCGCGGGAATCTTCGGCGCGACAACAAGGTCCATGAATCCATTCGGCGCAATATGCACGGAGACCGGAACCGACGCCGCGTCGGCGATCTTGAACATCGTCGGCGTCCACACATCGCCCGGCCGGCCGCGCGTCCCATAGCCGATCACCTCGACCCTGCCCCGCGCATCGATCGCCTGCCCGGTGGTATTGACAACCTGAAACGTAAACTTCGGCTGCTCGCCCGGCCACATCACATTGCCGGGAATGCTGCTCTCCACCAGCGACGCCGAATACCCCCGCGCCGCCTTGCCGCCCCCCAAACCCAGCGTTTGATCGTAATCGACCATGCCCGAACCGGTCACCATCTGCGCATGGCACAGTGAACCGGCGGCAAACGGCAGCAGCGCCAGCGCCGCCGCGCAAGCCTTCGTGATATTCATCCGAGAATTCCTGTCTGTTTCATCATGGGGATGGTCCCTCAAACTCGCACCTAGCCTTCGGGCGGCCCCTGCAAACCCACCCCGGCGCTTCGCGCCACCCCTCCCGCCGACGGGAAGGGTTATTTCAGAGCGTGTTATCGCAGGCCGCTACCATAAGAGGCGATCTTACTCACCCTTCCCGTCGGCGGGAGGGGTCGGCCGAAGGCCGGGGGTGGGTTTGCAGGGCATCTCAAACTCTCACCTCATAAGCCCGGAAATCATGCCCCTCCAGCGCAACGCGCGCCGTTCCCGCATGAACGGGAACGCGGTCACCGGTCACGCGGTCGAACAGTACGCCCGCCGCCATGCCCAGGGGCAGTGTCAGGTCGATTTCGCAGGCTGCTCCCGAAGTCGATCCGACCGTGACGACGGGAGGCAGGCTCTCAAACAAGGCGGCGATGGCGCCGGGGCTCGACACTTCGATGTCGGCGACGGACATTGGCGCTTCGGTGATTTCGGGGAAGGAATCGAAGTAACGGCGTGTGCGACGAGCCAAATCGCCCATCTGGGCGCGCGCGGGTTCATGCGCGTAGATCCGGTGTCCGTGAACGGCGTTCCAGATGTGCCGCGCCCGAGGGGATTTCGCGGGACTGTCTCCCCAGCTTTCAAAGACGCGCATTTCGGGATGCAGGAAGCGCAGCAGCGGGACGCCGAAGCTGTCCTTGCTCCAATCGTGCGTGTGCGATAGGGAGCCGTCCACGAATTCGCGCGCCAGGTCCGCCGCGCCTTCGATCAGCAGCACCGTCTCGGGATTGACCCGGTCCACCGCCGCGCGCACGCGCCGCAGCAGATCGCGCACGCCCCAGGTCCAGATATCCGGATGCGGGTGATTGTGGGCCGGATTGAAGCAGCGATGGTAATCCGTCGCGCCGATCGAATCGATAAAGAAACCGTCGACTCCGAGCGAGCGCACGATGTCCGCGCAGGACTCGGCGAGCCAGTCGGCCCATTCCGGGCAGGCGGGACAGGGATGCCAGAAGCCCTTGTAGTGCTCGTACGGCGTCCCGTCCTCCTGAAGCAGCGCCCAGTCGCGGCCGCGCGATTTGCCGATTCGCGACCGTTTCCAGAGGATCAGTCCCTCGACATAGTAGAAGACGCGTCCGCCGGCGCGGTGGACGGCGTCCACGCCGGCGCGCGCGGCGCTCGGGCCTCCTAAGTTTTCGGCGGCGTAGTGATAATCGCCCCGGTTCTGCCAGTTGTGCGTGTCGCCCAGCATCTCGGCGTCATGGAATCCCGGCAGGTGGAAGACGTCGCTTCCAATCGCGCGCTTGTTCTCCAGCAGCGTGGGATAATCGTGAAAGGATTGGTTCCGGCGCACCATGGCGTCGCCCATATCCTCCGAAACAAACGTCGTGTTCCGCCACCACTGCGCCGGGGAGCGGCGCAGCGCCACATGAGCGCGGCGCTCGCGCAGCCAGAGCGCGCCGGCTTTCCAGGAGCCATGATAGGCGTACGTTCGAATCGGCCCGAAATCGGCGGCGTCGCCGCGCAGCTCCATGGGAGCCTCGTGGGTGCGGCTCCAATTCTCGGCCGTCATGTCGTCGTCCGTCAGTCCAAGTTCCGAAACGGCGCGAAAGCGGCGCGTGTGGCGCACGCCGACAAACGGCCCCAGGTCTTCTTCTCCGGCCAGACGTTCTTCCCCTTCCAACGCTGGCGGAAAGAAAGAGCCTGCGCAAAAGGCGCGCTGGACACAAGCGCCGGGTTCGGCGGCGTAGTCGGCCAGGTTGTCGTCCAGCAGAGCGAGGCCGCGTCCGCCGCCTTCCGCCAGCATCACCGGCGACGCAAAGTTACCGATGTACGTGCGGCACACGGCCCGGCCATTCAGCCCCGAAAACACGGATCCGGAGTTCGCCGGCAGGATCGCCCGATCCGTCTCTGCGTGATCGAAGACGATGCGTGAGAACAGCGGCAGGTAGAAATCCGCCTCCCAGGTCTCATCGCCGTTCCAGCCCGCTTGACCGCGCCACGACGCCACATGGCCCTCCACCGAAACCTCGAGCGCGAATTGCAGCGGCAGCGTTTCATGATCGAAATAGGCGAGCAGGCGGCGCTCGCCGCGCGACATACCGGTGATCCGGAACGCCTCCAGCCCAAACCGCTGCCCCATGCCCGGTCCGCGCCGAACGATCACGGCAAGCGGATTTCCCACGGCGCCGCTATGAGCAAGTTCGTCCTCCGCTTCGCAATGCAGCAGCGTTTTTCCATCCTCACGCTGCATCTGAGCCAGCGCGAGGCGTCCGTCCGACAGCGAAAACGTCAGCGTCAGACCGGGACCGGAAATCTGGAACGTCTCCGGCTTGGCGAAAGTCTCGGCGGAGGATTCGTAAGTCAGGGTGCTGGAATGCATGGAAACCTTCTTTAGTGGAAATGCTGTATGGCGACAGGCGCGACAAAACTTAAGACGATTGTCAGAATATCATACTCCACCATCGCCTACTTGTCAATATATTTTATACATCCGCGCGAAATTATTCGCAAAAACGCATAAGTAAATAATAAATTTACTTATGCGTTTTGTGGAAGGATTTTCGGATCGCCGACGGCGTCCGAAAGGACGATCACTTTGGGAGGGATCATTCGGAGCTGCGGCTCGCTGGGCAATCGTCCTTCCAGGCGGTCGAGGAGGAGCTGAACAAGTTCCGCGCCGATCCTGTGGTTGTCTTTATCGACGGTGATGTCCGGCCGCGCCGTCTCCCATCCGGCCTCGCGCTCCGGGGCGTCCTCCCAGTAGTTGTCATATCCCGCCAGAAGCACGTCGCGGTTCGGCTGCCTGCCGAACATCCGACAGGCGGCCGCGTAGCTGAACACCAATCCGTCGGTCGCCAGCAGCAGGGCGTCGCACGCGTCGTCGCCAACCATCACTTCGATCAGAGTCGCGGCGCGCGTACGGGTCACTGCGTCGAATTCGGCCCGGGTCACGGGCGCGTCTCCCGGCACGGGGTTGCCGATCGGCGCCATCGGCGCCAGACCAGCTTCGCGCATCGCCCGCTCATATCCCGCGATGCGGCGCGCCCCCCAGTGGAACTCGTCCGTCAGCGGCATAATCGGCAGAATACGCCGGCGACCGCGCGCGATCAGCCATTGCGTCAATTCATACGCGCCCTGCTCATGATCGGACTCCACGCGGTCGCAGACGACGCTGCCGGGGGGCTGATCCATCTCCGCGATCGGCACGCCGGCCTTCACAAACGAGGAGATGATCATCTGCAAGTGAGCGACATCCAGCTCATTTTCTCCGTAAACGATCGCTCCCAGCGTACGCTGCGTGGTCAGCCATTCAATGTCGCGCTCAGTCACGCGATCGGGATGCAGCAGGATCGCGTGCTTGCCGGCCTCCGAGACCCGCTCCAATACTCCCGCCGTGGTATGGATCGCCCAGCCGGGCGAATGGTACGTCCGCTGCGCGGCGACGCCGCCGTATGGCGTGAAGACGGCGATGGTGTCCGTCATCGGCCCGGCGGCGGCGCCGGCCGCCGGCTCCGCGACAAACGTCCCGTGCCCGCGCCGCCGCGTGATCAGCCCCTCGCGCTCCAGCAGCGTATGCGCGCGGATGATGGTCGGCTTGGTGATCCCGGACTTCAGATGCAGCTCGGCGAAGGTCGGAAGCTGGTCGCCGGGCTTCAGGGACCCTCCGCGAATGAGATCGCGCAGTTCGGAAGCAAGGCGCTCGTATTTTCTCGGTTTGAATTCAATAGTCACGGCCTTAGTATAACATCGTTCTCCCCATTGGTCAATCTTTCTTCGCCTTCTTGTCAATATTTATTTTACAAATTAGCCGTAGTTATCTCAACGGCGCTTGTTTCGCCATGGATGAGTGGGAATCGCTCACAAAAAGTCGTATTCAGACTGTCTGAACGAGCGTGTGAGGGGATTTTCATGTGACAAGTCCCAGGCAAAAAACAAGACATGTAAAATTATTATTGACTGATATGCAATCCTGTGATATACTCGGTTCATAAAGCGCAAATGAAGCGCCTAATACATTCGTATTCAAGGAGAACTTATGAAGAGCAAAGGTTTTACATTGATCGAGCTTCTCGTAGTTATCGCAATCATTGCGATACTTGCGGCGATTCTTTTCCCTGTCTTCGCCAAGGCTCGCGAAAAGGCCCGGCAGATCAGCTGCGCCAGTAACCTCAAGCAGATTGGGTTAGCCGCCGTGCAATACGTACAGGACTACGATGAGAAGGGGGGCTTTTCGTATTCGCCCTTCGGCGGCAGCGTGTGGCCTCAGCTTTCACCGTACATCAAAAATTACGACCCCAATACGGGGCAAGGCGCGGGAGCATCGGTGATTAGCTGCCCGGATGTCGCCACACGAAAAAGCACCTATTCAGTCAACTCGCAAGTTTGGGGACTGCTGGACCCAAGACCGCTCGGAAGCCGCGCCGGCGCGGAGTTCTATGGAGACACCGTATCGATCGCGAAAATCGATGCCCCGGCGACTATCGTGTTCGCTTTTGACAGCGTGACGAATTTAGCAGGGAACGGTCTCGCGGAATCGGCGGGTGAAAGCGCGACCCCGCATCCCGCCATGATCAAGGATCACTCCTCGGAAAGCTGGGCCAACGACTATTTAGGAACGTTTTGGAATAATAAGCAAGTCGCATGGCGGCACACAGCCGGGGCAAACTTCGCTTTTTGCGATGGTCATGTAAAGTTCTTCAAGCAAGGAACCTTGAAGGACGAGAACTGGGACGTTCGCTGCAAACCAGGAGTGGGCTGCGAAGACAATCAATTTGACGCGAGCAAATATCCCGCCGCCGATCCCAGCTGCAACAATGAATCCACGATTAACTGCCAGTAGAAAGGTAAAGTCTTCGTGAAATGTCCATTACACAAGGGCATGTTTGTCGTTTGCAGCGTGCTGTTCGGGAGTTTCTTTCTCTTCGGATGCGGAAGTAAAGGAGCGCCGGATTCCCCGGTGGCCGTATCTCCCGCGAACAGCACTCCGCCGGAAACGCAATCCTGGATCGCCCAAAAAATCAAGGACACCGGCGGAGACTACCAGAAACTCTCACCGGAAGATAAGCAGCAGTTCGATTCACTCGGGCGAGGTCATGGGGAGATGTTCTTCAATATGTCCAAACACTAATCTTCTGGGACGATCGGCCCGCGACGAAACACGCAATCCAATAAAACGTCGCGGGCTTTTTCCAAGCGCTTGTAACAAAAATAATCCCCCGCCAAGGCCAACTCACAGAGATGAAATCGATCGTAACCATCGCATACTTGGCCGCTTTGTCGCTCGGAACGGCGCAAAGCGGTTTTGCCCTCGCGCGCACGCCGCCCACCCTTTCGGTTCCCCGTACGCCCACGACGCCGAAATTGGACGCGGACCCGGCGGATCCCGCCTGGAAGGACGCCGCCGCGATCCCCGCGCTGGGCCTTTGTCTGGGAGATCAACAAAAAGATCTCCACCCCCTCGCCACGCAAGTCAAGCTCCTCTGGTCGGAAGACGCGCTCTACGTCCGCTTTCTCTGCGACGACGACCAACAATACATTCCCAATCATGGGCATGATTCCCCGATCTGGAAAGGCGACGCCGTGGAGGTTTTTCTGGACGTGAAAGGCGACGCGCGGCAGTGGATCGAGCTGGAGGTCAGCCCCAGCAACGATACGTTCGATCAGCTCGCGACCCTGACCGCCGAGCCGCGCAGCGACGCCGACGGCCTTCTGGAATCGGAGGTCTCACAGCGGGATTGGTGGACGGATCTTTCCTGGGATCTCGACGGCTGGCGCACGGCCGCGCGGATCGACGCGCATGGCGGCTGGATCGTCGATATGGCGATCCCCGCCTCGGCGCTGCGCCGTTTGGGACGAAACAAGTACGCTCCGCTGACGATGCGCGCGAACTTCATCCGCTACAAATACCTCCCCGCCCCCGCCGGCGAAGCGCGCCGCCTGCTGGCGATGGACTGGGCGCCGGTCGTCTATGGCTGCCCGCACCTCTCCCCGCAAGCCATGGGATATCTCCAGCTTCAGACAAAATAATTACCGGCGGAGAGATGGAAAATCTCTCCGCCGGTTTTCTTTCCCGACCGATCTTACTTCGCCGGCGGATCGGCCACCGCGTCGAAGGAGACGTTGCCGCTGCCGGCCGTCTGCACCCACGAGACCGTGAGTGTTTGATTGGCGGACGCCGCCTTGTAGGTCAGTGTGTAGAGGCCATAGAAATGCTGGCCGTCGGTATTGCCCGGCTTATCGTATCCCAGGCTGGTGTCCACATAATCCGCGGCCGAGCCGTCGGAGAGATGCGCGGTCAGCTTGGCGTCGCTGTTCCAGCCGCCCGCCCAGATCTTCGCCGTCTTGGCCGTTGTTCCGGCGGGAAGCGTCACGCTGAAACCGTTGCCGGTCCCGGCGGTGAAGACGCCCGTCTTGCTGCCGGAGACGCTGCCGTGCGGCGTCCCGTCGGTCCAGGTAAAGCCGGTCATATTGTCGCTGAAGGTCGAGAGATAGCTGGAGCCGATCAGCGTCAAAGCGCTGATCGCTCCCACAGCGCCGCCCGAACCGTTGGACTTATGATCGATCCCCGTACCGCTGTATCCCCAGTGCGCCCAGTCGATCGAGCCGTCGGTGGTCAGGTTTTCAGTCGTGGCGCTGGTGATGCTGGCCGCGCTGCCCGTGAGCGAGCCGCTGGGACCGGAGAGCGGGAAGTTGACGCTGTCCACGGAGCAGACCGCATGAGACGTCGCGTTGGTGGTGAACTGGAGGCCAATCGCATTGAGAGGCGTGACCGCATTGGTAGGAACCGTCAGCGTCACCGTATTCCACTGCCCCGCCGTGAGGTTGACCGTATTTCCCGCCCAGCCCCAGTTGGCGTCCTGGCTGAACGCGCTCGCCGAAACGACCGAGCCGCCGGACGGAACCCAGACATGGTATGTGACGGTCGCGCCCGCCGCCGGCATGGGCGTGGACGATCCAGTGTTGAGGACGCGCACCGAGGCGGTATCGGCGCCTGACGTGTTGAGCGTGACGGCAAGCGCCCCGCTTCCGGCGTACGTCTGGGACGTGGACGCCGTCACGCCGCAGTTGGCGCTCAATGCGCTCCACCCCTGCACGCCGCTTTCGAAGTTATAAACGGCGGTGTCCTGCAAGCCGCTGCTCTTATCGCCAATGACGTAGCTGTTCCCTCCAAATCCAATGATCACCTTGGCGTAGGTGTCCCAGGACGCCGCCATGCAGGTCGGCTGATCGAAGATGCCGGCGGGGTAGTAGGCGATCCGCATCCACGTCGCGCCGCCGTCGTTAGAGCGGAAAACGCCCCAGTTGGCGTCGCCGGTCCGGCGTCCGTAAACATAGACGCTGTAGGACTGGTCGCCCGAAATGCCGCTGCCCGCGCCCAGCGTCAGGCTAATGGCGTAGTCGAAGGCGTTGGTGTTCGTGAAGTTCGCGCCGCCGTTCGTGGAGTGCCAGAGCCCGTGCGCCGATGCCCCTTCCCAGCCGTCCACAAACCAGAGATCGTTCTGGACATTTCGGTTCACGCCGATCTGGCCGTGATGAGTGGAGGTGGGCAGACCGTTCGACTGCTGCGTCCAGGTGACGCCGCCATCCGTGGAGACGAAGAAGCCCGGCCAGACGAGGTTCAGGTAGAACTTGTTCGCCACAAACGGATCGGCCACCAATTGCCGCTGCTTGAGCACGAAGGTCCAGTCGCCGGTGGCGCCGTTGAGCTTGCCGTAATTGCCGGAGGACGTATCCGCCGGGAACGTCGTGCTCAGACGCCAGCTCGAACCGCCGTCGGTGGAGTAGTAAGGGGGGTAATTCTGACTCGGAAGCCAGACCAGATGGTCGGCGCCGTTGCCCCAGCCGTTGCGCCGCGAGATGGCGATGCTGCCGGCCTGGTTGACCTGATTGCCGCTCGGATCCTTCGGATAAGCCCCAAACGCATGCCAGCTCGTTCCCCCATCGGTGGAGTATCCGGAATAGTTCAATCCGGAGCCCGTGAAATTGACGTCCGCGCTGACAACCGCGAGATACGCTGAGTTGTTCGGGCAGTACGCCACACTCGTTCCGTTGGAGATCAATTGATTTTGCAATGGAATCTGGGTGGCCGTGAACTGCGCGGGGTCGCTGATCACCAAACCGGTGGCGTCCTCCACCGCAACCACCGTTTTGCCGCCGGGCGGCATGATGACGTCGTGCGTGACAAACTCTTCGATGCCCTGCGACTGGATCGTCCAGTACGGCGGATTCGTGTCCGTCTCGCTGTTGGTGGGCGAATAGGTCAGCACGCCTTCGTTGCCCATGGGAACCCAGAGCGTTCCGTTCTTATCGTAGTATATACCGCCATTGGAGCGATACCCCTGTGGATTTTGCGGAACCCATCCCAGCGAGTTCGCAAAGTAGAACTGGCGTCCCGCGGACGTATAGCTGCTCCCAAAGTTCGCGTAGAGCAGCGCGCCGCCGTCGCCCACGGCCCAGTAGTGCGTAGCGTTGTGCGGATCCACCGCGATGCCGACGATCGTTTCGTAGACGCCGGACGTGAAGTAGTCCTGCTGTGTCTGCCAGGAGCCGTTATAGTAGCGCCACACCACGGAGCCGCTGTTAGTCGCGGCCCAGAATGCGCCATCCGGCCCGACCGTCGATGTGGTGGCGTGCCCCTCGATCCCCTGGCCGCTGGCGATATCGGTCCAGTTCGAGCCGCCGTCCGAGCTTTTGAGGATTGGCCCGCTGGGATTGACGACGTAGATACTCTTGGAGACGGTCTGACCAAAGTTACTGACAGTCCCGTCGGTCGGCGCGAAGCGCACGCCGAGTAAACCGGCGGAGGAAGACGGCGCGCCGCCGCCCGTCACCTGAGTCCAGTTCACGCCGCCATTTGTGCTGCGCCAGAGGCCGTTGTCGAGCGAGGCGTAGTAGAGGATCGACGAATTGTTCGGATCCACCATCATCCGCTCACCCAGCGAACGCTGACTGCCGTTGGGGTTCATATCGATGTTGAGATCGCTGCCCGTGAATGTCTGCCCCCCATCGACGCTTTTGTAAACACTGCCTTTAACCGCCGTGTACTGGGACGAAACATCGTTCGAAAATCCATTCTTATAAGCGAGATAGATAACATTAGTTGCTTTAGAATCAAAAGCAATGCTCTCCACTCCGCTCTGTCCCGGCGCGGGAGACGCCGCCGAAGGCATGCCGGCGGGGCTGCCCTGATTGTGAACTACCATGGGGATCCAGCGGCTTGTGGCGCTGTTCCAGCGATAGGCGTTGCCGACATCGGTGCGGCAGTAACGCACATTGGCGTCGAGCGGATGTGTCAGGAACCCGGTGACGAAGCCGCCCGCCCCGATTGTGACGGACCTCCAGTTATAAATATCGTCCGCCGACGCCGGGGGCGTCCCCAATGCGCCGCCCAGCCAGCCCCCCACGATGAGGAGAGCGGCGGCTCCGTGAATCCGTCCGGTAAGTTTCCGAGTCATGTTTTTTCCATCTCCTTTGACATCAAGCACATCTGTATTACTTTTGTATCTTTTAGAACTAAATTAACCGATCGCGATCCCTCCTTCTTCAATATTTATCGAGAAGCTTTCATCGGCAATGTCAGGGACGACGGCCCGATGGTCACGAAATCCTTCTCCGGCTGCTTGCCCGCCATCACGGCGTCCAGGAGCTGGAACATGGCGCGGACGATCTCTTCCGGGTCCACCAGCACCTGTGTCAGGACATCGTCGAACGCATACAGCGTGGCGGCGCCTTTGTTGGCGTGCGTGGCGACCTGGATCTTTCGGCCGGCCGCGCTGCGCTGGAGAACCTTCATCGCCCCAAGCGCCATCAAGTCGTTGGTCAGGATCAGCCCGTCGGTCTCCTCGGCAAGTCCCTCATTCAGCAGCCGCTCGGCCGCCCAGGCGCCCTGCTCCTGAAGCAGCGGCGGATCCATCTGCTGCGCGTAGCTCCAGACCCGATCGGCCTGAAACGGCAGATGGCTGGCCTCCAGAACTTCGCGAAACGCCTCGACGTCACGGTCCAGCGACGCTTCCTGCTTGATGGCCGGATTACGCCAGTCGACAATATGGACATAATGGCCGGCGATCCAAAGGCGCGGGCGTTTGCAGCCACGCTCGATCAGATGCTTCGCGGCGAGCCGCACGATCTCTTCCCCTGAGATCACGACATGCCACTGCCCGAGGCCGGCGAAACCGATGACCGGAACGCCTTGCCCACGGATCCATTCCACGGTCTCCAGTTCGAGACCGACGCCAAGAACGCCGCTGATCCGCCCCGTCTCAATGAGCCGCGTCAAATGGTCGTCCAGCGCCTGGAGTCGCCCGTCCTTGGCGTGCAGGATATGGACGGTGAACGAATCCGAGCGAATCTCGCTGCGCGCCTGGGCGGCGAGGATAAATTTGCTCCACAGGATATCCCAGAACGGCGATGCGACGCGTTCTCGAAAGAAATCGACTCGGAACAACAATGCGATGCTGCGGTTCGTGATCTTCGGCGACACGAAGATCCCGCTTCCGCGCCGGCGCCGAATGACTTCCTGCGCCTCCAATTGCTCCAGCGCGTCGTTGATCGTCGAACGGCTCGTCCCGAAGGAGAGGCACAGTTCGCTGACCGTGGGCAATTTCGCGTCAGGCCCGCTCTGGTGCGCCAGCTCCGAGAGCCGACGGTGCACCGACTGGACCTTCGTTTCCTGATTGGGTTCTATCCGCGCCTTCTGTGTTGTCATGACTGATGTTCAAATTATCCTGGGATAAGTATACTGCACCATCATAGCAAAGGATCCGAAATTTGTCAAAGCATTTCGGAAATATTCGGTATTAACCGTAAATAATGGGATTTTTATATCGTCTGAAAAATAACACTTGACGAAATGAGAAGAATGGTCTTATAATTATCCCAGGATAATCAATCGCATTATACCGGTATCACCAGGAGTGTACGAATGAAGAAATCATCGACATCGGCTTTTACCTTGATCGAGCTGCTCGTTGTGATAGCCATCATTGCTATTCTTGCCGCTATTCTCTTCCCCGTCTTCGCCAAAGCCCGTGAGAAAGCGCGGCAGACGCAGTGTCTCAGCAACCTCAAGCAGCTTGGGCTGGGTTTTGTGCAATATACGCAAGACAACGACGAGACTTTCCCCTCCAGCAACTTTGGAGATAACGGCCAGTATTCCAATACATGGGGATGGGCTGGAAAGATCTACCCGTATGTCAAGTCGCGCGGCGTTTATACCTGCCCGGACGACAGCACGCAAAGCGCCGGCAATCGCTCCGCGCTCTCTTATTCCTGGAACCGCGCCCTGGCGCCGTGGCAGACCAACCCCACCGGCGGAAACCTGGCCGGACTCAATTCGCCGGCCAAGACGGTGATGCTGTGCGAAATCACCGGCCTGACCACGGACGTCACCGACGTCAACGAACAGGGATCCATCGCTGGCTACGGCACCACCTGCGACTATCTGAACCCGGCGTCCGGATTCAGCCTGAAATACGACACCGGCTATATGGATAACCAGAACGGCAACGCCTTCGGCAAGTGTACGCAGAACCCCACGGGCCGGCACACCGACGGCTCCAACTATCTGCTCTCCGACGGCCATGTGAAGTTCCTGCGCGGCGCGGCGGTTTCGCCGGGCATGCCTCCCACATCCGCGACCTCGGCGCCGGACTACACCAACCTCCTCGCCGCCGGCACGGAGTATTCCGGTCCGTACGCCGCGACGTTCAGCGCGCGCTAAAAACGCCGAACGAAGAATCCATCCGCAAGCTTGACAACAATCGCGATAGGTTATATACTGCATTAGATAACTTGACGTGTCAAGCTTGCGGAGATCGCGCGGGAAGGAGGCGCCAACATCCCACATTCTGTCCGGATAACCAATGACGTATTTTTGTATTAAAAGAAATAATAGCAATCCAGATATCGATCGCTCTCGAAAACTTAGGCACTAGGAGAAAACAGATGAAACGCACCGGATTTACTTTGATTGAGCTTCTCGTTGTCATCGCAATCATTGCGATACTGGCGGCCATTCTCTTCCCCGTCTTCGCACAGGCGCGGGAGAAAGCCCGGCAAACGTCCTGCGCCTCCAATGAGCGGCAGATGGGGATGGCGGCGCTGCAATACGTTCAGGACAACGACGAAATCTATCCGTTCGCCAACGGTACGGCCGCGGATGGAAGCGACCTCTCCTGGACTGACTTCCTCAAGCCGTATTCCCAGTCAAATCTCGTCAGCCAGTGCCCCGACCAGAAGAACACCTTCATTGGCCTCGACGCTCAGACGCCTCCACACCGCAACGACGGCTACTCGCTCTCCGCGCTGATGGCGGGATCGGCGCTGGCGCAGGTTGTCCGCCCCGCTTCGACCATCCTGATTACCGAATCCACTCAGTGGAAGAATGGCGGCCCTTGGGAAGTCGTCGGCGCCGCGTTCCACCAGGCGAACTGGGCGATGCCCGACGGCAGCCAGGATCCGAACTTCTGGAGCAGCTGGAACACGGCCTCCGCCGGCTGGAGCCCGAATGAGCGGCTGGTCTCGGACGCACAGGCGAAAGCGGCTGGAAGCTGTGTCGACGGCTCCCCCTTCCAGGACGGCGGATCCGGATCCGCCGACTCCGGCGGCAACCCGTTCGGCTCGCCCTGCGGCCCGCAGAATGTCGCGTTGCGTCACAACAACGGCGCCAATGTGGCGTTCACCGACGGCCATGTGAAGTATCTGCAGCGCGGCAAGTTCACCCGCCAGATGTTCGTTCCGGCCTATCCGAACGACTAATCTCCATCGCCAGCGGCGATCCGAAGACCTTTCTTCGGATCGCCTCATTTCACCGCAGAGAACTCACATTCCCATGACATCCCAGCGACTTGCCGCCCTTCTCTCTTTCTCACTTCTCATCGGCTGTGTGGCGAACGGACAGGCGGATACGCCGGCGACGCCCTCTCCCATCACATTCAACCTGTGGCCGAACACAGCTCCCGGCGAAACGGGATCCAGCGCCGGAGACGCCGCGACGGATTCGACCGGGCGCTACGGCGAAATCTCCAAGCTCTCCAACATTACCTGTCCGCAATTGACCGTTTACCCGATCGCCGACGGCAAGAAGACCCATCCCACGGTCCTGATCTTCCCCGGCGGCGGCTACTACGTCGTCACCACCGATATCGAAGGCTCCGAGATCGCCCACTGGCTCAATGGGCTGGGCTGCGCGGCCGCTGTACTGCATTACCGGGTCCCGGACGGACAGGTCCCCAGCCCCCAGCGCCGCGAACCCGCGTTTCAGGACGCCCAGCGGGCGATGTCCCTGCTGCGCTCGCGCGCCGGGGAATTCGGAATCGATCCCGCGCGGCTGGGCGTCATCGGCTTCTCGGCCGGCGGACATCTGGCGGCGAGACTCTCCTGCTCGGATGGCGCCCGCACTTACGACACCGTCGACGCGGCGGACAAATTCAGCGATCGTCCCAGCTTCACCCTGCTCATCTATCCCGCCTATCTCTGGAACAAAGCCTCCCAGTCTCCGGCGCCGGAAGTGCAGCCAACGGCGTCCACCCCGCCGATGTTCCTGGCCCAAACCCGCGATGACGATCTGTTCGACGTCACCGACTACGCCAAAGCGCTGCAAAAAAACGGGACGCCGAACCACTGTATCGCCTACGATTCCGGAGGCCACGGCTACGGCCTGCGCCTCTCCAAAGACCTGCCCGCCAGCCATTGGCCCACGGAAGCCGCGCTCTGGATTCAGCGGCAAACGCGCAAATAATATTTTCTTGACAATCATTGCAATCAGCGATATACTATCCTTAAGCTTGACACATCAAGTTACCCGTTACGGTTTTCTTTTTGGGGGATGTTATGAGTTATCGCAAAGTACGCGCGTTCACCCTGATTGAGCTTCTCGTTGCCATCGCTATCATTGCTATTCTTGCCGCAATTCTCTTCCCGGTCTTCGCAAAAGCACGTGAGAAAGCCCGACAGATCAGCTGCGCCTCCAATATGAAGCAGCTGACGCTCGCCGTGATCCAGTACACGCAGGATTCCGACGAGGTTTACCCGATCGGCACGGACAACATCGCTCCAGACGCGAGCTCCACTTCCTGGGTGCTCAAGGTGATGCCCTACGTCAAATCCGTCGCCGCCTTCGCCTGCCCCGACGATTCCAAGGGCGGACTCATTTCTTCCTGGGAAGGCACGGGCGTTTCTTACGCCGCGAATGGATACCAGCCGTTCGCGGGATGGGCCTGGTCGGGCGCTTCCAGCAACTTGCGCGGCGTGATGGGCAACACCTGGTTTCCCATCGGATTCGGAAGCCCGGGCATTCCCGAGGCGCTCTCGCAGGCGCAGGTCTCTCAGCCGGCCGGATCGATCCTGCTTGCCGAGAAGCATAACGACGACGAGTCCCGATACAACTCGTTTGGAAACTACAGCGGCGTCGCCAGCTATGGCGCGCTGATTATGGGAGTCGGCGCCGAGTGGTCCGCGCCGCCGTCCGTCAGCCCCTTCGGCGCTCAGAAACTGCCAAGCCCCAAGTTGACCGGAACGGGATACGATTTGGATCAGAACGGCGCCGTCTCGGCCACGCACACCGGGCGAGCGAACTTTGCGTTCTGCGATGGTCATGTCAAGTCGATGATCCCCTCGGCGACCAATCCCAACGGCTCCGACAACGGGACCGCTGCGGAAGACCCGCTGAATATGTGGGACTGCCGCCGCAATTGACGCGATACCGGGACCGTGCGCGCTCCCTCCCCAGCGGGAAACGCCGGGCGGGAGCGCGCGCCCAATTGCCGCAATCAGAAGTAATGGTTATGAGAAATTTAATGATCGTGTTGTCGGCGTGCATTCTCATGGGCGCGGCGTCGGGCTGCGGCAAATCGCAGAGCGCCCATTCGAATGAAGACGCCCAACGGGCGGCGATGCGCGCCGATCTGTCCAAAGAGCCGGAAAGCGTCAAGCAGTCGGTCGCCGACGCCATCAAGCACACGCCGGCGAGCGCGCGAACGACCAGCAAATAGCGCGCCGCGTCCGAAAAATCGTTTCTTACGATGAAAGATTCCCAGCATATCTCGATGATCAAAAATAGTCTGCTCGCCCTCCTCATCATTCCCGCCGCCATTGTCTCCGCCAGCCTTGTCAACACCACCCGGTCGCCGGCGGCCGATCTGTCTGAGCGCTACGCCTGGAAACCCGTTCGCATCGGCGCGGGAGGCTGGATGCGCGGCATGGCCGTCGATCCCCAGCATCCCGCCGTTCGTTACGCCCGGGGCGATGTCGATAATCTTTACCGCTGGGACGATGTTCGCAAAGAATGGATTCCCACCAAGATCGCGGCGGCGTTTCCGGCAAGCATCGCGGCGGCGCCCGTGCAGGCGGGATGCGGCGCGATCGCCATCGATCCGCTCAACCCAAAGGTCGTTCTCTGCGCTTACACATTCAACCGGTCGGCGGATATCTCGTCCCAGTATCCCAGCCTGGGCCTCAACGTCTATCGCAGCGCCGACGGCGGGCGCACATTTACCGCAGGCAGCCTCTCGCTGAAGGGATCGCTGGAGAACGAGACGTTCGGCGAGCGCCTGGCGATCGATCCCAACAACGACAAGATCGCGTACTTCGGCAGTCCTCAGGACGGTCTTTGGCGCAGCCAGGACGGCGGCAAAACGTGGGCGCGCGTGGCGATCGATCTGGGCGGCGACGGCAAGACGCCGCTCGCCGACGCCCGCCTTCCCCGCTTCGACGCCGGCGGCGGCAAAGTCAATGCATTTGGAATGAGCGTTTCCCGCCGGATTTACCTGACGACCGGCCCCGGCTCCGTATTGATGAGCGACGACGGCGGGATCCAGTGGCGCGATATCGGCGCGGGCGCGGGAATCGACCGCCATCCCGGGTTCGCCACCGTGGATCGAGACGGAAATCTCTGGGTCGCGGAAGATGGATCGTCGCGCATCTGGCGCCGCTCCCGCGCCGGCGAGTGGAAGAGCGTCGAGACGCATCGCGGCGGCGTCGGCGGGATCGCCGTGGATCCGAAAAACGCGAAGCGTATCTTCGTCAACGGCTGGGGCGGCGCGCTTTCCCGATCCACCGACGGCGGCGAAACCTGGACGGATTTTGGCTCGGGCTTGAAGTTTTCAGAGACGCAGCCGATCCAATGGCTGCGCCCCTCGGCGATCCGGCCGCAGGGCCACGGGATTTCCGATGGAGGCATTTACATTGATACGAATGGAACGCTCTGGGTCCCCGGCGCCAACGACGGCATTCTCGCGGCGCACACGAACGACGCCGTCGATACCGCCGCCAGCCCGCCGGTTTGGAGCAGCTTCTCGCAAGGTATTGAAGAGATGGTCGGCATGGAAATCGCCCTGCCGCCCGGAGGAAAGCCGATCCTGACGGTGGAGGACGAGACCCTCTTTACCATCGACGATCCCGACAAATTCACCGCGAAACACTTCGGCGTGAACCTCTGGGATAACAACAACGGCCTTTCCAGCTCCCAGGATATCGCCTACTGCCCGAACGCGCCGCGCTTTCTGGCGGTGACCACGGACAACTTCTTCGCCGGCAATCCCCAGGCGGCGACCGCGCACTATTCGAGCTATTCGACCGACGGCGGGGATACCTGGACTCCCTTCCCCTCCATCACGAACGGCTCGCATCCCTGCGTGCTCTACGACGGCCTGATCGCCATCAGCGCGCTGCCGGAGGCCGATCGGGCTAATCCGCAGGAGCACGCCAATCTGGTCTGGGTTCCGACCAACAAGTACAGCATGAACTCGCCCGCGCCGTTCTACACGCGCGACGGCGGGAAGACATGGACCCAGACCCATTCGTTCGACGGCGCGCCGGGGGCGTCCGTGTTTGACGCCTGCGGACAGAAGTATCAATTGATGGGCTGGCAATGGGGCTCGTGGATCGCGGCGCTCCAGCAGCACAACCTTGTGGCGGATCCGAAAACGCCGGGAACGTTCTATCTGCACCTCGCGGCCGGCGGCTTCTGGCGCTCCACGGACGGCGGCGAGACGTGGACACAGACCAAGGGGTCAGGCCAGGTTGCGGGCTTCGCGCACCATGGCCGGCTGGCGGCGAACCCGTTCCGCTCGGGCGACCTCTGGTTCGTGGACGGATACGAAGGCGCGACCGAGCATGGCCTGTGGCGTTCGCTGGACGGCGGCGATTCGTTCAAAAAACTGACCGGCTTTGAGCATTGCTGGGCATTGACTCTTGGAAAATCGGCGCGTCCAGGGGCTTATCCCGCAGTCTATATTTACGGCAAGCGCTCGGGCAATAACCGCTGGGGCATCTTCCGATCGGTCGATGAAGGCGTCTCGTGGGACCAGATCTCGGGGTACCCCATGGGCCTGCTGGACGTTCCCGCCGGCATGGCGGCCAGCTGGGATCGGTTCGGCCTGATCTACCTTGGCTTCAAGGGAAATAGCTTCGCCTATGGATATCCGATTAAGAACGCGTCCAAGCCGACGACGCGCTGAGTTGACATCGAAACAGGCGGCGTGCATAATCGAACGTAACTCGTCAGTGAATGAAAAGGCGTTATTGTGAGCAAGCAAGCAGCTTCGGCAAGCATGCGCGAAGTCGCCAAAGTCGCGGGCGTCTCGCGCACAGCGGTCTATCATGTCGTTAATAATCGGCCAGGTGAGGTCAGCCAGGACACCCGCGCGCGTATTCTCAAAGCGATCCGTGATATCGGCTATACGCCGCCGCCGCGCGCGAAGGCGAATGACGAGCGCAAAATCGAAATCGTCGGTTTCGTGATCACCGCGTCGGCGGCGACCTTGACGATGCACGGGTACCATCAGGCCGTCTTCCATCCCGTTCTGCGCGCGGCGGAAGCCCACGGCATCAACATTACGGTCTTTACGGGCGATATGTTCGGCGTGGACACATCGGACAAGGTTCGCCTGTACTGCGATGGGCGATGCGACGGGATGATCCTGACGGCGCTCCGCGCCGAGTCATCTCTGCCCCACGTTCTCGCCGAGCGCGGCTCTCCCTTTGTCATCGTCGGATCGGCCAACGAGTACGGTTACGGATATACCGTCGATGTGGACAATGAGCACGGCGTCACGACGCTGGTGGAGTATCTGCTCGGCCTTGGGCATCGTCGCATGGCGTTCCGTCCCGGACCGGATTTCGTCCAGCCGGCGCTCGCCAGGGCCGCGACGTTCTTCCATCTCGCCGAAGAACGCGGCTTCGAAGCCGTCGTCATTCCTGGCTGGGAGCGATCCTGTCATACGGACGACACGCTTGCCTGGGCAAAAGCGATCCTGTCGCTTCCCGCCGAGAAACGACCGACCGCGATTGTCGCCTGGAACGACGAAGCGGCCGTCGAGATCATCCGGTACGCCCGGGAGATCGGGATCGAAATCCCCAAAGACATCTCCGTGGTCGGATTCGACGACGTCATGGACTACGGCGCCTTGCAGCCGGCCCTGACGACCTACCGTCAGCCGCTCGACGTGATCGGTGCCGAAGCAGTCGCGCTCCTCCACCGCCAATTCCAGAGCGGATTCGAACCCGGCGACATCCTCGTACGCGGAACACTCACCGAACGCCTCTCCGCCGGCCCGCCGCCAAGCGTCTTATCAAACCAACTCACGGGGCGCTGATCCGCCGCTTCACCTTTCCAAAACCGCCGTTACTCATCGTCTCCAACAGCAAAGGGATTCACCTGCCCATGACCGCCGCGTTAGCGGAGCTTGCCGGCAGAATATCCCTTTATCGCACAAACCTCGCCTAAGTTTGACGCCTCACCTCTCCTCACCATCCCTTGACAATTCTTTTGCGTGAACACATAATGTAAAAATAACACTAACACAGGACCACCCAGAAAGAAGATAATGAGCATCACCTACGTTATTGGCGACGCGACCGATCCACCACGCGACAGCCCTGGGATTATTGTCCATGTGTGCAACGATATAGGCGCCTGGGGCAAAGGATTTGTGATGGCTATTTCCAAACGGTGGAAGCAGCCGGAGAAAGAAGCTCGCGCCTGGTTCAAGGGGGAACGGACTCTGCCCCATGAATTAGGACAAACGCAATTTGTTCTGGTCGAAGAAGCGCTCTGGGTCGCAAATCTCATCGGCCAGCAAGGTATTCGGCGAACGAAGGGAGTTCCGCCAATTCGTTATGAAGCCGTTCAGGAAGGATTGAGGCGCGTCGCCGAACACGCGCAGCGCCATCGAGCGATCGTCCATATGCCTCGTATCGGATGCGGTCTGGCAGGCGGGACCTGGGACAAGATTGAGCCGATTATTGAGGAGGAGCTAGTGAGCAAGGGGATCCCAGTGGTTGTTTATGATTTGCCAAGCTGAGTGAGCGTGCGCCACACCCATAAATCAATGAACATTTCTGAGAGAGGGGCTATCAAGTAAACTGTGCTTTTGCTTTGAAACCGAAACGGACCAAGCAATCACATGAGTATTAACGCTGCTTATCAAAGAAAAAGCCCACTCTCCCTCCGTGATGCCCATTTTGCGGACATCACGGCGGGAGAGCGGGCAATCTCAAGCCTTATTTGGAACGGCAATAGGTTTAGATTCACCGCAGGATTGCGTCTCTCGCTATTGGGCTCCCACCGGCGCGTTCGGTAGGGCTTGTTGACCAGATTGCACTTGCAATGACTGTATTGCCGCTTGCTTTTGCTCAGGCGTCATATTTGGGTTGGCTTGGATTTCCTGGATTCGCGGGCCTTCCTGGACTCGATTTGCCGCAGCTATCGCTGCGGGGGAAGTCGCCGGTGTATCGGACGACACTTGCGCCGAGGGAGGCGGCGGGGCGGGAGCCGGCTCGTGTCCGCAGCCGCCAACAAGCAGAGCTGCGCCAGCGACTAGAAGCGCCGAGCATGAATAATGACGCCAGCCGCGCTTGATTGCGTGATCCACTTCTATACTCATAATAGACATCCAGATAGTTGTTGCGTCCTGTATAAACCTCAGCATGCCAAGTGAATTATTCCTACTGCATACTGTAAGTCATTGCGACGCCCGGGGTTAACGCGTCCGGCGCCTCGTTGTTCGGATTAACTCCGCCGGCAGAGTACGAGATGCTGCTGCATCGGAGGAATTTCACATGACCATCCGCGGCGACATAATTCCCTTCGTTGAAAGGCGAGTTATTTCGGTTATCCGGATTATGCCATGAGAGCCCGACCTGGTACGGAGCGTTGCAGCCTAAACCAATCTGCCAGCCGTTGTTGCCCACGACTCCTGCGTAGAGGCTACTCGATGGATCATTATACGGAGCAGGAGGCCACGCAGAGCCGGTACCGGCCGGAGCAGGCGGGTTGCCGCTTCCATACCACTCAAAAAGCATCACGGTGTTCGAGGGCGAAGTAAGAGTCGCAATTGGCGTGCCGAAATTGTGGTTCTGAGCGCCATTGGAGTTGTTCCAAGCGATACCCCAGTTATAAGCATAGGAATTAAGCTTGTAGGGAGCATCTGGACACTGATAAACGCCAACGGACTTTACATACGGGTAGATAGCTGACTCCCAATTCGGCCCTGTGTTCCAGGGGTTGTTCTGGAAGCTCGGGTTTCCGCCGTTCAAGCCGGGATAAGACTCATCGTAATCCTGGGTGTACTGCATCATTCCCAGGCCAAGCTGCCGCAAGTTGCTAGCGCAACTTATTTGACGCGCCTTCTCACGCGCTTTGGCAAACACGGGAAATAGAATGGCGGCTAGTATTGCGATTATCGCAATAACAACTAATAATTCGATCAGTGTAAAGGCTTTCGCCTTCCCATAATTATTCATCTGATCTAACCCTCCTTTGGAACACGAACGATTTTGATAATGCTAAATGAACGTCAGCCCCATATTGAGCGATATCCGAGTACTGTGTTACGAATATATCAATAGTCTAACATGAACTGAGACCAGTGTCAAGGGGAATCTGAAAATAAATGGCACCAAAAATTTGATTTCATAAATGGCGCCATGTGGAAAGCCGCCCGTAGCCGGAAGTCTGAGTTCGAATGTATGCACCTCGCCTCTCATCAGGATCAGATCACTTGGCGTACGGCCGCAGTTGAAGACGAAATGGATCCAAATAAATTTTCTTGACTTTGGTATCACTCCATGTTAAACTATTGGCGCCAAGCATAGTCTTCTGGTAATGACGTCTGGATCCTTCTGACTATCCTTGAGGCATGCCGCCTACGACGCTGGCGAAGCCTGCGAACAGTCGGAGCTATTGGAACGGATGCAATATCTCGCAGAACGTAAAGGCTCGCCGGTCCCAGGTTTCCGAAGAGTCCGGGAGGCCGGCGGATGCAAAATATGACGATCCCGCGCGTCAAACTATATCGATACGATTGAAAGAGCGTATCGATATTATTGAAAGTACGAAAGGCATTCATTCACGTGAATTTGCGACACTTCTCGTTATTACTTCCGCCGCTCCTCGCCGCCGCATTTCCCGCGTCTGCGCAGAACACCGGGCGCGTCGCGCCCGCGACTTTGCCGCTGCCGCTGCCAGCCGCCGCGCCCATGCCGCCGGACCAGCTTCGCGCCCATAATCCGTGGAACCTGCCCATGACCGGCGCGTGGCGCTTCCATCTGACATACGGGCAAATCAAGGCAGGCGAGTTTGAGCCCTCCGCGCCCGTCAACACGTTCTTCACGGCTTCGAGCAGCGAGGAACAGAACCCGCCTGAGAACGCTTTCGACGGCTCCGGCGATACGCGCTGGTGCGCCAGCGGCGGCGATTTTCCGCAATGGCTCCAGGCAGACCTCGGGAAAACGCGCCATGTCTCCGGCGTCACGCTTTCGTGGGAGAAACCGGACGACGCCTACGAATTCCGGATCGAAGGACGCATTCAAGGCGGCAAATGGACGACGCTGGCGGACGCGTCCGCCGCGCCGGGAGTCGGCGACGGTCCCGTGAAGCTGACGCCCGCTGATGTCCGCTACCTCCGCATCACCGTACTCGACAACTCCGCCGAACACTGGGCGTCGCTGCGGGAGTTCCAGATCCGTACGACCGAAGATGGGCAGGAGGCTGTCTGGCGGGCCCCCGCACCGAAGCCTGTCGACGCAAATGTAACCCCGGCTCAGCGCGATGCCTTCGCCTCGCCCAGCTTCGACGATTCCTCATGGCGCAACATGAATGTGCCGTCCAACTGGGAGATGGCCGGTTATTCGCTGCCGACCTACGACCGCGTGGACAAGACCGTCGGTCTGTATCGGCGCTATGTCAACGTCCCCGCATCCTGGGCCGGCAAACGGATCTTCTGGCATTTCGACGGCGCGCTCGACGGCGCGGAGGTGTTTATCAACGGCCAGAAGGCCGGCTACCACGAGAGTGGTTACACAGGCTGGGAGATCGACCTGACGGGCCTGGTCAAGCCCGGCCAGCGCAATCTTTTCGCCGTGCGCGTCTCAAAGACGACGCCTTCGTTTGACGCCGATACGGGCGATTTCCAGACGATGGGCGGCATCTATCGGGATACGTCTCTGATCGCCGTGCCGCAGACTCATATCGACGATATCGTGGTGCGCACGCCGCTGAATGCGAACTATAAGGACGCCACTCTCTTTGCCCAGTTGAACGTCAAAGGCAAGCCGGGGCAAAATGTCGCCGTCAAGGGGACGCTGATAAGCGGCGACGGGCATCCCACCGGAGTGACGCTGTCGGGCTCAGGAACCATCCAGGCCGATGGAACCACGCAGGTCACGATGGACGCTCCCGTGAAAGCGCCGGCCCTCTGGTCGGCGGAGAAGCCGAATCTGTATTACGTTGTCTTCCACTTGACTGGAGACGGAAAAGAGATCGAGCGCGTCGAACAGCGTTTCGGTTTCCGGCAGATCGATGTCAAGGATAACGTCGTGCTGTGGAACGGCGTCCCTATCAAGTGCACCGGCATCTGTCGCCATGACTTCTGGGCCGATAAGGGCTTTGCGCTGACCGAGGAGAACTGGATCAAGGACTTGACGCTGATGAAGGCCGCCAACATCAACGCGGTGCGAACCAGCCACTACAACCATGCCCAGCGGTTCTTGGAGCTGTGCGAAGAGAAGGGAATGTATATCCTCGACGAAGTTCCGTACTGCTGGATCAACGATCAGGTCAAAGACACGGCCTATGCTCCCTATCTGCTTCAGCGCGGGGAAGAGACAGTAGCCCGAGATAAGAACCGTCCGTGCGTTCTCGCCTGGAGCCTGGGCAACGAAAACCCCAATGGGATCGATTCCCAGATGGTCACGGACCTTATCCGCAAGATGGACCCGACCCGCCCGGCGTTCGTCTCCGGCCAGAATCCCGAGAGCATCAAAGGACAGCTCTGGCAGGACGATCACTATCCCGGCCCGGATTCGATCGACCGCTACGCCCGGAACACCAAGTGGGGCACGAATCTTACCGAACATCCCCATACCTTCTATGAGCGGGAAGTTCAGGATTACGATCCCGGCGCGTCCGATCTCTGGTCCGAAACTCTCATCAAGACCTGGGATAAGCTCTGGAAGGCTCCGAATATCCTCGGCTCCTTTATCTGGGAGTGGCAGGGTCAGGGAATCGCCGACAAGAACGAAGACAATACGACCGACTACTACTACGGCCAGGATCACATGCGGCAGGAGAACAACAAGGGAATCGTCTCCGCTTATCGTGTCCCCAAGCCCGAATGGTGGATCGTCAAGAGCGCCTACAGTCCGGTCGTGGTCGGAGCGCGAACGGTCAGCCCGAGCGGCGGCGTCTGCGACGCGTCAATCACCAATCACTATTCGTTCACCGATCTGAATGAGCTGACCTGCCGCTGGACGGCCCTAAAGGCGGGCGAAACACTGAAAAGCGGCGTCCAGCATGTCTCATGCGCTCCCATGCAGTCCGCAACGGCGTCGTTCCCGGCCCCCGAGGGCATGACGACTCTGCGGCTGGAGTTCCTGCATCCCGACGGCTCTTCGGTCATTGCGTTCAATCTTGCCGTGGCGGGCGTCCCCCTGCCCGCAGCGCCGGCCGCGCCGGCCGCCGGCGGCGTTCTGACCAGCCAGGATGGCGCGGACGCGCTCACGGTCAGCAACTCCATTCAGCAGATCGTGTTCGACAAGCGCAGCGGAGCCATCCGGAGCTGGCGCGTCAACGGTCACGACCGGCTCGTGGGAGGTCCGACGCTCAATCTGGGCGAGGGGAAAGCCGGAAACGAACATGGAGTGTACAAGGCCAAACAGGCGCCCGTCACCACCAACGCCCAGGTTTCGGCGGCGCCGGGAGCGGACAACACAATACGCGTCTCCGTAACCAGCGATGTCCTGACAGGAGCCGGAGGAACGGCGCTGGGGACGCTCGTGTCCACTTACGACATCAAGCCCAACGCCGAGATGACCGTCAACTGGACGCTGAACTGGACCGCCGCAGACGCCGAACTCTGGGAGGAGGGCGTCAAGTTCGCCATTCCGTCCAGCATGACTCAGACGACCTGGCAGCGAGACTCGTACTTCACGGACTATCCGGCAGGCCATGTCGGCGAACCGTCGGGAACGGCGCACGCCGGCGACATCCTGTTCCGGTCATCCAAGCGCGGCCTGCACTGGCTGACGCTCTCAGCGGCGGACGGAACCGGCCTCGCGCTGCTGCCGGCGGACGGCCCGGTGATCGGCCGCGCCGGAACGGCCGACGCCGGCGTGGCGCTATTCGCCAGCAGTGGAGTGGCCGGACCGCACGGCCTCAGCGGCAGCTGGGTGGCCGATCATGCGATCCACGCCATCCATGGAAAGTCGCTTTCCGGCTCATTTACCCTGCGCGCCGTCAATACGTCGACCCAAACCGCGCAAGCACGGACATAACGACGCATGCGCCTTCCTCAAGCGGAGCCTGCCTGGGCTCCGCTTGAGGCAAAACCTAATTTTCGATTCTCCTTGTATGACGGAGCGTCCGTCTCATCCCCGATTTTTACACTCGCCCCAGACTCTCTCCCACTTCTCACAAAACGGAACGAATGGGCCAATCCCGATAAATGGCTTCGCGCGCTCATTGTTTTCCAAATACGCCGCCGCGAATACCCACAGATTGCTGTCGGAAAGGGCGCCGTAGCAGCGGGCCATGGCGTCCAGTTCCTCATCGGGCAAATCCCGAACGCTCCGATAACCTTCAAGAAACGCGCGGCAAAGCGCGGGACTGAGGGCCAGCATCAAGTGCAATGCGCGAAGCACGTCATAAGAACGAGCGCCCGCGCCGCATTGGTCCCAGTCGATCACCGCGACGACCGCGTCGGCGCCGAAGAACAGGTTTGTCTCCTGGTAATCTCCATGCAGGATCGACTGCGGCAGCGCGGCCATCGGTTCTTGGATGTCTTCGCCATCGCCGCCCTCAAGCGCCTGAAACCAACGCCGCCGTCCGGAAAGCTGCGCCAGAGCCGACCGCTCCAGGTCAGTCTTCACGGATCGCTCATGGATCGCCCGTTCAATTTGTGGGATTACGGCCAGCGCCGCTCCGATATCCACCCCCAGCTTCTTTCGAGGGGCAAGGTCCATGGGAAAGGACGCAAACACGTCGTGGAGACGCGCCAGACATGCCCCCGCCATCCGCGCATGCGATGGCTGCAAATCGGCGCGCGGTATTTGCCGTCCTGGCGCAAACGGAAACAATGCGTAAAACGTCCCACTCCGCTCCGCGATGGTTTCTCCGCTGGGGAGCGGGATGGGACGGCAGACAGGCGCCCCGCGATCCGCGGCCCACGCAATGGCGGCGTGTTCCCATTCAACGCGGGTCCGCTCCCGCCGGGAGCACCGCAGGACGAAAATCCCCGTGGACGCTTCCACCAGCACCGTTCGGTTCACCGCGCCCGTGGCGGGAGAAAGGGAGCGGGTCACGTCGCCGACGCTAAAGGACGCCAGCACATGCCGATCGTCCAACGACAGGGGCGTTTCGGCCAGACCAAGCGGCGGCAGTGGGAAGATCGGTGACTGGGAATGGGATTTCACATCGTTATTATGCAGCGATCTTTCTCGTTTTCATTGGTCTACGCCACACTTCCAGCGCGACCGCCCTTATGCCGGTTTGGGTACAATACAGAGATGAGATCGCGGCGTCCCAGGGTTTATCGGACGGCGGAGGCCTCGACCAGACCGGAAGATTGAGCGTAGGAGCAGTAAGGTTCGTTTTTTCGTGAAAGACAACAGCAGCGAATACAGCGTGGAGAGTTTGCCGCAGGCGCTGCGGCAAAATGAGGAGATGCTGTCCTTGATTCTGGACAACGTCAAAGACATCGTCTTCCTCCTCCAAGTGCGTCCAGAAGGAATTTACCGGTTTCTGTTCGTCAATCCGCCCTTCCTCCTGGCGACGGGGCTGCGCGAGGATCAAGTCGTCGGACGCGATCTTCAGGACGTCATCCCCATGCCGGCGCTTACGCTCGTTCTCGGCAAATACGCGGAGGCGATCCGCGAGCGGCGCGCCGTGGAGTGGCGGGAAACCTCCGTGTATCCCGCCGGCGAACGCGTGGGCGAGGTGCAGGCGATCCCGATTTTCGACGAACGCGATCGATGCACGCAGATCATCGGGATGGTCCATGACGTTACGGAGCGGACGCGGGCGGAGGAAGCGCTGCGGCGCAGCGAGGGGAACCTGCAGCTGGTCGTGGAAGGCCCTCGGATCGGCGCCTTCTACTGCGACTGGCCGCTGGACAAGATCGTCCTGAACAATGCGTGCAAGGAGCATTTTTTCCTGCCGCCGGACGCCGAAGTCGACTTCGAACTCTTCTACTCGCGCCTTCATCCCGACGACCGCGAGCCGACGCGCCGGGCTATCGACCGAGCGCTCGCCGAGCGCGTCGATTACGATGTCGAGTATCGCACCCTGGCCCCGGATGGACGCACGCGCTGGGTCGGCGCGGTGGGACGTTTTCATTACCAGGACGACGGCGTCCCAGTTCGCTTCGACGGGATCACCCTAGATATCTCGGCCCGCAAGGCGAACGAGGAGGCGATGAACCGGCGCGCCGCGCGCGAGCGGTTCCTGGCCGATCTTGCGGAGCGTCAGCGCAAGCTCTCGGACCCCGAGGAAGTGATCGCGGACGCCGTGCGCGCGGCGGGGCAATTCCTCGGTGTCGGGCGCTGCGTCTTCGGCGAGATCGACCTCGTCGCCGACACCTGCACGATTGTCGCCGATTACTGCCGAGACGACTCCGTGGCGAGCATCGTGGGCGTCTTTCCTTTCTCCGCGTTTGGCCCGTTTGTCGTCGCGGAGTATCAGGCGGGCCGAGCTGTGTCCGTGGAGGACGTCCGGCTTGACCCTCTGCGGGTGATCGAGTCGAACGTCGCCATGTATGAATCCATCGGCATCCGCTCGCACATCACCGCTCCCGTGGTCCTTTCCTCCCGCCTTGTGTCGGTCATCGCGGTCCACCACCCCACGCCCAGGCAGTGGGATCCCGAAGAAGTAGAGATGCTCCAGGCGGTGGTGGAGCGGACGTGGCTGACCGTGGAGGTCATCCGCCAGCAGAACGCCGCCGCGCGCGAGGCCGAGGAGCGGCGCGAAGCCCACGAGAGCATCACTCGTATTCTCGAGTCGATTACCGATGCGTTCATCGCGCTCGACACCGACTGGCGCTTTACCTACGTCAACGATCAGGCGGAGGTGGTCGTGCGGCGGACGCGCGAGGAGATGCTCCATAAGAACTTCTGGGATGTGTTTCCGGAGGCGGTGGGATCGACGTTCGAGCGCCAGTACCGTCACGCCGTACAGAACCGAGTCTCCGTGGCGTTCGAGGAGTTTTTCCCGCCGCTGGAGAGCTGGTTTGACGTGCGGGCTTATCCATCGGAAAGCGGCCTCTCGATTTTCTTCCAGAATGTCAACGCGCGGAAAAAGGCGGAGGAGGAGCGCGAACGGCTGCTCGCGGAACAGCGCGCCCGCGCCGAGCGCGAGGCGCTGCTGAATCGGATCGGCGAAGCCTTGCGGGGATCGTCGGATCCCGAGACGATCCAGGAAATGGCGGCCACGATGCTGGGCGACGCGCTGGGCGCGGACCGGTGCTACATCGCCCTTTATGACTTAACGCGCGGTACGGTCCGAATCCTCCGCGACTGGCGCCGCTCTCACTTGCCGTCCGTGGAAGGCGAATATCCCTTCGCCAACACCGCGGAGATGTTCCACGAATTGTATGCGGGGTCCAGCACTTCCGTCATCCCGGACGCCCAGGATTCGTCGCTCTCCGCGCAGACGCTCGCCAACATGGAGGAGCTGCAAATTCGGTCGCGCGTATCGGTGGCCCTGGCGGACGCCTCCGGATTGATGGCGACTCTGACCGCCACTATGGCGGACGAGGCGCGTGACTGGACCGACGAGGAAGTCCGGCTGGTCGAAGCTGTGGCGACTCAGCTGCGGGTCGGGATCGAGGCGGCGCGCATCCAGCAGCGCGAGCATCAGATCGCCGTCCATCTTCAGGACGCCCTTCAGCCGGCGATCCCCAAGCATGTCCTTGGACTGGATATCGGGTCCTTCACCCGCGCCGCGCTGAATGAGGCGTCGGTCGGCGGAGACTTCATGGATGTCTTTGCCCTCGACAAAGAGCTGTACGCGATCGTGATCGGCGATGTATCGGGCAAGGGGCTCGCCGCCGCCCAGCAGCTCGCCCTGATCCGCAATAGTCTGCGCACCACGCTGTATCTCTATCGCGCTCCCGCGCAGGCCGCCACGGCGCTCAACTCCATCGTGACCGCCCACGATCTGCTGATCGGATTCGTCACCGCGTGGATCGGCGTCTACGATGCGTCCACAGGGCAGATCGTCTTTTGCTCCTGCGGGCACGAGCCCGCGCTGATTCGGCGCGCGGCGGGATCCGTCGAAGCGCTGGAGATGATGAGTACGCCGCTGGGCGTGGCGGAAAATGCGGAGTACGAGGAGCAAAGCGTCACGCTCGCGGCGGGCGACGCGCTGCTGCTCTATACGGACGGGATCAGCGAAGCGGGGCCGAGCCGTCTGGAGCTGCTGGGCGCGGCGGGCCTGAGGCGCCTGCTGGCGCGGACGCCGGCGAACACCGACATTCAAGCGCAGGCGGAGGCGCTGGTCTCCCAGGCGGCCGCGTTTGCGAACGGCGCGTTCCGAGACGATGTCGCCGTGCTGATGGCGCGCCGCCAGTAACGGGCGCCTTACGCCGCCTGGAGGGTGTACGCGGCGGGGGTTCTCTCATCGTCATGCGCCTGAAGGAATGCGTTCACACAGCGTTCATCCCACTGCTCGCCGACCCCGTTCGCCAAAATGGAGAGCGCTCGCTCGGGGTCCATGCCTTTTCGGTAGGGACGATCCATCGTCATCGCGGAGTAAGCGTCCGCCACCGCCATGATGCGGGCGATCAGCGGGATCTCCTCGCCGCACAGCCCCATCGGGTACCCCTTGCCGTTGTAGCATTCATGGTGATGCCGAACGGCGTCCAGGGTCGCTTCCAGTCCCGGCACGGCGGATACGATCGCCGCGCCCATCTGCGGATGCTGCTTGACCGCGGCGTATTCGGTGTCGGTGAGATTCCCCGGCTTGCGCAAAATGGCGTCCGGCACGCCGATCTTGCCGACATCGTGTAGCAGCGCGGCGACGGCGAGCGTATGCCGCCCTTCTTCGTCCATCCCCAGCACGCGCGCGATCGCCAGGCAGTGATCCATGACATCCTCGGAGTGCCGGCGGGTGTACCGGTCTTTGTTGTCCACCGCGTTGACCAGCGCATCGAGCATGGAGAACCCGTCAATCGACTGATGCAGATACGCGCGCATCTGGTCCGCGCCCGTTTCCTCCGCGCCGCCCGTTTTCGCCCGCCGCAGCCGTTCATCCGCGACACGCAGAAGGTCAAGACGGCGCTCCCCCTCCGTGGGAGAAACAGCCGCGCCCACCGAGCAAGTCACCGGGATCTGCTTGTCGTGCCCTTCCGGTCGAAACGTCAAACCGCCCAGCCCGTCCTTCAGCCCTCGCTCCACATCGCTTCTTGAGCGAACGCCCACATCGTCGATCAGCAAAGCGAACTCATCGCCGCCAAAGCGAGCCGCCACGTCGCGGGCGCCGCAGACCGACTGCAAGCGCGCGGCGACCATGCGCAGCACTTCGTCGCCGGCGCCATGGCCGTACAAACTGTTAAAGTATTCAAAGTTATCGATGTCGATCATCACCAGCGCCAGCGCGCCGCCATGGAGCGCGGCTTCATCGATGCGCTGCTGCGCCTGCTTATGAAAGGCGCGGTGGTTCCACAGATCCGTCAGCGAATCGTGATCCGCGCGAAACTGAGCTTCGCGCAGATCTTGCTCCCGCTGCGTCTCCCAGGCTTTGCGGTCGGAAATATCCTGCACGAAGCCTTCGTAATAGGCCAGAAGACCGTGATCGTTGAACACCGGGCGCGCGCTTTCGGCGATCCATATCACGCCGCCGTCCCTGCGCCGGATCTGCGACTCAAAGTTGGTCACGCCGCCCTGCTCGCTCATCAGGCGCGCGAACTCATCACGGCGCCCCTCCTCCACATAAAGCTGCGTCGAGACGTCGGCGATCTCATCCATCATCTGCCGAGGCGTTTCATAACCGTAGATCCGGGCCAGCGCGGAGTTCGCCCGGAAATACCGTCCCTGGGGAGTTGTCTGGAAGATGCCTTCCGCCGCGTTCTCGAACAGACTTTGATAGCCTGCTTCGGCCGACCGACGCGCGCCGTCCGACGCGCGCTGCAACGTCAGATCATGGGTCACGACGCACACCGCGAGCCGATCCTCATACTTGATGACGCGTCCGCTGATTTCGACGACCACGAGGGAGCCGTCCTTGCGCAGATACTGCCGCTCCCCGAGAGCGACCTCCTCGCCCTGCGAAAGCGCCCGGATATTCCGGTCGATGCTGGACCGAACATGCCCGATGATATCGTAGATCGTGAGGTGGGCCATCTCCGCTTCGGAGTAACCGAGCATCGCGCGAAAGGCGGCGTTCGATTTGATGATGCGGCGCGTGTCGGGGTCGAAGAGATAAACGCCGTCCGCCGCATGCTCGACAATGACTTTGAGTTCTTCCTCGCGCTGAAGCAGAGCCTCCTGCGCCAGGGCGCGCTCGGCGATCAGCTGGTCCTGCATCGCGATGCGCCGCTGGAGCTCCATTCGTCCGGCGACCTGGGAGGCCAGCACCTGAAGCATCGCCGCTTGCTGCGAGGTCAGCCGCCGGGGCGTCTGGTCGATCACGCAGAGCGAGCCGATCGCCAGCCCCTCCGAGGTGATCAAGGGAGCGCCGGCGTAGAACCGAACGTGGGGAGCGCCGAGCACAAAGGGATTGCCGGCGAACCGTTCGTCCCTCGTGGTGTCTTCGACGATGAGCATCTCCGACTGGAGAATCGTGTGCGCGCAGAAAGCGCCTTCGCGCGGCGTTTGCCGCAGATCCACGCCGACAATGGACTGATACCACTGATGCTCGCGGTCCAGGATGCTGATGGCGGCGATCGGGACGCCGCAGACCTCGGCGGCCAGACGCGTGACTCCGTCAAAGGCGCCTTCGGAGGGCGTCTCCAGAATACGGCTCTGTCGAAGCCACTCCAGACGATCAGGCTCATTGGGCGGCAGCGGCGCGCTCATGGATCTTTAACTTCCTAAACTTGCAAGGGATGACAATTCACGGCGAACGCAGTTCGACTGCCATAATCATCGGAAAATTGACCGAGGAAATAGAGGCCGGCGCGTCGGATCGAGAGGACTCTGATTCCCCTCGGGAAATACCGATAATTGAACATCACCCTCAGGTCGAAACGGAATGCGCCTACGTGCTGTCGCGAAACCAAAATAATTCACTGGAGCCCTCACGAGAGGCTTTGGAAATCAGCCCCGACGACGAACTGTTCCTGAGCGACATCGCGCACCTCGCGCTGCTGTCTTGCCGGACCTCGTCGGCGGCGATTTCGCTGCTCGGCGCGAACGGACAGTGGCGGACTCGAACGGCCGGCGCGGAGGAATGTGATCTTGCGCGCGCCGAGACTCTCTTCGCTCAAACCGTGTTTTACGA
This sequence comes from Capsulimonas corticalis, assembly GCF_003574315.2. Classification (GTDB taxonomy): domain Bacteria; phylum Armatimonadota; class Armatimonadia; order Armatimonadales; family Capsulimonadaceae; genus Capsulimonas; species Capsulimonas corticalis. Next base: position 3,029,577 of record NZ_AP025739.1, on the reverse strand, counting down.
TGACATCCACGTGACCGCGCCGGCCGGCCAGGCGCAGAACGAAGTTCCCCGCTCCCACCCATTCTCCCCGCCCATTCGGTTTTACGCCGGCGCGCCGCTGACAAGCTCAGAGGGCGAGTTCTTCGGTGTCCTGGCGGTGATGGACACCGACGCCGCGCGCAGTCTTGACCGCGAACAGATGGACGCGCTGCGGCGGCTTGCCCGCCAAACCGTCAGTCACGCGGAGATGCGCCGCCAGATCGCAAACCAGGAGGCGCTTCTTGCGGGACACAGTCAAGCGGCGACCGCCGCCAAGCCGGTCGTACATCGCGATCCGGAGATGGACCTGAAGCGGCTGGCCGCCATTGTCGATTCGTTTGACGAAGCGGTTTTGGGGGCGACGCTCGACGGCGCCATCGTCCACTGGAACAAAGGCGCGGAAAAGCTGTACGGCTACAGCGCCGGCGAGATTCTGGGAAAGAACACCTCGTTTCTGTCGGGTGAGGGCGAACATAACCTGCTGCCCGGCGTGACCGCGCGCCTGATGCGCGGCGAGACCATCGACCCGGTCGAGGTAAGCCGCCGGCGCAAGGACGGCTCCCAGTTCTTCGCGGCGCTGTCGTTCTCGCCGATCCGGGGCGCCGAGGAGGAGATCACCGGCGTCTCGTGCATCGCGCGCGACATCACCGCCCGAGTCGCGGCGGAGCGCGCCCGCGCCGAAAGCGAGGCCCGGCTCCGGCGGCTTACCGACGCCGCCTTTGAAGGCGTCTCCGTCTGGCAAAACGGTCTTCTCGTGGAGGCCAGCCCCGCGCTGGCGACGATGTTTGGATACGATACGCCCGCCGAAATGCTCGGATTCACGCCCGAAGCGCTGATGACGCCCGAGTCCCGCACCATTATCCTGCAAAATATCGCGGCCAACTACGAACAGCCCTACGAAGCGCTGCTGCGCCGGCGAGACGGCTCGACATTTGACGCCGAGATCCGCGGTCACATCATTGCGCTGAACGGGGAACAGGCGCGCGTCACCGCCGTGCGCGATATCAGCGACCGCAAGGCCATGGAGGCGGAGCTGCGGGAAAGCCGCCGCTTCGCCGAAAGCATCTCGGAAAACTCGGCCAGCATCATCTTTGTGTTCGACCTGGACGCTAAGGAGAATGTCTACTCCAATCGCAATCTGACCGATTTCCTCGGGTACTCATTCTCGGAAGCCGCGGAAATGGGACCGAATCTCCTGGAGGCGATCATTCACCCCGAGGATATCCCCCGTCTCGTGGACCATATCGATCGATTTGGCGACGTGCCCGACGGCGTGATCGTGGACATTGAATACCGAGTCCGTCACGTCAGCGGCGCGTGGCGCTGGATTTGGAGTCGCGAAGTCGTTTTTGAGCGCCACACCGACGGCCGGGCGTCGCGCATCCTCGGAAACGTTCAGGATATCACGAAGATCAAGGAACTGGAGGCGCAGCTATGCGCCAGCGCGGAGCAGCTGAGCAAACGGGAAGCGGCGCTGAGCGCGCTGCTGCAAAGCGCCCCCGTCGTTCTGTACGCCGCCGACGCGAACGGGATCGTGGTGCTGTCCGAGGGAATGGGCCTGACGGCGCTGGGCCTAAAACCCGGGGAAGCCGTGGGCCGATCGGTCTTTGACTTTACCGGGGGCGACCCGGAAATGGAAACGAATACCCGGCGGGCGCTGGCCGGAGAAGCGGTTTCTTATGATACACGCGCGGGGCAATTATATTTGCACGTCGAACTGCAGCCGGTGCGAGACGCCGACGGCGCCTTCGGCGGCCTCATCGGCGTTTGCTTCGACGTGACCGAGCGCGTCGTTTCCGAAGAGCGGTTCCGCGTCCTGTTCGAACAGTCCTCCGATGCGATCTTCCTTCTCGACCCGGTCACGCAAGGCGGCATTGTGGACTGCAACGCGGCGGCCCTGTCCCTGCTTGGCGGCTCGGAGAAGGCCGATCTGCTCGGTCTCAACCCCATGGATTTTTCTCCGGAGATGCAGCCGGACGGGCAGCGATCCAGCGAGAAAAAATTCCGCGTCTCCCGGCAGCTGCGCGACTACGGCGGCACACGTTTTGAATGGACGCATGAACGGCCGGACCGGACTCAGATCGATGTCGAAGTTACGCAGACGACGGTTTCGCTGAGCCGGGGCGCCACGGTGCTCTCCGTCTGCCACGATCTGACCGACCAGAAGCGCATCGAACAAGAGATTCGGGACTACGCGTCGATCCTGCACCATCAAAAGGAGGCGCTGGAACAGGCGGCCCAGGACCTGGCGCGCCGCAACGAAGACCTGTCCCGAGCCCGTGACGCCGCGCAGTCGGCGACCAAAGCGAAATCGGCGTTCCTCGCCAGCATGAGTCACGAGATCCGAACGCCGATGAACGGCGTCTTGGGCATGACGAGCCTGCTGCTGGACACGAACCTCACGGACGAACAACGGGACTACGCCGAAACCGTGCGCTCCTCGGGCCAGTCCCTGCTGACCATTCTCAACGATATCCTCGACTTCTCAAAGATCGAAGCCGGCAAGCTGGATTTTGAACACCTGCCCTTTGATTTGCGCCGCACGGTCGCGGACATCGTGAGCCTGATGGGCGGCGCCGCTCGGACCAAGGGGCTGCAAGTCATCTTTGACGTTGATAACGATGTCCCCTCCGCCCTGATCGGCGACGCGGGCCGCCTGCGCCAGATCATGGCCAATATCGTCGGCAACTCCATCAAATTCACCGAGCGCGGCCGCGTGACCGTCCGCGTGCAGCTCGGGGAGCTGACAGAGCGCGACGCCCTGATCGAGTTCCGGGTCACGGACACCGGCATCGGAATCAGTGAAGAGGCGCAGAAGCGCCTCTTCCAATCGTTCTCGCAGGCCGACGCCTCCACCACGCGCCGCTTTGGCGGCTCGGGGCTCGGTCTCGCCATCTGCAAGCAGCTGGTGGAGATTATGGGCGGGCAGATCGGCGTGCTGAGCGTGATCGGCCAGGGCAGCACATTCTGGTTCAGCGTCCGCCTGGCCCGCCACGAGACCGAATCTCCGTCCCCATCGCCGGCGATCCGTCAGGATCGAGCTCCCCGGCAAAGCGCCGCCGTCTCCTCCCAGGGCGCCTGTATTCTGCTCGTGGAGGACAACGCCATCAACCAAAAGGTGGCGAAGCGGCTTCTCGAAAAGCAGGGACACTCCGTCGATGTCGCCTGCAACGGCCGCGAGGCCGTGGCCATGGCCGGCGACAAATCGTACGACCTTGTCCTGATGGACTGCCAGATGCCGGAAATGGACGGATGGGAGGCGACTCGGGCGATCCGAAAGCGCGAGGGCGCCGGCGCGGACGCCGGCCGGCTTCCGATCGTCGCGCTGACGGCGGGCGCCATGGCGGAGGACCGCGCCGAATGCTTTGACGCGGGGATGGACGGGTTTCTCACAAAGCCGTTCAAAACGGAAGACCTTTACACCGTCCTCAGCACATACCTGCGATAGCGTCGCAAGCTCGCCCGCGCCCCCTCCGCCTCAGGTCCGTACGGACAGTCATAAATTTTGAGAATATCCTCGGATTGATTATATTCTTATAGACGGTAATCGGGTAAACTATGGGACGAACGACCGGCCGTTTTTCGCATCCTAAGGACCGGTCGCGTCAAAATGAATTTAATCGCTCGCTTCGGCTGGAGTATCAATGAACAGCCTTGCCTCCGTTGAACTGCTAGACAATCTCATCATTAACCAGCGAACGTCGGACATGCCGCTCTACGCGCAAGTGCGTCTCGCGTTAAGCAACCTGATCGACGAGTACTTCGACGACGGAGAGCAATTTTGGACAGAGGCTGTGCTCACGGAGCGACTGGGCGTCTCCAAGATTACGATCCGCAGGGCGATGCAGGAGCTGTCACGGGAAGGCGTCTTGGTCCGGCGCGTTTCGAAAGGCACGGTTGTCCGCAAAAGCGACGAAAATAAGACGACGGACTACCGGGTCGGGATCATCGCGGTATGCCTTGGCTCCGAAGCCAGCATCAACGATTTGATTCAGGAGTGCCAGAATCGTGGCCGGCGGGCAGACGTATTTTACGTCACGGAGACGGACACGCCGTCGAGCATCTTCGCCAAGGTCGAACATTCGCCACGCCAAATCCGTTTCATTCTTCTGGCGAATCCGACCGACATCACACGCGATTTGCAGCGGACATTTTCACAATGGCGCTACCATACGGTGAACATCGATACGCTGATCGCCGGTTATCCGGGGGCGTTTGTCGGCGTCGATGACGCGGCGGGCATTCGGCTCGGGGTGGACCATCTGATCGCCCTGGGCCACCGGCGCATTACTCTCCTGGTGAACGAGCCAATGTCGCATGGGACGATCGTGACGCGCGTCAATACATTTGACGACTATACGCGCGAAAACCAGATCTTGGAAGCGCGCGTCGTGCATTGCTCCACCAGCAGCTGGAAAGATTCGTTCCAGGCCGCCTACGATAATATGCCGGCGGTCATGGGCCAGCGGATCACCCCCACGGCCATCTTTACCGTCTCCGACGCCGGAGCGTTCGGGGTGCTGAAATGGTGCGCGGAGAATGGCGTCCGTGTGCCTCAGGAAGTCAGTGTCCTGGGCTTCGACAACATTTCCACCGGAAAATTCACACAGCCGGCGCTTTCAACGATCGCGCAGCCGCATGCGGAAATCGTCCAAAAAGCGCTCGACCTCCTCCATGACGCCAGCGACGAGCCGACCCATGTGCTCCTCCCGCCCACCCTCCTGATCCGCGAAAGCACCGCGTCCGTGAACTCCTGAAATTAGCGGGGATGCCCCCGCCCCCGTGAGGTCGGGGGGCATCTTCTCTGGTTCCCCAGGATGGGGCGGAGGGGCGAAGCCATATCGTGCGATTAACCTCCCCTCACCGCCTTGCGGCATGTCAGCACGACGTAAAAGGTGCGCGGCGTCTTCTGATCGCCTTCGTTCCATGCGCGGGCGTCGCTGCCGGAAGCATCCTGCGTGGACACGGAGACGGAAGTCGCTGCGCTTCCGGTCGGCGTCAATGCCTCGGAATTCCCCGTCAGGTCGACTCGCTGCGCCGAGATTATTTGGCTCTTGGGGATTTTGAACTTCAAGGTCAGGGACGAATACTGATCGTAGTCGCTGGGCTTGAGATGCACGGCGACCACGATCTTCTTTCCCGCCGCGAACCCTTGCATGGATGTGTCGGCGTTGAAGGTCTGGGGCAATGCCGGGACGGAACTGATTCCCGAATATGCGGACAGAACGTCCTTGCCAAATAGATCCGAGAGGGTCTTGAGCTCCTTCCCATGCCAGTTCAATGTCGATCCGGCGCGAAGGCAGTTTCCATAGCCGTAGGCCTTCGGGTCGTCGGGCGCCCACTCCGCAAAATAGAATAACTTGTATTTGTTCGGGGTGTTCCATTGATGGGTGAGCGACCAGGACAGAACGCGCGGATAGAAGTTCGCCACATAAGTTTTATCCGGCATGAAGCCATGCTCCGTTTGCCAAACGCCTAATTTTTTGAAGCCGCGCTGGTCGGCGTCGGTTCGGAGCGCCGCCATCGCCGTTGGATCGTAATAATGGCAGTCGAGGATATCGATTGCGCCCCAGGCGTGATATTTGTCAAAGAGGCTGGTCATTTGCGCCGGCGTTCTCACGGACGGCCAGCCGCCATAAACGACTTTCGCTCCGGCGGCATGGATGATGGCGGCCGCCGGCAAATGGATTTTTCTCATGTAATCATCCATATTGCCGACCCAGAATCCGGTGGTGGGATTGTCGCACGCTTCGTTCCAGATCTGGAAATATTGGATGTTATAGGGCGGCGCATGCAGGAACTTCACCGTGCGCGCGACATAATCCGTCCACGTCGTCGGATTTGCCGACGGCCATTTTGAGAGTTCCGTTCCGGGGTTCTTCCAGGTGGACTGGAGAGCCCAATCCTTGCCGGAGAGCGTATATTTGCAGAACGTGAATGTCCCATCAGGATTGGGCGCGATCGTCCATTTGATGTTTTCCGCGTCGATCCATTCGCGCGCGCTCTTATCCGCCGCCCAGGTTTCGGTATAGCCGAGGGCCACCAGCGGCGTGACGCCGGCTTTTTTCCAGATCAGAATGCTCTTGCCGATCTCGTCCAGGGTTTTATGGCCGACTTGTCCGGGCGCGCGCTCATCCCAGCCGACAGGCTCCGGGCGGTTCCAGCCGACGACGCCGCCGAAGAGCTCGTCCGGCTGAGCCGCCTGGTTAGTCCCGGAGAACTCAGTCCAGGTTGGCCCCGGCCAATTTTGCGCGTGACCGCGGGCTGCAAAGGACATCGACCCCGCGAGCAGCAATGCGGCGGTAAGTCGCGTCCAAATTCTAGATTTCACATTTCTAGATTTCACCTGGCGGAAATCCCCGCGAGTCCCTGTTCTCATCAATGAAGGTCCTTTCGTCGACTGCTGCGCCACATTCGCGGCACCATACACAACTTCGCCCCACATTCTTAGTTATACCTAAAAACGAAATATGATGTTACAGAATACGCCTTAGCGAACGAATTTTTCTTACGACTTTCCACTTCGCTGGCCTAGATCGCCGAGGAAAAAATCCATGCTTTACATATAATCAAGAATCACGTATAATATTAAATAGCGCGATTGCTGAGAGGCAATTGGGCGAATAGGTTTCTTTGCTATAAAAGATATCTAACCGTATTTCGAATGACAATCCAAGGAGGCTTTGGTCATGAAACTGAGTACTGATCGTCGAATTCCGTCACTTTCGAAGGCGATGACGCACTTGAGCGTATTTGCTTTTATCGCAATATTACCACCTTCGGTATGCGCGAACGCCCAAACGTGGCCCGGTCCGACCTGGAACGAATTCTCTGGAGTGAACCATGGCGAAGAGGGCGACGCTCTGGATAACGTCGCGTATGGCTGGACCCGCCCCAACCCCGCAAGGTCCTACTCTGAGATTTGGTGGGGGACGATTGAGGCGACGCAGGGAACCTGGAATCAGGCGGTGATCAATAATTACGGCGCCAATGCGCTCCAGTGGCCTGGGGGAAGCTCCCGCACCCTGCGCGTCCTCGACGGCATCCCCAGTTGGCAGAGCAATAACCCCAGCGTCTGGGGGTCGGATTGGACCAATTACGTCACCAAGGTCGTGCAGACCCTGCGCGCCGCTCCCTATAACATCCAGTATTACCAGATCTGGAACGAAGCCTACTCGCCCGCCAGCTCGTTCTGGCCCGACGGTTCCTGGGCCGATTACTTCAACTACGTCCTCAATCCAACCGGTCAGCTCATCCATCAATTGGGCGGAAAAGCCGTTTATGGCGGTTACCCCTCCACTCCCACGTCCTCGGTCCAGGAGTATGTCAACCAGCTCGATACTTACAACGCCTGGGGCAACATCGACGTACTGGACATGCATTACTACAATGCGTGGCACATGGATAGCCTGCGCAAGGCGGCCAATTCCCGGGGCTATTCCAAACTCGCGATCTGGCAAACGGAATGCGGCTGGACCTACGACCAGGTCTATGTCGCCAACAACTATCCCCGAACGCTCTATTGGGGGCTCAGCAATCAATGGAACGCGGCCGACAAGTATAAGCTGTTCTACTTTGTCCGGGATGGAAGCGACAACCGATCGATTTACAACGGCTCCACGCTCACCTTTCACGGTCAGCAGTTAAAAGAGCTGGGACTGCTGTTCGGCGGCGGAACGATCGCCGCGTACCCAGGCGTCAAAACTTCCATCGCCGGTCTGAGCGGCGCGGATCCCGTCCCAACAAACCGGTCGATCGAGACGTTCAGCGTCGGCAACAATATCATCGCCGCCGTCCATCTCGCCCCCGCCGATTATAACAATAACGCCAATGTTACGCTCACATTCCCTTTCCCCCTCAGTCAAGTGACCACGGCCGAACGCGTCGATCTGACGGGAAACCGAGTGAACCTGACAGCGACGGGAGGCGCCGCGACGACCTCGGTCACCGTCGCCACCCACGATGCGTCTGGCTCCTCCGCCCTTTCCTGGAACGGCGGCGCGGTTTCCAATAGCGAACCGAGCACCTTCTATGTCGTGCTGACGACGGCCGGGGCGCGTCAGGCGAACGTCCCCTACAGCGGCGGAGCGGCGGCGATCCCGGGCGTGTTCGACGCCTGCAACTACAATACCGGCGGACAGAACGTCGGCTACAACGTCGCATCCGTCAATGGAACGGCGAACAGCTACCGCCCCGACGGGGTAGACCTCGAAACGACGTCGGACGCCGCCGGCGGCTACGATATCGGCTGGGCCGCCGCCGGTCAGTGGTTCAAGTACACCGTCAACGTGGCGACGGCCGGGACTTACGCGGTCACGTTCCGCGTGGCGGCCCCCAGCGCCGTCACGAACGCGTTTCATCTGACAAGTTCGGCAGGGAGCGCGGCCACGGGGGAAGTCAGCATTCCCGCCTCCGGCGGATATCAGAACTGGACCACGGTGACGGCGAACATCACGCTGGCGGCCGGCTCGCAGGCGCTGACGCTGACTCAGGACAATCCCGGCTGGAACTTCCGTTGGATGGGGTTCGGCCCCAACAAAGCTCCGTTCGGCGGAACGCCGGCGGCCGTCCCCGGCGTGGTCGAGGCGGAGAACTACGACACCGGCGGCCAGGGAATTGCGTATAACCAGACGGTCAACGGCGGCCAGACCGCTTATCGCGCCGATAACAATTCGGCGGTCGGGGCCGACGCCAGCGCCAGCAACGGCTATTGCGTCGGATCTTCCAACGCCGGCCAGTGGCTGCGGTACACGGTCAATGTCGCCTCGGGCGGCGCCTACACCCTCGGATTCCGGGCTTCGTCCGGCGCCACCGGCGGCCGCTTCCACTTGCAGGATGAGCGCGGCAACAACCTCACGGGAACCGTCAACATTCCGAGCACCGGCGGATGGTCGACTTACACGACCGTCAGCGTCAGCGGCGTCAATCTCACGCCCGGCCTGCACGTATTTACTCTCATGGAGGACACCAGCGGCTTCAATATCGACTCGATCACCTTCACCGCGCCATTGCCCATTGGGCATCGGATCGCGCTTTATTCCCCGACCGCGGGCTACTACGTCTCGACGGACCAGACCGACAGCACCTATCTGAAGGCGTCGCTCGCAGCATCGCCGAGCACATGGGAATACTTCGACGTCCGCGACGCCGGCAGCGGCAATATCGCCTTGCTCAGCGAGCAGACCGGAAAATACGTGTCGGTGGACATGAACCAGTCGAGCCGGGTGCTGCGCGCCGACCTCGGGACAACGATCGGCGCGTGGGAGCCCTTCAAATGGGTGAGCCTGGGAGGAAGCAATGTGGCGCTGCAAGCGACGATCGACAGCGACTACGTGAGTTATAATCCGAATGACGTCAAGCGTCTGGAGGCGCAGTGGGCCACGTCGCCCGGCGATTGGGAGACCTTCTCCTGGATGGATTTAGGCCTGCACTAACCGACCGAAGTCACCATTCAAGCCACACGGCGCGGGGGCAATCCAGTGAATACTGGGCTGGCCCCGCGCTTTTTCATGTGTGAGTGGATGCGCCCACCGTCCCGGACGGAAGACAAAGAACCGCATACGATTGCACTCTTCCGTCCGGGACGGACGGTCGGCGCGAAGCGCCCCCAGCCCCGTAATTTATTGCGGGGTCCTTAATGCGAAGCGCCCCCAGCCGGGTAATTTATTGCCCGTTACGCAAAAAACCTATCCTAGTGAGCTGTGGGGCCAGGAGCATCCTGTTCTCCACTCACACATAAAAAAAAGCCTGCGCGCCATTGGCGCGCAGGCTGTAGATCGATAAGCTTACTGGATCTGAAACGTCACCGCGAAGTTCCGCAGGTTGTTCACACTGGGTCCGGCGCCCAGGCCCGGTCCGTCCTGGACGAGATTGTCCGGATTGGAGCCGCCGCAGGGATCGCCGACCTGGGTGACGCGCAGCGCCTTGACATGCCCATCGGCCATCAGATACGGGTTTAGGAACGATGTCGCGTCATGACGGTTCGCGGCCAGCGGAACTTCCCAACTGGGCTGCTTTCCGTAGGTGGCGCAAGCGTTCGCGCCGGTCGGGCCGATGGCGATTCCGGTATCTCCTCGCGGAAGGATGTCGCCGACGCCTTCCATCGGGTTGCCGATGAGGATCTGCTGCCCCTGACATTCGTAAAGCATCACCGTGGAGGCCGGCGCCGCCATTACCGACAGCGGGCATCCCCCCGTGTAATTGCCGTAAGGATTGCTGGACGCCGTGGCGCCGCCGTAACCAGCGATGACTGCATTTTCCGCATAGGAGATGGGATAGGCCGTACCGGTCGGCGTTCCCGTCTGCGGCGTCCCGTCGTCCGGGCACACAAAAACGCCGGGGGACTTCACATAAGGGAAGAGCCGAGATTCCCATCCGCTTCCATACCAGTTGCTGGCGGGAAACTTTTCATCGTAGTCCTGATTGTATTGCATGGTGGCCAGGCCAAGCTGCTTCAGATTGGAAGAGCAGGCGGTCTGCCGGGCCTTCTCGCGCGCCTTGGCGAATACTGGAAACAGGATCGCGGCAAGAATCGCAATTATTGCGATAACAACTAGTAATTCAATCAAAGTGAATGCTTTCTTCGCATTCCGATTGTTCAGGTTCATCAAAGTCTCACCTCTCTTATGTCGCATGGATTAAAGGGCGCTGAAACGAAATTTAAGATTCCAACTCATAAGCATTCCGATCTCGTCCATAACAGCCGACGATCACCTCTTTCCGTGAACTGACCTTTGGGCTCAACCGACTCTCATTGTTGCGCTTAAGTAATGATTATATCGATAGTATCATTATATCATCGGTTAAGATTGCTGTCAATCCATTATTTTTCGAACTAGCGCGCTTGGAGCCTGTCCGCCGACAATGCCGTTTATGGTTCGCAATCATCATCAGCTGCATCAGTGCTGCTCACTGACTTGATTATATTAATAACATGAGTATATCATTGATTCCAAGCCGTGTCAATCATGCTGACAAAATCTGCAATCGCTCCAGGCGAGCGTGGCGTCCTTATGCGTGCTGCTCTCCCGTCAGCGCCCGCTGCCGGTATCGGCGCGGGCTAACGCCTGTGTGCTGCTTGAAGCGCAGCGAAAAATAGACCGGGTCCATGCCGACTTCCTCGGCGATGTGCTTGATCCCGCTGCTGGTGCGCTCCAGCAGCAGCTTTGAGCGCTCAATCCGCTGGAGGTCGAGGTACTGCATGGGCGCGACGCCGACTTGTTTCTGGAACAGATGGGCGAGCCGCGACGGCGATAGGGCGGTCATATCGGCGAGAAGCTGCACGCTGACTTTTTCGGTCAGATGGCTGTGGATGTATTGAAGGACGCTCGTGATCCGCTCGTCCATCGTCGGCTGCGCCTGCATCACCTGGCTGTGGCACACCAGGATCATCTCCTCCAGGGCGTTCATCGCGAAGTCCAGACCGTGCGTCTGCGTGCTCGACGCCAATTGATGGCTGCGGCGCAGACACGCCAGGGCCTGTTCCCAGCGCTCCTCCGACAGTCGCACCGCCATCGGGCCGTCGCCGGCCGACCAGATCAGCCAGTTGTACCAGTGCGGGCGCGGCTGGAAATGCGCCCAGAGCAGCTCCCAGTGATCCGCGCCCGGCGCCGAGCCGTAGTCATGCGCCACGCCCGGACGCGTCAGCACCACATCGAGCCGGCGCGTCAGGATGGCGTCATCACCCGATCCAAAACGCCCCGATCCCCCCAGCGTCGCAATCACCAGCCAGTCGTCCGTCCCCTTCTCGCGTATCGAACGATAGCCGGGATCTTTGTCGTAGTGACCTGTCAAAAGATGCAGGTACTCCGGCAGGTCGATTTCTATTCGATCCTTGATCATATTTTCGCCTCAAAACAGAATAGCAGAAATCAATAATTTTTTAGCGCTTCTCGCTATTGCGCGCCAGGCGTCCCGCGCTTATAATAAATCTATCGGCGATCGCGCACTGGGAAGTTATCTCAGAGGATACTCTACAGACGCCATATTTGCAACGATCGCTATCCAAATATTTTGATCATGAGACTTTCAGCGGGATACTCATAGTATCTCGCGACGGATTGTCTCTGGAGCACCGACCCATGAACGACCGCATCGACAATGTCCGCGTCTGGCGCGAAGACGTGGTCATCCCAACATATCTGCCGCACGCGCCGGATAAAAATCCGATGTTTCTGGAGAAGCGCGTCTACCAGGGCAGCAGCGGCAAGGTCTACCCCCTGCCCTTCACCGACCGCATTGACGACACGGCGTCCGATCAGACCTGGAGCGCCGTCTGGCTGGAGAACGATTATCTCAAGGTGATGGTCCTGCCGGAGATCGGCGGACGCATCCACGTCATCCTGGACAAGACCAATGGATACGACGTGATCTACCGGCAAAACGTGATCAAGCCGGCGCTGGTGGGTCTCGCGGGGCCGTGGATCTCGGGCGGCATCGAGTTCAACTGGCCGCAGCACCACCGACCGGCGACATTTATGCCGGTCGATTTTGAGATCGAGCAGTGTATCGACGGCTCCGCGATCGTCTGGTGCGGCGACCACGATCCGTTGACGCATATGAAGGGAATGCACGGCGTCTGCCTGCATCCAGACAGTGCGTACGTGGAGCTCAAAGTCCGGGCGCATAACCGCACGCCCTTCGTGCAGACGTTTCTATGGTGGGCGAATCTCTGCGCCCGCGTCCACGAAGGCTATCAATCGTTCCTGCCGCCCGATGTCGCGCACGTCGCCGACCACGCCAAGCGCGCCATCAGCGCTTATCCCTTCTGCGAAGCCTCCTATTACGGCGTGGACTACGCCGGCCGCGCGCGGACCGGCGTCCCGGCGTCGGAGGTCCCCGCGCACTTCGTCCCGCCGGCGCTGCGCCCGGAAACAACCTGGGACGGTCTCGCGGCCTACGCCGCCAACGATCTCTCCTGGTACGCCAATATCCCCGTCCCGACGTCTTATATGGCGATGGGCTCCCGCGAGGATTTCTTCGGCGGTTACGACCATCTAGCGCACGCGGGCGTGGTGCATATCGCGAATCATCATCTCTCGCCAGGCAAGAAGCAATGGACCTGGGGCAACCATGAGTTCGGATACGCCTGGGATCGCAACCTGACCGACGCGGACGGCCCCTATATCGAACTGATGGCCGGCGTCTACACCGACAACCAGCCGGACTTCTCGTTTTTGCAGCCCGGAGAAACCAAGACCTGGAGCCAGTACTGGTATCCCATCCAGAAGATCGGCGCCGCGCAGCATGCAAATCTTGACTGCGCCGTCCGGCTGGACTTCGATCGGCGCTCGGCGAAGGTCGGCGTGAGCGTCACGTCGGAGTTCGATGACGCCGAAATCCAGCTCACCGGCGCCGACTTCACCCAGACCTGGCGAGCGGACCTGGCGCCGGGCGATCCGTTTATCGCGCAATGCGTGATCCCAGACACGCTGGACAAAGAGGGCGTCACTCTGCGCGTTCAAGATCGACTCGGCCGAACGATCCTCAAGTACACTCCGGGGAACACGGTCCCGGCGGATGAGTTCGCCGCCGCGACGGAGCCGCCGGCGCCCGCCGAGATCGCCAGCGCGGACGAGCTTTATCTGACCGGGCTGCACCTGGAACAGTATCGGCACGCGACCCGCAGCCCCGTTCCCTACTGGACGGAAGCCGTGCGCCGCGATCCGCTCGACGCGCGCTGCAACAACGCCCTCGGCCTCTGGCGCCTGAAGCGGGGTGAATTGGAGCTTGCCGAAGCGCACTTCCGTCAGGCGATTGCGCGCCTTACCCATCGCAATCCGAACCCGTACGACGGCGAGCCGCACTACAACCTCGGAATGTGCCTTCGGTTGCGGATGGACGCCGCACAAACGCCGTCCGACACGCTCTTCGACGCCGCCTACGCGGCGTTCTACAAGGCGACCTGGAATCAGGCATGGGGCGCGGCGGCTTATCACGCCATCGCCGAACTCGACTGCCGGCGCGGTGAATGGCGCGACGCCCTGGAGCACCTGGACCGCTCCCTGCGCCTGGACACGGAGCGCCTGGGCGCGCGCAATCTCAAAGCGGTTGTCCTGGGCAGGCTGGGATATGCCGATGAAGCCCGCTATCTGGTCGCGGAGACACTGCGGCTGGATCGCCTGGACGGCTGGGCGCGGATTCTCGCCGGCGAAACAATGACGCAGGACTTGCAGACGGCGCTCGATATCGCGCACGATCACGCGCGGGCGGGTCTCTACCAAGAAGCGATTGGGCTCATCGAAAAGGCCATGCGCCAGGATGCGGCGTATTCCGACGCCAAGGGGCTTTCCACGCAAAGCTGGGGCGCAGCGCCGATGCTGCGCTATACGCTCGGCCGTCTGTACGAACGGCTCGGCGGAACCGACGAAGCGCGGCGCTTCTATCAGGAAGCGACGGCGCAGTCGCCGGATTACTGCTTTCCCGCGCGTTTGGAAGAAATCGCGGTGCTGGAAGCCGCCATGCGCGCCAATCCTCAGGACGCCCATGCGCCCTACTACCTCGGCTGCCTGCTCTACGACCGACGACGCCACGACGAAGCGATCGCGCTCTGGGAGCAAAGCGTCGCCCTCGCCCCCTCGTTCTCCATTCCATGGCGCAATCTGGGAATCGGCTACTTCAACATTGCCGGCAAACCCGACGCCGCGCGCGACGCCTATGACCGCGCCGTGGCCGCCGCGCCGGAAGACGCCCGTCTTCTCTTCGAGCGCGACCAGCTCTGGCGACGCCTGGGCGTCGCCCCCGAGGAGCGCCTGAGCGCGCTGGAGGCGCGGCCGGATCTCGTCCAAAAGCGCGACGATCTGTGCGTGGAGATCTGCGCCCTTTACAACCAGACCCATCAGCCCCAGCGCGCCTTGGAATTGCTCTCGTCTCGCCGCTTCCAGCCCTGGGAAGGCGGCGAGGGCCAGGCGCTCGGCCAGTATGTCCGCACCTACCTCGCGCTGGGCCGCAAGGCGCTGAGCGTGAACGCTCCCGCCGAAGCCCGCCGCTGCTTCGAGGCCGCATTGACCGCGCCCGACAACCTGAGCGAAGCCAAGCACCTGCTGGCGAATCAGAGCGACATCCACTTCTGGATCGGCGAAGCCTGCGCCATGCTCGGCGATACGGACAGCGCGCGCCGTCACTGGTCGGCGGCGGCCAACTTCCGGGGCGACTTCCAGGAGATGAGCGTCCGCGCCTTCTCGGAAATGACCTACTTCTCCGCCCTGTCGCAGCGCAGACTCGGCGACGAAGCGCAAGCGCAGTCCATGCTCTCCGCGCTGCGCGACTACGCCCTGGCGCTGGAGCGCGACGAAGCAAAGATCGACTACTTCGCCACCTCCCTGCCCACCATGCTGCTGTTCGACGACGACATTCAAAAGCGCCAGGAAACCACCGCCCGCTTCCTGCAAGCGCAGGCGCTGGCGGGCATGGGCGAGTGTGACAACGCCCACGCCTTGCTCGAAGCAATTCTGGCGGACGACCCCAGCCACGCGCTCGCGGCGGAGCTGGCGGGGAGTATTGGATAGGGGAAGAGAGGCCCTCACCCCCTTCCACCCGCAAGCGGGTACCCGGCTCTCCCAAAATTGGAAGAGGGGGAGTCAGAGTTTTAGTGATAAGATCTTTTGGATCTTTGATCCAACTCTTAACCCTCGCCCAGACCTTTGGGAGAGGGTGGCCCGAAGGGCCGGGTGAGGGCCTACGCGTCCATCTTCAGGCAGCGCCGCCGTCCGCAAGATAAGGATATCATCATGCTCATCGACCAAAACAGGTCCCAAACGAATATCAGCGCCGTGCAGATCAATAGCGCCTATGTTTGGCTGATCTCCATCGTCGCCGCCCTCGGCGGGCTGCTCTTTGGTTACGACTGGGTCGTAATCGGCGGCGCGAAGCCGTTCTTTGAGAGCTTCTTTCAGATCAAGAGCGCGTCGGCGTCGGGGTGGGTCAACAGCTGCGCGCTGCTGGGGTGCCTGATCGGCGCCATTGTCGCGGGAACGATGAGCGATCGTCTGGGTCGAAAACGGCTGCTGATTGCGTCGGCGCTGCTGTTCACGGTGACGTCGATCGGCAATGCGCTGGCGAACAGTTTCGAGACGTTCGTCACGTGGCGGATTCTCGGCGGCGTCGCCATCGGCCTGGCCTCCAGCCTCTCGCCGCTTTATATCTCCGAGGTGGCGCCGGCGAATGTGCGCGGACGGCTCGTCGCCGTCAATCAGCTGACGGTGGTGGTGGGGATTTTGCTCGCGCAGTTTATCGACTTCTATGTCGTGCGCAACCTGCCGGCGGGAGCGACGGATGAGTTTATCCGCACCTCCTGGTATGGACAGCAGGGGTGGCGCTGGATGTTCGCGCTGACCGCCGTCCCGTCGGTGCTGTTCTTCGTCTGCATGTTCTTCGTGCCGGAAAGCCCGCGCTGGCAGATGACGAAGGGAATCCTTGGCCCGGCCCGCGAAACGCTGAGCCGTATCGGCGGTCCCGCCTACGCCGATGAGATCGAAAGCGATCAAGCGGCCTTGAGCGCGCAGGATCAGGAAAAGGCCACGTTCCGGGATCTGCTGCACCCGCGCATGGCGCGCGTCTTTATGATCGGCGTCACGCTCGCCGTGTTCCAGCAGTGGTGCGGCATCAACGTCATCTTCAATTACGCCGAGGATATCTTCAAGGCCGCCGGATACGATATCTCCTCGGTGCTGAAGAACATCGCGTGGACCGGCTCCGTGAACCTGATCTTTACCTTCGTCTCCATGGGGCTGATCGATCGGGGTCGCCGCCCGCTGATGCTGTTTGGGTCCGCCGCGCTGGCGGTGATCTACGGCGTCATGGGCTTCTGCTACCACGCCGGGGTGCAGGGCGCGCCGCTGCTGATCCTGGTGCTCGCCGCCATCGCCTGCTACAGCGCCTCGCTGGCGCCGGTCACCTGGGTCGTGATCTCCGAGATCTTCCCGAACCGGATTCGCGGCGCCGCCGTCTCCGTCGCGGTCGGGGCGCTCTGGATCGCGAGCTTCATTCTCACCTTCACGTTTCCGCTGCTGAACGCGAAGCTGGGACCGTCAGGCACCTTCTGGCTCTACAGCGTCATCTGCGCGATGGGCTTCGCCTTCATCGTACGCAGCCTTCCGGAGACGAAAGGCAAAACGCTCGAGCAATTGGAAAAAGAATTGGCGCCGTAGCGCGCCGATACGCCGTTTCGTCGTCATAGCCCTGGGTTTCGGCTCCCGCCCCGTTCCGTGGGAATCCGAAGCGCTGCGATGGGCGTGATGAGCTCTCCCGAAACCGGGGATGCGGGTCGGAACCTAGGGCTATGACGACGAAACGGCAGAAACAAAAAGCGGGTGTGTCCATCAGGCGCACCCGCTTTTTGCGCGTTCGCCGTCCCTACTTTTTGTGCTGACGCTTGTGTGACTGCTTGTGCGCGGCGGGGACGGCCTTTGGCCCTGGAGAGAAGTGGGCGATGAATCCCATCGCCTGTAAGCGCGTGAGATTGATTCGCGGCCGCGAGGCTTCGGGAAGCGTGTAAGTCGTAGGGTCGCCGTCGCTGATGAAGCGCTTGGCGGGATTCTGCTGGAGCCAGCTCAGCCAGTACCGCACTTCGAATTGGCGGTCGCCGGGAATGATCCGCTCCAGATGGTAAGGGTCGAACGATTTGCTCATCGGCGACGGCGCGGGGCGGTAGCCGGCCAGCAGCGCGCACGCGTTATGGTACGGCATGCCGCGAGTCTCGCCGCTGACAACCAGGTGATCGTTCTTGGGATAGACCCCAAACGGCAGCGCGAGTTCCTGAACGTTGTACCCGGGCAGGTACTTTTGGATATCGATCACGGCCCCGCCAATCTCCGCCTGCACATGCTCATCCGTCCAGTGGCGAATCCCGAGCTGGTGGCTGACGGTATGGTTTCCGATCTCGAACCCCTCCGCCACGAGATACTTCATCTTCTTCTTCGCCGTCGACTTCTGGTAGAAGGGCGGCGGCAAATTCCCATGTCCCTCCGTCAGTACGAAGAACGTGCCGCGCAGCGGCCAGTCGTCGTGACGGCGATGGAGATCTTCCAAAATCCCGACCGCGCTGTTAGGATCGATCGTTCCATCGGGAAGATATCGGAACTGGCCGCCCAACGAATCGTCGAACGTCAGGATCACCGGCGACATTCCGGCGGGGCAGTCGATCTTGCCGGCCACATAGTCCAGCAGGTTCACCGGCCGGTAGTTGTGGTCATAAAGCCACTCCATGTCGCGCCGAAACAGCGAGGATGGGTATTGATACCCCGTAACCTTGAGCCGCGGCACGAGTTCGTGGTACTCCAAAATAGGGATTTGCCCGGCCTCGTTGGGCGTAAGATTCGTCTCCATCGCAGGCGTCTGCGGCGACGTCTTTGCTTCGGAGCGGCTCGGCGAAACATTGGCGAGCGACGCCAGGAGGGCGCAGCCCAGCGCCGGCAAAAAGCGGGAAGCGAAATAGGTCATGGTCTTTGACTTTCGGACCGGTTCGAGCCGGTTTGTGCGATGATGCACTATTATAGCCCGTGGAGTGTGGTATTATACACACTTGTTGACCGGCGCCGCGAAATTGCGGAGCGGAGGGCGTCTCTCGAACCGAGTCGCTAGGAACGCATGACACTCATTTTACTACGGACAACCATTGCGACGCTGATGGCCTTCGCCGGCGGCGCGCTGGGCGTTTCCTTGGGCAAAGTCGCCCCGCATCACATGAAGGCGCTGGTCTACACGGCGATGGCCGCGCTGCTCGGAGTCACGCTGTTCGATGTATTGCCCGACGCCAAATCGCTTCTCAACTGGCCGCAGTTTCTCATCGCCGGGGCGAGCGGCTACGCGCTGTTCTGGGCGGTCAGCAAATACGTTTATCATATCTGCCCGTCGTGCTCCATCTCCAGCTTCGATCAGCAGACGACCGAGCGCCTGGGCCAAAACGTCGTCCTGCTGATGATCGCGCTGGGGATTCACAGCATGATGGACGGCGCCGCCGTCGTCGTCGGAGACCGGATCAGCGCGCATCCAGACCTCGCGCTGCTGGTCGCGGTGTCGGTGCACAAGCTGCCGGAAGGATTGGCCCTGGCGCTGCTCCTATTAGGAGCTGGATACTCCCGGCGATCGGCGATGCTCTGGACAATCGCCATTGAATCCAGCACCGAATTCGGCGCCCTCATCGGCGTGCTCAGCCTGCGCCACGCGTCCCTCTTCTATATGGGACTGCTGTTCGCGCATGTCGGCGGCAGCTTTATCTATCTGATCGTCACGACGCTGGGGCTTTTTACGACCATGCGCGCACGCCGGCCGAGAAAAACCGAGACGCCGATGGCGAAAGATACCCAGCCGCGCGTGCGGTGATTGATAAAAAAGATGCAGGGTATGCCCCTAACCCAGAGTTCCTAATTTTCCCGCCGCGCCAAAAGCAGGCAGGCGTCATCGTGAAACGCGCCACCGGCGAAGGCGCGCGCGCCGTCGAAGATCGATTGGCCGATCGTCTCCAGCGGCGCCCTGGGGTCCTGCGCCTGGCGGGCCAGACGCGCGATTCCTTCGACGCCTAAAAACGTCCGAGCGCGAGGGCGGAGGCCGGCTTGCGGAGCGCGCGCTTCCGTCAGCCCGTCCGTCACCAGCAGGACCATGTCGCCCGGATCCAGGCGCAGGCGCGCGTAGGAGTACTCCTGGTCGCGCAGGAAACCCAGCGCCATTCCCTGGACTTGCGCCATTTCGACCGCGCCGCCGGCGCGCAGGATCAGCGGCGGTTCGCCGCCGGCGCATAGACAGATCATCTCCCCCGAAAGACTGTTCAGCGCCACCAGAGTCAGCGTGACAAACGCGCTGTCCTCGCGCTTTCCCAGACGATGGGCGTCGCAGACAAAGTCGTTGAGACAAGCGAGCGCCCGGCAGGGATCCACATGCTCGCGCAGAAACGCGCGGAGCGCGAAGCGGACCTCGGCAATCCGCTCCGCCGCCCCCAGCCCCTTGCCGGATGCGTCGCCGACCATCAGCGCGACGCGTCCGCCGTCAAGGGGAAATGCGTCGAAGCTGTCGCCGCCGACCGCCGCTTCTTCCATCACGGCCTCGTAATACGCTTCCAGGGTGAGATTGGGCGTCAGTTCCTGAAGCGATGTCCGCAAAAGCACGCGCTGCAAACAGTCCGCGATCCGGCGGTCTCGGTCGTCAGGGGTCTTCAACGGAATCTCCTGTGTGCGAACAGCGCGGGGCCTCCTTCCCGCGCCGGCGGATGTCCGGCTCTCCCAGTGCGATTGGCGAGGGGTCGAGTGTTTTCGCTTGCTGACTTGAGATCTTACGATTCTCATCGGAACCCTCTCTGGGAGACGCCGGATCGTTCGCGGGCGCGGAAGGCGTGGAACGGATCGCGAGGATCGTTCCTCGTTCTCCGGTCTATTCCGCGGCGCTCAGCAGCCGCGCCACCTTCGCCGTGCGGCGTCCCTGGTAACGGGCGACTTCCAGATCGTCTTCCGACGGCGGAGTGTTGTCCTGGCCGGACACGCTGCTCGCTCCGTACGGCGTTCCGGCGCCGCGGAACATGGCGGGGTCGGCGTAGCCGAGCGGAACAACGATCAGTCCGAGGTGG
Source organism: Capsulimonas corticalis (assembly GCF_003574315.2). GTDB lineage: Bacteria > Armatimonadota > Armatimonadia > Armatimonadales > Capsulimonadaceae > Capsulimonas > Capsulimonas corticalis. The sequence goes on along the minus strand of NZ_AP025739.1, from coordinate 3,009,005 downwards.
GCCATGAAGTTGAACATCGTGATATTCGTACTTTCATTGCCGCCGTGCCGGGTCGATGTCGAGCAAAAGGCCGAGCCGACTTTGCCGTTCAGCTTGCCCTGGAACCACAGACCGCCCAGGCTGTCTACAAACGATTTCAGTTCGGAGCTGACATTGCCGAACCGGGTCGGGGATCCAAAGACGATTGCGTCGGCCCATTCGGCGTCTCCCCCGGTCGGCGCTTCGTACTGAGCGTGCATGCGGTCGCGGTTGGCCGCCCATCCCGGCACACTCTGAATCACTTCCTCAGCGACGAAATCACGAACGCGGCGTAGCCGCACTTCGGCTCCTTCCGCCTGGGCGCCCTCGGCAATGGCCTGCGCGAGCGCCTCGGTCGAGCCGTTACGAGAATAAAACGCGATCAGAACTTTCACTGCGGTCATGATAATTTTCCTTTGTATGATGGTCAGGCTGCTGTCATCGCCCTGGAGTGGCGGACTATTTCAGAGGTGACGTCGCCGCCTCTTCGATCAGCTTGGCGATCTCCTTGGGGTGGGAGATAAACGCCACATGGCTCGCCTTGATCTCGGAGGTCTTCGCGCCGATCCGCTGGGCCATAAACCGCTCCAGATCGGGGTTGATGGCGTGATCGTCCGAGGACACCAGGTACCACGAAGGGATCGTCTTCCAGGCCGCGCCCGTGACGGACTGCTGGAACGTGGCGGCGGCCAGCGGTTTTTGCGTCGCCCACATGATGCTCGCCTCCGTGTCCGGAACGTCCTTGCAGAACACCTCGTGGAACTTCGCCCGGTCGACATAAAGGAAGCCGGCGGCGTCGGGCGCGAGCGCCGTAGCGAGCTGCGATGGGCCGAACTTGTCGTTCAGGACGCCTAGCGGCTCGCCGGCGTCCGGCGCGTACGCGGCCAGGTACACCAGCGCCTTGACGTTCGCGGCGCCGTCCGCCGCCCCCGTGATCACCACGCCGCCGTAGGAATGGCCGACGGCGACCACGGGGCCCTTCTGGGCGTCGATCACACGCTTGGTCGTCGCGACATCGTCGGCCACCGACGTCAATGGGTTCTGGACGGCGATCACGGTATAGCCGTCTTTCTGTAAGATCGGGATGACCTTCGACCAGCTGGAGCCGTCGGCGAAGGCGCCGTGGACGAGCACGATCACGGGCTTTTCCGCCGGGACCGGGGCGGCGGCCTGGACGGTGTGCGCGGACGCGAACGCGGCGGTGACGGCTGTCAGGCCGATGGTGATTTTGGTCATTCGGTTCATGGTGTTCTCCTTGTGCTTTTCTTGGTCTGAGCCGATTGGGCGGCTTCGATAATGCATTGCGCCGTCTCCTCCGGATGGGAGACCATGGCGGCGTGGCTGGATACGAGCGAGGTTGTTTTCGCGCCCATGCGCTGCGACAAAAACCTTTGCAGGTCGGGGTTAATCATCAGATCGTCTTCCGAGATTTGGAACCAGGAGGGCTTGGAGCGCCATGACGGCTGCACGATCCGATTGCCGGGGACCTTCCAGGGATGCTGCACGGCCGCCAGCACCCGCGCCTCCGCGTCCGGGATGTCGCCCGCGAAGTACTGGGGAAAGGCCTCCGTCACGATCCAGGTGAACCCGTGATCGTCGGTGCGCAGGTGACCGAACCCCGGCGCCGTCGCGTATCGATGGATGAGATCTCCCAGCGTTTCCCCCTCGTCCGGCGCAAAGGCGGCGATATAAACCAGACCGGCGACATTCGCCTCGTCGCCAGCCTCGGTAATGACGGCCCCTCCATAAGAGTGGCCGACCAAAATGACGGAGCCATGCTGCATGCTGACGATGTGACGGGTGATCGCCACATCTTCTTTCAGAGAAGTCAGCGGCAGCTGGACGGCGGTGACGTAATACCCGCCTTCCTGAAGCCGAGAGATGACCTTTCTCCAGATCGATCCATCGGCGAAGGGGCCATGCACCAGCACGACGTTTTTGACAGCATTGTTCGCCCTCATGCGCTGCGCCCTTTCCTGATCGCGAAACCGGCGAGTTCGGTTCCGGACAACGGAGGCCTCCTTTCCCTCGTCTATTTTCTATCACGATTATGAAGGCGCGATGTTATCGTAACGTTACCGTTCCAATCAAAAAGCGTTCCGAAGGCCGGAACGCCCTTCCCAAACGCAAAATATTACAGGCGGCGCCCGGCGGCCGGCAGGCAGTCCGGAACCGGCAGACATGGAAGGTATAATTTTCATAGGTTATTCCTATGAGCTTCCTCGCTTCGCCTGCGGGAGCGAAGTTCAGGAGGAAAATCGTTTCGCGCCCCGGAACTCTTTCGGAAAGATTAGAATTCTTTCAGAAAGGCTCGAACATTTCGAGATGAGGACTGTGTCCCGCCAACACGCTCTATTGAGAGAAAGTCGCCCGGAAACACATGACTGCATCTGACAACGCCGCTTTTCCGCTTATCATTCATTGCTTCGGCCCCATGCGCGTCTTTGTCGAGGGGACGCCGCTGCCGCGCCTGCGCTCTCGGAAGGCGCTCTGGCTGCTCGCCCTGCTCACCCTCCGTCACGGACGCGCCGTCGAACGCGAGTGGCTCGCCGGGACTCTGTGGCCGGATATGGACCAGAGCCAGGCGTCCACGAGCCTGCGTCCGGTGCTGAGCGAGCTCCGCCAGGCGCTCGGCGCGCAGGGCGCGCGCGTGCAGTCCCCCAGCCGGCAGACGCTCCTGCTGGATCTCGAAGGCGCGCAGGCGGATGTCGTCATTTTCGACGCCGCGATCGCCGGCCGCAGGCTTCCCGCGCTGGAGCAAGCCGTCCATCTCTATCAGGGAGCGCTTCTGGAAGGCTGCGCCGAGGAGTGGGTCTATCAGGAGCGCGCCCTTCGAGAGCGCGGCTGCCTGCACGCGCTGCAAACGCTGGCGGAGCACGCCCTGACGGCCGGCGACTACGAAGGCGCCGCCAATCTTTATCGGCGGGCGATCGAGATCGATCCGATGTGGGATACGGCGCAGCGCGGTCTCATGGAGGCGCTTGCGCAGGCCGGCGACAGCAACGCCGCCCTCCAGGTCTATCGCAAATTCGTCGATCTGCTGCGAAGCGACCCCAAAGCGCTTCCCGACGAGAAAACCAGCGCGCTCTACGCCAAACTGCGCAGGGAAGTCCGGCAGCGCGCCATTTCGCCGCTGGAGCCGAAGGCCGCGCCGCCCCCGCGCCTCATCAACGGCGCCCTCCCGCACGCGCTCACCGAGCTGATCGGGCGTGAGGACGAGCGCGCCGATGTCGCCGCCAAGCTGCGCCGCGCGCGGCTGGTGACGCTGACGGGACTGGGCGGCATCGGCAAGACTCGCCTGGCGATTGAAGTGGCCCGCGACGTCCTGCCCGAGTATCCCGACGGCGTGTGGCTGGCGTCGCTGGAATCGATCTCCGACGGAAAGCTCGTGTGCGCGCGGATCGCGGCGGTCCTCGACCTGCAAGAGGAGCAGAACCGCACCATGCTGGAGAGCCTGACGGACCACCTGCGCCGCAAGCGTCTGCTGCTCGTGCTGGATAACTGCGAGCATGTGCTGGCGGCGTGCGTGCAGGTCGCCGCGCATCTGCTGCGCGAGTGCGCCAATGTGCGGATCCTCGCCACGAGCCGCGAGTCGCTCGGACTGACCGGCGAGGCCGCCTGGACAGTGCCGTCGCTGGCCACTCCAGACCCCGATCATCTTCCACAAGGACGAAGCGCCCTGGTGCGCGTGCTCATGGGATACGAGAGCGTGCGCTTATTCGTCGAGCGGGCGCAGGCCGCGCAGCAAAGCTTCTCGCTGACCGGGACCAACGCCATGACCATGGCGCGCGTGAGCTCGCTGCTTGAGGGCATCCCGCTCGCCATTGAGCTGGCCGCCTCCCGCGTCAACGCGATGACGATCGAGCAGATCGAAGCGCGTCTGCACGACCATCGCGGGCTTCTGACGGGCGGCAGCCGCACCGCGCTTTCACGCCAGCAGACGTTGCGCTCGACCCTCGACTGGTCGTACGGGCTGCTCGGCGACCAGGACCGCCTGCTGCTCGCGCGCGTGTCGGTCTTCGCGGGAGGATGGACATTGGAAGCGGCGGAGGCCGTCTGCTCTGGACATGGGATCGCCTCGGAACAGATCCAGGATCTGCTGATCTCGCTGGTGGAGAAGTCCCTTGTCGCGTTTACGGACCAGCCGGAAGACGCGGGCGGACGCTATCGGCTGCTGGAGATGGTGCGGCAGTACGCGGCCGGCAAGCGGGACGCGTTGGGAGAGACGGAGGCGATTAAGGACCGCCACACGGACTGGTTCCTGGCCCTCGCGGAAGCGGCGGAGCCGGAGCTGCGCGGCGCGGAGCAGGGCCAGTGGCTGCGCCGCGTCGAATCCGAGCACGACAATCTGCGCGCGGCGCTGGCCCGGATCGCGGACGATCCACAGGCGACGGAGACGGACCTGCGGCTGTCCGGCGCGCTGTGGCGATTCTGGTATGTGCGCGGCTACTATCGGGAAGGCCGGCGCAACCTGGAGCGCGCACTGGCGCGTCCGGCATCGCACATCTTCCCATCGGCGCGCGCGAAGGGGCTTTGGGGAGCGGGCAACCTGGCGTACAGCCAGGGAGAGCACACGCTGGCGCGCGGAATCTATGAAGAAGCCCTGGGGATTTACCGCGCGCTCGGCGACCAGCAGGGGGTCGCGAAGATCCTGTTCAACCTGGCGAACGTCGCGCATTACCAGGGCGAGGCGGACGCCGCGCAGGCAAGTTATCACGAAGCCCTCGCGATCTCCCGCGCGCTGGACGACAAAGTCGGGATCGCCACCGCGCTCATCCCCCTGGGACACGCCGCCCAGCGTCAGGGCGACTATGCGCTCGCGCGCTCGTATTTCGAGGAGTGCCTGGGCATCCGCCGCGAGCTGCGGGACTCGATGGGGCTGGCCGCCCTTCTTGAAGACCTCGGCAATCTGAACTACGCGCAGGGCCATTACGATGCGGCGTGGTCGCTCCACGACGAAGCCCTGGAGATCCGCAGAAGTCTGGGATACAAACGCGCCATCAGCTCGTCGCTCAGCGCCCTCGGGCTCACGGCGCGCGCCCGCGACGAGGATGAACTCGCACGCGCCCTGTTTGCGGAAAGCCTGGAGATTCGGCGAGAGCTGGGAGACAAGCCCGCGATCGCAAGCACGCTGGCGCGCATCGCGGAGATGGAAGTTTCCAGCGGCGACTACGGCGCGGCGCAGGCGTTATACGAAGAAAGCGAAGAACTGTATCGTCAAAGCGGATTCCGTCTGGACGCCGCCGCCGCGCTTTGCGGCCTGGGCGACGTATCGCGCTTACAAGGCGACGCCGTCACGGCGTGGGCGCGCTACGCGGACAGCCTGAAGATCTTCCGGGACCTTCCAGCCCCGGACAATGCGGTATCAAGTCTGCGGGGCATGGCCGCCGTGGCGCAGGCGCAGGCGTATCCCGCAAAGGCCGTTCGCCTCTGGGGAGCCATCGATTCGGCGAAAGCTCCCGCATTCACCGAAATGCCGCCTCGCGACCGCGAAGAACACGACCGTATGGTCGCCAGCGCCCGCATCGCTCTCGGCGAAGAAACATTCGCTTCCCTCTGGCGCGAAGGAGCCGTCCTGAGCTGGGAGGAAGTCATGGATTATGCGCTGGAGAAGCCGGACCCGCCATCGGCGGCGTCCCATAACGCAATCTCGCCTTTGTGAGGTTTTACAGGGGTGGATCAGCAAGAGGACGGGGGGGCAATAAAAAAAGCGGGAGACTGGAAGTCTCTCGCCGGCGCTCAATATTTCGAACGTGAATAAAGTATATCACGAAAGAGCCGGATTGTCAACCAGACAAACATACCGCGCCATACCCAAAAAAACAAAAAAATTCCGTGGTGTGCAGTCTCACTCAAGCGCATTTTATGATCGAATTGTCTTCACCAGCGATTTCCCTCATTCCCTGATGTCTCTTATTCGCCTCAATATTCTCTCAAAAAACAAGCTTATTGCGGGCTTGCGATCGCCCTCCCGCCTCAGATGGTGAAGCGTGCTATAATAATCCTATCGTTCTGGTGACATAAACTCTTTCTACAGCAGGCGCCAGCCCGTCAAAGCCGCCTCCGTCCGAGCGGCCAGGCAGGAGCGTGTTTCTTGTCCGTCAAACGTACTTGGTTTCAATCCAAAACGGCCGCGATCGTCCGTTCGTACCTGTTCGTCGCCGGCAGCATTCTCCTCGCCGCGTGCATACGCCACTCACTGACGCCGATCCTGGGCCGGCGCGCGCCGTTCATTATGTTCCTTCCCGCCGTGGTGTTCAGCGCCTGGGTGGGCGGATGGGGCGGCGCCTTGATGGCTTTGATCGTCTCGGCGCTGCTGGGCAGTTATCTCTTTATCTCCCCACAAAATACACTGGCGGTCCCGGACCAGATCGATCAAACAACACTGGTGATTTTCCTCATCGTCGGACTAAGCGTATCGGCGATCAGCAGCTCCCAGCGAAAGGCGGAGCAGCGGGCGCGCGAGTCCGCCGAGGAGGCGCGCGCCCGCGCGGACCGCGAAGCGCTGGTCAACGAAGTCGGGCACGCCGTCCTGTGGAGCGATGACGACTTGGCGCCCCACTCCGCCGCCCTCAAAAGACTGGGGGAGCGCCTCGCCGTCGATCGATGCTTCTACGTGCTTTACGACGAGGATCAGAATACGGCGGTTATTGAAAAGGATTGGCGCGCGGACGGAATCGCCTCTCTGGAAGGCGAATGGAATCTGGCGGAGCGCGAGATCTCCAGCTCGGAGATCTACCCCGAGGGGCGCACCGTGGTGATGCGGGATGTCCTGGCGTCCCCTCTCCCGCAGACCTTGGTGGACTTGTTTGTGCAGACCGGGCAGCGCTCGTATATCGCCGTGCCGTTCTTCGATCAAAGCCGCCCGCGCGCCGCGCTGACGGTGATGATGGCGACGGAAGCCAGAGACTGGACCATTGAGGAAGTGATGATGGTGGAAGCCGTCGCCGTCCAGGTGCGCGGCGCGATGAAGATGGCACGCGCGGCGCAGCGCGAGCGCAATATTTCGCAGCAGCTTCAAAAGGCGCTCCAGCCGCGCCTGCCGGAGAGCGCGCCCGGCCTGCTGCTTGCGAGCCGCTACCAGGCGGCGCTGCGCGAAGCGGGCGTCGGCGGGGACTTCTACGATGTGTTTGCCGTGGGAGAGGACTGCACCGCGCTGGTCGTGGGCGACGTCAGCGGAAAAGGACTGGCGGCCGCGGCGCAAGTGGCGACCGTCCGGAATATGCTGCGCGCCTTCCTCTACTCTCAACCGACCCTGGCGGCGGCCGTCAACGACCTCAACCATGTGGTGGCGGCAAACGGCCTGCTGTCGGGATTCGCCACGCTCTTTGTCGGGTGCTACGATGCAAAGACCAGGGTGCTGACCTATGTCAACTGCGGCCAGGAACCGGCGCTCGTTCGGCGGGAGAAAACGGGAACGGTCGAGGAGCTTGCGCCAACGGGATCCGTACTCGGCATGGACGACACGCCGCGCTTCGCCGAACATATGGTGACGCTTGCCCCCGGCGACATGCTGGCGATCTTTACCGATGGAGTGACGGAGTGCGGGGCGAGCCGCCACAACATGCTGGGGATTGAGGGGGCGAAGGCGCTCCTCGAACTGCCTTTGAGTTCCGATGAGAACCAGCAAGGGGCAGCCGAGGCAGCCGCCGTGCGCCTGATGGACGGAGTGGACGCCGCTTCGAGAGGCGGCGTGGCGCGCGACGACGTTTGTTTACTGACAGCAGTGATTACGCCACGCTAAATCCCTGTAGTCGCGGGCCATCATCAATAAGCCCGCGTTCGAAACGACGAGACCTCATCAATACGTCCGCGTTCGAAACGAAAGGTTCTTGACATCCGACGCGGATGTTCCCCCATTGCCGGCAATCGTTTTGAAGGTCGCCGTGGCATGGAGTTCATCGCCGCGCAGCCAGGCGGCGCCCTGCGCCGTCTTGGCCTGATCCAAAACTACCGATGTGCCCTGCGATCCCGTCAGCAGCGAGATCTTGTCGCACATCTTGAGCATGAGCCAGAATCCATGTCCCAGGCTGCCCGCCGAGCTGTAGCCACGCTCCAGCGTGGATTGCGGCAGGCTGCTCATCGCAATTCCCTTGCCCTGATCGGTCACCCACACCTGGACGCGGCTGTGGCCGTCCGTCCGCACCACCGCCTGCCCCCCGCCGCCGTGCGTAACCGCATTCATCCCCGCCTCACTGACGCTGGTGACGAGGTCCTGGATCCGGTCCTCCGAAAAGCCGCATGCGCGCGCCGCATTGGCGGCGGCGTGACGCAGAAAGCGCAGGTTGTGGCTATTGGCGAGGGAGATCGTTTCCCCATACACGGCCAACGCCGCCGGAAGCTCCGCTTCCGTGTCGCATAAAGCCAGTCGCCCTTCGGTGACGGAGGCGAGCACGTCCTTCAAGAACACGCGCTGCTGCATAGCGGCGTCGCGCGCCGCCTCCACCAGCCGTAAATTCTCGGCTTCCACGCGTGTTCGCTCCCGGAGATACTGGCCAACAAAGCGGATCGCCAGTACAATTAGCAGCGCGGAAAATACGGCGCCCAGGCTTCCGGCGATCCGGGCGACGACGCCCGCGCGCTCCGCCTCCGCCGTCCGGCGCACCAGCAGCTTCTCCTCTTCGCGGCGCATCTGCTCCACGACGGCGCGCGCCTGGTCCATCACACTCTTGCCCCGACCCGACTTTACCACGCGCAGGGCCGCCGCGGATCCAATCTGTTTTCGCAGCGTGATGGTTTGGTCCAGCTCCGCCAGCTTCTTCGCCGACAGCGTCTGAAGCGTGTCCAAACGACGCTGCTGGGACAGATTATCCAGCGTCAGCACACGCAGCGTCTTGATGTCGCGATCGACGGCGCTTTTGCCCGTCAAATACGGCTGCAAGTAAGCGGGATCGCCGGTGAGCAGGTAGCCGCGCTGCCCCGTTTCGGCGTCCTTGAGATCGGAGATGACAGCCCGCACGTGATCCATCACCTGGTAGGTATGCGCCACCTGACGGTCATTTTGCAGAAAGCGCTCCGTGGAGAGCGACGAAAGAACGCCGATGAGGATGATGAGCGTCAGGACAATCAGGAGACTGCAAGTCGCCACGTTGTCCGAAATGATGCGTTTCGTTCTGGATGAGAGCTTCATAAGCGCCTGTAAAATCATGGCGGGAGACTGTGTCTTTTCTCAAAGCGTGCAAAGCGGCGATTGGATATCGGACGATTCGCCACAATATTTTACCATGCTCCGGAGCTGTTTCATACAAAAATTGCAATAATCCACGAACAGAAAAAAAGCAGCCAGATGGCGACCGGGAGTCCGGTCGCCATCTGGCTGCTTTTCGTCTTCCGCGGGCAGATCAGAACGCGGACTGGGCCTGCCTATTTCAGATTTTCTTTGGAGAACATCTGTCCCATGGCGACCACGATCTTGCGCGGCCCGCTGTACGGGTCGCGAGCGTGCGCCGTCATCATGTTATCCAGAAGGGCGATGTCTCCCTCATTCCAATCGGCGCGGACGGCGATCTGCTCGAAGACTTCGCCCAGATGCGCCATGACGCTGTCCTCGATCTTCGATCCATCGCCGAAGTAGACATTGCGCGGCAGGTACTCCTCGCCGAACAGCGACATCAGCGATTCCCGCGTTTCGGGATCGAGACAGTACGGGTGATGCAGCTGGACCTGGTTGAAGAAGATGGTCTCTCCGGTCTTTGGATGGCGGACCACCGCCGGGCCGTTTTGCTTGGTGCGCAGGCCGTCGTTATCCGTCCACTCGAACTCCACGCCCGCCTCACGGCAGCGCGCCTCGACTTCGGCTTTGTCGTCGGTTTGGAAGAAATGACGCCAGCTGACATCCACGCCCTCCACAAATGTGCGGACATACGTCAGGCCCTTTTCGGCGAACTGCGCGAAGATCTCCGGATCGATCCGATTGCAGACTTCCCGGCAGTCCATCAGCGGCGTCGCGCCGCCGACCGGCGCCTTCTGAACGCAGAAGAAGCCGATCTTCATCGGCCACGAGTCCAGATGCGAGCTTTCGTTGTGATACAGGATGGCCTTATCCGCCGGATACGGAGTCGACTTGTAGATATTTTCGCTCGCGCCGGCGCGCGGCAAATCGCCGTAGCCGCCGTAAAGCTCGCCGTAAAACGCCTGCGTCGCCTGCTCGAAATCCGCAACCGTCGGCGCATGGAAACCGCGCAAAAGCAGCGCGCCATGAACGAGCAGATCCGCCTCCAGCTGCTCGCGATTGTGCCGCACCCAGCCGACAAGATCCACATCGTCCGATGCGGGTTCATACATCTGGATAAATTTGCTTCCCTCGGTCAACGGGTGGGAATCGACGCGCGGGACATCGGCGAGAGAAACTTCCTTACGCTGGATCGCTCCCATTTTACGGGCCATTGGGCCTCCGGTGATACTGGTCATGATGAAACTCCTCTCAGATACGGGTAATAGCAATTATTAACGGACGAAATGACTCCGCGCGGCGAACAGAAGCAGCTTGCCTGCTATGCGGTATAATTAAAGATATGAGTATACCTGGGCTAATCGCCGACCATGCGCACGACCGGCTGGACGCGCCCGCCCTGATGGCGCCGGGTTTCCAAACACTGACATACGGCCGTTTACTCAGCCGCATCGACAACTCCGTTCGGTGTTTGAATGCTTTAGGGCTTGGCCGCGATGACCGCATCGCCATTGTCCTGTCCAGCAATGTGGACATGGCCTATGCGTTTCTTACCGTTTCTTCGGCCGCCGTCTGCGCGCCGCTGAGCAGCAGCCTGCGCGCCCAGGAATATGAAGCGCTGTTTCGCTTGATGAAGGTCAAAGCGCTCTTAACTGACGCCGCCCTGGAAAGCGAGGCGATCGACGCGGCGCGCGCCCTGAACCTTCCCTTGCTGAATATCCTCCCTTCCGCCGGCGAGATCGGCGGTGTATTTGAACGGAGCAAAAGCGATTTCTCCATCGGCCCGCCCGCCCGCGCCGGCCTCGCGCAGCCGGACGACATTGCGCTGATTCTCCACACTTCCGGTACGACAGGACGGCCAAAACTCGTTCCTTTGACCCACCGAAACCTCCGGCAATCCGCGAACGACATCGGAGAGGCGCTCGGACTTACCCCAAGCGACCGCTGCTTGAATGTCATGCCGGTGTATTACATCCATGGGCTGAGCACCATATTCGCCTCACTGGCGGCCGGTGGAAGCGTGGTCTGCGCGCCACAGTTCGATCCAACCCAATTCTTCGATCTCATGAGCCAGTATCGGCCGACTTGGTACAGCGCGGCGCCGACGGTCCATCAGATGATTCTGGATCAAGCAGATCGGCTGCCAACTGGGGCTATTCCCCGCACGCTTCGTTTTATTCGATCGGCGTCGTCCGCCATGCCGCAGCAAATGCTGGCGCGGATCGAGCAGACCTTCGGCGCGCCGCACATCGAAGCCTACGGGATGACGGAAACATCCCCCCAGATCGCAAGCAACCGCCTTCCCGAGAGCCAGCGGCGCGCGGGATCGGTTGGGCGCGCGGCCGGCCCCAGAATCGCGATCGTGGACGACGCGGGAGCCATGGCCGCAGCGTTCACGGTTGGCGAAGTCGTGGCGCGCGGCGCGAACGTCACGCAGGGCTACCTTGACGATCCGGCGGCGAACAAAGCCGTATTTCGCGATGGCTGGTTTCGGACCGGCGATCAAGGCTACATCGATCAGGACGGCTTCCTTTTTCTCACCGGCCGACTCAAAGAGATCATCAATCGCGGCGGAGAAAAGATTTCTCCGCATGAAATTGATGAAGTGTTATTGCGCCATCCGGCCGTCTCGCAAGCCGTTGCGTTCCCGATCCCCAGCGCGCGGCTTGGTGAGGACCTTGCCGCCGCCGTCGTGCTGCGCGCCGGAACGGAGGCCACGTCTTCAGAGATCCGTCGATTCGCCGCCGCTCGCGTCGCCGATTACAAAACGCCGTCTCAGATATTGATTGTGGACGCTCTCCCGACTGGCGCGAACGGCAAGCTCCAGCGCCGGACCATGGCCGCTCAGCTCGGGATGCTTTTCACGGAAGAAGCCGCCCCCTCGCCACAGGAGCGCATCGCTCCGCGGACCGAAACCGAAGCCTTTATCCGCGATATCTGGCGCGAGGTGCTTCGCATCGAGGAAATCGGCGCAGAGGACACCTTCAGCGCTCTGGGAGGCAACTCGCTCTTTGCGACTCTGGCTCTGACACGCATCCAAAACGCTACCGGCGTTCGCCTTTCCCTGTTCGATTTTCTGGAGACGCCGACAGTCGCCGGCCTCGCCGCTCGCATGGAAACGAACCACCAATCGTTGTCTTCCGTTCTCCCGCCCATTACGCCGCGCAGTCCCGGCTCCGCCACGCCTCTTTCCTCATCGCAGCAAGGACTGTGGTTCCTGGATCAGCTTTACCCACACTCCGCCGCCTATAATATGCATCGCGCCCTGCGCCTGCGTGGCGCACTCGATATCGATGCGCTGGATCAAAGCATCCACGAAATCATGCGCCGCCATGAGGCCCTGCGGACAGTTTTCCCGGCGGACGAGGCCGGAAATCTGGAGGCTGTCATCGCTCCCCTCAGCCCCGCCGCTCTCGAGCATATCGATCTACAGCGCCTACCGGCGGGCGCGCGCGAAGCGGCGCTGCGCAAAGTCACGGCTCTCAAAGCTCGCGCGCGCTTCGATCTCGCGCATGGGCCGCTTCTGCGCGCAAAATTGATTCAGATCGACAGCCAGGATTTCGTCCTGCTGCTGGTGACGCACCATATCGTCGCCGACGGCTGGTCGTTCAATATTCTGCTCGAAGAACTCGCGGCGATCTATCATTCGATCGTGACAGGCGCGCCACACTCCTTGCCGCCTCTCACGTGTCAATTTGCGGACTTCGCGCTGTGGCAGCAGGAACGCCTTCAAGGCGAGCACAAAGCTTCCCTGCTCAAATACTGGACAGAACGCCTGGAGGGGATCCCTTCCCAACTCGCCCTCCCCTTCGATCACCCTCGCCCGGCGCGGCCGACACATCAGGGCGCCAAACACTATTTCACGGCTTCTCAAATCTCAATCGAAGCGCTCAGCGAACTCGGCGCCCAGGAAAACATCACCAGCTTTATGTTCCTGCTCGCCGCATTCTGCGTGCTGCTGGCGCGATACTCCGGGCAAAAGGATGTGGTTGTCGGCTCTCCTTTCGCGAACCGCCTGACGCTCGAATCCGAGTCGCTGGTCGGCTTTCTCAATAACACGCTGATCCTGCGCGTGGAGCAAGAAGAAACGCTGTCGTTCCGGCGGCTTTTAGGGCATGTCCGAAAAACAGTCATCGACGCCTCCACGCACCAGGAGCTGCCGTTTGAGACGCTGGTCCGCGCGCTGCAGCCAAACCGCGATAGTCAGCGTATGGCGCTCTTCCAGGTCAACTTTCGCTTTCGAAACCTGCAAGCCGCTCTCACGGGATTCGCCGGCCTGACCGCGGAACCCATGGATGTGGACAATGGCGCCGCGAAGTTCGATCTTGCCTGCGAGATGACGACCGACGAGCGCGGATTGAGCGGGTATATCGAATACAGCACGGACCTCTTCGAACCCGCCACAGCCCAGCGGATCGCAAGCGATTACCAGGAGCTCCTGGCGCTTGTGATCGCCAATCCCGACATTACGCTGCGGGAACTTCATGAGGCGCCAAATGCGGCCCCCGAGAATCCCCGGCGCTGACCAAAGGATCGATCCGCGAGGGAAACAGCCGATCCCGCAGTTTGAGAGCCGGCTTTTCGACGAGCCGTCCCATGATGACGCCCACCAGGGTGGCGCCGGCGATATAAACCGTCATAAAGACGAGCCATCGCAATGAACCCGGCAAGCCGCCCAAAAAACCATGGCGCGCGAGCGACTTCAGCGGCAGCGTCATGGCGTCGATATGCCAGAGATAGATCGGATAACTGTAGACCCCGATAAACGCCACGCCGCGCGCCAGACGGCTTCCCAAAAAACGCCCCGCCGGCCCCTCGCCAATCGCCGTATGAATCACGGCAAGCAGGATACATCCGTACCCCAGAAAGAGCGCCGTGAATCCGCCGACGGACATGATCTTGGTGCGTATCGGAAATAACGCGGCGGGAAACACCAGGGCAAGTCCCACGAAAAACAGCAGCGTCCGGTAACGCATCACACGCGCCAGAATCTCAGGACGAGCATGATAGACGTAGGCGAGCGCCGCCCCGAAAAACAGGCTGTCGATGCGCAGATGCGTCGGAAAATAATGCGTTACCTGCGCCCACGGCGTATGAAAGCTCGTCAGATAGCGCAGCCCCAGGCAAATCACCGCGACCGCGCCGACAATCCAGGGAAAGACGCGCAGGCTCTTTTCGGCGTCTTTCGCGCGGCTCGTCAGAAACACCAATAAAAGCGGCAGTATCAGATAGAAATGCTCTTCCACGGCGAGGCTCCAGGTGTGGCCTCGGAACGGAACGATGTAATTCTGATAGTGCAGTAAATTCGGAATGAGAGATCGCGATGTCCCCGCCCGCTCCTCATCGCTTGTGAAGTGCATGCGCACGGCGAGATAAATCAGGAAAAGATAGTAGGACGGCCAGATCTTAAAGATACGACGGACGAAAAATCGCCGTACGTCCAGCCGGCCCGTCGAAAGACACTCTTTGAACAGCAAACCGCCCACCAGAAAGCCGCTCAGCACAAAGAACAGGTCCACGCCGCTCCAGCCCATCCGATTCAAGTGCATTGTGATCGGGGCCAGCACGCCGGCGGAGCGAGCTGGAACGACCCCGTGAAAGCAAATTACCAGTAAAATGGCGATCCCGCGTAAAAAGTCGAGCTGCATCATGCGATGCGGCGCTTCAGGCTTAACCGCCGAGGGGGCGGTCGAAGAGGAAATGGCTCCGGCGTCGTCCGGAGAATCGGTTATCACCATCCCGCGCTCGTTTCTGCTCCTGCGATTCATCTCTCCCCGTTCCCAATGACCGGCGCGCTCGCAGCCGGAGGCGCGGAGGCGCTCCAGGCGGCGTAGGCGGCCGGCGATAAATAAATTCGCGCCACATGGTCGCCTGAGTTCGAGCCTCGGGCGATCCCCACAGGGGGAATCGGGCGATAATCGCCGACAACAGGCTCGTTGAGGCGAACGTTATCCGAGTACCCGCCCGTCACGATAATCGCGTCCGGGCGCTTTTTCTCCAGCCACCGATAAACAACGCTCGTTGGCCGGCGCCAATTCGGGTCTCGGAACCCGATCCGTGTCTTAAATTCTTTAGGACCACGCGCCAGAGTACGATCCGCCAATCCACGCTCGTCGAGAAATTCACGATCCAAATTGATATAAGTCGCATATCCCATCTCCGAATAGGCGATGCGCTTGCAGCCCTGGAGATGATCCCGGATATAATTGCCGACCGCCACCAGAAACGGCCCGTTCTGTTCGTCGTCGCTGAACAGCAGCGCTTCTCCGCGCGTGGAGAACCCGGCGTGCGCCCAGCTCAAGTGCGGGGCGCGAAGAAGGCACGCTCCCCAGAGCGCGCCCACGATCGCATAGGCGGCGAGGGCTCCCGGAGCCAATCGGCGAGGGATTCCAGCATCGGCGGTCTCCCCATCGGCTGATGGACGGTTCGCCCAATCGGCGACAGCGCGGAGGCCATGGACTTGCAGAAAGGCGAAAAACGGCAGCGCCGCGATCATGAACCGCCAGCCGCTCATCCAATCGCCGCCGCTGCGCAGTACGAATACCGCCAGCGCCCCGATCACCGCCGCGCAAACCTGGCTTCCCACATTCTTTTTTGTCCGCCAGAACCCAAGCGCCGCCAGTCCCCAAAAGATCGGGATACTGATCGCAAACAGCGCAGCCCCCAGACCGCCGTGTCCCGAAAGGACGGATTTGATGACGTTCGCATCGTTCGCGCGGCGATAAAATGGCGTCAATCCGTGCAGGAGATAGGGAATCCCGTTTTTGATTCCGTAGCTGATGGCGACGTTCTTCGCATAATAGGTGTTCGGCAGCGGGCTCCCATAGTAAGCAACGCGCGCGGCGGTCAGCAGCAGCGTCGGAGCGATAAATACCGCGGCCCAGCGCGCGGCGCCCGCGATCCCCTGCGGGCGCTCCCGAACAGACATGACACGAACGATGAGCAGCGCCGCGAACAGCAGCAGCGCGTCCGGACGAGCGAGCAGCGCCAGAAATAAGAGCGCGGCGGAGCGGCAAGCCCGCCAGCCGGTCTCTTCCCCTTCGCACTCGGCGACAAACCGCGTGGCCGCAATGACGACCAGCAGGGCGTAAAGCGTCGTTTCGAGGCCATTGACGGCGGCCATCGCGAAATTAATGTTCGCGGCGACCAAACACTGCGCCGCCACCGCGCCGCGCTCGCTCAAGCCGAAACGCGGCGCGACTCGCCCCAGGATCGCAATTACCGCAACTCCAAAGATTAAGCTTAGCAGCTTGCCCTTAAATAGAATATCGACGCTCGGCGCAACCGTCAATAACATCGCCGAAAGCAGAAGATGGAGCGGGCTGGAAAACCCTTCGACGCGCTGGCCGATATTGAACACAGGGCCGTGTCCCGCCGCCAGATTGGAGGCGTATCGATAGGTGATAAAGGCGTCATCCACCGAAAAGCCGAATGTCAAATACGCGGCGATCAATAGGATCACGTAAGGAGCCAGCCGGGCCGGCGCCGGAACGGATCGGGGCGAAGTTATCGCGGGAGCTTCTTCGGTAATCATCGGGCGCTCCTGATCTGTGTCAGCCGTTTTGCGGGACTTACTTTCCGATCCACCACGCCGCGAACCAGATCCGGAAACAGAGTCTCGATCGGCTGACCGGGCGACCCAATGAGCGTCGTGAGGGTCCGTTCAAAGAGCGAAACCATCCGCTCCATCCGCTCTTTTTCAAAGAGATCGGTGTTGTATTCGAGATATCCGCCAAAGCTTCCTGGATAGCTCCAAAGCTCCATCGCCACATCGAAGCGCGCAACGCCTGGATCGATCTCGATTCGGGCGATGTCCAGCCCCTGGAGGTCCAGCGGCTCAGGCGCGATCGTCTGAAGCCGGAAATTCGTCTGCACCAGGGGATTGCGGCTGGGATCGCGCGGCGGGCGCACGATCTCCACCAGCTTGTCCAGCGGCGTCTCCTGATTCGCGTAAGCGCCAAGCGCCGTTTCGCGGGCGCGACCGATCAGATCGACAAAGGTCGGATTTCCGGACAGATCCCCGCGCAGGACCAGCGTGTTGGCGAGGAAGCCGATCAGTGGCTCCAGCTCCGTATAGGTTCGCCCGGCGATAGGTGAGCCAACGCAGAGATCTTCCTGGCCGCTCAGAAGAAGAAGCACCGTCTGGAACGCCGCGAACAGAGTCATAAACAGCGTCGCCCCTTGCTGCTGGCTGAGATCCCGCGCGGCATCCGCCAGCGCCGGCGGAAGGGAGAAGAACAGCTTCGCGCCGCGATAACTCTGCGCCGCCGGGCGAGCCCGGTCCGCCGGCAGATCCAGAGTGGGCGCCGCGCCGGCAAGGCGCGTTCTCCAGTAATCCATCTGCCGCTCCAGCGCGTCGCCTTGCAGACTGCGCCGGAGCCAGACGGTGTAGTCGGCGTACTGGATCGGCAGCGGCGGCAGGCCCGCCTCCGACAATCCGCCGGCGTATGCGTTGTAAAGCGCCGACAGCTCCCGGTTGAAGACGGCGATGGACCAGCCGTCGAACACGATGTGGTGCGTGTTGACAAGCAGCATCCGCTCATCGCCGCCCAGATCGAAAAGCGCCGCGCGCAGAAGCGGACCGTTCGCCAGATCAAACGGCCGGCGCGCCGATGCGGTCATTCGGCGCATGGCTTCCGACTCGCGCGCCCCCAGCGACAGGCCGCTCAAATCGACAATCGGTATCTCGACCGAAAGCTCCGGCAGGATGCTCTGCGAGGGAATGCCTTCGGCCACCGGAAAGACGGTCCGCAGCGCTTCATGCCGGCGGACGATCTCATTGACGGCTCGCGACAGGGCCGCGACATCCAAATCTCCCATGAGGCGAAACGCGATGGGGACATTGTAAACTGGATTGCCCGGATCCATCTGATCGATGAACCACAGACGCTGCTGGGTGAACGAAAGCGGCAGATCGCGATCCCGAGGGACGCGCGCGATCGACGCCGCTCCTGGGTCCGGCGCGGCGATCGACCGGTCCAGCCATTCGGAAAGCGCGGCGACGGTGGGCGCCTCGAACAAAAGCCGCAGCGGAACCTCCACGCCGAATTCGTCGCGCAGGCGCGAGATAACCTGAGTGGCGAGCAGCGAGTGCCCCCCAAGCTCGAAGAAGTTATCGAAGACGCCGATCGCGGACGCCCCCAGCGCCTCGCGCCAGATCGGGAGCATGCGCTGCTCGGTATCGGTCCGCGCCGCGACACGGCGCGCCCCGCCCGCCCCGCGCCGCATCCGATCCGAAAGCGCCTCCCGGTCAATCTCCCCCGTTTCCGTCAGAGGCGCATCCAAAAGGCGGCGCACGGGGCAGCGCACGGGGAGTCCATAACGATCCGCCACGTCAAGAGCGGCCGGAAGGTCCGACGGAGAAGCGCCCTCGCGGAGCGTGCAGTACGCCGTCGCCTGCACGGTCCGGCAATCGTCGATCCCTTCGGGGGCGATGTGCCGGCGCAGAAAGGCGTTGTCGCCGTCCAGGCCGATCACCATGCTGGACGGCTGCCGGTAAAGCGCGGCCAGCAGGGAGTCCACGCCCTGGCTCGCGGGCATATCCATAAATCCCCGCGCCCGAAGCGGATCCTTGCCCCCGTAGCCCCGGCTCATGCCCACCTCATCCCAGGTGGACCACGCGATGCTGTAACTCTTCACGCCTCCGCGCCGCTGATAGCGCGAAAAGCTCTCCAGGAAGCGGTTCGCCGTGGCGTATGCGCCGACCATCGCTCCGCCGAAGCACGCGGCCGCCGACGAAAATCCAACAAAGGCGCATCCGGGATTCGCCGTCACCACGTGATGGAGCGCCCAGGTCCCCTGAACTTTGGGCCGCAGGACTTCGTGAAAGCTCGCCCGCGTTTCATCGCCAAGAAGACGATCGTGGTAAGCGCCGGCGAGATGCAGAACGGCTTCGAGCGGCTGTCCCCATTCGGCGCGGAAGCGCGCGACGGCCCCACTCAGCGATTCGGCGTCGGCGATATCCACGGCGGCGTAACGCACCTCGCCGCCGGTCTCGCGCGCCAGCGATTCCAGGCGGCGATACGTCCGAAGACGCTCCGCCCCGGCGCTCTCATCCTCAAAAGCCGCGTCTCCTTGCGCGGCGTCCGGCAGCGCGCGGCGTCCGGTCAGCAGCAGTCGTGACTGGAACGAAGACAGCAGCCGCGCCGCCACCTCCGCCCCCACCCCTCCCAGACCGCCCGTCAGGACGACAAGCCCGCCGGGAGTGAAGACCGGATCTCCCGCGGATTCGGCGGCGACCGGCGCACGCTCCAGGTAAGAAACGAACCGGCGATCGTCCCGGTAAGCGGCTTCCCGGTCGAGATGCGACCGGACCGGGCTCATGAGCTCCGCCAGCACCTGGGATGCGCGCCGTCGGTCGGCGCCGACATGAGACGATATCTCGAGATCGAGATGGCTGATGTCGAGATACGGCGTCTCCTGCGCGATCGTTTTGATAAGCCCCAGGACGGATATACGATCGATCGCAATCGGATCGTCCATCAAAACATCCTGAGAGCCGCTCGACACAACCTCGATTCGGACATTGACATCGGCGCCTTGCATCTGCGTCAGCGCCTGTGTGAGCGCGAGAATACTCTCGGCGCCGATCGCCAGCCCCGTCTCCACGGCCGAGAGGCCGCCGCCTCCGTCACCCGCGTTTCCATAAGTCCAGCAGTGAACGACCCGGCGAACCATGCCGAGGGCGCCAGCGGCGGCGATCAGCTCCCGGTAGTCGAACGCCGCTTCCGGCCGCAGCTGGTAAGATCGCGCGTCCTCCTTGACGAACGCATCGCCGGGTCGAACCGTCACCACCGGCCCGAAGCCGGCAAGACGTTCGGCGATCTGCGATCCCAGCGGATCGGCGCCGATAAAAACGACCGATACGCCTGGAACAAGGCCGACACTCTCGCCCGCCGTCTCCGCGCCGAGCGCTTTTGGCCGCCACGCCGTTCGGAAGAACCAATCAGGGATCGTGTCTCCACCGCCCATCAGAACATCCACGTCTTTGCGGATCTCGTCGAACTCCCCGTCCTCAAATCGCTTTCGCATCTGCGCGCGCTGAATCTTGCCGATCTCCGTCTTGGGGACGGCGGATTTCTCAACCGGAACCAGAAACGATGGATTGACGCCCACGCTTCGGACAACGGCGCCGCGAATCTCGCGCAAAAGATGGGCGCGCTCTTCGTTCAGCTCCGCCGACGCCTCCCGGTCGCGGGCGAACAGGGGGGCGTGGAAGAAGACACAGATCTCGTCGGTGTCCTTGCCCATCGTACGCACCGCGCACGCCGCCGTGAAGGAGACCTCAACGCCGTCAACATCCTCGACCACGGCCTCGATCTCGTGGCCGTAGAAGTTGACGCCGTTGATGATAATGACGTCCTTCTGACGGCCCGTGATGGTCAGACGCCCGTCGCGCATCACGCCCAGATCACCCGTATTGAACCAGCCGTCCCCGGTAAACGCCTCCCGGTTCGCCTCGTCGTTTTGGTAATACGCCGTCGTGACGCTGGGGCCGCGCACCAAAAGCCGGCCGATCGTCCCTTCCGGCGCAACCTCGTTTTGCGAATCGACGATCTGCATCGCGAAGCCGGGAATCGGCGCGCCGACCTCGACGAAGGAATCGTCGTCCGAAGTCGTCTCCAGCCGAAAGATCTCGGAGAACGTGACGGCGGAGGATGTCTCCGACATGCCCCACGCCGGGCGCATCGCCGTCGCGGGCAGGCCGTGGGGCCGCAGGATCTCCAAAAATCGCCGCGCGGTGCGCGCCACGATGGCCTCGCCGGCGTTGAGGATAAACCGCAGGGACGTCAAATCCCAATCGCCCTTCGCCACTTCCTCGGCGCGGGCGTTGATGAGCCCGTAGGCGAAGTTAGGCGCCCACGTGATCGTGGCGCGGTGCTTTTGCGTCAGATCGAGCCATTGCAGAGGCGCGCGGATGATATCGTTCGTGGGAACATGCACCTGCCGGCACCCAAGACAAAGGTCATGGACATGGAACATGACGATGCCGCCCACATGGTCCATCGGAAACCAGTTGAGCGAGACGTCCCGGGAGTCGAAGTCGTTGTTTTGCGCCGACGCGGCGGATCGCATCAGAAGGCTGGAGTGGCGCTGAATAACGCCCTTCGGCTTCCCGGTGCTCCCCGAGGTCAGCAGCATGATCGCGACATCGTCGGGATGGCTGACCCGCCACTGGGTATCCCAAGGTCCCGCGCGCAGCTCGCCGATCGGGACGACCCGAAACTCTTCCGCGTCGATCCCCAGCAGATCCGTCAGCGAGCGCACGCGCGGAGCGAGTTCGTCGCCCGCCACGATGACGGGCTTGTCCAGCATCAGCCAGGCGTTATGAAGCTTCGCGACATTCGCATTCGGCTCGTCATAAGTCGGAGCGATGGAGATTGGGACGGGAACAAAGCCGCCCAGCACGCATCCCCAGAAGACGGGGATGAAATCTTGATTGCGCTCCAGCTGGAATAGGACTTTATCGCCTGGCGAAAGGCCCAGCGCCCGCAGGCCGCCCAGGATCCGCTCCGCCTCGCCGCGCAGCTCGGCGTATGTCTGCTCGATCTCGGCGCCGCCGGACTGGACGTACACGATTCCACAATCGCCGAACTTCTCCGACGCCCGCCGCAGCGCGTCCGGCAGCGTCACCGGCTGATCCTCAGCCAGCAGAATCGCGGGCCCCTCGCTGAAGGATGGGCGCGCCGCCACGATTGACGCCTCCGGCGTTCGATCGGAAGCCGGGGCGGCGGGCGGCGCCGTCGCCTTCTTGGCGGGCGGCTCGGGAACAAGGTCCCCCAGATGCAGCGCCGGGCGGCGGGGCGCATGCTCCCCGATCACGGCCGCCGCCTGCTGGACGCCGGGCGCCGCGCGCAGCGCGGCCTCGCACGCATCGATCAATGCGGCGTCGAACACCGGAATGGCGCACAGCGCTTCTTCGTCCACCGTCCCCATCGGAGTGCGGGGAATCGCCGCGAGAGGAACATAGACGGCGGGCGGCGGATCGGGCGCGTCGCCGGCGCGCAAATGCGCCTCCAGGCGGTCGGGAAGGAACGGTCCCGCCATCACGACGTACGCCGCCGCCTCAAGATCCCCCGCCGGCGTCCGGCGCGGCAGCACGGCGCACTCTTCGACGGAAGCGTGCGTGAGAAGAATGCTCTGAAGCCGTTCGCAGTGAGAGCGAAGGGCGACGGAGGACGAACCGAAACGATCTAACATCGTTGGAATCATCGATTGCGCTGCATGTTTCTAGTGCGATTTGAACGCACCTTAGAGTCAGCAGGATCCGGCGCCGGATACGATCATCCGGACCGAGTCCAGCCGGTCGATGGAAAGTTCAGGCTGTTCTAACAAACCGCGAATCAGCAATTGGAAACCGTCCGCCATCCGCTGCGCGGTTGACGGCTGGAAGAGGGTCGTGCTGTACTCAAGATACCCCCACCCGTTTGGCGTGGAAGGCAGCTCCAGGGCAATGTCGAATTTGGCCGTCGCGTTGTCGACCACGCTGCTCGGGCCGATCTCCACGCCGGACAGGCGAAGCGGCGGCGCGGCGGCGCCCTGAAGCCGAAAGTTCGACTGGAACAGCGCCATCCGGCTCAGATCGCGCGCCGGCTGCACGGCGTCGACGATTTTGTCAAACGGCAGATCCTGGTGCGCGATTGCCCCCAAGACCACATCGCGAACGCGGCCAAGCAGGTCTCGGAATGTCATCCCGCGATCCAGTCGGACACGCAGCACAAGCGTATTGATAAACATCCCGATCATTGGCTCCATCTGAGCCAGCTTGCGCTCGTCGAACGGAGAGCCGACGCTGAAATCGTCCTGCCCGGAATAGCAGTATAGAAAGACATAGAAGGACGCAAGAAAGGTCATATAAAGCGTGACCTTGCTGTCGCGGGCCAGCGCGCGCGCGGCCTCCAGAATATCCGCTCCCAATTGCAGCGGAAGCCGGGTCCCGCGCAGATGCTGAAAGGCGGGCCGTGGAAAGTCCGTCGGCAGATCCAGAGCCGCCGGCGCCCCGGCGAGCTGTTCGCGCCAGTAGGTCTCCAGGCGCTCCAGCGTCTCTCCCTGAAGCTGCTGGCGCTGCCACAGCGCATAGTCGGCGTACTGCGCCGTCATCTCGGGCAGCGTCACTTCCCGCCCGCTCCGGAAGCCGTCGTATAACTGCTCCAGTTCTCGGTAAAAGATCGTGCGGGAGTGCAGGTCCCAGGCGATATGGTGCGACACATGAAGGAAGATCGATTGGTCGTCCGTCAGGCGATAAATCGCCGCCCGGAGCTTGAGATCGCGCGCCAGATCGAACGGGCGCGCTCCGTCTTCCTCCAGAAGCTCCTGAATCTTTCGTTCGTCGTCGGCGATTGGCGAACTGCGCAGATCCACCTCACGAAGCTCCACCGACCAGTTTTTGGCGACCGCGGGCAGCACTCGTCCCTGATAAGACAGATACATCGTCCGCAGGATCTCGTGCCGCCCGACAATGGCGTCGAGCGCCTTTTGCAGGACGGTCGGATCCAGGATTCCCCGCACGGGCAGCGCGTACGGGACGGTATAGGCCGGGGACCCCGGCGCGAGCTGATCCAGGAACCAGAGCTGCTGCTGCGCGCAGGAGACGACTCGCGGATCGTCCGGCCGCCGGCGCCGGATCGGCTGCGGCGCGCTCTGCCGCCCGAGCTTCTGCTCCAGAAGGGCGCGCCGCTCTGGAGAAAGCCGGCTGATTTGGTCGCCGAGGCTGCTCATTTTATTTGGATTCTTCGCTCAGCAGGCGATTGACCTCGTCGTCGGTCAAGCCTTCCAGCTCCGCGAGAAGCCGCTGCATCTCGTCGTCCTCGGACTCCGCCGACTGCGCGCCGTCGATGACGCCGGCCAATCCCGCGATGGTCGGTTTGTCGAACAGCATGTGCAGGGCCAGTTGGACCTGGAAAGCGCTGCGGATCCGCGCCAGGATCTGCGTCATCAGCAGCGAGTGTCCGCCCAGCTCGAAGAAGTCGTCGTGGACGCCGATCGGCTCGTGCTTCAGGATCTGGACCCAGATCTCCGTGAGCTTCTCCTCCGTCGCATTGCGCGGCCCGACAAACGCCGCCGCCTGCGCGACGGTCTCCTGATCGAGCAGCGCTTTGCGGTCGAGCTTCCCGTTCGGAGTCAGCGGCAGCTCGGCGATCGGGATCAAACTCGCCGGGATCATGTAATCGGGCAGGTAGTCCGTCAGGTGCTCGCGGACTTGTTCGGCGGCGATGGAGGAATCCGAGACATAGTAGCCCACGAGGCGGCTTGCCCCCTGCTGATCCTCCGTCACCACCACGGCGGCGCTTCGGACCTGGGGATGCCGTCGCAGGACACTTTCGACTTCCCCCGGCTCCACGCGGAAGCCGCGGATTTTGACCTGATCGTCGATGCGTCCCAGGAACTCCACATTGCCATCCGAAAGATAGCGCGCCCGGTCTCCCGTGCGGTACATGCGTGTCTCGCCGTCGCCGACAAACGGGTCCAGCACGAACCGTTCGGCGGTCTGTTCCGGCTGATGCAGATAACCCTGCGCCAGTCCGGCGCCGCCGATAAAGAGCTCGCCCGGCGCGCCGACAGGAACGGGATTGCGCCGCTCGTCCAGAATATAGATCCGGGTATTGGCGATGGGGCGGCCGATCGGCGCCGTCGCGCTGTCGTCCGGACCATGCGAGCCGGAAGCGTCATACGTCAGCGAACCGATCGTAGTCTCCGTCGGGCCGTAGTGGTTGAAGACCTTGCAGGAGCCGCGCCGCCGGACTTGGTCCAGCAGATCCCAGGTGAGCGCTTCCCCGCCCAGAAACAGAGTGTTGCGCGGCAGGATCGCGCTTTCGGAGGACGCCAGCAGCGCGCGCAAGTGCGAGGGCGTGATCTTCAGCACGTCGATCGGATGCTCCTGAACGTACTGCGCGAAGCGCTCCCCGTCCACGGTCGTCTCATAGTCGATGACATGGAGACAGCCGCCATACGCAAGCGATGTCAGCACGGAAGTGTTGCCAAGGTCCGCGTTCAGCGTGGAGACGACGCCGAAGTGCTGCTGGACGTAATCGCCGGTGTCCGTCAGCCCCAGCTTGCCGGCGATGAACGCCGTGTAGTTGACAAGCGCGCGGTGGCGGTTGCCCACGCCTTTCGGCGCGCCGGTCGATCCGGAGGTAAAGATGACGTACGCCAGATCGTCCGCCGTATTGACCGGCGCGAGATTGCCTTCCGGAGCCGACGCCCACTGGCCGGCGTCCGTATCGAGGGAAAGAATCGGTCCGTCCCAGCCCTGGAACCGATCCTTGAGCGGACTTTGCGTCAGGACCAGCGCGGCGCGCGTTTGGCCGAGCAGATCGTGAAGGCGGGCGGGAGGAAGATCGGCGGCCAGCGGCGCGTAGAAGCCGCCGGATTTCATGATCGCGAGCAATCCGACGATCATGTCCGCAGAACGCTCCACGCACAGCGCGACCGGAACGTTCGGCGCGACGCCTTGCGCCCGCAGGGTGTGCGCGATCTGATTGGCGCGGGCGTTCAGCTGCGCGAAGGTCAGAGCGACGCCGCCGCTGACAAGCGCCGGCGCCTCCGGGACGCGCTCCGCCTGCCGCTCAAACAGCGTATGGATGAAGGCGTCCTGAGGATACGGGGCTTCAGTCGCGTTCCACTCCTTGGTCACCCGATGGAGTTCCTGTTCCGACAGGATCGGGAGGTCCCCAATGGGCGCGCTCGCGGACGCCGCCGCGCCGCGCGTCAGCAGAGCGAACTGCTCGGCGAGCCGCACGATGTCCGCGCTCGCAAACCGGCCGGCGTCGTAGCGGATCTCGGCCGTCACCTTACCGTCAGCCAAACCGCACACGAGGTTCAGGCCAAAATGATCCGTAACCGCGAACTGCTCGACGAGCGAGACTTCGGCGCCCGCGACGGAGCGCCGGGAGAAACGCGGCTCCCAGGTAAAGCTTAAGTCCGAGAAGCGAGAAGCGTCGGGCGTATCGCCGAGCGGCGCGAAGTCCTGCCAGGGCTCCGCCTCCGCCGTCGCGGCGGCGATCTGATCGACAAACGCCTCGAACGGCGTGTTCCCATCGATCCGCCAGGAGATCGGGAGCGCCTTCGAGAACAGACCCGGAGACGATCGGAGTTCTTCGTAAGCGCGGCCGTCCACCACGCGTCCCACCACGCCTTCTTCCTGATGTGTCAGGCGGAAGACAAGGGCGACCCAGGAGGCCAGCAGGAAATCCTTGGCCGGCTCCGCGTCCGCCTCCCAGCGCGCGGCCAGTTCCCGCGCAAGGTCGTCGCCCAGAGGCGCGGAGATCGCCCGCGGGGCAAACTCGGCGTCCGGCTGGAGACGCTCATAAGGCAGCGTCCGCAGCGCCTGGGCGGACATTTCCTGACGGCTCCAGAATTCGCGCCCCTGCTTGGCCTCATCCTCATCGGATTCCATCAGATCGCGCTGCCAGGATGCGAAGTCGGCGTATTGCAGCGATTCGGCGGGAGCCGCTCCGTCGCCCTCATACCGGCGCAAAATCTCGTTGAGCACAATGGTGAGCGTTGATGAGTCGGCGCAAAGCGAACTTGCGGCCAGAACCAGAAGGCTCCGGTTCTCCCCAAGCGTCAGCAGTTGGACGCGCGCCAGAGCGCCCCCGTCCAAATCCATGGAAGCCGCGCCGAGGTCCTCCAGATAGCGATGGACTCGTTGCGCTTCATTGTCTGATCGCCACGCACGCATATCGATGATCTCCAGCGCGCCCGCCGGATTCGCCTGCACCACTTGCAGCAGACGGCGACGCCCAGGGAGAAGACGGAAATTCGTGCGAAGTATCTCGTAGCTCGAAATAGCGGTCTCAATCGCGCTTCGCAGCCGAGCGACATCCAGCGTCCCTTCGATCAGCACGGCGGTCCGGCATTGAAAAACAGATTGTCCTTTGGAAAGCGTATACAGCCGCTCCTGCAGGAGCGACAACTCAAATCCCGTCACTCGTTGATCCAGCATTCGAAATGATCTCCAGTATTAATAATTAACCATTACAAATATTCCGCAGGTAAATTTACCATATTTCATAAAACGAAACGGACGGCGCGGTTCAAACATAATGTAAGTCTTGTAAAATGCATAAATTATGCCAAGGCGCCATGTAGACGAAAACGGATTTTCTTTTCGATGTATCAACCACACTTAACAAGCGAGCATAATGCTGAACAGCAGCGGGATAAGGGCAAATATCACAATAAGAAATTTTTAATAATTTTTCACGTTTGGGCGTCAGCTTGGCACAGTCTATGCAATGGGGCTTTAACTTATAGTATAATGGCGTACTTTCCCTCTTATTATTTCGCGTGCGGTTTCCTATCATTTATTGGCGTTTTGTGATGGTCGCGTCCGACGATCGGGCGCTCGTTTATTCAATGAAAATTCAAGATTTATCTCCCGCAAAGCGGGCCCTGCTCGAACTGCGTCTCAAGCAGCAAAATCGACTGACGGACAACGCCGCCATCCCAAGACGAGCGCTCGAGTCCGCCACGCCGCTTTCGTATACGCAGGAGCTGTTATGGCTGCAGCACCAGATGACGCCTGGGTCGGCCTATAACGTTCCGCGCGCAATGCGTCTCGAAGGCGAGCTGGACATTGACGCCCTGTCCGCGACTCTGGTCGACCTTGTCCGGCGCCATGAGATTCTGCGCACGCGGTATATGGAGGTCGACGGCCATCCGGTGCAGGTCATCGACGCCGACGTTCCGCCGATGCTGGAAACGATCGACTTGCGGTCGCTGCCGGAGACGGACCGGGAAGCCGAGGTCGCGAAACTCGTCTACGAGCGAGTCAGCCGCCCCTTCGACCTGCGCGTGGACCGGCTCCTGAAGGCGACGCTGTTGCGCCTGAGCCCACTGGAAAACGTGCTCATTCTTGTGACCCATCATATCGCCTCCGACGGCTGGTCGCGCGATGTGCTTTTCCGGGAGCTGTCTGCTCTGTACGACGCCCACCATCGCGGTGAGCCCGCGCAGCTTCCCGAAATGCCCATCCAGTACGCCGACTACGCCGTGTGGCAGCGCGACGCGCTGCAAGGCGAGACCCTGCAAAAAGAGATGGATTATTGGAAGCGGAAGCTGGCGGGCGCGCCCGCGCTGCTGGAGCTTCCCATCGATTATCCACGTCCGACCACCCAGACGTTTGAAGGGGCGATCGTGCGCCGCCACGTACTGACGCACGGCGAATTGACGCGTTTGAAGGCCATCGGCCTGGAGGAAAAGGCGACGCTGTTCATGACGGTTCTGGCGTGCGTCAAGACACTGCTTTACCGCCATACCGGACAGGACGACATCGTCGTCGGCACCCCGATCTCCGGGCGAGATCGCGCCGAGACGCAGAACCTGCTCGGCTATTTCATGAACACCCTGGCCCTGCGGACCGGATTTTCCGGGCAGTCGACCTTCCGGGAGATGCTGCGGGAAGTCCGAAGCACCACCCTCGGCGCCTTCGAACATCAAAACGCGCCGTATGTAAAGCTCTTCCGGGAGATGAACCCGGAGCGCAACTTCAGCTACAACCCCGTCTTTCAGGTGCTTTTTGGGTTTGGACGGGGCGCGACGGCGCCGTTCACGCTGGCGAATATCATCTCCACCCCGTTCGCCGTGGATCGCGGCGTGTCGAAATTTGACCTCACCATTTCGTCCAGCGAGGTCGAAAGCGGCCTTCTTGTCGGCTTCGAATACAACACGGCCCTTTTCCGGCCCGAGACCGTCGCCGCCATGGCGGATCGGATGGGCATCCTCATGAAGGGCATTCTGGAAAATCCGGATATCCCGATCGCCGATCTGCCGCTGATCGGCGGCGCCGAGCGCCGGCAGCTGCTGGAGGAGTGGAGCGGCGCGCAGGCCGACTACCCGGCGGCCTCCAGCCTTCAGGAGCTCTTTGAAGCGCAGGCGCGGCGCACTCCCGACACCGTCGCCGTCGAGTTTCCAGGATGCGCCCTGACCTACGCCCAGCTGAACGCGCGGGCGAATCAAACGGCGCACCTGTTGCAGAGCTATGGAATTGGTCCTAACGCTCCTGTAGGCGTCCTTATGGAGCGCGCTCCAGATCTTATCGTCGCCCTGCTCGGCATTTTGAAATCCGGAGGAGCCTACGTCCCGCTGGACACGGCGTTCCCCTCGGAACGTATTCAGACGATCCTGGCGACGGCGGCGGCGACGCTGGTCGTCACGCAGCAGTCACTCACCGGAAGGCTGGCGGGATTTGAAGGCTGCATCGTCCCGCTGGACCACAAAGCGAATCCGCTGAACCAGCAGGACGACCGGAATCCCGAGTCCGCGACATCTCCAAACGATCTCGCTTACGTCATGTTCACGTCCGGCTCCACGGGCCGCCCCAAGGGGGTCGCCGTCACGCACGCCTCGCTGACGCATTATGTCCGCGCCGCCGCTCAGACCTACGGATTGAAATCCACGGACCGCGTGCTGCAATTCGCGTCGATCTGCTTCGATACGAGCATTGAGGAGATCTTCCCCTGTCTCACGATCGGAGCGACACTGGTGGTGCGCACCCGCGAGATGCTCGATACGCTGGCGGATTTCTGGAAACTGGCCGGAGAATGGCGCCTGACATTCCTGAGTCTGCCGACCGCGTTCTGGCACGAGCTGGCCCGCGCCGCGTCGAACCACGCCGACGCGATCCCGCCGTCGCTGCGGCTGATCGTGATCGGCGGCGAAAAAGCGCGCGCCGACCGCCTCGCCACATGGCGCAAGTATTACGGCCAGACCGTGCAGATCATCAACACCTATGGGCCGACCGAAGGAACCGTCGTGGCGACCGCGTGCGATATTACGGCGGACGAGTCGAGCGAGATCCCGATCGGTCATCCCCTTCCCAATGTCCGCGTTTATGTGCTGGATGAATGGGAGCAACCGGTTCCACGCGGCGTCACCGGCGAGATCTACATCGGCGGCGCGGGCGTGGCGCGCGGGTACCTCAATGACGCCGCCCGAACCGAGGAGCGGTTCCTCTCTAGCCCCTTTGTTTCCGGCGACCGCCTCTACCGTTCGGGCGATCTGGGACGCTACCGGGCGGATGGCGAGATCGAGTTCATGGGGAGGCGCGACAATCAGATCAAAATTCGCGGCTTCCGGATCGAGCTTGGCGAAATCGAAAACGCGCTGGCCCTGCACCCGGGCGTCGCCGACGCCGCCGCGCTGGCGCCGGTTGTCGATGGCGATGAGCATCGGATCGCGGTTTACGCCGCGCCGGCGCCCGGCGGCGATCTGACGGGAGAGGCGCTGCGGACATACCTCCAGGAGCGCCTGCCCTCTTACATGGTTCCCGCCAAGCTCGTAATCCTGGATACACTGCCCAAAACGCCGGGCGGCAAGGTGGATAAGCGCGCCCTGCCCGCCATCGACTGGACGGAATCGGAAGAGACGGACGAGATTCAGGAGCCGGGCTCCCCGATTGAAGAGGATCTCGCCGCAATCTGGCGTGACGTATTAGGCTTGGCCCGCGTCAGCCCCTACACAAGCTTCTTCGATCTGGGCGGGCATTCGCTGCTGGCGATACGTCTGCTGAGCGAAGTCAACAAAGCGTTCTCGGCGTCTCTTACACTCGCGGAGATGCTGCGGGCGCCGACGATCCATGCGATGGCCGATCTGCTGCGCAGCCAGGACGAAGGGACGCACACGTGGTCGCCGCTGATCGCCTTGCGAGCCTCGGGAAGCCTGCCGCCGCTATTCTGCGCCCCGGTGGGAGGCGGAAGCGCCTTTTACTATCGCACCATGGCGACGCTGATCGGCGACGACCAGCCGGTATACACCTTTGAGCCGATCGGAATGAACGGAGTGGACGAGCCGCACGAATCGGTGGAGGAGCTCGCGGCCTACTATATCAAGCATATGCGCGCCGTGCAGCCGCAAGGTCCGTACCATCTTTGCGGCTTGTCCTTCGGGGGCCTGGTCGCGTTCGAGATGGCCCGGCAGCTGCGCGCCTCGGGACAGAAAGTCGCCAGTCTGATTGTGTTTGACACGCTCGCTCCGGGACTGAAAGACGCCGGCAGCCAAACCGGCTCAAAAGTGCGCCGGGTCGGTCGCGCCGCTCGATACGCCGTCCTGTTCCACCGGGAGAACCTCTCCGCGTGCCGCCCCGGCGATCGCCTGCCCTATCTGCGTTCGCGCACCCACAAGCTTGTCGGCAAGCTCATCCAGGCCCGTGGGCAGCTCTGGAAGTGGACGAACGAGAATCCGATCAGCCGTGAGCTTCCGGAGGTCTTCCTGAAAGTCAAGCGCGCGGAACAGCGAGCGCGGGCAAAATACCATCCCACGCCCTACGCCGGCGAGTTCCTGCTGCTGCGAGCGCATCTCCAGTACCGGCGGTCTGGACGTGACGAGCTGCTGGGCTGGGAGGGAATGGCGGAGTGCATCGATGTCATTGAAACGCCAGGCACCCACTTCTCCCTGCTGGAAGAGCCATGCGTCCACATCACCCTCGGCCATATCCGCAGCGCCCTGGACAAAGCCAGCGGCGCTGAGCGCCCTCTCACCACACACGGGCGCACGTTTGCATTCCGCCTCGGCGCCCGCAGCGAATAACCTTCACCGACGGCCGCTCCCCCGCGCGCCGGACAATATCAACCACACAGCCGCTCTCTTTGAAAAGAGAGCGGCTGTTCCTTTGGCGATCGATCGACCATATTCCCAAAAATCTCTCGGGATGGTCCCATTGAACCTTTTGACGGCGCGAATTCTCACGGCGTGACACAGTCAAAATTGGCATTTTCCCGGTATTTTGCACATTGGAATACGCAAAGAGAAAATGTCCTAAAAATTGGTGCTTGACAAATTAAACTCGATGTTATATACTCGAACTCAAGGTTGAATTGATTTTGAATGATTTCTGCGCTTTGAAGCCAAAAAGTCTAAAAGGAACCAACGTAAACCAGCGTCTGTGACGCATTTTTCCAGTACTCATTAACCGTTCGTCGTTGTCCAGAAAGGATAGCATCATGCTGAAGATCAATCAGTCTCGTGGATTTACGCTCATTGAGCTCCTCGTAGTTATCGCTATCATTGCGATACTAGCCGCTATTCTGTTCCCGGTTTTCGCCAAAGCTCGGGAAAAGGCGCGTCAGATTTCCTGTCTTTCCAATGAAAAACAACTTGGACTAGCGATGCTGCAATACGTCCAGGACTACGATGAGATTTACCCGCTCATTCAGCGTGAATCCGATGCGGGAGACTGGGCTAAAGTTTCAGGATCGAGTTCAAACGACCCTGTTACCTGGCAGTGGGTTGTGAATCCTTATGTAAAGAACGGCAGTCAGGTAGCCAGCGCAAATACAGGACACTTCGAGTTGACCGGCGGCGTTTGGAACTGTCCTGACTTTCCGGTCCAGAATGCATCCCGTCAATATGGCATGAATGAAGCGATTGGCGGTGATATGAGCCATTTCGCTTGGGGAAATAATATCGGTGTTCAGTATCCTTCCGCGTCGCTCGCGCAGATTGTCAATCCCGCTGACAAAGTGCTTATTGTTGAAAAGGGTTATATGGGAGCCAACGGCTCTGCGAGCGACTTTTCAGACGTACGTTTTTCTTCAGTTGCATGGGCTTGGTGGGACAATAATTTCGATCTCAGCGCTCCGACGCGCGGAGACACCGACCAAGGCAAATGGGCCATCTATCCTCTCGCGTCCCAGATGCCGCGTTTCCGACACACCGGCACATGCAACATGGTCTTCTGTGACGGACATGTGAAATCCATGAAGCTCGGAACTTTTGCCGGCGTTTCTGGATGGTGCAAATACATTTTTGGCCCCGCCCAGGAAAATTCACCTTACGGAGTGTCCTCGTGGTATCCGGAAGCAAAGAACGGAATTCCTAACTCAGGGCCGAGCGCTTGTGACAAATGGCAATAGAAGGAATGGCGATGACGCTCCAAAAACGGATTCCGCTTCTATGCGGTATGCTTGTGATCCTGGCTGCAATGATCACAAGCGGGTGTCAATCATCTGCCCCAGCGCCCACGTCTCCTTCGCCTATCGTCGGCAACGCCGAGGAAGGCAAGGCCAAGGCAATCAAGCAGATTCAGGACAATCCTAATATCCCGCAGCAGCAGAAGGCGTCGATCATCGCGCAAATACAGTCCAGCGGACAGCCGACGAAGCCTTAGCGCCGGCATCTCCTTGGCGTCGAGAACATATGGCGGCCGGAAGAGAATTTCTTCCGGCCGCTGACACGTCTCACGCCGCGCCCCAATCGGAAATTTCAGGAAATATGATGCGTACTCGCCTCCCTCGCGCCTGGGTGACGACAACCGCAGCAATCCCCCTCGCCCAAGGCGCGCAAACGATCCGAGTTCAATCGAAGCGCGGGGATAGGTCGCTCGGGCAGGATGGATCACGACGAAGCCGACGACCGAAGGCCGCTTATGTCGTATGCCCAACGATCAATTCGACGGGAAACGTCAGGTGCTCTTCCATGGACTGCCGGCCTTCGTGTTCGGTGACCATGGAAACGGCGTGGTAGGCCATGTCGTTCCAGGGGACGAAGACCGTGCTCAGTTTCCGCTTGGGCTTCGGGAAGGTGTAGGAGCCGTCAAAGCCGACGACGGCGAGGTCGTCGGGGACACGGATACGCTCGTCGTCGAGGTAGTCGAGAAGACGATAGGCGAACTCGTCGTTCCAGCACACGACGGCGGTGGGACGATCGGCGCGCGGCCGGTGATACAGCTCGCGCTCCTCGCGGCTGATGTTGCCCGAAGCGTCCGCGGCGAGGACTTTTGTCATGCGCAAGCCCAGAGCCTCCGACGCGGCGCGAAAACAGGCGCTGCGGCTCTCCTCGATCCAGGGAAAGGCGCGATAGACGATGTCGGTATGGCCGCGCTCCTTCAAATGCTGCATCACGGCGCGCGCGCCCGCCATTTCGTCCGCCGCCACCGAAGGGAAGCTCAGCGTGGGATATGGGTACACCGCCACGGGGACATGGGCGTTTTCGAGGAGCTGGAGCAGCACCGGGTCGCTGTACGCCGCCAGGACGATGCCGTCGACCAGACCGTTGACGAGCTGCTGGTGGACTTCCTGAGCCGTCTGGTTGGGACGCCGGCTGTAAAGCAGCAGCGACTGGCCGTACGCCTGGCAGCCGCGCTCCGCGCCGGCGATGACCGAGGACGTGAACGGCTCGTCGGTATGCAGCAGAAGATCGAAATAAAGGGCGGTGATGTTGGTCCTGCGATTGAGCAGCGAGCGGGCCAGGATGTTGGGCTGATACCCCATCTCCGCCGCGACTTCAAGAATGCGGGCGCGCGTGGATTCCGAGACGGCCGTATTCGATCGCGTCTGGTTGAGGACTTTCGACACGGCGTTATAGCTCACGCCGACGCGTTTGGCGACATCCTTAAGCGTGACCCGATTGTTCTCCTCGCGAACCGATTTCAACAGCGACCACCATTCCAATGACCGGCGGGATAATTGCCGTCATTGCTGTTATTATATCTCATTCCTATCTCTGTGTCGCCACGGATGGCTCATCTGGCCGAAGATGGCGCCATAATATACATTCGTGGCGCCATCGCACGCCGGCATCATGGCGAAGAGAACCAATATCTCCGAAAGGCTCCGTTGAAACATGACTTCTTTTGCTCCCGCACGCTCCTTCCTACGATTCACGCTGGCCGCCGCCGCTCTCCTGGCTCCGGTCACATTGACCCACGCGCAGGCGATCTCCCCCTACCAAGACCGGACCGCGCCGCTGGAGGCGCGGGTCAGCGATCTGTTCGGCAAGATGACTCAGGATGAGAAGCTCTCCTTTCTCACGGGGACGGGCTTTACCACGCAGCCGATCCTGCGCCTGGGCGTCCCGGCAATGGCGATGGCCGACGCCGGCTCGGGCGTGCGCGGCGGCCCGGACGACACGACGGGGCCGGCGACGGCGTTCCCCTGCGGCGTTTGTGTCGCGTCGTCGTGGGACCGGGATCTGATCGGCCGGGTCGGTCAGGCCATCGGTATGGAGGCGCTGAACAAAGGACCGGGGGTCGAGGTCATGCTGGGGCCGGCGGTCAATATCCACCGGTCGCCGCTGGGCGGCCGCAACTCGGAGTATATGAGCGAGGACCCGTATCTGGCGTCGCAGATGGTCGTTCCCTATATCCTGGGAATGCAGAGCACGGGGGCCGGAGCCTGCGTCAAGCACTTCGCCTGCAACAACGAAGAAGTGGACCGCGGCGAAGTGGATGTCCGTGTGGGCGACCGCGCCCTGCGCGAGATCTACCTGCCCGCATTTGAGGCCGCCGTGCGCGAGGGCCATGTCTGGACGATCATGTCCAGTTATAACCGGATCAACGGCTACCATGCGACGGCCAATTGGTATCTACTGACCGAAATTCTGAAAAACGAATGGGGTTTTGACGGTCTGGTCATGTCCGACTGGGGCGCCGTGCACGCGACCGGGGAAGTCGTCAACGCCGGAAACGATCTGGAGATGCCGGGGCCGGGCCTTGTCACTCACGATAAACTCGCCAAAGCGCTGCGCGCCGGAACGGTGCGCCAGGAAGCGATCGACGACTCCGTGAAGCGCATCCTGCGCACGGTGATCCGCGTCGGCCTGCTCGACGGGACTCGCACGCCCGACGCCGGCGTGGTCGATTCTCCCGAACATCAGCGCCTCGCCAAAGAAGCGGCGGAGAAGGGCATGGTCCTGCTCAAAAACGAGGGGGGCATCCTGCCTCTGGACGCCGCCAAGCTGCAATCCATCGCCGTGATCGGCCCGCGCGCCAAGAACTGGCAGTTTGCGTCAGGCGGCAGCCCCACAGTCACGCCTTACTTCAGCGTCTCGGGATATCAGGGCATCGTAAACCGCGCCGGCGACCGGGTCAAAATCAACTACGCCTCGGCCTCCGATCTCGGCTCAGGCAGCGCCGTGGTTCCCGAAAGCGCGCTGAGCCCCGATACGGATTCAAAGCAGCACGGCCTGCGCGGCCAGTATTTCGACAATACCGAGCTGAAAGGCAAGCCGGTGGCGACGCGTACCGATCCACAGCTCCAATTCCAATGGGATTCCTCTCAGCGCCCCAAAGGGATCGGAGAGACGAAGTTCAGCGTGCGATGGACCGGGAAGCTGACGGCGCCGGCGACAGGATCTTACACCTTCGCCCTGGCGGCTGACGACGGCTGTCGATTGGTCATCGACGGCAAGACCATTATCGATCACTGGATCGACAGCGGCGGCGCCCCGGTCATCGGCAAGATCGATCTTGTCGCGGGCCGTCAGTACGATATCCGCGTGGACTACTATCAGGGCGCCGGCGGGTCGCTGCTGCGTCTGAACTGGATCCTCCCCGGCGGCGCGCAGTTCCCGGACGCCATCGCGGCCGCGAAGAAATCCGATGTCGCCATTGTCTTTGTCGGATCGCAGAATGAGGGCGAAGGCTCGGATCGGTCGTCGATGGCGCTCGATGGCGTTCAGGCCGAACTGGTCCACGCCGTGGCCGCCGCGAACAAAAATACGATCGTCGTGCTCAACAACGGCGCTCCGGTGCTGATGGCGGACTGGCTGCCCAAAGTCCCGGGAGTTGTCGAAGCCTGGCTGCCCGGCGAAGAAGGCGGCGACGCGCTGGCGGCGATCCTGTTTGGCGACGTCAACCCCTCCGGCAAGCTGACCGACACCATCGCCGCGCGCCGTGAAGATTACCCGGACTTCGGCAACTTCCCCGGCGTCAAGAACGTGGTGCATTACGACGAGGGGATTTACGTCGGCTACCGGCATTTCGACAAAAAA
Organism: Capsulimonas corticalis; assembly: GCF_003574315.2. GTDB lineage: Bacteria > Armatimonadota > Armatimonadia > Armatimonadales > Capsulimonadaceae > Capsulimonas > Capsulimonas corticalis. The sequence goes on along the minus strand of NZ_AP025739.1, from coordinate 2,972,107 downwards.
CAGGTCGCGCCGATCTATCCCTTCGGCTACGGTCTCTCCTACACGACGTTCAAATACTCGAATATCAAGATCGCCACGCCCGAACTCTCGTCCAGCGGTCAGGTGACCGTCACCGCCGATATTACGAACACGGGACAGCGCGCCGGATCCGAGATCGCCGAGCTTTACGTCCACGATCCCAGCCCCAAGATCGACAAGCCCGTCCGCGAGCTCAAGGGCTTCGCTAAGATCGCCCTCCAGCCCGGAGAAACCAAAACCGCCACGTTCACCCTCACGCCGCGGGATCTGGCGTACTGCGATGTCGCCGGCAAGCAGTGGAAGGCCGATGGCGGCAATTACGAGGTCGAAGTCGGCGCCTCCTCCCGCGACCTGCCGCTCAAAACCGACCTGCGCCTCACTTCGGACTGGACGCAGTCCGTCCCTGGCATGGGAATCCCCGCCCCGCCGATGGTCAAGCCATCGCTCGCGACCGGCAAACCCGTCCTGGCCTCCTCCATACAGTCGGGCGAAGACACCCCGCCCGAATACGCGGTGGACGGAGATTCCGGCACCCGCTGGTCCTCCGCCCCGTCCGATCCGCAATGGATCGCCGTGGACCTGGGCGCGCCGACCACCGTCGCGCGCGTCAACATCGTTTGGGAAGCCGCCTACGCGTCAGCCTACGACATCCAGGTCAGCGACGACGGCCAGGACTGGAAAACCGTCTACTCCACCACGAAAGGCCAGGGGGACTTAGAAACCATCTCATTTGCTCCGGTCAAGGCGCGATGGGTCCGCATGCTGGGCAAGAAGCGCGCGACCCAGTTCGGCTACTCGCTCTACAGCTTCGATGTGTTTGGGGAGAAGGGGTAGGATCGGGAGGCGGCCCTCACCCGGCCCTTCGGGCCACCCTCTCCCAATCTTAGGAGAGGGTTAAGAGAAAGATTTTGGATCTTTGATCCAAAAGATCTTATCACTAAAACTCTGACTCCCCCTCTCCCAATTTTGGGAGAGCCGGGTACCCGCTTGCGGGTGGAGGGGGGTGAGGGCCCCTCCTTCTTCTAAGTCGTCGCCCCAATCCGCAGGCGTCCCGGAACAATGGTGCGATCGGGGATTTCGCGGCCGTGGACGCGTTCGATCAGCAGTTCGACGCATTGGTGGGCGAGGAGCGACCAGTCGATCACGACCGTCGTCAGCGGGCGCTCCGGGGGGAATTCGCGCCAGGCGAAGCCGTCGATGCCGGCGAGGGCGATGTCGTCCGGAACCTGGATACCTTCGCGCAAGCAGTGCCGCATCACCTGCATCGCCGAAGCGTCGTGCCAGCAGGCGACGGCGGAGAATGGGCCGGCGGGCGAGCCGCGCCGGATCAGCTCTTTTTCCTGGTCGGTCAGGTGGTCGAACCGGTCCGCCGGCATGGTCGTGGTGAGGGAAAGACCGAATTCCCCGGCGGCGTCGGCAAAGGCTTGATACCGATCGACCTCGGACCGTAATGGCGCGACGCCGCGACGGAACAGGATATTCGTGCGTCCGCGCTCGGCTAGATGCGCGGCCAGCGCGTGCGCGCCTCGGTAATCGTCGGTGACGACGGCCGGCAGGCCGGGATAAGCTTCGGCGAACTGGATCAGCGGCTTATCGGTTCCCGCGAGCGACGCCACCAGGGCCTCATCGCCCGGCGCGGGCCAGATCACCACCCCGTCGGCCTTGCTGCTCAGCAGCTTATGGCGTACGGCGTCCTGCTCCTTCAAGTGAAAACCATTATACAGCAGCAAGTGATTGGAAAACGAGGACGCGGCGGACTGAAGCCCCTGGAAGACGCTCGGGGCGAACGGATCGCGCATATCGATGTAGCCGTGCCCGTTATAGAAACCGATCGTGTCGGTCTGCTGCCGGCGCAGTGAGCGCGCGGTCACATTCGGCTGATAACGCAGCTCGGCCATCGCCTCGAAGATCCGCTCGCGCGTCGCCGGCGCCACGCGCACCGTGGACTGCATGTTGTTGATCACCGCCGACACCGCCATCCGGCTGACGCCGGCCCTCTGGGCGACATCCTTGAGTGTCGGCGCCTTTTTCCCCATCACGATTTCGATCCTATCCTCGCGCCGTCCCAGGTCACGTCGTATTGCCGATCACGAGCGGACAATCGATCGCGATTTCCACTGCGCCGTCTCGATGGACGACCACATCCCCGGGCTCGCCAGGCCCGGAAAAATCGCCGCCGTTGACGACATAGCCGACCGCGCGCTTCGCGATCCGCGCCCAGTCGACTTCAATGGTCGTCAGATTAATTTCGGGCGGACAGAGAAACGGGGTAAGGGCGTCGAACCCAGCGACCGCCATCTCCGTGGGAATTCGCAAGCCGATTTCCCGGCAATAAACAACCGCCTTCACCGCCGACATGTCGCGCCAGCCCACGATCGCCGTCAGATTGCTGTCCTGGGCGGTTCGGATCCGCTCGCGTTCCTCATCATCCAAATCGTCCATGATGCTGGACGTCCGCGTCCCCGTAACTTGCATGCCAAGCGCGTCCGCCGCCGCCCGGAACGAGGCCGCTCTACGCTCTCCAGACACCAGGCCATACCCGCATTGGCGATACATCACATGCCGGTGCCCGCGCGAATGCAGGTGCTCGGCAAGACGACGCGAGCCGTCGATGTCCTGCGCGGTCACCGACGTCATTCCGGAAATGGCTTCACCAATCGCGATCACATTTTGATGCGAGGCGATCAGCAGTTTCGCCAGCTCCTCGTCGCCGGCGCGCGGCAGGAAGATCACGCCGTCCACTTTGCTCGTGCTCAGTTCATGCACGATCTTGCTCGGCGCTTGCGGCGTCTCAGGGACCGTGAAGATCAGCAGATCCTGCTCAAGCTCCGTCGAAGCATCCTGAAGACCGGTGAAGATGCTGCGCCCAAATTCATCATCCGAAACAAACGCCCCATGATAATTACTATAGAAGCCCACCGTGTCGGACCGGCGCCGGCGCAACGATTGCGCCAGAGTGTCCGGGCGATACCCCAGCGTCTCGATCGCCTCCATCACCTTGCGACGCATCGCCTCCGAGACCTGTCCGGCGCCGTTCGGATTACAGACGCGTGAGACCGCCATCACGCTGACCCCGGCATGGGCGGCGACATCCTTGATCGTCGGTCCTTTTTTAGCCATGCAAGGAAACTCGATCGGTATTCATCCTTTTATTATACGGCCAAAGACAGGCGTTACGTGCAAAAAGAACCGATGACGGGATATCCCATCATCGGTTCACGGAAATGTCGATCATGCACAAACTTTCAGCGCGGCGCCCCATTTTGCTGGGCCTGCTGCGCCGCCCTCAAATTGGCCGCCTGCGCATCCCACTTCGCCGCCTGCGTCTGAGCTTCGCTTTGCGGAGTAGCAGCCGCCGGCGCGCTGCCCGTCGCCGTCCGGCCGCCGCATCCCGCGATTGGAAGGACGCCCAGCACAACGATCGCGGCAGCGTATGATATTGCCCGAATTCGTGTCATCATCGCTCCTATATTTCTCGGCATTGCTCGGCGTCAGATCAAGCTGTAAGTCGCCGCCGGCTGCGAACCGTCCGCGAAGGCGCCGCTCGTGCCCGCCGCCAAGGGATTATGGTTATCGCTGTAATCCTGCTTCGCGTTTTCTCCATTGAAGTTGTTCACGCCAGCCGAGACTTTGCTCGGCAGCAAGTACTTCGCATGACCGTCCGCGAACATATAGTTGGCGCCGCCCTGATGCCGACCCGCCGGCTGATTGTTGTAAGTCGCAAGCCCGCCCGTGACGCTGGAGGCGTTGATCCCATTCGTGTAACCGGTGGCGAAGGTCGGCGAACCATACCCCGACAGCGCCGAGAGGCTGTAACCGGGCTGACCGGTCCCATTGCCTGCGGGCGAACCGCCGCAGCCATTGAGCGTATTGTTAGGATTGCTGGGATCGACCTCCGTGGAGACATCGTAGTTCTGACTGCCCTGGACCTCAAAAATCATCACCGTTTTCGCTGGCGCGTTGAGCTTAGGAAGCGTCCAGAATCCGTGAGGCCCGGCGCAGCCAGAGTAGGCCGTGCCATAAGAAAAGTTCGAGTTAAGGCCATAGGAGGATGGAGCGCCGGGTTGACTGCCCGCCGTCCCGGGAGCGGTCGAGTCATTCGGGCAGTGGAAGACGCCTTTGCTCTTCACATATGTATAAAGCTGGCCGGCCCACCCCGAGCCGCCGCCGTATCCGTTCGTGCCGCTGGGCAGGCCTTCGTCGTTGTCCTGCGTGTATTGCATTACGCCCAGACCAAGCTGCTTCATATTCGACAGGCACGCAATGGCGCGCGCTTTTTCGCGAGCCTGCGCAAAAACCGGGAAAAGGATCGCTGCCAATATTGCAATGATGGCAATAACAACGAGAAGCTCGATGAGAGTAAATCCTGAATTCGTTTTGGTGTTGTGTTTGCGAAACATATTCGTTCCTCCATTTGAAGCACGAGGACGCTCCCAGGCGGCCTTCGTCAAGGGAAATGATGACTGGCTGATATACCGTTAACGGTATATCAAGGTCATTATACAACGGTCTCGCCGTTGTGTCAACAAAAATTATTACCGAGGCAAAGAGAACACTGCGGCCTTCCGCGCGTGATATTTGGTGGTTGCCAAATGGCGAAGGGGCTGATATAATAACAGCGATATAACGTTAACAAAAACGCACTTAGAGCCACCATGCAAAATATCTTTTTCAATACGCATCATGCGCCTATCGGCGCTTTCGCCAGCTTCACGCTGGGCTTTCCGGGCGCGTCGGGCGGTCTGGGGCTGGAGCTTGGCCGGCCGGCGAACCAGAATATCTACATTGGACTGGAGAGTGAAGAGCCGCTGCGCTATGAACTGCTCCCGTTTTACGAGGAAGTGTCCGCCCGAAGCGAGAGTGAGCGTTATGAGGCGGGGCTGCACGCGCCGCTCGCAAGCGCGGCGCAGCTGCGTTCGTTTGAGCGCGGCGGGATCCGCAGAGAGTTTCAGCTGGGAACGGACACCTGGAGCGCGGGCGATCTGACGTTTCGGATTCATTCCCCCGTGCGGTCGATCCCCGATCCGGAATTGGCGGAGCGGGAAGACCTGCGGCGCGCGCTCGTCCCGGCGGTCCTGTGCGAGCTGACGGTGGACAACACGCGCGGCGCTCACTCCCGACGCGCCTTTTTCGGGTTTCAGGGCGACGATCCCTACTCCGCCATGCGCGTGCTGGGGGACGGAAAAGCGGACGGCGTTCGCGGCGTCGGCCAGGGACGACATCTCGCGATCGCCACACAAGACGCGGACGTGCGGTGCGGACTGGGGTTTCGTCTCACGGACATTCTCGAAGAACGCTCGGAGAATCTCGATTTCGGCCTGGGCGTCGCGGGGGCGCTGTTGATGGATGTCCCCGCCGGCGAGCGGCGGACATTCGAGTTCGCTGTCTGTTTCTATCGCGGGGGGATCGTCACATCGGGCATCGACTGCTCGTACTATTACACGCGTCTGTTTGACCGGATTGAGGATGTCGCCGCGTATGCGCTTGGCGCCGCGCCGGAGATCCTGGCCGCGTCGAAGGCGTCGGACGATCTCCTCGCCCACAGCCGGCTTTCCGAAGATCAGCGTTTTATGCTGGCGCACGCCATTCGAGGGTACTGCGCCAGCACCGAGATGCTGGATCGCGACGGCGAGGCGCTCTGGGTGGTCAATGAGGGCGAGTATCGAATGATCAACACGTTCGATCTGACCGTCGACCATCTCTTCTTCGAATTGAAGATGAATCCCTGGGCCGTGCGCAACGTTCTGGATCAGTTCATCGAGACCTACAGCTACCGGGACGAAGTCCATTTCCCGGGCGACACGGCCCTGTATCCCGGCGGACTTAGCTTCACGCACGATATGGGGGTGGCGAATGTCTTCTCCCGTCCCGGCCACTCGTGCTACGAGAAGACGGGGCTCGACGGCTGCTTTTCGCATATGACGCACGAGCAGCTCGTCAACTGGCTCTGCTGCGCCACGACCTATGTCGCATATACCGACGATCAGCCGTGGCTTGCGCGCCGTCTTTCCATCTTTGAAGAGTGCCTGCAAAGCCTGCTGAACCGCGATCACCCGGATCCGGAGCAGCGCAATGGACTGATGGGCCTCGACAGCAGCCGCACGGATCACGGCGCCGAGATCACGACCTATGACAGCCTGGACAAGTCGCTCGGGCAGGCGCGCAATAACGTCTACATGGGCGTCAAGACATGGGCGTCGTATGTCGCTCTGGAGCGCTTGTTCGCGGCGCAGGGCCGCGCGGACCTCGCGCGGACATCGGGACGGCAGGCCGATCTTTGCGCGCGCACGATCGCGCAATCCCTGGAAGGCTGCTGCATCCCGGCAGTGATCGGCGAAGGCAACACGGCCCGCATCCTCTCCGCCATCGAAGGACTTGTGTTTCCCCACTTCCATGGCGACCGCGACGCCCTCGATCCAGAAGGACGCTTCGGAAATCTCCTCGGCGCTCTGAAGACACATTTCCAGAACGTCCTCAAACCCGGCGTTTGCTTGTTCCCAGATGGAGGCTGGAAGCTTTCCTCGACCAGCAATAACTCCTGGCTGAGCAAGATCTATTTGGCGCAGCACGTCGCGCGGGCCGTGCTTGGGATCGATCACGCGATGGTGACGGCGAACGCCGACGCCGCGCATGTCGAATGGCTTCTGGATCCCGAACTCAGCTACTGGGCCTGGAGCGATCAGATGGTTTCGGGACGCGCGCTGGGAAGCCGATACTACCCGCGCGGCGTCACCGCGATCCTCTGGCTCAGCGAAGAATAATCACATGAAGCGTGGCGGGCGGCGGCGCGCAGGTGTGGCGCCTGAGCGCCGCTGCGCCATCGATTGAGCGCCTCGCCAGCATCCCGGCCAATCCGGGCAGAGTCCAATTGACCGTTCCCGCCCAGAGCGTCACGCTGCTGGTGCTTCGGCCGCGAGGGGAATGATGGCGAGCGCATGGAGACCACGCACTGAAGTACGTGGCTGGGGGTTGCTCCGCAACCGACCGTCCGTGCCGGACGGAAGAGAGCTGTCGATCACGTTTTCTAGCTCTTCCATCCGGCACGGACGGTCGGCGCGAAGCGCCCACAGCCGGGTAATTCATTGCCCGGTAGGCAAAAGCCTACTCTATGAGTTCATCCCAAAACACGCCTAAATCTCCTGTAAAATCGCCACGCCGTACGGCGTCAGCTCTAGAACGCCTTGCGTCTCTTCGCCGGTAATCAGCTCCTGGAACGTTCCCGCCGGCAGCGCCACGGAAACTCCGGCGTTGTTGTGGTTCAGGACATAAACGAAAGCTTCGCCCGACGGCAGGCTCAGTTCGGTGACTTCGACGCCCGACGGTGGACGGGCGCCGAGCGGGAGCTGGATTTGCGCTTCGCCCAGCACCGTCTGAAGGAACGCGCGCAAACCGGAGGCGGCAAGCGCCGTCGCCAGATAGTAGGCTTTTCCAGAGCCGAACTCGTTCACGGTGACAGCGGGCATCCCGGCGTAGAAATCGCGCTCGTACCGAGCGAGAACTGTCGCGCCTTCGCTGTGGATCAGATCGCAGAGCATGCCGCAATCCGAAATCGAGCTGTCTGCTTCGAACCGGATCGTGTTGCTTTCCTGGGGGGAGAGCACATCGATCTCCTCCGCCCAAATGCCTAGCAGCTTGCGCAGCGGTCCCGGATAGCCGCCCAGCGTCACGAGATCGGTCTCGTCGACAATGCCGCTGAAGTAAGTCGTGACAAGGACGCCGCCCGCCTGGACATATGCCTCCAGGCGCTCGGCGACGCCCGGCTTCACCATATACAGCACGGGGGCGACGATGAGTTTGTATTGGGAAAGATCGGCTTCGGGCGAGACGATGTCGGCGACAATGCCCAGGTCGTGCAGCGCGGCGTAATAACTTTGCGTCTGCGCGATGTATTTCAAATCGACGCTCGGACCGCTGGAGTACTCGACCGCCCACCAATTATCCCAATCGAACAGCACGGCGGCGGCGGACTGCACCCGTGCGCCGAGCGTGTTCGCTCCCAGAGCTTCCAGCTCCGCGCCCAGAGTCGCGACCTCCTGAAAAACGCGCGCGTCGGAGCGGCCCGCATGCTCCACGACGGCGCCGTGGTACTTCTCGCACGCGCCCCGCGAACGCCGCCACTGGAAGTACATCACGGCGTTCGCCCCGTGCGCCATCGCCTGATACGACCAGAGACGCATCACGCCAGGGCGCTTCAGGGCGTTATACGGCTGCCAGTTCTGCTGCGACGGCGTTTGCTCCATCAGCATCCAGGGCAGTCCCTCTTTACAGCCGCGCATCAGGCTATGATTGAACGCGATGTCGGCGGGTGTGGCGCCGCGCTGCGGATACGAATCCCAGGAGATCAGGTCCATCTCCTTCGCCCATTTGTGATAGTCCGTTGGCTTGCACGGCCCCATCAGATTCGTGGTGACGGGAATGTGCGGCGTGATCGCTTTCAAGACATCGCGCTCCGCCTTGTAGCAATTGAGCAGGCTCTCCGATTGGAAGCGATCGTAATCGATGAGCAGCGACTGCATCGAGCGCTCGCCGTTCGTGGTCGGCGGCTCGATCTGAGACCAATCGGTATAGGTATGGCCCCAGAATGTCGTGTTCCAGCGCCGGTTCGTCTCTTCCAGGCTGCCGTAGCGATCCTGAAGCCAGAGACGGAAGGCCGCCGCGCATTGATCGCAGTAGCAGGTATTGCCGTACTCGTTGCTCACGTGCCAGACGAGCAGGCCAGGATGACTGCCGTAACGCTCCGCCATGCGCCGCGCGAGGTTCGTGGAAAGCCGCCGGAAGTTCGGGGAGTTAGGGCAAAAGGTGTGGCGATTGCCATGGCGCTGCTGGACGCCGTGGACATCCACGCGCAGAATGTCGGGATACTTCTGGTCCATCCAGGCCGGCACGGAAGCCGTCGCAGTCGCCAGGCACAGGCCGACGCCGCCGGCCGTGAGCTTTTCGATCACGCGGTCCAGCCATTCGAACGTGTACGTGTCTTCCTCGGGCTGCAAGCTGACCCAGCCAAAGACCGGCAGCGTCGCGACATTCACATGCGCAAGCCGCATCAAGCGGACATCCTCGCTCCAGACCTCTTCGGGCCACTGTTCCGGGTTATAGTCGCCGCCATGGAGAATACGTGGGAAGAAGATGTCGCTCGTCATGCAGGGATATCCTTCGATCGTTGGAATAAAAGCCGTCGCGGCGTGGAGCCGCCGGTCTATTCTAACGCGCGGCGCGGGAAAATACAAGTGAGATTCGCAATTTCCGAGACGCCGATAGAAACGTTTCGCTAAAGAAAATCTTCAATTCGCCATAGAATGAAATTATGGAGAGAAATGCCGCAGATCACGCGCCAGAAAACCGATTGGACCATCTCGACGGCCTTCGCGCCATCGCCGCCATTTACGTCATGTGCGCGCATGGGCTTTCGGAGCAGCGCCTGGCGATATTTTCGTACGCGCATGCGGCGGTGACGGTATTCATCGTACTCTCCGGTTTTTGCTTGATGCTGCCCGTCGCACGCTCCGGCGACCAGAAAGGCGGGATAATCGCCTTTTTCATCCGGCGAGGGCGACGCATCCTGCCGCCTTATTACGCGGCGTTCGCGCTGTGCATCGCCGCCGCGCCGCTGGCCGCACAGGCGCCGCCGGCGCGGGATTTCCCGCGCTCCTTCGCGGAGCACCTGTTCCTGACGCACGATTTTGGGCCGTTCCCCTATGCGATATCGGCGCCGCTCTGGTCGGTCGCCGTCGAGTGGCACATCTATCTGATCTTCCCCGTTCTGGCGTGGGCGGCGCTGCGGTGGGGGCCAATCAAAATGGCGGCGGGAGCTCTGCTGCTTTCTCTCGCCGCAGAACACTGGTCGCCGCTCAAGTCGCCGTCGATGCACTATTACGGGGATTTCGCGATCGGTGCGGCGGGCGCGTTCATTGCATATTCCCAGGAGACACTCTCACGCTCGATCCGAAATCAAACTCGGTGGCCGATCTTCGCCGGACTCATCGCCGTGGCGATGGGCGTATCGCTCACCGCGCTTGGCGCGGAACGATATGAGACGATCCGAGATATTGTCGACCTTCCCATCTCCCTGATGACCGTCGCCGTTTTGATTGCCTGCGCCGTACCCGGCGGCGAGCGCTGCCGGCGGATACTTTCTAGAACATGGCTGGCGGGACTCGGCTCCTTCTCCTACAGCATTTATTTGATCCACGCGCCGGTCCTGGCGGTGATCCACCACTTCGCCCCCATATCCGGAACAGAAACCGCCGCCACGGTCGTGGGAATCTTGGAGCTTCCCATCGTCGTGGCGGCGGCATTTGTGTTTTATTGGATCTTCGAGCGCCCGTTTACGGTTAAGGGCGCGCGAAGTCCGGCGCTAAAGACGGCTTCGCTTACTTCAGCGTCGGATCGTCGATGATCAGCAAGTAAGGATAGTCGGCGGCGGTCACCGTGACCTTGGCGCCCTGGCCGCTGGAGCTGTCCACCGAAACAGGCACGGTCTTATCGTTAATCGGATCGTACACAGTGATCGCGGCTTTCTTGCCGGAAAAGCCGTCCAGGGTCAGCGTGAACTTCTCGGGATCGAGCGGTTTGAGAATGTCGCGCGTCATCACATAGTACGGGATCACAAACCGATGGCTATTCACCTGAAACGGCAGGAACGCAAAGACATCCCGGTCGTAGAGATTGGGATGCTCCGGAGTTCCATCGCCGGTAAACTGGGTGTGATCGTGCGTATCGGAAATATCCGTCAGCGAGATCGACTGTGCGGTCAAATTCGGGTCGAGCCCACTCTTCATCTTAGCCGTCAGCCGGCCAAGCGACGCCAGCGTTGGCGACGTATAAGAAGAATCGTCGTCAGGATACGTCGCGTCCTTCTTCAAGGCATAATCGACAAAGTTCGTCTGGATCAGTCCCACTTCTCGATCGCCAAGCGTTCGATTCGCGGACATCGCGGCGTAGAGATCGACCTTGGTCGCCCCCTTATTCAAAAAGAACGTGTAGAAGCGAAGCGCCGATTTCGCTTTGATCCGCAGGATCTGATCGACCGGAGTGCTGGGGCTGTCCACGCCGGGCGCCGTGTTTCCCTCGGTGAGCCACACCGACATCGGCTTCGTCTTCCCGTTCACCTGACGGCTTAACGCGCCGTGCGCGCTCCTCCCGACCATGTTCTTGATCGGGGCCATATCACGGATCGCGCTCTCCGTTTGAATAAACGTCCCGTTGTACTCTGGGAACAGCGCGGTGTAGGAAGGGGCGTAGGAGTCCTGTTCATACTTGGCGTTCAGGGTGAAGCCCTTCGCGTTATCCTTGGGGTAGGTCTTGCGCGATGGATAAGGGTGCTTGTCGATCGCCCAAATACGCGACGGTTCATCCGAAGCGGCGGGCCAGGGGATGGTGTTCGCGAATCCGTCGCCGAACTCCACGCCGCTGAATTGGGAAGCGTGATCATCGACGTAATCCGCTGTCGCTTTCACCAGGTTCGTGTAGATCGATTGCGGATTATAGTCCTGATATTTGCCCGGATAGTAGTTGTTGATCGTGAGAAACTGGTTACCAAACGTCAGCTCGTTCCAGATCTCCATATCGAAGCCTTTGTCCTTGGACCCTGTTGTGCCCAGAACGCCGGCGACATATTGGGCGACCACGCCGACATATTTTTGCCAGCCCGCGATTGTCGCATCGTAATCGTCCGTTCCGGGCTTGGAAAAGGGGCGATACTTTAGCGTCCCCACCTGCACCGTGGCCCCGGCGGTCAAATCCTTTGGCAGCGGCTTAGCCAGCGTCACCGTATCGCCATCGATCTTCGTGATGATCTGGTCCGCGAGAATATAGCCGACCAGATAACTCAGGCCGCTGTATCCAACCTTGAGACCACTGGTATCCTTCAGACGCACCGTCGTATCGCCGGTATGAGCGTCGGCGGCGACAACGCGATTCACGATAATATTGGGGCATGGCCCGCCCTGGTGCGCGTTCAGAAGAATCAGCGGTCGGATGCCGTTATCTTTGAGCGCCGTCAGCAGCACCGTGAGTCGCTTCTCCTGTGCGGGAACCAGCTTGGTTTCGTCATCGTAACTCAGCGATCCCCACCCAATTTCGAGACGAGCGCTGCGCACGCCGTGCGTCGCCAGCATTTTGGCGATCAGCTGCGGATCTTCATGGATCACATTGAAATTGACGCCGACTCCATTCAAAAACACGGAAGCCGGCAGCGTCGCGGAGTAGGCGCGCCACGGCTGCGCCCAGTGCGAATGCGATCCGAACGGCACCTTTGTGATCTGGTCCGGGTCAATATATGACGTGCTCAGTTTCCCTGCGTCCGCGCAGCCCTGCGCTCCCGCCAGCGCCACGACCGCCGACAGCGCGGCCAGCGCGATTTTCTTTTTCATCTCCGCCATCCTTCTTCTCCGTCGCCGGCTTACCGGACAGAATCTTTTTGCCGGCGGCGTTATCCTGGTATAATTACGAACTACCCACATTCTTCCATACTTCTGGATAGGCGACAAAAATAAAGGAGAAGTTCCCTGGAAAAGTACGATATCATCGGCGATGTCCACGGCTGTTTGGACGCATTGACGCGATTGACGGCCGCTCTGGGCTATAACGCCGTCGGCGAGCATCCTGAAGGACGCACGCTGGTATTCGTGGGAGATCTGATCAACCGAGGCCCCGATACGGCGGGTGTGCTGCGCTTTGCGATCGACCGATGGCGGCGTAAGCAAGCCCAGATGGTGATGGGAAATCATGATGTCATTCTCGCGAAGTGGCTGCGAGGCGAGGCGATGGAGCCGGGCCGGACGGGGCTGGACGAGACGATCCGACAGATTGAAAGTCAGACGGACAGCGCTCAGTTTAAGGACGACATCCGGGCTCTGCTCGCCGACGCGCCTTTATATCGGATTCTCGACGGGGGACAGTTGATCGTCGCGCATGCGGGGATCGAGGAAAAGATGATCGGCCATGAGGATGATCCGGAGGTCCAGCGCTTTATTCTTTATGGAGATGCGATTGGCAAGAGTCCGGAAGGTAAGACGATCCGCCGCGACTGGGCGGCGGACTACCGGGGATCGGCGTTTATCGTCTACGGGCACACGCCGCAGGAGCGCGCCGAGATCCGTTACAACACTGTCAACGTAGACACAGGAGCCGCGCATGGAGGTCGTCTGACGGCGCTGCGCTGGCCCGAGCAAACCCTCGTGTCCGTGGCGTCGAACTATCACGTCGCCGCTCCGAAAGATCCGGCGTAAGCTCCCGGCGCGCGGGCAAGGCGTTCGAGGCGTTCACGGTATACGCCGAACGGAGGGCGCCGCGCGCCGCCGCCGGCCGAATGCCCGCCACGGCGGCGACGCGGCTGCCGGGGACATTCCGCAGCCAGGACTTGCGGCAGAACCGGTACCGAGGCGCGGGCGGCTCCGAATCCAGCACGGCTCGTCCCTGGAACAGCGCCCACAGCGCGACGGCGAAGGCCAGAACCACGGGAAGCCAGCGTGGCGCCCGCCGCGCCGGCCGGCCGGCGACAGGAGCCGCCGCCGTCTTGCTCACCGCGAAGATTTTTCGGTCGGCAACGCCCGCCTGGGCTTCGCGCGAATCGTCTCTATTCTCCAGCCCGTCGAGCCGCGCCAGCGTCCCGCTCGCCGACAGATTATCCCCCAGCGCATGGATCAGTCCGACATAGACACCCTGGCGGCGCACGAAGTCGCTCACATCGCCCGGATCGCCCGAGTGCGTTTCGACGAGCAGCGACACCAAATTCTGGGATGTGAAGTAGCGATGGGCAAGACGCGGATCGGCCTGCGGCCCGTACGCGGTCGCGTTGATTTGAAATCCGAGGCGTGAAAGCGCCATCGCGGCGGCGGACTGGGTTTCGCGCGCGGCGCCGGCGATCTCGCTTTCGCGGTCGCGGTCCGCCTCAATGCAGTTGGCGTTGTAGGGATCGTCGCCGTCCCAGTTATGCGCGTCGATCACCACATGCGGGCTGAGCTTCTGAGCGACGTCGTGGACGGCGCGCGTCTCCGGCTGCGCGAACGCGCCCCAGTCGCGGTTCAGGTCCGCCCCTACCCCGTTGCGGCGCGTGTTGGCGTCGGCGCCATCCGGATTGACCATCGGGACAAAATAAAACGTCGTCTGACGAAGCTGCGCGCGCAGCTCGGGTTCTTTGCCATGCGCAAGGCGGCTTAAAAGACCGAGGACAGCTTCGGTGCTGGCGGGCTCGTCGCCATGCTGGCGGCAGAGGAACAGCACCCGAACGGTCTTCTCCGAGGCGACGGCCGGTTCGCCGGCGCGCATCAGCCAGAGCGTTTTGCCGTGTGTGGATTTGCCGATGGACGCAAGCGTCAGCAGCGGGCTGGCGGCGGCGTCCGCGCGCAGCTCCGATGTCATCCGCACATACGATGTCACCCGCGAGGCGATAGGCTTTGTCATCGGCGCAGTGACGGGGTCTTTGGGAGCCGCGGCCGACGGAAGCTGCGCCGTCCCCGCCGCTAGCAGCAGGGCTCCCAATTTCCAGCACTTTTTGACGTTCATCGCTCTAAAAATTTGCGCTCATCCGTCTTCAAAACGGCGCGGCAGCCGCGCGCTGCTCGTCACGCGGCGAGCAGGAACCGTCACTTCGTCGCCCACCGCGACTTCCCCCAGATCGGTCACATCGACCGAACAGATCTGCATCGCGACGCGCCCGACTACGGGAACGCGCTTGCCACAGATCGTCACGGTATTCTGGGCTCCGCGCTTCATCAGGCCGCGCAGCAGCGCTTTGAGGCCGCGCGCGCCGGACGTCACACTCCCGGGAACGACGGTGAAGCCATCCGCGTAACCGATCGGCAGCACCGCAAGACGCGTCGCGCGCGCCGTCACGAATTCGCCGCCGTACCCCACGGGGGTTCCAGCGGGGACATCGCGCACGGAGACGATGCGCGTTTTCAGCTTCCACGAATCCCGAAGCTCCAGGCGCTTCGGGAGCGACGCCGCCGGGTACTGCCCATAGAGAAGAGTCCCGGGCCGCACGGCGTCCATCCAGTAATCCGGTCCCAGTAAAACGCCCGCCGAGTTGGCGCAGTGTCGCAAGCCCGAATCGATCCCCGCCCCTTTCAAATCCTGGAGCACGGACAGGAAGACGGCGAGCTGCTTGCGCGTCGGCGCTTCATCTTTCTCCAGCGCCCGTCCAAAGTGTGTGTAAACGCCGCCGAGGGTCACGTTCGGATCGTCCGCGATCGCGCGCGCCAGCTTGACGGCGTTTGCCGGCAGCACGCCCAGCCGCCCCATCCCCGTATCGACCTTCAAATGGACCTTCGCGGATTTCCCGGCCGACGCGGCGGCTTTGGAGATCGCCGCCAAACCATCCAGGTCACAAACCGTCAAAACGATCCCCTGCGCGACGAGCGTCTTCACCTGATCGGGGATCGGCGGGGCGAAGGCGAGGATCTCGGCGGCAATTCCCGCAAGGCGCAGTTCCAGCGCTTCTTCGGGGGTGGTGACCGCGAAGAAGTCGATTCCCGCCTCGCTCAGCACGCGCGCCGTTTGGGGAGCGCCGTGCCCGTAGGCGTTCGCTTTCACGACCGCGATCAATCGCGGCGCCGGCTCCGCCGTCTCCAGCAGTTTCAATAACGCCTGCGCGTTATGCGTCAGCGCGCCCCGGCTCACCGCAACCCAGCTCGTTGGCGTTAACTCGTCGCTTGGGAGCGATAATTCGTCGTCCGTCACGGCCCCTCTTTCTCGCTCTCGTCTCCCAAATCGGCGGCCGGAGGAGCCGCCGGCGTCACGCTCGCCGCCGGAGCGGGCGCGCCCAGCGCCGCCGGAATGGTGAAGCCGCGCGCCTCCGCTTCCGAAAGCAGCTGATCGCGCTCACCGGCCAGATCCCGGAGAATGACCGTCATAAAATGCTCGTGCGCCTCGGCGCGGGCCGTGACGCTGCGTCCGCTCCCTTCGGAGCGATTCGTCTCGAACAAGATCGTCGGCACACCGCCTTTGACGTTCTCATACCGGTGCGCGAGGCGCGCCGGATGCCCATCGTCGATTACGCAGCTGCGCGTCTGAAATCCTTCCGACGCCATCGAAAGCTGCACGATCTGCTGTGTCTCCAGGCAGAAATCGGCGATACGCGGAGCAGCGCGTCCAAGCGGCCCCACCGTCTCGGTAAAATCGCCGCGCGAGTCGCTCGGATACAGCTCGTGCTGGTCGGTCATCAGGTCGGGATGCAGGCGGTAGACGGCTTTGTAAATCGCCCGCGTCTCCGGCTGCGTGCGCTTCAGCCAGTCCCGGTTGAGATCGACATCGCGCGCGTTATGCCGCAGAAACTTCTCCGATCCGTCGGGGTTCGCCATCGGCACAAGATACACCGTGACATGCTTCAGCGTCTCCGCCAATGGGTCGTCCGGCCCCGCCTTCACCAGCTTCGCCGCAAAGCTCAGCGCCGCCTCGGTGCTTGCGGGTTCGTGCCCATGCTGGCGGCAGAGATAAAAGACCTTCTTCGTCTGCGACAGATCCACCGAAGGGTCCCGCAGCGTCACCATCCAAAGCGAGCGCCCCTGTACGGATGTCCCCAGCGAACTCAGCCCCATCCGCCCCGCGCCCTGCGCATGGTCGTACGCCAGCAGCGATTTGAGCTCGGCGACCATCGGCTGATAGCGCGTGGTCCCGGGCGGGCGGGCCAGGTCCTTTTCGGCGCGTGCGGCCGAGGGGATAATTGGCAAAAATAAAATAGCAGCGACAATCGTCGCACGAAATCGAGGCATTGCGCGTTCTCCTTCCACGGGAATACAAGTCCGTTGCATGGAGTGGCTCTTCCTTGAACACCTCACGTTGATTATCGGCAGAATTACCAGTTTTTTTCAGCCGTCATCGCGGCGGATTATTTCCCGCCGCCCTTCAGCTTCCGCACCCAGCGCTGTGCGGTCGGCTTGCCGTTTGTATAAGCCCAGTAGGCGATCGGCTTATACACCAGATCGAATTCGCCGAGGTACTCGACATAGCGTGTGCCGAAGCCCTCTTTGAATCGATTGAGACCTTGCAGGTGATCTTCCTTTTCCAATTCCGCCGACGATTCGCCTTCCTGGCGTCGGCGGGGACTGACGCCTCGGAAGTCGTACCACGTACAGCCCTGGTCTTTGGCCCAGCGGATCATCGCCCACTGCATGGCGTAGTTGGGCATCACGTTGCGGTGCTCGTTGGACGATGCGCCGTAGACGTACCAGGATTTATCGCCGATGATAAAGCACAAGGCGCCCGAAAGCTTCTCGCCTTCGTATTCGGTGAGAAAGAGCTTGGCGAGGCCCGCTGAGACCAGGTTGTCCCACAGGGTCTCGAAGTATCCCAGGCCGCGCGGGCGAAAGCCGTCGCGCTCGCCCGTCGTCTTCATCAGATCGTTGAAGATCTTGAGATCGTCGCGCGTCGGGTTCTCAACCAATCGTACGCCGTGTTTTTCGGTCGAAAGCTTGATATTGCGGCGTGTCTGAGACTTACAGGCGGCCAGGATCTGCTCCAGCGTGCGCCCCGCGAGGTCCAGCTGCATCACGCAGCGCGGCTGGGTGCCGCCAAAGCCCTGCGGATCGGCGTCCGGCGGCGGGGCGAAGCCCTGCGCCGCCAGCAGCGCCGCCACATCCTCGCGCTCGATCGGGACGGCGGGATCGATCTTGAGGAACGCCGCGCCTTCCTTCTTCCCACGCTCCTTGATCGCCGCGAGCAGCGCTTTGAGCGCTTCGGTGTCGGTCCAATCCTTCAGCAGCGGGCCGCGCGGAGCGTAGAAGAAGTTGCCGACCACGGGGAGCTTGCGGCAGAGGATCGCCGCGCCGCCGGCGATTTCCCCGCCGCGAAAGACGCCATAGCGGATCGGGCTCCAGTCCGCGCTCTTCACTCCGCCCCACTCCCAGGCCTGCAAAACATCGCCTTCCGGAACGAAGCCGACGAAGGTGTTCCACAGATCCCGATCCGTGGGCAGGTTCAATTCACGCACCGTCACGGCGGCGCGCGCGGAGGAGGAAACAGGGGTGGCGGGTACAGTCAAGCGAATGGCGCTCCAGTTCAAAAACAGGGGTTCGAATCCGAAGTAGTTTAGCACACGGGGATGGGGCTGTCAACCGCTTGCGACCGAGCCCACCGGGCAATCGCATCGATATTTCACATTCGCGTCAGCGATCAAGCCTGGCGATTAAAATCGCGGCTAGAAGTACACGATGTCGGCCTCCGCCGACTCCAGAAAAGAAACGCAATCGCCAAGTTTCTGGAGTGCCCGGAGGGGCACATCGTGCACTTCTAGTATCGTGTTAAGTTGATTTATAGCGTTTGCTCGTCAGAAGCCGGCGAATGAATTCGCGCCTACAAAAACGGCCGTCCGCCTTCGCGGACTTCTGAACCCGCGCAGGCGGGTGACCGTACTTTTAGCCGCGAATTCATTCGCCAGGCGCTTGCACAAAGTGCTAGAAATCAACTTAACACGGTACTAGCCGCAATTTTAATCGCCGGGCGCTCTGAATGGACCGAAAATTTAGATCCAATTATCCTGAACAGGCCAGGAATTCCTTCTATATAGGGCTGAACGTCAGGCTCGCGTGCGCGCCGCCGGAGAACGTCAGATTGGACGTCCCGGCGGCTTCCGATCCCGCCTGATCCTGCGCGTCCGCCGCGCTTTTGGCCGTCGGTCCCGTCGAGATCTGCGACGGCCGCAGCCATTTGGCGTGCCCGTCGGCGGCGAGCCAGACAGCTCCTTCGGTATGGCGCCCCGGACCGCCGTATCCCACGCGCCCGCCGAGTGAATTTCCGGTGGCGAGATGAACATCGGTGGGCGGAGTGGTCGTCGTATCCGGACCGCCCCAGCGCGAATGGAGCTCCTGATAACCGTCTCCACAGGCCGAGATATAACCGCTGGGCGGACCGCCGAAGTGAAGATCCACGGTCGACTCCCGATCGTTAGTCACATCGACCGGGGTTCCGCTTACCTCGAACAGCAGCACCGTGCTCGACGGCGCATTGAGCCCCGCCAGCGTCACCGCCTTGGAAAACGACGCTCCCGTCACCAGATCCTGGTTCATTCCATAGGAAACCGCCGGCGCGCCCGCGACATGCGCCGTCGAGTCATCGAGGCAGCCATACGCGCCCGTGCTTTTGACATAGGGGTAAATCCGGCCGCCCCATGCCTGAGGCCCCTCATAGCATCCGGGGATGAGCGCTTCGTCGTTGTCCTGCGCATACTGCATCGTGGCGATCCCCAATTGCTTGAGGTTACTCGTACACGCGGTCTGGCGCGCCTTTTCCCGCGCCTTGGCGAATACGGGAAAGAGAATCGCGGCGATGATCGAGATGATTGCAATTACGACAAGCAGTTCAATCAGCGTAAATCCGAACCTTTGAGTCTTCGAGATATTCATCTGTCTTGCCCTTTCGTATCAGGTCTCATCAAAACCTTTGTCCGCAAGAGCAAAGAACACGCTCGAACCACGGCAAGATCCATGATGATGGCGTTGTATTCCGTGCAGCAGATCAGCAGTCGAGCGTTTTTTGGTAATCGTCAATCGACAGCCGGGTGTTGTTCAGAAGGGCCTCGATTGTCGAATGCTTATCCTCCAGAGGCAAATCCGTATGCAGGAGCATCACGGCGTCGGTCGCGGCGACGGCGGCGTTGGCGAAGAAATCGGAAGACCCCGTCGTGTACACGGCAGCGGGATCGATGCGCTCACGCAGCATTGTATTCATCCGCTGCGCCGATCCCGCGCTTTGATCGTCTCCCGAGAGCCATTGATCCGCCCAATACGCAAACGCTTCATCTTTATCCCATTGCCGCGCAATCGCGATCAGCTCGCGGATCTGTTCGTTCAATTCGTCCATGAATCTGTCTCCTTTGACTGAATATTCCAGTTCGCTCGCCCCGCTGAAACTTCACCGAAAATCCCTCTAAAGATTACCAGGTTTTATTCCGATTATAAAACCAGATCTGAACAATCTCCTTAGCCGGACGCGCATGCGCCCGGCTTTTTTTGCGCCGCCGTGCTAGACTCTCTCCATGGACAAGATTAACCGCACCGCGCCGCCCCCATGCCGTCTGCATGGGTTCCTCGCCTCCGAAGCGCCCATCGGGGTGCTTTTGAGGCGAGGCCCCTCCAAACAAGTCCAGCTCATCAAATGGAATACCCAGGACGATACGTTTGAGCAGGGGCAATGGTTCAAGGGACGCGTCTATGAGAATTGGAGCGATCTCTCGCCGGACGGAACGAAATTTATCTATCTTGCCACCAAGCACGATGGCAAATATCGGCAAGACGCCAAGATTGGATATTATTACGGCGTGGTGTGCAAACCGCCTTATTTCACGGCGCTGGCGGTTTGGAACGGATGGAAGTCGGGGACGCCAGGCTATTTTCTCGCGAATAACACTCTTTCACGCGAATCTTTGCCGCTTCCAGTTGCTCCTATCTTTAAGCCAGGCAAAGGCCGATTCCCAAATGATTGGCGGTTCGTCGTGATCGAAAACAAACCGCATGCATCGCTCCGATCCCGGACGCTGGAACGCGATGGATGGATTTTAAATGCGCGGGATGGAAGCCACGAAAAGCAGCATTCTTCCGCGACATACAATTTGAAAAGAAAACAGTCGGCGGGCAACCTCATTTACAGCATCAGCATGGGTTCGCAAATCCATCTCCTCGAACGCGCGGACTGGGCGGATATCGACCAGCGCGAGCGTTTGGTGTTGACGCGTGACGGCAAGGTATTTGCGTGTGAGCCAGAAAAGAATAGCATTGATGCAGCGATTGAACTCGCGGACTTCAATGATTCGAAATTTGAGCCGATCGCCGCGCCGGATTGGGCGAAGACGTGGTGACGGCGGACGCTTGCGCGGCCGCCGTCGTGAGAGTTATGCGCCGGCTTTTTCCTCATAGTACTCGCTGATGTGCTCGTAGACTTGGTCTGGGAATTGCAGGTCGCGATAGAGGTTGCCGGAGTCGGGATCGTCCGGGTTAGGGATGATGGGGAAGTCTTGCTTCGCCTGGTAGTCCAGCAGCTTTTCACGCTTGGGTGGGCTGTAGTCGTGGCTCTTTACCTGGAGATAAAGCGCGCGGGCGTCGGCTTCGTTGAAGTCGTTGTCTTGCTGCAAGAGGCGCACGACGTCGTCTTCCGGCAGGAAACGCCACGCCACCATCGCGAAGACCAGACGGCCGTAGTGGCCGATGTCCTTGCCCGCGTCCAGCGAATCCAGCAGATGCGCCATCACGTCGCTCTTGCGCAGCTCGTCCAGAGCAGTATTGTTTCGTTGTGTTGTCGCCATTATCCATTCCTCCAAACCCGGCCAATCTTGATACTGAGATTTTAACCCGGCGCGAGCGATGCCAAACATTTGTTCGACTTCGTTTTTTGTCGACGGGATAGCAGGTACAATGGCGTTGTGGAACAAGAAACATCGCAGTGGAAACTGCCGGACGAAGAGTGGCGACGGATTTTGACGCGGGTGCGCAAGGACCCGAGGCTGCTAGGGGACGGCGCATACGTACGCGTGGGCGCCGACCCGGAAACGAATGTGGAGGAGCTGCACTTCTTCGCAACGCCGGCCAACCATCCCGAAGGATGGCGCTATGCGTTTCAGGAGCAGATCTCGGACGGCGGGCCTCTCGGCGCGTTTGTCGGGCGCGCGTGGCGCGACGCGGCTTCGGGCGCGATCGAGTTTGAAGTGATCCTTTATGCGGGCGCGCAGGCGGTGAGCGCAGATTACGCGGGCGGCGCGGGCGATATGGATGAAATGGAGTTCGAACAGGCCGTGAACCGCGCGCTGAAAGGAGTCCCAGCGGACCGCCGCTGGCTGACGGAAGAGTATGGACGGCTGATCTGGGTGGGCGCGGCGCACTAATCCACGTGTCCGAAATGCGCGGATTGGCGCCACAATACTGACATTCGTCTTCCCCAGAGAGGAACCTTCCTATCGGTACGCGTATCCTTCGGGACTATGAAAAACGTTTACGGTAACTGTTTCCGAGCGGGGATCGCTCTCGCCGCCTCCGCGCTCGCTCTCCCCGGTTACGCCCAGGACAATGCGGCGCTGATGGCGCAGGCCGCTCCTCCGGACGCGCTGTGGCTCGATTCGCTGGACCTCAGCAATGTCTGGCAGGATTACGGCGCCGCGCACGCCGGAAAATCCGTCGACGGCAACCCGATCAAGCTCGGCGGCATTTCTTACGCCCACGGCGTCGGCACGCACGCCGGAAGCCAGATCGTCATCGATCTGCATGGCGAAGGCGTCCAGTTTGAGGCAATGGTCGGGGTAGACGACGAAACCGCGAAGGAGGGCTCCGCGCAGTTCCGCGTGCTGGCGGATGGCAAGCTGGTCGCGCAAACCGAGGTGATGCGCGGCGGCGGTGCGCCGATCCACTTAACCTGCGCGCTGACCGGCGCGCAAAAGCTGACGCTGATCGTGGGGGATGGCGGCGACGGCATCACGTTCGACCACGCCGACTGGGCCGGCGCGCTGCTGACGCTGAAACCCGGCGCGGCGCATAAACCCGTCCTCCTCGCGGACACCGTCGGCAATGACGCCCCGCCGCCGATCTCCATGGAAGAGTCGCCTCTTCCCGCGATCCACGGCCCGCGCATCGTCGGCGCCACTCCCGGCAACCCATTTCTGTTTCGCATCCCCGCCACTGGTGACGGACCGCTCACATTTGACGCAAAGAACCTCCCCGCCGGCCTGACATTGGACAGCGCGACCGGCATTATCTCCGGCTCGCTCAAAGCCGCCGGAACGACCAAAGTTCGTCTCACGGTCCACGGAGCGAAGGGGAAATCGAGCCGGTCGCTGACGATCGTCGGCGGCGATCACCCGCTGGGCCTGACGCCGCCGATGGGCTGGAACTCCTGGAACGTCTGGGCGACCTCCGTGGACGCCGATAAAGTCAAGGCGGCGGCGGACGAGATGGTGAGCAGCGGCCTCGCCGCGCACGGCTTCCAGTACATCAACATCGACGATTCCTGGGAGGCGGGCCGCGACGCCGCCGGGAATATCCTCTCCAACGAGAAGTTTCCGGATATGAAGGGCATGGCCGATTATGTCCACGCCAAAGGCTTGAAACTCGGCGTTTACTCCTCGCCCGGCCCGCAGACTTGCGGACACTATACCGGCAGCTACCAGCACGAACAGCAGGACGCGAACACCTACGCCGCGTGGGGCGTCGACTATCTCAAGTACGACTGGTGCTCCTACGGGGATATCGCGACCGGAGACGGCCAGGAAAAGTATATCGCGCCCTATCGCATCATGGGCGACGCGCTTTACAAGACAAACCGCGATATCTTCTACAGCCTCTGCCAGTACGGCATGGGCGATGTCTGGACCTGGGGCGCGAGCGTCCACGCCAACAGTTGGCGCACCACCGGCGACATCAACGACACATGGCGCATCATGTACGGCACGTTCAGCGGCGAATCCGGCCATGAGAAATACGCCGGCCCCGGCCACTGGAACGACACGGACATGCTGGTCGTCGGTCGGCTCGGCTGGAGCGCGCAGACCCACCCGACCAAGCTCAAGCCCAACGAGCAGATCCTGCACATCACGGTCTGGAGCCTGCTCTCCTCCCCGCTCCTGATCGGCTGCGACCTGACCCAACTCGACCCGTTCACCAAAGCGCTGCTCACCAACGACGAAGTGCTCGACGTCAACCAGGATCCCCTCGGCAAACCCGCCGGTCGCATCGCCAATAACAACGGCGCGCAGATCTGGGCGCGTCCCTTGTGGGACGGAACCCAGGCCGTCGGCCTCGTCAACACCGGCTCCCTGGCCGCCGATATCACCGTCACCTGGGCGCAGCTCGGCCTCACCGGCAAACAGCCCATCCGCGACCTCTGGCGGCGCAAAGACATCGGCGCCCTCACCCACGGCTACACAGTCAGCGTCCCCGCCCACAGCGCCGTCCTGATCAAAGTC
Source organism: Capsulimonas corticalis (assembly GCF_003574315.2). GTDB lineage: Bacteria > Armatimonadota > Armatimonadia > Armatimonadales > Capsulimonadaceae > Capsulimonas > Capsulimonas corticalis. The sequence goes on along the minus strand of NZ_AP025739.1, from coordinate 2,948,208 downwards.
GGCAAACCGAAAAAGATGGATTAGCGCTACGGACTTCAGTGCTCATTGGAGTAGGTTTTCTGTATTTCGTATCGCCAGCATCGTGTTATCGGGTGGCATGCCACTCGGGGAAAATTGCCAAACAAAACCCTACTCAAATGCGTCCTCACCACAAATGAAACGCCTGCGCACGCGATTGCTTGCGCGGGTGTTTCATTGCTCCGTACAAAGACCCCCATCTCCATTTTCAGCAGACTAAGGTATGCCTTGACAGGCGTGCGCGTTTCACTTATAATTAGGAGTGCGATCTATTGACCCGGGTCACTTAACTAATACTTGAGGCGCTACTTGCAATCTATCATTCTTGTAAGAGCACTAAATTTGGTCGGCATGAAGGAAATGCAGAGTGCTAGAGCGAACTAGCATTCTCAAAACCATGTATTCACTTCAAAAATCTTTGACCTGGCTGGCGGCGGTCGCGCTTGGCGGCGCGGCGGTCGTTGGAGCCATTCATTCTTTTACGAGCATTCCTCCGGCGGTGAGCGCGCCGCTGGCCGCGCTGCCGGCAAATCGGGTGCGGGGCGATGTTGTCGTTTGGAGCTGGAGTCCGGCTTCGGATAGCTTGGAGGCGATCAATCCCGGGTTTCAGAAGCGCGATCCGCATGTGCATGTCAAGATCGTGACGGGCGCGCGGATGGTGACGCGGCTGATGCTTTCGCTGTCGGCGGGTGTCGGGGCGCCGGATGTGACGCAGCTCCAGCGCTACGATGCGCCGCATTATATTGCGACGGAGCAGTTTGAGGATCTGACGCAGGTGGCGCAAAAGTATCAGGCGCTTTTTCCGAAGTCTGTTTGGAACGATTGCGTGATGAATGGGCGCGTGTACGCCATTCCCTGGGACATCGGACCGTGCGCCGTTTACTATAAGAAAGATCTCTTCGCGAAGTATGGGGTGGACCCGTCGACGATCCACACCTGGGACGATTATATTGCCGCCGGGCAGGTGATTCTTAAGAAATCGGGCGGGCGCACGAAGATGCTCTCGATGGGATCGACGGCGCTCTCGAATATGTACGAGATGCTGATCCAGCAGAGCGGCGGGCAGATGTTCGACGATCGGGGACGGATCGCGGTGGACACCCCGCAGTCCCGGCAGGCGCTGGAGGTCATTAGCAAAATCGTCCATTCCGGGATCAGCGCGAATATTCAGCCCTTTGGCCCCGAGTATCTCGCCGGCTTCAACAGCGACTCGCTGGCGACTTATGTGAACGCCGTCTGGCTGGAGGCGACGATGAAGGGGATGGTCGAGAGCTACCCGGGGCCGAAAGCGCAGTGGGGCGTGTTCCGCCTGCCGTCCATCACGCCGGGCGGCCCATATGTGTCGAGCATGGGCGGGTCCGTGCTGGCGATCCCCAAGCAGTGCAAAAACAAGGCGGCGGCCTGGGCCTATATCGAATACGCGCTCTGCACGACCGAGGGGCAGCTCGGCATGTACGAAAAGGGAATCTATCCGGGACTGCTGCCGGCGCTGCAAGACAAAGCGATGGATGAGCCGGACAAGTTCTTCGGCGGCCAGCCGGTCGGACGCCTCTTCGCCACCGATGTGGACAAAATGAACCCGCTGAACCGGACCGGCGACTACGGCCAGGCGAACCGCTATATCACGCAGGCGCTCAGCCAGTGGTACTCCAATGGCGCGCCCGATCAAGACATTCTGGGACCGCTCGCCCAGCGCATGAGCCGCGCGCTTGACCGCCCGATCGCCCCTGTCGCCGTCGCTTCTGGAAAAACACCATGACCACCGAAACACCGAAGCCGTCCCTCAGTCTTTGGCGGCATCGTCACTTTTATCTCTTTATTGCCCCCTTCTTCTTGATCTTCGCCGTCTTCGGGCTTTACCCATTGCTCTTTTCGCTGTATTTGAGCTTCGTCAAATGGGATGGCCTGACGCAGATCCACTGGGCGGGACTGTCGAACTTCCAGAAGATGGCGCATGACGATCAGCTCTGGACGGCGCTCAGCAACACGGTCGTCATTGGCCTGCTCTATGTGCCGCCGATGATGATCCTGGCGTTCGTCTTCGCGCAATTGCTCAACGCGCCGTGGCTGAAGTTCAAATCGCTTTACCGGGCCGCGTTCTTCATCCCGTGCGTGACGCCGATGGCGGTGATCGCCTTTGTCTTCCAGCTGATCTTCAGCTCGGAGCATGGGGTGCTGAACTACGCGCTCCAGCATCTGTTTCCGTTTTTGCATCTGACCCCGATCCCCTGGCTGGAAAGCGAAGGCTGGTCCAAAGCCGCCATCGCCATTCTAGTCGTCTGGCGCTGGACCGGATATAACATGGTCCTGATGCTGGCGGGCCTGCAAGGGATCCCCGGCGATTATTACGAGGCGGCGGAGCTGGACGGCGCGAGCAAGATCCAGCAGATGATTCACATCACCCTGCCCCTGCTCAAGCCGACGCTGGCGTTCTGCGGTCTGCTCTCGCTGCTCGGGACGCTGTATATGTTCGATGAGATCTTTGTCATGACCAACGGCGGACCGGGTTCGTCATCCACGAACTTCGGCATGTATCTGTTCCAGATCTCGTTCGATGACTTCCGGCTGGGATACGCGTCGTGCGTCGCCTACTCCGTGGCGCTGATCGTCGTCCTCGCGACGATGCTGATGAACCGCATGAATCGAAAAAATGTGGAGGCCGGACTGCGATGACCCCGACACAAACACAGCAGAGCGCGACGGCTCCGGCGCGAACACAGCCAAAAGCCGCCGTCTCGACGCGCAAATGGCGGCAAAACCTGGAGCGCGGCGCGATCTACGCGGTCCTGACGATCTTCGCGCTGATCTTCATCTTCCCGTTCTACTGGCTCGTCATCTCCGCCTTCAAGACGCAGGGCCAGATGTTCGCGATGCCGCCGCAATGGATCCCGCAGCCGGGGACGCTGCAAAACTTCGTGGATCTTTTCCACAAGACGAATCTGCCGCGCGCCTTCGTAAACTCGGTGATCGTCTCCGGCGCGAACGTCTTCTTCTCCGTGTTTCTCTGCTCGCTCGCGGGCTACGCCTTCGCCAAGTACCCGCTCGCCCCCGGGCGCGACCGCCTGTATAACTTTGTCCTCGGGACGATGCTTATTCCCGGCGCCGTCACGCTAATTCCCTCATATATGATCCTGGTGCGGCTGCACTGGATCGACTCCTATGCGGCGCTGATCATTCCGGGGATCGTGGGGGCGTTCGGCATCTTCTGGATGCGCCAGTATATGATCGCCAACGTGCCGGACGATTTGATCAACGCCGCGCGGATCGACGGGTGCAGCGAGTTCGGCATCTACTGGCGCATCGTCGTCCCCGTCGCGCGCCCCGCGCTGGCCGCGCTGGGTATCATGCAGTTGATCGGCTCCTGGAATAATCTGATGTGGGCGTTCATCGTGCTGCGCACCAAGGCGATGTACACCCTGCCGCTCGTCATCTATCTGCTCAACGGCGAAAACACCCAGCCCTACGGCATGCTGATGGCCGGCGGGCTGCTCACCACCCTCCCGCTCGTCCTCGCGTTTCTCTTCTTCCAGAAGCAGTTCATCGCCGGAATTACCTCGGGAGCCGTCAAGCAATAAAATCAGGCAACACCTATTGACTCTCAGGCAACTCCGTAGTATACTGGCGTCATGCCATTGGATGAAAACGCCACACGGAGCGAGCTGGTCTCGCTGGGAGCGCGCCTGCGCGCGCTGCGGACGCAGCGGGGGTGGACGCTCGATGAGCTGGCCCAGCGCGCGGATCTGAGCAAGTCCTATCTCTCACGCCTTGAGGACGGCGACCGGCAGCCGTCGATCGCCGCGCTGCTGTCGCTGGCGCAGGCGCACCGGATGCCGCTGGCGGCGCTGTTCGGCCCGCCGGAGACAAAGTCCGATTACTCCATCGTCCGCGCCGGCGAAGCCGCCATCCACCAGGGCAACCGCCTCCAATATATCCCTCTCTCCCAAACCGGACGCGCCGCCAACATGCAGCCGATCCGCGTGATCGTTCCCGCCGACCGCGAGGGCGACGAGATGTATCAGCACGATGGCGAGGAATGGCTGTACGTGCTGTCGGGCGTCCTGCGCCTCACCCTGGCGGGCGAAACGCTCGTGCTTCACCCCGGCGACGCCGCCCACTTCAACGCTCGCGCGCCCCACCGCCTCGCCGCCGAGGGCGGCGGCGAGGCGGAGATCATCCTGGTGGCCTGCGCGGCCCCGAAGATGCTGCTCGACAGCTACCTGTAACGCTCTCGCACTCACTAACTCACGTATCTCGCCAGTCATTGCCGCTGGTCCCGCCGACGACACCGCTGTCTCGTCCTTACTGGAATCGACAGACGTTCTTGGAGGAATTCGACCATGGCGACCAATGTGATGCCCGCGCAGGACGGCCCCCGTCTGCGCGCGAACTGTCTCAATTTCTGGGAGGTGTGGGCGCAGGCGATTGCGCTGATTTCGCCGACCATGACCGCCGCGCTGATCGTTCCGGTCATGTTCGGCAGCGCCGGCGAGGAGAGCTGGCTGGCGTATCTGTTCGGAACCGTGATGCTGCTCTTCGTCGCGTTCAATCTCAACCACTTCGCCCGCCGGTCCACCTCGGCGGGATCCATGTACGCCTATACATCGCGCGGCCTTGGTCCGACCGCCGGCGGCATCGCCGGCTGGTGCCTGATCTGGGCGTATCTCTTCATCGGCATCGCCGGCCTGACCGGCTTCACCAACTTCGCCAGCATCCTGCTTGGCCTGATGCACGTCCATGTCCCGCTGACGCTTTTGTTCGCCGCCTGCGCCCTGGCGGCCTGGTACATCTCCATCAAGGATATCCAGGTCTCCACCATCTTGATGCTGGTTCTGGAAGGCGTCTCGGTCGCATTGATCCTGGCGCTGACATTTATCGTTCTGTTCAAACACGGGGCGCCCGTGGACCACGCGCAGCTCACACTGAGCGGCACGAAGCCATTTAGTCTGGGCCTGGGTGTTGTTATCGCGATCTTTAGCCTGGTCGGCTTCGAATGCGCGACCGCCTTCGGCGAGGAGACGAAGAATCCGCTCAAAACCATCCCGCGCGCCGTCATCTGGAGCCTGCTGGCGACCGGGATCTTCTTCATCCTGGTCAGCTACATGGAAGTCTACGGCGTGCGCGGCTACAAGATGACGCTGGATCAGCTCACGGCGCCCTTGAACACCCTGGCGGACCTGAACGGAGTCGGCTGGCTGAAGGCGCCGATCTCGCTTGGCGCGATGGCGAGTTTCTTCTCGCTCGCCCTTTCCTGCATGAACGCCGGCGCGCGTATTCTCTATCCGATGGGACGCCACGGAGTCTTCCACGCCTCCGTCGGCCGCTCGCACGATAAGTATCAGACGCCCCATGTCGCCGTCACCGTCATGGCCGTGCTGATGTTCGCGATCGTCGCCACGATCTACGGCTTCCACGGCTCGGTGCTGGATGTCTTCAGCTGGGCGGGGACCTTCGGCGCGTTCGGGTTCCTGTTCTCCTACTTCTTTATTACGGTCGCCGCGCCGTTTTATTTGAAAAAAGAGGGAACGCTGACGGCGGGAAATATCGCCCTCTCGGTGGTCACGCTGATATTGCTGCTTGTCCCGGCGGTCGGCAGCGTTTACCCGGTTCCGCCGGCTCCGATCAATTACTTCCCGTACATCTTCCTGGCCTACTTCCTCACCGGAGCGGCCTGGTTCCTGACCCTGCGGATGCGCTCACCGCAAACGGTCATCGAGATCGAGCGCGACATCGAGGAAACACACGCTCGCTTCACCGCCCCGTCTGAGGAGGCAATGGCGGTTTCCTAAACCAAAGGTTCCCTCCCGAAAAACGGGAGGGGATTTCTCCAGCCACGGAGTGCTTTATGCCTTATCTCGCCCGTATTCTTCTCTATCCCATCAAATCTCTGGACCCGATGGAAGTCACGGAGGCGACGATCCTGCCGACCGGCGCGCTCCGACACGACCGCGAGTTCGGCATTTTCGACGCCGAGGAGAAGTTTGTCAACGGCAAGCGCTCGCCGCGTGTGCATGGCCTGACGGCGGCCTTTCATCCCACGACGGGCGAGCTGCGAATCGCGATCCGTTCGACCGGCGAATCCCGATGTTTCCAGTGGCCCGACGACTGCGCGGCGATGGACGCCTGGCTGAGCGATTACTTCGATCAGCCCGTTTCCCTTCGGCGCGACGCCGGAGGCGGCTTCCCCGACGACAAAAACGCGCTCGGCCCCACCGTCATCAGCACCGCGACCCTGGAAGAGGTCGCCTCCTGGTTCCCCGGCCTCAGCGTGGAAAGCGCGCGCGTTCGTTTCCGCGCCAACCTGGAAATCGGCGGCGTCCCGCCCTTTTGGGAGGACCAGCTCTTTGGCGATCCCGAAACGATCGTTCCCTTCCAGATCGGCGACGTCCTCTTCCACGGGATCAACCCCTGCCAGCGCTGCGTCGTCCCGCCCCGCGACCCGCAAACCGGCGAAGCGATCCCCGAATTCTCCCAAACCTTCCGCGAACGCCGCGAAGCCACCCTCCCCGCCTGGGCCAACCGCGCACGCTTCAACCACTTCTACCGCCTCGCCATCAACACCCGCGCCCCCGAATCCGAGACCGGAAAAACCATCCGCATCGACGACAGCATTCGGCTCTAAAAAGCGCCCATCAATGCGAATCTCTCAATTTATGCTAAGATATTTTGAATCGCTTGCGAGGTGAACCATGTCTATAACCATCGAGCTTCCTCAAAATATCGAACAGCATTTGCAAACCGAATGGGGGGAACTCCCACGCCGTGTGTTAGAGGCTGTCGCCGTGGAAGGGTACCGTCAAGAGGTCTTGACGCGTGGGCAAGTGGGGGAACTGCTCAGTTTCAATTTTTGGGAAACCGAAGCGTTCTTGAAGTCGCATGAAGCTGTACTGCATTATTCTCAGTTAGACCTAGATCAAGACCGCGCTAACAGTGAAAAATTAGAGCATCAATGATCGTTATTTCCGACACAGGCCCAATCAATTACCTACTTCTCATTCAGCACATCACGGTTCTCGAACAATTGTATGGCCGAATCATTCTTCCTGGAGCGGTTCACGCCGAACTCCGGCAAGCAGGAGCGCCGCCTCACATCTTCAGTTAACTGTTATTGGAACATTAGGCATTTTGGACAAAGCGGCGTCGCGCGGATTAATCGATTTGCCGCAAGCAATTACACTTTTACGGAACACAACTTTCCGCGCAGATAGAAGTCTTATCGAAACGCTGCTCGCAAATGACGCAAGTCGAAAAAAGCAACCATGACTGACTTCATTGTCGAAAAAAGCCCGTCGCAACCAAAATGATATGAGAAACGTGATGCGAAACTTATTGACTGTCGCCGTGCTCGCCGTAACTGTCGCTCCGGCGCTGCACGCCGCCTCTGAGCCGATTTTGCATATTGGGGGCGATGTCGCAAAACCGGCGGATTGGACGAATGCGCAGCTAAGTGACGGCAAGGCGGGAGCGCCGCCGGTGATTGTGCATTATACGCTCAAGGGAGTGGCGCATACGGCGAACTGCATTCCGCTGCTCGCGCTGATTCAGGCGGCGGAGCCGAGCTTTAACCCACACATCAAAAACCATCGCCTGCAATTTGTTGTCGCCGTTCAGGGGTTTCATGGGTATACGGTGGATTTCAGCCTGCCCGAGATGCTGCCCGAATTGGGGAACAAAGCAGTCTGGATCGCGCTGGATGAGGACGGCAAGCCGCTTACAGCGGAAGGCGGGGCGGCGGGGTTGATTGCGCCCGACGATGTGAAGCCGGGGCGATGGGTGCGTGGCGTCACCAGGATCACGGTGATCGACGGCGCAAAGAACGCCGGTTAGCAAAAACAGGCTGAGCGAAGATGACACCCATATCATCTTCGCTCAAGCGGTTTCCACTAGGCCACGCGCGCCTCTTCCAGTTCCTCAAACGGCTCCAGATCTTCCACGGTGCGCGTCATCGATTCGGCTTGCAGCACGATCGCCTTGATGTCGGACAGAATGCGCTCGGGGGCGCGTTCGTTGAGCTCCGTGGTGGTGACTTCGAAGCGCTTGGCGATAAGCTGGAGCGTGTAGGTCACGTTCTTCAGCATCTTTCCGACTTTATCGACATATTTATTGCGGCGCAGGATGATATGGCTGCGGCGCTCCAGGGCGGCGATCGCCGCCGGATCGAAGGTCTGCTCGCGGCGCCAGGCCAGATCAGCGAGTTCGCGCTCGTAGTATTCGTGAGCCTCGCGGATGACCTGCTGCATCCATTGATCGTCGGGAGCGACGGGCAAAGCGTCGGAGGATAGATGCAGATGCGCCCCGCCGGGCTTGGCCTTGCCGTCGATGGTGCGGGGAAGCAGGCCGCCGGAGTCGCCAAGGCGGCGGGCTTCGTCGCGCAGGGCTTCCAGCGTGTCGCGCAGGCGCTCTTCCTGCAAGGCGAAGAATAAGTATTTGTCGAGCAGGATGCTCAGCTGCGCCGGAATCTCCTTGCCGGCGGGCGAAGCGGGGTCGGTCACGAGCTTCACCATTTGCAGCGCCCCTTCCAGCCCCTCGTAGCGTGCTTGCAGCTCTCGGCGCAGGCGCGGCAGCGCGGCGTCGCGCGGGACATTCATGCTCATCCCCATCGGAGTTCTCACCTCGGGCATATCGCGCACGATGGCCGCCGGCTCGTACGCGGCGCTGGATGAAGCCGCCGAAGCGATGGTTGGCGCCGGCGCGCTTGGCTCGGCGATGGGCGACGAAACGGGCTGGGGCTTTGTCCGCGCGGACGGCGATTTCGCGGGACGCGCGAAGCTAACAATAAGGTAGACCGCTTCAATCGCAAGCGCAACAACGATCGGGCGGACATCGAGAAAGACGGCCGTCAGCGCGACGCCCACGCTAAGGCCGAGCAGATTATAGGGACTGCGGAGGGCCGCATTGAGTTTTTCGGTTTGTTGTGGTGTCATCGGTCTCTCATATCCTGGAAGCAGTGAGGGCCAAGCGCGGAACGAGCCTCAGCGGGAGGCCGTGCGCGCGTGGCTCCCCCACTGCGCGGCGGCGATGTTGAGCGCGCCGTAGGGAGGAACATCCTCCGCGCTGTAGTTGACCTGGAAGCCCTGCGCGGCGTGCGCGCGGAGCTTGGGGGCGAGCGAGAGGTCTTCACTCGCCGTATCGGGACGCATGTTGTACTTGAGGCCGTCGCGCAGCGCCTGGTCGCGCCGGACATAGGCCATGAACGCCTGCGCGCCGGCGCGCTGCGCGGGCGTCACCCAGGGGGCGCTCAGCACGCACATCGATTGCTGGGCTTCCAGGGTTGGGTTGGGATAGACGACGGCGAGATTGGGGGTTTTCGCGGCGGCCCCGAGCGCGACGCTCTCATACGCCGTGATAAAATCGCGCCCGTTGGCGTTTTTTAAATAGTCCTCCACCAGCGCATAGGAACCGGCGGCGCAGCTTGGATCGTACTTCAAGCCGCGCTCCAGATCCGAAAGGTACGCGCCGAACTCCGGACGGCTCGCGGTTTGGACCATGTCGCCGGAGCCGTGGCTCTCGCGGGCGTATTCATTGAGCATCATCCCCAGCGTCAGCATGCCAGCGTTCGAGACCAGGGGATCGGCGTGGGCGAAATGGACGCTGCCCCACGGCGCCTCGCGCCGTCCCATGCTCAGATCGTAGACGCTGCGCCAGGGATCGCCGCCGCCAAGCTTCTCGCGCAGATAAGGCGCTTTGTCCCGGGTCGTCAGGAAGACGACCGGGGTGCGCAGAAAGACTCGATAACTGGAAGGATCCTGAAGATCCACCAGCGGCGTCCCGCGCCGCTCGCGCCAGGCGTTTGAGGCCTGGGCGACCCACATGGGATTGTCCGGGCTCCACAGAACGGGCTTGCTCCCGCCGTTCAGGATCGACTGCATTGCCGAACGCGCATCGGCGTAGGCGAACGTCACATGATATTTTTTACTGTTCTCGTAATTGAATCCGTAGACCTCGGCGCGCACCCAGCTTGCTTTGTCTTCCGTGGTCAGCAGCGTCAAATTGACAACGTCCTCGCCGACTCCGCTTAAGGTGCTGGCGTGGCGGGAGCGCCATCCGCCGATGGCGAAGGCGGCCAAAAGCATCACGACGATGCCGATATAGATGGAGCGTTCACGCATATCAAACGTTCCTTAACCATTGAATTGAGAGTTTAGTCAGAGGAACATTGGCGAATGAAGACGCGTCAAATAATCCCGTGCGCTCCGACACGAGTATCCGCCGTTTCTGTCCGCGATGTTTCTGCTCGGTGTGGCCGAAGTTGCCTCGATGGGCGATGAGATATTTGGGGCTTTTTTGTGGATAATGAGGTTCATCTCTATCCGTGAGATGAGAACGCCCTGATTGTACCCTGCGACAGCGAAAATTGTACGTCCGGACGCCATCGCAATATTAGAATTTCGCAAGCCTGAAACGATCGCCCGGCGATCAAGGAGCACGACAACGATGCGACATACCACACTCGCGGGGCTGATCCTCGCCTTCGGCGCGCTGGCGATCGGCGGCCCGGGCCGCGCCCAGGACGCCGTCCTGCCGGCCGGGACCAAGGCCCCGGCCTTCACCACGCGCACCATCAGCGGCGCCCCGCTGAGCATGCAGTCGCTGCGCGGCAAAGTCGTTCTGATGGACTTCTGGGCCACCTGGTGCGGCCCCTGCCGAATGGCGACGCCGACGCTCCAGTCGCTGCACAAGAAGTTCGCGGCCAAAGGTCTGAAAGTCATCGGCGTCAGCATCGACGATCCGAACACCCTCGACCAGGTCAAGCCGTTTATGAAGACCGCCGGCGTCACCTACACCATCTCCGCCACTCCCGCCAGCAACATGAAGGCGGCGCAGAAGTACAACGTCAGCGGCATCCCCGCCATGTTCCTGATCGACAAGAAGGGCTATGTCCGCTGGAGCCAGGCCGGTTACGGCGAAGGCGAAGAAGCCGGCCTGAGCGTCATGATCAAGAAACTGCTCGCCGAAAAGGCGTAATCGCCAGAGGCCCTCACCCGGCCCTTCGGGCCACCCTCTCCCAATCTTAGGAGAGGGTTAGGAGTAAGATTTTGGATCTTTGATCCAAATAAAAAACTCCCTCTGACTCCCCCTCTCCCAAAATTGGGAGAGGGGGCCGGGGGGTGAGGGCCTCCTTCCATTACCACGCATAAATCTAAACGATTAACCAAGGAAAACTCGTGAACAACGTTACTATTGCTATCCAAGTCGATTCTCCCATCGGGACGATCTCCCCTCGTCTTTACGGCCACTTCGCCGAGCATCTTGGCCGCTGCTGTTACGACGGCTTGTGGGTCGGCGCGGATTGCGACGCGATGCCGCATGAGAACGGCGTGCGCGCCGATGTGCTCGAAGCGCTCGCGGCGATGCCGGTTCCCATGCTGCGCTGGCCGGGCGGATGCTACGCCGACCATTACCACTGGCGCGACGGCGTTGGCCCGTCCGAATCGCGTCCCGTTCGGCTTGGCCTCTCCTGCGGTCTTCAGGTGCAGGACGACAACAGCCTCGGCACGGATGAGTTTTTGACCTTCTGCGCCCGGATCGGCGCGGAGCCGTATCTGGCCGGCAATATGGGCAGCGGGACGCCGCAGGAGCTATGCGACTGGGTGGAGTACTGCAACAGCGCCGTCGACACGACGCTTGCGCGCGAGCGGGCGGCGAACGGGGCCGAAAAGCCGTACGGCGTAAAGCTCTGGGGCGTCGGCAATGAGAACTGGGGCTGCGGCGGGAATTACGACGCCGAGACTTACGCGAAGGAATATATCCGGTATGCGACGATGCTCCAGCATGTCGCCCCCGACATCGAGATGGTGGCGTGCGGGCAGGAGGACGAGTGGAATAAGACGCTGGTCAAAATCCTGAAACGGATTCCCTCGCTCGTCCAGCACATCTCCATCCATCAGTACTGGCTCAAGGGCGGTCCGGAAACGGGCTTCAGCGACGAGCAATACTACGCGCTAATCGCCGAAGCCGCCGCCACGGAGGAGTTCATCACGCGCACCGAAAAGATTATCCGGGCCGAGTTCGGCGAGGATCATAAGGTCGGCGTCGCGCTCGACGAATGGGGCGTCTGGCACCCCGAAGCGCGCTTCTGGGGCGACCAGGGCGGCGCCACGCCGCGCGAGCCGATCACCTACGAGCAGGCCGGCACATTGCGCGACGCCCTCGCGGCCGCCGTGGCGTTGGAAGGCTTCCATCGCCAGTGCAATATCCTGACGCTCGCGAACCTTGCGCAGATCGTCAATGTCCTGCACGCGCCCGTGATGACGGAAGGCGCGCGGATGTGGGTGACGCCGACTTACCACGTTCTGCGCATGCACGCGCCGCATATCGGCGCCCAGGCGCTCCCGGTGGAAGTCCAATCTCCCGTCACCACGCCGGACGGCGCCCCGGCCGTCAGCGCGACGGCGTCCCGCGCGGCGAACGGCTCACTCGCCATTACCCTGGTCAACCGGCATCTGTCCGAGTCCGCGACCATTGTACTGCCGGGCCTGTCGAACGCCGCCGTCCCATCCGCGCAGATCCTGACCGCCAACGATCCGCGCGCCGCGAACGGCCCCGAGACGCCAAACAGCATCGTCCCCGCGCCGCACGCCGTCGAAGGCGACGCCGAGTCGGGATGGCGGATCATACTGCCGCCGCACTCGGTCCTGAGCGCCGTTTTCTCTGCGGAATAAAGCAAAAAAGACGCGCGAAAATAAATTTAAATTTATTTTCGCGCGTCTTTAGCAAAATTCGCAAAGCAATCGATATAATAACTGTACGGCCCGGGAAGACGTCACGAGACTTTCCGGAACACCGCCGCACCCAAACTACCGAAAGGAGCCGCACCCGTGAAGTTCGCAAATATTAAACATTCCTTTGCAAGCATCCAGGTCTGGGTACTCACTGTACCGCCGACCGGATACACATCGGTCGCCTCGTTTCGGCTGCCGTCTGCATAACCTGCTCCCCTGTCCGCGACAGTAAGTTTGTCACGGTCCCCGCCTGAAGCCGGTTTTTCCAGATAGCGCCGACGAGAGCCAACCGCCCAGCCCGTGGAGTTTCCACGATCAGGCTATCTCTTGTTTACTGTTATTTGGAGAAGATTTTGGTTTCCAGTTATTCCTATGACCGCGCTCGCTACGGCGACCGCGAAGCCCGTGAGGCGCTTGTCGCCCGACTCCGCCCGCGCATGTCCAAGATGGCTGCGCACTACGCCCGCTGCACCAACGAAAACGCCGACGATCTGCTCCAGGAAGCCTGGGTCGGACTGCTCGACGCGCTGACAAACATCGACGTCTCGATCGGGGATCCCGATCAGTATCTGCTCAAGCACGCCCGCTGGCGGCTGCTCGACGCGGTTAAGCGCTGGCGTCGGCGCCGCTGCGAACTGCTGGAAGACGAACAGGTCGCCGCCCTGCCCTCGTCCATGGACTGGAACGATGTCCAGACGGATCTGAGCATCCGCGCCTTTACCGGCGCGCTCAAGCCCACCCAGCAGGCGGTCCTGAAGTCTCTGCTGCGCGGGATGACCTGGCGCGAAGCCGGCGATGAACTGGGATGCTCCAGCGCCAATGTCGCGTACCACGTCAAGCAGATCCAGCGTCAGTATCAGGAATGGAGCACCGCCGGATGATCGACGCCGCTCCAGACAACTCCATGACCGGCACGCAGCACAGCCTGCATTCGCGCCACGCCGCGGATGCAGGCTGTTTTTCTTGTTTGCGTTTTGTGCGGATTACTCTCCCGGAGGCGGACCGTCCGGCGGAGGTCCGCCCTGTCCCCCATCCGGCGGAGGTCCGCCGGGACCGCCGCCTCCGGGTGGCGGCCCCATCTTGGTGCGCGCATCAATCGCCGTGGTCGTCGTTCCATCCGTGCTGGTGACGGCGGCGAACTGACCGGCCGCGAGATCGGAGACCGCCGCCGTTTTGCCGTCCAGCTTGAAGGTCGCCAACGAAGCAATGGTGAACGTCGTCGCCGTCCCCTCACGGTTCTTCACCGTGATCGAACTGCTGCTGACCGCGCTGATCTTTCCAAACGCCCCCTTGCCCCCCGGCGGCGGAGGCGGCCCTTGCCGCTGCGCCAGCGCCGGCGCCACGCAAACCGCCAGCAGCGTGAATGCGCTGAGCAGTCCCCAAGATTGCTTTTGCCGCAATAGTATTTGCATTTCCCAATTTCCTCTCGATCGATATCGCCGGAGAGCATTGCTCTCACGTTCCTATTGTAAAGCGCGAGGATGAAGTCTGGATGAAGACACACGGAGCGCAAAAAAGATTTTTTCGCGCGGCTTTAGCGTAGGAGAGCGCGGCGGCGATAGAAAATTTGAGAGCGCTCTACAACACAAGAAGGGAGGCTGAAATGTACAGTACCGTTGCCTCCGGAGCGGGCAGCCTGTAAAGGCTTAGCTCCGAAGCAGCCGCCAGGGCCGAAAGGCTCTGGCGGCTGTGTGCGCGTCAGACACACATTCCCACCGAGGAGATCACCGCATGATGAATCGACGTGAACTGCTGCGCGGCGCTGTTGGTCTCGCCGGCGCTTTGGCGCTGGGAGGCCTTGATGCGCCCCGGTCCCAAGCCGCGCCCGGCCCACATATTCCGCCCGTCATCGACTTCGACCATAACGAAGCGAAACTTCAGCCGATTTCCAAAAACCTCTATTTACTCGCGGGCCTGGGCGGAAACATCCTGATCCTCGTCGGCGACGCCAAGACGACGATCGTCGATAGCGGCGTTCCCACACGATCGCAGGATATCGCTAAGGCCATCGCGAGCGTCAGCCCCCATCCCGTCACCACGCTCATCAACTCGCACTGGCACTTCGATCATACCGGCGGCAATGCGTATATGGCCGGCAAGGGCGCGCACATCATCGGGCATGAAAACGTGCGCCGCCGCCTTTCCCGCCCCGAAGCGATCGACCTGCTGCACGCGAAGTTCCCCGCCCAGCCAAAGATCGCCTGGCCCGTCGAAACATTCACCGTCGCCAAAACGATCTCGGCCGGATCGGAAGAAGTGCGGATTCGGCATGTCGCGCCCGCGCACACCGACAGCGACAGCATTATCCATCTGCCCGGCGCCAATGTCGTCCACGCCGCCGATCTCTTCTTCAATGGCTTCTACCCCTTTATCGATTATAACAGCGGCGGCTGGATCGGCGGCATGATCGCGGGACTGGACCACGTGCTCTCGCTCTCCGACGCGCACACGAAAATCATCCCGGGACACGGCCCGCTCGCCACGCGCGCGGAAGTCCAGAGCGCCCGAGACATGCTCGCGACGGTGCGCGGGCGGATCCAGCCGATGGTGAGCGCGCGCAAGACGCTCGATCAGGTCATCGCCGCCAAGCCCACCCGCGATCTTGACGCGAAATGGGGCGGCGTCGTGCTCTCCGGCGATATGTTCACCCAGGATGTGTATGAAGGATTGAAGCGGCGTTTGCGCGCCTGAAGCCTCGACGGAAGTCTTCGCCCTAGCATCAAAACCAGAATCAAAAATCGCCGCCGGCCTGTACAGGCCGGCGGCGATTTTTCGTTGGGCAATGTTATTCGGCGGATTCGATCGCGGCCTTTTTGGTCTGAATCGCGTGGATACGCGCGATATCGAACTTGGGCTTGCGGTCGAAGGTGTAGATGCCGTTTTCCTCAGGGTAGATGTCCGTCAGCTGCGTGTAGCAGTAGGCGAACATATTCTCGTTGAGGAGATAGAGATCGCAGGTCTTTTCAAAGCGATGGTGCAGATTTTCCAGGGACTCGGGGTCCGAGCCGTAGCCCCAGCTGGCGTCGCGCTGTTCGAAGTCCGTGGAGACTTCCTTCGGATTCCAGCGGAAGCCGCCGAACTCGCTGACAAAGTACGGCTGGCCGTTGTATGGAACGGAGTTGGGCTGCTGCCCTTTGTCGCTGTTGAAGTTGATGTAGACGACGCCTTCGCCCACTTTCGAGTATCGCTCGATGCGGGTCGCGAGTCCCTCTTCGAAGCCTTCCATGATGTAGTCGTGGGCGTCGTAGATATCGGCCTCCCGCACGCGGTGCGAGTAGCCCGAGGTATCCAGAACGGGGCGGCTTGTGTCCATCGCCTTGGTCGCCAGGAACATGGCGCGAGTGGCGTCGTCGAGGGTCGTGATCGTGTCGCTGATATTCTGCCAAGTCTCGTTGAGCGGGCACCAGCCGATGATGCTCGGGTGCGAGTAGTCGCGCTCCAGAACCTCCAGCCACTGAGTCGCGTAGGTAATGCCCATCTGCTGATGGTCGTGGCTCGGGCCAAAGCCGCCGCAGCCCCAGTCGGCGAATTCACCCCACACCAGATACCCCATCCGGTCGGCGTGGTAGAGGAACCGCTCCTCGAAGACTTTTTGATGCAGCCGGGCGCCGTTAAACCCGGCGTCGAGCGACATCTGGATATCGGCGATCAGCGCGTCCTCCGTCGGCGCGGTCATCACGCCGTCGGGATAGTAGCCCTGGTCCAGAATAAGCCGCTGGAAGACGACCTTGCCGTTAAGCTTAACCTTCAGACCATCGATCGCGACGCTGCGCATGCCGGCGTAGCTCTCCGCGCGATCGACCACGGCGCCCGAGGCGTCCAGGATCTCCAGAGTCAGATCGTAAAGGAAGGGATCTTCCGGTCCCCAGAGACGAAGGCGGTCTTCCGGGATGCGCAGGTCCAGGTTGACGGCGAGGTCCAGATCGGCGCGGCACTCGGCCTGAGCGATAACGCCGTCGCCGTCGCTGACGCTGGCGCGGACACGGTAGCCGGGCCGGTTATTCGTGATCTGCTGCTGGATCCGAAGCGTGCTGTTCGCCACATCGGGCGTGATGCGCGGGCGCTTCAGGGAAACATCGGCGACGGGCTCCAGCCAGACGGACTGCCAGATGCCGGTGGTGCGCGTGTACAGACAGGCGTAAGGAGCGTACTTCGTGGCCTGCTTGCCGCGCGGCTGCGCCGTGCGGTAGTCGTCGCGGGCGCGGACGACGATGGTGACGGTCTCGCCCGGCGCGGCTACGCCGTTGAGGTCGCAGCTAAACGGCGAGAAGCCGCCGCGATGCCGGCCAACTTCGACGCCGTTCGCCCAAACGGTGGTGTCGTAATCCACGGCCTGGAAGTGGAGCAGAACGCGCTTGCCGCTCCATTCGCTCGGAAGCGTCACGACGCGGCGATACCATACGGCCAGCATGAAATCCTTGTGATCGACGCCGGAAAGCGGCGATTCCGGACAGAACGGGACCGTGATCCGCTGCTCCAGCGCACGCTCCCGCAGGCCGCGGTCCAGACCGCTGTCGCCGTTGTCGATCTCAAACTCCCATTCGCCGTTCAGGCTGAGCCATTCCGACCGGACAAACTGCGGACGCGGATATTCCGCGCGTGGGATACTCATCATTGCGCTCCTTCGTCAAAACAACTCTGTGTTGCTCGTAAAACTGCATTCTGGGGATTATAATAACATTGACGGAGTAACAATGTCCATGCTTGAAATCAACCAAATCCTTTGCGAAAAGCACATCGTCGGCGCGGAAACACAGGAATGGCTGGTCAGCTATCAGGAATGCCCCCCGCTGCGAATGTACGGGATCGCCCTCGTCGGCACCACGCAGGCCGGGCCTTACTTTCATTTTGAGCGCCCCGATCCAACGATGACTCAGCTGCTCGTCGGCATTGAGGGCGAGGGGGAAATCTGGATGGACGGCGATTGGCGGCCGTTTGAGGCCGGCAACGCCTTTTTCACGCCGGCGCGCGCTCCGCATGGGTACCGCGCGATCCCCGGCCGTCCCTGGCGTGTTTGCTGGGTGATCTATACGACCGAGTTCAAGCACGCGCCCACGCTGGGGATCGAAAAACCATTGGTGGCTCCCGTGGATGTGGGGCCGATCTCCTCCGCGATACAAAACCTCCACCGCGAGACCATGGGCCAGGCGGAGCCGGCGCTGCTGCGCGACTGGGCGTCCCTGACCCACGCCTACGCACAGCGGGCCATCGCGCCGAGCGGGCGCCTTCAGCCTCTCTGGAGCGTGGTTGGGCTCGACCTCGCCTACCCTTGGTCCGTGGAGGAGCTCGCCGATCGCGCCGGCATGAGCCTGGAGCACCTGCGCCGCCTCTGCCACAAGGAGATCGACCGCAGCCCGATGCGCTATGTCGCCGAGCTGCGCATGCGCCAGGCCGCCGCCCTGCTCGCCGCCGAATCGTACACCATTGAAGAGATCGCCGCCCGCGTCGGCTACGAAAACCCCTTCGCATTCAGCACGGCGTTCAAGCGCTGTGTGGGACATAGCCCCTCGCAATATCGGGGGAAAATTACCGGAAAAGAAGTCGGCGAGTTCGTGTAAATACGAGAAGAGTTTACAGCAGGATGTCAGGGCTGGAGGAACGATGGGGCTGCTTGCTCTTGATTCGCACGTCCTCAGTGGGCTTAGGCCGGCAAACGCTGAAACATTTACTGAGATTACTGCGCAGATTCGCAGCGTGCGCGTACTGTCGGTTTCCAATCAGAAAACGTCGCTTTCGAGATTCCCAGTCCGGAAGCGTCGCTTGAAGCTGCTGTTCCAACCGTTGCTGCGCGAAGTGATAAAGCTCCATATCGACGGCGTTCCGCGATTCGATCACTCGAATGACTTCATTGGAAATCTCAGTGCGCAGAGGCTTATTGCTTCCCACATTGGCGTCTCGGAAATAAGGGTGAGCCCAACCATTCTGATGCGCCATCAGCAATAGAGAATCGACAAACCGCTCGGCGGTGCCGACACAGCTGAAATGCCGGTCGATATTGTCCAGGGCCTTCCGCAGCATTTCGGCGTCAGAACAATTGATACCACGCCCCGCGATCATTCGTGTTTGACCATTTTCCAGCTCTTCAGTAATATTTCCAGAAACGTAGGCCGCCAGGTCAATGCGCCCGGAAATGATCTGCTGATGGAGGTAGTGGTGTGGCGTACGAAGAACATAGTAGTAGTGCGAGAGAATGCGGTCGACAGGGTGGCGCACAAAAGTCACGTAGTGCGCCGGCTTAGGAAGAAGACGATGTACGCCGTAGTCGAAATGACCAACCAGTGCGGAAATTTTCCGTTTGCGATCGACACTCAGATTCTGGATCGTCGTTTCAAGAGGGACGCTGCCCTGAGAAACGATCCATTCCATCCCGGCTTTTCCATAGCAATGCTGAAGAATTTGCCCGAAGGTCGTTCCCGCGCTTTTCGGGATGTGGAGAAATATCACACAGTCGTCTTTAGCGTTGTCGCCTTTTATATTCATAGTTGGTCGCCGGGAGCTCATATCAAATCCCTGAGCTCTAAAAACTCACAGCCGTAACTTGAGAATATCAGCGATGCACTAGAGGAGAACGTTCGCACGATCTAATTTTTCTCAGATTAGGAAGTCATAATGTTCCCAGCCTCAATCCATTTCTACCGCAAAACAATGAAGATATAATAAACTTCTGATTCTCATCACAACAATAGCAACAAAACTCCAGACCGCGCTTGGCCTGGAGTTTTGTCGAATCGAACGGTAATCGGACCGAAATTGTCACAGCAGCGTGTTCATTGTCGATTGCGGCTGCAATGCGGACTGTGTGTGCATCCCGCCTTTCAACAGGCGGATGCTGGCGCCGACGCCTCGGCGGATCAGGTTCTTTGCCTGGGCGACCCGGGCGTACTGATGGTTTCGCCACAAGAAGCGCTCGGTCTGGGTCTTCCAATCGGGCATGGATGCGTCGAGCTGTTCGGTCAAACGCGTTTGCGCGTAGCGATACAGCTCCATATCACAGTGGTTACGGCCTTCGATGATCGCGATGACCTCATCGGAGACAGCGCTGTTGCGCGGCTTGTTCGCCCCGATATTCACGTCCTGGTAGTAGGGAATGCTCCATCCGCGCAGGTGCGAGATCAGCAGGACCGACTCCGCGAACCGCTCGGTGACGCCGATGCAGGCGAAGTGCTGGTCGATGTTGCGGTAAGCCGTCTCCAGCATCTCCGCGTCCGATTCATACACCCCGTTGCCGGCGATCATTCGGGTCTGATCGTTTTCGAGCTCCAGGGAGAGATCGCTTGCGGCGTACGCCGCAAGGTCCATTTTCTTCGAACGGACTTCGTCGTGGAGGTAGTGCTGCGGATTGCGTAGGACGTGGTAGTAGTGGGAGACAATGCGATCGACGGGATGGCGCATGAATGTCACGTAGCGGGCGGGTTTGGGAAGCAATCGATGCCCGCCGAAATTGATATGCCCCATCACGGCGCCGACCTCCGCCTTGCGCGTGGAGCTCAGCGCCTCAAAGGCCTCATCGGCCGACATCGCGCCTTCACTGCCGAGCCACTCCAGTGAACCGCCGGGATAACGCTGCTGAAGGATCTGAGCAAACGTCGTGCCGGCGGCTTTGGGAATGTGCAGGAATATCAAACAGTCGTCGTTATCTTTGTTTTCTTTGTTATCAACGCCATTCATATGTGTCCCCTTCACTTTAAGACGCCGGCTATCGCCTCAGGGGCGAAGACAGCGATTGTCGCTTCAATGCCTGCGCGGTGTCACGATCTCCCGCAAGCAGGATCCGAGGTCCGGAGAGCCAAGAAATTTGACGCTGATTATTTACGGATGTTCATTATCAGGCGCCATAATTTTATGAACGGATTTTATGAAGAAATTATGAAACCGAGCCGTATTATTGCGATTCTTCGAATAAATTTCCTCCCGCGTACGCGCGCTCACAGAATCAAAATCGGCGAAACATTTCGATAGGGGAAAGGTCCAATAGCGGGCGCCCAAGCATTTCGAACACTTTGCCTCGCTGAGAAAGATATTCCGTTGCGTTTTCGAATTTCGCCATTCTTCCGTTCTCTCGCCGCCGCCGGCGTCGCTTTCTCGCTGCTGCACCCGGTCGCGCCGGTCCGGGCGCAATCCCCGGACGATGGCTCGTCCCCCACAGCCGGGGATCCGCTGCCGAAACGCGGATCGTACTCCGTCACGGGAACGGCGGACCGGGTGACCGTGTCCGCCGTCGGCGTCGACGCCCAGGAGCTCTTCACGGCGCTCGCGGCGAAGACCAACCTGCCGCTGGTGATCGACGACACTGTCTCCCGGCGGCTGACGATCAATATCATCGATCGGCCCGCGCGCGAGGTGGTGGAGGATATCGTCAGCGCCTACGGCCTCTCGTCGGCCACGGTGGACGGGGTCATCATGATCTCCGAAGGGATCCCCAGGTCGCCGTCTTCTTATTTGCTCTCGGACATCGCCTCCGTGCAGACAAAGTATGTAGACGCCAACAACGCCCGCAACCTGCTGCCGGTCTTTTTGCAGGACTATGTTAAGGTCAACTCCGAGCAGAACAGCGTCATTCTCTCGGCGCCCACCGAGGTGCTGCAAAAGTTTCGAGGCGATATCGCGCAGTTCGATATCCCCGCCTCGCAGATCGTCGTGGACTTGCTGCTCGTCGAAGTCACCAAGACCAGCGCCGACCAGCTGGGATTGACGACAAATTGGCAGAACGCGAGCCGGGGGATCGCCATCGATCCGGGCGCGGGAAGCGTTTTGTTCAAAAGCGTGACCAACCTGCCGACCTCATTCAGCGCCACGCTCACGGCGCTGCAGGAAAAGGGGCTGGCGAAGGTCCGGGCGAATCCCCACATCGCCACGCTGTCCGGACGCCGAGCCAGCGTCTTCGTCGGCACGCAGCGCTACCTCGCCACTCCAATCGACAGCGGCGGCGGCGAGCGCAACAATATCGACGCCGGCGTGCGCCTGAACATCACGCCTTACACTGGCGGACAGGGCCAGATTTTGGTGGACGTGGACGCCGAGGTGTCCACGCTCTCGGCGCTGGATCCGATTACCCACCTACCGGAAAAAGGAACGCGGACCGCGAATACCGCGGTGCGCGTCAACGACGGCCAAACGATCGTCATCGGCGGCCTCACCCAGCAGGAGACGCGCGATGTCCACACCAAAGTCCCGTTTCTGGGCGACATCCCGCTGATCGGTCCGCTCTTCTTCCAAACCAAAAATGTGACGACATCGCAAACCGAGCTGATGCTGCTGATCACGCCGCGCCTGCTCTCGGACACGGGGCATCTTCCGGATGCGGAGGAAAAGGCGGTCAAGCAGCGTTTTCTCGACAATGGGGTTTCTCAGCAGCCGATCGATCTGCAAAAAGAGATGGGGGACGCCGTTCCGGCGATTCCCGCCGCCACGGATAAGGCCGCTCATTGACGCCGCGACGACCCAACATATCGACGCTTCTCGCCGTTTGCGCCCTGTTCTTCATGATAGCCGGAACGGCGGCGCGGGCGGAGCTGGCGAAGTCGTTTTATAACGTCACCAGCATCCGGTCCGAGGTGCTGCCGAACGCGGTCAAGATCACGATCCAAACCGACGGCGTGGTGCAGTACGGGTTCGACGCCGCCACGTTCACGCCGGACGGCAACGCGGGCAACTCGCAGGCGACCACTTCATTCAAGCTGCGGCTGCTCAACGCCCGGGCGCGCGTCCCGTCGTTCGTGGAGCTGGGACAGTACCCCGTCGACTCGGCGCAGGTCTCGCTGGGAACCGAGCCGCTGGGTTCGCCGTACGGCATCTGGTATGACGATCCGAACCAGCTCAAAGTGGACATCGTCCTGCGCTTCTATGTCCCGGTGACTCTGCGCCAATACGATGTGGGCGACTGGGAAGACCCGACGCCGGCGGTGCTGGGACCGCGCGAAGTCGAGGTCAAACGAGGCCCGGACCGGCGCTCGATCGTCGTGACCGTCATCACGGACCGCAACGGCGGCGCGCATGGGACGCCGCTGGCGCGCTCGCCGGCCGCCGATCAGAAGCACGCCCTAAGCGTCACCCCCGTGGCGGGGGCGCGGGGACGCCTGCGAGTCAGCGCCCTGCACGCGCGCCTGGCGGACCTCGCGAACGCGGTTTCACAGCAGCAGCCCGCGCTGCCCTTGATCACGCAGACGGACGCCGCGAATACGGACATCTCGATGTTCCTTCCCAGCTGCTCGGCCGAGGAGCTGATGGGAGCGCTGGCGACCAGTTACGGGGTAAACGCATCGCCGCGCGGCGCGGAGGAAGGCGGCGGCTGGGTGATCGGGCGCGGAGAAGCGTCGGCCGTCACCGAGATCCTGCCGCTGCGCTATCTGGCGCCCGCCGACGCGCGTCTGCTGTTCCCGGACTTCCTGCTGCCGTTCGTGCGCGCCGATATCGAACACAACGCCCTGGTCGTCACCGGCTCCCCCGCCCTCGTCGCAAAGCTGCGCCGGGACCTCACGGTGGTGGATCTGCCCCGGCCCCAGGTGCGCGTGGAAGCGACCGCCTGGGAGTTCACCTCGACGGCGGACGCCGATTACGCCTTGCGGGCGACACGCACGCTTTCATCGCAGTCCCTCGCCGTGGACGGAGAAGCCGGCGAGTTTGATTTGATCCTGAAGCCCGATCAAGTCAAGGCGTTCAGCGCCGTCGCGACCGCGCTCGCGCGCAAAGGCCGCGCCCGGCTGGCGTCCAAGCCCAACATCCTGGCCGCCTCCGGCGCGCAGGCGACCTTGTTTTTGGGCCAGAGCCGATACATCCAGGTTTTGCAGTCCACCTGGCAGGGGCAGCAGCCCACCGCGATCAAGCTTCAGATCGGGACAACCCTGAGCGTCCGCCCAACGGTGGAATCCGACGACCGGGTCCTGCTGCGATTGACGCCGAAATTTTCGACCGTCGACGCGATCGAGCCAGGCACCGGACTGCCGACCATCGGCACGCGCGAATTTGACACACGCGTACAGCTGCGCCCCGGCGACACGTTGATCGTGTCCGGCCTCGACGTCAATCTGGACTCAGACACCCAAAAACGTCTGTCTCCGCTGGCGCGCATCCCAATTTTAGGCGCGCTCTTCGGCGCGCGCCACTCAACCCGGGAACGGACACAATTTATCCTGCTGGTGACAGCGCGGCGGGAGTGACCCGAAGCGGGAATAGAGCCGCCAGCAGCATCAGTATTTGACGACAAGGACGCACTATGCGATTTTTTCGATTAGCCATATTTCTCCTGCTCGCGACCTTGCTTCTGCCCATGGCGGGCAAATCGCAAGGCGGGCAGTCTTATACAACCATCACCAGCCTCACCTTTTCTCCGCTCTCCAACGGCGTGCAGATCAAGGTGAAGGCGGATGGGATCCTGCAAATGCGCATTGTGGGCAACGACAATGGGGGAACCGTGTACGGCGCGCGCATGGAGTTTTCGTTTCCCGACGCCCGTAACGGCATCGGCAAAAACTTCTTCACGAGCAAGCTCTACCCGATCTCCTACGCCCAGCTTTCGACGGCGCCGGGCGCTAAAAACGGCATTGGGCTTAGCCTCGTCGTCAGCAATCTGATCAACACTCAGGCGTCGGTGACGAAGATGGATGACGGCGAAGGCGTTCTGATTACCGTCCAGTCCGACCGGACGGTCGAGCGCTCCGGGCGCGTCAAAGGCGGAGCGGCGGAGGATGGCGGCGCGCAGAGCGGCGCGACGGATACGTCCACACGCGTCCGATTCAAAAACGGCAAGCTGACGCTGCGCGCCGTCGGCGCGGACATCCATCAGTTCATGAGCGCAATCGCGCAGACGACGGGATTCTCGATCGCCGTGGATGACGCCGTGGACCGCAAGGTCAGCATCAATCTCCAGGATATCGATCCCACCGCCGCGCTCCAGACCATCGCGACCGCCTACGGTCTGGCCATCTCGCGCATCGGCGGAATCTACATGATGAGCGAGGGCGTTCCGACGGACCTCGCCACATACCATCTGTCCGGCACGCAGTCCTATCGGATGCAGAACACGCAGGCGGGCATCGCGTCCGGCCTGCTGCCGAACTTCCTGTACTCCTACGCGCACGTCAACTCCGAGCAGAACGCCGTCGTGGTGACGGCGCCGTCGCAGATGCTGGCGAAGATCGGGGCCGACCTGAACAAGGTGGATATCCCCTCCCCCGAAATCTCCATCGAGGCAATCGCCGTCGAGTTCACGGACACCAAGAACCTCAATGTCGGTCTCAATCTGACAAATCAGCAGAGCGCGATCTTCGACAGCATTGACGTTCCGAACGGCGTCATCACCTACAACACCTTCGGAAAGCTGCCGGTCGATTTCGAGGCCAGCCTGAGCGCCTTAGAGCTCAAAGGCAAGGCGCGGGTCCGCGCCCGTCCCCGCATGGCCGCCGTCAACGGCCGCACGGCGAACATCTTCATCGGCGCCCAGCGCTTCATCCTGACCCAGTTCAACCAGTCCGGGCAGACCCAGACCCGCATTCAGCCTGTCGACGTCGGCGTCAAGCTCTCCGTCACCCCGCTCACCGGAGGCAATGGCGAGATCACCATCCACGTCGCTCCCGAGGTCTCCAACATCACCGAACTGGATTTACAGACCGGCCTCCCCGTCCTGTCCACGCGACGCGCCGACACCACCGTCCGCGTTAAAGACGGCGAAACCATCGCCATCGGCGGCCTGAGCCTGGACCAAGAACAGACCACCCGCACCAAGATCCCGCTCCTGGGCGACCTGCCCCTCATCGGCAACCTGTTCCGATCCAAAAACGACAGCCAGGTCAAAACCGAACTCGTCGTCTTCGTCACCCCGCACATTCTGACAGCAGCAGATCTTTCGACAGCGCCGCCGGCGCCCAAGGGGAAGTAATATCTTCCGAGAGAAACGGAAGAGCGCCGACTGATGCGAGCCGCTTGAACAACGGCATATTATTTTTGAAGTGTGCTATGAGTTCAAACGTTTATGTGACGCAGCATCAAAAAGAACATGTTATTCAAAAAGCGCGATGCAATCACGGCGCAAAACCTCAAGGATGCTGCGCTTCTCTTGCCGGGCGGCCGGCGATCTTTGTGACGGCTTTTGCCGCAGCCTCGCCCACGAGCTGGTAGCCGGCGTCGGTCAGATGCGTGTGGTCCGCGCCAAAGTAGAGGGTGTTGTATTCGGAGCCCCGCGCGCCAAGGCGTGGATCGGCTTGAAGGTCGACAATCCCGTCGGCGAACTGCCGCCAGTTGCGGCGCACCAGGAGATCGTACTGGATCGCCTTGGCTTCAAAGTCCTTCGCATAGGACGGATACGCGGCCATCGGGAGCGTGACGACCAGGATCTTCCAGGGATGCGCGGCCTTGCGCGCCCGGCAGTACGCCTCCACATGGGCGAACGCCGCCGCTCCGTCCTCGTGATAGATCCCCATGTTGTTGGTGCCGCCCATGATGATCAGCACATTTTCCTTCAAGCTGGGATCGAAGAGCGGATCGACGTGGGCCTTCGCGTCGTTGCTGATCCCCTCAGTCGGCCAGCCGGGAAGCCCCACGTTGGTCACCCTCCAGCTTTCGCCAAGCCGCGCGGCGAGCACGCCCGGATAGGTCGTTCCCGTCGCTGTCCCCTCTCCCTTCGACGCATGCGAGCCGAACGTCAGGCTGTCGCCGTTGCAGACGACCTGCGCCGGCGCGGCTTGCGCGTTCGTGACGCCCTGCGCTGAGATCAGCGAGACGGCGGAGGCGGCGACCGAAAGGGCCAGAAGATTGAATTTGAACATAACACTGTTTCTACGCATTTACTGCGGTTTGGAAGCGGGAAGGCGCTGTACGCCCTCCATATCGGCCAGGGCTAAAATTCGCGGCTTGATGATGGATGTCCACACTTTATAGCCTTCGGTGTTGAAGTGCAGACCGTCCGATCGCAGCAAGCTGGGCTGCGGCTGGCCGTCGGGGGTCAGGATCTGCGAGTGAGAATTGATAAAGTTCAGCTTCTCGGTCTTGGAGCCGGTCGCCAGGGTGAACTCTTCAATGAGGTGGTTCGTTTCCAGGATATCGGCTTCTTGCTTCCAGCGCGCCACGGTGGGATTGATGGAGAGATAGACGATCCGGGTATCCGGCAGCGCCGCGTGGATCTTGGCGACAAAGTCCTTGTAGTCCTGAAGGACCTGCTGGGGATTCTTGCCGCCATAGGCCAGGTCGTTGGTTCCCGCGAAAAAGACGATCATCTTCGGCTTATACGGGATCGCGATCCGATCGGCGTAGTGCGTGCTGTCCTGAATCAGCGAACCGCCGAACCCGCGATTGATGACCGGGATCTCCGGAAAATCCTGCGCCAGCGTCGTCCACAGCCGAATACTCGAACTGCCCAAAAACAGCACCGCGCCGCTGGGCGGCATTTGTTTTTGATCGGCCGTCAGAAACGCGTTGATCTCCGGAGCCGAGCCCTCATTGGCGGGGATGGGAGTAAAATTCGGCGCCGCGTCCGCCAGAGCCGTATTGCCGCCCCCGGGACCGAGCATCACGCCGCCGACAACCAGGGCGTTCACCGCCAGCGCGAAGGTCAAGAGATTACGGGACTTCGCGTGAAATTTGTTCATCTGTTCTCATTTACCTTTTGTTCTTGGACGCCGTTTCGGCTGGAAATTAGTAATAAATTACCATGGCGGGCTCCTGATGTCAACCGGTAAAGCGTGCGAACGAGTATCATCTTGTGACATTGGCGGCGAACCCGGCGCCCATTATTTGGCGTCGGGATCGGTGCGAAATGGCGAGGCGGGCAAGCCGGCGGCGTTGTAAAGCGCGGCGCGCGGATTGTTCGACCATGCGAATCGCGCATAAACCGGCGACGGAACGTCCACACTGCGGAGCGTTACCTTGTTTCCGTCGATTTGCGGCGTCGCCCAGTGAAACTTGCGATCGGCGTCCGCGACGGCGAAGACGCGGCTTTCGTCCCCTTTCAAATTCAGCCCCTGCGCGTGATCGAACGTCAGCTCAACAGCCCCCTTCACCACCTTCGCGCCACGCAGCGCTGGACCGCTGCTGTCGACTTTGACGCCGTACGTATGATCCAGAGCGCTCATCGCCAGCCGCAAGCCGGCCTCTTGCTTGTTGCGAAAATGAACGTTTTTCTCTTCACCGAGATCGATCACCACGACCAGATGCGTATGGGGGAGACGCTGCGCAGTCTGGAGCTGCGCTTCCCGCAAATGGGGCCACGGATCGTCGCTGGGGGCATCGTCCGGAGCCTTGAAACTGGACAACTGCACGATATGGAACGGCGTCCGCGCGCCGAAGTGCGCGCGCCAATCGTTCACGAGAACCGGCAGCAGCGTCCGATATTGCTCGGCTTCAGCCGCCGTATCGGCGTTGGATTCGCCCTGATACCAGATGACGCCTTTGATTTGGACGGGCAGCAGCGGAGCGATCTTGCCGTTGAAGAGCACTTCGGGCGCGTTGGGATTGTCGAGATGCGGCGGCGTTCCCGCTGCGCTTTCACTTTGTTTCAGCGCGTCCACCGCCGGCTTGAAATCGGACATCGCGGCCAGCGCCGGCCCGCTCACCCAGGATTGCCCGGGCGTCCCGCTCCAGGAGTCGTCGATCAGGCCGATGGGAACGTTCAGGTCGTGGTGGAGTTTGCGTCCGAAGAAGTAACCGACCGCCGAAAAGCGGGCCACGGTTTGCGGCGAGCAGACCTGCCATGCCCCGGTGGTTTCAAAGGTCTGTATAGAAGTAGCTTTGATCGCATTGGGGACTTGCAGCAATCGGATATTAGGATAATTGGCGGCGGCGATTTCGGCCTCGGGGTTATTGGCGCCGTACAGATCGTACGCCATGTTCGACTGCCCGCCGCACAGCCAGACATCGCCAAACATCACATTCTGGCGCGTGGCGACTTCGCCCGCCCCCGAGCCCATCACACTGAGCAGGTGCGGGCCGCCCGCCGCGTGCGGCGCGAGAGAGACCATCCAGCGGCCGTCGCTCCCCGCGCGCGCCGTTTGCTGTTTATCTCCGTCCAATTGGACGACAACCTGCCCTTGCGGCTCCGTCCAGCCCCAAATGGGGACCGGACGGTCACGCTGCAGCACCGCGTTGTCGGAAAACAGCGGGTGCAAGAGCGGCTTCATGTCCACGCGGGCCGCCTCCTGCGCATGGACGCCGTCACTCATGCCGGCAATCATCAGCCCCACGCATAAGGTTCGTAAAATCGTATTTTTTGTCATCGGTGATTCCGTATTGCGCGCTCACGCCTCCCTCAAAATGGATCCATTTCATTTTAATGGTACCACACATTTGCGATAAAAAAGGCTCCATTTATTTTGAAAATAATACGGGCGAACACTCATTTGACGGCCCGCCGCTTGATGAGCTTTGTAGCAAAGGGAAAATATCATAGCAGGCGCGCTTCAAATCGTGGTATATCCCCTCTGAGGTGTGATATGAATTCCACGGTTTCGGTAACGCGGCGTCACGAGGATCGAGTCATTCAGGAAGCGCGGACACGCAATGTCAGCCCCCAGCAGTTGGTGGATCAGCTATTGGAGGAGGGGCTGCAGCGTCTCACGCGGGAAAACAACGCCATTGAGGCGCGGCGCGAGGCCGCGCAGCATGCCTGGGAAGAAAAGCTTCGAATTACCGGAGTCCGCGCCGGCGTAACGCTCTCGGGCGAGGCCGCCCAGCGCGAGTGTTTTTATGAAGATTGACCGTGGCGCGCCAGAATGCTACTCCGCGCGCGATGTCCAATGAAGAACGCCGTGCTGAGCGATCGTCCCGCGTGGAAAGAGCGACAGCAGGACGTCCCATTTGTAGAGGCTTGTTTCCTGCTCCTCTTCGGCGCTCAGCCGCGCTAATACATCATATTCCCCGGGCGGCGTCTGGAATCCCACATCGTCTTTGGCGCTGGTGACGGAGTTGGGGAAGAGCGTTCCTTTGCGTCCCGTCGCGGTTCCATCGGTTTCATTCGGAAGCACCCGCAGCGGAAACGCCACCACATTCCCCGTCGTCAGATCCTCCGGAAGCTGGCTGGGATACTCGATACGGATCGTCGAGTACCCGCTGGACAAACCGGCGAGCGCGACGAGGCTCGGGTACGGCTCTCCGGGCGCGGGAACGGGCGGCGCCGCGCCGGTCCAGAGGTTCAGCTCCCATTCCGGCTCGTATCGCTCGTCGTCGCCGGGCTCAAAGGAGAGCGTGCTGTAGAACACGGACTTCTCCAGAGCCTGGGGATATTCAAAACTGTCCTCAGGAGTTTCGATCCGATCGACCCACCGGCAAAGCATCTCTCCGACCGTCGCGCGCCGCTCTCCGGGGTCTATCGCGGAAGTCGACGCCAGCGCGCCGCCATACGCCAATTGCGCCGTGGATGTCAGGGACAGCACGCCGTGCAGCGATGTATTGAGCCAGGTCGCGCACTGCTTCCAGGCGCGAAGCTGCGCGAGCGCCACATCGGCCATTCCGCGCCGATGCGCGATATCGGCGTAAATCAGATGGACATCGATCAGAGAATGCCCGAACTTCCCGGGAGCCTCGATAAAGGCGTCGAACTTCGGCAGAGCCTCCAGCTCCGAGGACGATGTGCGCTCGCCTCCCGTGGGCCTCGCCTTATCCAGACCGGCGCGGAGATGGGCGAGCGGGCGGAAGAACAGCGGGGTGGCGTACTTCCACATCAGAAGCATCTGATACGCCCTCAAATCACGGCGCCGCACGCGCTCTTCCAAAGATCGGATGCCGGCGCCCTGAGATTGGTGGTATTCTCCGGCCAGGTCGGGATATCGTCCGTGAAAGCAAAACGAAGTCACGAGGCAGTCGGCTTGGTCTCGAAACTGTTCGGGAACAGGCAGCAGTCCGGAGTACGCAAGCCGCCAGACAACAAACGCCTCGTCGTTCGCGCCGATCAGCGCGAGGTATCCCGCGATGTCGTCCAGCTTGGCCCAGAGGGAGCGAGGCAGAACGCTGTCGATCTCCGCGATCGCATCCAGGAAGTTCTCGTCGTTCAGAATGCTCATGTCCGTCCCATCGGTCGTGGCTGGCCCATCGAAGATCGCTCATCCGCGATTGGCGGCGGCGGTTAGGGCGCGGGGGCGCTGCTGCTTTCCCGTACGATCAGTTGCGCGGGGAGTTCGACGGATTGTGTGGGGGCGCAGGGATTTTGCAGACGGTTCAGGAGCACGTCCACGGCTTTACGCCCGATCCCTTCGTAGGGCTGCGCGACCGTGGTCAGCCCCACCCCATTGGAAAGGGTCAGCGCAATGTTGTCAAAGCCGGTCAGCGCGACATCGCCCGGCACGGAAAGGCCGATCTCGGACAGCCGCCCCATCAGATCCACCGCGGAGTAGTCGTTGAAAACGACCGCCGCCGTGGGGCGCTCGTCTTTGGGCAGGCGAAAGACCGCGTCGATTGAAGTCCAGGGCTGGACCAAACCCGCCGTGGGAATGCACAGCACAAGCTCGTTGAGACCGGCCGCGCGCATGGCGTCGATATACCCCTGCACGCGGTCCTGAACCGGGCGGATGTGCTCGTTCTTCGTGACGTAGGCGATCCGGCGATGGCCCGCCTCAACCAGATGCGTGACCGTCTCGTACATCGCCCCGTAGTTATCCACCCCGACATAGTCGGTATCGACGCCGTCGACCTGCCGGTCGATGGTGACGAGGGGGATCTTGCGGCGCACCTCCTCCACCAGCTCCCGGTTGTACCGATACGCGTAGGGATAGAAGATGGCGCCGCCGAAACCACGGTTGATGATATAGCGCAGGTGTTCGGCTTCGCGCACCGCGTTTTCCTTGTCGGACGTAATCCGCCCGCCAAGCTCCACGTAGACCGTGTGGTATCCAGCCTCCGCGAGCGCCTGATTCATGCCCCAAAAGATGCGCTGCTGCGAGGTAAAGGTCCGCTCGAACTGATCGTTGCCGTGCCACATCAGCAGCGCGATGATCTTCGAGTAGGAGTGAGACGCTTCGGGCTCGGCGGCGGCGTTTTTCGGCGTGTCGTCGCTGATCGGCCCGATGATCGGTCGGCAGTGCGGCCGGCGGACGATCAGGCCGCTCTCGACCAACTGCTGAATCGCGGTGCGGATCACGCGCCGATCCACGCCGAGCCCTTCGGCGAGCGACCGTTCGGAAGGGAGCCAGTCTCCCGCCTTGTAGTTCCCCGATTGGATCTGATCGCGTAGGGCGCTCACCACGGAGTTCGTCGGATTCTTCAAGGATGGCGCAAACATCGCCGTCTCTAGTGGTGTCATTGTTGATATTATATCACCAGTCAGCTTTTTTTGGCGCCATTTTTTTGGCGCCATTTTGAACTTGCAATCTGTGCCCTCTCAGCGCCGACGCCTCTTGCCCGCGCTACAACCGAATCTGCGTCGCGCTCCCCGTGTAGACGGCGCTTTTGCGGACGCCGCCCGGCAGGACGACATTGAGATGGCGCGCGACAAGCATTCCCGGGAACGATCCGGCGCGGGCGCCGACGGTCAGTGTCTTTGTCCGGTCGTCCCAGCGCATGGGGATGCGGCTGGAAGCGCCGGTTTGGTAGGCGTAGGTGTCTCCGTCATCTTCGTAAAGTGTGAAGGAGGCGTCCGCGCCGGGGTAGACGCGCACTTCCAGGGGATCTTCGGCGCCCAGGCTTGTGGACTGGATCACCGGGCCGAGCGGCAGGATCGTCCCTGCCCGCACATACGCCGGGATCGTGTCCAGCGCGGCCTGGATGTGCTGGATTTGGCCGCCGTCCACGCCGGCGCCGGTGTTGAAGTCGTACCAACGCCCGGCAGGCAGAGTGATGTCGCGCGCGCCGCCTTCGGCCAGGACCGGCGCGGCCAGCAGGCGATTACCCACCATCCATTCGTCTTTCAGATTTTGTGTCTTCTCGTCGTTCGGGAACTCCAGAAAGAGCGGACGCATGATCGGCGCGCCTGTGGCCTCGGTCTGCGCGGCCAGCGTGTAGAAGTACGGAATCAGGCGGTAACGCAGCTCGATAGCTTTCTTGGTCGCGGCCTCCACGTCAGCGCCGAAGGCCCACGGCCAGCGCGGCGAGCCGAGAGTGCCGTGGGCGCGCATGATGGGAATGAAGACGCCTTGCTCGATCCAGCGAGCGTACAGCTCCGGCGACGGCGTGCTCTGGAAGCCACCGATGTCCTCCGCGATGTACGGCATCCCGGCCATGCTCCAGTTCAGCAGCGTTCCCGGCTGATTTTGCAGCGTCGACCAATCGGAATCGATGTCGCCGGTCCAGACAGTTCCCCCATAGCGCTGCATGCCGGGAGCCCAGGCGCGGTTGATGGACCAGACACGGCGCGGCGTCATCACGCGCGTTCCTTCCCACTCGGTCCGGGCCATCAGGAATCCCTCATCCGCGCTTTGTTCGATCTCATCGTTCCACCAGCCGTCGGCGCCCGCCTGCACGAGCGGAATATGATGGCTCCACCACCAGTAACCGGCGGCGGGGACGTCGAACCGCAGGTCGGTCCCAAGCGGACTGCTCAGCACCCATCCCTGATTGCGCGCGAAGTCCAGATTGGCGCCGGTGACGCGCGGCTTGCGGATCCCCACAAAATGCAGTCCGAGCTGTTTCATCTTGGGGAGGATGTCCGAGGGGAACTTCTTCGGATTGAATTCCCAATCGTTCTGAAACCAGTCGTAATCGTAGATAAAGGTATCCACCGGAATCTTTCGATCCCGGAACTGGCTCCATTTGTCCTGCACGTCGGCGGCGTCATCATAGCCCCAGCGGCTTTGCATAAAGCCGAAGGTCCAGCGCGGCGGGATCGGCGCCCGGCCGGTCAGACGCGAGAAGGCGTCCAGCAGACCGTAACCATTCGGCGCGACGCTCAAATACAAATCCAGATACGGCGCCGGCGTCGTCCAGGTCAGCGTCCCGGCGTCGTCGCGCCACGTGCCGCCCGTCAGGTTGTTGGCGACAAACAGGCTCCAGCCGCCGGTGGACCAGAGAAACGGAACGCGCGTGTATCCGTTCCCCACGGCGGTCGTTCCAGCGGGATGCGTCAGGTCGCCCGAATGGTTCCGGCTTTCGTTGCCTGCCCCATAAAACCGCTCGGCCTTGTCGTGCGCCAGCGTCAGCGTCACGGCGCCGTCGGCCGCCCCCAGCGTCCCCGGCGACAGCAGCGCATGCCCAAGATGGTCCAGCAAGCGCACCCGGCCATCCGCCTGGACTTCCAGCGTTCCCTCCGCCGTCTTGACCGTCACCGCGCCGCCCGCGCCGCGCCGCACGGCGGCCCTGGCCCAGGGCGCCGTTTCCGCCACAAACGGGCTGACCGGCGGAGCGGCGCCGTCTATCGGAAAAGCGACGAGGTGGAATGTGCTGGGATCGACCGCGCTGACGGTAATTTTGAGGTTCGGCGCGCTGATGGTTTCCTCCCCGGCGGCCTGGGCCACGCTGGACAGGGACAGCAAACAAAGCGCGAGGAATGGGGCGAAATGTGTCGAGGGCATCGTATGGAGAACCATTTCCTTCAAAGTAATTTTCGACGTAACAAGAGTAGCATAATCATGTGAGCAAATGGCCTCTCTTCTTGGCGATTCACATGGGTAGATCTTCGTGAAGGCAAGCGCCAGCATCGTGTTATCGGGTGGCATGCCACCCGGTGAAAATGACCGAACAAAAATCTGTCCTGTGAACTATCCAGAAAAAGGCCATTCGGGCGGCGTCAGATCTTGCTGAATGTCAGCGCGGCGCTGCCGGAGGCGCCGCCGCTGACGTTCAGATAGCTGGTTCCGGCGGCGTGCTCCCCGGCGTCGTTCTGCGGGTCCGTGCTGCTCAGCGCGTCCTTCCCCGGAGCGATCTTGGAGGCGCGCAGCCATTTGACGTGACCGTCGCACGCAAGATAGTTGGAGCCGTCGGTATGGACGCCGGTTGTGACGCCGGGCGCCTTCCGCAGCGTGTTCGCGACGGGATCGCCGGTGGCGTAATAGCCAATGCAGCCCATGGCGCATCCGCCCCAGAAGTTCTGGTCCATGGTCGCCCCCGTGGAGTAGTCGGTCGTGGTCGTGGCGTTGTTGATGTCCATGGTCGCGCCGTAAGCCTCACACAGCAGCACCGTCGAAGCCGGAGCCGCAAGGGTCGCGAGCGCCGTCGTATGCGCGGTCCCGCCGGAGTCCCGGCTCCCGTCGCCCAGAAGAGAATCGTTCTCGGAGTACGAGACGGTCTGCCATACGCCGAATCCTGGATTGTACGAGGTCGAGTCATCAGGACACTTATACACGCCGATGGACTTCAGATAGGGCATGATCGGATGCGCCCACCCGCCGCAGTATCCATAGTTCGGATTCCCCATCGGGAAGACCTCGTCATTGTCCTGAAGGTACTGCATAAACCCGAGGCCAAGCTGCTTCTGGTTAGAAGCACAGGAGATCTGCCGCGCCTTTTCGCGGGCTTTGGCGAATACGGGAAATAAGATCGCCGCAAGAATTGCGATTACTGCAATAACAACGAGCAATTCAATAAGAGTAAACCCAACTCGTGATGAAGCGCTTTTCATTTTCTGTCTCCTTAAGCTTTGTGCTGAAATGATAAGTCGTCGATGACCAGAACGATTTCCTCAGAATGCTAAATCAAAGCGGCGCATAATGGATACAAATGGTTCAAACCTTAAGACATCCCTGCCTAACAATTACAAGGAAGTGTCTTTCTCTTTGCCGCCACACGCTCGACTTCTGAAGCCTGCATCAATATATCATGGCAGGGTTCGTGATGTCAAGAATTATTTTTATAATGGTGCGAATATGGAAACAAATGGTTCAAACCGAAGGAGGTTTTCGTTCACCGAGTTTTTTTTTGCAAGCGGCGGCGTACGCCGGTGTTAGCATATTCGATCCCCGGTTATGAAACCCGGGTATGGGAGGGCTTCGCCCTAACCGTCCGTGCCGGACGGAGGATATTTGTCATCGACCACCGGCATTTGCGTCCGGCGCCGGGTACCCCCTGGGTGGTTAGCGGCTCTTGCCGCTCCCAGACCCGGGGATCGAATACGCCGACGCCGGCGAAAAACTGCACCCGGCATACACTGCCCCGGCGTAAAGAAACTAACCCTTGCGCGCTTCGAGCTCTTCCCATCGGGCGTAGAGGGCCGCGACCTTGGCGGTCGAGGTTTCGATGGCGGCGATGGCTTCCTGGAGCTTTTTGTAGTCC
This sequence comes from Capsulimonas corticalis, assembly GCF_003574315.2. Classification (GTDB taxonomy): domain Bacteria; phylum Armatimonadota; class Armatimonadia; order Armatimonadales; family Capsulimonadaceae; genus Capsulimonas; species Capsulimonas corticalis. The sequence continues at coordinate 2,912,353 of NZ_AP025739.1, read as the reverse complement.
GCCGTCACATTGGGATCGGCGAGGTGAGCCTGAAAGGATTCGAGTTCTTCCTCGGCGGCGAGGATCGTCTCCTCGATCTTTTCCAGCTCCCGCTGCTCGTTGCGCGCCAGGCGCTGAGCGCTGCGGTCGCTGGAGCTGGGACGCTTTGGCTGGGCGGCCGCAGGCGCGGGTTTTGGTTTGGGCGCGGGGCGCTGGGCCTGTTCCCACTGGTAGTAGCCAGCGTAGAACCGCGCGCCGCCCCGGCCGTCGAGAGCGAGGAGGTCCGGGCAGAGTCGGTCGAGCAGGTAGCGGTCGTGGGTGACGAGGACGAGCGCGCCGGGGAAGTCGGACAGGCTTTCTTCGAGCACTTCCAGCGAATCGATGTCGAGGTCGTTGGTCGGTTCGTCCAGAATCAAGAGGTCGGCGGGCTGAAGCATGAGCTGAGCGATCAGCACGCGGGCCTGCTCGCCGCCGGACAGGCGGCTGAGCGGGACATCGAGCTGCTCCGTGCGGAAGAGGAAGCGTTTCGCCCAGCCCGACACATGGACCGTCTGGCCATTGTAATTGACGCTGTCGCGGTCGCCGGCGAGCGCCGTGCGCAGTGACTGGTTCAGGTTGAGCTGCGACCGGCGGTTCTGATCGAACTTGACGACGTTGAGCTGATCGGCGCGCTTGATCGTCCCGGCGTCAGGCTCCAGCTCGCCCGTAAGGACGCGCAGCAGGGATGTTTTCCCGCTGCCGTTCGGACCGAGCAGTCCCAGTTTCAGGCCGGGTGAAAGCACGACGCTGACATCCTCGAACAGCGTCTTGCCGCCGAGCTGCTTGCCGATGTTATGGGCGACGATCAGCTCGCGCGTTTTGCGGCCGCTGCCCGTGAAGTCGATCTGCGCCGAGGTCTGCGTGTTGCGCTGCTTGATGTCGCTCAGGCTCTCGATCATCTTACCGGCGGCGTCGATGCGATATTGCGCCTTGGTCGTCCGCGCCTGCGGGCCGCGCCGCAGCCACTCCACTTCCTTCTTGACCTGCTGGGCGAGCGCGTGCTCGCGGTGCGCCTGCGCTTCCAGCAGCTCTTCCTTGCGCGCCAAAAACTCGCTGTAGTTGCCGTCGATACTCAGATAGCCCGAGGCGTACGTGCGATTGAGCTCCACCATCCGCGAGGTCACATTTTCCAAAAAGACGCGGTCGTGGGTGATCAGCACAAAGCCGAAGCCGGGATTCTTGAGCAGCGCCTCCAGCCAGAGAATGCCCTCCATGTCCAGGTGGTTCGTCGGTTCGTCCAGAAACACCATGTCGCACTTGAGGATGAGCGCCCGCGCCAGGGCCAGCCGTTTGCGCCAGCCGCCCGAAAGCGTATCCACCACCTGCGAGCCATCGGCGAAACCGACCTGCCCCAGAATGATATTGACCTCCGTCTCCTTCTCATAATCTTCCAGATGCTGATCGGCGAGCGCCTCCATCAACACTTCGCCGGTGGTCGCGCCCTCGGGGAAGAGGTCTTCCTGCGGCAGATACGCGAAGCGCGCGCCCTTGCGCGTGGACACCGTGCCGGAGTCCGGCGTTTCCGCGCCGGCGAAGATCTTGAGAAGCGTGGATTTTCCCGCGCCGTTCGGACCGATAAGTCCAAGGCGCTCGCCATCGGAGACGCCCATGGAAACGCCGTCAAACAGCGCGCGGGCGCCGTAGGATTTGGAGAGAGATTCGCAGCTAAGAAGCAGAGCCATACAATAACCTTGTCAACAAGAATGGCTTGATTCTACCAGACATTGACGCAGTTTGGCGCCGACGCCCCTGGCCCAGAGACGGCAAAGAGGGAAAACCGCGCCTATTTCGGCGCGGGCGGGGGCGCGCCGGCGGCGGGCAGGGGGCTGTTGAACGGGGTCCAGGCGCCGGGGTTTTCGGAGGCGATCTTTTTCAGATCGCCCAGCGCCTGCTGCGAAAAGTCGTTCCAGGCGGCGTACTGCTGCTGAAGGAACTGATCGGTGACGGGGCCAATCGTCGGCGCGCTGTCTGGAAGAAACGGCTGGCCGCCTTTCGGGACGGTAGCATTGGGGCGTGGGCCGAGGTGAACGGCGTCGCTGGCGCCCTGACGCTCGGTTTTGGAGACGAAACCAGAGAAATGCTCCCAGTAGTCCAGTCCCGGCGTCTTGGCGCCGGCATTCACCGCAGATTCGGAGAAGCGGTTGATGTATTTGTAAATCTCGTACTCGCGGGTCGCCGTCACCACATCGCCGCCGCACTGGTGCATGATGTGCTGGATCATCTCCAGGTTGGAAAGCGCGGCCTGATACGCCTCCTGCCCAATGACCTTCACGCCGCTGACCGTCATACGACCGGCGCCGGGGCCGACATACGCCTCGGCCGTCATCGCGTTGACTTCCATCTGCTTGGAGGTAATGGTTTTCGCCAGATCGATCTGCTCGGGAGACCCGGGCGCGGCGGCGTTGTACTTCTTCATCAGATCGTCGATTTCCAGCAGCGTCTTGTTTCGCGCCGCGACATCGCCGCCGCCCGCGAGTTTGGGGACGAGCTCCTGAATCTTGGGATCCTTGATGTCCACGCCGATCTTCGAGGCGTAGGCCTCCACTTCGGCGAGACGAGCAGGGTCGCCCTCGGCGTGCGCGAGCATCTTGGCGATGTTGAGCTTTTCGGCTTCGCCTGAGATCTGACCGAGCACGGCGGCCTGATCCGCTTTGGAAAGACCGGGCATGATCTTTTCGTACAGGGTCAGGCGTCCCGCTTCCGTGTAGAAATTCATGCGCAGGGCTTCGCTCCAGCCTGGGCCATAGAGTCCCGCCATGTGCTTCTCAGCGGCGATCATATCGGCGCCCGCGTTCTCGCCGTAGGTGGAAAGGTCGATGTCGCTGATCTTCTCGCTGCTGGCGCCGCTGACAGGTTTGGCGTGGAACTTCGATTCGAGCTCGCCCAGAACGCTCGCGCGGCGATCGAACAGCTTCGCGGCGGCCTGACGCATCTCGGGCGTTCCCTGATCGAGCATGCCCATGAGCTGCTTCCAGTTGCCATGCTCCATAATCAAGCCGTCAATGGCCTTGGCGTCGCCCTTCAAAATCGCCGCGATCCGCTCGTTCCCAGGCTGCATCAACCCGGTGAGCATGTTGGTGCGCCGAACGCCCTCTTCCCCGGAGATCACAATCTGGGTGTGCGCGCCGGAGGTCATCTGCTTGACGAAGACCTCTTCGCTGACCTCGCCGATTTCCTTCAGGCGACCGGCGTCGGAGAGCGCCTTGTACTGGGCGCGCGCGACCTTCTCCAACTCCTCCAACGCGGGCTTGCCGGTATCGACGGCGCCGCCGATATGGGCAAGGACGCGCTGTTTGAGGCCGCCGCCATACTTCTCCAGAATCGCCCCGAGCTTCTCCAGCCATTCCGGTGTCTTACCGGCGGCGATGGCCTCACGGATCACCGGGCCCAGCACCTTGAAGGAGGCTGTCGCCGCCTTGACATCCAAAATCGCGGCAACGATATCAATCGCCAGCCAGATCAGCGAGGGGTCTTCCTGGGAGATGGAGCGAGCCTTCTCGAAGTCGGTTCCGGCTTCGGCCTGGGCCAGCATATAGTTCCCAAGGCTGTTGGCGGCCTGCCCGGTGCTGACGACCGCGCTGCCGACAGTCGCGACCGCCGCCGTGGCGGTGCCGGCGGTCGCGAAGATCGCCACCAAGCCCAGACCGAGGGCGAGCGCGCCGACCAGCAGGTTCACCAGGAATTCATCGTCGTGAACCTCCTTGACCTTGTCGTCCACGACTTTGGACTGCCAGGAGGAGGGGCCATAGCCAAGATCGCCCTTGGCGCCGCTGACAAGCGTGGCGTTGTTCCAGATATTGAGCTGCCCGCCCGCAAGAGCATCGCGCACGGTTTGGATATTGTGCAGCTTTTCGGCGATCATCGGCGCCAGCTCGTCGGCGGCGTTACTCTTCCAGAACTTCCATCCCTGCGATTCGGCCCCCCGAGCGATATTTTCCAGCGACGCCGTATTCGCTTCGCCCTCGGCCCCGTACGCGGCCAGGATCGGAAACTCGCCTTCCTTTTGCGCACGGTCGATGTTCAATTGGCGCCGGGCCTCCTGGATCTTGGTCTCCAGATCCTGCGCCTCCGATTCCTTGCCCGGAATGACGCTCTTGGTGGGCATTCCCGGCCCACTGTTGTTGTTGGCGTTGGATTGCAGGCAGCCGTCGTACTGCTTCATCAGCCCTTCAAGGGTTTTACGCGGCGGAATCAGCAGCGCGGCGGCGGCGGCCATCTTCTTGGTCTCGTCGTTATCCGCCATCGTGTGAGGCGTCAGGTCGATGTTGCCGCCGGAGTCGCGATCGTGCATGGTCTTGGGCGCCGGAAGCCCATAGCGTTCGCGCTCGGCATTGATTCGCTTCTCGCTCTCGGTGAGAATTATGCCGGCTTTTTTCTTGGCCTCGGCCGGAAATTCGGTCAGCAGATCCTCATGCGCCTTGACGACGCTTGCCCGCACGCCCGCCGTGGTGTTGACGCAAAGGTTCGCTTCCGTATTCTGCTCCGGCTTGAACGCGGCGTTGAAGTCCGCGTCGCGGGTCGTGAGGGTGGAAAGGTCGTCTAAAAATTCCAGCGTCGTCTTGTATCCGTCGGTGGCGAGCATCTTGTCGATCATCGTCTTGGCCGCCGCCGGATCGCCGTAGAGCGTATGTCCCTTGTACGTGACGGTCTTTGCGGACGCTGGAACGTTGGCCGCCGGGGCGGAGGCCGGGGGCGGCGCGGAGGCGGGACTGGTGTTCGCGGGCGCCGGAGTGAAGTTCGGGTCCCGCATCACCTGGCGCAGGGCGGCGCCCTGCTGGATCGTGTGCGTCAGTTCGTGCGCCAGCAGGCGCTTGCCCTCGCTTGTTCCCGGCTGATACTCGCCGCTCCGGAACGCGATATCGGGGCCGATCGCGTAGGCGCGGGCGGACACGGCCTCGGCGGAGCGCGACGCCTGGGTGTCGGCGTGAATGCGCACCCGGCTGAAGTCGTGGCCGAAGCGCGGCTCCATAAACTCCCGTGTCGCGGTGTCCAGCGGCTGGCCGGTCGAGCCGACGACGCTTTGGACCAGCGGCGCGGCGTCCTCCGTCACCGCGCTCCCCTCCCCCGCCCGGGCGAGCTTCTCTTCCTGCTCCTGACGGCACTTGGGGCAGTCGCATTTTCCCGGGCCGGCGCACTCGCGCTGAACCATCGGCGCTTCAGTGCGCATCACCCGGTCCGCGACAGTGTCCGCTTCCCGCTCCAGCGGGTCGCCGGCCTGGCTGACGGTCAATTTGGCCTGCATCGTGGGCGGCAGGCCGGGAGCGGCGCCGCCGGGATCCACATTCGGCGCGGCGTTATCGTCGTCCGGGCCGCCCGCGCTCGTGCTTTTGATCTTTTCCGGGGCGCACTGGACCCAGCTGTTGATCTTCGCGCCTTCCTTGACCCCATGGTCCGACGTCGTATCGTACGTCTGGTTTTCCGTGTCCGCCGCCGTGATCTCGTCGTCCACCATCTTCCAGGCGACGCTCTGCTCCTTGCCGATCAGCCGCGCGTGCAGGTTCGTGAAGTGCTTCTTATCGATGGCGATATGGTTGTTCTCGTGCGTGTCGAGAACCGCGTAGAACCGGTTCCACTCCGCCTGGATCGGAGGGCACTGATTGGGCAGCTCCGTCCACTGCGGCATTTCCTTGGTCTCGACAACCGTGATCGTCGCCTTGGTGACCTTGTTATTTCCGTCGTACTCGTATTGGGGATTGGGCGTCATCTTGGGCAGAACGCTCGCGGATTCGCGCGTTCCGGACCGAGTCATCACATCCCACAATTGCGAAAGATTGGGAGCGGAGAGCGTTCTCGTGGTTGGGTTCGGCGTGATCGTCGTGGACCCGGTCCCGGTCGGTCCAAGCGGAATCGCCGGATTGTTCGGATCCGTGGGACTGGTATTAGGATCCGGCGGAGGGCTGGCCGGCGGCGGCGTATCGCCAGGGGCGCGCATGACCGCGCCGGACAGCGAGGCGGAGACCGACGCGCGGTCTTGTTCGGAGCTTTTGTCTTGTTCGGCGGCGGCCGGCGCCTCGCTGCGCATGACTTCGTCCGCCGTCCGATCCGCCTCCTGCTCCAGCGGATCGCCCGGCTGGCTGACCGTCAGCTTGGCCTGCGGGCGAAATACGGGAACGCGGGTGATGTCGTGGGCGAAGTGAGCGGCGTCCGGCGCCGCCGGAGCGGGTTCGGCGAGCGAGTTCGCGAGAGGCAACGCGGCGTCTTGCGAACGAGCCGCCGGCGCGGAGATCATGGAAGAAGCTGGTTTTCGTCGCGACGGAGTTCGCTGTCCACTCATCATCATTCCTCGGATCCACAGGGGCCGCAGCGGCGCCGCGCGCCCGTTCCGAATCGTGTTCGCTTATTCCCTGTCCTCCCCGGAGTTTCCTGCCGCAAACGCGCACGGCGATTTCGCCGCGCAACGATACGTCCCAAGAACGCCTACTTTATTTTTTAAAACATAACAAGGACGCCATGGAATAATATTGGGAATCGATCGTTTATGAAATCACGGCGGACCCAACCATGAAAGCGCCACTCCACGATGACGAGGCAAATAGAATCGCGGCGCTCTACCAGTGCCAGGTGCTCGATTCTCCCGCCGAAGATCAATATGACGATATTACTCGCCTGGCGGCGCACCTTTGCGATGTCCCCATCGCGGCCGTGTCTCTGGTTGACACACACCGCCAATTCTTCAAAAGTAATCTGGGGCTGGACGTCCGCGAGACATCACGAGATGTCTCATTCTGCGCGCACGCCATCCTTCAGCCGGAGATGTTTGTGGTGCAGGACGCTCAAACCGATGAGCGTTTCGCCGATAACCCACTGGTGACCGGAGAACCGGGCATCCGGTTCTACGCCGGCGTTCCGCTCGTCACGAACGATGGACACGCCCTGGGCTCTTTGTGCGTTATCGACCGAGTCCCACGGCGCCTTACCGAAAAACAAGAGACCGCGCTTCGTTTGCTCGCGCGCCTGGTGATCGGGCGACTGGAGGCCAACCGGCAGATCGCTATCCGCGAAGTGATGATCGCGAAGCGGACATCGGAGCTTGAACAGGCAAACGCCGCATTGCGCGTGAACGAAGAGCGGTTTCGGTTCCTGGCCGACGCCATGCCTCAAATCGTCTGGACCTCCGATCCCAGCGGCAACTTTGACTATTACAACCAGCGATGGTTCGACTACACCGGCATGACGCTTGAAGAAACGCAGGGATGGGGATGGAAGCCCGCGCTGCATCCCGACGATCTCCAGAACTGCGTCGACCGCTGGACTCACGCCTACACGACCGGCGAGCCGTATGAAGTGGAGCACCGATTTCTGCGGGCCAGCGATCGTGTCTATCGCTGGCACCTTGGTCGCGCGCTCCCGATGAAAAATCCCGCCGGCGAGGTGATGATGTGGGTGGGGACCTGCACCGATATCGACGATTTCAAACAAGCGCAAGCCGCGCTGCTGCGCTCGCATGAGAATCTCGAGCGGCGCGTGGAGGAACGAACGGCGGAGCTGGAGCGGCAGCAGAAGTTCACCGACGCGGTTCTCGACAACATGACGGCGGCGGTGATCGCGTGCGACTGCGACGGCGTTCTCACCCTCAGCAATCAGCATGCAAAGACCATGCATGGGATGCGTCCGTCCAACCTTCACGCATCGGACCTCAGCGTGCAATACGAGTTATTCACCGCCGATGGCGACCGTCCGCTGGAGAGCCATGAAATTCCGCTCCACCGAGCCCTGAACGGCGAGGTGATCACCGACATCGAACTTCAAATGGCGTCGGCCGAGGGAGGGCGCAGAACGATACTGACAAGCGGCCAGCCGATCTTTGACGCCGGCAACAACAAGCTCGGCGCCGTGGTCGTCGTCAACGACATCTCGGAGCGAAAAGCCGCGGAGCAAACGCTGCGTGAAAGCAAATTGCGCTTCAAAGGCGCGTTCGACAACGCCCCGATCGGCATCGCCCTGGTTAACCCGGACGGGCGATGGCTGCGCGTCAATAAAGCACTGTGCGATATCGTCGGCTACACCGAGGCGGAACTGCTCGCCATTGATTTTCAAACGATCACGCATCCGGACGACCTTGACCTTGACTTAAGCTATCTGCGGCAGATGCTTGCCGGCGAGATCCACTACTATGAGATGGAAAAACGATATCTGCATAAGGACGGCCATATCGTTTGGATCCTTCTGAGCGTCACGCTTGTGCGCGATCCTCGCGACGAACCGATGTACTTTATCTCTCAGATCCAAGATTTTTCCAGCCGCAAGGCCGCGGAAGTCCAATTGGTCAACCAGGCGAACGAGCTCGCCCGGTCGAACGCGGAACTGGAGCAGTTTGCGTATATCGCCTCGCACGATTTGCAGGAGCCGCTGCGAAAAGTCCAAACCTTCGGGCAGCGACTCCAGATGAAGTATGGGAACGCGCTCGGCGATCAGGGCAGCGATTATATCGCGCGCATGCAGAACGCCGCGTCCCGGATGCAGCTGCTGATTCAGGATTTGCTGACGCTTTCCCGGATTTCGACGCAGCCGCATCCCTTCGTGCGCGTGGATCTCTCGGAAGTCGCCCGTGAGGTGGTCGCCGATCTCGAACAGGCAATCGAGCAGTCCCATGGGCGCGTGGACCTCGGCGCGCTGCCCGAGATCCACGCGGACCCGGTTCAAATGCGGCAAGTCTTGCAAAATCTTATCGGAAACAGCTTGAAATATCGGCGGCCGGATGTCGCCCCAATCGTCCGGGTGTACGCCGTTGCTGAGGGGGAGCGCTGGCGAATTCAGATCTCCGACAACGGCATCGGCTTTGATGAATCCTACACGGACAGAATTTTCGCTCCGTTCCAGCGACTGCACACACGTGAGGAGTATGATGGCGCGGGCATGGGATTGGCGATATGCAAGAAAATCATCGAACATCATCATGGCGTGATCGCCGCGACCAGTCAGATGGGAATCGGCAGCACTTTCACCCTGACCATCCCCACGGCGCATTGAAAGCCATGGTCCTAACGTGAAACGAAAAAATATGCCCACAGAAATTGCGAAAGTCCCGTTAATCATCATGGCGGACGACGATGCGGATGACCGTTTGCTGGTGAGAGAAGCCGCCGCCGAGTGCGCCATTTCCGCGAATGTCGTGTTCGTGGAGGACGGCGTTGATTTGATGGACTATCTTTACCGTCGCGGCAGTCACGCGAATCGGATTCGCCAATCTCCCGCGTTCATACTCCTCGACCTCAACATGCCGAAAAAGGGAGGCTGCGAGGCGCTTTTAGAGATCAAATCCGAGCCGACGCTGCGTCATATCCCCGTGGTGGTTCTTACCACATCGAATGCGGAGCGAGATATTATACGCTCCTACAGATTGGGCGCCAATTCGTATATCCAGAAACCAGACACATTTGAAGGGCTAGTGGATGTCGTCAAGACCTTGCAGAAATACTGGCTGAATACGGCGATCGTGCCAATCACGGATCTTGAGGGCCAATGACCATGAGCGACACACCGATTACCCTGCTGCTCGTCGAAGATGACGAGGACGATTATATCATTACGCGCGACCTGCTGGAGGAGATATCGCCGGCCCGCTACCACGTCGACTGGGCGCCGACCTTTGAAACGGCGTGCGCCAAACTGAAAACCAATGCGCATGACGTCTGCTTGCTCGACTATCGTCTGGGCGAATTTACGGGATTAGGAGTGCTGAAAGGCGAGGCGGGAGCCAGCTTTACCGGTCCGGTAATTGTCCTGACCGGTCAGGCAGACCATACTCTGGATGTCGTCAGCATGCAGGCCGGGGCCATGGATTTTCTCGTCAAGGGACAGTTTGACGCCCGCCTTCTTGAGCGCTCCATCCGATACGCCATGGAGCGCAAGGGCTTTGAACGAAAGCTGCAAGAGCAGGCCACGATCATCGAGCAAGCGCGCGCGCAGCTGGCGATGCAAAACGAGCGCCTTCGAGACGACAACATGGCGCTCACAAGTCTGGCCGCCAATGATGGTTTGACCGATATCCCAAACCATCGCACGTTTCAGAATCGGCTCGCCGAGGAGTTCGAACAGGCGTTAAGATATAAGTATCCGCTGTCGCTGCTCGTGATCGATATCGATCACTTCAAATCGTATAACGATTCCTTCGGGCACCCCGCCGGCGATGAAGCGCTGCGGCAGTTCGCCGCGATCCTGCGAGAAAGCGCCCGCGAGGGCGATGTGGCGGCCCGTTACGGCGGCGAGGAGTTCGTGATGATCTTGAGCCATACGGAAGCGTCGGGCGCGCTCATATTGGCGGAACGGCTGAGACGAACCATTGAGACTTATCACTGGCCGCATCGAGGCGTCACCGCGAGCATCGGAATTTCGTCATTGGATACGGAAACGGCTCGTCCGGAAATGATGATCGCGAGGGCAGACCAGGCATTGTATCGGTCCAAGGGCGATGGCCGCAATCGCATCACGCACTTTCGAGAAATAGGCGCGCAAAACGCGAGCGTCGCGTAAGCAGCGGACGTATATTCGGAAGCAAACCATGAATACGAAAACTCTGCGTATTTTACTGGCGGACGACGATCAGGACGACTATATCATCACGCGCGATCTGCTGGGCGAGATCGACGGGAGATCGTTCGATATCGACTGGGTCTCCACGTTTGAAGCGGCAAAGACGGAGATCGAGCGGGATGGGCATGACGTTTACCTGGTGGACTACCGTCTGGGAAAACACAACGGCTTGGACCTGATCAAATCTTCCGGGATGAATAGCCGGCGCGCGCCCGTCATCATGCTCACAGGGCAGGGTGACCACAATGTCGATGTTGAGGCGATGAAAGCCGGGGCCGCCGATTATCTGGTGAAGGGGCAGATCCACGCGCCGGCGCTGGAGCGCGCGATCCGCTACGCGATCGAGCGCAAGCAGGCGGAACAGGCGCTCAAAAGCAAAAATGCGTTTCTTGAGGCGCAGATCGAAGCGACGATCGATGGAGTGGTTCTCTTTGACGAGCATCAGCGGGTCGTCAAAGAGAACGCAAACTTCCGGACGATGTGGAACCCTGGACGCTTCAGCCGCGTCGGCGCCGATTACCGAGCGCTCATGCGCAGGCTTTCCGTCCAGATGGAGGGAGTGTTCCCAGCGGGGTTCGATTTCCATCATGCCCAGGCCGATCCCACCGTCACGTCACGCGGAGAGATCAACACCCTCGACGGGCGTGTCTTCGACCATTTTGCCGGGCCGGTCCTCGGCGACGATGGGCGGATCTATGGGCGGATCGTTTCGTTCCGCGATATCACGGAGTACCGGGAGGCGCAGCGAGAACTGGCGGAGCGCGCGGATCGCGAATCGCTGCTCAACGATATCTGGCGTTCGCTGCGCAGCTCGCTCGATCCCGAGGAGATTGAAACAAAGGCCATCCACGCGCTGGCGAAGGCGCTGAACGTCGACCGCTGCTACTTTCTTTTCTTCGACGCCAGCTGCAGCTTCGCAAAAATCGCCCGCGAATGGCGGCGCGAGGGCCTCGCCGCCATCACGGGCGAGTACGATCTGGCGAACTTCTGGGACTGCGATACGGAATCCATCTACCGAGACGGCCGCCCGCTGGTGATCGACGATGTCCGTTCGGCGCCCTGGGCCGGCAGCGTCAAGACGAAAATGAAGCGGCTCGAAATTTCGTCATTCATCCGGGTTCCTCTCTTTGAGAATGGCCGCCTGGCGGCGACCCTGGGAGTGGCGATGGCCGCTCAGGCGCGCGTGTGGACTCCGGCGGAGATTATGCTGGTGGAAACCGTCGCGGCCCAAGTGCAGTGCGCCGTGAACGCCGCGACCATCCATCAGCGCGAACGCAATATCGCCCTCACCCTACAAAACGCCTTGCAGCCGACACTGCTTCCGGAAATACCCGGCCTCGATATCGGGGTTTATTACAAGCCGGCGCTTGCGGAAGCCAATATCGGCGGCGATTTTTACGATGTGTTTCCGCTCGGAGACGGCCGCTTTGCGCTCGTCCTGGGCGATATGAGCGGCAAAGGCTTAGCCGCCGCCACCCAGGTGTCCACGCTGAGGAATATGCTGCGCTGCGTCCTGTACCTGGGCGGAAGCGTCACGGACGCCGTCGCCGCGCTCAACGCCATTGTCGAGCAGCACTGCCTCCTGACGGGCTTTGTGAGGATCTTTGTGGCGTTATACGACCCGGTCACGCGCGAACTCGATTACGCGTCCTGCGGCCACGAGACGGCGTACATACAGCGCAACGATCAAATCATCGAGCTCTCACCGACCGGGCCGCCCATTGGGATCTCCGATGAGTGCGTCTTTGAAGGCAAGCGGCTGACGCTGCGGTCCGGGGACGCGCTTGTCGCCTGCACGGACGGCTTGATCGAGGCGGCGCTCGAAAATGGTGAGATGTTCGGACACTCACGTCTCAAGGCGGCCATCGCCGGCGCCGTGGCGCATGGCGAAAACGCTGAAACCGTCGCCGGCGGCATCATCGATCAGCTGCGCCGCTTCACGAGCCGGCCGCTGCGCGACGATATCTCGCTATTTGTCGCCATGGCGGTCTCCGCCGAGACGGACACTCCGGCGCCGATTTTGTCCAAGCGCAATCGATTTGCGCTGCACAGCGAGGCCCAGCAGACGGCGCTTCTGGGGGACGTGCTTCTGGCGGCGACGGGCGGGAGGCTGCGGCTGAAGAACGACGCGGATCTCAAAGCCCTTGTCACGACGGAGCCGGATTTTGCGGTCACTTTAAATGCAGCCTCGGACGCAACGCATTTTCGCGGCGCAGTCTCGAAACAGATCGTCACGCGCGGCGCCTCGCCCACGGCAGTGGACCAACTGAACACATGCGCCATGGAGGCCGCCACGAACGTGATCAAACACGCCGGCGGCGGGACTATTGAAGCGTGGGTGACAAACGAAGAGGTCTTGATACGGACAACCGACCATGGACCCGGCATTCCTCTTGAAAACCTCGCCCAATCGATTCTCGAATTGGGATTCTCAACACGGCAAACTCTCGGAATGGGCTTCACGATGATGCTGGCCATGTCCGATTGGGTGGCGATCGCAACGTCATCCCGAGGGACATCGATCCTCCTGCGCATCCCGCTGGAAGAGCCAATCTCCTGAACCTCTGACCGGAGCGAATTTAAAAAACCGATCAAACTGGAGAGAATCGCTTCGCATTCCGACAATATTCTCATAAACCATGAAATGCGTCTTGAGAATATAATCATGCCGGAGTCCTTACACGACAAAGAAGCCGCGCGGCTGGCGGCTCTGCAATCTTATCACGTGATGGATACGCTGCCGGAGCAGGATTTCGACGATCTTGTGCATCTGGCGAGCTCCATTTGCGGGACTCCGATCGCGCTGATTTCTCTGGTGGACGACCATCGTCAGTGGTTCAAAGCGAAATATGGGCTGGACGCCGCCGAAACGCCGCGCGAACTGGCGTTCTGCGCGCACAGCATCCAGCAGCGAAACGTCTTTATCGTGCCGGACGCCACCAAGGACCCGCGCTTCTCCGGCAACTCCCTCGTCACCGACGCGCCTGAAATACGGTTTTACGCCGGCGCTCCGCTCATCACCCCCTCCGGACATGCCCTGGGATCGCTTTGCGTGATCGACCTCGAGCCGCGCGAGCTTACGGAAGCGCAGATCTCCGCGCTGCAAGCCCTCAGTCGGCAGACCGTGAACCAGCTGGAGATGCGCCGGTACGCCGCCGAACGCGCGGAACTGAACGCGGAGCTGGAGCGGCGCGTGGCCGACCGGACGGCGCAGCTCGCTCATACGAATGAGCGACTGGAACGCGAGATCGCCGAACGCAGCGCCGCCGAAGACGCGCTGAGCGAAAGCAAAGCCCGCCGGGACGCGATCATGGCGTCCGCGCTCGACTGCATCATCACCATCGACGAATCTGGCCTCATCGTCGACTGGAACCGAGTCTCGGAGACCACCTTCGGATACCTGGCGGCGGACGTGATCGGACAGGAGCTGACCACGCGGATCGTGCCGCCGGAGCTGCAGGACGCCCACCGAGCGGGAATGCGGCATTTCCTGGCGACCGGCGACGGCCCCGTTCTCAACAAAAGAATTGAAGTCCCCGCCATGCGCGCCGACGGATCGCGGCTGCCGGTCGAGCTGACGATCACGCCGCTCAACATCGCGGGCCGCCGACTGTTCACCGCTTACCTGCGAGACATCTCCGATCGAAAGCAGGCCGAGGAAGAGCTGCGGAGCAGCCATGAAGAGCTGGAGTTCCGCGTGCGGCAGCGCACCCACGAACTGGCGAGCGCGAACGAAAAGCTGTCGACCCTGATCGCGGCGTCGCCGGCCGCGATCTTCACCTTCGGCCTCGACGGCCTTCTGCAAAGCTGGAGCCATGGCGCGGAGCTGCTGTTCGGCTGGAGCGAAGCCGAGGTCCTGGGCGGCGCGCTGCCGTTCGTGCCCGCCGACTCCCGCCAATCGTCCCAGAAGATGATCGACAGTTTGCTGGCCGGCAACGCCCTCAACGGCGCCGAAACGCGCCGTGTCCGGCGCGACGGCGCGGAAGTCGATATCAGCATTTCGGCCGGCCCGCTGCGCGATTCCTCGGGAGGCATTATCGGCGCAATCGCCGTCGTCGTCGATATCACGGAGCGCAAGCAGGTCGAACAGACGCTGCAAAAAGAGCGCGAATTCCTCAACGCCATGCTGGACACGATGTACGAGGGCGTGGTCGCCTGCGACGCAAACGGCGTGCTCACCACGTTTAACGTCGCCAGCCGCACATTCCATGGCCTGCCGGAAGAACCGATTCCCTCGGAGCAGTGGGCGCAGCACTATCAGCTCTTCCGGGCCGATGGGCAAACCCAGATGGAGATGGCGGAGATTCCGCTGTTCCGCGCGCTGCAAGGCGAATCCGTACGCAACATCGAGATGGTGATCGCCGCCAGGGGCGCCGCGCCACGCACCGTGCTGGCGAGCGGCCAGGCGATCTACTCCCCAGCGGGCGAAAAGCTGGGGGCCGTGGTCGCGATGCACGACATCACGGAATCCAAACGCGTCGAACAGGCGCTGCGCGACGCCGAAGAGAAGTACCGCAGCATTTACGAACACGCCGCCGAGGGGATCTTCCGAACCACCCCGCAGGGCCGGTTCCTGGACGTCAACCCGGCCTTCGCGCGCCTTCTGGGATACGACTCGCCGGAAGAAGTCGTCGAAACCTACACCGATATCGCCAATCAGCTCTACGCTCACCCCGAGCACCGCGCCTCGGAGCATATGAGCGCGGACGGATGCGTGGAGGGCTACGAAGTCGAGTTTCGGCGCAGGGACGGCGGGTGTCTCTGGGTGTCCATGTACGCCCGATGCGTTTTTGCGCCCGACGGCTCCCAGGAGTACTTCGAAGGGACCATCCGTGATATCACGGAGCGCAAAGCCGCCGAGCAGGCGCTGCAAGCCAAGAACGAACAGCTGGAGATCCAGAAGAACGAACTGGATCAGGCCCGCGCCGCCGCCCTGGCTTCGGCCAAGACGAAGTCCGAGTTTTTGGCCAATATGAGCCATGAGATCCGCACGCCGATGAACGGCGTCATCGGCATGGCCGGCCTGCTGCTGGACACCTCGCTGTCGGCGGAGCAGCGGGAGTACGCCCGCATCATTCAGGGCAGCGGAGACACGCTGCTGACCATCATCAACGACATCCTCGATTTCAGCAAGATCGAGGCCGGAAAGATGGCGATCGAAACCAACGATTTCGATCTGCGCGAATCGATCAAGGCGGTCGCGGAGATCCTCGGCCCGCGCGCCCAGGACGCAGGGCTGACGCTCGCCACCCAGGTCGCTTCCGAGATCCCGGCCCGGCTGCGCGGAGACGCCGGCCGCATCCGGCAGATTCTCACGAACTTTCTGGGCAACGCCATCAAGTTCACCCCCGCCGGAGAAGTTTCGATCAGCGCGAGCGTGGTTCCCGACGATTTCGCGGAGATCCGCGTGCGTCTCGCGGTCCACGACACCGGGATCGGCATTCCTCTGCACCGTCAGGCCGCCGTATTCGATAGCTTCACGCAGGCCGACGGCAGCACGACCCGCAAATACGGCGGAACCGGCCTGGGCCTCACCATCAGCCGCCAGCTCACGGAGCTGATGGGCGGCCGGATCGGCCTGGAAAGCGCCCCCGGGTCCGGCAGCACCTTCTGGATTGAACTGCCGCTGGAAAAGGTCGCCTCGTCCCAGGAAAGCGCCGCCGCCGACTCGACCGAATCAGCGCCGAGCCACGCCGCGCCCGCCCCGGCCGTCGGCGAGATGCAGAGCGCGCTTGGCCTGCGCATCCTGCTTGCCGAGGACAATCCGATCAATCAAAAGGTCGCCCTGCGGCTGCTCGAAAAATGGGGATGCGCCGCCGACGCCGTCGCCAACGGGTTCGACGCTCTGGAAGCGCTGGAACACGGAAAGTACGACCTGGTCCTGATGGATGTCCAGATGCCCGAAATGAGCGGCCTCGAAGCGACCGAGGCGATCCGTCTCCGAGAACGAAAGACCGGACGGCGCATCCCCATCTTCGCCATGACCGCCAACGCCATGGCGGGCGACCGCGACGATTGCCTCGACGCCGGCATGGACGATTACATCTCGAAACCCGTCAAACCGATCGAGCTGCACGAGAAACTGATGGGCGTCTGGCGAAGCCTCGCCGAGTCCGCGGCGGCTTAGGCGAAACCCATACGGCAGAGAGCAGGCGCATCCCGGCCGACGCCTCCCGATTTATTAGCCGATTCTAATACAACGCTAATGCCGCTTTAATCTCAGCACGCAATAATGCCGGCATGAGATTTCGACTAAGCGCGGTTTCCGGACGGGTAAACAAGCGCGGTGTTTCTTTTGCGGCCGCATGCGCGGCGCTGCTCGGTTCGTGTTCGCAATCCCAGGCGCAGACGGCTCCCCCCGTCGCCAACACATTCACTCTCCAGGCCGCCGAGACGCAGGCGATGGCGCAAAACCCCAGCGCCCGCGCGGCGTCCCAGCAGCTCATTCAGGCGCTGGCGAAGGTGGATCAGGCCAGGGCGCAGCAGCGGACGCAGATCTCCTTCAGCAGCGCGGCGAGCGCATCCTCGGCGGACGTTATTCAGGGACCGCCCGACCACGAAAACTTCCAGACACTCCAAAATACGCTGACGATTCCCCTGCCCCTCGGACTGCGGCCCCGGCTCGCGGTCAGCCTGGCGCAGCGGCAGGCGGACGCCGCCCGCGCGCAGTTTGAGGCCGCGCGCATCACCCTGCTCACTCAGGTGGATACGGCGTATTACGATCTGCTGCGCAAGCAGGCTCTCCTCACGCTCGCCGATCAGACACTCGCCGAGGCCGAGCGCTCGCTGAGCGAAGTTCAAAAACGCAACAAAGCCGGCGACGTTCCGCAGCTGGACGTGCTGCGGGCGCAGGTTCCGGTCTCGGCGGCGCAGGCGCAGCGCGCGCAGGCGGAGAACGCCGTGACGGTCGCCCGGCAGGCGCTCAGCGCCCTGCTGTCTCGCGACCTGGACGCGCCGCTCACGGTACAGGAAGTGGATCCGGCGCACGTCTCCGACGCGCATACCGAAACCGAGGTCCGCGCGCTCGCCGAGCAGCGCTCCCCGGATCTGCGGGCGGCCGACGCGACGGTCCAGGCGGATGAGGAGGCGGTAAAGTCCGCGCGGCTCTGGCGCGAGCCCGCCCTGTCCGTGGATCTCAGCGACGCGCGCAGCAACGACAAAACCGGGTTTTCCCGGCTCAACACGATCCAGGCGACCGTCACCATCCCGATCTCGGACGGCGGGCTGGCGCGGGGCCAGACCCGCGAGGCCGAGGCGGCGCTGGCGCAGGCCAAGGCGCAGCGCGAATCGGCGCGCAGCAGCGCCGTCACCGCGGCCGGCGCTGCGTATCTGAACGCGCGCAGCGCCGCCGTCCAGTCGCGATCGGCGGCCGAGGCCCGCGCCAACGCCCAGATCGTTTACGACAAAACGCTGCTCGGATACCAGCAGGGCCTGTTCCCGCTGTCCGATGTTTTGAACGCGCAGGCCGCGCTCGCCCAGACGCGCATCGCCGAAACGCAGGCGCGGTACGACCAGGCCGCCGCCGAATCCTCTCTTGCCCTGCTCATCACTCCCGCTCCGGAAAAGGCCGCTCCATGAACCCACGCGAGACCGTATTTTTACGCGCCGCCGCGCCGCTGGCGCTGGCCGCACTGATTTGCTCCGGCTGCAGCCATAAGGCGGCGGAGACGGACGCCTCGGCCCAGCCGGCCGAAGTCACCCCGACCGTTCAAGTCGCTTCGGCGCGCCGTGGGACGATCGAGGATCGCCTGGGCGCTTCGGGAACCCTGATGGCGATGCGCAGCCGGGAAGCGACGCTGGCGCCGGCGGTCGCGGGCGTGCTGGAGGCGCTGCCGGTGCGCGTCGGCCAAACCGTGACCGCAGGCCAGCTCATCGCGCGCCTTTCCAACCGGACATTGCTCGGACAGATCGACCAGGCGCAGGCGGCGGTCCAGCAGAACCAAGTTCAGGTGCAGCAGGCGAAGGTAAACGCCCTTCAGCAGCAGGCGTCCAGCCGCTCCGCGATCTTGCAGGCCCAGGCGGCCCTCGCCAACGCCAAGGCGACGCAAGGCGTCGCCGAAGCCACCTTGATCGGCGATGAAGCCGCCGTGACGAACGCCCAGCAGACGCTGGCCCGGACGCAGAACTTATTCGGCGAAGGGTTGGTCGCGCAGAAAGATGTGGAGGCGGCGCAGGCGGCCCTGCGCACGGCCTCCGCCACCGCCGACGCCCAGCGCCAAACGATTGCGGCGCAGCGGCAGACGGTGGAGGGACAGCGGCGCGCCGTGGAAGCGGCGCAGGCGGCTTCCTTGCAGGACGTCGTCAAGCGCCAGGACATCGCCGTCGCCCGCCAGCAGGTCCGCAGCGCGCAGGGCGCGCTGGAGACGTCCCGCGCGCAGCTGACGCTCTACACGCTGCGCGCTCCGCTCGCGGGGCAGATTACCGCAGTCGGGGCGGCGCCCGGCGAAGCCGTGGACACGACGGTGAAGCTGGCGACCATCACCAATCTGGATGTCCTTCAGCTCCAGATGTTTATCACGAGCGAGAAGGCGCGCGCGCTGCACGCCGGCCAGACCGTTTCCTTCCAAACGGACAGCCTGCCGGGCAAAACCTTCCAGACCGTGGTGCAGACCGTCGGCAGCCAGGTCGATGCGACCAGCGGCTCGATCCCGGTTCTGGCGACGGTCGCCAATCCCGGCCATCTCCTGAAAGACGATCTCTACGTTAAGTCCCAGATCGTCGTGGACCGCCATGTGGGCGCGCTGCTCGTTCCGAAAAGCTCCGTGCTCGACAGCGCCGACGGCTCGCACACGGTCGTCACCGTGACGGCGGACGGAACGGCCCACATCCAGACCGTGAAGACCGGACTGCGCGAG
Source organism: Capsulimonas corticalis (assembly GCF_003574315.2). Taxonomy (GTDB): domain Bacteria; phylum Armatimonadota; class Armatimonadia; order Armatimonadales; family Capsulimonadaceae; genus Capsulimonas; species Capsulimonas corticalis. The sequence goes on along the minus strand of NZ_AP025739.1, from coordinate 2,892,947 downwards.
GGCGACGACGTGGAGATCCTGAGCGGCCTGAGCGCCTCGGACCGAGTCATCACCCTGGGAGGCTACGGACTGCCGGACGGAACCAAGGTCACCGTCGCCAAAGCCGAGGCGCAGCCGTGAAACTCACCCGCTTCCTCTGGTCGCACCGCAAGGCCGTCCTGACCCTCACCCTGCTGCTCTGCGTGCTGGGCGGCTACTTCGCGCTGCATCTGCCGGTCGCCATCTTTCCGCAGCTGGTCGTGCCGCGCGTCGCCGTCTCGGCGGACGCCGGCGATATTCCGCTGGAGACGACCCTCGCGCAGGTCACGCGCCCGCTGGAGGCGGCGGTCAGCACCGTCCCCGGCGTCACAAAAGTCCAGTCCGTCACCAGCCGGGGAAGCGACAGTCTCGATGTCACCTTCGCCTGGGGCACGGACATGCAGCTCGCCCTCCAGCGCGTCCAGGGCCAGATCTCCGATACCCGCCCGACCCTGCCGGCGGGCGCCAATGTGACGGCCGAGGTCATCAACCCCTCGATCTTCCCGATCATGGGATATAGCCTCACCTCCAAGACCGTCGATCTCGCGGAGCTGCGCCGTCTGGCGAATTACACCATTCGGCCGCGCCTGGCGCGCTTGCCCGGCGTGGCTCAGATCCGGATCACCGGCGGCGACGCGCCCGAGTTTCTTGTCGCCGTAGAGCCGCGCGCGCTGGCCGCGCATGGCCTGACGCTGCAAGATGTGCAGGACGCGATCGCGAAGGCGAACGGCGTATCCTCGGTCGGGCAGATCAATCACGCCTACCAGCGCTACGAGATTCTGGTCTCCGGACTGCTGCGCAATGAAGATGATGTCCGGGCCGTGACGGTCGCGGCCAAGAACGGCGTTCCGATCGCCGTCTCCGATATCGCCACGGTGTCCCGCTCCGTGCAGCCGCGCACGATCCTCGCCACGGGCAACGGCAGCCCGGCGGTCATCGTCAATGTGATCAAGCAGCCCGACGCCAACACCGTGCAGGTCGCCGACGAAGTCCACGCCGCGCTCGCCGACCTGCGCTCGACGCTGCCGGCGGGGGTCGACACATCACTCTTCTACGACCAATCGGAGATCGTGAAGTCCTCCGAAAGCAGCGTCATCGAATCGATCGTGATCGGCGGCATTCTGGCGCTGATCGTCCTGACGCTGTTCCTGGGCAACATCCGGGCGGCGAGCATCGTGCTGATCATCCTGCCGCTCAGCATTTTGATCACCTTCGGCCTGATGAAGGCGCTCGGGCAGACGCTCAATATCATGACGCTCGGCGCGCTGGCGATCGCGCTCGGCCTGGTGATCGACGACGGCATCGTCGTCGTCGAGAATATCTTCCATGAACGCGAGATGGGGCGGTCGCGGCGGGCGGCGATCGCCGCCGGCATCCAGGCGATCACTCCCGCCATGGTCGGCTCCTCGCTGACCACCATGGCCGCGTTCCTGCCGCTGACGTTTCTGAGCGGCGTCACCGGCCAGTTCTTCGGCCCGCTGGCGCTCGTGATGGTCGCGACGCTCTTTGTCTCCCTGGTGCTCGCTCTGTGTCTGACGCCCCTCCTAGCCGACGTCTTATTGCCGCGCGACGCGGAGAAGAAGGACGGCGAGGCGCATAAGCCCTCGCTTCCCGTGCGGATCATGGAGCGAGTCGCCGAACGGTACAGCCGCATCCTGACCTGGTGCCTGCGCAAGCCGGTCGTTGTCCTGGGCTTGCTCGTCCCCGTCGTCTTCGGCGCGTGGCTGCTGTTCAATCATCTGCAAACCGGATTCTTCCCGGAATTCGACGAAGGCGCGTTCGTTGTCGATTACCGCCTGCCGCCGGGAACCTCGCTCGTCGAAACGGACCGCGTCGCCCGGGAGATCGAAACCATTCTAGGCAAAACTCCGGAGGTCGCGGCCTGGTCGCGGCTGACCGGCGCGCTGTCCGGCTCAGGACTGGAGCTGGCGGAGCAAAGCCAGGGCGACATTCTGGTCCGTCTCAAGACCGACCGGACGCGCAGCGCCGACGACATCATGACGGACCTGCGCGAGCAGATCGGCGGGAAGTTTCCGCAGGCGGAAGGCGATTATATCCAGATCCTTCAGGATGGGATCGGCGATATGGCCGGATCGCCCAAGGCGATTGAGGTCAAGATCTTCGGCGACGACCCGGCCAAGCTGGCCGATCTCGCGCACGCCGCCGGCGATATCGTCACCAGGACGCCGGGCGTTGTCGATGAAAACGACGGCGTTGTGGAAAGCGGCCCGGAGCTGATCGCCCACGTGGACAGCGCGCAGGCGGCCCGCTACGGACTGACCACGGAAGCCGTTACCTCGGCGGTGACGACCGCGATGGCCGGCTCGATCGCCACGCGCGTGCAGCAGGGCGAAGAAGGGATCGATGTCCGCGTGCAGGCGACCCGCAAAGGCGCGCCGCTGGATCCCGCTTTGCTCCCCGGCGTCGCGATCGCCACTCCCAGCGGCGCGACGGTTCCTTTGAGCGCGGTGGCGAGTATCGAGGCGGCGGCGGGCACGCCGCAGATCACGCGCGAGAACCAGCTGCCGATGGTCGCCGTCACCGCCGGCCTGGAGGGACGAGACCTGGGCAGCGCCGTACACGACGTTCAGTCGCGGCTGGCGAAGGGCCTGCATCTGCCGCCGGGATATCGCATTGAATACGGCGGCCTGTACGCCAGTCAGCAGGATTCCTTCCTCCAGCTCGCCGCCGTGCTCGCGACGGCGGTGCTGGCGGTCACCGCGCTGCTGATCGTGCAGCTTCGCTCGTTCCGCCAGACGTTCTCGCTGCTGATCGCCGCCATCGTCTCGCTGTCCGGCGTCCTGCTCGGGCTGTATATCACCAGCACCCCGCTCAATATCTCCAGCTTCACCGGGGCGGTGATGATCGTCGGCATCGTCACGGAGAACGGGATCGTTCTCTTCGACTTCTTCAACCACCTGCAAAAACTCGGCCCGGACCGGCCGAATATCGACGTCATGATCGAGGCGGCCCGAATGCGTCTGCGCCCGATCCTGATGACGACTGTCGGCGCGATCCTGGCGCTTCTGCCCCTGGCTCTGGGCCTGGGCGCCGGCGCGGCGATGCAGCGGCCGCTGGCGATCGCCGTCATCGGCGGCCTGACGGTGTCCACGCTATTCACGCTGATTGTCGCTCCCGTTTTGTTTATCGCCACCCACCCGGGCCGCCTCAAGCCGGCGGCGGACTCGAACGATGAGTTTTCACGGATCGAACAGGAACTCGCACATTAGGAGGATGGGACAATGTCGGATCGTTTATCCCAGGAGCAAGGCCCGGCGCCAAGCGACAAATCGGCGCCGTCGGGTAACATACAGGCGGAACTTATGCGAATACTCATCGTGGAAGACGAACAGAAGGTCGCCTCCTTCCTGCGCCGCGCGCTGGAGGAAGAGGGACAGGCGGTCGATGTCGAACACGACGGAGAGACCGGGCTGCAGCGGGCGCTGACGTATGACTACGACCTGGTGATCCTGGATTGGCTCCTGCCGCAGCGAACCGGACTGGAAGTCTGCATCGCGATCCGTGAGGCGCGCACCGGCACGCCGATCCTGATGCTGACGGCGCGCGACGCCGTCGAGGACCGGATCGCGGGGCTGGACGCCGGCGCGGACGACTATCTGGTCAAGCCGTTTGCGCTGGGCGAGCTGCTGGCGCGCGTCCGCGCTCTGCTGCGCCGGGGCAAGACCGGCGCGCCCAAACTCGTCGTCAGCGACCTCACCCTCGATCCCGCCCGCCGCCGCGTCATCCGCGCGGGCCATGAGATCACGCTGACCGCCAAGGAGTACGCGCTGCTGGAGTACTTGATGCGCCACGCCGGTCAGACCGTCGCGCGCACCATGATCGCCGAGCATGTCTGGGACTTCGACTTTGACGGCGGCACCAACGTTGTGGACGTGTACATCAATTACCTGCGCAACAAGGTCGACCGAGGTCACGAGCGGAAGCTGATCCATACGGTGCGCGGCGTTGGTTACTGTTTGGAAAGCCGCAATGTCCTCTCCGAATAAATCGCGGCGTGCATCCCCGTTCGCGTGGATGCGCTCCCTGCGTTTCCGGCTCACCCTCTGGTACGGCGGCGCGCTTGCCGCCATCCTCTGCGCCGGGGCGCTCTGCGTTTATGTCGGCGCGAAGCACGCCCTGCTCTCCGAAACGGACGCCTTTCTGACTCTAGAGGCGCAGCGCACCGCGTACGTCGCCGAAGGCGACCAGAGAGACGCCGGCGACTACACGGAGCTGCGCGAGGCGGTCTCCTCCTTCCAAGGGTCCGGTCAGAGTCCCAGAAGCTTCCCCGGACTGCTGCGGTTCGACTCGGTCTATGTCCGTCTCGCTACGCCCAAGAACGCGACGGTCGCGGTTTCCCCCAGCCTTTCCTCGCATCCGGACTTGCAGGATTCCCTGAACGAAATGAACGTCTCGAACTTCAAAGGCGGCCGCCATTTCGCGTTCAGCGGGCCGGACGAGGAACGGATGCTGCGGGTCATTGTCGCGCCCGTTGAGGCGGCGGGGCGGCCGCTATTGATACAGATCGCCGTTCCCTGGGACCACGATACGGACGTTCTGGAGCAATTGGGATACGTGCTCATGATCGCCGTGCCCGCCCTCACCTTCGCCGCTTCTCTGGGGGGCTGGGCGCTGGTCGGGCGAACGCTGCGGCCGATCCAGCGGATCGCCACCGAAGCCGAGCAATTGGAGATCGATAACTTTTCCGGCCCGCTGCTTCCCGCGCCTTCGGAAACCGACAGCGAAGTCGGCAACCTCGTCGCCACGCTCAACCGCATGACCATTCGCCTGCACAAGGCGTTCGAAGCCAAACAGCGCTTCGCGGAAGCACAGCAGCGCTTCGCCGCCGACGCCTCCCATGAGCTGCGCACCCCGCTCACGGTGCTGCGGGGCGAGATGGAGCTGACGCTCTCCCGGCCCCGCGCCGAAGAGGAGTATATCGCCACGCTGGGCAGCGCCCTCGAAGAAATTCAGCAGATGACCCATATCGTGGAGAGTCTCAGCTTTCTGGCGCGAACGGACACCGGCCATATCGAGAACGAAGGCGCGCGCGTCCCCGTGGACCTGCAAAGCCTCTGCGAGCGCACGTCAGCGCACTTTGAGCGTGAGGCCGAGGCGCACGGCGTTACCGTCTCGTTCCTTCCCTCGCCTGAACCTGTCCGCGTCACCGGCGATCCGGTTCAGCTCCGGCAACTGCTCGATAACCTGGTCGATAACGCCGTGAAGTACTCCCGCTCCGGCGATCTGGTCACCATCAGCGTATCCGGCGAGCGCGCTCCCAGCGATGGCGCCGCCGAAGCCGTGATTACAGTCAGCGACATGGGGATCGGCATCGCCCCGGAAGACCTCCCCCACATCTTCGACCGCTTCTGGCGCGCCGACAGCGCCCGCTCCGCCCCCGGCAGCGGCCTGGGCCTCGCCATCTGCGCCCGCATCGCCGAAGCCCACGGCGGCCGCCTCGCCGTTCAAAGCGAACTGGGGTCGGGCACGCAAATCACACTGCGAATCCCCGTCGCCGGATAGCATTGAGCGCCTCTCTTCCCACCCCAATGATCCCGCATGGAATCGTTTGATCTCCGGGTCAAATCGCCCAAAATCCACGGTACCATGGAGAAAATCCGGCCTGGCTCTGAAGGGAGAGATGCATGAATTTCGATTTGCTCAAACGCCTGTGTGAGACGCCCGGCGTCAGCGGCGGCGAAGACCCGATTCGCAAACTCGCCGCCGCCGAGATGCGCCCCTTCGTGGACACCCTGAGTATTGACGCCATGGGAAGCGTGATCGGGATCCAGGAAGGCAAGCCCGGCGGGCCGCGCGTGATGATCGCGGCGCACATCGACGAGATCGGATTCCGTGTTCGCCATATCGATGACAAGGGGTTTGTCTGGATCGCCCCTGTCGGCGGCTGGGACACAAGAAACCTGGTGATGCAGCGCGTGTTCGTACACGGCTTCGCCGGCCAATCGCTGCGCGGCGCGCTGACGCCCACATCCAAGCCCCGTCACCTGATCCAGGGCGACGAGGGATCGAAGGTCGGCAAGATCGAAGAGTTTTATGTGGATCTGGGCCTGCCGGGCGACGACGTGAAAGGGCTGGTCGAGGTCGGCGATATGGTCACGATGGACCGCACGACGGAGCAGATCGGCGACATGGTCCTGAGCAAGACCCTGGATGACCGTCTCGGCGTCTTCATCATGATCGAGGCGCTGCGCAAGCTCCAGGGCAAAGACATTACGGCGACGGTGCTCGCGGTCGCGACCACGCAGGAGGAAGTCGGCCTGCGCGGCGCGATTCCCGCCGCCTACGCGCTGAATCCCGATATCGGCGTCGCCGTGGACATCACCGTCGCTTACGACGTTCCCGGCACATCCGAAGCCGACCGCATCACCTCACTTGGCGCGGGCGTCGCGATCAAGATCTCCGACACCTCGCTCATCAGCCACCCCAAGCTTGTTCGCCACTTCCGGGATATCGCCCAGGCGCAAGGCATTTCCCATCAGCTGGAGATGCTGCCCTACGGAGGCACCGACGCCGGCGGCATCCAGCGCTCCCGGAGCGGCGTCCCATCGATCACTCTCTCGATCCCCACCCGATATCCGCACTCGCCCAATGAAATGGCGCATCTGGACGACATTCAGGCAACCATCGACCTGCTGGCGGCATACTTGGAAGAAGCGCATCTGGGGGATTACAAGTATGTGCTGGAGTAGGTAGAGGCCCTCACCCGGCGCTTCGCGCCACCCTCTCCCAATTCTAGGAGAGGGTTAAGATTAGAAAAAGATTTGGATCTTTGATCCAAAAGATCTTATCACTAAAACTCTCACTCCCTCTGACTCCCCTTCTCCCAATTTTGGGAGAGGGGGCCGGGGGGTGAGGGCCTTCCCGCTACGGGATCTTCGCCTCCGCATCAAATTCGTATTCTCGTAAGACCGTTCCCTTCGCCGCAACCCACGCCACCGTCGCCAGGCAGGCGACGCCGCCCAGGATGACCGCGCCGGGCGTTCCCAGTAAATTGGCGGCGACGCCGGTTTCGAATTCGCCGAGCTGGGGGCCGCCCATGAAGAAGATCATATTCACCGAAGTCATGCGGCCGCGCAGGCGGTCGGGGGTCATGAGCTGGCGGATGGTTTGGCGCAGGATCGTGCTGATCGCGTCCGCGCCGCCCACCACGGCGAGGGCGAGCAGCGACAGGGCGAAGGAGCGCGAGGCGCCGAAGACGATGGTCGCCGCGCCGTACACGATCACCGCCCAGATCACGACCCGGCCTTGCTTGTGCATCGGTTTGGCGACGGACATCCAGAGGCCGACGAGCAGCGCGCCGATGGCGTCGGCGGCGCCCAGAACGCCGTAGCCGCGCGGGCCGACGTGCAGGATATCCTTGGCGAAGATCGGCAGCAGGGAGCTGGCGGAAGAAAAGAATGTCGCGAAGAAGTCCAGCCAGAGCGTCCAGACCAGCAGCGGCGTGCTCATCACGAACAGCAGTCCTTCTTTGAGCGCCGCGAGGTTCACCTGAGAGCGCTCCCCTGATTCCGAAAGCGTCGGCGGCGTGGGGCGCATCATCACGAGCGCGACAAAGACGGCGACAAACGAGGCGGCGTTTAAGAAGTAGGTGATCGGGATGCCGCCGCGCGCGATCAGCAGACCGGCGAGCACGGGGCCAGCGATCGTCGACGTTCGGAAGACGATGGAGTTAAGCGACAGGGCGCTCGCCAGGTCCTCACGCGGCACGAGACGCGGGATCAGCGACTGGCGCGACGGGTTATCGAAGGCCATCGCCGCGCCGCCGACCACCGTGAGCAGATAGATGATCGGCGCCGAAATGTGATGCGTCACTGTCAAAAGACCGAGCGCCAGGGCGTTCAGCATCAGCACCGTCTGCGTGACCATCATCACCTTGCGGCGGTCCCAGGCGTCCGCCACCGCCCCGCCGATCAGCGAGAGGAGCACGATGGGAATGACGCGAAACAAGCCGATCATTCCCAGGCTCAGCGCGCTGCCCGTCAGAAGATATAGCTGCCAGTTAAGCGCCGCAACCTGCATGAACGAGCCGATCCCCGAGACCCCCTGCCCCAGCCAGAGCAGCCGATAATCCCGCGAACGCAGGGCGGGAAAACGGTTCATGAAGCTTCGGGGCGCGTCCGGCAATCTTTCGGTCTCGATCATGTCTTTCTCCACGGCGGCTTCAATGCCGCCGGCAATACTTAATACTACTTAACCATTATGGCGCATGGCGCCTATTTTCACAACAAGCGAACGGGACGCTGAGTTCCAAGTCTCGCGATCAGAGTCCATTTTTGATCTTGGGCTGTGAATTGATGATTTCTTGCCGAGAAATTGGGACAACGCGCGGTACCATGCTTCCAAGCAATCCCTTTAATGACTTATGGAGAAACCTATGAATTTCGATTTGCTCAAGCGTCTCTGTGAAACGCCCGGCATTAGCGGCAGCGAAGATCCCATTCGCAAACTCGCCGCCGCCGAGATGCGCCCTCTCGTGGACACCCTCGAAGCGGATTCGATGGGAAGCGTGATCGGGATCAAGGAAGGCAAGTCGGGCGGACCGCGCGTGATGATCGCGGCGCACATCGATGAGATCGGATTCCGTGTTCGCCATATCGACGACAAGGGCTTTATTCGGATCGCTCCGGTCGGGGGCTGGGATCCGCGCAATCTGATGGCGCAGCGTGTCTTCGTCCACGGCTTCTCGAGCCAATCGCTGCGCGGCGCGCTGGGCACGAGCGCCAAGCCCAAGCATCTGATGAGCCCGGAGGACGCGAACAAGTCTCCCAAGATCGAGGAGTTTTACGTGGACCTCGGCCTGCCGGGGGAGAAAGTAAAAGAGCTGGTCGAGGTCGGCGACATGATCACCATGGACCGCACGACGGAGCAGATCGGCGACATGGTCCTGAGCAAGACCCTGGATGACCGTCTCGGCGTCTTCATCATGATCGAGGCGCTGCGCAAGCTCCAGGGCAAAGACATTACGGCGACGGTGCTCGCGGTCGCGACCACGCAGGAAGAAGTTGGTCTGCGCGGCGCCGTCCCGGCCGCCTACGCGCTGAATCCCGACATCGGAATCGCGCTCGACGTCACGATCGCCTTCGACATTCCCGGCTCCGCCGACGCCGACCGAATCACGACGCTGGGCGGAGGCGCGGCGATCAAGATCTCGGATAGCTCGCTGATCTGCCATCCCAAACTTGTCCGCCACTTCCGAGATATCGCCAAAGCGAAGGACATCACCCACCAGCTCGAAATCCTCCCCGCAGGCGGCACCGACGCCGGCGGCATCCAGCGCTCCCGGGGCGGCGTCCCGTCAATCACCCTCTCGATCCCCACCCGTTATATCCATTCCGTGAACGAGATGGCGCACTTAGAAGATATCCAGGCGACGATCGACCTGCTGGCGGCGTATTTGGAAGAAGCGCACACCGGGGATTACAAGTTCGTGCTGGAGTAGAGAAGAGGCCCTCACCCGGCGCTTCGCGCCACCCTCTCCCAATTCTAGGAGAGGGTTAGGAGTAAGATATGAAGATTTGGATCTTTGATACAAAAGATCTTATCACTAAAACTCTGACTCCCCCTCTCCCAAAATTGGGAGAGGGGGCCGGGGGGTGAGGGCCTGCATCTTCATCGCCGCCGGTCCACATCCATCTGATCTTTATCGACAGGCTCACCCAAAGGCGCCGCGCCTTCGCAGGGGACTTCGGGCTGGCAGCAGCTTTCGATGTAGCCGCAGCGGCGGCAGCGGGGTTTGGGGTAGAGGTCTGTCAGCTCCGCGGAGCAGACAGGGCATTTGACGGCGACGTTCTGTTCGGCCATGGCGAGATCTCCCGAATGCGCTCACAGCGTTTGGCTTGGAAAGCCCTTACAGCGCCTGGACATGATCGATCCAGTTCGGCTCGATCGGGCGTAAATCCTGCTCCAGGACAACGGTGGTGCCGGCGCCGCCGGTGAGCAGATAGAAGCGGTCGATGGTGTTGAGGACGAGCCACAGGCCGTGGCCGAGCGTGCCGGCGGTGGTGTAGCCTCGGCGCAGCGTCGCTTTGGGCAGCTGGTCGATGGAGATGCCGGCGCCGTGGTCCACGATCCGTACTTGGACAGTGCCGGGGGGGCTGACGCAGACCTGGCCGAAGCCGCCTCCGGCGTGGACGACGGCGTTCATGGCCGCTTCGCTGACGGCCGTGGACAGATCGTGCCAGCGCGTGTCCGGGAAGCCGCAGTCGATGGCGAGCTTTTCGGCTTGGCGGCGCAGATCGACAATGCCCTTCTTGGGCGTGAGCGCGACTTCACGCTCGCATTGCAGCAGCGGCGGCGGAAGATCTTCCGGACGGTCGCACAGGCGCAGCTTGCCCTCTGTGACGCTGGCCAGCACATCACGCAGCATGGCGTGTTCGCGCGCGGCGCTTTGCTGCACTTGCTCCAGCAGCTGCGCGTGCTCCTCTTCCGCGCGCCTTTTCTCCGTCACATCTAGCACGAGCGAAAGGATCGATTCGATCTTGCCGCGCCGGTCCAGCGCGACCGAGCTGTACCATTCACAGTCCAATACACGGCCGTCGCGCGTTCGATTCCGGACACGGACGATATTGCGCTGGTCGGGGCTGACGAGCATCCGCGCGATCCCGCTCTCGACGACGGCGATATCCTGATCAAACACGAATCCCAGGTCCGTGGAACGGCGGCCAAGGGTCTCGGCGGAGGACCATCCGAAGAGGCGCGCGGCTTCATCCGACCAGCGCGAGATCCGAAAGTCCCGATCCCACTCCACCACGGCGAGCGGCGCGTGCTGGACTTGCTCGGTCAGGCGGTCAAGGGCGCGGCGCACTCCGCTGATGGCGGGGCGGCGCGGCTTTTCCTGGATCATGGCGAGGAAAAAGTCCGGCTGGTCTTCTTCGTCGCGGACAAGCGATGCGGAAATCTTGATATGGATCGTTTCACCGTCGGCGCGCAGGACGCGCTTGTCGACGTTGTACGTGGAGGTTTCGCCCGACAAAACCCGCGCGATCGCCTCCATCTCGATGGAAAGATCGTCGGGATGCGCGATGTCGTGGATGCGCAGCCGAATCAGCGTATCGGCGTCGTAACCGAGGAGCGCGCAGAGAAACGGGTTGGCGCGCAGCCAGCGGCCAGACGGCTCAAAATGAGCCATGCCGATGGAGGCGCGCTCGAAGGCCGTCTGAAAGCGCTCTTGTCTGCCATGTTGAGAGGATGTCATGGTTACCACGAAGGACGTCGGGGAAAATAGAACCTTTGTTATATACCCGCCGCCTCGGGTGTTGGAAACATGCCGCCTGTCCGAAGGCAAATCGTAAGCCCGTTCGGCTCGATTGCGCGCACACATGAGTATACGGGCGCTTTGATGTGGTGTCAAGGGCGAGTTTGATCGGGAGCGAAGATTGGCGTTTCCGGCCGATATTTGAAAAATACTTGAAATTAAGGTCGATTTCCCCCTATAATGATTCGGTAACTCCGCGTGTCATCGCGGAAAGGAGATAGCGCCATTTACGAAGAGTTTTATGGGCTGCGTGAGACGCCCTTCTCCGTTCAGCCGGATCCGCGCTTTGCGTACCCGAGTGCGGAGCACAAAGTGGCGATCGCGAAGATGCGTTACGCCGCCGATCAGAAGCGCGGCCTGGCCGTTCTGACTGGACCGGTGGGCGCCGGCAAGACCACGATCGCGAATCAACTGCAAAAGACCTGGGATGAAGATCCGGGCAAAAGCGTCGGCTTCCTGCCCAGCGCCACCGTCCGCACGCCCGCCGCATTCCTGCGTCTGGTCTGCGAGGCGTTCGGCATCACTCCCAAGCGCACCGAGGCCGACAACCGCCGGCTGATCGAGCGCTTTCTACTCGATGAGTATAACGCGGACCGTCATCCGGTGCTGCTGCTCGACGAAGGCCAGAATGTCTCGTCCCGCAACATCGACACGATCTCGGATCTGACGAACTTTCAAACGGCCCAGACGAAGCTGATCACGGTGGTCATGCTCGCGCAGGATAACCTGCCCAAAAAGCTGGAAAATAAAGATGCGTTCCGGTCCCGCATCGCCGTCGTCGGTCACCTGGATCCGCTGACGCTGGAAGAGATGACCGACACGATCGCGCACCGTATCAAAACCGCCGGCGGCACGGAAATCGACGACTATTTCGAGCCCGAGGCGCTGGCGATGGTCCATCAGATCACGCAGGGCGTGCCGCGCGACATCTGCGTCCTCTGCGACTCGCTGTTCGTCAACGGCTACGTCCGCGATCAGCGGATCATGACGGTGGCGCTGGTGGAGCGCACCTTAAAAGAGATGGGGCGCGAGAAAAAGTGGCCGGTGCAGATTAAGGAGACGCAGAAGTAATGACGACCCTGGATGAGCTTCGCCGCGCCAACCTGCGCGAGCAGCGCCGCAGCGCCGACGAGCGTCTGGCTCCCAAAGAGCCGGCCGCCGCCGCGCCCGCCGTCGCCGCGCCCGCTCCGGTCGCGCCCGCCGCGCCGGACACCGACGCGGCGGAGAAGGCTACGCCCGTCCCGCCGCCCTCCCCCACGTCTCAGGACGCCGGAGCCGCCGCCAAGGCGGCTCCGGCGCCCGCGAAGGCCGCCCCGGCTGCGCCCGTGACCGACCTCGTGGTCGCGCCGCCAACGGACCTTGTCCCGGAACCCCAGACGCCCGCCGCCTCCAACGGCGCACATTCGGCGTCCAACCCATCGCACGCCGTTCCCGGCGCCGTGCCGCCGGCGGACGTCGCCGCGATTTTGCAGACGGAAGGCTTGCTGGACCGCGTGCATTCCGCGCTGGCGCGCAAGGTCATTCACCCTACCGGCGTCAAGGCCACGGTCGATATGCCGCCCGATCTTTTCTGGCGCCTCAAGCGCTATTGTCGGGACCATAACAATGTGACTGTCCGCCAGGTCTTCTTAGATTTGATGATCGCCTATCTCGATGAGGAGGGGTACTAACAAGAATCCAATTCGGAACAGTGACAAATACAGGTTTAGGTTGACCTGTGATTGCGGAATAAATAAGCGTTCCACGGTGTTCTCGTCGTACTCCTGAAGATTTTCGGAGCGAACGCCGATATTAAAGACGTACTTAATGTATGCTCGGCACACTGGAGACGCTTATGACCCGCGACGGATTGTTCCAAAAACTTGAGATAGTACTCGTGGTCGAATCGATTTTAGTTCTGGCGATGATGATTATGCAGCCGGTCACTCCGCCCCGCGTCTCGCACCCCGGCGGCGCCGTCGTCCCCGTCCTGCACCGCATGTCCCGGGTCGTCGCCTGCTGAGATCGCGCCGGCTTGTAGAGATAATTGAACCCGCCGCCCGTGACGCTTTTGCGTCACGGGCGGCTTTCGTTTGTCACAGATCTTACATTTATTGACAACCAGTAAGAAGGCGCGTTATACTGAATCAACTTATCAGTCCAGAAAGAACGTATGACGACGCCGTCGATTATTATCAAGCCCCTCAAGCGGGGCGAGCCAGGCCTGGCCGCTGAAGCCCGCGAGCTTTGGCGTTACCGCCATCTGATCAAGACGCTGGTGACGCGCGAGCTCAAAGTCCGCTACAAGAATTCCACGCTCGGGATCGCCTGGTCGATGGTAAGCCCTCTGGTGCAGGTGTTCGTCATGACGCTTGCGGTCGGCATCATCGCCGGAACCAACGCCAAGGGCATGAGCGCCTATATCTTGTGCGCTTATCTGCCCTGGAACTTCTTCCAAAACGCCGTATTGGATTCATCGGGTTCCGTGCTCAGCCAGCTTGGCCTGCTCAAGAAGGTTTATTTCCCTCGGGAAATCCCCCTCGTAGCCGCCGTGTGCTCTAACTTCGTTCACTTCATCTTGTCCCTGGGCGTATTCGTGATCTACCGATGGGTGCTGACGCCCCTCTTCGTTGGCTGGCCCGGCCTGCCGCCGCGAGAGGTGTTCTGGCTGCCGCTGATCATATTGGTCCAGTTCATCTTGACTCTGGGCGTGTCGTTCTTTATCTGCGCCTGGAACGTGTTCTACGAAGATGTCAAATTTGTCGCGTCGATGATGATGTCGTTCTTGTTTTACCTGCTGCCTATTTTGTATTTCGCGGAAAACCTGCAATACTCCGCCAAAATCCCCGCGCGGTGGCAATGGCTCGCATACCATCTCTATCTGGGCAATCCGCTCGCCTGGGTCATCACGGCGTATAAGCAGGTGCTGCTGCCGGCCAAGATCATTTCCAGTCCGGGAAGTCCGACTGCGATGACGGCCCCCTTTGATTACCGATATTTTCTCATCGCTCTGGTCACATCCAGTCTTATCTGCATCGCCGGCTATAACTACTTCAACGGCCGCAAGTGGAAGTTCACCGAGCGCCCGTAGGAACCCATCATGCCGGAATATGCGATCGAAGTCGAAAATGTCGTCAAAGATTTCCGGGTCTATCACCGGATTTACGGCAGTCTTAAAAGTAAAGTCACATCCCTCGCCAAAGGACTCGTCCGGAAAGAGGAGCACTCGGGTTTTGAGATTCGGCGTGCGCTGAACGGCGTCAGCTTCCAGATCAAACCGGGCGAGGCCGTGGCGATGATCGGCAGCAACGGCTCTGGAAAAAGCACTCTGCTTTCCATTCTTTCCCGCGTCTACCTGCCCACGGAGGGCGAGGCCCGGATCGTCGGGCGCATGATGAGCCTGCTGGAGCTCGGGGCCGGCTTCCATCACGAGCTCACCGGAAACGAGAATATCTTTTTCAGCGGCGCGATGCTCGGCCTCATGGAGGAAGAAGTCGCCGCCCGCTACGACAGCATTCTCGAATTCGCCGGTTTGGATCACCAAGCGATGGACCTCCCGGTGCGCATGTACTCGTCGGGAATGCAGCTTCGACTTGCGTTCTCGATGGCGATCCATCTCGACGCGGAAGTTCTCCTCATCGACGAAGGGCTTGCGGTCGGCGATGAGGGCTTTCAGGAAAAGTGCTTCCGGAAGATTGAGGAATTCAAGTCCCAGGGCCGAACCATCCTGATGGTGACGCATGAATTGGACCATGTGGAGCGACTCGCGGATCGAGTCCTCTGGCTGAACAAAGGCGTCCTCGAACAAGATGGTCCCGTGGACGAAGTCCTACGCGAGTATCGGCGGACATACTTCTCGTGAATCGAAGCGACGCCGCGCGGATGCGGACATTGCGATGAAAATACTGATCGTTTCACCCGTGGCGGAAGCGGCGCACGTGCGAAAAATCCCGGCGGCTCTCGCGAAGCATGATGGAGTGGAAATCACGGTCATCGCGCCAAACCGTGTCGCCGTCAATAAAGTCTACGATCCCTCCGGCTGGATCAGCTACGAGCGGGAAGAGAATTCGGACGGCTTCCGGTTTATCCCGCTGCCCTTGATCGACCCGGCGAACTTCCACAAAGGCTATCAGCCGGAGCCGCTGCGCCAGGCAATCAAAACAGTCAAACCGGACGTGATCCAGGTTTGGAGCGGTCCGGTCGATCCATTTCTCTATCAGGTGACACGGGCTCGAACGCGCGTGTTTTCACGCGCGAAGGTCGTCTTCTACGGCTTCGACAATCTGCACATCCCGCTCAGCCGCTTCACCATCCCGAAATGGCGTTCGCTTTGGACGCAAATCGCGGGCGGCTTTGAAGCCGATAGCGAAGCAATCGCCTGCGTGCGCGCCGCCGGATTCGTCAAACCTTTGGAGCGTGTCTTTTGGGGGATCCCGCTGGAGGACTTCAAGCCCGCGGACAAAGCGGCGCTGCGTCAAACACTGAGCCTGCCGGCGGAGCCTCTCGTCGGCTATATCGGGCGTCTGGTCACCGAGAAAGGTCTGATGCATCTGCTCGGCGCGCTTGGATTGCTTCCGCCAAACGTGCATTGCCTATTGATCGGCGGCGGCCCGATGCAATCCGAGCTGGAGCTTTGGATTGACCTGCTGGGTCTGAAAGAACGTGTTCACCTGCTCGCGCCCATGAGCGCCACGCTCGTCGCCTCCTATATGGCGTGTCTCGATGCGCTCGCGCTGCCATCGCTTTCCACGCCCGTCTGGAAGGAACAGTACGGGCGGGTGCTCGGTGAGGCCATGGCGTGCGGCGTGCCGGTGGTTGGCTCGGATTCGGGCGCAATCCCCGAGGTCATCGGCGAGGCGGGCCTGGTGGTTCCCGAGGCGAATACACAGGCGCTGGCCGATGGTCTCCGCAAAGCGCTTTTCGACGAAGAGTTTCGAAGCCGCGTGATCCCGCTCGGCTTGAAGCGCGCGCCGGACGAAATGAGCGTCGAGGCCATGAGCACTCATCTTCTCGACTTTTACCGCAGAATCCTAAGGCGAAACTGAATGCCAAGCCCGTTACGCGAAATCGCCAAGCGCCTGATGCCCGCGTCCGCCCTCTCCGGTCTGAAAAAGCTTCACGCGGATTACGAGAGCCGTTACCCGATCACTCGCCCGTCGAGCGCGGCTGGAGCCGAACGCCGCCACGCGCTCGTCTCCTACATTACCGCGCCGTTCACCATCGGGCCGGACGATGTCCGAAATACCTACTTCAGTAACATCGGCATCGCGCGCGGCATCGTCGCCGCACTCAATGACATGGGTTACGATGTCGATATCATCGAATGGTCGAACGATCTCTTTACCCCGCGCAAAAAATACGACCTGTTCTTCGGTCACGCCGGTCGAAATTTCGAGCGGCTGGCGACGCTGCTCCCGCCTGAAGCGCCGCGCATCTACTTTTCCACAGGGATTTACTGGCGGGACTGGAACGCCCATGAAGAAGCGCGATTTCAGCGCATCGAAGAAACGCGCGGCGTCCGCCTGCCGTACGACCGCTGGATCACGGAATCCGAGGAAGGCGCCAACGCCGCAGCGGACGGCATTATCTGCCTTGGTAACCAGGTCGCAAAAGACTCGTATTCGAAGTTCCCCTTGGTCGTCAACGTAAACAACGCGACTTATTTCGACGATCATTACGACACAACGAAAAAGGATTTCGAAGCGGCGCGTCGTAACTTCTTCTTTTTCTCCAGCGTCGGCAACGTCCATAAGGGACTGGATCTGCTGCTGGAGGCGTTCACGGGCCTGGACGCTCATCTCTATGTCTGGCAGGGCGCTTCCCCAGAGTTTCACGAGCTGTACCGCAAGGAATTAGAGACGCTGCCCAATATACACTGGCTCGGCGCGGGGCCGACACGGTCGCCAAAGTTCTACGAAATGGTCGACCAGTGCGGTTATGTGATCCACGCCTCCTGCGCCGAAGGGCAGCCGGGATCCGTTCTGGACGCAATGCATCAGGGACTGGTCCCGGTGCTCAGTCGTGAGAACAATCTTGATGTCGGCGATTACGGCGTCATGCTGGAAGACTGTTCGGTCGCGCACATCGCCGAAATCGTGCAGTCGCTGTCGGAACGCTCCGCGGAATGGCTGGAAACTCAATCGCGACGCACGCGCGAGATTGCTTTGCGGGATTACTCCGAAGAGGCTTTCCAGCGCAATATCGCCGCAGCGATTCAAACCGTCATCACGGAAAGTCGAAAAGGAAAATAAGAGCCGTGTCCATCCATTCTCCCCGCTATCATTTCCGCCGGTTCGTGCTGGCCGTCACTCCCCCGATCCTGCTGTCCGCCGTCCGCCGGGCGCGCGGACTGGAGCCGGCCAAGACTCCGCACTACACCGAGTATACGACATTGGACGATCCGCTGGAGATGGCGAATCAGGTCGAAAGCTATCTCTTCTTCCGGGACAATTATATCCAACCGTCGGACCATATTTTGGAGGTCGGTTTTGGTCTTGGATATGGCATGAATATCATGGCGGCTAAGGCGATCAGCGTCATCGGCGTCGAAGTCGACGCTCCCGCCGTCGCGCGCGCCAAGCGTGTCTTCGACGGGCATCCGCGCGTCACCAGCGTTTCGCTCTATGACGGCAAGCGCCTTCCCTTCGAGGATCAGTCGTTCGATGTCGTCACCTGCCTGGAAGTGATCGAACATGTCGAAGATTACGAAGCCCTGCTGCGCGAGCTTTACCGGGTTTCCCGCCGTCTCGTCTTCATCACCACTCCCAATCGACTTCCGGAGCACACGCTGCCCAACGGCAAACCCATGAACTACTGGCACCTGCGGGAGTGGAGCCATCCGGAACTCGATAAGATTATCACGGGTCTCGGCTATCGCTGCGACTGGAACTTTCTCAATGGCCCTCTGCGCGGCCCATTCGAGTGGAGTAAAGATGTCAAAAGCAACACGCAGTCCATGTGTCCGGTGATTCATGTCGAGCATCGTTAAGGTCAGGCGGCGTTTCCCATGCTGAAGCTGCTCACGCGCATCGTCAAAGGCGTCGCCCGCCGCTCGCTCTCATGGATCTCCTCGCCGCGTATCGTCATCGCGCTGTTTGAGCCGTATTTTCGCATGCAGAGCTTCCGGCAAAAGCCGACCGGCGCGGCGCTGTCCGAGGTCGAGTCCGTGCTTGTTATCCGGCTGGATGAAATCGGGGACGCCGTGATGACGACGCCGCTGCTGCGTGAGCTGCGGCGCGACGCGCCGGACGCCTGGATTACCCTGATCGTCAAGCCTTCGAACCTCAATCTCTTCGAAACCTGTCCCTACGCCAACGAAGTGCTGGCGTACGACTGGAGCTCGCCCGGGCGCTATCAGCACGTCCGAAGACAGCTCCGCGCTCTGAAGCTCGCGAAAACTCATCTTTGGAAACACCGTTTCGATCTGGCGCTGCTGCCCCGATGGGACTACGACGAATATAACGCGGCGTTTCTTTCTTATCTGAGCGGAGCGCGGCGGCGCGTGGGCTATTCGGACGATGTCGCTCCGCATAAAAGCGCGCGCAAGAGCGGATTCAACCTGCTGCTCACGCAGCGTCTGGATGACGCCTCTCTCAAGCACGAAGTCGAGCGTGACCTCGCACTGCTGTCCGCCGTCGGGGGCGAAATCCACGAGAATACGATGGAGATCTGGACGACGGATGAGGACCGGGATCAAGCCAGACAGATTCTGGAGCGCGGCGGGCGCGCCCTGGGACAGATCCTGATCGGCATCGGACCTTCCGGCGGCAGTTCTTGGCTCAAGCAATGGCCCGTGGAGCGTTTTATCGAAGTATGCCGCCGTCTGCGAGAGCAGTATCACGCGGCGTTTGTCATTGTCGGCGGACCGGGCGACGCAGCGATCGCCCAGGCGATTGACGATGCGCTGGGAAGTACGGCGATCGATACGATCGGAGCGACGACACTGCGGCAAACGGCGGCGCTGCTGGAGCAGTGCGATCTCTATATTGGCAACGACTCTGGACCAATGCACCTCGCCGCCGCCTGCGGCGTTCCGGTGGTGGCGCTCTTCGGCTCCAGCTGCCCGCATCGGTTCCACCCCTGGGGCTCCGAGCACAAAACACTCTGGCGCGAGCTGCTCTGTTCACCGTGCGCCGCACGCAACCACAGCGACAAATGCCATGTCTGTATCTATGAGAAACCCAAGTGCATGGACATGATCTCCGTGGAAGAGGTGCTGGCGGCGGCGGATACGCGTCTTCGCGAACGAGCCTCAGGCGAGGCGACGACATGACCCAGCCCCTCTTCTCCATTATCATTCCCACATTCAATTGCGCGGACCGCGCCGAGAAGACTCTGGCGAGCGTGCTGTCGCAGAAACCGGGCCTGTTCGAAGTGATCGTGATGGATGGCGGCTCGACCGACGGGACGCTGGACGTTCTGCGCGCGAAAGGCGACGCGGTCCGGTGGGTCTCGGAGCGCGACGCCGGGATCTACGACGCGATGAACAAAGGTATCGCCTTGGCGCAAGGACGCTATCTCTATTTTCTGGGCGCCGGCGATACGCTCCACGAAGGCGTCCTGGAGAAGCTGGCCCCGCAAATGCCGGACGCAAATTACAGATTCGTCTATGGCGATGTGTACATGCAGGATATCCAGATGCGTCATTACGGCGAAGTGACCAAGCGCAAGCTGCGCATCGGGCTTAACATCTGCCACCAATCGATCTTTTACGAGCAGCATATCTTCGCCATCCTGGGAACATTCGAAACCCAATATACGATGCTCGCCGATTACGCGTATAATCTCAAGTGCTTCGGCGACCAGCGAGTCAAATTTCACTATGTCCATGAGCTCGTCGCCGACTATGAAGGCGCGGGAGCGAGCACGCGTATTCCCGATCCGGCGTTCGCAAGGGACTTTCCGCGTCTGCTCAAGGAGAACGTCGGTTTTCCGCATTATCAGATTCACCGTCTGAGGATGATGGTCCCGCCTGCGGTCAAGCACTTTATCTTTCGGCAGTATCTCGCGCTGAAGAAACGGCGTCCTTCACGCTGAGTCATGAAAATCTCCATCGCTCTGTGCACTTATAACGGCGCGCGTTACCTCTGGGAACAGCTCGCGAGCATCGCCGCGCAGACGCGTTTGCCCGACGAAATCGTCATTTGCGACGACCGGTCACAGGACGATACCGTCCAGATCGCGCAGCGCTTTGCCAATACGGTGAACTTCCCGGTGCGGCTGTTCGTCAACGAACAAAATTTAGGATCGTTCCAAAACTTCGGCAAAGCAATCGGCCTCTGTCAAGGCGATATCATCGCGCTTTCCGATCAGGACGACGTTTGGCTGCCAGAGAAACTGGCGCGTATCGCTTCAGAATTTGAAAATCATCCTAATTTGGGGGTAGTATTTACCGACGCCGAGATTGTCGACGCCGCGCTGCATCCCCTGAGGGAGCGTCTCTTTGAGAGCATTCGCTTGACCAGATCCGAACGGCTGGCGATTGACGATGGCCGGGGATTTGAGACACTGCTGCGGCGCAACGTCGTGACGGGAGCGACGATGGCCTTTCGCGCCCATTGGAAGCCGCTTGTTCTCCCGATCGAGAAGAACAGCTATTTGGCGCACGACGCCTGGATCGCGCTTTTGATCGCGGCGGTCGCTCCAATAATGCGGATCGATGAGCCTCTCATCCAGTATCGTCAGCATGACGCGCAGATTCAGGGCGTCAAGGCAAAGGAGCGTAAGGCGGAGCCGGTGAGCTTTTATGAGACACATCTCAACCAGCTCGACGCCATTCGCGCTCGTTTGGTTACGGACAACTCATCCGAGACGCTCGGCCGCCGCATTCGGCGTATTGACTCTCAGCGTCTCCATCTTAGGGCGCGCATTCAGATGCCCCGAAATATCGCCGCACGCGCGTTTCGTGTTACGAGCGAGCTGCTCAGCGGTCGCTATCATCGCTATTCGACCGGCTTCTACAGTGCGGCGCGCGATCTGATCCATCGTTAAAAAGCGCCTTACAGGCCATCATGATCATTATCTCCC
This sequence comes from Capsulimonas corticalis, assembly GCF_003574315.2. Classification (GTDB taxonomy): domain Bacteria; phylum Armatimonadota; class Armatimonadia; order Armatimonadales; family Capsulimonadaceae; genus Capsulimonas; species Capsulimonas corticalis. The sequence goes on along the minus strand of NZ_AP025739.1, from coordinate 2,871,649 downwards.
ACAAATTTGGACAGCTGGGAAATAGGCTCTGTCTCTTCGCGCACTTTATCGCTGTTGGCCGGGAGCATGGGATCGCCGTCGCGAACCTTGCCTTCGACGAATACGCGGATCTCTTTGAAACGACCAGCGCCGATATCGCCTGCCGTTTCCCCGCGCGCCGACTGCGCCTGCCCGTCACGCCTCGGCTGCGGAGGGCCCTGCATCGGATCAGCCTGGCCGCCGACTCGCGCATTCAGGGGCCGGTGAAAGTCTTCGCGGAAAAGGTTTCGCTTCCCGAAGGGCAATCAATGGATATCGGCTCGCCCGATTTTGTCGCGAAGGCGCGCCGGAAGATCGTTTGTATCGAGGGCTGGGAGTTTCGCAGCGCGGATAATGTGAAAAAGCACGCCGACGCGATTCGCGCGTACTTCCGGCCGGTCGCCGCAAGAGAGGCGGATGTTCAGCAGGTTCTCGCCAAAGGCCGAAAAGACGCCGATGTGCTGGTCGGCGTCCATGTTCGCCATGGCGACTACCAGGAATTCTGCGGCGGCCGTTATTACTACACCCTGGAGCAATACGACGCCGTCATGCGCCGCGTGCAGGAACTATTTCCCGCCAAGCGCGTCGGATTTCTCCTCTGCTCCAACCTTCCGCAGGATCTCTCGACATTGCCCTCCGTCCCGGTAACGTCCGGACCGGGAAACATGGTATCAGATATGTACGCGCTGGCCGGCTGCGACTATATTCTTGGCGCGCCCAGCACCTACACGACGTGGGCGTCGTTTTACGGCGATGTTCCGCTGTACAAAATTCTGGATCCGGACGCGCCCATCTCACTGTCCGATTTTCAGCGCTATCTTCCCAATTGACGGACAAAGAAGACCCGACGCCCATGCTCTTGAAATCATTTCGCCAAGCGGCCGCCCCCCTAGCCGTGATGATCGCGATCCCCGCTCTCGCCCCGCGCGTCGCCCGCGCGCACGCCACTGAGTTTTCGGCGCGGCAGGGGGATATCGTCGGGGATCTGCGCGCGCCGGCGGAGGGGGTGTCGGCGGGGGATGAGACGGCGTTTTCGATCCTGGTGATGCGCGTGCCGCCACCGGATCCCAGCAACAAAGACGCGCTGCCGTTTCTCTTCGGCGCGGGCTTGCCCTGCAAAACCGTCTCATGCCGGATCTCGATGCCGGCGATGGCGGGGATGCCGCAGATCGCGCCGACCCTGACGCCGTCGAAAACGGCGGGGGTGTACAACTTCACGGCGACGTTTCCGCATGGGGGGCAGTACCGGTTCGATGTCGCCGCGACGCCCGCCGATGGCGGCGCGCCGATCGCGCTGCGTTACGATGTCGCGGTGGGAGACGCCCTGGATCCCAGCGCTGCGCCCTACCGTCTCGTCGTCAGCGCCAAGCCGGCGCGCCCGCGCGCCGGCCAGTCCGTGACGATGGCGCTCAGCGTCGTGGACAGCCGCACCGGCCAGCGCATCACGGACTTTGAAACGGTGCATGAAAAGAAGATGCACTTCATCATGGTCCGCGACGACCTGGGCGACTTCTCGCACGAGCATCCCGTGCTGCAACCCGACGGAACGTTCACCCACACAACCACATTCCCGACCAGTGGAACCTGGCGTTTATACGCCGACATGGCTCCCAAAAATGCCGGGGCGCAGCTCGCAACGGCGTCCATCGATGTGTCCGGGCCGGCCCCGTCGCCGTTCACGCTGACCGCGCCCGCGCCCCCCGTTTCCAAAGGCGCGCCGCTGGCGGCCGCGCAGGATGACGAGATCCAGGCGACTCTGTCCGCTCCTCTGCTCGCCGCGCGCCAGGACGCCAACCTGACGGTGCAGTTGACGGACAAGCTGGGCGCTCCCGTCACGCAGCTGGAGCCCTGGCTGGGCGCGCCCGCGCACATGGTGCTGATCAGCCAGCGCAGCCACGCCTTCGTCCACTCTCACCCCGCCGACTGGGGCGCCGGCGATCAAGCGCGCGCGCAGCTGCATTTCGTCCTGCGCCTGCCGGAATCGGGTCTTTATCGCGGCTGGCTCCAGTTCCAGCGCGCCGGAGTCCTGCACACCCTCCCCTTCACCGTCCGAGTCGCCCCGCACCCGATTTGAGAGAATGGCCCCCACCCGGCGCTTCGCGCCACCCTCTCCCAATTCTAGGAGAGGGTTAGGAGTAAGATATTGGATCAAAGATCCAAATAAAAAACTCCCTCTGACTCCCCCTCTCCCAAAATTGGGAGAGGGGCCGTGGGGGGAGGGCCATCCAAAACACCGCCACTATTACTCAAAACCGATAAGTCGCATTCTCCCGATTTCTTTGCAGCGTCTTTACGTTCGGGTCCACGACAATACGCGTCGGCTTGCCCGGCCCGACGTATTTGTAATTTCCCGTGGAGTCTTCTCCCGGTGTCATCGGCCCGAGGCGCCACTGCGCCTGTGTGGATCCGCTCTTTTCAATCCATGCGCCGACTTCCACGACCGGCCGGCCGCCGCCAATGTTTTTGACCTGCGCCGTCGCCAGCCATCGACCGTCACGCATGCGGCTTCGATGGACATCGGACAGTTGATATTCGGGAATGTCTGTTTGGTGGAGCCAGAGCTGAACGGCGTCATCGAATCCCGTCTTATCGGGCGCGAACTCGCGCAGAGTATCCGTCAGATTGGTCAGCGTGGGCGTCTTGTCGCTGTGGCGATATGTGGCGAGGAACTTTTGGAAGCCGCGCTGCGCGTTCGCCCAGCCCATCTGCTGGGCTAGCATGTAAAAGGCCCAGCCGCCCTTGTCGTAGGTGACCGCCTGGTCGCCGGACTTGGATCCGTCGGTCCAGGCCAGGGATAGCTCCGAGTCCACGCTGCGCCCCTTGAAATACTCCGACTCCATCTCACGCAAAAACGCCTGGCGCGCGGCGTCGCCCTTCACGGCGTCGATCAGCATCACCGCCGAGAACTGAGCCATGCCTTCGCTGATAACATTGCCGCCCGGCGCGTCGCCGGGAACAACCATGGTTCCCCACCACTGATGCGCGGCTTCGTGGGCAGTGACCGCGAAGGGCGCGTTTGCGTCGTCATCGGTCTGCGTCAGAAAGCCCATCTCCTCGCCGAAGGTGATATTGGTCGGAAAGCTCTGGGCGAGGCCGGCCAGCGCCGGATATTCGCTGAGCTTGAGCTCGCGATCCGGATAAGGCGCATACCAGGCGGAGTACTTGCGCCGCGCCTCCGCCAGCGCGCTCAGCATATCGCCCACATTTTCGCCATGACCGGGATGGTAGAACACGGCGACACCCGGGACGCGGCGCACGGCCCAGCGGCCACCGACGATATTGAAGTCGGAAACGGGATGCGCGCTGCGCCAGACGGTCGTCCGGCGATCGCCCTGGACCTGATCTCCGACTTTATCTCCCACGCAGTTAACGGCAAAGTCTGCCGGCGCGGTCACCCGCATGCTCAGCATGAACGGCGTCGGTGCGCCGAACAGCGGACCGTGGGACTCGGGGATACCTGTGACGGAGAGGTCCGCCGGATCGGATTCGTTATCGTCATTGACCCCGATCTCCGGATCGTATCCGATGCGCGGGACAAAGCGTGTGCTGAAGCTCGTCAGAACCACCGCCGAGGGAAGCACGAATTCCGTCAGTCCCTTCCCGCCTTTGCTGATACCGGGATCGGGCGCATCGTAGGAGAATCCGAGCAGCGCCGATTTTCCCGGCGGCAGGGCCGGATCCGGCGTGATGACGTAAACGCCGGAGAGGTTCGTCGGCTGATAGGGCTTGCCGTCCAGGGTCCAGTGGAGATGCTTCCATTGAAACCCGCAGGTCATGGGGATATGCGCCAGCGGCTTACTGTCTTTATTGAACAGCTGATAGGAGCCACGGACGCGAAACGAGCGCGAATCCGGGTAGATGTCCACGGAAAGATCGGCGGCCCGCACACCCGGCATGGACGCATCGCGCCAGGTATTGATGTTCTTCTTCCAGTAGTTCTTCTCCGCGTCCGCCACCACGGATCCGCCCTGCCCGCGGACCACATTCTGAAACAGAACAAACGTCCCCACGAAAGCGGGAAGGGCGAAGAGCAGCATCAGCGCCGCCGAGCGGAAGATGGGACCAGGACGCATCGCCGTCGCCCACTGGACGGGGTCGCGCTCGCGCCTTGGAAAATATCGCACCGCAACGGCGCCGTAAAAGAACACCGCGCCCAGGGCGATCAGGCGATTGAGGATCAGCCCGTGACGGTCCATCTCCAGCACGCTGAGATCGCTCCAGTGCACCGCGTCCGCCAGAGCTAAATTTCCCGCCCAGCTCAAATCCGCGCCGGGCACGGTGTACAGGATCAGCGCGCAGAGGCCAAGGACGTAGGCGCCCGCGCGCGACCGGGTCACGCTATAGGCGGCCATCGTTCCGGCGATAACCATCCAGACCGTCGGCCACCCCAGAACTCCCCAGAGCAAGGCAAACGGCCAGACGACAACCGGGACATGCCCCTGCCGCATCAAAATCACCAGATCGACGAGCAGGCAGGATCCAGCGACCGCCAGCGCCACGCAGTTAAGGGTCAGAAACTTCCCCAGCAGCATCCCGGAGGTCGAAATCGGCAGGCTGTTACGGATCGCCAGAAACCGGCACGCCCTTTCACGCTCCAGTGATTCCACCGTGTAGACGATCAGGATCAATGCGAGGAAAACCGTGATGGAGCTGAATTGCCGCTCCGCCAGCGTTCCGGCCGTCAGCAGCAGCGGCGTGTCCAGCATACCGGTGGCGTCCAGTGAAGATGTCGTCGTGAACAGCACGATCAGCGGGATGAATAGATAGAGACCCGGCTGCGTCCACAATTCCCGCGCCTCGATGGACGCGACCGCGAGCGCCGAGGCGAGCCAGCGGGGGGTCCCCGACTGCATCCGCAGCCGCGCCAGCGGCGCGGTGACGACTTTGGAAGCCTCCACGGGACGCCAGGCCGCCGGCGCCGGACGCGCCCGGCGCGCGCGAGGTTTGCGCCCTGATCTCGCCGAACGCCGCAGCGTTCCCGCAAACTTCGCCTGGCTGAACGCGACGGCTCCCAAACCTAGCGCGGAGAACACAAGGCGGCTGGTCAGAAACGCCGAGTCGAGAATCACACGGTGATGATTGTAGAAGTCCGCACCTCGGTCCACATCGAACCACGTCCGTCTGAGCCAGGCCAGCCCGGTCGGATCGCACCACATCTGCAAATGCCTGGCCAGCGGACTGGTCAAACGACTGTCGCTCTCATGTCCCAGGACAAAAACGGACAGCAAAAGAATCGCGGCGGGAAGCACAAACACCAAAATGGGCCGCCGGCTTCGCTCGCCGATCATAAACGACACGCCGCCCAGAAAGAGAAACTGCGGAACGGCAAACTCGATCGCGGGGCGAAGGTAATTGCCAATGGCGAACGGGCCATGAAGCTCCGGCGTCCCATTGTGTGGATACAGATGGTTGGACACGGCGAAAAGCGCATACTGGGCGATGAGCGCCAGAAATATCGCCGCGAGCACGGCGAGAAACTTCCCCCAGATATACTCGCCGGGCGTCAGGGGCGTGGCGTGCAGGATCTCGCCGACCTGCTGTTCTTCATCGCGGATCACCGTCAAGCCCGCGATAATCGTGATAAAGAAGGCGTGAAACAGAATGGCGAGGATCACGGTGTCGCAGGCGACCGCGAACTCGGATGTCACCCAGGTCTGCTTGCCGCCCACCGCGCTGTCGCCCTGCGGCAGCATGAGCAGGGCGTTCTGCGAAAGGACCAGCGCCATCAAAGCGATCAGCCCAATCCACGTCCACCACATCGGCCGGCGCAGCGCGGCGGCAAGGTCCAGCCGGACAATGGACAGGATACGAAAGACGCGTTTTGACAGCGTGGGCTCATTCCCAACCGAGGGGCGAGCGGGCGAAACGGGAGCGGGCGTGGCCGTCGTCATAACGCCTCCTCGCGGGACGCGGGAGGCGCGGGAGCCGACGCCGCCGTCGCGGCTGGGGGGACGATGGGCGCGATCGGCGGAGGCGGCGCCAGGCGGCCGCTGATCAGCGCCAGATAGGCGTCCTCCAGTGTCGGCGGCGACGGCGGAAAGCCGGCGGGGCCGGCCCCCAAGGCGGCCAAAACCCGCACATGGTAGACACCCTCGACCACGGTTTCCTGGAGCACCAGAAACTGCCGGCGGAACTCATCCATCCAGGCGGCCTCGACGCGTCCCGCGAAGACCATCCCGTTCACCATGGCGCGCGCGTCCTGCGGGGTCGTCTGCGCGACCACGCGCCCCTGGCGGATAATCGCGAAGCGCGGGCACAGCACCGCGACGTCCTCGACAATATGGGTGGAGAGCAGCACCGTACGGTCGGCGGCGAGTTCGGTAAGGATGCGATAGAAGCGCTGCCGCTCCTCCGGATCCAGCCCCGCCGTCGGCTCATCGACAATCAAGAGACGCGGATTCCCGGCGATCGCCTGCGCGATCCCAAGGCGCTGGCGCATGCCGCCCGAGTACTCCTTGACCCGCTGATGCGCGGCGCCCGTCAAGTTGACGCGCGCGAGCAGCTCCGATGTCAGCTCCTTGCGCGTCAGATACGATTCGACGCCCTTCATCTTCAGCAGAAAGTCCAGCATGGCCGCGCCGGTCAAATGGGGATAAAAGCCGAACTCCTGCGGCAGGAAACCCAGCTGGGGCCAGAGGCGATCCGGACGCTTCAGGACATCGAGATCGTCGAGCGCCACCGTTCCCGAAGTTGCCTCCAGCACGCCCGCGAGGATCCGCATCAGCGAGCTTTTCCCAGCCCCATTCGGGCCGAGCAGACCGAACATGCCGTGAGGGATTTCCAGTGAGACGCCGTGCAGCGCCGTCACGCCGCCGGGATAGACCTTCACCAGGTCGCGAATGATGAGCAAAAAAGCGCCTCCAAAAAACACGGCGGGAAAAAGCCCCACAGATGGGCTTCATCTCAGGATCTTATTGTATCATAATATGAGCATCGGCCAGCGATGAGAGCGCGGCGCCGGGGACAGCAAAAGATTTGTCATAGGAATACGTAACTTTTCAATCGATTTCGTGTCTGATGGAGACATGGAAGGAACAAAACGAGCGTTGATCGGCCCCGTGGCGCTTCTGGTCGGGATCCTTGCGATCCTGGGCATGGTCGTGCGGACCACGCTGGGGCATCCGGGAGCGGCGCTGTACGCCGAGGCGGCCAAGCCGCGCATTCAGCGAACGGTGGCGCACGTCAAGCCGCACGCAAAGCATTATTCGGTCAAGGACCACACGGAACTCAGGAGAAAGCCATGAACGGGATGGGGCAGTTAGACGGCGAAGCGAAGGCGCGCTACGAGCGCGACGGCTTTTTGGTGGTCCCCGCGCTGTTCAACGACGAAGAAGTCGCCTCCCTGCGCGAGCACTATATGGAGCTCCGGGCGGCGGGAACATATCCGGGGGATTTCGGGGGCGTGGACCTGACAAGCAGCGATCCGCTGAAGCGCTTCCCGCGCATGATCCACATGCACCGCTGGGACGAGACGAGCCTGCGCTGGCTGCTGGACGCCCGCCTGAACAATGTCCTGACTCAACTGCTCGGCGTCGAGCCGCTGGCCGTGCAGACGATGCTCTACTTCAAACCCGCCGGCGCGCGCGGCCAGGCGCTGCACCAGGATAACTTCTATCTGCGCGTCCAGCCCGGCACCTGCATGGCCGCATGGCTCGCCCTGGACCCCTGCGACGAAGCCAACGGCTGCATGCAGGCGGTCCCCGGCAGCCACGCCCTACCCCTCTTGTGCCCGCAGCGCGCCGACACCACCCTCAGCTTCACGGACGTCACCGTCCCCGTTCCCGCCCAGACGCCGCCCGCGCCCATCCTCATGGCGGCCGGCGACGTGCTCTTCTTCAACGGCAGCCTCATCCACGGCAGCTTCCCCAACACCACCCCCGATCGCTTCCGCCGCTCATTGATCAGCCACTATATCGCCGGAAACGCCGAGCAAGTCGGCGCGTTTTACCACCCCGCCCTGCGCATGGACGGCAGCACGGTAGAACTCGACGCCAGCGCCGACGGCGCGCCCTGCGGCGTCTGGCGCGATATCGACGGACAACCGACGGTGGAGATGGTGGACGAGGGGCTGGCGGCGACGGCGGGACATGAGTGACCGGCCCTGGCAAACCCGCCCGGCGCTCCCGGGTGACCTACCCCCGCGTTCCGCGCGCTCCCCGGTAAACCCACCCCGCGCTTCGCGTGCTCCCCGGCAAACCCACCCTGGGGCTTTGCGCCACCCCTCCCTGGCAAACCCACCCCCGGCCCTTCGGGTGTCCCTCCCTTGCAAACCCACCCCGGCGCTTCGCGCCACCCCTCCCGCCGACGGGAAGGGTTTGTAGGATTGCCTCTTACAGAAGCTGCTTGCGATAACACGCTCTGTAATAACCCTTCCCGTCGGCGGGAGGGGTGGCCCGAAGGGCCGGGGTGGGTTTGCCAGGGAGGGACACCCGAAGGCCGGGGTGGGTTTGCAAGGGAGGGGTGGCCCGCAGGGCCGGGGTGGGTTTGCCGGGGGGCACCTGAAGCGCCGGAGTGGGTTTGCCCAGGAGGGGTAGCGCGAAGCCCCGGAGGCGGTCACTCGGGAGGAGCGGTCACTCCTCCACCAAATTCTTCGCATGCGTCACGAGGTTCCGGCCGTTCGCTTTGGAGGCGTACAGGGCGCGGTCGGCCTGGGCGATCAGGTCGCTGGGGCGCTCCATGCCGCGTGTGAGGGTGGCGACGCCGATGCTGGCGGTGATGGGGCGGTTCGGCCAGGCGGCGGCTTCGATGCCGGTGCGCATCCGCTCGCCGATGCCGATGGCGCCGAGGTGGTCGGCGTGGGGCAGGATCATCACAAACTCTTCGCCGCCGTAACGCGCGACAAAATCCAGACCGCGCGCGCTCTCCTGAAGCACCTGCGCCAGCGCCTTCAGCACTTCATCCCCCGCCAGATGACCGTAGGAGTCGTTGAACGATTTGAAGTGATCCACATCCAGCAGCAGCAGTGAAAGCGGCATGCTATACCGCGCGGCGCGCTGGAATTCGGTCTCCAGGCGCTCCTGAAAGGCGCGGTGGTTTTTGAGGCCGGTCATGCCGTCGAGCTTCGCCAGGGCCTCTAGACGCGCATTGATCGCCTCCAGACGCGCGGCCCGCACCTCCAGGTCCCGGCCGTAATTGTTGATCCAGTTGATTTGGTCCTGGAGCAACGCCTCGTCCTCGCCATAACGGATCAGGCGGCTTTCCAGCGCGGCGGTATGGGAGAGCAGGTCGAGATGCGCCGTCAGCGCGCGCCCCAAACCGGCGACGGCGCGAATGTCGCTCTCGGAAAACGACCGGGGATGCGTATCCCAGATGCACAGGACGCCGTGCGGCTTCCCGTCCAGCGCCAGCAGCGGGGCGCCGATGAATGCGCGGACATGCGGCTCCCCCACGACCCAGGGATGGTCGTGGAAATGAGCGTCCTCGCATGCGTTCCCAATCGTCAGTGGGGCGTCCTGGGAAAGCGCGCGCAGGCAGAATGCGCTCTCGCCGCCGCCCATTCCGACCCCGGAGCGCCAAAGAACTCGCCCGCTCTCCACCAGGGCGAGTCCGGCCATCGGCGCTTTGCAGACATCGGCGGCGAGCCGGACCAGATGGTCCACGCCGTCCGTTCCTTCGGTCTGAAGAAAGGGGCATTCAATGATCGGCTGAGTTCTTGAGGCGTCATTCATGGGCGTAACAGAACTCCTTCGGTCAATCCGGGAGAAGCACGCAGAGCGGCGATTATCGCATCTATTCCCCCGCAAGCTGTATTATACTAGACGTTTTAAGCGTATTCGATCATTTCGTCCTGTCGGATCGGAATTTATTCCTCGTTCGCGGCGGACGTCCTTTCGGATTTGACACTGAACGGATGTCATTGTATACTAACGGTGAATACGAATCGCGCACTCCCATGCCAGCGGAACGCCCTTCGGAAGACTTTATGCGACATACCTCACACACGACGGAATCCATACTGGAAAGCATCGCCGAAGCATACGTGTCGGTGGACTGGGATTGGCGCATCCTGCATGTGAACCATGAGGCGGAGCGCTTCCTGGATAAGCCGCTGGAAGACCTCTTGGGCAAGAGTCTTTGGGACGTTTATCCAGATCTTGTGGGCACCAATGCCTACTACGAGTACCATCGGGCGATGGCGGATCGGTCCGCCATCACGCTGGAAGAGCATTCGCCGCGTCGCGGGATCTGGCTGGAGCTGCGCGGCTATCCGACCGAAGAAGGACTCGCCGTTTATTTCCGTGACATCTCCGACCGCAAGCACGTCGAGCAGGCGCTTGAGGAAAGCGAGGAGCGGTTCCGCGCCACCTTTGAAGAAGCGGCGCTCGGCATCGGCCATGTCGCGCCGGACGGCCGATGGCTGCGCGTCAATCAGCGTCTGTGCGACATTCTCGGATATACCCGAGATGAACTGTTTCTACGCACAAATCAATCGATGTCGCATCCGGACGATCTGCACGAGGAGCTGGATCTGCTCAGCCATCTGCTCGCCGGCGATCTATCCACGTACTCCATCGCCAAACGCTACATCCATAAGAACGGCGCAGCGGTCTGGGTCGATGTCACCATGTCGGTGGTCACGCCCCGCTCCGGCGCGTCGCGCTACCTGCTGGCGTTCGTGGAGGACATCACCGGCCGCCGCGCCGCCGAGGAGCAGCTGCGCCAGCAGTTCGTTCTGACCCGCTCCCTCACGGACAGCACCACGGAAGCGCTGTTCATGATGGACACCGCCGGCCGCGTCACGTTCCTCAATCCCGCCGCCGAGCAGCTGGTCGGGTGGGACGCCAGCACGCTGGTGGGCAAAGTCCTGCACGACACCGTCCACTATCTCAAGCCCGACGGCACGCGCAACGCCATGCTGGAAAGCCCGCTCACCGCTGTGTTCACCACCGGCACGGGCGTGCGCAATCACGAGGACACTTTCATTCGCCGGGATGGAACGTTCGTCCCGGTCCTCTGCGCGAACGCGCCGATCATCGACCCGAGCGGCATGATCATGGGCGCGGTGCTCGCCGTGCACGACAACACCGAGCGCAAACGCGCCGAGCAGGCCGTGCGCGAGAGCGAGGAACGCTACCGGCATATCGTCGACACGACGTTTGAAGGCGTCTGGTCTTACGACGAGCACAGCATCACGACCTATGTCAACGGCCGATTGGCCGAGATGCTCGGCTATTCCCCCGACGAGATGCTGGGGCGTTCGATCTACGATTTCGTCTTCGACCACGACCTGGCGCTGGCGCGCGAGCAGTTTACGGAGCGGCTTGACGGATCGAAGGACAAAGTCGAGGCGCGCCTGCGCCGCAAGGACGGCTCCGCCCTGTATTATCTGAGCAGCGCGAGCGCCCTGAGCGACTCGGGCGGTCGGCGCATCGTCACGGCGATGATTTCGGACATCACCGCCTTGAAACGCGCGCAGTCGGATCTGGAGCGCGCGTACGACCGCGAGCATCGGATCTCCGAGACCCTCCAGCGCTCGCTGCTGATCATGCCGCCGCGCGACGGTTTCCGGGGCCTCACGATCGAATCCCTCTACGAAGCCGCGTGGGAAGAAGCGCAGGTCGGCGGCGACTTCTGCGACGCCTTCTCGGTCGCGGGCGGCAAGATCGCGCTGATCCTCGGCGATGTCGCGGGTAAGGGCCTGGCGGCCGCCGCTCGCACTGCGGAGATCAAGTTCACACTGCGCGCCTTTATGCGCGACACCACCAGCCCCTCGCTCGCCGCCGCCCGGCTCAACGAGTTCGTCTGCGAGGCGCAAACGCTGCCCGAGCAATCCGACGACATGATCGTCGGCCTCACCCTCGCCGTCTTCGATCCCAAGACCGGCGCGCTGGAGATCACGGTCTGCGGCGCCGAACCGCCCCTGATTCTGCGCGCGTCTGGACCCAGCGAGGAAGCTCCCGCCAGCGGCCTGCCGATCGGCGCCATTTCCGGCGCGGAGTACGATCAGATCACGATGCAGCTCAACATCGGCGACACGCTCTTGATGGTCACCGACGGCATCACAGAAGCGCGCCGCGACAACGTCTTCTTCGGCTACGAAGGCATGATCCGCCTCGCCGCCCAGGCCCGATCCTTCCCCGCCCTGGGCCAAATCGCCCGAGCCATCCTGGGCGGCGCCCAAAACTTCGCCGGCGGCCGCCTTCAGGACGACGCCTGCCTGCTGCTCGCGCGCCGAACGATGTACGTGGGGTGAGAGCCCCCCTTAGTCGTCCTAGCAAACCCACCACGGCCTTCGGCTGCCCCTTACTTGCAAACCCACCCCGGCCTTCAGGTGCCCCTCCCTGGCAAACCCACCCCGGCGCTTCGCGCCACCCCTCCCGCCGACGGGAAGGGTTTGTAGGAGACGCTCTTACAGAAGCTGCTTGCGATAACACGCTCTGAAATCACCCTTCCCGTCGGCGGGAGGGGTGGCCCGAAGGGCCGGGGTGGGTTTGCAAGGGAGGGGTGGCGCAAAGCCCCAGGGTGGGTTTGCCGGGAGCACGCGAAGGCCGGGCGGGTTTGCGAAGTGAGAAGAAACCAATCTCTCCGGGCCACCCTATTTCCGCCCCGCCTTCCATCGCTGCGTCAAGTCGTACGCCGCTTCAGGCCAGCGGGGAAACTCGAACTCGAAGCCTTCGCGCAGAAGACGGCTGGGGATGACGCGGCGGCTTTTGAGGATCAGCTCCGTTTCGGTCTTGAGAAACAGGGCGCCGATTTCCAGCATCCACGCGGCGGCGGGGAAGCCGAACTTCGTGCCCCAGGCCGCGCGCAGGGCGTGCATGAATTCGGCGTTGGGCAGCGGCTCGGGAGCGGCGAGGTTGACCGGTCCCTCGAACTGCGGGTGCTCGATCAGCCAGCAGACGGCGCGGATGAAATCGTAGTCGTGGATCCACGAGACGTATTGATCTCCGCTTCCCGACTTCCCTCCCAATCCATGCCGGACCAATCCCAGCAGCACATCGAACGGGCCGCCTTTGTCGGGGCTCATGATGATCGACGACCGCATCTTCACCCGGCGCGTGTGCGGGGTCTCGGTCTCGTCGACGACGCGCTCCCAGGCTTCGGCGACATCGATGCTGAACTTCCAGGTATCCGGGGCGCCGGGCTCGCCGCCGCCGATGATCCCGGTCATTTCGTCGTTGGCGTTGTCGTAGCGATGCGCGTAGATCGTCGCCGTGCTCGCCTGAAGCCAGACTTTGGGCGGACGCCGGGAATGCTGGATCGCCTCGCCGACGACGCGCGCGGAGTTGACGCGCGATTCTAAAATCTCGCGCCGGTTCTCCGGCGTATAGCGGCAGTTGACGCTGCGTCCGGCCAGATTGATGACGGCGTCGGCGCCATCGAATTCGTGAGTCCAGTCGCCGCGCGTCTCCGCGTCCCATTGGACCACGCGCCAGGGGGCGGCGATCGCCCGGCGGCTCAGCACCGTCACTTCATGGCCGCTGCCGTGAAACATCCGCGCGAGGAGCACGCCGACCTGTCCCGTACCGCCGGGAATAACGATCTTCATGAATTAGGCCTGTCGTTCCGATCTTGAGCGGGATGGCCCCAGTAGCGCGCGCCGTCGGGATCTTCGGAGGCGCACTCGGCCAGCGCCTCCGCAAAAGTCTCCTGCGCCCAGTAACCCGCCGGCGCTTCGCAGACGGCGCCGGCGTTCGCAGGCGTCGATTGCGGCGCCTGAAGCGCGGCCAGCAGATCCGCGCCCGCCCATTGCAGACGCTGCGACAGACCTTCTAGGAGCGCCTTCGGGAGTGTCTGAAGCGCGATCCGGCCCCGGTCCAGACGAGCCAGCACGCCGGGAGGCAGACGCATTTCGGCGGCGACGGCGTCCAGGCTTCCCAACCCGCAGTCACGGGCGCGCGACGACAGCGGCGATTCGCCGCGCCGGGAGCGGATAAAGGCGCGGCTAAACGCGCTGATCTCCTGTTCGTCCGTTTGAAGATCGCCTGCGGGACCGAAATCCCCGCCCAGATGCGCGGCGGCGGCCTCGGCGAAGTCACGGGCGAACGCGGGGTGCCGTCCGGACCAAACGCGCAGCAGCGCTCCGGGGTTCTCGCCGCCCTCCAGCGCCTGCGTAAAGCCGGCGACCAGCATATCGCCCGCGTCGGGACGGGCGGGGTTCAGGAATCCGTTCCCCGATGTCAATGGTTCGCTCATCGTCAATTCTCCCGCTCGCGCCAGGGCGCCAGCAGATCCTGCGCGCGGCGCAGATAGTTACGCACCGTACGGCCGCTCACGCCCAGCGTGCTTGCAATCGTATATTCCTCGGGGTTCGAACTTTCCTCGGCGTAGCCCGCATAGTGCTTGAGCACGAACGCCGTCCGCAAGGGCTCGGGCAGAGCCGCTAGGGCCGATCGGGCGATCACTTGATCGTCCACGGCGAGCGCCCCTATATCCAGCGCCTCCGGCTGCGCGTCCAGCCCGGCGTGTTCGGACCCGGACGCGCGGTAATCGCGCAGGATCGTGCGGGCGCGCCGATCGAAGCAGATCCAGAATCGGCATTCCCAGAACTCCTGGCTGACTTCCCGGCAGGCGATGCAGTCGTACATCGCCGTCAAGATTTCGCCGCAAAGATCCTCGCGCGCCTCCCGCTGCGTCACCCCCCAGACCTGGAGGTGGCGCGCGATCCGTCCGGCCACGCGCTCGGTGAGCATTTCCAGCAGATCCCAAACGGCGTCTTCCGCGCCTTCCGAAGCGCAGACGCGCGCCAGAGTGACCAGAGTCTCGTTCGTAAATCGTTCTTCGCCGGCCCGGCGCGCGGCGCGGACGGCATTCAAGCCGCGCAGCGAGTCCAGCTCCGCCTGCGCGGACGCCTCCCGCAAATATAGATTCAGCGGCGGCGCGATCGGTTTGCCCGTATCGTATGCGCTCGATTGGTTACTCACGAAAACATCCCACTTCCGGAATCCTTTGAGGAAAATTTATTCGCAGCCTCAGGTATGATACAATATCGAGAGAGTTGAAACTTATGATCCATCGTAGAGCACTCGCCGGATTTACGCTGATCGAGCTCCTGGTCGTGATCGCGGTCATCTCGATCCTCGCCGCACTGCTGTTCCCCACGTTTTTCGCCGCCCGCGAAAAAGCGCGAAGCGCGGCGTGCTCCAGCAACCTGCGTCAGATCGGCATGGCGATGTCCATGTACATGGAGGACTCCGACGGTCTGTACCCATGGGCGAAAGACCCTTCGGACGAACACACGTCGATCTGGCTGCCTTTTCCCGACAAATACGCCAAAGTCGCGACGATGGGGCGTCTGCACGAAGTGGTCGCTCCGTATGTCAAATCCCCCGCGCTCTGGCGATGCCCCTCCGACAGCGGCTTCGATACTCTGGACGCCAACTTCTATGGCGGCGCGCCGGTTCCGCTGCACGCGCGTCCGACGATGTACGACGCGTTCCAAACATCCTACTTCTACCGCACGGAGATTCCGCTGCTGGGCAAATCCGACTCTAATCTGAGCGCGACGGATCCGGAAGACCACAACGCCGAGCACGGCCCCTCCGAGATCAATATTATTGAAGACGGCAACGGCGGCTGGCACGGCTCCACACTCTTCGATCGACGGCGGTATACCGTGCTGATGGGCGACGGCCATGTCGTCAGCCAGAACGTCGGCCAGTTCTACGCGACATGGCGCCTGGAAATCCAATAAAGACCACTCCGCGCGGCGCCTTCTCATCGCGATTATACCAGGGAACGGGCCGCGCGAATGCGTTAATTAGACTGGGTGTAGTGGATATTGGAGGCGGCGCGCAGCTCGGCCGCTTTTTCCTCGGGAGAGGTGTCGCTGATGAAGCTGCCGCCGCCCGTCTCCGGCCCGCCCATGTACTTGAGCAGATTGGGTTTGCGCAGCGGCGGATGGAAGGCGATGTAGAAGTGGAAGCCCCGGTAATCGCCGCCGTCGGTCGGCGCCTGATGCAGGGTCATGACGTAAGGAAACGGCGCCTGCCAGAGGTTGTCGAACTTGACAAGAACGATTTTGAGCGCAGCGGCGAGGTCCGACAGCTCGTCGCCGGAAAGATCGGCGACCGACCGATGCGTGCGCTTGGGAGCGACACAGACATCGTAAGCATAGCGCGCAAAGTATGGCACGAACGCGATGGCGTGCTCGTTCTCCGCCAAAATGCGAATCTCATCCTGGCGCTCGGCGGCGATGATATCCTGAAAGAGAACGCGCCCCGTCTCCCGCCAATGAGCGAGGCTGACGCGCGCCTCGTCGGCGATGGTCTTGAACACGAAATTCGTGGCGTAAATCTGACAATGGGGATGCGGGTTGGAGACGCCGACGACTTCGCCCCGGTTCTCAAACAGCAAAACGTGGTTGATCTCCGGCCGGGCCGCCAGGTCGAGATACTGTTCCCGCCAGACGCCCAGCAGCGACCGGATCTCGCCGGGCGACAGCTGCGCCAGCGACGAATTATGCTGGGGGCTATAGCAGACAACGCGCGCGATTCCCGTCGCCGGCCGATTCCGATAGATCCCCGTAGGAGCCGCTAAATCCGTAGGGGCGTCGAGGCCGACGCATGGGTGGTCGTTGTCGAAGACATAGACGCCCGCGTAATCCTCATTGCGCCGCCCGCTGATGCGCGTGTTACCAGGGCACAGATAACAATCGCCCGCATACTCCGGAACGAATTTCGTCTCGGCGCGGACGGTCTCCCCCTGCCACGGCCGGTTCTGCCGATGGGCGGCGATCGTCACCCACTCCTCCCGCAACGGATGCCAGCGTTCCTCCCAGACCATCGCCCGCCCTTTCCACGCTTACTCTTCCATCCATTTAAACGTTTCGATGAGTATATCTTCTGGCTGACGGTTTGTCAAGAATCTTGTCACATGATCTATTCTTCAGAGGTCGTTGAAAATGAGGGTATCATATAATTAATTGTAAATTATATGAACAGGAATTAATCATGCTGGACGCAAGACAAATACATTCCATGAGCGATTTTCTCAGGAATCATAAAGCGCATGTTGCGCGGCTTAAGGAAACCGGGACACCTGAAGTACTCACCATTAATGGCCGTGCGGAAGTCGTCATGCTGGACACCGCAAGCTATGAAGACTTGATGGATCGGCTACAGCGCTCGGAAGCGGTTGCTTCTATTCGCACGATTCTCAGGACGGCGAATAGTATGGCGCCACTCGATCATGCAACAGCAGAAGAAATCGAGCAAAGCAAAGACATTGTGAGAGAACTTCAGGCAGAGACAGAACGGCTTGGATTGTACTGATGATTGTCGCCGTGCTGGACGCCTGCGTTCTTTATCCCCCATCGTTGCGCGATTTATTGATGTGGCTTGCCGCCGTCAGGATCTATGCGCCGCGCTGGACTGAGGAGATTCACGCCGAATGGATACGCAATGTACTGGCGAATAAGAGCGAATTGTCTCCAAGCCAGTTGGAACGCACGCGTATCTTGATGAATAAGGTCAGCCCAAATTGTGTGGTTTCGGGATATGAAACCCACATTTCCGGGCTCAACCTGCCCGATATTGATGATCGCCACATCCTTGCGGCCGCGATCGAAGCAAAAGCGCCTTTGATCGTCACCTATAACTTGTCGGACTTTCCTAACGCAATCCTACAAACTTACGGAGTTCAAGCGGCGCATCCAGATGATTTTCTCAGCGCACTCTTTGACGAGCAACCGGCTCTATTTCTGCATGGCCTTCAAATACACCGCGCTTCGCTTCGCAATCCACCGAAAAACGTTGCGGATTATATCCAAACGCTCAAGGCAACCAGCTTAAAAGGGCTAGCCATAAGAGTGGAAGCCCATTCGGACGCAATATAATCCAGTCCTACTCAGTATCCGCCTTCGCCATCGCGTCTTTGCGACGGACGCGCAAGATGGCGATCTTGGTGGCGTGGTTGAACGGCGCGGGGTCGGCGGGCAGGACGCCGGCGGGGGTTTCGGAGAAGCCGATGAAGTCTTGCGGGACAGGGATGGTTGCTTCGACGGAGAGGTAGCCGTCGGCGCAGAGGGAATCCAGCATCTGCCAATATTCGCCGCCGCTCACGAACAGGGCGTTGTTGATCGTGACAAGCCAGCCGCCGTCATTGATCAGTGGGCGGACTTTATTCAGGATGCGATGGTTCTCTTCGATCAAGTCAACTTTGCCGCCGCGTGTCTTGGAGTAAAGCGGCGGGTCCACGAAAACGCAGTCGAAACGGGCGCCGTCGCGCTTTAAGTGGCTGACGCGGGGGAAGAAGTCGCCGGCGAGGTAGTCCAAGCGGTCGATGGGGAAGCCGTTGATCGTACAGGACTCTTTGGCGACATTCAAAAAGGTGCGGCTGAGGTCGAGCTGCACGACGCGGCTCGCGCCGCCCGCGCGCGCCGCCACGCCGATACTGCCCGTATAGGCGAAGGTATTCAGAACCGTCTTGCCTTCCAGATTGTCCTTCGCCCATTCCCGCAGGTGACGGGTGTCCAGGTAAAAGCTGGCGTCCTGATTGAGCCGCAGATCCACGGCGTAGGCCACGCCGTTTTCACGCACGCGCCTGTCGATGCCGGAACCCCAGAGCAGCCGCCCCTTCTTTTCCTCCTCCAGCGCGCCATGGCGCGCCTTCACCAGGATCGCGCTCAGCCAGGGCAGCGCGTACTGAAAGAACTCCGACGCCGCTTCGAGAGCGTCATCGGCGTCGGACGGCTTATGCGCGTAGTTGTACAGCACGAGCGTACGCCCGTAAAGATCGACGACGAGGTTTGGAAAACCCTCGTAAAAGCCGTTGAAAAGGCGCAGCGGCATCTCGTGGCGCTGATCCAGCAGGTGCTTGCGGGCGGAGAGCGCGGCCTGGAGCGCGGCGGTCAGCGCATCCACGTTGACGGGTGTGGCGGAAATATCATTCATTGTCCGTTATTATGACGGTTTTCCGTCAAAAAGCGTCGAATCGACAAAATTCTTAACTTGCTTGACAAATATTTTACACGAGTGTAAAATATTTGTCATGATTGTCGAAGAATTAGCAGTGACGGCGAAATCGGGACTGCGCGAGCGCCAGCGGCGCGAGCGAGGCGATACGATCTTGCAGGCGGCGTTCGCGCTGCTCGCGGAAAAAGGATACGATGCGCTGACGATGGAGGAGCTGGCCGAGCGGGTGGGCATCTCCCGCCAGACGCTCTACCATCACTTTGCCTCCAAGGAGGACATCGCGCTGCGCGCGGTGATGATCTTCGCGGAGGAAGGCATCCAATCGATCCGCGCGATCGATCCCCTGCTGCCGCCCATCGACCGCCTGGAGCGCATTATCCGGTGGATGATGGAGATTCGATTTACGCCGACGCGCGCCGCCTTCGTACGGGCACGCCCCATGCTGGCGCGCATCAAGGCGAGTCCCGAGTACCGAGAGGCGTTTGACCGCCGGGCGCGGGCCATTCAGGATATCGCCGATGCGGCGGTGGAGGCGGGCCAGATCCAGCAGGGCCTTTCCAGCGCCATGGTCGTGCAGATCCTGCTCGCGCTGGTCTGCGATCCTTCGTACGAAGAGATGGTCGATGCTGGAAAAGCGACGCCCGCCGAAGTGGCGGAATCCGTCGCGCTCTTTTTCCGTCGCGGCGTCGAGCGCCGCTCAGAAGCATAAAGGTGAGCGCACGAATGGCTACACAAACGATCGTCAAGGAAGTCCCGGAGCTTGAAGTCGAGCCCGGCGGCGTCCTGAGGGAAGAGATTCCCGCGCCGCCGAGCGCCCCGCCGCCCGCGTCGTCCCACCATGTCACGGGCGATTCTCTAAATCCGTATCGGTGGTTCATCCTCGCCGGCCTGATCACGGCCGCGATCTTGCAGGTGCTGGACACGACCATCGTCAATGTCGCCCTGCCGCAGATGGCGGGGAATCTGGGCGCGACCAGCGAGGAGATCGGCTGGGTCGTGACGGGCTATATCCTGAGCAACGTCATTTTCCTGCCGATGACGGCGTTTTTGACACAGCGTTTTGGCCGCAAACGCTATTTAACGGCGTCGATCATCCTGTTCACCATCGCATCGTTTTTCTGCGGCGCCTCGCACAGCCTGGGCGAGATCGTCTTCTGGCGTATTCTGCAAGGCGCGGGCGGCGCGGCGCTGCTTTCGACGGCGCAGGCGACGCTCGTTCAGGTTTTCCCCAAAAACGAGCAGGGCTTCGTCCAATCGATGTTCATGATGGGCCTCACCGTCGCTCCCACCCTGGGGCCGACCCTCGGCGGATGGATCACGGACAATTACACCTGGAACTGGTGCTTCCTGATCAATGTCCCCATCGGCATTGTCGCGACCGTCCTCGTGGTGATGTTCCTGCATGACGCCGAAGCGCCCAGCAAGTCCGGCTCGGTCGACTGGCTCGGCATCGGTCTGCTCGCGACGGGACTGGGCGCCATGCAGTACGTTCTGGAGGAAGGCGAGCGCAACGATTGGTTCCAGAGCAATATGATCGTCTCGCTTTCAGTGCTGTCCATCGTCTGCGTCGCCGGTCTGATCTTCTGGCAGCTGTCGCCGCGCAACCATAATCCGGTCGTGGACTTCCGCGTCCTGAAGAATCCGACGCTCTCGGCGTGTCTGTTCCTCTTCATCGTCCTGGGCTTCGGCCTTTACGGCGGCACCTATCTGTTCCCGCTGCTCGCGCAGACGGTCCTGGGCTTCACGTCGTTCCAGACGGGCCTCGCGCTGCTGCCGGGCGGCATGGCGACAGCGTCGGCCATCGTGATCTGCGGCGCGATCCTGAACCGGCCAAAGCCGCTGATCGATCCGCGAATCATCATCGTCTTCGGCACCTTCATGACGATGCTGTCGATGTGGATGCTCGGCCATATCTCCAGCCAATCGGGACAGTCCGACACTGCCCTGGCGCTCCTGATCCGGGGACTGGGCGCGGGCTTCCTGTTCATTCCGATCAACCAGATGGCGTTCGCCAGCCTGCAAAAGTCTGAGCTTCAGCAGGCGTCGGGCCTGCTGAGCCTGTCGCGCCAGCTCGGCGGCTCCTTCGGCATTGCGGCGCTCGCGACCTTCGTCCAGCAGCACATCCAGATGCACCGCGTGGATCTGCTCGGAAACTACAACGACGCCAATCAGATCTTCACCCAGCGCCTGCACGCCCTCACCGGCGGTTTCATGTCCCACGGCCTCGGCGCCTCGGAAGCCCACGGCGCCGCGCTCTCCCTCCTCGACCGTAGCCTGATGCGCCAGGCCATGACCATGAGCTACGCCGACGCCTTTCTGACGATGCTGATCATCAGCATGATCACGCTCCCAGCGGTGTTCCTGCTGCGCAAGAACAAGGCGGCGGCGGTGCACGTGGAAGCGGTGATGGAGTAGCGGGGGAGGCCCTCACCCCCCAACCCCCTCTCCCAATTCTGGGAGAGGGGGAGTCAGAGGGAGTTAGCGTTTAAGTCATAAGATCTTTTGGATCTTTGATCCAAATCTTAACCCTCGCCCAGACCTTTGGGAGAGGGTGGCCCGAAGGGCCGGGTGAGGGCGCGCCACCCTTCCCGGGAACGCCTCCCGACCCCATAGCGTTGGAAGATGTGTGGAGAACGAACCCATGACCGCACAAAATTCCGACAACTCTCTTCGGCTTTCCGTACTTGACCTTTCCCCCGTCGCTTCTGGCTCCTCCGGGCGCGATGCGCTGAACAATACTCTGGACCTCGCCCGGCTCGCCGATGATCTGGGCTACCATCGCTACTGGCTCGCCGAGCATCACAATACGGCGCTGATCGCGAGCGGCGCGCCGGAGGTGATGATCGGGCATGTCGCCAGCGTCACCAAGCGCATGCGCGTGGGTTCGGGCGGCGTGATGCTGCCCAATCATGCGCCGCTCAAAGTCGCCGAGACGTTCAAGACGCTGGAGGCGCTGCATCCGGGGCGCATCGATCTGGGGCTGGGACGCGCCCCCGGCACGGATTCGCTGACGGCGCTGGCCCTGCGCGGCTCCCGTGAGGCGCTGAACGCCGATGACTTCCCTGAACAACTGAGCGACCTGCTCTCGTTTTTCAGCGGCGAGTTTCCGCGCAACCATCCCTTCCAACGGATCGTCGCGATTCCAAACGGCGTCGAAGCGCCGGAGGTCTGGCTGCTGGGCTCCAGCGACTTCAGCGCCCGCCTGGCCGGACAGCTGGGCCTGGGCTTCGCCTTCGCGCACCATATCAACCCCGAGCCGGCGATGGACTCCCTGAGACTCTATCGCGAATACTTCCGTCCGTCGGACTACTTCGCCGAGCCCCATTCGTTTGTCGGAGTCTCCGTGATCTGCGCGCCGGACGATGATGAAGCAAGCACCCTCGCCGCCCCCATCGATCTCGCGCTGCTGCGACTCGTCCAGGGCCGCTACTCCCCGCTCGCCACCGTGGAGGAAGCCCTCGCCGTCGATTACAGCGCGCAGGAGCGCGAGGCCATCCGCCACAACCGCCAGCGCCTCTTTACAGGATCCCCCGAAACACTGCGCGCGCGTCTGAGCGCCTTCGCCAAAGAAGCGGGAGTCTCCGAATTAATGATCACCACCATGACGCACAGCCACGCGCACCGGCGGCGCTCTTACGAGTTGCTGGCGGAGGCGTTTCAGATTCATCAGAGCGCGATTAAGTAGACAGTTGAATAGAACGCGGAAGAGTGAGTTTGAACGCTAGCCAACTGCTTTAATAGCCGGCGAATGAATTCGCCGGCCTTACTACGAAATGCGCCAAGGTTTTATGTCACAAAATCGGCAAACGCACATCCGCATCGGTTGCGATCTTTACACTCTTACAATATTTTACGAACTTTTGTTCGCAACCCCTTGACAGACGCACGCCAAGCAGATATACTGTCGTCATTGTCGTTTCGGGAGCGGTGTGGTTAGCAATTCGTCTGCGGCGTTTCGCCGCGGCTGCCGTGAAGATGGCTTCACTTCACCGGTCACCGTTTCTACTCAGCCCGGCGACGGGGTAGTGCACCCCTCTGCCGGCGCTGAGTCGGACGTGGCCCACCAACAGAGGGGTGCACTACCCCGTCGCCGGGCCTACAGTGAACGGCGCCGGTCCTCCGTGTCAAGTAGCCGTCGCTCCCGAAATGGCAACACCTCTGATATTCAAGTCCGAATCTTTGGCCCGATCTTTGATCTGAGCAGCGCTGCGGAGGTTTGACCATGTCCACGCCCGCCGGGGAGCCGACTTCCCCCAACTCTTCCTCCAGCGATGTCTCACGGGATATCCTCATCGATTTCATCCGAAGATCCCAGCTGGGTTACGGAGAATGGGCGCGCTTCAAGGCGCTCTACAAGCAGCAGGAAGCCGACTCCGGCGCTGATATGGAGCTGCTCGCCGCGCTGATCGCGCGGCTCGATGGCGTTCCGCTGCAAGCCGCGCCCTCGGCCCCGGTCGTCATGGAGCTCGAAGGGGCCAACAATCTTCAGCAGATCGTCATCCATGGAGATACTCTCATCGCCGCCCGGCGCACCATGCGGCAGGCGGCGCGCGTCGGCGTCTTCGCCCTGAGCGACGCCGACCCGTTGCGACCGGCGAATCTGGCGAAGTTTGAAACGACCGGGCAGACGCAGTTTTATTTCTTCGCCGGAGATTTGTTGTGCGCCCAAGACTTCGGACAGCAACGCCCGGGCGTTTCCCTGTATGACATCTCGGACCCAACTGAGCCGCGTCTGCGCGGCGTCATCTCCCTCTTGCCCAACGGCCTGGTCGCCGGCGATCGTTTTCGGCTAGGGTATTTTGTCCCCAACGCCGGCGGCAAGGACGCGACGCTTCAGATTTATGATCTTCAGAATCCGGATCAGCCAGTCCCCGGCGGCAAGATCGATATCCCTGGCGGAAGCACTCTGACGATGGGAGACGGCGTAACCTGCGTCGTCGTCGGCAAGCTCGGCTTCACTTGGAGCTCCCTGCCGAAGGACGGCGGCTTGCGCTTTGTCGACGCCTTCAATCCCGCGAAGCCCTCCATTGTCGGATCGATCACCCTGGGCCCGGTCGTCAAAGCGGTGACAGCGGGACTGCTGGTTTACGCTACGATCGCCCCGGAGGGGCAGCGGGGAGACGCAGGGCTGCAAATCGTGGATGCGGCGGATCCGCGCCGCCCGCGTAAGCTCGGCTTTCTTAACCTGGGGTTCGCGCCGGACCATATCGCCGTGGACGGGAATCGCGTCCTGGCGTATTCGCAGGGACGTGGCTTGTATCTGATCGACGCCACCGATCTGCTCGCGCCGCGCGTGATCGGGCGCTCCCCGCTGCCCGGCGTTTATCCCCAATCATTCATAATGCGCGGCGACAAAATCTACGTCGTGAGTTATCAGGGCGTCTCCATTCTGGACATTTCGCGCCCGGACCATCCGACGCCCATCGGCCGGCCTCCGACCCCCGAAACGTTCGCTTACATGAAACGGCGCGCGCGGCGTCTGCTGCGCGGGCTCGCCAAACGCGACCCGGACCGTTATGTGCGGCTGGCGCACGACGTTCTCTCGTCCACAGGGTCAGCGGAGCTTGACCTGCGGCGCCAGTGGGCCACGATCGATATCCTGTTCGGCCAGTCGGACCGGTACCGCCAGACACGCCATGGGCGCGGCGCCTATGTGCTCGGGAAAACGCGTCTCCGGCTGCGCACGCGCGAGGAGCGCGCGCCGGAAGCCTGGAATCGGCGCCCGGATCTCGCGGCGTCGCTGCTGCAAAATCCCGCGCTGCCCTGGCAAACGCATGAAGCCGCGTGGAAGATCCTGCGCGATACAAACACACCGCCCCCGCCTCTCTCCACACCGATGCTGACAAGCCTTCTGACGAGCCCGTCGCCGCTGCTGGCGCGGTTCGCGCTGCGGGAGGTCGCCGCGCGAATCGCCGCCCGGTCGGCCATGGATCCATCGATCGCCGCCGACGCCTATCTGCGGGCGGGCGTTCGCCTGCGGCGGACGATTGAAGACGGCCTGAGGGTCAATCCCGGCGACGGCGCCTGGCGCGTGGCGTTCGCGCGGCGCATGCTCGCCCAGATCGTCGCGCAGCTCACACAGGACGTCATGGCGCGCCGCTCCGTCGGCGGAGCGATGCTGCTGGCGACCCTCTTCGCCGATACCGCCGGTCAGCTCCGGCTGCTGGATGCGGCGGGCGCATTCCTCGCCGCCCGCCGAAGCCCCCTGACGGAGATGGTGGTCGCCGCCGCGCGCGCGGCGGACGCCAGCGATGCGCCCTCCTGGGCGCTCACTCTGTCGGGCGCCGATGCGGCTCAGCAGGAAGCTGTCACACAGGCCCTGGAAGCGGCGATTGCGGGCAAAAGCGTCAGCGCGCCTGCGGCGCGCTGCCTGGTGATGCATGAAAACGAAGCCGTCCGGATGGCCGGATGGCGCTTGCTGGCGGCGAGCGCGACCGGCCTTGGCGTCTTGCAGCCCATCTGGACGAGTCTCCTCGCCAGCACGGAGCCGAACGCAGTTCTCAGAACCGCCATGAGCTCCGCCGCCGCGCTGTCCTTGCTGGAGCGGGCGGGCTTTGGGCCAGACGCCGTCGCCGAGCGCCTGGCGGAGCGGCCGTTCCTGGTCGACCTGCTGACGTCGTCCACCTTCGCGCGCATGACGCAGACGATGCCCGCCACGGTGACGCTCACGCTGATCGCCGCCGCATCGGACGCGCAATGGGAAACGCTGCGCGGCGGCTGGCTGCGCAATCTCCAGGAAGGCATTGGCCTGGAGGAGCTCTGGCGTGCGGCCGAGGGGGCTATCGCGAGCGCCGCCGACGATCGCCTGGAGCGCCGCCTGCTGCTCGACGCCGATGTGGCGCACACATTGATCTCTTCCGATGACTCCTCGTTCTTAAATATCCGAGAGCCGGCGTTCGGCTTCTTATTGGAGCGCTGGGCGCGCGGTCATGAGGCGCTCTTCGCGCGTGATTCGGCGCTCTTGCTGCAAGCCGCCACGCATGTTCTTCCCGAAGTTCGGCAGTGGGGCCTCGCGCGCGTTTCCGCCCTCGGCATGGAGACGCCATTCGCGCTGCGCTTGCTGGAATCCGAAGTCCCGCAAAGCGTTGTCGTCGGAAAGACATACTTCGACTCAGTTATCCCAGGCGACCGGCAGGAGCGCAATTACGCCCTGGCGCTCTGCGACAGCCCCAAATCCTCCGTGCGGGAAATCGGGCGCGAGTTCGTGCTCGAACATCAGAAGTCGCTGCCGATGACGGAAATCTTGCGCGCGCTGTTCGAGCACGACGCCACGGACATGCAGGCGTTCGTCGCCGCGCTGCTCACCGGCGCGGACGACGCCTCCCCGGAAGCCGTCTTGTTCGATCAGACGGTGCTGCGCGCCCGTCATCGCGGACGCCGCGCCAAGGAACAGGTCAAAACGCGGCAGAGCGCGGCGCCGACCGTGGATGCGCCGACGCTGCTGGCGCTGGCGCGCGGCCGGGCCGCGCGCGATTCCGAGTGGGCGTTTGCGGAGCTTGCCAAGCGCGCTCTTGCCGGCGAAACGATTGACGGATTTACGCTGGACGGACCAGCGGGAGGATAGGCGCCATGGAAGTCACCCAAAGCTACGCGCGCCCCAGCAGCGCGTCCATGAGTCCAGAAGGGCTGCGGCTGGACGTTTCGGCGGAGCTGTCCCGTCCCAAAGTGGCGCTCAACGCCATGGTGCGCGACAGCCTCGCCTACGCGCGCCTGATGCTCGCGCTCTACGCGGTCGTCTCCGGCGATCATCGAGTCAAGCCCAAGGATCACGCGGCGTATCAAGAATGGGTGCAGCAGCGTTATTTAGAAGAAATGTCGGTCGAGATGGCAGGACGGATGCGCGCGCTTCCGGGCCTAACGGAAAAGCGTGAAACCCTGAAGACGCGCCTTACCGACCTGCGCAAGCTGTCTTACCCGCTGGAAAAGCAACTGAACTCGGCGGACTTTATGGCGTCGCGCGCCAAGTATTACAAATGGCTCTGGGACAACGACAAAGACGCCTGGATGATCCTCGACCCCGTGGTCAGCGTCCACCCCGACTGCGTTGTCTTTGAAGTTTTTTCCATCGATGAGTCGAGCTATGGCCGCGTGACCGTGCCGATGGACAAATTGGACGTGTTCGGCGCCACGGTCTTCGGCACGACGAATGTCGATTACAGCCGCGCGCTGGCCGATGAGATCCGCCGCGTGCGCGACTACCGCCCCGCCTTTATCCAGATCGCCGGCGAGGGCGTGACGGTGGCGACGGGCGCGGGCGAGCATATGGAGAAGAAGATCGATCTGCCGCCGACCTGGGTGCGCGGATTTCTTCAGGTGCAGTCGGCGGCGGCCTTCTCGGGCGTCGACGTCACGCTCAGCGCCGCCACCGTCGCCGAAGTGCTCGCCGCCCTGCGCAGCCGCCGCGAGGACAAAGGCCCGCGCTCCCTGCGCTTCGTGCTCGCGCCTGGCGAGAAACCGAAGATTGTTATTGAACCCTGGAATATTGAAGTATTGGAATCCGAGCAGGTCTTCTCCGGAGATTACTCGGGCGATATCCGCATCTGGGGCCGTCGCCGCCTCTTCGTGCTGGAATCATTGATGCCGCATGCGGAGAAAGTCCAGGCGCGGTTGCTGGGAACGGGCATGCCGTCCTACTGGACCGTTTTCCTGAAAGATCACCGCTTCGACCTGGGACTGTCGGGGTGGACGCAAAACGACTGGTCGCGCGCGGCGCGCTTCGATCTGCTTGCCTCCACCGGCTCCGTCTCCGACGGCGACATCGCGCAGGCGGCCCAGACATTGGAAACACGGCTCAAGCTGACGCCCGAGGAGCTGGCGGCGAGCACGGATATGTCGCGCGAGGCCGCGACGACCGCGCTGCAAAAGCTCACCCGCGAAGGGCGCGCGATGTACGACCTGGCGGGCGGCGTCTACCGCTGGCGGCAGCTCCTCCCCTTCCCCGCGCCCGAGGAGGACGAAAGCGATCAGCGCCTCAACCTCGCTCGCCGATTGGTGGCGACCGGCGGCGTCAAATGGCTGAAGGCCGGCGAGGAGGACGAAGAAGAAACGTTCGGCGTCCCCGAACAAGGCGAACAAACGACGCGTTATCGCGCCCAGGTGCGCGGCGGCGAGGAGAAGCGCGAGCGCAAGTTCCATGTGGTGCTGGATCTGGACGCCGATGGGCGCGCCCGCTTCGTCCAGTGCAACTGCTCGTGGCACCGGCGGGAGAAGCTGCGCAAGGGACCGTGCGCGCACATTCTTGCGGCGACGGTGCTGGCGTCCCAGCAAAGCGTCGGCGCCGGCGCGGCCGCCACGGAGAGCGGCGGAAGCGGAGGCGGGGCCGCGCTGCGCCCGGACCGGTTCAAAGGACAGAACTTCGTCTTCACGGGAGCATTGACGCTGTTCACGCGCGAGCAGGCCGAGGCGCTCGTGGCGCAGGGCGGCGGCAAGGCGTCGGGCAGCGTCAGCCGCACGACGACGTATCTGGTCGCCGGAGACAAGGCCGGATCGAAATTGACAAAGGCGCGCGATCTCGGCGTACCCGTCCTGACGGAGCAGCAGTTTCAAGCCATGTTGGAGGATCGCGCGCAATGAATTCGGAACAGCGAAAACAGCTAGCGGCGATCGGCAAGTCCGCGTTCGTCCGGGAAGAGATGGTCCGGCTCGGCTTCTGGCCGCCCAGCCCCGAGGTCGCGGAGCTGGCGGCGGGCGCGGAGAAAGAGCTGCGTGTCTACTACGATGAGATGATCGCGCTGCGCACGGAGCTAAACGGCGTCGAAGCAAAGATCGCCGAGGCGGGCAATATCCCGGCGCTGCTCGCCGAAGTTCGGCGCAAACGGATCGAACGTGTCCGCGCCGAACGCATCGCCCGTCGCGAGCGCCGCGCCCAGGAGAAGATCGAATCGCACGCCAAAGATACCGAATGGCGCAAGCGCGCCCTTCCCTATCTCGGACACGGCGTCTCCGACGCGCTGGTCTATAAAGGCGGCGATCCGGAGAAGACGGCGACGCTGGGACTGCCGGCGCTTACAACGGCATCCGATGTCGCCGCCGCGATCGGGATTTCGGAATCCGATCTCGCCTGGCTGACCTATCACCGGGGCGCGGCCACGATCGATCACTACTCCCGTTTCACGATCCCCAAGAAGCGCGGCGGCGTACGCGTGATCTCCTCGCCCAAGCGCCGTCTGCGCACGGCGCAGTCCTGGGTGCTGGAATCCGTGCTTTCCCCGGTCCCTGTACACGACGCCGCGATGGCGTTCCGCCCTGCCCGCTCGGTGGCGGACAACGCCCGGCGCCATCAGGGCCAGGCGGTCGTCATCCGAATCGACCTGAAGGACTTCTTCCCGTCCATCACCCTGCCGCGCGTGCGGACGCTGTTCCGATCGCTCGGTTATAACGGCGGCGTCGCCACCCTGCTCGCTTTGCTAACCACGGAAGCGCCGCGCGTGGCGGCGACGCTGGACGGGGCGCGCCGGTTCGTCGCGGTCGGCGGCCGCAGTCTGCCGCAGGGCGCGTGCACCTCGCCCGCCGTCACTAACTTGCTGTGCCGCAAGCTCGACGCCCGCTTGACCGGGGCCGCCGAGGCGATGGGCTTCGTCTACACCCGCTACGCCGACGACTTGGTCTTCTCGCACGCCAAGCCCGACGCGCCTGTCGGCATGCTGCTCGATCTCACACGCCGCATCATTGCCGATGAGGGCTTGACGGTGAATGAAGAAAAGACGTCGGTCCAGCGCGGCCAGCATCGCCAAACGGTGACGGGTCTCGTGGTCAACGGCGGCGCGCCGCGTCTGTCCCGCGAAAATCTGCGTCGGTTCCGGGCGATGCTGCACCAGTGCGAACGCGACGGTCTCCCCGCCGTCAGCGAGCGCCTCGGCCAGAACGCTCAGGCGTACGCCGCCGGATACGTCGCCTTTATCCACATGGTCGATCCGGAAAAGGCCCGGCAAATCGTGGCCGCGCACCCCTGGATCGCCCGATGGAAGCGAGCGGGCGGCGCGTAATTTGAAAACTCGGCTGTTTCCAGAGCGGCGAATTCTTCCTGCAATTGGGTATACATAAATTCGTTCCATTCGGCGATCCCAGACGCAAAACGGAGAATAAAGCAGACGTGTCTCAACCAGCAGCCGACAGATTATTTCACGCGCACGTCGACGATTCGTTTTTCGCGGCCGCCGCGCTGAACTCAGACGACGCCATTATCCCCATGACTCTGGACGCCGTTATTTTGGGCTGGAACTCCGGAGCGCACACCATCTATGGCTACACCGCCGCGGAGATGGTCAACCAGCCATTTGAGATCCTCGTCCCTGAAGACAAATATCGCGAGTTCGTGGACTTTCGCGCACAGGTCCAGCAGGGGGAGGTCAGCGTCATCACCGAGACGGAGCGTATCCGCAAAGACGGAAGCCGGGTGAGCGTTTCGGTCCGCATCAGCCCCGTTCGCAATACGGAAGGCGACCTGATCGGTCTCTGCGCGATCGCGCGAGATATCAGCGACCGCAAGCGCGCCGAGGCCGCGCTGCGTCAGAGCGAGGAGCTTTTGCGCCTCCTGGTGGACGGCGCCCGCGATTACGCCATGATGATGACGGATCCCGAGGGCCGCGTCACGTACTGGAGCGACGGCGCGGCGCGTATCTTAGGATACACTTCAGAAGAAGCGCTCGGTCAGTCGGCCGAGCTTATTCTGACGGAAGAAGAGCGAGCGGCAGGGCTATTGCGCCGGGAGCTGGATCGGACACTGGCCGACGGACGACTGGAAAGCCGATGCTGGCTGCGCCGCAAGGACGGCGAGCTTATCTTCACGGAGGGCGTGATCCATGCCCTGCGCGACGACGGCGGGGAGCTGCGTGGATTCGGCAAGGTGCTCCAGGACGCCACGGCGCGGCGCGGCGCCGAAGAAGCCCTCAAGGGCGCCGCCCACGCCCTGCGCGAAAGCAACCAGCGGCTGCAATTGGCGCTGGAAAGCGGTCAGCTCGGCTCCTGGCATCTGGATATCGACGCCGGCGAGTATCTCGATCTCTCCAACAGCAACCTCATGCACCTGGGAGTATCGCCCCAGTCGTCATTCACCAACGCCGATTTTCTCAAGCTTCTGCATCCGGACGACGCGGAGATAGTCCGGGCGGCTTATCGGAACGCCCTGGACAACCGGGCCGATTATTCCGCCGAGTACCGCATCATTCGCCCGGACGGCGAGATCCGCTGGATCGGAGCGCAAGCGCGCCTGATCCGCGGCGAGGACGGCAAACCGGTCCGTATGATCGGCGTGACGGAAGATATTACGCAGCGCAAGGAAGCGGAGGCGCGCCAGGGAGAAGCTCTGCGCGAGGCGGAGGAGCGGGCGGACCGCGATCCCGTGACCGGTCTGCTGAACCACCGGGCGTTCCACAAGCGCCTCGCGGAGGAAAGCTCCCGCGCCCAGCGCGACGGCTCCGTGCTCGCCGTCGTCATGCTGGACATGGACCATTTCAAGTTCTTCAATGACGCTTACGGCCACGCCATCGGCGACAACGTGCTGCGCACGGTCGCCGAGCGCTTGATTCACATCTGCCGCCCCTACGACACGCTCGCACGTTTCGGCGGCGATGAGTTCGCGCTGCTGCTGCCGTCGGTGGGACACTCGACGCGCGGCGAGATCGAAGCGCGCCTGCGCGCGGACCTCAGCGGTCTGCTCTACCGTCCCGACGGCCAGGAGACCGGGATCCCGATCGGCCTTTCCGTCGGCGTCTCCCTGATCCCGAACCATAGCGTGGATCGCCACGAAGCCGTTCGGATCGCCGACGAGCGCCTGCGCCGCGCCAAGACCGGCGCCGCCGTCGAAACCGAGGCCGATCATATCCGTCACGAAATGGTGAACGTGGCCGGTTTCTCCATGCTGGACGCCCTGGTGACGGCCGTGGACAACAAAGACCGCTACACACGCCGCCACTCCGAGGACGTCATGGCGCACAGCCTGGCGATCGCGAGAGAATTGGAACTGGAGGAAGCGGACCAGCGCACGGTCGCCGTGGCCGCCCTGCTGCACGATGTCGGCAAGATCGGCGTCCCCGACGCCATTCTGCGCAAGCCGGGGCAGCTCACCGAAGCCGAGTTTGAAGCGATCAAGCAGCATCCGGAGATGGGCGCCGCCATCGTCTCCGCCGTCCCCCAGTTCCACGACGTCCTCGACGCCGTGCGCCACCACCACGAACGCTGGGACGGGCGCGGTTACCCCGCCGGCCTGCGCGCCGAAGAAACGCCCATCATCGCCCGCCTCATGGCCGTCGCCGACGCCTACAGCGCCATGACCACCGACCGTCCTTACCGTCAAGGCATGGACAAAGAGCGAGCGCGAGCGATTTTGGCCGAAGGCGCGGGATCGCAATGGTGCCAAGAATGCGTCGCGGCGTTCTTACGGACGCAATGAGGAGAGGCCCTCATCCCCCAGCCCCTTCTCCCAATTCTGGGAGAAGGGGAGTCAGAGTTTAAGTCATAAGATCTTTTGGATCAAAGATCCAAATCTTAATCTCTTACTCTGAACCCTCTCCCAGAATTGGGAGAGGGTGGCCCGAAGGGCCGGGTGAGGGCCCTCCCTCCTACCCCGGAAACCGGGGCCTCACCAGATAGCTCGTATCGAACTTTGAGCCGCGCTCGCGGCCTTTGCCCCACCCGATCTCCTTGCGATAGCTTCCCAGCAGCCCGGATGCGATCAGCGCTTCTTCGTTTACAGGCACGGAGACTTCGGCCTCAGGCGCGACGTACATCGCGTCGACCGGGCAATGAATTTCGCACTGGTAGCATGTCTGGCAGTCTTCCTGACGCGCGATCGCGGGAACGCCGCCCGGAACTTCGTCGAAGACGTTCGTCGGGCAGACTTTTACGCATAAGTTGCATTCGATGCAGCGGGATGCGCTGACTAATTCGATCATGCCGCCACCAGCTCTTTCTCGTTTTCGGGCGCCAACGCCGCCGACGTCAAACGCTCCAGGCGGACCGATACACGGTCCAGGCCGTAACTGATCAGTCGATGCTGCTGACGGGGATCGAGATCGGGATAGTCGAGGCGCACGTGCATTCCTCGGCTTTCGGTGCGCTCCAGCGCCGAAGCGTACATCCAGCGGGCGTGCGCGACCATCGCCGCCGCCTCCCGCGCCCGTATGAGTCCGCGCAGAGTGGACGGCTCGTGCGCGAGGACCTGCGGCCAGAGCGCATGGAGACGCTCCAGGGACGCCGTGAGCTTCGGCCCGGTCCGGAATAGATTGCGATCATAGGGAAAGACCTCCTGCTGCACCTGAGAGACGATCTCGCTCGAATCCAGGCCCGCCTCATATCCCTGCGGGCGAAGCGCCGCGCGCCCAACGCCGCGAACGGTGCGCGTGTGGACGCGTCCTCCGAGCGACTTCGCGTACGCGGCCGCGCCCGCGCCGGACCAATAGCCCGACGACATGGACCACGCCGCGTTCAGCGCGCCGCCGCCGCTGACGCCGCCGGCGATGATCTCGCGGCTCGCCGCGTCGCCCGCCGCATAAAGACCAGGAACGGTCGTTTCGCAGTTAGGACCGGCGATCTGAAGCCCGCCCGTCCCGCGCACCGTCCCTTCCAAACGCAGTTTCAATGGGAACCGTTGTGTGAAGGGGTCGATCCCCGATCGGTCGAACGGCACGAAGAAATTCGGCTGCGCGGTCCGCATGATCTTCCGGAACTCCGGATCGGCTTTGTCCAGGATCGCATAGACCGGTCCCTCCAGCAGGGCCGCCCCCAAGGGATTGCCGCCGGGACCGCGCCCGCGTCCGGCGATCACGGTTCCGTCCTCGCGCGAATACGTCGCCCACCCCAGCATCAAGCCCTTCGTGACCGACGCGAACGGCAGCGACGGCGCATAGTGATTGGAAAACTCCATCCCGCTGAAGGCGCTTCCCGCCTCCGCCGCCATCAACGCTCCGTCGCCCGTCAGCACATTGCACCCCAGCGACTTGCTGAGAAACGCGCAGCCGCCGGTCGCAATCACCACCGCGCCGGCCCGCACCGTCCAAAAACGGTTCTCCTGCCGCTGCACGCCCCGCGCTCCCGCGACCACCCCATCGGCGTCCAGCAGCAGCTCCAGCGCCGGGCTCTGGTCCAGCACCGTCACCTTCGCGTCCTTCACAACGCGGCGCATCGTGCGCAGATACTCCGGCCCTTGCAGACTTTCCCGACGGATATTCCCTTCGGCGTCGGTCGGGAATGGATACCCGAACTGCTCGATCCGCCGCACGTTCTGATACGTCTGCTCCAGCACCCGGTCCATCCATCCCAGATCCGAGAGCAGCCCATCCACCTTGCGTCGGTTCTCCTTCGCCCGCTCCCGCGAATCCGCGTCCGGCTCCGAATGCCAGAGAGTCATGCCGCCCGACGCCGCCGCGCCCGAGCTGCCCAAATACCCTTTGTCCGCCAGCACCACCCGCGCGCCCCGCGACGCCGCGCTCCAAGCCGCCCACGCCCCCGCCGGCCCGCCGCCGATCACCAGGACATCCGCGATAAGCTCCAGCGGCTCACCCAAATCTGAAGAGTTCGCCAGCGCGATTCCATCCCCCATCCCAACACGACCTTTCTCCGAGAAATCCGAAACGAAAAAAGGCCCAAAGCAATACTGCTTTGGGCCTCCCGTGGACGAGTCGGCAAACTACGACACTTTTGATATAAACTTAATAGGGATTGTGACGAATTACGCAGTCGATTGTCAAGCTGAGATCATAAATATCAGGTTTCGTACGCCAAGCGGATGAAGCATGGCGTACGAAGCCTGATGATGGATGAGGCGCGGCAATTAGCTTGCCGAGACATTTGTCGAGACTAATTGCAATGTCACCGTGAGCTGTCCCAGACTAATCGGGGCCGACTCAGTTGTCTTCACGAAATTTCCGATTTCAGGAGCCCACCACTCTGTATGCGTCGTGCTACCCGACGACGCCGTCTCGGCGAGGACGGCCTTATAGGCGTTATAATTACCGCCGGACGTGTTCACTGTCTCTATGTTGTTGACAGACAGAAGTGTATTCTCAAACGTTCCATCGTTGAACGTGATTTGGCTGCGCTGCGACAGCGGCGAAGTCCATGTCCCTGGATAGATGACTTGCGGCGTGCTCACAATCTTCAGAGCCGCCGTGTCGCTTGCTTTATCGGCGATCTCCGTTATGCTGTGGTTTGTGGGGTCTTGGGTGAAATAAACGGTTTCCGTGGTTGTCGCGGTTTGGTTATTGGCGGTCACCGTAATCGTCTCGACCATCGTATTAAATGTCAGCGTATTCAAGGTGGCGCTTCCCACTTCGAAGTGCGCACTTCCGGTGATCGGATATTTCTGCCCGGACGTTGCATCCAATTCGCCGGAGAGATTGTAATCCCACTGGTCCCCTGTTCTTAAAAGATGCATAGTGGCGGACGATCCCCCTTGAGCAACGGCTGTCGCGCCTCCGCCCCCACCGCCGCCACACCCCGCCAAAACGCTGATCGCTCCGACAATAGAGATCACGCCAATCGCTTGCCCGAACTGATACATGAGTTACCGCCTGTTGTGATAGTAAGATTAACTAAGAGCAATCAACGCGCGAAAAAACTTAACGCTTATTCTCTTATGTATTATGCACAACACGGGCAATTTATCGTATCAACGACAGTAATTTCCAGAGCATTCTTTCAATTTTCGATGAAATTCTTATCGAATGAAGCATTACTAGGAGAAGTCGCCCAATTCGATCGTTGCCGCCCAGGAAGGGGTTAATAGCCTTAAAGTGATAGTGAATTATTGCCAGACGAACCAACGCCGGCAAATCCGTGGGCGCGGGCTGGTATTTTTCGAAATCCCTGAGCGCATCCTGCGCCTGCATCACGGAATATGAAGATTGAAAATCGCGGGGCGACATTTGATAACGTTTAACGGAAGGAAAGTATCATAACGAAAACCGTTATGATACTTCCCTTCCGTTACGGGTGCTTTGGCGCATCCGGGCATTCGTGCTTAGGAGTCAGGCGAAACTTCTCAATCACGCCGTGCGCGGTGTCGACGTCCTGCCAGCCGAGGACAATGGTTTGCTTTTCTTCGAGCTCTTTGTAGATATCGAAGAAGTGGACGATCTCTTTGAGGATATGCGAGGGCAAGTCGGAAAGTTTGGCGATGTCGGAGAAGCGCGGGTCGGCGGCGGCGACGGCGAGGATCTTTTCGTCGGGGCCTTTTTCGTCGCGCATCATTAGGACGCCGAGCGGGCGGGCGGCGATCAGGCAGCCGGGGAAGGTCGGCTGGGTGGTGATGACCAGGATATCGAGCGGGTCGCCGTCCTGGGCCAGCGTGTCGCAGATCCAGCCGTAGTCGAAGGGATAGAACAAAGGCGAATAAAGGGTGCGGTCGAGCTTGAAGACATCAAGATCGTGATCGTACTCGTACTTGTTCGACGAGCCCTGGGGAATCTCGACGATCATATTGACGACCTGGGGCGATTCCTCGCCGATGGGAATTGTGTGGTATGACAAAGCGGCCTTTCCCCCGAGTGAATGATGACGCCGGGGCGTCTACGGCGACGCCCGGCGCGAATGAACTAAGCGCCGAGGCCGCTGCCGCCCCCAACGCCGCGCTCTTTGGCTTTTTCTTCGATATACCCGCTTTCCAGGAAACCACGCAACGGATCGGCGGGATTCGGCAGGTTCAGGTCGGATCGGACCTTCCACAGCAGCGGGCGAACATCGGACGCGAACGAGTCCTTGATAATCTCCTCGGCGCCGACAAGATCGTCCGATTCCTGGGCCACGCGCAGCGCGGCGCGATCGATCAGGAGCGCCTTGGCGTAAGAAGTCTGAAGCGCGACGAGGCTCTGGATCATCTCGGCGGTCTTGTTCTTGAGCGTATGGCTTTCATCGATCATGTAGGCGATATTATTGGCGATCCCCGCCTGCTCGCCGGCGACCAGCTCGTTGAAGATCAAGTAAAGCTCGTAAGGGTTGATGGACCCGGTGGTCAGATCGTCGTCGGCGTACTTGCGGTTGTTAAAATGGAAGCCCCCAAGACGCCCCTCATCCAGCAGGAACGCGACAATATGCTCGATATTCGCGCCGGGCAGGTGATGCCCAAGGTCCACCAGGACTTTGGCGTTCGGGCCTAGCTTCTGGCAGAAGGCGTAGGACATGCCCCAGTCGGCGATGTCCGTATGATAGAACGACGGCTCGAAGGGCTTATACTCCACCAGGAGAGTCTGGTCGCCCGCCAGCGCCCCGTAAAGCTCGGCGAGGCATTCGGAGAAGTACTGCTTGCGCCGGCGGAAGTCGCCCTGGCCGGGGAAGTTGGTGCCGTCGGCAAACCACAGGGAGATATTCTTGGAGCCGACGACGTTCATCACATCGACACACTCCTTCATATGCGCCACGGCGCGGGCGCGCACATCGGCGCGCTCGGAGCCAAAGCTGCCGAAACGATAATCGTAGTCCTGGAAGACATTCGGATTGATCGCGCCGACAGAGACTCCCAGCGAGTGAGCGTACTGGGCGAGCTTACCCCAATCCGCCGTATCCCACGGAATATGCACGGCGACGCCGGCGGCGATGCCGGTGTACTGGTTCGCCTGCGCGGCGTCTTCAAACTTCTCAAAGACATCGCGCGGCGCGCCGGGCTGACGAAACACGCCAAACCGCGTCCCACTGTCCGCATACCCCCACGACGGGGTCTCCACTTGCTGCGCCTTCAGCGCCGTCTCCACCGCGCCTAAATCCACGCCGCGATCGGTGAGGCGCGCCGCCAGCAATTCATACTCCGCCGCCCAGTTGGTCGTTGCCATTAATATTTCTCCAAAGGTTATTTCTCATGCAAATGCGCGAGGAAAGCCCTCACCCGGCCCTTCGGGCCACCCTCTCCCAATTCTGGGAGAAGGTTAAGAGTTGGATCAAAGATCCAAAAAAACTCAAAACTCTGACTCCCCCTCTCCCAGAATTGGGAGAGGGGGCCGGGGGGTGAGGGCCTCTTCTACTTCGCCCACAACTTCACAATCTCCCGCTCCCGCTGCGCCCAGTGCGCTTGCCGCGCGGGGTTGGGGGTGAATGTCGCGACGTCCGCCGAGCGGCGGGATACTTCGCGGGCCTGCGCCCAGTCGGCCACGGCTCCGGAGGCGACGAGCTGGCCGAGGGCGTTGCCGACAGCGGTCGCTTCGGACGGCCCGGCTTGAACAGTCACCCCGCAGGCGTCAGCGGTCCATTGATTGAGCAAAAGGTTTTGGGAGCCGCCGCCGATGACGTGCAGCACGTCGAACTCCTGGCCGAGCAGGCGGCCGAGGTCGCGCAGGGCCAGGCGGTAGGCCATGGCGAGGCTTTCGAGGCAGCAGCGGATCAGCGCGCCAGCGTCGCCGGGCAGCGTCTGGCCGGTTTCTTCGCAGGCGGCTCGGATCTCTTCCGCCATGTCGGCGGGCGCCAGGAAGCGGGGCGCCACGGCGTCGATCAGCGGGCCGTCCGGGCGCGCGGCTTCGGCCAGGGTGACAAGCTCGGGATAGGTAAACTGACGCCCGGTCGTCTTCGCCAGAGAACGGCGGCACTCCTGCACCAGCCAGAGGCCCATGATATTCTTGAGGAAACGCGTCGTCCCTGCGACGCCGCCTTCGTTGCTGAAGCCCATCTCCATCGCCTCGCGGCTGAGCACCGGCGCGGGAAGCTCGGCGCCGAGCAGCGACCAGGTGCCGGACGAGAGAAACGCCCAGCGGGATCCCGGCTGTACGGGGGCGGCGGCGACGGCGCTGGCGGTGTCGTGGGTCCCCGGCGCATAAACAGGGACGCCGCCGGGCGTCACGCCGACGCGCGTTCCGGGCGAGACGACATCGCCGAGAAAGTGCGAAGGGAGGCCGAGTCGATTTAAGAGATCGACGTTCCAGCCGCCGACGCCGGGACGCTGCATCTGCGTCGTGCTGGCGTTGGTGGCTTCGACGGACAGCGAGCGCTTTCCGGTCAGGACATGGTGCATCAGGTCCGGGATCATCAGCATTCGATGCGCGCGATCTAAGATCTCGGGACTGTCTTTCTGGCGCGCGGCGATTTGATACAGCGTATTGAAGGAAAGGGGCTGGATACCGGTGGCGTCCCACAGTTCCTCGCGGGGAATGCGCGTCAGAATCTCTTCATGCGCGGCGGCGTGCGAGAGATCGCGATAGGCGACCGGCGGCGCAAGCAGGCTCCCATCGGCGTCCAGAAAGCCATGGTCCACACCCCAGCTGTCCACGCCGACGCCGCGCACCTCGCCGCCCTCGACGGCGCGGGCCAGCAAACCCTCGATCTCGCTGGCGATGCGCGCGAAATCCCAGCGGCGCACATCATCCGCGCCCAGGTCTTCCCGGCCCCGGCCCGTCGTAAAGCGGCCAAGCTCGGTCAATATCACACGTTCGCCGTCAAACTCGGCGACAACGCCGCGCCCGCTCTCGGCCCCGAGGTCCACCGACAAAAATCGTTGAGACGCCACTCCGCCCCTCCTTCGCACTACTGAATGCAATGTCCTATTATGTCATAGATTTCGCCCGTTTATCCATAATTTCCTTTTGATTTTCAAAGAATTTGTTGACACTTTATATAAAATCAGATATAATCAGACACAAACCCAACCAACCTTGTGGGAATTTTGGAGGATTTTTATGCCGATCAATCGGTGGGATAACGCCGTGGCGCAGCCGCTGCAAGGCGTCGAAGAACTCAGATATCGTTCGAATCTCTTGGGACAGGACCGCACCGTCTGTAACTGGGGCGGCGGCAATACGTCCTTCAAGACCACGGGGACGGACTTCCGGGGCCGCCCCATCAATATCATGTGGGTCAAGGGCAGCGGCTCGGACCTGGCCGACGCCACCGCGAAGAACTTCACCGCGCTGGACCTCGACGACGTTCTGCCGCTCTTCGAGCGCGAGGAGATGGTCGACGAGGAGATGGTCGCGTATCTGACGCAGTGCATGATCGATCCGAAGCACCCGCGCATGTCGATCGAAACCCTGCTGCACGCCTTCCTCCCCTATCCCCATGTGGATCACGCGCACCCCGACGCCATCATCAGCATCTGCTGCGCCGACAATGGCAAGGAAGTCGCCAAGGAGATCTGGGGCGACAAGTTCGTCTGGGTCGATTACATCCGCCCGGGCTTCACGCTTTCCAAGCAGATCGCGCAGGGCGTGAAAGACAACCCGAACGCCGAACTGGTCCTGATGGCGAAGCATGGCCTCGTCACCTGGGGCGCAACCTCGGAAGAGTCCTATAACAAAACCATCGCGACGATCCAGCAGGCCGAAGATTATATCGCCACCCGTGTCGCGGCTCTGGGCGACAAGCTGTTCGGCGGCGCCAAGCACCAGGCGCTGGACTCCGAAGCGCGCCGCGAGATCGCCGCGCAAGTCTTCCCGACGATCCGTGGATTGGTCGGCAAAGACGCCCGTATGATCCTGAACTACGATGACAATGAGAAGGTCCTCCAGTTCGTCAACAGCTACGACGCCGGCAAGCTCGGCGAGATCGGCGCCGCCTGCCCGGATCACCTCGTCCACACCAAGCGTACGCCCTTGCTCGTCGATTGGAGCCCGGCTACGGGCGATGTCGAAGCATTAAAAGCCGCCCTCGCGTCCGGAATCGCCGCCTACAACGAAGATTACAAAGCGTACTTTGAATCCAACAAGATCGAAGGCGACGTGATGTCCGCTCCGCCGCCGCGCGTCATTCTCATCCCCGGCATCGGCCTGGTCAGCACCGGCAAGACGAAGGCGGTCTCGGAAGTCAGCACCGCCCTTTATAATCGGGCCATCGCCGTTATGACCGGCAGCACGGCGCTTGGGAACTTCATCTCGCTTTCGCCCGCCGAGTCCTTTGCCGTCGAGTACTGGCCGCTGGAGCTCTACAAGATGAGCCTGGCGCCGCCGGAAGTCGAGTTCTCCCGCCAGATCGCGTTCATCACGGGCGGCGGCGGCGGGATCGGCAGCGCCACCGCGCGCAAGCTGGTGAAGGAGGGCGCGCATGTCGTGCTGGCCGATATCAACCTGGAAACGGCGCAGAACGCCGCCGATGAGCTGAACAAGAAGGCCGGAGCCGGCCGCGCGGTCGCCGTCAAACTGGACGTCACCGATGAAGAGCAGGTATTAAAGGCTTACGCGGACGCCATTCTCGCCTATGGCGGCGTGGACGTCATCGTCAACAACGCGGGCCTGGCGACCTCCAGCCCGTTCGATCAGACGACGCTCAAAGAGTGGAACCTGAACAACAATGTCTTGAGCACCGGCTACTTCCTGGTGGCGCGGGAAGCGTTCAAGATCATGAAGGCGCAGGGGACGGGCGGCTCCATGGTGTTCGTCGGCTCCAAGAACAGCGTCTACGCCGGCAAGAACGCGGCCGCTTACAGCACCGCCAAGGCCGCCGAGCTGCACCTGGCCCGCTGCATCGCCGCCGAGGGCGGCGAATACGGCATCCGGGTGAACACGGTCCTTCCCGACGCCGTCCTTTCGGGATCGGCGATCTGGAACTCCGGATGGCGCAACGAGCGCGCCGCCGCCTACGGCATCAACCCGGATCAACTGGAGGAGTACTACCGCAAGCGCACCACGCTGCTGGTGAACATCCTGCCCGAAGACATCGCGAACTCCATCGCCTTCCTGGCCGGATCGCAGTCGGCAAAGACGACCGGGTGCTTCGTCACGGTGGACGGCGGCGTTCCCGCCGCGTTCGCCCGGTAATTCCGAACGCGATCACAGAGAGGTTCAACACTGATGATGACCCGTTTC
The DNA here is from genome assembly GCF_003574315.2 of Capsulimonas corticalis. GTDB lineage: Bacteria > Armatimonadota > Armatimonadia > Armatimonadales > Capsulimonadaceae > Capsulimonas > Capsulimonas corticalis. Next base: position 2,830,065 of record NZ_AP025739.1, on the reverse strand, counting down.
GTTCTCACCGCCGTCCTTGGCGCAGCCTGCGCCGTACTGCTGACATCCGGATGCGAGGCCGCGCGAAAAAAAGACGCCGCAAAGCCGCTTACGCTCTGGTATCCGCAGCCGGCCAAGGACTGGATGACCGAGGCCCTGCCGATCGGCAACGGGCGCCTCGGCGGCATGCTGTTCGGCGGATTGGACAGCGAGCACGTCCAGTTCAACGAGGACAGCCTCTGGACCGGCGACGAGCACGAAACGGGAGCTTATCAGGCGTTCGGCGATCTCTTTATCGATCTCGGACACACCAGCGCGACGAACTATCGCCGCGAACTCGACATCACGCACGCCGTTCACCGGGTCAGCTACGACCTGAACGGCGTGCACTACACCCGCGAAGCTTTTTCAAGCCATCCGGCCGAAGTGCTCGTGCTGCGCCTCACGGCGGACAAGCCCGGACAGTACACCGGCTTGATCCGGCTGACCGACATGCATAGCGGCAAGATCACGGCGGCCGATGGACGTCTCATCGACGTCGGCGCGCTCGACAACCATCTCAAGTACGAGGCCCAGGTTCTCGTCCAGCATGCAGGCGGCTCGGTGCGCGAGGACGCGGCTGGGATCCATGTGGACCACGCCGACAGCATCACGCTGATTTTGGGCGCGGGGACGGACTTTTTACAAAACGCCGCCAAAGGCTGGCGCGGCGAGGATCCCCATGCGCGCGTCGCCAGTCAAGTCGATTCGGCGGCCAAGAAGAGCTACGATTCGCTGATGAAGGCGCACGTCGCCGATTACCAGAAGCTTTACGACCGAATGACGATCGATCTCGGCGCTTCCGATCCAAACGTCGCCGCTCAGGATACGGCGGCTCGCCTCGCCGGCTACTCCAAGGGGCGCGACCCGGAATTGGAATCGCTGTTCTTCCAATATGGCCGCTATTTGATGATCTCGTCGTCGCGCCCCGGCGCGCTGCCGACCAACCTTCAGGGCATCTGGAACAACAGCAACACCCCGCCGTGGCGCTCGGACTACCATGCGGACATAAACGTCCAGATGAACTACTGGTTCACGGATCTGGCCAATCTGTCCGAAAGCTTCGATCCGTTTTTCCAATGGGTGGACAGTACGCGCGGCGTCCGCACCCAGCAGACGCAAGAAGAGTATCATGTGCGCGGCTGGACCACGCGCGCCGAGAACGGCATATTTGGCGGCTCGACCTGGTCCTGGATTCCCGCCGCCAACGCCTGGCTTTGCCAGAATCTCTGGGATCATTACGCTTACACGCAAGACAAGGCGTATCTTCAGAAGCTTTATCCGATCCTGAAGGAAGTCTGCAACTATTGGGAAGACCGCCTGAAGGCGCAGCCCGACGGGACGCTTGTCATCCCCAATGGCTGGTCGCCGGAGCACGGCCCTAATGAAGACGGCGTTTCGTTCGACCAAGAATTGGTGTGGGATGTGTTTAATAATTACATCGCCGCCAGCAAAGACTTAAATATCGACGCCGACTATCGCGCCAAGGTCCAGACCATGCGCGACAAGCTGCTCGTCCCCAAAATCGGCAAATGGGGCCAGCTTCAGGAGTGGATGGTGGACCGCGACGATCCGACGGATAAGCACCGCCACGTCTCGCACCTCGTCGGCCTGTATCCCGGCAATCAGTTCTCGCCGCGCACCACGCCGGCGCTCGCCGAAGCCGCCAAAGTCTCGCTCAACGGGCGCGGCGACGAAAGCACCGGGTGGGCGATGGCCTGGCGCATCAATCTCTGGGCGCGTCTGCTCGACGGCGATCACGCTTACACGCTGCTGCACAACCAATTGACGCTCGCCGGCTCCAAGGGCATGGACTACATGGAAGGCGGCGGCACGTATCAGAATATGTTCGACGCCCACCCGCCGTTCCAGATCGACGGCAACTTCGGCGGCCCCGCCGGCATCGCCGAAATGCTGCTGCAAAGCCAAACCGGCGTCGTCGATCTCCTCCCCGCCCTCCCCTCGGCCTGGCCGACGGGCAGCGTCACCGGCCTGAAAGCGCGCGGCGGCTATATCGTCGACCTCACCTGGGCCGGCGGCAAACTGCAAAGCGCATCGCTCCAGAGTTCGGTCTCCCGCGCCACACAGATTCGCACGGCGAAGCCGGTCACGATTACCAGCGGCGGACAAGAGATTGAGACCAAGCCGCTCGGCGGCGGCGTGGTAGAGTTCGCCGCGAAGGCGGGGAAGACGTATTTGGTTCGAGGGAAATAGAAGAGTGGCCCTCACTCGGCCCTTCGCCAACTCTCTTTATTCGGGGAGAGGGTTAGGAGTTGGATCAAAGATCCAAATAAAATTCCCTCTGACTCCCCCTCTCCCAGAATTGGGAGAGGGGACCGGGGAGTGAGGGCCCTCTCCACACGATCAGGTATCATACAACCACTATGCTAGTCGCCGAACGCCACCGCGAGATTGTCGCGCTGGTCGATAAAGAAAAAAGTGTCCGCGTCGCCGGGCTCGCACGGCTGTTCCAGGTTACCGAAGAGACGATTCGCCGGGATTTGGAGAAGCTGGAGGGCGAAGGGGTTTTGCTGCGCAGTCATGGCGGCGCCGTGTCCATTCGCAGTGGGGGGCGTGAGGCGTCGTATTCCGAGCGGGAGGTCAGCTTTGCGTCGGAGAAATCGGCGATTGCGCGGGAGGCCGTGCGCTTGATCGAAGAGGGCGACACGATTATCGTGGACGCCAGCACGACGGCCTGGCAGATGACCAAGCTGCTGCCGGATATTCCGCTGACCGTACTTACGAACGCCATGCAAGTTTGTATCGAGCTGGCGAGCCGCCCTCGCATTCGCGTCATCTGCACCGGCGGATCGCTGAGCGCGCCGTCGCTGTCGTTCACGGGAGCGCGCGCCGAGCAGGCGCTTGCCGAGTACCATGTCAATCGCCTCTTCTTTTCCTGTACGGGTGTGGACTTGGAGCATGGCCTGAGCGATGTCAATGAGGCGCAGGCGACGCTCAAGCAAAAGATGATGGCGATCGCGGACCGTTCTTATTTGCTGGTGGATAAGAGCAAATTCGGCGTCCGGGCGCTGAAACGATTTGGAAGCCTCGGCGATGTGGACGAGGTGATTACGAATACGGGTGTCGAGCCGGCGACGGTGCAGGAGATGACCGCGCTGGGCGTCACCGTTACGGCGGCGAAATAGCAAAGAAGCAGTATTATGCGCGTCACACTCTTTATTACCTGTCTGGTGGATCAGTTTTTCCCGAACGTCGGCGTCAGCATGGTCCGCCTGCTGCGCCGGTATGGCTGCGAGGTTTCATTCCCTCAATCGCAAACCTGCTGCGGCCAGCCCGCCTTCAACAGCGGCTACGTCCGCGAGGCGCGCGAAGTCGCCCTCAACCAGTTGAACGCCTTTGAAGGCGCCGAGTATGTTGTCTCGCCCTCGGGTTCGTGCAGCGGCATGGTCCACCATTACTATCACGAACTCTTCGCCGACGATCCCAGACTTGCGGCCCGCGCCGATGCGCTTGCCGCGAAGACTTACGAGTTCTCCCAGTTCTTAGTGAACGTCCTCGGCGTCACCGACGTCGGCGCCGTCTGCCCGCACACCGTCACCTACCACCCCGCCTGTCACGGCTCACGAATCCTCGGGATTAAAAATGAGCCGATGGCGCTGCTGCAGCACGTCGAAGGAATCACCCTGCTTCCTCTCCCCAAAGCTGAGGACTGCTGCGGCTTCGGCGGCGCTTTCTCCGTCAAGCTCGGCGACATCTCCGGCGCGATGGTCAACGAAAAGGTCGATCACATTACGGAAACCGACGCGGACTTTTTGGTGAGCGGGGATATGGGGTGCCTGATGAACATGGGCGGCCAGATGAAGAAGCGGGGATTGAAGACGGAGCCGCTGCATCTGGCGGAGTTTTTGTATCGGTTTAGTAGTTAGGCGAGCAAAGCCAAGTACGCGATAAATTTCGAGCCAATACCCCGCAATGAATTACGGGGCTGGGGGTGGCTTTGCCACCGACCGTCCGTGCCGGACGGAAGAGATCAATCGTTGCCCTTTCCAATTCTTCCGTCCGGCACGGACGGTCGGCGCGCAGCGCCCCCAGCCCCGTATTTCAATACGGGGAAACAAGAAACGCCCTAGCCAGGTAATTCATCGCAAGGAACCACACCATGGCGCAGCAAAAATCCACACTCAAAGAACGCGCGAATGTCGCCTTTCAGGACGACTTCCTGCGCAAAGCCGTGCGCTTCACCGCCGACCGCCTGCGCGGACGCAAAGCCGACAGCACCGGCGCACTCGGCGACTGGGAAGAATGGCGCGAGCGCGGACGCGCGATCCGTTCGCATGTCATTGAAAACTTAGATTATTATCTCGATCAGTTTATCCAGAACGCCGAAAAGCGCGGGATTCACGTCCACTTCGCCAAGAACACCGAAGACGCGATTGCGATTTCTTTGAAAATCGCCAAGGACAAGAACACCAAGCTGATCGCCAAGTCCAAGAGCATGGTGTCGGAAGAGGTCCACCTCAATCACTACTTTGAGGAGCAGGGGATTGAGTGTCTGGAGACGGACCTGGGCGAATGGATCGTCCAGCTTGCGCATGAGACGCCGTCGCATATCATCATCCCGGCCATTCATAAGAACCGCTATCAAGTGCAGGAACTGTTCGAGAAGGAGAGCGGCGAGACGCTTTCTTCGGATACCAAAGTCCTGGCGGGGTATGCGCGCCGCAAGCTGCGGCAGCGATTCGCGGAGGCCGAAATCGGGATGACGGGGTGCAACTTCGCGCTCGCCGAAAGCGGCTCCGTCGTGCTCTTCAGCAACGAGGGCAATGCGCGCATGGTGACGACGCTCCCCAAGACCCACATCGTGATGATGGGCATGGAGCGAATCATCCCGTCCTGGGAAGATTTGGAAGTGATGGCGAACCTGCTGCCGCGCAGCGCCACGGGCCAGAAGATCACCGTTTATATGACCGCGCTTTCGGGACCACGGCGCGCGGGCGAAGTCGACGGCCCGGAAGACGTCCATATTATTATTCTGGACAACGGCCGTTCGGCCATCCTGGGCGACGATGAATTCCAGGAAGTGCTAAACTGCATCCGCTGCGGCGCCTGCCTCAATGTCTGCCCCGTCTACCGCCAGGTCGGCGGCCACACCTACGGCGGCACGTACAGCGGCCCCATCGGCGCCGTCATCACGCCGCTCTTGATGGAAGACAAAAAGCAGTGGGGCGAACTGGCCTACGCCTCCAGCCTTTGCGGCGCGTGTCATGAAGCCTGTCCGGTCAAGATCCCCCTCCACGACATGCTCGTCCACCTGCGCCGCCGTTATGTCGAAGCGGGCTTCACGCCTCTGAGCGAGCGCATGGCGTACAAGGGCTACGCCGCCGGGTTTAAGAGCGTCGGCGCATACAAGCTCGCGGGTAAGTCCGCGCGCTGGGTGCAGTTGACGGTGATGGGCGACGAAAAAGAAGAGTCCGCCCTGGCGAAGAACACGCCGATGCACGGCTGGACCAAATATCGCACGCTCCCCGAACCCAATAAGAAAGCCTTCCGGGACCGCTGGGCCGACCTCGCCGCCGAGCCGCCCCAGGCGCCGCGCGGTCCGAAGCCGAAGAAAGAAACCGAATAAATGGAGCGAGACCAGCTTTTCCAGCGCATCGCCGACCGCCTCGGCCGGCCAATGGCCACCACTGCGCCTGCCCGCGCCGTACGCGGCGTCTCTGAGACCTACGCCAACGCCCCCTACGGCCACGACGCCGGCGCCGTCGATCGCGTGACGCGTTTCGCCGCCGAGCTCGACGCCCTTGGCGGCCACGCCACCATCGTCGAAACGCCCGCCGGCGCATCCCAGGCGCTCAAAGACCTGCTCGACACGCTCGCTCCAAATACCATCATCACCTGGGAGCGCAAAGACTTCGCTGACTTCAATATCGAATGGCTCTGGGACGACCGCCACGCCCGCTCCTGGGTCGCCGAAAACCCAAAAGCCGAAGAAGCATCCCTGCGCGACGCCGCCGAGCGCGCCGACATCGGCCTCACCCTCGCCGACGCCGCCATCGCCAACACCGGCACGCTCATGCTCTGGACCACCCCCCAGCACGCCCGCAGCGTCAGCCTTCTGCCCACCGCGCACATCGCCATCGTCCGCGAATCCCAGCTCGTCGACCGCATGGGGCAAGCCCTCGCCAAAGTCACCGCCCTCGCGCACGGCGACGTGCCGTCCTCGGTGCACTTTATCACGGGGCCGAGCCGGTCGTCGGATATCGAGAATGACCTGAGTATCGGGGTACACGGACCGGCGGCGCTGTACGCGATTTTGTGCCGGGGGTGTTGATTCCACCCCTAACGGACCACCCATTGAAATAGGTGGCTAGGGGTGGCTTCGCCACCGACCGTCCGTGCCGGACGGAGGAATAAGAAACGTATACAAACCCACTCCTCCGTCCGGCACGGACGGTCGGCGCGCAGCGCCCCCAGCCCCGTATTTCAATGCGGGGTCCGAGTCCCCCCGTAATTCATTGCGGAGGCGCACCTAACGGCCCCATCATCCCCTCCAGCCGCGCCTTCACCACCGGCCACTCCTCCGCGATCACGCTAAAATAGACAGAATCCCGCACGTACCCATCCGGCAAAATGCGATGCCGGCGCAGCACGCCCTCGCGCACGCCGCCGATTCGTTCGATCGCCTTTTGCGAACGCTCGTTGCGCGAATCCGTCTTGAGCTGCACGCGGTTCACACCTAGTGTTTCAAACGCATGCTTGAACAGAAGATACTTGCACTCCGTGTTGACGGAGGTCCGGTGGACTTCGGGCGACAGCCACGTCCACCCAATTTCCAGGCTCTTGTGGGAAATCGAGATATCCAGATAGCGCGTGCCGCCTACGATCTTTGCAAGCTGCTGATCCCAGATCGTAAACGGCAATTCTTCGCCGCGCGCTTGCGCCGCGAGCGCGGTTTCGATCCATTGGACCATGGCGTCTTCGTTATTGACAGCGCTGGGCATATAGTCCCAAATCCCCTGGCCTTGGGCGGCTTCGAGGAGGCCGGCGGCGTGGCTGGGATCGAGCGGGAGAAGCTGGACGCGAGGGGCGGTGAGGGTGATGGGTTGGATGCTGGTCATCTGTTAGGCTCTGCGTTACCCCGCAATGAATTCGGGGGCTGGACTCGGACCCCGCATTGAAATACGGGGCTGGGGGTGGCTTCGCCACCGACCGTCCGTCCCGGACGGAAGATTTAGGATGCGTTGTCATCCGGTTCATATTCGCCTAATTCTACGGCGGGCCATATTTTGCCAAATCCATGATGCTCTTTTTGATTTTCGATATAGTTAACGACGGCTTTGAGATGAGTACGACCGAAGCTAAACGCCGCGTAACCTTCTCTCCAAGCAAAGTATTCGTCTGGGCGTAATTCATTCTTGATGAATTGCGATGAAATGCCCTTAACTTGATGCATTACCTTTGCAATCGTAACGGTCGTGGGCAACGAAACCGCCAAATGGACATGATCCGGCATGCCGCCAATCGACAGCACTTTACAATTTAAACGAACGCATTCATTCGCAATACAACGATGGACGCGATTTTCAATATCGGGCATAAGAAACGGATGCCTCTGATCCGTCGTCCAAACATAATGCACGAACACCTCGATATTATTACGCTTATCCATGATGATGATCCCTCGGCATTGGCAATGTGAACACACCACAATTGATAATCGGCAGGCATCCCGCATTGAAATACGGGGCTAAGGGCGCTTCACGCCAACCGTCCGCGCTGGACGGAAGAGTAGGCTTGTATACGTTTCTTATTCCTCCGTCCGGCACGGACGGTCGGTGGCGAAGCCACCCCCAGCCCCGTATTTCAATGCGGGGCCCGAGTCCAGCCCCCGAATTCATTGCGACGAACGCCTTACTCACGAATGACATCTCACCCATTATACCGCCCGCCCGCTTCCCGCCACCTTGACTCCCCTCCCCAAAATCAGGTACACTTTCCGCTAATATCTTGTGCAGGGCGGAATTCCATGATCATCATACTCTCGTCACAGGCGACGAAAGAAAATCTTTCCCACGTTACTCAAATGCTCGAGGATCGCGGCTACGCCGTGCATCTTTCTGAGGGTGTTGAGCGGACGATTGTCGGCGCCGTGGGCGTCCCGGCGGACGCGACACAGAAGGCGGCGGTCATGGAGCAATTTGAAGCCCTGGCCTATGTCGAGAAGGTCGTTCCCGTCTCCAAACCTTACAAAGTCGTCAACAAGGCGTTCCATCCGGAGCCCACGGTCATTGACGTTCGCGGGATCAAGATCGGCGATCCGAGCTCGGTCGTGATGATGGCGGGACCGTGCACCGTCGAGACCGAAGAGCAGCTCATGGAAGCCGCGCGCGCCGTGAAGGCCGCCGGGGCGACCATTCTGCGCGGCGGCGCGTTCAAGCCGAGCACCAGCCCCTACTCCTTCCATGGACATGGCGAGGCGGCGCTCAAGATGCTGGCGGCGGCGCGCGAAGAGCTGAACATGCCGATCATCACGGAAGTCATGGACGTCCGCGACGTGGAGATGGTCTGCCAGTACGCCGATATCCTCCAGATCGGCACGCGCAACATGGCGAACTTCAGCCTGCTGAACGAGATCGGCAAGACCCAGACCCCGGCCCTACTGAAGCGCGGCATGGCGGCGACGATCGAAGAGTGGCTCCAGGCCGCCGAGTACATCGCCAACCAGGGCAACAAGAATATCATGCTCTGCGAGCGCGGCATTCGCACCTTTGAGACCTACACGCGCAACACCTTCGATATCAACGCGATCCCCGCATTGAAAGAACTCTCCCACCTGCCCGTCATTGCCGACCCGTCCCACGCGACCGGCAAGGCGAGCCTGGTGAGCGCGGTCTCGCGCGCGGCCGTCGCCGCCGGCGCGGACGGCCTGATCATCGAAGTGCACCCGAACCCGGAGAAGGCGCTGAAGGACGGCGCGCAGTCGCTGCTGCCGGAAGCCTTCGTGAAGCTGATGCAGGATCTTGCCCCGATCTGCACCGCCGTGGGGCGCACACTCTAAGCCTATGAGCGGAGAAGGAAGCTTTCCCACCCGTTTCGGAACTGTCGCAATCGTGGGAGTCGGCCTGATGGGCGGCTCCCTCGGTCTGGCCTTGCGCCAGCGCCGCCTCGCGCACCGCGTGATCGGCGTCGGCCGTGACGCCGGTCGTCTCGCGACGGCCGTCTCTCTCGGCGCGATCGACACCTTCCAGACCGATATCGCCGCCGGCGTCGCCGACGCCGATGTGGTCGTTCTCTGCTCGACCATCGGCCATATCCTCGAAATCCTTCCCGGCGTTCTGAAAGCCGTCAAACCCGGCGCCATCGTTACCGATGTCGGCAGCACCAAGACGACCATTGTCGAAGCCGCCGGAGATTTTCCGCGTTTCGTCGGCAGCCATCCGATGGCCGGCTCCGAACGCGGCGGCGTCGAAGCCGCCACCGCCCTGCTCTACCAGGAAGCCACCTGGGCGATCACTCCCACCGACACCACCGATCCCGTTGCCCTGCGCGGCGTCACCGCACTGGCGCAGGAAGTCGGCGCCACGACTCTGCTGCTCGACCCCAAAGCGCACGACGCCATGGTCGCCGTCACAAGCCACCTGCCCCACGTCCTCGCCACTTCCCTCATGCGCAGCGCCGCCACCGCCGCACGGCGCCTGCCACAGACCCCGCGCCTCTCCGCCGGCAGCTTCGCCGATATGACCCGCGTCTCCGCCTCCCCCGCCCCCATCTGGCGCGACATCTGCCTGACAAACAAAAACGCCGTCCTGGCGGCGATTGCTGAGTTCCGGGGAGAATTGAACGCACTGGAACAGGCGATCGCGGACGGCGATGCAGAAAAGATTGAAGATTTGTTTGCGGGCGGCGCCGAGACGAAAGAAGCCTGGGGCGCAGGGCGGTAACACAGCGACAAAGCACAGCCCCCTGAGGACTTCCTCGAAGTCTCCAGGGGGCTTTTGTACGTACGGGTATCAGGGTGTTAAGGAACCCAGGCAGTGCATCCACTCATCGACTGGCCTTCAGGGACAATGTTGGGAGTGATGGGCAATGCTTGATCCATTTGGGCTGGTGTTGGAGCGGCTCCACTGGTCGGGATAGGAAGAACTGGACTAATTTTCACATGGCCATCAAAGTACAGAAAGTTCGCGCGCCCCATATGGCGAGAAATGCCATGATCTGAGTTTACCAATCGCCATCCTTCGCACCACAAGGAATAATCCGCGTTTAATCCATTCCCTGTCGCCGTATTTGTTGGCGCCTTGTTGGCATCGGTTCCACTGCTGCTCCCATCCGCCGCCAATATTGTTACTGATGGAGCGGGAATAGCCGCCAGCGACTGAAGCGACGAGTAGTTATTAGCGACATAACTATTAGCGTTTGGCTGAGTGTCGTCTGGACAACGATACACACCAGTGCTCTTGATGTAGGGATAAATTGCATAAGGCCAATATTGCAATGCGCCGGCATTGATATTATTACTCGCGCCGTTAACCGCAGGATACAGTTCGTCGTTGTCCTGCACGTACTGCGTAAATCCCAAACCGATCTGGCGCAGGTTGCTGGAGCAGCTGATCTGGCGGGCTTTTTCGCGGGCTTTGGCGAAGACGGGGAAAAGAATGGCGGCAAGAATCGCAATGATGGCGATTACAACGAGAAGTTCAATCAACGTGAAACCTGAAACGGTGTGACGGACGTGAGTTTTGTTGACTTTCATGAAGGAATCCTTGGGCGTTTTAAGAGAGATTGTCCGCATCGGGCTGTCCGGTGCAGGATCTATTTATTGTACCAAGGGAACATGAAGATCACATGAAGAATAAAGAAGACTTGCGCGATTTTGTGATTTTCCGGTAAATCGACCGGGCAAGCGGCGGCCGTTAACCGGCCGCCATCTTGAGGAATTCCTGGCAGTCCTGGAATTTGCGCTTTGTTTCGCCGTCGATCGCTTCCCAGGCTTGCGGTCCAAAGCCAAGCCACTTCTCCACTTCGGGCGCCATCGTCGGGATCATGCGGTCGCCGCCGTTACCCAGGGCGAGGCGGCGCGCGACGATGTCGGCGGCGTGAATGACGGCGGCGATCTGCACGTGCTCTCCGGCGGAGGTCGGCTGGTGATGCAGCGCGATCATGGCCGTCAGTGTCGGCGGCAGGTTCCACTTCTCGGCGATTCGCTTGCTGACGAGCGCATGGCCTACGCCGAGCGCCTTCTTTTCGGACTCCCAGATCGAGATGTTCGCGGCCAAGGCGAGTTTCAGGACAATCGCGTACTGATCCGGGAAGAACTGGTCCAGGAACAGCTTGCCGATATCGTGCATCAGACCGCCGACAAACAGCTCTTCCTGCGCTTTGGACGAAAGCTTTTTCTGACGGCCGATCACTCCCGCCGCCACGCCGACCGCAATGGAGTGCGCCCAGAACATCTCGCGGTCCAGCGCCGTGGAGCCGCGCCGGGCGCGGAAGGCGTTGAACGCGCCGATGGAAGTCGTCAGGTCGCGGACCGTGTTGAACCCAAGAATGACGACGGCGTCGGTCACCGTGGAGACCTTGCGCGGGAAGCCGTAGTAGGAGGAGTTCACCAGCCGCAGGATCTTGGATGTGATTGCCTGATCTGCCGAGATCAGCCGGTTCAAGTCCTGCGCGGAAGTTCGCGGATCGTTGATGGTCTGCATCACGCGCACAATCACGGCCGGGAGCGGCGGCAGGTCCTGGAGCTCATTGGCGATGACCGCCAGCAGGGCTTCCTGCTTAAGTTTCGTTTCTATTGTTGTCGCCATATCGCATGTTCCAACTTTTGGTTTCGAATTGATTTCGCGGGATAGCGTCAGGCCCCCGTAGCCATCTTCATAAACTCTTTCGCATCTTCAAACTTCTGCATCGTTTCCGCCTCGATGCTCTCCCAGGTCGCCGGCGGCAGCGCGAGCCACTGCTGGACTTCCGGAGCGAGCGTCGGCACCAAGTCGTCGCCGGCAAATCCCAGCTTCAGCTTGTGCGCGATCCTGTCGGCGGCGTGAACGATCGCCGTGATTTCAAAGTGATCCTTGGCGAACGCCGGCTGATGGTGCAGGGTCACCATGGACGTCAGCGAAGGCGGCAGGTTCCACTTCTCCGCGATGCGCTTGCCGACGAGAGCGTGCCCCACCCCCAGCGCCGTCTTTTCGGAATCCCAGATGGAGATCTTCGCCGCGCGGGCCAGCTTAATGGAGATCGCATACTGGTCGGGGAAATACTGGTCCAGGAAAAGCTTGCCGATATCGTGCAGCAGGCCGCCGACAAACACTTCCTCGGCGAGCTTTGTGGGGATCGCCTTGCGCTTGGCGATCACGCTCGCCGCGACCGCGGTCCCGATCGAATGCGCCCAGAAGGCGTTTCGGTCCAGGGCGGTCGGCGTTCCATCGCCATCAAAACTGTTGAACACGCCCAGCGACGTCACCAGATTGCGCACGGTGTTGAAGCCAAGGATGACCACCGCATGCGTAATCGTGGTGATCCGGCGAGGGAACCCATAGTAGGACGAGTTGACGAGACGCAGAACTTTGCTCGCGATCGCCTGGTCGCTGGAAATCAAGCGGTTCAGGTCGGACGCCGACGTCGTCGGGTCGTTGATCGTCTGCATCACGCGCACAACCACGGCGGGCAGCGGAGGCAAGTCCTGCAGCTCGTCCTCAATGATGCGCAGCAGGCGCTCTTGTTTCAATTTAGTTTCGATTGTAGTAGCCAAGAACAGATCCTCGCACATCGACATGTGCTCACAAAACGGTGTTTCGGATAGATCCATTATCGGCGGGAATACGGGGAAACTGGAGAGGACGAGGCGGGAGCGCCGGAAGTAACAAGAAAGGCGCCAGGGGGTCCTGGCGCCTTTCTTCTTTGGAGCGTAACAATCCTAATTATCCGCCGGCGGCTCTTCCGCCAGACGGGCTTCGCCCTCGTCGGAGACCATCGGCGCGGGCGGATGCGCCGCCAGGAACGCCTGGACGCAGGCGGGATCCCACTGCGTTCCGGCGCCGTCCGCAAGAATCGCGAGCGCTTTTTCCTCGGGCATGCCTTTGCGATACGGCCGGTTGGTGGTCATGGCGCTGAAGGCGTCGGCGACCGCCATCACGCGGGCGATGAGCGGTATCTCCAGGCCGCGCAGCGCCGCCGGATAGCCTCGCCCATCCCAGCGTTCATGGTGATGGCGCACGGCGTCCAGCGTATCCGACAGGCCCGGCACGGCGCCGACGATCACGGCGCCGATCGTCGGATGCTGCTTGACCGCTTCAAACTCCTCGTCGGTCAGCTTCCCGGGCTTGCGCAGGATATCGTCGGGGACACCGATCTTGCCGACATCGTGCAGCAGCGCGGCGATCTCGATCCTCTGCTTCGCGGCGTCGTCCATCCCCATTTCCTCGGCGATCTCCAGACAGTAGACCAGCACATCCTCGGAATGGCGCCTTGTGTAGCGGTCTTTGTTGTCCACGGCGCTCACGAGCGCGTTCAGCATCGGGAAGCCTTCCACCGTGCGGTTCAGCGCGGCGCGCACCGTGTCCGAAGCGCCGCCGCCGCCGCCGGATTTCGCGCGCCCCAGCCGCTCGGCGGCGCAGGCCAGCACGTCGGTCCGGCTGCCGCCGTCGTCGGGGAAGACCGCGGCGCCGATCGAAACCGTCAGCGGAATCAAATTGTCCGAGCCCGGCGGACGGAAGCCGGTGCGGGAAAGCCCGTCGTTCAGGCGCTCTTCCAGGATCACCATCTCATCGGCGTCCATCCCGGGCAGGATCATAATAAACTCATCGCCGCCGTACCGTCCCAGGATATCGTAGCCACGGCAGCACGCCACCAGGGTCTGGGCGACGCGGCGCAGGACATCGTCGCCGACGGCGTGGCCGTACGCATCATTGAAAAACGAGAAGTTGTCCAGGTCGAGGATCGCGACGCCCAGAGGCGAGCCGTCGCGCTGGGCGCGGTCCGCTTCCTCGTTCCAGCGCTTGTGGAAGGCGCGATGATTGAGCAAGCCCGTCAGCGGATCGTGATCGGCGCGCTCGATCGCTTCACGAAGCATGCTTTCGCGCTCCACCTCCAGCACTTTGCGCTGCGTGATGTCCTCAACGGTTCCTTCATAGTAAAGGATCTCGCCTTCGTCGCCGCGAACCACGCGCGCGTTTTCCGAGATCCAAACCACTTCGCCGTCCGCGCGCAGCACCTGGGACTCGAAATTTGAAACGGATCCGTCGTCCGAAATTCGCGCCACGAACTCCTGGCGGCGCCCCGGAGAAACATAAAGCTTATCCGCGATGTCCGTAAGGCCCGCGACCAGATCGGCGGGTGTGGAGTAGCCGTAGATGCGCGCGAGCGCCGGATTGGCGCTGATGTACTTTCCTTCGGGCGTGGTTTGGAAGATGCCCTCGCTGGCGTTCTCAAAAATCCCTCGGAACTTCTCCTCCGTCGCGCGCAGCGTCCTCTCGATCTCCATGCGCTCCGCGATTTCCGCCTGAAGGCTGGCGTTCGCCTCCTCCACGGCGGCCGTGCGCTCCTCGACCCGCGCTTCCAGATACTCATGCGCGCTTTCCAGCTCGATCTGGGCCAGGCGCCGGTCGGTGACATCGCGGGAATGAACGATCATGCCTTCCATGGTCGGATGTCCGGTGAGCGTATTGCCCGTCATCTCCAGATAGCGCCAGGAGCCATTCTTGTGGCGGATCCGATAGGTGACGGGTTCGGCGAACCCGCCCTTCCACATGGCGTCGTGAAACGCCATGTTGACCAGTTCGAGATCCTCCGGATGGATGACGCGCGCGCTGGCGCTGCCCACGAACTCCGAAGGCTCATACCCGAGGACGCGCGTCAGCGACGGGCTTTCATAAAGGACGGTGCCGTCGAACGCGATGACCGTGATAATATCCGAGCCGAACTCCGCGAGCAGCCGGTAACGCTCCTCACTCTCGGAGATCGCCTCCTCCATGCGCTTGCGGTCGGTAATGTCGCGCAGGCTCACGACCGAATAGTTCCGGCCTTGATAGGTGTACGCCGACGCGTAAAGCTCCACATCGATCATGCTGCCGTCGGCGCGTACGCAGCGCACTTCATAGGACGCCAGGACATCATGTCCCTGCGCGCGCAGCATCCCGCGCGTCGCCACCATCTCCCGGTCCTCGGGAGCGACCAGCGTCCACATGGGAACCTTGGCCAGCTCCTCCTCGGAGAGGAAACCGAACAAGTTCAAAAGCGAGGAGTTGGCGTAGACAAATTCGCCGTTGCTGGAGACCAAAATGGCGTCCAGCGCGCTGTCGAAAACGGCGCGGAACTGCCGCTCGCTCGCCTGGAGCGCCTCCAGCGTCGCGACACGTTCCGTGATATCGCGAAGATAGGCCGTGAACTCGGTTTTGCCGGCGTTGTCGAACGCCACCAGCGCGAGCTCGACGGAAAGCTCGGCGCCGTCTTTTCGCTGGGCGACAACCTCCACGCGGCTCCCCAGCAGCGATCCAGTCCCCGTTTCCAAACAGCGCGACAAACCCTGCCGATGCGCGTCGCGGAACCGCTCGGGGACAATCAATGCCGCCAGCTCCCGGCCCATCGCCTCTTCAGCGGTGTAGCCGAACGTCTCCTCGGCGGCGGGATTGAACTCAAGAATGTTGCCGAAGGAGTCGATAGAGATGATGCAGTCCAGCGCCGATTTCAAAATCGCGTGCGAGCGCCCCTGCCCCGTGCGCAGCGCGGCCGCCGAGGCGTCCCGCATCGTCAGCGCTTCATCGCTCAGCCGCAGCTTGCGGCGCGTCTCCAGCAGATTCACCACCTGCCGGCTCAGCGCCGCAAGCGCCTCAATTTGTTCGGGCTCCAGCGTGCGAACGACCGTATCGACGGCGCAGATGGTCCCGAGGGCGTACCCCGACGGAGTGATGAGCGGCGCGCCGGCGTAAAAACGAATATGCGAATCGCCGGTGACAAATGGATTATCGGCAAACCGTAAGTCCTGCGTAGTGTCCGAAACCACCAGCACGTCATCTTGAAGGATCGCATGCGCGCAGAAGGCCATGCTGAGCGGCGTCTCCGAAATCTCCAGCCCGACCTTCGCCTTGAACCACTGGCGCCCCTCATCCACGAACGTGATCAGCGCAATCGGGACTCCGCAGATGTGCGAGGCGAGCTTCGCCAAATCGCTATAGATCGCCTCTTCTTCGCTGTCGAGAATCTCGTACGCATGAAGCTCTTCCAAACGCGCCGTTTCCCAGGCCTGATCCTTGATCATCGCAATATCCACGACTATCACTCACCCATTTCTTAGGTCTCGTCCGGCGGCGACGCACGAACGGATACATTCCCCTGCATTCTTAGTTATCGGCAAACAGGCTTCATATCTTCCTGGCAATCGCGACGATATTTTACAAACGCGCGACTCACGGCGCCAATTTGTGGTACATAATTTCTATTGGCGCTCATGCGCCCCGCTGGGAACGCCATATGTCCATCGAACTTCTGCGCCGCGAAACTCGACAAGACCACCAGCGCCTGGAAGACAGGCTCGATATCCACGCGCGATGCGCCACGGCGCGCTCTTATCGCCGGCTTCTGGAGCGCTTCCATGGCTTTTATGCGCCTTATGAAGCGGCCTTGAAACGGAGCGCCTCACTGCTCCCCGACTCGCTGCACTGGGAATCGCGCGTCCGCCTTCCTCGCCTGATCGACGACTTGGCCGCGATGGGCGTCCCGGCGCGCCAATGCGAGCGGCTCGCGCGCTGCCCCGGCGCTCCGCGCCCCGAAACTCGCGCCGAGATCCTGGGCTGCCTCTATGTCACGGAAGGATCGACGCTCGGCGGACAGATCATCCGCCGCCGAATTCACGAAATGTATGGGAGCGAAGCGCCGCCGACGGCGTTCTTCGAGGGATACGGCGCGCGGACGGGCTCCCATTGGCGCGCGCTGTGCGCGGCGATCGACGGGGCGCTTCTCTCTCCCACCGAACAGGAAGCCATGACGCGGGTGGCGCAAGGCGTCTTCCGCACGCTCGAAACGTGGCTCTGTGACGAATCCCCACACGAGGAATTTGATGCCTGAAGCTTCCACGACCGGAGCGGCGATCGACCTGACAAACTGCGATCGCGAACCGATTCATATCCCGGGCCGCGTCCAGCCGCACGGCGCGCTGCTCGCCTTCGCCGTCCCGCAGCTTCGACTGACCCACATCAGCGACAACACCGAGGCGCTGTTTGGAATTCCCGCCGCATCACTGCTCGGCGCGGACGGATCGGCGCTGCTGGGCGCGCGCGGGATCCTGCACCTGCGCACCTGTTTGGGCGGCCTCGACCCGAGCCGTATGAACCCGGTCAAGCTCACGCTGAACACGCCGAACGGCGCGTCCAGTTTTGACGGCATCGTACACCGAACGGATCAGGCGCTCATTATGGAGCTGGAGCCGTCGGTGGGCGGACGCGGAGTGGAGTTTCTGGGCTTCTATCACGCCGTCCGGGACTCGCTTACCCGCCTCCAAAAAACATCCGGAGTGGACGCTCTTTGCCAGTTCGCCGCCGAGGAGGTCCGCCGCATCACGGGCTTTGATCGGGTGATGGGGTACCGGTTCGATGAGGAGTGGAACGGCACGGTAATCGCCGAATCGAAGCGCGCGGACATGGCGCCGTTCTTCGGGCTGCGTTACCCCGCGTCGGACATCCCCAGTCAGGCGCGCGCGCTCTACACGCGCAACTGGCTGCGGATCGCCTCGGATGTTTCTTACACGCCGGCGGACCTGCTGGCGGCCCCGGACAGCGGCGAGCCATTGGACCTGAGCCATTCGGTGCTGCGCAGCGTCTCGCCCATTCATATCCAGTATCTCAAGAATATGGGCGTCGGCGCGTCGATGTCCGTCTCCATCATGCGCGGCGACAAGCTCTGGGGGCTGATCGCGTGTCACCATGAGACCGCGCGCTTTGTGTCGTATGAGACACGCGCCGCCTGCGAGTTTCTGGGACAGATCCTCTCCATCCAGATCGCGGCCAGTGAGGATGTTGAAGAGCAGCGCTATGTCGCGCGCCTGCGCGATATCCGTCTGCGCCTTCAAGACGGCCTGCGCGACTGGAACGCGAGCGATCGCTTCCCGCAGTCGCTGGAAAGCGATCTGCTCGGCCTCTTCGACGCGACGGGCGCGGCGGTCTGCATCGGCGGAGAGATCGCGCGCATCGGTCAGGCGCCGGCGCCTGCCGATCTCCCGGCCATCGTGGAGTGGCTGAAGACGCGCCCGGAGGAGGAGAGTTACGCCACGGATTCTCTGGCGGCCTCCATCCCCGCGCTGGAGATCGCTCCCGAGACCGCGAGCGGGATGCTCGCCCTCTTTATCGACCGTGACCGAGGCGACTGCTTTGTATGGTTCCGCCCCGAGGTGATCCGGACGGTCGACTGGGCCGGCGATCCGCATAAGCCCGTCGATCCCGAGGGCGACTCGATGGTTCTGCATCCGCGCAAGTCGTTTGAGCTGTGGAAACAGTCGGTGCGGGGACGATCGCTGGCCTGGCGCGCCGCCGACCTGACCGCGGCGGCCGAGCTGCGAGCCGCGCTGCTCAGCGCCGCCCTGCGCCGCGCCTTCGGCGATGTCAGCCGCCTCAACCGCGAATTGCAGTCCAGCAACGCGGAGCTGGACGCCTTTGCGTACATCGTCTCGCACGATCTGAAGGAGCCGCTGCGCGGCGTCCGCAACTACGCGAGCATTCTGGCCGAGGACCAGGCGGAAGCGCTGGTGGGCGAAGGACGCGAACAGCTCGCGACGCTCTCCGGCCTCACGATCCGCATGGAGACATTGATCGATTCGCTTCTGGAGTATTCTCGCGTCGGCCGCGTCGATCTGGAGTTCGAGCCGGTGGATCTGAATAAAGTCGTGGAAGATACGGCGCGGATCCTTCACGCGCAGATGGAGCAGCGCGGCGTGGAGCTGCGTATTCCACGCCCGCTGCCCACCCTTCTCGCCGACCACGTGCGCATCGCCCACGTCTACCAGAACTTGATCGGCAATGCGCTGAAGTACCGGGATGAGGACGGCGGATGGATTGAGCTGGGGTATGCGGATGACGGCTCCATACGCCCGCCCGGCGAGGAGGACGGCGAGGCCGCGCCTCTCGTCCTCTGGGTCCGGGACAACGGCATTGGGATTCCGGAGCGGCGCTGGGGCGATGTGTTCCAGATCTTCCGGCGACTGCATGGACGCGATAAGTACGGCGGCGGCAGCGGCGCGGGCCTGACGATCGTCAAACGCATCGTCGAGCGCCACGACGGCGCGATCTGGATCGACAGCGCCCCCGGCGCTGGAACGACGTTTTACTTCACGCTGGCTCAGCCGCGTTAGAACGGAGAAGCCCGGCGCAACATCCGCGCCGAGCGCGCACTATGACATCCCGCATGCCGCGCGAAATCCTGATCATCGACGACACTCCCGAAGACCGCGCGGTTTTCCGGCGCTGCCTTCAGGCGGAGACGGATTACGCCAATACGTTCGTGGAAGCCGAGACGGGCGAAGAGGGCCTTCAGCGCTATTTCGATCATCGGCCGGACTGCGTTCTGCTGGACTATCAAATGCCGGATATGAACGGCGTGGAGGTGCTGGAGGCGCTGCGCGAGGCGTCGCCGTTCGGCGTCTTCCCAATCGTCCTGCTCACCGGCGTCGCCAGCCAGAGCGTCGCCCTGCAAGCAATGAAGCTCGGCGCGCAGGACTATCTGATCAAGGGGCAAGCCGGCCCCGAGGAAGTCGCGCGCGCCGTGCGCAACGCCATGGACCGCACCAGCATGCTGACAATCCTCGACGAGCAGCGGCGCAATCTGGAGGCGAAGAACGCGGAGCTTGAACGGCGCAACGCGGAGCTCGACCAGTTCGCCTATGTCGCCTCCCACGATTTGAAAGCGCCGCTGCGCGGGATCGCCACCATCGCCAATTGGATCCATGAAGACCTGGGCGCGCAGCTCACGCCGGAGATCGCGGGTCAGCTCAAACGTCTCAGCGGCCGCGTCAGCCGCATGGAGGGCCTGATCGACGGCCTGCTGCAATACGCCCGCGTGGGGCGGGTCCTCGTCCCGCCGGAGCGCGTGGATGTTGGCGCGCTCATTCAGGAAACGATCGACCTGCTCGCCGCGCCGAAGACCTTTCATTTTGTGATTGGCCCCGGCATGCCGGCAATCGTCGCCGAGCGCCTGCGGTTACAGCAAGTATTTTTGAATTTGATCGGCAATGGGGTAAAACATCATCATCGCCAGGATGGACAGATCACGATCGCCTCGGAAGACCTGGGGAGCTTTTACCAGTTCTCCGTCGCGGACGACGGCCCGGGGATCGAACCGCAGTATCATCAGAAGATCTTCACGATCTTCCAGACGCTGCTGGCGCGCGATAAGATGGAAAACACCGGCATCGGGCTGTCGCTGGTGAAAAAGATTGTCGAGGAGCAAGGCGGCCAGGTCATAGTCGAGTCCCCGCCGAGCGGCGGGACGACGTTTCGGTTCACCTGGCCAAAGTCATCACGGAAAGATACGCACGCGAATGTCGAATAAGATTCTGAACATCCTGCTTGTGGAGGATGACGAAGTGGACGTCATGAACGTCCAGCGCTCGTTCAAGCGCAACAACGTCGTCAACCCCCTTTATATCGCCGGCAACGGCCTGGAGGCGCTCGACATGCTGCGCGGCGTCAACGGCGCCCCGCCGGCGATTCCCGAGGACCGCCGCCTGATCCTTCTGGACCTCAACATGCCGAAGATGAACGGTATCGAGTTTCTGCGCGAATTGCGCGGCGACGCCAAGCTGCAAAAGATCCCCGTCGTCGTTCTGACCACCTCCGACGAAGACCGCGACAAAGTCGCCGCCTACGAGCTGAATGTCGCCGGCTATATCCTCAAGCCCGTCACGCTGACCAGCTTCATCGAGACCATGGCCGCCCTGAACCACTACTGGATGCTCAGCGAACTGCCATAGGGGCTCATCAGGCCCCGTCCCTACTTCACCGTCGGCTCGGAGCCGTCGGTGTTGCGGTTTCCGGCGATTATGACGTTTTGCGAAGATCGCACACGGTACTGCGCGGCGTCCTGGGAGAAGCCCGGATGCGTGTTTGTCTTCGTCACGACATTGCCCTGGATCGTCAGGCCGTCGATGGATTTCGCGTGGACGATCGGCGTGTCGAACGTCTTGATGGTGTTGTTCTCAAAGACGACGTTTTTGTGAAAGAAGCCGGCGCTCAAGTTCTCGTCTTTGATCGACGGGTCGATATTGAGCGCGTAGGAGACGCCCTCGGTCCCGAAGTCCTCGAAGACGTTATGGCGGATCACCACATCGTTCACGGGGCCGGATTCGAACCAGTAATCGGATTCCCCGCCGATGATGATCCCATCCATGGTTGGACTGAAGTAGCAGTTTTCGACAACGACCTTGCCGGTTGTCTGGATCAAGATCGCGCGGGCTCGGTTTTGACGCACCGTGCAGTTTTTGATCGTCGCGCTGTCCACACTCCAGGTTAAGTTCTCCACAGCCGCCTTCGCCGGCAGATTGCCTTTGATTTTCTTGTCAAATTCGATCAGCGTGTACTTTGAATTGACCGGAGTAATATGGACGACTCTGGCGCTCATCACCGGCATCATCGTCTGACTGTCGATAAAGCCGATCCGGTCTCCCGGCTCCGCGAATGTGAATCCGTTTTGCTCGATGTGCTTGAGACGAACGCCAATGACACGATCGCCAAGGTAATCCACCACCTCTTCATAAATGCCGTGGATATTCGCGGCGTCGTCCAGCATGTTCTCAAACACGCCGTTCTCAATCTCCAGCTTCCCTTTGCAGTTGACGAAGTGCGTCGCGTCGGCCGTCAGCGTCACCAGCCGCTTTGAACCCGGCGGCAGCGTCACATTGTATCGGTTGAGCGTGATATTTTTGGTGCGCTCGGCGATCAGCCCCATCCCCAGCGCGTGCCGCAGCGTCACGTCCTCGATAGTCACATCGGCGCAGCGCAGTACGCGGATCCCAGGAACATCCCGCCCGGTGTAATCGATCCAGACGGCTCCCACGGGAAGCGCCCGGTTTCCGGCGCCGGACACGCGCAGCACGCCCGGCGACAGCTCCTCAACTTGGGCGTCCCGGTCCACGGCGTAGCGGCCGATATCGTACAAAGGGCGCTTCGTTTGGGAGTCGAAGAAGTAGCTGTACTGGAGCGCCTGATCCCATTCGTACCCGTGATATGTGAGCGTGTGATTGCGAATGGAGTACTTGACCTCATCGAGCACTTTGACATCGAACGTATGGCGCTCCGGATCGCTCGCGATCACCGTCGCCTCAAAGTGCAGCGGGTCCGCCCAGTCGATCTGAAAGTTCGTCAGCGAGACGTTGGTCGAATCCTCGATGAGAAAGGGGATCATCTTGCCATGGAATAAGAACAGCGATCCGTTTCCCTCGATCTGGATATTCTTCAGGCCGATGATCGGGAACGCCGTGCGGCGCAGGCCGCTATTGTTGTTGGAGATAAAGGCGAACTTCTCGAACGCCTTGTCCGGATAAAAGTCATACGTGCGCTGTGGGAAAACAATCTTATAAGACTTGCCGCGATCGGCGTTCATCAGGATCTTATTCACATAGGGCGTGGCGTCCCCGCCCGCCGGGATATTCAAGGCGCCGATGTCGATCACGATCGGCGCGGCGTCCGCCGGCGCCGCGACAAGCGCGGACGGCAGGCCGACACAGAGAGCGACGAAAAAAGCCTTCATGGAGATATCGAAGAATGGCGCGTGAAAGAGGGCGTTCATGCGAGAAATACCTTTGTTCAATTAATCGGACATTTACAGGAAGTTCGCTTTGCGAGATAAACAATCCTTCTCGAATGGCGGCGAATGCCGCAACGGCGGCAAAAAAAACGCCTCTCGGCGCATATGCCGAGAGGCGTTTTTTTTGACAATCATTCCTGCCCGGCCAGCCGCTCCAATGGAAACGGCGGCTGGCTGAGGGGCCGCACGGCGAGCGAGATCAGAACAAGCTCGCTGTCGTCGCCGGCAATGCGGTTGGAGTGCATGGCGCCGCAGCGGACGCAGCGATGGATGATCGCCCACTCCCCGCCCTTGCGCACCCACACGGCGACGGGCTCCATCGCGCCGCCGCAGTCCGCCGCGCGGTCACCGGGAGCGTCGTCGACATGCTTGCTCCATAAGCATCGGGAACAATGGTTACGGTGCTCCGTACCGCAGGCGTCGGGAACGACCGGCTGGCCGCAATGGACACACTGGAACCACTGCGGGGTCACGGAGCGACGCTTCGCTCCGCGTTCGGGTCTTGGCTTCAAGGGATTCTCCTGTCGAACGTCTTGACCAGGCGCGGCGCGCCCGGCCGATCATTGGAGACGCGACGCCTTCCGAAGGCGTCTGAACAACTCGGAGACTGGTGGATCTATACATAAAACACCCCTATCGCAGATTGCGGCGCGGCCCCGAGGCCGCGACCGACAATCCGTTATCGCCGTTCCGAGGGAGGATGATAAAGATCCGATCTTTGTTTCTTCTGGCGGGCCTTTGGGTTTGACACGAAGCCTCCCGGCGCATTACGGCCCGCTTACCGTGGGCAGGTTCCAGTGCCGCCAGACACTGACCACGCGCAGGAGAAAGCAAACGGCGAAGCCGACGCCCATCATTACGTTGCGGGGCAGGCCGCGCTGGATTCCGGCGACCATCACGCCGGCGCCCGCGAGCGCGGCGACGGCGTAGACGTCCACGCGCAGGATGGCCGGGACATGGGTGAGAAGGACATCCCGGATCGTGCCGCCGCCCGATCCGGAGATCGCGCCGAGCAGGACCGACATGAACGGGTCGATCTTATGATCCAGCGCCTTCGCCGCGCCCGAAACGGCCACCAGCGCCAATCCCGCCGCATCAAAACCGATCATCATCGGATAAGGGATCTCCCCCACGTAACGATGCAGAAAAAACACAACGGCGCCGCCCGCGAAGGCGGCGAGAGCGTAGCGGCGGTCGCGGATCGACGCCGGCGGGACCGCGCCGATCAGCAGATCGCGAATGATGCCGCCGCCCGCCGCCGAGGCGAATGAGACGACCATCACGCCAAAGACATCCAGGTGGCTCCGGATGCCCGCCATCGCGCCGCCGACGGCGAAGACGAACGTGCCGGCAAGGTCCACGGCGAGCAGCAGCCTGTCCGCAATATGCTTCTGTAACTTAATCTTCGGCGCAATCCGTGCTCGCAACGCTTCAGCCTCCGCTCGCCCTCATAGATGCTGTCTGCATTATGACCGAAAAAGCACGAGCCATCCCAAAATTTGGGATGGCTCGTGTAACTTCATTTTTCTCATGACGGCGAAGCAGCGCGACTATTTGTAGGCAAAGGTGATCGAATAGCTGCCCAAGTTGTCGGGAGAAACTCCTGGGAAGAAAGAAACGGCGGCTCGCTTGATGAACTTTGAGTGCCCGTCGGCGAACGTGAAGTTGGACATTCTGGTTGGAGTGCTGTCATGACGATCGCTGATTTCGATGGAATTGCCGTTGGCCCATCCCGCCGCGTTCGCGGGCGTAACCGGCGCGATGGACGGGTCCTTGTTGTCCAGAGTGTAGGCAGCCCCATTCTGTCCTTCGTATAGCACAAGCGTGGAGGCAGGGGTCACCATTTGCGACAGGTTCAATCCATTTGCGTTGTCCTTGTACGAGAGCCCATCGTCGAAATAAATCTCGTAATTCATGACGTAGGCAATGGTGTATGGAATACCGGCGACAATGCCGCTTTCATCGGGACATTTGTAAACGTTAGTCGACTTGACGTAGGGATAGATCTGCGAGGCCCACCCGCCTTGGTAGTTGACAGCGCCGCTGTTGACTCCAGGCCACGTCTCGTCGTTGTCTTGGATATACTGCATAAAGCCGAGCCCAAGCTGCTTCATGTTGGACAGGCAGCTGATCTGCCGCGCCTTCTCACGCGCCTTGGCGAAAACCGGAAACAGTATCGCCGCAAGAATAGCAATAATTGCAATGACAACTAGCAGTTCAATCAAAGTAAATCCATACGAATTAGACCGACGATTTTTGGATTTCATGAATCTCCCTCCAGAGTAGGCGACAATAATCAGTGTTTCCGCCGGGGAGCGAGCCGATGGAATTTTGTGTTTCGGACAGTTGCAGTATATCATGGGAGAATGCGACAGTCAATGCACTAATTGGCAATTGTATAGCACTTTTTGACATAGGAATCCTTCGCTCGTATTGTGACAGAACAGTGCGGAGCGGCGTTCGCACAGCATAATATGAAAATCAAAATTTCTTCTTGACACAGCTCAAGCCCTATGATACAATCATTTTGCACATACGAATACGCGGATTACCAACCGAGAGCGTTGCCGCGTATTTTCGCGACAATGACAATCTTGCGCACCCAAGGAGAAACATCATGAAGTGGACCGTTTTGCCGGCCGTGCTCGGCTTTTCTCTGCTCGCCGGCGGGGCCGCCATGGCGGCGGAGGACGCCGCCCCGAAAGCCGCCCTGCCTCTGGTCATTTACGCCGAAGCGGGCGCGGATTTTCCATATATCCCATCGGGATATATGGGCAATACCGGCGCGATCAAGATGGATGACGCCTGCAAGGACAATCCCCATGCGGGTAAGACATGCCTGAAAGTCACTTACACCGCCAGCGATAATTGGGGCGGCGTGGTATGGCAGAACCCGGTCAACAACTGGGGCGACGCGCAGGGCGGGTGGAACCTGACCGCCGCCAAGCGTCTCACATTCTGGGCGCGCGGCGCCAAAGGCGGCGAGGTCGTCACATTTCTCTTTGGTCTGATCGGCAAGGATAAGACGAGTTCCGATTCCGGGTCCGGCAAACTGGATAAGGTGACGCTGACCAAGGAATGGAAGCAGTACACAATCGATCTCAAGGGGCAGGACCTCAAGCACATCGTGACCGGCTTCGCCTGGACGCTGGGCGCGGACGGCGCCCCCGTCACCTTTTACCTCGACGATGTGAAGTACAGCTAGGCTTAACGTCTCGCCTCTGGCGCGCCGGCGGGCGGACCCCGAGCGACCAGCAAAACCCGGACTCTGGACAGTATGCCCTGCCGCCGATAATCTCACTATGAACACGCTACTGCCTGCCGGATTGAGAGAAAGCGACACGGGGAAGCGCCGCTTTCGGCGTTTTAAAGTGGCCGTCCCCGCGCTGGCGTGGCCGGAATCGGCGGGCTTGCAGCCGGAAAAAGCCCAGGAGCACCCGGCCATCGCCAAAAGCGTCTTCATCGAAAACTTGAGCCTGACGGGACTTCTGATCGTATCCACGACGACGTTCTATCAGGGGACGCGCCTGGTCGTGAAATTCTCCCTTGGAGACCGGCATTTCGCGCTCCAGGTCGATATCCGGCGCATCACGGAAACCGAAGTGGCGGGTGAGCAGTACTTCGGCTACGGCGCACAGTTCGTGCGGTGCCAGACAATCGCCGAAGCGCTCCCCTCCATCGCGGCCTACCTCGATATGCTCAGCAAAGCCGGGGCAACGGCAAAACAGCAAAAAGACAAAGCGCGATAATCCTGGTATTGGATCGCGACAATCCCGGTAACAGAACATGATGCTTATTCGCCAATAATGACGATATGAGCATGATATTGCCAGAGGGATTGAAGGAAAGCGACGGCAGCCGGCGTCGCTTTCGCCGTTTTCAAGTGACGATACCCGCGCTCGCATGGCCGGAGTGCCTGGATTTGGATGCGGAGGACGCCCACGAGCATCCGATGATCGCCCGAAGCGTGTTTATCGAAAACATGAGTCTGACGGGGATCCTGATCGTGGCCCCGACGCCGTTTTATTTAGGCACGCGCTTGATCGTAAAATTCCCCCTCGGCGGCGTCGATTTCGCCGTTCAGGCCGATATTCGGCACATTATCAAGATGGACAGCGCCGGAGCCTGCTATTACGGACACGGCTCGCAATTCGTGCGTTCCGAACTCATCGCCGACGCGCTTCCCGCAATCGCCGCCCACCTCGGCGGCCTGAGCAAAAACGTGCGGATCCTGGAGATGGCGCGATAACACGAGGTCCAGCGCGACTTGTTGACACCATCGTCCGTCTTTGGTATACTTGGCGTATGATGGCGAGCGGTCAGCAGCGCAGCGCGAATTGGTGGTGGCGGTCCCAAACTTCCGGGAAACGTCCAACGCCTTCGCACGCCGCATAGACCGCCGCGCGCAGCCAGTGAAATGAGAAGGGGCCGGGACGTTTCCACGAATGGAAATCTCCCGGCCCCTTTTGCGTGACGTACATCCCTAACAAGGCGGAAGGCTCTCAGGTATACTATGGCGACAATGCTGTATCCAACACGTGACGAATTTATCGAAAAGTCCCAGCGCGGCAACCTGATCCCGGTCTGGCGCGAAGTGCTGGCGGACCTGGAGACTCCCGTTTCGGCGTTCCGCAAGATCGCCGGCGACCGGCCCAATAGCTTTCTGCTGGAAAGCGTGGCGGGAGGCGAGCATCTGGCCCGCTACTCGTTCCTGGGCAGCGACCCGTTTATGGTCTTCCGAAGCAAGGGCAATACGGCGACGGTGACCGAGGGCGATCGTGTGGAGACGATCGCTTTGAAGGCCGGCGAGCGCGATCCCCTGCATGTGCTCAAGGGATTGCTCAGCCGCTACACCTATGTCCCGGCGCCGGAGCTGCCGCGCTTTGTCGGCGGCGCCGTGGGGATGATCGCCTACGACACGGTCCGCTTCTTTGAGAAGCTGCCCGAACTGGCGAAGGACGATCTTGGTCTCGACGACACCATCTTCCTCTTCACGGACGCGCTTTTGGTGTTCGACCATGTGAAGCACAAGATGCTCGCGCTTTGCAACGCGCGCGTCGAGAGCGGCGACGATCCCGGCGCGGCGTACGACGGCGCCGTCGCAAAAATCGAAGCGCTGCTGGCGCGGCTCAAGGGTCCCACTCCCCTGCCCGCTCCGCCCCGTCCCGAGGAGTGCGCGGAGTTCGTTCCGAACCGCACGGAAGAGAACTATCTCGCCGCCGTACTGAAGGCCAAGGAGTATATCGCCGCCGGCGACACCTTCCAGGCGCAGATCGGCCAGCGGATGTCGAAGAAGCTCGCGGCCCACCCGTTCGATGTTTATCGGGCTCTGCGCTCGATCAATCCCTCGCCCTATATGTTCTATCTCGACTTCGGCGACACCAAGCTCGTGGGGGCGTCCCCCGAGGTGCTGGTCTCCGAGATCAACCGGCGCGTGACGATTCGGCCGATCGCCGGATCCCGCCACGGGCGCGGCGCGACGCCCGCCGAGGATGACGCCATCGCCGCCGACCTGCTGGCCGATGAAAAAGAGCGCGCCGAGCATATCATGCTGGTGGACCTGGGCCGCAACGATATCGGCCGCGTCGCCAAATACGGCACCGTCTCGGTAGACGAGCTGATGGTGATCGAGAAGTACTCGCACGTCATGCACATCGTCTCCGAAGTGACGGGAACGCTGCGCGACGACCTGGATCAGTTCGACGTCCTGCGCGCCTCCTTCCCCGCCGGCACCCTGACCGGCGCGCCCAAAGTCCGCACGATGGAGATCATCGAGGAATTAGAACCGACCCGGCGCGGCCACTACGGCGGCGGCATCGGTTACTTCTCCTACAGCGGCGACATGGACACGGCCATCACGATCCGCACCGCCCTCGTCAAAGGCGACAACATCTACCTCGCCGCCGCCGGCGGCGTCGTCGCCGACTCCGTTCCAGAATACGAATACCGCGAGACCCTCGCCAAAATGCGCGCACTCGTCCGCGCCGTCGAATGGGCGGAGTCGGGCCTGGAATAAGATCATACGAGATTAGAAAAGATAATAAGCGCCGCCGGAGAAATCCAGCGGCGCTTTTGATTAATCGCTCTCATAAGGACACCCTCTCATGACCATTCTCGACCGCCTGCTCGGACACGACGCCTGGACGACCCGACAATTGCTGTTCCGATGCCGGGAATTGACGGACGAAAAGCTGGATCAGGTCTTCGACATTGGCGGCCGGAGTCTGCGCGATACGTTTGTCCATATGATCGAATGCGCGGAGATTCATATGGACCGGATGATGGGGCGGCCCGAACGAGTTTTGGCGGAGACCTATACGATTGATGGATGGCTGAGGCGCCACATGCTCGTCTCTCAGGAATTGGCCGAACTGGCGACGCGGGTGGAGCGCGAAGGGCGGGCGGATGAAATGTGGGTCGGTGGAAGCGGCAATCGGCACTCGTTTGGCGCGGGGATTACGCATCTCCTCACGCACAGCATGCACCACCGCGCCCAGGCCCTTTATCTGATGGACAAGTTAGGTCTGAAAAACGTGATTGAAGGCGATGCTCTCGGCTGGGAATATGTCGCGCGCGGCTGGGGCTGGGAAGACAGCGGCAGTTCCGGCCTGACGGTCGCGGACTGACTGCCTATTCTTTCCCCAAAACTGCAGTCAGCACTTTGTAGACGAGCTTCGCGGCGGTGAAATCGGGGGCGTGGAGGCCGGGGATGGGGGCGAGTTCGACGACGTCGAAGGCGATGACGGTGCTTTCGCGGGCGACGGTTTGGACGATTTCGAGGACGTCGTACCAGAGCAGGCCGCCGGGTTCGGGGGTGCCGGTGGCGGGGATAACGCTGGGGTCGAAGGCGTCGAGGTCGATGGTCAAGAAGACTTGTTTGCCTTTGATTTTCTCGATTAAGGCCGTGAGGTAGGAGCGGTCGCGGTGCATCACGGACGCGAGGTGCGCGGTGACTTTGGCGGGGTTCTCTTTGAGGAAGTCGGCTTCGGTGCGGTCCAGGGAACGGATGCCGAATTGGATGACTTCGCCGCCGAGGTCTAAGATGCGCCGGGCGGCGCAGGCGTGGCTGTAGGGCGTTTCGTGGTATTCGTCGCGCAGGTCCGCGTGGGCGTCGAGCTGCACGGTCACGAATTCGCCGAAGTGGGAGTAAAGGCCGCGCGCGACGCCAACACTGATGGAGTGTTCGCCGCCGAGGACGCAAAGGAGCTTTTCGCGGCAGGGCAGATCGATCACGGCGGCCGCGATGGATTCGATTGTCGCTTCAGCCGAGCGCAGATCCGGCGCGAGAGCGGGGAGCGTGTGTACGCCCCACTCCAGCGCCGGTTCGGCGTCCAATTCCACATCATAGAGTTCGATCTGGGCGGAGGCTTCCAGAATGGCCCGTGGGCCGTCCTTAGCTCCGCCTTTATAACTCGTCGTGGCGTCGTATGGGATTGGGAGGATCAGAGCCCGGCTGGTCTCGTAAGCGCTGTCTTCCGGGGCGAGGCCCAGGAAATTCGACGGCGGCAGGAACGAGTAGCCGGGCGCTCGCCCTACTTCTCGCTGCGCGTCAGCACCCAAGATGCGAGCTCTTTCTCGACGTTCGGTCCCCAATGAATGCCGCGGTCGGTGAGACTTTGCTCGACGATCGCGAATTCGCCAAAGCGCTCTGTCAGCAGCGTTGTGATGGCGGCGATGGGAAATGTTTTACAGGAGAAGACGTCGAGGAAAGCTTCCCCGAGCTCCGGGTAGGTGTGAATCGCGCAGTGGGATTCGTAAAGAATCGCTACGCTGGACCAGCCGCGGCGTTCCGGGTCTCCGGTCTCTTCAGCCGTGAGAGGGCCGGCCAGGATGCGCATGCCGATCCGGTCGATAAGGTCGACGAGCAGGTCCGAAACCCCGTGGGGGCCTTGGAGAGCGTGCCGTCGTTCAATGTTTGCAATTCGTAGTGTTAAGTGGGCGCCATAAGTTGTGTGATTTTTCATTCTTCGAATAAAAATTTTCCTGTGTGACCGCTAGTTGCCTAGAACGTCGTCTGTTGTCGTCTAACCCAGTCGCCTGAGTTAGTTTCCTAAGACGTAGTTGAAGATGAGCGGAGCGACGATGGTCGCATCCGATTCAATGATAAAGCTGGGGGTCGACGAATCGAGTTTTCCCCAGGTGATCTTTTCGTTGGGCACAGCCCCGCTGTACGAGCCATACGAGGTCGTGCTGTCACTGATCTGGGCGAAATAGCCCCAGAGCCGGCACTCTTCCTGGAGGTCCTGGGCGATCAGCGGAACGACGCAGATCGGGAAGTCTCCGGCAATGCCGCCGCCGACTTGGAAAAAGCCGAGCGACGAGTTGGCGGTGATCTCCTTATACCAATGAACCAGAAAGCCCATCAGTTCCACGCCGGTTTTGACGACGCCGTAACGACTGATGTCACCGCTGATCACATGGCTCGTGAAGATGTTGGCCAGTGTCGAGTCCTCCCAGCCGGGAACAAAGATCGGCAGACCCTTTTCCCGCGCGGCCAGCAGCCAGGAGTCCTTGGGATCGATTTCGTACGATCCTTCCAGAACCCCGCTGCCGAGCAGCTGGTACATGAACTCATAAGGAAAGAAACTCTCACCCGCCTGGTCGGCCTTTTTCCAAAGCTCCAGGACGTGGTCTTCGATTCGGCGGATCGCCTGGTCCTCGGGAATGCACGTGTCCGTCACACGGTTCATTCCCCGGTCGCGCAGGGCCACTTCATCCGCCGCGCTCAGGGCGCGATACTGCGGAATCCGCTCGTAATGTGTGTGCGCCACAAGGTTGAAGACGTCTTCTTCCAAATTGGCGCCGGTGCAGCAGATGCCGTGCACCTTGTCGTTGCGAATCAATTCCGCGACGGAAATCCCCAGCTCGGCCGTGCTCATGGCGCCGGCCAGAGTCAGGAACATCTTCCCGCCCTTGTCCAAGTGTTCATTCCACGCTCTGGCGGCGTCTACACACACTGCGGAATTGAAGTGCCGGTAATTCCGGTCCATAAACTCGCGTATTGTCACTGCTCTCCCCGAGGGTCATCCGTAGCAAGTAGTTATCTACGAAAAACCGACCCTATTTTGTTCCCGTTCAGTATACCACCGGAATAAGGCGTATGCACGCCGAAAGGCTGTTTTTGAGCGAGAATATTCGAATCCAGGGATATTTTTCCACGATTTCCACGAAAATTACCAGTTTTTGATGCGGCGCGCACTTGTGGAAACCAGGGCCGTCGTGATACAATGAACGAGTGTCATTGATTGTACGAATTCGAGGAATAGAACATGGCGACTAATATCGCTGCGGCAAATCCGCCAGGCGAGCTTGTATCCGCGCGCTGGCTGATCCTGCTCGGCTTAATCACCGCGTCGATCATGGAAGTGCTGGACACGACCATCGTCAACGTGGCCCTCCCGACGATGGCTGGAAACTTGGGAGCGACGGTGCAGGACATCGCGTGGGTCTCCACGGGCTATATCCTCTCCAATGTCGTCGTGCTGCCGATGACGGCGTTCCTGACGGCGCGCTTCGGACGCAAACGCTATCTGACATTCTCGATCTTCCTGTTCATCATCTCGTCGTTCTTCTGCGGCACCTCGCACAGCCTGGGAGAGCTCGTCGTCTGGCGCATCCTGCAAGGCGCGGGCGGCGCGGCGCTGCTCTCGACGGCGCAGGCGACCCTGCGGCAGATCTTCCCAAAAGAAGAACAGGGGCTGGTGCAGGCGATCTTCCTGCTCGGGGTTATCGTGGCGCCGACGATTGGCCCAACACTCGGCGGATGGATCACGGACAATTACACCTGGAGCTGGTGCTTCTTCATCAACATCCCGATCGGCCTGACTTCCATCGCGCTCGTCACGACGTTTTTGCAGGACCCGGATACGCCGCTGAGCACCGCGCGGATCGACTGGCTGGGGATCGGCCTCCTCGCGCTGGGCCTCGGCTCGCTGCAATACGTGCTGGAAGAAGGCCAGAAGAACGACTGGTTCAATGACGCCTGGATCGTACGCTGGTCGATCGTCTCGGCGGTCAGCCTGATCTCGATGCTCGTTTGGGAGCTGTCGCCGCGCAACAAGGCGCCGGTCGTCAACTTCCGCGTTCTGCACAACAAACAGCTCTCGGCCTGCCTGTTTCTGTTTCTCTCGCTGGGCTTCGGCCTCTTTGGAGGCATCTACATCTTCCCGGTCTTCACCCAGGATATTCTGGGCTTCACGCCCACGCAGACGGGTCTGGCGCTGCTGCCCGGAGGCCTCGCCACGGCCTTCAGCGCCCTCGTTTGCGGACGCCTTTTGAACGGCGCCAAGCCGCTGGTCGATCTGCGCCTGCTGCTGTGCATCGGGGTTATTCTGTTCATGACGTCGATGTGGATGCTCGGCCATATGACCCCGCAGAGCGGCGAGGCGAGCGCCCGCTTCGCCCTGCTGATTCGCGGTCTGGGCCTGGGCCTGCTGTTCACCCCCATCAACATGGCGGCGTTCAGCAGCCTCAAGCCGCAGGAGATCCAGCAAGCGTCGGGCCTGATCAATCTGTCCAGACAGCTTGGCGGATCCTTCGGCATCGCCGTGCTCGCAACATACGTCGCGAACATGTCCCAGTTCCACCGAATCAACCTGATCCAGAACTACAACAGCGCCAACCCCGCCTTCACCTCGCGTCTTCAGGGTCTGACGGCCACGCTTCATTCCCATGGCTCATCGCTCGTCGACGCGCAGCAGCAAGCGTACACCATTCTCGAACAGACCCTCATGCGCCAATCGCGCACGCTGGCCTACGACAACGCCTTCATGCTCATCCTGATGTGCTTCGTCTGCACCGCCCCCGCGATCCTCCTGATCCGCAAGCCCAAAACAAGCGCCGGCCCGACGCAAGGCGGCGGGCACTAGCCATCAAGCGGCCGATCGACGATAAACCCGTCACGGTTCTTCGCCAAGTATGCCCGAAGGTAGCTGTTGAGATCCGGCTGGGCCGCGTAGTACTGGCTGTCGAGGGCGTCGAATTCGCCCTCGTTCGCCTTTCGGGAATATTCCAGCGCCGACCGGATCGGCTTGCGCGATTGTCCCCGCCACGCCGCAAGCGCTGCCGTGAGTATGGCTTGATGATCGCGGGCGCCAAGCGCCTCCAGCGCGCGGATCGTGTCTTCGGCGTGCGCTTCGCCCCGGTTTTCAAAGTATTGCAAATGTCCGCCGTTCAGCACCTCCCCGTCATATTTCAAGGCATCGCCCGCGACACGCTGGAGGGGCGTCTGGCGTTCACGCGGAAGCACGAAGCCAAGATCGACCATTGAGTTCCAATCGTCGGCGTCCCTATCCGGCGCCTCCCCAAACACCACCCGCCGAGTCACTTTGCGTCCATCTTCTTCCGTGACGATCCAGCTCTCATTGTCGTCGGTATAATCCGCCGCCTTATTCGGGGCCACGGCGTCCTGGCGCCGCGACGCCGGCTTGAGGCGCTCGACGCGGGCGAAGCCGCGCAGCATCTCCATGCCGGCGATGGCGCCATAGGCGATCGCGGACTCGATCAGCAGCACGTCCTGCCAGTCCATCCGGCGGACGCCGTAAAGCCAGTAGCCGAGCGCGATCGCTCCCAGAGAAATCGCGAGCGCCGCGAATTGCAGCGCGAAATCTAACGGGGCCGGCTGATTGCGGATGCGCGCGCCGACTTCCGTCAGCGCGCCGTCCAGCCATTGCCGCGTCTCGGGGTCTTTGATGCGGTAATAGCCCCCCGTGACGCCGTCCATGCCAGGAGCGCAGAAGCCATAGACTTCCCCGCTTCGGACCACACTGCCAATCTTCTCCCAGGGCAGGAACAGGGAGATTCCCAGACGCAAGCCGTCACTCAGCCGGCTGAGAGCCCCGCCGGTAAAGCGAACGCTGGCGGCGCACGCGGCGGCGATGAACAGCACGACGCCGGTGAATAGCGCGGTTCCCAGACTCATGGGGACAATCATGATGGCGGCGGGATTTTGAAGGGCCTGCCCGGCAAGCAACAGACAGCCGGTCATCGCCGGCGTCAGATAGAGCAGGATGCTCCACCAATTGCGAGCGACGAGGTCCCGAACCGAGTTTCGGCAAAGGATGGTCTCGCCTTCGACCACCGACTGCGGCAGCCGAACTAAAGCGAACGCCCACAAGACCGGCGCCGCGAGAAAGAGCGCCTGAATCAGAATGTGGCCGACGGGTTTGCTGGGGTTGATCTGAAAATTATGCCGATAGGCGTCATAGCAAAAGAGCGCGAACCCAAATGACGAGACGCGCAGCAGCCAGGAGAAGAATGCATCTCTGGGCGGCCGGGGCAAAAGACGGAATTTATGGTCGCTCAATGATAGCCTCCGAGGATTATGCTAGCCGCAGCGTTATTCTCGCTTTCTCACACAAAATCCTATCAAGCATGCATAATCTCGTCCAACAGAAACGCCCGGCTGCAAAATCGCAGCCGGGCGTTGTCTGATATGAGCGTTACCGTGTCACAAACTCGGAAACGGTTACTTCGCTTCCAGGTCAAGAGACGCGGGCTTGAGGCCCGGCGCGGTGGCGGTGAGGTGGATCGCGCCCTTGGCTTCGCCGGCGGCGACGAGGACGGCCGCCAGGCCGTGGAAGGCGTGGCGGGTCGGCGCCTGGTCTGGATCGTGATCGCTGGGATTGCCGTTGCCGACACCGGCGATGTGGCCGACGCCCGTGACTTCAAAGGAGATGAGATCGTCGGAGGCGGGCACGACGCGGCCTTTGTCGTCGACGACGCGCACTTCGACCACCGTCAGGTCCTCGCCATCGGGCGCGATCTGTGTGCGGTCGGTCGTCAGCGTCAGCGCCGCCGGCGCGCCCGCCGTCTCGACTTTGTCGGACGAGACGACTTTACCGGACGCATCGTAACCGCGCGCCTCCAGCGTTCCCGGCGCATAAACGGCGTCCCACTCCAGATGGCCGAGATGCGGAACGGGCTTCTTGCCAAGGCTCTGACCGTTCACGAACAGCTCGACACTGTCGGCGTTGCTGAAGGCCCAGACTTTGACCGTCTGCCCCTCCTTGCCGGCCCAGTTCCAGTGCGGCAGGACGTGGGTGACGGGCTTGTCGCCCCAAACCGACTGATAGTACCAGTAAGTGTCCTTGGGGAAGCCGGCCATGTCGATCACGCCGAAGTTCGAGTTGACGTCCGGCCAGCCAAACGGCGTCGGCTCGCCTTTGTAGTCGAAGCCGGTCCAGACGAAGCCGCCGGCGACATAGGAGCGCTCGCCGATGGGCTTCCAGGCGTTCTCCGCCGTTTCCGCCCAATTGGGGGCGTTGACGTCGTAGGCGCTCACATAGCCCTTTTCCGGAACTCCCGTGAACGATCCCGTGTCGTTCTTGAATGTATCCCAGCTGTAGATTCCGCGCGTCGCGACCTGGCTGGCCGTCTCGCTGCCGTAGAGCGGCAGCGTGGGGTGCGCCTTGTGGAACCAATCGTAAGCACTGGGGTTGTAGTTGATCCCCTGGAGATCTTCGACGGAGGTGATGCCGACTGCGGAATCGTAGCCGCCGTTCATGGCGCACGAGACGGGACGCGTGGCGTCGTATTTGCGCACGGCGTCACGCATGGCGCTGAAGATCTTGGCGCCGTGCTCCGTGCTCTGGATTCCCTCTTCGTTGCACATCGACCAGAGGATAATGCTGGGGTGATTGCGATCACGCCGCACCATGGTCTGCACTTCGGCAAGGTCTTCGTACGGCGTGGTCATGCTCGCCTTGCCGTCTTCAGTGTCGCCCAGATGCCGGTTTTCATCCATCACCAGCATGCCGAGCTTATCGCAGGCGTCCAGCACGGCGATGTTCGGAGGATTGTGCGAGGTGCGCCAGGCGTTCGCGCCCATCGACTGGAGCTTGCGGACGCGCCAGTATTGCAGCGTATCGGGAACGGCGACGCCGACGCCGGCGAAGTCCTGATGGTTGCAGACGCCCTGGATCTTGACCGGCTTCTCGTTCAGGAAGAAGCCCTTCTCGGCGTCCCACCGGATCGAGCGCACGCCGAAACTTGTGTCTTCCGTATCGATCACCTTGCCGCCCTGCACCACTTCGGTGTGCAGGCGGTAAAGCTGCGGCTTCTGGAGAGACCAGAGGCGCGCGGAGGCGAGCGAGACGGTCTGCGTGAGATCCGTCGAGGCGCCCGCGGTCAGCGAGACCGAAGATTTGGTTTGCGCCGCCTGCTTCCCATCGGGCCCGAACACACTGGAGACGACCACGGCGTCGGAAGCCGCGCCGTCGTTCGCCACCGTCGTAGTGATCGTCAGCGACGCCGACGGTTTGCCAAGCGCGTCCTTCACATCGGAAGCGACGAACGTTCCCCAGGGCGCGACATGCGCGGGCGCGGCCTTGTTGAGCCAGACATGCCGGTAGATGCCCGCGCCTTCATACCACCAGCCCTCGGCCTGGGTGGGATCGACATGGACGGAAATCACATTCTTGCCGCCATAAACGGCGTCTTTGGAGAGATCGAAGCGGAACGGCGTATAGCCGCACGCA
Source organism: Capsulimonas corticalis (assembly GCF_003574315.2). Lineage (GTDB taxonomy): Bacteria > Armatimonadota > Armatimonadia > Armatimonadales > Capsulimonadaceae > Capsulimonas > Capsulimonas corticalis. Next base: position 2,792,824 of record NZ_AP025739.1, on the reverse strand, counting down.
TGGGCGCCCAGGAGATGGCCGTTGAGGTAAACTTCCGTCCGGCGATACACGCCGTCGAAATCGATCCAGAGGCTCTTGCCCTGATCGGACGCCGGCAGCGTAAATGTCTTGCGGTACCATGCGGACGTGGGGATCAGCGAGCCATGGCTGGCGTCGCCGTCCGGCGTAAACGTCCCCTCGACACAATAATCATGCGGCAGATGCACCTTGCGCCAGTTGAAATCCCGGAACTTGGGGTCGCTCGGGCTGGTCGTGGGCGCGCCCGCCACGATCGGCGCGAGTCCAACGGAGACGCCCTTGGAGAGGCCGCCGGCGCCCTGCCCGTTTTCGACGCGCACGGCGACGACGTTCGGGCCGGCGGCGTTCCACACATCGTCTAGAGGGACGTCAAACGCCTGGTTCCAGCCCTCGTGATGGATCAGCTTCTTGCCGTTGACATAAACGTCGGCGTTGTCATCCACGCCCCCGAAGCGCAGCGTGCGTCCCGGCCCCGCGAGGTCCGGCAGCGTGGCGCGGATCCACGCAAATCCAGATTTGCCGGAGAAAATATCCTGCCCCACGGCGGCGTCCGCCCAGCCAGCGCCCGAGGTCGTCACGCCCGTCGCGGCGAGTTCTTCCGACGCCGGCGAGTCCGCCGCCTTCCAGCGCCAGCCGGCGACGGCGGCGCCGTCCTGAAGCGGAGGGAGCGTGGCGGGATCCTGGCGGAAGCGCCAGTCCCCATCGAATAAGATCCGCTCCCGCGCGGAAGAGTCGGCGGCATGGCCGACGGCGGGCAGAAACGCGGTGGCCGCCGCAGCGACAATCGCGGCCCTTTGGAGAGCTGAAGTTGGCATGAAAATCTTCCTGTCACAATGAGATTGGCGTAATTATAAAGGATTCCGCCGTCTGCGTCGATGTAAAATCGCGCAGAAAAGTTATAATATTTTGCAATTCTATGGCGGCCGCAGTGAAGTTGGTCCCTCACGCGTTTTGTGAAAATTGCAGACGGTGTCCAATCGCCGCCGATATCGCCCGCATATCAACTCAGAAAATGAACGAAGCGAAAACACATCCATGAAACGAGAGCATATCGCCTGGCAATGGCTGGAAAATAACGGCCCGATTTACGCGGGGCACGAGCGCCTGCTTCACGGGCATCGAGTGATGCGCCCGTCCGGAACCGACGACTGGCAGATCCTGGCGACGACCGACGGACAGGGGGTATTCTGCGGCGTCATCGACCTGCCTGTCGCCGTCGGCTCGATCGTCCTGGTTCCGCCCGGCAGGCGACAGGAGTACAGGGCCGAAGGAACGTTCTGGGAGTATACCTGGATTCATTTTCAGCCGCAGAAGGAGTGGGTGGAGCTCATGCAATGGCCCCAGCATGACGGCGCTCTGATGGAAATCAGGATTGCGGAAGCGTCGCCATGGCAAAGCATCATTTCGGACATGGAAAGGGTCGTCCAATACTCGAAGGAGCTGTTCCATCGCAAGCAGCACTTTATGTCGAACGCCCTGGAGGCGGCGCTGCTCCAGTGCGATCTGTGGAACCCGCTGTCCCGGCATCACAATACCGATCCACGGATTTTGGCGGCCATGGACTTTATGCGCGAGAACTTCGACCGCGATATTTCGCTGCCGGATCTGGCCGAACGGCATTGTATGTCGGTTTCGAACCTGTCGCACTTATTCCGCAAGCACGTGGGGATCGGCCCGATGAAGTATCTCGACATCCAGCGCTTGGAGCACGCCCGCGCGATGCTGGAAAACACGGACGAGGCCGTCAATAAAATCGCGAGCCAGGTCGGCTTCGACTTCTGCTACTTCTCTCTGCACTTTAAGAAATACACCATGTTCAGCCCCCGCGCTTACCGCGCCCGCTTTCGCGCGGTGAAGATAGCAAAAGCACGCGCGGCAAACATCGCGGACGAATAAAGCCCGTCGCTCAAAAAATGGAGCGAAGGCCGCCAAGAAAGCTTAGCTAATCAAACGTTCGAGATTTAGATGGGGCTGAATGTAGCGGCGATTCCGACGTTGCCGTTCGCGGAATCATTTGAAACGGACGTTCCCGCGGCGCGCCAATCCTGATTGCACGCCGCGTCGCCGGCGGGTGTTGACGATCCGCTGCGCGTGTTGCAGTCGACCGCCTGAGCGGTATAGCCCGTCGACACACTGCTGACCTTGAGCCACTTGACATGCCCGTCACAGAGCAGGAAGTTAGAAGCGTCCGTGTGACGACCGGTCGCGTTCTTGATATGATTGTTCCACGGCTTTGCCTGAGTGCCCAGAAGATAGCCGGTATCCCATTGGCCGCCGCCATCATAGTTGTCAATACCGAAAGCGTCCGGCGACGAAGTGTCGGAAGACGGTACATTCGTAAAGTCGACGTTGTTTACCCCGGTCGCCTCACAGATCAAAACCGTGTTCGTGGGCGCGGTCAGCCCCGCGATGGTGCTAAAACCCTGATCTGGGGTGAGATTCTTGTTAATGCAATAAGACACAACGCTCGTCGTCGTGGAGCTCGGAGAGGTCGAATCGTCGGGGCACTTGTAGAGGCCGGCGCTTTTTACGTACGGGTAAATCTGACCGGCCCACCCTTGTCCCCAGGTCGCGGTGTTCGAGCCTTGCGGATATCTCTCGTCGTTATCCTGGGAATACTGCATAAATCCGAGCCCGAGCTGCCGCTCGTTCGAAGCGCAGCTGATCTGGCGAGCCTTCTCTCGGGCCTTGGCGAAGACGGGGAACAGGATTGCGGCAAGAATAGCGATGATTGCTATGACCACGAGAAGTTCAATCAGAGTAAACCCTGATTGTAATGAAGTTTTCTTCATTTCGTTTTTTCCTTATAAAAGTATCAAGATATGAAAAAGTTACCAGTAGACTACTAAAAGAATCGGTACGCTACCGCGTGATTCCTTGAGATAAACTACTCTCCCTTTTCGCCATAGACTTTGGTGTATCCAGTTAACCAAATCTGAGCACAGTATATCATGACGCCTTCCAGTTGTCAATAGCCTTTGAGTAGTTTAAATTTACGCTATGCAAAGAGGAGGGTAGTTACCGATTGTGAGCGTTCAGGATCACAATGAAACGAACCAGGCAATCGGATGCAGTCATTTTATGGATATATTAATACTTGTTAATGTCCAGATAAGGATATAAAGGTCGGTTTCACCACACTGAGTCCCCCTCCACCGGCCTTACCGTGACGGGGTGGATCGGCTCGTAACGCGTGATGTGCGCAACACGGCGGCGCCCCTGCGAGATTGAGATGCTCCGTGACCTCTAACATCGCTCCGTGGTTATCGCTCCCGACGAAATCGGTATCGACGCCCGGCAACTTACGGTCGAGCGGAACAGAGCGGCTCACCTCCCGAACCAGATCTTGGTTGCGGAGATAGGCGACGCGCTTGGCTTCCCTGATCCGTGTCGTCTGGTCATATTTCGATCGAGGAGCGGGGGGAGTTAGTTATCATAACGTTTGGCTCAGTTTACATGGTTGCAGCTTGTATTCCTGGAAAGGACGGCGCACCATATCGTATGGATTATCATACCAAATAACACGGAATAATTCTATTAGATGCTTGTCATGGACAAGCCATGTCGTTGGGAAAGACCGGCGCTGGCGAGGTTGACTGTGGAGGAGAAAACACCTTCCCGCGATCGTCGGAAAGGTGTTGGGTAAGACTTATCGACTGCCGGCAAACGGCGAGTAACGCCGCCATTTCTTTTGACCTGATGGAGGAACGTTACAGAACTCGCAAGAACTGCTGGCATTATTCCAGCCCGCTTATCCTTTGATACATCCGGATACTCTGACGCCGCACAGCGCCCGAATCCCGCACGAACGTTCTCAATTCTTACTTTCGCCGACAACCGTGCCTGGAGCCATATTCCCCATAGCGGCGGGCCGGTTTTGCGACTGGCTCATCTCCTGCATGTGCGCCCCATAGTCGAACTTCTTATAGGGAACCGGGGGCCTCGCGGCGGGATCGCTCCCTTTGATGAAATAAAGGACGAGACCAACCAGAACCCCGACCGCCACCCCGCCAATCCCCATCAGCGCTTTCGATGAGAGCTTTGCATTCAAATTCGTACTGTCCTTTCGCCATTAAGCGGCGACTCGCGGCGCCGCATCCCGTCGATGCGGCGCCTTTCTCTTTTAGCCTACTTGTCGTTCGGGTAGGTCCACCAGCGGCCCCAGAACTCCTGAAGCTTGGACGCCTGCGTGCCCGCGCCGTTGGGCGCATTCACGCCGGGAGAGATATACTTGCTCTCACAGGCGCCATAGGACACATCGCCGCCGATGTACTGGGAGATGTTGACGGCCTTGGCGTGCGCGTCCGCGTAGAGTACGGGCAGGTAACCTCGGTGGTAGTCCTTGGTTCCCTGGTAAAGATGGTCGTAGTCCCAGTCGGCGGGGTTCTTATAATCGTTGACATCCGGGCAGGATGACCGCCCGCCGTCGACCCAGCTCATGTCATAGAGATGACCGGGACCCGTTTGGGCCGTGGGATCTCCAGTAGTCACGAACGCCGCGCGCGTGGACGGGCTCACGATTTGATCCGGGAAGACCGTCCCGCCGGGACCATTCGCGTCCGAAGTGTAGCCCCAGCGATTGGCCGCCAGGGTGGTGCTCCATCCCCACTGGCCGCCTGGATCGATCTGGACGTAAGGGACGGTGCGCTGAGCGTCGAAGCAAACGCTGGTCGATTTCAGATAAGGCTGCAGCAGAACGGCCCAGCCGTAGAACGACGGCCCGGACCACTGCTGGAAGGGGACGCTGGCGCCGTCGTAATCCTGCTGGTACTGCGCCGTCGCCAGTCCCAGTTGTTTGAGGTTAGAAACCGTCGCGATTTCTCGGGCCTTGCTCCGCGCCGAGGCGAAGACAGGGAAGAGAATCGATGCAAGAATCGCAATGATAGCGATAACAACGAGCAGTTCGATCAGGGTGAAACCAGAATGGAAGGATTTCTTCTTCATTATGCCTGCGATCCTTTCGATAATAACATCATGCGCTGAATGATAAACATAATGTTGGTAGAACAGTGTTCAATGGAAACGACTTGGTACCATTTGGAACAGACATAGTCTAACATAGATTGGTACCAATGTCAAGGTTTTTTTGGGGCCAATTAAAAAAATCCCGATTGCCGTCACATGGCTCACGAAAAGACTCTGATAAAAGATCCACAGACACAAGAATACAGTGCTTAACAGGCATCTGGATCCATGATGGAGCCACTCACCTTGCACTTTGGTGCATAAATCAAAGCAGATGGAAGCGCGGGAAAATTCGTGAAAGGGAAGTCGATGATTAGATGGTGCGGATCAGATCGGGCGCATTGGTGATGACGCCGTCCACCTTACATGTGTCGCGCAGGCGGCGCATGTCTTCGGCGAGGTCGGCGTACCAGCCGTAGACTCGTATGTCGCGGAGGTGGAGAATATTGACGATCGGCGGGGTGAGCAGACGATGGTGCCAGGTTACGGCGTCCACGTCGAGGGCGGCGAGCAGCTTGGCGTTGATTTGGGAGGCGTTCTCAGGCCCGAGCGTGTGGCCTAGGGGGATCCTTGGGTCCAGGCCGCGCAGAATGGTGCGGCTGGTGGCGTCGGCGCCGGTCACCAGGATCGAGTCGAGGGAAAAGCGGCTTTGGCGAATGGCCCGGGCGAGAAGCGCCTCGGTGCCGGATTCGCGGAAGTCCAGGATGAGGCCGATACCCGCCTGTGCGGCGACCGCCATGGCGTCTTCCAGAGTTGCGATGGGCGAGTCTGTGTCCGCGCTGCGGGCGCGCCAGTCGGCAAGCGACTTTTCGCGGATCGGGACTTCGCGGTCATCCACCATGCGAACCGCATCGTGTTCGATGACGAGAATGTCGTCCCGCGTGCGCCGAACATCGACCATCAGCGCGCTGGCGCGCAGCTCCACGGCCTTGCGCAGCGACGCCACAGTGCTTCCGGGAGGACACTGCTGTGGCGCGCCTCGATAAGCGACGACCGGCAAGGGACGAATTCGTGACGCCATGAGACCCCGCATTAAACGCTGCTGGAATATTGGGAAACGCGACAAACATGAAAAGGGAGAGCGAGGCTCTCCCTAGATCATTACTACCGCCGGATGAAATGGTGCCGCCTACCGGACTTGAACCAGTGACACCTCAATTTTCAGTCGAGTGCTCTACCAACTGAGCTAAGGCGGCGCAGTAACCGACAGGCTTCATCGAGACGATTTGCCTGCGTCCGCTTGGGAATAACAATGACGCTTCTTCGTTTGATCGGCGCTTGGTGGGCGAAGAGGGATTCGAACCCCCGACCCTCTCGGTGTAAACGAGATGCGCTACCGCTACGCTATCCGCCCGTTTCCGTTACGTGATGCAGATTATACCCCTGCCCGCATCGCGAGTCAAGGGTTTCGACGGATTTTCTTCTTCCCCATCGTTCAGGCGCACAGCAAACGAACGTTCAGAGTATGGAAACGGGTATTATTATCACAGGATTGCGGTGACCGCAATATATCTTAAACGGCTGTTCAAGCCGTCCATCTCCGAGAAGGTTCATGGACAAATGAAGCCATCCGATCCACGGAAGACCTGTGACCCCACCCTCCTGGGACAGTGGGAAAACGACCTGCCGCAGCTTGAGGCGATTATCGACAGTCTGGCCGAAGGTTTGCTCGTCGCAGACCGGTCGGGGCGCCTGCTCGCCGCGAACCAGGCTTACTTGCGAATGGTCGGCTTTGCGTCGCACGAAGACCTGCCCCAATCGCTGACGGACTTCCGCCAGTGGTTTGAAGCGCGCGATCTCACGGGCCGAATCCTGCCGCCGGAGCAATGGCCGCTCGCGCGCGTGCTCGCCGGAGAAACGCTCCGCGACTTTCAGGTGGCTGTGAAGCGCAGGGACGGAAGCGCGGAGTTCATCGGCAGTTACAACGGCGGCATGGCGGCGGATGGCGACGGCGCTCCGGCGCTCGCCGTACTGACGGTCCGGGATATCACGGTCCAAAAGCAAACGGAAGCCGCGCTGGACATGGCGTATCAGCGCGAGAAGCTGCTCAATGAGATCGGACAGACGATCCGCACCACGCTGGACCCGCGCGAGGTGCAGACCGTGGCGAGCCGCGCGCTCGGACAGGCCCTGCTCGCCGACCGCTGCTACTTCGCGCAGATCGACTTCGCCGCGCAGCGCATCTGGATCGCCGAGGACTGGCGGCGCGACGATCTCTTTCCCATCACCGGAGAGTATCCGCTCTCGGATCTGGGCGTGGACTTCCGCATCATCTTCAATGGCGACCGCACTTTGATCGCGCCCGATACGCGCCTGTACCCATGGCCGGAAACGACAATCGCCGTCATGGAGGAGTATGGGATCCGCGCGCTCCTCAACGTTCCCTTTTTCGACGACGGCAATCTCGTCGCGCTTTTGGGCGTCGCGATGACGGGCGAAACGCACGCGTGGACGGAGGCGGAGATCGCTCTGACGGAAGCGGTGGCGATGCAGACGCGCACGGCGGTGGAGGCGGCGCGCGTCAGCCAGCGCGAGCACAATATCGCCGTCGCCCTTCAGCAAACGCTTCAGCCCAATCTGCCCCGACGCACGCCCGGACTCCAGGTCGCCGACTACTATCACGCGGCCCTCGCGGAAGCGGAGATCGGCGGCGACTTCTGCGATCTCTTCACCCCCACGGAGGGCCGCCACATCCTGGTGATCGGCGACGTCTCCGGCAAGGGCCTGGCGGCGGCCGCGCAGGTCGCCGCCGTACGCAATATGCTTCGCTGCGTCGTCTACCAGGGACTTCCGCTCACGGAAGCCGTCGCGCAGCTCAATCACATTCTCGCCACCCAGAACCTGCTCACGGGCTTTGTCACCGTCTGCATCGCCCAGTACTCGCCCGCCGATCACACCTTCACCTATGTCTCCTGCGGACATGAGCCGCTCCTGCTGCGCCACGCCGCGACCGGCCATGTGGAGATGCTCGGTCCCACCGGACCGCCGCTCGGCGTCGACGCGGCGGCCGTCTACACGGATGGCGCGCGCCGTCTCCAGGCCGGCGACGCCCTCCTGCTCTACACGGACGGCCTCTCCGAAGCCGGCCCCAGACGCCAGGACCTTCTGGGGGTCGACGGCCTCGCCGCTCTCCTGCGCGGCCATCCGCTCCACGAAGACGCCCATAGCCTCTGCCAGCGAATCATCGGCGGCGTCGAAAGACACGCCCGAGGCAAACTGCGCGACGACGCCTGCATCCTGGCGGTGCGCGTTCTGTGAAGAGCCCCGCCCCCGCGCGAAACGCCCCGCCCCTGTGCCATAATAGATGGGTGGCTGGCGGCGATTTTTCACCCCAGCAAGCGAATATTTAACGAAGTGGCGCCCATGACCGAAATATTTTCCCCCGAAGAGCGCGCGGCGCTGACGCCGTATGTCACCAATATGGACGGGTCGATCTTCGCCCTGCGCAACCTGCCCGAAGAAGTCGTCGCGGTTCTCTTCGCGTATTACTCGCGCAGCAAGGACAGCCTGCGCCGCAATCTGCTCAAGCTTTTGCAGGAAGGCGATCTGGATCTGACGGGCGCGGGCGGAGCCGCGCCCGCTCTGGACGAAACAGACGGAGACGCCCTGGCGGCGGCCCGTCAGAAGGCGCGGACGTTCCATGAGAAGTGGGTCGTGGGGTACGGGCACAGCAGCGTCGCCGAACACGGCTGCGTCCATCTCGCGATCGAAGACGTCAGCATTATCGCCTCCAAGCTGATCGAGGACGGCCGTCTCGCCTCCTACACGGAGAAGAGCACGCGCTATGTGGCGTTCGACATCCATAAGATGTACGTCCCGCCGGCGCTCTCTCAGCATCCGGAGCTTGCGGAGGAGTACCGGGGAACGCTGGCCGCGCTGCTCAGCGCCTACTCGGGCTGGACCGACGACATCGTCGCACAGATCAAATCGCGCGTCCCCAAAACCGAGAAGCAGACGGATCGCGGTTACGACAGCGCCTGCCGGGCCAGCGCCTTCGATATCCTGCGCTATCTTCTGCCCGCCGCGACCTATACGAATATCGGCCTGACCCTCAACGCCCGCTCGCTGGAGACCCTGATCACCAAGCTGCTTTCGCAGCCCCTGCCCGAAGGCCGCGCCATCGGCGAACGGCTCAAATCCGAAGCGCAGCATATCGTGCCGACGCTCTTGAAGTACGCCGACCACAGCGCCTATCGCGAGGAAACCGAGAAATCCGTCGCCGCCATCGCCGCCGAGCTGGGATTTGATACATTGGAGCAGGCGCCTCTGAGATCGGGCGTGACGCTGATCGACGCCGATCCGGACGCCGACGACCGATTGGTCGCCGCCATTCTTTACGGGGCCGTCGACGCCCCCATGTCTCAAGTTCTTCCGAAGGTCAAGTCCCTGGATCAGGAGACAAAAGAGCGGATCGTGGATGTCTATTTGAAAGGGCGCGGAAAGCACGACGCGCCGGGCCGAGCCCTGGAGCGCATCGACTGCACCGTCGAAATCACCATGGACTATGGCGCTTATCGCGATGTCCAGCGGCACCGGATCGCGACGCAAACCACGCAGGCGCTATCGCCGGCGCTGGGTTACGAGACGCCGCCCGAGATCACCCGCTTCGGTTACGCCGATCAGTATGACGCCTTGATGGGCCGCGCCGCCGCCACATACGCCCGGATGGTCGCGGCGGGGCTTGTCGACGAGGCTCAGTACATCCTGCCGCTGGGGACGCGCGTGCGCGCTCTGTTCACCTGGAACCTGCGCTCAGTGACCCACTTTGTCGAGCTGCGCTCCGCGCGGCAGGGGCACCCATCTTATCGAAAGATCGCGCAGCAAGTCTACACGGCGGTCGCCGAAGCCTATCCGCTGGTCGCGCGTTATCTGCGGCCGAATATGAACGAATATGCCCTCACTCGTGATTAGCTCTATCGACGACCCGCCCCCGCCGCGCGCCAAACGCTGGCCCTGGTTCGTCGCCACGGCGCTGGTCGGCATTCCGCTCGCCATCACGCTCGCGGGCCGGTTCACCGCGCCTCCGGTCGTGCTGGCGCTGCCCGTCGGACGCCTCATTTACATGGACGCCGACGCGCCTTCGGAAAAGACGACGACGCTGCGCGGCATGCGCCTCGTCACGCCCGACGGCGCATCGCGCGAGCTGCTGCGCGAAGTCGAGCCCCAGGACACGGACGGCGGCAGCCGCGACTGGATCAACCAGCCGACATTTTCGCCCGACGGCAAGCAGATCGCCTACGTCAAGCAAGTCATCACGATCCTCGAAGGCACGCACGATATCGTCCACCAGCTCTGGGTGTCTCCCTCCAACACCAACATGCCCGGCGGCGGCAAGCCGCGCCTGCTGCTGGACCTGAGCAAAAACCAGATGCAGCCGCCCTCCGGTCTCGCCTGGACGCCCGACGGAAAGTCCATCGTCTTTCTGAACGACGGGACCATTTATACGGTTCCGGTCGCCGGCGGATCGCCCGCCGCCGCGCCGCTCTACCTGCCGCCCATCCCCGCGAGCAAGGACGGAGCGCCCGCAACCAGCGCGCCGGCCACGGGTCCCATGGGCCTGCGCGCCTTTCTGGCGCGCACCAAGTCCAGCGCCGACCTGAATGTCTTTGAAAGCGAGAGCCATCGAACCGATCCGAGCCAGTCCCAGTATGAAACGGGCGTGGATACGGTCGCCTACAGCACCATCTCCAACGTGGCGGCGTATGCTCTCAATCCCGCGCGGGACAAAGTCGCCTATGTGACCAAGGCCCCCACCCTGAATATTCTCGTCAGCGACAGCCCGCAGCGTCATGCGGCGCGCGTGTTCCATATCGATCCCGGCTGGTCGGTCTTTGGCGGCCGCACGATCACATCTCTGCGCTGGTCTCCCGACGGCAAGTATCTGGCCTACACCGTCAGTAAGCCGCCGGTTCCCGAGGACGAGCTGTTTTGCCTGGACCTCGCCACCGGCAAGAGCGTCAAGCTTCCCATGCGCGTCGGCCGCGCCGGCTGGGACTGGGGCGTTTAAACCATGAAAGGCAAGCGACGCACGCGTGGCAACCCACTCTCCGAATACAGACGTATCCAGCGCGAAATCCGCGCCCTCTTCGACCCATTCACGGCAAAACACTGCCCAAGCTGCACGACTCCCTGCTGCATCAAACCAACGCGCGTCACCCCCATGGACGTCGCCCTCGCCGTCGGAACCGGCCACACCTTTCCCCATCTCGGCGATATGGATCCCTACACGCCCGCCGTCTCTTACGCCGGGAATCGTCTCTCAGAAAACGCCGTCACCCTCCCCATGGCCGCTTCCTCCCACGACGCCTCCCCCATGGAGCCCTGTGAATACCTCCACCAAGGCCGCTGCACCTTCCCCAACGACCTGCGCCCCTTCGGCTGCACCACCTACGTCTGCGGCCCCATGTACGCCCACCTCCCCGATGCGCAGATCAAACCCATCCGACGCCTGACCAAGCAACTGGAAGAAGCCCACGCCGCCGTCCTCCACGCCATGCGCGACGCCGGGCGCATGCCGCCGGAAAAAGAGTAAACGAAGCGCCGGTCAATCATTCGAAACGTGGGATGAACCACCCATTTGTCACTGGCATTTGTTTGAGGACACGCATTTTATATCCGCCATCCGTGTCTACGTCTTCCTCCACTCTTCTTAGAATAAGCTTTTGGTGACCTTGTGGTGTAAGGTCTAGAAGCAGCCAGCGCGTGATCCGATATGATTGATGGATGGTTGTGACCGTCGCCGCCGATATTCCAGCCTGATCCATGTCGGCTCTGGTAGTGTCGCCAACTTGTAAGCACGGTCCTACTCCATAATTAACAAGCATTCGAGCATGATCTTCATCCATTATTTCAATAGCTTCATCTTCCGCCTTCCATAAATACCATGTCGCGGGCGAAGTCCTAAGCCGAACATAATCCAAAGCTTCCTTACTGCTTTTGATCTCGACGCTCCCACGTAATTCGTTAAGATGGCGTACGACCTTCGTTTTTCCGGATCGCGTGAGGGCAAGGTATTCAAATCCTTCTATAGGAAGGCCAAAACCGTTTTTTTGCCCGAATACGATATGCAGTGAAGCGCCCGCTTTGAGAAATGAAGCATTGAGTTTGTGTAACGCCGAGTAATCGGGAGAAAGCGCCGTGATGGCGGCGAACGCGAAGGCATGCAAAATAATCATGAATGTTACCCCCTTCATTGCTACGTGCAGGCTTACTCGAATCATTCCAAATGCCGAAGATACGGCTTGGTGGCGGGGCTCTTTATCTCACGAAGCGCGTCGTCGTGGAGTCCGACTATGGTCAAGCGAGCTACACGGATAGCGGCGAGATGCTCTATTTTAGCGTTTATCACATTTGCATCGTTAAGCTATTGCCTTAAGGCGAGACAAGCGAAAGCCGAACACCCATAGGCGTTCGGCTTTTTCAGTCAGATCTCCAGTGCTACGCCCTTACGATTCCAAACTTTGAACCGAGTCGATAAAGCGCGAGAAGTAGCCAAGCTCATGCCCGCCATGCTGGCGAATGATGTTCTCCAGCTCCTCATGGTTATGGTTTCCCGCAAGCACCGTCACCAGCGTATCGCCGGCGGCGACATGCTCGTGATAAGATTTCGCCGCTTCCTCGGGGATGCCGCCCGCCGTCAGAGCGCCGATCAGTCCGCCGATCACGCCGCCGCCGACGCCATCTCGGCGCCCGGGCACAGAAGAACGCCGAAGCATAAAACCCTCGCGAAGACATGCATACTCCACCTCACCCCAGTGTTCCCCAATGGCCGTCGGATTCCGCTCCCGCCGCCGACCTCAATGAGCCGCCCGGGGCCGCGCAATTTGGGTATAGTATCGCGGCGAAAAACTCGGATCGCCGACCTTTTCCATTTCCGAAACAAACACGCGAGGAGAGAATTCATGATCACTCGACGCGAGATTTTGAAATCCGCCATGCTCACCGCCGCAGGCATCGCCGCCGGCGCATATACGCCCCGGCTCGCCCGCGCCGCCGATCCGGCGCCGGCCGCTGCCCCCGCGCCGGCCGGCCCATTCCTCCTGCCGCCGCTGCCCTATGCCTACGACGCTCTGGAGCCGCACATTGACGCGAAGACGATGCAGATCCACCACGACAAGCACCACGCCGCCTATGTCGCCAATTTGAATAAAGCCGTCGCGGACCACCCGGATCTTGCCTCGAAATCCGTCGAGGAACTGCTGAAGGATCTGAGCGCCGTTCCCGAATCCATTCGCACGGCCGTGCGCAATAACGGGGGCGGTCATGCGAACCATACGATGTTCTGGGAAACGCTGAAAGTGGGCGGTCCGGCCGCGCCGTCAGGCGCGCTCGGCGATGCGATCAAAGCGAAGTTCGGCAGCTACGAGAATTTCCAGGCGGCCTTCACCAAGGAAGCGCTCGGCGTGTTCGGCAGCGGCTGGGCGTGGCTGAGTAACGGCCCCGACGGCCTGATCCTGGAGCATTTACCCAATCAAGACACGCCGCTCTCCAGCGGCCGAACGCCATTGCTGGGTCTGGACGTCTGGGAGCACGCCTACTATCTCAAATATCAGAACAAGCGGCCGGATTATGTCGCGGCGTTCTATAATATCATCGACTGGAGCGCGGTCGGCGCACGGTTCGATAAGAGCAAGACGGTTTAAACGGCGCGGAATCGAAAAGGCGGAGCCAGACGCCATATGGGCCAAGCTCCGCCTCTGATCTTACGACCCCAAATTACGATTCGATGCTCTGGATCGAATCGACGAAGCGAGTATAGAAGCCCAGTTCGTGGCCGCCGTGCTCGCGGATGATGTTCTCCAGGGCTTCGTGATTGCTGTTGCTCGCGAGCACCGTCACCAACGTATCGCCGGCGGCGACATGTTCGTGATACGACTTTGCGGCTTCCTCGGGGATGCCGCCCGCCGTCAAAGCGCCGATCAGTCCGCCGATCACGCCGCCGCCGACGCCGCCGGACATCATCGCCAGCAGCGGACCGGCGGCGACGATCGCGCCCAGTCCGGGCACCAGCACCGCCAGCGACACCAGCAGCGCGCCGAGCGCGCTTCCGGTCACGAGGCCAACGGCGGCGCGCGGCGCGATCTCGTCGGCGGCGTGGATCGGCTGCTCCACATCATGCACGGGCACTTCACGCACGGCGTGAGAAACGTACTCTTCCTGGTTTCTCTCCGGAGCGTTGCCGTCCTGCGTCGGGGCGCCTACTTCCCCGCCCCCGCCCTTACGGACCAGCGATATGTCGTTGAGCGGAACGCCGGCGTCCAGCAGGGCCTGGGCGGCGGCCTCCGCGACTTTGTTATCCTCAAATACGCCCACAACAGTTCCGGCCATGGTGTTTCCTCCTGAAATCTCACTACCAGAGTCATACCCAACCAGGCCGTACGCTTAATCGGCAAGATCAAACGCTCACGATTATGCAGCGGCGTCCACCTGCGCAAAGACTTCCTTTGCGGTTCGGAACGCGTTGCTGGCGTTCGCCATACCCGCATAAATGCTCATTTGCAGGATCACTTCCACGATCTGCTGCTTCGTCGCCCCGATGTGCAGTGCGGCCTCGATATGCGCGCGCAGCTGGGGAACCGTGTGTCCCAATGTCACGCACGAGGCGATAATCACCAGTTCGCGCGTCACCAAATCGATTCCCTCGCGGCTGGCGATCTCGCCAAATCCCCATTCGATGGTCATGTCCACAAACTCCGGACAGATCTCCCCCAGTTCCATTACCATCTGCTTTCCCGCATGCCCGCCATGCAGGGCGTCCAGCAGCTTCATCCCGCGAACGTATCTTTCACTTTGCTCCGCCATGGTTGTTCTCCTGTCACTTTTTGCTCGAATTATTCGCCGCTCAGAATATCACGCACTTGCCCCGCCAGCGCCTGGCCAAATTTTTCGTGTTCGCTGGCCTCCCAGTGCAGGCCGTCGAGATCGCTGGAGACGACGATCTCTCCCGCGTTCAAGAACGCGCAGCCATACATGACGGCGACCTGGGCATAGCATTCACCGAAGCGCGCGGCCTTGTCCTCGGCGCCCTCGAACATCTCGGCAAAGCCAGTCAGTTTCCCCGGAGGCGGCGGCGCAATCAGCAGCACGCGCGGCGCCCGCCCCGCTGGCCCGACGCGGCTATGCCGGGCCATATCCACCAGAGCGCCCGCGCCAAAGGCGATCTCCATGGGAGAAACGCCATACATCTTCTTGAGATCGTTCGTTCCCAGCAGGATGATCACCAGATCTAGAGGTCGATGTGTCTCCAGACATGGAATTAGCTGTTCCTTGCCGTTTTTATATCCGAAGACTGGATCCTCAAACACTGTCGTACGACCGCTCAAACCTTCCTCAAGAACTGTATAACCCACGCCGAGCGCCGCCTGCAACACACCGGTCCAGCGGACATTGGAGGGAAATCGGTCAGGGACGAAGAGATCTGCGCCGACGGGATTCCAGCCCCAGGTGTTGGAATCCCCGTAACAGAGAATGGTCTTGGGCTGCATCATTGTGCTTCGTTCTCCTTCACGGTATAACAGAGATTATGGGATGAGCGGCGGTGAGGCGTCCAATACTATTTCGCTCCGAGTTGATACCTGAGAAGTATCATGCTGCTGATTGACTAATCCTGACGCAGAGGAAACTATGGAGTTAAGACATCTGAATTACTTTGTCGCGGTCGCGGAGGAGCTGCACTTCGGACGCGCCGCGGAGCGGCTGTTCATGGCGCAGCCGCCACTGTCGCGGCAGATCCAGCAGCTGGAAGCGGAGCTGGGCGTGGCGCTATTCACAAGGGAGAAAAAGCGCGTGGGGCTGACGCCCGCCGGCGCCGTATTTCTCGGCGAGGCGCGCGCGGCGCTGGCGCGGGTAGACGAGGCAATGGAAGCCGCGCGAAAAGCGGGACGAGGCGAGCGCGGCCGGCTTCGCGTCGGCGCGGCCACCGCCGCCGTTTGCGGCCTGCTGCCCGCGGCGACGCAGCTCTTTCGAGAGCGATTTCCCGAGGTAGACCTATCGCTGAGCGAGATGTGCAGCGGCCAGCAGCCGCGTGAGGTCCTGGAGCGCCGTCTGGACATCGGACTGATTATGCCCAGCGCCGAGATCCCGGGAATGGCGGCGGAAATCATTCGCACGGAAGCGCTGATGGCGATCCTGCCGCAGGGCCACCCACTGGCGTCCCACGCCGTGCTTTCGCTCGCGGATTTGTCCGATGAGCCATTTGTCCTATTCCCGGAGCATATGGGACCCGCGCTCTATCAGAAAATCGTTGACTTGTGCCAGGCAGCCGGCTTCACCCCAAAAATCGCGCAGGAGGCGACGCCCCATGGAACGCTGCTGGCCATGGTCGGAGCGGGCGCAGGCGTATCTCTCGCGCCGGCAAGCTTGGAAGGTTCATCCCCACAGAATGTGGTATTTTGCCGGCTAGAAGAGGCGCCGCCGGTCGAACTCGCCGCGATCTGGCGCATGGGCGACGCCCCTGCGGCAGCCGCGCGGTTTCTTGAGGTTCTGCGGGATACCGTCGAATCCGCCAAGCCGGCCAGATAACTCCGGCCGACTTGACGCGTCGAACTCATTCGTGACGATGCTCGGAAGAGGAATTACTGCCAGGCGCCCGAGTTAGGATCGGGATCCATCCATTTCGCCCAGGGCATCTGAGCCTCAAAGCTTGCGGCGATCGTCGTCCAGGAATCACCGTTTTTATAGTGCGGCAGCGTCGGCGAGGCATGCACATGACCGTCGGCGAAAGCCAAATTCACACGATCGGTATGGCGCGCCTGGCTGTCTTCAATGATGCGCCCAACGTTCTTCCAGATCGTATAATCGTTGTTGAGACCGTTGCCGGTCGTGGCGTTGGTGGTGTGTTTGTCCGTATTATCGGAATAGGGCGTCAGGCTCCCATCGGCGAGCAGGATGATATCAGATGGGGAATCCACTTTCGCCATCGGGGCGTCATTCAGAAAAGCATTGTTCATCAAATAGCCCACGGCAAGATTGGTCCCGTGCGAATTGTCGGGACATTGATAGACCGCATAGCTCTTGACGTACGGGAAAATGGCGTACGGCCAGTACTTGATCTGCCCGGCGTTGATATCCGTCGACTGACCGCTCCATCCGTCGGGATACACATCGTCATTATCCTGTGTATACTGCATGATCGCCAGCCCCAGCTGCTTCATGTTGGACATACAGGACGTCTGCCGCGCCTTCTCGCGCACTTTGGCGAAGACTGGAAAAAGAATTGCCGCCAATACGGCAATGATGGAAATAACGACGAGGAGCTCGATCAGAGTAAAGCCGACCTCGGCGCCGCGCCGTCGTTGATAGGCGAGCATATTGATTTTCCTCCGCAATACCGTCCGGCAAATTCCGTCACAGCGATATTGCTGTGAGCGATAAACCAGATATCGGCGGCAAACGAAGTAATCATTAGGTGCGAACGAGAAACGCGAAACGAAAAAGGCCGCCAAGAATATTCTTGGCGGCCTTGTGAATACGAGGTAAGTGCGATTGTGTCTCTTAGCCGGGCGAGTGGTTCTCAAGCGTCTGCATCACTTGCGTCTGGGTCGGATCGGCGTTGTCCGCGTTCACATCCCCTGGCGTACAGTTGTTGCCCTGAGCGTCCGGGAGCGAATGGCTCATGCATCCCCACATATTCGGCTGACCATTGATTCCCGTTGTGTTGACGGGGCGCATCGATCGCGCATGACCGTCCACGAACAAGAAATTCGACTGCTTCGTATGCGGAACATAAAGTTCGCAAGCGTAGGACCACGTCGTGCTGGTGCTGGGATTGTCCCAGTCCCACCATCCCATGCCGTCTTGGTTTGCCGGCGGCTGATTGCAGCCCGGCACATTCTGGGGCGGGTTACCATTGCTGCCGTAGCGCTCCGCCAGAAGAATTTTGCTGGCGGGATTATTGATACCCGCTTGCGTCAGCGATTTTCCGCCAGGGATCAATTCGGTGGCGCCGATAAAGTTGCTCATGCCATAGGACGGCGGGATCGCCTGTGATCCCGTCAGCCAGTTGGTCTGCCCCATCCAGGTAATATTTTGCTGGCCGGCTCCATTGTTCCAATAATTTTTAGGATCGAAGCGGGCTGCGTCCGGATTGTCCGGGCACTTATAGACATCAATGGATTTCACATACGGAAAGATCGCCTGCGCCCAGTTGTTGTGATCGGGCGGATTGTTAGAGCGCGCAAACGACTCATCGTTGTCCTGATTGTACTGAAGCATGCCCAGGCCAAGCTGCTTGAGGTTGCTCAGACAGCTGATCTGCCGCGCTTTCTCGCGAGCCTTGGCGAAGACCGGGAACAGGATGGCGGCAAGAATGGCGATGATGGCGATAACGACGAGCAGCTCAATGAGAGTAAAGCCTGCTTGACGATTGCTGGGACGAGCCAGGGTATCCATAAAATTCTCCTTCGAAAGATAAAAGGTTCAAAAGAACAATCGATATGAGCGATTAGGCTCAAGAATGTATTCATTATATCATTGTTCGCAACGATCGTATATATAACAAAAGGGCACTTGTACATAGCAATCGTTACTATGGTACATATGAAAACCCCGATGGTACATATGAAAAGTAATTTTGTCCCGGATCTTGAACAATTTCAAGTTTTACGTTTTACGAGACAGGAATCAGAAAGGAATCTCGATCGCGCTTTTGTTTCATTAGAAGCAAGCACTCACAAAGATTATTGATAATAGCAATGATGGGAGGATTTTCTTGGCTCAGGACAAGACTTTTTTGTTCAGTATGTCGTGACCAGGAGCAAGCCGTAGTTCCGGCGGTACGCGTTGGGGGTCATCGCGGTGCTTTCGCGGAAGATTTTGATGAAGTAGGTGACATGCATGAAGCCGCAGGCGAGGGCAATTTCGTTCACGGTCATGTTTGTTTGCAGGAGAAGATGCTGGGCGTGTTCGATGCGCAGGTTCTGGATATACTGCGTCATCGTCTCGTGATACACCTCACGGAAGACACGCGCCAGGTACTTGGGGTTGCAGGAAACAGCGGCGGCGACGTCGGAAGCGGAGATCGGCTCGGTGAATCGGGTATGGATAAAGGCGCAGGCTTGATTGGCGACGACTTTGGAGTCGTCGTTCTCGACATGGACCGCCGCATCCTGCGCGACTTCGCTCAAAATGCAGCACGCGAGGAGTTTTCGGGATAACTCGCTGGTCGTCTTGCGCAGCTGATCGCCGATGAGAAGACGAAAAAGCGCTTCCAAGCGCTCGGGACGCGGGATTGTTGCATGCTGGGGAATATTGAGCAGAGACAATCCCTCGGAACAATCCGAATTGTCCAGATGGAAATGCATCCAAAAATAGCTGAGGCTTTGTGCGTCATGGGAAACGCCCCCATGCTTTCGTCCCGGCGCCAGCAGCAGCGTTTCATTGGGCCGGACGTCGAACTCCCGGCCGTCTTCCTGCATATGCAGGACCCCGGTGCGCACGAACATCACCACATAATCATCGATCACACGATCGCCATGTCTCCACTGCCCAGGGGAAACGAACATGCCGGCGCCCCCAATACCCGTGAGGGGCAGCTGGAACGGAATGGAAAGATTATCTTGCTGCATAAACGGTATTTTAGCCGATTTTCAAGCGTCGCCGAATTTTCGAGATAAGAAAATCTTGTGGAAAGAATTTTGCAAATGGCGTTTCCGGATCTGGCCAATCAACGCGAGTATAATAATGGAAACGCAGAAAGGAGCAGCAAAATGACATTGACGATCGAGGTAACGCCCGATATTGAGCAAGCTCTCGCCGAAGCAGCGCGTCGGCAGGGACAGACTCTGGAAGCGGCGGCAACAGCGGCTTTACGTGAAGTGTTCGGGGACATGCCTTCTCATCAAACCCAGCCGGACGCAACCCTGGCCCTGTTCGAGCAGTGGGACCGGGAAGATGCGACCGACGATGTGGATGAATTACAAAGGCGCGACCGAGAATGGCGCGAAACCGAAGGCCAATTGCGCTCCAGCCGCATCCGCTTCCGCAACGCAGGAGAGCTTACCGACGGCAAGGCGGCATAACGTCGCCATGAAAATCACCGCCGACACGGCTATCATTCTCGATACTTCTCCACTGGGCCGCCTACCAAAAGGCGCGGCGCGGAACCCACAACGGAAGCGTGCCGCTCATGGTATCTAGCGCTGACAAACGCCGGCTGCCGATTTTTTGTTCCGGAAATCGTGGACTATGAACTGCGCCGCGAATTCCTTCGCACTGGCAATACAAGCGCAGTCCAGCGTCTGGACGCATTTCACGCCGCCGAGACCGACCGATATCGTCCTCTTTCCACCCCGGACATACGTCTCGCCGCGCAGCTCTGGGCGTCAGCGCGAAACAAAGGCAATGTCACTGCTCCGCCGGAAGCACTGGACGCGGATGTCTTAATCGCCGCGCAATCTCTGCGTCTTCAGCCAGAACAGTTTGGACTGTCGAGCGTTATCATCGCCACGGAGAACGTCAATCACCTCTCCGTCTTGGCGGTATCCGCCCACTGGAGCAGCATCAGTGTGTAAAACTCACCCCCGCACGCCGCGCTTGATCATGGTGGCGACTTTGACGGAATGGGAGTGGCAGATGGCGATCGCGAGGGCGTCGGCGGCGTCGTCGGGTTTGGGGGTTTCGGCGAGGGTGAGCAGGCGGGTGACCATGAACTGGACCTGCTTCTTGTCCGCGCGGCCGTTGCCGACCACGGCGCTCTTGACCTGTGTCGGGGTGTACTCGGTCCAGGTGAGGCCGCGCTGCGAGATCGCCAGCAGGATCACGCCGAGGGCGCGGCCGACGGGGATTCCCGTGGTGACGTTGTTGTTGAAGAACAAGCGCTCGGTCGCGGCGTGCTGGGGCTGATACTGGTCGACCAGCTTGTTGAACTCTTCGTAAATCAATTTGAGGCGGTCGGGCGCCTCCATGGTGGACGGCGTGGTGATCGCGCCGCAGTCCAAAAAAAGAATGCGGTCGCCGCGCTTTTCCACGACGCCGTATCCCGTAATCGCCGTCCCTGGGTCGATACCGATAATTCTCATGGGGCGAAGCCCCGGACGAACAGATGTTTTGCAATATTCACGAGCGTATTTTAGGACAAAAGAGCGGTGTCTGTCAAGTGAGATGGGAAGAGGGCTAATGGCGAGTTTTACCAGTAATGCACTGGTTTATTTTACAATTTATTGATAGTTATTATCAAAAAAATAATCGTATTTTTGGCAAAAAGTGTTGCATTTCGTACACATGCGCGGCCATAATCTAGTCGCCGCCGGGAGAGACTTACGGACGGACAACAAACTTCGACTGGGAGAAACGATAATGGACACCATGATGACGATGGACCGCGGAATGATGACCGGCATGCCGATGGGCGCGGGTATGGGAATGCCGATGGCTTCCAACATGGGAATGGCGCCGGGCATGATGCCTGGTATGAATATGATGATGACGCCACGATGCACAATGATGATTGAAATGTGCGAGGGCGGCATGAAGATGATGTGTCAATGCGAAGATGAGATGTCCGCGAAGATGATGCAGAGCCTCTGCATGATGATGGAAGGCGCCGGATGCTCCTGCTGCATGATGATGAACGGCATGGCCGTCTGCTGCTGCAACATGATGATGGCGAAGTGCGAATGCGAAATGATGGAAGACGGCGTGATGATGACATGCACCAGCGGCGATGCAAATTGTGCTAAAATGATTCAGGCGTGCGGCGAGTGCATGAAGAGCATGATGGCTGCGGGCTGCATGTGCATGATGATGATGAACAATATGCCGGTGTGCTGCGCGATGATGGCCTAACGACTTCGGTAAGCGCTGACGTAACGAATTTCTGAAATCAACTTTGATGGAGACCCGCCAAGGTCTCTCTCGCTTTTGCCTTGATGCGTCGCCAAACGCATTCAAGACATCAACCCTGCGCGCCTTTCCATGCGCCACATGGAGAACCAGTCAACTGGAAGCGTCGCAACTCCGATCGACCGGACAACCGGAGATCGGACCCATAGGATTGACCGCACGCGCGGAGATCCGCCTGATTTTCGATTGACCGCGCCAACGGAGATCGAAATATTCGAACCACCCGATCCGGCTGTCCAGAAAACTGGAGGCTGGATTTTTTGTCCTCGCCCCCAATCTTCGCTCAACACAAATCTCTACAAAACGAAACTAATTGCGCCACGAGCGCGGCAGATCCTTGGCGCTCACATGAAGCTTACGCGGCTGCGCCAGCGCCTGACGCCACGCTTGCTGGTAGATCTGGCTCCAGAGCATCAGATCCTGATTGCTCGCGCCCATCATGCAGACCGCCGGGCACATCATAAACGCCGAAGCGGGCGCGACGGGCGCGTTCCAAACGGGCGGCTGCGGATTTTTGAGTGGACTGCGCTGCATGAGATCTTGCTCCTCAATGGAAAGTCTACATTGACTAGTTATTTACTAGCTTTTCTGTAGTATACCGTGATTATCGGAAAAAGTACACCCGTGCTGGAGAATTATTTTTGGCAGTCTCGGGTCGATCGTCCCCGGTTATGAACCCCGGGGACGACTGGCGCATACAAGCGGCTGGAGAGATTTCTACACGCGAACCTTTTTCCACCGTCCCCATTTGAACAGGGTGTAGGCGGCGATTCCTCCGGCGATGGTGGAGCTTGCCATCGCCCACCAAGCGCCGACGGCGCCGAAGCCCCACAAGTGCGCGGCGCAGTAGGCGAGGGGCAGGCGGATGGCCCACATGGTGATGATGCTCGCCCAGGCGGGCGCCTTGGTGTCCCCCGCCCCGTTGAGCGCTCCCGTCAGGATCATGCCGAAGGCGAGAAACGGTTCGGACAGCGCCGAGATGCGCAGGTAGGCCACGGTGAGACGGACGACGGCGGGATCGTGCGTGAAGATATGCGCGAACTGCAGCGCGAAGGCGTAGAACACCGCGCCCATCACGATCATAATCGCCAGCCCTTGCTGCAAGGCCACCCAGGCGGCGCGCTCCGCGCGGTCCGGGTTCTTGGCGCCCAGGTTCTGTCCCGTCAGCGTTCCCGCCGCCGTGGAAAATGCGAAACCGGGCATAAAGGCGATGCTTTCCGACGTCAGCCCGATCGTCAGCGCCGCTACCGCCGCCGTGCCGTCTCCCGTGCGCGCCAGAACACCGGTAAAGGCGAGCATCGAGACGACCCGCGAAAGGTTTTGCAGAGCAGCGGGGACGCCGATGCGCAGAATGCGCTGCGCCCAGTCCCAGTGCGGCCGCCGCGCCCGGCTCAGCACGCCCGGCAGCACGGATTTTCGCAGCGCCAGCAGATACAGCAGCGCGCCGATCACCTGCGACGACACCAGGGCAATCGCGCCGCCGGCCAGTCCCAGGCGAGGGAAGCCGTTGTGGCCGAAGATCAGCAGATAATCCCCGCCCAGATGGATCACGTTGATGCCGATCATCACGTAAAGCGGCGTCAGCGTGTCTCCCAACCCCCGGAACACGCCGCCCAGAATGAGCATGAGGAACAGCGCGGGAACGCCGATCAGCGCGATGGTAATGTATTGAATACAAAGCTGGTGCGCGTGGGCGTCCACACCCAGCAGCGTCACGAGAACCGAGCGCAGCGGCCACATCAGCGCGATGCAGGCGATGGAGGCGACGCCGGCGATCCAGAGGCTCTGGTTCGCGGCCATCGACGCCTCATCGCGTTCCCCGGCCCCGGTAAAGCGCGCCACCAGCGCGGTCGCTCCAATCGAGATGGACATGCCGACCGAGAACAGCATAAACATCAGCATGCCGCCCGAACCGACCGCCGCCAGCGTATCCGGTCCCAGACTGCCGACGAAGAACCGATCCAAAAACGAGTTCAGCGTCTGAAGCAGCATCGTCACGACTGACGGCCACGCCAGCATCCACACCGCACGGTGCAGACTGCCATGCGACTCCCGCTCAATCACCGCCAGTGGAACTTCCGGACTCGCCGGCGGCTCAGCGCTCCTGTTCTCTGGAGCAAACGCGGCGTCGCGCTCGTCCTGTTCTTCAATAATCAAAACCGCTCCTGTCTCCCGCTCCAGCAATGGGGCGTCTCACGTTGTCGTGTTATTGTTTAACTCTATCGTCTCGGGACTGGTTCCTGGTAAGTGATCCACCCAGTATGATAATCGGGGAGCCGAAAATATTCCTAGAGCCGAAAATTTTCTCGTAAAAAAATCCCCAGGCGCGGGCGCCTGGGGACAAACCATGGAAATGATCACCAGGGCAGCACGGCTTGCGCCCAGACTTCGCGGGATTCGCGGGCGTGGCCGGTTTTGGCGGGGCATTGTTTGAAGAAGGGGCAGGTTTTGCAGGCGTCGCCCTCGCAGGGCGCCCAGCGGCGTTCTTTTTGGATCGCGGCGGCGGTATCGTCCACCCAGGCGACGGTTTCGTGAAGGTGCTCGCGCGTGCGGGGCGCGGCTTTCTCGACGCCGTGGCGCAGGTAGTAGAGACGCACGTCGTCCACGGTCAGTCCCAGGCCCTCGCGCACGAGGAGCTGGTAGAAGGAGAGCTGGCGGTCGACGGCGGCGGGATTGGCGGGCGGCAGCTTGCGGTCGAGCTTGTAGTCGACGACGGAGTATTTGTCATCCTCGCCGAAATCGATCCGATCGACCTTGCCGGTCAGAACGTAAGGCCCGAAGTTACATCGAACCTTCTTTTCCAAATAGGCGGGGACGCGGCGCTTGCGCTGCTCGTTGTCGCAGTACATGCGCAGAATCTCTTCGCCGTCCTGATATTCCGTCCCATCGCGCAGGTCGGGATACTTGTCTAATTCCCAGACTTTCTCGTAGGCGCTGAGCAGTTCGTCGATCCGAACCGTGCCGTCGCGCTTCGCGATGTCATGGTAACGGGCGAGCGCCAGATGGACTCGGCGCTGGAAACCGAGCCAGGCGATCGGCGGGCGTGGAAGGCGCTCGACATAAGTCAAGCGATATTTGAGGGGACACTCACCAAACGTTTTGAGCTTGTTATACGAGACTTGCATGGGCGGCTTTCTCCATGAGGTCCTTGAGTCTACTGTTATTATCCCCATGGGAACGCTGTTCTGTACAACTTTTCCGAAAAAAGTGTTCGATTGACAGAAATCGACTCAATATGATACAATGCAAACTACTTTGTGAATTAAAGAAACAAAGTCAGAACTCGCGTTGACAGAGTCCTCCGCATGGCGGGTATCATAATTTATTAGCGTCAAGGAAAGAAGAGTTCTATCATGGAGAGCGGAACGAATTTGCTCAGCCAGATCAATAGCCCCGCCGATCTCAAGCCGCTCAATGTGGAGCAGCTGCGGTCGCTGGCGGAGGAAATTCGCGTCTATCTGACGGAATGCGTGTCCAAGACGGGCGGGCACCTCGCCCCTTCTCTGGGCGTCGTCGAGCTGACCCTGGCGCTGCACAAAGTCTACGATCTTCCCAAGGACAAATTGATCTGGGACGTGGGTCATCAGGCCTACGTGCATAAGATCCTGACCGGACGGCGCGATCAGCTTCCGACCATTCGCCAGCATGGCGGTCTCTCGGGCTTCCTGCGCATCGACGAATCCCCCTACGATCTTTACGGCGCCGGGCACGCCTCGACGTCGATTTCGGCGGCGATGGGCTTCGCCAAGGCTCGCGATTTTCGCGGCGGCAAAGAGTCCGTGCTGGCGCTGATCGGCGACGGCGCGCTGACCGGCGGCCTCGCGCTGGAAGGCATGAACAACGCGGCGGACGACGGCACGAACATCACGGTCATCCTGAATGATAACGAGATGTCCATCGCCGAAAATGTCGGCGCGCTCGCCACCTATCTTTCCAAGTTGCGCATGGAGCCGATGTATCAGTTCGCGGAAAGCACCGCCAAGGGCGTCATCAAGGGCCTGCCGCTCGGCAGCGGCCTGATCACCAAAGCGGCCCGCGCGGCCAAGCACACCGCGACCCACTTCGCGACGCCCGCCCACACGGGTCTGCTGTTCGAGGAGATGGGCTTCCACTATATCGGACCGATCGACGGGCACAATGTCGAGGCGCTGATCGACGTCTTTAACCACGTCAAGAAGATGAAGGGCGCCGTGCTCGTCCACGTGCTGACGGTCAAGGGCAAGGGCATTCCCTACGCCGAGGCCGACTCGCGCACTTATCACGGTCTGTCCAAGTTCAGCCCTGATGACGGCAAAATGGAATCGAAGACGGTGGGCGTCAGCTACACCAGCGCCTTCGCGGATACGCTGTGCGATCTCTCGGAGACGGACGATAAGATCATCGGCATTACCGCCGCCATGCCGGACGGCACCGGCCTGAACAAGTTCGCGAAGCTGCATCCGGAGCGCTACTTCGATGTCGGCATCGCCGAGCAGCACGCCGTCACCTTCGCGGCCGGCCTCGCCGCCGAGAACTTCAAACCGGTCGTCGCGATCTACTCGACATTTTTGCAGCGCGCCTACGATCAGATCGTCCACGATGTCGCGCTCCAGCACCTTCCCGTCCGGTTCTTCCTGGACCGGGGCGGCCTGGTCGGCGACGACGGCGGCACGCATCACGGCGTTCTGGATCTCGCCTATCTGCGCTGCGTCCCGAACATGGTGATCGCCGCGCCGAAGGACACCGACGAGCTGCGCGCCATGACCCGCTTCGCCCTCGCCTATTCCGCCGGCCCGATCGCCGTGCGCTATCCGCGCGGCGGCGCGCGCCAGTTGACGCATGAAGACTCGCCCGAGATCATCCTTGGCAAGGCGGAGATCCTACAGGACGGCGACGACATTGCGCTGATCGGCCTGGGCGCCGGCGTGGAGATCGCGCTCGACGCCGCCGCGCTGCTCGCGGATTGCGGCGTCCGCGCCACCGTCGTCAACGCCCGCTTCTGCAAGCCGCTCGACGCCGAGACCATCCTCGATGTCGCCCGCCGCTGCGGCCGCGTCATCACCATCGAAGACGGCGTCACGCCCGGCGGCTTCGGCTCCGGCGTTCTGGAGCTTCTCGCCGATAACGGCGTGATGGTCCCCGTCGCCCGCATCGGCCTGCCCGACGAGTTCATCGAACACGGCCCCGTCCCGCTGCTGCGCGAAATCGTCGGCCTGACGGCCCCCGCCGTCGCCGCCAAAGCGCGCGAGATGGTGGGAACGCGGCGCGAGAGTGGGTACGCGGCGGTGTGAGAGTGGCGGCGGCGGCCCTCACCCGGCGCTCCTTCCAACTCTACTCATTCGGGGAGAAGGTTAAGATTTCGGATCTTTGATCCTCAAAAACAAATTCCCTCTGACTCCCCCTCTCCCAGAATTGGGAGAGGGGGCCGGGGGGTGAGGGCCTCGCTCTTCCCAAACCTATGGCAAAAAAAGCACGTCTTCCCATTAACCCCACGCCCGCCACGCAGCGTCCCGCCTGGATCGGGTTCGCCGTCACGGGACTGATCGCCGCCGTCTGCGGCGCCGCAATTGCGACGTCGATCCGGCCGCACGCCGCGCCGCCGAAGCCCGCGCCCGTCGCGGCCGCCCCGCCCGCGCAGACGCCGCCGCAGACCACTCCCTCGCCGGACCCCGCGACGAACACGATGCCGACGCCGGATTTGATCCTCGATCTGCCGCCCGCGCAGGTCGCGCTGAACCTGGGGAACTGGTCGTACGACCGAAAGAACTGGAATGCGGCGATCGTCTATTACAATGAGGCGGTCAAGCGCGGCTTCGGGAACAACTCGGATGTGCTGACGGACCTTGGGAACGCCTATCGGTTCTCCAATCAGCCGCAGAAGGCGCTCGGGGAATACTTCCTCGCCCAGCAAAAGAATCCGGCGCACGAGACCAGCCTGTTCAACCAGGGCGGCGTCTACGCCGACGATCTGGGCGACACGGCCAAGGCGATCGACGTCTGGAAGCGATACCTTCAGCGGTATCCGACAGGACAGCGCCGGGAAGAAGCCAAGCATTTGATCGAGATCACCGAAGCGCATCCCGGCATCAATACGAGTAATGCGCCGGCGCCTTCGGCCCAATAATAAAACTGTCGGCGCGAAGAAGCGCTCGGCAAACAACCACTGCGTGAAATATAGTGAAGCGCGGTAATCCCTTCAAGCCGACCGGCCCGAACGCTAATTAGAGCGTCCAGGCCGGTCGTTTTCCGTACGCCCCATGGAAAACGGACGCAACGGAGACGCTCCGTGATCTCCTCGCTCACACAGAAAATCCATCACAAAACCAAAACAAGACAGAGCCATCCAAAAGATGGATATATCTTTCTCGCACGGTATAATGGATTTGATGGGCGACAGGCACAAGGGAGTATCGCAATGGGCTCTGAACCGAAACCGACACGCATTTCGCGGCGAAAATTCTTGAATCAGGTGGTCGGCGCGGGGATCGCCGTGGGAACGGCGCCGTTCCTGCCCAGCGGATCCGCCCCGGCCAGGGCGGCGGGCGTGGGGGCCGCGCCGACGCTTCCGACAAAGACGCCCGCCACAGGACCTACCCCGCCGCTTCCGGCGAAGAACGGATGGCAGGGGCCGATGGGAGTCGAGCGAATCGCCCGGCTCGCGCCGCTCGGCTATCAGTCGTCGCCCCAGGCGGCGTCGGACGACGCCATCCAGTGGGTTCAGGTGGACCTGGGCGGCCCCTGCGCCCTCGATCACGTCAAACTCTTCCCGATGATCGATTTCGGCCTCAGCAGCCAGGATTTCCCGGTTCGATTCCGCGTGGAAGCCGCTGGCGACGCGCACTTTGCGGCCCCCGTCGTGCTCGCCGACTGCACCGGGGAGGATTATCCGGCGCCGGGCGACGCCGTCAGTATCTTTCCCGCCGGCGACGTCCAGGCTCGTTATGTGCGGATCACCGTCACGCGGCTGCGTGACCGGCAGTTTCAGCTTTCCAAACTGGAGGTCTGGTCCGGCGGGAAAGACGCCGCCGAGGGCCGCCCGGTTTCGGACTCGATCCACGGCGACCTTGGCCCCATTCCCCTGACCCGCGCCCCGCGCGGACAGGGGGAAGGCGTCGTCACGGACAACCCCGGCAACGTCATCCCGTCCCGCCAGTGGCGGCCCGTTTCCTATCAGGCCCAGACGCCGACCGGCGGGGTGCGACTGGGAGACGGCGTCTTTCAAACGGCGATGCGTAATAACATCGACTATCTGCTGGCGTCTGCTTCCGTAGACGAACTCGTGCGGCCCTTCCGGGAGCGCGCCGGCAAGCCGGTTCCGGCGGGACTGAAGCCGCCCATCGACTTCTGGGACACGGACCTGCCCGGCTCCAACGCCGGACGCTTTCTGATGGGCGCCGGCAACACTCTGCGCTGGACGGAGCATCCCGAGCTGCGCGCCCGGATGGACGCGATTGTGGACGGCATTGCGGAGTGCCAGCGCGCCGACGGCTATCTGATGGCCTATCCCGAGGAAACCATTTTTTACAGCGAACGCGGCGCCTATACCCGCTCCTGGGTGACGCACGGCCTGATTGAAGCCGGTTTCGCCGGAAATCCCAAAGCCTTTCCAATGCTGCGCCGTTTTTACGACTGGTTTGATACGTGTCCCGCGCTGCCGGAACTGCTTCGGCGCGCCGGTCAGGGCGTCCAGGGGATGATCGCGAACACGCGGACATACTTTACGCCCATCGGCAAGCCCGAGGATCTTCAAGTTATCCAGCGCTTCTTCCAGGAAAACTACTGGATGGATCAGCTCGCGAAGCGCGACCCGAAGGCGATCTGGCAATATCCCTATGACCACCCGCACAACTATCTGATCACGTCGCTGGAGCCGTATCTCGACCAGTACCGGGCGACAGGCGCCAAAAAGTATTGGGACGCCGCGCGAGGCGGCTGGGATCTGTACCACGACAACTGGGAGCATGTGGGCGGGTCGATCGCGATCTGCGAGTTTGAGCCGTACCCACCGCATTCCTATTACCTGCACAAGCACACCGGCGAGCTGTGCGGCAGCGTGTTCTGGGCGCGCTATAACCAGCGATTCCATCTGCTCTCGCCCGGCGAGGAAAAGTACGTCGCGGAGATCGAGAAGTCGATTTACAATGTCGGCCTGGCGAATCAAGCCGGCGGCAAAGGGATCCGCTACCTGATCCATTTGGCGGGACACAAAGACGCCGCGACGTCGCACAACACCTGCTGCGAGGGTCAGGGAACGCGCCTGCTTGGCTCCCTGCCCGAGTATCTCTATTCGACGGCTCCGGATGGCCTGTACGTCAACCTGTTCCACGCGTCTTCGATCGAATGGGCGCAGGGCGGTAAGACTCTGCATTTGACCATGGAGACCGAATTCCCGTTCCAATCGGAAGTGAAACTTTCCGTGGCGACACGGCGTCCCATCCAATCGGCCATCCGCGTGCGTGTTCCCGCATGGGCGAGCAAGGCCATGCCGATCCATGTCAACGGCAAACGCGCGGTCACGGGGAAACCGGGAAGTTATGTCACTCTGAACCGTGTCTGGAAATCCGGCGACGTGGTTACTTTTTCGCTGCCGATGGATTTTCATCTCACGCGTTATGTCGGGATGGATCCGGGCTTCGGCCAGGAACGGTTTGCCCTGGAATACGGGCCGATTCTCATGGCCCTGGTCGGTCCGACGGGCGGAAACAAAGGCGAGCGTCTGAATCGGGATCCCGACGACCTGGTCAAGAGCTTGTCCCCGATCCCTGACCAGCCGCTCCGCTTCGCCGTGGCCGGTCACGCGGAGCATCAGTATGCGCCCTACTGGCAAGTTCAGGAGGAAGAGTTCACCTGCTACCCCGTCGTGGGAACATCGGATCCGATGACGACAGAGCCGGACGAACCCGGCAATCTCGCCCTCGCGCGTCTGGGCGCAAAAGCGTCCTCTGACAGCGAGTACGCCAACGAACCGGGCGGTACGGCGCGGATCATCGACGATCACTTCGCCCCGGCGGGCGATCTCTCCCATCGCTGGCACTCATCCCTGGACACGCCGCACCCGCACTGGATCGAGGTCACTCTGCCGCGCCCCGTCTCCCTCGGATGCGTGGTGATCCGCTTCGCCGATTCCGATGGGCGCCCCGTCGATTTTGATGGCGTCGCGCGCGTCAACGGCAAAGACAAAACAATCTTTCAGGAGCGCGGCTACGCCGACCCGCTCCGCTACCGCGCGGCCTTTGCGCCCGTCATCACGGATACCTTTCGATTGGTGATCCGCGCCTCCGCGAACCCGGCCTATGCCAACGCCGCGCAAATCAGTCGCATCGAGCTCTATCCGCCGTCTCGTTAGCGATGGTCCAAAACACGTTGTTGGCGCCCATGCGGGTATAATTATGTCATGGCAGGACACACACACGGAGCGACGAGCGGTCGGCTTCTTTGGATCTCGCTGGCGCTGACGATTACCTTCGTCGCCGTGGAGCTTTTTTATGGCTTGCGCGCGCACTCGCTCGCGCTGGTGTCCGACGCCGGGCATAACGCGTCGGACGCGCTTGCGCTCGGCCTCGCCGCCTACGCCGTGTGGGTCGCCCGCCGCCCCGCCGGCCCCGGCAATACGTTCGGGTACCATCGGGTGGCGATTCTCACCGCCTGGTTCAACGCCGCCGCGCTGGTCGTGATCGCCATCGTGATCTTGATCGAGGCGTGGAGCGTCTTTCTGCACCCGCAGCCGCATCTCCAATCCGGCCTGATGATGGGCGTCGCCGCCGTCGCCCTCGTGATGAACACCGTCATCGCCTACTGGCTGCAAGGCGACAGCCACCACAGCATGAACGCGCGCGCCGCCTATATCCATATGGCCGGCGATGCCCTTTCCTCGCTTGGCGTTCTGATCGCCGGCGCGATTGTCCACTACACCGGCTGGACGCTCGCCGACCCGATCGTCTCCGTCATGATCGCCCTGTTCATCCTATACTCGTCGTGGGAGATCATCATCGACGCCACGAACGTACTGCTGGAAGGGACCCCGAAAGGGATGGACGTTCCGGCGCTGGTGGCCGCGATCCGCAGCATCCCCTGCGTTCAGGACGTCCACGACCTGCATGTCTGGACCGTCGGCGACGGCATCAACTTCCTGAGCTGCCACATCGTGCTCCCGGATGAGTTCACCGTCATCCAGAGCTCCACCGTCGTCTCGGCCGTCAACCACAAACTCCACGACAGCTTTGGCATCGGCCACGCCACGATCCAGGCGGAGATCGGCGACTGCAGCGGCTGCAACATGGACCCGGAAGAGCTATTCTGCTTCCTGGAATCCCATTCGCACGGCTGCGGACACGATCACTGATTCCCAATCTTTTTTGGCGACGGGTTGACATCCGTGGCGGAACCGACTATAATCACGCAAAAGATACTTTTCCGGTATCAAAACTACTATTGTAAAACCAGCGACGAAAGTCGCGGCTGACGAGACGTCTTGAGGCCAGGCATCGCTCCATGTTGAGAGCGGCGCCTGGCCTATTTGCTTTACGGCTGCTCGCCATTCGGTCAATACTTATGACACAGCAAATCACGATCACCCATATCAGCGCCCTGTTTTCCGCCATCCCCTCGCCTGCTCCCGCTGTCTTTGTCAACACTGCTTCTGTTAATCCCTCACTCACGAACCGTGAAATCACAACAGGCGTTCTGCGTCCAATCGTGATATTTGTGGATTTCAAAACTCTTAAGAAGTCAGTGATAAACTATTTTTGGAGAAAAATGTGAAGACAAAGACTGCTCTTTCCTCTCTGACAGTCGCCGTTCTGGCGCTCGCCGGATGCCGCCATCCGGCGGACACGCAGACGCACGCCGGAAGCGATGTCGTCCTTCGGATCGGCTATCAGCGGCAGAGCGGCTTGAACTTGCTTCGGCTGCGCGGCGATCTGGAGAAGAAGCTGGCGCCAAAGGGCGTCACGGTGCAGTGGCTGCCGTTCCCAGCGGGGCCGCAGTTGATGGAGGGGCTGGGTACGGGCAGCATCGACCTGGGATCGGCAGGCGACACGCCCCCGATCTTCGCCCAGGCCGCCGGCAGTCCGTTCGTCTACGCCGCGAACCAGCCGCCCGGCCCGCTGCGCGGAGGCGGATTTCTGCTGCCGAAGGGATCGCCGATTCGCACGACCAGCGACCTGCGCGACAAGCGCGTCGCGCTGCAGCTAGGATCCGGGTCGACCTACTGGCTGGTGCAGGTGCTGAACCACGCCGGACTTCAATACCGCGATATTCACGCGGTGAACCTCGCGCCGCCGGACGCCCAGATCGCGTTCAGCACCGGCAACATCGACGCCTGGGTCACCTGGGAGCCATATGTCACGATCTCCGAACGCGAGAACGGCGCACGCCTGCTGCCGGACAACTCACAGACGGAAACCAGCGGAGGCTTCTATCTTGCCTCGCGGACATTCGCGGTCGCCCATCCCGATCTGATCAAAGAGACTCTGGAGGAGACCAAGGCAATCAGCGATTGGTCGCACGCGCACCCTCATGAAGCCGCGGCGATTCTCGCCCCTAATCTGGGACTGGAGATCGGTGAGGAAGAGCAGATCATTCGGCGAGGCAGCACGACGGGATATCGCGCGATTGACGAGAATGTGATCGCGCTTCAGCAAAAAGAAGCGGATAGCTTTACGAAAATCGGCCTGATCCCCAAAAAGATCGATGTCCGGCAGAATACGCTGACGCCGCAGCAGTATGCGCTTCTGACTCCCACGGACGCCTCCAAGACGGTTCAGGCGTCCGCAAAGATCGCGCAGTAATTGACGATGGTTTTGGATAGGAGAAATGGAATGAGCCAGGAAAAACGACAGTTGCATCTCAATCTTTTTTTGATGAGCGTCGGCCACCACGCCGCCGCCTGGAGAGATCCGGACGCGCATATCGAGGAGATCTTCGACCTCCAATATTTCAAGTGGATCGCACAGACGGCCGAGCGCGCCAAGCTCGATTCGCTGTTCCTCGCGGATGGCCTGGCGACCTGGTCGACCTCGAAATCGTCGCTGCAAGGCGGTCTGGAGCCGTTTACGCTGCTGTCCGCCCTGGCGGCCGTCACTGAGAAGATCGGCCTGATCGGCACCGTCTCCACCACCTACAACGCGCCGTTCCATGTGGCGCGCCGCTTCGCCTCGCTGGACCATCTGAGCGGCGGGCGGGCCGGCTGGAACATCGTGACTTCGGGCAACGAGCGCGAGGCGCAGAACTTCGGGCGCGAGGAGCATTTGCAGCACGCGGCGCGTTACGACAAGGCGCGCGAATTTCTGGAGGTCGCGACCTCCCTCTGGGATAGCTGGGACGATGACGCGCGCATTGCGGACAAAGAGTCCGGAGTCTATGTCGATCCCGACAAGATCCGGGAGATCGAGCATCGCGGGGAATGGTTCTCCGTGCGCGGCCCGCTGAACATCCCGCGCTCGCCGCAGGCGTATCCCCTGCTGGTGCAGGCCGGCTCGTCCGAGGACGGCAAAGAGTTCGCGGCGCAGTACGCCGAGGCGATCTTTACCGCCCAGCAGACATTTCAGGAAGGCCGCGATTTCTACGCCGACGTCAAATCGCGCCTCCCCCATTACGGACGCACTCCCGACGATGTCAAGATCCTGCCGGGCATCTCCGCCGTGATCGCCGAGACGGAGTCCGAGGCGCTCGACAAAGAAGCGGCCCTGCACGCCCTGGTGTCGCCCGAACAGGGGATTCGACAGCTTTCCAGCATCCTCAAAGTCGATCTCGCGGAGTACCCACTCGACGGGCCCCTGCCGGAAACGCCGCCGATCGAGGAGATCAACGGACACAAGAGCCGGTTCCAGCTGGTGACGGATCTCGCGCACCGGGAAAACCTCACCATCCGGCAGCTGATCTTCCGTCTGGCCGGAGGACGCGGGCATCGCACCTTCGCGGGAACGCCGATCCAGGTCGCCGATCAGCTGGAGGAATGGTTCACCGGCGGCGCGGCGGACGGCTTCAATGTCATGCCGGCCACGCTTCCCGGCGGCCTGGAAGACTTCGTGAACCTTGTCGTGCCGGAACTTCAGCGGCGCGGGCTGTTTCGGACGGAATACACGGGAAACACGCTCCGCGAGCACTACGGCCTGGCGCGTCCCGCCAACAAGTTCGCCGGACAGCCAGGGATCTCCGCGCTGGAAGATCGCGAAAAATTCAAACTGTCAGAGTTCAATTGATTCTCGTGCTTCCCGAAAAGCAGCGCCGCCAATGATATTCGTCTCTGAAAAACATACCGTGGATGATATTGCTTACCCCAGAACAATATCGCGCGCGGCTCTGCGGGCCATCCCTGGTTTGCTTGCGCTCATCCTCGCCATTGCTTCGGCGATCCGGCCGCTGACCGCCGACAGCGATTTTTACGCGCATGCGGCGGTCGGACGCTGGATCGTCGAGCATCACGCCATTCCAGGGCGCACGCTCTTTCTTTGGAGCGCGGACTCGCCCTGGATCGCCCATTCCTGGCTTTCCGAGGCGCTGATCTATGGGATCGCGCGCCTGGGCGACGCAGGAGCGGCGGCGGGACTGATATTGGAGATCCTGCTCCTGACCGCCGTCTTTGCGATCCCCGCATCTTCAAGCCGGCGCCCTCATTCGTTCCTCGCGGTCGCGGCGACCGCGCTGGCGGTATTCGCCGGCGCGTCTCGGTTTCAGCTGCGCCCTGAGCTGTTTTCCAATCTCGCGCTCGTGATTTTGCTTCCCATGGCGATCTCCTGGCGGCGATCGCCTCTCACAAACACGAAATCGTTTCTTCGGCGTCGGGCGCTGCCGGTGTCCCTGCTCTTTATTCTCTGGGCGAATCTGCATGGCGGCGTGGCGGTCGGCCTCGCTCTGCTGGGACTGCTGCTGATCGGGGAAGCCTTGCAGTCGCCGAGGTCCTGGGAAACGCGGCGCATCGCGGTCTTGTTCGCCGTCGCGGCGGCCTCGGTGTGCGTCAATCCCTACGGGGCGCTCTACTATCGCGCCTTCATTCCGACCAATCCCGGCGTCTTCGCCAGCATTGAGGAGTGGCGGCCGGCGCTGGCATTGCCGATCTTCCATCCGCCGATGCTGCTGTCGGCGCTGCTGGTTACTGCGCTGGCGTTCACCGCCTGGGTTCGCAATCCCGATCGACGCTGGTCGCGCCTGCTCTGGCTGCTTCTCGGGGTCGCCTCGCTTCTCATCGCGCGCCGTAATATCCTGACGTCCTCGCTGATCTCGCTCACGGTGCTTTTCGAATATTTCGATTTCGCGCCGCGCCTGCGAAAAGCCAACGCCCCGACCGTCGGGCGAGCCGCTTCTCCGGTTCTTACGCTGCTGACGCCGGTTCTCGCCGCCGCGCTGGTCGCCTTAGCAATACGATCTTTGACCGCGCTGACGGCGCCCGCGCCCGACACAGCCCCCGTCGGCCAGATCGCTTACCTGAAACGCAGCGCCGTGACGGGGCGTATCTTCAACGATTATAACAACGCATCGTATTTGGAATGGGAGCTTTATGGACACAACACGCTGTTTATCGATGGGCTGAACGCCTATCCAGATGAACTCCTCCCCATCGCCGCGCATGTCTTCGCCGCCGATGAAACGGGGCTCGCCTATTTGGATCAACAGGGCGTCTGCTGCGTGGTCGGGCGGCGGCGCGATCCCAGATACGAATCGCACTATCCAAATCTCTACCATGCGCTCACGCACGATCCCCGCTGGGCGCTGGTCTACGCGGGTCCGGATGGGCCAATTTGGGTCCGCCGAATTCCCGCCTATGCAACCCTCTGGAGCAGGGCGCTGCGATAAAAAGCTCGCGAGACACAATCATGACCACACCAACATCCATCTCGGACCATGGCGCCATCGGCCCGGCGCGCGGCGCCCTGGTCATCGTCGGCGGCGGAGAGATCGGCCCTGAGATCTGGGACCGATTTCTCACGCTTGCCGGAGGAGCGGACGCCCGGATTGTCATCATCCCCACGGCGCAGGAAAACCTTTCCGTTACGGACGACGATACGGCGAAAGAATTAGCGCAGCACGGGGCGCGGCGCATCCAGGTTCTCCATACACGTGATCCGAAGGAAGCGGACACCTCGCAGTTCGTCGCCCCGCTGCGCGAGGCGACCGGCGTCTGGCTCACCGGCGGCCGCCAGTGGCGTCTAGCCGACGCGTATCTGCATACCCGGGTGCATCAGGAACTTGCCGCGCTGCTGGAACGCGGCGGCGTCATCGGAGGAACATCCGCCGGAGCCACGATTCAGGGATCGTTTCTGGTGCGCGGCGACACCGCCGGGAATGAACTGATGATCGGCGACCACGTGGAGGGCTTCGGTTTTCTGAAAGCCGCCGCCATCGACCAGCACCTCCTGCGCCGCAACCGGCAATTCGACCTGATCTCCGTCATCGGCGAGCATCCCGAGCTGCTGGGCATTGGGATCGACGAAGGGACGGCCGTTGTCGCGCAGGGAAATCGATTGGAAGTTGTCGGCGCAAGTTACGTCGCCATCTTCGACCGCGAACAGTGGAGCGGGACCGAAAACACATCCCCCAACAACGCGGGAAGCAAGGGCAAATTCTACTTTCTCTCGGCGGGAGAGCGATTCGACTTGAACGACAGACGCATTGCGCCTCCCGAAATACAAGCCGATGAAAAGGGCGCGAAAAAACATTCCTCATAGTGTTGACATGCGCACAAGGACCCGGTATACTCAATAACATAAGTTTGGTTATTTAAAAACTAGTAATTGAAAAACTGCTCACTCGGCGACGAGAGGCCAGACGCATGGATTTTCCGCGTCTGGCCTTTTCTCGTTGTATTTCACACAGAGATGCGGGAACACGCGAAGACAATGCATACCGATATCCAGAATAAAATACAGAAACAAGGATTTACCGGAAGCCACGTCTGGAGCGGCTGTCTCTGTCCTCCCCCCTCGTCACGCTTTCACACCTGCTGACACCGATTTTTCGCGCCCGCTTTGCGCCTCGGAATGCACGAGGCGCTTGGTCCAGGGCAAAAAAGATAATATGACACTCTGAACCAAAGAAGGAGACATCACTATGTCCAGCATTCGCCATCGCGGATTTACTCTGATTGAATTACTCGTCGTCATAGCCATTATCGCGATTCTTGCCGCGATCCTCTTCCCGGTCTTCGCCCAGGCCCGCGAAAAGGCGCGCCAGACTCGCTGCTCCTCCAATGAAAAGCAGCTGGTCCTCGCCCTGATCCAATACGTTCAGGACTATGACGAGCAGTTCCCGCCCGCTAACATTAGCGATCCGAGCTACGTAGACATCGCCGGCGTCGCGCAGAACCGCCAGCATTGGTATGGAATGATCACGCCGTACATCAAGCAAGGTTACGCGAACTCCCAGGCGGGCGTCAAGAAAGACAACGTCTATATTTGCCCGGATTACGCTCCGATCGGCGCCTTCGGAACCTCCGCCACGTCGCCGCAGGGGACGCCTCAGTACAGCTACGCGATCAACGAAAATATCTCTCCGGCTCTGGCGCCTGGCACCCCCTGGAATCTGGCGAACACGGCGCCTCTCACGCTGGCCTCGATCAACTACCCGGCCAATCAGGTGCTCATTTCGGAAGGCGCCGGCGCCCGCGTATTTTCCGCCGGCGACGACACCTCGGCGGACCCGCCGGTCCCGGCCGGCGGAAGCGGCTATTCGGACACAAACGTGAACCACGACAACAATATCTCACACGTTCTGGCGCGGGGACGGCATAGCGGCGGATCGCACTATGCATTTACCGACGGGCATGTGAAGTGGGTGCGCTCGCCAAACCCGAGCTACACCGGCGTGGCGGATGTCAGCGGCCTCACCGTCGTTCCCACCACCGACACCTCAAATATCACCTACAAGCGCAGTGAGAACACCAACGCCGTCGGGTTCTACCTGGACGACACCGCGGGGAACTAAATGATCGCCATGACCAGCAGAACTCGGGCGGCGCGTCCGCTGACATTTGTCCTGGGAATCGCCGCCCTTCTCGCCTCGGGCTGCGCGCGTCATGATGGGATGAACGGCGCGGCGGCGCACGCGCAGTCCGCGCAAGGAACGGTGCTTCATGTCGGCTATCAGCGCGGCGGCAGTCTCAACCTGCTGCGGCTGCGCGGCGATCTTGAACGCCGGCTCGCTCCCAAAGGCGTGACCGTGCAGTGGCTGAACTTCCCCGCAGGGCCGCAGCTGCTGGAGGGGATCGGCGCGAATAGCGTCGATATCGGATCGGCGGGGGATACTCCGCCGATCTTCGCCCAGGCCGCCGGCGTCCCGCTGGTCTATGTCGCCAACACGCCGCCGTCGCCCAAAGCCGAAGCCGTCGGACAGGCGCTGATCGTCCCCAAAGATTCCCCCGCGAAGACCCTTCAGGATCTGCGCGGAAAGAAGATCGCCTTCCAAAAAGGCTCCAGCGCCAACTATTTTCTGGTGCAGGCGCTCGGGCAGGTCGGACTGAAATACTCCGACGTGCAGCCGACTTACCTTTCCCCGCCGGACGCGCAGGCCGCGTTCGCCTCCGGCAGCATCGATGGATGGGTGATCTGGGATCCGTTCCTATCGATCGCCAGACACACAACCGGCGCGCGCATTTTGCGGGACGGCGCGAACCTGCCTACCAGCGGCGGCTTCTACCTCGCGTCGCGCACATTCGCCGTCGAGCATCCGGACCTCGTGAAGGCCGTTCTGGAGGAAGCCAAGAAGGCCGGCGACTGGTCGCACGATCATTCCCATGAAGCCGCGCAGATCTTATCGCCCGACCTGGGATTGGATGTACCGACTCTCGAACAGATCGTGCGCAACGGCTACACGACGAATTACCGAGAAATCACCCCGGAAGTCATTGCGCTCCAGCAAAAAGAAGCGGACGCGTTCGCAAATATTGGGCTGATCCCGCAAAAGATCGATGTCCGGCAGGCGACGCTGACGCCCGAACAATATGCGCGGCTCGCCCCCGCTCAAGAGCCGCAAGTTGCAGAGAAGATAAAGGAAATAACACGATGAACGTACTCTGGTTTTTCCCCACCGGCGGCGATGGTCGCTACCTTGGATCGCCGATCGGCCGCCGCGAATCGACGCACGACTATCTCAAGCAGATCGCCGTCGCCATCGACGAGCTGGGATATTACGGCGCGCTGCTGCCGACCGGGCCGGGCTGTGAGGACGCCTGGGTGCTGGCGTCCTCATTCATCCCGCTCACCAAGAATCTCAAATTCTTGATCGCCGCGCGCCCGTCCGTGATCAACCCGACGTTCTCCGCGCAGATGGCCGCCACCTTCGACCGCGCCTCCAATGGACGCCTGCTCATCAATGTCGTCACGGGAAGCAGCCAGGCGCAGATGGCGAAAGAAGGCGTCTTTCTCGAACACGACGAGCGCTACGAAGTGACCGATGAGTTCCTCACGATCTGGCGCGGCTTGTTCGGCGGTGAGGAAGTCAATTTCGAGGGCAAACATCTGCGCGTCGAGGGAGGCAAAAACCTCTTCCCTTCAGTGCAGAAGCCCTATCCTCCGCTCTACTTCGGCGGGTCCTCCCCGGCCGCTCTGGAAGTGGCGGCGAAGCATGTGGACGTTTATCTGACCTGGGGCGAGCCACCGGCTTTGGCCGCCGAGAAGATCAACGAAGTGCGCCGCCTCGCCGCATTGCACGGGCGCACCGTCAAGTTCGGCATGCGCCTGCATGTGATCGTCCGCGAAACCGAGCGCGAGGCGTGGGCGGCCGCCGACGATCTGATCAA
This sequence comes from Capsulimonas corticalis, assembly GCF_003574315.2. Classification (GTDB taxonomy): domain Bacteria; phylum Armatimonadota; class Armatimonadia; order Armatimonadales; family Capsulimonadaceae; genus Capsulimonas; species Capsulimonas corticalis. The sequence goes on along the minus strand of NZ_AP025739.1, from coordinate 2,752,290 downwards.
ATATGTGACGGACGACTCGATCGCCGCCGCGCAAAAGCAGTTCGCCAGCTCGCAATCCGTCGGACAGCAGCGCATGAGCGCCCTGCATGGAGGACGACGCGACAATCTGGTGATTAGCCCCAACCTCTGGGCCGGCATCGGACTCGTCCGAGGCGGCGCGGGAACGGCCCTGGTCGGCGACCCGGAAACGGTCGCCCAGCGGATGAAGGAGTACGGCGAGATCGGAATCGACACCTTCGTCCTCTCCGGATACCCCCATCTGGAGGAGGCCATCCGCTTCGCCGAGCTGACCTTCCCCTACCTGCCGCTGTCCCACCCAAGCCGGCTCGCCGACAATTCGGGAGCGCAGACCGTGGAGCCGAAGCTGGCGTTCCGGTTCGGCGACGGGCACAACGGCATTCCCAGCGTGCATACCGGACACTCGATTCCGAAACACGCCCCGGCGCTCGCCGAAGGTCTCGCCAGTTGAGAGCCGACCCCATCAACGGACAAAGGAATTGACCGATGCATGTTTTTTGGTATCTGCCGACGCAAGGCGATGAACGATATCTTGGATCGACGATCGGACAGCGGCAGCCGACGCACAAATATCTCACGCAGATCGCGCAGGCGGTCGACAACCTGGGCTATGAGGGAATGCTGCTCGGAACGGGGCTGAAACAAGATCCCTGGATTGTGGCGACCTCTCTCATCACCGCGACCGAGAAGCTCAAATTCCTCGTCGCGCATCGGCCCTCCATCCTGCCGCCGGCGCTCGCGGCGCGCATGGCGGCGACATTCGACCATATCTCGCAGGGACGCCTGCTATTGAACATCGTCACCGGCGGCGGTCCGCTGAAAAACGAAGGAGTTTTTCTGGACCATGACGAGCGGTACGCCCACACGGATGAGTATCTCACCGTGTGGCGCGCCCTGCTGCGCGGCGAGGAGGTGAACTTCCATGGCAAGCATGTCCAGATCGAAAACGCCCAATTGCGCTTCGATCCGTACACCAAGCCCTATCCCCCGCTCTACTTCGGCGGGTCCTCCCCGGCTGCTCTGGAAGTGGCGGCGAAGCATGTGGACGTTTATCTGACCTGGGGCGAGCCGCCGGCTTTGGCCGCCGAGAAGATCAACGAAGTGCGCCGTCTCGCCGCGCTGCACGGACGCACGGTGCGTTTCGGCATTCGACTGCATGTGATTGTGCGCGAAACCGAGCGCGAAGCCTGGGAAGCCGCCGAGCGTTTGATCCGCTATGTGAATGACGACAAAATCGCCGCGTCGCAGGCCCAGTTCGCCCGGTCGGAATCCGAAGGCCAGCGGCGCATGCAGCAGCTGCACGGCGGGCGGCGCGACAAGCTGGAGATCAGCCCCAATCTCTGGGCGGGCGTCGGCCTTGTCCGAGGCGGCGCGGGGACGGCGCTGGTCGGCGACGCCGAGTCGGTCTACCAGCGGATGAAAGAATACACGGACATCGGGTTCGATACCTTTGTGCTTTCGGGTTATCCCAGCCTGGAAGAGTCCTATCACTTCGCCGAAGGCGTATTCCCGCTGATCCGGCGCGACCAGATCAAACTTTCGGCGGCGGACAGCGTCTTTGCGTATCGCGCGCCGGAGGCGGCCGACCTGCGCGTGCTCCGGCGGTACGACGCTTCCGAAAGCGCCGAAGCGCGCCTCTCGGAAAACGGGTCTCTTTCCAGCGCATTGCGTCCATAAGAAGGCGAAACACGAATGAAAGTTTTACCGGCCCGTCGGATTTGGGTTAAGCCCATCGCCGCCGCCAGCGCCGCCCCCCACAAAGTCTCTCAGCTTCGCCCGCGCGTCCTGCTGCCCTGGCTGCTGCCGCTGCTGCTGCTCGCCGTCTGGCAGATTGGCGCGCAGTCCGGCTGGATCGCGCCGCGCATCCTGCCCGCCCCAACCGCCGTGCTGCAAGCCGGCGCGCATTTGATTCAAACCGGCGAATTGCCGCGACATATCGCCGTTAGCTCCGGCCGCGCCTTGGTCGGCTTCGCCATCGGCGGCGGGATCGGCTTTCTGCTGGGATTGCTGAACGGAGCCTGGCCCATCGCGGAGGAGCTTCTGGACAGCACCGTGCAGATGCTCCGCACGATCCCCAACCTGGCGATGATCCCGCTGATCATCCTCTGGTTCGGCATCGGCGAGGAGGCGAAGGTGACTCTGGTCGCGCTCGGCGTCTTCTTTCCGATGTATCTGAACACCTATCACGGGATCCGCACGGCGGACAAGGGTTTGAAGGAGATGGGACGGGTCTATGGCCTAGAGCCGTGGACTTTGTTCTGGCGCGTGATCTTCCCTGGAGCCGTGCCGTCGATCCTGATCGGCCTGCGCTTCGCGCTGGGAATGATGTGGCTCGTGCTGATTGGGGCGGAGACTCTGGCGGCCGATTCCGGGATCGGATTTATGACGACCACCGCGCGAGAGTTCATGCGCACGGATGTCGTGGTGCTGGGAACTCTCGTCTATGCGACGCTCGGCAAGCTGGCCGACCTCGTCGCCAAAGGATTGGAAAGGACATTTCTGCAATGGCATCCCAACTATCAGAATACGGCGCGCTTTTAGGCGAGCAATCGCAGGCGACCGCCGCTCCCGTCCATGTCCACGTCCAGGATCTGCATAAGGACTTTGGACCGCGCAAGGTTCTGCGCGCCCTGGACCTGGAGATCCGGCGCGGCGAGTTCATCGCCATCGTCGGCAAAAGCGGCTGCGGAAAAAGCACGCTGCTGCGTCTGCTGGCCGGTCTCGACCAGCCCAGCGGCGGGGGCGTCCGTATCGACGGGCGTCCTCTCGGGGGCCTGAACCACGCGGCGCGGGTAATGTTTCAGGACGCGCGGCTGCTGCCATGGGAGCGCGTCGTCAGCAATGTCGGACTGGGGCTTGGGAAAGATTGGCGGCGCAAAGCCGAGAGCGCGCTCGCCGATGTCGGTCTTTCGGACCGCGCGAACGACTGGCCCTCAGTGCTCTCCGGCGGCCAGCGCCAGCGCGTCGCCCTCGCCCGCGCGCTCGCCGGCGATCCGGAGCTGCTGCTGCTCGATGAACCGCTGGGGGCGCTCGACGCCCTGACCCGCTACGAAATGCAGCGGCTGATCGAGGATCTTTGGCGGCGGCGGGGATGCACCGTGCTCCTCGTGACGCACGATGTCGAAGAATCCGTCGCTCTCGCCGACCGCGTCGTGGTCATCGACGAAGGCCGCGCCACCCTGGACCTGCGCATCGACCTGCCCCGCCCCCGCCGGCGCTCCGACCAAGATTTCCAGGTCCTGCGCGAACGGATTCTTGGGCTAATCGCTGGGGGGATTTGAATCGTCACCGCAGGGCCAGTACGCCATACGGCTCCATGACGACCTCTCCAAGAACCGTCTCGCCAGAGATCAGATCGACCATTTCGGAATGCGCCTGAATCGTGCGCGGCGTATCGGCGTAGTTGAGCAGGAAGACAAACGTCTCTCCGTCCGGCTGCGCGCGGATCGCCGCTTCGATGTCGCGCGGCAGCGTCAGCCGATCCGCGAGCGGTGAGTTCAGGCCCAGATGCTCCGCCAGCGCGTTGGCGACGGGCTCGGTGAAGACGCCGCCGTAATAGTAGGCAACGCCGTCGCCCCATGGATTGCGCGTAAGTGCAGGCTTGCCGGCGTAATATCCGGCGTCGGCGGCGTAGGAAGCAATTACGGAGGCCTCCGGGTTTTCCAGCCGCAGGATATCATTGAACGGGCCGGATTTGAGCTCGCCGAATTGAGCGTTCACACCATCCCAGTCCAGAGACGGCTCCGTTTGATATTTGCCGATCCTTGTGAAATCCTCCACCGTGACGCCGCAGAGATCCGCTACAGCGCCGGGAAATGGCCGCATCGGGCATTGACCGTGGATGTCTTTGTATCCCGTGCGACACCCAAAAATGATCCGGCCGCCCGCGTTCGCGTACTCCTTGAGCATCCGGGCGGTCTCGTCGGTGAGGATCGTGGGGTGGGGATAGATCAGCACGCGGTAACGCGACATCTCACGCCGCCTGATTCCTGGGCGCAGGGTTAAGGAATCCACCGGGACGTGGCGGCGCTGCAAGGCGGCGTACCAGGCGGACGCGCTCTGGCGCTCGTAGGGGCCATGCCAGGTGTCGAGTTCGCCATCCCATTCATTGTCGTAATCGCGCAGGATCGCCACGTCCGCCTGATACGCGGATCCCGCGACATCCGCAAGGCGGAGAAGCTCCTGTCCGATCCGCGCGACTTCCGCGCAGCGGCGGTTGGCTTGGTTATGGTAGTCGTTGATCCCGTGCCAGTAAATCTCCGTCCCCATCGTCGCGGTCCGCCATCGAAAGAAGAGGACCATATCCGCGCCGTGCGCGATCGATTGGTACGTCCAGAGGCGAACCTGGCCAGGCTTCGGCGACGGAAGTTCCAGACGATTGACCCATCCGCCGGGGCCGGATTGCTGCTCCATGATACAGAACCGGCGCGAGATCCCGCGCACGGCGCTCAGATTCCATCCCCAGCGGCGATCGCGCATCGGCTCTGGACTGCTTTCCAGACTGGCTTCTGAAAACAGAGGATAAGCGTCATAGGAGATAAAATCGAGTGTCTCGTCCGTCAGATGATGGCTGTCAAGATGTCCGAAGAGGCCGTTGGTGGTAATGAAGTGCGTCGTGTCGTGCGCGCGGATGGCGTCGGCTTGCAGCTTGGCGTAAGAGATCGTCGAATCGGAGATAAATCGCTTCTCGTCCAGCGCCTGGTGCGGATTGGGAGAATCCGCCGGCGTCGGACGCGACAGATATACCTGCGACCAATCGGAGTACGTCTGGTTCCAGAAGACCGCGCCCCAGGCCGCATTCAGCCGATTGAGCGTTTCGTACTTCTCCTGAAGCCAGACGCGAAACGCCGCATGATCCGAATCCGCATAGAAAACATTGACTTCGCAGTTCAGCTCATTGTCGATCTGCCACCCCCAAAGCGCCGGATGTTTGTAATAATGTTCGGCCATGCGCGATGCGATCCGCGCGGAAAGCTCGCGAAAGATCGGGGCGGTGTGATTGCAGTGCGCCCGCATGCCATGCTGATAGACGACTCCCTGACGATTGGCGTTCAGCGCCTCGGGGTACTTCTGGGTCAGCCACACCGGCGGCGTCGCGGTCGGCGTGCCGAGGATTACACGCAGGCTGTGCTTGTGCGCGAGATCCATCACGCGGTCAAAAAAGCCGAACTCAAATCGCCCTTCCTCGGGCTCAAAGATCGACCAGGCGAACTCGCCGATGCGGATCACTTCCAGACTCATTTCGCGCATCCGGCGAAAATCGTCGGCCCAGAGCGATTCGTCCCAGTGCTCCGGATAATAACAGACCCCAAGCGTCAGATGCGAAACGCGCAATGCTTTTTCCAATGGATGCTTCCTTTCAACAATCACTCGAAGCTCGTCATGCGGGCGCCGGTCCGACCGAGCTTCGCCGCACCATTTCCCCTTCGATCAGTCTTTGCTCGGGCCCAAGGCGCGGATCGCGGATCCGCGCCAGCAGTATCTCGGCGGCGGCGCGGCTGATCTCTTCGAAGGGCTGGCGGACCGTCGTCAGCGGCGGATCGGTGACTTCGGCCCCCAGGTCGTCGACGCTCACGACGGAGATCTCGCCGGGGACGCTCACGCCGGACTCTTTGATCAAGACCAGGATATCGCGCGCCAGGGAATCACAGAAGCTGAAGATCGCCGTGGGACGCTCCGCCGCCGGCAGGGTCAGCAGGTTGCGCAGCCAGGCGCGCCCGCCGACGCTCTCGCCGATCCAGCGGTCGTCAATCGGGATATTGGCTTCTTCGAGAATCTGGCGGTACCCCTCTTCCCGCTGCCAGGTCGCGCGTGTCTCGTGCGAGCCCCGGCAGTAAGCGATGCGCCGGTGCCCCAGGCGCAGCAGTTCCCCCACCGCCACTCGGGCGGCGGCGATGTTGTCGATCTCGCAGGACGACGACAGCGCGTCATCCCCCGAATTTCCCACTAAGATATGCGGAAAGCCCCGTTCGCGCAGCGTGCGGACAAGCGCATTGCCGACCGTGGGGGACACGACGATCAGGCCGTCGCAGCGCCCGTCGCAGTACGTGCGGATACTGAGCAGCGGATCCTCGTAAAAGAGGCGGCTGGTGAAGATCAGCGAGTTATGCCCCAAGGCGTCCAGCACGTTATGGAGGTTGTCGAGCATCGCCTGATAGTAGATGTCGCGCGAGGCGGAGCCGACCGCGAGGCCGAGCGTCAGGCAGTCGGGGAGCGCGGCGCGCTGCAGCGACTGGCGCGGACGGTAATTGGTCTGCCGAATCGCCGCCAGCACGCGCTCGCGTTTTTCGGGAGAAACTTTGCCGGGACGGTTGTTCAGGACGTATGAGACCGTCGCGAGCGAAACGCCGGAGATGCGGGCGATGTCTTTAATGGTTGGCATAGGTTTTCAAATGGGTGCGACCTCTCTATTATACTTCATTGCGGGCCGACAAAAAATCTCTTGACGAGCGGCCGCGAGAGAGTTATAATGGTCGAGTTGAAATATTTCAAGTACACCGTCCGTAGTTGAAGGAGATCGTATGCGTCCCACCCTCTACTCTCCAGCGAAGCGCGCCGCCGCCACAAGGCGCCATCGCCTGCGCTGCCTGTCGCTTCTCGCGGCGTCCGCCGCGTTCCTGACGCCGTCGGGGGCGTCCGCGCAGGCGAAGTTTCCCTTCCAAGATTCCGCGCTGCCGATCGAACAGCGCGTCAACGATATCGTCTCGCGCATGACGCTTCCGGAAAAGGCGGCGCAGATGGGGACCGACGCCCCCGCGATCCCGCGCCTCGGCATTCCCGCCTACTACTGGTGGAGCGAATCGCTGCACGGTTACGCCTACGGCGGCAAGAGCTTCGACACGGTGTTTCCTGAGCCGATCGGCCTCGCGGCCACGTTCGATATCCCGCTGCACGCCAAGGTGGCGAGCGCCATCGGCGATGAAGACCGGGCGGAGTTCAACCGCACCAACGCCGAGGGCAAGCCGACGCCCTTCTATGGCCTGACGTTCTTCGCGCCTAACATCAATATCTTCCGGGATCCGCGCTGGGGACGCGGGCAAGAGACGTACGGCGAAGACCCCTATCTGACGGCTCAGTTCGGCGTCACTTATATTCGAGGCTTGCAGGGCGACGATCCCAAGTACTTCAAGGTCATCGCGACGGCGAAGCACTACGCCGTGCACAGCGGCCCGGAGCCGGAGCGGCACGTCTTCAACGCCGTCGTTTCCCCTTACGATCTGCACGACACCTACCTGCCCGCGTTCAAAGCCGCCGTCACCGACGGCCACGTTTACAGCCTGATGAGCGCCTACAGCAGCCTCTACGGCGTTCCCGATCCGGCGAGCGACCTGCTGCTGCAAAAGCTGCTGCGCGACCAGTGGGGCTTCCAGGGTTATGTTGTTTCGGACTGCGGCGCGATTACCGACATTTCGAACAGCCACAAGTTCGCGCCCAGCATCGAGGCGGGGTCCGCGCTGGCGGTGAAAGCGGGAACCGACCTCGCCTGCGACAGCGCCTACAACTCCCTGCCCGCCGCCGTCGCGCAGGGCCTGATCACCGAGGCCGAGATCGACAAGTCCCTCAAGCGCCTCTTCACCGCGCGCTTCAAACTGGGACTGTTCGACCCGCCCACGCAGAATCCGTACGCCAGCATCCCGGCGAGCGTCATCGAAAGCCCGGAGCACCGCGCCCTCGCCTTGCAGGCGGCCCGCGAATCGATCGTTCTGTTAAAAAATAACAAAGACTTCCTTCCGCTCAGCCCCAAGATCAAATCGCTGGCGGTCATCGGACCGAACGCCGATGACACTGTCGTGCAGGAAGGCAACTACCACGGCGTCTCGTCGCACGAAGTCAGCGTTCTGGACGGGATCCGCAAGCGCGCCGGCGACAGCGTGAAGGTGACCTACGTACACGGCAGCGGCCTGCTCAAAGCGCAGGACAGCGCGCCGATCCCCAGCGAAGCGCTGAGCAGCGACGGCAAGCCCGGTCTCAAGGGCGAATACTTCGCCAATAAGAACCTGGAAGGAGCGCCCACAGCGACCCGGCAGGACGCGAATATCAACTTCAACTTCGCGCAGGAGCCGATCGCCGGAGTCGAGCACACGAACTTCTCGGTGCGCTGGACCGGAACCCTGACCGCGCTGAAAGACGCGAATTATACGCTGACGATCAGCGGCGACGACGGCTATCGTCTCTTCATCGACGGCAAAAACGTCGCCGAAGACTGGTCGTCCCACGCCGTGACCTCGCGCGACTATGCGCTCACGCTCAAAGCCGGCCAATCCGTCCCGATCCGCGTGGAGTATTACCAGGAAGAGCAAGGCGCGGAAGTTCATCTGAGCTGGCGCGACGACTCCTCACAGCCGTTCGCCGCCGCGATCGCCGCCGCCAAGGCGTCGGACGCCGTGATCTTTGTCGGCGGCATCTCCAACGCGATTGAAGGCGAAGAAGGCACCGGCGGCAACGGCGACCGCACCGATCTGGACATTCCGAAAGTCCAGCAGGATCTGCTGGAGGCTCTCTACGCCACCAAGAAGCCGATCGTGCTTGTGCTGCTCAACGGCAGCGCGCTCAGCGTCAACTGGGCCGACGATAAGCTTCCCGCCATCCTCGACGCCTGGTACCCCGGCGAAGAAGGCGGCTCGGCCGTCGCCGATGTCCTCTTCGGCGACTACAATCCCGCCGGACGTCTCCCGGTCACATTCTACACGGGTGTGGACCAATTGCCGCCGTTCCGCGATTACACGATGCAGCACCGCACGTATCGCTACTATGAAGGCCATCCGCTCTATGCGTTCGGCTACGGTCTGAGCTATACCCGCTTCTCATACTCCAATCTGAAAGTCCCGAAGGACCCGGCGCCTGGCGCCGAGGTGGTGGTGAGCGCCGACGTGAAGAACACCGGCAAGCGCGCCGGCGACGAAGTGGTCCAGCTCTACCTGCGCCCCGATCCGGACGGCATCCCGAGACTGGTCGAAACCGGCCAGCCGATGCCCCGCCTGATCCTCAGCGGCTTCCAGCGCGTCAATCTCGCCCCTGGCGAAAGCAAGACGGTTACCTTCACCATCAAGCACGACCAGCTGCTGCTGTTCAACGCGGAAGGCGTCAAGCAGATGCAGCCCGGAACCTGGCAGGTATTCGTCGGCGGCGGCCAGCCCGACGTCAACTCCGGACGCGGCGCCCTGAGCGCAAAGATCGAGGCGAAGTAAACGCCTCCGCTCCCGAAAGATCCAAACACGGAAACGCCGGACGATCGAAATCGTCCGGCGTTTCCGTGTTTTCGCTATGTTTTGATCGAAAGTAGGAGTGAGAATCGCCGGCGGTTAAAACCGCGCCTCCAGGAGCGCAGAAGTCCGCCTTCGCGGACTACATGATCCTTGACGATACCTCCTCCTGGAGGGCCAAATATCCGGCGGTATCGTGAACGAGTATGTAACCCACGCAGGTGGGTTTCCGCGCTCTTGGAGGCGCGGTTTTAACCGCCGGCAAATCTGACCGTGGCGAACTGAAATGCCATGGCGCCATATTTCCCGCATCTTCAAATCTGGGAAAGAGTGATGTGGAGCCTTCAATAAGCCGCGAGGCCGTTCTGTCCGCTGGCCGCCGGCAGCGAGGGGGTCGCGGCCAATGCCGCGAGGCCGCCGTTGCCCTGGACGCGGAACGCGCTGATGGTTCCCGCTCCGGCCGTCAGCGCATAGAGATAGCGATTGTTGCTGCTAAGCGCAAGATCTAAAGGCGTGCTGCCGGGGCCGGTTCCCGCCGAGCCCAGGATAGTCAAAGCCCCATTGTCGCCAATCGCGGCGATGGAGATCTGCGAGCTCCCGGCGTTGGCGGCGTAGGCGTAGTTGCCGTCCGCCGTGGCGACCACCCAGCAGGCGGCGGCGAAACCGGTCGGAGCGGAGGGAGTCAATACCGACAGCAAGTCATTGGACTGCACCGCGTAGGACGAAAGCGCCGCGCCGCCCGCCGGGTTGCCGGCGGCTTCGGCGACGACCAGCGCGCCCTGCGGGGTGAATGTCAGGCTGAACGGCGTACGCCCGGCGGAATTGTTCAGCAGCGCGGGTCCGGCGGCGCCGCCCGCCGAGATCGGGAACGTATCGATACGGTTGGTCAGCCGTTCGGTGGCGGCCAGGACTGTCCCATCGGGGCTGAAATCAATGGACGCGCCGCCCGCGCTGGCGCCGCTCAAAAACTGCGTCGAACCGACAATCGGCTGCAAATGACCGCTGCTTTGAATGTGGAAGCCGCTGACGCTTCCCGCTCCGCCCGAATTGAGCACGTACAGCAATTCTCCATGAACCGCCAGCGCCACGGGAAAGCCGCCCCCGCTCGCCGCTCTCCCTAACAAGCTCAAACGCCCTTCGCTGCCGACAGCAAACGTGGACACATCGCCGCTGCCGCTGTTGACGGCGAAGAGAAACCGGTGATTTTCGCTCAGCAACAGCGAGTTCTGGGACTGAAGCGGATCGATGATGCCGCCGCTCCCGCGCCCGCCGGTCGGATATTCTCCCAGGAAGGTCAGAGCGCCGCTCGCATCACGATGATATACAAAGACTTCATTGCGATTAACGCTATTATTAGCCGTATAAACGGCGCCGGAAGCGTCAGCGATCCGAGGCTGCGGCGCAAGCGTCGTCTCGGCGTGAAGCGCCGAGGGCAGGACCGCGCTCGCGGCCAGAGTCAGGGCGACGGCGGGCAATGGGATTCGTTTCGTCATGGGTTTCTCCTGTGAATTGCTTGAAGAAGACCGTCTCGGTTTGTCTTCGCCCTACACACAAACGAACCTCGGAAAAAGTTCAATGCCGCGAAAATGAAACGCGAAAAATAATTTCTTCGTATCTGTCCATAACTCATCCCGAGCGGACATTATTACGGTAGGAGAGCGAATTTTGACAGGCGAAGACGAACTGCTGAGGCGCTACGCGGCGCGCCGGTCCGAGGCGGCGTTCGATGAGCTGGTGCGCCGACACATGGACTTCGTCTACTCCGTCTGCCGCCGCAAGCTGGGGGACGCGGAGATGGCGCGGGACGTCACACAGACGGTCTTTCTCCTGCTCGCGCAAAAGGCGGACAGCCTGCGCCCCGGCACGGCGCTGAGCGGGTGGCTGTTTCAAACGGCTCAGCTCGCCTGCCGAAACGCCGTTCGCGCCGAAGCGCGCCGGCGGCATTACGAAGGAAAGGCGGCGCGGGAGATGGAGGACGCGGCGCGCGGCCTGGACACGCAGTGGCGGCATGTGGAGATGGGCTGGGACGACGCTCTGTCCGCGCTCGCCTCGGCGGACCGGAACGCGATCTTTTTGCGTTATGTCGAGGAGATGTCGATTGAGGAGACGGCCGCCGCGCTGGGCGTCTCCGTGGCGGCGGCCCACAAACGGATCCAGCGCGCCGTGGACCGGCTGCGCCGTCACTTCGTACGCTCCGGAACCGCCCTGAGCGCCGCCGCCGTCACCGCGATCCTGACCGAGAAGATGGCGGACGCCGCGCCGCCCGCGCACGCCGCCGCCATCCTGCAAGCGGTCACGGCGGCGGGCGCGTTGCGGACCGGCGCGCCGCTCCCGTATGGGCTGACCGAATCGGGGCATGGTCTCTGGCGGCAGATCACGCTGACAAAAGCGCGTACGCTCGCGGCGGCCGCGCTGCTGGCCGTCGCGATCGCCGGCGGATACAGCGCCCACCTGCGCGCCTCGGCAATCGGCGGGGCGGCGCAAACGCCGCCCGCCGCGTCCGGCGGAGCGTCGGCGCCGGCGATCACCGTGCGCGGCCGCGTGCTCGATCCCGCCGGCAAGCCCGATCCCGGCGCCCGCGTCACGCTGCTCCGCTATGGCCGGATCGACGGCGCCGCGGACGAGATCGCGCGGGCCGTAACGGACGGCGCCGGACGCTACGCCATCCCGCAGGTCGCGGGCGGAGCGACGGGATTGGCCGTGGTGGCCGACGATGGAAAAGCGATGGACTTTGGGATGCCAGGCAGCGACCTGCGCCTGACGCGCCCAACGCAGATCCGCCTGCATCTGACCGACGCCACGGGACAGCCCGCTCCCGGCGTCCGGCTCAAGCCCGTTTCGTTCGGGATCACAGGACCAAACGGGCAGAACGCAACGGTGAATCTGACGACAGGCTGCCCGGACCGGCTGACGATGACGTCGGACGCGCGCGGAGACGCCGTCTTCGCCGGGCTGCCGCAGGGCGACACGGTCTCATTTCAGGTGCTGACGCCCGCCTACGCGCGCCGCCCGCCCGCCGCCGACGGCGTCCCGCTGTCTGGCGCGCCGGACTCCGGAAGCTTTCTCGTGGACCTGACGCCGGGCGCGACGCTCGCGGGACACGTCGTTTACGCCGACACGGGGCTGCCGGCGGCGAATGTCCGCGTTGGCGCACAGGAGATCGGCTCAGCCGCCTGGGGCGAAGCCGTCACCGACTCCAACGGCCGCTACCAAATCTCACAATTGCTTCCGGGCGATTACAACGTCGCCGTGGACGAGCAAACCCCGGCCCTGGGCGGCGAATGGACAGCGGCGGCGCGCTCGAATGTCACGGTGAGCACGGGCGGATTGCGCGCGGGTCTGGATCTGCGTTTGACACGCGGCGCGACGATTGTCGGAACCGTACATCCCGCGCCGGGCAAGCCGGCGGCGCCCGTCGAGGTCGGCGTCTACGGCCCGGCCCACCCGCGCACCGGCGCCTGGGTCAGCGGCGCCTGGACCGCGAGGGACGGAACCTATCGCCTGCGCGCGCCGGCGGGTCCGCAGCACGTTTACCTCATGGACGGCTCCGGCGCCGCCGCGGATGTGACGACTGTCGAAGGGCAAGAAACGAGAGTGGACTTCTGAGAGGGAGAGTTCGGATCGTTCCCTTGGTAGCCAGTGAACTCTATTCTTGTGCTTTGCGCAAGTGGCTGGCGAATGACCGCCCTGAGGGCACCCGGCCTACAAGTACGGCCGTCCGCCTTCGCGGACTTCGGAGCCTACGGCACATAATCAAGCGTCTACGATCACGTTTCTGAACCCGCGGAGGCGGGTGACCGTACTTTTAGCCCGGGTGCCCTCTGGGCGGTCATTCGCCAGGCTTGTGCTGAAGCACAAAAATCGGCTGAAGTGACTAATACAGGGGTGATCTTAATCTCCACCCCCGCATCGTAGATAAGGAGTAATCTGTGTTGATGAATGGCGTGGCCTTTTTGCTGAAGGGCGGCCCGGTAATGTGGCCCCTTTTTCTCTGCGCAATCATTTCCGTGACCGTGATGATCGAGCGCTATTTCGCGCTGCGCTCGATCCTGCGCGGGGGCCGGGGGCTGCGGCTCCAGGTGCGCAGCTCCCTGTCGAAAGGACGGATGCGAGCGGCGCTCGATCTGCTGGCGGTGCGCGGCGGACCGATCGCGCGGGTGCTGACGACGGCGCTGGAGTACCGGGAGCTTGGGCGTCCGGCTCTGGAGAACTTGATCACGGAAGTCGCGATGGAGGAGACGCCGGGACTGTCGCGCGGGCTGAACTGGCTGGACACGATCATCACGATCGCGCCGCTGCTCGGACTGCTCGGCACGGTCACCGGCATGATCGCCGCCTTCCAGGTCGTCGCGGTCTCGACAGGGCTTAGCGCGCCGACCGAGATTACGGGCGGCGTCGCCGAAGCGCTCATCGCCACCGCGACGGGCCTGGCGATCGCGATCACGACTCTGGTCGGATACAACCATCTGACCGAGCAGGTCCGGCGCATCGTCGCTGAGATGGAGATGGCGGCCACGCAGATCATCAACGACCTGGAGCTGCGCGGAGCGACGGAGGAGCGGATCCATGAGACTGCCGGCGTCTAAGCCAAAGCGGGCGCGGATCGAGATCGTCCCGATGATCGACACCGTATTCTTTCTGCTCGTCTATTTTATGATCGCCACGCTGACGATGACGCGCATGAACGCCCAGAAGGTCGCGCTGCCGGTGAGCCAGACGGCGGCGGCCAAGCCGGCGAACGACATTGTGGTGACGGTCGCGGCGAATGGGCGCTTCTTTATCGACCGGGACCCCGTGAGCGAATCCGGCGTCACTGCGGAGCTGAATGCGCGCCTGAAGAAAACGCCCGCCGCCGCCGTGGTAATCAACTGCGACAAGGACCAGCCGGCGGGACGCTTCGCCCGGATCTTCGACCTTGTCAAACAGTCCGACGCCGCCAATGTCATGGTCGCGACCACGCCGAAGGATCACTGGGAGAACGGCCAATGAGACTGAAACAGCCGGAATTGAAGCGCGGCCGCATCGAGATCATCCCGATGATCGATACGATCTTTTTTCTGCTCGTCTTTTTTATGATCACCTGGCTGACCATGACGCGGATGAACGGCATGAATGTCAACCTGCCGCGCCACGCCAAGCAAAGCGGCAAACCATCGGCGTCGGTCATGGTCTCGCTCTCGCCCGAAGGCGGATACTATCTGGACAAGCGGCCCGTCGCGCAGGGCGTCTGGAAAGAGCGGCTGACTCAAAACCTGATCGCGCATCCCAACTCCGTAGTGGTGCTCAACGTCGCCTCGACACAAAAGACGCAGACTCTGATCGGGCTGATGGACGAAGTCAATCAGGTCATCGCCGCCTCGAAGACGCACGCCGAAGTTTTGATCGCCACGCCTCGAACCGGCAAACCCACAGAAACCGTCGCATCCGGCGCGGCGACCGGGAGGACCCCATGACACACGACAAGCGGCTCCAATACGCCCTTGCGGCGTCGCTAGCGTTCAACACAGCGTGCGTGGCCGTGGTCGGCGGCGCGGCGGCCCGCCGCCAAGCGGCCGCGCATTCTCCCAGGGCAAGCAACGCCCTGCACCCCAGGCCGATCCAGATGGCTGACGCCGAGTCCGCCGCCGCGAACCCGGATCCCAGCGAACGGGAAAAAGCAGGATCGGGAGCCTCAGGTGATGGCGGCGGCGACTCCGGCCCTCGCTCCGGTGGATCGTCCAGACGCGAGAACGGCAAGGGGAAATTAGACACGGGCAAGGACGACGGCCGTGATGGGGACAATAGCGTCCAGGCTGACGCCGCCCTTCAGCGCTTACAGCAGCTCGCCGCGCGCGGCAAACTGTCCGCCGCTCAGCGGGCGCAGCTTGCGCAGGCCGAAGCGCGCCTCCAGGCCCAGGAAGCGCGCGCGCCGACCCGCCAGGCTCCGCAAAACGCCACCCGCCTCGCGGGATCCGCTGGCGGCGAGAACCGGCCGCATAACAGCGCACAGGATCGGATGGCTCTGTCCGGCAAAACTCCCGTCCGAACGGCGAGCGCCCGGCTTTCCGAAAGCGACACGGCGGCGCGGCAGCCAGCACAAACATCGACGGAAGGTCCATCCGGGCAGAAGAAATCGGGGGGCGATCCTTTCCAATCCAACGCCGCATCGTCCGGAAAAGGCGGGGCGAATTCGGATAAAAAGATGTCGGTCATCACTCAGCCGTCGTCGCCCAGGAAGAACGCCCATGGATCCGCCGGGGGGAATTCCATCTCGCCCAAAATGATCAAGTACGGCAAGATGAAGGTGAACCTGGGAACGATCCATGTGACGCGCCCCAAAGGCCCAGTCACGGGCGGCGGCCTGTCGGACCAGCGCAATGTCGAGATCACGGCCCACTATGTCGTCGACGATCTCAAGAATCAGCCCAAGACGTTCAAACCGGACAAGTTCCTGAAGATGTTCCCCCCAAACTGCAAAGGCGATCCGGGCAATACCGCCAAGTGCCTGCCCACCGGCGGCAACACGCGCCTGGGCGGTGGAACGCTGCACGGCCTCCATGACCACATCACGGGAATGAAGTACTGCGTGCCCGGCTCCGGCGGTTTTCCGGGCGCGGGATCGCCCTCCCAAAGATTGGCGTCTTCCGGGTCACGCGCGCGCAGCGCACAGCAAGGCGCCGCGACTTCCGGCTCGGGCCATGTCAGCCCCGTGGAGCAGCGCTACGCGCAGACCGGAGTCTCCGATCCGCGCGAACCATGGGCGAAGGTGATCAATCCGCTGCATCTGCCCAGCGCCCATGGAGACGCGCGCCATATGATCCCCGGCGCGGAGGCGCCCAGAGAAGATCAGAAGTGGGTATACGATCCGAAGGAGCACACCGAAAGCGCACCGCCCGCCGAACGCCCATCGCCGCTGGCGCAGTTCCGCGTTTCGCCCCGAAACATCGGTTCGATGAGCAAGTTCGGAACGATCGAGTGGGATCCTCCGGCCAAGACCACGCGCAAAAAGCAGCCCTACGGCGGCGACGGCTCCGGCCTTCTGGGCCTCTACTATCACGGCAATACCTTCGAGAAGTTCGCCTTCAAGAAGCCCGACCGGAATATCGACTTCAACTGGAGCATGGGGCCGCCCGACCCGCGTCTGCCCATGAACTACGAGTATAGTGTGCGTTGGATCGGCAAGCTTATCCCCAAAGTCACCGATACCTACACCATCAGCACGGCGTCGGACGACGGCGTGCGGCTGTACATCGACGGGCGGCTTCTGATCTCCAACTGGACGCTGCATAGCGTGAGCGAGGACACGACGACGATCCATTTGACCGCCGGGACCGAGCATCAAATTAAGCTGGAGTACTATGAAGACGGCTCCGGCCCGGCGGAAATGCACCTGTACTGGGAAAGCCCGCGCGTTCCCAAAGAGTACATTCCCGAAAGCTGCCTGCGCTATCCCAAGGCAAGAGAACTGCAGTGATCGAATGTTACGCAGCGTCCATCGTCAGCACGATCTTTCCGATGTGCTCGCTGCTCTCCATGAGAAGATGCGCCTGCGCGGCTTCGGCCAGTGGGAATGTGCGATAGACTAATGGCTTGACGGCGCCGCTCTCCAGGAGCGGCCAGACCTTATCGCGCAGCTCGGCGGCGATGGCGCCTTTTTCGGCGACGGAGCGGGTGCGCAGCGTGGATCCGGTGACGGTGAGGCGTTTGAGCATGATCGGCGTCAGATCGGCCTCAATTCGGCTGCCCTGCTGAAACGCGATGTTTACGAGCCGCCCTTCGCGCGCGAGGGCGGCCAGATTTCGCGCAAAATATGAGCCGCCGACCATGTCGAGGATCACGTCCACGCCGCGCCCATCCGTGAAGCGCTTCGCCTCCGCGACGAAATCCTGGGTTTTATAGGGGATAGCGAGATCGGCGCCCAGAGCGCGGCAGGCGGCGCACTTTTCCTCCGAGCCGGCGTCGGCGATCACGCGCGCGCCGAACTGATGCGCGAGCTGGATCGCCGCCGTCCCGATCCCGCTGCTTCCCCCATGCACGAGAAACGTCTCGCCCGCCGTGAGACGCCCGCGCTGAAACACATTCGTCCACACCGTGAACAACGCCTCCGGCAGCGAGGCCGCCTCGGCCATCGTCACCTTCCCAGGAATCGGCAGGCACTGCGCGGCCGGAGCCACGCAATATTCGGCGTACGCGCCCCCGCTCACCAGCGCGCAGACGGAATCCCCGGCGCGCCAGGAGGACACATTCGGGCCGCACATTTCGATCGTTCCCGCCAGCTCCATCCCCAGGATCGGCGAAGCGCCCGGAGGCGGCGGATAGTTGCCCTGGCGCTGCGCGATATCGGCGCGGTTGAGCCCGGCCGCCGCGACGCGCACCAGCACTTCCCCCTCGCCAGGCTCCGGAATGGGTCCGTCGGTGAGCTTCAAAACATCCGAAGCTCCCGGCGAGATTGTCGTGATATACTGCATCATAGTCTTCCCTCTCTGTCGATGATCGTTCCCATCCGCCCCCCACGGGAAAACACGGGATTTCGCCGGCGCCGCGAAAGAGTATTTCTGCTCGGCATAATGAGGAAATCGGTTTCTTCCGATGATCTGAAACAGAGAATGAATACCGCAGCTTCCATCAGTAATCCGCAGGATGTCCTCCCGCAAATACCGGCGCTCGATTTACGCCATCTTCTCGCGACAAGCCGCGAAGATGACTTTGAGGACCTCATGCGCCTCACCGCTCACGTTTGCGGCGCGCCCATCGCCCTGCTCTCGCTGCGCGACGGCGACCGGCTGTGGTTTAAGGCGCGTATCGGCCTGGATCTCTGCGAAATTCCCTATCAGGTCTCATTCTGCCAGTACGTTCAGGAACGCGACAAGGTCGTGATGATTCCGGACACGCTGGAGGATGCGCGTGTCGTGAACAATCCGTTCGTGACCAGCGCGCCCTACGTTCGCTTCTACGCCGGAACGCTTCTGATCTCCTCCGAAGGAGTGGTCCTTGGAACGCTTTGCGTCGTCGCCCCTCAGCCGCAGACGCTCTCGCAGGCGCAGCAGGAGGCGCTTCTGCGGCTGGCGCGCCAGGCGGTCCGGCAGATCGAGCTGCGGCATAGCAGCCTCCAAACCGTCGTCGACACCTTACCGATCCTGCTCGCTCGCGTGGACCGCGGCCTGCGCTACGTCTTTGTGAACAAGACCTACGAGAAGATGCTGGGCATCCCGAGGGAAAAAGCGCTGGGGCTCAAGATCGCGGAGGTGCTGGGCGAGACGGCGTTTGAATCGCTCCGCCCCTTCCTCGATCGCGCGCTGGCGGGCGAGGCGTTCAGCTTCCATGTCTGGATGACGATGCGTATCGCGGGCCTGCGCTATATGCGCACGTCTTATACGCCGGAATTTGGCAGTGACGGCAAAATCACGGGCATTCTGATCTCTTCCATCGACGTCACCGAACGCAAGCACACGGAAGAAGCGCTGCTCATGTCCCAGGAGGCCCTGCGCGAGAGCGAGGCTACACTGCGCAGCTTTTACGATAGCTCGGCGGCGCTGCTTGGCGTGACGGAGCTATTTGAAGACGATGTGCGTTTTGTCTCCGTCAACGACGCGACGGCGGCCTATCTGGGGCGGACCGCCGATCAAGTCTCCGGCCGGCTGATGAGCGAGTTGGACATTCCGGATGATATTCGGGCGCTCTGGGTGGACCGCTGCTCGGCGTCCGCCGACACGGGATTGCCGGTCCACTTTGAATATTCCCGGACGCTGGAGGGCAAGACGCGCTGGCTGTCGGTCACCGTGTGCCCGATGGAGGGCGCATCGTTCCATCTGCCCCGCTTCGCCAGCGTCGCCGAAAACATCACCGAGCGCAAGCGGCTGGAGGCGGAGCGGGAACGCACTCTGGAGGAAGCCGTCCATCTGGCGGATCACGATCCGGTCACGGGTCTGCTGAACCACCGCGCCTTCCATCGGCGGCTGGTGGATGAGGAGGCCCGCGCCCGCCGCGAACGCTTCTCCCTGGCCGTCCTGATGATGGACATGGACAACTTCAAATTTTTCAACGACGCCTACGGTCACCCGGCGGGCGACGATGTCCTGCGCCAGATCGCCGGCGCCCTGCGAAGCTGCTGCCGGGGACGCGATGTGGTGGCGCGCTTCGGCGGCGACGAGTTCGCCATGCTGATGCCGGGCGCCGGGACCGCCGAGGTGTCGTCGATCAAACTGCGGATTCAAGAGGCCGTGGAAAGCCTCGGCTACCGGCCGCCCGGCTACGACACCCCGATCCCGCTCCGGCTCTCCGTGGGCGGCGCCGTGTATCCGCATGACGGCGCCGGGCACACGGAAGTGCTGGAGGCGGCGGACGCGCGCCTGATGCGCGCGAAGGCCGACGGTATCGGCGCCGACGACGCCGATCAGCTCCGCGCGTCGCTGGCCGAGGAAACATCGGGGTTCACGATGCTGGACGCTCTGGTGACCGCCGTGGACAACAAAGACCGATATACGCGTCGCCACTCCGAAGATGTGATGGTGTACAGCGTGATGATCGCCCGGGAGCTAGGGATGGACGCGGCGGCACTGCGCACGATCGCCGTCGCCGCCCTGCTGCACGATCTCGGCAAGATCGGCGTTCCGGACAAAGTCCTGCGCAAGCCCGGCAGACTCACGGAGGAGGAGTATGACGCCGTGAAGCAGCACCCGATGATGGGCGCCGTGATCGTCGCCTCCGCGCCAGGCTTCGAGGAAACGCTCGACGCCGTGCGCCACCACCACGAGCGCTGGGACGGCAAGGGTTACCCGGGCGGCCTCGCCGGCGAAGAATGCCCCCTGATCGCCCGCCTGATGGCCGTGGCCGACGCCTTCAGCGCCATGACCACCGACCGCCCCTACCGCAAGGGAATGCCGCACGAAAAAGCCCTGGCGATCCTCCAAGACGGCGCCGGGAGCCAGTGGGATCCCCAATGCGTCGCCGCATTTATTCAGGCGCGCGCACGAACAATATAGACCTCAGCAATTGGGTATACTGCCGCGGATGGCGGCCATCGAACTCGGTTTTGCCGTCGTGATATGACTTGAAATCTTGCGATTCCCAAAAGAGGTTTGTATGAGATTCCATCTTCACCGCCGGCCGATCACGGAAACGATCCTGCTTAGCGAATCCCTCACGTCAGAGGACTGTGGAGCGCTATGGGTTCTCCAAAAGGCGAAAGGGAGGGTCGATATCCTGGAAGCCGCCGTGGAAAGATGGCCAAGTAATCGCGGCTTACGGATCGCCCTCGCCTCGCTTCTTCAGAAAAAGCGCAAGTACGCCCTGGCCGCCGCCCACTGGCGTCACATGGTCACCCTTTCACCCGCCATTGCCGAGGGAAATGACAGCGATCAGAAAACGATGGCGCTGCTGATGCTGGGAGACTGTCTCTACCAGTCGGGAGATCGCTCTGGGGCCGCCGCCGAATGGAGCAAGGCGCGAGAGGCCGGCGATTCCCCTTTGGCAATGGCTGCGGAGAGGCGTCTGAGGAAAGTCAGAGAATACTCCAGACTTTAGCAGACGGCCCCGGCAGCCAATCGAACCTCAAATGGGTGTGACTGTCAGCGCCAGCACTCCGCCCTCTTCCTCCGTCATGTGAAAATCATAGTCGCGGCCTTGATAGAAAAATGCGAGACGGACAGGGTGACGACTGGCGGCAAGATCGCCCGCGCCGCTGAGTCGGGCCCAAGCCTCAAAATAGTAGCGAATGTGATCCGACAAATGTCCGGGGAGTGACGCCAGCGGCTGCGTCTCATCGCCAATCGTGATGGAGACGCCCACATCCTCACCCAGCTTCCATTGGATCCGCTCGGCTCTTTGCGTGATGGCCATCTGAAGAAACGCCGTTACGACCTGCGGCACGGCGTTGTCCCCGTTCATCATCGCCGTGGACGGCGGAGTGGGTAAGCGTGGAGATTGATCCATCTCTCCGCTTCCTCGCATTTCCCGAATTTTCGCGAGCACCACGCCATACAGGACGCCATGAGCGTTCAGGACCTTCGCGGCCATCGATTCATTCTCGCGGAGCACTCCCAGCAGCAAGTGCTCCGTGCCGATATAGTCGTCCTGAAGATCCGTCGCGGCTTCATAGGCCAAATCGATCACGCGCTTGGCGCGCGGGGTCAGCTGCTTATCTCCCCTTTGTTCATCGCCTCGGATCGACTGCTGCAGCAGCGAGTCTCGCACAACGCCGGGATCGGCGCCGACCGCTCTCAAAAGCCGTCCGGCGCTGGTCTCCCGTTCTCGAAGCAATCCGAGCAAAAGATGCTCGGGAGCGACGAAGATTTGTCCTAACTCAGCCGCTTCTTCCTGAGCGAAGAAGACGGTCTTGCGCGCGCCCTCACTGAACCGCTGCCACATAACATTCTCCTCCGAATAGATCGTCCAAAGACTACATATGCACATTCGCGGAGAAGGAGACCCCTTCCTCTGCAATTTTAATCGTCGCTATCGGCGGCGTTCTTCCCCTGCGGGATCCAGTGGCAGTGCGCGTCGAAGTAGAGGATCTGCGCGCCGCCGTGATGCCGATAAGTAGGCGTGATCGGCGACTGCGCGAAGTCCTGTTCGGCTTCGTAGGTCAGTACGGTGCTGGACGGCTGCGCGGCGTGGCCGGCGGCGTAGGGATCTTGCCAGCCGCAGCTGAGCGGCAGCCCTTGATAGAGGGTCGCCATTCGATACGATCCCGAACGCCCTTCTTTCGCGCGGTCGTAATCGTCGGGGCAGGCAAACACCGCAGGAGTGTTGATATAAGGACGGCAGTCGGAGATCAGCCCGCTGAAGGAGCCGCCGTCGGGGGGCGTAAGTCCGTCGGCGTCCTGGGCGTACAGATGGACCGCGACTCCGATCTGACGATAATTGCCAAAGCACGCCGAACAGCGCGCTTTTTCCCGCGCCTGCGCGAAGACGGGGAATAAAATCGCGGCGACGAGGCAGATAATGCCGATCACGACGAGGATCTCGATCAAAGTAAAAGCGCGTTTTTTGTCATGCATACCAGGGATTCTACCGGGCCTTTTCGCCCATTGATATTAGTTTTCGTTAATAATTACATTATTTAACATTCTCTTAATACCAGTCTTCGCCTAGGCCCGCGAGAAGGCTTGCCAGACCGCCTGCGTTTCCAGCTGCAAGCAGTTCATGCTGGGATCCTTCAGTATTCGCAGGACTCCGAAGAGACGGCGCCAATCGCTTATAAATACGCGAAGTTCCTGACTCGTGTCTCGCAGTGCGAATCCGGCTACGACGGCGTCGACTGGTCCTGGGGCCCGAACCAGACCGGCAACGCGTCCGGCATTCAGCGCGCGCAGGATTAATCGGCGCCGCCGATCGTTGTTACAACATCGGACTTTCTGGTTTGCGGGAAGCCCAGTTTTTCTTTGTCTCGTTCGGAATCCTTAATGCAGCGTTTTCGGCGCTAGAACGGAAATCCCGACCGGTAAGTTTCGGTTTTTATATTAATTTTCACTAATAATTAAAGATTTAACATTCTCTTAACATTTGGCTCCCATAATCGTTGTATTCTCATTCAGTAACGATATTGATGATCGAAAGGTAAAGACACTATGATGATTAATCGTCGGATGCGCTCCGGCTTCACGCTAATTGAACTGCTCGTTGTCATCGCCATTATCGCGATTCTCGCAGCTATCCTCTTCCCGGTTTTCGCCCAGGCTCGCGAGAAGGCTCGCCAGACCACCTGCCAGTCGAATTTGAAGGGCTTCATGCTCGCCATTCTCCAGTACAACCAGGACAATGACGACTGTATGCCGATCTCGGTCAGTAACGGCGCACAGATTGGCTCCGCGACAGCGGCTGCTTACCCCGGAGTTCAGCAGTTCGGAGTTCACGCTCAGATTATGCCGTACGTCAAAAGCGTCGAAGTATTCCATTGCCCCGACGACGCCGGCTTCTCTGGTGGTTCGGGCAACGCATCGACTGTGGCTTCTGGATCTCACACTATGCCGATCGGCACCCCCGTTTACCAAGCATGGGGAACGTCGTACAAGTTCACCAAGGAAAATCTAGGATTATTTCCTAAAGGCACCCCAGCTTTTCCGGCGGACTCCGCTTACTCTATTTGTGGCTCGGGCAGCCAAGTAGGCCCTCCCGGACCAGCGTCAACGCATACTCAAAATCCACCTTTCCCGATGCCGGTCAGCTACTTCGCGCTTCCCTCCCAGACGCGAGTGATGCGCTGCTATGTGGCTCCCTGGGATGCAAATCCCGCTACAGTTTCCGGCGCCAACCCTAACTACATGCATAAGGGCGTTGACATTATGGCGTTCGCCGACGGTCACGTCAAAACCGTCATCAGCAAGCAGCAGTATGACAGCTTCTGCGACGGCCCGACGTCATCCCCTCTGCGTAACAGCGACCAGCCTGGTTATGTAGCGCCAGGATATGGCGACGGCTCCTGCAACTCCGCCGGTCAAGAGCGCGGATAATCGGGCGCGGAATTTCCCGCTCGAAACGCAGACTTCGATCCAGCACGCTCATGTTTATCGTGGGCGTGCTGTCTTTATGAGATTACCAGCACGATGAACAAATTCACACTCGCACTTTCCATGACCAGCGCTCTGTGCGCCATCCCGGCGTTCGCCGCGACCACCAAGCCGCTGCCGCCGATCCCGACGCTGTTCACGACGCTGGCCGCCCCCGCCGATCCCGACCACTTTACCTTCGTCGTCAGCGGCGATAACCGCTCGACGGGCCACGGCTATCCGATGCCGCCGGCTCTGAACCAGATCTGCCTGGAGATCGGCTCGGTCCGTCCGGCGTTCACGCTCTGGACCGGCGATGCGATCGAGGGCTACGGCGACACGCCGGCCGAGGCGAACGCCGAGTACGACACCTTCTTTGCCTCCGCCGCACTCACGCAATCGCCGATGTTCATGGCGCCGGGGAACCATGAGTTCAGTCTGGACTCCGCGCTGCTGCCGATCTACCAGAAGCGCATGGGCGCGCTGTACGGCTCCTTTGATTATGGCGACAGCCACTTCATCGCTCTCAACACGACCCCCGTGCTTCCGGACGGCAAGATCAGCGCCGGCGGCGAGATCGACGCCGAGCAGCGCGCATGGCTCGAAGCGGACCTAAAAGCGAACGCCTCGGCGAAGAATACATTCATCTTCCTGCACCACTACGTTTATGGCCCGCCCGACACGGGCTCGACCATCGACACGGGCTTCAAGAGCACCGAAGACCGGGATAGCCTGCACAAACTCTTCGTCCAGAACCATGTCCGCGCCGTCTTCTGCGGACACAACCACATTTACTGGCATGCCGCCCATGACGGCGTCGATTACTATATCTCCGGCGGCGCCGGCGCGCCGCTCGACGCCTCTCCGGAGCAGGGCGGCTACCTGCACTACGTCGTCTTCCACGTCGATGGCGACAAAGTCACGAGCGAAATCCTCCAGCCCTGGCATCTGCTGACAACGTATCCTCAAGGCGACGCCAAGGGTTTGACCACCGAAACCGCGTTTGTCGAGAACACCAACAACACGGAAGTCCCCGCGCGCGGCATCGTCTTCCACATCGCCCCGCCGGCCGCCGGCGCAAGCGTGACGGTTTCGGCGAAGGTCAGCTACAAAAAGGGCAAGATCGTCCCCGCCCAGATCGTCTCCACTCACCCGTCCGCGGACGGCAAAAGCCTGGAAGTCGTCGTCGCGGCAACGCTCCCGGCAGACCGGACGACTGAGGTTACGATAAGTTCCATCTCGAATCGCTAATCTAAAATAGTAATATTAGCAGATAGGAGGTAATAAGAGGAGATTAATTTTCGGAAAACTTTATAATCGCAGAGATGGACGTTTACGACTTATGCTTATCAGGCAAATTCTATTCATTTCGACAACTGAGCTACAGAAAATTTTTATAGCTATTTACAATTTATCTAAGTTCATCATGACAGCAGAAAATGATGAAAATGGATCTTCGGATTTAGCTATATGAATTCTTATCTTGAAACACACAGTCGAGAAACAGTCGAAATGAATAAAGCCTCTAACCAATTCGGTCCGCGTGATAAGCATCATTAAAAGCAAGACTACCGCATCAATCCGAGTCGGGTAACTTCGACGCAATGCAACGAAGCGATTTTAAAGAAGGCTAAGCTTACATGAAAAAGTCCATTACTCACTCACTGTTGGCATTGTCAACATTAGCGCTAACAATCTCGTCTTTAGCGGCATCAAAATGCGCCAACGCTGGCAGCTGGGTGGTAGCTTACACATATAGTGGCACAAACTGGTCATACCCTAATGGATCTCAAAGCTTTGGGCCAATCTTTCAACAAGGCGGGCAGGCGTACACGACGGGCAGATTGGATCTCGATAACGGAACGGCAAATATTCCAATAACCTTAAACTGCACACCCACATTGTATTGGATTCCCGCAAATAACGATCTCCCCCCAACAAGAATTTCTGTCAAGGAGACCATTTTCGCAGACTGGTATTGTGCATCCAACGACTATTCTCACAACCCAATGTCAGGTTCTATAAATGTCGGCAGGGGGCTTACTCCTATGGCATTGGACTACAATGACTATGATGAATATAACGATTCTCCGGCGGCTTCCGTTACACAGTTGTTATCCCCGGATGGTTATGGATATAATGTACAATATATATCGACAACATTAGGAAATGGAGTTATTCAAGGTACGAGTACTCACTATTCTGCAACAGCAACGCTTCCGCCTTTTAACGCAAATTTGCAGTATGGCGGTGTTGACATCTACCACACGATGCATGGCTTTGGTCAAATTGTATATTCTGCTAGTGTCGTCAATTGATTTGTTCAAGCGAGCCGTTTCTAAATTTGAAAACAGAATAAATGGTTCAAGCATCGTGGATTCGGCAATTGCAGAGTTGCTTATCTGTCCGTTCGTGCGGTAGTTACAATTGAAATAAGCTTCGTATTACTCGATGTTAATCGCTTTTTCGACCATCTCAACATCGTTTTATTATTAGTGGGCGGCCATCCTGAGCCAACCTTGATAGAAGCCATCAAAATGGCCTGTGGCGGCAGAACCAATCGACTCTGCTACCGCAGGCCATCAGTTTTAAAGCTTGCCGTCCAATTTTGTGTAATATGCCTTCTCGCTCTTAACCTTATGTTCTATTTCGAATTTCCCAGTCGAAGAGTCATCCGTTACCGTACTCTGTCCAGTGGCACCAGTTAACTTTTCACAATCCATGTGTTACAGTAGGCAACGATGGGCGTCAATCACACTACGATCCTATGTATTCGCCCAATAGTTATCATAAGAATTTTGTATGCTTCCACAAAGAACAAAAAGTGGGCGGCATTCGGTAAAATAAGGGGAGATTAACATACCCGCCGGGCGCGCAGACGATGCCGCCCGGCCCCCTGACACCGGAGCAAGGAACCCATTGATCGACGACGTCGTCAAAATAAGCGAGCAGATCGGCGCGCGGCTGGATCAGCTGAGCGGACCGCTGGATTTAGAAGGCAAGCGCGCGCAGGCGGCGGAGCTGGAGGCGATGACCGCCGAAGAAGGCTTCTGGGACGATCCTGCGTCCGCCCAGGAAAAGATGCAGCGCCTCAACGCGATCAAGGAAAGCATCGCGCCCTGGCAGGCCGTACGCAAGCGTCTGGAAGACGTCGGCACGCTGCTGGAGCTGGCGCAGCTCGAAGACGATCCCGAAACCTATGAGGCCGAGGCGACCTCCGAGCTTGCCGCCGTCACGCAGACGCTGGACAAGCTGGAGATCGACACTCTGCTCTCGGGTCCGCACGACGGCGCGCCGGCGCTGCTGGAAATCAACGCGGGCGCGGGCGGCGACGAGGCGAACGATTGGGCCTCCATGCTGCTGCGTATGTACCTGCGCTGGGCCGAGAGCAACGGATACAAAGTCGAGATCGTCGATGAAGTCGAAGGCGATGTCGCCGGCATCAAGAGCAGCACCCTGCGCATCGAAGGCAAAAGCGCCTACGGCCTTTTGCAGGGCGAGCGCGGCGTCCATCGACTGGTCCGATTGTCCCCCTTCAACGCCAACAACAAGCGTCAAACATCGTTCGCCTCCGTGGACGTCGTCCCGGAAGTCGAGGAAGTCGGCGAAGTCGATATTCCCGACAAGGATATCCGTCGCGATGTCTACCGAGCGTCCGGCGCCGGCGGCCAGCACGTCAACAAGACCAGTTCGGCGGTCCGCCTGACCCACCTTCCGACAGGCATCGTCGTTAGCTGCCAGAACGAGCGCAGCCAGACTCAGAACGAAGCCTTCGCCACCAAGGTCCTCAAGGCCAAGCTATTGGAGCTGGCGCGTCAAGAGAACAAAGCCAGCATCGACGAACTGCGCGGCGAGCGCCGAGGCATCGAGTTCGGCTCCCAGATCCGCAACTACGTCTTCCAGCCCTATACCCTCGTCAAGGATGTCCGCACCGGCCACGAAACCGGCGATATCCTGCGCGTCATGAACGGCGAATTCGACGACTTCATCGACGCCTACTTGCGCTGGCAGCACGCGCAGCGCAATCAAAAGGAAGATTAGGAAGAGGATTCCCCCGGCCCCCACAGGGGGCGCGGGGGGCACCTTCCGAGACCGCAGTTCCCGCTCGCATGGGCATGGAGAGACCGTGAAGAATAACCCATTTCGGAAGACGGTGATCCTGTCCCTGGTCGGCCTCGGGCTGACGGCGGCGTTCGCCGCGGCCGCCCGCTCGGCGCAGGCGAAGAACGAAACACATGGAGACGCCGCCAAGCAAGGGGCGCGCAGCGAATCGAACCTCGCGGCGAAAGAAAAAGACACCGTCCATATCGCTCAGCCGCTCGTCGGCGAGGGCGCCTCCGAACACGAAACGAACCTCGGAAATCTGGTTGCCGACGCCATCCGACAGGCCAGCCACGCCGACATCGCCTTTCTTCCAGCGGACGAGATTTCGGAAACGACCATTCCGGTCGGCGACGTCAAACCCGCCGAGCTCGCCAAAGCCTTGCGCTACACCAACGACCCCAGCGACACAATCGTCGTGCTCGATTTGACAGGCGCGCAGATCCTCCAGGCGGCCGAGCGCTCCGTATCCCATCTCCCCCAGCCCTTCCCCGGCTTTCTTCAAGTCAGCGGCCTCCAGGTCCGCTACGATCCCGCCCAGCCCGTCGGCAAGCGCGTCAAGCTCGCCGGCGCGGACAGCTCCGAAATTTCCTCCGCCAAAACCTATAAAGTCGCCACCACCCGGACACTCGCCGGCGGCGGCCTCGGCTACTTCAAAGTGTGGAAGAAATCGGACGCCGACGACGAGACAAAAATCTCCGTCACCAAAGCCCTGACCGACTACCTCACCGGCCGCGCCACCCTCACCGCCACCGTCGAAGGCCGCGTCGCGCCGCTGAAGTAATCCGATGGACGCCACGCCATGATCAACGAACTTTCCAAAAAGCTTCACTTCCCGCTTCTTATGCTCGTTGCGTTATGGATGCTGTTGCACTCATGTTTCGACGCCCCAATGAAGCAAAATTTCCCCTGGCTCTACACGGTGCTGGGAGATATCGTATATCTCAAAATCGCCAACGATGCTTACCGAGCCCGCCAATCGAAGCGGCCGACGTTTCGGTCAAAAACCTCCGCTTCCGCCAGTATATTGGCCGGCATGCTTGTGTTCGCCGCGATGTTGTATGTGCAGATCCACCCACATGGGGCAAAATATGACGCCCGTCATACACTCATGGAGAATTTCGTGGTCCTTGGAAGCGTATCCCTCGTGCTCATCTGGTGGGGAGTCAGCGATCTCCTCTTCGCGCTTGGCCGGCGTGGACGCGTTCAAGTGGTGGAGGTCATCCGTGAATAGATCATGAATACACCGGATCGCAATATCACACCATCGACGCCGCAATTCTCTTGCGATGATTTGTATGAGGCCCGGATCGCACAAAAGGAGCTTAAGAAGCTCAATCAACTGCGGCTTTTCACTAAAATCTACCCATTCCTTACCCTGATTTCCTGTGTAGTCAGTGCGCCGCACGTGATGCAGCCACATTCTGGCTCACCGATCGAGAATTTTTTGCTTCAGGCGCTGATCTTTGCTCCAACCCTCTATATACTCGTGTCTTGGATGGACGCCGTAGATCGGCTACAGAAAAAGAAATCGGACGGATCATTGGAACCAATGGCGCTGATTTCTGGCCTCATGAGTATCCTGCTCAATCCTGCCGGCAAAATAATCGCGAACATGCATCAGACTCCGCAGACACCTGCGTTTCTCGCGGCAGACGTCTTCGCTGCGGCAATCCTTCTCGCTCTCTTTGCAATGATCCTGAGAAAATTGGGGATCTTGCTGCAAATCCATATGACTGAACGAGCGCGGCAGGAAAAACGTGGGTTTGTCATATCGGATGCTGATATGGATACGCGAGAATAAAGATCCATCACAATTGATTGCGAGGAGACACCATGACAACTCCACCCCGATTCGCCAGTGATGATGCGTATGACACGCGGATAGAACAAGAAAAGCAAAAGTCGGAGAAATGGCTGCGCGTTGCAGCCAGGGTTTTGCCGCTCATCATCCTCATCTCCTGTATTTTTGAGATACAGGAGATCCTACATCCGCAAGGCGCATCTTCTGTGGAGCGAGCGCTTCATCATACTTCGAGCATCGCCCTCGTTATTGCCATGACCGCAGGCTGGCGCGCCAGCGCGTGGCGTTTACGCCAGGCATCCGCGTTATCTCGTGAGGGCCTCTATCGGTTGATCTTCCTTCTCGGCATAACGTTGGAGCAGGGCGGAAGAGGCCTTGCGCGCGCATATCATGCCCAGCAGATGACGGAGTTCTGGATATCGGGGGGCATATTCCTGGCGTTCGCGCTCTTTTTTCTCGTCATGATTGCCATAGATCTAAAAGGTCTTATAAAGAAAAGGCGCATCGTACTAGGGTAAACCACAAGGATTTCAGCTATAATGAAAGCGGCGGTCCGGAAAGCGTAATCGTGATCTAGTCACCTTTCCCGGAAACTGCCGATAGCGAAATTTCACACAAGGACGATCCCTAATGACGAAATTGAACCTCCTTTTTCTGACCGGAGCTCTGGCCGTGCTGCCCATGATTTCCACGGCGCCCGCGAGGGCGGCGGATGCGCAAACGACGGCGGCGACCGCCGTGTGGCCGGGACAGCCGACAGATTACCATGGCTACATTTGCCATCATTTGACCGTGGATGGCTGCGAAGCCGTGGTGGTTGAGCCGAAGACGGCGGCGCCGGGTAAGCCCTGGATCTGGCGCGCGATGTTTTGGGACGCCTTCCCAAGCGTCGATCTCGCGCTGCTGGACAAGGGCTTCCATCTGGCGTACATCGAAGTGGGGAACACCTTCGGCGCTCCCGACGCCATGGCGCACTGGGATCCGTTCTATAAGCTTCTCACCGAGACCTATGGTCTCTCCCAATATCCCGCGCTGGAAGGGCTGAGCCGGGGCGGACTGTATATCTATCGCTGGGCCGCCGTCAATACCGATAAGGTCGGATGCATCTACGGCGACGCCGCCGTGTGCGACTTCAAAAACTGGCCAGGCGGAAAAAACAAAGGCCCGGGCAGTCCCGGCGACTGGGCGGAGCTAATGCGTGACTACCATTTCAACACGGAAGCCGAAGCCCTCGCCTTCAAAGGCAACCCCATCGACATCTTGACGCCGATCGCCAAGGCGCACATCCCGATCATCCATGTCTACGGCGACGCCGATACCGACTGCATCCCGGACGACAACACGCTGATCGCCCGCGGCCGATATCTCAAACTCGGCGGCGCATTCTTCACGGTCGTCAAACATGGCTGCGCCCACCACCCGCATGGCCTCTCAAACCCCACGCTGGCTGTCGATTTCATCATGGCGAACTCTGGCCACAAGCCCCCAAAAAAGAAAACCGCCGCCGAGCGATCGGGAGAAATTGTGACTCTTCAGCCCGGCGAGTGGCAGTAATGACCATATTGGGAGTATCATAGAAAAATGACGCGAAGAGTTAACGATAAATCACGTTCGGAAACACAGCCATAACTGCGCCTGCCCCGCCATTGACCACGCATCAGAAAACAGCGATGTACCATGTTGTCGTCCGAAAACTTGCCGAAGATGATCTTTCCGTGGAGTACGCTTACGCGGATAGCGCCTGGAAAAGCGGCGAGGGAACCTTCAAGATCAATAAAGCGACCCGAGAAATTGTCATTGCCGCGCCTCCTGAACGAGATCTGGATGAAAGATTCGCCCGATGTGGATTGTGGGCGGTAGTAAAACATTGGAAAGCGACCGAGCAGTATCCAGAAACAGCGGAATACGCGGCTTGAGGACAGAAACCCCTTCACTATGAGAAAATCACGTTCACTTCTGCATACGCCGCTGCGCCAGGCCCTAGCATTTGGTCTGCTGCTGCCGGCGGGAACTCTTCACGCCGCCGCCAGCGATCCGGTTTCGTATGTAAATCCGAACATCGGCAACATGAGCCAGCTGCTGGTCCCGACGTTCCCGACGGTGTCCCTGCCGAACGCAATGATGCGGATCCATCCGGAGCGCCCGAGTTATATCTCCGACCAGATCGATGGATTGCCGCTTCTGCTGCCCGCGCATCGTGGCGGGCAAGTGTTTCATATCAGCCCGGTCTTGGACGCGCGGACGCGCTTGTCTCCAGTCATTCCGTATACCTACGATCTGGAGAAGACGCTGCCGTATCGATACTCGGTGTCTTTGGACGAGCAGGATATCGATGTGGCCTTTGCGCCGGCGCGACGGTCGGCCATCTATACGTTCGCGTTCGGCAAGCCAGGGCTGCGATATCTGGTGCTGAGCAGCGGCGACGGCGAGCTGAAGGCGGACGGGAATGTGGTGACGGGCTTCCAGCGCTACGGCCATGCGTCGGTCTATCTGTATCTGGTGGCGAGCGCCGCGCCGGAGAAGATCGGGGTGCTGGACAATGGGACCACGCGCTTTGGAGCGGCTTCGGCGGCGGGACGCGACGCGGCGCTGGTGCTGTCGTTCGGAAGCTCCCAGGCGCGCGCCGCCGTTCGGTACGGCGTCTCGTACATCAGCGTCGATCAGGCGAAGAAGAACCTGGAGAGCGAAACCCCGGACTTTGATCTGGACAAAACCGCCGCCGCCGGCCACAAGGCTTGGAATGACGCGCTGGGCAAGATCCAGGTAACCGGCGGCTCCGAGAACGAAAAGACCGTTTTCTACACGGCGCTCTATCGGACGTACGAGCGGATGGTGGACGTCTCTGAAGACGGCAAGTACTATAGCGGGTTCGACGGCAAGGTCCACGACGACAACGGCGTCGATTTCTACAACGACGACTGGAGCTGGGACACCCATCGCGCGGACCATCCGCTCGGCGTATTGATCAATCCCAAACAAGAATCGCAGAAGATCGCCTCGTACATCCGCATGGCCGAGCAGTCGCCCGAAGGCTGGCTGCCGACCTTTCCCGAGCTGAGCGGCGACGGGCACTGCATGAACGGTCTTTATAGCGCCGCCATTATCTGGGACGCTTATAACAAGGGCCTGCGCGGGTTCGATCTCGCGGCGGCCTACGCGCATGCGAAGAAGACCGTGCTGGAGTCGACCGCCCTGCCATGGGTGCTTGGCCCCGCCAATAGCATCGACGCGTTCTATCAGGTCCACGGGTATTACCCCGCGCTCAAACCCGGCGAGCCAGAGACCATCCCCGTCGTGAATCGCGGCGAGCGCCGGCAGTCGGTCGCGATCACCCTCGCGGCGAGCTACACCGACTGGTGCCTGGCGCAGATGGCGAAAGCGCTGGGCAAGAAGGACGACTACGCGTTCTTCGAAAAGCGCTCCTACAACTACCGCAATCTGTTCAATCCCGCGACGGGCTTCTTCCATCCGAAGGACGAATCGGGCGCGTTCATCGAACCGCTCGATTATAAGTTTTCGGGCGGACTGGGCGGACGCGATTACTACGACGAAAACAACGGCTGGACATACCGCTGGGGCGTCACGCACAACATCGCCGACGTGGTGGATCTGATGGGCGGGCGCGCCAAGTTTGTCGAAAACCTGGATCAGCTCTTTCGGGAGGATCTCGGCGACAACCGGTACACTGTCTACGCCAGCTTCCCGGACGGCACGGGCAATGTCGGCCAGTTCTCCATGGGGAACGAGCCGAGCATGCCCATTCCCTATTTTTACAACTACGCCGGCGCGCCCTGGAAGACGCAAAAGCGAGTCCGCTCACTCCTGGACATGTGGTTTCGAAACGACCTGCAGGGCGTCCCCGGCGACGAGGACGGCGGCGGTCTCTCCGCCTTCGCCGCGTTCTCATCCCTGGGCTTTTACCCCGTCACGGCGGGCATGCCGGTCTACAACATTGGCAGCCCGATATTCACACGCAGCGTGATGGACCTGGGCGATGGGAAAACATTCGTCGTGGAGGCGATCCATTGCTCCCGCGACAACAAGTATATTCAATCGGCGAAGCTCAATGGGGTAGACTGGAACAAGCCATGGTTCCGCCACAGCGACATCGCCAAGGGCGGCGCGCTGGTGCTGGTGATGGGAAATCGCCCGAACAAAGACTGGGGCGCCGCGCCGGAAGATGCGCCGCCGTCCGAAGGACCGCTCGCTCCGGCGCCGTAGCTCCAATTCCAACCGAATGATGGAGTGAACGTACTTGCAGACACGACGACATTTTCTCAAAGCCGGCCTCGGGGCGGCGGCGCTGATCGCCGCCGGCCGCGAGCTGCCGCTGTTTGGGGCGGACGCCGTCCGCGCGCCGCAGTTCGCCTCCAAACGTCCCCCGCTCGGAGACCGCCGGTTTCAATCCGAGGCCGTCGAGCAGAAGATCGGTGAGATGCGCGGCCGGATCGCGGATCCCGAGCTGGCGTGGATGTTCGAGAACTGCTATCCGAACACCCTGGACACCGCCGTCAACTTCCAGGATGCCGGCGGCAATCCCGACACGTTCGTCATCACGGGCGATATCAACGCGATGTGGCTGCGCGACTCTTCCGCCGAAGTCTGGCCGTATCTGCCGCTCGCCAAAACCGACCTCAAGCTGCTGCGCCTGCTGCAAGGTGTGATCCTCCGCCAATCGCAGTGCATCCTGCTCGATCCTTATGCGAACGCTTTTCTGCAAGATCCCAATGAAAAAAGCGAGTGGCTGAGCGATTACACGATCATGAAGCCCGGCGTCCACGAGCACAAGTGGGAGATCGATTCCCTCTGCTATCCCATCCGACTGGCCTACGGATACTGGACCGCGACCGGCGACACAGCGCCGTTCGACGCCCAGTGGGAGCAGGCCATGGACAGCGTCGTGGCGACCTTCCGGGATCAGCAGCGCAAAGACGGGCGCGGCGGCTACTACTTCCAGCGGGACGGCGCTAAGCCCGGCCCGCAGGACCCGATCCCCGACTCGGCCTACGGTTCTCCGATCAAACCAAACGGCCTGATCTGCTCCCGCTTCCGGCCGTCGGACGACCCGACGACCTACCAATTCCTGATCCCATCCAACTTCTTCGCCATGGTGTCCCTGCGCCAGATGGCGACGATGCTGGACAAAGTCCGTCATAATCCCCAAAAGGCAGCCCAGGCAAACGATCTGGCGAACGAAATCGAGCACGCCCTGCGCAAGCACGCCACACAGAAACACCCAACGCGCGGCAAGGTCTACGCCTACGAGATGGACGGCCTCGGCCACTCGATTCTGACGGACGAAGCCACCAACACCCCCAGCCTGCTCTCGCTTCCGTATCTGGGCGCCTGTAAAACGTCCGACAAGACCTACCAGGCGACCCGTCGCCTCGTCTGGAGCAAGGACAACCCCTGGTTCTTCGAAGGAAAATACACGGGCGTCGGCGGCCCACACACCGGCCCGGACTTAATCTGGCCGATCGGCCTGATGATGTACGGCCTGACCAGCACATCGGAGTCCGAGGTCGCGATGTGCTTGAAAACCCTCAAGGCAACGCACGCGGAAACGGGATTCATGCACGAGTCGTTCCACAAAGACGACCCGAGCCGCTACACGCGCCCCTGGTTCGCCTGGGCCAACTCGCTCTTTGGGGAATTCGTGATCCAGACAGCGGACCGGTTCCCGGGGGCGCTGGGGTAATATGCCCCGCCCCCACAGTTCGCTGGGGTAGTTTTTTCGACATCAGCTCTCAAGAGCCTAGCGAATATTAAGAATGCCTGGCGAATGAATTCGCGCCTAAAAGTACGGTCACCCGCCTCCGCGGGTTCAGAAACGTGATCGTAGACGTTCTGAAGTCCCCGAAGGGGGACGACCGTACTTTTAGGCGCGAATTCATTCGCCGGCCTTCTGACGAACTACGCAATCGAAAACCTCCCCAATGAGCGCCCCCTGTAGAGGCTCACAGGGGCCGGGGACATCCTACTCTTTCCCCCCCGAAAACGTAGCCCCTTCCACAATCGAGCGCTGCATCACCAGGAAGACGACGATCAGCGGCAGAACCGCGACGGCGACGGCGGCGAAGAGCTGGGCGAGGTGCATGGTCTGGGCCGTCAGGAAGGTCGAGAGCACGACCTGGACTGTCCAGGAACTGGGGTCCTGGCCGATCACGAGGGGCCACAGGAATGAGTTCCAGCTGCCGATGAATGTCAGCACGCCCAGAGCCGTCATGATGCTGGTGGAGTTGGGCAGCAGCAAATGCCAGTAAACGCCGAAGTATCCGAGTCCGTCCAGGCGCCCCGCTTCCTCGATCTCCGCCGGGAAGCGCAGATAGAACTGGCGAAACAAGAAGATGGAGAAGGCGCTAAACAGACCCGGCGCGATGACGCCCCACTGGGTGTTGACGCCGCCCAGATAGGCCATGACCGCGAAGGCGGGCACAAACGTCACCGCGCCGGGGATCATCAAAGTCGCCAGGACCAGTCCAAAGACGAAGCCGCTGCCGCGCGCGGGAATGCGGGCCAGCGCGTAACCCGCCATTGACGAGAACAGCGTCTGGAAGACGAGCGTGACGACGGCGATCACGGCGGAGTTGATCAGCCCGGTGCGCATCTGGTTGTCGTGATCGTCGAACAGCGCCCGGAAGTTTTCCCAGTGCGGCGATGGCGGGAGCCAGATCCAGCCCGGCGCCGTGATCTGCGCATCCGTCATCAGCGCGTTGCGCACGATCAAGTAAAACGGCAGCACGAAAAGCACCGCCAGCGCCGTCAGCACGACATAACGCGGGGCGTTCGACCAAAAATTTTGAGAGCGCGTCTTCATCGCTTACCTTTCCCCCGCACGATCACTTGTCCGCTCGCCCCAGACCAAAGAGCTTTCCGGGGATCAGCGTGACCGCGCAGATCAGCGCCGTCAGAATAAACGCGCCGGCCGCGCCGCGTCCGAAGTCCTGATCGCCCAGCGCCGTCGAGTACAGGTAGACCAGCGGCGGACGGGCCAGGGAGGCGTTCCCCGCCGACTGCCCGCCGCCGCCCAGAATATTGTAAAACTCGTCGAACGCCTGAAACGCGGCGATGAGATTGAGCATCAGCACCGAAAACGACGTATTGCGCAGCTGCGGCAGCGTGATATAGCGCAGTGTCTGCCATCCCGGCGCCGCGCCGTCCACCGCCGCCGCCTCGTACAGCGATTTTGGGATCTCTTGAAGCCCGGCGATGAAGATGATCATGTAGAAGCCGACTTGCAGCCAGAGACGCACGGTCACCAGCACAAGCCAGTACCACGGCGGGTCCACCGTTCCCACCCAGGCGATCGGATGGATTCCGAACGGCGCGAGCAGGTGATTGGCGAATCCGAACGAGAGCCCATTGAACAGGCTGATGCGCCAGATCAGCGACGCCACCACGTACGAGACCGCCGAGGGAATAAAGAACACCGTCCGCCAGAACGATTTCCCCCACCCCGCCTTATCCACCAGCAGCGCCAGCCCGAGCGACATTCCCCAGGTCAGCGGCACGATGAACAGCGAGTACAGCACCATCGTCACCAGCGATCGTAAAAACGCCTCATCCGTGAGCATATCGGTATAGTTGCGCAGCCCGACATAGTGCCCCGGATGAATGGTGTTCTGCGCATGCGACAGGCTGAGGAGAAATCCCCAGCCGATCGGGACCAGCGTAAACACGATCAAGCCGATCAGCGACGGCGCGACAAATGCCCAGAACGCCAGGTTCGCTCCTGGTTTAGGACGCGGCCGCGCGGGCGCGGCGGTTTTGATTTTTGAAAGCGGAGCGGTTACGGCCATCGTTGGTTGTCTCGCATTGGGTTAAGATGAGTCAAAATTTCCACGTCTCGAAACGCGACATCAAGAATGGCTCTACATTCATTGCCCGGCGCGTGGTCTCCAGCATCATTGTTACTCCTGCATCCGCCGCAGCACGATCTCGCATTTTCGCGCCGCGTTCGCAAGCTCTCCGGCGGCGGGGCGGCCTTCCTTGAGGATGTGGGTCGCGGCGTCGGTAAGCGCGGTGTTCATGGCGCTGTTCCAAGAGGGCGGCAACGCGTGGCCGTAGACGGTCATGTTGTGGGCCGCCGTCTGTGGGACCGTGGCGCGCAGGGCGTCGGCGGTGCGCGCCACGCTGGGGCGCGCGGGCACGTGGAAGCCGTAGGAGAGGCACCAGTCTTTTTGGAGATCGGCGCGCTCGATCCAGAGCCACTTCACGTACTTCTTCGCCTCGTCGACATTCGGGCTTTGCGCGTTCACCATGGAGGACCAGCCGCCCAGGAAGGTGGCGGGCGTCCCCTGCGCGTCGAGCGCGGGCCAGGGGAGGACGCCGACGTCGTCGCCCAGCGCCTTGCGGATCGCCGGGTACGCCCAAAGGCCAGTCCACTGCATGGCGGCGAGGCCCTGGGTGAGCGCGGATGGGTCGTACCAGTCCGTCGGGGCGCCAAGTAAGAGAGCGCCTGTCGCGTTCAGCTCCAGTACTTTCTCATAAGCCGCCGCCGTGCGTGGGTTGTCGAACACAATATGACCGTCCACGAGAAAATCGCTGCCGGCCGACCATGGGGCGATATTGATCAGCGAGCCGACGCCGCCGTCGTTGCCGACGAACAGCCCCTTACGGTCGTCCGTATTGAGCTTCTTGACGGCGGCGATCAGCGCATCCATCGTCCGCGGCGGGTCCACGCCCGCCTTCTCCAGCAGGCTTTTGCGGTAGTAGAGCGCGGCGGTGTCATCGAACATCTTCACGCCGTAGATCCTGCCGCCGACGGAGTTGATCTCCAGGTCCTTAGGGTTGAAGTCCGCGCGGATCTCCGGCGTGAAGAGATCATCCAGCGGCGCGACCTCGCCCGCCGTGACCATCGGCTCGGACAGAGTGCTTTCGAAGACATCCGGACCGTTGCGCGTCAGCAGCGCCGTCCCGAGCTTGGTGCTGTAGTCGCCGGGGATCCAGATGACGCGCACGGCGATGCCGGGATGCTGTTTTGTGTACTCGCGGGCGTAGCGCAGCACGGCGTCCTGCGTGCCGGTCTCGCCATATTGGTGGTACCACTGGGTCAGCGTGACGCGCGCGCCGGGCGCGCCCTTCGGGCCGCAGCCGGCCAGCAGCGCGCCGGCGGCGAACGTCGCCGTCTTCAAAAACTGGCGGCGACTGATGGACAAATTCATAACATCATCTCTGTCTTGCATTCTCATCTATGAGACTCCCGACGAAGCGCGGAGCGCCAGCGCCGGCTGGAGCGTGATGCGCTGCGGTGGCGCGTCCGGCTCCTGCATCCGCCGCTTCAAGTATCGCCAGGCGAGCGCGCACATCTCGTCGATCGGCAGCACGATCGTGCTGAGCGGCGTCGTCAGGTATTCGATGTCTTCAATGCCGTCGCAGCCGACGAGCGCGACATCCCCGGGGGTCTGAAGCCCCAGATCGCGCAGCACGCGGCAGGCGGCGATGGCGGCGTCATCGTTATGACAGAACATCGCCTCGGGATATCCGTGCGCGTCGATATACTCCGCCAGCGACCGGCGCACATCCGAGCGGGATTCGCCGCCCGCTTCGATCACCTCCGGCGGAAGGCCGGCTTCGGCCATCACATCCATGTACGCCACCCGCCGGTCATCGCGCATGTTATGCGGCGTCAGCAGCGCGACGCGCTTACGGCCCGGCGCGAGCAGATGCTCCACGGCCGCGCGGGAGACGCCGTAGAAATCAATCCCCACCCAATCGATCGCCTCTGGGTCCATGATCGCGCCCGTGAGCACCAGCGGCGCGGGGCGCGACGCGCTCTGCGCCATGCTGGTCCAGCCTCTTGGCGGCGCGCCGTGGGTCACGATCCCATCGGCGTTCTCGGGCGTCATCTGCGGAAACGGCTTGCCGTCGTCCTCGCCGCCCCCGCCATAAAGGCGAATGAACAGATGGTAACCCGCCGCCTCAATCTGCGTCTCAAACGCCTGCGCGACGTGCGCGTTGTAGGTCGTGCTGAGATCGCGCAGCCAGAAGGCGACGCTCCCCGTCTGACCGGTCGCCAGAGCGCGCGCGATGGCGTTGGGGCGATACTCCAATTCCGCCGCCATCGCCATCACGCGCCGGCGCGTCTCCGGTGCGAACGGCGCCTGCGGATCGTTGAGAATCCGGGACACGCTCCCTTTGGAAAGCCCAAGCCGCGCGGCGAGTTCGCTGATGTTGACGTTCTTTTTGAGCATGGTCACGCTGCTGAAACCGGTATCATAAAACCGGTTTTATTGTATCACGCGCACTCTTTCCTGTCAACCTCTCTTTTTTAACGGCGCCGTTCTCTTCCGTCTTCGGACGATCGGGGCTATAATAGAAATCATCGACGCCGCCCGTCCCATGTGTCCATGGACCCAGCGCCAAGGAGTTCTATTTGAAGCCGTTCACGCGCACCGCCGCCGCCCTCGCCCTGCTGATGCTGCCGGGCTGCGTCTCCCATTCCAAATCCGGCCCATCCAGCGCGGCTACTCCCCCGCCGCCCGCCGCCCTCGCGCATCCGCCGTTCGACGGCCAGCGCGCCTTCGGTTTTTTGAAGGCGCAGTGCGACTTCGGCCCGCGTCCCCCGCACACGGCCGCGCATGAGAAGTGCAGGGACTATATTCTTAAAGAACTGACGCCGTATGTGGACAAAGTCGACACGCAGATCTTCCCATATCGGGACGACGCGCGCGGCGTACGCCTGTCGCTGACGAACATCATCGGCGTGATCAATCCCGACGCAAAGCGTAAGATCGTCCTGTTCACGCACTGGGACACCCGCCCCACGGCGGACCAGGAACTGGACGAAGCGGATAAGAAGAAGCCAATCGTCGGCGCCGACGACGGCGCGTCCGGCACGGCGGTTCTCTTGGAGCTCGCGCATCAGTTCCATGACAAAAAGCCCGACATCGGCGTCGTGCTGCTGTTCGTCGACGGCGAAGACTGGGGTCCGGGCGACGACAAGATGTACCTGGGCGCCAAGTACTTCGCCGCCCACCCCGGCCCCTACAAGCCCGACTACGCCATTCTGCTCGACATGATCGGCGACGACCACCTGGAAGTCCATCGCGAGACCACCTCCCAGAAGCTTCATCCCGAGCTCAACGACAAAGTCTGGAACGCCGCCGCCGCCCTCGGCTACAGCGCCCAGTTCCCCAATGACGCCAAGTACGAAATCACCGACGACCACGACTCCTTCAACGCCGCCGGCATTCCCGCCATCGACCTAATCGATTTCGACTACGCCTACTGGCACACGCTGGGCGACACGCCGGAGCACTGCCGTCCGGAGAGTTTACAAGTGACGGGCGAAGTGGTGTCGAGTGTGGTTTATGGGGAGAAGTAGCGAGATCGCGCCTTGATCGTCATGTGAACTCAATTCTTGCGCTTTGCGCAAGCGGCTGGCGAATGAACACCCGCTTGCGGGTATTCATTCGCCAGGCTTTACTTACTCCCGCCACCTCTTATCCCGCCGGATCGGGTGCGCTTCCGAGTTGAACACGATCTGATGGAAATCCAGCGTCTTGCTCGGCGCATAAAGCAAGTAGAGATATTTAAGCGTCTCCGCGA
Source organism: Capsulimonas corticalis (assembly GCF_003574315.2). GTDB lineage: Bacteria > Armatimonadota > Armatimonadia > Armatimonadales > Capsulimonadaceae > Capsulimonas > Capsulimonas corticalis. Next base: position 2,711,149 of record NZ_AP025739.1, on the reverse strand, counting down.
AGAAAAAGCTCTCCATGTCGTCGCCCTGCTTCTTTGTCTCCACGTTATCCAAAGCGGTGAAGGCCGTGTCGGTGCGGCAGTACTGGACGATGCTGTTCAGAAACGTGTCGCCCATATCTAAGTACTGGGGATCGTGGGTTGTTTGAGAGAGGTAGTAGGCCGATTCGATGATCTCAGGGCGCAGGACGTAGCCGGGCGAGGTGATCTTCATCGTGCTGTAGTCGAGTTGTTCGGGTTCGATTCCCGCCAGGGTCCACATTTGATAGCAGGAGGCTTCGAGCGCCTTGGCGCGGGGCATGTCGCCGTTGAGGACGAGAACGGCGGGGAAGTAGGCGTCGAGAGCGCCGTAATTCGTGGATTGGCGAGCGCCGGTGTTCATGTTAGTCTGGCCGTACCAGAGGCCGCCGTGGGCGCCATCGGCGACGTATTTGTTGAGCGCGGCGATGCTCGACTTCCACATGCGCTCGCAATCTTTGTCGCCGAAGAGAATGGCGCACTTCTGGAGGTATTCGTAGTAGGCGTCGAGCAGCGCGCCGACCTGGCAGGTGTCGCTCGTCCATTGGCCCGTTTCGATATTCATCGTCGCGCCGACCAGGCCGAGGGACGACTGGCGATCGTAAACGGCGACCACGGCGCGCTTCGCCTTCTCATAATAGATCTTCTTGCCCGTGAGCTTGCTCAGTGTCCCAAACTCGAAGAGATAGGAGCCGGCCTCGGCGGGACAGCTGTCCACGCCGCTCACTTTGCCCGTTTTGAGGTTGACGTTCACATAGGGCAAACCGGTCGGCGAGTCGAAAATCGGGAGCAGGCGGGTTCCCAAATCGTCGGCCAGCGCCAGCAGGCGTTTGTCGCCGGTAAGCTGGTAGGCGCTGTTCAGGCCGCCGAGCAGGCGAATGGAGATTTCGAAGGCCTTGACGCTGACGTCTTGATCGAACGACAGCTTCTGGTCGATCAGCGCGCGGCACTCGTCGGCTTCCGTGTTCAAGCCCATGAGATGGAGGGTGTCCAGGGCGTCGACGGGCGTCATCAGAAGCGACACGCCGTACCAATCCTGCGGCTGATTGGTGACGGGCTTGACCTCATCATGGCCCCAGGCGTACTTCTTGTAGCCGTTCCAGGCGCGCAGGCACTCCTGACGCACACGCTGGGCCGTCTCGCGCTTTCGCGCCTCCGTCCACTTTTGCGGCGTTTTCGGCTTGACGCTCTCCGCACATACCGGGCGGGTCGCCGCCGCCGTCCCGAACCCCGCGATCAACAAAGCCGTCACCACGGCTGCCTTTTTCATGGAACCCTCCCAAACTCGCTTAACACCAGAATTGCATCGATTATATCGGGTTCTTGGTGCAGAGTCTTGTCTTTCGGTGACGTTTCTTGTACTATAATGCCATGCACGAAAATTCTTTGCGAAAGCCGGCGCTGCACTTGCGATGGGACGAGACGGCTCCGGGCCGCGATTTCCATGCGGCCCTCGTCCACTTCACCAGCGGCGGGGGCGTAGATCACACGCACGATTTTTGGGAGATGATGTATGTCGTTTCTGGGGATGGACTTCATGTTGTGAACGGCGCGGCGCGGACTCTGGGCGAGGGCGACCTGCTGCTGATCCGGCCCAGCGACATCCACCGGATCGCCGCATCGCCCGGCGCCAGCCTGCTCTTTATCAACGTCGCCTTTCGCGCCGGGGCATGGGCCGATTTTCTGCCGGTCGCCGGGTTAATGTCCGAAGCGCAAGCGTGGACCTCCGGCGCTCAGCCGCCCTCGGCGCGCGTGGACGCCGGCGTCCGGCGCGACACCGCTCTGGCGGCGTTCCGACGCGCGCTCAGCGCCTTTCAGGACAACCCCAGCCGCCTGGAGCTTTGCCGCTTCTGGACCAGCGCCCTTCCCCTGCTCCAGCACGCCGACGCCGACACGACCGCCGACTCCGGCCCCGACTGGCTGCGGCGCTCCTGCCGCGCCATGCGGGAAACGCAGAACCTGATCGACGGTCTGCCGCGCCTGACGGCTCTGAGCGGCGTCAGCCCCGCGCACCTTTCCCGCACCATCAAACAGCACCGGGGACAGACGCCGACGGAGTTTGTCAACGACCTGCGCCTCGCCCGCGCCGCCACTCTGCTCGCGACCACCCCCGACGAGATCATCGACATCGCCGGCGACTGCGGCTTCGACAACCTCTCCTACTTCTATCGCCGCTTCCGAAAAAAGTACGGCCATACGCCCCGCGACTATCGGCTCCGCGCCCGGTGGTCCGTCGCGCCTTAGTAAAAGCTCCCATCGGGCGCGCCTCACCCGAGCGACTGGCCGTATGATAACTCCACGTTGTGACCGTCGGGGTCGGAGATGACGCACATGTATCCGGCGTTCTCGTTTAAAAACGCCGGTCCGTAGCGCAGGATTCCCTGCTCCCGAGCGGCGACCGCGGCGCAGTCCACCGCGTCGCGCGACGGGGCGCTAAATCCCAGGTGGCTCAGCGGCCCGATCGGCGTTTGCGGCTGCGCGCCGGGCAGGATATGCGGCTCGCCTTGCTGCAGCACCATCACGAACTCCGACTCCCGTCCTGCGGGACGGTCGCTCAGCCACACGACCTCCATGCCCGTGCTCGCGGCGTCCGAGTGGCGCTTGATTGGGCGCATTCCCGTGTAGCGCCCGTAAAACTCCATGCTGGCCTCCAGGCTGCGCACATGCAGCGCCAGGTGCGTCCATTGGATCTTCATTGTGTTCTCCTTGTGGCGAATTTCGACGACATCATTTTTCCATCCGCGCATTCACCGCAAGCAGGGTGCGATCGATTTCCTCCTCGGACAGCCCAATCGCGCGCAGATTCCAGCGCACCAGAAAGCGCGCGACCGTGTCGTGGTCTTCGGGGAACCGGCCGGCGATCACGCCCTCGGCGATAAAAAAGATCGCTCCCTGCCACGCGTGCGCCGCCAGAAGCGGCGGGCCGGCGGGAACGGGGATGGCTGAAAACATCCGCTCCGCGCGGTCGGTGAAGTACGCCACCGTCGCGGCGCGCGCCGATGGCTGGGCGAGCGTGATCGCCGCCGCGCCGGTGTCGGAGAGGATCACGCGCATCGCCGTGTAGAGCGCGACCGCCATTCGTGGCGGGCCTTCAAGGCCCGCCACGGCGATATCCACCGCCGCCGCCAGCTCCGAGCGCACCGCCTCGGCCACCGCCAGCAGCAGCGCTTCTTTGTCGGCGAAGTAAAAGTAGCAGTTACCGATGGATGTCCCCGCCGCCGCCACCACCTGCTGGAGCGTCGTCGCCTCATAGCCCTGAGACGCGAACAACGCGCGCCCCGCCGCCAGCAGATGCGCGCGCATCGCCGCCTTCTTCGCTTCCGTCTTCGCCGTCGATCGATACGCCATCGCGAAACACTTCCTGACCGTCACGTCTTGACAAATTTAGAATCCAGTTCTATAATTGAATTATAGAATAACGTTCTGTTCTTTGTCAACCCAAGGGAGAAAATCCGATGTCCATCGATAATACAGAGGTCATCCGGCAAGGCTACGACGCCCACGCCCGCCGGGACTTCGCCGCCATCTTCGCCACGCTGCATCCCGAGGTCGAGTTCGTACAAACGGACCTTGTGCCGTGGGGCGGATCGCACCACGGCCACGAAGGCGTCCGCGAGTTCTTCGGGAAGCTCAATGCGCGGATTGAGACGCAGGTCGTTCCGGAGGAGTATGTGGAGGCGGGCGAGCAGGTCGCGGTGCTCGGCCATATCCAGGGGAAAGTCCGGGCGACCGGACATGAGTTCACCCTCAGAATTGTCCACATCTGGACGGTGCGGGACGGCCTCGTAACACGCTTTGAGGCGTATATCGACACGCCGGCGATGCTGCGGGCGCTGGCGGCGTAAACGCCGTCCGATTCGATTTTGCCCCTGGGCTCGCGAGTTCAGAGGCGAATCTCATTGAGGCGCGCCTATTGACTACAAATGTAGTTTTATGTTATGATGTCCCTGGTTCCCCCGCTTGGCGAACCAGGGAGACGATCATTGCGAACGCGTAAATTTTTCTGTGCCGTCCTTCTCTTCACTCTCACCGCCGCCTGCCTGGGATGGGCGGCTCATAGCAAAGCCCCGAAACCCTGGTCGTCACTGTACGCGGCGCGAGCCGGCGGCGATGTGAGGATCCCCAAAGGAACAACCGTCGTGCTCGATGTCAGCCCGCCGCCGCTGCGCCATCTTCAGATCGACGGCGCGCTGGTATTCGCGGACAAAGACCTGACTCTGACCGCCGAATCCATTACAGTCGCGGGAAAGCTGCAAATCGGGACGGAGGCCGCGCCGTTTCAAAAGCATGCCGCGATTATTCTCACCGGCGCCGAGCCTTCCAGGAACCAGCCCAATGAGACGAAGATGCTGAGCGTGATGGGCGGCGTGCTGGAGCTGCACGGCGAGCGGCGCCGGGTAAGCTGGACGCGACTTGCGGAAAACGCGCCTGCCGGGTCGGACCGGCTGCGGCTCGCGGACACCGCCGACTGGCGGCCGGGAGACTGGATCGCCGTCGCCTCCACCGACTTCGACCCCGCGCAGTGCGAGATGAAACGCGTTCTGGCCCGGCAGGCCGATGAGATCCAGCTGGACACGCCGCTTCGCTATACGCACTGGGGACGCGATGAGGACGGCGTTTCCGAACGCGCCGAGGTCGGCCTGCTGACGCGAAATATCGTCATCGAAGGCGACGAGCCGTCTAAGCAAAACGGGTACGGCGGCCAGATCATGATGATGGATCACGCCGTCGCGCACATCGAAGGGGCGGAAGTCACCCGGATGGGACAGAAGGGACGCCTGCGCAGCTATCCCGTTCACTTCCATTTGCTCGGCGACGCGTTTGGGTCTTATGTCCGCGATACATCCGTACATCATTGCTACAATCGCTGTATTGCGATCCATGGAACGCGGCGCGTGCGCCTCGACAGCAACGTCTGTTTTGACACCATCGGCCACTGTTACTTTTTTGAAGACGGAAACGAAACCGGCAACATCGTCACGCATAACCTGGGAATGATGACGCGCAAGGCGCGCAAAGGCGAAGAAGTGCTGCCGACGGACCTGACGCCCGCCACGTTCTGGGTCACCAATCCTAACAATATCCTGCGCGGCAACGCCGCCGCCGGCTCCGAGCAGTTCGGCTTCTGGTACGCGCTCCCCAAGCACCCGACCGGCGCGTCCCAAAACGCACGCAATGACCGCGATGTCTGGCCGCGCCGCGCGCCGCTGGGCGTGTTCTCGGGCAACGTATCGCACTCCAACGAGCATGACGGCCTTTTCGTGGACGGACCGCCGAACCCGCCCGGCGTCACCGAAGCGCCCGATTACGATCCGCACGCGGGCAAAGCGATCTTCGGCCCCGGCGCGCACGCGGCGGACGCCGTCTTCGACGGCTTTGTCGGATACAAAAACCGGCGGCGCGGCGTTTGGATGCGCGGCCTGCGCCTCCATCTGTCCCACGCCCGGCTCGCGGACAACGCCATCGGCGTCACGCTGGCGTCTTCGCTTTCGATGGTGGAAGATTCTTTGATCGTCGGCGAGACGGAAAACGTCGGCTTTGTCGCGCCCGGCGAACAAAGCGGCCTGACCGGACGCTCGCTCCCCAAGCCCTGGGAGCCATCCTTTCCGATCCGCGGCTTTGAGTTCTACGATGGCCGCGTGAGCGTCCGGCGCACCATGTTCGCGCACTTCCAGTCGAACACCCAGCGAGGCGCCGGCGCGCTCGGCTATCTGCAATACTCGCCCTTCTTCGTCGATCCCCGCAACAGCGCCGAGGCCCTGCGCTTTGACGATGCGAACCCGGTCTACTTCCAGCCGATGCCCACGGCCAGCCCCGCCGTTCCCGGCGACGGATACCGCACCGCCACCTTCGTAGACACCGACGGCGCCGTCACCGGCCGCCCCGGCGTCTCCGTCGCGATGGGCAACCCATTCCTCGCGGACGCCCACGCGCGCTTTATTCCCGCCTGGAACGCTTACATCACGAACGCCCCTTACGGGCGCCTCTTCATCGACAACCGCGAACAGCCCCGGCAAAAAATCGCGCCGGTGATCGTCACCGGCGCCAACTCCACATCACAAACGCTCTGGGGCAGTCCCGACGCCATCCCCGCGAGCTTCCAAACCATAGTGGTCGCCAACCACGGCTACACGCTGCGATTCCCCAAAGGCGCTTCCCGCGACCTGCGCTTCACCCTGCGCCACCGCATGCCCGGCGACTTCGTAACCCTCACCCTCCCCGCGCCCCATGGCCCCTTCGCCGTCTACGCCCACAACGATTTCACCCACCCCATCGCGCCCGCCGCAGACACGGCCGCGCTTGACGGGTCGGCTTCGGGATATTTCGTGAGTCAAGGCAAGATGAGGCTGCGGCTGGTTGTGCCGGCGGGAGAAGACCGCGCGGTGGCGGAGGTGCGGGAGGGCGAGTGAGGAGCGTTTATGACGGAGAGGAGTCGCAGGGATAAAACCTATGCCAAAGCTCCCGGTTATGAAACCCGGGCCTGGGAGCGGCTAGAGCCGCTAACCGTCCGTGCCGGACGGACAAAATAGGCTATTGTCGGAAAGCTTATTTGTCGGCCCGGCACGGGGCGTTAGACGCGAAGCGTCTCCCAGACGTGGGTTTTATACCCATGGGGCAAACGTGTGGATTTTACATCCGCATGAACTACGACCCCGCCAGCCGTCGCCACAGGCGCATCGGGGCGATGCTCTCCGCGCTGAAGGGCTGGAGGTGGACGGTGAACGTGGTCTCGGCGGCCTTCAGTTGGTACTGGGGCAGGACGCCGGGGCCGCAGCTATTGCTGCCGATGCCGCGGACGACGTGGTCGATGTTGACGATCACGTCATCGCGGCGGGTCAGTTCGTAGGTGTGGCGCGCCTGAGTGAAGTCCTCGGGCGTCGAGTGGTGGACGCTGACATTCAGCAGGGCGTTGCCGGTGGCGAGCAGGCCGAGGCCGAAGTCGTCGGTCAGGGAGGCCCAGCGAACGTCGCTCTTGTTGCCGTTCTCCTGAGGCATGATGTACGGGACATATTGCTCGTCCACCGCGCCGGAATAGACGCCGACGCGGGCGCTTTCGCGGACATCGGGATAAGTCTGGTGCGGTCCCAGGCCATACCAGGTGAAGCGCTCCAGGCCGCCGGCGGCGCGCAATTGCAGGCCGACGCGCGGGATCGTGTCGATGGCGCCGAACGGTGTGACGCGGGTCTCAATCTTGACCTGTCCCCCGCCGTAGATTGTGTACGTGTAGACGATGTCGAAGCGAGTCGCGCGGTACGCCGCGCCCATTGTGGCCGTCACCTCGATGGTGGCGCTGCGCGGAGACTGGCTTACCAGCGAAACGCGGCGGACGCTGTGCTGGAGCTTGTCCAGGCCATACTCATACCACTGCTCCTTCGCCACATGGACATCGTTATCGGTCGGGGCGCGCCAGATGTTCAGGCGCGGACCTTCCGTCAGCAGCGGCAGTCCCTGGTATTCCCAGCGGCCGATCGTTCCGCGCCAGCGGTCGAAGACCAGCGTAAAGTCGTCGCCATAGAGCGTAATCTCGCGCTCGTTCTCGTCGATCACCAGCGCGGGCATGCCGGCGATGCTCGGCGGCGGCGCGGCAGGGCCGGACGCCGGCAGCGCCAGCTGCGCCCACGCGACTTCATGCCCGATCGGCGCCCACGAGGTCTTTTCGCGCAGGGTGAAGCTCAGGTTCAGGAAGTACTCGACGCCGGCCTTCTTGTCCCAATCACCGACAGGGATGGAGACTTCGCCGCTCTCGTGCGGCGCGATCTCCGGCAGAGACAGTTCGCCCTGGCGCAGCGTTTTGCCGTCGCCGCTCAAAGTCCAGACGGCGCGCAGATGCGCGAGCGTTTGGAAATCGTAGCGGTTGGTGAGGCGCACCGTTCCGGAGGCAAGATCCACGGAGTCGGTATGCACGGGCTCGATGATCTTCTTGTATTCGATCAAGCCCGGCTTGATCTCGCGGTCCGGTCCGACCAGGCCGTCAATGCAGAAGTTGCCGTCGTTGGGATAGTCGCCGAAGTCGCCGCCGTATGCGAACCACTCCTCGCCGTGCGAGGCGCGCTGCCGGATCCCGTGGTCGCACCACTCCCAGACGCAGCCGCCCAAAAGCCGGGGATACTTCTCGAACGCTTCCCAGTACTCTTTGAGACCGCCGGGGCCGTTGCCCATCGCGTGGGCGTATTCGCACTGGAAGAACGGACGGGCGTCGTCGGTCCGCTCGCCTTCGGCGATGCACTTCTCGACGGTGGCGTACATGTTGCTGACGATATCCACCACGGGCGCTTCAAACGCCTGCTCGTAGTGGATCGGCCGCGTCGGGTCGTTCTCGCGGATCCAGGCCGCCATCGCGTCATGGTTGCAGCCGTAGCCAGATTCGTTGCCGAGCGACCAGATGATTACCGACGGATGGTTCTTATCCCGCTCGACCATGCGCTCGGCGCGGTCCACATACGCGTCTTCCCACTCCGGGTCATCCGAGATTTGGTTTAAGTTCCGGAACTCGCCGAAGCCATGGGTCTCCAGATCGGCTTCATCGATCAGATAAAGACCGTACTGGTCGCACAGGTCGAGCCAGCGCGGATCGCAGGTATAGTGCGAGGTGCGCACACAGTTGATATTGTGCCGCTTCATCAGGAGGATATCCTGAATCATATGGTCGATCGGGATGGCGTGGCCGTAATCGGGATGGCTCTCATGCCGGTTCACGCCGCGCAGCTTGATCGGAGCGCCGTTGAGCAGGAAGACGCCGTCCTTGATCTCCACATGCCGGAAGCCGACCGCGAAGGGCCGCACTTCCAGCGGCGTTCCTTCCGAATCGGAGGTCGTCAGCAGCAGCGTGTAGAGATCGGGCGTCTCGGCCGTCCAGCGCCGGGGAGACTCGATTGTGAGACTTGTCCCAAGATCCGCGTCGCCGTCGCCTTCAATCGTCATCCCTTCGACCAGCGTGCGCTCCGCGACGATCTTTCCGTCCGCATCGTAAAGCGCCGCCGCCAGGGTCAGCTCCGGCGCCGCTCCGCCGCCGCTCGTGCTCAGATTCCCGTCGATGCTGAGGGTCGCATGTTCGAAGTTCTCGTCGAACGTCGTCTTGAGCGTGACGTCGCGCAGGGTCGTCGCCAGCGACGCCGTGAGATAAACATCGCGAAAGATTCCGCTATTCCGCCACATGTCCTGATCTTCCATGTAGCTGCCGTCCGACCATTGGAAGACCTGCACCGAAACGGTGTTCGTCCCCAGTCGGATGTGCGGAGTGATATTAAACTCCGACGGCAGGTGCGCGCCCTGGCTGTAGCCGATCTGCTCGCCGTTCAGCCACACATAAAAGGCCGAGTTGACGCCTTCGAAGTTCAAAAAGATCTGTTTGTCGTCCCAGCCTTCGGGCAGATGAAACGTGCGCTGGTACAGGCCGACCGGATTCTCCTGCGGGACAAAGGGCGGGTTGACAGGATAGGGATATTTAACATTGGTGTAATTCGGCGTTCCATGCCCTTGCAGCTGCCAGCTGCTCGGCACGGGGATCGTCTCCCACCCGTCTGCGTCAAACCCCTCCCCGCCAAATCCGTCCGGAACGCCCGCCGGCGACTCGGCGTAGAGAAAGCGCCAGCGGCCGCTCAGTAATTTGAAGAACGGAGATACGCCGCGCTCGCCGGCGAGCGCGGATTCGACATCGGCGTACGCCAGGCTCGACGCGCGCGCCGGCTCCCGGCCGCGAGACAGCATGCTGGGATCTTCCCAGTCGTTGGGGGTCGGGTCCATAAGATTCGTCATATGATTGGGTGTCCGTGTTCGATGGAGCGCAAGCAAGGCGGGACGCCAGACATTACGCCAAATTTTCCAAAGCCGTCAATAAACCGTCCAGCGTATGTTCCGTCGCCAGAATGTCCGGCGCGCGGCCCAGCAGCTCCGTCGCCGTCGCCGCCGTGCTTGGGCCGATGCAGGCGATTTTGACATCGGCGGGCAGCGGCGCGCCCTCCAGGGCCGCAACGAAGTTCTTGACCGTGGAGGAGCTGGTGAACGTCACGATATCGACCGATCCTTCGGCCAGTCGCTTGCGAACCTCCTCCGCGCCTTCGCCGTCCACGACATTCTCGTAGGCCGCCGCTTCGTCCGGCTTCGCCCACCGATCGGTCAGGATTTGCAGCAGCGCCGCCTCCCCTTCCTGCGCTCTGGGGATCAGAATGCGCGCGCCGGCGATCTCGCCGGGCAATTCTTCGGCGAGCGCCGCGCCGGTGGCGGCTTCCGGCCGGAAGTCCGCCGCCACGCCGAACTCTTTCAAGGCCGCCGCCGTCGCGGGGCCGACCACGCCGACCTTTACGCCCGACAGAGCCCGCGTGTCCTTGCCGGCGGCGAAGAGGCGCGCGAAGAAGTGAGACACGGCGGGCGCGCTCGTGAACAGCACCCACTGATAGGATTGCAGATGCCCGATCGCCGTATCCAGAGCGGCGTAATTGTCGCTTGGCGACGTGATGCGAATCAGCGGAAACTCGATCGGCTCGGCGTAGCGGGCGCGCAGCATCTCGACAAAGCCCGACGCCTGCTCGCGGGCGCGCGTCACGATCACCCGCTTGCCGGCGAGCGCCCCTCGGTCAAACCAGCGCAGGCGCTCGCGCAGATTCACGACTTCGCCGACAACGGTCACCGCCGGCGCCTTGAATCCCGCCGCGCGCACCGCTTCCACGACGCCGCCCAGTGTCGACGTCAGCGTCTTCTGATGCCCGGCCCACGTTCCCCAGCGCACCAGCGCCACCGGCGTCTCCGCGCTTCGGCCATGCGCCATCAGCTGGGTCGTGATCTCTTCTAAGTTTTCGACGCCCATCAAAAAGAGCAGTGTATCGCCGGCATTGGCGATCTTGTCCCAGCGGCGCCGGCCCTCGGCCTGCCCCGCCGCGCGTCCGCCGCTTTCCCGCGAATCGTCGCGCTCATGGCCGGTGATGACGGCGAATGAGGACGCCGCGTCGCGATGCGTCACCGGGATTCCCGCGTACGCCGGCGCGGCGATGGCGCTGGTCACCCCCGGAATAATGACGAACTCGATCCCGCGCTCGCGCACATACTCGGCTTCCTCGCCGCCGCGCCCAAAGACAAACGGATCGCCGCCCTTGAGCCGCGCGACATTCTGCCCCGCCAGCGCCCGCTCGGCCAGCAGCGCATTGATCTCATCCTGCTTCATGGCGTGCTGATCGGCCTTCTTGCCGACATAGATCTTCTCCGCGCGCGGCGCGTGCCGCAGCAGCGCCGGATGCGCCAGCCGATCATACACCACGACATCCGCCGCCGCGAGCGCCGCCGCGCCGCCGACCGTGATCAAATTCGGATCGCCGGGACCGGCGCCGATGAGAGTGACTATTCCTGTGGACATGATTCGTTGCTCGTTTTTTCTAGGCTGGCATTCCCACATCCCAGGTGATAAAACCTGATGCGCCTACGGGAATGAACCCCGGCGCGCCCCGGTTATGAAACCCGGGTCTGGGAGCCTTCGGCTAAGCGTCCGTGCCGGACGCAAATGCCAGTAATCGATCACAAATATCTTCCGTCCGGCACGGACGGTTAGCGGCTCTTGCCGCTCCCAGACCCGGGTTTCATAACCGGGGGATCATCGGCGGATGTGATGTCTATCGACTCACTCTGATGCGCGATCGCCAATCGCTTATCCCAGCACCCGCGCATACAGCGCGTCGTACCGCCGCCGTGCTTCTTGATATACTTGATGGTTCGCTTCCGAAGGCGGAAACGTCTTCCCCTTCGCCGCCGACACGGACTCGACGTCCGGGATCAGTCCCAGAGTCTCCAGCGCCAGCAGCGCCGCGCCCCGACTGGAGGCTTCGAAGGCTTTGCTGACGTTGATCGGAACACCGAAGACGTCGGCGAGGATCTGGGTCCAGACCGGATCGTGCTGCAAGGCGCCGCCGGAAGCGGCGATCTCGCGGGCCTGCGGGAACGAGCGCTGGATCTGGTCGCGCACCGTGTCGTAACAATAAGCCGCTGATTCCAGACTGGCCCGCAGGATATCCAGGGGCGTCGTGTGCAGGTTCATGCCGTCGATCGAGGCGCGCGCGGACGCGTGCCAGCCGGGAGAACGCTCGCCCGCCCAGAACGGGAGCACGGTCAGGCCATGCGAATCGGGCGCCATCGCCGCCAGGGTTTTCTCGTTGGACTTCGCGTCCCCGCTCAGCGTCAGCGTCTTGCCCAGCCAGGCGTAGATATTACCGCCGCCCGTGAAGGCGCCGCCGAGCAGGGCGCGCTTGCGGTCCACACGATAGCAGAAGAGCGCGCTGGGGATCGTCAGATTTTCGGCGGGGACAACGATCCTCATCGCCGCCGACGTTCCAATATTGAGCGCGATCCGTGTGTCGTCCGTTCCGCCGCCGCCGAGATTGGAGCACGCTCCGTCGCCCGCCGCCGGCAGCCAGGGAATCTGCGCGACCGGTCCCAGGCCGCGACGGAACTCCGCGACGATCCCCGATTGCGTCGCGCTCAGATCTCCGAGCGGATTGAGCTGTTCGTGACGGATCGGCAGCGCGGCGAGCGTCGCCCCGTCCCAGTCCGTCGTGTGCTGATTGAACAGCCCCGTGGCCGACGCCATGGAGATCGAACACGTCGCCGAACCGAACAGCCGGAGCGCCAGATATTCGCCAAAGGACATCCAGCGCGTCACCTTATCGGCCTGCTCGGGATGCGCGGCGGCATGCCAGAGCAGCTTCGCCGGCCAGAACGACGGATGCAGCACGCAGCCCGTCCGGCCATGGTAATCGTCTGCGTCCAGCGTCTCACGCAGCTTCGCGACATACGGCGCCGACCGCATATCCGCCCACGAATAGACCGGCGTCACCGCCCGGTTGTCTTCCCCCACGCCGACCAGGCTATGCCAGAAGCACGAAATGCCGACGCCGGCGATTTTGGCCTTCGTCTCTTTGTCCGCGCCGCGCATCAGCCGCCGAATGCACTCCACCGTGCGCTCGATCAGAGACTCCGCGTCCGTCTCCACGCCGCCATCCGACGTGGTTTGCTGGACATACGGCATCTGCTGCTCATGCCCGGGCAATTCGCGCCCGCGCCGGTCGAACAGCATGGCGCGCACCGAGGAGGTGCCCATATCGAGCGCAAGGATGATGTTGGGTTTTGGCATGTTCTATTGGATCCCCATCCTCCCATCGAAGCAAGCTTCGATTTCCCCCTTTCCCGGCTTCGGCCCTTCGGGCGGGAAAGGGGGCGTTCGTAATTACAACCGACATAGATCTTGGCGTAGTGTTGAGAAGAACTGTATTTCTTCGTAGCCCACACTCAGATCTATGTCGTCCAAAGTTGTCAGCACCCCCTTTCCCGCCCGAAGGGCCGAAGCCGGGAAGGGGGGAGGCCGAAGCTTGCTTCGGCGGGGGGATGGGGCTCCTACCCATGCCCAATCACATAAGCCACCGCCGCGCCCAGGGCGCAGATGATGAACGCCCAGATCGGCCAGCGGCCCCAGCCGCGCGGGTCGCGGGCCTGGATGGCGGCCTGCATGACCAAGACGATCAAAATCGGCGGCGTGGCGCGGACGAGCATTTCGCGCGCGGCGTGGTCTTCGTAGCTGCCCAAACCCCGGCCGATCGCCGTGGCGCCGAGAATGCTCAGCGAGAGCAGTAATAATGGGATCAAGCGATACTTCCCAACGGTGTCGGCGGCGGTCGCGAGCACGAACAAAGAGCCGCAGAGCAGGCCGCTGGCGACCGCGCCGGGCTCCCACAGGTGGCGGACGCCGGGCGCGAAGGTGTGCGGGGCGGCAAGGCCGGCGAGCAGCGGCAACAGGGCGCAGATCAGAACGGGGATGTACCAGTAGAAGATCTGGGCGAAGCCGAGGCGGGCAGGCAGCACCGTCGCCTGAACGACGATCTCGTGGCGACCGGCGCTGGTTTCAAGAACGACCGTCTCGCGGTATTCGGCGGGCGTCTGCCACACGTTGTCGGTTTGCGCGGTAAACAAAAGCTGCTGGCGCTGGCGCGTGGTGAAGGTGCGCGGCTCGATCTCCACCCAGCCTGGCGCGGCGCCGACACGGCCCTGGACGACGCCGGTTCCGGCGTTGCGCAGCGAGACGCGCTGCGTCCGCTTTTCGCCCTTGCGCATCACGCCGAAGCTCACCGTTTGCGTGCTCAGCGTCAGCCGCGCCCCCGCCTGGCTCGTCAGCTCCCGCGAAAGCGTCCGGTCGCCGGGGTGACGCGTCACGGCTTCTTCCAAAACTTGCAGCGCGCCGGACGCGTCGCCCTGCGTGCGCAGGGCGTGCGCAAGCCGCTCATAGGCGGCGGGGCGGCTGGGGTCCAGACGCGTGGAGCGGCGCAGCAGGCCGGCGGCCTCGGCGAACTGCCCTTCTTTGATCCGGCGGCTTCCTTCTTCAAAGCCGTTTCGCGCCTCCGTGGAGGTGTCCAGGCCGGAGCGGTAGAGGAAGTCGCGCAGGGCGTCATCGGGATCGCGGGCAAGGTCGCGGGAAATCTCATCGGCGGTCGCGGCAAGCGGGTCCTCGCCGACGGAGCGCAGCCAGCGGGCGAGATCCCCGCTACGCAGGGCGGCGCGGGCGGCGTCCCACTGCTCGGGCGCCAGCGCCAGGAAGGCGTCGATATCCGGGAGAAAGGGGAATCCGGGAAGCGCGCCGGCGGCGACGGTCGGCGCTTCCTCGTTCTCTTCCCATGCCTGCTCCAGGCGGCCCGCGCGGAAATCGATCGCGGCGATGGTGGGCTCTTCCCCGTCGTGAGGCGCGTCGGCGAAGGACGTGGCGGACAGATCCTCAGCCAGCGCCGAGCGCGTGGCGGCGAGGCCGAGCGCGCGCAGATCGCGGGCCATCTCGGCGGCGTCGGCGTAGCGCTCGCCCTTGTCGCGGGCCAGGGCTTTGGCGGCGATCCGGTCCAGCGCCTCGGGGACTTCGGGACGCTCCTGTGGAATCGGCGCGTACGGATCTTCATCCACGGCGCGCTTCCAGGCGAAGGGATCTTTCGGGCGCGCGACCCGGAAGGGCCGACGCCCTGCGAGCATCTCGTAAAGGATGACGCCCGCCGCCCAGATATCGGACTGGCGGTCCGAAAGCTCCTCGGCGTGGAAATCCTCGGGCGCCATATAGGCGTAGGTGCCGGCGCCGCCGGCGAAGGAGTTAGTGCCGAGGACTTCGGCCAGGCCGAAGTCGACGAGCTTGACCTCGCCGTCGTGGGAGATGATGATGTTGGCGGGCTTGACGTCGCGGTGGACGGTGCGGTTGGCGTGGGCGAAGGCGAGGCCGTCGCAAATCTGCGCGGCGATGCCGACGGCGTCGGCCACGGGCAGCTGCGGGGTGCGGCGCAGGACGTCCTGGAGATTGCTGCCGGAGACATACTCCATGTCCAGCACGACTTTGCCGTCGATCAAGTCGACGCTGTTCACCTGGACGATGTTCGGGTGGCGCAGACGATCCAGCACGCGCGCTTCTTCAAGGAACCGATCGCGGTCCTCGCCCTGCGCGGCGATGTGCTTGATCGCGACCAGTTTGCCCAGGAGCGTATCCTTGGCGAGGTAGACGATTCCCGACGCCCCATGCCCCAGCACATCCAGGCGTTCATATTTTCCAAGCATTCCGAGAGACATCAGCGGCTCATGGGGTTTCCGTCACAGAGCCGCCGGACGCGGCGGACTTGGCGGGATGGATCGCCATCAAGTGTCCGCCGTCAACAACGTAAACCGTGCCGTCATCGGAAACGGCGATCGCTTCGGGGTTCTTGAGCTGTCCCTTCGCGATGGGACCGATCTTCTCGCCCGAGGACTTGAACTTGACGATGCTGTGCGCTGCGGCGTCGGAAACATACAGGTTTCCCTGAGAGTCGACGGCGAAGTGGACATTTCCTTCCGCCGGAGCCTTCCGGGGGGTCTCGCCTTCGGCCGTGGCGGGGGCGGCGCCGTCCGACAGCGGGAATTTATAGCTCGTCTTGCCGTCCGTCGCCAGCGTGACGATGTCGCCTTCCTGCGTCACCGCTGTGATCGTGTCGTCCGCCTCGCTATGCGTCAGCGGGCCGCTGCGGACGGAAGTTTCGTAAAACGTCTCCGGCGCGCCGTAGCTCAGATGCTGGAAATCGCGGACATGGACGGGCGGCGGATCGGGCTTCACCAGCGGAGGAACGCCGAAGCGCCACTCATATCCCGCCTCATTGGCGACGCTGACGAGATAGATCGTACTGCACAGAAACAGCAGGAGCAGGCCCACGAGGATCGATTGTCCCACGGGACGCGGCGAGCTCGGAGGACTCCATTTGCGCGTGTTGAGAAAATCGTTCTGATCGTCGACCTCAGGCATGACGGTGTCCGGCGCGATCGCCCCTTCGGAAAAACGGACAACGACCGCGGTAATGTTGTCGCTGCCGCCGTTGTTCTTCGCCAGTCCCACAAGCTTGTCGGCGGCGATCTGCGCGCTCGGGGCCGCCAGAAGGATCCGCTCGATGTCCGGATCGCGCACCGGCCCGGTCAGGCCGTCGGTGCAGATCAGCACGGCGTCGATCCCATCCAGGGGGTAGCCCACAACATCCGGCGAGATCGCCGGCTCGATGCCCACGGCGCGCGTGATGACATTTCGGAAGCGGGACTTGCGCGCGCTTTCCTCAGAGATCACGCCGGCGCGCACCTGCTCGGCCACATAGGAGTGGTCGTTGGTCAGTTGCTCCAGCTTGTGGTTTCGGATGACGTACGCGCGGCTGTCGCCCGCATGGCCGATAAACAGCCGGCCGCCCTCGATCACGGCGGCGACACATGTCGTCCCCATGCCCTCGGCGTGCTCGCCTTCGCGCGACAGCTCATAGACCCGCGCGTTCGCCTTGCGCAGGGCCGAATCCAGCGCGTCCTCGACATGGACCCGGTCGCCGCGCTGTGCGTCGAGCAGATCCACCAGCGTCTCCGCGACCGCTTCCACCGCCGCCGTGGAGGCCGTTTCGCCAAAGTTGCGCCCGCCCATGCCGTCCGCGACAATCAGCACTCCGTCGGCGCGCAGGTGGCTCTGCTGTACATCCACGACCGCATAAAAATCTTCGTTGTTGGCTCGTTTACCGAGATCCGTTTTCGCGCCTATCAGCAGATTCATCGTTGTAAGGATAGTATAACCGGTGGTGGGGGAAAAGGCAAGGGGAACTCCTCAGGAGAGTACGAGTTCCCCCTGCGAGGCTTCGCCCTAGGCACGCGCCGCCAGTTCCGGCGCTTCCTCGGACTTGGGCTCGGCGGGCGCGCGCACGCGCCCAAGAAACGCAAACACAGTCAGAGCCGAGGCGAATGTGGCCGCCGCCAGAAGAAGGATGAGAACCCGAAACGCATTGCCGTAAACCTGGACGAGACGCGTGTGACTGACAGCTGGGAGAAAGCGCGCGGCGTGCGTCAGATCTCCGGCGGCGATATACTGCGCGGCGCGCGCAATATGCTCCGGCGAATCCCCCGAAAAGGCTCCTCCCAATTGCGCCTGTGTCAAAGTCGCCATCAGAGCCGCAACGAGCGCGATCATGACGGCCTCGCCGGCGATGCGCGTCGTGCTGAAGATCCCCGTCGCCATGCCTGCCCTTTCCCTGGGAACAACGCTAATGGAAAGTCCATCCATTAGCCCCCACGGAATGCTCGCCCCCACGCCGATCAGCAGCATGGGAAGTATGAGCGCGCCGCCGGGGCTCCCCGGTCCGACATGACTCAGCCAAACCAAGCCGGCCGATGCAATTAATAATCCTGTTCCTGACACGGCGCCCGCCGAGAAGCGCTGAGCCAGCAGCCAGGCCCAGAGAGGCGCAGCCAGCAGCGGCGTGGACAGCGAGATCATTATCGCACCCGCCTCGACCTCGTTGCGTCCCTCAACGCCAATCAATCGAACTGGGAGCAAGACTAACAGCACTACGTAGCAAAAAGCAGTGGCGAGAGGCAGAACCTGCACGCCCAAAAACAGCGGATATCGGAACAGCGAGAGATCCAGCATCGGACGAGGGGAGCGGCGCTCCGCCACGATAAACAACGCCAGCATCAGCGCCGAGCCCATAAAAAATGCGGTGACTGCGGGACTTCCCCATCCGCTCGACGGCGCTTGCAAAACTCCGCAAATGAGAAGCGAGAGAAAGCCGGTAAAGGCCGCCGCGCCCGGCGCATCCAAACCGGCGGCGTCCGGATCGCGCGACTCCCGCATGAGCGGAACACCGAAGATCAAGGCGACGGCTCCGATCACGACGCCAGTTAAAAAGATGGAGCGCCAGCCGAAAGCGTGGATCAAAAAGCCCGCGAGCACCGGTCCAAACGCCAGCCCCGCGCCAAACGTCGCGCCGAGAAGACTATAAGCGCGCGTCCGCGCGGAACCGGAAAACTCCTGAGCGAGCGCCGCCGCCCCCCCGGCCAGCGTTGCGGCGGCGGCGGTCCCCTGACCCGCGCGCAGAAAATCAAGCCAAACCACGTTGGGGGCAAAGCCGATCGCCAGCGAGATCGCCGCGAACAGCGCGACACCGATGGCGAATATTCTCCGGCGACCGTACTCATCGGCCAATGCGCCCGCCGCCATCAGCGTACTGCCAAAACTCAGCATGAAGGCGTTGACGATCCAGTTCAGCGCCGTGGGACTTCCCCCCAGTTCTCGGCCAATGGCGGGCGTCGCCACGGCGGCGCCCGCAAAACTCAGGGGCAGCACCAACCCCGCCAGACACACCGCTCCCAAAACTACGACGCGATCCGCCGCGCCGTGAACAGAAACCGGATTTGTGACACGATCTTGTTTCTTCATAAAACACTTCCCTCCAATTTCTGTATCAATCACTATAGAAATAATACCTGAGATTTTTCGGGTATGATTTATTTTTGTAGCACTCGATATAAAAATCACAATGGAAAGATGGGAAAAGACAATGGGACAGCGAGGGAGACCGCGAGAATTCAATCGTGATGCGGCGCTTCAGCAGGCAATGGAAGTATTTTGGCGGCTTGGGTACGAGAGCGCTTCCCTGTCGGAATTGACCGGCGCCATCGGAATCAACGCGCCCAGCTTTTACGCCGCGTTCGGTTCCAAGGAAGCGCTGTTCCAGGAAGCAGTGGCGCTGTATCAGACGGGAGTGGGATCGGGAACGGCGCGCGCGATCGCCGAGCAGCCGACCGCGCGCGCGGCGATTGCAACGATACTGCGGGACGCGGTCCAGCTTTTCACGGACGGATCTTCGCCGCCAGGGTGCTTAATTGTGCTGGGAACGATGAACTGCTCCCCCGCGAGCAAGGGCGCTCAAGAGCATCTCTTAGTGCTGCGCCGCCGAACGCAAGACATCATTCGGGAGCGACTGGAGCGCGGGATCGCCGAGGGTGATGTCCCCGCAAGCGCCAACGTGAGCGCCATGACGTCATTCTATACCACGGTTTTGCATGGCCTCTCCATTCAGGCCCGCGATGGAGACTCCCGCGCGACGTTGACCGATGTTGCGGACTGTGCGATGTCCGCCTGGGATGGACTCGCAGGCGCCTCCAAACGCTGATGGGAACAGTTTTCGTCAGGCGGCGATCGATGTATAGCGCGCGAGGAATTCGTCCTGCGCCGTTTGCAGCGGCTGGTTGCCGACGCGTATCAAGAGGGAAGTGCCGGCGTCCGAGGTGCACAGCGCCAGCAGGTCCGCCGTTTGCAGCATCAGGGTGTACCCCATGCCGAGGGTGGCGCGGGTGGAGTAGCCGCTTTCCAGGGTGGCGCGGGCGAGGTCGGACGGCTGAATGCCGTCGCCGCGATCCGTGATCAGGACGGCGACATGGTCTTCGGCGGTCCAGAAGGCGGCTTCGCCGCCGCGCCCGTATTTCACGGCGTTGGTCGCCGCCTCCATCACGCAGGTCATCAGATCGTCGGTGCGCACCCGATTCGCCATCCCCTGGGCTTCGAGATGAGTCCTGAGATCCCCGCGCAGATGGGCCGCGTCGGCGGCGCTGCCGAGCGACGCGCGCAGCTCCGGCTCGCCGCTCACCATTCCGCGCAGCTCCTCCTCGCCGCAGAGCAGCAGACGCCCGCCCGTCACCGCCAGCAGCACCTCGCGGTTAAACGCCAGCCGCCGCTCCTCGCTGGCGTCCAGCCGGCTGCGCGCCTCGGCGGCGTCCGCGAGCAGATATCCGTTTTGCCGCACCGATTCCAGCGCATAGATCAGGATCGCGCCGATCAGCAGCAGCAGCAGCATCTCCACCCAATCCCGATGGTGGCTGACACGCCACGAAAAGTGGGGCTCGCACACGATGTAGATCAGAGAAAGGCAGGCGCTGATCAGGGTCAGGACTCCCGGGCCGCGCCCGCCCAGAAGAGTTAATAGTGCGATCGGAAGAACGAAAACGATTGCGTATGGGCGAATGTAGGGAGCCCCTTCCGCTTCCATGGTATAACGCTGCGCGACAAATAATAGCCAGGTGGTCAGCGCGACGAGAATAGGAGAGAATAAATAAGCCTTTTGCGTCGAAATCGGTCCAATAACGCTTTTCATAATGCACATAATCATAAGCGCGCTTCATTGCGCGTCTATGACGCCTCCATCGAAGTTGTTCCATATCCCGGCAGTAATGTGCAATACGTTTGTTTCAGAAAACTATTTTTTCGCGGGGAGAAAAGCCAGTACAATTGCGAGGACGCAGCCGGCGACGAGACACAGGCCGTAAAACACGCGAAACGACAGGGGAAAGTGGGGCTGGCCGATCGAAGCGGCGGCGATTCCGGCGGCGGCGAGCCCCACGCCAATGCGGGTGGAGTTATCGGCGGGCGTCTGCCCGTACCGTCGCGCGTTGCCCAGCGATCCGCCGCTCGACATCCCGGCGACCAAAAGATATGCTCCCGCGACGATCCCTACGATCAGCGCGAGAGCATAGATTTTCAGCAGCGCCGCGCCGGCGATGACGACGGCGCAGACAACAACGGCGATTTGCTTTATGGAAGATTTCATGGTTTCGGCGGCGCGGACGAATCCACGCCGTTATCGAGCGGCTCGCCGTTCAATGAATTTTGCGGCGTCTGCCCCGGCGAATAGCCAAACGGAGCGTCGCCACCCAGGTATACGCCGCGCCCCGGCTCCACGGTTCCTAAAATATCGTCCAGGGAGACTTCCGTCTCCGGGAAGCCGATCATATCGCGATACGCCAGCGCGGACACCAGGAACCACAGCGGCAGCGCCGCCAGCAGACCGATGGTGAAGAAGCCGGAGCCGATCACCGTCAGCACGCCCAGCACAAACGCCAACCCCATCGCGATCGCCCGATCGGGCCACATCGCTTTCACGCTGAGCGAAATGGAGTCGCTCAGCGGCGCGCCCGCCGCCGTGAGCGCCAGTGACGGCAGCAGCAGTCCGGCGAGGAAAACGCCCGGCAGCAAGATGAAGCCGGAAGCGACGCCGATCATCAGAGAGGCGACGATGCCGAAGACTAGCATCCGCCCGAACGACGGCCCTCCGGAGAAAATGTCCCGGAACGAGACAGGCTCGCCGCGCACCTGCTTGAGCGCCATCTGCGCAAGACCGCCCAGCACAAACGCCGAATAGGCCGCGTTCAGCAGGCCAAGTCCGAACGTCAGCCCGCCCATATGCATCAGTGCCTGAACCGCGCCACCGGCGCCGGAACCGGCGATCTTCTGCGATACACTGATGGCGCCCACTACGAACGCATCGATGCACAGAGGAGCATACACCGCGACGATAATCGCGGCGATCCACACCGGCGCGCTGGACGCAAACAGCTTCCAGGCCTCGCCAAGCCAATCGAAACTCACTTTATGCGGATGGCGCCCACCCGCGCCGATATAACCCGTGCTCATGGACCGATCCTCCATTGGACAACGAAGAGTGATGACCAAAGAATTATTCACCAAGCAAGCAAGCGACTCCTCCCATGGAAGAAGCGGCGGACGACAGTTTCTCGTGGGTAACGCAGCGTGGCCGGCGGGCCCTTCGCGCCGCCGGCCGAATAAATGTGCGATCGTTGTGGCTAGGAGCCGCCCAGCGGACGGTTCGGATCTTCGGGCGGCGTCTGCCCAAACGGCGGAGGCGTGGTCTGCGCGGGCCACTCGGACGGCGACGGAGCCGCCGGAGGCTCAGCCGGCGCGCCGCTTTGCGTGGGCGGCCAGGCTCCCGGCTGCTGCTGCGGAGGCTCCGGAGCCGGCTGCGCAGGCGGCCAGGCGCCCGTCTGATCCGGCGTCGACGCCGGCGCGCTTGGGGTCTGCCCAAAAGCCGGGCCGGCGCCCGTCTGACCAAACGAAGCCGCATTCCCCGCGCCGGGCGGAGGAGGCCACACGCCCGGCTGCGCAACGCCGTAATTCGGCTGTCCCGCCACAGACATCGTCGAGCCGGTGAATGTCCAGTACCCGTAGGCAATGGAAATCAAAAACACAGGGAACGTCGCCAGCATCCCAATGCCGCATAAGATCGCTCCGAGGCACGCAACCAAATACGAAACAAAAAAGAAAACGCTGGCCATCAACCATTGAGACTTGAGCATGTCCACACTGGCTTTAATGGCGTCGATTGCTCCGAGCTTCTGGTCGACGATTAGTAGCGGCGTAAACATGAGCAGGGCATAAACCACGATCCCCGGCAGCACGAATACCTGCATGGCGAGAGATCCTACAATAGAAATGATCAAACCAGAAACAAACAGCGGCATCGCGACATCTCCGACCGATAAAATATCGGCCAGGGCAATCTCTTCACCGCGAACCTGTTTTAGCGCCATTTTGAGAATTCCACCCAAAACGATGTACATCCCGCCACTCAGCGCGATACCCAAGAGAAAGAACACTCCAAGTTGCGCGGGCGCCAGTAATGAAAAGATCGCCCATGGTCCCATTGATCCGGGATTGGAACGAGCAGCGCTGTTCTGCATAGCTCCGAGAAGCCCCGTCGGAACGATGATGATCAGCTCCAAGACCCAGACCGCGACAGCGAATAGAAACATTGTTCCGATCCACGATGTCGCCCGTTGAGTAAACAGAGACCACGCCTTTGAGATCCAGTCCAGACTAACCTCGGGAGTTGATTGATAACTCCTTCCCTCTGGTACGCTCATATATGCCCTCCCATTCTCAAAGATGGCGTGTCCGATCGACGTCGCGCCGGACACGCCGTTTCCCGATCCGTCAGAACACTATGCGCCGCCCTGCGGGCGATTGGGATCGTCAGGCGGCGAGCCGCCGAGCCACTGGCCCGGCGGCTGAGCTCCCGGCGACGAAGGCGGCTGCCCAAACTGGGGACCGCCCTGAGGCGGCTGACCAAACTGAGGCCCGCCCTGCGGCGGAGGCCAAGCTCCGGGCTGACCGCCTTGCGGAGGGGGCCACGCTCCCGGCTGACCGCCCTGCGGATAATTCCCCGGCTGCCCGCCGTAGGGAGGGGCGTTCCCCGCTCCCGGCGGCGGCGGCCACACGCCCGGCTGCGGCGCGCCGTAGTTCGGCGTAAAGCCGCTATTCGCCCCCGGCAT
This sequence comes from Capsulimonas corticalis, assembly GCF_003574315.2. Lineage (GTDB taxonomy): Bacteria > Armatimonadota > Armatimonadia > Armatimonadales > Capsulimonadaceae > Capsulimonas > Capsulimonas corticalis. The sequence goes on along the minus strand of NZ_AP025739.1, from coordinate 2,687,740 downwards.
TCCGACCATATCGCGATACGCAAGCGCGGCGATGAGGTAAGTCATCGGAGCGGTGGCGAGCAGGCCAAGGCCGCACGGAATAGCGCTCACGAGGATCAGCAGGAACATGACAATGTAGAACAAAGCGGCGCTCAGCCAATCGGCCTTCATCGCTTCGAAACTTCGTGAAATCGCCTCCATTGCGGGAACGCCGTCGGCGACCATCGCCTGCATGGGCAGCATCAGGCCTAGTACAACAAAAAAGCCAAGACAAAAGACCAGAGCGCCGCCGCCCGCCAGAAGCCCCAGCACCAGCGTCGCCAGCAGCATCTGCCCATAGTACGGACCACCGCCAAAAGCGTCGCCGACGCCGACCGCCTGACCGCGAACCTGCTTCACCGCAAGTCCGTAGAAGCAAGCGGCGAAAAAGCCGCCAGTCAGCCAGCTAATCACATACGACAGAAACTGCCCCAAGGAAGACATTTTTTGGCTGGTCGCCATCACCTGCCACGGCGACGCGCCGGGAGTAGGCGGCGTATAATTAGTGTTGGGAAACATCGCCTGAAGCCCAAAACTAATGATCAAGCTGACAACGACGTTCGCCAGGAGCAGGAGAATCCACGCTCCGGCCGCCTGCGTGAACAACTGCCACGATTCTCCGATCCATCCATAATTCACACGGCGGGGCGCGGCGTAACCGCCGCCCATGGGTACGCTCATTCTTATCCTCCACTCTCAATCACGATCAATATCCCCAAAATTACGCCCGTTGGCTCTCAATTATTGTCCGGCGCCCCAAGTCGGCTCGTCCGGCGGCCGCGTCGCCTGCGGAGGAGGAGGCCAGACGCCGGGCTGCCCCGCGCCATATTCGAAAGGCTGCGTCGTGAGTATCGGCATGCCCGCCATGTCCCGATACGCGAGCGCCGAGACGAGATAAAGCATCGGCGTGGTCGCGAGCAGGCCCAGACCACAGAGCAGCGCGCTCGCTCCCATCAGCGCGGTAAACAGCAGACAGAAGAGGCCGGCTTTGAGCCAATCGCCCTTCATCGCCCGAATTGACCGCGTAATCGCCTCGGTGGGACTTTCGCCATCGGCGACCATCGCCCATGCGGGCAGCAGCAGACCGGCGACGAAAAACACGCCGATTACCAATCCCGCCACGCCCAGCAGGCTCAGCACGCCGATCAGCAGGACGGCGCCCGCCATACGCCAGAATCCTTCCCCGCCGCGAAACGCGTCGTGGAAAGAGACCTGCTCGCCGCGCACTTGCTTCACCGCCATCGCGTAGTACGCCGATGATTGAAAGACATTGAACGCGAAACTCAGCGCATAGGACGCCGTGTTGGAGACCGGCGTTTGGTGGTCCGCCCATCGCGAAAAGCCCGCGAGATTGAGCGGCGGAACACCAAAACACAGGACATTCAGCGCCAGCGACAACAGAAACACCAAGACGCCGTAGAGCAGCTGAGACATGATCCACGGACTCGCCGCCTGCCCCAGCAATCCCCAGGATTCGCCGATCCAGCCATAATTCACTCTTCGGGACGAGATCTCACTCCCATCGCCATTCGCCATGCTCATCGATCCCCCTCAATGCTTCGCTCTGTCGTCGCGCGGGCGGAAGCATAATCGCTTTGTCGCCAGAACTCTCAGAAGCGCTCAAACCATGAGACACGGAGGGGGCGGGTTTGGTTGCAGCCGCTTGTTCGGATCAGCAAAAAACACAAAGGGCGCTGCTGGTCTTTCAAGAACAGCAGCGCCCTTTGAGCGCCGAGAGCGGCTCACGACATGTGAGTCTGAACCGTATTACTTATCCTGAAGCGCCGCGACGCCGGGGAGCTCTTTGCCTTCCAGGAACTCCAGCGAGGCGCCGCCGCCGGTGGAGATGTGGGTGATCTGGTCCGCAAAGCCAAGCTTCTCGACCGCCGCCGCTGAATCGCCGCCGCCGACGATGGTGATCGCGCTGCTGTCGGCCAGCGCCTGCGCCACGCCTTGCGTTCCGACCGCGAAGCGCGGGATCTCGAAGATGCCCGCCGGGCCGTTCCAGATCACGGTCGCCGCGCCCTGAATGACCGCCGCGAACTCCTTGATGGTGACCGGGCCGATGTCCACGCCTTCCCAGTCCGAGGGAATCGCATCCACGGAGACCGCCTTGGATTCCAGAGAATCGACATCGCCGCCGAACGGGTTGCCGTTGGTCACGATCACGTCCACCGGGAGCAAGATCTTGTCGCCGCTCTCTGCCAGGACCTGCTTGGCGAAGTCGATGTTGCTGGCGTCGAGCAGGGACTTGCCGATCTCCTTGCCCTGGGCCTTGAAGAAGGTGTACGCCATGCCGCCGCCGATGATCAGCGTGTCGACCTTGGGCAGCAGCGCCTGGATCACGGAGATCTTGTCCTTCACCTTGGCGCCGCCGAGAATGGCGACGAACGGGCGCTTGGGGTTGTTGACGGTTTCGCCGAGGTAATCCAGCTCTTTCTTGAGCAGGAAGCCGGCGACGGCGGGAAGATGCTGTGCGACGCCTTCGGTGGAGGCGTGGGCGCGGTGCGCGGTGCCGAAGGCGTCATTGACGTAGAGTTCCGCCAGGGACGCGAGCTCGGTAGCGAACGCGGGATCGTTCTTCTCTTCTTCCGGATGGAAGCGCACGTTCTCCAGCAGCAGGACATCGCCGTCCGCCAGGGCGCTCACCTGCGCCTTGACCGCGTCGCCGACGCTGTCGGGGGCAAGCGGGACGCTCTTGCCGATCAGTTCGCCCAGGCGGGCCGCGACGGGCGCCAGGCTGTACTTGGGCTCCGGCCCACCCTTGGGCCGGCCCAGGTGCGACGCCAGAATGACGCGCGCGTTGTGCTGGATCAGATATTGAATGGTCGGCAGAGCGGCGCGGATGCGGCGATCGTCCGTAATGGCGCCGGTCTCGTCCTGCGGCACGTTGAAGTCCACGCGCACCAGCACTCGCTTGCCGGCGACGTCGATATCCTCGACGGTCTTCTTATTAAAGCTCATGGTGTCCCTCGCTAGTGATGATCGAAAATCGGTCACAGTATACCCGATGCCGCTCCTCCCGGAAGTGCGAGAGAATCCCGGCGCCCTAAGGAGGAGCTCCCAAAGCGCCGAAAAGATAATGACTCATCGTCAAAATTCCCACTGTTTAGGATACGCTCCATGAATTGGTTTCTCAACCGCAAAACAGCCCATAAGCTTTCGATCGGCTTCGGCCTTTGTATACTCTTGACGACGGTGCTTGGCGGCGCGGCCATCGGTTTGATGGCGCACATGAGCAAAATCGCGAAAAGCATCGTCTCGGATTCGCTCACCAGCACCGAGCGTCTTGCGGAGTTCCATGTCGGGGCCCGTCATGTCCGGACATTGGAATTCCAGGCTATTCTTTCGCGCACTCCGAAGGATCGCGACAAATATTTGACCGACGCCGCCAAAGCGCAGTCGGAGGCGGATTCGGCGCTGGACGCCTATGGGCAGGCCGCGACCGACACGGCGGACAAGCAAAACTACGACAAACTCAAAGATCAGTGGACCGGCTATCAGACTCAGCAGCAAACATGGACGCCGATGCTGATGCGCGGCGAGAAAGATCGGAGCGCGGACCTGCTGAACGGGGAGATGCGCTCGCAGTTCCACGCGATCAGCGACACGGTCTCGGCAATGACGGCCTGGAACCACGCGCACGGCGTTTGGTATAGCGGCCAGATCACCAAGGCGTCCAATGAGGGCCTGCGGACGACCCTCGCGCTCATCTTCTGCGCCGCGTTGGCCGGCGTGGCCGTCGGCAGCTTCATCACGCGATATATGGTTCGCGTCGTGTCGCAAATGTCGAATCGGCTGGAGACGCTGGAATCCGTATGCGTCACCAATCTGAGCGCCGCCGTCACCGCGATGGAGCGGGGAGACTTGACCGTCGCCATCATCACGCAAACCAAGCCGCTTGAGATCGAGGCGCAGGACGAGTTCGGTTCGATGGCGCGCACGTTCAACGCCATGCTCGGGCAGATCCACTCGACCGTCGAATCGTTTCGTAAATCCCAGGCCGCGCTCAGCCGCTTGATCCTCGGTCTTCAGGAAAACGCCGCGCAGGTCTCCCAGGCTTCCGGGACTGTCGCGGACGCCAGCCAGCAGATCGGAAACTCAACCGAAGAGATCAGCAGCGTGATGCTCGAAGTCGCCCAGGCCAGCGATCAATCGGCGCGAGGCGCGAGCGAAGTCGCGCAGGGCAGCACGTCGCAGGCGCGCTCCCTCGCCGACAGCGCCGAACTGGTCAAGCAGCTTGCGTACGGCGTTCAAGGCGTGGCCAAGGACGCCGAGGCCGCCACCCAGGCCGCCAACCTCGCCAACGAAAGCGCCGCCGCCGGAGGAAGAACCGTCGCGCTCGCCGTCGAAGGAATGCAAAGCATCCACAAGAGCGTCTCCCAGTCCGCACAGGTCATTCAGGCTCTCGGAAGCTCCTCCGAGCAGATCGGAAGCATCGTCGCCACCATCGAACAGATCGCCGAGCAGACCAACCTCCTCGCCCTCAACGCCGCCATCGAAGCGGCGCGGGCCGGAGAAGCCGGACGCGGCTTCGCGGTCGTCGCCGATGAAGTGCGCAAGCTCGCCGAACGCTCCAGCGCCGCCACCCGCGAGATCGGCGGCCTGATCGCTCAGGTGCTCACGCGGACCAGCCAGGCGGTCAAGACGATGGAGACGGGCACTCAGGAAGTAGCCAAGGGCACGGCGCTGGCGGAAGAAGCAGGCGCGGCGCTGCTTCAGATCCAGTCGGTGGTCCAGGGCGTGACAGAGCGTGTGATGGGGATCAGCGCGGCGTCGGTTCGGATGAGCGTTTCGGCGGACAACGTGTCGCAGTCGATCAACGACATCGCGGCAGTGGTCGAGGAAAGCTCGGCGGCGGCGGAAGAAATGAGCGCTTCGGCGGAGGAAGTGTCGGCGTCGATCCAGACGGTGACGGACACGGCCGCCATGCAGACGGCGAGCGTCGAGGAGCTGGTCGCCAGCGCCGAGGAGCTCGCCAGCATCGCGCAGACGCTGGAAAAGGCGATCTCTCAGTTTCACGTCCTCGAAGATCGGCCTTCCGAGCAGCTCCCCCGCCTCACGCTGAGCAAAGCCGCATAACGAAACAACGACCAACTCAATCGATCGATGGCGCGGAACGGACACTGTCCGTTCCGCGTTTTTTGTGTTTCTCGCCATGTTTTTGCGCGCGCCCGGCCAATCCCGCGCATTCCCATCACATTCTCACCCTACAGAGATCGTTCTAAAGTGGCAATATGAATAGGGAGACGGTCACGTCACCCCTACTGTTGAATTTTGGAGACCGAAGGATGCAATGGTTCTTAAACCGCAAGACGGCTCATAAACTTTCCATAGGCTTCGGCCTCTGCGTGCTGCTGACGACAATCATGGGAATCGTCGGCATCGCCCTGATGACGCATATGACGCATCTTGGCGAAAGCATCGTTACCGATTCCCTGACGAGCACAGAGCACCTCGCGCAGTTCCATGTCAATGCGCGGCGCATGCGCACGATGGAATTCCAGATGGCCCTCGCCGAGAACGCCGCGGGCCGCGCCAAGTTCGTCAAGGACAGCGATACCGCGCAGGCGAAGGCGCAGGAAGGTCTCGACGCATACGGCGCCGGCGTCGACGATCCCGCCGACCGCCAGAACTACGAGACGCTGAAAACGACCTGGACCGATTATCTATCCGGCCATACGACCTTGATCCAATTGATGGATACCAATGACCATAAGGCGGCGGTCAAGCAGCTCAACGGCCCCATGCGCGATCAGGTCCACAAAGTCATGGATGTTGTCGACGCCATGACCGCCTGGAACCACGCACACGGCCTCTGGTACAGCCAGCAGATCAAAAGCGCGTCCGCCAACGGCCTGCGCCTCTCGCTGCTGCTGATCGCCGTGGCGGCCTTCAGCGGAATCGCCATCGGCAGCCTGATCACCCGTTACATGGTGCGCGTGCTGTCGCAAGTCTCCGATGGCCTGGAAACGCTGGACAGCGTCTGCATCACAAATCTCGGCCACGCCGTCAAAGCCCTGGAGCGTGGCGATCTGACCGCCGAGATCGCGACCGCCGCCAAGCCTCTCCATATCACCACGCACGATGAGTTCGGCGCGATGGCCGGCACCTTTAACTCAATGCTGGGCCGGATCCACGCCACCGTGGATTCCTTCCGGCACTGTCAGGACGCCCTGAGCGGCCTCATCTCCGACTTGCAGGTCAACGCCATGCAGGTCGCCACCGCCTCCAACACCGTCGCGGAAGTCAGCCAGAGCATTGGCGAGGCGACGGAAGAGATCGGCAGCGTGATGCTGGAAGTCGCCCAGGCTTCCGAGCAGTCGGCAACCGGCGCCGGCGAAGTCGCGCAGGGCAGCACCATGCAGGCCCGCAGCGTCGCCGACAGCGCGGAGCTGGTCAAGCAGCTCGCCCACGCCGTTCAGGACGTGGCCAAGGACGCCGAAGCCGCCACCCAGGCCGCCAACCTCGCCAACGAAAGCGCCGCCGCCGGAGGAAGAACCGTCGCGCTCGCCGTCGAAGGAATGCAAAGCATCCACAAGAGCGTCTCCCAGTCCGCACAGGTCATTCAGGCTCTCGGAAGCTCCTCCGAGCAGATCGGAAGCATCGTCGCCACCATCGAACAGATCGCCGAGCAGACCAACCTCCTCGCCCTCAACGCCGCCATCGAAGCGGCGCGGGCCGGAGAAGCCGGACGCGGCTTCGCGGTCGTCGCCGATGAAGTGCGCAAGCTCGCCGAACGCTCCAGCGCCGCCACCCGCGAGATCGGCGGCCTGATCGCTCAGGTGCTCACGCGGACCAGCCAGGCGGTCAAGACGATGGAGACGGGCACTCAGGAAGTAGCCAAGGGCACGGCGCTGGCGGAAGAAGCAGGCGCGGCGCTGCTTCAGATCCAGTCGGTGGTCCAGGGCGTGACAGAGCGTGTGATGGGGATCAGCGCGGCGTCGGTTCGGATGAGCGTTTCGGCGGACAACGTGTCGCAGTCGATCAACGACATCGCGGCAGTGGTCGAGGAAAGCTCGGCGGCGGCGGAAGAAATGAGCGCTTCGGCGGAGGAAGTGTCGGCGTCGATCCAGACAGTGACGGACACGGCGGCCATGCAGACGGCGAGCGTCGAGGAGCTGGTCGCCAGCGCCGCCGAATTGTCGGGCATCGCGCAGACGCTGGAGGAAGCCATTTCCCAGTTCCGCGTCAGCAAGACAGCCGCTCACGGCGGATCGTCCCGCCCGGACCTGGTCTTGCTTCAGGCGGCGTAACACTGCGCCCAAAACACATATCAACCTTGAAGGGAGCGCCTGACGGCGCTCCCTTTTTTGTGTTACGCGCCGCCCCTCCGCTCCCGCGCCCCTCCGCTCCCGCGCTCCCCGCTTAACGCTCCACCGCCAAAATGGTTATTATGTATTTTTTACACATTGCGTTATTTTTACCATTTATATGGTAATATTGATTCATATTTTCAATATTAGCTGAATTTTGGCTGTATGAAAGGAAAACTGATCATGACGCATATTCTTCTGTGCGAACTGGCGGCGTTCGCACTGTATTTCGTTTACGGGAGCTACTTCGAGTGGTTCTTCCACCGGTACCTGTTTCACTCTCCCAAATATATCTATCGCACGTTTCGCGAACACACGCTGGTGCATCATCAGATCTACAAGGGCGATGAGACTTACCACACGCACGACGACCATCCGGCGAAGGTCCCCATGGACTGGTGGGCGCTGCCGGCCATGGTAGGCTTTCATTTGCCGCTGTTTCTGCTGGTTCAGCACTTTACGAAGATTCCCAGCCTCTGGGGCGGCGTTGCGGCGATTTCCATTTATTACACATGCTATGAGACGTTCCATTGGGCGATGCACGTGCCGAAGGCGTCGGCTTTTCTGAGCCGCTTTCGCTACTATCGCTTTCTCGACGCGCACCACCGCGTGCATCACAAATTCATGCTCAGCAACTTAAATGTTCTGTTCCCGCTGGCGGACCTGACGCTGGGCACGCTGCGCGGCGCCGACGGCCGCCGGATCGTCCTTTTTCCCAAACTTCGCGCCGATCGGAGCAAAGAAATCGAAAAGGCAAAACATGCGAAAAAACCCGCGCATACGGTAAAATCTCCTTAAGGGGAATGGATGGACATGCAGGAAGCGTTTTCTCGGCTGAAACGGGTGCTGGACGCTCAAGGATTGAATACGGCCGACCTGGTGCGCCGCGTGGCGGAGCAGGGAGATCGGATCAACGCCAAGAGCATCTATCGCCTTGCGGATCCCGAGGAGCCTTTGGAGAAGGTGGACATGCGGGTCATTGGGGCGGTCTGTCAGGCGCTGGGGATCGGGATCGCCGATATCCTTACGTTTGACGAACCGACGATCGTTGAGGACCTGGGAGCGGCGAAGCAGGCGCGTATGGACGCCCTGATGGCGCGCCACAGCGAGCGCTCCGGCCCCGGTCTGACCGCCGCCGAACTCACCGAGCTGGAGAAGCTGGTGGGCGAAGCCGAAACGATCGCGCTGGGCAACGCCCGCCGTCTCGCCGCCCGAAGGCGCCGCCTGCTGCGCGCCCCCCGCCGCCCTCAGCCGGCGGCGGATTCCTCCCACACTGCCGAATAGGAGCTCCTCCGTTTCGGCGTGACCACCACCATCGGGATCTTCCCGATCCGTCGCAAGCCATTGTACGAACGGCGCCTTAGGAGGGCGCCACAAAATGCGGTCGCTGTATTCGCCACGTGTGTTTACTCGGAGCCGTGTCATCGGCGCCGGAGCCGTAATCTTTACCGTCTGCCTTGCGGCGACGCTGCGCACTCCGCCTGCGGGGGCGGACGCGCCCACTCTCTCCACCCCGCTCCAAGTGGCGGACGCGCTCGATAAGATCGTCCAGCCGCGCTTCCAGCGAAACGCCGGGCAATTCGGTCCCGACCGAATTGTCATGCTCCCCTCAGGCCACACCAGCATCGATGAGATCGATGGCGAGACGCCGTCAGAGCGCCGAAAGTTCCTGAAACTGCGCGAGGCGAGACGATCTTATGTCGTCGGGATTCTGCATGTCGTCCACAAACCGGGCTCCCACCTTGACACGCACGACGCCTCGCATGTTGAAATCGATCCCAAACCGTCCACGGATGTGCTGTTCGCCGTCAACTCCACCTACGAGCGCGTCGATCATTCCATCAATTGGGCGGAGCAGCATCTGACCCGAGTGCTGACGCCATACGCGCCTGTTGTAAAGCGCGGGAAGGTAATCAACGTCGATTACGGCGGCTGGTTCGTCGCGCTCCGCCCGATCCGCGCCGAACACTCCGCCTGTATCAGCTGCCATGTCGGCTCGCATCGCGGGGACACACTGGGAGTAATGATCTACGCCGTCAATAAGTCCAGAGGCGCTCGTGACACCGTAATGCAGGTTGTGACGGAAGGTTCGGGCGCATAACGCTGCGCCAGTCCGATCGTAATTGCGCCGCTCGACAGCGCAACAAAACGCCCGAGTCTGTGTCAAAGTCAATGTTCCCACGCCGCTTGCCGGTCAGCCGCCGGCAAGCGGCGAAATTCATCGCCGAGGAGAAGAATTCGCATTGAAAAACACATGCCCGGAATGCGGCGAACACAAAATCCACGTCGCCAAGCTTGACCTCCATCCCATCTTCAGCAATAAAGGCGTCGACCTGCTGCCCGGCGTCAGTGGAGTTACCAACAGTTCCTGTCTGCGCGCCTATATTTGCGTCGATTGCGGCAGTTACCGGCTCTTTGTTCCTCAAGAGCACCTCGAAGACGTCAGGACAAAGCTGCCACATCTGCGCGTTACATAAGGCAGGGCGCAAAGCACATTGACTTAGCGGAAATGGCGCCGTACAATACATGATATACCGACGCACTTGTTCCGGAGGCTGATTAATGACGCCGAATACAATTACCGAAACATCCGAAGCCGCCATGCCCTCTCCGCATCGTTGGACTCGGGACGACTACTACCGCCTCGGCGATCTCGGTTTCTTTCCGCCTGAAATACGCGTCGAATTAATTGACGGAGAGATCATTGAGACCATGAGCCCTCAGAAGACGCCGCACACCGTCACGCTGCACGCTGTCGTCCATGCGCTTCGCTCCGCTTTTGGCGGCGACACTTATATCCGTGAACAGTCTCCCATGACACTTGCGGATACCTCGGAGCCAGAGCCGGATATCCTCGTCGCACGCGGTACTTTCCACGACTATAAAGACCGCCATCCCGGCCCTGCGGACACGCTTCTGCTGGTTGAGATTTCCGACAGCACGCTGACCTACGACCGCACCCGAAAAGCCGCGCTTTACGCCGCCTCCGGCGTCGGCGAGTATTGGATCGTCAATGTAGCGGCGCGGGAGCTGGAAGTTCGGCGGTCGCCGCAGGCGGGATCGTATCAAGAGGCAAGCGTCTATTACGATACGCAGAGTATCACGCCCCTGTCCGCTCCCGAGGCGGTGATCGCCGTCACCGACCTTTTCCCCTAAACCATCAGCGAATTTCCTGATAACGGGAAATCTCCCGGACAATATTGCCGACGTTCGCCTGATAAAAGCCGCTCCCATTGATGCAGTTCAGTTCGATGATCTTCAGCGCTCCCTCGGAACTCGCAATGTCCATGACGAAGGCGGGCGCGGGCGACCACTCAGCGGCGGCGGCCTCCGCGTAGGCGAACACTTCCGGAGGAGTGAAGGGCGCGGCCTCCGGCTGATATTGGGACGATCCGATCACGCGGCCTTCGAGCAGAAATAGGCGCCATTCGGCGGTGATCTGTCGGTAGGGCGCCACGATCAGCGGCGTGTCCGCCTGGATCTCGGTGTCCGTAGCGTCTCGGAACCCATCGAACCACGAACAGAATTCGGCGTACGTCATCACCTGCCCGGCCAGTCGCTTCAGATCGTCGTTAGGGCGAATGAATAGCTTGCGTTCGGCGGCCCAGCCCCAGGCTTCGATTTCGGACGGCGTGGCGACCGTCATCCCATCATTGAGCATTCGATCGCCGTAATACTGATGGTAGGCCGTCGGGGTAAACAGCGCGGGATCGAAGAAGACGCCTTTGCGCCATCGATCCGAACGAAGCGCGCTCAAGATCAGCGTCGTAAATCCATAAATGAAAAACGGCCACTCGACCTCCGGCGGCACGTCCGGCATCTCTTCGAGAAACGGGATGACCCGCACTTCCACCAGAGGAGCGTCACACGCGGCGCAGGCGTTCTTCAGAGCCGTCAGCGTCGGCGATGTCGCGCCTTTACTAGCCTGAACGATCCAGGTCGTCTTCTTCATCGAAAACCCCATCACTCCACAATCGTCACACGCTGTATTCGGGGATCGGTAAAGATATCGAACTCATCCCGGCTGCGCGTCGAGAACTCGGACACTACCGCGCCCTCGTCGCCCGCCTGGAACCAGTGCCGCGTGTCCGGCATGATCGTGTACTGCTCGCCTGGTATCAGCACAATCTCCTGCCCGACCGTATACACATCCTCCGAACCCAGCGGCGGCCGCGCCTGTAAAGTCCCGCTCCCCTCGCCTTCCACGTACAGATACACCAGGCCGGACCGACAGCGAAACGTCTCCTCCTTGCCCGGCTCGCCGTCAATCGGCGGATGCCGATGCTCGGGGCAGGTCTGGCGGGGGAACAGCACTAACTCTTTCGCGCAAACGCGCTCGGTGTTGATGTAGGTGATGAGCTGGAGGCCGTGGACATCCAGATCGCCGAGGCCGAAGTCGGCGACTTCGATGTGCGCGGCTTCTTCGGGCGTCAGCACAATCCCGGCGCGCTGGAGGTATTCGTGGGCGCGCGCCTGAACTTCTTCGAGCTTTTGCTGTGAGATCATGTCTATTGTTACCCCGTGGGCGTGATGTTATCCTGCCTGCGGCTCAAACACGCCACGCGTTTTGTCCCACACCCAGCCGTCGCCGGAGTGCGTGGCGCATCGTTTCCAGCCCTGCGCGAGACGCGCGGAAGTTTCGGGCCAGGAGCGGACGCCGCTGAAGGCGTCCACGGCTTCGACGCTGCATGCGCCGACGGCGCAGGCGGCGACGAGGCATTGGGCGGGATCGTCCCCGCGCAGAAGGGCCATCAGGAAGCCGGCGATGGTCGCGTCCCCGGCGCCGGTCGCGCCGACAACGTGGACGTCGAAGCAGGGAGACCAGAATTCACGGTCGAACCAGGATGCCATGGGGTTGAGGAAGGCTCGGCCGGCGTCGCCAAAGCGAGCGGATGAGGCGGTGCGCAAATAAAGGCCCCGTTCTCCGAGCTTGACGCCCGCGACGGCGCAGCCCATGTCGAGCAGCACCTGGGAGATATGGCGCAGGTCTAATGCGCCGACATGAGCGGGGAATTCACCGCCGCCCGACGAAATACGCTCGTAAGCGGCGCGGTCCAGCATCCAGAAGATCTCTTCGGCGCTTGGCAGAAACACGTCCACGTACGGCAGAACCGCCGCCAGGATCGCCGGCCAGTCGACGGCGCTGGAGGGACCGTTTGGATCGGGCATGCTGAGATCCAGCGAAGTGGTCACGCCCAGCGATTTCGCGCGCCGCATCAGTGCGCTCAATTCTTCGCCCCCGTTCGCGTACATGCGAGGGAGCAAGGGCGGATAGCCGAAATGGAACAGGCGCGAAGACGCCAAGACCTCGTCCGAAACATCGGCGGCTTGGAACGTGGCGTTGCAGCCAGGGCAGTGCAGAAACATACGGTCGCGATTTTCTGGGCTGAGGATCACGCTGTACGACGTGTGCTCTCCGTGGGCGACGACCATGTTCGCGGCGAGATCGAGTGTGTCGCCGGATACTAAATCGCGCAGGGCGCCGCCAAGCACGTCGTCGCCGATCTTCCCCACGAGCCGAACATTCACTCCCAGTTGATGCAGCGCAAGCCCCGTGTTCGCCACCGCGCCGCCGGTCGCCAGAACCGCCGGCCCCGTTTCCAGCAAGCCGCCGGGGACAAACTGAAAATCGTCCGCGCGGATCTGCGGGATAATGTCGAGGCAAATGTGTCCCGCCACGACGACATCCGCCGAGCGGTCGTTTTCGTGATTGGGCATGCTAGTCAATGGCGATTACCTGCGCCTGCGCCTGGGACGCCAGCGCCGCCGTGAACACACGATGGCTCTGCGCCGTTTCGTTGGGAGTGGCGCAGCGGAACGGCTGACGCATCGCGTCGCCGTGCGCGATTTCATCGCAAAAGGCCGCCCACATCTGCAAGATCGAATCCGAGAATCCGAACTCGAAGATTCCCCCGGTAATCGTGGGATAACACGACGCCGGACCGAGATCGAGGGTGCGCCACGCCTGCTCGTCGCCCGGCGCGTAGGGCAGAGTGCGCAGGGTTTTGGGATATTTCGTGCTGAACTCCGCCGAAAACTCCGTGCCGTACACCTGGAGATACCAGGTATTAGTTTCGCCGGGCGCGATGCGCTTGGTTTCCAGCAGCATGGGAAACGCCTGCTCGCCCGAAGCCACTTCACACGACAGCAGCGCATTGTCCCAGGTCTCGCAGAGGGCGGGGGCGCCGTCTGGGCCTGGCCGATGCGTCACCACATTGGTGAGCATCGCGCGCACGTTGCGCGGCGCCCACCCCGCACGCAATGGCGCGTGCAGAACGTGCAGGCCCAGATCGCCCATACAGCCATAGGCGCCGTTGGTGGCGATCCGGCGCTTCCAGTTGATCGGCTTGCGCGGGTCCAAATCGCTGCTGTGGAGGAACCCGGCGCGCACTTCTAAAATGCGCCCGAAGCGCTCTTCTTGTATGGCCTGGATCACCCGCTGGGCGCCGGGATAGAACGGGAATTCCGAAGAGCATCGCACCAGAACTTCGGGATGCGCGCGCACGGCGTCCATGACCCGCGCGTTCGCTTCTAAATCGATCCCAAACGGCTTCTCGCCCAGCAGATGCTTACCGGCATTGATAATGTCGATATAAATCCGCTCGTGTAGATTGTGCGGCACGGCGCAATAAATCGCGTCAATTTCAGAGCTGTTCAGCAGGTCCTGATAATCTCCCGTCGCGATCTTGATGTCCGGAGAACTGTCTTGAAACCAGCCGAAAGTCTTCGGATCGGCGTCGCAGATCCCGACGATTCGCGGACGCACGTCCATCTCCAGCAGATGCGACCAGCGCGCCGCCGCGCTGGCGAATTCGCGGCCCATCAGGCCGCACCCAATCACACCAAATCGTATTTCTCGCTGCGCCATTGCGTGTCTTCCCTTATGCCTGTGTGTCGTGACCCAGGATCGCCTGCGCCTGCTCCGCCGTCGCGCCATCGTGGATAATCGCCATCAGGGCGCGCGTGATCTGCGCCGGCCGCGCGTGCTGGATCACATTGCGCCCATAGACGATTCCCGAGGCGCCCTGCCGGATCAATTCTTCGGTCCGCGCGAAGATCTCCGCCTCGCTCGCCTTGCCGCCGCCGCGCACGAGCACGGGGACGCCCGACGCCACCTCCACCACGCGGTGATATTCCCGCGCGTCGTCGCAAGGGTCGGCCTTGATAATATCGGCCCCCAGCTCGGCGGCCTGCCGGACAAGCGGCATGATCTTATCGATATCCCCATCCACCAGATAACCGCCGGCCGCGTTCGCCTGCATCACCAGCGGCTCCACCATCAGCGGCATCCCATAACGAACGCAATCCGGCTTGATGCGGCAGATGTTCTCAACACACTGCGCATGCAGATCCGGCTGATCCGGGAGCAGCAGCAGGTTCACCACGACGCACGCGGCGTCCAGCGCCAGCGCCTGCTCCACGGGATTGGCGATCATGCGGCTAAACAGCACGCGCGGCAGTTCCTTGCCATAGACATTCGCGATATCCGTCCGCAGCACCAGCGATGGCTTCTGCTTGCCCGGAATGTCTTGCAATAGTGGCGCAAGTCCCACCGTCAATTGAATAGCGTCCGGGGCGGCGTCCACAATGGTCGTCACCGCCGACCGCATATCCTCAATGCCGCCTAGAAACGACCGTTCGTTGAAAAATCCATGGTCAATCGCCACATCGAAGCAGCGTCCATCCCCAGCGAAGAGACGGTGAAAGCGAGCGGAGCGCGTCATAAAGGAATCTCATTTCATCAGGATAATTGCTTACGCCAGTATAGCACGGAGGCGTTAACTTTTGTAAGCTTTTCATAAGCTTACTATTAACATTTCTCATTTCTCCGCGTGCTTGTCGCCACCAGTATAGCATGGTCTTTGCATCTTGTCTATAACACAATCATGATTATACTAAAGAAAGTCACGAGTCAGGCTGAGACCGGCGGTTTGGCATTATTCCGTTCACGACAGCAGATTAGTGCTTATAGAATGTTGGCGCTTCCATAAAGCGTGATTTCTCCCCGGTAATGCAAGGCTAGATTTTCGATTAATACTTGCATTTTGCTAAGACCAATCTCTAGCGCCTGGTAAGAATCGACTCCATATGCTGGTCGTTTCACGACTTCATCTGGCGTTTCTATCACGATATGGCACACCCAATCTTGTCCCGTCTCACATCTGCACGGCTTCTCCATGCTAATCCGTATGTTGCGGGCGATCCCGTCTTGGTTAAGATCAAAAATTCTTTCCGCAATAATTTCAGACATTTAGGCATCCTCATTCCGAACAATCGGCAGGAAAGATCTATCGGATCGGCAGAAACCGCTCGCAGAACGGCGCGGGGACGGCGACGGGCTCTCCGGTTTGCGTCAGCTTCCCAGTCTTCGGATCGATGTGGAAGACGATGGCGTTGTTGCTGTCGTGATTGCTGACAAGAAGCCAGCGGCCGGTGGGGTCGAGTTCGCAGTTGCGTGGGAATTTGCCTTGGGTCGGGATGTTTTGGATGAGGGTGAGGCGGCCGGTTTTTGCCTCGATGGAGAAGACGGCCACCGTGTTGTCTCCGCGATTGGTGGCGTAGAGAAATTTCCCGTCGGGGTGGATGAGAATTTCCGCCGCGAAGCTCGTTCCTTGAAATCCTTCGGGAAGCGTGGAGACGGTTTCGTGTGGGGTCAGAACGCCGTGATGGGAATCCCAGCCGAAGTGGACGATGCTGTTTCCCATCTCGTTGATGAGGTAGACATCGTGGCCGTCGGGATGAAATGCAAAATGGCGGGGGCCGGAGCCGGGCGCGACGGCGGCGAAGGGCGGGTCGTTTGGCGTCAGCGCGCCGGTCTTGGGGTCGAGGCGATAGACAAAGAGCTTGTCGGCGCCGAGGTCGGCGGATAGGACGAATTTGTTTGTGGGGTCCACATGGATCGAATGCGCGTGCGGGCCTTCTTGCCGCTGTGGGTTGACGCTGCTTCCCGTGTGCTGCGAAAACGCCGTGCGCTCGCCAATGCTTCCGTCGTCTTTGAGGGCGAATGCGGCGACGTTCCCTGGGCCGTAGTTCGCGACCATCAGCGTGTGCCCCGTGGCGTCCAGGCTGATGTAGCAGGGTTCGCCGCCGCCGCTGGGTTGCTCATTGAGAAGGGTCAGCTTCGCCGTGGCGGGATCGATGGCGTAGGCGCTCACGGAACTGCCGGGGTCCGAGTTGCAGGTGTATAGGCGCTTGCCGTCATGGCTGATCACGAAATAGGACGGCGCCACGCATTCCTGGAGAAACGTGGGGATGGTGAGCTGGCCGGTGTCCGTGTTGAAGCGCGCCAGCGAGAAGCCGATTCCTGGTCCTTTGCCGTGCGAGCCAAAGTACACGAACATCTCTGCGGACGACGCGGGGGTAATGGAAACATTCATCATGGTAACCAGGAAGGCGCACAGAGTTAGAAAGCGTGGGAGGGCGGCTTGAGGCGTCATCGCGATCCTTCAAATTTCCGAAAAGAAAAAACGGGCGCAGCCGATCGGCCGCGCCCGTTTTTTCGGGGATCGAGGATAACCCTTACAGGCCCTTCTCGTTCAGGAAGTTGATCAGGTCGGCGACGCGGCAGGAGTAGCCCCACTCGTTATCGTACCAGGAGACGACCTTCACGAAGTTGCCCAGACCGATGGTGTCGAGCGCGCTGAAGATCGAGGAGTGCGGGTTGCCCTTGAGGTCCGTGGAGACGAGCGGCTCGTCGCTGTACTGAAGGATGCCCTTCATCGGACCGTCGGCGTACTCCTTGACGGCGGCGTTGATTTCGGCCGGATCGGCGTCGCGGCCGAGGATCGCGGTGAAGTCGACGACGGAGACCGTCGGGGTCGGCACGCGGAACGCCATGCCGGTGAACTTGCCCTTCAGCTCAGGAATGACCAGGCCGACAGCCTTGGCGGCGCCGGTGGAGCTGGGAACGATGTTCTGCGCAGCGGCGCGAGCGTCGCGAAGGTCCTTCGCGGCGGTGTCGACGGTGCGCTGGGAGTTCGTGTAAGCGTGGATCGTGGTCAGAAGGCCCTTGTCGATGCCGAACTTGTCGAACAGGACCTTGGCGACCGGCGCCAGGCCGTTCGTGGTGCAGCTCGCGTTCGAGATGACGTGGTGCTTGGACGCATCGTAAGCGTCGTTGTTGACGCCCAGAACGATCGTCAGGTCTTCGTTCTTCGCCGGAGCGGAGATGATGACCTTCTTGACGCCATGCTCGCGGTGCGCGACAGCCTTGGTGGCGTCGGTGAAGAAGCCGGTGCTCTCAATGACGACGTCGACGCCTTCGGTGTCCCACGGAATGTTCGCGGGATCCTTCTCGGCGAAAACGGTGATCTTCTTACCGTTGACGACGATGTCCTTATCTTCGTAGGACACTTCGCCTTTGAAGGGGCCGTAGTTGCTGTCGTATTTCAGAAGGTGGGCGTTCGTATGCGCGTCGGTCAGGTCGTTCAGCGCGACAACTTCGATCTCGCCGTTCGGGAAGCGCTCCTGGATCGCGCGGTAAGTGATGCGGCCGATGCGGCCAAAGCCGTTAATGCCTACTCGTACTGCCATATTGCGGGTCTCCTTGCTGAGGCCTAGTGTGTGAGGTTTTGATTGAAAATCCGCCTTTAGTATGGCACGGCGGTTAGTCGAAAGTCAATAAACACCAGGTTTCGCGCAGGAGATAAGGCCGTGTGTAGCCAAACTAAGCGGCGTGTTCCCAGCCTCGTCCCGCGAGGCGGATTGCGGAAACCCGAATTCGGAGAAGAAATGACCATGACCGCCCCCACCCTGCGCGAGCTGCTGGACGTCGCCGTGGACGCCGCTTACCTCGCGGGCCGCAGCACTCTCGGCCACTTCCAGACCGGCCTGCGCCCCGATCTTAAGGCCGACAATACTCCCGTGACCATCGCGGATAAAGAGGCCGAGAAGATCCTGCGCGCCCGCATTCTGCGCGACTTCCCCACCCACGCCATTCTCGGCGAAGAAGAAGGCGCGAGTGAAGGCGACGCGGACTACCGCTGGATTGTGGACCCCATCGACGGCACCAAATCGTTTGTCGCCGGAGTGCCGCTCTACGGCGTCCTCGTGGGCGTCGAAGTGCGCGGCGAGCCGTCGGTCGGCGTCATCTACATCCCCGCCCTCAACGATATGATCTCCGCCGCCACGGGCCTGGGCTGCACGTGGAACGGCCGCTCCTGTCGCGTCTCGGACGTGGACAGAATGGAAAACGCCCTGGTCCTCACCACGTCCGTATCGAGCTGCCAGAAGCGCTCCGACGCCTTTGACCAGCTCGTCTCGCGCACGCGAATCCAGCGCACCTGGGGCGACGCCTTCGGTTACGCCATGATCGCCACCGGCCGCGCCGAAGTGATGCTGGACCCGGCCATGAACCCCTGGGACTGCGCCCCCATGCTCCCCATCATGCGCGAAGCCGGTGGCCACTTCTCCGACTGGAGCGGCAAAGCCACGATCCACGGCGCCGACGCCGTCGCGACCAACGCGGCGCTCGCGAGTCCGGTGATGGAGATTTTGAAGAGCGAGAAGAAGTATTAACCCGCCGGGTATTGCGCATATCCCCGGGTTTCATACCCGCGTGTTCTACCGGGTATACTAACGCCCGTATGAACTTCAACGACGCGCTTCTCTATATGCAGGGACGACTTCGGCTGGGCGTGAAGCTGGGCAATGAGCGTTTTCTGGCGCTTTTGGAGCGGGCCGGGAGTCCGCAGGAACAGTTAGCGGTGGTGCACATCGCCGGCACCAAGGGCAAGGGGTCCACGGCGTCTTTTGTCAGCAGTATCTTGACCGCCGCCGGGTACCGGGTCGGCTCGTATATGTCCCCCTTTGTGTATGATGTCCGCGAACGGATCCAGATCAACGGCGTGATGATCCCGCAGGACGACTTCGCGCGCTGGGTCGGCGTGCTGAAGCCCCACATCGAAGCCATCGAAGCGACGGAGCTGGGCGCCACGACCGAGTTTGAATTAAAAACCGCCGTGGGACTTTGCTATTTTGCTGAACAAAAGGTCGATTACGCCGTCTTGGAAGTAGGACTGGGCGGGCGGCTGGACGCGACCAACGTCATTCCTCATCCCCTTGTCACGGCGATCACCAATATCGGCTACGATCATGTGGAGCTGCTGGGCGACACGCTGGCCAAGATCGCCCGGGAGAAGGCGGGGATCGTGAAGCCCGGCGTCCCATGCGTCACCGGCGTTCCCATCGACGGCGAGGCCGACGAGGCGATCGCCGAGATCTGCCGCGCGCAGGGCGCGCCGCTGCATCATGTGGTCGCGGGAGACGGCGAGTTCTCCTATGTCGCGGATGACGAGACTCTGTTATCATTTCACACGCCCCGGCGGCGGCTGACGGATGTGCGGCTGAAGATGCGCGGCGCGTTCCAGCACGCGAACGCGGCGGTCGCGGTGGCGGCCCTGGATGCAATTGTCGATGAACGGCGCCCGGTTCTGCCCGATGATCGGGTAAAATGGGGATTGGAAAACGCCTTCGCGCCTGGACGCTTGCAGCAGATCGCGGACCGTCCGGCGATCGTCGTGGACGTGGCGCACAATGAGCTTTCGGCGCAGGCGCTCGCGGACGCGCTGCGCGCGGATTACGGCGCAGGGAAACGACGCTTGATCCTGATCGCGGGCCTCTCGAAGAACCACGCGCCGGATACGTTTTTGAAGCCGCTCGCCGCGCTTCATCCGGCGATCTTCCTCGCCACGCAGCCGGCGTTCCATCCCCGCGAAGCGACGGAAGTCGCCGAGGCGGCGGCGGCGCTCGGTATGCCCGATGTGCGGATCGTTCCCGATGTGCCGGACGCCGCGCGCGCCGCGCTGGCCGAGGCCGCGCCGGGCGATCTCATCTGTGTCACCGGCTCATTTTACACCGTGGGGGACCTGCCCCCGCAGCTCTGGCGGGATTTGCTCGCCGAAAGGAAATAATCGTCATGCCTTACCAGGGACAAACCGCGCTGATCGTCAGCCTCATCTCTATTTGTTTCGTCATCGCTCTGTGGGTCATCGGCGTTCGCTTCGAGAAAGAGCAGCTTTCGAAGAACCGCGACGACCACCACTAGCGCTTCCTAACGCGCTGCGCCGTATGCGCGCCGGATCGTCGTCGATCGTCTTCAATCTCAAGTCGTAAAGAAATAACCACAACGTCTTCATCCGTCCTCCCATGCCTGGGAGACGGAATTGACACTGGAGATCTCGAATGACCAAGGAGTACGAGACGTATTTCGACACGCTCGAACGTCTGCGCATGGACCTGCTTTACACGATTTCCTCGCTGCCGCCCCACACGCTCATGAAAAGCCCCGGTAACGGCGCATGGTCCGTACAGCAGCATGTCCACCATTTGTTATTGACGGACGAGGAAATCGTCCGTCAGGCGACCCATCCCTCGCAAAGCCGCAAGCGGCGCAGTCCCAAATCCGCACTGACCGTCGCGCTGGTCTGCCGGGCGCCGCACGCATTCCCGGATGTCCCCATTTCGGAAAACCTCCTCGATCCCTCCGAAGCGGGACGCCTGGCGCTGGAAGAGATGACCGCGCGCTGGGACGCCACGCGGACCTTGCTCCACATGCATCTCAAGCACCTCACCCCATACTCGCGCGGCCTCACCATGTATCAGCACCCCTGGACCGGCCGCCTCGACACCATCCAAACCCTCCGTCTGCTGGAAGCGCACACCGAACACCACTTCCGCCAAATCCGCGCGCTGACGGGCAATTGATTGTCGGCGCTCCGCCTCCCACAAAAAATACTTCTTCCCGTACGTGAACCTTTCGCCCGCAATACGGAACTAACCCCTCGGAAAGCGAATACTGAGGCGGACATTTGCGAAACGATCAACATTTGGCGGAGCGGGCGGCGCGGGGCGAACGTGCGGCGTGCGCGGAGATTTTGGACCGCTACGGCGCGCGCTTGCATCGGTTGGCGCGCACCTACGCCGCCGGCGAAGCCGACGCGGAGGACCTGACTCAAGAGATCTTCGTCAGCCTCTTCAAAAGCATCGGCGGCTATGGCGGGCGGGCGTCGCTCTCCACCTGGATCTATCGGGTGGCGCTCAACCAGTGCCTGAAGCACAAAGAGCGCCGCGCGCCGGACACCCTCGCCTACGACGAAACCCTTCCGAACGGCCCGGATCATCCGGGCGACCCGGAGCGGTGGGTGGCCCGCCGCGAGCTGGCCGACCAGGTACAGAGCGCGCTGGGGACGCTCACGCCGCAGCACCGCGACATCGTGGAACTGCATGAGATGCATGGTTTGACCTACAGCGAATGCGCCGAGATCCTCGGCGTCCCCCTCGGCACGGTGAAAAGCCGGCTTTCCAACGCGTTCCGCCGCCTGCGCGATTGTCTGGGCGGCTACGTCCAGGACACGGCGTCCAGCGCCATTCCTGAGACGGCATCGGAGAGTTTATCATGACGCAGCGACACGCATACGAAGACGATTTGAAGGCATACATCGACGGCGAGCTTTCCCTGCTCCGCCGCCTGGCCGTCGCCCGTCACCTCGCCCACTGCGCGTCCTGCCGCATGGAGGTTGCCCAAATGTCCCAAATCACCGAAGAACTGCGCCCCGAAACCGACGAGGCGCTCGACCCAAACCTGCGCGCCAAGATCCTCGCCGATCTCGGCCCCGCATCGACCTCACCCGTCCGCACCCGCCGCAAACTCCGGCCCATGCCGGTCTTCGCCGGCTCCGTCGCCGCCATCGCCGTCCTCTGGTGTCTCGCGCCGATCTTCACGGCGAATCACTTAGGCTCCCCAATGGCCGCAAAACATATCGGCCTCGGTCTGACACAATATGCGCAGGATTACGACGAACGGTCCGTCGCCACTGTCCCAGCGCAGTCAATGACGCCTCCTGGTGCATATTACAACTCCGCCAATAGGACCTTCGCCCCGACGCAGACTTTCGATTCCAACGGTAAGAACGGCGTTACGCTCCAAATCAAGAATCCCGAATCGCGTTTTATGGACGACAGCGGACGCATTGACGCCAAGCAATCGCCGCCCGTGACGTACTCGGTGAAACTGAGCGACAAGGAAGCGGGAGTCGATTCTACTCGACTGGTGCATAACGAAGCGTCGATCGGCGTGGAAGTGGCGAACTCGGAAGCGTCGAGCGCGGATCTGGCGACACTGGTCAAAGGCGTCGGCGGCTATGAGGCGGAAAATTCGCTGACGACCGATGAGAATGGGATCCGCTCGGCGGATGTGACGGTGAAAGTCCCGGTCGATCAGTTTGATAACGTCATGACGCAGATTGGCAAGTTCGGCAAGGTGACCAGCAAAAGCATCACCGGCGAGGACATCACCGAGAAGACCAGCGACGCCGATCAAGCGGAGCAGGTGATGGAGGACGAAGTCCGGCGCACCGACGCCGAGCTCAAGAGCCGCGGCAAGCGCGTGACATGGCGGGATCAGGAGCAGGCCCGCGACCTGCGTATCCAGCTCAACCAATCGCGCGCTCGGCTGGAGCTGCTCAAGAAGATGGCGCGCCTCAGCTCAATCGAAGTCACGCTGAACGAAAAAGCGAAAGACCCGCCCAAAGTCACCAGCAACTTCTGGACCAACCTCTGGGCGTCCACCGGCGCCGCCACCGACACCCTCGCCGCCGCCTTCGGACGAGTGCTCGCCCTCGTCATCTGGTTCGTCGCCTACGCCCCGCTATGGATCCCCGCGATCCTCGGGTATCGGTGGTGGGCCAAAAAGAACAAGCGCGAGGAAAGCACGGTATAGAGCCCGCCATCAGATCGCATTCCCCAAAACGATGGGAAGCCGCCGTCGCGAACGAGGTGTTCCTCGTTCGCGACGGCAAATGTGCGAAATCGCGTTCTCTGCCCATACCGGGACGTCAGGCCCGCAGCAGCCGTCGAATGCGCCGCGAACGGCTGATGCTGCTTCCCAAAACACAGAGTCCGCCAGTCGTTATGAGAGAAAGAATGGAAATTCGGGCTAAGAATAACAATAGCGCAGCGGTCGAATGCCCGGCATGCTGCGCCATCATTGCCGTCTTCAGAGCGTTCGCATTCATGCACAGGCCAACCAACTCCCAGAGAGCGCCAAGCGCGCAGGTCCAAAGAAGGGCGGCGGTCGCGCGGCGCGGCTGACGCCAGCCACAGATCGCGCCGGCCATAACCACGGCTGCCTGCCCCCAAAGATACCAGAAGCCGAAGATCAACGCCGTCCAGAACGAAACGGGGCTTCCAGTCACAAGGCCCGCTCTGATCGGAGCCATCCCAAGGAAAATCAGGTAGTTTATGATGTGGATGGCAGTCAGCATGCCGGTCCCAATGACAAACGCGCCCCAGAAGCTCCCAGGTTCATTGGCGCGAAGCCACGATTTTGCCCACGACTTCCCCATGGCCGCCGGATCGCCTATCATCCGCAGGGCGTCGCGCACCGCGGCGTCATCATCACGGCCCTCATCCCGGTATTGATCGGCCAGGGTCTGGGCATGGGTTTTGATCTCCTGAAGGAACGGCTGCTTTGCCTCCTCCGGGATCGCCTTCATGGGCTTCGCGACGCAATCCAAATAATCGGCGATCCGATCTTCCGGATTCGGGGTATTAAGCTGGCTGTTCACGTTTCACTCCTTCGATGATATTGTTGACGGCCATGGAGAATAAACTCCACGCCGCTGTCCGCTTCGAGAGTTCCGCCTGCCCGGCCTCGGTGATCGAGTACGTCTTACGCGGGCGCTCGCTCTCCAGATGCTCCCACTGACCGGCAATCAAGCCCGCGCTTTCCAGACTGTACAGCGCGGGATACAGCGTGCCGTATTTGAACTTTAAGATGTCGCCGCTGCGCTTCTCGATCGCCTGCGCGATGGCGTAACCATGCATCGGCATTTCCTCCAGCACGGCCAGAATCAGCGTTGGTGTGTTCCCTTTTAATAACTCGCGTTCGTTTCCCATCACGCCGCCTTTCCAAATCGTCGACCTTACAATGCATTATATCTTGTTATCCGATATATATCAAGAGCAAAAAGCCCCACATCGGCAAGAGGTGGGGCAAGTTCTACGCGGCCTTCGCGGCCACGGGCAGGCCGGCGGCCTGCCAGGCGTCCCAGCCGTCGCGCAGGGCGTAGGCGTGGGTCCAGCCGGCGCGGCGCATCTCGCCGGCCGTGTAGACGCTGGTTTTGTCATCCGGGCAGGCGCAGAAGAGGATCACCCAGGCGTCCTTGGGAATCCCCGCCTTGGCGGACAGCTCGGCGGCGTGGTGGTAGTCCATGCGCAGAGCGCCGCCCGCCAGCAGATCGCTGTCGTTGTACGTGCGCTCGCTGCGGACGTCCAGAACGACGACGTTTTCGCCGGCCTCCTGCAAGCGCTGCATCTCGGCGACGGTAATTCGATCCCCCGCCGGCGCCGGCGCCCTGGGGGTCTGAGCGGCGGGCAGGATCCGGTCAAGACTTTCGCCGGACGCGATTGTCCGGTCGCCATGGTGGCCGCCGTCGCGGGCGGCGTTCGCCTTCTTCGGCGGAACGGCGACCGCCGTGGCCAGCACGAAATCCTGGGCAGGCGGCGCGGCGGCCGCGACCTCCGCCGCCGAGGGGGCGTCATGCGCCGCCTGCGATTTGGGACGCACCAGCATCAGCGAGCCGCCGTGCAGAATGACGGACATCACGACTACGAGGCAGCAGATCGAGAAGAGATGATCGCCGCCGGGAACGCCCGCGAAGACCGGCAGCAGCACGAGCAGCAATGTGCTGAGACCGCGCGGGCCGAACCATGAGATCAGCGTGTGGGCCTTTTTGCCAAGCTTCGTGCCCGCCAAAGCAACCGCAAACGCCACCGGACGCGAAAGCAATGTCAGCAGCGCGAAGGCCAGCGCCGCCCAGGACAGCATGGCGAACCCGGACCAGATCAGCGAGCTTCCCAGCAGGACAAAGGTAAAGAGCAAGGCCAGCTCGGCGGTCGTCTCGCCATACTCCAGAAAGCAGTCGCAGAGCTCCACGTCTAAGGCGGCAATGGTCAGCCCCGCCGCGAACACGGCGAGAAATCCGCTGCCATGCACCGTTTCGGCGGCGGCAAAGGCCGCGAAGGCGACGCCCAGCGAGTAAAGGCTCTCATAATCGCGCCGAATGCCCACGCGGCGGCGGACCAGATCGAGCACCGCGACGCCGACCAGTCCCACGGCAATGCCCGCCACCGGTCCGAGCAAAAATAAATTCAGGCCCATGTGGATCCACTGGGTCACATTGGGCAGCGGCCCGGCGCTTAGAAACGGCATCGCGACCAGGACGATGGGCAGCAGGACGACATCATTGAGGCCGCTTTCCAGCCGCAGCGCCTGACGCGCCGCGCTGGGGATGTCCGGCCGGCGCAGCAGGCCGCGCAGCAGCACGGGATCGGTCGAGGCCAGCGCCGCGCCCAGCAGCACGGAGGCCGCCGGCGAAAGGTTCAGCAATCCCCACGCCGCCAGGCCGATCAAGGTCGCCGAAAGCAGCGTCCCCGGCCCCAGCACGCGCAGCGCCAGCCCCGTTTGCCGCTGGACTTCGGGGACATTGAGAGACACGGCGTCCGTAAAGAGCACGAGCGCCAGACTGAGCGTCGCCACCACGCGCAAAATGGGCGAGTCCAGGTGGACATTCAGAAGGTGCAGGCCCGCCGGGCCAAGCACGGCGCCCAATCCCAGAAAAACCGCGACCTGCGGGACGTTGCTGCGCTCGATAAACCCCGACATCAGCGCCGCGACGACAATCACGACGCCAACGAGCGCGAGGATGGATGCAAATGAGTCGGCGCTTAATACGGCCATAGAGGGCGCCCTCCGGAACGCGAGCGGAAAGTGAGAACGGAAAACGGAACGTCGATGTTCCTATAAAACAGCGGGGAGGGAAAACGGTTCCCTGCCATACAGCACAGGCAAAAGAAGCCTGGCGAATGAATTCGCGGCTATAAAAACGGCCGTCCGCCTCCGCGGACTTCTGAACCCGCGCAGGCGGGTAACCGTACTTTTAGCCGCGAATTCATTCGCCAGGCTCCAATGACTGGTCTCGGATTCGCAGTGAGGCTTCGGCTGTACTGGGCCTATCCCCCCAAGGCCTCAAACCCATTCGGCAGGCTCGTCAGCGTCTCGCAGCCGTCTTCGGTCACCAGCACGTCTTCTTCGATGCGCAGGCCGCCCCACCCTTCCAGGTAGATCCCGGGTTCGACGGTCATGATCATGCCGGGGCGCAGGATAAAGTCCGCGCCGCGTGTGGAGAAGCCGGGGCCGTCGTGGACTTTGCGGCCGAGACTGTGGCCGAGGCTGTGGGCGAAGGCTTCGCCGTAGCCGCGCGAGGCGATGTGCTCGCGGGCGACGGCGTCGATCTCCTGGCCGTTCTTGCCCGGCGCGATAGCGGCGATGGCGAGGCGCTGAGCCTCCAGAACGGTCTCGTAGACTTCGTGGTGCTTGGGGGTGGCGTCGGCGTCGGAGCCGATGAAGACGGTGCGGGTGATGTCGGAGCAGTAACTGTCGACTTCCGCGCCCCAGTCGATGGTGATGAAGTCGCCGATCTCAAAGACGCGGGCGTTGGGGCTGTGATGCGGGTGGGCGCTCTGCGGGCCGCTAGCGACGATCGTTTCAAAGGCGGTCTGCTGGGCGCCGCCCTTGCGCATCGCGAAGTCCAGCTCGGCGGCGTACTCGCGTTCGCTCACGCCGGGACGCAGGAGATGTTTGACGGAGAGAAAGGCCGTCTGCGCGACCTCAATCGCCCGGCGAGTCTTCGCGATTTCGCCGGCGTCCTTGGTCAGGCGCAGCTCTTCCACCAGCCCCGAGGCGGCGATCAGCGCCACGCCTTCCGGCAGGTCTTTGCCAAAACGCTCCCACTGAGCCACCGTCATATGGTCGGCTTCAAAACCGACCTTTCGGAGCAAGGGGCGTGACGTCAGCGCTTCCTGCAAGGCGCCGGGATAGCCGCCGCTGCCGGCCGCGATGACCGGCGTGAACTTCGGGGCTTCTTCACGCACGCGGATCGCATAGCGGCCGTCGGTGATCACGATCGCTTCGTCCTGGGAAACCAGAACGTAGGCCGCCGACCCGGTGAATCCGGTCAGGTAGCCGATGTTGGTCATGTCGATCAGCAGAAGCGCATCCAGCTCCCGCGCGGCGATGGCCATGCGCAGGGAGTCCAGACGGTCGGCGAGGGCGTCTTGCGTCATAACACTCACGATGACTTTCCTTTGGAGGGCTGGCTCCTAGCGATGGCTTTCTTCCACGAGACGCTTGGCGGCGGTCAGCGCGAGCAGATAGGAGTTGGTGCCGAACCCGACGATCTGTCCGGTGGAGACCGGCGAGATGACGGAGTTGCGCCGAAACTCCTCGCGGGCGTGGACATTGGTCAGGTGGACTTCGATGGTCGGCAGGCGCGAATCGCCGATGGCGTCCCGGATCGCGTAGGAGTAGTGCGTGTAGGCGCCGGGATTGATGACGATGGCGTCGGCCCAGGACATCGCTTCCTGAACGAAATCGATGATGGCGCCTTCGGAATTCGACTGCTGGATGGTGATTTCCAGGCCGAGGCTCTTCGCATGCGCCTCGATCTTCTGGTTGACGCTGTCGAAATTGTCTTTGCCGTAGATATCGGGATCGCGGATGCCGAGCATATTCAAATTCGGGCCATGGATGACGGCGATCTTGATCGGGCCGGAGCGGGTCAGTTGCACGGTATCCTCACTGGTGGTTCACGTCGGTCTGTTCAGGCTGGAGCGCTTCGTCGGGAAGCAAAATCGGGATGCCGTCGTGGATCGGGTACACACGATGGCATTCGTCGCACACTAGGGTCTCGCCTTCCAGGC
Source organism: Capsulimonas corticalis (assembly GCF_003574315.2). GTDB lineage: Bacteria > Armatimonadota > Armatimonadia > Armatimonadales > Capsulimonadaceae > Capsulimonas > Capsulimonas corticalis. The sequence goes on along the minus strand of NZ_AP025739.1, from coordinate 2,659,646 downwards.
GCAGCGGCGGACGGTCGTCGCAGGCAGGGCAGGCAAGTATTTCCAATAATTTCGGGTCTAAAACCATTTGTTCTTCTCTGCGGCCGATCACTTCAGCCGTATCTCTTCATTCTTAACTCTTATTTCGCGGATTGCGGAGCGGCCTCACGGTAAACCGCCAGCGTCTGCTCGGCGGTCCGGCGCCAGGAAAATTCATGGGCGCGCTCCAGCGCGCGTTCGGCCCAGCGGGCGCGGACCAGGGGATCGGACAGCAGCTTCTCCAGCGCTGTCGCCCAGGCGTCGGAGTCCTTGGCGGCCAGCAGCAGCCCGGCGTCGCCGACGACTTCGGGCAGCGACGAGATCCGCGAGCACAGCACCGGACACCCGCACGCCATCGCCTCCAGCGGCGGCAGTCCGAAGCCTTCGTACAGCGAGGGATAGCAAAACACATCCGCGCCGCCATACAGTGTCGGCAGGTCCTCATCCGGAACATATCCCGTGAAGACAACCTGGGCGGCGACTTCGGGCGGCAGAGCCGCCAGCGCCGTGTCCAGATCCTCGTTCTTCCAGCCCCGCTTCCCGACCACGACCAGCAGATGCGGGATCGCCTGCGGCCCCAGCTTGGCGAGCGCAAAGGCGTCGAGCAGCATCGGCAGATTCTTGCGCGGCTGCAATACGCCGACGCTCAGGATATAGGGCTTGCCCTGCAAACCGTACTTGTCGTTCAACGCCGCCCGCGCGAATTCCTGCCCGCCGGCCGGCGGCGCAAAGCGTGAATCCGCCGCGAGCAGGGTCGTCACGACTTTATTCGGCTCGATATGCAGCTTATACGTGCGCAGGATATCGCGCCGCGTGCTCTCGGAGACGGCAATCACCTTCGCCGCCCGCCGCATGGAGCCCGGCACGAAACGGTTCAGGATCCAGCGGTCTTTCGGCAGAAAGTGTTCCGGGAATAGCGCGAACGTGATATCGTGGACCGTCGTGACCACCGGACACGGCGCGCCGAGCAGCGGCGTATTGTACTGCGTATGCGCCACATCGATCCGGTCGGCCTTCAGGGCCTTCGGGAACGCCAGCGACATCCACGCCGCGTCATGCTCGGGTTTGGGGAGGATCCGCCAGGTAAAGTTCGGCCCGGTCGGCGGCGGATCGCCGTCCACGGGCAGGCGCGAGTAAACGAAGTACTCATTCTCGCGGTCGATTTCGGCGAGCGCGCCGATCAGACCACGCCAATAAGTGCGGTCCCCGGTATAGCGCCCGGAAAGCGTGCGTGCGTCGAGGGCGATTCTCATGCGATGGCCCTCACCCCCCGGCCCCCTCTCCCAATTCTGGGAGAGGGGGAGCCAGAGGGATTCTTTATTTGAATCAAAGATCCAATTCTTAACCCTCTCCCAGACCTTTGGGAGAGGGTGGCGCGGAGCGCCGGGTGAGGGCCGCGCATTCTCATTCCCCCGCGTCCCCCACGGGTTTCATGCGCACGGTGTCGATCCAGACTTTGCGAAACAATCGCGCTTGGTCGCGCGCGGAGGGTTTCACCAGGGCGATGGCGTGCCAGGCGACGGAGCGCATGGTGGCGCCGAGGATACACATAGCTTTGATGGCGAGTCCGCGCAGGCGTCCTTCATAACGGGTGAAGTAGTAGTAACGACTGCGGTTGTAGGAGACGATCATGCGGGCGCGGCTGCGCCAGTTGCCGCTGCTGGCGCCCAGCAGATGGCGGATGCGCGCTTCGGGGATAAACCAGATCGGCCAGCCGGCGCGGCGCAGGCGGATGCAGAAGTCCGTGTCCTCGAAGTACATGAAGAAGGCGGGATCGAAGCCGCCGATCTGGGTGTAGGCTTCGCGGCGGACAAAGAGACACGCGCCGCAGACCTGTTCGACTTCGCGGCGTGTGCCGTAGTCCCAATCCGTCATTAAGTAATTGCCGGTGACGGTGTTTTTGGGGAAGAGCTTGTCCAAATAGGTTTGCTCCCACCAGACGGCCTTGAGGCTGGGGTCGCGGGCGCAGGAGGCTTGAGTGCTGCCATCGACAAGGATGAGCTGCGCGCCGACGCCGCCGACTTTGGGGTTGGCGTCCATGAAGTCGCGCATTGTCTGGAGCGCGCCTGGCAGGACTTCGGTGTCGGAGTTTAAGATAAAGGCGTAACGGCCGCGCGCGTTTTCCTGGCCGGCGTTGTTCGCGCGCCCGTAACCGATGTTGCCGCCGGTCTCGACCACGCGCACCCAGGGGAATTCGCGGCGGACCATCGCGACGCTGTCGTCGGTGGAGCTGTTGTCGGCGACCACGACTTCCATGGTCACTTCGCCCTCGTCGCGGCGGTCCTGCAAGGTCTGCAAGCAATCGCGCAGCGGACCGGAAGTGTTGTAGGAAACAATGGAGATCGTGACGTCGCACACGGACGGATCGGAACTTTGAGAAGAAGAACTGAAGGGAGATGATGACAGCGTCGTCATAACGAGAAAGTTACCATGCGAATGGGAAGCCGCGCCGGGGACGGCGAAGCGCTATTCGTCATCCTCATCGTCCGCGACATCCGCATCGACTTCAAGGTCCGCCGCGCGGGCGGGCTCAAGCAGCTTGAGCAGCTCGGTGCGAGGGATCAATACTTTGCGCTTTCCGGCGATTCGGAAGGCATTGAGCTTCCCCTGACGGATGTAAGAGCGAATACTGGACTGACTCAATTGCAGGTATTGGGCCGCCTGCTCCACGGTCAACAACTCACGGGATTCGGAATCCATCCGGATATATTCTCTCTCCTGAAGGTGATGAAGAAGCGTCCTGGTTCGTTTCCAGTATAACCTAATTAACAGCCATTGTCAACAAACGCTGAAAACAAACACAATCGATTCTTATTCCCTCATTTCCTTGACATCAAACACCGACTATGATAAGATACACCGTTAAGTGGAATCCGTTTTTTGGCGAGGAAACTCCATGTTCATTCGACCTACATTGATCGCCGCCTGCGTTTTCCTGGCGGCTGGCGCGACGGTTCCAGCCATCGCCGCGCCGCAGGCGCCGTCCGCCACGTACTTGCAGGCGCGCGGCGCATTGCGGCAGACTCCGCTGCCGGCGCGCATGCTCGCGGACATTCAGCAGCATCCGACGGATTACGCCGGCAAGGCTCTGGAGGCGACCGGCACGGTCTCCGGCCAGGTCGTCTCCGACGGCCAGCGGACCGTCCTGCTCAATATCGGCGACGACACGATTTCGGTGACGCTTCCTCCGGCGCTGCAAAAGGCCGACTGGATCGACTCCGGACGCGTCCTGCGCGTCCTGCTATCCGTGGAGGCTCCCGGTCCTCAGATCACGTCCAACGGCCTGCGCTTGATCTCGGCCGCGCCCGAGGAAGATATCTCCCAGTCCGAGCGCGCGGCCATCGCCGGCTGGACGCGGCGCGTGAGCAGCACCTCGCGTTCCGTTTCCTACGAGCGCAACACGGCGACCGATCCCGTCGCCGGCGTCGGCGCGCCCGCCGCGCGCTACTACGCCACGCCGATCGTCCCGCGCATCGAAGGACATCCGATCGCCGCGCTGACCGACCGCGCGCTCGCGATTTACGGACCGTACCGCGCCGCGATCCGCAGCCATAACCCGCGCCTCTCCGATACGGACCTGGACAAGATCGCCACCAGCATTCTGTTTTACAGCGACTTGAACCAGATCGACCCGCGCCTGATCATGGCGATGGTCATCGCCGAATCGGGCTTCAATATCTACTCCACGTCGCGCACCGGCGCTCAGGGCCTCGGCCAGCTGATGCCGTCCACCGCGCGCGGCATGGGCGTCACCAACGCTTACGACCCGATCCAGAACATCCAGGCCGCCGTGCGCATCCTGCGCGGTCACCTCGATCAGTACGGCGGCGCGCCGCCCAACGCGGGCATCATTCCGCTCAAGCAGCTCCGCCTGACCATGGCCGCCTACAACGCCGGTCCGGGCGCGGTGCGCAAATACCACGGCGTTCCGCCCTACCGCGAAACGCAGCGATACGTCGCGCGCGTCGGAACGCTCTACCAGCAGATGTGCGGCATGGACCGCTAGGCCGGCATACCCGGACCTTTTCCCAAAGATAGCAATCGATCCATGATGGTCTGCATACACGCCGCCGTCGGAGCCGCCATCGGCGGCTCCGTCCGGCGTCCTCTCCCCGCGCTTCTCAGCGGCGTCGCCTCACACCTAATCTGCGATCTCTTCCCACACCGGGACTACGACATCAAGATCGAAGCCCCGCTCGCCGCGCTGATGTTCGGCTATCTCGCCAAGCGCTACGGCGTCCAGTCGCCCCAGTTCCTCGGCGCCGTCGGCGCGGTGCTCCCCGACGCCGAAAACGCCCTCGCCGTCCTGGGCGTCATCCCGCGCGACGCCATGATCTTCCCCACCCACTGCGAAGGCAAATCCTGGTTCGCCGGCCACGGCGCCAAACTCGAAAGCCCCGCCTCCCAAATCGCCCTCGCCGCCATCGCGCTCGCCCTCGCCAACCGTGAAACGTGACGGATTTTTGTAACCACCGCCGTTTTCACTTTTTCCGACTTGGGCAGGCTTAATACAGCTGCGTTGTGCTTTTCTGCAGCCACCCTTGCGGACCACGCACCCACACATCCCGGTAAACTCCTTCGATCTTATGGAATTCCGTGGATCGCGCTTGATCTCCTCGAACGCCTTGCGCATTGACGTGCAGCCGGCCGGTTTCGATCACAACGGCGACACCATCCTTGACTGCAAATTTTTCGATGGTGACCGTTCGCGTCACTATATCCGACACATCGACACCATCATCACTTTTTATCTCCGCAATCAGCTGCGTCTCATATTGATAAAGGAAGCTCAGCAGGTTATACATCGCTTTAATGCACGCTGCCTTGTCGCGCACGGCTCCATTCACGCCATATTGGACGAAATCCGGCGTGGTGTAGCTAAAGATCCGGTTGCAATCCCGAGAGACATAGCCAAAGTTCTGATAGTCGTAAGCGGCCTTGATATACTTGTAGTTTGGATCCGTCGATTGCTTACTCGCAGCGGCATGAGGATGCGCTTTGGCGAAGGCGTGCTGCGGCGCCGCGAAGGCGAGGAGCAGGATTGCGGGAATGAGAGTTTTGGGGCGCAAAAAGGTTACCTTCGCTTTCAAATGTTTGCTTGCTTTTCGCGCCTATATTCGAGATTTCCGGGGCGACTCCTGCCGATTGCGAATTCTATTTCGCCCACGGCGCGCGCTGTGGCTGGAGCAGGATCTCCGTGGGGCAGACGCGGGACGGAGAACGCAGGACGTAACGCGCGGCTTCGGCGATGTCTTCGGGCTGGATCATCTTGGCGTGGTCCGCGCCGATATCGTGGGTGATCGATGTCTCGACGAGCCCGGGACAGATCGCGCAGACTTTGACGCCGCGCTCGCGGACGTCTTTAAAGACGGAGCCGGCGAAGCCGACGACACCGTGCTTGGAGGCGACGTACGCCGCGTTCATGCCGAAGGCGACGCGGCCCGCCATGGAGGCGATGAAGAGCACAGCGGCGCCGTCTTCGGCCGCCAGGAGGTGCGGGAGGGCGAGGCGAGTGACGCGCATGGACGCTTTGAGATTGAGGTCCACCAAATGATCCCAATCGTCGGGATCCGCTGTGTCCGCCGCGCCCCAGTGAAACGAGCCGGCGTTGCTGACTAAAACGTTCAAACCGCGGAACTCGCGGACGCAGGTCTCAACTACGCGCCCAAGCTGCGCGGGATCCGTGATGTCCGCCGGCAGCGCCAGGGCGCGCACGCCGTGGGCTTCGCACTCGTGCGCCGTTTGCGAGAGTTCGTCCGCGCCGCGCGCCGTGAGCGCGACATCGTACCCTTCCTCGGCGAGCATGATCGCAATGGCGCGGCCGATTCCGCGCCCGGCGCCGGTGACGAGCGCCGCGCGGCGTTTGTTATTTGTCGCCGTCATTCCCGCCTCCGCGATGCTCCTTCAGCATATTGCAGAACAAAGCGCCTTGCTCGATCGCATCGTCCAGCGCGCGGTGCGTGTGCGGGATGGGATCGAACCAGCGCTTGGGCATGCGGCGTTTGGTCGAGTCGCGATAATCCGTCCCCAGCATCGCCATGGCGTAGGTCTTGATGTCCAGCGCGGAATGCGAGAACGGGCTTTCGCCGGCGAAGCGAATCAAGTACCAATAAACAAAGAGAAAGTCGAAGGCGGCGGGGTACGCGACAAAAACCGGGCGGCCCGGCAGCGCTTTGAGCCACGCGAGATAGCGCGCCATCGCCGATTCCGGGGCTTCCACATTTTCACGGCACGCCGCCCACGCCTCGGGCTGCGTTTCCCACCAGGCCATCGTCTTGGGATCGCCCTGAGCGGCGGGCAGTGTTTCCAGGTTGGCTTCGAACGTACTCAGCAGAGTCTTATCGGCGAGGTAAGCCGCCGATCCGAAACTGAGCATCGAGTTCGGGCCGGGGATCGGACCATCTGTCTCGACATCGGTGCTGACATAAATCTCCGTCATGGATGGCTGCTCCTTCGGTTGGGAAAATGCGATTTCGGACTGCGCCCGTCCGGCCGATTTATACCTGATTTGCCCCTGGTGAATCTACCAGGACCAGAGTTCCGTCGTCCCAGCAGGAAACCACGCGGCGCGTGTCGTATTGCGTGCTTATCCAGCAACAATTTCCACGATGACACAACGACGAGGTATATCCATGAAAGTCTCCCCGAGAGGCGTCGGCCTGCTCGTTCTCGCAGCTCTTCCTCTGACCGGCGCCATGGCGCAGACGCCGGACGCCAAGCCGCTGCTATCGCCGGTGTTCACCGATCACCTGGTCCTGCAGCGCGACCGCCAGGATCCCGTGTGGGGCTGGGCGGCGCCGGGAACGAAGGTGACGGTCACGATCAACGGCAAGAGCGCCAGCGCCACGGCGGGCGCGGACGGCAAATGGATCGCCAGGCTGCCGGCGCTAACGGCGGGCGGCCCCTATGACTTGACCGTGGCCGGTCCGACCACGACGACGCTGCACGATATTCTCGTCGGCGATGTGTGGATCTGCTCGGGACAGTCGAATATGGAGTTCGGCGTCGGCAACCTCGCCGCCTCCGCGACGGAGATCGCCGCCGCGAACTATCCCAATATCCGAATCTTCACCACCGCGAAGAAGACGGCGCTCACTCCGCAGGATTTGACGACGGGACATTGGGACGCCGTCACGCCCGAGACCATCGCCGGGCAGGGAACGTGGAGCGGCTTCAGCGCCGTCGGCTACTTCTTCGGCCGCGAGCTCAATCAGAAACTCAACATTCCGATCGGCCTGATCCAGACATCGTGGGGCGGAACGATCGCGGAATCGTGGACCAGCGAGAAATCTCTGGACAAACTGGCCGACTTCCACCCCGGCCTGGACGCCGTGCGCGTCAAGCGCAGCGCTGTCAACAACACCGTCAGCTACGCGCAGCAGTGGAAAGATTGGTATACCGCCAACGATCCGGGGACGAAGGCAAATTGGGGAGATCCCTCTCTGGACGCTTCGGACTGGAAGACGATGACGCTGCCGACGGCGTGGGAAAGCGCGGGCGTCCCGGAACTGGCCGCCTTCGACGGCCTTGTCTGGTTCCGTAAGGAGATCGATCTGCCGGCCGGCGCCGAGAACAACGATCTGACGCTGCGCCTTGGCAAAGTGGACGATAACGATATGACATGGGTCAACGGCGTTCCAGTGGGCGCAACCGAAGGGTGGGATCAGAGCCGGGTTTACACGATCCCGAAATCGGCCCTGCGCGCCGGCAAGAACGTCATCACCGTCCGCGTGCTGGATACCGGCGGCGGCGGCGGCATTTACGACGGGACCAACGCACTGCGTCTGGAAATCCCCGGCGGCGATCCGGTCTCGCTCGCCGGGCCATGGCAATACAAAATCGCGGCGCCGCTCGCGCAGACGAAGCCCGTTCCGCAGAACATCGGCGACGGCAATCCAAACGTCGTCACGGTCCTGTACAACGGCATGGTCCAGCCGCTCGTCCCCTACGGCGTCAAGGGCGCCATCTGGTATCAGGGCGAATCGAACGCCGACCGCGCCTATCAATACCGTGCGCTGCTGCCGACAATGATCGGCGACTGGCGCAAGCAGTGGGGCGAAGGCGACTTCCCCTTCTACATCGTGCAACTCGCCAACTGGACCCCCGTGCTCGATCAGCCCGGCGACAGCAATTGGGCTGAGCTGCGCGAGGCGCAGACAATGACGTCGAAGAACGTGAAGAACTCCGGCGAAGCGCTTGCGATCGACATCGGCGACGGCCCCGACATCCATCCCAAGGACAAACAGGATGTCGGCCGCCGCCTTGCCCTGACCGCGCTCGCCAAGACGTACGGGCAGAAGGTCGAATACAGCGGCCCCGAGTACAAGTCGTACAAAGTCGAAGGATCCAAAGTCCGCGTGAGCTTCGACCATCTCGGCGGCGGCCTGACCGTCAGCACCGTCACCCCGCTCAGCGACTACCTCACCCGCACCGGCGCATTCACTCCCACGGTCGATCCCAGCCCCACCGCCGCCGTCAAAGGCTTCGCGGTCGCCGGCGACGATCATAAGTGGTACTGGGCCGACGCCGTAATCGATGGCGATACGATCGTCCTTTCCTCCCCCAGCGTCGCCAGCCCCGTTGCGGTCCGCTACGCCTGGGCGAACAACCCGGTCACCAATCTCTACAACAAAGCCGGCCTCCCAGCCGTCCCCTTCCGCACCGACGACTGGCCCGGCGTCACCGTCAAAAACAAATAGCCCATGAGGGGCTTCGGCAATACGCCGAAGCCCCTTTTTCGGATTTTCGCCACAAAGGAAGCTGCCAAAGGGTTGATTTGCCCACCGACAGCGGGTATAATTCCCCCGCACGCCACCCCACGGCGTATGCATTTGGGTCGGTAGCTCAGCGGTAGAGCACATCACTTTTAATGATGGGGTCCTGGGTTCGAGACCCAGCCGACCCACTTCTTTCAGAGGGCTAACAACCATTTCCCATCTGAAAGAGACCCCATCCCGCATCCCAAGCACCCACCGTCTTTTATTCCGCCAATAGCCGTTTGGCGCAAAACCGCGTCCAGCACGAAATACAAGGGGCTCGTCATGAAAACGATTGTTCTCTCCACCGCAATTATCCTCGCCGCCGGCGCCGCGTTCGCCAGCGGTCATGCATCCGACGTCTACCACGCTCCCGGCAGCTCCAATCAGACATCGTCCACTCTGTACAAATTCCCGAGCGCCACGAGTCCTTACGGTCAAAAACCGACAAAATCGACGCACACCTCCACGCTCAAGCCCCTCTCCTCCGGCGCCAGCGTCAACAACCACAGCGCCGCCCACGCAAACAGCAGCGTGAAGCACGGCAAGACCGGCCCCGCGACCAACGATATCACCTGGACAAACGGCCCGGCGCCGGCAACCTGGAGTAACAACGGCAATCGCCCCGCAGGTGCGGGAAACTGGCGACCGAAGACAAAGACGCACTGAGCAACCAGCATCATCTAAGTCCGGTACAAAGGCGATGAGCCGCCTCTCAAAAACGTCTCATCGCCGGATGCGGTTCGTCAACTCATCCCTTCCCCGCAAACACCATTTCCCACCATGAAGCTGACATTATGGCTGCGCTTTCCGCCCAGCGAAGAGATCGTTAAGATTGAAGGCATGGTGGTGAGCACCGCCCACATGCGCAGCATCACGCAGTCGCTCGCCCTCAGCGTTGAGACCGGCAAAGCTCAAATCATCCATCTCACGGGCCTTCGAAACGGTGAGCTTTCGGAATTGATTGTCCGCAGCAGCGACGTCTTACTGGCGGAGACGATCCCGGACTCGAAATAGTCGCGTTGCAACAGCACCTTTTATCCGCATATTATTGATATATATCAAATGTATATCAATCTATTGACATATCTTCTTTCATCTGATATGATAGTCGTCAGAGGGGGAATCACGCAAATCAGAAATTGGTTCTTTAGATACAATCGCAATACAAAACAAGGATATTCATGAAACGAAATCACTCGAACATCGGCGTTCTGCGCAAGCTGCGGACTCACGGCTGCGCATCCCTCGCGATCTTATTGGGAGCGGCTGGGGCGAGTATGGCCGCGCCTTCCAATTTGACGGTCTCCGGCAATCATCTGGTCAACAGCAGCGGGCAGAGCGTGCGCCTGAAAGGCGTCGACATTATGGGATATGAGTACTCGCCCACGGGCGATCATGTCTCCACATCGGTGACGCCGGCGCTGAATTGGGGCGCGAAACTGGTGCGTCTCCCGATCAATCAGGATTACTGGATGGGATACGGGTCGAACGCCGGCGCATATCGGGCCGCCATCGACAGCGTCGTCAACACCGTGTCTGGATGGGGACGCTATGTGGTCGTCGATCTACATTGGAGCGATGCAGGCCAGTGGGGCAAGAACAACGGTCAGCACAATATGCCGGACGATAACACCAGCACGGCCTGGAACGATATCGCCAGCCATTACAAGAACAATCCGGCGGTGCTCTTCGGCGTTTACAATGAACCCCACGATATCAGCTGGTCGCTATGGCGCGACGGCGGCAGCGTGACGAACGATATGAACACGAGCGGGCAGCGCACCAATCTCAACTATCATACTCCCGGCGTCGAAAGCTTGATTTACACGATCCGAAATACCGGCGCGGGGAATGTCATCGTTGCCGGAGGCATCGGGTATGCCGGCACGCTCACCGGAGTCGTCAATTGGGGGCCGAGCGGCGATCGCCTGTGGGATCCTGGCCCGTACGCCAATCAGTCCAATCCCAATCAGAACATCATGTACGACATCCACATTTACCCATTCTCATCGACCAATTGGGACGGCAACGCGACCGTGGCGGCGAACGCCGGGCTCTGCGTCTATGTCGGCGAGTTCGGAGGCCGTCAAAGCGATGGCGTCGGCTGGGACAACTCCATGATCAGTTGGCTGAACAGTCATAATTATAATGCGACGGCGTGGTGCTTCTATGGCGGCGGCTCCTCATCCGATCCCAACAGCCTGAATTTGCTTGCCGATTGGAACTTCACGCCGACGTGGTGGCATGGAGCGCCCGTCAAAACATGGCTGGCGCAATAGCGTTCTCGCATTTTGGGTAGTAATGTCGAGAGAGGATTGGCGGCTCTTACAGCAGCCGCCAATTTCTTGAGGCAGTCCCATGAAACAGAACAAATACGACGATCCCGATTTCTTCGACAAGTATCGCCAGATGCCGCGCTCCGTCGGCGGCCTGGACGCCGCGCATGAGTGGGGCGCGTTTCGCGCCATGCTCCCCGATCTTCAAGGCCAACGCGTGCTGGACCTTGGCTGCGGCTTCGGCTGGCATTGCCGGTATGCTCGCCAGCAGGGGGCGGCGTCCGTCGTCGGCGTGGACATCTCCGAAAAGATGCTCGCCCGCGCCCGCGAGATGACCGAAGATCCCGCCATCCAATACATCCAGGCCGCGATTGAAGATATCGACTTCCCCGCCGAATCGTTTGATGTCGCGATCAGCTCCCTCGCGATTCACTATGTCGAACGGTTCGACCTCGTATGCCGCGCCGTCCGCCAATGCCTCACCGTAGGCGGCGCGTTCGTGCTGTCCGTCGAGCACCCGACCTTCACGGCAGTCGCCACCCAGAACTGGTCGCTCGGTCCGAGTGGCGAACGCCTCCACTGGCCGGTAGACGATTACCAGCAGGAAACCATACGCCATACCCAGTGGCTCGCCCCCGACGTCGTCAAATACCACCGAACATTCGCCACGTATCTCAATACGCTCATCGACGAAGGCTTCCAGATTTCGAGGCTCTCCGAAGCCCCGGTTACGGCGGAAGACATCGCCCAAAATCCTGGCCTGAAAGACGACCGCCGACGGCCCACATTTCTGCTGATCGCGGCGGTCAAGGACACATTGCCCTAACCGCGTTTGCGCCTAAAGCATAAAATCAATCTTTGCGAAACGACTTTGAACCGCTTCTAGCGCCGCGTCAACATCATCAGGAAGCCGATCCGTTAAGTATCGTCTCGCCATGGGAATGGTGGGAGTGTCCATTATGGGAGTGTAATATAGCAACTCGTGAAGCTCTCCACACTCTCGTCGCTTCACGGCAGCGCTCAACTCCATCATCATCCAGGTCGAGCTATCCCATCCGGCCGTAACGCCAACAATGAACATATCCGCTTGGCCAATTTCAATTTCCAATCTGGAAGCATCCAAGTCATCCCAGTTATACCAATCGGCCCAGCGTGGATCCTTGCCATCCAACGGATTACGGGGAGAATGCATAACGTGAAAGTCTTCACTCCGTAATCGATGGATGAGAAGCGCGACGTGTTCCTCATTAACTCTCTCGCTCGAGACGAATATCGTTCTTTCCCGCATATTCTGCTTTGCTGTAATTGAATACGAGGTAGTCATCGTCGCTCCATAAAATCTACTCTCCCAGTGGGCCTAAGAGCGGCTGAACGGTCAATACGTTGGTTTCGAAGCCATAGTAGCCGGTACTCGCGCAGACAGGACATCGCACTTCCCATTCGCGAGTAAAATTGATCATGCATTCCGGATTCGAACGCTGAGCCGCATCGCACTGGGCAATGTACTTCTTCCTTGCGCTTAAAGCCGCAGCGCGGCCATAGGCATTTTCACATACCGGGCAATGGAGGAGGCTGAGTTTCAATATTGACCGAATGATATCTACTTTCGCCGCTCCGGACAGCAGTGCCAATACGGCGATAAGAACTCCATAGAAAATCAACATTAGGTACGCTCCATCGAAAAGAAAGTCCCACCTTGTACGTTTGTAAAGATGGAAAAGGTTCGATGTTGCTTCAAAAGGAAAAGTTTGATATGCGACCGGGACCTATCTCATGGACGTGAGCGTCACGACGCCGACGTTCATTCCCTTCCAATTGTTGGGATCGTGTGCGCGGATCGCTAGGGAATAGACGCCTGCCGCCGGGAACGAAATGGGTCCCAGATCGATGTGCTTGTAGTCCATCCAGCCGGAGGTTTTTACCGGGCCGCTGCGGAGTGTTTTGCCGGCGGCGACGATGTCGAACGCCGTAGGCCAAGCTTGCGTGCTGTAGTCCAAGCCGACTCGATAATGGCCGGCGGAGGGGATGCGTATAACCCAGGAGACTCCGGCGGTCGGATTATCCCAATACCCAACAAATTCTCGTCCGACTTCCTCCGTCAAACGGATATTCGGACCGAACATCGTGGATTGGCGCGGCGCCAGCGTCAAGATCCCCCCTTGCCCCGGACTGATGGGCGTGCGGAGTGAGAACTGGGTTGTCTCGCCGCCGCGCGACGAGCCGCCGACGGTGACTGTGTAGTCGCCTGGCTCCACGGCCCATTTCCCCTGCATATTCCACACTTCGAGTTCGTAGTCCGTGAGATGGAACGTCACTTTGCGCGTCTCTCCGGGCTTCAATGTGATGCGGCGGAAGCCTTTCAGGGCGCGCTCCGGAGTTTCGACGCTGCTGGTGTTCGGTTTTAGGTAGAGCTGCACGACCTCGTCGCCGGCCCGGCCGCCGGTGTTCGTGACGTTGACCGAGACCGTGACATCCACGGCTTTGCCGGGCACCGAGGCGACAGCCGTCAGGCCCTGATATTGGAACGATGTGTAGCTCAGGCCATGTCCAAACGGAAAGAGCGAGCCTGTATCGCCATCAATGTAGGGATGTGTCTTCGAACGGTCATAGTTGTAGAAATCCGGCAGCGCGCCAATACTCCTTGGGAAGGAAATGGGCAGACGTCCCGCCGGATTATTGTCGCCGAACAGCGTTTCCGCGACGGCTTGCCCACCGCGTTCGCCGGGATACCACGCCTCCAGAATCGCCGGAACGTGCGCCGCCGCCCAGGGAAGCGCCAGCGGGCGCCCGTTTTGCAGCACCAGCACCGTGGGCGCGCCCACGGCCGCGACCGCTTCCAGCAGTTCTTCCTGACGTCCTGGAAGATCCAAACTGCTCCGGTCGAACCCCTCTCCCGAAATTCCCTGCCGCTCGCCCAGGCACAGAATCACCGCGTCCGCTCCGCGCGCCTTCGCAACGGCCGCGTCGATGCTGGCGCCGTCGTCGTAGACCACTTCGGTATTCGACGAAACCAGGCTTTTGACGCCGCTCAGCACCGTGACGACCGGAACGTTCTTCAGCGGCGGCGTGTAGTCGCCCGTCTGCCCCGTGTCGGCGTTGGGGCCGATCACCGCGATCTTTTTCAGCGTCTTCGCCAGGGGCAGCAAAGCATGCTCGTTCTTCAGCAGGCACAGGGATTGCCGGGACGATTGCAGGGTCGCGGCGAGGTTCGCCGGGCTTCGCATTGCCCTGGCGGACAGCGCGGTGTCCACGTAGGGACGGTCGAACAATCCCAGCGCAAACTTAACGCGCAGCACGCGTGAAACGGCCTGATCCAGAACTTTGGGCGACAGCGTCCCGGTGTGGACGCCGCTGATGATCGCGTTCTGGAACGTCGCATGGTCGAAATCGTAGAACTGCATGTCCAGCCCCGAAGTCAACGCCAGACGCACGGCGTCGCCAGGAGTCGCGGCGACATGATGGACATCGTAAAGATAACGGATCGCGCCCAGGTCCGCCAGCACGAATCCCTGAAATCCCCACTCTTTCCGCAAGACCGTCGTCAAGAGCCAGGAGTTCGCGGGACAGGGAACGCCGTCGATCTCATGATACGCGGCCATGACGGCCATCGCGTGCGACCGGCGGATCGCGGGCTCGAACGACCGCAGCATCGTCGTGCGGATTTCACGCTCTCCGGCGTGCACCGGGGCTGTGTTCAGCCCGCCTTCAGGCGAGCCGTGTCCGACAAAGTGCTTGGGCTCCGAGATGACGGTGTGGTCGGTATCGAGGGAATCCCCCTGCATGCCGCGCACATACGCCGCGCCCATCTCGCCGGTCAGATACGGGTCCTCGCCGAAATCCTCCTCCACACGGCCCCAGCGTGGCTCGCGCGCGACATCCAGCACCGGCCCCAGCAGCATGTCCACTCCCGAAGAACGAGCCTCGGCCGCGATGCCGCCCGCGGTCCGGCGCGCCAGATCCGGATTCCAGGTCGCCGCCAGATTGATGCTCTGTGGATACAGCGTTCCATCCTGATAAGAATTGGCGAAGCCGTGCAGTCCCTCTTCAATAAACAGCGCCGGGATCCCCAGACGGCTGCGCCCAATCACCCAGCGCTGGATTTCATTGTAAAGTGCGGCGTCCGGATACAGATCGTGGATACTCCCCACCCCGACCGCGCCCAGCGCCTTCGTCATTTTCTGGGGATCGGCGTGCGCGCCCGGCAGCGCATGGGTCTCGGAGATCTTATCGACAATATCCGTCCCAGGATACATATCGAGCTGGCGCGCTTTCTCCTCGACCGTCATGCGACCCAGCAGGTCTTGAATGCGCCGCTCGAGCGGCGCATTGCGCTGTTTGTAAAGAGGCGCGGCGGGGTTCTGCGCCGGCGATGCGGTCGCGCACAGCGAGACAGCCACGGACAAAAGCCACACAGCCGAAGTTTTTCTCATAAGGCCCTCATTCGACATTGAAATATTTCAACTCCGACCATTATACGACAAACGCCCCGAGAATGCAATCGGTTGCATTCTCGGGGCGTAAGCCTAAGGGCCAGGCGTCACTGACGCCTGGCCCTTCACACAAATTGCCCCTTCACGCAAAACGGAACGTGAGGGAGATCTATTCTCCGCGGATCAACTCCTGGCTGCCGCGCAGGCGATTGTTTTCAAAGCCATAGTACCCAAGCGCGCCGCAGGCCAGGCACTCCACTTCCCACTCGCGCACAAAGTTGATCCTGTATCCCGGACGCCCACGCTGGATCTCTTCGCACTGCGCGATGTGCCGCTCGCGCGCCTGCGCGGCGGTCCAGTAGCCATAGGCGACTCCACACGAGGGACACGGACATTCGCTCAGCTTGCGCACCGAACGCTTGACTTCTTTTTTCGCCGCCACGACCAGAACCAGCGCCCCGGCGCAGAGGATTGCGTAAACGACCCACATGACACACGCTCCACAGACAATCACCCGCCATCTTCTTATATGAGATAAGACGGGGGCATGTGGAAAATGCTTCAAAGCGCTCGGCCGGCGGCTCCATTTATCGGCGTTTTGCTTTTGGCGGCGGCCCGTGCGGGGCATCCGCGAGCACCACGCCGGAGACCAGGATGCTTGGGCCGGGCTGATGCGCGCCGCCGGCCATCGGCATGGCGATCACCTCGCTCAAAAAACCCTGCTTTGCGTTCTTGGAGAGCAGCACCCGGTACGTGCGAATCCGCTGCGCGCCGGCGACGGTCGCTTGGGCGGCGTCGCGAACGATCGTCACGGCGCCATGGATACTGTAAGGATCCGGCGGGTGGTCGCCGTACGCCGTGGTGTCCGCGCTCACGGTAAGCGTTCGCGCGAGGAGCTGCCCCGCATGCGCGGCGCCGAACTCCAGCATCCGAGGCGTGAAGACGGCGGTCGGGATCGTGCGCCCCACGACATGCAGGGTATATGCGGGTGAGGACTGCCCGCTGAAGTAAATCCAGATGATTTTGTTGATCTTACCGACATACAGCTGCTTCGAATCGATCGTCACATGGATTATCAGATCCTGGTTCGGGGCCAAAAAGCGCGGTCCGGCCGCCCCGCCGCCCAGGGACGCCGTCGTGCATTCACAGCCAGGTTCCGCCCGATCGATAATCAGCGTCGTCTTGCCGCCGTTATGGACGATGAAATCGTGCTGGATCGGCTCCGTGGACGGCATGCCAAAAACGCCGAAATCGTAAAAGGCCACATTTGGAACGTTGGGCTTTGTCTGCTCGCCTCGGACCGTGAGCGGGCCGGGGATCGACGGCGCGCCGCTGGCGTCGTCCACATCTTCGCCGGGCAGGCTCAATGTCGCCGCGACAGCGCCTGCGGGAACGCCCGTAAGATCGGCGGAAGCGCGGGAGCCAAACAAGAACAGCGAGAGAAAGGCGATGGATAAGAGAGAGCGTTTCATGGCGGATCGAATACCCAAAACATCACGAAGCAAAGAGCGTTGGACCCAAAAGGCGTTTCGTTCGTCGAACGGCGTGGTTCGACGGACGAAACGCCATGAGGCGCCAGACTAGATAGCCGGGACGCTCACCCAGTAGCGCACATCGTCATGCCAGGAGTTGTTATTGGAGATCTGCTGCTGGATCCAGTTGACCGCCTGGTAATATTCGTCGGTGTCCGCATTCCAGTTACCGATGCGGCCCTGCCCGCCGCGCTGGACTTCCCAGAAGGACGTCCAGCCAAAGTGGTTGATGCACTGGTTGCAGTAATTGACAGCGTTCCCATAGTTGTTGTTCGCGCTCGCGCCGTTGTTCCACTGCGCCGATCCCTGACCGGCGAATTGCGAGCAGGAGACCCGGTACATATACCAGTTGTTCTTCATGAATCCGAAGTTCGCGGAATCGCCGCTCTTGCCGTCGCCATAAGTGTAGTTAGAACTCATGGAGTCCGTTTCCAGCATTCCGATCGCAAGCTCCGTGGAGCTGGCGCCGGCGTTCAGCGCGCTGTTCTTAGCGTTGTGGTATCCGGAGATCGTATAGGAGCCGCAGCTCAAAGTGTTCCCATTGGAAGTCGGACAGGCGCCGGCGGGTACGGCAAGCGCGATGCCGGCTGCGGCGATAGCGACGAATTTCAAGTGCATTTTGTGTGTCCTTCTTTGTGACAGAGTGATTTCCGAACGTTGAGCGATCTATCTGTATTGCAATGAGAGAAATAGTCTCTTCAAGCGCCTCCTTTCTCGACTCGCGCTGAAGTCATCATGGATGGAAGTAAATCGAGACTTGGGCCTTCTGCTCCAACGACCGCAGCACTTGCGCGATGGGCGCATCGATTTGAGAATCCCGATAGGCGTCGCGCGCTTCCCGGTAAAGCTCTTCTTCAGTGGCGGGATGGTCCTCATCGGTGCTGGCGACATACACCAGCTCATAACCGAAGAACGATTTGAAAGGAGCGCAGTAATCGCCTTTCTTCATTCCGAGAGCGACTTGCACGATCTCGCGATTGACTTTCGAGTCATCGTGCAGGATCCCCAGATCGCCCCCATTGCGCCGGCTGAAAATGTCGCTGGAATACTCTTTCGCCATGTCCTCGAACTTCGCTCCCCCTTGCAGGCGCTCCCGGATCATTTTGAGCTTCGTGAGCGCCTCTTCTTTTGTGGGAAGCGGAGGCGCGCCGGGCAGGGCGGGAATCGCGTTTCCCGCGAGCGGCCCCGCCTCTTTCGTGGCGATGGCGAGATGAAAAACGTGGCGCAAATGCGTCGCCGGCTTCACGGGAATATCGACCAGCCTCTCAGCCTTAATCTGATCGCCGATGTCGCTGTCGAATTGCTGCGGAGTCAGGTTCTCGTGCACAAGAAAGTCGTTCACGGCGGGGTACCCCGAGCGCGCCATGATCTCGCTCTCTTTTCGATCGATTTCCGCCTGCGTCACGGAGATTTGCTTTGTTCGGACTTCCTGATCGATCAGCTTGGACTCGATCATATGGCTCAGCATCGTCGGCCCCGCCGTCTTCAGCGCGCGTTCTTTGACGGCGTCCACCGTGATGGCCTGGCCGTTCACCACGGCGGCCGCTTCGGGAGCCGCGACCGGCGATAAACCCGCCGGCTGATAATAAATCGCAATTCTTGCATTTAGCCTTAACGTCTTCAGGATGGCGGCGGACGCAGCGCCTTGCTGCTCCTCCCGATCATCCCGCGCCGCCTGCGCATATGCGGCGTCCTCGCTTGCCGGATGGTCCTCGGCGGTGCTGGAGACATAGATCAGCTCGTAACCCGCGAGCGATTTGATATCCTGACGGGTATATTCGCCGCGATGGAGCGTTTTGGCGGGAGGAAAGAGATTCGCGTAGTATCGTCCTCCCTCGGTAAGAATTCCAAGATCGCCGCCATTCTGTTTGGTCGCCGCGTAATCGGCGCAGCGTCTCGCGACATCCTCAAATTTTGCGCCGGATTTGAGCTTCTCACGAGCGGCCTGAACCAATTTCCTCGCCTGCTCCGCCGTTCGAGCTTTCAGCTTCCCGGTCTTGGGATCCATGACGAGCATACCGAAAGTCACATGCCACACATGCCGCATATGCAATGCGGGCTTGATGGGCGCGGTGATGAATTTTTCCAGCGCGATCTGCCGGCGAACGCCGTCGCGAAATAACTCCACGCTCATGTCGTGCTGCTTCAGCGTATCCGCCAGCGATACGCCGCCAAGCGACTTTTCCAATTCGCGCGTCTTCGAGTTCACTTCATCGTCCGTCACGACGATATTCCTGGCGCGCGCCGCCTGATCGATCAGCGTCTCCTCAATCATCCCTTGCAGCGTACTCGCGGCGGCGGTGGGAGCTGTCCGCTCCCGAAGCTCGGCGACGGTGATCGTTTCCCCATTGACCACCGCCGCGACGCCTGCGGGGCCGAAGTCGAAAGCCGCCGAATCGCGGGTCATACTGGCTGGCCCGACGGCATAAACCGAAGGCGTCAATAAAAATATGGCAAAAAGCGCAAAAGAACACACGGACGATTTGCTCATCATCTCTTTCCGTATCCGAAGCGATCGAAAAACAACATTGTTATAAATCGCATTAATAGTAAATACAACTAATCAAAAGGCGATCATTGGGTTTGGTAAGTGCATCCCCATCGCAAAAAGTATAACAGACCGTGTGTCGCTTGTCAACGGTTTTTGAAATTAATTTTCACCACTTTTCTGATTATACAAAATTTCTCAATCGTAGTTTCTGAAATTTTCAGAAACTACGATTGAGAAATAATCATTTCACGAAAAAACGACCGCTCGGCGGAATGCCGAGCGGTCGTCTGTCTTCTGGCGCGCTGGGAAAGCTTACTCCGCGACGCCATATTTCTTCTTAACCAGGCTTGCGAGTTCGCCCGCGAGTTCTTCGATCTCGGATTGATCGGGGCCTTCGGCCATGATTCGAATGAGCTTCTCGGTGCCGGAGGCGCGGACGTTGAGGCGGCCGCGACCGGTGAGCTTTTCCTCGGTTTGCGCGATCGCGCGCTGGATCTCGTCGTCGCTCTGCCAGGCGGTGCGGTCGGTGACGCGGACACCGAGGAGGGTCTGGGGGTACTCGGACATCTGGTCGGCGAGCGCGGAGAGCGGCTGGCCGGTTTCGCACATGACTTTGAGGACTTGCAGGGCGGTAAGCAAGCCGTCGCCGGTGGTGGTCAGGTGGCCGAAGATCAGGTGGCCGGATTTCTCGCCGCCGAGGATGTAGCCTTCGCGCCGCATCTCCTCGCAGACGTATCGGTCGCCGACGGCGGTGCGCAGCAGGGTGACGCCGCCTTCGCGCAGCGCCACTTCCAGGCCCATGTTGCTCATGATCGTGCCGACCACCGTGTTGCGGGCCAACTGGCCGCGCTTCGCGAGGTGGCGGCCGACGATCATCATCACGCGGTCGCCGTCCACCAGGCGGCCCTGCTCGTCGGCGAGGATCACGCGGTCGGCGTCCCCGTCGAACGCAATGCCGATCTGCGCGCCATGCTCGATCACGTTCGCGCGCATCTCACCGGGATGCAGCGAGCCGCAGCCGGCGTTGATATTGATCCCGTTCGGAGCGCAGTGCAGCGCGATCACGCTGGCGCCCAGGTCCGTGGCGACGCGCGGGCCGATCTCGTGGTTCGCGCCGTTCGCGGCGTCAATCACGATCTTGATGCCGTCCAGCCGCAGGCCGTTCATGGTTTCTTCCATGTGCTCGGCGTAGATATCGCGCAAGTGTGGATCGCGGCATGCGACGCCGACCAGGGCGCCGCTCGGGCGCGGCAGCGTCAGCGCCTGCGGCACAAGCGCTTCGATCTCCGCCTCGATCGCGTCATCCAGCTTGTAGCCGTCGGCGCCGAAGAATTTGATGCCGTTGTCTTGATAGGGGTTGTGCGAGGCCGAGATTACAACGCCGGCGTCGAACCCCGCCGTGCGCGCGATATTGGCGACCGCCGGCGTAGGGACCACGCCCGGACTGACCACGGTGGCGCCCATGGAGCAGAGCCCAGCGGTGATTCCGGCTTCCAGCAATGTGCCGGAGATGCGGGTATCGCGGCCGATCACGAATTTCGGGGTATGACTGCGGCCGAGAACGCGGGCGGCGGCCGCCCCCAGCGCAAAGGCGAGAGACGGAGTGAGCTCCGTGTTGGCGACGCCGCGCACACCATCCGTACCAAACAACTTTTCTGACATAGCGGGAACGATTACTCCTGAAAATAAAACGATTAAAACGAGTGTCCGGCGGCTGACCTACGGCTGTGTGAGAGGCGCGGCCGCGGGAGGCGAAAATGCGGGAACGATATGGACCGTCACCGTGACCTGAGCGGCGGAGACGGGCGAGAGCGTGCGCAGGGACGCAAGCGGCACGGTCTGGACGACATCCTGCGAAGCCCCATTGATATTGATCGGCGCGGTGGCGATCACGCCCACGCGCGCCAGCGTGTCGACACGGCCCGTAAACGTCACCCGCGTAGGGTTGACCTGGACATCGGCGATTTTAAATCCGGGCGCCGGCGCGCCGGAAACATCCGGGCTCACGAGCAGATCCTTGTTCGCGGTCGCCTCGACAATTCCCAAACGGACATGCGCCGTCGGCGGCGCCAGTGTCACGTTGTCCACGACGCGCCCCTGATCGTCGAGCGCGCGGACCTGGTAGTCGTCCTCTACCATGCCGCTGGCGCCGGTGACTTCGGGGCGAACGACCAGACGGGAAACACGGTTGACGGCGTCCTCGCCGCCAATCACCGTCGCCTCGATCGGGGCCACATCGGGCTTGCGGAAGACATACCCTTCCGGCGGAGCGCCGCTCGGATCCACCCGGATCCCCATTCGCCGCTTGCGCTTGGGCTGCAGCGTCAGCATGATCATATGGGGCTCGGTGTCGCTGATCGTCACCGCGCTGGACACGCCGGGCGTGAGCTTCGCTTCGACCGGCACGGAGGATTGCTTGCCGGTGTGCACGTTGCTGAGGTCCGCGACGGCGATCACGCTGCTGTCCGGCACGCGGCTCAGATCCTCCAGCGATCCCTCCAGCGTCACGGTCACCGTCGTCGCGGATTGGTCGGTGACCAGCATTCCATCCGGCAAATTCCGAGTGACGACCGTTGGGGTGACAGTGCGCGTCTTCACGGGATTCTGCTGCGCGTCCACATACCAGCGTAGCGCGCAGGCGCACAAAAGCGCCAGCACTTTATAAGACAGATTATCGCGCAAACGGGCGAGCATGATCGTTCCTAGACTCTGAGAAAGACAACGCGCGACGACCAGCGCCTACGCGGGCGGGGACGTTCCCGGCCCATCGCTTCCGGCGGGAGGCGCCGGCGCCGATTGTTTCTGCGCGCCGCGCGAGGCGGTCAAAAACGGCGCAAGATTCGTAAACGGGCTGACAGTCGCCTTCACCGCAGCCTGCGCCTTGGCGCGGCGGCGGCGCGAGACGGGACGCTCGCGGCCCATCACGCCCTGCATCAATCGGTCGCGCAGCGCTTCATCGCGCAGGCCCCGAACCATTTTGCCTTCAAACGCCACGGAGATGATGCCGCTCTCCTCGGAGACGACCAGCACCAGCGCGTCGCTCTGCTCCGACATTCCCAGCGCGGCCTTGTGCCGGGTGTGGACCATCGCGCCGATATCGCGGTTGTCCGACAGCGGGAGCGTGCAGCCGGCCGCGACGATGCGATCCCGGCGCACGATCGCGGCGCCGTCATGAAGAGGGCATCCCGGATAGAAGATCGTTTCCAGCAGTTCGGCGCTGATCGCGGCGTTGAGCATGGTGCCGGTGCCGATGATCTCGGTCAAGCCCGTCTCCCGCTCCAGCACGACCAGGGCGCCGATTTTCTTGTCGGAGAGGAAGCTGGCGGCGCGGACAAGCTCCGCCACCATCACAAAAACGTCTTCTTTTTCCAGGCCGACGAAGTTTTTGCCCCAAAAGCCGACACGCCCGACTTCCTCCAAGGCGTGACGCAGCTCCGGGTAAAAGAGGATGACGATCGCGACGGGTCCGAGCAGGAACATCTGCTTGAGCAGCCAGTTCAGCGCCGTCAGATGCGCCCAATCAGAGAACCAGAGGATCAGAACGAAGATCAGAAGACCGGAGATGATCTGCCATGCGCGCGTACCTTTGGCGAGCATGATCAGGTGGTAGATCAAATAAGCGACCACCAAGATATCGACGCCCGCATGGACGAATCCCAGCAGATCCGCCGTCGTCCATTTGTGCTGCCAGCCGTGCATTGCTCAACCCCAAACCGCGCGCCTTCGCCCCACAGTATATCATAACGGCGCCCCCGATTGCAACCTTGCCCCTCGTGGCGGCCATTCACAACGAAGAAGAGCCGTGGGTGCTCCCCACGGCTCTTCTTCGTTGTCTTACGCGCTTTTCCGCCGTCCCGGCGAGGTTCGCCGGGACGATCCATCCGCTAGTGAACCGAGGTCTTCGGCTGCGTCGGCGGCGGGCTCGGCGGCAGTCCTCCGGGAGGTGTGATCACCAGAACCGTCGGGCTGGCGGAGTAGATCCAGTAGCCTTGCCAGGTCGCCAGAGAATCCGAGGCCGTCAGCTGCGTGTAGCCGTTCGTGTCCTGATGGTAAACCCAGGGCAGTTTGACGATGGCGCTCGCCGCGAGCGTGCTGCTCAGGACGTTGCCCTTCGTGTCGTCGACTTCGATCGAACCAAGCGCGGTATCTTCCAGGAACGGGTTGCCGATCTGGTTCCAGCCCTGCTGAAGCACCGTTCGGAAGACTTGCGTCGTCACGACCGGAGTTCCCTGGAAGTGCGTGTAGTTTGTGCTGTCCAGCTTGACCCAGTAGCCTTGCCCCGGATGGAGCGTGTCGGCGGGGTAAGTCGGATAGGCGACGTATTGCAGTTCCGAAGGCTGGTACGAATACAGACGCTGCTCGCGGGTCAGCGGTGTGGCCAGGCCCATCAGCGTCGGGTAATCGGCGGCGTTCGTGTAATCATACGGCGACGAGATCATTTGCAGGCCGCTCGGATAAACGTGCCCAGTCGTCAGAATGAAATCGTGGATCGTCGTCGCGCCCGGCAGGATGACGATACCGGTATCGGTCACGCCCGCATATCCGGAAGCGCTGACCGTGACCGTGTAACCGACGGCGCTGGACAAGGTCTTGGTGTACTTGCCGTTCGCATCGGTCTTCAGATCCGCCTGCAGGTCGCCGGTGTCCGAGCGCACGATGTGCACCGTTGCGCCCGCGATCGGGGTCAGATTCGAGTTTGTCACCGTTCCCGAAAGCGTGCCCAGAGTCGCCGTATTGACTGGGGCCAGCAGGTTCAGGAGCGGAGCCCCGTTGAACGATCCCCAGCCAGTTGCGTCATCGTACCCAACCTTCGCTTTATAAACGAGGTTGTCGCCGGTCGTGACATCGTGGAAGGCCGCCGCGTAATTCGTAGCGTCTCGCGCTACGGCATAGATCGGCGGGTTAGCCTCGCCAATAAAGCTCAAGCCGTTGCCGGAGCGCTGCTGGTTCACGAGCGAGAAGAAAGCTCCCCAGAGCGGCGCCGCGGCGCTGGTGCCGCCCACGGTAAACCAGCCGGTGCTGGTGCTGCTGGCGAAGGCGCCGACATAGATATCATAACCTGTCGCGCCGTCCGCGTCCAGAGCGACATCCGGGACATCGCGATTGACGGCGTCCTCCCCGACGGCAGTGGGAGACTTTTGGAAATCCGGCTTGGGCCACTTGACGCTCTTGCCGCCGCCGCTGCCTCCGTCGTTGTCCGCAGCTCCCGCAAGCGTGCCCTTCCAAACAGTTTCGGAAGTGTAAGCGCCGCCAGGCGAAACCGTGGTCAGCGTCGTGCCGCCAACGCCCGTCACGTGCGGCTGAGATGCGGGATCGTCCACACAGACCGTAGCGGCGACTCCAAGCTGAGCGGCAATCGGGGCGTCATCATAAGCGCCGCTGTCGCCGGAAGCGTCAAAGATCGACTGGCGCTGCGCCGACATCTGGGTGAAGATCTGATCTTCCGAAAGACGCGTCGCATCGTCAATAATTGTTTCCGGCAGTCCCCAGCTTGTGCTCACAACTTTCGCCACATTGTCGTCGGCAATGCGCTTATAGAGAGCGAGCGAGTCGGTGCCGTTATTCTTCGCTTCATAAACATACAGGTTCTGAAGCTTCGGAGCAAGCGCCAGAACCATGTCGATGTCCAGAACGACTTCGACGTATCCAGTGCCGCCGTCCGCGCCAGGAACGCCGCTGAAGCCGTTGACCAGCACATTTGTCAGATTGGATGCTCCCAATCCAAAACGCGTCGTGTAGGTGGTAATGTCCTTGGGATCGTAGCCGTCGAGCTCATAAAGCGCGACGGTTTGGCCCTCGCCTTTGTATGTCAGGCTCGTCAGATTATAAGCCGTCACGATATCGCTCGGAGCCAACCCGCCGGCGGGTCCCGTGCCGGCGACATTGCCGCTTAAGAACGACTGGATGTCCGAGACGTATTTCGGAACGATATGCTTGTGATAGCTGGTCGCGGGAATACTGTTCAGACCGGTGACGCCGATAATGCGGCTGGAGATGCTTTGAGGAACGGTCGGCGCGACGTCATTCGCATGCACGACATACCCGCTGGGCAGCAGATACCGGCTCAGCTTGACGCCGAAGGCCGATTCCACGTTGCGGCTTTCACCGCT
The DNA here is from genome assembly GCF_003574315.2 of Capsulimonas corticalis. Lineage (GTDB taxonomy): Bacteria > Armatimonadota > Armatimonadia > Armatimonadales > Capsulimonadaceae > Capsulimonas > Capsulimonas corticalis. The sequence continues at coordinate 2,634,030 of NZ_AP025739.1, read as the reverse complement.
CAGAACGACGAGCGACCGTGTCGGGGAGGCTTCCACCACGGACAGGCCCGACGCCTTCGCATACTGAAGAACGGTGTCGAAGTCTTCCTGAGCGGGAGCGTACAAGTCGGCGAATTGCTTCGTCGTCAGCCCGTGACCGTAAAGCGCGTCCTTCGGATCCGCGATGCGGCGCACATATTCGTCCAGCGCGGCGCGGTTGCGCAGCGGCAGGGAAATGGCGATGCTGACCGGTGTCTGCCCATCCTGACGACCGAGAAAACGAGACTGCCGCAGCAGAGAAGCCACGCCGGGGGCGATGCTGTTATGCTGAATCTGCACGCGAGGCTGCGCGGCGAACTTTGCCTTGATCGCCTCTAGGGAAACGGCGGTCTGCGCCCCGGCCGCATGCGCGCCCGCGACAGCAAGAATGGCGGTCAGGGCCGCGCCATAGGCGGCCCCGGACCGTCGGACGCGAGAGCGCCTCTGATAGCGAGAGTACATGTTGAAAACGACTCCTTAGTCAAGCAGGAAAATGGGCGGGAAGCGGAGCGGCGGGTCGCCGGGCGGTGACGAACCCTACTCTTTTTTATATTATATGAAACACAGGGGGATCTGTCAAGGGAATTTACCGGGAAATGGTTTCAACAAGCAAAGATTAGGGATAATGATTGCGGCCGGTCACGGCAGGACGTCATGAGGAGCAACTCGACAGCAATGAGCGAAATAAGTACACTTTTGATCGGAAGCAAGGATACAAATCTGATTTCGCGGGCGCAGAGTCTATCCCCTGCTCTCAAAATCGTCTCGGCGCGGCAGATCGAGGAAGCCCCGAATCTGCTGCCCGCCATCGACGCCGCCTATGGATGGCTGAGCCGGGACCAGATCGCGCAGGCGAAAAATCTACGCTGGCTGCAGCTCGCGTCGGCCGGCGTCAACGGCTTGATCACTCCCGAAATCCGGGCGCGGGACCTCATCCTCACCAACGCCAAAGGCATCCACGCCGAACCGATCACGGAGCATATGTTCGGCATGCTCCTGACGATCACACGGCGGCTGGGCGCGGCGTGGGATCGCCAGAAGACCGGGGTATGGAGCGGCGACGGGCTTGGCGATCGAGTCACTCTGCTGGCGGGCAAAACGCTGGGCGTGCTGGGCGTCGGCGCGATCGGCGGGCAGAGCGCCAAAGTCGGGAAGGCGTTCGGCATGCGCGTCGCCGGCCTGCGGCGCAGCGGCGAGCCCCACGAGTATGTCGATCACATGTACACGATAGATCAGAAGCACGAATTTCTCGCCGCGTGCGACGTCATCATGAACACCCTGCCCCAGACGGAAAAAACACGCGGCTTTCTCGGCCCCGAAGAGTTCGAGACAATGAAACACGGCGCCATTCTCATCAATACCGGCCGGGGAGCGACCATCGAGACCGACGCGATGCTCGCCGCCCTGAACAGCGGAAAACTGGGCGCGGCGCTGCTGGATGTCACCGATCCCGAACCCCTGCCCGAGGGACATCCGCTCTGGACCACTCCCAACGTCTTCATCACGCCCCACTACAGCGGCGCGCATCCCGAATACGACGAGCGCGCGGACAGGATCTTTCTGGAAAACCTGCGGCGGTATCTCGCGGGAGAGGCGCTGATAAATGTCGTGGACAAAGAAGAAGGATATTGATTTCCCCCAGCGGAAAGGTAAACTGATTGTAGCCGATGACGGCTGAGGCCCACTGTGGCCGCCGGATGTTTGACTGCCCCGGCGCACTTATGGATTCCGACCTCTCTTTTTGGCCGTGACGCGCCGAAAATAAAAACAGCCAAAGATACGGGGCGCCCATCCGCGCGCCTCAGGCGTCAGCACAAGGAATTTTGTCTATGAAGCATGTCAACATGGTGGTGATCGGCAGCGGCCCGGCCGGCCAGAAGGCGGCGATCCAGGCTGCGAAGCTCGGCAAGAGCGTTATCCTCATCGAGAAAAACAACATCATCGGCGGCGCCTGCATCCATACGGGCACGATTCCCAGCAAGGCGCTGCGCGAGTCTGTTTTGCAGCTCACCGGAATCCATCAAAGCACTCTCAACAATCACAATCCAGTCAATAAGAGCGACATTACACTGGACGACTTGATCTTCCGATGTCATCAAGTGATTCGGACCGAGATCGATGTCATTCGCGAGCACATGCAGCGCAACGGCGTCGAGATGATCTGGGGCGAGGCGCATTTCAAGGATCAGCACACAATCGATGTCGTCCGGCCCAGCGCCTGCGAGACGATCGAGGCGGACCATATTGTCATCGCCAGCGGCACCACGCCGGCGCGCCCCAGCACGATCACCTTCGATAACGAGCGCGTTCTGGACAGCGACAGCTTCCTGCGCCTGCCCGCGCTTCCCAAGAGCATCATCATCGTCGGCGGCGGCGTCATCGGCACCGAGTACGCGTGTATGATGGCCGCGCTCGGCATTCGCGTCGTCCTGGTGGAAGCGCGCCCGATGCTGCTGGAGTTCGCTGATTCCGAGATCATCGAAGCCCTTCAGTACCGCATGCGCGCCATGGGCGTCACCCTTCGCCTCAACGAGCGTGTGGACGACATTCGCGTCCTTCCCGACGGTCTCGTTCAGGCGACGATGCAGAGCGGCAAGCATATCCGCGCCGACTCGCTCCTGTACTGTATCGGCCGGCAGGGCGCAACCGCCAAGATGGACCTGGACAAAGTCGGCCTCACCCCCGACTCGCGCGGACGCCTCAAAGTCAACGAGCACTATCAGACGGAGATCCCGCACATCTACGCCGTCGGCGACGTGATCGGCTTCCCGGCCCTGGCCAGCACCAGCATGGAGCAAGGCCGTCTCGCCAGCTGCCACGCTTACGGCGAGCCGACGTGCTCCATCCCCGAGCTGTTCCCGGTGGGTATTTACTCCATTCCGGAGATCTCGATGGTCGGTAAGACCGAAGCGGCCCTGACCGACGAAGGCATCCCCTACGAAGCCGGCGTCGCGCAGTACCGCGAGATCGCCCGCGGCCAGCTGCTCGGCGACGAAGGCGGCATGCTCAAGCTGCTGATCCACGAGCAGACCCGGCAAATCCTTGGCGTCCACGCCATCGGCACCGGCGCGACCGAGCTGATCCACATCGGCCAGGCCGTCATGGCGCTCAAGGGCACCGTGGACTACTTCATCAACAACGTATTCAACTACCCGACTCTGGCCGAGTGCTACAAGGTGGCCGCGCTGAACGGAAGCAACAAGCTCCGGTTACTGCAGTCTTCACCAACGTCGCTGGAGACGCCGAAGTTGAAGATCGTCGGCGCGTAAGCGCGCCAAGAAAAAAGAGCCGGGAGCGCATTGCGTCTCCCGGCTCTTTTTGTTTTTTGTGGTTCGAGGCGATAAACTCATTACCATGCCAACAAATCCGGGCGAGCGTTCCTATACCATTCAGAACAATACACACTACTTTTACACAGGCAGATTGTCGAGTGGTCATCAAGTTTTGATGGGCATCCAAATGCCCGAACTGATAATGGTGGAATTTGATGCGGTAGGGAATTACCTTAATCTCATAGTCAAAGCGCCAATCCATGATCCGCAAGTCCTTTCTCTTGGATCAGCCGCGCTCATATACGACATATTGCCGCCAGAATTAATCCAGTGGCAGAGGGAGATTGGCTTTGCTCCGGCGACAATCTCAGTAAAGAAATTCTTTCTGGAAGATCAGTGGATCGGCATTCAAGACTTACCAGACCACTTCCAGGAAGTTTTGGATAATCCGGACGATTACGATGAGGAAGAACGTAAAGACGCCGATGAAGAGATTCTCAGGTGGAAAGAAGAAGGAACTTTTGTCCTCAAGTGGTGCGAAGAGTATTGGCTCAGCCGAGATGGCGATGTGGAATCCTCGTAGCTCACTGGACTGTAAGCTGGCATGGACACCTACCCCGCCGCCGGCCGCGCGATCTCGATGAGGATTTCGGTGCCTTTGGGGGAGGTGGCGAGCATCAAGGTGTCGCACATGGCGAGCATCAGGGTGAAGCCCATCCCGAGGGTGCCCTGGGTGGAGAAGCCGGCTTCGAGGGTGGCGCGGGCGAGGTTGGTGGGCGAAATGCCTTCGCCGCGGTCGGCGATCAAGGCGGAGATTTTGTTTTCGGAGATCCAAATGGAAAGCGCGCCGCCGCCGGCGTGCTTGAGGGCGTTGGTGGCGGCTTCCGTGACGCACATCATCAAGTCATCGATGCGTTCGCAGGTCGCATTGCGCGCTTCCAGGGCGACGCGAACGCGGCTTCGCACGAGCGCGACGTCTTCCAAAGTCCGCAGCGGATACTGAACGGCGGCCGGGCCGGCGACGGTGGCGCGCAGCTCATCGGAGTCGCTCAGGCGAAGACGCCCGGAGGTCACGGCCAGCAGCACTTCCTGGCTGAAGGACAAACGGCGCTGTTCGCTGATCTCCAGCTCGCGGCGGGACTCTCGCCAGTGGCCCGCCACCGACGCCAGCACCGGGCCGGCGGCGATCAGCAGGGCGAACGACAGAGCGTTATTGGAATCGGGGATTTGCAGGGCGCCGGACGCATGCGGCATAAGCGCGGCCAGAGAAACGGCGGCTGACGCAAGCCAGGCGCCCATGGCCGCGAAACGGCCGTGGCGCACGCCCGTCTCCAGCACCGGAGCCAGCATCAGGAGCACCTGCGGATCGCTCCCCGGCAGTGCATGGTGCAATACGCGCACCAGGGCGGCGGAGACGCAAAAAACGCCGGCGCTCCAGGCCCAGCCCAGAGGTTTCTCGGCCGCGAAGAGCCGAACTTTCGTCGTCATTCGACCGGCCTCCGCTTCAATGCGGTCGGTCAGCTGCGCCAAATGATCCTGTTTGCCGGAGAACTCCAGATTTAAATTGACGCTCATTGCAAATCGTGCTTCTTCCCAAAAATTGCGGGCCTCGCTCTCGCGGGCTCACCTCCATTATCGGCAAGCATACTGGATTTCTGGAATCCGAAAGCAGTCGGACGCCAAAATAAACATGAAAGAATTCACGCACAAAACCATGGACTCACAATTGACCAACATCGGTTATGTGAGAACAATCACAAACCTAGAAAAACTAAGTTGCCGTACAATTGGCTCGTTTGCGCCACACGATTGTGTTCGTGATACGGCGCTCGCCGATCTTGATCCCTTCGTGACGCTGGAGAGAACGCCGATGGATCCCTTGTCCGGCGACCCGAAATCCAAATTGCTGCGCGCGGCGTGGGAGGCCCTGTCCGCGGTCCGGGCTCCAAACTCCGAGATCTTGTCTTCCCTCCGAACTGTTTTGTCCAATTCCGTACCCGCGACGTTTGAACCGGCTCCTCGTCCCTACGCGTTCGCCGAATTGTCCGCTCGAGAACCGATCAAGCCGACCGCCGCCCATCCGCGCGCGTATCGCGGAACGACGGAGAAGCCGCCGAAGGACAAATCTCCTCAAGTAACAGACTTGCGACCGTTCCTTTGCGACCAATTTGCCGCCCAGGATCTGATCGCCTCTCTTTCGGCGCCTGATAATTTCTATACGGGCCGCGACGGCTCCGCGTTTCATGATACTTTGATACCGGATCTGTCGCCGGTCTTCATTGCGAATCTGTATCCGGCGCTGCGGAAAAAAACAGCCGCGACCGTCGCCGAGGCGCACGCCTTGTTCCATCGCTTTGGACTGGAGCGCGATGAGTCGCTGCTCGCCTGCGTCACGCAGTTGTATGCTTTATCCGATTATACGCCTCATTGGCTCGAAATTACCATGAATTTTTCGCCACGTCAGCAAGCAGGCTTCATGGGTATGCTGCTGCTTACAAAAGCCTATCAAATCGATCCCGATCTCACTCCAGAACTGGGAGAGATCGCGACGGAAATCGCGAACAGTCCCGAGTCGGCTTACCGAACCTACTGCCTGCTGCGGGGTCTCGCGCACGGCGTGGACAGTCGGTATCTGCGGGAAGGATTTCGATTGAATGACCGCTGCCAAATGAGCAGAAGCTTTCATGAGATCGACCAAAGCGGTGAGTTCCCGACCGAAACGCTGGAACCCATTCTTGAAAGAATAGAGTGCGAGGGAGATTCTGACGCCCGGTGGAAGAGTATGAATTTCTGGACGGCGTGCGGCAAACTGGACGGCTTGACCGCGCTGATCGAAAGCCGTGATTGGTCTCAATGGCGCAGCGACATCGCCCTGTCGCTGCTCTATTTTTACTCATGCCCCGCCCGCCTTGAGTCTCCTTCCGAGGCGAAGACAAAATGGCGATCGGCGCACGCGCACGCGGACAAAACCGAAGAGATTTTGAAGCGCATTCCGTCCGAATACCAGTCGAAGTTTCTGGAAAGCCTTCGAGAGTTTGTTTGGCGCACGGAATGCAAGGATTGGGGAGCGCGCTCCATTCCGGACGCATGCGCGCTGCTGGAGCGCATTTGCCGTCCGACGTTTCATCCGTCGCTGGAAACCTCATACCTCTGGATGGATTTCATTGCTTATTTCGACATAAGCCAGCGCGAATCGCTGATTGGAGCGCCGGATTCTTCCTTCCATCAGATGGAGAAAAGCTGCCGAACCAGCAATGCGGCGAACCATGTGTCTGGAGGAAACTGGGCGCTCGCAAAGATCATGCCGGCGTTCACCTTGGCTTGCTTCCTCGCGGCTCCCGCCCGTCTGTTCCGAACGGGCAAAACGCTCGGCTGCCTGTCCAGCGAGGAGCGCCTGGAAATGGCGAAAGCGTTCGCGCGTGAACCATGGATGAGCCATGACATCGGAGAACTCAGTGACGCCGAAGCCTACGGATGGATTGCCGCCATGGATCGTCCAGCGCTCGCCAAAGCCATCCCGAAAGAGCTGCGGTCGCATTACGACGGCGAGCGCGTATTGAACGCCCCTCGCCTGGCGCACTATCACGCGCAGATGCGCCGTCAATGGCTGCGCGCCTGCCTGGAAATGATGGAGGACCGAATTTACGATCGTTTGTCGCGCGGCCTGCCCATCGATGAGTTAGAGCTCGACGACGATATCCGGCACACGCTGCAAATGCAGATGGTTGCGGACGAGAACCGCAAGCCTCTCAGAAAATTGCTGACCGCACATTGGGCGGGCCGCTCGGATTATCTGATGAAGCACCCGCTGACCATCCAATGGCTCAAGAAACATCCCGAGCTAGACCTGGATCTGTGGTTTTCCGGCATTCCCTGTCAGCAAACGATCGCGCCGTGGGGCGAAGTCACCATCACGCTGGAGCGGGACCCAATCGAAGCATTGAAGCTGGGGACCTATGTGGGAAGCTGTCTGGGACTTGGGGGAATCTGCGCTTACTCAGCCGCCGCGACCGTGCTCGATATTAACAAGCAGGTGCTTTACGCACGCGACACGAAAGAGACAGTTGTCGGGCGGCAAGTCGTGGGATATGACGAAGACGGCAAGCTGGTCGGCTTCCCCGTCTATCCCCACAGCGCGCCCGCCACGATTCGGTCGCTCTTCGCCGAGTACGACCGCGACTTTGCGGCCGCGCTCGGCGCGCGTTTGGTGAGGGCGAACGGCGATTCGCAGTACGACATCGCTTTCATCGTCGCCAATACCTGGTGGAACGACGACCTGGATCTCCACGCGACCGACAAACCGAAGGGGTCTGAACGCGGCGTCATTCCATCACCATGATGACGCCGAAGAGGTCCTCGCCGTTGATCAGCGTGGTGCAGGTGACTTTGCAGATGATCGCCTTGCCGCGCCGGTTGGTGGCTTCGATGGTGTCTTCAAAGGAGGAGAGGCTGCCGGAGAGGCAGGCGCGGATGGATGGTTTGAGCCGGTCGACGGGAAGCCCGATGTCGAGACTGAAGAAGTGCTTGTTCTGGACTTCCTCAGAGCGCAGGCCCCATAGCTCCTCCGCTTTGGAGTTCCAGATCTGGACTTCCAGGTTATTGTCCAGGACCACCACGCCGCCGCGCATGCTGGAGAGGATCGCGCCCAGGAACGTATTGGCGCGCTTGAAGTCGCCGCTGCTATGGCGCATCTCCTCATTCATGGTCTGAAGCTCTTCGTTCGTCGATTGGAGTTCCTCGTTCATCGTCTCCAGTTCCTCGTTCGTGGACTGAAGCTCCTCATTCGTCGTCTCCAGCTCCTCCACCGTGGACTGAAGCTCCTCGTTTGTCGTCTCCAATTCTTCGTTGGTGGATTGAAGCTCCTCGTAGGCCGTCTCCAGCTCACGGTTGGCTTCCAAAAGCTCACCCTGAAGCTGCTTGAATCGGGTGACATCGGTGAAGGTGACGGCGGCGCCCAGGATCGAGCCGGCGTTGTCTTGCAGCGGCACGACCTGGACGTCCAAAAAACCGGTCTCGCCGGGCGCCGGCGGCCAGGGGACATCTTTCACCACCACCACGCGGCGCTCGTTGTACGCCTGCTCGATGCATGAGCGCAGCTCGACGGGACGATAGGAGATCTCCAGGTCCTGCAAAGGCCGGTTCATATCGCGATGGCTGAGGCGAAATAGATTTCGGGCGCGGTCGTTGGCGAGCGCCAGCATGCCGGTCAGCCCGATCACGATCTGCGCGATCGGCCCGGTTTCGAAGACGATTTCCCGCATCTGAACGTGATCGGTCAGGTGATCCACATCCTCTTCGCTGCCCGTCTGCGTCATCAGCAGCAAACGGTCGCGCAAAGTTCCCTTCATCACTTTGTTGAAGACGCGCAGCTTCAGATCCACCGGCGTAAAGAGATTAGAGTGCGTGAACAGCATCTCCGCCTTGCCCAGAAAGAGATATCCGGTGTCGCTGAGCGCAAAGTGGAGCCGCGCCAGGATCTTGGACTGGATTTCGGCGTTGAAATACATCATCGCGTTGCGGCAGACCAGCAGATCGATCCGGGAGATCGGCGCATCCTGGATCAGATCGTGCCGGCCGAAGATGACGGCGCGGCGCAAGTCCTTGTGAAAGACGTATCGCGACGCGGAGCGCTCAAAATATCGCTCCAGATACTCCGCAGGAACGCCGATCACCTCGCGCGCGGTGTAGCTGGCCTGGCGCGCCTCGGTCAGCGCCTCCTCGTCGATGTCCGTCGCGTAGATCTTGACGCGGTCACGGAACCGCTCGAAGCCGAGCGCTTCGGCCAGCAGCATCGCCAGCGTGTAGGCCTCTTCGCCGGAAGCGCAGCCGGCGCTCCAGATACGGATCGGATCGTCTAGCCCCTTTGTCACGATGATCCGCTGAATTACCTCATCCCGGATGAAGTCCCAGGCGGCGGGGTCGCGAAAAAACGCCGTCACGTTGATCAGAATCGTATTGAAGAGTTGGGAGAACTCTTCGGGATGCACCTCAAGATAATCGACATAGTGGGAATACCCCTCCACCCCAATGTCCGACATCCGCTTTTCCACGCGGCGCATCACGCTGTTTCGCTTGTATCCGGTGAAATCAAATCCACGGTTGCGCTTGAGATATTGCAGCAGAGTCTCGAAATCAGGCTGATGAATCTCCAATTCGGTCATATCAGACTGCGCCTCGCCACGACGACCGCGTTTTGATCAAAGGTCAAAGGACTGCTCCGTTTACTTCTCGGCATAAGGAATATCGTCGTTGGGCGCGCCCGGTTCCGCGATCAGTTTCCGCTCGATCGCCTGGCGGATCACCAGAGCGCGCGCGTCCGCCGCGATCGCCCGCTCGCGGAAATACTTTCGCCCATGCGCGTGCCCGCGCTCCGCCGCGCGCAGCTCCATGCGCCATGCGAGCGAAGACGTCTCCTCCAGCGAACGCAGGGCCGCCCAAAGCGCGTCCTCCAGGGAATGCTCCTGGGCGCTGAGGAGATTTTCCACGGTGTACGCGTGCCCGACGCGGCACCGGTACCGGAGCACGTCACCCTCTTGAATCTCCCATAAGACGCCATGGCAATCGGGACAGGCGTAAACCGACGGGCGTCCGACCTCGTAGTCCCGGGCGGCGGCGTGCGCGTCGGAATCGGCCTCGCTGTCAAACGCTATCCGGTCGTCCTCGCGCGTCCGGTCGAGCTCCGTGTCCGGCGAGACATCCGACGGAACCGGCGCCGGAGCGTTCGCGAGGGATTGCAGCAGCGGACCGATCTGGGAAAGCGGCTGCACATAGTCCACATCGACGCTGTCGATGGCGCTTGCCGGCATGCTGGGGAATTGCGCGTCGGTGGGCGACTGGACAACCGCCAGGCCGCCATGGCGCTTGATCATCAGCAGCCCCGCCGAACCGTCATCGAGATTGCCGGTCAGGATGACGCCGATGACGCGCGCTCCGTAGTTGCGGGCCGCCGTCCGGAACAGCGGATCGATCGCCGGCCGATGGCTGTTTTCCTTTGGACCGCTGCTGACATGGATCGTTCCGGACCGAAGCAAAAGATGATGGTCCGGCGGCGCCACATAGATATGCCCGGCCTGGATCGGGTCGCCATCCAGGGGGTGGGACACCGGCATCCGCGCGGTCCTGCCCAGCAGCTTTGGCAAGACCCCCGAGCTATTGGCGGGGATGTGGAGCACGATAAAAACGGCGGCGGACATATCCTCGGGCAGATCGGAGACAAGACGTGTGAGAGCCTCGACACCGCCGGCTGACGTTCCGATCACGATAATTCGATTGATAGTTTCCGCCAAAAGGCGTCTCTCCTTACGCGGAACGCCCGGCGCCGCGAGTCCGCCGCGCCCCCTGGAGATCGCGGCGGCGCATCAGTCCGCCTTTGCGGCGATCGAAACCTTGCCCCGGCGCCATTCGCCTCGGATGCTTTTTTCGATCTGGACGCGCTTCTGGCGGGACTGTTTCAAATGGTCCATGAGCGCTTTGTAAGCATCGCAGCCGGCCTGCATCTCCGCGAGTCGATCACGACGCACGTAATCCTTGCGGACCACATCGCCTTCTCGCCACACACGGTAGTAGTAAGGGCCGTGCAAACTTCCTTCGCGGCAGCGGCAGGTCGTTTTTCCGCATCGCGTGTACTGCATGCAGATTTCGCCTTGAAGGAGCGTGACCGTTGTATCTTCCACAGGAAAACTGGACACCGTCATGAGGGCCCTCTTTTCGGGAGTTATACCCGTCGTGCGATCAGTATACAAGCGTCGTGGTGGAGTTGGCCGCCGGCGTATTCGCGGAGACCGCGCTGGATCGCGCTTCCTATTATATCCAGGCCGTCCCCATCCGAAACGGCCTGCTGAGCCAGGCGCGCGAGACCTTCCATTTCGAGCGGATTCCCGGTCCGGCGCGCCTGGGTGAATCCGCTCGTCGCCAGCACCGCCATGTCCCCGTGCGCCAGCGTATCCGTCACGGGCTCATACCGAGCCCCGGGCGAGACGCCGAGAATCGCGCCCTGGCAGGGAATGGCGTCCGCCGCCCCCGAAGGGCGCAGCAGAAACGTCTCGGTTCCGGCGCTGAACACTTGAATCCGATGACTGGACTTTTCGGCGACGACCAACGACAGCGAGACGGCGGTATTCGCGCTCCAGTCGCCCCGGCTCCGGGCGGTCTCAATGGAGTCGCTGAGCTGACTGAGCGCGAGGCCCCCATCCATTCCCTGATTGAGAAACGCACGCAGAAGGAACCGAACGTGCGACGCGTAAACGGCGGCGGCCAGGCCATTTCCGACCCCGTCGTCCACAACAACTTCGCCGGCGAGCAGCGCCACACGGCCGTCCAGCGGAAAGGCGTCCGAGAACACGCCGCCGGCTTGCGCCTCCTCCGGCGCGGCCTCCGCTCCAGAGTAAAGCTGCAAGGCCGGATCGTCTATCGGAAGATGGGACGCCCGGACGAGCTGGAGCGTTTCGGCGAAACGCCGAGGATGTTCGTAAGCGGCGCTGAGCTGCGTCGTTTGCCGCGCGGCGCGCTGCTCCGTCTCGGCGGCGCCCGCCGCGAGCTTCGCCGCAATGCGCTTGCGTTCGGTGATATCCTGAAGCACCCAGAGAAAGGTGGGAGCGCCAAAGGCGTCCTGCGGCCCTGGCGACGCCGCGATGCTCACATCGAACGCCGCCCCGCCGCGCGGCGTCACCTGAACGTCGAAATCGACGCGCTGCTCCCCGCTCTCCAGCGCATTCAAGCGCTGATAAAGGACACCCTTGTCTCCCAGATTGAGATAGGTCGCCAGAGGCTTGCGCTGCAAGTTTCGCGGCGCGATATTGAGCATGATGGAGACCGCATGATTTGCCTCCAGGATCAGCCCCGAGGCGTCGGTCACCAGATAACCGTTCGGGGCGAAATCGAACAAATGACGATATCGCTGGCGCTCGGCTTCGATCACGCCGCGCGCGTCGGCCAGTTCTTCATTCTGCCGACGCAGCTCCTCCTCGACAACGCTTAGCTCCTCCAGGGTGGCCTCCACCTCATGAAAGGCCTCGATCAGAACGGCGCGCTCCGGCGAAAGCGGCTGGCCTTGCGCTTGCCGCAACTCAACGAGGCGTTTTCGCGATGCTGCAATTTCTTGGTTAGTCACAAGGTTTAGGCTTTCGTAAGAGACAAATCCAGGGATACAAAATTCTGTTCGTTTTTCTTGACGGATATTCCTCTCCTGAGATTTGGGGCCTCAAATTTGCGAAAGGCTCAGAAACACAAAATGCGCCTCGGCCCTGAAGATCAGGGCCGAGGCGCATTACAAGCGAAGAGAAGTTTTTATGCGGCGCGGCGTCCGGCGGAGAGGCCGTGGGCCTGCTTGTGCTCGTCTTTCGCGCGAAACATTCGTTTGTCCGCCGAGGACAGCAGCGCCGCGAAATCGGATCCATCGGCGGGAAAGCAGCTGACGCCGATGCTCACGCTCAAATGCAAGTCGTCCCGAAGCGCGGGCGTCAGCCCGGGATCGTAGCTCTCCACCAGGCCGCGCAGACGGACCGCGACCTCCTCGGCCTTGCCCCGGTCGGCGCCGTGGAGCGCGACGACGAATTCATCGCCGCCGTAGCGGGCGATCACGTCCGGCTCGCGCACGGCTTCGCGGAAGACGCCCGCCAGGTCGCGCAGAACCCGGTCCCCTTTGGGATGGCCGTAGTTGTCGTTGATCGGTTTGAAGTTGTTCAGATCGAGATACAGCAGGGCGAACTCACGCCGCCGTGTTTTTGAAAATGGCTTCGTAGCGGCCTCCGGGAAGGACGGAGAGGCGCCGGGGAGGCCGAACGGCGTCTCCTGGCCTTCGGAATCCTCGGAAGAGCCCATCGTCTGTCCATGGCGGATCAGGCGCCGCGTCAGCGGCCCGCCGGCCGGCCGCGACGGCGGGCGTTCGGCGGTTTTCGGAACGGACAGGACGGGCGCGGCGCAGGGAGCGGGAGCGGCGCCGAACGGATTGTAGGGCTCCACGACATAGGCGCGCTCCGGCGCCGCCTCGATCGCAGCGCCGCCCGCGATCTCCAGGTCGTCCGCCGCGCCGCCGTCGACGATCTCGCCCGCGAGGCTCTGGCAATGCTCGCAGAGATCCGCCACATAGTTCGTGAAGTAGCGCATGTTGTACAGCCCGGTCAGGGTGTCGGTGAGCGCGTGGCTGCGCGCGCGTTCGAAGAGCAGGCCGTTATAGACCGCCGGCCCGATCCGGTCGGCGATCATGGTGAGCAATTTCCGGTCGCCGCTGGAGAAGGCGTCCGCCTCGGGATGGTAAAGATTGAGAGCGCCAAGAAGCTCGCCCTCCACCACCACCGGCACGACCAGCGCGCTCTTCAGGGAGACCCATTCCCGCATGTCCGGACACGCGCCGGCTTCGGGATGGATCAGATCACCCGAGCGATAGACGCCCAGGTATCCCTTTTTCGTCCGGGCGACCCGGTCGGTCACGCCGCCCTCGCCGCTGGCCTGCATCCCCTCAAAATACGCGTGGTTGACGCCGCAGGCGACACGCACCAGAAGCGGTCCGTCCAGCGCGTCCTTCTGCAAAAACAAAGCGGCGCAGCCGGGAAAGACCGATTCGACCTTCTGCACGATATGCGCCAGGGTGGCGTCGATCCCCATGTTGCTGGCGAGCACCTGGGCGACTTCATGCAGCGCCCAGGTCTCCACGGACATCCGGTGGATCTGGCGCGCCGCCTGCCCAAAGTCGGTCCGGGCCTCGCCATGCGCCGCCGGGGCGTTTCCGGCCGCTTCCAGGGCCGGCTCCAGCTCGCGCACCACCTGAAGAAACGCGTTCACGACCTCGTGGTCAAACTGCCGCCCAGAGTTGCTGCAAAGATACTGGCGAGCGCGCTCTTCCGACCATGCGTCGCGGTAGGAGCGGCGCGACGTCAGCGCGTCGTAGACATCGGCCACGGCCAGAATACGCGCCGACAGCGGGATTTCGTCCCCGGCGAGGCCATCGGGATATCCCGTGCCGTCGATGCGCTCGTGATGGTGCTTGACCGCCGGCGCGACCGGCCAGGGGAACGGGATCGGCTCCAGGAGGTTAGCGCCGATGACGGAGTGCTTTTTGACGATCTCATACTCGGCCGGCGTCAGCCGCCCGGTCTTCAGCAGCACGTATTCCGGGACGCCCAGCTTGCCGACATCGTGCAGCAGCGCGGAGACCGCGATAGCCTCCTGCTCCTCGGCGGACAGCCCCAGCCGCGCGGCGATCGCCACCGCGAAGCGCTGCACGCGCAGCACATGCTCGTAGGCTTCCTGATCGCGCGCGGACACGGCGAGCGCCAGATTTTGCACCGTCGCCTGATACGCCGTCTCCTGCTGCGTCCGCGCGCCGTGCGCCAGCGCCACGTCCCGCTCCAGAACCCGGTTGCGAGCGAGGCTTCGTCCAAACTGAGCGCCGAGATAAGCGATCGGGACGAGCGAGAGTCCCGCGCTCAGCAGCGGGGACGGATGCCCGATCAGCGATGGAATGAGGCTGCATCCCGCGGCGAGCCCCAGCGCGGCCGCCATCTGCCATTTCGGTGAAGCAGTCAATAAAGATTTTCCTGGCCTCTCACGGAACATTCTCAAAGAATGTGCGGCGCATAACGCCGCTACTCCATAGTTTCGGGAGCGGCGAGGCGCTTTTCCAGGGAAAGGGGAAAATTATGGGGAATTTACGGGGTTTTGGGCGGATTTGCCGATTTACCCCCGCGCCGCCCGCCCATGCGCGGGCAGCAGCTTGACGATATCCGGGTAGCCCATCTTGTCCGCCCACATCGCGGCGCTGGAGCCGGAGGCGTCCTTCACGCTCGCGTCGGCGCCGTTGGACAGCAGAACGGGGATGACGCCGGGGCAGCCGGATTTGGCGGCGGTGATCAAGGGGGTCTCGCCGGCGCTGTTAGCGGCGTTCACATCCAGGCCCTTGTCGATCAGAAATGTCACCATTTCCGGGCGGTCGTACTTGGAGGCGTGGATCAGGGCGGTGTTGCCGCCGGAATCCTTTTCCTTAGAATCGGCGCCTTTGTCCAGCAGCGCCGTGGCGGCGGGAACGCTGCCGCCGCGCACGGCCATCAGGAACGCAGTGTAGCCGTCCTTGTTTTTGGGCTTGACGTCCGCCCCGCCGTCGATCAGCAGCGAGACCAGGTTGGGCTTGCCGGCGCGGGCCGCGAGCATCAGCGCCGTGTAGCCGTCCTTATCGGCGGCGTTGACGGCGACGCCCTTGGCGAGCAGCAGGCGCGCAGTGGCGGCGTCGCCCGCCTGGGCGCTCGCCATCAGCGCCGTGTTGTTCAGGATATCCACGGCTTTGGGATCGGCGCCTTTGTCCAGGAGCAGCTTGGCGATCGGGGCGTTGCCGGTCCCGGCGGCGACTATTAGGGCCGTAAAGCCTTCTTTCGTCTTGAGGTTCACATCCGCCTGCTTGTCCAGCAGGGGCGAGATATTCTCCTCCTTGCCGGCGCCGGCGGCGAGAATCAGGGCGGTATAGCCGCCGGACTCCTGGGTATTGACCGCCGCGCCCTTGGCGAGCAGCGGGGCCAGCATCGCGGGGCTCTGGTACTTCGCCGCCGCCATCAGCGGCGTATGACCATCGTTATCCACGCCGTTGACGCCGGCGCCGTGCGCGAGCAGCGCGTTGACGATCTCGACGCTCCCGGTCAGGACGGCCTGGATCAGCGCGGTCTCACCCGTGTTGTCCTTGCCGTTGGCGTCCGCGCCCTGCTTCAGCAAGGTCTCGACCGCCGTGATGTCTTTCGCGTGGATCGCCTGAAACAGCTCCTGCCCACGATACTGCTTGATCGCGCCCGGACTCGGCTGCGCGGGCCGGCGTACGCCGTTGCGATACCCTCGCGGATTGCGCGGCAGCCGGATCAGCGGATACTGATAAATGCTCATTGGGCCGCGCGGGCCATAGCCCAGAGACGCCGCCGCCCCCTCAGAAGGGACCGTCCCGGCGACGGTCGCGAAAACGACAATCGAAGCGATTATCGGCAGATGCTTTCCCATGACTTTGCCTCCTGCGCCGTCTCGGCCGCGAGACCACCCCGATGGAATCCCGCACTCTTAGATGGATAGACGCATTGGTAGACTTTATGTTTACCCAGATCGCGATATTTTTGTCGGATTCATGAAGATGTCTCGCCCTGCAACTTTTTCGGCGCTCCTCTGTCACACTCACCATAAGGAGAGCGTGATAGACAATGACAGAGTTTGATCGGACAGAGCGGCCGGATCGGGTCCGCATCGGCGCGCTGCTTTCGGCGATCGCGGCGGCGGTCGTGCTGACGGGCTGCGGCCAGGATACGCAGCGCAACTGCGTCGATCAAGACGGGCGCGTGCTGCCGGATTCCGCTTGCCAGAGCACGTATGTCGGCGGCGGGACGGGATACTATCGGTACCCGCACTGGGTTTACGGCGGCAGCCGGTCGGGAGGATACATGCGCGGCTACTCGGCGTCGGCGCCGTCCAGCGGGCGGATCGTGTCGCCTTCGGGATCGGTGGTGCGCGGCGGCTTCGGCTTTTTCGGCGGCGGCGGTCACGGCTTTGGAGGCGGAGAATAACCATGCAGCGAATTGTCCTCTCGCCCCGCGCCGATTGGCGCTCCAAAGTCGAGGCGCTGGGATTGGTGTATCACACCACCGACGGCAAGCCGTACTGGAACGAATCGGCCTACTATCGCTTCACCTCACGTCAGATCGACGAGATCGAAGCCGCGACGAATGCGCTGCACGCGATGTGCCTGGAGGCCGCGCAGCACGTGATCGACCACGATCGATTCGCGGAGCTGGGCGTTCCCGCCGCCGCGATCGACGCGATCAAGGCGTCGTGGGAGGCCGAGCCGCCGTCGCTGTACGGGCGCTTCGATCTGGCCTACGACGGCGTGTCCCCGCCGAAGATGCTGGAGTACAACGCCGACACGCCCACGTCGCTGGTGGAGGCCGCCGTCGTCCAGTGGCGCTGGCTGGAAGAGCGCTTCCCCAGCGCCGATCAGTTCAACTCCATCTGGGAGGGGCTGGTCGAAAAGTGGACGGAATTGAAGACCGGCGGATATCTGCTGGGGTCGCCCGTGCATTTCACGCATGTCAAAAGCACGGAAGACTTGATGACCGTCACGCTGCTGCGCGATACGGCGCAGGAGGCGGGGCTGATCACGCAGGGGATCCATATCCACGAGATCGGCTGGGATAAAAACGCGCGGCGCTTTGTCGATATGCGGAACCAGCCGATCCGGACGATCTTCAAGCTCTACCCGTGGGAGTGGCTGATCGCCGAGACATTCGGACAGTACGCGCTGGCGACGTACTCCCAGGTCCAATGGATCGAGCCGATATGGAAGCTCCTGCTTTCGAGCAAGGGCATCCTGCCGATCCTCTGGGAGCTTTATCCGAACCATCCCAATCTCCTGGAGGCGCATCTGGGCCGCTCCCGCGAGATGCGCTACTATGTGAAAAAGCCGCTGTTCTCCCGCGAGGGCGCGAATGTGACGATTAAGGACGATACGGGGCTGACGCGCTCGGAGGGGAATTACGGCGAGGAGGGCTATGTTTTCCAGGCGCTCGCCGCCATTCCGAACTTCGACGGCAACCGTCCGGTGCTCGGAAGCTGGGTGATCGACGGCGCGGCGCGCGGTATGGGCGTCCGCGAATCCGACGGGCCGATCACGGATAATCTTTCCCGATTCGTTCCGCACCTGTTCGAATAGCTGTCCAGGTATAATTGCATTGGGGACCAACCAGCCTCCATCCCGTAAGACCAGGGAGTAAATTCGGCCAATCGACTCAGGAGCGTTTCCATGTCCATTTCCGTCAAGCTCGTCTGCGTATACGTCCGCGATCAGGACGCCGCTCTTGCGTTTTACCGGGATAAGCTCGGTTTCACCGTCGCCACGGACGCGCCCTTCGGCGAAAGCGGCCGCTGGCTGGAGATGGCCGCGCCCGGCGGCGGCCCGCGCGTCGTCCTCTCCCTCCCGCAGAGCCCGGCAAACGTCGTCGGCGGCTTCTCCAACATCATTTTCACGACCGACGATATCCAGAAAGACTACGAGCTGCTGCAAAACAACGGGGTCGAAGTCACGGCGCCGGATGTGCAGCCCTGGGGCACGTTTATCATCTTCACCGACCTCGACGGCAACCAGTTCGTCACCGGAACGACCGACGATTAGGAGACCAGTCATGACGGACGAATCTCCGAAGGCGTCTTCACCCAGCATCGCGGAGCATCTGTTTGACAAGCTTGCGCAAAGCCTCGGCGGCCGCGCGGGAGCGTCGCTGGTCTTTGGAGATCCCATCGAGCGGGATGGGATCACGATCGTTCCCGTCGCCAGAGCCCGCTATGGTTTCGGCTTCGGCGGCGGCAGTCAGGGCGACGACGAACAGGGCGGAGGAGGCGGGGGCGGCGTGACGTCCCGGCCGGTCGGCTATATCGAGATTCGCGGCGGCGAGGCGAAGTTCCGCTCCATCGGCCCTTCGCCCGCCGCCATCATCATCGCCACGATCGGCGCAGCAATCGTGGGCAGCCTCGCCGTCATTGGCTGGGCCTGGGGATCGCACGACAAAGGCAGGTAACCGATGCTGGATCTGACCGAAACGCCCGTCACCGAAACCGAGCGGCTTATCCTCGCTCAGCTCGTCCGCCACCGCCACTCCGCGTGGGCGCTGCGCGACGTCCTTCCCGATGTCCCAGTCGACGAGGCATATCTTCACCTTGCGGAGACGCTCGACAACCTCCTGCACCGCGACGCCATCTTCGCCATGGACATCCGGGGCGGCGGCGCGCGCCGCTACTGCCCTGCCCGCCTGGAGCTGGAAAGCGCCGCCGACTGCGACGCCCCCCACTTAATCGTCGGCCTCACCGCTCGCGGCGGCGAGCTCTGGGAAGCCGACGCCAAACCCGATTGGTCCCAGCTAATCACCGTCACCCCCGACTACGAGACCTTCGACAAACGCTGGCACGTCTGCGCCGCCGACGCCCCCACCATCGACCGCCACCTGCAAAACAGCGGCCTCGACGACTCGCACTTCCTCGGCGACCCCAAACACGACACCGTCGATAGCTGGCAGGTCACCTACTGGAAAACCCTGCCCCAGGCCCACCGCCGCCGCTTCATGCTCACCTGCCGGGGCAAAGAGTACATCCGGGATTTGCGCAACACACGCGAATTATTGTAATTCTGTACTATCAGACTACCCTAAATAATTATGGCTGGCGACTGAAGCCGCCAGCCATAATTGTGCGCAGCATCTCTGTGTAATGTAATCAAGGCGAATTGGGAGGAGCCACAACCAGAATTCGACAAGAATCAGGAGAGGGGCGGGCACCGTGTTCATTTGATTTCTTAACACACGGTGCTAAAGACACGATTCCATGCGCGCCTTATATCTGCGCCGTCTCCGATTCCAGACGCTGCTGCGCCGCCGCCCAGCACTCCTTTGCGATTTGCGCGTAGATGAGCCCTTGCTCCCAGCGGTCGCATTCCTCAACCAGTTGACCGGAAGCGTTGGGAAAGGTGCGGGCGTAGTAGACGTCGGGGATCAGCAGTTCTGGGGCAAAGGTGAGGTAGTCGCCGGGCGCGGCGCCGCGCAGGAAGCCCATCATGCTCCGCGTCCACATCTCTCGGAAATGGGCGACGTAAGGCGCGGGGTCGTTCGCGCCGTGGACGGCCACTTGCATGCAGCCGGGGTTGCCGATGCGCCCGTGCAGGAAGCGGACGCGGGCGAAGACGGGCGCGATGAACTCCAGTTTTTTCTCGAAGTCGCCATACACCATTTCCAGTCCGGTGTACCAGTGGGAGAAATCGCCGTTGAATCGAATCTCCGGAAAGCGCTCGACGAGCTTGACGGTTCGCCAGAGATCCTGGGTGATTGTCGCGCGGTGCGTTTCAATGTAAAGCGGGAACTGCTCTTGCACGGAGGCGGCGAGAATGTCTTCGACGATGCGGTCGATCTGATCGTCATCTTCAAATCCCCAGCCCACATGCAGGGTTGCACAGTCACAGCCCTGCTCGCGCAGGCTGCGGGCGAGCGGTCCTGCTTCGCCGACGGCGTTGACGCGCCCGCCGCCGGTGGGAACAAGGCCCGCCGAGCGCGTGATATCCGGATTGCCGCCCTGGAAAGAAGCGAAGCCGGCGTCGCGAATGCCGCGCAGAACTTCCGCCTCCGTTCCCCGGGGCGCAGCGCTGAAGTCGGGCAGTCGCCAGGTCGTTCCGGAGTTCATGCCAATCCGCAGAGCGGGAGCCGCTGCGCTCCCATCGTTCGTATTCGGGATCGCGAGGGATCTCTTCAAAGAGGCGGGGGGCGAAACAACAGTCGTCATGCGAAACTCTCCGTTTGTTGGGTTCTTAGGTAGCGCGATCGTTAGGAAGATCACTATACCCCCGGCGGGTCCAAAATTTGGCTCCAGATTCCCAGGCTCGAAATTACGTCACAATCTTCGGGTAGACTCCTGGCGGAGGGCTGTCAAGCCACACGGATGTTGCAGATTGAGGATTAGGCGGAGTTTACGAAGGAGGAGCTGCTTGCGCTGATTATCCTAGACCAGACCGCCACATGCCGCTGAAGCCAGGGCGACGAGCCATCGTCACCCGCATAATTGTGTTGTATCGTGTTGCGCAGAAACGTCTCCGTAACCCATTTCGTGTCTGTATCATTAAGAAGGCTCCCTTGAAAATCCATCCTGTCGCGTTTGTGTTTCTTGTACTGATTATATTTTGTTTCGGATGGGCAGTCGGCTTCGGTTCGGCGGTCGCGCATGCGGTGGGCGGCAATACCGTCATATCCACCAACGGAAATAGCGTCACCACCTTCGGCAGTGGAGGATCGATTACCATCATCGGAGACAAGGCAACATGCACCGTCCAGCGCAAATGCGATTCGTTCGACGCAATTGACGTTTCCGGCTCCGTGGACGTGGACGTCGCGTGCCAGAAACAACAAAGCGTCTCCGTCTCTGGCGACAGCAATCTTCTTCCCATGGTGCACACGGAAGTGCGCGATCATACGCTATATATCCGCACAGACGGGTCTTATTCCACGAACAATCCAATCAAGGTCATGATCGCGGCGCCAGATATCAGCCAGATCACGACCTCCGGGTCAAGCGATGTCAATGTCGCCGACATCAACAATGACGCCTTCAAAATCGACAGCTCCGGCTCTGGCGAAATCACGCTCGCTGGCACGACGAATACACTGGACCTCGCTTGCTCTGGCTCCTGCGACATCCAAGCCGACGCCCTGAAATCGTCCAACACCACAATCCACATCAGCGGCTCCGGCAATGCATCCGTCAGCGCCACGCAATCCCTGAACGCTCAGGTCTCCGGTTCCGGCAGCGTCACCTACTCCGGCCACCCGTCGCAGACACAATCCAATATTTCCGGCTCCGGCTCCGTGCAAAGCGCGGGATCCGGGGAATAGACGCCACTCATGTACAGCCAGCAAGTCCGCCCGATGAACGCCGCCGAACGCGAAAGGATTGCAGAGCTTCTGGCGGAGGGCGGCCCTAGTCGTAGAGTCCGAAGCCGCAGTAGTCTCGTATTCGTATGGGCGATCATTCCCGTGATTTTGGTGACGTGCGCGATCCATACGCACCCGCATATTCCCACACTCACGAGCTGGGCCGCCATCGCTCTCCTGGCATACTTATATCTCACGATTATTTCCAGAAGAATGAACAGGCAAAATAGGCAAAAGCATGAAGAGTGGCGGCGCGACGTCTATCTTCCTCAGTGGCGCGAGGCGTTGGAAGACGGGAACGTGGCGGTCGAACGCATTGAGCCGACAGAAGTGATCGAAGTTGTGATGGGCTACCCGGTGAGAGTGGCGTATGCGATTTGCGCGATCGCCGAAGATCAGGTCATTTGCCGCAGCGGCGGGAACGACATCTTCGCTCCGAATTGTCTCTGCGGACCGCAAGCGTCCAAATGGCCGAACGCCTGCTTTGAGGTCATAAGGACAATCCGTCACGATCTGGCGCTCGGCACATTTTGTTATGGTGAAAAGAAAGAACCTATACGCGCCTACGAGCGCGAGCATTGGTCCATCGAAGTTGCCGACATGACGGAAATCGGAGCCGTGCTGATCGGAACACCGCAATCCGTTGTGGATCAGGCCAAAGCGACTTGGGAAGAGGGCCGCTAAGATTTCGTCAAGAACGAACGTAAACAAACGCGCCTATCAAAGCATTGACGAAGAGGTTACCATGGGAATGTTCGATTGGTACGAGCCGCGTGAACAAATTCTCTGTCCAAATTGCGGCGCGGCGTTATTGGAATGGCAGGGCAAAGACGCTCTCAACGCATTGCTAGTTTGGCGTGAAGGAAACATATGGCCCATGGATCACCGAATAGACGAAGAATGCCGACTCTCAGCCGACGAAATGGCGGAGTGTCGGCTGCCAGTGGAATTTATCATTTATTCCAGCGACTGCCAGTGTCTCTTTCCTGTTAAAGCTATCGGGCGCACGCAAAACGGAGTTTGGACGTCAACACAAATCATTACACACACCAATCGTTCAGAGTTGCTTCATGATCGCCGGGTAGAATCCGGGCGGAGGGCTGTCAAGCCATGCGGGTTTTGCTGGTGGAGGATCAGGCGGAGATCGCGGAGTTTGTGCAGCGGGGGCTGGAGGAGGAGCGTTACCGCGTGACCGTTTGCCGGGATGGGGAGGCGGGGCTGCGGACGGCGACGGAGGAGCTGTTTGCGCTGATTATCCTGGATCTGATGCTGCCCCTGCGCGATGGCTGGAGCGTCTGTGAAGAGCTGCGCCAGCGGGGCGTTGCGACGCCGATCCTGATGCTGACGGCGCGCGATTCGGTGCCGGACCGCGTACGCGGGCTTCGGATGGGGGCGGACGATTATCTGCCGAAGCCATTCGACTTCGCGGAGCTGGAGGCGCGCGTGCAGGCGCTGATTCGGCGGGATCGGCTGCACAAAGGACGGCATATTACGATCGACGATATTGAACTGGACACGCACACGAGGCGGGTCACGCGCGCGGGCCGCCCGCTCGTTCTCACCAGCCGGGAATACACGCTGTTCGAGGCGCTCGCGACCCGGCCGGGCGTGGTGCTTAGCCGCGAGTTCATTCTGGAAGACGTTTGGCAGGACGAAGAGATTCTATCCAACACCGTCGATGTCCATCTGGGGCTTCTGCGCAAGAAGATCGATTCGGGACGAGAGGTCAAACTGCTGCATTCGGTTTATGGGCAGGGATATGTGCTGAAGCCGCCGGCGGCCGCGACGGAGGGGCGATGAGGCCGTTCGCCGCTAACTCCGTGCGCCGGCGGCTCGCGCTCTGGAACGTCTGCGTGCTGGCGCTGGTGCTGGTCATGCTGGGCGTGGCCTTTCGATCGGTCACACGCATCACCCTGACACATTCGCTCGACACGGAGATGGAAACTCGGGCCACCCGGACCGTCGCCATCTGGGAGCGCCTGACCGACGGGCAGCGCGCCGCCGTGCTTACCGCCGTTCGTCTCCGGCGACTGGGACTGCTCGGAGGGGACGCCGGGGACCGGCTGCCGGTGGCGGGCGAAGGTCTGCTCGGCCTCTTCGATGGGCCGGAAGAGCCCGATGTTCCCACTTACGCCGTCAAGATCCTCGATCGGGAGGGACGAAGCGTGATCTCGGGACAGTCATGCGCGCCCCATGACGCCGTCACATTCGCACGGTCTCTGCGCGGCGTTCCGGATTTCTCAACGGTGCGGATCGACGGCGCGCCGGTGCGGGTCTACTCCCTCCCCGTTCAGCACAACGGCGATGTCGTCGCCGTCATCCAGCTTGCCCGGTCCCTGGCCGGCGTGCAGCGCACCGTGCGCATGCTCACACGCACTCTCCTGCTCTTTATCCCGGCGGCGCTGCTGGTGGCGGGACTGGGCGGCGCGTTTCTCACAGACCGCGCCATGCGCCCGATCCGCGATCTGCGGCAGGCGGCGCAGAAAATCGAAGCGCGCCGCCTTTCCCAGCGCCTCCCCGTGACCGGCGACGACGAGTTCGCCGCGCTTTCCGCGACGTTCAATCAGATGCTCGCCCGTCTGGAGGCCGCGTTCACGCAGCAAGAGCGCTTTACCGCCGACGCATCCCACGAGCTGCGCACGCCGCTGACCGTGATCCTCGGCAACGCGACGCTCGCGCTCGCGAAAGAGCGTCCGGCGGACGAGTACCGGGAAACGATCGCGCGCATCGCGCGTGTCGCGGAGACGATGGGCGCCACGATCGACGACCTGATGACGCTGGCGCGCGCCGACGCCGGCGCGCTGCAAATCGATCCCTCGCCCGTGTCGCTTTGCGATGTTTTGAACGCCGCCCGGGAGATCTCCGGCAAGCCAGGCGCGGCGCCCATCTCCGTCAGCTGCGACTCGGCGCTCGCGGCGCCCGGGTCCTCCGCTTCGCTCACGCGCTTGTTCACCAATTTGCTGACTAACGCCGTCCGCCATACGCCTCCCGAAGGCGCCATCACCGTCACGGCGCGTCAGGCGGATTCGACGATCGAAGTCTCGGTGCGGGACAACGGCGCGGGCATCGCGCCGGAGCATCTCCCCCATCTGGGCGACCGATTCTACCGCCCCGACACCGCCCGGGCCGCGCAAACCGGCGGCGCCGGCCTCGGCCTCGCCATCAGCCGCGCCATCGCCGAAGCCCACGGCGGAAGTCTCGCCATCGAAAGCGCGCTCGGCGCCGGCGCCACGGTCCGCGTCACCCTCCCCGCCTCCATTTCCCATGCGTAGCGGCGCGTTTCGCCGCGCCGGCGCCGTTCAGAGTTGCTTCATAGTTGCGCGGTATCTTACCTTCGTCACACGGCGCCTCCCGGCGGCGGTCAATGAAAAGGAAACCACGATGAACACAAAAACAAAGCTCTTCATGATGGCGGCGCTCACGCTCGCTTCCTGCACTCTTCCGACGGTTGCGGCCCACGCCGGCCGGCTAGGCGGACGGCGTCACGCCCAGAGCGGCGACCGGATGCAGGCGGCGATGGACAAGCTTAACCTGTCAGACGATCAAAAGGCCAAAATCAAGCCGATCACGGACAAGACCAAGCAGCAGCTAAAGTCCGTCAAATCGGACAGCAGCCTGACCACGGATGAGAAAAAAGCGAAGGCCCGAGAGATCGTGATGGACTCCTTTCAGCAAATCAAGCCGATCCTGACGCCCCAGCAGCAGGAGCAGCTGATGCAGATGGTTCAGCAGGCGATGCAGAAGATGCAGCAGTCCGGAAAAGGCAAGGGCGGCGCCTAGCGGCGATATCGTTTGGAGAACTCCCATGTTCAGAACGAATTTCAAAATGGCGCTCTGCGCTGCGGCCTTTGCGCTGACGGCGGGGACAGCCGTCGCGCTCAGCGCATCGGCGCTTGCGCAGGACGCGCGGGCCGGCCAATCGGCTTCACGCATGCAGGAGTTTCAGGCGCGGATGCAGAAGCTCGCCGCATACCTGGGCGTGACGGACGCTCAGAAAACGCAGATCAAGCCCATCCTAAAAAACGCGTTCCTGCAAGTCCGCGCGATCCGGCGGGATCCGTCGCTCACGCTGGACCAGCAGGCGGACCAGATCGACGCGATCCGTACGGCGACGCGTCATCAAGTCCTGGCGATCCTGACGCCCGATCAGAAGGCGAAACTCCAGCAGATGATCGCCGCGCGCGCCCGGCAATAAACGCAGCCGCGACTTGCGAGACGACGGACGGGCAGACAGCGGACATGCGTCCTCCGTCTGCCCGTCGTTATTTCGGCCATATCGCGCGCGATGGGCCGGAAGACGCCGGAATGGCGATTGTGAAGATGCGCCACAGGGAATAATGATAGGAGTTTGGCAACGACAGGAAGCGAAGGATATCGACAATGAAGCATCGACCATTCGGGCGCACGGGAGCGCAGGTTTCGGAAATTGGACTGGGCTGCTGGCAGTTGGGCGGATCGGACTGGGGCGACGTGTCCGACGAAGCGGCGCACGTGATCTTGCGGACGGCGCTGGACGCCGGGACAACGATGTTCGACACGGCGGACGTGTACGGGTCTGGACGCAGCGAGGAGCTGATTGGCAGCTTCTTAAAGACGCAGTCGCAGCCGATCTATGTGGCGACAAAACTCGGACGCGGCTCAGATCCGGGCTGGCCGGAAAACTTCACGGATGCGGCGATTCACAAGCACACCGAGGCGTCGCTCAAGCGGCTGGGCGTGGACGCGCTGGACCTGACACAGCTGCACTGCATTCCGACGGACGAACTGCGCAAGGGGCAGGTCTTCGAATCGTTAACAGCGCTGAAATCTGAGGGCAAGATCAAGGACTTTGGCGCGAGCGTGGAGTCGATGGAGGAGGCGCTGATCTGCCTGGATCAGCCCGAGCTGGCGTCGCTGCAAATCATCTTCAACATCTTCCGACAAAAGCCCATCGACGTGCTGTTCGAGCGCGCGAAGGCGCAGGGCGTGGCGCTGATCGTTCGGCTCCCCCTGGCAAGCGGCCTCCTGAGCGGCAAGCTCAAGCAAGGCACACAGTTCGCAGAGAACGACCATCGAAATTATAACAAGGACGGGCAGGCGTTCAACGTCGGCGAAACCTTCGCCGGACTGCCCTACGATCTGGGCGTCACGCTCTCCGACGATCTCAAATCCTATGTTCCCGACGGCGAAACGATGGCGCAATGGGCGCTGCGCTGGATTCTGGACTTCGACGCCGTCAGCGTCGTCATTCCCGGCGCCTCCCGCCCGGAGCAAGCCGCCGCGAACGCCGCCGCCTCCGGCCTGCCCCCGCTCGGCGACGAAGCCCACGCCAAACTGCGCGAGTTCTACCAGACGCGCGTCGCGGAGCATATTCGCGGACCTTACTAATTGACGCCCCCATCCCCGCGGCGTAAAGCCGTGGGGATGCGATCGCGCCTACCTCCATCAAAATACGTGCTCATCTTGACACAAGCGCCCTTCTCGTTTATAATCACGCAATTGACCATTTAGTTTATAGGGATTGTTAACATAACGTCCGAAAGGTAAATCCATGGCATTGCTGACGCCCGATCCCACGTTTTACCCCTCCCCCCGATTGGCGGCGCAGGCGCCGCCGGAGAAGCTGGCGTATATCGTCACGCTGCAGCCGCTCGGCGGGGCAAAGCATGACGCGCTGGTCGTGCTGGACACCGATCCTTTGTCTCCGACCTACACGCAGATCGTTGGACGGATCGAATCGCCCCATCACGGCGATGAGTTTCATCACTTCGGCTGGAACGCATGCAGCTCCGCGCTTTGCCCCTACGCGCCGCACCCACACGTCGAGCGGCGTTACTTGCTGATTCCGGGCCTGAGATCCTCGCGCATTTATATCTACGACACGAAGCCCGATCCGCGCAATCCCAGACTGGTCAAGACGATCACGGCGGAAGAGATTGCGAACAAGACGGGATATAGCCGGCCGCATACGTTCCATTGCGGCCCCGACGGAATCTACGTGAGCGCGCTGGGAGATGTCCATGGCGATGGTCCCGGCGGCATCTTCATTCTGGACTGCGAGACGTTCAATGTGCTCGGACGCTGGGAAGTCGATCGGGGGCCGCAGCATCTCGCCTACGACTTCTGGTGGCACCTGGGCTACGACACGCTGATCAGCAGCGAATGGGGCACGCCCAACATGGTGGAGAACGGGGTCAACCCGGACTTGCTGCTCGCGGGCAAATACGGCCATCACGTGCATCTGTGGGATCTGCGTCGGCGCAAGCATTTGCAGGCGCTGGACCTCGGGGCGGAGCAGCAGATGGTGCTGGAGCTGCGCCCCGCGCACGATCCGACAAAGGCTTACGGCTTCGTCGGCGTGGTCGTCTCGATCAAGGATCTCTCGGCGTCCGTCTGGGCGTGGTATCGGGAGAAAAATGAATGGAAGATCCGCAAAGTGATCGAGATTCCCGCCGAACCGGCCGATGTGGACCTGCTGCCGCCGGCCCTCAAGCCATTCGGCGCGGTTCCGCCGCTGGTCACGGACATCAACCTGGATCTGGAGGATAAGTTTCTCTACGTCTCGTGCTGGGGAACGGGGGAATTGAAACAATACGATGTGACGGACCCCTTCGCGCCGAAGGAGACCGGATCAGTGCATCTGGGCGGCATCGTGCGGCGCGCGGCGCATCCCAGCACCGGGCCGCTGAACGGCGGCCCGCAGATGGTGGAGGTGAGCCGCGACGGCAAGCGGGTTTATCTGACGAACTCGCTCTACGCCAGCTGGGACCAGCAGTTCTATCCGGACGGGCTGGACGGCTGGCTCGCCAAGCTGGATGTCGATCCCGGCGGCGGGCTGACGCCCGATCCGAAGTTTTTCCGGGCTTTTCCCGACGAGCGCCCGCACCAGGTTCGTCTGGAGGGAGGCGACGCCTCTTCCGACTCCTACTGCTTCCCGTAACGGAGCCCGCCATGCACCTTCCCGCACTCCACGGCGATTGGCCCTGGATCACGCTGGCGCTTCTCGGCGCGTTTCATGGAATT
The DNA here is from genome assembly GCF_003574315.2 of Capsulimonas corticalis. Classification (GTDB taxonomy): domain Bacteria; phylum Armatimonadota; class Armatimonadia; order Armatimonadales; family Capsulimonadaceae; genus Capsulimonas; species Capsulimonas corticalis. Next base: position 2,605,319 of record NZ_AP025739.1, on the reverse strand, counting down.
AATCCCGGCATGGGCTGGCTATTCGCCGTCTCGCTCGGCTTGCAGGAGAAGAAGCGGTCGGCGGTGCTGCGCGCGCTGCCGCCGATCGCGCTCGGCCACGCGGCGTCCATCGCCGCCGTCGCGCTGCTGGTCATCGCGGCGCGCTATGTGCTGCCGGTTGCGGCGGTGAAGTGGGTCTTCGCGGCCGGCCTCTGCGGCTTCGGCGCTTACAAGCTCCTCCGCACGCGGCATCCGCGCTGGGTGGGGATGCGCGTCGGGTTTCGGGATCTGACGGCATGGTCGTTTCTCATGGCGTCCGCGCATGGCGCTGGGCTCATGCTGGTCCCTGTCTTGCTGGAGATCGGCAAGCCGGCCGCCGCCGCGCCCGCCCTCTCACGACAGGCAATGGCGAACATGCCGGCGAATTGCCCCATGCTCGCCCATCCCGCCTCCGCTGCGGTCCACGCCGTCCCTGGCGTCTGGTCCTCCCTGGGCGCGGTCGGTCTCCATACCCTCAGCCACTTGCTGGTCGCGGGAGTGGTCGCCATCGTCGTCTACGAAAAACTGGGGCTGTCGCTGCTGCGCAAAACCTGGTTCAACCTCGATGGACTCTGGGCCGCCGCGCTGATCGCGGCCGGCGTCGTCGCAGCCCTGGCGTAGCCGCCCGGGCTGCGGCGCATCATCCCCTCAGGCAGCGGATTAGCGGTTGTGATCCTGATCCCGGTCCCAATTGCGATGGTCGTCGCGGTCGTGGCGGTCGTCACGATCGCGATGGCCGTTGTGGTCTTTATCCCAGCCATCGTGGTTGCCGCGATCCCACTGATTGCGATCGTCGCGAGCGTGGTCGCGGTCCCAATTGCGCTGGTCATCACGGTCGTGATTGCGGCGCCATTCGCGCTCGCGAATTTCACGCTCGCGGCGCTCACGCTCGGCGTTGCGCAGGCGATCCCTAAAACTCGCAGACTGGACGTTGCGATCGCGCCAGTTGTTCTGATCGTAGCCGCCGTCCCAATTCGACCGCGCCTGCGCGGTCAGCGTATGCGCCGGGTTCGCGGCGGCCGCCGGCTTCGCCGCCGTCAGACTCGCCAAGCCCAAGGTTGCAATTCCAGCAATAACCGCTACGGAAATCTTATATTTGTTCGACATCGTTTCCTCCAAAGTTGCTATCGGTCAGAGAAGATCGCGTTGATCTTGCCGTTACAAGACAGACAGAGCGGCTCCCCAAAATGTTCCATGCGGGATTTGTTTAGCGAAAAGCGGAAAAGAATCGGCCATTTACTGGGGACTGGATAGCATATCGCTATTTTAATAACTGATGTTATGCGGATACGTTGCCAGCGTAACATCTATAAATAACAACTACTATGAGGTAAATCCTGATATGACGACGGCTGCGTCGCCTGGAGCCGAACGAAGGGAGAAGGCGACGACGCTCAGGCCACCACGGACGCCAGCATGCAGGCGTCGTCCCGCAGGCTGCCGCCCGTCCACGCTTTGACCCCATCCATCACGCGGGCCATGAGCGCGGTCGCGCTGGGGTCGCCTTTCGCCTCCAGCATGGCGGCGAGGCCCTCGGAGCCGAGCAGGTTCGACCGGTCGGGACCGGCTTCCGAAAGCCCGTCCGTATAGACCAAAAACCGATCCCCTGGAGACAGCGTGTAACGCTCGGCGGTAAACGACGCGTTGGCGTCGATCCCGAGCACTGGCCCGGTCGCCGGCAGCAGGCAGACGGCGCCGCCGTCCGCCCCTTGCAGAAGTCCGGGTTCGTGTCCGCAGGAAACATAGGTCAGGGTGCGGCTGTCGGAGTCATAGCAGCCCACGAACAAAGTGACAAAGCCACGCAGCAGATCGTGGGTCACCACCAGGCCGTTCAGGGTCGTGACGGCCTGCGCCGGATCTTCGTGCAGATAAAGCACGGTGCGAAGCATGTTGCGCACGGTAGCCACCTGGGCGGCGGCGGCCAGTCCCTTGCCGGAGACGTCGCCAAGCACAAGGGCCGTCACTCCCTCCTTCAAGGCGAAGACATCGTAAAAGTCCCCGCCGACGCTGGCTTCGTCCAGCGCGGCCCGATGGAAATCGGCGACGTCCAATCCCGCCACGGACGGCGGAGGCGCCGGCTTGAGCGCATTCTGGAGGTTGTTCGCGATATTGCGCTCACGTTCGAGGGTGCGCGCCGCCTCGGCGGCGGTCCGCGAGACGGAGGCGACCGCCTCCGTGAGAGCCACCTCGTCCTGTGTCCATTCCCGTCCCGAGTTCGCCATCGTCACCACAAGCGCCGCCACCAGCGTCTGCCCCTCATAGAGCGGCACCCGGATCCCCGACCTCAGGCCAAGACGCGCCATTTCGTCCGCGATCCCGGAGAAGCGCGTGTCGGAGACAATATCGCTGATGATCAGCGTTTGCCCGACGGAGCGCTGATAGGCTTCCAGGATCTGATCGTGGCAGGAAAGCTCGTGCTCCCCCACCAGCGAGCTCAGATCCCCGGAACGCCACTCGTCATTGATCCACGAACGCCCCTGCTCTAAATCGTAAAAGATGAAATAGCAACGATCGGCGCGCAGCGCGGACCCCAGCGCGGCCACCGTCGCGGCGGGGATCTCGGAAGAGTTCATCGTCCCGCGGATCGTCGCCCCGATCCAATTGATCAGCCATTCCCGTTCGTAGGACGCCGCGAGCTGCTTCTGCAAGTCCTTCTGCTCGCCGATATCCTGAAACACCACGGCGCCCATTTCGTCGTGGCCGTGCAGCGCCGGGATCGTGTCGCCGAACACCAGCAGCGGCCGGTCGCCCGAGGGCGTCCGCCAGATAATCTCCAGGCCGCGCAGCGACTCGCCGCGCGCCACGCGCGTCGACGGCAGCTCGTCCATCGTCAGCCGCCGGCCGGAGTGGTCGAAACAGGGATAATTATCGCGGCCCTCATCGGCCGCAAGCCCGGACACGAGGCCGCCGCCGGCAAGCTCATCGGCCGTACGGTTGGCGAACACCACGCGCCCCGTTCCCGGCTCCACGAAAAGCAGGCCGACCGGCAGCAGGTTCAGCACGGTTTCGAGCCAATCCTGGTGACTCTTGAGCGCGGCCGTCTGCTCGCGCTGGAGCGAATCTCGCCGGCGCTCCTCGGAGACGTCGCGCAGGATCACGAGCGTATACATCTCATCGCGCCACTGGTATGTGGAGACGCGCGTCTCCATGTCGAATTCCTCGCCGTTCCGGCGAAGGCCGCGCGTCACATAGATCGTCTCCACGGCGCCGCCGGCGCCGCGAAGACGGATCCGCGCGGCGATGCTCTCCCGCGCGGACGGCGCAATCAAATCTAAAACAGGAAGCCCGCGAATTTCGTCGGGGCTGTCGCAGACAAACATATTCGCGTAGGCGCGATTGGCGAAGATATGGACGCCGTCCTTCGAGACGGCGATGGCGTCATGGCAGCGCTCCAGCAGTGTTTCAAAGCGAACATCGCTTTCCGTAAGCGCGTCCAGCACCCGGCGCTCATCGGTGACATCGCGGCTATTGACGAGGACCGCTTCGATCTCGGAGTTCTCGGAGAAGAGAGGCGTGTAGAGGTACTGAAACCGGCGCTGCCCGAACGGAGTGAGCGCCTCCATCTCGCTTTGCAGCGTTTGCCCTGTCGCGACGGTCTGCTGGAAGCACTGATGGACGTGCTGCGCCAGCGCCTCGGGAAGCGGGATCTCGAACAGGGTTTTGCCCAGGATCGCCTCGCGCTCCGCGCCAAGCGCGCGCAAAGCTGTTTCCCCGACAAAAAGATGACGGCCTTGAAGATCCAGAACGAAGATGAAATCGGAGGGGCTGGACAGGACGGCGTGCAGGATCCGCGCCTGACGTTTGGCGTCCTCGGCGTCCGCCAAGTTTGCGCCTGGGAGCGGATCTGAAACGACATTCTTATGGGCGCGGACGTTCATATCGTTCCTTAGCGTGCTCTTCTGCATAAAATGCGTCAGCGGTTGATAGCACACAAGACATCTCAGACCATTTGACGGCAAGATGCGTAGCTTTGTTCCACAAAAACGGAATAATTTCACATTAATTTCGCATCATAATATCACGGCGGCCAGGTTTCACGGACCGTCTCCCCCGGTATATCCCAATGATGGATCCATCGAAAAGAGACCCCCTATGACCGCCCTATCGCGTAAAATGGCGGACGACGCGATCCTCGTTTCGACGCCGGAGCCGTGCGTCATGCGCCTGGGCGCCGCCATGGAGGCCGGCGTCAAAACGGTGATCTTTGGCCTGCAAGCTCCCGCCGACAACGGAACGCAGCGCGTCCGCCCGCCCGACAGCCCTGAAACCTCCATGCCGGAAATCATCGGCGGCGTGCTGCCGCACGAGAGCCGCAGGCTTTTCGAGCAATGGCTGATCGGGAAAGAAGGAAGCGAGCAAGCGAAGTTCGTCGAGCAGCTTCTGGCGCTCACCGACAGAAAGAAATAAAATTCCGCTTCTCTTTTTTTGTCAGAATCACTCCCAAAAAAATCCCCAATCAATTTGCGAAAACCGGTAAAGGCGCCGTATAATAAATACATCCGCAAGCGGGCATATATATTATTAAGCTTGACCGTTTATCCCAAGGCGCTGCTCCTGTTCACCTTGAAATACTCCTTTGATCCGACATCGCATTTATTTTGCCGTCTATTTTGCGTCGTCAGTTCAAGCCAGATTGTAATGCAATAACAGCAAACACAACCGCTTTAAGGAGTAGTAAACATTGAATTCACCCCTACCAATTTAGCAGGCAAGCGCTTTCAGTTTGCTGAAGATTTCCACTCAACGTACCTATAATACTGTTGGATCAGCTATTGACACTGTGTCAATGGATGTTCTAACCGTATGCGACTCCACATGTGTGTGCAATCGCGACAATCACAACCACTTTGAGTTCCCTCGTTAGGAGTTCGATAAATGTCCCTTCGCAAGACCATGATCGCGGCGGCCGCTCTTGGGGCCCTCGCGGCGGCGCAGCCGTCTGCGCACGCACAGACCAGCGATCAAATTATATATGACGACAGCCTGGAAAACGGCTGGCTCAATTACGGATGGGCAACCCTGAATTACGGGAGCGCCGCCACGGTCCAGGGCGGAAGCAAATCCATCAGCGTGACGGCGGGCGCCTATCAAGCCCTGTACGTCCACCATACCGCAATCGACAGCAGCAACTACACCGCCGTTTCCTTTTGGATCAATGGCGGCCCAACAGGCGGGCAGAAGCTCGCCGTGTACGGCCTATTGAACGGCGCTCAAAAAACCGCCGTCGCCATCCCCGCGCTCGCGGCGAACACCTGGACCCAGGTCACCGTCCCGCTCAGCGCGCTCGGCGTTGACGATAAGCTGACGCTCGATGGCTTCTGGATCAGCGACGTCACCGGCAAATCTCAGCCGACATTTTATGTCGACAACATCACCCTGATCGGCAGCACCGTGCCCGCCCGCACCAGCGCGAATATCTTCGTGGACAACAACACGGTCGTGCGCACCATGGACGCCCGGCTTTACGGCATGAACACCGCCGTCTGGGACCAGCAGCTTTCCACGCAGTCCACACGCAACGCGCTGACAAGCGTGGGCGCCGCAACTCTGCGCTTCCCGGGCGGATCGACCTCCGACGCCTACAACTGGAGTACCGGCAAGTCCGACGGCGGGACTTCCCGCTGGGCTTCCACGTTCCCTAGTTTCATGAAAGTCGCGGAAGCGACGAACGCTCAGCCTTATATCACCGTCGATTACGGCAGCGGCACCCCGCAAATGGCGGCCGCGTGGGTCGCGTACGCCAATGGCGATGCAGCCTCCACGCAGACAATCGGAACGGACACGAAATCCAAGGACTGGAAGACCGTCGGGTTCTGGGCCGGCATTCGAGGCGCCGCCCCGCTCGCCACCGATGACGGCTACAACTTCCTTCGCGTTTCGCACCCGGCTCCCTTTGGAGTCAAATATTGGGAGATTGGCAACGAATGCTATGGGTCGTGGGAAAACGACAAGCACGGAGCCTCAGGCAGCGGCCTTTCCGGATCGCCTCACGATCCGTATTACTACGCCATTGGCGCGAGCCAGTTCCTGACAAAAATGCGCAGTGTCGACCCGACGATTAAGGTCGGCGTCGTCGTCTCGCCCGGGATCGATTCTTATCCCACGGTATCCCATCCCTCGCTCAACCTGACCACCGGCGACACTACGCATCATGGATGGGCTCCGGTCGTTCTCTACAACCTGCGAAAACTCTACACGCTGCCGGACTTTCTGATCTACCATCGGTACGCCCAGAGCCCGGGATACGAATCGGACGATTCGCTGCTGCTGACCGCGTCCGGCTGGGACGCCCCCGCCGCCAATCTCAGGCAAATTCTGACCGACTACGTCGGCCCGATCTCCAGCTCGATCGAACTGGCGGCCACGGAAACGAACTCCGTATCTTCGTCGCCCGGCAAGCAAAGCGTCAGTCTGGTAAACGGATTGTTCCTCGCGGACAACACCGCCCGGGTCGCCCAAACGGAGTTCAACGCCTGTTTGTGGTGGGATCTGCACAACTCTTCGCAAACCGGAACCAATATGAACCCCAGCCTCTACGGCTGGCGCAAGTTTGGCGATTACGGCATCCTATCGATCGGCGATCGATCCGACACTCCGGTGAACACGCCCTACCCGACCTTCCGAGCGCTTGAGCTGCTGACTCACTGGGCGCGTGGCGGCGACTCCGTGCTCACCACAACCTCGGATTACAACAAGCTCTCCGCTTATGGAGCGCGCCTGCAAACGGGAGAGCTCGCGCTGCTGGTGATCAATAAATCCGCCGCGACCCCGCTCACCGGCAACATCACCCTGGGCAGCTTCCTGCCCGACGTCCAGGCAGACGTCTATCAATACGGCATGGACGAAGACGCCTCCGGCGCGGACCTGACGCACGGAACGATCCCCACCACTGGGACAAGCCTGGCTTACACGTTCGCGCCGTACTCGATGACGGTGATCGTACTGCCTCCGGCTCCCGGATGGACGCCGGTAACGACGCCGGCCCCGACATCGACGACGCTGGCTCCTATCGAGGATTCTTACGTCATCTCCCTCGGCTCCAATAGCGTGAAGCACGGCGCGGAGACACAGATCACCGTCAAGCGCGATTCCAGCTCGACGAGCACGTATCGACGCACGGCCTATCTGAAGTTCGACTTGACCAACCTTACCGGCCCGATTACCTCGGCTCAGCTTTCGCTGACCGGGAATGCGAATAGCAGCAAGGGCCAGGCTCCGCTCTGTGTCTACGGCGTCAGCGACACGACCTGGACGGAATCGACCCTGGTGTGGAGCAGCGCGCTGGCCTCTGGCGGATTGACATCGGCGGACCTGAGCACCGGAACGCTCGCTGCGGTCACTCAGGTCAACGGCGCCCCGGGCGTCTACACCTGGGACCTGACCAGCTACCTGGCCGACAAGGCGGGTAAGATCGTCACCCTTCAGGTGAGCGATCCGGGAACCGACGGCCTCTACTTCTGCTTCAATAGCAAGGAAGCCACGTCCGGACAGCCGGCGCTGACGGTAACCACCACGCCATCGAGCGGCGCGACGCCGATCATCCCGGTGACGCCGACCGATCCGGCGCCGACGGTCTTGAACCTCGCCCCTGTCGCGGACTCCTATGTAAACTCGCTCGCGGCGGACACCGTCAAGCACGGCGCGGAAACGCAGATCACTGTCAAGCGCGATTCGACCGCGACCAGCATCTATCACCGCACGGCTTATCTGAAGTTCGATCTGACCGGGGTCACCAGCCCGATCACCTCGGCCCAGTTAGCCCTGACACTCAACTCGAACGGCACCGCCGGCAAGGCTCCGCTGAGCGTCTACGGGATCGGCGACACCAGCTGGACCGAGTCGACTCTGACCTGGAACAGCGCGCTGGCGGCCGGCTGGCTGACGGCGGCGGACCTGAGCACCGGAACGCTTGCGGCGACCACACAGGTGACCAGCACCCCGGGCGTCTACACCTGGGATCTGACCAGCTATCTGGCGGACAAGATCGGCCAGATCGTCACCCTTCAGGTGAGCGATCCAGGAACGGATGGCGTTTACTTCTGCTTCAACAGCAAGGAAGCCACGTCCGGCCAGCCGGTGCTGACGATCCAGGAATAGATGGAGCGGCCACTTTGACGGCCACGGCCTCGCCCCTCAATGGGGCGAGGTCTTTTTTTGCGCGAAGCGTACAGATTTTCGTAACATCAGGTATAATATCGACATTGCGGGTGTAGCTCAGTGGTAGAGCGTCTGCCTTCCAAGCAGAATGTCGCGAGTTCGAGCCTCGTCGCCCGCTCCAGTTTTCCCTCTCACACAATGCGCGCTTCGTCTCTCCGTAGCTCAGCGGATAGAGCAACAGTTTTCTAAACTGTCGGCCGCAGGTTCGAATCCTGCCGGGGGGACCACCTTTCCGACTCAGACCGAGCCACTTTCCCTCTGCTTTTCACTTGTTTTTCGGACTCCGACTCAATCCCCGTAGTTTTGTCATCTGCCTGTTCTTTTTACCGCTTCCGATAATGAAGTTGCGCCCAAAAGCGCAGCCGCCGCAGAATCTCACCCGGCGTGTGCATCGCAATATCTCACTTCTCCAAGATCGCAAACCATGGAAATTATTACCTGGTAATCTTATTGGGATAATTGCAATGCACATACTGCTGAGGCTCCGGCGGACATTTGAAATCCAAGCGTATTAAAGGTCCCGGAACCATGAATAAAACGACGATCAGTGTACGACGCGCCTCGCTCGCCCTGCTGGCTTGCCTGGGCGCCGCCGCGCCGGCGCAGGCTCAGACGGTCGTGCTGCGCGGCCATCTTTCTCCTGCGCTGGCCGGGGCTCATTGGGTCAGCCGCGCTCCGGTGGCGCAGCCGCTGACGCTGGCGCTGTCTCTCCCACTGCGCAATGAGGCGCAGCTCGCCGACCAAATCCACCGGCTATACGATCCCAAGGATCCGCAGTACGGCCATTTTCTCACCACGCAGCAGTTTATTGATCGATACGCGCCGACGGAAGAATCTTACGCCGCCGTGATCCGTTACGCTCGCTCGCAGGGCTTCGCCATCACCGAGACATATCCCAACCGCACTCTGGTGACCGTGCAGGCGCCGGACGGCGTCGTGGAGCGATCGCTGGGGCTGCAAATGCACTCCTTCCGAGCGGCGAACGGATCGCTCTTTCGGGTCGCGAACGCCGATCCGAGCGTGCCGGCGGCGATCGCCGCGCAGATCAGCGGCATCGTCGGTCTGGACGAATCGGCGCACTGGGCGCCGCAGAGCTATCTCGTCCCGCAGGCCATGGCGCAGGCGCTGCAGCCCTACCAAGTCGGCACAGGCCCCGGCGGAGCGCTCTCACCTTCGGATATCACCAAAGCCTATGGGCTGAACAACCTCACACTCGCCAATTCGGCGACAAAGCTCGACGGTCACGGGCAGGTGCTCGGTCTCTTCCAATTGGATGGCTATGACCCGAGCGACATCGCCAGCTTCACCAGCGGGTATAAGCTCCCCGGCGTTCCGCTCCAGAACGTGCTGGTCGGGGGCGCGTCCGGTCAGCCGGGCGTCAACGCCGCCGAAGTCACGCTGGATATCGAGCTGATGACGGCCCTGGCGCCGGGCGCCAGCAAGATCATGGTTTATGAGGCGCCGAATACGGCCGCCGGCGTGATCGCGGCGTACAGCCGGATCGCCAGCGATAATATCGCCAAACAGGTGAGCACTTCCTGGGGAATCACCGAGCCGTCGTGCAGCATTCCCATCCGGACCGCTGAAAACACGGCGTTCCGTCAGATGGCGGCGCAGGGCCAGACGATCTTCGCGGCGTCCGGCGACGCCGGCGCGTTCGACAATGGAAAGAACCTGACCGTTCAGGATCCCGCGTCCCAGCCGTACATCACCAGCGTCGGCGGCACGCAGCTCTTCCTGAACGCAGATGGGACCTACAAGAAAGAGAGCACCTGGAGCCATGGAAGCATCGGCTCCGGAGCCGGCGGCGGCGGCGTCAGCGCCGTGTGGTCGAAGCCGGACTGGCAGGCCGGTGTCGGCGTCTCCGCCGCCGCGCGCAATGTCCCGGACGTCGCGCTGAACTCGGACCCGTACACCGGTTACTCGGTCTTCTACAAAGGCGGCTGGTGCATCTTCGGCGGCACCAGCTGCGCGGCTCCCCTCTGGGCGGGCTTCACGGCGCTCGTCAATCAGCAGCGCGCCGCCAGCGGCGCCGGACCGGTCGGGTTCATCAATCCCGCGATCTATAAGATCGGCAAGAACTCACGCTACACTCAGGATTTCTACGACATCCACGACGGCAGCACGAACTTGTTCTATCCCGCCTTCGCTGGATATGACAATGCGACCGGATGGGGATCCTTCAAGGGCGCCGGCCTGATCGCCGACCTCGCGGCGTCCAGCACAACCGTCGCCACTCCGGTGATCTCGCTGATCGGAACGCCCCGGCCGCAAGTGGCGCGCACCGTGGCGCTGGTCGCCTGGGGAACCAACATCGCCTCCGACTCCGTGCTGTCGTACGGCCCTTCGCCCAACAGCCTGTCACGCAGCGTGGCGAACTCCAGCCAGGTCACGGCCCATCAAGTGACGGTCAACGGCCTGATGCGCGGCGTGACTTACTTCTACACGGTGACCTCCCGCGCCGCCGGAGCGTCCGTGACGTCGCCCGTGCTGTCCTTTGTAACGGCTAAGTAAAAACACCGAAAACGCAGACGACAGACGGCCCCATTGCCTTGCTTTCAGGCAATGGGGCCGTTTTCATGGATGCGAATGGCGACGCTTCGCGCTACTCGGAGGAGTGCGAAGCGACTTTCGCGGCCTGGTCGGCGATGGCGATCTGCGCCGGCGTCTCCACGACCGTCCCGCCAAGCCGGTCACTGTCCTCGTGAACCACACGGCCGTCGTCGGTGTCGTCCCGCACGGCCGTCTTCAGCGTCTCTTTGAGGTTGCGGATATCGAGCACGCCGCCGATCGTGAACCAGATCAGCACGGGAATACTCACGCACAGCATCACCATCAGATAGATATGCCAGAAGTTGATCCAGAACTGGTCGGTGATGGTATGGAACAAGAAGTGCGCCGCGCAGACGCCGATAAAGAGCAGCCACGTTCCCAGAGTCGTGCAGGCGTACAAGATCGCCAGGAAACGATCGCCGCGCGAGAACTCCTTGCCCATCCCCAGCAGCTCCAGCCAGCGATTGGTCAGCGTGGATTTCACCTCATGCTCGTGCGGATCGGTGGAGTAAACGCCCCGATGCAGCATCTTCTCCAGATTGAACGGACGCCGAAGCCCTCCGGTGGCGAAGGAGACGCTCACGTAGAGCACGATGGAGACCAGACTGGCGAGGAGCATCATATACTGCCCATTGATCGGGAACTCGCCGAGATGGTGAGACTGCCAGTAGAGCGGCAGCAGCAGCCCTCCGATCCCCAGCACGCCGCCCGCCGCCATGGCGCAGTAGGCGCCCGCCGCCGTTCCAAACCGCCCATACAGGCCCCCGATCATCACGGAGCCGGCGCCGGCCAGCCAGATCACGCCCGTCATCGCCTGAAACATCTTGATCTTGTCGGTTTCGGAATAGACCATGCTGAACACGAAGATAAAGACGGCCACGAAGAAGATCGACCAGCGCAGCCACCGAATCTGCTGATGCGGCTCCAGCGGACGGTTGCGCAGAGGCAGCAGCACGTCCTGCACAAAGATGCTTCCCCAGGCGTGCAGATAGGTGTCGTGACAGGTGAACGACAGGAACACCACGATCATCGCCACAAGACCTTTGATCCCCACCGGCAGCAGATGCGCCAGCGCCACCGGGATCAGCATTTCGTTCTGGACCGATGGATTGCTGATCTGATGCAGCACGGCGTTCACCGAGGCCGCCTGGGCGGCGTAGTGCGGCGAGTGCAGCAGGGTGTATCCCGCCAGCGGCAGGGCGATGCTCATCATGCCCAGCGGAACGCCGCGCCAGTTGGAGATCAGCGCGCCCATCCGCTGCTCGTGCGGATTGCGGGCGGACGTCATGAATCCCTGACCGCCCAGCCACGCCTGATAACAGTAAATCGAAATGAAGAACTGGATCAGGTAGTACCAGAGATTGAAATCCTTCACCTGGGTCGTGTGAAAGGGATTGAGCATCGACGCGTTCGCCGGCGCCATTTGCAGCGCCGCGACTTCCCGATGCCACGGCACGATCAGCAGCGCGGCCACCGCGATGGCGACATAGGCCACGCAGGCGATCATTCCCTGCGCGCACTCCGTCACCATGACCGAGATCTGACCGCCCGCGAGAACGAAGTAGAGCGCCATCCCCAGATCCGCCACCATCAGCGCGGGATAGGTGGCGATATGCAGCCCCAGCACGGGGAATGTGTCCGGCAGGCCGCAGAAATAAATCAGAAAGCGCGCGGCGACGGCGGGAAAGATACCGAAGTTGATAATCCCCGAAAGCCAGCACAATCCTCCCGCAAAGACGCGAAAGCGCCGGCTGTACCGCATCTCAAGAAACTGGCCAACCGTCAGCGCCCGGGTTTCGCGAAGCCGATAGAACACCCAGCCCGTCATGATGAAGACGATGCTGAGCGGCATGTACATCAGCGGCCACCAAAAGTTGACGAAACCTGCTGAGGTGAACGCCTGCCACCCGGCGACCAGCGTGATGACGCCGAAGTTGCCCATCTCGCCCGAGATCGTCAGCAGATAGCGCCCGGCGACCCGGTTCGCCGACAAAAAGTCCGCGACGCCTCGCATCAGCGAGCGCGTGCTCCAGCTGACAAGACGGATCACAACGATGGCTGCGATCACGATCATCCAATCGATCCAACTGAGATTCAATACGCCGCCGCCTTTCCTGACCGGTTATTTCCAAGACACCATACCGTAATCGTTTACGGCGCTCTCACTATCTTAACATGATTTCTTATGTTTTACCAGCCTAAGGAAACTTTTCCTCGCGTCATCGCGCCTCAGATGGCGTGCAGCGCGCTCGACGCATCGAAAATAGATCTATATGGTACTATTATTCGGCGTCAATCTGGCAATTTGAGCGATCGACGCCGAGGAGAGTGCAATGTTTGTCCACGGGCTTCAGTTCCTGCTGCGCGGCGGTCCGGTGATGTGGCCACTGTTTGTTTGCGCCATTTTGTCCACGACGGTGATGATCGAACGGGCGGGAGCGCTGCGGCGCGCGCTGGGCGGCGCCGATCTGCTCGTGGCGCGTGTGATGCAGTTGATGCACGATGAGCGCTACGACGAGGCGCTGGACACGGCGCGGAGCCATGGCGGCCCGGTGGGCCGGGTGCTGGCGCACGCCGTGAGCAATCGGCATCGGGACGTTCCCGCGATCGAACGGTCCCTGGAAGTGGTGGCGCAGGAAGAAACGCCCAAGATCACGCAGCGCCTTGGCGTTCTGGACACGATCATCACCGTCTCTCCTCTGCTGGGTCTGCTCGGAACGGTCACGGGGATGATCGGAGCGTTCAATGTGGTCGGCGATCCAAGGTCGCTCGGCGGCCCGGCGGCGATCACGGGCGGCGTCGGCCAGGCGCTGATCGCGACGGCCACCGGCCTCGCCATCGCCATCGTGACGCTGGTGGGGTACAACGCGCTCGGCGAGCAGGCGCGCGCCGTGGTGGCGGCGATGGAGCGCGGGGCGACGCGGGCGATCGAGATCATCGCCAGCCGCCCAGCGGAGGAGCCGGCGTATGAAGATGCCAATGCCTGAGATCAAGCGGGCGCGGATCGAGATCGTCCCGATGATCGACACCATCTTCTTTCTGCTGGTCTTCTTTATGATCGCCAGTCTCTCCATGGTCCCATTGAAGTCCCGGCACGTGTCGCTGCCGGAAAGTGAAACGGCGAATCAAAAGCCGCAAAACCAAGTCGTGCTGACGGCGGCGAGCGATGGCGCGCTGTTTCTGGACCGAACCCGCTGCACGGAGCCCCAGCTTCTGGCGATGCTGCGCGGGCGCGTGCAGTCCGATCCGAATGTGACGGTGCTGATCAACTGTGACAAGGCGCTGCCGGCGTCCCACTTTCTGCGGCTGTTCGATCTGGCGAAACAGGCGGACGCCGCGAAGGTGATGGTCGCCACCCTGCCGCGAAACCTGGGGGCGCAGCGTCCATGAAGTTTCCACAGCCCAAGCTGCGCAAGGCGCGGATTGAGATCGTCCCCATGATCGACACCATCTTCTTTTTATTGGTGTTCTTCATGTTCACGACTCTCTCGATGGTGAAGATGCAGGGACTGGGCCTCAATGTCCCCACGGACAGCGCCGCCGCAGGCGCGCCTGGCAAAACGCCTGCCCGGATGACGCTGTCGGTCGCGCCGGACGGGCGCTACTATTTGAACGCGCGCCCCATCGCTCCCGCCGATATGCCGACGGCCTTGCAGCAAGAGCTCGCCCGGCGTCCGGGCGCGGCGGTCGTGGTGAACGTCGCGCCGACGCAAAGCACGCAAACCCTGATTTCGGTGATGGATATCGTCAACGAGACAATGACCCGCGCCGGAAGCAGCGCGCCGATCGTGATCGCGACCGAGCGCGTCAAGACCGACGCCGGCGATACAGGACAGGATCCGGGCCATGTGGACCGATAAATCTCTGCGCAAATCATTTCTCCTCGCGCTCTGCCTGAACGCCGGCGCTGTCTGCTGGCTTGGGACAACCGACGCCTGGCGTTCAACGCACGCCGCCACGCGGCAGACAAAGCCGCCCCTCCCCACGCGCCTGATCCAATTGGAAGCGATGCCGCTCGAAAGCTCGGCGACGGGGAAAAATCGATCCGGCGCAGGCAAAAACGAAAGCGCGGCGGCCTCCGGCGCCGCGAACAGCCCGCTCGGCCCGGACGGCGCCCCGGCAGCCTCCGGCGCGGCGGCCAAAGCCAGCCTCAAACCCCAGCGCCGCTTGACCGCACACGAGCAGCGCCTCGCGCAGCGGGAGCAGGCTCAAGAAGCCGCGCGGCGCCGCATCCAGGCGGACGCGCTCAAACTCCCGGACCATAAGCCCGCGCCCGTCACACCGGAAAAGCCATCTCCAGCCACCGCGCCTCCGCCGCAAACAGCGGAAAAAGCGCCCGCCAGCTCCGCGCCGGACACTCGTGTGGCGTCCCTTCCCAAAGACGATCAGGGCGTCACCACACGTTTAGGGGAAAAAGCTCAGGATGGCGCGGCCGCCGACAAAACCGTCGGCGGCGGCGATCGTCAGCAGACAGGTTCACCGCAGGGGGCAAACGGTCCGCAGAACGCCGACCCACAGCGCGGCTCGAATGGACGGCGCGCGGAGGGCGCGCCGCGCGGCGCGGGCGGCCAGAGCGACTCGCGCACCACCCCAAACGGTCCGCACGGAGGCGGAGCGCGGCCAGGCGACCGTCAGCCGCTGGGAGGTAAAGACGCCGCGCTGCCTCAGCATGGGCCGGTGGGCGGCGTTCCGGTACACGAAGGCGCAAATCCGGGCGCGCGGCGCGGTCCGCAGAATGCGAGCGGAAATCAGAAATCCGGGCCGGACTCAGGAAATACGCAAACATCCGGCGGGGCGACGCGCCAAACCGGCGCCGACCGCCGAGGCGCTCCAGCCGAAGCGACGCACGGACAAACCGGCACGAGCCCGGAGACAGGCAATCGAGCCGCCGGCGCCCAGGCTCTGACCACGCCGAATGGCTCCAGGCGCACGCCCGGCGGCGAGAAGCCAGCGGGGCGCGCCGGCCAGTCTTCTCGCCCCGCGACTGACAGGGCGGCGCAGGCGTCCGGTCAATCGAGCGCCGCACAGCAGCGGCTTCAGAATAACTACGACCGTCTGGCGCGCGGCCCGGTCACCGCCCTGCCGCCGGGCGATGTTCAGGGGGCCGATCCCGGACATGAGCGAAGCGCCCCGGTCCACAAGCTGCACCTGCCGACTACAGACAACGCGCCCAGCGGCGAGATTCCCGGCGCGCTGGTTCCGGAAGCGATGCGCCGTCTGGTCGTCAGCCCCAAGGCGCATCAGGGATCGCCCGCGCCGAAACAAGACAAGTCCACGCAGGTGGCGTTCCTCCTGACGCCCGTGTCCATCGGCTCTCATAGCGCGCGTGGGAACCTGCCCTGGACGCCGGAGCATGCCCAAAAACCGAAGGGCCAAACAATCCAAGGCAAGGGCAAAGTCGATGGCGGCGGCGACGGCAGCGGTTTGCTCGGCCAATACTATCTGGGCAAAAACTTCGAGCAGCCACTGTTCCAGCGCCCGGACGCCAATATCAATTTCAACTGGACGCGCAAGATTGTCGATCCGCGCATGCCGGCGCGCCAGCCGTTTTCGATCCGCTGGACCGGCAAGATCACGCCGCGCTTCTCCGAAACCTATACGTTCTACACCGCCTCCGACGACGGCGTCCGGCTCTACATCGACGGCAAACTGCTGATCGACAACTGGTCGATCCACGCGGCGTCGGAAGACGCCGCGCAGATGGATATGAAGGCGGGCCAGGCGTACCCGATCGTGATCGAATACTACGAAAAGAACGGCAACAGCGTCGAGATCATCAAGCTTTACTGGGAAAGCCTGCATCAGCTCAAGGAATACGTGCCGCAAAGCTGCTTCTCGTATCCGAAGACGGACGATCTGAACGGGCATTGACGAGAAATTGCCAGGCCGTCATGTAGCCTGGCAATTTCTCGTTTCCAGCAGCGGTTAGCTTTTAATACCAGGTCTTGTAAGCACTGCCGGGGTACACGCGGATCAGGTGGCACTCCAGCTGATAGTGGCTTCCGTGTCCATACATGTCCACGATCTTCATGACGTCGTGATAGCCGTTCATCTGGCGCGCTTTTTCGACATCCTGCGGCGTCCACTTTAGCTGCTGCACGCCGATCACGTCATCGCCGCCGGTATGCGTGATCGCATACTCCTCGTCGATCTGCAACTGTATGGCTTTCATCGATGGAGAGTTGTTGTCGTTCAGATAACTATCGATGTCGATCTGAGTTTCAAATTTATCCATTTTGAACGTGCCCCAGGTATTTTGGTAGACGTTATTCCCATTCAGATGGTACTTGCTGTAATCCCACGTTCGCCCATAAAAGAAGTCCCAATAGTAGTTGTTCGACTGTCCAAGCCCGACCAGATAGATCGTGGAGGCGGGATGCAGATCGACCGTTTCGACACCGTCTTTGTCCATCGCCGTCACAAGGTCGACACTGTCCCAGATATTGTTACCGGCGGTCACGCCTTCCTCCACTTGTGTCCCCCAGGTTTTGGAGTTGTAGCGGCTATTATAGGCGAGCCCCAGGAAATACGTGTCGTCGCCGCCGAACGTGCTCATCTTCTTGACGCAGTGGTACCCCTGGACATAGGTCACATAGCCCGGCGACTTGGCGGAAACCACGGTCACCGGCAGCGAATTGGTCTGCACCTTACCATCGCCCGAGACCAACGACACAAGATAATCCCCATCGCAGAGCGTATCCGGGAGTTTCGTGAATGCGTACAGCCCAAACCGCGAGGAGACATCCCCGACCTTCTGCGTGGGAAGGTAGGGATTATTCACCGGAACAAAGGACATATAGCAGTAATCCGGAATTCCCAGCCCCGACACTGTAAAGTCCTGTCCCGTAATGGCGGGATGAGAGGTCGCGGAGATTTGCGCCGGGTAGTTGCGCGGGCTTGTGATCTGGAACTTGATACGATTCGAAAGACCATAGCCAGGCGTCTCAAGCTGCACGTAGTACACGCCATCAGGAAGGTATAGCGGCGTCAGGTTCAGCTGCATGTCCGTGCCGGAAGAAGGATGCCTGGTTGTGACATCAAAATAGCCTTTGGAGTATGGAGTACTGAAATACTGCTCGATGTGAACCGTGTCCTGTGTCGGCGGGTTACGTGGGCTGACCGCGAAGTGAGCGCCCATCAGCGAGAAATCATCCGTCGGCTGGAGCGTGGTCACCCCGCCAATCGCCGGCGACGGCGAGATGACCCAGTTGATCCACGCGGTCTTGGCCTGGACAGCGGAGGCTCCCATCAAAGTTAAGAAAGCGATCGAGGCAAGCGATCGTTTGAACGTTGGCGACATGTCTGTGTTCTCCTGTGAACGGCGTTTTTACAGGGCCCTGCGCCCCATCGGAGGCGCAGAGCCCAATCAATTTCAGGAGCATTCTAGACGCCGCTCGTGAGAGAGTCGTGACTGCTCCGTGACTTTACCGTGATATTTCCAGGAGATTCGACAGTGCTTGATGAACAAGCAAGCGAAACGATTTTAGGAGGACGTCAATGCAGATGACGGAGCGCGATCCGACCGGCGTATAACCGCCTGCGCCTCACCTTAAACGGCATAGACTCACGAAGCCCCGCTCATGCGCAGGCGTACGAAGGCGGTGGCTTTCTCGAAGGCCGTGGTGCGGGCGCGGCGGGCGAAGACGTCGTAGTTGTTTTCTTCAATTTTGTCGAGGATCTGGGCGTAGAGGTGGCGGGCAAGTTTGACGGGGAGCTGGCTGCGCGGGGGAATGCTGGACATGCCGAGGTCGGCGCTGGCGTAGTATTCGCGGGCGCGGGCGATCTGGAAGCGCATGAGGTCGCGGAAGGCGTCGTTGACGACGCCGTTGGCGAGCATGGTTTCGGTGTAGCCGAAGCGACGCATCTCTTCCTGGGGTATGTAAATCCGCTGGCGGTCGCGCCAGTCCTCGCCGATGTCGCGCCAGAAGTTGGTGAGCTGCATCGCGAGACCCAGATCGTGGGCGTGGACGAGCGCCTGCTCGTTGGTGACGCCCATCACGCGGCACATCATCAGGCCGACGACCGAGGCGCTGCCGTAGGTGTAGGTCTTGAGGTCGTCGAATGTCTCATAGCGAGAGCGGGTGAGGTCCATCGCCATGGCGTCGAGAAAGGCCAGCGGATACTGTTCGGAAATGCGATAGCGCGCGGCGACATCGGCGAAGGCATGCAGGACCGGGTTGTCGGAGCGCCCCATCTTCAGCGCCATGCGGGTGGCGTCGCGGTATTCCGTCAGGCCGCGCCGGGGATCATCGCCCGGCTGAGGGTTGTCCACGATCTCGTCGGGATAGCGCACAAACCCATAAAGGGCGTGAACGCTTCGACGGATTTCGGGTGGGAAGAAGAGAGTGCTGAAGTAATACGTTTTGCCATGGTGCGCGTTGATGCGCTTGCAGAGATCGTAGGCGCGATCCAGCTCCGTTGACGGCATGATAAAAAAGGTTTTCTAAGCGGCGTCCGCTGCGATACGCTCGGAGACGAGCTTGGCTCCCAGGCAGACAAGCGGCACGCCAGTCCCCGGCGCGGTGCTCGCCCCCACAAAGTACAGGTTACCCACATGTGGGGCTTTGTTCGCGGGCCGGAAGTACCCAACCTGAAAAATTCCGTGCGACAGTCCAAACGCCGCGCCGAATTTCAAGCGATACAGCCGCTCCCAGTCGTGCGGAGTCACCATGCGCTCCACCACGACATGCTTGCGCAGATCCGTCAGCCCCCGCGCTTCCAGCCGATCGAAGACTTTCTCCCGGAACTGCGCGATCTGATCGTCCGTCCACTGCTGCTGCTTCGTGAGATGCGGGATCGGGACCAGCACAAAGAGATTGTCCCCGCCCTCCGGCGCGACGGACGGGTCCGTGCGGCCCGGGGCGTTGATATAGAACGACGGATCGCGCGGCGCGACTTTGGCGTCGAAGATCTCCTCGAAGTTGCGCTTGTAGTCGCTCGAAAGATAGAAGTTATGGTGATGAAGCGCGGGATAGCGGCGATCGGTTCCCAGATACATGACGAAGGCCGACGAAGTAAACGCCTGCTTGCGCCATGAAGCTTCTTCATAACGCTTCGGCCGCGCCTCCAGCAGATCCGTGTAGGTGTAGGGGAGGTCCGCGTTGGAGATCACGATGTCCGCCGGAATCACCTCGCCGCCGACGCGCACGCCGACCGCTTTCCCGTCCCGAACCACGATCTCTTGGACCGTCTGCTCCGTCCGGATCTCCACCCCAAGGTCTCCGCAGACCTGGACCATCGCGCGCGGCAGCGTATAGAGACCGCCTTTGGGATAGTACAGACCATCCTCGGCCAGTTCGGTGTAGGGAAGCAGCGTATAGACAGCGGGAGCGTCGAAGGGGGAGATGCCCAGATACATCGACTGCATCGAAAACGCCTGGCGCAATCGATCGTCTTTAAAGAACTGGGAAACGTGGGTGTAGAGCTTATCCAGCGCGTTGAGCTTCTTGAGCAGCCCCAAGTTGTGCGCCGTGAAGAAGTCGCCCGCCGTGCGAAAGTCCTTCTCCACAAACTCAGACCGGCCGAGGCGGTACTTGCGGCTGGCGTCCTCCAAAAAGCGATAGTAGCCCGCCGCCGATCCCGGCTCGATACGCTCCAGCTCGGCGATCATTGTCGGCAGATCGCTGGACATCGTCATGAACGAGCCATCGCCGAAGTGGACGCCGTAGTTCGGCTCCATCTTGATCAGGGGAACAAGCGCGTCGAAGTCCGCGCCACAGAACGCGAACAGTTCGCGATAGATATCCGTCATCAGAAGCAGCGAGGGCCCGGTGTCAAACCGATACCCCTCGGACTCCCAAATGTTGCACCGCCCCCCGGCGGCCGCGTTCTTTTCCAGCACCGTCACCGAAAACCCGCCCCGCGCCTGTAGACGCATGGCGGTCGCCAGTCCGCCGATCCCGGCGCCGACGATCACGACCTTCTTTTGTGACATGGAAAACGAAGATACTTTCTAAGGCGATCTCCTCACGCATTACGCGCGATAACGGAGCCCGTCCTAAGCTATAATAGCATATGACGTACGCCGGGTTCCTGCTGATCTTCCTCGTCGTCCCCATTCTTCTGCTCGCCGCCGCGCTGCGGCGCAAGTTCCGGCGCCGCCACGCCCTCGCCGGCGCGATTGTCTGCGCCCTCGCCTTCCTCTACACCGCCCCCTGGGACAACCACGCCGCCCGCATCGGCCTCTGGACCTTCGACTCTGTCTTCGCCCCGCGCAGCCATTTCCTCGGCTTCCTCCCCTGGGAGGAATACGCCTTCTATGGGCTGCAAAGCATCCTCATCTGCCTGCTCACCATTTGGCTCGCCCAAAACCGACGCCTCTCCGGAGGCGATGACCTCTAAATGCACACCCCGCACGCCTACCTCATGTACGAACTCCTCTGGGCGCTCCCCGTCATCATCATCCAGTGGCTCGTCGCCGGCCGCGAGCTCTGGAAACGCCGACGCCTCTTAATCGCCGTCTCCACCCTCGCCACTCTCTACCTCGGCGCCTGCGACGCCCTCGCCCTCGGCCACGGCATCTGGAGCGTCGACCCTAAACGCGTGCTGGGAATCTACGCAGGTCCGCTACCGCTGGAGGAGTTTCTCTTTTACGGCGTGACCAACGTGATGGCGGCGCAGGGGTTTGTGATGATCGTGGGATATCTGAGAGAGCGAAGACGCGGCGCATGAAGGCGCCGGCTCACGCCTTAACCGTGTTCCAGTGAAGCAAGCGCCTTCTGGGCATTTTCCTTCACGAGCTTACGCGAATCGCTTAAAAATGGGATGAGATACGGGATTGCTCGCTTGGCTCCAAGCTGTTTCATAGTTTTTGCAAACTCAATTTCGTCTAAGCCTGATGTCCAGCGGCTTGGAAGAATTTGAAGGGCGGCATTGTAGATTTTGTCCTTTTGATTGGGCGCGAAAGTCTTGATTCGTCTCAGCCTGCTCAGCACTTCCATATGCAAAAGCGCAGCCTCCTGACCGCCATCAACGAGAGGCGTTTTCATGAGATTGATCGCCCAAGCAAGATCCCGATTGGAAATGACGCCGATGGAGTCGATCTTATCGCGGATATCCATCAGTTTGAGATAATCGTCCGACGTCATTATCCCTTCTTCTTGACTCGACTTTGCAAGCTCTAACGTTTCCTGAGTGGGGGCGGCGCAAGCAGGCTTTCTGTCGGCAAATAAATAGATGGCCCCAACAACGATGACCGCGAAAATAACGCCGCCCACCGCTTTTCTCGACATTTTTGTTGCTCCTTTAAACACTCCCTAAAGACGAGATTGCCCATGTCATGCAGACTATAACGCAAAATTCATCAAACGGATGCACAGATTTCGTGGATACTGTGGGGCGTCGGTCCCAACGGCGTGCCCGGGATCTACACGGGCCTGCTGCCGCTAGAGAAGTTGTTCTTCTACCGACTAACAACTTTGATGGCGACGCAGGGGTTTGTGATGATTGTCGGATATTTCAGATAAAGCAATGGCAAATGCGCCGTCATTTCACGATCACTTTCACGTCCGGATCTCCTGCCTGCAAGCGCATCCACGCGCTTCGTTCGCCGTGAAGAACATTGATGTCCACGCTCCCCGACCCCACGCCGGTAATATGAAACCGGCCATCGGCGTCGCTGACTTGCTGTCGAAGATGCGTTTGCGGGCCTTCGGCGGTGACAAGAACGCCCGCGACCGGCGCCCCCCATTCATCCAGGAGTTGTCCAGCCACATGGTAGAGTGCTTTTTGTGGAGAAATCGCGCCCAGATCACACGTCTCTCCCGGCGGCGGCGCCGTAAGGTCGTAGCGTCTCGTAAGTTCGTATCCCTCCGCATGAATTTCAACGCCGTAGGATAAGTCGGGCCAGAGATCCCCTATCAGAAATCTTCCGTCGTCTTGCGTTCTTGCTGGGTAGCCAAAGCCGCTGTGAACTTCATACAGATACCACACAATAAGAGAGCCAGCGATTGCCTGCCCTTCTTCATTCCGCACAATCCCGGTCAGCGACACGGCCGCATTCTCATCAAGCTGTAAAGTGACATCGTTGGCGGGCATCGTAAGCGCCAGGGCTTCGCGCGTCACGAAATGCCCATCGCGAGCTCTGAGCCGCACACTCAGAACTCCGGGAGGCATCTCGACGGAAAAACCGCCGTCGGCGTCTGTTCCCAAGAAAGACATCTGCGGCCACAAGTCGATATCGATCTCCTCGGAAAACATCATGTACAACAGGATATGAGCGTTTGAAGACGGTTTCCCATCAGGCCCAAGCACGCGGCCGCGCAGATTTTCGACATTTCCAAGCTCATCAAGCATTCTCGATCTCCCCACACAGCGAGCATATCATTGTGCTGATCTCCATCGAAGGATATGACCCTCACAGCCTTCTATCTCATGAAACGCGAATTCCAGCAAATGGGTTGCGAGCAATCTTTTGACGTGGATCCCGCCAGCAAAACTCATGATATAATAGGCCCGGAGGACGGCGGCATGCGATTTCCGTTTTTTGGCAGGCTCTCAAATGTCCCGGTGGAGATTAAGCTCCCGGACATTCTGACGGTGGGATTTGGCGTCTATTTCCGTAGCGCCGGCGAGCCGCCGAGCGATGCGGCGCTTCGCGCGATGGCTGGGGCCTGGATCGAACGGTGGATGGAGCTGCCAATGCGGGGCGCTGCGCTGGAGTATCTGCAAAGTCCGATGCTGCGGGTCGAGGTTCGCCCCGTGCGGGATACGCCAATGCCGCCGATGGACATGCTGCGGGCGATGGGCATGGGAGAGCTGGAGGAGCGGCGGACTGCGGCGGCGACGCATCTGGTGATGCTGGCGGGTAGCGACGCCGTCCGGCATCCGTGGTTCGGCCTGCACTCCACCCACGCCGCCGCATTGGGAATGGCGCACGGCCTGAACGGCGTCGTGTACGACGCCCAGACGAGCCAAATCCTTCCCACAACTCTCTTGGAAGAATCGATCCCCGGCGATGGGAGATTTGCGCTGACCCAGCAGATTGTGATCCCCTTCTCCGCGAACGAGCGCGGCGAAGGGTGGATGACGACCAAGGGAATGGAGAAGTTTGGCCTGCCGAATCTCCAGATCAAGAACGTGCCGCCGGGATGCGCGTCCGTGCTCATGAATGCGATGAACGGCGTTGCGAGCCGGCTAATCAGCATCACGGCGCGCGAAACCGACGGCCGGAAAGAGCCGCTCAAGCTGCTGAAAGTCGGTCCGGAAATCCGTGTCGGCGCGGAGGATGTCGTCCGCGCCTACGGCAAGGAAGACGGGGAAGAAGATCGGCCCGGCGAAGGCGTTCGCGGATGGTCGACAGTGCGTCTGACAAAGGAGCGAAGCTGGCGGGGCAGCGAGATGATGCTCACTATCGGGCCACCCGCGCCGGGGAATACAAAGACATCCAGCTGGCTGTATACGCTGCTGGAAGATCTGTTCGGCTCCAGCGACGAAGTCCAGCTGATTGAAGGCGGCTCGGAAACCATGGAAACGGCGCACCTTCGGGCGGTCGCCGAACTGTCGGCGGTCAAGCAGCGCTTCCAAAACGCTCTTCCTCCGGGGACCACGCTTTACATGAAGCACGGTTTTCCGAGACGCGGGGCCGAGGGTGAAGAGTTCATGTGGATCGCGGTCAAGACATGGCGCGGCGACCAGATCTCAGGAACGCTCGTCAACGATCCCCAATACTGCCTGCATTTGCGCGTCGGCCAGCCCGTTCAGATCTCCGAAGCCCAAGTCTTCGACTGGCTGATCACCACTCTCGACGGCGCCCGCGAAGGCGAATACACCACCCACGCCCTGCGCGGCGGGGAACTTTAAGAGAGAAGCATCTAGCGCGGATGCACCTTGAGGTCGTTCTGAAGCGTCTGACGGTGCTGGATTCGCCAGCCGTCTGGGGTATTTACCCACAGGTCGCGGACCTGGAGATCGCTCGTGAAGGAACCGTGGAGCTTGGCGAATAGGATCCGCTTCTGGCCGGTTCCGTCCGAGTGCAGATGCATCTCCACCAGTGTCCCGGCGGGCGTCGGCGTCACGCTTTGGATGGTGTAATGGCTTTGGATGGTCGTGATTTGGCCGAGCTGCTTTTGGTAGCCTTCCCGGGCCTGTTCTTTGGTATGCCGGGTGCCCTTCTCGTCGATCTCGGTGTAATCGGGGGTGAAGTACGCCATCATGTGCGAGAGGTCGCGCCGATTGAAATCGGCGTTAATGTCATCGTAAATGACCTTGATCGCCGTCTCCGTGGCGACGCGGTCAGCCGAAGGCGCGGCGGCCTTCAGCGTGTGAGGCGATAACAGAACGGCGGCGACGGCGCACAGCGAAAACAGGGGTTTCTTGAGAAAAGAGTTCAGCATAGGAACGTCTTACCCGGAATCGGTGGCCGCACCGCCGTCTATACCGAGGTGGGCAGTAAATCCCTCACCAAAATCGACGCGTTCGGCGCCGAGAGCGGTGTACACACATCGCCATCGCTTAAGATTATTACCTCACGATATCCTAATCCAGGCTCAGGCGCGCGGCGAACTTCCAACGTTCGCTCCACAAGATTGACGATCCAGTATTCACCAATTCCGGCGGCGGCGTAGAGGGATGCTTTGCGTGTGCGATCGTAATGGAGAGTGCTGTCGGAAACTTCCACGACGAGCAGAGTTTCAGAAGCGCCGGGGTGATGATCTTCGTAGGTTCGCCACGATCCTGGAGCAACCAGCACATCAGGTTCCGGCTCCGAACGGTCACTGAGCGCCAAAGGAAGCTGCGCACGAACTTCATAGCCATCGCCAAAAGCGTCCGCAAGGGCTTCCGTCGTCGCGCGAACAGAGGTGGAATGCGGGGAGCTTTGAGGCGTTTTAACGAAAATTATCCCTTCGATTAATTCCAAACGCTCCTCAGGGGCGAATACCCCTGTTTCCGAGGCTTTGTAGTAATTTGCCCGCGTCCAGAGACGCGGACATGGATCATTCGCCATGCCGATCGCGAGCATTTTAGACGCCTCCCTTTAAATACGCCTGTCGCTCCTCCGGACTGAAATGTTCGATGGCGTAGCGCAGCGCGGTGCGTGGGATCGTTTTGTAGTGGTCATCTTGCGCCAGCCAGGCGACAAGCTCGGCGCGGGAGCAGCGTTTGCCGATCTCTCGGAGCATCCAGCCGACGGCCTTTTGGATCAGGTCATGGGAGTCGTTTTTCAGAATATTGACGATCGTGAAGGCGGACGCGGCGTCGCCCAGCTTGATGTCGTGAAAACAGGAGAGCATGGCGATTCGGCGCTGCCAGAGGTCGGAGGAGTGGGCGAAATCGATCAGGATTTGCTTGTCGCCGCCGTACAAATGGGCGCCGACGATGTATTCGGCAGTCCCGTCGATGAGGTCCCAGTTATTGATATATTGGGTGTTCGAAAGATAGAGGCGGAAGATCGCGGCGCGCTCTTGCGCGGCGCCTTTTTGATAGCGATGCACGAGGATAAGCAGCGCCGTCAGACGGGCTTCGTGCTCGGGAGCATGGAGCAGGTCTTCCGTTTCGCTCAGACTCAGCGTGTGAAATCGTTTGGCGATGGCTCGAACGGACGGGACGGATAGGCCCAGGAAGGTGTCGCCGGCGCCGTACTCGCCGGGGCCGGTCTTGAAGTAGCGGCCCATGCTGATCGCGCGTCGTGGATCGGCATGGGCGGTCAGATGGGCGAGCGCGTCTTCGGCGGTTAGTGGGTTACTCAAGGTTATCAGAGGGGCGTTAAGCAAATCATCATTCAGGAAATAAACCGGACATCCTCAGTCACCGACACACCTAACGCCTTAATGACCATGCTCAGACGTTCAAAGCTGGCGGCGGCATAACCAGTCGATTCATAGCGCTGTATTTGCTGTTCTTTTAATCCCATCCTTAAGGCCAGCTCTTTCTGACTTAATCCCTGTGCGATACGCGCTTTGATCAGCGCGCTCGGCAAGGCGTCAAATGTCCCTGAGACATGGAATACGTTTTGTCCTGACTGCAATGCGTCATATTCTTGAAGCTGCCCCCGCAGATCTTCCAGTTGACTTCGCAATGCATCTTGCTGAGCTTTTTGCAACACTGGATGGAGAGATGATTTTTGCAAAGCTTCTGATTCGATGATGTTCGCCAGAGCCCGTTCAAAATTCGCCGCTTGTGTCTTAGTAATGCGATACTGCCGTTCATTACGAATCATTTTCTTACTCCGTCAATCATTCATCGAGATCTAGAATGTCCAGATTTAAGCACACGATTCCCTTGCGGGAGCCGTCATCTTTATTTGTCTGAAAAAAATCTAGAAACGTCTGGCCACTCTCACCTTCGGGGAGTTCCGCCGGGAAGAATTCTCCGGCAAAGCGTTCTTTTTGCGCGGCGCGGCCGTTGTCGAAATTCAAGAACACAGGGTTCAGTAAATCAGGGTCAACGCCCTTAACGCCCCAGCAGGCGTCATAATCGCCAGGAGTGTGCTTGGCCGTCACAAAGCTTCCATCGACAAACACCAATCCGCATCCCGCCGATTGCAGCAAACGCAATGCAATGAGCAAACCATCAAGCAATTGTTTACGCCTTGG
Source organism: Capsulimonas corticalis (assembly GCF_003574315.2). Classification (GTDB taxonomy): domain Bacteria; phylum Armatimonadota; class Armatimonadia; order Armatimonadales; family Capsulimonadaceae; genus Capsulimonas; species Capsulimonas corticalis. The sequence continues at coordinate 2,578,059 of NZ_AP025739.1, read as the reverse complement.
TGAATTCCCAAACCGCTCCGTAAATTCTAACCAATTGACGGAGTAAATTCCCGGCGGAAGCATTCCTCGGCGATCAAATTCTGGCAGCGTCATAAATGGTCCAATGAACACACCAAGCGGCGTCAACACAATTATATCATTGTGTTGACACCGCTGTCAATAACATGTCAGTTAGATAAAGGCGTAGCCTCCCCTACTCCGGCGCGCTCGTATGCACGGCGAGGCCGAGGACGCGGAGCCATTCTTGGAGTTTGGCGACGCGCTGGGTGGGTTCGCTGGGGATGACGACCGGGCGGCCTCGGGTGTCGAGAATGAGGCCGACGACGCCGCCTTCGAGGGTGACGGTGATGGGTTTGCCCTTGCCGGCCCCGACGTCAAAGCCGCGCGCGGGGGTGATGGTGGCTTCCTGGGTCTGATCTTCCTTGAGATGGATCAGGCGCAGCTGGCCGAAGGGGACAATTTCCGTGGTGGAGCCTTTGAAGGCGACGGTCAGGCAGGGTTCGCCGTCCTTGGCCGTTCCGATGGGGGCGACGACGTGGCCGAGCTTGATCAGACAGTCGCGCTCGAAGACCTGGGTGGCGGCTTCGGGAAGGATCGTGGAAAGGACGCCGAGCTGGGGCATCATAAAGATGGAGTCGACGGCGAGCATGGTGACGCCTTCGGGCTGGTAGGCGTCGAGCATCATCAGGGCGCTCTGCGCGCGCTCGGGGGCGTGGGAGAGGACACCGCCGCTGCCGATGATCATGTCCAGCTTAATCATATTGACGAGCGTCTTACCCGTCGCTTCGCGCTCGAATTCGACGCCGGCCTTGGTCTGCACGCCTTTGAGGCCGCGCGCCAGCGACTTGTGGTGCTCGAAGGCCAGGCGCAGCGCTTCCCGGGCGACGGCTTGTTCGATCTGAAGGTCGCGCAGGGTCTGCGGAATGGTCGTCGGCCGGATCATCTTATTGCGGAGTTGGTTGCGCAGATAAGCGTCGTCGGCCATAAACGGGATCCAGCGCGCGATGTTGGCGATCCCCGCCTCCGTCAGCACATTGCAGATGGAGTAGGACATGCCGAGGTTGGCGGAGACGGTGCGGTTGAAGACGCCGCCGAAGACGGAGAAGACGTCGGTGGTGGCGCCGCCGATATCGACGCCCAGCACATCGATCTTGCGCTCTCGCGCGATCGTTTCCATGATCTTGCCGACCGCATTCGGCGTGGACATAATGCCTGCGCTGGTCCAGGTGGTGAGCTTCGCGTACCCGGGCGCCTGCTGCATGACATGTTCGAGGAAGAGATCGTGGATCGCCTCGCGCGCGGGGCCTAAGTTTTCTCGGTCCAGAGTCGGGCGCAGGTTCGGCACTTCGCGGATATCGACGATGTCGCCGGCGATGTCCTCGACGGATTTGCGCGCTTCGATATTTCCAGCGTAGATGACCGGCAGTTTGAGGCCAATGCCCAGACGCGGCTTTGGGTCCGCCGAACGCAGCATCTCGGCCATTTCGGTCAGATGCGTCACCGTGCCGCCGTCCGTGCCGCCCGACATCAGGATCATGTCCGGGCGCAGCGCGCGGATGCGCTCGACCTTCTGGTAATCTTTGCGGCCATCGTCCACCGCGATCACGTCCATGATGATCGCGCCCGCGCCCAGCGCCGCCCGCTCGGCGCTCTCCGCGCTCATCGACTTGACCACGCCCGCCACGGTCATCTGCAAGCCGCCGCCCGCCGAGGAGGTGCTCAGGTACAGATCCACCCCGCTTCCGTCGGCAGCCGCCGGCGTGATGACCTGCCCGTTGTCGTCGAGGATCTTACGCCCCGACAGCTCCTCAACCTCGCGCGCCGCGTTCGACACGCCGATGGTGACATCGTCGAACGGCGCCTCCACCGTGGTCGGCGCCTCCCCGCGCGTCGTCAGCCGATACTCGTCGCCCTGCTTTTCAATGAGAATCGCCTTGGTGGTCGTGCTGCCGCAGTCGGTAGCGAGAATGGTCCGCACGTTGCTGGTGTTGGTCAAAGGATTCGCTCCACGATCTGAAGATAGCCCCATTCTATCACACTGCGCGGAGGGAACGCAACACGCCCGGCAAGGCCGCAAAAAGCGCCTTTCGCCCATGGCGGCGGCGCCTGGCTCTATCGCAGCCGCGCCGCGATCCAGGCCATCATCAAAACAGAGAGGAAGACCACGGAAGAAAGGAGCGCGATCTGCACCACGGGCCGATGCTGAGGGTGATTTTCATCCCGGAGTAAAGCGCCGAAGGTCTTCAAACGCCGCAGCGCGCCGCACGGCTCAAGGCGGGGTTTGGCGTCATCGCCCCCAAGGCGCTTGTCTTCACGCTGGAAATAAGCGCCGAGTTGGCGCATGGGGGCAATGAGCAGCAGAAAGGAGACGAAGGCTACAAAAGCAACGCATAATATCATAAGTGAGGCGATCCGACTGCCGTACACAGCGACGACACATTGATTTTATCATATTGGACGTCGCCGCGCGTCACGAAAAGTTTTTTGCCGCCGCCGGCGCATGGTGTCGATTCCCTCATTCTCCCGGCGACTAACTCATGAGTAACGAAAACGCGGCCGCCAAAGCCGCTCCGCAAATCACGATACAAGGAGAACCTCACGATGACACAGACACTCACAGGCCCCGGCCAAGAACTGATCGACCGCGCGAAGCAGAACGTCGCGGCCGCGCGCGATCAGCTACTGACCACCTTCTCCTTTGTCCCCGACGACAAACTGAACTGGTCCCCGTCGCCCAGCGCGCGCACACCGCTGCAGATCGCCGCGCACTGCGGCTCCGCCACCGCCACCTTCGCCGGGCTGCTGCGCGGCGAGCCCTGGCCGCTCGCGCCCACGGCGGCGGAAGCCGCCGCCCAAATCCGTGAACGGGACGCCAAAGGCTGCACGCGCGAAGAGGCCATTCAAAGCATTGACGCCTCTTCCAAATCGCTCCTCGCCGCGCTGGAGCAGGCGACGCCCGAGATCCTGGGAAGCACGATCTGGACGGCGTTTGGCGAGTTCCCCTACGCCTTTGCGGTCACCTTTCCCGCCGAGCATATCTCCGGCCACGCCCGCCAGATTGACTATCTGCAAACCATTTGGGGCGACATCCAGGATCACCATTAAGACCACGCCAACCCGCCAGGAGCCGACAACATGCAAAAGATCAAGACATTCTTATGGTTCGACGATCAGGCCGAGGAAGCCGTCAATCTCTATATTTCCCTCTTCCAGAACTCCAAAATCCTCAGCCTCTCGCGATACGGCGAGGACGGACCGGGACCGGCGGGACAGGTGATGGTCATGTCCTTCATACTGGACGGCGTCGAGTTCCAGGCGCTCAACGGCGGCCCGCACTACAAGTTCACCCCCGCCATCTCGCTCTCCGTGGACTGCAAAACCCAGGAAGAAGTCGATACGCTCTGGGCCAAGCTTTCCGAAGGCGGCCAAGAAGTCCAATGCGGCTGGCTCACCGACAAATACGGCCTTTCCTGGCAGATCGTGCCCTCCATCCTCGGCGAACTGCTGTCGGATCCAGACCCCGAAAAATCCGGCCGGGTCATGAAGGCGATGCTGCAAATGAAAAAGCTCGACATCGCCGGCCTCCAGCAAGCGTACGCGGGATAATCCCTCAGCGCTTGTTCAATACCCATCACATCGGTAAGTCGATCCATGGAAGATGGTCAGGCAACCCCTGGCGATAGATTTCAATCGCCAGGGAGAGATCGCGATACGTCTGTGTCTCGCGGACCTGGTCCAGATAAAGATTGCGGCGGGCGACGGCGTCCAGCTCAAACGCCCAGTACAGGGTCATCAATGGATTGATGTAAAGATGACTGCCTTCGGTGCGGACCGTGGAATGGAAATCGCCAAACCGGCCTTCGATCGCGGAGAGAATGGAGCCGGAGACGATGCTGGGATGGCTGCGCATCTTGTGCGCGACGTAATCGAACGCCTTTTGGTAGAGCGCGATTTCGGGCATATCCGGCGTCAGCGACCAAGCGCCCAGAAAACCTCCGGCGCGGGTGATGTCCGCGACGGCTTCCAGAAAATAGTGATGGCAGACGCCGTGAAAAGTATCCACGCCGAATCCGAGGCAGAGCAATAGCTTGGTGGGAATGTCCAGGGCGTCGACGGCGGCGATGCTGGCGATGTCTTCCTGAGGCGTTCCCAGCATCGGCTCATCGCCGCGCATCAGGCTGTCCGTGCCCCCGTCGATCAGAATCACCGCATCCGGCTGCAAGCGCTCGGCAAGGAATTGATATGCGTCCGCCGTCGGCTTCGCGCCCGTTCGGTCAATACAATAAATCGGCTCGAAAATGTTCTGCGACGCAAGCCACTGCGCCAGATACATCTCTGGAAAGTACTGCTCCGGTCCCTCTGTCGTTCCCGTCACCTCCACGACCGCCGGGCCGATGCGCCGACCGGTCGACGCATAGATCGTCGCAAACGACAGATTGGCGAGATGGACCTGCTTGCCGGCGGCGCGCAGGGCAAAGTAGAGCGGCAGGCCCGTGTAGATATCGAAGCCGCCGCCGGCCCCGGCGAGCAGGATGTTGTGCGCGCCGTCCAAAGTTTTGAAAATCGGGATCTGCAGAATTGACATGTGCGCGCCTCGGAAAAAAATCGCCGTCTGACATATTGTACGTCAGACGGCGATTTTTTGAGATCAATAGATCGTTTATCGTGCGTGCGGCACGATCTGGATGCCGTTGATCGGGGCGCGCAGGTTCTCGTCGGTTGAGGAGACGGGCGTCGCGAGCAGGGTGAACGTGTCGCCTTTGGCGACGCTGAACTTGACGTAGTTGGCGCCGGATGCGGAGGCGGGGGCGTAGGCGCCGCTGTAGAATGAGCCGGCGTTGTCGGTGACTTCAACGCTTTGATCGCCGATGGTGAACTTGCCGGTGCGGGTGGCGGCGATGTTGCCGCCGTCGCAGTAGACGTAGACATCGTAGCCGTACTTCGCCAGCAGCGGCGGCAGCAGGGAGACGGTGATCTTCGTGGTGTCGTGGCCGTAGGTCTCCAGGTAGCCGCGCATCATCCGGTTGCCGCCCGCCGTGTCGGGGATGGGCGTGGCGAAGGTGCCGCCAGCGTCGTATTGGACCCAGGCGCCGCTGGAGTAGCCGGCCGAGTCCACCAGGGGAAGACCGCCGTAGCGGCAGGGGGCGGTGTTCCAGTGCATCGCCGGGACGACGCCCGCGACCTCGTCCTGATCCATCGCGATGGCGTCGCCCGTAAAGTCGATGCTGATCACGCGGTCGTGCTCCTCGCGCGCCGGCGCGGCCCCCACGGGCTGGGACATTGCGCTCGCGCCGGCGCCGTTCGCCGCCGCAATTTGATAGTAGTAAGGCGCGCTGTCGGCGGCGGGGCGATCGAGATACCCCGTCTGAGTAACCCGCGCGTTCAAAACCTGGAAGCCGGAATGCGCGGAGCGGGACCGGCGGACGATATAGCGCGACGCGCTGGCAGACGCGTTCCAGGACAGTTGGACGCCGCCGTACCGGCTGGACGCCTTGAGGCCCGAGATCGCCAGCGGCGTGCGCTGAGACACGGCGCTCGGGCGACCAACACGGATCAGGCGCGCGGAGTGCGGCGGGAGCATCGCCTGGAATTTGTTGCGCTGGGGGCCAAGATCTGTGTAGCTCCAGAGATCGCGCACGGGCTGGACGCTGGCGAGGCCCAGGAAACTCCAGTCGGCGGCGACGGTGGCGGGTTCGGCGCCCAGATTGAGGAGAGCGACGGTATAGGAGCCGTCGCCGTTGTCCGCGCGCCACACTTGATGGGCGCCCCCCACCATAGGGACGGCGGGATGCGCGGCTTGATCGAGGGCGATCACTTCATCGTTTGTCAGCAGCTTCAGGCCAAACGAATCGAGCTTGGAAAGATCGTCGCCGTTATACAGCGGCGCGCAGTTGATCGCCCAGAAGGTCATGACTAACCGGCGCTCGCTCTCGGTCAGCCCGTCCATCGATCCGTTGCCGATCGGGAGCGAGTCGAAGTCATTCCAGCCCTTGCCCGGTCCGGCGTCCTCACTCCAGAGCGGCGCTTCCTGGAAGCGTTTCATGATCTGGCTCCAGCCGGTAATCTTGGGCGTCAGGCTGTCGATATCGTCGTTGATGCGGCGGCCCTGAGCGTACTTTTGCCAGAAGGCGGCGTGCTGGTGATCCAGCCGCCAGGAGACCTCCAGCCAGATTGGGCGCCCCGTTTTGCGCAGCCCTTCGGAATACGCCCGGACATCGTCGCGGCTGTCCACCTCTGAGTCCGATCCCGGACCCACCCCGTCGAGCTTGAGATAATCGATCCCCCACGACGCGAACAGACGCGTGATGGAGTCGATAAACTCCTGGGCGCCCGGCTTGTGAAAGTCGATCTTCATGTGCCAGTCGCCAAAGGCGTTCCCGGCCACGGGCGGCTGCGCGACGATGTCGCGCACATGATACTTCGTGCCGTAGATGGGTGGATTGTTTTCGTAAACGCTCCGCTGCACGCCGGGGATCCAGTAGATTCCGATCTTCTGACCGCGCTTGTGAAAGTCGCGCGCCAGCGCGGCGATTCCGCCGGGAAACTTTTTCAGATCGGGCAGCGGACGGCCATACATGTCGTACGGCCCCGCCCATCCGGAGTCGATATTGACATAGTCGTAGCCGTGCGGCTGCAAAAGACGATGCATGAGATCCGCCTGCGCGCGGACATTCGTCGCGTTCAGCCAGTGCTTATTGTTATACTGGGGGAGATGAACGTCTTGGAGGTTCCAGGTCGTCCATCCCATATAGGGAGCGCGCGCCAGCGCGTCGCCGCCACTATGAATGGCCGCCAAGGGCGGCTTGGGCGCGGCGGACAGATTACCGCAGCAGCCGCAAACCGCCAGCGAGGAAAGCAATAAAGCAAGACTTAAAACACGCAACGTCGAACTCCTGAGGGCGCTTATGAAAGCGGTTACATTCATCGTCACCCATTCTATCACTCCGCCGCAAGGGTGTCAAGCACGTTATTCCGGCAGAATCTCAATCCCATTGATCTTGGCGTTTTGATCCGGGCTGCCGGACGCCGCCCAGACTCGGATCGAGATCGCCCCGGCGGCGCCGGGACGAACGCCGGCGAACGACAGGACAATCGCCTTGTACGTTCCGCCCGCGCTTTGGAGAATATCGAAGTCCTTACGGACCGTCGCGCCGTTGACGGCGATGTTCTCCAAACGCTGGCCGGCCTCCTTGTCGAAGTCTTCGGCAAAGTGCAGGCGCACCGTATAGCGGCCCTTGGGGACGCGATATTGATACGCCAGATCGTTCCCATAGCGCTCGCTCTGATAGACGCCGACTGGCGCAGCGTTCGGAACACTGGTCTCAACGGCCGCGTCGGTTCGGTTCTGCTGGCCGTCCAGCATGTTGGGATCGGAGACGAAATCGCCGATAGAATCGTCGCTTCCGCAGGCGACATGGATTGGGATCGTGAGCGCCGCAATTTTATCCACCGACGGAGCCGGAAACTTCGGGTAGACAAATCCGGCGGGCATGGTGGCCGGGGGGCGTACGGACGGCGCGGCGCCCCAGCGTGTGTTCGGCTTCGGGCCCATCACAAGGCGCAGCACGCCGCCGCCCGTCAATTCGCGATGCGTGATCCAGGCGCGTTCGTACGGCTTTCCGTTCCATATCGCCGATTGGATATAGACGTTCTTTGGACTGTTGTTCTGGGCGATCACGGTGAACGTGCGGCCGCCGTACTTTTTGGCGTCGAGATGCAGGACCGCCTTGTCCACCCCAGGACTGCCGATTGCATAGACTCCGCTGGAGGGATTGACGGGATAGAAGCCTAGGGCGCTGAAGACATACCAGGCGGCCATCTGCCCACAATCCACGTTGCCGCACTCGCCGGCGGGGGTGTCTTGATATTCCCGGCGCATCACCTCCCGCGTCCACTTCTGGGTTTTGTAAGGCTGACCGGCGTAATCGTAGAGATACGCGATGTGGTGGCACTGCTCGTCGCCCTGCGCGTACTGGCCGATCAGGCCCGTAATGTCCGGGATAATGATGCGCGTCTTCGAGCTCATCGCGAACAGCGCGTCCAATTTATTGGCAAAGGCGGCGTCGCCGCCGTACATACGGATCATGCCGGAGACGTCTTGCTGCACAGCGAAGGCGTACTGCCAGGCGTCAGCCTCGGTGTACTCGTCGTTAATCTGACCGATGGCGTCGAATCGGGGACGCCACTCGCCATTCGCCTTGCGGCCGCGCAGGAACCCTGTCCCAGCGTCGTAAAGATTGACATAGTGCGCGGCGCGAGCATAGAACATTTTGGCGTCGTCGTGATGGCCGAGCGCATCCGCCATACACGCGATGCTCCAGTCGTCGACGGCGTACTCAATCGTCTTAGACGCGGCCTGCATGCCCGGCGTCGAGGCGACATATCCCAGCGTCTGATAAGTGTCCTGTCCGTTCCGGTCCTGCATGGCCGTATCGCGCATTGCCTGGTACGCCGCCTCACCGTCGAAGCCCCGGAAGCCCTTCAAGTAGGCGTCCGCCATCACGGAAACCGAATGATAACCGATCATGCACCAGGTCTCGTTCTCCCAGAGCGGCCAGATCGGCGTGGTGCGCGACGCCTGCTGATGGTATTCGGTCAGCAGCGTGTTGACCATATCGTCCACGCGCGCCGGCTGCAACAGCGTCAGCAGCGGATGCTCAGCCCGGTAGGTGTCCCAGAGCGAGAACGCCGTGTAGTTCTGGAATTTGGGATGTGTGTGGACCCGATGATCCAGGCCGCGATACGCGCCGTCCACGTCGTTGAACAGCGAAGGGCCAATGCACGAAAGATAGAAGTTGGTGTAAAACGTCCGGCGCACATGCGGATCCGGCGTCGTCACCTGCGCCGTGTCCAGCACGCGGCTCCACGCCCGCGCGGCCGCGCTCCGAACGCCTTTGAAGTTCCAGGCGGGAATTTCCGTCTTGAGATTCCTACGCGCGCCCTCGACGCTGACCCCGGAAATCCCGACTTTGACCAGGATCGCCTCGCCGGCCTTCGTGTGATAGTTCACGGACGCCTTGACCACGCCGCCCATCGCTTCGCTCGCCCCCAAAGGCAAAGTCTGACCGCTCTTTTGCAGTGTGACCGAATCGAAGGGCTTCGAAAACTGCATCACGTAAAAGACAATTCGATCCCCGCCCCACCCGTTCGATTTGCGAAACCCAGAAATCGTCGTGCTGTTCTCGATCTTAACTTCACTGTCTGAGGCATGGTTTTGTATGCCATGGTCCAGATCGATCACAAAATGCGCGGCGTTCGACGCCGGAAAGGTGTCGCGATGGAAGCCGCAGCGCTCGGTCGCGGTCAGTTCGGCGGTCACCTTCGGATCCTGCAAATAGACCCGATAATATCCCGGCTGGGCCGCCTCGCGCTGGTGCGAAAAACGAGACATATAACCATCGCCGGGCTTGCCCGCGTCGAAATGCACGGCGCCGACCGTCGGCATGATCATCACATCGCCCAAACAGCCGCCGCCCGTTCCCGAAAGATGTGTGTGGCTAAAGCCCAAAATCGCGGGATCGCTGTAGAGATATCCCGAACAGCCGTCCCAGGTCTCCGTCCGCGTGTCCGGGCTTAAGACCGCCATGCCGAAGGGAAGCACGGCGCCGGGAAACGTATGCCCATGACCGTCGGAGCCGATGAACGGATCGACGCTGGCGATGGGAGACGGCGCGGCGGCCCGCGCGGAGAGAGGCGCCAGCAGCAAGCCAAGGGCGAGCGCGGAGCGGAGAAGGCGAGAAGGCGTCATGAGAAGAGTGCTTTCGGTGAATAGGATCGGTATGGCGGCTTTATGAGAGCGTAAAATCCATGCGAGAACCCCGGGTGTAAATCCACGCGATTGCATCGCGGTTATAAAACCCACGCCTTGGAGTCGCTTCGCGACTACGCCCAAAGGGCGCCCGCCGTGCCGGACGGTTAGCGGCTCTTGTCGCTCCCAGGCCCGGGTTTCATAACCGGGTGCTTTGGCGCGGATTATCACTCCGCGTCTTTCTCGAAATCGCCGGCGATGTTTACGTCGGGCTGAAGGTCATCGCGACTTTGGAGCCGTCCTGCTGCGTCAGGCTCTGCGTCCCCGCCGCGTAGCCCTGTCCATACCCGGTGTTATGGATCTCGGCGGCGCTCTCGCTCGCGGCGGACAGGCCGCCGGAGACGGCGGAGGCGCGCAGCCACTTCACATGGCCGTCGACCGCCAGGTAGTTGGCGCCGTCGGTGTGGACTCCCGTCGTGTTGTGGAAGTTCTGGAGCTGCGTGTAGCCGCCGATGGACCCCGTGGCGTACTGGCCGTGGTTGTAGTTGCTGGCGATTGTCCAGCCGCCCTCGCCGCTGTTGCTGCCGTTGCCCGAACCGCTGTTGTTCTGGGACATGTCCAGCGGGACGCCGGGAAGGCCGGAGGGCCCGCCGGACTGGTTCTGGATCTCAAAAAGCTGGACCGTATTGGACGGGCTGTTCATGCCAGCCAGAGCTCCGATCGTCGTATCGGCGTTCCCGACTTCGTTGCTGTAGATCGATCCCTTGGGATAGAGGTTCAGGTTAAAGGCGTAGGAGAGTCTGACGAAGCCCGGCGACGGCGCGGTCGGGTCGTCGGGACAGCCGAACGCCTCGCGACTCTTCACGTAGGGAAACATCTTCTCTGCCCAGCCCTGGCCGAAGAGGTCCGGCGTCGGCGTCATCTCATCGGAGTCCTGCTCGTACTGCATCAGACCCAGGCCGAGCTGCTTCATGTTGCTGGCGCAGCTGATCTGACGGGCCTTTTCCCGCGCTTTGGCGAAGACCGGGAAGAGGATCGCAGCAAGTATCGCAATGATTGCGATGACAACGAGAAGCTCAATCAAAGTGAACCCTTGAGAGCGAAAAGTCTTGGGTGCGGAAATCATAAATAACGAGCTCCTGTGCGTGAGAAGAATACATCCATGAGGATGCTGATGAACGTAATTTCATTATAGAGCGGAGCCAAGCGCCCGTCAACGCATGCTATGTGACGTTTTATTATGGTATTGTGATATGCGCACACGACGCCCCGCCAGAGGCGATTCCTCGCAGTTTTGTGGTAATGTGAGACAGCGGCGCCGGCGCCGTGAACGCCATATGAACACAAACTCTTGACGTAGTTGGCGCTTACTGGTAATTATATCAGCCTTATGAATCATGAAATACTCGCGCATTTGCCCCAAGTCCCCGATGTTCTACCCCCGCCGCTCGTGGTCAAGCCGAAGCGCGAGGAGCAAGAGTATTACTTCCGCACCCACTCGCGAAGCTTTGAAGTGCTATGGAATTGTGGCTTTCTGATTTTTGGCGACGCGCCTTTGTTTCCGCGCCCGCTGACGGTCTCCGAGCAGGTCGTGCGCAGTCCCGAGTACCGGTGCGACTGCCGCCTGCGAGAAGGCGACGCGATTCGGTATTTCTGTTACACGCTGGCCGGCGCGGGGGGGATCACCGACGCCAGCGGCTCCTATGTCATCCAGGCGGGCGAGGCGTTTCTGGTTGAAACGAACAATCCGCTCGCCAGCTACTACTATCCGCCGGAGGCCACGGAACCCTGGCGCTTCCTCGCCTTCGCGTTCCATGGCTTGCAGGCGCATGTCATGGTGCGCGCCCTGCTGCAAAAGTACGGGCCGATCTACAGGCTGCCCAGAGAATCCCGGATCATCCAGCGCCTGATGGGATACGAAGGGCCTCAGTACACGCCGGGGCAAACACACATCCACCAAACCCAGCTCTATGAGGCGGTCGAGCTGGTGACGGAATTGATCATGGCCCTGACGGCGTCGCGCCAATCCGGCGAAGACACAGACCAGTCGCAGGATCTTGTCCAGCAGGCCGTCGCGATCATTACCGCCGACCAGAGCGCGGACCTGCGCGTCAGCGATGTCGCCCGGCAGATCGGCGTCAGCCGCGAACACCTCTCGCGCCTGTTTCATAGCCGCGTGGGCAAATCTCCTCGGACATTCCTGATGGAGCAGAAGATCCAGCGCGCCTGCCTGCTCCTCAAGGAAACGAACCTGCCGATCAAGACGATCGCGGAGCGCCTCGGCTACACCGCCTATCCGAACTTCTCCAACGCTTTCCAGCAGCTCGTGAGCATGACGCCCCGCGAATACCGCCGCAATGGAAACATCAGTCCCTGGGGCCTGGGTCCAAACGAACCTCATGCGAAATGAGCGTGATCGCAATAATCCGTCGCGCACGCGAGCAGGAAACGGCGCGTTTTTCTACGAATAAGTAAAGTATGACTGCGGAACCGGATCCTTATATGGCGCTGGAGCTTGAACCTGGGAGTTCCCTGGAGCAGGTGAAGGAGCAGTATCGCCGGCTCGCGAAGGAAAATCACCCCGACCTCAATCCCCAGAACCGCATGGCGTTTGAAGACCGGCTGCGGCAGCTAAACGCGGCGTACGCGATCCTCTCCGATCCGCATCGCAAGGCGATCCTGGATCTGCGGTGGGAACGGGAGCAGGCGGCTCCCATCCCCGGCGGAGCGCGGGTTGCGGACCGGCCGACGACGCATCCTCGGCCGCCAGGACCAATCGGCCCCAAGCACGCCAAATCGAAAGCAGCCCGGAAGCCCACGCGTCCCCTCACCCGGGAAGAGCGCAAGCGCGTGCGGGTCGCCGCCGCGTCCATCGGCCTGGCGATTTCGATCTCCGTCGTCGCGACCGTTTATTCCGAATGGACGCAGCCGCCGCCGCAGAACCGGGCCGGCGTCGCGCCGTCGCTCGGGGGCAGCGCGTTCGACTCCCGCACGGAAGCGTCCTCGGACTCGTGGCCGCCGCTCGCTCCGATCCCGATGAATCCCCCGCCCCCGGCGCCGGCCAGCGAATCGCCCACGGACGCCGCGCTGTCGGGAGACCTGCGCATCCAGCAGATCAAGCAGGTGCTTCAGCGGCGCATGGACGACGTCGAACCCAAGATCACCGCACTTGCTCTGGCGGCGCAGTCCGCCGCGAATGTCGACTCCAAATCGCCCGGCGCCTCCCCGCAGCGTCTGCAATGGCGAACGCAGCTAACCGCGGACGCCCGCGAGATGCTCATCCAGCGCAGCACGGTTCGCCTCGAAATCGACGATCTCTCGTGGAGCGATCCCAAGATGCAGCAAAACGCCTTGAAACATATCAAATCCGATTCCCAGCGGCTGGACGAACAGTACCGCAACTTGAACGACAACCTGCGGTTAAAACCCCTTTAGGAGCCCGCGCATGAGCATCGAAATCAAGATAGTCCCCGCCATGGTGTTTCTCGTCTCGACGCATGAGATCACGATTCCCGAGATCGCGAAAATCGCCGGCGAGGTTCCGTGGAAAATGGGCGTGGCGGCCGAGGAGCAGTCGCTCGCCATCGACGGTCCGATCCAATTTCTTTACGACGGCGCGGATGGAACCCTGGACAAGATCTTCACGCTGCGCCTTGCCCTGCCGCTCCGGGAGCGGCCCGCGCACGAGGAGGACGGACCGTTTGTCATTTATGAAACACCGCCCTTCCGGTGCATTGCGACGGACTATATCGGCGGCATGCCGGGCATACAAACCGGTTATCAGGCGCTGAAGGACAAGATTGGGGAACAAGGACTGAGGCCGACCTGGGAGTCGCGCGAGATCTACAAGCACTGGGTCGATTACGATTCGCCGGAGAACGTCACGGAGCTTCAGATCGGCCTGGATTAGGCGCTGGCGGTCGAATGCCTCAGAGTCCTTTCTTGGAAAGGAACTGGATCAGGTCGGCGATCCGGACGGAGTATCCCCACTCGTTGTCGTACCAGGCGACGACTTTGACGAAATTGCCAAGCCCGATGGTATCCACGGCGGAGAAAATCGACGAATAGGGGCTGCCCTTGAGGTCCGTGGACACCAGCGGCTCTTCAGTATATTGAAGGATGCCCGCGAGCGGACCGGACTCGGCGGCCGCTTTGTGAGCTTCATTGATCTCGGCGACCGTCACCTCGCGACTGAGCAGCGCCGTGAAGTCCACGGCGGAAACGGTTGGGACCGGAACGCGGAAAGACATTCCCGTAAACTTGCCTTGCAGATCCGGAATGACCAGCCCCACGGCCTTCGCGGCCCCCGTGCTGGACGGGACGACATTCTGCGCGGCGCGCGCGTCGCGCAGATCCTTGGCGGCGGTATCCACCGTCGCCTGCGAGTTCGTGTAGGCGTGGATTGCGGTCAGAAGCCCCTTCTCGACGCCAAAGTTGTCATGGAGAACCTTCGCGACCGGCGCGAGCCCGTTGGTCGTGCAGCTTGCGTTTGAGATGATCCTGTGCTTCGCGGGATCGTAAGCATCGTGGTTGACGCCGAGGACGAGGGTGATATCCTCGTTCTTTGCCGGCGCGCCAATGATCACTTTCTTGACGCCGCGCTCCAGGTGAGCGCTGGCCTTATTCGCGTCCGTGAAAACGCCGGTGGCCTCCAAGACGATATCGACGCCGTCATTGTCCCAGGGAATCGCGCCAGGCTCCCGTTCGGCGTAGACATTGATCTTTTTCCCATTGACAATGAGCCCCTTGTTGTCGGAAACCACCGTCCCCGGAAAACTCCCGTAATTGGAATCGTGCTGCAAAAGAAACGCGTTCGTCTTCGCATCCGTCAAATCGTTGATGGCGACGATTTCGATATCGCCCGCATACTTCTCGGCAATCGTCCGAAAAGACAGTCGCCCAATCCTCCCAAAGCCATTAATGCCAACTCGTGTCGCCATGCCTTACCTCCCTCACTCGTGATTTTCACGCCAAAAACAGCATTTTATCCGTCATAATCATTATGACGGACTATTTTCTCACTTGTCAAGTCTCAGTTTGCATGTCATAATTCAAAGAATGGACAACTTTCACTTGGATACTCCCGCCCTGTTCGCGGGGGGGCGGCTCTGTCTCGACTTCATCAACACGGCATGCATGCGGCGGGGGGTGGAGATAGAGTTTATCAGCGATGGAGAAGAACTGATGCGATGGCTGCGTATGGCTGAGGAGGTTACCGGGACACAGCTCTGCGACCAGAGGGAATATCGAGAGGGAATGCTCTCCCAGGCCATCGAGCTGCGGGGCGCCCTTCATGACCTCGTCCACAGCGCGATCGAGCAAAGGCCGCCTTCGGCGGAATCCCTGCAAACGGTGAACGGGATTTTACGCGCCGCCCCAGCGTACTCGCAGATCGGGTATGAGCGGCAGGGCTTTCAGGAGTCCCACGGGAACAGTCGCCCTGAGGACCAATGGCGAATGGCGATCGCAGCGGACGCCGTGGACCTGCTGTGTCATTCCGATCTGTCGTTACTCCGCCAGTGTGAATGTCCGTCCTGCGTTCGCGTTTTCTACGATACGACGAAGAATCACAAACGCCGATGGTGCGTGGAGAAATGCGGCAGCGCGCCGAAGGCGGCGGCGTATTACCGGAGGAAAGTCGCCAAAGCGGCAGAGGCCCATTCCAAGATCGTCGAACCGGCGGCGGGTGACGCTTTAAACGCCGGCGATCTTCGTTTGCAGTAACGACGGGGACCGTTATTTGGCGGCGCGTGGTTTGGAATTCGCTTCGCCGAGGTTGCGGTGCAAGCGCGCCTTCGCCTTTTTGGCGCGCTCGATTCGGTCGTGCTCCACGCGCTGCTCGACCTGGGCGAGATGGTCGAGGGCCTTGGTGCGCTGTGCGTGCAGCTCCTCGCGCTCGCTGCGCGACATCGGCGCGTCCAGATCGCGCATCGCCGCCGTGTTGTCGTCGCCGGCGTCCGGCCCCGAGACGCTTTCGCCGGTATCGGCATAGTACCATTGCTTGACGCGATGACCGTGACCGTCGCGCACGGTATGCCAGCGGAGCGTGTGCCCGTGTCCGCCGCCCGCGCCGAACGGATGCCCGTAGTGGCCCGTATGGCCATAATGGCTCGAACGCCGCCAATGACGCCAGTGGTGATGCGCGCCCGCCGGCGCGGCGGCGGGGACGGAAACGGGAGCGCTGCTGGGAGCAGGCGTTTGGGCGACGGCGGAATTGGCGGGAGCGGTCATGCAAAGCGCAAGGACAGCAAGCATTGGGCGCAAATGCGATCTCATCGGTAATGCGGTTCCTTGAAAACGATATCGTCGGGAATTGAGTTCACTATCAGGCGACTGTCGAAGATTTTACCCGAATTCTCAGACTAGCAAACGAACTCTGGATCGAGCCGGCCGAAGTTTCGTCACGCTTCCCAGCGGCGTCGCCGATATCCGGAACAAAGCGGCAGGCCATATTAATCGTCTATACTCCATAATTACCAGTTTGGCACAATATTTGCTGCATAATAAGACTATTCTGAGATTTACAAGCAGAAGCGAGGCTCTATCCCATGTCCACCGTCACTAAAACCATTCCAGTCTCTTCCGAAAAACACGGGCAGAGCGAAGCGCCCAATCGGATTCGGTTAGAGTATTTGGATGGTCTGCGTGGCTTGGCGGCGCTCTATGTGATGCTCGCGCACGCATTCACTCTGGGCACTGTCGCCACAGGGCAAGTCCGCTCCTCATTTTCTCCGCTGTTCTATTTTATTACCCGGGGACTAAGCTATCCTCATTACGCGGTTGCGGTCTTTATCGTGCTGTCGGGCTTTTGCTTGATGCTGCCCGTGGCGCGTTCCAAGGATCGAGCGCTGTCGGGAGGTTTCCTGGGTTTTGTGAAGCGACGGGCGAGACGCATTCTTCCTCCCTATTACGTCGCCCTTGCGTTCGTGCTTTGTATTCTGTTCGTCTCCCACCATTTCGCCAAACACGAAAGCGCCGAGCAGGCGGACCTGTCCG
This sequence comes from Capsulimonas corticalis, assembly GCF_003574315.2. Taxonomy (GTDB): domain Bacteria; phylum Armatimonadota; class Armatimonadia; order Armatimonadales; family Capsulimonadaceae; genus Capsulimonas; species Capsulimonas corticalis. The sequence goes on along the minus strand of NZ_AP025739.1, from coordinate 2,561,315 downwards.
TTCGGAATATTGCCTACCATTTACTGCTGATTCATAACCTGTTCAGCAAATACAATATGGCCCTCGACGGCCCCATGTGGAGCGCCGCCTGGGAATGGCAGATTTATTTCCTATTTGCCCTGATACTGCTTCCGATCTGGCGGCGGTTTGGGATCCTGTGGGCTGTCATTACTGGCTACCTCATCGGCTATTCACCAATTCTCCTTCTTCCAACGGCCGCAAACTTGAGCTGGACAGCGCCCTGGTATTTAGGGCTCTTCGCCATGGGAATGGCTGCGGCGGTTGTTCTGTCCAGTCCGATCGCGCAATATCGCTGGATCAAAAATCCCAATCAGCAAAATACCGTCCTCGCAGTCATGGCGATTGTGATGCTCTCAATCACATTCTTACGTCCCTCATGGCTCGACCCCGATAATTTCTCCTGGGCAGTCGATCCGATCATCGGAGCATTCACAGCGCTGCTGATCCTTGCCTGCGCCAATAATCCACGGTCCAGCTGGCTCCATAAGACGGTTGTCCGGGGATTGGAGTCGCGGGTCATGATGGTTCTCGGGACATTTTCGTATAGCCTCTATCTGGTGCATTATCCGATCCTTCAGAAAATGCGTAACACCATGGTCCAGCATCATGTTTCCGACGCTTCGCGGCTAGCGTTAATTTATCTCGTCGGCGTCCCTGTTTCACTCGGGGCGGCCTACCTGTTCCACCTTGCCTTCGAGCGCCCGTACATGTCCAAGCCCGCCCCGAAAACCGAACGTCAAGCCGAAGTCGCCGCAATCGTCAATCCAGCGCCTTAGGCGGCAAAGCGCTGGACATTGCCCGCAATGTCGCCGCTACCGAACTGATGATCGTCGATTGTTTACTCATTTTTCGTCCGCCCGCCTCATTTTTTGACCCCGTGCTAGTATACTAAAATATCACGGGGTCGCGCGGATGAGGACTGGGATGAAACGGCAATTCGCCAAGGGCTTGCAGGTCAATGACGAGGTGGACGATGTGTTCGTCGTCGCGGGATTCACGCTGCACGAGCCTCCCGGCAAAAAGCGCCGCCTGGAGATCCTGCTTCAGGATCACACCGGTCAATGTACGGCCGTGCGCTGGGATCCGTCGCTCTCCGAACATGTCGATGTGCGCCACTTTACCTATGTCTATGCGCGGGGGCGCGTCGCCGAGTTCAATGGCTCCCGGCAGCTGCACCTGACCGACTGGCTCCGCCCCTGCGCCAAACCCGCCGATGAATCGCTCTACCATTGGGCTCGCTGCGAACCGGCGGCGCAGCTTTCGGCGCGCCTCGACGACTACATCCGTCAGGTGACGCATCCCGGACTGCGCGCGCTGCTCACAAAGACGTTCAGCGGCGCGTTCCGGGAGAAGTTCGCCCTCTCGCCTGCCGCCAAAAGCGCGCACCACGCCTTCTCCCACGGACTGATGCAGCATTCGCTCGAAGTGACCGACCTCGCCGTCTCCATCGTGGATGGGGCTGTCCGATGGCGCACCAGCGATCTCTCCCGCGATTTGATTATCGCCGGCGCGCTGCTCCACGATATCGGCAAGGTGTACGAGCTGGAGCAGGGCGGCGACGGCTATCAATACACGCGCCAGGGCCATCTGATGGGCCATACGATGCTCGGCTATCGCAAGGTCGCGGCGCTGCTGGGACGTATGGACAATATCTCCGAGGAGATGAGCGACGCCCTCCAGCACATCATCCTCTCGCACCACGGACGCCTGGACTACGGAGCGCCGGTCACGCCGCGATTTCCCGAAGCGCTGATCGTGCATATGGCCGACGATCTCAGCGCCAAGCTTTATATGATGTGGGAGACGCAGCAGAACGCCTCCTCGGATTTCGTCAAGAACTTCTTCTTCGATAACGCGCAGCTCTACACCGGGTCGCGCGGCCACATTCCTCCCGGAATCGCGGAAACCGCGCCGCTCCCGAACGCTCCTTCCGAGCCAGCCGCGGCGCCGATGTCCCCCATGATCCCGGCGCCCCTTCCCGCGCGAGAGATCGCCGAGCCGGCGCGCCTGCCCGTGTTCCAGTTTCGGACGGGGCCGGCCACGGCCGAACATCGCTTCGAGACACGGCGTATTCAGATGTACGGCGATATCGCCGCCGGGCCGCCGCGCGAGACGGGCGAGGAGCCGACGGAGTACTATGACATCGACGCGGCTGGTCTCAACCCGAGCGACAGTTACTTCCTGCTGACGATCGACGGCGAGAGCATGAGCGGCGACGGCCTGCGCCCCGGCGACCTGATTTTGCTCCGGCGGCAGGAAAGCGCGCAAAGCGGCGACCTGGTGGCCGCATGGTTCGCGGACGACCGCGCCACCGTCAAGCGGTTCCATCGCTCGCCCGGCGGCGAAGTGACGCTGCTGCCCTCCAATCCCGACTTTGCGCCCATCCCGGTCCCCGACCCATCGGCCCTGCAAATTCATGGTAAAGTCGTGGGAATCGCCCGTTCCGGGGATGGAATTGGCGCCTGAGCGCAAACAGAGCGCTTCGATCCGCAAATTTCATTCTGCTTTAACGCAAAAGCTGTTCACATTTCTCAGAAAATATTGTAAAATGGGGACGAGAAGACGCAGGAGATCGCGGCGTCTATCGCTAAACACCGCGCTTGGGAATGTTCCTAACGCGAAGGGGGAATTTGTCTGTGTCGAAGATTTTAAAAATCGCAATTGTCGGTACCGGCGGCATCGCCAACGGCAAGCATATGCCCAGCCTTGCTACGCTGGATAACGTAGAGCAAGTCGCATTCGTCGACATCATCGAAGATAAGGCGAAACTGGCGGCCAAGGAATATGGCACGCCCGACGCCAAGGTTTACACCGATTACCGCGAGATGCTCAAGGACCCGTCTATTGACGTCGTCCAGGTCTGCACCCCCAACGACGCCCACGCGGACATCGCCATTGCGGCGCTGGAAGCCGGCAAGCACGTCATGTCCGAAAAGCCGATGGCGAAGACCGCGGCCGACGCCAAGCGCATGCTGGACGCCTCGATCAAGACCGGCAAGAAGCTGACCGTCGGTTACAACAACCGATTCCGCGCCGACAGCCAGCACCTCAAGAAGGTTGTGGACAGCGGCGCGCTCGGCGAGATCTACTTCGCCAAGGGCCACGCCATCCGCCGACGGGCCGTCCCCACCTGGGGCGTGTTCCTGGACGAGGAGAAGCAGGGCGGCGGTCCGCTGATCGACATCGGCACCCACGCGCTCGACCTCACCCTCTGGATGATGAACAACTACGAGCCCAAGGCCGTCCTGGGCACGTCGTACCACAAGCTCTCGCAGCGTGAGAACGCCGCGAACGCCTGGGGCCCGTGGGATCCCAAGAAGTTCACCGTGGAAGATTCGGCGTTCGGCTTCATCACGATGAAGAACGGCGCGACGATCATCCTGGAGAGCAGCTGGGCGCTCAACACGCTGAACGTGGACGAAGCCAAGTGCTCCCTATCGGGCACCGAAGGCGGCGCGGACATGATCGGCGGCCTGCGCATCAACGGCGAGCAATTCAGCCGCCTTTACACCCAGGAAGTCGACCTGAAGGCCGGCGGCGTCGCGTTCTACTCCGGAAAATCGGAGAACGACTCGACCCTGGAAGCGCGCCTCTGGATCGACTCGATCATCAACGATACCGACCCGATCGTCCTTCCGAACCAGGCTTATGTCGTCTCCCAGATTCTGGAAGCGATCTACGAGTCCGCGAAGTCCGGTAAGGCTGTCTACTTCGACTAGTCCTTCTCTTGGCGATAGGAACACGGAATGGCCGGCGGGTAACACCGCCGGCCGTTTTTGCGTCACTGAGAGATCCAGTCGATATCGATCCTCTTCTGCATCAGCAGTTCAGACAACTGCCCCACATGGCCCTGCAGATGGCGCAGGTTCAAGAGCTCATGAGACATCTTGCTTATGTTCTTGTACCATGCAAAGCCAGAATCGTCGGAATCGAGATCGAGATGATCGACAATGGGATCGACAAGCGCGTCGATAAATTCGATATATTCGAGGATCTCGGTCTTTTTGTAGATATCGGCCCCTTCGGGCAGCTCGTATGGCTCGACATCCCCCGGTGAGTCCCAGAGTCCCTGACTGATACCCTCACGCCGCCCAGGCCAGGGCTGAAACGCCGCCTCGTTCTGGCCTAAGTAAAGGTGTGTAAAGAAGGCGGCGTGAAACGCGATGCGCCAGAACGTTCGTGGGTGCTCGCCCTCAAGCCACATCTCTTCCGGACAATGAGCCACGCACCGCGCAAGCATCGCCAGCCCGGCGTGCTGCTGCTCTTTCAGCGCCTGTCGCATCTTCATGTCGCTCAATGATCCGTAGTCTCCTCTTCTAAAGCATATAGCACCTAATATCACAGTTTACCCGCAAAAATTCACGCAACCCAGTACAATTACCATGGTACGATATCTCATAGGCCGCGCGGCGGCGCAATGGGGAGCAGCCACGAATATGGGAATTTCACGACGGCTTTGGCCGCTGGGACTGGCCGCGCTATGGATGGGCGCGCTGGGGAGCGGCGCGCGCGCGCAGATGGTGGATGGATCGCGGTTAATCAAAGACAATGGCGGCGTGTTCGGCGCCTCGCCGGCCAGTCAGTTTACGGTGGAGGAGGTCAAAGCGGATGTCCTCGCCAATATCCTCTGGCCGGGAGACAAGCCTTCCTTTACGTTCCGGATCAAGAATACCTCCGACAAAGCCATCGCGGCGACCGGGCGGCTCGATATCATCCAGTACGGCACGCGCGGGCGGGCGGGCGATGTCTGGCGTCCCGATGTCTTCAAGATCGCCGACTGCGGCAACGCGCCGGTGGACGTAACGCTTGCGGCGGGGGAGACCCGAGAGGTGACCGTGACGCCGTCGATCCCCGAGACCTTCGGCGGGTACGCGCTGGTGCTGGATCTGGGCGCGGCCGGCCGCGCCTTCGCGGCGTCGGTCGTCCGCTCGCTTCCCGCCGAGCCGGGACGCGTGGAGGTTCCCACGAACTCCATGGATATCCCCTTGCCCGCCGATATCAACGAGCAAAGCATCGGCGTTTTTAAGCGCCTGGGCGTAAAGGCGGCGCGGATGGAGGTCGGCTATCTTCCCATGGATTCGCCGGCGTTCGCCAAACAGTATCAGGATCTGAAGGATCGCTTGAAGCTGCTTCAGGATAACAACATCTCCGTGATGCTGACAGTGGAGGCGGACGGCAATCTCGCGCCGCAGCCGCTCGATCGCCTGCGCACGTATCTCGACGCCGATGATGTGATGTATGGGAACAAAGGCGACTACGCCTGGTCGCCGTCCAGCGACGCCGACTTTCAGAAGTGGTGCGCGCGCATCGCGACCGAATTTGGCTTCCCCAAAGGCCCGGTCAATGCGCTGGAGCTGTGGAACGAGCCGTGGGAAGGGATCTCCATCTCCGGCTGGGGCGCGGACAGCACCCGGTACCGGGAGATGTACACGCGGATGGCGGCGGGGGTGGACGAAGCGCGGCGAGGCGGCGCTCGGGTGCGTGTCGGCGGCGCGTGCTCGTCCAGCAATGCGCTGGATAAATTCTTCGCCGACGGTACGGACGCCTTTCTGCCGCATCTGGACTTTGTCAGCATCCACTACCAGCCCCTCGCCGCCGTCCCCTCCCTCATTCCGGCCTGGCGGGACCGCAAATCGCCCTATGGCCCCGTCCAGGTGTGGGACACCGAAAGCTGGCTGGCGAACTCCGAGGACCGAATGGCGCTCATGGCGGCGTCGATGCGCGCCCAGGGCCAGCAGCGCGCCAACGGCACGTGGCGCGGCAATGTCTTCGGCAATACGAACTTGAAAGACAGCGCGGGCGCGCCGATCCATATCGTGCAGGCGTGGCCGCCGGCCGCCGCCGTCGCCGCCGTGCAGACATTCCTGGACCAGCGCGCCTTCAAGCAAATTCTCTTCCCCAACGGCCTTCCCTGGATCTTCGTCTTCGACGGCCTGCCGAAATCCGGACATCCCGATCCTGAAGACGGAACAATCGTCGTCGGCGGCGACCTGGCGGGAATATACGACCGCAACCAACTGCTCTTCCGCACCATCCGCAGCCGCGAAGGCGCCGCGGCTGCTGTCGCGGCGCGCGCCAAGCTCGCGGCCCTGCCGGCGGACGCACCCGCCGCGGACCGGGCCGCGCTGACGGCCGCGATCCAGGCGCATCCCCTGCTGACCAGCGGCGCGATGACCGTGGCGGACCCGCGCGGAGAGTTTCGGCTGTTCGACTTCTACGGGAACCCGGTCCCCCACCAGCCTGGACCGTTCACCACGCCGCTCAACGCTCTTGGCTACTTCCTGCGCGCCTCGGGCAAACCCGGCTCCTTCGCGCGCCTGACGGCGGCGCTCAAGTCCGCGCGCATCGAGGGGTATGAGCCGATCGAGATCATCGCGCGCGACCTCACGGCGCCGATCGCCCAGCACCCCCCGCTGCGTTTGAAGCTCACCAATATCCTGAACCGGCCGGTCTCCGGATCGCTCCAAGTCCAGCTCGGCGGCCTCACCGTCGCCGCGCCGCCCACGCTTCAGCTCGCCGCGCATGAGACGCGTGAAGTGGCGCTGGAGGTCTCGGGAACCGAAAGCCCAGGCAACGCCTATCCGTTAACGGTGACCTTCGACGCCGGCGCGGACGGCGTCGCAGCGCACGATGAGACGCTGCATGTCGATTGGATCGCTCATCGCGCCATTCAGGTCGACGGCAAGCTCGACGACTGGACCGGCGTTCCGCCCCAGATTCTCTCCGGCGGCGGCATCGCCGCCAGCATCACGGAAAAAGCCTGGCTCCCGTTCCAAAACTTCGACGACGCCGCCGCGAGCGGCCAGGCGACCGGTTATCTTGCCTACGACGACCATTACTTCTACTTCGCCGCGAAGATCGCCGACACCACGCCCTACGACGGTAACATCCGATTCGCGCAGCGCGATGACAACGATTACTTTTACCCCGCCGTCTCCTACGCCGACAAAACCAAAGCCGCGCCATTGACGTGGCCAGCCGGCATTCGCCGCTATTCGTACCGCAAGAGTCCCGCCCTGCCCTCCGGCAGCGGCACGGACAATGTCCAGATCGCGTTCAATGTGGTGGAGGAGAATAAGAAGCCCTGGGCGGCAAGCCCGAAAGGAACCATGCCCGGTTTCATGGCGTACTGGGACACGGACTATGAGTACGCCCTGAACGCCGTCGCGCCCGCTCACGGCGGCGGAACCGAAGTCTGGCGCCTCTACGCGCCCGGCGTCCCGCGCAAGCACTTCTACCCACGCCAGCCCAAAGCCAAGATCGACGGCGGCCCGGTCGAAAGCGCCAAACTCTCCATGACGCGCGCCGGCAATACCCGCATCGTCGAGCTCGCCCTGCCCTGGTCCGAAATCCCGCTCGTGCGCAAGCGCCTCGACGCCCATCAGACGATCAAGTTCTCGTTCCGGGTAAACGACAACGGCGGGCCGTCCTATGAACTGGCGACCGGGCGAAGCGTGTCCAAGGTTAACTTCTTAGCGTTTCACAACGATTGGATGACGCACTGGGCGAATGAGGTGGAGTTTGGGGCGGAGAGGTGAGGAGTGACCTATTTCCCCCATTGCATACGAATCTACCCACCCCCGGGGCAAACCGACCCGGCGCTCCGCGTCAACCCGAGCAAACCTACCCTGGCCTCCGACCGGCCGCTCCCAGGTCCTACCTACCCCGGCGCTTCGCGGGCCGCTCCCTTGCAAACCCACCCCCGGCCTTCGGCCGACCCCTCCCGCCGACGGGAAGGGTAATTTCAGAGTGTGTTATCGCAGGCGCACATCGTAAGAGGCAATCCTACAAACCCTTCCCGTCGGCGGGAGGGGTCGGCCGAAGGCCGGGGGTGGGTTTGCAAGGGAGCGGCCCGCGAAGCGCCAGGGTAGGTCACATGGGAACGCGCGGAGCGCCCGTCGCAGGCAGAACACGAGTGGGAAACGCGCTAAAGCACGAGGGAACAGGTCCCCACCCCCTACACCGGCGTCTTCGCGTCCTCGTCGTCGTACTCGAAGTCGCTTTCGCGCTCGCGGCTTTCGTCGTGATGGGCGGGCGTCAAATCATGGCCGGGAACGACGTCGTCGTACACGTCGGGGCGCGGCGTGACGTTGCTCTGGTTGCCGGCGCTGGAGGCGACGGGTTCGTAGGTGTTGGTCGTGGTGTCGGCGTCCACGGGTTCGTGCTCGCCGGGGATAGTCGCGCCGTCGAACGGCGTGGTGTCGTGGGGCGTGTAAACGCCGCCGACGACGCCGTCGCTGGCGGGGTCTTCGGTGATGACCGGCTCAACCGGCTGTGTGGGATCGGTATCGGGCATGGCTGTCGCCTTTCGTGTGTCGTTAGCGGGAGCGGCTTCGATCTGCCGTCCCAAATTGCTCGGGTCAAAGTAAGCCTGGAAGCGCGTGATTTGCTGGGCGTCCGTCTCCAGGATGCTTACGCCGGTGTAAGTGACAGCGGCGCCGTCCGGCGTGCGGCCGGCCGTGGTCCACTCCAGCGCCGTACGTCCTTCGCAGGCAATGACATTGCGGAAATTGGAGTGCACATCGCTGAACATGTCCCGGTAAAGTGTCCAGAACTTGTGCGCTCCGGTGGGTCCGACATACTTTTCGGGCGCCAGGATATTGCCGACCTCGCTGTTTTCCGCGAAGAGCGCGGAGATCGTTTCCACATCCCGGCGGGACTCCAGCCGGAAGAGCGCATCTAAAAACTGCTTGGTGATCTGATCGGTGGTCATAAGATTCGGCGCCTTTCTCGAGCTCTGATCGTCCTGCGGTGAGGATCATCGTCCTATGGCGACGGGATTTCATCGCGCCGTACCTTCTTATTGTGCGCAGAGTCCGCGGAAATTAAACGTGCGAACGCAATTCCACGCGCATACTTCGGGCATAATATTTCCAAGACGCCTTCGATGCGATAGGAATCCGCGATGCCCACCCTTCCGCCCGGTCCCAGGTCCGCAACGCTCTTCGCCAGCGCGCGACTCTATCGGCGCGACCCGATCCATTTCCTGCGCTCGCTGACGCATGACTACGGCGATATCGTGTCGTTTCAGATCGGCCCGCAGCCGATGCTTCTGGTCAATCATCCCGATCTCATTCGCGATGTATTAGTCACGCACGCCAAGCAGTTCCATAAAGGGCGGGGTCTCCAGCGGGCGAAACGACTGCTGGGCGACGGGCTGCTCACCAGCGAAGGCCCTTACCATCTGCGCCAGCGACGGATGATGCAGCCGGCGTTTCACCGGCAGCGGATCGCCGAATATGGCCTCGTGATGGCGTCGGAAGCCGAACGCGCGGCGCAGTGGTGGCGGGATGGCGACACGGTCGATGTGGCGGAAGAGATGATGCGCCTGACGCTGGGGATCGTCGGCAAGACGCTCTTTGGCGCGGACGTGGAAAACGAGGCGGCGGAGATCAGCTCCGCGCTCGGCGAGGCGATTCAGCTTTTCCATCTGCTCATGCTGCCCTTCGCGGATGTGCTGGCCCGCCTGCCGCTGCCTCAGGTTCGGCGGTTCAACGCGGCCCGCGCCCGCCTGGACGCCGTGATTTATCGCATGATCGCCGAGCACCGGCGCACGGACGACGACCGGGGCGACCTGCTCTCGATGCTGCTCGCCGCGCGTGACGAAGACGAGGACGGCGCGCGCATGACCGACGAGCAGGTGCGCGACGAAGCCATGACGATCTTCCTCGCCGGCCACGAAACCACGGCCAACGCCCTCTCCTGGACCTGGTATCTGCTGAGCGAACATCCCGAGGCGGAAGCCGCTCTCCACGCCGAGCTCGCCGGCGCTCTCGGAGGACGCATCCCTAATATCGCCGACCTGCCAGCCCTGCCCTACACGCGCAAAGTCCTCGCCGAATCGATGCGGCTCTATCCGCCCGCCTGGGTCATTGGGCGGCGCGCGGTGACGCCCTACGCCATCGGCGAATACACCATTCCTCCGGGAACGGTTTTCCTCGTCTCCCAATCCGTCACGCACCACGACGCCCGCTTCTATCAAGATCCCGAGCGCTTCGATCCAACCCGCTGGACGCCCGAGTTTGAGGCCGCGCTGCCCAAGTTCGCCTACTATCCCTTCGGCGGCGGCCCGCGCGTCTGCATCGGCGAGCAGTTCGCGTGGATGGAGCTGATCCTCGTCCTCGCCGCCCTCGCCCAGCGCTGGCGGTTTCGGCTTGTTCCCGGTCATCCCATCGCCACGATGCCGATCATCACGCTTCGGCCCAGGCATGGGATCCGCATGACGGCGGAAAAGCGATAGCCCATGATCATGAGAAGCTGGACATTGGGTCTGTGCGCGATCGCGTATCTGAACGGAGCGGCCGGGGTCCGAGCGGAATCGCCGCCGCCAGCAAAGTGCGCCACGATTGACGCGCCGAGAGCGATCGGCGGCACATTTCTCCGAAGCGTCAACAATCGCGGCGAGGTTCTGGGGAGTTATATCGATATCCGCCTCACGACGAACTACTTTCAGATGTCGTACGGCTTTTACAAAACATTCGACTTTCCGCACGCCGGCTTTTCCACCACCAGCGCGGCGGCGTGGAATAACCAGGGAAAGATCGTCGGGTCCTACTACGACCGCAAGGGCGGCTTCCACGGCTTCCTGCTCGATCGCGGCCTGACGATACCGATGGACTACCCCGGGGCCGCCGACACGTACGCCCTCAGCATCAACGATAAAGACCAGATCGCGGGCGTTTATACGGATTCCCAGGGTAAGCGGCATCTCTATCTGTGGAAGGCGGGAAAGTACATGTCCATCGACCCCAAGGGCGTTCGCGATCTCCATATGCTGGGCGTCGCCATCAATAACCTCGGTCATATCGCGGCCACGTACCGCGACAGCGACGGAGAGCATACCTATCTCTCCATCAACGGCGGGCGTTCGATGCTGCGCACCAGCGGCGCTCAAACGCATTTCATCGTAACCGGCCTCAACGACCGGGACGACATCGTGGGGAATTGCCTGGGTGAGGCGCCGCAGAGCCCGGCGCCCTGTTACCTCTGGCGCCGGGGCGTCTTCCAACGACTGACCGTCTCCGGCTCGCGCGGGCCGGTCCTAGCGCAAAGCATCAATAACCAGCGCCAGATCGCCGGGTTTTACTTTGACCGCGGCGGGATGGCCCACGGATTTCTGATGACTCCGTGAGCCGTAGCGTCACACCGTGAACGGCCAGGCGCCGCCGGGTTCGGACCACTGGTAATTGGCGTGTCCAGACTCGAATCGCCACTGTTCGGGACAGGTGGTCGTCATCCAGTCGAGCGGCTCCCCGATCGGCTGCAACGTCGCGGCCAGGGCGAAGGCGGCTTTGAGGGCTTTCGCCTGCTCCGGGGTGACCGTTTCGTCGGGCAGCGACACGAAGACGGCGGCGCCGCTGCGCGCGAGCAGATCGAGCCACTGATGGTTGAGCGCCCAGGGAACATCGCGGGTCAATCCCACGGCGTCCGGATCGATGGCGTGGAAGGTGTCGTGCTGCGCGGCCCGGAAGGCCAGGGTGTTGACGCCCATGCGGCGGGTGCGCTCCCATTTCTGACCGCTGGTGTCGTCGCCAATGCGGCTCATCTCAAAAAGGCCGGCGGAGAGGTGCCCGACGGTGTTGCAGCCGAGCAGCAGGCCGTCGCCCGCCGCCGTCCGAATGGTACGGTACAGGGCGCTGATGATCTCGGCGTTCGTCCGCCTGGGGCCTTCGGCGAAGGTCCAAGCGTCGTCCGTAAGCTGCGCTCCCATCGCAAATCCCCACCGTCCCAAAATATCGAACGTGCTGAAGTCGTGCTTGATCAGGCCATAGCCCCACTGCCGCAGGCGCGCGATGTCGGCGGCGACCTTCTCCAGCGTTCCGGGGACGGTGGGATCGTAGACGGCGGGATTGTGTTTCAGTCGAAACACCTCCTTGGTGGCGGCCGAGGTCGAGAGCGGACGCACCCAGATGCCGGGCCGCCCGCCAATCTCCTGAATCTTCGCCGCGAGCCCCGGCATGTCGGGGTAGGCGGCCTTGCCGTGATCCCAGACATCGCCTTCACAGCCGCCGTCAGGCTGCCAGCCGCCGTCGATCACGACGAACGGGCGGTTCGCGCCGGTAGGCGAGAGGTCGACGATCTGATGCGCGGCGGCCAGCGCGGTCTTCTGCGTGGCGTTCCCATACATCGAATACCAGTCATTGTAGCCGTAGATCGGCTCGCTGGGCAGGCGCGGCGCTGGGCACATCCGCACGCAGAACTCCTTGAGCGCCTGATGCGGCGATTCGGCGGGTTTGCCTTCGCGGCTGACGACGTGGCAGACCTCCAGCGTGCGCTCGCCGAGGGCGACGCCCACGCCGCCGCTGCGGACATCGAGCCACAGGGTCACGCCGCTGGAGTCAATCTGCCAGAAGCAAAACGCGCCGGGCTGCGTCCGCACGCCGTAGGCGTGGGTCACATCGCCGCCGTGGGTCGCGCAGTACCAGGGCAGCACGCGCTCAGGCGAGATTCCGCGCCACTCCAGGTCGCCGTACGAGCGCTCCCAGTGGTCGCCCATGACACGAAGATCGGTGGGAAGAACGCCGCTCCAGCGCAGCCGCACGCGCTGCACGTGCGATTTCGGCGCGGCGAGCGCGATCGCCAGCCCGTCCTTCGACGGCGTCGCGCGCAGATCGACATCCTCCCAGCGCCAGGCTCCTTCGGATTGCGTCAGCTCGTGTTCGCCGCCATCGGTAAATACGCGCGCATGGTCTGGCGGCCGGAGAATGTCGAGAAAGGTCTTGGAATGATGGATATGGTTCGTCACTGCCGATGCTCCCGCGCCCCAGTCCAGGGCCGCCGCCTGTAGTCCGAGCGCCGCCGCTCCCGTCAATACGTCTCTCCGACTGATCTTGTTTGTCATCGCGCGCCGTTCCTCCTCTATGCGCCGCCCCGAACGGATGCCCACAGGGGAGCGATCCGCCGTGGAAGTATCCGTGAGTCCAGCATCGCTACGACGGCGTGACGACGCGACGCGCCGGACGCCAGCTCCACGGTCAGCACCCGATCTTTCGCGTCCCACGTGAACTTCGCCGCCGCCCCATCCACTGTCACGGCTTTGGGCGCGCTGTTCAGATGGAGGCGCACGATATATCGTTTGGGCGTAAACTTCTTGTTCGACTCCTCAATCCCAAATTTGACCGCCCTTGCCGACGCGACGCTGGTGAACTTCGTGAGCGTGCTCTCGCCCTTTTGATATCCGAAGCTCTTGCCGTCGTCCTTGTACATCGTGAAGTGGGATGTCCCAAACGGAAACACGTCCAGTGTGATCGGATCCCAGGGCTTCTCGGACGTATTGCGCATCAGAGGCGCCATGGGGATGATCGCCCCGGCTTTAATAGCGACCGGAATGTGGTTCTGCGGCGCGGCGACGACCCAGGTTTTGCCGCCGTCGTACTCATAGCCATAGTCCCAGTCGATCCATTTGCCGGGAGGGAAGTAAACCGAGCGCCTGGAAACGCCGTCGCGGAGCACGGGGGCCACGAGCATTTCGCGGCCGAATAAGTATTCGTCGCCGGGAGTGGTCAGCGATTTGGGATCGCTGGGATACTCCAGCGCCAGAGCGCGCGTGATTGGGAGGCCGGTTTGGCTCGCTTCCCAGGCGTAGGAATAGATGTAGGGGAGCATCTTGTAACGAAGCTGGAGATAGCGCAGGCAGCCCTGCTCGGCGGCGGCGCCGAACTCGTAGGGCATAACCGGCCCCGAATGGTGCGCGCGCGTGATTGGCGCGAACACGGAAAGCTGCATCCAGCGCTCGTAAAGCCGCGCATGGGCGCCGTACTGGTCATTCTGATAAAACCCGGAAAGGAAGCCGCCGGAGTCCGATGTCCACCAGGTAATCCCGGAGAGGCCGGAGCTGAGCATCTCGCCGGGATGCGCCGCCAGCGTCGCGAAGTCGCTATGGGTATCGCCGGTCCAGAGGGACGCATGGTGGCGCTGAATGCCCGCGGAGCCGGTGCGGGTGAGGATCCAAGGGCGGACGTTCGGATTCGCCTTGAGCTGCGCGTTTTCGAACCACTGCGTTTCCAGCAGCGAGTATTGATTGTGGACGCCGGCGCTGCCGCCGCCCTGGTAAACCGTCTGGGGCGAGTCGCCCTCCGGCTCGGTAAGATCCAGCCACCAGCCGGCGACGCCCGAATCGATCAGCGGCTTTACCTGCGGGTAGAGCCAGGCGTCCATATTGGGCGAGGTGAAGTCGAGGAGTTCGCCGTGGTAGTATCCGGCCTGGACAGGGTTGCCCTTGCCGTCGGTGGCGAACACGCCCGACTTCCAGCCCGGCTCGAATGTCGGCGACTCCTTCACAACCATCGGCCCTGAGTTGGACATCACGATCCGAACTCCCTGCCGGGCGTAGTTTTGGATTTTCTGAGCGGGCGTAACATCTTTGCCGCACCAGCGCTTATCCCACACGTAATCGTTCAAATATTCGGGCCAGCTGTAGTCGATCACCATGACATCGTGCGGGAAGCCGCGTTTGGTCAGCTGCTGCTCCGCGTCGTCGAGATCGCTCCATTGCCAGAAGACGCACTTGCTTTGCCAGTAGCCGAGCGCCCAGAGCGGCGGCAGCGACGGACGCCCCGTGAGCTTTGTATAACGCTCCACGACTTGTTTCACCGTTGGGCCATCGATCAGATAGAGATCCGCCTCGCCGCCGTCGGCCGTCGCGCTCACTGTGTTTTTGTCCGACGCCCCGAGATCAAAGCGCATGTGATGCGTATTATCCACGAACAGACCGTAGGCGTGGCCGTGTGTCCCGGTGCTGATCAGTAAAGGGATCGGATAGTTCGCCGTCACGTTCCCCGAGTTGATCTGCTGGCCCGACCACAAATCGCGCACCGTCCCGCGCCGCTCCAGCCTGCCGCCGTTACGGTTATCCTGCCCAAGCCCCAGCAGATGCTCATCCGGGCTGAGCGTGTAATCGAGCGTCCAGGCCCCGCCGTCCTGGAACGACACGCGCGCGTCGCGCAGGATCGCCTGCGCTCCATCCTGGGAGAGCACGGTAAAGCCCAGCGTCTTGCGATCGATCTGAACTTGCAGGGCGGGCGACTTCAGCGCCAGCCGCCCGCCTTGCAGCGTGGCGCTGAGCGGCGCGGCCTTGCGCGCGCCGCCGGTCAGCGCCTGGGAGAGCGGGCGTTCAAACCTGGGGCTGTTCTTAATCCAGAGACGAACGACGCCGTCGTCCACCGCCCGAGCCTGAAGATTGCGGGACGCCGAGGCGCTCACCTCGATGACCCCGCCCTGCCCCGTCCATGCGGGGTTCACGGCGGCGTGGACGGCGCCGCTTCCGGGAACGGCGAGCGCGAGCATTGCGGCGAGAGAAATGTGTTTGTGGTTCATAGGATGTGTCAATTTCGATGGATGACGGCGGCGACGGTCCAAACGCGATTAAGAGTATTGATTTGTAGGATTATTATATATCAATACTATATTAATTTCAATACCCCAATATGTCTTTCGGCCAATGATCCGCCCAACATAGATGGCGCTGATTGGAGACTGCTTGAGAGCTTGCAGGAGTGACGCAGCCAAAACCAGTCAAGAATAGGTTATAATGAGATAATCTTCATCCGCGACATGACATTGCTGTCGGAATACGGCGTCTGACCAAAACGCGGAATGAATGCACGACGAATTGAGATACTCATTTGGATACTGCTGAAGCCGCGCCCGTAAGGTCCCGAAAAAAAGAAGACAATTCCAGCCAAACGAAACCGCTCTACCAGCGCATCACCGATGCGCTGCGGGAGCGGATCGCCACCGGAGTGTGGGCGCCCGGGGACGCCCTGCCCTCACGCCGCGCCCTCGCCCAGGAACTGGGGACGACGCATATCACGATCGACAAGGCGATCCGCCAGCTCGTGAAAGAGGGACTGCTCTCGGCGACCGTCGGCAGCGGGACATTCGTGAAATCGCGCGACGAAGCGAATACGGACGCGTCCGCGCAGGCCCGCTCCGGCCGAAGCCGCATCGGGGTCGTCCTTGGCACGCACACCTTCACGAACGAGGACGCCTCCCGGGCGCGGCAGATCCCGTACTTCAGCGAAGTGCTCCAGGGCATCCAGGACACGTTCTTTGGCAAGGATGTGGATGTCAACTACATCGGCCTCGCGCGCGGCGATTACGAGAGCCTGCCTCTCGAAGACTTCGCCGGCTTGATCGTGATCGCGCCCACCCTGTCCGATATCGACGATATTCGGTTGTTGAACCAGAAATGCCGCATCGTGGCGGTGGGAATTTCGTCGGATGTGACAGAGGAAGACAAGCAGCTTCCCGCCGTCGACACGGACAACGTCCAGGGAGCCTACGACGCCGTTCAACATCTGCTGTCTTTGGGGCACACCAAGATCGCGCTCGTGAACGCCTCGGTGCAGCAATCCAATTTGTACGATCGCTACTGTGGCTATATCGCGGCCCTATCGGACGCGCGGGTCTCGATCGCGCCCGAGCACCTGCTGCTCTACCCGGCGTACAACAACGTTTCGCACGAAGTCCTGATCGAACGCTGGCTGTCGCGTCTTCAGGAAGAAAATCGGCTGCCGACGGCGATCCTTTCCTGCGACTTGCAGATGACCCTGTTCGTTCTGGACGTTCTCGCGCGTCACGAAATCAAGGTCCCGGAGCAGATCTCCGTCGTCGGCTACGACGACGCGATCCAGTTCCAGTACCATCAGCCGCCGATCACCGTCGTCGCCCAGCCCATCTACACCGCCGGCAAGCGCGCCGCGGAGCGTCTGATGGAATCCCTGGAAAGCCCCGACGGCGCCTATCCCATCGGCACGATCCGTCTCCCCTGCGAACTGATCGTTCGAAAATCCACCGCCCCGCCGGCCGCGTAACCCATTCCTTCCCGGGCAGAGTGACGAAAAAGCTCCGGCGAGACACACAGTCCGCCGGAGCCATACGCACTCGCCGCTGCGTTTTCCATTCCGCGCGCCTGCGCCTTTACGGCTTGCCCGGAGTTTTCCCGGCATTCGCCTGAGCGGCGGCCTGCGCCGCCGCCATATCCTGCGCTTGCTTGGCGCGCATCGCATCGATCTTTGCTCGTTCCGATGCGGGAGCGGGAGACCCCATCACGTCCTTACGCTGCTGAGCAAGATCATCCGTGGAGTTATTATCGTGACGGCCGCATCCGGCGAGAGCCACGATGCACAAAGCAGTCAAGAGGAGAATTCGGGCGCGGTCCATATTGAGTTCGTTCCTAGAAGCCGGCGGCGTTCACAGCCGCCGGCATTTTTTGTGACAGCCCGGCCGGAAAGCCGGGGCAAGCGTTTACTGGCGCAGCGCGTCCCATTTATTCGAGTCGGCGTGTCCATTCGAATCGTAGCCCGTGGCGGGCTGCGGATTTGTCTGGCTTGGGCGCATCGACTTCACGTGACCGTCCACAAAGAGGAAGTTCGCCATCAGGTTCCCCGAATGATGCGCGGAAACGCCGCCATTCGGTCCGTTCGGATATTGCGCGGCGGGGCGGGTGCTGTCCGGAAGAGATGTGCCGAACGCCCACGGCTGACCGGCGATGACGCCGCCATTGGCAAAGTTCGACCAATTCCCATTGAGACCGGTGTCCACGGGCGTTTCCGCCTGGAGATCGCTCTGATGGCGCTCGGCAATCAAGATCGTATCCGAGGGGCGGCCGATCTTCGAAAGCGGCGCCGCCGGATAGTTCGCGGGATACCAGGTGTTCCCTGCGTCGGATATCCCCATAACCCCGATCAGCGCCTGCCGGTAGCCAAAGTCTCCGTAATAACCGATGACTCCATTGACAGCGTAGGAAGTAATCACGCCCTTCCATGGATTGGCGGCATCAACCTGGCCGGCGCCGGGATCGTCCGGACAACCGAACACGCCGTTGGCTTTGATATAGGGCAGGATCTTCTGCTGCCAATGCGCGGTGGAGCTGTCGGACCATTGATGACCGTCGTCCATCGCCGGCGGGAAGACTTCATCGCTGTCCTGAACGTATTGCAGGATCCCCAGACCCAATTGCTTCAGATTGGACGAGCAGCTGATTTGCCGCGCCTTTTCGCGAGCCTGGGCAAAGACGGGGAACAAAATTGCAGCAAGAATCGCAATAATCGCGATCACAACGAGCAGCTCAATCAGCGTGAAACCACGCAGGGTTCGTTTCATAACATTTCTCCGTTTGGATTTAAGAACATATTAGGCGACTGAGATAAATCAAATGAGGCGCTGCCTGTCGGCAGTATCCGCGGATCGTCTTGCCGGGGGTGAGAACAGTAGGAATGCGGGCATCAACGTCATTCGCTCTACAGACCATTTGCGTATCTACAGGACTGAGTATATCACTTCGCATGTCAGATGTCAAGAAAAACATGAAATCAACCTATATAGATCATACATAAATTAACATTGATATATAAGTGATATATAAAACTGTGTTTCTAGAATGCCTCTCAGTGTGCGCAGGGAATTTCCAAGTCTCCCAGAACCCCGCGTTTTTCTCCCCTCTCGCGGCAGCGTTGCGCCTCGCCTTCAGAAACGATCGTATATATCATACTAATATAGGATATATATGTGACACTAGTATGATTTTAATAAATTGATATACAAAATCTCTTGACAAGCGCGGATTCCAGTGATATACTCGATTCAGTGAAAGAGAGGTGATGACACAATCGCTATCGACAACTCACGGTATCATTCCTTTCAAATTGGCGCGGCGCAAGCCGGCCGAATGCGCGCTCATCGCCCCAGCGAAAGCTTGGGATCGATCGATCAGGAGACACACTCATGAAACAGAACAAACGTGGCTTTACTTTGATTGAATTACTCGTTGTTATCGCTATAATTGCTATTCTCGCTGCGATCCTTTTCCCGGTGTTCGCCCAGGCCCGCGAAAAGGCCCGCCAAATCTCGTGCGTCAGCAATATGAAACAGCTCGGCGTCGCGGTCATGCAGTACGTGCAGGACTCGGACGAGATGTTTCCGCAGGGCCTCAACGACAACTGGCAGTATAGCTGGGCGACGACCTTGCAGCCTTATGTCAAAAGCTACGGCGTCTTCCGATGCCCGGACGACAGCGGCAATATCATCTATAACGCCGGCAGCGTCTACACCGGCAACGGCGTCGCCATTTCCTACAGCGCCAACGGCTACTCGCATTACCTCAACTCCACGGGCGCCAACACTATGCTGGGCGTGATGGGGATGGGACACAGCGGATGGATCCAGCACGATGTGCAGAGCATGGCCGCCGTCGGACGCCCGGCGGAGTCGATCATGATCCACGAGAAGCACACCGACGACGGCGTGGCGTACCTGACGGGCGGCACGCCCTCGTTCGCCGGCTTGAGCTCCGTCACCACAGGCTACAGCTGGTGGGACCTTTACGGCCCCCAGGATATCCCCAACGGCTCGCTCAGTCCGACGGCGGCTTACCCGTTGGGGGCGAATGGATCGGTTTCGACAAAGCACTCCAGTAAGACCCTCGCCAACTTCTTGTTCTGCGACGGCCATGTCAAATCGATGCGTCCGGCGCTGACCAACCCAAAAGGCGATCCGGACGGGACCGAGCCGACGAATATGTGGAACTGCACGCGACAATAATCACAATCGTACACGACGACGCGGCCGAACCGTCAGGTTCGGCCGCGCAAGACGAGGTAACTTCCATGCGCCGCGAATTGGTGATAGGTCTTCTCGCCGGCTCCTGCTTGCTCGCCGCCGCGGGATGCTCCAAAAAGTCAGAAAGCGCCTTCCCGGCGGAATTTAGCCATCCGCAGCCGGTCAGCAGCGAGCAGCGCGCCAGCGCCATGCAAGCCCAGGCCGACTATTTCAAGAAAATGCATCCCGAGCGGTTCAAAGACGGAAAGATCATCGGCCCGGCCGGCGTCGCCTCGGGACCGCCTCCGCAATAGCGGCAGAGCGCGATTTCGAAAAAATTATGGGATACTGAGCGGGAAACCGTTGAGGAGGCTCCCATGACATCAGAAGACAAGGCCGTGGAGGCGGAGGTGCTGGCGATCACGCGGAAGATGCTGCACGCCATGTATACGGCGGATCCGGAAGCGCATCGCGCGCACAGCACCGAGGATATGTCGGCGTTCGAATGGTACATCGCCCCGTACCGTGTGGACGGGCTGGATTTCCATCTGGATCTCATCCGGGGCGGCGGCAACGGCAGCCCGTCGCGCCTGGATATGCTCACCCCGCGCGTCCAGGTCCATGGCGACACGGCGATCGTCTGCTACACGCTGCTCAAGACGACGCTTTCGGCGACTGGCCCGGCGGAGTTCTCCCGCATCAATGAGACGCGGGTGTTCGTCAAACAAGACGGCGTTTGGAAGATGGCGCACCTGCACAAATCCCCGGCGGCGTAGGGCGCCCCTACTCCTCAAACGCCAGCGCCATCTTTTCGCGGCTGCTTTCGATCGCCAGCTCGATCACACGCATGGTCATGGTGGCGTCTTCGGGCGTCACCTCCAGCGGCGCGCGGCCGTGGATCGCGTCGGCGACGTTCTGGTAGTAACCGGGATAGCAGCCGGGAAGCGTTTCGACCTTGCCGCGCACGTGCAGGCCGCCGGCCTGCGCGTTCAGCACGCCCCAGCGCTCCTCGGGGTCTTCGCCCCAGCCCGGCGTTTCACTGGGGACCAGTCCTCGTTTGAGCGCGTCTTCTTGTGGGTCCAGGCCATACTTGACGAACGAGCCGTCGACGCCGTGGAGCGCGTAGCGCGGCGTTGGCTCGCGCACCAGCACGCCGGCTTTCAGACGCGCGCCGTGCTCCGCGTAATGCAGCGTCAGGTCGAAATAGTCATCCGTCTTGCCGCCGTCGCGCTGTGTACGGATATCCGCCGACACGAGCTGCGGCGCCCCGAAGAGAATGAGCGCCTGGTCGATCAAGTGCGGGCCGAGATCGTAGAGCAGACCGGCGCCGGGCTGCGCTTCCTCGCGCCAGGCGCCCGCGCGGGGCTGGCTGCGGTAACGGTCGAAGTGGGACTCGTACTCCACAAGACGCCCGAGCAAATTGGCTTCGAGCACGCGGCGCACCGTCAAAAAGTCTCCGTCCCAGCGGCGATTCTGGTGGACGCTCAGCACGCGTCCCTGCCGGTGTGACAGGACAGTCAGTTCGCGCGCCTCTTCCGACGTAATCGTGAACGGCTTTTCGACCACGACATGCTTGTCCGCGAGCAACGCGCTGCGCGCGATCTCGAAGTGCGAAACATTGGGCGTCGTCACGACGATGAGATCGATCTCGTCATCCTCCAATAGATGCTCGACATCGCGCACGATCTCGACCTCCGGATAGACGCGTCTCGATTCCTCGCCGTGCCGCTCCACAACGTGCGTCAGCTGCAAGTCCGGCACGGACTGGATGACCGGCGCATGAAACACCCGCCCCGCCAAGCCGAAACCGACCATCCCCACCCGGATCTTCTCCACCATAAGCCCGTCTCCTATCCCGCCACACGCCGACGCCGTCAAATTCACAACGCAGTGATGAATACGACGCCGAACCGCTGTGATCCTTTGTCCGATCCGAAAATCGGCTTGCGGACGCAATACTCTGGTACTTTCAGGAGTGACGCGCCACAGGGCCAATTCCGAGAATAAAGCAGGCCGGCGCTAAGATCGCTTCCGCGAACCTTGCCAAGCATCAAGCACACCTGCCCACAGGACACTGTCGTTCGGATAATTCCAGATGAGTTTCAAAGGATTCCCTATGCTTCACTATAACACATCAACTCAGTCGCGACTTGCTTTTTCCGCAAAGCGAATGGCTCCCAAAGTGGCGGCGCTGTGCTTGGCGATGACCTGCGGCGCGGCGACGGCGGTGCATGCGCAATCCGTGGGCGGCAATACATTCCGCGCCTATCCCGCGCCCTCGGAAAGCGAACGGCCTTGCGACCTGACCAGTCCGACGTCCGAACAGAAGTTTACCGCGCCCGCGGCGATTACGATCACCGCGACCCCGAGATCGAAGAGCACTGTCAAGATCGGCAAAATCGAATTTTATAACGGCAGTCAAAAGGTGGGAACCGCCACGGCGGCGCCGTATACCTTCGTCCTGAACGATGTCCCGGCAGGCTCCTATCAGCTAAGAGCGCTCGTGTATGATGACTCCGGAAAACCCGTCTCCCTGCTGACAGTCAACACTACCGTCAAGGCCGCCACGAATGTGGGCGCTGGACATCTCTCCGCCGCCGCGCCGACGCTCACGCTGTCCAGCGCCGGAACGCTTCAGGTGCTGTTTCCGCTCAAGAATGACGGGACCGCGCAGATCCGCAGCCTCGCCGTGACGGCGATTTCCGCCTACGACGATCCCAGCGGCCGAAAAACGACGCTGCTGCAGCCCAAGCTCCCGAGCTCGACCGATAAGGTGGACCCAGGCGTCGTCGTACCGTTCACCTTCGTGCTCGACAATGTCCTGCCGACCAGCGGCAATCTCTTCCTGATCGTCGATGGCGTTTATTCCAGCGGCGACAAGAAAATCCCGTTCGAGTTCGCGGGCGGCCTCGCCGTTCCCACGGCGCGATAACCGACACGCCCCGTTCACGAAAAGGCTCCAGGCGTCACTGCCGGAGCCTTTTTCATGTGTGATACTTGAACTCTCCCTCAATGCGTTCAGATATAACACTGCATGACGAAACCAACTCCGCCGCACTCCAGCCAGACAGTCGAAACCAAAAATCGCCTCGCACTGGAAATCGCCGCTCGTGGATACGCCATCGCGCCCGATGTGCTGACCGATATGACCATCCACGCGCTAATCCAGGAAATCGCCACTGCGGGGTCGGCGGCGGGCCAGCGCAAGGGTTCGGACGTTTATGCGATCCGAAATCTGCTGGACGAGGCGCCGGGCGTGCGCGCTCTGGCGCGTTCGCCGAAGGCGCTCGGGCTGGCGGCGGCGATCCTTGGGCCGGACTACTTTCCAGTGCGGGGAATTTTGTTTGATAAAACGGCCGACGCCAACTGGCGCGTCATCTGGCATCAGGATCTTTCGATCGCAGTCCGGGAGCGGCGCGAAGCGCCGGGCTTTGGGCCGTGGTCGCTCAAGTCGGGAGTGGTCCACGTGCAGCCGCCGACCGAGGTGCTGGAGAAGATGATTACCCTCCGGCTGCATCTTGACGAATGCGCTCTGGAGAATGGGCCGCTGCGCGTCCTCCCGGGATCGCACTTGGCGGGACGCCTCTCGGCCGGCGCCATTCCAGAATGGCGCTCCCGTATCCCGGAGATTGTCTGCCCGGTCCCGCGCGGCGGCGCGCTGCTCATGCGGCCACTGCTCCTGCACGCATCCTCCGACGCCGCCGTTCCCGGCCACCGGCGCGTAATCCACATCGAATACGCCGCCGCGCCGTTGCCAGGCGGACTGGAATGGTTTGAGACGGCGTAACCCAGGATTAGCAAGAAAATAGGATTTTATACAACATTTGACGAATAGGAAGGACCTATCAGAGATATGCACAATAGTAAAGTCTTAGCTTGTAAGTGACCATACCTGATGAGGTATAAAAAAAGGTCGAAAAATCTATCACATCCGCGGAGGATAGTATGAGCGAGCAAGAGGCAGAGAAGACAGAAGGGAAGAAGCCTGCTTCTACCTTTCAAATTTCGGCAACAGTCACTGGGTTAATTGTGATTGGGGTTGGCGTTTCGTACGTAGTATGCGATTATATTGCAAACCTGCCCGGCGTGGAACCTAACTTCGCGACATGGTTCATCGATTCGTGTGTGATT
Source organism: Capsulimonas corticalis (assembly GCF_003574315.2). GTDB lineage: Bacteria > Armatimonadota > Armatimonadia > Armatimonadales > Capsulimonadaceae > Capsulimonas > Capsulimonas corticalis. The sequence goes on along the minus strand of NZ_AP025739.1, from coordinate 2,537,624 downwards.
TGGACGTGTCTTTGCATCGGGCTTGGGATTTGGCATTCTAGATCATCAAAGTGAGTCATAGCAAATGTATAAAAAATTCGTGTTGTCAGCCATGATTGGCCTCGTAATCATATCTTCCTCAACAGTATGTATGGCAGGTACAAATGATACTGGCAACCCCGTGATCAATGCGGGCAGACACATGCTTGAGTTTATCGACTATTTAAGGACCTGGGCGGTCAAACATGAAAACGAGATAAGGATAAAGAAGAACAAGAAGAAGCTTGAGCCTCTTGCAAAAAAACTGGAGAAGAGCGCCGAAACTCTTTTTGAGAGCAAGCAGGAGTTTAATCACAGCGTTCATGATATCCCCAACCACTTAGGTCAAAACAAATATATTAAGGCAGACTATCAGAAAACGCTTAATAAACAAGCGTATGGGATTAGAGATCAAGTGAGCCGGACACAAAAGAGCATGCTCGCCATCATCAATGCAATGGATGACATTTCGCCCATTACTGATGATCATGGAAAACCAATTGATGAAAATGAGCTGAAGGCGGATTTATTTAAAACATCCAACGAAAAAGACAAAATCTATGCGGATATTATAAGCCTGCTGAAGAATCCTGTTAAAAACGGATCGGATGAGTGCTTGCAACTAACATCCAGCGCCGATGAAAGCTTAAATGTCTGGAGAGATGTGTACAATCAAACAGCGGAGCTAAAGACGCGGATCAAAAATGTCCAAGTCAACTCAAATTAAAAATTTATTCACGCCAGTAAGCTGCGCCACACCGCATGGCTTTGACTAAACTTTTCAACTCATGCTAAGTCCATATGCTTTTCGCCCGTCTTAACACTGCCTTAACATTCCTCTGGTAAACTTCCGTCCGATTTCCCACAGGAGTTTTCCATGCATTCCCTTGCCCACCCCACTCTCCGCGCCGCCGCTGCTCTGGCGGCGCTCTCGGCGTTCGCGCAGCCTTCGCGGGCGGATATCGCGCTGCTCGGATCCACGACGATCTCGGGCACGGCGACGGATAAATCCGGTCTTTCCGGAACGTACACGCCCGGCGGGACCGACGTCAAGGCGCAGCTTGGCTCGTTTGGGTCGGGTATCGCTTACACCGGTTCCGGGAATCGCTATGTCGCGATCAATGACCGGGGCTTCTCCAACGGCGAGGCGCGTTACGACGATCGTTTTCAGGTGTTCGATATCGTGACGGACGCCGGGGCAAAGACTGTTACGCCGACGCTGCTGGCGACGATCCTGCTCCATGATGAGAAGGGACAGCAGTTTAAGGGCTTTTCGGGTGACTTCGATACCGCGCACCCCGCCGCCTCTATGCGACTGGATCCCGAGGGCATCCGGGTGAGCCGCGACGGAAACTTCTTCATTTCGGACGAATACGGCCCTTACATTGATGAGTTCGATCCCAGCGGCAAGCGCATCCGCACGCTGGATGTCCCGGCGAAGTTCGCGATCGCTCACCCAAGCGCCGACGGCGACAAAGAGATTTCGGGCAACACGAGCGGACGCGTGGCGAATCGGGGGATGGAGGGGCTGGCGATTGTTCCCGACGGAAGCAAGCTCTACGGGATCATGCAAAGTCCGCTGCTTCAGGATCACGCCGTCACGGCCGACGGCAAAAAAGCCGGCGTCAACAACCGCATTCTTAGCTACGACCTGAAGACGAATGCGACGCGGGAATATCTCTATCCGATGGATGATAAGAAAAACGGGGTCAACGAGATCCTGGCGGTGAACGACCACCAATTCCTGGTGATCGAGCGGGACGGCAAAGGCGCGCTCGACGCCGGCTTCAAGAAGATCTTCCTGATTGATGTCGCGGGCGCCACCGACATCAGCGGCGTCGCCTCGCTCCCCGCTTCCGGCGCGCCGGACGGCGTCATCCCCGTCCATAAATCGCTCTTTATCGATACCCTGGATCCGAAGTTCGGGCTCGCCAAGGCCGATTTCCCGGAAAAGATCGAAGGGATCGCCTTTGGCCCCGATCTGGCGAACGGAAAGCATCAGCTGGTCGTGACCAGCGACAACGACTTGATCGGCGCGCAGCCCAATCACTTCTACGTCTTCACGTTCGACGACTCGGACCTGAGCATTCAGCCGCAAAAGATCGACAAGACATTCGCGCCGAAGCTCTAAACAAAAAAGCGAAATCGCCGGAATTACCCTTCGGCGATCTCGCTCCAGATTCGATAATTGTTTTTGCCCCCGCGCTTGGCGGCGTACATCGCCCGGTCGGCGCATTCGACGATGGCGGAGCCTTCGGCGGCGTCGACGGGATGCTGGGCGACGCCGATACTGACCGTCACCGGCCGGCGCCGAAACGAATGCTCGCCGATCAGCCGCACGAGGCGCTCGGCGACGATCGCTCCGCCGGCTTCGTTGGTCTCGGGAAGCAGGATCGCGAACTCCTCACCGCCGTATCGCGCGGGCAGGTCGATGGCGCGCACGCACTCGCGCATCAGCGCGGCGACCTGCGCCAGCACCAGGTCGCCCTCCTGATGCCCAAAATCGTCGTTGTATCGCTTGAAGTCATCCACATCGATCAGCAGCAGCGTGAAGTCGCGCTGATGACGATTGCCCTTTTTCACCTCATACTCCAGCCGCTCCTGAAACGCCCGATGATTGGGCAGGTCGGTCATGATATCGATGACCGCCATCCGCTCCAGCCGCTTGTTCAGCTCCTCCAGCGCCGCGATTTTCTGAGCCAGCTCCTGATTGGTCTGCTCGGCCTCCCTCGCCGCGCGCTCCAGCCGCTCCCGATGGTCCAGCAGATCGTGGTTCTGCTCCAGGATGTCCAGGTGCAGGCGGACCTCCTCCGTGACCTCACGCGCGTACTCCAGCAGGTGGGTCACATTGCCGTCGGCGCTGCAAATGGGATAGGTGATGATCTCAAAAAGCAGGGATTCGCCGCGAGACATATCGCGCAATGGGATGCGCCCGCGATGAGTGCGCCCGGTCTCCAGCACCGCCGTGAGGTCATGCTCGCGCCCGATGTCGGCAAGCTCGGGAAACGCACTGCGCCAGGAAAAGCCGACGACTTCCGTGCGCGTCCGCCCCAGACGCCGCAGCAGCGGATCGTTTGCCTCGACAACGCGCAGATCCCGATCCAGCACCAGCAGCGAATCGGTAATGCTGCTGTAGATAGCTTCCAGCGGGGCGTCCTGCCGGCCGTTGATCTTGGCGAATTCCAACATGGCTGTCCTTTTTCCAAAATAATAAGACACTCCATTGTCGGCACAAAATCAAATTCGCCTCAGGTCAATACGCCCCTTCCATCACGCCAGGACAAAAAAAGGGCTGTCCAGTTAATCTGGACAGCCCGCTTGGCGGAGTTCCGCTTATGGACCGATGGTTTACCGGACCAGCGAGGCGCTTCGGATGGGGGCGGGCTGCGGGACGCCGGGGCGCAGCGCATGCCAGAGGATGGCGTTCAACGCGGTCGGGTCGGCGCGGTCGGGAGCGGTGAGGTCCAGTTTGGCGCTGGCGGTCGCCCCATCGCCCGATTTGGGATTGCGCGCCTCCAGGTCCACCTGGGCCTTGCGCGGCTCGTACGCGGTGAGGATGGGCTGGTCGCTGAAGCTGTTGTAGAGCGGGGTCGCGCCGGCGTCGAACTGCGTCATCGGCGGCAGCTTCAGCATCAGCTCCATCGTGTGGACGAAAGACGCCGTGGAGTAAAGGGTGCTGTCCACGCCGCGCCGCACATACGGGGAGATGACGAGGCCGACCGTCCGGTGGGCGTCCACATGGTCCGGTCCATCCTGCGCGTCGTCCTCAATGACGAAGATGGCGGTGCTGCTCCAGAACTTCGAGTGGCTGACCGCCTCCACAATTTTTCCGAGCGCCAGGTCGTTCTCGGCGACATGCGCGGTGGGCGTGAACGCGTCCGCTTCCAGACCTTGCGTATGGTCCTCCGGCAGCCCCAGGATCATTAGCTGCGGCCACTCGCCATTGCTCTCCGCCGCCTTCAAATCCCGAATGAAGATATCCGAGCGGCCCAGATCGCGCGGACCGCCAAACCAGGGGATCTGCGAGTATTCAAAGTTGGAGTGCCCGGCCAGCGTCTTGGGCCCGGTAAACAAAGGCGGCGTGTTGGGGCTGGACTTGAACGACGACGATTCGCCGTAGGCTTCGTAGCTGACGCCATGGCGCGCGCAGTTGTCCCACAGGTATCCCGCCGGGGAATCGACCAGACCATCGTCGTCGTCTGGCTCGCCCCGGCCGCTGTATCCGTTGGGCCACATCCGCTCGGTGTAATCCGTGGCGTAGGCGGCGTCGCACCAGCGATGCCCATCCTCGGAAACTTCGCCGTTGCAGTAGAGATTGTCGAGCAGCGTGTACTGCTCCGCCAGCGCATGTCCGTTCGGCGTGATATTGCGGCCGAAGAGGCACAGATCGGCCCGGCCGTTGCCCTGCGGCAGGTCGCCGAAGACTTCGTCGTAGGTCCGGTTTTCGCGGATAATATAGACAACGTGCTTGATTTTGGCGAAGCCGGCCTTTGCGACGCGCGCAGCGCGCGCGTCGGGCGCCGAGGTGTCCGGGTGCGGCGTGTTCGCGATGACTTGCTTGGTATACGCCGCAAGCTGTGTGGCGCTGGGAACGGGCACGACCGAGACCGCGCCGCTCAGGCAGTCGCCGATGTAATCGTAATGCTGCACGGATTCAGGAGATGTGACCTTCGTGTCGTGGGTGGCGTTGGCGCGGAACTGCAATCCCTTGCCCACCCCAACGAACAGTCGCTTCCCATCCGGAGAGATCGCGAGCGACGACGGGTACCAGCCGGTCGGGATGAACCCCGTGACGCGGCTTTCCTTGGCGCTGGAAGTATCGATCACGGCGACATTGTTGTTATCGGCGTTGGCGACATAGAGCCGCTTGCCGTCCGGCGACTGCGCAAGCGCATCGGGGGTCGAGCCGACCAGCGCGCTGGGATCGATCGATGTCTTGATCGTCTCCACCACGGCGCCGCCGCGGAGGACACGCACGGTGTTGTCTCCCGAGCACGAGACGAACAGCCGGCCGTCTTTGGACCACAGCACCGCGTTCGGGTGGCTGCCCACCGTCACGAGCGCCTTCTGCTTCAGCGTACCGGCGTCCAGCAGGCTTACCGTGCCGTCGGCCCAGTTGGACACCGCCAGCGTGGCGCCGTCGCGCGCCAGCGAGATTGCGTAGGGCCGCCGGCCGACATGGGCCGACGCCGCCACGGCGCGCGGCTTGCCGGCGACCCGGTAAACCATATCGCCGCCCAGGTTCGCGACGTAGATGGATTCGTCCCGCCCACAGGCGAGCCCGGAAATCCACCGCCCACTCTCATCCAATCCCGCGACGGACAGTCCGGCCTTGGGCGCCAGCGCGCCGTTTGCAAAGGCGAGGCGCATGACGGGCTCGCGCATCGCCGCAAGCTGCGCGGGCGTCGCCTTTCGGGCCGCCGCGTCTTTCAGAAAGCCGTCGTCGGGCTTGCCCCCTCCGGATAAGAAGACGTCATCGCCTTCTGAGTCCAGGCACATGCCGTACCAGTCCTTGCCGACCTCCACGCTCTGCGCGAGCTTCTCCGTCGCCAGATCGATCACGTTGACGCTATGCGTATGGTAACCCGCCGTGTTCACAAGCAGATACTTGCCGTCCGGGCTGACCAGCATCGTCTGCGGCATATCCCCCGGCAGATCGATCTGCCGCCCCGCCGGCGACACCCGCCAGCCATTGGGAAGCAGCCTCGCCGCCCCGCCGTCCTGCGGAACGTTGGGCAAACGGGCAAGCCTGGAGACAATCGCCGCATGCAGCGACAGCCCCGCCGCTGTAACCCCGAGCGCCGCCGCGCCGGCGCGCAGCATCGTGCGGCCATATCGATTCGTCAAGGTCATAAAAGAAGCTCCCATCGGCGCCAAGCGCAATAATAATTCTAGGAAAAGAGCGTCTCCAGCGGCGCTCCCAATTCCCATCGCGGCATGCGAAAGACAAAGACAGACCAATCGCCGCAAGCGATCAGTTGATCCCCATGCGTGCAGATACTGCGGACGTCCCATGGCAGCGGGAACACCACCGTCCCTTGCCCCCACCGGTACATCAAAAGGTGGTTCCCGCGTCCCGGATGGTTATACAAGAGAAATAACGCCTGCGCCTCTTCCGAAGACGCCACATCGGAAAGTAAAACACGCCACCCCGTGACCGGCTTCCCCTCCGATGACCTGCCCTGGCTTAATCCGCTTCTGTCTGGTCTTGAACGCACAGAATGCTTTGACTCACGCGCTCATAGACATAAATCTTATCGAGGCCGTTCGACGCAACGCTGACCGTCTTCGGATACGCGATGTCAAAGCTCTTGGACAGATCAATGATTTCGACGACTTTTAAAGAATTCATGGAGATCGCCTCCCGCAGAGGGGTCGAGCCCGTCGGTTGTTATGAGTGCGGCCGTCGTCAGCTATTGAGTCTACCGACGGCAGGCGAGCAAGTCAACAGGATTCTTTGGAACGCTCGTATTTTGCGAAAACTTAATCGGGAGTTAACATTCGAAGCGCGGCATACGGCGCAAAAGCGGAGAGGATCAGATCCTCTCCGCTTGGCGATTGCTTTTTATATGGCGGTTTTTTAGAAACCGTTGGTCTGGCAGTTGCCGGGGTTGTTGCCGCCGTCGTAATCACGGAAGTACTGGCAGAGGTTCGCCACGGAGCCGGGCTGGCCGCCGTAGTTGGTCTTCTGTCCCGTGTACTTGAGGTACTTGACGTGACCGTCGACATAAAGGAAGTCGTTGCCGCCGGTGTGGTGCGGCGAGCCGGAGCGGAGCAGCGTTTCGCACTTGCTGGCCGGATCGTCGTTGGTGGTGCGCATCGCGTCGAGAGTCATGCTCATCAAAGGCAGTTCATTCGTATCCGCCTCCATGAACATCGACGACGGCGCGGCGACCGACGCCAGCGTCTTGCCAAGCTTCGGGTTGCTGCGAACATCCGCCATGATCGTCACGCCGCCGATCGTGACCGGAACCTGCGAGCCGCCGTTCGGAGCGGTGGTCGAGCCGTCATCGAACAAGCCGGTGCCGTCGGTCCACTGAATTCCCATGTTGAATCCGTAGCCCCACAGATAAGGGGAGCCGACCGGATTATCGCGCTGGCCGGGAAGCATGTAGTAAGTGCCGTAGGAGTCGCCGGCGGACGGGCCGCAAACGGCGTCGGCGGCCTGGACGGAGATCTGGCGGGACGGGCAGATCAGAACCTGCGTGTTTTTCATGTACGGCTGCACGAAGAAATTGGCGTCGCCGACCCAGCCCTTGGCCCACGATGTCGGGAAGGTCTCATCGGAATCCTGCACGTACTGCATCATCGCCAGGCCAATTTGGCGCAGGTTGCTCGAACAGGCGGTCTGACGGGCCTTCTCACGCGCCTTTGCAAAGACGGGAAAGAGTATTGCTGCGAGAATCGCTATAATGGCGATGACGACAAGCAGTTCAATAAGGGTAAAGCCGTTAGGGCGATTGATTCGGCGGGCCATGGTACTGCTCCTTTTTTAATACAGAAATGATCTACAAACAAAGTGACGAGCATGATTCCCGTAAACGATTACGGAAATCTAACGCCATTATAACATGCAATTTCTATTTCGACAATCCATCAATATAAATATTTATTCAATCGTTCGATATTCAGGCTTCCTTTAAATTCCATTGTGAGCGCCGTGTGTGTTTCCGCTCCGAAGAACGATTAATTATAGCATCCCAAAGCCGCTCCTGATCCGTCGAAATGTTAAGTTTTGATTAAGTTTTGTACAGTGCAATCGCGTCGTTTGGAACATTCCTTTGAGAATAATGGAGAGAGAGTCAGAGAGGCTTGAAACCAGAGATTGTTAATTGCACTCTCTTGATTCGAATTGTACAAGAATCACATATGGGACAATTCCAAACTCGGTGGTTCCTGGATATCATTAGGCTAGCGGGCGAAAAGAATGGCGATGAGGGCGGCGGCGAGCGTGCAGAGGAAGTTCACCCAGTCGTTGTTGACGGCAAGCAGCCCCCGGTCCGGCGCGGCGGCGCCGGGGCGGCGTTCGGTCCATCGCGCGGGGTTTTGCGGGTCGCGCCACTGGGCCTGGAGGGTTGCGCCAAGGAGGGTGTCGATCAGGGAGCCGGCGAATCCGGCCAGCGTGACGAGGAGAATGTCGCGAGTCGGAGCGAAGAGGGCGGGCAGCAGCGCTCCGGCGAGAGCCGCCAGCGTTCCCGCCGCGCTGACGGCGCCGGACGTTCCGGGGGGCGCGGGACGAAAATCACGCAGGGAAACGGGAGTTCCGCCTATCGCGGCGCCGATCTCCGTCGCCCACGTGTCGGCGTTGGCGGCGGCGAGCGCGGCGAGAAAGGCCAGGTTCGCCCCGTGAGCCCCGCCGGGGACAATCAGGCCGATCAGAAGCGCCGCGGCGGCGACGCCGCCGTTCGCCAGGACTTGCCCCGCGTCGCGCCGGCCGCCTTTCTCAAATTGCAGCGCTTCCTTTTCACGCCGCCGCCAGCGGCTGAGCGCGCTGGAAGTCACGAAAAAGACGAGCAGCGCCCCCGCGCCGAGGCCGCCGCCGAGACCGAACGCCGCCGCTCCCACCACGGTCGCCGCCGCCGCGCCGGAAACCGTCAGCGCACGCGCTTTGTAAGCCAGACCCGCGACAAGGGCGGCGGCGGGGACCGCCGCCAGCATCAGGGCGTTCATCGCGCCGCCTACTTCCGCGAGACATACGCGTTGCCGCGTAGGTAGTAGCGCCACGGCAGATCGGCGCCCTGCGTAATGCCAATGCGCTTGGAGTCCACGATCTCGGAATCGGGAACGATCTGTCCGGGGATGATTTGCAAGCGGCTCTTGGGATCGGTCACATCCACGCCGTCGTCTTCCTGACGCGTGAGCGCGATCGCGGCCGCCAGCTTGCCGGGACCATTGGTCAGCTGAATGCTGTTCGTGATTCCGCCGCGCAGCGAGCGCATTGTCTCGACGCCCTCCAGAGGCTCCAGCGCCCGCACCAGCACCGCCTCGGCCACGCCCTCATCCTGGCAGACAAGGTTGAGCATCTGGTGCATCCCGTAGGAAAGATACACATACGCATGCCCTGGCGGCCCAAACATGCTCGCATTGCGCGGCGTCTTGCCGCGATACGAATGACAGGCCGGATCGCCCACCAAATACCCTTCGGTTTCGACGATGATTCCGGAAAGACGCTCTCCCGTGGGCAGCGTCCGAACGACGATCTGTCCCAGAAGACGGCGGGCGACGGTGAGGGTCGGCTCCAGATAAAATTCCCGAGGCAGCGGCCGCGCGCCGTGCGCGGCTTTGGGCAAAGCGATGGTGGACATGATGGGAAGTGTACCCGGATTCGCCGCGGGCGATACGTCGGCGGGGGAGAAAGAAGAATCCCCCGGATTCCCTGGGATGAAGCGCAATGCGTCCGACAACACCGCAATCCTGGCGACCTTGAGGTATAATCTTGGGCGAATTACTGCATTTCACACGCGCCGTTTTGCGGCCGTCTATGAGGAGATATCGGGAAAATGATCGTCACCACGAAGCTGCTTTTCGAGCATGCGTATGGGAAGTATGCCGTCGGCGCCTACAACATCAACAATGCGGAACAGGCGATGGGCCTTTTCAAGGGCAACATCGACGCCAAGTCCCCCTTCATCATTCAGATCTCGAAAGGCGCCCGCGCTTATACCGACAAGCGAATGCTCGAAGGCATCATCCGGGCCTGCGACGAGATCTTCCCGGAAGCCGTCTTCGCGGTCCACCTCGACCATGGCGATGAGCAGACCTGTTACGACTGTATCGACAGCGGGTTCTACTCCTCGGTCATGATCGACGCGTCCCACGATCCGTTCGAAGAGAACGTCGCCATCACCAAGCGCGTCGTCGAGCGCGCCCACGCCAAGGGCATCAGCGTCGAGGCCGAGCTCGGCCAGCTGGGCGGCGTCGAGGAAGACATCCAGGTCGATGAGAAGAACGCGCACCTGACCGATCCCGACGAAGCGAAGATCTTCGTCGAGCAGACCGGCTGCGACAGCCTGGCCTGCGCCATCGGCACCTCGCACGGCGCCTACAAGTTCACCGGCGGCCAGGGCATCCACTTCGACGTGGTCGGCGAGATCCAGAAGCAGCTCCCCGGCGTCCCGCTCGTCATGCACGGCTCCAGCTCGGTCCCGGAAGACGAAGTCGCGCGCATCAACGCCGCCGGCGGTAAGCTGAAGGAAGGCGCCAAGGGCGTCGACATCAAGCAGTACCTGCCCGCCGCGAAGCTGGGCGTCTGCAAGGTCAACATCGACACCGACGGCCGCCTCGTCTGGACCCGCGTTCTGCGCGAGTTCTTCCTGGCGAAGCCCGAAGACTTCGACCTTCGCAGCTCGGGCAAGATCTTCATCCCCGAGTACGCCAAGTTCATCGTCAGCCGCTCCGAAGCCCTCGGCTCCGCCGGCCAACTGGACAGCGTCCGCGAACTGGCTCTGAGCAAGAAGTAAGAACGCGGCCCTCACCCCCAGCCCCCTCTCCCAATTCTGGGAGAGGGGGAGTCGGATTACATTGAGATTTCAGCTTAGGATTTTTGATCCTAACAAAAACAAAACTCTTGCTCCCCTTCTCCCAGAATTGGGAGAAGGGGCCGGGGGATGAGGGCCTCCTACCCCATGATCTACGCCATCGGCGACGTCCACGGCGAATCCGACGCCCTCCGAACTCTTCTCGCCAAACTCCCCCTCCAGCCCACCGACCTTGTGATCTTCCTCGGCGACCTGATCAACCGTCAGGGCCGAAACCCCTTCGACTGCGTCGAACAAGTCCTTCAATTCGACCGCTGCCGCAAGATCTGCCTCCAGGGCAACCACGAAGAAGCGATGATGTTCTTTCTGGAGTCGGGGGACATGAGCGTGATGACCGGCATGGGCGGCCAAACGACTTTGGATTCCTATGAGGCGGCGGGATACCCGATCCGGCCCGGTGATCCCACATCCCTCCCGGAATCGCACGCCCGTTTCTACTTTCAAGCGGAGAGCTGGACGCTGCCGTTTTACATCACTGACGATTACATCTTCACCCACGCCGGATGGGATTTGGCCCAGCCTTTAGAGCGGCAGGTTCCCACGCGCTGGCGCTGGGAGCGCGTGACCGGAGTCGAAAGACGCGTTTGGACGCAGACCGTCATTCGCGGACACACGCCGATGCCCAAAGTCACGCACGCCCTGACCAAAGGCTACATCGGGATCGACACCGGCTGCGGCATGGGCGGCTTCCTCAGCGCTATCGCCCTTCCGGGTGAGACCACATACTCAGCGCGCCCGGCGTCATTCTCGCCCGGGTGGTTTACGAAGATGCGGCGGTAGTCCCTATTCCCCCGGCGCTAAAGCGCTTTCCCCTTTTTCCCAACAAGCTGCTTCGCAGAGTAAAAGGGGTGCTGATCACTGCCGTCCATTCACTCGTCACGAGCCGTGAGGAAATTAGGTTATGATTCGGTTTGGGGACTGGGTAGCATCTGCGCAGCCGCCTGTTTGATTCTGGTGAGAACGTCGTAGATGCGGCTTTCTACGTCAGACGCAGGAACCCGCAGGATATGGAGACCGCGAGCAACGAGGACGGCGTCTCGCTCTTGATCGTATTCTTGCTGGTTCAGATGCACGCCTCCGTCAACTTCCACCACAAGATTTGCAGAATGGCAGAAGAAGTCTACAATGAAGCCGTCAATGACCTGCTGCTGACGAAAGTGCAGGCCCTGAAGACGGCTGCCACGCAAATGCATCCAGAGCTTTCGCTCCGTCGGCGTCGGATCACGTCGAAATTCTCGCGCCAACTCACGCTTTACTAATGCATGCTCCCCACGAGCAATTCGAGGATCTTCTGGATTCATACAAACCCTTCACAAAACTAACGAACTCCAATAAGCCTAATCATCCTCACGGCCTTGTGACGAGTGAATGGACGGTAGTTATCAGCACCCCTTTTACCCTGCGAAGCAGCTTGTTGGGAAAAAGGGGAGACGAGCCTAAGCGAGTGGGGGAATAGGGATTACTCCCCCAGCCACTCCCGCAGCACCTTCGCGTACTGCGGAAACGCCACTTCGGGCTCCAGCAGCTCCGGGATCCAGCGCTTCTCCCACTCCAATGTCACATATCCGTCGTAGCCGCCGGCGCGCAGCAGGGCGATCATTTCGCGCAGGGGGATATCGCCGTCGCCGCACAGGCAGTAGGTTCCGCCGGCGATGCTGTCTTTCACATGGGTGGAGCGGGTGTAGGGCGCGAGGGCGTGGTAGGATTCGGCGGGGGCTTCGCCGTGGCGCGCGGGGTGGTGCAGGTCCCAGAGGGCGGCGGCGCGGGGGTGAGCGGCGCGCGCGACGGCGGCGGCGACCTGGGCGCCGGTGCTGAAGGCGTCGTGGGTTTCGAGCAGGACGGAGATGTCCGCGCCTGTGCCCAGAGCGTATTCGCCAAGCTCGGCGAGGCCGGCGGCGACGAGGTCTTCGGCGTCATCGTGGCGCATAGCGTCGCCGCCGCCGAAGACGCGCACGTATGGAACGCCGAGGCGAGCGGCCAGATCGATGGTCTCGCGGCCATGCTGCAAGGCGGCGTCGCGCTGGGCAGATTCGGCCTGCGCCAGAACGACCGAGGAATCGAGCGCCGAGATTTCGAGGCCCGCGTCGGCGAAGCGCCGCCGGGTCCGCGCGGTCTCGGCGTCCGTCGCAAAGTGCGGAGATTTCGTCAGGTCCAGGTCCGGCCCGATCCCGCGCAGCTCCACGCCGTCGTAGCCGTACGCCTTCACATTTGTCAGGATTTCATCCATGGTCCAATTCGGACATCCCAGAGTGGTTACGCCAAGTTTCATCATAACCTCCCGTTCGCCGCCGTTCTCATGACTTCCTGCACGTCCGATCTCAGCGGCGAGACAGACCGCCACGGAAAATTTGTTTTTCGGGGAACGACTTCGCGGCAGGAATACAAATGGAGGGCGACGTAATTGTCGGCGGGTCATCGTTTCGATGGGGAACAGGAGAGGGATGTGAAATTTTCACCATGGATAGCCGCGGGACTGGGCGCCGCGCTGGCGCTGACAATCGCAGGCGCGCGGCGGGCGAGCGCCGATCCCGAGGCGCGCGATCGGGCGATCCAAAAGCTCATGGCGGGCGATCTTTCGTGGACCGCGACCGAGCCGCTGGCGGGACCGCTGGATCAGGGCGGCGATCACTTCTACTCCATCAAGGACCCGTCGTTTGTTTGGGCAAAAGGCCGGTGGCATGTGTTCTGCACGGTGCGCGGCAAGAACCGGCCGCAGCAGATCGAATATCTGACCTTCAAGGACTGGAGCGATGTCGGCGCCGGCGAACGCCGCCTGCTGCCGATCACGGACGATTACTTCTGCGCCCCCGAAGTGTTCTACTTCGCGCCGCAGAAGAAATGGTGTCTCCTTTATCAATATTCGCCCGGCTCCAAGGTTGACGCCAATCGCGTTCCGGCGCTGTCCACGAACAGCGATGTGGGCAATTGGCGCGGATGGACCAAACCCGAACCGCTCTACGATTCGGCGAGCGCCGCCGCCGTGAAGTTCGCCGGCTCCTGGATCGACTTCTGGATCATCTGCGACGACGCCAATGCGTATCTCTTCTTCACCCGCGACAATGGCGAGATGTACCGGGCGCAAACCAGGCTCGCGGACTTCCCGCGCGGCTGGAGCGAGCCTGTGCTGACGATCAAAGGGGATATCTTCGAGGCGGGCCACACGTATAAGGTCAAGGGGACGGACCAGTACCTTACCGTGATTGAGGCGCTCGGCCCGGGGAAACGATATTACAAAGCCTATTCGGCCAAAACGCTGGACGGGGAGTGGACGCCGGTGGCGGCGACATGGGACAAACCCTTTGCGTCGCAGAATAATGTCGCCCAGCCCGCCGGTCAATGGACGGAAAGCATCAGCCACGGCGAGCTGTTCCGAGACGGAATCGACCAGCATCTGGAGGTTGATCCGCTGGGCCTGCGCATGCTGATCCAGGGCGTCGACGCCGAGGGATACGCGAAGGATTACGGACAGATCCCGTGGCGGCTGGCGATCCTGCAATCGAATTTGAAATAACGCCGCCGCGGGCTACTCGCTCGCGGCTCCGGCGGTCTCTTCACCGAACACGACGACACAGTCTCGGCCCGCTTTTTTCGCTCCATAGAGCGCCCTGTCGGCGGAAGCGATGAGCTCGGCGGCGTCCATGCCGGGCTGGAGTCTTCCGACGCCGTAGCTGGCGGTTACGGGGCGCTTCGGCCATGGCTGCGCGGTGAGCGCGGCGCGGAAGCGCTCCGCGGCCAGGCGCGCGCCCATGCCGCCGGTCTCGGGCAGGATCACCGCGAACTCCTCGCCGCCGTAACGGGCGACAAAGTCCATGACGCGCACCGATCCCATCAGCGAGCCGGCGACGCGCGCCAGAACCCGATCACCGGCCGGATGGCCGAAGGTGTCGTTATAGCTTTTGAAGTGGTCGACGTCCAGAAGCACCAGCGACAGCTCGGTGTTATAACGATGGGCGCGCTGCACTTCGACCGTCAATCGCTCCTGAAAGGCGCGATGGTTGTAGATGCCCGTCAACCCGTCCGTCGTCGCCAGCGCCTGGAGCCGCGCGTTCGCCGCCTCCAGCAACGCCGTGCGGGTTTCCAGCTCCGTGGCGTAGACGTGGATGCGCTGCATCTGCTCTTCCACTTGACGCTCCGCATGCTTGCGCTGCGTAATATCCTGATGGATCCCGATTCCCCCCACGATCTCGCCGCCGATACTGCGCAGCGGGAAGAGGCGGCGTGTCAGATACCTGTCGCCGTGCTCGGGGTGGCGAAAGATCCACTCATCGTTCTCCACGCAGTCGCCGGCGACGATACCGCGCACCAGCGCCTCCTGGTCGTCCCAGCAATCGGCGGTGTGCAACGCCTCCCACACGGGGCGCTCGAACATCTGTCCCGCCGACGCGCCAAACAGGACTTCACTGGCGCGATTCCACTCGCGGATCCGGCCATGGATATCAAAAGCGATACAGGCCACGGGCAGCCCCATATACAGTTCCGCGAAACGCCAATTCGCCGCCTCCTGCATCTGAAGCGCTTCTTTTGTCTCCTGAGTGCGCAGCTGCAAGTCGGACTGCATTTTCAGGACACGTTCGGCGGTGTTGAGACGCGCGCCAAGCTCGGCGTGGTCCAGGGGCTTGATCAGGAAGTCGTCGGCGCCGGCCCCTAGCCCCTCCAGACGATCCTCCCGCAGTCCCTTGGCCGTCAGCATCAGAACGTAGGTGTATTCGGACGCGTCCCTCTGACGGATTCGCCGGCAGAGCTCCAGCCCGTCCATCGCCGGCATCATCCAGTCGGAGATCACGAGATCAAACGGCTGCTCCCGGAGAAGCCGCCAGGCCTGTTCGCCATCCTCGGCGTGCGCGACGTAGTGCTCGCGCTTCTCCAGGGCTTTGCGCAGCACCATCGCCGATACACCGTCATCTTCCGCTATTAGAACATTCAAGATCGACCGTCTCCCTGCTTTTGCAATGGAATTTCCATTTGATTGTCGGTATTTCCCGAAAGAAAATTCACAGGCGAAATTTCCTGGGGATTTATGAAAACTCCGGTAAATTTAGGAGTGAACAAAAAATTGAAAATGTGGTCTAATAGAAAGCCGAAACATTTTTACGAATAATCTCTCTATGGTTGCAGAGAGAGACCAAACGTTTCCGCTCCCCCAAAATATGGCTCAGCCAAAGGCGCATTGGGGAGCGCGCCGCGCCCACGGAAAGAGGAATTTCATGAAGTCACGCCGCCAATCCGCTCAAGGTTTTACCTTGATTGAACTGCTCGTCGTCATAGCCATTATCGCGATTCTCGCCGCCATCCTTTTCCCCGTCTTCGCGAAGGCGCGTGAGAAGGCGCGTCAGATCAGCTGCCTCTCCAATGAAAAGCAGCTGGGTCTGGCGATGATGCAATATGTCCAGGATAATGACGAAACATTTCCGGGATACAACATGAATTATCCCGGCCTCCCGGCCACGGATAACAAGGTTTATCCCGGCTGGGCCGGCAAAGTGTATCAGTACGTCAAGAGCACCGGCGCCTTCAAGTGTCCCGACGATCCGACATCGCCGTCCACCACGATCCCAAACGCCTCGGTCGTTTCCTACGGCTTCAACAAGGACATGATCACGCAGTCGATTGCGACGATGTCCGCGCCGGCTTCGACCTTGATGTGTTTCGAAATCAACAACAATAACGAGGTTGTCCTCACGGACCCCAATGAAATCAAATCCGGCGTCGGCCTCGGATTTGGCACGCCGCTCTCGAATCAAACCGCCGACGCCACTTACGTCACCGGCGTGTATCCGAGCCGCCACTTTACCAGCCTGCCGCCCGTCCACACCGGCGGCGCGAATTATATCGCCGCCGACGGCCATGCGAAGTTCCTTCTGCCCACGCGCGTCTCCAGCGGACAGAATGCGGTGAACGCCACCGATCCGCAGGCGAATTCGCCGACGGAGCGCGCCACGGGAACCGGCGCGATGGACAATGGCTTTGGCTCCAACTCGGCGACGATGACGTTCAGCTTGATCTAAGCCGACGGAATTCTTCCATAAAAACAGCCCACGCGTTCCTGGATTGGAACGCGCGGGCTGTTTTGTCATCGAGCGTTACTGTCTCATCCATGTTCCCAGCCACGCCAGCACGTCGCGCAGGGCGTCCTGGTTGATTTCGTGCGCCATGGGATATTCGCGATACGTCAATTCGACGGGAAGCTGAGAAAGGGCGCTCTGGATCTCGCGCCCGTTGGCGATGGGCAGGACAGTGTCGTAGATCCCGTGTGTTACCAGGATGGGCTTGCCGGCGAGGGCTCCTCGGTCGGCGATCTCGAGGCCGCCCGGCCAAAGGCGTCCGCTCAGAGCGATGACGCCGCCGACGGACTGGGGCTGGTGGAGCAGCACCCCGATGCTCAGGATCGCGCCCTGGCTGAAGCCGCCGATCAGAACGCGATTGGGATCGTGCGCGTAGGCGTCCGGCAGTTCTTTCAGAAAGGCGGTCAGCATGCTCAGGCCCTCGGCCATCTGCTCCGGATCCGCTTTGATCCCTTCCGGCGAAAACTCCAGATCGAACCAGGCGTAACTCCCCTGCCCCAGCGTGCGCGGCGCGCGGACGCTGACGATCAGAAAGCGTGGGTCGAAATAGCCGGCGAGCGCCATCAGATCCTGTTCATTGCTGCCATAGCCGTGAACGAGGACCAATAGCGGCGGCGCAAGGCCGTCGCCGGACGCCTGCATCGCCGGACGAACCAGGTGGACGAGAGAAAGCTGTTGAGTCTGCATGAGCGCATCATACCCAAAACCACGATCCCTGAACGCGCCGCGCTGAGTTCTGGGTACCATGGAGCGAGAGAGCACACAAGGAGAGAACGCGAATGCAGACACGTCGGCTGGGAAACAGCGACTTAGAGATCACGCCCATCGGTTTCGGCGCCTGGGCCATCGGCGGCGCGGGCTGGGCGTTCGGCTGGGGCGAGCAGGACGATCAGGATTCCGTCGGCGCCATTCGCGCAGCGCTGGACGCCGGGATCAACTGGATCGACACCGCCGCCGTTTACGGCCTCGGCCACTCGGAAGAGATCGTCGCCAAAGCCCTGCAAGGCGTCACCAATAAGCCTTATGTCTTTACGAAGTGCTCGCGTGTTTGGGACGATCAAGGCGCAGTGACCAGCCGCCTGAAAGCCGATTCGATCCGACGGGAAATCGAAGGCAGCTTAAAGCGGCTGCAAACCGACGCCATCGATCTGTACCAGATCCACTGGCCGCGCCCCGACGAAGAGATCGAGGAAGCCTGGACGACGCTGGCCGAATTGAAATCCGAAGGCAAGGTCCGCTGGATCGGCGTCTCCAACTTCAGCGCCGCCCAGATGAAGCGCGCGCAGGTGATCGCGCCCATCACTTCGCTCCAGCCGCCCTACTCGCTGCTGGCGCGCGAGATCGAGGACGAGATCCTTCCCTACGCCGCCGAGAACAATATCGGCGTCCTCGTTTACTCGCCCATGCAGTCGGGTCTGCTCAGCGGCTCCTTCACCAAGGAGCGCGCGGAGAAACTGGGAGCCGACGACTGGCGCAGCCGTAATGAGAATTTCCAGGAGCCGAAGCTGTCGAGCAACCTGGAGTTGGTGGAGCTTCTGCGCGAGATCGGCTCCGACCATGGACGCACGCCCGGCGAAATCGCCATCGCCTGGACCCTGCGCGACCCGGTCGTCACCGCCGCCATCGTCGGCGCGCGCCGCCCGAACCAGATCGCGGGAATCATCGGCGCGGCCGATTTCCGGCTGAGCCAGATGGAGATCACGCAGATCGACGCCTTCGTCGACCCCGCCGAAGCGCCGACCGCTTAGAACCGTCAGAAACTCAGTCTTTGATACTGAACTTTCGGAACGGTTTCGATTGTTGAAACGCTGAAGATGTAGCGCGCTTCGGCAAGGAAGCCGGCGGCGGCCACGAAGGAGTGGGAAATGCGACGATCCATCAAATTGCTTCAGCCTCGGTATTTCGCCGATTTCCGCTGTATCGGCTCCGATTGCGAGGACACCTGCTGCGCGGGCATGGGCGTCGTGATTGACAAGGAGACGTATGGAAAGTATCAGGAGTGCAGTCACCCCGACTTGAAGCCGATCATCGATACGGGGATCGCGGTGAACCCCGAGTCGACTAGTGACGCCACCTACGCGCAGGTGGTGGTGAAAGACGGGCACTGCCCGTTTCTCACCGACGAGCGTCTCTGCGCCATCCAGCAGATCTTAGGTGAGCGCGCCCTCTCGCGCACCTGCGCGATGTTTCCGCGCGCCATGAGCACGGTCAATGGGGTTGTCGAGCGCTCCCTTTATCTTTCCTGCCCGGAAGCGGCGCGCGTCGTTCTCCTCAATCCCGAGCCGATGCAGTTCGATCAGATCACCGAGGATCAGGACGAGCGCTTTACGGATTTCCCAATCCTGAATTCGGACGACTTCGCCGACGCGCCCAAGCCTTATCGCTACTTCTGGGAGGTTCGCGCGTTTATCGTCTCGCTGCTGCAAAATCGGGAGTATCGCGTGTGGGAGCGCCTGATTGTCCTGGGCCTGTTCTGCGATCAATTGAACCAGCACATCATCGATCAGACGACCGACGGCGTTCCGGATCTGATGCAGTCTTATACGGATCTTCTTGCCCTGCGGGGATTTGACGAGACTCTGGCGGGCGTCGGCGTTCATCCCGCCGTGCAGCTCAACTTTCTGGCGCAGTCGATGGAGCATCGGATCTTCTCGGACAGTGTCAGCACCCGGTTTGTCGACTGCTATTACGAGTGCATGGAGGGGATCGGGTACACTCCGGACACCAGTATCGACGACGGCGCCGCCCGCTACGCCGCCGCGTACGAGCAATATTACAAGCCGTTCATGGACCAGCGCGAGCATATCTTCGAGAACTACCTCGTGAATTACGTTTTCAAGCTGCTGTTTCCATTCGGACCGCAAAAGAGCGTGTACTACGAGGAAAAGAGCGTTTATAGCGAATTCGTGCTGATGGCCGCGCACTTCGCCATGCTGCGCAGCCTTCTGGTCGGCATGTCCGGCTACTATCAATCATCCTTCGGAGAGCCGCAGATCGTCAAGCTATTCCAATCCTTCGCCAAGGCCATCGAGCACAACCCGCCCTACTTGAAGCGGATCCTGAAGTCGCTGGAAGAAAACGAAATGTCGGATATGGCGGTCATGGCCGTCTTTATCAAAAATTAGAGGAATTCGATCAGACGCATGAGGACAGTATTGCTGACAGGCTTCGAGCCGTTTCACGATAACGCCGTCAACCCTTCTCAGCTCATCGCCGAACGCCTGAACGGAGAGACCATCGGGAATGCGCGCGTCGTCAGCCTGACGCTTCCGGTCGTGTTCGGCGAAGACACCCGGCGCGTCTTCGCCGCGATCGATGAGTGGAAACCGTCCGTCGTGATCTCGCTCGGCCTGAGCGCCGGAATCGGCTCGATCGATGTGGAGATGTTCGCCGTCAACCACCGCATCGCCGACGGATCCAAAGCGCTGCCGCCCATCGCCGAAGACGGCCCCGCCGCTTACTTCTCCACTCTCCCGATCGATCCCATCTGCGCCGCCATCGAAGAACGCGCCCACCTCCCCGTCCGCCGTCACGGCTACGCCGGGAGCTTTCTCTGCAACCACATCCTCTACCAGACCCTCCGCCACATCGAAACACACAAGATCGACTGCCGGGCCGGCTTCCTCCACCTCCCGCAAGCAACGGAAAACTCCGCCAAAGGCCAGCCCTCCCTGCCTCTAGAGCAGATGATCGCCGGCGTTCGCATCGCCATTGAAGCGGCGATGAGCACACCATAACCTTATCCACCCCGTGTCAAGAATATTATTAGCACCCAGAGCATCCCGGGCACTCCGATAATTCCGCAAGCGGAGGCGATCAGAAAGATCTTGACCCGATCTCTGTGGTTGAACTCATAAAGCGCATACGCCATCCAATAGGGAAAAAAGAAAAAGCTGAGTACACCCTTCCACAGGCTCTCTTTAAAAGCGTCTCGAACAATGATGATCTGCAAGTAAAAAAAGAGCGCGGCGAGGACAGCGCAGACTCCAACTAAGACGATTTCCACGAGACCTCCTCTCCATATCCTGAGAAAGGAAATGGACAGAAACAATAATTCTAGAAGTCTTGACAATCACAGCAAAATCTAATACTATAATATCAAGTCTTCTATAAGAATAGTGAAAGTAGGATTTTGGCCGTGAAAATCAACCATATTGTTCGCGTCAGTCTGGCTCTCAGCGCGCTGCTTGCCGCCGTCGCCCCCTCCGCCATGGCGAAGCCGGCGATCCTGGGCTATTACACCGCCGACGGCGGCTCGGACAACTCGCTTGTGAGCTATCCCAAGTCGTTCAATCAGATGTCGGCGGATACGTTTAAGCTCTCCAGTACGGGAACGGTGAGCGGCGACGTTCCCATCAAGGCGCTGGCGCGGGCAAAGTCCCTGCATATCGCCACTTACGCCTGCCTCTCGAACTTCGGCAAAACCGACTTCGAACCCGCGATCGTCCACGCCGTCATCACCAGCCCCGCGGCGACGGCGCAGATGATTTCGGACACGCTCGCGCTGCTCCGGGCAAACCATTTCAAAGGCGTGAACATCGATCTGGAAGGCGTGCCGAACACGGACCGCGCGGCGTTCTGCGCCTTTGTCCACAAGGTCTCCTCCAGCATGCGCGCGGCCGGATTCAAAACAGTTATCTCCGTTCCCGCGCAGACCAAGGACGACCCCACGAATTCCTGGAACGGCGCGTTCAACCTGAGCAGCATCGGCAAGGACGTGGATATCGTCCAGTTCATGGCCTACGACCAGCACGGTCCCTGGTCCGCCCCCGGCCCGGTGGCGAGCATCGATTGGGTCACGGAGGCTACCCATTACGCAGTCTCCGTCGTGCCCCCGTCCAAGCTCAGCCTGGGCCTCGCCGCCTATGGCTACGATTGGAACCTGACAAAAAAGACCGGGACATCGATCCCCTGGAACGGAATCAACGCGGTCGTTCAGTCGAATCACGCCACGCCGCAGCGCGACGCCGTGTCCGGCTCCCCGAATTTTACGTATACGGTGAATGGCGACAGCCATATCGTCTGGTATGAAGATCCCGCGAGCATCCAGCAAAAGGCGAAGCTGGCGTCGTCCACGAAGCTGGGCGGCGTGTCGGTGTGGGCGCTTGGCCGCGAGGACGCCACATTCTGGCAGGCAGTCGGTACGGGAATGCGCACTGGCGGCGCGGCAAATTAATTTGCTTCCGGCAAAAAAGCAGGTCAGGGAGTCTTCTGAAAGTCGCCAAACTTCCAGGAGGCCCTGACCTGCTTTGATGTTTTCTGTACGCTGCTTACTGCTGGACGATGACTTTGCCCGGCGACACGCCGCCCGGGGTGGCGTTTCCGGCCTTGCGGTTGCTCCCCGTGGAGGATACAATGCCAGGGGTTCCGCCATTGCTGGCGTCGATAATGAAAATCCCCGTCGTATTGTTCAGAATATCGTTGTTGATCAAGCGAACAACCGAGCCGTCGTCGGAATAGACCCCTGTGCCATTGCCCGAAATCATGCAGCCGGAAACACTCAGCGTCCCCCGATAGGCGTACACGCCATAGCCTGAGTTCTGCGTGATCTGCGAATGGCTAATGTCCGTTTGGGTCCCTTCCGCATCCAGGCCGAGGCCGTTGCCTTGCAGGGTTACGTTCCGCAGAGACAGCAAGCCCGCGCCGGGCCTGTCTTTGAAGACGCCCTCGCCGCATCCTGTCACGCTTGTGTTTATCACTACGGTGTTGCCATCGTGATGGACATAAATCCCATTACAGGGGCCAAGATAACCGGAGATTTTGCACCCATCCACAATCATATTCCCGGAATCCAGTTCGACGCCGTTGCAGGGATCGCCATTGGGGACATTGGTAATGGCGAGGCCCCGTAAGATAATGGTATCCGAAGCCGCCGCGTTGATCGAAATCGCCGTTGTCGACTCAGTGACGATGCTTGCCTGCGTCCCCGAGCCATCAATCGTCACGGCCTGGGTAATATTCACCGGCCCGTAATCCCCGGCGTCCAGCGCGGTAATGACGCCGCCCGGCAGCGTATTGGCGAGAGCCGCCTGGAACGTGGCGCACGGCGTGGTGCGGTCGCCGGCGTTGCTGTCGTTTCCCGTGCCGGACACGTAGGTGTGAGCCAAGCCGGTCGCCAGCGCCGAGTGCGCCGGCGCGGCGAGGGCCAAACCGACCGCCAGAGTTTTGAGACTGTGTGTAAAAATGGTTTTCATGCTCAGTTCCTTCAATCCCTCGCTCCCTTGTGAAAGCGGGGAGTATTCCGCCACGATTGCTTTATTGCTGGACGATGGCTTTGCCGGGGGTCGGAGCGCCCGGCGTCCCATTGCCCGCCTTGTGGTTGTTGCCGGATGTGGAGACTGTGCCGGGGCCAGTCGTGTCGATGCCAATGGTGTTGTTGAGAATATCGTTGTCGATCAAACGGATCACTGAGTCCGAGTCTGCAAAGACTCCAGTCCCGCTTCCGGAAATCATGCAGTCCGATATGGTCAGCGTGCTGGCGTAGGCATACACGCCGACAGACGCGCTCTGAGTAATATGTGAATGACTGATGTCAAGCGGTCCGCCTTCAGCGTCCAAAGCATATTGGTTGCCTTGCAGCGTGACATTGCGCAGGGACATCGTGCCTGTGCTGTTCGCGCTGACACCATCATACTCGCCGGTAATGATCGTGTCATCCACCACCGCCGTTCCGGCGCCGGTCATGTTCAGTCCGTAACTTTGGAACCCGGAAATCTTGCAATCATCCAGAATCAGATTACCAGTGTTGACCTTGACCCCGGTAAACGTACCGGGCAGGCCGGTAATGGAGAGATGACGCAGAATGATCGTATCGGAAGACGCGCCATTGATCGTGATCGCCGTGGCCGAATTGGCGGAGATCACAATACTTGCCTGCGCCCCAGAACCATCAATGGTCACCGCCTGATTGATGGTGATAGGCCCGTAGTCCCCAGCGTCCAACGCCGTGATGACGCCGCCCGGCAGCGTATTGGCGAGCGCCGCCTGGAACGTGGCGCACGGCGTGGTGCGGTCGCCAGCGTTGCTGTCGTTTCCCGTGCCGGACACATAGGTGTGAGCCAGGCCGGTCGCCAGCGCCGAGTGCGCCGACGCGGCGACGGCCAAGCCGACCGCCAGGGTTTTGAGACTGTGTGTAAAAATGGTTTTCATGCTCAGTTCCTTCAATCCCTCGCTCCCTTGTGAAAGCGGGGAGTATTCCGCCACGATTGCTTTATTGCTGGACGATGGCTTTGCCGGGGGTCGGAGCGCCCGGCGTCCCATTGCCCGCCTTGTGGTTGTTGCCGGATGTGGAGACTGTGCCGGGGCCAGTCGTGTCGATGCCAATGGTGTTGTTGAGAATATCGTTGTCGATCAAACGGATCACTGAGTTCGTGTCTGCAAAGACCCCGGTCCCATTTCCAGAAATCATGCAGTCCGATGCAGTCAGCGTACTGCCAAAGGCATACAGGCCAATCGTCACGTTCTGAGTAATGTGAGAATGACTGATGTCAAGCGGTCCCCCTTCGCATTCCAGGGCGCTATGGTTGCCTTGCAGCGTGACATTGCGCAGGGACACCATGCCCGTGCTGTTCGCCCGAATTCCCTCATAGTTGCCGGTAATGATCGTGTTATCCACCACCGCCGTGCTGACGCCGCCCACTTTCAGTCCATAAGTTGGAAATCCGGAAATCTTGCAGTCGTCGATAACCATATTCCCGGCGTAGGCGATGATCCCGGTGTATGTCCCGGGCAGGCCGGTGATCGAGAGGTGGCGCAGAATAATCGTGTCGGAAGACGCGGTATTGACCGTAATGCCTGTGCCCGAACTGCTGGAGATCACGATGCTTGCCTGCACCCCGGAACCGTCAATCGTCACGGCCTGGGTAATATTCACCGGCCCGTAATCCCCGGC
This sequence comes from Capsulimonas corticalis, assembly GCF_003574315.2. GTDB lineage: Bacteria > Armatimonadota > Armatimonadia > Armatimonadales > Capsulimonadaceae > Capsulimonas > Capsulimonas corticalis. Next base: position 2,513,115 of record NZ_AP025739.1, on the reverse strand, counting down.
GTCCAGCGCAGTGATGACGCCGCCCGGCAGCGTGTTGGCGAGCGCCGCCTGGAACGTGGCGCACGGCGTGGTGCGGTCGCCGGCGTTGCTGTCATTTCCCGTGCCGGATACATAGGTGTGAGCCAGGCCGGTCGCCAGCGCTGAGTGCGCCGACGCGGCGAGGACTAAGCCGGCCGCCAGGGTTTTGAGGCTGTTCGTGAAGAGAGAATTCATGTTCACTTTCCTTTTCTAATCCGTCTACCGCCAGACAATCACTTTGCTCTGCATCGCAAAAGGGCTGTCAGAACTTCGGCGGAGCATAGCGCGCATTTGTGGCAACACCTGCCCGACCGAATATTCCATGAAAGCTTTCGTCAATCACAGTATTTTTTACAGTCACACCCCTACGATTATTCGTAATAATTGGTTACACCCACTTTGCAGCTCCCGTCCCATAGCTGAAGCAGGAAGGCGAGCGTAACAAAAATCAGCCACATCCCGGGGCCGGCAGGTACAAGGCTGCCCGATGTCTAATTCCTCGATCTCCACTCTGTGCTTCCATACAGAAAACCCAACGGTGAGAGAATAAGGAATGCGCATGCCGGCGGACACAATCACTCAGACGGAACTGAACCGCGCCCTGCTCGCCCGGCAGTGGCTGCTGCGCCGGGAGCCGGCGACGGCGCTGGCGGCGATCGAGCATCTGGCCGCTTTGCAGGCGCAGGAGGCGAAGCCGCCGTATGTGGGGCTGTGGACGCGCCTGGAGTCGTTTGCGCGCGAGGATCTGAATGCGCTGCTGCGCGCGCGTTTGGCCGTGCGGGCCACGATGATGCGCGCGACGATTCATTTGATGAGCGCCCGCGACTTTCTGGAGTGGCGCACCGCGATCCAGCCGGTCCTGACCGGCGGCATGCAGTCGGTCCTGAAAGATCGGATGGCGGACGTGGACATGGCGGCGCTTCTCGCCGGAGCGCGCGAGTTCTTCGGGAACGCGCCCAGCACGTTTGACGATCTGCGCAATGCCTACGCGGCGGCGGACCCGGAATGCGACACACGCGCGCTCGCCTACGCCGTCCGCCTGCACCTTCCCCTGGTTATGGCCCCGACCGACGCGCCCTGGGGCTACCCTTCGGCGGCGCAGTTCACGCTCGTGGAGACCTGGCTCGGCGCTCATCCCTCTCCCGCCGAGGCGCAGGACGATCTTGCCCTGCGTTACCTCGCGGCGTTCGGCCCCGCCTCCGTCGCGGATTTCCAAACCTGGTCCGGACTCAAGGGCGCCAAGGCGATCTTTGAGAGGCTCCGCCACCAGCTTCAAGCCTTCCGTGACGAGCGCAAGCGCGAGCTGTTCGACATTCCCAATGCCCCGCGCCCTGAAGCCGGCGACGCCGCGCCGGCGCGCTTTCTCCCCGAATTTGACAGCGCCTTACTGGCTCACGCCGACCGATCGCGCGTCATCGCCGACGAATATCGCCCGCTCGTCGTCACAAAGAACCTGCGCGTCCTGGCGACGTTCCTGGTGGACGGGTATGTCGCGGGCACATGGACCACCGAGCGAAAAAAGCGTTCGGCGACCTTGATCCTCAAGCCGTTCGCCCCGCTTCCTCAGGCAGTGAAAGAAGAATTGTCCGCCGAAGGCCATAGGCTCCTGCGCTTTATGGAGGAAGATGCGGAAACGTGTGACGTCCAGATTTCAAGCGGATATGAACGATCACAGGAGCCCGAAACGCCTGCATAACGCAGGGCATTCGACGACTTCAGGAAGAAAGGCTCCGTTGACAGATCCCAGCCCGCCCTGTATAGTGAAATCACAGTGACGGACATCTGTCCGCGCCCGCCCTCCCCTGCTTTGACGTGACAGGAGTTTCTTCATGAACCGATCTTTGCGCGCCCTTTTACCGGCGCTCGCGCTCACGCTGCTGGCGGTCGCGCCCACATTGGCGAAACGGGATGAAATGCCGCCGCTGCCGGCGGGCGTTCTCGCCCCCGACTTCACGGTGGCCGGCTGGACGGGGGCGAAGGTCCACCTTGCCGACTATCGCGGCAAGATCGTCGTGCTGGATTTCTGGGCGTCCTGGTGTCCGCCCTGCAACGCGGCGATGCCGCATCTGCAAAGCATTCTGGATCAGTACAAGTCCGACATCGTCGTGCTGGCTCTTTGCGTGCAGGATTCGCCCGACGACGCCAGCAAGTGGATCCGCTCGCACCCCTATACGTTCAACTACGCCCTGGACACCAGCGGCGATTCCGACAAGTACAGTCCGATCATGGACGATTATCACGTCTGGGGGATTCCCACGACGTATATCATCGATCAAAACGGGAGTATCGCCGACGGCCACGTCACGATGAGCGAACAGGAGATCGTCACGGCGATCCGCGCGCTGGGCGCGCAGACGGAAACGGAGCGCGTCAAACCGGAGCGGCTGAGCGCGCTCCGATCGTCGCTTCAGGACGGCGAGCGGGCCTTCACGGGCGTCATCACCGGAAAATCCGACGACAACCTTACCTTGCAGATGGACGCAACCGCCATTTTGCATCCGACCGGCGAGGTGGAGGAGTTCGACAAGCCGCGCAAGAAGAAAATCCTCATCACGAAGACCACGCGCCTGCAAACCGGAAAAACCGACGCCACGCAGACCAGCATCGATATCGGCGCGCACGTCAATGTCATCGGCGTGGACCACGGCGTCGGCAAAAGCTTCACCGCCCGCGTCGTCATGATTTACAAATAATCGAGACACGATGAACATCCAAGTCGTCCCCGCCGCTTACACGATGAAGCCGGTTCTGAGGCGCCTGCTAGAGCTTTACGAGTACGACGCCAGCGAGTTCGACCACCGTGACCTCGACGCCCAGGGGCTTTACGGCTACCGATATTTGGACCACTACTGGACGGAAGAAGGCCGATACGCCTTCTTTATTCGCGTTAGCGACGCTTTGGCCGGCTTTGCCCTCGTCCGGACGCTCGATTCCCCGCCCGGGCCGGCGGTATACAGCATGGCCGAATTTTTCGTCCTTCGAAAATATCGCCGCGCGGGCGTTGGCCGCGCGGCGGCCCGCCAGTTGTTCGATAGATTCCATGGCCGCTGGAGCGTCTCCCAGGAGGCGAACAATCTGCCTGCCCAGCAGTTCTGGAAGCGAGTGATCGGGGAGTATTCACACGGAGCGTACGAGGAAAGCCGGGCCGACACGGGGCCTTTGCTGCTATTCGACTCTTCGGAGATTTCAGGACAAGCCGAATGACATATCTTTCCCTCACGGGCTCCGACACGCGCATGGATTCGCGGAACAGCGTACTCGTCAACCCTCTCCCGCAGCGATGTGAGCGATGCCATTTCCCAGATATCGATTTCGTACCGCAGCCGTATCGCTTGATTGACGCCAGAACGAAAAATCCAAACGACCTGGCCCCCGCCGAATTAGGCAATTTCCTCGTCAGGCAGCGCGCCAAGGACGTTCTGGAAATCGTCATTCCCGGTCAATGCGCTTTTTATCCGACGGTCCTGCGCAAAACTGGCGAGCAATCCTCCTGGTTTTTAGCCGTTCCCAATGGATGGATCGATACCGGACAAGCGAAGGCGGATATCGAACGATGCTCCGCATGCGGCGAGCCAAAGTCCGCGCATTGGGGTTCACAATACGATTATTCCCAAACGCTTGCTCCAGTCTCCGGCGACGCGGAGATTTTCAAGGCGGCGCATTGGAGCTCCAGCGTTCGGGAGTGGTCGAAAGATTGGACGGAGCAAGATTGGATTTATCGGCATCTGCTGATTTCACCCAGACTATATCATCTGCTAAAGCAGCTTAAGCTCAAAGGTCTGGTAGAGGCGACCTGCGGATCGGAGACCAAGCCAACATCCGCGGACCAGCAATGGATTGCCAAGAAGAGAGCGCTGCTGATCGAACAGGGGCGGCGCACGGAACCGCCGTCGGAGAGTAAACGCAGCAGCCTTGCGACGATCTACTCGGGCCAGGCTTCGAATCGCCCCGCCCCGCCGCGCTCCTATCTTGAGTTTGTCACAGCGCACGGGCCGAAATCGTACTTCCATGTGGATGAACAAGAAGGCTTCACCGTTCAATTGCTTGAGCCCAGCGATCTCGATTACGTCCATTATCGCCGTGGCGTATTGAGATCGGAGGATGAAGAAACAAACGAGATCGACGGCGTCATGTTTGCCGAGACGCTGCACGGCGACTGTCTTTGCTTTGACTTTAGCGGCGACGTAACCGAGCCCTCCGTCGTCATCTATCTTCACGAAATGAACTATTTTGAGCCGTACGCCGCGAACTTCACCGAATGCCTGCAACGTCTCGAAGGCGTCGGAAGCTCCGAGACATCGGAAAGGTCTCGGATAAACAAGACATTATGAGTAAACCCGACTATCGAGAGACAATCGAACACGTGCGGAGACGGCCGTTAATGTATGTTGGCTATACAGATCATCGCGGCGTCTTCCATTTGCTGTCCATCGTCCATTGCTATTTTGCCAATGAAGTATTTTCCGGAGCCTTTTCCGATCTGGACATTGTCCTTCACCCCGACCATTCCATTTCCATGACGGGACGGAATGCTCGTCCGGACGAAATGAGAACGCGGCCGACCACTCAAACAAGATCGGTTCAGTCACTGGCGCAAGATCTTAATCTCTGGCCGGAAACAAAAGACTATCGTTTGGGAGATTCTACCATCGGCCTTTCGTTGGTCAATAGTCTCTCCCAGTGGCTTACGATTTCTGTCAAGCGTGGAAAGATCGAACATTCATTTCGATGGGAGCGCGGGACGCCTGTCACTCAATCATCCCCATTCGATCTGATTGACTGCGATGAAATCACATTTCATTGGATGCCGGATCCCGAGATCTTCGGTGCATCTCAGATCTCGCCCGACGATGTGGAGCGATTTCTCGCAACGACCGGACCGCTGCTGCGCGAAGCCGCCTATCATTTTCACGATCAAGTCCGCGGAAAACAGCCGGAGACATACAAACACGAGCATGGCGTTGCCCATCTTGTTTCGTATCTGAATGCGCCCTACACTCCGGAGGGAAAGACCATTCGCGGTCAATCTACGCAACAAGACACGAATGGCGACGCCATAGAGATTGACTTTGCTCTGCAATTCCACCGAGAGCCAGGCGTGACGATCATGTCCGCCGCGAATCTGAACTTTACCTATGGCGGCGGGACGCATGCCATAGGTTTTCATCAAGGATTTCAGGAGGTCATGGCGGAAATTAACGATCTCAATGAGAGACGCGACCGAGATCTTGCCGGACCTGGTTATACTGCGGCAATCTCAGTTCGGATTCGCTGCCCTCAGTATTTCGGCCCGACCAGATCGGAGCTTGGCAATGAAGGAATTCAAGCACAAATTGCATCCTTTGTCCGCAAAACAATCACAGATCATTGGGAGTCCGATGAGCGTCTGAAACGAACATTGGAATATACATGACGCAGGAGAAATATGCACATGCTTGCTAACGATGATCATGGACTAGTAAACAAACAAAGCGCGGATTCTGTTTCGATGACCACTGACCGCCTCATCGAAGCCTTTCAATCTCACGGGATGCAGATCTTCGCCCGGATTGATCAGGCGGAGGCCGCGCGCAAGAGCGGTTTGGAGATGCGGCCGATGGAATTGGTTCTCTTCGGCAATCCGGCGGCGGGAACGCCGCTGATGGTCGAGTATCCGTCGCTGGCGATCGACTTGCCGCTGAAGGCGCTTGTCTGGGAGGACGCCGAGGGAGTGGTTTGGGTCAGTTACAATAGCCCCGAGTATCTCCAGCAGCGGCACGGGCTGCCGGCGCCGCCCTTCGGCCCCACTGCCGCGCTGATTGAGGCGGCGATCCGCCGTGAAGGTCAGCCTTGAGAGTGAGACGTGAGACCATGGGGCGTATTCTGGCTTTATGTACTATTGGAATTGGACTGTGCCTTGTGGGGACGATCCCTGCGTCGGCGCGGCCGGCGCGCCAACGGGTTCGTGCGTTTGGTCAGGGCCGTTTCGGCCAGCCGTGGGGGATCGCGGTCGACCGGGCGACGGGACGTGTGTATGTGACGGATCACAATCGAAGCTCGGTTTCCATGTTCGACGGTCGCGGTCGATTTCTCGGGCGTTTCGGCGGGCTTGGACGCGGACCGGGGAAGCTGCTCAGCGCCAACTTTGTCGTGGCGGATGGGGCGGGCGACGTTTATGTCACCGACACGGGTTATCATGAGAAATCGTCCGGGATCGGCGGCGGCCCGGAAATGTCCGGCCCGCCGCGCGTCGAGCGGTTCGATCGTGACGGTCATTTTCGAAATGAACTGCGTCTCTCCGAAAACTCCGGGATCTTCGGCGCCGCGAGCGCTCCCGGCGGCGGAATTATCCTTGTGCTGCCGGCGGCGACGGGGCGACGGCTCGTCCGCTATTCGGCTGCGCTGCGGCGCCCCCGTTCGATTGGTCCAACGTTCCAGACCAGCGGCGCGACACATCTCAGCGCGGATCGGCAAGGGTACTGGGCAGAGGCGACATGGGATACCCGGCGCAAGCGCCTCGCGGGTCCGCCGGCGTCCGGGGAAGTGGTCGAGGATGTGATCGTCCGTATAGATGTTCATGGGAGGGTCGGAAAGCACGTTTCGCCCGACATCGCGGGGTCGATTGTGGGGATCGCCACGGATCAAACATCCGGGCGCCTTTATGTCGCGGAGTCGGTCCGAGACGTGTACGAAGTGGGGCCGAACCCGGCGACCTACGGAACAAACCGCGTTCGAGTCTACGACAGGAACGGAAAGCGCATCGCCGCGTTTCCCGTCCAGCGGCCAAACGCCATGGCTATTGGCGCTCACGGCGACGTCTACATTACGACGAACCGAGAAATCCAGGTGTTCCGGCGAGGTGGCGATTAACCCGATATGACGCAAATCTTCACCACGCCGCTTGCATATTTGGCGGTCGCTTTCATTTTTGTCTTTATCTTCGGACATTCGCTGCACTGCTTGATCGACTGCGCCATTACCGATGAGTTCTCAAAATCCAAGAAGACCGTTTGGATCATTATTCTCGAATTGACATCGTTCCTGGGCGGGCTTGTCTATTCGATCTTTATCACGCGCTCTAAGTTCCTGCGCATTACCACGGGATTGTCAATCGTCGCCGTAATTGCGGGGATGTGGTTTTTCAGCTACGCCGCGTCACAATCCATCGTGGGGCGCCCGATTCAGACCACTCCGAACAAGAATAGCTCTCAAGCCTCGTCCTCGAAGCATCCATCGGCGCAGGGAGCGCCGCGCAAACATCCGAAGCAATCATGGGCTCGCGGGGACGACCATAACCATCAGGATAAACAATGATTAAGCCGCTTCAGTTTTCACGAATGGAACTGCTCCGCGCAAGGCTCCACTAATCTCACGCAGGTAACATACCAACCGCAAGTGGCGGAAAACTCGGGAATAGCATTCATGGCGTCTGTATCCAATTTGATCGTTATGTCTATCCGAGATCGCGAAGGCAGTTTCCGGCGCTTTACGGAGAAAAGAGAATCCTCATGACACAGCCGCTGCCTCCGCTTTCGCAATTGGGGGAGGATCTGACGCGGATCACGATTCGTCAGCGGGTCTGGGGGCTGGCGGTTCCGTTTCTTTGCGTCGCTGCTTATGCGGGGTTTGCGGGGGCGCGCTGGTGGCCGGCGGCGGTGCTGGCGCTGATGTATCTGAGCTTTGTCACGTATGGGTCGATCTCCCACGATCTGGTGCATCGCAATTTGGGGATGTCGCGGCGATGGAATGATCGAATGCTGTGCGCGATTGAGCTGCTGACGCTGCGCAGCGGTCATGCTTATCGCCTGGTTCACCTGCACCACCATGCGCGGTTTCCGCATGAGGATGATTTGGAGGGCCGCGCGGCGCGGATGTCGCTGCTGGGGGCGCTGGTCGATGGCGTGACTCTCCAGCCGCGCGTGTGGTTCTGGGCGATCCGCCGGGCGAAGCGGGACCGCGCTTGGATTATTGGGGAGGGGCTGGGCGTGATGGCGCTGGCGAGCGCCGCGATTGCGCTGTGGCCGGTCACGTCGGCGCCGCTGGTCTACGCCGTGCTGATCGTCATGGGAAGCTGGATCATTCCGGTGATCACGGCGTATATTCCCCACGACGCCGCGGGACGGTCGCCGCTGTTTCAGACCCGGCTCTTCCGAGGGCGCGTGGCGTCGATCGTCGCCCTGGAGCACCTATATCATCTGGAGCATCATCTGTATCCGTCGGTTCCGCATCAAAAATGGCCGGAGTTGGCGCGGCGCTTGGATCCCTATTTCGACAGAGCCGGAGTCGTTCCCATCACGCTGACGCCGTTCCGGAAACGGAGCGCGACATGATCGGCGCATGGGTCCGCCGCCTCGCCTGGCGTCCGCTGGAAGCGGCTTTTCGACGCACGCCGCTTGTGCCGCTCCGAGCGCAGGTCACCGAACCGGTCCCCGGCGTCCTCTGCATTCGAATCGATAACCTTGTGACGAAGGCCGTGTCGCGTCTGGGCGGAGGATACGATTACTCGGTGAGTTACGTGATCGACCGCGCTCTGATCGTGGATACCGGGTTCCCCTGGGCGCGCCAATGCCTGGACCAGACATTGAAGCGACTGGGGATGGGCGCCGCCATCACCGCCGTCGTGAACACGCATCACCATGAAGACCATGTTGGAAACAACGATCTGTTTGCGGCGACGACCGCGCTCTACGCCCACCCGCTCGCCCTCGCGGAGATCCGCTACCCATCGGAGCGCGCCTGGTATCGAAACTTTATGTTCGGACCGCCAACCAGCTCCCGCGCCCGCCCGATCCCGGAAACCGTGAGTACGGGCGAGCGCATCTTCACCGTTCTGCACACGCCCGGCCACTCCCCGGACCATGTGTGTCTTTACGAACCGTCGGAGGGCTGGCTGTTCAGCGGAGATCTCTATATCGCCGCCGACATCGACAGCCAGCTCCGCGAAGTCGACGGCCCCGCCTGGATCCGCAGTCTGGAGCAGGTAATCGCGCTGCGCCCCCGATGCCTCTTTGACGCCCATGGACTTACCCTCACGGACGCCGAAAGCGTCGAGGAAATTCTTACGCGCAAGCGCGACTTTCTGCTCGGGCTGCAAGGCCGGGTCCGTGAAGCCGAGGCCACCGCGCGCTCCCTCGCGGAAGTCGTCGCGTTCGTCTTCGATCAGAAGAGCGCCGTGAACCATCTCTCGTTCCACGACGGCTGGCTGGCGCTGCTCACCGGCTCGGACATGTCCCGCACGCATCTTGTACGCTCCTTTCTGGCGCAGGAGACAGACGAAACTCAACACCATCACGGACAACCTCAATGACTACACTTATCAACATTTACTCGACGTTAGGCGCCCCGCCCGCTCCCGACTTCCCGCATGCGCTTCTGGGGAGCCGCGGCCACGGCGAACCCGCGCTGGCCGGCCACCTCAACGGCTTCGGCGGATACGTTCGAAACCGAAGCGAGACGATGACGCAGACGCTCTACCATGTGCTCCTCCATATCGAGCGCACACGGAATCAATTCAGCATGAATGTGGAGGACGCGGATCTGGCTGCGCTCGCGCATTGGGCGCGCCGCGCGAACGGGATCTTGTTCACACCGGACGGCGCGGTGCGCGACTCCGAAGGGCGTATCCTCGTCGGCGCCAATGGCGAAAGCGATCCCGCAGCGCAGGTCCCCTATCCGGCGGACGCCGCCGAACGCAAGGCGCGCACCAATGCGACCCTCACCGCATCCGGCGTTCCCACGGCGCGCTCGCTGCCGCCGCTCATCAGCGCCGAGGAAGTCCAACTGCGCACGCCGTCCGAGGTCGCCCTGAGATCGCTGGGTCTGTTCATTCCCTGCGTACGCGCCGAATCCCTGAATGAGAACGACCCGCTCCCCATCGCCGAGTTAAGAAACCGCTGTCCCGTCGGCTTTGAAGGTCTGACGCCGGCGGAGCGCCACTTTCTCTTTGCCGCCTCCCCAATCAAACAGGACATCATCAACTTCGCCTGGCGCTACGAAGCGCTGGCCGTCCTCCAGTGGGCGCTCCGCTTATCGGACAGCCTCCCCTGGCCGTCGCAAATCTGCGATGTGCCCCAAGCCGCGCGCGGCGCGCTGGACAACAACACAAAAGCATTTGTCCAATCCGCCACCCTGCGCCCCGCCGCAGAGATCCTCGACGCGCTCGACCTCCACTACCGTCTGCACTGGGCCGTTACAGAAGCCCGCGTCCAGCGGCAAGCGCCCCCGGCAAACGTGAATGCGAGCGTGGTCAAGGAACGCCACCACGCCCTCAACTGGCTGGTTCGATTCCAAAACAGCGACTGGGACGATGTCGACACGCCGACGTAAAAAAGCCGATCAAAGCAATAAAACAACTCACCATCAGAATCAGGAACAAACAAATGCGAAAACATTGGGCAGCCGCAGTTTTCTTACTGCTATCGGTAACAGCGACATCCCAGGCGCGAAATGACGATGCGGGAGTACGAAAAGAGTTGAACGCGAGCTATCATCGCATGGATCAGGCTTTGAGCGGAAGCGGAGGTCAGCAGCTAATCTCCGCGATCGACGATACTCTGGCGAAAGGTCCATACCGTGATGAGCTGATGCTCAGAGCAAAGCACACCATGGCGGCTGGCGGAGATAAAGAGAGAGTACGCACCATCCAGATAAAAACCACGATTACGAAGCTGGCGGTATCTGGCAATGTCGCTCTCGTAAATATCTTTCAAAAAGGCGACCTCATACAAAAAGACATGACTGGAGAGTTCGGGCCTAAAGGGGCGACACATCATCTGACAGGCGGCGGCTATTATTTGGATAAATGGGTGAAGCAAGCGGGAAAATGGCGTCTGCTCAGTGAGACTTTCCAAAACGAGACGATGTTTGTTGACGGCAAAAAGATGCCCTCGCCCAGCAACTAACATCAACAAAACCAACAGAAAAGGAATGAAGTGATGTGGCCGTTTTCGAAGAAAAAAGAGGGGGCGGCTGAAGCCGGCGAGGCGAAGCCTAAGAGCGGTCCAGAAGTATATCACGGGATGCGTGAGTTTGCGCTTAAGACAAAGCCGGAAGACATCGGGCTTAATGCAAAGCCCGGGGAGCCTTACGGGGTCTTGATGGATCTTGCGACTTCCAGCGGTTCCGCGACCCTCATGACGATGTGTGAAGGCAGCGTCAGCATTTACTACAGCGGCGGCGGCGGGCTTTTAGGCGGAGTTGGGCATGACAGCGTCCGAAACGCCGGCCTGGCGTTGATCGCCGCCGCAGGGGATTATCTCACTCTTATGCAGACGACGCAATCTTTTCCGTTGCCCAAACAGAATCACGTGCGATTTTACGTTCTCACGCCGGAAGCCGTCCACACATACGAGGCGAACTGGGACGCGCTTGGGAATAACCACGATCCGCTTTCTCCGTTATTCCATCTTGGAGACAACGTAATCACACAATTCCGCCTGGTTTCTGAAAAACAAGGACACGGCTAACGAGCGCAAGCGTTAGGGGAGCTCATCGACGCTATCTCCAATCGGGCAGCGGTTCGCGTCGGCGGCGCCATTCGGCGGGGATGCCGTCGGCGCCGGTATAGCAGGCGACAACGCCGCCGACAATGGCGCATGTGGTGTCGCGGTCGCCGAGGCCGGAGACGGTCAGCCAGAGCGCTTCTTCGTAGCTGTCCAGGCGCTCGCCCGCGCACCAGAGGCTGAAGGGGACGGTGTCCTGGGCCGAGATGCCGACGCCGTTGCCGAGCACCGCAACGGCGTGGCGCACGGACGCGCCGTCGTCCATATCCCGCGCCAGGCGCAGACGCGCGCGCACTTCGCTGTCGGGAACGTGCGCGATGACGGCGCTCAGAAATTCGGCGCGCCCTGGCCGGCCGCCGCCCGAAAGACTTGCGGCAATCGCCGCGCCCACCGCAACGGCGACCGCACCCGCGATGGCTTCGGAATTCGTATGCGTGGTGATCGACGACAGCTCGGCCTGCTCCGCCACCTTGCCCAGATCGTCCGCAAAGTATGCTCCGATCGGGGCAACGCGCATCGCGGAGCCGTTGCCAAACGATCCTCGGCCGCCGAACTGCGCGCCGGCCAGCGTACGCCATCGCGACGGCCAAACGGCGATATCGGCAAGCAGCCCATGCATCGTCGGGCCATACCCCCGCGTGTTGTCGTAACGCGCGGCGAAGTCCGCCGCCAGCAAGTCCGGCAGGACCGCCCCTTGATCGCGCAGCATATTGTAGACGGACAGCGCCATCATCGTATCGTCCGTAAACAGCCAAACTCCCTCCGGAGTCTCGCGCCGCTCGATCTTCGGCTCAACGATCTCCGGCAAATTGAAGAAAAGGCTGCCGAACGCATCGCCGACGCTCACGCCTTCAAGCGACGCGAACGCCCGATCAAGTCGCGAAATATGCGGGTCTTCTTGCATTTGGGTACTCTTTCCGACGAAACGCGATCAATATGGCTCCATTATTGCAGATCAAGAAACAAACCGCGTTGTGCGCGCCGTCGCCCATAGAGAAAAATATCAGATGACACACTCGGACGAAAAACTCGACGGACAATCCGCCACGCGACGGGTCTACGAAGACATCGAAGTGGCGCGAGCGTTTACAAAGAAGACCTTGGAGAACCGTCAGATTGAAGTCCCTCCTCATCTTCGGACATTCGCGGAAAGTCTCGCCGGACCCCGCCTCATCGATCTCGGCTGCGGCCCCGGCATACACGCGCAGCAATTCGCAGATCTGGGATTTGCAGTCACCGCCATCGATTATTCCGAAGCCATGATCCAAATCGCCAGGGAAAGATCGTCAAGGGAAAGATCGTCATCGGACAACCCAGCGTTCCTCCGTTTAGACATGCGAGAGATCGGAACAGCTTTCGCCGCCCAATCCTTCGACGGCGCGTGGATCTCCGCCTCTCTCATTCACGTCCCCGAAAGCGATGTCCCTACCTTCCTCCATGACTTACATCGTATCCTCACGCCCAGCGGCCGCACGCGGATCTCGCTTAAGATGGGGCCGCAGGGTCCGCAAATGATCCACGACGACAAATACGGCATAGGCATCGAACGACAGTTCATCTTCTGGCAGGAAGATAACTTCGCGGCCCTGCTCCGCGAAGCCAATTTCACCATCGATCACATAGAAACGGCGCAGGGCGGCATGACCGGAAACAGCCCCACCACCTGGATTATCTTCAGCGCCCACACGAATGCCGGATGAACCTCGGAACTGCCCCAATCGCCGCCTTGACAGAACCCGTCCCTATCCAGTATCATAATCCCATGATCACAGGCGCGCAAACACAGACCCGCCGATGGTGGCGCCCCACACCGCTGGGGATGCCGTCGCCTGTATACGCCTAAGATCAATCCGATTTTGCGAAGTTTACAGAAGCCGGGCATCCTTGCACAACAGGGAAGTCCGGCTATTTTTGTTTCTGAGGTACAAGGAGTGCAGTAATGGGAGGAGCGTAAGACAATGACGTTCGCTCTTGAAGTGGCGCCCGAAGAAGCACTCCTCCGCCTGCGAGCCACGTGCGCCAGCTTGATTCCTGAGGCACTAGGCCAGTCGGAAATGGGACTTGGGGAGACATCAAATTGGTCAGAAGTGGCGGCGGCTTGTGATGCCGCATGACTTCAGTCGCCTAACTTTGAGCGGCGCCATACACTCAATTGGCTCGTCCGTTTCAGCGGCGACGGGACGACTCGACACGCCGACGTAACGGAAAGGAGGAGATACCGTGGGTGGACCAAGTTGCTCAATACTCGTCGCCCGCGAACTCGATGAGACCCAACACGAGGCGCTGGATCGGTATATGGACAGCATCAGCACAGGTCATGATGGGAACGAATATCAGGTTCGGAATCTCAGAAGCAAGACTTGGAAAGTCACGCTGCCACTGCCGGGCCTCTTCTGGGTAGGCGTGGAGCCATGCGAATGGAACCCAGGTTCTTCGCACAATCATCTATTCGCGGAAGCGTTTGGGTTTGCGCCGCGCCAATATATTGGCTGCTCCTCGATCTGCTCCGGCGAGCATAACGACCGCATCCTCGGCGAGATTGTTGCGGCCATCTCCGAGATTATCGACGGAATTGTCGACTTTGAGTCGTGTCTATGGCCGCCCCTGCCGCTCGAATGCCCTTACGATCACACGGCCTTGCGCAAGAGAGCGCGTTGGTCGGAGGATTGCGAGCCCGCATTTCGCAATATGGTGAAGAGGATGCCCGGCCGAGTCGTCGGGATACCGATCGATGGAAAAGATTGGGTCACACACTACGCGGACTCTCGGTTTATGCGCGCATGGATGGGAAAACCACGCAAGCATTATCTATACTGACGTTGATTCAAAAGGACGATCATATGACACTGGCGGCGGTCAGCAAGGCGCCGCCGAAAGCGACGGCGACGGAGTGCGATGTTGTGGATGATCTTGACAGGACCCGTCCCTATCCAGTATCATAACCCCATGATCACAGGCGCGCAAACACAAATCCGCCGATGGTGGCGCCCCACACCGCTGGGGATGCCGTCGCCTGTACACGCCTGACATTTTGTTGCGAAGAGCGTAGAATACAGAAGCCGGACATTCCCCATTGATGGAGTGTCCGGCTTTTTGTTTGAGTTGTCCATATTGAGGAAATCGCCATGGCCCTTGGGGCTGAAATGATATTTCGCGTGGAGGCCCTTCCATTGGGAGGCACGCCGGAAAGCCTATGGCAGCAACTGACGATGGAGCCGACGCTCCCTATCGATCCGTCCGATGACTTCTATATCGGCGGCCCGATTGCTGCGATTGATTCAGAGGATCTCAAATGTTATTTGAGCTACTTCACACCGCCCCACGAGACTTACATTCGCTCGGGATTATGGCTGAACCTTAACCTCTATAAGGACTATTTTGGAGTTGGTTACGAACGGGGAGATCTCCCGCTATTTATCAAAATTGCAGAATGGTTAGAAGCGCGTCTAGAAGGGTGCGACGTATTTTACGGCGAAGACTGCAATGCTGTTGTCCACCCATTCACTCAGGATTTGAGATTCAAGCTTCTCATCCATTATCAAAAGACTCTCGGTCTTAACTATCGGTCAGACGATCCCGTCATTAGGGCGAAGCTGCAAAAGGCAAGAGATGAGTTTAATTTACAATGCAGATCCTAAGGACCGTCATTGCTTCGAGTTTTTTGCGATATGATTATCACTTAGAACTAGCTGACAGTCTTATGACTAACGAGGTAATGAATGTCTGAAACCAATAAAATTGACGAGATTGTCGATTTTCCTGTTCATTTCCTAAGTTGTGAAATCGGTATAATCAAGCCTATGAATGCGGACAAGGACTTATACAATATTGAAATTCCAATTGTCCCTTTCGAATTAGACGATGAACGCGTAAAGACATCGATCCGGCTCGATTGGATTGATTTTGGTGATAAAACGATCACAGAATTGACCAATACTGCATTTATATTTCCTGTCAACCCGGAGGAAGGATATATCGAAGGATCGATCTACCTACGATCCGCGCACAACCCAGTCGATGTCACGCGCATTGATTTCGATAATCTGACAGATAATATTCTAGCAGCCGCACTTGATATGAGAATCCTATTCGAGTTTGAGGACATTGGTTTCAAAAATATAGATTATACATTGAACGCTCGTCTACGAATAAAGTAATTGGGGAATTCGGCCGAGCCGAGGGGTGAACGAACGATGTGCCAACTACTTTCAATTAACACCTTTGAGGAATGGGTGGCGTACATATTCGACCATCCCTTCAGCGTACCAGCCTGGCATTGGGACTTGAATACGCCGTCCTGGAATGAGGAGGAGCATAACGCCCAGGTTGTTGAGTACATGACGGCGCTGTTCGAAAACGCCGGCGATGTGCTGGCGCCGTTCTCAAACGCTCAGCTCAATCAAGGTTTTTGGCTCTTGGCAAGCAACACCGGCTCAAATCATATGTATGCGCTGCTGGACGAAGCCGTTCCCTGGCCAAGTCGGAAGCGATGTATTGAGGCGATGGAGCAGCTGTTCCGACAATGCTTTGCTCAGCGGTGTTCGTCGTATGTTTTTTATGAGCAGCCCGGAGGCGCTCCCGAATCCGACGCGCTCAACGAGATATGTTATCTGTGGTTCGATATTATTCCGATCCACGGTAAACCCGACGAAATCGGACGGCGTCAAGTCGACAGTGTTTTCCTGGACACGATCGAGAGTATCTTATATATCGAAAATGACGCGTGTCGCGAAAGCGGATCTCACGGCATGGACCTGTGGGCGTTTTACTACCCTGACAGAGTCGCCAGCGCCTTGGAGCGATTGGGCCACCATACGGGCGATCCGCGCCGCTAGGCGATACGCTAAGTGCGCGTCTACAAAATATATATCATAGAGCGACAGGCATGATATCTAAAATACCATTGATCTGTTCAGTCGGAGATAATTTTGGGAAAGGAGATCGCCATGCAAAAGCTCGCACACATCGTAAGCGCGCTTGATGACCTCTTCAAGATCAAGCAAGTCGACAGCGATCCCGCGTTTCGGCAGTTTGTGCCGATGACTTATGAGCCTCTCGGTGTCGATTGGCGCGGCTACTTCGAGCCAGAGTTTTGCACTCGGTTCAACGGGCTTACGATACGTGGTCACGAAGATGTCGGCGCTGTATTCTGCGGCGTGTTCCCAAGTGAAATCGTCATCGATCGATTTATCCAGCAGGCGCGGCCTGGCGATCTGTTCTTTTCGCATCATGCTCTCGACATGCGGATGGGCGATCCTCGGGGCAAATCGCAGCCAGAACCGTTCATCATTCCCATCCCCGAGGCGCAGCTTCAGGCGATGCGCGAACGCGGTCTGTCGTACTATTCGTGCCATATACCGATGGACTTGAACTGGCAAATTGGCACGACAGCAGCGATTATCGAGATAATTGGGGCGACAATCGTGGACCATGTTTACGACGGGGAACACGGACCGTACGGAGCAATCTGTGAACTCGCGCCGCGCAGCACCGACACTTTGATCGCCGAGCTCATCGCGGCGATGGACCTTCCCTATGAGGAGTTCCTCGGCGCGAAGCATAACGAACTCACGCGCATTGCGATCGTCGCCGGCGCCGGAACACGCGTCGAGCTCTACGAGGAGGCGCAATCCAAGGGAGCGCAGACGTATGTGACCGGCGAAATCCGAAATCATATCGACAACGAAATTGGCCGATCGCGCGACGCCCGAATCATGGAGTATGCCAAGACGACGCCCATGTCGCTGATCGGGACATCGCATGCGGCTTCGGAGTACTTGGTCATGAAAACGCAGATGAAAGCGTGGTTTGAAAACGTCATGCACTCTGACGTTCGCCTGCTGCCAGAGAATCACTGGTGGCGTTGAACGCGGGAATGGGCGCGGATACGTCACGACATTGCAAACTCACATTTGATACGCTTAAGGAAACAGATATTATGTCAAAAGTGCTCGTCATCGATAACTACGACTCTTTCACTTACAACCTTGTCCAATACCTGGGCGAGATGGGCGCGGACCTAGACGTCCGCCGCAATGATACGCTCACGGTCGCCGACATTAAAGCGCTGGCGCCGGAGAAGATTTTAATATCGCCGGGGCCGGGGACGCCGGATGAGGCGGGGATTACGCTGGAGGTGATCCGGGAGCTGGGGGCGACGGTTCCGATTTTTGGCGTTTGCCTGGGAATGCAGGCGCTGGGGCAGGCGGTCGGCGGCAAGGTGATCCGGGCGGATAAGCTGATGCATGGGAAGACTTCGGCGATCACGCATACCGGGAAGGGCGTGTTTGCCGGGCTGCCGTCGCCGCTGGAGGCGACTCGGTACCATTCGCTGATCGTGGAGCGGGCGACGCTGCCGGATAGCGTGGAGATTACGGCGGAATCGGCGGATGGGGAGATTATGGGACTGAAGCATAAGACGTGGCCGCTGGAGGGGGTGCAATTTCATCCGGAATCCGTGCTGACCGAGCATGGAAAACAGATGATCCGGAATTTCCTGGAAAACTGACCAGGTTTCCCCCAGTCACGCGTCATTACGGCGCTGCGACGGCCGATCGCTCTCTGAGGAGCGATCGGCCGTTTTTGTTTTACCACGCAACACTTTTATTTTGCAATAAATAGAGATCAAGCCGAATCTGAAAGATACCATACATAGGCTCCCGCCTGGACTGGGTACACTCCTATTCGGAAAATCTGTGCCGGCCACGCATCGCAAACAGACGATCTTGTTATGAAGGGGACGCTCACAGCAGTCGGCGCTCTTCATGATGCCTGGCGTTCTCTCATTTCACAATCTTGAAAGAGGCACACGATTGACAAGAAATTCACTCTACCGCGCTGTTTCCGCATCGGCGCTTTTCCTCAGCGTGACCGCGCTGCCGGGATGTGGCGGCGGCGGCGGCTCGTCCTCCAGCAGCACTTCCACGCCGACCGGTGGAGAACAGACGCAAACGTTTGGCGCGCTGACCGCGAATGTGGTCGGCGCCTTGCAAACGCCGGTTGTCGGCGCTTCCGCGAATACCGTTGTCACGGGGGTGGCGGGCGCCAGCATCACCACGCTTCAAGCCGCACAGTCTCCGAACCTTAGCTACACGCAGATCGCGTTTGATCGCAACGGAGAGGTTTACACGATATCTCCCAACGGCGCAAACGCCGCCGAGCTCACAAGTGATCTCATCACATATTCAAACGCCACAACGCCGGTGTGGCTCCTCAATAACTCCAAGATCGCGTTCTCACGTTATGACACTACGGTGTCACATTTCCAAATCTTCACGATCAACGCCGATAAAACGGGAATGGTGCGACTGACGGATGGGACAAGCGACTGCTTCAACCCCAGCGCATCCCCCACAAACTCGGCCATTCTGTACGACACATACAATTCCAGCGCCGGAGCACAACAGATCTACTCGATTAACCCCACCGGCGGAGCCGCGACGCGCCTCAGCACCGGAGTATCCGTTGATAATGACCCCACGTGGTCGCCGGATGGCTCCAAGTACGCTTACGTCCATTACGACTCAACGGCGGGACACTATCAAATCTATATTGCAAATGCGAATGGTTCCGGAGCACACGCCGTATTCTCGGCTTATGCTACCTATGACTTTTTTGAGCCGGCGTGGTCTCCCGATGGAACCAAGATTGCCTTTGTCTGGAAGAACGGCTCCAACTATCACATCTATGCGGGGCTGGTCAGCGGCGCCAGCTTACAAGGCCTCACCTCCTCGAGTTATGATGATTTTTACCCCGCATGGGCTCCGGACGGCAGTAAAATCACCTTCAGCCGCACGGACTCCACGGGACATTCTCAAATCTATGTCGCCAATGCGGATGGGACACAGCCAGCAAGGATTTCCGACGGCTCCGCGAACGACGCCACTCCCTCCTGGTCCACGCTCATCACCAAGCGTTACTTTGTCGGGCCCGCAGGCTACAACTACGGAACCGCGGCTTCCGGATTCCTGTACAGCCAGCAAGGGACGGCAATCACCAGTCTGCTGACATTCGACGCGACGACGCCTTCGGGAACCAGAGTTGCGGCGCTTCCCACCGACGTCGCCAATGCGCCAAATCTGATCTTTACGATTTCGGCGTCCGATGCTCTCACCGGATTAAAGTATTGGAATGGATTGACGTCCACTTACGTGCGTGTGATTGGAGCCGGCTCAACGCTCGCGACCGCCACGAACGCTATTGTCAGCTTCGACGCCGCTACGGGACTCGTCGCCTCCGTGCTGCCGTACGCCACGAGCCACGTCGTCAAGGCGCAATCCACGGACGCGCTCCAGTCGCACATTTCGGGCGGCGCGATCGTTCTGCAAGGCAAGTTCCTGGCGGCTATGGACGGCAAAGGGAACAATAAGGCGCCGCAGGGGGCCTCTGAGGTTCGCATCGATTCGCACACGGGAGAGATCCTGAGCGTGCAATAAACGACACGACGATCCGGTTTTTCCAAACTCCAAGGCGCGAGCCTTTTTGCGAGAGCTTAAGGAGCACCCTGTGGCGCGCAATTCGTTTCATTGGACGATGGCGGCGATACTGCTCGGCGGCGGCGTCAACATTGGCGCCGCCGCGAAAGCTCACCATGCGGCGCATCCCGCTCACCCTCGCTCCGATCGGATCGCCTTCGATCGGGTCGGTCAGGTGTGCGTGATGTCGCCGCGCGACGGGCGCGTCACGCACATCACCACGGATGCGCCGGTTTATGGAGACCCAACGTCGCCGTCGTGGAGCCCGGACGGCTCGAAGATCGCGTTCCGGCGCTATGATCCGTCGGTAAGCCGCTTTCAGATCTTTCTGATTCATGCGGATGGAACCGGGAAAGTCCGATTGACGGATGGCAAAGACCTTTGCGCCGATCCACGATTTTCGCCCGATGGAAAGACAATTCTCTTCAGCGCGTATCACGACGCTATCGGACATTACAGGATCTACTCGCTCAATGTTTCCAGCGGACGCGCCAAGCGGCTCAGCCATGGCCCCGGAGAAGACGGATCTCCCACATGGTCCCCGAGCGGCTCCCGCTACGCCTACATCCATTTCGATCCCGCGCAAGGGCGCTCCCAAATCTTTATCGCCAGCGCCGATGGATCGGGCGCGCACCCTGCCTTTCCGGCAATGGCGCGCCACAACTTCGACGCGCCCGCATGGTCCCCAGACGGCCGAAAGATCGCGTTCACCTGGAAGCGCAATGGGCGCTCACGTATTTACGTGCTGCGGCTTCATCGCAAATCCCGTCTTCGGGAATGGATACACACCCAGTACGATGACTTCTCGCCCGCGTGGTCCCCGGATGGGCGGCAAATCGCATTCTGCCGTGTTGCGGTCAACACCAAAAGCCAGATTTATGTCGCGAACGCCAATGGCGCCCACCCGCGCCAAATCTCGGACGGCTCCACAACCGACAGCACGCCCGCATGGCGTCCGCACTTGTGAGCGGCGGCGCGGCGGGGTACAATCGTCTCATCTATGAACATCTACGAACAGCGATTGAGCCGCGTGCGCACAGAGATGGCGCTTCAGGGACTGGACACGCTGATCCTGACGCCCGGCGCCGCGATGCGCTATCTGACGGGATTCAGCGAGGAAGGCTACGAGCGCCTGCTGGCGCTGATCGTGCCGGACGACCAGCCGTGGCTGTTCATCACGCCGGCGATCAACGCGGAGCAGGTGCGCGCGAACCCGGCGGGCGTCACGGACGTGCGCGTTTGGGACGACGCCGGCGGCTGGGAAAC
The DNA here is from genome assembly GCF_003574315.2 of Capsulimonas corticalis. Taxonomy (GTDB): domain Bacteria; phylum Armatimonadota; class Armatimonadia; order Armatimonadales; family Capsulimonadaceae; genus Capsulimonas; species Capsulimonas corticalis. Next base: position 2,491,877 of record NZ_AP025739.1, on the reverse strand, counting down.
GTTGCTGGCGGAAGTGTTCGTGGACCTGACGCTCGATATTGGAATCGTCGGGCTCGACGAAAGCATGCCCGCGCGCTTCGCATTGAAGATCCAGGGATTGGCGCCGACCACACTGCTGAAACTCGCCGGCTCGGCCATCGAACCGCTGCGCGCCGCCAAGGATACGCTGGAGCTGGCCGCGATGCAGCACGCCGCCGATGTCACGGATTCGCTGATTCCCATCGTCTACGACGCCTGCAAGATCGGCGCGACCGAACGCAGCGTCGCACTGGCGATTGAAACGAGCCTGAACGAGCGCGGACACACCACGTCGTTCGGATCGATCATCGGCGCGGGCGCGAACGGAGCGCTGCCGCACCACCATACCGGCAAAACACGCATCAAAAGCGGCGACGTGATGGTGCTGGACTTCGGCGCGAAGGTCGACGGCTACTGCGGCGACATCACGCGCGTCGCGGCCATCGAGCATGCCAGCGATGAGGCCAAACGTGTCTACGAGATCGTCTACGCGGCGCATCAAGCGGCGGTGGCCGCCGTGCAGCCCGGCGCGACCGGGCATGATGTGGACGCCGCCGCGCGCAAGGTGATCGCCGACGCCGGCTATGGCGACTTCTTCCTGCACCGCACCGGACACGGCATCGGCCTGGAAGACCACGAGTCCCCTTACATCGTCGAAGGCAACCGCATCAAGCTACAGCCGGGCAACTGCTGCTCGATCGAGCCGGGGATCTATCTGCCCGGCAAGTTCGGCGTGCGCCTGGAAAACATCTTCACCGTCACCGAAGACGGAGCCGCGCGCGTGTTCAATGAGGCGATCGCGCCGGAAATCCCCATCCTCGGCTGAGAGAATGGCCGCTCACGATGTGCTTTTGACGAAGACGCGTGTGCGTTTCGACTATGGTCCTTTTGTGCGTGGAATGGTAAAATTGGGCAGTAACCTCGAAGATAGGTATAATCCCAATGAAACCATTTGCGTCCAAGACATTCGTCGCATTCGCGGCGGCGTCGGCGCTCCTGCCGCTGCGCGGCGCGGGAGCGGAAACTGACCTTCGCCCGCCGTCCGTCCCGCTCGTCACCTTCAACCCGTATCTCAGTGTCTGGTCCCCGGCGGATCACCTCAATGAAGCGACCACGCAGCATTGGACCAAGCGCGACCACGCCCTGGTCAGCTTGATTCGCATCGATGGGCAGACCTACCGTCTGATGGGCAACGACCCGGTAGACACGCCCGTGCTGCCGCAGGTCGGCCTCAAAGTGCTGCCGACGCGCAGCATCTACGAATTCGAAAACGCCGCCGTCCACGTCACCATGACGTTCACCACGGCCGCGCTGCCGAGCGATCTGAACGTGCTGTCCCGCCCGCTCTCTTACATCACCTGGGAAGTCAAATCGGTCGACGGCGCCGCCCACACCGTCTCCCTCTACGACAGCACCAGCTCCCAGCTCGCCGTGAACACTCCCGAACAGCCGGTCGTCTGGAAGCGCGCGACGTTCGGACCGCTGACGGCGCTCAGCGTCGGAACCAAGGCGCAGACCCTGCTGACTCCGCCCGGAGACGACACCCGCATCGACTGGGGCTACGCTTATGCGGCCGCGAACTCCGCACAGTCGAAATCGGCGATTGGCGGCGACGCCGCGCTGACGGCGTCGTTCGTCAAGAGCGGCGCGCTGACGGCGACGGATGACAGCCGCATGCCGCGTCCCACCACCGACGATCAGCCCGTCCTCGCGTTCACCTTCGATCTGGGCAAGGTCGGCAAGACCGCCGTATCGCGCCACATAAGCGTGGCCTACGATGAGATTTACACGGTCAAGTTCTTCGGCGAAAACCTGCGCCCCTACTGGCGCCGCAACGGCGCCACGCCGTCCACCATGCTGCAAGCGGCCGAAAAAGATTACGCCGACGTGCAGACGCGCTGCGCGAGCTTCGACACCGAGCTAATGGCCGACCTGACCAAAGTCGGCGGCGCCAAGTACGCGCAGATCACCGCCCTCGCCTACCGCCAGTGCTTCGCCGCAAACGGCCTGGCGGCGGACAAAAACGGCAAGCCGCTCTTCTTCACCAAGGAGAACACCAGCAACGGCGATATCGCCACCGTGGACGTCATCTTCCCGATGGAGCCGATCTGGATCATGCTCAGCCCGACGCTCGCGAAAGCCTCGCTCGCGCCGGTGCTCGCCTACGGCGCATCGGACCACTGGAAGTTCCCCAACTCCCCGCATGACCTGGGCACTTACCCCGTCGCGCGCGGCACTGACGACGGCGGCGAGCAGATGCCGGTCGAAGAATCCGGCAATATCCTGATCGACTGCGACGCCATCGCCAAAGCCGAAGGAAATGCGGACTTCGTGACTCCCTGGTGGCCGCAGATCACGCAGTGGGCTCAGTATCTGGAGCAGTACGGCCTGGACCCCGAGGACCAGCTCTGCACCGACGACTTTATGGGACATCTGGCGCACAACGCGAACCTCTCAATCAAGGGTATCCTCGCGCTGGCCGCCTACAGCGACCTGTGCCGGATGCGCGGCGAGACGGCCAACGCCGACAAGTATTCGGCGATCGCCAAAGCGGACGCGGCGCACTGGGCGAAAGTCGCCGACGCTGGCGACCACTCGCTGCTGGCGTTTGATAAGCCGAATACCTGGAGCCAGAAGTACAATCTTGTCTGGGACAAAGTTCTCGGCCTGAACGTCTTCCCCGACAACACGGGGCAGAAAGAAGTCACCTATTACAAGACGGTGATGCAGAAGTACGGCGTCCCTCTCGACTCGCGCACCCATATCACGAAGACCGACTGGTCGATCTGGAGCGCGACGCTCGCCGATAACCAGGCCGACTTCGAAGCCGTGATCACGCCGATCTATGATTACCTGAACACGACCACGTCGCGCTCCCCGATCATGGACTCGTACGTCACGGACGACATTCATAGCGACGGCATGCACGCCCGCCCGGTCGTCGGCGGTTTCTTCATCAAGGCGCTGACCGACCAGGCCATTTGGAAGAAGTGGGCGAGCCGCGACACCGCCAAAATCTCAGGATGGGCGCCGCTGCCTCCGAAGCCAGTCACCAAGGATGTCGTCCCGACCTCCGAGACCACGCCGCAGACCTGGCGCTACACCACCGACAAGCCCGCGGACAACTGGACGGCGGCGAACTTCGACGACTCCAGCTGGAAGGAAGCCCCGGCGGGCTTCGGCAACAACGGCGCGCACCATACCGACTGGGGAACGGCCGACATCTGGATCCGCCGCACGGTCACGCTCCCGGCAGGCCCCTATCGCAACCTGCAGTTCAGCGTGTTCCATGACGAGGATATCGACGCCTATATCAACGGCGTCCTCGCCGCGACCGAGGGCGGCTGGACCACCAGCTACACGCTGCTGGACATCGCGCCCGAAGCGCGCGCGCTGATCAAACCCGGCGCCGCGATCACCCTCGCCGCCCATGTCCACCAGACCACCGGCGGCCAGGGCGTCGACCTGGGAATCGTCGACGTACAGCCGGCGAAATAACACCTCTCTCGTCAGAGGCGGCGGCTCATCGCCGCCTCTGATCTCTGTGTTTTACAAAGCAAGCAGCCTCATAGCTTCTTCACTCCGATTGAAATATTTCAATAAGAAATGTGCTTTTCACGAAGGTTTTCGTGCGTTCTGGGTATTCCCATTTGGCGGAACGAGTGGTAAGATATTGGCATTCGAATACGCTTACCAAGATTGGGACTGCTACATATATGAAGCTTTTGCATTCCGCGACGGTCTTCACACTCTCCGCGATCTCGGCCCTGCTGCCGATCTGCGCGGGAGCGCAGGACCTTCGTCCGCCCGCGACGCCGCTGGTCGCCATCAATCCGAACTTCAGCATCTGGTCGCGCACGACCAACCTCAACGACAGCACGACCAAGCACTGGACCGGGCGCGATCATGCGCTCGTCAGCTTGATCCGTATCGACGGCAAAACATATCGTTTGATGGGCGCCGGGCCGTCGGGCGTTCCCGCGCTGCCGCAGCTCAGCGTCAAGGTTCTGCCGACGCGCAGCATCTACGATTTCGAGAACGACGCCGTCCACGTCACCCTCACCTTCACCACTCCCTCGCTTCCCGACGACCTGGACGTACTGGCCCGGCCCGTCACCTATCTGACCTGGGACGTCAAGTCGCACGGCGGCTCGCACACTGTTTCGCTCTACGACAGCACCAGCTCGGAACTCTCGGTCAATGAAACGAATCAGCAAGTCGTCTGGAAGCGCGAGACGTTCGGGCCGCTGACGGCGCTCAGCGTCGGGACCAAAGACCAGACGTATCTCGTTCCCTCCGGTGACGACACACGCATCGACTGGGGATATGCCTACGCCGCCGCGAACGCTCAGCAGTCCAAATCCGCCATCGGCGGCAATATCAAGCTGCTGACTTCGTTTATTAACGATGGGTCGCTCCCGAGTTCAGACGACACCCGCCAGCCGCGCGCCGTCGCCGACGACCAGCCGGTCCTCGCCTTTACGTTCGACCTTGGCAAAGTCGGGAGCAAGCCGGTCTCGCGCCACCTGAGCCTGGCCTACGACGAGATCTACTCCATCAACTTCTTCCGCCAGAAGCTCCAGCCGTTCTGGCGGCGCAACGGCGCAACGCCGTCCGATCTGCTCCAGGCGGCGGAAAAAGACTACGATTCCCTCACCAAGCGCAGCGCCGACTTCGACGCGACGATGATGGCGGACATGACCAAAGTCGGCGGCGCGAAGTACGCCCAGGTCACCGCGCTGGCTTACCGGCAGACGCTCGCCGGAAGCGGGCTCGCCGCCGATCCCAACAAGCAGCCGCTGATCTTCCCCAAAGAGAACAGCAGCAACGGCTGTATCGCCACCGTGGATATCATCTATCCCGCCGCCCCGCAGTTCCTGCTGATGGGACCGACTTACGCCAAGGCCCTCGCCGCGCCCGCCATGCTTTACAGCGCCGCGAGCCGCTGGAAATTCCCCTTCGCCCCGCATGATCTTGGCACTTATCCCAAAGCCACCGGTCAGGTCTACGGCGGCGGAGAAAACTCGACCAACGAAGGCGATATGATGCCGGTCGAAGAATCCGGAAATCTGATCCTGCTCTGCGACGCCATCGCCAAACAAGAAGGCAACCCCGACTTCGCCTCGCGCTTCTGGCCGCAATTGACCAAATGGGAGCAGTATCTGGAGAAGTACGGTCTGGATCCGGAAGACCAGCTCTGCACCGACGACTTCATGGGACATCTCGCCCATAACTCGAATCTTGCGGTCAAGGCGATCCTCGCCATCGCCGCCTATGGCGACCTCTGCCGCATGCGCGGCGATGCGGCGTCGGCCGATAAGTATCAGGCGCTGGCGAAAGCCGACGCGCTGCACTGGACCGAAGCGGCCAGCGACGGCGACCATTCTCGTCTCGCCTTCGACAAACCCAACAGCTGGAGCCAGAAATATAACCTCGTCTGGGATAAAATCTCGGGACTGAACGTCTTCCCCGCCGATACGGCTCAAAAGGAAATCGCGTACTACAAGACGCAGATGAAGCAGTACGGTCTGCCGCTCGATTCGCGCACCAAGCTGACCAAGACCGACTGGGAGTACTGGACCGCGACGCTCGCCGACAACCAGGCCGACTTCGAGACAATCACCAATCCGATCTACGATTATCTTTACGTGACGGATCAGCGCCTGCCCCTGGTCGACTCCTATAATACGGACGACACCCCGCCAAACCCGGCGTTCCGCGCCCGCCCGGTCGTCGGCGGCTTCTTCATCAAGGCGATCTCCGATCCGGCGATCTGGAAGAAGTGGTCGGCGGCGGACACCGCGAAGGTCGGCGGCTGGGCGAATGTTCCCGAGGCGCCGGTCATCCAGCCCGTCATCGCGACCTCCGAGAACACCGCGCAGAGCTGGAAGTACACGACGGACCGTCCGTCGGACGACTGGAACAAAGCCGGCTTCGACGACACGTCCTGGAAAACGGGCGCCGCGCCGTTCGGCAAGGCCGGCACGTCCGGCATCAAGATGCTGGGGACAAGCTGGCTGACCGACGATATCTGGATTCGCCGCACCGTGACGCTGCCCGCAGGACCGTTTACGGACCTTCAATTCCTGGTGCTCCACGACGACGATGTCGATATTTATGTCAACGGCGTCCTCGCGGCTACCGAAGGCGGCGCCAACGGCTCGTACCAACTGCTGGACACCTACGCCGCCGCCCAGGCGCTCATGACTCCCGGCGCGACGGTCACCATCGCCGCCCATATCCGCCAAACCGGCGGCGACCAGAGCGCCGACCTGGGCCTCGCCGATGTGGTTCCCGCGAAATAACTTCCCCGCTTCGCCCCTCTTTTACCCTCTCCCGGTTCCGGGGGAGGGTAAAATATTGTCAGCCGCTTTCTCTAACAGCACAATTTCCGCTCCCTCACCATTTTCGGAACCATGGGTATAAAACCCACGTCTGGGAGCGCAAGGCGCTAAGCGTCCGTGCCGGACGCAAATGCCGGCAATCGAACACAAATATTTTGTCCGTCCGGCACGGACGGTTAGACGCACAGCGTCTCCCAGACGTGGGTTTTATACCCATGGTCCCGATTCGAATCTCAAATTCGCAGTCGCGACGGAGCCTCTGGGTCAAACTACTGGAGCCCGCCCTTTGAAACTCATCGCCGATATCCGGATTGAACTGCCTTATGCGCTGGATTTTTGCGCGCAGGGGCCGGATCTGGACCCTCTCATCTGCAATCTCCACGGCGCGAATATCACGCTCTTTTTCCCGCCCTCGCTCAGTGACGGCACCGACGGCCAGGGCCTGTTCGGCGACTGGGCCTGGTGGAAGGGAACGATCCTGCGGCTCGTTCAGGAGCGCGAGGTCTCGGACATTGACGACGTGGAGGCGCTGCGCGAAATCGCGCTGGAGACGGGCGATGAAATCGTGCGCCGCTTCATCAACTCCTATCGGTGGCGGCTCGCGCGCGCCGATATCTATCCCGTGCGGCTGGATCCGCGCAAGCTGATCATGAGCGTGGAGCACGACGACGGGACGCGAGAAACGCTCGCCGAGCCCATTTCGGCTTTCTTCTATAAGAAGCTGCCCAAGGATCCGCCGCTGGAGACCTCCGTGAACTCCAAAACGCTGGCTGTGTTGCAAGGCGATGTCGCCAAGGGAGTCGAGCCAAGCGTCTCACTGCAGCTTGACCTCGACGCCGAGGCGCTGGACGGCCAGGGCGAATACCTGCGCGCCGAACTCATTCGCGGGCTGGCGCGCCAGCAGATGGATTAATCTAAGACAATGAAACATGCGATACAGAAGCTGATCGACCGGCAGGACCTCACCGAGGAAGAGTCCGCCAGCGCCATGACACAGATCATGGAAGGCGCGGCGACCCCCGCGCAGATCGCCGCTCTGGCGGTGGCGCTGCGCGCGAAGGGCGAATCGATCGCCGAGATCACGGGTTTCGCGCGCGTGATGCGTGAGTACGCCGTGCAGGTTCCCGTGCAGACCGACAAGGTCATCGTGGATACCTGCGGCACCGGCGGCGACAGCCTCAAGACCTTCAATATCTCAACGGCGGCGGCGCTGGTCGTCGCGGCGGATGGGCGGCTTGCGGTAGCGAAGCACGGCAACCGGGCGGCGACCAGCAAGTGCGGCAGCGCCGACGTTCTGGAGGCGCTGGGCGTGAAGCTCGATCTGCCGCCCCACGATGTCGGCCGGTGCGTGGAGGAAGTCGGCATCGGCTTTTTGTTCGCGCCGTCCATGCATCCCTCGTTCAAGTACGCCGCCGGCCCGCGCCGGGAGATTGGCATCCGGACGATCTTCAACATGCTTGGACCGCTCACGAACCCCGCCGGCGCCAGCGTGCAACTCATCGGCGTCTACGACGGCGCCGTCTGCGAGACACTCGCACACGTACTGCGCAACCTCGGCAGCCAACGCGCCTTATTAGTGCATGGCCTGGAAGGTCTGGATGAGCTTTCGACGCTCGGCAAGACCGCCGTCAGCGAACTCAAGGACGGTGAAGTGCGCTCTTACATTCTGGACGCCGACACCGAGCTTGGCCTGCCGATCGCGACCATCCATGAGCTGGCGGCGAGCGATACGCCGGAAGACAACGCGCGGATTCTGCTTGGCGTGCTGCGCGGCGAGGACCGGGGACCGCGCCGCGAAATCGCCCTTCTCAATGCGGCCGGCGTGCTGATGGTGGGCGGTGTGGTAGAATCGCTGTCAGATGGCGTGGCGCGCGCCGGCGAGCTGATCGACAGCGGCGCGGCGCAGGACGCCCTGGAGCGATTGCGGGAGTTTACGAATGGCTGATACGATTTTACAGACGATTCTGGCGCACAAGAAGATGGAGATGGCGCAGCGAAGGCGCGAGGTTCCGTTTGCCGAGATCCGCGACCGCGCCGCCGATCAGCCGCCGACACGCGACTTCACCGCCGCGCTGCGCCGCCCGCGTCTGGGCAAGGTCGCATTGATCGCCGAGGTCAAGAAGGCTTCGCCCACCGCCGGTCTGATCCGAGCCGACTTCGACGCCGTTCAGATCGCCCGGACCTACGAAGACAGCGGCGCCGACTGCCTTTCCGTGCTCACCGACGAACGCTTTTTCCAGGGCCACGACGAGTTCTTAAAAGCCGTCCGCAAATCCGTCAATCTGCCGCTGCTGCGCAAGGACTTCACTGTCGATCCCTACCAGATCTATGAAGCCCGCGTGCTGGGCGCCGACGCCATCCTGCTGATCGCAAGCGCTCTGACGCCGTACCAGATCCAGGACTACAGCGCCGTCGCCCGCAGCCTGGGCCTGCAAGCCCTGGTGGAAGTGCACAGCGTCTCCGAAATGCAGGTGGCGAGTCACGCCGGCGCCACCCTGATCGGCATCAACAGCCGTGACCTCTCCACCTTCGTCACGGACCTTGGCATCGTCGAGCGTCTGGCGTCGATGGTCGGCCCCGGCGCCACCCTGGTCGCCGAAAGCGGCATCAAAACCCCAGCCGACATCACCCGCGTCCGCGAAGCCGGCGCGCACGCGATTCTCGTCGGCGAAACATTGATGCGCGCGGAGGATATTGGCGGTGCGGTGCGAGCGTTACTGGGGTAGGTGTTACTCCCTATTCCCCGGCGCTTCGCGCGCACTCTTCCTGGCAAACCCACCCCCGGCCTTCGGCCGACCCCTCCCGCCGACGGGAAGGGTTGGTAAGATAGCCTCTTACGGGAGCGGCCTGCTATAACACACTCTGAAATCACCCTTCCCGTCGGCGGGAGGGGTCGGCCGAAGGCCGGGGGTGGGTTTGCCAGGCAGACGCACTAAAGCGCCGGGGAATAGGTCACGAAAGCACAGGGAAATAGGTCCCCAATGCCGCTCATCAAGATCTGCGGGATCACCAGCTGGAACGACGCGAAGGCGGCGGTGGATGCGGGCGCAGATATGCTGGGGTTTGTCTGTGATGAGAACAGTGAGCGGCTGATCCTGCCGGATGTCTTTTATGAGATCTCGTCGCGGCTGCCCGCGCGGATCATTTGTGTCGGCGCCTTCGCCGGTCATACCCATCCCCAGTGGCGTCTGGCGAGCGCCGAGCTGTTCGCCCGGTTCCACCAAATCCAATATTACGACGACGCCATTTGGCCGGAAGTGATACGCGAAAACTGGGACATGCGGCGCAAAGTCAAAGCGTTCCACCTGACCGGCGACAAAGACCTGCGCACGATCGCCGCGTTTAACGGCCTCGTGCAGAACTTTCTGCTCAACGTCCACGCGCCCGCCCCCGCGGGACATCCCCACCCAGAATCCTACGGCTGGTCGCTCGCCCGCGAAGTCCACCAATTCGGCAAACGCATCTATCTCGCCGGCGGGCTGACCCCAGAAACCGTCCGCGCGGCGGTCGTCAACGTGCGCCCCTATGCCGTGGACGTTACTGTAGGCGTCGAAGCATCGCCCGGCGTAAAAGACCCCGCCAAAATGGCCGCCTTCGTGCGCGCCGTACGGGGAGAGAAATAGGAGACGCCTCATGAGCTGGGCCTTATCCGCCAAAGAAGCCTTACGCAAAGGCGAGACCGTGCAGATCAAACCGCGCGGACACTCCATGCACGGCAAAGTCAACGACGGCGACCTCGTGACTGTCGAACCCTGCGATCCCGCCACCCTCACTGTCGGCGATATTGTGCTGGTCCGTGTCCATGGGAACGACTACTTGCATCTGGTCAAAGCCATCGACAAAGGGCGCTTCCAAATCGGGAATAACCGTGGCGGAATCAACGGATGGGTCGGGCCAAACGGGATTTATGGCAAGGCGACGAAAGTGGAAGCGCCGTAACAAAGAGAGCTATGCGGCCAATTCCCGCACTATTACAAGCTGGCCGCGCATTTTTGATTTGGAGAACCTGCGCGCGACAAACATGATCCAGGGTTGCTTCGAGCATCTAAATCTAGCGGATGTCGTACGCATCACCGAGTTTCAGGGGACGGAATGAATGAAATACGCCGTCACGCTCGCCGTCATCGGAGTCGCTCAGTTGTACGTCGCGCGCAGCGCGGGGTCTGGGGCGTGGCTGCTGGCATGGTCCGGGCTAAGCTGGATTCTCGCGTCGACGGCGTATCTTCCCGTGGGTCCGCGTGTCTTCGGCAAGCGGCCTGGGGGAACGATGGCGTGGGGGAGCGTCGTTTTGCTGTTGCCGTATCTCCTGGTGACCTGGGGATTGTGGGAATTGCAAAAGCGGCTGACGCGTGAGAGGTCATGTCATGAGATCGCGCCGGGGCTCTGGCTGGGGCGACGGTGCTCGGCGGCGGAGCTGCCGCCCGGTATCATGCTGGTCGCGGATCTGACGGCTGAGTTTGGGGAGCCGAGGGACGTGCGCGCGGGACGCGCTTATCTGTGTCTGCCGACGATGGACGCCGCCGCGCCGTCTCTGCCAGGGTTCCGGCAAATGGTGGAGACTATTGCCGCGCACCCAGGTCCCGTTTACGTTCACTGCGCGCTGGGGCATGGGCGCTCGGCGACAGTCGTCGCGGCGGCGCTGGCGGCGTGCGGTCAGGCGGCGTCCATCGATGAGGCGATACAGATCGTGCGCGCTGCGCGGCCTGGGATCGAGATCAACGCCGCGCAGCATGCGCTGCTGGAGCAATGGAGCGCAGACGCCCGGCCCAATCATAGAGCGAGGTGAAACTCCAGGCCGGCAATTCGGCTTTGCGCGTCTTCTGTCAGCGTCCCGGTCGCCTGGCCGCTGGTGAAGTCGATGTGAAATTGGGCAGTGATGGCCCCGCCGGCGTTTGTTTTTTGATCGATCGTCACTTTTGTAATGGAGCCGAACGCGCGAAGCTGGGACTGTATCGACGAAACGGCGTCGGGAGTGAGAAGATTCGCCATTTGGGGAGTGGACTTCGCACGCAGCGCGGCGGCGTCGCCGGCGACGGTCAGCGCGACGGCTTGGTCCAGCAGCGCTTGCGGGGATGTCACGGGAGAAATCGCTCCTGGAGTGAGCTCGAAGAGCGAGATCTTCCCGTCCGAGGTTTGATCGAGCCGTCCTTCCGCCGTTCCCAGCACGGCGTGGATCGTGAAACGATACTCTTCGCTGTCGTCCATCGCTTGCCGGGAAACAAGAGATGTATCCTTGATGGATCCCAGCGCCTTGAGCTGGGCGCTGGTGCCGGAGACGGCGTCTTTTGTCAGCACGCTCTTCATCTCCGGCGCCAGTGACGAGTTCAATGAAGAAAAGTCGCCGGCGTAGGCGGAATGGACCGCCTGCTGGACGATCTTGGGGACGGGGCCGGAGACCGCGATGATCGGGCCTTTCGACGCCGCCTGCGCCCCGGAAGCGATTTGCCAGAAGCCGCCGACACCCGCGCCGGCGAGTACGAGAACCACAGCGGCCGTTTTGAAAGTTGTCATTGTCATCACTTGAATCACTCCTTGTGTCAGATGCGCGATTTTCGCGCCGGCGTAGGAGGAAACGGCGGCTCCGGAGGCGGCCGGAACGCTGAGCGCCTGGACGGAACGAACGCAGTCCATGGGAACGGCTTTGGCGGCGTGCGCGCTGAGCAGGAGCGCCAGAGCGGCGGAGGGAGCCGCGATTCCATGGCGAGTGAAGTATCCGCGCATCTTGTCCAGCGCTCGGTCCACGCGCTTGCGCGCGCCTTCCTCGGATACTCCCAACTGCGATCCGACCTCGGACAGCGTGCAGCCCTCAAAGAACCGAAGCAGCACGGCGTCCCGGTCCAGGGCCTTCAGTGACGACAGCGCATCGTTTAGATAGGGATCGACGGATTGCCATTCCGCCGCGCCGCCCTCATCTTCAAGCATGCCACGCATGACTGTCTGCTCCCGCTCCGCCCGCCGGCGCTCCTGCTTGCGAAGATTTTTGGACACCAGGCGCGCGGTATGAAACAGCCACCCCGGCAGATGCGCTCGTCCCCGCAGCGAGCGCGCTTTGCGCGCCAGCAGCAGAAACACAACCTGCGTTGCGTCCTGCGCCGCCTCCACGTCTCCCAGTTCGCGCAGACACGTCGAGTACACCAGACGCAGGTACCGCCGCGTCAGCTCCGAGAACGCCCCCTGCGACCGTCGCTCCGTAAATTCGCGCAGTAAGCGCTGATCGTCCATCGTCTTTCATCTCTCCCTACACCATAGTACTGTCCAGGAGCGCGAAAAAGCGGACAGATTTTTCCCAGAGGAACTACAGCTCCGTCACCCGCATCATCAGCCGGTTCATTTCGGGATAGATGATCGATCCCGGGCCGGCCGTGCGGCAGACGCCGTCTTCGCGCAGGTGTTCGGCCATGCGGCGCGCTGTGGTCGCGGCCGCCAGGAAAAGCGCAGGGCCGGTGCTGACGCGGCGGACTCCCATGGCTTCCAGTTCACAGAGCGACGGCATTCCGGGCATCGCGAGGATATTCAGCGGGCCATGGAGGTCGCGGACGAGCGCGGAGATCATTGGGGCGTCGGTTACGAACGGGGCGAAAAGGCAGTCCGCGCCCGCCGCGCGGTAGGCGTTCAGGCGGCGGACGGCTTCCGGGAACTGCTCATCGGGCTCGAGAATACCGGCGTGGAAGACGTCGGTGCGGGCGTTGATCACGATGGGGATCCCCGCAAACTCCCCCAGCGCGCGCAGCGCGATGATCTTTTCCGATTGAAACGCAATGTCCGTCAGGCCGCCGTCCCCATCGCCGTCCTCCAGGTTGATCCCAACAGCGCCGGCGTCCAGCACCCCCTGCGCCGTTTTGATGACTTCGGAAACGCTGTTCGCGCCGTAGCCCGCCTCAATATCCACCGTCACCGGGACCTGCGCCGTCGCGGCGATTCGCCGGACCATGAACAGCATCTCCTCCCGAGGCAAGGACTGGCCGTCGGGGTACCCCAGCGACCAGGACATGCTGGCGCTCGCGGTGGCGACAACGGAGAATCCCGCCTCCTCCACCAATCGGGCGCCCGCGCAATCCCAAACATTCGGCAGGGCCAAAATACGCGGTCCCTGGTGAAGCTCGCGCAGCCGAATCGCCTTTTCACGCTGTGTTGTCAATCGACCGTTCTCCTCTCGCAAACCTCGCTATCGGATCGAGGGAACATTGCCGACACCGACCATCAGCCGGTTCCAGGAATTGATCGCCGTGATGGTTGTCAGCAGTCCCACATACTGGCGCTCCGTAAACTGGGTCCGCACCCGCTCGTAAAGCGAGTCGGAGACGCCGCCTTCGGAGACTCGCGTCACGGCCTCCGTCAGCTCGAACGCCGCGCGCTCCGCCTCGTTGAAGCAGGGCGCCTCCCGCCAGGCGGCGATCAGATGCATGCGATCGTCGGTGATCCCGTGACGGCGAGCCTCCTGAACATGCATATCCAGGCAGAACGCGCAGGCGTTGATCTGAGAGGCTCGGATCTTGAGCATCTCGCGCAGCCCCGCGTCCAGGCCAAATTCGTCCGTGGTTTTGCCGAACGCCCGCATGGCCGCGTAAACTTCAGGGGCGATTTCCAGCAGGTTCATGCGCGGCGTGTGTGTGTGATCCGTCATTGTTCTTTCCCTTTCCACCGGATGCGTATTTGCCGGCGAATTTCTGTCCGCCATCCATTGTACCGCTCGGATTGGATTGACAACAGTCCCAGTTATCGCCAAAATGACGATACCACTTTGGGAGAAAACACGTGCCGAAACGCGCTGCTGGGGCCATTCTGACGGGCCTGAACCTGGACCGAACGCTGGCGGCGCCCCTGCATCGACAGATTTACGATGGGGTGCGGAGCGCCATTCTCGACCGCCGACTGACACCCGGCGAGCGTCTCCCCTCCACGCGCACGCTCGCCGGCGATCTCGGCGTGTCGCGGCGTACGGTGGTGGACGCCTTCTCGCAGCTGTACGCCGAAGGTTATATCGACGAGCGCGTGGGAGCGGGCGCTTATGTCGCGCGGGCGCTTCCCGAGGACTTCCTGAATCTCGTCGTTCCCGCAAAGCCTCTTCCGGAAGCGATCGCGGACACGCCGCAGTTCTCCCAGCGATTTCTGGAGCAGAAAAAGCACACGTCCCAGGCGATCGCGCAGTTTCTGCGCGGGCAGAAGTTAGGACGCGCGTTTCTGCTCGGCACGCCGGCGCTGGACGAATTCCCAAACGCCCTCTGGGGCCGACTGGGCGCGCGGGTGGGACGCAGAACGACGCGGCACGCGTCGTCCTATCAACCGACCGCCGGCTGCCTGCCACTGCGAGAATCGGTCGCGGCCTATCTGGGATCCGCGCGCGGGGTCCGATGCTCGCCGGAACAGATCTTGATCGTCGCCGGATCGCAGCAGGCCATCGCCATCGCCGCGCATGTCCTGATCGATCCCGGAGACGCCGTCTGGATGGAGGAGCCGGGGTACTTCGGCGCCAAAGGCGCGCTGCTGGGAACCGGCGCGCGTCTTATTCCCGTTCCCGTGGACAGCGAAGGACTGAACGTCGCTGCAGGACGTGAGCGCGCCCCCGATGCGCGCATGGCGTTCGTCACCCCATCGCACCAGATGCCACTGGGCGTAACCATGAGCCTCGCGCGGCGGCTCGCCCTGCTGGAGTGGGCCCGCGAAGCACACTCCTGGATCATCGAGGACGACTACGACAGCGAGTACCGCTATGTCAGCCGTCCCCTGGCCGCGCTGCAAAGCCTGGATACCCACGGACGCGTGATTTACACCGGCACCTTCAGCAAAGTGCTGTTCCCCGCCCTGCGCCTCGGCTACATCGTCGCGCCGCCGGCGCTCGTCGACGCCTTCGCCGTCGCCCGCCGCCTGATGGACTCACACTCGCCGCTGCGCGAACAGCTCATCCTCACGGAATTCATGCAGGAAGGCCACTTCGAGCGCCACATCCGCCGCATGCGATCGCTCTATCAAGAACGCCAGCAGCTGCTCGTGGAAGAAACTCGACGCGAACTCGGCGGAACACTAGACACCGCCCCCGCCGACGGCGGCATGCACCTCGTCGGCTACCTCCCGACAAGCATCGATGACGGGAAAGTGGCGCTGGCGGCGGAGAAACAAGGCATCCGAACGCAAGCGCTCTCCCACAACTATCTAGAAACCCCACAGCGCTCGGGCCTGGTCCTCGGCTACGCAGCCGCCTCCTCCCAAGAGATCATCGACGGCGTACGCGGCCTCGCGACGATACTCCGCGCAGGCTAACTCCAGAATATCTGGCCGCTTGGCGGCGGAGGCCACACCCCTGTCTCGTCATGCCCGACAGACGGAGCCGTCATTCCGGCTCGGTACGATCGAATGCGCTGTGCAAGCTCGTCCGCGGATATCGGCAGATATTCTTGCGGGATATTGATGGGCGCGAGAGGGACACCAATCAATCGGTACAGCGGAACGCACCATGAATTCATGCGGATAAGCCATGAGACGGCGCCCAAACGACGGCAAAGTCCGGCGGTATCGCGCGGAATGATCCCGACATAGCGGTAGATCATGTTATAAGTCGTCACATTGGCGATCTCGTCCCATCGCACCAGGCCGAGCTGAGTGGCGAGAGTATAAATCATCAACCCTTCCGCCGATATCGTCACAATCGGCTGATTTTGCCGCCGAACATTCGCCAGAGCGGCGACATAGGCAAAGACGTAGAAACCTAAAACAAGCCAGGGCAAGACAGCGAACTCAGCATTGATGAACGGCGGGATAGGCGTTCTCAGCAAGCCCCGAAGGAAGCCGAACAGGGCGAACAGACCGAGCGCCACCGGCAGCATAATAAAGACGGCCCGCGCATTGAGCCTACAGATAATCTTCTTCTTGTCGGGATAGACGATTATCTCTTCCCGCGTTGTCACTAAATTCTCAGTCATAGGTTGATACTCTCCCGCCGCCGGGCAGATTTTATTGCTCCAATATCGTTTGAATGCTATTCATAATGTCTCTAATTGTTTCGCATGCTCATATGCGTATTTGCTCCAGTCGTCGAGATCTGCAAACATATCAAACCGTCCCCATTCAAGGCTATCATATTCATTGAGTTGAGTATCAAGCACGGAATCCGGCGGCTGCATATATGGCGCGAGGCGAAGCGCGATATACCCAATACCGCCAGCGACGCCGAAAATTACTCCCCCGGGAGAAACCAAAATGGCATAGCCAAACGCGGCGGAGAAGCATTGGCAGGGTAACTTTCGCGACAACTCCAGCAAGCAATCGTATAACTCAGGATGAGTATGCAATTCGTAATCATCGATCTCAAGAAAAATATTCTCAGGATCAGTCGGAGGAGGAGAAGAAAGCGCTTCAAGAACAGCCAGGATTTCTAAATTTGCGGGATGTGGAAACCGTTGTTTGGGATCTCCGGGCAAGTGTGACATTATCCGACAAGTCCCCCCTCGTATCCACCCAGGCTCTGTGCGTGCGCAAGGTTACCTCCAATAGGACGCCCAGGACGAGGATATTGAAAACGCCAAGCCTCATAACTTTCAATGGGCAGAACAAGCAGGCTCCATTGACAAGAGAATGTCACTTCCAGACGGCCATCGTGATAAGCGCAGGTGTCAGTAACCATCGAGCCAAGCAGATCCAACAACGGAGATAATTGGCTTGGATCAAAGGGCGCGTTAGAACGATAGCTGGGTACTCGCCGCTCAACATCGCCACGCTTGAGCAGGATATCCTGCTCAAGCGTCAAATGAGATTCTTCATTGCTGGCGTCTTGAAAGACAATAGCAAACGGTCGTGATGCGCTCAAACATAATTCGGAAACGGAGTCGCCGACAATAGGCAAGATCGTATCCTTACCTCTTCGTGTGATTGTTTTCAATGGGATTCTCGTCTTTATATCGAATGCGGTTGTACGTTCACAGGCGCCAAACCGTCAGCATTCCGTCCAGTCCGCCTGTGACGAGAAGCGAACCGTCTGGAGAGAACGCCGCGCAAAGCACGCCATTGTTGTAACCCATCGCCTCCTCAAACTCTGAATACGTTATCTCATGACGCATTTCCCAGCTTGCTGTGTCCCAGAGGCGAGCCACATTGTCCGCGCCGCCAGTCGCAAGCGTTTTGCCGTCGGGCGCAAAAGCCAATCCCCAGGCGGCAAGGTTGTGCGCTTGGAACAGATGCAATCGCCGCGCAAAGTCCGCGCTCCAAAGGCTCACCGATCCGCCGGGAGCGTGGGCGAGCGTGGCGAATTGACCGTTTGTAGAGAAAGCGACGGCGTATGCGTCATCAGTTCCGACGTTGGCTGTCCCAGTCATCGTTAAACTGTGAGGATCCCAAAACTCGACCGGACGATGCGCGCGTTCTTCGCTGTCTTCGTTCGGCTCGATCAGAACGATTTGGGAACCGTCAGGGCGATAGGCTAAGGACCACACGCCGCCAGACGCCGCAAGCACACCGATGACTTCCCAAGTGGATGTGTCAAAGACGACGGCGTCTTTGTGCAGTCCGCCGCTGATGAGGCGAGCGCCGTCCGGCGCAAAAGCGACGTGACCACGCCGATGCCCCGGCAGCGCTTGCGTCTCGCGCCAAGAGTTCGTGTCCCATAGGCGAACGACGCCATCGTAGCCGCCCGTGGCGAGCGTGGCCCCGTTCGGCGAAAATGAGGCGGAGGTCACTCCGTTCTCGTGCGCTGGAAACGACGCAAAGCGGCCTGGAGACATGCCGCTAGCGTCCGAGGCATCATCTCTCATTTTGCGTCTTCTTCACTATGTCGGCTTGCTCCAAAGTCTGTCGATACTTTTCCCAGTTCTCGCGCAACACTTTTTCCGTCTTCGTCTCCGGAATAGAAGCGGCTCCCGCTTGGAGCAATACCTCGGCAATGTCTGCACGCTGATCACTGATCGCAATTCGCAGAGGAGTTTGGCCCTTGGAATCGGGAATGTTCAGGTTGGCGCCGCGCGAGGCAAGAAGTTTTACGGCTTCGCGTTGGCCGACGTAAACCGCCAGATAAAGCGCTGTCCTGCCTTGCCTATCCACGCCATTGATATCTGCACCCCACTCTAACAGCAGGTCCAACACATCTGCATCACTGTGACGCAAGATGATGATATGCAGCGCGGTATAATTATCTTTGTCGACGCTGTGCACATCGGCCCCTCGTTTATGCAAGAGAAGCATCATCTCCGTGTTCCGACCAATGACCGCCGTCTTCATCGGCGTACTCCCATTATCACTCATCGTATTCACGTCCGCGCCTCGATCCAACAACAGTGAAACAAGATCGAAACGCGACTTTTGGACCGCGTGTGAGAGCGCGACGCGACCGAGCGTGTCCCGCAGTTCCAAATTTGCGCCGCGATCCAACAGCGCCACGCATAATTCCGAATGCCCGGCTATCACTGCTCCAGTCAGCGCCGTCATACCGCAGGAGTTTTGCGTGGCGATATCACTGCCCGTTTCCAGCATTCGCGCGACATCCAGCGCACGCCCCAGCAGCGCCGCCTCCACAATCCCAATCTTGGCGCCGGCAGTTATGAGCAGAGAAACAACATCACTGCGATCGGAGGAAGCTGCCATCACCAGCGCCGTCTGCCCCCACTGGTTGACAGCGTCCACTTCGGCGCCCGCGCCAATTAGCAGGTCCACGATGGCGGCGTGTCCCTTTTCTGAGGCGACCATGAGCACTGTCCGCTCCGCGCGGCTCCGAGCGTTGACATCAGCGCCGCACTCGATAAGCAGACGCACTGCGTCCAGTTGCCCGGCTCCGGCGGCCACAAGCAATACCGTATCTCCCGATGGGTTTAGCGCTGCCACATTCGCTTCGCTATCGAGCATCGCTCGAAGCGTTTCTAAATCGCCGGACTTCGCGGCTTCGATCAATGCGATGTCATTCATTTCGTCTGCCTCCTCGCCGTCTTCAAATTTCGCGTCTAGGCTTCACGCGGCGTCCATCGGCGGCGCCATGAGCAAGCGGCGGCGGTTCGATGTCGTCGACGGTCATCGCTTCGCGCCCGCCTTTTTCAGCAGCGCCGTTACGGGCGCAAATCCCTGTTTCTGAGCGAGGCTGAGAGCGGTCGCGCCGTCGGAGGCCATGGCGGTCACATCGGCGCCGTGCTGCAGCAGGAGACGTACGATTTCGGGATGCCCATTGGGATTGGGAAGATCGGATGGCGAATCGAGAGGGCCATGGTCGGTAAATTCGGCTTCGTGCATTCGCTCTGTGCGGATGAGATCGTTGGAGCCGTCGTCAATGGCGAGCATCAGAGCCGTCCGGCCCTTTTTGTCGCGCCGGTTGACATCGGCGTGATGGGCAAGAAGCAGAACGGTCAATCCCGGGTCGTTTTCCATAGCCGCGCGCATGAGCGCGGTTTGTCCCTGCAAGTCCGTGAGGTCCACTTTCGCGCCATGCGCGAACAGCATCTTCGGAAGGTCCGGCAGATCGCAGGAGACGCACTGCATGAGCGGCGTCGCCCCGCGCGCGTCGGCCAGGTTGACGTCCGCGCCATGCGCCAGCAGCATCTCCACCGTTTTGCGCCCGAACTGCTCGGATGCGCGCACGTCGGCCAGGGCCGATGCAGACAGAGGCCCATCGTCTGGGTTTGTCTCGTCAAAACGCGCCATTCTCCAGGAATCGATCGCGCCCATCAATGCTGTTTTGCCGTCGTCTAAGCCGCCGGCAGGTCCCACGGCGCCGCGCCCGTTGACGTATGCGCCTTTGTTCAAAAGCAATTCGACAATCCCCGCCTGCCCGCCGTTCGCGGCCAGAAATAGCAGATGGCTGTCGCGGCTCTTCACATTAACCCCGCCGCCGAGCAATAACTCAACGATGCGCCAGCGAGCCTCATACACAGCATCGCCGCGCGGCCCGTAGTTCGACGGAGCATCGATAGGTCGGCGGATAAATCCGTCGCCGGCTTGCTGAATCGCGATCTCCAGGGCGTCGCCGCCCTGCGCGCCTTTCAGGTTTACTCCACGCTTAATCAGCAGCGCCACGACGGCGACCTGCGCCTGAGTCACGGCGTTTGTGAGCGGCGTCATCACCCCGCTCGGCTTTTCGACTGCGGCGTTAATGTTCGCCCCATGATCCAGGAGAAGACCGGCCAAGGCGGCGTCGCCGAAGAGAGCGGCCAGATGCAGCGCCGTGACCCCGTCCGAGCGTTTGCGGTTCACATCGGCCTTGCGATCCAGAAGCAGCCGCGCTATCTCGACATTGCCGGTGCGCATCGCCGCCATCAGCGGCGTCATCCCATGCGGATCAGGAGTATTGGCGTCCTCTCCGGCGTCCAGATGCGCGCGTAGGCGCGCGAGATCACCAAACTGGGCGGCTTACACAAGGGTCATCGGCGAATGGTCGCGCAGCAGCGCGGTGGCGTCATCCCATCCACGTCCCGATGTCCATCGAATCGCCGTCCATCCTCGCTTGTCCCGCAGGGCCGGATCCGCGCCGTGCGCCAGCAAAGCGCGGATCACATTGACCTTGCCTTGCTGCGCCGCCAGGATCAGCGGAGTTACCCCGTTCTCGTCCGGTAAGTTCGTATCAGCGCCGTGTTCGAGAAGGCATAAGATCACCGGCGACGCTTCCTGATCGCCTCTCCCGCTCTCGGCGATCGCATTGTAGAGCGCGGTCGCGCCCTGAGGCCAGCGCTTTGCCTGGGCGTTGATATCGGCTCCCTTCGCCAATAGCCGCTGGACGGATTCGACGTCATTCATATCCACCGCCGCCATCAGCATCGTGCGGCCAGACTCTTCATCGGCGGCGTTTGGCGCGGAAACGTTCGTCACAAGCAAACGAAAAATCGGCAAATAGTCCTTGCGTAAATCGGGCGAGCCCAGCGCCGCCATCGTGATGGGTATTCTGTTCGTTTGCCCTTCCCAGCCCAGCAGCGCGTCCGCGCTTGCTCCCTGGTGAAGCGCGCTTTGAACGCCCGCCAGATCCACGCGCAGAACGGCGCTCACCAGTCGATTGTTCAGCGGCGTATCCGGCGTCACAATCCGTTTCGGCGCTGCCGTTGAGACAGACTGCGCGTGATTTGAGTACGCCATCAGCGTTCCCATACCCAGAACCGCGAATAGAACAAAGATTGGACGTTTCATTCCGTTTCGCTCCAGAGATTATTCAGCGCCACGCTAGCGGCCGGCGCCGTCGTTCCGATGGTCCAACATGCGAGCGATCGTCTCCGTTTGGCGCTCCATGACGTCGTTATGACGGCGCAGCTCCATGAGGAGCTGCTGCTGAAACTCGTGCTGCTCCCGGCGCGTTTCTTCCAGTCGCAGCCTGGTGTCGCGCATGATATCCATCGATCCGCCCGAGAAGTTCTTCGTCATCAACGGAACAAGGGAGGCAAGAACAAGGACAACAACTGGGATCAGTGCAATAAACAAGAAGTCGTGATTCATGGGAGCCTCTTCGCCATTTCTAGATTTGATATTTTGCTCACGCATCCGACGGAATGGACGGCGTTTGCTCGGATTCGCTTCCAAACGCCGCCATGCGCCAATGCGTTCCCCAAAGCTTGTGACACAAGCTGGCGGCAAAGGTTGCAGGAGGCCAGAGTCTATTCACGCTGGCGCAGCGGCGTTCAGTGATGCTTCTCCAAAACGACGATCCTTACGCCATCGCCAAGTATCCATTCGTGGGCAAAATAGAAATACTCTTCTGGGTAATCACTGTAGTATCTTCTTGCAATTTCGTGCAGGTGGACCTCCGCCTCACTCTTCCAAAAATCGAAACATCCCTTGGCTGCTATCCATCTCATTGGATGACCGGTATCCACAACGACAAAAGATACAGGGCCAAGTCGGAGTAATCCTTTAATATCGTCCTTCGACAACTGACGGCCTTTCACAGCCTCCAGCGGGCCATCATTATTCCAAAGGTTATCCAGAGGCATCCTGCCTACTAAGCGCTCGTGTGAATCCATGCGTTAAAGATACCTGCCATTATCGCAAATTTGTCTTGCACTTGAATACTGTACTGTCCGGACGGTATACTATCCCCATGTACGCAAACAGCAAAAAGGCGATGCTGCTTCAGGCGGCGGCGCGGATCGTGCGGCGGGACGGGGTGTCCAAGCTGACGCAGGATGCGCTGGCGGAGGAGGCGGGGGTGAGCAAGGGCGGCGTGCTGTATCACTTTCCGAGCAAGTATGCATTGATTGCGGCGCTGGCCGAGGAGCGGATTGCGCGGTTTGAAGGGCGGATTGAGGGGTTTTCGTCGGAAGATGGCCAAGAGGATGGACGGTGGACGCGGGCTTATGCGCAAGCGTCGGCCGAGCCTCAGGAGGACGGGGATCCTTCGGTGGGCTTGATGGCGGCGGCCGCCAGCGATCCGGCGGTGATGGAGAGGATTCGGGCGCGATTTGGGGAGTGGCAGTCGCGCGCGGAGGCGGACGGGATCGATGATGCCACGGCGACGCTGCTGCGCCTGGCGGCGGATGGGCTGTGGCTGACGGAGATGCTGGGATTAGCGTCTCCCAAAGGCGAACTGCGCGAGCGGGTGGTGGCGCGGATGCTGGAGCTCGCACAGAGTGCGAAGAGAGTATAATCATCTTATGACACGGGTTAAGATTTGTGGAATTACGAACCGCGAGGATGCGGAGGCGGCGGCGGCGTACGGAGCGGACGCTCTGGGGTTTATCGCGGTCCCTCACTCGCCGCGCTTTGTTTCGCCGGAGCGGTTTGAGGAGATCGCCGCGCAGCCGCCTTTGTTTGTCAAACGCGTCGTCGTGGTGATGCATCCCGAGGACGCGAATAACTACCCCGCCGACTACATTCAATATTACCACGAGACCACGGATAAGGGGCAATCCCGACGCAATACGCACTGGCGCATCAAATGCTTTCGAATGAAGGATGCGTCCACGCTCGATGAGATCCAGGCGTTCTCCGATCCGGTTTCGGCCCTATTATTGGACACATATCACAAGGACAAGCTGGGCGGCGCGGGCGAGACATTCAATTGGGACCTTGCCGTAGAGGCGAAGCGCCTGAGCGGCAAGGCCATTATCCTCGCCGGCGGCCTGACACCGGAGAACGTCGCCGACGCCCTGGAAGCCGTGCGCCCGGAATGCGTGGATGTCGCGTCCGGCGTCGAAAGCAGTCCCGGCGTGAAGGACCACGCGAAGGTGAAGGCGTTCATTAAAGCCGTCCGCGCATGGGACGCGCGGCAATCTTAGCAATCAGCATCCGATCCTACAAGTGGAAGCTTGTGGGCAAGGCGGGAGCAAAGTCCGCTCAAGCAGACTCTGGGATTACGCCGCCGCTCTCGTAATTCCTCAACCTGCTTCAGCGGGTTTCGCCCCAGCAAAGCCTACAACCTTCCAGTTGTAGGAGACAAGCATTTGACAACGCCCGCGCGCGGGTGATAGAATATCAGCGTAAGCAGAAAGAAGTACGAACATGGCAGTTGACACACTTTCGGCCGAGAATTTGTATGTCGCGGACGCGCAGGGGCGGTTCGGCGGCGAGTTCGGCGGACGTTTTGTCCCCGAAACCATCATCCCCGCGCTGGACGAGCT
Source organism: Capsulimonas corticalis (assembly GCF_003574315.2). GTDB lineage: Bacteria > Armatimonadota > Armatimonadia > Armatimonadales > Capsulimonadaceae > Capsulimonas > Capsulimonas corticalis. The sequence goes on along the minus strand of NZ_AP025739.1, from coordinate 2,468,008 downwards.
GACCGAGGCGTACGCCAAGGCCAAGGCCGACCCGGCGTTTCAGGAAGAATTCGCCTACTACTGCAAGGATTATGTCGGCCGCCCCACCCCGCTGTTTTTCGCCGAGAAGATGACGCGTGAGCTCGGCGGCGCGCAGATCTATCTCAAGCGCGAGGACCTGGCGCACACCGGCGCGCACAAGATCAATAACGCGCTCGGCCAAATTCTCCTCGCCAAGCGCATGAACAAGCCGCGCATCATCGCCGAAACCGGCGCCGGACAGCACGGCGTCGCCACCGCGACGGCGTGCGCGCTCTTCGGCTATGAGTGCGAAGTGTATATGGGCGAGGAAGATGTCGAGCGCCAGAAGCTCAATGTCATCCGCATGAACCTGCTCGGCGCGAAGGTCATCCCCGTCTCCAGCGGCACGCGCACTTTGAAAGACGCCTTGAACGAGGCGATGCGTGACTGGGTCACCAATGTCCGCAACACGCACTACATCATCGGCACCGTCGCCGGCCCGCACCCCTACCCCACGATGGTCCGCGATTTCCAGAGCATCATCGGCATCGAATCGCGCCAGCAGATTCAGGAAGAGACGGGCGGCCTGCCGGACGTGGTCGTCGCCTGCATCGGCGGCGGATCGAACGCCATGGGCATCTTCTACCCGTTCGTGCATGACGCCGGCGTTCGCCTGATCGGCGTGGAAGCCGCCGGCCACGGGCTGCATACGGAGCATCACGCCGCGACGCTGACCGCCGGCTCCAAAGGCGTTCTCCACGGCTCCGCATCGTATGTCCTTCAGGATACACACGGCCAGGTGCGCAGCACCCACTCAATCTCCGCCGGCCTGGATTACCCCGGCGTCGGTCCCGAGCACGCGCATTTCAAGGAGCAAGGCCGCGCCGAATACGTCTCCGTCACCGACGAAGAAGCGCTCGACGCCTTCCAGTGGGTCGCCAAATCCGAAGGCATCATCCCGGCGCTGGAAAGCTCCCACGCCTTCGCCCACGTCCGCAAGCTGGCCCCGACGCTTCCGAAAGAGCAGAAGCTGATCGTGTGCCTCTCCGGACGCGGCGACAAAGACGTCGATCAAGTCGCGCGGCGGCTGGGGCTGTTGTAGCATTTCCCCGGTTATGAAACCCGGGTCTGTGAGATGCTTCGCATCTAACCGTCCGTGCCGGACGGAGGATATGTTCATCGATCACCGGCATTTGCGTCCGGCACGGACGCTTAGCGCATTGCGCTCCCAGACCCGGGTTTCATAACCGGGGGTATTGGAGCGCGGTTATCGCAACAAGCTACGAATTGTAACCATACTATGCCATCCCGATTACCTCAAACATTCGCCGCACTGAAGAATAAAAACGAAGGCGCGCTGGTCGCCTTCCTCACCGCCGGCGATCCCGGCGTCGAGAGCACTCCCGACCTGATCGCGCTGATCGCGGAAGCCGGCGCGGATGTCGTGGAGCTGGGGATTCCCTACTCCGACCCGCTTGCGGACGGGCCGATCATTCAGGCGTCCTCGCAGCGGGCGCTGGACCGGGGCGTCACGCCGCCGATGTCGCTGGATCTCGTACGCCAGGCGCGAGAGAAGACGCAGGTTCCGATCGTTCTGATGACGTCGTATAACCTGGTCTGGATCTATGGGCTGGAGCGGTTCGCGAAGGACGCGGCGGAGGCGGGCGCGGACGGAGCGATCCTGACGGACCTGCCGCCGGAAGAAGCGGAGCCGTGGAAGGCGGCGGCGCAGGCGCATGGAATCTCCACCGTGTTTCTGGTGGCGCCGACTTCGACGACGGAGCGCATCGCGCGCATCGCCGGCAGCAGCACCGGATTTGTTTACTGCGTCTCGCGCACGGGCGTGACGGGCGCACGTAAGGAGATGCCGGCGGACTTGCCGCAATTGATCGACCAGATCCGGGCGGCGACCGATACCCCGGTGTGCGTCGGCTTCGGCGTATCCAATCCCGAGCATGTCGCGCAGGTTTGCGCCATGGCGGACGGCGCCGTGGTCGGCAGCAAATTAGTAGAGTTTCTGCACCAAAACGCCGACAATCCCGGCAGAGACGCCGCCGTCCGCGATCTTGTCTCCGGCTGGAAGGCCGCCACACGCCGATTCTGACACACACGCGTTCAAGGAAGTAGATCACAAGCCCAGATGTACAGCAAACAGCAATTCGCCAAGATGATCGACAATACGCTGCTGCGTCCGGACGCCACCCGCGACGACGTACTGCGTCTCTGTGAGGAAAGCGCCAAGCGCCATTTTGCCAGCGTCTGCATCTTCCCCTGCTGGGTGGGAACCGCCGTCCGCGCCCTCGAAGCGTCGGACGTCAAAGTCTGCACCGTGATCGACTTCCCGTTCGGCGCCGGCACGCGCCTCGCCAAAGTCTACGAGACCAAGAACGCCATCGCCAATGGGGCGAAAGAGCTGGATGTTCTCCTGAATATCAGTAAGTTCAAATCCGGCGACTACGAAGCCATCGCCCAGGACCTGCGCGATGTGATCGAAGCGGCCCGCCCGGCGAACCTGATGGAGGATTCGCGGCGAGTGCTCGTCAAGATCATCATCGAGACCTGCTACCTTACCGACGCCGAAAAAGAAATCGCCAGCCGCCTCGTGCGCGACGCCGGCGCGGACTTCATCAAAACCTCCACCGGCACCGGCAAAGGCGGCGCAACCCCCGAGGACATCCGTCTGATCCGCCGCGCCGTCGGCCCCAACACCATCGGCATCAAGGCGTCGGGCGGCATCAAAACGATCGAAAGCGCCATGCAGATGCTGGACGCCGGCGCGAACCGCATCGGAACCTCGTCCGGCGCGGCGCTGTACAACGCTTATAATCCGGAAGGGAAGTAAGTCCCTATTCCCCAAAGCGCGGGGGAATAGGGACGAGCCCACCGGGTATAATCCCCTCACCATGCCTGCCTACAACACCGTCGCCATCGTCATCCGTCGATTGAATTACGGCGAGACTGACAAGATCCTCACGCTCTACTCGCGCGATCGCGGCCGTATCTCGGCGATTGCAAAGGGCGCGCGTAAGGCGATCTCGCGCATGTCGGGGTCGACGGAGTTACTCACCTGCACGCGGTTCCAGCTCGCGACGGGTAAGTCTCTGGAGATCGTGACGCAGACGGAAATCAAAGAGTCGTTCACCGATCTTCGCCAGGATATCCAGCGGCTGGCGCACGGGCTCTACTTCGCCGATCTGATCGACCATGTGGTCGCCGACCACGATCCCAACCCCGTCCTCTACGATCTGCTGCTTTCGGGCCTGTACATCCTCCAGCGCGTCACCCCGCCGGAGCTTGCGGCTCGCTGGTTCGACATCCAGCTGCTTCAGGACCTTGGCTACGCGCCGGACCTCGCCAACTGCGCCGTCTGCCGCGAGTTCCTGCCCGGCCACTTCGCCCACGACGAAGAGTTCGCCCTCTCCGCCTCCCTCGGCGGCGCGATCTGCCCACGCCACGCCCACCCCGCCCGCAACGCCGACCACAGCGCCCTGGACTACGAGGGCCTGACGCTCCTGCAAACCTTGCAGCGCTTCGGCCCCGACAACGGACATTTAACGGCGCAGCTGCCGACGCCGTCGGCGCGCGCGCTCAACCAGACGCGCCTGGCGCTGCGGCGATATCTGAGGTTCCGGATCGAGAGAGAGTTGAAGAGTTTGGAGTTTTTGGATAGCCTAGGGTATGTGGCGTGACGGAAGAATGCTTCGGGTCACTCTTCATCAGAGTCAGAAGGCTGGCGAATGATAAGAATGCCCGGCGAATGACGCATCTTATCATTGGCCTTGTGATAGAGGGCCTCCCCTAAAACTTCATCCCCAAACTCGCATTCGCCGTGTATGCATTCGCGTTATTCACCGCAGTCCCCACGCTTTGCTGCACTGTGCCGTCCACGGCGAGCTGGAAGCGGTCGCCGACGTTGTGCTTGAAGCCGACGCTGTAGGTGGAGGCGCCGTGCGGGGCGGTGGTGACATCGTCTAGACTTTGCTGGAATCCGCCGGTGAGCTGTGTGGTGGAGGAGAGGCGCAGGCCCAGCGCGAGATGGACTCCGGCGCCGAGGGTTTGGGCGGCGTAGCATTGACGCCAGTCGTAGCCCCCGGAGAGGCTCAGGGCGCCGACGTTGGTTTCGAGGCCGAAGCCGCGCTGCTCGATTTGCTGCGGGGTTCCGCCGTCATCGGCGTTGCGGACGTAGGACCCGGTGACGCGCAGGCGCGATGGCCCGAGCGCGACTTTGGCCGAGGTGGTGTCCAGCGAGTTCTGCGGAGTTTGCGCGCCCTGCATCATATCGCGACTCTTGTAGGCGGCGCTTACCGACAGATCCCGGGCCGGGAGAACCGTGCCGTCCACCGAGGTGATGAGCGCATTGCCGGTGCTGTCCTGCTGGGTGTTGACGCTGGTGTTCAACGTCACCTTGCTGTTCGGCGCGAAGCGCAGGCCCGCGCCCTGCTGGCTGGTCACTGAGGAGCCCGTGCGTGACTGCGCGGCGTTCGTCGTGACGGCCACCGTCTTGCTCACGCCGACGGCGGCGCCCAGGTTCATCGTCTGCGTGTCGCTGGCGGTCCCGGCGGTGTCCGTCGTGGCGTAGTTGGCGGTGACCTGTGTGTTGCCGGCCGGCTTGGCGTCCACGGCGACACTCGCAGTGTGCGAAACGGCGGCGCCGTGCGTGGCGTTTTCCTGGAGATTGGTCTGGATCTTGAGCTTCTGATTGGGCGTGAGAGTCATCGCGGCGGCGATCTGCGATGTCGCCGCCGCTGGGTTAGCGGCGGTGGCGTCCTGGCTGTAGGTGAGCGATGTCGTCATCGTACGCGACGGCGCCATCTGAAGTCCCAGGCCGAGGTGCTGATTGCCGACCTGCAAGCCGGCGTCGGTGGGAAGGTTGGTCAGACTGCTGCTGTCCCGGCTCAGGTTGAACGACAGACGGGTCGTGCGGCTGGCGTTCGTCCCTCCCGCCAGAGACCAGCCCATGCGATCTTTATCCGTGGGCGTCCCGTCGCCCACGGACGGGGCGAAGAAGAACCGGGTCGTGAGCTGCGTGTTGTGCCCGCCCTGCCAGCCGGTGCCCACGCCGAGGGTGAGCGCGTCCTGCCCGCTGCCGACCGTCGAGTCGGTGGTGTTCTTTCGATAAAGCGCGGAGACAAAGAGGTTGGAGGTTTCGGACTGCGCGAGATTCAATTGCAGCGGCATGATCAGGCTGTTGCTGACCGCGTGCGCCGTTTCGGAATCGTAAATATATTCGACCGTGGCGGTGGAGTGCGTGCTGAGCGGATTGACGAACGTCACCGTGCCAGCGTCGGGGTCGAACGTGTAATCCAGTCCGCGCAGCTGCGGCAGGGTGTTGACCGTGACGGCCTCGCCCGTGCGGACGATGTTCTTCCAGGACAGGGCGTAGGGCCCCGCCGTGCCGTTGCCGATCAGAACTTCCTTCTGAATGCGCGTGGCGGCCTGAACCGATCCGGCGGATCCGAAGATGGCCGCCGCTCCCGCGAAAACCGTGGCGCGAAAATAAAAAGAACGCATCACTGCTATGTCACTCTCCCGGAGCAATAGAGCAATGATGCGTCTCATTTGTTTCAAACATTTCCGTCAAAAATTAACGTTTGTCGAAAACCTGGTATGTCGTGTCGTTCAGCTTCCGCACGCCGTAGCTGACGGAGCCCGCGACCGTGTTAAGGGCCTTGGAGACATCGTCGCCGGACGTCCATCCCGCAGCCGCCACCGTCGGAGACGAAGTGGCGTCGGCGATCACCGTCACATGATAGACGGAGGCGATGGCGCGCAGCGTATCGTAGAAGTTGCCATTCGCCGTCGGCGGCGTGGCCGGTCCGCCGTCGCTCACGTCAAAGGGCGTGAAGACGACCTGGGAACCACCATGCGACGGATCGCTGTCCGACTGCCAGTTGACCAGCATGTCCAGCGTCGCGCCCGGCTCGGGCCGCTTGGCGCGCGCCACCGGGATCTGCATCTCTTCGTCGTTGCTCAGCGTCATCGGCGCGCTGAGCGCGAGATGAGCGTCCGAGGCGCGGATAGCCGGATCGGTAATCTGATCGCTCGATGTGACGACAAAGGCGTTCACCGTCGCGCTCTGCACGTTCTGCGGCAGATGGATGTGGAAGTAATGGTAGAAGTTCCCATCCGTTCCCATCCCTGTCGAAACGCCCTGGATCATCAGCGGCGTCGCATCCGGCGCTGGGGTGTTAATTCCCGGGAACATCGTGCCGGGGGTGGTTCCAGGATGGTTAATCGCAGGATTAAACACGACGCCGGCGACCACCAGGGCGGCGACTCCCGCCAATAGTCCGCCGCTCAGTCGCCGGCGTCCAGAGGGCGCGAACCACTCGCGGATGGCGTCGCCGAGCGAGCGCGGGGCCGAAGCCCGGCGTTCCTGCTCGGCGGTCGCCAATTCCATGACCTTGGCGCGGAATCCCAGCGGGACATCGATATCCACCGGCGCGCTGTCGCCCAGAACGGCGAAGATGCGCGCGAATTCGTCATAATCGGCGCGAGCCTCCGCGTCCGCGTCAAAGTGCTGCTCCAGAGCCAATTTCATGGCCGGGGTCAGCGTCCCTTCCGCATAGTCCGAATAGAGTTCGCGCGCTCGTTCGAGCTTCATGGCAGTGTTTCCGGTTTGGATCAAAATTCAGGCGCAAAACCGCCTGAAATCAATGGCGTCATCGTCTCATAAATTTGGGCGGCGCCGCGCCATTGCGGGCCGCTTGGGTGTATGACGCCGTCACGCGTTGAAAAGTTCCCGCAGCGGAGTCAATTTTTCCTTGAGCGCGAGTCGGGCGCGGTTGAGTCGGCTTTTCACCGTTCCGATCGGCAGATCCATGATCTCGGCGATCTCTTCATACGACTTCTGCTGCGAGTGATACAGCACGACCATGGTTCGCTGGTACTCGGGCAGCGACGAGACGGCGTCCTGAAGGATCTTCCCGCGCTCGGCCTCTTCGGTCAGATCCTCGGGCGACGGCCCCGGATCCTCGATCTGGCGCGCGACCGCCGATTCGCCCAGCTCCATCTGCTCGTCCAGCGAGGTCTGCGGGTGCGCCTTGGCCTTTTTGCGCTCGTCTAAGAAGACATTGGTGGTAATCCGAAACAGCCATGTCGTGAACGAAGCATCGCCCCGGAAGCTTCCGATCGCGTTGAACACGCGCACAAAAGCGTCCTGCGCGACATCGTTTGCATCGTCATAACTACCCGTCAATCGATACGCGAAGTTGTAGACCGGCTTCTCGTACCGCTTCACCAGTTCGTTGAACGCCGCCAAGTCCCCTTGCTTGCAGCGTTCGATAATCGCTTTTTCTTCCGGCGACACGTACAGCTTACCTCTCGCCTGCGGCGCATTCGCCAGTTTTTTCTGAAGTACAAATGACACGGTTAGGCTCGCTTTTGAAGAACATTACTCATGTTCTTACCCAACGAGCCGCAAATATATTCCGGGGCGTAGTAGGCCAAAGTATAGCCAATCACGCACGAAACTGTCAAGACGGCGAAGACGACGCGCCTGAAAGAGGCTCCAGATGGAGATTCGAAAATGTCACAGCGCTATCATTACCGCCAACACCCCAGCACTGTTTCGGAAACCGGGGATCTTTAACGTGACAATTGAGAGTCTGTTTTCCGTCGAGACGAACAATGATGTCATGATTGCGCACGCTCACCTCTAGATGATGGCGCGGATACTGAAAAATTTCAACGGCGCCCCTGTAGACCACTGCAATATGATACGCTCCGTCATATGACATGATAGCGATGCAATTCTTATTGAAATCGATCAAATAATAATAGTCGCGAGTGGCGTTACTGAGAACAATATCCACTCGCCGCGATCCCTTCGGAGAGAGATCAATGTCGGTAAAGATTTTAAAGTTGGGAGAGCATATCGCTCGTTTATTGAAGGCGATAGTCGCCTGATTTGCAAACGATTCGGACCGAAGATCACCATTCTTCAAAATTTGAACATTTCCGTTTCGAGCAAACCACGAAAATATGCGCGTGCGGGCAACGTACGATTTATATTCCGAATTCAACGTCTTTCCCGAATCGCCGCTGAAGAGTTCTAAAAAACGTGAGTTTGTCCTTTCCCATGTATTTTTCGAAGCCGATGCGGCGTTTACCTCTTGAAGAAATTGGCGAAATCTTGCCCGCCTCTTTGCGTTGCTGGGAGAACCGTCATCCAGCATGCGGATAAGCGTGTACGCCTCTCCATACAATTGGCTACAATAATAAGGGTTATGCCCGACAAAATGATCCATCATCATTTTGTGGAATGAGAGTAATTGGCGGCGATGTATCGCATTTTCCACATTCTCAAAATCGGCACTGTACCAATTCGACCTTTCTGCCTGGGGAGGACCATCGTCATTCATCGCTTCTTCAGACCACGCATCCGCAACACCTTCTTGAAGCCAATTGGGAGCATACGCATACGAGGGAAATAGCTGCTGATGAACGGCGTGGCATAATTCATGAGCAAGCACCGCCTCAGTAACAAAGACATCTTGAACAGGCGCGCCTCCAGGACCAGATTGCACTTGAATATACGAAACGCCTCTCCGGCATAGCCCTGTATTCGTATGGATATGATTAATCTCGACGTTGACCTTTTCGAAGTCCTTGGCCGTGTCGTAAAGGTAGACATCAAATCGTTGATCGGGCAATTGGGTGTGGAGGTTGTGGGCGTACCACTCCAAATCGTGGTCTGCGGATTTGACGAAATAATCAATGTGGTTTCGCTCTCCGACTGGCGCGAAGATGCGAACGTGCTTGCCTTCCGCAACGATGCCGTTGTAGGCTGGCGGCATGCGCCGGGAATGCCCGGACCATACAATAGCGCAGATGACAAAAAATAAAACGACTCCGTAAGGCAGTCGGATTTTTTTCGTTCCAACAGTAGCGTCCATACTTAATCATATCACAAAACGGCCGCCGCCGAGAGAGCGGGACCGTTGATGGTGATTTTTGATGTGACGAACGCTGCAAATATTAGCGCCGCACGACCGGGACAAATGAGGCGGCTATCACGATGGCGCTCAGCACGATTACGGGAATCGCGGGCATCGCCTTCTTGGTTTTCGTGTAGCGCACGATAAAGAGCACGGCGACGATAATCGCGAGCGCCGCTTCGGCGAGACGCACCGTGTCGTGGCGGCTCCCATAAAGGGCGGCGCCCGCCAGAGCGAGTGCGCCCGTTGTGATCCCGGAGATCAGCGACGCCTGGGACTTTGCCTTGGCGTAACCCATAATCCCGCCGCCGATCAATATCAGACCGTAGATCACATACAGAGTGATCATCATAATCAAATTATCCTTTTCTCAATACGATGTGCTTTATTATGCCCGCACAAGCCGATTATCGCACGATTCCGCGCTCCACGGTCAGGGAATACGGCGGCAGTGTCACCCCAGTATTCGCCGAGATTATTGTGCGCAGAGGCGGGCGGTTGGGTGATGCGTAGCCGTGGTCATCGGCGGGATGCCATCGATACTGCGATGGGCCGTATTGGAGCAGTGTCACCGGACCGCTCAGACGCTGTGAGGATTGGAAGCCGACTTGCACCCGATATGAGCGCTTGGGGTCTTTGTTCAGCAGCAATAGGCTCCAGCGGCCGTCGGGGCGGCGGGCGGCGTAGGCGGTGACGGGAGAAGGGGCGCGTGATCCGGCCACCGTGCAAATGGCGGGGTAGAGCTCCAGCGATTTCGCCCCCGGCTGCGACCATTCCTGGGTGAGCAGTTTAGCGCCGTAGTAGGCCGCGAACGGGCTTTGGATATGGCGGTCGTCGTCCGACTGAAAGAGCGAGAGGTTGCCCCAGGTGTTGCACTGGTCCAATTCCTTGATCAGCGTGTTCGGCTCGCAACCATAGAAATAAGCGCCGGCGCCGCCATGGGTCACGAAGTACGCGACGAGTTCGGCGTTCAGCAGCGCTCCGGGCAAGTCCACTTCTGGCTGGCCGGCGTAGGCGGAGTAGCCGTATTCGGTGATAAACCAGGGAATATCCGTGGGAATGCCGGCGCGGCGCCAGCGCTCCATGGCGTCGCTCAGCAGCTTGGGCAGCGCCGCGAGCTGCGGAGCGGGGGGAACGCACATCGCGTCGTAGGGGTAGCACTCGACGCTGAAGAAGCCAAGCTCCCGCGCGGCGCCGTGGGCGCGCAGATACGTAAGGAAACGGCGTGTCCAGGAACGGCTGGGCGCGCCGGCGTCCGGCCATGCGGGGACTTCCTCGGAGACGGTCTGGAAACAGGGACCGCCCAGGATCAGCGACGGGTCCTCCCGGTGCAGCGCCGCCGCCCACTGGACATAAAGCGCGCCGTAATCTTCGGGAGTCATATACTGGCCGTCCGGCTCCTCCCCCATCTCCACGCGCGAGATTTTATACCCGCGCGCGCGCAGCCAGCGGATCTCGGCGACGGAGTTCTCGGGAGTATCGTAGGCGAGGCCAACCGGAACCATCACGGGCAGGCCGCGCGTGAGGCCGCTGCGGTAGATCGTATCGAAACCGGGCTGCTCGACGTTCTGGTCGCGGTCCACGCCGCGATGCCAGGGATCGGTGGATGAGGCGTAGATCACGGTCTGGCGCGCGCTGTCCCTGGCGTGACGCACCCAGTCCTGGAATTTGCCATCGCGGTTCGCGCATCCGACGGACAGCTCGCGCACGGAGAATCCCAGACGGTCGCGCGGATCGCCGGCGACGCCCGATCCGCCGGCGCTGTCCTCCATGCGAATACGCACGAAGCGGCAGGAGATAGGGTGGCCCGCCAGCATAAGCCGAACGTCCCCGCCGGCGGCTCCGGTCACGACGCCTTTGGGGAAGGAACGCCAAACGCCGCTGTGGCTATAGGTATTGTCGATCCCGGAGGCGTCGGGGTTGTCTGGATCGTCCCAGTATTCGACCTGATAGCGTCGGGGATAGAGCGCTCCCCAGAGGATACGCAGGGAATCGACCGGGCGCGCGCGATCTAAGATGACCACCAGCCACTGCGGATGATCCTCCGATGCGTAGGGGCGCGCGAGGTAGGGATTGCTCTTCCAGAAGGTCGTCTCGTCGCCGTCGTCGATCCGCGAGTAGCCGTCTTTGTTTGCCTGATCGTAGGTGCTGCCGCGCCTCGGCAGGCGGTATCCGTTGCAGACCCCAATCGGCGGTCCGGCCTTCGAGTCCGATGTCCAGTATCCGGAATGTCCGGCGCTCCATGTCCCCTGCGGGTTCCAATGCCAGGCCTCGACGCCCAGCTCCGTCCGCAGGCGATAGGAGATCTCGCCAAATCCCGCCGTGTTGATCGCCTTGATATTGGCCGGCGTGTAGATCTTGGCGACATCGCCTTTTTCATAACCGTCCAGCGCCGCGCCGAACGCCGCGCGCGGGGCAACGGTGTTTGACGGCTTCGCCGCGACCGTGACCGTCACCATTTGCGGGGCGCCGGCGGCGGACAGCGCAGGAAGAAGCGCGCACAACAGCGAAACGGAGTTAACCGTCGTCCAAATCGTTCGAAAAATTCTCATAGCGCCTCCGGCCACGTCATTGTACCTGGCCGCAGGAACGAACGCCGCCGGGATTCCATTGGACATTTCAAGATGGACGGTCAACGATTACCGAGGAGCACTTTCGATGAGCACAGAAGACATCGCCATGCGCGCATTGCGCTTTGAGACCTTTGGAGATCCCTCCGTGCTCCAGCTCGCGCAGATCCCCAGGCCGCAGGCCGGACACGATGAAGTCGTCGTGCAGGTCCACGCCTCGGCGGTCAATCCCAGCGACGTGAAAAACGTCTCGGGCAAGATGCCGCACACCACGACGCCGCGCACGCCGGGGCGCGATTTCTCGGGCGTCGTGGTCGAAGGGCCGGCGCCGATGGTGGGGACGCATGTCTGGGGCACCGGCGGCGAATTGGGCTTCACGCGCGACGGCGCCCACGCCGAATGCCTTCTGCTGCCGCGCGGCGGCGTGCGCGTCAAGCCCAGCACATTGTCCCTGGATGAAGCGGCCTGTGTCGGGGTTGGTTACATCACCGCCTGGGCGGCGCTCGTGGATGGCGCCGGATTCATCAACCGGCAAACCGTGCTCGTGGTCGGCGCAACCGGCGCGGTCGGCAGCGCCGCCGTCCAGATCGCCGCCTGGCGCGGCGCGCATGTGATCGCCGCCGTGCGCGACGCCAGCCGGGAAGCGGAGGCGCGCGCGCTGGGCGCCAAGCACGTCGTTTTCACGGAGGATCCCATCACCTTCGCGGCGTCCGTCAAGGAGATCACCGACGGCCAAGGAGCGCAGGTGGCGCTGGACACAGCCGGCGGCGCGCAGCTCGACGCCACGCTGGCCGCCATGGCGCACAAGGGCCGCGTCGCCGTGATCGCCACTCCCGATCGCCATGTCCCGATCGACTTACTGTCGTTCTACCGACGCGAGCTGCGCCTGATCGGCGTCAACACGCTCAGCCTGAACGCCGCCGACTGCGCGCACATCCTCGACGACCTGGCCCCCGGCTTCGAAATCGGCGCCCTGCACGCCCCCCGGATCGGCGCGACATTTTCGCTCGAAGAAGCGGCGGACGCTTACAATCACGTCACGCACAGTAGAAGCGGCGGAAAAGTGCTGATGAAGATCAAATAGCAGGACGGCGTTCGGCCTTGCAAACCCATCCCGGCGCTTCGGTCGCCCCTTGGTAAACCCACCCCTGGCCTTCAGGTGCCCCCTCCCTGGCAAACCCACCCCGGCGCTTCGCGCCACCCCTCCCGCCGACGGGAAGGGTTTGTAGGATTGCCTCTTACGAGAGTCGTCTACGATAACACACTCTGAATAACCCTTCCCGTCGGCGGGAGGGGTGGCGCGAAGCGCCGGGGTGGGTTTGCCAGGGAGTACGCGAAGCGCCGAAGGTTGGGTTTGCAGGTCGGCCGAAGGTCGGGGCAGGTCACCAAGGCTGGCGGAAAAGCATCGACGGCCTCCGAGGTTATTCACCTTGGAGGCCGCGTGTGTTTCAATCGTGTCTCAGTGTTGTGTGATTAGTGCGAGGCATCGGACAGCCAGCGCTGGGCGACGGTGCGGTGGATTGAGTTGAGCGGGAGGGCGCCGGGGCGGACCGCGTTCTCGTACGCGCTGCGGGCGGCGGCGGTGTTGCCGTCGATCAGTTCGGCGCCGGCTAGTTGATACCAGTCTTCCCCGATATCCATGCCGCTTTGCGTCACCTGGCTCCAGACGGTCCGCGCCTGTTCGACATCGCCGGACAGGGTGTAAAGACACCCAAGGGCGCGCAGGCTGACAACATCGTCGGGGGCGAACTCTTCCTGGCGCTCCAGCCGAGTGCGAAGATCCTGCAATTGGCCGGCCTCGTTCACGATGGTGAGCGTCTCCACCGCCTGCCGCGTAGCGCGCTCATCGGCGTATGTCGGCGCCGTGAGGGACACGAAGACGGCGTCTCGCCAGGTATCGAGCGCGCTGCTGAAATGGCCGCGCTCCTGCTGGCTGTGCGCCTCGGCGCGCAGGATCTCGACGCTTTGCTCGGCGGTCAGCGCTTTAGGAGCAATCGGCGCCAGTGATGTCATCGGACGGCTTGCGGCCCGGGCGCCCATCGGCAGCGAACGGAAGAACCGATTGACGCCGGCGACGCCGATTGCATCCGGCGAAACGACCGGCGCCGGGTGAAACAGGTCCGCAGGGAGCGCGCCGCTGGCGACAAGCGGATGGGCGGTATGCAGCGCCAGGATGCTGACGCTCGGTGCGGCGGGCAAGGCGACGACGGGAACAGGATTCGCCGTCGCGGACGGCGTCGCAATCAGATTTTCGCTGGTCGAGGCGCTGTCGGTCGCCGGGATAGCATTCCCCTTATTGGCAAAAGCGACATGCGTTTTTCGGAACTTGGGCAGCGCAGGTTCCGAAAGGCTGGGCGCCTCGGAAGCCGAGATCATCGACGCCATCTGAACGCGCGCTCCCGATCCGTCCGACCAGGCGGCTGTTTCCGGGCCGACAAGGCGACCGGTGAAGCGGGCAGGCAGCGGTTCGAGTCCATCCGCCGGCGTCGCCTTCGCCAGCTGGGGCGGAGTGGACGCCCGCGGCGCGTCGTTCGGCGCCGGGACAATGCGGGAACCGACTTTCACCGAAGATGGAGTATTCGCCACCATCGCATTCAACGTGTCGGCCGGACCGCTGAATGTTCCGTTAGTCATCGGCGTCAGAGCGGAGAGCGAGCCGCCGGGGCGGCGAAGCGCTTCGGAGACGGCCAGTGGCGGCGCGTAGTAGTCGTCCGGGATATCGGAATGCTGGTTCACCGCAAAGGCGAGGCCAATGGCGATGGCGGCCGCGCCGCCCCAGGCGAGACGCGGCGAAATCAGCGGAGCCGGCCCTCGCGCCTTCAGACGGTCCTGAACGCGCGGCCACACGGAGCGCGGGACGGCGGGCGGCGGGTCGGCGGACGCGGACCGGCGCAGGTGCGAGGTCACGCGGCGGAGCGCTTCGGCTTCCGCCGCCAGCTTCGGATCGGCGGACATTCGCTTTTCCAATAAGTGACAGCGGTTGGGATCGAGCGTTCCCTCGACGTAGGGAATCAACCAGGCGTAGTAGCGTGATTTCAGCATAACAATATTAAGATGGCGCTCTCTTATGGCGTTACTTTCGATGCCGGCGAGTGTCAGGCTTGCTGGAGCCACTCTAAGTTGCCGCGCAGTTTGCGGCAAGCATAGTGCAGGCGAGACCAGACGGTGCCGACGGAGCACCCGATCACTTGCGCGACTTCCTCACAGGAATAATCTTCAAAATAATGGAGCAGGACGACGGTGCGCTGTTTTTCGGGCAGCGCATCGATGGAGGCGCGCAGAGCGCGGTCGCGCGCCTGGCTTTCGGCGTGATCCGCCGGGCTGGGGCTTGGATCGGTCATCATGGATACCCGTAAGTTCTCTGGAAGTTCTTCGTCGGCGACCGTCAGCCGCAGCCGCTTGCGACGGTGCCACTGTTTGATCGCCATATTTGTCGCGATCCGATAGAGCCAGGTGGAGAATTTCGAATCGCCGCGAAAGCGCGGCAATGCCCGCCACGCCTGCACGAAGACGTCCTGCACCGTATCGTCCACATCGTCAGCCGAGGCCGTCGCGCCAAGGATGCGCGACACCAAAGCGTAGATCCGCTTTTCATGCCGGCTGACAAGCTCTCCGAAGGCGGACATGTCTCCGTCGCGACATCGCATCGCCAGAGCGGCGTCGATGTCCTCGGATCCCGCCGACCGCCGCGCCACGCAGGGCGCTATTGTCGGTTCCATCAGCTCTTCACCATTTGGCCCTATCATAATCACCGGCATGCACAGTCCTAAATGAGCGAGTTCTATACACTCTTTGACATATGCAACGTTTGCCGCCTTCAACTCCCAGCTAATATTTTTTGCTCGACAATTTCGCGCAAATCCGCGTGGATGAGATTTTGCTGCTTGATCTGTGCGAGCAGCAGGTTAAAAAACGACGTTTTCTGGACGCCCAAACCGATTTCCATGGCGCCGAGGTGGAGACGATGCAGCAAATGCTTTCCATTGATGCGCGTGTAGGCTGTATCGATCGAATGCAGCCGCTCCAAAATACTCGATTCTTTCTCTTCGATTGCTATCCGAGTTTCAGGTCTCAACTTCCCGAGATGCCGTGCTGTTCGCTCAACAATGACTTCCTTCTCGCTCGCCTGATCGCCAAGGGTGAAGCTGCGGGCATAGAGACCAGCCTCACGCAAAACCCAATTCGCCGCCATCATCAGGCACAACTCCGAGCAAAGCTGTAACAAGAACGCATCGGTTTCTTCCACGGAAGACCACGGACAACTCTCATTCAATACATCGTCCAGCACCTGCAAAACCGCCCTCGGCTCCAGCAGATAATTCTCGATGCAGTATCTACCCAACGTAAAGAGTATCGAATCCGGTTCGTCCAGAGATGCCTTTACCTCTTCATCGCTGCGAAAGTCTCGGTCTCGAATACCAAACACTTTGCCAGGCAGCTTCTCACCCCGTAGCAGTTCGATCTCGCCTTCCAGGTTCTTATCACCGCCGACTGCCCGGAACGCAATTTCCGAGAGACGATCAAAGAACAGTTTCTTGAAAACGGTAACATCATCTTTGCCCTCCACCAGAACAACAATCCGGTTACCGGTTTCATATATGTCAGGAGCAGTTTCAGGCTGCGGCTTGATGATCCGTGTCATAAATTTGCGGGTCAGGTAGTAATAACGTATTTTCCGCCCCAATGATTTCCAAGAACGCGGGCGCATGAGAAGTTACGATCAATTGGAACGGAATTTCTTCCTGCAACTTCTTCAACGCCAAACCAATCTTGTATTGAAATGCAGGGTGTAGGCTATTCTCAATTTCGTCTATCATCACAATACTGTCCGGCAAAAGGCGACGACGAAGCTCCAAGAGTAATATGAGTAAATTCTGCTCACCAGAACTCAAATCTTCGACATTATGGACTTGGCCGCTACTCAAAGTGACAATCGCCTTCAACTCTCTTCGATTAACCCCAAAGAGCTTCCCTTGAAATTGTTCGCTGAGAAAATCTGCGACCATACGAAACTCTTCCGGCTCCGCATATTCCAGCCAAATTAAATAGCTACTAAGTGATCCTGAAAATGTCGCAATCGTTTCATAACGATGAGCCCATTCAAAATGTGTCTCTTCGCGCTGAACATTTTCGCCTTGGCTCGGTATCAGTTGGCGACTATGGGGAAAATAGAGAAATGTTGGCAGATTCAACACTCCCGCCGCCTTTGTTCTTTCTCCACGGGCAAATGTTAACAGCTTATTATTGGATCGTTCTATTTCTTGTCGCAAATAGAAATATCGATTCAGACTATCTAAGTTATTTCCTTGCTCACTATCCCCATAGCGAGTATGAGGATTATCTTTTAGCCAAAGATGCCCTTCAGTCTCTTCACCAATATACTGCAAAGGCAACTGTGCGTCATAAGGCTTTTCCCCATAAAACACACTAAACGGCTCGCCGTCAATAACCAAATCAAGCTGTGCGTACTGATCAGCTGTATCCCGAACGCGTTTTAGAAGAGTAGCGTTCTTATAGGTCACAGCTGGATCCAGACTTTCCGCCAGACCAAAAATCAACTCCAGCACCGTGGTTTTGCCGTTGCCATTGGCGCCGCCAAGGAGGGTGTTTTGGCGGGGGGCGCCGCTGGAATCGGTGAAGTCCAGGGTGACGTCTTTGAGCGGGCCGATGTTGACGGCGCGTAGCGATTTGATTTGTATCTTCATGGCGCTGTTATCTCGCGATGCATATTCATTATCATATCGCGGAATTCGTGTTTTACTTCTTTTCTTTCAAAAAAGTCTCCGCTTGGTCTTTAATTTGTCCCGTCCCCTGCGCCGCGACGGTTGTCCATTCGGCGCGGGCGTCTTTTTTCTTGCCGAGCAAGTAGAGCGCCTGGCCGAGATTGAGGCGGGCGCGCAGGAGGTCGGGGTCGAGGCGGAGGGCGGCGCGCAGTTCGGGGATGGCTTCCTGGACGCGCCAGACGCAGAGCAGGGTGCTGCCGAGGTGGTAGTGGCCGGCGGCGTAGTCGGGCGCGGCTTTGACGGTCTGGCGGTGGATGGCGATGGCTTCGTGGTATTCGCCTTGCAGGGCGAGCACGTTGCCAATGGTGTCCCGGATGATAATATTCGAAGGCTTGAGTTTGAGCGCGGCGCGGTACTCCGTCATCGCTTCTTCGTAGTATTCCTGGGCGCTATAGACGTTGCCGAGATCGAAATGGGCGTCGGCGTTCTTCGGGTCCAGTTTGATGGCTTCGCGCAGTTGGATCGTGGCGCCGTCGTAATCGCCCTGGCGCGCCAGCGCGCGGCCAAGTCCGGCGCGCGCGGCCCCGTCTTTGGGCAGGGCGTGGGCGGCCAGCTTGAGCTCATCGATCGCTTCCGGCAGATGTCCGGAGTCGATAAGAACGGCGCCGAGCGCGCGGTGGTATTCTCCATCGCCGGGGTTCAGGCGGATCGCCGTGCGCAGCTCGGTTTCGGCCTGGGTGGGGCTTCCCGCGTCGGCGAGCGCCTGGCCCAGGCTCGCATGCGCCTCCGCCATATCCGGCGCCAGGGTGATGGCGTCCTGAAACAGCGAGATCGCCTGCGAGGACATTCCCTGCTTTTGAAGCGCGACTCCGGCCTGGAACTTCTCTTCAGCGGCCGCCTGGGCGCTGGCGGGCGGCGACCCGTCGCCCGCATCCGCGCGGATCGAGACCGGGGCAAGCACAAGACAGATTGCAAGCAGCAAATATCGGATGGTCATAACACTCTCCAGCAATCCAGTGTTGCTGCGCCCGAAGCGCATATCATATGGATGATACCTTACACGGCGAAGAAGCATGTTTCCCGCCGGACGCGGCCTTGCAGGCGTTTCATGAAGGAACAAAGCGGCGCAAGGGTCAGAGACGCCAACAGCCGTCTTCGCCGACGCCCCGGCGGAGACGATTTTCAGGAGAGAAACCCATGATCAAGCACTCATTCCTGCAATGCCTGACACTCTGCGCCGTCCTCTGCGCGCCCAGCCTCGCGGCGGCTCCGGAGGCGACACCGCTCACGAAACTTCCCGTTCGGGAAATCACCGTCTTCAAAGACGGGCATGCGTTTTTGCTGCGCGAGGGATCGGCGGCGACGGACGTAGCCGGCAACGTGGCGCTCGACGAGCTTCCCATCCCGGTGCTGGGAACGTTCTGGCCCTACTCCGGCGACACGCACGTCAAGCTGACTTCGGTGGTCGCCAGCGAGCGCCCCGCCACGACGGCGCGCACAGCCACGACGATTCGGGAGATGCTCGACGCCAACCCCGGCGCGAGCGTCCAGATCACCGACACGAGCAATAACACGTTCGACGCCGTCGTGATCGGCATCCCCCACGCCCCACGGCCAGAGCCGATGAGCGACAATATCTCCGGTGAGCGTATTCTTCCCCCGCCCTTAACGCCGTCGATCGTCCTGTTGAAGCAGGCCGCCGGAGGAACGCTGGCGTTTCCGATCGATCGGATCCAGAGCGTGTCGTTCAAAGGCGATTTTCATCCGGAAGTGAGCGACGACATCGAGCGGCGCAGTCTCACGATGCATCTCAGCTGGAGCGGCGGCCACGCGGATAAAGCGCAGGTCGGCATGGTTTACCTGGAGAAAGGTATCCGGTGGCTGCCCAGTTACAAGATCGATCTGGACGGCAAGGGGCGCGCGCATGTCCAGCTGGAAGCGACGCTCGCGAACGAGATGATCGACTTGAACGACGTCACCGTCAACCTCGTCATCGGCGCGCCCACCTTTGCGATGGCCGGCAGCGTCGATCCCATCGCCCTTCAGGATACCGCCGCCAAGCTCTCGCCCCTCTTCAGTCCAAGCGGCGGCGCGCGTATGGGCTACGCGTTCTCCAATGCTCTCGCCTCACAGAGCGCCTATCGCGCTGTCTCAGACGCAAGCCAGGCGGAGCCGTCGGGTCCCGCCGTCACGGGCGCGGCGGGGAATGAAGACCTCTTTGTCTTCACCGTCTCGCATATCACGCTGAAAAAGGGCGAGCGCATGGTCGTCCCGATCAGCGATTACACCATCCCCTACTCCGACGTTTACACACTCGATCTCCCCGCCGTTCCGCCGCTGGAGGTGCGCCCCTACCTCAACAGCAACTACGGCTTCAACAACTACGGAAATAATAATGAGCCGAAACTGGTGGACGCCTCTCCGGTCATGCACAAGATCCGCCTCGTCAACAGCAACAACGCGCCGCTCACCACCGCGCCCGCGCTGGTGCTGCGCGATGGACGCCTGATCGCGCAGGGCCTCATGTCCTACGCCGCTATCGGCGGAACGACCGACCTGCCGCTGACGCCGGCGATCAACGTCAAAGTCTTCAAAAACAGCAAGGAAGCCAAGCGCACAGCCAACGCCGCGACCTGGGCGGGCGTCAGCTACGACCGCGTGGACATCGCCGGCATGCTGACCATCACCAACTACGAAAATCAGGAGATCAACCTGGAGGTCACAAGGCAGGTGCTCGGCATGCTGGATACGGCGAGCGCTCCCGGCAAAGTCGAACAACTCAGCACCCTCGACAGCGAAGACGCGCCGCCGATCAGCAGCCAGGAATGGTGGAATCACTTCAATGGAATTGGCAAAGCCAGCTGGACGGTGAAGATGACGCCCAAGCAGTGCCTGGATTTGAAATACACCTGGCATTACTTCGTGCGTTAAAGCGCCTGCATCCGTCGCCGCTCACGAGTTCGAGACACACGCGGCGTATCTTTGTTGCAATCGCGCCTTGCTCTTGTATGCCTGTTTTCGAGCCACGCTCCAGACAAAAAATGGGCGCAGGCGTGATGCCTGCGCCCCATCTCAGTACGCCGAGCGGTCACGCGGTCTTGCGCGTGCGGCTCTTGAACATCAGCAGTCCGAGTCCCAGGCCGGCGACGGCCAGCACGGCGAGCGTGGACGGCTCCGGAACAGCAGCGGCGGCGATCTGGACACTGAAGGCGGGAAAGTCGCTCCCTGTGCCGGACGTATAAGCGCCCCCATCGATACTGCTCCAGGAGGTTCCGCTCACCCCGGCGGTATTGAGATCGAACGCGTTCACGGAATCGCCGGTTTCGTATTCGTAAAGGTAATAGGTTTGGCCCGTGGTCAGAAATGGATGCTGGCTGGAAAGGCTGACGAGCGGAGTAAAGGACGTCCCCAGAGGAGTCAAATGGGTAAACGTAAAGCTCTCCAGGGCGGCGCCCGTATTCCCAAGATTGGCGGCGCTGTCGGTAAGATAGAAATGGGCGCCGTTCGTCCCGGAGATGTTACTGACGGCGACCGTCACGGAAGCGAGCTGCCCCGACGTGGAAACCGTAAATTCCGCGCCTTGACTGTCGTTGACCGACTCATAAAAGCCGGCGCCCGCATTAAACGTGTTTCCCGGTCCAAAGGAGCTGAAGACCGTGGTTTGGGCGTGCGCGGGATGAAGGGCGCACAAAAACGCGCCCGCCGTCAGGGCGAGCGCAGCGCCGAAGCGCTTGGGATGGATCATCATAAAAACCTTTCGGAGCATGATTGTTTTACAACAAACAGTTCAGCCGTCATTTGTCGTGCTTGGCGCCGTGGTTGATACTACTGACCTCAGTAACCAAAAAAGTTTAGCATGTGACCGTTCAGATGTCAAGCATGGTCGCCGCAAGAACTTCAGAGCGCAATCGGCTTGTGCGTCTGCATCTTATCCAGCGCCTCTTCGGTCGTATTGCCTTCTCGGAAGATGACATCAGAAATCGCGGGGTGCGACAGGTTGCGATTCAGCAGGTCCAGCCAGTACAGCGTCTGAGCATCATCGTAATCCGCGCTGGCGATGCGGCGTATGATCTCCAAATATTCTTCGCGGGAGATATCCATCACCCATGGCGCGCCCGGCGTAAGGACCTCACGAATGAATTCCCTCACGCCCTCACCCTCGGCGACGCCATGAAAATCGCGCTCCCCGTAGCTGCCCGCCGACAGCTCATTGAACGTCTCAATGAGTTTGTCCGGGTTTCTCCCAGCGCTGAGATGAGCGATAATTTCGTCCGCGAGACCGATCAGACGCCGAGCCTGATCTTCGTAGAACAGTGGCGGCGTCAAAATTGCGCGAAGCTCCATGGTTGTTCCTATTAAGAGATGAATCACCAGACGCGTGACCGGCAGCCGGTTTCGCCTGCTCTACTTCGCAAACTTAAGCTTTTGCGCTTGAATAAGTGTACCTGGCCGAGCACAATTCACTCCCGCCACTATCGAGAAACGCCTCACCGCTGAGCAATCGCCCGCCGCATGACGATAAAGAACGATATGCCATTAATCACCAAACCCTATCGAGAACAGGCGGGCGCGTGGCCCGCTTCCGGGCGCCATATCATGGCGCAGTACGACGAGGATTCGATCGTTGTTTATCAGGCGTACACGCCGTCGATCGCGCGTTATGCGGCGGCGCGGGGACGGCTGGGCGGCGGGTTTAAACGGGACCGGATGACCTGGATCAAGCCGAATTTTCTTTGGATGATGTATCGCTGTGGGTGGGCGACGAAGGAGAGGCAGGAGCGGGTGCTGGCGATTCGACTGACTCGGGAGGGGTTTGAGGAGATCCTGGCGCATGCTGTGCACTCGGCTTATGTGGAGGGGGTTTACGAGAATGAGGAGCAGTGGCGGACGGCGTCTCGGGATTCGGATGTGGTGATGCAGTGGGATCCAGACCATGGACCGATGGGCGAAAAGCTGGAGCGGCGGGCGGTGCAGCTGGGCTTGCGGGGAGACACACTGGCGCGTTATGTGGACGACTGGGTCGTTGGGATCGAGGATATTACGGATTTTGTCCACGAGCAAAGCGGAAACGCGGTCGCCGAGCGGCGGGATCGATTGATGACGCCTTGGGAGCGCGTTTACGATGTGCGCGCGGACGATGTGCGAAAAAGGGTTTTGTGATGAAAAAGGCGTTGGCGGCAGTGCTGGCGACGGTGACGCTGGATGCGATGGGGATCGGTTTGACGATGCCGATTATTCCGAGACTCCTGCGTGATGTCGGGCATACAAGTCAGCTTGGCTGGCGCTTTGGGGCTTTTCTCTCCATGTATGCGCTGATGCAGTTTATCTTCTCGCCGATCCTGGGCGCCTTGAGCGACCGCGTGGGCAGACGACCGGTGCTGCTGCTGTCGCTGTCGGGCGCATTCATCGACTATCTGTTTATGGCGCTGGCGCCGTCTCTGCCGCTATTATTTCTCGGTCGAGCGATCTCCGGAATTACGGGCGCAAGCATGGCGGTGGCGTCGGCTTATGTCACGGACATTACGCCCGAAGATCAGCGGACAAGGCGCTTCGGCCAATTATCGGCATGTTTCGGCTTGGGCTTTATCGCCGGGCCGGTGATCGGCGGTCTGCTGGGAGAGATCTGGGTTCGAGCGCCATTTTTAGCGGCGGCGGGCCTCAACGGTCTCAATCTATTGCTGGCGCTGTTCGTGCTGCGCGAATCCCGGCAGGCCGATAGCGGCGCGGGCGCATCGGGAGCGTTCAATCCGCTGACGCCGCTGCGCTGGGCGTTTACCTTTCCGGCTCTGCTGCCGCTTCTGGGAGCGTATGTCGTGTTCGGGCTTGTGGGCGAAGTCGGAGGGACGATCTGGGTGCTGTATGGCGTGGACAGATTTGCCTGGAATTCGCTGACAATCGGCCTTTCGCTGGCCGGCTTTGGACTATTTCACACGCTTGTCCAGGCGTTTATCTCGGGCTCTGCCGCCGAACGCTGGGGTGAGCGTAAGGCGCTTCTGATCGGCATCGCCGCGGACAGCACGGCGTATGTGCTGATCGCGCTCGCGACTCAGGGCTGGATGGCCTTTCTGCTGCTGCCGCTGTTCTGCCTGGGAGGGATTGGCGCGCCGTCCTTGCAGTCCCTGCTCTCAGGGCAAGTGGGAGATGATCATCAGGGACGCTTACAGGGAGTACTGAGCAGCATGACAAGCCTTGCCTCAATCGTCGGACCGCTGCTGATCAGCACGGTCTATTTCGCATCGCGCGCCACGTTTCCCGGGCTGGTCTGGATGGGAGGAGCAGCGCTCTATCTCCTCTGTCTGCCGGTGATTTTAAGCAGACAAGCATAGAAACAATCGATATAGATTTCGCCGGCGCATGCGGATACGCACGCCACAAGAAACTTCCGGGCGAATACTCAGGAAATGCTTGCCGGGCCATCGGCTTTCCGGGTATGCTAACGGGATAATGGCCGGGAAAGACCGTCGGTCCCGCGCATATCCTTTATGAGTTCCGACACCACGCCACTACGCCAAGCCTCAGACAAAGCCGCAACGGTCAGCCTGGCGCTGACCCTGGTGGTTTTGGCGATGATCGGACTCCTCTCCTACACCTCCACCCAGCGCTTCCTGGCGAACGACCGTGATATCAACCATAGCTTCGCGGTGGTGGACACGACCCGCTCTGTCCTGTCGGACCTCAAGGACGCCGAAACCGGGCAGCGCGGATTTTTGCTGACCAACGACCCACAGTATCTCGCCCCCTATCAATCCGGAACGGCCTCGCTTCAGCAGCATATCGAGCAGCTGCGGCTGCTCGTGAAGGGCGACGCCGCCCAGGAGCGCCGGCTGGAGACGCTGGAAACGCTCAGCGCAGAGAAACTGGCGGAGCTGCGGCAAACGATCGAATTGCAGCAATCCTCAAACTCCGCCGCCGCGCTGGCGGAAGTGCGCAGCAATCGCGGCAAGGACCTGATGGACCAGATCCGCGCGACGACGCGCGAGATGCTCTCCGAGGAGCGCAGCCAATTGGGAGCGCGGACCCGGAGCGCGGAGATTGCTGGGGAGCGCGCGCTGCTGTGGGTCGGCGGCGGGTTTTGCATCGCGCTGATGCTGGTCGCGGTCGCCACGGGGTACGTCAACAAATATCTCGCCGAACGACGAAGCGCCGAACGGGAAGTGCGGGCGGCCAACGCCGAGCTGGAGCAGCGCGTGGAGGAGCGGACCGCGCTCCTTCAGGAAGCGAACAAAGAACTGGAGGCGTTCTCCTACTCCGTTTCGCACGATCTGCGCGCGCCGCTCCGGCACATCAGCGGCTTCGCGGACCTGCTGCAAAAGAAATCGGCGGATCAGCTGGACGCCAGCTCGCAGCGCTATATCAAGACGATTCGAGAATCGGCGGCGCACGCGGGCAACCTCGTGGACGATCTGCTGACATTTTCGCGCATGGGCCGCGCCGAGATGCGTTTTTCGGCGGCGAACATGGAACAAATCGTTGAGGATGTGCGCCGTCAAATGGAGATCGAGACCGAAGGACGCGACATCGAATGGAAGATCGCGCCGCTGCCGCCGGTGACCGGCGATCCCGCCATGCTGCGCCTGGTTTGGCAGAACCTGATCGGCAACGCCATCAAGTATTCCAAAACGCGCGAGCGCGCCGTGATCGAGATCCGGGGCGAGACGACGCCGGCGGAGACGATCTTTCATATCGCCGACAATGGCGTGGGCTTCGATATGCGTTATGTCGATAAGCTGTTCGGCGTGTTCCAGCGCCTGCACGGCAAGGAAGAGTTCGAGGGAACGGGCATCGGCCTGGCGCAGATCCGGCGCATCGTCAGCCGGCACGGCGGGCGGGCCTGGGCGGAGGGGCGGCTCGGCGAGGGCGCGACCTTCTCATTTTCACTCCCGAATACGGTCAAGGAGAATTAACGATGGCGGAACTGAAGCGCATCCTTCTCGTGGAAGACAATGCGAACGATATTGAATTGACCTTCGCCGCGCTGGAGGAGAACCATCTGGCGAACGAAGTGGTGGTGGCGCGCGACGGCGAAGAAGCCCTTGATTACCTCTACCGGCGCGGCGTCTACAAGATGCGCGCCGAGGGGCACCCGGCGGTCGTGCTGCTCGATCTCAAGCTGCCCAAGGTCGATGGCCTTGAAGTGCTCAAGAAGCTCAAGAGCGATCCGGCGATGAAGTCGATCCCGGTCGTTATGCTGACCAGCTCCCGCGAGGAAGTCGACCTCGTGGCGAGCTACGATATGGGCGTCAACGCCTACGTCGTCAAGCCCGTCGACTTCACGGACTTTGTCGGCGCGCTCAAGAAACTCGGACTGTTCTGGGCCGTCATCAACGAACCGCCGCCCGGCGCCGTGCGAAGCTAAGGTCGCGGACCGATCACGAAAGCTCTCATGCCGCAGCTGACCGTACTCCATCTGGAAGATGAGCCGCTGGACGCGGAACTGATTCTCGCCGCTTTGGAAGAAGGCGATTACCAGTGCCGCGTGACGCGCGTCGACACGCGTGACGGCTTCCTGACGGCTTTGGAGGCGGCGAAGTACGACATCATCCTCGCGGATTACTCTCTTCCCTCATTCGACGGCGTTTCCGCCCTGCAGGAAACGCGGGACCGCCGCCTGGAGACGCCCTTCATCCTGATCTCCGGCGCGCTTGGCGAAGATCACGCCATCAACAGCCTGACACGGGGCGCGACCGATTACGTGCTGAAGCACCGGCTGGACCGCCTGCGTCCCGCCGTGGACCGGGCGCTGAGCGAGGCAAGGAACCGCGCGGAGCGCCACCGGATCGAGGAGGAGCTCGCGCAGAGCGAGGCGCGCCTGCGCTTCGCCCTGGAAGGCGCCGGAACGGGCACCTGGCACTGGGACCTCGCGGCGGACAACTTGATGTGGTCGGATGCGTGCCGGGCGATGATCGGCGCGCCCCCGGACGCCGAAGTGACCTACGATTACTTCCTCACCTGCGTGCACCCCGATGACCGCGATCCCACGGACCAGGCCGTGGTCCGGGCGATGACACAGCACACGGACATCAATGTGGAGTATCGGGTGATCTGGCCCGACGGCGCCGTTCACTGGCTGCTGTCCAAGGGACGCGCCTATTTTGACGCAGCCGGCCAGCCGGTGCGCGTCGAAGGCATCCTTCAGAACATTGACGACCGAAAGCAAAGCGAGGCCGCGCTCGCGCAGGCGTACGAGCGCGAGACACTCGTCAATCGCATCGGACAGGCCGTCCGGGAAACCCTGGATCCGTCGGCGATCAAAACGATCGCGGTGACGGCGCTCGCCGAAGCGCTGGACGTCGACTACTGCTATTACGTCACTTACGACATCGAGCGTGACGTGAGCAACATCGAATGCGAGTGGCGGCGGGAGCATGTCTCCACCGTGCTCGGCGAATATCGAATGTCCGACTACTTCGTCAGCCAGCAATCCATCGAGAAGCTTGCAGAGACACAGGTCTTGAGCGACACGCAGAAGCCGTCGGAGCCGCCGACAGGAAAGCCGAATCTGCTGCGCGCGCTCATCCGTGTTCCTCTCTCCCCCGGCGTGCTGCAAAGCGCGCTCGTCGTCGCGATGCTGGAGAAGCCCCGCAGCTGGTCGCAGCACGAAGTGATGCTGGTGGAGACGGTCGCCGCCCAGACGCAGGCGGCGCTGGAAGCCGCGCGGTCCCAGCGACGCGAGCGGACGATCGCGACCATTCTCCAGGAAGCGCTTCAGCCGGCGACCCCGGAGCACGTCCCCGGTCTCGACGTCGCTTCGTTCATGCGGGCCGCCCTGCATGAAGCGAGCATTGGCGGCGACTTCTTCGACGTCTTCGCGCTGGACAAACAATCGTACGCCTTCGTGATCGGCGATGTCTCCGGCAAGGGGCTCGCGGCGGCGGCGCAGGTGTCCGTCGTCCGTAATATGCTCCGCAGCGTCCTTTACCAAAACCCATCCGTGGGTCAGGCGACGACCACGCTCAACGCCATCCTCGCGGCGCACGATCTGCTCACCGGCTTCGTCACCCTCTTCGCCGGCGTCTACGACGCCGCCGCGCGGCGCATGGTCTACACGTCCTGCGGCCATGAGCCGGCCCTGATCTACCGCGCGGCCACCGGCGATGTCGAAGAACTCAAAACCCTCGGCACGCCGCTGGGCGTCGACGACACGATGCATTACACCGAGCGCGACGCGCTCTTATTCCCCGGCGATATCTTCATGGCTTACACCGACGGTCTCTCCGAAGCCGGCCCTAACCGGAGGGAGATGCTCGGGACCGACGGCCTCAAACGCCTGCTGGAAACGCGCTCCCAAACAAAATCCCTTTCCCAGCTCGCCGCCAACCTCGTCTCCGAAGCCACGGACTACTCCCTCGGCGTCCTGCGCGACGACGCCTGCCTGCTCCTCGCCCGCGTGGTGTAAATAGCCAGCCGCTTGCGCAAAGCGCATGAATCAAGCGCTAACGACTCAGCCGACGCATTCGCCCGCGCCTCAGGTCTCATCATGCTCCATATCGCTCAGCTGAAGCTTCAGCGCGTTGACGGACACCTGGATCTCCCGCACGGACATGCTGAGCGACACAATCATCAGCACCAGGCTCACGCCAAAGATCACCTTCCCCAGCATCACCCATCCCGCAAACAGAACGAACATGCAGACGACACATAGCAGCAAACTGCACGTCCCAAACGCCTGCATATTGCGAATCAAAATCACCCGATAGCGCAGATTCTCGATCTGCCCGCGCAATAAATGATTCTTCGGATCGGCCTTATGCCGCGCATAAAGCTCGCGCACCAGCGCCGACAGGGCAAGAAACCGATTCGTGTAGGCAAGCAGGAGCAAAGAAATTGCGGGAAAGAGAAGCGCGGGGGTCGTAAGGGTTATTTCCATTGAAGATTACGCCGTTAGACTAAAGCGTGTTCAGCCTGGCGAATGAATTCGCGGCTAAAAGTACGGTCACCCGCCTTCGCGGGTTCAGACCAAGCGCCGCAGGCATTTGTTATATGCCGAAGGCATAATTGATGTGCCGTAGGCTCCGAAGTCCGCGAAGGCGGACGACCGTTTTATAGGCGCGAATTCATTCGCCAGCCACTTGCGCTAAGCGCAAGAATTCGGAATATCTCTTCATTATACGCTTCGGCAGGCGTAAGATGCAACAAAAAGCAGCCCACAAACTTGCGTCTGTGGGCTGCTTCTGCTTTGCGTTGTCCGTCGTTACCCCGTCGCGCGTACGAAGGGGTCGACGCCGAGGGAGCCGCGCAGGTCTTCCAGGTACTGGGTGCTCTCAATGAGCGCCAGGGTCGCCGTGGCGTCTTCGAGGCGGGCGGCAGTCGCGCTGCTGAGAGCGGCGTCGAGCGGGTTCGCCTGGTCGAGGAAGGTTTGCAGGGCGCCCAAGTGGCTCTCCCAGAGGCGCGCGTCCTTCGCCTGCTGCGCCAGGAGGCGCTCGTGGTACCAGTTGCTGCGCAGGAGACTGTCCCGGGTGAACATCGCGCGGATCGTGGGATCCTGCACGGTGCGGCCTTCGTACTCGCCGTCGCGCATGATGTGCAGCAGCGCCTTGAGCGGCGGGCAAGCGTGCTCCACACTGCCGTCGGCGAAGTAGTTCTCGGCAATCAGCTTCTGCGTCTCGACAATGTTATCGACACCGTCCACGACCGACGCAAGGTCCTGAGTCTCGGGACGCAGCATCTCGGGCGTGAAGACGTTGTTGGGATTGTCGAACACGATCCCAAAGAACGTGCGCGCGAAGTGCGCGGTAATGCGATATCCCAAACGGCTCGCTTGGACCGTGCGGCCTTCGTACTCAAAGTCGTCGCACTTCTCCAGGAAGTTGTTCTCGATCAGGTACTTGGGATCGCGCTCGGCGACATCCATCCGCGACCAGACCTCGGGGATGAGCAGGCTGACATCGTGGTCCACCCGGTAGTGCGGCCCGACATATCCGGCGGCGGTGACGAAGCACTCCACGCCGGTCAGCACATGGGACACGAACGCGTTGTTCAGGTCGATGATCGGCGGCAGGGCGTTGAACGGCCCCTTGGTCAGCGCGCCCTCGGACCCGGCGCCAGTGGTGGACGGCGACTTGCCGGTCAGACTGCTGATCAGCTCCATGAACAGCTCCGGCGTCTCCTGGTAATGGATCGGGTTGTACACCGACAGCGAGCGGATCCCGGCGACGGCGTCCGGCGGATTCAGACGGCGGCCGGGCAGCACGGCGTTGACCGGCGTATGCACCGGGTTCTCCACCGGAAGCTTGCGATGCAGGCGCGCGCCGCGCGCCGAGAGATAGACCGGCCACTGATCGATCAGATCCGGCCGCATCTGCAAATAACGCGGGTTCTTGGTCGGTTTGCCGTCCACGATACGCGGGTTCGCCGACGAAACAAAGTAGCCGCTTTTGCCGGCCGCCTGCTCGATCACCGCCTGCATCGGCGGCGTGAACTGAGCGAACGTGATCGGCGCGGCGAGCATCGCGGAGGCTTCCGCTCCGGTCAGCGGCGCGAAGTTCGAGAAGAAGTTGTCCGGCTGCGCGAAGTGCGCCTCGGTGAACTTATCATAGCCGCGATGGATGGCGTCGTCGGGCCGCTGGAAGAAGCGCCGCTCGGCGTTCTGGATAAGCTTGTAGCTGGTCTGGCCGGCGTATTTGGGGTTCAGCCCCGCGAGACGCGCCGACGGAACGACGATCGACGCCGAGATATCATCTTCCTGCTGAAGCTTGGCGGCGGGAACGAAGTCCGAGCGCAGGGTGAACATGCGCCACTTGCCGTCCTCGGTGAAGCCGACCCGCATGGAGTGGATCACCAGCTTCTCATCGTGGAAGCGCAGCTCATTGCCGGGGCTGCCGTTGACGACATCGACGCTGAAGTGCTCGCGCCAGTTGTCGCCCATCTCCGGCTGATAAAGCCGCTTCACGGCGTACACGAGCCGCTTGATCGGATACGGGATCGTGTCCAGCCACGCGTTATACTCGTCGGTGTAGAGCCGGCGGGAGCGCGTGAACAGCTTGATGACCGAGCCAAGCGAGCGCTCGGGGCTCAGGATGGGACGGCTGTTCGCCTCGGGACCGCTGCGGAACCGGTCGCCGTAGGAGCGCGCGAGCAGCTCCGCGACGGCGTCCATATCCTTTTCGAAGTCCGCGATAAAGAGCGGGCCGTGCACGATGGCGTCGGAGATCGATTTCGAGATTTCGGACTTGCCGCCGCCCGAAACGGTGCTCGGCTTGTGGCAGAACGTGCCTTCCGAAGACGCGCCGATCAAACGCCACTGGCCCGAATCCGAATCTTTCTCCAGACGGACTTTGAAGCCCGACGGCACCATATAGGTCTTCTTGGGATCCAGCGGCAGCGACTGCGGCGCGCCGGCGCTCTCCCAGCGCACGGTCTGGCTGTCCAGGTCGATCGTGACATCCTCGGGGACATAGATCAGATCGGAGTACTCGCGGTCGATGGCGTAGCCCTGGGGATAGACATCGATCGTCTCGCCGTAAAGCTCTACGACGTCGTCATAGGAATGCTCGGTGCGCGGAAGGTGCGTGGAAACGCGGAAGGTGCGGCCGAGATCGTACTGCGGATAGACGATCGCGCCGCCCGCGTGCTCCTCCTCGACCATGCCGAGCAGGTTCGCCGCGAACGAGATCTGGGTCTTGACCTCTTTTTTGCAGTAGCCGTAGTAATTGTCCGCAATGACGGTCAGCATCACGCCTTCGGCGTCGCGCGCCGTGACCTTAAAAGCGTCGCCGTTGTTGTAGCGGTCTTCCTCGTTCTCCCAGCACATCCGATCGCGCTTCTGGCGGTCGGTCGCTTCGGAAACGTGCGGCAGCCCCAGAGACTTCTTGGTCAGGGTCGGCAAGTGCGGGGCCAGGATGATATAGCCCGTGTGCCCGGTCCAATGCTCGATGTCCAGGCCGGCGTCGTTTTCCGGCAGGTGCGGATCGCCCGCATTGCCGAAGATCCGCTCGACGAAGTCCAGATTGCTCGTCAGGTTTCCGGGAGCGAGGAACATGACCTCCATCTTCCGCTCCGGCGAGACGCCGGGAACGGAGGGCGCGACAATCGGGCGAAGCATGAGCGAAACGAAGGTCTCGACGCCCACGACGTCATCCGCCGTGAACGGCAGGCGCAGCAGGTCGCTCGGCGGGTTCAGGGCTGAGGCCAGCAGGCGCACGAACGTCTCCTTCGGCACGGCGCTCTTGTCCTCAGGAATCGGCAGGCCGCCCTCGGCGACATGGAATACGCCCTGGGTGGTCCGCCGGTCGCTCTTGGGATTGTGCAGCGCGCCCTGATCGTTCAGCAGTCGATAGGAGCTGACGATATTGCTTTCAAACAGATCGCCCCGCTCCGGCAGGGACAGTTCGGACGCCATGCCGCTGCGGTCCAGGACGAATTTCTCGCCCAGTCCCGGCAGAGTGATCGGGCGCTTGAGCTCCAGATCGGACAGATATCGATCCAGAAACTTCTGGACGCGCGCGGTAAGCGGCGACTGTTCGCCATACGACAAGCGCACGCGCTCGCGCAGGTGCGCCACGACTTCGCGCGGCACGCCGACGGCGCCGCTGCGCTCCCCAGCCACTTGCAGCTTCAGGGTGATATAATCGATGCGTTCCTGGCGACGCGCGGAAATGCCTTCGTGGTTCGGGTGCGCGCCGTTCCGGCTCGCGGGCGGGGCTTCCTGCCCAGGCTCATGAGTGCGATGCATTTGATCGGGTCCTGTCTTAATGTGAAATCAGTAGTCTGCGTGGTTCGTACTGCGTTGTGGACGATGGGGGGCTTCGGCGCCTATGCAGAAATTATACTGCGAAATGGGCGCAAAAAGAGCAATGCTGAACAAAATGAAATGGCCGACCGGCAGTTTTGCCGATCGGCCGTCCTGATCGAGTATTTTCTTTCCGGAGGGCGACCGGATCAATTCCCCGGAATGACGACGGGAGGCTGGCGCAATCGCACTTCCACCGATCCGCCGAAGTTGAGGGGCGGGCAGACCTTGGCGAGCTCAATCGCCTCTTCGATCGTCTCCGCCAGGAGCGTGATCGTGCTGACGACGGCGCCGCCGTTGCCGGAAACGACGCCCTGGGTCGTTTCCCGGTCTGGCCCGGAAAGCACGTACCCATCGCCCACAATAAGATTGCTCGTCACGTATTGGCCGCGCGCCACCCACTTTTCCAGCACCGGCCCCCATCCCGATTGGATCGCCTGAACCTGCTCGGGCGCCAGCGCGGAGCGGTCTACTCTTACCAGCAAAACATACTCGTTCATCGTGATTTCCTCTCTTCTTCGTTCCAACATTGCGGCTTCGAACGAGTAGAGATTACCTGGAATGAACGGCGCGAGCCTTGTAAAAATTCAGTGATCTACCACGGCGGCGGTCCCTCGAAAAAGACCTGGGGAGACTGTCCGGTAAATGTCTTGAAGTCTTTGATGAAGTGGGATTGGTCGAAGTAACCGGCGGCGTGGGCGGCTTCCGAGAGGCCGCGTCCCGAAGGCCGGGCTTCGATGACGCCGCGCAGGCGCACGATGGAGGAGAACTGTTTGGGCGACGCACCGACGGCGCGCCGAAACCGCTTTTCCAGCGGATCCTGGCTGATATGCAGCGCCGACGCCAGCTCCCGGATCCGCAGGCTGCCGCCGCCGGCCTGAATGCGGCGCACGGCGTCCAGCACAAGAAGATCCGATTCGCGCATCTTCATTTCGGAGATCAGAAAACGCTCGACCAGGGCGATTTTCCGCCGGTTTGTGGGAAGCGCGGTCAGGCATTCCTCGACTTCCTCCACTCGCGAGCGGGAAATCAGGCAGTCCAGCGGGATGTTCGCTCCAAATAAGTCATGGAGCGGCTCACGGAAAAACGCCCCCGCGCCGCCTTCGCGGAAGTTGACCAACAGCACGGCCGTGTCCCGGGCGTAACCGATCAAACGCAGCGATTTTCGCAGTCCCGAAATGCTGGAAGCGGGCAATTGTCCTTCCGTCTGCTCCAGCCGCCCCCGGAGTCGAAAGGCGAGCACCAGCGACGTATCCGGAAGAACCCGGCTATCCATGCCGTCTTCGCTCTCGACGATCATCATCGTCTTGACGAACGGCCTGAGCGCATCCGTGGGCAGATATCTCTCGATGTTCATGGCGTCGGCTCGAAGTTCAAAAACAGAACCGGCCCTTCACATCATTGTGAAGGGCCGAACGCAAATCAATGCAGGGCGCGGATCCGGTTGAGCGGCCAGAAGATCCACTGGGCCTTGCCGACGATACGGTTCTCGTCCAGCGGCCCCCACTCCGTGCTGTCCTTGCTGTCGTTCCGGTTGTCCCCCATCATATAATACATATGCGGCGGGACCGTCCCCGGAGGGTTACTATTGTAGGTCGCGTAGTCTTCCGGCGTAATCGCCACGCCGTTTAGCCGGAAGTGGTTATTGTCTTCCTTGAGCGACTGCCCGTTATACAGCTTGAGGTTGTAATCGGGGTCCTCGGCGGTGAACGGCTCGTCGATCTTCACGCCGTTGCGCATCGTGAAGCCGGGAACGATCTTGACGGGATAGCTGGGCTGGCTCGTCATGACCTCCGCGACTTTGGAATCGGGGATGAGCGTTCCGTTGACGGTTACGCCCTTGTCGGTGAAGCGCAGGTGATAATTCGCCTGCAAGTCATAACCGGGTTCGTTCGCCGTTTCCTGCTGGGCTTCCTGGCCGAAAAGTCCCGCCTCCAGAAATTTCCGACGCAAATCCGAGTGGCTGAACGCGGTGCCGTTGATATAAACTCGACCCTCATGCGCCTCGATCCGGTCGCCCGGCGCGCCGATCAGCCGCTTCACATAATCGACCGGCATCCCCGAGCTCGCCTCCGATGTGCCCTCCACCGCCGCCGGCGGCGCGATGAAGACGGTGATGTCCTCCCGCTGGGGCTTGTGGAGACGATTGCCGAGCTTGTTGACCAGGATATGATCCCCGGCGCCCTGCTGCCCGAGCAGCGTCGGCTCCATGGAGGCGGACGGGATAAAAAACGCCTGGATCAAAAAGGGACGGATCAGCAGAAAGACCAGGCCGATCGCGATGATCCCGGATTCCAAAAACTCGGCGGTGGAGCGCGCGCCCGGCGACGGAAGACGCACCAGGGCGACACGAAGCACAGTCGCGATCGTAATGACCCCGACGATCCACACGAGGCTGATATTGGCGAGGAAATCGGTAAAGTTCGATGTCGGCAAAAGTTATTCCATCCTCAAGTAAAGTGCGTTCACTTCACACTGCAATACTTCGAAACACGGGGCGGAAAGTTCCCGCCCGCTCAAAACGATCCCATCAGATCGGAATCCCCGCCGTTCCGGGCGACGTTTCCCACGATCGCCGCCAGAACCACCAGCGCTCCGCACACATACATGCCGATCGGCAGCCAGCGGGAAACCGGGGAATCGATCTGCGCGTCCGTCGGCGCCAGCGGGTTGTAATAGATCTCAACCGTATCTCCGACATGGTTTGACGGCGGCCGAGACCCCTGCGTGTCGCGAAACTGTGTCGGCGCTCCCTCGCGCGTGACAAAATCGACGACTGGATAGTAATAGAGATCCCCGCCGGAGCCGCCCTGATCCAGACGTACGACACGCCCGGACGCATGGATCGCGCGCGCCTGGAAAGTATCGCGGCGGTGCTCCAGATAATGGCCCAGGAAGATCACGCCCACGCCGATCGCGACAAATAGCAGCCGCACCGGGTTTAGCAGCCGCCCCAAAAACATCAGCACAAGAACGCCAACACCAACGCCCACCGCCATCTTCTCCGCCGAGGACGGCGAAGGCGCGCTCATGGGCGGACGAGGCCCGGCGTCCGAAGGATAAACGGGCGCCGGCGAATCGGCGGGCGAAGTCTGCACCGCGCCGTCCGCCCCAACCGGACGTCCAAACTTCGGCGCAAACTCGCCCGGAGACATTGGCGCCGCCGGAGCATTTTGGGAAAGCGGCCGCGCCGCCGCCGGCAGCGGCGGCGATCCACAGCGCGGGCAGGACGTCATTTCGTCATCGACAATCGATTGACAGCGTTCGCACATCCACATAAGGGAATCCCCCTCGTCCACTGGGATACGTACGAAACTCTCAATACAACGATGGATCGCGCGTTTCCTGCATTCCTCGCGATTGCGGGCGCTTAAGCATCCGTCAGAAGCGCCGCCGCCTTGCGCAGCGACGGCGAAGCCGGATGTGTTTTGAGAGCATCCCGCACATCGCCCAAGGCTCCCGTCACCGCGCTTTTGTCATGACGACCGATCACGTCGCGGTAGATCGGCGCCGCCTGATCCCATTGATTCGCGATCGCATAGCAGAGCGCGATATTGGCCTTCGCGAATGTGGCGCTCGGATCGATCTGGACCGCATGCTGGCTGCTGGCGATCGATGCCGGCAGATGTCCGGCCTGATACTGCGCCCATCCGTAGTTGCCCCAGGAAAGCGAGTTCTGCGGCATAACCTCCGTCGCCATCTTCCAATTCGCCTCATCCTTCGCGTACTGCCGCGTCTTCATGTAGACCTGGGATAACAATTCGTAATACTGCGGATCGGTCGGTTTCAAAGCAATCGCCGTATTGAAATCCGCGATCGCGTGAGAAGTGTCGCCTTTCGCGGCGTAAAGCTGTCCACGGTTACTATAATCGACAACGCGCTTCGGATGCCGGGCGATATTGGCGGCGCAATCCGAGATTCCCAGATCGTACTGCTTCGTCTTCAGACATGCCCAGGCGCGATTTTGGTGGGCGTCAGCGTCATGGGGATGAATGGCGAGATCGGCCGTATAGTCGGCAATGGCGTGCGGAAGATCGTTGAGGTTGTCGTAAACGACAGCGCGATTGTAATAGAGAGACGCCTGGGCCTCTGGAACGCAGTTGAGCTTTTGCTGATAGCTCGCGTTCGGGTTAAAGCCGACTTCTTCAATTCCCGCGCGAGTCGTCAGCAGATTCAAGGCGGTTGTGTTGTCACGAATCGCGGGCTTAAATTGATGGGCGCGAAATTCCGCCATCGCGCGCAGCATGTAACCATCCTGCTTGTTCGGGCGCATTGCAATCATTTTGTCATATTCGGCGATCGCGGCTGGGTAATTCCCCTGAGTGGCATAATTGTTTGCGACGCTATTGATCCCGTAGTACCCCACCCCGCCAAGGGCGCTGCTGGATGTAAGCCATGACAGCGCGCGCACGCCGACGTAAGCGGTCGCGGCCATGGAGATCGCAACGATGCCGATGACGCTCGCAATGAGCGCCGGGCGCGTATTCATATCGTATTTCCTCTTTCCCCAACACAAACCACCATCCGCCATACATGAAAAATCTATTCGGCCATCAACCTGACGCACCTTCATTCGGCGCCGTGACTCGAACGCCTAAGGAGAGCCCAGCAGCGCTTCCGCCTTGCGCAGAGCCTGAGAATTGGGGTGCGCTTCTCGTCCGTTCCGCACCATTTTCACGGCGTTTGCCTGCGCGCGGGAGTCGCCCAGCGCAATCGCCTCGCGGTAAATCGGCTCGGCCAGGTCCCACTGGTCGCGCACCGCGTAGCAAAGCGCCAGGTTAAATTTCGGGGCCGCCAGCTTTGGGTCCAAATGCATGGCGCGCAGACTCGCCAGGACGGCTTCCGAAATGTTTCCCAGCTGATACTGCGCCCGTCCGTAGTATGTCCAGCAGTAAGCGCTGTCGGGAACGTTCACGGTGGCGTCTTTCCAATTCGACGCGTCGAGGCCGTATTGCTGGGTGCGGCGGTAGAGGGAGGACAGGGCGCCGTAATACGCCGGCTCGTCTGGCTCCAGGGCGATCGCCTGCTTGAAGTCGCGGGTGGCCTGCGTGATATCGCCAAGCTTCGCATAAACGGCGCCGCGATTGCGATACAGTCTTGCCTGAGAATTCGGGACGCTCTCCAGCTGATCCTGATAGGTCATGCCGGCGGGCGCGCCCTGCTCTAAGATCCCTTCGCGGCGGTTCAGAAGCGCGATGCCCGTGGTGTCGTCTTGAATCGATCGGTCGTAAAGCCCCGCATGGTACTCCGCGATCGCCCGGTACGTGTAGCCTTCGACTTTGTTGGGCCGCATCGCGATCATTTTGTCGTACTCACGGATCGCGGCCCCGTAATTCCCAAGCTCGGAGTAGCGATCGCCTCGATTCCAAATCTGGAAATAGGGCGAGCCGCCGGAGCTCAGCAGCGCCGGCAGATGTCCCGCCAAACGGACGCCGACATAAATCGAGGCGGCGATGGACAGCGCGTAAATTCCAATCACACTCGCGATAAGCGCCGGACGCAGCTTCATAAAATCTCCCGTCGCCGCGGCGCCGTCTTTACTGGCTGCCGACGCCGTGCACGCGGGTGCGAATCGTATAGACGTGCTTGCTCGCCGTGATAAAAAGCGTTCGGCGGTCCTTGCCGCCAAAACAAACGTTGCCGGTCCAGTCTTCCGCCACGGGGATATGCTTGATCTGCGCGCCGCTCTTGTCGAACACCGTCACGCCTTTGCCGGTTAGGTAGACGTTGCCTTCGCTGTCGATCGTCATCCCGTCCGAACCCATCGAACAGAACAGGCGGCGGTTGGTCAGCGCGCCGTCGTGTCCGATATCGTACGCGTAAGTCTTGCCGTCGCCGATGTCGGCCACGTAAAGCGTCTTGCCGTCCGGCGTCCCGATAATCCCGTTCGGCTGCTTTAAGTCGCCCGCCACAAGCTGAAGCTCCGTCGAATGCGCGGGCAGGTAGTAAACGCCCTGGCAGGCTTGCTCGATGTCTCCGCGCTTCCAGTAGTCGCGCTTGTAGAATGGATCGGTGATATAGACCCCGGCGTCCTTCGGACGGATCCAGACATCGTTTGGACCGTTCAGCAGTTTGCCTTCGTGGGAGGTAATGACTTTCGTGACGCTCTTGTCGCGCCCGATGCGCCACAGGGAGTTCTCGTTGTCCGCACAGGCCCAGAGGCTCCCACGATCGTCGAAGCACAGCCCGTTGGACCGACCGCACGGCTCCATCCAGGTGACAATCTTGCCGTCGGGAGTCCAGCGCAGAATCTTGTCGTTGGGCTGGTCGGTGAAGTACACATCCCCGTTCGCGTCCGACGCCGGTCCCTCGGTGAATGTAAACTCGCCTTCCAACTGCGTCAGTTGCGCGCCAGTCTCAACAATGTCCTTGGGCGCCGCGTCCTCGGCCCGCCCCGGCGCGGCGGCCGCCGCCAGGATCAAGCCGGCGGCGGCGATCATGAATAGGTTCATTGGGTTTGGAAAGCCTTTCCTCATCACTGCGCTGCGGAGGCGACTGCTCGGAGTGTCCGCTGGAGCTTATTATACAGCACGCAAGAAGGAAAGACATCGATCGAAGATTAACCGGGTCCACAAAGGAAGAAGATCCGATGCCGTTCGAGATTCTGCCGGTTCTGGAAATCATGATCGAGTTTTACCGCCGGCCGCGCGCGCCCGCGCGGTTTCAGCGCTATCTCGCCCTGCTGACAGACCCCGCGACCGGCGACATCGCGCTCCCCATCGGCCTCTACAACCCGATGGCGCGCGGACATGTGCTCGAAAAGCTGGAGGAGTTCGCCGCGCTGGACGCCGAGACGATCATGGCGGCCACGGCCAAGGAGATCGCCCCGCGCGAGACGGTCGACCGCCGGTTCCAGGTCGCCCTTTCCCTCGCCGACGACATCGGCGGAGGCTGGACCAACCGATACACCACGGACTACGCCGCGCGCTTCCAAT
Source organism: Capsulimonas corticalis (assembly GCF_003574315.2). Taxonomy (GTDB): domain Bacteria; phylum Armatimonadota; class Armatimonadia; order Armatimonadales; family Capsulimonadaceae; genus Capsulimonas; species Capsulimonas corticalis. The sequence continues at coordinate 2,429,113 of NZ_AP025739.1, read as the reverse complement.
TCCGCGCGATGCTCCGGCGAGGCTTCCGCACGCCGCTGTTCTGGGCAAGCGAGGCGGTCACCGTGGATTTGATCGCCGAACGCACGCGTGAAGAACTGCGGCGTACGATCTATCAATGCGAGCACGGCGAGCCAAAGACGCTGGAAGAGCACGTAAGACAAGAAGCCTTCGCGGCAGGCGCGGCCGACGCCGCGCCGCCGCCCGGCCCTCTTCAGGATCTGTACGATGCGCGGCGCGGCGCCGCCGACCACCCAACGATCTTCGCCTTTTTGTACGGGGATGCGGCGGCGCGGGAGCTGGGGTACCCGGCGCTTTGCCCTCAGACCTAGCGCCGCGTTAAGCGGATGGGGACGCCTACCCCACCGCGATGATCCGCCGCGCCGTGTACGTATGTCCGAACATGTCGGTCGTGCGGACCTGCATCATGTGCGTCCCCTTCGGCAGTCCTGCGGGGAGTTTGGCGGTCCAGATGTGGTCGGTTTTCGTGGCGTCGTCAAGCGGGCGCCCAGGCGGGGGCTTTGGGCCGGCTTCGGCTTCCTTGAGCTTGAGGAAGTAGGGATCTTCGCGGACGATGCTCTGCATCGGCGCCCAGCCGGATTGCTTATCGACCTTCATCTCCACGGTGGAGCGCGGCGAGCCGGCGTAGATATTGACCAGGACGTCCGTGTCTCCAGAGTTTGCCGAGGTGACGCCGTCCGGAGTGAAGATGCTCATCTGGTCGCTCGGCAGGCGTCGGGCGGGATGGAAGTCCACGGTGTATTTCGCGCCCTCGAAGGTCATGATGGAGTAGCCGTTCGGCCCGCCGTCAGTCATCGTCGTGTGCGGAATGCCCATTTCGTCGGGCGCGCCCTGCCACCAGCAGCCGCAGACGGTGGCGTGGTTGAAGTGATGGTGCGGCTGCGCGCCGCGCCAGCCCTCGTCCGCGCCCAGGAACATGTGCTGATGGACATGGGTGTGCGCGGAGATGGACATCGCGTGCGGCCGATCTTCCAGCAATCGATAAAGGGCTTCGCGGTCGGAAACGGCGGTCAGCGGCATGTGCATCGCCACGACGACCAGTTTGTCCTTCGGGACGAGCGCCAGGTCGTTCCTCGCGAACGCGAGCTGCGTCTCGCCCAGTTCGCCATGGAAGTTATGCTTCGCGGCGCCCTCGTAGTGGACATTGTCGAGAACGAGGAAGTGGACCTGGCCGTAATTGAAGGCGTAATATGTGGGGCCAAAGACGCGCTTGAACGTTTCGCAGCAGTAGGTGTTGTCCACCGCCTCGTAGTTCATATCGTGGTTGCCGCGCAGGTTATGCCAGGGAAGCCCGATCGTCGCGATCGTGGCGTTGAGGCTGTCGTAAAGTGAGAGGTCGTCGTACATGATGTCGCCCAGGCTCAGGCCAAAGGCGGCGTCGACGCCCGCCAGCCCCTCCACGACGTCATGGGCGATATAGTCGACTTCTTTCTGGTCGCGCGGCTGCGGATCGCCGAACAGCACCATCCGAAACTTCGCCGGCTCCACGCTCGGCCGAAGCGCGAAGTCCACGGACTCCGGCAGCGGCCCGGTCGGCGCGATCCCCGGGTACTGCGACGCCGGAGACCCGTTCGGCCGGTGGATATAGTGCCGCTGCACCAGATTATGCCCGTCGATGGGAAGCGCCCATCCCGACGGCTTGATCACAAACAGGATCGCCTCATCCTCAATCGGCAGCCGGTATCGCCCCCGCGCGTCCGTTTTCACGATGTCCCGTCCATTGGAGACGAGGACGCCTGGGATTCCCTCATCGCCCGGAGCGCGCATGCCGCTCCCATTGCGATCGTGGAAGACGACGCCCTCCGCAAAGCGCGTCCCAGGCGCCGCCGGCAGATCGGCGGAAGCGGCGCGATCGCCGCCAAGCAGCGGCGCAAGGCTGACGCCGGCGGCGAGGGCGGCGGATCGTCGTAGAAAATCGCGGCGGTCAAGAAACGTCATGGCGTCAATATCCGTTCGTAGAGAGTGTTTGGCGCGCGGCCGAGGGCGCCCGCGAGCAGTCCTACTGCATCCTACCACGAAAATATTAAGCCAGCGTTAAAATAACCGTAAACGCTTCCATTTTTTTTATTGGAGTGAATATTTGTGCGAAAGGACTTTCGCCTGGTGACGGCTCAGGCGAAAGTCCTCTGATTTTTCTGATCCCGGCGTCTAGCGGGCGGCGACAAACGGCGCGACCGGCGGCGAGAGGTTGAGCACGCCGGCGTCCACGCTCGAAGAGGATTTATCGCTGGCCGGCAGCGTGACGCTGTCCACCAGCACGCCCTTCGAATCCGTAACCGTCAGAACATCCGCGCCGCCGACATCCGTGCGCGGCACGATGAGGGTAAACGCTCCGGCGGCGTTTGTCGTCACGGTCTCAGTTTTGCTCCCATCGAAGGACACGACGTATCCGCTCAGCGAAGAGCTGGCCGGAGTCGTCGCCACCGATCCGGTGATTTGAAGCGGCGTCGCAATCCCATTGTTGCTGCTTCCTCCGCATCCCGCCATCGCGACCGTCAGGCCAAGAGCGGCGGAGGCGAAAAGCCCATGAACGATTGTATTTCGGTTGAACCGCATGATGATTGTCTCCTTGTTGCGCAATATTCGCGTCAGTTACCCGTCGTGCCCGGAACAATCAGATTACAGTTCTGGAAGGCCCGGATCCAGTATCCCTTGTACGATGCGAACGTTCCGGAGGCAAGAGTCTGCTTTTGATAGGCGTGAGCCGCGTATGCGGCGTCGCCAGGGGAGTAGCTATACAGCAAGGGGGACACAATGCCCGCCGCCGCCGCCAGGCCGAGATCCGCGTAAGACTTGCCGCCCGCCTGGATCTGCAAGGAGCTTACCGGCGTGGACCCAGCGAACGGATCGCCGATCAGATTCCATCCTACGGTGAGAGCAATGGAGAACGGAGCGGCGGAGGCGGGAACGCCTTGATCGAACAGTCGCGCTGGCGACGCCAGCCGCACCCAGCACCCCTTGCCGATATGCAGCGTGTCGGCGGGTGCCGATGGACTGAGCACATACTGCGCCAGCGTCGGATCCCAGGTGGCGAACCTCGGCGCCGCAATGTCCAGCACCCCGTCCAGAGCAACGCTGCTGAAGTCCGCGGGAGCGGAGATCATCTGCAAGCCGGCGGCGTAGGTATGGGCCACGGGCAGAACGCCCAGCCCGTGCGGCTGCTGGAGAATGGCGGCGATGGGGCTAACCACGCCCGTGGACATATTTAAAGCGCCGACAAGATTGTCATCATTGGCGGCGGAGTACGCCTGCCCGGCCGTCAGACCCGTCACGGCGTACACCAGGTTCGAGTCCCGATCGGCGATCAGCAGCGTGTCTTGCCCCGATGTCGCGAACACCGTGTCGTCGAGATTATCATCGGCCTTGCCCGCCGCATTGACCGTGATCGGCAGCACCCGCGCCGCTCCCGTCGAAGCGCTGATGTCGATCAGCTCGTTGTCGCCCTGGCTGTCCAGAAGCAGATCCCCGGCCGGAGTGGTCGTCAGCGAGTCCGGATCGAGCAGATTGAGCGTCGTCGCCACATTCGTCAGCGCGTTGGTCGCCGCCGCGTTGCCCGCCAGCACCGGCGTGAGCGTGAAGACGCCGTTCGTCAGGGTTGCCTGGACGATGGCGCTGCCGGTGTTGGGGTCGTTGGCGGGGTTGGAGGCGCTGAAGTAGACTTTGCCGGCCCGGAACACAATGTCGTCGTAACCGCCGCCGCCGTTGACGGAAGGAAGCGAGTAGACGGTCGGCGCGCTCGCGCTTGCGGGGTCGATAATCGCCAGCTGCGCGTTGCCGTCCTCATTCTGCATCGCCCACAGCAAATGCGTCGCCGGATCGATCTTGAGGCCGTCGTTATGACCGGCCACGGTGAAGGTCTTGACCAGCGTTCCATCGGTCATAAATTCCGCGACGGTGCTGGTTCCGCCTCCGGTCTTCCCGCCCTTGTCGCCATAGCCGATAAACACATGGCCGTTATCGACGGCGATGGAATCGGGGCCGGTCGCGCCGGTCGGCGCGGCCGCAAAAAGCTTGACTTGATATCCCGCCGCCGGCGTGGGAGCCGCGTGGGAAGGAGCGCCGTAGGCCGTGATCGCCATTCCGGCGGCGATGCCGGCGACAATCGGTCGTCGGATCGGCTGCTGACTGGGTTTGCTTTTCATGGTTTGCTCGATCTCCTTAACTACGGAGCCGCATCCGTTGGCCGAATGAGAGCTCTCATGCAGGCGTCTGCAAGGAATCGAGAATAGCAAACTTCCGTTAAGCGAATGTTAAGAAACGCCTAAAAACCGACATTAAAACATTCTTATTTTCAGTCGTTGACTGTCATTCACCGTCCGAAGCGGCATTATCCCGCCTGCTCTCCTCCGTTTCGGGTCCCTCGGCATCGGGGATATTGCGAACACCCCCAGAACTCTCCGCCCGCGTTCGCTCCGCGGCGCGCCGTGCGTCGAACCATCTCCGCGCCACAGGCAGGACAAGCCGCCGTATTCGTAGCCAGCGCTTCCGCCGCAGTGGTTACCGGCGATGCGCTCGCCGCGCTCCCCTGCCCGCTCCGCACGAGCGCCAGCAGCGCTTCGCCATCCACCAGCGTCAAATGCTTGCCGCGCGCGAATTCCATGGCGTCCGCCGTGTAACGTCCGACCGTCGCCACAATCCCCGCCGTCGCTCCCTCCGCCGCCATCGCTCCATAAAGCTCGCGCACAACACTCACGCCGACCGTGCGATTGCGCCAGCGCTTACACTGTACAAACACCTTCTCGCCGCTGCGACGAAGGACGAGATCCACCCCGCCGTCCGCTCCCGACCCGCCGCGTTCTTCCACCTGATATCCCTGACGCCGATACGCTTCACCGACCAATCGCTCAAAATCGGACCAGCTCAGTTGACGGATCGACTCAAGACTGGACTGTGCGTCCAGCAGCCTGCGCCGAGCAAATCTCTGGATGGTGATGACGATTCCGGAGAATGCGAGAAGAAATGAAAACCAATACGCCGGGAAATGCAAAAGAGACGAAGGCGCCAACGCCTTCGAAATCCCGTACACGATCGCGGCTAGGAGAAAGGGGAGCCATAGCGGGCCACGACTGAGGAGATCGAACATTAAATCAAACAGCGTTTCTTTACTTTTTCGCGGCATCGTGAAGTTAGTATTCCTTATTTCAACGTATCATCGTCGGTCGTAACGACTTTACGTCCGCGCGCGATAGCGTTCACGAAAGTGTCCATGTTACGGGCGGCAAGACGCAGCCGCCGGAGTTCGCCATTCGCGCGTTGGTATTCGATCTCTGCCGCGCGGCGTCCAAAGCATCGCGATTGATCCATCTTTGTGATCGCGGCGAACGGAATGATGTGCTCCAAGTCGTAAACCCAGGAAATCAGAGTATAGGGAAACCAGGCGGTCACGACCAGACAGTCTTTGGATACGATAAGCCAAAGACATCGGTTTGCGCCGCCAAGTTCCGTAAGCCAGTTTTTCCGTGAGCAGCCGGAGCCGAAATGGTCCTGATACACCAAGTCGCCGTGTTTGAACTCAGGACGAGAGACTTCCGTGCTGATGGCTCGGTAAATGGAATAGGCGAGCAGCAGTCCTTCCACGATCCAAACGGCAGATGGGATAAAATTAAGCAGTGTGGTCATCGTAGTATTCATACCACACTCGCAAGCGGACTTAAAAGAGCGTGCCCACCGCGAAGTAGAGATTGCGGCGGCCGAGTTCTCCGATGCTGTACCCCACGACGACCGGGCCGAGGGGTGTTTCGAGGAGGCTGCCGAGGGAGAGGTCCTGGCGGCGGATGCTGCCTGAGCCTGTGTCGGCGATGCCGCCGTATTCGTACCAACTGCCGATCAGGATGCGGGTGCTGAGGGGCGGCGGGAGGTCGAGGAGGCGGTACAGGTAGCCGCTGGTGAGCAGGTAGTACTCGTTGCCCTGGAATTCGTTTTGGCCGTAGGCGCCCAGGCTGAGCGGCCCGCCGAGCATGTACTTTTGCGGGATGGGAACGGCGGCGCCGAAGGCCGTGCCGCCCTGGCCGACGGCGAAGATGCTGCCGCTGCCCCACGGGATAAATCGCTCGACGCGGATGTCCGCCGTCTGAAAGGGCTGATGCGAGCCGGGCGCCTTGAGGTAGGAATGGACCGTGGCGTCCACGCGCACGCCACTGGAGGGCGAAAGGGCGCCGTTCAGACCGTCGTAGGTGTAGCGCAGCGACGGATCGACGACGTAACCGTGGAAGCGGCCGACACTGGACGGGACGCCGCGAATGTCTTCGTCGAACCGGCTAGCGTCGAGGCCGAAGCGCAGCTCGGAGTTGCGGTTGGGCTTGTATCCCAGGTCGATTCCGACGCCGCCGGAGCGCCGCTTGGCGAGGGTCAGGTTTGATCCGCCGATATAGAGATTTTGATTGAGGTCCTGAGCGTAGACCCGGGGAGCGACGAAAAACCGTCCCCGGGCGAAGGAGTGATAGTATTCGGAGGCGATCGATGTATCCGTGCCCAGGCGCAGGTCCGTACGGACTTCGTCGCCGCCCGCCGCCATCGTCGTCAGGCGCCCGGCGAAGGTCGTCTGGATATTGTCGCGCTCGGCGCCGTTGATCTCCACGCCCAGGTTTACAAACGGCGGGCCGTTGCCCTTGCGCACCACCTGGACGAGCAGACCGTCGCCGCCATCGCGCGACACGCGCTCGTAGCTGAGGCTATCGTACATGCCGCTGCCCGTGGCGTCCGTCAGGGCCGCCTCGAACGCCGCCGTGTCGAGCGGCTTGCCGACAAACGACTGGAACCTTTCCGTGAGACGCTTCGCTTCGCCGCCGGAGACGCCGCCGATCTGAATGAACGCCGGGCGCAGGGCGGCGGCGCGGCGGCGGCTGGCGCGCTGGGCGAGATACTCCCGCCACTCGTCGTCGCTGACGGCCAGCTTTTCCAGCACCGCCGCCTTGCTCTGGGCGGCGTCATACCCGTGCTTGATAAATGCGTCCACCTGCACGAAGTCGAACAGGCCGAGATTCCCAAGGTCCGGAGAAACGATCAGATCGGCCTGCTGCAAGCTTTGCCGCTGGTTGCTCATGATCGTGATCGCCGCCGATTGGCCGAGCACATCGATCAGCGACGTCAGCGCGGATTTTTCCAGCAGCGGCTGCTGGAGATCGACGGCGACCACGATGTCGGCGCCCATCGTCTTCACTTGTTTGGTCGGCAGGTTGTTCAGCAGGCCGCCGTCGGCGAGCAGCGCGCCATCTCGGGATACGGGGGTGAAGTAACCGGGGATCGCCATCGTCGCGCGCAGCGCCGTCTCCAGGGAGCCGCTCGTCAGCGCCCGCGAATCCCCCTTCGTCAAATCCGTAGCGACACACGTAAACGGCGTCGGAAGCTCATCAAAGCTTTTGAGCGCCGGATACGGCAGACAGATACGGCTGAAGATCAGCCCGATCGGCTGCCCCGGGTTTACCCCGCTCGGCAGCGCGATCCCGCCTTTCCAGCCAAACTGCAAGCCATTCGGGAAATCGTACGCATCCTCGCGCCGCCGAAACGTCAGCGACTGATAAGGCGGCGCGGCGCTCAGCGTCTCCGTCCAGTTCACTTCGGACAGCAACTTGCGGATCTCCTCGGGCGACATCCCCGAGGCGTACGCGCCGCCGATCAGCCCGCCCATGCTCGTCCCGGCGATCTCGTCGATGGGGATATGGTGCTCATCGAACCAGAGCAGCACCCCCACATGCGCCAGCCCCAGCGCCGCCCCGCCCGCCAGCGCCAGCCCGATCTTCGGGCGCGCCGGCTTCATCCCATCCTCCGCGCGGACCGTCGAGCCAAGGAAGCACAGCAGAAACGCGATGAGGATGGGGGCAATGCGCGCGGGGCGAGGTTTCATGCGCATCCATTAGCCTGAGACGGAGGATTCTCCTTCATGGCGCTCTCAAATGCGGCGCCTCAGAGAGACTTCATAGACATATGATCGCGGGTGATACTACGCCGCCAAGGCGTCAATCAAAATGCGCCAGCAGCCCGGCTTCTTTCTCGACGGCCCAGAGGTCGTCGAAAAGGGAGCGCAGGTCTTCCAGGCTCAGGACGCTCTTGGCGAGCGGGTCGAGCGCGCAGGCTTGGAAGGCGCGGTCGCGGCTGCGAGTGAGGAAGGCTTCGACGGCGAGTTCCTGCACGGCGATGTTGGTCAGGTTGAGATGCGCGAGCTGGGTCGGCAACGCGCCGACGCGGCAGCCCTGGACGCCGTTGGCGTCCACGAGGCAGGGAACCTCCACGCAGCAGTTGCCGGGCAGATTGTCGATCAGACCCATGTTCATGATGTTGCCGTTGAACGCAAAGGGAGCGCCGGTGACCATGGCGTGGATGATCTTGGAGGCGTACTCTTCCGAGGGATCGAGCGGCGGCAGCGGCGGCTCCTCGGCGGTCTCCTCCGATGGCGGCGGCAGTTCCCGCGCGGTGTGGGTCTTGAGGCCGTAAAACTCGATCTGCGCCTCGGTGCGCCGGAAATAAGGATGGTATTCGGAGCAGTGCGTGGTCGATTCCGTGACGAAGTAATCGAAGTAGCGCATCAATTCGAAGCGCACACGGTCTTTCGCCAGGATTTCCGGATCATCCAGACACGCGCGCAGTTGGGGACGCAGGTCCTCGCTTCCGCGCCGCAGGGTCAGATACCACGCTTGATGGTTGATTCCGGCGACATAGTAGGTAATCTCCTCCTTGGGGATCCCTAAATAACCCGCGATCTCCGCCCACGTGTGCTGAACGCTATGGCACAGGCCGACGTTGGCGATCGTCGATCCCGCCGAATGCAGCCACGTCAGCATCGCCATCGGATTGGTGTAGTTGAGCAGAAGCGCCTTCGGGCAAAGCTCCTCCATGTCATGGCAGAGCGCCAGCTGCACGGGGGCGGTGCGCAAAAAACGAAAGACGCCGCCGACGCCGATGGTGTCCGCGACGGTCTGGCTCAGGCCGTACTTCTGAAACGGAATGTTCACCTCCGCCGTGAACGGAAATCCCGCGTACGCCGCGCCGCCCACCGAAATACTGGCGACCACGAAATCCGCCCCGTCCAGAAGCTCCCGCCGCTCCAGCGACGATTCCACTTTGGCCCCAAGCCCATGCCCATCGATCAAGCGCTGGACGTGACGCGTGACGCGCTCCAGCTTGACCGGATCGATATCGCAGAGCGCGATCGTCGTGTCCTGTTGAAATTCGGGAAATGAGAGGATATCTCGGGAGAGCTTGGCTCCGAAGTGACTGCCCGCGCCGACGATGACGACTTTCATAACGTTCTCCGTGGTTTGCGTTGACGATGCATGGCGCTATTATAAAACGCTCAAGCCATGCTGTCAACGAAAAAGTAACCGGTTACATAAAATATTCATTCATGAAGTCTTGCGGGCGGCCCGCCGCCCGCAAGACTTTTCGGAGACAAGACTTCTCGGAGAGTTGTTACGGTGCGAACTGCTCGCTGGTGGCTGGATAGGTCGGCAGAATGACCGGGCCGACTTTGTCCGGCGTGTAGCTGCTTGCCCAGAAGTCCGGCGGTCCGGAGCTGGCCGGCGGCGCGTTGGTGACGCCCTTGATCCCATGCTTCAGGTAGGCGACGATATCCCAGAGATCGCTGTCGGACAGGTGGCGCGTGGCCGTCCACGGCATCGGCGGGGCGAGATAGTGCGGCGTGGCGGGGAAGCCGCCTTGTCCGGGCGTATCGCCGGTAATCACGGCGTTCGGAGACGCTCCGGGATCGAGGCCATGCTTCAGCGCATTGAAGACCTGCCGGTCCGACACCGGGCCAAGCCCGGTCGCGGAAGGCGTCAAGTTAGCGGCGTAGGTCGTGAACGGTCCGATCGCGAAGGTTCCCGGATCGTGCGGGACCGCCGCGGAGTAGCCGCACAGCCAGTTCGCCGCGCTGGGATCGTTCACGCCGTGGGAGTGGCAGTCGGTACAGCCCATCGAGGTAACCAACGCGCGTCCGTGCTGCACCTGGGCCATCGTCGCCGTGGATGACGGCAGTCCCGATGGACCGCTCGAATCGTCGGATCCGCCGCATCCGGCGGCCGCAATGACGCCGATCGCGATCACGGTCAACGCCGCGAACGGCGCCGCCCGACGCGCCTTGCCCACTCCCGTTCGCGGTTTCTGTCCGGCCGATTCGTGAATGATTGACATAAGGTAGCTCCATTCTTTCGTGCTTGAGGGTAGTCACGCCGACTGAAGCCGCGGCAAATCGCGAACGATAGAACTGTCCTGTTTTCCATCACGGCGTAAAATCGACCCATTGAATGTTTTGTGAGGAAAACAGAGTATCAACAGCGAATATTGCGGGACACGCACTTTGGAAGGCTTCCTATGAAACTGCCGTCTCTGCTGTCCCTCGCCGCTTTCGCCCTTTGCGCCGCCGCGCACGGCGCGCCGCTGGCGCTTTATGTGTCCCCACAACAAGGAAACGATTCTGCGACAGGCAATGTGAAAGCGCCGCTGGCGACGCTGGCTGGCGCGCAGAACCGTTTGCGGGCTCTCAAGCTCGCCAAGCAGCTGCCCAAAGAGGGAGTCACGGTCTGGCTCAAGGGGGGCGAATATCCGCTCAAGGAGACCTGGAAGCTGGGCGCGGAGGACGACGCCGGGGCGATCCCCATTACCTACGCCGCGTATCAAGGCAAAACAGTGCGCGTGACGGGCGGGCAGCGCGTCGCCCATTGGACACGCGTGACGGACGCCGCCATCCTCAGCCGAATCGATCCCGCCGCCCGGCCCCACATCTGGCAAGCCGATCTGAAAGCCCAGGGAATTACCGACTTCGGCGCGCTCACCACGCGCGGATTTGGCCGGGCGGAAACACACGCCGGCCTGGAGCTGTTCTACGACGACGCCCCGATGACGCTCGCGCGCTGGCCCAACGAAGGCTCGTGGGCGATGACGGGCGGCAAGGAAAGTGAAAACGCGGAGGATCATTTCCGCTACACGGACGATCGTCCGGCGCGCTGGGCGAAGGCCGAGGACGCCTGGGTGCACGGCTACTGGACCTTCGACTGGGCCGATACTTACGAACAGATCCAAACGATCGATACCCAGAAGAAGGAGATCACGACGGTCGGTAAGGGCGCCTTCGGCTACTCCGGCGGACGCCGCTGGTATGCGCTCAACCTGCTGGAGGAGTTGGACGCGCCCGGCGAATGGTACCTGGATCGCAAAACTGGAATTCTGTACTTTTGGACACCTAAAGGGGATACGCCTCACGGGCGCGCGGTCGTCTCCCTCGCGGGCGACCTGATCTCCTTGAACCAGGTCTCGAACGTTACCCTGCGCGGTCTGACGCTGGAGGATTGCCGGGGCAGCGCCGTCACCATCAGCGGCGGCGCGCGCAACGTGGCCGAGGACTGCGTGATCCGCGACTGCGGGAACCATGGCGCGGAAATTTCGGACGCCGTGGACAGCGGCGTGCGCGGCTGCCGGATCACCGAGACCGGAGACGGCGGCGTGGTTCTGAGCGGCGGCGACCGCAAGACGCTCGCTCCCGGCCGCAACTTCGTTGAAAACTGCCGCATTTCGCGCTACAGCCGCTGGTCGCGCACCTACCGCGCCGGCGTGGTCGTGAGCGGCGTCGGCAACCGTGTCGCGCACTGTTTGATCTCCGACGCGCCGCACAACGCGATCCTGCTCAGCGGCAACGATCACGTGATCGAGTACAACGAGATCCACCATGTCTGTCAGGAAACCGGCGATTCCGGCGCATTCTATATGGGCCGCGACTGGACCATGCGCGGCGATATCGTCCGGTTCAACTACTTCCATGACATCGGCGGCGCCAAGGGCTTGCAGGTCGGCGGGGTGAACGACGTGCAGGCGATTTACCTGGACGACACCGCCGCCGGCGCCACGATCTTCGGCAACATCTGCGTCCGCGCCGGGCGCGGCGTACTGGTCGGCGGCGGCCGCGACAACATCGTCGATAACAACATCTTCGTCGACTGCCGGCCGGCCATCTCGCTCGACGACCGCGGCCTCGGCTGGGCCGCCAAGTATCTGGAGCCGGGCGGCGGCTGGAACATGCAGGAAAACCTCGCCGCCGTTCCCTACAATCAGCCGCCCTACAGCACCCGCTACCCGCACCTCGCCAACCTCCTGCAAGACAACCCCGCCGCGCCGAAGTACGACACCATCCGCCACAACATCGCCGTCCGCTGCCCCAACTGGCTCGATGTCTCCGAAAAGGCGAAACCCGGCGTCGCCGTCGAATCCAATCTCGCCGACGCCGACCCGCTGTTCGTGGACGAGAAGCATGGGGATTACCGCCTCAAGGCAAATTCGCCGGCGTTTGCGCTGGGGTTCCAGAAGATCGCGTTTGAGAGGATTGGGCCGAAATAGGCCCTATTCCCCCGGCGCTAAAGCGCTTTCCCCCTTTTTCCCAGCAAGCCGCTTCGCGGGGGAAAAGGGGAGCCACTCATTAATTGCCATTCACTCTCGACAAGTCGGTGGAAAGAGTGTTTGGCGTTCGCAATACCAACTCCTCACGGTCATGTGACGAGTGAATGGACGAGAATTACAAGCACCCCTTTTCCCCTGCGAAGCAGCTTGTTGGGAAAAAGGGGGAAAGCGCTTTAGCGCCGGGGGAATAGGGATGCCCCCCCTCTCGCCCCGCTCGCTTGACAACCCCTTGCCCCTCTTGCTATACTGAGGGGAGCTGAATATGGCGCTGCGAAGCCGCCCCCACCATCTAATTTTCTACCCGAGGATAATCAATCAATGTCTGAGAAAACTCCGATAACGGTCGCCAAAGGCGACGGGATTGGTCCTGAGATTATGGACGCGACCCTGCACATCCTGGAAGCGGCCGGCGCGCGTCTGGAGATCGAGGAAGTCGAGATCGGCGAACAGGTTTACCTGCGCGGCAATCCGGCCGGTATCGAGCCGAGCGCGTGGGAATCTCTGCGCCGCACCAAAGTCTTCCTGAAGGCCCCGATCACCACGCCGCAGGGCGGCGGCTACAAGAGCCTGAACGTCACCGCGCGCACCATGCTGGGGCTGTTCGCCAACGTGCGTCCCTGCGTCTCCTACGCGCCGTTCATCAAGACCAAGCATCCGGTCATGGATGTCGTCATCGTCCGCGAGAACGAAGAGGACACCTACACGGGCATCGAGCACCGCCAGACCAACGATGTCGTGCAGTGCCTCAAGCTGATCTCCCGCCCCGGCTGCGAGAAGATCGTGCGCTACGCCTTCGAGTACGCCAAATTTAACGGCCGCAAGAAGGTCACTTGCTTCTCCAAAGACAACATTATGAAGATGACCGATGGTCTCTTCCATAAGGTCTTCGACGAGATCGCGGCCGAGTATCCCGAGATCGAAAACGAGCACTGGATCGTCGACATCGGCGCCGCGAAGATGGCGGACACGCCCGAGAACTTCGACGTGATCGTCATGCCGAACCTCTACGGCGATATCCTCTCCGACGTCGCCGCGCAGATCGCCGGCTCCGTCGGCCTCGCCGGATCGGCGAACATCGGCGCGCAGGGCGCCATGTTCGAAGCGATCCACGGATCCGCGCCGCGCCGCGCCGGCCAGAACCTCGCCAACCCGTCGGGCCTGCTGCTCGGCGCGATCCTTATGCTGGTGCACATCGGCCAGGCCGACGTCGCCGATAAGGTCCACAACGCCTGGCTGCGCACGGTGGAGGACGGCGTCCACACCTACGACATCTTCAAGGAAGGCGTCTCCAAGGAGAAGGTCGGCACCCGCGAGTTCGCGGAAGCCGTCGTCGCACGCCTCGGCCAGAAGCCCGAGACGCTGAAGGCCGTTTCGTACAACGCCGCCGCCGAGCCCTTCAAGATCCCGGTCGCCAGCCCCTCGAAGATCGAAGAAAAGAAGGCTGTCGGCGTCGATGTATTCCTGGACTACCGCGCCGGAACGCCGAATGAACTGGGCGACCAGCTCGCCGCCCTCGGCACCGATGCGCTGAAGCTCAGCGTCATCACCAACCGCGGCGCCCGCGTGTATCCCGGCGGCGTCTCCGAGACGTTCGTCGTGGACCACTACCGCGCCCGCTTCCTCGCGGCCGAAGGCGCCGCGATCGACCACGCGGCAATCATCGCCCTGCTGACCAGCGTCACCGGCGGCGGTCTCGACGTCATCAAGACCGAGAACCTCTACACCTTCGACGGCCAGCCCGGCTTCCCGAACATCGGCCTCAAGTAAGGCCGATTTCAAAACAATCAAAAGGCCGCCTCGCGATCGCGAGGCGGCCTTTTGATTGTGTCGTGTTCGGAACTTTTCGCCCACCGAGCGAACGCTCGGTGGGAATAGAAATTACTGCCCCGGCGCCTGAACGCCGATCTCGGCCAGCGATCCTAAATCCTGGCCCGAGTGCTCGGAGAGGATGACGAACTTGAGATACCGGGCGGTGCGCGGCGTCGAGAGCTTCAAGGTCTGACGGTCGGCCGTGTCGGGCAGATCGCCCTTGGAGACCGGTTCTCCCCAGTCGGTTCCGTTATCGCTCAGATAGAGTTCGTATTCCCGGGGCCGGCCATTGCTGCCGTCCGCGCGCGGCGTGATCTGAACGGCGCCGATCTTCAGGGCGTCATGGAAATCGATCACGACCCAGTGCGGCAGAGACGCCTTCGTGGGGCTGTAACGGCTGTGCCAGAACGTCCCGGCGTCGCCGTCGAACAGGTGGCCCAGGTCACCCTCGCCGGGCTCGAAGTCGCTGGCGGTCGCGGTCCAGCGGGTGCGGACCACCATCGCCGCCACCGGGAACTCGCCGGTCACGGACTGCCCCCCGGCCTCCGAGCTTCGGATTTGCAGCACCGTTGAGGCGCTCACGGAAAACGGCGCGGTGTAGGGGTTCCAGGTCGCGCCGTCCAGCGAGTATTCGATGTTTTTTCCGTCGCCGGTGAGAACGACATCGCCGTTTGGAGCAATCGATGCGGCGACGGGCTTGGGACGATCCTGCGGAACGCCCATGCGCGCGACGGCGCCCGGGTCGCCCTGGCCGGGCAGCAGGCGCAGGACATAGGAGAATGTCGCCGGGTCGGACACAACACGGTACTGCGGCAGCGGGGTCGGTCCGCAGCTATTGGAGCCGACACCCAGGGTCTTCGTCGCGAGGCATAGGACCGTCGCGCTGGAGACGGGCAGGTCCACGCGGTACGGCGCCGGGGTCATCTCTTCGTCCGTATACGGCAGGGCGGAGAACTGAAGCGGTCCGCCGTCGGCGATCGCCATCAGTGTCGGAAAGCCCGACCCACCGAGGGCCAGCCAGCGGGCGTCCTCGTGGTTGCCGCAGTCCATGGGCTTGCTGTACGGGGTCATCTGTTCGGCGACAGTGCTTGCGTACCGGCCGATATCCGAGCCGCGCTTGCGGTCGGAGTAGTTCTCCATCGGGCCGCGCGCCAGATACTCCAGAGATCCCATGCCCTTGTTCAGCAGCATCCGCACGCCGATTCGGGCCAGGGTGATCTTGCGTCCCTGCGGCGAGACCGCGTTGTCCACGGCGATCGCCCCATTGCCGTACACCGTGTAGCTGGCGGTGTGCGTGACGGAGAAATCATTGCCCGTGTAGTGAATGGTCGAGACGATGCGCACGGCGCCGGGGGCGGCTTGCCGCGCGGTCATGCTCAATACTTTGGCTTGCAGATTCTTAAGGCCCGCCGAATCCCAGCCGCGCGCGGCCCAGTTATCGTCGTTGCGATGCTGCGAGCGCCACAGATGCAGCGCCGGCCCGCCGCCGGGCTGGAGCATCTCGACTCCAGCCCTCTTGAAGCTGGAGATCGTCCCCGTATCCCGCCGGAATTGGACGGCGAATCCATTCCCGTTCACCTCGAACCGATCCGGCAGTTCCGCCAGCTTAACGGGCTCCGAAGCGCGTGCGGCGATCGGCGCCGCCGGGGTCTGGGCAGTGGCGATCGGGAACTGTCCGTTCGCGATCTCGTAACCCGCCTTGGCCCACAGCTCATCTTTCGTCAGCGCGAAGGCGACATTCACCAGATAAAGCGCGCCGGGCTTGGGGGCGAACTTCACCAGCGGCAGCTGCAAAGTGGTTTCGGCGCCGGGCGCGAGGCTGACCTTCGGCAGCTTGCCGCCGGCGATGCGCTTCCCGTCTTCCGTAATCGTCCAGGTCGGCGCAAACTTGCTGAGGTTGGTGAAGGCGTACTTGTTCTTGATCTTCACCTTGCCGGCGGAGAGATCACCGGCCTCCATGCCGATCCACTGGTAAGCGCGCTTAACTTCCGGGAACTGCGGCTTATGGCTGCGGTCCGAGAAAACGACGCCCTTGTGGATAAAGTACTGGTCGTTCGGCTTGTCGCCGAATCCGCCGCCGTAGGCCATGTACTGATGCTTGGGATCGCGCCGGTTCCACAGGCCCTGATCCTCCCACTCCCAGATCGCGCCGCCGAGCAGCGCGGGGTACTTGTCGAAGACATCGTTGTAATCGCCAAGCGAACCCATGGAGTTGAACATCGAGTGGGCGTACTCGCAGAGATAGAACGGCTTGGTGTAGGCGGGGTCCTGCGCGATCTGCGCCGTGGATTCCGGGTTCGTGTACATGTGGCTGTCGATATCGGCGGGGTTCTTCGCGCCGATATCGAAGGGTTCGTAGTGGACCGGGCGCAGCGGATCGATCGCCTTGACCGCCGCCAGCGCCGACACGAAGTTCGACCCGCCGCCGCACTCGTTGCCGAGCGACCAGATGACGATCGAGGGATGGTTCTTCATGTTCTCGACGTTCGCGACATTGCGATCCACGATCGCTTTTTCGTAGCGCGGCTCATGGTCCAATACGTGCATATAGCCGTGGCACTCGACATTCGCCTCGGCCAGCACATAAAGGCCATACTGATCGCAGAGCTCGTACCAGTGGGGATCGTCCGAGTAATGGCACGTGCGAACGTGGTTGCAGTTGGATTGCTTGAGCAGCTCGATGTCCTTGATCATGTGCTCTTCGGAGACATAGTGCCCGGTGTCCGGCCAGTTCTCGTGGCGGTTCGCGCCCTTGAGCTTGATAGGAACGCCGTTGATCTCGAACAGACGCCCCTTCAGCTCGATCTTCCGGAATCCGGTCCTTGAGGAAATGATCTCCTGTGTGGTCCCGCCGTTTTGCAGCGAGATCACCGTGGTGTAGAGGTTGGGCGTCTCCGCCGTCCACTTTTTGGGGTTCGCGACCGGAATGGAGACGGCGACATTCGCTTCCCCATGCGCCGGAAGCACGGGCACGGAGGCGACGCTGCGCGCGCCCGCCACTGGCTTGCCGGTTATGTCGTAGAGCGTCACCGCCATGGCGCGCGCCGCAGCCGGGGCGTCGCCGTAGTTATGGGCTTTGACCGTGACCTGGAGGGACGCGTTTTTGTAGTGAGAATCGAGGTCGGTCACGATCTTGAAGTCGCGCATGTGCACCACGGGCGCGGACCACAGCGTCACATTGCGAAAGATCCCCGAGAGGCGCCACATGTCCTGGTCTTCCAGATAGGAGCCGGAGCTGTACTGGTAGACCTCCGCCGCCACGGTGTTGGACGCGTTGCGATTGAGGTACGGCGTGACATCAAACTCCGCCGCGTTGCGGGAGTTCAGCGAGTAGCCGACCTTCTTGCCGTTGACCCAGAGATAGAACGCCGAATCCACCCCATCGAAGGTCAGGAAGATTCTGCGCCCGTCCCATTGAGCCGGGACAGTGAACGTTCGGCGGTAGCTGCCGACAGGATTGCGCTCGCTGTACGCCGTCCAATCCTTGGGCGGTTCGCCCATCACGCGCGGCCAGTCGGGCTTGAAGGGATAGGTGAAGTTGGTGTAGATCGGGGTGCCATACCCCTGCGTCTGCCAGCTCGTTGGGACCGAAATGGTCTTCCACTGGCTGTCATCAAATGTCGTCTTGTAGAAATCCACCGGACGAAACTCCGGCCGGCGCACCCAATGGAACTTCCACGGCCCATTCAGCGACCGGGCGTAGCTCGACTGGCGGCGATTGGCGGCAAGCGCTTCGTGAAGGTCCGCATACGGCATCAGCGTCGCATGCCAGGGATCTTTATTGATCCCGAGGATTTGCTCGTTTTCGATCTCCGGCGGCAGCGGGGCGTCGGCCGCATGCGCGGCGAGCGGACTGGCCGCGAGAGCGGCCAGCAGTAACAGGGAAGGCTTCATCGGTTGTCCTTGCAGACAGATCTCACATTCATGGCTACCAAAGCGGCTCCATTTCGCGAGAGTAATCTGGGTAATGGAACCATTTTAACAAAAATGGAGCCATGCGTCAAGGGGTTGATGAAAGATGCGATCCGGCGCCTTATTTCGTCCAGCGCAGCGACTGAATCATCATTTGGAACGCGGCGTCATACTGGGCGTGGTCGGCGTCGGGGCAAAGTCCGGTAAATCGATAAAGCTTGCCGCCGTGCAGCACGAACGCCAGACGGACCCAGACCGGCGTGGCGATCTGCGGATTCTTGAGCTGCGCGGTGATGAACATCGCTTTCTCCCCCGCCACCGTCTCGGTCCCATGATCCACGGGAACGTACTGCGCCTCCTTGGCGAGTCCCGCCTCGATCTCGGCGCGATGCGCGCTCAGATCGTCGATCGTCATCGCCGGCGGCACGGGCGAGATGTGCAGGCCGAGGTTGGCGGGATATGGATGCAGGCCGGGCTCGACGAAATGCACGTCTCCGCCCGGAGCCTGGGGCGCCTGCGCCGTCCAGTCGCGGACGGGCGTCAGCCGATATCCCTCGTCGCTGCGATACGCCGGCGGCTCGATCGTTCCCAGGTGAAAACTGGCGAGCGCGCGGTCGAACGCCGGCTGGTCCTTGGCGAAGACGAGCGCCGGGGCCGCGCACGTGACGACGATACGCTGACGCCCCCGGATCGCGATCACTTGCCGGAGTTTCCAGAGCGGGCTTTTGGCGGTTTGGCGATAGGTCGCGCTGAGATAACGCGTCGGCGCGCCGCCCAGCGTCCCCTTCCCCGCTCCAGAAACCGCGAAGCCGTTCATTGTCTTTTTGTAATTCGCCAGCAGGCCCGCCGTCACGCGCGGCAGCGCTTCGGCGGGGACCACCACGCCGCTCAGGATCTGGACGGAAACGCTCACCGTGGGCGCCGTCCCCTTGGTCCCAGGCCCGGTCCATGTGGCGTAATCCTGCGCTTTCGATTCCGCGAGCGTCCAATGCGCGGGCGGATCCAGTGAGAAACCGTTGGGATTGTCGTAAGGTTCGGCGCGCAGAGCGCAGGCGGCGAGTAAAAGAATGGCGGCGGAGGGCGCAAAGGCGCGGGCGATCATGGGCGTAAGGTTCCTTTGAGAGTTTACCAACGGATCGCGCCATTGCGTTGTGGCGGGGTGATTATACCTGTGCGGACGGCCGGCGGTGAATACCGCCGGCCGTCCGGAGCGTGAGAAAAAATGTCGAACGAGAGAGAAGGCGCGGCTATTTGCCGCTGAAGGTCGCTCCAAATTTGCCCGAAAGCGCATCCGTGCCGGCGGCGTAGCCGCATCCATTGCTCTGCGCGTCGGTCGAGCTTTGGGCATATTGGCCGGGCGAGACCTGGTTGCCGCGCAGATATTTGACATGCCCATCGGCGAGCGCGAAGTTGGAGCCGTCGGTATGGACAGGATTCGACGTATACCACTGAGCGCCGACATTACAGGGCGGATTGCCGTATCCCGTCTTGTTCGGCGCGGATCCGGCGTACTTGGCGCCGTAATACCAGTCGATCCAGCCCGCGCCGCCGTCGCCGCCGTTGCCGGACGGAGAGGATCTCTGGTTGCCGGGATTGTAGCCCGAATCATAGGGCATATCCCGGACGGGGTCGGTTACGTCCGCGACCGCTCCCTGAGTTTCGAAGATCAGCACGGTGCTCGCCGGCGCGTTCAGCGCGGCGATGCCGGGAACAAGGCCGAGGTTCGAGTTCATGGCGTAGGAAACCGGCACACGCGACGGAGAGACGCTGTTGTCCACCCCCGTCGGATCGTCGGGACATTTGTAGGCGCCGGTGCTCTTGACGTAGGTGTAAACACGCCCTCCCCATCCGCCCAGACCGTAGTTGCCGCCCATGGGGAAGCTTTCGTCGTAGTCCTGGTTATATTGCAAAACCGCCAGCGCCAATTGTTTCATATTGCTGGCGCAGCTAATCTGACGCGCTTTCTCGCGCGCTTTGGCGAAAACAGGAAAGAGGATCGCCGCTAAAATCGCGATAATGGCGATAACCACGATCAGTTCAATCAAAGTAAAGCCAGATTTATGTCGCATCTTCAATCTCTTTCCTTCCATCAACGCATCGGATAAAATGGAGCCATGATCGTCTCATCACTCGACCGTAAACGTATACGGAACATGGGCATTGTATCAGCCTTTGGAGCTTATGTCAAGCGATATTATCTTCCAGAATATTTTTTCGCGCTCTCCGCCATCGCCTTTTTAGAGCTCCCCTGTCGCGTTCGGCCGCATCCCTTTGGTCTCAGAGCGGGATAAATTCGATCCAAACCACGGATCCAAAGCCGCCATAAGTTTCGCCTCGGATAACCGCCGGCCATGTTCGCCGCCCGGCGCGTCATCGCGCGCGTATCCGAGCCGTCTTTTGCATTTCGAAAACGGCTTTTGTGTCTTTTTGCGTTCGAAAATATCTTTCTCGTAAATGTCATTACAAACGCCTGAGTAAACCTTGACGTTGGTGTGACAAAATGATATACTGGATCAAAGAGTCCAAACAGGCGGGATTGTCCAGAAACTGGATCAAAAAGTAACACAATTCGCGTTTCGCAACCGAGCTCACCATGACAACTATCCTTAATCACGCCACATCGCCCGCGAAAGTTCAGATGCGCGATGTGGAAAGTCTCATTCGCGAACGGATTGAATCCGGCAAATACGAAGCCGGCGGCCGACTGCCGTCCGAACGCGAACTCTGCGAGGAGCTGAAGGTGCACCGGCGCGTCGTTCGGTCCGCCATTCAGGTGCTGGAGCGGGAGGGCCTGATCAATCGCCAGCCGAACTGCCGCGCGACGGTGCGAAGCCTTGATACTCAAGATACGCCCCATCCGATGCAGAACCTGGGATCGAAGCTTCAGCTGTCGCGCTTTGTCGCGCTGATGATGTGGCACGGAAACCCGCAGGAAGAAGGCGGAACCGGGCAGCAGCGCATCTTCTGGGGGATGAATCAGACGCTGGGGCAGGCGGGATACCACACGGTCTTCCTGGATCTGGTCGAGATGATCGGGACGGAGAACGAGCACGCGGACCGGGAAGCCACGCATTTGCAGTATGCGCTGGACCAGGGATTTGGCGGAATCGTCTTCTATTGCTACAGCTACTATTCAAACCGCGATCTACTACGCAAGGTCGCCCGCAAGATCCCGCTGGTGCTGATCGACCGCGATCTGCCCGGCGTGGAGGCGGATTATGTCGGCGTGACCAATCACCGCGGCATGTATGAAGCGACCAATTATTTGATCGGGCTGGGACACAAGCGAATCGCGTACATTACACGCAGCGAACCGGTCAATACCGTACAAGACCGCCTGCAAGGGTACCTCGCCGCGCTGCGCGAAACATTCGATCCCGGCTACTACGAGATGGTGCTGGCGGTGCCTTCGACCGAAGGCGGCGCCTGGCCGGCGTTCGACGCCATCCTGCAAGCCCCGCCCGAGAAGCGGCCGACGGCCCTGGTTTGCGTCAACGACTACGAAGCCGTCTTCGTGGCGGGCCGTCTGACGGAAGCCGGCATCCGTGTTCCGGAAGATATCTCCGTCATAGGATGCGATAACATCATCACCAAGCTCCCGAACGGCGTGGGCCTGACGACCACCGCGCAGCCCTTCGAGGAGATCGGCGCCGAGGCCGCCAAGCTGTTCCTGCGCCGCGCCGGGGAACGCAAGTCCGATATCGCGCAGGTCGAGTGCCCCACCCGACTCATCCTCCGCGATAGCTGCCGCCCATACGACGGCCCATAACGGGCCGTCGTAATTGAGGTTCTGCGGCGCGTCTCCTGCTTCAATAAAGCAGGAGACGCGCCGAACTATTTCGGGCGGATCTCCGCCGCCGGAATGACGATCGGCGCATCGCCCGGCTGGAATGCGGCGACTCGCCGCAGAACCTTGCCGTCCACCGCCACCGTCAATCCCTTCCCCGCCGCCGCGTCGTTCCAAAGCACATCGACCAGATGCCCCCGGTAGCGCGCGCCGCGCAGGGCGTAGTATTTCAGATCCATCGGCAGCGGATCGATTCTCAATCCCCCATCGTCCTGCGGCTCCAATCCCGCCGTCTCACGAACGATCGTCTCGATCCACCACGAGTGCATATAGTCGCGGAAATTACTGAGCGGCTTTCCCGTCAGCGGATGGTAATGCTCGTAGAAGTCGGCGCGAGGCTGGCTGTGCAGGGCCACCATCCGCTGGAACAGTTCGCCGGCCTTCGCCATCTGTGTACGGTCTAAACGCTTGGCGGTGTCCGCGAAGCCTTCGAAGACGTGGGAATTGGTCGCCGGCCAGGTCAGGCCCGCCCAGTAGCGATGCTCGGGGTCAAACTCAGGGTCGGTCTGGGACAGCGCCGGCACGGGATATTTGGTCCAGTACTCCTTGGGATTGGTCAAATACCGAGTGATGACGCTCAGGTGCTCCTTACGGGCGATCCCGGCGAACATCGGGTAGAAGATCGTCAGCGAGTTGTAGTCGGAAAGTTCGCCATTGTCCGGGTTACGGTCGCGGTAACGCTGGAGCGCCGGGTCCCACAGGATGGTCTCCACCGCATTCGCCGTCTTAGCGGCATAGGAATCATAATACGACGCGTCCGCCGATTTCCCTATCAGCCGCGCCATATTGGCGACTGCCTTGAGGTTCAGATAGGTGTAACAACTGGCGTCAATCGCTTCGTATCGTTTCGGCGTTCCTCCCTTCCAGCGGCGATGCAGATCATCCATCCCCGTCTCCAGCTGGTTGTCGATCGTGAACAGGCCGTTATGATCGGGATCGCGGTCCGAGATCCACCAATCGACATCCTTCTTCATCGTGGGATAAAGCGCCGCGATCATGTCTTTGCGGCCATGGATCTGATAAAAGCGCCACGCGGTCCAGGGCAGCAGCGATTGACCGCTCGCGGAGGCGTGATCCACATGAACGTGGTTGGTTTCCGGAGTCGCGTACCAGGGAAAACGGCCGTCGTCGTAGGCCACGCTCCCCATGTTCGCGAGCTGGCCGAATCCCACCGACGGATCGCTCGCCCAGTTGAGATCGAACGCCATGAACGGAGCGCTGTAGCAGCAGTAGGTCTGGAACGCCTCCCGCCCTTCCATGTCCACGGGGTAATGGAAGTATCCGAGGCTGCCTCCGGCCGTCGAGAACTTCAGCAAAAACCAGCGCAATCCGTAGATCTCATTGATGCGCGGATCGGAGCACTCGAAGCGCGGGACTTGCTTTTCGTAAAAGCCGGCCCAGTCCGCGCGGTTTTGCTCCAAGGGATTGTTCTGCCCAAGCACCCGCGCCAGATTCGCCTTCGCCTTGTTCGCGTCGGGATCGAACGCGCAGGCGAGGGTCACGATTTTGCTTCCCCCCGCCGGAACGGCGACCTCGTAGCGCAGACGATACGCGCCGGGCGTGTTTGTCTCGACGGACGCCGGCGCGATCGATCCGCCAATCGCCAGGGACAGCCCATGGGGAAGCACGCTGGGGAAAACATGGGAGTCGGTGAGAATTACGGCGTCGCCATCCCGCCGCGTTTCTTTATGGCCGCCAGGTCCGCCGCGATAATCCGCAGAATTCCGGCAGTCGCCGGCGATCTCCAGCGACTGCGTGATCGCGGCGCCGGTCGTATTAGTCAGGATCACCCGCGAGACGGCGACATCGTCGGCGGTGACGCAAATCTGGCGGCGCTCCGTCACTCCGCTCACCGGCGCATCGGCCTGGGCGGCCGGCGTGACGGGTTTGGCGTCGATCGTCAATTGATCCAGGTTGGCGTTGCCGGGCGCAAGGCCAGGATCGGCCAGCACGTGGTCGGGATACCACGCGACCGGCGCGCCGTCGGCGGCGTTAAATACATCGCCCATCTCCTGGGTCGCGTAGAAAAACCGTGATGGCCCGCCGGTATAGATCGCGACGTTGCGGCCATGCCCGACGCTGTTCTTATCGTCGCGCCCGCCGATCTTGTCCAGAATCGGCGACGCAGACAGTTCTTCGCCCGGCCCGGCATGCGGCGCCGCCGCCGTAAGCCGCAGCGTGTGCGCGCCCGCGCTCAGATTCGGCAGCAGCAGATCACGCGTTTGGAAGTTCGCCGCCGTATCGCCCCACCCACCCGTGCTCGGCAGCAATACGGCGCCGATGTTCTTCCCATCCAGGGTCACATCAAACCGCGCAGCGCCGGGAATCTCGCGCGCATAGCGCACGGTCAGCCGCGCCGGCGAAACCGCCGCCGCCTCATCAAACTGATACTCCGCGTAATCCCCCGCCTTCGTTCCCCAATCCTTGCCCAGGACATGCCCATAAAGCGAGCCCGCCTTACGGTCCTCCCCCGTGGACCCGACCTGCGCCGCCGGCTTCGCCCCCTCCAGCGTAATAGCGGACGGCGCCGGCGCCGCCTTCGTAACATCGGTCCTGCCGCACGCGCCGGCGCAGAGCAGCAAGACGCAAATCAAAGCATAACGCGCTTTCATAAACTTTTCCACCTCTCAGCCTACACTCGATCGGTGTAAAACAATCCCGCCATCCTAGACGATACCCAACACAAAACAACGGCGGTGAAGAATAAATCTTCACCGCCGTTGTTTTCTTCTGTTCTGCGGAAGAGGGTTACAGCTTAGATGCCGAAGTCTTGGACGATCAGGTAGGGAGCGATGGTTTGCGCGCCGTTGCCGCAATCGACGCTCTTTGTCTGCATCAATGCTTCCATTCGCATCGCCTTCGCATGTCCATCACACCAGATGATGTTCACGACACCCGTGTGGCGATTGACCATGGAGCCATCCCCATTGTTACCGGTTCCGTTCATGGTTCCCGCGCCAACAATCTGAAGATCGCCCTTGGTGACATAATTCGGGGTAACAGGCCAGTCCACCTGGTAGCTGCCTTCGCCGTCCATGATCCACGCCGTTGTCGCGGGGTGAGACAGCGTCGCCAATCCGAGACCGCTGGAGTCGCCGGGCGATTTGCAGCCGCCGCCGACAGTGTTGCTGTCCCAATAAGACGCGTTCATGGAGTAGCTGCCATAGTGAGTGTCATCGGGTCCCGTGAGCTGCTGATAGGGTACATAGTTACCGGTCGGCGCGGTCGGGGTGGACAGGTCATTATTAAAGTCGGGGCAGTGGAACACCTGGGTGCTCTTCACATACGGGTAAATCGCGTCCATCCACTTATACTTGACATTACCAGGCGTCGGATCGGAAGCTTGGTAGCCGCCGTTGCCATGCCAGGCTTGGCCCAGGACTTCGTCGTTGTCCTGGCTATATTGCAACAATCCCAGTCCCAACTGCTTCTCATTCGAAAGACAGCTGATCTGCCGGGCCTTTTCGCGCGCCTTGGCGAAAACGGGGAACAGGATTGCGGCGAGAATCGCGATAATGGCGATCACGACGAGGAGTTCAATAAGAGTAAAACCTAATTTCACAGTTTTCCGCATTTTTTAAATCTCCGATACGATAGATTACAATAAGATGGATCAAAAGGCGCATTGGCTTGCGCTAGTTTCAATTCATATTATATGGCGTTTTCGCAAAATTGTCAAGGATCACGGAACAAAAAAATTGGACAAAAATTCTTTGATGGCAAGATCGTCCAATCCATAATAAACAATTGACTAATCAATTGTTTATAAACCAGTATCGCAAAATAATACCAGAGGCCCTCGCCAAAAAGGGGCGCCTCCTTTGCAGGACGCGCCCCTTTCGTCTTTGTTAATGTACGACCAAGAATTTACTGATACTTGGATTCCAGCAACTGCATTCCTTGGGTCAGACCCGTGGACGGCTGATCGCAGTTGATCGTGTTGTTGTCACCATCATACGGCGCAACATCGCACGGCCCCGTGCCTGAGCCAGCGTTGTTGACGTCTCCCCACATGTTGACGGGCGTCGCGGTCTGCGTAGGCTTCATTCCCTTGACGTGACCGTCACAGAAAAGAACATTCATGCGGCCCGTGTGACCCGCGAAAAGCGCTCGCGACCACTTACCGGCATCCCAGTCTGTCCAGCCGACGGCATTCTGATTGTCGCCATCGTTGTTAGGATCGCCGCCGGTGTCCACATGCCGCTCTGCAATCATGATGCGGGATGCTGGCTCGCGGATGAAAGCCAGTGTTTGCGCCTTGCCGCCGGCTCCAGAAGGAGACTCGCCAAGGAAGTTGTTCATACCATAGCTGACAGGGAACGTCGCGGGAACATTACCGCCATAGAAGGCGGGATCTTGCACTTCATTGCGGGGAATGTTCAGGCTGGAGTCCGGATTGGACGGACACTTGTACACATTGACCGACTTCACATACGGATAAGTCGACTGCTCCCAGCATCCGGTTCGGTCCGATAGCGGGTAGGTTTCATCGCTGTCTTGCACGTACTGCAGAATCCCCAGACCGATCTGCTTTTCGTTGCTCAAACAGCTGGCCTGACGCGCTTTTTCGCGCGCTTTGGCGAAAACGGGGAAGAGAATCGCGGCAAGAATCGCGATAATGGCGATGACGACTAGCAATTCAATCAAAGTAAAACCGGCTTTATCAGTTCTTCGCATAATTTTATAAACCTTTGTACGACGCCTTGGCGTTAAAGTAGAATGAGAATGTTGTGTCTTGCGCTTCTCACTTTCATATTATAAGACCAGTCGGGAGAATTGTCAAGCATTATTTGAACAAAAGAACGGACAAAATAAATTGTTATTTGAAATGACCGCGAACAATACATTTGGTACAAGTATATACACCAGGCAATTGTACGCCGCCAAACTATCTCAGAGCTCTTCTGCTTGATTCTCGCTCCTGACGGTTCCGACAGGAAATAATCTCCCGGCCAAAGAGGAATTACAGTTCTTTCGAAAGAATGAAATCGAGAAAGCAGCAAGCGGCCAGTTCTTTCGGTCACATCCCAATTACTCACATCCATCGAAGGAGACAAACATGGCGCGCATGGATACCACGGTGGCGCGGACCCACCGTTTTGCCCTTTCCATTTCCGGGGGAATTTCCCTGGGCTCATATGAAGCCGGCGTTCTGACCCAGCTTTACCGCGACCTCTACGATTTCAATCGGAACGCCGACATTGCCGGGCGGGCGCGTGTGGCGATCGACGCCGTCGCGGGCGCGTCCGCCGGTTCGGTAACGGGGTTGATTCTCAGTCAGGGGATCGCTCTGAAGGTTCCGCCAGATAAACTGGAGGCGGCGATGCGGCTGTGCTGGGTGGAGCTGCTGGAGATCCACAACCTGCTCAAATCCTCGCAGGGTGCGGAATCGGTGGAATCCCTGTTCACGAGCGCGATCTTTGACGATGTCGTAAATGGCACGCTGACAATTCCCCCGAGCAAGCCCGAAGATCCGGAAGAACCCATCGCGTTTTGGATCACGATGACGAACCTCGACGGCGTGCCGTTCGTGATCGACTTCAACCGCGAAGGACACGCGCAGGCAACCACAGCGCTTTACGCGCTGGACTACCGCGATTATGTCCCGTTTCTGATCTCCGGCGATCAGATCGAGATGATCGAAAAGCGCATGGTCAGCGGCGCGGGCCCGGACGCCGGCTCCGATGAGACCTGGAAAGACGCCGTGGAGGCCGCGAAGACCTCCGGCGCCTTCCCTTTTGCCTTCCCCAGCCATTTTCAGACCCGCGACTTAACGGCGTACCCCGAGTATTTGAAGTTCCGGGAGGCCGTGGAATCCAACACGCTGGCGAAGGCGGCCGGGGAGCAAGATCTGCATACCACCGTGGGACTGCCGGACAAGGCGTGTTTTCAATTCGTGGACGGCGGCCTGTTCCACAACCAGCCGGTCGGAAAGTGCATCGACGCGGTCGCGTATCTGAACAGCAGGTTTCCGGAACGGGATCCGGACCGAGAAGAAAATCAAAAAAGAGCGGGGCGCAGCTTCGTCATCATCGAGCCCGAGCCTCAGCTTCCGTCCGACGTCGAGCGCGCACTCACAAACTCGGCCAGCGCGCAGGCCGGCCCGCCGCTTCCGCTGCTGCCCAAGATTCTCGGATCCTATTTCAATACGGCGCTCTACGGCGACTTCCAAACCGCCGCCGACACCAACAAAAAGATCCATGCGCTCAATGAAGCGCTCCAGAAGCTGGACACGCTGGGCTTGCCGCACGATGTGACCGCGCCGCTCAAGCAGCAGATCTTAAAGGCGGTCGACTTAGAGGACAAGACGGAAATCACGCTCCAGCGCATTCCGCACGAGCTCCCCACCTCCAAGCGCCTCGCGTGCGCCTTCGGCGGTCATTTCGGCGGTTTCTTTCGGGAAGACTTCCGCCAAGCGGACTTTATCACCGGCAAGCACGAATCTCGCCAATGGTTCGCGGAATGGCTGACACTCTGGCTGCAAGAGCATGGCGCGGCCATCTTCGGCGACGATCGTCCGATCACAAAGGAATATACGCTGAGCCTGCTGGGAGCCGCTCCCGCCGATCCGGCTACGGAGCCGATCGCGCCGACCGGCCTCACTCCGCTGGAGCTCGCCGGCTCCGGCTGGTTCCCGCAGCCGGGCGCGAATGGAAAAATCTCTGGCGTCGCTCGCCTGGCGGCGCTGACGGAGGATGAGCGCTCGGAGATCCTCAACCTTGCGGAAGAACGTGGTGAAACCCTGCTGGAGGCATGGCTGAATCTGCCCAGCTTGGTCGTCCATCCGGCCGCCTACATCCTCGCCCACCTGTTCAACAATCGCTGGACCAAGGAGCCCAAATAGTCTCGGGCCTCAGGAGAGGCAAAAACCTAAACAACGCCGGCGGCCTTTGATTCGGCCGCTGGCGTTTCTCTTCGTTATCACTACCGGGTGATCTGAAATTCTCCGTGGCTTGCCGCCAGCGAATCGCCGCCGATCCACACGTTGTACATACTCGGCTCGACGAGCTGATGGCCGGCGTTGTCGAAGAACGACAGCTCTTCAAAGCCGAGAGGAAAGCTAATCTCCTTCGATTCGCCGGGAGCCAGCGTGACGCGCACGAAGCCCTTCAGACTGCGGATAGGCTGTTCGAGGCTTGCGCCGACGTTGCCGACATAACATTGCGTGACTTCGGTGGCGGGCGCCTTTCCGGTATTCGTGACGGTGACTTTGGCGATGACAAGACTCTTCGCGCCGGCGACAGCTTCGCGCATGGGGAGGCTCTGACGCGAGAGCGTCACATCCGAATATCCGAACTGAGTGTAGGAAAGGCCGAAGCCGAAGGGAAAGAGCGCGGCGTTGGGGGCGTCAATGTAGCGGGAGAGCCAGTGTGCGGCGCCATCGCCCCGGACGTTGAGGTTGGCGTCCCTGGCCGGCCGGCCTGTGGGCAATTGGTTGTAGTAGAGCGGCTCCTGCCCCTCGGTCTGCGGGAAGCTCATGGGAAGTTTCCCACTGGGCGAAACTTCGCCGTATAGGACGCGCGCGACAGCGTGGCCTGCCTCGGTTCCAGGGAACCAGACCTCAAGGATGGCGTCCACCTTGTTCACGACGGGCGTGAGAACGAGAGGGCGACCGGAGAAGAGCACCATAACGACGGGTTTGCCAAGCGAAGAAATCCGATCGATCAGCTGCTGCTGATTGCCAGGCAGATCGATGTGGGCGCGCGCCGCCGCTTCTCCGCTAAGGCCGCCCGACTCGCCAAGGACAAGCACGACGACATCGGCCTGCCGCGCCGCCTCTTCCGCCTCCGCAAAACCCGCATCGGATACGGACTCGACCTCGGTTCCGCGAGCATATACGACTGAGCCGCCGTGACCGGCGGCCCATTCTTCAAGCCCCTTCCGAATCGTGATCGAATCCTCTCCTCTGCCCCCGCCCCACGCTCCCTGCACATCGCGGGTATCCGCCATGGGGCCGATGAGCGCAATCTTCGCATTTGCGCGCAGCGGCAGGGCGGGAATTCCATTGGCCGGCTTGTTCTGGAGCAGGACGAACGACTCCTCGGCGGCTTTACGCACGAGTACGCGGTGTTCCGGCACGGCGGCAGTGACCTCGGCGCCGGTGGGATAGGGATGCTCAAAAAGGCCCAGAGCGAACTTGACGCGCAGGACCCGACGAACGGCCTCGTCGATGGTGGACAGAGAAACGCGGCCGGAGCGGACGAGAGCGGGCAGCTCGGCGTCGTAGACATGCCCGCGCATGTCGACCTCAACGCCGGCGTTGATCGCCTTTTGCGCCGCGGTTGCGGGGTCGAGCGCGACGCCGTGGTTGATCAGCTCGACGATCGCGCGATCGTCGCTCACGACGAAGCCGTCGAAGCCCCACTCCTTGCGCAGAATAGTATCGAGCAGATAGGGGTTCGCCGTGGCCGGTACGCCGTTCAGCGCATTGAAGGCAGACATCAGGGTGACGGCGCCGGCGTCCACGGCGGCTTTGTAGGGCGGGAGGTAGTCCTGGCGGAGGCGGCTGTCGCTCATATCGGTGGTGTTGTACTCGCGGCCGGCCTCGGCGGCGCCATAGGCGGCGAAGTGTTTGACGGAGGCGGCCACAGACTGAGGATCGTCGAGCCGATCGCCCTGGAATCCGTGAACATAGGCGCGGGCCATGGCTGAGCCGAGATAAGCATCTTCGCCGGAGCCCTCGGCCGTGCGTCCCCAGCGGGCGTCGCGGGAGATATCGACCATGGGCGCGTAGAACCAGCGGATTCCGGAGGGCGTCGCCTCCTCGGCGGCCATACGAGCGAGCGAAGCCCCAAGATCGGGATCGAAGCTGGCGGCGACTCCGAGCGGGATCGGATAGCCGGTGCGGTATCCATGCAGGACGTCCGCGCCGGTCAGCAGAGGGATATGCAGGCGGCTCTTGTCGACGGCGGCGTGCTGATACGCGGTGACTTGCGCCTGTCCGCCGACGTTGAGCAGCGAGCCGATGAGGCCCCGCTCGGCAAGCTGCATGGCGTTGAGCTGCTCGCCTTGCGGAGCCGCTTGACCGTTAGGACCGGCTGTGGTGGCAGCCGATGTCGTGCCGGAGGTGTTGTACTGCACAAGCTGGCCGAGTTTTTCCGGGAGCGTCATCTTCTTGAGCAGCTCGTTGACCCGGCGCTCGATCTGCGGTGACGCAAGCTGCGCGTTTGGGTGGATGGGACGCGGCGAGGAGTGCGGCGCCGCCGGAGCCGACGCGCCGGCAAGAACAATACCCGAGGCTACAAATAAGCCGCGCAGGGAAGCAAGAGTTAGTAATCGAAGCATAGTAGTACCTTTTCGCCGCCGCATCGCTAGGAATCCCATAGAGGCACATAACGAGACAGGACCCGCTGGCGTCAGCGGGTCCAGTCTATCACTTCATTATCCACAATTACGCGAGTGTAGGACTGCGCTGCCGGATATTGGCGGCGCAGCCCCTTTGATCGGGCTCAGTTGGCGCTGAAGGTCGCGGCGAACGGGCCGCCTGTCGCGACGCTGTTGCCGCTAAAGCCAGTGCCAGCCGCAAAATAGCCTCCCGTCGTCACCGTCGTGTCGGCGGTGGCGCTGGAGTTGCTGAAGCCAGGAGAAACGCGGGTCGCATTAATGTACTTCGCGTGGCCGTCGGCGAGCAGGAAGTTACTGGCGTCCGTGTGCCGTCCCGGGTTGCTCGGGTAGGGCCGCGAGCCGATCTGTACTCCCATCGCGTAGGCAGTGCAGGCGGTCCCGGAAATATTCAGGCCGTCGCTATTGGTTCCGCCGCCGGAATAGTTGAAGCCGGTGATGGCCGGGCTGGTCTGCTCTCCGGGAGTGGCGGGGGATGTGTAAGCGCGGCATCCGTGCGTCTCGCCGAGAAGGACGGTCTGAGCGGGCGAGCCGGTCTGAGCGACCTTTACCCCGCCGCCCATCGGCGTGTTGTTGCCGTCCACGGCCGCGCCGGAAGTCAGATTCTCATTCATTCCGTAGCTGACGACCGGGCCGCTGCCGGAGCCGGAGTCATCCGGACAGGAGTATACGGCGGCGCTCTTCACATAGGGATAGATTTGACCGCCCCATCCTGCCCCGCCGCCGTAGCCGCTGCCTGGCGTCGGTACGCCGCCGACGGTCGGCACGGCGCCGCAGGGAAAGACCTCGTCGTTATCCTGAACGTACTGCAGGATCCCCAGGCCAAGCTGCTTCTCGTTGGAAAGACATGCGGTCTGGCGGGCCTTCTCGCGAGCTTTGGCGAAGACAGGGAAGAGTATTGCCGCAAGGATAGCGATGATAGCAATAACGACGAGCAATTCAATCAAAGTGAAACCGCGGAATTTACGAGACATGATTCAGATCCTCTCTGTGGATGACACATTCGCGGCCGATCGAGAAGCCGATAAGATTTTGCTTCTGGATCAATAAGACCATTTCAGCGAATGCATACCAGAGTGTATCACACAACAATCAGCCTGTCAACCATATTATGAAATTATTTTGGTACACACAATCAATGGTCTGAATTTTGGTATGATACGAATGAGAGAGGGAGCTTTCTCGGACGATTAGCTCAGGCGGCAACTCCATGAAGAGCAGAAGTTCAGGCAGGGTCGGCGAAGGCGAGAATTTCTCGTCGCATCGGATTGCATACGTTAATCCGCATCTGGGATGATTTGACCAGATCCGTAGGCAGCATCCAAGACGAACGCAATTTGGTACAACATACCAAATGAATAATTTCACAGTTTTATGAGGATTGAGGATCTGAAAAGCGGGGATCAATATTGCAAAAACTGGCGTCCTGGGCCGGCGAGAACCAACCCAGGACGCCAGTTAAATTGGCGCATTCTCCGTCACACGCCACTTTATCTCAAAATCCAGCGTTGATTGTTCGACCCGGTCCACGTCCACTGGATCAGCGGAGTTCCGTTGGCGGAAAGATTGTCGTTATCCAGCGCCAGGCCGCTCGCTACGTTCCAGATCTTGTAGCTGCCGTCCGACTGCACATCGACCCACCACTTCTGGTTGGAGCCGCCGTTGACGCCCCACTGGTCCATCTGAGTTCCGTTTGTTTTGGAGGCGCCGGGGTCGTCTAGAGCCTGACCGCTATAGACACTGACGATGTTCCAAGAGTTGTCCGAGTTTTGCGTGAAGATCCATTTCTGTGAGTTCCCCCCATTCAAGCCCCATTGGACGACCTTCGCTCCTTGAGTGCTAGTGCTGCCGTTATCAATCGCCAATCCCGTGGACTGATTGGTAATGGCGTGCACGCCGGTGAGAGGATTCATCTGAGTGACGGCCTGCACGACGACCGAGGTTAAGGCGGACATCGATAAGAGATCGCCAGTCTGAGGGGTAGGATCTGTATAGACGTCACAAGAGATGTTGTAATCGGTGCGCCGATTATTCCAGGCGGCGGCGCAGTTATTTTGGAGCCACGGCCAATACGTATTCCAGAGGTTATTTTGGCGAGCGAAAAGACTGATCCCTCGATAAACCTGATCGCCGCCAAAGCCGCCGTTGGCGGGCTTGTCTGTATCCAAAATCGATGGATATTTACTCATAATATGATTGACGGCTAGCTGCGCGTCATTGAAATACTGGGTTGTTCCCGTGATCTTGTACAGAGCATTGGCGGCGTTGATGATCAGGCCGTCATTGTAGGCGTTGTCGTCCCCGCCGGCGCCCGACGGGTACCAGCCTTCCCAAACCGACCCATTGCTTGTGTTGAAGATATGGGAACGCCCCCACGCATAGATCGCCTGACTCTTGCTTAAGATGGTGGCGTCATGATTGGCCTGATAGATGAAGCAGCCGGCGATGACGAACGGCCAGTTGCTCAGGCCGCATTTCCCGCCATTGGGAACTTCGTCCATTCGCTCCCAAATCCCGCCGCCGTAGGTGCTGTCCCACCCCCGATTGTAGGCCATATTCCAGTTTGTGACGGCTTCGTTCAAATAGGTCGTGTTGCCCGTTTCAACATAGCCGCGAACCATCGCGATACAAGCCCAGGCGACATCGTCGTTCCAAGCATCCCACGACCAATTCGTAAGATTTTGTGTGATGAAGCCATCCAGCAAATTACTGATCTGTTGTTTGCGGCTTGTCGCATAATTTCTCTCATAGGCGTCTTCGACGCCAGTGATCATATAAGCCTGCTGCCAAAAGAACGCCATGTCGCGGTTGCTGATACTCTGGGTGATGTACGGCACCGGAAAGTTATAGGGGCTGACGTTCGATGTCTGCAAGTAAGCGCTGATGAAGCCGTTATAAGCAGCGTCCGCGTTGGCCGCGTTCTGGGCTTTGGCGGCCGGAGCGACGAGAAACCCGGTCAAGGCCAGCAGTAACGCTGTCGTTACGAACCAAGAACGCATGGTGCTGAAATTCTTCATGGTGATGTGTCCTAGCGCCGAACGGGATATCCCAGCTGCGAAGGGATATCCCAGTTCGGACGCACTCTATCTCAAAATCCAGCGTTGATTGTTCGACCCGGTCCACGTCCACTGGATCAGCGGAGTTCCGTTGGCGGAAAGATTGTCGTTATCCAGCGCCAGGCCGCTCGCCACGTTCCAGATCTTGTAGCTGCCGTCCGACTGCACATCGACCCACCATTTCTGGTTGGAGCCGCCGTTGACGCCCCATTGGTCCATCTGCGTTCCGTTGGTTTTCGAGGAGCCGGGATCATCCAGGGCTTGACCGCTATACACACTCACGATATTCCAGGAGTTGTCCGAGTTTTGCGTGAAGATCCACTTCTGTGCGTTTCCGCCATTCAAGGCCCATTGGACAATCTTGGCGCCTTGCGTGTTGGTGCTGCCGTTGTCGATCGCCAACCCCGTTCCCTTATTGGTAATGGCGTGCACGCCGGTGAGAGGATTCATCTGAGTGACGGACTGCACGACGAGCGAGCCCAGAGCTTCCATGGCGTCCATGTTGCCGGTGGTGGTGTTCGCGTTAAAGTTGTTCCAGGTGATGTTGTAATCGGTGCGCCGGTGATTCCACGAAGCGGTGCAATTGCTCTGAAGCCACGGCCAGTATGTGCTCCAAAGATTATTCTGGCGCGCCAACAGGCTGATTCCCCGATACACCTGATCGCCGCCAAAATCACCGTTTGCGGGATGGTCTTCATTCAAAACCGACGGGTATTTATTCATCACATGGCTGGCGGCCAGTTTGGCGTCATTCAAATACTGAGTGGTTCCGGTGATCTGGTAGAGAGAATTGGCGGCGTTGATGATCAGGCCGTCATTGTAGGCGTTGTCATCTCCGCCGGCGCCCGACGGGTACCAGCCTTCCCAAACCGAGCCGTCGCTCGTGTTGAAGATATGGGAGCGCCCCCATGCGTAAATTGCCTGGCTTTTGCTCAAAATGGTGGCGTCATGGTTAGCCTGATAGATGAAACAACCGGCAATGACAAAGGGCCAGTTGCTCAGGCCAACTTTGCCGCCATTGGGGACATTGCTCTCCTGCTCCCAAATCCCGCCGCCGTAGGTGCTGTCCCAGCCGCGATTGTAGGCCATGTTCCAGTTGTTGACGGCTTCATTCAGATAAGTGGTGTTGCCGGTTTCGACATAGCCTCGCACCATCGCGATACAAGCCCAGGCAATATCGTCGTTCCAGTCATCCCAGGACCAATTCGTAAGGTTTTGTGTGATGAATCCACTCAGCATGGTGTCGATGAGCTGCTTGCGGCTGGTGGAATAGTTTCTTTCATAGGCGTCTTCTAACCCAGTGATCATATAGGCTTGCTGCCAAAAGAACGCCAGGTCGCGGTTGCTCAGACTTTGGCAGAGATACGGCAACGGATAGTTATGGCCGTTGACGTTCGATGTCTGCAAGTAAGCGTTGATGTAGCCGTTGTAAACAGCGTCCGCGTTGGCGGCGTTCTGGGCTTTGGCGGCCGGGGCTGCGAGAAACGCCGTCGAGGCCAGCAGCAGCGCCGTCGCTACGAACCGAGAACGAATGGTGCTGAAAATTTTCATTGTGATCTCTCCTTGCGTCGCGTTGTCTTTATCGCGCGCTGATGATGGAACCGTGATGTGCGCCGCCGTTCGATCCTCCCAAGTTGAATGGCGTGGCTTCCGTGATGTCTACAGGCAATTTATAGCGATTATACCAATAACAACTAAGCAGAAAGCGAAGTGAGCGACGAAAAGAATGGTCGGCTCGGCGAAGTCGCACGAGGGCCTGTGTCGGCGGCGCCCCCAGCAGAGCCGCCGCCGACGCCCTCAGTATGTTGGGAGAGCAATCCCTGTGACCCGCGTCAGGTGGCGCTGAAGGTGGCGACGAACGGTGCGCCGGTGGTGACGCTCTTGCCGCTGAAGCCGGTTCCGGCCGCAAAATAGGGGTTAGGGCTGGACGTGTTCACGGTTGTGTCGTTAGTCGAATCTTGGGCGTTGAAGCCGGGGGAGACGAGAAGCGGATTCAGGAATTTCGCATGCCCGTCGGCCAGCAGGAAGTTGCCCCAGTTCGTATGCCGTGCGGGATGGGTCGGGTAAGTCCTCGGGCCGACCTGAAGCCCCATCGCATAGTTGGTGCAGACGTTTGAGGCGACGTTCAGGCCTGGGCCGCCAGTTCCGGCCCAGGAGAAGCCGGTGATGGCCGGGCTGGTCAGTTCGCCGACAGTGGTCACCGGTGTATAATTACCGCACTCGGTAGTCTCGGCCAGCAGGATCGTATTCGCCGGGGCCCCGCACTGAGCGACTTTCAACGCGCCGCCCTCGGGGGTGTTGTTACCGTCCACGGTGGCGCCGGAGGTCAGATTCTCATTGATCCCATAGCTTTCGACCGCGACGCCCTTGTACCCGGCGTCATCCGGACACGTATAGACGGCGGCGCTTTTTACGTAGGGGTAGATTTGGTTGGCCCATCCGGCCCCTCCGCCGTAGACGCCGCCGAACGTCGAAGGAAGGTCGCCGCAGGGGAAGCACTCGTCGTAGTCCTGCATGTACTGCAGGACGCCCAGGCCGAGCTGCTTCTGGTTGGAAAGGCAGGAGATCTGGCGGGCCTTCTCGCGCGCCTTCGCGAAGACAGGGAAGAGTATTGCCGCAAGTATGGCAATGATAGCGATGACTACGAGCAGTTCGATCAGGGTAAAACCACGAAATTTACTAGACATAATTCCGGTCCTCTCTTTGGATGACACAGGCATGGCCGATCCATGAGCTGATAAGATTTGCTTCTGGATCAATAAGACCAACTCAGCGAATACATACCAGAGTTTATCACACAATTGCGACCATGTCAACCAGATCACAAGAATTATTTTGGTACGCTTATGTTTTAGCCAGTGATTTGGTACGCTCTGCGACAGGGGCGGAACTCTCTCGGATGATGAGTTCCGCCGGCAATTCCACGGAGAGTAGAGGTGCGCGCCGGTCCCGGATGCGACGCATCAGCAAGTCTACGGCCTGAATCCCGATTTCTTCGTAGGGCTGCGCCACCGTCGTCAGGCCGATTCCACTTGGGAGGACCGGCACAATGTTGTCGAATCCCGTCAGCGCCACGTCTTCCGGGACGGAAAGGCCGAGATATTGGAGACGCTCCGCCACGGTCACCGCAAGATAGTCGCTGATGCAGACCGCCGCCGTCGGGCGCTGATCTTCCGGCAGGCGGAAGGCGGCGTCGAAGAAGGCCCAGGAGCGCTCGTTTTGGTATGGCGGCAGATTCAGGACCATTTCGGCCACCTCGGAATCGCCGGCGCCGCGCACCGTGTCAACGTACCCCTGGAGGCGGTCATGGATGGTCTGGATCGACTCGGAGCGCGTCATGTAAACGATCCGGCGATGCCCCTGCGCGAGAAGGTGTTCGACCACCATGGCGATGGCGCGATGATTCTCAAGGCCCACGAAGTCCGTATCGACGCCGGCCATCTTCCGGTCGAGCAAGACAAGCGGGACACGGCGGCTGACTTCGCGCACCAGTTCTTGGTTGCGGCGGTAGGCGTAGGGATAGAACAGCGCCCCGCCGAAGCCCTCATCCCGAATGTAACGCAGGTGCTCGGCCTCGCGGGCCGCGTTCTCCTCCTCCGACCCGATCCGATCACTCAGGTCCAGGAACACCGCATGGCGCCTCAGCTGCATCAGTGACTGGTTCATCCCCCGGAAAATGCGCTGCTGCGCCGTGCCGGCGTGCTCCAGCGGCCCGCCGCCGTGCCACATGATCAGGGCGACAAGGTTGGACGCCGAGATCCGTGGGGCCGTCCTGCGACTGACAGGCTCCGTCACTCCGCGGCCTCTTTCTTCTTTCGTTTCCAGAGGCTCCGGTCCAACCGTAGGGCGGCAATTGGGACGCTGGCTGACGAGGCCATCGCGAACCAGTTGTTCAATCGCGGCCCGCACCGACTGCCGGTGGACGCCAAGATCGGCGGCCAGCGCCCGCTCCGCAGGCAACGCCTCCCCGGCGCCATACACCCCTGATCGGATACGGCCGGAGAGGACATCCGCCACATGCTCGGAGACGCGCTGCGGGCGGGCAGTATCGGCGGAGACGAGAATTTCAGTCGAGTCGGATTGCATATGTTAAGCCCCGTACGTGACCGATTTGACCAGACCGGCAGGCAAAGTCAAATGGACACATATTTTGGTACATCATACCAAATGTTCGGAAATAATGCTACCGGGAACGCCGCCCTTAATATCATATTGATGGAATGCTCGCGGGCCACGGGCAGAATTCAGAAAGCAAAAAAACGCCGGCGGCCAAATCAAAGGCCGCCGGCGTTCACCATATCAAGGTTCCTGATCCATAATCATATCGCCACGCGGTCTGCCGGCATCGTCGAACTGATAGATATTTCCGCCTTGCCCGGCTCCCGCATCTTGCCTTACACGTTCGTAATCATCGCTCAGCTTCATTTTGACGTCATGAGCCTGCTGATCGGTGTAACCAGCGGGAATGACCTGCTTCACCCTGACGCCATTCTGACGGTAGGGCCAAACAACCTGAATCCCTTGTGCAGCGTACGCTGTCTTGATCGCCGCCATGCCGGACTTCATCTTCGCAGGATTGTATGTTGGCAGTGATGCCGCGACAGACAGAACATACACGAAGAAAGTCACAACTACAGCTACGACGATCACAATCGGGATAATGACCGTAAGAGCCTTAGATTTCGCTCGCGGCGCCTGATACGCCGGGACCGGCGGAAAGCGGTTTCCACAATTGCGGCAGAGAGTCGCTCCCACGTGCAGCGGACATCCACATCGATTGCATTGCATTATCCAATTGTACCAGCAGGCAAAACTAAAAGTTCTGCCGCCAATCTAATATATCAATATTTGCAACGGCGTTCCAGGAAGAGACCCGGCAAAAGATCGACACCACAGCTCCCACTTGAAAATTCCCTGACACGATCATAACGCGACGGCGGGAGCCGTCATTCTTTCAAGCTCCGTGAGGACGGCTTCGCGTTCGCCGATAGTCGGCAGACTGAGAACAACGGTTTTCCGACTGCTATTAACGCCGTCCTCATAACGGAAACGGATCGCGGGAAAACTGCGACCGCCCAGATAGAACGAACCACGAGTCACGTTTTGGATGCTGGCAGGGACAATAGCGACGAGCCAAACGCCGGATCGGTTGTTTGTTTTCACGCCAAAAAACCGCGAGGATGCATCGATGTTCGACAGCAGCGCCAAGTGGCCGTTCTCTAGAGTCGTGGGATTGGTCGGCACGTTCAAAAACCGCTTGCGGTCACGCATTTCGATCGCAAACTCCCCAGTCACACGGATGACGCTCGGTGGAGCCGCCGGTGATACGTTCGAGGAGGAGAACCCAGATGCCGGCTGAGCCTGAAAAATCACGTACTGGCGCAAAAACGTCACGATGAACGCCGCGAGCAGTACGCCGCTGACCGCCATCACCAACACCCATATTCCCGGCTGCGGCGGCGCGGCGCCGGCGTTCAGCACATTGACCACATTAACATTGAGACCGTCGGCTTTAAAGTTTTCCTTGTCGACCTCCGACTCGAGATTGCTGTCCATGGACTCCCAGGTTCCAGTCACCAGGACCTGCCGGGGCTTCTTATCGTCAAAATCGGCGTTGGGAACCTTGACGAAGATCCCGTTGACCGTTTGGGGAGTGACCATCAGCATCCAAGTATCGTCGACATCAAAACTCCCATCCGACTTCTTGTTGCCGTACTGGTAAGCGATATCCGGCTTCAGCTCCCCCGTGACCGTGACATACTTCCCCATCAGGCTGGGATCGGTGATGAGCGCCTGGACACTCGTCTGGATCGGCGTGTGGTTCATGGTCATCCCTTTCTGAATCGAGGTGAGAGATCCCACGAATACGGTCGCCAAAACAATCATCATGATCCAGTTGATCGGAACGAAGTTGATCCGACTTCGGCTCATACCTTCATTCCATCCGGCGACCAATCCTAAAAAACGGTTTACGAACTCCATGAGTTTCCCTTCTTTACCACGCCGCTCGACAATCTCTACGCCAACACGCTTACTATTGTACAACGGATTTTTCATCTCACAACGGCACTCGCGCGACGTAGCAAAACCCGGAAAAGAAAAAACGCCCACGTCTGTAAATTTACAGACGCAGGCGTTTCCACTCCCCGTAATTAAACGCTAGCCGTCTCGCGCCCCCCGATGGTCGGGACTTTAAGCCTCGTCACGATCTTGTCGCCGTCGCTGTCGACGATGATGGTGTCGCCGTCGGTGAACTCGCGGCGGAGGATGCCGGAGGAGATGGGGTTTTCCACCATCCTCTGGATCGTGCGTTTGAGCGGACGGGCGCCGTAGAGTGGGTCGAAGCCGACGTTGGCGATGAGCTCTTTGGCGGCGTCGGTCACTTCCAGGTGCAGCTTGCGGGCGCTGAGCTGGCGCTCGGTGCCCTGGAGCAGCAGGTCCACAATGCTGGTGATCTGCTCTTTGTTCAGCGCGTGGAACACGATGATCTCGTCGATTCGGTTCAGGAGCTCGGGACGGAAGTGATTGCGCAGCTCCATCGTGACTTTGTCCTTCATCCGCTCGTACTGATCGTCGATCTCGATCTGGGTCGCCCCGGTCGGAATCGCCTCAATATGGTGGCTGCCGATGTTGCTCGTCATGATCACCACGGTATTCTTGAAGTCGACGACGCGGCCGGTGCTGTCGGTCAGGCGGCCGGCGTCGAGCAGCTGGAGCAGGATGTTGAAGACGTCGGGATGCGCCTTCTCGATCTCGTCCAAAAGCACCACGCGATACGGGCGGCGGCGCACGGCTTCGGTGAGCTGTCCGCCTTCATCGTAGCCGACATATCCCGGCGGCGCGCCGATCAGGCGAGCGACGCTGTGCTTCTCCATGTACTCGGACATGTCGATGCGCAGGATGGCGTCCTGATCGTCGAACAGGAACTGCGCGAGCGCGCGGGCGAGCTCGGTTTTGCCGACGCCGGTCGGTCCCAGGAACAGGAACGAGCCGATCGGACGCTGCGGATCTTTGAGTCCGGCGCGGGCGCGCCGAATCGCCTCGGAAACCGCTTCGATGGCGACCTGCTGCCCGATGACGCGCTCATGCAGCTTGGATTCCATCGCGAGCAGCTTTTCGGCCTCCTCCTGGAACATCCGGGAGACCGGGATGCCGGTGGCCTTGGCGATCAGCTCGGCGATGTCCTGCTCGTCCACGACGCTGTTCATGCCCGACTGAGCGAACCAGGCGTCGCGCTCCTTTGTGAACTCGGCGCGCAGGGCGACCTCTTCATCGCGCAGGCGCGCCGCCCGCTCGTAGTCGCGGGCGTCGGCCGCCGCGCGGCCTTCGTGGAGCAGCTGGCCCAGCCGCTCTTCTTTTTCGATGATCTCCGGCGGCATCGACGACTTCTCGATGCGGATCTTGGACGCAGCTTCGTCGATCAGGTCGATCGCCTTGTCCGGCAGGAACCGATCGGTGATATAGCGGCTCGAAAGCTCGGCCGCCGCCACCAAAGCGCTGTCGTCGATCTTGACCTTGTGGTGCGCCTCGTACTTGTCGCGCAGACCGGTCAGGATTGTGATGGTGTCCTCCACGGACGGCTCGCCGACCACGATGGGCTGGAAGCGCCGCTCCAGAGCCGGGTCCTTTTCGATGTTCTTGCGATACTCGTCGAGCGTCGTCGCGCCG
Organism: Capsulimonas corticalis; assembly: GCF_003574315.2. Taxonomy (GTDB): domain Bacteria; phylum Armatimonadota; class Armatimonadia; order Armatimonadales; family Capsulimonadaceae; genus Capsulimonas; species Capsulimonas corticalis. Next base: position 2,387,080 of record NZ_AP025739.1, on the reverse strand, counting down.
ATGCACTGCAATTCGCCGCGAGCGAGCGCGGGCTTGAGCATATTGCTCGCGTCCATCGCCCCCTCGGCCGCGCCGGCGCCGACCACGGTGTGCAGCTCGTCGATGAACAGCACGATCGAACCGGCGGCCTTGCGAACCTCGTCCATGACGCCCTTGAGGCGCTCCTCGAACTCGCCCCGGAACTTGGAGCCGGCGACCAGCGCGCCCATATCGAGCGCGAGCAGGCGGCGATCCCGCAGGTTCTCCGGCACGTCGTTCTTCGCCATCTTGCGGGCGAGACCCTCGGCGATCGCCGTTTTGCCAACGCCCGGCTCGCCGATCAGCACCGGGTTATTCTTGGTGCGGCGGGACAGAATTTGGATCGTGCGCTTGATCTCTTCATCGCGCCCAATGACCGGATCGATCTTGTCTTCCCGCGCCAGCTGCGTCAAATCGCGAGAGAAGCGCTCCAGAACTTTATACTTCTCTTCAGGCTTCTCGTCGGTGACCCGATTGGTGCCCCGGATGGATTGCAGCGCCTTATAGGTCTTTTCTTCGTCGATGGCGAACTGAGCCAGAATGCGCGCCGCGCCGCCCTCGCCCTCCTTGATCAGCCCTAGCAGCAGATGCTCGACGCCGATGTGCGTATCCTGCAATCGCTGCGCTTCCTCGGATGCGAGGTCGAAGACGCGCTTGATGCGCGGCGTGATATAGATCTGCGCCGATGGATCGTTGTACTGCACCTTCGGGGCGCGCGCCAGGGCGTTCTCGGTCGCCCGGATTAGCTCGCGCGGCTCCGCGCCCAGCTGCCGGATCACCTGCGTGACCAGCCCGTCGTTTTGTTCGAGCATCGCCAGCAGCAGGTGCTCGGTATCGAGTTGCGTGTGCTTGTAGCGCGTCAGGATGTCCTGGGCCAGCTGGACCAGCTCCCGCGCGCGTTCCGTGAATTTTTCAAACATGGGTTTCATTCCTCCCCGTTATTGATCCACTCCCGCAGCGTCTCCTCGGCGTCGCGCAGCATGGTCTCCATCGCCTCCGCGCCCGCCCCCGCCTGCTGGACCTGGTCCATCAGAGCGAAAATATACGCCACACCGGCCAGATTGATGCCGATGTCCTGCGTGAAGTGCTGGATCTTCTGTAGTCGCTCAATATCCCGATCCGAATAGAATCGATTCTTCCCGACTTTTTGCGGCTTGACGAGCCCCAGCCGATCGTACATACGCAGCGTCTGCGCATGGATCGGCTTGACATCGTCGCCGCCTCGCCCGCCCATCGGCCGCACCAGCTTCGCCGCGATGCTGATCGTATAGATAGGCTGATTTCGGTCTTTTACGAACGCCATTTCATCACTTCCTCACCATCGATGGCCGCGCGCTCCGCATCACGGGCATCGGCCTCACGATCTTACGCCTTCACCGAATCCTTGCGGATCTTCGCCAGCTCCGTCAGTAGATCGCGCTCGCGGACGCTCAGTTCCTTGGGCACGCTGATCTTGGCCCGGGCAAACAGCACGCCCGACGTTCCCTTTTTCTTGATGTCCGGCATCCCAAGGCCGCCCATGCGGAACGTCTGGCCGGTCTGCGTTCCCGCCGGGACATTGAGCACCTTGCGGCCCGAGAGCGTCTCCACCGGAGCCTCGCCGCCGAGGGCGGCCACGGTGTAGGGCACAACGAAGTCGGTGTACAGGTCGATCCCCTGACGCTCATACTGGGGATGCGCGCGCACGATGACCTTCAAATACAGGTCGCCGCCATTGGCCCCCTGCCCCGCCAATCGGATCCGCTGACCGTCCGGAACGCCCGCCGGGATCTTGATGTCGGTCAAACGGCGCTTCTTGATCACGGTTCCATCGCCGTGGCACTCCGGACAGACTTCCACTTCCTGTCCGGTTCCGCCGCACTGGGGGCAGACATTATTGGCGAACAGCCCGCGATTGCCCTTGACCTTCCCCGTACCGGCGCACATGGAGCAGGGCTTGTTCTTGCCCGAACTCACCGCGCCCGAACCGCCGCAGCGTCCGCACGTGTCGGGAACGCTCAGCGTGAAGCTCTTGGTCGTGCCCGCGAACGCCTCTTCGAGTGAGATCTCGACGGGATACTCGACATCCTCGCGCACCTGGCGCGGCGTCTGCCGTGTCCGTCCCGAAGGCTGGCTGAAGCCGCCGAAGCCGCCGGCGGCTCCCCCGCCCGCCGCGCCGCCGAACAGCGACGACAGGAAGTCGTCGATGCCGCCCGCGCCAAAGCCGCCGAAGTTGACGTCGCCCTGATAAGCGCCGCCTCCGCCGCCGGTCGGCCCGCCCGAACCGTACGCCTTCCACTGGTCGCCGAACTGATCGTACTTCGCGCGCTTATCGGCGTCGCCCAGGACATCATAGGCCTCGCCCACATCCTTGAACTTGTCCTCGGCGCTCTTGTCGCCCGCGTTCACGTCCGGATGGTGCTGGCGCGCCAGCTTCCGATAAGCCGCCTTGATATCCTTGTCCGTCGCCGTCTTCGGAACGCCCAGAATTTTGTAATAATCTTTATAATCGATCGCCATGCTCATGCCTTCTCTTGCCGCAGGTTATCTGTCTGTAGATATGATACCCCATTTGAGCGTGGGACTATCAATATAGTTAACGGAGTTTTACGCAAATTGGTTCCGAGAATACGAACGGCGTCAGGGGAAATATCAGCGCATGAGATATGCCGCTGCGAAGGAATCCGGCAGGGTGGAGAGTTCGCTTTGAAGATAATCGACTTTGGCGATCGCGTCCAGCCACTCGAAGAACAGCGCTTCCGTGACATGTTTCCGCAGGGCTGTCTGAAACGCGTCGATGTTCGCTTGCGGCAGAAACGGAATAATGACGGGGTCCCGATGATCGCCTTCGTAATGTCCTTTCAAATAAAATGATCCAAACCAGTCGATGTTCGGTTCAATCTCTTCAAACTGAACCGGCTGCGTGATTTCCCCCGAAAGCACCTTTTGCGCTCCCAGTAGCCAGACAAGAATCTGCGCGCACCAGTGAGCGTCTTTGATAGCGAAGACGGATTCCAGCCAGCCGTCAATCTCCTGCGGCGACAGATATTTCCAGCAGAAAAACAGCGTCGCCGATAGGTCACTGCTAGCTTCATACCATTTCCATGGATAATTCTCGTAGGGAATTTCATGTAAGAAAGCGCCCACACGAATGTTGCTTCCCTCCCACAAGTCGGGCGCCATGATCCATTGCCCCAGCGTTGTCAGAATGTCTCTGTCAAAGCCAGGATATTTCCCATCGATATGGCCGGGATATTGCGTGACAAGCGCAGTAATAAGCACTTCCTCCAGCCCGTCGGAAAAGACGCCATGCAGGCGATGCCGCAGGATGGAGCGTGGAAGCAAGTAGTGAAACCACTCAGCCCATTCACCGTCGAGCGAGCCAAAGGAGGTTGCGCCACTGGTGATATCGTCCAGATACTTGATGAGGTCACGAGGCGAAAGATCTTTCGGAAGCGTGGTCATCAATTCCGGATACATTTTGCGGTTTTCCGTCATGAACCATGGCTCGCCCATCAGGCGCATCGGTTTAGGGAACGCTTCCTGCATACGCTCCAGAGCGGGGGGGTCCGGGCCATGGCCGGGTCGCCATAAAAAGGGGGTCATCGATTTCTCCGGTAAGCGGCGTATGTTTTTGCCTGCGTGACTTGAAAGCCAAGGCCGAGATACATGCGGATCGGGCGCGGGCCGAGGTGACGCCATGTGCCGATTTGGAAAACGCGGCCGGGCGCGCCGTAGTGGCGCTGAAGCTCTTGCAGGCAGCGGATCAGCGTGTATCGCCCGAGACCCCGGCCGGAAAACTCGGGCAGGACGGCCAGCTCTTCCACCGACATGATCTCGCCCCAGCGCTCCGGGCGGCAGCCGCCGTAGCAGGACGCGACGATCTGGCCTTCGGCCTCCAGCCCAATCCACGTACGGCGCAGATCGTCGTGCGCGGCGGCGTCGACGATCGTCTCCCGCCAATTCTGCTCCCGAAAAAACGAAGGACGGTGGTGGATCCGCGCCGCGTGCGCCCGTGCATAGAGTAAAGCGTAATCGGACAAGCGCGCGTCCTCAAGCCTTACTTCCCGGATTCCGGGTGGTAAATCGGGCAGACGAACATGGCTCAGGAAATCCTCGCCCGCCTGCAACAGGATCTCACCGGATCCCATCTCGAAGCCCAGTCCCGGCATCAGCCCCGCGAAGTACAGAGTATGGGAGGGAAGGGTTTCGTGAATATCGAGCGTGAGCTCATCGGCCTCCGAAGCCAGAAACTCCGCCTGGATTTCCGTGAGCGCCTCCGCGAGGATGTCGTATCGCCGGCGCCAGTCCGAGGGGATCAAATGATGGACCTTCCACCCGGTGCGGCGGCCGAACGCCCGACCGCTGCGAGTCTGTGTTTGAAACACAGCTTGGCCCTCGCCCATTACTTCCCAATGAGCGAGAAAGGCTTCCATCCAATCCGGGCTGATCGCGAGCATCGGGAAGACCTCGCGAACGGCGCGTCGAAAATCTTGAGAGTGCTGGTCGTAGTCGTCCGTGGTGATGGGGATGATCATATTCCCACTATCGGCGCGCCCGATGAGGCTGCTAAAGGGTTTGATCGCTTTGATACTGTGTGAGGTATTTTCGCGCTTCAGTGACGGCCCCGGAATCGCCCCTCTGCAGGACGGCTTTCCATTGCTTTACGGCAAGCGCCTTTTGCCCCGACATCAACAGCACATAGCCCTCACTGTTAAGAACGGAGGGATCGTGCGGCGCCATCGCCATCGCCTGGCCGCACTCGGCGGCGGCGGCTTTCTGGTCGCCGGCGCGGGCCAGCAGCGCGCCGAACCGGGCGTGCGCTCTTGCGTCAGACGGCTGAAGCTGTACGAGAGCCTGATTCTCCACCAGGGCGTGATCCCAGTCTTCACGCGCAAAGTAGATCAGTGCGAGATTGATATGCGGCGATACGAGATTGCGATCCAGGCGCTCGGCGCTTAAGCATTCATTGACAGCTTGATCCCATCGATGCAGGATAAAGAGGTTCTTCCCCAGGATGGAGTGAGCGCGAGCGTTCCGGGGATCAACGGCGACCGCTTCCTGCGCTTCGTTAGCGGCGCGCTCGTATTGATGATCTGCAAAGAGCGCTTCACTCAGATACACATAAGCATGGGCGTCCGCCGGAGCGAGACGCACGGCCTGCTGCTCTTCCTCAATCGCGGCGCTGATATTGCCCGCAGCCGCCAGACTGTTTCCCAAATATTCATGCGCGATAGGGTCGCGCGGCGCGATTTGAATCGCATGGCGATACGCCGCGTTCGCAGCCTCCCTGTCACCGCCAGCGACGAGCGCCAGCCCCAGCGTACGATAAGCGCGTGCGTAGTCAGGATGAATTCGAATTGCGGTTTCTAGCTCGGGAATCGCGGAGGCGGTTTGTCCCGTACTCAGCAGGTTCAGGCCCAGATCAAAGTGCGATTTGTAATCGGCCGGATCGATACGCACAGCTTCACGAAACGCCGCCATCGCCAGTGGCGTCTTCTTCTCCTGGGCGAGCATAACACCATATCCACGTAAGATCCTGCTGTCTTTTGGGTCAAAACGCATCGCGGTATGGAAATCCGCTTCAGCGTGTGAGTAATTCTGATGATGGGACTGCCAAAGCGCGGCCCGATAGAATCGCTCTCCAATCACATGACGGGAGGCCAGGGCCACTCCCGCAACAAAAACACAGGCCGTCGCAAGCAGCACTCCCCGTAAAGTTTGATTGCGCCCCCTGGCGGACCGCTCTTGAAATGCATTGCTCATGGATACTTCGCCAAATACTCCCTCGCCTGCTGCGCCGCGTCCGCGCTGTCCATTGTCAGCACCTTACTCCACATTTGGCGCGCATGCGCCTTTTGGCCAGATTTGTAAAGCACATAGCCGTAGCACTTATAAATAATCGGATCGTCGGGCGTAGGGTTCAAGGTTTTCTGAGATTCCGCCAAAGCAGATTTTGTATCTCCCTGGCTCGCCAACAGCTCCGCGTAGTCCGCCCGAATCACCGGATCATCCGGGGCAATTTTCAGTGCGGCTTCATATTCTTGACGAGCGTCATCGCTCTTCCCCTGCCGATAGCAGACATACCCCAAGTTATCGAGTGCAGCTGCGCGGTTTGGGTCGAGCGCTAGAGAGCGGTGAAATTCATCAACAGCCTCTTGTGGATGATGCAACATAAGCAGATCGTATCCGAGATCGTTATGCGCAATGGAGTCTTTCGGATCGCATTTGACGGCTTCCTGAGATTCCGCCAGCGCCTCTTCGTTTTCGCCTCGACGACTAAGCCCATAGGACAACTGGACATGGTATTGCGCTCTCGTCGGATCGAGTTTAATTGCTTCCCTATATTCCGCTATGGCTCCGTCGAATTGGTGCGACTTTCTTAGATCAATTCCGAACCGAGCGTGTATGCTTGCATTGTCCGGTTCGATCCTTACAGCTTCTCGATAGGCGGCGACGCCATCAGCGAAATCGCCCTGGCGCATCAGCGCGCTGCCCAGCGTCTCTTGGGCAATGTAATCATCAGGAGCATTCTGTATTGCCTGGCGAGCCAGTGAGACTGCCTCGGGATATTCTTTCTTTCTGATTAGCTCCATCGCAAGATCCACGCAAGCGGGAGCGTTCTGTGCGTCATACTGAATTGCAAGTCGCCATTCCGATATCGCTTCGTCGCGTTTGCCTGCCTTATCGAGAACGTTGGCGAGATCAAAATGCAGATCGGTATCGTAGGGGCGCAAACGCAATGCGGAGTGCAATTCTTGAATTGCCAGAGCGTACTTCTTCTGGCGCATCAGCACAATTGCATAATCGTCATGCGCGGCATAGTCGCTAGGATCAAGCATCGTGGCGAGTTTGAAATCACGCGCGGCGAGTGTGTCTTCGTGACGATGCGCGTGCGCCCGCGCAGAGGAGACGGCCCAGGTCGCGAATGTCTTCCGGAACGCGGCGATGATGCACAGCACAACCAAAATCACGCCCAGAGCCGCCAGCGGAGCTCCCCATTTTTTATTCATCTGCATTCGGCGGATTTTCCTTAAACAAAGCGAGCCATCATCATGACATGATGATGGCGCAATCCGTTCCGAATTTCAAGCGATCGCGGTCGATCTATTTGTGGGCGACGGTCTTTGCTTGGGGGGGAAGCGCTTCGAATTCGTTCTCGGGCATTGCGACGATGCGGCCGTCGGCGTAGAGGACGTTGCGGACTTCGTGGTTGAGGAACTTCAGGACGATGTGACGGATGACGTGCGGCTCGGCGTCGCTGCATACGATCTGGTCGCTCCCCGAAGAGGTGAGGTAGTGGTAATCGTAGATGTACTTCGACGGGGCGCCGCCAAAGGGAGGGTCGTAGTTGGCGCTGGGCAGGCCGGAGGGGCAGCGGAAGGTCTGCTCCTGTCCGAAGATGTAAGACTTGACGTCGTCCAGAGTCTTGGGCGCGGCGCCGCCGTGATCGGCCTTATATTTGACATATCCGGCGTGGATCGACTTCAGCTGAAATGTGCATTGATCGAGCTTGGCCTGGTCGCGCGAGGAATAAAGACTGTCGCAAAACCATACGGCGGCGAGGATCGGAATGGCGATAAGAGCAAGGATCGTCCAGCGGATATTCTTTTCGTTCATGAATGATGGTCCTCGACCGGAAACCTAGGCGAACGATTCTGCCCAGATACTGCGGCAGGATTTTGGTAGCAAACGAGCATACATACCATATTGCAAGAATCGCCTTAGGATTCCTTCTGGATTACCACCAATTCTCCGAATATTGAAAATTTAGGACGACTGCAGCGCCCAGAGGCGGGCCGCTTCGACCGGATCCGGCTTGTGGAGGAAGGATTGCCCCGAGATTCGCTCCAGCGCGGCGGCGATATTCCAGTGCGTGTCGCCCTGGTACTCGCGGTCCTCGGACTGCAAAATACGCGTCAGAGCCGGCACGGCGGAGGAATAGCCCAGAGCGCCCAGAGCGCCGATCGCGGTGTCCAGCGCTATTTGATCCCAGCGGCTGCGCAACGGGCGCTCCAGAACCTCAATGAACGCGTGGAGGGCGCTGTCTTCATAGGCGCCGAGGCACTCGCCATACACGGCCTGCGCGAGCAGCTCAATCCCCAGAGAGCGCGGCTGCGACTCGTCCACCGCCGACAGCCCCAGCGCCCACGCGACACATTCGGCGGGGCGCAGCAGCAGATCCCGGCGCGCCCGATCGTACTGCGCTTGCAGTCCGTCCTCGCCGGTGTCCGCGGAGATCGTCTCCCATGGGCTCGCCCAGTAACGCTCACAGAGATCCATCATCAGCTGCGGCTCGGAAGTCCAAGAAGCCGATGGCGCAGTCCGCTGACGTCTCCATCCTTTGAGTACGTTCGTCAACATTGTCCAAATCCAAACTTTCGCGCCTTACCCACACTCTCGGCAGGCAGGCAAAGATACTGCTATTTTCACAATACCACAGGTTTGGCCGATTCCGCCGGGTACCTGACGAAACAAATTTGACCAACTTTTTGACGAATATTTATAAAAAAATCGCCGGTTCGTCGGAGGCGGGAGCGGGGGTTTTGGAGGCGACGCGGCGGGCCAGGTTCTTGCGGATCTCGCCAATCGCATGGCGTCCGCCGATCACCAGAACGACACCCACAATGGGATAGACCCAGACCGGGAGGTGACGGCTAAAGAGCAGGATATAGGCGTAGGGCATCACCCAGAAGAACACGCCCAGCACGATCTGCAGGACCACGCGGCGGCGCTGGCGGACGCGCGCGGCGAGCCAGGCCATCGTGCCCCAGAACAACGGATGGTGCGCGATATAAAGCACGCCGAAGACAACGGGATCGACACCGTAACGGACGCTCAGCGTGTGGACGTGCTCCCAAAGGTGTGTCAGCATGGTGGATGGATCAATCGAACGGAATCGAAGGCGGCGCGGTAAGACGTCCGGCGGCCCGGCAGGCGTGAAAATAGTCGGCGATGGACGTCAGGGTTTGAGGATAATACGACGATGCGCCGGGAAACAGTTCCGGCTCGATCGACAAAGGAGCCGTCCGCGCAAGGCCCAGGCGGACAGTCAAATCGCGCGCCATCTCGGCCTCCGTCGAATCGATCAGCGCCACACGCACCAGCGTCTCCAAACCCAAGGCGTATTGTACCAGGATTTCCATGCTTGGATGGCGGCCATGGGACAGATGATCGTCCATGAGACGCGCACGAGAGGCGGGATCGACCACGGGCTCGAATGCGGCGCGGGCGCGCCAGGCCTTGGTGTTCTGGGGCAGCAAAGCGACGCCCGGCAGGGACAGCGTCGCCGGACCATCGAAGATCAGGAGCGCATGGGGATAACCGCGCCGGACTTTGTCCGCGAGGAGCGGCGTCCGGGCGCGCGGCGCAAGATGCACCCAGTCGCTCAGCCCCAGCATCCGGTCGCGGCGCCGGGCGCCGGGGCGCGCCGCAATCCCATCGGCGGCCAGCACGCTCGCGCAGCGCAGCATCCCGCATTGGAGAATATGGGGAAGATAATGCAGAGGCGCGGCGTGGTAAAGCGCGGCCGGCGCGGCGCTCATGCGGTCGCCGCCTCGGCGAGCTGGCCGCGCATGACATCGACGGCGCGCCGATCGGCGGGCGCATCGCGGTCGATGGTCAGTACGAATTCGACGGTGTGGGGCGCAACCGGCATCCGGGGCGTGCTGACCCGGTAACGGTTGTAGCGGCGCGGCAGCAGGGTTGCGGCGCCGCGCTCAGCCATCGCCTCCAGCATGGTGTCGGCGGGGATATTGCCGTGCGTGCTGTAGCTGATGAGCACCCAGCGCGCGGGGAGCGCCTCCACGAGGTTCGTGAGCGCATTCAGCGCCGTGTCCTTATGATTGAACAGCGACCGGCGCTCCATGCGCCAGTCCTGACGGATCGCGGATTTCGTGCCGCGCGCCACCGGCCCGACTTCGGGTTTATCCCAGAGCGCCAGGGTGTTGAGCAGATGATAGTTGCTGCCGTAGGGGTGCTGGTTATACGGCGGATCGAGATAGGCGATCGTCATCGGGCGATCGACCAGGGCGCCCCAGTTCTTCGCGAGGCGCCCGGCGTCCATGCACGTCACCCGATGCGACTCAGCGCTGTGGCGGAGGACGGGGGTCGGCACGCGCAGCACGCTCATAATCCGATACAGGGCGTCGCCCGTGCTTCCTCCCCACCCCCGATGGTAGGCCTTGAAGATTCCGCTGGTGTTGCTCACGTACGAAGCGGCGTAGAGCAGAGGAGCGATCAGATAGGCGTGCGCTTCGGGCGTCAGTTGTCCATGTTCGCTCCAATCGGCGATCGTCTGCCGGATCGCGTCGATCCGCGCCCCGTTCGCATGCGTGAAAAAACAGCGCTCATGGTCCGGATCGGGATTCTCGTCGTCCACGGGACAGTAATTGTCCGTGATGTAGCCGTGCGGCGCGGGCGGCAGCGCATTGAGCGTTTCCAGTAATTCGGCGGCGCCGTCCGGCGGCTCGTTCAAACCGACATAACAGCCGTTGATCGCTTCGGTGTAAGGCTCCCAGTCGTTTGCGACCACCTGGTACCCCTGGCGCTTCGCCCATCGGGAAACAACGCCGCTTCCCGCGAAGAGGTCCGCGAACACCCCCTGCACGGCGCCCGTGCTCGCGACAGCCGCCGCGATCAGCGGAATCAACTTACGTTTGTTGCCGAGATACGGAATCAATTGCGAGTAAAGATAATCGTCGGTCCGTGCGGCGGAGTGGCGACGCGAATGGTAAGGATCGGACGATTTCATAAAATAATCACTGTCATCAAAGTAATTGACGGTAAGCGGCCTCTCCTGGGATTTCGAAGACAGTGTAAGATGCGCAGTAAATTGGCAGTATAGCAAGCAAACAAATCTCGAATTCCCTTTGTACCGTGAATTCATTCAAATGTTCTAAAGTATTTTTACTGGTTTTTCAGTTACTCGCAAAAAAACACCCCATTCCGGAAGGGAATGGGGTGTTTTCGTGAATTTATTTTTGTGTGAAAGAAAAACGGACCGGACGACCGATCATTTTGCGCTCGAAACCCGGTTCGCCGGATCAGCCTTTTCGCTGGCTCAAACCGCTCTCATAGAGGGCAAGCGTGTCCGACGCAATCTGCTTCCACGAATAGCGCTGCACCGATTCGTAGCCGGCGGCGCGGATGCGATTTCGCAAGGATGCGTCCTCGATCAGCCGGTTCAGCGCCGTTTCAATATCGACGCTGCTGCGGGGAGGAACCAGCAGCGCGTTCTTCTCATCTTTGGCGAATTCGGTAGGACCGGGGATATCGGTAAGGACCGAAGCGAGCCCATTCGCCATCGCCTCCAGAACGGACCCGGGGAAGCCTTCGCTCAGACTGGGAAGCAGGTAGATACTATGGCCCTTCAGCAGAACCACCAGCTCTTCTTGATTGTATCGCGGAAGAATATGAATTCGGTCGTGCAGGTCCGTGGGGTAATGCTGAAGCGTTGCGGCCGCATCCTCCCCAGTTCCGAACAGGCTGATGGAGACATGAGGATGCTTGCGAAGGACTGCCGCAAACGCCGGCTCGGCATAGCGGATGCCTTTGCGAGGAATGTAGCCGCCGATCCAGGCGATCTTGATCTTTCCATCGACATCGGGGTTCGGGTCGAACGGCAGCCCGAGAAACTGCGTCGCCAAACCGTTTGGAACGACATGAGCTTTTGCTGGAGTCACCCCAAAGTGGTCCACGGCGAAACCACGATCGTATTCATTGAGAAAGAAGGCGAGGTCCGCACGCTGAAACGCGAGTTTCTCTTCCCAAAGACGCACGCTGCCGCGATACAGCGGATACACTCGCGACAGTTGTTTTCCACCGAGTTTCGCGTCCTTGAGCCGTTCGATGTGCGCGACATTCTCTAAGCCATGGCTTCGCGAGACCAGCAGGGGCCGTTTTGGGAATACGGAGAGGATTGTGTTTTCGGCGGTCGAGTCGACGACATCGTAGGTGCGGATCTTGGGAGCGAAGGCCAGGCGCCAGGGAAAGATTTCGTCATTGGGGATTTGCTGGCGAAAGGACGCCAGCTCATCCAAAAAATAAAAGTCGACTTCCGCGCCCTGGTCGCGCATCGCGTTCCCCAATCGCCAAGTCACCCCGGCCATGCCCGCGTTTTTATTGAGGTAAACACTCGCGGCAAGAGCAATTCTCATATTTCTGTAGGACTCCTCTGACGATCTCTAGAAGTGTAGTACAAGGGACGCAAATTCATCGAAACAGACAGGTCAGCCGGGGCCCCGCACTACCATTTGGCGCGGCGCTCGGCGACCGGCAGCGGGTGCTCTTCCAGATACTCGTCGTACGTTCCGCGGAAGTCGATCAGGCCCTCGGGAGTGAACGACAGCACGCGTGTGGAGACTTCGGAGATCAAATCGCGGTCGTGCGAGACGACAAGCACCGTTCCAGGGAAGGTCGACAGGCCCTCGGCGAGCGCGGAGACGGCTTCCAGGTCCAGGTGGTTCGTCGGCTCATCGAAGATCAGGATCGGATCTTTCATCAGCATGAGCTTGGCGAGCAGCAGGCGGGCGGCCTCGCCGCCGGACAGCGCCGAGGTGGGCTTGAGCGCATCGTCGCCGGCAAACAGCATCCGGCCGAGCATGCCGCGCACGACCTGCGGGCCTTCGTCGGTCACATACTGCATGATCCAATCCAGCGCCGTGGAGCTGTCGTTGGGCATCAAGACCCGATAATCCTGCGGATAGTAGCCCCAGCTCGCGCCAAAGCCCCACTTGGCCGACCCCGAGTCTGGCTCCAGCTCGCCGATCAGGCAGCGGATCAGCGTGGTCTTGCCGACGCCGTTGCCGCCGATGATGGCGACCTTGTCGCCGCGCACGATCTCCAGATTGACGTTGTCCAGAATCTTACGGCCGTCAAAGGACTTGGTCAGTCCCGTCACTTCCAGAATTTCGCGGCTGGAGGGCTTGGTCTGCTCGAAGCGAATGAACGGGCGCTGAATATTCGACCGCTTCATTTCGGCCGGCGCGAGCCGCGCCATTTCCTTGCGCCGCGACTGCACCTGCGAGGAGCGCTGGCCGGCGGCGAAGCGCGAAACGAATTCCTGAAGCTGGGCGATCTTCTTCGCCTTGTCGCGGTTGTCGGACTCGACCCGGTCGCGCGCCTGCATCTTGTGCTCCACCATATCGTCGTAGTTACCGGGATAAACGATGATGGTGTCGTAGTCGATGTCGGCGACATGGGTGCAGACGGCGTTCAGGAAGTGACGGTCGTGCGAGATGACCAGCAGCGTTCCCTTGTACTCGTAGAGGAAGTCCTCCAGCCAGTGGATCGATTCCAGATCCATGTGGTTGGTCGGTTCGTCGAGCATCAGCGCGTCCGGTCCGGCGAACAGCGCCTGGGCGAGCAGCACGCGGAACTTGAAGTCGTTCGGCAGCGTGCTCATCAGGTCCATATGCCGCTCGTTGGGCAGACCGATACCGCGCAGGATCTCCGCGACTTCGATCTCCGCCTCGTAACCGTTCTCGTCGGCAATGATCGTTTCCAAATCGCCGAGACGGTTCATCATCTCGTCGGTGAACTCTTCGGCCTCGCAGAGCTCGTTGCGCTCTTTCAGGGCGTTCCAGAGCGACGCCTTGCCCATCATGACGGTGTCGATGATGCGCTCGTTGTCATACTCGAACTGGTTCTGTTTGAGGACGCCGAGGCGCGACGGCCGGGTGATCGTTCCCCGGTTCGAGGCCTCGATCTCCCCCGACAGGATCTTCATAAAGGTCGACTTGCCGGCGCCGTTCGGGCCGGTCAGGCCGTATCGGTTCCCCGGAGTGAACTTGACGCTGACATTGTCGAACAGCGTTCGCGTCCCGTAGGATTTGGAAATTTCATTGACGATGATCATAGCTAAGGCAGGTTCCCAAAGAGAATTTGGACAAGATTACAGGCGCGAAGGCGCCCGATTGACCTCTTATTATACCTGGTTTGGCGCGGAGGCGAGACGGAGGACGGGGGAAAAGATGCGGCCTTCGCCTTCACTCCCTCTCTTGGAGAAGAGGGATATCTAAAATTCATGCGACGCGCATGGCTTCGCGCCAAACGCCCTCGCCTTTGCGAAAGGGCGCGCCATGACCAGGGGAAGCGGCCATTGCGAAGGCGCTTGAGAAGGAGTAAAGAGAGACAAAGCCGCTGAAAACAAGACGTCCGCCTCGAAAAACGAGGAGCGATGCGTGTCTCGGCGGCTAGGATTTCTGCTGGAGCGTGTCGACGGTTTCGGCCAGGTTCTTAGCTTCCTGCGTCAAAAACTTCGCCTCTTTGGTCAGCGATTCGGCCTCTTTGGCAAGCGTGCGCGCTTCCTCGGTCATGGCCTTGGAAACGTCTGCGAGCGCTTTGGCTTCTTTTAAATGGTCTTTGGGCACGTACGTTCTCCCTTGGAACAATTATCCATTGATAATAACCGCCGTCTGCGATCGGCGACAGCTTTTATTATATCACAGAAATCCGCGCAGACCTATCAGAGCGTGGCAAATCTCCCCCGGTGACCGACCCTCGGCCTTCGGGCCGGGGGGCGATCACTCGGAGGAGGTTACCCGGCCGCGAAGATCTCGATCGCGCTCAGCGCCCCCTGAGCCGTCTCGATTCGAATCAGGCCGTCGCCGCTGGGAGCCACTCCGGAGAAATCCTCCCGAACGCCGTCGGCGTAATTCGGATCCACGGATCGCTCTCCTGACGTTTGCCCAGCGCCGATCACCCGGCCGTTGAACTCGGAGGCATCAGAAGCCGCGAAGCGGAGGCGGACGGTGTAGGATTGGCCTTCGGGCAGTGCGGGCAGCGGCAGCGCATACTGGAACGCGCCGCGCCGCGCGGAGGCGTAAACACCGGGGCCGCCCAAGCTCACAACTTCGCCGCCCGTAACATAGCAATCGTCGGCAAACTCTCCGCCGGCGTCGCTTCCGCCGCAGCTAATTTTCAGCGATGCCCCGAAAGGATCTGTCGCCGGCGCCATCTCGGGGTACGCCGAAAGCGAATACGGCAGGTCCGACGCGGACAGAGCGCGCGGCGACGGGGCAGCCGCCATCGTGAACGTGAGCGAACCGCCCGCCGCGATGTCGTCGTGCGAGATCGAAAGCGAGGGATGCGCGGCGCCGTTCACGGCGACGCCGGTCACGTAGCAGTTCTGGGCCGAGTTCGCCAGCGCTTCGATCACCAGCTTCTTGCCGTCTTCCAGCGTGACGGTCGCCTTCGGGAACAGGGGCGAGCTCAAGACGTAGGACGGATGGCCGGGACATAGGGGGTATAAGCCCAGCGCATTGAAAAGATACCAGGAGGCCATCTCGCCGTTGTCTTCGTCGCCGGGGAAGTCGTCGGGAGTATAGAGCTCGTTCATGGTGCGCCGCACCCAGTACTGGGTGCGGGCCGGACTGCCCGCCGCCGCGTACAAAAAGAGCGCGAGGTGGACCGGCTGATTGCTCTGCGCGTACTGGCCGAACTGCACGGCGGCCATTTCGCTCATCTCGTGGATCTCCTGCCCATACGATCCGACCTCGAACTTGGGTGACTGGTACATCATCCGATCTAACTTGCGCACCAGCGCCTCCTGCCCGCCCATGACGGCCATCAGACCGGCGGGATCGTGCGGGACCGCCCAGGTCGACTGCCACGCGCTGCCTTCGACATACGGCCCGCCCCAGGAGTAAGGATTGAAGTTCGCCGGCCAGGATCCATCGGCGTTCCGGCCGCGCACAAACCCGGATTCGGCGTCATAGAGCTTCGTATAGTTCCGCGCCCGCGCGCGCAGCCGGTCCTGGTCGGTCGTCCGCCCGAGAACGCCGGCAACCTGCGAGATACAGAAATCGTCGTAATGGTAATCGAGCGACCGCGACGCCGATTTGTTGGCGGTCTCGGCGGCCACGTAACCCAGCTTCAGATAATCGTCCAGGCCGACACGACCATACAGGTCGTGGGGATCGCCGGGGATGTTGGCGTCCTTGAGCAGTCCCTCATACGCCATCTCGCGATCGAATCCCGTCACGCCCTTGACAAAGGCGTCGGCGAAGACCGCGTCGATATGGGTGCCGATCATGACGGCGCGGTAACCGGGGCTCGGCCACTGCGGAAGCCAGCCGCCCTCTTTGTAGGCGTTCACAAACCCTTGCAGGATCTCCCCGTAGCGCTTGGGCTGGAGAATGGAGAGTAGCGGGAACAGAGTCCGGTAGGTGTCCCAGAAGCCGCTGTCCGTATACGCCACGCCCGGCAGAACCTCGCCGGTATAGGCGCTGTAGTGGACCGTTTGCCCGGCAGCGTCGGTCTCATGGAACATATGCGGGAAGAGATGCGCCCGGTACAGGCAGCTGTAGAAGGTGCGATTTTGATCCGTCGTCCCGCCTTCCACTTCGATCCGGCCCAGCAGATCGCTCCACGTTGCGGAAAGCTCCCCGCGAACGGCGTCGAAGTCCTTATTTCCGATCTCCAGATCGATATTGCGGATCGCCTGCTCGACGCTGATAAACGAGGCGCCGATCTTCACCACGACGGGCGCGCCCGCCTCGAACTCCGCGACGACCCCGATCTCCTCGCCTTCCAGCTCCGTTTGTCCAGTGGCGGCCCCGCCCTGCGTGACGAAGGCGTTCGTGAAGGGCCGGTCAAAACGGACGGCGAAGTAGCAGGCGAAGTTCTCCGGAACGCCGCCATGGTTCGTCCGCGACAGTCCCGTGATGAGATTCTCGCCCGCATGGATCCGAGCGCCATGATTCGCGTCGATCAGCACGCGCGCCGTCACATCCGCGGCGTAGGTAAAGCGGAAGATCCCGCACCGCTCCGTAGCCGACATCTCCATCCGCGTCCCATCGTCCGCGAGCACCACCGACAGATAGTCCGGATGCACGGACAGATCCTCAGGATTGTAGCGGACGGCGCGCGCCGCGCGGGAGGCGACAAGATCGCCGGTCTGGGCAAAGATCCCGAACACGCCATAATCCGCCATCCAGGGCGAGGGCTGGCGCGTCGCGCGCAGCGAGCTGATCGTCGGCGTATTGGGATCGAAGAACCAGCGTCCCGATCCATTCTGGAGCGTCCATTGGGTCATTCCCCAGGGCGCCGAGACCAGCGGCAGCGTGTTGCCCCGCGAGAACTCGCCCTGCGAATTTGCGCCCTGCAATGGGTTGACAAGGAGAAGAGGATTAAAAGTCATGAAAAACGCCTGGATTGTATTTGGATTTCGCCGTATCTTTGCACTTAGGATACCCTACAAGAGCTCGCCTTGCATCGGCGCGCGCGGCGGCGGAGTCAAACCTAAATGTTCGTACGCGGCGCGCGTCGCCATGCGGCCGCGCGGGGTGCGCTGCAAAAAGCCGTGCTGCATCAAGTAAGGCTCATAGACATCTTCAATGGTCTCCCGCTCCTCGCTGATCGCCGCCGCAATAGTTTCGACGCCCACGGGGCCGCCGCCGAACTTCTCGATCAGCGTGCGCAGCAGCTTCCGGTCGAACTCATCCAGCCCCAGCGCGTCCACCTCCAGCATCGAAAGCGCCGCCGCCGCCACTTCCTTGCTGATATGCCCGTCCGCCCGCACCTGCGCGAAATCGCGCACGCGCTTGAGCAGCCGGTTAGCGATGCGCGGCGTGCCGCGCGACCGCTTCGCCAGCTCCACCGCCCCGGTCAAATCCAAACTCACGCCCAGGATCGCCGCCGAACGCACGATGATCTCGACCAGATCGTCCGTCTCATAAAACGTAAAGTTCTGCTGAATGCCGAAACGATCGCGCAGCGGAGACGTCAGCAGTCCCGCCCGCGTCGTCGCCCCCACCAGCGTAAATGGGTTGACATCCAGCTTCACCGTCCGCGCCGAAGGCCCCTGCCCGATCACGATATCGACCTGGTAGTCCTCCATCGCCGAGTACAAAATCTCCTCGACCGTCCGCGACAATCGGTGAATCTCATCGACAAAGAGCACGCTGCCCGGCTCCAGGTTCGTCAGGATCGCAACCAGATCCCCCGGCCGCTCGATCGCCGGCCCGGACGTCGCCCGCAGCGTCGCATTCATCTCATTGGCGATAATCAGCGAAAGGCTCGTCTTCCCCAGTCCCGGCGGCCCATGGAGCAGCACATGATCCAGCGCCTCCCCCCGGCCCTTCGCGGCCTGAAGAAAGATCGACAGGTTCTCCTTGATTTTCGCCTGCCCGATAAACTCCCGCAGCCACCGGGGCCGCAGCGAATATTCATCGCGATCCTCATCCGCAAGGTCTGAGGAGATCATCCGTTCGGTCATAATTCTATCCTAAACACCCAAACAAAACAACACTATAAAAGAACGACGCCGAGCGTTTGCGCGGCCTGTCGAAGTTCTCTATCAAACGTCGCCAACGCTAAATTCCGCCGAAGCGCCAACTCCAAATACGACGCATCGTAGACAGAAAGACGATGCGCCCTCGCCAACGCTAAGACTTGCCCAAAAACGACGCCCTCTGCCGCATGATCCACGTTAATAGGCAATGACTGTAGAATTGTGATGAACTGTGTGACGTCCGCTTGTGTCAGCCGGCCGCGCCGCTCCCCAACCAAAAGGACATTCGCAACTTCTAAAGGCCATATGGACGGAACAACGGCGTCTTCACTTTCCAGGCGATCTTGCAGCGCACGACTCTCCGGAGTGGCTTCGTCCTCAAAACACCAGGCCATGGTCAAAGAGCAATCGATGATGAATTGCTTCGGCGCTTCTTCCGCATCAGGCATTCCTAGCGCCGCCCTTCTTCCATCATTTCACGAACAGACAACCCGCCAAGCGTCTTTCCTTTGGAAAACAAGCGCAGCCTTTGAATCGCATCGGCTCGTGAAAGGCTGTCCTTTTCAGCGATGGGAACGATACGCGCGATGGGCACACCGTGCTTTGTAATCGTAATCTGCTCGCCTTTTGCGACACGCTCTAAGAGGCTTGGCAGATAAGTTTTTGCTTCGTAAGATCCTACAGACGCCATAACTCACCCCGGTCAGACTAGACTAAGACTAGTTTAACACGAATCATACAATTGTGTCAACAATGCTACACAGCGTTCATGGGTACAAAATCAATCCCGTTGAGACCAAGTTGATCGTAAGCCGCCTTAAATCGCTCCCTGCGTTTTTGCCCTTTTCCGTTATCTTTTTTGAAGCACCCAGTCTCGCACCGTATCATGCGCTGTGCCACTGAAACTGTAGCGCTTCTCAAAACCATAACTGGTGCGTTTCAAACTAACTTCCGTCATCAGTTCTGAAAGCGCACGATTGGAATATTCACGAAACACCAAATACTCGATGTCCTCTTTGGATTTCACAACAACCACGGGCTGCGAGTTTCTTGTCTCGTGCGTGACGACATAAATCTCATTTGCCGGCGGAAAGGAAAATGGCAGCGTCGAATTCGGACTGTCTCGCAGACATACTTCTTCCCAAATACCAGGAACCGGCTCTTCATGGGAAAAGGGTGACTGCTCGCTATTTCGAACGTACGTTGAAAGCTTATAGAGGCACAAGCCTCCATGAAAATAATTGATATTTTTAACGTGACATACGCAATCAGCGAATCGGAATTGATCTTCCGTTAAGTCGGCGTGAAGGCGCGTTTCTCCCTGAATTCGCTCCAGAACATCCCGGCTCTCAATGGAGATAACTTCTCCCAAACAAAACGATGCGTGCTGCTGTGGCATGAACAGTTCCCCTTGGCGAAAACCAACAGAGCCGCCCCCTACTTCCCGCTCCCCGT
Organism: Capsulimonas corticalis; assembly: GCF_003574315.2. Lineage (GTDB taxonomy): Bacteria > Armatimonadota > Armatimonadia > Armatimonadales > Capsulimonadaceae > Capsulimonas > Capsulimonas corticalis. Next base: position 2,367,393 of record NZ_AP025739.1, on the reverse strand, counting down.
CATAATATTCAGCGCGGCGCGCAGCGCTTCTCCCATGTTGGTTTTGTCCACGATCTCTTTCATCGCGCGGTCGGCGGCCTTGCGGGCGTCGTTGCGGTTGTAGCCGAGGTTGACGAGGCCTTCGACGACGTCTTCGAAGATGTCCTGTTCGGTCGTCTGCTGGCTGATGGCGGTCATGCGCTCGGATTTGCGCTCCCAGACCAGGGCGCTGATCTTTTCTTTGAGCTCCAGAATCAAGCGCTGCGCGGTTTTGAGGCCGAGACCGGGAATGCGGATCAGGGTTTTGGTGTCTTCGTTCGCGATGGCGCGGGCGAGCGTGTCGGCGTCCATGGCGGAGAGGACGGACAGGGCGACTTTGGGGCCGACGCCGGTGACGCCGATCAGGAGCTCGAAGACGCGCTGGTCGCCGGGCTGGGCGAAGCCGTAAAGCGCGATGTCGTCTTCGCGGACAATCGTATGGATATGGAGCAGCGTTTTATCGCCGACCGGCGGCAGGGCCGTGAGCACGCTGACCGGAACGGCGACTTTGTACCCCACCCCGCCGACGTCCAGAACGATATAGGTGGCTTCGACGCGCGCGACGACGCCGTTGAGATGTGCAATCATAAACTGAGCAAGGTCCTTTAGTCGCCGATGGCGAGCGAACGGCGGAAGCAGGAGACCAGGAGCGCCTGCTGCTCGTCGGTGAGAGCGCGCGCTTCAGATGGATCGTAGTGGCCGCCGTAATGGCTGTCGGAGAAGACCTGCTCCGCGAACTCGCGCGTCGACGCATATCGGGGATAGATATGCATATGCACGTGGGCGTCCTGATTCATCAGGAACATAAAGTTGAAGTGGTCGGGCGCGAACAAGGACGCCAACGCGCGCTTGAACTGCCCGGCGATCTCCCAAAGCGCGTCGCGCTCCTCCGCGGACAGCGCGGCGACATCGGTCTCGTGACGGCGCAGCGCGAAGAAAACGCGCCCCAGAGTCGCCTGGTTCTGATTGATCGCCGCCGTCCAATACTCATTGGAGGTGACGACGCCGCGCGTGAGATGACAAAGCGTGCATTCGGACATGAATTTACTTCCTGAGGGGCGTAAAGAAACGCCGGAGCCCATCGGGCCGCCGTTCCCTTTATGATACCAGGATTCGCATGCGCGGCGCTGAAAAATTCCGGGAGATTATCTTTCTCTCATGGAACAAAAGAAGCATGTTTTATTTGTCATAAACGTATTATAATAAGATCAGTCATCTCCGCCGAATTTCCGGCGGCGCTTCCCGCGTCCGGTCCATCGCCAGGACGCCGATCTCGCGCGATAATGGAGGAACACTTCATGTTTAACCATATTCTGCTAGCCACGGATGGATCGGAAAAGGCGCGCTGGGCCGGCGTCAGCGCCATCGAAATCGCCAAGGAATTTGACTCTTGCCTGACAGTGATCCATGTCACCCCTTGCGCTTCTTTGCTGGAAAGCTGGGTAGAGCCGCACGATGGGCGCCAGCGGGAACTCAAAGAGCAGCAGGGAAAGAACGCTCTCTGTGAATTCACTCATCTCGCGGAGGGAACGCAGATCGCTTACCGGACCGTCGCCGCGAGCGGACACCCGATGGAGAAGATCGTTCACGCCGCCAAGACGACGGGGGCCGATCTGATCGTCATTGGCGGGTGCGGCGCGGGGGGCTTCAAATCGCTGCTTCGGGGCGGAGGAGTGGCGGACGGAATTCTGCATCACGCGCCCTGCCCGGTATTGATTGTCCGGGGGCCGCAGCGCGCCGGCGAGATGTTCCAAAATATCTTGGTCGCGGCGGACGGCTCCCAGTGCGCCATCAAGGCGTCGCAAACCGCGGCGGGCATCGCCAAGAAATTCGCCTCGCGGGTCACCATTGTCAACGTGTTTCAAACCCCGCTCTACGCCGACCCGTATGGCGCGGTGGCGTTCTGCGGAGCGGGCGACCCGCTGGTGGACCAGCTTCAGGAGAGCGCGGTGCGCAGCGCAGCGCTCGCTCTGGACGGCCAGGGCACGCCGTACTGCTGCCGCAAAGAGACGGGATTCCCCGGCTCTGATATTGTGCGCGTGGCGTGCGAGGAAGGCTGCGATCTCATCGTGATGGGCAGCCGCGGTCTCGCCGGCCTCAAAGCGTTCCTGCTGGGCTGCGTCTCCGACCGCGTCGCCCACAGCGCCCGCGGCTCGGTGCTGATCGTCAAATGAACGCCGTTCCCAATTACCAGAGCGTCGCGGCCAATTACCACTGCGCCGGCTGGAACTGGGCGACGTTTTCCTTCGTGATCAGCTGTTTCTTCAAATAGTACACCGGGCGCTCGATCGGTTTCCCCGAAAGCCAGTCGGCGGCCAGTTTCATCGGGACGGCGCCGTCGGATTCGGCGGGCTGGGAGGTGACGGCGGCGAGGTCTCCGGCCTTGACGGCGTCCATGCCGACCTTGCTGCATCCGGCGGCCATGCGGATGATGTCGGGGCGATGCGCGTTCGCAATGGCCTGATCGACGCCGATCTGCGCGCCGGAGTCGTCGGCGCTGGTGATCCCGTTGAGTTTGGAGCCGTAGCGCGTGATCCAGTCGCTGACGACCTGCATCGTTTTTTCGGCTTCCAGGCCCGTCGACTGCATGTCCAGGCAAACCATCTTCGGCGCGATCTTCTTGAGCTCCGTGACCATGCCGTAGGTGCGGGAGAAGAACGGGGCGGAGCCGGGCATGTGGCGCACGATACAGTAGCCGCCCTGGTAGTGCATGCGCTTGGCGAATTCGCGGGCGAGCATGCGCGTGTTGCCCCAGTCGTCGGGGCCGGTCCAGGTCAGTTCGTAAGGCGTTCCCTGCGCAATGGGCATCAGATTACTGGCGATCACGGGAATGCCGGCCTGATTGAGCTTGCGCAGCAGCGGCACGACGGCAGTAGCGTCCACCGGCGTGATGATGACCAGGTCGGGGCGCTCGTTGATCGCTTGATCGACCTGCTGGGATTGGACATTGATATCGTTGTTGGCGACCAATGTTGTCAGCTGGATCCCGTAGGCATCGGCGACTTTCTGCATGCCGCGCGTGTACGCTGTGAGATAGGGATGGTCCATGAAGCGCAAACACACCACTTTTCTCCCGGCGAGCGGGCCGCCGGGGGACTTGGGCATGTTCTGACGGACGACATTCCAGCCGGCGTACTCCTGGTCGTACCAGTGCATCGGGTCTTCCAGCGGCAGGGCGTCGGGATTGGCGGGGCGGGGCGGGGCGTTCAGCGGCGCGTCGTCCACGGAGATCAGCGGCTGGCCGTCGATGGCTTTGAGCGCCATCACGGCGGCGTCCGCCTGCGCGGCCGCCGCCGCGCCGCTTGTCGCGGAGCCTGACGCCGAGGCTGTGCGCGGCTCGGTCTCCGGCAACGGCCCCAGCGGCCTCCGGATGGACAGGGCGTAGATGGCGACAATGGCGACGCAGGCGACCATCGCCACGCACGCCATCGCGAAAGTTCGGTCCTTGCGCTGCTCCACTGAGTTATTCTCCTCCGTAATACTGTCGTCCTCATTGACCAACGTGAGATCGTTGTCGCGAAACTCCGCCAGAAGCTCCTTGCGCCGGCCGCGCACGGCGGCGGCGCGGACCGCCCGCCAGGCGTCGTAGGCGACCACGCTCGCGAGCACCGCGCCGCTCGCGATCTGCTGCACTTCGAAGCCGGCGCCCAGGCACGAAAGGCCGTTGATCAGCGCCACCAGAGTCAGCACCGCGACCGCGCTCTCGATCACGCTGCCCTTGCCGCCCTTCATGCTGGTTCCGCCGATGATCACGGCCGCGATCACCGGCATCAGCGAACGGTCGCCCATGCTCGGGTTCGCCGAGTTGAGGCTGGCGGCGAAGAGCGCGCCGCCCAGCGCCGAAAGCAGCCCGGAGATCATAAAAGCGCCGAGGACATAACTGTCCACGGGCAGTCCGGAGTACCAGGCCATGCGCGCGCTGCCGCCGATGAGATAGAGACCGCGCCCCACGGATGTCCGCCGCAGCAGAAGAGCGAACAGCACAAGAGCGGCCAGCGACAGCAGCACGCGCGGGGTGAAGAGGAGGCCGGCGGGGTCGAGCCGGTCGGCGAAGGAGAAGTCGCTGACAAAGAGCGTCCCGCCCTTGCTGTACAGATTCGCGGCGCCGCCGAGGATCGTCATCGTTCCGAGAGTCACGATAAATGAGCTGATCTTCGCCTTCGTCACCAGCAGGCCATTGATCGCCCCGACAAGGAGGCCGCAGAGCGCGGCGACGGCGAATGCGCCAGGCCAGCCCAGTTTGGGCTCCAGCCCGATCGCCGCCATCCCGCCAACCGTCATGAGCGCGCCAATCGAGAGGTCGAGCTGTCCGGCGATCAGCACGATCGTCAGGCCGATGGCCGCGTAAAGATTGGCGCTCGTCCCTTTCAGGATTGAAGAGAGGTTGCCAGGCGTCAGGAAGCCGGGCGCGACGGCGGCCATGGCGGCAAAGATCGCCGCGCACAGCAAATAGATACGCGCCCGATACGCCCAGGCGGCGGCAAGATCGCCGGACGGCGCCATGGGCTCTCGCTTCATCGCTGGCGCTGGGACCTTTGGGGAAATTGGCGAGAGAGGATCACGAATCATCGCGGCCCGCCTTTCGCAGAGAATAGGCGCTGGCGCCGACGGCGGCGATGAACACGATCCCCTGAACGATCAATTGGCCGAACGACCCGATCCCAATTAGCGTCATGATATTGCGCAGCAGGCCGATGACGAGCACGCCGCCCAGCGCGCCCGGGATCGAGCCGCGCCCCCCGTTCAGGGTCACCCCGCCGATGACGACGGCCGTGACCGCCATGAAATCGTATCCCGATCCGATATAGGCCGCGCCGACTTTATTGAGCGATGTGAGCAGGATCCCTCCGACAGCGGCCGTCGCCGACGACACAACAAACGCCAGCGCGACCAGCGCCCGAACGTCGAGGCCCGTCATGCGCGCCGCTTCATAAGCCGCGCCGACCAAGCGCACGCGCGCGCCGAACGCCGTACTGTTCATCAGAAACCACCCTAAGATCGCCAGCGCGCCTAAGACCGCGACAATCACCGGAACGCCGCCGGGAAGCTGCGCGGCGTACATCGAGACCATGATCCGCCCCGCCGCCGTTCCTTCATTGGGATACACTTGCTGGCCATGGAATCCCCAGCGAATGGCGCCGTCGATCATGGAGGCCATCGCCAGCGTCCAGATAATCGGGTTGAGGCGCAGGTATCCGACGACGGCGCCGTTGATCGCGCCGACCGCAACTCCGGCAAGCAGGCCGCATGCGAGCGCCGGGGCAATCCCCAGCGGCAGCGCCGCCACGGTCACGATCCCGGCGCTCGCCATGATCGCAGGTGTGGAGAGATCGACATAATGTCCGCTATATGTGACAAAGGTCGCACCGATCGCGACGATACCAAGCAGCGTCACCGCGCGCAGCATATTGAGCAGATTGCCCGCCGTGAGAAAATCGGGGGAGAGGATCCGTCCGAGCACGGCGAGCGCCGCGACCAGCAGAAAGACGCCGCCGGCGCTCACCCATCGCGGGGCCGTTCGGCCGCCGCGCAGCCGGGCGGCTCGAGCGGCGGCCCGATCGTGATGCGGCTCGGAAACAATGGGAGAACTCATCGGTTGGCTCATATCGGCGACAGCGCTCCCTGACCGTTCGCGGCCAGCAGCGCCGCTTGCTCCGAACAGTCGGTTTTGTCCAAACGTCCGATCAAGCGGCCTTTGCGTAAAATCAGCACCTGGTCCGACAGTCCGACCAGTTCGGGAAGGTCCGAAGAGATCAGCAGGACAGCGACGCCCTGGCCGGCCGCCTCCACAATCGCCTGATGGATCACGGCCTTGGCCGCGACATCCACGCCCCGCGTCGGCTCATCCAGGATTAAGACCTTGGGCTTCGTCGCCAGCCACTTCGCCAGCAAGACTTTCTGCTGGTTGCCGCCGCTCAGGCCGCCCGCCTCACGCGCGGCGTCCGGCGGCTGCACTTGCAGCGCGGCGATCATCTCCCGCACGACGCCCTGGCCTCGGCGCGAGGAATAAACCCCAAAACGCGATTGGCGCCCGATCACGCCGCCCAAAATATTGTCCGAGACGCTCAGCCGCAGCGCCAATCCCTGGCTCTTGCGGTCCTCTGTCAAATACGCGAAGCCTTCCCGGATCGCCTGCCCGTAACTCTTCGCCCGCGACGGCTCGCCGTCGATCGCGATCCGGCCGCGCGTCACGGGATCGATCCGGCAAATCGAGCGCGCGAGTTCACTGCGCCCCGCCCCCGACAGCCCGCCGATTCCGACGATCTCGCCAGCGCGCATGGCAAACGACACGTTGTGGAAGAAGCCGGCCCGGCTCAGATCATCCACCCGCAGACGCTCCGCGCCGGGAGCGCTCGCGCGCTTCGGATACAGCGCCGCCGCCACGCCCCCAACCATCATCTCCACCAGCCGCTCCGGAGTAGCCTCGCCCATCTCCAGCGTATCGACTTTTTTGCCGTCCCGCATCACCGTTACGCGGTCCGCGATCTCGGCCAGCTCCGGCAAATGGTGCGAAATATAGATCACGGCGAGCCCCGTGGCGCGTAACTCTTTCACCAGTCGAAACAGCCGCGCGACTTCCTCACGGCTCAGCGAAGACGTCGGCTCGTCCATGATCAAAATTTTGGGATTGGCGCCCAGCGCCTTCGCGATCTCCACCAGCTGCGCCTGCGGCTGGCTGATCTCCTCCACCCGCGTATCCGGGTCCAGATCGACGCCCACCCACCGCAGCAGCCGCGCCGCCTCCTCCCGAAGCGCGCGCCGATCGACAATTCCTCGCTTCGCGGGCAGTTGGCCCGCGAGTAAATTCTCGGCCAAACTCAGCGGCGGCGCCAGGCTAAGCTCCTGATGGATCATCTCAATCCCCAGCGCCTTCGCCGCCGCCGGCGTATGCAGCGTCACCCGCTCGCCGTCGATCCACGCGTCGCCCGTGTAATCCGAAAACGACCCGGCGATCAAACTGACCAGCGTCGACTTCCCCGCGCCGTTCTCTCCGAGCAAGGCGTGGACCTCGCCGGGCCGGACGTCGAAATCCACGGCGTCCACGGCCAGCATGCCGGGATAGCGTTTACTGACGCCGCGAAGCTGGAGGGCGAGTGGTGGCATAGTGTGCTTCTCAGGATGCCCCCGGGTCCCCATCGGTTCATCAGAGTAGGTTTTCACGTCAGCGTTTTACCCGGCTATAAAAGCCGGGCCTTGGGAGCGGCAAAAGCCGCTAATCGTCCGTCCCGGACGAAGAGCCAAGCGTTCGATAGTCGGCATTTGCGTCCGGCACGGACGCCTAGTCGCGAAGCGACTCCCAAGGCCCGAGTTTTATACTCGGGTAAAACGCCGACGTGAAAACTACCCGACGAGCCAGTGAGGCCAGGGGCATTTTCCTCTCTAAGCCCAGGTCCCCGCGAACCGGTTCGTCATCGGCTGCGCGAGATGTTCGTTACGCAGGCGGTGGAACTCCGCCGCCGAGGTCACGATCTCGTTCGGACGCGCTTTGCTGCGCACCAGGAAGTCGGCTTCGGGCGGGTAGCAGGCGATTGGGACACCGTCCTCGGGCGACGGGACGGATTCGCCGGGCAGGCGGGTGATATTTGCGTTCGTGGGCAGGGCGGCGCTCTGGTAGCGCAGGTCCATGCTCCAGCGGACGCGGTCGGTCGAGTTTTCAAAGCTCGCGTGCGCGGTTTTGTTGGTCATGAGCAGCACGCCGCCCTTTTTGACCGGGACGCACAGCGGCTCGCCTTCGGGCAGATGCGTGTCAGGGATTTCCAGATAAGGCTTGCCGTTTGCCTGGATATGCGGGACGACTTCGCCCAGATGCGTCTTGGGGAGAACCCACATGCAGCCGTTGGAGGCGTCGGCGTTCACCAGCGGAAGCCAGACGGTCAGAACGAGCGCCTTGTCGCAGTACGGCTCGAAGTAACCCGAATCCTGGTGCCACGGGACCGCCGAGTTGCGGTGGCCGGGGATCTTCGGGCGCAGGCGGTAGACGCTGCTCGCGATCAGTTCTTCGCCGCAGATCTGCTCGGCGACATCCAGCAGGCTGGGATTGGTGATCAGGCCGAAGAAGGCGGGACCGGCAAGCTGGCCGTTCCAGATCCCCAGAGCGACCTTGTCGGTCTCCGCGCTGATCTTCGCCAGCCGATACTCGAAATCTTCGCCTTCGTAAGTCTGAGAGAGCTCGCCGCTTGCGACTAGCTCGCGCGCGCGGATATCGATCTCTTCGCTGACTTCATCGATCACGGGCTGGAGGTCGGCTTCGGTGAAGACATCCCCCACCATCAGATACCCCTCGCGATGGAACTGGGCGATCTGTTCCTGCGAGAGCTTTGTGTTCATCGCCAATGTGCTCATGCGTTTCCCCTCAATCGTCAGTGGTTTATTTCGCCGTCACGAAAGTGATTTCGGAGATCGTCGGACCGTCGGTTGCGTCCAGGATGTTCAGGCGGAACGCCCGCGCCGTCACCGGCGCGAAGCTCGCCTGGTAGGTGTTGCCGATCTTGGCGCCGCTCGCCACGGTGATCCAATCGGAGCCGCCCGGCTGTTGATACTGGATCTCGAACTTCTGAACCCGCTCCTCGATGGCCTCTTTGATGGCGATCCCCTGCACCGTCGTCGGCTTCTCAAAGGTCGCCGTCAGCGTCGCCTGCTTTGTCCCATCGTCGGTCGCCCAGCGCGTCTCTTCGTCGGCGTCGAACGCCATCCCCGCCGCGTAGGTCGGGTCGTTCCGGAACACATCCGATGCCGACAAAGTGGCGAGCGGCGTTTTGGGCATGGGGGCGATCGGAGCCAGATCCATCGCCGAACCGCCGAGCTTCAGCGCGACCACCGTATCGGCGGCGTCATGCGCCGAAGCGGGAATGTGGACCGTCACGCCGTCGGCGCTCTGATGGACCGCGATGCGACCGCCGCCCAGCAGCGCGCTCTTGACGATCTTTCGGGACAGCGGCGGCAGCTGGATGTCCTCGCCGTTCCAGTTCAGGACATGGATATAAACCATGTCGCCCTTGCGCGTCGAAACGTAATCGCCCGTCGGCTTGTACGGACCGCCGCGCGTTCCGGCAACGGCGTCGCTGTGCGTCTTCATCCATCCGGCGATTGCTTGCAGCCGATTCGCCTGCGTGGGATCGACGGCGCCATCGGACTGCGGTCCGATATTGAGCAGCAGGTTCCCGTCGCCGCCGACACACCGCGCCAGGGTCTGAATGCACTGCTTCGCGCTTTTATAGTTGTCGCCGGGTTTATACGCCCACTGATCGCCGATCGTCATGCACGTTTCCCATGGCTTTTGATCGTCGTACGATCCAATCGTCTGCTCCGGCGTATAGTAATCGCCCGGCAGCCCGCACCGGTTGTTGATGATCAAATTGGGGTTATCGGCCCGCATCTCGCGGAAGAGATTCTCGGCGTCCCAATCCTGCGCCGTTCCGCCCAGACCATCGAACCAGATCAGGTCGACTTTGCCGTAATCCGTCAAAAGCTCGTGAACCTGGCGGTGGAAGTATTGGTCGTACGCTGCCTGGTTCACATGAAAGTCGGGATTGTGATAGTCCGGCTGCGAGTAGTAAACGCACCAGTGCAGGCCGGCCGCGTGAGTGGCGTCGGCGAGCTGCTTGACGATGTCTTTGTCGTACGGCGACTCGGGATTCGTGATCTTGTAATCCGTGAGCTTGCTATCGAATTCGCAGAAGCCGTCGTGGTGCTTGCAGGTGAAGACGATATACTTCATCCCCGCCGCCTTCGCCATCGCGACAATCGCCTTGGCGTCAAACTTCGTCGGATTAAACTGCTTGTAGAGGTTGTCGTACGTGGCCGCCGGAATACCGCCAGGGTTCGCGCCGCCAGGGCCTGGGGACCGGCTCCAGCTGATCTCCTGCCCCATCACGCTGATCGGCCCCCAATGGATGAACATGCCGAACCTGGCGTCGCGCCACCACTGCATGTGCGGATCGGTCTGGGCCGGTCCCTGCGCCTGCGCGGGTCCAGCCAGCGCGGCGCCCATCAGCAGCAGGCTCGCCGCCGCCGTATTCCAAAAATGCTTCGTTAACAATGGATCCACTTGCCTTTTCGCCTGGGACAGAAAAATCGCAATGATCGCAAAAGACACGACGATCACACTGTCCGCCAGTACTGTTTTGATGTCTCTATTATAAGGGCGCCCACGAAAAACCGCAATTGACGAGACTCACCGTTTTTGTGGATAAATCTCACCGTCCCGCCAAAGACCTTGCGAATGAGACGCCATCTCGGATTCGCAAGGCCTTCGTCGAACATCGGCGCTCAGCGCGCCTGCCCGGCGCTAGATCGGGCTGAAGGTCATCGCGACCTTGGCGCCGCTCTGCTGGGTCAAGCTTCCGGTGCCGGCCGCCGTACCGACATTGTCCCCGGCGTCGTGGACTTCCACCGCGCTTTCGCTTGCCGCCGGCATGCCGCCGCTCACCGCGCTTGGACGCAGCCACTTAACATGGCCGTCCGACGCCAGGTAGTTCGCGCCGTCGGTGTGGATGCCCAGGCCATTGCCGGTGGCGTTGATCAGCGTGTAGCCGCCGATGTTCCCGGTGGCGTAGACGCCATGGTTGTAGTTGCTGTTCGGGCGCGCATCGTCCGTGGAGCCGGACGAACCGCTGATGCTGCCAGTGCCGGCGGGCGACTGCCCTTCGATTGGGTTCGTGACATCGACCCCAAAGGCGCCGTCGCCCGTGGACGAGATATTCTGGACTTCAAACAGCAGAACCGTGGCCGCCGGGCTGCTCTGCGAAGCGATCGCGCTGGTTCCGGTCCCATGATACGTAGAGCCCTTCGGCCACATGTTGGCGTTCATGGCGTACGACTCTTTATAGCGGCCGGCGACGGGCTGCGTGGGATCATCCGGGCAGGCGAAGACGCCGGCGCTCTTGACATACGGGTAGATCAATCCTGCCCAGCCCTGCCCGAAACCGCCCGCGGACGCCGGGGGATAGGGCATCTGCTCGTCATTGTCCTGCTGATATTGAAGGAAGCCAAGGCCAAGCTGCTTCTCGTTGGACGTACAGGAGATCTGACGCGCCTTCTCGCGCGCCTTGGCGAACACCGGGAAGAGAATAGCGGCGAGAATCGCAATGATAGCGATAACAACGAGCAGCTCGATCAGAGTGAAGCCTTTATGTGTGGACTTTACGGAATAATGGTGCGACATTGATAGTACTCCTTTGATGACTTCGAACGCAAATGGCGTCGCCGAATAATGAAACCGGTTACATAAACCGTGACGACGTTTGCTTGAGTTCCATTATAAGGCATTGCCGATCCGGGGGCAATTGGCCGAATTAACCATTTTTTGTGGATAATTCTCACCATGGAATGGCAAGAGCTGCGCTGGAATATGTCTTTGGAGTCTTCTCCCGTCATCGTACAGATCGGGGAGAGCACGCACGGCCGCGAGAAAGAAGAGAACTTCATCCTTCCCGACCTCTGGTGTATCCACTTTTACGCCTATGAAGCGGAGCTTGAAGTGGGCGGGCAGGTTCTCCCGATTCGCCCGGGGTATGTTGGGATTACGCCGCCGGGAACCGCGACGTTCTATCACTTCTTCGGCCGCTCGCCGCACTACTACGCCCACTTCTCCATGGCGGCGGGCGGCTCGATCTACCGGGTTCCCGCGATGGTGGACTTGAAGGACGATTTTCAGCCGATGGTCGAAAGCTTCCGCGAGGCGGTGCGATTCTGGCCGATCAACCGCCTGCGCTCCGGCGTCCGCCTCTGGGATATTCTATGGCGGATGGCGGACGTTTCCAGCTCCGAAGCGCCGCCGAAGGTGACGCCCGCCGTCATCCAGCGCGCCTTGATCTACATCGACTCCAACCTGCACGAGCCGCTCAGCGTCCAGCGCCTGGCCGAAGACCAGGAGATCTCCCACAACCACTTCACACGACTCTTTCGGGCCGCGCAGGGCTGCACGCCCCTGGAGTACATCCAGCACCGCCGCGTGGCCCAGGCCAAGCACCTCTTGATCTATTCCCCGCTGCCGATCAAAGCCGTCGCCGCAAGCATCGGGATCACCGACACGCAGATCTTCAATAAATTCGTCCGGCACTATCTAGGACGGTCACCGCGCAAACTACGGGAAGAGGAGCGGCCGAAAGTGGGGCTGCTGGAGTAGGTCCCTACAGCCAGTAGGAAGTCACCGAAAGAATCCCCTCGCCCATCAAACACTGGCGCAGGGTGGGTTCGTCGGGGTTCTTGAGGAAGACGCTGCCGGCGTCGTCTTCGCGGAGGACTTCGACGACGGGTTTGCCGCTGATGCTTTCGCCCCATTCGGCGAAGCGGCTCTGGGCGTGCTTGTCCTTGGTCGGGTCGACGTAATCGTACTCGACGTACATCGCGTTCATCTCACGCTTCAGGCGCTTGATATCGGCGTCGGACGACTGTCCGTAGATGGTTACTCGGCTTGCCATAATGATTGCGGATATCCCCTCGTGGTCTATTTCCTGTAAAGGCGTCTCAAAAAATCAATCCGTCATCGCGCGCGGAATGTTCGGCGACAGCGGCGCGTGCGCGGCGCCGTCGGCGGCGGCCTCGACGGCTTCGGGGAGCGTCGGATAGGCGTGCATTGTGAGCGCAATGTCGGCGGCGCAGAGGCCGGAGCGCATCGCCAGACAGATCTCGCTGATCAGGCTGCCCGCATGCTCGCCCACGATCTGCGCGCCGATGATCGCGCCGTCCTCATGGCGCGAAACGATCTGCGCGAAGCCTTCCGTGGCGCCGTCGATGATGGCGCGGTCCAAAGCGTCGAACGGAAAGCGCGACACATCGATCATCTCCGCGCCGTGCGTCTGACGCGCCATGGCGGGCGTCAGGCCGACGCTCGCCAGCTCCGGGTCGGTATAGGTGACACGCGGGACGACGTGGTAATCGGCTTTGATCGGCGGCTCGCCGCGCAGCGCGTTCACGGCGTTGGTCGCGGTGACCGCGCCTTCGTACGACACGGCGTGCGTAAATTTGTACTCCGTGGCGACATCGCCCGCCGCCCAGATGTGCGGGACATTCGTGCGCAGCGCGCCATCCGTCTTCAGTCGTCCATGCTCGGCGAGGCGCACGCCGGCGGCTTCCAGGTTTACGCCTTCCGTGTTGGAGCGGCGCCCCGCCGCGACTAAGATCGCGTCGCAGACGATCTCGCCGCCGCCCCGCAGATGCAAAACCTTCTCGCCGCCGCGCCGCTCGACACGTTCGATCGTGGTCTTGGGGCGCAGCTCGATCCGATCTTTCGCAAGCATTTCGCTCACGACACAGGCGGCGTCGGCGTCGTCACGCTCTAAAATACGGGAGCCCGAAAGGATGATCGTCACCTGCGCGCCAAAGCGCGCGAAGACCTGGCCGAGCTCGCAGCCGATGGGACCGCCGCCGATCACGACGATTCGGCGCGGCAGATCCGTCCAGCCAAAGACCGTTCGGTTGGTGTCGCAGCCCGCGTCTTCCAATCCGGGGATATTGGGGATCGACGGCCGAGACCCGGTACACAGGATCCACTGCTTCGCCTGATACCGCTCACCGTGAGCGCCGGCGATGACGGTATTGGGATCGACAAAGGACGCGCGCTCGCAAACGGTGACGATGCCCGCCCGCGTGAAGCTTTCCGTGGCGTCGCCCGCGCCAACGCGCTCGATTGTCCGCCGCGCGTGCGCCATCACCGCGCCGAAGTCGAGCGCCGCGCCTTCGTACTGGGGCAGGCCGAATTCGGGGGCGCGCAGGATGCGGTTCCAGAGGGTCGCGCTGTGGAGCAGGGCCTTGGACGGGACGCATCCCGTGTAGAGGCACTCGCCGCCAATGCGCGATTCTTCAAAGATCACCACCGACGCGCCCATGCGCGCCGCCGTCCGGGCCGCCTTCGGACCCGCCGATCCCGCCCCGATGACGCCGACATCAAACATTTGCATCGCGCTTATTTTACCTGAGAGACGCGAATTTTCCTCTGATATTCCTCGTCTCGGTTTTCCGGGCAAAGGTGGTATAACAGGAATATATGCGGGCTTATCGACGTCTGACAACGGTATTTGCGTTTCTGCTGGCCGCCGCGCTCTTCTGCGGCGCTGGCCTCACGCCCGGCTGGGCCGCGCGCTGCGCCATGATGGCCCACGGCGGCTCCTGCGCCGCCATGGCCGCATCCACGCCGTCGGCGGGCGTCTGCCCGATGTCCGCGCATGCCCAGATGACCTCGCCCATGCCCTGCTGCCAGAAGCGCAACGGGGTGTCGCGGTCAGCCGGCGCGGCAATCAGCGCGGCGCCCTGCGCCTGCCTGCACTCCATCCCCACCCTGCCCGCCGCCTGGCAAAACGCGAGCGCGCCTCAGATCGCGCCGCCCGCGCTGGATATCCTCGCGCCGCCGTCCTTCGCGCATGCGCACGCCAACATTCTCAGCGAAACCCAGCAGCGCCGCGGTCCGCCGCGCGCCGGCCCATTTGTCCTCTCCTCAATTCTTTCCACGCCCTCGCTCCGTGCGCCGCCGATCGCGTAACATCCTCTCAAATCACCATTTGTCCGCCTTCATTCCCTCTCACTTTCCCAAGAACTCGGGAGGGAGGGAGCGATCTGTCTTATTTTACGAGCTTATTATGAAACCTCAATACGCACTTACGACTCTCGCCGCGATTCTCGCGGCGGCCGGCGCGCACGCCGCGCCGACGAACATGCCCGGCATGGACATGGGCGCGATGTCCATGTCCTCGGCGACCGATCTGAACGACCCCATGAGCCGCGAAGGCTCGGGGACGTCATGGCTTCCGGATTCCACGCCGATGTACGGCAAGATGTGGATGAAGCCCAATGGCGACATGGTGATGCTCCACGGCGCGATCATGCCGCGCTATATTCGCACAAACTCCAAACGCGGCGCGGAGAAGTTCGACGCGCCGAACTGGCTGATGGGCATGTACTCGCATCCGCTGGATGCGAAGTCGCAGATCGGCCTGCATGCGATGGTCAGCCTCGATCCGATCACTGAAGGCGGCTACGGCTATCCCTTGCTCTTTCAGACGGGCGAGACCTGGGGCGGACAGCCGCTGCACGACCGCCAGCATCCGCACGACCTGTTCGATGAGCTGTCCGCCACCTATTCGCGCCTGCTCGGCGGCGGCGCCTCGGCTTATCTCTACCTCGCCTACCCCGGCGAGCCGGCCCTCGGCCCGCCGACCTTCATGCACCGGCTGCTCGCCTACGACTACGGCGACGCGCCGATCGGGCACCACTGGCAGGACGCCACCCATGTCACCTTCGGCGTCGCAACCGCAGGGCTAAATCTGGGCGGCAAAGTGAAGGTCGAAGGCAGTGTCTTCACCGGGCGAGAGCCCAACGAGGACCGCTATAACTTCGACCGGCCGCGCATGGATTCGCACAGCGGCCGTGTGTCCTATAACCCCGACAAGAACAACGCCTACCAGGTCTCGTACGGGTTCGTCAAAAACGCCGAGGGCGACGGCTCGGATCAGCATCGCACGACGGCCTCCTGGCTTTACAACAAGCCGCTCGGCGAGGACGCCAACTTCACCACGGCGCTGGTCTGGGGACGCAACGACTTAGAGGGCGAGGGCAAAACGAATTCCTATCTCTTCGAGGCGGATTATCAGCGCAAGGCGAATACGTTCTTCACACGCATCGAGAATATCGAAAAATCCGGCCACGAACTTGTCATTCCCGACGAAGCTCTTCATGAACGCAAGTTCCATCTGGGCGAATACACAGCGGGATATGTCCGGGATCTGACGCACGGCAAGGGTATCGATACGGGCCTCGGCGCGGCCGTCACCCTCAACACCAAACCCTCGGCGCTCGATCCATACTACGGGACTGGTTCTCCCGTCTCGTTCCAGATCTTCTTCCGCCTGCGCGCCTCGCGCATCCAGATGAATAAGATGGACAAAATGGCGCCGGACGCCCCATCGGACACGGACGGCGCCTCCATGCCGGCAATGACTCCGCCTGCCCCCGCGCCCATGCCGGACATGAACCACCCGGCAACGCCGCCCCCCGCCGCCGAACCAGCCGCACCCGCCACCCCAGCAGCGCCCATGCCGGAAACGCCGCCCGCCGCGCCAGCTCCGACGCCGGCTGCGCCCGCCGCGGCGCCCGAGACAATCGCAAAGATCACCGCGACGATCGCTCCGGCGCCGCCCAAAGCGCGCGAAAAGAACGCCATGACCGTGACGCTGACAGACAGCGCGGGCGCGCCGTTCACGGACGCAACCGTCACGGGGGATGTGGAGATGATGAGCATGGATATGGGGACCAGCCATCTCACCTTCACCAGACATGGGGACGGAACTTACACCGCTCAGCCGACGTTCTCGATGGCCGGCCCATGGCGCGTGACCGTGCGCGCCATCGCTCCCGGCGCCGCAAAACCCCTCACCAAAGCGTTCACCTACAGCGTCGCGCGATAATCGCGCCGCTTGTGTTTATCCCACGAATTCCCAGGGTAGACTCAAGGTGTAAGGCGCGGGGGCGCAAAAATCGCAGGGCCGGCTTCGGGGGTTGCCGGTCCTGCGGAAGAATGAGGAAACGGATTCATGACGGACGAAACCACGCAGCCGGAAGTTTTGCAGGACCCATATCGTAAATACGACGGCGCGCGTCAAACCGAAGCCGCCGAGCGTTACGACTCGGAGCACCAAATTGACAGCGCAAATGTCTCGAAAGTCGAAGAAGACCTCGTCCTGCACACGCCGCCCGGCCAGCAGCCCGGCTCCACCTTGCCGCACGACGACCTGCGCGCCGAGGATGTTGACGCCGCACAGTTTTACGGCCAGGAAAAGCCGCCGCTCAAAGAAAATGTCAACAGTTAGTGGGATCGAGAGTGACCAAAACACCGCCGGGGAGTTGCCCCGGCGGTGTTTTTGTTTGGGAGGCGGCCTCGAAAAGAGGAAACGCGGATGTAAAATCCACGTCTGGGAAGCCTTCGGCTAATTGTCCGTGCTGGACAAACAAATGAAAACCCGTCGACAATAGCCTATTTTGTCCGTCCGGCACGGACGGTTAGGGCGAAGCCCTCCCCGGCACGGACGGTTAGGGCGAAGCCCTCCCCGGCACGGACGGTTAGGGCGAAGCCCTCCCAGGCACGGACGGTTAGGGCGAAGCCCTCCCAGGCACGGACGGTTAGGGCGAAGCCCTCCCAGGCACGGACGGTTAGGGCGAAGCCCTCCCAGGCACGGACGGTTAGGGCGAAGCCCTCCCAGGCACGGACGGTTAGGGCGAAGCCCTCCCAGGCACGGACGGTTAGGGCGAAGCCCTCCCAGGCACGGACGGTTAGGGCGAAGCCCTCCCAGGCACGGACGGTTAGGGCGAAGCCCTCCCAGGCACGGACGGTTAGGGCGAAGCCCTCCCAGGCACGGACGGTTAGGGCGAAGCCCTCCCAGGCACGGACGGTTAGGGCGAAGCCCTCCCAGGCACGGACGGTTAGGGCGAAGCCCTCCCAGGCACGGACGGTTAGGGCGAAGCCCTCCCAGGCACGGACGGTTAGGGCGAAGCCCTCCCAGGCACGGACGGTTAGGGCGAAGCCCTCCCAGGCACGGACGGTTAGGGCGAAGCCCTCCCAGGCACGGACGGTTAGGGCGAAGCCCTCCCAGGCACGGACGGTTAGGGCGAAGCCCTCCCAGGCACGGACGGTTAGGGCGAAGCCCTCCCAGGCACGGACGGTTAGGGCGAAGCCCTCCCAGGCACGGACGGTTAGGGCGAAGCCCTCCCAGGCACGGGTTTCATAACCGGGAGCTTTGGATCGCAACTCAAACTCGGCCTCGGATAATTGACCGGATGCACTCCGCATCCGCCGGAGTCGCCGCAGTGAAGATTACGAGGCCGAGGTCGGGGCGTCCATCGACCTTGAAGTTTGAGTACTCGAGTGTGAGGGGGCCCGCCGTCGAATGGTGGAAGTGTTTGGCGCCCTCCCCGTAAGCTTGAACGTCATGCTCGCTCCAGATCGCCTGGAATTCGGGGCTGGACTGGATCATTTCGTCGATCAGGGCCTCAATGCGTTCTGACACTCCGGATCGGGCGGCGTCCGCGCGGAACGCCGCCACGACCGCGCGGGCTTCTTTTTCCCAGCCGACCGTCTTGTTGCGGACGCGCGGATTGCGGAAGAAGAGGCGCAGGATGTTGCGCTGCTCCGGCGGGATTGTCTCATAGTCGGCCAGCACCGCCATTGCGGCGTGGTTCCAGGCAATAACGTCCCACGCCACCGTTCTGACAATAGCCGGGCTGAACTCCATCGAATCGAGCACGCGCTGTAGTTGCGGCGTCACGCCTTCGGCCTCCTGGTAGCGCACTTCGGGCGGCCGGTGCTGCGCGAGGAGGAAGAGATGCTCGCGCTCGTCGGCCGTCAGCGCGAGAGCGCTTGCGATTCCGTCCAGGACATCGGTCGAGGGCGTCCCGCCCCGTCCTTGTTCGAGCCATGTGTACCAGGTCGCGCTGACGTTGGCGCGCTGGGCGACTTCCTCGCGCCGCAATCCGGGCGTTCGTCGCCGCGTCGAGGTAAAGCCGAACGCCGATGGGTCCAGCTTCGCGCGTCGGTTCTTAAGATAGTTGCCGAGCAGATTGTCGTTTGAGTTCGCCATGGTTAGCCTGTTAGTTCCCATACCGGTATAACGCCACGGCTTTTACTGGAAACGCCACGGCGACATAATAGAAATTGGCCCTGGGCCAGCGAAACTCCTCTGTTTTGATAGAAAGGCTTCACCATGCGTGTATTCGTTACGGGAGCAACAGGATTTGTCGGCTCCGCCGTCGTTCAGGAACTGATCGGCGCGGGCCATGAAGTGATCGGCCTCACGCGCTCGGACGCCGGCGCCGAAGCGCTGACCGCCGCCGGGGCGCAGCCGCACCGAGGCAATTTGGAAGACTTAGACAGCCTGCGCAGCGGCGCGGCCCAATCGGACGGCGTTATCCACTGCGGTTTCATCCACGACTTCTCGAAGTTCAAAGAAAACTGCGAGATCGATGAGCGCGCCATCAAGGCGCTTGGCGCTGAGCTTGCCGGATCGGACCGGCCCTTGATCGTCACCTCCGGAACGGGTCTCCTGTCGCCGGGAAACCGCGTGACCGAAGAAACCGAAGCGCCCCCCACCTCCGCGATCCCGCGCGTATCGGAGCAAACGGCCCTGGCGCTGGTTTCGCAGGGCGTGCGCGCGTCGGCGATTCGCCTTCCTCCGTCGGTCCATGGCGACGGCGACCACGGCTTCGTACCGATTCTGATCGGTCTTGCCCGTGAAAAGGGCGAAGCGGTGTATGTGGGCGAAGGTCTCAACCACTGGCCCGCCGTCCACCGCCTCGACGCGGGGCGCCTCTACCGACTCGTGCTTGAAAAGGGACGCGCGGGCGCCCGCTATCACGGGATCGCCGAAGAGGGCGTGCCGTTCCGGGACATCGCCGGCGTGATCGGCCGCCGCCTGAGCATCCCCGTCGTCAGCAAATCCCCCGAGGAAGCCGCCGGATACTTCGGATGGTTCGCGCATTTCGCGGCGATCGACAACATTGCTTCGAGCGAGCGAACACGCGAAGAGCTGGGATGGGAGCCGACGCAGCCCGGCCTGATCGCCGATCTTGACCGGCCGAGTTATTTTGGGGGCTGAATGCGTTTGATTCTCTCGGAGAGCAATGCGCTTAGGAAGGCCGGCGAATGATGCGTTTTGACGATTTGATGACGCATTCGCGCGGCGCAAACATTAAGGCCAGCGGTTAAAACCGCGCCTACAAGAGCGCAGAAACCCACCTTCGTGGGTTACATTGTCCTAACCGATACCGCCTTATAACGCGACTATGCTCGTCGACGCCGTCATGGATCATGTAGTCCCCGCAGGGGGACTTTTGCGCTCTTGCAGGCGCGATTTCAATCGCCGGCTCCTGATTTGCCGACGTTCTTTTGCCTCGATTGCGTTATTAAATCGGCAATCCGCATTAACCGCCGGCAACTTGTCAAAGTACATAATCGCACTCACCCCACAGAAAGAAAATTCACCATGCGTGTTTTTGTTACCGGAGCAACCGGATTTATCGGCTCCGTTGTCGTACGCGACTTGATCGCCGCCGGGCATCAGGTTCTTGGACTCACGCGCTCGGACCCGGGCGCGGAGGCGCTGACCGCCGCTGGCGCGCAGCCGCACCGAGGCAATTTGGAAGACTTGGACAGCCTGCGCAGCGGCGCCGCCCAATCGGACGGCGTCATTCACCTGGGGTTTATCCACGATTTCTCAAAATTCCAGGAGAATTGCGAAATTGATCGGCGCGCGATTGAGGCAATGGGCGGGGAGCTTGTCGGCTCGAATCGGCCCTTGGTGATCACCTCCGGGACTGCGGCCGCCCACACGCCGGGGCGGGCCACGACCGAGGACGATGCGCCCAATTCCCCGGTTCCCCGCGTCGCTTCGGAACTCGCGGCGGCGGCCGTGGAGGCTCAGGGCGTGCATGTATCGGTAGTGCGCCTTCCGCAGGTCCACGACACACGCAAGCAAGGTCTGATCACATCTCTGATCGCCGTGGCGCGTGAGAAGGGAGTCGCGGCGTATGTGGGCGAAGGACTCAACCGCTGGCCCGCCGTGCATCTCTTTGCCGCCGCCCAGGTCTACAAACTGGCGCTGGAGAAGGGGACCCCAGGAGCTCGTTATAACGCGGTCGCGGAAGAGGGAGTATCGGCGCGCGCAATCGCAGAGTCTCTCGGGAGGGGGCTAAAGATCCCGGCGGTCTCTCTGTCTCCCGAGGAGGCAGGCGAACACTTTGGCTGGCTTGGAATGTTCGTGGGACACGACATGCCGGCTTCGAGCGCGCTGACACAGGAGCGGCTGGGGTGGCGGCCGAGCGGGCCTGGGCTGATCGAGGATCTCGATCAAGTGGGTTATTGACCGGGAGCAGCGGCGCGGCCTTGTGCTGTACAGCGTTGCTGGTAAAATGCACGAAACGAATCGCATCATTGAGGAGCAGACATGTCAAAGACAATCGTCGTCGTTGGGTTCGGTCCGGGAATCTCGGCCGCCGTCGCCAGGAAGTTTGGGACGAAGGGCTTTTCCGTCGCGCTTGTCGCGCGCAGCGAAGAGCGCCTCGCCTCCGGCGTCGCGGAACTCAAGGCGGTGGGTATTGAGGCCGCCGCCTTTCCGGCGGACGCCGGAAACGCCGCCGCCATTCGCGCCGCCATCGCCAGGGCGCGCGCCGAACTTGGCCCCATTACCGTCATTCATTGGAACGCCTTCAGCGGCTCAGAAGTGGGAGATGTCGTGACTGCGGACCCGGAAGCCGTGCGAGATGTCTTCGATGTCGCCATCGTCGGTCTGCTGAGCGCCGTCCAGGAAGCGCTCCCCGATCTGAAGGACGCGCACGAAGGCGCCATCCTCGTCACAAACGGCGCCCTGGGCGAAACGACTCCGCAAATGGACGAGTTCGCCGCCAATCTGAAAATCATGGGCGTCGCGCTCGCCAACGCGGCGAAGCACAAACTCGTCGGTTTGCTGTCGCAGCGGCTGAAGGGGGATGGAATCTATGTGGGCGAGATTACGATCGCGGGCACCATCAAGGGGACGGCGTGGGAAAGCGCGGATTCCCTCGACCCCGCAACGGTCGCGGATAAGTTCTGGGAGCTTTACCAAGGTCGTGGCGAGGTTCGCGCGCGAATGAGCTAAGGGGCGGGGCGACACTGCGATTCCGAGCCATGGTGAGAGCTTGTAAACAAGCTCTCACTATGGCTTCATCACTTACAGCACCTTCGTCGTGCGCACCCAGTAGCCGCCCATTTCGTTGTTGGCGGCGACGATCGCTTCGGGAGCGCCGACGATTGCGACTTGGCCCTGCTCATTCATGGTTTCCAGCACTTTGCCGAAGGCGTGGAAGTCGTCCAGAGTGGTCGCGAGGACCTGGTCACGACGCTTCTGGCGCAGGTCGTCGGTTTCGCCGATCAGGGCGCGCAGGGTGGCGCTGAATCCCTTGGCGTCGGGAAGCTGGTAGCTGTCCAGATCGCTGATCGTCCCGATGATGTTGCGGGTCAGCTCGGCGTCGCTCAGCGTCAGATTCTCCAGGAAACCGGCGCTGCCGTCGTAGTTTTCCAGGGTCTTGACGATGTTCGGATCGCGATACGACAGGAAGCTGAAGACGCCGGAGAGTGAATCGAATCCGCACATGCCGCCGTACGCGCCGCCTTCGACGCGGACCTTTTCCCAGAGCCAGCTGGTGCGCAGGAAGTTGGTGATGACGTTCGCCGATCCCGACGGCTCGTAGCCGAACTCGGTCAGGCGCGCGGACTTCGCGACATAGTTGACCTGGCCGGGCACGGTGAACGCTTCGGGAAGGCACTCGGCCACGCGGTCCCACTCGGCGGGTTTAGGCGCGGCGCCGTCCGGCAGGGCCTGGGCGAGCTCCTGGAGATGCGGCTGAAGCGCGGCGTAGTTCGCGGCGTCGGTCGTGACGTTCGCCACGGCGAGGCTGCGCCGCAGGATCGTGCTGCGCACCTCCTCCAGCGCCGCCAGCACCGACGGCCAATCGCTGTCGATCTTGCCCAGAAGCTGCCGGATGAAGAACAGATAGGTGATGCCGGAGATCTGCTCGCCCAGCCAGCCGGATTCCGTGAAGCGCGCTGCGAGACGCCGTCCCGCGAAGCCATGACCGCTGGAGGCGACCGCCGCTTCCAGCCGGACCTTCTCCTCCGTCGCCATCTGCCGGAACCGATCCTGGCTGTCCAGCTTCACGTGCAGCAAAATATCCCCAACAATCGCCGTCAGGTCCGGAACCTGCGCTGGCGTGGCCTTTGCCCGGATCCAGAGACGCGCGGCGGAGCCTTCGGCGGCGCGCAGGGAGCTCGTGAAGAGCTGCTGCGAAACGCCGCCGGTCTTACGGCCGATGCGCTGGGTCAATTGGACGAAGTCTTCCTTCTCCGTACCCATCTCCAGAAGCGAGCGGCCGAAGAGCGGCAGGTAAGAAAGCAGTTCCTGCGGCAGGACCTTCAGGTCAAATCCCAGATCCAGATAGACAATGCCGTTGGTGAACAGATCGTGATGGTAGACCGGGACGCCCGCCTCGGTCTTCACCTCGGTCGGGACGATCTTCACCTTCGGGTCCAGGTCGGCGATGGTCAAACGCGGCAGGGTTGCAAGCTGCTCTTCCGTATCGGGCGTCTGCTGAAGCTGCTGGAGATAGTTCGTCTCGTCGACGATCGCGGCGAGCTCCTCGGTGGACAGCGACGCCTTGATCGTCTCCAATTTGGCGCGTTCGGCGGCGGCTTCGCGCTCGGCGAGGCCGGGGTCGGGCGTGTAGACGATCGTCGTGCGATGCGCGTTGTCCAGGAAGTACTCCCGAATCATGCTCTCGAAGTATCCGCCCTTCGCCACGCCCTCTTTGATCGCCGTCAGCGGCGTTTCGAACTGAAGCGGCTCGATCGGGTCGCGGCCGTAGAGCCAGCTGCTCATTGCGTAGAACAGCACCATCAGGCCGCGCGGGAAGCCGCCGGTGTTAAGCTCGCGCAGGCTGAACTCCGCCGTATTCATCGCCGCTTCGACGGCGTCCGGATCGATGCCTTCGTCGGCGAGCTTGCGCAGCGTGTCCAGCATGAGGGTCTCGACCTGATCGGCGTTCGCGGGATCGACGCCCTTGAACCCCGTTCGCCAGGCGCGCTGTCGGCCGTCGGAAACGCCCGCGCCCATATCCTCGATCAGCCGCGATTCCAGCAGCGCTTTGCGCAGCGGCGCCGCCGGCGTGCCGACCAGAATGTGCTTGAGGATGTCCAGCGACAGATCCGTCTGGAAATCGACGGTGTCGTCGGTGAGCACCCAGTTGATGGAGAGCATGCCCCGGCCCGGCTCGGCCCCGCCCGCGCCCACGGCGTAGGTTTGGGACAGCCGGCGCGGCTCGGTCCAGCGCGTCAGCGTGGGAACGAGCGAATCGAGGGGACGCGCGTCGAACTCGCTCAGATATTCGTTGGAAAGGCGCAGCCGCTCATCCGGATCGTCATCGCCCCAGAACCAGATCCGCGAGTTCGACGGGTGATAGTACTTCTCGTGGAACGCTTTCAGCCCTTCGTAGGTGAGATCGGGGATCACTTTCGGGTCGCCGCCGCTGGAGACGCCGTAGACGTGATCGGGAAACAGCGAGCGCTCGGCGGCGTCGTAAAGCACGGTGTCCGGCGAGCCGTAGGCGCCCTTCATCTCGTTGAAAACAACGCCTTTGTAGATCAGCGGCTCCGCCGGATCCGTCAGTTCGTAGTGCCATCCCTCCTGCTGAAAGATGTGCTCGGTCAGCTTGGGATAGAAGACGGCGTCGAAGTAGACATCCACCAGATTGTAGAAATCACGTGTATTGACGCTTGCGACTGGGTAGTATGTCTCAGCAGATCCCGTGAACGCATTCAAAAAAGTTTTCAGCGAGCCCTTGACGAGTTCGATGAACGGCTCCTTCAGCGGATACTTCCGCGAGCCGCACAGCACGGAGTGCTCCAGGATATGGGCGACTCCGGTGGAGTCCGCCGGCGGAGTCCGAAAGGTGATCGCAAACGCCTTGTTATCATCCTCATTTATGATCGAGAGCAACTCGGCGCCTGTCTTGACATGGCGATACAAGCGCACCTTGCTCTTCAGCTCCGGCGCCTCTGCTTCACGCAGCAGTTCAAATCCATGGGTAGTCGTCATGAGATCTCCTCTGAATCCATACAAATCGCGCGGGGAAGCGCCCCGAGGCGTATTGTAACATAAACGAGACGACTCGGGAAGATGGTTCCAGGCCGTTCTTTGGGTAACACAGAGCTATGAGAGCGAGGACAGCCCTATTCCCCCGCCTCGTAATGATTGTCCGTTCACTCTCGTCACGCCGTTGAAGAGAAATATTCCACGGTTCGCGGCGAGGGTTCAAGGAAAATAATTATGAGCGCCTCTTTTCCCTCCGGGTAAAAAGGGGAAAACCTTACCCAAGCGTGGGAAAAACAGGGTCTATCCCTTCCAAAAAATTAAAAGGAATCGACACATTCGCATGCCAGACAAAGTGACCGCCGCGGGCTTCTATCAGGATCCGGACGCAGCCGCATCGGTTTTCGCGGAGATCCGGCGCAAGTGCAGCGGCCGCGTGGCGCTGATTTCCTGCAACAAAGACGGCAAAGTCTCGATCAACAACGGCGATATCTCGCCCCGGCGCGGCGTCGCGCTCGGAGTGCTGAGCGGCCTGATCGCCACGCTGATCCTTTTGACACAGTCGTCCATCCGATTTGTCGCGCCCGGCCATTACGGACCGTTCGCGCTCCTGCTGAGCTTCGTGCTCGCCGGGGGCGTTCTCGGATGGATCATTGCCCGATTCGTGCGGCTGGGCGTCGACCCGGCGCTGCTCGCGCACGGGCGGCGCATCATCACGCGCGGCGAATCGGCGATCCTGGTGCAAACCACGGCGGCGGATATCGCGCAGGCGATGCTGCTGCTGCGTCAGGTCACCAGCGGCCAGCCCGTCACCTTCGCCTTCCCGCCCCCGCCCCGCCCCACAAAGGAGCGCGCCGAGATCCTGCTGCGCCCCGCCCGGCCGGCGTCGGAGCGTCTCGGGGTCGAAGTCGGCCTGGTCACCGCCGCCGTCCATCAGGTCACGGGCAAATCCACCTCCGCCAAGCCGCTTTATCAGCGTCTCAATGAGAGCGAGGCGTATCTCAACGGCGTGCAGGCCGAGCTCAACGAGGCCGTCAAACAGCACGAGTCGGTCTCGCTGTCCGCCGAGTGGCTGCTGGACAACGCCTATATCATTCAGGAGCATATCGACGATATCCGACGCAACTTCAGCCCGAAGTTCCATCGGGAGCTGCCGATCCTCGCCAGCGGCCCGCAGTCCGGCCTGCCGCGCGCCTACGGCATCGCCGCCGAACTGATCGCCGAAGCCGACGCCCATGTCGATCAGGGCGATATCCTCAATTTCCTGGAATCCTACCAAACGGTTACGCCGCTCACGATGGCCGAGCTCTGGGCGCTGCCCCTGCTGATGCGCCTGCGTCTGATCGAGGCGCTGCGCGCGCTGACCGTGCATGTGCGCCGCCGGCAGCGCGAGCGCATTCTCGCAGACTTCTGGGCGAACCGCCTGCGCACCGCCGCGCGCAACGACGCCGACCGGCTGCTGAGCATGGTCTCAGACCTTTCGGACAGGATCCCCAACCCCAGCGCGCACTTCGCCGATCAGCTGCTGGGGCATCTCTACGATGAAGAGGCCGCGCTGGCCCCGGTCCACGGATGGCTGGAGCGCAAGCTCAAAACCAGCGTCACCGAGGCCATCCAGCAGGATCAGCGCGAGCAGACCGCCGAGCAGGTTTCCCTGGGCAACGCAATCACCACGCTGCGCGCGCTTTCGCATCTCGATTGGCGCGATATCTTCGAGCGGTGCAGCGCGATCCACAAGACTCTGAGCGAGGATCCGGCGGGCGTTTACGCCGGCATGGACTTCACAACCCGCGACTCCTATCGCCACGGCGTTGAGACGATCCATAAGTGCAGCACATTTTCCGAATTCGATGTCGCCGCCAAGGCGATCTCCCTCGCGGCGCAGGCGCCGGGCGGCCTGGAGCGGCATGTCGGTTACTGGCTCGTGGACCAGGGACGGCCGCAGCTGGAAGCGAGTCTGAACGCCACGCCGCATCCTTCCCAGCGCCTCCTGCGATCCGTGCGGCGGCAGCCGGCCTTTGTGTATTTAGGCTCGATCGGTTTGCTGACGCTGCTCATCTTGTGGCGCGCCGCCGATGTGGCGCGCGAAGGCGGTCAGGACGCGCTGTTTCTCATCGTCCTCACCCTGCTGGCCGTGCTGCCGGCGAGTGAAGTGGCCGTGCAGGTCGTCAACTATCTGGTCACGCGCCTGATCGCCCCGCAGCCGCTGCCCAAGCTGTCCTTCGAGGATACGGGCATTCCGGACGAATACCGCACCCTGGTCGTCGTCCCGATGATGCTCCTCACGCCCGACTCCATCCGCAAGGAAGTCGAGCGCCTGGAGATCCGGTATTTGGCGAACACGGACGAAAACCTTCGCTACGCGCTGGTGGCGGACTACGCCGACGCCCCGCAGCAGCACATGCCCGAAGACGCCGAGCGGCTCGATGTCGCCGCCAACGGCATTCGCCAATTGGACGAGCGCTATGGCGACGGCCGCTTCTTTCTGTTTGCCCGCGAACGCAAGTGGAACGACAGCGAGGACAAATGGATCGGCTGGGAGCGCAAGCGCGGCAAGCTCGAAGAGCTGAACACGTATCTGACGGCCAGGCCCGAAGAGCGCCAAGAGGGCTTCCTGCGCGTGGGCGAGCCCGCGCTGCTGGAAGGGATCAAGTTCGTCATCACGCTCGACGCCGACACGCAGCTCCCCGCGAGCACCGCGCGGCGCATGGTGGAGACGCTCGCGCACCCGCTGAACCGGCCGGTGATCGCGCAGGATTGCAGCCATGTCGTGCGCGGCTACGGCATTTTGCAGCCGCGCGTCAGCACCAGCCTGCCCAGCGCGACGGCGACCTTGTTCTCGCAGGTCTTCACCGATCCGACCGGGACCGACCCGTACACGCACGCGATCTCCGATGTCTATCAAGACCTGACGGGCGAAGCGAGTTATCACGGCAAGGGCATCTACGATCTGCACGCCTTCCATACCGTGCTGACGGGACGCTTCCCCGAGAACCACCTGCTCAGCCACGACCTGATCGAAGGCAGTCACGTGCGAGTCGGCCTGGCGTCGGATATCGAGCTGTTCGATCTGTTCCCGGAGGATTACCACACTTACGCCAATCGCCAGCACCGCTGGGTGCGCGGCGACTGGCAGATCACCGATTGGATCTTCGGGACCGTCCCGTACGGCGATGGGACGCGCGTGCGCAACCCGCTCCCCGTGATGAACCGCTGGAAGATCTTCGACAACCTGCGGCGCAGCGTGATGCCGATTGGAATCACGCTGCTTCTGGTGCTGGCCTGGCTCTTCTCGCCCATGTCCACGATCTGGGTTCTGCCGGTGCTCGCCGTCTTCCTTATGCCCTTCGCGTTTCAGATCCTCACGCTGATCACCACGCCCATCGGCAAGGCGTATATCCCGTGGGCGGATCTGGAGTTGACCGGGCAGCGCACGCTGGTCAACGCCTCCTTCACGCCGCATCAGGCGGTGCTCGCCGCCGACGCCATCGTGCGGGTCGGGTGGCGGCGCGCCATCACCCACAAGCATCTGCTGGAGTGGACAACGGCGCAGGAAGCGCAGAAGAACGCCAAGGACAATCAGTCGCGCTTCGTGATGCGCCTCACGGGATACTCCCTCGCGTCGCTCGCCATCGCCGCGCTGATCGCCGAGTGGCATATCAAGCACGCGAATTCCGCGCCGATCTTCCTGCTGCTCTGGACGATCTTCCCGCTGATCGTCGCCCTTCTCAACCTGCGAACGCCGACCCAGGAAACGCGCCCGCTGGTCGCCGCCGACCGGACGTATCTGCGCCGGGTCGCGCGCCAGACATGGCGCTTCTTCGATGAGTTCGTCGGGCCGCAGACCCACTGGCTGCCGCCGGACAACTATCAGGAGTTCGTGCGCCATGAAGTCGCCAACCGGACTTCGCCGACCAACATCGGCCTGCTGCTGCTCGCCGATGTCGCCGCGCACGACTTCGGCTATATCACGATCGACAGCCTGATTGACCGCATTGGGGCGACCATGGCGACGATCGAGAAGATGGAGAAGTACGAAGGCCATCTGCTCAACTGGTACGACACCACGACGCTCGATACGCTCAAGCCGGAGTATGTCTCCATGGTGGACAGCGGCAACCTGCTCGGCCACCTCTGGGCGATGGACCGCGCGGTACCGGACCTGCTGAACGGCCCGCTGCTGCGCCCCGAAGGTCTTCTGGGAATCGCGGACAGCCTCGGCCTGATGCGCGAAGGCGTGGAGACCCAGGAAAAGAGCGCCGAACGCTGGGCCGTGCAGACCGCCAAGGTCGAGGGGCATCTGGCCGCGCGCTATGGCGGAATCCAGGAACAGGTGGAGCGCCTGCGCGCCCTGCATCCGCTGGGCGAAGAGATCGCCCGCAACGCCGAGCGCCTGCCGACCGTCAGTGAAAGCGCCCGCTACTGGGGCGTCCAGGTCCGCGAGCAGATCTGCGCCTGGAACGAAACCGTCGACCGCTATCTGCGCTGGGTCGAGGTGCTGGCGCAGCCGCCGCTGGAAGGGCTGATCACGCTGAGCCCCGACGCCCATGAGTGGCGCCGGCAGGCGCTGGCGTCCACGCCGTCGCTGCATATGATCGCCACCGGCGCCGTGCCGGGACTGTCCGTGCTGGTCTCCCTGCACGCGCGCAAAGCCGAGTTGAGGCTCTCGCCGCAAGTGTCCGAGTGGCTGGACCGACTGCATGAGTCCGCCGCGCAGGCGCAGTGGCTGGCCGGCGAGCAGATGGGCAAGGCGCAGGCCGCCATCGATTCGATGCGCGCGCTGGCCGACGGCATGAACATGCGCTTCCTGTATGTCCCCGACCGCCGCGTCTTCTCGATCGGCTACAGCGTCGGCGAGCGCCGACTGGACAACTCCTACTACGACCTGCTCGCCAGCGAAGCGCGCCTGGGAAGCTTCACCGCCATCGCGCGCGGCGACGTCCCCGTGGAGCACTGGTGGGCGCTGGGCCGCAGCTTCAAGAATGTGCACGGCCGGCGCGTGCTCCAATCGTGGAGCGGCACCATGTTCGAATATCTGATGCCGACGCTCGTCACGCGCACCTACCAGAACTCGCTTCTCGACAGCGCCTGCAAGGACGCCGTCGCGACGCAGCGGGACTACGCGCGCCGGCGCGGCATCCCATGGGGCATCTCCGAAGCGGCGTACAGCGCGCTCGACGCCCGCCAGATCTATCAATACTACGCCTTCGGCGTGCCGGGCATGGGCCTGAAGCGCGGCCTGGAGGACGATCTGGTCGTGGCGCCTTACGCCACCGGCCTGGCCCTCGCGGTGGATCCGCCGGGCGCCGTGCGCAACCTGCGGCGCATGGCGGCGCTGGCGCAGACCAGCCTGCGCGGCGACTATGGGTTCTATGAATCCATCGACTTCACCCGCCAGCGCGGTCCCAAGGGCGAACGCGGCGTCGTGGTCGCCTGTTACATGGCGCACCATCAAGGCATGATGTTCACCGCGATCGATAACGCGCTGAACGGCAACATCATGCAGGAGCGGTTCCACTCAGACCCGCGTGTCCGCGCCGTCGAATCGCTGCTGTTCGAGCGCATCCCCGCGGCCTCCATCCCCGTCTCCAGCGCCCGGGAGGCGATCCCGCAGCCGCGCCTGGAGCCGATCGCCACGCAGCACGCGACCGGCACCATCGATACGCCGGATACGGCCACGCCTCAGGTCAGCCTGCTGTCCAACGGCCACTACTCGGTCATGGTGACCAACGCCGGCGGCGGCTACAGCAAGATCGACGACACCGAGATCAGCCGCTGGCGCGCCGACGCCACCCGGGACTCCTACGGCCAGTTCTGCTATGTGCGAGACACCGAAAGCGGCGCCTTCTGGTCCACGACCTATCAGCCGACCACGGGCAGCGCGCAGCGCTTCAGCGCGCTCTTCTCGCCGGACAAGGCTGAGTTCCGGCGGCGTGAGTACGGCATCGAGACCGTCACGGAGATCGTCGTCTCTCCCGAGGACAACGCCGAGATCCGACGCATTACCGTCATCAACAAGTCCCTCCGGCCAAGACAGATCGAGCTGACCAGCTACGCCGAGCTGGCGCTGGCCCCGCACGCCGCCGACCGGGCGCACCCGGCGTTCAACAAGCTGTTCATTCAGACGGAAGTCTTGAAGGACCTGGACGGCATGCTGGCGTGGCGGCGTCCCCGCTCCGCCAATGAGGCGCCCGTGTGGGCGGCGCACGTCGTCGCGGCGAATCGCGACGCGACCAAGCCCACCGAGTTCGAGACCGACCGTTCGATCTTCCTGGGACGCGGGCGCACGCCCGCCGATCCGGCTGCGCTGCACGGCGCGCTGACCGGCAGCCAAGGACCGGTCCTGGACCCCGTGTTCGCCCTGCGCAAGCACATCCTGCTGGAGCCCGGCGAACGCGCGCATGTGTCATTCGTGACCATCGCGGCCACGCGGCACGACGAAGCCGTCGCCCTGGTCGAGAAGTATCGCAACATCGGCGCGACCGCGCGCGCCATGGAGATGGCCTGGACTCACGCGCAGCTGGAGCTGCGCCACCTGCGATTGCAGGGGACCGATGTCCTGCGCTTCCAGCAGCTCGCCGGCCATATGCTCTATCCCAACAAGGCCCTGCGGCCGCCGGCCGAGCGCCTGCGCCGCAACATCCTGGGCCAATCGCGGCTCTGGGCGCAGGGCATTTCCGGCGACCTGCCGACGATGGTGGTGACCATCGCGGACACCAACGATCTGGAGATGGTGCGCGAAGCGCTTCAGGCGCACACCTACTGGCGCGTCCACGGCTTCAAGTGCGATCTGGTGATCCTCAATCAGGAATCGTCGAGCTACGAGCAGCCGCTGCAAGAGCAGCTGCGCCGCATGATCCAGGGACACACCGAGTACACGGGGATCGACCAGCCCGGCGGCGTGTTCCTGCGCCCGGCGGCCGCGATCGGCGAGGAAGACCTGACGCTGATCCTGACGGTGGCCCGCGTGGTGCTGGTGGCGGCGCGCGGATCGCTCAGCCAGCAGCTCAGCGTCCCGATCCGCCCCGCCCTGCCCGCGCCCACCGGCCCCGCCGGACGCCCCGCTTCGGAGGAGCCGTCGGAGGCGCTGCCGTTCATGGAGCTGCCGTACTTCAACGGGCTGGGCGGCTTCACGCAGGACGGCCATGAATACGCGATCTATCTCGGCCCCGACGATGTGACGCCCGCGCCATGGTCCAACGTCATGGCCAACCCGAACTTCGGCGCGCTCGTCACGGAATCGGGCGGCGGTTACTGCTGGGGCGGCAACAGCCAGAGCAACAAGCTGACGCCCTGGTCCAACGATCCGGTCTCGGACCCGGTCTCGATGGCGCTGTATATTCGCGACGAAGACCTGGGCATCTTCTGGACGCCCACGGCGGCGCCGGTCCGCGAGCGCGATCCTTATCGAACACGTCACGGCCAGGGCTACACGATCTTCGAGCACAACAGCCACGCGATCGTCCAGGAGCTGACGCTGTTCGTACCCGCGCACGACAACGACGGCCTCCCGGTCCTTGTCCATCGTCTGAAGCTCACCAATCGGTCCTCGCACCGGCGGCGCCTGACGGTCACGGGCTATGTGGAATGGGATCTGGGCGTGGAGCGCGAGGAGACGCAGCTGCATGTGGTGACGGACTGGGACACGGAAGGGCGCATGATCACGGCGCGCAACCACTACCATCCGGACTTCGGCTCGCGGATCGCTTTCGCGGCGATCTCTCCGGCGGCTTCTTCGTACACCGGGGACCGCGGGGAGTTCCTCGGCCGCAACGGCTCGGTTTCCAGCCCGGCCGCGATGCGCGGCGGCCCGCTCTCAGGCCGCGCCGGCGCCGGTCTTGACCCCTGCGCGGCGCTCCAGACGGCGATTGAGCTGGAGCCCGGCCAGATGGTCGAAGTCATCTTTACGGTCGGCCAGACCGACAGCCTCGGCGAAGCCCGCACGCTCGTCCAGCGGCTCCGGTCATCGGCGCAGGCGGAATCGCTGCTGCAAGCCACACGGCAGCTCTGGGATAACTACCTCGGAACGATCCAGGTGGAGACGCCGGACCTCGCGGTCAATTTCCTGCTCAACCGCTGGCTGGTCTACCAGGACCTGAGCTGCCGCATCTGGGGACGGTCGGCGTTCTACCAGAGCGGCGGCGCGTTCGGCTTCCGCGATCAGCTTCAGGACGCGATGGCGCTGGTCTACTCCGATCCGGCGATGACGCGCGCGCAGATCGTGCGCTCCGCGTCGCGCCAGTTCCCGGAGGGCGACGTCCAGCACTGGTGGCATCCGCCGGGCGGCGCGGGCGTCCGCACGCAGATCACGGACGACCTGCTCTGGCTGCCTCTGGTCGCCGCGCATTACGTCAAGATCACCGGCGACACGAGCGTGCTGGATGAAGTCGCGCCGTTCCTGGACGGCCGACTCCTCGGGCCGGACGAGCACGAGGCGTTCTTCCAGCCCGGCGTCTCCTCGCAGACCGCGACGGTTCTCGAACATTGCCGGCGCGCGATCCAGAAGGGTCTGACGCACGGGCCGCATGACCTGCCGCTGATCGGCGCGGGTGACTGGAACGACGGCATGAACCGCGTCGGCATCGGCGGCAAGGGCGAAAGCGTCTGGCTCGCCTGGTTCCTGATCGTGGTGCTGAACGAGTTCGCCGCCATGCTGCGCGCTCAAGGCGCCGCGACGGAAGCCGACGAGCACGCCGCCGCCGCCCTCAAGATCGCCGCCGCGATCGACGAAAGCGCGTGGGACGGCGCCTGGTACCGCCGCGCCTACTTCGACGACGGCTCACCGCTCGGATCGGCGCAGGACAAGGAAGCGCGCATCGACTCGCTCCCGCAGTCCTGGGCCGTCATCTCCGGCGCCGGCGATCCCGCGCGCGCCCGGCAGGCGATGCAGAGCGTGCTGGACAATCTGGTCAAACGC
Organism: Capsulimonas corticalis; assembly: GCF_003574315.2. Taxonomy (GTDB): domain Bacteria; phylum Armatimonadota; class Armatimonadia; order Armatimonadales; family Capsulimonadaceae; genus Capsulimonas; species Capsulimonas corticalis. The sequence goes on along the minus strand of NZ_AP025739.1, from coordinate 2,333,856 downwards.
GACGACAAGATGGTGCTGCTCTTCACGCCGCCCTTCGACAAGTCGCCCAAAGACCCCGGCTACATCAAGGGGTACCTCCCCGGCGTCCGCGAAAACGGCGGCCAGTACACCCACGGCTCCCTGTGGGTCCCGCTCGCCTTCGCCCGCCTTGGCGACGGCGACCGCGCCGTGGAAATCCTGCGCCTGATGAACCCGGTGGAGCACGCCCGAACGCCCGAGGACGTCCAGCACTACAAAGTCGAGCCCTACGTGGTCGCCGCCGACGTCTACTCCCTCGCCGGCAAAGCCGGCCGCGGCGGCTGGACCTGGTACACCGGCTCCGCCGGCTGGATGTACCGCGTGTGGCTGGAGGAAGTCCTCGGCTTCCACCTGCGTCCGGACGCGCTGACCATGAACCCGGTTATCCCGAAGGACTGGAAAGAGTTCAAGCTGACCTACCGGCACAAGAGCAGCACCTACGCGATCACCATCGACAACTCCGCCGGCGTCAGCACCGGCGTGAAGACGGTGGAGGTGGACGGCCAGGTCCAGATCGACGGCCGCATTCCGCTGGGCGACGACGGTCAGACGCATGAGGTGCGGGTGGTGATGGGGTAGTCCCTATTCCCCCGGCGCTAAAGCGCTTCCCCCTTTTTCCCAACAAGCTGCTCCGCAGGGGAAAAGGGGAGCCAATAATTATCGTCCTTGCTCGCTCGACAAGTAGCAGTGCAGAACCTGTAGCCTTCGCAAACGATCTCTTCACGGCAGCGAAACGAGTGAATGGAACTTAATGAGTGGCTCCCCTTTTCCCCGGCGAAGCCGCATGCTGGGAAAAAGGGGGAAGCGCTTTAGCGCCGGGGGAATAGGGACTAACGCCGCAAATCCCTGGTAAAATACCCTCAGAACTCATGTCCTTCTTCCGCGCGCATCGCCAGCTCTGCCTGGTTTGGGGGCTCCTCTGGAGCCTGGTCGTTCTGAGCGCCTCCAGCGGATTTTGTTTCTCGCATGGTCCCGCCCAAACGCACGCCCGAGCGGTGTGCGCGAGCGGCTCCGGGCGCGCGAACAGCGGCGGCGGCGCGCCCCCCATGGGAGCGATGCCGGCGAATTGTCCGATGTGCCATGGCAAAATGGGCGGTATGTCGATGAAGTGCTGCCCGATGATGGCGGGGCGGCGTCCTGGGGGCGCCGTGATGAAATGCATGTGCATGTCGTCGGCGCCGCCCAGCAATATCGCGGCCCTAATCACATCTCAGGAATTCTGGCCGCCGATGATACTGCCGGCGCATGTGTATGCGCCCCGATTTTCTTCAACCTCGCTCCCCGCGTCCCGGCGCGGCGACGCGGTTCTGACCCGTTCCGTCTCCCCCTTTGAGAAGCCTCCTTGCTTGGCCGCGTTGCTGGGATTCATCCCGCACGCCGTCGTTATCTTCGATATCACAAGGAGTTTTTTCTCATGCATCCCATCCCCCATCGGCGTGGCTTCACGCTGATCGAGCTGCTCGTCGTCATCGCCATCATCTCGATTCTCGCCGCGATCCTGTTTCCGGTATTCGCCCAGGCGCGGGAGAAGGCGCGGTCGATTTCGTGTCTGTCCAATCAGAAACAGATCGGCCTTTCGCTGGTTCAGTACGTGCAGGATTACGACGAGACATATCCTCAGGAGCACCCCGGCGCGACCAATCCGGTCGTAGACGACGACAATGGACAACTGGAATCGCCGGACTATGGTTCGCCGTTCGAGAAGATCATGCCCTATGTCAGCCGGGGTAATTCGACCGACACCGCCAGTCTAACGCAGCAGCTCTTCATATGCCCGGACGACTCCGACCCACACGGACTGACGCTGGGCGCGGCGTGCACGGACGCCGCGCCGAAGCCGGGCCTGACCTCGTACGTGATCAACGCGTACTTTCTGTTCGGCGCGACGCTCGCGCAGGTGCAGCAGCCGGCCTCCACGATTTACCTCGTGGAGCGAAACAGCCAGTTCTGCGATGTCCACATCCATCCCTGGCTCGGAGAGATTTACGATGTGAGCGGTTACGCGGGGCAGGTTCATGGGGCGACGCCTGCGCCAGGCGCGGCCTGCGTCGCGAACCCGGACAGCCAGTTCGCCGTCGCCAGCGAGCGGCACCAGCAGGGGGCGAACTACGGCTTCGCCGACGGACACGCGAAATGGGAGAAGTACAATGCGACGATCGCGCCAACGAATGAGCAGCCCTGCTTCGGGCAGTATCAGGCGTTTTAGCCTCAGTAGCATCCGAAGAAATACCCGTTTGTCAAATTGAGAATCCTGGGGTAGAATGGACGAGTAATGTTATCGCTCAGTCGCCCGGCACAACCGATCCTCCGGAGAATTGCTCTCGTCCTGGCATTTGTTTGCTTCTGGATGAGCGCGGTCGCGACTCTGCATCACACCGATAAGTTCGACGGCGACGCCACCTTCGCCGTCGCGCAGGATACGATCCATGGGGCGACGGCCCACGCGCTCGACACGCCCTGTGTCGCGCACCAGTGGATGGACGCCTGGCATACGCTGCATGGGGGCGGATTGACCGTCGCCATGCAGCCCATCGTCTGCGTCATCCTCGCCGTTCACCCCACCCCGCTTCTCCATCAGATACACATTCAGTACGCCTCCCTGCGAGCGCCGCCAGCCACCCTTTCCTAAACAACGAATCCCTGCTCTCACGCGGCGATGCTGCGTCCGCGCGGCCGGATTCCTCAGACCTCACACCGATTTCATGAATGTCACTGGACGTCTCTCGACGATCGCGCTTCGGCGGGATTTGAGGAGCGCCCTGACAACTGGGACACGAAAAAAGGCGCGCAAGTACTGGTAATACTCGCACGCCTGGCAAGCGCTGTAACACGCCCGTCGCCAACGGAATTGTGACACGTCTCCGCCCTTTCGTCTACCCCAAACCCACAACCCGAGCGCGGCCGTCCGCGCCAGGCAGCGCCTTTGGCGCGCCTGGCCGAGTCGGCCGCGACGGCTCTCGCCATCCATCGCAATCACAAGATTGCGCCGTAAGGGACCAAGGAGATACTCACAATGAACGATCGGAACACCCCGATCCACGCGACCCGCGCCTGGATGATCGGCGCCGCGCTGTGCCTCTTGACCGGAGGCGCGGCGTACGGAGACGTCGTTGGGCGCCTCCATATCGTCGTCAAGGACGCCGATACCGAAAAGCCGGCCGCCGGCGCCGATGTCGTCCTGCACGACACCGCGAATGTGCGCCCGGACATCACTCTCAAAACGGACGCCGCCGGCGGCGCCGTCAGCCCGCCGCTGGAAAACCACGCCTGGGACGTGACCACCCGCGCCGACGCCTTCGAGGCGGACCATCGGACCATCAATGTCGCGGCGGACAACACCACCGAGGTTGAAGTTCTTCTGGAGCCAAAGACCGAGAAAGTCATCAAGATCAAGGATTCCCGCAATCTTCTTCGTTCTTCCCAGACCTCGGACGCCACCGAGCGCAGCCGGGACTTCCTGAACAAATATCCCGCGACGGCCGGCAATCCGCAAAGCCTGCCCAAACTGCTCATCACCAATCCAGGCTTCGTCGAATCGTCCGTGAACGTCGTCCACCCGCGCGGCGAGCACGCCTCGACCTCGATCTACCTCGACGGCGTCGCGCTGCCGGGCGCCCTGCAAGGGCGCGCGGGCCAGTTGCTCAGCCCGGAGACCGTGCAAAGCGCCGATATCCTCACCGGCGGCTATGCGCCGGAGTACGGCAGCGAGACGGCGGCGATCCTGAACCTCACCCTGCGCGCCGGCACGATCGCCCCCCTGCGGTCGTTCAGCCTGCAAGGCGGAGAGTTCGGCACGTTCGACGGCGGACTGACCTTCGGCGGCCAGGGCGGAAAAACTCTGACGCCGGGCGTCGAAGGACCGGCGCCGAGGCGATTCCGCTACCTCGTCGATCTCAACACCCGCTCGACCGGCAACGCGCTGGAGCCGCCGCAGCCCAACGATCAAACGGCGCACAACTTCGGACGAAGCTCGACGTTATTCGGCAAGTTCGACTATATCGCGGGTGACCGCGACACCTTCGGCCTGACCTTGAACGCCGCGCCGGCGGAGACCCAGATCGCCAACCGCACGGGGCTTCCCGGCAAATACGCCCCGATCGGCCAGGGCTTCGGCTACGGCGGCGCACGCAACGCCGACGGAACGATCGCTCAGGACGCCGGCAGCCCGGACGCGCTCGGAAGCGGGACGCTCGTCCTGCCCTCGCAGCAGGCGGCGGGCCAGGATATCGTCCAGACCGACACCAATAACTTCGGAATGGTCAACCTGCGGCACACCTTCAGCGACACCGTGACCGGCCTCTTCGGGATCGGCGGCTCCCATTCCGGGTTAAATCTGCACAACAACAGCCCCTCTATCGACCCGAATAGCTTCAACCCCGATGGGACGCTGACGCAGACGGACAACTCCATCGAGTTCAACCCCACGCTCAACCGTGTTTACGATCAGACGGAGCTTCAGGGCAGCGTGACGGCGTCGGCCAAATCGCACACCTACAAAGCCGGCTTCGAGCTTCAGGAGCAGCGCGGAAACGAATCGTATCAGTTCGACCCGCAAAGCCAGCTGGCGCTCGACGCGCTCGCCGGCGTCGACGGCCGCCTCGCGCCCGCAGGCGCGGGTGAGGTGGACGGCAGCGGAAATCCCGTGCTGGATGTGCTGGGAAACCAGGTGTACCTGGCGACTCCGGGCGCCAAGACGCCGACACTCCACGTCCACCGGTCCGGATACTATCGCGCCGGATACATTCAGGACACCTGGACCGTCACCCGGCGCTTCACCCTGAACTACGGCCTGCGTCTGGACAGCTACCATCAATCGCAGGAGGCGAGCAACGGCCGCGATGACGAAGAAGACACGAGCCTGACGAAGACGGAACTTTCCCCCCGCATCAATGCGTCCTACTTGCTTGCGAAGGGAACGGTCGGCCGTCTTTCCTTCAATCACCTGTTCACGCAGCCGCCGCTGGCCCAGGGCGCCATCGTCGGAACATCGATCAAGCCCGAAACGCTCGACCAGTACGACGCCAGCGTCGAACATCAGATCGGGGCTAACCAGACGGTCAAGATGGCGTATTACTACAAAAACATCCGCAACCAGGACGATACGGGAATATTGATTCCTGACACGCAGATCGGCGCGTATACGACGCTCAACTATCAATTCGCCAGCGTCCACGGCTTCGAGCTGTCCTACGACCTGGCGCCGAAAAATAACGTCGGCCTCGGCGGGTATCTCGCATATGCGAACAGCATGGCGAAAGCCGGCGGCCTGGACCAGTCCGGCGCTCCGGCGCCCGAAGTCAACGATCACGACCAGCGCAACACCGTCAGCGCCGGGATCAGTTACACGCTGCCGTCGCAGGCGTCCGCCGGTCTCGATATCTACTACGGCAGCGGCGAAGCGTCAAGCACGCTCGGCTCCATCGTCCCGACCAACAGCACGGTTCTGGACAACGGCGACCGGCACGACCACACCCGGGTCAACCTGCGGCTCGCCAGCAGTCCCACCCTGATCGCCGGCGCGGTCGGCCTCAAGCTGGACGTCGAGAACATCTTTGATAATCGAGACGTGCTGAACTTCAACTCAGGGTTCAGCGGCACGCGATTCGAGCAGGGGCGACGGGTACTGGTGTCGATCGGCGGGAAGTTCTAGATAAACCTGCGCTGGGCTCCCTTGCAAACCCACCCCCGCGCTTCGCGCGACCCCTCCCGCCGACGGGAAGGGTTGGTAAGATTGCCTCTTACGAGAGACGCCTGCGACATCGATCCGAAGCACCCTTCCCGTCGGCGGGAGGGGTCGCGCGAAGCGCGGGGGTGGGTTTGCTCATTTGCAAGAAAGCATGAACCATGGAAAAGATATTGCACTTTATTCACGCCGGCGGGTTTATCATGATCCCGCTGCTGCTGCTCTCCATCGCCGCAGTGGCGGTGATCGCGGAGCGGATCGCGGCGTTTAGTCAGTTTGGGGATACCGCGCCGGGGCTGCTCGACAAAGCCATCGCGCTTTGCCGCGCGGGCAAGGATACGGAGGCGCTGCAAGCCTGCGAGGCAAAGCGCGGGCCGGTGGCGGCGTGTTTGAGCGTTGTGCTGCGGCACGCCCATCAGCCGGTGCGGGAAGTGGAGCGTTTGGTGGAGGAGACCGGGCAGGATCACTTTATTCGATTGGAGCGATTTCTGCCGGTGCTGGACACCGCCACGACGATCGCGCCGCTGATGGGTCTGCTGGGCACCATTCTGGGCATGATCGGGGCGTTCAACGCCATCGCCGCGCAGCAGCATCACGGCAACAGCGACGCGGTGCTGGGCGGCGTCAGCGAGGCGCTCTACGCGACCGCGACGGGGTTGGTGATCGCCGTCGTCTGCTTTGTCGCCTACAACTACTTCGCCGCGCGCCTGCGCACGGTCACCGCCGAGACCGAGCAGGCCGCGACGAAATTGATCAACGTTCTGGTCGAGCGGCGCCATCAGCAGCACGCCGATCACGGCAGCCTGAACGTTGATGGAAACATGAAAGAGGACAACCGTGGAATTCAAACGGCGCCGCGAGCTTAAGCGCACCAAGATCGAGATCATTCCGATGATCGATACGATCTTCTTTCTGCTCGTCTTTTTCATGCTTTCGTCGCTGGCGCTCACGCGCCTGGACGGCCTGCCCGTCAACCTGCCCAAAGCCGCGACCGCGACCAAGCAGCAGGCGAACGATCTGACCGTGACGATCGACAAGAGCAAGCAGATCTATGTGAACAAAACGCCGGTGACGATGGCGACGCTCGGCGCGGCGCTGCTCGCGGCGGCCGGCCCGCAGGCGGACCTGAACACGGCGTCGGTGGTGATCAACGCCGATCTGACCGTCCCTCATGGCCTGGTCGTCGGCAGCATTGATGAGGCGCGCAAGGTCGGGATCAGCCGCTTCTCGATCGCCACGGATCCGGAGGCCGGCAATGGCTCCTAGCACGCTGCCTCCGCCCACGCAAAACTCAAGCGCCCATGGCGGCCTTGCGGAAGACCGGCCGAGCCGACGCCTTGCCTGGGCCGTGACGGCGTCGCTCGCCGCGAACGCCCTGCTCTGGTGGCAGGCGGCGCGCATCCTGCCCCATACGACGCCGTCGCCGACAGTCATCGAAGTCACGCGCGTCGTCCCGCCGAAGCCCGAGCATCGTCGCCCTGAGCCCAAGCCGCGCGTGGTCCCGCCGAAGCCAAAGCCGATCGTTCCTCCCCCGCCGCTCCCGCGCGCGGTTCACACTCCGCCCCGAGTCACGGCGCGTCCCATCCCGCAGCCGCTGAGACCCGTGCCGCGTCACGCCCCGCCGGCGGGGGCGCACAGCCATGTGCTGACCGCGCGTCCCGACCATGCGGCGCCGGCTCCTCAGGATCATACGGCGCTCGCGGGCGGCGGCGCGAACCTTGGAGCGCCTCTGGGCCACCAGAACGCCGGCGGCGCGCACACGGAAGCGCCCCCGCAGCCCGCGCCCGTCGCGCCGCCGGCTCCCGCGCCGGAGCCGCCAAGGCCCGCGCCGCAAGCGCCCGTGGAAGCGGCCAAACCCGAACCGCCTAAACCGGCGCCGCCGCCCGCTCCCGCCGGGCCAACGCAGGACGCCGAGCCGTCCAATCAGGAAAAGCCGGAGATTCCGGACGAGCTCAAGCAGGATACGTTCAAATCCTTCGTCCGCGTGAAAGTAGAGATCGAGGCGGACGGCAGCTTCACCCCGACTCTGCGCACGTCATCGGGCAACGCCGAGATCGATCGGCGGGTTCTGGCCGCCCTGCAACGCTGGCGCTGGAAGCCGGCCCTGCAAAATGGGGCTCCGGTCCACAGCACGCAGCTCTTCCGCTTCGAATTCGAGGTGGAATGAAATCGCGCGATGAAGTTGTAACCTCCCGTTAAGCAGGAATTCGCGGGCGCGCGTCGAATCCCAGCATTAATGCAAGGGAGCAGGCGAGCGCCTTGCCAACATGCGAAGCGAGAGCAACAACACGATGCGTTTGACAAAGAACAGTAAGCTGGTCATGATCGGCGATTCCATCACGGACGCCGGCCGCGCACAGCCGGATGGCGAAGGATTGGGCGATGCCCTGGGACATGGATATGTCGCCCTGGTGGACGCGCTCCTTGGCGCGACCTACCCTTACCACCCCATCCGAATTATCAACAAAGGCACGGGCGGCAATACCGTCCGCGACCTCAAGCGTCGCTGGCAGGCCGACGTGATCGACCTGAAGCCGGACTTCGTCTCGATTATGATCGGCATCAACGATGTCTGGCGCCAGTTCGATTCGCCCAAGCAAGTCGACTCGCACGTCTACATCGAAGAGTACGAAGCCACGCTCAATGACCTGATCGCCCGCACCAAGTCCGCCGGCGCGACTGTGATTCTGATGACGCCGTTCTACATCGAATCCAACCGCGACGACGCCATGCGCGCGCAGATGGACCGCTACGGCGAAGTCGTCAAGCGCCTCGCGCTCACGCACGACAGCATTCTGGTCGATACCCAGGCCGGCTTCGACAGCATCCTCAGCCACATCTACTCCGCGACGCTCTGCTGGGACCGCGTCCACCCCAGCAAAACCGGACACATGGCGATCGCGCGCGCATTTTTGAACGCGCTCGATTTCGAGTGGTAAGGCGTTCTTCACCAAGACCTCTCCTGCGCTAAAGCGCGGGAGAGGACTAATTCCGCCCCAGCCGCGCCGCCAGCAGGCTCACTCCCAGGCATAATCCCGTACTCAGCAGCACAAAGGCGCGCACGGTTCCGGCGTCGCCGCTCAGGACGGCGTCGTAGATGGCGAGGGGCATAGTCTGGGTGACGCCCGGCGTGTCCCCCGCCACCATCAATGTCGCGCCGAAGTCGCCGAGGGCGCGGGCGAAGGCGAGGGCGGTTCCGGCGAGCAGACCGGGCCAGGCGAGCGGCAGGAAGATCGATCGGACCAGCGGCCAGCCGGATGCGCCGTCGGTGCGCGCGGCGCCGATGACATCGGGCTCCACCGCCGCAATCGCCACACGCGCCTGGCTGATGAACAGCGGCAGACTCGCCACGCACGCCGCGACTGCCGCGCCCTCCCAGGTGAAGACCAGCGAGTGTCCCGTCAGGTGCTCATACCACGCCCCAAACACGCTCCGCCGCCCCAGGCCGACCAGCAGCGCATATCCCAGAACCGTCGGCGGCAGCACGAGAGGGAGATTGACCACGCCGATGGCGAGGTCCCGCCCCCAGAACCGCGCCCGCGCGAGCGGCCAGGCGATCAGGGAGCCCAGGAGGACCGTAAGGACGGTGGCGAGACCGGCGACGCGCAGGGAGAGCCAGAAGGGGAACCAGTCCATTAGGCGTCGCCTCGGAATGGTGGGGCGAGCGCGTATCTCAAAGACAAAGAAAGGCCGGCGAATGAATTCGCGCCTAGAAATGCACGATGTCGGCCTCCGCCGACTCCAGAGAACGCGGTCGATTGCGTTTCTGGAGTGTCTGAAGGGACACATCGTGCATTTCTGGGCGCGAATTCATTCGCCGGCTTCTTTATTGGCATCGTGGCGGATAACTATTACTTCTTCGGCGTCGTGGTGAGAAACCGATCCTACTTCGCCTTCACACCCACCGGCGCCAGATACCCGTACTGCTTCCAGATCGGCTTTGCCGCCGGCGACACCAAAAACGCCAGGAAGGCGGCGGCTTTTGGGTTGACCGTGTCGCGCTTCACCAGCGCGGCGCCCTGGGCGATGGGGGCGTGCAGGTAGTCGGGGACGATGACGTAAGGGTCTTTTTTGTCGTCGATCACCAGGGAAAGGGCGGTGAGGGCGACATCGGCGTTGCCGCTTTGCGCGTATTGCAGTGTCTGGCCGATGTTCTCAGCCTGGACCAGGCGCGGAGTGACGCTCGCCGTCAGATTGGCGTTGGCGAACGACTGCGCCGCCGCGAGGCCGTAGGGAGCGAGCTTGGGGTTCGCGATCGCGATCTTGGCGTACTTGGGATCCTGAAGATCCTGAATCTTGACGGGATGGTTCGGCGCGTCCGCGCGCGACCAGAGGGCGAGGCGGCCGACGGCGTACGTTTCCTGCGTGCCGGCGACCAGCGTTCCCTTCGCCACGAGCGAGCTGACCGTCACGGTGTCGGCGGCGACGAAGACATCGGCGGGAAGGCCCTGCTCGATCTGAGTCGCCAGCAGCTTGGTCGAACCGAAGGTCGTGACAACCTTGATTTTCTGCTGCTTTTCAAACGCCGGCACGATCGCCTGCGAGAACACCTTCTGCAAATTCGCCGCCGCCGCCACGTGCAGGTCCTGCGCGCGCGCGGCTCCCGCCGTCATCATCAGCGCCAGAACCGCCGACGCACCCAGTAACTTCCCATCCAATAATTTAACGCGCAAGTAACACCTCCGTCGATTTGATCAATGCAAACGCCGTCGCTCCAACCCTCAGCTCCAGACGCTCCACGGAAGACCGCGTGATGACGGAGACGATTTCCTGGCCTCCGGGAAGCTCCAGGGTCACCTCGCAGAGCACCCCGTCGCCGTCGATCCGCGTCACGACGCCGTGCAGCTGGTTCCGCGCGCTGATGCGCACTTCCGGCAGCGGCTCCGCGCTCGGCGCGCTCTCCGGCGGCGTGTTTCCCAGCACCTGACGGATTTTGGCGACCGCCGCCTCATCGTAGAGCCGCCAGCCGCGCCAATCGCGCTCGGCGGTGGGGATCCGCCCGGACTTCTCCCACTGGGCGAGAGTCTTGGGAGTAATCTGCAGCATTTGCGCGACCTGCGCGCGAGTAAGTTTGACGCTCATGGGGAATAGACAACCTGGGTAAATTATACCCTCGGATACACCCTTGTACTTCGATGAATTTTGTGAGACAATGAAAGCTCAACAGGGAATTCGAATCGATCGCCCCGATCCAGGGCGACACGCGTACGCACAATCATGATCGAGCCGTCACGACTACGTATGTTCACTCTCACGACCCCGCGACTTCTCCTGCGCGACCTGCGCGCGGACGATTGGGAGGCGGTGCACCGCCTGCACGCCGACCCGGATGTTCAGCGATATATGCTGCCGGGCCAGGGGTCGGAGCGGTATACGCGGCGCTTTGTCCAGATCTCCATCGAGCATGCGGCGCAGGCGACGCGCACGTTCTATGGACTGGCGCTCGTGCGCCGGGACGACGGCGTGCTGATTGGAACCTGCGTGCTGGGCGCCATCGGCATGCGGCGCCAGGGGGCGCGCGTCGGATGGACGCTGGGCAAGGCGTACTGGCGGCAGGGCTATGGAACGGAGACCGCGCGGGCGCTGGTGGACTTCGCCTTTGAGACGCTCGGCGTGACCCAGATCTACGGCGAATGTTTCACCGGCAACATCGGATCGCGCCGCGTGATGGAGAAGGCGGGACTGACGCTGCGGCCGCGATCGCTCTGGGCCGAGTACGCCGCCGGGCTGCGCTACGGCGATCTGCGCCCCATGCTGATCTACGCGCTGGATCGGGGGCGCTGGAAGCCGTCCGGCGCGCTTCTGTCCAATTCCGGGAAGCCGCTGCCCGATCAGGTACAATAGGGAAATGGCAATTCCCACGATCAAGCTTAAACCCCAGCGGCCGGAGCGTCTCACCCATCCCTGGATCTACGACAACGAAATCGGCGCCGGCCCGGGAGCGGACTTCACCAACGGCGGCCTCGTGCGCGTGCTCGATGCGCGCGGGAAGACGCTCGGCGTGGGTTATCTCAACAGCCGCAGCAAGATCGCCGTCCGATACCTCACGCGCAAGAATGTCCCGGTGGACGACGCCTTCTGGCGCGCCCGCGTTCAGGCCGCGTTCGACTACCGCGCCGCGCGCTACGCCGCCGATGGCGGCGCGCCGCCCGCCTATCGGCTGATCCACGGCGAATCCGACGGCATTCCGGGCCTGGTGGTCGATATCTACCAAGACTTCGCCGTCGCGCAGTTCCTCGCGCTCGGCCTGGAGCCCTGGCGCGACGTGCTCGTGCAATCGATCGCCGAGATCACGGGCGTGCGCGGCGTCTACGAGCGCTCGGACAGCACCGTGCGAAAGCTGGAAGGTCTGGAAGAACAGACCGGCGTGCTCTGGGGCGAAGAGCCCCCGGAGATCGTCGAATTTGAACACGACGGCTCTATTCTTCTGGCGGACGTCAAAACCGGCGGCAAGACGGGCTTGTTCCTCGATCAGATCGACAACCAGCGCGCCGCCGCGCGCGAAGCCGTGGGCCGCACCGTCCTCAACTGCTTTTCCTACACCGGACTATTCAGCCTGCGCGCCGCGCGCTTAGGCGCCAAGAGCGTCATCGACGTCGAAAGCAGCGTCGCCTTCAACGCCGTGAACGCCAAGCAGTGGGAGCGCAACGGCCTGGACGTCCCGCATGAGATCGTCTCGGAGAATGTCTTCGACTATCTCCGCGCCCGGGACCGATTCGCCGACAAGTTCGACATGATCGTGCTGGACCCGCCCGCCTTCACCAAAAACCGCGCCAGCCGCGAGGGCGCCGTCCGAGGCTACAACGAGATCAACCGCACCGCGCTGCACTGCCTGCGCCCCAACGGCGTCCTGGTGACGTGCTCGTGTTCGCACCACCTGAGCACGGCGGAGTTCCGCGAGATCGTCGAAAGCGCCGCCGCCGACGCCGGCCGCAGCCTGCGCCTCATCGCCCAGCGCGGCCAGCCCCCGGACCACCCGGTGCTGCTGTCGGCGCCGGAGAGTGAGTACTTGAAGTGTTTGATATTGGCGGTGGATTGAGAGGGAGGCCCTCATCCCCCAACCCCTTCTCCCAAAATTGGGAGAAGGGGAGCCAGAATTTTTGTTAATGCATTAAAACGATAAGACCCAATCTCACCACCCAACCTCCTCTCCCAGAATTGGGAGAGGGGGTTGGGGGGGTGAGGGCCACGCGAAGCGCCAGGTGTCGAGCTATATTCCCCTGGAAATATCATTGGAGAACGGACCGAACGTGAAAGTATTGGACGCCGTGGAGCAGGTGCTCGGCGAGGCGGGTGAGCCGCTGCATATTTTTGAGATCCATCGGCGCGTGGTCGCCGCGAAGCTGTGGGATAGTCCGGGCAAGACGCCGGATCAGACGCTGCATGCGCGGATCGCCGTGGATATCAAGAAGAACCCGCAGACGTCGCGCTTCCAGCGCACCGGACGCGGGATCTTTGCGCTGCGCAAGTGGGGACTGCCGGAGTATTCACACGAGAGCGCGCGGACGGAGACGGCGCAGACCGTCGCGCCTGTGCTCTATCTGGCCGATGTCGCCAAAACGCCCCAGAAGCGCCGCTCCACACGCCGCAAGCCGATCGTGGAAGATTCGATCTTCGGCGATGAGGATCTGGACGAAACGAGCGCCGCGCCGCCGTCGCCGTTCCTCGCGTTCACGGACGCCGCCGAGCGCGTGCTGGAGCAGTCGCCGGGCAAGACGGCGATGCACTACCAGACGATCACCGCCGAAGCGCGCCGCCTGGGCCTGATCAACACGCAGGACCAGACGCCGGAAGCGACGATGTACGCGCAGATCCTCACCGAGATCGACCGCCAGCATTTGCAGGGCGAGCCGCCGCGCTTCAGCAAGCATGGACGGGGCATGGTCGGCCTGAGCAGTTGGGAAGGCGCGGGGCTGCAATCACAGATCACCGAGCATAACTTTCTCGTCTCGCAGCAATTGCAGACGCGTCTGGACGAAATGCCGCGCCCGGACTTCGAAAACCTCATCGCCGCCCTGCTCGTGGAGATGGGTTTCGAAAACGTCGCCCTCGACAAGCGTCTCTCCGAGGAGCACCTGGACCTGCGCGGCACGCTCGTTATCGCCGGCTCCGTGCGGATCGGCATGCTGGTGCGCGTCGTGCGCGACAAAGTCGATCTCAGCGCCGCGATCGTCCAGAGCCTGCGCGGCTCCCTCGGCACCCACGAACAGGGCCTCGTCATCACCACCGGAGGCTTCAGCGCCGCCGCCACCCAGGAGGCACAGCGCCCCAACGCCGTCCCGGTCGGCCTGCTGGAAGGCGAGCGCCTGGTGTCGCTGCTGATGCAGTACGAAGTAGGCGTGCGGCAGATTCCGTGTACGCTGTATGAGCTGAAGGCGTAGGAGTAAGATGGCCCTCACACCCCGGCCCCCTCTCCCTGGCAAACCCACCCCGGCCCTTCGGGCCACCCCTCCCGCGACGGGAAGGGTTATTTCAGAGTTCGATATCGCAGGCGGCTTCTGTAAGAGGCAATCCTACAAACCCTTCCCGTTGCGGGAGGGGTGGCCCGAAGGGCCGGGGTGGGTTTGCCAGGGAGCACGCGAAGCGCGGGGTGGGTTTGCAAGCGCCAGGTTTGCCGCCGCCCCTCTTTACCATCCCCCGCCCTAAAATCGATATTGTCGATATATGACTCCACAACAGCAAAAAGAACTCAGTAAGCACCTCTCTCTTGTCCTCCGCCATCGCCCCGAAAAATACCATCTCCAGCTCGACTCGGAAGGCTTCGTACTGCTAGCCAATCTCATCGCCGGCATGCGGACGCTTGGCAAGTGGTCGCGGGTGACGGAGGAACAGGTTCGGGAGGTCGTGCGGGATTCGGATAAGCAGCGATATGAAATCGTGGGTGAGAAGATCCGGGCCCGGTATGGGCACTCGGTCGCGGAGGCGGTTTCGTATGAGCCGATCGCGCCGCCGGAGATTTTGTATCATGGAACGGCGCGCCGGGTCGTGGACGCGATTCGGGCGGAGGGACTGCGGCCGATGAACCGGCAGTACGTGCATCTGTCGAGCGAGATCGAGCAGGCGCGGATCGTCGGCGCGCGCCACGATGCGCGGCCGGTGATCCTGACCGTGCGCGCCGGGGAGGCGCACGCGCAGGGCGTCAGGTTTTACAACCCCGAGCCGCGTCTGTATCTGGCGGACTTAGTGACGCCGGAGTTTATCGATTTCGGCGATTGATCGATCCCCGATCAATTTTGGCGATTAGCGGGCTTCGCGTTCGATACTGATCGGCTCCTGGACGCCCGTCAATTCGACGGCGTTGCGGATCTTCTCCAGCGCCATCGCCGTCAATCGCGTCCCGGCGGATGCGAGCACGGCGCCGTCGGTCGAGACGACATCCCCGGCCAACTTCTGTCCCATGCGCAGATCTTTGACGGCCACCGGCAGCGTGACGACCACCGGGGCGGCCACGGGTGAACCCGCTTCCATGTTGGCCACGGCGTCGATCATCTTGGGATCGTACCACCCTGCCCGCTTGCGCAGCATGACAAACGCGCCGGCGCGCGACAAACTCCCCGATTCCAGCTCCGTCAGATCCGTCAGCACGCGCAGCATGCGCGCGCCGAGTGGAATATCCTCCCCTGCGACCTTGTTCTCCGGAAATCCCGTTCCATCGAAGTTCTTCTTCTGGTAGAGGACGATCTTGGCGACCGCCTCCAGCCGGGGAATATTGGAGATTAAGTTGTGACTGATCTCCGGCGAGCGCAGCAGCAGCGCCTCCTCGACCGGACCGAGCGGCTGGCCTTTTCGCAGCTTGTAAAGCGTGGAGGGCGGGATAGTCACCATGCCCAGCGGCGCGAGCATCGCGCCCAGTTCAAAACGCCAGAGCTGATCCTGCTTCAGCGAGATCGCCAGCCGGCGCATGCTGCCCTTGAGCGCCTGCGCGCGGCCAAAGACTTCCGGATTGACCGTCGATAAGATCTCCAGCATCACGCGGATACTGCCCTGAAGCGTCTTTTCCAGCAGGTCCCGTTCGGCCACTTGAAGCTGATACTGTTTGACGCCCGCCTCCAGCGACGCGAGCATGTTCTCCGGCGGCACGGGCTTTGTCAGATATCGGAAGATGCCGCCGTGCTCCAGGGCGTCCATGACGCTTTTCAGTCCGCCGTTTCCGGTCAGCACCATGCGGACGGTGTCCGGCGCGATTTCGCTGGTGCGCGTCAGCAGCTCAATGCCGTCCATCACCGGCATCTGGATATCGGTCACGACGACGCTGTACGGCCCGGACGTGCGGATCTTCTCCAGCGCCTCGGCGCCGCCGGAAGCGATCTCGATCGGCAGATGCTTGTGCAGCGTGCGCTGGTAGGCGTCAAGGATACTCGGATCGTCGTCAACAAATAAGATTTTGTCTGGCATATTCGGTCACTTCCGGATCGTCGCCGTCTCTGCCGGCGAAACGAAACAAGGCGGTCTAAGCGGCGCGCGCGAGGGGGGCGTCCTGCGCGTGGTGATCGATCACGGCGTCGACGACGACCGACGGCAGACCCCACAGCCCCAGCAGATAGCCGCCCACTTCTCCGTGGGTGGCGCCGAAGACTTCACGCTCGGCGGCGCTCCATCCCATCGAGGCGGCCAGATCCAGCACCTGCGCGTAGGCCTCCGGGCGCTGCGCCGCGAGGACGAGCTTGCCGCAGTCCCGGAGCAGGCCAACGGTGGCGGACGCCTGAGACGCGCGCGCGTCCAGTCCCTGAGACTGCGCGCGCGCTTCGTTGCGCTCCGCGCCGGCGCGGCTGCTCGACCAGAGCTCCTCGCGCCAGGCGATCTCGCTGGGCGGGCCGGCGTACGGCTGAAAGATCTGGCAGCTCAGCGTCAGCGATTTCATGGTGTCGGCGCCGAGCAGCACGACCGCTTCCGCCGGGCTCGCGACGACGCGCGGCAGTCCGAAGAAGGCGGAGTTGACCAGCTGCAGCACCTTCGCGCTCATGCCAAGGCAGCCGGCAACCGTCTGACCGACCTTTTGCAGGGAAGTTCCCTCGGTCGCCAGCAGATCGCACAGCTCCGCGTGAATGCTGGGGCTGACCGGCAACGCTTTCAGGCTGGAGACGAGCGCCTGAGTCTCCGGATTGCTGACGCCGTCCCGAAGCAGGCAGGCTCGCGTAATCGTCGCCTTCAGCACCTCAGCCTCGCACGGCTTCGAAAGAAATTGGTGCGCGGCGGTCACGGCTTCCAGAATAAACTCCTTCTCGGACTGCCCGGAAAGAATCACTCGAATGATCTGAGGATGCCGGTCACGCACGGCGCTGAGCAGCTGCGAGCCGCTCATGCCGGGCATCCGCATATCGGAGACAACCACATCGAAGGGGGCTTCGGCCAGCATCTGGAGCGCCTGCGCGCCGCCCTCGGCAAATTTGACATTCCAAACGTCACGCAGCGGTCGCAGCATCCGCTGCAGCCCTTGGAGCACATTGGGCTCATCGTCAACAAATAGGATCTCGCGTTTCATGCCGCCTCCGATTGAAGATTCTGACCGCCGCTGATCGGCAGCCGAAT
Organism: Capsulimonas corticalis; assembly: GCF_003574315.2. Taxonomy (GTDB): domain Bacteria; phylum Armatimonadota; class Armatimonadia; order Armatimonadales; family Capsulimonadaceae; genus Capsulimonas; species Capsulimonas corticalis. Next base: position 2,316,626 of record NZ_AP025739.1, on the reverse strand, counting down.
GGAAAAGGTTGTGCCCGAGCCAATCGCCGTTTCTACCGCGATGGCGCCGCCGTGACGCTCGATGATCACGGCGCGGGAAATGGAAAGGCCCTGTCCCGTGCCTCGTCCGACCTCCTTGGTCGTGAAGAACGGATCGAAGATGCGATTTTTCACCTCTTCGCTCATGCCGCTTCCGGTGTCCGAAATACGGATTTCAATCCAATCGCCGTCCTGGCGAGTGCGAATGCGTATCTCTCCTTTATCGCCCCCATCGGAGCCGACGACATCGCCGATCGCATGCGCGGCGTTGACGACCATATTGAGAATGACCTGGTTCATTTCGCCCGGGAGGCACGGAATCATCGGCAGAGCCGGATCGAGGTCAAGCGCCATTTCGGCGACATACTTCCACTCGTTGCGGGCGACGGTGATCGTGCTGTCGATCGCGCGGTTGATATCGACCAGCGTCTTTTCGCCGGAGCTCGGGTGAGAGAAATCCTTCATCGCGCGCACCAGATGGGCCACGCGCTCCACGCCTTCGAGCGACTGGGAGATCGCCTTGGGGATCTCCTCCATCAGATAGGGCGCGTCCGCGTCGGCGAGCGCTTCCTTCGCGCGCTCCAGCTGCGCCGCGGGCGCTCCGGCTAACGCCGCGATATCGATCAGCTGCTCGTAGCAGTCGATCATCCCCTTCAAGTCTTGAAACGCATCGCCGAGAAACCGCGTGTTGTCTCCGACATACTGGATCGGAGTGTTGATCTCATGCGCGATTCCCGCCGCGAGCTGCCCGATGGATTCCAGCTTTTGCGACTGCGCCAGCTGGGTCTCTAAGATCTGCTGCTCGGTGATGTCCGTTCCCAGGATCAACAGCCCCTCGTTGTCGCCGCCTCCGGGCAGACGGATCGGGGTTATCCGCAGCTGCAAAACGCCTTCGCTTTTGTCGGTGCGCTGAAAATGCACGTGCTCCAGCGTGACCATCGCGCCGCTCTCACGGCACTCCGCCACCGCTTCCGAGATCTGCTCCCAGCGCCAGGCCACGGCGCAGCGCTCCAGCGGTTCACCCAGGGCGTCCGAGGACGCCACTCCAAAGGCGAGACGAGCCGCAGCGTTCCACGTCGTGACGACGCCGTCCGCATCCGCCCCGATCAAGATCGAGGGAATGGAGGCGAAGATCACCTCCGTCTCAGCCGAGATCCGCTGGAGCTCCTGCTCCGCGATCAAGCGCTCGGCGATCTGCATCTCCAGGGCGTGATTGATCTCCGCGCTCTCATCGGCGCGGCGGCGGTTCGCAATCGTCAGCGCGACCAGCCAGGCCAGCAGGAGAGACACGCTGACGCCGGCGACAAAGGCCAGGCCGACATAGCTGGTGGTGACCGTATCGGCCATACTGGGGCTGGGCCAAAGACGCGTCCTCAGGGTCTGCCCGCCGTAGGGCGCCGCAGCTTCCTGCACCCAAACCGACTGCGCCGGCGTCGGCTCCAGCTTCGCGCGGTGAAAAATCCGCTGGTCTCCCGCGTATACGGCAATGTCATACCCCGGCGCGAGGTGCTTCGAGACTGTCTGGATTTCCCGCATCGTGTCGAAGCAGGCGACAAAATATCCATCACGCCGGCTCTGGTGAGACAAGGGCAAAACGACTTGCAGCGACGGATTGTCCTGGCCGTGGTTCCGGCAGGTCAGGACGACCGGTGTTCCCGTCTTCGTCGCGATGGCGAGCGCCGTGCGATCCGAATCCGAAAGATTCGAAAAGAGAACTCTTCCGGGCGCGCTCTGCGGATCGCTCCCCGGCGTCGTCTCGACGGAGCGCTGGATCCGCGCATTCGCGTCGGTCAAAGCGATGGATCGGCATTCCGGGTAAGCCTTTTCGAACAGCTGGACATCGAAGCGCCAGCGGTCCGCCGGCGGCTCCCCCCACACGCTCCACTGGTCGGAGAACCCCGTCAGGTTCCGCAGACGCGCTTGCAGCCGCGTCGCGATCTCCCGCTGAACGCTGACAACCGTCTGGCGGTTGTAGGCGTCAAAATCCCGGCGATTGAGATGCGCCACGACTATCCAAATGCTGGCCGCAACGACCAGGGATCCAAGGAAAACAAGACAGGGCAATCCCCGCCAAAGTTCCCAGCGCGCGCTGCGACGCGCAGTCAGATTGTGAAAGCCGAGTGGCTGCATGGAACCGCCTGTTAATCGCCCTTCCCTCATTCGACGGGAAAAGCAGCGTGCAAATTTTGTACGACGGTCTATTATCGGCACGTTTGCGGGGAAAGTGGATAGTGGTTACGCGGTGAAAACATGAGGGCGAAAAGAAACGCCCCCGGGAGCTGGGTCCCGAGGACGTCGCGGAGATCGATGGTCATCGATATTACTTGTCGGCGTCTTCTTCGGCGTGCTCGCCATTCTCGACGATATCGCCGTCCTGGAACAGAATGCCCTGCAAGGTCTTGCGCCACTGCGGCTTGCGGCGCAGCAAAAATTCAAGATCCATGCCGAAGTGTTTGAACTCCTCCAGCTGAGCATTGCGCATAATCGCGGCGGCGTCTTTGTCTTTCTCCACGGAAATGCGCTGTTCGTACCAGTTGATCGCCTCCGCTTCTTCTCCCAGCGACGCGATCATCCGCGCGAAGGTCCGTACTTCATCCGGCAATTCATCGGCCGGCTCGTGATATTGGTCAAAACCCATGGGCTGCTCCTTCATCCGTCGTGCAGTATGGATATACCCACGGATGAAGTTACTCGCGCACGCGCAGCCGCCCCGGACTTTCCCCGGTGACCGACTTGACATGGCGGCTGAGATGGCTGGCCGAATGGTAGCCGCAGAGAGTGGCGATGGAATCGAGGGTCAGCGTAGTGTGGTGCAACTGGGCGAGGGCGTGACGGAGCCGGATCTCCTGGAGGCGCTCCATCGGCGTCTGCCCGCGCAGACGCGCGAAGTGCGCGTGCAGCGAGGACGCAGACGCCCCGATCCGCCGGGCGACCTCCCCCACGGTCAGCTTTTCCCGGTAGTTGGCCTCCATTACCTGTTCCGCCGCCGCCACGACGGCTTCTCCGGCGGAGGATTTGACGCTGTTTTCCCGCGTCAGCAGCAGATTCATCTGGTCGTAGAGCAAGCTCAGCATCCGGTTTCGGTCAGGGTTTCGGGCGCCCCATTCCTGGAGAACGGACTGGCAGACGCGCTCCAGGCTCTTATGCTCGTCGTCATAGCACAAGCGCGGCCACGTGGCGGCCATATCGGAGTCCACCCAGAGATAGTAGGTGAGATACGCCGTCGTCGCGAAGTCCGCATGCGTCACGCGCGGCGGGTGAATAATGATCATGCCGGGGTGCATCGCGAAGCGCTCCGCTCCCTGCTGGCAGGTGATATGGCCGCTGCGCAGGTACATGACCTCCCAGAATTGATCCTGGTGAAACGGGAAATCCTGCCCGATCGCCGCGATGGCGACGCCGGCGTTTCGAAAAGGGCTTGGAGCCTGGTGCAATAAACTTCCATTTGCGTGCATTGCGTATCGTAGCACGCCGTAGTAGAATTATCAAGTCTTATTTGCAGATTTGCAAGCATCGTCCCTTATTGGCAAGCGTGGCGAATTCGCCACAGGAGAAGCGTCATGAAATTGTTAAACTCACGGAAGCTGCGCGGCTTCACACTGATCGAACTACTCGTAGTCATCGCTATCATCGCGATCCTCGCCGCCATTCTCTTCCCCGTCTTCGCCCAGGCCCGCGAAAAAGCGCGCCAGACCAGCTGTTCGTCCAATATGAAGCAGCTCGGCATCGGCTTTATGCAGTACATTCAGGATAACGACGAGCTGTGGCCCAGCGGCAACAACGCCTTCACCAGCGTCGACGCATGGGCGAATCCTCCCTACCTCAATTCGGCGGGAACACCGGTCACCTGGGATGTCGCGATCCAGCCATATGTGAAAAGCACCGCCGTCCTGGGATGCCCCGACGACGCGCTGCCGCCTTTGACGCTCCTTCCCGGCGTTGGCGGCAACGTCAAGCGATCTTACGCCGTGGCGACGCACTTGATCGACTACCAGCAATCGAGCGTCGGCGCTTCCCTCGCGGCCGTTCCCTCGCCAAGCAAAACCATTGAACTGGTCGAGCGAGGCTGGTGCGCCTTCGGCGGCGGCCACATCTATCAGGACTGGGGCTATTGCTCGGATGTCCAATCGCTGGACACGGTCGGTTTTGCCGCCGGTTGGCCGCACTTCGACCACCTCGCGAACTTCCTGTACGCCGACGGGCACGTCAAGGCGGCGCTGTGGGATCAATCGAAGAGCACTTCGGCGAATAAGCAGTTCCCAAGCGCGACGTTCCCCGGCTACGAATACTCCGCCGACGGCGCCCCGCAGCTTGGAGCGGGCCGCAAGTTCCCCGATTAAACCGGGCGGCGTCCCGGTTATCGTTTCTCTCCCAGCCTCCGATCGCCATCGCGGTCGGAGGTTTCTTGTGTGTTTAAGGCGAACTCGTAAACCATGAAATCTCGACAGATTCCGCACGCCGCAATGGCCACGGCGGCCATTGTCCTCTTTGCCGCCGGAGCGCGAGCCGACACGGTCTTGCTCTCGGCGCTGGACCTCTCCAAAGCGACTCAGGGCTATGGAGCGCCGCAGATCGATAAAGCGGTGGATGGGAAGCCGATCACCCTCGCCGGACAGGCGTACGCGCATGGGTTCGGGACGCATGCGCCGGGGCTGCTGGCGGTGGATGTGAACGGCGCCACGCGCTTCGCGGCGACGGTGGGGGTGGATGATGAGATTCCCAACGATATCGGAAGCGTGGAGTTTCAGGTGCTCGGAAACAAGCATCAGATCTTATGGCGCAGCGGCGTGATGCGCAAGGGGATGCCGCCCGCGAAAGCCGATGTCGATGTGACGGGGCTCAAACAGATCGTGCTGCGCGTCACCACCGGCGGCGACGCTCTCTATTACGATCACGCCGATTGGGCCGACGCGCAGTTTACCTATCAGGGCGCGCCGCCGCAAACGGCGACGCTCGCGGCAGCCACGCCCGTCGTCTCCATGGAGGGCATGCCCGCCGGGCCAAAGATCCGGCCGCCGTTCGTGATCGGAACACACCCCGGCGCGCCGATGGTCTGGACGGTCGCGGCGACCGGCGCGCGGCCGCTGTCGTTCTCCATGAAGGGACTGCCGCAGGGGCTCACGCTGAACGCGGCGACCGGAACCGTCACGGGCCGCGTCGCGAAAGCCGGGGCTTATTCCGTGCGGGTGCGCGCCGCGAACTCCCATGGACATGACGATCAGACGGTTCGCATCATTGCCGGCCAGTCGCTCGCGCTAACGCCGCCGATGGGCTGGAACAGCTATGACTGCTTCGGCCAGAGCGTCACCGAGGCCGAGGTTCTGTCCAATGCGGCGTATCTCGTCAAGGAGATGCAGCCGTTCGGGTGGGAGTATGTTGTGGTGGATTATCGGTGGTATGAACCGGACGCCATCCATCAGCCGCTGAACGGCCATGAGGGAGAAGCGCTCGATATGGACGCCTTTGGACGGCTTATTCCCAACGCCGTCCGGTTCCCGTCGTCCGCCGGCGGCGCGGGGTTTCAGGCGCTCGGCGACAAGATCCACGCCATGGGCCTGAAGTTCGGGATCCATATCATGCGCGGGATTCCCAGAAACGCCGTGAAGGCGAACCTGCCAATCGAAGGCTCGCCGTTCCATGCGGCGGACGCCGCGAACACGGCGGATAACTGCCCGTGGCTCGCGGACATGTACGGCGTGCGGGGCGACACGCCGGCGGGACGCGCCTACTACGATTCGATCTTTCGGCTCTACGCGTCGTGGGGCGTGGACTATATCAAGATGGACGACACCTCGCGCCCCTATCATACGGCGGAGATCGAAGCCGTTGACGACGCCATTCGCAAATGCGGCCGCGCCATCGTCTACAGCCTCTCGCCCGGCGAGACGCCGATCGCCAGCGCCGCGCACGTGCGGTCGCACGCGAACCTCTGGCGCGTTTCGGACGATTTCTGGGATCGCTGGGATACTTTGGACCACGAGTTCACGCTCGCCGAGCGCTGGCGGGGCTCCGTCGGCCAAGGCCACTGGCCCGACGCCGACATGCTGCCGCTCGGGCGCCTATCCGTCAACAACCGCAGCGTCGATCCGGACCGCCAAACGCGTTTCAGCCGCGCCGAGCAGATCACGCTGATGTCGCTCTGGTCCCTGCTTCCCTCTCCGCTGATGGTCGGCGCCAACCTGCCGGACAACGACGCCTGGACGCTCGCTCTGCTGACCAACCCCGAAGTCCTCGCGATCGATCAGGACGCCGCTGGACACGCGGCGGCGCGCGCCGCCCAGCACGACGATATCGACATCTGGGCGAGGCCGCTCGCCGATGGTTCTCAAGCAGTGGGGATCTTCAACCGGGGGGATTTCGACGCCGGCGCCGTCGTGACCGCCGCCGACCTGCATCTTAGCGGCCGATGGACCGCGCGCGACCTGTGGAAGCGCGCGGACCTCGGGCCGGTGGGCGAGGGGCTGACGATCTCCATTCCCGCGCACGGCGCGGCGCTGCTGCGGTTATCTCCAGCGGAGAAGGGGTGATTGTCTCGGAAAGCCGCCGGCGCTAACGCGAGTTCAGCGCCGGGGCGGTTTCCGCTTCGGACACGGCCGGCGTCTTTGCGCCGGCCGTCTCCGAAGCGGTCGTCGAGGCGACGTTCGGTTTTTTCGTCGACATAAACGGCTTCTCGAACAGAAGATGATAAACGTATCCGATCCCGATCAGCGCCGGCAGAAGGACGCCGATGACGATCGCCCAGAGCGCGACGTTCGACAAATGATGGCCGGCCAGCTTGCCGCCCACTCCCATAATAATCGGCTGATGGATCAGATAGACGCTGTAGGAAAAGATCCCCATCCGCACAAGAAACGGCTGTGAGAGAAAGCGGCCGATCGGGCCCGACGCGCGGCTGGCCGCAAGCACCAGAGCGGCGAACACCACCCCCCACGCCGCGTCGGTAAACACGTGGCCGCGCCAAATCCCCCCGGCGATGACCGCCGCGCCAAGGACGTAATCGACCGGGCGCAGCGGGCTCTTTTCTCCCTGCGGCCAGCGCGACAGAACGTAGGCCACATACATCCCCAGCGCGAATTCAAAGCAGCGCCCGAACACGCTGTACATCAGTACAAACCCGTTGAGCGGATCGACGGCAAGGACTGCCGGCGGAATGGCCGCGCGGTAGAGGGAAGAAAGCGCCAGCACCAGCAGCAGGACGCCATGCTTGTTCCAGCGCCGATACGCCTCGACAAAGATGGGAAACAGGACGTACAGCTGGAATTCGAGCGCCAGCGACCAGAGCGGCGCGTCCAGGGCGACAACATGCGCGGGTGACAGGTTATGCGCCATCACGGCGTGCCAGGCCAGCCACGCCTCCATGTAGTGAATGGTCAGCTGACGGTGAAAGATCTGATGGTGCGTCACGGCCTGGAGCAGCCCAAGACCGCCGAAGATCGCGAGCGTCACATAGTAAGGCGGCAGGATCCGGCGGCAGCGGCGATAGGCGTACTGCGCCAGGGTCGGCTCGGCGCGGCCTCCTCCTTTGACGAACGGCCAGTAAAGACAAAACCCGGACAGGAGCAGAAAAAGGTTCACGCCGAGATGGCCGGACTGCAGCACGTTCGCGAGATTGACGTCATGCCCGCCCACATGGACCCAGATATGAGAGATCCCGGCGTAGAGGTTTGCGTGACACAGCAAAACGGCGATCATGGCGACGGCGCGCAGCCCATCGATAAAATGCATGCGGGGCGCTTGGCGGGGCGCGATAGTACTCAATAACGTGCCTCTGTTCTTACGACATGTCCCTACAAAAAGCGGCTCAGCCGACGCGAAACAGCGTCAGGGCGCAGCGCGTGGACTTCGAATACTGCACAAAAGATTATTCCAACATTGGAAGCTTAACAAGAGCGCGGCGGACGCCGCGCTTGTAGCAGTATTTATTATGACAGCAAAAACCATGCCACTCTATCAAATACCGCCCGTATAAATACCAAGAAAGCCGATCAAAAGCGGAATTACTTTTGTCGCGTCAGGGGCAAACCGGGGAAAGGTCTCTCGTTACCGAAGCGCCTGCTTGAGCATTTCCGCCAGACGCGCTCCGGCAAGCAGCGCAAGGCGCTTGCAGAGCTTTACCTGGGCGGCGTCGTATTCGGGGGAAGGAACGGCGCCTTCCGCAACGGTGTAAACCTGGGTGTCGGCGAGGCGCGCGCCGTCCGAGATCCACGCCGCGACATCCAGGCGGCGCGAATCGGCCTTGGAGGGACGCGCGGATCGATCGGCGCTCCATCGGCGCGTGACGTCTTCATAGTTTGGACGACCATCCGGGCCGGGGTAATCCGGCGCCGTTGAGGGGTCGGCGGCGACGGCGTGGTCGATGCCGGAATCCCAGTAAAAGTGCAGGTTTTCGTTTCTGCCGGGACGGCCGGGATCGGAGACGCCCAGGAGAAATCCATTGCCGCCAGCGTCGCCGGTGGGGGAATGCTCGAAATCGCTGGAGCAGTGCAGCGGCTGGTGCAGATCGCCGACGATGTGCTCGGTCCAGTAGAGCCACCAGCACTGCGCCTGCAAATCGGGGTGATCCGATTTCTGCTGCGCGGTCAGCTCACTTTGCGCGCGCGTCAGCGCGTTCAATGCGTTGGAGGCGCGCGGCTGCGGCGCGTTGGCGCCGCCCCGGATCGGCGTATCGTAGTAGTGCCACGTCTTGCAGCGCTCCTGCTCGCGGTCGGCGGGGTCCGGCGTTGGGAGCCAGGTCCGATTCATCGGATCGATGATCGGCTCATACTGCGTGTCGTGGCTGCGCTTGATGTCGTCGGCGAAGATGGCGGCGCGCCGAAAGGCGTCCCGCACGGATTCGTCGTCGGTCCCCGCCGGCCGGTAGGCGGGATCTCCCGCGATCAGAATTTGGCGGACCTTGGCTTTGGTCGCCTTGTCCATCTTCGTCCAGGCGATATCGGCGATCTGTTTGTGTCCATTGGCGTCCCACGCATGGGCGGCGGGGGCGGCGAGCATGAGAAAAAGGACGGCGATGGAAATGCGGCGCGGCATAAAGTCTCCTGTGACAGCCGAAGGTTACGAGGCGCTCGGCCCGATCGGGCGGTTCAGCCAGACACAAATGGATTGGAAGAGCGTGATGCGGACTTCGTGATGAGGGGCCAGCGCTTCCGACAGCGCCGAGGCCACTTCCCGCCGCGTTCCGTCCCCGAGCATCGGCGCAAAGTAGGGCTTATCGGCCTCCAGCACGCTGCTCAGAAGCGCGAGTTCGGAGTCGTCCGCCCAGTAGCCGAAGCAGCGGACGCATTGATCCAGGGTCGCGTCAACACGATTTGTCACCTGAACGGGCTCGAGACGCCCGTGGCAGGCAGGGCAGGAAAGCACTTTGGGCGCGGCCACATGGGGCGAAACGACCTGCGGCGCGCTTTCCAGGTTCACCGCCACCTCCAGCGTATGCAGCACGGCCTCCGGAAGCGCGCCGAGCGTCTCATATTCAAGCGCGTCAAACCAGACGCCGGCGCACTGCGGGCAGCGGTCCAGCAGCACTCCTCGAAACTTCAGCGACTTGAGCGGCCCACATCCCACGGGACAGAACCGCGTCTCACTTTTCATCCCCAAATCCTTTCGCGCCAGGCGCCGACGATTGACGCTTATTCAATTCGTCGGCGCGGGGCGATTTCCTCCTGGGGTTCTTAAAGATCCGGGCAAACCTACGCCGGCGCCCGGGGCGATACGACTTTGCGGCCCGCCTTTCCTAATGCTGCACGAACTTCCATTGCTGATCGACCGTGCCGTTGGCGCCGTAGAGCCAGGGATTGGTTCCCTGCACGTTGGGACCGCCGTCGAGCGCGAGGCCGGTTTTCTGGCAGATGATGCTGTAGCCGCCGCCGGAGGGCGCGATGCTCCAGACCTGGACGTTGCTGTTGTTGAGACTCCACATCTGCGTATTTGTTCCCTGCGTCGCGGCGCCGGCGTCGAGCGCCAGACCTGTCTGGACGCTGACGATCGTGAAGCCGGTCCCGTAGGCGCTGATCGTCCACTTCTGGTCGAACGTGTTGTTTGAGCCGTATAGCTGCGTCTTCGTTCCCTGCGTGTTGGCGGCGCCGTCCAGCGCGAGGCCGGATTGGACGCTGATGATGCTGTAGGTTCCCGGCTCATACGCCTTGGAAAGATCGGTCACCAGGTTGCTGACGATCGGCGTTCCCCACCCCGTCGCGAGATCGTAGCCGGTGACGGCCGAATATCGGCCGGTGCTGCCCGACGTGATGTCGTGGAAGTCTGAGGAATACCGCGTGCTTTTGCCGAGGGAGTAGATCGCGGGGTTGATGAAGCCGATGGGCTTCAGGCCATTGATCGCGCGCTGCTGGTCCACGAGCGCGGTGATTCCGGCCCAGAGCGGCGCGGCGAAGCTGGTGCCGCCGGTGCCCGAGCCCCATGCGCCGTTGTTATAGAACGAAATGCCGGGGCTGGTGTCCGCGCAGAACGAGACATCCGGGCAGTTGCGCGCGCTTGTCGACCCGCCGTTCGAGGACATGCTGATGTTCGATTGGTAGCTTGGGAGTCCCCAGTTCACGCTGCTTCCGCCGCCGCTGCCGACCCAGGCTTGTTCGGACGCGTAGGATCCATTGCTGTTTGTGTTCAGATGCGTACCGCCGACGGAGGTGACATAGGGCTGATCCGCCGGGTTGTCCGAGCCGGACGCCGTCGAGGTCCAGCCGCCGCTGTCGCCGGAGGCCACGAAATACGACTGGCCCTGCGCGGCCATCTGCTCATACTGGAGATTTTCCGCCGCCTGCGTGCCGTCGTTATAACCGATCGAACTGCTGACGACGTTGGCGACATCGTCCGAGGCGATCTTCGTGGCGATATCGAGACCGCTGCCGCCGATATAAACGACTTCCTTCGTCGCTCCCGGCGCCATGGCGACCTGCATCTCGATGTCCAGAGTCGTCTCGCCCGACTGTCCCTGGTTCCCGCTGTTCTTGCCGTCGAGGTAGACATTGGTCAGCGGCACTTGGGCCAGACCGTAATGGTCCTCGAAGGTGGTGATGTCGCTCGCCAGATATCCCGTGTTCTGAAAGACGCCGAGGGTGATCCCGGAGCCGTTGAGACTCGTCGGAAAGCTATACGCGGTTTTGAAATCGCTGGGCGAGTAGCCGCCAATCCCCGTCGCCGCCTTGAGCTTGAAGGGCTTGAACGCATACTTCTGGTGCGGGGGATCGGCGTTGTCCAGCCCGCCGACGGCGAGCAGCGGAACCTGCACGGCGTCATCGACGGTCGGTTCGCGGTCCGGCGCGAAGAACTGGCTTCCGTTCGCCCGCCGATAAACCAGCTCATTCACATGGAACGTCGTCTGCACGGCGGAGACCGGCCCGGCGACATCGACGACCATTCGGTTGCTGAACGTCTGCGTCACGCTGAAACCGTGCGACTGCGCGAATTGCACGAGCTTCTGATAGTCCGCCTCGGTCGGCCCAAACCGCCCGGCGAACTCGCCCGGCTTCAGGAAGCGGCGGAAATTCGGGCTGAGAGGATCGTACACATCCTTGACAAAGGCGTCTAACTCGGCCTTGTCGCGCACGGGAAGCGCCAGCGAAAGCGTCATCGTACGGTCCGGCGCCAGGGCGCTCGCCGGCGCCGCATCCGTCAGCGCTTTGACCAGATGGCCCGAGCTCTGGCTGAGCAGACGGTGCGCGGCGAATCCGGGCGTCGCCAGCCCCAGGCCGGCGGCCACGGGGAGCGCAAACTTCAGAAACGACGCCTGACTGGCAATTCTAGCAATTAATCTCATGATGGGTTCCTGATTCGGTCGCTGGGCCGCGGCGCGCCGCGGGCTCCAATTAAGACGAATGGTGGGAGGCCGGCGTCAAACGCGGGCCGCCCCCGGCAGGCTCCGGGATTGGGATGGCCTGCATGGAGTCATGACACGAGAGAATGTGGGGTCCTTTCTCCTTTGACAATTCGAAACGGACGGCGCTGCGTGAGAGGCTATTATTCGTATGCGCAATCACGCGCCCAAGAATAACAGTCCCACATCAAGCCATTGTCAAAGGAGAATCAAAATATTGGGAGAGGGAATCCGCAAATTCCGCGCTAGGGATTCGGTTCGCCAGACGCGTGCGAAACGCTGCGGGCAAGGCCGCTGACGAGCAGGCAGAGCAGCGCGACGACGCCGAGCGCGCCGCGCAGGGTGATGCCTTCGGCGATAAATCCGATCAGTGGCGGACCGGCCAGAAAGCCAAAGTATCCCGTGGTCGAAACTGCGGCGATCCCCGCCGAGGGCGCCATCCCCTGAGTATTGCCCGCCGCGCTGAAGGCGAGTGGGACGATGATCGCGACGCCGAGGCCGATCAATGCAAAGCCCGCCAGCGCCGCCCAGGTCTGCCCGACAATCAAGGCGACACCCAGCCCCGCCGCCGCCAGCAGGCCGCCGTAGCGCACGATCCGCACCGGTCCCAATCGATGGGTCAGGAAGTCGCCCGCGATGCGTCCCGCCGACATCGCCGCCGCGAACAGCGCGTAGCCGGCCGCCGCGACGCCCGCGCCTGTATGCAAATTCTTGTGCAGATAGATTCCGCTCCAGTCCGACATAGCCCCTTCGGTAAGCATGCTGCAAAACGCCACCGCGCCGATGGCGAGCAGAGCGCGCGAGGGCAGCGCGAACGGATGCGCCTCTGTATCCCTCATCTCGTGTTCGCCCGGCTCCGGGCGCGGCATACGGCTGACCGCCACCGCGCCCGCCGCAAGCACCAGCGCCGCCGTGATGCTGAGATGGATCACCGGCGATACTCCGCGCTGAGCGACCCAGCCGCCCAGCGCCGCTCCAAACACTCCCCCGATGCTCCAGAGCGCATGGAACGACGACATGATGGGCCGTCCCCACCCGCGCTCCACCAGCACCGCCTCGGCGTTCTGGGAAACATCCGTCGTTCCATTGCCCATTCCCAGCAGCAGCAGCGCCAATCCCAGCAGGAGCGCGCTGGGCGCAAGCGCCGCGAGCGGCAGCGCCGCGCAGAGCAGGATCAAGCCGGCCATCGCCATCCGCTGGTTTCCCCAGCGCGCCGCCAGCCATCCCGTCACGGGCATCGCGATCAGCGCGCCCACCGCGATCGCCAGCAGCGCCAGCCCGAGCACCCCCGTGCTCGCCGCCAATCGCTCCTGCACCGCCGGGATGCGCGACACCCAGCTCGCCATCGCCAGACCGTTCAAAAAGAAAACCGCCGCCACCGCAATCCGGTCCCGCCAGCGCTTGCCTTCACGCTCCGCCACCTTACCGCCTCGCGTTTCGCTCGCCAACGTCATCCTCAATCCCCCTTGCCGTCACACCGTTTCCATAAAGGAAACCACGCGGCGCGCAACAATGTTACCCGAGGGGTATCATGGGAACTATGGATGCATTGATTCTTTTCTCACACGGCTCATTGCTTTGCGGCGCGGGCGAGGCTCTGGAAGCCCACGCCGGCCGCCTGCGCAAACGCGGCGATTACCCGATTGTCGAGATCGGATATATGAACTACTCGGTCCCGGCGTTCCCCGAAGCCGTCCAGCACTGCAAGGAAGCGGGAGCGACGCGCATCGTCATCCTCCCCTTCTTTCTGGTCCCCGGCTACTTCGTCTCCAAAAGCCTGCCGGAGCATGTCGACGCCGTGCGTCCCCACTATCCGGAGATCGAATTCGTGATCGCCGACGCCATCGGCTTCGACGAACGCCTCGCGGACGCCCTCATCGAAAGCGCGAAGAATCCTCTCGGCCCCGACGCATGGCGCGACGATCTGACCGCCGCCGCGCGCGGCTGCCGCGCGAATCCCGAATGCCCGCTGTACGCCACGCCCAGCTGCCCGCGCGTCCCGGAACTAAACACGCCCGCCCGCATCGCGGTGGAATAATCGGCGCGCCAGTGCGCATCGCCGTGGAATAAATAGAAAGCATAACGCCATGCCGAAAACCGCCCTTGTGGTGATGGTCCATGGATCGCCCCGCCCGGCGTCCAACAAAGAGATGTTCCGCGTCGTCGACGCCGTCAAAGCCCGCCACGCCTTTGACATCGTCGAAGTCGGCTTCATGGAATGCAACGAACCCACCATCCCCGACGCCCTCGACTCCTGCATTGCCCAGGGCGCCACCCATGTCACCGCCGTCCCCTACTTCCTGCACACGGGAACCCACGTCGCCGACGACCTCCCCACGCTGCTCGACGAAGCCCAGGCCCGCCACCCCAAGGTCCAATTCTCCATGGGCCGTTACCTCGGCGCCAGCGAAGTCGTGACCGAAGTTCTCGCCGACCGCGCGGCGGCCGTGCGGGGGTAAAGACATACATAATCAACGACGCCAAAGCCCACGTAAGAAGCCACATGTCCCGGTTATGAAACCCGGGCCTGGGAGCGCAAGGCGCTAACCGTCCGTGCCGAACGGAGGAATCTGTGATCGATTGTCGGCATTTGCGTCCGGCACCGGGTACCCCCTGGGTGGTTAGCGGCTCTGGCCGCTCCCAGGCCCGGGTTTCATAACCGGGATGCAAACGCCTGGATTTCATCCCATCGCCTCGCCAAATCGCAATGAGCCTCCCACCCAACTTCGTCCGCAATATCACCGCGTTCGGCCCGGCCGGCGCCCAATGGCTCGAATTGCTCCCCGCGCTGCTGGACAACTGCGCGCGTCGCTGGGATTTGACGCTGCTGCCGGCGTTTCCAAATCTTTCTTTTAACTATGTCGCGAACGCCGTGCGCGCGGACGGGACGGGCGTCGTGCTGAAGATTGGGCCGCCGATGGGCGATATGCGCGATGAGCGTGCGGCGCTGCGGGCCTATGATGGGCGCGGCGCCGTGCGGCTGCTGGCAAGCGATGATGCGCGGAATGTGATGCTGCTGGAGCGGCTGACGCCAGGCGAAACACTGACGGGGATGGCAAGCGAGGCGCGGGACGCCGAGGCGACGGCGATTGCCGCCGATGTGATGCGGCGATTGTGGCGTCCGGCGCCACCAGATCATGATTTCCCGACGGTTGCTGAGTGGGGCGAGGGATTTACGAAGATGCGCGCGCGCTTTGGCGGAGGCGTCGGACCGTTTCCGCAGGCAATCACGGAGGAAGCGGAGGCGTTATTCGCCGATCTGCTGGCCACCTCGGACGCTCCCGTTCTGCTGCATGGGGACCTGCATCACGACAATATCCTCTCATCGGGCGACACGTGGCTGGCGATCGACCCCAAGGGACTCGTCGGCGAACCGGCGTATGAAGTCGGCGCGATGCTGCGCAACCTGTGGGAAGACCGCCACACGCACGCCGATCCCGGCAGGCTGCTGTCGCGCCGCGCCCATCAATTGGCGGACGCTCTTGGTCTGAACCCGGCGCGCGTCAAAGGCTGGGCGATGGCGCAGGCGGTGCTGTCGGCGTGGTGGACCGTGGAGGACGGCGGCGATTACTGGCAAAGCACCTTTGACCTCGCGCACCTTCTGCGCGAAATTCCGATATAGACGCCAGCGTTCTTCTCCCTTCGATCCTGGCGGCGCCGCATGCTCGCTAGCAGATGCGGCCGCGTTTGCCCGCCAGGCCGTGGCCGATGGGGTTGGGGCCGATCCACCGTTCGTCGGCAGGCTCGGAGGCTTTTTGATAGCGCGAATCGGAGGAGAGACGGATCTTATTGGAGAAGTTGTCCAGACTGCCGTGCACCGTCGCCATGGTGAAGATCAGGACGTCGCCGATCTGGTATTGGGAGCTCAGCCAGCGTCCGCCGAGGCGGCGGCGCAGGGCGGCGGCGTCGTGATCGAGCGCGCCGTCCCATTCCCACCCCATCTCGCCCGATTCGATTTGCGCCGCGTGAGGACCGTTCGCGCAGTAAGAATCGACATCACGCCGGAGATACTCTTCGTTCTGTTCTCGTTTCCGGTGCGAGCCTTCCAGGATCATCAGCGCGCCGCCGTCGATGGCGATGTCGCCCAGCGGCGTCCAGGCGGTCAAGACGTCAAACGTTCCGCGCCCCATATACACGATGTCGCAATGGGCGGGAACGCTCCGCCCCGGCGGGGTGGCGCGCAGCCAGGTGAAGTCGTAGTGGCGCACCGGCTCGCCGAAATACCGCGCGAAGATCTCCATCATCGCGCCGGAATAAAGGACCTGATGCAATGCGGCGTTTTTCAGCGCAAGGTCGGGCCGAAACATAACGTCGGCCCCGGGCCGCGCGACGGAATCGATCGAGGGAAAGGCCGAATCGAGAAAGCCTTCCTCCGCGAGATTATCGGTGATATACTTTCGGGCGGCCAGGATTTCGGACGGATCCAGAACGCCGCGCAGCAGCAGGTAGCCGTCTTCCTGCATGCGGCGGCGCAGGGCGGCGCCGTCGCCGAGCGAATCGTTGGCGTCGCGCAGCTCACCGAACGTCTCGGGCGTCATTTCCAAAGCGACGCCACATGCGGACAGCGCGGGCGGTGATAGAATCGTCATGTTCCGGTCTCCTCGAAAATCATCTGTCAAACCATGCATATTCCGGTTGGATTTTGCAATGAGTATTCGCGTATAATGGGGATATTCTAGACCAGGGATGAGTTTTTCGGAATAGGCGTTTTGGGAAATCCGATGTATGTTTTGGTATTCCGAACAAAATGAGGTCGCGCGTCCCGTCGTGACGCAGACGCTGATCGCCGACGAGCGAGAAACGCCGCTGGGCCAGATCCGGAGCGCGGGATACATCAAAGACAGCCCCGGCGTCTCGCTCCGGCGCAAGCGTGTGCTCGGACGCTACGCGATCGTCCTTCTGCTGGAAGGGAGCGGGGTGTATGAGGATATCGGCGGGACGGCGCGGGAGGTGACGCCTGGCGACGCGCTGCTGCTTTTCCCGGAGCTGGCCCACGGGTACGGCCCGCGCGCGGGCGAGCGCTGGAGCGAGCTGTTTGTGGTTTTCGACGGAGCGGCGTTTGACCGGCTGCGGGAATCGGCCTTATTCAGTTCGGCTCATCCGGTGATCCGCGCCGGGCTTGCATGGCGCGGCGCGCTGGAGGCGGTCACTCAAACGCCGGCGACGCCGCCCCACGCCGCCCGGACCGTGCAGACCAGTCGTTTTCTCAGCGTGCTGACGGAAATGCTGGCGACGGTTCCCATCGAAGAGGAGCAAAATTCAGACCCGGCCTGGCTGCGAACAGCCCGGCAAATGCTCAGCACAAACCTGAGCGTTCCCCTGACGCCGGAAGAGATTTCACGGAGCGCCGGACTGTCGTATGAGACGTTTCGCAAGCGGTTTGAAGCGCGGGAAGGCGTCGCCCCGGCGCGCTATCGTATGAACCGCCGAATCGACGCCGCCTGCTCGCTGCTCCGATACACTCGGATGCCGATTCGGCAGATCGCCGAAAGCCTCGGATTCAGCGATGAATTCCACCTTTCGAATAAATTCCGCCAAAAGATGGGCGTCCGCCCCTCGCAGTACCGCGTTCAGTATGCGCCGGACGGCCAGGATTCGCCATAAAATCTCGCCACGAGAGTGTGAAACACAAAATGCAGCATCCTTTTCCTTTCGATCCGACCTATGGCTACGACGAAGCCGCGCTGCTCAAAGTCGCGGCGCCGCCGGAAGTCTCGGACTTCGCGGACTTTTGGCGGGCGACTTATGACGAAGCGCGCGCCGTTCCGACGGACACGGTGATGCGCTCCATCGCTTCGCCAAGGCGCGGCTATGACGTGTTCGAGGCGGAGTTCACAGGGCTAGGCGGCGCGCGAGTCGGCGCCTGGATCACGGTTCCGCACGGCGGGTTTGCGCGCGGCGTGGTGGCGGGCCACGGCTATGGCGGGCGATCCGGGCCGGATTTCCCAATCCCCGGCCCGCCGGCGGCCGCGATCTTCCCCTGCGCTCGCGGCTTCGATCGGTCGGCGGCGCCAGGGATTCCGGACAATGCGGAGGAGCATGTCGTCTTTGGGATCGAGCATCGCGAGACGTACCTCCACCGCTTCTGCGCCGCCGATCTTTGGACAGCCGCTTCGGTGCTGCTGGAGCTGTTTCCCGCAGCCGAGGGAAATCTGCACTATCTGGGCGTGAGCTTCGGCGGCGGCATGGGCGCGCTGGCGCTGCCCTGGGACGATCGTTTTCAGCGCGCGTTTCTGGATGTTCCCAGCTTCGGCAACCATCCTTTGCGCGTCACGCTGCCCTGCGCCGGCAGCGGCGAATCCGTACGGCGTCAGTACGCGACGCGCCCCGAGATTCTGGAGACCCTGCGTTACTTCGACGCCGCCGTCGCCGCGACGCATCTGCGCATCCCCACCCTCGCCGGCTGCGCCCTCTTCGATCCCGCCGTGCCGCCGCCGGGCCAGTTTTGCGTCTACAATAGCCTGGCGGGGCCAAAGGAGCTCTTCGTCCATCCCGCCGGACACTTCCCCTATCGCGAAGAGCGGCATGACGCCAGACGGCTGTTTCAGGCGCTGGAAAACTGGTTCGCATAAAGGCCGCAGCACGGGAGAGGCAGCGACGTTCCGTGACGATGGACTCACCCCTTGCGATTTTGGACCATTTTGGACACAATAGAAACATTATCGGTGACAACATTCGCTCAAGGAGAATTCTCAGGACAATGACGATCTCGAACTCCGCCGTGGCGCTCGCCGCGCTGACCATGCTTTCGCCTCTTCTGACGGCGTCGCCCGCGCGCGCCGACTATCGCCAAAAGGCGGAGGAGCAGACCGACTACATCCAGAGCCATTTTTACGACGCCAAAACCTTTCGGTACCATCCCTCGGTCCCCCTCGATCCCAAGGCGCTGCCTTATGATTTCATGTGGGCCAACGGCGTCCAGTTCACGGTGCTCGCCGCCGCCGCGCGCGAAGATCCCAAGAAGTACAAGAGCGTGCTTTATGAGTTCACGCATGGTTTGGAGAGCTACTGGGACCCGGCCGTTGCGGTGCCCGGTTATAACGCCTACTGCTCGGGGCCGAACGGCACGGACAAATACTACGACGACAATGAGTGGCTGGTGCTCGGTCTCGTGGAAGCCTATCAAAGCACGCACAATCCCGGCTTTTTGAATAAGGCGCGCGCCACCCAGAAGTTCGTTCTGAGCGGCTGGGATGACACATTGGGAGGCGGCGTCTTTTGGAAGCTCGACCATAAATCCAAAAACTCCTGCTCCAATACCCCCGCCTCGGCGGCGGCGATGCGTCTCTACCAGGTCGGCGGCGACAAAGACCAATTGGCGTGGGCCATCAAGATCCGCGATTGGGCGAAGAGCAAACTCCAGGCTCCTAACGGCCTCTACTGGGATAACATCAACTTGGACGGCAAAATCGAGAAGACCCAGTTTACATACAATACCGCGCTCGCGATCCGCACCGACATCCTGCTTTACCAGACCCAGCACGACAAGGCCGCCCTCGACGAAGCGCGCCGCATGGCCGACGCCGGCCTGGCCGCCTGGACCGATCCCTCGAATGGGTCGCTGCACAAGACGGAAAAGTCCGCCCTCTTTACTCATCTCTTCGCCGAGTCCCTGCTGCGTCTCTACGACGTGACGCACGATATCAAATACCTCAACGCCGTCCGCAGCGAAGCCGCCTTCGCCTACAAATACATCCGCGATCCCGAAGGCGGTTACTGGAGCGAAGCCGACCACAAACCCGACGACCGCAAAAAGCTCATTGAAAACGCCTCCGCTGCCCGTCTCTTCTGGCTGCTGACGCCGTATCCGGAGACAGGGGAACCTAAAGGCCGGCCAAAACAGTAAACCGCGTTATTATGCATTCCGGAGGACCCGCCATGAAAGGCTCTCATGTTGCCGCGGCAATCACCATGGATCTGCTGCAATTCGTCCGCGACCAGCGCCCCACGGTCGAAACGCTGCTGGACTGACTGGGCATAGAAGACTGCGGCCGATATCACGTCTTGCGAAAAGCAGGACTGCTGATTGTCGAAAACGGCATCGTCTGTCTCTCACCAGAACATTACTCGACTGAGTATGAGACGTTTCATCTCAGGCCTCGCACTTATTGGCTTGACCGAGATCGAATTGATATTGTCTACTACGGGCCAGCTCCACCAAGGTAAGATTGAAATCTCAAGACAAAGATGTGTTTCAGGAAACAAAAATACAACCGGACGCTCGTACTTTCAAAACGCGCGAATTTATCTCCATGATCTTGGGGGTGGGATTGACAACACTTGCCCCAGCGCGCTTCCACTGGCTGGCGATCCTTGCCGGCGGGATAATCATGGCGTTTGGGTTCTGGCCGTCACGGCACGAATTCAAGAAACGGTATTAACGCTGGGGCCGCTCCCAATCAGTGTTTGCTTGACTGGCGGCGCTTTTGTTTTCGAGCGAACGAATATCCGACGCCGCTGATGGCAATCAGAAGGATGTGTATGGCGATATGGCAAGCAAGACTGCTCTGGAGGACGGCGAATACGGGGATGTTGGCGAGCGCGGCGCCAATAAAAATGTGGCGGCCGATGTTTTGGATTTCTGCTTGGTCAATGCAGAGAACCGGTTGAGCAGTTTCTTTCCGGAAGAAATGCGCCGCGCCCGCGATAAATAGCGCATAGAGCGTCCAAACAACATAATCGGGAGCGGAATTGACATCGAAGGTTAGCCAGCGACGGCAGTCGACGTAGTCATAGACGCCGAACAGAGCAAATGGGGTCCAAAGAACGGCAAGCAGTGTGAGAGCATGCGCTTTCGATTGTACGGTCATGCGATACATTGGCGGGTCTCCCTTAAGCGATCGTAGTAATAAAGACACCGGCCAAGGCATTTCGCTGCGTGAATTGGCCCCGTAAAATTGTCAGTTTTATCGGCGATGATTTGCAATGAACATCTGTCGCGCTATTCGTTTCGTAAGGTAAACTCATCCAGCAGTTCAATTCTTAACATAAGGAACCTCGGTCGCATGCGCACTACTCCTTCTTTATTGGCGTTATCACTCGCGGCCATCGCGCTGCCACTCGCCGCGCACGCGGATCCGAACGCGGCGCTTCGCAAGACGATTCAGCGCAATTACAACATCATGAACACTGCGCTGGCGCATCGGGATTTCGATACGCTGGCGTCGTACTACGACCCGGATTTCGTGACGATCGACAAGAGCGGAGATTATAACCCGTCCGGGCGCGAAGAACTGCGCGATCTTTACAAGCAGATGGCCGACGCCGAGGGCTATGGCCTGAAGGGATCGCTCAGCGGGCACGACAACGTGCTCTCGCTGAAGGTCGTCGCGGGCGGCGTGGTGGTCATCGACAAAGGCGAGTTCACCGCGCGACTCGTCGCGCAAAACGGCAACGTCTTCCAATTCCGCAGCGCCGGCCGGTCGCGCGATTACTGGGCGAAAAAGGAGTCGCAGTATATCCTGACACAGTCACGGATTCTGGACTATCACACCTCCACGACAATGAACGGGCAGCCCGTGCAGTCGCCTCAGCCATTGTAACAAACGCAGACGAAAACGAAATCACTCGGATGAGCGCCGCAAAATAGCCCCTCATCCCATGGCGTATTGTGGCCGCCGGCAACGCGCGATAAGGTAAACTCATCCCAGCCTTCGTATCTCAGACAAGGAAACCGGCCTCATGCGCTTCGCCTCGATCCTCACGGTTTCGTTCACCGTGATCGCCCTCCCAATCATCACGTCCGCGAATCCCAACACTGCCAACACACCCACCCCCGCACAGTTGCACAAGACGATTCAGCATAACTACAGCACGATGGATAACGCCATGGCGCATCTTGATTTCAATACGGTGGCGTCGTTTTACGATCCAGATTATATCGGAATCGATAGTCATGGCGATTACAACCCTGGCGGCCGCGAGGAAATGAGGGATCTCTATAAGAAACTGGCGGATGCAAACAGCTATGGATTGAAAGCGACGCTCAAAGCGCGCGACACGGTCGTCTCCGTGAAAGTCGTCGCTGGAGGAGTCGTGATTATCGATAAGGGAGAGTTCACCGGGCGCCTCGTCTCATCCAATGGGAACGTCCTTCTCTACCATAGTCTGGGCCGGTCACGTGATTATTGGGTGCGCTCGGGATCGCAATATTTGCTGAAGCAGACTCGGACTCTCGATGGGCATAGCTCCACGACGATGAACGGGGAGCCGGTGCAGACGCCCCAGCAGTAATGGAGATTCGCGTGATGACGCCGGAAGCCCATCCACCGGATACGCAGGCGTCGCGGCTGCGAATTATCGTCGCGCTTTTGGTGACGTGGCTGGCGTTCGGCTCAACGTACTTTGCGATCAAGATCGCGCTGCGGGAAGTTCCGCCGCTGATGATCGCCAGTGTTAATCTGGTTGGGGCGGGAGCGGCGCTGCTGGCGTGGCGGCGGACGCAAGTTCGGGAGAAGCTCTCGTGGGGGGAATGGCGGTCCGCGCTGCTGCTGGGCGCGCTGATGTTCTTCTTAGGGCGCGCGATGGTGGTTTGGGGGTCGCAGTTTGTGTCGTCGAGCGCGGCGGCGCTGCTTTCGGCGTCGGCGCCGCTCTGGGTCGCTTTGCTGGGGACTGTGTTCTTTCGTGAGCGCCTCAGCCCTCGCGCCATATTGGGTTTGTTCGCCGGGTTTGGCGGGATGGCGCTGCTGGTGGCGCCATCGGGCGGCGAGATACGTCTCAGTCTGACCGGAGTCGTTTCCCTGACGGTGAGCGCGCTGGCGTGGGCGACCGGGGCGCTTCTGTCCAAACGGCGTGAGCCTTCGGTCCAGCCGATCACGGCAACGGCGATGCAGATGCTCGCCGGCGGCGCGCTTGTCGTCCTCGCCAGCGGCGCGACGGGAGAGTGGGGACGGATCCATCCCGCACACCTGACGTTTGGGCCGGTCGCCGCCGTCATCTATATCACGATCGCCGTCGCACTGATCGGCTTCACGACCTTCGGCTGGCTCCTGCGCGCCACCTCCGCCGCGCTCGCCAACACTTTTTCTTTTGTCAGCCCGGTCGTCGCGGTGCTGCTCGGCTGGGCGTTCCTCCATGAACCGCTGACTCCGCGCACGATCCTCGCCAGCGCCGTAATACTGCTCGGCGTCGTCTTGATGGTCACCGCGCCCAAACCAGCGGATCCGGCGTCCACTCAGATGCGATGAAGGCGGCCGCGTTTCCCCGCACGCTCCGCGCCGCTTCGTGCGAGAATTCCGCTCCCACACTTACTGTGTGGTCGTGAGCCAGTGGGCGAAGTCAACCATCATCCAGATACTAAAGATGACGGCGGACGTCACCGCCGCCCAGAAGCTCACACGCTCCGGCAGGAGGCGCTCGAGGGCGTAAACCACCAGCATAGCCAGCGACGCGCCGATGAGACTGAGCGCCGCCACCAGAATGTTATCCCAGTTCAGACGCTGAGCGGCATGGTATAGCGCCCAGGCGGTATATGCTCCGGTCGTGAAGGTCAGCGTCGCGCGCCGGGCAGGCGTCTTCGCTCCCAAAAACGCGCCGCCGACCATGCCGAGCGGCAGCCCCAGCCACCCCCCGATTCCATAACAATAGAATGTCGCCGCGCCTGCGCCCGCGCCGCAGATCCAGCCGCCGACGCACGCCATCATGAAGATGGCGGCGAAGCGCTTGATCCCACGCCATATCGCCCGCAAGCCCCCGAACGAGGGCGGCGGTCCGTTCGAATCGGGCGTGGCGCGCGGATACGGCGGCGCGCTGTTGCTCATGATTTTCTCCACGGCGCTTGTCGCGCGGGCTCCGGACGGGTCACGCCTCAATAGCTGGCGATAACATCGAAAAGTGCGGCGATCACGAGGAAACGAGGCGAACGAGAGTTTTTGGCGCGCGTGCGAGGCGGCGACCCCGCGGCCGGCCGGCGGGAAGCGGCGCGGGCGATTCGATATTCGCGGGATTTGGGGCGGAATGGCCGCTTTCGTACGCCGGCGCGGCGCCATGGGCGTGGGCGTCGTTGGCGGACGGAGTATGGGGCTCCCGGCAATCCTCCACGCGGGCGACGAGCAGGCAAACGTCGTCCCGAATCCCGGCGGAGGTCGCGAAGGCTTCCACACCCGCCATCAGCCGCTGGGCCACCGTGGACGCCGTGCGCGGCGCGGCGGTTTCTTCGGTGAGAAGATCGGTGATGCCGTCGACGCCGAGCATGTTGCGCCGATCCATCCCCGCTTCCGTCAGGCCGTCGGTGAACAGGACGAGCACATCGCCCTGCGCCAGCGCGACCTGCCGCTGGCGAAATTCGGACCCGGCGAACGCGCCAAGCACGGGACCGGTCGGCCCCAGGCTTTCCGTACGCGGCGTGGCGGCGCGCAGCAGCAAGCCGGGCTCCTGTCCGCAGGACACATAAACCAGAGCGCAGCGCTGGGGGTCGTAAACGCCGGCGAAGAGCGTGGCGAACCCGGTGAGCAGCGCCTGAGAGGCGAGGATGTCGTTGAGCTTGGTGATCGCGACGGCGGGCTCCTCGCCCAGGTACAGCAGCACGCGCAGCATATGCCGGACCGTGGCGGTCTGGGCGGCGGCGGCCAGCCCCTTCCCCGCCAGGTCTCCCACCACGAGGGCGTAGCGGCCGTTGTTCAGGGGAAACACGTCGAAGAAGTCGCCGCCGACGCTGGCTTCCTCCAGCGCCGGCTGGTAGTAGTAATCGAGATCGAGGCCGGGCACCGTGTCATCCAGTGACGGGCACAGGGCCTCCTGCAAGCGCTCGGCGATGTTGCGCTCATGGTCCGCCTGCGCCTGGATTACGGCGTTGAGCGTCAGCAGCTCCGCGTGCTGCTTCTCCAGCGTCGCGCGGGCCTCCTCCAGCGCCGCGTTGGACGCCCGCTGCCCCTCGGTCGCTTCTTCCGCCGCGCGGCGCGCCTGGATCAGTTCCTCTTCAAAACGCCGCCGCTGACGCATGGGGACCAAGATGGCGGAGAAAAACACGGCGCCGTCTCGCTCCTGGCGCGCGGCGTTCAGCAGCACGGGAATATCCGCGCCGCTCTTGGCGCGCAGCGACAGCGAAATCTCATCCACGCGGCCGTGCATTTGCAGCATGGGAGAAAGGTGCGTCTGGTAAAAAACACGGCCGCCCGGGGAGAGGATGGAGTCGAAACGCCGCCCGCGCAGCTCATCCGCGTCGTACTCCAGAAGGTCCAGCAGGGAGATATTGGCGAAATCGATGACGCTTTCGCTGGAAAATGTCAGGAACCCGCAGGGAGCGGCGTTCAGAAGATCTGTCATTCCGTTTACCAGAAGGGTTTCTCAATTTCCACTTGCGGGCGCGCCGCGAGATATTCCTGGATGACGGCAACCGTTTCTTCGGGATGACTGAGATGCGGACAGTGCCCCGTGGCGGCAATGATTCGCAGAGAGCTCCCGGCAAGATGCTGGAACAGATACTCGCCCACATCGACCGGCGCGATCGCATCGTCAGAGCATTGAATGATCAGCGACGGCGTCTTGACTCTGGGCAGGTCCGCGCGGTTATCGGAAAAGAACGTCACCTCGGCGAACAGGCGCGCCGTCTTCGGATCGGTCGAACAAAAGCTGTCCTCCAATTCCTGCGCCAGCTCCGGACGGTCCGCGTTCTTCATCACCACCGGCGCCAGAAAGCTCGCCCATCCCAAATAGTTCTGCTCCATCATATCGAGCAGTCCCTCGATCTCCGCGCGCTCGAAGCCGCCGACATAATTGGGCGCATCGTTGATATAACGCGGCGACGGGCACACCATGATCAAATCCGAGAACCGCTCCGGCTCACGGATCGACGCCAGCGCGCCGATCATCCCGCTGACCGAATGCCCGACAAACACGGCGTCCTTCACCTCCAGCGCCGCGCAGACATCGAGCAGATCCTGCGCGTAGCCGCCCAGAGAACCGTACCGCTCCGCGCTGTAGGCGCGCCGGTCGGACTTGCCCGAGCCAACATAATCGAACAGCACGACTCGGAAGTCGTTCTCAAAGGCGGACGACACCCAGCGCCACATGTGCTGATCGCAGCCAAAGCCATGCGCGAAGACCATCGTCCGCGAGCCCTCGCCAAAGACGCGCACATTGTTCCGAGCCAAGATGTTTTCAGTCAAAACGTTCTCCCTGAAATCCGCCGGATCGCTCGCCGAGAAAGTCACCCTTTAAAGTCACCCTTTATTGTACCCGCTGACGGATGGTTCTCCTAGGATTGAGCGCCGACGCCGAGACGGACAAATGGCGGGGAACGACCGGAAGGATTGTCGCCGCTTTCCGAAGAACCACAATGCATCCGCAAACGCAAAGGAGCGCCTTTCAATGCCGCAGAACCAGATCACAATGACATATATTGGAGGCCCGACGGCTCTCATGGAAATTGGTGGCCTTCGCCTCCTCACGGATCCTGCGTTTGATCCCGCCGGCGGCGACTACACTACCGGCCCCGTCACTCTCACGAAGACGGGAGGCCCCGCCGTCGCCCCGGAAGCTCTCGGACATATCGACGTCGTTCTGCTCAGTCACGATCACCACTCCGACAACCTGGATAACGCCGGCCGCGCACTCCTGCCGGCAGTCGATCGCGTCTACACCACCCCCATCGGCGCGGAGCGTCTGGGCGGTAACGCCATCGGCCTCGATCACTGGCAAAGCGTCGATGTCGCCACTCCCAGCGGCCGCACGCTGCGCGTTACGGGAACGCCGGGCCGGCACGGCCCCATCGGCGGCGACCGCGGGCCGGTTACGGGGTTCGTCCTCGCCTTCACGGACACGCCGAATGACGCCATATACATCTCGGGCGACACCGTCTGGTACGAAGGCGTCGAAGAAGTCGCCCGTCGCTTCCCCATCACGACCGCCGTCCTATTCATGGGCGCCGCCCGCGTCGCCGCCGTCGGCCCCGACCACCTCACCATGACCG
Source organism: Capsulimonas corticalis (assembly GCF_003574315.2). GTDB lineage: Bacteria > Armatimonadota > Armatimonadia > Armatimonadales > Capsulimonadaceae > Capsulimonas > Capsulimonas corticalis. Next base: position 2,289,879 of record NZ_AP025739.1, on the reverse strand, counting down.
CCGAAGACGGAATCCAAGCCGCCCACGCCTTCCCAAACGCCAAGATCATCCCGCTGCACTTCGAAGGCTGGGCTCACTTCTCCGAATCCCACGAAGTGATCCAAACCTCCTTCGGCGCCGCCGGCGTCGGCGACCGCCTCCTCTGGCTAAAGCCCGGCGCACCGACCGTCATTCCTCAGAACGCAGGATAACGCGCATGCCTTCCTACCTTGAGCGATACCAAAGCGGCGAACGTGAACAAGTCTGGTCAGAGCTAACCGCGCTCGGCGCCGCCGTCCGCACGGAGCCGCTATTCTCGGACGCCATGGCCGTGGCGCGGGAGACGATGGCGCGAGCGCGCCAGAATATTGAACTGATAATTCCACGCCTGGAGACGATTGGGTATCACCTCGAATCGCAAACAGACGGAGACGAATACTTCCTCTCCGGGTACTCGAACCCGATAACTCCGGCTCCAGCAACAATCGCCGCCCATCTTGATGCAGTCGAAGAGATCATCGGGAAGTTTCCTCTCTCACTGCGCGCTTGGTATGAAACAGTCGGCAATGTCAATCTCATAGGCGCTCACCCCAATTGGGATATCGATTATCTAGATCCGCTTTTCGTGGTCAGTCTAGAACACGGCTGCGGCTTATCAATGTTCGACGAATGGCGAGATGGCGTAGTCGATAAAAACCCTCCATTCCTTTATCTCATCTCGCCGGATTGTTATGGCAAAGCCCATCAAAGCGGAAATCCCTACAGTGTCTCGCTGCCTTGTTTAGCCGCAGACGCTCCGCTGGATGGTGAACTGCATGAAACTACTTTCGTCAACTATTTGCGTATTTGTTTTCAATGGGGTGGCTTTCCCGGCCTAGACCCTCGTATTGACGGAGTAGGCTCGAATCAGCATATCGCATACTTGACCGAGGGACTTCTCCCGTTATAGAAAAGATCATCATGGAATCTCAAGCTCCTCCGAAAACCCAGTGCGCCAGACATGGCCTTTCAGACAGCGGATTGATGTGTCGGCATCTGCTGCTGGAATCGGGAAAAGATTACTACGCCTGCGCGGATGTCGAGGGAGAGGCGCCGCAGGCGTGGTGCGCGCTTTGCGATGAGGTATTGTGCGCGGAGCAGGGGTGGACGGATCGCGCGTGCGGCGTGGCGGACTGGAAAATCGTTTGCGTGGAGTGTTACCACTCCGTTTTGTCGCGCCACCATCTCGTCGCCATCTCGGTGGGGACGGACGAGCCGCAGTAACCCTGGCCGATTACAGCCCAGCGGTTCCATCGCTTGCAATGGCTGCATAGACAATCACGTCCCGCCACTGGTCCTTAATCCAGCGCTCCTGGCGCAGCACGCCCTCCCGCGCCATTCCCGCCTTCTCCATGACGCGGGCGGACGCTGGATTATCCAGATCGCAATGTCCAAAGATTCGCTGAAGCTCCAATTCGTCAAACCCAAATCGGAGGAGAGCGCGGATGGCTTCCGACATGTAGCCGCAGCCCCAGAAGCGCCGGTTGAGCAGATAAAGCATCTCGGCCTTCCCTTCAGGCGCGCCGACCCGGTAGAGACTGCATCCGCCGATTAAGACGCTATCTGAGAGAAGCGTAATGGCGAACGAGTAAGCCGTTTGCGGATATTGATCCGCAGAAGCCGCCAAGTTCCGTGTCAGATCCCGGGATTGATCTTCAGACAGCGGCCCGAAGTTCATAAATTGCATGACCTCGGGATCGGAGGCGTAGGCATGCGCCTCTCGCCAATCCTCGGCCTGAAAGGGACGCAGTTGCAGACGCGCCGTTGTAATCGCGCTTGGCTTATGTATGGACATGAGGAAAGTATACCGCTCGTCTCATCCCCATTTCTGCTATAATCTTAGCGCGGCGTCAATCCCCAAACGACTTGCCGCCGGAATGCTGCGGCCCCCAATTGCGCGGGCGGCGGCGTACGAACCGATGTGAATGAGTAAACGGCGATATGGCAAAAATCAACAGCAATTATCAGAAACTGGCGGCGGGATATCTGTTCCCGGAGATCGGCCGGCGCGTGAGCGCGTTCACGGCGGCGAACCCGGACGCGAAGGTCATTCGCCTGGGCATCGGCGACGTGGTGCTGCCGCTCCCTGAAGTGATCCGCAAGGCCATCGACGCGGGCGTCGAGGAGTTGGGACAGATTTCCACCTTCAAAGGCTACGGCCCGGAGCAGGGCTATGAGTTCCTGCGGCAAGCCATCGCGGACCACTTCCAGAGCCAGGGCGCGGATGTCGCCGCCGACGAAGTGTTCGTCTCCGACGGCTCCAAGTGCGATACCGGCAACATCCAGGAGATCTTCTCCACCGACGCCGCCGTCGCGGTGACCGATCCCGTCTACCCCGTCTATGTGGACACCAACGTCATGGCTGGCCGCACCGGAGCCGCCGACGCGTCGGGCCGCTACGAGGGCCTGGTCTACATGCCCTGCACCGTCGAGAACGGCTTCGATCCCGAGCTGCCCTCGGAGCACGTGGACCTGATCTATCTCTGCTCCCCGAACAATCCGACCGGCGCCGTGCTGTCCCGTGAAGCCCTGCAAAAGTGGGTCGATTACGCCAAGGCGAACGAGGCGATCATCCTCTTCGATTCCGCCTACGAAGCCTACATCAGCGATCCTTCGCTCGTGCGCTCGATCTACGAGATCCCCGGCGCGCGCGACGTCGCCATCGAGTTCCGCAGCTTCTCCAAGACCGCCGGCTTCACCGGCGTGCGCTGCGCCTACACGGTCGTTCCCAAGACCGTCATGGGCCGCAACGAAAGCGGCGAGCTCGTCTCGCTGCACACCCTGTGGTCGCGCCGCCAGACCACCAAGTTCAACGGCGTCTCCTACCCGATCCAGAAGGGCGCCGCCGCCGTCTTCACCCCCGAAGGCCAGGCCGCGATTAAAGAAACGATCGCCTACTACATGGAAAACGCCCGCCTGATCCGCGAAGGCCTCGCCGAAGCCGGCATCGCCGTCTACGGCGGCGTCCACGCGCCGTACATCTGGCTCAGGGCCCCGGGCAACATCACCTCCTGGGAGTTCTTCGACTTGCTGCTCAGCAAAGCCCACGTCGTCGGTACCCCCGGCTCCGGCTTCGGCTCCAGCGGCGAAGGCTACTTCCGTCTCAGCGCCTTCGGCGTGCGTGAGAACGTGGTCGAGGCGGTCAACCGGATCAAGGCGCTCAAGCTGTAACGCTTTTTCAATCGACTGATCACGAGATAGCGCCTGCCTGCGATGTATTTTGTACGCCGCAGGCAGGCGCTGTATTTTGCGATGCTCCTTGCAGCGGCGATAAGAAATTAGGAGCAGGATTATGATAAGAATTCGTGAAGAGCCGCAAGGGCAAGTCTATGAAGCACTGCTGAAGTTCGCCGCGACAAATTGCGCCACTTTTTCGCTGACATGGCATATGTGTCGTTACAAGTCCACCGCGCATCAGATCGAAAAAGAATTGACTCCATTCCGCGTATCACAAAAGATAACCGACAATTGGCCCGGTACGATACAATGGAATGTGACTGACCAGCAGCCAGATCCAATACATCGGCGCTATCGAATTGCGCGTCCCAAAGGAATACTTCTTCGAACTTACCGAGTAACGCCCCGTTCTATCGACGTCCTTCAGACTGCGGGCCGACTTTATGCTTGGCTTCGTCCAGACAGACCGGAAGATTTGGCGTTTTATCTGCCAGACGGCTCCAATTTTCTGGCAAGCGTAGCACATGAAGAGTTGGCTTGGTTTATGAGTGACATCTGTTCAGAAGAAGAGATAGTGCCCCACGTTCACGAACTGAGGCTTTCTGCGAAATGATGAATAGGAAGAACGGGAGTAGCTTCCAGTCTCTGTCGGCAAATACGTTACTGTCAGTAAAATGTTGATAACAATATGTTACATTTTCTAAGTTTTGATAACATATTCATTTTGGACGTAAGCTCCAGCGGCGAAGGCTACTTCCGCCTCAGCGCCTTCGGCGTACGCGAGAACGTGGTCGAGGCGGTCAACCGGATCAAGGCGCTCAAGCTGTAACGCTTTTTCAATCGGAACTTCAGACAAAACAACACGGCCGCTGTGGACACAATGAATGTCCTCAGCGGCCGTAGTGACGTGTGGGTTCCTGGGATTTACTTCGCCAGTTTATTCTCGTTACTCAAAAGCGTGACGCGCCACTGCGAGCCGGGTTCGTTCGGCAGGACGAGCGAATTGCTGTTGGGAGTGAATGTCACGTAGTGCTTTCCCTGCTGGGCTTCCAACTGCTGAACGCGTTTTTCGAGAGTGTCCAGCCGCTTGAGCAGGGCGGCGTTGGAGGTGTCCTGAGGCGCGGCGCTGGCAACGACGGGTTTGACGGTGTCCGCCTGGGTGCGCGGCAGGCCGGCGCCGCAGGTGGTTCCGACGGCGGCGGCGACGATGATGGGAATGGACATTTTCAGGTTCATGATCGATTAATCTCCTTGTTCCACGGGTTGAGCGCCGCCCAAAAATCGCGCCGGCGACGTTCTTCTGTTAATCAGAGAGGCTTGGAATCCGATTTCCTTCATTTCTATTATACGCAGCCTTGCAAAAATTGTGCAAGGGAAGGAATCGGCGCGCGGATTCCGGAAATAAGGGCGAAGGCAAAACGCGGCGCATTTCCGGCGGCGTTGTGTCCATTTCCACGGCTGACCGGACATTCACAGTTGGCAGCCACCTTCGCGCCCTGCCAAAACTCTCCTGACGGGACGATTCATGACCAGAAACTACTTCTTCGCCGCCTATGCCGCCGTTCTGCTCAGTCATCCCGCCGCCGCGATCGCCGCCGATGCGCCCCCGGCGCCTCTGACGCTCGCGCAGGCGCTTCAGCGCGCACAGCAACCGCGTGAGGATGTTTATCTTGCGGTCGGCGCGGATGTGGTCAAACTGCTCAAGGACGCGACGCCTCCCGATCCCGACGCGCGCGTTCCGCAGGTGGCGGCGGCCTACGGGGAGATTGTCCGGGACTTTCACGGGGTCACGGCCATCGCGCCGCCGACTATGACGCTGCTCAACACCAATCCCGGCAAGCCTAATCCTTATGATGGGATGCCGCCGCCCGACGCGTTCAAATTGCTGGCGGCGAGCCTGGAGGATGGACAGTGGAAGATGCTGACGGGAGACCAAGGGCTTGGGTTATCCGATCTGACCACGGATGCGCAGCGGCAGCTCTTCACGGCGCTGTTTCCGGGCAAAGAGGCGACGCTTTATCCCAGAAAAGGCGGCGTGCTGGTTTATGGCGGTGAGGATGAAAAGACGCTCTTGAAACTGCCGCAGGCGGATGCGCTCAAGGGCAAACTGCATGTACGACGCCGCGTTCAGATCTCCGTCAACGGCGGCGATCGACCGGAATCGGGCATTACGGCCGACGCTCCCGAGACAGCCTCGGGCGTCTATCAAATGTATAACGGAGACTTTGGGTCAAATACGCGCGATACGATCTATGGAGTGAAGCTGCGCGCGGTTGTCCCGAACACATTGAAGGCGGCGGATCTGGATTATGACGCGAGTATTTTCTCAGCGCCCATCGATCTGACACACGTCACGACGGTCGGCGATTTGATCGCGCGCATTGGCTACGCAACGCAGATGGAGTTCTACGCCGACCGGCGACTGGAAAAGCGTCCGGTCACCGCGCTCGGCGCCCCGTCCGCCCGGGCGAAAGACCTGCTGGCGGCGCTGGCGCTGTGTGTCGCCGGAACCTATCGCAAAGTCGGAGCCGCATATATCCTCACGAACGACCTCATGGGCGAGGGAACACGCGGCATGATCCTGACGCGGTTCGTGCAGGAAGCAAATATGATGCGTCAGGCGACAATCGCCGCCTCCGGCGACAAAATCTACCTCGGCCGATCGTTCACCGACTTATCCACACAGGACAATGTGTTCTCCCTGAACGATGCGGAAAAAGAGACGCTTTTTGCGCCATCCAATTCGGGTCACAGCACGGAGGTCCCGTTCCGCAAACTGACGCCGGCGCAGCAGACCGCCATCACCAAGATCGTTCAGGATTGGAACAAAGCCAATCCCCCCACGCCGGACCCTCAGGACAGCTTCGGCCAGGTGACGGTTCCCACCGGGGAGTACCCCATCCTCTTGATGGCGGCGACTGCCGTGAGCCTCGAAACTCCCGCGTTCCCGACGCCCATCGTTCTGGACAGCTACTTGCAGACGGACCGATTGATGGAGCCATCGGCAAAACTGCGTGACGAGATGGAGAAAAAACGACAGGAAGACGAGCAGCGCAAAGCGATTGAGGAAGCGAAGGCTCATCCTCAGCCGGAGCACGCCGCGCCAAAGCCCCCGCAGCTCGCCGAGGCGTTTCGCCCCTTTTCCCGTCGCGCCGTCATTGCGCGCCCCCGCACGGTAAAAGATGTGGACGACATCGTCGCCGATATGAAGACGCTGGGCTTCAATGAATTGTGGCTGGACGCATTTTCCGAAGGCCAAAATCACCTGGGCGAAAACGACGCGATTTTGAAGGAATCGCTGGCGAAGGCGAAGAACGCCGGCATTTCCGTCAGCGTACGCATGGATATCCTGAACTGGGGCGCGTCGGCGCCCAAAGATTCCCAGGACCTCACGATGCTCGGCGAAACCTCCGCCGAGGCAAGCGTCTCGGGGCAGCGCCGAATGCGCATCCTCGATTTAGGGATGTCGCCGGACGAGGCCGATCGGCAGCCGACCCCGCTGAAGACCTACGTCAGCCCCGGCGCTTCCTCCACCACGGAAACCCTCACCGGCATCGTCCAGCGTATCGCCGCGACGCCCGGGGTTACGGGGATCGCTTTGCGAGAAACGAGCGTGCATGGCTACGATCGTCCATTTCGCTCCCAGTCTCAAGCAGGCGATTACTCGCTCGGATATACCCCCGCCCTGCGTCTCGATTTTCTGCGCAGGGACCATGTCGACCCGGTCGACCTCGCCCCCGATACCTTTGAAGCAGCCGTCGACGTGGATACATCCGTGCCGGAATTTGATGACTGGGGCATCGAAATCAATGCACAGCACGACTGGAGCGACTACCGCGCGGACCTCCTGCACGCCTTCCTAACGCGCCTCTGGCGAACGGCGCGGAGCAGCGGCGCTCACCCGATGGACGTATTCGTCAAAGCGCAGCGCACTCTGGAGTGGCGCGCGGACTGGTATGGACGCTGGGACGATCCCGGCGCCCCGCTTCCCACGCTCACCGAACAGCAGAGTCGCGGCGTGGATGGGGATCAAGACTTTTCCAAGTACGCGCACGCCCGATGGCGCGCGAACATCTATAATCTGATCGCCAACGGAGCACTGGAGCCAAACGAACTCGCCTGGTCAATCGCCAATATCGCGCCTGGCTGGGACGGCTTCGCGCTCGACATCACCAGCGCGGAAAATGACCCGCTCGCCCCACTCATCAAAACCAAAGCCGCCACGAAATCCGCATCGACGACGGAAGGGAATCCATGATCGATCGACACACCTGGCTCATCGCGTGCGCGGCCCTGCTCGGTTGGAATTCCATGGCTTACGCGGACGCCCCGCCCCCCGCGACGGAGCAGACCCAAGCCGCAGTCGCCGGCCAGGCCGCGCCGTCCGGCCCGCCCACGCTGGCGCAGGCGCTGCTGCAAGCGTCGCCGTCCGACACGGATGTGGCGCTCGCTGTCGGCGCCGACGCCGTTCCAGGCTCCGCGAGTACGCCGCTTCTGGATCCCGACACCCGAGCGCCATTGGTCGCGGCGGCTTATGGCTATCTTGCGCAGGACTTTCATGGCGTGACGGCCATTGCGCCGCCGACCATGACGGTGTTTAACGCCGATCCCGGCAAACCCAACCCCTTTGATGGAATGCCGCCGACCGATTCGTTCAAAATGCTGCTGGGAAGCCTGGACGAAGGACAGTGGAAGCTGATCACAGGAAAAGTCGGCATAGGGGTGTCGGATTTGACGACCGACGATCAGAAGAACCTTTTCCTCGCCATCTTCCCCATCGACTCTGTGCTCCTCGCGCCTCGAACCGGCGGATTGACCGGCGGCGACACGTCCTCTTCCCCGAAGCTGACGGCCGACGATCTCCAGCGCGCGAAACTGCGGATCGGGCAGCGCGTTCGGATGGGGCTGCCGATCGAAGGCAAGGACAATTCCTCGCTGATCGCGGACGCGCCGTCGAATGGCGAATTGAATTACACCGCCATGAATATCACTGGGAACGACGACGGGGTCACCAAGCTCTACGGCGTACCGCTGCGCGCCACCGTTCCCAACACCCCCAAGGAATCGGACCTGGATTACGACGCCGCGCCGCTGACAGCGGCAATCGATCTGACGGGAATCAAAACCGTCGGCGATCTCGTCACGCGAATCGGAGTCGCCACGCACATCGAGCTTTACGCCGACCGGCGCTATGAGAAGCAAAATGTACTGCTGCGCGGCCCGTCCACCGCCCGCGCCCGGGATTTGCTGCAAGCCCTGGCGCTCTGCGTTCGCGGGACATACCGCAAAATCGGCCCGGCGTATGTGCTCACAAATGCGCGGATTGGCGCGGGAGCCAGTCAAGTCACCCTGATTCGCTTCGCGCAGACAGCCGAAATGGCGCGAAAGAACGCCATCGACGCGGCGGGCGATCGGGCGTATCAGACACAGAAGGGACTGGACAACAATCAGTTTGACGAAGGTCTTTCCATGACCGACGACCAAAAGACGCAGGCGCGTAAGCAAAGCGGAGATTATCCCGGAAACGACATCACGTTCACGGCCCCGCTGGATCAATTGACGCCAAGCCAGCAGGCGCTCGCGAAGGATTTGATTCAGAAGTGGAACGCCAATGTTCAAATCAATGGAGGGAATTCCACTCCGATGCGGCTTACGGCTTCCCGTCCCTTATCACTCTGGCTCAACACGACGGTTGTGATGTCCACGCCGGCCATCCCGGGACCGATCGTTTTGGACGATTACCTGGGCCGAACCGGTCTGCTGAAGCCCTCCACCAAGCTGATCAACGAATTGAACCAGAAGCGCAGCGCCGAGACGCCCGAAGCCACTCCCGCGACAGATGTGAAGCCGCCGCCCTCGCCGGCGCCGCCCAAACCAAATTTCGCGGCGATCTTTGCTCCGTTCCCCGTGCGCGGGGTGATCGCCCGGCCGCAAACCGTCGCGGACTTGAACAAGATGATCGATCAAATGCACGCGATCGGCTTCAATCAGCTCTGGCTCGATGTTTTCTCCAGCGGCCAAAGTCATCTGGACGACAAACCCAATCTCTTCGCCGCGGCGCGCGCGAAGGCGAAGGGAATGGGAATCACGGTGCTGCCGATGATCACGCCGCTGAACTGGGGATCCAACGCGCCTGCGGATCTGCAAGATTTGACGATGTCCGGCGAAAACTCCGCGCAGGCCGCTGCCTGGCGGCAGAGATTTGAGAAGGTCGCCTATCAGGGGATGTCGCCGGAGGAAGCCGACAAGCAGCCGCAGCCGACGGATTTATACGTCGATCCCGCGAGTTCCGCCGTGTCTCGAACGCTCGTATCCTTCGTTTCGCGCCTCGCCTCCACCCCAAACATCCCCACGATCGTCGTATCAGGGCAGATGCCGCCGGGTTATTCTCTCGCTTCTGGCGATAACGACACTGGCTCGGGGTACATACTGGGATATACCGAGGCGGCGAGGCTGGCCTTCCTGCGAGCCAATCATGTCGATCCGATCGATTTGGATGGTGAGGTTTACATCAATTCGCCCGTCAACCAGTGGCGCATTCCCGAGTTCCATGATTGGGAGGTCCAAAGCGCCGTCTCAGTCAAGTGGAACGAATACCGAACGCAAATCGCGACGAACTTTCTGAAGAATCTGCTTGCCGCCGCCCAGTCCAGCGCGGGGCAGTCCACGGGGCTGATGGTTTGCTCTCAGGGAGCATCCTGGGTCCAGGGATGGTACGGCCTCTGGCGGAATCCGGCGGCGCCGATTCCTCACGCCACAAAGCATTCCTGGGAAGAAGGAACCCCAGCCGCCGTCGAGCAGGAGGCCCGGGCGCAAACCACGACCGCGATCGCCATCCTGCCGATATGGGGTTTCCAAACACGGCAGGCCATGGCCGATACGATCAAGAACATTGGAGCCGGCTGGAATGGGTTTGTGATCGACCTGAACAGCCCGGAGAGCGATGTGGACGCTCTCGATCATCTTGAGAAAAGCTTGACGGCGAAGGATTAGCGTCGCCCATACAGAAAGACAGCCATGCGTCCACGATCTGCGCTCCATCTCGGCGCCGCGCTCCTCTTGCTCACGTTTCCGTCCATTCCCGTTCACGCAGACGCTATCAGTATCGACGAAGAGGGAGGATTTACCATTGGCGAACGCCATTTGACGCTGGCGCAGGCGCTGGCGGCGTCCGAGCCGCCGAGGTCGGACATCTATCTCATTGTCGGCGCGGAGCAGATATCGCTGCCGAAGGACGCGGCTCCGCCCGCTCCCGAAGACCGGGTCCGGCGCATCGGCGAGGAGTTCGGCTGCATTGTTCGTGACTTCCACGATGTCACGGCGATCGCTCCGGCGACGATGACCGTGCTCAACACAAGCCCCAAAGCGCAGGATCCTTTCGCCGACACGCCCGCCTCCGACGCATTCCAGCTGCTGGTGTCTATGCTCGACGATAGTCAGTGGCGAATGCTCGGCGGCCCGGAAGGAATTGGGCTTTCCGATCTGACGACGGACGAGCAGCGCCAGCTCTTTACCGATATCTTTCCCATCACGCCGATCACATTGTTTCCTCAGGGAAGCGGCGCGGAGGAGGAGAAAGATCCGACGCTGTCGCGCGAGAACGCCGCGTCGGCGCGTCTGCGGCTGTCGCACCGCACCAATTACGCGATCTCGGTGGCGGGGCAGCCAAACGCAAAATACGGAATATCGCCGCCGGCCGGCGGCAGGTACTATCAGGCAAGCCAAGTCCCGCCATGGCAGCCGGCCCCAGACACGATCTACGGAGTGACGCTGCGCAGCGCCGCGCCGAACGTTCTGAAGGATTCGGATCTCGATTACGACCGCGACGAACTTGGCGCGGTCGTGGATTTGAGCGGCGTCAAGACCGTGCAGGACCTGATCACGCGAATCGGACTTGCGACACGGATCGAGCTTTACGCGGACCGGCGCTATGAAACGCAAAGCGTCACGATCCTCGGACCACGATCCGGACGCGCCCGGGATTTCCTGAAGGCCGTCGCGCTCTGTGTCCGAGGAACGTATCGCCAGGTCGGGCCGGCCTATGTCCTCACCAACGACCGGCTGGGGCTCGGAACGCGCCAGTCAATCATCACACGTTTCCTGCTGGAGACGGATATGGGCCGCCGGCAGGCGATCGTGGACGCCAACGATCGAATGTCCGAAACGCATCATCTCGCCGACCAGCCGCCCGCCATCAGCGACTTCGCCCTGACCGGCTCCCAGCAGACCGAGTTCTCCGCGCTGAATGGATCGGCCCAGTCGATCACCACACCCCTGGAGAAGATGTCGCCCGAGCAGCAGGATTTTGTTCGCAAGGCGGTTCAGAAAAACAACAACGCCATCACGCCCGGAAATGGAACCCGGCTGACGACGGATCTTCCGATCGACCTATCGCTCTCTCCCTCGATTTCGCTGACCTCCCCATCCATCGACGGCGTTGTCGTTTTAGACGGTTACCTTCAGCCGAACGGTCTGCTGCAAGCGTCCGGCCGGGCGGAGATGCTCAAGAAATACCACGCCGACACGATCACGTTCGCGGCGGCGATGAAGAAAGCGCAGGAAGCGTTCGAGGAAGACCCGGAGATCGGCGCTCCCGCGAGCCGCGCGCCCAAGCCCGTTCTCGCGGAGGCCGCCGTTTCTTTCGCTCGCCGCGCCGTGCTCGTCCGCCCCGACAGCGTCAAATCTCTGGACAGGATAATCGCCGTCATGAAGCGGATCGGCCTCAACCAGCTTTGGCTGGATGTGTTCTCCGGCGGGAAAAGCCATCTCGACGGCAAGCCCAATCTCCTGGAAGCCGCGATCGCCAAAACCAAGGGAAGCGGGATCGCGATCATCCCGCACGTGAACGCGCTGAACTGGGGCGCGGATGCGCCTCTGGACGCGCAGGACCTGACCATTCTCGGCGAGAACTCCATTCAGGAAACGGCGTGGAACAACAAAATCGCGCCGGACGAGTTCTACCAATATCTGCTGCCGGACATCGCCGCTTCTCCGAATACGAACCTGCGCGTCTCACCGGCGTCGCCGATAGTTCAGGATACTCTGACGACTCTGCTGCGGCGGCTGGCGGCTACTCCCGGGGTGACCGACATCGCCCTCTCCAACGCATCGGCGCCGGACTACGAAGCCGATCAGCGCGGCGCAGGGATGGGATATACCCCGACATTGCGGCTCGCGCTGCTGCGGCGCGACCATGTTGATCCGGTGGATTTCGAGACGATGTCCTACTATGCCCAGGAGCCCATGAATCAATCCGTCCCCGAATTCGCGAATCAGGCGTCCCTCAGCTCCGTCCATGACGACTGGACCGCGCTTCTGGTGAATACGCGCTCGGCGTTCCTGCAAACACTGCTGTCATCGGTAAGAGAAACCGGATCGCCGCCGCCGAATCTGTTCCTGCGAACCGAGCCGCCGTTCCAGACGCCAACCTGGTATGGCCTCTGGAGCGATCCCCGGTCGCTGGATCCGCACAGACCAAAGCCCAGAACGACGCTGAGCGAGAAGCCAACGCCGCCGGCGCAGTACGCGCATCGGCGCTGGCGCACGAATATCGTCATTCCAGTATTCTGGTCGGATCAATCCCGCGAACAGCTCATCGCCGCCGTCAACGCCCTGGAGCCGGGCTGGGATGGATTCGTCCTGGATTTCACCATCGACAGCCACGGCGATCCGTTCAGCGCCCTTGCCAAGCGCAAACGATCGGAAAAGAGCGCCCTCCCCGCAAAAACGCCCTGACCCACTCGTAAGCGGCGCACATCGCTACGGGTTCGCCGCCGGGTCAAAGTTCGCCGACTTTAGACGCTCCGGCCGCATCCACTTGCTATGCCCGTCATAAAACGAAAACACCGCGCCGTCGGTATGGCGGTTAGTCGGCAGATCGTTCCAGTTCGGGGCGCCGCTTGCAAGATCGGTCGTCGGCGCGGCGAAGTTGCCGTTGTCCAGCACGTGTCCCAGCCCCGTGACCGTATTTTCATCCACCAGAAGAATACATCCCGAGGGAGCCTGTACGGACGCGTCGGTCATTCCGCTCAGGCGGGAGTTCATCGTGTAGCTGATCGTATCGCCGTCGGCGTTCGAGTCCGACGGGCATTTGTACACCTGCGCGCTCTTGACATAGGGATAGAGCGCTCCGTTTTGCACAGGTAGTTGATTGGACGGACAGGCGGATGTCGTATTCAGGATATGCTCAGCCAGCACCCAGCTTGGCGAGGCAACGATCGTACACGCCGGCGCGGCGGGGTCCGTGCCGCCACCGGACGCCGGCAGCGCCTCGTCGTTGTCTTGAACATACTGGACAAACGCCAGCCCCAGTTGTTTGGTGTTGCTGATGCACGCCGTCTGCCGCGCCTTTTCCCGCGCTTTGGCGAAGACCGGAAACAAAATCGCGGCGAGAATCGCAATGATGGCTATGACGACGAGGAGCTCGATCAGCGTAAACCCTCGCAACGTTGGACGGCTGTGTTTCATAAATGTTTTTCCTTGCAGAAGGCGTGAGAAAGCAGAGCGACGATTTCCATGCTCTCCTAATTTTATAGACGTGGGAATCCGTGAAATGTTTCTATGGCATTTAACCGATGTGAGCAAGGAAAGGCTAATGAGCTTCAGAGATTGTGAAAACGGCGCTTGACATTTATCGTCTACCTTGGTAAACTCAAGTCAACGTTTACCGAGGTAGATCATGATCGCCTTCACACACACGCTGACCGCTTTCGCCCAGAGCGCCATTGTCGTATGGCTGCAATCGGGCGTCCTGCTCCTTCTGTCTCTGGCGACGCTCTGGGGCGCGCGCCGACAGAGTCCCGTCCTACGAACGTTGATGGGGCGCTGCTTCCTGGCAGGCGTGGCGGCAGTCGCACTCGCCGCGCCGGTCATCAGTTTCCTGCCGCCATTCTGGACCGTGCCGCTCCCCTCAACTCCCGCCATAAGCGAAACACAGGCAGCGCCTCCATCGCCGGCTTCTTATCCCATTCCCACGCACTCCATCACGATCCCTCTGGACGCTTCGGCAGCATCGGGTCCGATTTCCCCTGCCGACCAGACTCCTCTCATCCCTTTGCCGCTCTCCCCAACGAGCATTGTTCTGGAAACCCTGGCCTTGGTCTGGGTGATCGGAGGCGTGCTGCGAATGATCTGGATCGCGCTCTGTCAGATATCTCTCCTGCGCCTACGCCGTGGGGCCACGGCAATCACCTCCGGGCCGATTAGGGAAACTCTCAGCGCGCTCACTCCGCATCCGCCCCAACTCTATACCCACAAGTCCGTCGCGAGCCCATTCCTCGCAGGCGCGCTGCGCCCCGCGATCTTTCTGCCGCAAGAATTCGTGCAGAACTCCAGCGCCACCGAGCAGCGCGCCGTGCTCGCGCACGAGCTGGCCCATCTCAGCCGGCGCGACTGCGCCTGGAATCTCGCCGCACATTTGCTCTGCGTTCTTCTCTGGCCACAGCCATTGCTCTGGATTCTGCGCCGCCAAATAGAGCATATCAGTGAAGACGCCTGCGATCTCGCCGTCTTGGAGCATGACTGCCCATCCCGTGAATACGCCAACGTCCTGCTGACCCTGGCCGAGCGGCGTCAGCCATCCCTCGTCCAGCAGACCCTTAGCGCGGGCGTCGTCCCCTTCCGATCCGCCGTCGGCCGACGCATCCAGCGCATTCTATCGACATCTTTACAGCCGGCCCAGGCGCTCACACGCCGGCTGCGCCTCGGCGTCACCGCCGGGGTCCTTACGGCAGCCGCGTTCAGCGTGCTTCTGCTGGGCTCCGGTGTGGACGCTTCCCATTTTGAGTGGGCCAAGCAGCAAGGCTGGTCGGTGCGGCCGGTCCGAGTCCTACAGCTTGAACATCCCTCGCCATTTCAGCGCCCCGCTCCAAACGTCCAGATTCCGGATTCGGATCAAGCGCTCGTAAAAAGCATTCCGTTCCGCGAAACGACGTACGGCAAACAAGGGCCGCCGCTTTCCCAAAGAAAACAGCTGGAGCAAATACTCGCCCAACATCCCCGCTTTTTCTATGCCGAATATCTTCTTGGCTCCTGGCTCCAGCAGCATGGAGATACCCGCCATGGCGATGAACTCACCACACGAGCGCTGCATGATGCGCCCGTCATCATAGGGGGACGGGTCGAATACGAGGACGGAACGCCTGTCGCAGGTCTGCGTATCATCACAGGCGTCACCTGTTACTCCACAGGTCACCTGCGACAGCAGGACGCCACGGAGCTCAATTATTCCTATATCACGACAGACAAGGATGGATGCTACTATCTTCCTGCCTATCGCGGAATCTGCAGCCAGGTATCGCGGGGATACAGTCCTGAGGAACTCAATACGCTGACATCTTCCAAGCTGCACTCCCCAGCGACGCTCCAAACGCCTGGGCCACCAACCTCAGGCTCCATTTCGGACGACCGAGGAACGCGACTGCAATACGGCTTCGTTTGCGAGAGCCGCGTCGGAGTGCTGCCGGCAGCGATCGTGCGGCCGCGCGTCGCCCTTCACATGCCGTTCAAACTTCAGTCGTCTTATTCTCCTTCCCCGGTGCTATTCATTGGCAAGCGTCTGGAAGTCCGCTGGGATGCTTACCCCCGCGCGGCAACCTATCAGATGATCATCATGGGATGGCTCCAACAGTTTTCTAAAGAGGGGCAGTTTTCTTCGGAGACCGGGCGAGCGGTTTCTATCCCTTCATTGACCGAGCCCACCTCGGACACTCATAAAACGATCGACCTTGCAGGCGCCAACCCACCATTCGACCGAAGGTATCTTTACAGCATCTCCGTCGCCGCCTTCGATTCTCATGGAGAGATGTTATCCCAGTCAGACGAATACAACTTCCGGCCAAATGCGGCTTTTGCTCCGCACTCTCTCACGAAAGAGGCGCTGGCCCAGGTGCTGGCTCCGGATATCACGATAACGTCCATGCAAATTCAGGGCGACAAAGTGACAGTGGAAGCCATGTGCGCTGCTGAGCCGCACGACGTCATGGAGAAACTTCGCGAAAGCGGCGCGAGCTTCGGCTTACAGATGCAGACTTTCAACATGAAGTCCTGGCCTATTGCCGGTCAGGGGCAGCAGTTGGAGATTATTTATCGGCCCACGCAAATCGCATCCAGCTCTCGTTAGCTCCAGCGCCTCCTATCGGTCCGGCCACCAGGGCTGGTCATGAGACTTCACCGTGTAATCGCGGCGGTCATTTCTCCAAATGAGCTGCGAGAGACGCTTCAGACGTTGATTGATTTCCGGCAAATCATCTGCAAAATTCTCCCAGCGCTCCGACGGCAGATTCCGGCGCAGCCAAGCGCTCGCCTCCGCGCCGCGTCCAATCGTCCAGAAGTTCGCATAATAACCGATCGCTTCTCCCAGCCCAATGGTCGTCGCTCCCATGCGCGGCTTCGTCAAAAGCTCTTTTCGGTAAGCCAGCGCCACCCGCACGGATGCCTGCGGATAGCGACAGTAGTTGAGATGGAAGCGGCCGTCCTGCATTTCTCCCACAATCACGACAGCGGGATCTTGCGCGTGCGAAAGATCCTCCAGCCACTCCATGGGCGCGCAGTTCACCGAGGTTATGACGATATGTCCTCCCGCAAGGCGATGCACGGCGTCCAAGCCTCCTGCGGCAATCATCAGTGTGTGAACTGCGGGCGATTGCGTGAAATAGTAGGTTCGAGCCAGCGATTGCGTATTCGACATGGGAGACGCTCGAACGTAGAGTTCGCTCGGGCTTCGCCCCGTGATTTGGATCAGGCCGACTTCGTCCAAGAAATCCGCTGTGATTTGCTTGACTGTGTGACCGTGGGCATCCAGGATGGATAAGTGTGAGGCGTCATCGCCGTTCGTTTCCAGGGGCTTGATGACAATTTGGAATCGGCCCCAGAAAAGGCGAACGAGATATTTGGAGGTCGATTTGTTCGACCAAAGCCGCCGCTGCGCCACGGGCTGGCCGGGGAGGTCGTGAAACAAATTGGCGGGGTTGCCCTGAGCCCACACGCAAAGTGGCGCTCCCCAGAGCGCGAGGCAAAGGGCCAGGGCGCGCCGAAATACCCAACGACCGGCCAGCGGGATACACACTCTTCGTTTTCGTTACCGCCCCTGCGGCGAAACACTGTGGTCTTCGACTCATTATAGTGCGCGCCGCCCGGTATAATCCACAAACGACAAGAGAAATTATCGGTGCGCGGGAGTGAATCAAAAATTATGGATCTCAATTTGGCGGTGGTCGCGGACGCGGCGAACGTTTCGGGGGAAGGCAAGCTCAATATTCTGGGGATCTTTGAGGACCTCTACGCCCCCACCCTGCCGGCGGTGCACCCGATTATGGTGCTGGCCGTCTCCATGCGCGCGGAGATGCAGGAGCAGGGGATGAAGCATATGCTGGAGGTGAAACTGATCGACGCCGACGGACACACCGTCAACTACGTCGGCCCGCTGCCATTCGAGGCCGTCATTCCCCCGTCCGCGCGGGCGATCAATATCCCGATGATCATCCATCTCACAAATTTGAAATTCGAGAAGTTTGGGAATTATCGCTTCGATCTCTATTTGAACGGCGACTTGCTGAAGGAAGTGCCGCTGACGCTGAGCCAGACGCGGACATCGTAATCCGTCCCGCCGCGATCGTCTTTTCCCACAGTTGAAGCTGTGGGAAAGACGATCACAAAATCAGCGTCCGCACGATTTCTTCTTCACGGCTCCGTCAGTTTACAGCGGCTGTAAGTACCAGTATTGGCAGGCGGCGCCGTTGTTGGGGAACTGGCCGACCGCGCCGCCGGGGGCGAGGCTGGCGTTCTGGATTTCCATGTTCATGCCGCTCACGTTGCTGATGAGCCGATAGGTGTTCGCGCTGACCGGAACGACTTGCCATTGCTGGACGGCGCCGCCCCAGTTGTCCCACTCGTCGATCAGCGTTCCCGCCGTCGTACTCCAATTATAATCGTCGATGGCGAGGCCGCCGGCGACATTCGCGAAGACCCAGCTATTGCCGCCGGCGTTGGTGGCGGTCCATTGCTGCGCGGTGGCGAAGGTGTCCACGAACTGCTGTAAGTAGGTCCCGTGGACGTTGGTTCCGTTGGGGTTGTCTAAAAACAGGCCGCTGTTCATGTTGATCAGATGATAAGCGTGACCGTTGACCAATGGACCGTTGTCCACGGCGTTCGTCACCGAGATGGCGCGCCACGAGGCCGGGGTAAGGAAATCCCGCACGCCGATCGCGCCGCTGGGGAATGTGGCGTCGGTGAAGTTCAGCGATCCGATCACCGTTCCTGAGCCAGAGGGCTGCACGGTCACGGAGAAGTTGGCGCCCTGCGCGGAGATCGTCACGTGATACCAGGTGTTGGCGGCGACGCCGCCGGTGACAGAAGCGCTCGCCAGCGGCGTCCAGCCGCCGTTCTCTCGTCCCGAAAACACCGCGCCGTTCGTGCTCAAGCCAACGTAGTAGCCGTTCAAGGCGTCGTAACCCACTCCCGGATTGGACGCGCGCACAAGGAAGCCTGCCTGCCCGCCCGCGTTGACCTGAACGTCGCCGCTGAGTGTGTAGTTGGTCCAGCCGGTCGATCCCGAAATCGCCTTGTTGCCGCCGCCATTATCGGAATCGTGGTAAGCGCTCCCCGACACGGACCACGCGCCGCCGTAGTTCATCCATCCCGCGTCGTTGCCGAAGACAAACGGCGAATAGTACGGCAGGACGCCCGCATTGCTGGCGTCCGTACGCTCGTCGCCGGACTTCGTGGTGACGCGCACTGTGCGCCCATCGCCGGAAAGCATCAGATTGGGGCTGTAATTCGTGGTGGCGTCGGGATCGTTCGGCGCGCTCGCCCAGAACGGCGTCGGCATCCAGTTCCACTGTCCCTGTCCCAGATTGGTGCTCGTGTAGAGGATCTGATTGTTCTCCATGCCGATTCCGCCGCCGGCAACGTGCCCGACCTGCGCATCCAGCACCAGCGTCCCATTCGGTCCGCCCAGCGGATCCCATACCATCTGCGGGCTGCCGGTGGGATAGCGCCCATCAGGAGTGCTGATCTGCGACCCATAATCGGCGACATTCCCCCAGTTGATCCCATCCGGCGAGGTCTTGCACCAGATCGTATATCCTTGATCGCCGCCGTTTTCGTAGGCAAGCATATACTGCCCGTTCGGAAGCTTCACCACCGTCGCCATGCCGGGCCGCACATTCGATCCCTGATGGTAGACCACCGGAAATTCGGCTCCCCAGTGATCGCCGCCGTCCGTCGAGGGGATCGCGTTGAGGAACTGACTGTAGTTGGGCGCCTGGCGCTCATCTGAGAAGTAACAAACCAGCCGTCCCAGGCCGTCCATGACGAGCGCCGGCTCCCAGACGCCGTGCTGATCGTTGCGCCCGACTTCAAAGGTGTTGGAGTATGTCCAGCTCGCGCCGTGATCCGTGCTATGGAATAGCTTCAATTCCGAAAGATTGGGATTCCCCGGCTCTACGGCGTCGAACACGAGCACGAGGGTCCCCGCAGGATAATTCCCCATCTGCTGGGGCATCTCAAAGAGCGCTGGCTGCCAGATGGTGTCGGAGCCTTGCGGGTCAAAAACATTGGCGAGCGTCGTCCAGCTCCGGCCTTCATCGGTGCTTTGCCGAATAATGCACGGCTGCGCCCCCGCGCCGTAATGCCAGTGCTCAAATGTCGATAAGATCGTCCCATTCCACGCGCCACTGTGCTGCAATTGTATCGACCGACCATATCCAACATTATCCCCTCCCCCGCGTTGGTACAGGATTGCGCCCTGAGAGTTTGCCGACGCTGGCGGCGCCGCCGGAATCGTCAGCGCCACCGCCCCTAGGGCGGCAAGCGCAGCCATTGTGCGTTTTCTGTTACAGGCTTTCATGAGAGTCTCCTTATTGCCGAGGATTCCCCTATATTGCTATAAGAGCATTAACAATCAGATAATCGTTTCACCGTCACACATCGCCACTCACCGCGACATTGGCCCAGCAAGGCGCCGCCAATGAGCAAGAGAGAAGATCGCAACGAAAGCAAATAACCCGAATTTCGATTTTACAAATGGAAACTTTGTTTTATTAATCGCGTGAGCATTGTAACAGAACTTTTCCCGTCTGTCAATCGGGTATGGAAATCTTCGCTATGCCTCACTCAGCAAGCTTGGTATAATAGAAAGGAAGGGGGTGTTTTTGATGACAGTAACCATTGATCTCTCGCCAACGGAGGAAGCACAGCTAACACAGGAAGCAGAACGCGCCGGGCTAGATACCGCTGGTCTTGTGAAACAACTCGTCACACAGCATCTTGCGCCTATTGCTGGGGACCAAGATCCAACCTTGCAGCTATTCGCGCAATGGGAGAAAGAAGATGCTCAGATGACTTCGGAAGAGATAGCACAAGAGCAGAAGCTCTGGAGTGAATTTGAGCGTAATACGAACGAAACACGAGAGCAATTAGGGATGAGGCAATTATAATGCCCAGGCTGATTGTTCTGGACACATTTCCACTGAGCAGCGTCGCCAAACGCGAGCCGCAGCGCGATGCTGCTCCCACTCTTCTTGACCAATGCCAGCAATGGATAAAAGACTGTATTCGTGCGGGAAGTGAGGTGGCGGCGCCGGCAATCACGTATTATGAAACTCTGCGCGAACTGGAAAGGCTAAACGCCACGAGTCAGATCGCTCGCCTGCGCGCATTTTGCAATGCAACGCCAGACCGATATTTACCTCTCAGCGACGCTCATCTCAACCTTGCTGCTAAGTTGTGGGCTCAGTCAAGAAACGCAGGACTTCCGACATCCAGTCCCGAAGCTCTTGATGGAGATGTGATACTTGCAACCCAGGTTCTTTCCATTGCTACCCTAAACACCGAAATTGTCGTGGCAACCACGAATGTCGGACATTTGAGCCAGTTTGTGCCGGTGACGCTTTGGACGGATATTCAGCCGTAACCGTTACTGCTTAAACGTCCACAGCCGGTTGGCGAAGTAGTTCCAGAAGACGACGACGCCGGTGGCGGCGACGAGGGCGCCGTTGACGAGCCAGAAGCCGTAGTGGGCTTTGCCCTGGCCGATGACGATGTCGCTGAGGACCTGGAGGAAGTGGGAGCGGTCGCCAAGAAGTCCTTCGCCGGAACTGGTGAAGTGGGCGACGAGCAGGACGACGATGGAGGTGTTGAGAAGCCAGCCGACGATGTTGACGGCGAAGAACCGCATGGATTGGGTGTGGGCGGGCTGATGCCGTGTCTCCTTGAACGTCCAGCGGCGGTTCCAGAAGAAGCCGTTGCAGACGGATAGGAGAAAGGCGATCGTGAGGGCGGGCACGAGCGGAAGTCCCGCCTTATGATAAAGCAGGTTGAAGAACCCGAAGTTGATCACCGAGCTGCTGGCGCCGACGATCCCGAACTTGACGAACTGACGAACGCCGGGCCGCTGATGCAGCGGCTCCGGCGTTTGGGTGGCGATCATACGGAAGGAACGGCTTCTTTCTGGGGAGCGGCGGCCTTGACGGCGCCCGACGGCAGCGTGACCGGCGCCAGGGTGACGCGGCCGATGCTGTGATACTCGAAACCGTTGCGGCGAACCGTCTCCGGATCGTAGATGTTGCGGCCATCCAGGATCAGACGGCGATTCATGATGCTCGCGAGACGCTCGAAGTTCAAGGTCTTGAACTCATTCCACTCCGTCACGACCACCAGCGCATCCGCGCCGGCCGCCACTTCGTAGGCGTTCGCGCCGTAGGTGATGTGCGGGAAAACGGAACGGGTGTTTTCGATGGCGATCGGATCGTACGCCTTCACCGTCGCGCCGCAGGCGAGCAGGTCGGTAATGACGTCGAGGCTCTTCGCTTCACGCATATCGTCCGTGTTCGGCTTGAAGGCGAGGCCGAGGACGCCGACCGTCAGGCCCTTCAGATCGTCGCCGCCGAGGGCGTCGTGGATCTTGCGGATGAAGCGGCGCGGCTGCTCTTCGTTTGTCTCGATCGTGGCTTTCAGCAGCGGGAAGTCGTAGCCGAAGGTCTGCGCGGTGTGCAGCAGGGACCGGGTGTCCTTCGGGAAGCACGAACCTCCGTATCCGAGGCCGGCGGACAGGAACGCGGCGCCGATGCGGCTGTCGAGTCCCATGCCCTTGACGACCTGGGTGACGTCCGCGCCCGCTTCCTCGCAGATGTTGGCGACGGCGTTGGCGAAGGAGATCTTGGTGGCCAGGAAGGCGTTGGAGGCGTACTTGATCATCTCGGCGCTTGCGACGTCGGTGATGATCATCGGGCGCTCCAGCGGCGCGTAAAGCTCCAGCAGCCGCATGGCGACCACGCGGTTCGGGGCTCCGATGACGATGCGGTCCGGGACGAGGGTGTCGGTGATGGCCGAGCCTTCACGCAGGAATTCGGGGTTCGAGACGACATCGAAGTCCACGGCGCGGCGGCGGTTGGTCATGATGACCTGACGAACGAAGTCGCCGGTGCCGACGGGAACGGTGCTCTTGTTGACGATGACTTTGTAGCTGTTCAGCGCGCGGGCGACGCCCTTGGCGGCGTCCTCGACATAAGAAAGGTCCGTGGACCCGTCCTCGCGCGGCGGCGTGCCGACCGCGATAAAGACCACTTCCGCCTTGGTGACCGCGGCTTCCAGATCGGTGGAGAATTGAAGGCGGCCGTCGGCGACGTTTCGCGCGACCATCTCTTCCAGACCAGGCTCATAGATGGGCATCACGCCCTTATTCAAACCGTCGATCTTCGCGGAGAGTTTATCGACGCAAACCACGTCGTTGCCCAGATCCGAAAAGACGACGCCCGTAACCAATCCGACGTATCCGGTTCCGATGACGCAAATATTCATGCGAAGTACCTTTCTTTGAAACGCGAGGCCGGCTGAGGAATAACATGCCGGGCCGGGGAATCAAGCAGCGGAGAGATTGACAATTTTCGGTGCTTACTTCCCAGCTACTGCAAAGTCCGTGCCAATCACGCCCCTCTGCTTCAAAACGCAGCAGCCGACGCCGACGCCCGCATTCGACAAAGACCCATCGTTTCTATTATACACGGGGTTCGGCTAGAAATCAAACGAGAAACCAAATCTGAATCGGCTCGACTTTTTCTCAAATATTGACTATGCATGAATCGGGGTCATCCGCCGATAATTGAATCACAACGTGCAGGCGATATCCATGGAATCATTTATGCGGACATCTCAGAGGCGAAAGTCCGGCGGCGGATGGGGATTGGCGCTCGTGATGCGAACCATCGCGATCGTTGCGTTCCTGCTCTGCGGCTCCGGCCTGGCGCAAGCCGCTCTTCCCCTCGCGCAGTATGTCGAATCGGGCTTCACCACGGCGGACGGACTGCCGCAGTCGTCAATCAAATCCATTTACCAGACCCACGAAGGCTACCTCTGGCTCGCCACGCAGGAAGGGCTCGTTCGCTATGACGGCGAACGCTTCACCACATTCACCACGCGCGGCAATCCCGGGCTTGTCAGCAACAACATCCACAAGGTCTTAGAGGACGCGGACAACAACCTCTGGATCCACGCCAGCTTCGGCGTCTCCCTCCTGCGCAACGGCGTTTTTCAAGATATCACGCCCCGGGTCGGCGACGGGAGCATGAACCGGGTCCATAACATCTTTCGGGGCCTGGATGGGCGGATGTATGTCCATACGGACACACGCTTTTACCGCTGGGAGCAAGGCCGTCTGGTTGAGATCATTAACTTCACCGACCATTCGGGAATCACCGGCTGGCCCGAGCCCGAATATGAAGTGACTCCCAGCGGCGACCTGTACCTTTCCCAGATGTGCCGCATTTACCGCGTCCGCGGCGATCAAACCAGCGAGCTGGAAGCGCTGTCCGCCGGCTCCTCCGGCTCCATGGCGTATTCCCATGGGAAAATCTGGGTTGGCGGCAAAGGCCTGTACACGATTACCGACGACGGAAAGCTGATAGACGTCACGCCGAAAGAGTTCGCCTCCCAATCGATCGGCCAGATCGTCGCCGCCCTCGACGGCGATCTTTGGATGCAGATCGGCTCCGACCTGTGCCGCCTGCGCCCATCGGAAACCGGCGTGCGGACCATCGGACGCTACCCCGTCGGCGCAATGAACCTGTATCTTTCCAAGGACCAATCCGGCAATGTTTGGGGCTGGTCACAGTGGCAAGCAAAAAAAACGGTCGTGGAGTGCGGCCCGAACGGCCCCGATTTCTGCGCGACTAAGAGCGCGACGCCGGCGGAGTGGCGCGCCACGCCGATCCTGCGGGACCGCGAGGGAGTGGTCTGGATCGGAACGCGCGACGGATTGCAGCGGCGGCGCCCATTGCTCAATCATACGCTGTATTCCGGCGTCCAGCTTCCAGGCGCCGAGGTCAACTGCGTGCTGGTCGACCATCGCGGCGAAACATGGGTGGGCACCACCGGCGCGGGATTGGGACGGCTCGATCACGACAAATGGACTCCGGCGGCGCCTTCGCTTCTGCGGCAGGGAACGATCGACTCGATGTGCGAAGACGGACGCGGCGGCCTCTGGGTAGGAGTTTCGGGCAGACTGTACCACTGGGACTTCGCCAGCAAGGTTCAGGACGTCACTCCGCAATTCGCGCTGTGCCTGGCGAAACCGGCGACAGCCTCCCTGGGCGTCGTCCGCTCCATCCAGCAGGATGGCCATGGGGGCGTCTGGGTGGCCGGCCTGGATATCTTCCATTATGACGGACGAAACGTCAAGCGTTTTGGACTGACGGACCCCGCCTTCGGCAGCGGCGGCTTCAGCATCTGCGGGGACGGCGCCGACGGCGTTTGGGTCTCCGGTGGCCTGGGCGTCGGCCATATTAGCGGCGGAACCCTGCAATGGTTCGGCGCGGATCGCGGCCTGCCCTCCGTACCCATCATCGATATCCTGCGGGAAGACGACGGCGCGCTCTGGATGGGAACGTGGGGCGCGGGCATTGTCCGCTACGCGCACGGCAAGTTCCGCACCATCAACGCCACGGACGGGCTGTACGCCGATTCGATCCACAAGATCCTCAAGGATCCCGACGGCACGCTTTACATCAACAGCAGCAAGGGCGTCTTCACGGTCAACGACGAGGAGATGCGCCGCTACGCGGACGGACTGGGCCGCACGTTCATCTGCACGCCCATCGGCGCGGCGGACGGCGTGGACGCCGGCGCGGGAGCGGCGGCGACCAGCCCCGCCGGCGTCCGCGCTCCCGACGGCGGCTATCTCTTCCCCGGCGAACACGGCCTGGCGCATGTCATTCCGCAGCAGGCGTCTCTCGTCCAGCAGCCTCTGGTGA
This sequence comes from Capsulimonas corticalis, assembly GCF_003574315.2. Taxonomy (GTDB): domain Bacteria; phylum Armatimonadota; class Armatimonadia; order Armatimonadales; family Capsulimonadaceae; genus Capsulimonas; species Capsulimonas corticalis. The sequence goes on along the minus strand of NZ_AP025739.1, from coordinate 2,264,440 downwards.
TCGAAGACGCGCTGCTGAACGGAGCGCCCACGCCGACCAATCAATCGGCCGCCAAGAGTCCGGGCGAAGGCTCGGCGAAGTTCCGCTTCGCCTGTCTTTCGTATATGCATTCGGGCGGATTCCGTTACTGGTACCGGCTGGACGGCTTCGACAAAAATTGGACCGAAGCCGTGGACGACCACGGGGTCCGCTATACAAATCTGCCGCCGGGGCGCTACACATTCCGCGTGATCGTGCGCGAAGGCGCCAACCCGCCGATTATCGGCTCGGCGGCGTTCACATTCACGCTGCAGCCGCACTTTTACGAAGCGCTCTGGTTCCGGATCGTGACGGGACTGCTGATCATCTGCCTGCCGGTGGCGGGCATGGCGATGCGCAGCCGCCGCCTGCGGCGCGCAAACCAGATCCTTGAGGCGAAAGTCGCCGAACGCACGCGGGCCGTGGAGCAAGTGCATCAAGAACTGCGCGCTATGCATGCGGAAGTCGTGGCGAAAAACGAGGCGATGCAGAACGTGCAGACGGAGATGGAGGCGCAAAACGAGGAGCTCGTTCGCGCCCAGATCCTGCTGGAAAAGCAAAACGCGCGCCTGGAAACGCTCGCCACCACCGATGGCCTGACGGGACTGACCAACCACCGCACCTTCCAGGAGCGTCTGGAGCTGGAGTGGCGACGCGCGGGACGCCACGGCGCCCCGCTGGCGATGATCCTGCTGGACGTCGATCACTTCAAGCAGTACAACGATGTCTTCGGGCACCCGGAAGGCGATGTCGTTCTGAAAACGGTCGCCGAAGTCCTTCGATCGCAGGGACGCTCGACGGATACAGTCGCCCGTTACGGCGGCGAAGAGTTCGCGCTCATCCTGCCCGAAACCGATCAGCTGGCCGCCTTCCATATGGCGGAGCGCATCCGGGAGGCGATCGAAAAGCAGGAGTGGCCGCTGCGGCCGATCACGATTAGCCTGGGCGTCTCCGCCGTGCGCATGGACATCTACGCCCCGGTCGATCTGGTGACGCGCGCCGACGCGGCGCTCTACGAATCCAAGCATCGCGGGCGCAACCGCACGACGATGTCCACCTCCACCAAACACCAGGAAGCCGCGCGCTAACCGCGCGGCTTTTGTCGACTCCCGCCCAGCGGCCCGAATCTGCTATAATAGAGAGATATGGCTACTGGGACTAAAGGGAAGGACGACGCCAAAAAGCGCAACGTCTCCATTCTTAACCGAAAAGCGCGTCACGAATACGAAATTGAGGAGACCTACGTCTGCGGCATCGCGCTGACCGGGACCGAGATCAAATCGATTCGTCTTGGGCTGGCGAACCTCCAGGATTCGTTCTGCCGCGTGCAGAACGGCGAGATGTGGGTGAATAACTTTTACATCGCTCCCTACGACCAGGGCAACCGATACAACGTCGAATCCCGGCGCACGCGCAAGCTCCTGCTGCACAAATGGCAGATCATCAAGATCTCCAACCGCGTCAACGAGCGGGGCCTGGCGATCGTCCCCACCAAGCTGTTCTTCGAGCGCGGCTACGTCAAGCTCGAGATCGGAATCGGACGCGGCAAAAAGCTCTGGGACAAACGCGACAGCATCGCCGCCCGCGACAGCGACCGCGACGCCCGCCGCGAGGCGTTTGGGCGGGATTAGGGGTTGGCGATCATGCAATCAATCGTCCAAGACAAAAAGAAGGCCGGCGAATAAATTCGCGCCTAAAAGTACGGCCGTCCGCCTTCGCGGACTTCGGAGCCTACGGCGCTTAAAGAAGCGCCTGCGGCGCAAGATCTGAACCCGCGAAGGCGGGTGACCGTACTTGCAGGAGCGAATTCATTCGCCGGCTCCTAATTCGCCGGCTGCCTTCACCGGACGGCATTCATACGTTTTCATTTGCACTCAGCTGATCGACGCAATCTCATGCCCCTCATCGACCTCACCACCTTCGATTTCTCCCAGGACCTCCCCGGCGACGGCGCGTCGCCGCGACGGGCGGCGACAGTGCGTAATGACGATGCGCACGCCGTTCTGCATGTCGGGGTGCGGTCGCCCGCGCCATGGGTGGAGATCTACCCGCAGGAGTTCGCGCTGGCGCCGCTATCCGTGCAGACGCTGGTCGCGGAGCTGCGGCCCGAGCGGGCGCGCAACAGTTCGCTGGCGCCGGTGAAGGCGGCGCTGCACGCGCAGTATCTGGCGGTCGGAGCGCAAGACGCCGCCGCGCTGCCGCCGGATGTCGCGATTGAGCTGTCCATCGTACCGCCCGTCGCCTCCTGCCCGAACTGCGCCGCCGCGCTGCCGGAGGGCACCCGCGAATGCCGGCGGTGCGGCGAGCGGATCCGGCTCTGCCCGGTCTGCGGCGCGCCCAACACCTGGATCGCGCACACCTGCCGCGTCAACGCCACACATATCCTCCGGACGGAACGAGACTGGACCACCAGTCCCGGCGGCCGGCCCGCGCGCGACGGCGGCGAAACGCTGCCCCTGGGAATTCAACTGGCGCGGCGCTGGTCCTCCCCCGCCTTCCCCGTCACGAACGCCGCCGATGCGCTGGAGTGGAGCGCGCCGCTGCTGACGTTTGGCATGGTCATCGCGGCCGCGATCGACTCCGTGGCGGGACGCGCGTTCATCCAGTCGTTTGAACTGACGACCGGCGCGGCCCTCTGGGAGCACGAACTCTCCGACGCGCGCGGTCTTTATCCCGACCGGGGCGCGATGTCCATCGATCCCACGGACGGCATGCTTTACGCGGCGACGCTCGGCGGGAGCGTCACGGCGATCGACGCCATCCGGGGCGCGATCCGCTGGACGAGCCGGGTGCAGGGCGCCGTTTATGGCGGAGTGCTGACGACGCCCGGCGCGCTGCTCGTTCCCGCCGACGATTCGCTCTTTGTCCTCGACCGAACGGACGGCGCCGTGCGCCATGTCTTCCGCCTTGGCGGTCGCCTGGACACGGCCCCGACGGTGGAGAATAGCGCCGCGTTCGCCGCCTGCGACGATTCCCATGTCTACGCCTTCGATCTGGATCATCTGACCGAGACATGGCGGACCGCGGCCGACGGACCGTTCAACGCCGCTCCAATCTATCACAACGGATCGGTCTACGCCGCGACCATGGCCGGAACGGTTTACGCCTTCGACGCCGCCACCGGCGCCGTGCGCTGGCGCACCCTGGTCACTCCCAAGGGCGTCACCGCCTCGCCGGCGCTCTCCCCCGACGGCCTGCTGTTCGTCGCCGGCAACGACGGCTTCCTGCACATGATCTCCGCCGACGCCGGCAATTTGATCCGCTCGCGCCGCGTCAGCGCCGCCCCGCTGCGCACCGCGCCCGTGTGCAGCGGAACCACCGTATACGCCGGCTCCGACGACGGGAATCTGTACGCCCTGGACGCCGACTACACCGTCCATCGCATCTACGAAACCACTCCGGGCGCGCGCATCGCCTCCGCCGGCCCCGCGCTCTACGGCGACACCCTCGCCTGCGCCGCAACCAACGGCGTTCTCTATGTCCTGCGCGCGGCTTAAGAAATCCAAACGTAAAACGGCCCCGCGTGCAAAGCACACGGGGCCGCCGTTATTTCCGCCTTCGCCGGGCAAAGGTCATTGGCTTCTTACGGTTGTCCGTTACGGAGCGGCGGGCGTCGCCGGCGGAGGCGCGGGCGCCGCGGGAGGAGCCGGAACCGGCGGGGCGGCGGGAGGCGCCGGCGGAGTGGGAACCGCCGGGGGCGTTCCCGGCGTGGTCGGCGGCGTCACGGGGATCACCGGCGGCGCGGGAGTGGTCGGAGCCGGAGGCGTCGGCGCGGGGTCCGTGGGCGCGACGGGCGCCGCCGGAGTCGTCGAGACGACGGGAGTTGGGTCCTCGGCGCGCGAAGCAGGCGCGCTGGTGAAGAGAATTCCGGCGGTGAGCACGGCGGCGCCCCAGAGGGCGATCTTCTTGCGGTCGGTCATGTTTTCTTTCCTCGTTGGTTGTTCTGTCTGGCGGCCTATTCCGCCACAGCAGGCCACGTGGGAGTGACGAGCATGCATTCCAGCAAAACCCGAGGATATTTGAATTCTAACTTAGTGGTTCATCTCGTAACTGATGGGGTAGGAAATCTCTAGCCATTGCTGGAGGTGCCCCATGTACCTAAAACTGCGTGACCTTACCGCCGAAGAACGAACGACACTGGATCGGATCGCTCGCTCGCGCACCGAAGCCGTTCGCTTAGTGGAACGCGCCAAAATGATCTTGGCGATAAATGAGGGTCAGAGTGGTCCCGAAATCGCACGGCAATTCGGCTGTGACGCCGATAAAGTCTATCGCTGGGTCCATCGGTTTTACGATCAAGGACTGGATGGGCTGCAGGACAAGCGGCGCAGTGGGCGGCCACGCATTTACACGCCTGATCAGTATGCCGAAGTCATTGGAACTGCTCTGACCAGTCCACAAGAGTTACATCTGCCCTTTGCCAGTTGGACGTTAGACCGCTTGGCGGCCTATCTCAAAGAGCAAAAGAACATTGCGATGGGGCGTAACCGTATCGATCAGATTTTGATTGCCGAAGGACTGCTTTTGATTGCCGAAGGACTGCGCTGGCAAACTCAGGAAAGCTGGTTTAGTGTCAAGACCGATCCCGATTTTAAGGCAAAAAGGGGGCGCTCGAAGCACTCTACCAGCAAGTCCCTGAAGATGCCGTTGTCGTCTGTTTAGACGAGATGGGTCCCGAAGCCGCCAAAACTTATCCTGGCAAACAACTGGTTCGAACGCCACAGGTCGGCGACGCGGCCATTCGCGCCAAATACGAAGCTGATTATGGCCGTCGCGGGAAGGGCTACTTCTTTGGAGCCTTCATCCCTGCCACAGGCCAGGCGTTCACCGCACCCTACGAACGGCGTACAGGCGAGAACTGGGTCTGTTTTCTCGAACAGGTTGATCAATGGGAGCCTTGCCAGGGCAAGCGCGTCCTCGCCATTACGGACAATCTTGGTTCGCATTTGGGCACGGATGCCCAGCTCTTTTCTGCGGAACACGCGCACTGGGAATTTGTTTTCACGCCAAAATACGCGCCGTACCTGAACCTGATCGAGCCCTGGTGGAAAATCCTACGCTCGCTGGCGCTCAAAGGACGCCGCTTCGAAACCTTTGAGCAAATATGCACAGCGGTCGAAGCGGCGACCGATTACTGGAACCATCATCGACACCCATTTCAGTGGGGACATCGACGGCGGCATTTACATCACAGGCAGCCAGGCATAGCGCAAACACCGACTGCCGTAGCAATTACGAGATGAACCACTTAGCATCTGCTTGCATGCTAAATCACAATTAAAAGATCCAAGCACGGTTTTGCCGTAAGACATCCCGGCTCAATCGCCGATACGAATGACGACTTTACCGAAGTGTCTCGCAGTCTTTAGATACTCGTAAGCTTCGCGAACTTCACGAAATTCGAAAATTTTATCGATCACGGGATGCACCGCGCTTTGCGCCATCGCGGCGTTCATCGATTCGAACATCAAACGCGACCCGACATAGATGCCCTGCACGCGGATGTTTTTGCCCAGCATCAATCCGGTTTTGATCTCTCCGGCGGCCCCGGAAAGCACACCCACGAGCGTCACCACGCCGCCGTAACGCACGGCGTTCAAAGAGCGATTCAGTGTGCCCGCCCCGCCGACTTCGACAATGTTATCCACACCATATCCGTGGGTCAGCTCCAGAACGCGCTTGTCCCAATCGGGCTCCGTGCGGTAGTTGATCGTGAGGTCCGCGCCGAAGGTCTTCGCCCGCTCCAGCTTTTCATCGCTGCTGGAAGTGATAATGACACGCGCGCCGGACAGCTTCGCGAATTGCAGCGCGAACAGCGAAACGCCTCCGGTTCCCTGAAGGAGAATGGTGTCCCCAGGCTTGACGCCGCCCACGTAAACCAGCGCCTGCCACGCCGTGACGGCGGCGCACGGCAGGGTCGCCGCTTCCTCGTACGACAGATAGTCAGGGATCTGAACCACGCCGTCCTCGGAGAACGCCACGTACTCGGCCAGGACGCCCGGGATCGCGCCGCCCAGCGCCGACCGAGATTTCTCACGGGTCATCCCGCCGTCGAGATATGTCTGCATGAAGATGCCGGCGACGCGGTCGCCAACCCGCGCCCGCGTGACGCCCTCGCCGACCGCGACCACTTCTCCGGCTCCGTCGGAAAGCGGAACAAGCCCGTCGCTCGCCCCAGGCCCATAGTTGCCCTCGGCGACGAGAATGTCGCGATAATTGAGGGAAGCGGCGCGCATCTTCACCAGAACCTGGCCGTATCCCGGCTGCGGCGTTTCGCGCTCCGTGCGCGTGAGCGCCTCCAGGCCCTGTGCGTTTTTCAGTTCATAGACTTTCATGGATCTTCTCCCCATCATTGGATAGAGCTGATTATGGCGACCGCATGCGAAGACCGCAAGTACGCATTTATTTGTGTTATACTATCAAAAAAGGAACTAATGGAGAAAGCAGAGATGCGCGCCAAACGATTTGACTGTTCCTACGGATGTCCGGTGGAGGCGACGCTGGATGTGATTGGCGGAAAGTGGAAGTCGGTGATCCTCTTCCATTTGATCGGCGGAACGAAGCGGTTTGGAGAATTGCGGCGAATGCTTCCGGGCGTCACTCAGCGGATGCTGACATTACAGCTGCGCGAACTTGAGGAGCACGGAGTGGTCCATCGGGAGGTGTATCGCCAAATCCCACCGAAGGTCGAGTACTCGCTGACGGATTATGGCTGGACGCTGGAATCGATTTTGCGCCAGATGCGCGATTGGGGTGAGGAGTTCGTGCGGCAACATCAGGAGGAGAAGATCAGCGCCTAAACCGCCAAGCAAAACACCATCGTTTTTGCGATTGGCGGTTTAAGTACTATTTCGGGGCGGAAGCGATGATCCGGTCCGCTTCCGCGTAGGCGGCTTTCGCCTCCGCCTGGCGTCCGGAGCGCTCGTAAACCACCCCGATGTCCTTCTGGGTCTGCGACTGGGCAGACTTATCGCCTAGCTGCTCGTAGAGGCTCGCGGCGCGGCCGAAGCTCTCCAGGGCCTTATCGTACTGCTGGAGCCGGGTGAACGCGCGTCCGAGGTTGCTGGCGGTATAGGCCGCATACTCTTTGTTGGACTCTTTGTCGAACTGGATGAATGCGTCCGAGTAAGCGTCCACGGCCTTCGCGTAGTTGCCGGAGACGGCGTACGCGGTTCCCAGGTCCGCCTGCGTGACGGCGATGGCGTGCGGCTCACGCAGCTTCTTGCGCAGATCCAGGGCGCGGATCTGAAGGGTGACGGCGCGCGGCGCCTGTCCCTGCTTGAGCGTCGCGTTCGCCAGCGCGCCCAAGCTGCGGGCGATCGCGGCGTCGTCTCCCGCCTTTTCCGACAGGCTCAGGTTCTGGGTGTCATAGTAGACGGCCTGCGACCAGCGCGAGGTCTTGTAGCAGACAAAGCCAAGCTGATCCAGGAAGGCGGCGGCGTTGGCGTCGTCGTTCGCGGCCTTCGCCTTGTCCAGCCCGTCTAAGAAGACCTTTTCGGCGCCGGCGTAATCGCCCGCGTCCTCCAGCTTCACGCCCTGCTGGAATGCTTTGGCGATGTCATCGTTTTTGGCGACGCTTGCGACGGACTGGGATGAGCCCTCCGGCTGCCCGTAGGCAAACCCGCCCGCGAAGATGACGGTGAACAGAATGGCGCCCACGAGTGAGTGACAGATATTGCGGCTACGCATGGATGAGAGCTCCTGAGGTTCTAATAAACCACCGCTGAAAGTCAATTATATAATACTACTAAGTCAAATTTCGGCTTTAGGTCACAATATTATACAAGAGAAACAACCGATTCCATTAGATTCTGACCAAATAATTGAGAGTTCAAACAAGCAAGCAGACAAAAACTCGCGTAGTCATACGCATATGCCCCAATCGCCACGGAATTACGACCACTCCGACTGAAACAAAACTATACTATTTTACCAAATATCCTTGACAGGTCTAAGGAGATCTGGTAAAATCTTATTATCCGGCGAGAGTGTTTTCTTGCGACATTTTTACGAACATATGTTCCTTTACTGAGTGATGTTTTGATTTGGAGGGTGAAAATGGACGAGCTTTACCACTTTGGCTATCCTGGTCGCGCTCCCGAGGATTTGCGGCGAATTGCGGAGCGTTTGGATGCGACGGTCGTGGATATTCGTTACAGCGCGCTGATGGCGACGGAATCGCGCTGGCGGGGCGCCGCGCTGCGCGAGCTTTTGGGCGACCGTTATGTCCGCTGCATCGCGCTCGCCGACCACGCCGGATGCGAGGCGCGTCTCGGCTCCATCTCCGTCATCGACTTCCAGATCGGCGTGGAGTTCCTGCGCCAAATCGATGGTCCGATGATCCTGCTATGCGGCTGCCGCGATTCACGGCGGAGCCACCGCGCCGCCGTGGCGCAGCGGCTTTGGACCGAGCACCGCTGGGACAGCCGGGAGCTGGACTGGGAAGACGAACCGATGTTTCTTTCGCGGACGGAGGAGCCGTATTCCGTCCTCAGAAAGTGCGAACTGGCGCACCATTGTTAGCGAATGGGGTATTTTCCGAGGTCATTCCCCGATCGGCCTCGCAGATATACCAGAAACGTCGAATCTCGGCGTATTCCTGGGAATTTACCCTGTAAATTCTCCAGGCTCCTGCCGAAGAATCCCCTAGATGATCATTCACTCCCGCACGCAATTCCGCGTTTGCGGATGAGGATGACCGATAGGTGACGACAATGAATAACGCCTTGATATGGGCGCGAAAAATACTCGTGGGAGCCGGCGCCTTCGCGGCGATGCTTGAACTCGCGCATTTGGTTGCGCCGACCCAAACCGCGGTGGCCGCATTCCGGATGCATTTGGTGCTGGTGACGATGACGCAAAGTCTGGGGCTGACCGGATTTCTCGTCAGCTGGGCGCTGATCGGCGTGCTCTTCGCGGCCGTCGTGGTTCTTGCGTTCGGACGGACCGGCGTGTCGGAACAGATCTCCAAAGCGCGCCGCGAGGCGGAGGCCTATGCGGACGCGCGGCGCAAGGCCGAAACGCAGCTGCGTGAAGCTCAGGAAACGATCGCGGCGCAGGAGAAAGAGATTGCGGCGCTGGAGGCGCGCGTCGAAATATCCGCCGCCGTCGATAGTTTGACCAGCCTGCCCAACCATCGCGCCTTCCACTTGAAACTGACGGAAGAGTGCTGGCGGGCGGCGCGCTACGAAGCGCCGCTCTCCGTCGTCGTTCTCGACATCGATCACTTCCGGGATTACAACGACACTTTCGGCGTCGCCGCCGGGGACGATGTTTTGAAAACGGCGGCGCGGCTTCTTCAGCGCGCGGCGCGCGCCTGTGATTATGTCACCCGCTACGGCGGCCAGCAATTCGCGATCATCCTGCCGGAAGCCACGCGCGTCCAGGCCGAGGCCGCCGCCGAGCGCTTCCGCGCCGTGATCGCCGGCGGGCAGTGGCAAAAGCGCGGGATCGTGGTCAGCGCCGGCGTCGCCGCCATGTCCACCGGGCAGGCCGCCGCCGCGCTCGCCGCGCAGGCCGACCGCGCCGTCGTCGTCGCCAAAACGCGCGGCCGCAACTGCGTCGCTAAGGACTGGGAGCAGCCGGAGCGGCTGGCGGCGTAGCGGAAACAATCTCCGCCTCGCCGGTTTTCACATCCAGCGTCCAATCGTGGGGCGAGGGAAGCGTGAGCTTCCCGTCTCCGATCTCCACCGGCATCCACAGATAGCGCGAATCCCACTGCGTCTTTGGCTTCCAAAGATCGCCCATGAAGATCACGGTCGTCGCCTTCGGGCCGACGACCTTCAGCATCATCGTGGACTGCGCCCCGTAGGTGTTCGCCTCCGGCGGCGCGATGTCTTTGAACTCCGACCAGGGGCCGGCGAGCGATGTCGCCGTCGCGTACTTATTCGGATTGGGATTCCAACCCGTGAGCGCCGATCCAATGGCGTAGTACAGCCCCTGGTAATGGACGACGGCGCCGCCCTCCATGTGCATCGGGATCAAGCATACGTCGCGCTCCACGGTCAAATAGTCATCCGAAAGCCTGGCGATGTGGAAACCGTTGGGCCGGTCCTCAAAGATCAAATAAGCCGAGCCGTCATCGTCCACGAACTGCCCGATATCCCGGCTGATCTGGCCGAGAGGCCGGAAGCTTTTCAGATATTTGTAATCTCGGTCGGCTTTTTTCGATGTCGCGATCCCAACCCTCGCCAGACTGTAGTTGCCGCTGTCGAGATGGAAGTACATTATGTACATCTTGGTCCGGGCGTTATAGAAGACCTTGGGACGCTCCAGCACCCAGCGCTCCCCCAGATTCTCTGGATCCGCAAGCTTCAGCGCAGGCTCGTGAAACTTCCAATGGACGAGGTCTTGGGAGGAGTAGCAGCCGACATAGCGCAGGTTCGGATCGTTGTCCCGCGAACGATACTCGCCAAACCAGTAGTAAGTCTTCCCCTGCTTGAGGATGCCGCCGCCATGCGCCTGGACATGATTGCCCCGGTCGTCCGGCCAAAGCTCGCCGGGATGAATGGTCTGAGGTTTCGCGGACACGCCGGCCGCGCAGGCCAGCGCTCCCACCGCCGCCAGCGCGCAGAGCGCAAAGAGATGACGCATCAAAGCTTCCGATCTCCTGATCTACCGTCCGACTTCGGGGTCGATCTGCCGCACGCGGGTCCGGACGGTAAAGACGCCGTCGCCGCTCAAAATGGCGCCCCGCGCAAACAAACGCCCGCTTTGCCAGTTGGAGAGACCCAGCTCCGGACGCCCGAGCGTGTACTGACCGTCGACCCAGCGCGTAAAACCGTCGCCGACAAAGGGAGCGTTAACCGATCGATAGAACCGTTCGGCCAGCGCGTCATCCGATGTGATGAGGCTGGCGACGAACTGCGGGCTGTAGCGGTTGAACAGCGCCACCGCCTCGTCGGTCGTCTCGACAAGCTTCACCGTCACTTCCGGCGTCTGCTCCCACTCCCATTCGCGCCCCATGTCCTCAATCTCTATCGGCTCGGCGATCGGCTCGGCGACATCGCCTTCGGCGCGCCGCACCTGCGTCACGGTCATGAAGAAATCGGCGGGCACGGCCCGCTCGTCCCCGCGCGCGACATGCAGCTTGATTCCGTGTCCGAGACGCGCGCCCGCCGCTTCCAGTCCGCGCAGAAACGCCTCGACAAGCTCCGGGCGGTTCTGAGGAAGACAAATTGTATTGAGGGTGTTGCAGACCTTGCGGTCGAGAGAATGAAAGACGGCGCGCTCCAGCCGATGCGGATCGGCGGTGTCGTCGGCGACGATCCAGGCGCCTCCGGTCCCATGCAGGCTGACCGGCACGCCGGCCTGGCGCGCGACGCTTCCCAGCTGCTCCACCGCGCGGCCGGAACCACGCGCAACCGCGAGGGAAAGGCGCGGATCGGAGAACATGGCCCACCCCGCCGCCCGGTCCGCGCTGTCCACCAGAGTCGCGGCGCCGGCCGGCAGTCCCGCCGCCGCCAGCGCGGGAGCAAGCGCATGGGCGACAATCGCGCGCGCGGTTCCAAGAGCGTCCGCGCCAATCCGAAACACCACGGTGTTGCCGCTGCGCAGCACGCCGGCGGCGTCGGCGAAAACGTTCGGACGGCCTTCGAATACAAAGCCGACGACGCCCAGGGGCGCCAGAAGCTGCTCGGCGCTCCAGCCCTCATGCTCCGCCCGCTCCACCACGCGCCCGCTCAGGCCCGGCATGTCCCGCCAGGCGCGCAGGCCGTCGATCATCCCGCGCCGCATCTTCTCATTCGCCGCCAGCCGTGTCGTCGATCGGCCTCGCGCCTGCGCCTGCGCCACGTCCGCCGCATTGGCCGCCGCGATCTCGCTCCACGCGCCGGCGTCTTCAAGCCGCAACGCAAACTCTTCAAAGAACCGAGAAACATCGGCGTCGCTCACGGCGGCCATCGCCGCGAACGCATCGGACGCCCGCCCCACGGCCGACTGCGTCTTTTCCGCAACATCGCCGGGGATCCGCAGCAGATCGCCAGTGGACTGCACGACAAGCAGCTTATCTCCCGGATGAAAAGCGGCCGCGAGTTCCTCGGAGACATAAGAGACGCGATCGCCGCCATAAATGACCGGCATGCCGGAAGTGAGCTCAAGGAGCGCAGCGCTGTGTTCCATATCCATCGTTCCCCACCTCTATGATGGACTTATGATACCTGAGCGACGCAAAGAAAAGCCGGCCGGAGCGCGGAGACATGTGAATTGTCTCGTGCTCCGGCCGGCTTATTTCTGAAAGATCGTCTGCTTACGCAGCGAATGTCGAGACGCTGGTGCGGCGCAGAAGCGCCGCGCCGAGCAGGAACATACCGCCGATCATCAAGATCGCAACCGAACCCGGTTCCGGGACGGGGGGAATGAAGTGGGTGCCGCTAAAGGTGCCGCCCACGCCCTTCGACTTGAAGCTGGAGATGTACCCGCCGGAAATCAGGATGCCCTGACTGCCGGTGTGATTAGAGTTCGCAAAGCTGAAGCTGAAGCTGCCGGGATCGTTCGGGAACAGCCCGGCCGCCGTCAGTTTCGTTCCGCCGGAGTAGGTGACGGTGTTCGAGAGGAACGTGACCGTCTGGCTTCCCTTGGCGGCGCTCAGGCTGCTTCCGACGAAAGAACCGCTCAGCAAGTTAGTTGCGCCGTTCGTCACCGAGAAGGAGCCGCCGCTCAGGTTCTCCACGCCGAACGTGGTGCTGTAGGGCGAGGTAACCGTCAGCGGAGTAAAGGTAAAGATGGCGTGCGTTCCGTCAAAAGTGATCGGGACGCCGATGGACTTAAAGATGCCGGCCGAGCCGCCGCTGAATGTGGCGGATGCAGGATGGGTCGGGCTCTCGACGGTTCCGATAGTCACGGCGTTCGCCGCGCTAATGGAGGCCAGCGCCAAAAACGAAGCCGTCAGTACAGCAGATATGGGTTTCAGTGTTTTCACGGGAATGTTCCTTGTCGTTCTAGGGCGAGAATAGGGAATATTAAAACCCTTCTAAGAAGATCGACCGGAATAAGAGACAACCCGTAGATCTCTTATTCCGGCGAATTGCCTTCCGAAAGGTCGCTCGCTTAAGAAGCGAACGTCGAGGCGGCGGGGCGACGGCGTAGCGCCGCGCCGAGGAGGAACATACCGCCGATCATCAGGACCGCAACCGATCCCGGTTCCGGAACGGGGTTGCCGGGGCCATGGCCGCCTCCCGAACCCGGGGTGCCGCTGAAGGTGCCGCCGACGCCGTCGGTGGTGAAGCTATCGATATAGCCTCCAGTAACCTTCACGCCGCTGCTGCCGGTGTGGTTGGAGTTCGCGAAGCTGAAGCTAAAGCTGCCGGTGTCGGTCGGAACCAAACCAGCGGGAGCCAGCTTCGATCCGCCGGTATAGGTAACGGTGTTCGAAAGGAACGTAACGGTCTGGCTGCCGGGTATCGTGCTGAAGCTGCTGCCGGTGAACGTGCCGCTCACCAGGGTGCCCGAGCCGTTCACGACTGAGAAGGAGCCGCCGCTCAAGTTCTCAACACCAAACGTGGTGTCATAGCCGGAGGTAGCGGTCAAAGGCGAGAACGTGAAGGTGGCGTTGACGCCGTCAAACGTAACCGGAACCGACGAGGTGTTGAAGACGCCGCCGGCGCCGCCGGTAAATGTTCCGCCGACGGGATGTGTTGGGCTAGCCACGGTTCCAATAATCGCGGCGTTCGCCACGCTGATGGAGGCCAGGGCTAAAACTGAAGCGGTAAGTGCAGCAACAATGGGTTTCTGTGTTTTCACGGGTATGTTCCTTGTCGATTCGAAATAGAAAACAGGTGTATTCTGCCTGCCTCATTGATTCGGAGACAGAATAACGTTATCGCGATACAACACTGGTAACCCCAGAACCGCACTCCATTTATACCCCATGTAACCACGATTAAACGTAATATTGAGCAAATTTTTTAAAATATTTTGATCAGTAAATAAAGCTAGCCTGCTATTTATTAAATGTAATTTAAAGCACCCCCGCTATTTTTCCGGTTTTTTAGGTTTATGAAAGCAAGCTACATATTACATTAAATTTTAATAATTAACAGAGTGTTCCTAGCGAGCTTAATTTTATTTAATTCGGCTTTTTTTGATTCCTCTGACTCGAAAAAATCTCGTAAATTGCCGACAATCACTCTGTGAGGGACGTTAAGCTTATCCGGATTTTTGCGGTTACCAAGCAAGCTTACAAATACTAAGCAGGCTTTCACAAAAATAAATTTTTGTTATCCGCAAAACTGCCGGTTTTCGTGTTATGATTATGTTTGGGTGCTAGAATTGATTTTTTCGCAATGCGGAAGCTATCGTTTGTCCCCATGCTTCCGCCTTCGGCGCCCACACAAATCTTTTCCGAGCCAATCAATCCGCAAAGGAATCGAATTCCGTTGAACCATAAAAATCTCGCGCCCGTGTCCGCATTCACTGCGGTCCTCGCGCTTTTAACAATAACTAACGCGGCGCACGGCGCCGTAAGCCGATTTTCACTCGCCGGTCATATCCCGCCCGCAGTCGCCGATTCGGACATCGTCGGTCAGGTGCCAAGCAGCAGCCCGGTCAATCTCGCGCTCACCCTTCCCCTGCGGAACCAGACGGCGCTGCGCGACTTGATCCAGCGCCTGCACAATCCCGCCGATCCCCTGTACGGCAAGTACTTGACCCCGGCGCAATTCGCAAGCCGGTTCTCGCCCACTCCGGAAGAATATCAATCGGCCATCGGGTTCGCGCGAGCGAACGGCTTCACCGTCACGCAGCAGCACGCGAACCGGCTGCTCCTCGAAGTCAGCGCTCCGGCCGCCAGCGCCGAGACGGCGTTTGGAGTGCAATTGAGACGTTACCATCAAGCGAATGGTCGCGTATTCTTCGCTCCAGACCGCGAGCCGTCGCTTCCGATCGATATGAAGGGCGTCATCTCGAACGTCGTCGGCCTGGAAAACTCCGTCGTTTGGAAAGCGCACAGCTCGATTGTGACTCCCGCGACAATTGCGGCCAATCCCAATCAAACCGGCTCTGGACCGGGCGGAGGCATGACGCCCACCGACATCCGCGCCGCTTATGGCCTGACGAACGTGACGCAGACGGGCGCCGGGCAGACGCTCGGTTTGTTTGAGCTCGACGGCTACACCCCGAGCGATATCACGGCCTACGAGCAAAAGTACAGCCTACCCGCCGTTCCGCTTCAGAACGTATTCGTCAACGGCGCCACCGGACCGACCGGCAGCGCGAGCGGACAAGGGGAAGTGACGCTCGACATCGAGCTTCAGATCGCTCTGGCGCCGGGCGCCGATAAGATCGTGATCTACCAGGCCCCCAACTCAAGCGCGGGCATTCTGGCTTGCTACAGCAAAATCGCGACCGACAACATCGCCAAGTCTATCAGCACATCGTGGGGAACTCCGGAAGGAAACGTCCCTTATAATGTACTGGACTCCGAGAACGCCATTTTCCAGCAGATGGCGGCGCAGGGACAGTCGATCTTCGCCGCGTCGGGTGACGCCGGCGCGTACGATGACGGCTCGTCGCTCAGCGTCGACGACCCCTCCTCGCAGCCCTACGTC
Organism: Capsulimonas corticalis; assembly: GCF_003574315.2. Classification (GTDB taxonomy): domain Bacteria; phylum Armatimonadota; class Armatimonadia; order Armatimonadales; family Capsulimonadaceae; genus Capsulimonas; species Capsulimonas corticalis. Next base: position 2,248,877 of record NZ_AP025739.1, on the reverse strand, counting down.
ACCGGCGTTGGCGGGACGAGCCTGGCCACCAACGGCGCCGGCGGCGCGTGGAAATCGGAAAAGCCCTGGGCGAACAAGACCGACAAATCGATCAGCCCGCTCGGCTCCGGCGGCGGCGGCGGCGTCAGCACCTACTGGTCGATGCCGTCCTATCAAACCGGCGTTGCCGCAACCGCCACGCTTACCGACCCGACGATGCGCACCGTTCCGGACGTCGCGCTGGCCGCGGACACCTCCACGGGATACTCCATCTATTTCAAAAAGGGGTGGTACATCTACGGCGGCACCAGTTGCGCCGCGCCTCTGTGGGCCGCCTTCACGGCGCTCGTCAACCAGCAGCGCGCCGCAGTCGGCCTGGGAACGCTGGGCTTCGCCAATCCCGCACTGTATTCCATCGGCAAAGACAGCCGTTACGCTTCGGACTTCCATGACACGGCCACCGGAACGAACCTCTACTATCCGGCCATCGCCGGGTATGACGCGGCCAGCGGATGGGGATCGTTCATCGGCGCGAACCTGCTCGCGGACCTTGCCCCGGCGAACTCCACAACGCCGCCGGCGCCCCCGGCCGGTCCCGCCTCCTTGCAGGCGGTCCCGGGAGACAGCCAGGTATCCCTCACCTGGGCTCCGGTGAGCGGCGCCACAAGCTACACCGTGTATCGCAAAACTGCGGCCGCCAACGATACGCTGGCCCCTGTCGGCTCCGGCGTAACAGCCACGGCGTTCGGCAACACCGGTCTTGTCAACGACACGACGTACTACTATCAAGTCACGGCAATGACCGCCGCCGGAGAAACCGCGCCTTCCGCCGTTGTCAGCGCCGTCCCGACCGCGGCTCCCGCCAGTACGACATTGACGCCGATCGCGGACTCCTATGTGACCTCGCTCGCGGCCAACACCGTCATCCATGGCGCGGAAACGCAGATCACTGTCAAGCGCGACTCTAGCTCGACGAGCACTTACCGGCGCACCGCGTATCTGAAGTTCGATCTGACGGGAGTGACCGGCCCGATCACCTCGGCGAAACTGGCCTTGACCCTGAACTCGAACGGCACCGCCGGCAAAGCGCCGCTCAACGTCTACGGGATCAGCGACACCACCTGGACCGAAAGCAGCCTGACCTGGAACGGCGCGCTGGCGGCCGGCGGCCTGACCTCGGCGGACCTGAGCACCGGAACGCTGGCGGCGACCACGCAGGTGACCAGCACCCCGGGCGTCTACACCTGGGACCTGACCAGCTACCTGGCCGACAAGGCCGGACAGATCGTCACCCTCCAGGTCGCCGACCCGGGAACCGACGGCGTCTACTTCTGCTTCAACAGCAAGGAAGCCGCGACCGGAAAGCCGGCGCTGACGCTGACCGTGGCGCCGCCGACCACTCCAACCACGCCGACGAATCCGACGACCCCGCAGTCGGCGACCCTCAACACGATGCCGGTCGCGGACTCTTATGTGACCTCGCTCGCGGCCAACACCGTCATCCATGGCGCGGAAACACAGATCACCGTCAAGCGCGATTCGACCGCGACAAGCACGTATCGACGCACTGCATACCTGAAGTTCGACCTGACCAGCGTTACCCGTCCGATCACCTCGGCGAAACTGGCCTTGACCCTGAACTCGAACGGCACCGCCGGCAAAGCGCCGCTCAACGTCTACGGGATCAGCGACACCACCTGGACCGAAAGCAGCCTGACCTGGAACGGCGCGCTGGCGGCCGGCGGCCTGACCTCGGCGGACCTGAGCACCGGAACGCTGGCGGCGACCACGCAGGTGACCAGCACCCCGGGCGTCTACACCTGGGACCTGACCAGCTACCTGGCCGACAAGGCCGGACAGATCGTCACCCTCCAGGTCGCCGATCCGGGAACCGACGGCGTCTACTTCTGCTTCAACAGCAAGGAAGCCGCGACCGGGCAGCCCATGCTCACAGTTCAATACTAGATCCGTATCGCAACGACAAAAAACGTCAAATCGCCGTCCTCTCATTGAGAGGACGGCGATTTGTCTTAACATCCCATTCCACCATTTCTTGTAAAATCATCACGGGAGCCGCCGTTATGTCTTCACAAAGCGACGCAGCCGGCTTGTTTGCTCCGCGATGATCTGCGGATCGCTCCGCCAATCGAAGCCCGGTCCCACCCCGCCGTACTCCAGCGCCATGCACCACGGCTCCGCCGCGCGTCCGCCCTGTATCTTGGCCAGGACATATTCCAGCAGATCCCAGTCTTGGGCGCCCATCGGCATACTGTCGCGCAATCGCCCGCCCTCATGCGGCTGCGCGCCGGTGACATGCAGCTCACGCAGTTGTCTCAGCGGCAGGGCGGCGATGTATGCGCGCGCGTCGAAACCCAGTTCTTCCGCTGTTAGCCGCACATGAGCGGTGTCCAGCAGCAGGCCGCATCGCGTTTCCTCCACGACCCGGGCGATCACTCCCGGTTCGATGCACGGCCGCAGAACGCTGCCCCGCGCCACCACGTTCTCCACAATCACGCGCTCCGCGCCCAGCCGCGCCACGGCCAGCGCCACATCGGCGATCAGCGCCTCAGCGATTTGCTCTTGATGCGCGGGATCCGTCGTATCCACGGGAACGCCGGGGAAATCGGCGGACCTCGTTTCCAAATGAAGGTTCACATAGGGCGTCGCGGTCTCCGCAAGGACCGACTCGATCCCATCCCAATCGACATCGCGCAAACTGCCGTTTCCAGCGAACAGCGGGAAATGGACGTAAACCGGGCGCGTCCCGCGCGCTCGCTCCAGCAGATCCGGCATATGCACCGACACGTCCGTATCGAACGGCGACGGGCATTTGAAAAGATCGACCGGCAGGAGACCGTCGCGAGCCAGACCGTCGGCGGCGGACGAATAGTTAATGGCGAGCTTCATCATATTATTGAGACCGAGCCCAGGGTGTTTTTCATGGACGGCGACGCGCTGCTGGTATTATTACCGTGAGTATACGCCGGATCGTTTCAAATCGTCGTCGCGAAAGGATAACGCCTCCATGTACGCCATCGCCGCCTGCGCCCTGCTTGCCGTTACGGCGCGCAAAATCGTCGCTCCCACACAGTATCAATCCGCCGGGGAGATTATCCAGGCGGAGGGCCAATTCGTATTCACCGATGGCAGCTCAGGCTATGTCTTCCAGCGCGGCGGCGCATTCCATTCCGTTCCTCTGAGCATGAGCGGGCGGGAGATCACGGGAACGTGGAGCAATGAGGGCGGCCTCATGGTGGTCAAGGGCACATGGGGATGGTTCAACGGTCTCAGCGGGATCAATGACGTGCGCCGAATGAAGCTGGAAATCTTCGGCCCGTTCGAAGTCGACGCCCATCCTCCGAGGTTTTCTTGGATCGCTCAGCCGGCGAAAATATATCGCTGCTACTGCGTCGTGGACGAGTTAGTCCGCACGCCGGGGATCGCGCCGGCCGTCGATAAGACGCCCAAGGCGTTTACCGATGTCCCGAAATCGGACCGCGCCTACGAATGTCTTCGCGATCTGCATGACTGCGGCGTGCTCAAAGACGCGCCGGATTCGCTGTTTCTCAGCCGGGGCGGCGTCGCCACCCGCTGGAACTTTGCCCAAATCACCGCCGAAACCCTGCGAGCGATCGGCGCCGCTCCCGCTCGTCCACACACGGCGCCGACGCCAAGCCCCTTGTTAACTCCGGACGCCGCCAAAAACATGAACGCGCCGAATCCCCTCGCCTCGCTCTCAGTGCTGACGGAAGAATTTTCCAGCGAGCTCACGCAGGGCTTCGCCGTGGATATCCCCGCCGCGCGGCGGCGCCTAAAATTGCTGGCGTCTAAGACCGGAGAATAGCCGCGGTCAAGAGCGTATAATGAAAAAGCAGCAGCAGCCGTACTGTCCAAAGCGGCGCCAATCACATTCTGCGAGGGAGCACGTCACTTGCCCATGAAGATCCGTCGTTTTGTCCGAACGTTTCTCTTCGCGCCGATCGTTGTTCTCGCACTCGCCGCCCAGGCGGCCCCATCGGCGCACGCGGCCTCAGCGGCGCCCGATCAAGTGCCTTTCGCCAGCCGCACGCTCACGATGGGCGCGAACACTTATAAGTTTCAGGTCTTTATTCCAAAGCATCTCAGCAGGAAAACGAATCCGCCGGTTATTCTCTTTCTGCACGGCATCGGCGAGCGCGGGACCGACGGCGCGCAGCAGACCAAGAACGGCGTGCGCCTGCTGATCGCGCAGGATGTGGACAACTTTCCCGCCGTTGTCGTCTGTCCCCAATTGCAGCCGGAAACGCGCTGGACGCAGCCGGCGGTCGAGGAGCTGACGCTCAAGATGCTCGATCAGTGCATCGCGGAGTTTCACGGCGATACCCGCCGCGTGTATCTGACGGGCTTATCCCTGGGCGGCTACGGCTCATGGGAGATGGCGCGCAAATTCCCCAGCCGCTGGGCCGCCATCGCGCCGGTCTGCGGCGGCGTCGTCTTCCCCGCCTGGGTCGGCGCGGCCCCCGAGGAAACCACCGCTTCCGAAAAGGACCCGTATGCCGCGCTGGCTCAGTCGCTCCCCGCCATCCCGATCTGGGACTTCCACGGCGAAGCCGACCCGACCGTCCCCGTCTCCGAATCACGCCAGATCGTCGCCAGCCTGCTCGCCCGCAAGGCCGATATCCGCTACAGCGAATACCCCGGCGTCGGCCACAACAGCTGGGACAACGCCTACGCCGAGCCCGGCCTGCTCCCCTGGCTCCTGTCGCACAAACGGGCGAATTAGGTTAAGCGCTCAATTCACAGGCGCGCCGACGCCTATGAATTGAGCAACCGAAGAAATCTCTGCGCCCGCAGAAAAGCTCCTTGCTGAACAATCGCTCGCTCCTCGGAGTTAGGATATCTATCTGGTGAAGCCACTGACACAGGGCCAATCGATTCCAACGTTTCAAATGCTTTCGCAACACCTTGAAGTCCTTCCCGCACCAGTCCATCCGAAGAGTAAGCATCCATCTTAAACACACGCCCTAGCGCTGTAAGACCATCAGGATAGCGGCGCAGTATATAGTCAATGTCTACAGCGTCTTTATCAGCGCCCTTAATCCTGTCATGAATCGAAATGCCTTTCATCGCCAGCAAGCTGACGGGAGAGCAAACCTGGATATCGGCCTCATGCAAAGCGCCACTGGGAAGCTGTCCTCTGATCTTCACTTTACGCGGGTCAATAAACGCAATATCCATGCCACGCAGTACACTCGCGTATATCCCCTAAACGGATCGAGCCTCTGAGTAGCGTCGAGCGCCATCATATTCTCCGGAGAGAAATTCGACCATCACCGAAATGACACGCCCATCGATGCGAACACGACGATCCCATCGGAATTTCTTTCCTTCGACCTGCTGGTAATTTGCGTAGATTAACTTTTCCTCTAGCGTATCATCCTCGTAATCTGCTAAAGCCTCTGGATCTAAGGCCATATCAACATCGATCGTCCCCTCATGGGGTTCTATATCCTGTGAAAACAGTAATGAGCATGCTGTCCCGCCGACAAATACGATATGATCGAGTTCATTCTCAAAAACAGATGCAATCTCCAATAGCACACGCTTAGCTGCTTGGATAGCTTCCGGCTCATAGTCAGAACGTGTGTTCACCATCGATTGACAATCTCCCGCTCGTAAAGAATTTCCGCCGCCTCATCCGCGCGCCCGCCCAAGCCCTGAAGATCGAGATAAGTTTGTATCGGTGAAGTAATTTTCACCCCGTCAACATCGCGCGCTCCATAAAACACGCCCTCGTCATAAGGGATAAGAAGCGCGATATTCGCTCCAGACTCCACAGGTTCAAGCTCCAAAGCAGAATCGAGGACGGTCAGATCTCCCAAAGCAAAGGCCGTCACACGCTGATAAGAGGCGTGAGGAGCATAGTGGGAAGCCGCAGCGAGCGAAGTGACGGCGCCGGAGATTTCGTTCTGACGGCAAATCTTGGTAAAGTCCCTTTCAAATGAGTTGAGAGCAGATAAGGTATGCCTCAATATGTGAGAATGCTTATTGAGGCGATAATGTGAGGCCCAATCGCGAAGAAGATCCTTCGGACGCGACAGTATCACACCGCCGGAAGTTTCCTCAAGCCATTCTTTCTCCATCAAAAAGCTCTTAACCTTATGCGTCTGGCCAATACTTACTGATACTTCATCCGCTAACCGCTGTAGTCTCCAGGTCTTCGGATGATGATGCAGAAGAGCTCGCAGCACCCTCTCCGCCTTCGGCTGATATAGCGATTTTAACGAGCGCGAATGTGCAAAAGGGTTTGTCTGTCCTTCGACATGAATGTAAACGCCAGGAAATGAGAAATGGCAGTTACCGGCAAGATCCATATAGCTGATCTTCTCGTCCCGGCAAAGGCGCGCCGTTTGCGGAGAGATATAAGGAGCGATAAATGCAGTCTGAGCTTCCGGCATGTCCCTATGATAGCGCTCAAGCTGATAAAACGCCTCGCGCGCATATTTCGGCTCGCCGCTCTTTTTCACTTCGCCAATTACGGTAATACGCCGATCGTGAATAAACGATGCGACAATATCAGGACGCGATCCAGATGGAAGTCTAGGGGATATCTGATATTCCACCTGTCCTTCCGCAATTTGCAGAAGGCATTTTTGCAAGGCGGAAGCAGCGTCTGGAATGACATCGACTTCACGCATATAATTTTCATTATCAATCATATTTTCACCACGTGGTGAAAACCAGTATATCAATGAAAATCCTATTTGTCAATTGACAGAAGGAATCGATTGAGAGTATTCTAACCCTGCTGAAAAAGGTGGACTGGCTTGGTAAGCCCCAGTCATCCTCTCGATCTCCCGAGAGGTCTTTGTTCCATGCGCAAGCGTGAGTACCCACAGCGATCGCGCAGGCGTTTTCACGTCTGCCGCCGTCGACTGAGGGACTGGCGCCGAGCATGCGTGGACATTATTTCCATGGACGTCTGACGCCGAAGTTCCTCATCGTTTCCTATACCCAAGGAGCCATGATGACACTCAATCAAAGGAGCCATGATGACACTCAATCACCTGAACCTCTCGGTCCGCGATGTGACCGAGGCCAAAAACTTCTTCGAAACGTACTTTGATTTTCGCGTGCTGGAGGAGAAGGATCGGCCGCCGCTTACGGTCATGATCGACGAGGGTAACTTTGTCCTCACCGTCAGCAGGCTGACCAGCGAGAAGCCGGTCTATCCCAAAGGCTTCCATGTTGGATTCTTCCAGCCGGATCAGGCGCATGTCTGGAAGCTCTATCATAAGCTCCAGACCGGAGGCTTTGCGCCGCGCGAGCCTGGCCCCGTCCATGGAAGCTTCGGGTTCTATCTCGAAGCGCTCGGCGGCGTCTTAATCGAAGTCAGCTGCTGGGAATAGCCGGGCAAGCGACGGGCGTGGATCCTCAAAGATTCACGCCCGCAACGATGTCGCCTTTGCTGTCGGCCTGAACGATATGTCGGAAGTGTTCATCCGACCGTGTGGGATCTTCAATCGCTTTGCCGCCGTCGTCCACGCCGTCGGGACCAACGCTGTAGAGCCGGTAGGAAGCGCCTTCCTTTCGGTAATTCAGCGAATGGGTCGGCGCAAACGGATCGGCGGGGACGTTTGGGATCAGGGTTGGAGTCAAAGCTGCGAGGCTTTCGGGATAGGCGTGATGCTGCAATTGGTAGGCGCGCAAGGCGAGCTCGACTTCGAGAAAGGCGTTTTGCGTGCGATCCTGGTTGTATTTGATGTCCACGCTGGAGAATACGGGCGCCAGGATCTCTAGATAAAGGTCGCTGTGCGCGGGAGACAAAGGCCCGATCGGCCGGCGGGCGTCGACATCGGCGACGATGGAATCCATGTAATATGTGTAATCGTCCATGATACGGCGTTTGCTCGTTAAGTATGCGGACATCCGGGCGGCCAAGGGCGGCTTCTGCTCCCCCTCATCGCCGCCGCCGGCAAGAGTGAAAAACTGCGTGCGCCAATTCTTCTGGCGGTAGGTTTCCATCAGACCCGCCTGCCCTGTCCATTTCTCCTCTCGGAACGTTTGCGCGAGCGGCGTCGAATTGGCGTCGATCGCTTGCAGGCGAGCTAAGGCGGCCCGCGTTTCTGGAAGGCTCAGATGGCCAATAGCAGTCCGCAGCGGCCTTCGGGAAATGGCGTTCACGGCAATCCCCACAAGCAGAGGGAGCATCGGAGCGCCGCGCGGAAGGTCACTCCCCAGCTTCAAGCCGTCCAGGCTGATCCGCGCCGACGCGCCCCAATCGCCCTGGGCCGCCTGCATCCGCGCGTCAAGCAATAGCAGACGCGCGAAGCGCCGGTCCAGGGCCAAACCCGAATATTCCGTTTTGAAGGACCGGATGGGAGGAGTAAGGTATGAATGCGCCAGGCCCTCCTGAAACGCCGCGAGCGCCAGCGCGTTGTCGCGCAGGATTTGCTGCTGCGCCTCAGTCGGCGTCAGGGTCGTCTTCCCAGCGTTTTGTTTTGCCCAGTCGTCAATCTTATCCGGATCTTTGATCAGCGCCGTGGCGCGGGCGTAGTCGTCGTAGGCGTTCGGCGAGGGAAGTACGGGGGTCGGAATGGAGATGCGTGGATCGGCCTCCAGATTGGCGACGACAAGAACGGCGGCCACGGCAAGGCAGCCGAACACGATCACCGTTCCGAGAAAGATCTTACGGCGGTGGGAGGGCGGCGAGTGACGGGTGATAGGTGTGTCCATGAGAGTCATGAACGCGCCATCACCCGGTTTCGGTTCGCGGCCGGCTCTGTGAATTTAGGCTTACTTGGCTTCAAGCAGAGCGAGCCAATCGCCGCCGGCCGATCATCCCGAAAACCGCTGCGCCGCCGAGCAGCAGGGTGAGGAGTGTTCCCGGCTCGGGAGTCGGGGCGGGGAGCGATCCCTGGAACGTGTTGAGCCGGCCGAAACCATTACCGCGCAGATTATCTCCGATCAGCGTGCCGTCGATATCACCGTTCGAGAAGCTGACATCGGCGTTGGGGGCGAGAACGCTTCCTTCCACATCGATGCGCCCAATGGCGAGCGCGCTCGCCTTGGGAAAGTTCAGCAGCACATGCGCGGAATCGACGCCGTGCAGTTTCATGTCCAAGGCCGCCAGGCGATCGATACGGCCATCGACATTCACCACCACCGTGGCGCCGGGCGGAGCCGAGATATCCAAAACGTTCGTCCGCGCAAGAACAGCAGAGCTGAGGCGGAAAACATTCAATCCCGGCTTCGTTCCTGTCAGCGTAAGAACGCCGCCGGCGTTATGAAGAACGCCGTTTGCTCCGAGCGCGCCAAGCCGCGCGGATGTCCCCAGGCACGACTGCCGCACTTTGTCGAAGTTAAACGGGATCTCAGGCGCATGGTACACGCCGCCGGGAGTGTAGCAGCTATTCAACACAATTCTGCCGCCGGCGTTGACCTGCCCCGCCGGCATTGCAATGCGCGTGAAGGTGACGTTTCCGCCGGCGGAAACGCCCCCATGAAGAATAGATCCATTGACGCCGGTGATATGCTCGCCGGCGACAAGTGTCGAGGGATACGCGGCATCGTCCGCCAGAGCGGTCCCGGCGCCGTAATTTACCAGCTTAAGGTCGGTATAGGCGGCTATTCGCCCCTGTGTTTGAGAATTGTAAAGGCTGGCGCTGCCCAGCGCGAAGAGATTATAGTCGCCGGCGACGCCCAAATTGGCGGCGGATGCGGAGGAAACAGCAGCCGCGAGCAGCAGGGACGAAACAAGCAGGGAGGGCGTTCTCATGAGCAATTTACCTTCCGTCCAATCCCGCAGATCGAATTTTCGGAGCCGAGCGGAATCGGACAATCAAGCCAGTCTTGCCAAGAATTCCTATTTTTACGCGCTTCCAGGTTAATTATTGATAACAATTTCTGCGCGCTCGAACGGATTTTCCATTGACGCCTGTGAGCTTGTCCGCTATAATGACGCCATCTTCCTTGCAGCAATCGGAGGCGCCAATGGATCGTGAAACCGCCGCCCTCATCGGGCGCGCCGCGAAGCGCGGGCTTGTGACCGGGATCGCCGCCGCGCTTTTGCTCGTGACGGTCGTGGGTTATTTCTACCGGGAAAGCATCTCTCTGTTCCGTCAGGGCGCGGTCGTCGGCCTGACCATCGGGATCGGAATCGTGATCGGCGGGACAATTCTCAACATCATCGTCGGCCTGTTCGACCAGACCAAGAACGATATCGCGGGAGGGTAGCATCCTGTCTCCATCATCCTCATCCTCTTCGCCCATGGCGCGCCTTTCGCGCCGCCTCGGCCCTCTTGTCGCATACATCGCCGTCTTAGCCCTGGTCTGGCGTCTGCTGACCGGACCGTGGCGCGTGGGCGCCGAGCACTTTTTCTCCGTGGTGATCTACGGGTTCGGCGCGCTGTGCGGCTTCGCCGTCGCGGTCGCGCTGGGAACGGCGTGGGTATACTTCGCGGGACCGGCGCAGGAGTGGCTGATGGAGCGGTTCTGGGACCCGCCGCAGCCGGCCGCGATCCCGGCCGCGCCCGCCTCCGGCCCCCTGGGCGTGATCGTCTCGGATCTGCATATCGACACCTGGGACTACGCCAAAAGCGGCCCCGTCTCGGAGCGGCAGACGCGCTTCCTGGACCTGCTCGCCACGGTTAAGTCGAACCCGCGCATCGACAGCTTTTATCTGAACGGCGATCTGATGGACGCGCCGCTGCACCCCAACGACAACAAGCCCGAATCGCTGATGCTGCGCCTGAGCGAATCGCTCGCGAACGAGCAGGGCGTGCTGCTCAAGCAATACGACGCCCTTCTGAAACCCCTGCTCCATCTCACGCAGCCCGAACCCGGCCAAGCGCCGGTCCGCCGGGCGATCTTCCAAACCGGCAACCACGATATCGGCGTCAGCGGCCTGCGCTATGTCCAGCCGGACATGCCGGACTATCTGCCCGGCTTTCAAGCCGCGTGGAACCCCTCGATCCTGCTCTGCACCGACGCCGAAGGCGCGGACTACCCGTACTGGACTTACATCGAACACGGCCACCACTGGGATCCCTTCCTGTGGCTTTACATGCGCTACGCCATGATGGACATTCTGCGCTTCGGGCACAAGCGGCGCGAGGCGCAGCTGGTCTCGGGAATGCAGCGCGGCGGCAAGATCGGGATGGGCAAACAGACGATCGTGCCGGACGAACACCTGCTGCCCGCTTCGCCGCGCGGGACAAGCGCCAACCACTTCGCCGGCATGGCAAGCGGACTTGACGCCAAACTCACCCTCCTGCGCTACCGCCAGGCCGCGCGCCGAACCTTCCGGGAGTTCCATCGCGAGGGCCAGAAGAACATCCAGACCATCGTCGTCGGCCACACCCACCACCCTGACCGCTACGTCTTCCGAGGCGGCCAAGTCTACGTCAACACCGGTGACTGGTCCGGCCACACGCAGCACTGCGCCTACTGCGTCATCGACCCCGACGGCGCCGTCCGAGGCCCCTTCCAATGGGAAACCGCGGCGAACGCGGAGTTTTAGGGAAAGTCACGATCGGCGGGTATAACCCACGCATGAACAAGAAACAGATCGCCGCCTTAGTCGTCGGCGTCGCGGCGTGCTTTGGCGTGACGCGCTTCCCGTGGCGCATGAACCTGCAAAACGGCGCGACGCAGACGCTCCCCGATGGAACCATCGTCCACACCATGAACGCGCAGTTCCCGGCGGGGGAGCTTGCCGCGATGATCGCCGTGGCGGCGGTGGCGGGGTTCATCTTCTACAAGGCGCGTGGATAGGGAATCGTGTGATAAATCTCCGCCACTTCGGCGATATGCGCTAAAATCTCCGTCGCGGCGCGGCGAATACGGTCGTCAGGATCGGATTGGGACGCCGTTTGCAGGGCGGGCAGCGCCAATTCGTTCAGGCGCATCAACGCGCTAAAGGCCGCCGAGGGGATCTGGATCTCGTCGGCGTCTTGAGCCGCGAGCGCAAGAAGCGGCGGGATCGCGCGGGCGTCGCCGAGAACTCCCAGCGCCATCACTGCGTCGTACCGCACAGTTCCCGCCAAATCATTCGTCAACTCCATGATCGCCTCAAAGGCTCCTGGGGCACGCGTATACCCAAGCACCCAGACGGCTCGAAAGCGCACACTGGGATTGGGACTTTTGCAGGCGTCGATCAAGAGCCCCAGCGCCCGCGCGCCATAATGACGGATCAAAAGCCGCTCCGCACGCTGCGCGACTTCGTTATTTGCATTGCCCAGGTTGGCGATGTGACTGCGAATCCGGGATTGGGTGGTGGTCATATCCCATTATACTTGGCTTCCCGCTCCCGAATTGTGAAGGAAACCGTTACGACACCGGTGAACAATTAACAAGCAATAACACGAACTTTGGATTTAACCCTCGAATGCTATATGAAGTATTGATATTGGCCGCCGGTCTCGCGGCTCCCAGGCCGCAGGCGGTGAAGAAGTCCCCGAAAACGGTGACGGTTGTGGTTGATTATGTCAACATCGGGAGCGTGGAGTTTAACACGGCCTGGAATCGAGTCCCTAAAGGCAAAGACCACGATGCGCAGCTAATGGCGGCGCTCATGGACGCCGGCGGGACCGATGTGAAGGGAGCGGAAGTCACGACGTCCGACGGGCAAACCGGGCGGGCGGAGACCAAAGCCATGGGCCATGGCACCGTGATCTATGAGGGCAAAGCGCAGCATGTGTTTTTGCAGACGATTTACACGACGGAAGCCACGCCGCGCTTTCTCGGCGACGGATCGCTGTCCGTACACTTAAAGCTTGCCAAGATCGACACCGCGCAGACGCCCGAAAAGGAAAAGCCGCTTCAGGATATCGTTCTAACGACCGCGACCTTCCGCGATGGGCGGACGACGTTGATCGATGGCGATACGAGCACCAAATGGCGCTCCGGCGCGGGCGCGCAGGCGCGCGTTCATGAGCCATGGAAACAAGTGATCTTCGTCACGGCGACGGTCAACACGCCTCAAGTATCCCCGTAACTGCGCGCCCCTCGCTTACTTCGCCCTCTGTTTTTCGCTTCATACCGCCAATAATACTGGCAGTATGAAGTTTATCATCGCGAGTTTCATTCGCCGCGCCGCGCTCCTCTGCGCATCGTGCTGCGCCTTCGCCGCCATTGTTCTGCCGGCGCACGCCCAGAGCCGGGACTCGTCGTCCGCAGAGCTGCTCCTGAGCGACGAGCCGATGGTCTTCACGGCCTCCAAGAAGGCGCAGCGCATTTCCGACACTCCCTCGGCCGTCACGGTCATCACGCGCGACCAGATCCAGGCGTCTGAAGCGACCACGCTTCCCGAGCTGCTGCGCGGCGCGCCGGGCGTCGACGTAATCGAACTCAATCGCTCCAATACGGATATTTCCCTGCGCGGGACCAATAATATCTTCTCGAACAAGATCCTCGTCATGGTGGACGGGCGCTCGATCTACCAGGACTCTTTCGGCGGCGTCTTCTGGAATATGCAGCCGATCCTGATCTCGCAGATCGACCGGATCGAGATCGTGCGAGGACCGGGCGCGACGCTTTACGGCGCCAACGCCCTGGCGGGCGTCATCAACATTATCACGCAGACGCCGGATAAAGTGAAGACACAGACACGGCAGGCGGCAGGCGAGCAGAACAGCCTGTTCTCCGAGGCTCTTGTGAACGCAGGCGATGGAATCACCGTCGGCGCGGCGTACCGGCGAACCGCCGGATATAATGCGGGCAATTCCGGCTATCAGCGCGACGACCATGCGCTCGCGACCGCCAACTTCGACGTGCAGCGCGGCCACGGCCTGGGGACATGGCGATTCACGGGCGGGCTGACCGATGGGAAAACCGAGCTATCCACCCCTTACTTCAGTGAATCGTATGGACGCTGGCGCTCCGGATTTTTGAGCGCGAGTTACCGTAACGATGGAGCGGCTCCCTATTCCATACGCGGGTTCTTCAACGGATCGCACATCGATGGATCCGGAGCGGGACGCGATGAAACATACGATCTGGAGGCGCAGCAGCAGCGGCAGATCGGCGCGCATCACAGCTTCGTTTACGGCGCAGATCTGCGGCGGATCCAATCCAATTCGTCCATTTTGGGCGCATCCGGCCATGGGCAGAATCTCTGGGCGCTGTACGTTCAGGACGAATACCAGCTTGCGTCCCAAACGACGCTGTTCGGCGGCCTGCGCGTCGACACCAACTCCAGCTACGGAACCAATCTTTCGCCGCGGCTGAGTCTGGTGCGCCATCTTACGCCCACCCAGACAGCGCGAATTTCTTACGGCTCCGCGTTCCGCGCGCCAACCCTGCTGGAGATGTATCTGGACGTGTCGTTCCCCACCACGCCGGAGCTGTCGCTGCGCACGCTTGGAAATCCCAATTCCAAGCCCGAAGAGCTCACCAATTTGGAAGCGGGATATCGGATCGATCTGAAGCACGGCGGGTTCGCCGGCCTGAGCGTATTCCATTACGACATCTCCCGCCTGCTGGAATACCAGGTCACGCAATACGCGTCGCCGGCCCCGGGCCTGCCCGCGGTCATCCCCGTCCTGGTGGAGACCCGAAACGGCGGCGGCGCGCACGCGCAGGGCGCGGAGCTGGAAACGGAAATCGCCATTGGACCGGGCGTCAAGGCGCTGCTCAATTACTCCTATCAGGACATTCATCGCGACAACGGGATGCCGATCTACTTCGCGCCCAAACACAAAGGCAATATCGGGATTGTCCTGGGAGGACCGGGACGCTGGAACGGGGCTTTGATGGCGCATATCGTCGGCGCGATGGATTATGACGCCGCCGCCAGCAAAAGCGGCCGGATGGGCGGACACACCAGCATCGACGCCGCCGCATCGCTGCGCGTGGGTTCCGGCGCGGACGGTTGGCGCCTGGGGATCTCCGCCACGAACCTGCTCGGAAAAGAGTACATCGAGTTCCCGGACGCAGCGATTCAAACAGGAGCCGCGCCGTCTGCGTCCATCCACCCGCGAACGTGCTGGTTCTCCATCGCCCGTTAGGGTTCGACGGACGCAAAGCGCATGTCATTCATCGGCTTCCCCTGGGCGCCTCACGCGCTTTCCCGATAGTGGCATTGCACGCGCGTGAATTTGCCGTCATCCCCGATTTCAAAGTACTCCGCCGCTATCAGATCCCGCACGCTTTTGTAAGAAATCACCAGACTGTTCACGCCGGCGAAGGCGTGATAAAGTTCAAAATGCAGATCGGGAAACGCGGCGAGTGCGCGGGTGAAGTAGTCGCGCACGGCGGCTTTGCCGCGCATCTCCCCTGTTGGATCGTTGAGTATCTGGACCGCTAATGGCGAGGCGTAGACCACGTCTTCGGCGTAGTGGGCGAGTATCCGGTCCAGATCGTGCGCGTTCCAGCCGTCGATCCAGTCGAGCGCCAGCGCGTCGGCTTCTTTGTATGTCATTGTGTCTCCTGAGATTCTCGGGATTCCGGACGCGGCCCGTGATACCGGGCGCGCGGGCGGATCAGTTTGTCCGTTTGGTATTCTTCGATCGCATGGCCGATCCAGCCGACGGATCGGCCCAATTCAAACAGCGTGAGCGCGGAGCCGGGCGGCAGGCCCAGCGCGCCGCAAAGCGCGACCAGGCCGAGATCGATGGTGGGATGTTCGCCAAGCATGGCGCGCGCTTCCTGCACGACGGCGTCGACGAGCGCGTTGGCGCTCGATCCCGGCGCGGCTTCTTTCGCCATCTCCAGCAGCAATCGGCCGCGCGGGTCGCCCTCCGGGTAAAGATGGTGGCCGAAGCCCGGGATGGCTTCGCCGCGCCGGAGCCGGGCCGCCAGCATCTCCCGCGCTTGCTCCGGCGCCGCGCACTCGCGCAGCAGCGCCTCCACCCGGCGCGTCGCGCCGCCGTGTTTTGTCCCCTGAAAGGCCGCGAGCCCGCCGAGAACGGCGTGATACGCCGTCGCGCCCGCCGACGCCACGCAGCGCGCGGTGAACGACGACACGCTCAGCTCATGATCGACGCATAACACCATGGCGGCGCCAAGCCGCGTCTCCGCCTCCGGGGGCAATCCCCACGCCTGGGCGAGCGTGCGAGCGATCCCCTCCCCGCCCAGCGTATCGCGCCCCGCCGCCAGCGCCGCCATCAGCGAAACGATCCTGGCTCCCGTTCGCGCCACCTGCGCCGGACGCAGGTCCCACGCCGCCGCATCCTCCGCGCCCGCCGCCGGGAGAAGGCCAAGAAACAGCTCCGTCGGCGCGGCGCGGGGCATCGCGCCGCGCAGCGCCGTGAAGCTCGACGGCAGCGCCGTCTTTGGGAATCCGAACAGCTCCGTTTCGGCCGCACCGTCGCCCGTCCAGAACAGGGCGGCGACGCTCTCCAGAGAACACTCGCGCGCCAGCGCGGCGACCTCACGCCCCCGGTAATAGCAGCGCCCGCCTTCGACGAGCGTCAGGGCCGACTCCAGCACCGGCAGACCCCAGTGCAGCGCGTCGCTCACGCCTTGATCCGGGTCGTGACGCATCTCCCGGCGCTGGCGCAGACGCAGCACGTCCGCCGCCGGATACCGGCGGGAGCGCCTCGCGCCATCCTCTTCTTCTGAACGCAGCATACCCCGGCTGACATAAGAATACAGTGTTGGGACACTTACCCCCAGAGCGGCGGCGGCTTCGGCGGCGGTCAGGAAATCTTTCGACGGCATCCATCCCTCACAATAGATCGATTCGCAAATCAATATTGACAATGTGTATTGAACTCATGCATATTAGCCATGAACACGAATCATTCCTGCTGGGAGGTCGAACATCCGATGAGAGAGACAACACAAACGGTCGCCGAAGGACTGGAAGGCGTCGTCGCGGCGCGCACCCGGATCAGCGATGTGGATGGCGAAGCGGGGCGGCTGACGATCGCGGGGTTTGCGCTGGAGGAAATCGCCGGCCGCGCGACGGCGGAGGAGATGATCTGGCTGCTCTGGCGCGATGCGCTTCCCACCGCGCCAGAGCGCGATGCATTCGCGCGCGATCTCGCCGAGCGCCGCGCCTTGCCCTCGATCGCGCTGGATCTGCTGCGAGCCGCCGCCGCCCGGCAATCCGATCCGATGGACGCTCTGCGCATGGCGGCGGCGACGCTCAGTCTGGATGCGCCCGCCGACGACGAGGACCAGGCGCGCACGGTGATCGCGCGCTTTCCCGTGATCGCCGCCGCTTACGAACGGCTGTCCCAGGGACACGAGCCGATCGCGCCGCGCCCCGACCTGGGGCATGCGGCGAATTATCTCTACTGCCTCACGGGCGCTCCGGCGTCGCCGGAGCGTGTCCGCGCGCTGGAAACTTACTGGAACGCCGTCGCCGACCATGGGCTCAACGCCAGCACGTTTACCGCGCGCGTGATTGCGGCCACCGGGTCCGACCTTGTCTCGGCGGTGACCGGAGCGGTCGGCGCGCTGAAGGGGCCGCTGCACGGCGGCGCGCCCGGTCCGGCGCTGGACATGGTCTTTGAAATCGGATCTCCGGAGCGGGCCGAGCCGATCCTGCGTGAAAAGCTGGAGCGCGGCGAGCGGATGATGGGGTTTGGGCATCGGATCTACAAAGTGCGCGATCCGCGCGCTGATGTGCTCGCGTCCGCCGCCGAGCGCCTGTTTCAGAGCGATGGCGACCGCGCGCTTTACCGCATCGCGCTGGAGGTCGAACAAACCGTGCTGCGTCTGCTGGAGGAGTACAAGCCCGGCCGGCGCCTGCAAACCAATGTCGAATTCTACACCGCGCTGCTGCTGCACGGACTGGGCATGCCGACACGGCTTTTCACGCCGACCTTCGCCGCCGGACGCGCCGCCGGCTGGCTCGCGCACTGCTTCGAGCAGCGCCGCACCGGACGCATTATTCGGCCGCAATCGGAGTATGTGGGGGAGCGGGGACGGACATATCCTTCCCAGGAATGAGGTTTGGGGGCCTCATTCCTGGGAAGAGATCGGGAAGCGAACGGACGGATCAGCGGGCCTTCACCGTGTAATTCGCGCTCTTGCTCATGGAGCCCAGCGTCGCGGTCGCGGTGACGACCGTATCGGAAGCGACCACGGACGGCGTGACCCGATACCAGGCGCCGTAGGAGCCGGCGGGGATCGTGAGCGTGGCGCCGGACGGGATGAGACTGGAGCCGGGGCTGGACAGAGCGATCGTCAGTCCGCCCGGTCCCGCCGGAGCGTAAAGCGAAACGCCCACGCTCGTCGCGACGCCGCCGTAACCGCTGGGCGACGCGAAGGCGATCGTCTGGAACGCCGGCTGCACGGTGACATTCGCCGTTTGTGTCGCCGAGCGGTAGGTCGCCGTCAGTACGACCGGCGTATTGGCGGAGACCGAACTGGTGTTGAGGTTAATCGATCCCGTCATGCCGCCGCCGGGAATCGATACGCCGCTTCCCGCAATCGCCGGCGAATTGCTGGTGACGGGGATCGTCACGCCGCCGCCCGGAGCGGGGCTTTGCAGCGTGACCCGTACGGTCAGCGGGAGGCCGGCGGCAACCGTGGAATTCGCCGTCAGGCTTTTGAGCACGGGCGCCTTCACCAGATACGTCGCGCTTCGCACCGCCGATCCGCGAGACGCGGTCGCGGTGATGACAGTGTCGTTCGAGACAGCGGCGGGCGTACAGCGGACCCAGGCGCCATAGGATCCCGCAGGGATCGTCAATGTCGTTCCCGCCGGGAACAGCGTGGATCCGGGGCTCGACAGGTTCACCGTCACCCCATTCGGCCCCGCCGGCGCATAGAGAGAAACGCCCACGCTCGTGCTCACCCCGCCATAGCCGCTCGGCGCGGCAAAGGCGATCGACTGGAAGCCGGCGAGCAGCGTCACATTCGCCGTTTGCGTCACGCCGCCGTAAGCTCCCGTAAGCGTGACCGGAGTGTCGGTCGAGACCGCCTTCGTGGTGAGAGACGCCGTTGCGGACTGCGCGCCGGCGGGAATGGTGACCGATCCGCCGATGACGGCCGAGGAGTTGCTCGCCACCGGGACCATAACGCCGCCAGCCGGCGCCGCTCCCAGAAGCGTCGCCTTGACGATCAAGGGCTGTCCGCCCGTGGTCGCGGAGGCCGTCAGACTTTGCAGCGTGGGCGGCGTCACCGTAAAGTTCGCGCTCTTGGCGACGCCCCCCAGGGTCGCCGTCGCCGTAATCACGGTGTTCGAGGCGACCGCGCTGGGGACAACGCGCAGCCAGGCGCCGGTCGCTCCCTCAGGAATGGTCAGCATCGTTCCGGGCGGGATCGCGCCGGCGTCTGAGCTCGACATCGCCACCTGGACGCCGCCGACTTTCGCGGGTGAGGCGATGGTCACGCCGACCGCGACCGCCACGCCGCCGTCGCCGGAGGGCGTATTGAAGGCGATCGACTGCGCCGTCGCCGGCGGGAACAACTGCGACTGCGGGATCACTTGCAGGGTCTGGCTGGGGCTTTCCCAGCGCAGGTTCACGTTGGCGCCGCCGCCGTCTTCAAAATATTCGATCCGGATGTCATATTTCTTGCCGGCTTGCAGGGCGATCTGGCCGGTGTAATCGATCCCCCAGTCGTCGATCCACTTATCAATGACCAATTGGCCGTTCACCCAGAGCCGGCGGCCGTTATCCGAGTTCATATGGAATGTGTACGTTTCGGAATACCGGGGAACCACCGCGCCGGTCCAGCGCGCGGAGAACTGGTCGATATTGACGACGGGATTGGGCGAGTCGTTGCCCCAGTCGAAGTCCACGGTGGGATCGGTCCGGGTGAGGACGGGAGGATTCGTGAACGGGTTGGTCAGCGGGTAAGCGCTATTGGACGGATCGTTGAAATACTCGGCGCGCAGTCCGGTCCCCGCCGCCGGCGGCGGCACAAGGCCGTAAATAAACAGCTGGCAAGGCCCGCCGTTTCTGTCACCCCAGCTCGGGATATAGACTTTGCCGTTGGTGACGGTGGGCGGAACGAACTTCGCGAACCGGCCGATGTCGTCGCGCGACGGGAAGTCCTTGCTGGTCCAGAGCACATGCGAGACATCCGAAGCGTCGAACGCCGAGAGGATTCCCGCGACTGTCTGCTGGTTGGCGTTGTCGTCATAAGGCGTAGCCGCCCAGACAATGCCCGTATTGGCGGCGTTTCCGTTCGATGAAATCGAAAGGAAGCCGCCGGGCATTCCGCCGTTATAGAGCGGCGCTCGGAACGGGCTGTGCGACGTCGCCGATGTATTGAAGGAGCCGTGATTGGCGTCCGCGCCGTTCGTAAATTGGTACTGGCGCAGGTAGTCGTTCTCGCCCCAAACGTAAATATACTGCCCCGTGGCCGTCTTCCAGTAGATCGGCGTGCCATGGATATGGCCGGACTGCCCCGCCGTCGGCGAGGTCGCCTGAAACTCCTGAACGACATTGTCAACGCTGTTCACCTGCCCCAGGTTGTCCGTGTTCAGCAGGTAAAGCTTGCCTTCCTTGCCGCCGCAGACAATCAGCTTGGTTCCCGGGATGCCCAGAACGCCGGCGGAGCCCAGGTCGGCGTCCCATGCGTTCAGCGTGTCCCAGTTTGAAGGCGCGAAGAAGTCGGTGTAGGTCAGCGAGCCATCGGGGTGCGACGACATCTTGATGACGCTTTCCCCGAAGTTGTTCACGCCGTCGAAGGTGCCGTTGCCGGTCATGAAGTAGATGTTGCCGGCGGAGTCCGTCGTCAATCCCTGGCCGGACTGCCAGATCGACGACATATCGCCGCTGGGCGTGGTGTTCCAGACCGTCACCTTCGCCAGATCCGAGGTTCGGTAGCCGATGATCCAGCCGTGGTAGGGACTGGTGTCGCCGTGCGACGCCCACGCGATGTACACATTGCCGTTCTGGAGCAGCAGCGCCGGACGCTGGTTTTGCAGCCGGTTGTCGAACGTGACGGTGTTTCCGCCGCCGGTAAACGATCCGTCAATCACGACGGGGCTATTGGGCTGCTCCGCGCCGGTGCGGATATTGATGGCGTGGAGATGCTGGACAAAGGTCCCATTGCCGTCCGTGTGGCGCGAAACAAGATACATCACTCCGGCGGCGGTGTCGATGACGGGGGTGCCGACGATGCCCATATTGTTGTCGAAGTCGTTGTACCAGCCGGCGATGTCGCCCTTGATCGGGGGACGCATCCCGGACGGCGTAAAGTTTCGGCTCCACAGCGGCTGGCCGCCATTCGCCGTCGGATCGTCGGCGTCAAACGCATACAGGGAGTTATTGACCGTGGCGACATAGACCACGTTATGAACCTTGCCGTCGACGGGCATGGTCAGCGCCGGCATATAGAGCGGCTGGGTATAGATCTGATCGTCGACTGGATAGCTGAAGAGTTTGCCGAACGTATTTTTGTTGACGTTCGAGACATTGAGCGTCGTTTCATGGGTGTTCTGCCCCGTACGCGCGTTATCGTTGTGCTGCGTCCAGACCGTTACCGGAGATCCCGACGCGGCGGCGCCGAGTGTCAGCGCGGCCGCCGCGCCGGACGCCAACTGGAAAAATCTACCTGCAAGCCGTCGTCGATCCATATCACCGTTCTCCTGTGATTATCCCGAAGAATTCGTCGTTGATTTATCCAAATAAAAATGCTCTTGTTGCAAAAGCGTCAGCGGCGCCGTGTGGATTTGACCTTGACGCCGGCCAGTCCCACGACACTGCCCCGACGGCGTACGCGGCCCCGGTTTCCCGCCTCTCAGAAAGAGGCGGGACGGGGAGATCGCATTCTTTTAGTGAGGCGTCACGGTATACGTTGCGCTTTTGCTGGCGGAACCGATGGTTGCGGTCCCGGTGATGATCGTATTCGTGGTGACCACCGGCGGGATGATTTTATACCAGGCGCTGGACGAACCGGCGGGGATCGTCAGCGTGGCTCCTGCGGGGATCAGCCCAGTGTTCGGACTGGAGATCTTCACCGCCACGCCGCCGGTGGGAGCGGGTCCATAGAGAACCACTCCTAACGCCGTCGCGACCCCGCCTTTGCCGCTGGGAACGTTGAATGCGACATTCTGGATCGCCGGTTGAACCGTAACATTCGCCGTTTGCGTGACGCTGTTGAACGTTCCAGTCAATATCACCGGTGTATCGGCGCCGACCGGCTTTGTTGCGAATGTCGCCTGCGCCGTGAGCGCTCCCGCAGGGATGACGATTGAGCCGCCGGTTACCGACAATGAATTGCTCGTTACCGAGACTGACACGCCGCCGGTCGGCGCGGGGCTCAGCAAAGTAGCATGGACGGTGAGCGGAGTTCCGCCAGGCACGGTAGCGCCGGCGGTGATGCTGTGCAGCACCGCCGCCTTCACGGTATAGGAGGCTTGACGAGTTAAGGCTCCCAGAGTTGCGGTCGCGGTAATCACGGTATCCGTATTGACCGGAGCCGGGGTCACTTTATACCAGATGCCCGAAGAACCGGCGGGGATCGTCACCGTTGTCCCCGCAGGAATCAGGGTCGAACCCGGGCTGGCGAGCTTGATGGTGACGCCGCCCGCGGCGGCGGGGCCATAGAGCCCTATGCCAAGCGATGTGGGAACGCCGCCGTAGCCGCTGGGGGCTGCGAAGCTGAACGACTGGAACGAGGCCCGGAGTGTGACGTTTGTCGTGATCGTCGCGCCACCGTAGGTTCCGCTGAGCGTTACCGCAGTGTCGGTCTTGACAACATTCGTCGTAAGCGACACCGTTCCGCTGGACGATCCGGCGGGAATGACGATCGATCCGCCGGCAATCGCTGGAGAGCTGCTTTTCACCGGGATCGTGGCGCCGCCGGCGGGAGCCTTCCCTTGCAGAGTCGCCGTCACGGAGAGGTTTTCCCCGCCAACCACGGAGGCGGTTGTCAGCGTTTTGAGCGCCAGCGCGGTGACGAGGAAGCTTGCGCTCTTACTTGTATAGCCGTCATAGGCAGTCGCGGTGATCTGGGTGTCGGACGTAACCGGCTTGGGAGTCACGGCCAGCCAGGCGCTGGTCGCGCCGGCGGGGATCTTCAGAAGCGTGTTGGGGGGAATCGCGCTGGTGTCCGAGCTGGACATCGCCACGTAAGTCCCGCCGGCGCTTGCCGTATCAGTCAGCGCCACGCCCACCCCCACCGCCACGCCGCCGGGTCCAGAGACCGCATTGAACCCGATCGTCTTCAGCGTCGCCGGGAGAAACAGCTGCGACTGCGGAATGATCTGCTTGGCGATGTTCGGACCGGACCAGGACAATTGCGCGACGGCGTCGCCGACATCCTCGAAATAATCCATTTCGATATCGTACTTCTGCCCGGCGACCATGGAAATGACCGGGGTAGCGTACTCGGTCGCCCCCTGGTCGTTCCACTGATCGATCATCAGCTGGCCGCCGACCCAGAGGCGCACGCCGTCGTCGGTGTTGGTGTATAAGGTGTAATTGCCGGTCGTCGGCGCGAGAACACGGCCGCGCCATTGCGCCGAGAAATGATCGGTGGTAACAATCGGGGTCGGCGAGTTAGCGCCCCAATTGAAGTCCACCGTGGAATCGACACGGGTCAGAACCGGCGTCCCGCTGAACGGATCCGACAGCGGGTAAGACGAGTCCGGCGAATCGTTGTAGTAATCGACGCGCAGTCCCGCGCCACCCACGGGCGTGGGCAGCAGGCCGTAGACGCACAACTGGCAGGGACCGCCATTGCCGTCGCCCCAGCTCGGGACATAGACTTTGCCGTTGGTGACCGTGGGCGGAACGAACTTGGCGAACCGGCCGATGTCGTCGCGCGATGGGAAGTCCTTGCTGGTCCAGAGCACATGCGAGACATTCGAGGCGTCGAACGCCGAAAGAACTCCCGCGACCGTCTGCTGGTTGGCGTTGTCGTCGTAGGGCGTAGCCGCCCAGACGATGCCTGAATTGGCGGCGTTTCCGTTCGACGAAATCGAAAGGAAGCCGCCCGGCATTCCGCCGTTGTACAGCGGCGCCCGGAATGGACTGTGCGCGATGGCGGAGGTGTTGAACGAGCCGTGGTTGGCGTCCACGCCGTTCAGGAACTGATACTGGCGCAGATAATCGTTCTCGCCCCAAACATAGATGTACTGACCGGATGGATTGCGCCAATAGACAGGCGTCCCGTGAATATGCCCGGTCTGGCCGGCGGCCGGCGAGGTCGCCTGAAACTCCTGCACGACATTGTCAACACTGTTCACCTTCCCCAGGTTGTCCGTGTTCAGCAGGTAGAGCTTGCCTTCCTTGCCGCCGCCGAGGATCAGCTTGGTTCCGGGAATGCCCAGGATGCCCGCCGAACCCAGATCAGCGTCCCACGCGTTCAGCGTATCCCAGTTGGAGGGAGCAAAGAAGTCTTTAAAGGTAAGAGCCCCGGACGTGGACGGCGTCAGCTTGAGCACGCTTTCGCCGAAGTTCGTTGTTCCATCGAACGTGCCGTTGCCGGTCATGAAATAGATATTGCCGGCGGCGTCTGTCGTGAGGCCCTGTCCAGACTGCCAGATTGACGACATATCGCCGGTCGGCGAGGAGTTCCAGACCGCGACCTGAGACAGATCCGACGCCTTGTAGCCGATAATCCAGCCATGGTAAGGACTGGTGTCGCCATGGGACGCCCACGCGATATAGACGACGCCGTTTTGCAGCAGCAGCGCCGGGCGCTGGTTCTGCAGGCGCGCGTCAAAGCCAGTCGTGACTGCGCCCGCGACATACTCCGCATCGATCGACTGCGGGCTGTTCGCCCGCTCTTCGCCGGTATGGATATCGATCGCGTGCAGATCCTGGTTGAAGACGCTGCCGTCCGTCCAGCGGGAGACGACATAAAGCGTTCCCGAGGCCGTATCGATCACGGGGGTGCCGACGATACCCATGTTGTTGTCAAAGTCGTTGTACCAGCCGGCAATATCACTCTTGATCGGCGGGCGGCAGCTCCCCGGAGTGAAATTGACGCTCCAGAGCGGCTGTCCGCCGTCGGCGGCGGGGTTATCGGCGTCAAATGCGTAGAGCGAGTTGTTGACGGTGGCCACGAAGACCACATTATGTGTTTTGCCGTCAACGGGCATGGTCAGCCCCGGCACGTAAAGCGGCTGCGCGTAAACTTGATCGTCGACTGGATAGCTGAAAAGCTTTCCAAACGTGCTCTTATTGACGTTGGAGACATTGAGCACCGACTCCTGCGTGTTCTGGCCGGTGCGAGAGTTGTCATTGTGCTGCGTCCACACCGTGACGGGCGCGCCAAAAGACGCAGCCGAGCCAAGCGCCAGCGCGGCGGCCGCGCCGAACGCCAATTGGGAAAATCTACCTGCAAGTCGTCGTCGATCCATGTCACCATTCTCCTGCGATTATCCCAAAGAATTCGCCGTTGATTATATCTGAATAAAAATGCTCTTATTGCACGGGCGTCAGCAGCACCGCGTGGATTTCGCCCTGCGCGCTGCGCGCCTGGCACACGATCTGGCCCCGCGCGTTTACGCCGTCGCCCTGAAGCAGCGTCCATCCCGAGCCTTTCGGCAGGTATGTATTGAGGTCCGCGATCTCGCCGTTCTTCCAAAGAAACGCATGGTGGATGCGCTCGTTGACCGCGAACATTCCGACAATCTCGCCATTGTCGCCAATCGCTCGCGCGCTCACGGGATCGTCGCCGGGAGATCCGAGATCGATCATATGGCCCTCGCGATACAAAAAGGCGCGCGTGTCGGCCTTGACGCCGGCCAGTCCCACGATATCGCCACGGCTATTAATTGCGGTGGCGTAGGCCCACTGCCCCTCCGGCAGCAGCCCTAAATCCGTCATTTTGCCGCCGCGCCACAGCACGGCGTGGTTCATGAAAATCTTCGCCCCGGCCAGCGGCGCATCGGCGGCGCCGACAATCGCTCCGGCGGCGTTCACGGCGTAGGCGGCGCTGGAGCGGCCGGCCGGCAGCAGCCCCAAATCGCGCATGACGCCGCCGGAAGACAACACGAAGGCGTGACGCTCCCGCGCCTTGGTCTGCGCGGCTCCCACGATGAGCCCTTTCGCGTTGACGCCAAACGCCTGGCTGTCTCGGCCGCCGAGCGTTCCCAGCACGACCGGCTTCCCGCCCCGCGCGAAGAACGCCCGGGTCGTCGCCAGACTGTCCACGGAGTTGCCGGAGGTGCTTGTCCATCCCACGACCAGCGTCCCGCCGGCGCTCAGCGAGCGGCTGACCGAGCTGCGATAGCCGGGGTTTCGCAAAAACAGCGCCGTCGCTCCATTGCGCCAAAGCGCGGCCTGCGCCGCGCCCTCCGCGTCCGCGCGCCACAGCCCCACCGAACCGTCGGCGTCAATGCTGAGCGAGGTATTGTCGGCGATAAAAGGGGTGACGCCCAGATCCGTCAATTGGTATTGCGGAGCGCCGGCGACGGGCGCCGCCGGAGCCGGCGCGGAGCAAAATCCGAAGAACGCAATAAAAACTAAGTACGGCAGCTTCAAAACAGGACAACTTTCCGCGACGCGAAGCGTGAATCGATGGGAACCAGAAAGAAAACGTTGCGGACCACGAGTGAACCATCCGTAAAAAGGCATACGGATACCTGGAGCCCATCACATCATATGGCATACTCGCATCGCTGTCAAGGCTCACTTGCTAAATTCTTACGGAAAGTAGGAAGGACGTTTTCGCGCGGCAAAAAAAACGCCCCCAAACGCTTCCGTTCGGAAGGCTTGAGGGCGAAACACGCGGACAATGAATGGGAGTTACGGATTCTTTTTCACTGTGTAGGTCGCGCTCTTGGTAAACGATCCCAGCGCCGCCGTGGCGGTGACCGCGGTATCCGACACGACAACCGAGGGCGTCACGCGCATCCAGGCGCTGTAGGAGCCGGTGGGGATCGTCAGAGTGGTTCCCGCCGGGATCATTTTTGTATCCGAACTGGAGAGCGTTACGGTCAGCCCGCCCGGGCCCGCCGGCGTGTAGAGCGCGACGCCGAGGCTCGTGCTTGCCCCGCCATAACCAGAAGCCGCGGCGAAGACGATCGATTGGAACGACGGCTGAACGGCGACATTCCCCGTGAGGGATACGGATTTCCAGGCCGCCGTCAATGTCACGGAAGCGGCGGCGCTGACGGGGTGCGTGGTGAGCAAAGCCGTCGCCGTGGTCGCTCCGGCGGGAACCGTGACGGCGCCCCCCGTGATTGCCGGAGAATTGCTTGTGACGCTGACCAGGGCGCCGCCCGCAGGCGCGGGGCTGGTCAGGGTCACCCGCGCGGACAGCGGCTGGCCGCCAAGAACGGAACTGGCGGGAACGAAGCTTGTCAGAGCGGGAGCGTTCACGGCGTATGTCGCGCTCCGGCTCACGGATCCCAGGGTCGCCGTCGCGGTGATGACGGTGGCGGACGCGACGGGAGCAGGCGTGCATCGGATCCACGCGCCGTAAGCGCCGGCCGGAATCGTCACGGTCGTTCCCGCCGGGAACAGCGTCGATCCAGGGCTCGACAACGCAATCGTCACCCCATTCGGTCCCGCCGGCACATAGAGAGAAACCCCCACGCTCGTGCTCACCCCGCCATAGCCGCCGGCGGCGGCAAACGCGATCGACTGGATCGTCGGCTGGACGGTCACACTTACAGTCCGCGAAGTCCCATTGGACGTCGCCGTCAGCGTCACCGGCGTATTGGCGTTCACCAGGCGCGTGGCGAGCGTCGTCGTTCCGCTGGTCGCGCCGGCGGGAATGGTGATGGAGCCGCCGATAATGGCCGAAGAAGGACTCGACACCGGCACGATCAGGCCGCCCGCCGGCGCGGCGCCTTGCAGAGTCGCCTTGACCGCCAGCGGCTGACCGCCGGCAACGGACGCGATCGTGGAGAGGGCGGTCAGCAGCGGCGGATTGATGGGCAGCGTGGCGGTTTTCGTCACCGCGTTCAGCGTGGCGGAGACCGACACGACCGTGTTCGCGGAGACGGCGGTCGGAACGATCTTCAGCCACGCGCCCGATGCGCCCGGAGGGATCGTGAGCTTTGTCCCCGCCGGAATCATCTGGGCGTCCGAGCTGGACATCGCCACTTGAACGCCGTTCTCATCGGCAGGCGTCGTCAGGGTGACGCCCACGACGGTCGCCACGCCGCCGTAGCCCGACGGAACCTGGAAGACGACCTGGGACGGCGTCGGCGCGGCGCGTGTGGTGAACGTCGCATCCTCACTGTCGCGCGTGACGCCGCGCGCGTCCGTCGACCGGACTCGATAGTGATAAGTCGTCGCAGGGATCAGACCGGTCATGGTCTGCGTGTGCGTGGTCACGCGCGCGCTGTCGAGCGGCGTTCCGGCTTCATAAGGCGGCAAGGAAAGGCCGATATCGGACTGGCTGTCCGCCGGCAGGTTGGTCGTCCAGTGGAACAGGACCGAGCTGTAAGTCGCGCTGGCGGCCGTCGCGGACGTATCCAGCGTAACCTTCAGCGGCGTCGGTCCCGGCATGTTCGCCAGACTGACCGAGCCGTCGTCCCAGCAATAAGCGAAATCGCAGCCGTTCGGAGCGGCGGCGATCCCCAGCAGCCCAAAGCTATTGCGGACACCGGTATCCTCCGAGTAGGTCTGGAGGAGCGTTCCCGCAGCCGCATTCCAGGCGCGCACCGCGCCGTCGGCGTGCGCCGAGAGCAGAAGGCCGCCGTCCGGCCGGTAGGCGACACTGCTGACATACGCGGTCCCATAGGCCACGGGATCGTGCAGCGTTTTCACCACCGTATGGGCCGCCGTATCGACGAGGGAAACATCTCGATCTCCGCCGACCGCCAGCCGGCTTCCATCCGGCGAATACGCGAGACCAAATCCATTCGCCGCATTCGATCCCAGATCGATCGGCGCAGGATAGGATCCGCCAATCGTCCAGAAGTAGAGCTGATTCAGGCTTTTGATGGCGACTGTCGCGCTATCCGGGGAAAACACGGCGTCCTGAACGGTTCCAAATCCACCGACCGCATAGAATTGTAGCATTCCACCTGTCGCCAATTGGCTCGTGGACCAGACCCGGACCTGCGGTTCTCCCGTCACGGCGACCAAATAGCCTCCATCGGGCGAAAAGGCGAGACGGAACGGCTCCGTGACGGAGACATAGGTCGAACTGTTATTGGTGCGGTCCAGCGTCACCACTTTGTCCGAGACGGCATAAGCCACAAATCGACCGCTGGGCGAGATTGCCACGGCTTCTATCGGTTCATGAATTCCATCGGTCCGAATGAGCGAACCGTCGGCCGCGCTCCACAGGCATAACCGGCCATCGTCCCCGCCGGTCACGACAATCTGCCCGTCCGGGGAATACGCGACGCCGTTCGCCCGCGCGGCGTGCGCCAGCAGGCTTCTTTCGATGAGGCTGGAGTTTCCTGGCCCGCCCAGCGCGTTGATTTCGAAGACGCACGGAAAGCCGAGGGCGACGCCGGAGACAAAATAAGAAGACGCCTCGGGGGTGATTGCGGCGCCGCCGAGCGGCTCAAAGGCGGAAATATCCAGATCGAGCGGGGCGGGAATGGATGCGCCGGGCAATTTCCGATAGACTCGCAGCACATCCGGAGAGCCGCCCACCGAACCAAGCGCCAGAAGCGTCGTGCGGTTCGCATCCGGTGATGTCCAGAGCGCCTTGGCGTTCATAAAAGCGTCGAACGCGACCGGGACGTGGGGCGGCGCGCCGCCGGAGAGGGAGGCGAGCGACAGGGTGGAGAGGCCCTGCGGGCCACCGAACGCCACAAGCTGCGGGCTCAAATAAACGGGATTGGTCCAGGGGCCTCCCGAGACCTGAAAGCTCCCAGAGCCGAGATACGCGCCGTTCGCGGGGCTCCACAAGGCGGCCGTTCCATCGGAAAGAAAACTAAAGCGCAGGCTGCCGTCGGGCGCCAGGGTCGATTGGGCCCCGCTCAGGAGATTGCCGCCCAGATCGGCGGCCAGCGATCCCGGCGCATAGCCCGCGATGGCCGGAGGCTGAAGCGAACCGTCCAGTACGTTGTAAATGCTCGTCGCCACCACGCTCTGGTCGAACGACAGTTCATCCGTGACGAGCTGTTTCCCGTCTGGAGTGAACGTAATCCGGTCGTCGCGCAGCGGATTCGCCGATTCCAGGCCGAGCGCGGGAAACGCGCGGATCAGCCCTCCATCCGAAACACGAAACAGATAATAGGAAGGCGTGTCGGTCTGGAAATCCGCGACATGGCAGCGTACGGCCAGGGTATGCGAGTCCGGTGAAAACGTGACGGCGAGGGCGGGATAGCTCAGGCGGATCATGTGCAGAAACACGCCGTCGGCGCGCCGGATCAGCTTGATGTTTGGGGAAGCGGCGTCGCCAGTCACGAGGGCGAGGAGTTTACCGTCCGGCGAAACCGCGACATCGCCCACGTGTTTTGCGCCCGGCCGCATCCACACAAGATCGGGAGACCCCGCCGCGTCGACTCGCGCGGCGGGCAGCGCGAATGCGGCAAACGCCAGGATGCCAAGAGGTGCGAGGGTAGTGCATCGGCGAATCCGCGGTTTTATCATCCTATTTCCTTCCGAAGCAAACGGCAGATCATGTATGCCTGGTATTTTACCGTTGTTTCGAAGATTTTCGGGGCTTGCCGGGTCGATTGCCAGAGGAAGAGAACGTGGCGTCGCTCCGAAGGGTATACTAAAGGATAATGGATCGGGTGCTCTCGCAGTTTGAGGACGTCGCCGAAGTCGTCACGGCCGGTCCGGGAATCGTCAGCTGGAGAGCGCGAGAAGCGGGCGGCGATCGCCAGGTGCTGATCAAGCGCCGCTCGGGCGACCTCGGCAAGACACGGGCGACCCAGGCGCTGGGCCTGCGCCATCCCCGCATCGCGCCCGCGCGCCGCTGGCTGATCGACGATGATGCGCTATACACGGTCCGCGATTGGATTCCCGGCCGCAGCCTGCGCACGACCCTGGCGAATGGCGCGGACCGCTCGTTCGACCGCCTGCGCGACCTTCTGGACCCGGTTCTGGACACCCTCGACTACGCCCATCGCATGGGCGCTCCCCACGGCGCGCTGTCCCCGGAAAACATCGTGATCTCGGA
This sequence comes from Capsulimonas corticalis, assembly GCF_003574315.2. GTDB lineage: Bacteria > Armatimonadota > Armatimonadia > Armatimonadales > Capsulimonadaceae > Capsulimonas > Capsulimonas corticalis. Next base: position 2,218,016 of record NZ_AP025739.1, on the reverse strand, counting down.
CGACGGCGCCAGTTATCTCACGGACTTCGGCGCCGGTCGCGGCGCGTCCGGCACGCGCTACGCCCCGCCCTCCCTGCTCGGACCCGGCGGCGCGGCGACGGCGCGCGCCGATTACTACGCCCTCTGCGAGCTTTACAAAGAGTTTCTCCCGGAGCGATCTCCCGACGACGAAGCCGGCGCCGAAGCGCGCACGCGGCTGATGCGCAATCTGACGGAGATGCAGGCGACGACCACAACTCCCGAAGAGCTGCGCTACAAGCTCGACGCAATCACGCGCATGGCCGGCCTGCTCGGCTTCGGCGCGGGCGGCGTTCAGGAAGAGCGGGGACGGCTTGGCGCGCGGATCGTCTGCATGGTCACGCCCACGACGGCGGTGATCAACGCGGGCGCTGGAACGTCCGTCGTGCTGACGATCTGGAACGAGGGCGACACGCCCCTACACGTTGAAGCCGTCGGGTCGGACGCCGTCTGGCTCAACTACCACACGCGGTTCACCCCGTTCGTGCTGCCCCCGGACGACGAGATCGATCTCGTCTTCACCCTTTCGGGCGCCCGTCTCCAGCCCGGCGACTACCGGGCGAACCTCCAGATTCGCTCGAACAGCGGCATGCAGACGATGACGCCGCCCGCAGGCGCTCCCTGGCACGAGCAGACCGTCGCGGTCCCGGTCGCCGTCAAGGGCGTCGCCGCCCCGGCATCGCCCCCGCCCCTCGCCGAGCGCCTGCCTACCCAGGGAGCGCCGGACGCCGCCCCGCCGCCCTTCCCGCACGCCGCCCCTGCTCCGCCGTCGGCGCCGCCCGGCGCGCCGCTCGAAGGCGACGGGATCGCCTGCACGCAGGAACCGGACCCGGGCTTAGTTCGGTATGGACAAAAGGGAGTGCTGCATATCGGCGTCCGAAACATCGGTTCGGAACGCATTCGAATCGACAAAGTCGCCGCATCGCCGTCCTGGCTGACCTATCCCGGCGAGTTTCAGCCGCTCTGGATCGAACCCGGCGCCACTCAGTTTCTCGGCTTCTCGGTCTCGGCCACCTCGCTGACGGCGGGAGATTATAAAGCAGTCATCACGTTCGTCAACAGCGTGGAAGAGAAGACGGAGATGGGGAGCCGCATGGTCTGGCGCGAAATGCGCTGCGACGTCCGCGTCCGCGTGGTGAAGGACATCCCCGCCGGCCAGGTCCCCAGCGCCACCGGCTGCGCGCCGGCGCTGATCGCGGGGGTGATCGGGATTGTCGGGGCGTGCGTGGCGCTGCTGCATTAGGAGGGCGGAATGGCCCTCACCCGGCGCTCCGCGCCACCCTCTCCCAATTCTGGGAGAAGGTTAAGATTAGGATTTTAGGATCAAAGATCCAAAAGCACAAAAACACTCTTGCTCCCCCTCTCCCAAAATTGGGAGAGGGGGCCGGGGGGGTGAGGGCCTCTTTCCGTGACATCGCGAACAAAACTCAATATTGCCCTTTTCGCCGCCCTCTGCGCTCTGCCCATCGCCGCATGCGCGCAGGATGCGCCGTCTCAGGCGTCTCTGCCGCAGTTTGCGGCGCAGATCAAGGCGATCCATCCTAAGACGGTGGTGTTTGTCTTTGATGTTTCGGGCAGCACACGGCACGGCGGCGTCTTTGGACGCGAGCGCGCGGCGACCGCGACCTTGCTTCGCCAGGGATGCGATCCCGGCGACCATGTGATCCTCAAAAGCTTCGGGACGGGCACGCAGACGGTGTTCGACAAGACAATCACCGACGCCGCCGATGCGGCGGCGCTGACCGATCAGATCCCGTCGGCTGTTACGCCCGGGGCGGGAACCAATATTCGCGAGCCGCACCATGAGGCGCTCAAAGCGATCGAACAGGATCTTCCAAACCCCGGCGTGGTCGTTCTCCTGACCGATTCGTTTAACGACCGGCCTCTGGAGAGCGACCCGAACTATCCGGCGTATTTGAATTACTACACGCTCAAGGGGCTGACGGTTTATCCGAGCAGTTCGGAAAATCGCGATTACGAACGGCTGCTGCGCACGCTGAAATCCTCGGACAAACTGACGGAGTATGGCGTCGGCGTCGGCATCGCCACCAGCGGCCGGCCAATCGAACGGCTTCCCGTCGGTCCGGGGCAGGACGATAACGCCGGCGACGATCAATCGACGGCGCCGACGACGCTGACGCCTTCGACTCCCGAAAAGCCGCAGAGCAATCTGCCGGCGATCATCGGCGGCGCGGTCGCGCTGCTGGCGATCCTCGCGTTCGCGGCGATGTCGGCGCTGCGCCGGCCGCAGCCGCTGCGGCTGAAGCTGGGCGACAAGGGCCGCCCGGTCGACTTCCAATTGCGCCCCGGATCCCGGGTGCAGCTTGGCGGGTCGATCGGCGCGGGGGGACCGGGCGACGAGACATTTCCGCTGGCGGGAGTTGCCGCGCCCGCCGCCGCCATCGAAGCGAAGGGTGGCCTGACGCTAATCCCCGCCGTGAAGGGAAGCGACACAGTCAAGGTCTACCATAATGGCGCCCGCCTGGAAGGCCCCACGGCCGTGCGGACCGGCGATGAAATCCGGCTGGTGACGGCGGCGACGGAAACGTCGCCCGAGCGCGAGCATCGGGTGCGCGTGGCCGACCCCAAAGAAGCGTCGTTCTAGCGGCAAGGCGCTCCGCGAAACGCGCTGCAACCAATTCCCATGTTATGTGTCACAATAATTGGCGGGCCTGCAAAGCTGTTTTGCGAGGCGTCCGCCAATTCGTCGGCACAGGAGGCCGTGTCTCTTTGAAACTTGTCTGCTCTCGAATTGCGTGCATCGCCGCATTGCTGTTTTCCCTGGCCTTCGCCGCATCCGCCAAGCCGCCGACGCTGTCATCGGCCAACACGCCGCCGATTCCCGCCGAGGTGCAGCAGGGCCGCACGTATGTCGCCAATTTGACCTACATTCAGTCCGAAGGCGACGCGCCGACAACGCTGAAGATGGTGCTGGAGACGCCCGGCGGCGAGGTCATCGTACCGGCCGCCATTCCCAGCGGCGACGCCACGGCGGGCATTCCGGTCACCTGGAGTTACACTCCGGCCAATTCGGGCACATACCACTATCACTTTGAGGCGGTGTCGAGCACCGGCGGCAGCGTGCGGTTCCCCGCGACGGTGAACAATGATTTTGAATTCGTGTCGTCGAACCCCATCACCAAATGGATCATCTTTTTGGTGGGAACCGCCATTGCGCTGATCTTCCTGCCGTTCGTCGTGTATGTCGGCGCCCGCGCCGCGAACAAGCGCGGCGATCCTGCGGCCGCCTCGCGTGTCGCCCTGCTCGTCGGCGTCCTGGCGTCCTACGCCCTGTTCTTCTATCTGTTCTTTGCCAACTACGGCCCGCTGATGATGGTGCTCGGAGGCATCGTCGCGCTGGCGATATTGATCGTGCTGTTCACGCGAAAGTAGAAGATCGCGCCCCCAAAAGCCGCGATTCTGAGATCCGCCATGGAAGTTCGGCCACAAGATCTGGACGCCGCCCATCGGGATAAGCTCCTGCGGATGCGAAGCGGCGCGGAACAGCGGGAAGATGTCACCGTTCCTGAGTTCTTAAAGAAGGATAGAAAACGCCGAGAGCGACGAGGCTTTCGCTTCTTCCCGTTCATGTTCCTGGGGCTGTTTGCGTTCCACGGCGGACACGATCTGCTCCAGTGGAGCTGGCTTCTCTTTTTTCTGCTGCCGCTCGCGTTCATGCGCGGCCGAGGCGCCGTCGCCCGCGTCATCGACAGCAACGCCCCGATCACTGTGCAGGAGGCGGACACGATCGGCGTCGGCCAGGATACGCTGGAAGCGAATTATGGGATCCTGCTGCGCTCCGTCATCGAAGCGCAGGGTCTGAGCGCAAGCGCCCAACGCAACATTCATGAAGCCCTGCGCGGCATCGGAGATCTGGTCGAGAACCTCTCCATCGCCCCGGGCTTAGGCGGATCCAGCAGCGCCGACGCGATTCAGCGTCAGGCGAACGAGACAGAAGAAAAGGCGCGTCTCGAAACCGACCCCGTCGTCGCCGCCAGCCTGCGGCGTCAGGCGGAAACCCTGCGCGGAAGCGCGGCCCTCGCCAGCCAGCGGACCACGCTCCGCCGTCGTCGCGAAGCGGCGCGCGGAGAAGTGCTGACACAGATTCAAGCGATGCAGGTCAGCCTGGAAAGCCATACGCTCAGCGACCAGAACGAAAGCGGAGACTTCGCGCTGCTTTCGGCGAACATCCAGCAAATCTCCGCCGAAGTCAACGCCGCGCTGAACGCCCGCGAGGAAGTCCGGTCTATCATTACACCGCTCGAATCTCCCTCGAACGTACAAAGACTGGGACAGTGACCAAGACTACCTTCGACAAACAGTAAGTCCGAATAATCCGATCTTCACTCAAGAATAACACCTATGGCAGACAATATCACTCCACCTGTTCTTCCTATTCAGCCCGCGCCCGCTCCGGCCCCCGCGCCGACGATTTCGGCGCCGGCGGGAGCCGCTTCCACCACGGGGCCGACAGCCGACGATGGCCGGCTTCGGGGAATTTCGCGGTCGATTATTATCGGCGTCGGCGGCACGGGGCATCAGATTTTGCTGGATGTCCGCAAGCGGCTGATCGAGAAGTATGAGTCGCTCGATAAGGTCCCGATCGTCGGGTTTATGCTTCTCGACACGGACCAGGCGATCTTCTCCAAGAACCCGGATTATGACGACGCCGTCAATCTGGACAACGCCGATAAGATCCATACGTCCGTGCATGGCGTGGACAATCTGCGCAAGAACCTGCGCGAGCATCCCCATCTGCGCACCTGGCTCGACGCCCGCGTGCTGACCGGCGATATCGATCAGGGCGCCGGCGCGGTGCGCGCGCGCGGACGTCTTGCGTACTTCTGGAACTACGCGACCATCGCGCGCAAGCTCGAAGAAGAGATGCTGAAGGTGACGCGCGACTCCAGCAAGGAAACGGCGATCCGCAACGGCCTGCAAGTGGGCGAAGGCCTGACGGTCTATATCGTCGGCTCGATGCTCGGCGGCACGGGATCGGGCATGTTCCTGGATCTCGCCTACACGGTGCGGAATAAGTTCAAATCGCAGCGCATGCTGGAGATGGTCGGGATGTTCAGCATTCCGCCCAACTCCGAGGCCGTCGCGGTGGACAACCGGCCCAACGCCTACGCGGCCCTGATGGAGCTGAACCATTTCACGGACCCATCGACGACCTTCTCGGCCCAGTATCAGGCGGAGATCCCGCCGATGGAGGACGCCGACCCGCCGTTCCGGTACACCTATCTGGTGGATACGTCCTCGCCGTCGGCGCAATTGGACTCGGTCAAGGATCTGGTGGAGATGATCGGGCACTCGATCTTCCTCGATCTGACCTCCGAATTCCAGCGCCAGAAGAAGTCGAATCGCAATAACTTCGACCAGTTCTTGATTACCTCGGACGGCCTGGGCTGCGCCCAAAACTATATGGGCTTCGGACTGGCGTCGATCTACTTCCCCAAGGACAAGGTCATGACGGCCTGCTCCAATCGATTGGCGGGCGATATCGTGCGCCGCTGGACCGAGCCGCTGGAGCGCGTGGTCAATATCGGCGCGTTCACGGACCAGGAGCTGGCGCGTCTGGGCCTGACGACCGACGCCGTGGAGCGATTGGTGACGACGGCCAACTCGGAATCGGGCGAGACGCTGCGCGATATGTCGATGGCTTACTGGAACGGCGCGAATCGCCAGTATGAGACCTCCTACCCGGGACACAACCGGGTGGTTGAATATCTCGTCGCGCGCCAGAAAGAATCCGACGCGCGCGTCATCGACACCGATCCCAATCCCGACCTGCTCTCCAAGCGCAAGACCAACCTCGGCGAATCCGTGTTCCAGATTCAGCAGAACCTGGGTACGGGCATCAAAGCCAAGGATAAAGCGCTGCGTGACTGGGTGAGCGCGCAGGTGAACGATCCTAACCATCGCCACGGCGTCGCGGCGGCGGCTCTGGACACGATGGCCGATCGGTTCCGCACGTATATGACGCAACTGGAGCGGACACAGGAAGAACGCAAGAACGGCCTCCAGCCGACGATCCAGACACGCGACGCCGCCCTCCAGAAGATCAACCGGTACGCCGGAGACATTATGCTCAGCCTGATCGCGAAGGCCAAGCGCAGCGAGATCGATGGGGAGAAAGACAACTTCCTGGCCGCCGCCCGCCGGTATGACGCCGAGATGGTGGATATCCGGGGCGGCGAGGCGGCGCTGGTCTTCTACCGTCACCTGCTGGCGACCGTGGCGAGTCTGAAATCCGAGATGGACCGCTATGTCGAGCGGATCGAATCGCTGCGCGCCGGCTTTGCGCGCGCCGAGCGCGAAGCCGTGCAGGAGCCGGTGGACGTCAACGGCGAGGTGCTGTTCAACCCCGGCCGCCGCGACACCGACCCGGTGACAGGCGCGGATCGCTATGTCGGCGGCGATATCGACGACCGCTACGGACACTACGTCGGCAACGCGATGGACACCAACAACGCCACCGTGAATAACCTGATCTCCGACATTCTGGAGACCCTGGGGACCAAGGCGGATATCTGGGGCGTGCGCGACGGCGAGCTGCCACGCATCGCGGGGACGATCCTTTCGCACACGCGCGCGGTCTTCAAGCCTGTGGAAGAAGAAAGCGTGCTGGACAAGTTCTACAGCAAATACGGCCACGACACGGACCGCACCATCCAAACCCTGCGCCGCGTCGGCAGCCTGTCCACGCCGTTCCTGCACCTTCAGGAGAATGCGCCGAACTACACGCACAACATCAACAAAGAGCAGACCATCATCGGCGTCCTGCACGGCGCGGCGCCGCGCACCGAAAGCGAGCAGCGGTTCCGCACGATGATCATGGACACGGTCCAGGGCGTCAAAGATCAGCAGATCTCGAACTCCAACGAACCGCACCAAGTCTTGTTCTTACGCGAGCGCGCCGCCTTCCCGCTGCGCCTGCTGCAAGGCATGGAGTCTTACCGGTACGCCTACGATCAGGTCAAGTCCCTGGGCGCGGCGGCGAACCCGATCCACACGCGCACGGATATCAAGGACTGGATCCGAATCTCGCCGCCGTCGGCCGAGGACCAGAAATCGGCGTGGCGGACATTCGTGATCGGCTGGGCGTCCGGCGTAATCGACGAAGAGCATGAATCGCGCTACACCAGCGTCGGCACCCGCGACATCGTCAGCTTCGTCGCGAACTACACGGACAAGTTCGGCATGCCCAAAAGCGACTCGCTCGGCGGCTTCAACAGCGTCGAATCCGTCGTCGCCGGCTTCAAGACCGACGCCGGCTCCGCGCCGGGCCGCCCGCCCGCCGAAGCCCGCGATCTCGTCCAGCGCCTCTGCGACGACCGCCGGATGCAGGCCCAGATCAACGCCGCAATCGACGAACGCCTGCGCAGCGAAGGCGCCGCCGCCCTCGGCGCTCGCCTCGTCCAGCACGCCAACAATCAAAAGATGGGCCTCGCGCCCAACTTCTACGATCCATACTACAAGGTCCTCACGGACTACCTGGAAGAGATCAACTACGCCGGCGGCGGCCAGCCGACGGCAATCCCAGCCACAGTCTCCGCCGTCCCCGCCGTCCTGCCCAGCGCGGCGCCCGAACCAGCTCCCGTCGCCGCCCCCGCCCCGGCGCGCGCCACGCTAAAGGAGCGCCTTCTGGAAACGAAAGAGCTTCTCGACGAGGGGTTCATCACGCAAGACGAATACGAAACGCGCCGCCAAGCGATCTTGAAAGAGATGTAGAGATCACGAGAATCGCAATATGGTTGATAAAAAACGCCGTCCAGCAATCGTGCTGGACGGCGTTTTTTTAATTGAGTCCCCAAAGAACACGGAGGCTACGGGGTGATCGTCAAGGTCGCGCTGTGGGCGGCGCCGTTGAGCGACGCCGTGATGGCGGACGTGGTCTTGGCGGGCACGGGGGAGGCCCCGACGAGGAATGTCGCCTGCGTACTTCCCTGCGGAATATAGACATAGGCGTTGCCGTTGGAGGCGACGAACGCATTGCCGCCGAAGGAGGCCGCCATATTGGAGCTGTCGAGCTTCACGTACACGCCGGGATTGAGATTACCGTCTAGATCGGCGCCGATGAACGCCGGCGAGGCCAGTGTCACGGTGGCGCTCGTCTGAGCGCCGCCGGCGATTGTCGTCGGGCTCAGTACAATGGACTGCACGAGCGTCGGCGTGATCTTCAGACTCGCCGTCTTCACGGAATTACTCAGAGATGCGGAGATAGTCGCCGTAGTTGACGCGGCCACAAACCCGGCGTTGACGGTGAACGTCGCCTGCGTGCTTCCCTGCGGAATATAGACATAGGCGCTGTTCGGTCCCTGGGCGAATGCGCCGCCGCCAAATGTCGCGGCGGAAGCGGAAGTCGTCAGCTTCACAAAGACGCCTGGGCCGACAATGCCGCCGAGATCGGGCCCCATAAACGCGGGCATCGCCAGTGTTACGGTTCCCATGGACTGGTCGCCGTTCACGACCGATGTCGGGCTGACGACGACCGATTGCACCAGCGTCGGATTGATCGTCAGCGTCGCGGATTTCGAGGATGTGTTGAGAGACGCCGTGATGGTCGCCGCCTTGGCCGCCGGAACCCAGCCGGCATTGATGGTAAATGTCGCCTGGGTTTGCCCCTGCGGGATGTAGACGTAGGAGGCTCCGCCGGGATTGTTGATCACATTGCCGCCGAATGTCGCGGCGGAAGCGGCGCTGGTGAGCTTTACAAAAACGCCCGAACCGATATTGCCGCCCAGGTCTGGTCCCAGAAACGCGGGCGTCGCCAGTGTGATGGTGGCGTTCGCCTGACCGCCATTGAGGACCGAGGTCGGACTGAGCACGATCGACTGTACCAGCGTCGGCGTAATCGTCAGGTTCGCGGTCTTGGCCGATGCGCCGTTCGCCGCGGTGATCTTCGCGGTCGTCGATGCGGCCACAAGCCCGGCGTTGACGGTGAATGTCGCCTGCGTGCTTCCCTGCGGGATATAGACGTAGCTGCGATTTTGCCCAAGAGTGAACGCGCCGCCGCCAAAGCTCGCAGCCGGGCTGGAGGTCGTCAGCTTCACGAAAACGCCCGGACCGATGTCGCCATTGGGGTCAGGTCCCAGAAACGCCGGAGAGGCGAGTGTCACCGTTCCGGTCGAGGAGCCGCCGTTCACGACGGAGGCCGGGCTGAGCGTGACCGACTGCACGAGCGTGGACGCGATGGCCAGATTTACGCTCATCGATGAGGACCCGAACGCCGCCGTGATCTTCGCGGTCGTCGAAGCCGCCGCATATCCCGTATTAACGGTGAACGTCGCCTGTGTGCTTCCCTGCGGGATATAGACATAAGCGAGGTTTGGCCCGAGAGTAAACGCGCCGCCGCCAAAGCTCGCCACCGGGCTGGAAGTCGTCAATTTCACAAACGCGCCTGGCTGCACATTGCCGTTGGGATCGAGGCCAATGTACGCCGGCGCCACCAGTGTGACCGTTCCCGTCGATTGGCCGCCATTCACAATCGAGGCCGGGCTGAGCGTCAGCGATTGGATCGGCGTCGGAGTAATGGTCAGATTCGCGGTGCGCGAGCCTCCGGGGAATGACGCCGTGATCGTCGCGGTGGTGTTCGCCGTGACAACGCTGGTATAGATCGTGAAGGTCGCCTGCCACTGTCCCTGCGGAATGTAAACATACGTCTTGCCGTCGGGGGCAAGGAAGACATTGCCGCTGAGAATGGCGGCGGGTTTACTGCTGGCGACCTGCACGAACACGCCCGGTTCGATTGCCCCGCCGTCGAAGGGGTTTGGCCCCGTGGTCGCGTAGGCGTTGAGCGAAACCGTGGCGGTGGAGCTGGCGCCGTTGACCACCGTCGAGGGCGTCAGCGTCAGCGAGAGAGGCGGCGCAGGGGTGAGCAGAAAGGCGTGCGTGGCTCCGTTGATGCTTCCGACGCCGGTGATCTGTCCACTGGCGTTGATCGCGTTCGCCTGCGTCAGATGCCACTCCGAAGGCGGAATGAGCGTGTTGAGGTCGCGCATGCCATGGGCGGCGTCCCACACAAACGCATTGTAGGCGCCGATATTGCCGGCGGGCAGCGAGGAGCCGACGGCCTGGCCGCTCGCGTTGACGCCATATCCAAAGGTGAATGTGCCGCCCAGAGTTCCCAGGTCCTGCATGCCGTGCGCGGAGTCCCACAGGAAGGCGTGCCACCACTGGCCGCTCCCGGAGCTGCCGACGACCGCGCCGGAGTCGTTGATCGCCGACGCGGAGCTGACATAGTCGCCCGGCTCCACGCCCAGGTCCTGAAGCCCGTGAGCGCTGCTCCACAAAAAGGCGTGCTGATATTGGTTGGAGGTATCGGCGACGCCGACCACCTGGTTGGTCGCGTTGATCGCGGCGGCGTAGCTGGACTGGCCGCCAAATGTGCCCAGGTCCTGCAAGCCGTTGCCCGAGATCCAGAGAAACGCGTGGTCCAGACCGTAAATATCCGCGCTGCCGACGACGGCGCCGCTGGCGTTGATTCCGGAAGCGCTGCTCGACCGCCCTTGCGGAAAGACTCCAAGATCCTGAATGCCGTTCGCCGAGGTCCAGAGATAGGCGTGCAGGGAGCCGTTGGAGGTTACCGATCTGCCAACGACCCAGCCGCTACTGCTGACGGCGTTGGCGCTCTCGAGTTCCGACCCGGTGACGCTGGGGCCCGCCAGTGTCGGAAGCAGAATGGCTGAGCCGTGGCTCCAGAACGTGGAATGCTTGACGACCGGATATCCTCCCTGCTGGAGGGAATAACCGGCGACCTGGCCGGACGAGTTTAAACCGAGGCCGACGCTCACCGTGTTTGCGGAGAAGGCGCCAAGGTCCGTGATGGAATAAAGCGAAGGTCCCGCGCCGTCGGCATGGACGGGCGAGGAGGGGGCGGCGACGGCAAGCGTCGCCAGCAAAAGTGCAAGTCTTGATTTCGACATATGTCCTCCAGGACTGAGAGCGATGGTTGTCAGAGGGAGCATCTGTCCACTCCGGCGTTCCTTGCACATCGCGCCGAAAATCAGATGCTCGACTGTTATCATATCATATTTTTTCTCCCTCATCCCCTTGCCGGGCGCGTTCCGGCGCGGAGAATATGGAAAATCTCACGTAACGCGACAATCGCAAACGTTCACGTTTGAAACCGTTCGCCGAACGGGAACCGTATCGGTACTTATGCCTGAAGGCGACACACTTTTTCGCGCGGCGACCGTTCTGCGCCGCGCCCTGTTGAACAAGACCGTCACTCGCTTCGACAGCTCCGTCGAGCTCGTCGCCGGCGTCGCGGCGCGTCAACCCATTCCCGGACGGACAATTCACGCCGTCGAGGCGCGCGGCAAGCATCTCCTGATCGTCTTTCGCGATCCTCAGGACATGGGCTCCGAGCCGCTGCCGGTCCCCGAAGCTCTCAAGCTCGATTTGCTTCGAAGCGACCTCGTGCTGCATACCCATCTCCGCATGACGGGGTCGTGGCATATCTACCGGCCGGGCGAGGCGTGGCGCAAGCCCGCGCATTACGCCAAGGTCGTGGTGGCGACGGAAGATTTCGTGGCGCCGTGCTTCAGCGCTCCGGTCGTGGAGCTGCTGTCCGGGCGGGAGACGGCGCGGCATCCGCAGCTCGCGGCGCTGGGGCCGGACGCCATGACGGAGGCGTTCGATCCGAGCGAAGCCAGAGCGCGCCTGCGCCGTCACGCCGACGTTCCTCTGGGAGTCGCGCTGATGAACCAGCGCGCGATGGCGGGAGTGGGAAATGTCTACAAATCCGAGGTAATGTTCCTGCAGCGGCTTTCGCCGTTCGCGCCGCTCAAGGATCTGCCCGACGAACAATTGGACGCCGTGATCGCCGTAAGTCACAAATTGATGCGGGCGAATGAGACGAATGGGGCGCGGCGCACCCGCTTCGGCCTCGATCAAAGCCAGCGCCTCTGGGTGTATGGACGCAGCGGCGAGCCATGCCGTCAGTGCGGGACGACGATCTTGATGCGGCGCCAGGGACTCGACGGGCGCTCCACCTATTATTGTCCGCAATGCCAGAACGTCGCGCCGTTCTCCGGGAACACAGGCGCGGCGTCCGCGATTGAAGACAATGAGGAGACACATCAACGATGAAAGCGATCCGATTTTACGATTACGGCGGCCCCGAGGTTCTCAAATACGAAGACGCTCCCGACCCGACGCCCGGACCGGGGCAAGTATTGATCCGAACGCGCGCCATCGGCGTCAATCCGTTTGAAACTTATATCCGCGCCGGCATCTACGGCCCGGTCCCGCTGCCCAATATTCTGGGCGTCGACGCCGCCGGCATGGTGGAATCCGTCGGCGAAGGCGTCACGGAGTTTACGCCCGGGCAGCGCGTCTATGTCATTGGCGCGCCGGGGACCTACGCCGAACTCGTCCTCGCCGACCACGCAAAGACATTTCCCTTACTCGAAACGCTGACCTTCTCGCAGGGCGCCGCCATCGGAGTCCCCTACGGAACGGCGCACCGGGCGCTGTTCCACCGGGGCAAGGCGCAGGCGGGCGAAACCGTCTTAATCCACGGCGCCAGCGGCGGCGTCGGCACGGCGGCCGTACAGCTTGCCCGAGCCGCCGGCCTCACCGTCTTCGGCACCGCCGGGACCGAGAAGGGCCTGGCGATGATCCGCGACGAAGGCGCGCATCAGGCGTTCAATCACAAAGACCCGGATTATTTGGACAAGATCAAGGCGGAGACCGACGGCAAAGGCGTCGATCTGATCCTGGAGATGCTGGCGAACGTCAACCTGCCGCACGATCTGGAACTGCTCGCGAAGTACGGTCGCGTGGCGGTGGTGGGCAGCCGGGGCGGCGTCGAGATCAATCCACGCAGCACCATGCCCAAAGAAACGGACATTCGCGGCGTCACCCTGATGAACGCCACCACGGACGATCTGCGGGCGATGCACGCGGAAATCGGCGAGGGCCTGAAGAACGGCGGGCTCAATCCCATCATCGGCCAGGAAATCCCCCTCGCCGAAGCAGCCCGCGCCCACGAAGCGGTGATGCAGGATGGCGCGCACGGAAAGATCGCGCTGATTCCGTAGAACGCAAACGCCCCGGCGGCCGTTAGGGGCGCCGGGGCTTCTTAGTCAAAAGATCCGGCCGCCGATCGGAACGTCGCGGTCCAGCGCCAGCAGGACGACGCGGCCTTCGTCGTCGGGCGCGCCGAGCACCAGCACTTCGGACTTGAAGCCGGCGATGCGGCGGTCGCCCAAATTGACGGCGGCGACGATGAGCCGCCCTTCCAAATCCTCGGACCGATACAGCGCCGCTAATTGCGCGCTCGATGTCTTGACGCCCAGCGCTCCGAAGTCGATCCAGAGTTTATACGCCGGCTTCACCGCCTTCACATTGGGCTCGGCTTTGACAATGCGACCCACGCGCATGTCCAGCACGCCAAAGGCGTCAAATGGCGTCATCGCCGGCGCTTCCAATTCGGCGTCTTGCATTTCCGTCATGTTCGTTTCTCCCGAGGGTATGTTATCATAGGATCGATATCGATTGGGAGAGTGGTTTTGCTAGAAGAAAGCGAGGCGCACGTGGAAAATTCGGACGGACCCAGCAACAGATCGGAGCTTCCACCCCGCCAGGCGCCGCCGGCGACACTGCGCGCGGTGTCCGAGATCCCGGATTTCCCATACGCCACGTTCGAGGAATTCGCAAGCGCATGCCGCCAGGGCGATGCGCTCGTTTGGACGCGATATCGCCCCAGTGTTCCGAGGGCGATTCTCTCCGGACCGAACAAAATTATCCAGATGATCGCGCTTTATTCGGGCGCATGGATCGCCGCCGCGTTCGCGATTGCCGCCATCGTTTCTCACGATGGCCGGCTCGCGCTGGGGATTCCCGCCGCGCTGCTGGCGTTTGTCACGGCCCAGCAAAATCTCAACATGGCTTCTGGGTGTCTTTCCATCTCAGCCACATTCGCCGCATGGTTCGCCGGCGCCATCTTTGGATGGCGGGAGCTGCTGCTGGTCGGCTTTGCGAGCTGCGGCTCATGGGCCATCACGAGTTTCGGGCTCTCCGGCGCGGATATGGCGCTGCGCGGAGCGATGATCGAATCGGAAGCAATGCTGCTCTGGCTTTACGAGCAAGGGGCGATCGCGTCGATCCATCGAAAAGACGGGGCGCCCCAGGCGGCCCCGGATCCCAGTGTCTGGCCGCCGCCGCCAAGGACCGGCGACAGCGTCTGATCGAATCTCAACGTACGTCAGCCTTGTTCCTACGGTATAATATCCATATGAAAGCAAGAGTCTCCACTGTACGCAGCCTTCTTCGCTACGCCGCATTCCTATTTTGTCTTGGAGTACTGATGTCTCCGGCCCTACCGGGACGCGCTCAGGACAGCGACTCCCCGAAAGAGTTGGAGCCGGGCGTGCAGTTTTACGAGACAACGCAGACGACATCGGTGGATTCGGAGACGACTCTGTGGGTGTATCTGCCGGCGAACGCCGGCGACAACCTCCCGTGCGTGGTGATCGCGCCCGCCGGCACTCCACTGATCTACGGCAAGGATCTGAGCGACGAAGACCGGGCGGAGGAGATGCCGTATGTGCGCGAGGGATTTGCCGTGGTGGCGTACTCCATTGATGGCCCGGTCGTGGAGCAGCCCTCGGATGACGATGTTCTGGCGGGCCTGACCGCGTTCCGCAAGGCGCACGCCGGCGTCACCGACACCTTCGCGGCGATCGATTACATCCGCAAGAACCTGCCGCAAGTCAGCCCGGACAAGATCTATGTCGCCGGCCACAGCTCCGCCGGCACGCTCGCTCTGCTGGCGGCGGAGACCGACCCGCGCATCAAAGCCTGCATCGCCTACGCGCCAGTTTGCGATGTCCCAAGACGCCAGGCCAAGGCGACTCCCCTGCTCCGCCCGCTCGTTCCCGACATCGCCACATTCTTCAGCCACAGCTCCCCGCTCACCCGCGTCGCCAAACTGCGCTGCCCGCTCTTTCTCTTCCACGCCGACGACGACACCAATGTCACCACCGCCGACATTCTCCCCTTCGTCAAAGCCGTCCGCAAGACCAACACCCACGTCACCTTCATGCGAGTCCACAAAGGCGGCCACAACGACTCCATGATGACCGACGGCATCCCCGCCGCCATCGACTGGCTCAAGAAGCTGCCGTAGCGACCCGATTAGGGCCGGCGCTCGACTTTGAGGCAGCGGGGGCAGACGAGGCTGTGGGGGAAGCGCGGCAGGATGTCGTGTTTGAGCTTCGCCAGCAGCGCTTTGCGTCCGCCGTAGGTGAGAAGGCCGACCAGGAAATTGGCGACGATGATCATCCAGCCCCAGAGCAGGATTTCCCAGAGCTCGGCTTCGACGGCGGGAAACTCGCTGGCGCTGGGCAGTTCGTACGTGGCGAGCGGCTGCATGACGGACCGGCAGCCAGGGCATTCCGGCCACTCTTCCCGCACTTCGTCGCCAAAGAACGACACGTTTTCGTCATAATTGTTCATCACGCCTCATCCTTGGATCCCCACATCCGCGCTCAAGCGATAGATTGCTGATGGATGTGACACAGCGATGCGGAGAAAGTTGCGCGAAGAGGAGAAATCGATTGGCGGAGTCTTATTGGGAATTTTATCGCGCGCTCGTCAAGCGTTTGATGCCCGTTTTGAAGAAGGGCGATGGGTATTCAGAGGAGGAGATAGCGCGCGCGGAGGCGCGGATTGGATGCCGGCTGCCGAACCTGCTGCGCGAGTTTTACCTGCTGGCGGGAAAGCGGGAGGACATCAACGCCGTCTTTGAACGTCTGCTCACGCCGGACGAAATGGAGCGCCACGGCGACGTGTTGGCGTTTTATGACGAAAACCAGAGCGTTTGCTTTTGGGGAGTCGATATCCACGATCCCCGCGTGGAAGATCCGAAAGTTCTGCGCGCCGACAACGTGAGCGCGCTGATTTGGGAGGAGGATCTGCCGCGGCTCTCCGAGTTCCTCACGGCGATGCTGTTTCTGCAAGCCGTGAACGGCGGAATGCGCTACTGTGGCGTTGGAGCGGCGTCCTCCGACAAAATCGCGCAGGCCGAAGGCGCATGGGAAGCGTTCCATATCGGCGGCGTATGGAAGGACCGGGTGCTCGTGCGTGACGGACAAGCACTGTTCATCAGTGGCGACGGCGTCCATCCGGAAGTCTACGCCGGGGCGCGGTCCCTGCGGAAATTTTTGGACCTCACACGGCAATTCGGCGCGGAGTGGGGCTATTGCACGCTGGACGACGAATGATGTTAAGCGGCGAGGCGCAGGGCGTCCGCCGTGAATCCCTCTTCGATGGGATGGATCGGCAGCCGAATGAGGAACGTCGTTCCCTGACCGAGTTCGGTTTCCACGCCGATCGTTCCGCCATGCTTATCCACAATGACGGAGTGCGAGATCGCAAGCCCCTGACCGGTCCCCTTGCCCACGCTCTTTGTGGTGAAGAAGGGATCGAAGATTTTGTTTTTGACATGATCGGGGATGCCTGCCCCCGTGTCGGAGATACGGATCTCCGCCCAGTCGCCGTCGCGGCGCGTGACCACGGTGATAAGCCCCTTCGCGCCGGTCTCCCCCACGGCGTCCGCGATCGCGTGCGCGGCGTTCACCACCATATTCAGGATCACCTGATTGACTTCGCTGGGCAGGCAGTGCACCAGAGGCAGATCGGCGTCAAAATCCGTCGTCAGATCCGCGACATACTTCCACTCGTTGCGCGCGACGGTGATCGTACTGTCGATTCCCCGATTCAGATCGACCGCCGTCTTCTCCACGGCGCCCGGATGGGAGAAATCTTTCATCGCGCCGACCAGCTGGGCGACGCGCGCGACGCCCTCCAGAGACTGCGTGATCGCGGTGGGGATTTCGCCGAGCAGATACTCGACATCGGCGTCCTCGACCGCGTCCCGCGCCGCCTGAATAACCTCCGGCGCGACCGGACTGGTGGCGGCCGCCTCTAACAAGACGTTAAAGGCTTCCAGCACTCCTTGCAGATCCTGAAACGAATCCCGCAGAAAGCGCGTGTTGTCGCCCAGATACTGCACGGGAGTGTTGATTTCGTGGGCGATGCCGGCGGCGAGATGCCCGATGGACTCGAGCTTTTGCGCCTGGGCCAGCTGCGCTTCGAGGATACGGCGCTGAGTGATATCGCGTACAATCGCGAGGGTGTCTTCGTCGACAAAGGGGAGGAGGCGCGCCTCATAGAGAAGCTCCGAGCCGCTGGCGGAGTCCTGATATTCGAAGCTGACGGACTGATTCGTCTCCCGGACCATCCGGGCGGCGTCCCGAAACTGACGACGGATTTTGGCGTGCTCGTCCGCCCCGGCGTCGTCCCCGCCGCGCAGCAGCGCGGGAACGCCGTCGGCGGAGGTCTGGTTAAGGCGCGTGATTTGATTTTCCGCGTCCACCCGCAGCAGCATATCCGGGAGGGATTGCAGCACGCCGCGCATCTCGCAATTCGCCTGGAAGATCTCCCGAGAGCTCAGTTCTAGGGCGCGTTCGAGCCGGCGGCGGCCGGCGTCAAAGTCGGCGTAGGCCGCATCGACCGCCTCCAGCAAAGGCGTCAGCGCATCCATCGGGACATCGGCGCCGCGCAGATGCCGCTTCAGCTGCCGTCGCAGCAGTGAATGGTTGGGATCCATCGTATTTTACACTTCGTTGAAGCAGGTAATCGTCACCGTTTGGTTGTGAAGCTGCGCTTTGCCGCCTAAGGTCACGGGCGCCGCTTCGCCATAAGAATAGAAACCCGTCAGGGCGGTCTCGGGGCCAAGGACCTCGGCGACGGCCTCCACTTCTTCCTCGATCAGCTGCCGCAGAATTAGCCGGCGGCCATAGCAGCTCACCAGGATCGCGAGCTGGGATCCCGACGCCGGGATCGCCTCGCGGATGACCTGCGCCGCCGCGTCGGCGCCTTCGATCATCTGCTCGAAATTTCCGTTGAACAGACGCGCCAGGGATTGCTCGGGAATATTGCCGCCAAAGGTGAGGCTCTGGTCTTCTTCATTGACGGCGAGCAGAGACCGCAGCACCCGCCGCTCGGTCCCCGGCACGCGCAGGCCCAGCGGGTACATCATTCCGGTGGAGGGCAGTCCGGCGGCGTCCTCGCCCAGATATTGCTTATACAGGGCGAGCGCCGAGCGCCCGTCCAGCTCATACACCACATTCTTCTTCGACTTCGTCACCAGCCGCTCGGGACCGAACCCCATCCACTCGCCGCTGGCGGCGATTGAAACTTGCAGCCGTTCTCCATAAAACGCAATCGCGGCCACCGTACAGGGATGCGGTTCGCCGTCGTTCCAGATGTACGTTTCCACAATACGATCGCCGTCTCCGGCGAAGCCGCCGGAAACCGTCACATGGTCCGGCAAAATCGAGTTGACCCCGTCCAGCAAGTCGCTGCCGATGACCTGGAGCCCTTCGGCGAGCAGAAAGACATGCGTCAGCTCGTCCGTGTCGATCTTCCGCGCCAGCTCCTGTCCGGCGTCAAAACTCAGATCCGGCCGGGAGACGCTCGCGCGAAACGACGCCAGTCGCGTGTGCTCGAAATGGACCGCCGTCACCGAAACAGTCTCGTCCTGAACGGTGCATCCATGGATCTCGCCCGAGGTCGTGCATCCAAAAATCGCGGCGGCGGGATACGCGCTTCGCACCCATGCAAACGCGCCGCTCGCCTCAATCGCAGCCATCCCCCCAAAAACCAACGCCAGCTGCGCGGCGTCGCCAAGTCCGCCCGCCGCCCCCTCTCCCCACCCCTCATCCTCTGTCCATAGATGCTGCCGCGTTCTCATCAATCATTATCCTCTATCAATTATTACAGTTTAATGATCGTCGTAAACGACAAACGCCGTTAGTGACAAATTTACGGGGATTGCCGCGCGCCATCGTACAAAGGCGTCATCCTGTGGATAACTGTTCGTAGATTTATTTGCAACTAACAGCACAACGAGGTGTCATATCTCAAGGAATATGGATTTGTTAAGGAGAGACAACAGATGCTCGACATAGAAGAAACGGATCCGCATTTCGAAGACGGATTGGCTCACTACAATGCCGGGCGCTTCGAGGAAGCGGTTTGCGAATGGCGAGCGCTCTTGGACGATGATCCGCAGGACGCGGACAAGCATTACACTCTCGGCTGTGGTCTTGACGAGGCCGGCCATACTGATGAAGCCATTCAGCATTACCAGGAAGCAATCCGTCTGGACCCGAACCACTCTCAGGCCCATTACGCTCTCATCCAAAGACAATATTCCATTCTCTACTCCAGCCATGACAAAGCCGAACTACGCAAGCTGCAAGACCTTTGCCGCCATGCGCTGACGCTTCAACCACTCGGCCCCACTTTCGAAGCGGCGACGCTGGAAATTCTCAGCTTTACGGAGTGGCGCATAGGCAAACGTACGGCGGCGATAAAGACGCTGCGCCGAGCGATTGAAATCGATCCCAGCAGTATTGACGGGTATCGCAGGCTCGCAATGATGCAAAAGGCGACATTTGATCTTGTCGGCTCTTTTCGTACGGTCCAAGCTTATATGCAGCACCCGGATTTTGATCCCTCCCTGTGCGTTCCCTGCGCCATGTGCAAGCGGCGGCTTGCGGGGATCGCGCTGGGCGCCGTCGGCGGCGTTTTGCTGATCTGGCGTTTGCGCCGGATGCGTTAGGCTCATGCGGCGCGCTAGGGAACGACTTTCCCCAGGATTTGCTTGTAGGCGATGGGGCCGATGAAGCGGCTGTCGTCGGAGTTGGCGAGGTTGTCGCCGAGCACGTAGATCACCCGGTCGGCCGCCGGGGCGGGGATTTTTCCCGCCGCGACCCGATCGAAGAAGAAGTGCTCGTCGCCGGTAAAGAGATAATTGTATGGGATGAGCCTGCCGCCGTTGGGGTTGGGGTAGCTGCCGGCGGGCGGGGCCGGACGCCAGGGGCGCACGAAGGCGATGCGCTTGATGAGTTCGTCGCCGTTGGTGTCCTTGAAGATGATGACGTCGCCGGGCTTGAGCAGATCGCGCGGGTAGCTCTTCCAGACCAGCACGGTGTCGCCGTTGTGGTAGGTCGGCTCCATCGACGATCCGGATACGCCGCCCTGGCGCAGGTTGACGCGCAGGGCGATGGCGAGCAGGACGAGCAGCAGGATCAAGAGTCTCTCGCGGCGGCGCGAGGCGGGCTTCTTTGGCGGCGGAGGCGTCGCCGGCGTTTCAGTAGTCATCGTGATTTCCAAAGTGGACAGGGGTCTATCGACCAAAGAGGTGTTCGTGCGAGCGTTTCATGCGCCAGAGCCGCCAGAGCGGCGTCTGCTCGATCCCAATCGTCTGCGGTGGATCGTATTCGTGGACATGCTTGGGATCGCCGATGGCGACCACCTCCAGCCGGTACTGGGTCGTATGATCGCCGCCAGCCGGCTCCAGCCAGCGCAGCGTGCGCCCGCAGGCGCATCCCGCCTGCATAAGCCGCACGTCCTGGGGCGCGAGCAGCGACGAAATCCCAATCAGCACGAGCGCCAGCGCGGCGACCACGCTCGTCAGCGCCCGTTTATTACCAAAAATCTTCATTCCCGCACTTTCCCGTCACAGCGTCGTTCGAAGAAAGTGTACCTGGTTTTGTGAGCGCCCATGCATGTGGCGGACATGGAATCGGGCATAATAACGGAACGATCAATGGAGGCGGGATTTATGAAGAAGATTTTGACGGCGCTCGGAGCGATGGCGCTGATCTGCGGCGTCGGAGCCGCCGGGCGCGCCCAGCAGCCGACGCCCAGCGTTCCCAACCCGAATCTAACGCCCGGCGCCGTGCTGCCGGTCACCAAAGACGACCTGTGTGTCCCTGGATATACGAAGAAAGTGCGGAATGTGCCGCAGTCGGTCAAGAATCAGGTGTACGCGGAGTACGGCGTCACCCACCACAAGGCGGGCGACTACGAAGTCGACCACCTGATCTCACTGGAGCTCGGCGGCTCGAACAGCATCAAGAACCTGTGGCCGGAATCCTACAAGTCGAAGCCCTATAACGCGCACGTCAAGGATAAATTGGAGAACCGTCTGCACGCCCTGGTGTGCTCCGGCCAGCTCGATCTCGCCGCCGCGCAGCACGCCATCGCCACGGACTGGATCGGCGCCTACAAGAAGTACATGGGCGCAAGTCCTTCCAGCGCCGCTCCCAAAGCCCACGCGAAGAATCACAGCCGCTCCCACTGGTACAACCTGCGCATACCACAGACACAGACGCCCCCGATGCCGATGTCCACGACGCCGGATTCACCCTCCGGACAAGTTTGGGTCAACACAAAATCGGGCAAGTACTTCCAGCCGGGCGCTCGCTATTACGGCAAGACCAAGCAGGGCCAGTACATGAGCGAAAAAGACGCTATCCAGCAGGGCTTTACCGCCGCCGGACAGTAGCCGCGCGCGAGCGAGAGGATCCACACTGATGATCAGCAACCACAAGCTGACGACCCTGCTTCAAGGGCGCAAGATCGTAAGCTCCGCCAGCTCCGGCGGCGTCGCGACAATCGGCTTCGACGACGGCTCGGCGATGACCGTCCAGACCGGCGGCTCCAGCAGCAGCGCCGCCAGCGGCGGAACGGTCGATAAAGTCCAGCAGGAAGGAACCACGCTGGCGCTGGTGATGAAGGACGGATCGACCTTGCAGATCACCACCGCCGAGGAGACCTCCAGCGTGATGGTTCGCGATAAGAGCCATGGGATGGAATACGCGGACTGAGGTTTGCCGTCGCCGCAATCGCTCCATGGGTGCGCTCACGCGTCAAATCGACACATCCACCGCCGGGTAACGCCGGCTCTCCGGGGCGTCGAAATGCCACCATTCGGTCGCAAGCGCGTGGAACCCGGCGCCGGTCATGATGGCGAGCAGCCGCCAGCGGTTTGCGCTTTGCAGCGGCGTCAAATCTTCGGCGTTCCAGCAGGCGCGCGGAGAGAACTCATCGAAGCCCGTTCCCATATCCAGCTCTTTACCGGCGGCGTCGATCAGCGTCACATCCAACGCAACGCCGCGAGTATGATTGGAGACGCCCTGCGCGATCCAGCGCGGGTCGGAGACATATCGCTGAAGCCGCCGCTGCGTCGACGCTGGGCGATAGGCGTCCCAGACTTTCAGACGCAGGCCCTCGCGAGCCGCCGCTGCGGCGGCCACACGCAGACGGTCCGCCGCCGGGCGGCGCAGATAACAGAGAGGGCGCTGATAGAACCGGTGATGGTAAGCGTTGGCGTCCGTGGCGTAGCGCAGGTCCAGAACAACGCTCGGAACGTAAGTATCGAGGCGCACGAAGTCGGACGGAGTCGGTTCTACAACATTGGGGCTGCCGGACGGCCGCGAGGCGAGGATGGGACGGTAATCGTTCCAGCCGTCCTCGTGGACGAAACAGGGGATTTGATGGGACGATCGGCCCGTCAGGCGAAAACCCGCGCCGGTGAAGTCGAACGTCTGCTGGAAGATCATTGTGGCGCGGTCGCCGACGCGCGATGAGCCGCCGTAAACGAAGTCGCCGAGGCTATAGACGATGGAGACGCCTTTATAGACTTCGACCGGCTGGAGCACGTGGGGATGGTGGCCCAGGACCAGATCGGCCCCGTGATCGACCGCGAAGCGGCCGAGACGCTGCTGCTGCTCGGTCGGCTGATAATCTTTCTCCACGCCCCAATGGAACGTCACGATTATAAGGTCGGCCTTCGCGCGCATCGACGCGAGATCCGAGGCGATTTGAGCATCCAGCGCCCCCTCATCCACCCCTTGCTCCAGCGGCCCCATCACACAGTAGCCGAGCAGGCCGATCCTGACGCCTTTACGGATCAAAATCTGCGAAACCCCGCACCCGAACGGCGCCACCCCGGCGCGCTCCAGGTTGGAAATCGTCTCTTTGAGGCCCTCCTCACCGTAATCGAAGCTATGGTTGTTGGCGAGGTTCACCGCCTCCACGCTGCCCGCCGCAAAGATCCGCGCGTTCTGGGCGTCGCCGCGAAACCAGAACTCGCCGCCGTGCTGGCTGGGTTTCTCGACACGCCGGTCATAACCCGCGATCACGCACTCGGCGTTCGCGATGGTCAAATCATCCTTCGCCAGAACCTCCCGCACGCCGCTGAAAAAGTAATCGTCGGGCTTCCCGAGATCGCGGCGATAGTGATTGAAAGACAGCGCCGGGCGAAACCGATCATCCGATCCCAGCACGCAGTCCCCCACCGCGCTGATCGTAATCGCCGTCTCCTGCGCCGCAGTCGCCGAATCCGAAAGCTTCCCCGCATGACCGCGCGGCGCGGCGATCAGCCCGGCCAGGGCCGCGAGGATCAGACACGCCGCCGCCAAAACTCGCCAAACTCTACTCCATCCCATGCTCAGCCTCCCGCAAATCAATGTTAATTAATTAACACATAAAACCGAGGGCAGAGTCAAGAGATTATGTTAAATTTTTAACGTTAATTTTTACACAGATTTAAAATTTTCGATGGACCCCAGGATTGGCGGTGTGACGGAGCGGCGATCATTCGCAGTATAATACAGAATAGCGAACGGTTTCACGTCAAGGAAAAGTTATGAAAACGTCCCGAGGCTTCACTCTGATTGAGCTTCTCGTAGTGATAGCAGTCATCGCGATTCTCGCGGCGATTCTCTTTCCCGCCTTCGCGCAGGCGCGGGAAAAGGGACGTCAAACGGCGTGCGCGTCGAATGAGAAGCAGCTCTCGCTCGCCGTCTTGATGTACGCTCAGGACAACGACGAGACATTGCCGCCCACGGCGATTGTGGATGGCGGCGGCAATACCGTCCTGTGGCCCGACGAGCTGGAGAGCTATGTCAAGAATCGGCAAGTCCGCTTCTGCCCATCGGATGGGCAAGAAACCGTCAATTCCTACGGACTGAGTGAGATGAACTTTTCGGATCTTACCGATACCGACAAGGACCCGCCGAAAACCCTGGCGCAGTTTCAAGCGCCCGCCAGCACCGTCATGCTTGGAGAGCTAGGTGTGGGGGCCATCGGGAATCTCAACGACGTGACCACCCAGCGCCTCGGCGCTTATAAGCTGACGGCGCCCGATGTCGATCTTAACGACCAGTTCGACGCCCGCCCGTCCGCGCGTCATTTTTCGCGCGCCAACCTCGCCTTTATGGACGGGCATGTCAAGGCCATGCGCCTCGATCAGTTTTACATCGGACAAACGCCCCCCGACAAGTGGTTCTGCGCGGATCCCGACAACGCCGCCGGCTGCGTCGGCGATTAGAGCCGCCGTCAAACGCCGGGATCGTTCGATCATGAAGGGACGAAGCCAAGCCGCTTCGCCCCTTCATTGTGTTTTTCAAGTTCAGAAGTTTTTCATCTTTCAATGGTAAGGTAACAGCACATCATGCGAATTCTATTGATTGAGGATGAGGGGCCGATCGCCGAGGTGATCGCGCTGGGTCTGGAGCAGGCGGGTTATACGATCGAGGCGGCCGACGACGGCCGGGTCGGTCTGGATATGGCGCAGTCGGGGACGTACGCGCTGATCATTCTCGACCTGATGCTGCCGGGAATGGATGGGTGGACCATCTGCAAGACGCTGCGCGAGGAGCGCAACGCGACGCCGATCCTGATGCTGACCGCGCGCGACGCCGTGAAGGACCGCGTGCACGGTCTGGAGATCGGCGCCGATGACTACCTGCCCAAGCCCTTCGACTTCAGTGAGCTGATCGCCCGCGTGCAGGCGCTGCTGCGCCGCGACCGCATGCACAAGACCCGCGTGATCCGGATCGCGGACCTGGAGATCGACACGCGGCTGCGGCGTGTTACGCGCGCCGGCCAGGAAATCACGCTGACGCCGCGCGAGTACGCGCTGCTGGAGGCGCTCGCCGGACATGAGGGCCAGGTGCTGACGCGCGATCTGATTTTAGAACAAGTCTGGCAGGATGAAGAAAGCCTGTCCAACACCGTGGACGTGTATGTCGGCTTGCTGCGCCGCAAGCTCCATTCGGGTCATGCCGAAAAATTGATCCATACCGTACACGGCGTCGGCTACACCCTGCGCGCGCCCCATCCCGAGGACACGCCATGACGATCTCACGCCCTCGATTTTCGCTCAACTCGGTGCGGGTGCGCATCACGCTCTGGAACGTCGGCATCCTCGCGTTTGTGCTGATCGTGCTCGGGGCCGTCTTTATGTTCTCGTTCCGGGCCAATGTCGCCTCCGCCGTGGATCAGGGGCTGGCGCAAAAGGCGCATGGCCGACAGCACTTCTTTGGCGGAATGCCGCCGGACATGACCGCTGATGTCCTCGCTGGCCGCGATCCGCGCCCACCGCATTTCGGCGAGCGCTTTGGGCCGCCGCAGAAGCAGAGCAAGACCCCGCCGCCCGGCGGCGGGCCGGGAGACGGGCCCGGCGACGAGCGGTTCGGCGAAATGCGCCCGCGCATGTTCGATCTGAAGGGCAATGCGCTGTTACATGGCGCCCCGCTCTGGGATCGGACCGGATTCAAACGCGTGGTTCAGGGCGCGCCCGGCGTCTATTCCACTATACACGCCAGCGACGGCGATGTCCGCGTGTTTTCCTTGCCGCTCCAGCAGAACGGCGTCACCCTCGCCGTTGTCCAATGCGCCAATTCGCTCACCCATTTTCAGGAGGAGCAGGCGCGCATGCAGCGAATCCTGATGACGCTGATCCCGTTCGTCCTTTTGATCGCCGGTTTCGGCGGCGCCTTCCTCACGGACCGCGCCTTGCGCCCGGTCCGTGAGATCGCGCACGCCGCGAACAAGATCGAGGCCGAGCATCTTTCTCAGCGTCTGCCGGTGATCGGGCACGATGAGTTCGCCGAGATCGCCGAGACGTTCAACGGCCTCCTCGGGCGGCTGGAAACGGCGTTTGAGCGGCAGGAGCAGGCGTTCCAGCAGCAGCAGCGCTTCACTGCCGACGCTTCCCACGAGCTGCGCACGCCGCTGACGATCATCAAGGCGAACACCAGCCTGGCGCTGACCAGCGCGCGCACCGAGGAACAGCTGCGCAAGACCCTGCAAACCGTGGACACGGCCGCCGACCGCATGAACCGCATCGTCCAGGACCTGCTCCTGCTCGCCCGCTCCGACGCCGGCCAGATGGATTACGATCTGCGCCCCACCCCGCTCGCCGAGATCATCGAGCAGGCGCTGCCCTCCGTCCAGAGCGCCAGCCACGCCCCCGTCGCCGTCCGCCTGGATCCTCCGGACATGCGCGTCTGCGGCCAGCCCGACGCCCTGGTCCGGCTTTTCAGCAACCTGCTGGAAAACGCCGCGCGCTATACCCCGCAGGACGGCCAGATCACCATTTCCTCCGAAGCGCAGGGAGAATGCGTCACCATCGCCGTCGCCGACACCGGCGAAGGCGTCGCGCCCGACCACCTGCCCCACATCACCGAACGGTTCTACCGCGCCGAAGCCGCCCGCTCCCGCGCCCACGGCGGAACCGGCCTCGGCCTCGCCATCTGCCAAACCATCGTCGACCTCCACCACGGCTCCCTCGCAATCGAAAGCACCCTCGGCGCCGGAACCACCGTCCGCGTGACGCTGCCCCGCGCGTAGTAATCCTCAATTATTAATAATTCCTGAGATTATTTATAAACTTCATGATTTCATATCTTTTTCATTTTTCAGAAGTAGACTCATGATCAGAGGAAGACAAACGTGAAACGACTCCCGATGATGATCGCGCTGGCGCTGCTCGTGGTGTGCGCGGTGTTTGTGACGTCCAAGCTGCGCGGATCGAGTCCGGATCAGCAGGTCAAGTACAAAGTGACGCAGGCGGCGTCGGGTTCCGTCAAGAAGACGATCTCGGCAACCGGGACGCTACAGCCCTGGTCAACCGTCGATATCAAATCCAAGGCAGGCGGGCGCGTTAACCAATTGCTGGTGGACGTAGGCTCCGTCGTCAAGGCCGGACAGGTGCTGGCGAAGATCGATCCGTCGGACACCCAGCTCGCCGTCAACACGGCGCAGGCGCAGATGGACAGCGCGATTGTCAAGACGCAGCAGGCGGCGAAGACATACGGGCTCCAGGTGACGCAAAGCCAGATCGGGATTGAGAACGCGCAGGCGGCGCTCCAGGCGGCGCAGGCCAACCGGCAGTCCGCGCAGGCGAAGCTCAACGACGCCCGCAGTCAGGCGGCGGCGCAGCCGAGCCAGACGGCGGCGACGATCGCGCAGGCGCAGGCCAATCTCGATCAGTCGATCAAAGCGCGCACGGCGCTCAGCTCCACCAACAAGCAGGATGTGGCGTCGGCGCAGTCGGCCTACGATCAGGCGGTCGCCAATCAGAAAAACGCGCAGGCGGAGCTGACCCGGCAGCAAAGCCTGCTGCAAAAAGGCTACGTATCGCAGCAGACATTCGACGCCGCGCAGGCCGCGTATGATGTCAATGTCGCGCAGACGCAGTCCGCGCAGGAAAAGCTGCGGACGATCGGCGCGGAGCAGCAGGCGAATGTCCAGGCCGCCGACGCCAAAGTGGCTCAGTCGAAGGCCGCCCTGCAAAGCGCGCAGGCGAGCTCCGTGGATATCTCCACCAAGCGCAACGCCGTCTCGCAGGCCGTGGCCGCGCTGGCGCAGGCCGCCGCGCAGGTCAGCCAGGCGCAGGTCGCCTTAAATCAGGCGATCGCCGACCGGGCGAACAACGGCATCAAGCAGGACGATATCAAAGTCAGCCAGGCCAGCATCGCTTCCAACAAGGCGTCGCTGACCAACGCGACGACCACGCTCGACCAGACCGTTGTGCGCTCGCCCACCGACGGCATTATCCTCACGAAGTATGTCGGGCAGGGCACGATCATTACCTCTGGTCTGTCGTCGGTCGCGACGGGAACGGCGATTGTCCAGCTCGGCGACATCAGCCGGATGTACGTCAACGTCGCCGTCGACGAAACGGATGTGGCGAGCGTGGACTCGGGGCAAGCCGTGGAAGTGGACTTTGACGCCTATCCTGGCATTCCGTTTGAGGGCAAAGTATCGCGCATCGATCCCCTCGCCGTGGTGACCAACAATGTCACGACGTTCAATGTCCGGGTCGAGATCGACAACTCCACGCCGACTTATCGACTGCTCAAGCCCGGCATGAACGCCAACTGCCAGTTCATGATCGACGAAAAGAGCGATGTGCTCTCGGTCCCAAGCGAGGCCGTGCAGTCCGACGACAACGGCTCCTACGTCCAGGTCGCCACCGGCGGAGCCAAGGCGCCCGCCGATCCGACAACGGGCGCAGCCGTGGATCCGAATACCCTGGTCGGCGTCAAGCTGGAGCATCGCGCGGTGGAGATCGGTCTGGAAGGCGACGACGCGACGGAAATCACCAGCGGCCTCAAGCCCGGGGAGAAGGTCGTGACGCAGACGATCACGCCGGCCCCGCCGGCGGCGGCGACCGGCGCAAGCAGTCCGTTCGCGACGGGCGGCGGGCGAGGCGGCCCGGGCGGCGGACGAGGCGGAAGAGGATAACACCATGGCGGTCGAAGAGATCCCGTCCCCGGCGGCGGCGAACATGGCGGGAGAGTCGAAGATCACCTTCGGCGACAAGGGCCTGGTCAACTTAACGATGGCGCTGCGGGGACTGGGCGCGAACAAGCTGCGCGCGTTCCTGACCATGCTGGGCGTCATCATCGGCGTCGGCGCGGTCATCATCGCCATCGCCATCGGCCAGGGCTCGCGCGCCGCCGTGGCGGCCAGTCTGCAAAAGCTGGGCACCAACGTCCTGACCGTCTTTCCCGGCCAGCAGCGCAGCGGCGGCGTCAGCCAGGGACTGGGCTCGACCAATACCATGGTGCTGGCGGACGCCGACGCCATCCTGAAAGACTGCCCATCCGTGGCGCGCGTCTCCCCTCAGGTCAATAAAAACGCCCAGGTCAAGTACAAGGCCAACAACACCAACACCAGCATCTACGGCACCGGGGTGGATTATCCGATCATCAGCAATCACCCGATTGCGGACGGCCGGTATATCACGAAGGCGGATATCCACTCCAACGCCCGCGTGGCGGTGCTGGGCTCAACCGCCTCGACCAACCTGTTCGATACGCAGAACCCGGTCGGCAGGACGGTGCAGATCGCGGGCCAGAGTTTCAAGGTCGTGGGCCTGCTGCAATCGAAAGGCGGCCAGGGCTTCCGCAATCCCGATGACGGCGTGTACGTGCCGATCTCCACCGCGATGCGCCGCCTCTTCGGCCTCAAGAACATCCAGACGATCACCTGCCAGGCGCGCACGGAAACGCTGATGACCCAGGCGCAGACCGAGATCGACACCGTGATGCGGCGGCAGCACAAGATCGCCTCCGACGGCAACCCGGACTTCATCATCTTCAACCAGGCCGACCTGGCGCAGGCGCAGAACGCTCAGCAGGATACGTTCTCGTCCCTGATCACCTACCTTGCCGTGGTCTCGCTGGTCGTCGGCGGCATCGGCATCATGAACATCATGCTGGTGTCCGTGACGGAGCGCACCCGCGAGATCGGCGTCCGCAAAGCCATCGGCGCCAAGCGTAAGGACATCCTGACCCAATTTCTGCTGGAAGCGCTCCTGCTCTCGCTCGTCGGCGGCCTGCTCGGCGTCGCCATGGGCATCGGCGGCGCGCAGTTAGTCCAGATCAAAAACGGCTGGACCATCGTGATTCAGCCGCAAACCGTCCTGCTCGCCTTCAGCTTCTCCGCCGTTGTCGGCGTCTTCTTCGGCTTCTACCCGGCGTTCAAAGCCTCGCAGATGAATCCGATCGAAGCATTGAGATACGAGTAAGGTCTGCAAACCGATTTCGCAAGTCATAATCATCAAAGGAAGAAACTATGAAAGCAACTTTCAAACAGATCATTCCGCTGGCGGCGCTGCTCGCCCTCAGCACCGGCGCGTTCGCGCAGGGACCAGGTTTTGGCGGTCCGCCGCCTCCGGGAGGTTTCGGC
Source organism: Capsulimonas corticalis (assembly GCF_003574315.2). Taxonomy (GTDB): domain Bacteria; phylum Armatimonadota; class Armatimonadia; order Armatimonadales; family Capsulimonadaceae; genus Capsulimonas; species Capsulimonas corticalis. Next base: position 2,188,142 of record NZ_AP025739.1, on the reverse strand, counting down.
GGTCCGGGAGGCGGCGGCTTCCAGATGCCGCCCGAAGCGCGGGCGAAGATGCAGGCGTGGCGCAAGTGGCGCGATTCGCATAAGAATGTCAGCTCCGTGCAGCGCAGCGTGCGGGCCATCAGCGCATTGGAGCAGGATCCGCGCACCAAATTGACGAAACCTCAGGCGCGCGCGATCCTGGGCGTCCTCAAAGCGTGGCGCAATCGACCGGTGATGACCGACGCGCAGGCGCGGCAGGTCAATCAGCAGATCACGGCGCCGCTGAGCATTCCGCAGCTCAAGAAGCTCGCCACTCTGTCGGCGGATCGACGCGGCGGTCCAGGCGGCGGACCAGGCGGACGCCCCGGCGGCGGATTTGGCGGCGGCGGCTTCGGCGGCGGCCGGCCCGGCGGAGGCCCGGGCGGCGGACCAGGCGGACGTCCCGGCGGCTTCGATCCCTCCAAGATCTCCGCGCCGCACGACTACAACCCGCTCAACCCGTCCACCCTGCCCTTCGAACGGCAGCGCGGCCGCGCCCAGCAGGAACTGGACCAATTGGTAGCGACCCTGTCCGCGACGGCGCGGTAAGAAAAACGGCGGCCCTCACCCGGCCCTTCGGGCCACCCTCTCCCAATTCTAGGAGAGGGTTAGGAGTAAGATATTGGATCTTTGATCCAAATTAGAAAATCCCCTCTGCCTCCCCCTCTCCCAATTTTGGGAGAGCCGGGTACCCGCTTGCGGGTGGAGGGGGGTGAGGGCCGCCGCTCCGCCAAGAAAGACACAGCACGGCATGGACCATCCATTGATTGAAACGCGGGACATGGTGAAGACCTACGTCATGGAGGCGATGGAAGTCCATGCCCTGCGGCGCGTCAGCCTGACGATCGGGCGCGGCGAGTTTGTCGCGATCATGGGCCCATCGGGTTCGGGCAAGTCGACCTTTATGAATATGGTCGGCTGCCTGGACAAGCCGACCGGCGGATCGTACAAGCTGGACGGCGTGGAAGTCGCTGGACTGAACGACGACCAGCTTGCCGAGATTCGAAGCCGCAAGATCGGGTTCGTCTTTCAGACATTTAATCTTTTGGCGCGCACCTCGGCCCTGCAAAATGTCGAGCTGCCGCTGTTTTATACCGGAGCGCGCAACCGGGAACAGATCGCGCGCAACTGTCTGCGGCAGGTCGGACTGGAAAGCCGTATGGGCCACACGCCCGCCCAGCTCTCCGGCGGCCAGCAGCAGCGCGTGGCGATCGCCCGCGCCCTGGTCAACGACCCGCCGGTGATGATGGCCGACGAACCGACCGGCGCGCTGGACACCCGCACCGGCGAGGAGATCATGGCGATCTTCCAGCGCCTGCACCGCGAAGGCAAAACGATTGTCGTTGTCACCCACGAGCAGGATATCGCCGACCACGCCGAGCGGATCATCCGTTTCAAAGACGGCCTTGTGATCAGCGATTCGCCCGTGGCGCACCCGATCGACGCCAACAAGGCGCTGGCGGAGATGGCGCCGGTGGATGACGAGCCGATGGAAACACCGCTGGCGACGGCGCATGAGAATTGAGACTATCCCTATGACCTTACGTTTTTTGTCCCCCGCTGTCCTCCTGGCGGTCCTTGTGATGACGGCGACCGCCGCGTTTGGACAGGTCGTTCCCCCCGCTCCGAAGACGCTGCCGTCGCCGCTCACTCTGCCGCAGGCGATCGCCATCGCGCTGGCGCATCAGCCGCAGCAGTATATCGCCAAGGATCAGATCAATTCGGCGAAGGGACGCAAGCAGGAGGCGCAGGCCGAGTACTATCCCACGGTCACGCCCAGCTATCGCTTCCAAAACAATACGCAAAGCAGTTTCGGCGGGACCACGCGCACCTTCACGACGACCGACGGCGCCGGCGGAACGTCGACGGGAACAACAACCGGAACGACGACGGGGACGACCACCGGAACCACAACAGGCGGGACGACGACCGGGACCACGACCGGCGGGACGACCACTGGATCCACGACCGGGACAACAACGGGAACGACCTTTACCACAAGCTCCAGCAGCTTTACGACCACGCGCGGCGGCGGCCTCTCGATCAATCTCAGCCAGTCGATCTATGACGGCGGCGCCCGGGAAGCGAGCAACGCGCAGGCGCGCCGCGCCGTGGACGCGGCTAACTACGGCAACGCCAACACCCGCCAATCGACTATTCTGACGGTGACCCAAGCGTACTATCAGCTGCTGCTCGCGGAGGATCTGGTCAAAGTGGCGCAGGCCCAGGTCGCGCGCTTCCAGCAGACGGTCGATGTCACCAAAGCGCAGATCGAAGCGGGCACAACCGCCGCCAAAGATATCTATCAGGCGAATGCCGACCTGGCCAACGCCCAGGTCACGCTGCTTCAGAACCAAAACTCCGTGGTGACGTCGAGCGCCGCGCTGAAAAACGCCCTCGGCGTGGACACGCAGGACGCCGTCGCCCTGGCCCCCATCGGCGAAGCCGGCGCCCTTCCACCCGCCCCGGCCGCGGAGACGACGCCGCTCACTCTGGACACGGCCCTCAAAACCGCTTACGATAACCGTCCCGACCTGCGCCAGCAGGCCGCGAATGTCGAAAGCGATCGGTCCGCCCTGCAGCTCGCCCGTCGCAACGCCGGATTCAATGTCACCAGCGACTACACCCTTTCCTACCAGGCGACCAACGACGTCGGCACGAAGGGTCTGACCACGGCGCTGACCCTGAACGGCTCCTACCCCCTGTTCGACGCCGGCAGCGCGCGCGGCGCGGTCCGTATCGCGCAGGCCACGCTGGACTCCGACACCAACACCCTGGAGCAGCAGCGCCAGGACATTCGGCGCGATGTCGAACAGACTCTCTCCACACGCAATCAAAACCAGCAAGCCGCCCAGCTCGCCCAAAGCGCCGTCACCGCCGCCCAGGTCAATTACGGCGCCGTGATCGCCTCCCGCAAGGAAGGCATCGGCACCGTGCTCGACGTCACCACCGCGCAGGCGACTCTGACCCAGGCGCAGAACCAATACGTCACCGCCGTCTACAACTACTACATCGCCGACGCCCAGCTCCAGCGCTCCATCGGACGCAATGATGTGGCGTCGCCTTAGGGACAGGGGCCGGGCAAAGCCGCCCTGGCCCCTGCTCACAAGGGTAGTTTTTTCGCGTACCGGGCAATAAATTACCCGGCTGGGGGCGCTTCGCGCCGACCGTCCGTACCGGACGGAAGAATGAGAAACGCAGTCGTAAACTCTCTTCCGTCCGGGACGGTGGGCGCCCTTTGGGCACTGGTTGCGAAGCAACCCCTAGCCCCGTATTTCAATGCGGGGACGGAAAAACCTACTCCTGTGAACTGGCCCCTGGGAGCAGGTCACTCAAATCCCCAAAAACCCCCCGCCATCTTCATCTATTTTTCATCCTTCTTTGTTATCATAGTCTTAGCCCCCATTGCCTATCATGGAAATGGACTGTATTGACGGCATCAAGGAGACAGTGATGAAGACCAATCGCGGCCTGTCGCCCCGGACCCGCCAGAGAGCGCTGACCATCGCGATCGGAGTTGCGCTGGCGGCGATCGCGGCGGCGACACGGGCCGATGTGAGCATCGTATCGGACGTGAATGTCACGGGCGCTCCCAACCGGGGACCGGGTCCCGGCATGGGTTTCGGCGGCGCGGCGCAGAAATTCCCCAAAACGGTCAGCATTTATTACAAAGGCGCGAAGGCGCGCGCCGAGGAAAAGGGCGGGCCCGTCACCATCTATGACGCCGCCGCCGGCAAAATCTACACGCTCGACACGACCAAGAAGACATATTACGTGCAATCGCTCTCCGAGATCGGGACCGGGGGACGGGCGCCATTCGCGCAGGCCGGGGCGACGCCTCCGCCCAGCAGTAAGATCACCTTAAAACAAACGGATGACACACAAACCATTGCATCGGCGAAGGCCGCCAAATTCTCCGTGGACGGCTCACTTTCGTTCGGGTTCGGATTTGGAGGACGGTTTGGCGGGGGCGGCGGATTTCGAGGCGGCCCGCCGATGGGCGGCGACGGTAATGGCGGCGGACCGCCCGGAGGAGGAGATTTCAACGGCGGACCTCCCGGGGGAGGCCCGCCGGACGGAGCGCCCGGAGGAGGCCAGGACGACGCCCAGGGCGGCGGAAACTCTGCGCGCCGTCGAGGCCGAGGCCGTGCTAATGGCGCTCGGATGGCTCCCCCCGCGACGAAAGTAACCGGCTACGTCTGGCTTTCGGACAAGGTCAAGCTGCCCTCCGGTAAAGGCGCGACGGCGCTGCCCTCGGCGCAGTGGGCGTCGGTAACGGCGTTCGGTCTGGTCAAACCGCTGGCGGATGCGCTCGACGCGCAGGGAGACCTTCCGCTACGCAGCGAGATCACGATCACGCGCTCCATGCCGCCGCGCCCAAGCATGGGCGATGACGCGACCGGCGATGGGACGCCGCCGGCGCCGATCGAGATCAAGACGGTGGTGACCACGGTGGTCAAATCCCTCTCGACAAAAGCGCTGAGCGACACGCTCTTCACGGTTCCCAGCGGCTACAAGAAAGTGGACCCGCCCGCGCGTCCCTTCGGACGCTTCGGGGGCCGGCGCGGAGGAGCAAATTCGCAGGGTAACTTCGGCGGAGGCCCGGGCGGAGGAGGCGGCTTTGGCGGAGGCGGACAGCAGGGCGGCGACGGCGCGCCTCCCGGGGACGATAACGGCGGACCGCCCCCGATGGACGGCGGCGATGGAGGTCCTCCGCCGATGGATGGCGGCGGCGACGGCGGACCGCCCATGGACGGCGGCCCGGGCGGGCCGCCCCCGCCGGACGGCGGGGACGGCTAGCCCTTCTCCTTGGTCTCGCGCTGCGCCTGTTCGGCGGCGTCCGCCAGCAGGCGCAGGCTTTCGAGGATCGTTTGGATCTGCTCCGCCTCCAGATGACGGGTGCAGGACGCGATGTGCGCCTCGCGCGCCTGACGCAGATCTTCGAGGATCGCGCGGGACTTTTCCGTGGTGCCCAGCTGCACGGCGCGGCGGTCGAGCGGATCGATCTTGCGCAGGACAAGGCCGTCCTTCACCAGACGGTCCACCAAACGAGACACGCCGGGGAGGGAGAGATCCATATGGACCGCGACCTCGCGCAGCTTCTGCCCTTCCTGCTCGGCGATGATTCGCAGGCACTTGATTTCCAATATGGAAAGATCCAAAAAGCTGGATCCGGCGTCGGCCGGCGCAATCAAAGACACCATCACGCGCAGCAGCTCCTGCTGAAGCTTCTGCGTCACGACGGGGTCCTGGGAGACAATTTGTTCAATAGTGTTTGACATCGGCGTTCTCATTGTACAATTTTCAAAGATTTGTGTCAACAACCCTAAAGATCCCAGTATAACGCCCGATAATAGCACTGTAACTAGTTACTTAATGAAACTATTTACACATGTTAACTACTAAGGGGTTACACGCATGCAGATCAGTACTCTCACCAGTACAAGCGTTGACAGCACAAGCTCGCTCGCCTCGCTGCTTCAGTCCTCGTCCACGGACGCAACCACCGCGTCCATCGACACGACCGCAACCGCCGCCACCTCGACGAATGTCTCCAAGCCGGGCGAAATGCTCGCCAAGCTGGAGCAGCTCAAGGAGAAGGATCCGACCAAGTTCAAGCAGGTCCTGTCGGATATGGCGACGAAGCTGAAAGACCTCGCCTCCAAGGATACGGACAGCGACAGCGCCAAGCGCCTCAGCGATCTGGCGACCAAGTTCCAGACCGCGGCCGACACCGGCGACCTGTCCGCCCTCCAGCCTCCGAAGCCCCAAACGAGCGCGGATGGAGCGACCGGCGCCGCCCTGAGCGCCTACAGCAAGCATAGCGGCCATCATCATGGAGCCGGCGGACCTCCTCCGCCGCCGCCCGCGGACTCCGATGATTCGAGCAGTTCGACATCCAGCTCCAGCAGCACAAGTACGAGCGGCACAAGCAGCTCAAGCTCCAGCAGCGCGAGCGCCCGCAGCCAGGTCGAGGACCTCTTCAAGTCGTTCGACCAGACACTGACCAGCGCGCTGTCGTCATAGTCCCTTAGGTCTTCCAGTTGCCGGAAGAACGAAAGAGCCTATCGAGGCGGCGTCGGGGGTTGAAAGACCTGGACGGCGCCGCCTTTATTTCCACCGACTTTTCCGCGATCACGGATGTGCATGGCCCGCTCCAGACGGGTATAAATAAGCACACCATGAAAATCGCCTACTTCGATTGCTTCTCCGGCGTCAGCGGGGATATGACCCTCGGCGCGCTCCTCGCCTGCGACGGGGCGGACGAAACGCAGTTCCGCCGCCGCCTTGCGGCGCTCAATCTCCCCGGCTACGAGCTTTCCATCCAGCGCGTGACGCGTGAGGGGATCAGCGCGACCGATGTGGATGTCCGGCTGATCGAACGCGACCAGGGACACGGACGCCATCTCGCGGACATCGCCGCCATTTTGGAGAACAGCGGCCTGTCTTCTTGGGTGCGGACCACGGCGCTCACCGTCTTTACGCGCCTGGCCGACGCCGAAGCGAAGATCCATGGCGCGACGCGCGACGCGATTCACTTCCACGAGGTCGGCGCGGTGGACGCCATTGTCGATATCGCCGGCTCCTGCATCCTGCTGGAGATGCTCGGCGTGGACCGCATCGCCTCCTCCTCCATCCCGTGCGGCTATGGGACGATCACCTGCCAGCACGGAATCATGCCCGTGCCCGCCCCCGCCACCATGGAGCTTCTGAAAGGCTTCCCCGTACACTCCGTGGATATCCGGGGCGAACTGGTCACGCCGACCGGGGCGGCTTTGATCACGACGCTGGCCGATCCCAAAACCGCTGGCCGCCTGCCCGCAATGCGCGTCCTCACCAACGGATTCGGCGCGGGTAAAAAGCAGTTTAAGCCCGACATGCCCAACTTACTGCGCATCGTCATCGGCGAAACCGACGACGCTCCGTCCAGCCACGACGCCTCCTCCGGCGACGCCACGCCGCAAACCGTCGCCGTCCTGGAAGCGAACCTCGACGACCAGAGTCCCGAAGCCTTCGATCTTCTCATGGAGCGTTGCTTCGCCGCCGGCGCGCTCGACGTCTTCTTCACCCCCATTCAGATGAAGAAGAACCGGCCCGCCACTCTCCTCACCGTCCTCTGCCCGGCAGATCTGTCGGAAACGCTCGCCGCCGTCATCTTCCGCGAATCCAGCACCTTCGGCGTTCGGCATCGTACGCAAGAGCGATACACGCTCGCCCGAACGTGGCGCACGGCCAACACGCCTTATGGAGAGATTCGTCTGAAGGTCGGCGCGTGGCGGGGTGAAACGATGACAATCGCGCCGGAATACGAAGACTGCCGCCGCGCGGCATTGGCGCATGGAGTTCCCCTGGCGCAGGTCTACAGGGCGGCGCTGATTGGAGACAAGGATTTGATTGGAGGCGAGGATTCATGATTGATTGGGTAACAATCTCTTCGCTGGCGACAGCGGCGGGCACCCTCGCGCTTGCCGTCGCCACATTTATGTCCGTGCAGTCGGCGAACCGAACCGCCCGCGCCTCCGAGAAAGTGCTGCTTGCGGGACTGCTCCCGGTCCTCGCGCCGTCGCGGATCCAGGATCCCGCCGAAAAGATCCGGTTCGTCGACGATCGCTGGGTGGAAGTCCCCGGCGGGCGCGCGCTTTGCGAAGCGACGGAAGACGTAATCTATCTCGCAATCTCCCTTCAAAACGTAGGCCAGGGCTTGGCCGTGCTAGACCGGTGGGACATTTCCCAAGGACACTCGGCCGGAGACGGCTATCGAGACCTGAGTCTCTTCCGCCGCCTCAAACGCGATATCTACGTGCCGGCCGGGAGTCTCGGGTTCTGGCAGGGCGCGCTGCGTGATACGAATGATCCGGCGTTTGCCGAGGCGCGCAGCGCCATCCTTGAGCGCCATCCTTTGACGATCGATCTGCTCTACGGCGACCACGAAGGAGGCCAGCGCACAATCAGCCGGTTCTTTCTTTCGCCGCACGGCGAGAAAGAATGGATGACATCGGTTTCCCGTCACTGGCGATTGGATCGTCCCAATCCACGCTAAGCCTCAGCCAAAAGTCTCACGCAAAAATCACGGTTTCGTTACGCCCCTCTCACGGGTCCCTCACCGTCGAATGATATGGACTTGCTCGGGTTTTGTAGACACTTCGTTAAGCGGCTCTTGCGAGCTGTTGCTGTTGCTCAAAATGGCGCTGTTCAAATTGAGCGGGGCTGATATAACCAAGCGTCGAATGTCGACGCTTGCGGTTATACCAGACTTCAATATACTCGAACACACAAGCTTTCGCTTCCTCCCGAGTACGAAATACCTGCCGAGTACGAAATACCTGCATTCGAGATACTTGCGCAGGCAGCATCTCGGTCTTCAACGTCGAGAAAAAACTCTCCGCCACGGCATTGTCCCAGCAGTTGCCCTTACGGCTCATGCTGGCCACCATGCCGTGGCAATTCAGTTTGTCTTGGTAAACGAGGCCGGCGTATTGCCCACCTCGATCGCTATGGTAAACAAGCCCCGCCTGCGGACAGCACCGCTGGATTGCCATTTCGAGAGCGTCACAGACCAAGCGGGTTTCCATCGTCGCCTGCATCGACCAGCCGACCACACGGCGGCTGAACAAGTCCAGGACGACCGCCAAATACAGCCAGCCTTCACGCGTCCACAGATACGTGATGTCGCCCACCCAGCATTGATTGGGAGACGCCACCGTGAACTGTCGATCCAGCACATTGGGAGCGATGGGCAACGCATGATCCGATTGGGTTGTCACTCGGAAACGTCGTCTCTTCTTCGCCACAATCTGATGGGACTGCATCAAGCGCGCCACTCGATGGCGACCACAAGCAATCCCTTGCTCTCGCAGCTCTAAATGGATGCGTGGGCTGCCATAGCTTCTGTCGTAGCTTTGCTGGTGTACTTTCTGGATCTGGTCCACCAACGCCAAGTCTCGCTCTTGTTTTTCATGGCGACGCACGGCGCGTTTCTCAGAGCGCCATGCGTAATAGCTTCTGGTTTTGAGCTCCATGACCTCACAGAGCATCTGCACGGAAAATCGTCCCGCATAGTCTTGAATGAATCGGTATCTCACTGCGGGCGGTTCGTGAAGATACCGACCGCTTTTTTTAGGATTTCATTCTCCTCTTTGAGGCGGGCGTTTTCGCGTTTGAGCTGTGCGAGTTCGGGATCGGAGGGATTACCTTTGCCGGGGAAAGGATTCTCAGGCTGGACCTCCAAGCTCTTCTTCCATTTGGCGATCAAGCTTTCGGCAATTCCCAAATCGCGTGCTGCGCCGCTGAGATTGCCCTTCTCCTCGGCCAGGCGGATCGCCTCGCGTTTGAACTCTTCGGTGTAAGATTTACGGTTCGTCATAAAACTCCTCGCGCCATCAAGCATTCATTAAGATGGCTTCCTAATGTTAAGATTAGGCTTTTCGAGGTGTCTATCCTACCAGGGCAAGTTCAATATTCTCCCTTCAGCAAACAATGATCACAGCTTAAGGAAAGATATCATGAACGCGACACCCAAAACCAATCGCTCCGCCGCCACGCTCAAATTCTGCGCCGCCGCCGCACTGCTGCTGGCCGCCGGCGCGCCAGGCCACGCCGACGCGCTCTCGGACCTCACCGCCCGAGTCGCTCAGCTGGAAAGCACCGCCGTCACTCAGCAGAACACCATCAACACTCAGGCAAGCGCCATTGTGACGCTGACGGCGGCGGTGAATTATCTGAAGGCTCATCCGACGCCGGGCCCTCAGGGACCCGCCGGACCGCAAGGCCCCGTCGGACCGAAAGGCGCGAACTCCGCGCTCACCCCCACTCAGCAGTCGATCTTCAATCTGCTCTCCATCACAGGAAGCGATCTGACGCTGACCGGCAACCTGCACATCATCAACGGCATGGGAGCGACTAACGGGATGCCGAAAAATCCGTACTCCACCGGAATCACGGCCACGAACGGCCTGGGAAATCTGATCATCGGCTACAACCTGTCGCGGAGCAATGGGGGCGCAGGCAGCGCGAACAAGCGCACCGGTTCGCACAACCTGATCATCGGCGATATGGAAAACTACACCGGCTTCGGCGGCATCGTCAGCGGAATATTCAATACCCAGGACGGCCCCTGGTCCTCCATCCTTGGCGGCCAGAACAATCACACCGTGGGAGCCTTTTCATCCATCGGCGGCGGGGACACCAACACCACCCTTGGGATCAACGCAACCGTCGCCGGCGGCCTGCTCAACACATCGAAAGGCGATTGGGCGACAGTGGCCGGCGGGCATAAAAACAATGCGTACTCACAGCTATCCTCGGTCGGCGGCGGTCTCTATAACTACGCGTGCGGCGTCCACTCAACCATCAGCGGCGGAGAACAAAACTTCACGGTGGGCGAGTCCTCCAGCATTAGCGGCGGTTACGCCAATCAAACCTCTGCTCAGAGATCCACGGTGAGCGGAGGATACAACAACTATGAAGACGGGGATTACTCCGTGATCAGCGGCGGCGCCGGAATTTACAACACCCAAACCAAGCACTGGAGCGCCGGCGGAGACTTTGAAGGTCTCCGCAACCTCGGGGAGTTCCAATCTTATTGAGCGCCGGCATCCAATGTCGCTCCATAACTCACGGGGAAAATGACGATGAAATTCACAAAAAGCCGATCGATTGCCGCGATGACCATTTGCGCCGCCGCACTGCTGGCGGCAGGCGCGCCGGGATATGCCTCAGCGGCTCCGGATATGGCGGACCGACTCGCCAAGCTGGAAAATTTGACGAGGTCGCAGCAAGCCGCCATTACAGCGCTCACGGCGGCGCTGAATGAGATCAGGGCGCACCCCGCGCCCCAGGGACCGGCGGGACCGCAAGGTCCCAAAGGCCCCCCGGGAGCAGTCGGCCCCGCCGCCTCCCTGACGGCCAGCCAGCAGGCGATCTTCGATCTGCTGACGGTCAATGGGAAAGACCTGACCCTGACCGGCAACCTGCATATCGTCAATGGTCTGGGCGCCACCAACGGCCTGCCCAATAGCCCCTACAGTACGGTCGCGCAGAACGTCAATGGTCTGGGAAACTTGATCGTCGGATACAATCAGCCACGCAACAACTATGGCGACGCCGGCAAGAATATCCGCACCGGCTCGCACAATATCATTCTGGGCGACTTCCAGAACTATTCGAGCATCGGCGGAATCGTCGACGGCATGTTCAACACACTCGCCAGCCCGTGGTCGGCGATTACCGGCGGGCAAAATAACACCGTCAAGGCCCCCTTCTCTTCGATCGGCGGAGGCGCCGGCAATCTCACCACCGGAGTCAGTTCGTCCGTCGGCGGCGGTCTTAACAATACCGCTCAGGGAGATTGGTCCGCAATCGCCGGAGGCCACGCCAATTACACACGGGCGAATCTCTCCACCGTCGGCGGCGGCGCAAACAACCGAGCGTTCGGCGTCGAATCCTCCGTGAGCGGCGGCGAAGCGAATTACGCAGCGGGAGAGGCGTCCAGCGTCACCGGCGGATACTTCAATCAGGCCAACGGCGTCGATTCCGTCATCACCGGCGGGGAAGACAACTACGAAACCGGAGTGAAATCCGTCATCAGCGGAGGCATGGGAATTTACGACCATTATGACTGGAGCTGGAGCGCCGGCGGATACAACGGCGCCGTCGGCGCCGGCTCTGGAGATATCCACTACCCATAAACGAATACGGACCGAATCGCCCCGCGTAACTTGACCCCACAGGCCGCTGCTCCCTCACCGCCATCGGAGAGAGCAGCGGCCTGCTGAGTCGGCTGGCGCAGTCGTTCCGGAAGTCACGGAATAATCACTGAGTTATCACGGCTTTCTCACGTGTCTCTCACCCTCGAATGATATTCTCCCTTCAGCAAACAATGACCACAGCTTAAGGAAAGATATCATGAACGCGACACCCAAAACCAATCGCTCCACCGCCACGCTCAAATTCTGCGCCGCCGCCGCACTGCTGCTGGCCGCCGGCGTCCCGAGCCACGCCGACGCTCTCTCCGACCTTACGGCGAAGGTGACGGCGCTGCAAGGCGCCGTCACGACGCTGCAAAACACCGTCGCCGCACAGCAGACCACGATCGTGGGACTGAACACATCGCTCAATTATATCAAAACGCATCCCACCCCAGGGCCGCAAGGCCCGGCGGGACCGCAGGGTCCGCAAGGAGTGATCGGTCCGGTCGGACCGCAGGGTCCCAAGGGAGCGACGGGCGCCGCGGGATCCGGCGTTGGACTGACGCCGGCGCAGCAGCAGATTCTCGGCTTGATGTCGGTCAATTTCAAGGATCTGACGATCACCGGCAACCTGCACATCGTTAATGGGCTGGGAGCCACGAACGGCCTGCCGAATAGTCCCTACACCACGAACGGGCAAAACGTCAATGGACTGGGAAATCTCATCGTCGGCTACAACCAGATGCGCAATGAGTACGGCCCGGCCAATAAAAACATCCGGACCGGTTCGCACAATATTATCGTCGGCGACTTCCAGAACTACTCCAGCATTGGCGGCATCGTCAGCGGCATGGACAACAACCTCAATGGGCACTGGTCCTCAATTCTGGGGGGCCAGTACAACACCACCAGCGGAGATTTTTCAACCGTGAGCGGCGGTTATGGCAACACCTCCGCCGGAGCCAATTCTTCCGTCAGCGGCGGTCTTTACAATAAGACTGTGGGCGACAGCTCATCCGTCAGCGGCGGCCACCAGAACGAAGCGGACGGCAAAATGTCATCGATCAGCGGCGGCTGGCTTAACTTAACCACCGGCGTCCAATCTTCAGTGAGCGGAGGGGAGCAAAACTACGCCGCAGGAGAATCCGCGACTGTTGCGGGCGGCGACGGTAATTATAGTGACGGTCATGTTTCCGCAATCAGCGGCGGCGGCGGAAACTGGGTAATGGGGGACGGAGCCACCATCAGCGGCGGCCTGGGGATATTCAGCAACCGCGAGTGGGAGTGGAGCGCCGGCGCATATAATCTGCTTCAATATGGCCCTGGGAACTTCCACTACTAGAAAACACGCCAGGACCGCTCGTCAAACATTCACGATCCGATGCGCGTAACAGGCGGCGCCGAAGCCGTTGTCAATATTGACGACGGCGACCCCGCCGGCGCAGGAGTTGAGCATCGTCAGCAAGGCGGCCACTCCGCCGAACGCCGCGCCGTAGCCGACACTGGTCGGCACGGCGACCACGGGGCGCGAAACCAGGCCCGCGACGACGCTGACCAGCGCCCCTTCCATTCCCGCCGCCACGACCAGGGCGTCCGCGCCCTGGACGATCGGCAGTTGATCCAATAAGCGATGCAGCCCCGCCACTCCCACATCGTACAGCCGCTCGACGCGCGTTCCCTGCCACTCCAATGTGAGCGCCGCTTCTTCCCCAACGGGAGTATCCGCCGTTCCCGCCGTCAGGACGGCGACGTAACGGTCCGGGTTCTTTGGCGCCGGGAATTCCCCCACGCTGATCAAACGCGCCAGCGTATGGAAAACGGCGCTGGGAATCAGCGCGCGTACGGCGTCGAACTGCTCGGGAGCCGCGCGGGTGGCGAGGACGCGCCCGGTGCGCTCGTACAGACGCAGGGCGATCTGGGCCGTTTGATCCACGCTTTTTCCGGGGCAATAGATGACTTCGGACATCCCCGTCCGAATGGCGCGGTGGTGGTCGAGCCGGGCGAAGTCGCCCACGGATTCGTAGGGCAGGGATTGCAGCGCGCTGAGCGCGGCTTCAATGCTCAGATCGCCGCCCTGCACTTGCCGGAGCATCTCGGCGAGGCGTTCAGTGTCCATTCGCCGCTCCGTTTGGCGCCGAGAGCGCCGCCGTCTTCAGCGTTGCGTTCAAGCTGCCGCTCTTGTACCCGCCCAGTTCCACCGCCACATACGTGTAACCGAGCGACTTGAGACGCTCGCTGATCTCTTCGCGCAAGAGGGGGTCCAGCAGGCGATGCATCTCGGCGACATCCACTTCCAGACGGGCGATCGTGTCATGGTGCCGAACCCGGATCTGCCGGAAGCCCAGATCGTGGCGCAGATAGTCCTCGGCCGCATCTAAACGCGCGAGCAGCTCAGCGGTAATACGCACGCCATAGGGAAATCGCGAGGACAGGCAGGCCATCGCGGGCTTATCCCAGGTCGAAAGCCCCAGTTGTTTGGAGATATGCCGGATTTCCGCCTTGGTCAGCCCCACTTCCAGCAGCGGAGCGCGGACGCCAAACTCACTCGCCGCCTGCTGTCCGGGCCGATAATCGCCCAGATCGTCGTGGTTCGCGCCGTAGGCGATCCACGGGATTTGGTGTTCTTTGGCGACCTTCGCCAGATGCGTAAAGAGCTCGGTTTTGCAGAAGTAGCACCGGTTGGACGGGTTGGAGGCGTAGTCTTCGTTGTCCAGCTCCCGCGCCTCCACCGTCAGCACGGGGACGCCGATCTGCGCCGCGAGCGCCAGCGCCTCATCGCGCTCGCGCCGCGCGTAGGATTCGGAGAGCGCGATCACCGCCAGCGCCTTTTCGCCCAGCTCGTCGTACGCCGCCTTCATGAGCAGCGCGCTGTCCGCGCCGCCGCTAAAGCCGACCACGACCGAGCCAAGCCCGCGCAGCAGCGCGCGCAGGGCGTCATACTTTTGTTCGATGGGAATCGCGGCGGAGCCGGGCTCCTGATTGACTGGTAAAAAACGGGTAAGTGTCGGCAATTTCGTGGGCCCTTCGGAACGCTTTGCGTCGATAGTTTACCCGCACTCGCACTGTGAAAAACATCTGGGTACAATAGGGCATCGACCACAGCCGATAGATCGGCGAGGAGAGCACTATGGAACGACGACCGTTTGGACAGACCGGCTGGAACCTCAGCATTCTGGGCTTCGGAGCCATCATCGTGACGGATGTCACAACCGATGAGGCGGCGAGATACGTCGGCGAAGCGATCGATCGCGGCGTCAACTACTTCGATATCGCGCCTTCCTACGGCAACGCCGAGGAGATGCTCGGGCCGGCGCTGGCGCCGTACCGCGACGATGTCTTCCTCGCCTGCAAGACCGGCAAGCGGGACGCCGCCGGCGCGCGCGAGGAACTGGAAGAGTCGCTGCGCAAGCTCCAGACCGATCACTTCGATCTGTATCAGCTGCACGCCATGACATCGGCCGAAGATGTCCAGCAGGTGTTCGCTCCCGGCGGCGCGATGGAGACGTTCGTCAAGGCGCGCGAGGAGGGCAAAGTCCGCCGCCTCGGCTTCAGCGCCCACAGCGTCGAAGCGGCGCTGTCCCTGATGGGCCAATTCGACTTCGACAGTATTCTGTTCCCCTTCAACTTTGTCACCTTTGAGAAGGCCGGTTTCGGCCCCCAGGTGCTCGAAGAAGCCCAGCGCCGAGGCGTCGCCCGCCTCGCGCTCAAAGGCATGGCGCGCGGCCCCTGGCGCGACGGCGATCCCAATCGCAGCGAATACCCCAAACCCTGGTACGAACCCCTCGCCGACCGCACCGAAGCCGCCAAAGCCCTGCGCTACTGCCTCTCCCTGCCCATCACCGCCGCCATCCCGCCCGGCGACATCCGCCTCTTCCGAATGGCCCTCGACATCGCCGACGCCTTCACCCCGTTGACGGATGACGAACGCGCCGACGTGCAAAAGATGGCGCAATCCGAAACGCCGCTGTTCACGGTCGCGGCGTGAGCGGGACGCGCGGCGAATAACTGTGCATAACATGATCTCCCGGTTATGAAACCCGGGCCTGGGAGCGGCAAGAGCCGCTAACCGTCCGTGCCGGACGGAAGAAAGAATTTTCACGGAGACGGGACTATGCCGCAGGAGCCGCGCAATTCGATACATGTCTATCTACATTTGGTTTGGGGCACGTATTTGCGTTATCCACTGATTACCCCGGACAAAGAGGATGCGCTGTTCCGATGCATTGAAGCGGAAAGCATACGCCTTGGCTGCAATGTGCTGGCGACAGGCGGAATGCCCGATCACGTCCATTTGGCCGTAACACTGCCTACGCCGCTGAGTATGGCGAAGCTCATGCAGCAAGTGAAAGGCGTATCGTCCGCATTCGCCAGGGATCAGCTTTATGAGGGCGAGTTCTTTGGCTGGCAAGAAGGCTACGGAGCCTTCAGCTTCAGCCAAACACAGTGCGATAAAGTCATCAATTACATCAAAAACCAAAAGCAGCACCACGAACAAAAGACACTCTGGCCCTCCGTAGAAATCACCACCCCACCGTCCACATCTTCTCCTCCGTCCGGCACGGACGGTTAGCGGCTCTTGCCGCTCCCAGGCCCGGGTTTCATAACCGGGAAATCTTGAAATCGCACGTGAAAAACGTGGATTTGTAATCCGGGCTTGAATACACATTCGGCGCGGGCTTCACAGCCCGCGCCTTCGTTCTCTCGATTTACGCAATCCCCTCCTGCTTCATCAGCGCCCGCACCCGCTTCACTTGATAGTCTTTAGCGGGATCGGAGTTCATCGCTTCCGCCCCGCGCAACGCCTCTTCTTCGGCGTGGCGCAGGGCGGCGAGCGCTTCGGGGCGATGATGCATTGCGGATTGAACGCGGTAGACTCCGAGCCACATCCAACTGTTCGTTCCATAACTGCGGCCTTCGGAGCGCTCCAATTGCGCTTGCAGCACGATTGCCTGCTGATACTTCGCCAGCGCTCTGGGATAGTCGTGCGCGCGATGCTCGGCGTCGTCCGCCTCAGTATAAGCGCGATCCCAGGCGTTCCGCAGCCGCGCCTGGGACTCCGCGCTATCCACGGAGATGTCGTTCAGCGAAAGATCCGTGAAATATTCCGGGAGGCCCTGGACCTCAGGCCGCGCCGCCGCGAGCGTGAACGAGGTGGTCGCGGCGTAATCCGCCGTTTTCTTCGGACTATTTTCGCCGCCGTGCAGGTTGACGGAATTGACATGGAAGGTCAGGGTGAATCGGCGCGGCTTCCAGGGCGCTTGCGGCGTCTCCGGGATCCACCAATCCCCCTCCAGTCGCTCTGCGTCATACACGAACATCTCCCGATGTTCCGCATTCGGATCGTCCAGCGGCCCCAGATACCCCTGCGGCAAGTAACGCACTCCCCGATCGTCCGTCAGCGCTATCTTCCAATCGCGGCCCGCGTAACGGTTGTGGCATTGAAACAGATCGCCGGGGTGTTTGCCGGCGCTGTAGAGCAGAAAGACATCCCCGTTCTTGTTGACCTGGAGGTCGCGAATGACGATCTTCCGGTCGGCCACGGTTTTGGTCTCGATTCCCTTCGCCAGGCGCCGTCTCAACTCTTCACGGCTTTGGTCCACGTCGAGAACGCGAGTCCCCGTCGGGAATACAGGGGTGAAGAGGGACGCGGGGAGGGTCTGGTTATACACCATTGTCCCCGCGCCGCAAAGGATCCATTTCTCGTTTTGCTTCACATAAAGGCACTCGGAAACCGGCAGATCGGTGGCGGTGTCCACCAGGAATTCCTGTCGCTCAGGCTGATCGGCGCGGTCCGTTTCGAGAAATACAGTGTGCACAGGCCGGCCCGCGACCGTGGATTTCGAGCCCAGGCGGATCGTCTCATGAAGGCCCATCAGCGCGTAATCATGCGTCATGGATTGGATCGTGAAACCACTGGCGTTATGCTCCGCCGGGCCGTCCGCCTTCCGAACGCGTACGATATTCTCGGAGCGATGATATCGCCAAACGCGGCCATTGGCGTAGATCTCTATTTCTGGCGTTCGCAGAAGGCTTTCGTTTCTCCACTTTCCATCCTGGCTCCATGTGCGGCCTTTATCGTAGGGCGTCCCGTCGGGACGGCTGATCCAGAACGTCGACTGACAGCTGCGCGCTCCGGCCATAGCGGCGTCCATGCGCCGCAGCGCCTGCGCGGCGCTCCATTGGGGCTGGATCGACACAATGGCCGCCACGGCGGCGCAGAACGCGGCGCCGGCGAAGCCAAGTCTCAGGCGCCGGGCTCGAGAAGAATCTCGGGAGTCGCGGCGCTCGCGTTGCGCGGCCAGCGCCGCGACTCGCGCTTTCAGCGCATCGGGCGCCGGAGCCGCCGGGAACGCATCGGACAGAAATGACTGCAAGCGCTGTTCTTGCGGGGTGGTCATTGGGCCGCCTCCTGTTCCTCGTGAAAGTAAGCCCGCCCATTCTGAAAAACCGCCTGGCGGGCGCGCTGCAAGAGACCGTTTACGGCGGCCGGCGTGCGCTTCATCACATATCCAATCTCGGCGATCGTGAGTCCATCGACGTATTGCAGCAACAGCGCTTCCTGCTGGTCGGCTTTCAGCGCCAGAACTAGCCGCCGTATCTCCGCCACCGCCTCGGCGCGCTGCGCCGCGCACTCCGGACCGCTGACCGAGCCGGCCCATTCGGCAAGCTCGGCGGGGATGTCCGTTTCCAGCGTCTCGCGGCGCCGATTTACGCCGCGCTGGGAATCGGCGATCTTGCGGCGGGCGATGCCGATCAGCCAGACGACTGGGCGGCATCCGCCCCGAAACTTCGGCAGCGCCAGCAGCGCCGCCGCAAAAACGTCTCCCGTAATATCCTCCGCGTCCTGGCGATGCGGAACACGCCGCACGACATATCCATACACGGCGTCAAGGTGACATGTATAAAGCTCATGCGCCGTCGGAACCACGGATCTTTCGGCGCCGCGCCGCGCCGTCCGCAGCGGCGCCCCGCGGCTGAGGGTCAACCAGTCCATCAAAATTCTCCCTCTCTCAAGATACCTCAGCATTCACTTCCAAGGTTAGTTCGCGGAAGACAAGGAAAACTATCGCGCAAGGAGCAAATAATCAAAGGCAATCATGAAACCCGGCAAAATTTGGGGGGAGTAATTTCCGCGAAACGCCTATAATAATATCACGTAACCCACCAATCGTTACTCGACAAAGGCAAACTCTCTGAAAGGGGAGGACGCAAAGCGATGGACCTAAACCGAGCTTCCTTTAGGAAGGCCGGCATGGCCGCCACGTTTCCGAAAGTGCGAGTGCGTTTATATATATTGCAAAACGCCCGGCCTCCATGGATGGAGGCCGGGCGTTTTGTACGAGTCCGGGCCGCGCGCCGGAGAACTAGAAGTGGAAGCTATGGAGCGTGCGGAACACGCCGGCCGGCGTGCACTGGTACGCCACGCCGTAGCTGTACTTTCCGCCCCGGTAGTTGACGCCGTAGAGGTTGCCGTCGGCGGCGCGCATCAGGCCGGTCCAGTTGTAGGCGCCGTCAGTGTTGGTTCCGTATGTGTCGGCGCTGAAGACATGCAGCAGCGTTTCGTTTCCGGCGGAGTCGATCTTGTAGATCGTTCCGGTGCCGTTCGGTCCGCCCAGGATCGTGGAGCCGTAGATCGTCCCATCGGAGCCGACGGCGATCTCGCCGTCCGGATCGACTCCGTCCGGCCCGCGATACTTATTGTCCATCGGGCCGAAGTTATGCAGCACGGTGATATTGCCTGACAAGTCGGCCTTGTAGACCGTGCCCGTCCCGTTCGCGCCGCCGGCGCCGCAAGCGCCGTAGAAGTATCCATCCGGTCCAATGACCAGCTGCGTGCGGGGATAGCTTCCCTCAGATCCGGTGAAGGCATGTACGACCCGGAAGACGCCGGCGGGAGTGATCGAGTAAAGCGTTCCCGCGCCGGACGGTCCCCGGTTCCAGGCGACCCCGTAGTAATTGCCGTCGGGACCAAGCGTCACGCCCGCATACGGCGATCCGCCATCGGTGGGAGCATTGAAGTCGTGGAGCTTCACATAGCTTCCGTCCAGCCCCACGCGATACAGCGTGCCCGCGCCGTACGCGCCGCCCATGATCGCCGTTCCGTAGAGAGAGCCGTCCGCCGCCTGAGCCAACGCGCAGGAAGGGAACGCTCCGGTCGTATTGGTCTGGTCTGGCGCGAAGTTCTCAAAGGCGTGCAGGACGGTGGGATTATATGCCGAGTCGATCTTCAGCACCGTTCCCAGGCCGCCGTCGGTGAGCGGGCCGCCGTTCTGCCCGGCCACATACAGATTGCCGCTCAGATCGGCGATCGGCGCCGCGAACGAGCCGTATCCCGCCGTGTACATGTACGACTGCCGCAGCGCCTCGCTGCCCAGGGAGTCCACGGAGATCAGGGAAGCCGCCTGGTAAGCGCCGCCGCCGCTGTAGGCGTAAAGCAGCGAGCCGGACTGTACGAAGGTGGCGTCTCCCACCGCATCGATCGACGCGGTCTCGGTGACGGCGCTCGACGCCGCGCTGGAGCCGACCGAGTTCGCGGCCTTCACGTAATACCAGTATGGGACGCCGTTGACGGCGGAGGCGTCCTGATAGGGAGACCCGACGACGGACGCGCTGAGCAGCGAATAGGGTCCCGACGCGCTGGTCGCCCGGTAAACGGAGAAGCTGGTCGCGTCCCCCGAGCCGATCCAGTTCACCGTGATGCTGGCGTTATGCGGATACGCCGTCACGCTGAACGGCGCCAGCGGAGGCGCGGCGCTGGTCACGACGAGCTGCGGCTTGTTCGACGCGCTTTCCCGAGAGTTGAACGCGTCCGCATTGGCCGCCGAACTACCCATCGTCACCGCAAGGCTAACCTGCGTCTGGCCCGCCGCCTTTTGCGCCTGGACAAACGAGGTCACATCCCACTGTGTCCAGGCGGCCGTGTGCGTGACGGTCGCGGAGCTCAGCGCCGAGCCGACCGCCGGCCGGTTGTTCCAGGTTACGCCGCTTTCGGTCCAGGAGTTGTTCGAGACACCGGACGCCGTCGCGGCGCCGCTGTACCCGCTGGTTGGATTGGAGCCGTACAGGCGAAGCGTCGCCGAAGAAATCGTGGCGGGCAGCGCCGTCAGATCGAACTTGAGATATGCGATCTCATTGGAGCCGGCCTTGGCAGAGGTCTGCACATGCAGCGCTGTCTGCGAGCCAAAGTTGTTTTTGGCGTAGGAGCCGTCGTGGACATTGGCGTCGGCCAGGGGAGAGGACGTCACGGTCGTCGTCGAGGGCGGCGTGTACGCCGCCGCTCCGGAGAGATCGTGAAACAGGTTCACGCCGTTCAGGCTTCCCCACCCCGTCACATTGTCGTAACCGGCGACGGCGGGATACAGCTCGTTCGTGACGCCGTCCGCAATGTCATGGAAGTCGATCCCGCCGTTCGCGCCCCGCGCGGCCGTGTAGATCGCGGGAGCGGCGAAGCCAAGCGGCGTCTTCCCCGCCGACGCGCGCTGCTGATTCACCAGCGCATTAAATGCGGCCCAGACCGGCGCGGCGCAGCTCGTGCCGCCGTAGAGATTCCAGGCGCCGTTGTAAAAGATCGCGTAGCCGGTATACGGATCGGCGTCCAGCGCGACGTCGGGCACGTTGCGATTCGTCGTCGATGTCATGCCCGCCGTGGATCCCGCGCCGCTTTGCCAGGATGGGATCGCCCAAACCTTGCTGACGCCGCCGCCGGTGGCGTTGCCGTTTCCGTTATTCCAGGTGTTCTCATTGAGCCAGGCGCCGCCCGCGCCGGCCGTCGAAAGCGTCGTGCCGCCGACCGACACCACAAACGGCTGTGAGGCCGGGTCGTAGACGGTCGGCCCCTGCCCCCAGTCCTGCGCGCCCCGATCACCCGAGGCGACATAGACCGACTGCCCCTGCGCGGCCATCTGCTTGAAGATCGCGTTCTCCGCGCCGATCTCGTCGCCGGAGACGAACTGTTCCGACGATCCCCAGGAGACGCTGATGGACTTGGCCTGGTTGTCGACCGCCATCTGGTTGAACGTATCGACCAGACCGTAAGAGGAGTTCGGTCCTTCGTAAACGACGATTTTGGACGCCGAAGGAGCGATCGCCGCCTGGAGTTCGATATCCAGCGTGACCTCGTCCGCGTTTCCGCCCGCCGCGCCGCTGAAGCCGTCGATCAGGACGTTTTGCAGCGGGACAAAGGGCAGGCCGAAGTACGTCTCGTAAGCCTGCACATCCGAAGCGTTGTAACCGTCCAGCTCGAACAGCCCCAGCGTCTGGCCTGCGCCGTTCGCCGCGATGGATGTCAGATTGTACGCGGCCTTGATGTCCGCCGGCGCCAAGCCGTTATACGGCCCCGTGCCGATCTGATTATTGCGTCCGATCGAAGCAACGCCGTTTCGCAGCGGCTGCGCCTGCGGCGTCAGCACGCGCTGGCTATTCAGGCCGACAACTCCGGAGAGCCGCGCCGCCACGGCGGCCGGGACCGCCGGCGCCGCATCGGGCGCATGGAACGCCGCGCCGGCGCGATCGCGATACTGCAAAAGCCGAACGGAAAAGGCGCGCTCCACCGTCGCGGACGGGGCCGCGACATCGAGTACGAGGCGATTCGCGTGACGCTTTAGCACCGTAAATCCCTGTCCGGCGGCGTAAGCCGCGACGGCGTCATAATCGGCTTGCGTGGGGCCATACTGCTCCAGAAACTCCTGCGGGGACAGATAGCGCCCGTAGAGCGGATCTTTGGGATCGGCGATCCGCTTCAGATACGCGTCGAGCTCCGCTTCGTTTCGCAGCGGCAGCGTAAACGTCAGCCGCACCGGAGCGGACGCCGCGAGACGGCCCAGCGCCATGGCGCTGACCGCCGGCGCCTGCCGAGAAAAGATCCGCGCGCGCTGGGCGTTCGCGCAATGCGCGGACGCCAGCACGGCGGCGAGAGACCACGCCGTCATGGCGAGGCCGTTCCGTCGTAAAACAACAGCATTGTTCATGAGAGATCCTCAAACCCTTCAGTCAGAAAGAGTGACAGCAGTTGGCGATTTCGAACTGAACACCCATCGCGAGGGAGCAGCGCGGCGCCGTCTTTGGCGGCGGCCGAAAAACTCCCAGCGCCGAGGCATGGGTCTTGCGGGGAAGGACAAACGAGGTGAAACACGAGGCCGAACAACAGAAACATTATACCAAACAAATGTTCTAAAAGTCAATATTATATAGACTCTTAATACCGAACAGACTTTAAAATTCTCCGCCCCATCGGCGATTTCCTGTTTCTTCGCCAACGCAACTAAATCCCGCGCGCCGTGTCTATTTTCTCGGACGACGATCAAACGGGCGAGGAGAAGAATCCAATGAACGGAAGACAGCTGGGAGTGTTATGCGCGGGGGTGGCGATCTTGGGGGCGCTGCTTTTGTTTCCGCCCTTTGCGATGACGCCGAACCTGGGCGAGTTTCTGAAATCGCAGTTCGCGGGACTGGTCGGCGCGCCGGCGCCCCAACCGCAGCCGCTGGTGCAGTATGGATTTCTGTTCGCGCCGCCCGCTGGGAGCGAGGGCGTTGACTGGGCCAGAGCGTGGCCGCCGATGGCGTTCGTCGCGGCGGCGACCGGCGTCCTGGTGGCGGCTCTGGGCCGAAAGCCCGTCGCCGCGCAATAATGGCGGGGATCGATTCCGTGAATCGAAAGAGTTATCGGTCTGATAAGCCGATGCGCGAAGGACTTAACGAGTCTGTCGCCGTATTAGACCATGCCGGCGCGCCTGACGAGGCCGCCGGCAAAAAAATACGGCTCCCAGTGAGAAAGCATCACCATGCCTCAAAAAGTTTTGTTCATCGGCGGCACCGGAATCATCAGCTCGGCCTGCTCACAGCTCGCGGTCGAGCGCGGCGTCGAGCTCTATCTGCTCAATCGCGGGCAAAGCTCGCGGCCGGTTCCCGAAGGCGCGCGCGTCCTCAAGGGAGACATCCGCGATCCCGAATCAGTGCGCTCCGCGATCCAGGGCCTGAACTTTGACTCCGTCGTCGACTGGATCGCCTTCTCCACCGACCATGTCCAGGGCGGCGTCGATCTGTTTACGGGACGCACCGGCCAGTATGTCTTTATCAGCTCGGCGAGCGCTTATCAGAAGCCGGTCGCCAGCCAGCCAATCACGGAATCCACCGTGCTCGCGAACCCTTACTGGGAGTACTCGCGCAACAAGATCGCCTGCGAGGAGCTTCTCGTACGCGCTTATCGCGAGAACGGCTTCCCCGCCACCATCGTCCGCCCCTCCCACACTTACGATCAGCGCTGCCTCCCGTTCATGGGCGGCTACACGGAGATCGACCGAATGCGTCGGGGAAAGAAGACCCTGGTCCATGGCGACGGAACGTCGCTGTGGGTGATGACGCATCACAAAGATTTCGCGAAGGGATTTTTGGGACTGCTCGGCAACCCCCGAACGATCGGCGACGCCATTCATATCACCAGCGACGAGGCGCTCACCTGGAACCAGATCTACGAGATCTTCGCCCACGCCGCCGGCGCCAAAACCGACATCGTCCATGTCCCGTCGGCGACGATCGGCAAAAACTTCCCCGAGTGGAAAGACGGCTATATCGGCGACCGCACGCACAGCGTAATCTTCGACAACACAAAGGTCAAGCGCCTTGTCCCCGACTTCGCCGCCACCATCCCGCTCTCGTGGGGCGCTCAGGAAGTCATGGATTGGTACGACGCCGACCCGGCCCGCCGCGTGGTGGACGAGGCGCTGGATGCGCGCATCGACCGGCTGATTGAGGCGCAGGAGGGGGTTTAGGGACGGGCGCGTGAGTGCCCCACACCGGCGGTTCAGGGGCTCCCGTAGCGCCACCCCTCTGGTCCTACCTACCCCCGGCCTTCGCGCTACCCGGCAAACCCACCCCCGGCCCTTCGGTGTATGACCGGGAGATAGTTTACACTTTAAACCAGCGACATCCTTTACACTCCGTGAGGTGTATTGCTTATTTTGAGAAAGAGAAGTCTCAAGTCGCAATCACCTCACAGAAGTCTTATCATTCTGAAGCAGACGAACTCAAATAAAGACTGTATCTAAAACCTGTTAGTCGCTTGCCGGAACACGCAGAAGCCGCAATTGGTCGTGTGTTTTTGTACGAGACGCCAGTATCCCAGTTTCTTCTATGATCAGGGCAATCGGGAGTTGGCCGACATAGATCGCTTGGTATTGGGCAGCGTAATGATCGATCCCCACAGGCTCACCGCAAAGGACCTCGCCTAGATAAAGCTCATTCCCTTTCCAGCGAATGCAGCCGTTGGGACGCACACGCATCACCTTCATTCCACCGGGATATTCGAGTTCGGGAGGACGCGAGGGATAGCACCGAGGAGACACAGTAAAGAGACTGGCGGGAGTAGCCATGGCAATCCCTTCATGGGGACGGATCTCGTTGTACTCTTGACGCCAAGCATCAAAGCGGCGTTGCTGAGCACTCATTTCATACCTGGGAGGAATGGTCGTCTCTGCCTTAAGTGTCCGGTGCATTCGCTCATGACGACCGTTCTGTTGGGGCTTGCCGGGCGCAATCCGTTCTGGTAGGATGCCAAGCTTAAGTAAATTGAGAGAAAGTCGGCTAACGCCAGTGATGGAATTGGCCGCAAATGGAGCGCCATTATCACTGCGGATTACTTGTGGCAGTCCAAACTCGCGAAAAGCTCCCACGAAATAGGGCCAAGCTCTCTCATATGTAACATCGGGCAATGCTTGGCAACGCAGCAGAAATCGCGTTTCGTTATCCGTCATGGTCAGCGGATAGCAGATGTTCCCATCACCCAGCGAGAAATGTCCTTTGTAATCGACGGACCAGACATGATTTGGACAGTGGGGTTGGGTTAATCCAGAGAGTGGCGTGTTGATAGCTGGACAGCTTCCCCGTCGGGTTCTGGATTTGACAAGCCCTCTGGTTTTGAGAATGGTTCCGATGGTAGTCAGGGAAGGCCAGGGTTCGCACCCCATTCCTGTTGTCCTTGTCTGATGAACTGCTTTGAGCTTTTTGGGGCCCCAATATGGGTGTTTAGCCTTAAGTTCGAGGATTTGATCGATGACGGTTTGCGATGTTGTTTGTGGACTGTGGTGAGGAGCGCGGGATTGATCGAGTAATCCTTGAACGCCTTCTTTCTGATAGCGTCCGAGGATTTTATAGCCGGTTGGCCGACTGATCCCGAAGTAGCGACATGCCTCAGAATGAGACATGCCGCCCTCCAGAAGTTGAAGAAAAGCGAGACGTTGGTCTGTCGGAGACGATTCTTTGAATGGCAAGGTGGAAAACCTCCAACCAAGCATACTCAAAGTGTAAAGGATGTCGCTGGTCTAAAGTGTAAACGATGTCCCTAGTTTGCACACGCGCCACCCCTCCCGTCGGCGCTAAGCTTGTATCACATTTTGGGTTCTGATCGACTCCATGGCGAGCCTCCATCCAGCCGCCATGGAGTCGAGCTTTCTGAGCCCATTCCAGAGCACTTTTACCCCAGGTAGCGGGCCGCCTTTGTAGGGCTCAAAGCCCCCAAGCTGCGCGATGGCCGTCACCACCTGCGAAATTGTCGTGATCGGAGTACGGCTCTGCTGATTGAGAATGGCAAGCTCTGTTGTATCCATAATCTGGTCGGCGCGGATTTCGGGCATCACACGCGCCAAATGCGTCACATATAACAATCGCCAGGCAACCACCAGGTAAAGCGAGAGCGTATTGCAAAGAGTATCTAGATCGTCCATCTGAAGACGCTCGGCTTGGCAGCCCGATTTGAGCGTAAAATGAAATCGCTCAATCTCCCAACGACACGTATAAAGATCCAGGACACGCCGCGCCGACGCCATATCGATCACATTCACAGTGGTGATCATGATCCATTCCAAAGGGGCATGGGGATCTCCCTCAGGGACGATCTCCCGAGCGCTTACCACTTGGATCGGAACGGCTTTCTCCTCATGTCCCACACCGGCTTTGGGCGGCTGAACCTCCACACGGCAATGGCGCATCTCCATCGTGGCGTCACGATCTTGAGCCTGGGTCCGTCCAGGAACACGAAGCGTATAGTGGCCCAGGACGTTTCCCTGCTGAGCCGCTACCAGAAGAGAACAATAGGCCGGTTCTTTCGTGGCGCCCTCCGAACGGTCCACCACCTCCCCATCCATCACCTCCCCATCCATCACCTCCCCATCCATCACCTCCCCATCCATCACTTTAACAGTGCGGGGGTGAGCGGCGCGGATAATCAGTTCCAGTCCCGAAGCACGCTCTTGTGCTAGCAGGTCGAAGATATCCGCTTCCCGGTCCGCGACCACGACCACCTCTCCTCCTTGGCGAAGGTGGGGTTCAAAGAGCTGCTCCACATGTTTCGCCGTTCGCAGCCAGCGATGGCTTTCCTTCTCCTCAATGGGCTTTTTGCGTCGCTGCGCCGCCGCTTGCTTCTCCAGGGGGCGCGCCCAAAAGTGAGCCTCCACCACTCCCAGCGGAAGTCTGTCGGGTGTCATCGCCAGCGCGGAATGCTGATGAATGCCCATCGCCTTTTTCGAGTCATTGATCGGCCCCAGCCCTTCGGTGGCGTAGTGGGTGGAATAATTGTAGGAACTGGTGTCCTGGGCTACGACAATGGTTTTCTCTCCCAGGCATCGCTGCAGAGTTGCTTGCCGGTGTCCCTCCAGGAGATCCGTCGCATTGGTTTCTGGGTGGCGTAATAGACGTCCCGCCGATTGTCTCAAAGCATTGCCGCACATCGTGGAAAAGCTGACGTTGGGTTGAGAAAACTTTGCTTCCAGTGTCTCCCCCATGACACGGCGGAAGCGCTCATCGCCAAACTTTGTCCCCTGAATTTCGTTTTCGGCCCACCCGGATCCTAACATCGTTGTTCCTCCGATATTAGGATCCCATATTCTGCGTCAATTTCGTACACACCCAAAAGATGTGATACAAGCTTAGCCGTCGGCGGGAGGGGTGGCGCGAAGCGCCGGGGTGGGTTTGCCACGGAGAGGACGCCCGAAGGCCGAGGGTGGGTTTGCCGGGGAGTGCGCGAAGGCCGGGGGTAGGTAGGACCAGAGGATGGCAATGCGAAACGCCGGGTTTAGGTCACTGGGCCGCCGCTACATTCTCGTTATTCGCCGCCGCCGCTTCCTGTGTCAGCGCCGTGATCGGCGACGGCGCGAGCGGTGAGTGGCTTTCGCTTCCCTTGGCGCGCGCCGTCCCGATGCCGCCCGGCTCAGGGAGGACGGCGCCAGCGATTCGGAGGGCGATGGAGAGGAAGTTGGGGGATAGGCCGTACAGTTTCGCGCCGATCTGGGCGGGCAGTGAGAGCACGGCTTCCGCCTTGCCGTGGCGCAGCGCGTCGATGATCTGATTCGCGGCGGTTTCGGCGCTGATCGTCAGGCCCGGCAGCGAATCGCCGATGCTGAACCAGGCGTACTCTTTCGCATTTTGTCCCTTGAAGATCGCGTTGTCCGGGCTGCCGGTGCGCATCAGGCCGGGGCAGACGGTCGTGACGACCACGCCGTCCTCCATCAGCTCCGCGCGCAGCGATCCGGAGAGGCCCACCAGCGCGAACTTACTCGCCGAATACGGCGCCAGATGCGGAACGGGGATCTTACCGCCGACGGACGAGATGTTGACGATTCGCCCCTCGCCGCGCGCCTTCATCTGCGGCAGCACCGCCTGCATGCCATAGAGCGGTCCCCAGAAGTGCGTATCGATCGCCTCACGGTAATCGTCCAGCGTCAGGTCTTCCTCGGGAGACACCTCGATCACCCCCGCGTTGTTCACCAGGACATCAATGCGCCCGAAGCGCTGGGTGACGATCTCGATCAGATCGTTCACTTCGCTTTCATGCTTCACATCGCAGGAAACCGTGAAGAGTGTCACGCCCTCCGCCGCCAGCTTCCGTTCCGCCGCCTTCAGCTCCTCGCCATCTCGCGCGCACGCCGCCACCAGAGCGCCGCGCCGCGCAAGCTCCCGGCACAGCACATAACCCAGACCGCGCGAGCCGCCCGTCACCAGCACGACCTTGCCCTTCAGATCGTAAGCCCGCGCCGATCGCACCGCCTGTCCCGCCGCGAGCGCGACCGCCGCGCCGCCAGCGACCGCAAGTATCGAGCGTGTTCGTTTGTCCATCGTGTTCGCCTCAAATCCTATTTTGCGCCCAATCACACGCGAGGCGTGACATGTCGGACGCTCTGATAGAATTGTGCCCAGGCAAGCGGTGCGTCAACCATGCCAGAAAATCCGCAAGCCACGGGAGAGGTTTTAGAGTTTGGGGACAAAAGTCAGAACTGCTTTTCGACGATGGGGAGATTGAGGAGCTCGGTGGTCTCGGACAGGAGCGTTTGGGCGTCTTCGGACTTTCGGGTGAAGGCCAGGAGGACGGGAAGGCGTGATTCGTCTTTCCAAATCAATAAGATCCAGCAGTAGACGGCGCCGGGCTTGTTGCCTTTGAGCGTTCGGAGGGCGACGCCCTGGGCGTCGGCGTCGAGGGCGCCTTCGCGCCGGTCGAGGAGAAAGGGGATGCGTGGGGGCGAAACGGCGTTCGCGAACCGGGTCAGTGGGAGTTTTCGGTAGTCGGAGTAACGATACGTGCGATCTTGGGTTTGGATCGTGAGACGCTGTGGGCCGGAGAGGCCCGCCAGATAAAGGCCGCCGAAGATACCGAATAGAGCGAGCAGGGTGTCCACGGGATCGGTTGTCGGGCGGCCGTGCGGGAAGAGCATGCCGGGAGTGACGCCGACCATCAGAACGGCCAGGGCCAGAATGGCGATCTGGCCGACGGGGCTGGGATAAAACGCCAGCGCGCCGCCGGGCCGGTGAAGCAGTCGATTTTCGATGGACATAAGAGATTACGAGAGGATCTTGAGGCCGGACAGCAGCAGGACCGTTCCGAGCGTTGGGCGCAGGGCGCGCTCCGGCAAGCGAGAGGAAAGCATGCCGCCGAGCAGGACGCCGGGGATCGCGCCGATCAGAAGGCTGGCGACGAGGCCGTAATCGACATCCCCCGCCCAAACATGCCCCAGCGCCGCCGCCGCCGAGAGCAGGCAGCCATGGTAGATATCCGTCCCGACAACTTCGCGTGCGCCCAAGCCGAAGATAAAGATCAGCGCGACTCCGAACAGCGTGCCGGCGCCGACCGAGGTCAGACCGACGAGGAATCCGCCGATGGCTCCGACCAGGACCGCCCAGAAGAAACCATGGTGGACCTCGCGGCCGCGCCGGCGCTCAAACCACGCCTCGACGCGCGGCATGGAGCGCGACAGCACGACTACCGCCACCAGCACCAGCACGGCGCCGAGAATATGCGTGATCAGGCGCTCGGCCTCGCCGCCGCTGCGCTTGTCGATCGTGTGCAGCGCCCAAACGCCCAGCAGCGACGATGGGATACTGCCCAGCGACATCTGAAAAACTAATTTGAGATTGACATTGCCCGCCCGCTTCTGCTGCCACGAGCCAAAGATCTTGGCGATGGCCGCATAAGCCAGGTCCGAACCAATGGCGTACTTCGCCTTGAAATGGAACAGGTAGATCAGAATCGGCGCCATCAGCGACGCTCCGCCCATTCCGGTCGCGCCGACAATCAAACCGACACAAAGTCCGGCCACTGCATTGTGATAATTCATGTTTCGCTCAAACCACGGCGCCTCGTCTTTGTAGGGTGAACGCCGCGACTTCTATCATACCACGGAACGACTAATTACTATCACAATAGTGGCAAATGAAATTTGGTTCCTGAGAATCCCAAAACAGGGCGGCATGATTATTCATGCCGCCCCGAACGGAACCAGACTGGGCGCCGTTATGGCGTTCCCAGAATTCCGGAGCGTTTCGTGAGAACGCTTGCCGCCGTGGCGAACACCAGCAGGGAGCGATCTGGGTGAGCAGGGTCGGGAATGGTCCCGCAGAACGTGGGCGCGCTGTCAAAGAGCAGATTGGACAGCTTCAGCGACTGCGACTGATCGCCGTTGGTAATTTCCAGGCTCAGCGTGAGATGGATGTCATTGTTCGGGCGCACGGAAGGCGTCGCCGTCATGGCAATCGACGAGGCGGCCCTTTTCACCGTCACGACGGCGCTGACGCCGCTCACCGTGACGACCGTGGGAGACGCCAGTGTCGGCAGCTTTCCATGCTGGACCGCGTCCAGCAGCGCCTGACCTTTAAGATCCGGCGAATCTTCTTTCGCGTTTGTCAGCGTCTGGGGATCGATTCCCAGACGAGCAAGCGCATCACGGGACGCCTCCACGATCTGCACATGCACCTGACAGCGGCTCGGCTCGACATCGAGAATGCGCACGGCGTCGCGCAGTTTCTCATATTCCATGGGCGTCGTATCGGCCAGCAACGCGTTCTCGTTAGGCGCCGCGGACACGCGCGCATAATACGCCGGCGCGACTCCCTGTCCGTTAGCCTCAGCGCTGACGAGCGACTTGAGAAGTTCCGAAGCGTCACAATAATCGATTGGCAGTTTATAGTGTCGGCGCTGCTGCTGGGCGACCGCTTCTTCCACAGTCTGCAGCTGGGCCATGGACGCTTCCGAGTCTTTAAGGCGAATATGGTAAATGCCGCTCGCGAGCTCATAACTCAAAGCTGGCCTGCTGGTTTTCAAGATTGTCCGCAACGCGTCTTCCGGCGACACACTGGAAAGACGCACAGTGATTGTCCCCGTCACCTCGGGACCAATCACATAGTTCAACCCTGTCTGCGTGAACAGCTGCTTGAGCACATCTTTCACGGGCGCATCGGTGAAATTGAGACTGACGGCGCTCGGCGATGACGACGTGGCGGCGGCATCGGGATTTGCCGGAGCCGGCTGTACGAGCGCAACCTCTGGAGTCGCAGTAACGGCGTTCCGCGCTGGAATCGTGCTTGCCGGTCTTGTGACAGCCGGACTGGAGTGCGGAATGGCGGCGATTGTCGGCGCGACGCTTGCGGAGATCAGCTTTATGGGCGCCGCCGGCTTGGCTGGAATCGGCGCGGCGGCAGCCGGCAGACTGACATGTACGGCGCCGCTCGCCAGGGCGATCAGCGCAGACATCGCCGTATGTTTCTTGAGCATGACAGGTCCTCCAGACAGTGGTTTTTCCGTGCGGACGATATGTGCGGATGCAATCAAACGATGCGCGGTTTTGGCGGCCGGCCGCGCGCCAGCGTTGGCGGATACGAGAAAGAGCACGCCTCCGGCGGCGACGAAGGCGACGCCGCCGACCATGATCCGTCCGGCGCGGGACAGCATTCGCAGCTGACCGCCGCTCCAATCGACGATACGGGCGAGGCGTTTACCAATCATGGATCGGAACGGGGTGACGCCGATGGCCAGCACGCGCTGCGACCGGGATACGGACCGGTTTTCCGCGATACTCAGCAGACAGTCGGCGTAGGAGCGCGGCGGGCAGGCGTGCGCCAGCACCCACTGGTCGCAAGCATACTCCGCTGCTTCCTGCCAGCGGCGGTGCAGCGCCAGCAGGAGCGCCTGCGGCCAGAGCAGCGCGGCCGCCAGACGAAATCCGAGGTTCCAGGCGCAGTCGCGCTGAAGAAAATGGGAAAGTTCATGCGCCAGCACGGCGCGCGCCCCCGCCTCTCCGTAACGCTCCACGGCGTCGTCCGGCATGACAACCGTCGGACGCAGCGCGCCCGCCAGAAACGGGCTGCGCACGTCGGGATGAAGAATAAGATTCGGCGTTTGCGCTCCTGTCCGCTCGGCGATTTCCGCGAGCAGCAGCGCGACCGGCCCAGATGTCACGCGCTCCCCCCGCGCCATAAACCGGCGCAGCGTGATCCCGCAGACGAAAAGCCACAGAAGATGAACGGCCACGCCCAACAGCCAGACAGCGGTGAGAGCAGCGTAAAGCCCAGGCAGTTTGGATGGAGAAGACGGCGCGCCTATTTCAGCGAGAGGCGAAACCGGCGCGGCGACGCCAACATGGGAGCGCCGCCGAATCCGAGGTGATGCTTTGGCAATATTGGGGAGCGCCGTTGACATCACCGCAGCAGGCGGCGGCGCGGCGATCGAGACGCTCCAAAGCGGCTGAACGCGGCCGGCCATCGACGCCGCCATCAGCGCGCTGACAACCACACAGGCCAGCGTGGCCCGGTACGCCGCCAGCTCGAAAAACGGGCCGCGCCGGCGCAGCAGCCGCCCCGCGATAAGCCCCAGAACGATCAAACAGGTGCTTTGGATCAGGACTCCGATCCCCAGTTCCAGGAAATGCCGGCACAGCTCGAAGCGCTCCATTTAAGACCGCTCCTCTTCCGGCAGCGCGTCGACGAGCGCGCGCAGACGCCGCAGCTCATCCGGCGACGTGCGCCCCTCCGAAAGCAGATGCGACACGAGGCTGGAGATGGAGCCGTGAAATACCCGGTCCAAAATATCGGTCGCCAGCGCCCCGCTGACTTCCGACTGCCGATAAAGCGCGGTGAAGACAAACGTCCCCTCGCGGTCTTCGTGCGTAACCAGCCCCTTCGCCTCCATCTTGCGCAGCATCGTCTGCACGGTGCTGTGCGCGGTCGGAGCAAGCCGAGACAGCCGCGCGGTCATCTGACGCGCGGTCAGCTCCGGCTGGCTCCACAGCTCCTGCATGATCCTCAGCTCCATTTTCCCTAAACGCGGTCCAGATTTCTGCATAAAACTCTGCCTCCGTACCCCATCCCTTGTAATCTACCGTGGTAGATTGCAAGAACAGTTTACCATGGTAGATTACATGTGTCAAGAAACATTTACTGGTGGGCAGGGTGAAAGGAAATTCGAGGGGCAATCTCAAGGGCGCAGGGTTTCGTCGGAGCGCTCATCCTCACGCGCCTGGCGGCGGCGGTAGACGTATTCGCCGAGGCTCCAGTCGGCGGGCAGCGCGGGGCGCTCCAGAAGCGCGCGCGTGGCTTTGGCGCTTTCCGACGCCTGCGCGCGGGCCTCCACGGCGAGCCAGATGATGCAGCAGAGCACAGCGGCGCTGTAAAGCGTCCAGAAGACGCTGACGGCGCCCAGGGCGCTGCGTTCGGGGTCGCCGGCGGCGACGATGAGGGCGAGCACGCTCACCGCGAGACCCCAGAAGTGCGGCCTCAGGCTGCGCCCGGCGCGGCCCGACCGGCGCGCCTTTGCGGTGACGACAAACCGGCCCGGGCGACGCAGCAGCACGGAGACGAATGCGGCGGCGAGCACCGGGGCGGCGGCGAAGCCCAGGATCGCTCCCCGCCAGCGCCATCGCCGCCCGCAGGCATACCAGTGCGCGATCTGCGTCACCGCCCAGTAGGGAGCGAAATGCCGCAAAAACTCCAGCAGGCTGACGGAGTTCATTGCCTGGACGCCGGCCAGAAGGTAAAGCAGCGGAGCAGCGAAAAAGATCAGCTGGCTCAGTCCGCAGAGATAGTGCGTGCCGCTCAGCGCGTATTGCGCGCGCTGCGGGCCAGTCAAACCGTCGCTCGCGGGAAGGACGATGCGCCGCCATTCGCGCCGCAGGACGCCCAGCGTTCCCGCCGCCCAGCGCCGCTGCTGGCTGAAATAGGAAGACAGATCTTCCGGCCCCAGTCCCTCCGCCAGGATCTCGGGGAGATAGACCGAGCGCCAGCGGGCGTGCAGCAGGATTGAGGCGGCGAAGTCCTCGGTCAGCGACTCCTGCGGCAGCCCACCGATCTCATCCAGCGCCGACGCGCGGATCACCACGTTGGTGCCGCAGATGAACGCGGAGTTGAGGCGGGATTTGCCCGGACAGATCGTCTCAAAAAAGACCATCTGCTGGTCCTGCGCCCAGCGCGCCACCGGGCTTTCGAGGTTTCGATAGTACTGCCCCGTCTGCACCCAGCCGATCCGGGAATCCCCGAAGGGCGGTATCGTGCGAAGAAGAAATTCGGGGCGCGCGGCCATGTCGGCGTCGAAAATGACGATCAGCGCCTCCCCGGTCGCCCCGAGGAACTGGCGCGCGTATTCGAGGTTCCCCGCCTTGGCGCCGCCGCCTTCCCGCCGGGTCACGCAGAGGATCCCCAGTTCGTCGGCAAGATGCTCCATGTCGCGCCAATCGGGACTGCCCGCAACATAGCCGTCGTTGCAGAGCGCGATGGTGACCTCGGCTTGTGGGTGCGCCTTTTGGTAAGCCTCGCGCGCCGCCAGCGCGCCCAGCGCCGTGGGCTCCACGACCCCGCGCCCTTCATCGACCGTCGGGATCAGAATGAAGATCGGGCGCGGGCGCGCGTCGCCCGGCGCGGCCGCCGGCTCGGGACGCGGCCAGATCGTGTAATGGAACCCGAGGATCTGCGCCGCACCGAACAGCTCGGCGGCGAACAGGGGCAGCGCGATCCACCAGAAGCTCCCATTGATGAAAGAGATTCGCCACAGAAGATACCACGGGGCCGAGGCGCCGACGAGGACGCCGAGCGCCATTGTCATCCGTCGCCGGTCCGTTCGCGCGAACGCCGCCGCGCTCCATAGCGCCAGTAACGCCGCGACCAGCACGGCGTCCCCGAAGCTCCACGCCGGCGCGTCGCCCCCGCCGGAGACGCCGGCCGCCGCGCCGTTCAAATTTGGCGCCGGCGCCGGCGGAACATATGTGACGCCAAGGATCGGCGCGGGCTGATCCGAGCGGCGATAGACGTGAATATAGTCGATGTCGAACGTCTTCGGCCAGCCGTTTTCCGCAGGCTCGCCGGCGAAGACGCCGCCGATCGCGGTGTTGATGCGCAGATACATGGGAACCGAGGAGACTCCCTGCACGGACTTCGCCCGGACATGACCGTCGATTGACCACCGGACAAATCCCGGCTCCCAGACGACTTCGTAGGTGTGCCACTGGGTCCAGTCCACCGCCGGATTCACATAATCCATGTGCTCCATCTGGTGGCCGTTTTCGTCGCGCCAATGGTTGGTGATGCAGATGGTGTCCGGGACGGATCCCCGGTACTCGGTGAGGTCGATTTCCGGCGGCCAATCGCCCGAGGCCGGCAGCAAATAGATCGCCGACCAGATTCCCGGAAGCGCGGAGAACCGGCACCGGAAAACGATGCGTCCATAACGCTGGGCGAATTTGTTGAGCGTGCTGATCTCGCCGGACGTAAACTCACAGCCATCGGCCTCGCGGCGCTCGCTGAGAATCGACAGGGCGCCCTTCTCCAGCCGGACGTCCTCGGGCCGGAAGCTCTGAACAGGCTGCTCGTGGATATTCATTGGGCCGCGGCTGGTCGTCCATTTCGACGTGTCCAGGGAAGGGGCGCTGAACTCATCGTCGAAGGTCATCACCCAGCGCGGCGCCGAAGACTTCTGGGCGCGATGGCGCGCCTGGGCCCGCGTCGAAAACGACGCCGACAGCAAGGTCAAGATCAAGACGATTAAGAACGCGCGGAGCGTCTTCATGGGCAGGCCAGATCTCCCGGAACGCCGGTCTGGACGCCGCGTGTATGAACCGTGGAAATCGGGAGCCAGTGGACGTGCCCGTCCAAAAACGTGATGCAGCAGCCTCCCTGATGGCGTCCCGCAAAGGCGTCGGCGAAGCTCAGGTTCATAAACGCGTCGTTCGTCGTGCTCGCGGTCACCGTGGTCTCCTCGCTGAAGAGCATCAGCGACGAAGGCGCGTCAAACACCGCCAGCGCCCGGCCGGGCCGGAACCCATTCACGACGACCGGATCCTCAACACAGGAGTTGATCGCATAAGAGTTGCCCGGGCTTTTACGGATCGAGTCGCTGGGACAAAGAAACACGTCGGCGCTGTGGATGTAGGGGTAGAGGCTGCCGCGCGTGGGGTCCATCTGGGAAACCGCGCCGGGCGTGATGGCGAAGGAGGTGTAGAACATCCATCCGCCCGTGACATTCACGCCGGCGGCTCCGTCAGAAGCGCCAGGCAGGATATCGTCGTTGTCCTGAAGGTATTGCAGCGTCGCCAGCGCGATCTGCCGCTGGTTCGAGGCGCAGGTGGTCTGGCGCGCCTTTTCCCGCACTTTGGCGAAGACGGGAAACAAGAGCGCGGCGATAATCGAGATAACCGCGATGACGACAAGCAGCTCGATCAAGGTAAATCCGCCGATACGCCTCATAAGTATCCCCCTCGTCCGGTTTGACAAATATTCCGCCGTAAAGCCCGCGCCGCACTCGCGTTATACAATATGACAATAGTGTTACATAGAACGTTGCAAAAATTTTTTCGTTTCGTCCTTCCCGGAACCCATGCCGTGTCCCCGAACAGCCGCGCCGGTCGGGCGCCGGGTATAATCCCGCTATTGACCTTGAACGACGCCGGGGCAAAAGAGCTCGCGCCGGCGGCATCGACGGTCCGGGAGTTTGTCTTTTATGAGCGATGACGCTCGCGCACTGCGCCGCGATTGGAACTTGTTTACCGCCCTGACGTTTTTGTTTTCCTTCGGCTTCGCTGTTTATAGCGGCGTCTTCCAAAACTTCCTGCGCGATGAGCTCCACGCGGGGCCGCTTCAGCTGGGCAGCCTGGAGTCCATGCGCGAGATCCCTGGCTTCTTGACAGCGATTATGGCGGGAACGCTGATCGCGCTCGCGGAATCGCGCGTCGCCGGTCTTGGGCTTTTGATCACCGGAATCGGTATCGGCGCGACCGGGCATATGCACAGCTTCGCGCCGCTGGTCGCGATCACGGTCTTCTGGTCGATCGGCTTCCACCTCTACGCCTCAATGTCCTCGGCGATCACCTTGACGCTCGCGAAGGGCCAGGAGGGCGGGCGGCATCTGGGCCGTATGGCGGCGGTCGGCTCGGTGGCGACTCTGGCGGGGCTTGGGATCGCCTGGCTGATCAAGCAGCTCTTCGAAGCCGTTCCCTACAACACCTTCTTCTATCTGGCGGGCGCGGCGATCTTCGCCGGCGGCGTCCTCTGCATGATGCTTGGCCACCACTCGGCTTCGGAAGGCTCCCGGGCGCGCCTGATCCTGCGCCGCGAATATGGACTGTTCTACCTGCTGACCTTTCTCGAAGGGTGCCGGCGGCAGATCTTCTCCATCTTCGCCTCGTTCGCCCTGATCCTAGTCTACCATGTGCCGCTCGCGCACATGCTGGCGCTCCAGTTGATCAATTCGATCCTGATCGCCGTGACCGCGCCCTACATCGGTAAACTTGTCGATCGCAAAGGCGAACGCGGCCCGCTGACCTTCTACAGCATCGGCCTGATCGTCGTCTTCCTCGGCTACGCCACCACGAAAACCGTCGGCGCTCTGTACGCGCTCTTTTTGCTCGACAACATCCTGTTCACCTTCGGCGTCGGCTTCACCACCTATCTGAACCGGATCGTCCGCAAGGGCGAGCTCACACCCTGCGTCGCCATGGGCCTGACCATGAACCACGTCGCCGCCGTCACCGTCCCCATCGGCGGCGCGTGGCTCTGGCAGCGCTTCCACAACTACCAGCTCCCCTTCTGGATCGGCGTCGCCATCGCCGCCGTCTCCCTCCTCGCCATGCGCTGGCTGCCGACAGGACCGCCGCCGTCCGGGCGGGTGAGCGGAGAGGAAGAGGAGATGGAGGCGGTGGAGGAGAAGCTGGGGCGGGTTTGAGTAATGAGATAGCTATCGACTGGTCGTAGTCGCTCATAACAATGACGGCAAAGTGATGCGCCGGCAGTTAAAACCGCGCCTCCGAGAGCGCAGAAACCCACCTGCGTGGGTTACATATTCAGCCACGATACCGCCTAATAAGACGTTCACATTCGGCGGTATCGTTAAGGAGAATGTAGTCCGCGCAGGCGGGCTTTTGCGCTCTCGGAGGCGCGGTTTTAACCGCCAGCCTCTTCCGTAGGGATTGCGTCACCAAATCGGCAACACTCATTAACCACCGGCCTTTTGGCCGATTTATCTATTCGCAGCGTCCACAACATTTAGCCATGAGGCGTCTCCAACTGCTCCTCCAGCGTCGTCAAAAACCGCTCCGCGACTTGCGCCGCGAGCGCTGTGTCCTGGGACTGGATCGCGTTCAATAGCTCTTCGTGGATGTCGCAATGAGTCGCCAGCGGGTACTTTTCCATATTGGCGACAACGAGGCTGCGCAGTGGCGTTTCGAAGTCTTCGTAGAGCGCCAGTAAGATCGGGTTGTGCGCGGCGGCGGCCACGCCGAGGTGGAAGGCGATGTCGGCTTCCAGGAAGCGCCAGCTTTCGCCCTCCTGAGCGGCCTGACGCTGCTGCGCGAGCAGCTGGGTCAGTTGTTCAAGCTCCTCGTCCGTGCGACGCAGCGCCGCCAGCCGCACGGCCTCCAGCTCCAGGCCGCGCCGCACTTCCATCAGCTCACGCAAATCGGCGTTCGGAAAACGCGCCGCGAAGTTTCCTGTGTCCATAACGTTATATACCATGTCTTCTCATGAAGCTGTCGAATGAAATTGCGCGAAAGTCGCCAGGACAGTTTGGGGAACGATTCAGCGGATGGCCGAGTTCGAAAATTGGGCATACTCTCATCGCAGAGCGACGAAAATCACAGCAGAAGGTGACACTATGGCAAATCGCACACTGGGAAATTCCGGCATCGAAGTCGCGCCGCTGGCGTTCGGCGGCAATGTGTTTGGATGGACGATCGACGAAGCGCGTTCGTTTGAATTGCTGGACGGCTTTACGGCGGCTGGATTCAACTTGATCGATACGGCGGACGTCTATTCGGCGTGGGCGCCCGGCAACAAGGGCGGGGAATCGGAATCGATCGTCGGCAACTGGGTCAAGAGCCGGGGCAACCGGGACAAGGTCGTGATCGCGACCAAGGTCGGGATGGAGCTGGCTCCAGACAAAAAAGGACTTTCGAAAGAATATATCTTCCGGGCGGTCGAGGACTCGCTGACGCGGCTCCAGACGGATTATATCGACCTGTATCAGTCGCACCGGGACGATGCGGAGACGCCTCTGGAGGAGACGCTGTCCGCCTACGCCACGCTGATCCAGCAGGGCAAGGTGCGCGCCATCGGCGCATCCAACTACTCGGCGGCCCGCCTCGCCGAGGCGCTGGAGGTCAGCGAGAAACACGGCCTTCCGCGTTATGAGACGCTTCAGCCCGAATACAATCTCTACGAGCGCGCCGGCTTCGAGGCGGAGCTGGAGCCGCTGGTCCTCAAGCACAATATCGGCGTGATCAACTACTTCGCATTGGCGAGCGGCTTTTTGACCGGCAAGTACCGTTCTGAAGAAGACCTGACCAAGAGCAAGCGCGGCCAGGGCAACAAGAAGTATCTCAACGACCGCGGCTTCGCCATCTTAAAGGCGCTGGACGAAATCTCCGCCAAGCACGGCTCCACGCCCGCCCGCGTCGCCATCGCCTGGCTGATCGCCCGGCCCAGCGTCACCGCCCCCATCGCCAGCGCCACCAGTTTAGATCAATTGACCGATTTGATCGAGTCGACCAAACTGGTGCTGGACACGGCGGACATCGTGCGCCTGGACGCGGCGAGCGGGTAGGCGAACGCGGCCCTCACCCGGCCCTTCGCCAACTCTCTTCATTCGGGGAGAGGATTAAGAGTAAGATTTTTGGATCTTTGATCCAAACAAAACTCCCTCTGACTCCCCCTCTCCCAGAATTGGGAGAGGGGGCCGGGGGGTGAGGGCCCCCTCCTCTAATCATCCCCGTCCTTCTCCTTCACCTGCGCCACTGACAGCGCGTAGCGCCGCGCGGGCGGCGTGGTTCCCTTGATGGATCGCCAGAGGATGTCGTTGAGCTGCTCGTCGGGCGCGGATTCTTCCCGGCGTGGGTTGAGCAGGCGGGAGCTGTCCTGGGCGCGATACGCCTTTTTGGTGTTCACTTCGGCGAGGATCTCTTTCGACGGCAGAAGGGCGTCGTAGGGATCGGCGTTGACCGCGTTTTTTTGGAAGATATCGATGGGCGGGGCGATGGCGTCGTACTGGGTCATCGGCGGCAGGCCGAGCAGCAGCTCGATCGTGCGCAGGGCGCTGTCGGTGTTGTAGAAATGGCTGTCGTGGGTCGCCTTTTCGATGAACGGGCTGATCACGTAGGCGGTGGAACGGTGCGCGTCCACATGGTCATAGCCGTTCTGCGCGTCGTCTTCGACAATCACGATCGCCGATGATTTCCAATAAGGACTGTGGCTGATCGTGTCCACGATCTGGCCGACGGCGTAGTCGTTGTCCGCCACCATGGCGCGCGCGGAGGAGGATCCGGCCGAGGTGCCCGCCGTGTGGTCGCGCATCACGCGGATCATGGAGAAGCTGGGCAGATTTCCGTTCTTGACGTACTCAACGAACTCCCGTTTCCAGGCGGTCACGCGGGACGGATCTTTGTATTTTCCATAGCTCACCATCTGCTTGGGCGCGGGATCGATCTTGGCGTTCAGCCACGCTTCGCTGTCGGCGTAGGACGTATCGAACTGCCGGAACTCGGCGCAGCTCTTGCCGAGAAGCGTCTTTTTGGTCGGACTGTTCTCCAGCCCCTCGGTCCCCTGCTCCGCCGTCTTGCGCGGAATCTCCAGGTCGTCGGTGAAGAAGCCGTAGTTGCGGAACGACACCCTGTGGCCGGCGCAAAGGTCCCAGAGGTAGCCGCCGGGCGGACGGGCGGCGTCAGGGGCGTCGATGCGGTCCACGGCGACACCGTTGTTGGTTCCCTCAAAGTCGTAAGGGCGCTGCCGGCTGGAGTAGTTGTGCGGAACATTGCGCGCGGTGTACTCCGACGCCATCGCGCCGGTGGACCAGTTCCAGCCGTCCCCGGAGACCTCGGCGCAGCAGTAGAAGTTGTCGAGCAGCACAAACCGCTCGGCCAGCGCGTGCAGATTCGGGGTGACGTCGCGCCCGAACAGGACGATCGACGGATCGCCGTCGCCCTGCGGCAGATCGCCGAGCACCTGATCGTAGGTCCGATTTTCCTTGATCAGATAGAACACATGCTTGACGCCGGGGTTGTGGAA
Source organism: Capsulimonas corticalis (assembly GCF_003574315.2). Classification (GTDB taxonomy): domain Bacteria; phylum Armatimonadota; class Armatimonadia; order Armatimonadales; family Capsulimonadaceae; genus Capsulimonas; species Capsulimonas corticalis. The sequence continues at coordinate 2,146,647 of NZ_AP025739.1, read as the reverse complement.
CTTCGCCCTTTTCCTCATGGCGCCCTGGTTGTTCGCGAGGACGCGCGCCGTTGTCTCTTTCAGCGGCGGCAGGCTGCTCAGGTCCACGGTCGTCACCGTTCCCTCAATGATATTCTGGATATACTGTGGCCGCTCGGTCAGAGTGCGGCTGGGCGTATCGTTGGGGTTACGCGCAGCCACCCCCTTGGCGTTCGCGATAAAGAGACGCTGTCCGTCGGGCGAGACGACTGCCCCCGTGGGATACCAGCCGGCGGGCAGATATCCGGCGAGCTTGGCGTCGGGCAGGTTCACGACGGCGACCGCATTCATGTCTCCAAGCGTCACATACAGCGTCTTCTCATCGGGAGAGAGCGCCAGGCCCGTCGGCGTCGAGCCGGGCAGGCCGCGCATATTGTCGGGACGCATCAAGACGGTCCGGGTCACCTTGTCCGTGCGGGTGTCGATGACGCTCACCGTGTCGCCGCCGGCGTTCGCCACGAACAGGCGCGCCTGCGCCTTGTCCAACAGCAAGCCGATGGGCTGTGTTCCCGTCGCGATCTCACGCACGGACTTTCCAGCGATGGGGTCCACGACCGAGACATTGGCCCGCTGCTCGCTGGTGACATAGACTTTATGGCCGGCCTCCGCGCCCGCCGTCACGGCGGCGACGGCGTAGGGGTAGCCGGGCAGATCCACATTTGCCTTCTCGGCTCCGCTCGCCGTGTCAAAAATCCGCAGGGATCCCCGCAGATCGTGTTTGGGGTCCACGCTGTTGTCGGCGGCGTAAATCGCGGCGCCGTCGCCGCTCACCGCCAGGCCCGCGACATGGGCGAGCGCGCCGTTTGCCTCCGGCGCCAGCGTCAGCGTCTTGCCGGTGTCCGTCAGTTTCCCGTCTCCGTCCAGCGAGTAAATCCCTACGATGCCTTCGCCGCCGCGCGAGGCGTACACCGTCGTCACGCCGTTCTCGGTTTTGCCGCAGGCGAGGCCGTAGTAAAGCGCCTGTTTTTTCTTCTTAATGACCGTACTGGGGCCGTTGAAATCGAGCTGGCTCACCATTGCGCCATCGCTCACGCGCAGCACCGAAAGATATTCGCGGTAACCGGAGTTGGTGACGAGGATATACTTGCCATCGGGTGAAAGCGCGAGGTTCGAGGGGAAGCTCCCGACATTCGTCTGCTTGCCTTCGGGAGTGATCTGCTTGCCGGTGACCAGCGGAGGGTTGGTTTCCGAGGAGATAACGGGGGTATTCGGAGCCGCCGCCATCGCGGCGGCGCCCACGGCCGCGAGCGCCGCCGCCGGGAGATATTTCATTCGCATCGTTCGATCGATTCCTTGCCGGGTATTTCCGAAAACAACGTGGCCGGCGAGAACATTCTCGCCGGCCATTCGCCCAAGATCGCGCCGTTTAATTACACTGATCGTCCTGGATCGTCCACATACAAGGTGTGGTCGTTCCCCACTTCTTGTATCCCGAGTGACCATCGCCGTAAAGTACGACGAAACCGCCGGTGTGACGATAGGCGACTTTGGAGTACGTCGCATCATTGAACATGTCCGTGCGGTTATCGTACTGCAAGCCGCGCATCGAGGGTCCCTGATTGAAGGTCGTCGGAGATAGCGCTAGCGGGGAAACCATTCCGTCCACAATGTGGATCGTGCCAGCAGGATCCGCGATGTCCGCCATCGTGCGGGTAAACGTCGTTCCTTTTCCCACCCATCCAGATTTCAAATTGCTGACATAGTCGACAAATCCAGGATAGGTTTTGCCGTTGCTGCATGGGCGAAGCGCAATAATGTTATGCCACGGATCCGGCGTACCGTTCGTAGTGGGGATCAAGTTTCGAGCGTAAGACAATCGCGGGACGAGAGAAATCGACGTCGGGCTTCCATCGCCGGCGGTCGTTCCGACAGTCACCGCAACGCCGGTAAACTTGTTTGTGCCGGGCACATACTTCGTATCGCCGCCAGTCAGCGTGTCGTTGGCGCTTGGGCACACGAATACCTGGGCGTTTTTAATATAGGAATAAATCATCGTCGGCCACGAAGCAGAGTTCGACGACGGCACGATGGCCTCATCGTAGTCCTGCGTATACATGAGCATTCCGGTGCCAATCTGACGCATGTTGCTCAGACACGCCGCTTGGCGAGCCTTTTCGCGCGCCTGGGCAAAGACCGGGAACAGAATGGCGGCAAGAATCGCGATTATTGCGATGACGACGAGTAATTCTATCAACGTAAAACCGGACGTGTGTTTAGAGCGAGAGATTTGCATTGGTATTTCCTATGTAACGATATGAATATAAGATGGCGTAATGTGGCGTAGAAGAATGCCTAAGCGTTTGCTCAAGCGACTAGGAGTTTACCAGCCATCGATTAAGTGAAGGTTAAGCGAAGGTTATGGGAAGATTAAATCTTAGAAAATTTTCATGAATGGACGGCGAGGGGCAAGGCCCCTCGCCGTCTGGAGATTCACAATCAACGCAAAGCGCCTGCACTTTGCATCGACCGCAATATTTCTTGATGGTTCTGCGTGACTGCGGCTTTACTACTTCGCCGACGGCTGTCCAGACGCGTCTGCGGGAGGCGCGATCCCCGCCTGCTGCATCTGCTTCGCCATGGCTTCCGGAGATTTCGTATGCAGAACGATTGGATGCCCCGGCGTCGCGACAATCGGCGGTGCGGCCGTGAGCGTCGGGTCCACGGACTCTCTCTTGTTCGAAATCGCGAATACGATCGCGATGACGATTAGGACGCCCAGTCCGGCGATCAGCCATGTGTTCACGGGGATCTTCTTTTTCGCGTGCGCGGCTGCGGGATTCGCCATTTCTCTCACTTCTCCCTCAGGACTACATATCGGTATCGCCGGACTTTTTCAGCGACCAGAGATACTTGCTGAAATCGAGGATGAAAATGCTCCCCCGATCCGCGCCCGTATTCCAGTTGGTGCCTGCCGCCAGATTGCCCGGCGTCAGCCACTTGACATGGCCATCGCAGAACATGACGTTCGTACCGCCGGTGTGGCGCACGGAGACGCGGTCCGTATTGGTGTTGCCGGGCTCGTCGCCGGACACGCCGAAGGAGCCCGGACCGCCGGACCCGGCGGTCGCGGCCTGATCCCAGCCTTGATGGCTGCCCCAGCTCCAGGAGGTGCATGCGATCGGAGCGTTCCAGGTCGCCGGAGCGCCGGTCCAATATCGATACATCCACGCGGTGCTGGCGTCGTAGAACAGCGGCTTGGCGTCGACGGCAAAGACCGTCTCCGAAGGCGCCTCCATCTGGCTCTGCTGGACCGGAATGCCCTGATGTCCTTCGCCCGCCTCACTCGGCGGATCGCTGTAGGCGGTTTTCGTTGTCTGGTCGCAGCCGGGCTCGGGATTCATATAATCCGCGTTGATCGCGTAGCTGGAGTTGACGGCCTGAAGGTAATTGGGATCCGAGAAGGAGATCGTGTCGCCCTGGAACCGGGTGAACTTGGTGGCGAGGGCACTCGAGTCGCTGGGGCAGCGGAACACCGACCAGGATTTGGTATAAGGCTGGAGAGCGATTGTCCAGGTGATCAGTTGTTTTGTTCCACCGGCGGGATAGACAAAATAGTCGACCATCGGTTCACGATCGTCGTAATCGCCGATATATTGAAGGTTGGCCAGCGCGATCTGCTTCTCGTTGCTGGCGCAGGAGGTCTGACGCGCCTTCTCACGCGCTTTGGCGAAGACCGGAAAGAGTATTGCTGCGAGAATCGCTATAATGGCGATGACGACGAGCAGTTCAATCAGAGTAAAACCGGCGGCGGCGCGCGAAGAACGCGCGCTGGGAAGTTGTTCCATGTTGAGTTTCCTGTCGATAATAAGCGCCGGTTCCGAATCCGGCGGCGGCGCATACGATTGTGCAAACGATCAGGAGTTTACCGCCGGATTGTTAAGAGAAAATTAGATGAGTGTTATGAAAATGTTAAATTCTTGTCAAGGTTTGGTTCTTCAAGAGCGGAGGATCGTCCAGAGATGGAGCCAGAGGAATTCAATATGGAGAGGGGCGTGCGGACGACGGCCGTCGTCCGCACAACGTTCCATGCCGATTTAATCGTCCCCCACCCGCGCCAGTGAGAGCGAATATCGCCTTGGCGGGGGCGGCGTTCCCTTGGCTGAGCGCCAGAGGATGTCGTTGAGTTCTTCGTCGGGTCCGGATTCTTCCCGAAGCGTATTGAGCAGGCGGGCGCTGTCGGCGGCGCGATAGGCTTCCTTGGTGTTTACCGCCGCCAGGATGCTGCGGGCGGGAAGCACCGCGCGGTAGGGTTCGGCGTTGACCGCGTTTTTTTGGAAGACGTCGATGGGCGGGGCGATGGCGTCGTACTGGGTCATCGGCGGCAGGCCGAGCAGTTGTTCGATCGTGCGCAGGGCGCTGTCGGTGTTGTAGAAATGGCTGTCGTGGGTCGCCTTTTCGATGAACGGGCTGATCACGTAGGCGGTGGACCGGTGCGCGTCCACATGGTCGTAGCCGTGCTGGGCGTCGTCCTCCACCACAACGATGACGGACGATTTCCAGTAGGGGCTGTGGCTGATAATATCGACGACCTGACCGACAGCGTAGTCGTTGTCCGCGACCATGGCGTTCGGCGTCGAGCACCCATCCCAGGTGCCCGCGGTGTGATCGCGTCCGAGGCGCAGCATCGTAAAGCGCGGCAAGGCGCCGGTTTTCACGTACTCGGCGAACTCGCGCTTCCAGGCGGACACACGAGAAGGGGCGTCGTACTTGCCATAGGTCTTGAGCTGACGGGGCGCGGGAGCGAACTTGGCGTCGATCCAGGCGTCGCTATCGGCGTAGTTGGTGTCGAACTCACGAAACTCGGCGCAGGTTTTGCCAAGCAGCGTCTTCATGGTCGGACTGTTCTCCAGCCCTTCGGTCCCACGCTCCGGCGTTTTGCGCGGAACGTCGAAATCGTCCATAAAGAAGCCGTAATCGCGGAACGAGACACCGTGGGCGGCGCACAGATCCCAGAGGTAGCCCCCGGGCGGACGATTGGCGTCGGGGATATCCAGACGATCCACGGCGATTCCGTTGTTGCTGCCTTCAAAATCGTACGGACGACGACGCCCTCCATAGTTGTGCGCGACGTTGCGCGCGTTGAACTCCGACGCCATCGCGCCGGTGGACCAGTTCCAGCCGTCCCCGGAGACTTCGGCGCAGCAGTAAAAGTTGTCGAGCAGCACAAACCGCTCGGCCAGCGCGTGCAGATTCGGGGTGATGTCGCGGCCATAGAGGACCAGAGACGGATCCCCGTCGCCCTGCGGCAGATCGCCGAGCACCTGATCGTAGGTCCGATTTTCTTTGATGATATAAAAAACGTGTTTGACGCCCGGGTTCTGAAACTTTGGTTTCCTTCCAAGAACCCCCTGATTGTTCGCCAGCACTCTCGCCGTCAGCGTCTTCAGCGTCGGAAGCGCCGCCAGATCGATCGTCGTGACCGTGCCCTCGATAATGTTCTGGATATACTGTGGCCGCTCGGTCAGAGTGCGGCTGGGCGTATCGTTGGGGTTACGCGCAGCCACCCCCTTGGCGTTGGCGATAAAGAGACGCTGTCCGTCGGGCGAGACGACTGCCCCCGTGGGATACCAGCCGGCGGGCAGATATCCTATGAGCTTGGCGTCGGGCAGGTTCACGACGGCGACCGCGTTCATGTCTCCGAGCGTCACATACAGCGTCTTCTCATCGGGAGAGAGCGCCAGGCCCGTCGGCGTCGAGCCGGGCAGGCCGCGCATGTTGTCGGGACGCATCAAGACGGTTCGGGTCACCTTGTCCGTGCGGGTGTCGATAATGCTCACCGTGTCGCCGCCGGCGTTCGCCACGAACAGGCGCGCCTGCGCCTTGTCCAGCAGCAAGCCGATGGGCTGGGTTCCCGTCGCGATCTCACGCACGGACTTTCCGGCGACAGGGTCCACGACCGAGACATTGGCGCGCTGTTCGCTGGTGACATAGACTTTATGGCCAGCCTCCGCGCCCGCCGTCACGGCGGCGACGGCGTAGGGGTAGCCGGGCAGATCCACATTTGCCGTTTCCCTCACGGACGCGGTGTCGAAGATTCGCAGGGATCCGCGCATGCCGGCCTTGGGAACCCCGCTGTTGTCGGCGGCGTAGAGATGCGCGCCGTCCCCACTCACGGCGAGGCCCGCCGTGTAAGCGAGATCGCCGCCCGGCTCCGGCGTCAGCGTCAGCGTTTTGCCGGTATCCGTCAGCGCGCCCTCGGCGTCCAGCGACAGGACGCTCACCATGCCCTCGCCGCCGCGCGAGGCGTACACCGTCGTCACGCCGTTCTCGGTTTTGCCGCAAACGAGGCCGTAGTAAAGCGCCTGCTTGTTATCCACTACCGTGCTGTGTTTGTTGAAGTCGAGGCGGCTGATTAGCCGGCCGTCGGCGACGCGCAGCACGGACAGATACTCGCGCATGCCGGCGGTCGTGACCAGAATATACTTTCCGTCCGGCGACAGCGCGAGGTTCGCGGGAAAGCTGCCGACATTGGTCTGCGCGCCTTCCGGCGTCAGCGTCTTACCGGTGACCAGTGGGAGATTGGCGGGTGTGGGAGCGGGCGTCTTCGGCGCCGCCATCACGGCCGCCGTGGCGGCGATTAAGGCAGCCGCCGCGATCCATTGCATTCGCATCGTTCGATGATTTCCTTGGACAGATACCACGGCGCGCAAAAGTGCGCGAACCGCCGCAAGTTTACCCAAGATAGGTTAAGAAGGCGTTAAGCGCCGATGCAGGCGCCGATCCCCGTGGAGAGCGCCAGCGCATCGCCCATCGCCGCTCCGGCGGCGGTGTTGTCGAAGACGCACCAGGAGCCGGGCGCCAGCGCCGCCGCGAGCGTCTCCAGATACTCGGGGGAATAGTCGGAGTAGTAGATGCGGGGCGAGCCATGGAGGCGAAAGTAGGTCAGCCCAGGCCAGCCGCCGGGCCGCGCGGCTTCGGAACAGACGGCGGGGTCGGCGGCGACGCGGGCTGCTTGGCATCCGACGAGCAGCGCCTCAGCTTCCGGCGTGAACCAGCTGGCGTGGCGCGGCTCGCAGGCGATCCCGCCGGAATGCCGCGCGCGCAGCGCGTCGAAAAAGGCGGCGGCGATCTCTGGATCGAATGCGAGGCTTGGGGGCAGCTGGACGAGCAGCGGGCCAAGCTTATCTCCCAAATGTCCGCATTCGCTCAGAAATTGGTCCATGGGCTCGGCAAACTCCGTCAGCTTTCGCGTATGCGTGATCTCGCGCGGGATTTTGACGGAGAATTGGAAACCATCGGGAACGGACGCCGCCCAGCGCTCGTAAGTCGCGGGCCGGTGCAGGCGATAGAAGGAAGAGTTGATCTCGACCGCGCGCAGGCGCGCGGCGTAACGCTCCAAATGACTGCCTTCAGCCGGAAACGCGGCGGCGCACCCCTTCGGAATACTCCAGCCGGCGCAGCCGATCCGCATGGGCGGCGCACTGGCGTCACTCATCGCGCGCCGCCTCGGATGAGGACCAGGTTTCCCAGGCGGCGCGGACGGTCGGGCCGGGATCGTTTTCTTCGATCTGCTGGACTCGATACTGCTCGATCCGCGTGATGGGCTCCAGCGGAACTCCATCGACGACGGCTGTGAGGACAACAGAGCTATCCGTGTCCTCCCGATGCGCTTTCGCTTCGTATCGCTTGTCGTGATCCTTGATAAACTGCGCGAGCGCCTCCGCCTGGTTGTCTTTCATGGAAAATCTATATCCAGAACTCAGGAATTGGAAACCACGACAAGCAAACAAACGCAAAATTACTCTCGTTGCTTCTCATTATGTACATATTTACATTAGTACAAAATTGCAATTCTGCACAAGACCACTATTAATGAATTCTAATATAAACTTAACATTGACTTAACATTGCGGCCAAAATCGGTGGGTACTATGTTGCGGCAAGACGAGATTTTTCGCCATTTGCTTTTTCCCATATTCCACGAAGGAGCGCACGATGAAACGAGCCCCGCTGGCTGCATTTCTATTCGCAAGCATTGCTATCTGCGCGCCGGGCGCCAACGCCGCGCACCCCCATGTACAATATCAGGTAACGAACTTCACGCTTTCCGGCGGCGACCCAACGTTCTCAGTCGCCAGCGACGTCACATTCCAGAACCTGGATCTTACCGAGACTTTCGCGGACTCGACCACGCAGACCCTTAGCCTCTATGATCTGACGAGCTACTCCAAAACAAACACACTGGACACGGGCGTCCTTTCGGTTTACACCAATCCGTTTTCGTACGCGGACATGGGTCATGGCGCGATCACCTCGGCGACGCTGAACGGTTCGTTCGATCTGACGAACCTGGATATCGAGAAGAGCTTCGGCGGCCCCCTCTCCAGCGCGAATGTATTCCCGTCCTTCACGGCGTCCTTCACGCCCGGATCGTTCAACAGCTTCTTCGACGTCTTCACGAACATCTACGCCGTCGACGCGCAGACGGGCGAAAAGTACGGCGTGGGAACCTTCGGCCTGACGGCGACCCCGGTTCCGGAACCCTCCGGCCTCGTCGCCATGCTCGCGGCGTCCGGCCTGGCGCTCCTGGGCTTTCTCTTTCGCCGCACGCGCAAAGGCGCCGTGGTCGCGATTGCGGTGGTCGCCGCCGCCGGCGTCCCGCAGCCCCCGGTGAAGGCCGCGACGATTGACGCCGGCAACTGGGCGTCGGTCACCGCTCCCGTTTATGGCTCCTCCCAGAGCGGCGTCTACAGCGGCGCCGAGCTCTTCACCGGCCCAAACCAGTTCGGCTCGTACTTCAGCGGCGTCCTGCCCAACGGCCGGATCGTCCGACCGGCGGGCGTCAGCGCGCAGATCGGCATGAACCCGCTCGGAACGGCCCTGACGCCCGACGGCAAATATCTGATCACGACCAACGACGACGAGCGGGACGGCTCCGGCGCCAGCTCGTTCTCGCTGCAGAGCTCGATCAACCGCGGCGGCTACTCGATCTCGGTGATCGATACGGCGACGCTGAGCGTCGTCAGCCAGATCAACACCGCCGGCAAGCTCTTCGTCGGCCTCCAGGCGACGGGGTCGGGCACGTACACGATCTGGGCCTCCAGCGGCGGCGACAACAGCATCAAGCTGTTCACCGTCTCCAGCGCCGGCGCGATCGCCGGACCGGTCGGCTCCATCGCCATCGCGCCGATCACGCCGCAGAGCGCGGGATATGTCTCCAACTACACGCCCATCGGCGCGGCGGCCACGACGACTTCGGCCCCCACGGGCTACAGCAAAAGCGGCGCGAAGATCACCTTCCCCGCCGGATCCGCGCTGAGCCCCGACGGCAAATTCCTCTACGTGGCCTGTAACGGCGACAACAGCGTCGCGATCATCGACACGGCGAGCAAAACGGTCGTCAAGCAGGTCCCGGTCGGATACTTCCCCTACGCCGTTGCGGTCAGCAAGGAAGGCAACAAGATCCTGGTCTCCAACTGGGGCGCCACCGAGTACAAGTTCAAGAACCCGGCCTACGACGGCGCGGGCAACCTGACGTCGATCGCGCCGGTCCCCGGCAACGCGCCCGACGGCTACTATGTCCCGGTGACCAGCACGACGGGTTCGAACCCGAAGACCTCCTCGATCTCGATCCTGGCCGCTCCCGGCGCCAACGGCGCGAGCGCCAGCCTGCTGGGCTCGATCTACGAAGGCGCGCCGCTCGACCAGCTTTACCAGGTCGGCGACACGCATCCCTCGGCGCTCGCCTCCGTGCGGCGCGGAACGGTCGAAGTGCTGTATGTGGCGAAGGCCAATGACGACAGCCTCGGCCTGATCCAGGTCAGCAACAACCGCAAGCTGCCCGACTTCGATCTCTCCCCGATCGGCGTCACGCTGCTCGACGGCCACAAAATCCACGGCTCCTACCCGAACGCGCTGGCCGTTTCTCCGGACAACACCCGGCTATATGTGGCCGAAGCCGGCCTCAACTCCGTCGCGGTGCTCGACACCACCGTCCCGACCGCGCCCAAACTGATCGGCCGCATCCCTACCGGCTGGTATCCCACGGGCCTGAGCGTCAGCCCCGACGGCAAAACGCTCTATATCGTCAACGCCAAGGGCGTCGGCGAGGACATCAACCCGAACACCGTGAACGCGGGACACAATCCGACAGGGATTGAATCCTTCACGGACGGCAACTACATCTTCGGCACAGTGCAGAAGGTGGACTTGACCGCGACGCATCCGAATAAGACACAGGTCCCGTCGTATAACTACGCGATCAATCCTCCGGCCGACACCAGCGTCGTCCCGGCGGGCGGCGCGGCGTCGAACAAGATCAAGCACGTGTTCTTCATCCTGCATGAGAACAAGACGTTTGACTCCATGCTCGGTAACCAGAACGGCCACTTCGGTCCCTACGCCAGCCTGACCTACAACAACCCGGACGGAAGCCCGTTCGTGAACGGTCAGTACACAGGCGTTTCGCTGAACACGCAGCAGTTGGCGACGACGTTCGCCACGGCCGTCAACTACTACTCGGACTCCGAGGAGAGCGACGCCGGCCATCAGTTCTCCGCGTCGGGCACCGCCACCGACTATACCGAAAAGACCCTGCTGGTAAAGTCCGGCCGCGGCCTCCTGGTGAACAAGAACTTCGAGCCGGAAGATTATCCCGAAGGCGGATACATCTTCAATAACGCGGCGCGCAACGGCGTTTCTTTCAAGGACTACGGCGCCTTGATCCGGATCGTCGGCACGGACACCGGAACGAGCGTTCCGACGACCATCGACGATCCCGCAAGCGGCCTTGCCGGCTACCCGCAGCTGCAAGCGGACGCCTTCCACATCACCTCGCCGCTGGTCAACGCGGGCGACACCGAGAGCACGACGCAGGGCCTGGGCCAGGCGTACTTCATGGCGCTGCCGATCCTGAGCGTGCTGGGAACGAGCAACCCGTCGGGAGAAGCGCGTCTTGATAAGAACTATCCGGGATACAACTTCAATATCTCGGATCAGCGCCGCGCGAAGGAGTTCATCAAGGACTTCGACCGCCAGCTGGCGAACGGCACGCTGCCGCAGTTCATCTATCTCTACCAGCCCAACGACCACACCGGCGGCGTCCAGGCGCCCAACGCCGGCGCGGTGGGAACCTCCCCGCTCCAGCAGGTCGGCGACGGCGACACGGGCCTCGGCATGGTCGTGAACCATATCATGAAGAGCCCCGCGTACTACGACCCGAGCACGGACACCGGCAGCGCGATCTTCATCACCTACGACGACGCGCAGTCCTCGCTGGACCACATCCAGCAGCACCGCACGCCGCTGGTGGTCGTCAGCCCGTTCGCCAAGCCCGGCTACCTCGCCAAGAAGCACTATGTCACGGCGTCCGTCGTCAAGACCGAGGAGCTGCTGCTGGGCCTTCCGCCGAACAACCTGGGCGACCTCTTCGCGACCGACCTTCGCGATCTGTTCCAGCCGACCTATAACGGAATCACGGCGTCTTCCGTGCCGGTGACCCGCACCGCCCAGTACACGCCGTCGCCCGAAGGCCGCAAGATCTGGTCGCTGGTCGCCAAGCTTGACTCCTCCGCTCCGGACCGCGATAGCCACCGCCTCGGCGCGCTGGCCCGCATGTCGGTCAAGGCCGACGAAGTCCATAGCGCCGCCGTCAAGAAGAACCACCTGCACAGCGCCGCGTATAAGGCGCTTCAGGCCCGACTGTACCAAACCGCCCTCACGCTGGTCAACGGCCCTGCCCCCAAGGACTCCGACGACTAAGCCCATCCCCGCCGTCTCCGCGCCGATCCCCCAAAGGCGCGGAGAAGGCCCCCATTGGAAAATTTTAATCTTTGACGCCGAGAACGGCGGATTTCCCGAGGGGATGCGATACAATGACACGGCGGCGATCTCAAAACATCGCCGGCATTCCACGGAAAATCTAAAGTTTCAGAATATCGAAAATCTGACAGTAAGGACTCCCTCCCATGGCGAACCAACGCAGCGGATTCACACTGATCGAGCTTCTCGTCGTGATCGCGATCATCTCGATCCTCGCCGCGATCCTTTTCCCGGTCTTCGCGCAGGCGCGCGAAAAAGCGCGAGCCATCGCGTGTCTGTCCAACACAAAGCAGCTTGGCCTGGGCGTCCAGATGTACGTGCAGGACAATGACGAGCGTCTTTTCTTCTACGCCAATATCGACCCCACGGCTTCGCGCACCGGTCAGGCCATTCCCAACACTCCCGCCGCCAAAAACGCCGAGCGCTGGTGGAACGTGTTGATGCCCTATGTCAAGAGCAACAACGTCTTCACCTGCCCGAGCGATCCCAAGCCGACGATGGGCGCGGATGTAAACGGCAACCTCGTCATCCCGCGATCCTATATCGCGAGCCGCGCCGCCGAGGCGCTGACGCTGGCGCAGCTGGCCGATCCGGTGGAAACTATCGTTCTGATGGACAAATGGGATCATAACTCCGGCGGCGCGGTGACCGACAGCTGGATCGAGCCCTTCAACGGCGACTTCGATTACGATAACGGCCCGGGCGCGGACCGCACGCACATGTTCAAGGCCGGCAACCGTCACCAGGGACGCATCAACTGCGTCATGTTCGACGGGCATGCGAAGGCGCTCACCGCCGACGATATCCAGGAAAGCAAGGACCTTACGGGCTGCAACCTGATCCACGACTACCCGGTAGTCGGCGTAATGACGTACAACGGCGTCTCCACGGCGGCCGGCGAGCCGAATATCTGCGATCCCGCGAATGCGCCGCACTTCGTTTACAATTAAAGAGGCGTTCGAGACGCATGGCGATCCCCATGAAAAAAACGATGAAGCTCACTAACGCCATGACCGCCGCACTTCTCTTCGGGCTTTACGGGGCAGGCGCCACACACGCGGCGGCGCCTGCGCCCAAGCCCGCCGAGCCGCGCATTACCGCTGGCGCCTATCTCCAGGCCCACGGCGACAGGGATGTCGCTTACGACGCCAAAGACAAGAAGTTCTATTCCGTCGCCTACGCCAAAGCGCACGGAATGCGCGATAAAGGCGGCGACGCGCTGACGGTCCACCGTCTTTCATCCCTGCCCAAAAGCGCGGCGATGAGCCGCGCGATGCACGGAAAGATGTAAGAAGGCCCCGGGTCCCATTCATAGGGTTAGGTTTTTGTTCGGCGAAATTTCATCGTGTGGCATGCCGGCGATATCGAGACACAAAAATTTACCCACTGGGGCTAAAGCCATATTGATTTCTTCATGAAGCAAGCAAACAGATACAGGAGACTATGATGATCCAGAAAGCCAAACAACTGGCGACAGTTGTTGCCGCAATAGCAATCTTGGGCGGCTCCGCTCAGGCGCAGGATGTTCTCGTCACCGGTAAGAAGATCACGCTGCCGCCGCTCGGCGCCGTGCAAAATGTCGGCAGCCTGCCGATGAATATCGTGCTCAGCCCCAGCGGCAAATACGCCGTCTCCACGGATATGGGATTTCGGCAGTCGCTCTGGTCCATCGACGCCAAAACCGGCGCGGGCGTCTCGCATGTCGATTTCCCGAACAACGCCGACGGCTCCAATGGACTTTACTACGGCCTGGCGTTCGGCCCCGACGGCAAGCTCTACGCAGCCCAGGGCGCGCACGATTCCATCGCCGTCCTGGCCCTCGCGGCCGATGGGACACTGACGCAGACCGGATCGATCGCGGCCCAGGCGCACGACTTCCCCGCCGGCGTCGCCACGGATTCGCGCGGCTACCTTTATGTCGCCAACAACGACCCGGCGACGCCGCTCCAGCCGAGCAGCATCGCCATTTACAGCACCGCGACCGGTGCTTCGGTCGGCCGCTACAGCTTCAGCGCGTCGTTTTACGGCACGCCGAACTACCCGCTCTCGGTCGCGGCGCTGGCCGATGGAAGCAAGATGTTCGTGACCAGCGAGCGCGACGGCGCGGTGTACGTACTGAATACGTCCAATCCCGCCGCCCCGGCGCTGATCACGTCGATCGCGACCGGCGCGCAGCCGGACGGACTTCTGCTGAACAAGACGCAGACCCGCCTGTATGTCTCCAATGCGCACAGCGACACCGTCTCCGTGATCGACACGGCGACAAATGCGATCGTCGACACAATCCTGCTGCAGCCGACCGGCGCGCATGGCCTGGCCGGCGTCACTCCTAACGGCCTGGCGCTCTCGCCCGATGAGAACACGCTGTATGTCAGCCTGGGCGACTTCAACGCGGTCGGCGTCGTCGATCTGGCCTCCAATTCGCTGAAGGGGTACATCCCGGCGGGCTGGTATCCGACCGGCGTGGTCGCCACCGACAGCAAAAGGCTGCTGGTCGCGAACGCCAAGGGAACCGTGACACGCAATCCGAACCCCGGCTATCTGACGGACCCGAACGGCCAGTATATCCTGAACCTGATCGAAGGGAACGTCGAAACGATCGCCGTCCCGAACTCGGTCCTGCTGGCCCAGGACACCAAACTGGCTCTGGCGAACAACCGCATCACGCCCACGACCACGAACCCGGTCAACCCGGTTTCGAGCATCGGCGTGAAGGCAGGCAAGATCAAGCACGTGATCTATATCGTCAAAGAAAACCGCACCTACGACCAGGTTCTGGGCGATGTGCCGACGGGCAACGGACAGCCGTCGCTGGCGATCTTCGGCCAGCCGGTCACGCCGAACCTCCATGCGATCGCGCAGCGGTTCGTGCTGCTGGACAACTTCTACGACTGCGGCGAGGCGAGCGGCGACGGCTGGCCGTGGAGCACGCAGAGCATCGCGACCGAGAACGTCATTAAGAACCTGCCGTACAACTACAGCGGACGCGGCCGGAACTATGATTTCGAGGGCCAGAACAACGGCTACCTGACCGGCGGCTTCCCGGCCGCCAATCCCGACGGCAAGACGCTCTCCCCGGTCTTCCCGGGCGGCCTGCCCCGGATCCCCGACGTCACCGAAGCCCCCGCCGGACACATCTGGGACGCCGTGAAGAAGGCGAAGCTTTCCTACCGGAACTACGGCTTCTTCTACTCCTTCGGCGTCGGCAGCCTGCTGCCGGACAACTATCCCGCCGCCAGCGGCCTGCTGCCTCCGGGACACGACCTCGCGGGCGTCAGCGACTACGACTTCCGCCGCTTCGACAGCGATTACGCCGACAGCGAAGCGCCGATCACCTACTACAACCAGACCGGCAACCCGGCGTTCCTCTACAAGATCACGAACTACGGCAAGCACCAGGCGCCGAGCCGCTTCACCGAATGGAAGACCGAGTTCAATCAGCTCCTGGCGAAGGATCCCACCGGAAAGGCCGTTCCGACCTTCCAGACCGTGCGGTTCATGAAGGATCACACGCAGGGAACCTCGCCGGGCAAGCACACGCCGCGCTCCGAAGTCGCCGATAACGACTACGCCATCGGCCAGCTTGTCGAGGCCGTCAGCAAGAGCCCGATCTGGGACAGCACCGCGATCTTCGTGATCGAGGACGACGCCCAGGATGGCCCAGATCA
Organism: Capsulimonas corticalis; assembly: GCF_003574315.2. Classification (GTDB taxonomy): domain Bacteria; phylum Armatimonadota; class Armatimonadia; order Armatimonadales; family Capsulimonadaceae; genus Capsulimonas; species Capsulimonas corticalis. The sequence continues at coordinate 2,131,201 of NZ_AP025739.1, read as the reverse complement.
CGTGGACGCGCACCGCTCGACCTGCTATGTGATCAGTCCCTGGATCAAAAAAAGCACGGTAGACCACACGTTCTATAATACAGACAGCGTGCTGAAGACCGTGGAGGGCCTCCTGGGCCTCAAGCCTCTGAGCCAGTACGACGCCATCGCCGACCCGATCCAGGCGTTTGACACGGCCCCGACCAACGGCGATGTTTACACGGCGATCCTGCCGGACGCCAGTATCATCGGCGAGCTCAACCCGTCGATCGTCGCCCTGAAGTCCAACCCCACGATGGCGCGCCTCGCGGCGCTGTCCAGCAAGATGGACTTCACGCACCCGGACAGCGCGCCGGCGCAGACGCTCAATGAGATCCTCTGGAAAAGCGTCAAGGGCGCCGGCTCCACAATGCCCGCCATCCGCCATGGCCTGAGCGCCGCGCCCGCTCCCAAGAGCGCCCACGCCGCCAGCCGCAAACACGACGGCGACGACGATTAATCTCACACCGCCGCTCCCCAATAGAAAAGGCTCCTCCCGCGCTATGCGCGGGAGGAGCCTTTTGGTTTCGGATCAAGCCGTGTGGCTTAGTCGAGGCGAGTGCGCTCGCCGGTGCGAGAGTTCAGGAAGTACGGGTGTCCTTGATAGGTGTAGTACTTGCCGCTTTTGCCCGTGCTCGGCGTCTGGGTGGTCGAACCGGTGCGACGGTGGTAGTACTTCACGCTGTCGTCGAGAAGCACGCCCACGGCGGTCCCTTCCTTCAGATCCACATCATGCACATCCTGGCTCTTGGTGAGCTGGCTGGCGCCGTAGCCCAGCGCCGCGCCGATCAGGATATTCTCCAGCTTCAGCTTGCCGCCGCCCAGGACGCTCGCCAGCACGCCGGCGCCGGCGCCGTAGCCGGCGTAGGTAAGGTCCTTATTCTTCGTGTTGGGTTTCGCCTGCAAAACGCCGTCATCGCCGGTCTTAACCGACTTCGAGTCCAGACCGGTCGGCTTTCCGGAGATGGAGTAAGTGCGTCCGTCGGAGAGGCGAAGCCGCTTGAACGCCAGCTTCAGCGTTCCCGGATTTTTGCCTTCCTGGGGCGTGGCTTCCTGCACGACGCCTTCGACGGTGGCGTTGTGCAGAATGTCGTCATACGCCTGCTTGCTGTTGTCGACGCTCGCGGTGAACGAATCGCCCACGTTCGAGTTGTTGGACGACAGCTCGGTGTTCAGCTTGACGGGAATGACGGTGCCGGAGCGAAGCACGACCTGCTTGTTCGACTGCGCGAAAGCGCTCGGTGCGCTCACGCTGAGAGTGATGGCGGCCATCGCCGCCAGAGGAGCCGTCAGAAAACGACGATGCGAATTGAGTCCGTAAAACATGTTATTCATCCTTAATCTTTCCTGGGCGAACCCAGAGTCCTAAAATCGAGTGTGCGAAAACTTCGCGGAAGAAACCGTCTTCGGAGACAGGCCGCTTGCTTGCCGCGTCTTTTATGTCATTACCCGTAATCGCGCGTCCTTGAAACATCGCGAGACGGTCGGTGATCGGAAAGCGGCCCCGGGTTTGCGCGGCCGCCGCGGCGTCGTTCCGCGGATGCTTAATGGACGCCTCGCGGCGCCGATTGTTCCCGGCCCCAGGCAAATCCGAGTGATTCGAGAGTATAACGAGGATGAAATGGGATCATCGTGACGCCCATCGCCCGGACGCGCGAAAGAGGAATAAACGAATGCGGACGATCATGCTGCTGGCGCTCGCCGCCCTGCTGGAAGTGGGCGGCGACGCGATTGTGCGATGGGGAATCACCAGCCATCGCATTGTAGGGTTGGTCCTGGGAGCAGCGGTCCTGTTCACCTACGGCGTGGTCGTCAACACGCCGCGCTGGGATTTCGGGCGGCTGCTCGGGGTCTATGTCGCCATCTTCTTCGTGATCTCGCAGATCATCGGCGTGACGATGTCCCACGAACGGCTTCCCCTGCCCAATATCCTCGGCGGCGTGCTGATCATCTCCGGCGGAATGCTGATGACCTTCTGGAAGCCATAACGCAAAATAGGTCTTTCTGCTCATGCGGACTTCTCAGTCATCCGCTAAAATCTCGTTATTATGAGCCAGAAATTCCGAATTGCGCTTCTTGTGGCCGCAGGCGCCTGCCTCATCGGCTGCCACAGACAAAGAGCGATGCGCCCGCCGCCACAGAAGCTCAGCCCCCGCAACAGTTTCGAGGAAAATTTCAAGCTGGTGGGCAATTTGACGCGCCAGCATTTCCCGACGGCGGCCATCACGCAGGACAGCTATGACTGGGGGAACGGTTATATCATGGGGTTTCGCGCCAATACCGCGAACGCCGCGACTTCGGCGAAGATCGCCAGTTTTGCGAAGCCGCTGTGGGTCCAGATTCGGGGCTGGTCGGGAATGGCTCCCGTAGAGGCCCAGGGATGCGTGGTGATGGTTTTCGACGCCCGGGGGAATATCGTAAGCCGATAATCATAAGCGCCACAGCCTCTTACTTCGTTGCGCGGCGGAAACCTAGCCTGATGCGCTGGAACAGGGCGGGGATTGTGATATACTGGCGGAGACGAGCGAGCCTCCACTCAAGGAAAACTGAATCATGCACATTCCTCTCGGTAAGACACAACCGCTCACCACCTATCGCAAGATCGCCATCGCCAGTTGGCGGCATCCGCGCGATCCTAGCACTTACAGTTGGTTCGATCTGCCGATCGAGGAAGCCGAGGCGTTTCTCAAGTCATACCCGTCCACTCCCAAACCGTCGCTCACCTATTTTATCGGCAAGATCGTCGCGAACTGCCTGGAGGAGCACCCGGAGCTGAACCATCTTCTACGCCAGGACCGGCTCTACCGGCGCGCCCGCACCGACGTCTTTATCACCACGCTCCTCAGCACCGACAAAGGCCGCGACCTCTCCGGCTTCGTCCTGCGCGACGTCCCCAATCACAGCCTCGGCGAAGTCGCCCAGCTCGCCGAAGACGCTCTCACCCGTCTGAAAACCGGCGCGGACGAAGAAACCCGGCAGATCGATTCCATCACCGAGCGCCTTCCCATCTGGCTGCTGCGGATCACGATGTGGCTCGAAGACTTCTTCCACTACACCGTCAACGTTTCTCTCAAACAGTTCGGCATGCCCGACGACCGCTTCGGCTCCGTCATGATCAGCAACTTCGGCGTCCTCGGCATCGAAAACGCCCTCGTCCCACTCTCCCCCTACTGCCGCTGCCCCCTCATCATCGGCGTCGGCCGCCCCCGCCCCATGCCCATCGTCCGCAAAGGCGAAGTCGTCGTCGCCGAATGCGTCACCATCAGCTTCACCTTCGACCACCGCTACGCCGACGGCGTCCACGGCGGTCTGATGATGCGGAGGTTCCAGAAGATCTTTTTGAACCCAAAGCGGTTTCCGGAGGTATTCGATGCGCCGAAGGCAACAGCGCCGAAGGTCAGCGCCGCGACGGTTTAAAGATGTCCGGGTCGCGCCGGCAAAGCAAATGGATTACTGAGGCTGGATCGCATCAAAGCGGCCCTTGAATATTTACCGATTACGACGCCGGCGATGCTCTGGGCAGCCGAGCTCTGGGCTCAAGTCCGACAGTCGGGACTAGCGACGGCGCATGATAAGGCCCTAGATGGCGACGTTATCCTCGCGGCTCAGACACTGACGCTCGGAGCGCCGCCCAGTGAGATCATCATAGCCACCGAAAATATCAATCACCTGAGTCGTTTAGCGCCATCGAAGCTCTGGCATGAAATTGTTATTGAGAGTCCCATCGCTCCAAATCATCATCCGCAAGACCCGTGTGCTGGGCGTCCACTAAAAATCGATGCCGCCTACGGGCGGTTGGCCGTTATCGAGTTCATGCTTCGCAAGTATGAACTCACATCCGATATGTCCCATTGGCCCCGGCCCGACCGTCTCCAGGATCTTTTGATAGGAGCCGAAATCACCCCGCTCCAGCGATTGTGCGCCGATATAAAATCTAGCCTCAATTTGCCGAAGGCCCTGCACCACATCGTACTTCGATTGTGTGGCCGACAGTAAATCCTCTTCCGTGATTATCCCCATCAGGAACTGAGCCACTGGACGCGGCCATTCGCGCCGCGCTTCGCGCGATGCTAAGATTTCCAAGAGCCATTCACGAGCAATTTCAGAATAGTGTGACAGACCCGGATGTAGAGACGCCCAGTAGAGTAATCCCCCTGGAGCCACACCGCCGGCGGGATCCGTGTAGAGGATCACTTGGGACCGTGTCTTGCGAATTTGGTCCGCCCAGTCGGAGCACGCACGCTCGCGTTCTCCGGTACACCATAGCGCCACGCCAATGAATTCACAGGACTGCTGAGATACTTGCCGAGATCTGCGTCTATACTCAAGAAGATCCTCCAGAGCCTGCTCTGATTGCCCTTCCACCAGATGCGTGACTCCCCTAGCGACACGGGCGAGAGCATAGGAAGGATTAATCACGAGCAGATCGCTCAGGATACGTATTGTCTCTTGGTGTTTGCCTTCTGAACGAAGCCGGATGGCCTCATTAAACCTGGAACTCTCGTCTGTCATGCTTGACCTTGATATCGTTCTGACGCCGTTGCACAAATAGGCCAAATCAGTCTGGTTTTCACTTTGTCTTGCAGATCGACCTACGCTTCCGCCGCCTCATCCTTCTTCCACGGATAGAAGTTATAAACCAGCCCCCGCCACTCCCCGTATCCCTCAAAGTACGCGTACACCTCTTTGTCCGTCACCGGTCGCCCTAGTTCTTTCCCAAGCAGCGTGCGCGCCCAGCTGTCGACGTTGACGTGGGCGGGTTTGCCGAGATAGAGCATCAGGCAGGCGGCGCCGTAGGGGCCGACGCCGGGGAGGGAGAGGAGATGTTTGCGCAGGGCGTCGGCGGGGAGGGGGGCGGTTTGCCAGGATTCGATGTCGAGGGCGCCGGCGGCGATGTCGGTGGCGATCTTGTGGACGTAGGCGTTGCGGTAGCCCATTTTGGCGAGGGCGGCGAATTCGGCGAAGGGAACAGAGGCGATTTGCTGGGGCGTGGGGAAGGCGTGGCGCTCCGGGTCGCTAGGAAGAGACGAGCCGAAATGGGCGGCGAGGCGGTCCGTCATGGCGATGGTTTGCGCCCAGGTAGTGTTGGAGGTGGCGATCACCTTTGAGACATCTTCGAACAGGGAGGAGCCGCGCAGCATTCGGCCTTGAAGGGTCCCGGGAATGTGCGCGAGTTCGGGACGCGTAGCGCAGTAGGCGTGGAATTCGTCGATGGGAAGGTCGAGCTGGAGCATGCGGCGGACGCGACGCGCGATCTCGGCTCCGTCGGTCTCCTCGCTGGTGGTGGCGACGATCACCGTGGAGCCTTCGGACTGGATCTTGAGGTGAACCACGGAGCCGTCGTTCAGGGCTTCGATGCGCTCCAGGACAGCCGGTTCTTCATCCCAATGGAAGGGAGCGAGGCGGCGCCAGCCGTGGGAGGAAACCGTTTCGTGAAAGGAAAAATCGGGGGCGACAGGGATCTCAATCAGCATGAATCATTATAGCCAATCCAAGCAGGTTCGCCGCTCGGACGCGCGGCCAACGAGGGGGCGGCAAGCACAATAATTTTTCACATTGCTGTACACGTTTTGTACACGCTCCTCCGGTAAAACACTCCCACGCCTCAGGAATTTCGAGGCGCAAAATTTTCAGGAGAAGCAAAATGAAACGATTTCTAACAACCTGCGCGGCGGCGATGCTGCTGTCGGCGCCGGTTTTATCTCATGCGGAAGCGACTGCGGCAGAGCCGCTGGTGGTGGAAGTTGCGGCGTCCACACGTTGCGTCAACGTGATGGGGAAGGCGAAGCCGAGCCTGCCGGCGGACATTCCTCTGGCGATCAAGCGGGGAATCGTCCGGGGATATGTTCGGGATTCCCAGGGACATCCCCTGCGCGGCGCGGTGATCGGCGTGCGGTCATCGGCGATTGGCGGAGCCTATTCCGGCGCGGCGGGCAAGACGGACGCCAAGGGTTATTATGAAGTCGCGGCGCCTTGGGGAGCGGCCAGCTTTTACTGCGCCGGTTACACGGTGGAGTATGGCGACGGGATTGCGGCGATGGGACTATGCCCGGCGGACGGCGACATCGATGGCTTCGCGACCGCGGACGGGGCGGTAAAGAACTGGGTTCTGGTTCCCTTCGGCGTCGCCGACCGCGCGGGCGTTCAGGACAACCCGCAATATTCCGGCAACTACTACGGCGGCACGGTCATCGTCAATTATCAGATCGATACGGACGCGGGCGACTCGAACTCCAAAGCCCTGCCGCCGAATTCACAGATCGAGCTGACGTTCACGCCGGAAGGACCGCTGGTCGATGGCCGAAAGGGGCGAACGATCGTGGTGCGCAGAATGGTGGGGGACGGATGGGCTCAAAGCCTTTACGTCAACAATATCCCCGTCGCCCCGTACCACCTGACCGCCAAACTCGTGGATGGCGGGCCGCTCAAGATCAAGGAAACCGGAATGTATCGCAATGAGGCGTTCGGGCTGGATCCGAAAGAATCCACGGACGGCGTCTCCTTGCTGCTGAAGGCGGACGGCGCCAAGCCGAATATGGTCACGGCGGCCCATGGGAATTGGCGCGAGATGCAGATCACCCTGGAGCGTCCCTGACCGTCGCAGGCGCGGGTATAATCGTGTCGCCGAGGCGGTGCGCCCGGCGACGCGATTTGCAAAGAAGGCGCCGTGACGTCCACACACAGCGAAACATCCCTCACGATCTGCCGCCCCACCGACTGCGGCGTCGCCATTTACCCCCCCGGCGCAAGCTTCGGCCCGCGCGCGATGCGCGACTATGAGTTTGTCTGGACGATCGAGGGCGACGCGCGGTATCGATGGGGCGATCAGGAAGCCGACGCGCCCGCCGGAAGCCTTGTGCTGTGCCGGCCCGGCGCGACGGATTTCTTTCAATGGGACCGCCACCGGCGGACCCGGCACGCCTACGTCCATTTTCTGATCGAGCCCCAAGCGGGCCAGGCCCCAAGTCCCGATACATGGCCGCTGGTGCGCGCGCTGCCGGAGGATGATATTATCCGGCCGCTTTTTCGACACTTGCTGACATGGCACGGACGCGCCGGCGACGCGCAGTTTGCCTTGACGGTCACGCAGATTCTCAACGCATACCTCACGGATACCATGGCGGTCGGCGCGCTCGGACGCGAGGAATGGCCGCCGGCGGTGGAGGCGGCGTTTAATTTCGTATCCCGGGCGCTGGAGGCGGATCCCGCACAGCCGCTGACGCTGACGCAGCTCGCCGGCGCCGCGCATGTGACGCCCGAGCATCTGTGCCGCCTCTTCAAATCCTCCATCGGACTCTCTCCCGCCGCCATGGTCCGATTGGCGCGCCTCGACTACGCCGCCAGCCTGCTCTCGCGCACGAACTACTCCGTCGGCGAAATCAGCGCCCTGGCCGGCTTCGCTAACCCCTTCCATTTCGCGCGTCTGTTCCGGGAAGCGTTCGGCCATACCGCCACCGAACTGCGCCGCGCCGTGCGGGAGGGAGAAGCGCCGCCGCTCCCACGCGTCCTCTGGCACACTCACCATCTCGATTCCCATCGCTGAGCGCGATTCTCCGTATATCTAAAATTGATCTTTCATCAGCCAAAATTCGCCAAATAGGGACATTCCCACACCCGTCTCGTCTTGTTATAATAGCACCATCAATCATCGCCGCGGCGGAATGGGATTTCTGCGGAGAGGGCAATTATGACAACACATTTGGAGACGGAGAAAACGGCGCCGGAGCGCGCGGATCGCTACCGGGTCAGCATGGAGGAATATACACGTTTCCGACGGGATGGCTTTCTCGTCGTCCAGGGATTGGTCGGACCAGAGGAGATCGATGAGCTGCGTCGTCACACGGAGGACCTGATGCAGGGCCGGCTGCCGGAGCAGAATCGGCAGATGTCCGAACGCGATACCAGCAGCGACAGCGCGGTGAGCATGCAGGGCCTGGAGGCGCCGCCGGCGCATCTGAGCCCCGAGGAAAAGGTCCAGTACTATCTGCGCATTCACATGCTGCACCGCAAGTTGGAGCTGCACGAGCGCTACCTGCTGCATCCGCGCGTTCTGGATGTGCTGGAAGCCCTGATCGGACCGGACCTGCTCGCGCTCCAGTCCATGCTGTTCCTCAAGCCGCCTGGCAAACCCGGCCAGGGCTGGCATCAGGACTCTTACTATATCCCGACCCACCCCGACACGCTGTGCGGCGCCTGGATCGCGATCGACGACGCTGATGAGCGCAACGGCGCGATGTGGATGGCGAAGGGCAGCAGCGCCGAGCCGGTCTACCCGCCGCGCGAAGGCTACGGCTACGGAGACACGCACATCAGCGACATCGAATCCGTGTCCGGCGTCAGCGATCCCGACGACGAGAAGAACGATCTGAGCCGTGTCGCTCAAGGATACGACAACATTCTTGTCTCGGCCAAGGCGGGCGACGTCGTGTTCTTCGGCGGCCATATCCTGCACCGCTCCAAGCGAAACTGGACGACCGACCGCGTGCGGCGTTCGTTTGTCGGCCACTTCTGCAACGCCCGCTCCTTCACGCAGTGGGGCGCGGACCCGGATATCGCGCAGATGGGCGCTGAGCCTGTGGACCCGATTACCGGGATGACCAACGGCTCGCATATCTTAGCGCGCGGCGACACCCACCTTCCCTTCGCCCGCCCCCGCTTCGGCACGCCCTGCGCCGCCCTGCTCTCTCCCGACGAACGCCGACGCGAAAGCGATCACGCCGTTGCCATGATGGCGGATATGGACAGCGGCCTGATGGGCGCCGCCCCCGCCGATCCGTACGCCGCCCACGATCACGACGACAAATAAGCAATGTAGCCCGATCCCCAATGAAGCCGATGGGGACCGGGCTACACCTTCTCTCAGAACACTTATGAAGATCAACCGAAGAGAGTTCTGTCTCACGCTGGCCGCCGGCTCAGTCGCCGGGCTGGCTGGATGCGGACGCCGTCCGTTGTCCGCCGGCGCGCCCAGCCCCGCAGGAAAGACAATTCAGCTCGCCATCATCACCAACGGGAATTCGGATTTCTGGACTGTCGCGCGCGACGGGGCGGAGGCGGCGTTAAAGTCGCTGCCGAATGTCACGCTGGACTTTCGCATTCCCGATGAGCTGACCGCCGCCGGACAAAAGCGCGTGGTGGATGATTTGATCGCACGCGGCGTGGATGGCGTCGCCATCAGTCCGCTCGACCAGAAGAACCAGCAGGAGATGCTGGACGGCGCCGCCGCAAAGCTGTTGCTCGTCACCCTCGACGCCGATGCGCCCGCGAGCAAGCGCGCCTGCTATATCGGGACTGATGATGTGGACGCGGGGCGCCAGGCCGGCAAAACACTTCTCAAAGCAATGCCGAAGGGCGGAAAAGTTCTGTGCTTTGTTGGCGTGATCGATGCCCAGAACGCCCAGGACCGGCTCAATGGCCTCAAAGATGCGGTCCAAGGTTCAAATATCACGATTGTGGACGTACGCACTGACGGCGGCGACACCGCCAAAGCCAAGGCGAACGCCGCCGATGGGCTGGTCAAATACCCGGACCTCGCCGGTATGGTCGGCCTCTGGAGCTACAACGGCCCGGCAATCCTCAACGCAGTCCAGGACGCCGGCAAGGTGGGCAAAATCGCGATTGTTTGTTTCGACGAACAACCGGAAACACTCGCGGGCGTCAAAGGCGGCGCGATCTTCGCGACGGTCGTCCAGCAGCCGTACGCCTTCACACACGACGCCATTTCGATCATGGCGAAATATCTCGGGGGCGACAAATCGGTCATCCCCGCAGACAAAAAGATCATCTATCCGACACTGGTCATTCAGAAGGACAGCGTGGATGATTTCGCTCAAAAACTCCAGACGATGCGTGGACGCTCATGACAATCCGAACTTCGCGCTGGCGGCAGGTGTTTCCCGCCTTCGCTCTGCTTGCGGCCGCTCAGGCCCATGGCGCGGCCGCCCCTCCGATCATTCTCACGCCCCCGAATCCGACGCGGCTGGAAACGCTGGCGGCGCATGAGGCGCTGCGCTATGTTTATCTGCGCACCGGCAGTCTGGCGTCGGTGGGAGCGCAGGAGCCATCGTCCGGCGGCAATGCGATCGTCATCGCCCCCAAAAACAGCCCGATCCTGCGCCAGGCCATGCGAGATTCGGCGACGCGGGGCGCGATTCTGGCGCTGAAGCCCGAGCAATACCTGCTGAAGACGATCACGTCCGCGCATGGCGGGCGCGTTCTGGTCATCGCGGGCGGCGGCGATATCGGCGCGCTTTACGGCGTGTATCGATTCGCCGAGCGGCTGGGCGTGCGCTTTTATCTGCAAGGCGACACTGTGCCCGACCGCAAGATCGCATGGTCTATCCCCACGCTCAATGAAACCGGCAAGCCCCTCTTCGCGATTCGCGGCATTCAGCCGTTTCACGATTTCCCCGAAGGGCCGGACTGGTGGAGCAAGGATGATTATCTGACCTACATCTCCCAGCTCGCCAAGATGCGCATGAACTTTCTCGGCCTGCATGCCTATCCAGAGGGCGGGCCGAACGCCGAGCCGCTGGTGTGGCTGGGGCAAACGAAAGACGTGGACGCCCAGGGGCGCGCCTCATTTGCCTATCCCGCCTCCTGGTATACGAATTCACGTGAGACCTGGGGATATTCGGCGGCGCGAACGAAGGAGTTTTCCGGCGGCGCGGGCGCTCTCTTTGACGCCGATATTTACGGCTCCGATGTCATGCGGGGACTGGATCCCTGGACGCAAACGCCCGCGCAGTCCGTCCAGCTCTTCCATCAAACGGGCGACCTGCTCCATGATGTCTTCGCAGAGGCAAAGGCGCTGGGCGTAAAGACATGCATCGGAACCGAAACTCCGATGATCGCGCCCAGCGCGCTTCAGGAGCGCCTGCGCGCCGAGGGCATGGATCCCGGGAACCCCAAGGTCAAACGCGATCTTTACGAAGGCGCCTTCCGGCGAATCGCCGCGCGTTATCCCGTGGATTACTACTGGCTGTGGACGCCGGAAGACTGGACATGGAACGGCAACACACCCGCGCAGTTCGCCAAAACGACCGACGACATTCAGGCGGCGGAAGATGCGCTCACGGCGCTCGGCAAACCGTTTCAGCTCGCGACCTGCGGCTGGGTGCTGGGCCCACAAAACGACCGGACCGCGCTGGACCGATTCCTGCCCAAAGACGTCCCCATGAGCAGCATCAACCGCAGCACCGGCAACGATCCGGTCGATGCCGGATACGCGCGGATCAAGGATCGGCCAACATGGGCGATCCCCTGGCTGGAGAACGATCCCCAACTGACCGGCGCACAGCCATGGGTGGGCCGCATGATGTACGACGCCGCCGACGCCCGCCGTCTGGGCTGCGCGGGCCTGATCGGCATCCACTGGCGCACTCAGGAGATAGCGGCGAACGTCTCCGCCCTCGCCGACGCCGCCTGGGATCAGTCTTATGCCAAGCCTTCGCTTTTCCGCGCTCCAAACGGCCAAACGGAAGGAGTGCTCGGCGGGCGGACGATCGTGTCCGCCGAAGCCGTAGCTGGGGCGAATCCGCCGGCAGTTTATCAATCCGTGCGCTACAATGTGGACGGCTACTTCCTCCACGTTCTGAACGGCGCATACACCGTGACGCTGAAGTTCAACGAGCCGCATTACAGCGAGGCCGGCAAGCGCGTCTTCGGCGTTCAGCTTCAGGGAAAGCAAGTCCTGGAGCATCTGGACATCTTCGCCCGCGCTGGGCGGAACCATGCGCTGGATTTCGATTATCCAAAGATCCTTGTGACCGATGGATGTCTGAAAATCGCCTTCACGCGCGAAGTGGAGATGCCGGCCATCGCCGGAATCGTGGTTCAAAGCACAGCGGCGCCCAATCATCCGGGCGGCGCGGGGTTCGTCCGACGAATCAACTGCGGCGGCCCTGCCGTCGCGGGCTATGAAACCGATCTCGCCCCCGTCCCAGCGCGCGATGACCACCGTACGGCCCCCACCCTGGCCTTCTACACCGACTTCGCGCGCGCCAACTTCGGCCCCGAAATCGCGGCAAGCGCCGGCAAGATCCTATCGAAGGTAGACGGCATGAACATGCCCAAGCCCATCGGTTGGCTCGACGGTCCTGGCAATGTCGCTCCTGACCGCCAGCCCTGGAAATTGATCGAGACACGCTATGCCTTTGTCGATCAGTTCTCCGCCCTGCGTCCCCAAATCATCGGCGCGGGCAACCGAGAGCGCTTCGACTTCTGGCGAAATTCCTACCGAGCCGCCCGCGCCATGCAAATTGCCGGATGCGTGCGCGGCGCACTCGACGCCGCCATGGAGTCCCTCAAATCCAATGCTGACCCCAAAAAGAAAAAGACTCTGGCGGCGCAGGCGCTGGATCTGCGCATCCAGCTCGCCCGCGCCTGGGATCAAGTGATCGCGCTTGAGGAGGCGACAGTCAACACGCCCGGCGCGTTGGGCACGATCGACAACTTAGAAACGCATACACTGCGCCACGCGCATTTCCTGGACATCCATGACGCCGACCTCGCCGCCGCGCTGGGCCGCGCGCTGCCCGGCTCCATACGTCCCTCCGCCAGCTATCGGGGAAGCGCGCGGATCATCGTCCCCACCCTGCGCGGCCAGGCCGCGCCCGGCGAGCGTCTCCACGTTCGAGTGATCCTGCTGGGCGGCGTCCAGAACGGCGCTCTCTACTGGCGGCGGCTGGGGCGCGGCGCATTCCAGCGCATCCCTCTGGCGCACGTCGCCCGGTCTGTGTACGAAGCGGCCCTGCCGCCGGCCCCGAGCGCCGCGCCGGCGCTGGAATATTATGTGCAGTCTGGCGCTGGAGCGACCGCACTGCGATTCCCGGCAACCGCCCCCGCCTTGAACCAGACCGTAGTGATCGCAAAGCTCTGAGCTTCTCTCGGTAAATTGGGCGACGGGAGAGACCATCAGCATCGTTTTGACCGTTCTGGGAACTTTCTTCGACGGCCAGACGCTCTCTTAGAGGGTCTGGCCGTTTGCAGAATGCGGCGAAGCTTCTGTAAACAAGCGAGTTGACATAATCGCCGCTCTGCGCCATAATAGGCAAGTATTCACTCTGACATCGTTGTTAGATTTTGGCTCTGCAGCCACGTACTGGAAGCTCCGTCCCCCGACGTTTGTGGGATGGATTCCTCCATTGCGTGGCTTTTTGTTTGCGTCGACCACAACAAGGAGAATGTTCAGCAGTGAAGTCAACAACCGGCCGACAAGAGGCCATATCCGCGGTCATCAATTACAAGCCGCTCGTCAATGCGATCGACTTGGAGGGGGAGACATCCCGGTCCCTCTACGGTACGAACGTCTTCAACGATAAGGTCATGCGCGAACTGCTGTCGAAGCCAGTCTACAAGGCGGTGCAGCGGACGATCGAAAAGGGCGAAACGCTCGACGCGAGCCTGGCCGACGCAGTGGCGTCGGCGATGAAGACCTGGGCGCTGGAGAAGGGCGCCACGCACTTCACGCACGTTTTTTACCCCCTCACCAGTCTGACGGCGGAAAAGCATGACAGCTTCTTCGATCCGGACGGCGCCGGCGGCACGATCGCCCAATTCGCCGGAAGCGCGCTGATCCAGGGCGAGCCGGACGCCTCCTCGTTCCCATCGGGCGGCATCCGCAGCACCTTTGAAGCGCGCGGCTACACGGCGTGGGACGTCACCAGCCCGGCCTACATCTACGAGAACCCCAACGGCAACACGCTTTGTATCCCGACGGCCTTCTTGTCGTGGACCGGCGAGGCGCTGGACCACAAGACCCCGCTGCTGCGCTCCATGCAGGCGCTGAACCAGCAGGCGTCGCGCGTCCTGAAGCTGTTCGGCCACTCGGACTTCGGCATGGTGACGGCGTCCGCCGGCCCCGAGCAGGAGTACTTCCTGATCGACCGCAACTTCTACTTCGCCCGCCCCGACCTGCTGAACGCCGGCCGGACTCTGTTCGGCGCGAAGCCGCCCAAGGGCCAGGAGTTCGAGGATCACTACTTCGGAGCCATCCCGGAGCGCGTTCTGGCGTTCATGATGGAGGCCGAGCACGAGTTCTACAAGCAGGGCATTCCGATCAAGACCCGCCACAACGAGGTCGCGCCCGGCCAGTTTGAGATCGCGCCCGTCTACGAAAGCGCCAATCTGGGGCACGACCACCAGCACATCATCATGCTGACTCTCCAGCGCATGGCGGCGAAGTACGGCATGGCCTGCCTGCTGCATGAGAAGCCGTTCGCCGGCATCAACGGCTCGGGCAAGCATGTCAACTGGTCGCTCGGCTGCAAGCTCGGCAACCTGCTCGATCCGGGCGAGAACCCGCACGACAACGCGCAGTTCTTAGTCTTCTGCCTCGCCACTATCCGGGCCGTGCACAAGTACTCCACCCTGCTGCGCGCCTCCGTCGCGTCCGCCGGCAACGACCACCGCCTTGGCGCGAACGAAGCGCCGCCGGCCATCATCTCGATCTTCCTGGGCGAACAGCTTGAAGACATCTTCAACCAGCTCAAGGAAGGCAAAGCGAGCAGCTCGAAGACCTCGGGCACGCTGAAGATCGGCGTGGATACCCTGCCGACCCTCCCGCGCCATGCCGGCGACCGCAACCGCACGAGCCCCTTCGCCTTCACCGGCAATCGATTCGAGTTCCGCGCGGTCGGCTCCAACCAGTCCATCGCCTGGCCGCTCGTGGTGATGAACTGCATCGTCGCCGACTCCCTGGACTTCGTCGCGACCGAGATCGAAAAGGAGATGGGCGGCGATCCTGAGAAGTTCAACGACGCCCTCCAGACGGTCCTGTCCGGCATCGCGACCGAGCACAGCGCGGTCGTGTTCGGCGGCAACGGCTACTCGGAAGATTGGCATGAGGAGGCGGCCAAGCGCGGTCTGCCGAACCTGCGCAACACCATCGATGCCCTGCCGGCGCTGACGGATCCCGCGAACATCGCCGTCCTCGGCAAGTACGGCGTCCTCTCCGAGCGGGAAGTCGAAAGCCGCTACGAGATCTGGCTGGACCGGTACTGCCTGGACATCAACACCGAATCCATGCTGGCCCTGGAGATCGCCAAAACGAAGATCCTGCCGGCCGCCCTCACCTACCAGTCGCAGCTCTCGTCGCTGGCGATCAACCTGAAGAACATCGGCAAGACTCCCAACACCACCCTACTCGATCAGGTCATCGACCTGACGGATTCCCTCGAAGCGGGCATCGCCACGCTGGAAGAGGTTATGGCGCACGAAAACGAAGGCGACACCCTCGCCCACGCCACGCACTTCCGCGACCATGTCCTCCCGGCCATGCTGAAAGTCCGCACCGCCGCCGACGCCCTCGAAGGCGTCGTCGCCGACGAACTCTGGCCCCTCCCGACCTTCCAGGAGATGCTGTTCATCAAGTAAGTCCCCGCTCAAAGCCCCCCAGCCCAGCCGCCATCCAGGCGGCTGGGCTTTTTTTGTCACTCAAGAGAGCGCTAACAACAATACGAAAATTAAGGATTTCTCATTGCATGACAAAGAACAAGTAAAGATTTCGAATCGACAGTCAAATCTGGCGAACAAGGTCACAGATCCCTGTATAATGATCAGGACTTAATGCCCGCATCCTCAATGCTAAAGGACACGTCTTCATGAAAAAACGCGTTATCGCGTACGGAATTGCAGCGCTAGGAATGGCGGCTTCCAGCATCCATCCGGCCTGCGCACAGGAGTATATCCGAAATTTTGTCGCCGCTCCGGGAAACGCCGCCTTAACCCTTACGGGATTTAACAACCAGGGGCAAGTCAGCGGCAATTATTATTACGCCAGAATTGCCGGCATAGACACTTATCACGGTTTTGTATGGGACGCTCAGACAGGATTCCACGATGTTGCGCCGCAGGGAACCGCCAACAATAATCTGCTGGCGCTTAATGAGCAAGGGCAAACACTGGGAACCAGCTCGCCGCTCGGAGATTTCTTTCGAGACACGCTCGGGGGAATCCAGTGGTTGAATCTCAGCGGATTTGCATATAGCCCAGGGAAAATCCTGACGACTAGCAGTCAGATCGCCGGCCACATTACCGTCGCGGGGCATCTCCGCGCTGCGCGCTGGGATCCCGCGGCCGGAGCCTTGGACATTGGCCAGCAGCTCACGACCAGCAGCGACAGCGACGCTTTGAGGATCAGCAATACCGGCTTTGTCTGCGGCTATTGGAACACGGGAGCGACCGCGCTCGTGAATGGCTGGAATTTCCCTGTTTCACATGCATTTCTCTGGAATCCCAATACCGGAGTAGCGACCGACCTAGGCGGCCTAGGCGGATACTATGCGCGTGCAGCGTCAATTAACAATAGCGGTCAGGTAGTCGGCAACGCGGAAACCACGGGAAACGCCAGCTCGCACGCGTTCCTGGCAACTGTCTCGGGAACAATCCAGGATTTGAACTCCACGCTAGGAATATCATCCAGCAGTAATTCCTACGCAGCGGACATCAACAACCAAGGTGAAATTATCGGAAGCGCCGACACGATTGGTAATTTTGTACTGGACGGCTTGCCCACAAAAATCCAATATACTGCTGTCGGGCATCCAATGGCGTATGCAAGCACCTTGTACCGAATCAATGATTCGGGAGTAATTCTTGGAACAGGCGCTGAATGGGATCCAGTGCTGTACCGAAACAACAATGGGTTCATCGTACTCACGCCGCATAGGGTACCTAGAAACGGGTCACATTCTTACAGTACGTATGAGGATACTGCGCTTTCTGTCCCGAAAGGCCCATTGTTAAGTGGAGGCGGAGATGGAAACTCGGACATCAGCAACCTGACAGCCGTGCTGTACACTCCGGCTCAGCCATCTCTGGCAATCACGCCCCAAAGCACCGTCGCCCATGGCTCCGTCGTGCTGAACCCGAACGGCTCGTTCATATACACTCCCGCGCCGAACTTCAACGGCACGGACAAGTTCGATTTCCAGATCTTCGACGGCGTTTCTTACAGCGCTCCGGCGACAGTCTATATCACTGTAATTCCGGTCAACGACCCACCGGTCGCATTCGATAGCCAGCAAACACTGAATGAGAACACGCTGGCCGTGATCACGCCGAACGCCTCGGATGTCGATGGGAACGCGCTGAGCTATACGATCACGAAAAATCCAGTTCATGGACAACTGCTGACTCTCTCCGGAAAATTAACCTACGTACCGAACCCAAACTATTACGGCTCTGATAGTTTCCAGTATAAGGCGTTTGACGGCAACGTATATTCGAACGTCGCGACGGTATCCCTGACCATTAACTTCGTCAATGTCCCTCCAACCGTCGCTCCATGTACACTCACCGCTTATCAGGGCCGAGTGCTTTCGCAAGCAGCGCCTGGATTGCTGTCGCTCGCAAGTGACGCAAATGGCGATCCGCTTACGGTGTCGCTGAGTGTCCCGCCATCCACTGGAACGCTCACGCTCAAATCGAACGGCGCATTTTCCTACCAGCCAAATGCCAGCATCCCATTTCCGTTACAAGATAGCTTCACAATCGTTGTCAGCGATGGACACGGCGGGGCAACACCAGGCGTGATCTATATCAATATCCTGCCCGCCGCGCAAGATGTTACGAGCAAATATACAATTATCCGAGGCGGTTATATCCGAACTCCCAGCTCTACCACTTTCACACAGCAGGTGCGGCTGATCAACAACGGCGCAGACGCATTTCGGGGGCCGATCAGTTTGGTTCTGGACAAGTTACACAACGCCACTCTGTCCAATGACACAGGCATTACCGAGATCATCACCCCGGCAGGCTCCCCTTATGTCGATCAAGACATAAACCTGCTGTATCCAAGACAGGAAATTTCCATTACCCTGCAATTCAACGATCCCACGCTCGCCGCGATTAGCTACACCCCGCGCGTCCTCGCCGGTCCCGGCGCACGATAACGAAAGGCTTCGAATATGATCTCGACAAAACGCCGCATCCAGAGCGGCATGATATTACTGGCCGGAGCGTCGTTCTTCCTCGGCGGCGTCACGGCGCACGCGGCGACGCTCTATAAAACGACTCTGGATACGACCGGCCTGCCCGCGCTGGCGGCCGGCGATCACTATACCGCGTACTTCGGCTTGACGGGATCGGCCGGAAGCACGGTTACGCTCACCCAGTTGTCCGCCGGGAACGGCGGCGTGCTGGGCGCGCAGAGCTTCACCGGCGGCGCGTTCCTGCATTCGAACGGATCGGTAGCGCTCAAAGACACCGGGTTCGTCAATGAATTCACTCAGGATTTCACGCCCGGCAGTGAATTCGACTTTACCGTGGACCTGAGCCGAACAAAGATCGGGTCGCCCGATCCGGACTCCTTCACGTTCGCCATTCTGGACTCCGCCGGGGCGCCGCTGCCGTCCAACGATCCGTATACCGGCTTCGTCATCACCACGATCGATCTGACAAAGACCGACTATAACAACGATGATTTTGCACGTTACTCACTGACCGCCTCTCCAGCCGCATTCCCAGACGTCAATGAAACGACGCCTCCGCCAGTTCCGGAATTGTCTCCGAACCTGGCGCTCGCCGTTCTGGGCGGGTGTCTGGCGCTGACCATGAGACTGCGCCGCCGCTCGCTGCGAGCAGCCGCCCGCTAAACACAAACGCCGCGGCAGATCGTAATGATCTGTCGCGGCGCACTTCTCTCATCTGACACATTCCCGAGACAACAGCCTCACATCACCAGCGTCTTATCCCAGACCAGCGCCGAATCCAGCACGCCGATCTCCGCATACGTGCGCGCCGCCTGGAGCGCTTCGTCCAGCGTCACAATCTCGCGCAGCGGCACCTGGAACGCTTCCACGCCGATCGGCACTTCGACCACCTCCAGCATGCTGCGCATCGGGTTCACGAGATTATGGATGATGTGCTTCGATTCGAAGTTCACCGAAACAGTATACTGGTCTTTTCGACCGCCGCCGATCGTCAGCGTAAAGATCTCATCCTTCTCCGTCTCCGCCGTCTTCGAGATATTAACGCTGGTGTAAAACTTGCCTTCCATACGCCGGATCGCGACTTCGATATCTTCCCAATCGGGTTTGTTGACCCGCGCAATGGTGTGGCGATTGTTGACAAAGCCATAGGCTTTCATAATGGTGACGAACATGAGAGGATTATAGCAGATTGTACGGTCGGGCAATGCAAAACCAGCAGCGTCAGTAGCGCTAGTCGAGAAAACCGTCAGTGCCCGTACCCAGCATGAAGACCAATAGCCAGCCGACGAATAACCCAATGGCGACGCCGCACCATAGATTATGGCCTCGAACGCCGCCAAAACGATCAACGAAGAGACTGCGCGCGACAACAACACGGAGAAAGACGAGAAATAGAAGCGTGTGGAAAGATATACAGACGAGACCAAGGTCGTCCTGCATTTTAGGATAGTTAGGGTTCGGCTTCAGGCGATCGAACAGCAGATAATGCAGAGTGAAATAAATGGGAATGATTGCGGCGGCGCCGAGCAAGGTATTGGCGATGTTATTGGCGACACGCTTCAGCATAGAAATTGTAAATCTCCGAGATAACACGATACGGCAAATCAATTGCGCTTTATCAGAATACGTGTTTGTCGCTTTATTCGTTGCCCTTTGCAATTTTATATAAAATTAAATATTTATTGATCTCTATTTGAACTTCCCAGCATATAATAACATCATGCCATGCGAATCGTAACGCCATGATTTCACTGACACGATAGAGCGGTTTTGGGGAGGCTGTTTTTGATCAGGAAATTTCACTTACTCGTCTCTCTTGCAGCGGCATTTTGTTTGATGCGCGGCATATGTTATGCGGACGGAGTCCATCAAGCCGATCAGATAGTTCTGCTCACCGGCGTTCATACAATCGCAGCGCCGGGGCTGCCGGGGCCTGTTGCTGTGTTTGGGAAGGATGCATTTCCACTGATCACAGGGCAAATCGGCGATCGCTTGGCGGCGCCGGTCGTGGCCGCTTCTCGTCTGAAGGCGGGGCGGGTCGTGGTGTTCGGGCACCCAGGCTATCTGGAGGCCGATGCCCTGAGCGCGGCGGACACCGGGACGCTCGTGCTGAATGCAGTCCACTGGCTCTCTCGCACAGGTCAGCCAGTGCAAGTCGGTATCCGGCGGCGGCCCGACCTTGCGGCCTACTTAAGGACGCACGGCGTCGCCGTGGATACACTCGACGGCGCGCAGTGGACCGACCGTCTGAAGGACGATTCCGTCGTTTCATGCCCGCTGTCGGATCTCGCGCCAAAAGAAATTAACGCCCTGGATCACTACCTGCGGCGGGGCGGCGGGGTGCTCGCGGCGGAATTGGGATGGGGCTGGCTCCAGACCAACCCAGGTAAGGCCCTGACTCAGCATGGCGGCAACCGCCTCCTGGCGTCAGCCGGTCTGCTCTGGGCCGATGGGACACTGAATACCACGGCGCCGCAAGGCTATCTGGCCGGAATGATTCCTGACGCGATGCTCAACGCGTCTGACGCTCTGACCTTCGTGCTCAATTCGGGTTCCTCATCGGATTCCAATGGTCTTTCTCTCGCTAAGGCAGTCCTTCCGGACTCAAAGCAGGCCGTGGAAACGGTGCTGACGGCGGTCAACACACTGCCGCCAGATGACAAAATCCTGCTGCCGCGTCTGAAATCTCTGGTAGCCCAGCACGGAAATGACCCTGCGCTCCGTTTGGAAACGCCGCTTATGGATCGCGACCTGATCGAGCGCGTCGTTCTGTCTCTCCAGGTCCAGCAGGCGATGCAGGCGCCCGCCGCGCAGGTCCACATCCTCCCCGCCTCCGCCTCATTTCCCGGCCTGGCGCCGCCTAACGCGTCTCGTGTGACCCAGGCCGTCACGATTGACGCCAGCATCCCGGAGTGGCATAGCACCGGCTTGTACGCGGCTCCTGGCGAACAGATCACCGTGACCACGCCAACGAGCGCCGTACAGAAGGGCCTCCAGGTCCGTATTGGCGCGCACACGGATACCTTGTGGGCGCTGAATAAATGGGAGCGCGCTCCAGCAATCACACGCGTTTTTCCTCTGGACGCCGCTCAAACCATCGCGGCGAACGCCTTCGGCGGAGCGATCTACATTGTCGTTCCCGACAACTGCGCCTTGGGCAGCGTCACTGTCACGATTGGTCACGCCATCGAAGCGCCATACTTTGTCAAAGGCAAGACCGATCTTTCCGCATGGCGAGCCACGATCCGCAATAACCCTGCGCCCTGGGCGGAATTGCAGGGCGACAATGTGATCTTGACCGTTCCGTCGGCGGCTGTTCGCGTTCTGGATGACCCACAAGCGTTGATGACCCTCTGGGATCGTATTCTGGATAGCTACGCCGACTTCGCGGGAATTCCCCATCATCGGCCGCGTCCGGAGCGTTACTGTGTCGACCGCCAAATTAGCCTGGGTTATATGCACTCCGGCTATCCCATCATGATGGGGCTGGATGTTGCGAACGATGTCGTCAGTACGCACGTGATCCTCACCAATGGCGAAGGGAAAAGCAAGTCATGGGGATTTTTTCACGAGATGGGACATAACCATCAAGAACCGGATTGGACGTTTGACGGGACCGGGGAAGTTACGAATAACGTCTTTGATCTGTACATCATGGAGACGGTTTGCGGACTCACTTCCTCGCAGCATCCGGCCCTGTACCCGGACGTCATGCAAAAGCGGCTGCAGAAATATATCAACGAGGGGAGCGATTTCAACCAGTGGAAGGACGATCCCTGGATCGCCCTCACGATGTATATCGAACTGAGGCAGGCCTTCGGGTGGGACGCTTATAAAAAGGTCTTCGCGGAATACCGCGCCCTGCCCTCCTCAGCCCGACCCAAGACGGACCTGGAAAAGCGGGATCAGTGGATGACGCGTTTCTCGCGGACGGCAGGCCGAAATCTCGCTCCCTTCTTCCAGGCGTGGGGCGTGCCGACCTCACCCGAAGCGCGCGCCGCTCTCAGTGACCTGCCTGCCTGGATGCCGCCAGACTTTCCGAAACGTCAGGAGGCGGCGCAATAGCCATCTGATCGCGCCAGAGATCAAAACGCATGCGGACGCCGGCTCACTTCACTCTCTGCGCTGCTGGCGGGAATGCGGCGCAGGAGTTTGATGTCGGCGAAGCATTCGTGGCTGTCCTCGTACTCGCAAAGCAGCGCTTCGCGGCTGTCGTCGTTGACGAGACACAGGAGATAGTGAAAATCGCGCGACGTGGACCAGACAGTCCAGGAGCCGAAGACGCGGATCTGGGTCATAAAGCTGAAGCCGCCGCCGGCGAACTCTTCGTAGGGCATGGGTGTCGCATACATCGCAATGGAATCCTTTCCGTTCACTCAAATTCTCGGCGCGATTGCGCGGCCTCGGTGAGCGAGAGGAGTGGCGGCGCCGGCGCGTCAGCGGGATATCTCTTAGGACGCAAAACGTTCGCGCTTGTTTCACTTTTGCAAAAATTATTTCATAGGAATAAACTGAGCGCTCACATGTCAACCAAATAATATAATTGGTTTAATATGTTTTAAATTGGTATTGACTCAAATAGACAAGTGTGTTAGACTGTCTCTCGCAGGTCCCAATGAACGGGCCGCACGGAGCGTCGCCTCAATTGTTCTTTTAGATTTAATTGCTATATAGAGAGAATGATGGAGAGTGGCGCAATCGCATTGCAAGTTCGCCTTCAATGAAAGGAAGGAAAATGAACGTCTCCATTCTTCACGGTCACCGCAAAACTTCGTCACGCTTGCACATTTTCGCCCGGTTGACGCTCGCCATTCTGCTGTGGATGGTGATGGCGTTCGCGGGAAGTCCCGCGCGCGCCACTAACGGCGCTAATGGGATCCACGATCCGTCGTCCATCGTCAAAATCGGCAGCCTGTATCACATTTGGGGCACCGGACAGGGAATCATCCACAAGACATCCCCCGATATGGTGACATGGACCGATGTGGGCTCCGTATTCGGCAGCGGCAATGGACCGAGCTGGATCCAGACCTATGTTCCCGGCTTCAAAGGCTTCTTCTGGGCGCCGGAAATTGTCTGGCAGGGCGGCAAGTGGTTCCTGTACTATGCCTGTTCGCTGGGCGCCAAGCCATGCTGCATCGGCTGCGCCACGAGCTCGGACGGCTATAACTGGAGCGACCAGGGGATGGTGGTCTATTCCGATAACAATACGGTCTACGGCTCCATCGACCCCTTTATCTGGAGCGGCTGGGTGGGCTGGGGCTCGCACCTGACCGGGATCTGGATCTCGCCGGTCAACACCAGCACCGGCAAGTTGACGGGATCAAAGACCAACATCATCAACATCTCCGATGCGGAAGGCGCGAACATTATCTGGAACGGGGGTTACTTCTACTGCTTCTATCAGCGCGGCGTGTGCTGCAACGGCGTGAACAGCACCTACACCATGTGGGTGGCGAGAGCGACCAGCATCACCGGTCCGTACAGCGGCAACCGGGTCTTCATGTCCGGCAGCAACCCGTATTACGGTCCGGGGCAAGCAGGTTTCTGGGCGAGCGTCATCAGTTACCATTACTATGACGGCAATAACAACGGAGCCCCTACCCTGGGTGTCTCTAATCTCACCTTCAGCGGCGGATGGCCGTCGTGGAATTCGCACTATTAAGCTCGAAGCGGAAGCGCGTGCTCAGACTCTCTTGCGATAATCCGCGCAAGAGGGTTCTGAATGCGCGATGCAACTTAATTCGCCGTCCAGGGTCATAATCCGGTAACACAAACACGGGAGGATAGGCCAATGCTGGTGACGACGGGAAATGAAGTCGATGGGTATTCGATCGGGCAGTATCTGGGAGTGGTGCGCGGGATCGTGGTGCGCTCGCCCAACCTCGCGCAGGGGTTCATGGGCGGGATCAACCAGATCTTCGGCGGCAATATCGAAGCCTACGCGCAGGTGTGCGAACAGGCGCGCCAGGAAGCCTTTGACCGGATGGTGATGCACGCCCAGCAGATCGGCGCCGACGCCGTAATCGGAACGCGCTACGACGCCACCGAGTTCACGACCTCAGTGACAGAAGTGCTGGCGTACGGCACGGCGGTCAAATTGGTGCGCAAGGCCTAGCCCAATACGTGAATTCACGCGGCGATGTCGACGAAGTACTTTTTCTGCCGGCGGGCGTTGGCGCAGCGCGCCCAGAAGAAGAGCAGGCCGGCGTCCTGCGGATGCGAGACGGGGTGCTCGTGCTGTTCGCGGCAGTAGGGACAGGTGAGCACCACGCTCCAGACATCTTTGTCGACTTCGCGCAGCTCGCCGGGGACGGTGGCGGCGGGCTTGCCGCGCCGGAGCTTGCCGAGCAGGGTGAAGTCGAAGAACGTCTCCAGGTACTTGATCTGGGCGTAAAATCCGTCGAGGGTGGGTTCGAATCGATGGCTGAGGCGCAGGATGAAACGGCCGGTTTCAACCTCGTAAACCATACGCTCGATTTGGAAGTGGCCGGAGAAGTCTTCGACGGCGCCGAAGAGCTTTCCGTATTGCTTCTGCTTGCGCGCGGAGATCTCGGGCTCCAGCGCGATCGTCAGGCCGATCACCGGCGTAAAGGGCAGTTCAATTTCGCGCTGCAGGGTGGCGTAACACTCATCCGCGCGCGCCAGCTCGCCGTCGGGAGCGGTGACGTCGAGGGTCAAGGTGCAGTTCATGGCGGGTCTCCAGGGCGGCAATCCGACAAGTCGCCCCAGTATTCGCCTCTTCCTGCTCGATCTCCTGCTTGAAAATTGATTTTACAGCCGTCCGAGCAGACCGCCCAGAACATCCTCGCCGGCCTGGCCTCCCAGCATCCCCAGAATGCTCTGCGCGGCGGGAAAGCGCTGGGCGACTTGCTGGACGATCTCCGGATGCTGCTGGAGCAGATGCTGCGTCAAGGCGATCAGATCTTGATGCGGCAGATGGCTGGGATTCGCGCTGGGAACGCCCGCCTGCTGGGCCACGGCGCCCGGATCCACGCCCCGGCTCGACAGTACGTTCATCACTTCCTGAAGCAAGCCGCGCTGCTGCTGGTCCGCCTCGGGGCTGGACGAAAGTATCTGCGCGATCTGTGCGAAATCCATAATCTTCTCCTCGAAATCCGATAGGCCGCCGTTTAGACTATCATATCACCGATCGCCAATTTTGAAACCGACGCCCAGGAAACCTCGCGTCATTGCCGGTTCTTGCGCGCCGCCCTACAAAAGGTTATGCCCGTTACGATAATAAGATTAGAGAGCGGCATCGGAGGCCGAAACACATCGCCGGTTCAGGCGGGCGGCTTCGTACCATCTCCTGCCGGCGTTGCCAAACGTCCACATCAAGGAGAAACGCGAAGGACCTTTTTCGGAAGGTCCTTCGTCACCCAAAATTATGCTGACTGCCGACCAGTCCGTGAGCGAACACTCGCGCCTGGAAATACTCAAACAATACCATATTCTCGACACCCCGCCGGAACGCCACTATGACGACATCGCCCGACTTGCGTCGCGGCTATGCAGTGCGCCGATCGCGGTGATCGCCATGATGGACGCCGGCCGGCTGTGGTTCAAATCGATCCTGGGCGCAGATTTCAAGTCGGCGCCTTGCGCGCCGGCCTCCCACACGCATGTCACGACACAAAGCGGCGCCCGGGACGAAGTCTGGACCGCCGCAATCCCGGGTGTTCATTTTTACGCCTCCGCGCCGCTGGTGACGCCCGAAGGCGCCGTGCTGGGAACGCTGACCGTGCTCGATACGGCGCCGCGCGGCCTGAGCCCCGATCAGCAGGAAGCGCTGGAAGCGCTGGCGCGGCAAGTCATGAGCAATCTTGAGCTGCGACGCCGCACGGCGGAGGTCGCGGCGAGCGAGATTCGCGGAGCCAAACAAGCGCAGCAGGCGCAGATGCAGTCGAAAAAGCTGCAAGAGCAAAGCCTGGAGCTCGTCCGCACGCGAGACCGGGCGCTCGAAGCGTCACGGATCAAAGCCGAGTTCGTGGCGAACATCAGCCATGAGATCCGAACGCCCATCAACGCGATCATTGGGATGGCCGCCTTGCTGCTGGACACGCCCATGACGCCGGAGCAGATCGATTACGCGCGGACAATCGAAACAAGCAGCGAAGAACTTCTGACGATGGTCAATTCGGTGCTCGATTTCTCGCACATCGATGCGAATCAAGTCCCGCTGGAATCGGAGACGTTCCATTTGCAGGCGCTGCTGGACGATGTGTCCTCCGTCTTTGAACC
The DNA here is from genome assembly GCF_003574315.2 of Capsulimonas corticalis. Classification (GTDB taxonomy): domain Bacteria; phylum Armatimonadota; class Armatimonadia; order Armatimonadales; family Capsulimonadaceae; genus Capsulimonas; species Capsulimonas corticalis. The sequence continues at coordinate 2,105,003 of NZ_AP025739.1, read as the reverse complement.
ACAGGCGCGGGAAAAAGGGGTGGAGTTTTCCTGCGCGGCGGCGCCGGAAACGATCCGCGAATTGACGGGCGCGCCAAGGCGGCTGCGGCAGATCCTGGTCAACCTGCTTTCCAACGCCGTCAAATTTACCGAACGCGGCGCGATCGCCGTGGAGGCCGCGCTGGCTTACGAAACGGCCGCGCAGGTCCGGCTGCGCATCAGCGTGACCGATACCGGGATCGGGATCGATCCCGTGCGCCAAACGGCGATCTTCGAGGACTTCACGCAGGCGAACGGCGCGCGGACGCGCCCCCATGGCGGCGCGGGCCTGGGGCTGACGGTCGCGCATCGTCTCGCCCGAATGATGGGCGGCGCCGTCTACGTACAGAGCGTTCCGGGCGAGGGAAGCGTATTCACGGTGGAGGCGCTGCTGCAAAAGCCGGCGCCGGAGCGCGTCCCGGTCGCGGCGCCGAAGCCCCCCGAGCTTCCGTCGATTCCGCTGGAGCCTCTTTCGCTGCGTATTCTGCTGGTCGAGGACAACAGCGTCAACCAAAAGGTCGCGCACTGCTTGCTGTCGCGTTTGGGATGCGACGCGGAGATCGTAGGCGACGGACGCCAGGCCGTAACGGCGGTCTCACAAAATGACTACGATGTCATTTTGATGGATGTCCAGATGCCGACTCTGGACGGCTACGCCGCCACCCGCGAAATCCGCCAGATGGAGCAGGCAACCGGCCGGCGCGTCTCGATCATCGCATTGACCGCGAACAGCCTCGACGGCGACCGGGAGCGCTGCCTCGCCTCCGGCATGGACGATTACATCGCCAAACCGATCCGCCGCGCCGAGCTGCACCGCGCGCTGGCGCGCGTCGCCAAAGCCGCATGATCCGATAACTGTTGTATAATGGGAGCATCCATAAAGATTTCGGGCTCCCATTGAACACTCTTATCAAACCTTCCGATCCGCGCCCAGCCGTGAGCGCCGGGCATAACGCCGCGCTGGATGGGCTGCGCTTCCTGGCGTTTCTCAGCGTTTTCGTCTATCACTCACAGTACCAGGCTCCGTTTCTCGTCCGCTGGGTCCAGTGGGGAAAGTACGGAGTCCCGCTGTTTTTCGTGCTGTCCGGATTTTTGATCGGCCGCATCCTGCTGGGCCTCAAGAACGACAGCCACGGGACGCTGAATCAGCGGCTGAGGATCTTTTATATCCGTCGGGCGCTGCGCATCTTTCCCGTCTACTACGCCTTATTGGCCGTGCTGGCGCTGTCACGCCCGTTTGGATTTGCCTGGTTCGATCCGCCGCAAACCCTCCTCTGGCACGCGCTCTACCTGACGAATGTCTACGTCGATCTCAAGCAAGCCTGGATTGGCGGCGCATCGCACCTCTGGTCGCTTTCCGTCGAAGAGCATTTTTACCTGCTGGCGCCGCTGGCGATCCTGACCGTTCCGACGGAGCGTTTGGCGAAAGGGTTTGTGTGGCTATGGATCGCGCTCGCGATCGCCCGCGTCTTCTGCTGGCGATCGGGCGATGAGTTCCTGCAATACCTGTCGCCGATGCAGTTCGATTACCTGACGGTGGGCGTGGCGGCGGCGATGGTGGAAACGGGGGCGGGGTTTCTTGGCGTCCGGAACGATCTCTTGAAACGCGCGGCGCTCATCAGCGGCGGCGTCTGTATCCCCGTGATCCTGCTCGGCGGCGCTCCCATGGCGGCGGCGCAGATCTTCTCCGCCGCCGCCGGCCAGTGGCTGCTGGCGGTCGCGTTCGCGGGGTTAGTGCTGACGCTCTGGCGTGGACGGGGCGGCAGTCTTCAGCGCCTGCTGTCCCATCCGGCCCCGGTTCACCTGGGGCGCATCAGTTATGGTCTCTATCTCTTCCATAACTTCTTCCTGGTGTCCTGCGCGACGGTTCCCGCGCTCAGGGCGTTCCACGGAGCGCTCATCCCGGCGGCGGCCCTCGCGCTGACTTACGCCAGCGCCGCGGTTTCCTGGCGTTTTCTGGAGGCGCCGATCAACGACCTCAAGCGACGATTCCCCTACGCCGCATCCATCGGTACGCGCCAATCACGATAAGATTGACGACACCGCGCTCAGCGATTTCTCGGTGACGATCGGAGCGGTCTCCGTCCCAGCCTGGGAGCGCCGCTCCCGCACGCAAATGGCGAATGGGACGAGCGCCAGCGGCAGATAGGTAATCCAGCACAGCGGCGCGCACAGCACGCCCGCAACCAGTGTGACGGCGTACTGCATCGCTGGGGACTGCCGCCGCGTCAAAAACACCGCGCCGGCGGCCCCCAAACATCCGGATGCGGCCAGATACAAACGCGCCGCCGCCGGCAGTTCGCCTCCGGAATAGCTCCACCACCCCAGCGCGCGCGCCAGACGCAGCCCCAGATAGGTCAGGGAGATGTTGTTCGCCTCGAACGAGCCCTGCGTCGGCACCGGCAGCCCCCACTGCGCCCAGCGCACAAACGACATCGGCCCGTAGACGGCAAGGCCCAGCAGCGTTCCCAAAGCGATCACGATCGCCGCCGGCCACAGCACGCGTCCGCGCTCCCGCCATGCGGCGATCGCCACAACCAGCAGCGCGAAGGGCTTGATCTGCGCCGAAATCCCCAGCAACACCCCGCGATGGCGCGTGCAGAGCGCGAAGCCGAACAGCGCCCACAGCAGCGGATCGACCTGCCCCAGCGTCATCGCATCGTACGTTCCCGGAGTGATCCCCAGCAGCCCTCCCCAGAGGAGCACATTCGCGGCGTTACGTCGCGCGCCGGCAAGCTGGACTAGGGCGTACGCAAAGCTCCAGAACGCAGCCAGCTCCAATACATAGCACAAGTGGGCATAGGTCAGATACGGCAGACGAGCGACGGGAGAAACGACCACGGCGAACTGGGGCGGGTAGATATAAGCGCCCCGGTTCACATCGGGCGCATTGCTGCGCAGAGGCTTGTACAGCGGGCGATGACGCTCGGCGCGCTGCGCCGCCTGATAATACACGGTCATATCTCGCTGAATATCCCGGCGCTTCCACACATTGGGAAGCCAGACGCCGAGCTGGATCGCCAGATGCAGCGCCGCCGTCACGAGAAAAACCATCCGTATCATCTTCGAATCCGCAAGCTGACGAGCGAGTGCCATAGACCTATTGTAACATACATCCAGCGTGCTGGCGTGAAGACAAATCCTGTGGTATAGTGAGGAAGACCGGCGGCGCCGCTCCAATGCCATGCTATCCTTCCTTTCACTCCTTTTATTTGCCCTTACGGTCGTGATCCTCCCTTGCTTCTGCTCCCTGAAAATCGCCGCGCCGATCGAGCGCCGCTTCGCGCGTTACGCCCGGCTGCGCTGGGCGGGGCCGCTGACGGCGGCCCTGGTGTCGCTGGCCGTGAACTTGCTGATCTTCGCCGCCGCCGGCCCGCCAGCGCCGCTCCAGCACGATGAGTTCGGCTATCTGCTCGCGGGCGACACTTATGCGCACGGGCGCCTGACAAACCCACCCCACATCTTCTGGAAGAGTCTGGAGACCTTCCATGAGCTGCAAACGCCGACGCGACAGGCGAAGTATCCGCCCGCACAGGGGCTCTCGCTGGCTCTGGGTCAGGTTCTGACGGGGCTGCCCATCGCGGGAGTATGGATCGTCATCGCGCTGGCGTGCGCGGCGCTTGTCTGGATGCTCCAGGCGTGGCTTCCCAGGCGATGGGCGCTTCTGGGCGGAATCCTCGCCGCGATCCAGCCGACGATGCTGGATTGGGGGCAATCGTACTGGGGAGGCGGGGTCGCGTTTCTGGGCGGCGCGCTTCTCTTTGGCGCATGGCGGCGCGCGGCCGATCGCCCGTCGGCGAAAATGGGGTTCGTCATGGGGCTGGGGATCGCGATCCTCGCCAGCAGCCGTCCGTTCGAGGGGGCCGTAGCGGCGGCGACAACATTGGTCCTTCTGGGGATCTCGCTCCTTCAGCAACGCAGCCGTGATCTTCGTGCAATTCGCCGTTTCGGCGCGGCGCTCGGCGCGGCGCTGGCGCTCAATTTTCTCTGGCTCGGATTTTACAATCACGCCGTGACGGGCAGCGCGCTGCGCCTCCCTTACGTCGTTTATGAGAAGCAGTACGGCGTGGTTCCGACGCTCCTCTGGCAGCCGCTGCGCCCCATGATCGCCTACAATAACGCGCCGATGCGCGACATGGTCACCGAGGCGAATATCCCTCTGTACCGCGAGCAGCGAACGCCGGGGGGATTTTTGCAGTGGTGCGGGTTCAAGTTCTTGCAGATGGGGCAGGCGTCTTTTCCGATGGGCGGCGGACGGCTCGCGGACGCCAAGCGCTTCTCGCTGCTCGGCCTCTTCGAGGGCGCATTCCAGCTGATTTTGCTGATTCCCCTGATCTTCCTGCCTTCCGCGCTGGCGCGTGATCCCTGGCTGCGGCGGGCGGGCGTAATAATTTGCGTCGTAATCCTTGCGCTTTTGGCGGAAACGTGGTTCAATTCACATTATAACGCACCGAGTGCTCCCCTGGTTGCGCTGCTCATTGTCGCTTCGATCCGGCAGCTCTCTCTCTGGCGCGGTCCGCAGGGGAGGATCGGCCGATCGGTCTGCCGCGTGGTCTGCGTCGTTTGCCTGCTGAGCGCCGTGGGCGCTTATGACGATGCGGCCGCGAATGTGCGCGGCGGTCTGGGCCAGCGGGCCGCGCGCGTGCGCGCCGCTCTGGCGCGGGCGCCTGGACAGCAGCTCGTCTTTGTGCGCTATGGGCCGCGGCATCCATGGCGCGACGAATGGGTCTTCAACGCCGCCGACATGGACAGCGCCAAGATCGTCTGGGCGCGCGAGATGGACCCCGCGCAGGACGCGCTGGTCCGAAGCTATTACCCAAAGAGAAAAGTCTGGCTGTTAACCGAAAATCAATGGAAGTCCCAGCTAAGCGATTATGATAAAGAACAACCCAAGCCCACAAAGTGAGATCGATCGCCCGGATTCGGGCGCGGTTGAGATGAGCATCGTCATGCCCTGTCTCAACGAGTCGGACACCCTCGCGACCTGCCTGGAAAAGGCGCAGCGCGCGCTGGCGACTCTGGATATCGCTTCGGAGATCATCGTCGCCGACAACGGCAGCACGGATGGCTCTCAGGAGATCGCGAGGTCCTACGGCGCCCGGGTGGTCCCGGTGTCTCAGAAGGGATACGGGAGCGCTCTGATGGGCGGCATCGCGGCCGCGCGCGGCAAATACGTGCTGATGGGCGACGCGGACGACAGCTATGACTTCCTGGAGATCCCGAAGTTCTACGCCAAGCTCGCCGAAGGGTACGATCTGGTCCAGGGATGCCGCCTGCCGTCGGGCGGCGGAACCGTCGCGCCGGGCGCGATGCCGTTTCTGCACCGCTGGCTCGGCAATCCGATGTTCTCGTTTCTGACGCGCACCTGGTTTCGCGCCCCGATCCATGATGTCTACTGCGGCATGCGCGGCTTCACCAAGGCGCACTATGAAGGCTTGAACCAGCGATGCACCGGGATGGAATTCGCGACGGAGATGATCATCAAGTCAAGTCTCAGCGCGACCAACATCGCCGAAGTCCCGATCACGCTCCATCCGGACGGCCGTAAGGCGCACGCGCCGCACCTGCGCACGTTCCGCGACGGGTGGCGGACATTGCGATTTTTCCTGCTTTACAGCCCGCGCTGGCTGTTTCTCATCCCGGGATTGGCGCTGATCGCCGCCGGACTGCTCGGTTACCTCGTGGCGATGCCCGCGATGCATCTCTTCGGGGTCACCTTCGACATCCATACGCTGATGTTCGCCAGCCTTTTTCTGCTGTGCGGCTACCAGTCGGTGCTGTTCTCGCTCTTTTCCAAGACGTTCGCCATTAGCGAGCAGCTTTTGCCCGACGACCCGCGCCTGGAGCGGTTCCACCAGTCCGTCACGCTGGAGCGCGGCCTGATCGTCGGCGCCGCCGCGCTGGCGACCGGCGTCGCGCTGCTGGGATGCGCCGTGCTGCAATGGGCGCGGATCGATTTCCAGCACCTCAACTATCCGCACACGATGCGCTGGGTCATCCCCGGCGCCACTCTGACGGCGCTTGGGCATCAGACGATTCTCGGCAGCTTTTTGATGAGCCTGATCCGGCTGAAACGACGTTAGGAACTTCCCGATGAGCACCGCAAAGATCGACCCGCCGCAAACTGACACATCGCGCGCGGACCTCGTGTTCGACGCCGTGGCGGACGACTATGACGCCGCGCTCGCGCAGGGCATCGCGGTTTCGGGGGAGGATAAAAACTTCTTCGCGCGCGGGCGCGTCGAGTGGCTGGGGCGCTGTCTTTCGGATCGTACGGCGCCGCTGGGAACCGTAATCGACTACGGCTGCGGCACAGGGTCGGGCGCGCCGTTCTTGCAGGAGATCCTCCGGCCCGAACATGTCCTTGGGATCGATGTCTCGCACAAATCGCTCGCGGTCGCGCGGGCGGATTACGGAGGCTCGGGGACGTCCTTCGCGCACTGCGACGAATATGTCCCCTCGGGCGCGGCCGATATCGTTTACTGCAACGGCACGCTCCACCATGTGCCCGTGGCGGAGCGCGCCGGCGTGATCGCTTATATCTACCGATGCCTGAAGCCCGGCGGGATCTTCGCGCTCTGGGAAAACAACCCCTGGAATCCCGGCACGCAGTATGTCATGCTGCGCTGCCCGTTTGACAAGGGCGTCGTCAAGGTGACGCCGCCCGCCGCGCGCCGATTGGTGACGGATCAGGGATTTGAAATCGTCCGCCAGGACTTCTACTTCATCTTCCCGCGTTTTCTCGCGGCCCTGCGGCCTTGGGAGCCGTCCCTCACCAAGACGCCCCTGGGGACCCAGTACCAGCTCCTCTGCCGCAAGCCGCTCCAGTAACTCCCCCGCAAATTACCGTGGCGCGTTTTCCAGGCGCCACAGCCGGCGCAGGTACTTCGCGCGGCCCGGCTCCGAGATGACCGCAACCTGTGTAAAGCGCGGGTTGTCCCGGCAGAAGGTCATCATTCGGTCAAACGCATGGCTTTCGTCGGCGATATATCGAATGCCGTTTTGGCGCAAATAAGCGTCCACTTCCCCCCGCTTCCAGTACGGAACGATGCTGTGGTTCACGAGTCCGTCGAGATTGACAAGATGACGGCGGCTGAAGTACGTGGGAATGCCCGCGTTGAAACAGCCGATCGGCTCTCCCTCCGGGACCATCCGCTGGAGCCGGGGCGCGCAGTAGAATGTGGCGCGCTGCCAGACATAACTCGGTTCTCTCAGCGGCGCCCGCAGGATCGGAAGGGCGGCCAGGTAGAACAGAACGGCGGCGAAGGTCCACCGGCGCACCCGCGAATCCGCCGCCTCCCACGCCAGCGCGGCAAACCCGCAGACGACGATCCAGCACGCGGCCGCGCTGGTCGTCCAATGCCAGATCTGCAAGTCGCTGAAGCGCCACACATAAATGGCGCCCAGTGTCAGGACGTAGGCGAGAAGCCAGAGCGACAGCGCCCGGAAGGGCTCCCATGTTTGACGGCTGCGGGCGGCGAAGGCCGCGAACAGCCCCATCAGCGCCACGCCCATGGCGTCCAGCGGATCGGACGAGCCGGACAAGCCCCCAAAAACCGGGGCGAGCCACATCGGCAGCAGCCCGTCCGGAAGGGATCGGCGCGTGTCCTGATGAGCGAGCCAGAGCTGCTTCATAACGCCGCTGTCCTGCTGAAGCGTCCCCACGGAAAGATAAGAAAACAGCAGCCAGGGCGCGACGACCACGGCGGCGCAGCCGGCCGCGACCGCGACGCGCTTCAGGGACGTCCCGGTCACCGAGAAGCGCCCCGCCAAGCGCTCGAGCCCCAGAGGCAGGAGCACGAGAAACGCCAGCAGCAGCTGGTCCGTGCGGGACAGAACGGCGGCGCCCAGCACCAAGCCCAAAACCGCGCAGCGGCGCAGGGAAACGGCGCCCGTGTCCGAAAGACGCAGGGCCAGCAAAACGGCCAGCAGCGCCATGCAGGTCGCCAGCGGTCCTTCCGTCCCGCAAAGCGCCAGCCGAAGCGCGAACGGGTTGAAAAGCCAGCCCGCCGCGATCACCAGCGCGAGCATCGGGCGAAGATAGCGCTCCAGGATCTTCTTCATGATCCCGGCGCCAAGCGCATGAATGATGAGGGTGATAAGCAGCATCGCGCGCAGCAGCAGAATGCGCGTCGGAACAAGCTTCGCCGCCACGGTCAGGATCAGCATCCAGCCGGGGTGATAGCCGTTGGTGGGGTTCACGCCGTCAAAGGTGGACCGGCCGCTCTCCGCAAGATGCCGGGCGACCTGGAGATAATAAAAGGCGTCGTCCGCCACATATCCCAGCAGCCAGATGAGCGGCCGGGAGATCACAAACAAGACGATTGCCGCGTACGCGATCGCGCACAAAAAGAAAAGCCTGGCCTCCGGCGACGCCTTGGACACATCAAATTTCAAACGGACATTTCCTTTTTCGCGGACGCGGGAAAGACAGCATGGGGCGTTAGCGGGACAGGCCGTCGCCGGGGATGACCCCCTCGGCGAGCAGCTGGCATTCCAGCGGCGATAGGCTGAATCCGACGGGGCCGGCGGCGTTGATCAGCAGCTGATCGACTTCCTGGCCGAGCGCGATCCGGCACAGATCCCGCGCGGCGAGGGTGGCGTAGACGACTTTGCGCGGCCCCTGGAAAAACTCGTTCAGCGCTTCAAGATCCGAAAATCCGAGCAGCGATGGCCAGCCTTCACAGACACGGATGAGATAATTCAGGTCGGCGAGACGCGGGTTGATCGACGACGGCGGCTCATGGCGCAGCGGCGCCAGCAGCTTCGACTCGAGAAAGGTCTCGTAGAAGAGGCGCTTATCGCCGGTCCGCTCGCCCTCCAAGAGCGCGGCGGCGAGACGGCTGGCCGGTGGGGGAGGCGGAGCCTCCGGCTCGGCGCAGGGCGCGTCTTCCCGCGCCTTTGGGCGCTTGATCGATTTCCAATTAGCCATGGTTCGTAATATAAAAAAGAATGTCTTTCTCTCGCGCGTGTTTCACGCAAACAAGCGTCAAGATACGGACAGTGTAACATAAAAATACGTGGACAGCCAGCCGTGCAACAAATTGGCCGCTCCCGTGTCTCATGAAGTAACGATCTCGAAACGAATGAAGGACCCAATGGAGACGACGATTAATTCCAAGCCCGCGGAGATTCTCGAACGGCCGCCCCGGCCGGCGCGCTTTACCACGGGAACGCAGACGGCGCGCGTCACGATGGTCCTGCTGCTGCTGGGAACCTTCGGCCTCCTGAGCTGGCTGGGCATGCGCGACATGAACGAGCTGCGCGCGCTCCAGGCGCACGGCCGGATGATGGGCGCCCTGATCACGGACAAAACGGTCCGCCACGGCAAGCACGACACCTACTATCTCGACTATGATTTCTACGTCAACCAAACGTTCGTGACGGATCGCTCGTCGTTCGATTATGGGACCTGGGACAACGCCGTGATCGGCGGATCGATCCCGGTGACTTATCTGCCCGCGAACCCACACACCTACCGGCTGGGCGTCATGACTGAAGATCGGATCGCCGGGCAAGGACGCGCCTGGTTCTGGACATCGATCGTCGCATTGGCGATCCTTGGCTTGTTCACCGGAGCGCTGGAATGGACGTTCCAGGAACAGCTCACATTGATGCGCGACGGCGTCGCCGTCGCCGGATTCGTGATGGGCCGCGAAGTGATACATTCGACCGACTACCGGAATAGAAACGCGCGGCCCAAGTGTTATGTCACTTATACCATTCCGATCGGGCCGGCAGGGCGCATTTATAAAGTCGAAACGCCGTCCTGGTCGCTCATGTACGACCTGGACGTCAGCCAGCCGCTCGTCGTCCTTTGCGATCCGGCGCAGCCGGCGCGCAACCGCCCGCTCTTTCTGATGACGGCGGTGCGCGTTTAATCCGTCCTCACCTGCACCCCGAGCAGGCTCGCCAGCACCACGGTCTGGAAGGGATCGAGGATCGCGCCGCGCCACTCCCGGACGCCGATCACTAGTTCATCGATGGTGGACGTCCGAAAATCCGTGTCGACGCAAACGGCTTCGGTGAAACGGGCGCGGGTGAGATCGCAGTTGTGGAAAACGACGCCGGTCAGGTCCGCGCCGTAAAAATCCGCGTCGCGGAAGTTGCATCCCTCAAAGTGCGCGCCCTTGAACCGCGCCTGATGAAAGTGGCTGAAGGACGCGCTGCATTCATCCCATCGCAGATCCCGGAAGAACGCGTCCTCGGCGCGAAAGCCGGTCATGCGGCAGCCGGCCATCTCCACGCGCTGAGCGCCGCCGTCGCCCCAGTCGGCGTTGGAAAGATCGCACTCCTGAAACCGCGCGTCGCTCACCTGAATCTTGCGCAGCACGGCGCCGCTCCAGTTCACTCGCTGCAGCAGCGACCGCCGAATCTCCAGGTTATCCGCTTCTTGATAGGAATGATCGCGGTCGATCCAGTGGAGCGCTTCGTAGATGCGCTCCGGTTCGAGGACGCCGTCCGGAGCGCCATCATCGGCGTAGGCAGACGGCAGTTTGGGCTTTTTGATGGGTGGCTGGGTCATTGGGATCCGTGCTCGCGGTAACTTCGGTATAATGAAGAAGCATACCCGACGCGATGCGGATCGCGCGAGAGGATAGACGAATGTCGCTGATGCTCCTCGACCATTCCTCAGGATCGATTCCGGTTCTGGACCTATCGCCGTCCGGAATGCTCCTCGGCGCGCTCCTCGTGCTGGCGGTCGCCGCGCTGACCGTCGCCGCCGCCAATGCGCTGACACGGAAGTCGCCCGCCGCCGGCGCCAGCCGCCCCGGTGATCCCAATGACGACGTCTGGCCGCCTCCGCCCAAACGCTAGCCCCCGGCTAAACCACGGGCGCGGGCGCGGCGGCGGACCTCACCACGATGTTGTAGCGTTCCCCCGTCGTCTCGCCGCCGGCCGCCTGCATCGCCGCCGTAACCTGCTCTTCGCTCATCCCGCCGCGCTTCGCGATCTCCCGGAAGCGCTGCGACGTGGAGGGATGCGTCAGCCAGTACCGGTCCCACTTCCCCCACTCCATCGGCATTCGATTGAGCCGCGTGATCTTTCCCAGACCTGAAATGCACGCTTCCGGATCGCCCGTCAGCGCCAGCGCGCCGGCGTCGGCGACACGCTCGAAGGCGCGTCCCAGCATCGTCTGCCCGAGCATGCTGAGGATAAGCACGGCGGCCTGGATCACTCCCAGCCACGCGGCCGGAACATGGTGCATCGCCGCCCAGAACGCGGCGCCGATCGACAGCGCGGCGGACGCCAGATATGTCGCCCCCAGGATCATCGGGTGCTTGTGCTTCAGATGCGTCATCTCATGCGCCATAATGGCGTTGACCTCGCGCTTGCTGAGCGCATCGACCAGATACTTCGTCAGAAGGACACGGTTGCCGGTGGTGGCGAAGGCGTTGGCGAAGCTCCCGGCGGCGCCCGGCAGCACAAGCACGTCGGCGGGGGGGAGCCCGGACGCCGACGAAAAGCGTTGCGCCGCTTCGAACAGCTCTCCGCCGGTCACCCGCAGTACGGGACGCCTGCCGAGCCGCTGGACTCCCTGGCGCACGGCCAGTCCCGCCGCCGCCCAGCCGGCGGCGGCGTATGGATTGTCCAGAAAGCACGATGCGGCGACCGAGTAAAACACTACCGGCAGAAACATCGCCAGCGCGAGCAGAGAATCCTTGACGACATTCTCACTCGCGAACTGCTTGTCCCACACGCGGCGGAAGACCGGAGCCGCGATCACCGTACACGCTACAGTCGTCAGCGCCGGCAGATAGTACGCGAGGAACGGCAGCGGAATAAAGTTCAAAGGACCGTCCCAAAAGAACTCAAGGATCGCGCGCAGCCCCAGTCCGTAATTGAGCGGCAGCCAGAGCAGCCACACCACCAGCGTTATCTGCTGCAGGAAGCGATTGAACCCGAAGAGGGCGGTCGCGGAGTCCACCTCCTCGGCGGCCATGGCGCGCAGGGCTCGGGCGCGCATCCAGAACGTGATCGCGAGCGGCAGCAGCAGCACCAGCGCCAACGGCGCGCAGACGCCGATCAGATCCGCTCGCGTGTACCCCGCCTGAACCGTAACGGCGGGAGGTTTGGGAGCGCGCCGCAGCCTCCCGATCAAGCCTGGAAGCTCTGGATATTCGAAGTACGCGCGCCGGTAATAGACATTCCCGCTGGCCATCCGTTCCGGATACGCTCCGGACAGATGAAAATTCGGCGCATTACGCGGAGAAACCTCGACGACCAGATAAAGGATGTGCGCGGCGCGCATCAGGGGACGCAGCGGGTCGGGGTTGACAACGCCCTGAGCGCGCAGGCCCGTACGATGGAGCCAATCGTTCGAGCGGCGCACGACACTCCAGTTGCGGGCCATTTGACGACCGGACCAGCCGCCCAGAGGACGCACCGATCCGCCGATCGACCGGGCCAGCGCCCGGTCGACTTCCGCCGGCGACGAGGAGGCCAGCAGCGCGTCCCCTCCATCGCGATCCAGCATCACCATCGCCCAGCCCTGCCGGTCCACCACCACGCGCATCGTCATCTCCGGCGGGCCGTCGCCATTCCACTCCAAGAGCCCGCGCTTCTGTGCGTGAGCCGAAGGAGATAAAAGGAACAGCGCCAAAACGAAACAAAGCAGCAGCAGGAGTAAGTGTTTCATGCCGCCTATTACAAGCAGGCAAGCCATAAATCCTGCACGTGTCCGTCCCCTCTTTTTCGGAACGGCGGCGTGAAATAAATTGTTATAGAGAGTGAGGGTTAAGGTACAATTCCAAGTCATCTTCGCCCGATTTTCTTCCATAAGGCAAGGCTTGCACGGCAGGACGACATCCCAGGCGCAAGCGCCGTCGGAGTAAGGAGTCAACCATGTCGCTGTATGTCCATCAAACCCTTTACGAAAATCTTTGCGCCGCGCTGCGCAAACCACTCAGCCAGGGCGGCCACCTCGCTCTGACAGCCACGCTCTGCAATCAAAGCGCGCAGTCGATCGCCGACGCCGCGCAGGAGCTCACCGACGACGAGATGCTCGCGCTGTTCAACTGGCTCGACGACACCCGCGCCGAGGCGATCCTGCCCCTGCTCGGCGAAGAACGCGCCGCCTACGTCCTGCTCCACGCGCCGCCTGGCCGCCTCGCGAGCCGTCTCACACACCTGAGCCACAACGGCGACACGGACTAACACTGCGCCACACTTTTTTGTTCAGTAGATTCCAAACACCCGCCATCCCAAATGCGCGGGTGTTTTTGTGCGCCGCCCAGTTTTTGGACATAATCGGCCAGAATTGGACATAATCGGACAAGATTGTGGACAAGGACCTCCTACGACAGGCGACCAAGCAGTATCTCTGTGTCATAATTTCCTCATTCGACTATTCTCTTTTCGTCAATAAGGACGCCTCTATGAACACATTGCAATACGTCGCTCTGATCGCTCATGACAACAAGAAGCACGATATGATCGCGTTCGTGCAGCGCCATTTGGAGACCTGCCGGAGGGAGTCGCTTGTCGCGACGCGCACGACGGGGACGCATATAGAAAATGAAACGGGACTGCCGGTGACGAAGATGCTCAGCGGCCCGCTCGGCGGCGACCTGCAAATTGGCGCGCTGATCGCCACCGAGCAAGTCAAAGCCGTCATCTTCCTGCGCGACCCGCTCACCGCCCATCCCCACGAACCCGACATCAACGCGCTCATGAAAGCCTGCGACACGCACAACGTCCCTCTCGCCACCAACCTCGCCACGGCGGAGCTAATTTTGGAGCACCTCAAAGTCATTCAAGAATAGGCTTAAGGAACATTTCCATGATCCGAAAACCCATCGCGCTGCTGCTGGCCGTATTGACGCTGGCCGCGCCGGCCATTCACGCCGCGCCGTCGGACTTGCCGGCGTCCACGTCGTTTCCCGTCGCCCCGCCCCAGCCGGATTCGTTCACGCTGACGCTGCTGCATACGAACGATCTGCACGGGCATATCCTGCCGTTCCCGTACACGGAAGCCGGGCGCAGTCCGGAGGAGAATCCGTCGCGCGGCGGGGCGGCGCGGCGGGCGACGCTGATTCGCCGTCTGCGCGCAAAGATTCATAATCCGACGCTTTTAGTAGACGCCGGGGATACGTTCACGCGCGGTCCGCTCTCCAACGCGTATGAAGGCGTCGCGGATATTGAAGCGATGAACGCGGTGGGATACGAGCTGGCGGCGATCGGCAACAATGAGTTCAAGGGGCGGGACGCCACGCAGGAGCAGGATTACGACGGAGCGCAGACGGCGCTGCGGCGCGTGATCAAGCGCGCGCGGTTTCCGTGGGTTTGCGCCAATGTGCGGGCGAGCGACGGGGGACTGCTGGAGGGTGTGCAGCCGTATGTCGTGCGGCAGTGGAGCGGCGTGCGGGTCGGGTTTCTGGGGCTGACGACGAAGACGTCGGCGAAATATCCGCAGACAAAGGGCTTCGTGTTTACCGACCCCATCGAGGCCGCGAAAGAATGGATCCCGAAGGCGCGGCGGGATTGCGATATCCTCATCGCCCTCACGCACATCGGCGCCGATCAGGACATGCTGCTGGCGCAGGGAACGTCGGGCCTGGACGCCATTGTCGGCGGCCATTCACACACATTTCTCTACACGCCGCTGGCCGCCGTCAATACGGACGGCGTCGTCACGCCGATCGTCCAGGACGGCGAGTTCGGCGTGAACCTCGGCCGCTTCGACCTGACGTTTCTGCGCGGCGCGAAGGGCTGGACTCTCAAAACCTATCACGATGAGATGATCCCCATCGAAACGGGGATTTCCGACGCGCCGGATGTCGCGGCCGCCATCGCGCCCTACACGGCGCCGTTCCTCAAAGACGCCGGGACGCTGCCCAAAGCCGGCGCCACGCCGGAGGAGCGGCAACGAATCACGACACAAGTTCTCGTCGACGCCATGCGCCGAGCCACGGGCGCGTCAGTCGCGCTCAACCCATCTGGCGGCGGCATGTTTGGCGCATTCCATAGGCGTACCGTCTCCTACTACGATCTCTACTCCGCGATGCCCTTCGCCAACCATGTCTCAACGGCGACGCTGACGCCAGACGAAATCCGCAAGCTGATCGTCAAAAAGCCAGGCAGCATCATTTCGGGAGAGATTCCCGCCGGCGACGCCCCCGTCGCGGTCGCCTTCGTGGATTACGAGGCGACTTCCGAATACGGCGTTCCGGCGGCGAGCTTGACGGATACGGGGAAGGACATCCGGGACACAGTCCGGGATTTTCTGAGCAAATGAGATGAAATATGCGGCGATGGGTTGATAGGATAGGATTTTCGTAGCCGCATACGCATACGCTCCCCGGTTATGAAACCCGGGTCTGGGAGCGGCCAGAGCCGCTAACCACCCAGGGGGTACCCGGCGCCGGACGCAAATGCCGGTGGTCGATGACAAATATCCTCCGTCCGGCACGGACGGTTAGCGCCTTGCGCTCCCAGGCCCGGGTTTCATAACCGGGTTCCAATGCATCCGAGGCCGATCTTCCATCTTCAAAGCGCCGGTCGCAAGCCTTCCCAGCGTACCGTCCAGCCCTGGTCTTCCGTCGGAAAGCCGGGCGCGTGCCCCGGGGGCGCTCCCTTCCAGCCGGCGGCCATCATCGCCGTGGCGAAGAGCAGGCCGCCGTTGCCGGGCAGATACAGCGGCAGGATGGACTGCTGGTAGTTGTGGCCGTTGGCGAGATACACGTTCTTGGGCGTGTCGATAAACAGCGCTTCAATGGCCTGGTCTGGCCGGCCGAGACGCGCGGCCGTCATCGCCATCATCGGATAATCCCATCCCCAGGTCTCGCCGCGCGGCCACTTTGTCAGCACGAAATCCAATGTGCGCTGCATGGTCGGGCGATCCACGAGCGGCGTGTGCGGGACAACGCCCAAAGCGCCCAGCATCGTTGGGTGCCCGCCAATTCCGGCGTCGATCTGCTCGATCTCCCGGTAGACACCGTCGCGGACGGTCAATGGCGCGAAGTTTTGCCGGACATGGTCCCACTCCTGGGAGCGGGCCATGCCGAGGCGCTCACGCCATTGCTGGGCGACGCCCAGCGCCCACGACCAGTAGGTAAGATCGAAGGTTGGGTTTTTCGACGCGCGCCGGTCGTTGTAATTGTTCTCATAGGGCGCGACAATCGGCGCCCCCAGCTCATAGCAGCCGCGCTCCGCGTTCCACCACGGAAAGGACGCCATAAACTCCGCGCTTTCCAGCACGATCTCCTTGAAAAATTGCAGCGTCTCTTCTGTCGGCTTCGCCTGATAAATCAGCTCGGCGAAATGGATCGGATGCGGCTGCTGCCAGGTCAAAAAGGGGTTAATGCGGTTGGGACTTTCGCGCCCCTCCGGCCCCACCATTTTCGGCCAGCGCGCGCCCCGGCAGCCGATGCGCTGAGCGGTTTCGCGCGCGACCGGCAGGATGCGGCGGTAGTAGTCCAAACTTCGCATCAAGAGCGCCTCGCGCCCCCATTGCGGGAAATGCGCGGCGTGCCACCAGTGCATCTCATGGTGGAACTTGCCGTACCAACTGTTCTGAACGAGACCGGTCTCCTGCGGCGGCAGCGAGCCAGCGCTGTTGACAGCCGTTTGATACTGCGAAAGCACGATGCGCCGCTCCAGCTCCTTCCAGCGGCTGTCCCGGCTCTCGGAAAGGTCGATGGCGCCGCCCGTTGACCAGAAAGTCTTCCAATGACGCATGGCGTCCTGGCGGACTTGATCGAACGACGGAACGCTCCCATGCGTTTTCTCCATGGCCTCCGGCCCAAAGGCGATGACCAGATCGAGCGACGGCTGCCCCTTCGCCGTCCACGTATGTTCGTGCGTCGAGATTTGCCGATGATCGCTTCCCGGCGAAACGGCGGCGCGCGCGGAATATTGGGTGACGCCGTCCAGCCGGCGGGCAAACCGGTATTCGTCCTTGGCGACGCTCACCGTGGTCGTGTGGCGGTCGGGCTGCCCCCAATCGCTGGGATGCATCCAGTCGGGCGGCGCGTAGGAAAATTGCAGCCGCGCGCCAAGCGCTCCCTCGCGGACCAGCGGAGAGGTAATGCGCGCCGCCACGACATCCAGCGTGGGATGCGCCGCCGTTTCCACCAGGACCGGCTGGCCGGCGAGGCGAAAACGGCTCGACAGCAGCCCGCTCCAGAGATCGAGCTCCTGGACGATCTCCGTGATATCGTCGATTGTCACCGCCCGCTGATCGATCGACGGCAGGAGAAGGCCGATGCGGCCAAGATCGAACTTATGGGGATTGCTGTTCAGCCACTGCGCCGCCGGTCCGCCGTCGCCAAACCCGCCGCCGTTTTCGTCGCCGCTCGGGTAAGGCACGGAGCGGCCATGGCTGTCGTACGGGTTGAACGTGTCGGAAAGATGATAGCGATGATCATCGGGGGTCGTATGCCACGCCCACTGCGCCATCGTCTGCAACAACATCCCATTTCCATGAAAGTCCGGAAAGGTCTGCAGCCCCGTAATGTCGGCGGTAAATGCAAATTCGCCGTTGCCGACCGTCAGCGGCGTCATCGCATCCGGCCGGGCGAGCGCAATCTTATGCCGATCGACCAGCGCCTTCCGATCGATCTTCCCGTTCTTAGCGGCGTCGGCTTTGCCGGCGCCGTAGGAAGCCGAATGGAGAAGCGCGGCGGCTCCCATAAGCTTGACAAATGATCGCCGATTCACAACTTCATCACCAATCCGTTTTCAATCCATTTGAAATCCAGTATTTTCTCAATCTTAGCAGACGCTTCCCTTGAGTGTCAAGAAAGAATGGCGCGATTTTTAATTTTCATATTACACTGGTGTAAATTATTAAAAATTCAAATACTCATGGTATGCTAGGGTTATGAAAACGAAATTCAAGTCTGCGCGGACCTGTCTCTCACTTGTCACCCTTTTTGCCCCTTCGCTCCCATTGCTATTCCATGCGGCGCCGGCGTTCGCCGCCGGCCGAGCGCCGACCATCTGCAATCCGATGGATCTTCCCTATCGATTTCAAGCCGAAGATCCCAGCCGGCGGGAAGCGGCCGATCCGACGATGATCGTTTATCAGGGCGAATACTGGCTGTTCCCTTCCAAAAGCCTGGGATACTGGCGCTCCAAAGACTTTGTTCACTGGACGTTCGTGACGCCGGCGGGGCTGCCGATCGACAACTACGCGCCCACCGTGATGGAGATCGGCGGCAAGATGTACTGGACCGTCGGCGGCGCGGGCATCTACGAAAGCGACGATCCCGGCAAAGGCCAATGGAAGCTCGTCAGCGACACGCAAAATCAGGGCGATCCAGCCCTGTTCCGGGACGACGACGGACGCGTTTACCTCTACAGCGGATGCAGCGACAAGGACCCCATCGGTGGTCAGGAGCTGGACCCCAAGAACGGCTTCAAGCCGCTCACGGCGCGGATCCCGTTTTTCGCGGGCGTCACGCCCAAACACGGCGGGGAGATCCCGGCCGAGCCGACCGACACCCCGCCCTACAAAGATTCCGGCGCCTGGATCGAAGGCTCCTGGATGACCAAACACGACGGCAAATACTACCTTCAGTATTCCGCCCCCGGAACCCAGTACAAATCCTACAACGACGGCGTTTATGTCGGCGACCATCCTCTCGGGCCATTCACTTATGCGCCCTACAGCCCTTTCTCGCTCAAACCCACGGGCTTCGCGACCGGCGCGGGCCACAGCTCGACGTTTCAGGACCTCGGCGGGCGATATTGGCATATCGCGACCATGACGATCTCCATTCGCCATATGTTCGAGCGCCGTCTCGGCGTCTTCCCCGCCTGGTTTACCCGCGACGGCCAGATGGTCTGCGACACTTACCTCGGCGACTACCCCCAGTATGCCCCAGGCGTCGTCAAAGACCCGTCCAAAGGCAACCTGACCGGCTGGATGCTCTTAGATTATCAAAAGACGGCGACGGCGTCCTCCACGCTTGACGCGCATCCGATCGAAGCGGCGTTTGACGAAGACATGCGCACCTGGTGGTCGGCCAAAACGGGCGATCCGGGCGAATGGCTTCAGGTCGATCTTGGAAAATCGTGCCGCATCGACGCCGCCCAGATCAACTTCGCCGATGAAGGCTCCACGCAGCTTGGCCTGCTTCAGGACGGCTACGGCTATAAACTCGACGTGAGCGCCGACGGCAAGACCTGGACGACCATTGTAGACCGCAGCGTCGAGAAGCGCGATTCGCCGCACGACTACATCCCGCTGGAGAAACCCGTCACGGCCCGCTACGCCCGAATCACCAATACGCACACCCCAGGCGGCGCCAAATTCTCAATCAGCGGCCTGCGCCTCTTCGGCAGCGGTCTGGGGAAGGCGCCCCAAAAGCCCGAAGGCGTCCAGGTCAAGCGAGACGCCGCGGACGGGCGCCAGGCCACGATTTCCTGGAAGCCCGTCGCCGGCGCGGACGGTTATATCGTCCGCTATGGCGTCGCCAAGGACAAACTCTTCAGCAACTATCAGGTCTACGGCGCCAGCACGCTCAGCATCCACACGCTCAACGTCGGCGTTTCTTACTTCTTCACGGTGGACACGTTTAACGACAGTGGAGTCACTTTGGGGACTGATGTAGTTTCGGAGTAGGTTTTCCCCCACCCCACAATAAATTACGGGGCTACAGCGAGCGCATTGAACCCCGCACTGAAGTACGGGGCTGGGGGTTGCTTCGCAACCAGTGCCCAAAGGGCGCCCACCGTCCCGGACGGAAGACCAAGGATCGCAGGCGTAGAGACTCTTCCGTCCGGCACGGACGGTCGGCGCGAAGCGCCCCCAGCCCCGTAATTTATTGCGGGGTCCTTAATGCGAAGCGCCCCCAGCTGGCTAATTTATTGCCCAGTACGCGAAAACCGACTCTTGTGAATGGGGCCGGGACATCCTATTTCATCAAAATCGCATCGATCTTATCACGCCGCGCGCTCGTTTTCCCTGTCGCGAGATACGCGGATTCGAACGCCGCGATCTCGTCCTTCTCCGCGTCGACATGGCGCAGACGGGAGTAAGGGATATTGTACTTCCCGGCGAGCATCGCGAACGTCTCGCCCCGGTTGAGCGCCCAGAAGACATCCTTGAACCTTTGGCCCGAAAGTTTCGCGATCTTCAGCATCGTCGCGACCTGGTTGTCGGAGTAGTGATTCCCTTTGGCGGTCGCGATGTCGGCGTAGTCGTAGGTCGAATTGTTGAGTTTGCTGTAGTCGAGCTTTTCCGACTGGAGCGCCTTCGTGACGGTCCAGCCATCGCCGTCCTGCGCGTGGGCGGCCGGCGCGAGATTGCCGGCGAGCGCCGCGAGGGCGACGGCGGCGAGGGTCCACTGTATCTTTTTCATCGTTTGATCCTTTCGGCGGCGATTATCGGACGATATATGGCGAGACCTTCGCCAGCACGGCGTCCGGATCCATCGGCATATCGATCCCATGGTTGTCCGAAGCGAGGGGCGAGCTGGGTTTGGAGCCGCCGAACAGCTGGTTTTGCACCAGAGTCAGCGTCGCCGTGTGGCGCGCTTCCGTGCCCTGGATCGCCGCCGCCGCCGTGATGAAGAGGCGTGTCTTCAGGTACGGGACCGCGCCCAGATAAGCCGCCGTTCCGAGCGCTTCCGCCGTCAGCACCAGATCCAGCACTTCCTCTCGCGACTTAGTCTCGATGCCGAAATCGTATTTGTAAGGACTCACGGCGATCCCGTGAAACAGGCTATTGAGCGAGCCGCGCAGGAAGTCGCGATGCTCCGCCTCGACTTCGGCGAAGATTTTCAAGTACTTGACGTCCGGCTCCATATCATTGACGCCCAGACCGGGGATCTGCTTGCCGAGCTTGTTGGTCCCGCCCATCGTCAGGCGCTGCACGGCCTGGATGTAGAGGTCCGATTCTAAATCCTC
Organism: Capsulimonas corticalis; assembly: GCF_003574315.2. GTDB lineage: Bacteria > Armatimonadota > Armatimonadia > Armatimonadales > Capsulimonadaceae > Capsulimonas > Capsulimonas corticalis. The sequence continues at coordinate 2,084,129 of NZ_AP025739.1, read as the reverse complement.
CAGAGTCAGGGCGTAGTTCAGGACCTGGATGTCGTCTCCAGCCTTCAGGCCGCCCGGCAAATTGAGAATCTTGGGGCGATAGATGTCTTTATATTGCAGCGGCGCTGCGGCGCGGACGAGGCTTGGGCCGAGCAGCGTAGCTCCGGCCACGATCGCCGCCGTCCGCGCGGCCGATCCCAAAAATTCTCGACGCTCCGTATGGGCAATCGGTTCGTGGTTCATGGTCAATTCCTTTCGCGCGTCTCAGACTTCGGCCTATTGGGCCGAAGGCGACGCGGCGCAAATCTATGCAAAGAACGGCTTCGCCTTGGCGATCACCTGTTCCGGGGTCAGCCAATACTCAAAGTTATTATCGCCATTCTGGTGAATCACCGCCTGGCTGTCCAGACGCTGCTTGGCGGGGCCGGCTTCCAGTCCCAGGGCGTAATTGATCGCCGCCGAATGGCGCGCCTCGGTCGAGTAGATGCTCGCGCCGGCCTGCGTCAGCGTTTTGTCGCCAATGAACTGCGCGGCGCCCAGATAGGCGCGAACGCCCGTCTCTTCCAGTGTGCGGATCACGGCGAGGACCGAAGCCAGATCGCCGCCGAAGGGGGCTTTGTAGCCGCCAGGGTTCGGCGAGACCGGCGTGTCGCCCAGCGACTGGATCGCGGCGTGGAGGTAGTCCCGGTGCGCGGCCTCGACCGGCGCGAACTGCTGGAGCAGCTGAAATCCGAGCGCGGGATGCGCGACCTGTCCGGCGGGAATCGACAGCGCGTAGCCGGAAACATCATCGGGCAGCGGCGTGTCCAGCGGTTTTCCGGCGGCGAGGTTCAGTCCTTGCCGGTAGATATCCGCCTCCAGGATTTCCAGCGTCAGCGCATAGTTCAGTGTCTTGTTGCGCAGGTTCTTGCCCGGGATGCCGGGAAAGTGCGAGTTCTCGGGAACGTTGACCAATGTCAGCACCGGGCGGCCCGAAGCGTGCGCGGCCTCCGGCATCAGTCCCATGGCGGCCACACCCAGTCCTGCGGCGGCCATTCGGGTCAAAAAGGTTCGACGGTTCACCGGGTTGTTTACGATTTCATGAAAGTCCATGATGGGCTTTCCTCCCTTCCGGCCGCTCACTTTCGGAGCAGTCGTGTGTTGGACTTACCCGGCGCCTGGTCTCCATGAACCGGATTTGAGCTCCCCGCGCGGCACTGTAAACCCACTGTAACCTTGAGCCCGATTCCAGCTTTGCCGCCCTGCGACCGACAATAAGACTTGGCGCGCTCAAGCGCCGACACTTTAGGAATGTCCGCCATGTACAACAACGACCGCCGTAGAGCGTTTGTTTTCACACTCGCCCTGCTGGGCGCGCTCGCCACCGCCGCCTACGCCGATATCGCCGCCGGCGCGCGCAGCGCCATCCAGAACACATACCGTCAGCAGAACGCCGCGCTCGACCGTAAGGACGCCGCCGGCGCCCTCGCCCACACGTCGCCGGACTACGTGGGCACAGATCTGAAGGGGGACCAGTTCAATCTCCAGGCCCGCAAGGATGGCCTCCCCGCGATCTTCGCCCTCGTCAAATCCATGCGCACCACGACACGGATCGTGACGTTCGCCCTCCAATCTACGAGAGCCGCCGCCGATGTCAAAGCCGTGGAGCGCCAGGAAGTGACCATCCACAACGCGCAAACCGGCGCGGAGCAGAGCGGGGTGATGGACATGACGGTCCTGGATCACTGGATTTCGACCGATCAAGGGTGGATGCTGCAAAGCCGCCGGCAATTGGATTACAAACGTCTCCAATAAACGTCTGGCTCCTCACGCCAATACGGTACGATAGGGATATCTCTGTGAGAGGAGGTGGCCCATGATCGGCCGTAACAGCGGGATCGCCGGCGCTTCTATCGCCGCCGCCGTAATCTTCATCGCTCTTATCTCCGAACCGCTCTTATTTCGCTCCGTCATTGGCCGCGATTCCAGGCTCAGCTGCGCCAGCAATCTCAGGCAGCTGGGGCTGGGACTCGCGCAATACGAACAGGACAACGACGAGAAGCTGCCGCCGCGACAGAACGCAAGCGGAGCGGGCGGCGCTCTTGTTTCCTGGCGATACTTGATCTATCCCTACATCAAATCTCGCGATTCCTTTCGGTGTCCCTCCAACCCCGCCGGTCCCGCGCCGGCATCCCAAGCGTTGCCGCTCGCGACGGATGACCTCAGCCGCTCCTACGCCGTCAACGCCACGCACGACGATCCCATGCGAAGCTTGGGACCGTTCGCCGACGCCTATGGGCGCGGCTTCTCTCTCGACAGTTCCGAGGCTCCGGGTCAGACCATCGCCATTGTCGAATCGACGGCGGCGTTCAGCGATTTCAATCCTCTCTTCCCGGAGGGTTTCGCCCGAAAGACGAACGCCGCCGCGCAATCCGGCAATCTCTTTTCCGGACATAATCGCGTCACGAACGCCGCTTTTCTCGACGGTCACGTCCAGGCGATGCTTCCCAGCCACATGCTCTCCCAATCCGGCGTCAACCCCTGGACCGTGGACACCAAACCGTTCACGCCCATGGACGAAGCGAAGGCGGCCGCCGTTATGCAATACTCGGAAAAGATCTATCACGAGATGCGCGAAGGCCCCGTACGGCGACGTGTCTTTTTTTGGGATATAGGGCGAAGCTAGCCCATAAGCGAAACGAAACCAGCCCGGCGGCGTTAACCATTCATTACGACAGGAGAACGACATGGACTTAAATCATCCCAAGCACATGGCCCAGTCGGTGATTACGTGGATCTGTCTTACAGTCCTCATTGCCATCGGCGTATTCGCAATTTTTCCGCTTCCTGATTACCCAAGGCCAAAAGCCCGGCAAATTTCCTGCGCCAGCAACATGAAACAGATCGGCCTCGCGCTCCTCCAGTACAGCCAGGACAATGACGAACAACTGCCGCCGCGACAGCTTCGGGAAGCCGACGGCGCCAATGTCTCCTGGCGCGTTCTGATTTACCCCGACATGAAAGACGCCGCGCTTTTCCGATGCCCATCCAACCCCGTCGCCGATTCGAAAAGCGGCATGGCAAACGACAGCATTACGGACAGTGACTTTAGCCGCTCGTACGCCGTCAACTCCGCCAGCGACAATGCCCGCTCCTTCGGCCCCTTCTCCGGCAAGTTCCCCAACGGCTTCCCGCTCCGCGACGCCGCGCATCCGGAATCTCTGCTCGCCGTTGTCGAATCCACCGCAGCCTACAGCGATTTCAACGTCCTGGCCCCGGAGATCTTCCGCTGGCCGGCGAGCGAAAAATCCAAGACCGGCAATCTCTTCTGCGGACATCAGGGACGGACAAACGTCCTCTATTGCGACGGCCATGTCAAAATAATACGCCCAGCGGCTTCACTGGACGCACTCAACGGCCGTCCCAATCCTTGGACCACCGACGGCGCGCCGTTCTCGCCCGCCGATCGGGCGAAGGCGGCGCAGGTGATTGAGTACGGCGCGAAGCAATATCCATCGTGAAATCCATGATCCAGAAATGGCTGCGCAGAGCGTTTCCCAATACAGTCAATGTCGGGTGCTTTATCGCGGCGATCTGCGTCTTTTTTCCATTTGCCGTTGTGCTGTATAGGGTGACGACGTACGCCGCCGCCCGGTCCAAGCAGGCACGCTGCGAGAAGCAGTTGATCCAAATCGGGATCGGAATGCAGCAGTATTCGGAAGACTACGACAGCGTCTTGCCACCGCGCCAGACGCTGGGCGCGAACGGAACGCTGGTGTCGTGGCGAGTTCTGGTCAATCCGTACATCAAAAGCAAAACGATGTTCGAATGTCCGTCAAATCCCATGGCAGGCGAAGACGATATCGAACACGACGGCTTCCATCGTTCATACGCCGTCAATTCCACCAGCGGCGAACAAGCTTTCGGTCCCTTCGCCGACAGGTTCAGCCCAGGTTTAGCCCTCAGCAAGATCAAGCATCCTGAAAGCGTGATCGCGATTGTGGAATCGACAGCGGCGTTCAACGACTTCAACGTCCTGTCTCCTGGGGGATTCGCGTGTCCGATGAATCCGAACGCCGATACCGGCAATCTCTTCAGCGGGCATGTCGCCGAGACGAGTGTCCTTTATTGTGATGGACACGTCCGAACGCGGAGTCCGCACGACCTGGAGCCTAATCACGCCGTCAATTCTTGGACCACCGACGGCGCGCCGTTCTCGCCCGTTGATCGGGCAAAGGCGGCGCGGGTGATGGGGTATTCCGAGAGGCAGAATCGCTAATCGCCGGCGATGTGTGACGGCCAATGCATTGCGGTATGGAGAATACGAATGACGAGGATACCACCTTCGATCTCCCGATAGAAGATCCGATGACCGTAGGCGCTTTTGCGGTTTTTCAGTCGAGCGATAGAGGAGCGGTATTGAGGATATTGGTCGATAACGACGCCTTGCGCGGGATTGTTCGCCAGTACGCGCAGGACGCCTTCGAGAAAAGAAAGATAGAGTTCTGCCTGAGCGGCTCCCCACATGGCGGCGGTCGCGTTATCGATACCTGCAAGGTCAAGAAGAGCGGCTTCCGTGAAACGGATTACGCGCTCAGACTGTCCGGAACGATCGTCCATGCCTTACGGCGCTCCCGTGCAAATTGCTTTGCCTCTTCCCAGGTGTATTCACGACCGGTTCGCTCGGATTGAACGCCCTCTTCTAGGGCGACAAGCAGTTCCGGCGTCAAAATTTCGTTAGGTTGTTCGGCGCCTTTGAGTTCCATGGAGATGCTCACGTTTCTGTTTGGACCATCGGTCATGTCTACAGAAGTATTATAGGCGATGCCCATGGAAAATTCAAGCTGCGATTGTCCCGCTTGAAAAAGCGTTTCCTAGACATCAGCGTCTTGCGGCTGAAAGCCTTTGCAAAGCCGACCAACCCGCACTGTTCACCGGCGCGCCATTCTCCAAGGCCGATCAAACGAAAGTGAAGACCATACTGGATTTTGCCCAAAAGCAGGATTGGTGACGGCAATGTGGAACATTATCCCTATACGCCACGTCAACGATCCGTTGTCGCGTTCTTTGGCAAAATCTCACTTTGAAACAGGACCATTCATGAAAAACTCGAAACGAACGAGCGCCTTTTGTCTCCTCGCCCTGGCTCTTGCGGCGATCGTTTCACCGGCTCACGCAAAGGACGACCGGCCGGACTTCACGCTGCCCAGCCTCGCCGACTTTACGGGAGACCAGTGGGACGCATTGCAGCTGGGGAAATCGACGGCCGAGAGCGTCAAAGACCATTATAAGATCGCCAAGCATGGCAATGCGATCCCGTGGTCGCTGATGCTCTCGACGCCAAAGGGATCGGGAGACCGACTGAATGTGCTGTTCGACGGCGGGGATGACAAGAAGGATGTCGCGACGGCGCTGCTGATCCGCTACGATCAGAGCCCGAGCCTGGAGAGCATCAAGAAGGTCTTCGGACACGCCGGAGTCTCTTACTACCTGCGCGGACGCAATACGGGCTGGGTGATCCATGAGTATCCGGAGAAAGGCGTCGTGCTGTTCGCCGACACGCACGAAGGATTCTTCACGGTTTCAACGATTATGCTCGTGCCGCCGGCGATCCTCGCGGAAGGATGTCTCGATCTGAGCCCGACGGGAACGCTGATCGCCCCGGTGGTCGATGTCCACGCGGGCGAGCCGCGTTTGATGTACTTCGGCAATGTCGATGTGACGACATCGCTGGACGGCATGACCGTCTCCGACCTGGAAAAGTCGAACCTGCGCGATGAGCTGCGGCGCGCGACGGGGGCGGGGACGATGATCTATCAGGAGTATGCGACCGGAAGCTGCGTCGCGAATATCCACGGCGTTTACAAACCCGACACCGGCGACTGCGTCGATGTGACCGTCACCATCGACGGCGCCAGCCCCTACGGCCCGATCCACGCGGTCGGCGCCAGCAGCACGACCATCAAGCAGCACCAGCGCGTCACCGACAGCGCGAACTACGAAGGCGTTTTCAACGACGCGCTCACCAAGGCGCAGCAAAGCTTCGCGCTGCAAATGCGCTCCATGGGCCCTCCGACGCCCGAAGAGATGCAGCGCATCGCCTACAACGACGTGTTCAACCGCCTGCGCGCCGCGACGATCAGCCTGCAAGGCATCCACTCGGCCCCGCCGCCCGCAGACCTGTGGGCGGTTCCGAAATAGGGGAAAGGCGCGCGATCCCCTTCTGTTTCGTGGTATTCTAATCACACACAGCCCCATCGTGCGCCAGACCTGACACGGACACCATGCAGTTCCCATTTGCTTTCGACCGGCCGCTGGTTTTTCTTTTGCTTCCGCTGCTGCTCGCCGGCGTCTGGTGGACGGCGCGGCGGTCGCTCGCGGGGCTGCATCCAGCGACGGAGCGGCTGGCGCTGGCGGTGCGCATGGCGGTCGTCGTTCTTGTGCTGATCGCGCTCTCCGGGGTCCACCTGGTCAAGCGCAGCGATAAGCTCACGACCCTCTTTCTCGTGGATGTCTCCCGGTCGATCCGTCCGGACCAGCGGGCGCGGGGACTGGACTTCGTGCGCAAGGCGCTGGCGTCGAAGCACCGGGCGGATGAGGCGGGGGTCGTGGTGTTTGGGCGCACGCCCAATGTCGAAGCGCGGCCTTCGGACAATGTCGATCAGATCGACAATATCCATCCGAGCGTGGCGGGCGACGCGACGGACCTGCAAGGCGCGCTGCGTGTCGCCAGCAGCACCTTCCCCAATGACTCCGGCCGCAAGATCGTGATTGTCAGCGACGGCAATGAGAATGTCGGCGACGCCGCTTCCGAGATCGAATCACTGAAGCGCGACGGCGTACGCGTGGATATCGCCGCCCCGCCGCTCGCGCTGGGTCAGAACGGCGAAACAGCGGCGGAGGCGCTCGTGGAGGGCGTCAACACCCCCGCCCGCGTGCGCAAGTCCGCTCCCTTTCCCGTCCGGATCGTGGTCAGCAGCACGGTGGCGCAGTCGGCGAACATCTCGCTCCAGCGCGACGGTCAGCAGATCCTACGCACCCGGCTCCATCTGCGCGCGGGTAAGAACGCGCTCAGCTTCCAGGAAAAGGTGGAGCAGCCCGGCTTCCATCGCTACGACGCCCAATTGGAGCCGTCCGCCGACACCGTCGCCGAAAACAATCACGCCTACGGCTTCGTAACCGTGCAGGGCCGCCCGCACATCCTCTATATCGCCGCCCCCGACCGGCATATCGCGCCGACGCTCCAGCAGGCGATGGCCGCCCAGAATATTCAGATGGACACCGTGACGCCGACCGCCGCGCCGACCACCGTGGCGGCCCTGGCGCCCTACGACGCCGTCGTGCTCTCCGATGTCTCCGCCGATGAAGTTGGTTCGCCCGCGATGACAGCGATGGAAGAATCCGTGCGCGACTTCGGCATGGGCTTGGGGATGATCGGCGGAACCACGAGCTACGGGGCGGGCAACTACCAGGGGACTCCCATCGAAGCGGCGCTGCCCGTGCGCATGGATGTGAAGGACCGCAAGCGCATCCCGCCGGCGGCGATCGCGCTGGTGATCGAAGACCTGGAAGAAGAAACGACAATCAACTGGTCGATCGAGGCCGCGAAGGGCGTTGTCGACGCCATGGAGCCGCAGGATCAGCTCGGCGTCATCGACTGCAACAACATCTGGCGCATCCCGATGCAGCACGTGATCGACCGGACGGCGATCAAGAACCAGATGAGCGATCTGACGGGGATGAACGATCCGCCCAACTACGATCTCTATCTCCAGTCGGCGGCGGGCGTGGTCAAGAGCACGGGCGCGCCGATCCAGCACATCATCTTCTTCGGCGACGGCGACGCAACCCAGGACACAGCCGCTACAGCTCGCGTCGTGCAGAACATCCACAAGATGGGCGTCACCGTCTCGACCATCGCGAGCGGCGCGGACCCCGGCGGCATCCAGTTCTTGAAAGACCTCGCCACGGTCGGCGGCGGCAAGGCGTATGTCGCCGAGCAGGCGAGCGATCTGCCGGGGCTTCTCCTGAAGGACCAGCAGACCGTCAGCAAGCAGTTGATCGTCGAGAAGTCGTTTCTGGCGCGTGAAGACTTCACGGACGACATCACCGGCAGCTTAAACTGGGCAAGCGCGCCGCCGCTGCTCGGTTACAATATCTCGACCGCCAAGCCCGGCGCCGTCGTGCCGCTCACCGCGCCCGAGCACAGCGACCCGCTCTTCGCGCACTGGCGCTACGGCCTCGGCCGTACGTTCGCCTTCACCAGCGACGATCAAGCGCACTGGGCCGCGCCATGGCTCCCATGGGCCGGCTATCCGCAGTTCTGGGCGCACGCCCTGCGCTGGTCCCTGCGCTCGAACACCGACGCCGACTTCGCTTCGAATGTCGAGAACGCCAACGGCAAGGGCCACCTGACGGTGGACGCCCTCTCATCCGGCGGCTTCGTCAACAACGCCAAGCTCACTGCCCGCGTCGTGGCGCCCGACCAGAGCATTCACGATATCGATCTTGCCCAGACCGGCCCCGGCCACTACGAATCGACCTTCGACACCGATCAGACCGGCGCGTACATGGTGAATGTCCAGCGCGCGCCGAACGCGGCGGCGCCCAACGCGCCGTCGTCCAGCCAGAGCCTCGGCCTCGTCGTCCCCTACTCTCCCGAGTATCGCACGGTGACGCCGAACCTGCCGCTGCTCACGCGCCTCACCGACGCCACCGGCGGCCGGTTCCAGACCGACCCCACGCGCATCTTCCGCGACGCGCCCCTCTGGGAAGTCGGCCGCCTCGACCTCGCGCCTATCCTGCTGACGCTCGCCGCCCTCCTCTTCCTCTTCGACGTCGCCATTCGCCGCCTCGGCATCCGCCCGGCGCAGATCCGCGACGCCGCCGTCCAGGGCGTGGAAGCCGCCGAAGCCAAAGCCGAAGCCGTCAAAAAAGAGCACGCCAAACGCCGCGACCCCGCGCCGCAAATGGCCCGCCTCCTCAACCGCAAAGCCGAATCCCGCGCCGCCACGCCCCCCGAATCCCCCGGCGCCGCCACCGACCGCCTCCTCAACCGCCGCGCCGCTCCCACTCGCGACACCGACGAAAGCTTCCCAAGAGTCGCCTCCCTCCGCACCCCGCCCCCACCCAAACCGCCCACCGACCCCAAAGCTGGCGAAGGCGGCTACACCGACCGCCTGCTCGACGCAAAGCGGCGGGCGCGGGAGAAGGATGAGTAAGTTAACTGTGAATACTTGAACTCAAATCAAGGGAATGCGGGCGCGCTGGACGGGCAAGATAATCACTATATGACCTTATCAATTCACTTTGTAGAATTGGAGCGATACGCTTTTCCCTCTTAACACCAAGATTTATTACAGCTTTATTATACTTTTTCGTAATTTTCAGCTTAAGTTGAAACGTGCTATTCAGAACTACACCGTGAGCAGGTCGAACTCCGGTTTGGGTTCGCACAGTTTTTGGCAGCGCTAACCATGAATTCCAACCTAAAACAAGTTTCTTGCATTTTGGTACTAAATAGCCTACAAAATATTTCTTCCAACCGTCAGACAAATGCTTTGGAATGGTTCCATCAAGAAAAATATGGGCTTCTCCGGAAGAATTTGTGGCGCATAGATCAAGAAGCCATAAATCTAGCGTTATACTATTAGCAAAATACACCCACGCAGGGCTACCATTTTCTCTAGCATAATATTCCAGCTGGAACGTTTCTTTTGTCTTATTATCATCAGGCTTGTTTGTCAATATTTGACAGAGCAAGCAACTAATAATTCCATCTTTCCGGTTCCCAGACGAGCTACGTATCATTAAGTCACACGGTGGTGCAATGAGTATATATTCCCTAGGAACTCCATGTTCATCATATAATGTGTATATATCACCAGGCTCAGGGGGCATCTTGCAGGAATTTATATACTCTCCGGCATCATAGTATTCTTCTCGTTGTAACTTCCAAGCAGTCGAACCGGCACTATCTAATTTATCTTGATCCCCTCGAAAGCTACGAAGATTATCGATATTATTGAGCGCATTAGTATTTGATCTGAGTTTTTCTCTAAGGGAAGCAGCGAAGGCGTTAGTATAAATACGCACAAGAGTGTCCATTTCGTGAACACCTTCATAGTATGAAGACTGAAAAACTACTTCGTCAAATTCTAAAGTGGTTAGATCATTTACACGTTCATAAGCAGTTAAACTTGCAGATTGTATAGCATTTTGACAGGTTACTCTTAAGTCTTTCGACTCTCTCCACAGAACAGCTGCGCGTAGTCTTAACTGCAATTTTTCAACTCCAGTTGTATTAGAGAGGTCGCGTTTTGGGATCGCAGTTGCAGCAATATTGTCTTGTTGGAATTTACGTGTTATGTCGTGTTCGGTTCCAGGAATAATAGTATAAGACAACAATCCAAACAATGCATTATTTCCACTATTCAAAATGGTGATTTCACGAATAAAATCACTGCCAGATGGGACGCCTAATCCGAGGTTCTCGTCAAATATGAATAATGTATTAATTTTATCCAAAGAATTAAGAATATCGTCTTTATTTTCTATCCATTGTCTAGGACTTAAACGTTGAAAATCAGGAAATCCTAATAAGATTCCATCAAGTCTGCTAAGGACACTGCGGTCTGTAAGTATCTGTATCTCGTTCTCATTCAGACTACCAGGCGCATTTTTCTTTAGACGTTGTCGATCAATACTGGCTTGTATTTCAGCAGAATTGATGGTGTTGTCAATTATTGCCTGCCGAAGTTCGGGAATAGCCGTTTCAGAAGATAAATCAATATTACAATCAAGCTTTTCAAGAACAGCGGCCATGAAAGTTTTATTTGCCGAACTGCTGCTCCAAGCAACAATACTTTCGATATCAAATCTATTATCGTATACATCATCCACACAGATCACTCGTCTAATACCTAACTCGACAAGCGTCGTCTGGAATTTAGTTCCATTAGCATCAGGCATCTAGCAAGACTCCTTCAAGATTGACGGCAATGCGAAATCGTCGCCCTTGATTATTTTTTTCCGCTAACAAATTTATCGAGCATCCGTCTAGTTCTAGCAATTGTGTCGCGATGAATAAGCCAAGTCCGCGTCCTTCGCCGGCCGGTTTAGCAGTAATAAATGGATCAAAGAGAGTTTCCTCAAACGCAGGTTCGATACCAGGGCCGGAATCTGAAATTATTATACATGGCTTTTCAACAGTTATTATAACCTGTCCAGCTTGCTTATTATCATCAAAAGATTTAGTGATCCAATATTCGGAATTCAACACTAAGTTATCAAGAATTTGGATTAGTTTACCTTTGTTCATTAATATAGAAAAGTCTATATTAATGAATACGGCTAACAATATATTATTTTTAACCAACCGCTGACGATAATAGGATTCGCATTCAGTAATAAGTTCAGAGGACAAAAATCCTTCTCGTTTTTCGCGTGCATATTTGAGGGCCGGGTCGAGATGACCTAACTGTTTCTCGAGTGCACTAACTGTTGATCTTACAACTTCAAAAAAACGCAGGATCTTTAAATCGTTAAGATTTGATGATTGTGCGTGTTTTTGAATATTGTTTGTCTCCAGCGAAAGGCGTTCTAAGATTACACTTATATCGTGCGATAGGACTTCAGCAGTAATTCCTAAGCTAACAAGTTCATACACTTCACTGATACGTGTATTAAGCGAATTCAGCTCAGCTACTAGTAAACCGCCGAGACCACCACGCGCACTGACGGTATCGAGAGTCTCAGATGCTTGAGCGAGCAACTCCTGTACATCATTCATCCTACTAGCCGTCTTCGGATCGTTAGGAAATAGTGATTTGGCATCCTCCTCTACAGATGCTAAAATTGCTTTAGATGCTTGACCTAATAGGATCTTTGCATCGCCGACACGCTCGAATGAGTCATTCAGCCTATCCTCAATAATTTTTGGATCGCGGCTCGGTAGTTCATGCCTCACCATTTCCTGCTCTTTTATATATGAAGTCCATGTACGGCGGATATGCTCAATTACATCATTCGATGTTTTTAAAAATGACCGTAAAATTTGAAAGAATGCCCTGTAATACGGATCATCAATAAATCCTTCTCTATCAGTTGTTTCTCTCAATTTAGAGTTGTGTATCGCACTGAGAGCTACGTATCCCATTGTATTAAAAGGGCGAAGCCCGTAAAAAGAAGAGCCACTTGTTTGGCCTTCCCCTAATTTCAGCCAATCATGCTCAGTACGAATAACAAATCCATCTCTATATACTCTTATACCACTCAAATCCTTTACTAGCTGTCTTGCAGCACTGGCTGAATTGAATATATCGTTTTCCTCCATAACATCCGCACTACCTTGCGACTGTAAGGAAAACGAATCAACTTCTCCAGAAAAATTCCCAGGGTTGCTAAGATTCTGACCAGAAATAATATCAAGAAATTCTCTTGATACTAAAAATTCTATAAAATAGAATTTTGATTCAGATTTGACAATACGATATGAAGAAGATTTTTTATCTGATAAAATGAACTTTAGAAACCCTGCCCCACTATCTGATTGAAAATATCGTTCATAATCCTCTTTAGCCTTTTTAGTAGTGCCGCGTAACGATTGTGATTTTATTCGCCCTGATGACTCTAAAGTATTTCCATCAAATACAAAATCCAAATGTTGCCATGCGGCCTTCCTTATGTTCGAACTTAATAAACTTGGAGAGACCTCAATTCCATTTAGAAATGCCTGCAAACGAAACCGAGCGACTTCGGAATATGGAGAGACTAAAGACGCTAAGCTAAGTTTCAAATCTTCAGTTTTTAATCTCGTCCAGTGTTCAGGATCCGAAAGCTCTGTTATAATTAGCTTAGTTCCTGGTCTCTTATTGCTACGATCTAACACTTCAAAATCCACGGGGATTGAACCGAGTTCAGAACCAGCTTTGAATGTGGACCAATCAATTTCAACCGCAAATCGTTGATCTGAATCTTCGGGGCAGGTTTCAATTCTTAGGCGATTTCCTAGCCTTTGTGTGCTCAGGCGACCAAGGCCTTTATCTCCCAATGGAGTTCTCTTTTGTTTTGCCGTTAGAATTCCTTTATTTTTCTGTTCCAACTTCAGGGAATTTGATAATGTAAGCCATCCTCTTTCGATAATTTTCTCATTCATACCATGACCATTATCTTCAACAACAATACGGTCAGGTGATTCAATAATTATTTTCACATTGGTGGCGTCGGCATCATAAGCATTCTTAATTAACTCGATTAATGCTGACATATCGTCAGTTATCAAGCTAGCACCCAGTTGCTGCATCAGACTTGCATCTACTCTGAAAAAGGCATTTTGTCTCATAACTTCGGACCTCGCATAATAAGGAGCGTCTCAGTAAGCATAGTTCCAGCAGTCTGATTCCGGTGCGCCATCCGTTTTGTTGGTATTGCACGGTCATGAATATCTATAAATTCACAACCTTGAGCAATAAGCAACTCTTCAACTATTTTATCCATTCTGACTTTTTGATTGCTTACACATCTATTTCCAAGTGTGAGTACGATAGGCGACTTTGGCTTAAGGACTGATATTGCATTTGCGAGGCCTTTGTCGAGATCATAGAAAAACACAGACAGACGTTGCTGAGCATCTTTAGAAACGTTTGGATTATTAAGTAATTCTTCTAGAGTATTAGATCGTTCGCTTATTTTACTTCTCTTCGTTAATGCTCCCTCTCTGCGCCCACCAAGGCTTGCAGAATCAATAGAGTGGGTATTTGCTATAATAGTCGCATCCAAAGAAGAATCAATATCGTTAATTGGTATCCAGCAAAGAGGGAGAAACGAATGTTGTCCATAAGTTACAGTCGTATGATTATCTCCATATGGAGGAGAACTTATAAGTGCATCTGCTACCTCTGACTTGAGAATGGAACAAATGTTATGATTAAGAATTTTTGCTTCTTTTGTGAAATGATTCTCTTCGAGAATTCCAGCTTCCTTCAACTGGATGTAGTTTTTTTTATACATGTCAATAACTTGTGTCATTGATGTATTAATTCTAGATTTAACACCTACAGATCTTCGTTCAATATCATCACTATCACGTATGTGTAGCTTATACGTTGAAGTTCGAGAATTTGATGATATTCTTATGGCTTCGGCAAAGGCTACCCAGAGAAGTCTTCGGAGTTCAACATCTTCTATTCTTACGATGGCTCTGCGTATTCGCGAAAGCTCAATCAAAGATGTAAGACTGAACCACTTTTCTCTGTTTGTATAATCAATTTCAATCTTATCACTAATATCTGAGGCAGCAATATTTATGACTTCTTTAAACGCGTTCTCGGCTTCATTAACTCGAAACGGCTGTGTCTTGACGCGACAGAGCAAAATTGCCATTGGATTGATATCTGTAGCAAGCGAGTTTAGTCCACGCTTAAGCGATTCCACAAGAATAGTGCCAGAGCCGGCAAATGGGTCAAACGTACGCTCAGTCCCTGGAAAAACTTTCTGGATAGCATCGATAATGTCTCCCTGCATTCGTGGAACCATCATCGCTGGATATTGAAAATATGCTTGCGGATTTGAATTGGACTTGATACTGGAGTAATCCCAATAGGCAGCATCAGAGTCAGTGACACGCCGTAAGGTTGCCTTAAACTGCTTCGACAGCTCCTGGTCTAGATCTTGAGCCGGATTTGGGGGAGGAGTTGAAGGAAGGCAAGCGGATTTGACACGCAGTGGATTGGATGCCCGCTTAAACGTAGTTTTAATGTATACAGCTTCGGGCACATTTCTCATTCAAATTTTCTCAAATAATGAGATCCTATTCTTACATTGGGAGATATTATTTATTATACCGCATCATATCCCTGCCTTCGAGTACTTCGCTAGCAAGCTTTTTGCTCCAATTTCGACACTGATATTCAAAATTGCAGATAGTTCAACTTTATTCCCGCTCACACCCATCCTCAATCGCCTGCTCCATGATCCTGAAATCGTCAATAGGAATGGCCCCACCGAACTTCAAGAGGCTGGCGCCAGGAACTCCACGCACTGACGAAACTGATAACGCCCGCGCGAATTGCAGGACTTGCTGCTGCTCTTACGGAAGTAATTCCATCTGCTGACAAAGCTCGTTCTGTATCGCCGTGTTAACCCATGCGTCAATCCTCCTGATACTACTGTACACTGCAACGGCTGGACTTCCGATTTGCAATGCTCTTTGCAAGAGTATCCGATTGGGACAAAATAATAGAGCCGCGCAGTATTGGGAGCGAATTGCGAAAGCTCAGAGATCGAGCGTTTGTAGTTTCTCGCGTGCGAGGCGCGCGTAATAAGTGTCGATTCCGAATGCTGCGGCGCGCTCGTATGCGATCCGCGATTCTTCCGACCGGTCCAATTGGATGAGAGTTTCTGCGAGAAAGTACTCGCCGGTGACAGCTTCCACGGGCGTGATGGTTGTTGCGAGGAAGTATTGCCAGAGCCGCTCGCTCTGGTCCCAGTCTTCGATCCGCATCGCGACGCGACCGAGACAGGAGGTGACGCGTGTTAGGGTTTGCCGATCGCCGCGCAGTTGAGTCAGCGCTTCTTCAAACTCGTCGAGCTGGCGACGCGCCCCAATCAAATCCCCCGCAACCGCATCCCGCCATACGCAAGTCGCGCGGACCCAAACGCCCAGTTTAGGATGTGAGCCCATCCCTGCCGCCGCAATCTGCAAGTGGGCATCCGCATCCACTGGGCAATCCAGCATCAGATAAACAGTGGCCTCCGCAGTCGAGATAATTGCCTGCATGCGCCGCTCGACACTCGGCTTCCATGACGCGGGTGAGGCGGAGGCGGCCTCGAAGCCGCGCAGCGCCTCCGCAAATTGACCGCGATTAAGATAACAGTTTGCTTTGACCAGGCGGGCCACACGGATGTCGCCGCACCCCATCCGCTCCGCACGCTCAGCGATCTCAAACGCCTCGTCAATCTTTCCTTGCTCTCGCTTGAGACCGGCAAGAGAACCGAGGGCCCTCACTGCCTGCGCCGTTCGGCCCTGTGCAAGCGCTTGATCGTGCTTTTGCATCACATGATGCTCTGCACGCCCCCAATCGCCCCGATCCCGATAACCGGCCGACGCCATGGTATGCAGCGATAACGAATACCGTTGCGCCGGGTCGGCGGCGATCCCTTCTAGCGCCCAGCGCAGCACCTCTTCCAATCGACCCAATGCGTATGCGGCAATGGCCAGGCTGGCGTAAATTGTAATATGAAGTTCGGAGCCTTTGGGATATATGGTGTTGAGCGCCATCTCATACGCCCCCAAAGCGTCGGCGTACTGCCCCGCCGCCTTCATCTGGGACGCCTGAGTCAGCAAGGACGTCACGCTTGCGGGCTGCGCCACAGCGCAAATCAAAGCGGCGGCGCGTTCCTGATCCGCCTCGTCGAATGCTCCCAAACCCTCTAGGGCATCCGCCATGCGCCGGCGTATGTCGGCTTCCGCATGTTTGTCGGTCGGCCATGTGAGCAGACGCCGAAATTCCTCCACGGACTCCAAGTAGCGTTTGGATTGCAAAAGATAAAAGGCGAGTAGATGTCTCACGCTGAGCTGAGGACTCGTTTGCTTGTGCTGGAGTCGGCGGTTGAGCTCTTGCAGCAAGTCGACAGCGACGGGCAGCCCATTGTCGCGCTTTGCTTCAGCCGTGGCGCGAGTGGCTACAAGATCGCAAATGTACTTTTCACATCCCACGAGCTGAAAGAGTCTCGCGGCGTGAAGGAAGAGGCGGATCGGAGCTCGATAATAGGCGTTCGCGGATCGCATGGCGAAATTATACCTGGCCGCCGATAACCGCTGCGGGATACCCACGTATTCGGAAGCGCCGCCATGCTGTCTACCCCGCCTCGGAACAGTTCTCACTCTCTCGGCAATCCCACGTTTCGTTTCCAGAACCCCGGGGAACTCTCTGCTCATAATTGACATTTGACTATTGAGCGTGCTAAACTCAAGAAAGTTCAGAGATTTCACCCCGTTTGCGGAACGAACCCGGCGAGCGGGGCGTTTAATAGGTATAAAGGTAGGGAGAAACGATGGCGTTCAAAGATTACCGCGACATCATTCGCCAGATGGAGCGTGAGATGCAGCAGCTGTCCGATGAGGCGTTTCGCGGCTTCTTCGCCGTTCCGATGGGCGGCGCCGGGCGTTTCTGGCAGCCGCCGGTCGATATCCATGAGACCGAGGAGGCGCTGCTGGTGAAGATGGAGCTGGCGGGGGCGAGGGCCGATGACTTACAGGTCGCGCTTTCGTCCGATGACCGGGTGCTCACCATCAGCGGCGCGCGGGGCGAAACGCACCTCGACCGTGAGGGGCGAGTGCGCTGTCATCAGCTTGAGATCTATTTCGGGCCGTTTGAACGCGCAATCGCCCTGCCGACCTCGATCCCGATTGAGCGGGACAACCTGAAGGCGACGTATCGCGATGGATTCCTAATTATTACACTGCCCAAAAAGCCCACGCCGAAAGAGAAACCCCAGACCCGGGTGATACCGATCAGCAACGGTGATGCAAGCGACGCGCAGAGAGAAAATCAAGTCCAGACAGAGAGCGAGGGCGAGTAAATCATGTCCGAGAACTCCAAAATTAAGAACGCAAAGACCGAGGCGAAGACGGAAGCGCCGGAGCCGGTCAAAGATAACGATCAGGTGACGATTGAGACGGGCGCCGAAGGCGATGTGGCCGATCAGATCGTCAAACAAATCAATGGCGACGGCGAGGGCGTGCCTCCGATCCCGGAGGAGCTGAGCCTGCTGCCGCTGCGCGACACGGTCATCTTTCCGGTGCTCGTCGCGCCCATCGCGGTCGGCCGGGACAACAGCGTCAAGCTGGTGGATGAAGCCGTCGCCGGCGGGAATCGCATCATCGCGGTCTCCGCGATGCGCGACTCGTCGGTCGAGAATCCGACGGCCAAGGATATCTATCCCATCGGCGTCGCGGTCGTCGTCCGCATGATGGCGAAGTCGACCGACGGGATCCGAATGATCGTCCAGGGCGTCAGCCGTATCCAGATCCAGCAAGTGCTGGAAGAGGAGCCGTATCTGAAGGCGCGCGTCAAGGTGATCGATCCAATCCCCGTCGCTCCCGAGGACGCCGTCGAGATTGAAGCGCTGCGGCGCAGCATCGGCGACTTGTTCCGCAAGATCGTTCAGCTTTCGGCGCAGATGCCCGACGAGCTGACATCGCTGACGACCTCGGTAGACGACCCGGGCGTCATGACGGACCTCGTAGCGGCGCACATGCCCGTCGAGGCCGCCGCGAAACAAGAGATCCTTGAGAAGATCGATCTCAAGGAGCGCATGACGGCCCTGCTCACGATCATGACCAAGGAGCTGCAAGTGCTGGAGCTCGGCTCCAAGCTGCAAAGCCAGGTCTCGTCGGAGATGGGCAAGACCCAGCGCGATTACTATCTGCGCGAGCAGCTCAAGGCGATCCAGAAGGAGCTGGGCGAGGGCGACGAGCGCGGCGAGGAGCTGGACGAGCTTCGCAAGAAGATCGAGGCGGCCGGACTGCCCGAGGATGCGCTCAAGGAAGCGAACCGCGAGCTGGATCGTCTCCAGCGGATGTCCCCGGGAGCGCCGGAATACACTACCGCACGATCGTATGTCGATTGGATGGCCGCGCTGCCGTGGGCGATCTCGACGCCGGACAACCTCGACATTCCCGAGGTCAAGAAGGTCCTCGACTCCGACCACTATGGCCTGGAGAAAGTGAAGGATCGCATCCTGGAGTATCTGTCCGTGCGCAAGTTCAAGAGCGAGGGCGATCTGCGCCAGCCGATCCTGTGCCTGGTCGGACCTCCCGGAGTGGGTAAGACGAGCCTTGGCAAGTCGATCGCGAAGGCGATGGGCAAGAAGTTCGTGCGCATCAGCCTTGGCGGCGTCCACGACGAATCGGAGATCCGCGGCCACCGGCGCACCTACATCGGCGCGCTGCCCGGCCAGATCATCCAGGGCCTGAAGCGCGCGGAGACGAACAACCCGCTCTTCATGCTCGACGAGATCGACAAGGTCAACTCGGACTTCCGGGGCGACCCGAGCTCGGCGCTGCTGGAAGTGCTGGACCCGGAGCAGAACACGACGTTCCGCGACAACTATCTGGACGTCAACTTCGATCTGTCGAAAGTGCTGTTCGTGACTACGGCCAACATGCTGGACACCATCCAGCCGGCCCTGCGCGACCGCATGGAGATCATCGAGCTGTCTGGGTACACGGAGGAGGAGAAGGTCGAGATCGCGAAACGGCATCTGATCCCGAAACAGGTCGGCGAGCATGGCCTGACGGCCGAGCAGCTCCGCTTCACTGAGGACGGCGTGAAAGCCGTCGTCCGGGGCTACACCCGCGAGGCGGGCGTCCGCAACCTGGAGCGCGAGATGGCGACGATCTGCCGCAAGGCGACCCGCGCCTTCGCCGAAGGCCGCACCGAACCCGTGGTGGTGGACAAGGCCAGGGTCGAGGAGTATCTGGGCTCGCCGCGCTTCGAGTACGAAGAGATCGCGGAGCGAACCGAGCAGCCCGGCGTGGTGACCGGCCTGGTGTGGACTCCCGTCGGCGGCGACGTGGTCTTCATCGAAGCCAGCCGCATGAACGGCGGCCACGGCCTGCAATTGACGGGACAACTGGGCGACGTCATGAAAGAGTCGGCGCAAACCGCTCTCTCCTACGTCCGCGCCCACGCGGCGGCGCTGGGCGTCAAGCCTGACTTCTACGAGAAGTCCGACCTGCACATCCACGTCCCGGCCGGCGGCGTGCCCAAAGACGGCCCCAGCGCCGGCGTGACGATGACCTCGGCCATCGCCTCGCTGCTCAGCGGCCGCCCGATCAAACCCGCGCTCGCGATGACCGGCGAAGTGACGCTCTCAGGCAAAGTCCTGCCCGTCGGCGGCATCAAAGAAAAAGTCCTCGCCGCGCGCCGCGCCGGGATCAAAACCGTGATCCTGCCCGAGCGCAACCGCAAGGACCTGATGGAGGACATCCCTGCGGAGTTACGCAAGGACATGACCTTCATCTTCGCCAAGAACGTCCAGGACGTCATCGACAACGCGCTCCAGCCGATGGACGCAAAGCTCAAAGGCAAGGGCAAAGACAAAAAGAACGGCCACGCCAAACTCAAAACCAGTGAAAGCGCCCCGCCTTCGCCCGACGCCGTCGCGAACGTACCGTACAATGCGTAAGTGACGAGAGATGAGTTGAGGACAGCCCCCGCGCCTTACGGCGCGGGGGCTGTTTTACGTCACATCGTCGCCCTCTCTATAGCTCAAATGCTTCTGACACATCAACCCTCAGCAATGCGTCCGTATCAAACCCCTTGAACTGCTCAGCCATCAGTCCAGTCCGGCGCGGTCGCCCCAAGCGTCCGCGCCCTGAGCTTAACCGCTGATACTCCTCAGGCGAGACAACAACCGCAACCACCACATCGCCGTCGCGGACCTCGACCGGCCCTTGCTTCGCCATCTCCCACACTTCTTCAGGATTGTCTTTCACGAACGCGACCGTGATGTGTTGCATGTGATTGTCCTCAAAATCGCCCTACTTTGGCAGCCGCTGCACACGGCTTTTGCGGCCTTGCAGCGCGGCGTTTACGGCTGCGAGATCGAACTTCTCGGGGTCAAATTCTTCCCCCAGCCACTCGCTCATCTCTGCATAATTTTCGTGTTCGGGATTGGAGGTAATCTCCAACAAGTGAGGATAACCGAAGGGGCCGCCGCTGTCTTCGGGTGGGCCGGAGCGTTTGCCGGAGAGGCAGCGGGGATATTGGACGCCCGGTTCAGCGGGCGCGATATTTTCGACAACGATGGTGTGCATCCAGTCGTCGCCAAAATCGTATTCGTATCGGAATTTCGATTGCTCCTCAGGGATAAGCTGCGTGAGTGTGACGGCGCTCTCGTCCTCGACCTCATCGTCAAAGCTCGCATCGCCATAGTTCACCTTGCCCACGATGAACTGATGCATGTGAGAGTTCTCCCAGCCAAAGACAGTTTGAATCACACGGTGCATGTCCGCAAGATTAGAACTCCCTTTTATCTGCACGCGCCGCCAGATGGAGGGCTTGATTTTGTCGAGAGTAATTTTGAGTTGGTAGATCGTGTCTGATTTTGAAGCCATGGCCTCCACTCCTGTTCTGGATAGTTTCGATTATATTCTGGGGGTCACCCATGTGGACGTCGACTTCAAGCGATGATCCGTAAGCCGCCTGCTCATTAGGGTACACTATTTTTAGATCGCTTTTCCGCTTTTCTCCCTCACGTGTGAGTATCAGATGACAATCCACGTGAAGAGAAGGCCATGCGATACAATTCAGCCCGAGCATTAGCAAGTCCGCCCCTCCAATTGAACATGTTTCCTGACGAACCAGCACTCCAAGAGAAGAACGGCGCGGTCTATACGAAGCCGTGGGTCGTGGAGATGATCCTCGACTTGTGCGGCTATACGTCCGACGCAAACCTCGTGGACGCGGTGGCGATGGAGCCGGCCGCCGGGGCAGGTGTTTTCGTATGCGCGATGGCGCGGCGGCTTGTGTCGTCCTGCCGACGCCAAGGGCGTCCGATTCTTGACTGCCGGGATTCGCTGATCGTGCGAGAGTTGATCGAATCGAGCGCGGAGGAGACGCGGACGCGCACTCTGGCGGCGCTTCGCGCCATGGGAGTTCTCATTGAGGACGCGGAGATGCTTACGCGGACGTGGATCGCGCCGGGAGATTACCTCTCGGAGGGAAGCAGTCTCCCAAAGGCCGATTTTGTGATCGGCAATCCCCCATATATTCGTCTGGAGGATGTGAATTCCTCAATAATGGCGCAATATCGCAGCGGCTTCGCCACGATGAAGGGCCGCTCCGATATCTATATTGGCTTCTACGAAGCCGCACTCACGCAATTGAAACCGAACGGGGTTTGTGGGTTTATTTGCGCGGACCGCTGGATGCTGAATCAGTATGGGACGGAGCTGCGGCGGCATATTACATCACAGTTCAGCGTCGAGACGATCATTGAGATGCATACGGCGGGCGCGTTTGAAAGCGATGTCAGCGCGTACCCCGCCGTCACGGTGATTCGGCGGCAAATGCAAAAGGCCGTTGTCGTAGCGAGCATCAACGAAAACATTTCCCCATCCATGGGAGTCTTGGTCGCAGATTCGCTCTCTCATTTGCGTGAAACAGGCCATTTGGTAAATCCCATTTCTGGCATGACAGCAGGACGGTTTGACACCTGGTTTTCCAAGGGAGAGCCATGGCCTTGCACTTCGCCGGAGCGTCTGATGATGCTGAAATATCTGGAGCAAAATTTCCCTCCTCTCGAGTCCTTCGGCACGCGCGTCGGCATCGGGGTCGCGTCGGGAGCGGACAACGTCTTTATTACAACGCGAGCAGACACTGCCGAGGCCAGCCGCATGCTGCCGTTGGCGCTGGCGTCCGATGTCGCAGGCGGCAAGTTAGAATGGTCGGGACATTATCTTGTAGACCCATGGTCGCCGCAGGGCCTTGTGAACCTCGCGCAGCATCCTCTGCTGAGCGCCTACTATCGCCGGCATGAGACACGTCTTTTAGAACGCAATGTCGGCAAGAGAAACCCGGCGGCTTGGTACCGTACAATCGACCGCGTCAATCACGATCTGCTTGGAAAGCGCAAGCTTTACATTCCCGACATTAAAAGCCGCATCTTCCCGGTGCTGGATGATGGGAAGACTTATCCCCATCATAACCTCTATTTCATCGAGTCGGAACAATGGGACCTGGAAGTGCTTGGAGGCCTGCTTCTCTCTGACGTGGCTCAGTTTTTTGTCGAATGTTACGGGGTGCGAATGCGTGGCGGTTATTTGAGATTCCAGGCCCAGTATCTGCGCAAAATCCGCATTCCCAATCCGTCAGATATTCCAGAACATCTGGCGTTGCTTCTCAAAGAAGCGTTCCGCGCGCGAGACGTTCGGCTTGCGACATCCATTGCCCAGCAGCTCTATCGGATCGATCAAATTCCGGCGGGGGATTATATTGGAAATTGATACTCGGTTTCAGGAAGCGGTTCAGAGCTTTTAGGATGCACGCGATCGACAGATGAAAAAGCAGGAAGAACATGGGCGGCTGGACGCCGGATCGCGCGGCGCGGTGACCGGCGGCACTCAAATGGGAGCGCTGGAGCTGCTCGTCGCGGATATCTTAGCCGACGCTGGATTGGATCGCGCCGACATTCGCAGCCGTACGGCAATTGAGCTGCCCGGCTATTATCGCCCCGAAAAGAAATGGGATCTTCTGGTTGTCTCGCAAGGGCAGCTTGTGGCCGCCATTGAGTTCAAATCACAGGTTGGTCCATCCTTTGGAAATAACTTCAACAATCGCGTTGAAGAAGCAATCGGAAGCGCCACCGACATCTGGACGGCCTTTCGTGAAGGACGCTTTGGCGACGCTCCCCGCCCATTTCTAGGTTATTTCTTTTTACTGGAAGATTGCCCGAAAGTGCGAACGATCGTGCGAAACCGCGAGACGTATTTTCCGGTGGACCCTGTCTTTCAGAAAACCTCCTACAGTGATCGATATCACATTCTCTGTCAGCGTCTGGTGCTGGAGAGACTCTACGATGCTGCTTGCTTAACCCTGTCCACGCATGCCCTTCCTACCACGATCAGTCACCCTAGCAATGCTGTGAGCTTCCAGCGTTTTGCGAACGAGCTTAAGGCGGCCGCAGTCAAGTTTGGAGATGCGAAGGGGTGATAAATCTTAGCGTTTGTGGAACATTGTATTGGCTCTCCCCGCTATTCCATACAGTACACCCATGAGGAATTCCATGACATTTCCCACGAGATGGTTTGTTTGTCTCGCGCTCGCCGTACTTGCAATACCTGCCGAAGCAGAAGCACCGGATCAGGCGGCGCCAAAAACGGCGGCTCCGGCGGTCGTCGTTTTGCCGAAGCCTGGGCTGCCGCAAAATTCATCGCCGAATGCGCTTTCGGCGAATGCGTCGCTGCTGATGGTGCGCGCCGAGCGGGATAAGTACTGGCTCAACGCCAAGACGGAGATTTACAAGAGCACGCTGGAGCTGACGGCGCAGCGCGAGACGGAGCTGAACCGGGGGCTGAGCTTCAGTATCCTGACGCGCGGCAATCCGACGCGCAAGCAGATCGCGCTGACCTTTGACGACGGGCCGCATCCGGCGTACACGCCGCAATTGCTCAAGATTTTGAAGGACAATGGCGTCAAGGCGACGTTCTTTGTGGTGGGCGAGCAGGCGGAGAAGTATCCGGATCTGATCAAGGCGGAAGTCGCGGGCGGACACGCCGTCGGCAATCATACTTACGACCATGTCAGTCTGATCAAGATCCCGCAGGAGTATGTCGCCACGGAAATTAAGGCGTGCGGGGAGGTGCTGGAGCGCATCCTGGGCAAGCCGGTCAATCTCTTCCGGCCGCCGGGCGGAGTCTACGATCGCTCGGTCGCCGAAACGTCCGAAGCGCTCGGCTACAAGATGATCCTGTGGACGGACGATCCCGGCGACTACGCCAGCCCAGGTTCGAATTTGATCGAGACGCGCACGCTAGACCATGTGACGAACGGCGGGATCATCCTGCTGCACGACGGCATCCAGCAGACGATCGATGTGCTGCCGCAGATGCTCAAATATCTGAAGAGCAAGGGGTACGAGTTCGTGACGGTCGAGCAGATGGTGAAGTAGACGTAAGAAAAGCCGGAGGGACGCCCTCCGGCTTTTTGCGGTTCGCGATCAGCGGATGCGCTCGGTGATTTCCAGCGCCTCAACGGCGTCCTTACATTCTTTCAGTCCCTCTCCCGTCAGCTCGCGGTACACTTTGATCGCCTCAATCGTTCGCCCCTGGCGGACCAGCGCGCGGACTTCATCCATCGGGGCGGATGGAAGGGAGGCGTCCCCATCGCCGCCGCGTCGGAGCTGGGTCAGCAGCATATCGACTTTGCGCTCCAGGCGCGCGAGGCGCGCTTCGTCCGGAGTCGCCCCTTTAGGACCGGCCCAGCGCTGAACCAGGGCGGATACCAGCACCATCACCGCGATCAAAATTATATCGTGCAGTGTCATGCTATTCTCCCGCATCCTCGCGCCGAACGCCGGCGCTCTTCGTGACGGCTTCCCGCTCCAGCTCGGAGTGCGTGTACCCGACGGTCAGGCACTCGGTCAGATACTGTTTGAGAAACGGCGCAAAGCCTCCCAGGCGTTCGTACTGACTGGTATGCACCAGTTCATGCGCCAGAATACTGCGCACGTTCCAATAGTCGTCCTGGATGAAGACCCCGTAGCCCAGGGCCATCCCGGCGGCGCCGCCGGGCAGAAAACCCAGGCTCGCCGACGCCGCCCGCAGTTCCGGCGAATCCGGGATCGGCACGGACGGCACGCGCAGAACGCGCACGCGGTCCGGAAACGCGACCCCCATCGCCACGGCGTCGCGCCGCTGCGACTCCGTCAGCGGCGCGCCATCCGCCAGAATCCGCCGCTCCTGCGCCTCGGCCCACGCGCAGACCTGAGGCAGCATTGCTTCCAGATCATCCATTGTTAACATTGGTCATTTCTATTCCGCGCCCCATGCGCCAAGTCCTGCCTGAAGCCGGGTTTCGATTGAAACCCGGCCGCGCTACCCATGTTTCCTCTGGGTAGACTTCATTGAAGAGTCTGCGCGCCGATCGCCTCTTAAGAGTGCGAATATCGTTGCCCGAACATCCGACGGCTACCAGGAGAAAATCATGCGTACTCATCCTATCGCAATCACACTGCTGCTCACTCTGGCGGCGCTGCCGGCCGGAGCCGACACTTCCG
Source organism: Capsulimonas corticalis (assembly GCF_003574315.2). Classification (GTDB taxonomy): domain Bacteria; phylum Armatimonadota; class Armatimonadia; order Armatimonadales; family Capsulimonadaceae; genus Capsulimonas; species Capsulimonas corticalis. Next base: position 2,058,386 of record NZ_AP025739.1, on the reverse strand, counting down.
CGGCCGACCTCCCCGTCACCCGCGTCACGCTCTACACCAGCGGCGTCGGCTACTTCGAGCGCGCGGGGTCCGTCAGCGGCGACGCCGCGGAGACTCTGCTCTTCCCCGTGGGACAGATCAACGACGTGCTGAAGTCCCTGGTCATGCTGGACACCGGCGGCGGAACGATCCAGCCGGTCACGTACGCCGCCCAGGATTCCCTTGGGCGACAGCTGCAAGCGTTCAGCATCGACCTGAGCGACAACCCCAATCGCGCCACGCTGCTCAATCGTCTGCGCGGCGCGGAAGCGACCGTCAGCTATACAGACAACGGAGCACCGGTAAAAGTTACAGGAACAATTATGGGCGTGGAGACGCAGACGGTCTCGCTGCCCAATAACGGCGGCGTGACCCAGCAATCGACCCTGAATCTCGTGACTCCGGACGGCCTGATCTCCATCCCCATGGCGTCCATCACCGCCGAAAAGCTCACGGATCCCAAGCTCAACGAGGAACTCAATCAGGCGCTGACGACCGTGGCGCAGAGCCGCAGCGCGACCAAGCGCGCGGTCACGCTCAACTTTCGCGGCAAGGGAAGCCGGCCCGTCCGCGTCGGATATCTGACCGAAGCGCCGCTGTGGCAGACCAGCTACCGGCTGGTGCTGGGCGCGAAACCCGTCATCCAGGGATGGGCGATGGTGCAGAACACGACGCAAGACGACTGGAAGAACGTTGACCTCAGCCTTGTCTCTGGCCGCCCAATCTCCTTTATTCAGGACCTTTACACCCCGCTCTACGTCCCGCGCCCCGTCGTCCAGGCCCGCGTGCAGGCGTCGCCCACCCCGCAGACCTACGCCAGCGACATCAATGCAAAGACACCGGAGGGAGTGAACAATATTGTTGCTACGGTCCAAGGCGATAACAGTCTGGTAATTCAAGATACGCCGGCGCCGGCCATGCCGCCGTCCGGCGGATTCGGAGGCGGCGGGGGCTTTGGAGGAGGTATGCCCGGTAGCCCATCGGTCGGGGGGGCAATGTTCCGAAACCGGGACGCCGCCAAGGGCGAGTCTTCCTTCGCCGACGCCGCGCGCCACAGCATCGCCTCCAGCGGCGCTCAGCTCGGCACGGCCTTATTCGCCTATCAGGTCAAGACTCCCGTGGACGTTCCCCGGCAGCAGTCGGCCATGATCCCGTTTCTGTCCTCCGGCATCCATGTCGAGGAAGTCAGCATCTACAACGCCGCCGTCCAAACCGACCATCCCCTCCTCGGCGCGCGCGTGAAGAACACCACGGGGCTGCACCTGATGGGCGGGCCGCTGACGGTGTTCGACGACAACGCGGGCTCCAACGGCTATGTCGGCGACGCGCTGATCGACGACACCGAACCCAATCAAACCCGCATCCTCTCCTACGCCGTGGACCAAGCGCTGGACGCCGAGACTAAGCCCGGCGAAGGCAGCGGAGATTTACAGTCTATTGTGATCAGCCAGGGCACGCTGATCGCCACGCATAAAGAGCGGCAGGCAACGATCTACACCTTCAAAAACCACAGCGCCAAGTCGCGCACCGTGGTCGTCGAGCAGCCCTACCCTGGCGACGACTGGAAGCTCCTGGAGCCCAAGGAAGTCACCGAACACACCGCACAGCTCGACCGTTTCGACCTCGCGGTCCCCGCCGGCGCCTCCAAAAGCCTGACCGTGACCCGCGAGCACCTCGAAAACCAAACCTACGGCCTCCTCGACACCGGCTTCGACGACCTCACCGTCTTCGTCAACACCACCCACGCCAGCGACGCCGTAAAAGCCGCCCTCAAAGACGTCATGGCCCGCCGCCGCCACATCGGCGACCTCCAGCGCCAGATCGACAGCCGCAAAGCCCAGCTCGCCGTCATCGCCCAGGGCCAAACCCGCATCCGAGACAACATGAAAGCCCTGGACCACGCCTCCGCGCTCTACAAACGCTATGTGAACGAGCTCAACACACAGGAAACACAATTGGAGAATTTACAAAACGAGATCGACAAACTGACCGCCGAGCGCGACCAGCGCCAAGCCGAACTCAATAACTTCGTGGCGAAGTTGACGGTGGATTAAAACAAAGCAGAGGTGGCCGGAGCGTGAGCGCGCTCCGGCCACGTCAAAATAGTGACGCCATCCAAATCTGTTATGAAGCAAATTTGATATCAAGGCAAAAGCTCACTCTAGTTTACACTCCCTCAGTGAATGTGTATGATATTGAATCCAATAGCCGGCTTGGCGGAAGTCCCAATTTGTTTGAGGCGCCATTGAGGAGAGCTATGAACTATCACCCGAGGCTTATCCGTATTGGTTTCCGAAAACGAAAATTGCTGCTGAAGAAAAGTATATAATGGTTTCGGAGCAGAAAGCCATGGTCCATTCCCTTCTTGTATTCCAATTTCTCCATCGAGACCGATATAAACAGCCCTAGTAGCACTTGATGCTTGACAAAGCGCCTCCACCTCCGATCCTACATGCTTTGGCAGACCATGATATGCTGTAACCAAACAACATCTATGCATGCCTGGACTTCTCGCGGATTGATCGTGCGGCCATTTGAGATGTTTAAATTGGTCGAACATTTCTGGATTACTTGTCCGAGATAAGACAATCCGGTGATAATGCCCATCATCAGGGAACACTCCCTCCACAGTGATCAATTCAGCGTTCTGAAATGCACTTTGCAGTGGGTGCCCATTACGATATGCAACAGTGCCCGCCAGCAGGATTAACACACTGACGATAGCAATGACCTTACGCTTCATACGCTCATCCTTCAAAATACCTCATGCTGAGAGATTAGACTTTTCGCGGTGTCGATACCTACCGGGAAAAGTCCATTTTGCTTGCCGCCACCCAATCACGCGTTAGTGTATCATCGTTTCTGTAAATTGTTGGAGTATTTTCGAATTTTATGCGCTCGTAAATGTCAAATAATTTTATCGCTCTGTCAGTCGTCGCCGATCATGTTGTGATTTTCACGCTCTATACTCCATTTAAAGTATCGACAACGAATCACTAAAAATCATTTATGATGGCAATAAACCTGTGATAGCGCCAAAATTTCCATTTACTTGATGTGTGTTACTCCAAAAACGATTCCATCGATCTGGGCTTTCATGTTCCCCATCAAAATTCCTAGCTTTCAGGTTCACTTCGCCATTGTGAAAATACATGAGCACAAATGCTCCATCAGGGCCATACCAAACTTCCCTGGATTCGTCGCCACCGATGGGTGACCCGAGGATTTGCCTTACTTCTTCGATCGTCATCCAGCGTTTCACCAAATTGAATTTCGCGAGGCAAATGGGGGATCTGTCTGAAACGATAAGTCGCTTATGACGATCGTACAAATAGATCGCATCCGCATCGATTTTCTCCTCACCATATTGGCCGTTTGACGATACGAACGATCCATCCTTAAGAGGAATTGAGGGATGGTTGACGATGTAGCCGATCAAAGCCGCAACACTAATGCATGCGACCAGCGCGATCACTGAGGGTTTAGCCATTTGGTAATACCATTTATCCATAAAGATCACCGACCTTTACTATCCCGTGGGGTATGCCTAAAATAAGTTTGCATAGACAGCAGCATCCACAATGGAGATATGATTCATCCAACTAGCAGCATTTTTAGAAATATAATACGGCGGTATTTTCAAAACAGCCTATTCCTGCTCCCTAATCATTCCTTACTTAATTGCTTTGAACTTAGGAAGGCTGAGAGGCGCATTGTCCGGCTAAATAGTACGGTTGGCTCGCTCGTATCGCATTAATCCACTTGTTTGAGGCGCCATTGAGGAGAGCTGTGAACTATCACGGGAGGCTTGTCTGGCTTGGTTTCCGAAAGCGAGAATTGCTGCTGAAGAAATGTCGATAATGGTTTCGGAGCGAAAAACCACTCTCCTCCCTGTTCACGCACTCCGATTTCGTTGCCGTTAGTATAAATAGCTCTCGTAACGACTGATGCTTGGCAAAGCGCCTCCGCCTCCAGCCTGGTATGCTCTGGCATACCACGATATGCTGTAATCAAGCAACATTTTTGCACAAGTCGACTGCCTGCGGAATGATCGTATGACGCATTGAGATGTTTAAATTGGTCGAACATTTCTGGGTTGCTCGTCCGAGATAAGACAATCCGGTGATAATGCCCATCATCAGGGAACACTCCCTCCACAGTGATCAATTCAGCGTTCTGAAATGCACTTTGCAGTGGGTGCCGATTATGATATGCGGCAATGCCCGCCAGCAGGATTAACACGCTGGCGATAGCAATGACCTTACGCTTCATACGCTCATCCTTCAAAATACCTCATGCTGAGAGATTAGACTTTTCGCGGTGTCGATACCTACCGGGAAAAGTCCATTTTGCTTGCCGCCACCCAATCACGCAATGGCTTTGGCGCATAATGCCAATCGGGTCTTCTGTCGAATGTCCCTCGATGGGGCTGTCCGAAAATCCCTTGATCGGAATAATACGCAAAGCGGTAAATCATCGGATGATAGTCCGGATCGAACCATATTTTAATAAAACAATCCGGCTTGCCTTTAGGAATATAGGAAGCGATCAGTTTATTAGGAGCTCGAAGGCTTTTGATTACGTCCGATGGCATTCCAACATTTGTATCTTCTGGCGCCCTACTCGTGCCTTGAGTGACAAATGAGATACTACCCGCATGCAAAAAGACCTGCTCTACGGATAGAGGATGATACCAAATGAAGTTAACGTAAAATAGAGACCCATTAATGAGGATGGCTAATGCAGCAGTGATTCTCAGAAGCTTAAGTTTCATGGTTTTCGGCAAAAGAACATTTTGTTTACACTTCTGCTCTCGTGTGGCGCTTATCGCCATTCCTACGGGAATTGATATCACTACGAGAAACATCCCAGCCAAAACGACTACTGTTGTTAGGATGCTCTTCATGATAAGCCGGCAACCTTGCTGATAGAGTACCACGCTGCGAGCGTTTCGCGCAATGGCCGGATGATGTTGCGTAATCTTCCACACTCGATATTGGTCTCCGCGCCGGACCTATGTTATAATGAACTGCCTGGGCGAATTACCATCTTAGAGCCGCGCCGATGGGCGGTTACATTCTCAAGTTCATTCGGAGACCCTCTTCATGAAGCACATCGATGTCTCATTTCTGCGCTCGCGCGGGCGGATCGCGGCGCTGGCGGCGGTTCTGCTGCTGCCGGCCGCCACGGGAAGCTACGCGGCTCCGTCGGCCACGTGGACGGGGAGTGGATCCGCGAGCTGGGGCGATCCCGGCAGCTGGAGCGGGGGAATCGTTCCCGGAGATGGGACACAGGCGCCGGAGGATGTGTTTGTCAATCTCGCTACGGATCAGATCCAGTATGGCGGGAATTACACAATCAATTCCCTGACTAACAACGGCTTGATCACCGCCGATAATAATATGGGCGTGCTGGCCATCAATGGCGGGATCGCCAATCAATCGGGCGGCAATATCACCTCCAATTATGTCAGCAGCTTTGAGATCGATGCGGGGGGCGGACTGGACAACGCCGGGCACATCGGCGCGGCGTATGGCGCCGATCAGCAGAACTCGCTGATCGTCGCGGTCAATGGGGATATCCATAATACCGGGACGATCGACAGCACGTATGGCGGCGTCACCACGATGGAATCGCTGAACGGCTCGCTGACCAACGACGCCGCGCTTGGGAGCACGCAGCAGGGAACCACGTTCGTCTACGCCGCGAACATCACGAATAACGGTGATGTGAACGCAAAGTTTGGCGGCGCGACGGTGCTCTCATCATTCGGGGATCTCAAAAATAATGGAGCCATGACGGCTTCGTTCGGCGCGGAGATCGACGCCAGCGCGACCGGTAACTTCGTCAATACAAACACCGTCAGCGCTATCCAGGGCACGAAGGTATCCGTGAACGCGAGCGGCGCCATCACCAACGAATCCGCAGGGTCGGTCTCGGCGTCGCAGTACGGAACGGTGGATCTGCTGGCCGGAGGCGATCTCAACAATCACGGCGCCATCGCGGCGTCTCAGGGGGGCGTGGTCACACTCAGCTCGACCAGCGGGCTCGTCTACAACGACGGCTCGATCACGACGGACAGCGGGGGCGGCGTGGTGGTGACCGGCGATCTGATTCAGACAGGCGGGCAGACCAAGATCAATGGGAGCCTTACGCTGGGCAGCGGCTCCGGAACTTTCTATCTGGAAAAGGGCGGCCTGGGCGGCGGCGGGACAATCGACGGGTCGGTCGTGCAGGACGGCGGGACGTTCGCGCCCGGCGATCCGACAACAACCCACATCACGGGTAATTACATCGAAAACAACGGCGTCACTCGTTTTGTCATCAACAGCCCCCACGATTTCGACCAGATCGATATCGACGGCAGCTACACATATACCGGCGGCGTGATCGACCTGCAATTCACGCAGAGCTTCTTCCAATCCCGCTTCCACAGCGGCCTTTATGAGTTCGATTTCCTGAAGTTCGCCAGTTTCATCGGCGATCCCAGCGCAATCCAGTTCACCACGAATATGTCGCCGGACAATTACTTCAGCGTCTCGCTGGACACCGGCGCGGGCGTCTATCGCGGCCTCTTCGCCAGCAGCCATGTGACTGTGCCGGAACCCGGCGGCGGCGTTATCTTCCTCACCCTCGCCTCCAGCCTCAGCATTCTTCTGTGGGCGGCGAGTCGGCGGCAAGCCATCACCCGATAACGCCCGAACTCCCCAATCTCCCCTCCGCCTCGCTGCGCAGGGGAGATTTTTTCTTTATTTTGTGATACAATTAAGAGACATAAAGATTGGTCGATAACGAGCTAAACTAACATCAATCGATTGCATCTTCGTACGTTTGCACGTTCATCAGTCCTATTGAGACGTCATTCTCTTCAATTCAAGATCAATGGATTGTCTATTGCATTTTGGCAAGAAATATGAAATACTATATTCACGTTCGCGCTGATAAGCGAGAATACGAAGCGGTCGCCCGAGGGGTGAGCCGCTTTTTTTATTGCCGGGATGGAAATTGTGGGAGAAGTCTTGACTCTCTTTGCCTGCTCGGTCATAATAAAGACAGTTTCACCATATCATTAATGGTATTAAAACGCTCACAAGACGACTTGAGGCAGGGATTCCCAGCGGGATCTCTGCCTTTGCTGCGTTTTCATGTGGGCGGCGCGAACAATTGGGGCGCGGATGGCGTCATTCACGCGAAGGAGGAAACAATGATCGATAAAACAGCGTTCGTCCATACTCTCAAAACTCAGCAAGCGATCTGCGGCTGCTCCTCCGCCCGCGTCAATCGCGCTCCAAATCGCCGGCGATCGTTTTGGGATCTGTCGCGGAGTTATTTCACGCCTTCGCGCAGCGCCGGAAGCCAGCCTAAGACTGAAGATTGGAATACCGACAATCTGCGCCGGCTGGTGGAAGGAAAGCCGCTGGCGGATGTCGTACACACTCCGCCAGGGCGCTGACCGTCCGGCGGCCCGGCAATACACCGAAGAAGAGGGAAGACCAACATGGCGTCACCAGCCAACGGATACGCGCAGGCCGTACAGCCGATCGCCCCGAACACGATCCACACGGACACCGAAGGGCTGATCGCGGAAGATATTCAGATCCCCACATCGGACGGGGCGATCTACGGCTATTACGCCGCGCCCGAAGGCGGACAAAGCCTCCCGACCATCGTTGTGATCCATGAGATCTTCTCCGTCCACGAGCATATCAAGGATGTCGCGCGGCGGCTTGCAAAGCTCGGGTACCTCGCCATCGCGCCCGACTTCTTTGGCCGGCAGGGCGATGTCAGCCAGCTCGCCGACCATCAGCAGATCTTCACGGAAGTCGTCTCCAAAGTCCCGGACGCCCAGGTGCTCTCCGATATCGACGCCGCCTTCGATTGGGCCACGCAATCCGGCCTGGCCGATCCCGCGCGCCTCGCCGTGACCGGCTTCTGCTGGGGCGGCCGCCTCACCTGGCTCTACGCCGCCCACACGGATCGAATCCAAGCCGGCGTCGCCTGGTACGGCAGGCTCGCCAGCAAGACCGACCCGCTGCATCCCCAGCAGCCGATCGATGTCGCCGCCCACCTCAAGGCGCCTGTCCTGGGCCTGTACGGCGGACAAGACGCCGGGATTCCGCAGGATCAAGTCAGCGCCGTTCAGGAGATTCTCAAAGACGCCGGCGGCCCGTCACGGATCCACGTCTATCCCGAAGCCGGCCACGCCTTTTACGCGGACTACCGCCCAAGTTATAAGCCGATCGAAGCCGAAGACGGGTTCACAAGCTTGCGGGACTGGCTGCGGACTTACGGGGTTTCTTAGGGGGCGGGTCCCCATTCATCCCTATTCCCCCGGCGCTAAAGCGCTTTTCCCCTTTTTCCCAGCAAGCCGCTTCGCGGGGGAAAAGGGGTGCTTGTCACTGCCGTCCATTCACTCGTCACATGACCGTGAGGAGTTGATATTGCGAACGCCAAAACACTCTTCACACATTCTTGTCGAGAGTGAATGGAACTTAATGAGTGGTGGACTTGCTCGGGTTTTGTAGACACTTCGTTAAGCGGCTCTTGCGAGCTGTTGCTGTTGCTCAAAATGGCGCTGTTCAAATTGAGCGGGGCTGATATAACCAAGCGTCGAATGTCGACGCTTGCGGTTATACCAGACTTCAATATACTCGAACACACAAGCTTTCGCTTCCTCCCGAGTACGAAATACCTGCCGAGTACGAAATACCTGCATTCGAGATACTTGCGCAGGCAGCATCTCGGTCTTCAACGTCGAGAAAAAACTCTCCGCCACGGCATTGTCCCAGCAGTTGCCCTTACGGCTCATGCTGGCCACCATGCCGTGGCAATTCAGTTTGTCTTGGTAAACGAGGCCGGCGTATTGCCCACCTCGATCGCTATGGTAAACAAGCCCCGCCTGCGGACAGCACCGCTGGATTGCCATTTCGAGAGCGTCACAGACCAAGCGGGTTTCCATCGTCGCCTGCATCGACCAGCCGACCACACGGCGGCTGAACAAGTCCAGGACGACCGCCAAATACAGCCAGCCTTCACGCGTCCACAGATACGTGATGTCGCCCACCCAGCATTGATTGGGAGACGCCACCGTGAACTGTCGATCCAGCACATTGGGAGCGATGGGCAACGCATGATCCGATTGGGTTGTCACTCGGAAACGTCGTCTCTTCTTCGCCACAATCTGATGGGACTGCATCAAGCGCGCCACTCGATGGCGACCACAAGCAATCCCTTGCTCTCGCAGCTCTAAATGGATGCGTGGGCTGCCATAGCTTCTGTCGTAGCTTTGCTGGTGTACTTTCTGGATCTGGTCCACCAACGCCAAGTCTCGCTCTTGTTTTTCATGGCGACGCACGGCGCGTTTCTCAGAGCGCCATGCGTAATAGCTTCTGGTTTTGAGCTCCATGACCTCACAGAGCATCTGCACGGAAAATCGTCCCGCATAGTCTTGAATGAATCGGTATCTCACTGCGGGCGGTTCGTGAAGATACCGACCGCTTTTTTTAGGATTTCATTCTCCTCTTTGAGGCGGGCGTTTTCGCGTTTGAGCTGTGCGAGTTCGGGATCGGAGGGATTACCTTTGCCGGGGAAAGGATTCTCAGGCTGGACCTCCAAGCTCTTCTTCCATTTGGCGATCAAGCTTTCGGCAATTCCCAAATCGCGTGCTGCGCCGCTGAGATTGCCCTTCTCCTCGGCCAGGCGGATCGCCTCGCGTTTGAACTCTTCGGTGTAAGATTTACGGTTCGTCATAAAACTCCTCGCGCCATCAAGCATTCATTAAGATGGCTTCCTAATGTTAAGATTAGGCTTTTCGAGGTGTCTATCCTACCAGGGCAAGTTCATGGCTCCCCTTTTCCCCTGCGAAGCAGCTTGTTGGGAAAAAGGAGAAAGCGCGCTAAAGCGCCGGGGGAATAGGGATGAACGGGGCCATACCCTCCTCAGGTACAATCCCATATGCCTCCATCGACGCAGTCCACTCACGCCCTCCTGCAAATCCAAGGCCTCGCCATCGCCGCCGGCGATGTTCCTCTGCAAACCAATCTCCATCTGGACCTGGCGCCCGGCGAACTGCTGGCGATCACCGGGCCGTCAGGATGCGGCAAGACGACGCTGCTGCGGACGGTCACGGCGCTCCAGCCGGCGCTTGCGGGGACGATCCGGCTTCAGGGCCGCACGCCGGAGGAGTGGGGCTGGGCGGCGTTCCGGCGCAAGGCGACGCTGGTGACGCAGCGGCCGACGCTGCTGGACCTGACCGTCGAGGAAAACCTGCGGCGGCCGTTCCACTACCGAACCGCCGCCACGCCGTACCCGGAGCAGCGGGCGCGTGATTTGATGGAGGAACTGGCCGTCGGCGCCGACCGTTTGACGCAGGCCGCGCGAACGCTTTCGATCGGACAGCAGCAGCGCGTCTGCCTGATCCGGGCGCTGCTTATGGACCCGCCCGTCCTCTGCCTGGATGAGCCGACGAGCGCGCTCGATCCCGACGCCGTCGGACTGGTCGAGCGCCTGATCCGACGCCTGGCGCAGGACGACGGCCTCGCCGCCCTGGTGGTCACTCACGATCCCCGACTGGCGGCCGAATGGTGCACGCGGCAGTTCCTCATGCCCCGCGCGGAGGCTACGGTATGACGGACAGTATCCAGCACCTCACGCTCGCGCAGATCCTCATCGCCACCTTGCTGGTCGCGTTCAGCGCCCTCGTCAGCATTTTCTTCGGCTTGAAACTCGAAAAGCAGCTCGCCGTCGCCGCGCTGCGCACCATCGCGCAGCTGTTCCTCGTCGGCTACATCCTGAAATACGTCTTCGCGGTCCACCACCCCGTTCTGGTCTTTCTCCTGATCGCGATTATGGTCGGGTTCGCCGCGCACGCCTCCGTCAGCCGCGCCAAACGCCGCTACGCCCGCGTCCAGCTCGACGCCTTCCTGACGCTCACCGCCAGCAGCATCATCACCGGCTTCATCGTGACGGGCGTCATCATCCAGATTCACCCCTGGTACCGGCCCCAATACGTCATCCCCCTCCTCGGCATGATCCTGGGAAATAGCCTGACCGGCGTCTCGATCGCCCTCGATCAATTGCTCGGAGATCTCACCGACCACCGCGACACCATCGAAATGGAGCTCGCCCACGGCGCCTCCGCCTGGGAAGCCGCACGCGGCCCGCTCGCCGACGCCGTCCGCCGAGGCATGATCCCCACCATCAACAGCATGGTCGTCGTCGGCATCGTCTCTCTCCCCGGCATGATGACCGGCCAAATCCTCGCCGGCTCCGACCCGCTCGAAGCTGTCAAGTATCAAATCGTCGTCATGTTCATGCTCGCCGCCGCCACCGCGCTGGGGTGTATGATGATTACGCTGCTGGCGTATCGAAGATTGTTTAATGCGGCGCAGCAGTTGGAGGAGAGGAAGATTTTGCGGTCGTGAGAATTCGCAGCATAAGAGTCGCTGGCGGTTTCAACCGCCAGCGACTCTTAATCCCAGCCACACACCTATCGCAGCAAATTCGACTTCGCCAGATCCAGGATCTCATCCCCTCGCCCATTCATAATCGCCTTCGCCATATACACGCTGAACCCTTTGACCTGCTCCGCCTGGAGCGACGGCGGCATGGAGAGTTCCTGGCGGTTCACGACCACGTCCACCAGCGCGGGGCCGTTGTGGGCGAGGGCTTCGGCGAGCATGGGGCGGACTTGTTCGGGGGATTCGGCGCGGAAGCCTCGGATGCCGATGGCTTCGGCCATTTTGGCGAAGTCGGGGTTGCTCAGGTCCGTGCCGAAGTCGAGGATGCCGGCGGCTTTCATTTCCAGTTCGACAAAGGCGAGGGCGCCGTTGTTGAAGACGACAATTTTGATCGGCAAATTTAACTGGCGCAGGGAAAGCAGGTCGCCCATTAGCATGGCGAAGCCGCCGTCGCCGGAGAGAGTGATAATTTGGCGCCCCGGCGCGGCGTACTGCGCGCCGATGGCTTGCGGGAGCGCACCCGCCATGGAGCCGTGGACGAACGAGCCAATCAGGCGCCGCTGGCCGTTCATCGTGAGATAGCGCGCCGCCCAGACCGTGGGCGTGCCGACATCGCAGGTGAAGACGGCGTCGGGCGCGGCGGCGTCGTCAATGGCTTTGGCGACGAACTGTGGGTGGATGGGCTTATGGCCGGGCTCGCCGGACGCCAGATCGTCGAGGCCCTTGCGCGCTTTCTGGTAGTGCGCCAGAGCGGAATCCAGATGCGCGCGGTCCGTCTTGGCGTGGAGCAGAGGCGTGAGGGCGCGAAGGGTGTCGCCGACGTCGCCCACCAGGCCGAGGTCGACTTTGCGGCGGCGGCCGATCTGCTCGCCCCGAAGGTCCACCTGGATGACTTTGGCCTTGGGCGGATAGAACTGGGTGTAGGGAAAGTCCGTGCCGAGCATCAAGAGGACATCGCTGTCCATCATGGCGTGGTAGCCGGATTCAAAGCCGAGCAAGCCTGTCATGCCGACATCGTAGGGGTTGTCGTATTCGATGAACTCCTTGCCGCGCAGGGCGTGCACGATGGGAGATTTGAGCTTCTCGGCGGCTTCCAGCAGCTCGGCGTGCGCGGCCGCGCAGCCGGCGCCGCCCAGAAGGGTGACTTTCTTCGCATCATTGAGAATCTCGGCGGCCTTTTGCAGGACGGAATCGGCGGGGCGTAATACGGATGGTTCGGCTTCCCAGGAGAAGCCCGCTTCGTCGGAAACGGCGTCCTTCATCGCGATGTCGCCGGGAATGATCACGACCGCGACGCCGCGCTTGGCGAGGGCCGTGCGCATGGCGATGTCGAGGATGCGCGGCATCTGCTCGGGGCTCGAGATCGTTTCGCAGTAGTGGCTGCACTCACGGAAGAGATGCTCCGGGCGCGTCTCCTGAAAATATCCCGAGCCAATCTCGGCGCTCGGGATCTGGGCCGCGATCGCCAGCACCGGAACGCGGCTGCGGTGGCAGTCGTAGAGACCGTTGATCAGGTGCAGGTTGCCCGGGCCGCAGCTGCCCGCGCAGACCGCGAGCGTTCCCGTCAAGTGCGCCTCGGCCCCGGCCGCGAACGCCGCCGTTTCTTCATGCCGCACATGAATCCAGTCGATCTCATCGTGAACACGGATACTGTCCGTGATGGCGTTGAGTGAATCGCCCACCAGACCGTAGACCCGTTTCACTCCCGCAGCGATCAGGGATTCGACAAACACTTCCGCGACTTTTTTGGACATTCCAGGGCCTCTTTCGATATTACTCGTCAGGCATATCTACCCAGAAATCCGACAGGAATCTCGTAGGGACGCTTGGAATGTAGGGATGCTCGACAATGCACGTTCCCAAATTCCCAAACGCGCCGCCCGGCGGCCAATTCCCCATGGAGAACGCAATAATGGAAGACAACGAAACCCTGATACGGCGCTGGTTCGAACAACTCTGGAATGACAAGCGAGTGGAGACGATCGACGAGATCTTCGCGCCCGACGGCGTATCTTACGGCATGCTGGAAGGCGGCGTCCCAACCTACGGCCGCGAGCATTGGAAACAAGTCCACGCCGCATTCTGCGCCGCCATTCCGGACCTACACATCGAGCTGCTGAGCATCATCTCCAGCGGCGACCAGGTCGCCGTCCGGTTTGTCGCGACCGGCGTGAACAGCGGCCCATTCCAGGGGATTCCGGCGTCGAATGAAGCGGTAAGGATCGACGGCATGTGTACGGCCTTGATCCGCAACGGTCAAATCCTCGAAGGCCGCAACGTCATCGACATGCTCGGCTTCTTGCAGCAGATCGGCGCCAGTCCCAAGATCGCCGAAATCGCGGCGGCGAAGCTTCAGGAGCTTTCCCCGATCTAAGCGCGCCGATCTTCTCGATCGTCCGGGCGATACCGGTCCACAAACTCGGGATATCGATCGCCCTCCAATTGCGTCTCGCCGTTGACCTTCTCCAGACGGACCGGCGAGACGCCGGAGAGGCGTTCGATGTGGTCGGCAAGCGCCGTGGAGTGCGTGGTGATCCAGAGCTGCGTGTCGCGGGAAGCGCGCACGATGAGATGGGCAAGCGGCTCCAATAGATCGGGATGAAGACTGGTTTCCGGTTCGTTCAGCGCGAGCACGCCCGGAGGTCTGGGAGTCAGCAGGGCGGCCAGAAGGCAGAGATAGCGGATCGTGCCGTCGCTCAGTTCGCTCGCTTCGAAAGGGCGGGCCAGGCCCGGCATGTGAAGCGTCAGGCTATAACGGCCCTTGCGAACTTTGACCATCAGCCTGCCGCCTGGAAACGCCTGCGTCACGGCGCCGATCAAATCCACAGAATCGATGGAAAGAATGGTGGCGAGCGCGGCGGCTAAATCCGAGCCGTCATGTGAGAGAATCGGCGTAAAGACGCCGATCTGTGGATGCCTCAAAGGCGCTTGCGCATCCGTGCGAAAGCCATGATAGAATCGCCAGTTGCACATCTCCTGATGCAGCGCCGAAAGCTGAGGAAACCGATGCGGTTCACGCAGCTGCGATAGGACGGACTCCGACGCGGAGAGCGCCATGGGAAATTGGGCGCGCGCGCCTTCAACATCGCGCAGCCATACCGATCCGGGGCCGCGCTCCAGCATCGGCGTGCGCTTTTTTTGATCGACGAACCATACCTTTTCTGATTTGATATGGGGATCCAGTTCAAACCAGAGGCACGGCATGCCGGTTTCCGGATCGATGCTGGTATCGTATGGACGCGGCACGAGATTCGGCGGCGCAAGCCCGCATGTGAGCTCGTACACGAGAGAGCCACTGGTAAATCCCAGCGTCATGTCCACCACGCCTTTGGAGCGTGGGCCGGCCCAAAGCGCCGACGGCATCCCGCCTTCGTCGGCCAACGCCCGCGCGAGACGCCCATTGGCGGCGGAAGCCAGCAGATACATGGACTGATAGAGATTGCTCTTGCCGCACCCATTCGGCCCCACCAGGACGTTGATTCGCTGGAACTCCACGCTGATATCACGAATGGACCGATAGCCGGAGACATTGAGCTGAGTGATCGCCATAATCTCCGATGTTCTCGGCCCCGCGCCGCTTCTCCTCTATTCCCGCCACCCCGCCGCGTCGATCATCCGGCAGAAGTTCGGGCGGACGTAGCCCGGCAGCTTGCGCTCCAGAACGTCGGCTTTGACGTTGCCGAACGCGGTTTCGGGTTTGTGCTTGATCCCATCGGCGAACGCCTGGATGATCCCCTCTTTGAAGTTCGGGCGGGGATGCGCCGCCAGCACCAATGCGCGCGCATTTTCGGTCACTTCCTCGAATCCGAGGCCCAGCACATCCATCTCCACTCCCGCCGTCACCAGCGCCACGACGGGCGGCTTGAACCAGGGGATTTCCGGCGTCGTGTGCAGCGCGATCGCATCCCAGACCAGATCGATCTCGCCTTCGGAGACGCCGCGCGTCCGGAGAAAGTCACGCGCGGTGTTGGCGCCGTCGATTTCGAAACGATGATTGGGACTGCTGTACTGGGGCGTCAAACCGATATCGTGGAACATGGCGCCCAGGTAGAGAAGTTCCGGATCGTAAGCCATTCCCCGCCGCTGACCGCGCAGAGCGCCAAAGAGATAGACGCGCAGCGAGTGATCGAACAAAAGAGTCGATTCCGTATCGCGAATCAGCTCCGTTGCTTCTCGCGCGAGCCTGCTGTCGGGTACGACAATTCCGGCAATCTCAGTCATGGATTTCCACCTTTCGGAAATGAACGATTTGTCTATCAAGTGATAGACAAATCAATTCTACCTATACATAGGTAGAATTGTCAACCAATCATAAGAAACAGATTCGCATCAGATGGCGGCCGGCTCGGGGCGAAGACCGGCCAGGAGCCAGCGAGTCGCGGTTTCGTAGCGCTGAACATCGTTGAACGCGCGGGCCACCAGCATCACGCCTTCGATAGATGAAAAGAGCGCCTCGGCGGCTATGGCCGCGCTGCCCTGGAACGCGAACTGGCCCTGCGCCCGCCCGGCGTCGAGGATTTTCTCCAGCCAGGCGACGTTCTCGGAAAACAGCGCTCGGACCGCCTGCGCGATCCCCTCCGGCAGCGACTCCTGCTCCCCCGCCAGAGCCGCGCCAAGACAGAGATGGTCGCCGGTCGCCATCAGATCGCGATAAACATCCACGTAGCGCTGAAGGCAGCGCCTCGGATCATTCTTTTCTTCTCGCTCGATCCGCGACAGATGGCTCAGAAATCGGTCCTGGTAGCGGGCAACCATCGCGAGACCCAGATCGGTTTTGGAAGGAAAGTAGTAATGGATGCTCGGCGCCCGGATCCCAATGCGCTCGGCCAGATCCCGATAGCTAAAGCCGTTGTATCCGCGTGTCTGCACGAATTGCTGCGCCAGGTCCAGCACCGCCTCGCGCGTGTCTTTGTCGGCCATTGAAAAACTCCCCGCCTATTCTACCCTGCGGGAGCGGCGACAGGCTCGGCCTCCGGCCATGCGCGCATCGCCATCTGCGCGATACGCCATAGCTCCTCGCGGCTCGTTCCCGTGGTCACATGCACATCCATCCCCTGAATGACGGCGCAGAGGAAGCGGGCAAGATCGGCGCAGTCGACATCCGCCGGCAGATCGCCCTCCGCCACGCCCCGCTCCAGACGCTCGCGCAGCCGGGCCTCGCCCGACGCGCGCTCGGCGATCAGCTTGCGCCGGATCGGGTCCGCGTCGTCACCGGAAACGAGCGCCCCCTGCACCAGCAGGCATCCGCACGGATTTTCGGGCGAGGTCAGCAGGTTCACGACGCCCGCCAGCAGCTTCTCCACCGCCCCCCGCGCCGTCGGCTCATTCAGCGCATCGCAGGCATAGGACGCCGGCCCCTGGTTGTAACGGTCCAGCGCCTTGCGAAACAGCTCTTCTTTATTCCCGAACGCCGCGTACAGACTGGGCCGGTTGATGCCCATGGCCTGAGTCAGATCCGACAGCGACGCTCCCTCATACCCCTTGCGCCAGAAGACTTGAAGGGCGAGATCGAGCGCGCGATCGGCGTCGAAAGCGCGGGGACGCCCCCGGGCCGAAGAATTTTCTTTAATTTCCATACCAATAAGTATATAACTATTGACAAGATCCGTCAAGAGACGGTATATATGTACCGATAAGTAAATATATCGTTCGCTCAAGGAGAATCCTCATGTCCACGAAGCTTGAAGGTAAGATCGCGCTCATCACCGGCGGAAGCAGCGGCATCGGCCTCGCCACCGCGCAGCGCTTTGTCGCGGAGGGCGCGTATGTGTTCATCACTGGACGCCGCCAGGCCGAGCTGGACGCCGCCGTGCAGACAATCGGTAAGAATGTGACCGCCGTGCAGGCGGACGCTTCCAATCTGGACGATATCGATCGGTTATATTCGGTGATCGAGAAAGAAAAGGGCAAGCTCGATATCCTCTTCGCCAACGCCGGCGTCGGCTCGCTCGTCCCGCTGGGATCGATCACCGAGGAGCACTTTGACAAGACGTTCAACACCAACGTGAAGGGCCTGCTCTTTACGGTGCAGAAGGCGCTGCCGCTGCTGCCGGACGGCGCGGCCATCGTTCTGAACGCCTCGATCGTCTCCAGCAAGGGCCTGCCCGCGTTCAGCGTCTACGCCGCGACCAAGGCGGCCGTGCGCTCGTTCGCGCGCAGCTGGGCCAACGATCTGCGCGAGCGCAAAATCCGCGTCAACGTCGTCAGCCCCGGCGTCGTGCCCACACCGGCCTACAACAATCTCGGCCTGACCGCCGAGCAGCTTCAGGGATTTGTCGACGGGCAAGCCGCCAACATCCCGCTGGGCCGGGTCGGCGCTCCGGACGAAATCGCCAAAACAGTCGTCTTCCTGGCGTCCGACGACAGCAGCTTCGTCAACGGCGTCGAACTGTTCGTCGACGGCGGCATGATCCAGATCTAAGATCGCCGTTTGCGCCGCGAAAAGAGCGTTCCCGCGCCGGGAGCGCTCTTTTGTCTGGGAGGCCGGAGGAAATATATTACGATCTGGTTAATCTACGCGTGTCCAGCGTTCCAACAGTCGTAATGTTGGGGATTATCTCTTATTCTCTCCGATGAAGGGCGATGAATCGCTGCCATGGGACGCGCCGGTGATCGAATAGATTGGTCTCGCCGTCTGCGCTTAGCAGGTCTGGTCTTTGCGGCCTACTTCGTCGCGACACGTGTGGGCATTGCGCTGCAATGGGTGACGCTGCCGTCCGGGGTCTCGGGGCCGTCGGTGCTGTGGCCTGCGAGCGCCGTCCTGCTGTCCGCCCTGCTGCTGACAAAATCCGCAAACTGGCCCCTCTGCGTTCTCGCCGCGCTGCTCGCGCAAGCCCTCTCCCCCACGCACTTCGCCGTGCCGCATCGAATTATCTTATTCGCAACAGACGCCGCCCAGGCGCTATTGATCGCGACCGTCTTGCAGCGGATCGGCTTTCGGCGAAATTTCAACAGCGTGCGCGGCGTCTCCACATTCTTCATCGTGGCGGTGATCTGTGTCCCGCTGTCGCGCGCGGCGACCATTCCGATCTCGCGGGCCATGGCGACGCCGGGGCACGCATGGTCGAGCGCGGCGGACGCCATCATGTTTTGGGGGCTGCTCTCGCTGACGAACGTGCTGAGCCTGGCGCTGTTTGTGCCGCTGCTGGTGCTCTGGCTGGGGCCGGAGCGGACCTGGCGCGGCGATATCAATCCGAAACGCATTCGGGAGGGCATTCTACTCGCGGCGTGCCTCATCGCCGTATGCGTGATCGTCTTTGAAGGCCGGACCGCCGGATCGGGAAACCTGCCGGCCATGCTCTATGAGCCGCTGCCGTTTCTGATTCTGGCGGCGGTGCGCTTTGGTCCGGTGGGGGCGACGACGGCGCTGATGATGGTTTCGCTCTGCTCGGTGTGGGGCGCGGCGCGCGGGCTGGGGCCGTTCGTGACGCAGTCTCCCGCGGAGAATGTCGTCTCGCTCCAGGCGTTTCTCGCCGCGATTGCGGCGCCGATCCTGCTGCTCGCCACCCTCGTTCGGGAGCGCAGGCACGCGGTGTCGGCCCTGCGGCGCTCCGAGGAGCATTTCCGGACGATTATCACCAACGCTCCGGTCGTTGTCTTCGCCATGGACGCCAAAGGCGTCTTCACGTTTTCGGACGGGCGCGGACTGAAGGCGCTCGGGCTTCGTCCCGGCGAGGCCGTCGGCCGCTCGGTGTTCGAAATCTACGGCGACTCTCCCAATGTCACGGAGCCGATCGAGCGAGCCCTGCGCAACGAAGCGCAGCACTGGGAAGCTGAGCTGAGAGGGTCCACATTCGACACGCATATTACGCCGATGCACGGGGACGCGGGGGAGATCACCGGCATTATCGGCGTCGCGATCGATATCACGGACCGGCGCCAGTCCGAGGAGCGGATCCGCTGGCAGGCGTATCATGACAATCTGACCGACTTGCCCAACCGAACGCTGTTCATGGACCGGCTGGAGCAGAGCCTTGCCGCCGCCGAGCGCCGTCAGGAAAAGCTCGGCGTCTTATTTCTGGACCTGGATCGGTTCAAGCAGATCAACGACAGCCTTGGACATCAGACCGGCGACGCCGTGCTCAAGCAGGTGGCGCAGCGGCTCTCGACCTGTCTGCGCGGCGAGGACACCCTGGCGCGCATGGGAGGCGACGAATTCACCTTTCTCCTGCGCGGCCTGGCGCACTCCGAGGACGCCTCCGTGATCGCATCGCGCGCCATCGGCGTTCTGGCCGAGTCGTTCCAGGTCGACGGGCATGAGTTTTTCGTCGGCGCCTCCCTGGGCATCAGCGTCTATCCCGAGGATGGGCGCGATGTCTCCATCCTCGTGCGCAACGCCGACACCGCCATGTTCCGCGCGAAAAAAGAGGGCCGGTCCGGGTTCCAGTTCTACGCCGAAAGCATGAACGAGAGCGCATCGGAACGCCTGCGGATGGAGCACGACCTGCGTCTTGCCCCCGAGCGAGGCGAGCTGATCCTGTACTACCAGCCGCAGATTTCCCTGACAACCGGAGAGATCACGGGCGCGGAGGCCCTCGTGCGCTGGCGTCACCCACAGCACGGCCTGATTCCTCCGGACCGCTTTATCCCGCTCGCGGAGGAAACGGGCCTGATCGTATCGATCGGCGATTGGGTTCTGGGGGAAGCGTGCCGCCAGGCGGCGATCTGGAGCGACGCGAAACGTCCGGTGCGAATCGCCGTCAACGTCTCCGCCCGCCAATTCGCTCAGGAAACGCTGACACGGCGCGTACAGGAAACCCTCGCCGCGCATGGGCTGGACGCATCGCTGCTGGGACTGGAGCTGACGGAGGGGATGCTGATGCACAACCGGGCGCAGTCCGTGCAGACCATGCACGGCATGAAAGCGCTGGGAGTGGAGCTGTCGGTGGACGACTTCGGGATGGGGTACTCATCGCTGGCGTACCTGCGTGACTTCCCACTGGATGTGCTGAAAATCGACCGATCATTCGTCTTGCGCGTCGCCGAAGACCGGACGGACCGCGCGTTGGTGGAGACGCTGATCGGCCTGGGGCGAGCATTGGAGCTGACCGTCGTGGCGGAGGGCGTCGAAACAGAATCGCAAAGCCAGTGCCTCAAGGATTTGGGCTGCGAGATCGTGCAGGGCTACCTGTTCAGCCGCCCGCTGCCGCCAGACCAATTCGAAGCGCGGCTCCTCTCCGGCGAGCGCGTTACGTAGCGGGATATCCGGCGCGCGCCCGCGCGAAGGCTTCGACACGCACGGCGGGGTCCTGTCCGTAGAAGTCCTGAAAGACTACGTAGAGCTGCGGATGGAAGTGACGCATCTCGCGCGGCTGCTCGAAGAAGCATTCCGTCGCGACGGCGAAAAACTCGGCGGGGTTCGTCGCGCCGTATTGATTGAGCAGCGTGGGAACGCCCTCATGCGCGGCGTTGACGAGATGCTGGAACTCCGCGCTCATCACCTCCGACCAGCGCTCATGCGCTTCCCGCCCGCGCAGCTTCGGAACGCCGTCCGCGCGGCCGTCCCGGAAGTCCAGCTTATGGGCGAACTCATGCAGCACGACATTGCGCCCGTCGCCGCCGATCCGCCCGCCCGAAAGCGCCTCCGGCCAGGACACAATCACCGGCCCCTGGCTCCACGCCTCGCCCAGCCGGTAGCTCGGCTCCTCGCTCACCACTCGCCCCGGCCCGACCTTCTGCTCGGTCACGACATAATCGTAAGGATAGACGAGCACCGCCTCGACATTCGCAAAGTAATCATGCTCCGCCCCCAGCAGCAAGAGCGCCGCCTGGGCCGCGATCGTCACCTGGATCTCGGGCGTCATCACCAGCCCCTTGCAGCCTTCCCAGTTCTTTTCGTCCACGATCACCCGCAGAATATCGTGCAGCGAAGCCCGCTCGGGGTCGCTCAGCGTATGGTAATGCCAGACGTTGCGCTGGAGAAAACCCACCCATTCGGCGGGAAACGGCTCCGCGAGCAGCTTCTTGCGATGATTTTGAAAGAGTGTGAACGGCATATTTCTGGTGTCCCGGCGTTTCGTCCCGAAAAGAGACGGCTGATACCCTCTCTACGCGCAATAACACGCCCCGCGTTCGCCGCGGCTCTCCATCATAACGCAGTCTTTTTTGCCTGCGGTTCCCAGACGTCGAATCTTTGAAAGATGGCGTACAATAGATCCATGCTAAAACGGCCCCTTAAGTACGCCGTAATCGCCGCGCTCGGCGCGGGAGCCCTCCTCCCCATCGCCTACGCCGCGCTGAAGCCAGCGCTGAAGCACGCCATGATCATCCCGGCCCTCGTTTTCAAAACAACGCTGCCCGTGGACGCCGTCGCCATCACTCCCGATGGAAAATTCGTGTGGGACGCCAGCAGCGTCAAGTGAAAGAAAAAATGGATAACTCACGGATCAGGGTGCTGGATATCACTGTTTACGACGAGCAGGGACGTCATTGGGAAAGCCAAGAGATCTCCGAACCGAGCTGGGAGGATATTGAAAACAGTATTCGCCAGCTGGATCGATTTCGCCGTCCGTTCATTTTCCTAAAGCTGCCTGGAGAGGATTCGGAGGATGCATGGCTTTCCGTGGTGGGTGGCGACGGCGCCTATTCGCTCAATGGGACGTTGGATGACAATGCGTTCTGGAGCTATTATGACGACACGCGGAGCACTCACGAGATCCCCGTATGGACGAGCGATCAAGGGTTTTATCCCGAGGAAAAGCATGTCTGCTACGAGATTGAAAAAGTGCTCAAGATCGCACGCTATTTCGTGGAGCATGGCGAGTTCGATCCCAGCGTAGGGTGGAGCAAATAAAAATCCCGAAGGACATATGCCCGCCGGGATTTTTCCTTTGATCTCGCGCGAAATTTACTTGAGCCGCGAATGGAAGCGCTCTTCGAAGCGCGCAATCTCAGGGGCGACGACGGCCGCGCAGTACGGCTGATCCGGATGCTTGGCGTAGTAGTCGTAGTGATACGATTCGGCCCGGTAGAAGTTAGTGAACGGCCCAATCTGCGTCACGATCGGCGCCATGCTGGGATGCGATTTCTGATATTCGGCCTTGACTTGCAGGGCCGTCGCTTTCTGCTCGGGCGTCTGATAGAAGATCGCCGAGCGGTACTGCGTCCCCTCGTCGGGTCCCTGGCGATTCAGAGTCGTCGGATCGTGCGCGCCGAAGAAGACGGTGAGCAGATCGTGGTACGAGATGACCTTTGGATCGAAGGTGATCTGCACACTCTCGGCGTAGCCGGTCTGATCGGTGCAGACCTCATCGTAGGTCGGATTGGGCGTATGGCCGCCCGCGTAGCCAGGTTCGACCTTCGAGACGCCCTTCAGCTTCTGATACATCGCCTGGTTCGACCAGAAACATCCGGCGGCGAGCGTGGCGATCTCCTGGCCCGCCGGCGGCTTCGGCGCCGCCTGGATCAGATTTTGCGGCGTCGGCGGAATCGCGCGCGGCGCCGACTTCGCCACGGACCCGGCGACAAACCATCCGGCGATCCCCACCGCCAGGATCACCCAGAGCGCATTGCGGCGAAAAAATTCATTCATTGGCTTTGACTTCCTCATCTATGGCCGACAGGGGCACGCATTTCATTGCAGACGTCCCATTCGCAGACCCGTCTATACTCCAATAACGAAAAAGCCGCGCCGAAAGTTCGACATTCTTTTTTCTTGTTCTCATCTACGGCACGCGCCAGACCTCCACGCCCGCTTCACGAAAGAAGGGATCCAGGCGCTGCACGAGCCGGGCAAGATGGTGGCTGGGGACTTGTGGATAAAGATGATGCTCCAGATGGTAGGTCAGCTCCAGGAAGATCGCGGGTATGATCCGGCCGCGCAGTGTCCGGGTTTGGGTCAGCGGCGTTTCGCCGTAATCGCGATGCGGCAAGTGTACGGTGAGCAGGGGATAGACCCAGCTGCCGCAAACGACCATCACTACATAAGCGAGCAGCGCAGGTGCGGTCTTCCATAGCAGAAGGCTCGCGGCGATGACGGCGATATGCACGCCAGCTTCCGCGATCAGCCACCGGCGCTGGGCTTGACGATCCCGTGTACGGCGCAGAGACCATAGCCAGAGTTTGGGCAGGAAGAACGGCCCTTGCAGGACGGATCCCCAGAATGTCAGACGAGCCGGATCGCCTTCGGGATCGTCAGGACCGGGAAAGACCCGGTGGTGCTGGTGGTGCGTGAGGCGATAGGCGTGGCCGCTTTCCAGCAGCACGGCGCCGAGCAGGAACAGCCAGAGATCCGTCTGGCGCGCACTCAGCCCGATGCCGCCGTGCACAACATCGTGCGTCACGGTGACGACGGCGACAAAGATCCAGAAGACGATCAGCGGTGTCACATACCACAAGCCAAACTGAACGGCGATGGCGTACACAAGCACGCCGATTAAAGGACGCGCGAGCGCCACGGCGCGCTGGCGCGCTGACGTTGTCAGAAGGTCCAGACCCAAATCTTCAAGCCGTGGTATCGGGGGCGAGGGAAGAGTGTGCGTCTCCATGGAGTTCCTCCTGAGCGGTCGTAGCATTGGTCGGGCGGCGTTTCGAATGCAGCTGCGCCGCGATGTCGTCCGCCACGATCTTCGCGCCCAGCAGACAAGCAACCGTTCCCAATCCCGGCCATGTCGTGTCTCCCACAAGCCGATAGCCGGACGCGCCAAGATCGTGGGGAATCGCGTTTTGATTGGCGTTGGCGCGCGACAGACGAAACCCGCCGACGGAGCCTTGAGGGCGGCGCGTGAAGCGCGCGAATGTCCGAGGCGTTCCAATTTCCATTATTCGCGCCTGCTCACCCAGATTGGGATAGACCCTGCGGGCGAGCGAGAGCAGCGTCTCGCCAGTTTCCGTCTTGCGCCGCTGATAATCCTCCGGGCAAAGGCCGCTCCACTCCTCCAGATCGCAGTGCGTCGAAATCATGACGGCCTGACATCCCATCGGCGCGCTTTCCATATCCCCCGGAGCCGATACGGAAATAAACATATTGTTTCCGTTGCCGAGTTTACCAGAATAGTCGTGCAGCAATTGATGGTGCGTGAATTCCTGGTTTGCGAGCTGCGCCTCCGGAACCCCCAAATACAGAGCGACCGCGCCTCCGTGCGCCCCGGCGTCACGTTCGAGATAGGGCGCCAGGGCGCGTGTGACTTCACACGGTCCCAGCCGCGCCGCGAGCGCGGCGGGAACGGCGCAGACGATTCGGCGCGCTTCGTAGGTCTCGGTCCGCGTCTCGATCAGAAAAGCGTCTCCCCGACGCTGAATTCGCTCCACGCAGCAGCCACCCCGAAATTCGCCGCCAAGGCTGCCGTAGCGCTTCAAAAAGCGCGTCCAGAAGCCGCCCATTCCGCCTCGGGCGCGCGTCAAGCCCGCGCCGCGTATCGTCACGCCGAGCGCGGCGTTGATCAGTGGTGCGTTGTCGATCGTACTGTGGACGGTATCCTCAATCAACATGGAGAGAAGACCGACAAGCGCTCGATCCTCCCGCAGCCCGTAAGCGCGCAGCGCATCGCCCATCGTCCGGCCAAGATGGCGCGCCATGGGGACGTTGCGAAGCCCGGTGCTTCGGACCGCCGTCACGACATCGTGGACATTACGCAGCGGCAGCCGCGCACCATTGCGGCTCGCCGCCCAGAAGACGCAGACCAGGCGGTCTAAAAATGCCCAAAAGCGGCGATGCACGTCCGTGTCGCCTAAAGCACGCAGCCGCTCATGAGCCCACAGGCGGGAATCGCGATGCAGCGTCACGGTCCGGTCCGGCAGCCACGCCACATACCCAGGCAGCACATCCCCATCGAACGGCGCAAGCCCAATTCGCGCAAGCAGTTCGCCTCCCAGCCCCTCGCTGCCGAAATCCACGAGCGTCGTCGCGCCCACATCGAACGAAAATCCATCGCGGCGGAAATAGCCCGCGCACCCTCCCGGCTTGCCATGCGCTTCGAAGACGGTCGTCGAGAAGCCCATCGCCTGGAGCCGTGCGGCGGCCGCCATGCCGGCGACGCCGCCGCCGATCACTGCTACGTCCATCATCGCACGCACGCTCCTTCCGGTTACGTCTTACGTCCGGGGTCGCCATATTGTGAATTATTTCACAATATGGCGATAGTATACCATGAGTGTGCGGATTCCAATCCATCCCGAGTTATCGACTCAGAGTCGACGGATCGAAGAGCGCGGGATCCAGATTTTGATTGAACTCCAATTCGATCTTTGACTTCCCGCGCCAGGCCGCGCCGGCGTACTGTTCGTCCAGGATCCGTTCGGGCAGGCCGGTATCTACGTCCACCCAGCAAAGCGTGCGCCGGTCACCGTCTGCTGGGTGATGGTTCATCGATGCGGAATCGCGGGAAGTCGCAATGGAGATCTCCCGCGTCGTCCGACCGTTCAGGGTATCGACGCTCAGCGTCTCCATGGCGCTCGGCGGTCGCGACATCAAATTTCCCGCCACTTCGTCCAGGGTAAAGCGCGACCACTGGAGGCCCAGCTCCGGAACGGCCCTCACCTTTCCGGCCTTGGGGTCATACCGGTAGTAAAGCCCGGGCGTCCGAAGCGTCTTATTTCCCTGCGCGTCCGTTACGGATTCGGTGGCGCCGACGATCAGCCGGGAGCCCCATAGCCCCTCCTTGCGGGTCTTCCCATCTTGATACCAGGATTCCTCGGTCTTTTGCAGTGTCTCGAAATGGTGGGCGACCGCGCCGTTGTCCGTAGTATAATCAGTCGTCCAGATCACGACATGCGCGTTCCGAACCTTGGCGACGGCGGCGTCCATGCGCCGTATGATCTGAGCATCCGCCACGATGGGATGGCTGTAGAGTCCGAAGATGAAGCTCGCTCCGGCGGCGACGGCGATTGTGAGAAAGAGTCTGCGCTGCATTTTGTGGTTCTCCCGGAGCGGCGCCCCGCTCTCCGTGTGTCGATTCGTCCACGACTGCCGGCGCTTGGGCGCTTCGGGCAGACTGAGAGGCGGAGCGGCCTCTGTGCGCCTCGCGGCGGCAAGGATGCGCTCCCCCAGATCCGCCGGCGGCGCGTCCGCGCGCCATCCCCGCGCCGCGTGCTCCAAACGGTTCATTTCCCTCCATTCGTTCGTACAGACGGGGCAGCCGCGAAGATGCCGGCGCACGCGCCATCCCAAGATATTCGCCGGCGAACCGGCGGGCGTGACGCTGAGTTCGCGCAGCGCATCCTCACACTTCATCGCATGTCTCCTTTCCCGCAGGGCGCGCCGTCAGGCCCGGCTCCCACCCCTCCGCGCGCAGCAGCCCCCGCAGCAAGTGGGTCGCGCGGTAGACACGAAACTTCACGGTCCCTTGCGGAACGCCCAGCGCCTCGGCCGCTTCGCGGCAGGTCAATCCTTCCAGCTTCACCAGCAGAAACGCCTCGCGGAAGAGCGAAGGGATGGAGGCCATCGCGCCGTCCATCGAGATTCGATCGGTCCCCGCGATCGCCGGATCCGGCGCGCTCGCCTCGGTCCAGTTTTCTTCCCCAAGAGACGGCAATTCCGTCCGGCGCATCGCCCGCCATCGGAAGACCGCGATGCGAAAGAGCCAGGTCTGCACGGACGCCCGGCCCTGAAAACCCTCCATGCCGCGATACGCCGCCAGAAACACCTCTTGCGTCAGATCCTCGGCGTCGGACGGATTCCCGCTCAGTCGATGGCAAAATCGATAGATCCGGCCTCCGTACTCCGCATACAGCGCCTCCAATTGTTTCGCTCGTTCGTCCGCGTCCCTGGACATCATTGGGTTCCTCAAAGGGATAGTATCCGAAAGCGGGCGTTTGGTTGGCGGATTGGGAAAATTATATGGCGCTACCGCGAATAGGAGTTGCAATCGCTTTGCCGCTCCCGTTCCCACAGCTGAAGCAATGGTCTAGTCAGGGGTAAGCCAGCTAAAGTAGACTAAAGAGAAGAGAGGCGGTTGCCACCCTCCGAGAGTCTGCTTCAGCTGACTTCCCTCTGTATAGCCCATTGCTTCAGCTGTGGGGCAGAAAGCCCCCGCGTTTAACAAGGGCCGGCATCACCCCGAAAATATTCCGACGCAGGGAAGCGGCGGCGGCAAGCCGAATATGCTTCCATGCTTCAGGGCAAACGGTTTGTCATCTGCGGGATTAGTCGATTGGCGGTGCGGGTGGCGCGGGCGCTCGCGGTGTTGAACGCCGAGGTGGTGGTGCTGCGGCGTCCGGGCGATTCGGAGGCGTTTGTGCGCCTGCTGCCGCCGGACACGCGGGTGCTGGAGTCGCACGCCGATGAGGATATCCGCCGGCTCCTGGACGCGGGCGCGGCGGAGGCGACGTGTCTGCTGGCGCTGGGCGATGACGATCTGGACAATCTGCGCGCGGCGGTGGCGGCGCACACCGCCGCGCCGGATCTTCCGGTGGTGCTGCGTACCTTCGACCCGGGGCTCGCGGATCAACTGGAGCAGGGGCTGAATATCCGGCGCGCGTACAGTATGTCCGCGCTGGCGGCGCCCGCGTTTATCGCCGCCGCCTGCGGGGACGAGGTTTTGGAAACCCTGCGGCTGGGCGACAGCGAGGTCCCGGTCTGCCGTCTGGCCGTGCGCGCCGGCTCGCCGCTGCTGGGATGCACGCCCGCGCAGGTCAAATCTCGCTTCGGCTGCGGCGTGCTGGGCCGGGCGGCGGCGGACGCAAGCGATTGGCGGCCGGTGCTGGGAACGGGCGTGGACGCGCCGCTGGCCGAAGGCGAATCCGTGCTGGTCGGCGGCCCCCTCTCCCACGTGCTGCGTGTGATCTGCCGCAACGCCGGCTGGCTGCGCGACGGCAAACACAAACGCCGGCGCGCCGCGCGCCCGGCCGCGCGTGTCCCGCATCTTCGGCGTCGCACGCTGCTGCCCGTGGTCGCCGCTTCGCTCAGCGCGGTGCTGCTCCTCTCCATCGCGGTCTTCTCACACGCGCTGCATCTGCGTCCGGTCGACGCCATTTACTTCGTGATCACCACGGCGACCACCACGGGGTACGGCGATATCAGCCTCAAAGACGGGCCGGACTGGCTGAAGCTCTTCGGCTGTGTCGTGATGCTGAGCGGCGGCGCCCTGCTCGGCATCCTCTTTTCCTATCTGGCGGCGCTCGCCACGGCGGAGCGACTGGACGAGACGATGGGCCGGCGCGCCGGCCGGATGAGCGGGCACGTGGTGCTGGCGGGTCTGGGAAATCTCGGCTACCGCGTGGCGCGGCTGCTGACGGAGCAGGGCATGGAGGTAGTCGTGCTGGAGATGGCGGCGAACGCCCGGTTCGCGGAAGCCGTCCGGTCCCTGGCGCCGGTGCTGACCGGCGACGCCCGCCTGCCGGAAAACCTGGAGCGCGCCTCCGTGCGCGAGGCCGCCGCCTTTCTTGGCTGCACCAATGACGACCTCGCCAATATCCAGGCGTGTCTGCACGTGCGCCGCGTCAACCCCGACGCCACGATCATCGCCCGCGTGTTCGACGACGCCCTCGCCGAGCGGCTCACCGAAGCCTTCGCGATCGATCAGGCGCTCAGCGCCTCGCAGTGCGCGGTCGGCGCGTTTGTCGGCGCCGCCACCGACGAGCGCGCTCTGCGCCCCCTGCACGTCGGCTCGCTCGAACTCATCGCCTGCCGCTACACCGTCGCCAATCCGCTCGCCGCCTCCGACGTCCACGAATGGCGCGCGCGCGGCGTCCGCATCCTCGCCTTTCGCGCCCACGGAGGAACGATCCAGCCACCCTCCGACCTCGGTGACGCCCTCCAGACCGGCGACGAAATCATCCTCTGCGGCCCCGCCGACGCCGTGCAGGCAATTATGGCGAATGGATAGGCGCCCTGTAAACGCCAGCATCGTGTTATTGGGTGGCATGCCACCTGGTGAAAATTGCCGAACACAAACCTATCCGGATGAGCCACTCACATCGCCTTCAAAATGATCCTGACTTGCGAGCCGGCTCCCATGTCCTCCAGAATCGGCGTCACCAGAACGCGGTGGCTCCAGTCTGCTGGGGCTTCCCGGGCGACACTGATCTCGAAGGCCTTGCCCGTACGCAGGGCCTTCTCCACATGCAGCACGTCTGGCGTCGTCGTTTTCCGGCCCCAGGGAAACGCCGAAGTCCGGACGGTTTGGCGGGAGTCGTCGCGCCACAGAATGCTTTTGCTGTAGCCGCCGCGCTTTGAGCCGTAATCCAGCCGCAAGGCGAATAAGGCGTTGCCGCTCTGCGGGACGAACGGGCCGCGACGGCGGACCTGGACGCGCCACCGAGGAGCGGGCCGGTCGATCACGGCGCCGATCTGCTGGATCCCCATGGCGCGGCCGCCCATGCCCAGACGCGCAATCGATGTCTGTGGGTCAAAATCCGCCCAGCCATCGGTCGTCCGGTCCGGGAACCAGTACAGGCTTTTGACGAACGTCCCGAGGGACGCCGGGCGAAGCAGGGATTGACCGGCGCCGTCCGAAATTCGCAGGAAGACGACGCCTTCTCCGGGGATCTCCCCGGTCCATGACGCGCCTGAAGACGTGAGCGACTGAGTGGTTTCGACGGCCAGCGCTTCGTGCGCGGGGTCGTCGACATAACTCGCATGGGCGGCGTCGATTCGGTACACGCGGAGCGCGCCCTTCGCAAAGGGAAGCTTGTCCAGGATCGCCGTGACGGTCTTGGGAGACGTATTCTCGTTCCAGAGGACCACCCCAGCATTGTGATCGTCCGAGGCCGCCAGGAGCCCAACTCCATCCCGCCCGTCCGGGCTGACCGGGCTGCGGTCCACGGGCAGCATCGTCTGATAAATCTGGAATGCATGGAAGAGCGCTTTCCGGTGCAGATCGTGGGTGACCATGCCCAGGTCGTCGTCGATCCACTGCGCCCAGTAGACTTTCGGCGTGTCCGAATACGTCAGCAGGCCCCGGGCATCTCGGAAAAAGCGTTCGGCGGCCACGCTTCGGCTGTTGGGCTTTTGGAGACCGAACTCCGTAAAGGACGCATACTCGGTCAGCAGGATCGGCAGGTCCGGGCGGTCTTTGACCGCGCCCCGCGCGATGGCGCCGACCTGGATGGGAAAGTTGTTGTAGGCGTGAACGGAGATGAAGTCGATGGGATCCGAGAGGATCGACCGGGCGTAGCCTGCATCGTACGCCATGGCCGGGCCGCCGGCGTGCGCGTCTGGATCGCCCGCGTGAACGCCCGCCAGGCCGGCGCGGGCCACGCGGCCATAATCCTCCGGACCGCCGTTGAAGAAGACTTTGCCGCCGTCGCCGGGCAGGTCAGGCTCGTTCCACATCTCGTAAAAGGGCGCTCGCAGCCCCAGCCCCCGGTAGTGCTCCGCGTAGCGACGGTTGATCTGGCCCCAGGCGGCCAGATCGCTCGGCGCATCCTTCCAGCGCTGCCAATCCGTCCCCGTCTTGAGGGGCAGCGGATCGTAAGTCATCGCCAGAAGGGGCGTGACGCCTGCGCGCGCGAGCTGCCCGAGAAACGGATCGAGGCGCGAGAAGTCGATCCGTGGATCCGCCGCCGAGCCGCTGATCTGGTCGTAGGCGTAGGCGTCGGACTTGCCCCAGGCCATCTCATAGCGCAGATCCTGAACTCCCGCCTCTCGAAGCAGTCCGGTCATATCGAACGCCGACGGCGGGCTGGTCTTAAAAAAGAACGGCGTTTGATAGACGCCGAACTTGGTCTTGAGCAGCGGCGGGCCGCTTTCTTTTGAGAAGTCCACGTGAAATGTCTGCGCGTGCGCAGACATCGACGCCAGAAAAAGGACTGCGGACGCTGAAAGCGTCCGCAGTCCCCGCGACCAAGGACGCGTGTTCATTGATACCTCTGGCCCAGATGCGCCATCGCCATGGCGACCGGACGCTTTGTAAAGATCGCAACGGAAGCAACAGTAATGATGGGCTCAATCCATGTCAAACCATGGAGGGTTTTTGGCGAGATTTTCATGGATGAGATCCGTTCCGGCGCGGAACGGCCTCCTTTCCGAGCTCAATGAGCTACGGGCGCAGATGGGGCGGCCCCTTGCTTGGGATAGGAACTCGGCGTCTTCAGATCGCTGTTCGGCGCCTGAGGGCGCAGCACATGGACCGCATAGAGAACGATCGCCAAAAGGGCAACGACAATGACCGCGGCGGCGACCCAGGGCGGCGCGGAGCGCCTTGGCTCTGTATTAATCATCTCACTCCTTTCATTTTACGTCACCCGACTGCTTTGCGGGAGATTCCTCTTCTTTGATAGCCTTCTTTTCTTTGAGCGCTTCCTTCGGTTTGTAATGCAGGCGCAGCGTCAGATCCTGCTCGTAATTGCCGAAGCCGCGTCCGAACAGGTTGAAGCCGCCGACATGCTCGGCGTCGGGCTTGATCCCGATGCGCACCGTGACGGGC
The DNA here is from genome assembly GCF_003574315.2 of Capsulimonas corticalis. Taxonomy (GTDB): domain Bacteria; phylum Armatimonadota; class Armatimonadia; order Armatimonadales; family Capsulimonadaceae; genus Capsulimonas; species Capsulimonas corticalis. The sequence continues at coordinate 2,026,606 of NZ_AP025739.1, read as the reverse complement.
TGGCGCAGGCCGATCATCAGCTCCTTGATCGACTTATCCGAGACCGCCATTCCGTCCACCGAGGAGCCCTGGTTGTCCACCGACCACACCTTGAGCAGTCCGTGCTGGGTGTCGTGGTCGTTCCACCAGGCCGGGTTGAGACGTCCCCGCTTGCCGCCCAGATCGCCGGGCGACGTCCAATCGCCGATCTCCACGCCGTTGATCCAAAGCGTGATGTCGGAGGGGTAATCGTTGTTATAGTCCGGGCACTCGGAGCAGATTTCCATGGTCAGGTCGACGCGCTGGATCTCCATGGTCGAGGGCACGGTGTTGGGAAACACGTACTCGACAAACCCCTCCGCCATCCACAAGATCTGCGCCTGCGCCCGCTCGGGCAGCAGGAATGACTGCGGCTCATCGTAGAAGCCGATCATTTTCTCCCGGCTGGCGATGCCGCAAGTCGAGGTCGGGTGCGCGAATGTATACATTCCAATCGGCATCTCCGACTCTTCGATCTGCCCGTCCGGAACCTCCATCGAGTCCAGAGAGATGATCAGGCGGTCATAGCGCAGCTTGCATCGCTTCTGTGTCCCCTGCTCCCCGGACATATATTCACTGGTGACCAGGCCCGCCTGCTCCAGGATCTGAACGTGCTTGGAGACGCTCGGGGGGGCGATCCCCAGCGCCTGCCGCAGCTCGTTGATATTCATCTCGCGCTCGGCCAGCAGATCGATGATCTTGAGCCGGGTATCGGAGGCGAGCGCCTTAAAGAGTTCTTCGCTTTGGCTGCCGCGCTGTTCCAGGATACGCGATGTCATAACCGTTCTTTCTTCCGGACCGTCAAAACGTCGTACGCAAAGCATCTTTCACGCTCTGAATCGTCTTGGTTAATAGTGTAACATACTAAGAACATAATTGCAATATTTTCCGAATTTTCTTTTGCAGGCTGAGAACTGTTGCCATTTTCCATACGATCTTAAGCGAAATTGCGCGGATTTATAGCACTATGGGTAATATATTAGCCAATTGACTACGCTTAACACGCTCTAAAAACGGAACGATCATCGATAGCAAAGCAGGTATCCCAATGAACATTCTTCCAAAGGCGCTGCTCCTGATCTTGTGCGGCCTGCCCCTGTCCACTCCCGCCATGGCGGCGACGCTGACCCGGACGACATGGCAAGGACAGGACGCCTACCGCCTGAGCGACGGCAAAACCGAGGCGATCATCGCGCCCGCGTGGGGACGCGTCATGCGTTATGGGTTTGTCGGCGGCCTGAACGTGCTTTGGAACGCGGAGCCCGATCCACTGCAAGGAAACGGCTACAAGAACCGGGGCGGCGCTAAGACCTGGCCCGCGCCCCAGAGCGAATGGCCCCTGTTCGCCGGCGACCTGTACCCGCCGCATCCCTCGTGGGACGGCGCTCCCCTCGCCGCCAAAGCGGAATCGGACCATCTGCGGCTGACCGGCCCCGTTTGGGAAGGCTGGGGAACGCGTCTGACGCTGGACTTCGATTGGACGGCGGTCGGCGAATTGAAGATCACCCAAACCTTGGAGAAAGTGAAGGGGGAGGCCCGGCGCATCAGCATCTGGCAGAACACGCAGATCGCCTACCCGGACGCCGTCTTCCTGCCGATGAGCGATCGAAGCGCTTACCACAACGGCTTCTACTGGTTCTTCGGCGGTCCCGCCCCGGAATACGCCGACGCCGCCACGACGCTATCCCCAACCCTGCTGCGCCTGAAGCCCGTCCCCGCCAAATCCTACAAAGTCGGCGTGGACGCCCCAATCGCCGCCCTGGTGAGCGTCAAAGACGGGACCGCGTTCCTGATGCGCTCCCCGATCCAGAACGTCCGTTTCAGCCCCTATCCCGACGGCGCGGATGGTGCGGGCTTTCCCGCCTGCTTCTACAACCAAGGCGGCGGAGGCGGGGTTTACGACGAAATGGAGCTCCTTTCGCCGCTGTATCTCTTCCGAAAGGGCGACCGCCACGCGCAGACAGTGCGCTGGAGCCTTCGCCGGCTATCATCCCCGGACCTTGAGACGCAGGCCGCGCAGGCAGAGATTGAAGCCCTGCTGGAGACTCCGTCGCCAAGCCCATAAAATCCACAAAAAAGCTGGCGCAACCATTCCTGGAGGTCCGTGTCTCACTGAGTAGAAGGTATAAAACAAAGGAGACACGCGCTTATGGATGGACTGGTGATCGTGATCTTGATCGTCGCGCTGATGATTTTCGTGGCGTCCGCGCTGCAAAGTCCGAAGCCGAACGATCGGCGCCGGCAGGAACGGCGAGGGTCTGGCTCGGAAAGCGGAGGAGACGGAGGCGACTCTTATGTCAGCTCGTCCTCCGGGGATGCGGGTAATTCTTACGCAGGCAGCTCCAGTCACCACTCTTCGCATGGACACCATGACGGGGGCGGGTCGAGCCACCACGGCGGATTTGACGGCGGGCACAGCGCGGGTGGTCACGACGGCGGAGGCGGCTGGGGCGGGGACAGCGGCGGCAGCTTCGGCGGCGATAGCGGCGGAGGCGGAGGGTGTGATGGCGGCGGAGGCGGAGACGGCGGGGGTGGAGGCGGAGGCGGTGATTGAGTCCCGTCGATCAAATCCGGCCGATTGTGTCCCATAACAAAACGCTCCGGGATGGATGGATCCCGAAGCGTCGCGGTATTTCGCTCCGTCGTTCTCGTTACAAATGGATCAAGGTCGTGGGTCCGTCCGCCGATTCGATCTCCAGAACCGAATCTTCTCCCTCACTGTCCTGATAACGCCAGACATAAGTCGGCTCCGTCACGACGTGCGTGATATGATCTTCCGTCTCGTCGCCGAGGAAGATCTGAATCGTTCCTTCTTCCCCGTCCTTGAAATCCACGGATACGCCGGTGAGGGTCAATCCCTGAGCGATCGTCTCCGCTTCTTCCGCGCTCGGGTCGCCATACGATGCGCCCGCCTCCACCGTCACAGACTGGCCGGCGAACCGCTGGCTGAAGTCCGTGAAGAAGTCCGCCCACTGATGCGCGGGCACCTCCTGCGCCTCCATCACATGGCCGGCGTCCTCATCGTCTTCTTCATCCACCGTATCGAAATCGCTGGAAGAATGGGTGTTCACGCTCATTGATGTTCCTCCGATGTCCGTAATTAGGACGGCCAAGTTTCGGCTCAATCGCCGGCCGCATTGCACGTTTACCCAATCCCCGCGAAAATCCTACATCAATTTTCCGCGCGTCCCCGATTCTCCGTATTTCACTTTCCCGGCGGCCGGCGCAATTCCACGCTTGACACCTACGGCGTTTCATGCGAAACTGACATGAGGCCGCCGTAAATGAACAATTCCACCCACATTCGCAAGCTCTACGCCCGGATTCGGTTCGTGCTCGCGCTGTTTATGCTGGGTCTGGCGGTCAGCGGCGCGACGGCGATTCCGCTTGCCGATGAACTGGACCTTCTGACGCAGTGGATGGGCCTGCCCGCGGGCGCAAGCCCGCACGCCTATGCGGGGCTGCCCGGGTGGCTGCTGACCGTCCGCGCGGCGCTGCGCGACGTGGACACGCGCTGGCCGTTCCTCTTTTACGGGACCGACTGGCTCGCTTTCGGCCACTTCGTGATCGCCATCGCGTTCCTTGGCCCCTGGCGCGATCCGGTCCGCAATGTGTGGGTGATCACCTTCGGCATGATCGCCTGCGTCCTCGTCATCCCCTACGCCCTGGTTTTTGGCCCCCTGCGAGGAATACCGTTTTATTGGCGCCTGATCGACTGCGCGTTCGGCGTCGTCGGCTTCTTTCCCCTGCTCTGGTGCCGCCTGATGGTCGGCCAATTGGAGCGGCGCGGGGTCTCCGCCTACTAAAATTGCCGGATTCGCGAGCAAAATCACGCACAAAAGAGAAAACGCCTGCCCGTGGGGTTCATTAATTTTTCATAAACGCCGGGTATCCCATAAGCAGTAAGTGGCGGAGGGGAACACATGAGAGTTTTAATTATCGAGAGTGAAGTGGCGCTTGCGGCGACCATCAGGCGCAGCCTGCGGGAAAATCGGTTCAAAGTGGATGTCGCACTGGACGGCCGATCGGGCCTCGCGCGCGCCTTTGTGCGCCCTTATTCCGCCATCGTCGTGGACCAGGCGCTGCCGGATCTGGGCGGCGAAGAGATCTGCCGAACGCTGCGTGAAGACGGCGCCCACTCTCCCGTGCTGATGCTGACCGGCGTCGGCGCGGAAAGCGCTCCCTCCCCCTCCGCCGAAGGAACCGGAGCCGACGACTTTCTGCCCCGCCCGTTCGACGCCTCGGATCTTCTGACCCGCCTACGCCTTCTGCTGCGCCGAAATCGGATCCACAAGGAGCCGATCATCCGGATCTCGGATCTCACGATCGATACCGACAGCCACGAAGTCACCCGCGCCGGGCGCACGGTCGCGCTCACCGGCCGCGAATACACGCTGCTCGAAGCTCTCGCCGCCCAGGAAGGCCGCGTCCTCGACCGAGAAGCCATCCAGGAGCGCGTCTGGCTCGATGAAGACAGCTACTCCAACACCGTCGACGTCCACATCGGCGTCCTGCGCAAAAAAATCGATCAGGGCCACGCCGAAAAGCTCATCCACACTGTCCGGGGATTAGGCTACGTCCTGCGCCGGGGCGGCGTGGGAATGGACGGCGTCGAACACACGCAGCTCGCCCATCACTAGTCCCACGTCCTGTCTACTATGGCCTGTCTATCATAACTCCGAGAGACTGCCAGCGCCGTGCGCAGTCGCTGGCTTTCCCCCATTCGCCAGCGACTGATCTCTTCCGTCTTTCCCCAAACAGACAATCCTCTTGACACCCGCCGCAATCGATGATATCGTAAAGAAGTATTTTGACATAACGTTAAGTCAAACGATTTTCATCACTCAATGTCGATAAGGAAATGCCTCCCATGACTTCGCTTCCTCGTTTCTTCGCCGCCGCCACAGCCGCCGGCGTTTGCATTATGGCTTGTCCGGCGGCGCAGGCCGCGCCGCCGGCGGGATACACGCTCTCCTGGAGCGATGAGTTTCATCAAGATCCCGGCGCGCGGGCGGACGATTCGAGCTGGAACTTCGAGACCGGGCCGAACCACGCCAATGGCGAGTCCGAGATTTATGTGAACGATCAGGCGCATGGGCATGTGGCGGCGGACCCGAGGGCGACGGATGGGCGCGCGTTTCAGATCCTTTCGACCAATACGAATGGGTTCGAGTCCGTTCGTATGTCCACGGCGCATAAGAAGCCGTTTCAGTATGGGTTTGTCGAAGCGCGCATCCAATTGCCGTACGGGCAGGGGATCTGGCCGGCGTTCTGGATGCTCGGCGAGAACATCGGGCAGGTCGGCTGGCCGGCGTGCGGCGAGATCGATATCATGGAGAACATCGGCCTGAAATCGTGGGAGGACCGGAACCTGAGCAGCCTGCACAGCGCGGGCGCCGCGCCGCCGCATGGGGACCTCACGAAGAACGCGCCGTACGTGCTTCCCAAAGGACAGCGCTTTACGGACTCCTACCATCTGTTCCAGATGCAGTGGGTCAAGGATTCGATCTCGTTCTATGTGGACGGCCACCTCTACGAGACGCGTACGGCGGCGGAGTATGGCGACAATCCCTACCCGTTCAACGCGCCGTTCTTCTTTTTGATTAACACCGCCGTCGGCGGCGAGTGGCCCGGCTATCCAGACAAGACGACGATTTTCCCGCAAAAGATGCTCGTCGATTACGTGCGCGTCTACAAAGGCGCGCCGGCCGCTCCTCCCGCGCCGAAAGGACCGAGCGCCGCGCCGGGCGACAGCCGCCAGATCGCGCTGACCTGGACAAGCGACATCAATGCGACCTCGTACAATATCTACCGAAACGAGAAGCGCGGGGAGCCGCTGGGGAAGCCGATCGCGACGGGGATCGCCGCCGAGACATTTATGGATACGGATCTGACGCCCCGCGCCAAATACTATTACCGGATCGCCGCCGTGAACGGCGCGGGCGTCTCGAAGCCGTCGGAGGAGATCGCAATGACCGCGCCGCCGGTCGTCGAAGCGCCCTACCATGACGCCCCCGCGCCGATCCCGGGAGTTGTCCAACTGGAAGACTATGACAAAGGCGGCGAGGGCGTTGCGTACCATGACACGGACGCCGTCAACCACGACGCCCTTTACCGCCCCTTCCAGGGCGTGGACCTCGAAGCCTGCTCCGACACCGGCGGCGGATACTGCATCGCCTGGACCGCGGACGGGGAGTGGCTAAAGTACACGGTCCATATCGCCTCGGCGGGCAAGTACGCAATCGCCATCCGCGCGGCCGCCGCCGGCAAAGGCGGCGTCTTTCATCTGGAGGACGCCGCAGGCAACGATCTCACCGGGCCGATCACGGTGGGCGACACCGGCGGGTGGGAAAAATGGGTCTCCGTGACGGCGCAGGCGACGCTGCCCGCCGGAACCCAAACGCTTAAGCTCGTCGAGGATCAGGCCGGGTATAATCTCAACTCGATGACGTTTACCCGTTTGTAGATCGCGCTGGAGGATGCCCCTGCGGGGGGAGCCTCCAGGAGCATTTGGACTCCCGCCCATGCGCCGAAACGAAGCACCGACCCTGACCGATGTCGCCCTGCGGGCCGGGGTGAATAAGATCACGGCGTCCGTCGTCCTCAGCGGCGGGCGCAGCAATACGCGGGTTTCCGAGGCGACTCGGGAACGGATCATTGCGGCGGCGGCGGAGCTGCGTTATGAGCCGAGCGCGATCGCCCGCTCGCTGCGGCGGCGGGAGACACAGGCGATCGGCTTTTATATGGGCGGGTATATCGATACGCGCAGCTTATTTCTCGCCGATGTCGTCAGCGGCATCCAGCAGGCGTGCGAGCAGCAGCGACGCGACTTTCTGATGCACGGGACATTTCGCGGCGACTCTACCGATGAGATCTACACGGAGCTCGTCAACGGCAAAGTGGACGGCCTGATCCTGCACGCCTTCAGCGACAGCGCGCTCGCGCCCCGCCTCGCCGCGTCGCACCTTCCCGTGATCGCCATCACCGACCCGATCGCCGGACTGCCTTCGATCTGCGTGGACGACGTCGCGGGCGGGCGTCTTCAGGCCGAATACCTCGCGCAGTCCGGCCACCGCCATGTCCTTTACGGCGTCTGCCCCTATCGTCTGAGCTCCACCGTCCGCCGCTACGAAGCCTTTTGCGCCGCCGCCTATGCGCTGGGCATGACCGTCACCGCCGGCGCCGCGCGCACGAACGACGATGTGGTCAGCGGCGTCGAACGCCATTACCTCGAAATCGCGCCCGGCAAGCGCCCCACCGCCGCCGTCTGCTGGAACGACGTGTTCGCCTATCAGATGATCGAGCACTTTCGCTCGGCGGGCGTCCGTGTTCCGGAAGACCTCGCCGTCGTCGGCTTCGACGGGTCCACGTCCCCCATTCCTCCCGCCTACCGTCTGACCACCATCCGCGCGCCCTGGCGCCAAATGGCCCGCGACGCCGTCGCCCTGGTGCTCTCCCGGCATGAAGGCGCCGCGATTCCCGACGAAACCATCCTCCCCGTCGAGTTCATTCGCGGCGACACCGCCTGATCTTTCCCGCTCCCCTTGGAGATCTCAAAGTATCGATGGAAAGCGTCAATTGGCCGCGCTTTGCCGGACGCCCGCAGGCGCCGGGCCGGCGGGAAGGGCGGCGGCGCGGCTGGCGCGCGCATCGGGAGCGTCCTGCAGCGGCGGTTCAATCGTCGCGGCGGAGCGAAGCCGCCCCATGACGCCGGGCTCCAGCTTTTTGATCCAGTATCCGCGCCACATGGCTAGCTGCGCGGCATAGAGACCTCGGTCCTGGGCGGGACGCCTGGCGGTGCTGATGATTTGGACGACCCAGTATCCCAGATCTCCCTGGATGGGATTGGCGACGTTACCAGCGCCGGACGCCGCCATCACGGCGTTGGTAAAGTGGTTGTCCAGCCCATACCTTGGGACGCTTGGCATGGCGTCCTGAATGACCCCAAGATCGCCGCCATTCCGTTTGGAGATGGCGTCCTCCGAGTACTGCTTCACCAGCGCCGCGAAGTCCGCGCCAGCGGCGATCCGCTGGGAGAGCTGGGACGCCAATCGCCGCGCCTGACGGTCGCTCGACGCATTTTTCCCTCTCGGTTGAATGAGGATTCCCCGGGCGTGGACCATGCGGTCGGGAGGCGCGGACAGCTCCAGCGCCGCGAGCTTCTCCAGAATCTGACTGTGCTGGAGCTGCTGGTCCAGTCCGAACGTATTCCGATGCAGCTTCTTCGCCGCGTCCGCATACGCCGCCTCCCCTCCCCCGTCCGTCATCCGGCCCCGCAGACTGGTCAACTCGGCGTCGGAAACGGTGACGTGCTTGCGCGCGGCCGCTTGATCGAGCAGGGTGAAATCGACCAGCAGCGCCACCGCTTCCGAGGAGTCCATCGGCGGCGACATCCTCGCCACATCGGATTGGCGCAGCAAAGTCGCATTGACGCTAGCGACGACCGGATTTGCGGCCGCGCGCGCCGGGGCGGCATGGCGCGCCGCCCAAAAATGCCCGGCGATGGCGGCGCCCGCGACAACGACCGCTGAAAGGGACGCCATCGGTAAGAGATTCTTATTCCGCAGCAAAGGCATCATCGTTCCCATCTCTCCGAACAAGCATTATATAGCAATAGTTGCATAAAATCCGTAAAAGGCTCGATACCGCTAAGCCTTTTACGGACACGCCTCATCAGGAGTGTTTATGGCGCGTAGAACTGTCCGCAGTTCATACTTCCCGACCCCTGATAGATTTCCGGACCGAAGTCGATATTGAGCAGATACTCGTTCGTCGACATCCGTCCATGGTTACAGGCGTCCTTGGAGATATCGTAGATGTTGACCGTTCGGCTGCTCGCATAGGAGGGCACATACGCCAGGATATCCCAGTTTCCATGCTGATAGTAGACGTTGTAGAAAACCCCGTCCACCGTGGTGTTATAGATCCAGCCGGAGGGGTTAATGCTGGCCGTGAGCCACACTTCAAGCTCGGTGTTCGGGTTGCTGCTCCCAGGATTGCTACTGTAGCTATAGAAGCAATCCCAGATCGTATCCTGCGTGCCGTTGCACCAGTAGTTATTGGCGGTGGATTTGATCCAGGAAGATCCGCCCCAGTTAATTTGCTGCGGAAACGGAGAGCCGTTAAACCCGCCCCAGGCCCATCCGTCATGGGTGTCGGCGAACGTTTTGACGCCGTACTGGTTGTTGCCCGCGTTCCAGCTAAAATCGGAGCCCCAGTTGGCGCTGCCGTTCGTCCAAACATCCTGCCAGCCCGACGCGCCGGTGGAGGCGACGCCCCACCAGTTGTTTCTCACGGTGATATGACCGGTCAAGGTCAAGGTACAGCCGTTGGTGTTGCACCAGCCGGCGTTCGCGGGCTGGGAGACGCCCATCGTTCCTGCAATTGCGGCGGCCGCGCCGAGTGCGCTCACGGCGCGCAGTGTCTTACCCATGGTGAGTGACATCGAAAATCCTCCGTTGACTTCGAATACGCCGCCGGGCTGAAATTTAGCGGCGCATTTATGCTAGCCGTCCTCCGTCCGCCGTACACAGGGGCGATCTTCGCACGGGACAAGCCATTAATATAGCAAAACTAGAAAAGAAACCAAAACAAGAGATCCGTGACGCTGTCCTCAGGGCCGAGAGTAACTATATCAGGTCTTATGGTAAATGTCAATAGGTTTTATATATCATGCTTATTTGCATTTACTAGGAATTAAACAATTGACATACTCCAGCCTTGGACTTAAAGGCCGTAAAAGTTCATGATAATTCCTTTCCGAGATTGCGATATTTTTCACAATATCGGGTATATTTAAAAAGTGAACACGTTCATCAAAGATTTCACGCATCCACATAAGGAGCAAATCCATGGGAATTGAGGAAATGGGCTTCGATCGAACACAATACCGCAAACGCCGCCGAACGGTGGATGAGATGGGCATAAGCGAGATGACTCGCGCTTTACTCAGATACTGCTTCCAGCAGGGAGCGGTGCGCGGATTTCTCTACGGCGCGGCGTATGGCGCCATATTCTGTTTTCTTCTCGGCGCGCTCTTCGGATGTCTTTATGGGTTGATCGCAGGCATGGCGGCGGGATTATTGAACGGCGTCATCCTATCTGCTATTAATGCGATACAGAGAAACACACCGAGAGAAGAGCGCTATTTCCTATGGACCGCCGTTTATACCGGCCCCTGGGTAACATTCCTCTCCTGCTACCTAATATTCCGGCTTCTTATAAGCCCAGGATTTGACGGCCCCGACCATCCCTGGCTAGAGCCAAATTTCTTCTACGATCTCATCCCATCCCTCATCGCCGCCTTCGCGGCCTGGCAGGCGGCGCGGAAGATGGAAGATTGGTACTTTGAGTGATTGCGGACCAAGAGAGAAGTTATTGATGGAAATCCCAGATGACGCGGAGCGCCACGAACGTCGTACGGTGGAGGAGCTGGATGCGCAAGCGATGACGCGCGCTCTGCTCTGGTATTGCTTCAAGGAAGGCGCACGGCTGGGGTTTCTGTACGGGGCGGCCTACGGCGTATTCTTCTTTCTCGTCGGCGCCCTCTTTGGCTGCGTTTATGGATTGATCGCCGGAATGGCGGCGGGGCTTTTGAACGGCGCGGCGCTGTCGATCATCAACGCTGTTCAGAGAAAAGCGGTCCGCCAGCAGCCGCATTTCCTTCAAACGGCGTCCCAGGTCGCGCCGCCTCTGACACTGGCGGCTTGCTACCTTCTCTTCCGACTCATTGTTGGGCCACAGTTTGATTATGGCTCTCAGCCTTGGTGGACGCCGAATTATCTATATGATGTCGTCCCCTCTCTGGTCGCCGCTTTCCTCGCCTGGCATGCCGCGCGAGACATACGCACATGGTACTCCGAGTGACGAACAGTGACGATGCGCGGCGCGATCGGGGCGGGGTTTAGAGATTTTTCTCTTGGATTGATAAAAACTGTGCGGTCGGCGGCGCCTGAGCACAGTCTATAATAGAAGGCCACGCGAAAACCAACAAAAGTTTGGGTCTTCCAGGTTAAACCGAGGAGGTTCGCAAGTTGAGGAGCGCCATGATCTCGCGTCATTCACTCCGGGAGGACGCGCCGGCGGCGGACGAGAGGATCGAGGACGATCTGCCCGACCGGACGCTGCTGCGCCGCTATGTCACGCAAAACTCCGAGGCCGCCTTTGCGCGGATTATCCATCGGCACCTTGGCCTGGTCTACGCCACATGCCGGCGGGAAGCCGGCGACCTCGATCTCGCCGAGGACGCCGCGCAGGCGGTCTTTCTCATCCTGGCGAAGAAGGCCCCCCGGCTGCGAGGCGGCGACGGGCTGGCGGGGTGGCTGTTCCAAACCGCGCGGCTCACCGCGCGCAACGCCGTCCGTCAGGAGCGAAGCCGCCTGCGGCGCGAGCAGGCGGCGGCGGACGCGCTGCGCCGCGAAGAGCCTCCGCCCGGAGACCCCGGAAAGGACGACCATTCCTGGGAAGCCATCGAGCCGCATATTAACGCCGCCGTGGCGCGGCTGCGTCCCGCCGACCGGGAGGCCGTATTACTCCGATTCTTCGAAGGGCGTAACCTGGCGGAAGTCGGAGCGCAACTGGGAGTGTCCGAAAACACCGCCCGAATGCGCGTCGCCCGCGCCGTGGAGCGGATGCGCCGTCATCTTGCCCGCGAGGGCGCCATTCTCGGAGGGGCCGCCCTCGCCGTCCTGCTCACCGATCACGCGGCGGAAGCCGCGCCGGCCGCCACACTCGCCGCCGCCCTGCCCATCGCCGCCACCCAGGTGGGGCATTTGGCGATGGGACTGGCGGCGGCGAACGCTATTCAGCTTGCGCAAGGAGCGCTTCATACGATGTGGATGAAAACCGTTACTGCCTGCGCTTCCGTGTTCGCGGTCGCCGCCGTCGCGACCGCCGTGGCCGCCACCAGCTATTACAATCGCCTCTCCGAGGTCGACTGGACCGATTCGAGCACATCCGGCGTCAATCTCAACTTCCAGCAGGGGCTGACCGGCTGGTACAAGGCGGCGCCGAACAGCAGCGCTCCAGACTATGCAATTCAAGCCGACCCCAGCGGCCCGGCGCCGCACCAGGCCAGCGCCTTCCTCACCGCACGCGTGGCGCATCCCTACAGCTACGGGACATTGATGCAGGGCGTCCGCGCCGACCGGTATCGCGGCAAACGCGTGCGGCTGAGCGCCCAGCTGCGTACGGCGAATGTCCCTGGAGAAGCCGGGCTCTGGATCCGGCTGGACGCGCCGAAAGATATCCGCGCCTGGAACATGGCCCAGCGCCCGATCCGGGGAACAACGCCCTGGCGCCGATACTCCTATGTGCTGGATGTTCCCGCAGACGCGCAGGGCATGGCGTACGGCTGCGATCTGACGGGGACGGGAAAGGTTTGGCTGGCGGATGTGCAGCTGGAAGTCGTGCCCGAAAGCACGCCGGCGACACCGGATATTTCGGAGGCGGCGCACGGCGACACCGACCGCGTAATCGATCTGTGGGAGCTTGGAATCGAGCATCGATACCAGAAGGAAGCAGCGGCGGCGCACCAAATTCTCGCCGACCCCAACGCCTGGCCCTCCGAGCGCTGCATGGCGCTGGAGTCGCTTGCTTCCGCCCAGATGCAGCTGGGGCGCCGCTCCGAAGCGCGAGCCGCCCTGGCGCAGTTTGACACGGAACGCCAGGGTCTGGAGATTATTCATGATGTGGTGACCGAGTCGAAGGACCTTCACAAAAAGCTGGACCGGGCGTGACGGATTTTCGTTACGGCCGTTCTCACGGCTGTCTCCCGCAGCTGGAAGCAGCGTTCTGCACCATCCGAGAGTCTGCTTTAGCCGACTTCCCTTTGTGTAGACCACTGCTTCCAGCGGTAGGACGTTTCACAAAAATCAGTCACACGCACCCGGACCGCCGGTCACCCAAGCGGTTAAACGACAATCGGGATCCCGGTAAACTCCGAAATCTCATGAGCGGCAATCGCCGCATCCTCCTGGGTATTCATAAGCGCAACGCCCCGCCAGTTCACCTTTTTGCGGCCGCCGGCCGCCACCCCGATGTCCACGAACGCCAGCTTTTTCTTAGTCGTTGACGCCACTCGCACACGGATGCCGGCGATCGCCGTCATGGGTAGTTCTTTTTGATTCGCCAGCTTCACTGTCCGCCGATTGAGATCAATCGACAGCGTTTCTCGTTCGGCGACACGAAACACCCAGTAGCACATGGCGACGCCAATCGCCACCTGCGCCCCGATGAGCGCGAAGATTGCAATGACAGTCAGGGGATGATAATGCAGCAAAATCAGCATTTTATGAGACTTCAGGGTGGCGAACGGCTGTATTCCCCAAAGCTCTTTCGCGGTCATGAACAGCCATACCGCAGGCAAGCCAATCATGGACGCGGCGAGCGGATGCAACGTCTTCCAGCAAACTTTGAGCAAATGTCCGTCGAACTCGATCTTCGATATCCCCATTTGTAAAACGCGGTAATCGCGATCAGGCTGCGGCGGCCACTGGCTCTTGTCGCCGGCTTCGAGGGTTTCGCTTTTGTTTTCCATGGGTCTCAGCTTGGACACACCCACCGGTATCCGCAGCCCGAGCAAGTGTCCTGTGTCTCGGGGGCGGGGGCGAAGTCGCGGCGGGCGATGCCCTGGGCGGCGCGTTCGTATTTGAGCAGGCGGTCGGCTTCGAGCTTGGCTTTGTATTCGGTGGCGGGGGCCGCGACTTCGGCGGTGGATCCGTCTTCGAGGTAGCGCAGCTCGAGCAGGATCGGCCGGTCCGGGTGCGAGTCGGCGGCGGCTTTGCGCAGCAGGGCGAGGCGCTTGTCGGTCATATCCGTGGGGGCCGGTTTTGTGTTGAAATAGCGCGCGATGACAAGGGCGCCGTCGCTGGGCCGCTCGTAGACGACTTCGGGCCTGGTGCTGATATGACATGTGGCGAGGGTGGCGCGCAGGGACGGGTTCTCCAGCGCCGCGCGGTCGGTGGTGGCGAATTGCAAGGCGGTGGCGAGAAGGCGTTGGGCGTGCGCGCGGTAACGGGCTTCGTGCAGGCGGCCGACCGGGCCATGCTCAATCCACACAGTCTCAAACTGGGCGGTCAGCGCTTCGGAGGCGGGGAGCCGGCCGGCGGCGCATTCGTCGTCCAGCCAGCGCAGGGTTTGGCGCACGGCGGCGGCGAACTTCGGGTACGCGCCCGATGGCGGCTCGGCGGGTAATTGCAGCTCGCGCTCGTAGTAATACTGACGCGGGCAGCGCCCGTATTGTTCCAATGACGATGCGCTGTGATGCGGCAGCGCAGGCGGCGCGTTGGGTGAGACGTCCGATTCCTCAGATGTTTCGGAGCGCCCGGACGGCCACTCGACTAGCGCCGCGCTGTTCGCGATCAGCCATGGGCTGATTAAGTTTATGAGCGGCGATGGCTCGATCTCTTTTCCCTTCGCGTTGGCGGCGGAGCGGCTGAGAATGAGGTGATCGCGGGCGCGGGACAGGGCGACGAAAAAGAGGCAGTTGTCTTCTTCAGTCTCATCGTCGGACGCGCCCGTGAGTCCGGGCGGCTCGGGGATGCCGTCGTGGCGGCCGCGCGAGGGGAATTGGCCGTGGCCGAGGTTGGGAACGTAAACGACCGGATACTCCAGCCCCTTCGCCTTGTGCGCGGTCATGATGCGGACGGCGTCCAGCGACTCCGCGCCAGGCGGCGTGGCGCCCTGCGGGCTTTCTCCCACGGCGTCGAGGCGCTGGAGATGCGCCAGAAAGTCGCGCACCCGGTTCGGCGGGCCGGTGGGCGCGACCGACGATCGGACAATGCCGCCATCGTAGTCCCGCGCCAGTTCCCAGAGCTGGTAAACCGCCATGCGCTTCTGCATTGCCGCGAAGGCCGGCGTGTCCGCGTCCTCCAAATGGCGTATGAACTGGGATTGATCGAACAAATACGCGCCGAGGATCGCCACGGGGTCGCGCTCTGATGCGTCCAGGGCGGCGAGCTGCGCCGTGAGACGTCCGAGGCCGGGGATGGCGGCGGGGCTGAGGCCGTCCCACAGAACGACATCGGCGAGCGCTTCGAAAAACGGCCGCTCGTCGCGCATCGCGCGGCGCAGCAGCATCAAAATATCCTCGCGCGGCACGGAATATTCCGGCAGGGCGGCGATACGGACCAGCCCCGTGCTCGGGCCGCCGCCGTACAGCGAGAGCAGGCAGATCAGGTCTTTGATCTCGGGACGCTCCAGCAGCGCGCCAAGATATAAGATGGGAACGCCGCGCTCGGTCAGCCGGTCCACGAGCGACTGCGCCTGGGCATGCGTGCGGCACAGGATGGCCTGATCGCGATACGCCCACCCCTGCTCCCGCAAGGCGGTGATGGACCGCGCGACGCCATCGACCTGCCCCTCATCGTCAGGCGCAGAGGCGTAAAGAACCGCCGGATGCTCAGATGAAGCCGCCGCGCCGCGCGCCGCGTCCCAGCCGGGAAACTCCTGCGCGCCCTCGCCGCCCATGCCGCGCGCCGCGACGGCGAAGCACTCCACGATCGGCCGGCGCGAGCGATAGTTCACGCCCAATTCCAAGCGGCTTCCGCCGGGATAATCGCGGCCGAAGGCGGCGACATTCGCGGGGGAGGCGCCGCGAAATCGATAAATACTCTGACGGTGATCTCCGACCGCCCATAATCCATGCGCCTCGTCGCCCGCCAGCAGCCGCACCAGACGCGCGCAGCCACGGTTGACGTCCTGATATTCGTCGGCCAGCACATGCGGATAACGCCCGCGCAGATCGGCGAGGACATGAGGCGCATGCTCCAAAAGCCCTACGGCGCGGGAGATCAGGTCGGCGAAGTCCAGATAGCCGTTCTCGGCGAGCAGCGCTTCGTACACATGGTAGCAGCGCGCCACCTCGCGCGCCTTCGCCGCCGCCGCTTCCTGCCTTTCCACGACTTCCTGATCCTTCTTCAGGACCTTCTTGCCGCCCTTCGCCGCCAGCGCCAGCGCCGCCGCCTCAGCGTCCGCCTGCATCGCGGCGACGTGCTTGTCGTACTCCAGCGGCGCGCAGAGTTCGTCCTTGGCCCGCGAGATTTGCCTTAATACGCCGCGCAGATGATAGGCGGGATTGCGCAGGTTATCCAGCACATCCAATTCTAATCGATCGAGATGGTTCTCCAGCAGCGTCACGGCGTCCAGAGTCCCGAGCAGCTTCACTTGCTCGGGAAGGCCGATTTCCGAGCCATAACGGCGGAGGATCTCCAGGCCAAAGCTGTGGAACGTGCCGACCCACGGGCCGCAGCGTTCGGTCCCCACGTCGCCGCTGATCAGCCGCTCGCGCATCTCCCGCGCGGCGTCGCGCGAAAACGTCAGCGCCAGGATCTGCTCGGGCTTCACTCCCTGCGTCCGCGTGAGAAACTGACAGCGCCCCACCAGCGTCTTGGTCTTTCCCGTTCCCGGCCCGGCGCCCAGCAGCAGCGGGCCGCGCACGGCCTCCGCCGCCGCGCGCTGCGACGGGTCCAGGGTCACTTCCCGGTTCGCCGCCGTTTCCTGCGACGGCTCCTCCGAAACCGCCGGCAGCAGCACGGCGTGCGCCATCTGTCCCTGAACGAGCGCGGAGTCTACCCCCACCCGCGCGGCAGCCTCCGACGCCGTGCAGCGCTCCTCCCAGAACAGGCGGGCCATCAGCGGAGTCGGCAGCAAGATCTCGGCGGCGTAGGCGTCGGCCTCGCCTTCACGGCGCAGATCCTCTGGCAAATCGTCCACACGGGCCAGCGCCGCGCCCTGCACATCGGCCTCCTGTCCCGCCGTGCATTCATGGTCGCCATGCAGCGCCCGATGCGCCTCGGCGTGCGCGGCCGGCGCGGGGGACTCGGCGGGAACAGCCAGCACGGCGGCGATCTCGACCGCCGTGTGCGCCGTGTCGAGGGAGAAGCCAAGCGCGACGCGGCGGGCGCAGGCTTTGCGGCGAATGTCTTGAAGGGTCGTGCTCATAGGGTATTGTTATTGTACGCGGTTTTGGCGGGAAACGCCAACAACCTTCACACCATGGCCGGGAACATTCTGCAAAGGAAACACCCCACATTGCCAACCCCGGAACGACGCGCGGCGGGCCGCGCGCAGATCAAGGAAGCGGCGCGGTTTCTGCCGAATTTGATCAAGCTCGCCGCACGGCTTTTGCGCGATCCGCGCGTTCCGCGCTCGCGGAAGGCGGGGCTGGCCCTGCTTGCGGGGTATCTGGCGTCGCCGATCGATCTGATTCCCGATTTCATCCCGGTGCTGGGCGTGGCGGACGATCTGATTCTCGCCGCGCTCACGCTGACGTGGGTGGTGAAAGCCGTCCCCGCCGAGATCGTGCGCGAACACTGGGACGGGGAGACGGATCTGTTCGGACTGCTGGACAAAGTCCGGCGCGGGATCGCCGCGCTGCGGGGAAAGGCGTGAGGCGCATGGCGCCATCTGGAACGCAAATGCGGTACACTAAAGTCCGGGAGCGATCAATCTTTTGCGAGCAAAGAACTTATACAAAGTAAACCTGCGTTTCACCGGGTCGGCGTCGGTGGAGATCGAGGCGGAGAGCGCGGAAGCCGCGCGTCTGGCGGCGACGGAGCTGGAGATCGCGGACCTGGCGATGCCGGGCTCGTGCGATATCCTTCAGTTCCAGGTGGCCGCGCGTGAGGTCACGGCGACGGCGGCGCTCGGCGGATCCTCGGATGAGGACGATGAGGAAGCGGCGTCCCGCCCGCGCCCATCCGGCTGGTATCGGCCGCTTTAGCGCTCGCGCGAGGCGCACTTCTCTGTCCACCCTTCCCTCACAACTCACAAACGCCGCTCCGGCGGCGCGGCGTTTGGATTTTCTCGACGGGCTGCGCGCACTGGCGGCGATCTGGGTCGTCCTTTCCCATCTCTGGATCCTGCTGCGGGGCATGAACGCCCATTCAGGGCTCCTGGGCTTCCTCACCAACTGGGCGCTTTACAGCCACCTCGCCGTCGATATCTTCATCGTGCTTTCGGGTTACTGCCTGATCCTGCCCGTCGTTCGCGCCGGCGAGCTGCGCGGCGGCGCCCTCGACTTCTTCCGGCGGCGCGCCCGGCGTATCCTTCCCCCCTGTTACGCCGCCCTGGCTCTTGCAATTCTCATTTACCTCGTGGGACATCACGGCAAACCATTTCCCTGGCTCGCGCTGCTCAGCAACATCTTTCTCGTGCAGGACGCGTTCCTCAAGTGGAATATCTTCGACGGCCCTCTCTGGAGCGTCGCCGTGGAATGGCGGATCTACTTTCTCTTTCCCGCGATTGTCGGGCTGC
Organism: Capsulimonas corticalis; assembly: GCF_003574315.2. Taxonomy (GTDB): domain Bacteria; phylum Armatimonadota; class Armatimonadia; order Armatimonadales; family Capsulimonadaceae; genus Capsulimonas; species Capsulimonas corticalis. Next base: position 2,008,333 of record NZ_AP025739.1, on the reverse strand, counting down.
TGAAACGCCACGGCCCATGGGCCGTTCTCGCCGCATCGGCGGCGCTCAGCGGCGCGCTAACAGCCGCCATCTTCGCATGGCGTATGGATTTTTTGCTTTCCTGCCCCTGGTATCTCTTTCTCTTCGCCCTGGGCGTCTGCGCCGGATGGGCTGCGCCCCGAAGCGGCGCGCGCTGGGACCTCGCGTCCTGGACGCTCCTCCTGCTGACCGCCCTCCTCCTCGGCCGCAATCCCATTACGGCGGCGGGCGGCGCGGATTTCGGCCGCCACATGCCGATGATCGACACCGTCACCGGAGCCGCCATCGCGGCGGCCCTCATCGCCCTGCATCAGCGTCCCGAATCCCGCCTGAGACAAGCGCTCTCCTTCCCGCCGCTCGTACGCATTGGGCAGCGGTCCTACTCGCTCTATCTCATCCACATACCCCTTCTCCTGCTGCTCAGCCACATACTGAACATGCTCGCCCTCCCATGGCTGCGCGCGCCGCTGTCCCGCGCCGCCGCCTTGACGATACTCGGCCTCCCTTCGATCGCGCTGGCGACCTGGGGATTCTATCACGCCGTCGAGCGGCGGTTTTTGGTCAAAGCTAGCTCTGGCAAACCCAGCCCTGGGTGACCTACCCTGGCGCTTCGCGTGCTCCCCTGCAAACCCACCCCCGGCCTTCGGCCGACCCCTCCCTCGGGCGGGAAGGGCGAGTAAGATTGCCTCTTACAGAAACCGCCTGCAATAACACACTCTGAAATAACCCTTCCCGTCGGCGGGAGGGGTCGGCCGAAGGCCGGGGTGGGTTTGCAGGGGAGCACGCGAAGCGCGGGCGTGGGTTTGCACGGGGACCCCGCATGCTGGGGTTAGGTTTGAACAGGACGCGGGATAGATTTCTTCATCAACCCTTCATGAGGGTGTGGTATTGTTTCCCTAAGGATGGATTCCGTCCCTGAGAATTTCTCGCGCGGAGGATCGTATGCGAATACTGCTCATTGAAGACGAAGCCGCCCTGTCCGCAGGCATCAAGCGCGGTCTGGAGGAAGAACACTACGAAGTGGACGCCGCGCTGGATGGGCGCGAGGGGCTGGAGATGGCGCGGTCGCGGCGCTATTCGGCGATCGTGCTGGATGTAATGCTGCCGAGCATGGATGGGTGGACGATCTGTCAGGAACTGCGCGAATCGCGCGATTCGACGCCGATTTTGATGCTCACGGCGCGCGACGCCGTGGATGACCGGGTGCGCGGCCTGGAGATGGGCGCCGACGATTACCTGCCCAAGCCCTTCGACTTCAGCGAGATGCTCGCGCGTATCCGATCGCTGCTGCGACGGGACAAGATCCACAAAGAGCGCGTCATCACCATCGCCGACTTGCGCATGGACACCGGCGCGCGGACGGTGACGCGCGGAGGGCGCCCGATCACCCTGACCGAGCGCGAATATACGCTGCTGGAGGCGCTCGCCACACATGAAGGCCGCGTGCTCAGCCGCGAAGCCATTCAGGAGCGCGTATGGCTGGATGAGGACAGCTACTCGAATACCGTGGATGTCCACATCGGGCTGCTGCGCAAGAAGATCGATCAGGATCAGACCGTCAAGCTGATCCATACGGTGCGCGGCATGGGTTACACGCTGCGGCGGGAAAGCGGCGACGCATGAACCCTGTGCGGTGGATCGGCGGCTCGATCCGAATCCAGATCATCCTGTGGAACGTCTGCGTCCTGGCCCTCATCCTCGCGCTGCTCGGCGTCACCCTGCGGTACACGCTGCACGCCAGCCTGATCGCCGGCGTCGACCGGGAGATGACCAACCGGTCGATGGGGCGAAACCATATTCCGCCCCCCGATCAGCGCGCGCTGGGCTTCGGCGGCGGTCCGCCGCCCGGACCGCCCAACGACGCCGCTCCCATGCAGTTGGGCTTTGGCGAAGCGCAAGGCCGGGCGGGGCAGCCGGGTCAGGCGCAGGGCGGACAGCCCCCACAATGGCTGGAGCGAGGCGTCCTTCATCTGATGGACGCGCAAGGGCCGCGCCGGCCGAACGTCGGCCGGCCTCCCATGGAGCGTTCGATGGACTTCCAGCGCCATGACTTTTTCTCGCACGCGACGGTCACGCCCTACGATCTCGCCAGCTTCCTGCGCTCGACGCAGGGGGAAAGCTTACACACCACGGTATTTCAGGACGGAGAAGAACTGCGCGTTTACTCGACGGTCATCCGGGAGGACGGGTCGCCCGGCTCCAGTGCGCCCCCCGGCTCCGGCCCGGTCGTGGGCGTCCTGCAAATGGCGCAGCCGCTCACGGATGTCAACCAGGAAGTCGGCGACCTGACCCGGACGCTGATGACGCTGATCCCGCTGGGCCTGATCATCACGGCGCTCGGCGGCGCGTTTCTGGCGAACCGGGCGCTGCATCCGGTGCAGCAGATCACGAAAGCGGCGGAGCGCATCGGCGCGCAGGACCTCTCTCGCCGCCTGCCCGTGACGGGACGCGACGAGTTCTCGCGCCTCGCCGGGACATTCAACGCCATGCTGGAGCGGATCGAGCGCGCCTTCGCGCAGCAGCGACGGTTCACCGGCGACGCCTCGCATGAACTGCGCACGCCGCTCGCGGTCATCAAGCTCAACACCAGCCTCGCCCTGCGCGGACAGCGCACCGCCGAGGAGTACCGCGAAGCATTGGAAACCGTGGACAAAGCGGCGGACCAGACCACGGGGATCGTCCAGGACCTGCTGCTGCTGGCGCGCGCCGACACCGGCCAGATCCGGGCCGATCAGGCGCCGACGCCGGTGGAGGACGCGATGGACGCCGCCTGGGAGTTGGCGCGGGGCGCGGTGGATTGTCCGCCGATGCTGCATACCGATCTCGCGCCCGATCTGAGCGTGCGCGCGCGTCCCGACGATCTGACGCGCCTCCTGCGCAACCTGCTGGACAACGCCGTGCGCCACACGCCCCCGGACGGCTCCATCACCATCGCCGCCCGCGTCGAAAACCGGCAGGCGAAGATCTCCATCACGGACACCGGCGAGGGAATCGCTCCCGAACATCTCCCGCACATCTTCGAGCGTTTCTACCGCGTGGACGCCGCCCGTGGGTCCGCGCGCGGCGGTACGGGCCTGGGCCTGGCGATCTGCGAGGCGATCGCACAGGCCAGCGGCGGCTCGCTCGCGATCGACAGCAAGCTCGGCGCGGGGACGACGGTCACGCTCACCCTTCCGGCGGCCCCCAAGGCGGCGAACCCCACAAAAATTCACGCGCGCACTCCCCCGCGTATTTCTTCATGATCGCTTCATCTAACACGGATATGATAGAGACAAGCCGCTCGGAGACAACGATGTCTTCGCAGCGAACATCATGAAATGAGCGAAGAAGGAGCCGGACCATGCAACGCAAAATGATTTCTCTTCTCGGAGCCGCGGGGCTGATGGCGATGACGACCGTCGCGGCGGTCTCACAAAACAATGTCGGCGGAAACGGCGCGCCGCCGCCGCCGCGAGCCGGCCACGGACGAGGCGTCGGCGGCCAGGTCACCGACGTGGACACAAAAGCGGGAACGATCTCCATCGCCAGCCGCTGGGATGAAACGCAGACCGTGAAGATCGGCGCCGGCGCCAAGATCCTCGCCCGCAAAGACACCACTGTCGGCGGCCTCAAAGTCGGCGACACGATCCAGGTCAACGGCGTGTTCTCACAGCTCACCGCCTCGTCCATCCAGGCGGGCGATCTGCCCGACATGCCGCCTCCGCCGATGGGCGCCGGCCGCCGTGGACTCGGCGGTCCGAACAATCGGCGCGGCCCCGGCGGCGCGGACGCCTTCGGCGGTCCCGACATGATGGGCGGCCCCGGGGCTCCCGGAGCCTCGGGCTTCATGGATGGACCGGGCGCTCGCGGCATGCGAGGCGGCCCCGGCGGCCCAGACGCGATGGACGGCGGACCGGGTGGACCTGGCGGTCCCGGCGAAGACGGCCCTCCGCCGCCGGACCAGGGCGCGGAGTTCGGCGACCAGGCCACGCCCCGCATTCGCGGACGGCATGTCGCTTCCAGCGCCCGCACCATCGCGGATGAAGGCCCCGGCCAGCCCGGCGGCCCGGGTGGCTTGGATCGCGATAACCGCCCCGGCGGTCCCGACGACTTCGACATCGCGGGAGCGCCCCCGCCGCCTTTGGCCGGCCGTGTCGGCGACGATCCGATGGGCGACGGCCCACGCGGCGAAATGGGAATGCAGGACGGCCCGCGCGGCGAAGGCCCAATGGGCGGCGAGATGCGCGGCGGCCCGCGCGGACAGGGCCGAATGGGCGGCGGCCCACGCGGCGAGCGCCTCATGGGCGGACCTGGCGGCGGCGGGATGGGCGGACACGCGCATCTGTCCGGCAAGATCGTCTCGCTCAGCCCGCTGACTATCGCCGTCAGCGACAGCCTCTCGCTCGTGATCAAAACCGACGCCAAAACTCACGTCACCAAGATCGTCTCCGAATCCCTGGGCGACATCAAGAAAGGCGATCGTGTCTTCGCCACCGGCAGCTTCAGCAGCGATGTGCTGAACGCCAAATCGGTCTCGGTGAATCTGGAGCCGTAAGATCGGACGGACACATTCGGTCTAAGGAATACTCCCGGTCCTGAAAAGGACCGGGGATATTCTTAGGCTGGTGATGTGAAATATGGAAACCTACCGTGCGGTTCGGCTCATCATGGGATCGTTGGCGATGTCGACCTTGGACACATGGATCGCGCCATGCCGGCAAATATCCTGCGGACTGGGCGTGACGTCGATGGCGAAGAGGCTGCCCTTCACGCAATCGAAGCGCGCTTTCCAGCTGCCGGAACGGCCGGGAATGGTGAACCGGATCGTCGCCAGGTGGTAGTCGTCGTCCTGCAATGGAAAGCAGGGGCCGGCGTTTCGGGTGGTCTTGCCGTGGGCGCGCGTGTAGAGCCGGATCTCGCGGTATCCGGGGCTGCGCTGCACGTGATTGATCGCGCGGACCTGGTCCCGAAAGATCGAGCCGGCTTCGCCAGGCAGCGCTTCGTCCAGCGCGCCCAGAAGGGCGCGCTCTAGCGGAGCAAGCGGCGAAAACAAATGCAGCAGTGGCTGGAATAGAGGTTTCATGGTTACTTCGCGGCGTTTTTACATCGTGGATTGTCGAGCGTAGAGAACAGCTAGATATTACCCATTTTCAGCCTATTTTGACACTCAGGCTTTCGGTTCTCCCGGTTGACTTTGCGCGTGGATCGGCGGATAATAGGGCAGCATCGACGCCAGAGGAGCACACCCAATGAACCCGCTTTCCCCGTCCCCTCGTCTCGCCGTCTCGACATGGAGTCTGCACCGTCTCCTGGGCCTTCGTTTTGACGACGCCGACGGGCGTCGTGTTCCCACGCCTGGCTGGGGCCGGGCGCGGCGGCGCTTCTGGACATTCCCGCACAGGCCGCCGCGCGCGGGATCGGCCAGATTGAGATCTGTCATTTTCATATCCCCAGCACGGACGCCGCGTATCTTGGCGAACTCAAAGCGTCGCTCGCCGCATCGAACATTCAGTGCCTGACTCTGCTGATCGATGAAGGCGATCTGACCCATCCCAGCCCGCAGGCCCGCCAGACGGACATCGAGACGGTCCGGCGATGGATCGCGGTCGCCGGCGAGCTTGGCGCGGCGCGCGTCCGCGTGATCGCGGGAAAATCCGCGCCGGACGCAAGCGGCGACATGCTGCGACTCAGCGCCCAGCATCTGCACGAACTGGCCCAGTACGCCGGCGACCACGGCGTCCGCGTGGTGACGGAAAACTGGTTCGCCCTGCTTGACCGCCCCGCCGAAGTGCTCCATCTGCTGGAGGCGCTCGACGGCGAAGTCGGCCTGCTGCTCGATTTCGGCAACTGGACCGGCGAGCGCAAGTACGCGGATCTGGCGCAAATCGCGCGCCTCGCGGAATCCACGCACGCCAAAGCCAACTACGACGCCGACGGCAATCTGCAAACCGCCGATTACGCCCACTGCCTCAAGATCTGCGCCGACGCCGGATTCCAGGGTCCGCACTCACTGATCTTCGACTCGGCGGGCGACGAATGGACCGAAATCGCCAAACTGCGCGACTTCGTGCTCGCGGCGCTATAGATCTCTAAAACCGCCACTCCAGATCTTCGACCGGCATTCGGCGGTGGGTCCAGTTGAGCTGCCGCTCGGTCAGCCGGCGATCGACGAACCACCAGGGATACGCCACGGGGTCGATGATGCGAAATGTCCGGCGATAGTTCTGGATGGCGGGAAACGCGGGCGTAAAGCCGCTGCGGTGCAGTGTGAGAAACAGCGCGAGGAGGCGGACGCGCAGCTTCACGGCGCTGGCGTTCTCCTGCGGAATCGAAAGGGTTTGGGAGAGCTCGAACACCTCGCGCTGCGCCAGGTGCATTCCCACGGTGTCGATGCCCTTCAGGATGCCCAGCTTATCCGAGATATCCGCTTCGGGAAGCCGCGTCGTCAGCGTCATCACATAGCGCTCAATGCTGTCCGCCCACCCTTCCTCCACCTTCCGCGCCACTGCGGAAAGCTCATCCATATTGCCCTCGTGCTCGAGGTGAGCGCGCAGGTGCGTCTCCGCCCACTCCCACCGCCGCACGATGCGGCGCGGAAGCACCGTCGTTTCCGAGCGCGGGCAAATCCGGCAAAGATTTCCACGCACGCCCAGCAGCCGGCTGTACGCGTACTCCAGCCGCTGAGGGTTGGAGCGTGGGTCCAGAAGGCTTTCCACGTGACGCGCGTACTCCTCCACCATCGCGCTGAGCGCATCCAGAGAAATCTCAGAATGCTCCTCGGAATCGCGTGGAGTCGTCTTGTCCGAGCTGCGCTCTCGCACCATAACCGCCATAAGAGTAACCTCTCGTTCAATCACTGACGTGAAAGTAACCTGTCTTACTCGGATTATCGGCGGGCGGGCGCTCGCTCTCTATCACTAATTTCGCGGGGATCGTCGATCAATCGCGCCGGACCCACCAGGCCCAGGCGATCAGCACGAATTGGAGAGGGAGACGCAGCCAGAGCAGCAGCGAGGAAAAATGCTGTCCGTTGATCGGAACGTGGTGGGTCGCCATAAAAACGTTGGCGGGAAATACGGCGAGATACAGCGCGATCAAACCGACCGCCGCCGCGCGCCGCACGCGCGGGACGAGCAGTCCAAGGCCGCCCAGCGCTTCAAAGAATCCGCTGATCAGCACCAGCGCCCGGTGCGCCGGCAGATAGCTCGGCACAATGCTGATAAACGGCTCCGGATGCAGAAAATGCAGGCATCCCACCCAGATCATGACGCCGGCGAGAACGACGCGCAAAATACGACGCGCGACGCGCCCTGCGGGGTGATCAGTGTTTGAGGCGAGTGTCGAGGGCGTTGTTGGCGTCACGGAAAGCCTTCCAGTATTCATCGTTCGTATAGCCGGAGGCGTGCGGATAATGTCCATCGGTGAAAGCGCTCGCGCTCCAGATCCAATATCCCGCTCCCTCGCCGGCGGCTCTGGCGGCCAGGTCAGGGATCTGCGGCGGCGTGATCGGCTTTACCCATAGTCCGGGAATGTAGAGCGCCGGCAGCGCGCTCGTTCTGATGTTGGCGATCTGTCCCGAGGTCTTGGAGAAGTCTCCCGAATACTCCGTCTCGGAAAAGACGAGCGCCGGCCGCTGAGGAGTTCCAAATCCAGCGGCGAGACCGGGGATCGCCTCCAGATCCAGCAGGTTCCCAAACAGAAAGTGCGGCGCAACCGCCGCCACGCGCTTTCGGATTCCGCGCAAGATATCGGAAACTCCCTGCGCCTGCCACCGGGCGTAGTCGCCCTCCAAGCCGTTCTCCGCGATCCATGCGGGGCGATTGTCCAGATCGACTTTAGCCGCCGCCGGCGCCCCTCCAAGACGGGCGCTGACGAATCGGCGCCAGCAGTCATCGCAGTAGCATGGCCCGGGATAACGCGTGGCGTCGGCGCCGTACATCTCCACATCCACGACCAATCCCGTCAATCCGGCGCGCGCCGCGATCTCCGCCCGGTCGCCAACGACCGCATTCCAATACGGCGCCGACAAAGGGCACGGAGCATGTGTCCAGCGCGCCTTGCCTCCAGGCTGATATTCGCCGAACTGCGCGTTCGCGTAACGTTCGTCCGAGCCGTAAGGCCAGCTCACGATCACGCGCAATCCATGCTGCTTCTGGATCTTCGCCAGAGTCTGCGCCATCCTGGGCCACCCATCCGCCGAGTGAGCGGCGCCCATCGTGTGCATGAGCACAGTGTTGAAGCCCGATTGCGTGATTCGGTCAAGCAGCGCGCCGTTGGTTTCATCGCCCGTCATCGCATACATGGCCCGGATACGGTCGCGCAGGATCCAATCATAGTCGGACGCGACGGCGCCGCGAGGCTGCGCCGGAGAGATTCGCGGCTTGAGAACGGGACGGGGTGAAGCCTGGACGACGACGCCCGCTATGGTTCGTCCCCAGACCTCAACGCCGCCGATCTCGATCCGGTCGCCGCTTTGCGGCGCGCAGCGCAGGCGCACTCGGACGTAGCGCGCCGGCTTCTCGATCGAAGGCGATGTCACGGAATATCCGCCGTCCACGCTTTCTCCCGGCAGGAGCGGATTGTCGGCGTCCCCCACCGGTTCCCAGAAGCCGGCGCTCGACTTCAAGGAAACGCGATATCCGTTAAAATAGGAGCGCTTCGCGGGATCGCTCGCCGCGCTCCGGACGATCACCCGGTCGACCTGGCGAACGCCCCCAAGGTCCAGATCGAGGATAAGGAATTTGTCGGCGTAAAACCCATCGGCGGATCGGACGGTTTGCGGATGTCCGCCGCCGATCAAGGCGCGCGCGACGCCGGCGGGAATTGGGGATCCGGCTGTCGCGCCGTTATTACCCGTGGGGGGCGCCGAGACGGCGATGCGAACGCCGGGCTTGCGCGCCAGATCGACCGCGCCTCTGGCGCGCGCCGGGAGTTCGGCCAGCTGGCGCGGATCACGGACAGGCGGCGGAACAAGCCCAGGCGGAGGCGCGCCCGCCGCGATGGCGCCGAGCGGATCGCCGGTAATCTCCACCTCCGACAAACTCATCCATGGCTTCGCGCTTTCGCACACCAGCAGCACATAACGCCCGGTGAGCGGCGGACCATGGTAAGCCGCCCCGCCGCTCACATCCAGCGGAATGGCGGCGGAGGCGCTTAGCCCGGCCTCGGTATCGGAGACATGAGCTTCGACTCGATCGAAATCCGTCTGTGAGCCTGCCAAGGGCCAGACGGCCAGGCTCGTCACACGCGCGGAGCGGCGCAAATCGAATCGCACCGTGATCCGCTTGGTCATATTCGACCAGAACCATGACTGGACCGCCTTACCGTCACGCCGTCCATCCGTCAGCGCCGTGGAGGTATCCCGCCATGGCGGACCGTCCGCATACCCTTCACGGATCGCCGCGACGCCGGCGCCGGGAATCACTTGGCCCGGATAGATATACCCGGACAGCGCAACACTGTACGAAGCGGCGGCGGCAAGATTGTCCGCGCGCAGACGAGCGCATCCACCGCTCACCACCAAGCACAGCGCCGCAATCGACAGCATCGTCGCGTAACGCCTCGAAGTTTTCATAGGGCTTGGAATGATCCGGCGCGTTTTGTTCCGGAAACGCAAGCAAAACGGCGAACGCTCCCGCCGCGCGGCGCCATCCTTGGCATGCGCGCGGCGAGAGCGTTCTGGTGATATTCGAATGACGGCGTTTCTGTTAGCTGCCGCGATGGTAGACTTCGGCGGCCGGCGCGCGATGGCTGTGATAGCGATGCATGCGGTGGCTCAGTCGGCGCCAGGAGCTATACCGATGGTGGCGCGTGATGCGCGCATAGCGGCGGTGATGGATAGGCGCGGCGATCCGGACAGTCTTGGTCATCGTGCGATGCGCCAGGACCGGCTGCGGGGCCGGGGCGGGCGCGGGAGTCGCTTCGGCGGTCTGGGTGGGCGCCGGGGCCGGGGTGACCGTGGTCGTCGTGGTCTGCGCCACCTCGCTGCTGGACGAAGTCGCGATGGGCGACAGGGTCGGAAGCGGGGACGGAGCCAGAGCGCGCGCCATCAGATCGTTATCGCGGCGGGAGACAGCCTGCGCGTACAGGTTCGAATCCGGAGGCGGAACGCCCAGATACGCCGTCTTGTACTCTTTGATTTCGGTGATGTTGTTCTGCGCGTCGTAGATCTGGCTATCCGTCAGGCCATACTTCTGGCCCATGGCGGCGAATGACCATCCCCGGTTGGCGTCCTCCACGATCTGGTTGAACGGCACGCCGGCCTTCTCCGCAATGTTGGCGAACATGGCGATATGGCTGTCGTCCCATCCCTGGGCCTTGGCCGCCATCAGGTCGGTATAGTCATAAGGCTTATTCAGCAGGATGCTGTAATTGGCCGGCGAGGATGCGGTCCAGGTGGACTGAGTGGTCGTCGTCGACATCGCGCTATCCGAAGCCTGCACGCCTGTCGGCGTCGGCGCGGTGGTTATGGCCGGCGTATTGGTGGTCGGCTCCATCGGCGCGGTGGCGCTCGTTTGCGCGTGAGCGCCGGAAACAACGGCAAGGACAACGGCGACAGAGTTAGCGACAATCCATTTGTGAGCTGACATTGGTAAACACTCCTTGTTTGGAAAACTCAGGGACGATGTGGCTTGGTAGTGCAACCCGCAAGCTTACGGCATAATTTGGAGAATTGAAAATTCCCCGCTACGTTTGACATATAACCAAATCAAAAAGCAGCTAAACATCCATAATCATTTTTTCTAAGAATCTTATTGCTGCATTCGCTTTACAACATCATCTCCATCACGGAGTTTTCCGTCCAGCAGCGCAATGAGATCCCTATGTCCGCCTTCGACAGCCTGAGTCAGCGCCGAATCGCCCCGGCAGTCGAGAATATAGACATCCGCCCCACCCTCGATCAGCGCCCGCGCGGCTTCGAGACGCCCCATCGCCGACGCCGCCATCAGCGCCGTCCATTGTGAATCGCTTGCGCCATTCGGATCCGCCCCATGCTCAAGCAGCAATTGGACCGTGTCGGCGTGACCCGCGAACGCCGCTTCCATCAGCGGAGTCGTCTCATTACTATCGTGCGCTTCTATGTTGGCGCCTCGGCTCAGCAGGTAAAGAATAATGTCGTTAGCTCCTCCTCCGGCGGCGCACGCCAAGGCGGCGTCTTGCGCCTCTTCATATACCAAGAGGGCGCCGGCGTCAAGCAGCATCCACGCCATTTGCGATCGCCGTTTTGACATCGTATGACTGAGCGCCTCGAACAATGTATGCGGGGAGCGATCAATGGCGGAATGCGCAAGCAGCAGACGAACGATTTCGGTGTAACCATGCGAGGCCGCAACCACCAGCAGCGCAAAATGGGGCTCTTCTTCTTCGACATATTCCATGTGGACCAGCCACCACTGAACCGTCGTAAGATGCCCGCATTCGACGGCGACGGCAATTCCGTACCCATCTCGGTCGAAATTCTTGATTTGAGATCGGTGCTCGTAGAAAAGAGCGAGCACGCTGGTTTGCCCGGCGCTGGACGCCGCCTCAATTGGGCAGGCCACATCATCCATTCGAACGCGCGGAGTTTTGACGGCGTCTGTGGAGGCGCCGTGGTTAATCAGCAGTTTGACAACCGAAACATGACCGAGCGCGGCGGCCAGTGACAGCGCCGTGTAGTAAAGCTCGTCCGTCCCGCAGGCGACTGCTTCGGTGTCGGCGCCGTGTTCCAAAAGCAGAACCGCCATTTCTGCATGACCGCCAAACGCCGCGCCCATCAGCGCGGTGCGACTGTCATCGCCTCGCGCATTGACATCCACTCCTTCCCCCAGAAGCGCGCGGACCCGATCCATTTCCCCACGCTCGGCTGACTGCACGAGCGCGATCTGCTTGCCGCACACTTCCCGGAGGAGACCCTTGCATTGAGGATTTGAGCGACGGCCGCTGGCGAGCGTCAGCGCGGTCTTGCCATCGGTCCCGACAATATCGATCCGCGCGCCGCATTCGAGCAGCAGACGCGCTATCTCGTGATCGCCACGCGAAGCGGCGAACATGAGCGGCGTCCATCCGAATTGATCGCCCACGTTCACGTCCGCGCCGCCTTCCAGCAAGGCCCGGACTTGCTCGATGTTTTTCGCGTAAATTGCGTCGATCAATGTCGTCATGAATTCTCTCCAAAGTTGTTCACGGATATTATACCAAATTGTAAACGTAAAAGGTACACTAACATAAGGAGGCACAGATGAATCACGGAACAATTGAGCTGTTTCGGCCGGTAGGAGTAAAGGAGCTGGAGCTTATTCGGGAGAGCGGATTTCGGGCGTTTCCGCCGCGTCTTTCGTTTCAGCCGATCTTTTATCCGGTTCTCAACGAGGAGTACGCGGCGCAGATTGCGCGGGACTGGAACACGCGGGATGAGGCGTCGGGGTACGCGGGGTATGTCACGCGGTTTCAGGTCGATTCCGAGTATCTGGCGCGTTACGAAGCGCAGATCGTCGGCGGCTCTCAGCATGCGGAGTACTGGATTCCCGCCGGAGATTTGGAAACGTTCAATCAAAACATTGTCGGACTCATCGAAGTCGTCCAGGAATTTCACGCAGAGCCATGACCACCTCCCCAGGTAAGACCCGGCGGCGACGGATCGTACTGTTATCGCTGCTCGTCGCCGCCATTCTGATCGCGATCTTTGGCTCGTGGAGGCATTCCGTCATGAGCGCGCAGCTCGCGCCGGGCGCGGCGGATGCGATTCGACGGGCGCTGGGGGACAATGGGGAGCGGCGTCTGGTGCAGGTGATCTCGCCGGGAGACGCGGACAGCGCCGCCAGCGCGGGGACGCATAAGTCGTCGGGAACGATCGATGGACAGCCGTACGGCCTGGCGTTCGATCTCATGATCGCGCCCGGGGAGGATCCCGACGCCGATACGCGGGCGCTTCGGCTCCAGGGCGTCGCCGCATGGCGGCGCGGGCCGGGCGCGCCCGGGGGACCGGCGGGACTGGGTCCGCATATCCATTGCGTCTGGCCCGGCGCGCCAACGACGAACGGGCAGAACATCGAGCAGATCAGCAGCTTTGTCCATGGGTACCGGGGGCTGGCCGACGCGAGCCGGCCGCGCGCCCAGTGGATCGACCCTTCCATTCAGGACGACGAGCGGGCAAAGGTGCGGGAAATCTACGAAAGCGTCCATGGCGCCCATAGCCTTGACGGCGCCGCCACATACGATGCGCTGCATCGGGGGCGCTCCGGCGCGTGAACATGCTCGCATGTGATACAATACTCCATGGCGTCACCCACAACAGCGAAGCGAGTCATTGCCGGCATGTTTGTGCTGGCGTGTCCCCTCATCGCCATCTTTTGTATCATCAAGCCGAAGACTGCGCCGCCGGAGCCCAGTCATATCCCTCTCGTGGCGGCGACGCGCGTGAGCGCCGCGCCGCAATGGGCCGAGACGCCGCTGTCGGGAAACATCCCCTATCAGTGGTACTCGCAGAGCTCCTTTCTTTACTGCCGCTACGATCACTCGCTGGGAGCGGCCACCGTCTCGCGCGGCGAGCATGATGTCACCGGCGCCGTGCTGCGCTCGTGGCAATCGATCGGCGGCGATTTGGAGGACACGGGACCGACCGGGCCGGCGGACTGGATGCTGTCGCCGGATCGCCGCTGGCTGCTGACATACCTGGGCGTTCCCGGCAAACGCCGCTGGGCGGCGATCTCCCTGGATGGAAAGCAGCGCCGAACGTATCCGGCGCGCTTCGGCTTCCGGCCGCTGGTTTGCTGGAAAGGCGACAGCTCCGGCTGGGTGGAGCTGTTCCTGGGTAGCGCCGGTCCCACCGCCGCGTCGTACAGCGTCGCGGCGAACGCCCCCACGCCCTCGCTCACGCCCCTGGCGACCAATCACGAAGGATACTACGGCCGGCCCGTGCCGCTGGGCGGAACCATCGACAACGGGATCGTTATCGCAACATGGGCGGAAGACGAACGGCACCGGGTGCCGATGCACATCATTCATCCGGGAAGCTCCAGCATCCCTTCCGTCCGCACAAAAGTCTTGCTTCCCCGCCAGGCGGATTTTATGGAGATCGAACTGTCGCCCGACGGGCGGAGGCTGGCGTGGGTGTTCGTCGTTCCAAATCATCGCCGGCACGGTCTTCGACTGCCTTTTTTCAAATCCTCCACCCCGGACATCGACCAGCAGCTCTGGGTCAGCGACCTCGACGGCGGCAAAATGCACCGGATCGCCGCCGGGGATTCAGTGAGCAAGGAAGAACTCACGACGATCCACTTCGTGCGCTGGCTGCCGGACGGCAAAACGCTGAGCTTTGTGGACCACGATTCCATTTACACCGTCACGTCCGAGTAACGGCGCGGGAAGGTGTACTTTCCGCGCGGATTCGCTATACTGATAGCGCATCACCGCATGGCGTGCGCCATGCGCCGACAAGGACGATCACACACCATGAAGAAATTTCTGCCCATTCTTTCCGCCGCCGCCGCAATCGGCGCGCTCGCCGGCTGTCACAAAGACGAAACGCCGCCGCCCCCGCCAACCACAACGGTCGTGACCACCGCGCCCACGCCGGCGCCCGCCGCGCCGACGGTGACCACCACTCCCGAACCGGCCGGCCCAAAGACAGCTCCCGCGGCCAAGGCTCCCGCAGGTCCGCCCGCCATCGTCTATAAACCCGGCGCGACGATCACGACCAAGAGCGGCCTTAAGTACCAGGATATCGTCGTGGGGACCGGCCCGGCGGCGAAGGCCGGCGACACCGTCGCCGTCCACTACATCGGCAAGCTCACCGACGGCACGAAGTTCGACGCTTCTCGCGACCACGGCGACACCCCCTTCGAATTCCCGCTCGGCGCGGGGCAGGTCATTCCCGGATGGGACGAAGGCGTCGCGGGCATGAAAGTCGGCGGCAAGCGCAAACTGATCATCCCCGGAGATCTCGCCTATGGCCCGGCCGGCTCGCCCCCAACCATTCCCCCGAACGCCACCCTCGACTTCGAAGTGGAACTAGTCGCGATCAAGTAAGATCGCGGCGAAAAAAAGACCATCACAGAAATTGTGATGGTCTTTTTTTATCGCGAGGCTTGCCGAACGCGATTATCTGTTCGGCGGATAAACGCCCGGCTGTTCGGGTTCGCCGGCCGACGGCTGCCAGGCGGGAGGCTGGGCGGCGTCGGAGGCCGGAGGAGGCCAGGCCGGCTGAGCCGTGTTTGCGGCGGGCGCCGGCCAGGCGGCCGGCGGAGCCGTTTCGGCGACCGGCGGGGGCGGCCACACTCCGGCCGGAGCGGGAGAGTAGCCGAACTGGGCGGACGCCATCGCCGCCTGCTGACGCTCCGCCTGCTCGATGCGCCGCAGTTCCGAGATCGCCTGCAATCCTGGGAAGATGCGGAAGAGCGCATAGACGTGGAACGCAACCGAGAGCCAGCTTTGGAAGACAAGCAGCAGCAGGGCGTCCACCACATACAGCGTTATGCCGACGATAAAGGCCCACTTCCTGCCTTGTTTCGCCTGCATATTGAAAAGCACCCAAACGGCGGCGACGATCAGGTCAAAACCGAATGCGATGGCGTGTCCCACCGCGGTCGTCGGCATGTCATCGATGAGTTCCGTCAGCCCAAGTCCCAGAATAAAATGCCACTGGGCCCCGGTCATCGCAATCACCGCGTTGACCAGAGACATTCCGGCGATCCACAAGAACCAGCTGGAGCCGTTCCCAATCCGGGCCAGCGCAGAAGCCTTTTGCGCGCTGAGCGCATTCCCTGGCATCATAACTAAACCTCCATCAACAAAGAAAAGTAACCCTACAATACATTAGCAAATCTCTGCGTCGACGCGCAGTCACTCACTATACCATATGACTTCCCTCTTCGCCAGAAATCACTGATTGCGGGGTAAATTACTGGGAGATTACAGTCCGAAGAGGTTTGTTCCATGGATGAGAGAGACGGGATGACGGTGCAAGTTGGGGAGACACAGACATTTCTCATGGATCGCGGAGCCGGCGCGCCGACGCTCTTGCTCCATGGCAGTCCCGATTCCTCGCATATGTGGCGTCCTTTGATCGAAGCGCTGCCCAGCGGGCGCCGATACATCGCTCCAGACCTGCCAGGCTACGGCCTGTCCACGGCCCCCGAGGATTTCGATTATTCGCTGGAAAGTCAAACGAAATGGGTGGACGGTCTGGTGGCGGCCCTGGAGATCGAGACCCCGGTCAACCTCGTCGTCCACGACTTTGGCGGCCCGTTCGGCCTGGCGTGGGCGGCGACCTATCCCGAGAAGGTCCGGCGGATCGTCATCTTCAACACCAATTTCTTCTCAGATTATCACTGGCATTCGTGGGCGCAAATGATGCGCGCGCCGATCGTGGGCGAGGCGATGATGGCGATCAACAGCGAGAAAGTATTTACGCAGACAATCGCCAAAACCGCGCCGCGCCTGCCGGCGGAGCATATCGCCGAAACGTTCCGGCTTTACACGCCCGCCGTGCGCCGGCATATCCTGCGCCTGTACCGCGCCACCGATCCGAAAAACTTCCGAGGCTGGGAAAACAAACTGCGCGCCGCGATCGCGCGCACGCCGACGATGGTGCTCTGGGGCGACCAGGACCCATTCATCGAGCCGCGCTACGCCGAGAAGTTCGGCGCGGAGCGCGTGGAGCACTTCCAGGAGTACAGCCACTGGCTGCCGGTGGAGGCTCCGCAGGAGATTGCTCGGCGGCTGGATGAGTTTTTTCAGGAGGCGTAAACGAGGCGGCATTCGCGAGGCGTGTTGATGCGCTCACGAAAATCTTCGCGCTCATCGAAAATAGCCCTTCACAGCGCCCCTCACGCCTCTACCCAGACCGGCGCGCGCTCCAGGCAGTCGCGTACGTCTTCCCAGCGATCGCGGTCCACGAAGAATACGCGGCCGCCGCGAGCGCCGGTGGGCTTGAAGTAGGGGAAGCGCGTGTAACCGCAGGCCGGAGCGGCGACGTAGCCGGCGACGTATTCGGGTTCGTCGGACCAGCAGAGCTCGGCCCGCGCTCCGGACCAGAGGACTTTGGTGGCGACGGCAAGGGCGTCGAGCGTGCGGAAATGGGTGAGGCCCCGCGCGGCGAGCCGGGCGGCGACGGCGTCGCGCGCGCCGGGCGCATAGTCGAAGTGGGTGGCGCGGACGCCTCGGGCCGTCGGCGGGTCGAGCCTGTCGCCGGTCAAGAGATCGAAGATCGCGGCGCCGCGCAGGGAGGCGTTCTCAGCCCCGAAGCCGTTTTGCAGGCTATGGAAGGCACAGGCGACAGCGCTGGGCGACACGCCTGCGTCCCGCAGCAAGCCCTCGGCGACGCGGCGCGCCTGCGTGGGATCGGGCGCGGGGATGGTCGTCAGCGGAAGTACGGGGACGCGGGCGAGCGCGACCGCGTCCACACGCTCCACGGTCAGGCGCACAAAGTCGGGCGGAACACCGCGCGAGAGAGCGCGGGCGATCAGCGCGGCGGCGGCGGCTTCCGTTTCCGATGCGAAGACCAATCGCTCCGCGCCCGAAAGATGCGCGCCGCCGTCCTCATGCGCGCCGCCCAGCGCCGCCCGCATGCGCACGCTGTAGAGGATTTCCCCGCTCACGTGCGCGATGGCGGCGCGACGATCGTGAAGCCGAGGTCTTCGATCATTTTGTAGTCGTCCTCGGCGGACTGGCCTTTGGTGGTCAGGTAGTCGCTGACGAAGATCGAGTTCGCAGCGTAGAGGCCCATCGGCTGCAAGGTTCCCAGGTGCAGCTCGCGGCCGCCGGCGATGCGGATTTCGCGCGTGGGGTTCACGAAGCGGAACATCGCGAGCGCTTTGAGGCAGTAGCGCGGGTTCAGGTTCCATTTATTCGCGAACGGAACGCCGGGGATCGGGATGTAGAAGTTGAGCGGGATCGATTCGATCTCCAGATCGCGCAGGGCGAAGGCCATGGACACGACATCCTCGTCGCTTTCGCCCATGCCGATGATGCCGCCGCTGCACGGCGAGATCCCCGCGTCCTTGATCTCCTCCACCGTCCGCACGCGGTCCGCGTGGGTGTGCGTGGTGCAGATGCTGCCGTGGAAGTCCTCACTGGTGTTGAGGTTGTGGTTGTAGCGGTCCGCGCCG
The DNA here is from genome assembly GCF_003574315.2 of Capsulimonas corticalis. GTDB lineage: Bacteria > Armatimonadota > Armatimonadia > Armatimonadales > Capsulimonadaceae > Capsulimonas > Capsulimonas corticalis. The sequence continues at coordinate 1,990,247 of NZ_AP025739.1, read as the reverse complement.
GCGTCGCGCAGCTGCTCGGCCTGCCCGTCTTTCAAGATGCCCAGACACGCGCAGACGCGAATGTTCATGGTTTCCTTGATCTCACGCACGGCGTCGGCGACATGCTCCAGATCGCGCTCGGTCGGGCCGCGCCCGCTGGCGACGATACAGAACGTGCAGGCCTTGCTGTCCACCGCCCGCTGCGCGCCCGCGAGGATCTCCTCGCGCGACACCATCGGATATTTCTCAATCTCCGCGTGGGAGATCTTGGACTGCGAACAGTAGTGGCAGTCCTCGGGGCAGAGGCCGCTCTTGACGTTCATCAGATAGTAAAGCTGGACGGTGTTCCCGAACGCCGCCCGGCGCACCTCATACGCCGCCGCCAGCAGCGGCAGCAGCTCGGCGTCCGGCGCTTGCAGCGCCGCCAGCGCCGTCGCGCGGTCGATCGGCTCCCCCGCCAGCACGCGCGCCGCAACCGCGCTCCAATCGATATTTGTCGGCGTCGTGGGCGACAGCGGCTTCAGGCGTTCGATGATCTGCATGGAATGAATTTCTCTCCGTGGTCCGAGGCTTCGAATGCCTGTATGGTACTTGTTTCGGAACGGAGATGTCAAGAACGCACCTATTGACTACAGTCGTAGTTTCATGATATGATGCTGTTATGAGATGTACTCGGCCACTTCAGCAAGCAGTATGCGCCTTATTTACGATAATTGCGATACAAACAATTGCGCCTGCCGCTCCCCTGCCGCCTGTTCCCGCGAACGCGACCCTGGCCGATCCCGCCGCGCGGCGTTACGTTCTGGCGCTGGCGCGGCGGGCGTTTGATGCGTATGCGGCGACGCGGACAGTGATCGATCCGCCATCGCCCATCCCAGCGTTTCTGCGCGCGCGCGGCGGCGTGTTCGTGAGCACGATGCTCCCGAGCGGGGCGCCGCGCACGTGCATGGGGACTCTTTATCCCACGCAGCCGACGCTGGCGGAGGAGATCGTGGAGAACGCGGCGGCTTCGGCGGGGCGGGACCGGCGGTTCCCGCCCGTCTCCGTGAAGGAGCTGGCGGGATTGAATTTGATTGTGAGCATCGTCGGAACGCCGCGCGCGATTTCCCAGAGCGCGGCGGAGCGGCTCGATCCGGTGACGGACGGGCTGGCGGTGAAGTATGAGGATCGCTACGGCGTGGTGCTTTCCGGAGAATCGCCGCACCGCGAGAACATGATCGCCTGGGGGCGCGCCCGCGCCGGAGCGGAGCCGAACGCCGCCGTTGAGTTCTTCCAGATCCACGATTTGCGTTTTATGGAGAGCCAGTTCCCATGAGATATCTTCCCGCTCCCCGCCCAGCGCTCCTGTTGACCGGGCTGGCCCTCCTCGCCGGCGCATTCGCCGCGACCGCGAACACGCCGTCAGGGGAGAAGCCTCTTCCCCGCCCGGCGGCGAAGGCTTCCGCCGCGAAGGCCAATCCGCTGAAGGCGAAGGCTATGAAGCCGAACATCGACCTTTATGTCTACCGGCGCTCTTATACGCCCGGCGAGCCGGCGCAGATGCGCCTGAGCGGATTCAATACGCCCGCCGTGCAGTTCGCGGCGTACCGGCTGGACTTGGAATCGATCGTCAAGAGCAGCAAAACGCTGGAGGACTTTGGGAAGACGCTGAAGGCGGTGAACCTGTCCGGGCGGACGCCGGCGGCGGCGTGGCGGTTTCCCATGGGAAAGACGTTTCCCGACCAGTGGGCGGAGCGCGCGGTCAATCTGCCGAAGCTTGCGCCCGGCGCGTATCTGATGCAGGCCCGCGCGGGCGGCGTTGAGAAGCGTACGTGGCTGGTGGTGACTGGCGCCGCGCTGCTCGCGAAGCGCGCGCGCCGGGAGCTTCTGGTGTACGCGACCGACGCCGCGAGCGGGAAGCCGCTGGCGAATGTCGCGCTGGCGCTGACCGACGAAAACGGCGCCCGCCCCGGCGGGGTGACGAACGGCGACGGCGTGCTGCGCATCCCCATCGCCGACGCGAAGGGCAATCTCTGGATCCACGGGACCGCGCCGATGGGGCCGGTCTATGCGGTCACGAGCGAGCCGGCCGCGCCGGAGCCCTACGCCATCTACACGGTCACGGATCGTCCGATCTACCGGCCGGGCCATCAAATCCAGTACAAAGCGACCATTCGGGAGCGGCTGGAGACGCCGGGCGCGGACGGCCTCCCGTATCGCGTTTACGCGCATCGGCCCGCCGTCGTGGAGATTCGCGACGCCACGGACTCGCTGATCGAACGGCGCGATGTGACGACCGACGCGCACGGCGCGCTCAGCGGCGACTTCCCACTGGCGGCCGAACCGGCGCTGGGCGAATGGCATCTGAACGTTTCGATCGGAGACTTCCACGCCTACAGCCAGTTTACCGTGGAGGCGTACCGAAAGCCGGAGATGACGGCCGCCGTCAAGATCGACAAGACGCATTATCTGGGCGGGGCAACCATCCCCGTGACCATCGACGCCCAGTATTTCTACGGCAAGCCGGTCACCGGCGCGACCGTCAAATACTCCGTCACGTTTGGCGGCGGAAACGCCGAGCCTCCCTACAGCGCGCAGGGCGTCACGAACTCTCAGGGACAGCTGCGTCTCGATATCGCGACCAAGCGGCTGCCGACCAACCGAATGCTGGGCGTGAATGCGACCGTCACCGATCTCAGCCGCCGCTCCATCACGGCGTTCGCGGAGACACAGGTCACCGGCGGCCTTTTTCAGATCACCGTCGAGCCGGAGCGGCAAACGTACAAACCCGGGGCGCGGATCGCCGCCGTTGTGGAGGCGACGGATTACGACGACAATCCCATCAAAACGCACGTCAAAGTCCGCGCCATCGAAAGCAAGGAAGACCGTCAGCATCGGCCGTACGAAGAAGTGACGACGCGAGAGATCGACACCGACGCCAAAGGACACGGCGTCGCTTACTTCTCCTCGCCACGCCCCGCGTCGCTGCGGCTGACCGCCGAAGCGTTCGACTCCGAGCATGACAAGATCACCGCCGAGAGCGACGTGGAGGTCGCGACGCCGCCCAAGCATATCCCCATTGAGGAGCCGACGCTGGAGGTGAACTGCGACCGCGACCAATACCGCCCCGGCGATGTCGCGCTGCTCACGATGTCGGGCTCGCTCTCGCATCGGCCCTATATCGCCGCCACCAAGACCGCGCCCGCGCGGCCGGCGCACCGCGAAGCCTGGGCGCTGGTGACGGTGGAGGGAGACCGATTGGGACGCGCGCAGGTCGTGCATTGGACGGGGGCAAGCACCGTGCTGCGCGTACCGCTAACCCTCGCGGACTACCCCAGCGTGTCGGTCAATGTCGCGGTCATCCAGGACCATCAGCTTTACGAGCAGCAGACACGTCTGCCGGTGCGGCGCGACGACCGGAAGCTGGCGGTCTTGGTCACCTCGGACAAACCCCAGTACCGGCCCGGCGACACCGCGACTTACACTGTCTCCACGCGGGACAGCAAAGGACGGCCCACGAGCGCCAACGTGTCATTGGGAGTGGTGGACGCCTCGATCTACGCCATTCAAGCGGACGGCGCGCCGGAGATGGAGTCGTTCTTTTACGGCGCCCAGGAAGTGCGGATCCAGACGGATTTCTCCTTCGCCGCGCAGTACAGCGGCGGCGGGTACCAGACCGTTCCGGCTCCCATGGCGGGAACTCCAGGAACCGGCAATATCCGCCTGCGCCGTCAGTTCGCGGACACGGCGTACTGGAGCCCCACGGTCATCACGGGCGCCGATGGGACCGCGAAGGTCTCCTTCACGGTTCCGGACAACCTGACCACCTGGCGGGCGACGGCGCGGGCGATCTCGGATCAAACAGCGGTCGGGAGCACGACCGAAGACGCAACCGCCACCCAGCCGTTCCTGGCGCGCCTGGCGCTGCCCCGCTTCTATGTGGAAGGGGACGAGGCGGTGGTGAGCGCGATCGTCCAGAACTACACCGCCACTGAGCGGACGGTGCGCGCCCATATCGACGCGCACGGCGCCGTGCTGACAGGCGACGCGGACCAGACCGTGCGGATTCCGCCCTCCAGCTCCCGACGCCTAGACTGGCGCGCCAGGGTGACGGATCGCGCCGCCGTGCGCTTTACGGTTGCCGCCGACGGCGGCGCCGATGCTCAGGACGCCGTGGAAAACACCGTCCCGGCGTTCCCGGATGGCCTGAAGACCGTCACGGCGAGCGCCTCCGCGCTCGCCGACGATTCCGCGAAGGAAACGGTGGACCTCGCCGGCCTGCCGAAGGGCGCGACGGTCACGCTGACCCTGTCGCCGTCCCTCGCGTCCGCCGCCCTGGACGCCCTCGAATACTTGAAGACATACCCGTACGGCGACACGGAGCAGACGGCGAGCGCGCTGATCCCGGATATCGCCATCACGCAGGCGCTGCGCTCGCTCCCGGCGGGGCGCGCGGTCCCAAGCAGCGTCATGCGCGATGTCAGCCTGGGATTGCAGAAGGTCTACCGCTACCAGCATCCCGACGGCGGCTGGAACTGGTGGGAGTTCGACCAGACCGACGGCGATATGACGGCCTATGTCCTTTCGGCGCTGGTTCGGGCGAAGACGGCGGGATATACCGTGGACAATCAGCGGATCCTGCGCGGGACCGATGCGCTGATCCACCTTCTCGGCACGCAGCAGGATATCTCCACCCGCGCCGACTGGCTGGCGGCGCTCGCCGAGGCCCGGCCCGGCGACGCGGCCAAACCGCTCGCCGCCCTCTTCCCGCTGCGCGATCATCTGGATACCTACGGCCTGGCTTCGCTCTGCCTCGCCCTCGCCCGGATAGACGATCCGTCCTCGCGCGCCATGGCCCTCGCCATCGCGGCCGAGCTGGACGAAAAGGCGACCGTCCGAGGGCGGAGCGCCTACTGGACGGCGGGCGAAGGCGGATACAGTTGGCGCAACGATAATGTGACCGTCACCGCGCATGTCCTGCGCGCCCTGCTGACGGCTCGTCCCCACGACGAGCGCATCCCCGGCGCCGTTCGATGGCTGATGGCGAGCCGCAACGGCGCCGCCTGGGGATCGACCCGCAGCAGCGCCGAGGCGCTGCTCGCCCTCGCGCAGTTTATGGGACAGACTCGGGAGCTGACGCCGAACTACACGGCGCATGTGCTGCTGGACGGCGATCTTGTCCAGCAGCTGACCGCAACGCCGGCGAGCGTCTTCGGCGCCCCGCTGACCGTGACGCTCACTCCCGAGCGCCTTCAGAATCACACGACCCTGACCGTGGACAAGCAGGGCGCCGGCGTCCTTTATCTCTCGCGCGTCGTCGCTTCGCTGACTCCGCCCGACAAAGCGAAGGCCGAGGCGCACGGGATCTCCGTCCTCCGCCGGTTCCGATTCGCCATGGAAGATCCCTCGCAGGCGGCCAGCATCGCCTCCGGCGAGGTGATCGATGTGGAGGTGGAGATCAACGCCGACGCCGACTATCGCTATGTCGTGATCGAGGATCCCGTGCCGGCAGGCTGCCAGATCGAGAGCGGCGGGGGCGACGGCCGGCAGTCCTACCCCGTCGATTTCTGCGAAGGCGGAAACGCCGGCTATGTGCGCCAGGAGATTCGCGACAGCAAAGTCGTCTTCTTCTTCGACAACCTGCCCAAGGGGCGCACGCGCCTGACGTATCGTCTCGACGCCGAAACGCCGGGCCGCTACCGGATCCTGCCCGACATCGCTTCCCTGACGTACTTCCCCGAAGTGCGCGGCAACAGCGGCCTGGCGACGGTCCAGATTGGAGAAGCCCCATGAACCACGTTCTTTCGCCCCGTCGCTTCGCGGCGGTCGCCGCCGCGCTTTACGCCTTCGGCGTCCTCCCGGCCCGGGCCGCCGCTCCGGCCGCGCTCGTTCCCGCCGACGGGCCCGCCATCGGCAGCCAGGCGCCCGGCTTTACGCTGGCCGACACGCAGGGCAAACATGTCTCCAGCGCCGATTATCGCGGCCAGATCCTCGTCCTGAACTTCTGGGCTTTCTGGTGCGACACCTGGAAGGCCGAGACGCCCCAGCTCCGCGAGCTCGCTCCGCGGCAGGACGAGCTCGGATTCCGCCTGGTCGCCGTCAGCGTCGATGGAGCGCGCCTCCCCGAGTTTCAGCGAAGCGCCCACGGCGGCGTCCCCTTCCCCGTCCTGCTGGACGACCAAAAACAGGTCTCCGCCCAGTATCACATCGCCCACGTCCCCACCGTCGTGATCGTCGACCGCGCCGGCAAGGTCCGCTACACCGCCCGCGCCTACCCCGGCAACTACGCCATCCTCGCCGAACTGCGCAAGATCGCTTCGACGGGCGGGTAAACTCGGGTTCTCATTGCCCCAGAAGACTTTCGGATGTCATTTACGACCACAGACAACCCTTGACCCGCAAGGCTCTCCAGACGGCTGGTGATCGCGGCGTCATGCGCTCGCCATGGCGAACATCATGTGCGTCCGTCAGCCCGAGTCAATTAGCCCTTGCCCAAATCCCCAATCAGCCGTATAATGTCCGTAGGCGAGCATTGCGCGTTAAGCTCCCGCGACTACTGCTGTTTGGACGATAACGTGAATCACACTTCCCGCCTACGACCCGAATCCCACACGGGGCATGCCGTAGCGACGCCGAATGCGCCGGCCCGGTCGGCTGCGCTCATCCTTCAGTCGATTCTTCTGGTCGTCGGCTTCATGCTCTTTTTGCTGCTTGCGGCGCCCCTGCTTCTCCTGCTGTTCTTTGTCACCGTCTGCGAATCGTTGTCGGTCGTGCGCTCGGACGGCGGGCTGTATCTGGAAGGATACCGCGCCGTTTCCGATCTGACGATGGTGTTTCTGCGTCTCCTGGCGCCCGCGCCGGAAACGGACTACGCGCTGGACCTGTCGCGCGAGGACGCGCCCCGGCTGCACCGGCTGATCCGTGAGATAGCCGACGCCGTGGGGACCGCGCCGCCGGACCGGGTGCAGCTGGAGATGATGAACAACGCTTCAGTTCGGCTGCGCGGCTACCGGCGCGCGGCGGGACGCACGACGCTGCGGCTGGGCTACGATCTGCTGGCGAGCCTGACGGAGCCCCAGTTCGCGTCCGTGCTGGCGCATGAGATGGCGCACGCCAAGTGCGTCCAGCGCGGTTATAAAGGGCTGCTCGCGGCGTCGGTGCGCCGCATGGATCGGCTGCGCTGCGGTTTGGACGAGTTTTTGGAGGAGTTTGAAGGCGGCTCGCGCACGCAGCACCGGCCGGCGCGCCTGCTGCTCCAGATCGCGCGTTTCTTCACCCGCCATGGATCCCGCCTGCTGGGCGCGCGCTCCCGTCAGGACGAATTTGAGGCGGACCGCCTCGCCGCCCAGGCCTGCGGCGCGGAGATGACGCGCGATGCGCTGATGCGGACCCATGTCTCGGACTATAAGGGCCAGAACCTCGCGCAGCGCGATCGCATCCTTCAGATGGAGCGCCCCGGATCGTATGCGAGCTGGCTGACCCAACGCCTGCGGCCGGAGGACGACGCCGAACGCGCAAAGCTGGAGGCCAAGGCGCTGGAGGAAAGCGCGCACGACGATTACAGCTCGCATCCGGCGCTCGCCGATCGTCTCGCGGCCCTGGGGACGGAGACATCATACGCCGCCGCGCCCGCGATCGGCGGCGATTCCGCCGTTCAGCTTCTGGACAGTCCGGACGACTGGGCGCGCCGGCTGATCGCGCGTCTGGAGCAGGCGGAGGCGAACGCGCAGGACGAGGACAGCCGAAGCGTTCTGAAGCAGCTAAGGCGGCAGAAGTTCCGCTCGCAGTCGGCCAGCATGTGCATTCTGGGGGTCGTCTGCGTGCTGATGTTCGGCGGCTTCTCCCTGGCGTTCTGGATCGGCGGCGGCGCATTCGCCCAGAGTCGAGATCTGTTCAGCATCGCCCTGATGGGCGGGTTCACGCTTCTGGGAGTCTATTTGATCGTCGCGAGCACGCGACGCACGTTCGCGGAGATTCCCCTCCCGCGCTTCGCCGATTGGCGCGCCGCGCAGGAGGCGGAAGACGCCAAGCTCGACGGCGGCTGGCAGCAGGCCCTGGAATCCCAGCTGCGCGCCGGCGAGCCCGCCGGCGGCGCCAAAGCGCGCAAGGAGTATTGGCGCGACCAGTGCCGGCAATCCCTGGCCGCCGCCGATTGCCCCCGCGCATGGGTCGCGGGACGGATTTACGGCGGCCTGAGCAGCGGCGCCTGCGAAGCGCTGCTGGCCCAGGGGATCGGCGCGGTGTACTTTGGGCAGCAGTCGATGGTGCGGGACGCGCTTTTCAAGGCATTCTCCAAGTTTGGCCTGGGGGCGTCGATCAGCTGGGCGATGGGCTGGGGCATTTATCAACTGGGCGGCGTGCGGGACGCCGAGCCGTTCCTGCTGGACGCCGCCGCGCGCCATCCGCAATCGGCGACGGTCTGGGCGGTGCTCGGACGCGCTCAGCACCGGCGCGGCAAGCTCCACTGCGCGCTAGACGCAGCCCGCAAGGCGCATCAGTACGAACCGGACGAGCCGCGCCACTCGCTGTTTCTGGCGCAAGTCCTGCTGGACCTGGGCCGGCTGAGCGCGGCCAAAGAATCGCTCGCCAGGGCGGCGGCGCTGCGCGGCGACCTGGAGGCGCGCGGGATCGCCCTGACCATCGCGCTGCTGGAAGGCGATTGCGACGGCGCGCAGGCCCAGTCCATCGCGATCCAGGAAATCGATCCGGGATGGCGGACTTTGTGGAAACTGAGCGGCTGGCATGACGACGCCGGGGATTCGGCCGGCTCCCGCGCCATACTGGAGAAGCTGTCCGCGCTGGGGTTCCGCCCCGAAGCGCTGCTGGCGATGGCGGCGCTGGACGCGCGCGCGGGCAGCGCCGACGCCGCGCGCGTCCGGATCGGCCTGGCGCTCAATCTCACGCGCCCGCTCGCGGAGGGCGCGCGCGGCCCGATCGCCATGCTGCAAGCGGCCATGCGCCTGCGCAATACCCTGGAAACGCCGCGCCCTGGATGCGGCGCCTGGACCGCGAGCCTGGATATCGCGGCGAACCCCGGCCCCGAAAAGCGGCTGCAGCTCCTGATCGTCGCCGAAAACCTCGACGCCGCCAAGGCGATCGCCGCCGGCCTTTACAGCACGCTGTTTCCCGGCCAGCAGTGGGACGAACGCAAATCGACATGGCGTCCCTCCGAGGAAAAGAACCAGCCGTCCGGCCCAAGCGCGCCCGGAATTCATGGCAGCCGCGTATTTTGATCGCTTTAATCACAATAAACACTGACAGAGGATTATTACCGATCGCCTCAGCGATCAGAAAGGCCATTCTTCATGATCTGCATGCAATGCGGAGCGGAAACGCCCAGTGAGAACCGGCCATGCGTCGCCTGCGGACGTATCCCGACCACCGATTATCCTTCGCCGCCGGCGCCCGCCAGCGCGGAGGCCGCCACCAACCCAGTCCCTGCATACACAAATCCGGCCCCCGCGTTCCCCCCGCCCTCGTCGGGGTACTCCTTTCCTCCGCCGGCGAACGCCTACTCGCCCGGCGGATCCGCCGTCATGGATGTCCCTGCGGCGCCCTATGCGGCGGCGTCTCTGGAGCCGCTTCAAGAGGCGGCTCCATACAAGCCCAGCGGACGCAGCGGTCCCGGCGGCGTTGCGCTGCTCTGGCTGACCGCGCTGATCGCCGGCCCCATCGCCGGCCTCATCTACGATAAAGTCTCCGGATACTTCAACATCTTTCTGATCTCGCCGATCCTGATCGGCCTCGTGGTCGGCGGCGCCCTGTACCTCGTGATCAAAAAGATCAATATCCGCAGTCCGCTCGCCGCGATCACGGCGGGTATCGCCGCCGGACTGCTCTGCGCGGGAGCCAACTATATCGGCGACTGCCTCGCCATGCGCTCCACCATCGTGAACGGGGTCAGCCAGGATATCGCCGACCACTACCATCTCCCCGTCGCGCAAGTGCGCGCCAAAATCGACCGCCGGCTAGACCCAATTCGTGAGATCCGGGTCGCTTCCGAAATCAAGGCGGAGAGCGGCGTCTCCATCACCAGCACGCACGATTATTCGCATAGCGGCGGCACGCCGATCCAGGGCGGTTTTTACTACGCGCTGGAGGTATTCGAGGCGATTCTGATGGCGGGCGCCGCCGCCGCCGTGGCGGCCGGCGCGTCGAGCGCGCTCTTCTGCGAAACCTGTGAGAAGTGGTACACCAGCCACAAGATCTTCCGCGTCCACCCCAGCCGCAGCGCCGCCATGCTCCATTGCATCAAAACGCAGGACTGGAACGGCGCCGCCGCGCTGCCGGGCTCCGCCCCCGGCACGGAAAAGATGCACTGCGACGTCGTGGTCAAACGCTGCCCCGCCTGCCGCGCATCGCTCATTGAAGTGACAAACGTCGTCGACAAAGCCACTAAGAAGCTTCTGACGGCGCCCCTGCCACAAGAAGCCTCGGCAAAACTCGCCGAGCTCGGCCGCCTGCCCAGCGCATAACAGGACGATATTTTTACCGCCATCGCATCGAAGTTCTTGACATTCCAACGCTCCCAGGGTACACTTATCGCAATACGGCGAAGTAGCTCAGTTGGTTAGAGCGTTCGGTTCATACCCGAAATGTCAAGAGTTCGAGTCTCTTCTTCGCTACCAAAGAGACAAAACGGGGGTCAGAGCAACATGCTCTGACCCCGTTTTTGCGTTTTCGGGAAGAGATCAAAACTCATACCCCGAATTTTGGCGAACACCAGGATCTCAGACCGCGCCGGTGACCACGTCTCATGCTCAGGTATGTAGATACCAATCCAGAGCTTGATGTCATTCCGCTGGCTCCCAGTTTTTCGGCGTCTATTGATGGACTGTATGAGCACGACTATGAGGATGAATAGCTCTTTTCCAGTCTCTTACGCCACGCCTTCTTCCCACCGCTTCAATACCACTGGCACGTCCATCGGCGCAGGCCAAAACTGCACCAGATACCAGTCGTCGCCGTCCCCGGCATCATTGCCGCCAGCAAGATTGGCGTGGCAGCACCTTACGCGATATGGACATGACTGTACGTTAAAAACTTCGCCCGTGTCATCCAGGCATCCGATCACATGCAGCACGCCGCTCTTGATCTCCAGGCTGGCCTCGGTCACATGATCCCATTCCGCGAGGTTGAGCGGCGGTTCGGCGTCGTGCAGTTCAGAGTAGACCACGACATGACCATAGGTGGCGGTATTGACGCCCATCGTCCCAGGTACGAGCGCCAGCTTGTCGCGCGTCGTCTGGTCCGTCCAGAATGACAGATCACTAGTGTCACCAGATTCATTGGCGTCTTCGATGTAAAATTGATGATGCGAGGCGTAGGGACGATGTTCTCGGCGTTCGATGAGAGTGTCATATGGCTGTTTATTTGGATCGGGCCGAACGCTTTGGAGAATGTCTGATCTGACCTCAACGATCCAAAAAGAGGCTTTCCGGCAGATAGCGCATTCTGTATAGCCCTCACCATCGACATTCCCTCCATCGGGCCTGCCGCCGTTCTGTGGCTGTTTGCGCTCACGCCACTGATATATATCTCCAAGGTGATATTCCAGAAGATTTTTGAAGCCAAAATAGAGATCGATGATCGCTTCTGTCCGCGCCCCGCAGCGCGGGCACTGGACTTCCGTGTGGAGACAGTTATAGATTCCCATAGGTTTTACTCAATCGTGGCGAGGGCCAAGCAGTCCGCCATTATCTCGGGGTCGCAGCCGTTCAAGCCTCCGCCCCAAATGGCGTTGGCCTCAATCACCGCCCAGCCATGCCCCTCGATCCACCCCACGTCGAGGATATAGGTGACGGCGACGGCGTGGCTTCTAACGAAATCCTCCGCGAACACTTTTGCCTCGTCAACATTCGCTTCGCCTTCATATACGGCTGCGGATACGACCTTGTCGCGGCGGATCAGGCAGCGAACCTCGCAGGTAAACTTGATGTGGTTCGACACAAGCACGAGGGTATCTTCCGCCAGACCGATGGTTTCTTGCTCCAGGTCGCTGGGGGCGTCATAGACGGCCGCGCGAAAAAGTTTCGGAACAGCGGATTTGACGAAGATGGGATAGGACTGCTGGAGCGCGTCGGCCAGCAGCACGCCTTGGATATCACGCCCCAGCCATCGGGCGTCCACACGCAAGAGCAGATCATCCGGCGGTGAGATCAGCTCAAGACCGAGACGCTCCGCGAGAAATAGGCAGAAGGTCATGTCGCCATAGAGTCTGACATCCGCACGCTCCAAAATGGGCGGCTCCCAGAACCGATCCAGGCGGCGGACGCTCCATCCCCGGCCCACCCAGGCCGCGACAACGGCGTCTCGCTCTTCGTCTTCTCGTGCTGGCGTGACTAGGGTCGGCATGACTTCCAACTTTCCGAATTACAAGCGTCCTAATGCTGCCCCGCTCGCCGCGGTGCAGAAATCAGATTTTCCCCTCGTCTACCAGCCAAGCGTAAATGAGTCTTGCCCTCGCTCTCCCGCAGGATCAAATGGAGTGTCCATCTCACGGAGGGCGCGAGCTTCAATGGCGAACAGCGTCGCCCGTGATTTCAGATCCTTCGGAAGTATGACCTTCAGGCTGCTGGCCTCCTCGGCGTCGTCCTCGACGACAATACCCAACGCCAGCACCTGCGCGGCGCCTCCCGCGTAAAGCTCACGCACCAAGTTCAGGGAGTATTCCACGGAAAGACGCGTCGATCCATCCTCACTGATGGTGCGCTCTTTATTATCCGCCTGCTCCAGCCACCCCAGCGCCTCAATGCTGTCGATGAAGCCTTCGGACTCCACGGCCTCTGATCCGCTCCGCTCGGGAGCGTTAACGGATTGAACGTTTCCCCCGCTATTTTTCGTGTCCTCATAGAAGTAAAAGTCGTCAACATACCCAACTGTCTCGTGTCCGGCAATTTCTACGCGACTTTCGAATGTTACCGGAAAGATTTCGGCGCGCCTTTTGCCAATCACGGAACATGCTGCGTCTTGCTGCTCCACGCTTGGCTGGAACACGCCGGAATAGAAGTCGATTTGGCCATGCTCAGACACGATCGCCGGCTGGACGTGCTCGATGCTGTCCATACCCGCGCCCTTGTACTTGAGATAGCCCGTGAATTTGTCGCCATCGGCCAGCAAGAAATCCGCCGCGACGACACAGACCAGGTCCATCCTCACTGGCTTATTTGGATCGTAAGGTCGCATATACGGAGTAAGCGTCCAGCGGCTGTCGGTGTCCAGCTCTTCGTCTTCATCTTCATCATAGTCGTCCATGATGGAAATCCAGATGGAGTAATCGTCCAAGTCTTGTGGGGAAAGGTCCGCAAGGCGGCGTCTGATTTTCATGGCTGAGTGTTCGCCTTGCTCTGCCGTGAAACCTGCGTCAACCGGATTTGGCCTTCGTTCAAACTGCGAGCTTTCCAGAGATTCGACCTGACGCCCGGCCTCCGCAGACATCGGACCATTACTTCGCCGCCTATGCTATACTTTGAGCGAGAGTTTTGGATTGACGACTTGATGTTTGAGCCTAACGACGAGAACGAGGCGGCCTCGCATTATGGAGCAGTTTGCGATAGATTTCCGACAGTTGGGCGAGGATAGCGGCAGTTTGATCTTTGCGTTCGACGCAGAGTACCGCTTTCTCTATGTCAACCCGCAAGCCGAACGCCTCGCCGGAGTCTCGCGTGAGCATCTCCTGGGACGCACGATCTGGGAGGCCGCCCCGTATCTGGAGGGCGCGGTTTACCATGACAACTTTCGGCGAGCGATGCAGGAGCGCGCAGTCGTCGAGTTCGAGGCGCATTCCCCCGGGCTGGAGCGCTGGGACCATGTGCGCTGTGTCCCGGAGCTGGGCGGCGGACTGATCGTCTTCGCCCGGGATATCACGCACGAGCACTACGCGCAAGCCGCGCGGGAGGCGGCGCTGTCGCTTCTCAGCTATGATATCGCCGAGCGTGAGCGCGCCGAGGGCCGCTTACGCCGGCTGTTTGACTCTCAGGTCGTGGGGGTGATCTTCTGGAACCTGGACACGAGCCTGATCACCGACGCGAACGACACTTTCCTCGCAATGGTCGGCTACACGCGCGACGACCTCGCGGCGGGCCTGCTCGATTTTCGCAAAATGACCCCGGCGGAGTGGACGGACAGAAACGAGCAAGGCGTGGCGGCTATTCGCGCGGAAGGCTCCGCCGCCACGTACGAGAAGGAATATTTCCGCAAGGACGGGTCGCGGGTCCCCATTCTCATCGGTGGCACGCGTTTCGAGGAATCGGGCGCCGAAGGCTTCTCCTATGTCCTGGACATCACCGAACGCAAGCGCCGCGAGGAGCAGGAGCGCGCTCGGCTCCAAGCCATCTTCATGCAGGCGCCCGCGTTTATGGCGACGCTGCGCGGGCCACAGCATGTGTTCGAGATGGCGAATCCGCCCTACTACCAGCTGGTCGGACGCAGCGACATCTTAGGCAAGCCCGTTACCGTCGCGCTCCCCGAAGTAGTGGATCAGGGATTCGTCCAAATACTGGATCAGGTCTATCAAACTGGCAAGCCGTTCATCGGCAAGGATATGCGCCTCCTGCTCCGGGTGACGCCCCATGGCCCCCTGGACGAGCGGTTCCTGGATTTCGCTTACCAGCCTCTCTACGACAAGGAAAAGCAGGTCTCCGGCATCCTTGTGCACGGCATTGACCTGACCGAGCGAAAGCGGCTGGAGATCGAGCAGGAGCGCCTGCTGGGCGAAGCCAGGGCGCGCGCCGAGCGGGAGGCGCTGCTCAACCGCGTGGGCGAAGCGATCCGCGCCACCACGGACCCGGAGGAGATCCAGCAGGTGGCGGTGCGCGCGCTGGGCGAAGCGCTCAAAGCCGACCGCTGCTATTTCTCGTTCAACGACCTCGCGGCCGACTCCCATTGGGTCGGTCAGGACTTCCACCGTTCGGACCTTCCCTCACTCGCCGGCCATTACCGGATCTCGGAGTTCCAGGTCAACCCCGAGGACTTCTACCCAAACGAGCGCACCCTGATTATTCCCGATGCAATGGAGGATCGGTGGTCGCTGCCCGAGGTCCTGCTCTCTGCCCTGCGCAAGCTCCGGCTGCGCTCGGCCATCTCCGTTCGCATTTTCGAGGGTGAGCGGCGGGTGGCGACGCTGTCCGTGGCGATGGCGGATAAGCCGCGCGATTGGACGGACGACGAGGTGCGACTCGTGGAGGCCGTCGCCGCTCAAACCCGCTCCGCCGTGGAAACGGCGCGCTTGCTGGCCGCGCAGCAAGCGCGCCTGAAAGAGGAAGCGCTGATCGGGCGGATCGGCGTAGCTATCCGCAGCGAACTGGACCCCGATGCGATTCAGGAAGAGGCGGCGGCGCTGGTCGGGGAAGCGCTGAACGTATCCCGCTGCTTCTATCTCACCTACGATGCGTCTCGTGACGCCGCCCATGCGGGTCGTGATTACCACCGAGGCGATCTTGCCTCTCTCGCCGGCGACTACCGTCTCTCGGATTTCGCCGAGATGCTTACGGAGCTGTTCGCGAGCGGCGGAACGGCGGTCATTGTCGATGTACACGCATCGCTGTCTCCAGCCATCGCCCAGGGGATGCTTTCTTCCCAGAATCGCGCGCTGCTGGCGGTGCCGTTCTTCGACGGCGGGCAGCTGGTGGCCGCGCTGTGGGCTTCCATGGATGAGCCGCGTATCTGGACAGCGCACGAGATCGCGCTGATCGAACAAGCCGCGACCCTCACGCGAACGGCGCTGGAGACGGCCCGCGTCAGCGTCAAGGAACGCGCCATCGTCCAGCAGCTGCAAGAAGCGCTGCAGCCGACCGTCCCCAAGCACATCCCGGGTCTCTCTCTTGGCAGCTTCACCCAGCCCGCCCTGGATGAAGCGTCGGTCGGCGGAGACTTCATGGATGTGTTCGTTCTGGACAAAGAGCAGTACGCAATCGTCATGGGGGATGTGTCTGGCAAGGGGCTGGCGGCGGCGCAGCAGTTGGCGCTCATCCGAAACACATTGCGCACCACCCTCTACCTTTACCGCGCTCCCGCCCAGGCCGCCGCCGCGCTCAACGCCATTGTCACCGCCCACGATCTCCTCGTTGGCTTCGTGACCGCCTGGATCGGAGTCTACGACGCCGCGACGGGAGAGATCCGCTTTTGCTCCTGCGGCCATGAGCCCGCGCTGATCCGAAAGGCGAATGGCGACGTCGAGGCGCTAAGAACGGCAAGCCCGCCGCTCGGAGTCGCGGACAACGCGGAGTATCGGGACCGCGCCTTCATGCTCGCGTCCGGGGACGCGCTCTTGCTGTACACGGACGGGATCAGCGAGTCAGGCCCCAGCCGCCGCGATCTGCTGGGGACCGATGGACTGATGGGGCTGCTGACGAAGACGCAGGTGGACGCCAACGTTCAGCATCAAGCGGAGACGATCGTCGCGGACGCCAGCGCTTACGCCAACGGCGCGTTCCGTGACGATGTGGCTGTCCTGCTCGCACGCCGCCAGTAATGGGGGAACGCTCGGGCGCGGATTCTGGCCGACGCCGCAAACGGTGGACCGCGTTAATCTTCTCACCAACGCGACGGCGTTTCTGGAGCAGGACTGCGTGACGGAGGAGCCAGTTTGGCGGAAGTGAGAAAGAGCGGCAGCCAGGCAAGGGATTAACCTTCGCCTGGCTGTATGTTTTTAAAGCAGTACGTGTCTAATGATTGTGGCGATGCTGGGAGTTCCCCTGCGAATCGTCGTATCGGTTCCGGTTCCCAGCGGCATTATCGCCATAATTGCGCCAATGCCCGAAGCGCCGGCTGTTCTTATGCTTCGCGTGGCGATACTGATTGCTCCGCGAAAACGAGTAATCCTGTCCGCCATTCTGATAGCGGTTATGGTCAGTCTGTTCGTGATGATACTGACCGCCGTTATTTTGATCGTGGCGAGACTGGTTCTGTCCGTCTTGCCAGGTTTGATCGTTCTGGCCATGGTCATGCCGTCTGTTATCCTGGCGAGACTGGCTTTGATCGTTGTTCTGATATTGATGATCGCCCTGCGCGAAGGCGGCGGAGCCGCCGCTGACGAACAGTGCGCAGAGGCCGCCGAGCGCAATAATCTTCGAGGTTGAAATCTTCATTGATGTATTCTCCCTGTAGAGCTGGGAGAGAAGCGATTTCCCCTCGCAGTTACAAGGATATGGACTACACCGCACGCCGAATGTTCCCGCCTCATGCGAATACCCTGCGACGCTCCCCGTTTTCGCGCTCTCAGTAAATCAGCAAAAATGATCCGTCGTCTCGCGCGACGGCGGTGACGAAGCTCCAGACAGGAACACCATTCGCGCGACCGGCGGGGCCTTCCGGCTGCCCGGCCGGCCCGTAAACCTGCCACGCAAGCGCGCCGCCACGCTCCCACCCCGCGCCTTCCACCCAGGCGAGCATACTCTTTCCCTTTTTATTCGAGACCAGAGTCGGATATTTGCGCTTTCCGGAACCGGCGGGAGCCGTCGCGGCCTGTATCATTACGGCGGACCGGCTCAGTGGCGCGCGGTAAACCTGATCCGCCGTCTCCCAGGCGCCGATTACGCCGCCGGGGCCTTCAGCCAGGGAAAAGCTGCTCATGGGGCAAGCGCCGAGCCGCCATGGACTGAGCATCGAAGATGCGAAGCTCGCTCCGCCGTCGCGTGACGCCAGCAGCGTGGTGTCGCGGTCGAAATTCCCTCCGGCGGAGCGATAAAGAATATACAGCGTCCCCGCGCTATCCACGAAGGCGCGCATGCTGCAGCAGCCGCATTGTCCGGTGGGACGCGTGTTGATTTTGGTTTCCCGTGCAAATGTCCGTCCATCATCGCCAGAGCGCGCCAAATAAACCCCGCCCGACGCTTCATCCTTACCCGGGGCTGAGGCGTGCCAGACGACATAAACGTTACCGCGCGGATCGGCGGCAACCGAACCGCCGCCATCCAGACCTCCGGCCCAGGTGATTAAGCTGCGCTCCGGGGTAAAGGCGGAGGAGGCGGACGCCAAACGCGCATACAGCATCGGGGTTCCGCCAGAGCCTTTGGGAGCTTTCTCGGAACCGTTCCAGACGACATGGATACTGTCGTCCTTCCCAATCGCCATCTGCGCTCCGCGTATCGTCCCCAGCGCGATAGCGCTGTCCGCCACGCTGTTCACCCGCACCGGATGGGAAAACGGCGCATCCGCGCCCAGCTTCTTGCGGACGTAAAAGAGATTCCCATGCGCGGGATCACCCAGATAATAGATCACGTGGAGAACGCCATGATTGTCTACGGCCGCCTGCGGCTGAATACCGCCGTTCGGCGTGCGCATGAGCGTCACGGGCGCGGAAAAGGCGTGTGCGCCGGCGGATAAAATCAGCAGCGCCGCGCAGAGCGCGCCGAGACATTTCCGTGCGGCCATCGGCAATGAAGGTTCCATAATCCCTACCTTAGCATATTGACGACGAGTGGCGATCGGTTCGCAGAGCGCGGCAGCGCTTTGGTTTGGCTTAGAATATCACGGCGTCATAACCCTGTCAAATAATAACTCTATATTCCCTGCTAAGAAATCGAACACTTCGGCTTGACAAACTCGCGGGGTAGTGCTAATATGATTAGCATCTACCTGCTGATTTTATTAGCACTTACGGAGTCTCAGGAATGAACAAGCTGTTACCGCACCGGCTGAGCCGGCGTGAGCGTCAAATCATGGACATTCTTTACCAGCGCGGCGCGTCGTCCGTGACCGACGTTCGGGACGCCATGCCGGACGCTCCCAGTTATTCGGCGGTGCGCGCTTTTATGCGGATTTTAGAGGACAAGGGCCAGATCAAGCATACTCTGGTGGGGACCAAGTATGTGTACTCGCCTATGGAGAGCTGGACAGCGGTCGCCAAGAGCGCGATCGAGCAGGTGGTGCAGACATTCTTCGGCGGCAGCGTCGAGCAGGCCGTGGCGACGCTGCTCGCCAACCAGCAGACGCGGCCCACCGAGGAAGAACTTGGGCGGTTAGAAGAGATGATCCAGCAGGCGCGGGCGGCGGAGCAAGGCGAACACGACGATCGTGGTTAGCCGTCCGATGAGGCGCGGGCGATGAAAACCGCCGGTCTTTCTGACTTCTTACGTGAACGAGATCGATGTTAGCGCACGAGAGGAATGGACAAGTGACTGCATTTATCTTTCATGCTTTGCCGCTGCTGCTGTTCAAAAGCACTCTTCTGCTGGCGGCCGCGATGGCGGTCCACCGGGCGCTTCGCCGCGCCTCCGCGTCCACGCGGCACGTGGTTTGGGCGGCGGCGGTCGCCGGCGTGCTCGTTCTCCCCATTTTGTCCCTGACGCTGCCGTCCTGGAATGTCGCCGTGGCGCGGCGACACGCGACTGCGCCTGCGGTAAGCGTTCAGGCCGTTCGGGACAGCGCGCCGGAGACGGCGACGAAACGGCCGCCGTCTCCGGAAGCTGCGTCCAGCGCGGTGGATCAGAGCAGCGCGCCGATCGCCGCCGCATCCGCAGCGCCCGAACCAGTCGCCGTGGCGCCGGCCGCGCGCCATGGGTTTTCTATTCCGTGGGCGCTCCTCATCACGGCCGTCTGGATGGCCGGCTTTGCGCTGGCTCTTGGCCGGATCGCGATGGGGATGCGCCGGGTGAACCGCGCGTGGCGCGGCAGTCGGCCTCTGGATCCAGAGACTCAGGAGATCGCCGACAGCGCGCGGCAGGCGATGCGCGTTCGGCGGCGCGTGGCGGCGCGGCAAGCGTCTGAGGAGAGCGGCGTGGTTGTGCCGATCACATGGGGGGCGCTTCATCCCGTGGTTTTACTGCCGCCGCAGTCGGGAAACTGGTCGGCGGAGTGCCGGCGCGCGGCCCTGCTGCACGAGTTCGCGCATGTGCGGCGGGGAGATTGGGTGACGCAGACCGCCGCGCGCCTCGCCGGCGCTCTCTACTGGTTCCATCCGATGGTCTGGATAGCGGCGCGCCAGGCGCGCGAGACCAGCGAGCTGGCCTGCGACGACTGCGTTCTGCATGCCGGCGTTCGCCCGAGCGACTACGCCCAGCGACTACTGGACGTGCTGCGCTCGCTGCCCGAAGGCGCGAACCCGCGCACCGTGGCGATCGCGATGGCGCTGCCGCGCGAGACCGAGGGGCGGATCCAAGCGATGCTGGCGCCCGGCGTCAACCGCCGGCAATTGGGCCGCAAGAAACTCATCGCCGCCGCCGGCGCGGGGCTGGCGCTGCTAATCCCGGTATCGATCCTGCGCCCCATGGTTCGGGCTCAGGCATCCCCGGCAGCGTCGCCGGAGTCGGGAGAACCTCCGGCGCAGCATCGCCAGGAGCGCGGCATTCTGCAATTTCTCTATTTGAAGGATGTCGCCTGCCCGGCGGCCCCGCAGCGCCCCATCAGGCAAACCTTGGAGCTTAACGCGGACCACAGTGAGACCGTGCATTTCTGGGATCGAAGAACGAAGCAAGCATATCCCGACGCCTTCACGATCCAGTCGAAGTTCCAGAAGGTTCTGGAGCAAGGATATGAGCGGAGGGCCGGCGCCACGGCGTTTGTGATCCCGCAGCTGACGCTCCCCGGCGTTCCGTCCCGGCCCGTTTACTTCACAGCCGAGCAGCAGCGAAAGACTCGCGAGCTGATTCAGGAACAGGCCGCCTGGACACGCATGATTGAAAACTCCCCGATCATCCTCACGGATTCCGATGTGGTCAACGCGAAGGCGAGGATGAGCTCTGAGATCCCCGCGTCTCCCAGCGTGAATTTGATCTTCACCCCGGAAGGAGTCCAGAAGCTTGCCAAATTTTCGGCCGCACACCGGCGCGAGGTTCTGGGCATATTCCTGGGCGATAAG
The DNA here is from genome assembly GCF_003574315.2 of Capsulimonas corticalis. GTDB lineage: Bacteria > Armatimonadota > Armatimonadia > Armatimonadales > Capsulimonadaceae > Capsulimonas > Capsulimonas corticalis. The sequence continues at coordinate 1,969,492 of NZ_AP025739.1, read as the reverse complement.
GCATTTTCCGCGTCGGTCGTCAATGACGTGATCCAGAGCAACGGCATTGAGATGATCGGCGGCTTCCGGGACCTGGCGGAGGCCGAAACGGTTGCCAGTCGTCTCAACGCTCCGGTGGCGACTGAGACAATCTCGCGCAATCTTTACCGGTCCGTTTCCGCGGACGGCAAAGAAATCATCGAGATGCGCAGCGATACGGGGGGCAATGTCCGTGTCGCCGATGGGTACCAGGCGACGCTGTCCAATGGACGCACCGTCGAGATCGAAAACGTCACACGGGCGATCCCCGAAGGCGGCTGGTGGACGATGCATGGCGCCTGGTGGCTGCCCGACGGCTCGCCCGCCCCGGCGCCGGCGTCGTTCAGCAATCCGCGCTATTCCCGCTGGCCGATCGCCTCGTACGGGGGGCTTCCTCCCTACGCCGTGAATTGCAGTTTTGGAGATCCCTCCGGCGATTCGAGCCAGTTCACTCAAGTCTTCGGAGTGTCCGACGACGATCCCGAAAAATCCCTCTTTCGCTCCAACCGAGCAGTGTCCGGCGCCGGCGGCGTCTATTTCTTCCCCCGGAGCGCCAAATCGTTCTCCATGCGTATCGGCGTGTCCACCACTCCCTGGAAGACGGAGGCGATCCTTCCTGCGGGGTTCACGCCGGATAAGATCTATCACCCGGCGTCGCCCCCGCAGCCGGGGCGTATGGACATGGACGCGGATGTCACGCTCCTGTTCAACGACAAACCAGCGCTGGCGTATTTTGACGCTCATGGGAATTGGCGCGTGGAGTATTTTCTGGGGAGGGAACGCGCCCTTGGCAATGTTGCGCGCCGCATCGTCGCCGTGGATCAGAGCGACCGGGTCATTCCCCTGGAAGTCACCGCGGAAGCAGGCCATGGCGCCGATTACTGCTGGCTGACATTCTCGAAGACATCGGAGCTGCGCAGATATAACCCCGGCGTCGATCTCGCGCAGATCAAAGAGTTCCGCCTGCAAACGCGTCCGTACGAGATCGTCGAGTTCCGTAATATCCAGCTCCAGCCGCTCGGCGGCGTCATCTCGAAGCCCTTCACGCCCCAGCAAATCGCGATCCGAAACCAGCAGCTCGCCTGGGCGAAACGTAAAGACATGACGGTCCACAACATGAAGCTGCTGGGACTGGCCCTCATGGAGTACATCCAGGACAACGACAATACTCTGCCGGCGATGACATCCCTCGCCGCGCTGCGCAAGGACCTGGCGCCTTACATCGCGTTCCAGGAGAAACAGATCGACCTCAAAACCGGAACGCTAAACCATGCGGAAGGCGGCGACATATTCATCAGTCCCCTTTCCGGAAAGCCTTACCGCCCGTCCGCGGCGCTTTCCCATGCGTCCCTCGTGAAAATCGACGATCCGCATGGTGCGCTGATGCTCAGCGATACGCCCACGCCCAGCGTCATCGACGGAAACGACTGGGTCTGCGAAGCGTTCGCCGACGGGCATGTGAAGATACGACGCGTGATGAAACGGACTTGACGCAGATATCGGGCAGGCAGCGACAAGATTCGAGCCCAGGACGCACATGTCCTGGGCTCGAATCGCTGATATTCGGATCTTTGAGAGAGGTGAGAATCCGTTTCTAGTTCTGACGCTGCGGCGCGAACCAGGATTTCCGGCCATCCGCCGTATTGGGATCGTCGTTGCGGGAGACGGAATCGTACTTCAGCCATTTGACATGGCCGTCGGCAAACGAGTAGTTGGATCCGTCGGTGTGCCGCTGGAGAGCCTTGAGCTGGATGTCGGGATGGGTGATGCCGTAATCGTAATCCCCGGCCGAGACTTCGCGCGGCGTGTCCTGGGCGGCCCACTCCAGGAAGTAAATGCAGCTGGACGGCGCGGCGATCGCGCTCATGCGGCTTCCCGCGTTCCATGTCCCGCCCCAAACCTGGTCGGTGCGCACAAGGTCGGCGTTGATCACATAGCTCTGATGATCGTTCTGGCCGATCTTGGACTGCGCGTTTTCCGAGGGGCATCCGAGCAGCTGGTCGCTCTTGATGTACGGATAGAGCGCCGGCCACCAGGTGATCTGAGACGCGCTCTGGGCGACGCCCCAGTCGGTGACGCCGGCGGGGAAGAAGAACGGCACGGTCCGCTCGTCATTGTCCTGCTCGTACTGCATGGCGGCGAGGCCGATCTGCTTCATATTGCTGGCGCAGCTGGTCTGCCGCGCCTTTTCGCGCGCCTTCGCGAAGACCGGGAAGAGAATCGCCGCAAGAATTGCGATTATTGCGATAACAACTAGCAATTCGATTAAAGTAAAACCTGTCTGGACATTCTGTTTGCGAACGATTTGGCGGGATGTCAGCATTACTGTCTCCTTCAAGAAATATGGAGCGAGCTCCATCAATAGTGATATAATATGTCTAGGGAAATGGCGAATTTGAAATCGCAATCGCCGCTGAAAGAATTATACACTAGTGTAATAAATGTGTCAAGGACTATTTTCGTCTTGCGTCTGGAGCGACCCCGCCTCGCCTTCATTGCGGGATGAAGGCCGATTCCAAACACGCGCGACGATCAGGCCGATCAGGAAATGGATGATTTTGCGGCGCTGGAAAGCCGCGCCGCGATGAACTCCTGCGCGGCGGGGCTGTGGTGGCGCACGTCGGCGGGGATCAGCTCCGCAGTCAGGCAGACGGACTGCGCGGTCAGCTCGCCCTCGATCAGACGCCGGCGGATCCGGTCCGCCGCGATGGCGCCCATCTCCACGGAGCGCTGGATCAGGCGATGGGTATTGCGCGCCAGGGGCTGGACGCGCGCGTCCAGGTCGTAGAAGCTGAGCAGGGCGAGCTCGCCGGGGACGGAGACGCCGAGGTTGACGCACACTTCCAGCACCATCGCCAGAAGCGCGTACTGCTGGCAGGCGATCGCCGTCACGCGGCCGCGCTCCGGCGCGCTCAGTAAGTCGATCAAATTCGCCTCGACCTGCTCGTAATATCTTTCCCACGGCACGTCCCACGCAATGCGCCGCACCCAGCGCTCGGGGTCGGGCACGCCCGCTTCCTGACGCATAAACTGCTGATAGCCCGCGTACCGGTCGGTGACGGAGGAAAGCGTGGTCTGGTCTTCCATAAAGAATGCGATGCGGCCATGGCCCAGCGCGTGCAGGTGACGGAGTCCCATGACCATGGACCCGAAGTTATCGGACATCACCACATCGGCGTCGATCCCCTGCGGGATCCGGTCCACGAAGATCAGCGGCATCGACGCGGCGATCTTCTTCAGCAGCGGCGTGTTTTCCGGCGCGGAGATCGGGTAGCAGATGATCGCGCTGCATTCCGACGCCGCCGCCACCAGGCACTTCGCCTCTTCCTGCGTGTCGGCGTTGGTGTTGTAGTGGATGAACTGATATCCGTCGGTAAGGCTCGATTCGATCCCCGCCAGATATCCGCCCTGCGGCAGCTCGATGAACCCCGTAAAGACCAGGCCGATCTTGGTGTCGGGCTGCGCCGAGCGGTCCGCGACCACGGTGCCGATCTTGGGCTTGCGCACGACCCAGCCTTCGCGCTGAAGTTCGGAGAGCGCCTGGTGGACCGTCATGCGGCTGACATTCCACTGCATCGCCATATCGCTTTCCGAAGGGATACGCGCCCCGGGCGACAGCTCGCCTCCACGAATGGCGGCTTTGATGGACGAAGCGATGGCGACCCAGCGTTTTTCTTTCATAAAGCGAAACGGCTCTTTCCGAATGGCGTTAACTCAAACTTTTCGCAAGACATTTGCCCTAGACAAGTTTGCGCGTCTTTCCATTATACCAGTTCCCGAAAGAGGCGTTCATACGATTGAACGAACATCTTTGCGCGATCGCCGAAGACAAATCGAGGAAAAAGGGAATACACTCTTTATTACGAGCGCTGAAGCAAGCGTTGATCGATCACGAGATGAGACGGGAACGAATGGATGGTCAAACTTTATACATGGAGCCCAACAACTCCGGCGACAGTGCTGGAGCACACCGTGGCGCCGGATGTCGGGCACTCCGCGCTGGAGGTCATCGGCGCGGACGGGGCGACGCGCGCCTACGCGAGCTTCTGGCCGGAGCGGGATTCACTGATCGGACGGATTACCGGCATCTGGAAGCACCGACCGACGCGCTATCCGGACAGCTACGCCACGGAGATCGACCCCGCCGGGGCGTACATGCAGCGCGAGGCCGAATATGTGGATGTCTTTGAGGGACTGGAGGAAGACACGATCGTCCATCTCTGGGCGAAGCTCAAGAAGACCGAATACGATTTTTTGAAGTGGAACTGCAGCAATGTCTGCAAGCTGCTCCTGCTCAGCTCCGTCCACCCCGGCGTCCGCCCGACGCTGGAGCAGGCGCTGCAAACCAGCCCGGAGGATTTAAAGCACGCGGCGGGCGCGGGCGATCTGCTGGCGACGCTCGCGCATCTTTCCGCCTCGTCGTTCATCGAGTGCAGTCCGGTCGATCTTCGTCGCCTTTCGGAAGCCTACGCCGCCGCCCACCACGCCTTCGGCGCATCCCGGAGCGGCGGCGGTTGAATTGGGGCGGGACGGGATAAACTGAATCCGATAGACCCCAAGGAATCCCGACGCCATGCCCGTTTCACAAAACTCTACCTCGGCCGCGCAGACCGCCGATCCCATCAGTCAGAATATCGACGCCGTCGTCGCGATGCACGCGCTGGCGGAGCAGCAGGTCGATCCTCACCAGCGCGGCGTCGAATCGCTGACTTCGTGGCTGGGCCGGCCGCAGTTCTTCTACGGGATCCTGGTCGGCGTCAGCGTCTGGATGATCTTCAACACGTTTGCTTTTCGATTGGGCCTGCGCGAGCGCGACGAGCCGCCCTTCTTCTGGCTCCAGGGCATTGTCGGACTCTGCGCGCTGCTGATGACGACCGTGGTTCTCATCACGCAGAATCGCCAGGGCAAGCTCGCCGAACGCCGCGAGCAGCTCGACCTGCAAATGAGTCTGCTTACCGAGCAGCGGACCGCGAAGATCATCGATCTGCTGGAAGAACTGCGCCGGGACATGCCGACCGTCCACAACCGAGTCGATCTCGAAGCCCAGGCGCTGATCAAAACCGTCGATCCTCAGGAAGTGCTCGCCGCATTGGAAATCAAGCTCGAAGAAACGATGGAGACGACCGCCGCCGCGCAAATCGTCACCGACGAGATCGACGAAGCGGCCATCGAAACGGAACAGCGGGTGATCCAGGCAAAACAAGAAAAGGGCGAATAGCGCGCCTTACTTTTTCTGCATGATCAGCACGCCGACAAACACCACGAGCGCCCCGCCGATCTTCCAGGCGTTCAGCGGCGACTGCTTGACTCCCAGCCAGCCGAAGTGGTCCAGCAGCGCCGCGACGATTAGCTGTCCGAAGATAAACGTCGCCACCGTGGCTTCCTCCCCGTCCTTCTGCGCGCTCAGCAGCGTGATGATGACGGCGAAAGCGCTCAGCAGGCCGCCGATCCACGCCCACCAGGGCGCCGACGCGGCCCCGGCCAGATGCCCGCGCCCCAGCACGCCGGACAGCGTCAGCAGCGCCATGCCGACGGTCCCCACCGCGAACGCCAGCGTGATTCCCAGCGCGGGCGACTGCACCGCTTCCCGCAGGCGATTGTTCGCGGCGATCTGAACCGAAACCCCGCCGCCCGCGATCGCCACCATCATGAGCATCAAAACGTTCATCGGCACGCGCCTCCCTGTGTCGATCCCATTGGATTGACTTTTCAATGTCCCAATAAGAGGAGGTTTCAAAACGTTAAGAAATTCTCATTTGCGCTTTTCTGCCTGGAACTCAGCGGACAGTCAGGCGAGCGACCTCTCGAACTGCTCCAAGGCTTCCAGCGCGTGGGCCGCGTACATCAGCGCGGGGCCGCCGCCCATGGAGATTGCGAGGCCGATAGTCTCACCAATCTCATCCGCGCTTGCTCCGTGCGCCAGCGCTTCATGCGTATGGAACGCAATGCAGCCGTCGCACCGAGAGGCGATCCCAATTCCCAAAGCCATCAGCTCTTTGTGCTTTTCACTCAGCGCCCCCGCCTTCATGCTTTCTTGATGAAGCTGGCCAAAGCCCTTCATTACTCCGGGGATGCGGACGCGCAGGCGTCCGATCAGGCCCTGAAGATGCGCTCGATATTCCGGATAGTTTGTGGTCATTGTCATTGTTCCTTTGTATTCGCTTTTCGTCTAGTTTTTCATGGGGCGATTCCAGGAAAGCAGCTTCAGAAACGACATCATTGGGCAAATCCCCAGAGCTCCGGTCAGCGCGAGCATCAATCCGACGGCGGCGCTCACGGCGAAAAAGCCGGTATGCACCGTAAATCCAAGAATCGAGAAGCCAAACACCAGAAGCCCCGCCGCGATACGCACCTGCCGTTCGAGTGGGATGACGCCACGCTGTTTGATGGCGGGAAGCCCCGCGCGCTCCCAGGCGGCAAATCCGCCCGCGACATCAACGATATTGTCCATGCCAAGAGCGCGCAAGCGCTCCGCCGCCATGGCGCTGCGTCTCCCGCTCTGGCACATCAGCATAACCGGACGATCGGACGGAATCTCGCTGGCGCGGCGCTCCAGATCCGCCAGCGGGATGCAGACGGCCCAGGACGCATGTCCAGATGCGAATTCGTCGAAACCGCGCACATCCAGTAGGTATGCGCCGTCATGCGCGATGCTTGCGCAGGCGTCCTCCGGCGTCACCGTTGCTGGAGTGCGCCGCGTTGGATCGAGAGTCATGAGATTATCTTTCTATTTCACATATAAACATATCTATATCACTATATATCAACCATATGAAAATATGTTACCGAATTTGGTGTTCGCGAATGCAGTCGAGCAGCAGCAGCACGCTGCGGTCCGCGATGTCGTACAGCATATAGTTGCCTTCGCGCCGCGACAGCAAGATGCCCTGATCCTTGAGAATACGTAGCTGCTGGCTTACCAGCGCCTGTCCAACGCCCGCCGCTTCCGTAATCTGCGTCACGGTGCAGGGCTGGCCTGCAAGCCGCAGGAAATCCAGTATCCGCAGGCGAGTGGGATGCGCCGCATTGCGAATGATTGGAGCAACCCGCTCCAGCGTCTCCATATCGATCAATTCTTGCGACGGCGCTTTGCTCTCCATAACAATATAGATATACCACTATATTGTAAGAGTTGTCAAATTATTCTTTGCCTTGACAAATTCTAATCTGCAATAGTACAATAATATTGAAATACGGAATTAACGAAGTACGGAGCAATTCCATGGCCAGACCTTTTCACCACCCGGCCGCCGAGGATATCACGATCGACGGCATTCTGTACGCGCTGTCCGACCCATCGCGCCGCGACATCCTTTTCAATTTGATGGGATGCGACGGCATGAACTGCGGCCAGTCCTGCGAGCACTTGCCGCCGTCAACAGTCTCGTTTCACTACAAGATTCTGCGCGAGGCGGGCCTGATCCACTCGGAAAAGAAGGGGGTGCAGGTCGTCAACACCGCGCGCAAAGCGGAGATCGACGAGCACTTCCCCGGCCTGCTGCACAGCATCTTTCAGCATCACAGGAAACACCAAGAATGAATTTCGCACTGCTCGCGCTCGCCATCGCGGCCTTTGGAATCGGGACGACTGAGTTCGTCATTATGGGGCTGCTGCCCGACGTCGCGCACGACCTGTGCGTTTCTATCCCCACAGCGGGCCTCCTCGTGGCCGGTTATGCGCTGGGCGTCGCGATTGGCGCGCCGATCATGGCGATGCTGACCTCGCGGCTGCCGCGCAAACGGGCGCTGCTGATCCTGATGGGCATCTTTGTCCTCGGAAACTTCCTGTGCGCGGTCTCCGGAAACTACGCGCTTCTGATGGGCGCCCGAATTATTACAGCGCTCTGCCACGGCGCCTTCTTCGGCATCGGCTCCGTCACGGCGGCGGACCTCGCCCCGGAAGGCAAGAAGGCGTCGGCGGTCGCGATGATGTTCGCTGGCCTCACCCTCGCCAACGTGCTCGGCGTTCCGATGGGAACCGCGCTGGGACAGGCCGAGGGCTGGCGCGCAACGTTCTGGGCCGTCTCCGGCATCGGCGTAGTCGCGTTTCTCGCCCTGCTGTTCCTGCTGCCCGCCAACCTCCACGCTGAACCCGCCAATCTGGCGCGAGAGCTTCGGGCGATCCGCTCCGTCCGTGTCTGGACGGCGCTGGCGATGACCGTGCTGTTCAGCGCCTCCATGTTCGCGCTCTTCACCTACATCGCGCCCATTCTTCAGGGCATCACCCACGTTTCGCCCCACGGCGTCAGCCTGACGCTGCTGCTGATCGGCGTGGGCATGACCGTCGGCAACTTCGTCGGCGGCAAGCTCGCGGACCGAAGGCTCAGCGCGACGCTCCTGGGCGCCACCGCCGTCATCGGCGTCCTGCTGATGGTCTTCTACTGGGTCAGCGCCTCCGTGATTCCCACTGAGCTCACGCTGTTCGTCTGGGGCGCGGTCTGCTTCGCCTCGGCGTCGGCCCTGCAATTGAACGCCATGACCGTCGGGAGCGCCGCGCCAAGCCTGATCGCCACCATGAATATCGGCGCATTTAACCTCGGCAACGCCCTGGGCGCCTGGATCGGCGGACTGGCGGTCGCCTCCACGCTGGGTCTGCACGGCGTCCCGCTCTCCGGCGTCGCGATCTCCATCGTCGGCCTGGTCGTCACCGGCGCATTCGTGTGGACAGCCAAGCCCAAACCAGCCGTCGCGGAGGCAATTCCAGCAAGCGAATACGAAACCATCATCAGCGCATAAGGAGAAAATATGGAATATCGACAGCTTGGACGCTCGGGCCTGAAGGTCCCCGCCCTCAGTTTCGGCACGGCGACTTTCGGCGGCGTAGGCGAGTTCTTTTCCAAATGGGGCGATACGGACGTCGCGCAGGCGAGCCGCTTGATCGACATCTGCCTGGAAGCCGGCGTCAACTTCTTCGACACCGCGAATGTCTACTCGCACGGCGCTTCCGAGGAGATCCTGGGCAAAGCGCTGCGCGGCAAGCGCGACCAGGCGCTGATCGCCACCAAGAGCACATTCACGATGGGCGACGGCCCGAACGATCAGGGATCTTCGCGCTATCACATCATTCGCTCCGTGGAAGAGAGCCTGAAGCGACTTGGCGCGGACCACATCGATCTGTACTTTATGCACGCCTTCGATGGCCTTACCCCCGTTGAGGAAACGCTGAGCGCGCTGGACAACCTCATTCAAAGCGGCAAAATCCGCTACATCGGCGCCTCGAACTTCTCGGGCTGGCAGGTCATGAAATCCCTGGCGACATCGGAGAAGAACGGCCTGGCGCGCTACGTCGCGTATCAGGGCTACTACTCGCTCATCGGGCGCGAGTACGAATGGGAATTGATGCCGCTGGGCGCGGACCAGGGCGTCGGCCTGATGGTCTGGAGCCCGCTTGGATGGGGACGCCTCACCGGCAAGATCCGCCGAGGCCAGCCGGTCACCGAAGGAAGAATGGCCAGCGGCGGCGCGGCGGGCGGCCCGGAAGTCGACGAAGAATATCTGTATACCGTGGTGGACGCGCTGGAGATCGTCGCTCACGAGACGGGAAAAACGATCCCGCAAGTCGCGCTCAACTGGCTGCTCCAGCGCCCGACGGTCGCCAACGTGGTGATCGGAGCGCGCAACGAAGAACAGCTCAAGCAGAACCTCGGCGCGGTTGGCTGGAATCTGACGCTGGAGCAAGTCGCGATATTAGACGCCGCCAGCGCCAAGCCGTTGCCATATCCGTACTACGTGACCGCTGGCTTCGAGGAGCGCAACCCGAAGCTCGTGAAGTAAGAACGGCCCCCACGGTCCATTCCGGCATTGACGCAATCTGGAATGGACCACTCTGTAGAGGAGAAAAAGTCCAGGAGAAAGAGAAAATGCCGCAAACATCAGCAGCGCCGCTGCAGCACGATCGTTTTCCATATTCCCCCATCATCGACCGCCCTCCGTTGCGCTGGCCGAACGGCGCAAGAATCGCGGTGTGGGTCATTCCCAATATCGAACACTTCTTATTCGACCGACCCTCCAGCTCCATCATCCAATGGACCACAGGCTTCGTCCCCGACGTGCTGAACTATTCCTGGCGTGACTACGGAGTGCGCGTCGGAATCTGGCGGCTGATGGAAGTGATGGAGAAGTACGGGGTCAAAGGCACAGTGGCGCTCAACTCGGATGTCTGCGAATACTACCCACGCATCATTGAAGCCGGAAAGACGCTCGGCTGGGAGTGGATGGGCCACGGCGCCAACAACTCCACGGTCATCAACAGCCAACCGGAGGATGAAGAGCGCTCAATCATACAAACCGGCGTCAGCGCGATTGAGTAAAGCACCGGAACGCGTCCGCGCGGCTGGCTCAGCCCCGCATTGACCGAAACCCATCACACACTGGATCTGCTGGCCGAGGCCGGCATCCAATATGTCGCCAATTGGGTCAACGACGAGCAACCCTACCCCATGCGCGTCAAGACAGGCTCCCTGCTGTCGCTCCCCTACTCCGTCGAGATCAACGACTTCGCGGCCTTTCTGGAACAAGGACAAACCGGCGAAGAATTCGCACAAACGATCCGCGATCAGTTCGACATTCTCTATGAAGACGGCGCAAAAACAGGGCGAGTGATGTCCATCTGCCTCCACCCCTTTTTAATCGGCCACCCTCACCGCAGCAAGCACTTCGCCAAAGCGCTCGCCCACATCGCTTCCCACGCCGACGTGTGGCTGGCAACAGGAAGCGAGATCGCCGACTGGTACAACGCGAACTATTTGGAGGGCTGACAACAAGTTTTCTTTTATTCGCGAGAAACATCCTCATTCGTAAGCGGGTTTCGCGCGCCATGATAAACACGAACAACGTATACGATGCGGTTTGCATCATCGATCCGAAACACGATGCGATGGGAGTGGTGAAGGACGAAGCGATAATCTATTTGAAGTTCTACCGCTTCGGGAATAACCGCAAATCTGCCGGGGTTGTCTTGCAGAGAGAAGATGAGGGTTTGCAGGCCGGCAAGCCACTTCGCGGCGGACGGCTCGGAGTCCTGGGCAATAAACGTCGCCACGTCAGCGATATCGTCGCTGGCCGAAGCGGTAATCTCGACACTAAAAGTCATATTTGGCCTTCAGATCGGCGAACACTTCTTCTGCGGAACGCGTTCGGCCTTCCTGAATGGCCTGCTCACCCGCGCGGATTGCGGCAATGAACCGGGCTTGCTCCAGTTTCGCCTCAGTCTCCTGATACGTCACAGGATCCACCAATACCGCCTGCACCTTGCCGTTGACGGTAAGGAGCATGGGTTCGTGGGTCTCATTAATATTTTCGATATACGTTCGAGCGTGGCGCTGAAAGTCCGTCAGGGAATATGAGTTAACCAGGTTCGCCATGGAAGACTCCCTTCATGCGATAATCATGCTGATTTCATGCTACTCGATCCCGTGATGTTATGTCAAGTCTGTTGGGAGGAATTCGTCGGGCGAAACAACTCGCGATGCTGGATACAGCAACTCCAGGCTGTTGCCGTATCCATACTACGTGTCTGGAGGCGGCTAGCTAGCCCAGCAACATCCCCAGCGGCTTGAGCGGGCCAAGCGGGATCAGCTCAAATTCCATCATGCCGGCTACGCCGAGAGGGAGCTTTTCGAGGATTTCGTGCGCTTCGGCGGCGGTCGTCACATTCAGGAGGAAGACGACGCCGTTCGATTCCGTCTGGAAGAACCACTGCTCGATGACGCCGGACAGATGGAGACGGACCGTGTCGCGGACTTCAAACGGGAGGATGGGAGCGATATCGGCGGGCATCCCTTTGGCGGTGACGTTGCCGATCGCCAGGATTTTGGTCGTTGGCACGGTGACGGCGGCGAGTTCCGGCAGTGTTTCTACATTCGCGCCGCGCTGGATTGATTCGGACATTGTGATTCTCCTCTTGCGAATATTCGCGAGTTATTTTGCGGGTCGGACTGCCTGGGGCAGGCGGGTGGACATCTTGGCTTGAAGCGCCTTGGGGTCCGCCGTGAAGGCATTGTAGGCGTTGCGGGAGAGAGCGCCGGCGGCGATCTCTTCGTTGGCGCCGGCCTGGACTGCATCCAGGGCGTCGGAGACGACTTCCTCCGGTGTGAGGCGAGGCTCGGGCAGTTTTGCGCCCATCTCCGTTTCCGTTTGAACCGCCAGGATGCCGACAACCGGCGTTCCCTGCGCCGTCAGTTCGGCCCGGATGCTCCGTGTGACGGACAGAAACGCCGCCTTGGATGCAGAATACGTCGCCGCCACGGGCAGGCTCACCAGGGACACCATCGAGAGCATGTTGAGGATGGCGCCGCCGCCCGACGCCGCGAGGACCGGGGCGAAAGCGCGCGTCATCGCGAGGGGGCCGAAGTAGTTGACCTCCATCTCCTGGCGCGCGTATGTCAGGTCGGGCGCCGAGATCGCGCCTTCGAAGGCGGCGTAGCCGGCGTTGTTGATGAGAAGCGTCACATCCGACGCGGCGACAGCTGCGGCGGCGACTTGCGCGGGATCGGTCACATCCAGCGTCAGCGGCACTAGACGATGGTCCCCGCTCTCCAGCAAAGCCGAGAGCGAGGCGGGGTCGCGCGCCGTAATGTAGACTTTCGCCGCGCCCCGCTTCAGCAGTTCGGCGACAAAAGCGCGCCCGATGCCGCCGTGGGCGCCGGTGACAAGCGCAACAGATCCGTGGATATTCATGAAAGCATCTCCTTAGCGACTTCTTCCGGCATATCTGATTGCAGCCAGTGCCCCGCCGGCAATAGGCGCAGTGAGGCGTGTGAAAAGTGGGACGCGCGGTCCCGGGCGACGTCCGCAGTGATGTAAGGATCGAACTCTCCCCAGATCACCTTGACTGGGATGTCGAGCGCCTTTAGTTCAGGCAGGCGCTGGGTGTTTCGCGCAAGTTCTTCGAAAAACTGAGACGCCAACTGCACGAAGGCGGGGCCGGAGCTTGGCGCCTGAATGAAGTTGTCGGCAATGAGCGCCCCGACGCCTTCGTCGAAATGCGCCTGCTGGCTCTCCGGAAGCGCGTACCGAAACAGATTCTTTTGCCATCCGAGCAGCCATCCGAACTGCGCGGGGCTTTGCGCGATGGCGCCGCTCAGCGCATTCAGGCTTTTGGTCGCAAAGAGCGTCACCATCTCCGGCCAGAGAATGGGAAACGCATCGTCATAACCGGAATTGAGAATGTGCAGCGCCTCGACGCGCTCTGGATGAGCGAGAGTAAAGTTGATTGCCGCCAGCCCGGACGAGTCGTGGGCGACCGGGATGCATCGGTCAAGGTCCAGCGCCTCAGCCACCGCTTCGAGGTCGCCAAGCTGTTGCGGAAAGCTGTAAACGGCGCCGGGAAGCTTGTCGGAAGCGCCGAAGCCCAGAAAATCGAACACGACAACGCGCCGCCCGGCGGCGGCGAGATAGGGAATCAGATCGTCGTAGATGTGTAAATTGTCGGGAAAGCCGTGCATGAGCACAAAGGCGGGGCCAGCGCCTTTGTACTCGCGTGCATAGACTCTTCCCTGTTCCCGGGGAATAAAATGCTCAGTGAAGGAAGGTTTACGGTCCATGTCTTCGATCCTCTCGGAATCTCGTCAGGCCTGGATAAACGCCAGAAGCTCGGCGTTGACTTGATCGGCCAGCGTGGTGCACAGGCCATGCGGCGCGCCCGGGAAAACCTTGAGGGTTGCGCCCTTCACAAGCTTCGCCGTCCGCAGGGATCCCACCGTGATCGGAACGATCTGGTCGCCATCGCCCTGCATGACGAGCGTGGGAAAGGTGAACTTCGCCAGATCTCCCCGGAAGTCGGTCTCGGAGAACGCCTTGATGCACTGATATTGGCTGGCGAGCGACCCCATCATTCCCTGTTGCCAGAACGAGTCGCGGACGCCTTGCGAAATCTTAGCGTCCGGCTTGTTGTAGCCATAGAACGGCATGCTGAAGTCATGGTAAAACTGCGCCCGGTCGGCCAGCACCCCGGCGCGGATTCCGTCGAATATTTCCCGCGGCGCGCCTTCCGGATTGTCGTCGGTCTTAAGCATCATCGGGGTGACTGCGGAGATCAAAACGGCTTTGGCAATGCGCGGCGAGGCGTGGCGGCCGACATAGCGCGCCACCTCCCCGCCGCCGGTGGAGTGGCCGACCAGCGTGATGTCCTTCAGATCGAGCGTTTCGATCAGTGTGGAAAGATCATCGGCGTATGTATCCATGTCATTGCCGGTAAATGTCTGGCTGGAGCGCCCATGACCGCGCCGATCGTGGGCGATGACCCGATAACCGTGGTTCGCGAGAAACAGCATCTGGGCGTCCCAAGCGTCGGCGCTCAAAGGCCAGCCGTGGCAAAAGACGACGGGGCGGCCCGTTCCCCAGTCTTTGTAGTAGATCTTCGCGCCGTCTTTCATCGTGATCGTGTCCATATCATGTGCTCCTTTGCGTGCGGGATAAGAGGCCGCATTCGCGGCCGATGTGTTGTGGGCGCCCAGGCCGAGCGCGGGCAGGATCGTCACGGCGGCCACCGCTCCGGCGCCCATGATCAGTGCGTTGCGGCGGGAGATCGGAGCGTTGAGGGCGGCAGGCTCCGAGTGGATGTTTGCGCTATCGTTCATGATCGTTGTTCTCCTTATCAGCATCAATCGCATGGGTTGATTATCTCCGCCCGACGTTCCCGCAAGCGTCCGGTTCGTGAGAAAAAACGTTCCGGGCGCTCGAACTCCATTCTTCAAAATCGATTCCTTGGTAAACTATTCTTGGGGCGCAGTTTTGGTCAGACCAAAACTGCCTCTCGCCGCACCCAATGTCGATATCGCAAGGATGGAGAAAAGTCTCATGGCTATGAACGCGCTGGAGACCGACACGACTCCGCTGACCCTGACATTTTTCGGTCCGATGCAGGTGCTTGTGGAGGGACGCCTTCTGCCGCCGCAGCGCTCCCGCAAGACACTGTGGGTGCTGGCGTTGTTGGCGCTGCGGCGCGACTGCGCCGTCGAGCGCGCCTGGCTGACCGAGGCGCTCTGGCCGGACGCCTATCCAGATCAGGCCGCCGTCAACCTCAATCCCATCCTAAGCGATCTGCGCCGGACGCTGGGAGTCGAGGCCCGGCGCCTGCAAACGCCAAGCCGCCACACCCTCCGCCTGGATCTTGAAGGGGCAGTCGTAGATTTGGTGGAGTTCGATGCGGCGCTGATCAGCCAAAAACCAGGGTCGCTGGAGCGAGCAGTGTCCCTCTACACAGGCCCGTTGCTGGAGGGCTGTCTGGAGGAATGGGCGTCCCAGGAACGAAATGCGCGGGAGCAGGATTGTCTGCGGGCGCTGCAAACCCTGGCGCAGATGGCGCTGACGGCGGGGAATTATGGCGGCGCGGCCGATTATTTCCGACGAGCGACACGCATTAGCCCCCAATGGGAGGCCGCCCAGCGAGGATTGATGCAGGCGCTTTCGCAGAGCGGAGACGGCAACGCCGCCATGGATGTCTACCGATCTTTTCTGCGTCTTCTGCGCAGGGACGATCCACAGGCGGCTCCCGACAAAGAAACCATCACACTCTATACATCACTGCGGGCCGAGGCGCAAAAGCGCGCTTCCCAAACCGCCGCGCCAGCCGCCAAAGCCGCATCCAATTCGAAAGCAGCTGGCCCGGAAGCGACCGGCGCGAGAGTGACGGGATATCTGCCCCACCCTCTCACGAACATCATCGGACGCGAGGACGAGCGAGAGGAGCTCGCCGCACTGCTGCGCCGCTCTCGACTGGTGACGATTACCGGATCCGGCGGCATTGGCAAGACGCGGCTGGCGATTGAGGCGGCCAAGCACGCGGCGCCCGAGCATCCCGATGGCGTATGGCTGGTCGGCCTTGATGCTTTGACGGATAAAACGATGCTGTCGCGTCAGATCGCGGCAGTCTTTGGTCTGAAAGAAGAAACCAACGAGCTCTATCTGGATACCGTAATCCGCCACATCCGTCATAAGCAGTTGTTGCTGGTGCTGGACAACTGCGAACACCTGCTGGATGCGAGCGCGCAGACAGCGGGAGCCCTTCTCCAAGAGTGCGCGGGGCTGCGCCTCTTAACAACCAGTCGTGAGGCGCTGGGAGTGACTGGGGAGGCAGTGTGGGTGACGCCTGCCCTTTCCACACCGGATCCCGCGCATCTGCCGACAGTTCCCTCAACACTCGTGCGTGTTCTGGCGGGCTACGAGAGCGTGCAGCTTTTTGTGGACCGAGCCTGGAGCCAGCAGAAGGAGCGCGCCCTGACCCCGGACAATGCGCAAGCGGTGGCTCATCTCTGCGCCCGCATGGAGGGCATTCCGCTCGCGATCGAACTTGCCGCCGCCCGCGCCCGATCGCTGACGGTTCAGCAAATCTCGGCGCGCTTGGATGATCAGATGGGGCTTCTGACTGGCGGAAATCGGGCGGCTCATTCTCGTCAGCAGACGTTGCGAGCGACGCTCGACTGGTCTTATGCGCTGCTCAGTCCCGCAGAGCAGCGTTTGCTGGCGTGCGTTTCTGTCTTCTCCGGCGGCTGGAGTTTGGAGGCGGCGGAGGGCGTCTGTTCGGATAAGAATACACCGGCCAGTCAGATTCTGGACCTGCTGACATCGCTGGTCGACAAATCATTGGTGGTCTTCGACGCCACGCAGGCAGACTGCGGCCGCTTTCGCCTGCTGGAGATGGTGCGCCAGTATGCGGCTTCACGGCTTGCGGAAAGCGGGCGAGAGAATATCGTTCGCGGCAGACATCGAAATTGGTTTCTGAAGATTGCGGAAGAGGCCGATCTGCCGACGGTTGAGGGGGCCGAATTGGAGCAAGCCCTGCGGCGCCTGGAGGGAGACTACGACAACTTGCGGTCGGCGCTCGCGGGGTATGAACAGGATGCAAAGGGGACGCAGGCCGGCCTGCGTCTGGCGGGAGCGCTCTGGCGTTTCTGGTCTAATCGCCACTTCTATCGGGAGGGAAGAGCGTTTCTGCATCGAGCGCTATCACGCGAGAGCGTTCCCAGCATGACGAAGGCGCGAGGAGTGGCGCTCAAAGGCGCAGGGATTCTCGCTGTCCGTCAATCGGATTACGTCTCAGCGAGAACGCATCACGAGCAGAGTCTGATCGTTTTTCGCGCGTTGAACGACAGAAAGGACGCGAGCAGAGCGCTCGACTATCTGAATGATGTGGCTCATTTGCAAGGCGACGCAGCCGCAGCGCAGACATACTACGAGGAAGCGCGGGCGTATTTTGCACAAAGCCTGAACATTGCTCGGGAGACAGGCGATCCCGCGGAAATCGCGGGAGAACTCAGGGCTCTGGCGATGCTGATCTACAATCACGATCATGGCAGAGTCGTGCGGCAGGATATTGATGAGGCGCGGGCGTTATTTGAAGAATCCCTGCTCATCTATCAGGCGTTGGGCGATAAGAGCAGAAGCGCGATGCAGCTCAACGGCATGGCAACGATGTTTCATCTTCAAGGCGATTATGTCTCGGCCCAGAAGTACTACGAGCAGAGTCTCATCCTCTATCGAGAGATCAACGCCAAGACGGGGATTGCCATGGAGCTCAACAGCCTGGGCGTGCTGGCTTATAATCAAGGCGAATACGATGCGGCCCGGGCATACTATGAAGAAGGCCTCGCCATTTCTTGCGAATTGGATGATAAGTGGTGGATGGCTCGTTCTTACCGGTGTTTGTTTCTTGTCTATAAGAAGCAGGAAGATTACTCTTTGGCGCGGGCGTTTCAGGAGCAGGAGATTCTCCTGCGCAGAGAGTTGGGAGATCAGGCAGGCCTGGCGACGGGGCTGGAGGGAATGGCTTCCCTCATGCAGAGGGAGTGCGACTTTTCAGAAGCCGCGCGTATGTGGGGAGCAGCGCAGCAGTTGCGAGAAAGTGTTCATGCGCCCTTGCCCACTCGCCAGCAGGAGGATTACTCCCGCGAGGTCGAGCAAGCGCGGTCCGCGTTTGGCGAGGAGCGTTTTGCCGCCGCCTGGGCCGAAGGGCAGGCGATGGGATGGGAGCAGGCGGGCGCGTTTCCCACAGACTGAGCGCCCGCCGATTTTACCGCCCCGCGAGCCCCGTCAGGGAAATCCCCTTGATGATGTGCTTCTGGAACATCAAGAAGGCGATCAGGATCGGGATCGCGGCCAGGGTGGCGGCGGCCATCAGCGGGCCGTATTCGGCGTTGTAGTGGCCCTGGAAGATGGTGATGCCGATCGGCAGCGTGCGCATCTCCTGGCTGTTCGTGAAGATCAGCGGGCCTTCGAAGGCGTTCCAGGTCCCCATGAAGGTGAAGATGGCGAGGGTGGCGATCGCGGGCTTGGAGAGCGGCAAGATCACGTGCCGGAAGACGCCGAGCGGGCCGCAGCCGTCGAGACGCGCGGCTTCTTCCAGCTCTTTCGGGATCGTCATAAAGAATTGGCGCAGCAGAAAGACGCCGAAGGCGCTGCTGGCGGCGGGGATGATCAGCGCCCAGTAGGTGTCGAACCATTGCAGGTTGCGGATCAGCAGATAGGTCGGGATCAGAAGGACCTGGCCCGGGACCATCATCGTCGCGACCAGCATCGCGAAGATCTTATCTCGCCCTTTCCAGGAGAGGCGCGAGTAGGAGAAGGCGGCGAGCGAATCGACCACGACGATCAGCAGCGTCGTCGCGAGCGAGATGAACAGGCTATTGCCGGTCCAGCGCCAAACGGGAAACTCCTGCACGTTCGTCAGAACCTGGTGGAAGTTCGCCAGCGTCGCCGGATGCGGAAGCCAGCGCATCGCGCCCAAGCCGTTGATGATATCTTCGGGGGCCTTCAGCGATGTCGTCACCATCCAGATCAGCGGAGCGACAAACAGGAAGGCGATCAGCAGGAGGATCGCGTGAAGCACGATCTGCGTTTGGCCTAAAAATCTCGCCATAAACTTGAAATTCCTCAGTCTTTCGCCTTCCGGCCGGAGAACAGCCAGAATTGGATGCCCGTGAGCATCAGGACGACCGCGAACAGCAGGTACGCAATCGCGGCGCCGTAGCCGATCTCGTACTGGCTGAAGCCCTGCTGGTACATATAGAGCACCATGGTCAGCGCCGCGCGGCCTGGGCCGGAAGCGCCGCCATAGAGCACATAAGACTGGCCGAAGACCTGGAAGGCCCCGAGCACGGAGAAGACCAGGCAGAACAAGGTCGTCGGCTTCAGCAGCGGCCAGGTGATCGCCCAGAAGCGCTGCCAGCCGTTCGCGCCGTCGATGGTCGCCGCCTCATAGTAATCCGGGGCGATGTTGTTGATGCCGGCGAGGTACAGGATCATATTACCGCCGGCGCCCCACCAGATCGACATCAAGGCGATCGACGGCATCGCCATGTGCGGGTTGGAAAGCCAGGGGATCGGCTCGAACGGCGCTAGCGGCAAGCCAAGATGACGCAGGCCGGTCACGGCGGCGTCCAGATAAAGGTTGAGCAGGCCGACCTGGGTGTTGAACAGCCACTGCCAGAGCACCGCGACGACGGCGATGGAGATGACGACCGGCAGATAGAACGCCACTTTATAGAATGTGGCGAAGCGTTTCACCCCGGCAAGCCCGAGCGCCAGCAGCAGCGAGACCAGATTGCCGGCCGGCACAGCCAGAATGACGAAGTAGGCCGTGTTGCGCAGCGCCAGCCAGAAGATATCGTCGGAAAGCGCCGATTGATAGTTCGCAAGTCCGACAAAGGGATGATGCTTCGCCAGCACGTGCCAGTTGTGCAGCGACAGGTACAGACCAAAAAGGGTCGGCGCGAGCAGGAACACGAGAAACAGCAGGAAGTGCGGCAGGGCGAAGAGCCAGCCGCTCCAGCGGTCGTCGCGGCGAGGAGCGGCCGCCGGCGCGGCGGCGCGAGAGACGGCCGCCGGCTTGGCCGAGCTGAGCGATGTGGATTTGATGGTGATGCTCATGGTCGTTTCAGGAGCTGGTCGATGCGGCGATCCGCGTCGCGCATGGCGTCTTCCGGCGTTTGCAATTGCAGCAGCGCGGCCTCAATGGCGGGATCGGCGAATTGGTTCAGGGCGTTCGCCCGCGGGATCTGTGGGTCATAGACGACATAGTCCACTTGTTTGCCGAACTGGGCCTGTACGGGAAGCGCCTGGAACGCCGTCGACCGCTCGACGGCGACGCGCGCGGGGATCTGCCCGGCCTTGCCCCACTCCAGGCTGTGATCGGAGATATATCGCATTAATCGCCACGCCGCCTTGGACTGCGCCGGCGAGATGTCCGCCGGCTGGCAGAGAAGATGCGTTCCGCCCCAGACGCCTTGCTTCGGCCCAAACTGGGGAATGGGAGCGCCGGCGAACTGGAGGCTCTTTTGCTCTTCCAGAGACTGCACCATATAGATGCCCTCCATCGCCATCGCCGCCTTGCCCTGGCGCAGCGCCAGCCAGGCGTCGACGCCTTCGGGTTTCGGCGCGACTTTGTCTTTATAGATCAAGTCGCACATCAGATGGGTCGCCTGGAGCGCCTCGGGCGACGACATCGCGCCGTGCTTGCCGTCCGGCGTCACGATATCGCCGCCGAACTGGTGCGCGAAAGTCAGCCAGTTGGAGTGCTCATTGGTAATGACGAATCCCCACTGATCGGTGCGCCCATTGCCGGTCGTATCTTTCGTGAGCTTCTTCGCGTCGGCAAGAAACTCGTCCAGCGTCGCGGGCGGCTTCGCGTCGCCGTGCTCATCCACGATCCCCGCATCCCGAAACAGCTTTGTATTATAGTAAAGCCCGATCGGATGGATGTCGAGCGGCAGCGCGTACTGCACGCCCTGGTAGTAGCTTTCACGCCACGGCACCGGCGCGAAGTCCTGAGCGCCGAGCGGCGTCTTGTCGGACTGGTATTGGCCGGAGAGCGGCTTGAGCGTGTGGAACGAGGCGTACTCCGAAAAGCGCGCCGCCTGCATGATAAAGACGTCCGGCGCGCCCCCGTAGGCCAGCGACAGCGTCAGCTTATCGTAATAGGTCCCCCAGGGGATCAGCTGCATGTTGACCTGGACATCGGGATTTTCCTGTTCGAACTGGGCGACCATTTTGCCCATGGTCTTGCCGTCCGGACCGGTAAAACCATTCCAGAAATTGATCACCGTTTTGCCGCCGGCTTCGGGCGTGGCGTTTCCCGCCGGGCGGCACCCGCTCAGCGTCGCAGCCAGCAGAATGGTAACAGTCGCATTGATACAGCAGCGAAAAAGACGTTGATACATAGCGACGCGTTTGAGCCGGCCTTGATTGGGACGACGGCTGCGCACCCACCCTTCCGATTGTTCCCCATCATAGCACACGGACTTTGCCGTGTCAACAACCAATATGCGATAAATTCGCCCAATTCTAATTATTGGGCTACCAATTCTCTTCAGAGAGGCGATACGCTTCGGCGAAAAAAATGGTACAATCCGGATTGTCACCGTATAAGATACCACGCGCAACGCGAGAATTGTGCGATCCCCGCCGAATAAGAAAACGTGTTTCCGAATACGTATCCGTTGTATTTCATGAATAACCAGTCATCGAAAGCCAGTATCGATAAAATCGTCGAGGAAAAGGTGCGCGGCCTTGTCCTGCAAATGTCCGGCCAGCGGCTTCCCAGCGAGCGAGACCTCGCGGAGCAGCTTCAGATCTCCCGTCCCCGGCTGCGCACGATTCTGGCGAGCCTGCGCGCCGAAGGATTGATCGAGCAGAAGATCGGCAGCGGCACGTATGCGCTGTCGCCGGATAAGACGCAGCTGCATCGCGTCGCGGTGCTGATCGACGAGCGGCTCAAGCTTGGCAGCGACCCCTTTGTCTCGTATCTCTTCGAATGTCTCCAGGACAATCTGCAATCCGAAGGCGCGCGCTGCATGATCGAGCGCGTCGGGGCGGGCGGCGGACCGTATCGCCTGGAGGACGGCGCCATCACCCTGGGACTGGCGGGGCAGAAGATCGTGGACGATCTGCGCCCGAGCGATCCACCGGTCGTCGGCCTTCTGATGAGTCCGGACATGCGTCCCCGCCGCCGGGCCAGCATCTTCATGCTGGAGGACAAGCAGGCCGGCGCCGACGCCGCCGAGTTCCTGGCGCGCCGCGGCTGCCGCCGGATCGTCTATGTGGGCCGTCACGACATTCCCTCGTCTCAGGATCGCTGGAGCGGCTGCCAGGAGTTCTGCGCGGGCGCGGAGATCGCGCTGTCGTTTGTGGACAGCCACCTGAGCTATGCGGCGGGCTTGAAGCTTGGCCTGGAGTGGAGCCTGCCGGAGACCGGCGAGCAAACCGGAGTGATCGTGACCAACGACTGGCTCGCGGTCGGCTTCCGGGCCGGCCTGCGCCAGCACTCCTCCCGCGATTCCGAATCCCTGATGATCGTCAGCTTCGACGGACTCCCGATCGTCGCGGACAAGGCGCTCGACATCCACTCGCTCGCCATCCCCATCCAGGCGATGGCCCGCGACGCCGTCGCCGAGCTGCGCAATCTGGGAAGCTCCCCCATCTCCGTCGGCCGCCTGGTCCGCTACCCGCTGGCGTGGTTCAGCGACAATACCAGCGCGCCGGCCACGGGAGACGGAGCGGAGATAGGCGCGGCGTAGGAGGGGAGGCCCTCACCCCCCGGCCCCCTCTCCCAATTTTGGGAGAGGGGGAGTCAGAGGGATTTTTTGTTTGGATCTTTGATCCAAATCTTACTCCTAACCCTCTCCCCGAATGAAGAGAGTTGGCGAAGGGCCGGGTGAGGGCCTCTTCCCCTACTTCCGAGACTTCTCCAGCCGGATCACATTCCACGACAGCGGAGTGAGCAGCGAGGTCAGGCGGCCGTCCTCGAAGCGTGTGTTGCTGCATCCGCAGTGCGGGACGACGTTGTCGGGGTTGGCGAGCGTGTTCGTCGCCTTGGGATCGGAGTGCGCCAGGACGATGTGGTCGGTCACTTCGTAGCCGGCGAAGGAGCGCAGGTCGCCTTCCAGGGTGAAGGGCTCGCCCTGGGCGCGGCTGACGGCGAAGATCGAAATGCTCTCATCCTCCGGGTTCATCGTCGCGACGGCGTCGATGTAGGGGATGTCGCCCAGGTCCGTGGTCTCGTATGCGGGCGACTGGATGCGGAGGTCCAGCGCGACGCCGCGTCCGTACTGGGAGGCGTGGGCGAAGGGATAGAAGATCGTCTGCCGCCAGATCCCGCCGCCGTTGACCGTCATGATCGGCGCGATGACGTTGACCAGCTGCGCGAGACATCCCATTTTGACCCGGTCCGCGTTGCGCAGCAGGGCGATCAGCATCAGGCCGACCACCAGGGCGTCCTCGAAGGTGTAGATGTCTTCGAGCTGGGGCGGCGCGATCTGCCACGGGGCCAGCTCGGCGTCGGCGTTGTTGGAATGGAACCAGACGTTCCACTCATCGAACGACAGGTTCATCGTCTTCTTGCTGCGCTTCTTCGCCTTCACGAAGTCGCAGGTCGATGTCACCGTCTTAATGAAGCGCTCCATATCGACGGATCGCGCCAGGAAGCTCGGCAGGCTGTTATCTTTGTTGCCATAGTACTGATGCAGCGAGATGAAATCGACATGCTCGTAGGTATGGTCGAGCACCGTCGACTCCCACGCCGGGAAGCTGGGCATGTTGGAGCTGGAGCTTCCGCAGGCGACCAGCTCGATCGTCGGGTCCACCCACTTCATCAGCTTGCCCGCCTCCGCGGCGGCGCGTCCATACTCCTCGGCGGTCTTGCTGCAAATCTGCCAGGGACCGTCCATCTCATTTCCCAGACACCAGGTCTTGATCTTGTGCGGATCCTTGTAGCCATGCTTGACGCGCAGGTCGCTCCACGCCGTTCCGCCGGGATGATTGCAGTACTCCACCAGATTGCGCGCGGCGTCCGCGCCGCGCGTTCCCAGATTGACCGCCATCATCACTTCGGTGTTCGCCTTGCGGGCCCAATCCACAAATTCGTTCGTTCCAACAGCATTGGTCTCAATCGTGCGCCACGCCAGCTCCAGGCGGCGGGGACGATCCGCGAGAGGGCCGACTCCGTCTTCCCAGTTGTATCCTGAAACAAAGTTGCCCCCAGGGTATCGGACGATCGGGACATTCAGTTCGCGCACCAGTTCGATGACATCCTGGCGGAACCCCTGATCGTCGGCGCTCGGATGGCCGGGTTCATAGACGCCGCCGTAAACGGCGCGGCCGAGATTCTCGATAAAAGAGCCGAACAGGCGCGGATCGACGGCTCCGACTTCGAACTCAGGATGGGCGATAAAAGTAGCTGTCTTCATTATTTTTCTTTCAAAATATTTGATAGTAATTCTGTATGTCTTAAGACAATATATAACACAATCACGGGAGCCTGTCAAGACCGATATTCAATTACCGGTAACATTGGTACTTGATTGGTATCAACCACGATCGCTCACCATCACGGTCTGCACGGAGCAGGGCGCCAGCGCCATAATGATCTTGCCTTCCGTGACCGAAATCACGTGTTCGCTCGGCCCGACTCGGCTGGGCTGCGCCGCGGAGTTGCACGCGTTTGGGCCGTCTCCGGACAGAATCGAGGCCACCGCGCGCGTCGCCGTCCGGCCGCGCAATTCGATCTCGACTTCCTGCGTTTGCGTCATATGCCGGTTGCTGAGGCTGATCGCGACCCCGCCGTCAGTGATGGATGCGGACGCCGAGAGCATGCTGAGCGTTCCCGGTTCCATTTGCGGCACAGGGAACGGCTGGCGCACCGCCGGCATGGCCCGCATGTCGGCGCCCGTAATCTCCGTACGAACGGCCCGCGCCCCGCGATGCGCCGCGTACATCGCAAAGACATGGTAGGTCGGCGTCAGCCACATGTGCTCGCCCTGCGTTTGGATCAGCGCCTGAAGGACGTTGACGATCTGCGCGATGTTGGCCATGGTCAGCCGGCCGCTCCATCGGTGGAAGACGTCGAACACGCCCGCCGCCGTCACGGCGGCGCTCAGGGTGCTGGGCGCTTCGAAGTCCGAGGCGATCGTCGCGTCGGGATGCCAGACGCCCCACTCGTCGAAGGCGATGCCGATCCTGTGGCCCGGCCTCTCGAAATAGGTCAGCATGGCGTCGGCGGCCCGAATATCGCCGTCCACCACATCGGGACCGCGCTGGAGCTGGTAGTACTCGGCCTCGCTGAAATCCGTCGAGTGGCCGCCGGCCCAGTAGCGATGGATCGAGAGGTGGTCCATCAGGTGCAGATGGCGGCAATTGGCCTCCACGACCTTGGCGTTCCATTCCGGGCTATGATCGCCGCAGGCGACCAGCTGCACGCCATGGTCGACCTGCTTGATAAATGTCGCGTAGCGTTTGAACTCCTTGGCGTAATCCAGCGCGTCGTAGTTGCCGCCGCACGCCCAGCTCTCGTTGCCGACGCCCCAATAGCGCACGTTCATCGGCTCGGGATGCCCGTTGGCGGCGCGCTCGCGCACCAGGGTCGTGTCGGCTGTCGCGTTGCAGTACTGCACCCACTCCATCAGCTCCTGCGGCGATCCGGATCCCACATTGCCCGCGAGATACGGCTCCGCGCCGATCTCGCGGCAGAGCGCCATGAACTCGTGCGTCCCGATCTGATTGGTCTCCACGGATTGATGCCCGCAGCTCTCCGCCAGGGTGCGCGGACGCCGCTCAGGCGGCCCAATCCCCTCGCGCCAATGGTAGCTGTCCGCGAAGCACCCGCCCGGCCAGCGCAGCTGGGGGACGCCCAGTCGCTTCAGCGCATCCAGCACATCGACCCGAAATCCGCCTTTGTTCGGGATCGGCGACTGGGGACCGACCCAGAGGCCGTCGTAACAGCAGCGCCCCAGATGTTCGGCGAAGTGCCCGTAGAGCAGGGGAGAGATCGTTCCGAGAACTTCGTCCGTACAAACTACTACCGATGATCGCGACATAAATGTCCAGGCTCCTCAATGAGACAATGGTTCCGGCCGATCCGGAGAAGTCTCATCATTCCCAAATATTATGGCCCCCAATATTCACGGCTTCGACGCCGTCTTGAGGATGCCGACAATCTGAAGCATGGCGACATTCTGCGGCCGATCTTTTACGCAGACAAAAATCGAATGGGTAAACTCTCCCGGCCCGCGCCCGGAAAGACGAACCGTCATCTTGACCGTCACCCGCCCGCCGGGCAGCAGCGTCTCCCGAGCGTCGCGCCCGAGCGGAGCAGGGTCGAACACCGCGCTCGTACAGTCGCAGGACGGCTGAAGCTCGGTGATCGTCAGCGGCAGGCTCCCGGCGTTCTTCAATACAAAATCGCGCGTGACAGCGGCCTCTTGCGCGCCCACCGTCCCCACATCGACGCTTCCCACATTCGCCGCCAGCGCGTGAACGCCGCCGACGGGCGCAACCACCAGGCCGGCCTGTGGAATCGGCGAGAGCTTGGCGGAGAGAGCGCTCGGCGATGCGCTCGCCGCAAGCTGCGCGGCGCCGAAGAACGGCGCCGCGAGCAGGACAAAGATCACAACCTTCTGAATACGCATCATATTGACCCGTTTTTATCCCAAAGGCAGCCGATCCCGCAGGAACTAATCGTCTTCGGTAGTCCAATACTTGTAGGCGCCCGAGTTGTCGTTTGCCGGGGTCGCCAGATAATCGCGAGTCGGCGACGTGACATGACCATCACACCACAGAACGTTGACACGATTGGTGTGGCGAGCCGCGGAGGCGTCAAATCCGTTATTGGCTTCCGTCCACGGGCCGACGGGATTCTGGGGCACGTCATACCATCCCGTGGTAAACCAGTTTCCATCCGTGACCCAAATGGTCTGCGCCGGGACGGGGAGGTTCGCCAGGGTATTTGCGCCTTGATCCGGGTTTACGCTGTCGGAATCGTAGGTGGGATGGTGCTTGTTGACGCTATTTTTGCTGCCCCAGTAGGATACGTTGAGCGCATAGCTCCCCATCCAGTCCCAAGTCGCCGCTTCCGCCGGAGTCTCGTTCTTATAATAGATAAACTGGTTCGAAGTTTTATCATTGCAGCTAAAAATTTGCGTGTTCTTCTCGTAAGGATAGATCATGTCCATCCATTTGTACGACCCGGTGGCGGGATTAGAAGGAACATAGCCGCCTAAAAATTGCGGAGCCAGCGTCTCGTCGTTGTCCTGAACGTATTGCAGCATTCCCAGACCGATTTGCTTGAGATTGGAAGCGCAGGATGTTTGCCGAGCCTTCTCGCGGGCTTTAGCGAAGACGGGGAACAGGATTGCCGCGAGAATCGCAATGATTGCGATCACAACGAGGAGCTCAATCAACGTGAAGCCTTTTTGACGAGGCCCTTGGGTTCGAATTGCCATAATTTTCTCCGGTGCCGATCAGGAATAAAAATCTTTCGTTACCATTTAAACCAATTGTTTCTATTGGTTTAGTTATTATATAGGGAAATTTCGCTTCTGTCAAGCGGATTCGGAATCTAAAATAATTATTTTAGCAAACATACCGGAAAAATTGGTTTAAATTGGTTCAAGTCATTTCTTCGGCGGATCACATAACAAAGGCCCTTCGCTTCTGATCATCAGAAGCGAAGGGCCGGCGGGACGCGCGTTGGAACGAAGGCCAAATTAATCGTCGTTGATCGTAAAGTGCTTGTAAGCGCCGGCGGTCGGGCCGCTGGTCGCTTTTTCCGTCATATAGTCCAGTGTGACGGCTTTGGCGTGACCATCGCAGAAGAGGGAGTTGACGCGGCCCTGGTGCAGTTCGCTCAGCAGTCCGCCCACTCCCAGCGTTCGCGGGTGGGCCGCCGTGTCGATCGTCGGCTGCGCCCAACCAATCGTGATGCCGCCCCACACGCACTGGAACGAGCAGTCGGCGTTGATGAAGTCAAAGACATAGAGCGTGCCGGCCGGGTCCGGAATGCTGGCGAGGTTCTTGGAGGATTCGCTGGGGACATCCGGAATGGGCGTCGGCGGCTGCGCGGCGTCATCGGCGGAAAAGTATGTGGTGTTCATGGCGTAGCCGCCGTTCTCAAACTCATACTTGACGCCGCTGACGGGGTCAACATCGTTGACTTTACTTCCCGAGGGAACGGGAACATACTTGGTGTTCGAGTCCGGGCAGGTAAAGATCGCGGTGCTCTTCACATAGGGCTGAACGACATCCATCCAGCGCGCCTTGCCGGGAAAACCGACGCTAATCGAAGGATCGGTCGAATAGCCGATCCAGGCGGGCGGCAGCTGCTCGTCCACGTCCTGCGAGTACTGGATCAGCCCCAGACCGATCTGTTTCAAATTGGAGAGACACGAAATCGCGCGGGCCTTTTCGCGGGCCTGCGCGAACACGGGAAAGAGAATGGCGGCTAATATTGCAATGATAGCAATAACAACGAGGAGTTCAATCAATGTGAACCCCGAATCACGATACGTCTTTGACTGGCTTTCCATAGGCCTCCTCCGATGCTTAACGCAAACAGCAGAAATTACCATTTTTACCAATTAAACCGTATTGGTTATGACTATTATAAGCGCTGGATCTGCTGCTGTCAAGCCGATTCTGAAAACGGGCTGGGTTTTATTGCGCGTATCAGAAAACCGGTTCCGCATTGGTCCTATTGCCCACGAGCGTCCAATTTCCAACCCCACCCGCCCCAGCGTTCATTATCAGCATTCCCGCTCCGCGCCAATAGCTGTCGAAAGTACCCGTTGTTCCGCCGCCCGGAGCCAGAACTAGACCAATTTAAAACCAATTATTTTGTTGAGCGAGAAAATAAATTCTTAACGCGGGATAATTTCTTCTTGACAGATCACGGCTAAAGTCATACAATGGGAGAAACTAATTGCAACAATTGGTTATATTGGTAATAAAATTCTTAATCGCCGAGTCTTAGTGGAGAAAATCATGGCACTTCAAGTCAATCAGTCTCGCCTCAAAGGTTTCACTTTGATCGAGCTTCTCGTTGTCATCGCTATCATTGCGATTCTCGCGGCGATCCTGTTCCCCGTCTTCGCCAAAGCCCGCGAAAAGGCCCGGCAGATCTCCTGCGCCTCCAACGAGCGACAGATCGGATTGGGATTTTTGCAATACGTCCAGGATTACGACGAGAAGTATCCCGCGCTGCGCCGTCTGGATCCGCCCAAACCATACGCCACCTATTGGTTTGACTATATCACGCCGTATCTGAAGAGCCTTGACGTCTTCAAATGTCCCTCGAACTCCTTGAAGGAGAAGATCCGATTTAACAGCGGCGACGCCAGCGATTCGCCGTACACCATCTCCTACGGCATGAACCCACGCCTCGGCGAGATCAACGGCTTCGACGCCGCCGGCGCCGGCGCGGTCAGCATCGGGTCTGTCGACACGCCCGCCTCCAAGATCATCATCGCCGAGTCCAATGCGCTGTGGCCGGATGTCGTCTGGTACAACGCCGATCCAGACTATCTCGGCAACACCGGAGCCGCCGAGACATTCGGTCAGCCGGCCTTGTTCGCCGGGCACACCGGACTGATGAACCTGGTGTTCTGCGATGGCCACGTGAAGGCCATGCGGCCCACGCAAACAATCAGCGATCCGAACCTGCCCATTGCGAGCCAGTTCAACATGTGGGGCGGCACCGCCAACGCGACCAATAACCCCACCAGCCTGCCGCAGAGCAACCCGCCCGGAGTCTGCGCCGATGTCTCCATCAACTGCGACCGATCGGAGCCTTCCATCTTCCAGGGAATGCAGAAGCTGCAAGCGCATTACAAATAACGACGACGCATCCGTACGGCCTCAAGGACACTGCGGCTCTTCCGGGCCCAGTGTCCTTTTTGCATGAGCGCTGAAGACAAGCCAAGAGGAAATCGATTGAATACGTTTCGAATATACGCCCGCGCGATGGGCGCGGCTCTGCTCGCCGGGGGACTGCTCGCCGCCATGGCCGGCTGTGGGCATCAACCCGAAAGCACGACTTACACCAAGGCAAACCCCTCCGCACAAGCCCCCGCCGCCCCCGGAGGCCCTCCCGGCAGCGGAGTCCCCGGCGGACCTTCCTCCAACAAATAGCCGGCGCTTGTTTGCGCCGCTCGAAAATACAAACGGCCTCGACTTCCATGATTGGGAGCCGGGGCCGTTTGCATTTTTGAGCGATTTACCGATTCTTCCCTAATTCCCCAATCGCTGAAATCGCCAGATCTGATGATCGCCGCCACGGAACTGGAACTCTTGAATCGCCGCGCCGGGCGTCTTCGCGCCGCCGGCGACGCTGACCGCGCCGCCGCCGCCGAGCGAGACCATGCGGAAGCCGCCCGCCGCCTTTTCGATCTTCCAATGCTGGCAGGGGTTGTCCAGCCAGCGGTACTGGTCGATCTTCGTTCCGTCGGCGCCGTTGCACCGCCACAGGTCCATCACCTTGCCGGAGCCGATCGATGTGATTCGACAAAGGCCGTCGCCGGCGTGGGTCACGCGCCATTGCTGCGATTTGCCCTTGGCGTAGACCGCCTGCGTGAGTGACGCGCCGTCGGCCGAGTCGCCCCCTACGGACAGCGCCAGGCCGCTGGCCTTGGACACGATGACGTAGACGCCCTCGGCGAGCGCGTATTGGGATGTCGTAAACGGCGCCTTGGGCCAGCCGTCGGCGGTCCAGGCAAGCAGGTCCAGCCCCAGCATTGGGCGGCCGTTTTGCCGGGCGTCGTAATAGTGGTAGGTAAACCAATCCTGCCCGTCTTTGGCGACAATCCCCATATGGCCCGGTCCCACTTCATTCCCGTGGGCGCCGGCGAACAGCGAGCCGCCGCCCCGCGCGAGATCGCGGCCGTTCTTATCCAGATAGGGACCGGTGATGGAGCGCGATCGTCCCATCATGATCCGATAGGTGCTCTTGACGCCCTGGCAGCACACGCCCTCATTCTCAAAGAGATAATAGAACGGCTTGCGGTAGTGGAGATAAGGCGCTTCCGGCCCCGCCGCCTGCCCGCCGGCCAGAAAATAGCTTTTGGACGCCGGCTTTCCCGTCTTCTTATCCAATGGGACCAATTGGATCCCGCCGGCGTTCCACGATCCATAGGTCAGCCACAGGTTTCCCTGAGCGTCGAAGGCGGGCGCGGGGTCGATGGCGTTGAAGTTCGAGTCGCCGTTCGATGCGACTACCAGGCCGCGATCCGTCCAGCGGCAGCGCGGGCTATGGGCGTCAAGCGTCGGGCTCGTCACCAGGCCGATCACCGACGTCTTGCTGCCAAAGGTCGAAAACGAATAGTAGAGATAGTACAGGCCGCCGACGGAAATGACGTCGGGCGCCCAGATCCACGTGTCGTCCTTCTTGGCCTGCGGGACCAGCTGATGCGCCCACTGCGGGACGCCGCGCAGCACCGGCGGCGCGTCCGTCCAGTGACGCAGGTCCGTGGAGACGCGCGCCGGGCAGTTTGGCCCGGTGCAGTAAAAATAGTACTTGCCGTCGCAGCGGATCGCCCGCGAGGGATCGTGCGCGCCAAAATCCCCGGACAGCTGCGCCGCGGACGCTCGAGCCGCCGCGGACGCCATCAAGACCGCCGCGACAAAGGCCGGCCGCCTCTTCATCCAACCATTTCGTTTTTGCATGTCCTCATGATATCACGATGAGATCGGCGCGTCAATCCCATTTTTATACCAATTACACCAATTGATAAATTTGGTTACAGCACAGACTCTCGCAGACTTGACTAATATACCCCTTGGGGGTATATTAGTGTTATGGAAAGCACTACTCGCAAAGACGCGGCGGTCTGCACGCTGGAGATTCAGGGGATGCACTGCGCCTCCTGCGTCGGGCGCATCGAGCGAATGCTGGGGAAGGTGACGGGCGTGGATCACGCCGACGTCAATCTGGCGACAAACCGCGCGCGGGTCACCTACGATCCTGGGCAGGCGACGCTGGCGGCGATGGTCGCCGCCGTGGAAAAGGCCGGCTTCGGCGCGGCGCCGGTTACGGCGGCGAAGCCGCGCGCGGAGGAAACGCCTAGGCGCGACGCCGTGCTGGTCAATCTGATCGGCGCGGCCATTCTGACGCTGCCGGTGCTCGTTCTCTCCATGATGGGAATGACATCGGTCGCAATGGACCGGATGGGACAAACGTCCTGGCTGCTCTGGACGTTCGCCGTGTTGACGGCGCTGGTCGTGTTTGGCTTCGGGCGGCAGTTCTTTGCCGGCGCCTGGAGCGCCTTCCGACACGGCGGCGCGTCCACGATGGATACGCTGGTTGCGATCGGATCGGGCGCCGCCTACTTTTACAGCCTGGCCGAGCTGTTGTCATCGCCCCACCCCAGAACCTACTTTGAGACGAGCGCGACGATCGTCACGCTGATTTTGATGGGACGATGGCTGGAAGGACGCGCGCGGCGGCGGGCGTCCGACGCGATCCGCTCCCTCGCGGCGCTGGCGCCGAAGACGGCCTCGGTAGTCGGAAGCGACGGCGCCGAGCGGGAGATTCCTCTCGATCAGATTTCGCCCGGCGATGTGATCCGGGTGCGGCCGGGCGAGAAGATCGCCGTGGACGGGACGGTCGTGGAAGGCGCGTCCGCCGTGGACGAGGCGATGCTGACCGGCGAAAGCATGCCGGTGGACAAGGCGACCGGCGACGCCGTGATCGGAGGGACGCTCAACACAAGCGGCGCCTTGCTTTACCGGGCGACCGCGACCGGCGACGCGACGGTGCTGGCGCAAATGGTGCGGCTGGTCGAGGAGGCGCAGGGCAGCAAGGCTCCAGTGCAGCGCCTTGCCGACGCCGTCTCCGCCGTCTTCGTACCGGCGGTGCTGGGGATCGCGCTCGTCACATTTCTCGTCTGGTTCTTCGCCCTGCACGCCGGAATCGCAGGCGCGCTCGCGCCTGCGGTCGCGGTGCTGGTCATCGCCTGCCCCTGCGCGCTGGGATTGGCGACGCCCACCGCGATCATGGTCGGAACTGGCCGGGGCGCGGGGCTGGGCATCCTGATCAAGAACGGCGAGGCGCTGGAGCGCGCGCATCAGATCGGCCGCGTCGTCTTCGACAAGACCGGCACGATCACCGAGGGCCGCCCCGTCGTCACCGAGATCGTCACTTACGGCGGCTGGGAGCGCGGCGCATTGCTGCAAATCGCCGCCGCCGCCGAGCGGCCTTCCGAACACGCCCTCGCGCGCGCGATCGTCGCGCAGGCGGACGCCGAAGCGTTGCCGGGTACATCGACCGAGTTTACCAGCCTTGCCGGACAGGGAGTGCGCGCGACGGTGGACGGCCGCGCCGTTCTCGTGGGAACCGCGCGAATGTGCGAAGAATGGGAGATCGCCCTCTCTAGCGCCGCCTCGCAGGATCTTGCCCGATTGGAATCCGAGGGCAAGACGGCGATGATCGTCGCCGTGGACGGGCGCGCAGCGGGCGTCGTCGCGGTCGCGGACACCGTGCGTCCCGGCGCGAAGGCGGCGCTGGCGCGCCTTGCCGGCATGGGGATTTCGGTCGCCCTGCTCACCGGCGACAGCCCGCGCGTCGCCCAGGCCGTCGCCACGGAGCTTGGCGTTACTGAAGTCCGCGCCGGCGTGCGCCCCGACGGCAAAGTCGCGGCCCTGCGCGAATGGCGGGCAAACGGCCCGGCCATCGCCATGGTCGGCGACGGCGTCAACGACGCCCCCGCGCTCGCGCAAGCGGATCTCGGCGTCGCCATGGGCCGCGCCGCCGATGTCGCCATGGAGGCGGCGGACATCACCCTGCTGCGCGCCGACTTAAACGGCGTCGCCGACGCGATCATCCTGTCGCGCGCCACAATGAAGATTATCCGCCAGAACCTCTTCTGGGCGTTCATCTTCAATATTATCGGCATCCCGATGGCCGCTCTGGGCCTGCTCAGCCCCACGATCGCCGCCCTCGCCATGGCCTTCAGCAGCGTCACCGTCGTCACCAACTCCCTGCGCCTCAAGACGGCGCGGCTGCGGTAGAGGCGCAGGGAGGGAGAATGTGATCGGAACGGCAATTCTCCCTGCTCAAGTTCATCTGATCTTCATCTCCATATCTTATACTAACTCCATAAACAACTCACGCTTACCCGGAAAGGCCCATAGATCACATGTTTCGTCGCAACCACACCCAAGGCTTCACGCTGATCGAGCTTCTCGTCGTCATCGCAATCATTGCGATACTCGCCGCTATCCTGTTTCCCGTATTTGCCAAAGCGCGCGAGAAGGCGCGGCAGATCTCGTGCCTTTCCAACGAAAAGCAGATCGGGCTTGCGATCTTGCAGTACTCGCAGGACAGCGATGAGGCGTTCCCGTGCGGAACGCAGGGAACGACCAGCGCCGAGCTTGGCGTCGGATGGGCGTCCCAGCTCTATTCGTATGTGAAGAGCACCGCCGCGTTTCGATGCCCGGACGACGCGACGTCGGAGGTGACGACGACCACGCCGCACGCCGTGCCCGTATCGTTCGGCATGAACGTGCTGATGGCGAACAGCACGCAGTCGGCGTTTGTGAACGTTTCGAAGTCCGTGATGCTGTTCGAGACCGTCAACAGCCCGGCGGAGATCACCGGAATCTGGGATGGGACCACGGGCGACAGCACCTCGCCCGCCGCCGACGGCAATACCGCCGGTTACAATGGAGTCGGGCAGTACGCCACGGGCGTGATGTCGGGCGCGGCCGCCTCGGTGGGGACCGGTACGGCCGGGTACTTCGCCACGACCACGGGACGGCACACCGACGCCGCCAATTACTTGATGGCCGATGGGCATGCGAAGTGGCTGCGTCCGACATCCGTCTCGACCGGCACGGACAATTCGGGCGGCGACTGCGGCGCATTTACCAGCGGAGCCCTGACGGGGCTGGCCGCCTCCGGCGACTGCGAAACGACGGGGCTGGCCGCGACCTTCAGCATTCACTGAGATTTCGCCGCCTCTGGGTCTGGGCCGCACGCGAATGGCAATAATGGGTCATGCGTGCGGCCGAAAAACAGACGCCAAAAAAATTTGATGCAACGTTACACCAATTTCAAAGGAGATTCACGGCCACACAGCCAACATCACTCTAGACGCGTGAGCCGCCCAGCGACGGCGGCTCGAATCATTTGGCGTTTCAGGAGCGATTGGCGATGCATGGTATCGGCGGAGAGTTTGAACCCGGAGAGGTGTGGCGGGATACGGACGGCGCGCCGATTCAGGCCCACGGCGGCGGCGTTCTGGAGTACGAGGGCACATATTATTGGTATGGGGAGAACAAAGAGGGAGTCACCGATCCGGAGACCGGCCACCTCGCCGTCGTCGGCGTATCCTGCTACTCCTCGCAAGACCTCATTCACTGGCGCAATGAAGGCTTGGCGCTGCCCGCCGCTCCAGACGATCCCGCGCACGATCTGCATCCAAGCCAAGTCGCGGAGCGCCCCAAGGTCATCTACAACCCTCGCACGCGGCAATTCGTGCTCTGGCTGCATGTCGATAGCCCCGACTACACCAAGGCGCGCGCCGGTCGCGCCGTCAGCGCTTCGCCCACCGGGCCATTCACATATCTCGGAAGCGTACGCCCGGCCGGTTTTGAAAGCCGGGATATGACCCTGTTTCAAGATTCCGACGGGGCCGCATATCTTTTTTTCTCCTCCGATTGGAATTCCGTGATTCGGATCGCGCGGCTGACGGACGACTACCTGGAGGTAAGCGACATCCACACGGAAGCCTTCCGGAGCCCGCAGCGCAACACGGGACGCGAATCTCCCGCCGTTTTTCGCAGCGGAGACCGCTGCTTCTTTATCGGTTCCGGATGCACGGGCTGGGCGCCCAACGCGGCGGAATACGCCGTTGCGCCGTCGCCGCTCGGGCCATGGGAGGTCAAAGGCTCGCCCTGCGTGGGCGACGGCGCGGAGACGACATTCGGATCGCAAAATACGTTCGCGCTTCCGCTTGCGGCGCGCCCCGGCGCCGTGATCCTGATGCTGGATCGGTGGAATCCGCGAAATCTGAGCGACTCGCGGTATGTCTGGCTTCCCCTCTTCGTGGCAGGCGATACGCTGACGGTGGAGTGGCGTGACCGCTGGGATCTGTCGGCGTTCGATGGGCGTCCTTAAATGACGAAGCCAATGCTCGATCCCCACCGAACTCCGTCGGTCATCGTCTCGGATACAGCCACGGAAGTCGCCGCGCGCCCGGTGGATGCTCGTCTGCGCCTGTCGGTGTTTCAAGTGGCGCGAACCTCCTACCGCTCACTCAACGCCGCGATCACGCATCCTCACTGGGCCATCAGCCATGTCGCCCTGGGGGATGTTCGAACGACCACGGCGGACCGCGCATTTGCGGCGCCCGCCGGCTCGGTGCTCGTCCACCCTCCAGGGCTTCCCTATGTCGAATACGCGCCGGGGCCGGGGCAGCATGAGTGGATCGTATTCGACGCGATCACCAGCCAGAACATCCCTCTTTTCGAGGCCTATCCCCTCAGCCCGGTCATCGCCTTAAGCTGCGCGGGCGCGTACTCAGAAATGTTCGAGGAATTGCTGTCGGCGTGGTCGGACGTCCATTCGCCGCCATTCCAGCGCGAACTCGCGGTGTCACGCCGCACCGCCGCGATCCTGGATCTGCTGATCGAAGAATGGAGGAAGGGCGGCGCCGTCCCGCGCCCCGCATCGATGGCCGCCCGCGCCAGCCGATTCGCCGCCACGGTCGCGTTTATGATGGAGAACGCGCATCGGCGTCTGTCGCGCGGCGAGCTGGCCGAGCGCGAATGCCTGCATCCCGGCTCGCTGGACAGGTTGTTTCGCGCCGAATATGGGATGACGCCGATGCGGATGCTGACGGACATCCGCCTGCGGCGAGCGCGCGAGCTGCTCGCCGCCACGGATCGGACGCTCGACGCCATTGCGTCGGAATGCGGCTTCGAAGACGCGACCTATCTCATCCGAGTCTTCAAATCCGCGTTCGGCGCGACGCCCGGACGATATCGGGACTCCGTCCGGAGCGCGCACAATCTCTATTCGGAGTGAGCGAGAGATCCCGCGGGGACCGGCGACCGGCGCCGGTAAAGCGTGCGCGGATACGCCGCCGCCGTCCCCGTATAGGTCGCCATGATGCTTCTCAGACGCGACTGCGCCTCCTCCGGCCACTCCCCCGGGATGGACTGCGCTTTGGCGGCCATCTGCGCCTGCATGCGCTCGGGAAGCGACGCGAAGTCCGGCTGATACCAGAGGGTGATGAGCGTCCGCCGTTCGTCCGTGTCATTGCGATGGGCGGCGTGCAGCACCCGCGCGTCGCCGATCAGCAAGTCGCCAGCCTGTACCGGGACATCGACCTCGTCCGGCTGATCGGAAAATTCGATTCTTTGCGGATCGCTCGCCTGCCCCAGCGTTTCGGAATGGGGCGCGTCCATCAGATCGTGGAGCGAATGATGGTGAATATGCGAACCGGGGATGACGCGCAGGCATCCGTTTTCCGGGCGCGTGTCCGAGAGATAGTACATGCAGAAAAGCTGCGGCGCGGGCAGCTCATAACTTCGGTTATCCTCCCACGCGAACCAATCGTAATGCCAGAACAGCCGGGGACTGCCGCCCGGCTTGCTGATGATATATCCATCAGTGAACGTGGGCGCCGGGAAGCCAAGATCCGCGAAGGCGTTGCGCGCCGCCGGCAGCGTGACCAGCTCGGCGAAGATCGGATCGGCGGTGATCGGCATCATACTCCCCTGCGCCCGGACTCGGGTCCGTTCCTCCATTGACTGAGCGTCGAGCAGCCTGTCCGTCGCGTCCCGAAGACGATCGATCATTTCGAGCGAGAGCGTCTGTGGAAAGCGGCAATAGCCGTCGGACGCCAATTGGTCGTATTTTTCTTTATTCAATGTCATTTCCTCACCAGCAGCAATGAGACCAGTATAAGTCCTCTCAGGCGGCCTCACAATGCAGGAAATCAACGACAAATCGGACGATTTACACCTTTCCGAGAATATTTTCCTGAGTTCAGATAATCCCGGACATATTTGTGGGCAAGGAATCGTTTCCGGGTCTTATTACCGTACAATAGATGTCAGCAGCATTCGCTTCCGCCAGAAAGGCGCCACCATGACCCAGCACGCGACCAAGAAGGGCTTCACGCTGATTGAGCTCCTCGTCGTCATCGCTATCATCGCGATTCTCGCCGCGATTCTCTTTCCCGTCTTCGCCAAAGCCCGCGAAAAGGCGCGGCAGATCTCGTGTCTCTCGAATGAAAAGCAGCTAGGACTTGCGATTTTGCAATATTCTCAGGATAGCGACGAGCGTATGCCCTGCGGAACGGCGGTTACCGGCGTCAACACGCAGGATGGGAAAGGCTGGGCGTCGCAGATCTACAGTTACGTCAAAAGTACGGCGGTTTTCCGATGCCCGGACGATTCCACGTCCGGCTCGAACGTCGCCCCAATTACTTATCCCATCTCTTACGGTATAAACCTGCAAGCCACACGCAGCGCGCTCGCCGACTTCGTCAGCGATTCCAAATCCGTCATGCTGTTTGAAACCGTCGGGAGCGCGGCGAGCATCACGACGGTGGGGAACGCCGTCAGCGGCGACATCACATCGCCGGCCGCCGATGGGAATCCCGAGGGCTTCAACGGCGTCGGCCGCTTTGCGACTGGCGTTATGTCGGGCGCGAGTCCCTCCGAAGTCGGCGGCAACAATGGCTGGTACGACACCAAGACGGGACGCCATACCGACGCCTCGAATTACTTGATGGCCGACGGCCACGCGAAGTGGATCCGGCCAACGTCCGTTTCAACCGGCGGAGACGGTTCGAATGGCGACTGCAACACATTCACGAGCGGAACATTCGCGGGGACGGCCGCATCGGTCGACTGCTCGGCCACGGGTCTCGCGGCGACGTTCAGCGTGCATTAAGGCAGCCCTCCAAATCACCCTGGAAGTCCCTTCCTCC
Source organism: Capsulimonas corticalis (assembly GCF_003574315.2). GTDB lineage: Bacteria > Armatimonadota > Armatimonadia > Armatimonadales > Capsulimonadaceae > Capsulimonas > Capsulimonas corticalis. The sequence continues at coordinate 1,930,775 of NZ_AP025739.1, read as the reverse complement.
GCCGTGGCGCAGGGAGGGATTTTTGCCGCCGCCAATCACGTTTCAGATCGCTCCGATCGTGCAATACTGAACCTGGACAACGCCGATCCCTTCCACGGAGAATAGACGATGAATGACGCAAAACTGACGCTCGATCCGAAGACGACGGCTTTAGTGCTGATCGATCTGCAAAAGGGCGTAGTGAGCCGCGATGTCGCGCCCTACTCCTCCCAAGATGTCGTCGCGCAAAGCGCGCGTCTGGCGGAGCGGTTCCGGGAGCTGGAATCGACGGTAGCGCTCGTCCACGTCTCATTTCATCCCGACGGCCGGGACCGGCTGACGGCGCCGGTGGACGAATCGATGGCGTCGGCCTCCCCGCCGCCCGGCTGGGATGAGTTCGTCCCAGAGCTCAGCCCGCGTCCGAGCGACCTGGTCGTGACCAAGCATCAGTGGGGAGCGTTCTATGAAACGGGGCTGGATCTGCAGCTGCGCCGACGCGGCGTCCAAACCATCGTCCTGGGCGGACTCGTCACGAACTTCGGCGTCGAATCCACGGCGCGCGACGCCTATGAACGCGGCTACGCGGTCGTTTTGGCTGAAGACGCCATGGCGAGCATGACCGCCGAGGCGCACGAATTCGCGGTCAAATCGGTATTTCCCCGATTGGGACGTGTCCGCTCCGTCCAGAATATTCTGGACGCTCTGGGGTAGCGCTCCAATGCCGGCCTTTGCGGCGCCGATTTGGGATCACCGATGCCTATCGACCACCGAAGTCTCCGCGTTCGCCGGATCGCCCTCGGCCTCGCCCTCACAAGCGCCGCCGCCCTGATCGGTTTCACATTCACGGGATGCCGCCCCCGCCCCGCGCCGATCTCGGGCGGCGCCACACTATCCTCCACGCCTCCCAATCCCGGCGCCGACGCCCTGCCGCTCCATCTCGACCGCGAGCAGAGGATTCGCAGCATCATCGACGGGCTGCGCAAGCCGGTGATGGGACGCCTGGTTTCGACGCGAGATGTCTCGCGCGTAGCGGATCAGCTTGGGCCGATTGTGGCCGAGGCGGCGCGCGCGCCGGAGGCGCAGGCGATACTGGAGCGGATGGCGCGTGAGGAAGGCGTTTCGCGGGAGACGGCCCAGACATCGTGGGTCCACTTGCAGGAAGCGGACCTTCTGCTGGAGTCCGGCGGAGACCCGGACGCGATTTCGAGCGCCGGAGCGGTTGGCGTAGCGCAGTGGATGCCGGGCGTGGGCGGGCACGGACTTCTGGCCGTCGATCTGCCGGCCTCCCGCCGCCTGACGGCGCCCATCGACGCGTTCAAGCAGCGCATCGCCTGGCGGGAGTACTGGCGCGCGGAGCCGCCGGGGGCGGCGCCTGCGCCGCCCCCGGTGTCCATCGGACCGGCGCTCACGCCGGCTCAGGCCGCCGCCGAGCTCCCCGCGCTTGCGACGCGTCTTGAGCTGCTCCGGGCGCAGCGGCGACGCATCGATCGGCGTTACGATCCGCGCCAGGCGATCTTCGCGCAGACGAACTATCTGCTGAAGCTTTATCCGCGCTTTCCCAGCGCGGATTGGATCTTTCAAGCTTATCATGGCGGCGAAGCCGGAGTAGAGCGCACGCTGCGCAAATATCTGGGTCCTCAGTGGCCCGGCGACGCGGCGGCGGCGATCCGCCGGGGAAACGCGGGCCGGCGGCTGAGTTTCGAGGACGTGTATCTGACGAGCAGCCCACAAAGTCATCCGGCCGCGTTTTCTTATTTGTATGGGCGCGGCGACGACCACCGGCATTACTGGTGGAAGCTGCGCGCGGCGCAGGAGGCGATCGCGCTGTACCGTCGTGATCCCGCCGCCTTTCAGCGCCAATGGGAAGCGCTGCTGCCCGGGCGCGGTACGGACGCCCTCTGGTACGGGGCGTCTCCCACGATCTCGAACACGGCGGCGCTTCTGGCCGCCGCGCGGAGCGGCGCGCTCATCCCCATCGCCGGCATCCCCGGCGTCACCGTGACAGCGCCCTCTCCCCGTCCGTTCGCCCCGCCGGTCGCCGTCATGCGAATCGAAGCGCGCGGGGCGCTGGTTTTGATCGCGTCCGCCTACCGGAGCGCCGGCGGCCCCGGTCCGCTCGTTGTGGGAGACACGACGCTGTCCGTGCAGGACGCCGATTGGCTCGCCGCGCACGCGCCCATTTCCCCGCGAACAGCCATGCTTCCGCCCGAGCCGGACATCCGGCCCGGCGGCGGACCGCCCGCGAACTTCAACGCGCACACAACGGGAACGGCGTTCGACTTGATCCCGCCAACGGATGTGAACGCGCGCAAAACTCTGGAGTACGCGCTCGGCTACTGGAAGGACCGTAAGGTTCTCTGGTGGAAGGAGGAGCAGTCCGAAGGGGCGCTGCGATACCATATCGCGCCCAATCCTGCGTACCGTCAGGCGCTGGAGCGAATCGGCGCGGCTGATTCGTTTATCCCGGCGGGGTGAGGTCCGGGTAGCAGACACGCAGGGTATTCAGATCGCGGCGCGTCACATGGCGCGGCGCGGACGGGATCGGCGTTTGATCCCAGCGGAGGTAGCGCACTTGCGAGGGATACATCAAATCTTTCGGGCTGTTGCTGTGGCCGCCGATCCCGAGCGCGTGGCCGAATTCATGCGCCGCCGCCGTCTGCAAATCCGAATCGCTCGCGCCGCCGGTCGCCAGCCGCATCTCGGCTTTGAACAGCACGCCGCCCCGGCCCGAGACATGCGTTTCTCCGACCACGCCCCGCCGATCGTTCAGGTATTCGTCCGTGGTGAAACGCACCGTCACGTCCGCTTCGGACGGACTGTTGACGATCTGGTAACGGACGCCGTCGCGGGACGCCGTCACCCACTCGTCAAACCCGGCCATGGCGACGCCGGCCTCTCGTTTTTCCTCGTCGTTATGCCCGGCGATAAACACATGAAGCGGGAAACGAGGCCAGCGCCAGAGACGATCCATCCTGGCGGCGGCGGCGTAGTTCGGCGTGAAGGCGGCGGCCCGCGCCGCCGGGCGCGACACATTGATATTGACCGTCGTCGGCGCGACGGAAGCGTGGCCGCTCAGCGCGAGCAGCAGCGCGACAAGCGACAGATGTAAACGCGCAAGCCAGTCTTGGAGCAAGCGGGAAATTCCTTTTCGACGGATCGGTCCATTCACGACGCCCGGAAAGCGAGGCGATATTCATAGAACGTTCCCAAAACCTCCTGGGTTCCACGCAGGGCGACGGCAGGCGGGCCGCGCATCAAACAGGCCGCTTTCGACGATCGTCGAGAGCGGCCTGGCGGCGCGGCGCCGAGTATGTGATTACGCGACTTTCCGCAGCGTCAGCTTCACCGGCGCACCTTCCCCGATCTTGAAGCCGCGCACGGTTTCGGAAAGCGTCTCGGCGACATTGCTCAAGTCGCTGGAGCTTTGCAGCAAGCTCTCCGCGGCGTGCGCCTGCTGGCCGCTCATCGCCGAAACGCTCTGGATCGACGCCGACACCTGCTCCGCCGACGCCGACATCTCTTCGGCCGCCGCAGAGCTCTGCTCCACCACCGCCGCCACGCCGTCGATCTCCGCGCTGATCCGGTTGGACTCGGCGCTCATCTGGCGAGTCGCCTCGTCGATCCCCGCGATCCGCTCCGCCACGGACGCCGCATGGCGGGCGATCTCCGCCAAAGCCGTCTCTACTTCCCCGGCCAGGCCAACGCCCGTCGCCGCTTCCTGACGGCCCTTCGCCGTCGCCGCCGTCGCCGCCTGCGTGCGCTCCTGAACCGTCGCGATCATCGACGTGATCTCACGCGTCGCCACCGCAGAACGCTCCGCCAGCTTGCGCACTTCCTCCGCCACCACCGCGAAGCCACGGCCCGATTCCCCGGCCCGCGCCGCTTCGATCGCCGCGTTCAGGGCGAGCAGGTTCGTCTGCTCGGCGATCTGGTTGATCGTCTCGACGATCGAGCCGATCGTGCGCGCCGATTCGCTGAGCATGCCCATCGTCTCCGCGCTGGCGTCGATGGTCTGCTCGATGGACCGGATGCTTTGGATGGAGCGCGCCACCGTGCTCGCGCCGCGCTCGGCGGCTCCGGCGGCGTCGCTGGCCGCGCCGCTGGCTTCGCCGGCGCTGTGAACGACGCTGTCGATGGATCCGGTCAGGTTCTTGATACGCTCCCGGCTGCTGGCGAGCGATACGGCCTGGCTGGCCGCGCCCTGCGCCACTTCGCTGGCGCCGCGCGCTGACTGCTCGCTGGCGCTGGAGACTTCGCCCATCGTCGCGCTGATCTCCTCAGAGCCCGAACCGACCTGCTGCGCCGCATTCACCACGGTCGTGGAAGTCTGCGCCACCTGGCCCGCCGCCGACTGGAGCTGCTCAACCACTCGCGTCAGCGATTCCTGGGACTGATTGAACGAAACGATGGTTTCCTCAACGGCGCCTACCATCTGGTTGAATGTCTCGGTGATTTTTCCGATCTCGTCTCGAGACTTGACCTCGATGGGCTTTGTCTTCGGCTCGACTCGGACGGTCAGGTCTCCGCACGCCAGCGCGCCGATCGCCTTGTTGAGATTTGCGATGCAGCCGTTGCGCATACTGTCGTACCCCACCGACACCAGGTGGAGCGGCCCGGTCACCTGCCGCGTGATGGCGAGCGCGAACGCGATCCCCAGCGCCAGCGACAGCAGCAGCATTCCCCCCATAAGCGCGGCGCCGCTTCGGTATGCGTCCGCCGAAGCGCTCGCATAGTCCGCGCCATGCTTTTTGTTCCAGACCACCATGGCGTCGGATACCGCCACCATGGACAAAAAGCTTTGCTTCATCTCCCCATTCATCAGCTGAACGGCGGAATCGGTCCGGCGCTGACGGCTGTCCGCCAGAAACCTGTCCTGGTATCCCAAATACGCATCCCAGCTTTTCTGCAAATCCTCGGCGTTCCGCCGATCCAACGGATCGATGGTCGTATCGACATACCCTTTGATGGCGCTGCTGGCTTTCTCGACCGAGGCGGAGATCGACGCCTCCACGTCACGCTTACCCGCATCTTCTTTGGTCAGCAAGTGACGATACTGCAAAATGCGAACCTGGCGTGTTTCGCCCGCGACAATGCTGAGCTGCTGCAAGCCAACCACGGAATCCGAGACGATGAGGCTGGCGATCCGCTCCTGATTCGCCATCTGCTTCACAGCGACGACCGTGAGGACAGCCGAGAGAAACAAACAGAATCCAAATCCGACCGCGAGTTTATACGCAATCTTTAAGTTGATGAAGAAGGTCATTCTTTTCTCCTGCGGTAGTATTGCTGAACCCGATTATCAGCATTCACAGGAGAGATCTTCAGGGCAAAAGGTCACATTTAGAAACATGGCGGAAACATTTTCAGGAATTCCCATAAAAAAGGGCGTTCACCCGAGAGTGAACGCCCTTTGCGAAGAAGATTACAGGTGGCAGCTCGCCAGGCCGCGCTTTTCCAGATATTGCTGGTGATAATCTTCGGCAATGTAGAATGTCTGCGCCGGAACGATCTCCGTGACGATGGGCTTATTGAAGACGCCCGCCGCGTCCAGCTTCACCTTTGTCGCTTCGGCCTGCTGCTGCTGCTCCGGCGAGTGGTAGAAAATCGCCGAGCGGTACTGCGAGCCGACATCCGGCCCCTGCCGGTTCAGCGTCGTCGGGTTATGGTTTCCGAAGAAGACCGCGAGCAGTTCTTCGTAAGTGACCTGCGCCGGATCGAACTCCACCTGCACGACTTCGGCGTGCCCGGTCCGGTCCGTGCAAACTTCCTTGTAGGTGGGATTTTCCGTTGCTCCCCCCTCGTATCCTACGGCCGTCGCGGTGACGCCCGGCGTCTGCCGGAACGCGGCTTCGACGCCCCAAAAACATCCCGCTCCAAATGTCGCGATCGCCATGATATCCCTCTCTCTCGTTCGGCGCGATCCCGCGCCGAGCTTATCTCGAAAGCTTGTGAGAATTCGATCTCCGTCCGTCAGTAATAACGTTTGATACCCCTGGTTTGGTTCCATCACGCAGGTATACTAACATTAACTTATGATCACCGAAAATCCCCTTACCCCTTCCCTTTCCGCGCTGCGCGCCGCGATCGCCGACGCCGGCCAGGGACTGATCGAACGCGAAGCTCTGGTGGAATCCATCGCGCTGGCGGCGGTCGCTGGCGAGCACGTGCTGGTGATCGGCCCGCCGGGCGCCGCCAAGAGCGAAGCCGTCCGCCGGATCGCCCGCGCCATCGGCGGCCACTACTTCGAATATCTGCTCGGGCGCTTCACGGAGCCGAGTGAGATCTTCGGACCGGTCGATCTGCGGCGCCTGCGCGAAGGGTTCGTGGAGACGGAAACGACGGGGATGCTCCCGGAAGCCGAGATCGCCTTTCTGGACGAAGTGTTTCTCGGCTCGACCGCCATTCTCAACACCCTGCTTGGCATCCTGAACGAACGCGTCTTCCGGCGCGGCCACACGCAGGCGGCGTGTCCGCTGCGCCTGTGCGTCGGCGCCTCCAATGGACTGCCTGAGGACGATACCCTCGGCGCCTTCGCGGACCGATTCCTCGTCCGCGTCTTCCTCCAGCCGCTCCCGGACACACGCCTGGAGGAGCTATTGGAAGGCGGATGGGCGCTCGGAAACTCGACCGTGCAAACGGCCGCTTCCCTGGGGGACCTGGACGCGCTGGCGGCGGCGGCTCGCCGGATGGACATGGCGCCGATCCGTCCATTCCTCGCGCACGCCCTGCGCCTGCTGCGCGCCGCCGGGATCCCGCTTTCGGACCGCCGCGCCGTCAAGACGCAAAAGCTCGTCGCGGCCGCCGCCGTGGTCGCCGGCCGCACGCAGCCGACCGAAGCGGACCTCTGGCCGATCGTTCTGGCGACGCCGACCGCCGAGACTCAAGAGATTGCGCGCCAAACCCTGCGCGCGCTGCTGGACAAGACCGAGAACGCCACGCTAAAGACCGCCGCCGAAGCCGCCTCCCTCGGCCCGCTCGCCCGCGCCGCGCGTCTCGTCGACGCCGGCCGTCGCATCCTCGCCGAGCACGCCGCCCCGGACGACCTCCGCGCCGCCGAACGCCGCCGGCTGGCGCTCGAAGGCGTCGCCCGAGAGATCGACGCCGGCTTCGCGCGCGAATCCCTGCCGCCCGACCTCATCGGCGTCCGCGCCGAGATCGTCGCCACTCTTGAAGCGACGCCGCTGACGGCAGTCAGCGGCGCGACGGTGAACGCGGAATAATGCGAGGCGCGACGGAGGGACATGTAAGAAGGCCGGCGAATAAATTCGCGGCTAAAAGTACGGCCGTCCGCCTTCGCGGACTTCGGAGCCTACGGCATATAAGATAAGCGCCTGCGGCGTAAAATCTGAACCCGCGCAGGCGGGTGGCCGTACTTTTAGCCGCGAATTCATTCGCCAGGCATGTGCTGAAAGCACAAAACACCGATCCTATGAACGCCAATACTCTATTCCCCATCACCTGGCGCTCGCGCGCCACACCTCTGGAGCCCGTCGCCGTGGCCGCGTCGGGCGTGGCGGCGTGTGCAATTGCGCAGCGTCTGCTGGCCTCTTCCGAGGAAGCGCTGGCGACGCTGACGGGCGTGGCCGGGGACGGGTTCCTGATTCTGATGGGACCCACCGAGAGTCTGCCGTGGGCGGACGGGGTTGTGTATTTGGGGCGTGATCCCATGGCGGCGGAGCTGCTGATTCCGACGATGCTGGCTCCCAGTATCCCGGTTGCCCTGCTCGCCGGGGCGATGGCGCTGCGCGCTCCCGACGTCAAGCCGCCGATGGCGCTGATCCCGGATTGGCCGGCGCTGGCGTCGCTGTCCGCCGCCCGGACGGTGGCGCGGGAATCGCTGGCGCGGTGGCTGCAACATGAGGAGACTCGATGACGATTGCTCTCCCCGCCGCGCTGGCGTCCTGGGCTCCGCACCTGAATCTCTTTCCCGACGATCTGGCCGCCGCGCTCGCGCCGCTCGCCCAGCGACTCGACGCCGCGATTGGCCCGATGCGCACGCATGACCGCGTGGACGAGGGCGACCCCGACGGCTTTTCGGACATCGGCCGGCGCGGCCCCTACGACCGTCTTCTTCTCTCCGAATGGCTCCTCGCCGACGACGCGCCCGACGAGTTTCTGCGCCGCGCGGCGATGGGCGAGCACGGATTCTTACAGCTTGCCCGCCGCACCCGGACCGGCGGACGGGTCTCCTTCGCCTTGTTCGACGCCGGCCCGAGCCAGATCGGCGGGCCGCGCATCGCGCATCTCGCGCTGCTGATCGCCCTTGCCCGCCGCGCCGAGGCGGCGAAGGCGCGGTTTGAGTGGGCGATCGTACAGCGGCCCGACATGGAGCCGGAGGTCGGTCTGACGGAATCGAGTATCCGGGCGCTTCTCTTGGCCCGATCATCGCAGCCGCCCACCTCCGAGATGTGGCACCAGTGGCGCGAGCGTGCGACGGCCCAAAGCGACGTGGACGATTTCTGGGCCATCGGCGGCGCCCGCCTCGCCCGGCTGGCCGCACGGGACGGCGCCAGCGGCGTGGAAGTGCGGGACGAACTGGATCCCGAGACCCATCAAATCTCGGCGCATGTCCACCGCGCCGGCCGGGCCGACGCCCATGTCGTGCTGGATCTGCCTGCCGACGCGCTCTGCGCGCGTCTCCTGCGCGATCCGTTCGCCACCGCCGTCGCCGCGCCCACCAAGCCTCAAGCGCACGTCGCCCCGGCGTCCAACCTGCTGTTCACGGCAAGCGGCAGCAAACTGATCGCGCGTGCGCACGACGGCGGCCTCATCGCCTACCCTGTCCCGAATTCGCCGCGCTCAGGCCCAGGATATCCGAAACACTACACTGCATTTCCCTCACACACCAAAACCACGATTTTGGCGGCGGGACGCATCGGCAAGGCTTACGTCATCATCACCCGCCCCGGTAACGGCGATGCGTTGCTTGTGTCATGCATCGGCGGCAAAAACGCCGGCGTTGCCGTCGGCGCTTATCCCATCGATGTAGGTTACCAAAAAGCGCTGGACGACGCTGTCAATCCGCCGCTATCGCCATGCTTCGCCACGCCGCAGAGCAATCCCGCCGGCTCCCGGCTAGTGATTGGCCTGCCCGGCAATATCCGCATGCCGGGGCGCTGCTCCATCGCCACGCTTTACAAAGACGCCAAAGGCGCGCACCTCAATCCCATCTACAACGGAGCCGTATTTCTCGCCACGCTCAATACTCCCCATCATATCCTCTGTGGACTGCAAGCGAAAGACGGCTGGAGCGTCGCCCTCGACGGCAGCGAACGGACGCCTCAGAACATCCCCGGCGCGACGGACGACAATTCGCCCGGTCTTTTCATGGGATATGCGTCGGCGCTCGGAAACGAGCGTTACGGATTGGTCGCCGCATATAAAGGCGATGGTTATTGGAGCGTGCTCACCAATAGTGCGGAACTCTCGCTCAAAGCGATTCCCGAGTGCCGTGTTGTCGGAGTGATCGCCACGCGACGCTATCAAACGCCGGCGCTGGTTCTGCTGGAGCCGGGCGCGCGGCGGCTCCGGGTGCTGGGAGCCTCCTGGTCGCATGTCCTGCCGATTGCGGACGCGCCGATCGAGCATGTCACGGTCAGCCACGCGGCGCCGATCATCGCGTATTCGACGACAAACGGCGAGGTCATCATCTATTCGCTGGAGCATGAGGCGATTTTGTATCGGCTGGCGCCGGGCGGAGGCGCCTCATGAATCTTGTGAAGCCGCGCGCGCTTGTCCATCAAGGCGTCATCGACGCCATCGGGTTATTCTTTGACTTTGCCCTGCTCGGCGAGCCCGAGGCGCGCCGTCGCGTGCTCGCGCTCTGGGAGCCGGGCGCGACGGTTCACGCCGTCGCGGGCGGGCTCCTCTTGCGCTGGGCGCACGCGCGGGAGATCGACTGCCGCCGGACACCCGGGCTGCCGCTCACGCTGCGCGACGATGTGCTGACCGGATCGCCGCTGACCTCCGACGAGTGGGAAGAGATCGCGCCGCCGCCGCGCAGCTTTTGCCGGATCCAGGACGGCGTGACGACGCTGCACGCGCTGACGGAGGACACGAGGACCGATCCGGCGGCGTGGCTTGATGTCTCTGACTGGCCGGTAATGACCGTCCAAACCCTCGGCGCGCCTCTCGCGCCGCCGCAGATGTTCACGGAAGCCGCCGCTTTCGACGCTCGCCGGCAGCTGGGCGGCATTCCCGCCCCGTCGCCGGACATGCTGTCCGTATTGATGCGGCTTCGGGCAAGCTTCGCCGCGAAGGAAGCGCAGACGCCGGCGGCCATCGGGACGCAATCGCTGGGGGCGATATTCGGGAATCTTTTCAATCCCCTCACCCTGCTGTTGGCTGCTTTCGGCGCCGGGGCAGGGGCCGCTTCCGGGGGATCAGGCGCGCGCAATACTGCTGCAAGTCCCACACCGCCGGAGTGGCTCGGGCGATTTCTCAATCAGTTCCTCCGTATGACAAAGCTGGGGCAGGTCTTCGGCGTGCGGCAGGCGCGTTATCTTTCGAAGATGATACGAATGTTCGAGCAAGGGGATTTCGCGGAAGCGCTCCGGCACGCCCTGCCGCTCGCCGGCGCCGATGGCGGGGCCAGCAACCCCTGGCCGGCGTTCGGCCTTCCCAGCCGCCGCGACTCGCTGCAAATCCGTCCCGGCCAGAACGCCCCGGGCTCCGCGCTGGGCCTCGGCGTGAACCTCTACGAAAATCTCCAGCAGATCTATCGAAGCGCGTTCGCGCGGCTGGAGGCGGCGGGGCGGATCGATGAGGCCGCGTTTGTCCTCGCGGAGCTGCTGCACGCCAACGAAGAGGCCGTCGCCTTTCTGGAGCGCCACGGACGCCTTCGACTGGCGGCGGAGATGGCGGAGGCGCGCGAGCTGCCGCCGGGGCTGATCGTGCGCCAATGGTTCCTGGCCGGCGACGCCGGCCGAGCCGCCGAGATTGCGCGGCGCACGGGCGCGTTCGCCGACGCCGTCACGCGGCTGGAGCGCACGGACAAAAAGCATGGCCACACATTACGCATGGTCTGGGCGGGGACGCTCGCGGGCCAGGGCGACTACTCCGCCGCCGTCGATATCGCGTGGCCGGTCCCCGAAGGCCGGGCGCTGACACACGAATGGATCCGGCGCGTGCTGGAGCTGGGCGGCGCGCCCGCCGCTCGGATGCTGGCGCGGCGGCTCGCGCTGGAGCCGGACTCCTTCCCGGACGTCCGCGAACGCGCTCAGGCGCTGCTGGGCGGCGACGCCGAACTGGCTGCGGCGCGTCTGGCCTTCGCCGAAAGCTTGATCAAGGAATCCCGCACCCCGGCGGCGTCCGCGCTCACCCGCGCCGCCACTCGCGCCCTGATCGAAGACGCCGCCGAGGGATCCATCGCGCTCGCCCCGGCGTGGCTGGCAAAACTCGTGCAGTTCTCGGGCGATGGCGCGCTGAAAGCCGACTCGCCGCCGGCGCCCCTCAGCCCGCGCCCGCGCCTCGCGGAGCGAACGACGGCTCTGGAAATCACGATCGACGCCGCCGACACCGGCGCGCTGCCGGTGCTGGACGCCGCCTGGCTTCCGGACGGCCGCTGCGTCGCTGCGCTCGGCGAAGCCGGCGCCCGGATGCTCGCCCGCGATGGCCGCACGGTCGCGCATTTCGATCAGCCCGCGCACCGGCTGGTCCTCTCGGACAGCGGCGACCGCGCCCTCGCGCTCGCCCCGCGCGGCGACGCCGTGCACCTCGCCCGCCTGGACTTCCTCCAGCGCACCGCCCGCTCCTGGCGCGATGTCCGCCTCGATTCCTGGGCAAAGAGCTACGACGGATCCCTCTGGTTTGTCGCCGAAGGAACCGACTTCCTCGCGATCGACGCGCTGGCCGACGACTACAAAGCCCTCTGGCGCACCCCCAATATCCCGGGCCGCATCACACAGATCGCCCGCAGCGCCGCCGCCTGCTCGTTCCTCGTGCGCGTCACGGAAGATGTCGATCCGTGGGGAGTTCCAAAACCGCTCGAACACGAACTCTGGCAGCGCTGGCTGCTCGCACTCCCCGCTCTGAGCCTGCGCGCGCGGCCGGAAATCCCACAGCCAGCGATGGGCTATGTCGATCTGCGCCGCGTGGTCGCGCCCAGCGGAAGCATCGCGGAGCTGCGAATCCAACTGCCAACGGACGACTCCGCCGACGTCTTTTCGACCGCCTTAGCACTCTACGAATCGTCCGGCTCCGGCATTCCGCAACTTACGCGTCAAGTGTTCTTCCATAAGGAGAATAAGCCGCTGCACATTGCTCTCTCAGACGAATGGATCGTCGCCTCTACATCCACTGAGAACGGCGTCTGCTGCCGCCTGCTCGACACAAAGACCCTGACAGTACGCCTGCGAATCCATCTGAACGGCGCGAAAACCGTCTCGGCGCGCGTCGGCTTGGAGAATGTGACGATTGGGGACGACCGGGGGCGGCTGCTGGTGGTCGATCTGCGGCGGGGAGATTTGGTGAGGGATTTGCGGGTGGGGTGAATGGCAGTGCAATTGTCTGCGTCAGAAGGCCGGCGGTTGGAAACCGCGCCTGCCAGAGCGCAGAAACCCACCTGCGTGGGTTACATATTTGTAGACGATACCGCCTTATCACGCGACCATGTTCGTCGGCGCCGTCATGGATCATGCAGTCCGCGCAGGCGGACTTCCGCGCTCTCGGAGGCGCGGTTTCAACCGCCGGCCTTCTGACGTAGGCGATTGCGTTACTAAATCGACCAAATGCATTAACCGCTGGCGCCTCATGGGAGATTGACGGGGTTAGGCTTTATTCCCATCCAGCTCCGCCGCCAGCCGGTCGATTGCGGCGTCGATCAGCTTCATCTCGCACTCCCAGATCACAATCGCCTTCCACCCCAGCTCCGCGAGCTTTTGCAGGTTGACCGTGTCGCGCGCTTCGTTGCGGGCGATCTTGGCGCGCCAGTACTCGGCGTTGGTCGCCGGCGGGCGCTGGCCGCGCTTGCAGGGGTGGCCGTGCCAGAAGCAGCCGTGGATGAAGACGACGGTTTTGCGACTGGGAAAGACGAGGTCGGGGACGCCGGGCAGGTCGCGGCGGTGCAGGCGAAAGCGATAGCCGCGCCGGTGCAGCCGCGAGCGGATCTGCATCTCAGGCTTGGTGTTCTTGGACTTGACCTGCCGCATCACCGCGCTGCGCTCTTCGGGAGAGATCGTGTCCGTCATGGTTTACCTCAAAGGCGCGGCGTTGTTTACCTCGGGGTCACCACGTTCGCGATCCGTGCGAGCGACGCGAGCAGATGCCGCGCGAGATGCTCCACGACCGGAACCGCGACGGCGTCGCCCATGGCCTTATACCCATCATTGTACGATCCCGGAATCTGATAGGTCTCCGGCGCGCCCATCAGGCGCGCGGCCTCACGCACGGTGAGCAGACGCGTCTGAAACTCATCGCCCCGGCGGATCACGATCACCTGCCGGCTGCTGCCGCCGCTCGGCGTGCGCAGGCATCCCGCCACGCCGTCAAAGCGCAGCTCCAATACCTGCCGGCCATCGCGGACACGGCGGTAGCCGGGTACAATATCGCCATTCGCCAGCGCCGACAGCTTTCGCCGGTGGCGGTCCGAAAGCAGGCTCAACGCATGGGCCGCCCGGGCATCGGCGTGGACCGGCGCGTCACGATCGATGAGGCTGGACAGGCGCACCGTGCGCTGGGGCGGTTCGGGCAAGTCCCACCAGACCCAGCCGTCCGTGTCCGACACGCGCCGCACCGCCTCGGAGTGGGCCCAGGATGCGTCCAGGGCTTCCAAAGCCTTGGTGTCCAAGTCGCGGCGGGCGCCGACGACAAAAACGCGCGGGCGGGACTGCGGCAGCCAGCGCGCGGCGTCCAGCGCCAGCGCGCCGACCCGATATCCCAGATCGCTCAAAGCCGCGTGCAGCATTCGAAAATGCGCGCCGCCCTCGGAGGACAGCAGCCCGGAGACGTTTTCCGCGACCACCACCGGCGGACGCTCCCGCAGCTCGCCCAGGATACGCAGCCACTCCCACACCAGCCCGCTGCGCGTCCCGGAGTGCATGCCAAGCATCCGCCCGGCGAGCGAGAGATCCTGGCACGGAAAACTCGCCCACGCGAGCGCCGCCGCCGGCAGATCGCCGCCGCGAACCTCCTGGATCGGCCCGACATGCAGATGCCCGGGATGGTTCGCCTGATAGACCAGCGCCTTTTTGGGCGCAAAGTCATTGGCCCAAACGACATCGAACTGAGATTTCAGCCCTTCGGACGCGAGGCCGCCGCCGGCGAAGAAGTCGAGCGCGGCGGGTTTTGTGGAAGATGGGGAAATGGTTTGCACTGCTGTTAGGATACCTGATGGGTGTTGTGGAGTGGATTACCCACTTACCAAATACGGATTGCGAAATTCATGGCGCAATCCGCGCCGAAGAGGCCGGCGATCAATGCATTTTGCGAAATTAATAGCGTAACGCGAACAAGAGAGGCCGGCGGTTGAAACCGCGCCTCTTCGGCGTACATCACCGTTCACAGACGAATCACAATCAAACACAAAAGCACGATGACCAACACCGAACTCACCCAGCTTGAAAAAGCTCACCTCTGGCACCCCTTCACCCAAATGCGCGATTGGGAAGTGTCCAGCCCCATCTTCATTGAAAGCGGCCAGGGCGTCAAATTGCGCGACATGGAGGGGCGCGAGTATTATGACGCCAACTCGTCGATGTGGCTCAATGTCCACGGACACCGGCGGCCGGAGATCGACGCCGCCGTGATCGCGCAGATCGGCAAGGTCGCGCATTCGACGATGCTGGGCTTGACCCATGAGCCGGGCGCGCGGCTGGCGGCGCGGCTGGCGGCGCTGGCGCCGCCGGGGCTGACGCGCGTGTTTTACTCGGACAATGGGTCCACCGCCAATGAGGTCGCGCTGAAGATGGCGTTCCAGTACTGGCGGCATCAGGGGCAGGATCGCCGGCGGTTTATCGCTCTCTCGGAAGGCTACCATGGGGACACCATCGGCGCGGTGAGCGTCGGCGGCGTCGGCCTCTTCCATGGGATCTTTCGCGACTTGCTGTTCGAGGTCGATTTCGTTCCCTCACCCGCGCGCGCCGCGAGTTTGGAGGCGGCCGTCCAGCAAATGGAAGCGGCGCTGGCGGCGCATAATGATGAGGTCTGCGCCGTGATTCTGGAGCCGCTCGTACAGATGGCGGGCGGGATTCTGACGGCGCCGGCAGGATATCTCAAAGCCGTCCGAGAACTGTGCGATCGGTATGACGTGCTGCTGATCGCCGACGAAGTGGCGACGGGCTTTGGACGCACCGGCGCGATGTTCGCCTGCGATTTGGCAGGCGTTTCGCCCGATTTTCTGTGCCTGGGCAAAGGGCTGACCGGCGGCTACCTGCCGCTGGCGGCGACGCTGGCGACGGACAAGATCTACGACGCGTTTCTCGGCGACTACAAGGAGTGGAAAAGCTTCACGCACGGCCATTCCTACACGGGCAACCCGCTGGCCTGCGCCGCCGCCCTCGCCAGTCTGGATATCTTCGAGCAGGAGCAGGTAATCGATGGGCTCGCGCCGAAGATAACGCTTATCCGCCAGATCCTTTCCGAGATCGAATCCCTGCCGCATGTCGGCGGGATTCGGCAGTGCGGGCTGATGGCGGGGATCGAGATCGTCCGCGATAAATCTCGTCACGAACTGTACCCGTTCGAGGACGCCATTGGCGTTCGTATCTGCCGCCGCGCCCTGGCGATGGGCTTGATCACCCGGCCGCTCGGGCATGTGATCACCTTTGTCCCGCCGCTGGCGAGCTCGCCTGGGGAGCTGACCGAGATGCTGGGGATTCTCCGGGAAGCGATTGCCTGGGAAACCCAGGACGCCTGAACGTAAAGTAAGACACACCTTGAACCTGAACACCGAACTATCCGCCGACCTGGACCGGCTGAAGGGCGCGCACTTGCACCGCCGCCTGCGGCGGACCGAAAGCCCGCCCGGGCCGTGGGCCGTCGTGGACAGCCGCCGGGTTCTGGTGCTCGGCTCCAATAACTATCTCGGCCTGGCGACGCATCCCCTTGTCCGCGAAGCCGCCCGGGAGGCGACGGAAACCTGGGGGACCGGCGCCTCCGGATCGCGCCTGACCAGCGGCAACCTCGATCTGCACGAGGCGCTGGAGAGGGACCTCGCCGACTTCAAGCACACCGAGGCGGCGCTGCTGTTCGGCAGCGGGTACGCCGCAAATGTCGGGACGATCCCCGCGCTCGCCGGCCCCGGCGACCTGATCCTGAGCGATAAGCTCAACCACGCCAGCCTCATCGATGGCGTTCGACTGAGCCGCGCGGAATTTCGCATCTACGACCACAACGACGCCGATCATGTCCGCGAGCTGCTGCACGACCGCGACCGATTTCGCCGCTGCCTGATCGTCACCGACGGCGTCTTCAGCATGGATGGCGACCTTGCGCCCCTGCCCGAGCTGCAAACCATCGCCGCCGAGCACGGCGCCTGGCTTTATGTCGACGACGCGCATGGCGCGGGCGTGCTGGGCGGCTCCGGCGGCGGATCGCTGGAGTACTTCGGGATGCAGCCCGGCAACACGATCCAGATGGGAACGCTCAGCAAGGCGCTCGGGTCCGAAGGCGGCTATATCGCCGGAAGCCGGGTGCTGATCGACTATCTGCGCAACAGCGCGCGCTCCTTTATCTTCACCACCGCCCCGAGCCCCGCCCCGGTCGCCGCCGCCCGCGCCGCCCTGCGGCTGCTGCGCGCCGAGCCGGAGCGCCGCGAACAGCTCAGCCTCAACTCCGGCCACCTGCGCGCTCTGCTTTCCCAGCGCGGCGTCGTCACCGCCGACAGCGTCACCCCGATCATCCCCGTCCTCATCGGCTCCTCCCAGCGCGCCCTGGCCGTCTCGGAATCCCTGGAAAACGCCGGCGTCTGGGCGCCCGCCATCCGTCCGCCCACCGTCCCCGAAGGCGCCGCCCGCCTACGCGTCAGCGTCATGGCGACACACACCGTCGAAGATCTCGAACGCGCGGCAGACGCGATCGCGGAGGCGATGGGATGATTTGGAAAGGCCCTCACCCCCCGGCCCCCTCTCCCAAAATTGGGAGAGGGGGGGTCAGAGGGAATTTTGTTTTGAGTTCTTTTGGATCTTTGATCCAATATCTTACTCATAACCTTCTCCCAATTTTGGGAGAAGGTGGCGCGGAGCGCCGGGTGAGGGCCTGCGCACCGCTTCGCCAATATAAATCGGGGCGCACCCCATGACCCCCAGCATTTTCATCACCGGGACCGACACCGGCGTCGGCAAAACCATCGTGACGGCGGCGCTCGCGCGCGCCTTGCGGGATCTGGGGCGCGATATCGGCGTGATGAAACCGATCCAGACGGGGGTGGCGCGGACCTCCGAGGGTTGGGAGCCGGGCGACGCGGAGTACCTGGCGGCGGTCAGCAGCACGGGCGACCCGATGGATTTGATCTGCCCGGTGCGGCTGGAGGCGCCGCTGGCGCCGTCGGTGGCGGCGGAGCTTGCGGGGACGGCGGTCGATCTGGATCGAGTTTTGGCGAGCTATCGAAAATTGCGAACGCGGCATGCAGGCGTTTTGATTGAAGGCGCAGGAGGAATCACGGTTCCAATTCAGAAGGATTACGGAATGGCGGATCTGGCGCGCGCGATGGATCTGCCGCTGCTGATTGTCGCACGGCCGGCGCTGGGGACAATCAACCATACGGCGCTGACGGCGCACTACGCGCAGGCGGTCGGTCTGACCGTGCTGGGGATCGTGATCGCCGGCATGCCGGCGGAGCCGGGCCTGGCCGAGCGGACCAGCCCCGCCGCGATCGAACAATTGACCGGTCTGCCGGTGCTGGGATGCATGCCCTTCGATTCGAATATCGATGTGGAGCGCGGCGATCCGGGCGAAACGGTGGAGTGGATGATTGCGAGCGGAACGGCGCAGCGCGTTCTGGATCGATTTTCACTTGCTGCAAGCGGCCATTCAAATCCCGAAAATCCGTGATAAACTGAATGGAAGCGATCCGTCAGGGAGAATGAACGATGCAGCCTACGTCTTATAGCCCTACTCCCGTCAAGGGGACGATGATTTTGATCCTCGGGATTCTGAGCATTGTCGGCCTGCCCATCCTCGGCCCCGTCGCCTGGATCATGGGGAACAACGGAATCCAAACGATCGACCGAGGAAACGGCGATTTCCAGCAGCGGCAGAACACGATGATCGGCCGGATCTGCGGCATCGTCGGCACGGTTATCCTGGCGCTTTCCGTCGTGGCGATCGTCGCCGCGCTCGCGCTGGGCTTAACATTCGGCGGCTTGATCAAGAACAAAGTCGCCCAGGAGACCAACCCACAGTCGGCGATCGCGAAAGCGCACGCGCGCGCTCACGGAAAACTCGCGCCCAGCGCCGGCGCGCTGGACTACGCGATCGGTCAAAACGATGTGGCGAAGATCCGCGCCATCGCCCACAAAAACCGGGCGGCGCTCAACGCGCGCGACGCCATTGGGCAGACCCCGATCTTTTTGACCGTGACTCAGGGCAAGCCGGCCATGACATCGCTCCTGCTGCGCCTGGGCGCGAATGTCAACGCCAAGGACAACACCGGCGCCACGCCCCTGGACAAAGCGCGCGCGCTGGGCAAGGACGATGTGCTGGCGGTGCTGGTCAGCCACGGCGGTCGCAGCGGCAAGGGCTGACGCGAAATATTAAGATGGTAAGCATGGGGGGTTACCGGGTACAGTGAATTAATTCTTACAAGCGAAAGGGTTCACTCATGACTCCCACACGTTTCGCCGGCGCGATCGGATGCGCGGCGCTGCTCGCCGGAGCCCTTCTCACCAGCCCGCAGCGTGTCTGCGCGGCCGGCGACGCGCCGGCCGCGACGCCCGCCCCCGCAGCGACAGCGGCTCCGGCAACGACGCCCGCCCCCGCCCCGCCTATGTTTTCCTCGGACCCCAAGATCGCCGGCGCTCAGCACGCCGTCCTGGCCTTCGCCAAGGCGACCAGCCTGCCCGCGCTGAAGAATACGCTGACGGACCGGTCCGCGGCCCTGATCGGCGTAATCACCGTCCTCCCGATGAGCTTTATTATCGAGATGGCTCCCGACCAGGCCCCCAATCCGGTCATCATTCCCGCGCTCAAAAAAGACTTCGACGCTTACTTACGGCGCTACGGAATGGACGCCTCCACAGTCAATAATCTGACCGCAATTCCGCCGAAGGTCCAAGGCCATGGACATGAGTTTCTGCTGGGGCTCTCCCCATTCGCCGACCGTCTCAACGGGAAATCGCCCGGCGCCCCCGATACTGAAACCTCGTTTCAACTGCAGGAGCCGCTGCCGAGCAGATTGGACTTCTTCAAGTTCAATACGATCGGGCCGACACGCGTGAAGATCACTCCGCAGGACCCGAAAGCCCTTCAGCTTCCCGGGGTGGACACGTTTGAAGCCGTCCAGGAAGACGGCGTGTGGCGCATCGATCTTGGAGATTCCGATAAGATCTTCGCCGCTCTCGCCAAAGCAATGAAGAACGCCCACAAAAACGATTAGAGGAAAACCCATGCACCTCACACGAGCGCGATTCGCCGCCAAAGCCGCCTGCGTCGTTCTCTGTTCGTCCCTTTTGACCGCGCCCCAGGGTGTTTGGGCGCAGACAGCCGCGCCCGCCATGACGGCGGACCAGTCGGCGACAGCCCTTGCGGGGGCTCAGAGCGCGCTGCTGAGTTTCGCGCACTCGAAGTCGATGGCGGAAGTCGTCGACCACATGACCGACCGCTCGGTCGGCGTGTTTGGGATTATCTTCACCATTCCCATCGCGTTTGGCATCGGCTTCTCGCAGATGGGAGCGACTCCCGACAAGCCCTCCTCGGATCCGACCCTGCAAAAGGACTTCAACGATTTCCTCACGCGCTATCTCGGCGATCCCAAGCCCGACAAGCCGATCACCGGCCTGCCCGAGACGCTCAAGGGGCATGAGCGCGAGTTCGTCACGAAGCTGACGGAGTTTGAAACACGCTTGGATAAGATGAGCAAGGACGGGGGTAAGGATGACGGCTTCCAATTCAGCCAGGCCATTCCCACGGACTTCACGAAGTATACGTTCTCCGTCGTCAGCCCCACGGAAGTGAAGATCACGCCGAAAAAAGGGAATACGCTGAAGCTGCCGGGCGTCGTCAGCATCTCCGCCATGCAGGAAGACGGGCAGTGGCGGCTGGATCTGGGCGACCCCGCCGTCATTCTGAACGCGATGTCGAAGAGCATGTCTCCGGGGAAACCATCGGATCCGCCGGCCAATCCTCTGGCCGACAAGATGATCGAAGCCGCCAAATCGCACGATATTCCCGCGATCAAAGCCCTGCTGCACAAAGACCCAAAACTCGTCGACGCTCAGGACTTTATGGGGGAAAGCGCGCTGTATAACACGGTCTTTTGGGAAGACGTCCCGACGGCGGCGTTTCTCATCGCCCACGGCGCCAAAGTCAACGCGCCCAACCATATGGGGCAGACGCCTCTGGACGAAGCGGTCTTCTTCCATCGGACCAAGATGATCGCGCTGCTCAAAAAGCACGGCGGGAAAACCACGCCTAAGAAGAAGTCGGCGTCCAATTAAATCGCCGGCGCGTCAGACGCATCGGCATGCCGCCGCGCGGCCGGAGGGTCACGATCGGCTGCGGGTCGGGCGTCGGCGCGCCCGGCTCCGGCCGCAGGCGCCACTCCCGCCCCAGCGTCGCCATCAGCAGCGTCATTTCGCGCCAGGCAAACTCATCGCCGATACACTTGCGCGCGCCCGCCCCAAATGGGAAGTATGCGAAGCGCGGCCAAGTCTGGGCCGCCAGCCACCGTTCCGGACAAAACGCCTCCGGCGCCGGAAAGAACCGCGCGTCGTGATGCGTCACGCACGGAGCGACCACGGCGATCGTCCCCGCCTCCACCATCTCGCCGCCGATCGTCACCGGCTCCCGCGCCTCCCGGCTCATCATCCACGCCGGCGGGTAAAGCCGCATCGTCTCGGCGATGACGGCGCGCGTAACGGCGAGCGCCGGCAGATCTTCCCCATCCCATCCATCGATCTCTCGGTGGAAACGTTCCTCAGCTTCGGGATGCCGTGACAGCAAAAACCAGGCCCACGACAGCGCCACCGAGACGGATTCATGACCGGCGATGAGAAACGTCATCGCCTGGTCGCGCCGCTCGGCGTCTTGAACTTCCGGCGTCCGGCCGGTGTCTTGGAACAGGAGGGCAAGCAGGGTGTCGTCCTCGGCGGCGTGGCGCTGGAGGAGACGATCGACGGCGGATTCGAGCACCGCGCTCGGGCTCTGCCTGTCTGCTGACTTCTCAGGCGGCGCCTGCTCGTTCGTGAGTTTTCCAAAACGAGTGAAGATGGCGTCGGTGATCGCATCGCCAATATTGTCCCCCGCGAAGTGTGGACATCCGGCGACGCCCCCCTCGCCAAACAGCGTCCGCACCGCAATCTCCAGCGTCAGTCGGCTCATCTCCCGGTGCGCGTCGCGCGTCTCGCCGTCGCCCCACTCGTCACGCATCGCGCCGGCGAGTTCGCCCATCACGGCGAGATACTTGTCTAAATTCGCAGGGGAAAACGTCGGCTGCAATTGCCGGCGCTGGCGGCGGTGGTCGGCGCCGTCGCTGGTGAGCAGACCGCCGCCGAGCAGCGGCTCGGCGCGCAGCAGCCCGGGGCCTTTGACAAAGGAGGATTGGCGCGTGACCAGCACTTCCCGAATGGCGTCGGGATGGCTGACGAGGACAAAGCGGCGGCGCGCCATGAGAAAATGAGCCATATCGCCGCCTTCACGCGACAGGCGACGCAGGAAGGCGATGGGATCGGACCGAAACTCAGCCAGCGATTTGGGCGCGGGCGGCGCCAGGACGGAGGTCATGGCGTATTGTAGCATATCGGCCCGGCGGCGCCGGACCAATATGCCGCAAGTGTGTCTGCGTGATTTAAACGATATTCGTCTTACGAATGCCGCAGATGGATCACGGTGATCGGCGGGTCCGTGGCGGATGTGACTTCGAGGATCTCGTCCTTGTTGATCTCCTCGCTCAGATCCGTGGTGGCGTCCTTGTGATAGAGCTTCTTCGGCTGCGCGATGAAGTGGGTCTCGTGGTCCGTGGCGTCGTCGCCCAGCTCCAGGGCGATTTCATGATCGCCGCTGCCTTTGGTCTCCAGAGAGATGCCCACGAAGGGCAGGGATTTGACGACGGTGTGCTCGCCCGAAGGGTCGGCGACCAAGACCTTCGCGACGGCGCCCTGGTGGCGCTTGCTGAACGTTTCCAGATATGACTTCCATTCCGTAAATGGGATTTCTCGTGTCGGCATAGGGTCCTTCTTCTGAGCGCGAATGGGTGCGCGCTCCATATCGATGGGTGAATGTACCCACCGCTCATGGAATAACACCGAAAAGTATTCTCTTGTCATGAGAATATTCCAAAGAAAAATTCGACATCCGCAAAAAACTTTTTGTTTTTCGCGAATGTCGCGGCGATAATGTAAGAACGCAAGACTGACAAGGCGGCGGCTCGGTCCGCGCCGATCATTGAGAAGGAGGGACGCATGGCGATACTGGAAGCGACGCACGAATCGGAAGAACGGCGCGACGAAGAGCCGCTGGTCCGGCTGGAGGCCGACATCGACAGCGCCGGGTCGTTTGGCCGGCGCAGTCTGGAGGTCACCAAGGACCAGGTTCGAGTGCTCGACCATGATGGAACGCTCGCGTTCCAGATGCCGATCTCTGAAATCAAGACGGCGCGCAACGAGCCGCTGGTCGGCGGCGGCCGGCTGGAGATCACCGCGAAGACGGGCGAGATCCTGCCGATCATCAGCTATTCGCAGTCGGTGGCGGCCCAGTTCAGCGAAGCCGCGCGCGGCATCGAGCAGCTCGCCAAGGGCGAGCCGCTGCTGATCAGTCTCAAGACGGAACAGACCAACTGCCCGAAGTGCGGACGACTGCTGCCCGAAAAGGACGGAGTTTGCCCCGCCTGCGTCAATCGCGGACGCACGCTGCTGCGCATCGCCGGCTTCCTCAAGCCGTATCGATTGCAGGCGGCGGCGCTGACAACCTGCTCCATCCTAACGACGCTGGCGAACTTGATTCCGCCGCAGATCGTCGGCAACCTGGTCAACGGCATTGTTAACGCGCATCACACCCTCGCTCACTTATTTCAATTGATGTGGATCTGGGGCGCAGTTATTGTCTTCGGTTCGCTGGTGCAGGTCGTGAACGGCAGGCTGATCGCCTTTCTCGCCGCCAACATCGCGGCGGACCTGCGCTCAAAGCTCTATCGCTCAATTGAATACCTTCAGGTCAGCTATTTCGATAAGAAACAGGTCGGCTCCATCGCAAGCCGCGTGACTCAAGATACGGACCGTGTCTGGGGCTTCCTTGTCGATGGCCTTCCGTTCCTGGTTATCAATTCGCTGATGCTCCTCGGCGTCATCGGGTTTCTGCTGCAAATCAGCCTCAAACTGACCCTGGCGATCATCGCGCCGATTCCGATGGTGATGCTGATCAGCATCATCTTCTGGCGGCCGATGTCCACGATGTTCACGCGCGTCGGTCAGAAGTGGGCGCGCTTCCACACGCTGCTGAACGAATCGCTGTCGGGCATCCGCGTTATGAAGGCGTTCGCGCAGGAAGACCTGGAGTTCGACCGGTTTGCGTCACGCAACAAAGAACTGCGGGACGCAGCCGTGGCCGCGGATTCGCGCTGGTCCACGATCTTCGGCGCCATGAGCCTCTTCACGAGTATCGGCACATTGATCTGCTGGTCCGTCGGCGGCCCGATGGTCTATCGGCACGAAATCACGCTGGGCGACTTCATTAAGGTCACGGCTTATCTCAACCTGGTCTACGGTCCGCTGCAATGGTTCGCGCAGGTGAACAACTGGTTCAGCCGCGCGATGGCCGGAGCCGAGCGCATCTTCGAGATCATGGACATGGAGAAGGAGAACTACGCCAAGGACAACTCGACGAAGCATGACATCGAGGGCACGGTCGAGTTCAGCAACATCCGGTTCGGCTATGACAAGTCCAATCCAGTCCTGAAGAACCTTTCGTTCACGGCGAAGCCGGGCGAGATGATCGGCCTGGTCGGCAAGTCCGGCGCGGGCAAATCGACAACCATCAACTTGATCTGCCGCTTCTACGAGCCCGACGCCGGAACGCTGATGATCGACGGGATCGATTACCGGGAGATGGACCTGCAAGACCTGCGCCGCCAGATCGGCCTTGTCCTGCAAGAACCGTTCCTCTTCAACGGCACGATCGCGGAGAATATCGCCTACGGCAAGCCCGGCGCGGACTTCGACGACATCATCAAGGCGGCGAAGGCGGCGAACGCGCACAACTTCATCCTGGCGAAGCCCGACGGCTACGACACGATGGTCGGCGAGCGCGGCGCCAAGCTCTCCGGCGGCGAACGCCAGCGCATCTCCATCGCCCGCGCGATCCTGCACGACCCGCGCATCTTGATCCTGGACGAAGCGACGAGCAGTGTCGATGTCGAAACCGAAAAGCAGATCCAGGAAGCCATCGGCCGCCTCACCGCCGGCCGCACCACCTTCGCCATCGCGCACCGTCTTTCGACCCTGCGCAACGCGGACCGGCTGATCGTGCTGGACAAAGGCGAGATCGCCGAAATCGGCACGCACGCCGAGCTGATGGAAAAGAAAGGCGAGTTCTTCAAATTGGTGGAGACACAAAGCCAAGTCACGCAGATTATTGGGCTGGCGGAGTAGGACAGGGCTTAGTCCCTATTCCCCCGGCGCTTTATCGCGCTTCCCCCTCTTTCCCAACAAGCTGCTGCGCAGGGGAAAAGGGGAGCCACTCATTATAGCCATTCACTCGTCACATGAACGTGAGGATCATGCTTACGAAAGCAAAGCATTCATCAAACATACTTGTCGAGCGAGCAAGGATCACAATGATGAGCGCCCCTTTTACCTCTGGGCAAAAGGGGGAAGCGCGATAAAGCGCCGGGGGAATAGGGCCGACACGCCCCCATCAGAGAAACAAACCATGAACCCAGAAACCCTAAAACTCTTCTATGAACCCAAGGACCGCCTTCGCCTCACGATCGAAGGCGAGAAATCGTACCATACCGTCCGTCCCGCCTGGGCGGCGCCGCTTTCGCGGCCGAATACTTATCTCGCGCTGCTTGACGGCAAGGGTGATGAGATCGTGACGGTTTCGGATCCGAATACGCTGTCCCCGGAGTCGCTGACGGCGGCGAAGGAGGAGCTGCGGCGGCGGTATCTGACGGCGACCGTGATTACGGTCAAGCACGCGAAGCAGGAGTTCGGCGCGACGTATTGGACGGTGGAGACGGACCGGGGAACGAAGGACTTCGTGACGCAGAACTTGCAGGAGAATGCGGTGTGGCTATCGCCGACGCATCTCCTGCTGCTGGATGTCGATGGAAGCCGCTTCGAGATCCCGAATGTCGAGAAGCTCGACGCGGCGTCGCAGAATTACATCGAGACGATCTTGTAGACTTTCCGAAAGGGCCTGGGTCACCAGGCCTTTTCTTCAATCTCCTCGGCCTCTTCCTCCGTCAGCGCTTCCTCCACGGGCGAGGCGTGAGTCACTCCGCCAAACTTATCAAAGATTCGCATCGCTTCGTCGGCGCGAGCTCCCGCGTTGACGATCACCAGCGCGGCGCCGGCCCGGAAATGGGTCTCCAGCTCGTCGGCCTGCTCCACGGATAGGCCCAGGTGGGTCAGCGCGGCGTGGATGCCGCCCGAGGCGGCGCCGATCCCGGCGCCCGCCAGCGCGGAGGCGAGGACGCCACCCGCGATGACGGGACCGACGCCGGGGACGCTGAGGATCCCGAAGCCGATGATCGCGCCGACGAATCCGCCGATCAGGCCGCCTTCGACGATGCTCGTGCGCTCTTCGCCCGTCCCATGCGCGCCCGTATGCTCGATCAACAGCTTCTCTTCGTTATGGTTGCGAATGGCGGCTCCGATCGCTTCGCGCGGGAAGCTCGCGGCCTCCAGCGCCAGGATCGCCTCCTCCGCATGGGCGCGATCCACAAAGGCGGCGGCGACCTGTCCTGTCGTTACGTGAGCCGTCGGTTCTTGTATTGCATTCATCGCTGGTTCCTCTTCTTGATATTGATTTCCATCTTCGAATCTTGCTGATATTCTTCTGTACCCCGGTCGCATTAGCGGCAAACGTTCAATTGCCGGTACCTGTTTGGGCGAAAAACAGGTACACTTTATGCGATTTGCGGGAGTCATTTGACGTATTTTTGATGCGTGGAACAGACCGCGGACAATTTTCGAGGAGATATCGATGATGAGCCACCGGATATACAACTTCAGCGCCGGGCCCGCTATCCTGCCCGAGGCTGTGCTGGAAGAAGCCGCGCAAGGCGTGCGCGAAATTAATGGATCGGGAATGTCCCTGCTGGAAGTCAGTCACCGGGGCAAGGACTATGAGGCCATTCACGCCGACGCGGAGCAGCGCCTGCTGCGCGTCCTTGGCCTGAGCGCGGACGACTATGTTCCGCTCTTTTTGCAGGGCGGCGCAAGCGGCCAGTTCGCTCAGCTCCCCCTCAACTTCCTGAGCGCGGGCCAGCACGCCGAGTACATCATCGGCGGCGACTGGGGCGCGAAGGCGCTCAAGGAAGGAAAGAACCTGGGCGACGTGCGCGAAATCGCGTCGTCGAAGGCGGACAAGTACGCGTATATTCCCAAGCAGTTCACGGTATCGCCCGACGCGCGCTACGTCCACATCACCACGAACAACACGATCGAGGGCACCGAATACTTCGATCTGCCCAATGTCGGCGATGTCCCGCTGGTCGCGGATTGCTCCTCGGACTTCACCGCCATTCAGCGCGACAACAGCAAGTTCGCCATGATCTACGCCGGCGCGCAGAAGAACGCGGGCCCGGCGGGCGTCACCATTGTCGCCGCCCGTAAGTCCTTCTTAGACACCGCCCGCACCGATATCCCCGCGATCTGGGCCTACAAGACGCACCGCGACGCCAACTCCCTTTACAACACCCCGCCGACCTTCGCGATCTACGTCGTCGGCCTGGTGCTGAAGTGGATTGAGGCCGAGGGCGGACAGGCCGTCATCGAGAAGCGCAATAAAGAAAAGGCCGCGATCCTTTACAACGCGCTCGACGAACTGAGCAGCTTCTACGAGCCGGCCGTCACCGCCAAGGAAGACCGCTCGCTGATGAACGTCACCTGGCGCCTGCGCAACGCCGACCTCGAAGCCGAGTTCCTGGCCGAAGCCAAAGCCGCGAAGCTCGACGGTCTGAAAGGCCACCGCAGCGTCGGCGGCTTCCGCGCCTCCATTTACAACGCGTTCCCGGTCGCCGGCGTCCAAACGCTCGCCGACCTGCTGCGGGATTTCGCGCAGCGTAAGGGTTAAGGGGATAGGCCCTATTCCCCCGGCGCTTTAGCGCGCTTTCCCCTTTTACCCAAAGGGAAAAGGGGCGCTCATCACTATCATCCTTGCTCGCTCGACAAGTAACAAAAGAGAACGAGATGAGAGTGCTCGTGAACGATATCCCCTCTCATTCGCTACTTGTCGAGTGTGAATGGCCGTAAATGATTGGCTCCCCTTTTCCCCTGCGCAGCAGCTTGTTGGGAAAAAGGGGAAACGCGCTAAAGCGCGGGGGAATAGGGCTCGCCATTTTTCAACGATAGAAAAGGACAACCAACGATATGCCGAGAGTTTTGGTGAGCGACCCGATCGCTCCGGAAGGGATCGCGATCCTGAAGCAGGTCGCGGATGTAGACGTGAAGACGGGCCTGCCCAAGGAAGAGCTGGCTTCGATCATTGGAGAATACGATGCGCTGGCCGTGCGCTCCGAGACCAAGGTAACCGCCGAGGTTCTGGCGAACGCGCATAAGCTCAAGATCATTGGACGCGCCGGGGTCGGCGTGGACAATATCGATGTGGAGACCGCCACCAAGCGCGGCATTCTCGTCGTCAACAGCCCCGAAGGCAACACCCTCGCGGCCGCCGAGCTGTCGGTGGCGATGCTCCTGGCGCTGGCCCGCAACATTCCGCAGGCCGATCAGGCGCTGCGCAACGGCGAGTGGAAGCGCTCCAAGTACATGGGCTCCGAAGTCTACGGCAAGTCCTTGGGCGTCATCGGACTGGGCAAGATCGGCAAGGAAGTCGTCAAGCGTGCGCAGGCGTTCGGCATGTCGATCCTGGGCTACGATCCTTACCTGAAGCCGGAGCAGGCCGAGAAGCTGGGCATCCGCCTGGTCGATCTGCCGACGCTTTATAAAGAGTCGGATTACATCACGGTCCACGTTCCCAAGACCAAGGAAACGTCGGGCATGATCGGCGCGGAGCAGCTCGCGACCATGAAACCCACCGTGCGCCTGATCAACTGCGCGCGCGGCGGCATCATCGACGAAGCGGCGCTGGCGCAGGCGGCGAAGGACGGCAAAATCGGCGGCGCGGCCATCGACGTCTTCACCACCGAGCCGGCCCCGGCGGATAACCCGCTGCTCGGCATCCCGACCATCATCACCACCCCGCACCTGGGAGCCAGCACCGAAGAGGCGCAGGTAAATGTTGCGATCGACATCGCCGAGCAGATTGCCGATGTCCTTAGCGGCAAGCCGGCGCGCGCGGCGGTCAATATGCCGTCGGTGTCCGCCGAAGTCCTGGCCCGCATCCAGCCGTATCTGACCCTGGCGGAGAAGATCGGCAGCCTGCAATCGCAGCTCACCACGAGCGGCGTACGCGCCATCGAAGTCGTTTACAAGGGCGACTTCGGCGACCTGCCCACCCTGCACATCACCCGGGGCGCCGTCAAAGGCGTGCTGGACACCGTGGTTCCGGAGAGCGTCAACTACGTCAACGCGCCGGGCCTGGCGGCGTCGCGCGGCATCAACATCACGGAAAGCCGCACCGGCGCCGATGAGAGCGGCTCGCCCGTCCTCACCGTCCGCGCCGAGACCCAGAGCGGCTGGCGCGAGATCAGCGGCACAGTCTTCGGCCCGAAGGATATCCGTATCCTGACGATCGACGGCTACCGCGTGGATGTCAAGCCGGAAGGCTTCCTGCTGGTCACCAAGCACACCGACCGCCCGGGCGTCATCGGCAAAGTCGGCACGCTGCTCGGCGACAAGGGCGTCAACATCGCCGGCATGCATGTCGGCCGCGAGAGCGAGGGCAAGGGCGCGCTGATGGTCCTGCTGATCGACAGCGCGATCCCGGATGGCGGCGTCGAGGAGATCCTCAAGATCGACGGCATGGAAAACGCGCGCCAAGTCCAGCTGTAGCTCGGAAATTGTAACACGGTTGTAATCTCGCGTTTGCGGGTAACAACACCATAGCCACGAACACCCTACGGTTATCCGTGGGGTGTTTTTTTATTTCAAGACCATCAAAGGAAGAATCCGCCCATGAAGTATACCGATCTGCGTTCCCGCCACCTGCCCATTGTCGCCTGCGCCGCCGCCGCACTTGGCTGCGCCCTGCCCGCCGCCGCCGCGCCTGGCCCGGCGCTGCCGATTGTCGGCAACCCGAGCAGCATCTCCGCCGGCGTGTTCATTCCCAGCAGCGGCGAAGCCAAAGACAAGGGCGGCGCGACACAGCTGTCGGTGAACTTCCGTTATACTCTGCCCGTTCCCGACCCAATCGGCGTCCCGGTGCGCACCGTCCTCGATCTGGGCGTGGAGACCGGCGCCAAATCCGGCGGCCACTCAACCGTCATCCCGCTGACCGCCGGCGTCGTCGCGGGAACCGGCGGCTCGTCGCCCTATGCCCCGGGCAGCTTCTTCTACGGCGCCGGCGCCGGCGCCTACTTCATCAACCAGAGCAGTATCTCCAGCGCCACCCGCCTGGGCGGATACGTCGAACTCGGCTACTCGATCACCGGCCCGCTTTACGTCAACGCCAAATACCAATTCGTCGACCACGCCAACGGCGCGGCGGTGAATGTGGGACTGCGGTTCTAAGAGGCGATCCTAACCCCACGCACAAGAAAGCCCGGCTCCATCCGGAGCCGGGCGCTTACCCTCGTTCATCGATTCTCACTCAGCATTCGGCGCGATCAAAAGTACAATTGCGTTTTTGATAGTTCTACTGCTGCGCCAGTTCATGCTCCAGCGCGATACTTTCACCGTCCATCCAGAAGTGCGTGAATGGGCTGGTCGCGATTGTCATGGCGATCAGGTCAACGTGCTCCTGAAGACCAAGCGCGGTGCGAAACTCCAGCGCGGTATCGCCGTCGGAGAAACACGCCAGGTAATCGACGCCCTCCTGAAGCAAGCAAATAAACTCCCCGTTCTCTATGTGTTGCAGAGCATATATGCGCTGCTTGGTATCCAATTCTGACGTCGACTTCATAAGTTTCCCTTCCTGCTTCGCCGGTCCTTGTCCTAACAGACTCGGCGGCTCGCGCATCTATTCCCAGACACCCGATC
Source organism: Capsulimonas corticalis (assembly GCF_003574315.2). Taxonomy (GTDB): domain Bacteria; phylum Armatimonadota; class Armatimonadia; order Armatimonadales; family Capsulimonadaceae; genus Capsulimonas; species Capsulimonas corticalis. The sequence goes on along the minus strand of NZ_AP025739.1, from coordinate 1,900,386 downwards.
CGCATTGACCGGCGCTTCGGTATTTTCGTCTTCGTAGGTATTCAAGTTATACCCTGCCCCCCGTGGCGCCAAACTCTAAGGCCCCGGAAGCTCTTGCCGCACTCACCGATTCCCCGTTTGACTTTCCGGCGACCGGTATGCTACACTTTCGCGATATGATTTCCACCACGACTTATGTGTTCGATCTCGACGGGGTTATGTACCTCGGCGACACCCAAATCCCCTACGCCACGGAGGCCGTCGAGCGCCTGCGGGCGGCGGGCAAAAACGTCTACTTTCTGACCAACAACTCCGGACGGACACGCGCCTCGTACTGCGAGAAGCTTAAGGCCGTCAATGGGCTGGACGCCCCGGAATCAGAAATATTCACATCCGCCTACGCCACAGCGTTATATCTTAAAGGGCATGGCGCCGAAGGCAAAACCGCGTTCGTGATCGGCGAGGCCGGCCTCGCGGCCGAACTCTCCGAGGTCGGCGGATTGCAAACGGTTACCGTCGCGGACTCAGTCGATCCAAACACCATCGACTACGTCGTCGTCGGCATCGATCGTCAATTCACCTATGACAAACTGCGCTTTGCCCACGCCGCGATCAAGCAGGGCCACGCTCAGTTTATCGCCACCAATCGGGACGCCACATTCCCCTTGGAACATGGCGAAATCCCCGGCGGAGGCTCCATCGTCGCCTCCGTCGCGACCGCGACGGGCATTGAGCCCATCACGATCGGCAAACCCGAAACGCACGCCTACGAAGCGATCCTGCAAACGGCCGGCGTGAACGCCGCCGAAAGCGTCATGATCGGCGACCGGCTCGATACCGACATTGCGGTCGGAAAGCGGGCCGGAGCGCGCACCGTTCTCGTTCTAACCGGCGTCACCAGCGAAGCCGCCGCGAACAGCGCTCCTGAAAACTGGCGTCCTGACGTCATTATCGGCGATCTTCGCGGTCTGGAATAGAGCAGTTCACAATTTGTTTACGTGACACAGCGTCAATATGTTCCACGACGCAATTAATACCTGTCTCCGTCCAAGCGCCCCGCCTCACGCGGGGCGCTTTTTTATGTCTTGTTGCGATCTGTTCATAATGTCTGTAAGTTAATAAAACTTCAGCATTGTGGATTGCAATTATTCTCGTTTTCCTGAGGCAAACACTTAATTTCAGCGGTAACAGCGCCTGAGCGGGGCCGGTCCACGGCGGAAACTACAGCCGACACCATCGGGCCTACGCCGCTTTGGGCATCTGCGCGCTTATCTCCAGGTCAAAGTGAGAAACCACCGGGAGGTCGATCGTAAACACCGCGCCGCCGTCATTGTGGACGGTCAGCATCCCCTGGTGCTTTTCGATGATCCCATGGCTGATGGACAGGCCCAGTCCGGTCCCCTTCCCCACTTCCTTTGTCGTAAAGAAGGGATCGAAGATCCGCTCGGCGACGGCTTCTGGGATTCCGGGACCGTTGTCCCGGAACTCCATGATCACGCGATCCTGCCGGACCAGAGTGCGTACGAAGATCCGCGCGCCGGGGCGTCCATCCATCGCGTCGCGGGCGTTGGTGATCAAATTGAGAACGACCTGCTCCAATTCATTGGCGTCCGCGAACACGTCCGGGACATCGTTCAAGTCCAGGTCCAGCTCGATATTCTGAGTGCGGAGCTGCGCGCCGACCAGCAGCAGACAATCCCGGACGACATTGTTGACGGCGACCTCCTCGAAGGTCTGCCCGCCGCATCGGGAAAAGCTGCGCAGATGGTTGATGATCTTCACCATCCGGCTCGTCTGTCCCTCGATCAGCGTCAGGTCATCCTGAACGTCCTGAGACAGCCCCGGCTCGTCCTGAAGCTGCTGGGCGACGCCCCGGATAATGGCGATCGGCTGGTTCAGTTCGTGCGCGACTCCCGCCGAAAGCGTGCCCAGCGACGCAAGCTTCGAGGAATGCACCAGTTGCCGCTCGGCTTCGCTCAGCGACGCCTTGGTTTGACGCAGCGACGATGCGGTCAGGGCGCGCAGCAGGAGCATAAACGCCCCCAGCAGCAGCAGCCCCACGGTAAAGAGCGCCGTCATCTGGGCCGCGACCCAGCGCTGCATCCGGTCCAGCTGGGTCATGGCGGTTAAGGCTTTGGCGTGGTTCGTCTCCGCTTCCATTTCGACGGCGCTTTCAAATTCGCCAAAAACAGGATCGGTAATATGACTGTCGATATATCGGACACGCTGGGTCTGGCCGGCGTCCACGGCGGCGAACATCTCGACCGTCGTCGTCAAGTACGCGTCGTGTTCTTTCAGCAGTTGGGGAACGACGATACGCTCGTGCAGACCGCCGACTTTCTGAGCTTTCTCCAGCGCGGAAATGAGATTCCGCGCGGCTCGGCGATGGTCTCGTGATACTTCCGCGCCCGGCTCCAGGCGATACTTGCGCTCCAGGGACTCTTCGGCCCCGACCGCATAGCGCGCCTCCTGATAAGCGTCATTGAGCTGCGCCGCCGTGTGCGCCTGCCTGGTGAGGCTCCGCGTCGTGACCGACGCCCAAAACACGAATCCCGTCAAAATCAGCAGCACCAGCGCCAGGCCCGTGGAGGCCAGCCAGCCGACAAAATGACGGCGGCGCGCACCCATTCGATCGGGCTTACGCCCTGCGACAGCGCCCGCCACTGAAGTTTTTCCGTCCATATCGGCTTCCTTCGCGTCTGACAGCATTGGGAATGACAAAAACGCCGACGCGCACCCGCGTTTATCCCTTAATTATGGCGATTTGCCTGGGGAACGTTAGCGCGGGGCCATCGATGGAACCCCTACCCACGCGGCGCAATGCCCGCCAGCCACACGGCGAGCTTGATGCCGGCCCAGACGGCGGCGTACCCGGCGGCGACGCTTCCCAAGAGATTCACCATCGCCTGCCACGAAGAGGAGAGGCGCGCTGTTTCATACTCGAACGTGCTGAACGTGGTGTACGCGCCGACAAACCCGATCGTGATCAGCGGGCGCCAGTTGGGACTGGTCAGCACGCGCTCCGTGAGCAAGGTCATCACTAGTCCAAGTATAAAGGACCCGGTGACATTGATCACAAATGTCCCCCAGGGAAACATCGCTCCCGGCAGCTTGCCCATCACCCACGTCCCCAGCCAGTAGCGCGCCAGCGCCCCGGCCGCGCCGCCGGCCCCGATCAAACACAATTGCCACGGTGTCATCAGACTTTTGCTCCTCGGTTCTCAAACGAAAATGGCCCCCGCAGCCGTGGCGAATCGCCAGCGGTGCAGGAGCCATCAGTCAAAATATGACGGTTCGGGACGCATCGCGTCCCCGGCGGGGTCCATCGCCGAAACTTCATTCTGACCATATCATACCACAGACCGCCGCCAACTCGGCCGCCAACCCACGAATGGATTGACACGCATGGGTGTTAGCGGAGATAATCTGGACGAAGGATTTCAAAACACGTTATGGCTAGTTATCGAAACAAAGAAACATTCGTGCGGGACGCCGCGGAGCTGGGGCTGACGATTCTTCCCGCCGCCACGGGCGAAGGTCCGCAGGGCATCCGTATCCAGGGGCTGGTGGCGGAGGAACGCGGCGAACCCCGGCTCAAAGTCGGCCAGGTCTTCGCGCACGACATCAAGATCCACTTCCCGGACGCCACCAAAGGATTCGCCTACGGCCTGCACCCGGTGGACGCCCCGGATTCGAGCGGCGATATTTTCGTCGGCAAACTCCATGTGGACGACATCCGGCAATGCCATTCGGTGCTGCAATCGATCGAGTCGTCCGGGGACGAAGAGACGAAGTACGAGATTCGCGGCATCGTGCTCGCGCAATCCGCGGGGTAAGGGCCTCACTGCCCGTTCCCGGACGCATGGCAGCCATGCGCGATGGCGTCCGCTTCGGTCATATACCGGCCTTTTTTGGTCTTGCCGTAGTAGCGCGAGCCGGGGCGGTGGTAGACGTGCGTCGTCAAATTCACCCACACCATCGCCTGCAAACCGCCGGCGGGCGCGGGCGGATCGGGCTGCGCCGGCGGGACGGCGGGCGCAGGCGCGGCGGGCGGGGGAGTTTCGGAGGCGGGAGGCGTAGCCGGGGGCGGCGATTTGAAATCGCGCCAGGGCGACAGTCGCTTCGAGGGATGCTGAAGCAGCGAATCCAGATAACTTCCAGGATAAGCGAAGTTTAAGTTTTGCCCCTCGCCCCAGTTGAACGAGTTGACGCCGACAACATTGCCGTACAGATCCAGCAGCGGGCCGCCGGAGGAGCCGTGCGAGATCGGCGCGGTGGTCTGCACCACACGCAGGTTGTTCTCCTCGCGCAGCGCGCTGATGAGACCTGCGGAGACGGACCATCCAAGGCCTTCAGGATTCCCAAGCGCCACCACGGTGTCGCCCACATGGTAGTCCTGCTCGGAGGCGAGGCGCAGCGGCCTCACGGCGCCCGTATCGACACGGATCAGGATCAGGTCGTGATCCCGGTCAACAGCCACGGCGCCGGGCGATGTCGCGGATCGGCCGTCGGCGAAATGCACGGTGACGGTGGCGGCGTCCGCGATCACATGGATATTCGTCGCCACAACACCCGGCGCCAGGACAAAGCCCGAACCAAGCGCCGTGTTCGTTCCCAACTTGTCGGTGATGACGATCATGACGATCGACGGCAGGGCAAGATCGGCCACTTCGCGGATGGTGAGCGGCGTCCGCGCGCTTGCCGCAGCCGGCGGCGTCGGCGGCGCTCCGGCGTGGGCCGCGCCGGCGACGCAAGCCGAAAGAAGGCTCGCCAGCACCGCGATTTGATTGAGGGAACGCGCCGGCATACGCGAAATCTCCATTCATCCAGACTGCTTGCTGGAGAGATTTTACCACAGCTTGCCCGTTCATTCGCTTGCCCGTGCATTTGGCGAACGCGGCCATAACGGGAGTCAGTATCTAATCAGTTTATATTTATTGTATAATGTAAATTATGGGTTTACATTCCGGAACAAAAATAAACTCCGTACTCAGAACATGGCCTTCTGGGACGGCCGCCCTGTCTTCATGGCTTGAACAAATGGGCGTGTCCCGCCAGCTTCAGCAGGTCTATCAGTCTACCGCCTGGATTGAAAGCATCGGACACGGCGCTTTCCGCCGTACAGGAGACACCGTCGATTGGCTTGGCGGTCTTTACGCAATCCAGGACCAGGCGCGCCTGGATATCCACATCGGTGGACGGACGGCGCTAGGGATGCAGGGGCAAGCGCATTATCTAGAACTCAACTCTCAAACGGTTCACTTGTTTTCTCCTCGCAGCGTCAATATGCCGGCCTGGTTTAAGAGCTACGATTGGGGCGTCAAACTACGGCTGCACCATACGCACTTCCTTCCGCCCCATCTCGGACTAGTGGATGTGGAGAGTAAACTGTTCACTGTGAGAGCATCCACCGCCGCACGAGCCATGATGGAATGTCTGTATCTATCCCCCGACGAATTCGATCTGGTGGAAGCTTATCAGATCATGGAAGGCTTGAACGCGCTCCGGCCTACGACAGTTCAGCAGTTAATGGAGCAATGCCGCTCCGTCAAAGTCAAACGCCTCTTTCTCTTTATGGCGGAACAGGCGGGGCATGCCTGGTTCCGGCATCTCGATCATTCTAAAATAGAAATAGGTCATGGAAAACGAAGCCTTGTCCAAGGCGGTGTCTACGTTCCCAAATACCAAATCACCGTCCCGAAAGAATTGACAAACTGATGAGCGCCATCAAATATCAAGATCAAGTCCGCTTACTCCTCGATATCTTGCCGGCGGTCGCGGAAGAAGAGTGTTTTGCGCTGCACGGCGGCACCGCCATCAATCTGTTTGTACGCGACATGCCACGCCTGTCCGTGGACCTTGATCTCACCTACCTGCTGCTTGAAGAAAGAGAAACGACACTGGCGAATATTGCCGACGCGCTGAAATCGATCCAAGCCAGAATCACTGCGAAATCCCCCGAGATCCGAGTTTCGGTTGACGAACGCCGTGCGAAGCTTCTCTGCGGCCGTCGGCGCATACAGATAAAGGTTGAAGTAAACACAACCATGCGTGGAGCCTTGGGCGATCCAGAGATGCGTGTTCTCTGCGAACAAACTCAAGAAACATTCGATCGTTTCGCGGAAATGCGGATCATCCCTATTGGGCAGCTTTATGGCGGCAAGATCTGCGCCGCTCTGTCCAGACAACACCCTCGCGATCTGTTCGACATTAAATACATGCTCCAGACTTCAGGGTTCGACGACAACATTAAGCGCGGCTTCTTACTCTGCCTTTTGAGCGGCGACCGCCCAATGCATGAACTTATCCGCCCTGAACTCATTGACCAGCGAGCAACTCTGGAGAACCATTTTGAAGGAATGACGCAGGAGCCCTTCAGCTATGGACAGTTCGAGGAAACGCGAAGCACACTGATCGCGACAGTAACCAACAAACTCACTGAAACCGATAGAGAGTTTTTAATGAGCTTCAAGCAAGGCGAGCCGGAATGGGACCGCTACGGATTTGCCGACTTTGAGAAATTTCCCGCCGTGCAATGGAAGCTGAAAAACATTCGTAACCTAAAAGAAAGCAATCCAACCAAACATCGTGAGCAGATGGGAGAACTCAAACAAAGTCTGACCGGCGCCAGACCTTCGGCATAGCCCAGTTCAATCTGGAGAGATTTTACCAGAGCTTGCCCGTGCATTTGGCGGACGCGGCCATAAGGAGAAACCATGCGGGAAGAATTGATCGATCAGGTCGCCTGGACCGGCGGCCAATTTCTAAGCGGCCCGATCCGGGGAGTTATCCTCAGCTTCGCCGGGCTCGGCGGCACTACGAAGCTCAAAGACGGGATCGGGGACCAGGAGCAAGAGTGGGCGAACGCCGGCGGCCTTGTGGTTATGCCCTATTACAGCCCATGGGCGTGGATGAACCCGGAGACCGTGGCGTTTATCGATGAGCTGATCGAGGCGATTCGGCTCAAATACGGTCTGGCTCCTGAGACGCCCGTCATCGCCACCGGCGGCAGCATGGGCGGACACGCCGCGCTCGCCTACACGATGAACTCACGCCACGCCGTCGCCCGCTGCTACGCGCTGAGTCCGGTCTGCGACCTGCTCTACCACTACGGCGAGCGCCCGGATCTGCCGCGCACCTTCCACGCAGCCTACCATTCCTATGGCGACATTTCCGAGGCGCTCATCGCCAACTCCCCGACGCGGCAAATCGATCGGATGCCGCGAACGCCTTACTTGATCATCCATGGCGACCAGGACGACGCGGTCGCGAAAGAGCATCACTCCGACATTCTCGCGGCGCGAATGCGCGACGCCGGCCATGAGCTGACTTACCTCGAACTGTCCGGCGTCGGCCACTGCGGCCCGCTGGATGACAAGCCCCAGCGGACCGCGACGGACTTTGTACTGCGCGGCCTATCGTAGCTTCGGGCCGCCAGGCCGGCTTCCCGACGGCTTCGGACGCGCTGAGTCATGTTGAGGCTCCTCACGCTTCGGGGCCTCAAAACGCGGCGCGGGTTTTGCTTCGGTGCGCGCGACTTCATGGCGCGCCGGCTCCACGGGCCGGGGAATGGCGCGCGGCTCCGGCCTGGGCGGCTCCGCGCGGCGGATCGTCTTCACCAGATGCGCCGGCGCCGGTTTCGCGATCGGAGCGACGGACCTCGCAATCGGCGCGGCGGGCTTCGTGATGCGCTTGAAGAACGGCTTCGCGACCACCGGCCTTACGGCGTGGTGGATCGGCGGATCGATATGGCGCACGGGCGCGGGTTTTGGCAAGGGCCTCCCAGGCCGCCGAACGGCAAGCGGCCGCGCGGCGGGCTTCCGCAGGATTTTCGGAACCGGCGGAGCCAGGCGCGGGTGATCGGGGGTGACAGCCGCGTGTTGTTGTTTGGGCGGCGCCGGTTTGCCAAAGCCACGCGGCGGCAAGATATGCTGCGCCGGCGCCGGATGCGAAGCCGGCGTTAAGCGCGGCGGCCATAGACCATGGGATGGAATTCCGGGGGGACGTCCGGGAACGCGGTCGTCGTAACCATTGTGCCTGTTATGAAATGCGCCGCTGCTCGGGGCGATGGGCCGTGGGTGGAACGAGCCGTGCGGATACGGATATCCGGCGCCGCCATAGTTGAAGTTATTGACCTGATTGACGATGTGAGTGTTGTTGACGATTCGGTTGTTGCTGTTGATCTGTGTGATCGAGCGCCCCGGAATCGTGTGGACGTAAGCAGACCGCTGGGGATAATACGGCGGCTTCGGCGGGCTGGAGTGGTGCGGGCGCAGCAGGAAGTACGCGGCGGCGACCACGGGAATGGCCCACAGCCAGTTATTGTTGTGGCTGCCGTGATGCTGGGCCGGCGCGGCTTGATCGCCATGGGAGCCGTAAGGCGCGCCGTTCTCGTAATAGTTATTCGTATAATTGTTGGTGATGATCGGACGGTCGCTGTCGCTTGGCGTATCGCGTTCATAATCGCGATCGACCGCGTAGTACTGGTTTGCGGGATCGTCGGCGTAGCCGCGCAGATATCGCCCTTGATCGTCCCGCGCCACCCGATAATAACGGTCGCGCGCGGAGTCATAATACAGCGGATACCTGCGCCCGTCACTGGGAGAGCGATAGATCGGGTAAATATGGCCGGACGCATCGCGTCCAACGTCATAAACCCGTCCACTCGTATCCGCCAGCGCAACACGGTTGTTGGTATGGATCAGATGCAGATTGCGATGCGCGTGCGTCACCACCGCCGGCGCGGGCGGCTGCTGCGGCAGAACGGTATATGGCTGAAACGCCGGCGCCGGCGGGGGACTGACCGGCGAATTGACGGCGACGGAAGCCGTGGGCGCCGCCGGAGTCGAATCGTGACGGCAGCCAGCGACCGTCAATAAGCCCGCCGCTCCCCCGAACGCCAGACATACGGGAAGAAATGGACGAAATCGCCTCGGCGCGAATGTTCCAAAAGACATCGTATTCCTCCTTGATGACCCGTCCACGGCGAAACGTACTTATCTCTCCTCATGAAAGATACCGCCGCAAACGCTATTGGCAAACTCTCGATACTGCCAAGGCGAACGCCGGAGCGCATTTGTTCCCACGCCCCGCGCCGTCTCGCGCATCTGGACGATACAATGACTGTGACCTACCGCGCGACAGGAAGTTGCAGCTCACTTATCCAAAATAAACGTCACATGCCCCTTGCCGGCGTCGGCGACGATCATCAGATCGCTGGAGGAGAACTTGCCGACATTGACCAGAGTCAGGTTCGTGGGCTGGTTGCCCGCATTTCTGGCGGAAACGACAAGGTTCGTGAGTTGCGCCACGGAAAAGCGGGAGGCGTCGAATTGCAGGCTAGCGCCGGAGCTGATGAGCGTTTGCAGTTGGGAAGAGGACAGCGAGCTGATGTCCTCCGCGTGGGCGGGTGGAGTTGACGAAAGGGTCAGGTTGGCGGCGGCGACCGCCGCAACGGCGGCGAGAGCGGCGAGGGTGTACTTCTGGAACTTGGAACGCATCGGTAGTCTCCTTGGGCGCGCATGAATGTGATCTCCAGAGTCGGCGCGTGACAGGCGGCGATTAGTTCCGTTGCAACGAATTCTCGCCGATCGTGTCTCACTCAGTGAACGACAATCTTCGATCAGGAGTCGCCATGCCAATCTCACGCCCCAATCGCAAGACCACAACCATGATCGTAGTCGCTTTCGTTCTCGTTGGATATTTGCGCGAGACCGGCCACATCAGTCTCAATCTCTACTCGGCCAGCAGCAGCGCATCCAGTATGTCGAGCGACGCCTCATCCTCCAGTTCCGCCCAGCCCCTTCCGCAATCCGCCGAGGCGCTGGGCCAGCCGGCGGCGATCGTTGTGAAATCTCATGGAGACGCGGTTCTGATGAAGCGCCTTCGGGAGGCGATTGCCGGGGCGGCGGGGGCGAAACCGCCGGTCCATATCGTGGTGAAGACGCTGGAGACAAAAGGGCCTTACTGGGTTCCTCTCTACAAAACAGGCGTCTGCACCTACCATGTGCTCCTTTCCGACGGCGACCCAGAATCAACTGCTCCCGTCGGTTCTCAGCAAAGCGTTTGGTATCAGGGAACGGTGCAAGGGGAGATTCAGCAGAACGTGACGGGAATCTGCTCGGCCTACCACTTTCAGGAATTGATGGGGGACGAAGTGGGTAAGCAAGTGCGCGCGGTATTGGACAAGCACGAAAGCGCGTCTGCGGGCAAAGGCTAACGAACATCGGCCCTGGACGCATGCGTCCAGGGCCGATCGTGTTGGGGCGAATTACGCCGCGACGGTGTCGAGGTCGGCGCGGTCCCAGTGGCGGTGGGCGGCGACGGCGGCGAGGAATGCGGCGCCGAGCGCGTTCACATCGGCGGCTTCGGCGGCGCTGACGACGCCGTGAAGCTCGGCCGTCTTGCCCTTGGAGGCGGGTACGGAGGCTTTCGGAAGCGCGGCCGCCAGCAGGGCGGCGCCTTCGGCGAGCGCGCCGATGGGTTTGGCGTGCTTGTAGGCTTCGGCGATGAAGACACGCGGGTCGCCCTGGGCGGTCAGCATCGCGACGCTGTCGGCGCCGCCGGGAACGAACACGGCGTCGAAGAGTACGGAGCTGGTGTTGGCGAAGGTCTTTGTCGCCTCCACCGAGCCGCCGACGCCAGTCAGCGTCCCCAGATGCGTTCCGACGATCTCCGGAAGCGCGCCTCCGGCGGTCAGCGCCTTCTCGATGGCCTTCACCTGCGCCACATCAACGCCGTCCGCCGCCAGAATGGCGACCTTGCGGCCTTTGGCCGACTGCGGCTGACCTTCGACCAGGCTCAGGCCCGATGTGCGCTCCGCGCCGCCGGAGGCGGTGGTCTGCGTCACCGCAGCCGCGAGCACCTTACTCTGGTCGGCGGAATCGGCCGATCCAGGCGGAGTGGCCGTCTGATGGTTTGTCTGAACCTTCTCGCCAAGCGCCAGCGCGACCTGCGCCGCCAGCACGTCGTTGATCTGCTCCAGATGTCCCAGCATCCGCTGCCGGACTTCGCGCGTTCCCACCTTGCTCAGCTCGAACTGAAGCGCCTTAGCGATGTGCTGCTTTTCGATCGCCGTCTGGCTGTTCCAGAACAGCCGGGCCTGGCCGTAATGATCGCCGAAGCTTTCGCTGCGGACGCGCACCTTCGGACCTTCGACCTGCTCCGGATAGCTCACGAAGCCCGGACGCGCCGGCGTGACTTCGGCCGGCGAGTGACCGTCCAGCGAAGCCGGGGCGTAGGAAACGCGGCCCTTATTGATCGTGTGGCGCATATGGGCGTCACGCTGGTTGTTGGACACCGGGCAGACCGGCCGGTTGATCGGCAGCTCCGCGAAGTTCGGCGTGCCGAGGCGGCTGAGCTGCGTGTCCAGATAGGAGAAGTTACGGCCTTGCAGCAGCGGATCGTCGGAGAAGTCGATTCCCGGCACGATATTGGTCGTCATGAACGCGACTTGCTCGGTCTCAGCGAAGTAGTTATCCGGATTGCGGTTCAGGGTCATCTTGCCGACACGCTTGACGGGGATCAGATCTTCCGGCCAGAGCTTGGTCGCATCCAGGATATCGAAGTCGAATTTGTGCTCGTCTTCCTCGGCCAGAATTTGCAGGCCAAGCTCCCATTCGAAGAAATTGCCCATTTCGATCGAGTCGAACATATCGCGGCGGTGGAAATCCGGGTCCTTGCCCGCGATCTTCTGGGCTTCGTCCCACACCAGCGAATGCGCGCCAAGAATCGGCTTCCAGTGGAACTTGACGAACGTCGACTTGCCCTCGGCGTTGACCAATCGGAAGGTGTGGACGCCGAAGCCATCCATCTGGCCGAAGCTGCGCGGCAGCGAACGGTCGCTCATGATCCACATCACCATATGCATGGATTCGGGCGTCAGCGAGATAAAGTCCCAGAACGTATCGTGCGCGGTGGCCGCCTGAGGGATCTCGTTGTTCGGTTCGGGCTTGGCGGCGTGGATCAGATCGGGAAACTTGATCGCGTCCTGGATGAAGAACACCGGGATATTGTTGCCGACGAGGTCCCAGTTGCCTTCGGGCGTGTACATCTTGACAGCGAAGCCGCGAACGTCGCGCGCCGTATCCGCCGAGCCGCGCGAGCCGGCGACGGTGGAGAAGCGCACAAAGACCGGCGTCTTCAGCGATGGATCGGTCAAAACTTTGGCGGTCGTCAAATCCGAGAGCGATTCGTAAACCTGAAAGAACCCATGCGCCGCCGCGCCGCGCGCGTGGACGACACGCTCCGGGATCCGTTCGTGGTCGAAGTGCTGAATCTTCTCGCGGAGGATGAAGTCCTCCAGCAGGGTTGGGCCGCGATGGCCCGCCTTCAGCGAGTTCTGGTCGTCGGTGACCGGCTGGCCCTGGTTGGTCGTCATCGGCTCCGTGTCCGCCGTGGTGACGGACGCCAGGTCCTGATCTTTGCTCGGCAAGCTGGATATCTGTTTCTCGCTCATGAGTGCTGGTCGTTCCCCTTCGTCGAATGAGTAGCGCGCCCCGTGCGCGTGTTCCATTGAAGGGTGTCCGTTTCTCATGGGATTTAAACCGTGCGGGCGGGGTCTTTACAAACGCCGTCATTTTCAGTATTATTCGCACAAACTTGGGAAATGAACGGGGGAGTTCGCGCTTGAAAGGAATACTGACATTGATCGTCCTATCCGCTTCCGTGGCCGGCGCCGTCACGCCGGGCCCGGCGGCGAAGATCGCGCGTGTGACCGGCGCAACGCCGGCGGGCGAAGCGCTGCCGAACCCCAATCATACGGATCAAAGCGATGCGCTTCTGGGGACCGATCTTGGGATTCTCTGGGACGGGGGAGACGGCGAGATTCGAGTTGTGTTCGGCGACACCTACGGCAAGGGCTGGGGAGGGAACGGCGCCGGGCCAAGCGAGGCGGACTGGCGCAGCAATGTGCTGGCGCTCTCACGCGACGCCGATCCGGCGACGGGCCTGGCGTTTAGCCGCATGATCCACGACACGCCCGGACACGCCAAAGAGCTGCTGCGCGCGCAGCGGAATGAGAAAGAGTGGACGATCATTCCGACGGCCGGCGTATCCGTCGGCGCCCGGCAATTTCTTCACTATATGGCGGTGCGGCATTGGGGCGCGCCCGGCTATTGGGACACCAATGAAGGGGGGATGGCGTATTCCGACGACGGCGGCGCGACGTGGACACGGCCCAGCACTCCGCTCTGGCCGAACACGCCGGCGGGCGACAGCAAATTCCAGCAGGCCGCCTTCGCCAAAATCGGCGAAACGGTCTATCTGCTCGGCACGCCGAACGGCCGTCACGGCGACGCCTATCTCGCGCGCGTTCCGGGAAGCGCCATGCTGGACGGCGCCGCCTACCAGTACTGGGACGGCTCCGTGTGGCGGACCGGCGATGAGGCGGCGGCGCGCCCGGTCGTGCGCGGGCCGATCGCCGAGCTATCGGTCGCGTATAATTCTTACTTCCATCGCTGGCTGATGGTGACCCTGGACGAAAACCGCCACGCACTCGTCCTGCGTGATGCGCCGGCGCTGATCGGGCCGTGGACGGATGGGAAAATCCTCGCGAGCGCGCAAGATTTTCCTGCTCTCTATGGAGGCTACATCGATCCGATCCATAATGCGGGGCCGGATCTCTATTTTACGATGTCCCAGTGGACGCCGTACAATGTCTTCTGGATGCATGCGTCTCTGAAACGGTAACGGGACCCGTCAGGCGTGGCGGCTCGCGGGAATCTCAACGATCAGCGGATGATCGCTCAGCGTCAGCGGGACGGCGTTGATTTGATGGTAGGTCAGGACCGGGTCCGCGCCGACCGTCGGATCGTAAACCTTCACCAGGCCGTACACGCCGCCCAGGTGGACGGTGACGCTGCTGGCGCCCTCGATCTGTTCGCCCCACACGATCAGCTCCCATGCGCCGCCGCTCTTCTGAAGCAGCAGATCGTGGACTGTCGCCGGTTCGTCGGGAATGGCGTAGCCGAGTTTCCCCGGCTTCCGCGCGGCGCCATTGTCCGCCAGGATCGCCGTCAGGTTGTGCAGATAGACGGCCGCCTTGCGCGGGGAGTAGTCCGGCTTGTAAAAGCCGAACTGCTGGTTGCCGGCCTCATCCACGCGGTCTCGGAGCAGGTAAACGGCGGTGTAACTCCAGCCGCGCTTAAACTGGTCCAAATACATGCTCAGGAGATTCCGAGCGTGGATCTCCTCTGTCACCGGGCCGTCGATCATACAGCCGGTTTCCGTGGTGACTCGGGGCAGCGAAATGAGATCGGCTTCCGAATATCCGGGAAAATGACGCCCCCATGTCAGGCCGTACTCGCCGTAAAGCCCGTCTACCTTGCAGGTCTGGGTCGGATCGGCGGCGTTCCACGTCTTGTTGTCCGCCAGACCGGGCGAGTTCGGGTGATAGATATAGTTATGGACGTTGGCAAAGTCGGCGTATTTGGCGCCGTCCGGCATGACCGCCCCCGCACCCTTCGGGATTGCCAGAAACTGCAGCCCGACATTGTCGGTCTCGGCGCCGTTCTCGCTGATGGACCAGACCGGATACTTTTTCAAGACGGGATCGCTTTTGACGGCCTTGTAGAGACCGCTCTGTAACTTCGCGACCGGAACCCATGTCAGGTTCTTGCCGCCCGCCTCGCCTTGATAGGTCACGCCCCAGTTGTTTGGCTCATTGGGCCCTTCCAAGGCCAGCAAAGCGCCGGCCGCCGCGAGCGGCTTCGCCGTTTGGATGAGCTTGGGGATATCCGAGCCGCCGCTCAGCAGCCCCCAGCTCAGCCGCGCGCCCGTTTCTTTGTGCAGCGCGATCAAGTCCTGGAGTGGAATATCGCCTTCGGTCCCCGAACGGAACCAGCGGATCCCAAGGTACTTCGCGCAGTCGATGGTCTTTGAAAGGCTCTCCCCGCGTCCGGAGATCGCGGAGTTCACCCCGAGAGAGTTGAGGAAATCGGCGGCGCTGACGGCGTTTGCGCCCGCCGCTCCGGCGGGCGTCGGCGTGGCGGTCAGGCCCGCCAGCAGCAGAATGGGAAGGCAGAAGAGTGCGCGTCCGCGAAATCGAATGCTCATGGATCCTTTATACCACGGATCCCCCGGTCAAGACGAAGACGCGCCAGAATCGCGGCGGATTCTGGCGCGCCGTAAATTCACCGTTTGGCCTTTAACTAATTCAGCGTCGATTTATACGTCGCGCGAAGCCAGTACGCCGGCTTTGGATTGGCCGTCGGCGTGCTGTCGGAACGGATCTTGAAGGTGTACCATCCGTTGCTCGGCGCGGTCGCGGTGATGGTCGCGCCCTGCGCCGTGCCCGACAGGTAGGTTTTGGTCGCGACGGCGGTTCCAGCGGGGTTGTCGAGCTCCAGCTTAATGTCCGTGCTGGAGGTCCATGACGCCGTGTCGTAAAAGAGCGCGCCGGTGACCGGCGAACCGCTCGCCACCCACACGCGGCAGACCTGAATCTGCGCGGTGTTGTCGGCGGGCTTGATATCCAGATCCTGCGCGCCGGCGTACTCCTGGGTGGTGGCGACGCCGCTGACGGTGAAGCCGCCGCTCACGCCAGCCGGCGCATAGCAGACATAGCCGTTTCCGCTAACCGCCGCCGGCAGGGCCAGGGTCACATTGCCGCCGCCATCGGTCGTGACGTCGGCGGCGTGGCCGGTGTAGTCGTGCAGATGAACGTTGGCGCCGAAGCCGGTGGCGCAGGTGAGATTGTAGCCGTACCCCGTGTTGTTGTTCAGGCCGACGAGCAGATGGGACCCGCCCTGCCGCTCGTAAACAAAGGCCAGGTTATTCTTATAGCGCTGGAGCGTCGATCCCGACGCCAGCTTTTCGTGAATCCAGACCAGATTGTTGATCGGGGTCTGCAAGCCGTAGCACCCCGAATCGGTGCTGTAATCTTTGTAGAAGACGCTGGGATAGCCTTCCGAGGTCAGAATATAGGCGTACGCCAGCATCTTATTCTGTGTGATCGGCTCGGAGCGGTCGGTGTCGTGGTTCTCGACAAAGGTCACGGCGTGGTACGGATCGCTGCCTGCCAGGCCCGCATGGTCCAGGTTCGCCATATTAAACGACGAAGGACTGTTGCACATCTGCTTGAGCTGGCTGCGCAGCGGGAAATCGAACGCGCTGCTGCGCCCCTGCATGCTTGTGGAGACCCAGTAGGAAACGTTGCTCAGATTGCTGTCGTAATACTCGCCGACGGCGAACTTACCCGCCATCGCGCCGTAATTTAAGAAGGGCAGCAGCCAGTCGGTGGAGATCCCAAGGACATCGTCCAGACGATATCCCTGCAAGTCCAGCGCCTTCGTCTGCCAATCCCCCGCAGCCTCCAGTCCGTTATAGACCCAATGGCTGGCCCCGTTGATCGGCGCCAGGTCACGGCCGAAGCTGGCCTCGCCGCTGCCGGCCGGAACATTAGAATCCTGCGGGACATTGGGGTGGAAGTCATACTGCCCTTTTTGGAAACGGCCGGAGTTCGCGTTGCCGTAAGCGTCCAGATAATGGAAGTTGTAGTACCCGTCGTCGCCGCTCCGATGATTGTCCACGATATCGGCGTAGACGTTCAGACCGTTGGCGCGCATCATGGCGCAGCAGCGCTCCAGCTGCTCGCGCGTCCCGTATCGAGTCGTCGTCGTTCCCATCTGAGTCTTCGAGCCGAGATCGTAGTCGTCGAAGGGATCGTAACCGTCGGAATAGCCTCCCGCCGCTCCCTTCAGCGCCGGCGGCAGCCAGACCGCCGTGAATCCGGCCAGCCGAAAGGCGTTGGCCTGGCCGGCGAGCTTATCCCACCACCACGGCGCGCTGCTGCTTCCGGCGGCGTAGGAAGGCACATCCCAGTAAAAACCCTGAAGCAGGACATCCGCGCGGCTGGGCGCGGCAGACTGAATAGCGATTGCAGCAAAAGACATTATTACTAACGGCTTAAGATGACGGCGGCAAAACGGACGAAACATGGCGAAACCTCCATTGGTGTCCTATACAGATCTTCCCCAATCGTTTGGGGGATCCTGTCACGAGCATTCTATCACGATCGTTTTCGTTTGTCAAGCAAAGAGCTCGTCTCCGCCATTTGGAAATTTGGACGCCGTGTCCTTCCAAAAATATCTGAATAATAATGCTTCGTCGCCCGGCCACGGCGGGTAAATACCTAAAATGTTTTAGCACATCAAATCGCAAGGGGAGCTTAATGACGGAAGAACGGCCGGAACAGGTTACTCAGGACTCGACGCAGACGCCGAGTGTGGATCCATGTCCGGACACGGACGCGCTCGTGGAGCGCGCGGAGCTCGATCGACAGGTCGCTGATGCTCAGCGAGAAGTCGCCGAGCATCAGCGGCGTGTTTCGGAGCAGCAGCGGGAGGTCGCATCGAAGCTTCGCGAGGCGATTGCGGCGGCAAAGGAACAGGAGCCGCGGAGATAAGATCCGCGGCTCCTGCGGCTCAGGATTTTTTCACGACCGGGACCCATACTTCACACCGGTAATCATCCGAGCTCACATCGCCGGGCGGATAGACCTCCAGCTCCGGCCCGCCTTCGGCGTGTTCAAAGCCGGTCGAAGGGAAGAACTCGGAGAAGATCCGCCCCCAGACCTTTTGTATCGCGTCCGGCATGGCTCCGACGGATTCAAAGACCGCCCATGTGGCGGCCGGGATCTCCTTCACCACACAGCCGTCCGGCGGGGGCGCCGCCCCCGCCTCGACGGCGATCAGATACGTAAACTCCTGCTGGTCGTATTGGAACTCCGTACACACGCCCAGGATGGCGTCTCCCACCACTCCGCCTGCGGATGTCAGCTCCGCGAGGCGCTTGACGTCGCCCTCTTGCATCGTCCGGCTCCAGAACTCCGGAATGGCTTTCATATTTTCGCCATCCCGAGTAGACACGCGCTGCGCCTTGCCCATCACCTGGAATCCGGGCTTCTCCACCATTCGATAGTCCATATCCTGATCTCCCTTTAGCGATATTTGAAAGGACATCCGTGGAAAGACCTTCAGCCGCGCCCCGGACCGGCGCGCGTCCGACGGCGTCAATCCATGCGCCCGCCGAAACGCCTTGCAAAACGCTTCGGGCGTATCGTAGCCGTATTTCATCGCGACATCGATCACCTTGACGCGCGACGACGCCAGCTCCTGCGCCGCCAGCGAAAGCCGCCGCTTGCGGACATATTCGGCAACGGTCACGCCGGTCAGCATATGGAACATGCGCTGAAAGTGAAACGTCGACGAACAAGCCGCCCGCGCCGCCTCACCGACATCACACTCATCGTCCAGATGCGCTTCCAAATACTCCAAAGCGTCCATCATTCGGTCCAGCCACTGCAATCTTCCCACCTCCCTTTCGTACGCATCATATCATGAAGGCGAACACGTGTCCTGTCATTGCCTGCCTTGTATGGACAGGTTTCACCAAACCGGTTGATCTGTCTATCGACGAATGGCGTGAGTGAGACGATCCCAGTTGCCGTGCGCGATCTTTTCTTTTTCGTCTTGGCCGATCGGAAGCTGCTCTATGAAATGCTTCGGGCCTCCGCCAGGCCGATATTGATAGGGGTAGTCGGCCGAGAATAGAACACGATCGACGCCAACGATCTCGACGGCGTGGTGAAAATTCGATTGACTGAACATACCGCTTGGAGTCACATAGAGATTCTCACGCATGGTGTCAACGACGGATCGCTCCAGTTTGGCGATGCGAGAGAACGCCTTCAGTCGCTCGGTATAAAAGAGCACAACCTCTCCCCAATGGCCGAGGATGATCTGGAGATCCGGGAAGCGATCGAAGACGCCGGCCAGGGCAAGCCGAAGAAACTGAATCCCGCAATCGTAGTGCCAGCCGAGGCCGAAGGTCGCAAACGCAAGGTCTACCTCCGGGCTGAAGCCAGAGTAGTAGGCTTCCCGCACCGCGCGGGACGGCGTTTGCGGGTGGATGAACAGTGGGACGCGCAGATGCGCCGCCGTCTCGAAGATCGGCAAGAAGTCCAGATGGTCGAGATTCTTGTCCTGCGTTCGCCCAAACAGCATTCCGCCTTTCATCCCCAGTTCACGCACGCACCTTTCGAGCTCCGCGGCGGCTTCTCCCGGAGCGCTGGCGGGTATTGTGGCAAAGCCATCGAAACGGTCCGGGCGGCCCGCGACCGTCGCGGCGATCAGGTCGTTTGTCCGGCGCGCGAGCGAGACGCCTTCCGCTGGCTCAAGATTGTGTAACCCCGGGCTGGTCAAGGACAAGACCTGCATATCGACGCCGCTTTCGTCCATCCTTGAGATGCGCGCCTCGCTCAGCTCCTCCAGCCTCGTCTCCATTTCCCCAAGGTGCAGCGACCCACTGTCATCTTGCCCGGCGCTGGACGCCGCCCAAGACGCCCGCACATCCGGTGAGAGAAAATGTTCTTCTATCGCGACGATTTTCATGAGATTCCTTTGTCAGCGTTCATGCTCATTGTGAGGCTTTGCAAATGATTATCCGAGGATTTTGCCTGGTCGTCAAGCATCGTGAAGAAATAGCAGGTAATCCAAAGCGTCATGGGGAACAGATCGCCATGATCGCCCGCCGTACGTCCGACCATTCCCTCGTTCAGCGCGCCTCGCCGTTTGGCCCTACGGAGCCGAAGCGCCGGATCCTGCTGCGTTTCGAACAGATTCATCCCGTGATTCGCATCGCCCATGTGCATGAATCGGTCCTGACGATCCCGGACCGGATCCTCTACGACCATGAACTGGTGCTCGTGCTGCGCGGGGTCGCGTCGATCTCCATGGGATCGGAAACGCGGCTTGCGGAGCCGGGAACGATGCTGCTCATTCCCCCATTCACTCCGCACGCGTTCCAGTCGCCGGGCGGAGCGAGGAGCGCGCATATCGCCGTGCATTTCGACTTCTGCCCGGAGACGCCGCAGCCGCTGGATGCGCCCGATGGACGCGACCCCTATGAGATCGTCTGGCCGGGCGGCCTCAAACCGGCGCCGATCGTCAGCCTCGCGCCGGGGCATTGGATCGAGCAGACGCTGCGGGAGATCGTGGACAGTCACGCCGAGGAGGACGATCCGCTGAGCGTCCTGGAGGCGAGCAGCCGGATGGCGCGCGTGCTGGCGCAGATGCTGCGCTGGGGCGCGCGGCCGGAGGCGGGCGACGCCTACGGCGTCGTCTCCCACGTCAACCACGAACGCATGGGGCGCGTGCTGGCCCATATCGCCGGGAGCCTCGCATCTCCCCTGACGCTGGACGAGCTGGCGCAGGTCGCGGGCATCGGACGGAGCCGGTTTGTGACTCTGTTCCGCGAGGCGACGGGCGTTTCGCCGCAGCATTATATCCAGCAGCGGCGCATTGCCGAGGCGCGGCGTCTGCTCGCCGATCCCGGTTTGCAGATCAAGCAGATCGCGGCGATGACGGGGTTCGAGGATCGGTTCTACTTCAGCAAAGTGTTTCGCCGCGTCGACGGCCTGACGCCCACCCAGTTCCGCGCCGCCGTTCTGTTCGGCCGATCTCTTGCCTCCGAAGACGAATCCCAAGCATAACAACCGATTGGCCGATTTTCCATTGATCCCCGGCTCTCCATACGTTAGAATCCGTACATCCTTTCACAGGAACGCGAGCCGCGGAGGCGTTGTCGTATGCCGGCGGCGAAAATCAGGAAGATTGACATGCGACGTTTTACGACATTGGGGATGAGCCTCGCGGTTTGCGCTTTGCTTCCACTCGGCGCCCTTGCGAAACCCGACAACAAAAAAGCGGATTCGACGCTTGTCAATTTCAGCGCAAAGGGACTTCAGCTCACCCGATTCGACTCTGTCGCCGCAGCCATTGACGCTCATGATGGGGAGATCGCCGATTTTGGCGGAATGTTCTATCTCTATGGAACCAGCTATGATTGTGGCTATGAGTGGGGAAATAAATCAGCGCCCTTTTGCGGCTTCAAAGTCTATACGTCCGTCGATCTGGTGAACTGGACGGACAAAGGGTTTTTGTTTGACGCCAGAACCCCCGTTTGGCAGACACGCTGTAACGGAGCGACCTACGGCTGCTACCGTCCCCATGTGATTTACAACCCAAAAACGAGATTGTACGTCCTGTGGATCAACGTCTATGACAACCGTGTCGGATACCGCGTCTTCACCAGCAAAACTCCGGTCGGCCCATTTGCGGAGATCGCGGAGCCGACGCTTGCGGTCAACAATAATGCGCCGGCGGCGGGGCTGAATAATGGCGATCATGATACGTTCGTGGATGATGACGGCGCGGCGTATCTCGCCTACACCGATTGGAGAACGGGCGGCTCCATTGTCATTGAAAAGCTCAATGCGGACTATACGTCCGGGACCGGGCGGCATGTGGAATCGGTCACTCCCGGGCAAACGGAAGCGCCGGCGCTGATGAAGCGCAACGGCAAGTATTACCTTCTTTATTCGGACCCAAACTGTGGATACTGCTCCGGCACGGGAACCGCGTATCGAACGGCCCCCACTCCGCTGGGCCCCTGGTCCGAGGGAATTCGGATCAGCGACAATTCCTCCGGCGGGCAGCCCTCCTTTGTTTCCACGATTAAGCTGGGCGCCAAGGTGATCTTTCTCTACGGAAGCGACCTGTGGAATAACGGCGCCAAGAACGAAGCGCTCGCCAACTTCTATTGGGCGCCGCTGACGTTTTCCGCCGACGGCTCCATCACCCCCATCGAACGCCAGAATAAAGTCAGTGTCGCCCTCAAGCCGGACGCCGCTCTCAAACCATCCATCGCCGATCTGGACAGTACTTCCGGCGTGGACGGGTTTACGAGCTATTGCGATATCGGCGCCAATATTCAGCGGTCCCAGTCGTTCATCGCCACCCGCGACGGCAAGCTCAGCGCCGTCTCGTTCTCCACATTTAAAAACGGCAATCCGGACGCCGGCCTGACGATGGAAATCTATCCGGCGAACGACG
This sequence comes from Capsulimonas corticalis, assembly GCF_003574315.2. GTDB lineage: Bacteria > Armatimonadota > Armatimonadia > Armatimonadales > Capsulimonadaceae > Capsulimonas > Capsulimonas corticalis. The sequence continues at coordinate 1,878,514 of NZ_AP025739.1, read as the reverse complement.
CCTTCCAGCCGGTCGGAAGTGCGCTCAGCTCGATCTTAATCCTGCCGGACGCCATTGGCTGGGCGCCGAAATATGCGACCGTTCATCCGAATATCTCCGTGAAATCCGGCGTTCGCTACGCGATTGTCGTGAAGTCCGCGTCCAGCGGCGCCCGCTATGGCTGTGAATACAACGACCTGGCGCCTTATCCGGGCGGCGGCGCGGCTTACAGCAGTGACAGCGGCGGCGCGTTTGCCGCCGAACAAAATCGAACTCTCATGTTTAGAACCGTTATCCAGAAGTGATAGGAGCGTCAAGATGCTAACTCGAGATCAGGAAGAACAGTTTCATCGGGATGGATTTGTGCTCGGCGGGCCGGTGCTCAGCGACGACGAAGTGGACACGCTGCGCGCGGAGATGCACCGGGTAATCGACAGCCATGGCGACACGAGCGTCCCGCAGCCGGTGATGCTGTCGAACATGGGCAAGCCCGAATCGCCGGTGTGGCAGATCGTGAATATCTCCGACGTCAGCCCGCCGTTCGCGCGCCTCGCGTATCACCCGGAGATCGCGCAAACCATCGCCGCGCTGACGGGCGCCGCCGAAGTGCGTCTCTGGCACGACCAGATCCAGTTCAAGCCGGCGGGCGGCGGCGGCGTCAACATGTGGCACCAGGACGCCCCCTACTGGCCGACGATCACGCCGATGACTCAGGTGACGGCCTGGATCGCGCTGGACGATGTCGATCTGAGCAATGGCTGCATGAGTATGGTCCCCGGCTCCCACCTCTGGGGAAACAACATCGACTACCTGCACACGCGAAAATCGTTCGACGATATGCCAGGCAGCTTCGACGGCCACGCGATCGAAGTGCGCGTCTGCCCGGTCAAAAAGGGCCACGTCCATTTTCACCACGCGCTCACCTGGCACGGCTCGTCGGCGAACATCAGCGGCCGGCCCCGCCGCGCGATCGCCCTGCACTACATGGGCGACGACACGCGCTTTGTCGCCGCCGGCAGCCACCCGATGAAACAGTTTATTACCGTCTCCGACGGCGAAGTGATTCAGGGAGAACGATTCGCGCGCGTTTGGCCGCAATAACCGCCCCTCGCGGACTCTCGTTATGCTCACGAAAACAGGCGCCTCCATCCCATGATCGAAACCCACCGTCTCACACATTTCGGCCTTGCCATCGTTCTCGCCCTCGCCGGCGGCGCGCCCATCGGGGCGCGCGCCGCCCACCCGGACACGCTTCGCCAAAGCTTCGTCACGCCGCCGGATACGGCGAAGCCCTGGGTTTACTGGTTCTTCATGGACGGGAACGAGACCCAGCGGGGCATGCGCGCGGATCTGGAGGCGCTGCAAAAGGCGGGGATCGGCGGCGTGATTCGAATGGACGTGAATCTTGGCGTCCCGAAAGGGCCGGTCGCGTTCATGAGCCCCGAGTGGCGGGATAACTTCGTCTACGGGGTGCGGGAGGCGAAGCGTCTGGGCCTGCAATTTTCGCTGGAGACGGGACCGGGCTGGTGCGGCGACGGCGGGCCATGGATCAAACCCGAAGAGTCCATGCAGCATCTGGTCGCCAGTGAAACAACCGTCGCCGGGCCAGCGCATTTTGACGAACTCCTGCCGCGCCCCAAACCCCGCCCGCCATTTTTTGGCGAGGGAACGATGACGGAGGAGGGGCGGCGCCAGTGGCTCGATTTCTATCAGGACGTGTCGGTCGTCGCCTTCCCAACACCCGCCGGAAACGCGCGCATTGACGATGTGGACAGCAAGGCGTTTTATTATCGCGGCTCAGTGTCGTCCGGCCAGGTTCCGTGGCAGTTCGATCCGCCGGCCGGCGCGTCGGTCCCAGGCGACCAATGTATTCCGGCCGCCAAGGTCATCGAGCTGACCGCGAAGCTGGGCGCGGACGGTCGCCTCTCCTGGGATGTTCCCGCCGGCAATTGGACGATCATGCGCTTCGGACGCACGACCACCGGGCAGACGACGCGTCCCGCGCCGGACGCCGGCCTGGGCTTTGAAAGCGATAAGTTCGACCGCGAGGGAGTCGCGGCGCAGTTCGATGCGTTTGTCGGAAATCTCCTCGGGGCTGTCGGGCCGAAATACTATGGCGGCTCCGCCGGACTGACCATGCTGCACTTCGACAGCTGGGAGGTGTCGTCGCAGAACTGGTCGGCGCGCTTCCGCCAGGAGTTTACCCAGCGGCGCGGCTACGATCCCGCCCCCTATCTGCCGGTGATGACCGGACATATTGTCGGCAGCCGCGAGCGCTCCGAGCGCTTCCTCTGGGATCTGCGCCAGACGGCGTCGGACCTGATCGTCGGCGTCCACGCCCGTTATCTCGCCGACTACGCGCACCAGCATGGACTGACGCTCTCGGTGGAGCCGTACGATCTGAACCCCTCGGCCGACATGGATCTGGGCGGCATGGCCGATCTGCCGATGTGCGAGTTCTGGTCCAACCATTACGCCTTGCCCTCGAATTACAGCTGCATCGAAGTGGTCTCCGTCGCGCACACGAACGGGCGAAAGATCGTCGGCGCCGAATCGTTCACCGCCGCCCCCAATCAAGACTGGCGTCAATTTCCGGGCGTGATGAAGGAGCAGCTCGACTGGGCGCTGTGCGCGGGGATCAACAAGTTCGTGATTCACCGATCGCAGCACCAGCCGGACATGGACAAATTCCCCGGCATGATGATGGGGCCGTACGGAGTCAACTGGGAGCGCACACAGACCTGGTGGGACATGGCGCCGGCGTTCCATCGGTATATCGCGCGCTGCTGCCAGATGCTGCGCCAGGGCTTGCCGGTGTCGGATATTCTCTATGTCACTCCCGAGGGCGCCCCGCAGGTCTTCGCCGCGCCGGACGATGCGCTCACCACATCTCTCGACGCCAACCTGCTGCCGGACCATAAGGGTTACGGCTTCGACGGCTGCTCGCCGCTCAATCTTATCGCCCATGCAAAGACGCGTGGCGGCCGCATCGTCTTCCCCGACGGCATGAGCTACCGGGTGCTTGTTCTCCCGCACTGGGACACGATGACCCCGGCGCTGCTGCGCAAGGTCACGCAGCTTGTGGAAGACGGCGCCGTCGTGATCGGCGCGCCGCCCAGCAAATCCCCCAGTCTCGCAAATTATCCCGCGTGCGACGCCGAAGTGCAGTCGCTGGCCGCCCATCTTTGGGGCGCGGCGCCCTACGCCGCCGCGCGCGCGGTCGGCCGGGGACGCGTCCTGCTGGACACCGGCCAGGGGACGAACAGCGCGAATCTGAGCGACGCCCAATGGATCTGGTTTGACGAAGGCGATCCCGCGCGCGACGCTCCGGCCGGTGCCCGATACTTCCGAAAAACGATCGAGATTCTCGCGGGCCGCAAGATCAAATCGGCGGTCGTCACGATGTCCGCCGATAACTCCTTTGCGCTGTCCGTGAATGGGCGCGCCGCCGGCGGCGGCCTGGCCTGGTCCACGCCGGCGGCGCTGGATATCTCGAAATCGCTCAAGCCGGGAAAGAACGCGATCGGCGTGACGGCGGTCAACGACGCCGGGACGGCGGGCGCGAATCCGGCGGGCCTGATCGGCAAGATCGAGATCGAATACGCGGACGGCGAGCGGCAGACGGTCGTCACGGACGCCGGCTGGACGGCGTCGCAAACCGCGATGGGTGAGTTCACGGCGGCGAAAGTTCTCGGGCCGTATGGGATGGGTCCCTGGGGCGCGAGCGCGCGGCGGACGACCGTATACCAGAACTACGCGGCGACGGCCGCGCAGGTGCGCGGCCTGGGAATCGCTCCAGACTTCTCATCTGGAAAACCGATCCGATATATCCACCGTCATCTCCCGGACGGCGAGCTGTACTTCATCGCCAACAAAAGCGGCCAGGCCATCACAACCAGGGGCGTATTTCGGGTCGCCGGACTTCAGCCCGAATGGTGGGACGCGCTTTCCGGATCCTCGCGCCGCCTCGGCGAATATTCGGCGGCGCACGGTCTCACCACGATCCCGATACGCCTCGGCCCGTTCGAAAGCGGCTTTGTTCTTTTTCGCAAGCCGACGATGGGAACCGCGATGTCCGCCGAGAACTTTCCGCAATACCGCACGCTCATGACGCTGATCAAACCTTGGAGCGTCGCCTTCGATCCCCAATGGGGCGGACCCGCGCACATCGATTTCGCGCGGCTGGACGACTGGAGCAAACGTCCCGAGACGGACATTCAGCACTACTCAGGCAAGGCGATTTACACGACCACATTCGACGCCCCCAGGACAGCGCTCCAGGCATCCTCAGCGGCGCTTTCGCTGGGCGATGTCAAAAATCTGGCGGCCGTCCGTCTCAACGGGCGCGATCTCGGAATCGTCTGGTGCGCTCCGTGGCGAGTGTCCATTCCCGCCGGCGTTCTCAAACCGGCCGGCAATACGCTGGAAGTGACGGTCGCGAATCTTTGGGTCAATCGGCTGATCGGCGATTCCGGAAAACCCGAAGCGCAGCGCCTGACCTCCGTCACGTACAACAACTACCATCCCGACTCCCCGCTGGAGCCGTCCGGGCTGCTCGGCCCGGTCACGCTCCAATCGATAAAGCAATAACACGCACAAGCTTATCGGTCCCCCGCAGCGCCGCGCGCCCATGGAAAAGCAGAAATCCCAACAGAAAATCGCTTGACAGAATCCTGCCGAGCAGATATACTGGTAACACTCTGGAACGTGTTGCGTTGATTGATAAACTCATTTCCATCGCGCCACACCGCGCAGGGGACCAGCGGAATATTCGATTGTCCGGCGAAAGCAACAGCGGATACGGGAGGCGTCATCTCATGAATATCCAGCAGCAGCGAGAATTACCGTTTTGGAGCGGAGCCGCAGTCGTTATCGTTGCGCTTTTTGCTATCGTTCTCTACGGCGTCCATGTTTTGCGCCCGCAGGCGCCCAACAGCGATCTCAAGATGCCCACTTCATATCATGCTCCGCAGAATCTTCCGAACGGGACGGGAGCGCCCGTCCATCATTAATCGAAAGGGATATCTCCATGAAAATCATTCGACACACCCGAAAAGGGTTTACTTTGATCGAGTTACTCGTTGTTATCGCTATCATCGCTATCCTTGCCGCTATTCTCTTCCCCGTTTTCGCCAAGGCGCGGGAAAAGGCCCGGCAGATCTCCTGTCTCTCCAATGAGCGGCAGCTTGGACTGGGCATCATGCAGTACGTCCAGGACAACGACGAGGCGTATCCCGCCCTGCGCATCAACGATCCCGGGCAGACCTACGGCGGCAACGGCTTCGAGACGGATTACTGGTGGTCCCAGGCGATCTACCCCTACACCAAGAGCGCCAACCTCTACGTCTGCCCGTCCAACCCGGACACCGGCCCCGTGTGTCCCAACAAGACCACGTTCGCGCCGTTCCTGCATGAGTCGTACGCCATGAACTCGCGCGTTCCGCAGCCGCATGGCTACTTCAGCAGCGAGATCGGCACGATGGCGTCGGTCAACGAGCCGGCGCAGAAGATCATCATCTGCGAAGTCACGGCGGAGATGTTTCCGAGCCCCGACTACATGTGGCCGGAGATCTCGCCCTCGGACATGTCCACCTTCGGGTTCGCCGCCCATACAGGAGTCGAGAACTACGTATTCTGCGACGGCCACGCCAAGGCCATGCGTCCGGTCGCCACGGCGACGCCGTTCAATATGTGGGGATCTTTGGGATCGGGGTCGAACGGCTATTCAGGGTCAGGCTCGGCCTGCGGACCGACGTATGACCTGAACTGCGACACCCCAGAGCCGGCGATGGTGCAGGGATTGGCGCAGCTAGGCCAGCGGTATCAGTAATATCGCAAACTTTCGACAGAGAGGAGCATAGTGCGCCGTCAATCGGCCGCCGAAGGCGGGGCGACCGATTGGCGGCGTATGAGGTTGCCCTGAAGCAGGACGCGCTGGGAAACGCTGTCTTCATTGCCGGCGATCTGCGCGAGCACGGCTTCGACCGCATGGAGGGCGATCTCGCGATAGGGCTGTCCAATGGTCGTCAGCGGCGGCGCGAAGTGCGCCGACCCGCCGTCGTCAAACCCGATCACCGAGACATCCTCCGGGACGCGCAGCGATAGCGCCGCCAGCGCCTCAAGCACGGATCCGGCGTGCGTATCGTTGAAGCAAAGAATCGCGGTCGGGCGGCGCCCCGCCGGAAGAGCGCGCAGGACCCAACGCACCCAGCTGGCGATGGACTGAGAATCTTCGTTCGTCCTGGTATCGGAGAGCATCGGCGAGACAAGCGCTTCATCCAGCGGAATCCCCGCCGTGGACAGCGCCTGCAAATAGCCCGCATGGCGCAGCGCCGTCGCCTCCAGACCCTCCGGCCCCTGACAGAGCGCGATGCGCCGATGCCCCATTCCCACGAATTCGTTCATCGCCAGCGCGACCGCATGGATATTGTCGAGGTCGCAGTAGGCGACCGATGCGATTCCTCCCGACGACCCGAGCAGCGCCAGCGGAAATCCCCGTTCCTGAAGACTGGTGACGAGCAGGCTTTCCATGCCCGGCGCCAGCACGAGCAGACCGTCACATTGACCGTCGCAGTAGCTGCGGATGCTCTGCTGCGGGGCGGCGTGGAAGATGTGCGGCGCGAAGATCAGTCCGTTTTGCCGGCGCTCCGAGATCACGGCCAGCAGGCTGTCCACCAGGGAGTGAAAGTACCCTTCGTGGTAATACGTCGCCCCGGTAATGCCGGAGATCACCCCCAGCGTATACGTTTTATCGGCGGGCGCCTGACGGGTCTGTCCCGGGCGATAGTTCATGCGCCGCATGGCGTCAAGGATACGCAGCCGCGTCTCCTCCCCCACCTCGCCGGCGCGATTGTTGAGGACACGAGAGACCGTGGACGGAGCGACGCCGCAGGCGCTCGCGATATCACGGATTGTGGGTTTTTGTCGCATGAGATAGGTGAGCTCGGTTCAAATGTCGATTGGGATTCTATCCTCATGATACGGTTTGACACGGACATCTGTCAAGACAAGACCTCCGGCAAGCGCCGATTCTAGAAAAACGATCGCCATTGATATTTACCCACTTGACAGAATCCCGTACGAGTCCTATACTGATAAAACTAACGCAACAAGTTCCGCTTTCTGGTAAAACTGTTCGCTCGGTGCGATTTGCAAATTAGTGATTATTGCTATATTTGCAAATCAAATACAGAAATTCAGGGATTACGATGACATTCGATCAAAGGAGAACACACGAATGAACCGTCTCACAAGCCTCCGGCGTACGCCGATTCTGGCTGCGGCGCCGCTGGCGCTAGCCCTCTGTCTCCTGCCTCCCCCGCACGCGGCGAACGCCGCGCTGCTGGTTCCGGGGGCCAGTATTTGCCTTCAGGATACGGCGAATGGGAAGTATGTCTGCGCGGATAACTTCGGCGCCAACCCGCTGGTCGCCAATCGCTCCACCGCCGCCGCGTGGGAATCGTTCACCGTGCTGGACGCGGGGGGAGGCAATATCGCGCTGCGCTCGCAGATCAATGGCGAGTATGTGTGCGCCGACAATGCCGGAGCGAGCCCCCTCATCGCCAACCGCACGGCGTTCGGGCCGTGGGAGACATTTACGGAGATCAACGCGGGCGGCGGACATATCGCCCTGCGCGCCATGGCGAACTCCAAGTATGTCAGCGCGAACAACTCCAGCAATAACCTCGTCGCCAGCAGCACATCGATCGGCTCGTGGGAATCGTTCAGCGTGCAGACCATGCCCGTGACGGTATCGCCGAAGGTGTACTACGGGACGATGCATGGCTGGCAGGATCTGCTCAACAGCCCCAGCCAGTGGACTTACGTTCGCGCCAATGTGGACGGCTTCTACGCCAACTTCATCCAGCTTCTTCCCACGGTGGGGAATCCCGGCGCGATGTGCAGCCAGCTCGCGCCGCTGATGACGCATAAAAACGCGTACTTCGAATCGGATTCGCGCTACACGGGCCTGGGCGGCTTCCCCAACGGCGGCCAGTACACGCTCTCGACCGAAGCCCAGGAGATGAACGAACTGCTGAATGCCGGCTTCAACATTACCTACACCAGCCTCAACTATGGCGTCGACAACGACAAGCTCAGCCAGTGCCGAACCCTTGGCCTTCCGAGCGGGGCGATCCGCCCATGCCTCGCGCAGAACGGCCCCTGGCTGTTTGGCGGCGACATCAACCAGAATGTCCAGAATAACCCTTCTATCCGCAACGACATTGGGCGCACGGAGGGACAGTCCACGGATGGACCGATGGACCTGTGGGTCAGCAATAACGGACAGATGCAGCAGGGCAGCGTGTCCGTCGTCAAATACGCGCGCAATCTTGGTAAGCTGTCGATGGTGATGGTTTCTCCGGGAGACCTACCCGCCGCTCAGTGGCTGTCCGCGGCCCAGCAGTGTATCCGGTACCATGAAAACCAGGGGGCGACGCCCGAGATTTGGGCGGACTACGCGTACGACACGCAGACCCCGACCCTGCCTGAATCGAACTCCGACGGCTCGGCGGCCAACACGACGACCGGCGTCGCCTACTGGCTGATCCACCACGTCACCGACCCCGCGCACTGGGCGCGCCTCACGCTCCCCAACACGCGCGGCCTGCGCACATGCTCCGCGCCGACCACCCTCTCCGCGTCGGCCCGCGCCCAGATGGCCGCCACGGGAACGACGCCGCTGGAGCGCACGGAAGCGGATCTCTACGTGCCGACGACCCGCTTGGCGAACGGCCGCCGCGCGGCGACACGGGTGATCGATCTGACTCTGCGCAATGAAAGCCAGTGGCTGGACCTGAGCCCGGTCCTGCGCGCCGAGATCGACGATCCCGGGCGTCAATGGACCGTGGGCTTCCGAATGGGAGGCAAGGACATTACGGAGGCGGTCGCCGAAAAGGACGGCTTCGCCTTCCTCAAAGACCAGCGGCTGTGGCCCAGCGCCAGCAAAAAGCTTCAGCTCGTGCTGACGTGCGCCAATCCCGCGAAGGCGCATCCCGTCACCGTCCGGATCGGCCTGCTGGCGAACCCATCGCGGCCGGACAAACTCAATGAGATGCTGACGATTCACGGCTCGACGACAAACAACGCGGCGGCGATGGCCTCCGCCGCCATCGCCCATCCATAACGGCGCTCTCAAAATCTCTGGCCGGCGCGCCGCCCAACAACCCACCGGCGGCGCGCGGGCCAATGATTGTCGGACAATACGCAGCAAGGAGAAACCTCCCGTCATTCCCCCATCGAGCCTCAGGCTCCGCCCCGTTTCGGGGATTTTTGGAAATGCTTGACAGATTGACGGATGCGTCTTATAATAAAAACAGGTTTATCAATTTATATCGATAAACTCGTTACATTGGTCTTTCGGAGGTCGTACATCCATCCGACTCGATTTCTCGAAGTCGGTTTTTATTCGCGACGCAGAGCGCAACAAGTTGCGTTTTTCTCCGAGCAGCCAGTGAGGCCGCACGAAAGGTTATCTTCATGCATCACTCTTCTCACTCAAAGCGCACAATATCCGTCCAAGGCTTCACTCTGATCGAACTCCTCGTCGTCATCGCTATCATCGCGATTCTTGCCGCAATTCTGTTTCCGGTCTTCGCCAAAGCGCGTGAAAAGGCCCGCCAGATCTCCTGCATTTCCAATTTGAAGCAGATCGGATTGGGACTTGCCCAGTACTCGCAGGATTTCGATGAGACGCTGCCTTATGCGCGGATAGACGGCATTGCGGGCGGCCCCGCGCCGTGGCAGGCCGCCATCTACTCTTACGTCAAGAGCACGCAGGTCTTCAAGTGTCCCGATAACCCGGCGAATGTGACCATCAACAACACCCCGAACACCGATCGCGGCTATCCGGCGATCCCCGTTTCATATGTCTGCGTCGGCGGCAGCGACATCAATGGCGCGGCCAGCTTCTTTGGCGGCCCTGTGGTGATGCCGTACTTCGTGCCCGGCGTCCCCGGCTTGGATCCCGCGCCGGCGGCGATCGCACAGCTCGTTTCGCCGGCGACGACCATCGCCGTCGGAGAAACGCGCGCCGCCGGAGCGACGCCGCGCGCCGACCCGGAGTTCTGGACTGATGATAACGACATGCGTATGCAGGGCCACACCGGCCAAACCAACTTCCTGTTCGCCGATTATCACGCCAAGTCCATGAAGCCGACGGCGACGCTGACGCCGACGGTCAACATGTGGAACGTAAACAATACGATTCCCAACAACAACAACCTCTCCAACGCGCTCGCGGCCGCGCAGGCGAATACGGGCGACGGTTTCTGATCGCTCCTCAACCTCCGTCGCCGCCGATCCCGGCGGCGACGGAGGTTTCGCGCCTACTCTGCGCGCCGCATCCACGTCCCTAGTCGGCGCGCAGCCGTTTTTCGGGACGCATAATGCACAAACGCTTCAGCATCTGAAAATTGCCCTTTGTCCTGTTACGGTAAAATACCGGGAGATGGCCATGCGCCGTCATATAGGCGGCGTACGCCTTTTTGGAACTCACGAGATGCTGGCGGTGCGCCGCTTGCAGCGCGTGGATGCGATAAAGGTTCTTCTCTTCCTTCGCCTGCTCGAACAGCGCCATATACTCGCACTCCTCCTGCTGCGGGCACTCCAGATAGGAGGCCGAGCAAAACTTCCGCGACAACTCCGGAAAAGGCGACGGCGGAGGCGTGGCGCGTCCCGATGCGGCGGCGTGAGCCTCGGAATAGTTGTGAACAATGGAGCCGCCCGCCGCCAGAAGGCAGCAGAGCATAATCAGAGCGACAGCGTTATTGGGCTTCAAGGGAGCAACTCCTGGTGAGCAATGGTTGCAAAGATCCAGCGAATTACGATCGGCCGCGCCAATCGTATTTAATGACTTCGATCAGCCTGATCGAAGCAACCTTCATGAATAAACCGCTTTTTTTCTAATTTTTTATGATAATTATCGCGCGATGCGATTTTTCTCGGCGCGCGTCTTCCCGCGACTGTCCGATACTCATAAGATCGCGGGTTCGGAGGGGAAAGTTGGGAGGATTTCGGCGAGCGTGAAAATTATTTGACGAGCGAGACGGGCGGCGCGTCATCGGCCGTAGCCTGGAACTGGTTGGCGCTGAGGCGTGCGTAGAATCCGTTTTGCGCCACCAGCTCGACGTGGTTCCCGCGCTCGATGATCTCGCCCCGGTTGATCACGAGGATCTGGTCCGCTTCCCGGATCGTGCTCAGGCGGTGGGCGATGACGAAGCTGGTGCGGCCATGCATGAGTCGCAGCATCGCCTCCTGGATGTGCTTCTCGGTGCGGGTGTCGACGCTGCTGGTGGCTTCGTCGAGGATCAGGATGCGCGGATCGGCGAGGATCGCGCGGGCGATGGCGAGAAGCTGGCGCTGGCCCTGGCTGAGATTGCCGCCTCGCTCGGACAGCACGGTGTCGTAGGCGCCGGGCAGGCGGCGGATAAAGACGTCGGCGTTGGCGAGCTTCGCCGCCGCCGTCACTTCGTCGTTCGTGGCTTCCAGGCGGCCGTATTTGATGTTGTCGCGGACGGTCCCGGTGAAGAGAAACGTATCTTGCAGGACGATGCCGAGCTGGCGGCGCAGGTCCTCTTTTTTGATTTTGCGGATATCCTGACCGTCGATCGTAATGCGTCCGGAATCGATCTCATAGAAGCGGGTCAGCAGGTTGACGATCGTCGTCTTGCCGGCGCCGGTCGGTCCGATCAGCGCGATGACCTGGCCCGGCCGCGCATCCAGGGAGACGTTCTTCAGGACGGGCGCGCCGGGGACATAGGAGAAACTGACGTCGTCGAACACGACTTCGCCCTGGATCTGGGCGAGCGGGCGGGCGTCGGGCGCGTCGACTTCCATGGGTTCATCGATGATCTCAAAGACGCGCTCGGCGCCCGCCATCGCGGATTGGATCGAGTTGTACAGGTTCGCGATATCGTTGAGGGGCCGCCCGAACTGGCGGGTGTAATTGATGAATGTCGCGATCGCGCCGACGGTAATCGCGCCGCGCACGGCGAGGACGCCGCCGACGCCCGCGACGATCGCCAAGCCGAGGTTGCTGACGAAGTTCATCACGGGGCCGACATATCCGGAGAAGATCTAAGCGCGCGTCGCCGCCTGGCGCAGCTCCCGATTGGAGGCGGCGAATTCGGTGATCACCGCCGGCTCCTGATGGTACGCCTTGACGACGCGCTGCGCGGTGATGGTCTCTTCGATAAATCCATTCAATTTGCCCAGCGCCGCCTGCTGCAATCGAAACTGCGCGCGCGTTCGGGTGGCGACCCAGCGGTTCAGCGCCACGGTGATGGTCGTGATTGTGATGAGAGTCACGGCGGTGAGCTGGACATTGAGCAGCAGCATCGCCACCGTCACGCCGACGGTGTTCAGAACGCCGGAGACGATCTGCGTCACGCTGTCCGAAAGCACCTGATTGATATTCTCGACGTCGTTGGTCAGTCGGCTCATCAACTCGCCGTTCGGCCTCCGATCAAAAAAGCCCAGCGGCAGATGCTGGAGACGCGCGAACAGATCTTTTCGGATCTCGCGGACGGTGCGCTGAGACGCGCCGGCCATGATGTAGCTTTGAAGCCAGGTCAGCAGGGAGTTGGCGGCGTAGACGATCAGCATCAGCACGCAAAGATGCGCGAGTCCGTGCAGATCGCGGCGCAGGATGTACTTATCGATGGCGCGGCCAAGCAGAAACGGTCCCGCCAGGTTCAGGAAGACGCTGGCGGCGACCATGACCGCCGTGGCGATCAGCGCGGCGCGCTGGTGGCGCAGGTATCCCCAGAGTCGGCGCAGGACGCCGCGCCGGTCCTTGGCCTTTTCGACCTTGCCCATCATCCGCGCGCCCGGCCCGAAGCCCCGCCCCATCAGCGGCGGGGGCGCCGCGTCTTCTTTCTGAGCCTTATTCTCCGCCATCCGTGATTACTCCGTTTTCCATCTGCGATTCATAGATCTCCCGGTAGATCGGACTGGAGGTCAGCAGCTCGCGGTGCGTCCCCTCGGCGGCGATCCGGCCGTCATCGAGCACGAGGATCTTATCGGCGCCGAGCACGGTGCTGATCCGCTGGGCTACGACCAGGCTCGTTCGGCCCTCACGATGCTCCGCCAGCGCCTGCTGAATCCGCGCCTCCGTCTGAACATCGACGGCGCTGGTGCTGTCGTCCAGGATCAGGATATCCGCGCCGGTCGCCAGCACGCGGGCGATGGCGATGCGCTGCTTCTGTCCGCCGGAGAGGTTGACGCCGCGCTGGCCCACCACCGTGTCATACCCTTCGGGGAACCCCATGATAAAGTCGTGCGCCTGCGCCATCTTCGCCGCCGCGACGACGTCGTCATCGCTTGCCTCGGGGCGTCCGTATTTGATGTTATCGCGAATGGAGCCGCTGAAGAGAACCGATTCTTGCAGCGCGATCCCGACATGGCCGCGCAGGGACTTTTCACTCAGCGACCGGACATCCTGCCCATCGATCGTGACGCGGCCGCCGGCGACATCGTAGAAGCGCGGGACCAGGTTCACCAGGCTCGATTTGCCGGCGCCGGTCGCGCCAAGGATCGCCACCGTCTGTCCCGGCTCCGCCGTGAAGGAGACTCCGGTCAGCACGGGATCGTGGTCCTGGCCGTCATACGCAAAGCGCACGTCTTCAAAGACGATCCGCCCGCGCGTTTGAGCGAGCGTGATCGCGTTTGGCGCCGGCTGGATGGCGGGGACGCTGTCCAGCACTTCTTCGATGCGCAGGGCCGACGCCTCGCCGCGCGAAAAGCGCAGGATCAGCATGCTCGCCATCGTCAGGGAGACCAAAGTCTGCATCAAATAGTTGATAAAGGCGATGACCTGACCGATGCGCAGCTGCCCGGCGTCCACCTGCGCGCCGCCGAACCAGAGCGCCGCGACCACGCCGAAGTTCAGGGTGAGCATAACGACCGGCATGGTCAGCGCGCCCAGGCGCGCCGCCGTGATATTCTGCGTCATCAATTGGTCGTTCGCATCCGCGAAACGCCGTTCTTCGTGCTGGGAGCGGGCGAAGGCTTTGACCACGCGCACGCCCGACAGATTCTCCTGAAGCACCGTATTGAGCGCATCCAGCCGCTTCTGCACCTGGCTGTACAGCGGGGAAGTCTTGCGGATGATCGCCGCCAGCGCCGCCGAAATCACCGGAATTAAGATCAAAAAGAGCAGCGACAGGCGCGGGCTCGTCAGCACGCCCATGATCAAGCTTCCCACCAGCAGCAGCGGGACGCGCACCATGATGCGCAGCACCATCATGACGACTTCCTGCACCTGCGTGACGTCGTTGGTCAGCCGCGTGATCAGCGAGCCGGTGTCCAGGTGGTCCAGATTTCCGAACGACAGCGATTGGATCTTCCCAAAGAGCCGCTCGCGCAGGTCCGCGCCGAACCCCTGGCCCGCCAGCACCGCGAAGTAAGTGCAGCCCATGCCCGCGAACATCCCGATGACGGCGCAGGCGACCTGCAAGGCGCCCGTATGCAGCACGAGCGCCATATCCGAGTGCGCGATGCCTTGATCGACCATCCGCTGCACCAGACGCGGCTGCATCAGGTCCATCGCGACCTCCAGCGCCATCATCAGCGGCGCGAGCGCCGCCCAGCGCCAGTAGGGCTTCAAAAAGCTTCCCAGTTTTCGGAGCGCGCGCATAAACGCCTACTTTCTCTCCGCGTCGGGTCCAGGGACCTCATTGCCGCCGGCGGCGATCAGATCTCGGATCTCATTGCGCGAGCGCTCGACCACGGCGCGCACCCGGCGGATCGCTTCCCGGTCCCCACTGCCGATGGCCTCTCGCAAGCCACGCCAGATCGTCCGCGACAGATCTTCCAGTTCTTCCTGAAGAAACCCGACTTCGTGCTGGCTGGACGGCGACGGCGCTTCCGCCGCGAAGCGTGTCCAGAACCCCTCCACCCGATCCGCCTGCGTCTCCAGCTCGGCGCGGCCCGCCGCCGTCAGCTCGTAAACGCGCCGGTCGCCGTCGGCCGCCGCCCTCACCAGATCCAGGTCGTTCAGATATTGCAGCGCCGGATAGACCGCCCCCGCGCTCGGCGACCACTGCCCATGCGTCCGCTCCTCCATCGCCTTGATAATCTCATAACCATGGCGCGGCCCGTCGCGCAGGGCGTCCAGCAGCACGAAGCGCAGCGAGCCGCGCTCCATCCGCTCCCCGCGCCGCCCCGGCCCGCCGGCGCCGCAGCGCCCGCCATGCCGCCCGCGTCCGCCCTGATCGCCGTCGAGATGCTGCTGGTCTTTCATGTCGCTCACTTCTATATCGAGTATTATAAAGATATATCTTTATAATACTCGATGGATTTTACGGATGTCAAGGCGATGCTGGGAAGGAAAACCGGTCGTGATGAGCCAATAGCGCCCCATGCAAACCCTACCGATCCTGCTCGACACCGATCTCGGCTCCGACATCGACGACGCCGTCGCGCTCGCGTATCTCCTGCGTCAGCCGCGCTGCGAACTATTGGGGATTACCACCGTCACCGGCGAGCCTGAAAAGCGCGCGTCCCTGGCCGACGCGATCTGCCGGGCGGGCGGACGCACGGACATCCCGATTCATGTCGGCGTGGAGGCCCCGCTCCTGGCGGCGCCGCGCCAGCCGCACGCGCCGCAAACCGCCGCGCTCGAAGGGGGCGCCTGGGCGCATGAAACGTTTGGCCGCGAAAACACGGCGATCGCGTTCCTGCGCGAGACAATCCGCGCGCGTCCCGGCGAAGTGACGCTGCTCGCCATCGGCCCGCTCACGAATATCGCCCTGCTGTTCGCGCTGGACCCCGAGATTCCCGCTCTGCTCAAGCAGCTCACGCTCATGGGCGGCCAGTACTTTCGGAACACTCACCATGGCTCGGAGCCGTGCGAATGGAATATCCTGTGCGACCCGCACGCCGCCGCGATGGTCTTCGCCGCGCCCGTTCCGCGCATCACCGCCGTCGGCCTCGACGTCACAACCCAATGCACGATGCCCGCCGACGAATGCCGCCGCCGCTTCACCGCCGCCGCCGGCGTCCTCGCCCCCGTCGCCGCCATGGCTGATATCTGGTTCAAGAACAGCCCCATCTCCACCTTCCACGATCCACTCGCCGCCGCCCTGATCTTCGAACCCTCCCTCTGCGAAACAGTCACCGGAAAAGTCCTCGTCGAACTGGTCAGCCCTTACGCCACGGGACAGACCCTAGTCCAATCGTACGGCCACGGCCCGCACTACCTGGCGTCCGAGGTATCGCCGGAGACGTTCTTCGCCCATTACTTTGCGGTTGTGGGCGGCTGACAAAAAGCCGCCGGTTAGGCGGCCTGCGACTTTTCTAAAAATGACCTTCTCAGGGAGGGACTTCATATAGGGTAGGCAGGGAAGTGTGAGAGGGGTTACTGCGACGTCCGCCGCGCGAGCAGCAGGCACATGTCGTCGCGCATGGGGCCGCCGGCGAACTCTTTGGCGAGATCGACGACGCGCTGTCCCAGGCCCTTCAGTGTGGCGGCGCCGCGCGCCTGGACGATGAAGTTCGCCAGGCCGTTCTGCCCCAAAAACTCGCCGTCGTGGCGAGCGTCCGTCAGACCGTCCGTCGCCATGAGAAGGGTGTCGCCGGGAGCGAGGTGAATCACGGTGGTTTCGTAGTCGGTTCCCGCGAAGATTCCGAGGGGGTAGCCGACGCCGGTGATGATCTCGACGGCGCCGTCTTCACGCAGCAGGATCGGCGGTTCGGCGCCCGCGAAGGCCAGCGTGGTTACTCCCGTATGGATATTGATGACGCCCAGCAAGAGGACCACGAACCGGGGCTCGGCTTCCGTCGAGTAGTCGTGAAACTGGCAGATGAAGTTGTTGAGACGGGTGAGCGTCCGCGCGGGGTCGGGATACTCCTGATGGAACGCGCGGAGCGCGTATTTGACCTCCGCCGTCCGCGCCGCCGCGCCCAGGCCCTTGCCCGCCACATCGCCCACCACCATCGCGACTTCGTCCGCGCTCAGCGTGAAGAGATCGTAGAAATCACCGCCGACATCCGCTTCGCTCCACGCGGCCTCGTAAAGCGCGGCGACATCCAGGCCGGGAAATGTCCGGTCGGCCACGTCCATCAGAAGCGAACGCTGGAGGGTGACGGCGATCTGCTTTTCGTGCGCGTACGCGGCGTCCAGCATCACGCGCGCTTCTTCCTTCTCGGCGATGGCCTGCGCCTGCTGGCGCACCAGACGGCGCAGCTCCAGCTGCTTCATCACCTGACCTGAAAGCAGGCGCAGAACATCTTTTTGCTCGTCCGTCAGCCCCCGTGTTTTGTAGTCTAAGACGCACAGCGTTCCGAGCGCATGCCCATCGTCGGTTTCGAGCAGAGCGCCCGCGTAAAACCGCAGATGCGGGTCTCCGGTCACCAGCGGGTTGTCGGCGAAACGCGCATCCTCGCGGGTGTCGGGCACCACCAGGACATCCGGCTCCAGAATGGCGTGCGCGCAGATGGACATATTGAGCGGCGTTTCCCGCACGCCCATGCCCACTTCCGACAGAAACCACTGCCGGGCGTGATCGACCAAACTGATCAGGGCGATCGGCGCATTGCACAGGCGCGCCGCCAGCCGGGTCACTTCTTCAAATTCTTCTTCGGGCGAGGAGTCGAGAATCTCGTATCGAGCGAGAGCGGCGAGCCGTTCTGCTTCCGTGGGGGGTTTTGGCGCCTGCAAGTTCACACCTCATGCGGCGGGAACCTATGAAAGCATTCACGCCAGCTCAGTCAGTATACCATGACTTGGCGCTGGGAGCCGGAGTAACGATTCACTTATTTTTGAGAGATCGGCCGCTGAAAGTACAAAGCAATCTCCTCTTGCTCCAAGGAGGCGGGATCATAAAGGCTGTCGTCGTACCCGCAGAATTGAAAGCCTGCACGGCGGTAGAATTGAATGGCGGGGTGATTGATATTCTGGGTCTCCAGCCACAAGCAGCGGGCGGAGACAGCGCGAGCGAAGGATTCGAGGCCGTCCAGAAGCTGAGTTCCGGCGCCCTTGCCCCGGGCGCGGGACGCGACATACAGATGCTGGATCACGACGCGCCGGTTCCAGGCGGCGACCTGGGCCGCCGCGAACCCCATCACGCCCTGGCGATCCTCCGCCACAAGGGCGCAGTCCCACATCGCGCGCTCCTCCAGATCCAGCGCGTAGACTTTATGGATCGGCGACGCCGCAGTCTCTTCGACAAGCTGAAAAGACAGCTCGCCGCGCCGGGGACGGTAGAGGCGGTCCGTCACAAACGAACGGTCCAGCTCGCCAATCGCGGCAAGGTCATCGGGCCATAGCGCGGGGCGTATTTTGGCGATCATCCATTCTCCGAAGACGACGCTTGAGGGGTTAGCCCTGCTCGTTCATCCGTGTCATTTCCATCTGAAACGAAGTCGCCAGCAAATGATCGTAATCGATCTCGGGCGCTCGGGCCGCCGCGCGCTCCGCGACATCCTGGATTCGCGTAAACGCCGCCCTGGCCCCCTCCCGCTTCAGACGATCCTCGGCGGCCTGCGCCTCATCTTTGGTGATTCGCAGGAACGAGATCGCCCAGAGAGTCAGGTTGTTCGCGGTCAGGTTTTGATCTCCATCCCAAAACTCACCATGCAGCGTCAGCCATTTTTCGACCGCTTCTCGTGTGGCGCAAAGCTGCGCATCTGGATTTGGTTCATTCATAGTACAGCTCTGACGGCGGCTCCGTCCAATTGGTTCCTCGAAAAAACAAAGAATTTACGGTCTAATTAAGCGGCGCTATTGCGCCGATCATCATAGATATGCGCGGCCACTGCACTTCCGGCGCAGTAAGGGTGGATTTTTGTGACAGCTGAGACGCTGACGACGGCGCTCTCCATCGTGGCCGGCACGATGGAGCCTCGGAACTTGACGGAGGCGGCTCGCGCCGCCCTGAACTTGGAGGGCTATCCCTCGCGCGAACGCGTGCGTGAGCGAGCCGTGGAGATTCTGCTCTATGCGTTCCAGGAACAGCAAAAGCGGATCGAAAAACTGGAGGCCAAAGCGCAGAAGGGCTGAACACGCCATCAGCCTGGAAACCGCGCGGAAAAGAGCGAAGCGTCTCCCAGATACTCGTAAGCCAGGCCGTTCTGGGGAATAACCCACGCGGCTTTGCCCTGCGCCTCGGCGAAGGTCAGAGTCGAGCGCGTTCCCGGCGACGATCCGTCCCAGAACGCCAGCACGAGATCGCAGGCGGCGACAATCTCGCGATTGCGCAGCGGTCCCGCGCGCCGTCCCAAACTCCAATCCGCCCGGATCTCCGTCAGCGGAATCCCATGCGCCCGCGCGTAACGCGCCGCCGCGGTGTCCACCCCGCGCGCTCCGCCGGAGATGATCCGTGTGACCGGCCCGGACCAGTCCCGTAAAAACTCCCATACCAGCTCGATCGGCGCAAACTCGCGTGAGCCGACCACGGCGACGTTCATCTCATTTCTCCCGCGCCCGCAAACCCATCTTGCCCATTATGATACCCGGACGCCCAGAGCCGAAGATAAGTGAGATCTAATGAAAACAGTGCTAAAAGCCACAATTAAAATTGGACTGTATGAGTAACAGGAAGTTCCATCGTCCAAATAACATTCCGAAAGGCCGGCATGGCCTAATTCTACCGCCAGTTAAGGATGATTAAGACGGAACCATGGATTTAACTAAACGTGAGCTAGAAATTTTACAATACGTGATGCAGGGGAAATTGAGCCGTGAAGTCGCGGAAGCTCTGTTTCTCAGCAAGCGTACGGTCGATTTTCACTTATCCAATGTCTATACGAAATTAAATGTCAAAAACCGGGTACAGGCATTTCACCAGGCAAACAAGCTTGGGCTGCTACCCTAAACCGCGACCATCATAACCTCGCCGGCGGCGACGCGAATTCAGCGCCCGAGCGCCTCGCATCGCCGCCAGCAAATCGCGCCTCCTTGACCTCCGCCCCGCCAAGCACTCACCCCTCTTCTCCCAGCATCAGACAGGCGATTCCTTTACACACTGTTTTCCTCACTCGGATTGGCTGGGAGCGAAGCGCGCCCCGCAGCAGGTAAAATAGAAGGGTGACGCCGAAGCGTTTTTGAGAATTGATCGCTGTGAAGGCGGATTCGGATGCGATCGCCGCATTCGGATGAGGAGCGCAAAAATGGAAGAACAGTTGGAATTCGCGACGGGCTCGTCGTACGAGCAGCCCCGCGAGCCGAAGAATGAGGCCGGCGCAGCGGACGATCTCGCCCAGCAATTCATGGCGTCGATGCGCCGACAGCGCGAGATGTTTCTTTACGACAACTATCACTTGCGGGAAACCCACGTGCTTGTGCTCTACCCGCAGCGCGAGGAGCCGGTGGATGAGGGACGCGTTTACATTCAGGAAATGGTGATGATCCCCAAGTCGGAGGCGTCGGACGACCTGCCGGCCTTCGAGAACGTTCCCGGCGACTGGCCGACCGGGGAAACGCGCGTGGTCCTGCGCACCGTTCAGGACAAAAAACCGCTGTAATCATAACTCATGCGCCGGAGCAGTTTCTCTGCCCCGGCGCGCCCTCGACATTATGTCAGATCGTTTCTTCGCAGCGTACGCAGCGACCGCTGGAGAAGCGACCACGTTGTGGGATGCCCCGCCAGATCCTCGATATTGAGCACGAGCCCGCCCCGGCCGTCCAGCGGCGCGACGACCTCGCCGACAAAATCATATCCCCGATCGGTTCCCGACCACGTCATCCGCGCGCAGCGCACGCCGCCCAGCACGACATTTTCCCCGTTGGATTGCCGCCAGTTGCGCCACGCCCGGCGCTGATGGAGGGAGGCGATTAGCTGGCGCACCGCGTCGGCGCCGCCCGGCGAACTGCTGAGACTCGAAACGCGCGCGTTGAGTGACGGCGCCGCGCCGGGGTTGTACTGCGGCCCCGTCCATTGATAGTTCGCGGTCGCTCCCGGACTCTGGCGCAGCGAGAACCCGCGCGGCGGGCGCAGCGCGTAACCGCCGAGGATAGCCTCACGCAAGATCCGCCCTCGATGGCGGCCGTGGTCCACGGACGCCGCCAGCGCGGAGTGGACGCACGGCGCCAGGACCAGAACGGCGACCGTCGCGGCGGCGAAACCGCGCCGGACTCCCTGGTCCGCGAAGGCGCGCCGCCCGTCAGCTCGATTCATTATTCTCATGGATGCAGGTTTTCCCTTCCGTGTCGAACTTGCCGCCGCTCACTTCGGGATCGCGCCGGGAATTTCCTGCGATAATTCCAGACAGGCGGCCTTGAACAACAGCCAGACAAACTTTCCGATCAATCGATTTGACAATCCGAACATCGTGGCGATTGATCATAATTTGGCGCCAGGAATTGCGCATTTTTTGCTTGACAGTTTGGTCCGATGGCCTTATAGTAGTGATGTTCGCGCGGACAGGTCGTTTGGAAGCGCGGGCGCTCGATCAAATCCGGAAGCGCCTCCCATGAGGAGCGCTAAGACCAGCTCACATTGATGTGTGTTACACAGAAAACGGAGAGACATGAAACTCATTACGCGTGGAATTCTCGGTCTGCTGCTGGCGGCGTCGCCACTGAGCGTCAACGCTGCGGGAAACAACTGGATGAGCAGCCTGAACGGCTCATTACCCCTATCCCAATTCTCCATTCCCGGCACTCACGACTCGGGAGCGCTCTCCGAGCCGGTGTCGGGGACCGCGAAGTGTCAAAATCTGAGCTTCGGCGACCAGTTGAACGCGGGCGTCCGGTTTATGGATATCCGGTGCCGGCATATCAACGACGCCTTCGCCATTCATCACGGACAAGTTTACGAAAATGCGAACTTTGACGATGTACTGAACGCGGTTATCGGTTTCTTGAACAGCAACCCCAGCGAAACCGTCATTATGAGCGTTAAGGAGGAGTACACGGCTTCCGGAGACACGCGCACGTTCGAACAGACCTTTGATTCTTATGTCGCGAAGAACCCGAGCAAATGGTACCTGGGGTCGAGCATCCCGACTCTGGATCAGGCGCGCGGCAAGATCGTTTTGTTCCGCCGATTTGGCGCCAGCAATACGCCGAAGGGCATCGACGCCTCGAACTGGCCGGACAATACGTCGTTCAGCACCGGCGGATATCTGCGCGTTCAAGATAACTACAACGTCTCGAACAATGACACGAAGTGGGGACAGATCTCGCAAGTGCTCGGCGAAGCGCACTACGGCGGCCCGAACACGCTCTACGTCAACTTCGCCAGCGGCGTTCAAAGCGGAGCGTTCGGAATCCCGAATATCCCGAACGTCTCCAACAACATCAATCCTCGTCTCACCAGCTACTTCGC
This sequence comes from Capsulimonas corticalis, assembly GCF_003574315.2. Lineage (GTDB taxonomy): Bacteria > Armatimonadota > Armatimonadia > Armatimonadales > Capsulimonadaceae > Capsulimonas > Capsulimonas corticalis. The sequence goes on along the minus strand of NZ_AP025739.1, from coordinate 1,856,264 downwards.
CGCGAACACCAGCGGCAAGTTCGGCGCCGTGCTGATGGACTTCGCCGACGCCGCGAAGTGCTCGATGATCTACAACACCAGCTTCCCCGCAGACGGCCCGGCGTCCAGCCCGCCCCTCTTCATGATCGTCAACAAAAACAGCGGCATGCCGCTGGACATGATCAGCGGCGATCCGACCAACGGCGCGCGCATCAACCAGTGGACCTACGATGTGAACGGCCCGAACCAGCGCTGGTCGCTCGCCCCCACGGAAAATGGCGATCACTTCCGCATCGCGTCTTATGTCACCGGAAAGTGCGCCTGCATCCAGCAGGATCTGACGACTCCGGGCGCGCAGCTTTACGCCTGGGACTACACCGGCGGCAACCCGGCGCAGCAGTTCGATCTGGTCGACGCCGGCAATGGATACTTCAAGATCAAAAACGTGAAGAGCGGCCTGATCCTGGAAGTGGCGGGCTCGGCGACAACCAACGACGCGAAGGTGCAGCAGAACGCGGACACCGCGACGGCTAACCAGCTCTGGCGGCTCCAGCCATGGGGCGACTACTACGCCCGGACGGCGGCCGGCAAGTATGTCTGCATCCAGAATTCCGGCAGCTCCAACGGCAATCCGATCATCCAGTACAGCTGGGAAAGCAACCCCTGGTTCCAATGGCGCTTTGAAAGCGTGGGCGGCGCCGATCTGAAGGTCTCCAGCCTCAACGCCCTCAGCCGCGTGCTCTGCGTGGTGAACGGCTCCACCTCCGCCGCCGCCAACACTCAGCTCTACGATTACAACACCGCGAACGTCGGCGATCAGAAAGTGCGCATCGTTCCGAAGACGAACGGCCTCAACAAGTTCTACTTCGTGCACGACGGCATGAGCTGGGATATCCCGAGCGGCCAGACGGGCAACAATGTCCCGCTCCAGCAGTACCCGGACAACGGAAACGCGCAGCAGCAGTTCCGCCTCGAACGACTCCCGTAGTCCATCGAGATCTCCCGCGAACGCATGACAAAAAAGCCCTCGACGCCGCGCAGGCGTCGAGGGCTTTCCCGTTCAGAACTTTCGGGAGCCGCTAACCGCTGGCGTCCACCCGCGCGTCGATCGCGTTGAGCGCCTGCGCGACATAGGCGGCGTGCGGGGCATGAGTTTCGTCGGGGATGACGTGGGAGTGCGGGGCGGTCGCCTTGAGCGCCTCCGAGGCGAGGAAACGACATGTCTCCAGAGAGTTTTCCTCGCAGATCGCCTCCAGCGCCGCCGCGTATCGCTCCAGCATCGCCGCCATCCGCGCGTTCTCCGCCTTCAGGTCCATTTCCAGTTCATCGGTCATTCCCGAACACCCCTCTCTTTCACTGACTTTGGAAGCCTTCACACACCATCACCGCACGGGCAAAACGCCGAGCTGGAGCTTGTTGGCGTTTGTCGCTAGCTCAACGCTCTTCAGGAGAACGTCGCCCGAATGCGCCGCAGGATCGCCAGAGGGAATCTGCTCGGCAAAAATCCGTTTCATCGGCTTCATCAAACGCAGGCGGCGCATCCCCACGGCTTCCCGCATCTTTTGCTCCCGCTCCAAACGCTTTGCGGCGATATGCGCCAAAGCGCGCTTGTCCCCATCGTCCGGGACCACGACTTCATTATACGGCTTCAGGAATCGGCGGGTATACAGCCGCATCGGATTCGCTGAAGACACGGACGGCGTTACGGATGCGCGGCGCTCTTGATATCCATGGACAATTATTCCCGCCGTCAGCACCAGACAAACGAGTGCGATCAGAAGTGCGGCGTTGCGTGGTTTCAATTTGTCTTCTCCCTTGTGGTTCTTACTGTCTCAGACACACAGGAACAAATTTAGTTGCACCGGCAAAACACAGCATTTCAATAATTGTTGATGTCCCCGCTTACCCTTCTTTGACTCCCGGTTTCGTTTCCGCCTTCACCGATCCTTCCGATCGCATCGTTTCCACGAATGCTTTCACGGACGAATTGAGCCGCGCCGCTTCGTGGGGCAGGCATTTTCCAGAAGCATGGTAGAGGGCGCTCCAGACGCGCTTCTCATTCCCGGGCTTTCCGTGGGATGGCGCGTCCGAACATGTTGCTTCCCACCAGTGCGTGCCCGCGACGTGGATCCGGTCCAGCAGCGCGTCCGTCATATCCGCGTTTTTCAAAGTCGCGTCCACGATCTTCGCGCCGGAGAGGTCCGCCGCCTGCAAATCCGCATCCTGCAAAACCGCGCTCGTCAGGTCCGTGGACTGCAAGTTGGCGGACTGAAACGAACAGCCCGAGAGGGAGGCGTTCGAAAACTTCGCCCGGCTCAGATCGGCGCCGTCAAAACGGGAGCCGTCCACCAGGGCGCAGGAAAAGTCCACGCCCTGCAAATTCTGTTTGGCGAAGTTGGCGCGCGGCAGAAAGGCGGACTTCAGATCGAGATCCTTCCCGGCGAAGTGCTTGATGGTGTCCTCCAGCAAATTACGGTTCCAGCGCAGCCGGCACGCCGCGTCCGCCAGCGCATTGATTGCGTCGATCTTCGCCGAGGCCAGGTGGTCGTCATGGATCGCCCGGTAAAACTGGGTCGCGTCCCGGTGCGAATGTTTGAACACATCCGGAAACGCCCGAGTCAAGCGCGGCAGCTCCTGGCTCTTCAGATGCGTGACGCTCGCCGCTTCCGACAGCCAGTCGCTCCAAACATCCTCGCGGTTGTCCCCAGGCGTCTCGTCGCCCAGGCCGTAGGTCATGGAGGCGTAGTGCCGGGCGAGCTTATCGACCAGATCCTTTTGCAGATCGATGTGGACGCTGAAGATATTCTCGAACGCCACGCGCCGCCGATACCGGACAAGCGCTTTGAGCGAGGAGATGACCGACGAGAGCACGACATCGTTGCGTTCGATCCGTGTCCCAACCAGCAGCTGATTGAAGGCGATCTCCCAGTACGGTCGGCGCGCGCGGAGCCAGTCGCGCTCGCTCCCCATTTGCGCCAGCAGCCCGGCGGCGCTCGCGCGCAGCACTTCGCTGTCCTTGTCGCCAAATCGTTTGAGCGCTTCGTAGAAGTGCGTGTCCTTTTGGTTCTTCAGCGTGACGAAGCAGTTCACCCAGAGAGCGATGAACGCGACGATTGCGGCGGAAACGGCGCTGTAGGCGGCAATGGGGATGGGTGGTGGGTTCATGGGTCGTTGGCCGAAATACGCTCTGCGGTCGGCGATCGTGTGATCTCACATTATGACACGGAACGCGGCGCGCCACGCTCCGCCAGACGCATCAATATTCCCGGCGGCGGCCGCAGAGTCATCGTGGCCCAGGGAGAGATGTCTTGATCGGGAGAGCCCTCCAGCCGAAAGCGCGCGGCGATGGTCGCGAGCAAAAGGGTCGTCTCCATCACGGCGAAGTTCTGGCCGATACAAACGCGCGGGCCGCCGCCAAATGGGAAATAGGCGTATTTGGGCAGGCGCGCCTGGCTCCCATCCAGCCAGCGCTCCGGAATAAACGCATCGGGATCGGCAAAGTATTGGGCGCTGCGCTGGACGGCCCAGGGACTTGTCAGAATCAGCGCCCCGCGCGGCGCGGGGAATCCGCCAATCACACCGTCTTTTACGGCGGTGCGGCCAACCATCCAGAGCGGCGGATACAGTCGCAGGGTCTCCTTCACCACGGCCAGCGTATACGGGAGGTCGGGCAGATCGCGCTGCGTAGGCGCTCGGCCTCCCAGTACGCTGTCCAGCTCCCGCGCGAGACGCGCGTCGGCGCCGGGATGGCGCGCCAGCAGCAGGAAGGCCCAGGTCAGCGCCAGGGCGGAGCTTTCATGGCCGGCGGCTAAAAATGTCTTGACTTGCTCGCGGACGTACGCCGGGTCCTGATCCGGATCGCTGAGCAGCGAGCCCAGCAATGGCGCATCGCTCTGGTGAGCGCCTCCCGCTCGATACTCCGCGATCAGCGCGTCCACAAGCGCGTCCAGCCGTCCGATCGCCCGGGCCTCACGCCGGGACGGCGGCAGCGGCAAGAGGCCGAACAGGCGATGCTTCGCTCCGAAGCAGGCCATCACGGTATCCATGGCCTCCCCGATCTCTCCCGCCTGCGCCGCGATATCGCTGCCCAGCATCGTCCGCGCAACGATCTCCAGGGTGAGGCGCGCCATATCGCTCTGCACATCCCGAGTTTGTCCGCGCCGCCACTGCGACAGCATCCGGCCGGTGAGCGCGGCGAACGTATCTCCATACGCCGGAATCTGATGCGGAAGAAACGCCGGCTGGCACTGCCGGCGCTGGCGGCGCCAGTCATCGCCGTCCGTGGTGACGAGGCCGTCGCCAAGAAGACGCCGGACGGCGGCGGTGCGCAGCCAAATCGGCTTCACGAAGTTCTGATGGTCCGTCACCAGAACCCGCTCGATATCGTCCGCGTCCAGCAGAAGCAGGGCGGACATGGCGGGAAAGCGCAGCGGCGCAACCGGCCCATAATCGCGCGCGCACTCCGCAAGAAACACCAGCGGATCGCGCTGCAATGCGGGAAGGTGGCCGAGCCACCCGCCTGGCGGAGCCGACAATGTTGTTTTCATACTCGTATCTTTAATCTACCCGCCGCGCGCCAGGATAACGCACGCGACGCAGTGGGCAATCAAGATCCAAAAAGACATTTGTGTTAATTCGGTGGATACAGTATAATGATTGAACTCTGCTGTCAGAGTCATAGACTGCAAGCAGAGAAGCAATTCGAGGGCTAATACCGAACCATGGGCCATTTGTTTCAGAAACTGTCTCCCCAGATCTTATGCACATTGTTTGCCGGCGCGACGATGCTGAGCGGCGCGCCGCATCGCTGCTTGGGAGCGCAGCCGCCCGCGCGGAACGCGCGCTCCGTACAGGCGGCGTTCGGTCATGACGGGCTGGCCTCGCTGAAGTCTGGGAGCGATGAGCTTCTGAGCGATGGACGCTTCGATGTCAAGACCGTCCTCTTCACGCGGCCGGACGGGACGGCGGTCAATCGGCCCCTGGGAACCGGGAAACAGACCATCGATCCCAAAGCCCGACGCGTCACCCGCGCCTATGACTGGGGCGCCGTCAGCTGTACGGCCACGCCGGCGGCGGGGCGGGTGAATTTCGACATCGCCATCAGCAACCATTCGGGGGATGTCCTGAGCGGCGTTCTGATTCAGCTTCTCACGCTCAAGTTTCCCGGCGGGGTGAAGAGTTTCGAGGATGGCCTGCGCACCGGCTCGAATGTAGACAAGCCGACCGTGGTGGGGGTTGAGTACGGAAGCGGCGCGCTGGCGGCGGCGAACGACGATGTGACGCAGCCACTGTACTTTGGCCTGCCGACCGGAGACCCGAAGAAGCCGGATTCCGTGTTCCCATTGCTGGCGGCGACGTATCGCGATGCGGTCTTTCCCAGCGCCTGGATGGCGTCGCCGCGCATCGACCGTCCGATCTACCCCGGTGAGTCCGCGCATCTGCATCTGTCGCTGCGGACCGGGCCGGCGGGAGCCGCTCCGGACACCCTCGCGACCGATGTTTACCGAAAGTACGCCGCCGCGTACCCGTCCCATTTGACCTGGAAGGATCGGCGCCCGATCGGTTATCTCAACCTGAGCGTGACCGTACCGCATCCCGGCAATGGCAAGAACCCGCGCGGGTGGTTCAACAACGACCCGGCGGTGGATGTTACGACGCCGGAAGGCCGGCAGGCGCTGCAAACCCGCCTGCTCGATCTGGCGGACCATTGTATTCCACTGCTGAAGGCGACCGACGCCCAGGGCGTGATCATCTGGGATATTGAGGGACAGGAGTATCCGCACGCGATGAGCTATGTGGGCGATCCGCGCCATCTGCCGGCGGAGGTGGATCCGGTCGCGGACCGCTTCTTCCAGAAGTTCCGGGACGCCGGCCTGCGCGTCGGCGTCTGCCTGCGGCCCCAGAAACCCATGAAGACTCTCTATGGCGATATCGCGGAGCAGGTCCAGGTGGCCGATCACCTCTACAACCTGAACGACAAGATCGCCTACGCCAAAAAGCGCTGGGGATGCACGCTGTTCTACGTCGATTCGAACGTCCACTTCGACCTTGGATCCAGCCCGAGCGATGAAAAGGCCTACGAACTGCTCCCCGCGCGGCTCTTTCAGGACGCCGCCACGGCCAACCCGGACGTGCTGCTCATCCCGGAGCAGCAGACAACGCGTTACTACGCCTACGGCGCCCCCTACGACGAGCTCAAACAAGACATCGCGGCCACTCCGGCCGCCGTGCGCCGCATCTACCCCGACTCCTTCACCGTCATCTCCGTCGCTACCGACACCTCCGGCGGCCCGCTCGACACCCGCCGCGCCGAGCTGATCGATTCCGTACGCCACGGCGACATCCTCTTATTCCGGGCATGGTATGAGACTCCGGAAATGAAGCCAGTACAGGAAATCTATCAGGCCGCGAAGCGCTAAGAAGCGGCGCTTCTCATTTGAACACGGCGTCTTAACCGCTGTGCTGCGGGCTCATTGACGTGTCAGGCTTCCATCGAGTCGGATCGTTTGACCGGGCTTGAAGGTAAGCGCGACGGATTTTCTCTTGTAGCGCAGTGTGAGCGCGGCGCTCGCGGCGCTATGTACGGTCACGCTTTTCAGGGCGCCGCTGCGCCAGGATTCGTCAACGACGAAGCCTCCGCGTGCGCGCAGGCCAGTGATGGAGCCGGTCCGCCAGGACATGGGGAGCGCCGGCAGCAGGTCAATTCCGTCGTTCTGGCTTTGCAGGAGCATTTCGGACATGGCGGCCGTGACGCCGAAGTTGCCATCGATCTGCATGACCGGCGGAGTGACGTCGCCCAATAAGCCGAACAGGTTCACACAGGAATTGCGCGCGGCGAAGAACTGCGTCAATTGGCGATCGGCGCCATCGCCGTCGCGCATCCGAGCGAACTGCGCGGCGCGCCATGGGTAGACCCACTCGGTGACATCGCCGATGTTGCCGCGATGGAGCAGCGAGACCTTCGCGGCGTCCATGATCGCGGGGGTTTCTTGCACGCTGAATTCGTGGCCGGGGTAGACGCCGATCAGGTGCGACGTATGCCGGTGATGGTCGTTGGGATCATCTTTATCCTCTACCCACTCTTGCAGCTGGCCCCAGTGGCCGATCTTGGGAGTGAGCAGCTTATCGCGCAGCGCGGCAATTCGGGCGCGATCGTCGGCGTCGATATCCAGCGCTTTGCTGGCGGCGATGTCGTTGGTAAAGAGGTCCCAGACCAGCTCCTGATTGAAACTGACGCCGTCCTCGAACGAGCCGTGCTCCGGTGACCAGCCGTTCGGGACGACCAGGCGGCCATCGGGCAGCGTCTTGAGCTCCGCCCCCCAAAACTGACAGATCTCTTTCATCAGCGGGTAGGCCCGCTTCCTCAGAAATTCTTTATCCCCTGTAAATGCGTAATGCTCCCAGTAGCTTTGAAGGAGCCAGGCGTTGGTCGTTTTGATCCACAGCCATCCCATGCCCCCGGTGACGTTGAACGACGCACGCGTGTCCCATCCCATCGTCGGCTGCGCTCCGGACGCCAGCTTGTACTCCGGATCGGCTTGCGTCAGTACGCGCCAAGAGGGAATCTGGCTGTCGACGAGGTCGAAGAGAGGCTCCGCGCACTCCGGCAGGTTGGCGACTTCGACGGGCCAGTAATCCATCTCAATATTCAGGTCGGTGTGGTAGTCGCTGGACCAAGGCGGCGTATTGCTGTCGTTCCAGATCCCCTGGAGATTGGAGGGCAGGCTGCCGGGCCGGGAGCAGGAAAGGAGCAGATAGCGCCCATACTGATACAGCAGCTGCTCCAGCTCCGGGTCGTCGCCCTGCCCCGCCAGAATTTTCCGGGCGTCGGTTGGCAGCGCGCGCCGATCCGAGGAGGTCTTTCCCAAATCGAGGCTCACCCGCTGAAACAGGGTTCCATAATCGGCGATGTGCCGCCGCCGGAGTGTGTCGTAAGGCGACTGTGACGCGGCGTCGACCTGCTGGGTCAGGGCCGGGTGCGGATCGCCGCCCTGGTAATTCCGGGCGTAGTCCATGACATAGTTCGTCGCGGCCCCCAGAATCAGGGTGACGCTGCTGGCGCGATCGATCGAGATCGTGGAGCCGTCGATCTTGGATGTCCCGCCGTCCACGATGACCTGGAGCTGCGCCTCGTACGCCATCCCATTGGACAGCTTGCCGGAGAACGTCATCCGGTGCGCGCCGGACACGGCGATCTTCTCGTCATGCGCTCCCGCCAGCGAGAGGGCGCCCGTATACGCTCCCGGACGATCGGCGGTGTAGCGGGCCACGATCACCTGGGCGGGGTTGCTGGCGAAGTACTCGCGGTGGTAGGTCACGCCGTTGGCGTCGTAGCGAACATGCGCCGTGCTGCTGGCGAGATCCAGATCGCGGCGATAGTGGGTCGCGGAGTAGATCGCCGGCTGATCGAAATCGATCTCGCCGAACTTCTGGTAACTCCCCATCTTGCCGTAATCTCCGCCCGGATTTTTGTCGCCGGTCCAGAGGCTGCTTTCGTTGAAGACGATCCTTTCGTCGGCGGCGCCGCCGTAGAGCAATGCGCCCATCCGGCCGTTGCCGATCGGCAGCGCCTCGTTCATGCCCCCGGCGGCGGGCTGGAGATACCAGAGCGTCAGCGGAGACGGGGCGTCGCCCTGCGGCGCGACGGCGCGCGCCGTCCATGGGAGGCACAGGGCCAGCATAGCGAAGAGCGCCTTGAGAAGAAATCCAGAGAGCCGGACCTGGAAGATAGGGTTTCGAGTTGTGTTAGTCATCGTTCTATTTGTGTAAGCCATGGTATTTTCGAGTCGATTCCGTTACGCCGTTACGGTCAGACCAAGAGCGCGCTGGCGCAGGTGCTCGTCTTTGCGGCCGGAGATTCGCGCGACGACGTCGGCGCCGAGAAATCGCGGAGCGCCGCAGGCGAGCGCGCCGATCATAATCTTCGCCGCCTTGTCCGCCATTCGGGTGATCGCCAGCACTTCAGCCGCGGAGCCGCCGAGCGCGATCAATCCGTGGCTGCGCAGATAGATCGTTTTCGGAGTGACCCCGTAGTCGCTTCGATAGGATTCCACGGCCTGATGAATGGCGCGCGCCAGAGCAAGGCCGGGATCGACATACGGCACAAAACAAGGGGCGACCCCGCAGACGACGATCGCATCGGGAAAAAGATAGCCCTGCTGAACGGCGCTCCAGCCGGCATCGGAGCAGAGCAGACTATTGATGCTGGCGACATGCGTGTGCCCGACAAACCGCGCGCCGAACGAGCCGAGCAGGTCGGCGTGAAACATCGTCTCCACGCTGGGCATGCGCGCGCCGGAATCCACGCGGGCGTCCTGAAGCATGGCTTCGGTATCCTCGTCGCTGTAGGCGACGCCCGACGTGATGGCTGTCAGGAACGGCTCCAGCCGCACGCGGACCAACTGGTCGGCGGTAAGATCGGCGAGCTGTGAGCCGCTGGCCTTCACGAAGAATGTCTCGGCGTCGACGCACGCGGAGGTGTTGCCTTCGCCAAGGATCGACCATTCGTGCGCACTGTTTCCCAGATCGTGGGACAGCGTCAGCAGTGTTTGCAGGAGGTCAGTGAGGACAATGTCTTGCATAGCGATAATCTCCAAAGAATCTAATAAATTCATGTGCTTCGTTGAGACTGGACGCCGCTTGTCGCGCGATGAAACGGCAGGCGGCGTTATGGCGTCTCCGCTAATTGTTGGCGGCGATGGCGACATCAATGCCGAAGTTCGCCAGTCCCGCGATAATCGCCGGATCGAGGTCTTCCACGGTGACCACCGTTTTGATGTCGCTCAGGCTGCCGAACCGCCGGAGGGAGCGGACGCCAAATTTGCTTTTGTTCACCAGCAGATAGTTGTGATCCGAGATCGCCAGCATGCGCTGTTTCATGGTCGCCTGCGCCTCGTTCACGTCGCTCAGGCCGAATTCAAAGTCGATTCCGGTGCATGAGAAGAACAGATGGTTGACATGGTAATCCGACAGCATCTGCTCGGCGCGCGATCCAAGGAATGAGAGCGATGCGGGGGCGAGCGTGCCGCCGGTGCACACAACACGGATATGCCGTCGTTCGGCCAGCACGTTGCAAACCTGAAGACTGTTGGTCAAGAGGGTGAGCGGAATATCGGGAATAAGCTGCACGAGATGCAGCGCGGTCGAGCTCGCGTCCACCATCACGGTGTCCCCTTCCTCGATCCACTCCACGGCCCGGCGCGCGATGGCGGCTTTCTCCGGCACGAAGCTCACCGCGCGCTCGGTGCTGGTCGCCTCGCGCCCGCCATGCTGCGCCGCCATCGCGCCGCCGTGGCTGCGCACCAGCTTGCCTTCGGCCTCCAATTTCTCCAGGTCCCGTCGAATGGTCTCGTCGGCGACCTGAAACTGCTGCGCCAATTGCGAGACGCGCACACCGCGTTCCCGGTCCACGATGATCGCGATCTCTCGCTGACGCTCTGCTGCTAACATATCACTCTTACTCCCGTCGGCGCCGCCAGCGCGGATTTCTGCGCAACCCTCCGGCGTATCCCGCGGTTCGCACGCTGTCACTATAACAGATTCCCACATCGCTGTCAAGAATATCTCACATATCAATTCGCAAATATTGGGTTTTCTCAAAACAAAGACTCGTTTCGAGTCTCAATCTTTGTATTCCTGGTGTATAATCCACATTAAACCACAATTAACAACATATTCATGCACTGCCAGCGCGAAGGAGCATCTTAGCCACTATGTCCGAACGTTCTTTTCAATTTGTCCAGGATCTCTGGGACGACGCCCAGGCCGACCTCCTTTCTCCGGTGGACCGCCTGGTCTACCGCTCGAATCTTCTGGGCGCCGACGGGCGGATCACCAACACAGGCGGCGGCAACACGTCGTCGAAGATCATGGAGCGGGACCCGGTCACCGGGGACGCCGTGGAGACGCTCTGGGTGAAAGGGTCTGGCGGCGACCTGCGCACCAGCACGCGTGAGAACTTCGCATCGCTGTATGAAAGCAAGGTTCTCGCCTTGAAACAGGTGTATGAAGCCATCGAGCCGCGCGGTCCGGAAACGGACGCGGAGGACCAAATGGCGGCGATGTACGCCCATTGCGCCTTCAATCTCAACCCGCGAGCCGCCTCGATCGACACCCCGCTGCATGCGTTCGTCCCGAAAAAGTTTATCGATCATATGCATCCGAACGCCGTGATCGCCGTGGCGGCGAGCCGTAATGCGGATCAGCTCACCCGCGAGATTTACGGCGATGATATCCTCCACACGCCCTGGCGGCGCCCTGGGCTGGAATTGGGCCTGAAGCTGCGGGAGATCCATCGCGAGCGCCCGGACGCGAAAGGCGTCCTCCTCGGCCAGCACGGGCTGATCAATTGGGCGGATGATGACAAGGAGTGTTACCACCTTACGCTCGATATCATTGAAAAGGCCGCGTGGTACATTGAGGCGCGCGATCGCGGTGAGCGGACATTTGGAGGGGCCAAATACGAGAGCCTGGACGCCGAACGGCGCGCAGCGGTGTTCGCCCAGATCCTGCCGTGGCTGCGCGGACAAGTATCCCAGAACAAGCGCCTTGTGGCCGCCGTTCAGGACGACGACCAGATCCTGCGCTTTATCAGCAGCCACGACGCGCCACGCCTGTCCGCTCTGGGCGCCAGCTGTCCCGACCATTTCCTGCGCACCAAGATCAAGCCGCTGTACGTCGCCTGGGACCCCCAAACGCAGGACGCGGCGGCCCTGAAGGCGAGCCTGGCGGCGGGCCTGGCGCAGTACCGGCGAGACTATTCGGCCTACTACCAGGCGTGCAAGCGACCCGATTCGCCCGCCATGCGCGACCCGAACCCAACGGTGATCCTCATACCCGGTCTGGGGATGATCGCCTGGGGGAAAGATAAGAGCGAGGCGCGCGTCACGGCCGAGTTCTACAACTGCGCCGTCGAGGTGATGCGCGGCGCGGAAGCCATCGACGAATATGTAGCTCTGCCGGCTCAGGAAGCCTTCGACATCGAATACTGGCTAATGGAAGAGGCCAAGCTGCGGCGCATGCCGCCGGAGAAGGAGCTGGCGCGGCAAGTCATCGCGGTTGTCGGCGCGGGCAGCGGCATCGGGCGAGAGGTCGCATACCGGCTCGCGTCGGAGGGCGCGCATATCGTCGCCATTGACCGGGACGCGCAGGCCGCCAGGGCCACCTCCGAAGCGATCGTCGCCCAGGTCGGCATGGGCGTCGGCGTGGCGGGGAGCGGGATCTCGGGATGCGGCCCGGCGATTGGCCTTGGGGCCGATATTACCGACCGCGCCAGCATCCGCGCGGCTCTGGATACGGCGATCCTTGCCTATGGCGGCGTCGATTCGGTGGTGGTCACCGCCGGCATCGTCGCCGCGCCGGATGCATCGGGGCATATTCCGGATGAGATGTGGGCGCGGACATTCGCGGTGAATGTCACCGGAAGCTATCTTGTCGCTGATGAGATGCGGCGCATCTGGGACGCGCAGGATTTGAGCGGCGGCAGCCTGGTGCTCATGACATCGGTGAATGGAGTGGTGGCGAAGCGAGGCAGTTTTGCTTACGACGCCAGCAAGGCCGCTGCGAACCATCTGGTGCGCGAACTGGCCATGGAGCTCGCGCCGCGCATTCGGGTAAACGGCGTCGCCCCCGCCACCGTGGTGCAGGGCAGTGCGATGTTCCCGCGCGACCGGGTGATCGCCAGCCTGATCAAATACGGCGTCGGCTATTCGGAGGAGGAAGCGGACGAAACTCTGCGCGACCGGCTTGCCCAGTTCTACGCCGACCGCACCCTGCTCAAGGAGCCCATCACGGCGGCCGACCAGGCCGAGGCCGTGTTCTTGCTTCTGTCGCGCCGACTCGCCAAGACCACGGGTCAGATCTTGTCCATCGACGGCGGTCTTCACGAGGCGTTCCTACGATAACGCAGCCGTTCTTCAAGCCCGCCCGAGAGACGAAAAGCAACAATCAAAAGCGACAATCGCGAGTGAGAGCATGTGAACAATGGAATCCGGAGGATCAATGATGAACAGGCGAGATCTGTTAAAGGCAAGTCTTGGATCGATGCTGGCGGCCCCATTTCTCTTCGGCCAGGACGCGGAAGCCGCGCTGATGTCCCAGGGCGCCACAAACGAAACCGCCGAGGCGACGCACTGGACGGCGGAGAGCGATGTCGTCTGGACGACGCCCAGCAAAGACTCGGCCGGCTCCATGCCGCTGGGGAATGGGGAGGTGGGAATCAACCTCTGGGTGGAGGAAGGCGGCGATCTTCTCTTCCTCATTAGCCGCAGCGACGCCTTCAGCGAGATCGCCCGCCTGCTCAAGGTGGGCCAGGTGCGCGTCTCGCTCACGCCCAGCCCATTCGCCGCCGGCGCTCCGTTCCATCAAGCGCTGCGTCTGCGCGACGGAGTCTGTGAGATCTCGGCGGGGGAAAATGAGGGGCGGGTCGTTCTGCGGGTGTTTGTCGATTCGGAGCAGCCGGTGATTCACTGTGTCGGGGAAGCGGCTGGGCCCGTGCGAGTGCAGGCGCGCGTGGAGAGCTGGCGGCGGGAGGTGCGGACGCTCTCCACCGACGAGGAGAAGAATTCCGCCTGGACGATGCTGGGAGCGCCTTTCCCGCTGGTCGAATCCGCGGATCTCTTCCCGCCCGCCGCCCGCGACGCCGTGACCTGGCTTCACCGCAACGAGACATCCCCCGCATTCCGCGAGACGCTGCGGACGCAGTCGCTGGAGTCGGCGTCCGACGCGATCGCCGACCCGCTCCGGCGCCGCACATTCGGCGGCTGGCTGACCGGCTCGGGCTTCACGGCGACCGGGGACGATGTCCTCGCCACGCCCTCTCCCGTCCGGTCCTTCGCTCTGCGGGCGGCGGCCCCGTGCCTGCAAACCGAGACCGCAGCGGAGTGGATCGCGGCGGCGCGCGGAGCCGCCAGCCGCTCCGCCGATTGGGAAGCGGCGCTCCGGCGCACGTCAGCCTGGTGGCGCGCCTATTGGGACCGCTCCTGGGTGGTGGCGGGAGGCGATCGGGGCGCGGATTCCCCCGGCGCGGAGGTACGCTCCCCGGTGACGCGCGCATATACGCTCCAGCGTTACATGCAGGCGTGCCAGGGGCGAGGCGTCTACCCAATCAAGTTCAATGGCGGCGTCTTCACCGTCGAGCCGAAGAAGGAAGGCAAGGAGCTTAACGCGGACTGGCGTCAATGGGGCGACCCGCACTGGTATCAGAACATCCGGCACATGTATCACCCGATGCCCGCGTCTGGCGACGCCGAGATGATGGATCCGTTCTTCCAGCTCTACGAGCGGGCGCGCCCGCTCGCCGAAGCCCGGACACGCCTCTATCACGGGGCGGAAGGCAGTTACTTTCCGGAGACGATGACGGTGTGGGGCACATACGCGAACTCGGACTATGGCTGGGATCGCAAAGGCAAGCATCCCCAAGACGTGGATAGCCCCTGGTGGCGGTACGCCTGGAATCAAGGGCCGGAGCTGGTCGCGCTCCTCCTGGACCGCTGGGACTACACCCAGGACAAGCGTTTCCTGAAGGACCGCGTGCTGCCCATGGCCGTCTCGGTATTGACCTACTTCGACACCCGCTTTGCCAAGGACGCCCAGGGGCGAGTGCGGCTGGATCCGGCGCAGTCGATCGAGACGTTCCGAACCGGCGTCGTCAACGACATGCCGACCACGGCGGGACTGAACGAGATTACGGCCCGGCTCTGCGCCCTCCCCGACTCCCTGACCACACTGGCGCAGCGGAAGTTCTTCGCCCACATGAAAACCGCCGCCCCGGTCGTCCCTCTCGAAGAAGTCGAAGCGGACGGAGCGAAACGGCGCGTCCTGGCCCCCGCGCAGACATACGGCCCGGAACGCTCCAACGTTGAGAATCCGGAGATGTACGCGGTATGGCCCTTCCGGCTCTATGGAGTGGGCCGCCCCGACCTGGAGATCGCCCGCGCCTCTTACGCACGGCGGGTAAACCATCTGGACGTCGGGTGGGGATACGACGGTAACTGCGCAGCGATCCTGGGCCTTTCCGACGAAGCCGCGCGCATCCTGCGGGTCAAATGCGCCAACTCAAACCCGGCCCACCGCTGGCCGGCCACTTGGGGCCCGAACTTCGATTGGCTGCCCGACCAGAATCACGGCGGCAACCTTTTGGAGACCACTCAGCTCATGCTCCTCCAGCCTGTCGGAAACAAGATCCTTCTGCTGCCCGCCTGGCCCGAAGCGTGGGATGTCCACTTCAAACTGCACGCCCCGCAGCGAACCCTCGTGGAGTGCGTTTATCGATCCGGCCGGATCGAGCGCCTGTCAGTGTCACCGCATTCTCGCCGGAAAGACATCGTCACGCCGGATTTTACGACAAGGCCAGTCATCCCCGAGCGGTGATCCTCCAGAAGCCGATCAAAATCCTCCCGCCAGGGAGGCCGCGCTGGTCGCGCGCCATTGCCGTAAACGCAGTCCCCGCGACCTCCTGCATTTTGACGTGAGTGTTAGTGACGAGAGTGGGAGGCAAGCATTTTGAGGTAACGAAGATGACTCCGATGCAACGCGTTCAGTTCATCGCGATCCTGCTGGGACCGAACCTCCGGGAGCAAAGCCTTATAGTCCACCATTTCCTGGCTCGCGTCCAGGTACGAGCATCGAAAATGCTGGACGTAGTATTCAAATCGGTCGTCCGTGGACGCGGACGAAGGCGGAACTTTGACATGCTGCTGAGAATAGAGACTCAAAAATTTCACGGGCGCGAGCAATAGCAGAAAAATCAGCAGCGTAACGATAATCTTCATGTTTTGCCCAAGTGAATTATACTGTAAGCTCCGAACGCATCCCCAGGAGATCGCCGATCGTTTTCTATCGATCCACACTTGAGCGCGCCGACGTCAAGAGTAATGACCCACATGAGCTGATCGCCCTTCACAGTAATTCGCAATGTCGGTATGTGATCTTTACAGGAAATTGATTCCGGCGCGGCGGAAGCAGATCAACGCGGAATAAGTTCTCTTCCTCCGATGTCAATATCATAACACCAAAGAAGCCCCCGTCTCCAATGGAGACGGGGCTTCTTTTTGCCGGGTCCACTACTGGATGATATCTGGGCTGTAATGGCCGCACATCATGAAGTCCACATTCTGCGTCATTGCTTCTACGCCATCTCAATATAGGGTTTCATCTTATTCCAAACGCGATCACGGCTGGCGTACTCAAACAGCATGTCCATGTCGAGCTTGTCTTTGTTCCATGCGTCTTTCAGCGCCTCCAGCGTCTCGTCCAGGCCGACGCGCCCCAGGTACTTGAAGCAATCCGCCAGGGTCTTCTCCGCCGAATGGATCCGAACGGTCACCCCCTCGATCGTATGCTCCTCCACACCATCGCTGAGAACCTTGCGATCCATACGGACGCTTTCCACCGACGTCTCAACGCCGGCCGGCACATAAGACCGGGATTGCCGGGGGAATGCGACCCAAACGGCCCGGGGAAGCTGTGCGCCGATGTCGTGGAAGCTCAGGGCGCTGGTCAGGGCAATTACGGAGCCAGGAATCGCCGCCGCCACTTCGACGAAGCTGCGGTAGAGGGAGGGCTCGGCGCCGGGCAACACGTACATGCCCTTACCGACTTTGCTGAGATCGCCCGTCGCCACCAGATTGTCCAGATAGGAGCGGTACACGTGGGTGCCCCTCGCTCAGATTGGATCCTTTGCTGACGTGGACGGATCGCATATACTGAATCACATCGTCGCGCTTGGTGGCTCATGGTGTGATTACACCGTAAGAATTGTACACGATATGTATATATTGTATAGATTTTACGAAACCATTGACGGATAGATATGGTTTGGGGAGCGATCTGTCGAAAAACCGGCAAAATGTCGACACATTTTAGGGACATGTCGATTTCTTCGACATGTCTGGGGCGTTAATTGCCCTCCCGCGCGCGGGAGCCTCAGGGAAGCCATCCGCTCCGGCGGCGCCAAGAAAGATCTCAATTGACGGCTGCTAACGCCTTCGCCAAACGTCGGACGTCGTTGGGCTTGCAGTCGAACAAGTTTGACGCCGCGACTTCCAAAAGGGTCGCGCGCAGGAGATCTATCGAACGTCCGCCTTCCATATCTTCGAGTTTGAAGTCGGAAGCCTTCAAGACCAGTCCCAGTTGCCCTGGGTCCATCGATGTGAGGATTAACAATCGGACGACGTTGCTGCAATTCCAGCGCTTCAAATCGTATGGCAAATCCTGAACGCTTTGCCACCCAGCGGCGATGCGCAACTTATCGAGCCCAACGACCGTATCCTCGAAGTCCGCTTTTCGCTGCATATAAGGCTGTGTCCGATCACTCTCGATTTCGTAGCTGACGGGATTGCGGATCGTCCTGGGCTTCACCGGATAGGTCAAGCGTCCGATCAAACCATCGACTTCCGGCCAGAAGCTGACATAAGTGCTACTGCCATCTTCGTGCGTAATATCCAGGGCGGAATGCCCGATGTCCGGTGGTATATGCGCTTCCAGAACAACGGTGACAGGGGTGGGTAACCAGGTGTAAAGTGTTATCATGATATTGGATGCCCTTGATTGACAGCGCGAGAAGCGCCTGGCGAGCGTTGCTGCCTTGACTCTATCCCGCCCACCGCCAAAACATCCTCTCCGCTGGCGCAGGCGTTCTGCTGGACCGCCTGGGAAGGCTCACGCCCCAAAGAACGCCGCCGGCGTCCGGTCGCGCACATCGGGGTCAGGCTCGCCGCCGGTCGCCGCCACGTACCGCCCCCATGCTTCCCGTCCGGCCTTCACCACGAGCGCTACGTCGTGCTCCGCCTTCTCGCTGATCCGGGCGTCGGCCGTCACGTTCTCGAAGGTCTGTGTCCAGTGATCCAGGTTCGCGAGCGCGGTTTGTGCTTCGGCCATGATTTCTCCATTCCGACCTACCGATCAAATTGAGCTTTAGGTGGTAGACATTTCGTCCTCTAAGTGATCAACTTCTCTCCATGATCTGACAAGAGTGGCATCCAGGCCCGCAAGTTCTTGCCGCGTGGAAGCTAAATCCGTCTCAAGAGATATAACCCTTGCGGTGAGGATGCTGATTTTCGCAGACATGTCGGCGAGATAGTTTCCTAAGTTGATCTCTTCAGGACGAAACTTGGTTCCTCGACACGCTCCGCAGGGGATAAAGTCTCCCGTCGTGTGGAGCGTGCGCCCGCCGACGCCGCCGCATACCTCACAATCGATTTGTACGGTGACTGTTCCCGAATTACTCATCTCCATGGTTACCCGATCCTTTGCATCTTTTCCGCCATTCTACAGCAAATCCACAGCCCTGCACAGAAATATTTTTCCAATTGCCCCAAACGCGCGACGCTTTTCCCGCACGACGAGACACTAATGAGTCAGAGACGACACTTCAACGTGGGAGGGTGGTTACTTTGACAGAAACGTCGAAAGGCCGTTGCGGGCAACGAGTGGTTCGAATCGACAAATGCTTGCTTTCAGATATAATGGTGAATGAATTGTACACTGTAGAAAATCCACTTCCTGACGACGCCAATGCAGTCATAATTCGCATGCACTACGAAGGGGATCCTGTTTACAATGTAGTCGTGGAAAGCAGTGCTTTTGAGGGGGGAGGGGGAGAAAATACCCGAGCATAACCTGATCGTGCTGGGCCCTGGCAATTCTCGTATCCCGATTTTGCATCAGGTGAAGAGGATGATTGCTGCTGATTAATGATGGAGCCATCTAAAGCTCAAGATGAACTTTAGATGACTATATACCATTGCAGACGCCGTAAGTGTCCATTCGCCATCCAATCCTCGCCAATGCCGCCGCCACGCCTTGACCGAGCCCCCCTCATCACTCTCAGTTATAAGGAGTGCGCTCCGCCTCTTTGATCGCGCCCACCACGGACTTGAACTGCGATGCCTGCAATCTCGATGTAGGTGGTCTCAAGCTTTAACCATCGCGGGGCTTCTTCCGCAGCGACGACGGCGGCAACATACAAGTATCGCGTTCCACCGACGCTACTGAGTGTGGTGGCAATCCGGCTCTCTCGTTCCCATCACCTTCGCTCACATCGGTCATCGCGGTCGGCGGTCTCGGTAGCGGTTCGCGTTACCGGCATTGTCGTGGCGGGCTGTTTTACTTCTACAGCGAGGCGTTCCATAATGCTGTTGGCGCTGTAGATCAATACATTCGCCGGCTTATAACAAAAGAAACCCGTCCTTCAATAATAGAAAGACGGGTTACATTCATCGTAATTGGCTGCCGGACTAGGATTCGAACCTAGGACCTCTTGTTTCAGAGACAGGCAGACATAGCTTTGGCGTTCTTCTCATCTCAATGCGGCTCGTCCATAGGTTGATAAACACCCTATGACCGCCTGAGCATCTTTTCAAGGTTTTCCGTTTTTCCCATCTAAAATGGGAAAAACTATGACCGCTTGTGATAAGCCGTCACTCAGAGCTACGCGTCGCGTAACAAAACTATTTTGCCGGGTCCGCTCCGGCGTCATGGACGGCTTTGACCACGGCGACCGCAATCGGCCTCAGCGATTTGGGCATAGCGCGATACTGCTGAATGATTTCCGCTTCGCCGGCATCCGTATCTTCACCTTCACCGTAAAAGTATCCGACGGACACACGCAGCAGCTTCGCGACCGATCCCAAGCTCTCCGCGCTGATCGGCTGTCCCGATTCGATCTTCGACACATTGACCCGGCTGACATCGAGCACCTGAGCGATATCGGATTGTGTCACCCCGAGGTATTCGCGACGCTCTTTGATGCGGCGGCCGATGTCGGCGCTGGTAACGGACGGATTGGACATCGTGTGAAAAAGCGTTCCTTGGGACAGTGCGCTTAGAGTTCGGTTCTGACGTGGGCGTATCCTGCATGATTTTCCGGCGGGGAAAATTGCATGTTAAAGGAGGCGCCTAAGTGAACATCCTGTTTGCCGGCCGATTGGTGTGACGCTGAACGGTGCGCTATACTGCGAAGCACGATTATAGTAAAGCGTAGGTAGCTCAATTGAAGAGGGGCAGCATTCAGAATTCGTGCTTCGCCCCTACTTTATCATGCATTATTGAACACGAACAATCCAAATTTAGATTGAGATACCGCCGATTAAAATACATCCCACCGAACAGTCACCCGCTTGTGGGTGACTCGGGTCTGGCGCGCATGTCTCGCCTTCGTAGAAAATGCAAGCTCAGGATCGGAAACGAAATTCCCCATTAAGCAGATTATAGCTGCTAAGATTTTCAGAAAGGCATTCTGAAAATCAGAATATTTATGATACTCGCCTAATCTTAACAGTGTGTGTATCTCCATTAATTAATGGTAAATTGAGATTTTTACACATATTTTCCGCAAAAGCCTTGGCTAACTCTTGTGAACTGAATATTCCTAGTGTGGGAAGAGAATTCACTTTGGATTTTAACGATATTCCAACTATAACGCCATAGAATCTTCTGCTAGAGAATGGTCTTATAAATACTCCCTCAATATCGTCCCAATCACCAGAACTCATACTTGGACGAAGAACAGAGCCACATATGTATCTATAGTTACGCGTGACTGGATCTAGATAAATTTCCTTTACGCCAGGGAGATACCACATCATCGCCACGCTTAATACGATAGCTGCCAATATATTGAGACCGACTAATATGTAGCTGATAGTAGTAACCGCATTAGGATTTTGTAGAAGGCGCTCTACGAGCGCGCCACCATACACAAAAACGGAAAGGAAAGTGCAATATATACTACAGAATATTGGGAAAAGTCTCATAGCTAAAGGAGGCCGAAAAGCAAAGTTATCCGTAGCCTTCCTTTGCCAACTGCCCGATTTAACACTCGGCAATACAAGCAACACTACGACAAGCGGATAACCTAATACAACGGCCACTGATGCAATTGTAAAAATATCGTACATAGTTTTATTACGATGAGCCCAATTATTGATGAGATAAATCGGAAGCTAAG
The DNA here is from genome assembly GCF_003574315.2 of Capsulimonas corticalis. Lineage (GTDB taxonomy): Bacteria > Armatimonadota > Armatimonadia > Armatimonadales > Capsulimonadaceae > Capsulimonas > Capsulimonas corticalis. The sequence goes on along the minus strand of NZ_AP025739.1, from coordinate 1,835,338 downwards.
CATTGTCAGGAAAGGCGCTAGATGCTCATTCCGATTAATAAATCGAGCTCACTCAGTTACTGAGTGAGCTCGATAGTACTAAGATTGATCACAGGCCGTTTCGCCAGATAATCCCAGAGAAGCAAAGGCGGATTCAAATAGCCCTTCTAGTCCATTCTTTATTTGCTCATTCAATCCCTTCATATTGTCCAGTTGCGCTCCTAAGAAGCCATCTATGCAGCCAAGTGCAGTATCGGCCAATCCCCCGATAAATGCACAGGCATCTTCTTTTTTCTGAATCGTCAGGACATTTCTTCAATTTAGAACAAATCCGTCCAGCAGCCCAATGCAACGCGCCTGATACGATCCCTTCTACGCAGCCAAAATCACTCGCGACGCGAGTGTACACGCTCCATCTGTCAATCCATCACAAAATGCCACTGCACTTGCCGCTGCTGTAGCCGCAAGTACTTCGGACAAGCAGTCTAATTCACGTATACAACGATTATAGTCATCGTTGCAAGGATCGTTGTTAAGGCCCGATAGACCCAATATTGCTCCTAAACATCCACCGGCCGGCCCACCCAAAATTATGGGGAATTCAGAGGTTCCCATAGAATCATCGCTGTTTGTAGGACCGTCGCCAACGTATTCATATGCATTAGCACCGCCTTTATAACCCATGGGATCTCGGGTAAGGAAGCGTCCTACAGCCGGGTCATAGTAACGATAAGTTAGCAAGGCAAGCGCCGCCGATGCCGTACCTGCTTCCCAGTCAGTATAATAACCATTCTGCCCGCCATACCCCGAATATGGATCAGTATTACTATCCGTGCTCAAACGACTTCCGTAAGCATCAAAAGTCTGCGTTGACAGCACATTGCCAGTACCATCAAGCCGCTGACAAACACTGACTGCGCCCTGCCTAAATTCGCAAGTGTGGCGAGGAAGCAATACGGGTATAGGTATCGAGACAGTTAGCTCGTTCGTTCCCGATTACCAGGAGGCGCAAATGGCAGGCAAAACTACAGGCTCCAAGGCGGCGAAGGCGGCAGCGGAAACACTCGACTCCAAAGATACGGGTGATAAGTCCAAAACAGCGGCTGGCAGCGCGCTCTCCCAGGTGGACGCGCCCGAGAAAAGCACGCATCCGAAGGCGGCCACGGCGGCAAGCAAGACGCTGACCGATGGACGCACGGCGGAGGATTCGAAGTCGGCGGCGGGCAGCGCCCTTTCGCAAGCGAAGTCCAAGAAATAACTCTTCACATAAGGTGCTCATAATAGAAACAGCTTTGCCCAGCAATCTATCAATAATGGATCGCTGGGCAAAGTTATGTCGGCGCTCGGTCTCGCCCCTTCGGCCCTCGATCTCATTCCTTCGGCGGCGAGCCTAGCGCCGCACATTGGAAGATGGTTCGCCGCTGGCGGCTGCCGCGTAGGCGAGTTGCTGCGCTTCCTGTTCGGGAAAGGGAAAATTGCGCTCGATATGTGCGCGATTTGCCGGAAACGGAGCGATCAGATCTGCTTCCCCCTAAAGTTGTTTTGCAGCGCCCCCAGTGATATCGTTGCGTTGACTATGTCTGTGTCGCCGAGCGACAGCTTGAACGTGACAACGTCACGCTCTTTATTATCATAATAGTCATTCGTGTAACAGTCCCTCAATGGCTTACCTCTTACCAATTGTTAGCATTCATGTTAACAACTACCAGTATTCATGGTACAGTGGCTTCAGCCGGGTACGAAAACGCCGGTGCGTTGGCTGATCAGTCAATGGGCTGGTTCGTTCTAACTAGTCGAACTGCGCGTAGGGCTTCTCATGCCAATCAATGAATTCATTTGCCTTTTCTTCATTAGCATCATCATTGGAGCGATGATGACGGCCATTCAACGCAGATGAGGGGAGTGAACAGTCCTTACGCAACGGGGCTGCTCTTCCCATTGTTCACCCGCGCGAGACATAGCCGCCGTTAAAGATCAGTGCGCCTCGGCAGTTGGGGCAGTCCAAATACTTAGGATTGTCATTGGCATTGACGAATATCGCTGTTTGGCAAAACGGGCAATTCCCCTGATGGAGACGGCGCAGTCTTTCTTTCTCGACCGCGAGCAGCTCCCCATTGACGGGAGCGGTGAAATCGCGTATCGTGATGGCAATCGTGACCAGGAGAAGCGTCGCCGCAACGACGAGCAGACCGATCCCCACCGCCTGCTTCTGAGGCCCGAGAAACAGGCATAGGCTGCCAACCATCAACAGAACGGCGATCGCAGTATGGGATTTGGCGTCGCCCCGCCGGCCGCCTCGGCGCACCGCGCGCCGAGCCATAAGTGCGATCTCGTCCTCGGTGCAGGCGCGGAACCTGACGGCGCCTGGCGGAACGTTAGGCGGGGTGGAACTCATCGGCGTTTCCTGTGAGGTTTACTACGTCTGACGCTGATTACGTCGATTACAGCGTAGCGGTGTATTTCGAGCGGCGTGCGGCTGTCCAGAAAGCAGGGGAGAATTTACGCGTTTTCCACGGCGGGACTGACTTTGGTCTTGGCCTCTTCCAGAGTAGTGCAGATGTCAAAGCTCTTATCGAGTCCTGTGATCTCGAAAATTCGCAGAATGCGCGCAGCAGGAGCGATCAAATACAGATTGCCTCCCGCTTCGCGCATACGCTTCAAGGCGCCAATCAAGACGCCGAGCCCGGTGCTGTCGAGAAATTTCACTTTGGCAAGATCAATCACGAGATCATTAATGCCGGTCAAGGCCAATGAGCTCACTTGCTCCCTGAGGCTCGGGGATGTGTAGACATCGATTTCGCCTTCAATTATCAGGAGGCGAGCGTTCGCGCTTAGAAAATCATTGTCGATAGTCAGTTCCAACAGAGACTCCTTTAACCGTAAAACCTATCCGTTCTTTTCAGCTCTTTATTGCCGCAGTTATGGCGCACACTGAGCATGCAGGCAAATGAATATCAATTTCAACAGGGTGAAGAGTCGAAGCGGCGGCGCGGGGCGCCACCCTATATCCGATGGTATGGTTAAAGCTGACTCTTCGCCTCAGAAATAATTTGGCGGATCCGAGCCTCGTCTTCAGGATCGCCATCGATATTGAGTTTTAAGGAAATGTACGCCAAAGCCTTGGTAATTAGCTTGAGGCCCTCCTGGTGCTGCTCTACCATTATTTTCAACTCGGCAATTTGTTGCCTAAGATCCGGCTCGTATGCCATTCGAAAGTCTCCAATTTGAATGCCGGTAGAGTGTTTTCGCATGAAAACATCTGACGCTTTCGCCAGGCGCTCCCTCGGCGTTATTGTAGAGAAACGCTGGTGAGGAAACGGTCTCGCTAGCGCTCCGGTGTGCGGCGCTGAGTTGCCAGGTGGTCGGGAGCATATCCATTATATAGTAAATTCACTGCCGTGTATAGAAAAATTTTCACCTGCCCAAGGCAAAAAAAGGGAGACGTCTAGCTAGACCCCTCCTCCAACAGCCGCTTCACATCTCCAGCCGCCATATCAAAGACTTGCACGACCGTTGGTGTAAAATCTTATCTCACACGGCTTTTGTGTCTCGCACGGCTTTTGCGACATCAACTCACCATTTCCCCAAGCGTTGTGCTCGAATGCGCGCCTATTGCGAAGGACATTCAATCAGATTGCGTCGTTCATCTTTGGCCGAAAGGGTTACGAGATGGATCGAGAGGATTTCCTGGGAACTGAGGACGAGACTGCCCTGAGACATATTGATCCGGTGGCTTGACGGCAAGCCAGAGATCGTTCAGACGCAGGAGCAGCTCCGCCACAAGGATCGTATTCGCGGTAATTTCGGTAGGCAACGTCGGCGCTTGAGGCATGTCTGCATGGGTCTGCGCCAACAACGAATTATACTTCTCGATGGAATCCGTACCCAACAAGGCTTGTCCGTTGAGTTTCAGTATCCCTTCGATTTCCTGCTTGAAATTGATTACATCACTTGCCAGCATATTATTTTCTCTTTGCTTCCGCCTCGATCATGGAAGTCATTGCTCATCGAACACCAGATAACTTCTAGTATTTCGGTGTCGTCATCCGCAAACGCGTCCTCGAACTCGTCGTCATTGACCGGTAGCCACCATCTTCAAATTCGAGTAGTGACGGCCGCCGGCGCAGCGGAACACGACCACCACGCCGAGCTCTGTCTGCTTTCGCCTCACCCTCACCGTCCGCCAATCACCATCGCTCGCCGGCTGGCGCTGCAAGTGATGCTCGCAACCTATCTGAGTTCTGAGTAATCGTTTGCCCAGGTCCCTGAACTCGGGACGCTGTTGAATGCGTGGATCTCACCGGTCTGGGTGTCCAGAACCGTGACGCCCTTGTCCCCGAGCTGGTAGCGCGGCGGCGAGATATTGGTCGTCCAAAGGCGCACGGAGACGCTGAGTACTCCCAGGCACAAGATGGCGAGCAGAACATTGGTGATTTTCTCATTCATGTCGTCACTGTAGCACAGGTACGGCTACTGCGCCAGTCTCACTTTTCCAATGGCCACTCAATCCCCCGCCTGCCGACCCTCCCAATGTCCGGGCAAATTGCCCGGGCGCATGCCCCAAAGCCCCCCAGTGCATCATGCCATGCGCTTTGAAGCACGCGTTTCCGTCCGCTTCTTGTTGCTAGGGGATCGCTCTGACCGCGCCGCAAAGTTTGCCGGCGGGAAATGCCGCAGTCGCCCGATCAGCCATACAACGCTGTACACCGCTAGACCAAGGACCGCCATCAACTTGCAGATCCAAAGCGCGGGGCGGGTAGTCTCTAACTGATTTATTCCCATAATGCCTTTTTTAAATCGTCCAGCAAGCTTATAAATAACACGTGCTTTTGAGGGAATTCGACGGCAAAAATACTGGCGTGTACAGAAATATTTTCACCGGTCGGCGAAAGAGGGCATGGGCCTGGCTGACGCCGCCCCTTTTCCTTTCCGCCAGGACGGCCTAGAAGCGAGGTGGCCGTGACATGATTTCACTAACTCCCCACGAGTAGGCCCCAGCTTCATCGTCAAACGCCTGCTCTTCTATCGGAAACAGTTTATAGATATCCTGTATGATATCGAGAATGTCCACGCGCACGGTGAAAGGTTTCGCACCATTTGCTTGTATATTCTCTAAAATTTCCATACGATACCAGATATTATATTTGACAAGACGGTAAATTGCTACAACCTTATAAATAAGGACTTCATTCGTGTTCATTATGTTTTTCCAGTCTCACTCACCTTACCAGCTTCGGCTCCGAGCTCAGCCGCACCGCATATTGGCCGAAGGTCGCCGGCGCAACGGAACGCGTCCACCACGCCGGACTGTATCAATTGCCTCAGCGGTCCTCAGCGTCGTGCGCACGGTGTTACCGGCGTCGGTGGATATGGATCGTCATCCGCGTCGCAGGACGTCAGCGGGAGTGCAGGTTGCGCTGGGGGAGATGTCCGCTTCCGGCTGGCGGGAGCTTTGCGCTTGGGTGCTCGCTCCAAAACCGTCTCCAGGAACTTGATCACCTGCCGGATCTTGTCGTCCGTGTGCATTTCCCGTTCAAAGCCGTTGACGAACATGTGCATATCGAGATCACTGACCAATCGCTTCTCCCCTGGGAGGCCGTAGCTTGCGCCTCGTGTGTCTAAGAGTTCCACCGGCGCCCAGGTAGTTTCCTGCCATACTTTTAGATACCTGTCTGTGGACAAGAAAAAAGCTTCGTCGTACCGCACGGCGTGACGACGAAGCTTAGAACGTGATAGGGTGGGCGAGGCAGAGATCAGCCGCCAACAAACGCCGGCGGCGTTCTCGGCCATCAGCCTAAGGACAGTCCCATTTGCCGGAAATGCGAGGCGGAGTCACGCACGCCCCATCGTTGATAGATACGCTGATCCCGAATGATAAACCATTCGATCGCGACGACCTCCGAAGATTTCCCGGTCGGCCCCTGTCCACGGAATGGCGCTTGCGATGTCCCGCGTTCGGTAAAGCGGGCCACAATACGATCGTCCTGGACGATAATATCTTCGATCTGGAGCTGCATGGCGAAGGCTTCATGAAGCTGCCGCCAAATGGGAGCGACCTCATCCAGTCCACCCCAGCCGAGGACACCATAGACCTGGCCGTCCTCCGTGAAGATTTGCCGCAGAGCGTCTATATCCCCCCGGTTGAATGCGTCCACATAAGCATGGATGATTTTCGAACCGTCGTCTGCGGCCTTGAGTTCGTCTTCTGCGGACTTGATGCTGTCGTCTTGTGGCATTTCCCTAACCTCTCCCTAAAATCTCGTATTTCTGCTGTTTCTGTACGATGACCGAATACTGTCTCCGCGCCGCCCAGGCGTCCCGCTGGAGCGCCCAGGAAGCTCACTCCCCGAAGAACGCCGCCACGTACTGCCCCCAGGCTCCCCCCCCGCACACGCGCGTGAGACGCAGGGTGCTTCAACAGTGACCGTCGGTCGCATGACCGACGGTCACTGTTGGATTGCCAGTTATAGGCAGAGAAACTAGGGAGGACACGAATAGATGACCGGAAGTGGTAGCTTAAGCTGTCAGCGTCGATTTGCGCTTGCGGGCGGCGAGTGCGAAAACTCCCATGACGCCCAGGCTAAGGAAGGCAATGGGCGAGGGTTCGGGAACTGTTGAGCCTCCGGTCGATCCCCCAGTTCCTCTGGATATGCTTGAGGAAATATTCGTTAAATGCGCGTTGAAGTAAGCGAAATCACCATTTGAAGTTATTGCCTCGAAATAAAAGTACCCGTACTGCCATTGCGAAAAGTCCGTTAATCCAGGGCCTTTGATAACTGGATTGAGAGACGTCAGGGGGTTTTTGGCGGGATCGTCGTACGTAAGGACTTTGACGTTGGAATTAATATCTGTCAAATCTCCGCATGATTGCTTGCCTAGTTGTACACTCAGAATATCCCCACTGTTAAGAGCAGGGTATCCGTTTTGCGCAAAGACATCGGTATATTCGTGGGATCCAGGTACAAGAGTGTCATTCGTAATCGTGTATCCATCGAACTGAACGCTTGCAGTGACACTATTGCCCGCAAGATTTAGATATTCTACGCTCGTAGGATTGGCGCCGTAAATATCGGTCGCACCGGATTTTACCGTATAGGATTCTGTAACTGTATCGCCGATGTTTACACCCAAAGGCTCAATATTCCCACCGGTGATCAAACCGGTGAACGTGATCGTTTGATCGGCGTGGGCTGCGACTGAGAATGAGGCTATGGTGAGCGCAATTGCGGCAGTGGTCGAAAGCTTCGCCATGATGATTTCCTGTAGCAGGTCGGGGTAATAGAATCTTCCCATTCTGCTCCTCACAGCAAAAAAGGCGCCAAGTAACCCAAGATGCCATTGCCTTAATTCTCAAACGGCGCATACAATTATTTGGCGACTTCTTTATCCCGATTCCGGAGTTTCCTCGTGGCCGCCTTGCGTAAGATGCGGTGGTCTGTAAAGACTATTCTCAGCATGTCTGAGCGCTTCCCCAACTTCTCCAGGCACTGCCGCGCTTGCTTACATCAGCCGCCCCCACGTATCGCCCCCAGGCTTCCCGCCCGGCCTTTACCGCGAGCGTTGCGTCGTGCTCCTCCTCCTCGCTGATCCTGGCGTCGGCCGTCGCTTCCTCGAAGGTCCGTGTCCGGTGGTCCAGGCTCGCGAGCGCGGTTTTCAGTTCAGTCATGACTTCTCCTCAGACGATGACTCATCTTGAAGGCTATCGGCGGCCCGGCTGCGCTTACAATAGTTGATACATCAAATGTGATGGTACGTAGCGCTTATAGCGCGGATCGTAAACATGATCGCAACGCGGGCAGTAGAACAGGCAGTCCCAATTCTCAATGTTCCTCTGCCAGGTTGCCTCTTGGACTGCATGCACTTCTTTGCGTTTTTGCGCGGCAATGGCTTCGGAATATGGCATACCGATGATGACGCAGGCTCCAATCAGAAGCGTGAGCAATCCGCCAACAGTGTTACTAGAAACGATTGCCAGGCCAATTAGCAAAATTACGAAGCCAATTACTATAAAAAACGCAGTAAGGCAGGAGTTAAACACATTCAAAATGGGTCTAGGAGGCGGCGAAAGAGCAGAGGCCAGTTGAGTAACCGCAGTGTTGGATCCGCTCGACACGCTGGTAACCGGCATCACGCCGTCACCGGTGTAAATGGCTCCGTATGTCGTCCCTGAGGTTGAAGATCGGGTGATGCCGCTTTTGACGATGACACTCAATTTCTGAACGTCGAGATTATTGCAGAAGGCACAGGCGAGTGGATGTTGGCTCTTTTCAGCCTCTGGGATAGCGAGGCCGCTCGGGGCGGGTGGCTGGACAGCCGGCGCCTGAGTCGCAACGTCAGGCGCGACGGGGAGCGGCTTCACACGCAGCTGTGCGGGGTTCTTCACGAGCTGCGGCTTGCCAAATCTCTTACACCTCGCGCATTCGAGGTCGAACGCCGTCATGATATATCCGCAGTCAGGGCAGTCCATGCTTTTCCTCTACAGTGGTTGATCCTACATTATACAGGTGAATGCCCAAGGAGGCGGAAATATTTTTGCCAACCCCACCACAAGGGGGAGGCATCAGTTAGACGCCCGCCTCCATCATCCCACCACTCCCGCTCCCGCACCTACGTCAAGACGCGTTGCTGGCGCTACAGTGTATGCTGCTTGACCCATTCGTAAATCTTCCCGATGGAGTCCACTATTGCGCCCACGGCCGCCACTCCTCCCAAAGCAAGCTTAGCCGAATCTAGGAACGCAAGCACCTTGTTCTTGTCCGGTTCCGGCTTCTTCGCCTCTTCGATGGCTTCGAGCAACGGTGTCTTGGTCTTGGCTTCTACCAGCTCGCTGATGGCGCCGTCGTCGTGAGCCGCGCGTAAATCCAGTTTGAGAGCGTCGAGCGCCGTCACCAGCTCATCCACAGTCTTCATCGCCCCGACATTGATGTCGCCGGCGGCGTTGTACTGGGTGGTGACGGTCTGATCGCGCTGATCGAAGATGGGCGCCGCCTGACTGACGTGGTGGCCCTCGCCGGAAATGATTTGAGTGTTCTGGCTGTGGAGGGCGAGTACGACCGGCATGGAGAAGTGTGGGGTTGGCTTGTTATCCAACGCAGCTTCAACCTCGACCACTCCAGGATGAGTGATGACAGCCGCCTGAGCGCCCATCGGCTCCATCAAACCTTCTCCTCGAAGATAGTCGTATGTCGCCCAAGCGGTATCTCGGTCTAGGCCGACCGCATTACCCAACGCTTCTACATCGCAAAAATATCCAGCAGCGCCACCATTTGTTGCCTCGTACGCTTTATGGAGGAGCAATAGCCGCGCTTTGCGCTTCTCATCCAATGCCGTGGTCATGTTCTGCTCCTCTATTCCCACTCATCACATCAACCTCGTCTCAGTCCGCGCCCTGTTGATGCTCACCGCCCACGCCGCCGGAAGCGCCTCTCTGGGGCACGGGAGAGCCTAACGAGCGTTCTACCGTAATTATCCGTAAGCTAGGAAGAGTGCTTGACGCGCCTGGAGGCGCGGATTGAAAGGGGAGTGGAAGTATTTGCGATCTCGATGGGTGGGACTGCTGGTCATTTAGCCAACAGCCCACCATATTAAATTTATGAGAGTTCAGCCAAAATGTTTTTCGTATGAACAACATGTTCTTTGAATGTCGCCAGCGCCAATGTTGCCAGATGCCGACCGTGCATCTCCGCCATGCTCTTATGCCCAGCGGAGTTCTGCAAATAGGTCTCCGCAAGATCGCGCAGGAATTCATGATTGGCGAGCTGTGCAGTAATATAAGCCTTGTCGAACGCTTCTCCTTGAGAAGATTGGATTTTGGCGAGGGTCGCCTTCGACTTGGCGTCCATAGGCGGCGTAGGCGTTCCCAGACTCTTGAGCACGGACAACACGCCAATCGCTTCCCGTAGTTCGAAATTGGCGAACTCCTTCGCTCCAGGGTTGGTAGCCCTATCCACGGCGATCTCGCTGGTGATGTGAGAGAGGGTCGCCGGTCCGATCACTCCCATACGAAACTGCTTTTCCGTCGTGGCGTGGGGCGCGGGCATAGGATAGTCGTGGCCGGTGTCGGCGGCGGGCTGGTGTGGCGCGACGGCCGCATGGACAGCTCCAGCGAGCCCAACGGCGGCCACACCCAATCCGGCGGCGCCCATGCGTGTTAAGAACTCGCGGCGAGGGAGGATGTTCGTCGGCTCATCAAAATCGTTCATTTTGTTCTCCTCTATCAAACGCGCATCCAAAATATGCAATGCGCGGTTGCATTTTCCCCGCCTCACGCTCCCTCAAACCCAACCTCTTGTTCGCCTACTCTCTTTACTCAATCAAGCTATTTGCAATGTAGGTGTCTGTTAACCTTGAGAGGACCATGAAGGTCGTGAAGAGCCAGTGTCGCCTTACCCCTTCGGCGGCGTCCCGTTCCATTCCACCAGATGCCACTTACCACTGATCTGAACGAATAAGTGTGGGTAGCCCTTTAGCGCGGTTTTGACCGTTCCTTGGGGCTTCACGGCGTTGGACTTCCAACCGGCTCGGATGATCTCTGTCATGATCTCGTTCAGAGTCATGGCCCGGCGGCTGGCTGTCAACGCGCGCTCTATGTACTGGAACGCCTTCTCACCATCGGCGGGCATCGGAATGGCGCGTGCAGTCTTTTCCATCAACATCGCAAGTTGGGGCGAATCACCGTCTTGCCTACTGTCGGGCGACGTTTCCGATCTGGGAATTCTATCAGCGATCGATCTTATCTTCTTCACCTCCTCGTCGAAGGCGAATCCCTTTTCCGCAACAGCGTGTACGTTCAGCCAGTCTCGATAGGATTTGGGCGTGTAGTGTGTCTCGTCGATTGTAACGCTGATTCTCATGTTCGGAGAGCTTACCTTTGGCATCGAATTACCGCGCAAACGGATTGTCTTAGCGGTTTGTCTTTAGCAATTCGCGATACCCCATAGTCGAATCCTGCGCGATTTTTGAATCTATTTATTGCTAATTAGCAATATTGTCGAAGCTACTTAACGTAAGCTACTTAGTGTAAGTAGCTTACGCGATAGACGATAGGATGCCGAGTTCTCAGAACGCGAAATCCTATGCTAATAGCGTATAAATGCGCAAAAAATCCCGCACTCCCTCCCGCATCCGCAGGAGCACTCCCGCAAGCGCGTGCGTGCGTAAGTGCGTACGCACTTGCGTACTCATTTACTCAAATGATGGAGTGATGGATGCTGCAAGTGAGCAAGCTTCGGAAACTCCGATGGAAAATCCGAAAATAGTTTCCTATCTATCTATCTTGCTATCTAGCAAGCCTCGCTACAAGTTTGCAGCGTAGGTAGTAGGATAGGTAGGTAGTATATACTACTCGCCGCGCGCCGCCGAACGTGCGAATATTCGCATATGCGCAATAATACTCGCATATTCGCGTGCGTGCAGTGGAGAGGCGTTGTCTGCTGATCAGCCAGCGGGCCTGCTGACTTGCGGGCTTGCTGACGTGTCAGTTTGTAAACAAATTAACGGATTAACAAACAAACAAACTTTAAAGCTTGTTTGTTTGGCGGTGATGGCAGGAAGGAGCAAAGGCGCAGAGTGCACCAGCGCACTGGTAAGAAAGTCAGCTAGTCATATGACTTGTCATATTCGCGGTAATATTTCTGGTAATAAATTCCGGGGCCATTTTCTTTAAAATTTTCTGTATATTTTTCCGTATGGATGCATGTACGGCCTGTATGGGTGTCAGACTGTATTTATAGGAACCTGTATTCCCGTATTCCTGTAAATAAGCGTTTCCTTAAACCCGTGTTTAAGGAAACGCTTATTTTGGACCGTCATCGGGCACCGTGGGCAGAGACAGAAAAGCCCCGCTGTAACGTTCGTGCGTTACAACGAGACTTAGTTCGTTAGACCGTTTCGAGTTGGGCCTTGGGAAGATCACGCCCAAAGAACGCCGCCGGCGAGCTTAACCCCGATGTGGCGGGACCGAACATCGATCGGGCATGCCACCGGCAACTTCCGGATACCGTTTCTATGCGACGGTGCCGCTTTCAACGAAGTCACTACGAGTTGGAGCAAAAAAAATGATCGACGCACTCCCATATCTTCGCTTTTTGCGAAGATATCGGGTATATACTCTAATAACGCGAAGATATGGAGGTTGCCAATATGACACAGAGAACATTTCTGGGCGAATTCGAGGAGATTGTACTCTTGGCGGTGGCGCGCCTTGAAACGAGCGCCTACGGCGTATCCATCTGGCAGACTGTGGAAGAGCATGCCCAACGTGGCGTGTCGGTCGGGTCGATCTACGCTACGCTAGAGCGCTTGGAACAAAAGGGGTTCATCAGTTCGCGGCAGGGGGAAGCTACTCCTGAGCGCGGAGGTCGCGCCAAACGATATTTCCAGATCGAGGCCACAGGAGAACAGGCGCTCAACGAAGCTCAAGCTATTCGGCAGAGGCTATCTGCTGGAGCACCTGCTCACTCAAGCGCTATAGCTAATGGAGTTTCAATTATGGGAGGTCGTTCGTGAGGGTAAGAACTGCTAACATCAATGTTCATTTAAACGCTCTATTGGTTTGTTACGCTGTCGCATGCGCGAGCGGAGTTGAAATCGTCTACCGAGCGATTGAGAGGGAAAACTCTCCGGTCATTGTGACAATCATCACGACATTTGTCCTAGCTGTAATCTTCTGGATCCCAGCTTCCATCGCGATGGATGCCCAACGGGAGAGACGTCTCAGAGAAGCGATGGAGCAACATCCGGTATTTGCCTTTCTCTTCCTCTTGTTTAATATTTTCCTGGCGAGCAAAGGCTATGCTACGCCGAAAGATAGCAGGATAACAAAGTGTTGGCTTCGTCTGCTGTCGATACTTCAAAGTAAAGCCAGTCACGAAGATATGCTTGACGCCCTGGAAGAACGTTACTTCATCCAGGTCGTGACGACTGGATATGCGGCGGCCCAGAAATGGCGGCGGGACCAAATTTGGAATTCGTTGAAGCCTCTTTTACAACAGAAGGTGTATTCCTGCTTCCGATGGATCGCAAAGACAGTACTGCCAATCGTTTTGCGGACTCTGGCTGATCATTTTTTGAAGCGTATTGGCTTCTAATTGCTGCTTATTTAAGGCTACAGCTAAGGAGAATTTGTATAGCCGAACAGATTTACGAATATCGTTCCCTGCGCAATACCGGCATCAACCAACCGGTAGGAGCACGATCACTTCCGATCACGGACGAGCAGTTCAACCGATTTGCTTCTGAAGGGTGGCGCGTCGTCCAAGCGTTTGGCGACCTCAGCGGGATCTATCTCGCGTTGCTGGAGAGAAAAATCACAGCGGAGTGACAGAGTGGGTGCCAGAAGATAATAAATAGAAAATGGCTTTCGTAAAATCGTTTTGGACTTACGAAAGCCTCCTCTACGCTCCAAAGAATATCGCCGGCGTCCGATCCCGCACATCGGGATCAGGCTTGCCGCCGGCCGCCGCGACATACCTCCGCCACGCCTCAAACCCGGCCCGCATCGCCAGCGCCACGTTCTTCTCCGCGTCCTAGCTGGGGCTCGTCCTGGCGGTCGCCGCCTCTATATCCAACCACTGGTGATTCTTAATGGATTGATATGGAATTCTATAAGATGAAGTCAATTAACCAAAAACACTAAGTCACATTTAAAGGAGTGATGAAAACCTATTTTTTCGTTTCATCAGCATCTTGGGGCGTGTTAATATGAAGAGATCCTGTTGGGAAAATGTATTCCATGACGGTCTTAAAAAGCGCAATAACACTTATAGTAGTAGTAGTGATTAAAGCAATTAAAACATTGTCACTCAGAGAAAAGTGCGTCCATTGCTTGAACCCGGATGCTACTAATACCCCAATTACTCCTGCTAACCACCATTTCGTAATCTTATATAGCTTTTTCTTGAACTCTCGGCGCGATTCTATGCTCTCGGTTTCGGAGAGATTTGCAAGATGCTTGGTGACGACTTCTTCAATCCTACTTTGAAGCCCTATCTGATCGAATTCATCATGCTCTTGACGTGCCGTTTCGTCTCCTTCTGGAGCGGGAGTTAATGGGGGTACAATCTGATTTAAACGTTCGTCCTCATTCGGTGGCTGCTGGTTTAGAGGCAATGGTCTTGAAGTACTCCTTTATAAGGGTGTCATCAATTTCAGTACGAAGCGGGACGCGTCCTTTAAATTTCCCAACCACTTGGGACCATGGAGTCCCTTTTTCATGAGTCATACTCGATAACTGTAAGGCAGTATAATCTTTGTAAACGTCCCAAACACGTTTTAGTATTTTGCGCGCCAGCTCATATTCAGCTCCCTCTGGAAGTTTAGCAACTTCAAAACCTGTTCGACTACCTTTTTTAAACACGGTCGCGAATGTCGTGATAGGTGAGTTGCCAAACTCCTTGAACTCTTGGTAGATCGTGTGGACCACAGGACCGTAGTTCCAGGCTTCAATTGATTCATCCAAAAGCGGCTGTCCAGTAATAGCCAGATGCCAGCCATGAGCAAAGTATAAAAGCTTATGCAGCTTCATCGGCGAGATAGGCTTGTTTTCAATGTTGGCCAATTCCAATATGTAGTTCGCGACTGCTTCTGTCTCGTATGCCATATAAGTCAATTCTGTAGAACATGCTTCCGCTTAGTTAACTCAAAACCGAACAAGTGTTCCGGTCTACATTATACCCAACTTTATGGAGATTTCATCTTGGAAACAGAAAATCCTCCGCTATTTACCTGTTAATGACATCAAACCGGCCAACAATTCCCTGACTTTCTGTTCTTCTACTGGCGGCGCCACTTTCGCGATCTTAAACAGGCAGATCAAGCACACGAACGCCGTGATGGGGTTCGCCATTCGATAATAATCTCGGATTGCCCCCTCAGTGATCGTAACATCAACCAGGGAATAAGAGATTCCAGTAAGCTTCGCGAGCCGCCTCGCATAGTCACTCTGTACCTGGAATATGACTTCGTATTGGGTGAGGAGGAACAAGCCGTGCTCGATAAACTCCATTGAACCGTCGGCGCGCATGCGATAACGATCCGCTGGCTCCTTGAAGTACAGGATATGGCCGTTCTTCAGTTTGCGTAAGGGAGACAGGCCGATCCGCTGGAAGCCGCGAAACATGATCGCGGCCTGCCTTTTGTCGTTTTCTTGGGAGGATGGATTGGGGGCCGCAATGCGTGGATGTTTTGTCTGTGAGGCAGGAGGGGACGGGGCAGAACCGGGAGGCGTTGGAGCGGGGCGCACCGTACTTTGGCTTTTCTGGCGTGTCGCAGCCGCTTGACGCTCGACCGCCGCTTGACGAGCGATCTTGGTTTTCGCTTTTGCTGACGCATCGGCAGTTAATGCATATACTACAATGCCAATACCGGCTGCGACCGCTACCACAATCATACATACCGGGCCTCCCACAGACGCCAAACCAATCGTTAAAATGATGCCGCCGCCGATCACCGAGGCTACAGCAAACTTCTGGCTAGTCTCCTCATCACTTTGCCCATCTTTACGCGCCTGCTTGTATGTCTCTCGGATTGCGCGTCGGAGCAAGCGACGCCGATCTGGTCGGTATCCCATATCGCCTCCGTAACCGTCAGCTTCCCTTAGAAGCTCCTCCCGCTTTCACCCATTTTACAGCAAATCCGCAACCGTGCACAGAAATATTTTCCAATTGCCCCAAATGCGCGACGCTTTTTCTGCACGCGGGAACACTAATGATTAATGCGTCGGTTGAAGAAACGACCAAAACAAGAAAGCAACTGAACGGATGACTGATAATATTAATTGGATGACAGATAATGTGGAAGTGGCCCGTCACTTGAGAGTCGTGCCAATCTCCAAGATGTTGCTCGCACCATCCCACCATGACGAACTATTCACTATAGGCAATCCCTTGCCAGAGGATGCGCAGATCTACTATATTCGCAGTCATCCGCCAGGTCAATCTGTTTATGAGGTTGTCATGGAGAGCGCATCCTTCGATGAAGTCGAGCCACACATAGAACCACCCTGGCATGATCTTGAAATCAGCTTCGGCGGGGCGACTCCGCTGCCGCTACTGAGATCCGTTAAACGGATCGTCGAAAACATGGGTTGAAAGACTAGCCTAACGCTCAGAATGAGCGTTAGACGCATACAGTCACTTTTTGATCGCCGCCAGCAGTCGCAGCGTGTGGTACTCCGCCGTGTTATTTGACACACACGTGCAAAGCGTTCGCCAATAGAGGTTTTCCGGTCGACCGGAGGTATCCACATCGGCGTCCGTATCCTGTTGACAGGAATGGATGCCTCTCAATAAAGCCTTATCTTGTGCTACTCATCCCAGCCATATGCATTGTTTATCGCCGCCGTAAAACAACTAGACGTCTCTGCCGCTTCATTCAAGCTGTATCCTTAGCCTTTGCATCTGCCGAGAGTGTCCATGGCCGCCTTCCTGCCGATAGTACTATCGGCAGGAAGGCGGCCAACTCTCTAAACGATCGCAAGACTTGCGTTAGAATTGGCTTCTAGAAGAGTCTATCTCTTGGTTGCATCTGCAAACTTGTTCAAACACTTGTGCAATCACCTTAGACTCTAATCAAGCAAATGCTTGCAATTGCTGTCATTAAGTGTCTGTATTACCATTCGGGAACTCCGTTTCTTCATCAATTCGTTCAAAAACTTGTTCATTAGGTCTTCTATATTTCGTTCCACTACCAGAGCCTACAGCTATAAGCTCTCCTGTATCAACCAAAGGCTTGATAATCCTCCGAAACAGGTTCACGTCTGACGGCATATTAAGTAGCTTGGCAGCTTCACCACGAGAAATCTGTTGATGTTGATGGATAAACTCAAGAATCGATTTTCGACGGTACTCATCAGTTGGCCCTACTTGATTGCGATAGGCATCAGGTTTACCTAACGAGGTCTGAAGCATTTCCGATAATACAAGACGTTGCCCTCGCCCCGCGCCTATTCGAGAGATAATTCCTGCGTCCACAAGCTCTGTAATGGCTCTCCGACCGTCGGATTCAGAAAGTCCAGGCAGCGAAGCAATCATCTCCTCCCGAGTAGTCTGCCCATCCATAAGAAGGACATGAACAAGCCCACCATGAACTACACGGAAAGTAAGATCGTCAACATCTTTCATCCGTTCGAACATCCATTTTATCGCTTCGAGAGAGCCGCGTCCACCCAGCAGGGAGAGCCGAACGCTGTTCGTGGTCGAATCAGCATACGATGGTAGGGGCCGCATGAAACGGATCTGATCCCAAAAAATTCTATCAACCCCGCGTCCTGATTTCTCGACGAGACCGAGGTCTGCACACGCCTGAGCTAGACACCGATTACGAGGACAAGGCTCGTGAAAGAGGATATTCTGTGGCGTTACGTCCCTATAGAACCCTCCAGGGCTCGTAACGCGAAACTCCCTTGACGTGATCTGAATGATCACTTCCACCGTCTGGGTGTAGTCTCGGTGTATAAAGGCATTCATAGCTGCTTCACGTACAGCATCATCGCCATAGTCAGGAATATCTATACGGAATAGCCCATCCATTAACTCCTTCCGCTCAATGACACTTCGGAAAAGCTCCCCAAGCCTGTCCGCAAGTAGCAGGAGACTCCTATGTTCTAGACCAGGCTTATCTGTAAATAGGTTGTGGACGACAGCCTCATCTCGAATAACCTGGAACTGAGCGCGATGGTTAGGAATACGTTCTCTAATAATATCGTTTGAGCCAAACAAAATCAGGGCAGCGTTCGACATAACCTTACGGCCATCAACAGTACTCACAATTCCCAGAGCCTCTAATTGCTGTTCGAAGTTGGATATTGCCGCTAAACTAGAGTTGTTAATCCGTCCTTCGCGGATCCTAGATTGGAATAAACTGACAGCTAAAGGGTTAAACATCTCCCCCCAACGCGAAATAGGCAAATCAGCGTGAGCCCTTGATGAGAAGTCAGAATGTATCCCACGTTGAGCTTCCCATTGTGGCATTTCACTTAATAGAAAAGGAAAATTCTCAGGACCTTGTTTGCCACCCAGATCTTTTCGAATCTTAAATCCACCGCTGGTTAACTGGTGCGGAGGAGGTTCAGCCGGTTCAATATAAAAGGCGAACACGCGCCCAGCCGCAGTTAGATATTCACAAGTTGCAAGGTGCGGTGTGCGAACGAATTTGTTTAGCAGACGGGTTCCTACTTGTGCTACAGAACCTGTACGAGCGGAAGAAAGGCCAGTGATCGTCACACGGCCTTTCTTTGGATCTGTAACGCCCAGTAACAGATAACCTCCGTTGGCGTTGCTCAATCCCATTAAGGCTTCTGCTATCTTATCGTCTGGTAACGGCTGAGCTTTGAAGCGTTCTTCTTTATCTTCCTTGTATTCAATTTCAAGCGTCTCACCACCGAGTAGATCCTCGATAGGAGGAAATGAATGGTTCACTAAAAGGTCCTATCCGCGATATCACGCCTACCAATAACCTTCAGATTGAAACTCAACTATTTTGTCCCACTATCATCGTGCGCAACTCTTGCCACTCACCTCACCACCCCGCCCACTAATTCTCGCTGGGCGCGGCGACAGACGCGTTCATTGCCTCAGCCTTGGTTTTTAGATACCAAATCAACAATTTCTGGTTTAGTGCGTTGGCTGTAGCGTAGCACTCAGTGAGAACTTGCCGCGATGCATATGTCCGCTCTGCTATATCAATCGAGAAGTGTTGTTTCGAATGATTACCGTCTTGATCAACGACAGAGACGAAGCCATCTCCATCGGCCTGCTGAAAAGGTCTGCTGTCTAGCTCAACGAAGTAACCGCAAATTTTTTTGAAAAGTACTTCCATCTCCCCATCAAGGGCTAATACTTCCATATCGCCCTCGTTATACTTTTGAACATATAGTGCTTGAATGGCACCCCATTTTTGTATAACTTTAGGAAGTGTTTCAGGATTCCCTTCTCGCATGTCTTCCATAGCATTGTACATCTCGTCACGATCAATGCCAACAAGGTCGTGAAAAAGTAATTCTGTCGCTCCAACTCCAACACTTTCACAAAAGTTATCTTCTAAATTGAATCGACTATAGTCATCAAAACTAGAAATATGAACTTTAAATATTGGATTAAATTTCTCGGATGCCTTAACTCCGGGCACTGACCTAAAAAACCACTCCATCAAATCTTCAGCAGCTGCCGCAGACAATTTTATATATCGCAACAATAAACTGTTGTACTTGGCGTCACCATCCAAATACTCTCGTGGTGGAGAACCCTCTCCCGTATATTGCTCTCGTAATAAAGCGGATCTAGCCGAATACGATATAGCTGCATTCGTTGCAACATAAAATGCATTATCAATTCGTACTGGATTTTCATCTCGGCGTAAAAGCGCTTCCGCGAATTTTAAATGAGCATTGAACCAATCTTCATAAACCGCATGATCAAAATCTAAGTCTTCGATATTATCTGGTGGATTTTTATAGATATATCCTGGCGGAAGAAAAATATTCGCTGGGCGGCGCTGTAATATCTCAATAATTCTCCCCTTTTGCTCGAATGTAAGTTGATTGAAATCCTCTATATTATCGATATGTGTGTTGGAGAAATTTGGTAATGCTCCAAGTCTATGAAAATACCTAGCAGGATCTATCAACCCGTCGCACAGAATTGACTCGATCCCCTCAGGTAAATATCCGGCAAGCTGAAGCAAGCGAGGGATATCCGCGCCAAGTTTCTCCCCAAACCGTTCGATGGTTTGGGATTTTGGTCGGTCTCCTCGTAACATCTGATTAATGGTTGTGTAATTTACTCCGGTTTTCCGCGCAGCCATCCTTGATGTCAATAGTTCGGTCTCAGGCTGGAACCAACCAAGTAGACGGCGAACTTCATTGGCAAATCTTGGGTATTGGCCGTCGATTAGGCGTACCGGGCCTTTGTGGCGATCAAGCAATATATTCAGATCGTCAATTACTTCTCGCATTGATGACAACTTTTCATTACCTCACCTCGATTGTAGCACTGCTGGGGCACGGTGGGCGCAAAATCATTGAAAAACTATTGACTAAATTTGAAAATGATGGTATTCTTGGAGTGGTAATAAATTATTATCACCGAAATGAGAGGGAAATGCTTACTACTGAACAGCTTTTGAAAGCGGATTCACTACTTCGAGACGGATTGAGTCCTGATCAAGTAGCTAGAGAATTGGGATTTGTCTCTAGATCCCAATTCTCTTACCAGTTGCTGAGAGCTGGCAAGCAGATTTCTATTTCGAGATGGATTTCAAGCGTTCCATCCGTAGAAGTCCCGATGGTATCAATGGAGGGAAATAGTTAGTGAGCCAGCAGGAGGATGAACTATCCCACCAGTGGAGCCTGGAGGGGGCTTACACAGAGAGTGTGGCGGACACTTTCGGCATCCCCGCCAAGGAGTTGGCGGCGAAGTCAGGTGTTCATCCGTCAACTATATCAAGATTCTATTCCGGGAGCAAACCTATAAAAGATCGCACGCTCCTGAGAATTGGGGTGGCTTTGGGCCGCCTCGCCGAGCAACGAGACAGACAAAAAAAGAGCCCGACCGTAGGGGCCGAACTCAAAAGGTAAATTCAATGACCACATCTTACACCAATCAAGCGGCCGCTGTCAACCAGCCGGTCGCCCCCACGCCTCCCGAGGAGCCGGAGATCCAGATCGTCGTCTTCAAGGTTACGCGAACGCCGCGTGCAGTCTGCAAGATCCCTCTGTGGATCGATGGTGAAATAGTGACCCCGAAGTGCGACGACCCCGCCGCTTTTCTGGCCGCTTACAAGCGTTTCTATCAGCAAAGATACAACAATTCGCCCGAAGTGAAGAAGATGATTGACAAGATCCTCGCCGATCACCGCACGGAAGAGGGGGCAGAAAAGCATGCATAGTCTTCTGACAGCGCCCCTCGCGGTCGCTTCTCCCGCACCCGACGCGGCATGGATCGTCGGCGCGTGTCCTGCATGCGGCGGGCCGACTGTCGAGAACGAGTACCGTGTCGGCGGTTCGGACTACAAAACCATCAAAAACTGCTGGAACGCCATCGGCGAGTGTCCTACTTGCGATGTCTTCGACGCCGATGCTTACCGCCCCGTCGCCAAGGAGAACCTTGCTATGGAACCCACGCTGACCGAAACGCCTACCGTGCTGACTGTCGCCGCCGCGCTGGCGGTCTGCGACCGATTGCTGGCGGAGATGGAGAACAAGCCCGACGCCTACCGCGCGGCCGCCGTCCGGTGGTTTCGCGGGGAAGTGATCAAAGGGGCAGGCGCGTTTTGCCCGAAATGCACGTTCCCAATCCTCGGAACCTACTGCGGCGTCTGCCCGGCCATCGTAGTGGCGCGAGCGACGGAGCGGGATGAGGAATGGATGAGTGAGGCGACGGGCGGCGTCAACACGCACGAGAGCCGGTCGCGGATGCTGGACATCGCCCGTCTGGAACTGATCTACGAACTCTGCGCGTTCCAGGCTTCCATTGATCTCGCCGCCGACAATATCGTCTTCGCCGAAGTCGGCGCCGCCGCCGATCTGGCGAACGCTGCCCAGTTGCAGGAGGCGGCATGATGCATAAGAAAACGCTTCATTCATTTGCAAGCATGGCAATCCATACATTTGCGGAAGCCGCTCCCACAATGTCCTACCGGGAGTTTGCCGACGCATGCCGGGCGCGTCTTGCAAAAACTCAAGGAGTGCCTTCTCCTTATTACGAGCGCTCTTACGCCGCCTACGAAAGCATGTGCAGAGCCGCTTACCGGATCCACTGCCAGCGCGCGGCCGAGGCGAAGGAGGCGCTCCATGCCAACTCCGTCTAACAGCACCCGCCTCTTCGCCGCCGCGACCGCCGCCCGGCTGGGGCTCTCGCTTCCCGGCAACGTCACCGAACTTGACGCCGACCTTTGCGGCGTGGGGCTCCTCCTTGCGCACGGTGTTCTCACCGCCGCCGAGCGCCGCGCGGAGCTTGCCGCCCTTACCCAGCGCCGCGACGCCTTCCTGCGCGAGCAAATGGCGACCGATGATGGCGAAATGCCCGCCATCGGCCGGCGCGGCTACCTGATTGCGATGGGATGGGAGGGTGGACACCATGGAGCCGATGCTTAGTCCCGCTCAAGCTTACGCCCACGTCAAAGCGGCGCGGTCGATCCTGGAGGAATGTATCGAGGCCAGCGTCGAGCGCACCGGCTCGGACGGCGACACAGTTCGCGCGCTGCTTGCGGTCGTGGATCACGAGCGGGCGTACCGCCTGGCGATCGGCCGCGCCTTCGACGGACTGGGGGCGGAAGCCGCTCGGGCCGCGAAGGCGGCCATGAAGCCCGCGCGCTGGGGTGTTCAGCACATCGAAAATCATGGGTGGCTCGCCTACCCGGACGCGGAGACCGGCGCCGATTGGCCCTGGACATGCCGCAGCCGAGAAGCGGCGCTCCAGCAGATCCAGAGCACCGAGCCGCGCGCCTCCGAATGGTGGCAGGCCGCCGAAATGCCCGATGACATCTTCTTCCCTTTGCGTGACCTGGGACTCGCCCAGGCGCGCCTTATCCGCCAGAAACAAGAGGCCCGATAATGTACGCCACAACCTTGCAGCACGATGTCCGCCCCGATAACCACAATGTCCGCCCATCGCGCGCCCTGGCCCGCGCTGTCCGGCTTCCATCGATTGCCCTTCCTTCGGGCACCGCGTCGGACATGCCGCTCCTGCCCGCCCTGCCGCCCTTTGCGCTGAAGTACAGCGACCTCGACGGCTTCGCCGATCGGTCACCGGAGTGCGTCCCCGGCCTGGAGCTGATGGTGCGCCACAGTAACGCCCTCGTAGATCGCCAGATGGCGCGCTACGACCTGGAATTCCGGCCCAAGCTGGAACGGCTCTATTCCGAGTTCACCGGACGCCGGCGCTACGGCATGGCTCAGAGCATGCTCGTCATGTGCTCCATGCTGTGCATCCAAGCGTCATACGGTCAGCCTATTCTCAAAACCGATCCCCCAGCGGAGACACCGATGAGCGATGCAATGCGTGAGGCGCACCTAGAGCGCGCCCTGCCCCTTCTCGACCGCCTGATGCAGTACTCCGTCGAGCTTCAGCGCTTCGCCGCCGCCTGGGGCCAGCCCCAGCATTGGAAGCGCATGGGCTACTGGGGCGCGCTCATCCAGCGCTCCATGCAGAGCGCTCCCATCAAGGCGACCTCGGCCATCGGCCAGACCGACGCCGAGACGGTCAACGGCCGACAGTGGGCGCTGCGCATGGGCCTGTGCCTTGCGCTGCTGGAGGATCAAGAAGGCCGCTCCGCCGCCGAGGCCGCGCTCCAGGACGTCCCCAACATCGCCCGGCGCCGCCCGCGCACCGACCAAGGCCGCCGCGCCGTCCAGATCGGCATGGAGATGGCGGACCCCCGGTAGGCGTCCGCTCCAAAGACATCCTTCTGTCCGCCGGGGCGCGCCACCTCGCCCCCGGCCACTTTTTCGCGGAGAACATTATGTCTGAAGCCAAGAAACTCTCAATTGACGAACTGCTGGATAAGCCGCAAACACTCCGCGAGGCCATGAAAGACTGGCTCGTCTATCCTTCCGCCGAGAACGTGTTCGTATACTTCGCCGGCAAGGTCCGCTGGCCTGGCGACGATTATCGATGCAAGCTCTTTCACAAGGATGTGATGGAGGCGAACAACGACGGGCGAATGGTCCTGGACCTTGCGGGGACGCGAGTCTTCTATGCGGGGCCGACATGCATCGACGGAACGCACGATGACCAGTCCATTTACGGCGATTCCTACTTTCAGCGCGAATCGGCTCCCGCTACGCACGGCTGCGGCATCAAGGGGCGCAACGGCGTTTATATCGAGGAGGGCGTTGTCGTTCACCGCTGCCTGGAGCAGATCAAAAAGGCCGATTTCGTCTTCGCCTACATCGACGATCTGAGTTGCTACGGAACGCTCGCCGAGATCGGCTACGCGTCCGCGATTGGTAAGCCGATCGTGATCATCGTTTCATTTGAAGTTGATGATCAGGCCGAAACGAAGACCGAGGCATATTCCAGCCACGGCGCCGGACGCTCGGATTTGTGGTTCGTCTTGAACCTGCCTGGGGTTAACAAATACTATAACACCTGTGTCGGCAACGCCAGCGACTTCTTCCAAATCATCCGCAATCGCTCCTGGAAAGCAGCAACAGGAGGAGCTAATGTCTGAGTTTGACCCCGCGTCAATCTCACAATGGCTCTCGGTCCTGCACAAGCCGGGCGAAGTCATCGAGATTCGTGTGCTGGAGTCTTCAAAGAAGACGACGGCCGGATACTACGACGACTTCGCCAAGGCCGCCGACGACGTGCGCCGGTTCGACGGAAAATGCGCGGTGTACTCCGTGCTGAACACCGTCAACCCGAGCGTGCTTGGGCGCATCTGCAACCGCCTGGAGGCGTGTCCGGAGGCGACGACGTCCGACAAGGACATCGTCCGTCGGCGCTGGCTTATGGTCGATTTCGACCCGGTCCGGCCCAAGGGGATCTCCTCCACGAATGCCGAGCACGACGCCGCGCGGGACCGCGCCAAGATTGTGCGCGATTACCTTCACAGGAAGGGCTTTACCGAGCCCGTCATCGCCGACAGCGGCAACGGCTGGCATCTGCTGTACCGCCTCGACTTGCCCAACGACAACGAGACGCGCGATCTGCTCTCCCAGTGCCTGGAAGCTCTGGATCTGCTGTTCGGCGACGACGTCGTGGGAGTCGACAACACCACGTTCAACAGCTCGCGCATCTGCAAACTGTACGGCACGGTCTCCACCAAAGGCGACAGCACCCCCGACCGGCCTCACCGGCGGGCGCGCATCCATCGCGTTCCCGAAACGCTGGCGCCGGTTTCGAGGGAACTGCTGCAACAGCTCGCGGCGACGCTTCCCGCCACGCCCGCCGCGCCACCGCGCAATTCGGCCGCATTCGATCTGGAGCAATGGATTGCGGATCACAACCTCCCTGTGGAGAAGACGGGGCCGTACTCCGGCGGCGGCCGTAAGTGGATCCTGAACCCATGCCCATGGAACGGCGATCACACCAATGACGCCGCCTTCATCATCCAGTTCGCCAGCGGCGCCGTTGCCGCCGGCTGCCGACACAACGGCTGCCACGGCCGAACATGGCAGGATCTGCGGCTGATGTACGAGCCGGACGCCTATGACGCGCCGGCCCCGCATCCAGGCGCGCCGAATAATCCCACAGGCAACGGACCTGTGTCGCGCCGGGTGGACCAGCTGATCTCCGGCGCAGGCGCGTTCGAAAGCCGCCGCCGCTCCGGAATCGTCCCCGAGCCGGTGGCTTCGGAAGAAGAATGGGAATGTCCCTTGCCGCTCGGCGAGGACAAACTCCCCCCCTTCCCGCTGCACGCCTTGCCGCCGGTATTGGCGCGCTATGCGAAGGAAGTCGCCGACGATGTCCAGGTTCCGCTTGACATCACGGGCATGCTGGCGCTGTGTGTTCTATCAGCCCTGAACTCGCGCCGCGTTCAGGTCCAGATCGGCGCCCGGTCCAAGAGGCACATCGAGACCGTCAACTTGTACATGGTCGTCGCCTCCGTGGCAGGATCTGGCAAAAGCCCCGCCATGAAGCGTATGGCCGCGCCGATCGTTCAGATCGAGCGGGAGCTGCGTCAGCGTTTCGAGGGAGCGCACACATCCGCCGTCACCAAGTACGAGACCGACAAGAAGCGGCTGACCGCCCTGCAAACCAAGTCCGCCAACGCCCAGGCGTCCGGCCGGCGAATAATCGACGACGAGATCCTCGGGTTGATCGAAGACATGAAGGAGCCGAAGGCGCTGCCGCGCATGCTGGTGCAGGATATCACCATGGAGGCGCTGTTCACGAAGCTCGCCGAGCAGGAAGATAACTGCATCGCCAACCTGGATACCGAAGGCGGCCTCTTCAGCATCATCAAGGGACTCTACGCGAGCAAGAACAGCAGCCCCAACATGGATATCTACCTCAAGGCGTGGAGCGGCGACTACGCCACCAACGACCGCGTCGGCAAAGGCAATAGTTATATCCTGGCGCCGACGCTGACCATCGGTCTGACCGTCCAGCCGGAGATCATGCAGTCCCTCGCCGAAGACGAGCGGCTGCACCACAACGGCTTCCTCGCGCGCTTCCTCTACGCCGTCGCTCCGAACCTCGCGGGAGAGCGGCCATACCGGGACGAAGGCGGAACGAACGCCGGCGAGTACGCCTACACGCAGACGATCCTGGCGCTCCACGATCTTCCCAAGGCGGTTACCGAGGACGCGCCCCACAAGCGCTTCCTGCTCACCATGGACGACGAAGCGATCGCCGTCCATAAGCACTACTACAACGACATCAACGACCGGCAGCGTCCCGGCCAGGATCTCGCCGCCATGCTCGCGTGGTCTTCCAAGCTCGCCGGTAACGTCGCACGGATCGCCGCCAACCTACATATGGTCAAGCACGTCGGCGGCGCCGACAACCGCCTGCCCTGGGAAACCCCGATCAGCGGCGACACCATGGCCGAGGCTTGGGAGATCGGAACCTACTGCATCCCGCACGCCGTCGCCGCCTTCGGTCTGATGCGCTCCGACACGATCGTCGCGCTCGCCAAGCGCATCATCGAATGGATCAAGCGCAAGGATCTGCGCTTCTTCACCATGCGCCAGATCCGGCAGGCGCTGAGCCCCGAGTCCAAGGAGCGGATCGAACTCGCGCTCACACGCCTGATGGAGGACGCGTACATCCGCCTCGAAATGCCGCCAAAAAGAGAAGGCCCCGGCGCTCGCCCGAAAGCCCACTACGCGGTCAACCCGTGTGTGGTCTCGGCGGGACGCCCACACCTTCAGGCCGCATAGAGAAGCCGGTCAATTATGTTGGGATACGTTGGAGATTGTTGGAAAACGCACCCAACATAATTCAACGAAAAAATAAGAAGGGAAGCCCCAGATTATTCCCGTTTGCCGAATTATGTTGGGATGTTTGACGATTCTCTAGATACGTATTTTAAACTATTTATTTCTTATGTCTACTATTATGACACCTTTAAAAGTTCTGGAAGCCATGCGCACCAACACTTACCAGCCACCTGTTTATACGGGAAATGGCCCAACAAACCCAACACAATTACCGGGCGCCGATCTCCTGGGAGAAGCGAGACGTCTGAACCGCTCCTGCGGACGCCAGGTCGACTTCCTGCGCACCGGAGAAGTCCACGCCAAACTGACGAGAGCACAGATGACGCAGAAGTGCCGGCAGACGCTCGCCCAGTTGGAAGCGGTCTGCCTGAACCTCAGTCCCGTGACGCTCAGCGGCTACGAAGACCCCGACGATGAGTTTGCCGACCACTGCGTCGACACCTGGAAATACGAATTAGGAGCGATGGGATGAATATGATGAACCTAACAACCACGCCGAACCAATACCAGCCAACCAAGACGCTGCGCACGACGTGTGTTCTCTCCCATACGCGCGTGAGCCTCGATAGCCCCACGGAAGCTCCGGCCGCCGCCAAACCCCTATACAGGCCGTCCCTGGTGGTCGCTGGGGCTGTAGAAGAGCAGATCGTGACCGCCGGCTCCCCTGCCCTGTTGGGAGCCCCGCCCGCGCCCTCCGACCCAGACCTGACGTGGCGGCGCTCCCTGCGCAAGGGCGACGAGATCGCCTTCGAGATCATGGACATCAACGAGTGGTGGCAATCCTTCCGCTCCATCGACCGGATTGAGCGCGGCCGCATCTACGCCGGCGGCTTCGCATTCGATATCGAGACGGGCATTGAGCGCCGGCGCGGAAAGGCCGCCTTCCGCCTCGTGCGCCCCACCGCCGAGGGGAAGCGTCTGCTGCGCCGCCATGAGATGATCAGCGCCATCCGCAAGGTCGATATGGAGAAGCTGGATGATGACGAGCTTCACGCGATCGCGCACCTTTGCGGCCTGGTCAAGTCCGAGCCCGCGCCGAGGGCCGAAGAGGAACTGACCTGGCGGCGTTCGCTCAAGGCTGGAGACGAGATCGCTGTCGTGCATCATGAGGACGGCGACAAATCGTATAAGATCGATACGATCTACTCCGTGACCTCCGAAACGATCTGTGACAGCGTCGATCCCTGGCTTGCGTTCCGCTACTCGATTGAGACGGGGCGTCTACTCTGCAATCTCAACCCCGAACCGTGTCCCAAGGGCTGCACGGAATGCGGTGAGCTGTACAGCATCACCAAACCGACTCCTGAGATTCGCGAGCAGATCCGGCTCGCGAAGTTGCTTCGCCAATACCTGGGACTGCCTTTTCTTTCCGTGAGGCAACTACGCGCCATTGCCGTCATCGGGGAAATCGACACCAATGCGGAGGTGGAGTGATGGCCGATATTCCTTTTGGAAGTGCTCCCGACCAAGTTGTAGGCGGCCCGGTATCCTACGGCGTCGTGTTCGCAATAGACGAGTACGCGACGCGTAACAACTTGAGCCGAACCGCCGTATTGCGCCTGGCGCTGGCGTCGTTCGCAGGTCGCCGCGGATTGCTGGAGCCTCCGCCGCCCGCCTTGCCGTGGATACACGACAAAGACAGCCGCGCCTATATGGCCGACCTTGGTAAAGGCCGCGCGGTGATCGTTCAGAGTGTGGGGAAGGGAGGATATGCGAAGGCTGAGATCCATCTCTTAGAGCTTGGCGTGGAAGATGTAGTCGAACGTATCAATCACTGCATGGCCACTGCTGGGTACATCGCCACGGTGATGGCGGCGCGGCGGTGGCCGGATCTTCGTGAGACCTTCCCGCTCGCGCCAACTCCAGGGATCGACTACAACCTTGGCTCCGCCGTGCCGAGAACCGTTCTTGGCTGGGAAGACGCGCTGAGCTTTGCGTTGAGGAAGGCGGCTTAACAACTTCTCAGCGGCTTCCATCGAAGCCGCTGAGGTAAGCGCCAGGAGAGGATTAGGACATGGACACGGTTTTGCGCTTGCGCAGGGCGAGACCGAAGACGCCCAGAAGGCCCATTCCGAAGGCGGCGATGGGAGCGGGCTCCGGGACGGTGGCGCTACCGGTAATGGTCGACGAGATGCTCGTGATTTTTCCGCCGAACTGACCCGAGCCACCATTTGCGTTTGTTGCCGCGAAATCGAAATCAGTGAATTCCCATTGCGAGATATCCGTAAGCCCAGAGCCAGTAATGGTTGGGGCAATAGATGTCAAAGGGCCTGGAACGGTATTGCTCGGACCACTTAGATAGACGTACGAGGAAATATTCGTAAAAACGCCGCCCGACTTTATTGTTACACTGCCTTGGAGATGGTCATGGGAACTGGGATCATCCACGTTATCCGCACTCACGGCGATATCGTCGTTTTGCGTGATTGGGTCGTTTAACACGGGAGTGGCGCTTGTAATCGTATGGTTGTTGAACTGAATGATGACGCTGACATCACTAGGGTTGTGAGATGCTTGGCTGTAGTAAGATGCATGCTGCGAGTTGCCAGCATTGGTTGCGCCGTTTTTGATCGTGTAGGACTCGGTAAACGTGTCGCCGAGGCTCGCGCCGAGCGGTGCGTTGAATGTGGCATAAACCACACCGGTGAAGGTGATCGTCTGGTCGGCATAGGCCGCGACGGAGAATGCAGCTAGGGACAACGCGACGGCAGCAACGGGTAAGAATTTCGCCATGGTGATTTCCTTCAAATTGGACGGATGCAGTAGAATCTTTCCGCTATATTTGATCACTGCAAGAGTGTTGCCAAACTGACAATCAATTGCTCACGAAAGGAACCAATTATGAAAGCAGAACCGAATTCACAACCTACGCGCCCGTCTCGCCGCTGGAAGCGCACGCTGAAGGCGGCGAACTGGGCATGGATCTACTTTCAGGATAAAGGAGAATGGCCCGCGATTAAGCAGATCGCGGGGCAGACGGAAGTGAGCGCCGGTACGGCGTGTAACGCGCTCAAGGCGGCAAGGAGGCAACTTTTCAATAGTGAAAAAAGAGTGCGCTAACTCCCTAGACAACAAAATCCATCTGCGCAATAATCATCTCGCATACGGGGACTTGTACCCCCCCGGTTCGATGAAGGCGCTCTTGCATTCCCGCTGGGCGCCAAGCCTTCGAGTAATCTTTAGGTGACGGTGAACGATAATGATCTTCATAGGTGACAGTGAACGATGCTGACTCCTCCTGGGACTGTCCAATTATCCGAGACCGTACTGCGCGACGCCAGAACCCTTCGACGCTGGCATCGCTGGGAGACGGCGCGCGCCTGGTGCATCGAACAGCACGATGTGAAACGGGAATGGCCGTCCATCGAGCAGATCAAATACGGCGCCCAGGTGAGCGCGGGGACGGCGTCGCGCGCGCTGGTCGAGGCGAAAAGGTTCATCGAGAAAGCGGATGGACACTAAAAAGATTTCAGGGCTGAAAAAATACAGCCCTTGACCCCTAGACGCCTGCAAAAAGCCGTGCAATAATGATGTCATACAACTTTCCGGCACAGCAGGATGCCTCTGCAACCACTTAGCTCATGCTAGGTCTGAAAGCTCAAATCGTAAAAAAACCGCTCTCCGGATGGAGGCGGTTTTTTTGTTGCCTTCTTTTTCGTTCGTCTCCCCGTGTAGTGAGGTTTTATGCTCGCAATGTCTGCGGCTCACGCCGCCCCCAAATCGACTTCGTGTGACGCCGCCCCGGCAACGATTGGATCCGACACTTCCCATACGATCAGCGCCCATCCGGGAGACGAATATTCCTTTGCCTATCTCTTCTCGCTCGGCATGTCGCTGCGCCGCATCACGATCATCAAGCGCTGCTCGATGACGGAGGCAAGCCTTGCTCTGGAAGCCTACGAGGACGCGAAGGAAGAGTCGAAGCGTCTGGGCAGTTCATACCCGCTCGACTCCTTCCGGCTCTACGGCCTCTCTGGCGTGCCATATATTGAGTATGCCGGCAGCAAGCGCCGCGAGCAGCTCTCCCTGGCCGCGTAGGAGGCGCTGACCATGTTCAGAACCGCCAAAGGGGACCCGGTGCGTCCGGTTCGTCCCCCGTCCGCGAACGCCCTGCGCAGCAGTTTCCCGGCCCATACCGTCGATATCTCCAAGCATATCACTCCCAAAGATCGCGCCCTGCTCAAGTGGAAGTTTTTGACGGAGCCTCTCGAAGTCCTGCTCAAGATGCTCGACTTCGGCCAGTGCCTAGCGGACATGTCGGAGATCCTCGGCGAGATCGAGGAGCAGGACGCGGCCGCCGTCGTGCGGATCCGCCAGACGGCGCGCACCATCGGCGTTCCCGAAACTCACTCGCCCCCTACGGAGACAACGCCATGACACGAACTCTGAACGCCCGCCACGCCCTCGAAGCCGAGCCACTTAAATCCTTGGATCGCTGACTTTTCACGCTTTGCCGGCCGCGCACAGGCCAATGGAGCATCGACTGATGCGGCCGGCAAACACTCCCCTCCGGACACAACGCCATGCCCAGACATCTCAGCGACGCCGGCGACTTCGACATGGTCGAGATCGGCCGGCTGATCGAGCATCCCCGCAACGTCAACCAGGGCGACTACGGCGCGATCGAGAGCAGCATGAAAGCCAATGGCTTTTTCGGCGCCCTCGTCGTGCAGCGCAGCACGCGCTTTATCCTCGCAGGCAATCACCGCTACAAGGTGGCGAAGGGCCTCGGATACGATCGCCTGCCGGTCATGTGGGTGGATGTGGATGATGAGGCGGCGCTCCGCATCTTGCTGGCTGACAACCGCACCTCTCGCCTGGGCACCGATAATGAAGCGGCCCTGGCGGAATTGTTGTCCGAGCTCGCGCAGGAGACGGATGAAGGCCTGGAGGGGACAGGATATGACGGCGACTTTCTCGACGATCTAATCAACCGCCTTGCAGGCCTGGACAGCCCTCCCGGAGCGCCGGAGCCAGACGAAGAATCGCCGAAGCGTAAGCAACTGGGCGTCTTCGTGCTTTGCAGCGATGAGGACGAACAGGAGCATGTCTCCGCAAAGATCACCGATATCGGCTGGAATAGCCAGAGAATAACCGTCGATGAATCCATCCTCAGCGCAAAGCCTCCCAGAGCCAGAAGACGAAGTTAATTACTGGCTGAAAATGCCCGGAGAAACGCCTAAAGCGTTTGCTGCATTCTGTGATTACCGGGATATGGGACCTCGCCGTTCACTCTCAAAACTAGGGCGAAACTTAGGCAAAACTAAGGCGAATTTCGAGCCTTGGTCAGTTTTATTCCGCTGGGTCGAGCGTTGCGAAGCCTTTGATGTCGACAAAGCTCACGAGGCGAGGACCGCGGCCCAGGAAGCGCAAGCCGCCGAGCTTCGTGAGTACCGGGAAAGCGCGCACGCATTCGCCTCAAAGCTGATCAAAGGGCAAGAGCTCATGACGGCGATTGCGATCAGCCGCCTTGCGGAAGTCGCTCCTCAAAAAGACAAAGCGCCAGCGGAAAAAATTACCGTAAACACCGCCTGCCAGTTTATGCGTTACGCCGCCACAATCGGCGCCGCCGCCTTCGACCTCAAGGCCGAAGTCGTCGGCGTCCGGCAACTGGAGCGATTGGCGAAAGGTATGGGCGATGCGAGCGACGAGGAAACGGATACTTGACCAGGCGGCTGCGGAGCTTGGATTGGTCCGTCGCTTTGCGATTATCGATGACGACGACAGCTACTCCCAGGAAGTCTTCCACCGCCAGTCCCTGCTTCTCTCATTCGGGCTGCTGAAGATCCGCACAAAGGATCGCCGGACAATCGTCTTCGCGCCGAACGAAGTCCAATGCTTCTATCTGGACGTCCTATGTCCAGGATGGCGCTGGAGTCCCGTTTCCCTGCGCGGTCTGAGAGAAATCCTGCTAAAGGCGCGCCAGTTTGGTTTTACCACGCTGATCCTCGCGCTCATGTTCCTGGATACGATTGCTAATCCTAACACACAGACCGTCGTCATTGCGCACGATGCGCGGTCGACGGAAAAGATGTTCGAGATCGTCAAGCGCTATTACAAGCAGCTTCCTGGTGAGCTCCAGCCCAAAACGAAGTACGCAAACCGCCGTGAGTACCTCTGGCCCGAGCTGGATTCGTATTTCTTTGTCGGAACCGCCGGAGCCGGCCAAACCGGGCGTGGCGGCACCGTGAACAACGTCCACGGCTCCGAGGTGGCGTTCTGGCCGAATGCGGAAGACATCGTGCTTGGTCTTATGGAATCGGTGCCAGATGACGGAAACATCGTCTTGGAAACGACCGCCAACGGCTTTGGAAATTACTACCAGACCGAATACAGTAAAGCCGAACAAGGCGACTCCGTTTTTCATCCCCGCTTCTTTGGCTGGTGGCAGCACCCTCTCTATCAGATCGGCGAGATCCCAAAAGGCTTTGTTCGCACGGAAGAAGAGAACAAGCTCGTTCTGGATTACGCCGTAACGAACGAGCAACTCATGTGGCGGCGCCGGAAGATCAAATCTCTCGGAGCCAAATTTGCCCAGGAATATCCCGCCTGCCCGGAAGAGGCGTTCCTGACCTCAGGCAATCCCTACTTCGACCGCGAGTTCCTCTCGGATCTGTCCAAGGCCCTCAAGCTTCCCGAGCACGAGCCGCTGACCGATGTCGTCATCCCGGGTACGTTTCCGCTGCTGCGCACGGAGTCGGCCAAATCGCGCATCTCCCAGAACTTCACCAGCGACGACGACTGGGCGAAGAATGTCTTCTTCGTCTGGAAGCCGCCTGTTGCCGGCCGCAGCTATGTCATTGGCGCGGATACGGCGGAAGGTCTCACGGAATCGGGCGATCACGACTACGACAGCGCCGATGTGTTCGACGCCGAGACCTGGGAGCAGGTCGCGCAGCTGCACGGCCGATGGGACACGCACACCTACGGCCTGATGCTCGCGGAGCTTGGATTCTGGTACAACACCGCGCTTCTGGGCGTCGAGCGCAACAACCACGGCCACGCCGTCATCAACGCGATCCTCTACACGGCGCACTATCCTGAGGCCAACGAGGGCAATCCCGCCGGCATCTACATGCACCAGGAGTTCGACGAGACGAAGAACCCGGGATCCCGGCGCGCCGGCTGGCCGACAACGCACAAATCCAAGACGTTTATCCTGAGCGAGCTCGCGACGAGCATTCTGGAGAAGGATCTCAAGCTCCACAGCCGGCGCACGGTGGCGCAACTGCTCAGCTACGTTCACAAGCCAGGCGGCAAGTCCGGCGGCGACGGTAAAGCGCACGACGATGCCGTGATCTCCTGCGCGCTCGGCAACGCCATGCTCCGGCTGCGGCCGCGCACCGTGAAGATGGAGTGGACATAACTTCATCCGCAGATGATCGAGCCGGCTTGGTCCCCACGGCCATGGAGTTCACATGTTTTTCAAAGCCGCCGGCGCAATCGCGGGCAAGATCTCGGCGTCATTCAAGGCCGCCGGTGACTTCATCAAAGGGCGGCCCGTCTTTTCGAGCGCGGGCCGGGGGCGCGGCGGTCTCTGGAACTGGCTCCCAGGCTCAAATTACAATTACGAGCGCGAAGCCGGCGATCTCTGGAAGAACTCCCTCGTCAGTATCGTCCTTTCCTGGATGCAGGACAACTTTCCCGAGGCGCCGTTCGTCGTTCGCAAGACCGTGGTGTCGACAGGGAAGTCGGTTGCCGATCACGGCCACCCGCTGAGCCTGCTGCTCGCTCAGCCCAATCCGTTCTATGGCGGCGACGTGCTCTGGGCGGCGACAATCCTGGATCTGGCGACTGACGGCAACGCCTACTGGATCAAGGTTCCCAATGCCATCGGCGTCGCCGAACTCTGGTGGATCCCGGCATCCATGATCGAGCCGGATTATCCCAGTGACGGCTCTGAGTTCATCACCCAGTACATCTACACCGTCAACGGGCGCAAGTATTATTACAAGCCGTCTCAGATCGTCCACCTGCGAGACGGAACGGATCCGGACGCCCGGGGGCGCAAAGGTTTGTCCCGTCTCAAGGCGCAGCTGCGCGAAGTCTGCACGGACAACGAGGCGGCGACCTTCAACGCCGCGATCCTGCGCAACATGGGCATCCCGGGCCTGATCATCGCTCCCCAGGCCGCCACGACGCCCCTTACCCCGGAAGATCGCCGCAAGCTGGTCGACAACTGGTCAGAGCGGTTCGGCGGGGACAAGCGCGGCGAGCCGTTCGTCTGGAACACCCCGATCAATGTCCAGGGGATGGGCCATTCGCCGCGCGACCTTGAAGTCGGCCTCATGCGCCGCATTCCTGAAACGCGCATCGCCGCCGCCTTCGGCCTTTCCCCGATCGTCGTGAACTTCCTGGCGGGCCTCGAACACGGGACAATGGCCAATTACAAGGAAGCCAGGAAGGCGGCTTACGAGAACTGCCTGATCCCCATGTATCGGCGCATCGCTCTCCAGCTCGATGTTCAGCTGCTCCCGGACTTCGAGACGGATCGACGATACCGCTGCGGATTCGACCTGAGCGAGGTTCGCGCGCTTCAGGACGACGTCAACGCTCTGTTCGAGCGCCTGGAGAACGCCGCCGGCGGTCCCTTCATCACTCCCGACGAAGCGCGCGAGGCGGCGGGCTACAAAGCGACCGGCGATCCGGAGAACCAAAAGATCCGCGCGCCCAAACCCGTCGCGCCGGCTTTGCCCAAACAGCCCCCCTTGGAGAACGCAGCATGAGCTATGTGAAAGGCGATGGGCTGACGCCCGTTGCCGAGGGCGACGACATGCCCGAGCTGAGCAGTCCCACTTTTCGAAAGATAACCCATGGATCTCCTTTATAAGACATTGCCGGCATACGGCGTGAAGACCCTGGACAGCGCTCAGGGCATTATGGAGGCGATCGTGGCGGTGTTCGACAACGTCGACGCCGCCGGCGAGCGCATTAAGGCCGGCGCGTTCACGCAGTCGCTGGAGCGCAAGTACCCCAAGGGCGTCTGGATGCACGACTGGATGATCCCCGTCGCCAAAACACTGGAAGCAAAGGAGCTGCTGCCGGGAGATCCGCTTCTCCCGGCGGAGCTCGCCGAGCTTGGCGGCCTCTACGTCAAGGGGCAGTTCAATCTGAACACGCAGCGCGGCCGCGAGGCGTTCAGCGATCTCGACTTCGGGACAGTCGATGAGTTCTCGATCGGCTACGTCACGCGCAAGGACAGTATCGACAGCAAAACCCAGGTCCGCGATTTGATCGTGATCGACCTTTACGAGTGGTCGCCGGTACTGGTCGGCTGCAATCCCCAAACGGCGCTGATCGGCGTCAAGCAGACGCCTTCGGGCGCACAGTCCACGCCTGCCGACGCCGCGACGGCGCCGGCGAGCGTCACGCCCGCGCCGCAGTCCCAGCCGGCGTTGAAGGAAAACAATATGCCCCAGGAAAACGCATCGCTCAAGTTTGACAACGCATGGTTCAAGCTTCAGAGCAAGACGATCAAGGCCGGAGACATTGAGGTCAAGGCGCAGTATCTCGGTCAGTATATTGAAAGCGACATGACCTACGAGGCGCTGGATACGCTCGTGAACGCGCTGTTCTACCGGGTCTTCTATGGATGCGTTTACGGCAGCTGGGACTATGACGATGAGGACGGATACACCCGCACTCTCCTTCCGGTGGAGGATGCAGTTTCCACCCTGGAAGCGGCGTGTGATGAGTTCAAGACGTTTGTCGTCGCGACATACCGCGCACTGATGACCGGGACGGGTGAGAGCGCGATCGCGGCGGCCAAGTCCCTCCAGCTGAATTTCAACAACCCTGAACTTTCGAGCAAATCGCTGCCTGCCGGCGAGAAGCTCACTACCCACTCCGAGCGCGTGCTTGCTACCGTGAAGGAGTTCACTGATCGTACGGCCGCCATCAAGGCGCTACGCGTACAGGATGATCGCGACCTCAGCGAGGCGACGAAAGGTCGACTCGCCGGCCACCTGGAGTCCATGAAGTCTGCCTGCAAGACTGTCGAGGAGCTGCTGGGAGCCACACCCGCTTCCCCTGCGGAAACGAACGATACGACCGAGCTCGTCGCAGCTAAGGCCCCAGCCCCCACTGTGGACGAACTGGGCGTTGGCGCTCAGGTCTCTGATAACGAGACCTTATCCGGGAAAGAGCTTGTCTCTGCGGATATCGCCAACAGCGCGTACGCTCGTTTCCTCGAACTGGAAGTGGACCTTATGGACGTCGAATAGACGCCCTCCCCCCAATCACCCCACGGAGCAAGCACAAATGGCAGATATGAAAGCGCTGGCGCGCGACCTTCACGCGAAGCGCGAAGAGATGAAGGACTTCTTCAGCAAAAACAAAGTCGACGGCGAGCTGAAACTGACGACCGAACAGATCGTCGAGGTCAATCAGCGCGAGACCGAGCTGAAGGGACTTCAGGAGAAGTACGTGGAGGCAAAGAGCCTCTTCGAGATCGAGCAGAAGAACGAGCAGGAGCTCGCGGGCCTGACCGCGCCCGGCGCTCGCCCCCAGTTCGGCGGATCGAAATCCGCCGCGCGCGAGATCTCCTCGAAGTCGATCGGCGAGCAGTTCATCGAGAGCGCCGCATACAAGAGCATCAACGGCCGCAAGGGCCCGACGTCCGAGATCGAGGGCGCTGATTACAAGGCGCTGCTCACCGGGTTGGACTACAAAACAGTCATGCAGGACAACCAGAGCAGCGGCGCCGGCTACGCGCCGCAGTCCGTCCGGTCCGGCCGCCTCGTCTACTCGCCACAGCCGCAGCCGACCCTGATCGACCTGGTCCCCACCGGCGAGACCGATCAGTCCGTATACAAGTACATGGAAGAGACGGTGTATACGAACGCCGCCGCAGAGACGGCGGAAGCGGCGCTGAGCCCGGAAGCCGCATTGAAATACGATGAGCGATCGGTCAACGTGGTCAAGATCCCGGTCTTCATCCCCATCACCGAGGAGCAGCTCGCCGACGTGGGCGGCCTGCGCGACACCGTGGACAATCGTCTTGGCCTGATGATCAAGCAGCGCCTCAACGGCCAGATCGTTGTCGGCGACGGAACCGGCAGCAACATGCTGGGACTGCTGAACAAGCCGAATATCCTGACCCAGAACAAGGGAACGGACGTCGTTCCGGACTGCATCTATAAAGCGATGGTCAAGGTTATGACGCAGGGCTTCGCGGATCCGTCCGGCATCTGGATGAACCCGCTGGACTGGCAGAACGTGCGCCTGCTGAAGACGACCACCGGCCAGTATCTGTACGGCGATCCGAGCCAGCAGGGGCCGAACACGATCTTCGGTCTGCCGGTCGCGCAGCACGTCAACGTGACGCTCGGCAACGCCCCCGTTGTGGACTTCGCCACGTACACCTCCCTGATCTTCCGCAACGGCATCGAGTTCAGCGTCAGCGACAGCCACGCCGACTTCTTCGCGCGTGGGCAGCTGGCCATCCGCGCGATGATCCGCGCCGCCTGGGTGATGTACCGCGCGCAGGCGATCTGCGTCGCTCAGGGCCTCTAATCGCCACAGGGGGGCAGTAATCCCGACCCTCTGAACCTCGATACGCATATCCGCTCGCTGCTGGCCTGTCGGTCCGCAGCGAGCGGTGAGGAATAAGCATGGCCAACAATTCTCCCGGCAACAACATTTCGACGAACGTACTGGGGCCGCGCTACAACGCCGGCGCTCCCGTCAATGGCGTCGACGAAGTGCATACCATCACCGGAGCCGCGACGGGCGGAACCATCCCGTTTACCTATGGCAACCGACAGACGGCTCAGCTCCCCTTCAACGTGAGCGCGGCCGCGCTGCAAACGGCCCTCCAGGGGCTCGGCTCCATCAATGCCGGCAACGTCATCTGCACCGGCGGACCGCTTGGGACCGCTCCGATCGTCTGCACGTTCGGCGGCGAGCTCAGCGGCCTGGATGTCCCGATGATCTCCGTCGATAACACGCTCGCCACTGGCGGCGTCGTATCGGTGGCGAGCACGACAAATGGCGTCTCTGGCACCGCGCGCGGCTCGCTCCCCGGCGCATCGCTGACGGACACCACGAATGCGATCGCCTACATTAACACGGGCACCGCCGCGAAGCCGACCTGGACCAAGGTCGGATTGCAGACCTAATCCCTGACCCAGTCTGCTGGCTCGGTGCAGCCGGCCTGATACTGCCTTGGGCGTTGCCCCAGGCTAATACCGCCCAAGGAGACGACGGATGATTTCGAAGCGCAGACTCTATCTCACACAAGACAACCAGGTCGTCGAGGCAAGCCACCCCGACGCCAATCAACTGCTGGTCGGAGCCGGCTGCGAAATCTCCGACGCCCTGGCGAAGAAGTATGGCATTTACGAAGATCCCCGGCAGGAGATCGAAGAAGAGCGCCAGGACGCCGAAGGCTTCCATGGATATCATGAGCCGACCGAGGTGACGATCGTGATCGGCGCGGCCAATGAGAACGATCATGTCCGCATCGTCGGCGCCTTCCTGGATCCAGATGACGCGGCGGTCGCGGCGCGCGAGATCCTGGATCAGGTTGTAACGATCCCGCTCAATACGGCGCTTCCAGATGGGAAAGCGACCGGCGCGTGTGAAGTTCCGGTGGTGGTCACGCATGATGCGCCCGTTGCTGTTGTGCCCGTAGAAGCGCCGCTGCCGACGAAAGTTTACATCGTGCTTGCGCCTGGCGAAGACGGTGATACCTGCTTGGTTGGCGCTTACAGTACGGAAGAGAACGCAATGATCGGCCCACCCCTGGAAGGATCCTCGCCGTATAAACGGATCCTCACTGCCGAGCTTGACGCCGGCAAGATCCAAGTTCCGGCGGAATTCCTGTCTTTCACAAAGGCTGCTCCTGAGGAAGCATCCACAGGTGAAGTTCCGCCGACAGGTTCGGAGACTGCCGAGCAAAAGGAGACGCCCGTGGACATCGAAACCAAAGACGCCTTACCGGTTTCGCGCGAAACCGATGGCAAGGCGATGGCACCGGAGTCGGATAAGGCGATCAGAGGTCCGAAAGCCAATAAGTCGGCGCAGACCTATAGCAACGCCGCGACGTCGACGGAGACGAATTAATGTACGACGCGTACCCCACGGGCTTCGACCTGGTGGAACTCTATGCGAGCGCTGGCGTCGAGCTCTCCCCCAAATTCAACGCGGGGCAGAAGATCGACTCTGCGATCCGGGAGTGGGAGAAGAAGACCCGCTGGTTCCCGTTCCTGGCCGGCGCTTCGTCCACGCGCGTCTTCGATCCGCCTGGGCCTCGGCAGCATCAGGCGGCGCTGGGGGGGATCCGGGGCGGCGGCCGCGTGCTCGATCTTCGCGGCGGATTGATCTCGCTCGACTCGCTGATCATGAACGGCCAGAACTACACGCAGGGGATCCAGTTCTGGATGCGCCCGGACAATGCGGATCTTCAGGGCGAACCGTTCCAGGAGATCGAATTCTTCACGCCGATCATGGGACCGCCACAGTGTATTCATGTGATGGGACGTTGGGGGTACTGCGCGCAGGTTCCCGAAGACGCCTGGCAGGCGATCCTCCAGAAGGCGGCTTACGAGTCGAAACCAGAAGTCGAGTTCTCGATCACGAACGGTGTGGCGAAGGTCGACGATGTCACGTACGCCTCTGGCAGCGTCAGTCCGCTCTCCGCCCAGGCCGAGCAATGGAAGCTGAAGTTCGAGACGACAGCCGAGGATTATCGCCGCTCGGAGTTTTAATCACGCAGCACTTCAAGAGAGTTTAAATCCATGATCGTTACCAATGGTATCGGCAATAGCGTCGCCAAACAGAAACTCCAACACATCCAAAAGATGGGTGATCCGGTCGTGGTGAACGGACAATCCACGGTCGTCGGCGCAACGACGCCACTGCGCGCGACCGTGGATCCTATTTCCCCAAGCTCCGCGCCGCAGTATCTGCCGGAAGGATCGGTAAATGCAGCAAACGCGGACTTGCAGATGGTCGAAGTGGCCGCGCTCGCGCTAAGCGGCGAGCCACGGGAACAGCAGGCAGTCACATGGGACGGTGACAATTATACGATTTTGCGTGTGCTGCGGCAGCGAAAGCAAGGCGTGACCAGCGTCTACGGCTTGGTCTGCTACCGCGCGCCTCAGCCAGACAGCGCGACCGCCGATCCCACTACCGGACTGCGCACCGATTATGCGCCGCCAGACCAGGAATAGGAACCACCAATGCCCACCGAAGACACCACAAATTTCCGCACGGAAACTTCCCCGATAACCGAGACAGCCGCCGAGACGCCAGCGGACGCGCAAGTTGCGTCGCCGTTCGTGAACAATGGCGCGCCGTGCTGGAACTGCGCTTTGTGTCAGCACGAGACCCATGTGGAGCGATGCGCGCGCTGCAACGTCGCACTGCGTCCCGTCGGCTGGGCGCCGTCCATCGTTGACGTCGAAGCTGGGAAGACGGAAGATGAGACGGAAGCAGCGGTTTCGCGCGAAACCGCTTCCGAGCCCGACGCGCCGGTGGCGGATAGCGCTGTCAAGGCGGTGAAGTCCAAGAAGGGTGATGCGGCCGAAAGCTAAATCGCCGGTGACACCTCATGACGCAATCCGAGGGCGGGACCGCCATCCAGCCGGCGCAGACGGTGATCTTCTCGATCGTCGTGCATCCGGAGCTCATCCCCGACGGCGATGTCGAGCCTCTCATGGAGGCGCTTGCCCATCTCGGCCCGGTCCTCGACGACTGGGGCCTGGTGATGGCCAGGTACCAGCAAAAGAACTTCGACGATAAGGGAGCGACGTTCGGATATCCGTGGGAAGAGCTCGCGGTCGACACCGTCACGCAGAAACAGCGCCTTGGCTATCCCGATCAGGACCTCGTGCGCAAAGGACGAATCGCCAGCGAGATAGGCGAGACGATCCTCCTCACTCCGGACAGCGTCACGACTGGGATCAACATCGACGAAGCCCCCGAAGCCTACTTCCACCAATTCGGCCGTGGCGTCCCGCAGCGCATCCTTGTCGCGCTGGTCGATGCGGAGATCGATGAGATGTATGAGATTCTTCGGCGCTACATCGCCGAGGCGACGGGCGGATCTCTCCAGGGCGTTGAGATCGTGAGTGTGGTGCAATAGATCATGGGTGTGGAATAGCATGGCTGTACAAATAACGGGATATCCCTACCGGCAGGCCCTCAGCCGTCAGCTCAAGGCGATATTGATCGCGACGGCGGTCCCGTCCATCAATATGAACCTGACATTGCAAATGGGAGCCGCCGGCGTTCCCTCCGGCAAAATCCCTCAGTTTGCGGACGTCAATGTCGTCATCGGCGATCTGATGAATATCCAGGAGCCGACGATCTGCATCGTCGGTTCGGGCGAGGATATCGGCTGGCTGGGAGCGGGCGGCGGCGGAGCCCAGCAAGACATCTTTGGCACTCAGATCCGGATCAAGACGCCTTGGAGCGCCAATAACTTCCCCGAGGATTTCGAGCTGCTCTTCAGCGTATGCACCGACACCATCCGAGACTGTCTCAATCAGAGCGCGAATACCAAGATCAAGCCGGTCAATCCCCATAATCAAAAGCCGCTGATCGCCGGCGGCGGGACGTTCCGCAGCTGCATGATGACCGGTTCGCGGCCGATGACGTTTCCAACGAATTCCACGCCCGGCGCGGACACGATTACCCGGACACGCGGCTGGCTCATCACACACATCGCAAAAATCGACAGCAACGTCGGACGCCCGAACGCGCTTGGGCAATAGCATCCGCACCGCAATGGTCTGGGGCTGTAACGTCAGCGGGTAGCTGACAGGAGAATCGAACTATGGCAGATTTTGTAGCGCCCCTCGGGCACGAAGGTTACGACGGCGTGTTGCTTTTTCAGCAGGTCGGCGACACCACTGTGTATGCATTCGAAGGCACCAATATTCGCGAAAACATTTCGGAAAACGCCGGCTATGTCAAAACCATTGACGGCGCAAGCCGGCTGCATAACCGTGTTCTGGGCATCGTGCTGGGATCGCTGACTTTTGATTTCGTCTTAGGCGTTGATCGTCGTCTGGATCAGTTCCTCAACAAGGCATTCGGTCCACGCTCGACCGCCAAGAATGCTTGGGCGATCAATATCATCAAATACGGCGGGGCCACACCAATCAAGGCGGGCGGTGTTTGGTTTCAGGACTACACGGAGGGCGCGAGCTTTGGCGTGCGCGGCGAGGACCAACTCATCGGCTGCAACCTGCGCGCCGTGATCTGCGACCCGCACGATACGATTGGCGCTCCCACGCTGGCGGCGCCTGCAACGGTCGGGACGAATGGAGTCGGATTGTCCACCTTCGGGAATATGTCGTTCACGGACGGCCAGGTCTCGCCGACGATCTATGACTACATTGAATCCTACAATTACTCCCTGCACAACAATCTTGCGCAAGTGAAGGCGATGAAGGACCCTGTCAACCGGATTGGCGCGGGCTTCCTGCTGGGAATGCTGGACGGCAACATTGCATTGACGCAAACAGACGGGGCTCCAACAAATCCATTGCCCGCCGCCGTTGGAACTTATCCGCTCCAGATCATTTCGCCCAGCGGAGACGGCACGCACTCCATGGTGCGCGACTTCGCCGCCTCGTACGACGCCCTAGGGCTCACACTCCGACCGGACCAGGTCAACAACGGCGGCCGCTCGTACACGATCTTCGATAAGGCGGCTGGAGCCACTAACACACCGGCCTATCCGTTCATTGCCTCCTACGTCTAACGCCTTTTCGTTTCAGGCATTCATATCTTTTCCTGCACTCCACACCTATCTATCCAAGGAGCACTCACTTGAACGAAGCTGTCAAAACCATCACGATCCACTCCGTCAAGCTGGCGGGCAAGCACCTCGTCATCACGCCGGAGCAGTTCGAACTCACTCCAGAGAACCTGCGCCATGCGTGGGAATTTCCCGTGAAGCGCGAGACGACCGCTGAGGACGAGTACAACGCATCCGTCTCGGCCACGCGCGCCGGGCTGATTGGACCGTCAGGGACATATGACCGCGATGCGATGCACTTCCACAAGGGAAAGTATCTCGCGTCGGCTCTTGTTGTGGATTGGAATTCGACGAAGGAGACGGCCGCGCCCTACCCTGTGCTCGCAGAGTTTGGCCTTCGTGCTCTGGTGGGCGATGAGATGACGGTGGAGGAGCAGGAACTGCTAAAAAAGCTGCGCTCCGTGATCACAAAGAATACCTAGAAAACTGCGGGGAAATGCCGCGCGAGGCCGGCGCGGCTTTTTTGCTCTGGGCGCGCGCGGCTCATTCGGGAGACTGGGATTTTGTGCTCAAGGCTCCGCTGACGGCGTATAGCGCCATCGCGGTCCATATGCTTCAGGAGTGCCCGAGCTACGCGAACTACGAAGCCAAGCGGCAGTCTGGGCTTCTGAGCATGATGCTGAAGCAGCAAGGTGGCTGACGTATGCGTTAACGTAGGGCTGGCGCATTGCTCAGCGACATACCCTGGCAAATCATTAGAATGGCGACGATGACGATGATCGCGGCCCAGATCAACACGGTTTTCGCGGTCTGGTCAAACGGCTGCGGTCCGTGAACCTCGTTATGGCGGGCGCGAGCATCGCGGTCGATCGCCTCCGCAATCTTCTCCGCCTGCCGATCTTCATGCTCTTGCAGCTGCTGATTCGCCCAGTCACTCATAAATGATCTCCCTACTCCGTTAGGCACGAAATCCCTCAGAAAGTTGCATCCCTTATGGCCAATGATGACGGAATTATTGGGTCGACCGCACGGATCGACAGCCAGGATGCCCTGGATCTGCTTACTGCGCGTGCTGAGGAAATCAACGGAGGATCCGCCCAGAGTCCGTCCGCTGACGTGGATTCGATTGTGGACGATCTCGCCGCCAAAGATGCCACGGATCTCGGCGAGACGCCGGC
Organism: Capsulimonas corticalis; assembly: GCF_003574315.2. GTDB lineage: Bacteria > Armatimonadota > Armatimonadia > Armatimonadales > Capsulimonadaceae > Capsulimonas > Capsulimonas corticalis. The sequence goes on along the minus strand of NZ_AP025739.1, from coordinate 1,790,586 downwards.
GGCCGCGCCAAGCCGCAAGCGCCGCCAAAATCCAGAGGTTGCCGAGCGCCAGCGCCTACAGACACAAAAGGTTCGGGATAACACTGACCAAAACCTCATCAAGCGGCAGGCAGAGACGGCGGCGGCGCAGGCAAAAGCGGACGCAATCGCCAGGACGGCGGAAGCGAAAGCGGACGCCACCATTCGCACGGCCGAAGCGCGGGCGCGCAGCGCCGAAGCGCGCGCGGCAAAAGTTGCTCCGACGCCTCTCGATCCGTCTGTCGTGGATGCCGCTGTCGATTTCGCCTCGGATTTCCAAGGATATCGCGACGAAGCATCCGACGCATGGATGCAGACCCAGCTGGACCGAGGAATCCCTGTCACCCGCCAGTCGATGAACGCGCTGCGGCCGGAGATGGTGCAGAACTTCGCGGAGCGGCCGGCGCCGCCGCGCGAGCCCACGCCTGCCGAACGTCAACTGAATGAATTCGCCTCATTTCGCGAGAGCTACACCGGCAAAGCCGATCAGATGGAGGAGGCGTTTCGCGACCACCTGATCGAGCGCGGTGAGGCGACGCCGGCGCAACGCCTCGCTGCCGAGAAAGACTCGTTCCGTCAGAGCCTTCCTGGCGGTAAGTCTAGAGAGGCGATGAAAACGAGCCAGGAGCTCGGTTTCGCCGTTGGATACGGTTTTCAGTCCGTCACTACGGGTGTCACCAAGGCGCTTGACCCCATGATGAGTGGAGAGGCGTATCTTCCCGGGCAATCATGGGAGCAAGCGGGCAGCAGTCTTTTTCCGCTGGCAGGATCTCTGGTCGGAACAATGATTGGCGGAAGGGTCGGCGGGCCTGGCGGATCGCTTGCGGGCCAGTTCATCGGGCAGGGGATTGGGCAAACCGCCGAAGATCTGCTCGATACCTACCGAACGGGGCATACCTACGCACAGCAGCGCGCCGGTGAAATGCTGGGATCCGGCAGAGGCGGCGCGGACGCTGTCGAGGAGTTCACCAATGCTCTTCGCAACGCCGCAACGCCGGCGGCGAAAGAGCTTGCGGAAACTCTCACGAAACTCGGACAGAACGGTCCGGTCACAGCGGGATCCGTCAACGAATTCGGCCAGTTGCAGAGCTCGATGGGTGTGGCGTTCGATCACAACGTCACGACGCTCGGCGGCTTCCTCGACAGCAGTCCATTCTTCGGCGGTCTTCGCGCGAAGTACGGATCCGGGCCGACCACCGGCGTATCACAGCAGGATTATCTGGGCGTTGCGAATGCGGCGGCTCTGTCCGGCAATTACGATGCAATGGACACCGCCCTGGCGCATGCGGAAGCGGTGCGCGACATGACGTACGCCAATCCTCAGTACGTCAAGGACAAGGAGTTCACCGATCGCTACACGCGGGAGACCAGTAACCCCTTTAGCTCGGAGTACTGGTCTCATGTTGGAAAACCGAGTCAGGATGACGCTTACGAGGCGGCGCTCGATCGACTGAAGCACGAACCGAAGACGCTTCCTGGCGCGCCGACGCTCGGTCAGCAAGAAACAGCAATCCGTGCGGCGTTCGAGGCGCACAACCTGGCGCAATCGGACGTCCTCTCCGGGCAAGCCGCTTCGGCCACAGTCGGCGCACGCCTTCAGCTCGATATGATCTACGGCGGCAATGGATCCACCATCCGCGCAGCTCTCCCAGGCATCGAGGCGGGGGTATCGTCGCAGATCCGCGGATTGCAGCGTGACGCGGACATGGCGCGTAAAGCGGCCGCAGCTCTCACGAAAAACGATCCAGAAACGCTCAATATTAAACGCCAGCTCTTGGCTTCCGCCGATGTTGACGATTCGAAAATCTTGGGCCTTCGATCCGTTGCCCCCAGCACCAAGAAAGCAGGCTATTACCCGGATGAGGACGCCGTCGGCGCGGGGTATGGCTTGTCTCGATCGGAAGATCAATACAGTCTCACCGTTGGTCTGCTCGCGGGAGGGAGTTACCAGGGTCTCGCCGTTCTCGAAAACAAGTCGCTGGACACACAGGTAGCCAGAGCAGCTCATCTTCGGAAACTGGCGCAGACAGACCCATATGCGGATTCCGCGAAGAAGGCTGGCTATCTCACCGAAGCGATCCAGATCGAAACGTCCGCTCAGAGCGAGCGATACGACTACGCGCGCAGCATCGATCGACAGGAGATCGACAGCACAAATCTGGATGTAGGTCACGCTCAGGCTGGCGTGGAGCGCGCGCTCGCCTATGCGGGTCCGTCCTCATATAGCAGCGCTTTCGGAGCGGAGGCGGCTGCTTATGGGGCAAAGATCCAGGCGCTCACGGAGCAATTGCAGCGCGGCGGGCTGACCGTCGACGACTACAACCGCAAGGAGCAGGAGCTGACATCGACCCGGCGGGCGGCGAACGCGCTGCCGGGACAGGAGGCGACGGCGTTCTACGGCGCGTCGCTTGCGATCGCGGGAGCCGGGATCGACAAAGCGAGCACGACCGCACAGATCGCGCGTCTCACGGGCGGCTCCGATGTCGTCAATCCGTTGCTGCCCGACGTCATCAGTCAGATGGAGAGCGAGCGTTCTCTGCTTCTGGACAAGTCGCGCGATCCGCGCATCGCCGAGCCGGCGCGCCGCGAGGCGGAAGAGGCGGCGGAGCGAATGCGGATGCAGCAGATCGGCGTCCGCTTCCAGGAGGTGCAGTTCTCCCAGGAGCCCGTCGATCAGGGACATCAGATCGATGTCGAGGGCGCGCTGTCTCGCGTCGGCCGCAGTTTCCTGGAGCCGGGAAATGTGTCGGCGCTTCGCTCCGAAGCGCTGCGCATGGCGCGGGAAGACATCTCCGGATACGACGCCCAGGTCGCCAAGGCGCAGGGCACGATGTCGAAGTCCGAGTTCGATGTCCTGCGGCCGGCGATCGCGCTGCAGCGCAATCAGCTGCTCGGAAAAGTGACGGACCTCGCCGAATCAGCGGACGCGGATTTTTACAAAAACCTGCCGGCGCTTTCCATCGGCGGCGGAAGCTTCGAGCGGCGTGATCTTCCGTCTCCCGCACGCGTCGCGGCCGATATGGAAGGCCGGGGATACGCCGGCATCGCCGTGCGAAACTTCGGCTTCTTCAAGCGCAAATCCGGTCTGGACTTCGTGGGAGAGACCGGAGACATCTCGGCGGGCGGCCGCGACTACGCCGTCACGCACCCTGGAGACACGACAGCGCAGGGGCTGGCGCAGGCCATCGCCGCGCTTCAGAAGTCCCTGGAGAACCTGACCATCAAGGGCGATATCACCGTCAAGGACGGCAGTAATCGCTCGAAGATGACCGGAACGATCAAGAGCGGTACCACCGACCAGCAGGGGCTGGGCGCCGCCGTCCCAGGCCTCCCTCACAACTAACCGAGCCACCGGCACAAATAAAAAAGTCTCGCTTCCCGGTTTTGGGAGGCGAGACTTCCCCATTTTGTCAGAAACAGGAACGAACCATGGCCGACCTCAGCCTCGGATGGCAGCTGCTGGTGGATACGCCGGCGCGCGCCTTCGGGTTTCAGCGGACGCCGCCGTACATGCATACGGAAATGATCGAGCTGCTGGCGCCGTTCCGGGACGGCCAGGCGCTCGTCAGCAAAAGCTCGGTCCAATTGAACGGACTGCGCGCGATCCCCGAGATCGGCGTGATGATCCTGGAGCCCCGGCCCAGCCGCGTGGACACTCGCCTCGCCGATTACGAGTTTCCGACCACCGGCGCCACGGACTGGACCGAAGGCAACGACAGCACGACCGGCAAGATCTCCCTGGAGATGACGAATGCGACGGCGGACCACACGTTTGACATCCGCACCGTCACACTGCTGCCAGTCAACGCCTCTTTCTACACGCGCATCAAGCGCGGCCAGGCGGTGAACGGCGCGACGGTCTCCGCCAATACCTATTACACGATCATGGTCGTCGGCGAGGACACACCGCCGGGCAACGATGTCGGCGCGACGCCGTTTCGCCTGATCCTCCAGGACGGCAAGCCGCCGTTCCTTCAGCAGGGCGTCGACAACAACACCGGCGACTGGTATTGGGGCGGCTACGGCGAAAACGGAGTCATGGGCACGGTTTCGGACAGCTCCCAGCTCTTCGAAGAGCAGAACCGCGTCATCGTCGTCGAATGGTTCGTCTTTCCCGATCAGAACGCGCTGATCGTGCGGCTCGCCGGCGGCAAGGACACGCTGGTCTTCAAGCCGGAGAACATACAGCCGGACACAACGACAGGCCTGACCTACAAGAACATCGGGAACGTGTCGGTGCTTGCCGGCAAGATCCGGCTTTATGGCCAGAACGGAACCGCCGGCTTTCAGTACCTGCCCGTCGAGTTCGCGCCAAACGGATTTTTCATCAGCGCCGAGGTTCCGCTTCCGTTCGTCTATCAAGGCAATGGCGGCGTGTATCTGCCCGGGGCTTCGTTCCCGGACGGCTCGGGCTTCACCTGGACCATCAGCCAGACCGATTACACCGGAACGCGCGTCAAATACACGCTGCTGGTGACGGGGACGGATGATCCAGACGCCACATCCGTTTCCGTCTCGCCGATCATCACCTCGATCCAAATGCGGATTCCGCCGGTGTTCGACTATACGGCGACGATCGGCGTCACGCGCGATGTCTCCTCCATGATCGGCCGGATCGAGGAGCGCCAATGGTATGACATCGACACCGGCATCGTCCGCACGCAGGTAGGGCTCACTTTTAGCAATGCCTATGGAGATTTCACCGGGGCGGACGGAACTCATCGCGCGGTGCAGTACTCCCGCTGGCTCAACGTCCGCAACGCCTACGGCCAGATGCAGCCGCTCTCCGACCCAATCACCTTCCTGACGGGATGGGCCGGTCACGAGAGCGCGGTCTGGAAGGCGGATCCTCGGCGTGAGTTCGACCTGATCCTCGACGATCGCTGGTGGCCGATGACGCGCCAGCAATGTGGCGCGCTGCCCTTCGCGGATCTATGGTGCGGCAAAGCCGTCTGGCGCTTCCTGCTCAATATGGCGGGCGTTCGCGACGAAGACATCGCGGACACGTTCAAGACGTGCGACTTCGGTCCGCTGCCGGAAGGGTGCAATCACTACAAGCTCCCCGGCGGGACCTATACCACGCCGAAAATGTCGTTCTCCCCGGAGCAGACCTTCCTGTCCGCGATGGAGGAGGTCAGCGACATGTTCAACGCGGTGCTCTTCTGGAATTCGCAGGGCGTCTTCGACGGCTTTGAGTACGATCCTGGGATCTATCAGACGCCGTTCAAGGGCACCTTCGGCGTCACGGACAGTGGCAATCCCTTGAATTCGGACTTTCTGACGGCGCTCTGGAGGCAGATCAACTTCCGCGTCAACACGAAGGATCGGCGGACCAGCGTCGCGGCGATCGGCAAGAACCCTTCCACGAACAGCCTTCAGATGACCAATCTGAGCGCGGACGATGTCATTCCCGGCTTCACCGCCAATATCCACGGGTTCCGCGAGCCTTACATCAAGGCGTCGAACCGCTTCTCCGACCCGGTGTTTTCCGATGTCTACGCGAAGAAGATGCTTCAGAAGCGAATGCTGCCCAATCTCTTCGCCGAGTTCAGCGCCTGCTTCCTCCCGAATCTCTTCGCTATGGATCGATACGGCGTCGTGCTCAATACCGACGATATCGTCGGCGGGACGCAGCTCGTGTGCGAGGAAATCCGAAGCGTTTATGATGTTTCGAACCCGGATGACTTCGGCAGCACGATCGACGGGCGATGGGTGGGCAACTTCTGATTGCTCTCCCATCAACTCACTGGATTCTAAGGACTTGAGGCCGTTATGACACTGATCACGACCGGAGCGCTGACGACGCAGAGCGATGCAGTCGGCAAGATCTATTCGATGTTCGCGCCGGCGATCGACGTGGCCAACGCGCTCGCGAAGGTCCACGCGCTGAGCGTGTATGCATCGTTCGCGACGGACCCGGTCCAGGGCGCAGCCTGGTTTCAGGGCGCGCGGACCGTCTACGAGAGCGCGTCCGCGACGGCGTCGGCCAGCGGCGCGACCTTCGGCAACGCTTTCGGCGGCGGTGGGCTGGGCGGCGGCTCGTTCGGCCTGGGCTCTGGCCTCCTCAATCGCCAGTCGATCATCGCCGGCAACTGGTACGGAGAGATGGAGACCTGGCGGACGCAGATCCGGACGACGGCGGCGCAGGACGGCATCACGACGGTGAACGATGTCATCAGCTACGCGCTGTACCGAAACACGGCCGCCGCATTCTCTTGTCTGTTTACGCCGGATTTCGCCTCTCTTTACAGCTACGCATACAACCTGGGGCGTCAGCTCGACCCGGGCAGCGTCTTCGCGCCCAGCGGCATCGTGATGGCGAGCTTCTCGGTGACGGGCGCCGGAGCCGGCACGCGAACCGCCGGCGTCTTTCCCACGGCCAACGGTTACGCCGTTCCAGCCCCGACGATTACCGGAGCTGGCTGCAACCCGCGCGGGGTCTGGTCGAGCGCCACGGCTTACGCTACACTCGACAGCGTTATGTACAGCGGCTCGCATTACGTCGCCGTCGCGGGCAGCACGAATGTGACGCCTGGGACGGACCCGGCCCACTGGGTCATCAATACGTTCGGCAATCCCTCCTATGTCGGCGGAATGCCGGTGGCGCAGGGATTCGCCGCGACGCTGGCGCCACAGATCAAGGTGACGACGAATATCACCGGAGCCGGCGCGGTGACGGTGACCGCGCTCAATCAAGCGGGGAATCCCTCGACCTGGACCGCGACGCTCACGGGCTTGACCACGGCGTCCGCCGCCGTAACACTGACGCCCACGAACGCCGGCGACCGGATGGCGGCCGTTCCGTCGGCGATCGCCATTCCCGCCGGCATCACGGCCGGCGCATTTCAAATCATCACGCAGGCCGAACGGACTCCGTAACATGCCAACTCCCACCATACCACGGGTCGGATACACGGACGTCGCGACGATCCCGCTGCTGCGCATCTTCGCCCAGGGCGTGGGAGCGCCGCCGACTGGGTTCTCGGGCGTCGTCGGCTGGGAGTTCAACAGCGATTCGTATTATTCGCGCCGCAACTTCTACAAGAATAAGCTGATCGCCGGGGCTTACCAGACCAGCGCCGGCGCGTTTACCGTGGACTTCGTCGCCTTCACCGGGACACTGAACTCCGCCGGCTACTCCGAGACTGCAACGATGCGGGTAACGACGACGGGTGTCAATGCGCTCCATGAGTTTTACGAGTGGGGCAATCGCAACGAATTCTCCGCGTTTGGGATTGATGTCCTTCAAAACCAAATCGACAACCCCAGTCTGTTTACCTATTATTTTACGGACACGACGGGCGTCCTGCGGTGGATCGCATGGCGCGTGTTTTTTATTGTCTCGCACGACTGGGGCATTGCGTCGGGCTATCCAATTCCGAGCCCTCTGAACTGCGTGGTTGGGCGTGAGGTTTTCCTGCTCGTGACACTCGCCGATTGGGCGACAACCGCTTGGTACAATTCATGGATCGGTTTTCGTCTCTACGATCAATCAATCTCAGGCGATGAAATTCCAAACGGTCTGGCGAGCATGGACGTTGGCGGTTTTTCTGGAAATGGGAGTTACTCGAATGATCCTCAGTTTTTCACGATCCCATTTCGTCCACTGCGCGCCGGCAGTTATACCGTCTATCTCTGCTCCAACGGTTTTGGAGCGCTGAACGTCGCGCCCATCGCCTTCGACGTGAACGTCGCGCCGGCTCCGTCCACGAGTTCGCCGCCGAGGTCTGGAGAGTGGCATTACCGGATCAACGCGCAGATCGCCATGCCCAGCGGTGGCGGAGCTCCCAGGCTTTATTTGTCGATCGCGCGGATGTATAACGCGGTCAATGCCGGTACGTTCGTGGCGACCTCTTCGGCGGTGCGCGTCTGCGCTTCGCTCGATTTCGGCGAGACCTTTCGCGCCGGCGTCGATATCGGCACGGAGGCGGCGGACGGCAGCGCGCTCGGCGATGGGCGGGCCTATCATCAGAGCGTCTCCGGGAATTCGCTCGGCGCCCATACCTTTGCCGTGTTGCCCTCGGGCCGTCTCTATGTCAACGGTCAATCGGGAGCGCCGATCAACGGAATGTGGCGGGCGGCGCGGATCAGCGACGACGACGGCAAGACCTGGCGAAACGCGACGATGCTGAACGGCGCGCAGGACGACCGCGCGACGGTTCTGACGCCGGCCGTGGGCGCAACGCCTGTTTGGGTAAGCCGGGGCGCCTACGCCGGCAGTCACGGCGCCGGCGGCCGCACGGGCGGCGGCTGGATGATGATGGGGCTCTCAGACCGGATCGATCGCAACTGCGGCCGCAGCCGCGTCTCCTACGATGGCGGCGATACTTGGCAGGTCGATGAGACCATGCACGGCGTCAATTACCGAGGTCCGGCGATCCCGTTGAATTTCCAGAACGAGCCGCAGCTTCCAGTGGTCAGTCACATCCGTGGGATTTCCACCGATGGCGGGTTTACCAGTCTCGACGACTACCGAAAAGATCGCAAAGCGATTGGCGTGGTTTTTCCGGGGAACCCAGATGACGATCATCGTTTCACGCGCGCGCTCGTGACCGCCGACACGGACGTGACGTACAACGTCGGAAGTGGGTCCGGCGGCTTCGGAAGCTACTACAACAACCTCTACATCTCACGCGGCGCGGATTTCAAGACGACGCAGACGATCCGCTTGAAGTACTCGCCGCTGGGCGATGGAACCGGTCTTCTCGACATGCAGCTGAGCGCCAGCCTGTGGACCACGGGTTTCGCCTGGGGCGGGCGCATCGTCATCGTGGGCGTCGATATCCACCAGCAGGACCTGATCCGCGTGTACGTTAGCGACAATGGCGGCGAGTGGTTCCGGGAGACCTGTCGGTCGGCGGATTGCGGCGCGACCTGGAAAAAGACGACCGAAGAGTAAGGCGAGTGAGGAATAGGGCATGAGAACGCCGCAAGGGCTGATCGGCGGACCGAATTTCACCGGGGGGCAGGGCATTCCCGCGCCGGGCGCGCCCGGCGCCCCGCCTACCGCCATCCAGGGCGGCGCGCCGGGGGACGCGTATTATTTTCTCGCGTCAGCGGATTCCCGGCTGATCAATGGCGTCACGTTCTCCGGCGTCGTGTTCGCATCCACCTCCGCTCCGTCCAATACCGGATATTTCTGGCTGGACACCAATACGACGCCGGCGTGCCTGAAATACTACGATCCCACCGACTTCACCTGGCATCTGGTGGACAGCGGCGCGGCGCCGACCGTGGGGAGCCAGATCTACAATGGATCGGGCGCTCCGGCGAGCGGCAGCGGCATTGACGGCGATTACTATCTGGACACGTCCGCAGACGATCTCTATCAGAAGCAGTCCGGCGCCTGGGCTCTTCTCACCAACATCAAGGGCGCGGCGGGGACGCCGGCAAACTGGAGAAGCGCCTGGGCGATCGGGACCGCTTACGCCGTCAATGACGCGGTGACCTACGCCGGCAGCTCCTACCTCGCGATCCTTGCCGGTTTCGGCCATCAGCCGGATATCTCGCCCACGTATTGGCTCGTCATCGCCGCGAAGGGAGATACCGGGCCGCCGGGGGCGGATGGCGTTCCGGGGCCGTCCGGCCCTGCGGGAGCCACGGGCCCGGCGGGAGCAACCGGACCAGCTGGACCAACAGGCCCCGCTGGCGCGGCGGGCAGCGGGGCCACTGGATATTCGCAGCAAGGGAATGGAACCGACTACTCACTCACCACAGCATACGCAGCCGTGGTTCTGGGCGGTGTCGCGCTGCGCCTTAATCTTCCAGGCGCTGGCAGTTTTTTCCTGGATACGCTCTTGGAAGTTGCTGCCGGAACAAGCACTGGTGATGACATCCGGGCGAAGCTTTTCAATCAAACGGATGGCGCGGATATCCCACATTCTGAATCACGGATCACTCCCACCGCAAATGCAATCACGCAATTGTCCGTGCGATCGATCATCACGGTTGCGGCGCCGAAGACGATCCAGGTCATGGCGGAGAATTTGACGGCGGCGCGCGGCAAAGTCACGTCGTCCCGAAGCCAAATCCTCGGGGTATCCATTGGCTCCGTAGCCAGTTCCGGTATTTCGAATGTCCAGCCGACGGATATCACGGGCCTAGCTGCATGGCTTAAAGCCAGTTCTCTCTCGCTTGTGGATGCGGCGGCGGTCGCCTCCTGGACCGATAGCGGAACTCTCGGGAACTCCGCTGGGCAAGCAACATCCGCGAAGCGGCCGATTTTCAAAACAGCGATCGCAAATGGGCTGCCAGTCGTCCGCTTTGACGGAGCGACGCAGTATCTCACGATTCCTTCGGCGGCGTCCCTGGACTGCGCTACGGGTCTCACGCTTTACCTCGTGCTAAGACCAGCGGCAAACCCGGCATTCAATACCATACGCACGATCTTGAGCAAATGGTTCGGTGGGGCGACGCCGTATGTTGCGGGCGGATATCTTGCGGATCAACGAAACAGCGGAGGCGCTCAGTATGTTGGAACGGATACCGCAGGGGCTTCCTCGGGAGCCGGGAACTGGTCAGGCTCGGTCATTCTGTCCACGGCGACGTTCTCGCTCATCTCGATTCGCCTCGACGGATCAACAACATCAATTAAGGTGAACGGGACGTCGATTAGCTCAACCTCCGGATCAGATCTTCCCTCGGCAACGACAAAGCCAGTTTACATCGGGCAGTTTGGTCCGCTGAACTCATCGGCACTTGGAGATTCCAACTGGTGGGCTGGGGACATCGCCGAGATAGCCCTCTTCAATGCGGCCGTCAACGCCTCGGACGATCTCTCCCTGCAAAGCAGCTTGATGACGAAGTACGGCATTGTCGGCTGATTATTTTTAAGCCTTCACCGCTTCTTTCCATTCTGGCTGCTCCGCTTCGGAGGCAGCTTATTTCACCCCAGAAGTATTCTATGTGATCCTTACGCAGTCTCTATGCCTCGTTCTTGTTTCTTCACACTCACCGCGCCGTTTGTTTTGCCGACCGTGGCAACGCCGATTCTGGTTTCGGCGCAGACTACCATAGCTACGCAGAATTTTGACGTGGCAACATATTGAGGTATGTGTTTATACGCTCCCAGAACTGCGGCAACAGTAGGTGCGTGTTTATGACGGTTCCACAGTCCACTCGACATACGCCGACCTCGCGCCCCTCGTCTCGCCGGCTCCGGTTCTCACCGGCCAGTTGCTCTTGTCGCCCTCTGTAAAGAGCCGCGAGGCGTTTCGTCGTTTGTGGCGGTGACGAGAAGCGGAGACCGATCACGTCGAAAACGCCTGAATCGTTCCAACTCTGGGTAAAGGTCAAATGGCGGCGTCTTTCGTCATAAGCAGGGAGAGGCGTCGCCATTTCTGACTTGCCGAGGAGGGAATGTTCATGCGAAACGCTATTCGGATCGTTGAGGATAGCGACTTGAAGGTAGTTGGGATCTGCTCTCGCCGCGCCTTGGCGAAGATGCGCCGATCCAGCGCTAAGGTCAGGGTTCTGATTAAGGCGGCCCGTCGGCTGCGACTGGAATCGGCGGGGCTGCGCGTAGATGCGGAGCGCGCCGATCGTGAAATGCCGAAGCCGAATACTCAAGAAGCATAGAAGTGGAAAAGGCTTCGAGCAATGGCTCGAAGCCTTTTCCATGTCAGCCCGCTAGAAGTGGAGCACTCCCACGCCAGTGGCCTCCAATCCGCTGGAAACGATACAGCGACCGTTCTCGCACACAGCGGCGGTAGCATCGCCGAGGCGCTGCTCATTTATAAACGAAGAGCTGCCGAATTAGACGCGCCAACCAACCCCATTTTTGGAAAGCCGCTCCGCTCCGGAGGCGGCTTTTTTCACGTCTGGAGTATCCCATGCGACCCATTTCCCCCATGCGATCACTTCGCTCCCTCTACGCTTTACTCCTGTTTCTGATCACGCTCGGCGTGTCGTCCGTTGTGCTGGTCGTGGCGACGCCCAAGACCGCCGCCGCATCGAATTACAGCGAGAATTTTGATGGACTGACGGTCGGCAACCAGCCGGCGGGCTGGACGCTGAATACCAATGACAAGATAGCGACGACCCACGCGTCCAGTTCCCCCAACGACCTGTCGTTTGCCAGCGGCACGGCGACGGGGTGGCTGGCGACGAGCTACGGCGCGTGTACCTATCACACCACCGTTTACTACGCTTCTTCCACTTCGCAGACTTATCCGCTCTTCCATACCGACGCGAATGGAAACGGCTATGAGATTACGATCGCCCCAACGGCTGGCAAGATCGGCGTTCGGAAAATCACGGGGCGTGTCGTAACCTCCGGCCGGTACACCACGGCAGGGACGGTCACCTCGATCGGGACGGACGCCAGTTACAGCAACCTATCCTCACTCGGAATCTCGGCCGGAACCGCGCTCCCCACAGGTAACTACTCCGTCGATATCGATGTCTCCGGCACGACCACCCAGACTGTCAAAGTCCGTATTTATGCCGCCTCACCGACTATCAACAACTCGATGACCTGGGACGAGACCGCGACGGATTCGAGCTCCGCTTACCAGAGCGGATTTTGCGGCATCGTGGAAACAGGATCGGGGGCCGGCCAGGTGGACGACGTCGTCATCGTCGACAACACGCCCGTCCCCGGCATTACGGTCGCGGCGACCTCCGGCACCGTCTACGCCAACGGCACGACGCAGTCGGTCACGGTCACGCCAAACTCCGGTACGACGCTCTCCACCACGGCCTCTTTCACGATATCAGGCGGAACGGGCGCCTCCACGACGCCGATCAGCACGACCTACAATAGTGGCCCAGGCACCTATACGCTGACCTACAACCCGGGGACGCTGCCCACCGGCGCGCAGACGTTCACGGACACGACGGACAGCTTCAGCGCGACCTTTACGCCGACGGCGCCGTCGTTTACCCGAAGTCCGACCACGCTGGCGGCGAATAACAGCGCTCAAACTGTGACGATCGTCGGCACAGGAACCAACTTCAACACTGGCAACACAACGCAGTTTACGATGACGGGCGGAACAGGCGCATCGATCGTTTCGCAATCGGCGTCGAGCACGACGGCCGCCACGCTCAGTATCAACCCGGGCACGGCCTCCGGAGCCACACTGACAATCACGGGGCCTTCCGGCGCGACACAGACGATCACAACGACGACGCCGGCAGCCTTGACGGCAGGGACGATCACGCCCACAGCGGGAGTCAATCAGATCACCTTCACGGCGACGGACGCCACGAATGGCGTTCTGCCCTACGCGTACCAGGTCCAGATCTCGACCGACAACGCCACCTTCAGCACGCCCGGCGCCGGATCGGGACTGACGACGCGCTCGGGAACGATCACGGGACTGACCAACGGCACGACCTACTACGTCCGGATGCGCTACACGGACAACGCCAGCACGGTCGTGACATCTGCCTCCGTCTCCGTGACGCCATCCGCAACGCCCGCGCTTGTCGCCGGCTACACATCAGTCACATACGCGGCGGCCGCCAGCGGGACCGTCAAGCTCAGCTGGACGGCGGCGACCGGCAACAGCGGCAGTCTGACGTATGTCGTCAACTACGGCACGGCGCCGACGTCTCTGTCCACCGCCAGCAGCTCCCAGAGCGCGACCACATTCACCCTGGGCAGCCAGACCAACGGCACAGCGCTTTATTTCCAGGTCGTCGCCAGCGACTCCGGCGGATCCACTGCGGCGTCCTACCCCATCGTCGGCGCGATCCCGGCGGCGATCTCCGCCGGAACAGGGCGCAAGCAGACCACGCATAGCTTCGGGCGAGGGAGGCGATAATGGCCGAAACATGGGCGCTGGATGGCTCCGGTTACAACTATGACGGCTGCTACGTCTCGACGGTCGTTTACGATAAAGCGGTCCGCAACCACGGAAGCTTCATCAATCTGAGCCCGTCCGTCCAGGATCAAGTCTGCTCGCAGATCCTATCCCGGGTTGCGGGGATCCGTCACGAGATTCAGGGCGGCGGGAGCTTTACCGAGAAAGATGACGGGACGGCCTATTCGATGTCGGCGGCGCAGTCGCTCGCGATGGCAAAGATCAATGCGAAGTGCGGAAACATCAAGTGGATTCTCAACACTTTCTCCGCGCCCAGCTCGATCTACCCCGCGCTTGCAAATACGCCCCATCATTCGAAAATGATCCGTCCGAACGGGTACGGCCCGGTCACCTCCAATAACCTGAGCAGTCCGACATCGACTCAGGCAAAGCTATGGCGAGACGCGATCGTCAAGGAGATACGGGCGCTGATCGCAGTCGGCTGCAATATCTACGCGATCGCCACGCCGAATGAGTACTCAACGAACGCCATCCCCGCCGACTGGTGGCTTGCTGGTGGCCAGACGTCCTCCGCTCTCGTGTTCGCCAATCAGGTCTATGGCGGCCAGGGCATCGCGGCGGATGGCGTCTATCCGGCGGGATTTGGGCTGAAGGATATTTTCCCTGGTCTGTTGCTCTTCAACGACGACCCGAATGCATCGGGAGGCGGGTACCTGACGGGCAATCAATACGTCACGCTGTACGGGATCCACGACTACGCCCAGTACGGAACGGCCATCAAGGGGAAGGGTAATACGCCTCCGCTTCAATACTACGGAGAGTTCAGCTGCACCAGCTACGCCAACACGGTCGCGCGGTTAAATCAAGCATTTGCCGACGACACGATGCAGGTCAAGACGCTGAGCTGGTGGTGCACGATGCGCGACCTGACGCTGGGGAGCGTGACGACGCCCAATGGCCTGACGTACTCACTCAACTTCAGTCTCTACAGCCTCAATGCGAATAACCAAACCGTTTCCGCGTCCTCGACAGGCGGTCTCTATCCATTCCTCGCACTCCTCCAGGCACAGGGCAAACTGGGCGGATATTCCTACACCGACGCGGCGACGGGCGGCGGCATTTCCAGCCGCCAGCCCATCACGGGAGTAGTCTACGTGGAGGGATTTCATCGAAACAGCGATTCGAAATATGTCCGTAAGGTCAGTAATACCGGCGGAACGGCCTATGTCGATTCGTGTGCGATTACGCTGGGCGGCGTCGGTAAGCCGCTGAGCGGCACGGTGCGCCTGTTCACATCCGCATCGGAAGGCGCGCCCTCGGCGGTCTCAACGGACGGAAGCGGCAATCTGAATTACTCCGTACCGGCGGGAGCGATCGCTGTCTACGAATTGAGTTAAGGGGTTATCCATGGGTCTTCTTGCAAATATTCTGACCACTGGATCGGCTCCGGCGGGTGTCAGCGGGGCGGGAACAGGCAGCGTCAACTATAGCGGTGGACCACCGCTTCTAAACGGATCCTCCAGCAGCGCGCTGATGACGGCGACCGCTGGACAAACGGCATACCTCGACATCGATCTGACAACGCTCGCCGGCGTGGGCGCCGCGACGGTGGATCCCTGCGTGGGCGGCTGGTGCGAAATCTCGTCGCTAACGCTCCCCGTTGGCGCGAACCTGCCGATCTGCACTCTGCTCAGCCAGGGCAACCGCATCATCGCTCTGCGCCTGACCAATCACGCGATCTACGGGTACTGCCTTCAGGCGCGCTTTTGGCTCAACCAGGCGACAGCGGACAGCAGCGGTTATGGCCAGGGAAACACGATCACTGACTGGGCCTGGAGCGTGGCAGTCGGACAGCCGTTCCGGTTCTGGGTCGGCGCCGAGATGATCGGATCAACCAGTGTCGTCGCCTGCTGGTCGGACACGGGGCAGCAATCGGCAGACGCCTCGGCGCACTGGCTGCTATTCCAGAAGCAGGACATGAGCGGCTACGCGCAGCAGGCCATCGACGAGATCCGCATCGGCCCGGATGTGGCGTCGGCTGGCGCGGCCATGACGGCGGCGTTCGACGGAATCCATGTCGGGAATGGGCTGGCGCAGGCTTCGACCTCACCCATCCCCTTTGTCTCCTATACGTCGTCGAAAGTCGTCGCCACCAGTCTCTCCCTGGCGACAACCACAGCGGCAAAGACGGTTCCCACGGTTCAGGCGACGACCAACGCCAGTCCTGTCTTCTGGTCATCGTCGGATCCCGCCGGCGTTTCGATCAGTAACACGGGATTAGCCACGCTTCACCGGGCCTCCGGAGCAATCGCATCGATCAGCGATGGAACGACCTTTGTGGACGTGGAGTTCGTGGCGCGCGACGTGACGTATTCCGTCGGCTCGCCAACGCTGGCCGGCAACGTGCTCAGCGTCCCGATCACGCTCACTTCGTTTTCGGACGGCGCCGCGACGAACGCGTAT
The DNA here is from genome assembly GCF_003574315.2 of Capsulimonas corticalis. GTDB lineage: Bacteria > Armatimonadota > Armatimonadia > Armatimonadales > Capsulimonadaceae > Capsulimonas > Capsulimonas corticalis. Next base: position 1,774,336 of record NZ_AP025739.1, on the reverse strand, counting down.
CCAGACGCCATCCCTTTGATTGTTGGGACGACGGCCGTTCAGTATCAAGGGCTGACGGGGGCCGGGCCGAATTTCACCGCCTCATTTCTCGTGACGGGCGCCGCGCCTTACGTTTTCACATTGAACGGCGCGACCGTCAGCGCCGTTCCAGGAGCAGGAGTAACAGTTATGGGCATCCCGACAGTTTTCACGCTGGCGGACGATTCAGGCGTCGGCGTTTCCGGCGCCACATTCGCGAGCGGCTACGCGATCCGCCCGACCACCACGCCCAGCGCGATCGCGCTGCTGGGCGCCTGGTCCAGCGCTACGGCGTACACCGTGGACCAGGCGGTCACCCTCGCCGGCGTCGGGTACATCGCGGTCGCCGGCAGCACGAACGTGACGCCGGGAACGGACATTACGAAGTGGGTTCCCTGGAGTTATCCGGTGATTGCGGATCTCAACGTTGGCGGCGCGATCGCGGCGGCGGCGGGGCAATATGTGCTGATCGTCGATCCGAGCGTCAACGGCGAGTTGTTTTACTGCTTCCTGGCGTCTAAAGGCGGGTCCACGATCAGTGGACTGAACGCCCAGCCATGCGTTTTCGTGCCGCTCGACAGCAGCCGCCTCGATCAGAATGTCAGCGCCGCCGCTCGGCCGCACAGCATCGTTTAAGGAGATTTACATGCGACGATACCTCAAATCACTCTTCCTGCTGGCGATCCTGCTGTTTGCTCCTGCGTATGCCCACGCGGCCGGCGAAATCAAAACCACTGACCCGAGCGGAAAGACGGTTTACTCCGTTATCCTCAATCAGGCCGGCCTGGCGTGGAACGGCAGCACGTTTGCGACGGTGGCGAACGCCAACTGGTCAACCTATCCGGTACTGCTTTCCGAGCAGGGAACGACGGGCATTTACGTGGGGTCGTTCCCCGGCGCCATTACGACGCCGGGCCGGTACTCCGAGCTGATCTATGAACGCGCGGGCGGCTCGGCGGCCGTCGGCGACACGCTGATCGCTCAGGGGACGCTCGACTGGGACGGCGCTGCGCTCGCACTACCGCTTTCTCAGGGGCAGCTCATCAATACCTCGTCGGCGGCAGGCACGATCGGTGAAGCGCTCTATTACGATGATTTAGTGGTCGGACGGCGCGGGACCGCGCAGGGCGGGACATCCAATACGATCCAATTGGACGCGGGCGCATCCGCCACGGATGGGATTTTCAATACCCATTTCGTGAAGATTGTCTCAGGGACCGGTGCGGGCCAGTTCGCCACAATTTCGGGATATGTCGGTACTACCAAAGTCGCCACCATCACCCGGCCAGGACCTGGCACCTGGACCACTATCCCGGACTCAACTTCGGTGTTTTTGATTTGGCCGCAGCCGATGGTGACGTTGGCGGCCGGTCAGTCCACAATCGCCTCAAACTTCGTTGCCGCTCCGACTGCTGCGCAGATCCAGGCATATCTAGATGGCAACAGCACACAGCTGGCGGCTCTGATTACAGGGCAGACAGGTATCAAGGCGAAGACGGACCTTCTGTTATTTGATGGAAGTTCTTATCTGAACACGCACGTCAAGGCAAATGACATCCTAACCGGATACAGCGCCACGGCGACGAACCTCCCAGGGGACTACCTGAGCTCCGGCGAGCAGGCGGCGCTGACGAACGCCAGCTCCACTTCGACGGCGATCAATAACAAGCTCGGCACGCCTGTCCTGTCAACCCTTGCTCTAGACATTGCTTCACGCCTAGCAGGAAGCGCTTATACCGCGCCTTTGACAGCCGCTCAGTATGCGGTCGCGCCGGCCTGGTGGCTCGCGCCGCCCTCGGATTATCAGCAGCGCGGCCAGGCCGTGACATTGCCCACCACGCCGCCGGCGGGGTATGGCGGCGGCTCCGGCCCTACCGCCATACAAATTCGACAAGAGATCGACAGTAACAGCGCTCAACTTGCCGCCATTAATGCGCAGACAACCGCCGCGCAGCAACAGGCGAATATGATCGCGGCGCTGACGGCACAGGGGTACACCGTCACACGCGCCGCCAAAATCGACAATGCTGACATCGCGACCTCCACACGGCTTCCAACGAGTGGGTACACCGCTCCGACCACACCGCCAACGGCGATTGCCATTCGTCAGGAGATCGACAACAACAGTACGCAGCTCGCCTCACTCGTGTCTGGACAGGGGACGATCAGCACCAGCGTCTCCGCAATTAAAGCGAAGACAGACCAATTGCTCTACGACGGCAGCTCGTACCTCAATGTCCATGCAAAAGTGCTCGACGACAAGACGGGGATTTCGCTGAGCAGCGCCGAGGAGGACGCCATCGTCCTCAAGTGGCTGACGCGTACGATCGGTCACGGCATGACGCTGGGGCAGCTTCAAGTCGTCTTGCAGGCGCGGTTCGGCCCGGGCACGCTCACCAACTCGTTCAACATGTCGAACAAGCAGCTCTCGACTCCCTACACGCTGCCTGGCGATAGCTCGCCGGTCCTGACGGATGTCACACCCTACGCCTCGAACGTGACGTCCGCGCCGCCGGTCACCGGGCGCACGACGACCGGGACAATCCCACAGCCGTAAGGAGGCATCCATGCCGATCGGAAACGAACCTTACGACATCGGTAACGACCCGACGTCCGGCGATGTGACCACGGCTCCGCTCTCCGGACACCCCGTCATCACGCCGCCGACATCGGCGATCCCTGCAACTGAGTTTGACCTGAAAGCCGGCGACACCTTGCCGGCCTTCATCGTCATTCTGAAGGACGCGAACGGCGTCATCAACTTGAGCGGCGCGACGGTCCAGTTCCATATGGCCGAGAAGAGTTCGAAGCGCCTGATCGTCAACGAGGCGGCGCAGGTCGCTTCAGATCCGACCACGGGCGGCGTGACTTACAACTGGGTTTCCGGAGACACCGATGCGCCCAACTTCTACGAATGCGAGTTCCGCGTCACCTTCGACGACGGAGCAACGCTGACCTGTCCGGATGACGGCTATCTCCCACTGACGATCACCCCAGCGCTCGTGTAAATAGTTCGATGATTGTTTACCGCGAGAGCTGTTAACATAGATCTTCCAAGCGTTTCCGTTCTTGAGTACGGAAACACCTCTCCCCAGAAAGGCCACCCCATGAACCTCAACAACGTGTTCGCTGACGCCAAGGCCCAGGCTGCCGCTTACGTGCAGGCACAACTGCTGATCAACCCCAAATTCTCCCAGGAAACGCTCACGTCCGGCCTGATCCACCAGGGCGACAAGTTCATTGCGCTCGCCGCCGCGAAGGCGCGGATCTCGCCGTTCATCGTCGCCTTGATCCTGCCCCTGGCCAACGCCTGGCTCTCCACCCAAGCGAATAGCATCTACGCCGGCGTCGTCGCAAAGCTCGCCCAGGCCGCGCCGGCGGACACGACTGCGGCGGCCTCCTAATGGCCGCGCGTCGCTTTTGGATTTACCTGACCGTGCTCATGACGTTGGGCACGGTCGTTTTTGTTCGGACGGGAGACGAGACCATGCCCACCGATACCACGCCGGCGCCGTGCGCAGTCACAGCCGCGCACACCCAGAGCGTGACGCTCCATATCCTCGAATGCGTTCCCAGCCACGAACCTCGGGAGACCGATCCGCATTACCATGTATTCAACGCCGCCAGGCTGCGCATGAAAAAGATGGGACTGCTCAAGTGCTGGAGCTGCGGAACGACAGAGAACATCGAATTACACCACGACAAAGTGGAGTATTCGCTCCAAAACGGGGTCGACCTTTCGAAGTTCGAGGAGCTTTATCCGGAATTCAATATTCACAGCGATGAGGACTTCAAGAACTGGATCGAAGGCGAAGGCAACCTGCTGCCGCTTTGCAAATTACACCACACCGGCATCCTCGGAATTCACGTGATCCCCTATCCGCAATGGCAAATTCTTCGCTACTATCGCGCGGATCTCGCTGCGCCGGCGCAGGTGGTTCCCGTCGGCAAGGCTCCAGTGCTGCCGGCCGGATCCGTGATCCACTTCGCCCCAGCGCCGAACACTTCTCCCAAGACTGCGGAGTAGGTGATGCCCAATCGAAACTACATCAAGGGCCGCGAAGGCGAGTACATCGTCGTTAACATGCTCAAGAGCCTGGGGTATGTCGTGACGCGCGCGGCCGCTTCTCATGGAGTGTTCGACGTGGTCGCCCTGGGCGTTCGCGGCCGCCACACGCACAACCTCGCGATCCAGGTTAAGCGCGGCAAAACGAAGCCGAGCCCCTGCGAGTATCAATCGTCGATCGACGCGGACCTTCTGGATAGCAATCACCGAATGGTTCTGTACCTGCCCACCGAGCAGCCGTCATCGATGCCGCGCGTCATCTACTCCAACATTGAGCCCCTGCCGGATTGGTGCGCTTTCGCCGGATGGCAGCTTGGAATGCCGCCCAAGCAAATGACGCTGCGCCTTCCCCGCAAATAGTCTCTCAAGTTTCCGCAGGGAAACATTCTCCAGATCGGTTTCGCGCGAAACCGATCTGACATCGAAAGCGCCACCCCATGAAAAACCACCCTTCGCCTGTCCCGAGTTTGCATTACGTGATGATCCTGGCGTCCGTCGCGATCATTCTGGTTTCGATGATCCTCTATCTCGTCGCGCCTCAGGCGAAGGAGGTCATGTTCTCCGGAGTGGCGCTGACGACCCTTGGGTTTCTCACGGGCAAGTTGTCGAACCAGTTCGGGCGTCCCTGGCGCGTCGCCCGCTCGGTCAACGCCGAGCCGGATGAGGATGAAGACGAGCCGATGGAAGAGCCTCGTCTGCACATCGTCAGCAAGTACGGCTCCGACAAAATGCCTGAAGCTGCGCACGCCGACCAAGCGATTATCTCCACTGCCTCCCCCACGAAAGAGGAAACCAATGTCCCAGCAGCTCCCCCTACTTTGTGACCACGGCCTCACCCAGGCCACTTCCGATGCGCTGCGCCGCGCCGGCGTGACGGCCAGTCGAATCACCCAGACGGACGGCCATGCGCGCGCATCGAAGAAAACGCACGAATTCGAGGCCGGCCTGATCAATGGGCGGCAATACTGCGCAGCCGTTGATATCTCCGTGCACGGCATGACGGATCTCATGATCCGCGATGAGCTCGTCGCGCTGGCCCGGGAAGGCATCGCCGGCTTTTACCGAGCGCCGGGCAAGGACGGCTGGAGCGGCGTACAGCATATCCACGCCATCGACTGCAATTTGCCCATGAAGCTCGCACTCCGCGAACAGGTGCACGACTGGCTTCATGGAAAGAACGGCCTGGTCAACCACGAAGCCTACAAGTTCTGGCAGCCGTGCGCGACGGCGCAGGCCTGCGTGCGCAACGCCTTCCTGGCGCACAACCCCGCCGACAATTGACTTTGACCGGTTTCGCGCGAAACCGGTGGCTTAGATGACTTCCCAGGGAAAGGGGTTGAAAAACCACATCGTCCCTGTTTCTGGATCCTCCCAGCGACACACCCTGCGGTCCCAGTCGATTCCCTTGGCGGCAAGCATGCTTCGGATCTGCGCCTCGATCAGAGCGTTGTTCGTTTCCAAGTCGAAGCCTGGAAACGTATCGTACTCCGCCATGACGAGCTCCTCGCGTGTCACGGCTACCCAATGGGAAGGGGGCTGAAACATAGTCCCAGTTTACCTCAGCCCCGATCGTATCGCCCAACTCCTATTCATCGAATCGAGGATCCACATGACAACCTCTATCCCCAGCGTCGCGCCCGTCGGCGCGGCGTTCTTCGCCGGCCGCGTCGGCCTCTGGTGCCACGACCCGCAGACGATCCTGGGACACCTGCATGACGCGGCGGCAATCGGCGCAGATTACGTCCTGTTCAAAATCAGCGACGGCGCGAGCAGCTACCACGGCGTCGACAACAAAACGCTGGTCCATGACGCCGCCACGATCGGGCTGCAGCTGGGCGCGTGGGCGTATGTCCGTCCCAGCAACACCCCCGCGCAGATCCAAACGATCATCGTCAACATCCCCGCCGGCGTCACCGATCTCGTGCTCGACGCCGAGGTGGAATGGGAGGCGTACGCCAAAGCACACGGCGAGGACGCGACGAAGGCGCTCGTCGATCAGCTGTGTCACGGCATCGCCGAGGCGACTGGCCACCGCGTCACGCTGCACCTCTCTTCGTTCTGGTCTCCGCAGCTGCATCCCGCATTTCCATTCGCCGCGTTCATGGGGCATTGCGCGACGTGGCAACCGCAGGCGTATCTGGAGCCGGGCACCACGCGGACGCCTGCGGGGATCCTCAGCGGCGCCGTGACGCAGGGGAGGCCGCTGATCAAGCTTCTCCCCGGGCAGCGCCTGGTCCCGACGATCAACAACACCGCGTTCCTTCCGTTCGTCAAGCTGCTGGGCTTCAGCAACTTCAGCATCTACGTCTGGGATCCCGCAGACGGCGACGCGCAGGTCGCGGTGAACAAGGCGGCCTGGACGGCGGCGATCGCGTCGTTTCGGAAGGGCTGAACATGAAGAGCACTAGCACGCGCGTGCGGAGGCCGGCCTTCCCAAACCGGGAATATGAGCGGTGGTTTTTCGTGACATGCCGCGTCCAGGCGCTGCTGGTGCTCAGAGCCGGTTATCCTCACCTGGTAGACGAGGGGATCTCATGCGCGCACCGCGCCGCTTGGCTCACGCACGTAGCAGGCGGCGCGCCGGCGCTGGTCACGTGCAGCGCGCGCCGTGCGGCCATTCAGGTCCTGAGGGATTGGCGCGGCCGGACGCGCGAGAATGTCTATGGAAACCGGGACACCGTGAATGGGACGATCTCATTCGACTCGATGGAGGACGCGGATGAGCGTCTGGGGGTTTTGTGGATCGATCCGGGGTTCGAGCGCGTCGACGGAGAGGATGCATTCGAGCGGCTTGTCGGCCTGGCGGCGAACGCTGATCAACAAACGGCGCTACGCGAGTATTATGGGCTGCGGTTCAACGATCGGGAGATCGCCGAGCATCTGGGCGTGTCCGGCTCGCGCGCCGCGCAGATCCGTAACGCGGGGCTGAAGGTGTTGCGCGAGAAGTTGACGGGCTTGGATATTGAAGTGTGAAAGGGGGCGCAGCCGAATGGCTGCGCCCCCTTTTGCGTAACAGGCAGAGGATTTTTGACCAGCAACACGGCTCATAGACCAACTTTCGTCGAGCCGTATCAGATCTTGAAGAGAAGATCGATGCTGTCCACCAGCTCCTGATGGTCGGCGTGAAAAGTGAGAACGGCGCCAGCTTCACGTCACAAGCCAATGACGCCGTGATCCTGGGGAATTATGGTTCCTGGATTATTGACCAAGATGCAAGCGTCGCCAATACGCCCGGCGCGAGAACCGCTTTGCAAATTGCGATTTTCATAGAAACTTCGTCCCGCTCCTGCGCCCATAGTATATCAGCCGCATGACCGTCGGCGCTCATTTCTATGATAGACGCTATGTGGGCATCATCGGTCGGATCTGTCTCAAGTCGCCAAAAGAGTCTACGACCTGCCTCACGCCATCGCGCGTGCGTCGCTTTGATAATCGCCTCCCCTGCGTCAGGGGCGTTGGTAAAATGCGGCAAGGCGCGAAATTCAGTATCCCGAGGCCATTCATCTTCCGCAATCATCCAAGCAGGATCCGTACCGTAATGAGCGCTATCGACCAGATACGCCAAACCGGTCGGTTGCTCGTAAGACGACAGCGATTTTGGTCGGAAGTATTTGTATCCCATAACTTCGATCGCGATCCTTACGTCCAGCGCGCGCAGCTCCTCAGTCGTGAATCCACGCATATTGGCTTCACTCTCTTCCTCATCATAGATGGCGATGCCACCAACGGAAGCGCGACTCTTATTGTGTCAGTGTCACGAGATTTCCCTCGTAATAGAAATGTGTGAAAACCAAGGTTTTGACCGGCGTGTGTATGATTTTGGTGAACTCGATTAGTCCGGCGCCACGCTGAAAATTTGCCAGTGAAGCGTAACAGGAGGATGCGCAGATCCAATCGATTCCTTCGTGTAAAACACAAACGAATTCCGGAGACTCCAGATGCTGGAGTACATAGACCGCATCGGTCAGTTGCAACTGAGTGGCGATTTGAGACTTCATGGCTGTATCCATTCCTGTAAACGATCTATCGTACGCTATTAAATGATCTATCGAACGCTATTTTGTTGTGTTGTACCAGAACGCCAGCAGTCTTTCCATATCAGCGACCGCTTGTGTCTCCTTCGCGCTATCGGCAGTGTCTGTGATAATCTGGCCGCGCGCCGAAAGTCGTGGACGAAAGCGCCAGTAATCGTGCGATCGGATTCGCCCTCTTTCTGAAGCAGGGACTCGCCGGCGGTATTCGCGAAGCTGAACACATAGTCGTTTCCATACTCGTCGCCGCCGTGCCCGAAGTGTTCGGTAATGCTGCATCTTATCTAGGAACAGGGAAGAGGCAAAATCACCTTCCATCCATTCAATTTTCTATCGGGCAGATATGGTGCGTGATAAGTACCTACGCAAAAGAAATCCGATATTCTTGACCGATTTTGCGTAAAATATTCTCGACACTTTTGCACAGCGTTTCGAAGCTGGCATAGTCTCTGGGAGCCAGCCATCGATATTTCACCATTCGCCAAAGTGTTTCCACTTTATTGAGGTGAGGACAATACGGCGGCAGGAAGAAAAGCCGCAGCCCTTGTTTCTTCCACTGAGCGCGCTTCTCTCGAACGATCTTGGCGCGATGGATGCTCGCATTGTCTAAGACAATCACGGTCGGAACCGTGATCTGGCTGGCAATCTTATCGAAGCTTTCAATCATGTGGTGAGCCGTGATCGCCTCATAGCCCAGAAAAGTATGAATCTGGTTGTCCTTGCTCAGGAACGAGACGGCGTTGAGCCGTTTCGAGTGCCCGTGCGAGGGAATGCAGACCGTCTCGCCCTTCTTCTGCCACATGTAAGGAACGGGAGGCTGAAGGCAAAAGCCGCTTTCGTCCCCATAAAACACCTGGCAACGGCCTTGTTCTTCGAGACGATGCATGCGCAAGAGCGCGCGTTGCGTTCGTTCCTGCACCTCCACAGGAGGCGTTTTGGGCGGGCGGCGGCGAGTGCGCCGATAGGTGTAATCGATCCTTCGCAGCGCGCGTTTAACGGTCGACCAGCTTATTTTGAGCCCTTTTTTTCCAGCGCATCCTCTAAGGCGGCTTTCAAGTTAGGCGTTGGATTTTGCAGAACATCACGCAGATGCGCTTCGACAACAGCGTCAATTTTGCGCGGTCGGCCCGACTTAGGGGCGTCACTGAGCCCTGGCAGCCCATGTTCTTTCCACTGATCGAGCCAGCGGCTGATGGTAGCGGCGTCTGTTTGCACGATCTGCGAAAGTCTGTTTGCACGATCTGCGAAAGTCTGTTTGCACGATCTGCGAAAGTCTGTTTGCACGATCTGCGAAAGCTGGTCGAGTGTATATCCCTGGGCGCTGAGGAGTACGGCTTGGGCGCGCTGACGCTGGCGATGAGAAGGACCACTCCGATACACGGCTGTTAGGTCGGCCTGATCAGCCTCCGAGAGAGTAGAAACGAATTTCATGCCACTATTGTACGATATACATCAGAGAGTGCAAGCAAGCGACCTGAGATTCTTTTGTTCAATTACTTAACATCAATGTTTGGTGCATCTGGGGACATTGACATCGCCCGGATCCGGTAATATGGTAAAATCTCTTATCGATCAGATTCGTCTGATCGGTCACGCCTCGGGGGTGTCCGTAGCATCCGCCGAGGCAATTCGTTTGTTCGAATTATTAAGTGTACAGGATTCTACTTTACGAGTCAATGATAAAGTAGAATGGAATTGACTTTAGTTTTCCCGCGTGCTAAAATGCGGCATGGATGAAAACGATTTGGCGCAATTAATCACGCCGAAGGAGGCGGCGAAGCTAAAAGAGGTTTCTGTCGCAACGATCTACAAGGCTGTGAAAGAAGGACGTCTTAAAGCCGTGTGGCCTGTCGGCGCTATGGCGTTTTTGCTGGCAGATCTGGATGTGTGGCAGCCAGCAAGCTACCGCGGCGTCCAGCGAGCTGTGGTGACACGAGGGATTCCAAGGAAGAAGGCGCAAACCGATTAAGCGACTTTCATGCTTATGATAAGTAAAAAGTATATCGCTTACATGATAAGCAAGTAATAAGATGGATAGGTCATACGAGGGAATTGAGTGAATAACAATCTTGGTGAATTCATCCGTAGCCGAAGGATCGAACTCGGACACGAAAGTATGCGGCGCTTCGCGCGACGAATCGGTCGTTCGCCTTCGTGGCTCAGTAAAGTTGAGCGAGGAGAGGAACGTCCAGGCGCGGAAACTCTACTGATCCTTGCGCGGGAACTCAATGTCGAAATGGCTGTCTTTTTCGCCGTGGCGCAGGTAATCGAACCGGATCTCTATGAGGCTATCGTCCAGGATTACGAAAATTTGGCGCCACAAATCAGAGAACTCATCCACAAGGTTGCTAGATAGTTACACTCTTTCCTCGCCGAAATATCGCGATCGATTCTCGGAGGATGGCTCTCCAAGATATACGATCTGCCCGTCAATCCACGCATAATCGCCCCGATCCAACCAGGTACAATCGCCTTCCATAGCATTTTCACATTTCGCGCAAAGCCTTTTCGTCTCGGGCGCGGACGCCTTAGTCCGAATATACTTGCGAGCTTTCAGTTCATCTTCTGGGAATTTCTGCTGGCAGCGGTCGCAAAAATTTGGCAAATCTGCAAGCTCGATCTGTACAGCTTCTCTCTTGCCAATGCGCATTTCCAGCCAAACATCTTCGATGATACTTTCGCTCTGCTCTTGCTGGTAGCGGATCTTCATGGAGTGAATACCATGATAACTGTTCGTCCAGCGAGTTCTGTCAATATAAGTCAGATCCTTGACTCTGCGCGCACGACGAAACTGTTTTTCATCATCGCGAGGGTTTTCAATATCCCCGTCAGGTTTTAGATGGAAACCGAAATCAGTCATGGTCAATTCCTCGGCGTGGAGCCGTCGTCGATAAGTGCTCCCCGCACCCTTTTATTCGTCTTTTTCACGTATTTTCCGCACCTCTTTACGTAGCGCGGCATCAATTTTACGTAGCGCGGCATCAACGCCACTATGGGCGACTACCCAAAGTACGCATTCATTCGTACGGCGTAGCCAGTACAAAATGATTCATCACCGTTCAATCGACCATTATTAGATGGCATTCGTTAATCCATCTAATAATGGTCGCACTGGTCTAACCATTATTAGATGGATTCATTTTCCCCCAATTTCCCCTTTTTCTTGTAATGCTGCGCCTTCCATTCCCGGCAGGCGTGAGTTCTCCACTGGTTGTACTTTATGAGCGACTCTTCCGATTCGAGCATCGTGATCGCGTTCTCCCCGTGCATCCCTAGCGCTTCGACATGCAGGGTCAGCTCGATCAGCCCGCCGTAGGTCTATAATGGTCCCATAAATTCGGACAGTAAATGGGGCACAATTAAGGTGGATTCACCACCATGCCCAACACCCGAAAACAGTATTCCGCCGCCTTCAAAGCCCAGGTCGTTTTGGAGGCGCTCAAAGAGACAAAGACTGTTGCCCAGCTTGCTTCCGAGCATCAGATTCATCCGAACCTGCTGACCAAGTGGAAGCAGGAAGCCATCGCGGATTTGGCGCTGGTCTTCGAACGCAAGAACTCGCAGGCCAAAGCTCACGAATCGCAGGAGCAGAAAGTCGAACAGCTTTACCAGGAGATCGGTCGCCTCACGACGCAGGTGAACTGGCTGAAAACTAGAATCTTATTAAAATCTGGCCTCGAACCTGACGCTTAACGAGCGCCTGGCCCTGGTCGAACGCGAAGAGCGCCATGCTATGCCGCTGCTCTGGCAGGCCGATCTGCTGTCCGTGGCGCGCAGCTGCTTGTACTACGAACCGCGTCCCGCTCGGGAGGCGAAGATCGCAATCAAGCATCGACTGGACGAATGGTACACCCAGCGGCCGTGTCTTGGAACACGCAAACTGGTGACGCTTTTGGCGCAGGAAGGCATCATCGTCGGGCGGCATACGATCCGTCGGTATCGTGCGGAAATGGGCCTGTTTACTCTGTATTGTGCGCCAAATCTGTCGAAGCCCAGTGGTCCAGACCACAAGATTTATCCGAACCTACTGAGCGGTCTTTGCATTGATCGACCCAATCACGTCTGGGGCGTAGACATCACCTATATTCGGCTGCGTGGCGGCTTCCTTTATCTGGTAGCGTTCTTGGACTGGTTTTCCCGACACGTTGTCGCCTGGGAATTATCCGATACATTGGAAATGCCGTTCGTCCTGTCTTGTATAGATACGGCCCTAGGCCATGCTGTGCCTGAAATTGTCAACTCGGATCAGGGCAGCCACTTTACGAGCGAGCGATTTACGAGCCGATTTCTGGCGGCGGGAGCGCGCATCTCGATGGATGGTCGCGGACGCTATGTGGATAACATTTTCACGGAGCGGCTGTGGCGCAGCGTCAAACAAGAGGAAGTCTACCTCGCCGATTACGAAACGCCGCACGAGGCTCGCCAAGGTTTGGCGTCTTATTTGAAGTTCTACAATGAGGTTCGGCCGCATCAGTCACTAGGCAATCTGACGCCTGCGCTCGTCCATGCCGAACCGCACCGATTGATCCGAAAATGACCAAAAACGAAAGGACGCGATCCACCTTAAAAAAGGCTCTCAAACTGTCTTGACAAATTGGACCACCTTAGTTCGTTACTTCTGCACCAATTGAATCGCCGCTTCCTGGCCGGAGTGGACGGCATTGTTCCGACCTAGCCCGCCTCGGCCGCACTGCTAGCGATCTGCTGGACAAGGCGATCAGCCTCATCGTGCAGGTGAGTGAGGCAAGGAGAGACACGGCGTTCGGGGCCAGACACCGGTGCATCAAGCCGCCTTCAGCAACAACATGTCTTTCTTCTCAGCCTTAGCATCGGGCGGCTCTGCGCTGACATGGAACTTCGCCACGGCCGATTCCAACGACCGGGCGATGTCCGCTAGTTCCGACGCCGAGGCTGCAAGTTCTGAAGCCGAGGCGCTCTGTTGCGCCGTCATCTCCGAGATCGTTGATACCGAGGACGATACCTGCTCGGCGCTCGCTGACATCTCCTCCGCCGCCGCGCTGGACTCTTCAATAATGGCGGCAACATCCGAGATAGCCTTCGACACTTCGTCCGAACTACCCGACATTTCCTCGGCAGCCGCCCCGATGCTCTGCACCCGGCCCATCACCCCGGAGACGACTATCTGGATGTGCGACAGAGCCGTCCCCGCCTCCTCAGCCAACGCCGCTCCCGACGCGACCTCGCGCGTGCCTACCGCCATGGTCGTTACCGCCGCCTCAGTCTGCGACTGAATCTGCCCGATCAGACTGCCAATCTCATGGGTAGCCCGGGTACAGCGCTCTGCCAGCTTGCGCACCTCGTCGGCAACCACAGCAAAGCCCCGACCTGCCTCGCCGGCCCTCGCCGCTTCGATGGTGGCGTTCAGAGCCAGCAGGTTGGTCTGATCCGCGATCTCGCCGATCGTCTTCACGATTATGCCGATCTGCTGGGAAGACTTACCGAGGGACTCGATGACCTGCGCCGACTCGCTCACAGCCTGGTCAATGCGCGCCATGCCCGCCACCGTCTGCGTTACCGCCCCGGCGCCTGCTGTGGTCGCCTCGGCGGCGCGTGTGGCTTCCTGGGCTGCGCCTGTCGCATCGTAGGCTACCCCTCGCACTGAGGCTGCTAACCTCTTAACCTGATCTGCTCCCAGGGAGATAGCGGACGCCTGCGCACTTGCACCCTGGGCAACTTCCGTCGCACCGCGAGACGACTGGTCGGAAGCCTGCGCCACCTCGTGCATCGCCGCGCTGATCTCATCCGTTGCCGACCCCATCTGTTGGCTTGTCGAGGCCACAACTTCCGACGCCGAGGCGACCTGTGCGGACGATATCTGGAGCTGAACGACGAGCGTGCGCAGGCTCGCGGTCATCTCTACGAAGGCGTTTCCTAGCATATCCTTGTCGGAGCGAGCGGCGAGATTCCCCGTCAGATCGCCGGAAGCGACGCGCCGGGCTGCTGAGGTAAGTGCGCCCAGGTTTTGGACCATTGCCGCCAAGGCGGCTGTGCCCATCTGGCCAATTTCGTCGCGCGTTTGCATATCCACATTCTGTGTCAGGTCGCCTTCGGCAATGCACTGTGCTGTGCTGAGCAGCCGCGACACACTCCCGAGCATGGCCTGATAAAGCGCCACGAGAAAATAGATTGCCAGAGCCACGGACGCGACGGCAAGAGCGTCTACGGCATTCCGGCGACTATAAAACTTGTGCAGGCGCACCTGGAGGATGCCGTCCAACACGTCATATCCAGTCTGAGAATAGCTTTGCCCTGACGCAAGCGCCTCATGAGCAGATATCTCGATAATCTGCGGGCGGACGGTGATATGCGCCGGCTTCAGCAACTGAGCCTGAAGAGCGTCCTGAAACGCATTTATTCCGTTCGTGATGGAAGCGCTCGGGGAATCCATCTGGCCTGACAGCGCTTGGTTGAAGGCCGTCGCTTGTTTGAGATCGCTGGTCAAAGTCCCCATCGGAGATGCGATCTGCCCCGTCAGGACAGTCAGTTGCGTTTTCTCGTCAGCGGTCAGCAAGCCACGACTGGCTGCGTCCGTTGCCAAGTCACGCGCCTGTCCGAGCGTCACGGCGGCCCCCGGCGCCTGGATCACGACGGTGTCCATCACGTAGTAGCTATCCGCTTGGGGGTCCAATATGAGATTGGAGTTTGTGCCGACCGTACCGATAAATGTGTTCAGATCTGTGGCGAAGGCGCTCATGCCGGCTTGGCGGCTCGTGTACGCGGGCTGACTGCCGGGCTTCTGAATAGCGAGCCATTCAGCTTTAAGCTTTGGCCACCCATCCCCAGTTTTGAGCGCTGGGCCCAGCGCGGCGTTGAGTGCGTCCACTTCTGCGACATCCTGGCTAGCCTCATCTGAGTTGCTCAGTACGTCCAGGAGGAGGTTCGTCAGAGCGCGATCGTAGACCACCCCCTGGCGCTCCATCTCGGCGAAGTGGATGTCGGAGATAATCGCGCTTTGAAAGAAGTAGGTCACGCCGCCAAGCGGCAGCAAGAACAGCAGGCCGATCAGGCCGAACTTTGCGGGGAAGCGCAAACGATCCATCAGGAGGCGTCCGGGGGTTAAGGGGTTGATTTTCAACAGACTTACTTTCTAGATGCCGTACTATAGATATGCTAAATTTAAGAGTACTAAACTCCGCAACGCCTAACTTTATGAGATATAGTGCTATTGTCGGCAGTCAGGACGGCATATTTTAGAGGTAAAGCCAAAACGGGGTATTTTGCCCATCGCACCAGAAAAGTATAGTAAGACGTAAGGTATAGCTGGGCATCAGAGCGGGGGCAACAGCGCGACTTGCAGGATGAGCTCTCTTTTCTATATGCTCTACAGACAAAGAGAAAAGGGGCGCAGTGGACTTGCCCGGGTAGGATAGACACCTCGAAAAGCCTAATCTTAATATTAGGAAGCCATCTTAACGAATGCTTGATGGTGCGAGGAGTTTTATGACGAACCGTAAATCTTACACTGAAGAGTTCAAACGCGAGGCGATCCGCCTCGCCGAGGAGAAGGGCAATCTCAGCGCCGTCGCGCGTGATTTAGGAATTGCCGAAAGTCTGATCGCTAAATGGAAGAAGAGCCTCCAGAGCCAGCCGGAAAATCCCTTCCCCGGCAAAGGCAATCCCTCTGATCCCGAGCTCGCACAACTCAAGCGAGATTATGCTCGCCTCAAAGAGGAGAACGAGATCTTAAAAAAAGCGGTCGGTATCTTCACGAGCCGCCCGCAGTGAGATACCGGTTTATTCAAGATCATGCGGGACAATTCTCGGTACAAATGCTCTGCCGGGCCATGGAGCTCAAATCCGGTAGCTACTACGCCTGGCGTTCTCAGAAACGCAGCGCTCGTCGCCTCGAAGAACAGGCCCAGGAGCAGGCATTGGTGGTGCAGATCCAAAAGGAGCACGGACAAAGCCGCGACACCTATGGCAGTCCACGCATTTATCTCGAACTGCGGGAGCAAGGCGTCGCTTGTGGTCGTCATCGTGTGGCGCGCTTGATGCATAGCCATCAGATCGTGGGGAAGAAAAGACGGCGCTTCCAAGTAACGACCCAATCGGATCACGCGTTGCCGGTGGCGTCGAACGTGCTGGATCGCCAGTTCACGGTCTCCGCTCCTCATCAGCGGTGGGTCGGCGATATCACGTATCTCTGGACACGGGAAGGCTGGCTGTATCTGGCTGTCGTTCTGGACTTGTTCAGTCGCCGCGTCGTTGGCTGGTCAATGCAGGCAACGATGGAAGCGGGGTTAGTTTGTGACGCTTTGGAGATGGCGATCCAACGTTGTTGTCCGCCAGAAGGCCTGCTTTATCACAGTGATCGGGGCGGTCAGTATGCCAGTCTCATTTATCAGGACAAGCTCCGGCGCCACGGCATGGTTGCCAGCATGAGCCGTAAAGGCAACTGCTGGGACAATGCCGTGGCGGAGAGCTTCTTTTCGACGTTAAAGATGGAGTTGCTTCCGGAACAAGTGTTTCGCACTCGCGCCGAGGCAAAAGCATCGGTGTTCGAGTATATTGAAGTCTGGTATAACCGCAAGCGTCGACATTCGACGCTTGGTTATATCAGCCCCGCTCAATTTGAACAGCGCCATTTTGAGCAACAGCAACAGCTCGCAAGAGCCGCTTAACGAAGTGTCTACAAAACCCGGGCAAGTCCACAGCCGTTTGGCTGCGCCCCTTTTCTCATTATTATCTTTGAGACCACCCCGGACGCTATGGGGACCTAACCCTATTATCGTTGCGGAATTAGAGAGAAGCCGCCCCGAGATCGACGTCCTTTCCGGTCGCCTTGACGTAGTCATCGTAAAAATTTTTGACACCGATGTCCGTGAGTGGATGGTGGAATAGCTGCTCCATGATCTTGTAGGGAATCGTGGCGATCTGAGCGCCTGAGCGGATGCTCTCCGTGACCTGTAGCGGTCCGCGAATGGACGCCACTAGGATTTCGGGATCTTTAGGAAAATCATAATTCTTTACCATCCTGACGGCGTCGGCGATATTCTGCGCGGCTTCACCGCTGCCCATATCATCAATGCGACCTACGAAGAAGGAGATGAACGAGGCGCCTGCCTTCGCCGCCAGCAACGCCTGCGGGAGTGAGAAGACCAGCGTGACGTTGAAGTTGACGCCCTGCGGAGACAGCTCCTTAACGACTTCCAGCGCAGTGGGCGTCATCGGCACCTTGACGTAAACATTCGGAGCCCAAGATGCGATGTCTCTGGCTTCCCCGATCAGTTTGTCGTAGTCGCTCTCCACGCACTCTGCCGATACGGGTAAATCCCCAACGAGCTCAAGGATCTCTTGGACGCGCGTTTTATGAGTGATCCCCTCCTTTGCAATCAAGCTAGGGTTAGTCGTAACGCCGTCGAGAATGCCCCACTGTTTCGCCTTTTTTATTTCATCGATATTCGCGGTGTCTATAAAGAATTTCATCGGCCTATTGCTTTCCTGAGTGCGGCCCAGCCGCCTCATCGAATCCGGGAAGTTTATATTCCCTGCTAAGCTCGGACTCCCTATACCCATTTCACATGGCTATCACAATTCCAAGTCAAGATTACGGATCCGAGCGGCCTGATGCGCCGGCGCTATCCCGCCAGACTGGTCGCGAAGAACTACTCGGCGGCGAACGGCATTCTTTTGGTCGTGCAATCGAGATATCGAGCAGCCGCTCCCTACTTCTCCAACCGCCGAGATTCCCAGGTTCGGGTCAAACGAGTTTCTGCCTCTTCTTTCGCTCAGTCCTCTTGTTCACCATCAGCGGCGCATCCGATGGTTCGACGACGTTCCCAAGCGGCGACGCCGCCGCGTGCATAGCGCGCACATGATCGGCGTTGGGATGCAAATAGATCTGTGTGGTCGATAAGCTCTTGTGTCCGGCGATTTGCTGCGCCGCTCGTAAATCGTGCTCGCTGATTTGGGTGATCGAATAATGCCTCAGCCCGTACAGTGAAAACCCCGCAATGCCTGCCCATTTTAGCTGACCACGGAACCGCTTGGAAAATACCTCGACCGTGAGATCGTCTCCATATTCGTTGACAAACAGGTTCGGCGATGCGGATTCTTTCGGGCGCACCTTGAGATACTCTTCGATCACCGGCTTGAGATTTACGCTGATCGGTGGGCTTCGGTCTTCATCGGTTTTCGTATCGCGTAATGTGAATTTCATCAGCGTGAGATCGCAGTCTTGGACTTTGAGGCTCAGGATCTCACCCGGCCGCGCCGCCGTCTCGATCAGGCTCGCGACGATCGCGTAGTTGCGCAGGCCGAGAAAGCGACGAGTGCTCGCCTTCATAAATCGCATATCCGGATTGCGCTCAACATCGAACCGTTTTCGGATGCTAATCAGGAGCTGCCGGACTTGTTCCGTGCTGGGACAAGCGCCAACTTTCTGATTCCGCGCCGGAAGCTCATAGTCGGCCAGCGGATTCGTATCGATGTACCCCTGCTTGAAACAAAAGCGCAGAAACACGCGAGCGCACGAAGCGTCATGCCTGCGCGTCAGATCACTCACCGCCTTCCCACCGAACTGTCCGGGCGTGGCGCGGTAGACGAGATACTTGGAGAGGTGCCTCGCCCGGAACTCGTGAAGACTGATCTGGTTGTCCTGTGACCAACGCACCAGCAGTACCAGGAGGTCGTGATAGTATTTTGCCGTCTTCTCTTCCCGAGTCGCCTTCATCCGAAGAATGAAGTCATCGAATGCCTCAGTCCAACTAATTTCAGAGTGATTTGTAAGCGTAAGCGCCAAAGCTATGACCTCTTGTGATAAGCCGATACTACTGGTTACAATTGAAGTAACCTTCAATTACGTGCCGGATGCAAAAGAAGCCCCCTTCTCATTTTAGAGTGAGAAGGGGGTGCTTTCTGTATGGCTGCCGGACTAGGATTCGAACCTAGGACCTCTTGTTTCAGAGACAAGCGTTCTGCCAGCTGAACTATCCGGCATCGTGAGACGACCGGAATAGATTACCTTTAAAGACGCCTTCTTGTCAAGCGTATCGGCGAAATTTACGGCACGGGCTCGCCGCGCGCCGCGACCCACAGTTTGTACCAGTCCTGGCGCGACAGATTGATGCTCGCCGCGCCGGCCGCTTCGCGGATGTGCTCGGGGTTGTTGGAGCCGACCAGCGGAATGATCTTCGCGGGGTGACGCAGCAGCCAGGCCGTGGCGATCTGGCCGGGCGTGGCGCCGCCGTACTCTGGGGAAAGGGCCTTCAGGGCGTCCATGATGCGCGTCAGACGCGGGGCGTCCTGATGGTCCGCCGGGATCTCGCGGTGGCCGGAGAGCCAGCCGCCGCCGAGCGGGCTGTAGGCGAGCGGAGTAACGCCAAACTGGAGACACTGGTCCAGAACGCCGTCGCCATCGCCGCCGGCCGCGCCTTCGTAGATGGGGTCGAGCCGGGTCAGCGAGATCGATATCTGGTTTGAAACGATGGGGGCCTTCAGATACTGCTTGAGCGCGAGCGTCTGCTGCGGGTAGTAGTTGGAGACACCGATGGCGCGCACCAGCCCCTCTTCGACCAAAGCGTCCAGCACTTCCGCCGTCTCGGCGGGATGGGACAGCGGGTCGGGACGGTGGATCTGATACAGATCGACATAATCGATCCCCATCCGCTCCATCGACCCGCGCAAACTCTGGCGGATATAGGCGGGATCGTGCTCGTAATAACCGGGCCGGATCCCGACCTTGGTGGCGATATAGATCTTCTCACGGATCCCAGGAACGGCGGCGAGACAATCCTTGAAGACGGACTCGCAGGCGCCGCGCCCATAGATATCGGCATGATCGAAGAAATTAATCCCGGATTCCAGCGCGGCCTCGAAGGCGACAATCGCCTTACGGATATTTTCGGGGCCGACCTCGGCCGGGTTCCAGGTTCCAGCCATCCCCATGCATCCGAGGGCGATGCGAGTGACGGGAACGTTTTGCGGGCCGAGCGGCTGTGTGGGAAGTGTAGTAGCCAATTCTTCAACTCCTTAAGACGATGAGACTTTCTTGAGATTACAAGGCGGAACGCATGGATGGCTCGCGGTGACGTCTGTTTTGACGCAAAAAGGGGCGCTCCACGGCAAGGTAGAACAGATATGCGGCGGCCAGAACGAGCGGCAGCCCGATTGCGGCTAACATCCCCCATCTCTCATCCGCGGAAAGCCCTTGCGGCAGAAACCTATCGATCTGCTCCAAAAGAGGAACATGGATCAGATATAAACTATAAGAAAACGCCCCAACCGCTTGCGCCGCCTTAGAGTTCAGCACGCGCAGCGCTATGGACGGCTTACTCTCACAATTATCCTCGAATTGGCCGCAGTAAAGGATGAGACAAAGAATGGGAAGCCCGGCAAAGAAATCCAGCAGCCAGTAGCAGCGCCAAAGTACGGCGCTAGGATAGAAGATATATATCGGGTAAATCAGCACAGCGGATATGGCGGCGATGGCTCCCCAGTGCATACGCCTGCGAAAGCTTATGACACTGGCGCTTTCGGAGCGGATCATCGTTGCGCCGAGCATTCCCATCGCAAATAAACCGAGCAGCCAGGAGCAAGCCGATCCCGCGAAGTTATGATTTGCTGGCAACACGAAATAAGGAGCCGTTCCCAGCAGTACGGCGCCGAAGAACGTAGGCAGCCCGCCGAAACGACGCCAGAGCGGCAGCAGAACCAGGGCAAAGACAAAGTATATTTGCCACTCCGTTGCGACGCTCCACGTCGGGCCATCCAGCGCCATCAGCAGATCCGCTCGAAGATTATGGACTAACAATAGATGGGAGATCAGGTTTGAAGCCCTGACCGGCAAAAAAAATGGCTCGTGCTGGTGGTTGGTGAGGCGCACGACAGTCGCATGAATCGCCGGAAGCAGGATCGTCAAAGCGAGGGCCGCGTAGTAGGGCGGCAGAATCCGGCGCGCGCGACGCGCCGCAAATCCCTTCAATCCGCCCGCGAGCTGCCGAGCCGGCGCTCCCGCCACGGGTAGCATCAGACAAAAACCTGACAGAACGATAAAGGCGCAAACCGCGCAGTGTCCCAGCTGAATCAGGTGAGATGCGCCGCGCAGAGCGGGACTCATCTGGCTCACTGGCGCAGCGGAATAGGCGATATTGATAATATGGCAGCACATCACCGTGAGCGCCGCCAAGCCGCGAATCCCATCAAGAAATTGAAAATGAGCGCGCGCCGCGAAGCCCGTCTTCGGTTCGGCGGCGGGGATAATCGACATGGACGGAAACTCCCAGGGCAGCGCCCGCCGACGATAGATAACCATCGTCGGCGTAGGCGGCTAGTTCCCTATCGGGCGTCTAAAGTCCTGCCGAAAGCAGAATGAGATTTTGTGGAGTCAGTGATTACGCGCGCGCCATGCCGTCGATGTCGCCGCGCACGAGGCTGAGGCCGTAGAGACACAGCTCAAACTCGTCGGACAGCTTCTTCAGCACCTGGGCCTGCGTGCGGTACTCGCCGTAGTCGTGCTTGGCGGCGATGGCGTAGCTGTTCTTGCCCTGCTGGACGTAATCGAGCAAGTGATCCTTGCGCCAGCGAGACTGCATCCCCCGCAGCGATTCGGGATACACGCCGGCCCAGAACAGCGTGAAGTCGCCGATATGCTTGTGGACCTCGCGCTCACGGTTGAACGACTGGGCCTCCAGGCGGATATCCGCCTGCATCAGCATGTCCGCGACTTCCTGCAAGGGCTTGCCCTGAAGATCGCGCACCCGGTATACATTTTGAAAATGGGCAAAGTCGGTGAGAACGCCGGCGAGATAGTCCGTAACGCCGGGTTCGTACACGCCCATCGTTTGAATGAAGGCGCGTTCGACCAGGGCGCCGAACATGCGGCGAAGCGTGGGATCCAGTTCCGAATGATGGTCAGTAGACACGAGACATCCTCCTTGTTTGCAAAAATCGGCAGGGACAAGAGAAAGCGCGACATTGTGCTGACAGCCGCCGATGAATCAGGCGCTGGCCTGAAATGTCCTCCATGATATCTGATTGGCGTCCAGATATAGAAGATTATCGGCGGAATTCATCGTTGAGGTGAGGGGTAATTCGAGAGTGGGAAATGTTTTTCCTTCCCAAGAAGGAATATTCTTCCAGAATAGGGAACATATGTTCCCATACTGGTCTTCGGAGGGAGTCGAAACCGTGGGTTCACACAAATCGCTTTATGGTCTGCCCGTCAGCGCCAAACTACAGGAAATCTACCGCCGTCTGCTCAAACTTCACCGGACGAACGTGGATGACGTCATCAGCCTCACGCCGCTTGAGATGCTCGTCCTTGCGATTCTCTCGCAGCGCACAACCGACCCTATCGCTCAGCAAGCGTTCGAAAATCTGCGCCGTATGTTTCCCGATTGGAGCGCGCTTTGCGACGCTCCGATATCATCCATCGAGCGCGCGATCCACGACACGACATGGCCCGACAAAAAAGCGAAGTTTTTGCAACGCGCCTTTCAGCATATTCGCGGCTGGCGGCGCGGCGCACTTAACCTCGATCATCTTTTTGAAATGTCCGATACGGATGCATCCGCCTGGCTGGACCGGCTCCCAGGCGTTGGAATCAAGACCAGCGCATGCGTGCTGCTGTTCAGTACTCTGAGGCGCGCCGTTCTCCCGGTGGATACCGGACACCGCCGTATAATGACACGATTAGGAATGCTGGGACCATCGATCAGCTCGGATCGGGCGCACCCCATTCTTCAGTCCCTGCTGCCGCGCGACTGGACGCCGCGAGAAATCGAAGCCTTCCATAACGTGATCAAGAAACACGCTCAAACGTACTGCGACGCAAAACAGCCCAGGTGCGCGGGCTGCGCCCTGCGCGACCTCTGCCGGCACGCGCAAACGTGTTTCCAGCCGGAACACGAAGAAGAAAAACGTCATACCGCCGTCAAACGAAGATCATCCACTCAACCAAACCCTCTGCAAATGTGCATGCTCTACGAATAAAAAAATCGCGTCTCCGATTTCTCGGAGGCGCGATTTTTTTTATTAACTACCGAGACGCCAGATGCGTCGGCATGGGAATATCCAGCCGCGCCGACGCGCCCTGGGCGGCGGGCTCCAGCGGCTTCGCGCCGGCGTTCGCGTCCACGTAGCCGATTTGGACCAGGACGAGGATCGCAATGCCGAGCATGATCCGGTAAAGGATAAATGGAGTGGTCGTGTGGTTCTCTTCCCCCAGATATCCGAGCAGCCAGCGTACGACAACATACGCCACCACGCCCGCGACGATGGCTCCCAGCAGATACGGAACCGCCGCATGGCCAAGATGCGTGTGGTGTACGACTTTGTACAGCTTGTAAAGGCCCGCGAGCGTGATCGCTGGAATGCTCAGCAAAAACGAGAAGCGGGCGGCGGATTCGCGATCGAGACCGACGAGCAACCCCGTGGTGATCGTGCATCCGGAGCGCGACGCGCCCGGCACCAGCGCGAGCACCTGCGCGAAACCGACCGCCATGGCGGGGCCAAACGCCAGCCGCTCCAGCGGCGTGTTGCGTTTGCTGATCCGCTCGGCCACCAGCAGCACCAGCGCCAATACAATCAAACAAACGCCGATGATATTGAGTGACCGGAACGTAGTGTCCACATGCTTTTCCAGCAGCAGGCCGGCGACGGCAAGCGGGATCGTTCCCAGAATCGTATACCAGCCAAGGCGGGCGTCGGTGTCGTCCTCGGGAAAGAGCTTTCCGGCCTTGAGACTTCGAAACACGCCGGCGATGTACTTGGCGAGATCGTGTCGGAAATAAGCGATGATCGCCGCAATGGGGCCGAGCTGGACAACCGCCGAGAAGGCGGCGCCGGGATCTTCCCAGTGCAGCAGGGCCGGCAAAATGCGCATGTGCGCGGTGCTGGAAACCGGCAGGAACTCGGTGGCGCCCTGGACGATGCCCAGGATCAGCGCGTGAAGGACAGAAACGTCGGGTACGGTTGGCGGTGGCGGCAAAATCGAGTTCTCCTCGCGAAATGTTATGTGATGTCGGTCTTCATACCGACGATTACTGCGATTTGATAATGAGCGGCGATGGAGGCGGCGATGTGTTTGCGGCCGCCGACTTGACGGCGCGCGCAATCCGGCGTGGCCGAATGACATATTGGAGCAGCAGCACGCGGCCGAAGGCGGCGATCGGAGCGGCCATGAACATGCCGATCAGGCCGAAGAACTCGCCGCCGATCAGCAGGACGATGATCACCAGCGCCGCATGCAGATGGATCTTATGACCGATAAACTTGGGCATGATCAGCTTGCTCTCCACCAGGTGCATGACGCTGAAGAAGATCAGAATCTTGACCGCCAGCATCGGGCTTTGAATGGCGGCCAGCAAGACAATGGGAATGCCCGCGATGATGGGACCGATGATGGGGATGGCGCGCGTGACGCCCGCAAGCAGTCCCAGGATCAGCGAATAGTTCATTCCCGCAATGTTAAGACCGATGTACACCACGACGCCGGCGATCACGCAAAGCCAGAACTGAGCGATGACGAATGTGCGCATGATCGTGGACGAAGCGCGCAGCAACCGGAGCGCCTCGCGCCGACGGCGCGGGGGGACGAGCGCTAGAAACTCGTTGCGCAGCGAGTGGCCATCAAGCACAAAGTAAAACGCGAGCACCGGGATAAGGATGATGTCAACAATCTTCGCCAGCCCCGCGAAGGTGCTCTCCATCATGCCGCGCACCCAGGAGCCGGGTGAAATCCCCTCCCCCGTGGCGCCCTGACGCTGCAAAAACGCCTGCACGTCCGGCGGCAAATGCGAAAACCAGTTCTTGGCCGACGAGACCATCGAGAGCAAATGCGTTTTGTAATGGGGAAGATTCTGTCCCAGCTCGTGCACCTGGGACTGGAACGGCACGATCATCAAGGCAAGACACTTGACGACAATGATCCCGAGCACGACAAAAACCACCAGGGTCACCAGGAGCCGCTGCGCGCGGCCGCTGAGGCCCCGAATACGATAACGGCAGAGCCAGTCCACCGGCCCAATCAAGGCGAACGCGAAGATTGCCGCCACCAGCACATCGGTCAGGATCGTCCGAATGCGCCAAATGACATAGCCCGTGAAGACGATCAGGGCGATCCGCCACACGAACTTCCAAACCTGCGCGAACCACTCCTCGGCAAGGCTGTCATATTTTCGTTTTGGCGTGTCGATCATGGTTAGAGATGGAGGCCCTCACCCCCCGGCCCCCTCTCCCAATTTTAGGAGAGGGGGAGTCAGAGTTTTTGTTTTGAGGATCTTTGATCCTCGTCTTACTCTTAACCCTCTCCTAAGATTGGGAGAGGGTGGCCCTCAGGGCCGGGTGAGGGCGCTTGCTTACGCCAGCGCGTCGGCGATACGCACGGCGGCCTTTCCATCTCCATACGGAGAAACCGTCTTCGCCATCACCGCATACGCATTATGATTTGTTAACAATTGCGTCGCTTCGGACAAAATCGCGTCAAAGTCCGTACCGACCAGCTTCGCCGTACCGGCGGCGACCCCTTCGGGGCGCTCAGTAGTTTCGCGCAGGACCAGAACGGGTTTGCCGAGGCTGGGCGCTTCTTCCTGGACACCGCCCGAATCGGTCAAAACGAGCGTCGCCTTCTGCTGAAGTTTGACGAATGGGACATAGTCCGGCGGCTCGATCAGGCGGATTTGCGGATGGTTCTGCAAAATGGGAAGCAGGGTCTCTCGGACGATCGGGTTGCGGTGCAGCGCGACGACGGCCAGCGTATCCGGATTCTGCTCGACCAGGGCGCGGACGCTGCGGCCGATGCGCGCCATCGGCTCGCCCCAGTTCTCGCGGCGGTGCGCCGTCACCAGGATCACTCGGCGGGGATCGGACAAAATCTCTTGGATCGCGGGATCGGGGATCTCATGGTCGCGGGCGGCGACATTCAAAAGCGCATCGATGACGGTGTTGCCGGTCAGAACGATGTCTTTGTCGGCGACGCCTTCGGCGGTCAGATTATCCGCCGATTCTTGGGTGGGAGCGAAGTGCAGTGTCGCGAGGCGCGTCGTCAGCAGTCGGTTCATCTCTTCCGGGAACGGATCGTACTTGTTGCCGGTGCGCAGGCCCGCTTCGACATGACCGAAGCGCGACTGATGATAGAACGCGGCGAGGGCGGCGACAAAGGTCGTCGTCGTGTCGCCCTGCGCCAGCACCCAGTCGGGCTTCACGGAATCGAGAATCGGGTCCAGACCGCTGAGCGAGCGCGTGGTCATCTGGGCCAGGTTCGCGCCGTGCTGCATAATATTCAAATCGAAGTCGGGCTGGATCGCGAAGACGGACAGCACTTGATCGAGCATCTCACGGTGCTGGCCGGTAACGGCGACTTTCACGTCGAACTGCTCCGGGCGGCGCTGGAGCTCCAGCACCACGGGGGCCATCTTGATCGCATCGGGGCGAGTGCCGAAAACGCAAAGGATCTTTTTCATGGGGTGTTTGCGCCGGCGCTAATGCCGGACCTGGTGGAAAATGACGAGGGCGACAAGGCACAGGCCCGCAGTGAGACCGTAGATCACCCAAACCGCGCGCTTGACCGAAAGTCCCTTGTTCAAAAGGATATGGTGAATATGGCTCGTCTTGTCGGGAAGGTACGCCGGCGTGCGCTTGATTGCGCGCTGCGTCACCACCCGGATGCCGTCGAAGATTGGGACGCCCAGCACCAGCAGCGGCAGCAGCACGCTGACCGTCGCCGGGATCTTTAACGTTCCGACAATGGCGATCGCCGCGAGCACAAAGCCTAGGAACTGCGCGCCGACAGTGCCCATGATGATGGTCGCCGGATTGTAGTTGTAGCGCAGGAAGCCGACACAGACGCCGACCACGGCGGCCGCGATGATCGTGACTTCGTACTGCCCCGTCTGCGCGGACATCAGCGCCAGAGTGGTCGCGCAGATCGCGCAGACACCCGACGCCAAGCCGTCGAGGCCGTCGATGAAATCCACGGTCTTGGCGACGCCAAAGACCCAGATCACGGTCGCCAGCGCCGAGAACCATGCGGGAAACGCCAGCCAGGAGCGAGGATCGTAGCCATGGGAATTCAGCGGAGCATTGTAGAAAGGATTGGTAATGCCTTCGATGCTCACCCCGGACAAATACAAAATCAGTCCGGAAGCGACAAGCGCGAGGGACTGCCAGATCGCCGACAGCTCGAACTTGTCATCCAAAGCGCCGACAATCGCGATCAGCGCCGTCGCCAAAAAGATCCCGGAGAACTGATGGATCTGATGGGCGCTCCACGGCGCCGCAAAGTGCATATGATCGTTGCGGACGAGGGTGTAGATATAAAGCGCGCCCAGTGTCAGCAGGAAGGCGGCGACCATCGAAACGCCGCCCCAGCGCGGGACGGGCTCCGGGTGGACGTCGCGGTCGCGAGGAATCGCGACCGCGCCGAAACGGATGGCCAGCTTGCGAACAAGAGGCGTCAGCAGATAAGTCAACGCCAGCGAGAGCGCGAATGCGATCGGTACAAGCCGCCACATAGAGGTGTATTACCCAGGGAATCGGTCGCAGAGCGACTTGACGTCGCGCCGCACGGTTTCGTAAACGGCCGCGTCGCCGACATTGGTCAGCGTGCGGACGATGCAGTCGGCGATGATATCCATGTCCGGCTCCAGGAGGCCTCGCGTGGTGACCGCCGGAGCGCCAAGGCGCAGACCGCCCGTCACCCACGGCTTTTCAGTATCGTAGGGGATGGCGTTCTTGTTGGTGGTCAGATTGACCTTGTCCAGCTCGAGCTGCGCAGTGCGTCCGGTCAGGCCCTGCGGTCGAAGGTCGACCAGCATCAGGTGGTTGTCGGTGCCGCCGGAGACGAGCGTGAAGCCGCGCTTGGTTAGCCCCGCCGCCAGCGCCGCCGCGTTCTTGCGGATCTGCTTCTGGTAATCCGTAAAGCCGGGTCGCAGCGCTTCGCCGAGTGCGACCGCCTTGGCGGCGATCACATGCATCAGCGGGCCGCCCTGAGTGCCGGGGAAGACCGCCGAGTCGATCGCCTTCGCGTGCTCCTCGCCGCACATGATCATACCGCCGCGCGGACCGCGCAGGGTCTTATGCGTGGTGGTGGTGACGATGTGCGCGTAGCCGACGGGGCTGGGATGCTCACCCGCCGCCACGAGGCCGGCGATGTGGGCGATATCCGCCAGCAGCAGCGCGCCGACTTCATCGGCGATGGCGCGCAGGCGCGGGAAATCGATAATGCGGGGATAGGCCGATGCGCCCGAAGTGATCATCTTCGGCTTGACCTCGCGAGCGACGCGGGCGCACTCATCGTAATCGATCAGACCGGTCTCGGCGTCGACGCCATAGAAATGGGCGTCGTAGAACTTACCGGAGAAGTTGACCGGGCTGCCGTGCGTAAGATGCCCGCCCTGATCGAGCCGCATCCCTAAGATGGCGTCGCCCGGCTGCAAGAAGGCGCTGAAGACGGCGATATTCGCCGACGCGCCGCTGTGCGGCTGCACGTTCGCGTGCTCGACGCCGAATAGCTGCTTCGCCCGCTCGATCGCCAGCGTCTCAACGATATCCACATACTCGCAGCCGCCATAATAGCGCTTGCCGGGATACCCTTCCGCGTACTTATTGGTCAGCACCGAGCCCTGCGCTTCCAGGACCGCATGCGAGACGACATTTTCAGAAGCGATCAGCTCAAGCTTGTCGTTCTGACGACCTTCTTCTTGCTTGATCGCGGCGAAGACAGCGGGATCGCTGGCCTCCAAAGAGGCCTCCCGGTCCAGGCCAAAATGATTTTGCGCGCCTTGGGACACGACATCGTTTTCTAACAAAGCCACAACAATTTCCTCCCAGCGAGTACTCTCGCGCCGGCAACGCCGAAACGAGTCGCAGAATGTCCTTCTATAATACTCTACTTTTGGGGAATCTTGCAAGTTTTGACCACAACTGTAGTCAAATTAATCGATGATATTAGCCCATTTTCGTTTCCGGATGGAACGCCAACCGGCGAGTGTGTTCATAGGAGGACACTCAGTCCATGTCCAATAGCCTTCATCCAAAGGATCAATTTGGCGCTATTATCAATGATAACGATATCTGGCTTCCACAGAAGGCAATCTCGAAAATCTTGGCTTCACGTGTGAAAAACGTGAATGAGATCATTCGAGATTTGGAAATATCCGGATTCTGCACAACGACACGGGAATTTCTCATTGTTCAAAAAGAAGGCAGGCGCGACATCAAACGCAGGATCAAGCATTACGATTTTGAAACGATCCATGCGATCGCGTTGCGCTCAAATCGACTCGACAAACTCACAGACTTCATGGAATACGCGCGCAGCGAAGGAATACTGAAATCCCGGTACTTTGTTCCCATGCGCAAAGAGCTAAAATTTGGAGAGATGCTCTCAGCCTTACTGCAAGACATCACTCTAGTCCAGCGCCAATTCCCCGTCGCCGGCTTCTTGGTGGATTTCTATCTCCCGGAAATGAACATTGTGGTCGAGTTTGATGAAGGCCACCACGAGAAAATCAATCACTCTCTCAAAGATAGAAAGCTCCAACGAGCCATCGAGACCATGCTCGACGCAACATTCATCCGTGTCACGCATGGCGCCGAATGGGATGGCCTCAACAGAATTATCAAAGCGCTTTTGAGCGCGAATCCAAAAGAGCCCTGACGCAACGTCGCGTCAGGGCTCTTTTTCTTGGATCGGCGTTCGCCGATTATTCTTGATTGGCTTCCGGGTCGTTCGAGTTGGACGCCGTTAGCTGCGAACTGGGCGGGGAAGCCGGTTCGCCGAGAAGCTCTTTGGAGCGGCGCACGGCGACGAGATGGCTGGCGTAGTACTTGTTATCGACGCGGTCGATGGCGACGGAGCGGCCGTGGCCTACGGAGGCGTGGATGAAGTAACCGCCGCCGATGTACATGCCGGTGTGGTCGATCTCGGGATGGTGGCAGGCGAAGTACATTCGGTCGCCGGGGACCCACTGCGCGACATTGCTGCGCGGAACATCGTAGCCGATGGCCGCCTGATCGCCGGAGTGGCGGGGAAGATCGATGCCGAAGGAACTGTAGATCGCCTTCACAAAGCCCGAGCAGTCGATGCCGTTCTTGGTGTCGCCGCCCCAGACATACGGGACGCCGAGGTAACCTTCGGCCTGCTGCACGAGCCGCTGCCCCAGCGTTCCCGTCGCGGCGTCGCCCGGATCCTGCGCCGGCGCGGTGTTGACCACTTGATAGTCGAGCACCTGGACATCGGACTTATTGATGTACCCCAGCGAGTGATCGATCATCAGGACGCCGTATTGGGAATCAGTTTCGCAGTTGATGGCGAGATATTGGCCGCGCGGGCAGACGGACAGGAGACGTCCGTAGCGACCGGTGGCGTGGATCTGCGCGTTATCGATCTGAACCATCGCCAGACGGCCCACGACGTTGCTCGCGCCGGCGACGTTGCTGGTGATGCCGCGCGACGGCAGAGCGGGCGTGGACGAACGGCGAGCGGCCGAGGAGCGGCGGGGCTTGCGATGGTAAAGTCGAGTGGAGCGCGGAGCGCTTGCGGCGGGCGTCGTGACATCCGAAGCGTCCGCCGCCTGAGAGGCTTCGGAGTCGGTGATCACGGTCTGGGAGTCAATATTAGTATCGGTCTTTGCAAAGACCGGTGAGATTGCGGCAAAAGCGAGTGAACAGGCAACCACCAAGGTTGCGGATCGGCGTTGAAACAAAAACGTCGTCCTCCTGGTTTCGGAATGTCGTAGCTTCGAGCGTTGTCGCAGCCGGAAAATGGTGTCTACAGGGAGATTATCGGCATTCGGGTCTCTTTACTGGAGACCTCTTTTTCAGCGGGGAGCGCGCATACCCATTTAACCGCCGAAACAAACCATGAACTTACCTAGTATAAGACCCGGGATGCGATTTGTCAACAACAAACTATTGTTCGCCCGCCAAACATCTTGACATCCCTCTCCCCGGCCGGTATAATACACACATTCCGCTTGCCGAAGTGGTGAAATGGTATACACGCTAGCTTCAGGTGCTAGTGCTCGCAAGGGCGTAGGAGTTCGAGTCTCCTCTTCGGCACCAATGAACAAACAAGGGCGTCAGATCCTCCCCGGATCCGACGCCCTTGTTTTGCTTTAAACATAGCGCCCGATAGGCAACCGAACGCTCGCACGCCAATTCGGACAGCCAGCATGCACCCGCGCATGCGATCAAAAGAAGGCTACGCTCATTGCTAAGATGCTTTAGCGTAATTTTTCAAGAGGCGCGGGTTGGGAGCCGTAGCTGCTCTCTCGCACCGCTAAGTGCGCAGGCAATTCTATCAATCGAGATGGGGCTGAGCGGTCACTCAAACGCAGGAGAAGTAGTTCCACTGCTTTTCGGCCAATTTCCTCGTAGGGCTGAGCAACTGTGGTGAGGCCGACACCGTTTGGAAGCGCTGATATAATATCGTCAAATCCTGTCAGCGCGATATCACCCGGTACGGAAAGGCCGGCAGCTTCAAGACGCCCTACCAAATTCATGGCGGTGTAATCGTTAAATGCGACTACCGCAGTCGGGCGCCTCCCTTCAGGCAATTGTAAAATTGTATCGACTGCAATCCACTCTTGTTCTGTATCGCGGGAAGGAATCGGCAGCACCATCTCTAAGATATCGGCGTCGCTCGTGGCGTCAATATAACCCATGATACGGTCCTGAACTGCTCGAATCGGTTCATTTTTCGTAACATAGGCGATCCGTCGATGCCCCTGAGCGATAAGATGCTGAACCACATCATACATCGCCTTGTGATTATCAACGCCAACAAAGTCTGTATCCACAGAATCTATCTGTCGATCGATCGTAACAAGCGGAATCGCGGCGGCAACTTCCTGGAGAAGTTCACGGTTGCTGCGATAGGCATAAGGATAGAAGACGGCGCCGCCGAAGCCACGCTTCAGTAAATACCTGAGCTGCTCGGCTTCGCGCGCAGCGTTTTCCTGCTCGGAGGCAACGACCTCGAGATCTAAGAAGACAGCGTGGTATCCTGCGGCCGACAGCGCCTGGTTCATGCCCCAAAATATTCGCTGCTGAGAGTTAAAGGAGCGTTCATTCTTTTCGCTGCCATGGCACATGAGCAAGGCGATAAAGTCTGATGAGGCCTGGTCACGGGATAAAGCCTTTACCGGCTCGACTTCCAGTCGCCCAACGACAGGCCGGCAGTGGGGGCGCCGAATAACCAGGCCGCTTTCAACCAGCTGGTTGATCGCCATGCGGACCACACGCCGATCAACTCCCAAATCCTCGGAGAGCGCACGCTCTGTCGGAAGCCACTCCCCTTCCTTATAATTACCCGATTGGATTTGATCGCGAATCATACTGGCGACGGAAGTCGTCGGAGGCATTGAGGAGGATGTTAGCATTCGCGGTTCTAATGGAGCCATTAATGATATTATGACATTATTCTTGACCATCTCGTGTCAAAAAGATCAAAATCTTACTGAAACAGGTGCTCAATCGAAATTTTGGCTGCACCGTTCATTTGATGTCTAGATCGGTGCGAAACGGCGAGGCGGGCAGGCCAGCGGCGTTATATAACGAAGCGCGCGGATTGTTCGACCATCCGAACCGCGCGTAAACAGGCGCAGAGACATCAATGCTATGAAGCGTCACCGTGTCGCCGGCGATTTGCGGCGTCGCCCAGTGAAACAGCTTGTCCGCTCCTGCGATAGCAAACACGCGATTTTCATCGCCCTTCAGATTTAAGCCCTGTGCATAATCGAACTTGAGTTCAATCACGCCGCCTGTCGCTCTCACCGCGCGAAGCGTTGGACCGCTGCTTTCTATTTTAAAGCCGTAAGTATCACTGAGAGCCCGCCGCGCCAGACGCAGCCCAGTTTCCTGCTTGTTACGATAGTGTACGTTCTTCTCTTCGCCGAGATCGATGACGACAACCAGATGCGAGTTGCGCTGGCTCTGTGACGTCTGCAGTTGCGCCTCGCGCACATTCGGCCACGGGTCGTTGCTGGGAACGTCGTCCGGCGCCTTGAAATTGGCTAACTGCACAATATAAAATGGGGTCTGTGCGCCAAAGTGCGACTGCCAGTCATTGACCAGAATCGGCAGAAGCGTTCGATACTGCCTGGCTTCCGCCGCAGTATCCCCATTCGATTCCCCTTGATACCAAATCACGCCTTTGATTTGCTCAGGCAGCAAGGGCGCGATCTTGCCGTTAAACAGCACTTCAGGGGCGTTGGGATCGTCCAGACGAGGCGGCATTGGGGGCAGGCTTTGCATCGCTGGCCCCAGATGCGCTTTCCAGGGGCCATCCAGCGACAGCGTGTCGGCTCCACTTTTCATCGAAAGCGCAGGGCCGGAAAAACCGCCGTCGCCGCCGGTATCCAAAACGCGCACCGCAATCACATTGCGCCCCGCCTTTACCTGAGCGCCCGGCACGGTATAATGGCGCTCCCTGCTATGATCATCGGTCGCGCCGACAAGCGCTCCATTCCAGTATGTGGTGTCGCTGTCATCAATTGCGCCAAGGTCCAGCGTCAGATCGCGCCCGGCCCATTCCGCAGGCGCATCGATCGTGCGCCGAAACCATATTACACCGTCAAAATTGGGAAAGCCCTTGGTTTCCCAGTATCCCGGCAGGCTCATGGTTTGCCAGGAAGCATCGTCAAAAGCCGGCGTTTCCTGATGCGCAATCGTGCCGGGATCATTTTGCCACCAAGCAAGAATTGGATCGACATGCGCGCCCTGAGCGCTCGCGCTTTCCTTTAGCGCGTCTACCGCAAGTTTGAACTCCGGCATCTTCGCCAGCGCCGGTCCGCTTACCCACGATTGTCCGGGCGTCCCACTCCATGAGTCGTCAATGAGCCCGATGGGGACATTGAGCTCATGGTTGAGATTCCGGCCGAAAAAGTATCCGACCGCCGAAAAATGGGCCACGGTTTGCGGCGAGCAGACCTGCCATGACGCGTCCTTTTCAAAGGTAGATATAGGAGCCGCTTTGATCGAACCGGGCGCCTGCAGCAGCCGGATATTGGGGTAATTGGCGGCGGCGATTTCGGCTTCGGGATTATTGGCGCCGTTCAAATCGTACGCCATATTCGATTGCCCGCCGCACAGCCAGATATCGCCAAATAGCAAGTTCTTTCGCGTGGCGGATTCCCCGGCCCCCTCCCCCACGACGTTCAAAGAATGGGGACCGCCCGCCGCATGCGGCGCGATCGATATCGTCCAGCGGCCATCATTCGCTGCAATCGCCGTTTGCTTTTTGTCGTCATTGAGCTGTACTATGACCTTTGCTCCAGGCCGTGTCCAGCCCCAAATTGGAACCGCCCGATCCCGTTGCAGCACCGCGTTATCGGAAAACAACGGATGCAGCAGCGGTTTCGCTTGCACGCCGGCTTCCTGCGCACGGAGAGCTCCGGTGACACAGTTAAAGAGCAGAGCCCCCATGGCGGCGCTCAAAATGACGTTCAGTTTTGTAGTTTTTATCATGGCGACAGTGGCTCCATATTAATAATGGTTCCATTATTATAGCAGAAAATGGAACCATTTCGCCGTTGGAGCCATTTAAATGCAAAGACTCGAAATTTAGGCGAACAAGCGCGTCTCGCGCCTATTTACCATACACATCAAATGAATACAGAGAATAGCCGAACCCTGTCGCCCGCTTGGTCCCGTAGATCCTGACCCAGCGCGCCTGGATGGGCTGGAAGCGGATCGCATCATAGTTTCCCAGCGCTTTGTGCACGAAAGCTGCGGGCCTCCACGTCTTTGCGTCGTCGCTGACCTGAATCTCATAGTCGCTCGCGCGCGCGGTTTCCCAGGACAGAAATGCGTGGTCGATTGTGGCCTCCTTGCCCAGATCCACAGCCAGCCACTGCGGATCAGACCACTGCGATTCCCATCGCGTCTCCGGGGCGCGGTCTGTGGCGTACTTTGCCTCATTGTTCGCGCTTTCGGAGGAACTGATTGTGGGTTTCCCGACAGTAAGGGACATCGCCTGGACAGAGCGCGACGCTTTCACGTCGGGAATCCGTTCAAAGAGCCCTACGTCCACATGCTGGCCGCCAAACTTCTGATGGCAGTGGACGGCAATTTCATTCTCCGCATTGGGACGCAAACTCTGCTGGGCTGCCGGCCCTATTGGATGATATTGGTAGGAATTGACCAAATCAGACGCGGAAAAGGCGGGGACCCCATTGATGTAAATATCGATACCCAGATCGTGATAATCGCGGAAGACAAGCTGTCTGACCTGCTGCGCGCTCAAAGCTCCGGGGTTAAATTTTCGGCGCAGCCAGATGTCGCCGGCCCTGTCCTGGGGTGCGTCGTCAGCGCCAAGAGTCGACTCATTGTCGTAAGCGCCTGAACCTTGCTGCCATTCTGTATCGTCAAATGAGGGTTGGATCCAGTTCGACGCCGGAGCGACGGTTGTGTATTTCCAGGCCCGATCGTCTTCCTCAGACGTCGGCATGATCTCCCGATAGGCCGGAAGCACGTACTCAAAACGGTTGGCTTTGGCGATTGCGGCGGGGTCACATTTGAGGGTGCGATCGTAGGTCATCAGACCGTTCACCTCCCCCTCGACATCGGTGATCTGGGTAAAAACCGCCGCGCTCATTCCCTGCGTATCCCTAAACTTCTGAATCATGCCGCTGAATTTGCCGTACAGTTCTTCCAGCTCCTCACTGCTCTGCACGTTGGCGTAGCCGCTTCCAGACGAATTCCAACTATGGCCGGAGACAAACAGCCCAATGCCGCCGTATTCGCCGCACGCCAGCGCCTGCGTCGCGCTGGGCGCCGGGCATACCGGAGGCGGGTATCCGTGAACATCCATCACGTCGCCCACGCCGAAGTAGCCGCCGCCGCTCGCCTGATTGACCAGACGCGACGGGTCGAGCGTCTTCACCATGTCCGTCAGGCGCGGAGTATCGAACTGCCCTTGTCCCTCATTGAAAAGGTCCCACATGATAATGGAAGGCGAATTCCAATGCGTCTTAACCATATCGCGCAGCTCTGCCTCGAACTCCGGTTTATCAACTGGAATACGGTCGCCGGAATAAGAATTGGCGGAGGGCATATCCTGCCACACAAGCAAGCCGAGTTTATCGGTCCAGTAGTACCAGCGCGCCGGTTCGATCTTAATATGCTTGCGTACCATGTTGAAGCCAAAGTTCTTCATGGCCGCAATGTCCCCTTTGAGCGCGGCGTCGGTGGGAGCGGTGTAAATCCCGTCCGGCCAGAAGCCCTGATCCAGCGGGCCTATTTCAAAGACGAACTTGTTGTTCAAGAACATCTTTTTGACGCCGCGATCGACGCCGATTGAGATTTTCCGCATGCCGAAGTAGCTGCTGATTTGATCTGTCGTCGTATTGCCCTGAACGAGCTTGACCTTGAGATCGTACAGAAAAGGACGGGACGGGGACCAGAGCTTGGGATGGTCGATCGGGATAGACAGTGGGGCGCCTGGCCTGCCAATAGCCGTCTTGATCGTCACGCCGCCTGCGAGCACCGTAACGACCGCTTTCGTATTTGGATCCAGATCGCCGGCTGTGTTGACAGTGACGTTCACCCGGCGTGCGTCGATGTCGGGAACGATTTTGAGATCCTGAACCGATGCGCGAGAGACCGGTTCCAGCCACACCGTTTGCCAGATGCCGGTGCTCGCCGTGTACATGATGGCGCCAGGCCGCAGGGTTTGCTTGCCCCGCGGCTCGCCGGCGTTATCCACCGCATTGAAGACACGAACGATCAGTTCCTGAGGGCCGGTCTTCGTGAGGAATGGAGTAATGTTATAAGAAAAAGGCAGGTAGCCGCCGCGATGGACGCCGACGCTTTTGCCGTTGATATAAACCTCCGATTCAAAGTCCACCGCGCCAAAGTTCAGTATTACCTGCTTGCCGCGCCAGTCTGACGGAACGGTAAATGCGCGGCGATACCATAATCGGTCATGGTGCTCCATCACCCCGGACAGGGCGGACTCCACGGGATACGGAACCAAGATTTTGCTTGATAACGTCCGGCCAGTAGGAACCGCGTCCCCCTCGTTTCCAGCTTGATACTCCCATACGCCATTGAGATTTTGCCACCGATCGCGCGCCAGCTGCGGACGCGGGTAGTCTGGGAGAGCGTTCGTTGGAGAAACATCCTTAGCCCATCGGGTTTCAATGCGGCTATGCGCGGGCTTCCAGTCGGCCTGGGCGTGAGCGCTCCCCGCCAGCAAAAGCAGGATGATCGTGGCGGAATGCAAACGTTTCATGAATTGTCCTTGAGAAATTCTATTGGGATGCTGCTCATTTGCCGGTATAGTGGTTCACGATCTTCGCTTGATTACGGAGGCCCTTCACAAGCGCCTGGGTCTGATCGTCTGTCAGATGTCGAGCCCGAATCACAACCATGGTGTTCGCGTAAAGCGCGTTCTGCGATTTTGCGTGGCGTTCCCCGTCGCCGATCAGCTGAATACAGTGATAGCCGTCTGCGGACTTAACAGGATCGGCGGCGACTTCGCCGGGCTTTGTCAGCGCCAGCGCCGCCGCCGCGATCTCCGGCTCGAATGAGCCGCCTTCGTAAACCACCCCTAAGTCGCCGCCGCTCTCTCGGGTCGTCCGGTCCTCTGAGTATTTCTTCGCAAGGTCTTCGAACTTCTCACCGTTTTTAATTTTGGTCAAGATGCTTTGACCGAGCGCAAGCGCCTCAGCCTCGGTATGGGATGTATTGGGCTTTGCAGCATTATTACCGCTGGGCGTAACGCGAATGAGAATATGACGGATTTGCGCCATCTTTGTCGGTTTCGCATCGGTGGTGAGCAGCTTCACCGTTTCGATCCACACTCGGATATCGCGCTCTAAATCCGCCATGGTTTCATGATGCCTACGCAAGATCCCATGGAGGTCGGACAGACCATTGAGGGAAGCCAGCTGTTCTTTGCGCCCCTCGATCTCGTCAGTCGTCGCCGTCATATACCTCCGCTTGGCTTCCTGATCGATCAGGGAGTCGTCAATGAGACGATCAAGAACGGGAGTAACCAAGGATGGATCCTGAAGCAGCATCGCCTGCGCATCCGAAACGCAGATCGAGCGGCCATTCACCGTCGCGATCACATCTTTCGGTTTCATCGGTGCGTCTGCTTCGGCGAACGCGCCGGCCGTCGTCAGTAAAAACATGCTGACGACAGCGGCGCCATTCCATACTCGCTTCATTGTCAATATCTCCGTCATTTAATGGGCTACGATGTTGAAGAGATCCCAGCTTCCAGCGGCTAAAGATGGACTGACGCGATCCGCATTGAGCGGCCCGCCGGCGCTGTTGTCCGTACTCACGTATTTACTGTTCGCTTGCGCCTGCAGCGCATAAGCGCCGCCGCCTTCATTTACAATTTGGAAGCCTTCCCAGCTTCCAGCACCGATGAATGGAGCCGTTCGGCTTGCGATCAAAGGGCTTGATCCGCCATTATCCGTCACATAAAGATTGTTGGCGAGTGATTGCAACGCGACGTACCCGTTTCCAAGGTCCACCACATTGAACTCCTCCCAGCTTCCGGCGCCGATAAATGGGGTCGCACGATTGGCGATCAGCGGATTAGCCCCAGCGCCATCGGCGCTCACATACTGTCCGTTGGACTGCGACTGTATGGTGACCGTCCGTCCGGTGAGCGGGATCGTGTAGTTGATGGTTAACCGTGGACGCTGTGAGACATTCGCAGATTCAGAAGACGCAAAATCCTTTGTTCCTGCGCTGGCGCTCGGCGTATCCTCCTGGATCATAACTCCATTGTTGGCTTTGGAGCCGTTGACCCAGGCGTTCGCCAGATCCTTGATGTTAAAACTGTACCAGCTGCCGGATGTGCTCCCGATCGTTTGAGAGCCAAGAGAAGCCCCGTCAAACGTCGGCTTGGAGACCC
Source organism: Capsulimonas corticalis (assembly GCF_003574315.2). Lineage (GTDB taxonomy): Bacteria > Armatimonadota > Armatimonadia > Armatimonadales > Capsulimonadaceae > Capsulimonas > Capsulimonas corticalis. The sequence continues at coordinate 1,735,383 of NZ_AP025739.1, read as the reverse complement.
ATGAAACGCCGGGAACGGCTTGCCCATCAATTCCAAGTCCATTTCCCTCCGCCCAGGCGCCCGTCACTTCATGGATATTCACGGTCTTATTCGCGGACCCATTTCGCACTCCGGTAAGGCATACCTCCAGCACCGCGCTTGTCACCGTCGCATTTGAGGGAATGCTTGAGACATTAAACTTGATCAACCCGCTCTTATCATCGCTGTCCGCGCCGGAATATCGGCCGACTTCAATTTGATCGTTGCCGCCGGAATTATTTCCGCTCAAGGTTTCCATAAGATGAGCGTCCGTCGTTCCAGCATAGCCATTCAGGCCTTCTTGAAAGACAGACACGCCGCTGTTGATGGTTTCGCTCATCACGATATCAATCGTATGGGCGCCTGACAGCGTTGCGGGAATAAATGGCAGCTGGGAGACGCCGTCCAGCTTGAAAGAGCTCACCATGCCACCCGATCCCGTCAGATTGATCTTGAGATTCATGTTACGATACTTTAGATTGGACAGCGAGACATTTCCCCATGCGCTCTTCAAGTAGGGAGAAAAGCGAATGCCGTTTGTCTCGAAGTTCATCCCGAAAACACCGTCGTAGATCATGCTCAGATAAGCGGTCGCGGACCAAGTCTGATTGCTGGGAATGCCCCAGTGCCCCCCATTTTGCCAGCCTCCATCCGGATCTCCCGAGATGGAGTTGTAGACTTCTCGGATATTTCCCGCGGAATTGACGAAAAGATTGTTCAGGCTTTCTAATTGGGTCGCAAAAGCATTGAACGAGTTTCGCTTGACCGCGCCTTTGGCGAATATTCCATTGACTTGCGGCCAAATGATACAGTTATGCCGGCCGGGCTGAGCGTCGCTGAACCAGACAAAATGGGGCCAGATGGACGGCAGGCCCTTGGGCTGATTGTGAATGTTGTTGACGATGAGACTGGCGCGCGCGTTGTCCGCAATCCCGAACAGCAGCGCCCACCCCAGACCGCTTCCCTCTTGATAATCCTCCAGCACGCCTGCCTTCGACCCCGTTCCGCTGATATAATATCCATAGCGATTCGAGCCGCTGATCCAGAAATTGCTGTTGATTTTGCTCTTTAAGTCATCCGCCTTGGCGTTCAGATCGCTCATGGTCGATGTCGGCAGTTTCAGTTCGGCGGCCATCAGAGCGGCGACGCGGTAAGCGTTGTAATACAGGCAATTCGTGCTCAAGCACATGAGCTCCGATGTTCCGTCATGATCCAATACGAACGTGGATCCTGTGTTCGTATTATAGGGCGTCGTGTATCCGGCGATCCCGTCATTGAAAAACGACGGGCCTTTAAAAAGCCCATAGGAAGTATTGTAGTGCTGAGCCCTCATCATATTCAGCGTATCGATCGTCGCGCTGTAAGCGCTGGATAAAAACGCGGTGTCGCCCGTGACGAGATAATGGTTCCATGCCGCCGTGCTCCAGATAATCATGTCCCACCACTGGTTGTTCCCCTGGTCAATGACATTGCCGTATGTGCTGTTCGGAACGATCAGCCTTGTCAGAGTATTTTTGGCGGTGACCGGATCGATCAGACTGCCGGCGTTCCAGCAATTAAGCGAGGAGTCTCTGGTCCATTCCGCATAATCACTGCCGGCGCGGAAAACTGTAGGGCTATTGACCGTGTTGATTACCGTGAGATTGTAAACAGAATCGCTATAGGATTTTCCAAATGTTTGCTGATTTGCGGAGTTCGCAAAAGCAATTGTCGGCGCCGCGACCTGGGCGCGCGCTGACGGCGCAAGAAAAAGAACAGCGGCGGTTAGCGCCCAAGGCGCCATGCCTTGAAGAGAAGCTCGGATCATATTCATCATTGGATTCCTCGTTGATAGAGACTGTGAAAACGCCGCGACGCGGCCATTACGGCGCAATGGCCCAGGTCTGCGCATTCGTGCCGTTCGCCTGATAGATATCGACGTTCGTGAAGTTTGTGGAAGCTCCCGCCGCCACATCCAAGCGCGTTCCCGTCGCGCACAACGGCGTGAGCGTATAGCCGCCGGAGACAGCGGTCAGGCCCCACTTTTGCGCGCTCGTCGTATTCGAGGTCCAGATATCAACATTCGTTCCATTCGCCACCCCGGCGCCCGCGACGTCAAGTGAAAGGCCTGGGGAAGAAAGCGGGCTAATTCGATAGCCGTTGCCGGCGGCGTTCGCGGTAAACGTCCACTTTTGAGCGTTGCTGGTGTTCGAGGCGTAGATATCGACATTGGTTCCATCGGTCGTCCCCGCCGCCGCCACGTCGAGGTGGCTGCCCGTGGCGCAGGCCGGAGTGAGATGATAAGTCCCGTTCGCGATCGTCCCCAAAGGAACCACGATAAACTTCTGTGCGGGCGTGCCGTTCGGGAAGTACTGATCGAATTGTGTCCCGGACGCCGTGCTGGCGGCCGGATCGTCCAGAGCCAGTTGGCTGTTCAAATTGTAAAAGGAGAGCGTTCCATCCCAATGGTATAACGGTATCCACTGGTCGCACCCCTGCGGCGACCCGAACGGCCACTGGATGACCGATGCTCCGTTTGCCGTCGAAGCGCCGCTCACATTCGCATCCAGGCCGCTGCCGACGTTCTTAATCTGGTAGTAGCCATTGCTGGTTGGGACGAACGACCAAATTTGACCGGCGGCTCCAGTGTAAGGCTGCTGAATCACCGGAGCGGAACTGGCGGTGGAGGTCACTCCCAAGGCCAGGTTGCTGGCGGCGTTCACAATCCCGTAATTGCCGGAAAAGATTGGAGCGTTTAATGGCGGCGTGATCCAGCCGGCAGCGATGACATGCTGAATTGCAGCGTCCCAATTGTCCGCCATTTTCTGATATCCTGCGTCGTTGGGATGCAGGCCATCGTACAGGTCGGCCGTTGTGAGCGAGCTCATGCTGACCATATAGACATGCTTGCCCGCGTTCGATCGCGCCTGCACAATTGCCGGAATCTGATTGTTATAGGCCACAATATTGGCTTCGGTCGTTGCGTTTGCGTTGCAAATCAACTGAGCCACCAGCACGGTGGCGTCTGGGTCGACGGCGATGATCTGGTCGATCAGGGACGCCAGCCGGGCCGGCGCGGTAGACACCTGATAGTTTCCGTTCAAATCGTTCGAGCCAATGTGCAGCGTGATGATATTCGGTTTGTAGGTAGCCAAAGCGCCTGTCGCCAAGCTGGCAATCTGATCGATTCGGTCGCCATAGATTCCCTCCTCATCGGGATCGGACATCGATCCGCTGCGCTGGGATCCGACGAAATCCAGGGTATTGCCCTGGCTGGCCAGCTCATTATAGAGCGGTCCTCGATAACCGTTGCCGGTGGAGCTCTGGTAACCAGCGGTGATTGAATCCCCCAGCGGCATCAGCCTTAAAGTAGCGCTCCGCGCAGGCGCGGATATCCCAATGACAGTCAGCAAGGCTCCCGTAGTCGCTATGAGAGAAAGTGCGCAATTTTTTCGAATGGATAAAGCCATGGAGCTCTCCTAAAAATAGATCGTAAGGTTAATCGCCCTCCTTTTCTTAAGATGAGCGATTAACACAATATCGCAGCGTCAATGCACGCCTATTAAGGAGTAATGGCCCAGGTCTGCGCATTCGTGCCGTTCGCCTGATAGATATCGACATTGGTCCCGTCCGCCGAAGCTCCCGCCAACACATCCAGCCGAGCGCCCGTCGCATTGAGAGGCGTCAGCGTGTAGCCGCCGGAGACTGCGGTCAGGCCCCACTTCTGCGCATTGGTGGTGTTGGAGGTCCAGATATCGACATTCGTTCCATTCGCCACCCCGGTGCCCGCGACGTCAAGTGAAAGGCCTGGGGAAGAAAGTGGACTGAGTCGGTACCCGTTGCCGGCGGCGTTGGCCGTAAACGTCCACTTCTGTGCGTTGGTGGTGTTGGAGGCGTAGATATCGACATTCGTACCGTTGGTCGTCCCCGCCGCCGCCACGTCGAGGTGGCTGCCCGTGGCGCAGGCCGGAGTGAGATGATAGGTCCCGTTGGCGATTGTTCCCAGAGGAATCAAGCTGAATTTTTGCGCGTTTGTATTGTTCGGCCAGTACTGGCTAAACTGTGTTCCCGACGCCGTGCTGGCCGCCGTATCGTCCAGGGCAAGCAGGCTATTGTGATTGAAGAACGAGTAGGTTCCGTCCGAGTTGAGTGACGGCTGCCAGCGGTCGTTGCCGGGAGACAGGCCCTGGGCCGGATATTGAACGATTGTCGCGCCAGATCCCACGGAACCGGCGGAAACGTTCATGACCAAACCGCTCGACACATTCTTAATCTGGAAGAGACCGCCGCCCGTCGGCGTGAAAGTCCATTGCTGGGCAGCGGCTCCGGTGTAAGGCTGCTGCACGACCGCCGCATAACTGGCGTTGGAGGCGACGCCAAGGGCCAGATTGCTTGCGGCGCAGACGATCGCATAATTTCCAGAGACGTTGAGGTTGGGCTGCTGTTGTACTTGCCACACAGTCACGGCGCTGGAGGCGTTCAGGGCAACGGGGTTAGAACCGGTGTTGGGATGGGTCCAGTCGTCTTCCGTAAGATTCAGGCTGTCCCGATTAGCCCACGACGTATTGGCGTTGTTCGCCATGTACGACTGGTATTGCGACCAGACATTGTTATCCGTGGCGAATTCGCTGACGCCTTTGACAAACCAGTACGCATATTGAGGGTTGCCTGGGGATCCCACAAAGTCAATCACTGGCCCCTCATTGACGATATGTGTAATCGCCAATTGGGCGTCGCTGTGGTACTGAGCAGTTCCCGTCAAACGATAGAGGTAATTGGCGGCCGAGATAAATCCGCCGCTATTGTACACATTGTCCGAGGGCTGGAGGCCATGGCTGGTGTCCAGCCCTTCGTTGACCTGACCGGGCGCTCCTAGAGAATTGGTCGAGCTTGTCGAATTGAAGAGGTTCGTACGCACCCAATTATACATCGCCTGACTCTTGGTCAAATAGGAAGAGTCCCCGGTGATTTGATAGAGTGCGCAGCCGGAGATGACGAGCGGGTCGTTGCTCAGGGCGCATTTGGAGAACTTGCTGTTCATCTCCTCCCACACCCCTCCTCCAAGCGCGCTATCCCATCCCCGGTTATAGGCCATGTCCCAGTTGTTACGGGCGGCGTTCAAAAAGGCGGTATTGCCGGTGATCTGATATCCGCGTACAAAGGCGATGACAGCCCAGGCAATATCGTCGTTCCACGAATCCCATGACCAGTCCGCGCCGTTATTGTCCGCCATGAATGTATTGAGCAGATTCGTGATCAGCACCGGCGTAGCCGGATTATGCGTGCGAGCGTAGTAATCCTCGGTAACGAAGATATCCGAAGCCTCGCCCCACATATACGCCCGTGTGCGATCCGTGATGCTATTGGTGTAAAAGGCCGAACTGCCGTTCTGCACCAGAAAGGCGGAGTTATAAGCGTTATAAGAGGTGTCCGCAATATTCTGGGCGCGCGCTGACGGCGCAAGAAAAAGAACAGCGGCGGTTAGCGCCCAAGGCGCCATGCCTTGAAGAGAAGCTCGGATCATATTCATCATTGGATTCCTCGTTGATAGAGACTGTGAAAACGCCGCGACGCGGCCACTACGGCGCAATGGCCCAGGTCTGCGCATTCGTGCCGTTCGCCTGATAGATATCGACGTTCGTGAAGTTTGTGGAAGCTCCCGCCGCCACATCCAAGCGCGTTCCCGTCGCGCACAACGGCGTGAGCGTATAGCCGCCGGAGACAGCGGTCAGGCCCCACTTTTGCGCGCTCGTCGTATTCGAGGTCCAGATATCAACATTCGTTCCATTCGCCACCCCGGCGCCCGCGACGTCAAGTGAAAGGCCTGGGGAAGAAAGCGGGCTAATTCGATAGCCGTTGCCGGCGGCGTTCGCGGTAAACGTCCACTTTTGAGCGTTGCTGGTGTTCGAGGCGTAAATATCGACGTTCGTGCCGTTGGTCGTCCCCGCCGCCGCCACGTCGAGGTGGCTGCCCGTGGCGCAGGCCGGAGTGAGATGATAGGTCCCGTTGGCGATTGTTCCCAGGGGGATCAAGGTGAACTTTTGCGCGTTTGTGTCGTTGGACCAGTATTGCTCCAGCTGCGCTCCAGAATCCGTGCTTGCGCCAGTCACGTCCAAAGCCTGTACGCTGTCATGGTTGAAGAACGAGTAAGTCCCATCCGCATTGACGATCGGCAGCCACTGATCGTTGCCCGGATTCATACTCTGAGCTGCATACTGGATCACTTTTGCTCCCGCCAGCACGGAAGCGGCCGACACGTTCATGACCAAGCCGCTGGAGACGTTCTTTATCTGGCAATAACCGCCACTAGACTGTACAAAAGTCCATTGCTGACTGGTGGATCCGGTATAGGGCTGCTGGACGACCGACGCATAGCTGGCGTTGGAGGTTACGCCCAGCGCCATATTGCTTCCGACATTCACGATTTCGAAATTGCCGGACACACTGAGATTAGGATTGGGCAATACCTGCCATATTCCCACAGCGCTGGAGCTTTCCATGGGATCGATATTCGGGTCGTTTGTCGTTGTGAGCCAGTTATTCCAGGTGAGATTTGAGCTGTTTCGCTTGCTCCACGCCGCGTTGGCGTTGTTCTGCATCCAGGACTGGTATTGCGGCCAGAGATTGTTATCCGTAGCGAAATCGCTCAAGCCCTTCACAAAGCGATACTGCCACTGGGTCTGCGCTCCGCCGTTATTGCTCATAATCGAAGTCGAGTTGACCACATGATTAGCCGCCAGCAGCGCATCGTTGTAATACTGCGCATTTCCGGTCAGGCGGTAAAGATAGTTAGCGGCTTGAACGAATGATCCACTATTATAAACATTGTCTGAGACCTCCAGGACGCCGCTATTCGTCTGCCCAATGGTCCACTTGACGCCCTCATTGACGACGCCGGTGCTGGTATTGAAGATATTGCCGCGCACCCAGGTATAGATCGCTTGAGACTTCGTCAAATAGCTTGAGTCGCCGGTGATTTGATAAAGAGCGAGGCCTGAGGTGATGAAGGGGTTTGTACTGAGCGCGCATTTGTCCGCATGACCGTCGCCATGAGGGAAGTTGTCCATGTTCTCCCAGATTCCGCCGCCGCCATAAGAAGTGTCCCATCCACGGTTGTAGGCCATATTCCAGGCATAGGTCGCCTTATTCAAGAAAGCGTTATTGCCCGTAATTTGATAGCCGCGTACGCACGCCAGCGTCATCCATGCGATGTCGTCGTTCCAGGTATCGAGCGACCAATCATAGCTCTCGTAGGCTAAAAAGTGAGTCAGCAAATCATTGACGAGCTGCCGGTGGGTCGGCGTCCGATCCCGCAGGTATGCGTCTTCGGCCACTTCAATATCCAGCGCCTGGACCCATGAGCCTTCGACGGCAGTCCCGTGCAGAGTCGTGGCGTAATAAGCCTGACCGCTTTGCTGAACCAGAAACGCCGAATTCCACGCGCTAAAAGAAGTGTCCGCCGTACTCTGGGCGAAGCTTGCGGGGGAGTGAAGAATGCTGGCTGCAGTAAGCGAAAAGGCCGCCAATCCTCTTATGGAATACTTAAGCATGTTTTGATCTCCTAACTGAGTGACTTCGATAAGCCGGCCTCACCGCCGGCGGATTGCGACAAGGCGTGGAGCGATCCTTGATCGTAAAGTCCACGCCGATGTGCGTCGTAACAACATAGATAAAGCCGCCGGGGACGGCCGCGACTACGCAAATTACGTCTTTGATGTACGCTGCTTCCATTACTCCTTTGATTTTTCGTTGCATACGGATGCTTCCTAACTCTATGCTCGCCAATAGATGCTTTTCTTTATTGCAATTATCGCAAAAAAAATCTTTTTTATCTCAGAGTGGACCAGTATTTCAATTATAGCAAAAACACAAGCCCAACCCTCTTAATGAGACTTCGTGGAACATTGATGGAACTATTGTATCACACCAAGGATCACATGTCAACATATATGGAACACATATGGATTCAAACCATGTCCCATACTATATTACTCTGAAGAGCTCATGCCGAAGGCGCCGTATTAGGGCCGCCCCGCGTCTTCCAAATTTCGATTGTGTTTGCGAGTGGGCCAACGAGGAATAAAGCGAAGTAGGGCGCGTGAACATTATGAAAGAGGCGCAGGACGCACTCAGCGGCGGCAATAGAGAAGGCGACTGCGCATTGACCGCGCCAATTCCGCACGGTGCTCTTGGGGTCGGTGATCATGAAAAAGATAAACAACTGGTACATCGGCCCCGTGATCGGCGCGATCTCGCTCTGAAATGTTTCCCAAAATGTCAGGGGAGGATGCGGGAGCGCGGCGCGCAGAGCGGCGAAGGCAAAGAATGACGCGACATAGGTTGCACAGATGTGGAAACGCCGCAGCCTCCAAACGATGATAGAGCCGAGTGTCCAGATAACCAGCATCGCCCCAAGCGCATTGCCCCACTGAATGCTCAAACTCGCCACGACGGCGGGAGCCAAAAAGAGCATCGCCGAAACGCCGAAGTTAGATGGGTTCCACAGGTGACGTCCGTTTATCCTCAGCACATACTTGGACGCGATCGAGAGAGCGCTGCACATCGCAAAAGGCCAATACAGTGGAGAACGCACCAGAATGCCGACGCTGATTCCGGTGACATAAGCGCTCGCCAGAGACGGCCACTTATTGTAGAACAATCGGCTAAGAAGGATCTCAGCGAGAATGCTTGTCCCGATCGCCAGCAGAGTCTTCGGATAGCTCTCCAGAAAGCCGTAAAACGCCTGCCCTATCAGCAAAATGACTGTGATAAGCATCGGCGCAATGTATTGGCTGTCGATTGGAAACGGGCGTGATGGCTTCACGTCCGATGAAGGTCTTACCGGTTCGGGCGGCAGCGAGTCGGCGGAGTGTCCTGTGATCATAATCGTGTTCCTAGCTATCTCTTATTGCGGCTCCTGAACCGGATTGTTCCGATCGAGCTGAATCTGCGACATCGTCAGTGTCTTCGACGTTCCCGCACCACCAGGCCAGCGAATCACGGCGCGATCAATTCGGGGATGAGGGCCGAGGCCAAAATGGAGCCGATGGTCGTTCTGAGCGCAGAAACCGCTGGCGGCTTGAACTTCCTGGAGCTGCTCTACTTCCTGACCACGAGAGTTTTTCCAGAACAGACGGACCTGGGCTCCAATCGCGCCGCGGTTACCACGATTTCCGGAGAGGTCGAATTCGAGCCATTGGTTCTTGGGAGTGACGGTGTTCTTGTAGATAAGCAGAGGTCCGCGCTGATTGGCGACAATCATGTCCAAAGCTCCGGTGTTCCACAAATCGGCGAGTGCGACAGAACGGCCGTCGTGAGTGTCGGTATAGCCGACCGCCTGCGCCACATCGGCGAATTTGCCGTAACCATCGCCCAGCCAGATATGTTTCTGTTCATAACCGGACAGGCTCATATTTTCCATTGGGGGCCAGTTTTTCGCATCGGAGATAATCGTTGAATTGCCGCCCGCGACCTTACTGAAGTCATACCAATAGCTCTTATCCTTACTGGCGGAAATATAGCCATTGGTCAGCGCAAGATCAAGCGCGCCGTCGTTGTTCAGGTCTCCAAATTGGGCGCCGAAGCTCCAGCCGCCTTGGTAAACCCCTGCGTCTTCGGCCCAATTGTCATATTTCAGGTCTTTTCCGGGACGCGCCACCCAAAGGTTATTCCCTTGGACCAGATTGCCCTCGGCGCTGATATTCGTGACATACAGCGCGAATCCGCCCTGATTGAGTACGTCTCCAAAGGCGACGCTCATGCCGCTTTTGGGGCGATATCCAATATTTGCTTGACGCCCGATCTCCGTAAAACTTTTTCCTGCGTTGTTTGCATAGACCTCGGTGACGCCGTAGTCGTTGGCGAGGACAATGTCGGGATAGCCCGAGCCTTGCAGATCGGCTGCGCCGACAGCCAGCGTCCAGCGATGGCTGTTCAGCCCAACCCGCGCCGTGACATCCTGGAATGTACCGTCGCCGCGTCCACGCAGCAAATATTTGCGGCCGCCATTCTGAGCGTACTCAAAACTGTTCGGCATCATGCGGGTGTTCTTCAGCTTCCACAGATCAACATCCTCGGAATAGTAACCGCAGAGCAGAATATCCAGATGACCGTCGCAATCATAGTCCATCCACGTTGCGGCGTTGGCGTTGACCCACTTCGGCAGCCCGGATTTGGCCGTCACGTCGGTGAAGCCATGGCCTTGATCGTTGTGGAACAGCTGCGGTTGTCCCCATTTGAACAGCAGAAGATCCGGATAGCCGTCATTGTCGTAGTCGCCCCAGACCGAGCCCATGGAGACGCCCGTACCGGATTTGTTGATATCGGCGACTCCCAGTTTCGCGGCAACGTCCGTAAATTTGCCGTTACGCAGATTATGGTACAGATGGTTTTGGCTGCCTTCACTGCTGTCGGTGACATACAGATCGGGCCAGCCGTCCTGATCGTAATCCACCACCGAAACCGCCGCGCCCATCGCCGCGACCTCCGGCATAATGGGATCAAGGGCGGGATCGAGAGTGGGGGCGTGGTGAATGAAGTCAATGCCGGCGGCATGCGTAACATCCTGGAACTGGAAGCCATAGCGCTGCATCGCCTCGCCATCCGCCACTTTCCCCGCCGGCTGAGCAGCCTTTCGGTTCAATATAGCAGTGATCGCAAGAAGGGCGGCGAAGAGGGTGGCGACAACAATGTAGCGAATGCGTTTTGACATAAATTTTAACTGGATTCGACTAAGCAGTTCATCGCCATCAGTGGCGCCGTCAGGCCTATTATATCATATCTGGAACATCCTGAAATCGTATTTGGATCAATGCATTTATTGTTTTTCGCCTGTGGTATACTTTGGGTCATATGAAGAACGCAGGGAAGCCTATCTCATTATCTGTCTTGCTGCCGGCGATGGTTTTGGCGGCGGCTCTCACCCTGTGGACGATTGTGTCCAGGCTGCACGTTTTTCCAGAATACGCATTCCCGTCTCCTCAAGCCGTCGCGAAAAGTTTTGTCGAGGAGATCAGGGCCGGACGCCTTTTCAATGACATTGAGGCGTCGCTCTTCCGCGTGGTCGTTGGGTTCATGCTGTCGGTTGTAACCGGCGTCCCGGTGGGATTGTGGCTTGGTCAGCAGACAAGGGCGCGTATGGCCCTGCTGCCTGCGGTCAATTTCAATCGCAATCTGTCCCCGCTCGCTTGGATTCCCTTCGCTATTCTTTGGTTTCAAGTGGGAGACAAGGCGGCTATTTTCTTGATCTATATGGCGTCCGTATTCCCGCTGATTCTGGCGACGATGTCCGCCGTTGCGACGATCCCCAAAGTCTACTTTCGGGTCGGGCAGGATTTTGGGATGATGGGCTGGGAGCGGCTGACGCGCGTCACGCTTCCGGCGATCCTGCCGCAGCTCGTGACGGCGCTGCGCGTGACGGCTGGGATTGCCTGGGTAGTCGTGGTAGCGGCGGAGATGGTCGGCTGTCAAGATGGATTGGGTTACGGCATCTATGACGCCCGCAATGGGCTACGCACCGATACCGTGGTGTGCTATATGATCGTCATCGGCCTGCTGGGTGTAGGTATTGATCGGCTTCTGGCGGGGCTGGCGAAACTTCCAAGTCTTAGGTGGGGTTATGAACGCTAAACCCATCCATCTTTCCCACGTCTCGCACGATTTCGGCTCGGTGCGCGTCCTGGACGATGTCACACTCACAGTGCGCTCCGGTGAATTCGTTGCCGTGGTTGGCCCATCCGGTTGTGGAAAGTCCACGCTCCTCAATCTGATCTCTCGATACGAGCAGCCTTCCTCAGGAACTGTTGAAACGATCGGCGCAATACGGCAAGTGTATCAGCAGGACAGCTTATTCCCCTGGCTGACAGTCGCAGACAATATCCGGCTCGGCATGCGATCCGTTTCTCCGGAAGCGCGCGAGCAACAACTCTTCGAATTGCTGACGCTGATTGGTCAGCAGGATTTCGCGGAGCATTATCCTCATCAGCTCTCTGGCGGCATGCGTCAGCGCGTGGAACTGGCGCGTGCGCTGGCAGGCCATGCGGATATTCTGCTGATGGACGAACCATTCTCAGCGCTGGATTATCAGGCCCGACTGCGAATGCGGCGTGAACTCGTTCGCTTGCTCCAATCTTGCCCCTGCACGGTTGTCTTCGTCACTCATGACCTGGAAGAAGCCGCCCAGCTCGCCGACCGGATCATTGTCCTGTCCGAGCGTCCCTCCCGAATCCAATGCGAGCTCGCGATAGAACTGCCGCGCCCGCGCGACGTTACCCATCCCCTCGTTGTTGACGCTGTGTCTCAGATGCTGAGCGAACTGGGCCTGCGCGAAGATCAGACAGCGGCGTGTTCCATTGACAGTAAACACAATTTATGATATGATCAAATGGATGATAAATGGATCAAATATGATTTTGTTTGGAACATACTGAAAAGAGCCTTCGGATCCAGCGACTTGCGCAGGTCAAGTTGTCACTACCTCGCTCTCTTTTCCCGCTTTTCGGCCTCTCTGCCGATGGGCAACGCCGAAACTTTGGATTGCAAAAACAGCTTTCAGCTAATCGCAAATATTTCACTCATTAGGGAGACACGATGCAGACGAACCGACGCCAGGCGAAGCGCCAAGCCACCTCTCAGCGCAAATTATCATGCGCATTCGCACTGGGCCTGGCGATTTGCAGCACCGCCGGCTTAGTGCGCGCGGACGCGCAGGCCGTATACCAGGATCCCAAGGCGCCGCTAGAGGCGCGTGTGAACGACCTTTTTAATCGTCTTACGCCGGAAGAACGCCGCTCCCTTTCTACCGGCACCGACTTCAGCACTCCCGCCATCCCACGCCTTGGCGTACCCATTATGGACATGGCGGACGCCAGCCAGGGCGTACGCGGAGGCGGCGTGGGCCGCCTCGATGGACCCGCCACCTATTTCGGCAGCGGCGTATTATTCGCCAGCAGCTGGGACCGTGAGCTGGCCCGCAAGGTTGGTCAAGCCATCGGGGAGGAGCTTCAAAATAAGCGCACTGGGGGGCAAGTCATCCTGGGGCCTTCTGTTAACATTCACCGCAGTCCACTCGGCGGGCGCAATGCGGAATATTACAGCGAAGACCCATTCCTATCCGCTGAGACTGCCGTGGGCTATATTCAGGGTGTGCAGAGTACGGGCGCAGCCGCCTGCGTGAAGCATTTCGCGTGTAACAACGAGGAAGTCGACCGAGGCTTCGTCAATGTGATCGTGGATGAACGCACACTACGCGAAATCTATCTGCCTGCGTTTGAGGCGGCCGTCAAGCGCGGGCATGTATGGACTTTGATGACCAGCTACAACAAAGTCAACGGCCGTCACAGCAGCTCGAATTGGTATCTGGACACCTGCATCCTGCGCCGTGACTGGGGTTTTGACGGGATGGCTATGTCCGACTGGGGCGGCGTGCATGAAGTTGCCGGTACGATCAACGCAGGCAATGATCTGGAGATGCCCGGCCCTGGGCTGCTCAACGCCGAGAATATCGCCGACGCGCTTGACAGCGGCGATTTGACGCAGACAACTCTCGATGAATCCGTGCACCGCATCCTGCGCACCATCATCCGCACCGGCGTGCTGGATCCGAAAGCCGCGCCCGACCATTCTGTGGTCGGTTCGCCGGAGCATCTCAAGATCGCTCACGATGCGGCTGCGGAGGGCATAATTCTGCTGAAGAATCAAGGGGGCGTTCTTCCGCTGGAGCGCGGCAAGATTAAGACAATCGCTGTCTTCGGGTCACGAGCAAAGAGCTGGCAGCTGGGCGGCGGCGGCAGCCCGGACCTCAAGCCCACACGGGCCATTTTCCCTCTAGAGGGGGTTACCCAAGCAGCCGGACCAGGCGTCAATGTCACCTTTGCCGAGGGCGAAACGCCCGACGCCGCTCAGGCGAGAGCGAAGAAGGCGGATGTTGCGCTGCTCTTTGTCGGAGGCGAACACGAGGCGGAAGGATCGGACCGCCATTCGATGGATTTAGAGAGCAAAGACCTGGATCTCATTCGCGCATTATCTGCGGCCAATAAAAATACCGTCGTTATCGTCAGCAGCGGCGCGCCGTGCAAAATGTCCGACTGGATCGATCCCGTTCCTGGCGTCATTCAGGCTCCATTCGCAGGACAGGAAGGTGGAACCGCTATCGGCGAGATTCTCTTCGGTGATATTTCTCCTTCCGGTAAACTCACCGACACCATCGGCGCCCGCCGCGAGGATTATCCCGATTACGGAAACTTCCCTGGAACAAACGGCGCCGTTCATTATAGCGAAGGCATCTACGTTGGCTATCGTTATTTCGACAAGAAAAACCTCCAGCCGACCTTTCCATTCGGCTACGGACTATCTTACACCACCTTCAAGTACTCGAATCTGCATGTCGCCAAAAATGCCTGGGCGCCCCATGGCGATCTCGCCGTCACGGTGGACATCACGAATACCGGCGCGCGCGAGGGCGCGGAGATCGCGGAACTCTATGTTCACACCGATGCTCCCAAGATTGACCGCGCCGTGCGTGAGCTCAAAGGATTTGACCGCCTGACGCTAAAACCTGGCGAAACTAAAACCGCCCGCTTCACGCTGGATGCGCGCTCGTTTGCCTATTGCGATGTCCCAGACAAGCAGTGGAAATCGGACAAAGGCTCCTACACGATTGAAGTTGGGCCTAACTCCCGCGACCTGGCGCAGAAGACGACAGTTAACCTTACTTCAACCTGGACCGAGCGCATCCCCAGCATCGGTGCTCCGCTTCCTCCCGGTCCCAAGCCTACCCTCTCCACGGGTAAGAAAGTGACCGTCTCGAGCATCCAGGGAGGCGCGGAATTCCATCCCGAATACGCCACCGACGGCGATCTCAGCACACGCTGGAGTTCGGTGTGGGGAGTCGATCCTCAATGGCTCGCGGTAGACTTGGGCGCTCCCACACAGATCAATCGTATCGAGCTGCTTTGGGAGAAAGCGCGCGCGCTAGCTTATGAGATTCAAATCAGCGATGATGGACAGAACTGGAAATCGGTCTTCACCACGGAGAATGGGAAGGGCTCTCGGGACGTCATCAAGCTGGAGCCTGTCACGACTCGCTGGGTGCGGATGTACGGGGTCAAACGCGCCACTACCTTTGGGTACTCGCTGTATGAACTCAACGTATATGGACCCGGCAAATAGCAGTTTCAGGGATTATCCTTCAAGGCCGATGGAAAGAGAGTCGATAATGCTTCGTTCACCAATCACACGGGTGGCCGCGATCGCCATCGTTATCATCGCCGTTCTGTCAGTGCTGCGTTTCGGCCCGGGGCGCAAAACCACCCAAAGCCCTATCCATGTTGGGCCAAGTAACAACGCCCGCCGGACGGTGACCGTGGGCTATCTGCCCGTCACCTGTCACTTAACCTGTCCCGTCACGGATTATTCGTCGCAGACCAGCACCACAGGCACACGGTTCGACTCGGAGAGGTTCACAGAGTTCCCTCCCATTGCCGACGCCTTGAAATCACGGCAGCTCCAGGCGACTTTCATGATCGTCCCGCTCGCGATGAAACTTCGCGAGCAGGGCGTGCCGGTCAAAATCTGTTATTTGGGACATCGAGACGGCTCGGAAATCATCGTCCGCAAAGACGACCCCGCCAAAAGCCTTCGCGACGAAAAGGGCAAGACATTCGCAATCCCCAGCCCATACAGCAATCAAAATCTGGTGATCCATAAGCTGATGGAAAATCAGGGGATGCAGCCCGACGACATCAAGTTCATCGTGATGCCGCCGCCGGACATGCCGACCGCACTGGCGACCAAGGCGATCGACGGTTACTTTGTGGGGGAACCATTTCCGGCGGTTGCCGAGCTGAACGGCTCCGGTCGGGTGCTGTACTACGCGAAAGATATTTGGCCGCGCTTCATTTCCTGCGCCCTGGTCGTCCATGAGGACCTGATTAAGCAGCATCCCGATGAAGTGCGAGATCTCGTGCGCGGCATCGCGCAATCCGGCGCCTGGGCCGAGACGCACCGACTGCAGGCCGCCGCGCTGGTCGCGCCGTATTACCGCCAAGATCCCAAAATCTTGAAGTATGTCTTGACCCAGCCGCCGGATCGGGTCAGCTACGTCGGTCTGACTCCGACCGACGCCGAGATGCAGCAGATCGAGGATATGGCGCTGAAGATGAAAGTCCTGACGAAACCTGTCCCTATTTCGGAATTGATGGACCGCGACTTCATTCCCACAGACATTCAGCCCGCGGATATCCAAGCCCCAGCTCAAAAAAGCTAGCGAGCCACGGCTCTCTCTCCACCCCCCGGCAAACAGCCCCTCCAGAAGACCATAAAGACAGAACCGGTCCCGCCGACTCCGACGGGACCAGTTCTGAAGGCTGCTCAGCCTTCAGAGACGGTGCGCGAATATCCGTTTTTCGCGATCCTGGCGCCGATTATATCGTATTCAGCGGGATCGTCGGGAATCAGCGTCGCCAAGCCATCGACATAGCGATTGTACATACAAAACGCCGCCGCGATCAAGACCGTGTCATGGATCGCCTGATCGTCGGCGCCGGCCTTTCGCGCTTCGGCTACGTGCGCTTCCGTGACGCGGCGGCCGCCCTGCTGCACCTGGCCGGCAATGGCGAGCAGCGCCTTTAACTTATCGCCGATCGGGGCGCTGGCGTAATCGGCTTTCACCAGATCGACGACGCCCGCCTCCGAGCCAAGCAAATACCGAGCGGCGGCCCCATGCGAGCTCATGCAGAATATGCACTGGTTTTGGGACGAGACGTACGTCGCGATCACCTCACGCTCCGCAGGCGTGAGTGAGGACGAGCCGCGCAGCAGCGCCTCCGCCAGCCCATTCAAGTGCCGGGCTGTTTCTGGATATTGCATCAGGGGACCGATGATGCCGGGGACATTCTCGGGAAGATCGATATGAGCCATTTATTTTCTCCTTATCAAAGTCATTCATCGTGAACACTTGGCTATGGCGCCGTATTTCGCCACATACGCGGCGTGACATATCGTGTTTGGTATGACCGCCAATCTTCCTGATGCGCTTTGTACACCGGGTCGTCTTCCAGGCGGCCCGGCGGACGGCTATAATCCGGGTTTGCATGAGACGGCAGCGGCAGAACGGTCTTGGAAAAAGCGGTGTTCAAGTCGCCGTCTTTGACCCATCCGTCGGCTTCCAGGACATAGTCGCGCTTCCAGCCGGACGGCGGCGCAGGGACGGCGGGAAACCGCAGCCTCATCTCATCCCCCGCATTCATAATCACGTACCGATCGTCCACTTGGGCAAGCAGCGGGCGCACGTCGCCATACCGGGTATAAAAACCGATCAGGTCGATCCAGTTCTGTCGTTTCCCCATCAAATTATCATAGTCGGGAAGCTCCGGCGACGATGCGTTCGCCTGATGCATGACGCTATAGCCTCGATAATGCAGATCGGCTTTGTCGGACGCAATGTTTTGGATACGCATCCGTGGGGACGGCGTATCCACCGCCGTCCCCAGAAAATCCCAGTAAATCTCCAGATTTGTACGCAGACGAACTCTGCGCGGCGCCCCAGGGCGAAAAACTCCAGTGAGATCGAGCAGGATGGTCTTTTTCTTTCCCTCAGGGAAACCAAGGTTCTTACGCACCGCGCCCCAGCCCCCATGACCATCGGGAGCTTCAAGACTGAGGCTCGTTGGGGGCGCATGGCGCCCTTGACTGAGCGCGAGGTTGATGGAACTGTCGGTGGGATGAATCCAGCCCTGCGCCACCAGCCATTGGCGCCCTGGCGACGCAGGCGCGGCGCCCAAGTCCAATTCGACATAGTGGTCGCGCGTGACGCCCTGATAGCCGCCACGCCCGAAAGTATCCAAATAGCGGCCGTCGCGCACCGCCACGGTATTTGTCACATCCTGCCCGAGATCGTCTGTGGCGTGAAGAACCGGGATGGGAGGCGTCACCACATGGATGGCCAAAGGCGGCGGGGGAATCGCAAAGCGTTCATCGATAAAGACTTCAGTCCCCAACGGATGATCGACCGTCATTAATCTCATGTAGTCAAAAAAATGCGTCTCCCACAGTTCAGCGGTGATAGCCAGATCGTAAAATCCGTCTTTAGGCGTTAACTGATCCCCCGCGATCTTGACCCGGTCGCGCGTCATCGCCACACCCGCTGTATTTTGGGCGTTGATACGCAGCCCCAAAGGAGAGCGCCAGATCAGGTCCGTGACAAACGTCATGCCATGGCCTCCGTCGGCGAACAGCCACGGGCAGGAGCCTTTCAAACGCTCTGGGGCCTCGGCGATTTGATCCGGCTTCAGTGCAAACTCTCCCTGCGGGCTGCCGTTGGGCCAAAGAATGTGAATGTAGTCCGCCTTCGCATAAATTCCCAGCCCGAACTGAGTTACCGGCTGCATGACAAGCTGTTTCTCGTAAAGAAGACCCGCGCGCAATTCCACGGTTCCGCCAATGCCGAACGAGTTGTTGCGCTGGTCGCCGGCGAGGGCCGAGCGAAGCCTCACTTGCTGCCAGGCATATTTTTTGACTCCATGGCTCCCCCATCGAACTGGCTGGCCGCTGGGAGAAACCCCGATCAAATCGGGGCCGCCTGTCTTGTCTGCAATGTCCACAGAGACGACTTTGGAGTTTAGCGTTATTGGAAGCGGCTGGAGCTTGCCGCCCCCGTCATTCATCCACACCACCGTCGTCGACTGCGCTGAACCAATCAAGTCCAGTGCGCCATTGTTATCCAGGTCGGCCCACGTCAAACTGGCTTGCGAAATGGCGCTCCCTCCGGTCGTGAACTTACTCGGCCAGCGCCCGATTTCACGCATCGCCCAATCGTTTTCCCTGCGCGTAAGACACTGCAGCACGCCGTCTCCGCTCAGCACGACAAGATTCAGAACACCACTGTGATCAATGTCGGCAATCGAAAGCGCGATGGCGTTTTGCAGGACAGCGGGAACAGGCCACGAAGCGAACAAGCCATTGCGACGGTTTTCGAAAAGCCATAATTTCCCAGCGCCGTCGATTAACGCAGCATCCGGGTCACCGTCATCGTCGAAATCCGCCATAACAAATGCGCGAACACCAGCCGTTGGTCCGTGCAGCGGCTGGATCGGAGTAAACGTCCCATCGCCGTTATTACGCAGTACGATCGGCGGACCGGATGTTCCGCCAAGGATCAAATCGAGGTCGCCATCACTATCAATATCCGCCGCCCAGACGCCGGCATATGAGCCGTTCAAGATCGATATCGGCAATTTCGTCCGTGCGCCCGCGTCGATGAATTTCCCTTCCGCTCCTTGCTGATAAAAACGCAAACCGCCCGCGCCAGCCAGCACGATGTCTGTATTGAAATCGTTATTCCAGTCCACGCTGAGTACTTCGTCGGGGGTTGGCGACGCCCCCTTCCCAGGAAACGAAAACGTGTTTGCCCCCCCCGATGCGTCAATGATTCGCACCTGGGCGGCGCTAGCGAGCAGTGTCGCCGGCGTTTGCGCTGAGAACCAGAAAGTCCGCGCCATGGACCACTCTCCCCCGCCGGATGCGGGAGCGAGCGGCTCGGCTGCATAAGTCAGCTCCATGTCCGAAGGCGCGGGCGCTGCTGACGGGCGAGGCAGGACAAGAAAGTTTTCCAGGGGCGTTCCGATCACGGTCTGATCGCCAACCACAAAATCGCGGTCCGCCTGATACTGCGGAGTCGTTTGGAGCAGATTGCTAAGGAACGTGACCTGGGTGACGACGGCGCGACTGTCGCCCCCTGCCAATGTCTGCTGGACACTTGCAAGCTGCTGCTTTGAGTCCGACGGCCAGCCGGACGACTGCGTCGCCACTTGTCTTATCAAAGTCTTCACCTGAGGTAAATCGCCAGCTTTGGCGTCCAAAGCCGCCATTTGCAGCGCCGCGAATAGGTTCTTCGGCAATGCGAGCGAGATTTGCCGCAACTGCTGCTGTGCTTCACCCCCATCGTCCGCTCCCAACTGCTGGAGCGCCAGGATCAGTTCGTAACGAGCCTGCACATTCGTCGGGTCCAGCTTAACGGCCTGACGGAAGTCGGCGACGCTCTCGTTCGTTTGTCCCTGCTGCTTGGCGAGCAGTCCCAAGAGATCTTCGATTTGACTGTTGTCTGGCGCTAAAATATGCGCCTTGTCGAGCGCCGCGCGCGCTGGTCCGAAGCTGCCTTTGCGCAGCTGAAATAAGCCGAGGTTGCCCCACGCCGCCGGTTCTCCCGGCGCAATTCGCGTCGCCGCCAGCAGGGAGGCGGCGGCGTGTTCATCATCGCCGACATTCATCGCCACAACGCCGCCGTAGAACGCGGACACCATGCTCTGGTATTCGGCTGAAGACAAAGACGGCGGCAATCGACGACGCCATTGATAGTAGGCGGAAATGGCGATGAGAAATACGGCAATGATGACGACGGCGACAGTGATGCGGCGAACCAATGTGGATACAGGCATGAAAACACTCTTCAGCGGCATGAGATTGAGCGTTTGTTCACCACGAGTATCCATAATTCCTATCTTGGAACATACATGGTGCATAAAAGTTGCAAATAATTCAAAATTTCAAAATTTGGGGATATTTGGAGAAGGAGAACAGCGTAATAGCGAAGAAAGAGCGAGTAGCATGGCGCTGCGCCAGCGACAAAATTTAAGAGGTCCTCATGCAAACTCAAATTCTGCGCCGAGCGAAAACAGGCGTCTATATTTTTGTTGCTGTGTCGGCGCTGGCCGGCTGTGGCAATCATCAACAAGCAAGCCCAAATGCTGCTATTTCCGCCCAAGAGCAGCAAGCCGCCCAGCAGAAGGATGCAGAACGAAAGGCATACTATCAAAGCCACTACCCCGACGCCGTGCGCGGGCAAGGCCAAACACAGCCAAACAACTCACAAAACACGACACAAAGCGGAGGAGGTTAACTTTATATGCTTAAAGGAGTTGAGCGCCTTGTCGACCTGATCGGAGAGCGGCAGAGCGCTATGACAGCGCCTTACTCTCAGGGAGTCAAGGAGGCTATTCGGGTTGGCGATATTGCTGCACTCAGCCATAGCGATGGCCACTTTGCGGCGGCGGGCCGCGACGGGCAGACAGTGCGTCTGGCGCGCACTCTGGGCATGCCGCTGCGCTACTTCGTGGCCAAAATGTTCCACGGGCCATTTTTGATTGCTTCAGATCGCATTGATACGATTTTCGAATGGTGCCAGTCTGAGAAGATCGGCTGGCAGTTCGACCCACTCTACACACGGATGGTTCCCGCACACTATTTGGTCGAGATCGATCAAATCGGGTGTCCCGACCCGGCGCCCCGTTACTGCCGCTTTTTCAATCCCCCGATCGCGTCGGGACCAGCAGATATTGATGCGCTGGGCGCTTCATATATCGAGGGAGCGAAAGCCTCTCTGGGCCGCTGGCTAAGGGCCGTCCCCGTCGGCGAGCCTATCGCGCTGGCGTTCTCCGGCGGCGTCGATAGCACGTCCGTGTGGCTGCTGGCCCGCCATGTGATGGAGACTCTGGGCCGCGATCCCAATTTGATTCGCGCTTTCACACTCGATTTAGGCGGCGGAAAGGACGCGGTTCAGGCGGAAACGATTGCGCGTGAACTGGGATTGGCCGACTGCTGGGAGCCTGTGCGCGCATCCGCCTTCCAAGTTGATCTCGAGGAAGCCATTGCCGTTATTGAAGACTATCACCCGCTCGATGTTGAGTGCGCCGCAGTTGCCCTATGTCTGCTGGGGCGCATTCGCGAACGCTATCCATCGCTGCGTTATCTGCTTGATGGTGATGGCGGCGATGAAAATCTCAAGGATTATCCCCTGGAAGACTCCGATCTGACACTATCGAGCGTTCTGCGCAACCCATTGCTGTATCAGGAGGGCTGGGGCGTGGACGCCATCAAGCATAGCCTGACCTATTCGGGCGGCTTGTCCCGGGCCTATGTCCGTACCTATGCGCCAGCGCAAAAATATGGGTTTGAGGCGTTCTCACCCTACACCGACCGCTCCGCCATGGCCGCCGCTTTGGCTATCCCGTTCGAAAGCTTAACCAATGGCGATGTGGAGCGTTTGTACGCGCTGAAATCGGAAATGGTTCGGGCGGGCGTGCTCTGCGTGACTGGGATCGACATGCCCACCCCGCCCAAGCGCCGCTTTCAGGATGGCGCGGGAGGCGATATCAATGGCGCGGGCGGCGAGAGTTATCGCCAGTGGCGCGTCAGCAAGGCGTGGTGCCGTCAAGTATTCCTGCGCCAATGGTCGGAGCGGCTGCGCGAGGCCTGGGATCCGCAGGCCGACCGATTCTCCGGCAACGATCTGAGTCGCCCATTTCCTGCGGCATTGTGAGGCGTCCATTGCCAAACAACTATCTTTATCCCAACACGACCAGGGCGCGCGACACATGGATTATGCTCCGTCGAGGGCCGAAAAACGTCCTGGATCCCTGGAGCGCTTATGCGGCGCTTTGGGAAGAGGAAACCGATGCGAACGGCGCTCCGGTCTCCACAGCGACCTTGTTTCTGACCAACCGAGAATGTCCCTACCGATGCCTGATGTGCGATCTTTGGCGCAACACTTTGGACAGACGCGCGCCGCCTGGAGCAATCGCGACTCAGATCCAGAGCGCTCTCGTCGCCCTGCCGCCCGCCCGACAGATCAAGCTCTATAACGCCGGCAGCTTCTTTGACCCACGCGCAATCCCTCCTGAGGACTACCCAGAGATTGCCGAGACAATCGCCGGATTTGAACGGGTCATCGTGGAGTGTCATCCTCGCCTGATTGGGGATCGCACGAGACGTTTTCGAGACCTGATTGCCGGACGCCTGGAAGTCGCGGTAGGATTGGAAACAGTGCATCCCGAAGCCCTCGCACGGCTTAATAAGCGATTCACCCTGGCTGATTTCCATAAAGCAGCCTTGCGTTTAGCCCACTTCGGTGTGGATATGCGTGTGTTTTTGCTGCTGCGCCCACCCGGCTTGACGGAACAGGAGGGGGAGGTGTGGGCCGAGCGCTCCCTAGATGCCGCCTTCGATGCCGGCGCCGTGGCTTGCTGCCTGATCCCGACGCGCGGAGGCAACGGCGCGATGGAGGCCCTCGCCGCTTTGGGCGAGTATACGCCGCCAGCGCTTCGCTCGCTGGAGATGGCTCAGGAGTATGGTCTCGGGAAGGGCCGGGGCCGCGTCTTCGCCGATCTTTGGGACATCGAGACGTTCTACTCGTGCACGTGCTCCGCGCAACGCACCGCCCGGCTGGCGGTGATGAATCGGACCCAGAACGCGCCCACCGCCATTCTCTGCCAGGAGTGCTCGTGATGAGCGTCTTGAAAAACGTGAAGATTTATGACTTGGTCATTGTTGGATCCGGATTTGGCGGATCTCTGCTGGCGCTAGCGGCACGACGGCTTGGCCAGTCCGTGCTGCTTCTGGAGAAGGGGCGACATCCACGCTTCGCCATCGGGGAATCCACCTCGCCAATGGCGAATCTGATACTGGAACAGATCGCGGAGCGCTATGATCTTCCCTGCTTGCTGCCGCTAACCGCCTGGGGACCATGGCGGCGGGCCTATCCCGATCTGGGATGCGGGCTCAAGCGCGGCTTTACTTATTATCACCATGAGGCTGGAAAGCCATATTCGCCTGGAGCGGATGGGGAGCGCGCCTTAATGGTGGCTGGTAGTCCGAACACGGAAGTCGCCGACACGCACTGGCTCCGATCCGATGTAGACGCTTTTCTGGTAAGCAAAGCGATCGCTGCCGGAACGCACTACCAGGACGGCGTAACGCTAGCAGCGCCTGCCTTCGATGCTGTGACGAAATTGACCAGTATTACAGGTCGGAATGAAAGCGGGGAAATATCGGCTCGGGCGCGCCTTCTTGTGGACGCCACGGGGCCGCGCGGGTTTCTGCGCGAGGCATTTGACTTACAAGACGATACCTGGCCGGATTACCCCGTGACGGAGGCGCTTTACTCACATTTTACGGGAGTCGGCCGCTGTGATAGCATGGACGAATTTCGAGATCCCGACTCAGCGCCGGCTGCGCCTTACCCGCCGGATGACGCCGCCTTACACCACGTTTTTGATGGCGGATGGATGTGGGTGCTTCGCTTCGGTAGCGGCGTGACAAGCGCCGGCCTCGCCGTCACGAGCATGCTGGCGAGAGACCTGAACTTGGCCGACAGCGCGGCCGCATGGAATCGTTTCTTGGAGCGCTATCCATCCATTAGGCTTAGTTTGCCAAGGCTAAGCCAATTCGGCCGTTTGTCCACGCGAAACGTCTGGCGTACCGATCTCGTCAGACAGCGGGACCGGGATGGGTTATGCTGCCGTCGGCGTCGGCCTTTGTGGACCCGCTGTTCAGTACAGGCATCCCGCTGACACTGCTGGGCGTAGAACGCTTGTGTATGGTATTGCAAGAGGCATGGGGGACTGAGGCCTGGCGCGCTCGTTTGCAGGAATATACAAGAGTCACGCGACTGGAGGCGGACGCCACTGCAGGCCTCATCGCTGCTTGTTACGACAGCATGGCGTGTTTCCCGATCTTCGCATCGCTGACGATGCTTTACTTTGCGGCGGCAAGCTATGGAGAGATGGCGCGCCGCTTAGGACGCGCCGAAATGGCGGGCGGCTTCCTATCCTCGGAACACGCCGCTTTCGGTCCCGCCCTGCGCCGATGCATCGCCCATGCGCGAGCACGCAGCGCGTCCGGGACGCCCTGGGCGCCGTCGGAGATTGCGGTCTTCGAGGTGGAAGTGGCGCAGGCCGTCTCCATTCTCAACGTCGCCGGTCTTTGCGACTCATCAAAGCGCAATCGATATGGGGTGGATCTAGAAGACACAATCCGAGCGGCGGCAAAATTAGGGCTGAGTCCGTCGGAGATGCGGGCTGTGCTGCGAGAAGCTCCATGGGCTCAGTGACTATATTTCTCCTCACCGAAGTCTTAACGACTGACGAGTTTTTTACTGCCCTCGCGCACTATGTACTCCCGATCCGCCATAACATTTCCAAATTTGTCCCGATGGCCGTCTGGCCATAGAATGCTTACGCTTTGAGCTGACTTGGCGTCGCCTATGCCTACATGCACCCGCTTATCTGAAGATGATAAATACGATCCATCCGAGTGGCATACACGCGTTTGTGTTAATCCTTCGGCTTTTACCGTTACCTCCGCTCCGTAAGCATCCCTGTTGCAATGCAAGCCGTCCAGAGAAAACGATAGCCAGTGGCCGGTTTTCGGACTTTCATTGTGGAGCAGCAGCGGCGCGCCTTCGCTATCCACCACCAGTGCGTCGACACGGCCGTCATTGTCGAAGTCTCCTACCGCCAGGCCACGCCCTACCACCGGCTTGAGCAAGGCGGGGCCTCCCAGCGCGCTGACATCAGCGAAGCTCGCGCCATGTGCGTTCCAAAAGAGCTGCGTGGGCTGACGGTAGGTTGCGCCTGGATCGATGTCCTGCACGTTGTCCTCTACATGACCATTGGCGATCATCAGATCAAGCCAGCCGTCGTTGTCGTAGTCGAGCCACTTTGCGCCGAAAGCGACGTAAGGGATAGTCCTCTGCGCCAGGGTGAGTTTCTTTGAATTCTCCTCAAAAAGACCGTTCCCAATGTTGTGATATACACATTTGGCTTCGGCCTGATATGTTGCGACGAACAGGTCCGATTGCCCATCGTTGTCATAGTCGCCCCAATCCAGCCCCATCCCTCCATGCACATGCCCTTGGCCGTCAAACGCGGTTCCAGACACGGCGCCCACTTCCTTAAAAGCGTTGTTTTGATTCTGAAGCAGACTGCCCATACTCTCATCATCCGCAAGATAGATACTGGGCCGACCGGAATGGTTGTAATCTGAGAACGCCGCGCCCAGCACCTTTCCCCAGCCGCCGGCGCGCCATTGGGCGGAGACGTCCTGGAACTTGCCTTCTCCTACATTTCGGTAAAGGACGCCAAATAGTGATTTGTACGCCAGCGGGCCGCAAGCATACTGCTTTTTACTATCCCCGCAGTAGATTTTATCTTTGCTCGGATCGAATTGCGCATAGTTGCCGACGAAAAGATCCAGCCGGCCATCCCCATCCACATCCGCCCAGGCGCAGGATGTGCCCCATGGCTGCGGCGCCAATCCCCCCTGCCGCGTCATATCCGTGAAGCGCTTGCCGGAATTATTGTGCAGCAATAAGCCAGTATGATAGCCAGAAATATAGAGATCGTCGAAACCATCCTGGTCATAGTCGCCGACCGCACAGCCAAGGAAGCGCCCTGTCAACTTGTCTAACTCCAATAGATGCGTGACATCCGTGAAATTGCCGTGTCCGTCTCCTTTATAGAGGGCGAGCTTAGGTCCCACGAGAAGGATGTCTAAGTTGCCGTCATTGTTGTAGTCCAGGAATGCGCAGCCGTTGCCGATCGTGTCCAAAATGTTCAGGGGGCGAGGACCGGAAATAGTCCATTGATAGTGTATGCCCGCTTGCGCCGTAACATCCGTGAAGAGAGCAGGCGCTGCCTCAGAGGAAGGCGGCGCCGGCGCTCGCTGTAAAGTTAACGCATGCATCCTATCAATCTCCGCCATTGAGATCACAGGAACGGAAGGGGAATTTGGTGAGGAAGGGTGGGTGTAAAAATAGGAGAAAAGACAAACGCCAAGAATGGACAAAGCACATGTGAGGAAGATCGTAGTCCGGCGATTGAACATCGGTTATTCGTTCTGAGTATAAATATAATAGCACAGCAGGAACAGATGCTCCTGCTGTGCGTATTAAAGATCAAACTAGTGACTGCCTAGTCTGGCTCTATATGCTGCTGAAGGTCGCGGCGAACCCTGAAACAGCAGAGCCGGCGGCCGACTCGCCATTAAGGTTCTGAGGATCGTTCGGAGTTACCGCGCTCTTTCCTGGAGAGACGACAGTTCCTCGCAGGTACTTGGCGTGACCGTCGGCCAACGCATAATTAGACCCATCCGTGTGACGCCCATTGAGGTTTGCCGCATCCAGTCGAGTCGTATCAGGCCATTGGGGATTACCCAGTTTACCTGTAGAGTATTTGCCGCCGTGGCCATTGTCAAGCCAGCCCCAGTCGGCTGCGTTGCCCCACCCGGCAAGCGAATCGGTCTCGTTCGGATTGGTCACTTGAGCGGTATTACCGGTGACTTCAAACAACAACACGAGATTTGCTGGCGCGGTCGCAGCGGAAAGTACGCCGCCAAGCGAATAGCCGCCCTGAGTGTTCTCATTAAACCCGTAGGAACAGACAAACCGGTTGGTAGCCGGATCAGGAGCAGTCCCATCATCGGGGCACTTGTACAGACCGGTGCTCTTGATGTAAGGATAAAGCTGCCCCGCCCATCCGCAGCCTTGTCCGTTATTGCCAATGGGATAGTGCTCATCGTTATCTTGAGTGTACTGCATCATTCCCAAACCAAGCTGCTTCAAGTTAGAGACGCAGGCAATAGCGCGAGCTTTTTCGCGCGCCTTTGCGAAAACAGGAAAGAGGATAGCGGCAAGTATTGCAATTATTGCGATGACAACTAGCAGTTCAATGAGAGTAAATCCGATGGCTTTGTTTCGTGTTAGCATAATATGTTCCTTTTCTGCAGATAATAAGATGATTCCGACCTTATCAAGAGTTGTCCTAATCATTAACCACTCAAGCAGTGTCTAAGCGTTTGATGATACTATTCCTCGTGAGCTCCTATAAGACGGCAATTTGATTTTGGATCACCAATGGAGCTATTGTATCATTAAAACCTTGTCGTGTCAACATGTTTGGAACAATAATGTCCGTGAATTTAAACTTTCCTCAGAATTGAAGCGGGAGCTCTCTTTTTTTTCGTATTCATACATAATAATGACTATTCACAATCCAACGAGCGAACGCTCCGCGATCGTTACTAGCAGGCGGGCGCCGTCAAATTATTTTTAAATGGGACATTGATGGTTATTAATGGATCAAACAGGTACAATGCGGCATGAAAACAAGAGTTCCAGGCGCACGGACCTATCTCTCGCTCATCGCTCTTCTTGGTTTGCCCATGGCGAGCATATTGGATTTATCGCAGGCCATGGCAATTCCTAATGACCGTCCGACGACCTTTTGTAATCCTATGGACTTCCCCTACTGCTTTCAGGGTAACCTTCCCAGTTGGAGAACAGCGGCCGACCCGGCGGTGATTGTATATAAAGGAGAATACTGGCTGTTTGCGACAAAAAGCAAAGGTTATTGGCGCTCCAAGGACTGTCTGCATTGGACATTGGTGACGCAAACAGGACTGCCGATCGACAATGACGCGCCCGCTGTATTGGAGATTGGCGGCAAGCTCTACTGGACCGCAATCGACGCAGGGATATACACGACGAATGATCCGGGACGGGAAGAATGGAGGCTCGTCAGTGACGCGACGAGAAGCCCAGGAGATCCAGACCTATTCCAGGATGATGACGGGCGCGTTTATCTTTACAGCGGATGCAGCGACACAGGCCCGATTGAGGGTCAGGAGATAGATCCGAATAACGGCTTCAAGCCGCTCACAGATCGGAAGGGTCTCTTCAAGGGCAATATCGCCAGCCACGGCGCAGAGATCCCAGCGGAGCCGACGGACGCCCCGCCTTACAAAACTTCTGGCGCCTGGATCGAAGGTCCCTGGATGACCAAACACGATGGCAAATATTACCTCCAATACTCCGCCCCAGGAACGGAACTCAAAACCTACAATGATAGCGTCTATGTCAGCGACTACCCATTGGGGCCTTTTAAGTACGCTCCATATAGTCCATTCTCCTTTAAGCCGACAGGCTTCGCGACTGGCGTCGGACATAGCACGACATTCCAGGATCTGGGCGGACGCTATTGGCGCATCTCTTCTATGACTATTTCCATGCGGCATAAATTCGAGCGGCGTCTTGGTATGTTTCCAACTTGGTTTACACATGATGGACAGATTGTCTGCAACACATACTTGGGGGACTATCCTCAATATGCGCCGGGCGTCGTCAAAGACATTTCTAAGGGCAACTCCCCGGGATGGATGCTGCTCACTTACAAGAAAAAGGCGACGGCGTCCTCTACACTAGACGCGCATCCCATCGGTGACGCTTTTGATGAAGACATCCGCACCTGGTGGTCCGCTAAAACGGGTAATGCAGACGAATGGATGCAGGTGGATCTTGGTAAAATATGCCGAATTGACGCCGCGCAGATCAACTTCGCTGACGAGGGCGCCACGCAGCTGGGCCGACTGCAAGACGGCTACGGTTACAAGCTTGACGTCAGCACGAATGGCAAGAGTTGGACGACGATTGTCGAGCGCAGTACGGACAAACGTGATGCGCCGCACGATTACGCGCAGCTGGACAAACCAGTCAAGGCGCGCTACGCTCGTATTACTAATACTCACATGCCCGCCGGCGCCAAGTTCTCCATCAGCGGCTTACGTCTCTTCGGCAGCGGTCTGAGCCGTGCGCCGCAGGAGGCTAGCGGCGCCCAAGTCACCCGAGACGCTACCGACAACCGACAGGCGACGATCTCTTGGAACGCTGTCAACGAAGCAGATGGCTACATCGTCCGTTACGGCGTAGCCAAAGACAAGCTTTTCAGCAACTATCAGGTCTACGACGCAAACATGCTGCGTATCCACACGCTGAACATTGGCGTTTCGTACTACTTTACGGTCGATACGATCAATGACAGCGGCGTAACCAAAGGCTCGTCAGTCGCTCAAGGCTGACACCGTTAAGACAGCTTCGTTTGTCAAGACAAATTGAGAGGCCGCCAGCTTAAAATCGGCTATTCTGATACAGCTCTAAAAATTGACTTCTACAATGTTAACCATTCATAGAACCTAATAGTAATTTGTAATTAGAATTGCAGTATTTGCGCCGAATTCTGCAATCCCTAGCTTCAGGTGCTAGTGCTCGCAAGGGCGTAGGAGTTCGAGTCTCCTCTTCGGCACCATATTCACAAGAGACAGTAACGACTCTCAATGAGTCCTAAAAAGGCCCTCAGAAATTCTGAGGGCCTTTTTTTGGCAAAAATTAGCTGTTCCGGAGTATAAAGATATCTATGGACAAGTTTCTCGGCGCACAAGAAGACATTATGATCGCAACGGAAGAGTCTTCCTCCCAAACTACTGGCGAAATCTCGGCGTATCCCAATATCGATATAGGAAGCATTCCTTTTAGTTGCCGGGGATCTTTCCTCACGATCTCCTTGGATCAGACGTTTGGAAGACATCGGCTGCGTGTCCAAACCATTCGGAAGTCGGCGATTTCGCACAAGTGGCAGGCGGGTGATGATTGGTCTCACGATCTCCTGGAGATCGCGATGATCGTTAACAGTGTTGAGGAGCCCTATCGCACGGCGGCGACTGCAGATAAGATTCAACTCACCGCGCTGGCGACTCCAATGCCGGAAGTCCCGGACCATAACTCATTCACGGCTTCGTCTCCAGCAGACCACGCCTCCGCAGTGGTGCTTTTCGCCGATCCGGAAACATTGCTCATTCAGTTTTCCCATTGTGATGTCCGTCTGGTCCCGCCTCGAAAACTCACGGGCGTGGGATGGATAACAGCGCCTTCCCCCGATCGGCTGCGCTGGTACGACGGAAGATCGCTATATTATTTTGATGTGTCCGTGGAAGACGGCTCCGCGACATACATTCCGACAGCCCAGGCGACCGAAGGGGACAGCGCCGACTTCATCACCCTGTCCGGCGCTCAAGATTCTGTCGTTGCGACACTGCGGGTCCGCCTGAATGAAGAATTGGCTGAGGATTCAGCGCCGGAATTCCAAAAAATCGCGGCGGCGCGCAAGGATGAGCTCGACGACTGGATGGCGATGACGCCTCCCGCTCCCGACAAATATGCGGAAGCCGCGCGAGTGGCGTGGTATCTTTTCTGGAATTTACAGGTGGCTCCGTCCGGGGAATACACTCGGCAAACTATTCTTCCGAGCAAACGCGCTCTGAGCCAGATCTGGTCGTGGGATAACTGCTTCAACGCTCTTGCCGCGGTGTCTTCGGATCATCGCTTGGCCTGGGATCAACTCCTCGCGATCCTGGATCACCAATCCGACACGGGGCTGCTTCCAGATTCCGTGAATGACCTACGCGCGAACTTCGGCTTCAACAAACCTCCGGTATGGGGGTGGACGACGCACCGATTGCTGAAATCGACGCCTCCCGACCGCCGAGCCTTCTATGCCGGCGAGGTTTACTCAAAAATCGCCAAATTTCATCAGTGGTGGTTTCGCTGCCGCGATCTTACGCAAACCGGCCTGCCGTTCTATATGCATGGCAACGATTCCGGCTGGGATAACGCAAGCATCTTTGACGAAGGATGGCCGGTCGCCTCGCCGGACCTGCTTGCCTACCTGATTTTGCAGGCGGAAGGTCTGAGTGAGATGGCCGGACTGCTCGGCCGCAGCAAGGAAGCCAGCGAGTGGGAGCAGCAATCCATATCCCTGCTGCAGCTTTTTCAGACAAGATTCGTGCGTGATGACGCCCTGATCTTTTATGTGCTCCGACCGGAAGGCCTCGTCAGTCGCACCAGTACAAGTTTATTGACCAGAATCCCGATTGTCCTCGGGAATCGCCTTGCCCCGCCGGTGCTTAATCGCCTAATCCGAGAAATCACCAGCGAAGAGCTCTTTTTGGCTCCGTTCGGACCGGCGACGGAAGCATTGAACAGCGCCAAGTATCAGTCCAATGGATACTGGCGCGGGCCGGTATGGGGTCCGTCGACCTTCCTCGTCTTCGACTCTCTGCTCCAATGCAATGAAACTACGGCGGCGGAGGAGATTGCGGAGAGATTCTGCGCGGCCTGTAATATTCAACGGGACTTCCGAGAAAACTACGACGCCGTGACGGGCGCGGGGCAGTATGATAGCGGCATGACCTGGAGCGCCGCCGATTTCCTCTTAATGGCCAACTGGTTAGCGACAAAGTCTTCCGCTGCTGTTGGAGAAAAGGAAGCGTAAACTTGTCTGAGGCGTCTACACATCAAATGTGACTCTATACAGAAGTTTGTGTGTGAATGTGTAATTCTTCCTCATAACCCAGACCGAGTTATATCGCCAGTTGCTTGGCTTGTCTGATCCCTGGTCGTTTCTCGCGTCACGCTTGGCGTCACCTCGATAGCTGCCATTTCAAGATATTTTTCGTGGCTCGGATTCCCCGCGTGGAATGTTCCCAGCACGGTGTCAAAACGGTGCGAGCCTCCTGGTCCGAGCCCAATTCCCGCTTCATGCTCGCCTTCGAATGTTTTGCCATTGCCGTACTCAGCGCCACGGGAGTGCAAACCAAAGCCGCAAGCTCCAGCGCCTTACTCCCGTTCAAGTTCACGATCTCATGGAACAGGGTCAGTGGAAATGTAAGCGGTGACAGGAATGATGAGACGCTCACCGTTCGCGAGAGTAAGTTT
The DNA here is from genome assembly GCF_003574315.2 of Capsulimonas corticalis. Classification (GTDB taxonomy): domain Bacteria; phylum Armatimonadota; class Armatimonadia; order Armatimonadales; family Capsulimonadaceae; genus Capsulimonas; species Capsulimonas corticalis. The sequence continues at coordinate 1,703,012 of NZ_AP025739.1, read as the reverse complement.
GATCTCGGTTTGCAGCGGACCGGGCGCGCGCGTTCCAAGCAGCGTGACATTGAGAATATGATTGTGCGCCTGCAACTGCCCATCGACGAAGGTTGCGGTAGATTCGGCCAGTTGAACGTTAACAGAGGAACTGGCGCTCCCCAATTTTAGGCCTCCCCATACTTCATCGGACTTAGCGCTCAGAACCACTTGCCGACTGACATCGCGCCCATAATTCACCGCGCCAAAGGCAAGCACGGCAGGCGAAGCAGAGAGATCCCCCGAGACTTGACCGAGGAGCGAGGCGTTTACGCTCGCCAGCGCCGTTTGCTGCGTGGGCGAAGCTTTCTTGGGCGCCGATAAAAGGAGACTGCCGGAGATTGGTCCCAGCGCGGAGTCTTTCGCGACAGCCACTTGAAAAACACGAGTGACAAGACGCGAGGCTCCAAAAGCGCTGGGCGAATGTGGGACGAGCAGAACTGCCGGAGTGATCTGGACACTGGGATTGGTGGAAACCAGAGCAGGAAAATCCTCACCGGCCATAAGCCGGCGGTCAACGCTCACAGTTACCGTCTCGGTTTTTGCCTCTCCGTAAGGGAGATGACCGAAGTCAAGCCTCGCGGGTGCAAAGCTGACGATCGGCGTGAGGCTGGCGCGGATCTGAAGCTGGGCTGCCGGACGCGGATTACCCTTGAGATATACGGAGACGATTTTTAGCAGATCGCCGGCGGGCTGCCCGGAGAGATCCAAAATCACTTGGACGGTTGCTTGCCGGCCCGGATCCAGTGCTGGAATCTTATCGAAATCCACGCGCACGCCGTTGACCTGCTCCACGACGGCGCTTGTACAATGACAGCCCGCCTGCAGACGGTCTAGCGAGAGAGGCGTCTTGCCATCGTTGCGCAGGGTAAATTCCGCCCGGATCGTCGAATGATCCAGTGGGTTGACCGCCCCGGCGTCAAAGGCCGCGATATTGGCCGCATCCGCCTGGATTCCTTTGCCGGGAAGGATCGTCAAGCCGGCAAATGGAACTAGAAGCGCCAAACGGCGCTTTCGCAAATCGGTCGTGGGGGAGACCGCTGCGGGGGCCGTGATGTTCGCAGTGGGCGGGGCGGGGATTGGCGCCGGCGTCGCCGCCGACGCAATCGCTATCCCTTGGGATAACATCAGTAAAGGAAATATCAAATCAATTGAACGCTCTGCCAGCGCCCTCCTATGAAATCGCAATCGCTCGAACGGTTTTGAATGCGCCTAAAACTGTCCCGGAAGGCCCGGCGTGGCGACGGCGCCGGGGACCTCAGGTCCTGTCGGCAAGCGCGGGACGACTGGCGGAGTCGGCATCCCCGGCATACGAGGCATGGCCGGCGCGCCGGGAAATCCAGGAGCCTGGGCGCCGGGGTCTATTATAGCGGGGTTTCCCGCCGCAGGCTGGCCCGGAATCGATGCGGGACGAGGCGCGCCTGGCTCCAAACCGGGATTGATCGGCGGCGCCGGCGACAATGGGTCGGCGGATGCGGGATCCGGCGGTAACTCAGATCCCGGCTTGGGGACCATGGGCGAACCGTGATTCGCCGCCATACGCGGCAGCAGCAGAGCGACAATGGCTTTGTGCGCCGCGCCGTAATTGAGCGCGGTCGCGCCCTGCTTTGTCTTGGCGTTGGCGTCCGCTCCTTTCGCCAGTAGCATTTTGACCAGCGGCGCGCTTCCCGAATGTGCGACGAGCATCAGCGAAGTATTCCCCAGACGGTCGGCGGCCTTCACGCTTGCGCCTTTGTCCAGCAGCATTCTCGCGGTCGCGGCATCGCCTGTCCAGCAGGCGGCCATGAGCGGTGTGAGGCCCTGCGTATTTCCCACGTTCACCCGCGCCCCGGCTTGCAAAAGCGCTCCCACGATTGCCGGACGACGAGAGCGCGCCGCCACGAGCAGAGGGGTCGAACTTTGCCGATCGGATATGTTCGGCGACGCCCCATTGGCCAGAAGAAGGTGAACCAGCGCATCATCGCCCAGGGCCGCGCCGATCATTAAGGCCGAGCGCCCCAATCTGTCCTGCACATTCACTTTCGCGCCGTGCTCAATCAGCATCCGCGCGCCGATCACGTTTCGCAGCCCCGCGATGACCATCAGCGGCGTGACGCTGCTTCTGTCCCGGACATTGACATCGGCCCCATGCCCCAGCAGCTCTTGCAGAACCGCATTCACTCCGGATCCTCCGACGCGCCGGCGATTGCCGCCAACGATAGCGGCCAAAAGCGGCGACGCCCCATCCCGCGCGCCTACAGGGTTGACGGACGCTCCCGCCCCGATCAGCGCACGCACCGCCTCCACGTTCTCCATCGCCGCCGCCATCGTCAGCGGCGCCACGCCTCCATGCTGCGGCGTATTAACGCCGGCCCCATGCCCAATGAGGAGCCCCATCGCCACGACATCATTTCTGACCGTCGCAATGCCCAGCGGCGTAAACCCAGCCGCATTGCGCCCATTCACTGCCCCACCCTGCTCCAGCAGGAGTTTGACGAGACCATCCGCCCGCTGCCCCACAGCCACAACAAGCGCCGTATCCCCATGCCGATCCACCGCGTTGACATCCGCCCCTTTATCCAGCAGCAGCTTCACGACCGCGCCATTATCCTTGGCCGCCACCGCGTAAAGCAAAACCGACGTCCCCGCCTTATCCCGCGCATTCGGATCCGCACCCTGCGAGAGAAGCCCCGTCACATGCTGAACGTTACGATGGAACGCCTCCACGATCAGCGCCTGGTTTAGCTGCGCCTTCGTGGGTGCCAGCCGCGCCACAATACGCCGGACAGGATTGTGCGCGGGGGTTACGGCGCTCAGGGGAGATGTGAAAGGAAACGTGGACGACGGCGCGGCGGGCGTTAGTTGTTGAGCGTTGGCTTGCGATATCGAATTCGACGAGATGAGAGCCAGCGTTAAGAGGAGAGAAATGGGCAGGTTTTTGATCGCCTTCCGAAAAATAATCATTGTGGATAAATGCAGGGGAAAGTCCAGATATTGCTCATCGTCCGCGAGTTATTGCGAACAGCATGTTCGTTATACACTTTTGTCATTATCGCCCCAACTGAAATGGCGTAAAAATAGCGAGTATAGATATATTGGAAGCTTAAAAGATAGAATTCCGGGCTATAGTTTACAAGTAGTTAAGTAATCCAGCATTCTCCAGAATGGATCTCTCCTACAATACTCGACCTAGTCTTTGTGATTCACGACATTCATTTTGTCAAATCGTTATAGGTGGCCAAGGAGGCGCGGATGTGATCATTGAATCCAATGGGGTGTGGTGTATAGTCACTAATCTGCGCCGTGATTTTCGGAATAGCTTCCATGGTGTACTGAAGCACACCATTAATCGCCTCAGCAATTTTCGTAATCTCATCTTCCCTGGAGATTTCCCACTCAGTAATATACATATCAAGAATTAATAGATTATCGCCGCTAGGTATCACTTCGTCCGGCCATCGTTTAATTGTCTGTTCAATATTAATCCGATAAGGAATACGGGGACCAAAGAATATACCAGTATCGATATACCATTCAACAATCGGTGTTGTAAAAAAGCGACTATCTCCCCCCGCCTTTTTTACGTTCTTTCCAAGTGTGGACTTTAGCGCTGTTACAACCTTCGTCGCCATTGATCCTCGCTTAAGTAATTGATTATCCCTTACAATTTGCTCTTGAAGATACAAACGATTACTCTTACTAATACTATTTACCTGTGCACGTGTATCACGCGCCAATCTGTCTTCGCTCCGAGACAGAGTTTCTCCTAAAACGGCGAAGGCAGACGACATGCCCCATCTATCAAGAGCTCGCATACGTTCGATCTGTTCATCCTTACTGTATTTCTCCATAACTTCGACAAACGCCAAAGAATCGACACTGTTCGCTAATCTGGCAAGAGGAAACCCAAATAGAACTTGACGTTCTCCTTCGGCAATCCTCCAAAGATATTCGGCAGTCAACTGCTGGCGTCGGCGTTCTTCATAACTCATATCTTATCCTCAATTTTTTAATGTTAGACACAAACGCACTATATGGCACCACCAGACATCATCGAATTAATCGTTGCGATGCCCAAATAAAGAGCTGCGCCAGCCGTTACATACGTCGCAGTCGCGGCGATGCCATAAGTTAATTTATCGCTAATACTAAAATCGTAAGCATCGGAAAAGGTAGTAGCTGTAACACCACCAAGACCACGTTGTTCATTCAGAATATCCAAGTCGTATTCACCGTTTGCTAATCGCTGTTTTATTCTTACAGATTCCGTAAGGTATTGCTGTTCCCGCACTGCTGCATTCTTCCATTTCAAGCTTATTGGTCTATAACCAATGACACCAACTAATGGGGGATATACCACAGCGATATAATTGGAAAAGTCTTTTCCTCCAATTGATGGTAGTGCTTCTGCAATTGGCGCTCCGCCTTCAAAAGGAAAAATATATCCAGTAGTCTTGCCCAGATTATTTAACATAGGTATGTGCCCTGGAACCCATGTCCCATTTTGGTTGGGTGGAAGATTCAGAGCATAGGCATATAGCCCAACTACAGCGAGCCCTTGCGCGTACCCATTTATTGTAGCTCTCTTTACATCATAAACAAGCTTATCAGGAACATCAACCATATCGGGACGTAGCTTGCTAGCCAATGTTTCTTTGTCTCCAAAGTCAACTGTAAAGTCAGCACCATTAAAAAATGTATCAATGAAGCGTTCTGTTATTCGACCTGGCCCCGATCGCATAAAGTCAGTTTCCACCACTTGATGAACGGATGTACCCAAATGCCACTGGAAAACCAGCCATGGCGGAGCCGAACTCAATCCCGAAGGATCAGCGAGGTCTGTCGGATCATCATTAGCATATATATACCGATGCAACGACATTGTAGCCTGGATGTTGCCCTGATAGGGATCCTGGGTTAGGAAGCGCCCGGTCGCTGGATTATAATTCCGAGCTCGCATATGATAAGTAGCACTGGTACTATCAAACCGCTCCGAATGGAACAAGAAGTCAATCAGGTCCGTTCCGGAATGCATAACGTTTCCATATGCATCGTAGGAATAAGTGTCAGTTGTATTTCCAGAACCATCCATGAGCGAACGTGTGCTACCACCCGCATCTTGGAGCGGGTAGACAGGAACCGTATTACGATTAACCAGCAACAGCATATTGCCGCCATAATCATACCGCCCAAGAAGATTATTGCTTCCGTCATACTCTTCGACAACATGGGACGACGATGTGAACGGGTTGACAACATATGTGACTGTTCCGCTGGGTGAAACAGTCTGCACAAGATTGCCATCTGCATCGTAAAGATATGTTCGGCTCGGCGTCACACCATCAGTAGAAAGTCCAACAAGCTTGTCGTCGAGATCGTAAGTTGCAATCTGGTTATTAACTTTCGTTTGGTTGCCATTGGCGTCAAAGGTCGAACCATCATTTGTGGGTCGGTCGTTTGCATCATATTGATAAGATACATTTCCCGCTGATGTTGACGCACCAACCCGGTTACCAACCATATCATAGCTATACGTGTTGTTCAATCCCGGTCCGGATTCTGATACCAATCTACTGCCCGAATCATACTTATAATTTTTTGTTCGAGTTCCCGTCCCGTCGGATTCCGTCACAGCACTTAATCGACCATCAGGTTGGTAAGCATATATAAAGGACGAATTGTTACTATTGGAGATACTCTTGATATTACGCATCTGATCGTAACTCACAGATGTAATTATGTTGTTTGGTCTCTGTAGTGACGCTAATTCGCCTAGTCGATTGTAAGTGATCTTGCTTACAAGGCCTCCTGGATGATCTAGCTCTATCAGTCTATTATTAGCATCAAATATGGATTTGACTCCAATTGGCGCTGTTGACGGTGTCGTCAGAATAGTTGGATTACCCGCTGGGTCATATGTAACGGACACGGTGTGAGCAGGCTGAGAGCCAATTTGAGTAGTAATGGAGTTCCAGCGATGCATAGCATCGTAACCATACGTAGTTACAACATTACCATGTATAGCCTGGTGCTTTGTGCCGTCCGTATTATAAGTCAGGGAGGTAATAATATTGCCTCCCCCATCCAGCTTAGCCTTTAGAGAACCGGTGATTGGATCATACTGATAACTGGTCGTGTGTCCATTAAAATCAACTTGGAGTATAGGTCTGCCGATTACGTCGTACTGCCACGATTCCGTCTGCCCGAGCGGAAGTGTTTTACTTGCCAAACGGCCTTCCGAATCGTATGAGAACTTAGTTGTATGCCCATTTGCGTCGGTTTGCGCGATCTTCCGGCCCAATTCATCGTAAGTGAAACGTGTTATCGCTCCAAGGTGATCAGTCACTGAAACCGTATTGCCATTTGCATCATATGCCATGCTGGTCGCGCGTCCCAGTTCGTCCACAACGCTGGAAACCCGTCCGAGAGAATCAACGAATCGACTGAAAGATCCTCCATTAGGATGCACAGTGGAAATCAAATTATCCTCTGCATCATAACTCATAGACGTTGTATTACCTGCAGGATCGTTTTCCGAAATAATATTGTTATTCAGGTCATATTGTATGGTTGCAGTATATCCCTTACCGTCCATGACAGCAACTTTTCTACCCAACGTGTCATATGCATACGAAGTTTTATTTCCATTTTCATCGGTTTGCGCCACTACGTTTCCATTAAGGTCATATTGCGTGGAAGTTTGAATTACTCCTCCAAGGATTAGATTCGGAAACAGATTTCCATTAGCATCCAATGGTTGCTCTGATGTACACCGCCCTAGAGTGTCATATGTTCTCTGAGTCCCTAAGCCTGTTCTTCCTACAATCTTAAGTATTCGACCGTCGGCATCGTAATATGTCGATGATTTTGTACCATCCGGATAGATAGTCTGTGTCGGTTTCCCTTGAGCATTATACTGATAACTCGTAGTGCGCCCTATGGCATCAATTGTATGATCCACTGCGCCAACTGAATTATAAATAGTTTGGAATATCGCCCCATTACGCGATGTCGTCTGTGTTAAGTTGTGATTACCATCGTAAGAATATAGACTGCCCGTCGGCACGACATTCCCAGTTGCATCGGTGTATGAACTCGACTGCCCTATCAAATTTCCGTCCGTGTCGAATTGCTGAACCCTAATATGACCAAGCGGATCCTTAACCTGGATTGGATTGTGATTTTGATCGTAATTATAAGATGTTGTCTTTCCATCAGGCGTGGTCATTGAGCTGACTGTACCGTCAAGATTGTGCGTATACCGGGTAACGTTTCCTAATGCATCTATGCTGGCTGTCAAATTACCATTTACGTCGTAAGAATTCGTCGTTCTTACTCGTCCAATAGGATCAGTCTGTGTCAACTCCTCACCGTACGCGTTATAAGTTGATGTTGTCTTTACCACCGTTTTACTGCTGTCGCTATTGACTAATGCATCACTTACACTCGTTTGATCTCCTGCGCTGTCATAAGTATAGCTGGTCACGTTACCGAGAGGATCTGTTTCTTGAAGCACCTTGTCTGGATTCGTCGGATCAGTGACATTAAAGGCATAAATCCGCGTGACCGGAGTATTTGTGTGCGTCGCATCAGTCAGATATTGAGTAGTTTGAGTTATATTGCCGTAATTGTCGTAAAGCGATAACGTTGGGTTGCCAAACCCGTCGGTTATAACCTCACCAGTTGGGGGGACAACACTGATTGGGCCCGTGCTAGGTTGAGAGCCACCGGGTTCCATAGTGCTGTTGTAATAGTAGTAAATTCGTTGACCAACAGCGTTCTGAGTATAATTTAGACGACCATCTGGGTAGTAGTTATTTTGGATCGGCATTACGCCTTGCGGGTTATGAATGCCCGTCACATTATGCTGCACGTCGTAGTCGTAAGTCGTCGTGTTCCCCACTCGGTCCGTGGCGCTTGCGAGGTTACCATTTCCATCCTGACCGTAACGGAACATCTTGCCCATCATGTCCGTGATGCCGGTGATGTATAGTCCAGCACGGGCGATTGTGATGGAGCGACCGCTGGCGTCGTGGATGCCGGTGCTGTCGAACGTGACGATATTGCCGTTGCGGTCGGTGATGCTCAGCAAGTTGCCGCCGGTGTCCACCACATAGCTCGTACCGTTGTGGAGGGTCAGGGTGAATCGCTGCGGGTCGTAGGGCGTCGTCAGATCGCTTTGGTAGAGCTGAACCGGCTGGTTGTTCGTAGACGAGTTGTGCAGGTTCGGATCGGTCTTGCCGTTCACCGTCGTGTCCGAGGCGCTTACCACGAATACATCGTTGCTCATCGGGCCGGAGGTGTCCGACGGGGTCAGCGTCGCCTTCGGGCCGGAGATTTGCTGATAGATGACGTGCGTGTCCAGCGTGTCGGCGAACGCCTGGTACTGCGACTGGTTCGGGCTGAGCGTCTCCGCGAAGCTAAAGACCTGATCGCCCGGCAGCGTGATCGTGACGTTGTGCGCGCGGATCGGCTGGAGGACGTACGTCAGACCGAAGCCGCCTCCCGTGTATGTCACCTGTTCCCAGTTGAACGCCGAGATCTCCGGCTTCTGGACTTTCACGTTCGTCGTGCTCAGCGTCCAGCCCACCCCGAAGTCGCCGCCGTCTTTCTTGCGGCTGTCGTAGGTGCGGATCACGCTGATCGGGATGCCGGCGATCGGGATTGTCATATCCGTGTAGGACAGGGTGAAGTAGCCGATCTTCTGGTGGCCCTTGATCACCACGTAGTTGTCGGTCAGCGCCGTCTTGCCGTCCCGATCGTACACAGTCAGGCGGATATCGTACTGGCCGTCCAGCATCAGGGACGTGTCCAGTGTGGCGAGCAGGTTATTCGTGATCTGAGTCGTGCTCGATGCGAAGGTTGTCCAGCCGCTGCCGCCGATCGATTGATAATCCAGCACCCAATAGCCGAACGCGCCGCCGGTGGCGGTTCCGTTGATCGGAACCTGGCCCATCGCCTCCGCGCCGTCCCCAGGCGAGCTGATGATGGCGACCGGCGCGGCGGCGGACGTCGCGGTGTTGATCGTGAACGCGGCGGTGGCCATGGGGCTGGGAAGCAGCCCCGTGGCGTACGCGACGGCGTGCACTACGTAGGTCGTCGCGCCATTCACGGGAGCGAGCGGGAAGGCGGCGGTGTAGCGCGCGCTGTTCGTGGTCGGAACGCTGCCGTCCGTGGTGTAGAAGATCACGGAACTTGGAGTCGAATCCGAGATCGTGACGTTTTGCAGGCCCGTGAACGTTCCGCCGTTGGGCGTGATGACGGGGATGGCCACGGCGGATTGACTGCTTACCGTCACATGCGCGGCGTTGGAGGTCGTCGAAACCCCGTTGCTGTCCGTGCCGACCGCGCTGAAGGTGTAGCCGCCGGGCGTCACGCCTGAAACGGTGTAGGTGTAGCCGTAGGGGCCGCCGTTGGGCGTGTCCACCTCGCCGACCTTGGTGCTCGCCCCGCCGTCGGGCAGCTCGTAGAACTCCACCTTCGTGATCGTTGCGCCGGCGGCGGTCGCGGCCGCCATCGCGAATAGCGGAACGCTGCCCTGGCCCACGGTGGATCCATCGGCGGGAGACATCAGCTGGACGTTCGGCGCGCTGCCGCGCAGGATCACGGTCACATGAGTTTGCGCCGAGGAGTACACGCCGGTCAGCGGCCCGGTATAGGCGGTGACCTGGATCGTGTGGTTGGCCGCCTCAATCGCTCCCGTCGCGTTGAACGAGACGGTAGTTTGGCCAGCGGGCACGATCACGGAGGCGGGAAGCGGAAGGGTCGCCGGCGACGTGCTGGTCAGGCCGACAAGCTGGCCGCCTGAGGGCGCCGGACCGCTGACGGTGACCGTGCCGACCGTAATCTTGCCGCCAACCACCGAGGAGGGGTTGAATGCGATCGCGGTCACGAGTACGGGCGTCGTGTTCGCTGGGCCGACCGTCACCGTTATCGGAACGGATGTGGTGATCAGGCCATTGCTGTCCGTGGCCGACGCGGTGACATTATATGTTCCGGCCGCGACATTGCTCCACACGAGACTGTACGGAGTCGTGGTGTCCGATCCCAGGGCCACTGGCGTGCTGGATCCAGCGGGTGTCTCAAAGAACTGCACCTGCGTGATCGTGGCTCCCACCGCGCTGGCGGTTGCCTGAAGCGTAATGTTTGCCGGCGCCGTGAAGCTGGTGGTCTGGGTGGTACCGTTGAAGGTCGCGATGCTGACCGACGGCGGAGTTCCGGTCGGGTTGATCGTCAGCGGCGCCTGCAGGGAAGTCCCGGCCAGCGATGCGGTAATGAGGGCTTGTGTCCCCGTAGTTACGGCGGTCGTGGTGATCGGGAACGTCTGGCTCAGCTGCTGCGCGGGCACGGTGACTGTGGACAAAACCGTGGCGCTCGGGCTGCCCGACGCCAGATTCACTACCGTACTGCCGGACTGCTTGCTGAACAGCGTGACCGTGCCGACCGATGCGTTGCCGCCAACGACCGTACCAGGCGCGATGGTCAGGCTGGCGAGCAGTGAGGGAGTCACGATCAGCTGCGCGGTCTTGGAGACAGCGCCCAGGTTCGCGGTTGCAGTGACCGTGGCGCCGGTTCCGGTGGGCGTAACGGTGACCGGGAAGCTGTACGCGCTCTGGCCGGCGGGGACCGAAACCGTCGGCGGAAGCGACAATAGAGACGGTGTGTCCGAATAGAGGTTGACTGGCTGGCCGCCGTTTGGCGCGTTGCTGTCCAGCGCGATCGTCGCCATCACGGTCGCCCCGCCCGCCACGGTGGACGGGGCGACCGTCAGCGACAGAAGATTGGGCGTCGCCACTCCGACCGTGGCCGAAAGGTTCACGGTGTAGGGGTTGGTGGCGCTATTGTTGCCCAGGACAATCGTCCCCGAGGCCGCTCCGGCGTTGGTCGCATTGAAGCGCAGGGTGAACGTGGCGCTGCCGCCCGCCGGCACGAGGCTCGGCATGACGCTCGTGATCGCGAAGTCTCCCGTACCCGTCGCCTTGGTAATCGCCAGATCCGCAAGACCGGTATTGTTGATGACAACGGTCCTGGTCAGCGGCACGCCGATGGGCGTGCCGCCGAAAGCGATGGAGCCGCCCGACGGTACGGAAGTACCAGCCGGATTCGCCGTGGTAGGATCGACGCCCAGCTGCATGATGGGCGTGGCCGCGCCAGTCGTACAGCGCATGGAGAGCGTGTAAGGCCCGGTTTGCGACCTTGGGAAGCTGGTCGCCTCCACGGTATAGGGCGTACCGGCGATCACCGGCCAGATGATCTGTGAGTTGGATGTCAGGTTGTTGCTGTCGTCGTTGAACACGAGGACGTTGCCGGTCTGGTCCAGCAGCGCCACATAGGCGTCGAAGCTAGTTGAGCTCAGAGAGAAAACGACCGTTTCATTCTGGGCGGGCGTAAAGGTGTAATGATCCGCGTAGTGTCCCGCGCCAAGCGCCGTGGACACGCCGTCGGCCAGACTTAAGCTGCCCGTGACGACCTGGCCGCAGTCAATGGGCTGCGTCGTAAGCCCGGCTGTCACCGTGATCGTCAGCGACGCGGAGGTCGTCACGGCGCCGTCGTTGTCCGTCGCCACCGCCGTCAAGACGTAGGTGCCGGCGGGAACGTTGATCCAGGTCATCGTATACGGAGCGGCGGTCGCGGAGCCAATGGGATTGCTGACGCCGCCGGAGGTCGCCAGGAACTGCACCTTGGCGATCGTCCCATCCGTATCGGCGGCGGCCGCCGTGATTGTGATGTTGTCGCCGGTGTGGAAGGCGGTCACGGTCGGCGCGGTCAACGAGACCGTCGGCGCCACGTTCTTAATATAGGTCGCCATGGCCGTCGCGCTGGCTGCGGCTCCCGGCGCCGTCGCTGTCGCGGTCAAAGTCGTGGTCCCGGCGGCCGTGATGTTCAGCGGCGAGCTATATGTCTGCGCTGCCCCGCCGTTGAGCGTATAAGTGATGACCGCGCTGGGCGTCGCCGACCGGATCGTAACGTTCAGCGAGTTGTTGAAATGCCCGTTCGCATTGGGAACCGTCACCGTCGCATTGGTTGCGGGCACGATCGCCGTCGCGGTGATGACCGGGGCATCCGTGACCGATTGCTGCGGCGTCGCCGACACAGTGTTCGAGCTCGTGCTGCCTCCGGGGCCAATCGCCACGACATAGTAATAGTATGTCGTGGTATTCACCGCAGTCCCATCGGTGGCCGAAAGCCCCACAGTCGAGCCGATGGACCCAAACCCGGTGCTCTGTGAGGTTGAGCGCTGCACGGAGTAGCTCTTCGCCCCGGTCGAAGCAGTCCACAACAGCAGGACGGAGTTATTACCAGGCGTCGCGGTCAGCACGGGAGCCGTCGGCGGCGCCAGCGGGGTCGCGAAAAGAATATTCGAAGACGCCGTCTCTCCGGCGCTGTTCACCGCCGTCATATAGTAGTAGTACGTCGTGCCATTGGACAAGCCCGTGCTGTCCGTATACGCCAGCGGAGTGAGCGGTAACGGGGAAGCGTTGATCTTCACAAAGCCCGCCGTGCTCGAAGTCGAGCGGTAGACATTATATCCAGTAGCTCCGGTCGACGCCGCCCAGGTCAAATTCACCTGCGCGTTACCCGCCGCCGCCGTCAGCAGAACGGGAACGGCGGGGACAACCTGGGGCGTTAGCGCGACTTCGTTGGAGAAGGCGCCGGCAGCGAAGCGGTTGATTCCCTTGACTGTGTAAAAGTAAGTCGTACCGTTGGTCAAGCCCACGCCCTTATTCGTGTCAACGTAGGCATTCGTCGTAAGCCCTGTCACATAGGGATTAAGCGGGTCCTCGGTCCCAGCGGTCAGGCTGCGGTAGACGTTGTAACTCGTCGCGTTCGTACTAGGCGTCCAGCTCAACGACACCTGCGCGTTGCCGCGTACGCCGGTCAGCGTCGGCGCGCTCGGCACGCCAAAGGGCGTCACCGAAACGGGACCGGAGTAGCCAGTATTGCCAGATGACGTACTAGCCGTCACAGTGAAATAATAAACCAGTCCGTTGGTCAGTCCGGTAACTGTCCTTGTTGTCGCACTGGTAGACGCAATGTAAGAGCCAATGGGCGCCCCGCTTTGGTTGGTGACGTAGATAAAGTAGGAAGACGCTCCGGCCACCGCGTTCCAGTTCAGCGTCGCCTGGGTATCTCCCGGAACCGCTGTCAGCCCCAGAGGAGCCGCAATCGCGGTCACATTGCCATATGCCTCGTTTGACGCCGAGATCACCTGACTGGAGGAGTTGAGCGCCAGCGCATAATAGTAGTAGACGCCGCTGGTCGCGCCCGGATCCGTATATGTCAGACCAGTTACGCCCGTTATGACAGGCGTACCGCTCTCCGCTCCTGATGCTGTACCACGATAGATATTGTATGTCGCGGCTCCTGGGGCGGTCGACCAGTTCAGGATGATCTTGCTTGCTGCGCCATACGCAGTCAGGTTGAACATGATCGGGACGGCCGCCGGCACGACATCGAAGTACGAAGTCAGGATTCCGGAATCGGAATCCTGATACGATGCTCGATAATCGTTGCCAAGAGGCGCGCTTGGAGGCGCGGTGACGGTCAGCGTATTCGGATTGGAGCCGAAATTCGCCGAGACATTCCATCCATGCTTCATATCGTTGCTGGAATAACTCGACGAAGCGATCAGATTGCCCGAATTATCAAGAACAACCCAGCCGCCGTAATTCGCTCCGATGTTCGTATGGTCGAGCGCTCCGAAGGTGAGCGTTCCGCCTTGAGGAACTTGCGGGTTCGCCGCCGCCGCATGCGCCTCGGCCGACATGGCGCTCGATCCCGTGCCGTTCACCGCGACAACCTTATAATAATAGGTTGCTCCGTAGGTTAGCCCGGTTCCGTTATTTGTATCCGCGTAACTATTCGTGGTGACGCCAGTATAGGTGGGAGTGCCGACGTTTTCAGTTCCCGGCGTTTGGACTCGGTAGATCGTGTAGCTTGCCGCTCCGGAAACCGCCGTCCACGAAAGATCGATCCGGGAATCACGCCCAATCGCAACCAAATTGGTGGGAACCACCGGAATCGCCGCCGGGGTGACATCAAAGACAGAGCCATCGTTGGGCGTCGCACCGGAGACGTAGACAACATACCCCACAGCCACCGGCGCGGCGAGCGGAGCGGAGACCGTGACATTGGTTCCCGAGAGCACAACATTCCAGCCATTCGGCGCGCCATAGTTCGTATCGCTGCTCGCGATGATATTTCCGCTCGGGTTCTGGATATACCAGCCGCCGCTCGGGATCTGCTGCGAGAACTGAAGCGCGAACGTATTGGAACCGTTTTGCGGCACCGTCGGATGAGCGCCTAATGTACCGGTAGTAGACCCAGAGATGGTAAAGCGGAAGTCCGGCGTGGTGCTGGCTCCCGAGTACGTGGGGTCATTGGTCGAAAGAATGATGGATCCCGACGCCGACCCCGCCGCGTCAAAGCGAACCACGAACTGCGTCGATTGCTGAGGCAAAACTGGACTGGACATGACCTGCGGAACACTGAACCCGCCGGGAAATTGCATCTGGCTGATCAGCAACGGCGCATTACCAGCATTCGTGATCGTAAACGTCTTGCTCACTGGCTGGCCGATCGGGGTCGGCCCGAATTGCAGCGATGCCGGAGTGCTATATGGGTTCGTCGAATATTGAACAGCAACGCCGTTTCCGACTGTAACGACCATTTGCGGCGCGAGGTCGGTGACTGGGCAAGTCACCGCCAGAACATAGGCGCCCGTGGCGTTCGGCGTGAAGGAAGTTGCCTCAACGACGTAGTTACCGGTCACTGGGAAGGTATAAGTGATCTGCGATTCCCAGGTAGCGCCCTGCGGCGTGATGTCGTCATTCGTGGCGAGGACGTTACCTGCGGAATCCTTGAGGATCAAATACGTATCGAACGCATTCGACGTCATCGTGATCGTCTTCGTCTCGCCCGCATTCGCCGTGACCGAATAATAATCCGCGTGGAATCCCTGCCCCAGCACGACGGAAATGCTGCTGTAGGTGTTCAGATTGGCGCCTGAGCTGACGAAGCCGCAAGGGGCGTTAATCAATACAGGCGGCGTCGAGGGTTTGACAATGAAGCTTGCGACGGCGATGGCGCTATCCGTCCAGCCTGCCTTCGACGCGTATGCCTTCACCGTGCAGCTGCCCGTGAGCGTGAATGGAGCGCTCGCGCTATAGACTAACGAATTCTGATTTGGGGTAGAGCCATCCAGCGTGTAGTGGATCGTGGCGCCCGCCGTAGAATCGGCTAATGTCACCGTAACAGAGTCGGTATAAGTACCGCCCAGAGGTGAAATCGTGGGCGTATTGACAATCCCCGTGATCGGAGTGGCGGACGCCTCATTGGAAGACGCGCTCTCACCAAAGAGATTCACGGCCGTGACGACATAGTAGTAAGTCGAGCCAAAATTAACGTTCCGGTCAATATAACTCGTCGTCGTCTGATTGGCGAAAATGGTCGTGTAAGGACCGCCCTTGATTTGTGAGCGTTTGACGTTATAGCCCACTGCGCCGGTTACGGACGTCCAGGAGAGCGTAACATAAGGCTGATAGGCGCTCGTTTGTCCCGGTGTGGCGGTCAAGTTCAATGGCGCCGCCGGCGCCGCGCCTCCACCGCCGGTTGGAAGAACTCCCAGCGTGGCGACGCGATAGCCGTTATAAGAAGCCAGGATCGGCGTGGACGTCACAACGGCCGGGGCCGATGTGGCGATGGAGAATGTCACGCTCGTCTGTCCAGCGGGTATCGTAACGAACGACGGAACGCTGACGACGCCAGGATTGCTGCTCGTTAACGTAATTGTCGCGTTGCCATAAGGCGCGGGGCCATCCAGGGATACAACGCCGGTTAACGATGCGCCTCCGGTCACGACCGCGGAGCTCAGCTGCAACGGCCTGAGAATTGCCGTCGTCGCACTAGACGGAACGATATTAAAATACGCCGACCCCAGCGGAGATCCGTTGACCCGGACTTCGTAGTTGATGTCCGCAGCGGCGGATGGCGGCGACGTTACCGTCACACCGTTGTAGATAGTATGGTCCGCCTCGACATCCCAGCCGTTTGGCTGCCCCGAGGACGCCACAACCTGTCCATTGTAGACAATATCCCAGCTGCCATTGTCAGGGTGATCAGAACCGTTCAGAACAAGATCGAGAGCGCGGCCGTCGGCAATGGAAACGCCGCCAGCCGGGGCTGTTTCGAACGTCAGAATGTTCTTCGCTTGCGGCCAGCCATACTGCGGGCTATCGCTCAGAACAGTGGAGGGGCCACAGAGACTGCGAAGCTGGTCCACCAACTGTACCTGGTAGCGAGCGCCAAGGCCAAGCTGAATGTCGTCCAGGTAAGGCTGCGGTAAACTTAACGTCCATCGCGCCAGAGTATCCGCGCCGCTCGCGGGGTAGGCGCTCGGCGTGCCGAAGTTCTGGACATTTTCCAAAATTCCGCCCAGCAGCGGGGTAATACTTTGAGAGACTGAGTTGATGCCCCACTGCAAGTCGAACTGGCTTCCGCCGCCTACAGTGATCTGTCCCGCGCGCTGCATCTGTCCCGCCAGCACGGAGCCGTTGATTCCTTCCGTATTGAAGGTAGCGTTCTCCACAGACCCGCCGATGGTTCCCGAGGCGGCAGGACTAAACGCCGTATAGTAGGGCGTTACGCTGTGGTCCGTCGACGCCTGCTGCGCCGTTCGGTGAAGCATATCGTCGCGGGTATAAATGGCTTGCCCGGGTACGCCGAAAGTCCCTCCAGGAGGAGGAATCAGACGCATGATCCGATCGGTTTGACTGAGTAAGAAAGTGCCGTTGCTGGTGTCCACTCCCGTTAAGTCGCCGCGAGACCCGCCTTGCGCGATGGGGATCTGATCATGGTTGGGGCTATTCAGATCGATTTCCGTGACGGTTCCATCGTTATTGTTAGAATACAGCTTTCCAGCCAGCGTACCGGCTCCGGCAGCCATACCATCGGGTCCGTCGGTCACTGAGATGTTGAGAATACTATTGGTGTTGAGATTGGTGTTGCTGGTATCGAATCCTTGAGCGCCATTATGAACGGCGGCATAGACATAACGGCCATCGGGAGAAACGGAGATTCCGTCAGAATACGAATTCACCACATGCGCCAATGTGACGACGGGCGCCGTCAAATCGAACGGGTTGATATCGAGAATTGACCCATTATTGTTTGATGTGACAACGTGATGAGTGACCGGATTAACCGCAAGTCCCAAACCACCCGGGCCGTAAATCTTCCGCTTCAGAGTACCATCGGGGTTGAGCTCATTAATATCACCGCCATCGAAATTCGCATAGACCGAAGCGCCATCGCTCGCGAGGCCGAAGTAGTTAATGGACGAACTCAAAACCGAACCGGACGCTGCGCTCTGATTATCGACATCCGTGGGGAAGATAAAGAGCTTGCTCATTGACCAGTCAGCCACATAAACACGGCCTTGCCGGGTAACAGCGATGCCAAATGGGCCTTCACTGTTAGAATTTGGGAAATTGGTAGCAAACGTAGTCAGACGGAATCCCTTGGCGATTCCCTCAGGCGTCAACGTAAGGCCGCCCGTGACTTGAGGCAAGGCGACATTTGCAATTTTCCCAAAGGAGCCGCGCGATCCCGGTGAGCCGACCGGACCAACACTGAATGAAGCCGAAGCCGCAGGGTTGGGACCTTGCGCGGACGTGCGGATTCGATAACCAGTCGCGACGACGGCGTTCGCGGGCGCCTGAACGCTAAAGCGATAGGGCGCAGTTCCATTGGAAGAGTAAGTCCAGCCATTGGCGCCCACGACGCCGGATGCAACGACGGTTCCGCTCGCGTTGACAATATCCGTGCCGAAACTGCCGACAGGAGCTTCTGATCCCGTCATACGGAACGTCACAGCCGCGCCGCCGGCGGGAACCTGGGGATCGCCGTCAAAGGTCAAGGAAGCCGCCAGCGATGTTCCATGGGATGTCGCCGTGATAGTCGCCGTGTTTTGGCCAGTGGTCACGACCGGGAAGGAAACGCTGGTGGCTCCAGGCGCGGCGCCGACCGCGCCAGGAACTAAAACCGTCGCGGGCACGGTAACGGCGGGATTGCTGCTGGAAAGAGCGATGATTTGACCGCCGGCGATTGCCGGACCGGAAAGCGTGACGGTTCCTGTCAAGACGCTTGCGGAAAGCGAAGCAATCGTCGGAACCGTACACGCCACGACATCGACCACCGTTACGGATGCGGTTCCATTGATTCCGCCGCTCGCCGCCTGCACGGTCGCCGTTCCCGAAGTAACACCGGCGCTATACATCCCGTTGCTGTCGATGCTGCCCACGCCGGTGGGAATGGACCATGTAAATGTCGGCTGCACGGTAAACACCGCGCCGAACTGATCCTTGGCCGACGCCGTGAACTGCTGCGTCGCATTCACGTTCATCGACACGGGGTTGGGCGTCACGGCAATGCTGGTGACGATCTGGTTCACAGTGACAGAGACACTGTTGGTCGCTGTTAAGCCGCCGGTATCGGTGGCGGTGACCTGGAAGTTGTAAACGCCGGGCTTGGTGAAGGTGGCGATGCTGCTCTTGGCCGCGTTCGTTCCGTTGGCCGAGAAGCTCACCGAAGCCGGCGGAGTCCCCGTCGTCACCCACGTGTACGTCAGGTTCGATTCCCCGCCGTCATCACTGCCGACCGCCGTCAGCGTCGTTGTCGTCCCGTTGACCGGGTTGGGACTGGCGCTGGCCACTACGCTCGGAGCCCCGTTGGACACCGTTACCGATGCCGAGCCAAAGACCGCCCCGCTCGTTGCCCGGACGGTCGCCGTTCCCACCGTGGCGCCGGAGCTGTAGATCCCGCTGCTCACGATGCTGCCCACGCCGCCCGTCTGAACCGACCAAGTAAATGTCGGCTGAACCGTCAGAGCAACGTTGTTCTGGTCCTTGGCCACCGCCGTGAACTGCTGCTGGACGTTGAGAGCGAGCGCGACGGGCGTGGGCGTGACGACAATCGACGTGAGGATCGGGTTGGCGACCACCGTCAAGTTGATGGTCGCTCCATGGCTGACGCCGCTGGACGTTCCCGTGATCGTAACCGTCGCCGCTCCGACCGTGGCGGTTACCGCCGCCGAGAAGGTCACGACGCTCGTTCCGGTCGTCGGGTTTGTGCCGAAAGTCGCCGTGACGCCCGTGGGCAGACCCGACGCGCTCAGCGTGACGGCGCCGCTGAAGCCGTTCAGGTTCGTGACGGTGATCGTGCTGGTGTTGGTCGCGCCCTGGTTGACGCTCAATGTCGCCGGCGAAGCGGCCAGGCTGAAGTCCTGCACCGTGACCGAGGCGCTGCCGTTGACGCCGGCGCTAGACGCACGCACGGTCGCCGTTCCAGAAACGCCGCCCGCGCTGTAAAGACCGCTGGCGCCGACGCTGCCCACGCCGGTCGGAACGGACCAGGTGAACGTCGGCTGCACGGTGAACACCGCGCCGAACTGGTCCTTGGCCGAAGCCGTGAACTGCTGCGTCGCATTCACGTTCATCGTCACAGGGGTCGGCGTGACAGTAACGATCGCGACTGTCTGATTGACCGTCACGGACACGCCGGCAATTCCTGTCTGGCTGCCCGCGTCGGTGGCGGTCACTTGGAAGTTGTAAACGCCGGGTTTGGTGAACGTCGCGATGCTGCTCTTGGCCGCGTTCGTTCCATTGGGCGCGAATGTTACCGACGCCGGCGGAGTCCCCGTCGTCGCCCATGTATAAGTCAGGTTCGCTTCCCCGCCGTCATCACTGCCGACCGCCGTCAGCGTCGTCGTCGTCCCGTTGACCGGGTTCGGGCTGGCGCTGGCCACCACGCTCGGAGCCCCGTTGGACACCGTCACCGACGCCGAGCCAAAGACCGCCCCGCTCGTTGCCCGAACGGTCGCCGTTCCCACCGTGGAGCCGGAGCTGTAGATCCCGCTGCTCACGATGCTGCCCACGCCGCCCGTCTGAACCGACCAGGTGAACGTCGGCTGAACGGTCAGGGCCACGTTGTTCTGGTCCTTGGCCACCGCCGTGAACTGCTGCTGGACGTTGAGAGCGAGCGCGACGGGCGTGGGCGTGACGACAATCGACGTGAGGATCGGGTTGGCGACCACCGTCAAGTTGATGGTCGCTCCATGGCTGACGCCGCTGGACGTTCCCGTGATCGTAACCGTCGCCGCTCCGACCGTGGCGGTTACCGCCGCCGAGAAGGTCACGACGCTCGTTCCGGTCGTCGGGTTTGTGCCGAAAGTCGCCGTGACGCCCGTGGGCAGACCCGACGCGCTCAGCGTGACGGCGCCGCTGAAGCCGTTCAGGTTCGTGACGGTGATCGTGCTGGTGTTGGTCGCTCCCTGATTGACGCTCAATGTCGCCGGCGAAGCGGCCAGGCTGAAGTTCTGCACCGTGACCGAGGCGCTGCCGCTGACGCCGCCGCTCGCCGCCTGCACGGTCGCCGTTCCCGAAGTAACACCAGCACTGTACATCCCGTTGCTGTCAATGCTGCCCACGCCGGTGGGAACGGACCAGGTGAACGTCGGCTGCACAGTGAACACCGCGCCGAACTGATCCTTGGCCGACGCCGTGAACTGCTGCGTCGCATTCACGTTCATCGTCACGGGCGTTGGCGTGACGGCGATCGTCGTGACCGTTTGGTTCACCGTGACGGCCACCGCGCTGGTCGCCGTGCGACCGCCGGTATCGGTCACGGTGACCTGGAAGTTGTAGACGCCCGGCTTGGTGAAGGTGGCGATGCTGCTCTTGGCCGCGTTCGTTCCGTTGGCCGAGAAGCTCACCGACGCCGGCGGAGTCCCCGTCGTCGCCCAGGTGTAAATCAAGCTCGCTTCGCCGCCGCCGCTGGCGCCAAGCGCCGTCAGCGTCGTCGTCGTTCCCGTGACAGGGTTCGGACTGGCGCTTGCCGCCACGGAGATGGTCGGCCCTGCATACACCAGCAGCGAACCTTGCCGGGAGCCATTAAAGGTGGCCGTGACGGGAACGGACGTATCCGTCGCCGGTGTCACTGTCGTCGCCGTGAAAGTTTTCGTCGTGCTGGAAACGATGTTCACGCTGGTGGGAACGCCAACGATCGAAGTATTCCCACTCGTCAAGTTCACGGTGATTCCGACGGATGGAGCCGCCGTGCTCAGCGTCACGGTCCCTTGAGAAGTCCCGCCGCCGAACACAGACGCGGGAATAAATGTCAGGCTGGTAATGGTGGGAGGCGTGACTGTCAGAAGGGAACTCGCGGAGCTGCTGCTTGCGCTCAGCGTGGCGGTGATTACGGAGGTGGACTGGGCCGCCACTGGCAAAGCATTCACCGTAAATTGGCCGCTGACTACCGCGCCGCCCGCGACGCTGACGCTTGTCGAAACCGTCGCCACCGCCGTGTTGCCGCTGGAGAGCGCTACGGTGAGCCCCGCCGCCGGAGCCGCGCTGCTCAGAGTTACCGTTCCTGTCGTGGACTGAGTGCCTTCTAATGTTGGGCTGGCGAGTGAGACAGCGATCACTCGCGGCGGCGTGATCGTCAGAGTCGCGGTTTTTGTTACCCCGCCGGCGACGGCAGTTATGGTGGCGCTGGTGTTCACCGCCACGGCAGGCGTTCCGATGCTGAACGTCGCTGTCGTCATCCCGGGCTGAACGACAACCGGCGAGGTGATGGTGACTCCGTTGTTGCCGGTGACGTTGACGCTGAATCCGCCAGCGGGAGCCGGCCCGCTGATCGTGAGCGTTCCCGTGCTGCCGGCGGCTCCTTCCACACTTCCCGGACTGACGGTGACACTGGTCAAAGTCACGGCCGGAGCGGATGCGAGAATCGTGCAGGATGCGCCGGCGCTGCCGTTCAGCGCCGCCGTTGTTGTGAACGGCGTGTTTGCGGAAACAGTCGTGGTATTGACGGTAAAGACCCCTGTTTGACTTTGCGCGGGGATGACGAGGCTCCCGGTCGTGAGACCGCCGGGAAACGTCGCATGGGTATTGCTGCTGGTCAGCGAGACGGTGACGTCTTGGGGAGTGACCGTATTGAGCGTAACGGTCCCCTGCAGCGAGGTTCCGCCGGCAACGCTGGAGGCGTTCAGCGTCACGGACTGTACCGAGACCGGCGTTAATGTTAGCAGCGCCGACTTGGTCACACCGTTGTAAGCGCCGGAGATCGTCACTTGCTTCGTCGTCGCAACCAGATTTGAGTTGACCGTAAAGATGGCGCTGGTCTCGCCGGCGATGATGTTTACGGTTCCAATGTTTGGACTCGCCAGTGTCGAATCACTTGTCGATAGCGCAACGGTCAAGTTAGTCGGCGCTGGGTAATCCAGCGTGACCGTTCCCGTGACGTAACTTCCGCCGACAGTCGTGGAAGGATTCAGGGTGACGCTGTAGAGACTTGCGTTGCTGCTGGTGACCGCGCCATTGCCGGCGATCTTGATCGTTTCGCCGCCGCAGATGATCTCTCCGTTGATCACGCCGCCTTCGATATCCACATTGCGCTGCAGCGCCAAAATGATTCCATAAATCGTGGACTGCGGCGTGTTCATTTGCACGTCGTCGGAACAGCCATGCCCAAGTCCCTGAACGTTGAGCAGGACATCCGTCGCACGCAGCCCTCCCGCAAGCACAATCTTGCCCCCGTGCAGGCTTAACGAGCCGGAGATATTCAGAACGAACGAACCGCCGGTCGGCGCGCTGAGCGTCAGAACTTGATTGTTATTGAGCGAAATATCGCCAATGGACACGACGTTTACGCCGGTCGTTCCAGTAATCGTGGTGGTCGAGGTGATGGAGCCATAGGCAGACAGCGTCGACGCTAAGGCCGAGGCGTTGTGCGCCGCCGCAATCGCATCCGCGCGCGCTTGCTTAAGCTGATTGTCTAACGTCTTGCTTCTCGGAGCAACCCCGAGATGGAAGGGAGCGGATTTTTGAACGGAGCCGCTGGAGTTGATAAACGCAGCGCCGGATACGTAGACATTATTGCTAGCGTAAATATCTCCGTTGGCGGCGATCCCAACATTGGCGGGAGTTGGATTAGTGGCGTTACTAGAGATTGTGGCGTTGCCGCGAAGATCCAAATCGGTATGACAGCTCGGCGAGACGCCTCCGATCCCGAGGATCGCCCAGCTGCTGGGACCAGCGGAGCCCAGAGAGACAGGCTCGGTCGGCGTGGTGCTGGCGCTGATGGGACTGCAATAGGCAGAATCTCCACAAGCGCTTGTAGCGCGCACACGGTACCAGTAAGTAGTGGCGGGCGACAAACCCGAGTCCTGGTAAGTTGTCGTTCCGGAGATCCCGATCTGCGACCAGGACGCGTTCGGCGGAGCCGTATTGCTGCGCTCGATCTTATACGACTGAGCGCCGTGTACTGGCGCCCATGTGAGATTGATCTGGCTCGACGACGTTATGAACCGAGGAGCAACTTTGACCTGAGGCTGAGCGCGCATGATTTGCAGCGCGCCCATCGGCGCGACCACCGTCATGTCCAGCGTACTCATCGGATCCGGCTCGCCCGCCAGCCCCGTCGGAGCATCCGGCGGAGCCGTAATTTGCGGAGTAATGGACGCCTGGTTTGAGGCGCTGCTTTCGCCGGCGGCATTGATCGCGGTGACGACATAGTAATATGCGGTCCCGTTGGTAAAGCTGGTGTCTCCGAAATTTGTATCCGTGGTCGTGGCGATGACGGTGTAGGGACCGCCGGATGTCAACGAACGCTTGACGTTGTACTTATCGGCGCCGGCCGAAGACGCCCATATTAAATCGATCTGCGTGGAGGTGGAAGCAGTCAAGCCGATCGGCGCGGCAGGGACCGTCGTCGCGTTCGCGATGTTGCTGTAGGAGGAATTGCCTCCAACGCTGCTGGCGCGAACCTGGTAAAAATACTTGGTCCCCAGGGCAAGGCCGCTATCTGTATAGGTTGTCGTCAGCCCAGGCGCGGCGATCTGGCTCCAGCTGGATACGCCGTCGGGACTGCGTTCCACCAGGTATCCTGTCGCGCCGGCGGCGGCCAGCCAATTCAGGGCGATCTGCTGATTCGTAGGCGTAGCGGTGAGACCACTGGGGGCTTGCGCCGTTGTGGCGGCGCTAGCCTCATTGGATGGACTGCTTTCCGCCGCGGAGTTCACCGCAGTTACTTTATAGTAGTAAGTGACGCCGCTGCTCAGCCCACCATCGGGATAAGAATCGTCGATGACGCCGGTGGCTATCGGCGTGGCCGACTCGCCGCCAGGCGTTGTCCCGCGATAGATATTGTAGCTGACGGCCCGTGCGGCGACCGTCCAGGAAAGGTTGATCTGCGTGGGCCCGCCGCTCACTGCCGTTAAACCCGTCGGAACCGCAGGTGGAAGAGGCTGAGTATTGATAACCGCCTGGTTAGAGTTCGGTCCCGCGCCGTTTGTCCCCACCCCATTGACAACATAATAGTACGCTGTATTGTCAGCCAAGCCAGTATCCGTGAAACTGGTGGAAGTCAGCCCGCTGGCAATGACAGTATATGGACCTCCGCTGACAAGTCCACGTGAGACCGTATAACTGGCGGCGCCGGGAGAGGCGCTCCATGAAAGGACGGCTTGCTCAAATCCGCCTGTCGCCGCCAGCGTCGGCGCAACGGGCCCGCCGACCGTGACAACCAGCGTCGGCCAATTCGCATTGCCCTCGCGGGAGGTGAATATTCCGGCGTTGCTCGCTGTCGGCGTCGTCGTCATGGCCAGAGCCAAATTGACCTGCCCGACTCCCGCCGCCTGCTGAGCTTGGATATATGATGTCACATCCCAATTATAAAAATTCGTTCCGGTGGTGAGGCTTTGCGTATTGAGCGGCGCGCCCAGCAGCGGCGCATTAGCCCAGGTAATTCCAAGTTCTGTCCAGCTATTGTCGGCGACAGGGTACACGGAGAAGTTGTCGGACGTAATGCTTGGGTTCCCGGTGTTATTGTAACCGCCCGCAAGTTTAAGACTTGCACTCGTGATTGCGCCGCCGGCCCCCGAAAGATCAAACTTGAAATACAAGATGTGGCGGTTGCCTTCGGGAAATCCACTGTAAAGCGTGATGTTGTATCCGGCATTAAGGCTTGGAATGGATTGCGTGGTGCATGCATCGGCGATTGCCACCAGGCCATTCGAGGCGGCGGTCACCTGCGGCGTCGCCGTCGCCTGATTGGAGTTCGCGCCTTCGCCCGACGCATTCGTCGCCGTAACAATATAATAGTAAGTCACGCCGTTCGATACGATTGGATCGGTGAAGGATGGGCTTGATACCGTGCCGGCCAGCCCGTATGCTTTGCCGTATGCTGTGCTGCGCTTCACGCTATAGCTGGTGGCGGATGGGACGGCATTCCAAGACAGCGCGACTTGATGGTTGCCGGCGACCGCATTCAACCCTGTCGGCGCCAACGGCAGCGTCGTCAGCGGCGTCGCGGATAGCTCAAGAGATCGCGTGCTTTCCGCGTAGCCATATCCCGACGAGCCGTTGGCCGCGCTGACCTGATAGTAGTAGACCTGCCCGTTTGTCAGGCCATTGTCGACATATGTCAGGCTGTGATCGGTGATGACGGCGATAGGCGTCGCCCCTTCGCCGCCGCTCGTCGTCCCGCGATAGATATTCGAGCGTACACCGCCCAGGGAAGCGCCCCAAGAGAGCGTAATCTGCGTATTTCCTGCCCGCGCGGCCAAGCCGATTGGCTGTGAGGCAGGCTGTGCGTTTACCTGCGCAGACTGCCCGCTTTCGGAGCCGTTGGAGCCGACGGCGGAAATTTGGTAGAGGTAAAGCGTGCCGTTCGTGAGACCAGTATCGACGTAAGGATTGCTGGTCACGCTGTAATAGGTCGGGGCGTAGGACTGGGGATTTGCGAACGTATATCGGTAGATATTGTATCCGACAGCCCCGGTAACTGGCGTCCACGAAAGTGTGATCTGGCTTGTCTGCCCTGTGGCAACCAGATTGGTCGGCGTGGCGGGCGCAATCCCCGGAGTGGCGCTGGCCTGGTTGGAGTTACCGCTGGTTCCGCCGACATTAGTAGCGGTGACAACATAGTAGTAAGTCGTCCCGTTTGTCAATCCGAGATTCTGGTAATTCGTGGCGGTAACGCCTGAGGCGACGGTGGTGGAGTAAGGGCCGCCAGACGCCGTTCCGCGCAGGATTGTATAACTGGCCGCTCCAGTTACGGTCGTCCAAGACAAATTGATGTGCTGATTGGCGGCCACGGCGACAAGATTCGTCGGCGCCGTCGGCGCGGCCATTGGGGTTGCAGTCACTTCCGCCGATTGCGTGCTTTCGCCGCCGCTATTGGTGGAGCTAACCTTGTAGTAGTAAGCTTGACCGTTCGTCAGTCCAGTGTCGGTGTACGTCACGCTTTGATCGCTGATCGTAGCGATCGGAGTAGCGCTCTCACCACCGCTCGTCGTTCCCCGATAAATTTTGGAGCCGGCGGCGCCGGCCCCGGCAGTCCACGAAATCTGTACTTGCGGACTGCCTGCGGCCAAAGGCGTCGCAGTCACTCCTGTCGGCTGTCCGATGGGTGTGAGCGCCGGGCCAGCCGAATAGTCACTCTCAGCCCCGTTTGATCCAACCGACGTTATGTAATAGGAATAGGATGTTCCATTCACGACGCTGCTATCGACGAAGGGGTTACTGGTGACATTATAATATACGGGGGCGTAAATCGAGCTGACGCCTCCGCCGACCCGGTAAATATTATATCCGACTGCTCCAGACACCGCCGTCCATGAGATAGTAACCTGCCCTGTCTGCGCCGTGCCCACAAAGTTTGCCGGGATCGCGGGCGCAACTCCGGGCGTCGCGCTGGCGACATTAGAATCGCTGCTTGTTCCACTCGCGTTGACGGCGGTGACGACATAGTAATATGTCGTCCCATTCGTCAATGACGTATTCGTATAGTTTGGATTTCCGATCCCAGATGCGAGAGTGAGGGAGAAGGGCCCCGTCGCGGCCGAACCACGGCGCACGGTGTACGTCGTGGCGCCCGAGACGGCTGTCCACGACAGTGTCGCCTGATGATTCTGCGACATGGCCACAAGGTTCGTCGGCG
The DNA here is from genome assembly GCF_003574315.2 of Capsulimonas corticalis. GTDB lineage: Bacteria > Armatimonadota > Armatimonadia > Armatimonadales > Capsulimonadaceae > Capsulimonas > Capsulimonas corticalis. The sequence continues at coordinate 1,676,015 of NZ_AP025739.1, read as the reverse complement.
CCGCCGGAATCTGTGCGCTTGCTTCTCGTAATCCCGCATAGAGGCATACGAAGTGAATCAGAAAAATAAGCGCAAGACGCGCGGCTTGCCGTAACGGCGAGACGCGGCGAGGCATGGCTAGCCACGAGTGCATAGAATCTCCAGTGAAAACCGGTCAAGTGCAAGGGAAGGAGGGTTTTGCTACCGCCCAGAAGCTACGATGAGCTTGAGCGGTATGCCAACCAAACTATGCGATACAGCAGATGCAGAGGATGGGAGAGCATGAAGCGAGCGAACTGAACACACAATACCACGACAAATATCGAAGTGTCAATACATAGGATAATTTATTGCAGGCAATCACATCTACAATTACCAGTAGCGTTATCGCACCAGCCATTTATGGCCAACGCCACATTATGCCGCCTGTCACCCATGATCGGGCTATTGCGGATGCTCCTCACCGTTCGAATGCTTGATTCCCGACACGAGCCATTCTACTATGGCGCTGTCGGCGCGCGCGGCGCCTCCACATGCGGCGGGATGGGGGGCGTGGGAGGAACCGGTTCGCGGGGCGCGAGCGGAACCCATGGTGCTCCAGGCGCAGGGGGGACGATGGGTGGAGCGGTTGGAGCGGTGGCCGCAGGCGCGGGCAGATGGACGGACGCTGGGGGCGAGGGCATTGTGGGATGCGCCGGCGGGACGAATGGACCGCCCAGGCTGGCGGGCTTTGGCGCGGCGGGCGCCGTTGTTTTGGTCTTGGCGGCAATATTCGCGGACGCTCCCGCCGCGATCAGCGCACGAACCGCTTCCTAGTTCTCCATCGCCGCCCGTGACTAATCAAATCATCAAATTACATTTTTCAAGAGACATAGTTCCAGTAATCAGCGCCTGGATTCATACGAGCGCCAATCCTGCCAAATTTGATAGAATCCGAAGAGGGTTGCCAAAAACCATCTACGAGTGAATAAAGGCCCTCAATCCAATATTGAGTAACAGTTTTAAACATAGATTCCAAAGATAAATATTGAACGGAAATTCCCATTTCTACGTCGTAACTAATAATTTGCCCTCTGTCAGTCCCGTCACCGCACTCAACTACAGTACATTCCCCAGACTCCGCGTATAGAAGGGGAAACCAAGTCCCTTGATAGTCATCTGATGCAGAAGCAGCATTAAAAGTCAAATTACGATAGTGTCTCACTGCTTCGTCCAATGACATAAATCTTCCGTCGTCAATTAGATTGGCTGTAAGACGTGGACGATCGGTAACGCCATCGCAGTATTCATAAAGATCGATAAGATGATCTGTAAGTTTGAAGGGGAGTAGAGAAGCTTTTTCGACAATTTTTTGCCGAGGCAATCCAGGTCTAATATTTTTGTTGATATTAGCACCTTGTCTTCCCATAACTAATAATAGATTCGACATAAGACTTGATATTTCCGACAAAATAAATCGCCTCTTTTACGCAACAGGAAGTTGCACTGGCCTATCGTCGCGCCTTCGGAAGGTGGGGTGCGCTGGGCGCGTTGCCCCGCACTGTCACGGAGTCTGTAAATGGCGGAGGCGGCAACGTGCCGGTTAACTCCGTTTACCGAGGGAGATAATTCTCAAATCTGTCAATCCATTGCATTCTGAACCGATTATTGTTCCTCCAAATTCTGGGCAATGTATCCTGGCGGTCAACAATCTTTTTTAACCTGAGACCACCGCTCAAATTCATGATTTGCATTGTGCGCACCAATGTAAATCTGTGACCCAAGAATATAAAACTTCCCCTCACGAGCCCTAACAGTAAGGAAACTAACTCTCCGCAAGCTTCCCCATGCAGCACAGGGTAGAGAGCAGACCGCGTAACGAACAAACTCCAAGATTGTTCTGGGTCTAATGTCTACATTATGAAGTATCGTTGGCATATCAATGAAATCCGTAGTAGTAAAATTTACGGCCAATTGATCTTCTCCATCCCATGACGCGACAAATTTACAAAAAAGATGATGTCCTGTTATCAGGCTTATCCGTAAATCTGCCCCATCTAGCTTTTCAACCGATAACGAATTTTCAAAATACAATGAATTCATATAGATATATCTTTTTCATTGCTCCATAAAACCGCATTATTACATGAAACAATCTGACTAAAGCCGCGTAAAAAGGAGTTAAGCCAGACCATTTTACTATGACTTTGGCGCGATAATCCGATATGAAATATTCTATCACCTTCCACTCGATACGGATTCTTACGGCGCGGATTACGCCGTAGCATAAAAAAAATTACAATATGTCAAATTAAGTGGAAGAGCAATATAATCGGGATATTCGAATATCAGGTAGACTTTCCCATAACTTTCTTTTTAGCCAACAAATATCAGCACTTGCGCATGCTCATTATAGAATGATAAATACCAACGATATCCTTCTGACGTTAAGCGATTAGCTTTATCAATTACTAACCTAATATATTTCTCATCTTTTACCATCATCTTATAGAGCTTGCTCACCTTTACATCGATTTAGGCTCAATAACAGTTCTGACGAATAATGGGGGTGAGTTTATTTTGGCGGGCTTCAAGAACCGATATGGGACGCTGGGCCGCAAGACGCCCTATGCGGCAATGCTCGAATGGTACGGGAAACGGCCCGACCTATTTCGACCGACTTCCGAACCCATCACCGTTATTCATATTATGATGAGACTCGACCACTTCCCAACTATGGCGCTTTGGGAGCGCGCGGCGTCTCCACATGCGGCGGGATGGGGGGCGTGGGAGGAATCGGTTCGCGGGGCGCGAGCGGAACCCATGGCGCTCCGGGCGCAGGGGGGACGATGGGTGGAGCGGTTGGAGCGGTGGCCGCAGGCGCGGGCAGATGGACGGACGCTGGGGGCGAGGGCATTGTGGGATGCGCCGGCGGGACGAATGGACCGCCCAGGCTGGCGGGCTTTGGCGCGGCGGGCGCCGTGGGTTTGGTCTTGGCGGCGATTCGGGGCATCAGCAGGGCCAGAATGGGGCCGTGGCTGGCGCCGTAATTGAGCGCCGTCGCGCCTGTTTTTGTTTTGGCGGTCACGTCCGCTCCCTTGTCCAACAGCAGCTTGACGATAAACTCGCTGCCCGATTGAGACGCGAGCATCAAGGGAGTAAAGCCATCTTTGTCCGCCGCGTTGACGTTCGCGCCGTGATCGATCAGCATCTTCGCCACAACGCTGCTGTTTTTTAAGCTGGCCGCCATCAACGGGGTAAATCCGTGCGCGCTCCCCGTGTTCACCTGGGCGCGCGCTTGCAGAAGCTGCTGGACGATTCCGGTATGGCTATATTGCGACGCCCACAGCAGAGGCGTGTAGCCCTGTTTGTCGCGGACATTCACAGCCGCGCCGTTCGTCAGCAGCAGATTCACCAGCGGTGTATCGCCCTTTCCGGCGGCGAGGATCAAGGCCGAGCGGCCGAGATTGTCCTGCGCGTTCACATTCGCGCCGTGATCGATCAGCTGCTTGGCCCGCGCGGCGTCGCCCATCGCGGTCACGACAATCAGCGGCGTGGCGTTCTGAGCGTCGCGCGTGTTCACCTTTGCCCCATAATCGAGCAGCGTCTGGATCACGGCGTCAACGCGCGTTCGCGCGACGCTCGGGCGGCGTCCTTCGGCGATCGCGATCGTCAGCGGCGCCGCCAGCCCCTTCGTGACGGCGGGGTTGACGGATGCTCCCGCGCCGATCAGGAAACGAACGGCGTCTGGATTTTCCCGCGCCGAAGCGATCATCAGCGGCGTCAATCCGCGCTGCTGCGGGGCGTTCACATCGGCGCCGTGCTTCGCGAGAAGCTGCATCGTCGCCAGATCGTCTTTCACCAGGGCAATTCCCAGGGGAGTCGCTCCAGAGTCGCTGCGCACATTGACATCGGCGCCGCGCTCCAGCAGCAGCGTCACGAGCGCGCCCGCCTTGAGATCCACCGCCTCGCCCAGCACCGTATTCTGATGGCGGTCCGTCGCGTTGACATGCGCGCCCTTGTCCAGCAGCAGTTTGACGACCGAGAGGTTATCCTTCGCCGCGACCGCGTAAAAGAGGGCGGACGTTCCTGCTTTATCGCGCGCGTTGGGATCGGCGCCTTGCGCCAGCAGCGTCGAGACGTTCTTCAGGTTCCGGTGGTACGCCTCCGCGATCAGAGATTGGTCGAGCTGCGCTTTGGTGAGGGTGGGTTTGATCTGTATGCGCTGCGTGGGAGTGACAGCTTGAGGCGCTGTTTTCGCTGGGAACGCGGGCGACAACGACAAAGGATCCGAAGGCGTGGACGGCAGCTGCTGCGCATTCGCCCCGGGCGCCAATGCGAGGGGCAGAAGAACGCTGACGACGGATGCGAATCTGAGACGGGCGGCGAGGGTTTTCAAGATATTCATACTGGAATACTCAACTCTACCGTAGGAGCTTCGCGCCTGTCAATACTGATCGCTCATCGTCGGGATTATTTGACCGGCGGCGCGGTCGAGCCGCGCACGATCAGTTCAGGCTGGAAAAGATAGGTCGTGGCGGGAATGTCGTCGCCTTCCACGCGCTGGATCAAAAGCCGGGCGGCCTCAGCGCCCATCTGGACGAACGGCTGGCGCACCGTGGTAAGCGGCGGCGTCATGTATGCGGCCAGCGGCCGGTCGTCCACGCCCGCGATAGAAAGTTGTCCCGGTATGGCGACGCCCATGTCCCGGGCAGCTTCGATCACGCCGAAAGCGATCTCGTCATTGCCGGCGAAGATGGCGGTCGGAGGCTCCGGCAGCGAAAGCAGGCGGCGCCCATTTTCATATCCGGATTTGGTCGAGTACATTCCCGGCAGGACATATTCCGGATTCGGGAAGATATCCGCTTCCGCGAGGCGCCGATCGTATGTTTCGCGACGCACAACGGCGCTGAGCAGATTTCCATGCCCCATCAGATGCCCGATCCGGCGATGTCCCAGCCCCAGCAGATGGTCCATGATCATCTGGGCGCCGTGAACGTCGTCGACCTCCACCAAAGGGACGCGCGTGCGCTCCGGCGGCCAGGAGACGGCCACCAACGGCAGTTTGAGCGAGGCCAGGGCGGGGATCAGATCGGAATCGGTAGGCGGGGCGACGACGAGCACGCCGTCGGTTCGCCCATCGCGAAACTGCGACAGCGAATACTCCTTGCCGCGCCAGGGCGTGGTCAGATGGGTAATGTTATAGCCGCGCTCGGCGGCGGTGGTGAGCACGCCTTGAAGGATCGCGGCCGAATAGGCGTTGATGACGATCGCCGCCGATTCGACGACGCCGAACAGTATCCCCAGATTATTCGTTCGCCGCCGGGCCAGCCCCCGCGCCACGGCGCTGGGATGGTAATCGAGCCGGCGCATCGTCTCCAAAATACGCGCGCGTGTCTCCGGCCGCACCGGGCGCGGGCCGTCGTTCAGCACATTGGAGATCGTCGAGAGCGAAAATCCGGATTCTTTTGCGACATCATAGATCGTTGCCATGGCGTTGTTTCCCTCTAGCGCGCCAGGGCGTCCACCAGAACGATCACCGGATACTCGCTCACGTCCACGGACACGGATCCATGGGTCACGACGAGCGGGGAGGCTTTGCCATTGGTCTCTCCATTCGCAAACTCCACAAGTGTCGCCGCTTGGGACAACGTGAATTTTGGCGAACGGAATGCGGCGACGGCTGCGTTCTCGGCGGTCGGGCTCCAGAGGACATAAGCGCCTTTGCCCGCGCTGGACCGGAAACGATAGATCCAGACTTTGGGATTGCCCGAGGGGACTTCGCCATCGAACCGCATGCCCGCGAGGCGATTCTTGAGCGTGTATGTGTAATACCAGGCGGGCTTGGGCCTCCACTCGCCCTTTTGCGTCACGAGACCGCTGGTGCTGAACTGGGTCGCGTCCGCAGGGTTGACGTCGCGCAGCATGTACTGCGCCGCGCGGTCCACGCCGGCGGCGGCGAGCAAGAGGTACGAGCGAACAATCCAGCGGGCCTGAACTTCCTCGGCGGAAGCTGAACCGATCGCGGGGGCGCGCTGCACGGAGGCGGGATGGGTGTCGTAACCAAACTCGGTCAGCCAGACTTCGCGGCCCGGGAGGTAACGGCTGCAATAGTCGACGATCGCGCGCATCTTCTCCTTCAGGCCGTCGGCTTCGGGGCAGACGCCGACCTGGCCGGACTTCTGATCGGCGGCGTTATTGGAGTAGTGGTGCAGGTTGATCACGTCGGCGGGAAAGTCGCCGTGACGGTTCCAGTCGGCCCAGACCTTCATCGCCTTGATATAATCGAGATTGGTCCCCGCCAGCCCGCTCAGCACGAGCTTGGCGCCGGGATCGGCGTTTTTGACGCCGAATGTCGCGCCCATTCGCTTTTGATCGCCGTCGTCATCCGCGCTGCACTGCGCGGCCAGCTCGTAGGGACTGGAATATCCCTCGCGGCCACGCCACCAGCCGTCGGGCTCATTCTGATTCTCATAGTAGCTCAGCAGACCGAGGCCGCTTTTGCGCGGCTGATTCGCGGCGAGTTTGAGCAAAGCGTCCGGAACGCGCGCGGCGCCGTAGCGGGCGGCGAACTGAAACAGATGGTCGGCGTGCGCGGCGTAGGATTTCGGATCGGCGGCGTCCTGCCCTGGCGCGGCGGCCTTGTCGTTCATATGCGCGTCATCGCCCGCCAGCCACTTCACATTGCCCTGAATGGCCGGGCAAACCGTGATCCCGGCCTTTTTCAGCTTGGCGTAGTAGTCGTCGAAGAACCAGAAATTGCCGCCGGCCGCCGAAGATGGGTTGAACGCATCCAAATTGTGGGGATACGCCGGCGCGCCGGCGTTCCCATCCCCCGAGTCCCAGCTCCAGTTGTGGTATTCGCGGACGTATCCGGCGACGGACATCTTGTCTAGCGGATCGTCGATAAACGCGTTCGTTCCGATGAACTGATCCATCGTCGGCCGAAGATGAGGCGTCGGCGCGGGGATTTTGACGGCCGAGATCGGCCCCAGCGGCTTGCCGTAAAGCACGATCTCCGGGACCTGCATGCCGGGATCGGCGATCGTAAATCGCAGGTAGCGCGCGCGGACATCGACGGGATGTATATTCCAGGTCTGATAGTGGTTGAGCGGGTCGGTCAGCAGAGGCTTCCAGTGAAACGGAGTCCCGCTTTCGATGTGAAAGTCGCCGACGCCGGTCGTATCATAAACGCAGATATCCGTCATCTGATACTCCGCGCCCAGATCGACAAAGGCCGTCAGGGGATAGTAGATTTTATTCCAGCCCGCGGTCCAGAAGGTTTTGGGCTCCGCTTTGCTCCCAGCGCGCGGATCGCCGGCAAGCGCCTGCTCGTCGAACAACGCAAAGGCGTCGCCCTGCGCCGATTCGTTGACCACCATCGAAGGGCGAACGACGATCTTGCCGCCCGCGTTCGCACCCGCGGCGGGAGCCGAGGACGGCGGCGTTTGGGCGGCGCCGCAGGAGCACGCCGTCGCCAAGATAGCAATGAACGCGAGTGGACGCCAATATCGCCATTTCTTCATAAAATCCCGAGCTCCTCACCAATCGAAGCGCTTTGATTACAAAATACTATAAAGCAAAGCGCTTTGATTGTCAACTCCGAAAATGCGGGACGCCGGCCAAAGAGTCGCCAGGCGTCGCAATTTTTTTTTCAAAATGCTGCTCCTATCACCAGAAAAGCTCTTGACAGGCGTATCCAACCTCGATATAATGGGGCATCTAATAGGACGCTCTAGTAACAGCAATTGCGCTACTAGACAGCTCTAGTTACCCGCCGATTCGTCTGAAATGGCGGGTGCGCGACGAGAGCGCAGCAGAAAGTTTTAATAGCGATAATTGCTATATTACAAGATTATGAATTTTACGCGATTTTTGCAATCCAGAGGGAGGTGATCAGAAACAGAAATCCAGCGAATATCAACGAAGAGATTCCATGACGATCACACTCATTTCACAAGGGCGTACAACGATGAACACAACAAAGATCACCTATTTCCTCTCAGTCTGCCTTGGCCTGGCGTCGCCGCTCGCCGTCAACGCCGCCACGCTTGCCTCAGGATTCGATACCTCCGTCTGGACCAGCAACGGCACGCTGCCCTGGGGATCGCATACGGACCATGGGAGCGAATACTATCAGACATGGGACGCCGAATTTGGCAGCGGATATCTCACCCTGCATTCGATGTATAACACCGGCGGCCACCGCTACGAATCCGGAGTCGCCTACGGCAAGGTGCAGATACCGAGCAGCGGCTACAGCTATGTGACGGTCGATGTGGATATCTACGATCCGCAAGCGGGACTGCAAGGCTGCTGGCCGGCATGGTGGCTGGACAGCGCGTGGAACTGGCCGCCGGAAATCGATATCGCCGAATTCAAGGGCAATGTCGGTGGGAATGTCTGGCAAAACGCCATCGGGAGCAGCGGCGGCTGGAGCGTCGTTGAGACCAACATCAACAACACACAATGGCACCACTACGGCCTCGCGCTCGGCCCCGCGTCCGGCGGCGCCCGCACTTATCAGCTGTTTCTCGACGGCGCCATCAAAAATCAGGGTTCAATCCCCGATGTGCAGGGCGTGCCCTTCTGGGTGATCGCCAATTACGCCATGGAAGGCGATTCCGGCTCCCCCGGTCCGACCCGCAATACCTACGTCCAGTACCACAACTATGTGCTTGCGACGCATTGATCGACGCGATCGATAGGCGTCCAAAGCTCGCCGCAGGCGATTGCGGCGAGCTTTGGACGCCCATCCGGGAGACAACATATTGAAGCCGCGAAACATTCTGGGACTGCTGGTCGCCACGGCGTTTTTCTCTCCCAATCTCCACTCTCTGCGAGCGGCGGAGATACGCCGCGTCGCGGGATCCGACAGCGCCGACCGGGCGTGGCGCGCGCTCAAACACGACCAGGAGACCCCGCCCGAGCCACTCAAGCAGCTTGCCGACCGTATGTATTCCCAGAAGGAGATTCGGGACTATTACGCGAGGACGGCGGAGCGCGCGGGAGCCGTCGCCGACGAGGCGAAACAGTTTTACGCGCAATATCCGAAGTATCCTCAGGCCGTAAGCGCGCGGGAGATCTATTTCGACATGCTTCACGCCGCCGTCGCGCTCAGCAGTACGACCAAAATCGCGGAATTGGAAGCCGCCACGGCGGAGCGCCTCAAAGACCCCAAAATCGATGACGCCGCGCGGTTCCAGCTCTCGCTGCGCCTGCTCCAATCCGCCGTGAGCGGCCGGCAATACGAGAGCGACGACGCCATGCGGGCCGAACTGGAAAGGCGCGCCCGGCGGCTGGCGCAGGATTACCCCGGCCATCCCGATGGCGATAAGTACCTGCTGAACCTGGCCAGAGCCGCCGCGACGGAAAAGTCGGCGGCTTTGGCGCGGGAAATCCTGGCCCGCAGCCGCGATGAAAAGATAAAAGCCGAATGCCAGGGGCTGATCCGCCGCTCGGCGGCGGTGAACAAGCCTCTCGCATTGACGCTCACGCTGAGCGACGGCAAAGCGTGGGATCTGAAACAATGGCGCGGCAAAGTCGCGCTTTTGCTGTTCTGGGATTCCTCCAGCCGCTTCTCTCCCAAGGCGCTGTGGGCCGTGAACGAGCTCTACAAAAAATATCACGCCAAAGGTCTGGAGGTCGTCGGATTGAACTTTGACGAAGACCAGGCCAAAGCGACGGCTGCGCTGAAGGACATCACCCTGGAATGGCCACAATATCGGGACGTCCCGGCGGGAAGAACCGTGCAGGCCCGCTTTGGCGTCGATACGCTGCCCATGTGCTGGTTCGTGGATAAAACGGGGGTATTGCGCGAACGATACGGCGAGCGCGACCCGGATGGCTTCACGCAGCGGCTGCTGGCCGAGTAAACCCGCCCGGCAGCCCATGAGCCGCGCCGACTCTGAAAAACGTAAGGCTGCTTTCGTCTCTATCTAAACGTTTCATTAAAGCGAGATCGGTCCAAATTATTTCTATTTATTTTGGGCCGATCGCAAGAAAAGCTCTTGACAGATTAAACGAGCCGCTATATAATATGCCTGTTAATAGGACGTCCTAGTAGGCATTTTTGCAAACACTAGTCCGCACTATTCACGGAATTATTTCCCGTATTGAGCAAAGTTTTGATAGAAAGGTATGATCGAATGAACAAACGTTACGGCTTCACGCTGATCGAGTTACTAGTAGTAATCGCCATCATTGCTATCCTTGCCGCGATCCTCTTCCCCGTCTTCGCCAAAGCCCGCGAGAAGGCGCGGCAAATTTCGTGTATTTCCAACGAGAAGCAGCTTGGGCTGGCGATGATGCAGTACATCCAGGACAGCGATGAGACATACCCCACCGGTCTGATCAATAAAGGGCCGGCGAGCACATCGAGCGGCATGATCGGCACGGGCCTGGGCTGGGCGGGAGCCATTAGCCCCTATATCAAGGCTCCGGACATGCTGCGCTGCCCGGATGACAAGCCTTCCCCGGGAAACGGCGTTTACACCTGCTCTTACGCGCTCAACTTCCTTCTGCCGGCGCGCAGCTTGGGATATCTGGTCGCGCCGGCCACCACGGTGCAGCTTTTTGAAGTGACCAACGACACCGCGTTTGTCGGCAGCCTCACCGAGAATGCGCTCAATCACAATAACTGGATTGTTTCCGCGGTCGGCGACGGCTGGCCGGCGATGTCCTGGTCCAACACGGCCGCGTGCGGGCTGAACGGCGACTACGCCAGCGCCGTCAACTGCGACGCCAACGGCTGCACGGTCAGCGGCTGGGATCCCGTCTGCGCGGCTGTCTCGTGGACCACCGCCCGGCACGCCCCGAACTCCACCGACTGGCGTCAAGGCGGCTCGAACTATCTGCTGGCCGACGGACACTGCAAATACATGCGAGGGGAAAACGCCGCGCTGACCAACGATGGTCCGAACAACGCTCCCAGCAACAATGCGCTGCCCAAGCAAGTCTCCGCATGGTGGGGAAGCTCCACCGCATACGTGACCTTCAATCCCCAATAAAGATATTGCGAGCGCCGTGGACACATCCACGGCGCTCGGATGTCCGCCGGATGGATACGCATTCTCCCAGGTTACGTAAGATGAAGACATTGAAAAACAAACTGTTTCTGCTGATTCTGCTTCTGTGCTTCGCGATCGCCGGATGCTCCAGCCAGACCGATAAAGACGCCGTCAACATGGGCCCCGTGCCCACCGGACCACCCTCGGGAAATCTGCACACTCCCGCTCCGCCGGCCGCGCCTCCTGGCGACCAAACGAAGCCCTGATTTTCTTGTCCGTTTCACCCCGCGCGGGCGATTTTGACCGAACCCTATCACCGCAAGCAAGCACAAGCGCCAGTCTTGTCTCCCCGCGCTTGCGGTGTTCCCCTCCCCAATCTTTCCGTGAACTTTTGACACTCCTTTGAGCGTAAAACAGTAAGCTGACGCCATTGGCGTTTTCGCTTCACTGCGCGCTTCTCCCCCGGCGCGTCTCAGATCGTTGCTGCAATACGGAAAATCATGAAAATGCATCCCTTCACTCGCAAATACGGCTTGTCCGCGCTGACGCTCACCGCACTGCTCAGCTTCGCCGCTTCTCCGTCGCAGGCCGCCGCAGTTCCGCCGGCCCCCATCGACAGCGTCAACCCGCTGGTCGGGACCGACGGCCATGGGCACACCTACCCCGGCGCCACGGCGCCGTTCGGCATGGTGCAGCTCAGCCCGGATACGCCTCTGCAAGGGTGGGACGGCAGTTCGGGATATCACTATTCGGATTCGGCGATCCTGGGCTTCAGCCACACGCATCTCTCCGGAACCGGCGTCGGCGGCCTCGGCGATATCCTGCTGATGCCGACGGTCGGCCCCGTGCGCCTCGACGCCGGGACGCCCGGCAGCGGCTACGCGTCGCGCTTCTCTCACGATCAAGAGACCGCGAAGCCAGGCTACTACCGTGTCTTCCTGAAGGATCCGCAGGTGACGGCGGAGCTGACGGCGACCGATCACTGCGGTCTCCACCAGTACACCTTCCCGACCGCGGACAACGCGCATATCGTGCTGGACCTGGCGCACGGGGTCGGCGACAGCCCGATCACCACCTCGATCAGCGTGGAGAATGACACCACGATCAGCGGCTCACGCGTCTCCAGCGGCTGGGGCGGCCGCCGCGCCGTGTACTTCGTGATGCAGTTCTCACGCCCGTTCAACTCGTACGGTATCGAGTCGGGCGGAACGCGCCTGCCCGCCGGGACAAAAACCGCCGAGGACAAAGAGGTCAAGGCGTTTGTCGATTACGGAACGCAGGATCACGACCAGATCCTGGTCAAAGTCGGCGTTTCGGCGACCAGCGTGGACGGCGCGCGCAAGAACCTCGCCGCCGAGATTCCCGGCTGGGACTTCGACGCCGTACGCAACGCCGCGCGGGAGCAGTGGAGCCAGGCGCTCGGCGCCGTTCAGATCGAGACGACCGATCCGCACATCCGCACGACGTTTTACACGAACCTTTACGAGTCTTACCTGGCCCCCGTCCACTACAACGACGCCGACCTGTCCTATCGGGGCCTCGATCATCAGATCCACACAGGCGCGAAGTTCCAAAACTACACGACGATGTCGCTCTGGGACACCTTCCGGGCGGAGAACCCGCTGCTGACGCTGCTTCAGCCCAGCCGCGTGCCGGATATCGTCCAGAGCCTGCTCGCGGAGTATCAGCAGTGGGGCCGCAAATCGATCCCGATCTGGCCGCTCTGGGAAAACGAAACCGGCACGATGATCGGATACCACTCGGCCCCGGTAATCGTGGACGCCTACCTCAAGGGCCTGCGCGGCTACGACGCCGAGGCGGCCTATCAAGCCTTGCGCGACACCGCCATGCGCGATCATAACGGCCAGGACGAGTACCGGCAGTACGGCTATGCGCTTTCCTCCAGCACGGGTCAAAAACAATCCGTCTCCCGGACCCTGGAGTTCGCTTATGACGACTGGTGCATCGCGCAGATGGCGAAAGCGCTCGGCCATGACGACGACGCGCAGATGTTCCTGAAGCGCGCGGCCAACTACCGCAATGTCTTCGACACCGGGACTGGCTTTATGCGCGGCCGCAAGGCCGACGGCTCCTGGCGCCATCCCTTCAACCCCAAACAGCTCGTCTGGGCCGACTACACTGAAGCGAACGCCTGGCAGTATTCGTGGACCACGATGCAGGATGTCCCCGGCCATATCCAGATCATGGGCGGCGACGCGCCGTACATCGCCAAGCTGGACAATCTGTTCAACGAAAAGTCCGACGTGATCGCGAACATTCCCGATATTACCGGTCTGATCGGCCAGTATGCGCACGGCAACGAACCTGTGCATCACGTCGCGTATCTCTACAATTACGCCGGCGCGCCCTGGAAGACCCAGGAGCGTGTCCGCAATATCATGACCACGCTCTACAACGACACGCCCGCCGGCCAGTGCGGCAACAACGACTGCGGGCAGATGTCGGCCTGGTACGTCTTCAGTGCGCTCGGCTTCTATCCGGTCAACCCTGTCGGCGGCGTCTACGTCATCGGCAGCCCGGCCGTCAGCAAGGCGACGCTTCAGCTCGACGACGCCCATTACCACGGCCACAAGTTCACCGTGATCGCCGACAAAAACTCGGCGGCGAACATCTACATCCAATCGGCGACCCTGAACGGTAAGCCGCTGGCGAAAACCTATCTCACACAGGATGAGATCGCCGCCGGCGGAACGCTGCGTCTGACGATGGGACCCGCGCCCAACAAATCCTGGGGGGCCTCCGCCGACTCGCGCCCGCCCTCAGGCATGCCGGCCAATTTCGCCTACGCCCCCCTGCCCGCGCCGGCGCCCACGACCTTCCCCGCCCTGACTCTTCCGATCCGAGTCGCCGCCGGCAGCGACGACCCCATCGGCAACTTCCTCCCCGACCCGAATATGACGGAAGGCTCGACCAACGGGGATGCCAGCGTGACGATCGACGCCAGCGCCCCAAACGCCGCCCCCATCGGCGTCTACCAGAGCGAGCGATACTCCGACAACTTCACGTATGCCTACACGGTCCCCAAAGACCGCAAGTACACCATCCGCCTGCACTTCGACGAAATCTTCGACAGCAGCGTCGGCGAACGGATCGAGGACGTCCACATCAACGACCAGCCCGTGCTGACGAATCTGGACATCTTTAAAGAAGTCGGCGCGAACAAGGCGCTGGTCAAGGAGTTCACCGGAATCGCGCCCGATGCGGACGGCAAGATCCGGATTCGGATCTCGGCGGCGGCGGGGAGTCCGGATCAGAACGCGAAGATTAATGGGATTGAGATATTGGAAGAGAAGTAGGGGAAGGAGCCCTCACCCCCGGCCCCCTCTCCCAATTCTGGGAGAGGGGGAGTCAGAATTTTTGTTTTGAGGATCTTTGATCCAAATCTTAATCTTCCTCTTAACCCTCTCCTAAGATTGGGAGAGGGTGGCGCGAAGCGCCGGGTGAGGGCCTCTTGCTCTTGCCAATATCACACAAAAAAACACGCCATGAAACCTCCCCACAACAAACCATCCTACCTCCCCATCGCCGCCGCGCTCCTGCTGGCCGGCGGCGCCGTCCAGCCCGCGCGCGCCGAGGCGCCTGCGTTCGAATCGGCGCAGTCGTGGTATTCGCCCGCCGTGACGCAGGCGCTCGCGGACGCGGGGGAGAATCAAGGCGAACTGGCGGATGCGCTGAATCAGACGCCAGCCGCACAGCGCGAGGGGATGGAGTTTCTGATCGCGAATATGCCCAGGCGAGATCTGCGGACCCTGACGAGCGGCTTTTTGCTCAAAAATGTCGCGCTGGCGTATGACGCCTGGGATCATTCGCCCTGGCGGGATCAGATTCCCAAGGCAGTCTTTTTGAATGACGTGCTGCCCTACGCCAGCCTCAATGAGGAGCGCGATGGGTCGCGCAAGGAGCTGCGGGAGCTGTCGGCGCCGCTGATCGCGGGCGTCGGTACTCTGGGCGACGCCGCGCAGGCGATCAATCGGAAGCTTTTTCCGCTGGTGAAGGTCAAGTACTCCACGGAGCGGCATCGCCCGGATCAGGCGCCGACGGAGACGATTGCGAGCGGCGTGGCGACATGCAGCGGCCTGTCGATTCTCCTGGTGGACGCCTGCCGCGCGGTGGGCGTCCCGGCCCGCGTTGTGGGGACGCCGCTCTGGGCCGACGGGCGCGGCAACCATACCTGGGTTGAAATCTGGGACGGGACCCAGTGGCGCTTCACCGGAGCCGCCGAGCCCGATCCGCAGGGCCTGGACCGTGGCTGGTTCGTGGGCGACGCGGCGAAGGCGAAGGCCAATGAACGGGATTACGCGATCTACGCCAGCAGTTTCCAGAAAACCGGACTCGCATTCCCCCTTGTGTGGGATCCGAAGATTCAGTGGGTCCATGCCGTCAACGTCACATCGCGCTACGCATCGGCGACGCCGGCCGCGCCTATCGCGGCGGACAAGACGCATGTCTTTGTCTCCGTGCTGAATCCCGCAGGCAAGCGCGCCGCCGCCGATGTCACGATGCGCGATATCACCAACGGCGCGGTGGTCTGGACCGGAACCAGCATGGGCGAAAACGCCGACCGCAACAATTACCTCACCTTCGATGTCCCGCGCAAGCACTCGTATGAGGTCACCGTCGTTTACGAGGGGAAAACGATCTCTGAGCCATTCGTGGCCGGCGACGAGGCCGAGGAGAAGTCCGAAATCCATCTGGAAGCCGCGCCCGCCGTCAAAACGCTGAGCGACGCCGCCATCGCTCAGCTCAAGACGGCGCTGGACGCGTACTTCGCCGCGCCGACGAACACGCAGATCCACTGGGCATTCCCGAAAACGCTGGACTTGGCCCTCAAGCAAGATGAGCCGGCCGTGCGGCAGCTCGTATGGGACGCCTACAAAGATGCGCCGATCCATGCGGCGATGAAGCGCGACTTCGACGCCAACCAGGCGACATTCGGCGAGTATCTCAGCCCCTACACCGTCAAGACCGTCGGAACGCGCCCCGCGAACGGCTGGGCGCTTTATATCGCCATGCACGGCGGCGGCAGCGGCCCCAAGGAGATGAATGACAGCCAGTGGGAGATCATGAAAACCCACTACAAGGACCATCCTGAAGCGGCGGGCGGTTACAAATACCTCGCCCTGCGCGCGCCTAACGACACTTGGAACGGCTTCTACGATAACTACGTCTATCCGCTCGTCGCCAACCTCCGTCAGCAGTTTTTGCTCTTCGGCGACATCGATCCCAACAAAGTCTTCCTCATGGGCTACTCGCACGGCGGCTACGGCGCCTACGCCATCGGCCCAAAAGAACCCGATCTCTTTGCCGCGATCCACGCCTCGGCCGGCGCGGTCACCGATGGCGAAACCGTCCCGCAAACCCTGCGCAACACCGTCTTCACCGTCATGGCCGCCGGCCTGGACAACGCCTACGGACGCCTTGACCGAACCCACAAGTTTATGGACGACGTCAACGCCGCGCGGGGAAGCCGCCACGATGTCTTCCCCGTCGGCGTCCAGATCATGGAAGGCGTCGAACACCCCGCCCTCCCCGACCGCGACAAAATCGCCGACATGGCCTACGCCACCCGCAACGCCGCCCCGCGCGAACTCACCTGGCTCATGACCGACGACGTCATCCGCGACTTCTTCTGGATCCACACCAACGATCCCGGCAAAACCAAAGAGATCGATGCGACGTGCCGTGACAACCAGGTGACCGTCACGACAACGCCCAGCGTGACCTCAGCCACCGTGCTGCTGGACAGCCGGTTGGTGTCGTTCGACAAACCGATCACGTTTGTGGTGGATGGGAAGAAGTCCGTGCAGAAGCTGACGCCGAGTTTGAAAACACTGTGCGCGACGATGGCGCGGCGAGGCGACCCGGGGCTGGCGTTTGCGGCGGAGGTGGATTGCCCCATCCCCCCGTCGAAGTAAATTTCGACTCCCCCTTTCCCGGCTTCGCCCCTGGCAACCCCCCCCCCGGCCTTCGGCCGACCCCTCCCGCCGACGGGAAGGGTGAGTAAGATTGCCTTTTACGAGAGTCGTCTGCGATAACACACTCTGAAATAACCCTTCCCGTTGCGGCTAAGCTTGTATCACATTTTGGGTTCTGATCGACTCCATGGCGAGCCTCCATCCAGCCGCCATGGAGTCGAGCTTTCTGAGCCCATTCCAGAGCACTTTCACCCCAGGAAGCGGGCCGCCTTTGTAGGGCTCAAAGCCCCCAAGCTGCGCGATGGCCGTCACCACCTGCGAAATCGTCGTGATCGGAGTACGGCTCTGCTGATTGAGAATGGCAAGCTCGGTTGTATCCATAATCTGGTCGGCGCGGATTTCGGGCATCACACGCGCCAAATGCGTCACATATAATAATCGCCAGGCAACCACCAGGTAAAGCGAGAGCGTATTGCAAAGAGTATCTAAATCGTCCATCTGAAGACGCTCGGCTTGGCAGCCCGATTTGAGCGTAAAATGAAATCGCTCAATCTCCCAACGACACGTATAAAGATCCAGGACACGCCGCGCCGACGCCATATCGGTCACATTCACAGTGGTGATCATGATCCATTCCAAAGGGGCATGGGGATCTCCCTCAGGGACGATCTCCCGAGCGCTTACCACTTGGATCGGAACGGCTTTCTCCTCATGTCCCACACCGGCTTTGGGCGGCTGAACCTCCACACGGCAATGGCGCATCTCCATCGTGGCGTCACGATCTTGAGCCTGGGCCCGTCCAGGAACACGAAGCGTATAGTGGCCCAGGACGTTTCCCTGCTGAGCCGCTACCAGAAGAGAACAATAGGCCGGTTCTTTCGTGGCGCCCTCCGAACGGTCCACCACCTCCCCATCCATCACTTTAACAGTGCGGGGGTGAGCGGCGCGGATAATCAGTTCCAGTCCCGAAGCACGCTCTTGTGCTAGCAGGTCGAAGATATCCGCTTCCCGGTCCGCGACCACGACCACCTCTCCTCCTTGGCGAAGGTGGGGTTCAAAGAGCTGCTCCACATGTTTCGCCGTTCGCAGCCAGCGATGGCTTTCCTTCTCCTCAATGGGCTTTTTGCGTCGCTGCGCCGCCGCTTGCTTCTCCAGGGGACGCGCCCAAAAGTGAGCCTCCACCACTCCCAGCGGAAGTCTGTCGGGTGTCATCGCCAGCGCGGAATGCTGATGAATGCCCATCGCCTTTTTCGAGTCATTGATCGGCCCCAGCCCTTCGGTGGCGTAGTGGGTGGAATAATTGTAGGAACTGGTGTCCTGGGCAACGACAATGGTTTTCTCTCCCAGGCATCGCTGCAGAGTTGCTTGTCGGTGTCCCTCCAGGAGATCCGTCGCATTGGTTTCTGGGTGGCGTAATAGACGTCCCGCCGATTGTCTCAAAGCATTGCCGCACATCGTGGAAAAGCTGACGTTGGGTTGAGAAAACTTTGCCTCCAGCGTCTCCCCCATGACACGGCGGAAGCGCTCATCGCCAAACTTTGTCCCCTGAATTTCGTTTTCGGCCCACCCGGATCCTAACATCGTTGTTCCTCCGATATTAGGATCCCATATTCTGCGTCAATTTCGTACACACCCAAAAGATGTGATACAAGCTTAGCCGTTGCGGGAGGGGTGGCCCGAAGGGCCGGGGTGGGTTTGCCAGGGGCGAGGCGCGCTAAAGCGCCGGGGGAATAGGGGCTACGCCCTACCCCGCCTCCGGCGCAAACCCACGCCGCATCACCGATTCCGTAATCGTCCTCGGAACCACAAACTGAAGCAAATAATCCGGGCCGCCCGCCTTCGAGCCGACGCCGGACATTGCGGCGCCGCCGAAGGGTTGGCGGTCGACGAGGGCGCCGGTGATTTTGCGGTTGATGTAGAGGTTGCCGACGCGGAATTCGCGGCGGATGCGCTCGATGTTGGCCGGGGAGCGTGAGTAGAAGCCGCCGGAAAGGGCGTAGGGGGAGTCGGAGGCCATGGTTAGGGCTTCGTCCAGATTGGGGGCGCGCAGGACGGCGAGGACGGGGCCGAAGATCTCTTCGCGACAAAGACGTCCTTCGGGCTGGCAGTCGTAGAAGACGGCGGCGGGGACATAGTTGCCCGCATCTTCTAAGTGGGCGGGGACATTGGCTTGAGCTAGGAGGCGGGCTTCGGTCTTGCCGATGGCGATGTACTTTTGGACGCGCTCGCGGGAGGCTTCGTCTACAACGGGGCCCATCGTGGTCGCGGGATCTTCGGCGGGGCCGATTCGGATGCTTTTGACGGCTTCGGCGAGACGGGACTGGAACGCCTCCCAGGCGGAGCCGACCACAATGACGCGGGAGCAGGCGGAGCATTTCTGGCCGGAGAAGCCGGTGGTCGAGGCGAGGACGCCCAGGACCGCTTCGTCGAGGTCGGCGTCTTCGTCGATGATGATCGCGTTTTTGCCGCCGAGCTCGGCGATCACGCGCTTGATCTCACGCTGGCCGGGCGGCGTTTCGGCGGCGGCTTTGATGATAGACAGGCCGACATCTTTCGAGCCGGTAAAGGCGATCAGGGCGACGCGCGGGTCGCTGACCAGGACCGGGCCGATTGTTTCGCCGACGCCGGGCAGGAAGTTCGCCACGCCCGCCGGAACGCCGGCGGCTTCGAGCGCCTCCATCAGAAAGTAGCCGACGCGCGACGACTGCTCGGCGGGCTTGAGAATGACGGGGTTGCCGGTGACAAGAGCAGCGACGGCCATGCCGGTCAGGATCGCCAGCGGGAAGTTCCAGGGGGCGATGATCACGGCGGGACCACGCCCATCGTAGATGTAGCTGTTCCACTCGCCGGGGATGTCACGGCGGCGCGGGGCGGTCATGCGCTCCATCTCGTCGGCATAGTAGACGCAGAAGTCGATGGCTTCAGCGATATCCGCGTCGGCCTCGCGCCAAGGCTTGCCAACCTCGTAAACCTGCCAGGCGGCGATCTTAAATCGACGCTTTTCAAGCTCTTGAGCCGTGCGGCGCAGCAGGGCGCCGCGCTCGGACGGCGGCGTGTCGCGCCAGGCGGGGAACGCGGCGGCGGCGGACACAAGGGCGCGCTCGGTCTGATCCCGAGTCGCGCAGGACATACGAGAGGCGATGCGGCTTGTGTCGGAGGGATCGGCGCGGTCGATCGTCTCTTCCGAGGATTCGCGCTTGCCGCCGATCACAATCGGCACAGTCAGACCGAGCTCGCTGCGGACGGCTATCAGCGCCTTTTGCATCCGTTCTTGATTCTCCGGAACGGCGAAGTCTGTCTCAGGATCGTTGACGAATGTCTGGGAGGAATTGGAAAGCGTCAGGACGGGGCGGGCGGGCGTGACGACCGCCGATGGCGGGGCCAGCAGCGCGGCGACATCGGCGTGATCCGACAGCTTCTTCACGAACGAATCGTTGGAGGTATTCTCCAGCAGTCGCCGGACGAGATACGCCATACCCGGCAGCAGTTCGCCGAACGGGACATAAACGCGGACACGCTGCCCTTGGGCGACGAGCGCCCGGCCAAGCGATTCGCCCATGCCGTACAAGACTTGAAATTCGACCGCCCCTTTTGGTGCTTTGACGGCTTCGGCGAGCGCCAGCGCATGCGAGGCCGATCGGACATTGTGCGAGGCGATTGCCGGACGCAACGTGCGCCAGTTCTCGATCAAAAAGGCCGCGCAGCGCTCGTAGTTGGCGTCGGTCTCGGGTTTGTTCTGGTAAACCGGAATGCCATGGCCGCGCTGGGCGGCGATGATCGTCTCATAGTCCCAGTAGGCGCCCTTCACCAGACGCACCCAGACGGGCGTCCCGCGCTGCTCGGCCCAGTCGCGCAAGGCGACCAAGTCCTCGCTCGAACGCGTCAAATAGGCCTGGACGACGATGCCGACATCCGGCCAGTCTTTATATTCATCCTCGCACAAGATTTCCTGGAAGATGCGCTGCGTGATGCCCCGAAAATCGTGCTGCTCCATGTCCACGTTGACGAACGCTCCCGTTTTGCGCGCCAGCGTCAGGATCGGCCGCAGACGCTCCTTCACGGCTTCGGAGGTCGCTTCGGCGGCCATGGGATCGAATCGGGCGTAAAGGGCGGAGAGCTTGACGGAGACGTTGACGCGCGGGACGCCGCCGAAGGGCGCGGCCTCCAAGATAGGACGCGCGGGCCAGCGGGCCGTCAGTTTCGCGAGGTCGGTGAGCAGCGTCAGATACTTTTTCTGGTAGGCCAGCGACTCGGCCTCGCTGGTGACGGCTTCGCCGAGCAGGTCCATGGTGAACGCGAGGTTCTGGCGGCGCAGCCCTTCGACGACGCCGAGCGCCTCCTGCGCGTCGGCGCCGGCGATAAAGCGCCGGGCCATCATGCGTGTCCCCTGCTGGACGGCGGCGGACATCAAACGGCGCGTGAACGCCGAGCGTCCGCCAAAGCGAAGGACCGAGGACGCGCCGGCAGGCAGCGTGACGGCGGGCTTCAGGAGATATTCGTTCAAGTGCGTCGTGACGGCTTCGGGAGTCTTCAGCGCCGGCAGCACGTCGACAAATCGGAACATCTCCGTTTTCGTCGCATCGCCGCCGCCCATCGCGATCCCCATCATGGCGCCGTAAAGGCGGTCCTGCAATCCGCCGCCGCGCTCCTGGCGCTGGAGGTCCATCAATAGTTTCTTGCCGAGCTCCTGAGTCCGGCGCTCGACGGACGAATCGCCGGCGAACGGCGAAATGGCGCGCGGCGCGGCGGGGGCGTGGTCTAACAAAACGGTCTCCTGATGTTCAAAGCAGCGCCAGGGGACGCACCGGTCCCCGAGGCGAAATCGGCGCGTTGGCGGCGCTCTGGGGGGCCTCCCCGCGCTCAAAGCGGCGAACGTTCTCAGACAGGGCGGTGGCGAGCGCCCAGCAGGCGGTGTCGGTGATGCCCGCGACATGCGGCGTGGCGATCACGTTGTACTGGAGCAGCGGATGGTTCGGATCGACGGGCTCCTCCCAAAAGACGTCCAGCCCGGCGCCGGCCACATGGCCGCTTTTTAAAGCCTCGGCGAGCGCTTCGTCGTCCACCAGGCCGCCGCGCCCGACATTGATCAGAAACGCGCCGGGCTTGAAGTGCGCCAGCGTCTCCCGATTGATCAGGCAGCGCAGCTCCGGGCGGTAGGGCGCGCAGAGCACAACATAATCGGATTGTTCCAGGATTGCCGGTAAATCTTCCATGCCGTGAACGCTTTCCACGCCGGCGTCCTCCGGCGCCCCCAGTTCCGGCTGGCGTCGCACGGCGAGAATACGCATCCGGAACGTCTTCAGGCGGCTGGCCACTTCCACTCCGATCGCGCCCAGACCGATGATGCAGACCGTCTTGCCGAACAGCGAGCGCCCCGCAGGTTCGGAGATACGCCGCTCCGCCAGCGCGGCGTGCATCTCCGGCAACCGTCTCGAAAGCGCGAGCATAAACATCACGGCGTGCTCGGCGACGCTGTCCGCGTTGCCGAATTCGGTGGAGACATTGGCGACCCAGACGCCGTTGTCCGTGGCGGCGGGAATATCGACGCCGTCCAGCCCGCGCCCAAACTGATGGACCATGCCGAATGTCCCAGCCTCAATCACATCGCGGCCGATTTTGGAGACGCACGGCACGATCACATCCACATCGCGCAGGGAGTCCCTGAGCTCGCTCGGATGGCAGCGCAAGATCGTGTGCTCCGAAAGCTCCTCCTCCAGCGCCCGGCGGCCCGCGCTAAACCCGTCGGAACAAAATAAGATATTCATGGCGGACTTTCTTGTGTGATCCCGGTGAACCGTCACAACGCTGGGGCGTCTTGCTCCAGGCGGTTCTGATAGAAGACGATTCCCTTTTCGCGCAGGAGGCTGTAAAGTCTTCGGATATGCTCGCGGTCCTGTGTCTCCACGACGCACAGCACCTGCACCGCCGAGACGTCGCCGCCGGCGAAGGCGCGCTCGTGGGTGATCTCCTTGACGCTGGCCCCCGTGGAGGCGACCAACGCCGTAAACTCCGAAAGGCCGCCCGGCTTGTCGCTGATCGAGGCGGTGAAGCGGCACAGGCGGCCGTCGGCGACGAGGCCCTTTTCGATCACTTTGCACAGGACGCTCGGGTCGATATTGCCGCCGCAGAGGGTCAGCACGATCTTTTTGCCGAGCACCGACGGGATCTTTTGGGCGAGACACGCCGCGAGCGGCGCCGCGCCGGCGCCTTCCACGACCGCCTTCTCCAGTTCCGCCAGTCGCAGAATCGCCAGCGCCAGCTCATCCTCGGTGACACTCACGACTTCGTCCACGAGATGGCGGGCGATCTCAAAGGGCAGACGACCAAGCTCCGGAACCGCCAGACCGTCGGCTACGGTCGCCTTCGAGGGAACGGCGACCGTATGGCCGGCTTTGAGCGCGGCGGCGAACGACGGCGAGTTCACGGGCTCGACCCCGATGATGCGTACTTCGGGACGAAGCGTTTTGACCGCCAGGGCGATCCCGGCGATCAAGCCGCCGCCGCCTATTGGGATGACGATCGCCTCGACATCCGGGACCTGCTCCAGAATCTCCAAGCCCATGGTCCCCTGGCCGGCGACGATGGCGGCGTCATCGAACCCCGGGACATAGGTCTTTCCCTCGACGCGCGACATCTCCATCGCTTTATCGCGCGCCTGGGTGAAGTCGTCGCCGAATAAAATCACGTTCGCGCCCAAACGCCGGCATGTGCTCACTTTGACCAGCGGCGCGAACTTCGGCATGACGACGTTGACGGTGATCCCGAGCAGCTGTCCATGGTAAGCGAGGCCAAGCGCGTGATTGCCGGCCGACGCGGCGACAACTCCCAGCGCGCGCTGCTCGGGAGTCAGCTGCATCAGGGCGTTGCGCGCGCCGCGCTCCTTGAAGCTGCCAGTGCGCTGGAGGTAGTCGAGCTTGCAGTAGACATCAGAACCCGTCACTTCCGACAGCGGCACGGAGCGCGGACAGGGCGAGTCGTAAATGGCGTCCGCGATGCGCTTGCGCGCCTCCAAAATATCCTCGAAAACCACCGTTGCTGCGAGTGCGTTCATCGTCTGCTGTCTTTCATTTGGCCACGGGCGCGTGACCGCTGATCCGCGCCACCGCCTTCGCCGCTTCGTCACCAATAATTTCATAACCGGCGTCGGTCAAGTGCGTCAAATCCTGAGGGTTGAAATAACGGCTGTCGCGCTCGCATCCCGGCGCCCCCAGGCGCGGATCGGCCTGCACATCGACGATCCCGTCGGCGAACCGCCGCCAGCCGCCGCGAATCAACTCCCCGTATTCCAGCATCTGATCGTTGAAATCCGGCGGACAGACGCTCGGATCAACGGCCATCGGCGGCGTCGCCACCAGGATCTTCCAGGGATGCGCGGCCTTCCGCGCCCTGCAATATTCTTCCATGTTTTCCAACGCCCGCGACGCGCTCATGCGAGCGCCTCCCAGATCGTTCGCGCCGCCGAAGACAATCAGCACATTCTCCGGCAGTTTGGAATTATAGAGCGTGTCCACGTGAAGCGCGGCCTCCTCGGCGAGCTGCCCGATCGTCCACCCCGGGCGCCCCAGGCTGGTCACCTTCCACCCGGCGCCCAGGCGGGAAGCGAGGACGCCCGGATAGGCCACGCCGCTCGCGGTCCCCTGCCTCTTCGCAGCATTCTCGCCAAAGGTGAGACTATCGCCATGGCAGACAACCTGTCCCGCCGGCGTTTGGCCTTTCGACCAGCCGTCCGACCAGAACAAACATGCGGCGGAAAGCAGCGCCGGAATGGCGAACGCGGTGGTTTCAATCATAAAGCATCATCGTCCTGAGCGACGCGTGGGGGACATTCCCGGCAGCAAACGGATCCGCGGCCGGGGCGACTCCGCCGCCCCGCAGGGAGCAGGCAGCCGTCGCAGCCGCGACGGTTCACAGCGCCGGCTGCGGCGCAGACAAGGAACGGCGTCGTACTGAGGATCACCGCCGGAGCGGTCCAGTCGAGGCAGTTCGATCACAACAAAAGGGCGAGGTTTGAGTGGGCCGGTCATGACGCATTCCTTTACAGCTGGGAAAAACGGCGTCGGCGGCAATGGCGACAGTATTCGTTCGAGACTGTCCTTATTGTACTGATGCGGCTTCAAGAAACGTTCAAAAAATTTTGATCTGACGCTCGAAGTTATTTTCAGGATATTTACAGCTTTTTGAGAGTGACGGGCATGGCGCATTACGAACGCAATACGCCGATACCGTTTTCAACTGCTGGATATTTAGTTACTGGATTTCGCGCCGCTCTGATTTGGAGTACTGTTTGATGCGGAGGCCGGAGTGCGCGGTATGATCAGCCCTGGCGGCGGCGGCGGCGGTTTTTGCTCTTGGCTGCATCCAGCCAGCAGGGCCGCCATCACGGCTGCGAAAAGAAAGGGAAGAAGCTTTTTCACGAAGTAGTCATCCTTGTCGAAGTACCATAGACATCGTTATCATTGAGACGGACATTTCGCCGTCCAGGCATTGCTAAGTCATAAAAACGGACGCCGGAAAGGATTCTTCCCGGCGTCCTCTCTATGAGATACACTCAGCGCTATGAGATCGGTAAATTCCTCACCCCATGATCATAGATTAGTTGGGCTGCGAAACCGAGTATTGCAGGTTCAACTGGGCCTGAGTGAAGTCGTTGCCCTTGAGCGGAGAGTTGTCGTTGTCCCACAGGTTTGTGCGTGTCGGAGTACAGGACGCCGCATCGCACTCATTGATGGTGTTTAACGGATTCATGGACTTGACATGACCGTCGCAGAACAGGAAGTTGCTCTGGCCGACGTGCCCGGCGTACAAGTGACCGTAATACTGGGTGCTGCTGGGTTGGCGGAAGAAGCCGCCCGAATCCAGCGTCACGTTGTAATCGCTCGTGTAAGAAGTGCTCTCAACCCAGGCAATTGTCGAGGCGGGAGCAACGAGCTGCGCAAGGCCAACCTGGGAGACAACATCACCAAACGGAGCGCCGACACCGTTGGCGCGGTTCTGGTTAGCCGCATAGCCCACGGGGAAGAGGTCGTTGGGATCCGCGACATCATCAATGGGGAAGTAATGCTGAAGGGAGTAACCACGTGGGTTCGAAGGACACTTCCAAACATCCTTGCTCTTCATATAGGAGGTCAGCAAGAAGCACGCGGTTCCAATGTCGTTGGAGCGAGGCGGAAGCGTCTCGTCATAGTCCTGGGTGTACTGGACGAGCGCAATACCGATCTGCTTCAGATTGGATACGCAAGAGATGGCGCGAGCTTTCTCACGAGCTTTCGCGAAGACTGGGAAGAGAATGGCGGCGAGAATCGCTATGATGGCGATAACGACGAGCAATTCAATAAGAGTAAAACCACGAGATTTGCGCTGTGACATGACGTTTTCCTTTCGGTAACAAGAGAACGACGTCGGCAGCAATGGCGACGAACGAGGATTATTGAGTTCAACAATGATGTTTGGTTCATCATTGTTGGCTGTATTGTACCGGCTGATTATCAAACAAGCGTCAAAATAATATCAGTTTTATATAAAATCTTAAGCAAAAGAGCATACCGAAATATTGATATTTATTGACGATTATCTGCGTTATTCGCGATCATAGTATGTCTCACAAATCGCTCATCAAGACCTAATGAATGAATACTTATTGTACAAAAATACGATCAATCGTGAACGGTATGGTTTCAGCGATACTGACCATATCCTTATGAATAATATGCTTGTATGATTGCCTATACGTCTATCGATGCGAGACAAAGAAGTCAAACGAAAATGGACGGCGGAAAAAGTCGCTCCGCCGTCCGCGAATTGCCTTATCTTTAACTCTCTGGCGCTATGCTTTCTATCGCATAGCGCCGGAAATACACTAATTGGGCTGCGAAACCGAGTATTGCAGGTTCAACTGGGCCTGAGTGAAGTCGTTGCCCTTGAGCGGAGAGTTGTCGTTGTCCCACAGGTTTGTGCGTGTCGGAGTACAGGACGCCGCATCGCACTCGTTGATGGTGTTTAACGGATTCATGGACTTGACATGACCGTCGCAGAACAGGAAGTTGCTCTGCCCGGTGTGCCCCGCGTATAGGTGACCGTAATACTGGGTGCTGCTGGGCTGGCGGAAGAAACCGCCGGAATCCAGCGTCACGTTATAGTCGCTCGTATAGGCTGTGCTCTCGACCCAGGCGATCGTGGAGGCCGGGGCGGTAAGCACGGCAATGGCGACGGGAGACGGGGATCCATCGGGCGTGGGGGCGCCAATATCGCCGAAAGGCGCTCCAACCCCGTTTGCTCGGTTCTGGTTTGCCGCGTATCCTACCGGGAAGAGGTCGTTGCCGTCCGCGACATCATCAACGGGATAGTAATGCTGAAGTGAATATCCGCGAGGATTGGAAGGACACTTCCACATGTCTTTGCTCTTGACATAAGCATTGAGAAGGAAGCAAGCGTTTCCAATGCCGTTGGACCGCGGCGGCAGCGTCTCGTCGTAATCCTGAGTGTACTGGACAAGAGCGAGGCCGATTTGCTTGAGATTCGAGACGCAGGCAATTTGCCGCGCCTTCTCACGTGCTTTGGCGAAGACCGGAAAGAGAATCGCCGCGAGAATCGCGATTATTGCGATCACAACGAGCAATTCGATCAAAGTGAAACCACGAGACTTATGCTGTGACATGACGCTTTCCTTTCGGTGACAAAAGAACGACGTCGGCAGCAATGGCGACGAACGAAGACTATTAAGTCCAACGATGATTTTTGGTTCATCGTTGGCGGCAATATTGTACCAGTATAAAATCAAACAAATATCAAAAATCGTGAGTTTTATATAAAAATAACAGAGGGGCATAAAGTTAATTTATCGATGTTTATCAATGATTTTCTAATATAAACGGCATTTTATATAATTAGCAATGATGCCTTTAATGATGGTTTTGGGACAATTACCCGGTCTACTTATTGTACGAAAATGTTAAACAGGCATAATTATGGTCTAAATTATTGAAATAATATATTTCGTGTTTTCATGCAGACATTCGCAAAGAAAAAGCCCTCCAAGTCTAAATTTAGACTTGGAGGGCTGATCCCGGTAATAAGTTCGACCCGCCTTCTACGGCGTAAGATCACGACTTATTTGAACTGGTTTTCGGCATACGACAGGACCGAGTAAGCGCGGGTCGGAGTCGGCTCGGCGGGGCCGATCCCAGCAGCGGCGTCCAATTGCTGGTGGTGGATGAATGTGTCGTTGTCAAAACGCCACAGGTTCACATCGTTGCCGCCGCCGTCCGTCTTATCCAATGTTTGCAGCGGATGGTACGCCTTGACGTGGCCGTCAACGAATAGGAAATTCGACATGCCGCTGTGGCCGGAGAACAGACAGCCATAATCGAGGTTAGGGTCCGTGGTGTAATAGCTGAAAATCGTGTCCGCGCCGGCGTCCACATTGAAGTCCGCATACTTCGCCGTCGATTCGAGAATATCAATGACCTGCGCCGGAGAATCGTAAGTGGGATACGAAAAGCCCGGATCGCCAGTATTGACATCCTGGATGCCGCCCTGGAAGCTCGCGGCGTAAGAGGCGTGCGCGACAACGGATCCCGCCGCCTGGCAGCAGAAATATTGGTCTTTGCGCGGGTTGGAGGGGCACTGGAAGATATTCTGGTTCTTGATGTATGGCTGCATCAGCTGCGTCCAGACGTGATCCAGGCCGTCATAAACAACCGTGCGCGGGATCATCTTCTCGTCGTAATCCTGGACGTACTGAAGAATGCCCAGCCCCATCTGCTTCATATTGCTGGCGCAGGTGCTCTGCCGGGCCTTTTCACGGGCCTTGGCGAAAACAGGGAAAAGGATCGCCGCGAGAATCGCTATGATGGCGATGACGACGAGCAATTCAATAAGAGTAAAACCACGAGATTTGCGCTGTGACATGACGTTTTCCTTTCGGTAACAAAAGAACGACGTCGGCAGCAGTGGCGACGAGAGGAGATAATGGAATTCAATAGTGATGATAAGAACGAAATCACTATTGGTATGCATTCTACTATCCGACTCTCAAAGAATTGTCAAAAATGGATCAGTTTTATATAAAAAACCCGGTATATTTGTCGTTTTCCGCAAAAAAACCCAAAAGTAAGCGCTTTCATTAGCAAATATATCAAAAATAACAATGAAAGAAGAATGTAATTGATGTGGATCCTCATAAGCTGCGAAGCATTCACCGTGCGTCTTTTTCGCCTCAGGGTAAGTTTTACGACAAGAAGCCCCCTGCCTTGATTAAGGAAGGGGGCTCATTTTCATGGACAGATATTCGCTTGCCAGAAGCTCACAACCAATGGAAGCTATTTGTAAAGGCTTGCGGCGAAGGTGAGCAGCTGTGCGGCGCGGGTGGGCGTCGGCTCGGGATAAGGCGTGCTTGCCTGTCCGTCAACGAATGTTTGGCCGTCATAACGCCAAAGAGTGGAGCTGCCGGCGCCGTTATCGGCTACGGCAATCGTCAAAAGTGGCTTGTAGATCTTCACATGACCATCCGCGAACAGATAGTTGGACATTCCGGTATGCCCCGAAAATACGGTTCCGACATTGTAGGTCGGATACTGTGCGGCGTCGTAACACCAAACACTGGGACATCCCGCGTCCACATTGAAGTCTGAATAGCGCGCCGTGGTTTCGGTCACGACAATGCATTGAGCCGGCGAGGAGTACTGGGCCAGGGAGATAGCTCCTTCCGGAGGAGTGGCGTCGGGATGATAATCCTGAATTCCGCCCTGGAAGCTCGCCTCGTATGAAGCTCGTCCGATCGTGTTCCCGTCATCACTATACATGGGCTGATCTTTTCGCGGATTGGAGGGGCACTGGAAGACATTCTGGCTCTTCATATAGGGCTGAAGCGATTGCGGCCAGGCCACGCCATCACCGTTCGAGCGCAGCACCATGCGCTCGTCATAGTCCTGAACATACTGAACGAGGCCGAGACCAATCTGGCGCATATTACTGGCGCAACTAATCTGCCGTGCCTTCTCACGAGCCTTGGCGAAGACAGGGAAAAGGATCGCCGCGAGAATCGCGATGATGGCGATGACGACGAGCAGCTCAATGAGCGTAAATCCGCGCAAACGAGATTGCTGAGACATGTTGGGCTCCCTTCAGTTTAGCAACAACTTCGACATTTTAAAAGTGCTATATTAGCCGTAACCGTTTCCGATTATTCCCTCTTCTCGGAGAACAGACAGTGGAGATAGGTTTTGCATAGATAACAATTCATGCAAAAAGACCTATTTTAATACTAATATTGTCTCATTCGCCTGAAAAAGAGAACGTGCGCTATTATAGGGAATTGAGATCAAAAAAACCTCAAAGATTTCTCAGAAATGCAGGCGTCCTTGAGGTTTTTCCGTTGATTGCGCGGTGAACGCGCTTATTGTGGAGATTGAGCCTGCTTGAGCGCCTCGTCAAACGCTTGGGCGAGGGTGAGGCGCGCGCCGGCGCTCCAGGCGGCGTTGAACGCCGCTTCGCCGAGGGCTTCACGGGCAAGGGCGAGGTCGCGCTCTAGCTCGACGGGGTCGGCGGGCTTGAAGGAGAGGGCCAGCGTTTTTCGCATGCTTTCCGAGATGGAGAGGAGGCGCACGCTTTCACTGAACTTATGCTCGACGCACGCGAGGTGGCCGAGTTCTTTGATCACATACGCCAGAAGCCGGCGCTCGCCCACTTCCTGCGCGACCATCACGGCTTCCGATAGCGTGGCGCGCGCAAGGGCGAACTGGCCGTCGAGCCGGTAGAGCGTTCCCAGATTGAGCAAGGTGGTGGCGTTCGCGGCGCGGCCGGTCAGCTCAATGCCGGTCTCAAGCGATTCCTGGAGCAGCGTGAACGCCCTCGGATAATCCTCCTGAAAGCGCGCCACGAGGCCCATGTTGTTGAGGACATGCGCGATCCGGACACGGTTTCTGGCGGCCCGGAAGATCTCCAGGCTGTCGGAATAAAACTCCAGCGCCTCCGGGAACTCCGCCTGCTCCAGCGCGATATTCCCAAGATTGAGCATCGCCTGGGCTACCAGCATCGGGTCGCCAAGCTTGCGGGAGAGCTCCAGGCCTTCTTCGAGATACACGCGGGCCAGGTCGCAGTCTTCCCGAGAATAGGCGAGGGTCGCCAGCACTTGCAGCGTGACGGCGAGGCCATGGTCGTCGCCGATCGCGCGCCACAAGCGCAGGGCCTCCTCCATCACGGCGTCAATCCCGGCGGACGCGCCTTGATTGCGCATGAGATACCCGCGCCCGGTGAGCGCATTCGCGCGCACGCGGCGCAGCGAGTCGGATGTCGCCTGCGGCAGCGCCAGCAGCTTCTCGAGCCACTCCTGCCCCTCGCCCAGATACCCGCGCGCCTCCCAGAAGTACGCCAGCGCGCCGGCGAGGCGCAGGCCGATCTCCGCGGATTCGCTCTCCAGCGCCCAGTGCATCGCCGCGCGGAAGTTGTCGTGCTCGGCCTCCATACGCTCCAGCCACGGCGCCTGATCGCCGCCGGCGATCTCCGGCTCCGCCGCTTCCGCTAGAGCCATGAGATATTCGGCGTGCGCGCGGTGCAGCTCTTCGCGTTCGTCCGGCGGAACTTGCTCCGCCGCGAACTCGCGCAGCGTCTCCAGCATCCGATATCGGAACGCGCCGCCCTCTTCGGTCTCATCGGCCAGAATTAAGGAGCGCTCCCGCAGAGTCGTCACGGCTTCCAGGATCACATAAGAGCTTGTGTCGGCAAAACTCGACCCGCCGACGGCCTCCGCCGATTCCAATGTCCAGCCGCCGCGAAAGACGGACAGCCGGCCGAAGAAGCGCTGCAAATTCTCGGGCAGCTGCACGTAGCTGTAGTCCAGCGCCGCGCGCAGGCTCTGGTGGCGCGGCGCGATATCGACGCTGCGGCTGACCAGAAGCTCGAAACGGCGCGTCAGCTGGGTCAGCATCTGCGCGGGTGTGAGAGTCTGAGCCCAGGCGGCGCAAAGCTCGATGACCAGCGGGATCCCTTCCAGGCGCTCGCAAAGCTGCGCGATGGCGGCGGCGTTTTGCGCGGTCACTTTGAAGGCGGGGCGGACGGCCTGGGCGCGATCGACAAACAGCTGGATCGCGTCCATCTCCATCAATCGTTCCGGGCTGACCGCGCGGCCGTTGGTTTTGAAGGAGCCCACGGGCGATTCCAGGGGGGGAACGGAGATCTCGCGCTCGCCTTGCAGCCCCAGCCGCTGGCGTGAGGTGACAAGGATCGTCAGCGACGGCGCGCGCGCCAGCAGCTCACGGACGATCGGCGCGGCTTCCTCCACCAGGTGTTCGAGGTTGTCCAGAACCAGAAGCGAGGGCTGCGCGGAAAGCGAGGTGACGATCAGGTCCAGCGGCGGCGTGTCCGCCGAGGGCGTCAGCCGCAGCGCCTCGGCGATCGCACTGGGGATCGAACGGGCGTCGCTGAGGTCCGCCAGGGGCGCGAACCAGACGGCGCTGGAGAAGTCGACGGCGATGCGGCCGGCAATCTCCACCGCAAGACGAGTTTTGCCGCCGCCGCCAATGCCGGTCAGCGTCAGCAGCCGCACCTTGCCGGAGGTCAGAAGACTCTGGGCCTGGGCAATCTCCGCGTCGCGTCCAAAGAACCGCGTCAGCGGCGACGGGAGCGTCGTTTCCTTCACCCGGGATGCGGGACGCGCGGGGGGAGCCGCCATGGTGTTCTGAAGGATCTGCTCGACCAGGGCCTTGGTCGCGGCGCTCGGCGGCTCGTCCAGTTCCTTGATCAGGATGCGCTCCATCTCACGGAAGTGCCGCTGCGCGGCCGCGCGCTGGCCGCTGGCGGCGAGCACCCGGATCAAGTCGACATGGAGATCCTCGGAAATGGGATCGATCTCCAGGCCGCGCCGAGCGTAATCCAGGGCGCGCTCGAACTGGTTGATTTCTTCGTAGTGCGCCACTAATCGGCGGCTGGCGCCGGTCGCCATATCCAGAAGCCGCTGGCGCTCGGTGATGATCCAATCTTCGTAGTACCCGGGAAGCAGGTCGCCCTGGTAGAGCGTCACCGCCCGCTCAAGACGGACCGCGGCTTCCGCTCCGGTCTGGTTCTTGGAGGAAAAGAGCGCGGCCTCAAACTCGGCGGTATCCGTGACAACCGAGGTATCCAGCCCGACCGTCTGGCGGTCGGCGCGCAGAATGCTGTTCTTGGGAACGCCATCCGGCTCCAGCTGAGAGCGAAGGGAAACCAGGGCCTGCGAGAGCCGGTGACGCCCCGCCTCGGACTCGGCGTCCGGCCAGAGGAGGTCGACCAGTTCTTCGCGCAGGTGACGGCGATTGGGATAAAACGCGAGGTATGCGAGCAGCGCGGCTGTCTTCTGGGTTTGAAACCGATCGATCGTTTGAGTCCCGGAACGCGCGCGCAAACCGCCGAACAATTCGATACGCCAAATGTGTGATTGCGCAGTCGCCATACGGTAGTTTACCCTATGACCGCCCACATCGCCAATGGATAACCCGAGAGTCGCGCCCTTTTGGTCCCAACCGCCATCACGCCCCCATCGTCACGCCTTCCATTTCAGCACCGCCACATCAAAACTTTCCATCACCAGCGCGCCTTCCACGCGGCGCTCCGACAGCAGTTCGACCGCCGGCGACGG
Source organism: Capsulimonas corticalis (assembly GCF_003574315.2). GTDB lineage: Bacteria > Armatimonadota > Armatimonadia > Armatimonadales > Capsulimonadaceae > Capsulimonas > Capsulimonas corticalis. The sequence continues at coordinate 1,642,506 of NZ_AP025739.1, read as the reverse complement.
CAGCGAGACCTCCTGGCGATGGTCGGTGTGATTGAGCAGAAACAGATATCGCCAGTCCGAAGTTCGCCGGCTCACGGCCTCCACGCCGGGAGGCGCCGCGCAGAGCGGTTCTATTCCCAGGCGGCCGCCGCATTCGCGCGCAAGCGCGTCATAGAAGCCGCCGTCCCGCGAATCGGTGGCGACATAAAAGACCGAGCCCGAGCCAACGCGATTGACGGTGATCGCCGGCCGCCCCTCCATCCGCGCGCCGGTGAAGAACGCGATCGACTCCGCGCCCCGCAGCTCGACGCCCTCCATGACCGTTTCTGGAGAGAAAGACGCCCCGTCGGCGAAACGAACCCCGAACTTCACGCCGATCCCCTGATCCGTCGGCCCCTGAAGGAGGTTTCCGGTCATACTGCGCTTCGCCACGGACGCCGGCGTCACAAGACCCGCGATATCGGCGAAGATTCCGGGAGGCATCAGGGGACGCAGCTTGCCGGTGGGATCGTACGCCCCCGACTGAACGTTCAGGAGCAGCGTCCCGCCATCCTGAACGTATTGCTTTAGCAGCGACGCGGTCTCCTCGGAAACGATGCGCAGACCAGGCGCGGCGACAAGGCGATACCGGGAAAGATCGGATCCGGGTTTGACAATATCAATACTGCGGCCCAGAGACTTGAGACCTTTGTACCAGCGCACAAACTCGGCGTCGTATCCGTCCGGGCCGACCCGAAATCCCTGCGCCCACTGGTTTTCATAATCGAACAGCATCGCGATATCGGCGTCCGTCACGGCGTCCGCCAGCTCGCCTCCCAGACGCGCCAGCTCCGCGCCGAGACGCTTATGCTGATCGTAGGCCGGGCCGAACGAGCCGTCCAGTTGCAGCACGGAGATATACCCCTGCTCCGCCCCGCCCAGCGGCGGACGCCATTCAAAAAAGATGGCCCCCAGCGCGCCGTGCGCCACATCCGTCCAGGTCTGCAAATGAATGCCTTTTGAATCGGCGTGCGCGGGCGTCTGCGCGCTTTGCTCGGCGACGAGAAAACGGCCGTTCGGCCCCGCGCAGCGGGCGATATCGTGATGCATGCCGCCGTGCAGCTGATCCTGCCACTCGACAAGTCCGGGCGGCCGCGAATAGTTGTCCCACGCGGTGACGTCCAGAATTCCCGCCGCCTGATAGAGATCGACCGACCAGCTGGTGTCGGGCCAGTTCGTGCAGACAAAACGATCTCCAATATATGGACGCAGGCGCTCCCCCTGCCGTCCCAGATAACGAATGAACGAATCCGAGAAGAAGCGGCGGTAATCCAGCTTCTGCCCCGGATTCCAGGCGCCGTCGCCGACATTGAACGGGAAATCGATCTGATCCCAATCGGTATACCGATGACTCCAGAACGCCGCGCCCCACGCGTCGTTCAGACTCCCCAGCGTTTGGTAGCGCTCCCGAAGCCAGATCCGGAACGCCGAAAGGCAGCGAGGATCGTAGCAGACAAAGGGAAATCCCGGTTCGTTATCCAGCTGCCAGCCGACGATATGGGGGTTGTCGCCAAAGCGCTGTCCCATGGCGTCGACAATCCGGTCCGCCGCCTCCAGCATGCGCGGGCTATTGGTGCAGTAGCCCTTGCGCGCCCCGTAACGGAACGCCCCCTTTTCGTTGCCGCCCAGCACTTCGGGATGATCCTGAAAGAGCCAGGGCGGTACGGACGCCGTCGGCGTGCAGAGGATCGTCTGGACGCCATAGCGCGCCGCCAGCTCGATCGCCCGCTCCATCCAATCGAATTCAAAAACGCCCGCGCTCGGCTCGAAAAACGCCCAGGCGAACTCCCCCATCCGAACGGCGTTATGCCCCAGCTCCCGCATTTTGACGAACTCCGCCTCCCACATCGAGGCGTCCCATTGTTCGGGATAGTAGGAGGAGCCCAGCAGGAATCCATGCGTCCAGTTTTTCAATGTTCGTCTCCCGGAAAGCGCGGGCGCTTCCCTAGTCGGTTTGGGATCGGCTGGCGAGCGCGGCGGCGAATCGCGGGACGCGCGGTCCGTCCGGCGTCCACACAAGTGGGTCGATGCACATCAGCCGGTCGGTCATCGCTTCATTCCAGGCGTGATAGACCACATAGTCCCGGCCTTCGATGTCCGAGACAATCGACAGATGCCCGGGCCCGATCACTTCCCCGGGAACCGAGCGCATGATCTGCGGCCCGTTTTCCTTGCCGACCTCCGTCCACGGTCCCAGAACATGGTCGGCGGTCAGATAGTCCACACCGTATGTTTCATTTTCATAGCAGCCGCCGGCGTAGAAGCAATAGTATTTGCCATCGCGCTTGCGTACGGCGGGGCCTTCCAAGGTATACCAATCGCCGACCTTGCCGGCGTAGTCGCGGCGGCGCTCGAAGCACTGCCATTGCCAGTGCGCGCGCATCACCACAGTCGGGTTTCCCTCCAGAGCCGTCATGCCGATCAGCTTGTCGACGACCAGCGCGGTTCCGCGAAACGTCGTCTCGTCTTCGTCCAGAAAGTCCGTGGCGTAAAACAGATACCACTGGCCGTCGTCATCTTGAAACGCATGGGAATCGATGCAGAATGGGTTCTTACGGACATCGGTCAGCGGGACTCCCGTATCGACATACGGCCCTTCGGGTTTCTCGCTGACGGCGACACGGATATGGAACCCGCCGCCGCTGCCGTTTGGATGGTAGTACATATAAAAGCGGCCGTCGTGAAAGGCCGTTTCCGGAGCCCAGAACATCCCGCCTTGTTCTTCCTCAGGGGCGATCAAGGCGTCGCCCAGCGATTCCCAGCGCCGCAGATCGACCGATCGCACGATCGGGACGATGGAATTGCGGGCCGGATCGCCGCTGGCCTCCCCTTTGCCGGTTCCGATGGCGTAGTAAACGCCGTCATGCCGCCAGCAATATGGGTCGGCGAGATAGTGGGGATAAACGGGGTTGGAAAACTGCGGCAGCGTCATATTTATGGCTCCGAGCATGGGCAAAGATTGCAATGAGGATACCCGATGCCGCACCGGAACATGCCGCAAGCTCACGCCCATTTCGTCATCGTTCGCGCGGTCGTTTCCTGAAGAACACGCGCTGGATCGCGCAGCGCCTCTTCCCGGGTAACACCCCCGCCGACCAGAGAGACGGCGTCCGTCAGCCCCTGCGCGATCAGCGCCGCCGCCGCGCTTTCCTCCACGCCGCCGCCGAAGGCGATCACGGGAACGCCGGCTTTTCGGCAGCGCGCAAGCAGTCCGGCGATCAGCTTTCCGGAAAGTGTCTGGCGATCCAGATATCCCTCGCCCGTCAGCACCCAATCGGCGCCGCGCGCCTTCGCTTCAAAGTTCACGGTATCCATCACCACATCAATGCCGGATCGCGATGTCGCCCCAAAAAACGCCGCAAGCGCCGCGCCCAGGCCGCCCGCCGCGCCGGCGCCGGGCAGATCGGCGACGTCGCATCCCAGGTCCCGCTGGATCACCTGGGCGTATTGCGTCAGCGCCCGGTCGAGCTCCGCGACCATGTCCGGCGTCGCGCCCTTCTGCGGTCCATAGACGGCGCTGGCGCCGTCCGGGCCGATCAGGGGATTGCGCACGTCGGACGCCACGCGGATCGTGATACGCTCCTTCGGGAAATCGAATGCCGAAAGATCGATCGACTCCAGCCGCGCGAGCGCCGCGCCGCCATGCGGCAGCTCCCGTCCTTGCGCATCCAGAAAACGCGCGCCAAGCGCCTGCATGGCGCCCGCGCCGCCGTCATTGGTCGCGCTGCCGCCCAGCCCGACCAGGATCTCACGCGCTCCGGCGTCCGTCGCCGCGCGCATCAGCTCCCCTACTCCATAAGTCGTGGTGACGCGCGGATCACGCCGATCCGCGGGGACCAATCCCAGTCCCGCCGCCTGCGCCATTTCGATCACCGCCGTGCGCCGGTCCGCGCCGATCAGCCCAAACGACGCCTGAACCGGCTCCCCCAGCGGCCCCGTCACCGTCCGCGTCACAAGCTCGCCATCGGTCGCGGTGACCAGAGTTTCGGTTGTGCCTTCGCCTCCATCCGCCAGCGGCAGAAGCACGATCTCCGCATCCGGCAGCGCCTGACGCACGCCCGCCGCCATGGCGAGCGCGGCCTGACGCGCGGTGAGAGTCCCTTTGAACGAATCGGGAGCGATGATGATTTTCATGCGCTTATGTTTGCCGTCGCGAAATCCGCGCCCAGCCAGATCGTCTGGCCGCGCCGCAATGAGAGTTCCTGAACTTTGTCGCCGTAACGCACCGTTGACTTGACGCCGGCGAGGCTGTGGATCGTCGCGGCGACGAGGCGTCCCTCGGCCCATTCGATGTCCACTTCGAAGACGCCGCGAGCGCGCAGGCCCTTCACCTGTCCCTTCGGAAGAGCGCTCGGCAGCGCGGGCAGCAGGCAGATTTCGTCATCCTGGCTGCGCAGGAGCAGTTCCAGGATGCCGGCGGATCCGCCGAAGTTGCCGTCGATCTGGAATGGCGGGTGCAGATCGAACATATTTGGCGCGGTGCGCTCGGGGGAGATCAGGCCGGAGATCAAGTGGAAGGCGTGGTCGCCGTCTTCCAGGCGCGCCCAGAGGTTGATGCGCCAGGCCATCGCCCAGCCGGTGCTTTCGTCGCCGCGCGTCTCCAGCGACTTGCGCGCGGCCGCGAACAGCTCCGGGGTGGCGCGACGGGTGATTTGATTGCTGGGATAGAGACCGTAAAGATGGGAGACGTGGCGATGATTTTGCTCGGTCGCGCTCGCATCCCAGTCGGCGAGCCATTCCTGCAATTGCCCCAGGTGGCCGACGGGGATCGGCGCGAGGCGCGCCCGCGCCAGCATGACTTTGTTCCGGAAATCGCCGTCCTTGCCGAGCTCCTGCGCCGCGTTGGCGCAGGCGTCGAAGAGGTCGCGAAGAATCTCCCCATCCATTGTCGGACCGGCGCAGATGCTGGCGTCATGGTGATGCGCGTTTTCCGGCGAGATGGACGGGTTCGTGACCAGCCATTTGTGAGTCGGCTCTTCAACAAGCGTGTCCAGAAAGAATTGGGCCGCCCCGCGCATCAACGGGTAATTTTTCGCCAGCGCGGACCGATCTCCGGTGAACTGATAGTGATCCCAAATCGACTTGCAAAGCCACGCGCCGCCGGTCGGCCACATTCCCCAGAAGGCGCCGTCCACCGGCGCCGTTCCGCGCCAGGCGTCCGTGTTATGATGGCAGACCCAGCCGCCCGCGCCGTACTGCGACTTCGCCGTCTTCGCCCCGGTCTCACTGATATCCTGGATCAAGTCAAACAACGGGTCGTAGCACTCCGCGAGGTTGCCCGGTCCGGCGGGCCAGTAGTTCATCTCCGTATTGATATTGACGGTATATTTAGAGCCCCACGGCGGATCCATGCTGTCGTTCCACAAGCCCTGCAAGGTCGCGGGCTGGCTGCCGGCGCGCGAACAGGAGATCAGTAAGTAGCGCCCGAACTGGCAGTAAAGCGACACCAGCGCGGGGTCCTGATCCTGATGAAACGTCGCGATCCGCTCGTCGGTCGGCCGGTCGCTGATGTTCGAGGCGCCGAGGTCCAGGGACAGACGTCGGAACAGAGGCTGATAATCGGCGAGGTGTGCGCCGCGAAGCTCGGCGTAGCTTTTGCGCGCCGCAGCGTCCAGAGGAGTGAGCGCGCCGCCGCGCGCATCGCCGCCCACGTCCTTGTAACTGTGATAGCTGCTCGCCATGGAGATCAAGATCGTCACGGCGTCCGCGCCGGCGACAGTCGCTTTGGCCCCCGAGGCGCTGACCGTCCCGCCCTCATGAAGCACGCGCGCGAGCGCCGTGAACTTGATCGAGCCGGGGTTATCTAGCGCCGCGCCGGCCACTCCGTCGAGCGCCAGCGTGTCCGGCGCCAATATGGACACCGCAGACTGCTGAGGACTGGCGAACGCAGCGCCGAATGCGATCGCCCCCGGCTTATCGCAAGTCAGACGAACGACGATGACCCGATCGGGAGTGCTGGCGAACACCTCGCGCGTATACCGAACGCCGCCGGACCGATAGGAGACACGGACCGTCGCCGTATCCAGATCGAGTTCTCTGCGATATTCGGAGACATCCGGGGCGTCGTCCAGATCCAGCGTCAACGCGCCGACCGTTTGATACTGCGCCTGTTTGACAGGACGTCCCATAAAGTGCGCGTTCACCAGATCCTGCGCGGCCGCCCATTCGTTTGCGAAGACATGCTTGCGGATTTCCGGAAGCGAGGTGAGGGCGTCCGGGCTATCGTAATTGTGCGGCGAGCCGGCCCAGACAGTCGATTCATTGAGCTGGATCGTTTCTTTCTCCGTCCCTCCATAAACCATCGCGCCCAGACGCCCATTTCCAACCGGCTGCGCTTCCAGCCATTCCTGCGCGGGCCGCGCGTACCAGAGCGCAAGCGACGAAGCCGGGACCGCCGTCGCAGGCGTTTCCCCGGGAGAAGTCTCACGCGTCCGCCGCTTCGCAGCGTCCGCCGGCTCCTGCGCCGCCAGCGCCCCTAAAACAACCGCTCCGACTCCCGCCTTCAGAAAATCCCGTCGCTGCATCAGTCGCCTCCGCCTCTCCAGATCTTTCCAGCCGCACGCCGCCAACGGACAGCTCCATGGCTTTCCGCCAGCCCTCCCAGCAGCCTCATTGGAGCCGACTTCGCCAACGATCCAGGCAATCCCTTCTTGATTTCACAACCAAAGCAGCCGACCAGCTTTTAAACAACGAAGCGCCGCCCCCACAATTGCCGGAGCGGCGCTACTTCTTTGACAACATCAGATCCTGTTTATATACGCATCATTCACCACAACAAAAACTCAAGACATTTCTCATACCAAGCCTGCGCGCTACCGGAAACATCCACAGATACAAGCTACCATAGCGTCTGATCGGGCCCGGGTTGATGAACCGCCCCGTCCGGGAATCGTAGTACCGGTGCGTCATCAGGACCGGGTTGGGGATCGAGCCGCCCGACGACGCGTTGATCTCCCAATCCGTGTAACCGCCCCACTGGCCGGAGAAGCCGACAAGATCGCAGTGCTTCGTCACGCCATCCGAGGGGCGCTGGTCGATCACCAGCGAAATGATTAGCGAATACTTACGTTATTGTGCCATACAGGCATAATCCCAAATCGAAAATTGCCTACACTAAGTACCTACGCAAAAGAAATTCGATATTCTTGCCACTGATCGAGCCATCGGCTGATGGTGGCGGGATCGGTTTGCACGATCTGGGAGAGCTGATCGAGCGTATATCCCTGGGCGCTCAGGAGTACGGCTTGAGCGCGTTGATGCTGGCGATGAGAAGGGCCGTTGCGATACACGGCTGTGAGATCGGTCTGATCAGCCTCCGAAAGAGGAGAAACGAATTTCATGCCACTATTGTACGACATACACCAGAGAGTGCAAGCAAGCGACCTGAGATTCTTTTGTTCAATTACTTAACTATAATCTAAGTTTTCAAAATCAATTTCGTTTTCTAGTGGAGGAATCCATTCTTGCTCATACATGTGCTGAATAAACTCAGCAGGCAAAACTAAATGGTATTTCCTAACATAGTATTGAAGATCGCTTCTCCACATCCATACTCCATCAGTTAAAATGTGACGAGTGCCTATAATGCCATTTTTCGGCTCAATCAAATCGCTAGCAGGCCCAGGACAAACAATTAATGGTATTCCATTTTCAAGATAATTGACAATGTCAATTTCATTAAGCATCTCTTCAGTAGAAATAAATTTTGCAATGCTAGAATTCGACGAATCATTATCTTCGAATTCACTGAACATAACACTTTTTAACTTCACAGTATTTTCTCATTTATTAGAATCTATAAGCACTTGTTCACCGTTTTACTGGTCTAAATTCCACACAGTAGCGAACAGGCGCCGGTAGGATTTCTAAGTGTTCTATACCTTCGCCATCTCAGCGAAGCTGAGCAACCCAAATGCTATCCTGGTGCTTGTTCGCTACTTCATTGGGTTTAGACCAGTAACTTTATTTTCCAGGGTAGAAGTGTACCCATTTACCCACATACTTAGATACAGATCCGATTGTTAATTTACCTGTCCCATGTACATAAACCGTCATATCGGGAGCGATTACTTCGGCACCAAGCTTATTTGCCAAATTCTTTGCTATACCATTGGTAAGAGCGCCGGTAGAACATGAGATTAATCGGACCGGACCTCCCTTATATCCAGATTTTGATATAATAGTTGCCAGCGCCCGTTGGTCTATCGGGATCCACTTCGTGTTTGACAATAACTCGAACGAATTCGGTGTGCCATGAACGACCACATCAAAATAACCTTTTAATGGCGGGACGCGACTACCATATCGCGCTAGTAGAAGATCGTCCCCCGTAAATGATACGGCGGCGGCAACTGTCCGATTTTCAGCTTTCATAGCTGCTAAATTTAGAGCTTCACCGTCCGCAGTTAAGCCCTCGCTAGCGATAGTCAGTGTTAGCAATGTAAATTGATCGGTAGCGTTGTTTATTGATTGGTATGCTTGTGCCTCACTTGTTTTACCTTCCACATACATTTCCCAATCGTATCCAGCTTTTGTGACGGCCCCACCTACTTTGCCGTCTAGCCAATCACCTATGGAGTTTTTGCTAGATGTCCCACTCGGATCGCTCTCGTTGACCGGATTGCCGCCCGCAAACCCGTACAGGTTCACGCCGCCCTGGTAGCCGATCGGGTCCCGGTTGATGAACCGCCCCGTCCGGGGGTCGTAGTACCGGTGCGTCAGCAGCAATAGGCCCGTGTTGTACGAGGCGTTCCCGCCACGGTCGTTGTCCGTGTAGTAGCCGTACTGACCGCCGAAGCCGATCACCGCCAGCGCCGAGGAGGAGACGCCGTTTGTGTCCCCCAGCGAGTTGCGAACGTTGCCGTAAGCGTCGTACAGGCTTGTGTTCAGAAAGCGGGCCGCGCTGTTGGTCGCCGACTGCACCTGCACGAGGTTGCCCGAAGGATCGTACTCGTAAAGGTAGTACTGATCCCCGGGGATGTACTGAGCCCGAAGGCCGTCAGCCGCCCAGCCAAAGGCGGACTTGATGGCGCCGGCGCTGTCTTCTTCCAGGAGAAGCTGGTCGCCGTCGTAGAGGAAGTAACGGTCCCCGAGGCTCGTGCTCTTCTTGACCCGGAGGCCGTCGGGGCCGTAGGTCGCCGAGAATGTCGGGCTGGGGATCGCGGTCAAACGGTCTTCGGCGTCGAACGTCAGACCGGAGACGCCCATGTACTTCGTCGGGTTCCCGTTCCCATCGTACACGTAATTCGCCCCGCCGTCGAAGAACTGGTTGTCGGAGTTGGGAGACGCCAGCGACGCCCCGCGCATCGTCAAAGGGTTGTCCGCGTTGTCGTACGAGAACGACCAGTCGTAGCCGGCGTGCAGGTAGTCCGTGCCCACCGAGCCTGTGTAAAGGCTGTTCTCATGCGTCAGACGGTCCCGGCTGTCGTAGGTGAACGTGCGCGTGCGGCTCCCGTCGTGAAGGTACGGGATCACGCCCTGCGCGCTCAGGACATAAGAGTCCTCCACCAGACGGTTCCCGCCCGTGTCGTACGTCATGTCCGAGGTCAGGGACGCCCCGCTGCGAGAGCCCCCGTACAGCGAGCCGGGCGCGTTGGAGACGGGGTTGTCCGGGTAGTCCTTCCACAGGTTCGAGAGCGTCCCCAGGAAGCCGCGCGGGTCGTAGGTGTAGTTGGTCGTGCCCCGCGCGCTGCGGCTCTGGGACAGCCGGCCGCTCGTCACCAGCGGGCTGGAGCCCGTCACCGTCTGGTAGACGTGGTTGACCGAGCCGCCCGTCCACGGGAAGCCCGCCCGCGTCAGATCCCCCACGCCGTTGTACTGGTAGTTGTACGAGCCGCCCGTCCCGAAGCTTGGCGTCTGGAGCGTGGTCCGGCTGCCGTCGGGGTTGTAGGCGTAGGTCAGCGTCTGGTTCTGCGGACCGCCGGTGAAGCTGGTCGTGTGCGTCATCGGCAGCCCCAGGTTGTCGAGTGTGTACGTGTGCGCCGCCGCCGTGCTCGACATCCCGATCATCCGCGAAAGCGCATCGTAGGAATACGAGACGTTGAGCGAGGCGTCGGAAGAGTACGTCACCGAGTCCACGCGGTTGTCCACGGAGGAGCGGTTGTAGGTCGTCACGAAGCCTCGGCCATCCGTGCGAGACGTCAGGTTCTGGTCTCCGTCGTAGGCGAAGGTCAGGGTGTCGAAGACGCCGCTGGCGCCCGGGTACTGGATCTGGGCGAGATTGCCCGCCGGGTCGTAGCTGTAGTTGGTGACGTGGTTGTTGCCGTCCTTGAGCGTCACGACGCGGGACAGGCCGTCGTAGGTATACGACGCCGGCTCCACGGTCCCCGCCACCGACGCGGTTTCGCCGTCCGCCGTGTAGGTATAGTCGGTGTAGCGGAACGGCGTCGCGCCGACCACCGGGATCGTCGTGGGGTCGGCTTCGGGATACAGGCCGGTGCGCGAGACGGGTCCGCCGGGGTATTGATAATCGGTGCGCGTGTAGGCTCGGAACATACTCGTGGCGCAGTTCGTGGGAATCGATTGTAATAAGGAAGCAACCTCTTCTTAGCAGGATCGAGTTTGCGTGAATTTAAAACGTTAAATTATCAAGGTACATGACGCTTAACGAGGTAGTTTCACCATTGAGAAGCAAGCGCCAAATCGTAAATTATGGGCTATTGACATTCCTTTTCCGTCTTGAGCGATGAATAGTAGATTCCGATTTTCTCAAGTACTAGTGAGTCTCTGCCGATGAACGAACTACCAACCATATAATTAACCGAGCCGCACAGCCTATTACTATAGATAGAGCGCTTCAAATGGAAAAATATGGCTGCTCGTTTTCGAATCAGCAGAGACTCAATAGCGCGAATTCCATTTACACCCCCCACCCCACCGACAACTGCATCTACTGTTAGGTAGACAACACCTGTTCTAAACCGTCAATAAGATAGCTGGTTATCCAACTTGTGATTTCATCTTCAGGCAAACTGATAGGTTGCCTTGCAGGAATACTTATAAGATAGGAATTACCTTCGTAGTCCAATCTAATGTGCTCATCAAGATAGTTTTTGAATTCAGCCCATCCGGTCTTATACTCAGCGATGCGTAAAACTTCTTGAAGAGCATGATCTATAGAAGTAATCCCCATTTTTTTACCAATGCTGTTGGTTATTTTATTATTAAATTTAAACCAAACACGTGGCGCAGGGGAACGCTTCCAATCCAATGTCGACACAAATCTGCTTCGTACGTATCTTACTAACTCGATATCGTCATTACTATTAAACTCGCAATGATAGGCAGGGATAGCCTGTATTGTGCGAAGGTACACGTCCATATTATCGCCCTTGAAGAGACCGTGCACTTCACAATTGATCAAGAATATTGTATCAAAACCATAAGATGGATGTTGCAACCCAGGTAGAATCGTCAATGGTTTATTAACATCAAGAATAGTGTTATTTTTTCTAACAAATTGAATTACAGTGCTAGCTAGATCTTTATCGAACATATCACGCGATATTACTAAGATATAGTTATAATCGTTAAATGCGTCTGCAAGGATATCTGTAAATACATGCGATGGTGTAGAAACAGCAAATTGGTAAGCCGCTTCTATAAAATCAGCATTTTTGAGCTCATTACTGCCTAATTCGGATACAGAAATTAGAGGCAAGCCTTTACTCATTATCATTTACCTCAACGTGTGTAATTAGGACCTACATCTTGACGATATTTTATACGCAATCTCGCTCCAGAACGAGAATTTTCGCTCCATGGTTTAACCGTCAGGTTGTTAGTATCATTATACCAGGCTCTGCGTTGCGCCGCCGTTTGATTGTATCCTATACGGTTCCAATGTTTAACAACAGGTTCTTTGTGATCAATAGTAATTTGATCTTTAGGGATTTCTTCTTGGGTTACAGGATCAATAACTCGGCCTTGAGCATCAGTATGTCTCGCTATAACTTCTTCCCGTATTTCGTCTGAATTACCATGTGGATATTCAGAGGCGCGATTACGTCGAGCTGGCGGATCAAAAGCGCCTGGTTTTGAATACCAAACAAGCGTGGAAACCACATAGTCTTGCTGGCTTTTTCCATAGAGCGTCGCGAAATCTATATAAGCTTTCTTAACTGCGTGGACTGTACTATGTACAAATCGTACGGAAGACGAATTATTGACACGATCTGCAAGATTACCTGCAGCTCGATCCCAACTCGCAAACATATCTCCAAGCGATTTATCATAATCATACCCACTCGGATCGCTCTCGTTCACCGGATTGCCGCCCGCGTACCCGTACAGGTTCACGCCGCCCTGGTAGCCGATCGGGTCCCGGTTGATGAACCGGCCCGTGCCCGGATCGTAGTAGCGGTGCGTCAGGCACAACAGGCCCGTCTCACGGTCCGTGTAGTAGCCGTACTGGCCACCGTAGCCAGCTGGCTCTTGCAACGCCGCCGGGTTGGCGCCGTTGTCGTCCTGGAAGTCGGCGGTTCGCTTGCCGTACGCTTCGTAAGAGGCGAAGTCGTAGGTGCGGGTGGCAGTGTTGTTGGTCAACTGCCGGGTGATGATGTTTCCTTGGGGGTCGAAGTTGTATGCTGAGTAGAACGGGACAGGGGCCGTCGGATAGTACCGACCGCGCCAGCCGTCCGCAGCCCATACGTTCACCGCAGAGATCGTCGCGTTCGAGCCGCTGAAGGTCTCCTCCAGCAAAGGAGCGCCCCCGTCGTACAGGAAGTAGGTCGTCGCTCCCCCGGCAGTCTTCGTCGCTCGAAGGCCGTTGCCGTCGTAAGTGGCCGAGAACATGGGGCTGCTAATCGCTGTTAGACGGTCTTCGGGATCGTAGGAGAACGCCGCGCCTTGATAGGTCGTCATGTTCCCGTTGCCGTCCGGCAGGTAGCCTGAATTGCTGATCTGGTTATCGACCGTATTCCCGAACGCCTGCGTCGCGCCGCCCATCGCGAATTGGGTAATGCTGTACGCCCCATCGTACAGGAAGTTATTTGTGTAAACGTCGTTATACGCCGCAGAAGCAGAGCCGCCGTGCAGCGAACTTGCTTCACTGGCAAGAACGTCGCGGTTCTGCAAGGCGGAAGCGTGCGCCGTATCGTAGCCAAATCGCAGAGAGCGGCTGCCATCGGGGGCGGCGCCGAACGCGTACATATTCGTGTACTGCGAAAGGCGATTTCCAACGGCGTCGTAGGTCAAGTTGTTAAATGTGGCGATGTTACTCAGCAGGTTATTGGCGGGGTCGTATTGATAGTTGGTGAGAGCCGTAATAAAGCCGCGCGCATTGTAAGTGTAGTTCGTTCGCGTGGAAGCATACTCATCGGGAGCAGTCAGCAAGTTGTCGGTGCGCTTGAGCCAGCCGTTCGCGTTCCATTGATGCGTCAGGAAGTCGCCTTGGGTCAGGTTAATGTTGTAGAAAGTGAAGGGGACTTTCTGCTGTGTCAGCCGGCCCGCCAAGTCGTAACTGTAGGTGAAGTTCCCGCTGTTGATCCCCGTCAGAGGGTTCGTCACGCCCACTGGCGTCGTCAGCGTCTTGCGGCTGCCGTCCGGGTAGTGCGCGTACGAGATCTGCTGGTTCTGGGGACCGCCCGTGAAGCTGCGCGTCATCAGCAGGGGCTCGTCCAGGTCGTCGTAGTTCGAGTAGCCCGTCGTACCTGTGTTGTCCGTCATTAACGACAGGCGCCCGTATACGTCATACGCAAAGCTCGTCGTCCCGATCGGCGTTACCGTTGCGGGAAGACCCGAGTAAGCGATTCCCGTCACCTGGCTCTCGGGGTCGACACGCGCGTACGTCGTGGTGATCCCCCGGCCATCCACCTTGGTTTGGAGGTTCTGGTCGTGGTCGTAGGTGAAGGTCAGCGTATCGAACACGCCGCTGACGCCTGGGTACTGGATCTTGGCCAGGTTGCCGACCGGATCGTAGCTGTAGTTCGTGACGTGGTTGTTGCCGTCCTTGAGCGTCGAGACGCGAGAGAGGCCGTCGTAGGTGTACGAAACCGGCTCCGTGCTGCCCATCACCGACGCCACTTCCCCGTCCGCAGTGTACGCCGTGTCCACTTCTCGCACCAGAGCGCCGCTCTCGTCGTAGACCTGCTCGCTTGCCGCCGGACCGCCCGGGTACTGGTAGTTGGTCTGCGTGTACGCCCGCGCCGTGGGAGTGCTCGTGTTGGTGGCGGGAGCGATGGTCTGCACGAGCTGGTCGGCGGTGTTGTAGACGTAGTTGGTCTTGTTGCCGATCGCATCGATGGAAAGAATGACGTTGCCGCGCCCGTCGTAACGGTAGTGCGTCACGTTCCCTGCCGGGTTCGTCACCGTCAGAGGCTCGCCGATCACCTCATTCTGACTGTAGCTGCCCGGAGCGCCGTTCGCGTCGTAGCTGGGATCGCTGGTGTAGTTGTAGGTCGTCGTCAGCGTCCCGCCCGCGTTGTTGCCCGGCTCCGCCACCGTCAGCACCTGCCCGCCCGCCGAGGTTGAGGAAGGCAGCGTGTAGGTGATCGTGGTCATCACCAGCGACGGCAGGGCGACCGTCGAGTCCGGCGCCGGCGAGGTGATCGTGTGGACCAGCCCGTTGAGCGCGCCATCGGAAGGACCATAGTAGGTGTAGCTTGTCGCCTGCTTCGTCGCGTCCGTTGTTCCACCGGTCTGGTGGGTCTCCTGCGAGTTCGTCACTTGGCCCAGCGGGAAGTTGGTGAAGTCGTACGTGTTGGTCACCACCACTCCGCGCGGTGTCCTCACCGTCGCGGGGTTGCCGAAGGCGTCGTTGTAGGTGACGCCCGTCGATTGACCGTTGCGATTGATGTCGCTGGTGGGCAGGCGAGGGTTGTTCGCGTCACTGTAGGACAGCGTCTCGTTCTGGCCACCGCCATCCTGAAAGCCCGCGTTCAAGTTTAGCCCACTGCTGTAATACTGCCGGTGGCTCATTGCCTGGCTGCCGTCGGCGTTGGAGTTGACTGCGACCACGAGTTGCGCGTTGGGGTTGGGCAGGTAGGAGGTCTGACGGCCCGCTGCGTCCGTGGTCAGCGAGACGACCCCGGTCTGGTCGTAGAAGAGCTTGCCGCGAGAATACGAAGTCCCCCCTGGATGGGACGGGTCCGGAACGTCGACGACGCCCAGATACGATTTGTTGTTCACCGCCTGATAGCCGTAACGCCAGCGGTCCGCTCCGACGGTCCCTCCCACAGTGAAGATCTCGGAGACCTTGACCAGCCGCGATCCTCCATCAAAGATGTAGTTGACCTGCCGGTTGTCGGAGGGCGTCGCCGAAGCCAGATCCTGCACGGACGCCAGCAGCGCGCCCGTATAGTTGAACTGGAGCAGCGTCGTGGGAACGTCGTTGGTGACCGTGAGCACGCGATTGCCGTTGGCGGCAGTGTCGCGGTTGATGGAGACGAAGCGGCCGACCAAATTGGTGAGCTTGCTGTAGACATACTTGACGTTGGTGACCGCCGGGTCGGCGGGCGTAAACGTCATTTGCGTATGGTCTTTGAACGTCAGCGTGATCGAGGTCCACTGGCCGACCGTGCCCGAGGGAACGCCCGTTACCACATAAGGCGCGCCGGCCGGGTGCGTGAACGTGGCCGTTCCGCCGGTGACGGTGGGGGTGAAGGTCTCCTTGGCCTGATTTCCATAGACGAGGGTGAGCGGTCCCCACGTGCTGGCGCTGGCGCTGGTGATATTGAGGTCAAAGTTGTCCGTCCAGCCCACGCCCAGCCCCGGCGCGGAGTAGCCAAGGGTGGTCAGGTTGCTTCGGTAGCTGCGCTCGTAGGAGACGCTGGGTCCGACGGGGTTGTACGCGGCGATATCGACGCCGGGATGGTTCTCGGCGACCAGCGAGGGAACCACCACGAAGAACGACGACGCAGGGCCCGCCCCGTCCGCCGAAGTGGCGCGATCCAGAGGGACCGAGGGCGACGCGTAACCAGGCTCGGGAGCGTCGGCCGCCGGCGCGGTGATCGGCTGGAGTGAGATCGTCGCCACGCAAGCGGAGCCAACCGTTCCGGTAAACACCAGTGTCAGTGTCCCACTGGACTGCACGTTCACCCGAGCGGCGGTGCTGACGACCTTATTAGCGGCGCCCGCAGTAGAAAAGATATCGTAGTTTGTCAGAATCTGCTGCCCATTGGCAGTGACGTTGAACTTGCGCTGTCCGGCGGCGGTGGCGCTGATTTCGGAGAAGCCAAGCACAAGGGTATAAGCGCCGGTCGTTACCGGCAGATTGTACGTAATGCCGGCCCCTGGAGTCGCCTCCTGGAGCTGGTTCTGGTAAAGCGGCTGATCCGAACTCGGGAGAGCGGCGCTAGAACCATTCTGTTGTACAGCCGTGGAAATATTCGTTCCCGTCGAACTGCCCGTATTTGCCGCCCAGAAAAAGCCGACGGAATCGGGATAGACGGAGCTGCCGCCGCAGTTGACGTGTACGTTCGGAGTAATCGGATAGGGCGTGCTGCGGATCGATTCTGTTCCGCCCGCGCTGACCGCCGACACCTCATAAAAATAGGGCGTCCCATTTTCCAGGCCGGTATCCAGATACGAACTGCCCGCGATCGGACTCGCATTGACCTTCGCGTAGGCGCCGCCAATTTGTTTGACGCGATAGACATTATAACCAGCGGCGTTGGATCCCCCCGGCGGAGTCCACGATACCGTGACGGCCTGATGTCCGCCCCGAATAAGGGAGACCGGCAGCCCCGTCACCGCGCTGACCTCCGCCGATCGCGGACTTTCTCCCGAGGCGTTGACGGCGGTGATCTGATAGTAGTACACGGTCCCGGACGCAAGCCCGGAATCCACCGTGGAGCCGGCGAACAGATTGGTCACCAGCACTTCCGCGCCCGGCGTCGTGGATCGGTAGATGTTAAAGCTGGTCGGGTTGCCGGACACCGCCGTCCACGTCAGAAAAGTCTGCGTGTAAGTGTAAGAAGCGGCGGTAAGAGTAGGCGTTCCCGGCACAACCGCCGCAGCGGGGCGTGAGGCGATGGAAACGAACAGCAGCAAGAAAAGAGCAAGCAAGCGATGCTTCAGCGCGCGCATAGAGAAACGATCCTTCCACGAAACGGGAGCCGGCGGGCAAAGTCAGAGCCTGACACGGCAAAAAGTGGCTGCGGGTAGATCCAGAAGGCGGGGCGAAGTACAGGTGCGGCGCCTGAGGGCAAAAGAGATACGTCAGCATTGTAACACGGATTGCAGACGAATTCAATTAAGTGAATGTTAAGGTCGATGGAAATCCGCACTGCATTATGCAGTACGGATTTTGATCGCTTACTTTTGCGCGCGCATGGCGCGCCAGCCGGCGATGGCCATGATCAGGCCGAAGAGGAGCATGACGGCGCCCCAGGCGAGGTTGACGTTGATCCCCAGTGATTTGGCGTAGATCGCGGGGCTGGACGCGGCGCCGTAGATTGTTAAGACGAGGCCGAAGAGGGTGAACATGGCTCCGATCGGGAACCGCAGGTCGAGTATCATGGGTTGTCTCCTATCGGAAGATGATGTTCAGCACGAGCGCCGCCGCCAGGACGAGGCCGCCGAGGAAGGCGGGGCGGGCGTACCAGGCGAGGTCGGTTTCGACGGGCTTTTTGGTGAGTGAGTAGACGAGGCCTTCCATCTCCTGGTCCGTCTTGGTCTGGCGGGTCAGTAAGGAGATAAGAATAGTCGCCAGGAAACAGACCGTCCAGGCGAAGATCGCCGTCCAGAAGTTCTGCGCCATCTCGCTGGGATAGTGATGGACAACGGCGCCGAGCCAGCCGCCTTTGGCGAGGCTGGCCGCGCCAATGGGCTGCGTGAGCCCATGGTGCGCGGCGGCCGCCAGCGTGCCGCTCAGCAGTCCCCAAAAGGCGCCGTGGCCGGTCGTGCGTTTCCAGAACATGCCGAGCAGGAAGGTGGCGAAAAGCGGGGCGTTCACGAAGGCGAAGACCAGCTGGAGCAGGTCCATGATGTTGTTGAAGTTCGCCGCCAGAAACGCCGTCGCGATACTGAACAGCACGCCGCCGACCGTGGCGTAGCGGCCGACTTCGAGGTAATGCTCGTCGGACTGGCCGGGCTTGATGTAGCTCTCGTAGATATCCACGGTGAAGACAGTGTTGAACGCCGTGACGTTTCCCGCCATTCCGGACATGAACGACGCCAGCAGGGCCGTCATGCCCAGGCCCAGCAATCCCGTGGGATAGTAGTGGATCAGCATCATCGGCGCCGCGAGGTCGTAATTATACGTGCCGTCGGGCTTGCGCGGCAGCGCGAAGCCGGTCTGCGCGGAATGCGCCGTGAGCGCCATCGCGATCATGCCGGGCAGGATCACCAGGAACGGGAACAGCATCTTGGGAACGGCCGCGACCAGCGGGGTGCGCCGCGCGGCGACTTCCGAGTCGGCGGCCATCGCGCGCTGAATCACCAGAAAGTCCGTACACCAGTAGCCGAAGGAAAGCACGAACCCTAGGCCCATCACCAGGCTGAACCATTCGACGCCCAGGGGATTATGCGTCGTCGCCAGCCCTTGCCAGGCGTGTGTCAAACCACCCGGACCGAAGCCGCGCTCGATCGAGACTTCGGAAAGGCGCGCCTGCAATCCCGACCAGCCGCCGATATCCTTGAGCCCCAGCAGCGCGACGGGAAAGAAGCCGAAGACGATCAAGAAGAACTGAAGGACCTCGTTGTAGATCGCCGATTTCAGGCCGCCCAGGAACACATAGGCGAGCACGATGCCGGAGGACACAAGGATGCTGGTCAGGAAGTTCCAGCGCAGCAGCAGCTCCAAAAGCGACGCCATGGCGTACAGCGAGATGCCCGAGGAGAACAGCGTCATGATCGCAAACGATCCGGCGTTGAACGCCCGCGTCTTTTCATCGAAGCGCAGGCGCAGATACTCCGGAACGGAGCGCGCCTTGGATCCGTAGTAAAAGGGCATCATGAACAGCGCGACGAACACCATCGCCGGGATCGCCCCGATCCAGTAGAAATGCGACGTCGCGATCCCGTACTTCGCCCCCGACGCGCCCATGCCGATCACTTCCTGCGCGCCCAAATTGGCGGACAGAAAGGCCAGCCCCGTGATCCAGGCCGGAATGGAGCGCCCCGAAAGAAAAAAGTCCCCGCTGGTCTTGGTCAGGCGTTTGACCGCCACCCCAATTCCCAAAACGAAGACGATGTAGATAACGAGCAGCGCATAGTCCACCGCTCCCATGTGAATGTGTGGCATTGCCGATCTTTCCTGACGGACTGGCGCGTCATCGGCGGCGCCGTCGCCACCCTGGAACGAGCCAGCCTTGTTCTTCGTCGAACCATGGAAGGCCGCCTGCTCCCCAGCCAAAAGCGTATTGGGATCGCCTGCCCGCGCCGACGAAGGCGCGCCCTCTAAGAATAGGGAGGCGAAATGCCGATAATTCGACTTAAGTCAGTTTGAGTCGGTGCGCGGTCGCACACAGCCGATGCGCAATTGCGCGAATCACGATTTATTGTACCTATGTGGACGAAGACGTCGCGACATCACTTCATAATTTTCAGCTTACTCTGCGTCTTCTTCGCGGCGAAAGCCGCCCACAGCGCGCCGATTTCGCTCGCGAACCGGGTCGCGCTCGTCTGGAACACCCACGACGGCCTGCCGCAGGACCATGTCAAGAGCATTCTCCAGGCGCGTGACGGCTATATCTGGGTCGCCACGCAGGACGGCGCCGCGCGCTTCGACGGCAAGCAGTTCACCACCTACGACACCGGCAGGACGCCGGGACTCGCCACCAACAACATTGAACAGCTGCTCGAAGACGGCGATGGGAATCTCTGGGCATGCGGCGAAGGGGGAATCTCGCGCTTTCATGACGGCGTGGCCGAAAACCTGACTCCGCCCGTGACCGGACGCGGAGATCTGAATATCCGCTGCCTCCTGGATCCCAGCGGCCATCTCTGGGCGGAGCGGTACGGGGATTACTACACCGTGAGCGGCAATTCCCTGCATGTCGCCGTGGATTCGTCGATCATCGACCGCCGAAGCAGGACCGCCTGGGCGCCCGGCGTCGCGAACTCGCTCTGGGTGGGAACCCGGCAGGGCGCGGTCATCGAAGTGCGTGATGGGGCTATCCGGCGGTTCCAATTGCCGGGCGTATCCCGCAACGCCGTCTTATCGCTGCAATGCGCTCCGAACGGCGCGGTATGGGTCGGGTCGGAACAGGGGATGTTCCTGATTCAGGACGGCGCGATACGGCGGATCGCGGGGCAGCCCGCCGGCGCGTCGCCGGCGACGATCGTCAGCGACGGAACCATGGTTTGGGGGCTGCGCAACGGCCGGCTCTACCAGATTCGGGACGAGCAGGCGACTCTCTGCGCCGATTTCCCCGAAACGAACATTCAATCGATCGGCGTGAACGCCGACGGCAGCCTCTTCTGCCGCTACCATAGCAAAGAAGCCGGCGCGGATTGTGTCGCGCTCTTCATCCACGGCGCGTTTCTTTCCCAAACGCTGACCGGACGGATCTCCGGCGCGGCGATCTGCGCATTGAGCGACCGCGCCGGGAACATCTGGATCGGCATGGACCATGGCCTGGCGTGTCTGCGCGACCGCAATTGCCGCACGTTCGGCCCGGAGAGCGGCCTGCCGTCCCGCCTTCCAGCCGGCATCCTGTTCTCGGACCTAGGCGGCCGCCTCTGGGCCGCCAACGACTACGGGATCTATAGCTATTCCGGAGGCACCTCGGGCTCCTTCCGGCTTGTCGCGCCGGACAAAGGCCCGATCATCACGCTTGGGGAGACGCCCAACGGCGATATGCTCGCGTTCTGCGGCGGGCGCGTCAAAAAGCTGGAAGGGTCGAGCCTCACCGATGTCTCCGACCGCTATGGACTGAGCGCCCTCGGTTACGCCAGCACGATGGCGATCGCCCGCGACGGGACCGTCTGGGTGAGCGGTGAGAAGGGATTCACCCGCACCAAGGACGGTCAGACGACGTTTATCGCCAATCCCGCCCGCCGTGTCTGGTATTTCTCCAGCTATGTCGACCAATCCGGCCGTCTGTGGGCCTCGGCGAAAGACGGCCTGTATTGTGTCAGCGGCGACAGCTTCCGCATTTACCACAATGGAGACGGCGTTCCCGGCGTCATCATTATCAGCATCTGCGAGACCGCCAACGGAACGCTCTGGTTCGGCCACTGGGGCGGAGGCCTGACACGTTTCCAGAATGGGGTGTTTCGCCACATCGGCGTCCGCGAGGGCCTCTATTCCGACGGCGTCTACCAAATCCTGGAGGACGGAGACCGGGACACCGGCAAGAACCTCTGGATCGGCAGCTCGAAAGGGATCTTCCGCGCCAGCCTTCAGGATCTGAACGCCGCGATGGACGGACGCCTGTCCACTCTCCGCTGCTATCCCTATGGGCCCGACGACGGCGCCTTCGCCAGCCAGTGCATCGCCGGCCGTCAGCCAAGCGCCTGCCGGACCTGGGACGGCTGTATGTGGTTTTCCGCGATCGAAGGCGTCGTACGCGTCAACCCCAACGACCTCGACACCGCGCCCGCGCCGATTCTGATGGATCAGATTCTGATCAATGGACAGCCCTATCCGGGCGAAAAACCCGCGGCGGCCCCTCCCGGCGACGGCAATGTCGAGCTGCACTTCACCGCTTTGGACTACCGCAACCCCAGTCACCTGCGTTTCCAGTACCGGCTGGACGGCCTCGACTCGGGATGGCGCGAGGGCGACAGCTCCCGCACGGCGTTTTACACGAACCTGCCTCCCGGGCGCTACCGCTTTTTTGTGCAGTGCACGAACACCGAAAGCGGCTGGACCGGCGCGAACGCCTTCACCTTCACCCTGCGACCGCATTACTATCAGACCGTGGCGTTCAAGGCGGCGGCGGCCTTTCTCGTGCTGGGGATTTTGTTCGGCGCATCGTTCCTGCGATTAGAACAGCTGCGCCGGCGCAATTTGATGCTTCAGGACATCCAGGATCTGCTGGAGGCGCGAAACGAAGCGCTCACGGCGAGCCAGAATGAGCTGATGGCCACACAGCAGGCGTTGGAAGAAGCGAACGCGCGCCTCTACGCCCAGGCGACGACGGACGGTTTGACGGGTCTCACGAATCACCGCGCCTTCCGCGAACAGCTAGAGCGCGAGTGGCAGATGAAAGAGCGGGATGGCCTGCCCCTGTCGCTCCTGCTGATCGACGTGGATCACTTCAAACCCTACAACGATACCTACGGCCACCCCGCCGGCGATGAGATCCTGATCGCCGTCGCCCGCCTGCTCCACGAAAGCGCCCGCGACACCGACACTGTGGCCCGCTACGGCGGCGAAGAGTTCGTGATCATTCTGCACCGCACCGACGCCGAGAACGCCTTCCTCGTCGCCGAACGGTTCCGCCTGACCATCGCCGAAGCCCTCTGGCCCAACCGCCCCATCACCGTCAGCATCGGCGCCTCCACGACCGCCGCCGACATCACCACCCAAGCCGGCCTCATCGCCGCCGCCGACATCGCCCTCTACTGGTCCAAAGAACACGGCCGCAACCGCGTCATGCACGTCAGCGAAATCATCCCCGACGCCCGCAGCCTCGGCGCGTGATCTGCGTGAGCCCCCCGTCTGCTCGTTATAACAGTATATCATTATCGTAAATTAACGACGGAACGACTCCAATAAGCAACCGCATTGTTTACGGCCTTAATGTTATATATATCAGAACTGACTTTCATAAAATTAAGCCAATCCAGAATTGCGTTTATTTGTATATGATTAAAAAGCGCAAAATCTGATTTATTCAAATCGATAGCTTTATGTTCATGCAGCTTGAAATCTGCAACCCATTTGTCACCCACTTGACTATTTGTTGCATTATTAATTGTACGTGCATAGTCAGATTCTTCAGATTCTAAGATATGTCCATCAACATTTAGGATTGAAATTAACTCATCCTTAAATAATATCGATCCATCATTTTTATACAGACTGAGAACTAATAGTCGAGGAAGCACATATTGAAAAATAGATTGTCCCACCCCTGGGAGTTCGTAAATCCAATCACTAATCATAAGCGAGGGAACTTCTGTTGACAAGTCTATTGTTTCGTCAAATGCACTATCCATTAGCTCCACGCGAGACTTCCATTCTGGCGCTTGGGCATGAAGGTCAGCATGTACCTTAGAAAAGGCATTAACAAGGCGTTTTCTAAGCTCATTCTTTTTAGTCAATTCCTGCATGATTTACTCCCAAATTCAAACAGCACAAGCAATTGCATTTTCAGGTCAATAACACGTAAAGTTGCCACCCCAATCATACGTCTGCCCATTCTGCTTATTCGCCGCACCAAGCGTCGCCGCCGCGCTGTCGTACTTTGTGCGATTGCCAGCCAGGTCGTGCTCGTCGGTGTGCGAAACGGGCGTAGTTGGCTTGCGAGCCGTCGCTTTCGATGACGCGGGTGAGTTTTACGAATTGAACAGTGAGATTTAAGTATCGATAGAGATAAACTCTGCGCCACTGTAAGCCTCATCAATATATGATAAGGCATCAGTCCGAATGGCCCAGTCTAGAAAAATCTGCTTCTCGGCAGACCTAAGCGGCGTCAACAATAGCCGTTTGATTGTTTCGGTTTGGTTATGGTAAGCGACCAGGCTAATCAAATCACAATAATTGTTTAATGTTGGGACGCGTGGCTCTCGTCCCAGGCCCATTATTGATATTTGATGTCGAAGATCTATCATATGCATATCATGGTCATTAAGACGCGTAATTCCGCGTTGTATTTGATACAGAGCGGAAGTCAACTCTGTATCCATCTCAGCATTACGCAAAATCTCATGAATCAAATTTTCATTTTTTAATATAAATTCAGGGCAATCAGCTTTTCCACGCTTTATTTCTGAATAGACTTTACCGATAGCGCTTGCCCAATCTTCGTTCATGAAATCTTCTTTGCCGCCACTTGTAGGAAGAGACGCTTCAATCCAAAAAGCGGCGCTAACAATTAAGTCCTCGTCAACGCTATTAAAGATGGTTTTATAATGAGATTCTAAATCTATATAGGATCCAGCAGTGATCGATTCATGCTCAGCCAAAATATACTCACTTGAAAACTCGCTAATCTCAAGAAATCTGCGAACAATAATTTCGCTAGCGCACATTGAATTAAGAAATTCAGATGTTTTCAAGATGCTGAAAATTGCACAGAATTGACTCCATTCTTTGTATTCCAATAAAATTTCAATCACAATGAACCTCTCCCTGGCGGGCCGTCGGGATATCTAATTCTCGATATGATCGTCGAAGGGCATATCAGAGCAGGAGCAATTTAGGTCAGAAACCCAGCAGCGTAGGCTGAACAAAGCGGCGAAGGTTTTTCGCAGAGTCCAGGCCCTACTCTTTAACATATTTGGCAACGGTTTCCCAATTGTTACACTCACCCACTGTCGCCACATAGTAACCATCGGACCAGAACTCGCCGCCCCAGCTCTTTTTGACAACCATAGGTTAAGTATGACAGAGCTTCGCGAATATGCCGAACGAAAGCATAAAGTGAGAGCCTGGCAGGTTCGTGGCGAGCCACGGAGAATGCTAGTTAAAGGGAAGAGGACGCGCGGCAAGAAATACTTCTTGACAGGGCAAATCGACCCTGATATAATATGCGTATACGAATACCTTAGCGCTCTAGAAAGAACCTATCATGCCTATCCTCAATCGCCGCCAAGGCACTCACGCCGGTTTCACGCTGATCGAGCTTCTCGTTGTGATCGCAATTATTGCTATCCTTGCCGCCATTCTGTTCCCTGTCTTCGCTCAGGCTCGCGAAAAGGCCCGCGCCATCTCCTGCGCTTCCAATCTCAAACAGATGGGGCTTGCGATCCTTCAGTACGTGCAGGATAACGACGAGCATTATCCATCGTGCTCCAATCATGACGGCGGCGCGGGCGGCACCGGCGCGCCCGGCAACCCGTGGGGATGGGCCGATGAGATCCAGCCCTACGTGAAGAGCGTCCAGATGTTCCACTGCCCGGACGATCCGACCACGCAGAGCAGCAATCCGACGCAAAACCCGTATAATGGAACCGTGGCGGGCTATACGAGCTACTTCTATAACTCCGTCGTCGGCGCCCAGGATTATGGATACGCTTATAACACGGGCGGCGTTTCGGTGGCGAAGATGGTGAACCCCTCGCTGACAATCCTAAACGGCGACAATATCTCTTACGATTCCAGCAACGCGCTGCCGTATGGGGCGGGCTTCGGCTGCACTCAGGTCATTGCCGACGGAAAGGCGCCGAACTGCGACGGCCAGGCGCTGAACCAGCAGCCGGCCACGCGCCATCAGGGCGGCGCGAACTATTCGTTTGGCGACGGTCACGCGAAGTTCACGCGGCCGAGCAGCATCTACGGCGCCGCAAGCACCTTCACCAGCGGCGTCCTTCCGGCCGGCGGCCCGGCGGCGGCTTCGCAGAATAACCCGACCTTCAACGTTTCGCAGCAGTAGTTTCCCTTCTTTCGGTCGGCGCAAGCCGTTTGGCGTATGCAGTCATGCGATACTTCCAAACGGCTTCACTCTTTGCAATACCATGAATCACAGTCAATCTTTCTCTCTCCTCCCATCTTTCTTTCTATTCACCGCGGCGGCCGGATCGCTGATCGTCCTGACCTCCTGCGCGCATTCCGACACCAAAGCCGCCGCCGCGCCCGCAAATGCGGCGCTCGCGGTGCGGCTGGTCAAAAGCGGCGGCGGCTTCCATCTGGAGCGCGGCGGCAAGCCGTACTTTATCAAAGGGGCGGGGGGCGACGCCTCGCCGCAACTGCTCAAAGCCAGCGGAGGCAACTCGATCCGGACATGGGGATCGGACGGCCTGGGGCCGGTCCTCACACAAGCGCAGTCGCTGGGGATGACGGTGACGGCGGGAATCTGGCTCGGTCATAAAGATCAGGGCTTCGACTACCATAATCCGGCGCAGGTCGCCGCGCAGTACAAGGCGGCGCAGGAGGCGATCCTGAAGTATCGGGATTCGCCGTCGCTGCTGATCTGGGCGATCGGCAATGAGATGGAGAACGGTTCGGAAGATGATCCGGCGATGTGGAAGGCGATCGAGGACATCGCGGCGATCGCGAAGAAGCTGGACCCCAACCATCCGACGATGACCGTGTTCGCCGAGGTTGGCGGAAACAAAGTCGCGCAATTGAACAAATACTGCCCGGATATCGATATCCTGGGGATCAATAGTTACGCGGGGGCGTCCTCCGTCGCGGATCGATACAAGACGGCGGGCGGCGTCAAGCCATTTGTGATCACGGAGTTCGGCCCGCCGGGAACGTGGGAGCTGCCGAAGAACTCCTGGGGCGCGGCGCCCGAACCCACCAGCACGGAAAAGGCGAAGTTCTACCGGGACGCGTACGAAAAGAGCGTGCTGGGCCAGCCGCTCTCCCTGGGATCCTACACATTCTTATGGGGGCATAAGCAGGAAGCGACGGCGACTTGGTTTGGAATGCTGCTGCCGGACGGCTCAAAGCTCGCCCCCGTCGACGCCTTGACGCAGCTCTGGTCCGGCAAGGCGCCGGCGGCGCTCTGCCCCGCGATCGACAAGATCGCGCTGGACGGTCCTGACAAAGTTCCCGCAGGATCCCAGATCACCGCAACTCTGGCGGCGTCCAGCCCGCAAAAGTATCCGCTGACCGTGAAGTGGGTGCTGCAAGGCGATCCCGACGCGCATCTGACCGGCGGCGCGCCCGAAGGAGTCCCGGACGTTTATCCAGACGCGATCCAGACCTCCGACACTCAGCGCGCCGTGGTCAAAGTTCCGGCGACGGGCGGACCGTATCGTCTCTTCGCCTATGTGTCCGACGGGCACAAGGCCGGAGCCGTCGCCAATATCCCGATTTACGCCACGGGCGGCGCCGCTCCATCATCCGCCGGAACGAAAGCCGCCCTCCCGCTCGTAATCTATGACGAAGCGACAGGCGATACGCCGTTTACTCCGTCCGGCTATATGGGCAACACCGGGGCGATCCAGATGGATCCGGCCTTTGCGGAAGCGCCGCACGCAGGAAAAACTTCGCTGAAAGCCCAGTACACGGCGGGAGATAACTGGGCGGGCGTCGTCTGGCAAAGTCCCGCGAACGATTGGGGCGACCGTCCGGGCGGCTGGAACCTGACCGGCGCCAAGCAGCTTACCTTCTGGGCGCGCGGCGACCAGGGGGGCGAAGTCGTTTCGTTCTCCTACGGCCTGCTGGGCAAGGATAAGAAATATTCGGATAGCGGATCCGGAAAACTCGGCAATGTCGCGCTGACCAAGGAGTGGAAACAGTACATGATCGATCTGAGCGGGCAGGACCTCACGCGGATCAAAACGGGGTTTGCGTGGGTGGTCGCCGGGCAGGGACATCCGGTGACATTTTATTTGGACGACATTGCGTATCGTTAAAGGGTCCTTCCGTGACAAAACTTGACGCCGTCCCCCTTCTTACGCAATAATGTGAGAAGGGACACAGATCCCGAAAGAACGTTGTATTCCATGAAGGGTTCGCAGAAAACCAGAACCATGCCGGTTACGTCGAAGGATATCGCGGAAAAGCTGGGATTGTCGCAGCCGACGGTCTCACGAATACTGAGCGGAACGCAGGGCTACCGGGCATCCACCGAAACACGCCGCCGCGTGCTGGAAACGGCGCGAGAGATGGGCTACCGTCCGAACGCCATCGCCCGCTCCCTGCGCGGACGCCGCACGGATATCGTCGGCTTCCACACCGGCTACAACTATATGAGCGTGCGCGACGCCTATATGGCGGCGGTGCTCGGCGGCCTCCAGCGGGTATGCGACGCCCAGCGGGTGGATATCCTGCTGCTCGGCGTCTTCCACGGACGCAACACCGACGATATCTACGGCGAACTGGTCAACGGGCGGATCGACGGCCTGTTTCTGCACACCAGCGCCGAGGATCCCCTGGTCGCGCAGCTCGCGCAGTCGGCGCTGCCTGTCGTCTCGATCTCTGACGCCATTCCCCAGCTCCCAAGCGTCGTCGCCGACGACACCGACGGGATCCGCCAGACCGTGGAGTATCTCTGGTCGCGCGGCCACCGGCGCATCGCCTATATCGCTCCGGAGCGCCATATGATCTCCGTGGACCGGCGCGTGGAGACATTCCGCGAAGAGATGGCGAAGCGCGGCGTCCAGAACGCCACCGTCATCCACCGCGAGTTTACTTACGGCGACGCCTCGGAAGACGACGGCAACCTCGATCAAACACTCGAAACCCTGCTGGCGCTGCCGGAGACGCCCACCGCCGCCTGCTGCTGGAACGACGCCTGCGCGATGCACCTGCTGCGCTCCTGCTCCAAACGCGGCCTGCGCGCCCCGGACGACCTCGCGGTCATGGGCTTCGACGGCAGCCTCGACCAGAACCTGATGATGCAGACCCTGACGACCATCGCCGTCCCGTGGGACACGCTCGCCGCCCGCGCGCTCGAAGTCCTGCGCGCCCAGATACAAGGCGTCGAAGTCCCGCGCGAAACCATCGTCCCCGTCACCCTCCTGCGCGGCGAGACGGCGTAAACCGATCTCGCCCGCCCCATTCCCCCGATTATTGACGCCTCCAAGCGCCGAAGGGTAAAATGCCTGCGTAAAAAGCTCTCAAAGCAAAGAACGCGAGGCCGTCTTTGAAATTCGTCTGTTATAAAGAATTTGACGATCCGCTGGAACCCACCTATCCAGGGATCATGTACAAGGGCAAGATCCTGCCGCTGGCGCGCGTCGTCGCCGTGGCGGAGGCCGTCCATCCGCGCAGCCTGAACCTTCCCGAGGATCTCAACCATCTGGTCGCCCTGCTGCCCACGTACGTGGAAGCCGTGAAGGAGCTGGAGAAGGGCAAGATCCTGGACCAGATCTGGCAGGAGCTGGGCGTATCGCCCGTCGCTCCCCTGCCCCGGCCCAACCGCATTCTGGCGATCGGGCGCAACTACGCCGACCACGCCGCCGAGCAGGACGCCGACGTTCCCATCGAACCGATCGTCTTTTTGAAGGCCAGCAGCAGCGTCATCGGCCCCGAGGCGGAGATCGTGCTTCCCGAGGGCGTCGGGCGCGTGGATTATGAGGGCGAGCTCGCCGTGGTCATCGGCAAGTCCGGCAAGAACATCGCCGAGCGCGACGCGATGGGATATGTCGTCGGCTATACGCTGTTCAACGATGTTACCGCGCGCGACGAGCAGAAGCGCGCCTTCGCGCAGTCCCTGCCGTGGTTCCTCTCCAAGAGCTACGACACCTTTGGCCCGATGGGCCCGTGTCTGGTGACGGCCGACGAGATCCGCAACCCGCACAACCTGGAGATTACGACCACGCTCAACGGCATCGTCAAGCAGCAGGCGAACACCTCGCAGATGCTCTTCACGATCCCGCAGCTCATCGCCTTCATCTCCAAGCGGATCGCGCTGGAGCCCGGCGACGTGATCATCACCGGCACCCCCTCCGGCATCGGGCCGATCCACGCCGGCGACCTGGTCGAAGTGCGCATTCCCGAAATTGGCTCGCTCTCCAATAACGTCGTCAACGAGGGCGAATAATGTCTTCTACCCCCACCCGCGATTGCGAGGCGGCGCATGGCTAACCAAACCCGAACGCCGCTGCGCGTCGCGCGCAGCGCGATGGTCGCCACCGGAAACGCGATCGCGACCATGGTGGGGGTGGAGATTCTGCGCGCCGGCGGCCACGCCATCGACGCCGCCGTGGCGATCGGCGCCGCGATGGTGGTGCTGGAGCCCGAGCGCTCGCATCTGGGGGGCGACGTCTTTCTACAATACTGGGACGCCGGCGCCCGCCGCGCTCACGCCCTGAACGGCAGCGGCGCCGCGCCAAGCGGCGCGACCCGGGAAGCGATGGGCGACATTATCCCGATGCGCGGCATCCGCGCGTCCGCCATTCCCGGAGTCGTCGACGGCTGGCTCACGGCCCAGGACAATTGGGGCGTGATGACCGCCTCCGAAGCGCTGGAGCCCGCCATCGCCTTGGCCGAGGATGGCTACGCGCTCGGCGCAAGACAGGCCGCGCTGATGCAGGAATACAGCGGTCTGTGGGACATCTTCCCGGAGACGGCCGCCGCGCTGGTCCCGCAAAATCCGCGCCGGGGCGCGACGCTCTATCAGCCTCTGCTGGCCGCCACGCTGCGCGACATCGCCCAGGGCGGCCGCGCCGCCTTCTATCAAGGCGATTTCGCCAAAAAGCTCGTCGCCTACTCCGACGCCAACGCCGGCTTCTTCACGCTCGCCGACCTCAAAAACCATCGCTGCGAAATCGCCGATCCGATCTGGACCACCTATCGCGGCGTCACCGTCACCGAGCAGCCTCCCGTCTCGCAGGGCCACCTGCTGCTCCAGATGCTCAACATGATCGAAGGGTTCGACATGGCCGCGCTGGATCCCGAAGGCGCGGAAGCCGTGCACCGGATGGCGGAAGCCAAGAAACTCGCCTTCGCCGACCGCCTCGCCTACATGGGAGACGTTCCCGATACGCCCTTAGAGACATTGATCTCCAAGGCGTACGCCGAGCGTCGGCGGGACCGCATCAACCCCAAGGCCGCCGCCGCGCGCTTCACCGCCGGCCGCCTGGGCGATCCAGCCAACTATGGCACGGACACCACGTCGTTCTGCGTGATCGACGAGCACGGCAACGCCGTCACCATGATCCAGAGCATCTTCCACCCCTACGGCTCCGGCGTCGTGATCCCCGGCACGGGTGTCCTGATGAATAATCGGATGACCGGCTTCAGCCTGGAGCCGAGCCATCCCAACGCGCTCGCCCCCGGCAAGCGCCCGATGCACACGCTGAACACCTACATGCTCCTGAAGGACAACGATCTGTGGGGAATCGGCGGGACACCCGGCGGCGACTTCCAGGTCCAGACAAACCTGCAAGTCATCTCCCAGATCATCGACCACGGCCGCGATCCCCAGGAAGCCATCGAAAGCCCCAAATGGCGCGTCGCCGACGACGGCCCCGGCCTCACCGTCGAACCCAGCCTGCCTCTCGACGCCTGCTACTCCCTGCGAAAACTCGGCCACGACCTCACCGTCGGCGCCCCCTGGTCCGGCTCCTGCGCCTCCCAGGTCATCCTCAAAGACCTCGAAAACGACGTCCTCCTCGGCGGCAGCGACCCAAGAGTCGAAGGGCTGGCGCTCGGGTACTAACGGATGTTACGCAAGCCGATCGCCGGCGGTTAAAATCGCTGCTAAAAACGCACGATGTCCATCTCTCAACACACAATTCCAGCCCTTTTTCTGGCGGCTTCGCTCTTGAATATTCCTTGCGCCTTCGCGGATGTTCCCTCTCCTCATCTCACGGAGCGCTCCGCGTTGACGGCGGCGTCACGTTTCTGTCAAAAAATCGGCCAGCCCGTCCGCTCCTCAGGGACAGCGCGATACGTACCGGCGCCCCAGTCATTTGACCCCGCCGCGCCGCCGCGCGCCAGCTGGAAAATTGCGTTTGGCGACGGCGCGGAAATCGGCTTAGATGACAAGACGGGCGATGTTTTTCAATACTTCGCTCCAAATATCTCAAACAATTTTCCGCCTCCCGAAAGCATCCCCGCAAAAATGCCGCATGATCTGGCCTTGGCCCGAGCGAAGACCATTCTGGAACTGACGCATTTTGTGGGAGCGCTGCCGGACCCTGGAGACGAAAAAACGCAGTATTTCGGCTTGGACAACCATAGTATCTCCAGAGAACCCTCCTGGTGGTTTTCGTGGAGTCCTGTGCTTCTCGCGTCCCATCCTGAGGCGTTAGCCAAAGAATGCAATATTGTCCTGGACGCGGCCAGCGGATATGTGCTCGGTATTCACGTCAAGATCGGAAAAGAAGCGCCCCCTTCCGAAGAAGACGCCAATTTCCCCGCCTTCCTGCGGACTTATCTGCAACGTCTGCCCACAGAACGCCAGAACGAGCTTTATCGATATCTCGGTTGGGGCGGCGATACTCCCGAAGACGCCGCCTTCTGGAACGCGCTTCAGGATCCCGAAGTCATTTACCGCGATGCACGATTCGCCGGCGAACCCTATCGGCCAGAAGCTCTGGATGCGCTGGAGCGCGCGCTTTCCACTTCCCGAAACAAAATCACCAGCATTAAGATCGCCATCCTGCTCCATCGCTCCGGCAGGCGTCAGGGAACGGATTATCTGAAGACCGGCTCCGCTTCGGATGACAGCATCGACGCCTGTGCGATCTTCGCACAAGAACAAGACCGAGAATATCTGCCGACAATCGTTAGTATGATCGCACCGGACGGCAAGCGGCGCCCCAGTCTCTCCGTCTCACATGATTCGTTTCGGGCGCTCATTGCGGAAATGGCGCAATGGCGCGATCCCGCCGTCACGAAAGCGCTTCGAACACGCTATCAATTCTCTCGGCAGCGCTATATCACGGACGGACTTCTCGGCGAGGCGCTGGCGGCGAACGGCGTCACGGACATCGCCGGCGATTTACGCGCCGCCTCTCGCTCGAAATTCCTCATGGCTGAAGAGAAGACCCAGCTCGAAGTCGCCCTACTCAAGATACAAGGAGTATCTCACTCCCAGGCAATCTTTCTGGATTTGACCGCGCGACTGAAATCAAAGCCCGCGCCCATCTATTACCCATTCATGGACGCGACGGTGACGGAAGACGCGCGGCCTACGATAATAAAATCGTTCGTTCAATGTCGCATCCAGGAAAGTATCCCCGCTCTTCGAGAAGTCGTCAAAAACTATCTCCTGCATCCAGTATCTACGCCTCCCAATCCCAATGCGGACTCTCCCTATCAAATCACGAGCGAGGAAAGAGTGGCGTCACTCGCCGCCCAAGCCCTCGTAACACTGCATGATCCACAAGCCGGCCCGCTTTTACGCGATCTGCTGACGACCATGGGATTGGCGAATGTCAATCAGAACGAACTCCAAGACACCGCCAGAGCGCTGATGGCCGCCAACAGCAGCACGGACTTTTTGGTAAAAACGATGGGGAAAGCGTGGGTAAATCGAGAAAAAGCGCGACTCTTGCTGAAGCCCCTGCCGGAGTATTTACTTCCCTTGCAGCCATTCAATCCATACACGAAAGATTAATGGCAATCCAAGGTTCGAACCGCTGGCATTGGGACACTGGCCGGCGGATAGTTCGCAAGCCTACTTTGATTTGAGAGGAATGACGATGCACGAAGTGACTATCAATATTCCGGAAGAAGCCTATGCCGCCGCAGTAAAGCGCGCGCAGCAGGAAGGATACGACAGCGCCGAAAATTTCCTCTCCGATTTCATCGCTGGCTCCATCACGCCTGATCCCGATAACTACGACCGTTTCTTTACTGACGAAGTCATCAGCCAGCTCGACGCCGCAGCCTCTGAAGCGCGTCGCGGCAATAATTTGACTCGTGAGGAAATGCGTATTCACTTTGAGCAGAAACGGTAGAGATGGCAGGACGTAAAATCCGATTCCCCGCCGTGATTAGACTCGTAATAAAAATTCAGCCTCCAAGGCAACGCCTTGGAGGCTGATTGTTTGCCATTGGCCTAATGACTGGGCCGGTAGTAGCCGCCCTTGGCGACGTTGGGGATGGGGTCGCCGCCAAAGCTTGCATTGCTGAACGTAATCGTTCCCGTGAAGGCGTGCTTGAAGTAATAATGGCCGTTGGCGCCGAAGGCCAGGTCGGCGGGTGAATTAAACGTCACGCTTCCGTTTTCGCCGGCGCATTGCGTGTAGGGCATGATGTATCCGGCTTTGACGACGTTCGGCGCGGGGTCGCCGCCCCAGGCGGCGTTGGTGAATGTGATCGAGCCGGACGTTCCCCAGTTGAAGACGTAAGCGCCGTTGCCGCCGTACGCGGCTTCTACCGGAACGCTGGTGGCGGCGGAGCCGCCTTCTCCGGCGACCTGCCAGAACGGAGCCGAATAGCCGGCCTTCGCGACGCCGAAAATCGGATCTCCGCCGAAGGTCGTATTGTTAAACGTAAAGCTGCCTTTCACGGCGTACTTAAAGAAGAAGCTGCTGTTGGCGCCGTACGCCGCATCGACCGGCGCGGCGAAATTCACGGTCTGGTTTTCGCTCGCCACATAGCTGTAAGCAGCCGGCGTGTTGCTGTCCAGGCTGGAGTGGATCCAGTTTGCATATTGCAGCATCTCGCCGCCGTCCGCCGGTGGGCTGCCGCCGGTGTTGGACGGCCAGAGAAAACCGCCGACGGAGCCGTTGTTCTTCCAGGCCAGCATCTTGTTTTGGAAGGTGGCGTCCCGCTCGTAGTCCCAGTATCCGGGGATGACCTTCATGCCGCCGAAGTAGTTATTCCAGGCTCCGACATCATTCCCCGCGCCGCCGTCATAGCATTGCAGATAGATCGCGTCGACCGTCCCGCCCAGCCCCGACTTCACCGCCGACCAGTACCCCGAATTGGTATAGGGGCACAGGGTCACCTTCATGCCCACGGCGCCCACCATATTGCCAAAGGACACGGCGGAGCCGGAATCGTACGTCTGCTCGTCGTCGTAATCGATGGCGTCGATTCCCAGCCCACTCTTCAGCGCCTGTAGGTTTCGGTAGAGGACGGTTCCGGAGCCGGTCCCGTCAGCGGCGATCCGGTTCTTGATGTTGGTGTAGCTGGCGTCGCCCCACCCGCCGATGCACATCTCGATACGCCCGATGGAGGATGGCGACGTTCGGCATTGACTGAGAAGCCCGGGCCAGTTAGACGGACCGTTGTAAACCCCGTTCTGAACGATCGGCAGCCCTCCATAGACGAAGTCTCCGTTGGCGCTCACGCTCATGGAAAACAGGATCATGGTCGTCATGCCGGACGCCCGGTACCCATTGATTTCAGATGTCGTCAGGCCATTCGGATACCCCATATTTCCCGGACAGAACATTACCGCCGTGGCGTTCGCGGACGCGCGCTGAGGCGCGGCCGCGCCAAATGTGAGCGCGACCGCCGCCGACAGT
Organism: Capsulimonas corticalis; assembly: GCF_003574315.2. Lineage (GTDB taxonomy): Bacteria > Armatimonadota > Armatimonadia > Armatimonadales > Capsulimonadaceae > Capsulimonas > Capsulimonas corticalis. The sequence continues at coordinate 1,607,610 of NZ_AP025739.1, read as the reverse complement.
ATAGCAATTGAGCCTTTAGAACCATGAATAGCGAACCGTCGCATGCTGACTTCTCTGTGGATCATGCTGATCTCCTTGGTATGATTTTGGATGTCTGGTTTTTCTTTGGACTTCAGAGTCTAGCAATCATAGCACACACTACCTTTGTTGTCAACTCTTTTGGATCCGTAGTTTAGGACCGTAATGGTCTCACTATTTTGGCCGGGAATCGAAGCCAGTTAAGAGAGTAACGAGAGGTATTTATCTGGAGACGGATCGCCGATCGACACATACGATCGCGCCGCGTTTCCGGCGCGGGCGCCATAATTGGCCGATCGACGATCCATTTTAATCGCACTGCTGAAAGGCGAAGAAGATGAAGCACGCGCTGCAAAGATGAAACAGCACCTGAACGCCTTCGTTCTCGGTAAACCCACGTTCGTCCAAACAATCGTCCGCAATCGCCGCCAAAAACGGCATTCGCTTCTTGCATTCCGGGCAGCGGACATCGCGCTCTTTTTCGTAGTCCGGATTTTGCTGAATCAGAAATGGCTCGCCGCCGACTTGATGTTTGCAGCCGAAAATGTCCGGGTATTTTTCTCGCCAGGAGGTAATTTGAGTTCGCCCAGCATTGACTGAATGAATGGATTTTTGCGCCTCGCTGGAGATTGCCAGCAGACTCACGGACGCGCCCGGGAACGCGATGGGATAATCTTCGTAAGGAAAATCCGTCTCCGGCTCGCCATCGCCATACTCAATCAGTGATACTGAGCCGTCGTCATGATGCTGGTAAGAAAACGGCTCTTGAGCGATCCCGCATGTCCAGCAGAACAGACAATGGATTTTTCGGCCGCCGAGCTTCGTCAAACCAACACGCTCGTCCGACGTATCCAGCGTGAGGAAACGCAGCAGCGGCTTCTGACAATTCGGACAATCGGCGCCGGCGATTTCGTGTTCGCCGCAGAAGTAATGCGCGAAATTTCGACTAAGCTCCCGGTCCAAGTCTGGGTTTACGAACGACGCAGTGTGGTAAAGTTCTGTTTCTTGATACTCGATCAAATGAGCAGGCTTCGGACGAGAAAATAATCGCATTTTGTGAGTTCTAAAAAGTTGAGTTAAGCTTGAAACAGCGAAATTACGGCTTCTCTTATCCGCCGGAACGTTTCGGGATCGAGAACGCCGGCTTCCGAGAGAATGAGGTTAGAGCTGGCGGTAAAAAGCTTGGAGGGGCGAGCGAATCCAGAGCTTCGCAGAGAACCAATCACGAAGTCTGTATCGGCAATAAAAATGGCGTTTGGGTCGGCATAGGCCTTACTGGTCATTTGGCAGAGTATCCAGTCGCCGCGACCAGCGTCAGCTAACACAATGGCTGGGCGCCGCTTGGCGTCGGAGAGATCAGTAAACGGAAACGGGACAACGACGACTGCGCCAACTACAGATGGGACCACGCCATATCCTCCTCAGGGTTATCCCAATCTTCCGCAAGAGCCTCCTGACTAAGCAGTGCAGTTTCTTCTAGAGTTTGCTGGGGCTTTTCCTCTAAGATGGTGACAAGCGCGCGATGCGAAGTCAATAATTCGATTGCTTCATTCAAATGTACGGTTCCGTGTTCATCAATCGTCGCTTCTATCGTCCGGATCATGATCATGCCCTCCTAATGTTCATTATACACCTCCGCCTTCTCCACAACGCGAGGCATTTTTTCCGAAGCGAACGATTTACTTCCGCCAATCCGCGTCCAGCACCCAAACTAATCCTTGCACGATGGCGCGCGGCTTTGGGTCGGTGACGGTGGCGCCGACACACAACTGAGCGGTCCAGACTCCGGGCTGGCGGCCGCCGCGCTTGGGGCCGTAAGGGGAGATATCTCTGGCGGAGGATGTGACGTAACGCTTCCCTTTGGGCGAGAAGACGAGGCATTGACTATCGGGCAGCCAGAGCGATGCTTTGCAGGTCTTGGTTTGAACCCGATAGTAATCGTTATCGGGACGGACGGTGCTGTTGCTGACGTCGTTGGCGAGGATGAACGATTGCGTGTCGCCCGGAATCGCAATCGTTCCGCGATAGCTTTGGCCGAGGTCGCTGTTGACCGGCTTCCTGAGCGTAACCACGCCGCCCCAGAGCTTTTTGCCCGACGTGGCGTCGTATGCCGCCAAAGAGTCTGCGGCGTCTCCCTCGCTTTCCACCGTTCCCACCACCACTTTCGGCGTAAGCCAGGCGGGATAGAGCAGCTCGCCGGAGAGTGAGACGAGCTTTTTGAGTGCCGACGCCCCGGCGTCGGCGATATAGATGACGCCGTCGGCGCCGAGGACACAGACGCGGGGGCCAAAGGGGGAAACAGTGGCGTCAAGAATCGGGGCAGGCAAGGCGCGGCTGCCTCCGGACCCGGCGTCAACAATCAGGGAGGCTTTGGACGCATCGGCGGGCAGCAGCAAGTGGCGGGAATCGGGAAGCCATTTGGCCTCGTTAAAGTTGATATAGACGCTGGCGCCGTTCTTTGGATGGTAATTGTTGGAGCAGACCACACGCAGCGAACCGCCGACGGCGCGAATGACGCAAAGCTGGTTATTGTCGCGGGTGAAGGCGATCCAGCGGCCGTCGGGCGACCAGCGCGGGACCGTGTCGTCATGTTTTCCAGAGGTCAGCAGCGTGCGCCCTGAGCCGTCGGGGTTGATCCGATACAGGTGGAAATAGGTCGTTTGACGGACGCCGGGCTTGGCGTAGTAGCGGGCGGCGAAGACGATATCCCGTTCGGCGACGGCGGGAACGGCAAGCGAGGCGAACGTGAAGGGAATAAGGATTTGTGCGAATAGGCGCTGCATGTCGGTTCTCCATGGCCGCTTTGCGAAACCATCCCCAATGGGAGTCGTTTTATGCAATGATACTCGATATCTCACGCGGACTTGGAGAGAGCTTTGCCGATTCTGATCGCTATTTATCTTGTGGGCCTGATTGCGTGGTGGTCCATTCGGAAATTTCTGAATCAACGCGAGGCGCAGCGCCGTCAGGACGCCGAGTCGGCGCTCCAGCGGCGGATTAGCCAGGATCCCGGCAATATGGCGGTTTATGAGGGTTTGGGGGATTCCTATCGCTCGGGAGGACGCCTGAACGACGCTCTTGGCGCGTATCAAAAGGCGCTGGAGGTGGCGGGCGATCGTCCCAGCGCCGGCGTCCAGTACAAAATCCGTCAGATTCAAATGGATATCGACGCGTCAGGACGCAAAATGACCCGATCTTCTGGACGCGGAGCAGGCAGGGCGAAGGATTTGATCAACTGCGTTTTCTGCGGAGCCGGCAATCCCCTGACCAGCCGGAGGTGTGAAGAGTGTGGAAAAGAACTGCTCCACGACACATTTCTTTCGGCGCTGGAGACGATTTGGACGGACAAAATCCAGCGCAAGAAGATGCTGGAAGCGATTGCGATTATCAGCATCCCAGTGCTGTGCATCGCGTTCGCCGCCAATCTCTCCTTGGAGGTCAAAGGCGTGCTGATCATCAGCGCGGTCGTTGTGGGCGGCTGGGTGTTTTTGCACTCGTTCTCGGGGGATCGCCACTGACATTGCGTCATCTGTATCCTAAGATATTCTCCCGATGGAGGTATACTAATGGCATCAATGCGGATAGAGACTGGCTGAGCCAGGCGGGGACAACTCCATTCTAAGTACGAACACAGCCGGCGATCTCTTGCCGCACAGAAACCACGTCTTTTCTCGGCGCAACACGCGCCCAATCACATACGCCCTCCTTGCTCTGGCTTTTTTCACGATCGGTTTGCGCGCCGCGAGCGCCCAAACGGCGCCGCCCGCAGTCGTGGTTGATCCGGGGGATTACACGCGTCCCATCACGGTAACGCCGGCGGTCCCTCCGGGACCGTACGTTCCCGATCCCTCCTATTACGATTACGACAGCAAATCGCCGTTCGTGGCGGATGAGAAGCCGTTCTCGGAAAAGAACGGGATCAAAATTACGCGCGTCACGTTTCCCAGTCCGGTGACGACGCCGTATGCGACCAACGATACCGTCGTGGCGTATCTGTTCATGCCGCCGGAACCGGGGCCGCATCCGGCGTTGATCGTGCTGCCGGAGTGGCTGCCGCGCAATCTGAAAAACGAGTTTCAGTTTTGCGAGGATGTGACCAAGGCGCACACGGCGGCGCTGCTGATCGAATCGCCCTTCAGCCTGGACCGCCGCCCGCTCCCGCATGTGCCGCAGGCGGAGCTGCTGTCGGGCAACATGCCGCAGATGGTGGGAGCGATCCGCCAAAATGTGCTGGATGTGCGTCGCGGCCTGGACTGGCTTTCGACCCGCCCCGACATCGATTCCAGCCGAATGGGCCTCAGCGGCATCAGCCTGGGAGCGATCATCGCCTCGCTCGCCGCCGGTGTTGACCGGCGCGCGAAGGTGCTGCTGTCGATCGACGGCGGCGCGGACGCCGCGGGTCTGCTCTGGAAAAGTCCATTTATGAAAGGGCTGCACAAACAGCTCGTTCAGCACGGCTACAACTATGAAGACCTGAAGGTCGGCATGGCGCCGGTCGAGCCGACGAACTGGCTGAAAGGGTACGGCGCGGAAAACGCCCTGCTCGTCAACGGCCGCTACGATACGTTCATTCTGCCCAAGCAGTCCCAGATGCTCGCCGACTCCATCGGCGGCGCGCCGATCGTCTGGGCGAACACCGGGCATTACGGCCTGGTGCTGGCGGAAAAGAACGCCTCGAACGTGGGCGCGGAGTTTCTGCGGGCGCGTTTCTTCGCCTCCGGCAAGCCGTTCAATCCGCCGCAGACCATCGCGGCCCCAACGATCAAGCTGGGATTGATGCTGGGCGGCCAGGGCGGCCTCAGCCCGGCGCTCGCGACGCAATTGATCAACTTTGACCAGAAGGGCCGGTACTCGCTGGACGGCATGCTGACATTCCATGGACTATCGCTGGGCCTCTCCGGCCGTCTCGGACAGTCCTCGGCGCTGGGCGTGGAGTTTCCGCTGCTGCATGGCGACATCAAACCGCGTCCCTATCTTTTGATGCACATTGTCCTATGAAACAAACCGGCGGCGCGATCTCTAGGGAAACGCCGCCGGTTGAGACATTTTCAAACCAGGTATACTGCCTCAACATCTCTCAGCCAAGGAGAACGAATTCCATGACCGACGTGCAGAACGAGCGCTCCGGCGCGATCACATTCAAAGGAAACCCGATGACGCTTCTGGGCCCGGAGCTGAAGGTGGGCGATAAGGCTCCGGACTTCCAGCTTACGGGAACGGACCTTTCGCCGACGACGCTCGACCAGCTGCGCGAGAACGGGACCAAGGCCGTCCTGCTGATTCTGGTGCCGTCGATCGACACCAGCGTCTGCTCGCTTGAGACGAGCAAGTTCAACCGCCATATCGCCACGCTTCCCGCCGAAAAAATCGTCGCCGTTTCGATCAGCGCGGACACGCCGTTCGCGCAAAAGCGCTGGGCGGTTCAGGAGCATGTCGACAACATCAAGATGCTCTCCGACCACAAAGACAGAAAGTTCGCCGACGACTACGGCGTGCATATCAAAGAGCTGGGCTTGCTCACCCGCGCCATCTATTTGGTGGACAAAGACGGCGTGATTCGCTACATCCAGACCGTTCCGGAAGTGGCGACCGAGCCCGATTATGACGAGGTTTTGCGGGCGGCGCGCGAGCTCGTTGGGTAGTAGACATCCGTACTCTCGGGGCGCGTCCGATGCGTTCCGCTGTTTGGACGACGGGGGTCGGCAGGCGAAAATTTCGCTTGCCGACCCCTTCGTTTTACGGTATAATGAGCGGCGTTGAGGCGACTATTTTCCTGCGAAAACAGTCGCCTTCTCCAATTACTGAGCCGCTCCCGGAGCGTCCCGCCAAGAGATTCCGGCGCGATTTTTAGAAGCGATTATTATTACCTGTGAGCAGCCACCCAAAACCTGAAGAACCGCCCGCGCAGACACAGCAGCTCGTGCTGGGCGAAGATGAGCACATCATCGCGCTGCGCAAGGCCTGGGACAGGACGCTGCGCACGCTGGCCAATAAGTATAACAAAGCCACCTTCAAGAACTTTCTCCAGGCGCTCCAGCCGCTGTCGTTCGATGGGACGATCATTGTGTTCGGCGCGCCCTCAGCGTTCGCCCGCGAGTGGTCGGAAAAAAAGTACTCTCAGGAGCTTCGCGGCTACTTAGAGCAGCATCTGGACACGACCGGCCTGCAACTGCGCTTCGTGACCGCTTCGTCCGAAGTGCATCCTCTGCTCGGCGAGCAGCCTCTCCCGCTCCAGCAGGCAGCCTCCCCCAGCGCCGGCGCGCCGCCGGACCGCGCGGCGTTCAGCGGGATCCGCGACGGCATCCGGCCCGAAGTCATGCCCCGCCGCAGCGAGCCCGCAAAGGAATCGTCCCGGATCGTCGAGAGCAACAATCCATTCAGCTCGGAATTGACGTCGAGCGCGCTCAGCGATAAATATACGTTCGATAACTTCGTCGTCGGCAAATCAAATCGATTGGCGCAGGCCGGCGCGATGGCTGTCGCGCAGGGCCTGGGCAGCACTTACAATCCGCTGTTTCTGTACGGCAGCCCCGGCCTCGGCAAGACGCATTTGATGCAGGCGATCGGCCACTATGTGCGGGCGACGCTGCCGCACGCCCGAGTCGCCTATGTCAGCGGCGAGACCTTCACGAACCACTTCGTCATGGCGCTGCGCGACAAGCGCACGGAGGAGTTCCGGCGCGCGTATCGCAACGTCGATGTCTGGCTCGTCGACGACATCCAGACCATCGCCTCCAAGGAGCAGACGAAGGAGGAGTTTTTCCATACCTTCAACACGCTGCATCAGCAGAACAAGCAGATCGTGATCACCAGCGACCGCTCGCCGCGCGAGCTGCGATTGATGGACGAGCGCCTGCGCTCCCGCTTCGAATGCGGCCTGATCGCCGATATCTCCCCGCCGGAGCTGGAAATGCGCATGGCGATCCTCCAGCGCAAGGCGATCCTGGAGAACCTGCGGATCCCCGACGACGTCATCGCCTTCATGGCGAGTCTCATCCAGAGCAACATCCGGGCTCTGGAGGGCGCGCTGATCAAATTGATGGCGTACGCGTCGCTGGCGAAGAGTCCGATCACCAAGCAGCTGGCGAGCGATGTGCTGAGCTCCTATTTTGTCGAGCGCATGCCCAGCTTCGCGCCCTCGCCCACGGATTATGTCGCCCTGCGACGCCCGGACACCGGCAGCGGCGCGGGAGCGGCCGTGGACATCATTCTGGACGCCGCCGCGGCGCACATGGGCGTCTCCAAGGAAATGATCCTGAACGGCGGCAGCCGCGACAAGGATGTGGCGCTGGCGCGGCAGATCTGCATGTACCTGTGCCGCGAGCTCAGCAAGACTCCCATGTCCGCGCTCGCCGTCACCTTCGGCTGCAAGAATCACTCCGCCATCGCCCACGCCCATTCCCGCATGCGCGGCTCACTGGAGTCCGATCCCAAGATTCTCGCGATCATCGCCGGGATTCGCGGAGCGATCGAGCATTCGCTGTAGACTCGCGGCGAATCTCCGACTCTTCTCAAACGTCAGCGAGAATTCAAACGTGACTCGCTGTGACTCGATTGTGACTCTCCGTGCCTGTGACTCCCTCCATTGTGACTCCTCCAAGGAATCGCGGGGGCGAGAGTCACGAGTCTCGCTGGGATTCGCGGACTCTGTGACTCCTGTGTGACTCGAATGTGACTCGTCGATTCCATAGCGATTCCCGAGTCGTTTTCGAGTCTCGCTACTAGGGCTTTACGAGTCGCGCCGTGAATCCGTCGAATCCCGCGATTCGCGATTCTGGAGTCACAGCCGAGTCACAATTCTATTACTAAGACGAATCCAGAATCATTCTTATATACTGGGAATAAGACTCTGAGGCGGGGCGAATCTAGGGAGCGGGAATCGGGACATATGCAGATTGAGACTCTTGAGCTGGAGAGCTTTCGGAATTATGAAAGGCTGAGAATCGAGCCAGGTCCCGGTCTCAATGTTTTCTCGGGACGGAACGCTCAGGGCAAGAGCAATCTGCTGGAGTCCATTTACGTTCTGGCGACCAGCAAGTCGACTCGCGCCGGCAAGGATATCGAGCTGATTCGCTTTGAGGATCCCGTCGGGAGAATCACGGCGCATGTGACTCGCGAAAAGAACAGCGATGTCGCTCTGGAGATGATCTTTTCTCAGACGGACAAAAAAGTGGCGAGAGTCAACGGAGTCCGCCATACGAAGCTCGCCGAAGTGATCGGCCAATTGAACGCGGTTCTCTTTGACAGCGGGGATCTGGAGATCGTCCGCGGCGAACCCGCCATCCGCCGCCAGTTCCTGGATTTGGAGATCGCCCAGACATCCCCCCGGTATGTGCACGCATTGGGAGCTTACCGAAAGACTCTGGAGCAGCGTAATCGGCTCCTGCGTGACCTGAGAGACGCCCGGGGGAGCTTGGACGGGTTGCGAGAGGTCCTGCCTAGCTGGAGCGCCCAGCTGGCGCATCACGGGGCGCGACTCATCGACCGCCGCCGCCTCTTCCTGGAGCGACTCGGATTGCTCGCCGCCGAGGTCCACGAGACTCTCAGCGACGGCCGCGATTCCCTCCAGGTCGTTTATGTTCCCTCATTCCCGCTCGACGGCGCCGTGGACGAAGCCGGAGTCCGCGAAGCCTTCGCCGAAGCCCTCGCCGCCGTCGCCCACGACGAGATGAATCGCGGCACGACTCTGCGCGGCCCGCAGCGCGACGACCTCACCTTCCTCGTCAACGGCTCCGACGCCCGCCTTTACGGCTCCCAGGGCCAGCAGCGCACCGTTGCCCTCTCGCTCAAACTCGCCGAACGCCAACTCATCGAAGAACTCGTCGGCGAGCCCCCCATCCTTCTCCTCGACGACGTCCTCTCCGACCTCGACGACGTCCGCCGCCACCACCTCTTCGACCTCACCGAACGCGCCGGCTCCCAAACCTTCCTGAGCTGTACGAATCTGCGCCCCTTCTCCAAGGGTGTTCTGGAACAGGCGCGGGTGTACGCCGTCAGCGGCGGCAAATTAGAACTGCAATAATTTTTTGATTCGGCTTTCCGGTTTCTGAAATTGAGTGAGAGTGAAGCAATCGTTCAACGATAAGAGAACTCAATCGTTGACAACTTGTTTCCTGTGGGATACAGTGGATACACAAACTTATTGCCGCCAAATCGAGAAATACTATAATGCCACAGAAAGATTCCACGACTATTTTGAGTGATTTCCAGAATCCTGAGTTTATCGCTCTTTATCTTCAAGAGTGCTTGGAAGATGGTCCAGATACTTTTTTAACGGGACTCGGAAATGTCGCCAAAGCGAATGGAGTAACTAAACTCGCAGATTCTGCATCTGTGAGTCGGGCTAGTCTTTATAAGAGCCTGCGTGAAGGCAGTAATCCGGAATTTCGGACTGTGCTTTCTGTACTTTCTGCATTGAATTTGCAGATCAATTTAGCGCATATCGAGAAAAATTCTGACAGCGCGATGGCCGCTTGAGGTGCGTAGATGGAATTGGATGATCCCAATTTTCTCCTTAATATCCATCCAGGGACAACGTTGCGATTGGACTATCTCCCAGAAATGGGAATTTTCTGAATATCGCTTCGCGAAGCTGCTCAACATTACCCAATCGCAACTTGCAGAATTATTGGCGGTAAAGCGTAATGTTACTCCCAATATTGCTCTTCGACTGGGACGCTTGTTTGGTCAAACGCCTGAGATGTGGATGAATATGCAGAATCGGTACGATCTATTAATAGCGGAGAATACCTATCGCGATGCGATCGAAGCAGTTCGGCCGTTTGTTTGGCCTATATCGAAACAAGAATCGTAAGGTAAGAATATGGTTTATTCGCCCCAATGCCTCCAAATATATTGAACCAATTAGAACTGAAGGCTGAAGCGACTGAAGAAGAAATTCAGAAGCTCGTCCAGTATGTTCGAACTCTCACCAATCACTCGCTGCCTGATGATTATCTGGAGTTTCTCAGGCTCTCGAATGGCGCGACTGGCCACGGTCCGGATTTGTTCGTCAACCTTCCGGGCGGCGAGGGTGTGGCGGAATTGACGGTCGGTTATGGCGTAGCGGAGTATTTCCCAGGTTTGATCATCATTGGTAGCGATGGGTGTGGGAATTTAATCGGTGTTGATTTGACGACTTCCTCATCCCAAGACTGCAAATATGTACTGTTTGACTGTATTGATTTAGATCGAGAACATCCTATCTGTGTGGCCGAAACTTTTGTTGATCTGCTCAAGAAGATATAAATTGAGTGCCATTTTGACGTACATATGGTAAAATTTTGTTGTTAACTTAGTGGAGGCGTGAATCATGGCCACAACGAAAATATCGACGGAAAAGTCAAGTGAACGCGTCAATCTGAGAGTGTCCCCATCAGTGAAGGGGACAATTGAGGATGCCGCCGGCGAGCTGGGCATGACGGTGAATGCTTTCATTGTCAACCTTGCGCTAGAGCGGGCAACTCAGGTTTTGATGGAGCGTCGGGTCATTCGCATGGACAATGAAGCGAGAGATCGATTTTTGGCGCTTTTGGATAAGACGGATGGTCCCAATGAAGCGCTGCGTGAAGCGGCTGACGATTTCAATAAAGGCTATTTTGAGGATGGTGTTTACCATTTTCAGGCATGACGGAAATTGGTCAGCCGCGTCATTACAAAATCGAGATGCTCACTTCTGCGCATGACCGACGTAGCTTCGAGTCTGAAAACCCCAAGATAGACGACTACTTAAAGCGTATGGCGCTCCAGCGTATGAAACGCCATCAAGCAAGAACATTCGTCATTATTGCAGATGACGAGCCAACGGCAATTCTTGGATTTTATACATTGACTATGGCGACAATATCGTTTGACGAGTCTCCGCCGATTTACAAAGCTCCTCCTGGAAAGAGCGTAACGGCAGCTCTTCTGGCTCAGATGGCGGTCGCCAAGACATATTCCGGAAAGGGATTTGCTCGGAAAATGGTGATGCACTGTCTCCATAATTGCCGGCAAATCGATGCTGTTAGCGGTCTGCTGGCGATTACAGTGGATGCGGCGGACGAAAATGCGAAATCGCTGTATTTACATCTTGGATTTGAAGTTGCTGATGAACGAGATCCGATGCGCTTGCATATGCCGATGGATGCCGTCATCAAGAAGTTAGAGATGGACTGACTTTATGAGAAACCAAAAAGGACTGGCGCCGGCGCGGAATGCTGTGGACGCGACGCTGATGTCGGCGGAGCTGATGCAGGCGCTCAGGCCGCATATGGCGAAGGTGCATTGGGCGAAGATCGTGGGGCCGCAGGTGGCGTCGGTGACGCAGGTGGAGGCGGTGCGGGCGGGGTCGGTGCTGGTGGTGCGGGTCAAGAATAGTGTTTGGGCGAATGAATTGACCTTGCTCAAGGACGACATTATCAAGCGGCTCAATCAGAAGCTGGGCGGTAAGGTCATCACGGATCTGCACTTCAAGGCGAGTGGGCTGGCGCGAACGAAGACGAAGCTGGAGCCGGTGATGGCGAAGGCGCCAGGTCCCGGAGAGATCGAGCGGCTGGATGTGTCGGTGGCGACGCGGGCGAAGATCGCAGCGGCGGTGCAGAAGATTGAGAACGATGCGCTGCGGCAGCAGGTGGAGCGGACTCTGCTGAAATTCGCGCAGGCGAACGAGTGGAAGAAGGATCAGGGATGGCTCCCCTGCGCCTCCTGTGACGCGCTGACGGAGTTTCACGGGCAGGAGATCGTTCTGTGCCCCGCATGCGCGCTGAGCCGCCGTAACCGGGATGTACAAACAATTCAGGGCCGGCCGACCGGCCAGCCCTGAATTGCGCGTTGATAAAATGAGCGATTACATCTTGTGGTGGCGCTTCATGTGATGGTGATGCCGCTTGGTGTGATGCTTCTTTGTCACATGGCGCTTGTGCGCGTAATGCTTGGTGCGGGCCGGCTTGATGATCTTGACATCGCCATCGGCTTCGATTTTGCGCACCTGGCCGTTTTTGCGGTTGCGGTCGATGGACGGCTGGCCCGTCGCCTGGTGCGTGGTGATCGCGGTGTGCTCGCCGGCTTTGCGCGCGGTGTACTGGGTCGCCTTGCCGGCGCCCTGCGTGTTCTTGCTCACGTTTTCGCCGAGCTTGCGCACCGGGTACTGGATCGCCTTGCCGATTTTGTGCAGAGTGTTGCTGTCGTGCTTCTCGGGATACTTGCCCCGGTCCGCCGTCTGCGCGCCCGCGAGGCTTTGCGCCAGCACGACACACGCCAGAGCGGCGGCGACGCCGAAATTGTTGGTCTTCATGAGTCAGGCTCCCTTTGCGATGGATGAATGGCCTGTTCGCGGCAATCGCCGGAGGGATACGCCGTCCGTGGCGCCTTGTGAACAAACAGCCTACGGTTGTATACCCGGGCCGATAAAAGATGAAACGGGCGGAGACGCTTTCGCCGGAGATTCCTATTGAAACACCCCTGGATATCGTCGCTTGCCCTCGTGTCGCTTCTTCTTTGCGCGCCCTTCTCCACAGCGGCTTTCGCCGCGAATGACCTGCTGGGCGACGCGGATTGGACGGTGATCGGCGCGCCGGAAAATGTGGCGCTGAGCGTCCTCCAAACGCCGGGTCTGCCCGCCGGAAATACGCAAGAGATACAGGTGGCGGTGAAGAAGGCGGTGGACCCCTACTATGGGATCCAGATCACGGCGACGCTGGCGCAGGCGCCCAAAGCTCAGGACCGGATTCGCTATCGCTTCTGGGCGCGCGCTTCCGAAAGCAATCCGATCCGCGCCGTCGTGGAGACGGTAGGGGCGCCGTGGACCGGGATTGCCGCCAGCCGGATCGTGCTGACGCCGCAGTGGAAGGAATACGTGGTTTCGGGGGAGCTTGGCGCCGATCCAAACCAGCCGCTCGCGGCGCGCTTTCAGGTGGGCGAGGATCCGGGAACGCTGGAGTTCACGGGCGTCCACGTGGAGGATCTGGGGCCGGATCCGGCGGTCGCCGCCGCGGAGCGCGCGGTCCAGCCGCAGGCGGTCGAGGCGCGCATCCGTCGTTATCGAATGGGGACCTTGACCGTGCAGGTGCGCGACGCGAAAGGGCGGCCCATCAAAAACGCCCAGGTCGCCGTTCATATGACGCGCCACGCGTTTTTGTTCGGCTGCAACTTCTTCGAGCTCCGGCCGCAGGATAGCTCCCCCACTCAAATTCAGTACCGGACGGAGTTTGCCGCTTTGTTCAACTATGCGACTCTGCCATTCTACTGGGGAGCGTTTGAGCCAGAACGCGGCCGGCCCAGTTATCAGCGGCTCGATGCGATGGCCGACTGGTGCCTGGCCCATGGGATCACGCCGAAGGGGCATCCGCTGGTCTGGCATGAAGTCTATCCCAGCTGGGCGCCGGCGGAGGCAGACGCCGCGATTCCCCTGCTCCACACGCGCGCCACGGACATCGTGACCCACTATCACAGCCGGATTCATTACTGGGATGTGGTCAATGAGGCCAGCAACGGCGCATCGTACTCGCCGCCGAATGGGGAAAGCCGCTGGCTCGGGCGGGACGGCGCCCCGCAGGTCGTCGAGACCGCGCTGGGCTGGGCGCGCAAGGCGGGGAGCGGCGTTCCCGAGACGTTCCTCTACAACGACTACGACACGGGGCCGGCGAATGTGGCGCTGCTGACCCAGATGCGGAAGGACGACGCGCTGCCGGACGCCGTTGGGATTCAGTCGCACATGCACGACGGCGTTTGGCCGCTGTCCAAGCTCTGGCGCATCTGCGAGACGTTCGCGCAGTTTGACCGCCCGCTGCACTTCACGGAGACGACCGTGCTGAGCGGTCCGAAGCAGGACAGCGGATGGGACACCACGCCCGACGGCGAACGGGCGCAGGCGGACTATGTGGCGAAGTTCTATTCACTGCTGTTCAGCCACCCGTCGCTGCGCGCGATCACCTGGTGGGACTTCAGCGACGCCGGCGCGTGGCAGAGCGCGCCGGCCGGCCTTGTGCGCAAGGATATGACGCCCAAGCCCGCCTACGATCGCTTGAAGCAGCTTATCCGTCACGATTGGTGGACGAACGATTCGGGAAGCGCAGGGCCGGACGGGAAGTATTCGACGCAGGCGTTTTACGGGGACTACACGGTGACCGCCGTCGTGGGCGGACGCCATGCGAAGGGAACGGTCTCGTTTCCGGAAGGCGCCGGGAAACAGACGGTGATTTTGATCGTTCGTTAACCACCGTTTCCCTGGATCCATGAGTCGAGCATGACGCGCGGCGGATCGGGATGCGGCCAGGCGAAGGCGTGGCGGAAGGCGGCGTCCTGGCACTTGGTGAGCTGGTCGAAATCGATGACATCCTGGGTCAGCAGATTCTCGTACTCCCAGGGCAGGCGCACGTTATGCAGGCCGGCGTTGTCGGTGCAGATCGTGATGTCTACCCCCGCCGCCTCGCAGCGCTCGAAGACCGTGCGCAGGGCGTCGAGATCGGTCAGCGTGCCGGTCTTGAGGTACGTTGTCGGGCAGACTTCCAGGCACTGCCCTCGATCCGCGAGCTCGGGCAGGATCTCCGGATAGCGCAGGGCGATCTGGATCCCGTGACCGATGCGAGACAGATGGGGCAGCAGTTCGGGATAGCAGCCGTCGGGGGTCTCGAACACATGCCCCGTCGTCTTGATCCCCATCTCCTGCGCCCGCTGGAACAGCCGCACCCATTCGTCCATCCGCTCCCCGTAGAAGATGTCCGGCCCGGCGAGATCGATTCCGCAGACGTACTCCGGCAGCGCCGCCGCCAGGTCGATCAGGGAATTGTTGACTTCGTAGGGCAGGCGTGAGTGCATGCAGAGGATCTGCGACATAATCAGCGGATACTCGCGGCTGCGCCCCGCCTTCCCGACCACCTCCACCACTTCGCGCATCTGCCGGATTCTGTCTTCCTGAGTCAGCGAGCGATCGGTGCGGTAGTAAGGCGAGTGGCGCAGCTCCAGATAGCAGATTCCTTCGAAGACGTAAGCGCCGCGAACGAGTTTGGAGACGAAATAGGGAAGCGTTTCCAGGGTTTGGAAGGGCTCGACGAGGGCGTGCAGCTCCAGGTATTCGGCCAGGGAGGCGCGAGGCTTGGTGACGTACTCCTCAAAGCTCTCGTAGGTGGGAAATTCGGTCGCGAGCGGATGACCGGCGCGCATCAGGTATCGCCAGAAGACGCGCGGGACAACCGCGCCGCCGAGATGACGGTGAAGTTCAGCATGGAGCGACATGGTTTATAATACCCATGTCCGCCATCGATTTGTTACCAAAGCTATGTGACCGCAAGGAGATCCCGATATGCCGACGCCGCGCGAACAAGAACCCAGCGAAGAATACACAACGCCCAATCCGATCCTGAGCGACGTGATCGAGCGAAATATCCGCACCATCGACCGCCTGCGAATGGAAGCCGCCCAGGCGCGCAAGACTCCGGACCGAGTCTCGGACATCATCACCGATTTCTCGGGACGCCTGATTTTCGTCTATGTCCATATCCTCTGGTTCGGGAGCTGGATTTTGCTCAATACGGGCAAGGTGGGCGTCCGCCCCTTCGATCCCTATCCCTATGGACTGCTCACGATGGTCGTTTCACTGGAGGCGATCTTTCTTTCAACCTTCGTTCTCATCAGCCAGAATCGTTTGAGCGTGGAGGCGGACCGCCGCGCGGACCTTGACTTGCAGATCGGCCTGCTCACCGAGCACGAAGTGACGCGGGTGTTGCGCATGCTGGACGTCGTCCAGGACAAGCTCGGGATTGAAAACGAAGAGGATATCGAGCTCGCGCAGTTGGAGCTCGCGACCAAGCCCGAGGATGTTCTCGCCGAGATCGACATGGTCCACCGCAATGTCCGCCGGCACGCAACCTGGAAGGAGTGGCTGGCCGCGCATCCGGGTCTCAAAAAACCACATTGAGAGAGATTCTTGGCATACGCCTCCGTGAATAATCGCCCCTCGATTCTGGGTAGAAACCAGCGACAAGCTCGCCGCAATATCGGCGGCGTCAGGGGAGAGAAATCATATGGGCATGCTGGATGGAAAGGTCGCCTTTATTACGGGAGGCGCGAGCGGGATCGGCAAAGGGACGGCGCTGCGCTTCGCGCGCGAAGGCGCAAGCGTCACGATCGCGGATATGCAGCGAGCCGAGGGAGAAGAAGTTCGGGCCGAGATCGAAAAGCTGGGAGCGAAGGCGCTCTTCATTGAGATCGACGTCGCGGACGCCCAGTCTGTGGAAAAAGCCGTCAATCAAACGGTGGAAACATTTGGAAAGCTGGACATCGTCTTCGCCAACGCCGGAATCAACGGGGTCTGGGCGCCGATCGAGGAGCTTCAGCCGGAGGAGTGGGACAAGACCCTGGGGATCAATCTCAAAGGGACCTATCTCACCGTCCATTTCGCCGTGCCGCACTTGAAGAAAAACGGCGGCGGCTCGATCATTATCACCAGCAGCGTCAACGGCAACCGGACATTCTCCAACCCCGGCGCCTCGGCGTACAGCTCCAGCAAGGCGGGCCAGGTGGCGTTTATGAAGATGATCGCGCTGGAGCTCGGCCGGCACAACATCCGCGCCAACGCCGTCTGTCCCGGCGCGATTGAGACGAATATCGACGCTCGCACGGAAAAGCGCGACACCGACAGGATCGGGATCAAGGTCGAGATGCCCGAAGGCAGCCCCGCCCTGCACGAAGGCCACGGCGAACCGATCGACGTCGCCGATACCTGCCTGTTCCTGGCCTCCGACCTCTCGCGCCATGTTTCCGGCGTGGATATCTACGTCGACGGCGGCGCGTCGCTCCTGCGTTAAATTTCTTTACCTTCAGAACCGGGATCCAGAGCTGGATCCCGGTTTTTTTATCGCAGCGCTTGACAAAACTAATAGTATTAGTTTAAAATAGATTATCATTAGTTTTGACGAAAAGAGGCGCGGCATGGAAATACTCAATCACGGCGAATATCTGACGCAGCTGACACGTTACCCGAAGTTCTTCCCGGTAAGCTGCTACTTAGTTCGGGACGACGACGGACTGATACTGATCGATGCGGGTCTGCCGGGCAGCGAGAAGGAGATCCTGGCGGCGGCGAAGGATCTGGGGAAACCGATCACGCGGATCGTTCTGACGCACGCGCATCAGGACCATGTCGGCTCGCTGGACGCGCTGGCGGCGGCGCTGCCGAATGCGGAGATTTTGATGGGAGCGCGCGAGTCGCGTATCTTTGCGGGAGATTTGACCATAGACCCGTCCGAGCCGCAGACGCCGCCGAAGGGCGGGATCACGCCCAGTAAGCTGACGCCGGCGCGTTTGCTGTCCGAGGGAGATCGCGTCGGCCCGCTGGAGGTGATCGCCACCCCCGGGCATACGCCGGGACATCTGGCGCTGTTCGATACGCGTGACCGGAGTTTGATCGGCGGAGACTCGTTCCAGGTCGTCGGAGGCGTCGCCGTTTCGGGCACTCTGCGGCCGATCTTCCCCTTTATGTACTTCACGACATGGCATAAGCCAAGCGCTCTGGAGAGCGCACGCAAGATCCAGGCGCTGAAGCCCTCGCGACTCGCCGTGGGCCATGGCGCGGTGCTGGAGAATCCGGAGGCGGCGATCCGAAAAGCGATCGCCGACGCCGAGCGCAGTCTGGGAAAGCAGGCGACCCATGGCGCGTAAGTCCAGCGAACTGGGAGTGGAGCCGACGCGCAAAAGCGTTCCGCGCGCCGGCCTGGACCGCGACGCGCTCGTTCGCGCCGCCGTGCGGCTGGTGGATCAAGAAGGCGTGGAGGCGCTGTCTCTGGGGCGCCTCGCGAAGGATCTCGGCGTGCGTACGCCGTCGCTTTATAACCACGTGGACGGGATGCCGGGGCTGAAGCGCGCTATCGCCATCCATGGCTTGCGCGAACTGCATCGGCGCATCACGCAGGCGACGATCGGACGGGAGAAGGACGCGGCGGTTTTGGGGCTCGCCTGCGCCTACCGCGAATTCGCGAAGTCTCATCCCGGGCTGTACGCCATTGCCGCCGCGACGCTGGATTTCGAGGACCCGCTGCTGACGTCGGTCCAGACGGAAGTCGTCAACTCGGCGCTGCTTGTTCTTTCCGGATATCATTTGAGCGACGCCGACGCTCTGCACGCGGTGCGCGGCCTGCGCAGCGCGATGCATGGCTTCGTGACCCTGGAGCTTGCCGGTCTATTCGGCATGCCTCTGAGTATCGACGAAAGCTTTGATCGGCTGATCGCGACAATGACGGCGGGTTTGTCGGCCTCAGAATAATTTTTTTCGCATTTGCGCGGAAAAATTCGGCGAGGATATTGACTCCTCCCGCGCTTAGACGCTATAATCCTAATCGCCGACAAATTTTATCGGAGATACATTTAGTCTGATATAGACAGATAAGCGCCAGGCGACAAGCGGATGGCCTACGGAGTTCTCGCACCCATGAATAACACTTCTCTTCGACAGCCCCTGCGGCGCGCGTTTACTTTGATCGAATTGCTCGTTGTGATCGCCATTATCGCGATTCTCGCGGCGATCCTCTTCCCGGTCTTCGCCAAGGCGCGCGAAAAGGCCCGGCAGACGGCTTGTATGAGCAATCTGCGGCAAGTGGGCCTGGGCGTGCTGCAATACGCGCAGGATAACGATGAGAATTTTGTTCTGACGGAGCGCGGCGGGGACGTGGACGACGATCACGAGTATTACTGGGGGGATATGATCCAGCCGTATACCAAGAGCTGGGCGCTGCTGCACTGTCCCGACGCCGACAGCGTGATCCAGTTCAAGGCCAGCCCGCCTGCGCCGGCGCTGTACAGTCAGCAGTGGTCTTACAACTACGGCATCAACGATATCGTGGACAATACCCCGACCTGCACGAGCTCGCCCGACGACCCGGGCTGCGCCCATATCGGCGTCGCCGGCCAGAGCCTCGCCGCCGTGACCGCGCCTTCCGCCACGATCCTCATCGCGGACAGCGCCCCCGAGGCGACGGACAACGGCGACATCAACAACGGCACGGGCGCGACGAATAAAGCCGCCGACCTGAGCCATGGACGCCATGAGATCAATTGGCAGTGGGGCCACCGTCAGCGCGGTTACATCAACGTAGACGGCCGCTCCCAGGACGGCTTCCCCCGCCATAACGACGGGTTCGAAATGGTGATGGCCGACGGACACGCCAAATACCGCGCCCGCCCCCTGCAAGGCGCCCAGTACGGCGGCGGCACGCTGGACAACGAATGGCTCGCGAACCAGCCGTAAGTACATCACGGAAATCGCCTACATCGTATCCTGGGTGGCATGCCGGCAGCCCTGTGCCGGCATGCCACCCAGGGGCGATAATGGGTTTGTTCTTACTCCCCCGTCTTGACCGTCAGCGTCGCCGGCTCCAATCCATCAGACTCAGCGCGCAGGGTGACCGTTCCCGCGTTGCCCTTCGGGCGAAGGATGGCGAGGCAGCGGCCTTCATAGGGTTTGTGTTCGGGCCGTTGCAGGCTGGTGAGGTCGGTGGGATCGGCGTTCCCGGTCGCCGCCACTTCGCCCTGGCCTTGGGTGGTGAAGCGGATCGTTGGCGCGGCGTTCGGAACGAGGACGCCGTGGGAGTCGAGCACTTCCACGGTAACATAGGACAGGTCGTTTCGGTCCGCGTGGATCTTGCTCCGGTCGGCTGTCAGGCGCAGGCGCTTGGGTCTGCCGGCGGTGCTTAAAAGGACGCTGGCGACTTCCTGGCCGTCCTGTAGGCCGACGGCGCGCAGTACGCCGGCGGCGTAAGGGACGCTGTACGTGAGCGTGTAGCCGTCCCCACCCTTTTCGGGCTGCGCGTCGATGGTCCGGCCGTTCAGCGTGAGGCGGACTTGCGGGCAGGTCGTGTAGACATTTACGCGCATGGCCTTACCCTCCTGGCCGGGCCATGTCCAGCTGCGCGCTTCATCCGTCCATCCCCAGCCGCTGATATTCTCGGTCTTGCCGTCCGGCAAGGGGCGATGCACGGCCATCTCCAATTTGCTGCGTCCCCACAGAACATCCCGATAGTACGATTGCGGCTTTTTGAAGCCGCAGATATCCAGGTCGCCGCACCAGGCGTTATGCCACGGCCACGGCTTGTTGAAAGCGTCGCTTTCGCCGCTGAGCGAGGTGTGGCCGATCCCGGATTCGCCGTAGTAATCGATGGCCGTCCAGACGAAGTCGCCGATGACCCAGGAGTTATCCGTCACGCCCTTCCAGTAACGGGCGGCTTCCTTGGGGAACGATTCCGTGGCGACGATCACCCGGTCGGGATGGCGCTGGTGATCCACATCATAGCGGTAGGGGCCGTAATTGTATCCGGAGACGTCCAGCGCCGAGAGATACGCGTCGGAATCGTCATTGACTCCGTCGAAGGCGGAGGTGACGGCGCGCGTGGGATCGACGCGGCGGACTTCGTCGGCGAGCCGCTTGGCCGTGGGCGCATCCTTGCCGGGAATCTCGTTACCGATACTCCAGAGGACGATGCTCGGGTGATTGCGGTCGCGCAGCACCATGCTGTCGAGATCGCGCTGCGACCAATCGTTGAAGTACAGATGGTAGTCGGCGACGTTCTTGCCTTGCGCCCAGCAGTCGAACGCTTCGTCTATCACGAGGACGCCCAGGCGGTCGCAGGCGTCTAAAAAGGCGGGCGACGGCGGGTTGTGGCTTGTACGGACCGCATTGTAGCCATTTGCTTTGAGAAGCTCGATGCGGCGTTCTTCCGCGCGGTCGATCGTCGCGGCGCCGAGCGGGCCGTTGTCGTGGTGCACGCAGCCGCCGCGCAGCTTGATCGGGACGCCATTCAGCGTGAAGCCGGATTTGGCGTCGAAGCGGATCGTGCGGACGCCGAAGGGGACGCTCGTCTGATCGCTTGCCCTGGCGCCGATCTTCAGAGCGACTTCGGCGTGGTACAGGTTCGGCGTATCCAGGCTCCAGAGCTTCGGCGCCGGCAGCGCGATCGTTTGGGTGACCGTGCTGTGTTTTCCCGCGTCCACGACCGCGACGCGCTCCGCTGTTCCCACGACTTTGCCGGCGGCGTCCAGCAGGCGCACGACGACGAGGGGCTGCTGATCGGTCGGCCCGTCGTTCTGTACGTCCGTCGTGACCTGGACCTGCGCGGACGCGGCGGTGACGGACGGCGTCGTCACGCTCACTCCCCAGGGGGCGACATGCAGCGAATTGACGACGTTCAGCCAGACATGGCGGTAGATCCCTGAACCGCTGTACCAGCGGCTGTTCGCGCCGGTGTTGCGCACGCGCACCGCGAGCACGTTCTGGGTCCCCGTGGGGTTGAGGTACGGCGTCAGATCGTAAGCGAAGGTCGTGTAGCCGTACGGGTGCGTTCCCAGCGGCTTGCCGTTGATCGAGACATCGGCGTTCATATACACGCCGTCGAACTGCACGGAGATCTGTTTTCCGGCGTCGGCTTTGCTCACGGTGAAGTGCTTGCGATACCAGCCTGTCCCGCCGACCGCGTAACCCGTGGCCGCGCCGCCAGCGCTTTGCGTGTAATCCCAGGGGCCGCTGGGCGGCGGGCCGTCGAACGTATTGTAGATCCCGCCGTTTCCGCCGCCGTTAAAGACGCGCACGGCCAGGACGTTCTTGGCCTTCACGAGCGCCGCCGGAACTTTGTAGAAGCGCAGCGTCTGATAGTCGCCGGCCGCCTGTCCCGCAACTCCGGCAATCGGCCCCGTACCGCCGATCTTCACGCCGTTGAAGAACGTCTCGTCGGAATCGTCGATCGGTCCCAGGCTCAGCACAAGATCCTTGCCTGTCCGAGATGCGGGAACGTCAACCGTGCGCCGGAACCAGCCGAACGTATTCTGCTCGGTCATATTCAGCGCCGGGAGCTGGAGCGAGGCCCAGCCGCCGTCGTCAAAATCCGCATTCTTCCAGGCCGCATCGTCGCCCTTGGAATACCGCCAGGTTCCCGCCGTGACCGAAATCGCCGCCGGCCCATTCTTCGCGGGGTGCGGCAGGTCTTCAATGCTCCAGTCGTGCGGCAGGTCCACCACACGCCAAGAAGCGTCATGGAAACCCGGGCTATCCGCGCCGGCGGCGTCGCCGCGCTGGAACCGCCAATGGTCGTCGAAGGATCGGACGCGGCCAGGATCGGCAAAGGCCGCGCCGGCGGAAAGCAGAAGCGCCATGGAAAAGAGAGAAAGTTTCATGAATTGGTCCTGAGCGACGGTTTTGCTCCAGTGAGTCGAAACGTTTCACTAGAAGTGTTGAAACATTTTAACACACACGATCGCATAGGTCAATCGATAATTTGTGGCAGCGGGAAATTAAAGGGCGGCGGTGTAGCCGAGGGAGGCTTCGCTGGTGGCGCCGTCGGGGTGGCCGACGATGACGCGGTGGCAGAGGCCGACGAAGAGGCCGGTTTCGACAACGCCGGTGATGGTCTTGATTCGCGCGGTGAGGGCGTCGGGATCGGGCAGCGGGCCTCCGAAGTGGACATCCAGAACGTAGAGCGAATCGTCGCTGATGAAGATGTCGCCGTTGGGCGTTTTTCGGGGGGTGACCGGCGCGGAAAGCAGGTATTCCAGGCGGTCGCGGGTGGCCTGCCAGCCGAAGGGAACGACGGCGACGGGCAGGGGGAAGACGCCGAGGGCGGCTTTGAGCTTGTGGTCGTCCACGACGATGATCTGGTGCTCGGTGGCGGACGCGACGATCTTTTCGCGCAGCAGCGCGCCGCCGCCGCCTTTGATCAGGCGAAACTGGGGATCCACTTCATCGGCGCCGTCGATCGTGAGGTCTAATTTGCGGACGGTGTCCCAATCGGAAAGCGGGATGTTCATCGCGCGGGCGCTCTCGGCGGTGGCGCGTGATGTGGGGATGCAGGTGATTTCGAGACCTTCGCTGAGAATGCGCGCGGACAGGGCGGAGATCGCGTAGGCGGCGGTGCTTCCGGTGCCAAGACCCACGATCATTCCATCCTGGATATACTCGACAGCGCGCTCGGCTGCAGCCTGCTTCGGATTCACAGCGGTTCTCTTTGAAATTTGGATTTGTAGGGAAAAGGAATAGTGTTGGTGCCGAGGACGGGACTTGAACCCGTATGGAGGTTAATCCACACGCCCCTCAAACGTGCGCGTCTACCAATTTCGCCACCTCGGCAGGTCGAACATTATTATACGCGATCTTGGAAGGCAATGTCAAGAGGCTATGGAAAGCAAATCGCAGGCAAGAAAGACCGGCGGTTAAAACCGCCGGCGCCGTTGGTTGAAAATTAAGACCGCTCCGAAACATGCTCCAGTACAGTTCCGGCGACTGAGGTGTCGGGGACGGTGGTTGCAATGTCGCCGATCGACAGCATTCCGATCAATCGTCCGCTTTCCACGACAGGGATGCGGCGGATCTGGGCGGCGGCCATAATGCGCATTGCCTGCTCGATGGTCGCGTCGCGCGGCGCTGTTTGGGGATTGCGGGTCATGATGTCCGAGACCGGAGTATCGAGCCCGCGCCCTTCGGCGATGGCCTTGACGACGATGTCGCGGTCAGTGACGATTCCCACCAGGGCGTTATTGGAGTCGACGATCGGCACGGCGCCGAAAATATCGTCGCGCATCAGCTTCGCCGCGCTCTGGATCGTGGCGTCCGGGGCGAGGCTGACGGCGTGTGGGGTCATAAGATCCCCGACAGTTGTGGACATGGCAAGTTCCTCCAACCCTACTTACCCAGCAGGGAGGAGGATCTAATCCGCCGCGCCCTTGTTTCATCCGGCGGATCTATTCGGCCGCGTCGGCGGTCCGGCGCGGGGCGCCTTTGCTGGGTGGCTGGGGAAGGGTCCAGAGACGAACGGCTTTGTCCGAACCGCCGGAAATGACGCGCTTGCCGTCGGTGGAGAATGCGACCGCGTCCACGTAGCCGGAATGGCCCGCAAGGCGCGCGGTGATCTTGCCGGTGGCGACGCTCCACACATCGATCACCGCGACATTTTCCGCATTGGGATCCAGCGATTTCAAATCGGAGGCAATCTTGCCGCCGGCGGTGAGGAGGGTTTTGCCGTCCGGGGAAAAGGCGAGGCAGGCGACGGCGTCGGCGTCGCCCATCAGCCGCAGCGTTTCCTTGCCGGTCGTCAGGTCCCAGAGGCGCACGAAGTTGTCGCCCCAGCAGCAGGTGGCCGCGATCTTCCCATCGGGGGAGATGCGCGCGCGGCGGACGCCGTCCGGGTGACCGCTGAAGCGCAGGGATTCTTTCTCGGGATTGAGGTTCCAGAGCCGCGCGGCCCCGTCCCCGCCGCCGGTCAGGGCCTGCTTATAGTCGGGCGTATAGCAGATGCTCAGGAGATCGGCGCCGTTCGCCGAATACGACTGCTTGATCACGCCTTCGTCGATGCTCCAGTCTTGAAAACCGTGCGAGGCGGCGAGGACGTGCGTTCCATCGGCGGACATGGCGATATCCATCACGGGGTCGCCCGCGCCGATAAAGATGCGCGGCAGGTCGTCGCTGTCCAGGTCCCAGACCCGGATCGTCCCGTCCATGCTGCCCGAGAGCAGAAGGTTATCCTTGCGCGAATAAGCCAGACTGGTGACGGGGCGCGTATGCCCTTGATAGGTCTCCAGCTCCTCACCCGTGGAGATCTCCCACAGCCGGACGGTGTTATCCTTGGAGCCGGACGCGAAGCGCGCGCCGCCCGGCGCGAACGCGACCGCCGTGACTTCGTCCGTGTGTCCGGTGAACACATGGGTCGGTTTGATGGTCAGAGCGGTGTCGGCGCGGCCGGCGGCCAGCGCGCTTCCCAAAAGAAAAAAACCGATGGCTGCGGTCCAGAAAGACCGCCGTTCAAACGTAATCGCGAAATTCGCGGCGATGCGTGATTTCATACGGATATATTAACACTTTGAACGCATTTTTGCGCAACCAGACCGAAATTATTTCCGAAAAATCATTCTTCGAACAGCGCTTCGACAAACGCCGACGGGTCAAAGACTTCCAGATCTTCTGGTTTTTCCCCGGTCCCGACCAGTTTGATCGGCACTCCCAGCTCATCCTTGATCGTGATGACGATGCCGCCGCGCGCGGTGCCGTCCAGCTTCGCCAGGACCAATCCCGTGATATTGACCGCCGCCTTAAACTCTTTCGCCTGATTGACCGCGTTCTGCCCGGTGGTGGCGTCGAGCACCAGCAGGGTTTCGTCGGCGGGCCGATTGTTCCGGTCGCGCATGACGATCCGATTGATCTTCTTGAGCTCCTCCATCAAGTTGACCTTGTTGTGGAGCCGTCCCGCCGTGTCGATGATGAGATAGTCCGCCTTGCGGCTCACCGCCGCCTGCATGGCGTCAAAGACCACGGCGCTCGGGTCCGCGCCCTCGCGCCCTTTGACTACGTCCACGCCGATCCGCTCGCCCCAGAGCGCCAGCTGATCCACCGCCGCCGCGCGGAACGTGTCCGCCGCCGCGACGATCACTTTGTTCCCCTCGCGCTTGAGCTTATAAGCCAGCTTCGCGATGGTGGTCGTCTTGCCGACGCCGTTGACGCCGACCACCAGATACACCGTCGGCGCCTGCGGCGAAACCGCCAGCGGCGACGCGCCCTCCCCCGAGACCAGCGCCGACGTCAAAAACGTCTTCAGACGCTCCTTGACATCCTGCCCGTCCTTGAGCCGCTCATCGCGAACCGCGTTGCGCAGCTCCTCCATGACACGGATCGTGGTATGGATATTCAGATCCGACCCGATCAGCGCCTCCTCCAGCTCCTCAAAGAGCTCCTCATCGATCCGGCCCCGGCCGGTGACAAGCTGATCGACTTTTTGGAAAAGTGTTTTGAAGAGTCCGCGTTTGAACATAATGGGTTCCTAAGAAAAGGCCTCCCAGACCCCGGTTATGAAACCCGGGTCTGGGAGCGGCAAGAGCCGCTAACCGTCCGTGCCGGACGGAGGATATTTGTGATCGAAAGCTGGCATTTGCGTCCGGCACGGACGCTTAGCGCTTTGCGCTCCCAGACCCGGGTTTCATAACCGGGGAATGGACGACGCACCCGAATTTGGTATTCGGGCAACCGCCTGGGCGTGCATGCGGGGCCTACGGCCTATTCCCAAATCCTTCTACCCAAACCGATGCGCTGTCGTCGGCATGAAGTAGGTGGCGAGGGCGGCGAGCAGGCCGCCGATGAGAATGTAATTGGCGCGCGGGCCGCGCCAGTGGGCGACGCTGTGCAGGCCGAGATAGACGCCGTAGACGAGCCAGGTGACGGTGGAGGCCAGGATCTTGGGGTCGGCGACCCAGGAGGCGCCCAGGCCGCCGGCGGCGGCGCGGATGACGCCGGAGACCAGGCCTACCGTCAGCAAGGGGAACGCGAAGGCGACCAGGGTGAACGCCTGCGTTTCCAGCGTCGTGAGCGGCGGGAGTTTGCCGAACAGGCCGCCGATATGCTTGCGCTTCAGGCGGCGATGCTGAATCAAGTACAAAAGGGCGCAACCAAAGGCGAGCACGAGCAGGCTGAAGGCGAAGAGGATGGCGATTACGTGCAGACTGATCAGCCGCGAGTCCAGTTCGGGCGCTACGGCGCCGGGCGCGGCGGTTCGCCGGGATTGGTGCAGGACGGCGCCGGCGAAGAGACACAGAAACGAGGCGGGCAGCGCCAGGGCGCCCAGCGCATAGGGCTTGGGTTTGACGAGAAACTCCAGCAGGAGGTAAACGAGCGCCACGGTCCAGGCGGAGGCGGACAGGGTTTCAGCGGGCGTGGTGAACGGGGTCTGGCGCGTGACGGCGCAGTGGACGCCGATGGCGATGGTGTGGCAGGCGACCGCGAGGATGGCGGCGTACCGGCCAGCCTGCGCGAGCGCGATCTTGCGCAGCATCAAATGCGCGCCGTAGCTCACGGAGGCGATCAAATACGCAAGCGCGGCCCCGACCAGCAGAAAGCCTTCCGTCCCGCTAGGCATCGGGCGCCCTCCGCGCATTCGCCGACCGCCGTCCCGATTCGGGCGACGGGTCGCCCTCCTGCTCCAGTCCAAACGCCTGGCGAATGGTCTCCAGAGCCGCCGAATCTCCCGATCCCTGCGCGCTCGATTTGATGGCGATGATGGCCGGGTGGGCGATCTTATTCGTCACCGATTCCATGGCCGCTTCCACCGCGCGCCATTCTTTGTCGGAAAGGCCCGGCATGCGGCTGCGCAGGCGGGCAAGCTCCGCGACGCGCACCGATTCGAGCTTTTCACGTACCGCGACAATTGTCGGCGCCACTTCCAGCGACTGCCGCCAGCGGCCGTATTCGATCGCCATGGCGTCGATGATCTCCCGCGCCTGCGCCACTTCGCCCGAGCGGGTCTGGCGCGCGCCGGAGACGATCTGCATCAAGTCGTCGATGTTGTAAAGGTAAACGTTGTCGAGGTCGCCGACGGAGGCTTCGACATCGCGCGGCACGGCGATATCGATCAAAAAGAGGGGACGGTTGTGACGAACGCGCATGGCGTTCTTGATCAGCGCGCGCGTCACCACGGGATGCGGCGCTGCCGTGGAGCAGACGACGATGTCCGCCGAGAGCAGCGCGCTTTCGAGCTCGTCGAAGCGCCGGGCGTGCCCGCCAAACTGCGCCGCGAGATGCTCCGCGCGCTCGTAGGTGCGGTTCGCGACCAGGACGGTCGGCGCGCCGCGCGCTTGCAAGTGCCGCGCGGTCACTTCGCTCATCTTGCCGGCGCCGAGCACCAGCACGGTGTTGCCTTCCAGGCTGTCCCCAAAGATCTGGGCCGCGCGCTCCACGGCCGCCGCGCCGATGGAAAAGGCGCCGCGCGCGATCTCCGTTTCGGTCCGCGCCCGCTTGCCGGCGACCAGCGCGTCCTGGAACAAGCGATTGAGCAGCGTCCCGAGCGTTTTCGCGCCCTGCGCCGCCTCCATTGCCTGCTTGACCTGGCGCTGGATATCGGGCTCGCCCAGAATCATGGAATCGACGCCGGCGGCGACGGAAAACAGATGGCTGGCGGCGGCGCCGTCGCGGTAGAAGTACAAACGGCCGTCGAACTGATGGCGGGACAGGCCGTGCTGTCCCGCCAGAAACTCCGCGAGGATCTCTTCCGTGGCGCCGGATTCCGGGCTCAGAACGGCGTAGATCTCCGTACGGTTGCAGGTGGAGAGGATGGCGCCTTCGACGACCGGCTCCAGAGCCGAGAGGGCCAGCAGCGTGCGCGGCAGCGCATGCTCTCCAATCGCCAGTTTTTCGCGCACTTCGACGGGCGCGCTTTCGTGATTTATTCCGACCAGGACGAGAGGCATTGTCTTGCCTGGGCCTCCGCTTCTAATAACTTGCCTTCGCACACCAGCGCGCGAATCTCAGGATCGTCCAGCACCCGCCGCGTCAT
The DNA here is from genome assembly GCF_003574315.2 of Capsulimonas corticalis. Taxonomy (GTDB): domain Bacteria; phylum Armatimonadota; class Armatimonadia; order Armatimonadales; family Capsulimonadaceae; genus Capsulimonas; species Capsulimonas corticalis. The sequence goes on along the minus strand of NZ_AP025739.1, from coordinate 1,579,327 downwards.
CGCTTTGCGCGCCGATTCCGTCGCGCCAGAGGTCTTCAGATCCTGGCGCAGCGCGCCAAAGAGCGCGGCGTACTCCGCCCACTCTTCGCCGAATTCGTCGGACAGGCGCTCGCGCAGCACGGCGGCCAGCGTCGGGCTCTGTCCCGAGGTGGACACCGTCAGCGTCAGATCGCCGCGCACCACTGTCGAGGGAGAAACGAAATTCCCCTCCGCAAACTTGTCGGCGGCGCACACCAGAATATTGCGCTCCTGCGCGTCCCGCACCACAGTCGCGTTGATCTCCCGCCGGTCCGTGGCGGCGATCACCAGGAAGGCGCCTTCCAGATGCCCCGCATGATAAAGATTATTCATCCATGTGACCGCGCCCGCCTCCGCCAGCTTGCGCAGCCCGTCCGTGACCTGCGGCGCCACCAGGCGCACCGCGGCGCCATGCTCGCGCAGCGCCGCCACCTTACGCTCGGCGACCGCCCCCGCGCCGACCACAACGCAGCGTTTTCCGTTCAGGTCCACATGGATGGGAAAGAACTTCATCACAAATTAACCCGGCTTTGGCCGGGTCCCATCGAACACAATACCTTGATTATGGCTTTCTCACGGTGGAAAGTCAACGTGAGAGGGTTTGCCGATGTGAACGATTGCCGAAGGTCGATCATTCACCGGGCAATGAATTACCCGGCTGGGGGTTGCTTTGCAACCGACCGTCCGTACCGGACGGAGGAAAAGGAAACGTTGGCGATTGCGCTCTTCCGTCCGGCACGGACGGTCGGCGCGGAGCGCCCCCAGCCCCGTATTTCAATGCGGGGCGATCACACAAACGCCATCATCACTTCGTTTGCGAGAAACACGCCGCGCGGCGTCAGCCTCAGGAAATCTCCGTCAGTCTCCAGCAGCCCATCTTTCGTGAACTTGGCGATATCGTCGGGAAACTTCGCGCGCGGATCCACGCCGAACCGTTCGGCGTAGCGGCGGCAGTCCACGCCTTCGCCGGTGAGGCGCAAGCCGAGCATCATCGTCTCCGCCATCGTCTCCTCGGTCGTCAGCGCTTCACAGGTGTAGGTCAGGTCGCCGTGGTCTTCGATCGTTTCGCAGTACTTCGCGGGCGACTTTACGTTCATGATCCGTTTGCCGTCCAGATACCCGACCGCGCCGCAGCCGAAACCGTAGTAGGGATCGTTGCGCCAGTAGTGGACATTGTGGCCGCAGGCGCGGCCGGACTTGGCGAAGTTCGAGATTTCGTACTGCTCGTATCCCCCCGCATGCGCCGCATCGATCGCCATTTGGAACATCTCCGCCGCCGTGTCTTCATCCGGCAGCGGCAGGCGCCCCTTCTGGCGCAGCGTATAGAACCCGGTCCCCTCCTCCACGATCAGCGAATACAGGGAGATATGCTCCGTCTCCAGCGCCATCGCCTGTTCCAAAGTGTCTCGCCACTGCGCCTTGGTCTGCCGGGGCAGTCCGAACATCAAGTCGATGGACACATTGTCGAACCCCGCCGCCCGCGCGGCTTTCACGGCGTTCTTCGCCTCATCCGCGCTGTGGATTCGATCTAAAGTCTTCAGTAAACCACTATCGAACGACTGCACCCCAAACGAGATGCGATTGAATCCCGCTTCGCGAAGAACCTCCAGATGCTGCACATCCATCGTCCCCGGATTCGCCTCCGTCGTGATCTCCGCATTGGGCGTCACCGGCAATCGCTCCCGCACCGCGCGCAGCAGCGCCGCCTCATCCGTCGCCGGAATCGCCGTCGGCGTCCCGCCGCCAAAGAAGATCGTGTCCACGGACTGCGGCTGAACCGGCGCGCGTTCAATCTCCTGCGTCAGCGCATCGACATAGCGCCGGATCGTCCCGTCCGTGTAACCTGAGTAAGAGTTAAAATCGCAGTAAGCGCACTTGCGCACGCAAAAGGGGATGTGAACGTAGCAGCCGATAGTGGGTGTCATGGGCCATTATTGTACCCTATTGGCGCGATGGGTGTATGGATTTGGCGAAAAGTTGGACAGTCGTGACGAAGACGCTTCTCTCGAAATCGCAGACTTCATGCTACAATTTTTGTAGACGTTGATCTGGAGACACCAGCCATGACAGTGACATTAAACCTCACCGCAGAACAGGAAAAACGCCTCGACCTCGTCGCTAAAGCGCGTGGGCTTGAGAAGCAAGCAATCCTGCATGAGATGATTGACCAAGCACTAGCGCAAGAGACAGTTGTAGAGCCTGAGCCTCGAGAACGCATTGCGGGTCTCTTTGCCGGCAAGATGCATATGGCGGAAGATTTCGACGCCCCATTACCTGATAGCTTTTGGCTGGGCGAAGAATGAATCTGCTTCTCGACACGCACGTATTTATTTGGTGGTCCAGTGATCCAGGTAAGCTGTCGTCTCGTGTAGCCGATTTGTGCCGAAACCGTGAGACGGGCTTGTTCTTAAGTGTGATTAGAATATGGGAAATACAGATAAAGTCTCAGCTGGGTAAGCTCGATTTGGAATTTCCCATCGAAACGATTGTTACTAGGCATCAAGAGCAAAATCGCCTTCAGATTTTGCCAGTGAATCTTGCTCATCCGCTGGCGCTCGGCAGCCTGCCGCTACACCACAGAGATCCGTTCGATCGGATGTTCATCGCTCAAGCGATTGTCGAGAAACTGTCGCTGGCGAGCGCTGACTCGCAATTTTCCGCCTATCCCGTCGATCTCATTTGGTGATGGACGAGCTTTAACTTGGCTGATTGCGCTTGACACCCTACCCCTCCGCCCCTATACTATCCCTATGTCTCGTCTCTCTAACCAATCCTGGCTGCACTACGTAGTCCCATTCGCCCTGTTTCTGCTGCTGACCAGCCTGGAGCCGTTCTTTTCCGCGCATTACCCGGCGTTTTACGCCTTCAAAATCGCGGCCGTGGCGGCGACGCTGCTGATCTTTCGGCCGACGGAGCCGCCGGCGAATAAGCTGAGCGTCACGAACGCGTTGCTGGCTGTGGTGGTGGGCGCGGTGATGACGGGCGTGTGGGTGACGCTGGATCCCCATACGCCGCATCTGGCGCTCTTGGGACATCGGGAAGAGTACAATCCGTTCACGAAGATCGCCGACGTCAATGGGCGGTCGGCGTTTCTCTCGATTCGGTTTATCGGCCTCGTCGCGGTCGTGCCGCTGATCGAGGAGCTTTTCTATCGAGGATTTTTGCTGCGCTTCGTGACGGACATGGACAATTTCCGGCGAGTGCCGGAGGGTGTGTTCAACGGAATGGCGCTGGCGGTCAACATCGTGCTGTTCGCCCTGTCGCATCCCGAGTGGCTGGTGGCGGCCATATTCTCGGCGGCGATGTGCGGGCTGATTTGGAAGACGAGAGACCTGCGCGCCTGTATCCTGGCGCACGCGGTCTGCAACCTGCTGCTGGGAATTTATGTCGTCCACTTCGGCGCGTGGAAGTACTGGTAGGCGTTTTGTTGCATAGATCGGCCGGCGGTTAAAACCGCGCCTCCAAGAGCGCAGAAGTCCCCCTTCGGGGACTACATTATCCTTCACGGCGCCGCCTAATATAAGGCTCGCATTAGGCGGTATCGATAACAAATATGTAACCCGCGCAGGCGGGTTTCTGCGTTTTTGGAGGCGCGGTTTTAACCGCCGGCGTTCTGCCGCCCCTAGATGTTTACCTGCCACCGTATCGCATTCTAGGCGTTTTTACTTATCAAGACAATATCGCCTACCCATACTGCGCCTCATGCAAGCGCCGGTAAATGCCTGACGCGGCGACGAGTTCGTCGTGCCTGCCTTGTTCGGCGACGCCGGTTTCGTCCACGACGACGATACGATCGGCGTTGCGGATGGTCGCGAGGCGGTGCGCGATGACGAGGGTGGTGCGGCCGATGGCGAGCTCGGAGAGGGACGCCTGGATGGCGCGCTCGGTCTCGGTGTCGAGGGCGGACGTGGCTTCGTCGAGGATGAGAATCGGCGGGTTCTTCAGGAACATGCGCGCGATCGCCATGCGCTGCTTTTGGCCGCCGGAGAGCTTGACGCCGCGCTCGCCGGTGATGGTGTCCAGACCGTCCGGGAGGCCGGCGATCATCTCGTCCAGGCGCGCGCGGCGGGCGGCGTCCATGATCTCGGCGTCCGATGCGCCCAGGCGGCCGTAGGCGATATTCTCGCGGATGGTGCCGGCGAACAAGAAGACATCCTGCTGGACGATGCCGATGTTGCGGCGCAGGGAGGCGAGGGTCATCTGGCGGATGTCGATCCCGTCCACGGTGATGCGGCCGGAGTCGAGATCGTAGAAGCGCGGCAGGAGCGAGCACAGAGTCGTCTTGCCCGCGCCGCTCGGGCCGACGAACGCGACCATCTCGCCGGGCTGGATCGCCAGATCGATGTTCTTCAGGACCTTTTTGTGCTCGTCGTAGCCAAAGGTCGCGTCTTCCAGATGGATGGCGCCGCGCAGATGGCCGACTTCGACGGCGTCTGGGGCGTCGGTGATGTCGGGCTCCGTGTCGATCAACTCCGTGTAGCGCTTGAAGCCGGCGATGCCCTTGGGATAGGTTTCCAGCACCGCGCTGATCTTCTCGACGGGCCGAAAGAAAACATTCGTCATCAGCAGGAAGCCGACAAAGTCGCCGATATTCAGCTTGTTATGCAGAAAGAAATAAGCGCCGGCGATCATGACGAAGATCTGCACGATTCGCATCGTCATATAGCTGAGCGACATGCTCTTGGACATCAAACGATAGGCGTTGAGCTTAGTGTCCCGGTAGCTATTGTTGTCCTTGGCGAAGAGCGCTCGTTCGTGGTCTTCATTCACAAACGCCTGCACCACCCGAATGCCGCCGACATTTTCTTCGATCCTCGCATTAAAATTTCCGACCTGCTGGAAAAGCGATCGCATGTTGACCGTCATCGCCCGTCCGTAGCGCGTGGAGAGCCAGAGCATCGGGGGAACGACCAGGGCCGTAATCAGCGCGAGCTTGACGTTCATCCCGAACATCAATATCAGCGCGCCGATGAACGTCATCACGGCGATAAAGGCGTCCTCGGGGCCGTGGTGCGCCACCTCGCCGACATCCTCCAGGTCCTTAGTGACGCGCCCGATCAGATGCCCGGTCTTTTGATTGTCGTAGAATCGAAAGGAGAGCTTTTGCAGATGGTCAAACGCCTTGCGCCGCATCTCCGTTTCGATGGAGATGCCGAGCACATGGCCCCAATAATTCACGATATATTGGAGGACGGTGTTGATCAGGTAGATCGCCAGCAGGCCGGCGGCGGCGCCCAGAATCAGGCCCCAATCACGGCCCGGCAGCAGATTGTTGATGAAGCCGCGGGTCGCCATCGGGAAGGCCAGCTCGAAAATGCCGGAAATGACCGCGCAGGAGAAGTCGAGCAGAAAAAGCCCTTTATGGGGCTGGTAATACGAGAAGAAACGCTTTAACATGGAAGTACTCGGATTCTATTTGTGTATCGTACTGTCGGCTCCTCCTGAAGACAGGTCAGATCATCTGTGTTATTCCGCCCAGCGGACCTTTTCGGAGACGGGGCCGCGCTCACCCGCCGGCCACGGAATGTTCGGCCAGCCGACGATGAAGAAGCCCAGCAGCTGTCCGGGAGATTTTAAGCCGACGAATTCGGCGACGTGCGGGTGGATGAAGATATTCTTCGAGAGCCACATTCCGGCAAGCCCCTGCGCCGAGGCGACCAGATGCAGGTTTTGTACGGCGCAGCCCACGGCGATGCGTTCGTCCTCCAGATCCATGCGCAATGAACCATCGGATTTCAGGGCCGGCTCCATGCCGATGGAGATCCAGACCGGAGACATCAGCGCGCGCGCCTTCTGCGCTTCGAAAGTGGCCTCGTGAAAGCCTGCGCCGGCGTCCTGCTGATACGCCGCCGCGAACGCTTCGCCGAGCGCCACGCGGCTGTCGCCGGTGTAGATCGTGAAGCGCCAGGGCTCGGTCTCGCCGTGGCTGGGCGCCCAGTTCGCCGCTTCCAGAAGCTGTTCGATCAGGCTCCGGTCCACGGCGTCGGGCTTCAGGCGCGCGATTCCCATGCTGCGCCGGTGCGCGATGGCCTGCTGCAGCGCCTCCACCGTGGCGGCCCCCAGCGAGTGAGTCTCCAAGGTCAATTCTTGATCCGTCATATTTCAATATCTCCAAATTGGCGTTGCTTACTAAAGATTATACCGGCATGGAGTTCTTGACGCCGAAAGTCGGCTATGTTATAATCGTTTCGCGCTGTGATGAACTTGGTTCACCAGAATTTCCATACGCTTACGGCGATTTCCTCTGAAAAGTACGGCATAAAGATTTTATGAACAAAAATGTGTATTTGCTGGCGGCGCTGCTCGCCTCTGCGGCGGGAGCGCCGGCGGCGCATGCTGATATGTCTCGTGTCAGCGCGGCGTCGCTGCCGATCCCCCTGCCCGCCTCCCTTCCCATGCCTCCCGACCGGCTGCGCGCTCACAACGCCTGGAATCTGCCGATGATGGGCGACTGGCGGTTTCAGCTCACGCACGGACATATTGTCGATCGCCAATTCGTTTCTTCGGCCGAAGACGGGGGCGGCGCGACGGCGTCGAGCAATGAGACGAATAATACGCCGAGGATGGCGTTCGACGGCAACCCCGGCACGCGCTGGTGCGCCGACAGCAGCGCCGTTCCGCAGTGGATCCAGGCGGATTTGAAGAGTGTGCGCCATTTGACCGGGGTGACGCTTGCCTGGGAGACGCCCGGCAATCGGTACCGCGGCCGCATTGAGGGCAGCCCGAATGGGAAGGATTGGACGGCTTTGGCCGATTTCACGGCGGCTCCGGGGATCGGCGACGGGCCGGTGACGATTCCGGAGCTGGATGTTCGCTATGTCCGCCTCACGATTACCGGGACTCAGAGCGGCTGGGCGTCGCTGCGCGAAGTTCAGCTTCACCTGAACGACGCGGGACAGGATGTCGTTTGGAAGCCGGACCCGCCGCTGGCCCCTGCCGCCGATCCGCATCGGGATGATTTCGCGCAGCCGGGTTTTGACGACGCGGCCTGGAATACGCTGGCCGTTCCCTCCAACTGGGAGATGGCCGGCTACTCCATTCCCACATACAACTCCGTGGACGACACCGTGGGGCTTTATCGGCGCTGGGTGATGGTTCCGAAGGCGTTCGCGGGCCGGCGTATCTTCTGGCGATTCGACGGGGCGCTGGAAGGCGCGGAAGTGTTCGTCAACGGCAAAAAGGCCGGCTATCATGAGAGCGGCTACACCGCCTTTGACGTAGAGCTGACGGGGCTGGTCCAGCCCGGCAAGCGCAATCTGTTCGCCGTGCGCCTTTCCAAGACAACGCCGTCGTCGGACGCGGAGACGGGAGACTTTCAGTGTATGGGAGGCATTTATCGCGAGACATCGCTGATCGCCGTTCCCAAGACCCATATCCACGATATCACGCTGGACACGCCGATCGCCGCGAACGATCGTGACGCGACTCTCGTGACGGATGTCCAGGTGGAGGGCGCGCCGGGCGAGTCCGTCGCCCTGACCGGAGATCTGGTCGGCGCAGATGGCAAATCGACGCCGATTTCGCTGACGGGCGCCGGCCGCATCGGCGCCGATGGAGCCGCGGCGATCCATCTGAGCGCGCCGGTGACGGCGCCGAAGCTCTGGTCGGCGGAGAAGCCCAATCTCTACTATCTGGTTCTGCGTCTGACGAGCGGCGGCAAAATCGCCGAAAGCGTCCAGCAGCGCTTCGGATTCCGCCAGGTCACGATCAAGAACAACGTCGTGCTCTGGAACGGCAAGCCGATCAAGGCGACCGGAACCTGCCGTCACGATTTCTGGGCCGACAAGGGCTTCGCGCTGACCGACAAAGAGTGGACCAAGGATTTGCAGCTCATGAAGGACGCGAATATCAACGCGATCCGGACATCTCACTACAATCACGCGGCGCGCTTTTTGGAGCTCTGTGAAGAGAAGGGCTTCTACATTCTGGACGAAGTCCCCTTCTGCTGGATCAACGAAAAGAACGACGACCCCGCGTTCGCCCCGGCGCTGCTGCTGCGCGCCGCCGACACCATCGGCCGCGACAAGAACCGCCCCTGCGTCCTCGCCTGGAGCATCGGCAACGAGAACGGCCTTGGCAAAAACTCGCAGACTTTGATCGATTTTGTGGAGAAAGCCGAACCGACGCGGCCGGCGTTTGTCTCGCAGCAGGGAACCTGGGGACCAAAGGGACAGTCCTTCGACGATATGCATTACCCCACCCCCGCCGATGTGGACCGATATCTGGGCGGAGACGCCAAAAAGATTCCGGCGGTCTTTTCCGAGCACCCGCATATCTTCTACCAGCAGGCGATGCAGGACTACGATCCGGGAACGTCCGATCTCTGGTCTGAGGTCATGATCAAGACCTGGGAAAAGCTATGGGCGTCGCCGACGATTCTGGGCTCCTTCATCTGGGAGTGGCAGAACCAGGGAATCGCCGACAAGAACAAAGATAAGACGCGCGATTTCTATCTCGGCCCGAACCACATGCGTCAGGAAAACGACAAGGGCGTGATGGACGCGTTCCGCAACCCCAAGCCCGAATGGTGGATCGTCAAGATGGCCTACAGCCCCATCGGCATTGGAACGCGCGTCGTGAGCGCCTCCGCGGGCGCGTTTACCGTGCCGCTGACGAACCACTATTCGTTCACCGACGCCAAAGAACTGGCCTGCCATTGGTCCGCGATGCGCGGCGACACAGCGCTGCAAAGCGGCGTCTCGCGCATCGCCTGCGCCCCCGGCGCCTCGGTGAGCGCCAGCTTCCCCGCGCCGGCGGGCGCCACCGCGCTGACGCTGGAGTTCGTCCATCCCGACGGCCGCAGCGTCACCCTCGCCCGCCTGCCCATCGAAGGCGCGCCGACTCCGGCGGCTCCGGCCGGAATCGTCGGCGCCCAGCCGCTGACCGCCCAGGATACTCCAGACGCCCTGACCGTCCGCAGCGCCCAGCAGACGATCATCTTCGACAAAACGACGGGCGGCATCCGCTCCTGGCGCGCCGCCGACCGCGATCTGCTGACGGGCGCTCCCATCTTGAATCTGGGCGAATCCGACACCGTTGACGAAAAGGGCTTCTACCATGCGCCCCAGCCGCCCGTTTTGAACGGCGCCGCCGTGGCGTCGCAGTCGAATCCCGATGGAAGCGTCCGCGTGACGGCCACGAGCAAAGTCCTCGCCTCGGCCGCCGGCGATCCTCTGGGAACGCTGACAACGACTTATGACATCCAGCCAAACGCGCAGATTACGGTCGCCTGGCGGCTGGATTGGACGGCGCCGGAAACACGCCTCTGGGAAGCGGGCCTCAAGCTTCCCCTGCCCGCTTCTTATTCCCAAATGGGCTGGTCGCGCGACTCCTACTTCACGGTCTACCCTGCCGGCCATATCGGCGAGCCATCGGGAACCTGCCACGCAGGCGACACGCTCTTCCGCGCCTCCAAGCGCGACCTGCACTGGATGACGCTGACCGACGCCAACGGCGCCGGCCTCGCCCTCCTGTCCGCCGACACGCCGCTCACGGCCCGCGCCCAGCCCGCCGATTCAGGAATCACCCTGCTCGCCAGCCGCGATATTTCGCCCACCCGGGAGTTCAGCGGCCCCTGGGTATCTGAGCACGACATCGTCGCCGCGCCCGGCAAGCCGCTGTCGGGGAGCTTTGTACTGCGGGCGGTGGCGGGGCGGTAGGATGGGTTTTCCCGGTGACGTTGAACCCGAGTATAAAACTCGGGCCTTGGGAGTTGCTTCGCGACTAACCACCCAAAGGGTACCCGCGTGCCGGACGCAAATGCCTGCTTTCGATGACAGTTTCCTCCGTCCGGAACGGACGGTTAGCGGCTCTTGCCGCTCCCAAGACCCGGGTTTCATAACCGGGGAGCGTGTGAGTAGGCGACTGCGATAAACTCAATTGACCATCCACAAGGAAAACCATGACCACAAGAAATAATCCTCTCCTCGCATCCTGTCCCCGCGCCGGCGCGCTCGTGAGCGTTATGCTGCTCGGTGGGCTCGTCTCCTCCTGCGCCGCCGAGCCCAGGGTTACGGCTCCGGTCAAAGTCATGGCGGCGTCGCCGACCCCGGCTCCGTTGCCTCAAGCCGCGATTCCCTCGCAGCCGTACCAGTGGCGGAACGTCGCGATCATCGCCGGCGGGTTTGTGGATGCGCTGCTGTTCCATCCCATGCAGGAAGGATTGGCGTACGCGCGCACGGATATCGGTGGCGCTTATCGATGGGACAAGGCGTCGGCGCGGTGGGTTCCGCTCAACGACTGGGCGGGCGGCAAGGACGGGAATCTGCTCGGCTGCGAGAGTATCGGGATGGACCCGACCGATCCGAAGCGTCTTTACCTGGCTCTGGGAACTTACACGCAAGGCTGGGCGGGAAACGGCGCGATCATGCGCTCGTCCGATGGCGGCCGCACATGGCGGCGTACGGATATGGCGTTCAAGATGGGCGGCAATGAAGACGGCCGCTCGGCCGGCGAGCGCTTGATGGTGGATTCCCATAAGAACGGCGTTTTGTACATGGGATCGCGCAATGACGGCCTCTGGAAGAGCGCGGATTACGGCGCGACCTGGGCGAAGGTCGAGAGCTTTCCGGTGACGGGACGCACGAACGGCGTCGGCGTGGTCTTTGTTGTGTTCGACCGCGCGAGCGGCGCGGCGGGCGCTCCGACGCCCACAATCTATGTCGGCGTTTCCCAGAAAAATGGACCGGGATTATATCGAAGCGCGGATGCCGGCGCGACATGGACGGCCGTCGCCGGGCAGCCGCAGGGCTTGCTGCCGCATCACGGCGAGATGGACGCGCAGGGCGCGCTTTATTTGACTTATAGCAGCGCCCCTGGCCCCAATGATGTCGGCGACGGCGCGGTTTGGAAGCTCGATACGAAGACAAACGCCTGGACGGATATCACGCCGCAGAAGCCGAACACGGGCGGAGCGCCGGGATTTGGTTATGCGGGGCTGGCGGTGGACGCGCGCCATCCCGGCGTCGCCCTGGTTTCGACGATGGACCACTGGAGCGGCGGCGACACGCTCTTTCGGACCACCGATGGCGGCGCGCACTGGACGGATCTTGGCCCGAAGACAAAGCGGGATTGGTCGCTGACACCCTATCTGACCTGGGGTAAGCCCAGCGCGTCGCTGGGCTGGTGGATCGGCGCCCTGGCGCTCGATCCGTTCCATCCGGGGCATGTGATGTACGGCACCGGCGCGACGATCTGGGGCAGCGACGATACGGACAACAGCGGCGTCACCCACTGGTCCGTGCGCGCGGCGGGCCTGGAGGAGACGGCGGTCAATGATCTTGTCAGTCCGCCGGTGGGCGCGCATCTGCTGAGCGCCCTGGGCGATATCGGCGGCTTTCGGCATGACGACTTTGCCGTTTCGCCGCGTTCGGGGATGATGAGCAATCCGATCTTCACCACGACCTCAAGCATCGACTACGCCGCGTCGGCCCCGAACATCGTCGCTCGCGTCGGCCGCGTCGACGGCGGCGCCAAACGGGGCGCCTACTCGACCGACGCCGGCGCGACCTGGACGCCCTTCGCCTCCGAGCCTGCGGGAACGCGCGGGTCCGGCTCCGTCGCGGTCTCCGCCGACGGCAAGACGTTTGTCTGGGCCTCTGAAGGCGCCGCGCCGGCCTACTCTCAAGATCTTGGGGCGACCTGGAAAACATCCGCCGGATTGGCGGCGGATAAGGTGAAGGTTATCGCCGACCGCGTTGACTCGGACACGTTTTACGCCATGGACGACGCTCATCTCTTCGTCAGCACGGATGGCGGCGCATCGTTTGCGCCGTCCGCCGGGTCTCCGCCGCAAGGCGCCGCGCAGCTGCGCGCGGCTCCGGGACGCAAGGGCGATCTGTGGGTGACCGCCGGAAACAGCGGCGTTTATCATTCGACCGATGGCGGCGCCGGCTTTGCTCCCGTGGGCCGCGTCCCCAACGCCCAGAAGATCGGTTTCGGGAAGGCGGCGCCCGGCCGCGACTATCCCGCCATTTACCTCACCGGCGAGACCCAGGAAGGCGCGTCGGGCGTGTTCCGCTCCGACGACGCCGGCAAGACCTGGGTGCGTATCAACGACGACGCGCATCAGTACGGCTTCAGCGGCCAGTCGGTCACCGGCGACCCGCGCGTCTACGGGCGTGTTTATATGGGCAGCAACGGGCGCGGAGCGCTCTATGCGGACCCCGCGCCGGGGAAATAGACTGGTTTGGATCCTGGTTCTTCTTATTTGACAGCGAACTGAAACCAAAAGATGTCTCTCCACGGCGCAACTGGAGGTACAATCCGTGCGAGAGCATCTTCGCCTTCGCTGCGCTCCATCAGTTCTCTGAAAGACAAGGAACCGATCCATGGACCCGAGCATCATCGCCGCTATCCAAACCGCTGTTGACAACGAACCGGGGAATGTCGCCCTGCGTTTGCATCTGGCGTCTCTCCTGCTGGAGGCCGGGCGTCCGGAGGACGCGCTGGCGCAGTGCGCCGCCGTTCTCGCCAATCAGCCGGACCATCTGGACGCATTGGAGAAAGCCGCGCTGGCGGCGGAGCAGAGCGGGGATACGCTGCGGGCCCATGGATATCGGCGTCTCCATGAGTCGCTTTCCTGGAACCGCGCGAAGAGTCTGATCGAGGATTACGTTCCGTCCGAAACCCTTGACAACACTCCCGGCGAGCCTCCGCGCGTGCGGATCGATGAAGAAGGCATGCGCGTTCCTTTGGCCGAGGAAGAACGCGAGCCGGAACCCGAGGCGTGGGAAACCGAGAAGCCGGAGACGACTTTGAAGGATGTGGCGGGCATGGCCGAGGTCAAGCGCCGTCTGAACATCGCTTTTTTGACCCCGATGCGCAACCCCGACATGATGCGTCTCTACGGCAAGTCGCTGCGCGGCGGGCTTTTGCTTTACGGCCCTCCGGGGTGCGGCAAGACGTTTATCGCCCGCGCCGCCGCCGGCGAACTGGGCGCGAAGTTCCTGACCGTCGGCCTGACCGATGTCGTGGATATGTGGCTGGGTCAGAGCGAGAAGAATCTGCATGAGATCTTCGAAACGGCGCGGCGGCAGAAGCCATGCGTGCTGTTCTTCGACGAGATCGACGCGCTGGGACGCAAGCGCAGCCTGTCGCGCGAGTCGGCGGGCCGGGGCGTGATCAATCAGCTGCTCGCCGAGATGGACGGCGTGGGCGACGCCAACGACGGCGTCTTCGTATTGGCCGCGACGAACCATCCCTGGGATGTGGATGTCGCGCTGCGCCGCCCCGGACGCCTCGACCGCACCCTGCTTGTCCTGCCGCCCGACGCCGCCGCGCGCGAGGCGATCCTGCGCGCCCGCATGCAGAACCGGCCGACGGAGAAGATCGACTACGCCTGGATCGCGAGCAAGACCGAGGACTTTTCCGGCGCCGATGTTTCCCACCTCTGCGAATCCGCCTCGGAGCTGGCGATGGAAGACTCGCTCGCGCAGGGCAGCGCGCGCCCGATTCGCATGGAAGATTTCAAGCGCGCCATGAAAGAAGTCCGGGCGAGCGTTCGCCCCTGGTTCGACACCGCCAAGAACTACGCCCTGTTCGCCAACGAAGGCGGGGTTTACGACGATCTGCTCGAATATCTGCGCGCGCGGCGGATGATGTAGGAGCGCCGCCGTCCATGAACCCACACCTGCGCCGCGCTCAGCTCTTTCTTCAGCAATCCCGCAGTGAGAACGCCCTGAGCGAAATCCACGCCGCCCTCGCGATGGATCCGCACGATCCGGTCGCGCATGGTTTCCGCGCCCTGGCGCTTGGCGGCCTCGACCGCCCGGCGGAAGCGGCCGACGCGGCGCGGCAGGCGGTGCATTTCGGCCCGGATATCCCCTATACCCACTATGTGCTGGCCTGTATTATGGAGGACCAGGGCAAGCTGACCGAGGCCGAGCGCTCGATCGGCGAGGCGCTGCGCCTGAGCCCCGACGATCCCGATCTCTACGCGCGTCTCGGCCAGATCCATATCCGGCGAAAACGCTGGGCGTCGGCGCTGGAGGCGGCGGAGACAGGGCTGGCTTTGGAATCCGATCACATCGCCTGCGCCCAGCTGCGCGCGATGGCGCTGCGCCATCAGGGGCGGCGCGATGAAGCCGAACTCGCGCTGCGCGCCGTGCTCGCCCGCGATCCGGAGAACCACCATAGCCACACGCAGCAGGGGTGGGTCTGCCTGGAGCGCAAGGATTCGGCGCAGGCGCTGTCGCATTTCCGTGAGGCCCTGCGTCTGAAGCCCGAAAGCGCGGCGGCGCGGCAGGGGATGGTGGAGGCGCTGCGGGCGAAGTACTGGCTGTACCGGGTCATCCTGGGCTACTTTCTCTGGATCGGCCGCTTCAGCACCAATGTCCGTCGTGGGATTTTGATCGGCTTCTGGCTGGTTGCGCGCGGCGCGCAGGCCCTCGCCGCCTCGAATCCGCACCTCCGCCCTTTGTTTCTTCCCGTGATCGTCCTCTACGTCCTGTTCGTCTTTTTGAGCTGGACCGCGCAGCCCATGTTCGATCTCCTGCTCCGACTCGATCCGCTCGGCCGCGTCGCTCTGACTCGCAACCAGATCGCCGCCTCCAACTGGGTCGGACTCTGCCTGCTCCTCGCCGCCGGCTCCGCGCTGCTCTGGCTCGTCACCAGCTCGCCCGGCCCGCTGGTCGGGGTGATCGGCTTCCCGTTGCTCACGATCCTGGTCAGCCAGAGCGCCGCCCGCAACACCCGCCGCGCCGCCATCTTCAACGGCGTCCTCGTCGCACTCGTCGCCGCCGTCTGCATCGCCGCGACCTTTGGCGACGCCAAGTCCGTTTCCCCTAGTCTGCTTCCCGGCGGGATCGTCATCTTCGCGGTGTTCATCGCCGCCGCCACCTGGATCGGGACTTGGCGGAAGACGGCGCAGTAGCTTCGCGCTCAAGTTAAAGAGACTTCCAGGGAGGAAGCGACCAGAATGACAATGCGTATGGGCGGAAGAGGCGGGAATGGCGGTCAGAAAAAGCCGCTTACGGCGAATACCGTTCGGCGGGTCGCCCAGACGTTTGCGCCGTACGCGGGCCAGCTGGCGCTGATTGCCGGCTGTGTTTTTGTGTCGGCGGCGTTTGGGCTGGTGACGCCGTTCGCGCTGAGGCGCATCATCGACAAGGGTTTGCAGGTCCACGATATGGGCGTGGTGATCCACTACTCCCTGTTGACTTTGATCGCCACCGTATTCGCCACCGGATTTTCACTGGCCTACGGGTATTTCTCGGTTCTGGTGGGGCAGCATATCCTGCGCGATCTGCGCGCGCGTCTTTTCCATCATCTGCTGGGAATGTCGCTGCGGTTCTTCACCGCGACGCGCGCCGGCGAGATCCAGTCGCGTCTGACCAACGATTTCACCAATGTCGCGAGCGTTCTTTCCGACACAGTGGCGACGGTTCTTTTCAACGTCACGACGGTTCTCTCGACGCTGATTGCGATGTTCCTCTTCGACTGGCGCCTCACGCTGCTTTCGGTGGCGGCGATGCCGTTATTCGCCTACCTCGCCTCACGCGTCGGCGATTACGCGGGTGTGGTTCGCAAACGCTCCGCCGAACAGAACGCGGCGATTTCCGCCACATTGCAGGAGACCCTCTCGGTCTCCGGCGTGCTCCTGACCAAGACCTCCGGCCGGCAGGAGATCGCGGCGGATCGTTTTGCCGTGGAGAACGAAGCGCTTGCCGTCACGCAGATCCAGTCCGCCATGATCATGCGCTACTTCTTCAACATGATCCGTCTGACCTTTTCCATCACGCCCATTCTGGTCTATTGGCTCGCTGGCTTTCTGGTCGTCGCGCAGCACGACCGCAGCCTGACCATCGGAACCATCGTCGGGTTCACCGCGCTTCAGTCCGCGCTTTTGTTCCCGCTCACCAACCTGCTCAGCGTCCAGGCCGACGTCACGAGCTCGTTCGCGATGTTTGACCGTATCTTCGAATACCTTGACCTGAAGCAGGATATCGAGGATGCGCCCAACGCCGTCTCCCTCGAACCCTCCGCCGTTCGCGGCGCCGTCGCGATGGAGGATGTGAGCTTCCGATACGACTCCGCGCAGGAATCGCCCACGCTCGATCATGTCACTTTCCAGGCCGAGCCCGGCCAGCTCATTGCGCTGGTGGGGCCTTCCGGAGCGGGCAAGACGACCCTTACCTATCTTCTGCCTCGTCTCTACGACGCGGACTCCGGCAGAGTCACGATCGACGGGATCGATGTGAAAGACATCAAGCTCCAGTCTCTGGGCCGGCTGGTCGGCGTGGTGACGCAGGAGACTTACCTGGTGCACAACACCATTCGAGAAAACCTCAGATATGGGAACCCCGCAGCCACGGACGACCAGCTAATCGAGGCGGCGAAATCCGCGGCCATTCACGACCACATCGCCAGTCTGCCGGAAGGTTACGACACGGTGGTGGGCGAGCGCGGGTACAAGCTTTCCGGCGGCGAGAAGCAGCGGATCGCCATCGCCCGCGCCATTCTCAAGAACCCGCGCATTCTGATTTTGGATGAAGCGACCAGCGCGCTCGACACGCGCTCCGAGCGGCTAATTCAGGAAGCGTTTACGCGCCTCTCCGTCGGCCGCACCACCTTCGCCATCGCGCACCGCCTCTCAACCATTCTCTCCGCCGACGTCATTCTGGTCATCGAGCACGGCCGCATTGTCGAGCGCGGAACCCATACCGAACTCCTGGAGCGCAACGGAGCCTACGCAAAACTGTACGCCGCGCAGTTCGCCGGGGAGAGCGCCCCAGAAGACAGCGCGGACCCGCAGGAAGCGCCGCCGATTGCTGAAGGCGTTTCTTGAAGATAGCGTCGTGTTAAATCTCTGCACCGGCCATAATGTATTTTGCCGATTTAATGACGCAAAACTTTGGCGGATTTCGTAGTAAGGCCGGCGAATAAATTCGCGCCTAAAAGTACGGCCGTCCGCCTTCGCGGACTTTGGAGCCTACGGCATAGAAATATGCCTTCGGCATAAAGATCTGAACCCGCGCAGGCGGGTGAGCGTACTTTTAGGCGCGAATTTATTCGCCGGCCTTCTGACGTCGACCGGTTGCGCCATTTAATTGTCAAAATGCATAATGGCCGGTACAGAGAACAGGAACCCAATTCTGGGATCGGGGGCCGACCCTACCGCCGCAGGCCCGGACCGATCGGCGGGTTGAGCAGGCGGTTGTCGATCAACCGGACTTTTCCAAACGTGGCGGCGACGGCGGCGAGGGCGCCGTTTTCGATGGTGTCTATCTCTTGCAGCGTTTCGGGGTCGACGACGACGGCGTAGTCGATCTTGGCGCCGGGCTGGACTTCGATCGTTTGGCGCAGCCAGGCGGCGAGCTGGTAGGCGTCCTGCACGCCGGTATCGGCGATGGCCTGGGTGTCGGACAGGGCGCTGGAGAGGACCTTGGCGGCTTTGCGCTGATCGGGAGTCAGACGGACATTGCGGGAGCTGAGGGCAAGGCCGTCGGGTTCGCGCACAGTGGGGACGCTGACGATCTCCGTGGGGATGTCCAGGTCGGCGGCCATGCGCTTCACGAGCTGGAGCTGCTGCCAGTCTTTTTCGCCGAAGTAAGCGCGGTCTGCGCCGGCGATGTTCAGCAGCTTCGCGACGACGGTGGAGACGCCGTTAAAATGGCCGGGACGCGAGGCGCCTTCCAGGCGTTCAGACAGGGCGCGGACGACCACGACGGTGTCGAACTCCTTGGGGTAGACCTCGGCGGGAGCGGGCGTGAAGAGATAATCCACGCCTTCGGCGGCGGCGAGGGCCGCGTCGCGTTCGTCGTCGCGCGGGTATTTTTCAAAATCTTCGGGATCGTTGAACTGGGCCGGGTTCACAAAGAGCGTCGCCACGACGATGTCGTTTTCGGCCTTCGCCCGTCGCATCAGCGTCAGATGTCCCTCGTGAAACGCGCCCATCGTGGGAACGAGGCCGATCGTCTGATCCTCGCGTCGCGCCTGCCGCAATGCCTGCCGCAGCGCGGCGATTGTCGTGATTGTTTCCATACTCGCCTCGTCTAAACGCCTTCGCCTGAGTGCAGGAGGAAGGCGATCAATTCATGCCGCTTGGGGTGGCCTTCGATCCATATCTTGATCCGCCGCGCCTCCGCCAGCGTTTCCTCGCCCAGCTTATCCAGCCACATCTGCTCCAGCGCTTCGGCGCGTTCCTTGCGCCTCAGGTCCGACTGCCAGACATCGGAGAAGACATAATGGATATCGTCGTGGAGATTACGCGCCTTCAGCACATCCCACTCGCCGCCGTCCAGCCAGATCCCGCCACAATGGCCGCAGTGGTCCAGCGAGAACCCCACTCCATGGCCGACGCGATACGGCGTCAAGATATGCCCGTCCTGCGGACAAAGCTTGCCCTTACTGATCTCTGGAACCGCCGGCGTTTCCAACTCATCCGCCGGCCGCTCCGGCAGGTTCTCGCCATGGGCGTGCCGCCAGCTCCAATAGCGCTCCGCAGAGAGCCACTGACCGCCGCAGGCGGCGCAGGATTGGCTCGTGAGTCCGTTTTCGAGGGTGTGGTCAGTAAGGAGGGTGTGTTTGTCGATGGGACACGTCAGTGTGGTTGGCGGCATGGTTCGGGTGGCCCTCACCCCCCCAGCCCCCTCTCCCAAAATTGGGAGAAGGGGAGTCCGAAGGGATTATTTTAAGGATCTTAAATTTGGAATACCCTCAATTACCTCCTGCTCCCCCTCTCCCAATTTTGGGAGAGGGGGCTGGGGGGTGAGGGCCTTTATCTTACCGCTCGAACAAGTACGCGTGCGACAGGACGTTGCCCGCGTCGTCGAGGTCGTAGACCAGCGGGATGCCCGTGGGGATGTTCAGCTCCAGGACCTGCTCCTTGGTGAGCTTGTCGAGCGCCATGACGATGGAGCGCAGGGAGTTGCCGTGGGCGACGACCAGAACGTTCTTGCCGGCTTTGATGTCGGGGAGGATATGCGCTTCGAAGTACGGGAGGGTGCGCGCGGCGGTGTCCTTGAGGGATTCGCCCTTCTCTCCGGGCGGGGGAACATCGTAGGAGCGGCGCCAGATCTTCACCTGTTCGTCGCCGTACTGCTCGGCCGTCTCGGCCTTGTTCAGACCCTGAAGGTCGCCGTAGTGGCGCTCGTTCAGCGCTTCGTCGCGCTCGGTGGGCAGATCCTCGGTCTTGCCGGCGGCGGCGAGGGCGATCTTCGAGGTGTTGATCGCGCGCTGCAGCACGGAGGTGTAGACCTTATCGACCGGCAGGTCGCGCATATGCTCGCCGGCGATCCGGGCCTCTTCCTCGCCTTTGGGCGAAAGCGGGACGTCCACCCATCCGGTAAAACGGTTCTCTAGGTTCCACTGCGATTCGCCGTGGCGCACCAGTATCAATTTCGGCATGTCTCAAGCTCCTTGGGTCACATGGTTCGGCAGTATTATACCCGCTGAGCCGGTTCGCGGCGGGACCCCGCCGCGAACCGTTCCCACGATCAATGGATTTGCTTGCGGGCGAACTCGCCGATTACGGGAATCTCGTACCATTCGCCTCGGTTCGCCGCCAGGCCGGCGATGAGGCAGAAGACGATGTTGAGCACCGTGATGACTCCCCATCCGAGGATGTGCAGCACGGCGAAGCCGCTGAAGCTGAGCACCATGATCGCGATCTGGAAGAACAGCGCCTGCAATGCGTGGAACGCGGCGAAGTCCGATTTATCCTTCTTGATGAAGTACACGATCAGTGGCCCAAGCCAGCTTGTGAAGAAACCCAGCAGGTGCGCGAGCATGGCGCTGGTGCGGTCGTCGGCCGAAATCGGGTTCACGGGTGTGTCGTTCATGTTAGCCTCCGTCGAATCCAGGGACGCCTGGGGCGTCGAATTTGGTCTGCATGGGATATGACACGGCGTGCGGCGAAAAGTTGCTTATGGGAATCGTCCGGCTTCGACATCTTCCCGGTAGGCGCTGAGCGCCCGTTCGATCTCCGCGCCGATCTGCGCGTATTGCCGGACGTGTTTGAAGGCGGCGCGCTCCGGACGCATGCCGAGCAGGTCGCTGGTGACAAGCACCTGGCCGTCGCAGCGCGGTCCCGCGCCGATGCCGATGGTAATGATCTCCAGTTCTTCCGTGACGCGGGCGGCGAGATCGTCCGGGATCAGCTCCAGGACAATGGCGAACGCGCCCGCCTCCTGTACGGCCCGCGCGTCCTGCATCACCTGCTCGGCGCCTTGGGCGTCTTTCCCCTGCTTTTGCAGGCCGATCTGATTGACGCTCTGCGGGGTGAAGCCGATGTGGCCGATGACTGGAATACCGGCGTCCACCACCCGCCGGATCGTCGGCGCGATCGCCACCCCGCCCTCCAGCTTCACGGCGTTCGCCCCGCCCTCCTGCAATAAACGCCCGGCGTTGCGCACGGCCTCATCGGCGTTCACCTGATAGGATAGGAACGGAAGATCGCCGGCCACCAGCGCGTGGGCGACGCCTCGCCGGACGGCTTTGATGTGGTGGAGCATCATCTCCATGGTGCCGGGGACGGTGGAGTCGTAGCCGAGCTCCTCCATGACGAGGGAGTCGCCGACGAGGACGACATCGACGCCCGCGCGGTCGACTAATAACGCAGTCGGGTAATCGTACGCGGTCAGCATCGTGATTTTTTCGCCCCGGCTCTTTTTGCGGGCGAGCGCGGGGACGGTGATCGGAGAGGAAGAAGTGCTCATATCGCCTCAATCCCAGCGGCGGCCGCCGGGCGGTGTGTTCGGGAAGAGATGTCGTCTTTTCCTCATTATACTCGCCGCCGCCGGGAACATCTCGTTCCTTCATGTCGTCAAGGCGAGTATTGGAGAGGAGGAAACGCCATGCGTACGATGGGACAGATCGCAATTCTCGCCGCCGCCGCCGTGCTGACGGCGGGACATCCAAAAACAGTCAAGCCAGCCTCCGCGCCCGCCGGCGCCTCCGCCATGGCGCAGTCACACACCGTCAGCGGCTCCGGCGGCTCCTATGGAATGATCCTGGGCATCGACCAGACCGCATATCCCGCTTCGGCTGCGGCGGCGACGAAGCCGTATATCCACGCCGTCCTGTCCGTGTTCAACCATACCGGAGCCCCCGTCACCTACACCGGCGGCGGCCAGCAGTACGAGTGGCAGGTGGCGGACGCTTCAGGAAACATCGTCTGGGACTACGCAAAGGGGCGTATGTTCCCGATGTTCGTCATGAAGCGGACTTTGACTGAGACCGGCCTCACCTACAGTTACGACGTCCCGCTGCAAAACCAGGACGGAACCCCGCTGGCGCCCGGTCGCTACACCCTGCGCGGCCGGCTGCCGAATACGCTGGACCTCGCGGCGGAGATCGGGTTTACGGTAACGCGGTAGAGGATGGCCCTCACTCCCCTCCACCCGCAAGCGGGTACCCGGCTCTCCCAAAATTGGGAGAGGGGGAGTCAGAGTTTTGAGTTTTTGGATCAAAGATCCAAAATCTTACTCCTAACCCTCTCCTAAGATTGGGAGAGGGTGGCCCGAAGGGCCGGGTGAGGGCCGCTCCGTATTCCCACTTTCTTGACACGCCCCACCCCGCCCGGTTACAATAGAGTCATGATCAAATCGCCCCCGTCGCCGCAAACCGCCGCGCCGCCGCGTCTTCTCACAATCGCCATCGATGGGCCGGCCGGCGCCGGCAAGAGCACGGTTGCGCGCCATCTGGCGCAGCGCCTGGGCTATACTTACATCGATACCGGCGCGATGTACCGGGCGGTGGCGTGGGCGGCGCTGGATCGCGGGGCGCCGACGGACGATCCCGAGACGATTTCGGCGCTCGCCGAGGGGCTGGATATCCATCTGGAGCCGGGCGATTCCGACGATCGCGGCACGCGTGTCTTTGTGGATGGACGCGAGATCACCGATGAGATCCGTACGCCCGAGATCAGCAGCCTGACTTCTCCTCTGAGCGCCATTCCCGCCGTTCGCCGTCGCCTGGTCGCCTTGCAGCAGCGCCTCGGCGCGCTCGGCGGCGTGGTGATGGAGGGACGCGACATCGGCACGGTCGTGCTGCCGGACGCCGATATTAAAGTCTTCCTGACCGCGACCGCGCATCGCCGGGCCGAGCGCCGGCGCGCGGAGCTGGCCGAGCGCGGGCTGGAAGTGTCGTTCGACGAGCTTCTGGGGCAGATCGAGGAGCGGGACCAGCGCGATGCGTCGCGGGACGTCAGCCCGATGGTCGCGGCGTCCGACGCCCATGTGCTCGACAGCGACCCTTATACGGCCGACGAAGTCGTGGATCGCATTCTGATCTGGCATGACGAGGCGAGCGAGCGACGATGAATCCGAGGCCCGGCAGCGAGCAGCTCGGATGGCTGTACTATTTCACGCGCATCGTGGTGAAGATCGTGACCGCCCTGCTGGGCGGTGCGACGATCGTGGGCCGCGAAAATATCCCGTCAACCGGACCGGTGATCCTGGCCCCCAACCACCGCGCGAACATCGATCCCCCCTACCTTACCCTGCTCACCCCGCGCCAGCAGTTCTACATGGCGAAGGAAGAGCTGTTTGCGAGCAAGAAGTTCGGCGGCTTCATTCGCGGCCTGGGCGCCTTTCCGGTCAAGCGCGGCGAAGCCGACCGCGCGGCCCTGCGTTTCGCCGCCGACCATTTGAAAGCCGGCCACATCCTCACCATCTTCCCCGAAGGCACGCGCTCGGATGACGGCAAGACGCTGCTTCCCGCCGAAAAGGGCTTCGCCCTGCTCGCCAAGCAGACCGGCGCGCCCATCATCCCCATCGCCGTCGAAGGCACGGAGAAGGTCCTGCCCAAAGGCTCCTCCAAGATCCATCGCGCCCGCGTCATCCTCACCGTCGGCAAACCCATTACCGCGCAGCAGATCATCGAAGCCCACCCCGAAGCCGGTAAGGATGTCCTGACGCTGATCGGCAAGGAAGTCATGGGCGAGATCGCCAAGCTGATGCGCGAAGCGCCGCCGGTCCACACTTCCGAGCTTACTCCAAAATAACAGTATTCTGTAAATTTGTAAATCTAGTGTTTTGAAAACATCGGCTACTCTTACGCGCGCGTACACTATATGCGCGAAACCACAACTGGAAAGGCCCGTTGATGAGCGCCGGATACTCTCAGACTCCTCTCGTGAAAAAATTAGGCGTCAAGGCTGGAATGCGCGTCGCGTTTGTCAATCCGCCCGAGGGTTACCAGCTTCTCTTGGGGGAATTGCCCCAGCCGATCACGATCGCGGATCCGCGGGAGGGGCCTCTGGACTTCGTTCACTTCTTTACTCTGGAGAGCACGGAGCTGGAAATGCGCTTCCCCGATTTGATGCGAGCGCTGACGCCGAATGGGATGCTGTGGGTGAGCTGGCCGAAGCGCGCCTCCAAGATCGCCACCGATCTGAGCGACGTCCATGTCCGTGAGATTGGCCTGCGCCTGGGGCTTGTGGATGTGAAGGTGTGCGCGGTCGATGAGATCTGGTCGGGGCTGAAGTTCGTCTACCGGGTCAAGGACCGGGGCAGGTAGGCCATAGGAGCATAGCGCCTCAATAAAAATATTTCCGCCGCCTATTGACTTTGCCCTCGTCGTTGACGTATACTATCCCTCGCCGCCCAGCCAAAGTCGCTGACGGTGAGAAGCAATGATCGCTTCACGAAGCACATTCCCCAGTCTGCAAAAACAAGTTGAAAAAACTTTTCCCGAAGGGTTGACTTTCTTCCCTCCGAGAATGTATACTACTCCTCGCCGCCCAGCCAAAGTCGCTGGCGACGAGAAGCGAAGAGTGCTTCGATCGAGAGTTTGCTGGATGAAAATCGCAAGCTTCGAAAACAAGATTTGAAAAGATTTCTGATCAGGGGTTGACAAACGCTGCAAAGCGAGTGTATAATATCCCTCGTCAGTCAGCCGAAGAGCGAACTTTACGAGAGTAAAGTGAAGACTTCGGAGCCGATAAGAGCAAGAACGAACCTCCGCGCTGCAAGGGTAACCGAGTGGGGGTGAGCAGAGTTTGACTTCAGAGCAATCTGAATTTCAGAGCGATCTGAATTATAGTCACGCTTTTCTTACCTATGACCGCAAGGCCTATCCTCAGGGTAGCGTGGTTTTTTATTGCTCGAAATCTGGGGTTGATCTTGATATTTGTCAAGCTTTACTCTGGAAACCTGGACAGGGTGCCGAATAGGGCAGTGTCCGGGACGGCGATGCACATTGATAACTAAATAGTGAAATCGTGTAAACAACAACCTTTGAGTGCGTACTCCTCATACTAGGGCTAAGGCTTTCTATTTATAGAATTCTGTAGTCTTCTGGAGAGGAACGAATAACGAATAAGGGGTCAGGGATAGTCCGCGGTTTCTGCATAATGGATATATTGGTGTAGTTTACTATAGCATATATTCGCGGAAACTTAGCAAAACTATTGGAACTATGGACCTAGCCGGCCATAGTATCTCAAACGCATCTCATGATTTTAGGATCTGGGGCTTCGGCTTCAGTCTTTAAATATTATTCATGGAGAGTTTGATCCTGGCTCAGGACGAACGCTTGCGACGTGCCTAAGAAATGCAAGTCGAACGGGGTAGCAATACCTAGTGGCGAACGGTCGCGTAACACGTGGGCAACCTGCCTTGAAGCGGGGGACAACAATCCGAAAGGGTTGCTAATACCGCATGTGAACTTTTGTGGCATCACGAAATGTTCAAAGCTTTATGCACTTCAAGATGGGCCCGCGGCCTATCAGCTAGTTGGTGGGGTAACGGCCTACCAAGGCTTCGACGGGTAGCTGGTCTGAGAGGACGATCAGCCGGATTGGGACTGAGATACGGCCCAGACTCCTACGGGGGGCAGCAATTAGGAATCTTGCGCAATGGGGGCAACCCTGACGCAGCGACGTCGCGTGGAGGATGAAATCTTTCGGGATGTAAACTCCTTTTACCAGGGAAGAAACAAATGACGGTACCTGGTGAATAAGCCCCGGCTAACTACGTGCCAGCAGCCGCGGTAATACGTAGGGGGCGAGCGTTGTCCGAAGTTACTGGGCGTAAAGCGCGTGTAGGCGGGTCTTTAAGTGAGGGGTGAAAGGTTCGGGCTTAACCCGGACACTGCCTTTCATACTGGAGACCTTGAGTGCGGGAGAGGCGAGTGGAATGGTCGGTGTAGCGGTGAAATGCGTAGATATCGATCGGAACACCCATGGCGAAGGCAGCTCGCTGGCCTGTAACTGACGCTGAGACGCGAAAGCGTGGGGAGCAAACAGGATTAGATACCCTGGTAGTCCACGCCGTAAACGATGAGTGCTAGGTGTCAGGGGTATCGACCCCCCTGGTGCCGCAGCTAACGCAATAAGCACTCCGCCTGGGGAGTACGGCCGCAAGGTTGAAACTCAAAGGAATTGACGGGGGCCCGCACAAGCGGTGGAGCATGTGCATTAATTCGTCACTAACCGAAGAACCTTACCAGGGTTTGACATCTCTGGACATCCCATGAAAGTGGGCTTTCCTCGCAAGAGGACCAGAAGACAGGTGTTGCATGGTTGTCGTCAGCTCGTGTCGTGAGATGTTGGGTTAAGTCCCGCAACGAGCGCAACCCTCACCCAATGTTGCCAGCGTGAAAGACGGGAACTCTTTGGGAACTGCCCGTGTAAGCGGGAGGAAGGTGGGGATGACGTCAAATCGGCATGGCCCTTACATCCTGGGCTTGACACATGCTACAATGGCTGTTAACAAAGGGACGCAAGACCGCGAGGTGGAGCCAATCTCAAAAATACAGTCTCAGTTCAGATTGCAGGCTGCAACTCGCCTGCATGAAGTCGGAATCGCTAGTAACCGCAGGTCAGCTAAACTGCGGTGAATACGTTCCCGGGCCTTGTACACACTGCCCGTCAAGTCACCTGAGTTGTCTGCACCCGAAGCCGATGGCCTAACCGCAAGGAAGGAGTCGTCTAAGGTGTGGGGAGCGAGGGGGACTAAGTCGTAACAAGGTAGCCGTATCGGAAGGTGCGGCTGGATCACCTCCTTTCTAAGGATATTGAGCTGCTGCTAGTCTAAGCAAAGACGTTCAGAATACGAAAGTATAATGAACTGGCAGGCTTAGCGAAGCGCGCTCTATCAGGTCGATCTATCCCTTGAGAGAGCAGATATCTAGTATATCTCTCTCGAATGACTCCTTATTCGTCACGAAAAGGTTGACACGATTTCCTATTTAGTTTTCAATGTGCATCGTTTTTTCTTTCACAAGAGAAGACGATACGGTCGTGAGCCATCATCGAATGGGGCGACTGCACAGTGATCGATCCAAAGTGATCGGTCATTCTTCTGTTCTTTGACAACTTCATATTGCGCGTGATACGTTTTCAAACTGCGTATCACGAATACACATGACATGTGCAAGAGCATGTTGTGTGTGGGTAAATAGCGTACAATTTTGCTGAGTGGCTATGACTTTGATTTATCATTGTGCATAGTACTCTTAGCGAACACTTTGTGTTTATTTGATCAAGCTACAAAGGGCGCATGGTGGATGCCTTGGGGCAAGGAGCCGATGAAGGACGCAGCAAGCGGCGAAACGCTTCGGGGAGGAGCAAGCATCCTATGATCCGGAGATATCCGAATGGGGAAACCCGCTATGCGATGCATAGCACTCCCGCCTGAACACATAGGGCGGGTAGAGGGCACTCGGAGAACTGAAACATCTAAGTACCCGAAGGAAGAGAAAACAACAGTGATTCCGTCAGTAGCGGCGAGCGAACACGGATCAGCCTAAACCCACTGCGTGAATATAGCCGGACGGCGTTGCGCATTGGGGGTCGCGGGATCGAGCGTTGGAGATCGTCCGATCTTCAGAAGAAGTAAAAAATCCACTTTTTAGTCGAACGTTCTGGGAAGGACGGCCACAGCGGGTGAAAGCCCCGTAGACAAAAGGGAGTGGACTTCTTGGCTTGACACCCAAGTACCGCGGAGCACGAGGAATTCTGCGGGAATCTGGGAGAACCACCTCCTAAGGCTAAATACTCTTTGCCACCGATAGTGAACTAGTACCGTGAGGGAAAGGCGAAAAGAACCCCGGGAGGGGAGTGAAATAGAACCTGAAACCATGCCGCCTACAAGCAGTGGGAGCACGATTAATCGTGTGACTGCGTGCCTTTTGCAGAATGAGTCCGCGAGTTAATCTCGGCAGCGTTAGCTTAAGTCTTTTAGAGACGGAGGCGCAGCGAAAGCGAGTCTGAATAGGGCGCCATAGTTGCCGGGATTAGACCCGAAACCGTGTGATCTACCCATGGCCAGGTTGAAGCTCGGGTAAGACCGAGTGGAGGACCGAACCGGTGTATGTTGAAGAATGCTCGGATGAGCTGTGGGTAGGGGTGAAATGCCAATCGAACACGGAGATAGCTGGTTCTCCTCGAAATGCATTTAGGTGCAGCGTTATGCGTTCTCTGTCGCAGGTAGAGCACTGGAAAGGCTAGGGGCCTTACCGGGTTACTGAACCTTACCAAACTCCGAATGGCGGCAGATCAGAGCATAGCAGTGAGACAGTGGGGGATAAGCTTCATTGTCGAAAGGGAAACAGCCCAGACCATCCGCTAAGGTCCCCAAGCGCTGGCTAAGTGTAAAAGGATGTGGAATTCCATAGACAACCAGGATGTTGGCTTAGAAGCAGCCACCATTTAAAGAGTGCGTAACAGCTTACTGGTCGAATGGCGTTCTGCGCCGATAATGTATGGGGGCTCAAGCCAGCCACCGAAGCGATGGACTATGTGTAAACATAGTGGTAGAGGAGCGTTGCATGTGGGATGAAGCCATAGCGTAAGCAGTGGTGGACTGCATGCAAGTGAGGATGCGGACATAAGTAGCGCGAAGACGGGTGAGAATCCCGTCCACCGAAAGCCCAAGGGTTCTTCAGGAAGGCTCGTCCTCTGAAGTTTAGTCGGGCCTAAGGCGAGGTCGAACGACGTAGCCGATGGACAGCTGGTTGATATTCCAGCACCAGTATGATCAGTGATGTGGGGACACGGTCCTATTTTCCAGCCCAACTGTTGGTTGTTTGGGTGAAACTTCTCTCTTGGCTGGCAAGCAAATCTACCAGCGTAACGGAAGGAAGTGAACGAGTGGATCCTTCGGGTGAAGCGAAGTGGGGAGGCGGATCGTCGAGAAAAGCCGCTAAACTTATGGTCATACTGCCCGTACCGTAAACCGACACAGGTAGGCAGGTAGAGAATACCAAGGTGTTCGAGATAACTCTCGTTAAGGAACTAGGCAAATTGACCCCGTAACTTCGGGAGAAGGGGTGCTCTTCGCAAGGAGAGCCGCAGTGACAAGCGCTGAGCGACTGTTTAACAAAAACACAGGTCTCTGCTAAGGAGAAATCCTAGGTATAGGGGCTGACACCTGCCCAATGCCAGAAGGTTAACGGGAGAGGTTCGGCGCAAGCCAAAGCCTTGAACTGAAGCCCTGGTGAATGGCGGCCGTAACTATAACGGTCCTAAGGTAGCGAAATTCCTAGACGGGTAAGTTCCGTCCTGCACGAAAGGTGTAACGACTTAGCGACTGTCTCAACGAGAGACTCGGTGAAATTGTAGTACCGGTGAAGATGCCGGTTACCCGCAACAGGACGAAAAGACCCCGTGCAGCTTTACTACACCCTGTTATTGTGTTTTGGCATAGTTTGTAGAGCGTAGGTGGGAGCCTTCGGGCGCCAATGGAACACCACCCTGATTATGCTGGAGCACTAACCTTGACCGTGATCCGGTTGAGAGACCGTAGCAGGCGGGTAGTTTGACTGGGGCGGTCGCCTCCCAAAATGTAACGGAGGCGTTCCAAGTTTCGCTCAGGCTGGTTGGAAATCAGCTGTAGAGTATAAGGGCATAAGCGAAATTGACTGTGAGACAAACAGGTCGAGCAGGTGCGAAAGCAGGACCTAGTGACCCTCTGGTAGCGCGTGGGCGCGCCAGGGCTTATCGGATAAAAGCTACGCCGGGGATAACAGGCTTATCTTGCCCAAGCGCTCACAGCGACGGCAAGGTTTGGCACCTCGATGTCGGCTCGTCGCATCCTGGGGCTGGATTAGGTCCCAAGGGTTGGGCTGTTCGCCCATTAAAGCGGTACGCGAGCTGGGTTCAGAACGTCGTGAGACAGTTCGGTCTCTATCCGTTGCGGGCGCAGGAAGTTTGAGGGGAGCTGTCCCTAGTACGAGAGGACCGGGATGGACAGACCTCTGGTGTACCAGTTGTTCCGCCAGGAGCATACGCTGGGTAGCTACGTCTGGTTGTGATAAGTGCTGAAAGCATCTAAGTACGAAGTACACCTCAAGATAAGACTTCCCACAGCATAAGCTGGTAAGACCCCCGGTAGACTACCGGGTTGATAGGCTGCAAGTGTAAGCGCCGCGAGGTGTTCAGCTAAGCAGTACTAATCGGTCGAGGGCTTGATCAAATAGACTACAATAAAATTTTGTAGATATAAACTACAAAATAAAACACACAATGCAATCATAAAAGATTAGTACGTGAATTTACCGCGCAATATGAAGTTGTCTAAGAACAGAAGATAACACAATTTGGGTCTAAGACATTAGATCCTCCAGATTTCTGGTGGCTATGGCGGAGGGGTCCACCCGTTCCCATTCCGAACACGGAAGTTAAGCTCTCCTGCGCCGAAGATACTTGGTGGGCAACTGCCCGGGAAAATAGGACGCCGCCAGATTAAAACATCAATCACGAAAGTGATGACAATCAATCACGAACAGTGATTAATAATCAATCACGAACAGTGATGAAACAGAAACATCCAAAAGATGTGAACCAGAAACAAACAAGCCTCACAGCATACGCTGTGAGGCTTGTTTGCGTTATAGGCTACTTAAAACCGTATCCTCGTTCGACAGATCGGTAGCTGAGAATAACCGAGAGTGTGATTGCGGGGAGCGCCTTTGTTAAAGACGCTTTTGAATGAGCGACGTCACGGAGGCGCCAATGAGACTATTGACGACGCAAAAGGGCAGAACTCCGATCAGGGTGGCCAATATCATTGTGGGGGAAAATGTCTCCCTCATGCCGGCAATGAGGAGCCCTGAGACGAGGATCCATAGGATTGCGCTGATGGCGACGCTTCGCAGGTGGATCTCGATGGTGCGATAAGAGAAGTTTCCTAGTATCCTGCTCATGGATGCTCCATAGACTAGCGCCGGAAGCGCGCAGCGTTGCGCGCCGAATATGAACTCGGAAAGAGGGCTGGCGTGGAAGGGGCCAGACAACATCCCTATGGAGGTTATCTGAGTCCATGCGAAAACCATCGTCGCGAGGACGATATCAGAGACAGCGGCCAGCAGCAGCGCATACGCCGCTCGTTTTCCCGCACTCAATCGTCGTTTTCCCGCATTCCATTGGTTGACGGTGATCATGATGATTATCTTATACCCGACGCCGGTCACAAAAACAGCCTCGGGCAATCGCCTGAGGCTGTTTTTATCGGATCAAGAGAGTCGGATCGAGAGAGTCGTTTACGGATTGGTCGTCGTCGTGCTGCTGGATCCATCGCCGGCGGGCGCGGTGGTGGTCGTCGATTCCGTTGTCGTGGTTGTCGAGGACGTTCCCGCCGCATTTTCCGGCGCGGGCGCTGCTGCGGGCGCGGCCGGCGGCGGGGTGTCCGCCGGCGCGGGCGGCGTCACGACGATGGTGTTGTTCGCGGGCGGCGCGGGGGCCGGCTGCGGGACGACAATCGTGGTGGGCGGCGCGGCGGGCGCGTTGGTTCCGCTGGGCATGGTGATGGGCGCGGGATCCTGGCTGGGCGTTGTCTGGATCGTCGTGCGGTTGACGACATCGGGCTGCACGGGCGTCGTTGGCCTCGTGAAGTGCACGGCGGCCAGAATGACGAGCGTCAGCGCGACAATTCCTAACAAAATATAGAAGCCGGCGGAGCTGCTTTTAGCTTCCTCGCGCTCCACGGCGGCGTACTGCTGCGCGGCGTCACGCTCGCCAACGGCGGCGTTGCGCTCGGCGGCGACGCGGTTGCGTTCGGCCAGGGCGACATCGCGCTCCAGCGCGGCGCCGGAGGCCACGTTGAGCGCGGCGTTACGTTCGATGGCGCTGTCCTCAGCTACATTCAGCGCGGCGTTGCGTTCAATCGTGCTGTCGGCTGCGATATTCAGGGCCGCGTTGCGCTCGGCGCGCAGGGCTTCCTTCTCTAAATCTGTCGCCATGTCTTCTCTTCTCCTATAAAGTGCGTATTACTCATTGCCATCCGTTGGCGCTGCGTGAAGACAGACCTCATTAAGGCTGTGCTGAAGATGTACCCAGGGTTGGCGAGGGGCGAAACCTGACGCCCTCCTGGGGCGTCAGTGCGACAGATGAGCGAGGAGGGGGTCGAAGCTGTGGGAGACGATCAACGCCGTTGTCACGCCCCACAGAGCGATGTTAATGAGGGTGGGGCGGTCTTCCAGAATAATCGCGTCCGGAGACTCGCCCAGCATATGCCGGTGCATCAGATAGAGATAGCGGAAGATGCCGTAGATGACGAAGGGGATCGTGACCATAAGATAGTGATGGCGCGTGGCGGCCTGCGACTCGACCGTATAAAGCGAGTAGGACATCAGGCAGGTCGAGGTCACGATCACGATCATTTGATCGAGCATGCCGGACGTATATTCGTCCAGAATACGCCGGGTGCCGACCGTTCCGCTCATCTCCATGGCGATCAGCTCGGCGCGGCGCTTGGAGAGCCCCAGGAACAGCGCCAGCATCAGCGTACAGAGGATCAGCCAGGTGGACAGGGCCGCGTGGATCAGCGCGACGCCGGCGATGGCGCGCAGCACGAATCCCGCCGCCAGCACCAGCACGTCGATGATGACGATATGCTTGAAGTAGAACGAATACCCAAGCGTCATCAGGAAGTACAGAATCGCGACCGCGCCGAACATCGGGTTTAGGAGAACGGACCCGACGATGCCGATCAGCCCGAAGGCGATGGCGGCGCCGACGGCGATATTCGGGGGAAGATCGCCGCAGGCGATGGGGCGGCGTCGCTTTCGCGGGTGCCGTCGGTCGCTTTCGCGGTCCACCAGGTCATTGATCAGATAGACGACGCTGGAAAGCAGGCAGAATAGTAAAAAGCCGAGACCGACGAGCCGGAAGTCGCCGATGGGGTGGTGCTGGTCCAGCGTAAAGAGCAGGCCGGCCAGAACGAGGAGGTTTTTCGTCCACTGTTTGGGACGCATCGCGACCAGCAGCGCCAAAGGGACCGGCCGCCGTTTGTGCGGCCGGTCCTCAAGCGGCGTGGGAAGCGGTTCTTTCATAGAATCCGACACGCGCATCCTTAGTCTTCGACCTTAATGATTGTGGTCGATGTGACGGGCTTTTTAATGCCGTCCACGTCGCTGACGGTCAGCGTGACGGTGTGCGTCTCATTCGGCTTCGTGAAGGTCGTGGTGACCGTTTGACCGGTCGCCTGCTCGGTTATGCCGTCCGCCGCGTCGAAGTCCCACGAGTAATGGAGCGTCGACGCGCCGCCTTCCGCGCGCGCCTTCAGCGTGACGGTGTCATTGGCGGCGACATCCTGCGTGTCGCCGGCCCATGCGGTGATCGGCGTGTTATCGTCCACCAGACTGATCTTGCCGATGTAGGTGACCGAGTAACCGTCGCCGCCCACCGTGACGCTCTGCAACGGCGAATCCGCGGCGCCGGGGAACTTCAGAACACTGAGCGGAACGCCGATCGGAAGCCAGGCCGAGCGCAGGTCTTCCGTATCGTCGACAGACGCGGCGCCGGGCACATCCCGCACCACATCGTACTGCGCGCCATTGGCGAGCGTAAACAGGAAACGCAGATGGCTGACCGGCGGCTTCCAGGGCTGATCGTCGGGATTGACCGCGCGACCGCCGCCGACTCCGCCGCCAAATCCTGGGAATCCGCCGCGCCCGCCACGACCGCCGCCGCCGCGTCCGCGCTGTGTCAGATGGACCGAGGCTCCGCCGGTATAGACGCCCGATTGGAACGTGGACGTTCCCATGAAGGATTGCTCCATCGGCGCCGGCGCGCCGGGATAGCCTCCGCCTCCGGGATAACCGCCCGGAGCGCCGGGGTAACCGCCGCCTCCTCCGGGATAACCGCCCGGACCGCCTGGATATCCCCCAGGGCCGCCCGGGAAGCCGCCGGGACCTCCCGGCGTCGTCGTATCCGGCGGTTCGGGCGGCGGCGGGCTCGCCGCGTCGCCGAACCGGATGTAGAACTGCATGATTCGGTTCGTGGCGGCGCTGCGGTCTCCCAGCGCCACGGGCTTGCTGAAGCCGACTTTGCCGCCGGCGTACAGTCCGTAGGTGGTGATCTTCAGGGAGTGCGTGTTGCGGTAAGCGAGCTCGGTGGTGTCGGCCGCGGAGCCCGCGCCCCAATTCTGAGTCGTGATCCCGAGCTGCCCCGCCGGCTGGCCGCTATAGAGCACGGTTTCGTCGGCGAGGTCTTTACTCACCACGAGACCGGCGGGCGCGGCGGCCGTCTTCGGTTTGGACACCGGAAGCGGCAGGCTGGGCAGGGCCGCCGGCTTCTTCGGCTTCGCGGCGCCGGCGGGAAGGACCATCGCGGCGGCCGCGAAAACGGCGGCGCCTCGGAGAAGGGTGGAACGTGTCATTGATTGCTCTCCCACGGGAAAGGACCGGTGATAAGATCGAAGTGTAATTTTAATGAATATCCCGAATCTGAACGCGCTGAATCTGTGTCGCGTGACCGGTGTCAGGGTCGACATCGGCGACGATACCACAGAGCACGACTCCGCCCTCGGCGACTTCGAACCGATTGGGCATCTGCGTGATGAACTTTTGGACAACGATCTCGGCGTTCATGCCGATGATCGAATCTTGCGGGCCGACCATCCCCACATCCGTGATGTAGGCCGTGCCTTTGGGAAGGATGCGCTCATCGGCGGTCTGGACATGCGTGTGGGTGCCGACGACAACGCTCGCTCGTCCATCCAGATAATACCCGAAGGCGGTCTTCTCCGAGGTCGCTTCGCCGTGGAAGTCGAAAAAGGAGATCTTCGCCTGTCCCCGGAACGACTCCAGAATCTTATCGGCCGTGCGGAACGGATCGTCGAGCGCCTCCATGAAGACGCGTCCCATCATATTGGCGACTCCGACGCGCACGCCGTTCTGCGCGGTGTACACGCGGTAGCCGCAGCCCGGGGTTCCGGGCGGATAGTTCGCCGGCCGCAGAATACGCGGCTCCTGGTCCAGGTAGGGGACGATATCGCGCCGGTTCCAGGTGTGGTTGCCAAGCGTAATGACGTCCGCGCCGTTTCGCAGCAGCGATTTGGCGATCTCGGGGGTGATCCCCAGGCCCGCCGCCGCGTTCTCCCCATTCACGATTGTGAAATCCGGAGAGTACATCTCCTTCAAGGTCGGCAGCATGGTTTCGGCTGCTTCCCGTCCCACCTTGCCGACGACATCGCCGAGCATCAAAATTCGCACGTTATCCGTAACTCTTTCTAAAGTCTTTCCCAGGCTGCGCTGGGAAAGACCGATCCATCCTGGTGATATCGACGAACGCGGCGCAGCCTAAAAGGGGCTACTTGGCGTAGTCGATGGCGCGTGTCTCCCGAATCACCGTCACTTTGATTTGACCGGGGAACTCCATTTCCTCTTCAATCCGCTTCGCGGCGTCCCGCGCAAGCTTGTGGGCCTGCACGTCGTCCACGATCTCCGGTCGGACCATGAGACGGATCTCGCGGCCCGCCTGCACGGCGTATGTCTTTTCGACTCCCGGAAAGGAGTCGGCGATCGTCTCCAGCTTTTGGAGTCGCTTGACGTAAGACTCCAGCATTTCGCGGCGCGCGCCGGGGCGCGAGGCCGAGATCGTGTCGGCGAGCTGCACAATGACATCCTCGACCGTATGGGGCGGAATGTCATTATGGTGCGCGCCGGCGGCGTAGGCGGCCGCTTCGCTTTCGCCATATTTCAGCATCAGCTCCTGCGAAAGGAGCGCGTGCGGTCCATCGGCGTCGGGCACGATCTTGCCCATGTCGTGCAGAAGGCAAGCGCGCTTAGCGATCGTGATGTTCGCGCCCAGCTCCGCCGCGATCGTCGTTCCCACCAGACAGACTTCGATGGAGTGATCCAGGAGGTTCTGCCCATAGGACGTGCGGTACTTCATGCGGCCCAGAAGCTTGACGATCTCCGGATGGAGTCCGGTGACTCCGGATTCCATGACGGCGCGTTCGCCGGCTTCCTTGATCATGGCGTCGACGTCTTGCTGCGCCTTGGCGACGATCTCCTCGATCCGCCCCGGGTGAATGCGCCCGTCGATGACCAGCGCTTCCAGGGCGAGGCGCGCGACTTCGCGGCGCACCGGGTCGAATGAAGACAGCACGACGGCTTCGGGCGTATCGTCGATAATGACGTCCACGCCGGTGAGCGTTTCAAAGGCGCGAATATTGCGCCCTTCGCGGCCGATGATCCGTCCCTTGATGTCATCCGACGGCAGGGGCACGACGGAGACGGTGGTTTCGCTCACATGGTCGGCGGCGATGCGCTGTATGGCCATGGTGACGATGCTTCGGGCGCGCTTGTCGCCTTCGTTCTTCGCTTCTTCCTCGATCTGCATGATCATCCGCGTCGCTTCATGGCGCGTCTGATCCTCCAGTTCTTTGATGAGGGCGGCTTTGGCTTCTTCGCCGGTCATGCCGGACACACGCTCCAGTGCGTCCTGGTGGAGCTGCCGCAGGGCGGCCGCTTCCTTGTGCTGGCGGTCGATCTCCCGCTCGCGCGTGCGTACGGCGTCCCATTGGCGGTCGAGACCGCCGAGCTTGCCTTCGAGTGTTTCTTCTTTTTGCGCCAGTTTCCGCTCAAACCGCTGAAGCTCTGATTGTTTTTCTTTCAGTTCGAGCGAACTCTCGTCGCGAAGCCGCTGAGCTTCTTCACGCACTTCGAGCAGAAGCTCTTTTTGCCGCGTTTCCGTATCTTTGCGCAGCTGTTCGCGTTCCCGCTCGGTCTCCTGTGCAAGCCGATGGAGTTTTTCTTTCTCCGGTTTAATCCAAGCAAAAAATAAGACGATTCCCCCGGCCCCGATGACGGCGGCCGCGGGAATAATAGCTTCCCACATATGTTATCGTTCCCTCACCCCAAGATTGTTGTTGAGGTTGAGCGGACGGTGATCGCCTTCGATGACAAGCGCATGTCACGTTCAGTCGTTTATCCGTCGTCAGTACTGGCGGACTGATCCGTCTTATTTCCCGACTGTTGTTGTGAATTCCTGCTTTGTCACATCTGAATTTGCAGGTTTACTTGCAAGATTCTTATTGTCATGACGGGCATATCGGCTGGGAGCGGGGGAAGAGGCTATTCTTCGGCGGGATCTTCGTCGTCAAACGCGTCTTCGGGAGGGGAAAAGCTTTCGTCGGCCACGCGCTTGCAGGTCTCCCAGCTGAAGCCGCGCCGCTGCAAAAAGGCGATGAGGCGCTGGCGCTCCGCGCGCGCGATCTCGGGGTCATCGCTCAGCGCGCGCACTTTCTTACGTGCCGCCGCGCGGGCGAGCTCGATCTCATCGTCATCGGTGACTTCCGCGAGCGCCTTGCCGATGGTGTCTTTGTGGACGCCCTTTTGATATAACTGGCTGGAGATACGGCGCCGGCCCACGGGGCGCGATCCGGCGACATTGGTCTTGGCCTGGACCCATTGTTTGGCGAATTGGGAATCGTCGAGCAAGGTCATCTCGCGCAGCTTGTCGATGACCTGCGTGATGACTTCGTCGGGGTACTCGTCGCGGCTGAGACGGTCGCGGACTTCCTTTTCGGAGCGGGCGCGGGTTTCGAGGTAGGTGTAGGCGGCTTCGGTGGCGCGGTGCAGCTCCTCCGCGCTGGCGATTTCGGTCAGGCGCTCGGGTGTGATCTCCTGGCCGAGGCGCAGGCGTAGACTCGCGGCGACGCCTTCGCCGACGCCAATGATGAATTGGCCGTCGACGAAGACGTTGATTCGCCCGGCGCGCCGCTGCTGCGGCTCCAGCGCCGTGATTATGGACATGCGCTGCTGTCAGGCGCGGTGATGTTTGGCATGCGCGCTTATCTTACTCGTCGACGCCGACCGCGCCGACCGTCAGGATCTCCGCGGACTTCTCGTCGCCGCGAATGGTTCGTTCGATCTCGTCCATCACGTCCGCATGCTCTTCCATGTACTGCTTGGCGTTCTCTCGTCCCTGGCCGATCCGCTGATCGCCGTAGGTGAACCAGGATCCGGCCTTGGTGACCAGGCCCAGCTCGACGCCGATATCGATGATGCTGCCCGAGCGCGAGATGCCCTTGCCGAACATGATATCGAACTCCGCCTGGCGGAAGGGCGGGGCGACCTTGTTCTTGACGACCTTCACCTTGACCCGGTTGCCGACCATATCGGTGCCCTGCTTCAGAGTCTCGATACGGCGGACGTCGAGCATGACGCTGGCGTAGAACTTCAGCGCGCGGCCGCCGGGGGTGGTCTCCGGATTGCCGAACATGACGCCGATCTTTTCGCGGATCTGATTGATGAAGATCGCGGCGGTGTTGGTCTTGGAGATGGAGCCGTTCAGCTTGCGCATCGCCTGCGACATCAAACGGGCCTGGAGGCCCATATGGCTGTCGCCCATTTCGCCTTCGATCTCGGCCTTGGGGACGAGGGCGGCGACGGAGTCAAGAACGACCACGTCGACGGCGCCGCTGCGCACCAGGGCGTCCATGATCTCCAGGGCTTCCTCGCCGTTGTTGGGCTGGGAGACCAGGAGCTTATTGATATCCACGCCCAGGTTGCGGGCGTATTCCGGATCGACCGAGTGCTCGGCGTCGACAAACGCGGCGGTCCCGCCCAGCTTCTGCGCTTCGGCGATGATGTGGTAAGCGATCGTCGTTTTGCCCGAGGACTCCGCGCCATGAATCTCCGTGATGCGTCCGCGCGGCACGCCGCCGACTCCGAGCGCCAGGTCCAGCGCCAGCGATCCGGTGGAGATGGCCTCGACGGATTGCTTGGGCGACTCGCCCAGTCGCATGACCGAACCCTTCCCAAACTGCTTTTCCAGTTGAGACAATGCAATATCCAGCGCCTTTTCTTTATCCAAAACTAGTCTCCTTATGTCTGCTGTTAATCAGTATGAGGGTGATTGACAGGTGTTAAGCCATGATGATTCAGAACAAGTGTACGGTCTATTATAGCACAACTTCCCGAAGATTGCCAGCCCAAAAATTCGAAGTCGTTTCGGACTGATTAGTAACTACACATATCAAATTGAATTTAATATGCGCGCTTTGCTTAAGGCGATTGCCGGAACGTCGGCTCGTCGGGGGCAATCAAGAAACGCCGAACGAGGGCGAGCGCCGCCTGCGCCGCGCGCTGGCTCACATCCTGCCGCCGACCGAGGAATTGGTGGTGCTGGGAGATGACTCCGCCGTCCCACGCCAGTCCGAGATAGACGGTTCCCACCGGCTTTTTCTCGCTGCCCCCGCCGGGGCCGGCGATTCCCGTGACGCTGACTCCGATATCCGATCCGGCGGCCGCGCGGACTCCTTCGGCCATCGCGCGCGCCACTTCGTGACTCACCGCGCCATGTTCCGCAAGGAGTCGCGAGTCGACGCTCAAGAACTTCTCCTTTGACTCGTTGGAGTAGGAGACGATCCCCAGTCCGAAGACTCGCGAGGAGTCGGGGATATCCGTGATCCGCTTGGAAATGAGTCCGCCGCTGCACGACTCCGCGCAGGCTACCGTGCGACTCGCCTGCTGCAGCAGCGACACCACGGCGAATTCGAGTGTCTCCGAGTCAATCCCATAGACGACATCGCCGAGTCTCTCGCGAATCGCCGCTTCGCGCGGCGCGATCAGCGCCATGGCGTCTTCATCGGTCGCGGCGCGCGCGGTGACTCGCAGGTGGACCTCGCCGGTCTTCGCATAGGGGGCGACGGTGGGATTACTGTCCGCCATCAGATCCTTGACGCGCTCTTCCACCGTGGATTCGCCCATGCCGATGATCCGAAGCACCAAAGACTTGATGACCGCCTTCTCGCCCGATGTCTTTTCCGCAAAAAACGGCTCCACGGTCTCTTCCAGCATAGGAATCAGTTCATTCGGTGGGCCGGGTAGGCAAACGCCGTACTTTCCGCCCTTTTCAAAGATGGCGCCCAGGGCCGTCCCGTTATTGTTGGGGATTCCGCGCCCCGAGGCCGGCACATCCGCTTGCTTCATAAAGTGTTCGGGGAATTTGTCCCAGCCGCGCCGCTTTCCCATCTCCGTGAGGCGTTCGACGTGCGCTGGGTCGGTGACGAGTGGAATGTCCAGGACGCGGGCGAGGGTTTCTTTCGTCAAATCATCCATCGTCGGCCCAAGACCTCCGATGGTGATGACGATGTCGGCGCGCTCCAGCGCCTGCCGCAGATCGGCGGCAAGACGATCTTCGTTATCGCCGACTGTGGAGCGGTGGTAGATGGAGATCCCCTGACGGGAGAGCGCCTGCGCGACGGCGGCGGCGTCGGTGTCGATAGTTTGACCGAGGAGGAGCTCGGTGCCTACGGAAATTACTTCTGCAATCACGAGACGAGCCTTTCAATATTCGCCGGCGAATAATTGTCGTAATATTATTCGCCGGCGAATGATGCGAACGGAATTTTCTTGCCAGCGAATATGCGTAGTAAAGCGCTAGCGAATGCGGTCGAGAATGCCCTCGACCTCTTCGGGGTCAGAGAATTCGATCGTGAGCGTGCCCCCGCCTTTGGGGGAGGGGCGCAGGCCGACCTTCATGCCGAATGCGGTGCG
This sequence comes from Capsulimonas corticalis, assembly GCF_003574315.2. GTDB lineage: Bacteria > Armatimonadota > Armatimonadia > Armatimonadales > Capsulimonadaceae > Capsulimonas > Capsulimonas corticalis. The sequence goes on along the minus strand of NZ_AP025739.1, from coordinate 1,539,634 downwards.
CAGGCGGTCTTCCAGGGCGATCCAGTGCACATCCCTGGCCGGCGCGACCGGCGCTTCTTCGGCGTCCGCGTCCTGAGAGATCTTCATTGCGAGGCGGCGCGTCTCCGCGACGCTTAGCTGGTTCGCAATGACTTTCTCCCAGAGCTTGAAGCGCTGATCTTCGTTTTGCAAAGAAAGCAGCGCCTTGCCGTGCTCTTCCGACATCTGGCCGTGGGAAATGCTTTGCTGCATCTCCAGGTCCAGCTTGAGGAGACGCAGGGCGTTCGCGATTGTCGGCTGCGCTTTGCCAAGCTGCCGGGCGAGCTCCGTTTGCGTCAGGCCGAACTGATCGAGGAGCTGGCGGTAGCCCTTCGCCGCTTCTATGGCGTTCAGATCTTCGCGCTGAATGTTTTCGATGAGAGCGACCGTCAGCGATTCTTCGTCCGTGAGCTCCCGGACAATCGCCGGGACGGTTTCCAATCCCGCGCGCTTGGCCGCCCGGAAGCGCCGCTCGCCCGCAACCAGCTCATACTTGCCCTTGCCGGAGGCGCGGACCATGATCGGCTGTAAAATACCATGCGCGCTGATGGAATTGGAGAGGTCTTCCAATGCGGCGTCGTCAAATGAATCGCGCGGCTGAAAGGTGTTCGCCCGGATACTTGTGACGGCCAGGCGCTGCACGGCGTCCTGCGGGTTCTCAGGCGCCGCCGGGACCGCCTCGGCGGTTGGGGCCGTCTTGGGAGGCTCCTCGGCGGTGGCGGTGATCGGGCGCGCCGACGGGGGGATCAGCGACGACAGTCCGCGGCCCAGCCGGCTCTTCTCGGCGGGTTTACTTCTTTCCAATGCTCACAACCTCCTGGGCCAAATCGGTGTACGCCTGCGCTCCCTTGGAGCGGGGATCGTAAAGGGAAATCGGCTGTCCAAAGCTCGGCGCTTCGCTCAGACGCACGTTTCGGGGGACGATCGTTTCTGCGACCACGTCGCCGAAGTATTCGCGGACCTCGCTGACGACCTGGCGCGAGACGTTGATCCGCTCATCGTGCATCGTCAGGACGACCAGGCCGATGGAAAGCTTCGGGTTCAGGTGCGCCTGGACGCGCTCCACGATCGTCATCAGCTGCGAGATGCCTTCCAGGGCGTAAAACTCACACTGGATCGGAATCAGGACCGCGTCGGCGCAGGTCAGGATATTCAGCGTGAGCAGGCCCAGCGAGGGAGGACCATCGATGAAGACATAATCGTACAAGCCCAGGATCGGCTTGAGGCTCCGCCGGAGCGTCCCTTCGCGCGAAAGCTGCGAAAACATTTCCATTTCGGCGCCGCTCAGATCGAGCGTCGCGGGCGCGACATCGAGCCCGGGGACGGTGACGTCTTTCTGTACGATCTGCGCGACAGGCACGTTGTCGACCAGGACATCGAACATCGACATCTCCAGGGCGCTTTTGTCGATGCCAAGACCCGTCGTCGCGTTTCCCTGTGGATCGCAGTCGACGAGCAGGACACGCTTGCCGAGATGGGCGAGGCTTGCGGAAAGATTGACGGCGGTCGTGGTTTTCCCCACGCCGCCCTTCTGATTGACGACCGCGTATACTTTGGTCTCTTTATTCAATGACACTACTGCCCCTATCTGACGAACTCACAACTCCACACAATTCGGCATGGGAGCGGCGACTCTCCGTATAGAGTATACACCAGGGTGTGACTGATTATCGTTAAATGCTGAGCTTGCTGCCCCACAAATGGAAGTTTGTGGGCTATGCTGAGGCAAAACCATCTCATGTGGATTGAGGATTTTAGAGGAGCGTTTTCGAAACCTGAGACTCTGCTTGAGCTGACTTCGCTCCAGCAGAGTCTACAGCTTTCCCGCTGTAGGAACCAGGTCACGCCAATTTAACAATGATCAGTCACGACCCTGTTTGCGAAGGACATTGGTGACGTTTTTCTTCATCGCCCCCTCCCCAACCTCCATAATGGAGGTTGGGGAGGGGAATATTGCTTTAGCTGGTTGTCAGCAGCGCGAGACTAGGTTCGGCGGCTTTGCAATCGAACTCCAGGATTTGATATTCCGCCACGGATTCCGTGATATAGGGATCTTCTGCGAGAATGCTGTCGAGTGTGGGACGGTCGATGGATTTGGCCAGAATGACGCCGCCCAATCCACTTTTTTTGGGGCCGGCGAAGAGGAACAGACCCTCCGCAAAGTGCCTCTTAACCCACGCGCTGTGCGGACCGACATGCGGTTCGACTTTAGCAGGCTGCTCGATGTAGCTCACGTTCAGTATGTACATTTCGTGTACCTCCGATAGGCAATTATGATCGGTCGGAGAGCGCGCGTATTGTAGATTATTACGATTTAGCGGAGGTTATCCGAGGAAAGTAGCAGCCGGGTGTCACTCCGAAGTGCCGCTGGAACTGATGGGTGAGATGGCTTTGATCGACGAAGCCTGTTTCCGCAGCCACATCGCCGATGGGTAGGCCGTCTGCAAGCAGCGACTTGGCTTTCGTCAACCGCAACTGCGTCTGGTAGGCATGGGGAGGCACACCGATCTCCCGTCGAAAGGATGAACAGAGATGATTGGGGGAGAGATCTGCGATTCCGGCAAGGTCGGCCAGCGTGACATTTTCGCAGGCGTTCGCGTTCAGATACTCACGGACACGATCGACAGAGGCTTGAGCGCGATACGCTTTTCGTGGCGCAGGTTGTATTTCGCCCTGGCGCGTAATCAGATACTGAATCGTCGAACAAAGCAAAGAGGCTTTTTCCAAACAAGCCCCGGACTGCTGGAGCGCCCGGCAGAGGTGTGAGAAGCGTCGAATTAGACTTTCATCCAGAGTTACCGTCTCTGTAAAGAATGGCAAGCCAGTCCCGCTACACCCCGCTTCAACTGCCATTTCCTGCATATATTCTGGTTGGACGTAGATGCTCTGATAAGTAGATGTCCGTGTCCGCGCTTCGAGTCCGCATGCGGAATGCGCCTCTCCGGGATGGATGATGATGAGGCTGCCAGGCGGCGTAATATGCCGGGCGCCACGATAGTCGTACTTTCCCGCACCCTGGTGACCGAAAATGATTTGATACTCTTCATGCACATGCCTTGGTGACTGCTTGGGCCGACCCGAAGTCGACCGATGCAGTTCCAGCACAATAGTAGGCAAGCGCCATGCGGTGATCGAATCCTGGTCTGACTTTGTTAACATAAGGCGCTTTCGTATGCCCGCTCGCCGCTCGCACGAACACTTAAAGATATAATCCATCCACCTTTGAAAGAGTTCCATCACCCTATATTTCTGGGGCGGCATGGACAAAGAAAAAAGGTTGCATGAGCTAAGCTCATGCAACCTTTCGAGACCGAATTTTACCGTATTCGCCGGACATGTCCCGGTTTGTTTCAGCAGCAGGTCCCGCGACGGCCGCTAAACGATAAGCGCACTTAGGAGTGCGATCATAATTTAACGGATTCGATCAGCCTGGGCGCGGCGCACCATTTGATCAGCGATATCGGAGCCGCTGACGCTGTATGTGCCGGACGAAATCTGCTTTTGCAGTTTCGCCACCAAGTCGTCTCGCGTCTCGGGCGTCGCGTCCACCGCCTGCATGGCGGAGGCGAGCGTTTGCGCTTGCGACGAGAGTTCTACTTCAGCGGCCGGTGTTCCGGTGGAGCCGGCGCTGTCGTTCTGCGGCGTAGCCGCAATGCGAGGAGCGGGCGTCACCGAAGCGACTTGACCAGCTCGTAAGGATTCTGTGTTCGAGATCTTCATTTCAATGCCCCCAAATAAGCCTTTACTCAGTTGCTAGACATTTGCATGTCATCACAATCAAAACGCGGGCGGTGCGGCGGCTTGGCTGTCATAGCAGGACATTTCGAACATAGTGCGCGAAATGAGGCGAAGTCTCTGCCGTAGACCCGTAGCTTTGCGTCCTCGCCTTTCGACGAGTTTGCCTTTGTTTGTCGCCCTGTAGTGTAGCGACAATAACATCATCGGCACGTTGCAATCAAAACTTTAGTGCGCTGTTACAATTATGGGCAAAAAAGTATAATTCCCAGATGGCAATAATACCTGCTTTCTGGGAATCTCGTAAAATCGCTGATAACGAACCTTTAATACGGGCGGAAACAGCCAAATTACTCCGCGCGCATATTACTTTTTTTGCCCGAACGTCTCAAAATCGATCGGAGGCAGCTCCGTGACGCCCTTGCGCAGCGTCTGCTCCCATTGTTCGTGGATTTGGATGAGATCGGGGTCTTTGTCGGTCAGCCGGCGGCGGTGGACGATATCGAGCTCATCGCGCTGGTAGATGCAGATATCGATGGGAGGACCGACCGTCACATTGGACCGCATCGTCGAATCGATGGAGATCAGCGCGTACTTCGCCGCCTCATCGAGCGGTGTTTCTTGATAGCGGATGCCGCGCACGAGGATCGGGCGGCCGTACTTTACTTCGCCGATCTGCAAAAAGGGGCTGTCTTCGGTGGCGCGCAGCGGATTTCCCTGCGGATACACCAGATAGAGATCGGGCGGCTGGCCGGCGATCTGGCCGCCCAGCAGAAAATGCACGTTGAACCGCACCTCGTCGCGCTCCAGGGCCGCCCGGTCCATCTCGGAGACGCGGCGGACCTGTTCGCCGATCTCACGGGCGGCGTCGTACATATTGGCGACGGACGCCAGCCCCTTACCTAGATCGAAGTCACGGCCCAAAAGGGTGATAATCGATTGTGTGAGCGAAAGGCTGCCGCTGCACAGCAGTACAAAGGCGCGCTCGCCCGGCAGGACAAACGTATGCATCTTCCGCGTGACGTTGACCTGATCGTATCCAGCGTTCGTCCGTGAGTCGGAGGCCATGACAAGGCCGTGGCGCGTATGTATCCCCAAGCAATAAGTCATATGTCGTTCCTAATTCTCCGTCGCGGTCGTGCCGCTCCCTTTATTATGCCCCAGGAACCGCGACGTTCCAACCATTGCCTGTCTGATAAAGCAGGCGTACAGGCTATTTTACCTCTTCACGTAGAGAGAAATGTTCGGATTGGCATAAAGCATATCATGAGGAAGCGTCAAAACGGGGCCTCCGAAGAGGCGATAGCCGCCAAATTGCGCCCCCAACCGATAATCCGAACTCAGCATCGCCATGTATTGCTCGGCGTCTTTGTTCCCCAGTCGCAGAGCGTCGCGCGTGTCGTATTGACTCAAAACAACAAACGTAGGATGCTGCTGCTGGGCGGTGGCGCTATCCCAATCTTTATTGCGGTACAAAATCCGTTCATCGTCGGTCGCTATCTGGATCTGCTTCCAGGTCCCCGGCCGAGGAGCGCAGAAATAGGGACTGAGCGGCGCGGTCTGGAACCAGGGCATGGTCGGAAACGCTGTCTGAATACCAAGGTTGGTGCGACTCTGTATCCAGGCAAGCGCAAGGTCGCGCGGGTCGGCCTGGGACATCGGCGCGATCAGTATGATGGTCCATCCAAAAGTAAGCGCGCTGATGGTAAGTGCGCATGCGAGTCCAAGTCGCTGGGTATTTGCTGTCTTGGCGAGCGAAATGTCCGCAATGGCCCTGCCTGCCCAAAGGCACAGAATGGGGATCAGCGGCAAGGCGTAGCGCGCATAACGTACGGCGGCAAGTCCAATGAGAAGATAGTAGGGGAGAGCGAACGCCGCGAGCAAACCGTCACCTTGCGATCTGCGTTTCGCGGCCCAGACAATTGACGCCAATGCCGCAAGAAGCAGCGGCCAGCCCAGGCCGGCGCTGAGATTGGTGACAATGTGGTAAACGAAGCCGCTTCCCGTGTTCGAGAATGTATCGCCCGGCTGCTGCGAAACGTGGAGCGCTTCGTATTGGATATCGGCGATAAACTTCGCGCTTTCCAGGACGGACCCCGGGCACGCCGCCACGAACGCCGCCGCGAAGGCTCCAATGGCCCCCAGAGCGCCCGCGACGGCCTGGCGCCGCTCGGAACTCCCGCGAAGCCATAACGCGGCCAGGAGAGGCAGCAGGGAGAGCGCCAGGTTATATTTGGTCGCCGCCGCCAATCCGGCGAATATCGCGGACGCCAGCACGCCGCGCCACGAGAAACGTTCGTCTTTCAAGACCTTGGCCGCAAAGAGCAGCGAAAGGGTCGCCCAGAAGGCGCCCGGGACATCGACGGTGAGCCAGTGCGAGTGCTGCGCATGCAGCGGAGCGATCGCCAGGAGAGCCGCCGCCGCCAGACCCGCGCGCCGTCCCCAAAGCGATTTACCCGCCGCATAGAGCGCCGCGACTGTCCCCACACCCATAAGCGCGCTTAGTAATCGCCCAATCAGATAGAGGCGCGCGAACTGATTGGGATGCGCGGCGGGATCAGGCGTGAGCGTCGGCGCGGCGCCGAAGAGGTAGCCAAAGGTATCGGCGAAGTTCACGAGATAGATTTGCAGGGAGCCGTAGTTGTAGAAGTGTGGAAGCAGCTTTCCCTGAAGAGAATTCATTCCCAGAGCGACGCCCAGGACAACGCTCTCATCGGGATGGTAACTGAAATAGTGGGTTTGGCTTGGCAGGCCCCAATCAATTCCCCATAGCCTCAGCGCCAGGGAGAGAAGGAGGATTGCCGCGAAAAAAAATCGGGTGCGATAACGTGCATACATAGCCACGTAATTCGCATCGCCCGATCCGAAATCCTGCTCTTATGATCCGCGCAGCGGAATTCAGAGGTCAGCGGAGAGTTTGGTGGACGAACTTACCGATCGCCTCGAAGATCTGCGGGCTGTCGTTGGCGAAGAAGTCCGAATGGTCGCTGCCGACGGTCGTCAGCCGCGTCGCCGGACCGCCGGCGGCCGAGGCCAGTCGATCCGCCATCCGATAGGGGACAAAGTGATCGTCGCGGCTGTGGCCGATCAGCACCGGGCATCCGACGCGGCGGATCTTTTCTTCGCTGGCGAAGCGATATTTGAGGATCGCGCGAATGATCGGGAGCGGCACGATGGGATACTGGCTATTTCCCATTTCCGCCATGCTGGTGAAGGCGCTGAAGGTAATGAGCCCCGCGCAGGGGTGCTTCGAGGCGAGGTCGATCGCAACTGCGGATCCCAGCGACCAGCCCGCGACGATCAGCTTCGCCGGGTCGATCTCCGGCCTCGCCCGCGCATAACGATAGACGGCGTCGGCGGCCCCGTAACACGCCTCCTCCGACGCCACCCCGGGACTCATTCCAAACCCTGGATAGTCCGCGACCAGCACATTCATATCGAGCTTTTGAAAATGCTTCATCTGTTCGAGGCTGCTGACGATTGATCCGCCATTGCCATAGAAATAAAGCACGGTGGGACGCTTCCCCGCGCTGGGGTCCACAGCGCCGTCCGGCGTTTCGGCGCGCCCGAAAATGGCGGCGATCTTTCCCTGGCCCGTCGGAAGATCCAGCAGCTCGCATCCGGACGGCGCGACGCTCAGATGGGCGTTCGTTTTATTTTGGCTAAGGGAGCCTGGGAAGATCAATGCGCGCTGATTAAAGTAGAGGTAAGTGAGGAGAGCCATATAGATGACGCACGGGATCGTGAAGATGGTGACAAGGGTTCTGGCGATACGGCGACGAGCGCTAGGTTTCGACTTCGTCGAAAACGTCAATTCGGCCATGGGCAGGCTCCGTATGCAGGAATTGTGCTATCAGTCTACCAGATCCCGGAGACCAAATCACACGTTCCTGCATACGCGGCGTTATTGGGGATGCTGCTTCTCCGTCGCCAACAGAATTTCTTTGCAGCCTAAGCCCCCGCCGTATCCCACTAACTTCCCATTCGCTCCGATCACGCGATGGCATGGGACGATAATCGAGATCGGATTACGGCCATTCGCCAGACCGACGGCCCGGGAGGCGTTGGGGTTTCCGAGGCGCGCCGCCAGCGCGCCATAGGTGATTGTCTCGCCGTAGGGGATTTCGCGCAGTGTGCTCCATACGGTCTGCTGAAACGGTGTGCCGCTGGGCGCGAGCGGCAGGTCGAACTCCGTGCGCGCACCCGCGAAATATTCTTCTAATTGCCGCTTTGCCTCGGGGAACGGCGCCGCCTGATCGTCGCGAATCCATTCGTCGGCGAATAAAACGGCGTGTTTGTGCTCGTTCATATAGACGCCCGTGAGGGCGGCGCCGTCGGAGGTCAGCGTGATGGTGTCCACGGGGGAATCGATCTGGGTGTAGTAGATCATGGTGTTTCCTGAGATGAATGAAATTCGGCCCAGAGATGCAGGGCCGCGTAAGACCGCCACGGTCTCCAGCGTTCGGCGAGCGCGAGAACTCGCTTTGGGTTCTTCTCTCCCAGCGCTTTGCAAAGGACGAGATCGGTATGCGGAAATGCGTCGCGCCAACCCAGCGCGCGCATGGCGACATATTGCGCCGTCCATTCGCCGATCCCAGGCAGCTCTCGCATCCGCGCCATGGTTTCTAGCGGATCCGCGCCGTACGCCAGTGAGATCGCGCCTTCGGAGACCGCGCGCGCCAGGCCGAGGATTGTGCGCGTGCGCGAGGCGATAATTCCCAGCGACGCCACTTGATCGACGGAGAGAGAGGCAACTTTTTCGGCGCTGGGGAAATTATGCGTCAGTCCTGGGATGGGGGTCTCCGCCGCAGCTCCGTACGCGGCGGCGAAGCGCCCCGCGACCGTCGTCGCCGCGCGGACGCTGATCTGCTGCCCGAGGATGGCGCGGGCGGCAAGTTCAAAGGGTTCAAACCCGCCGGGGATGCGAAGGCCAGGCCGGGGCGCCGCCAGCGCGCCGAGCGCCTTCGCGATCACGTCCGGTTCGGCGTCCAGATCGAACTGCCGCCGCAGGTCCAGCATGAGCTCCGACCGGATGGGGGCAAGGGTGGGGGACGCCTCGACGCGCAGGGCCGCCGAATCTTCCGAAGGGCGCACGCCGATCCATCCGTGGGCTCCGCCCAGAACGACCGTGCGATAGTAGACGCCGTTCGAAACCATCTCCACACCGGCGGTCGCGTGAGAGTCCAGAAAGCGCAGAAGGGCATTCCAATCGTATGGCGGCTGAAAGGTAAGCTCGCATAGGAAATTGTCGTTTGCGGTTATCATTGATCGGTAAGTAGTTCCTTCAGAAGCGCGGGAGCAGCGCACACGCGACATTTTATTGTAGCGCGGATCCTTGTGAGAAGTCTTCCCGTTTCTTGCGGTGTAATTCCATTATGCTCTTAGTAGGGAGAAGAAAAATAATAAACGCGCTTGCCAATACTCAAATTAGCAAGCGCGCATAGTTGCTGAGGGCGATTAGTGGCCGGCGTCGATCGGCGCGGCGGCGGCGCCTTGCGCTTTTGCCTGCCGGAAGAGAAGCAGCGCCGGCAGCGCGAAGGCGAAAGCGGCGGCGAGCAGAAGGAACGCATCGTCGTACGCCATCGTGGACGCCTGGCGCTGCACCGTGTTTTCGATAATTCCCAGCGCGCTGTTATGGGCGCTGGTGATGCTCATCCCCTTCGTGACCAGGTAGTGCGACGTCGCGGCGACTCGGTCCAAGAGGGCTGGATTGCCTGAGAAGATAAACCCGACCAGGTCCGCGCGGTGGCCGGCGGTTTGGCTGGTTACGTATGCATTGATGATCGCGATCCCGAAGCTGCCGCCCAGCTGCCGAAACAGGTTTGTCAAACCCGCGCCCTGTGGGATCTCCGCGCCCTTCAAGCTGCTGAGCGAAGCGACCGTAATCGGGGTGAACAGGAAGCCCATTCCCGCTCCGCGCAGCATCAGGCCCACCTCAATGTCGGGTGTTCCGCTCTGTGGCGACAGGTGCCCGAGGAGCCACTGCGAGAAGCTGAAGCCGATTAGGCCTAGCGCGATCAGGACGGGCGGCTTGACGAGAGGGTTCGCCCCGTTCAAAAGTCGGCCCGCCAGCAGCGTTCCAAAGATCGTCACAACCCCCGCCGGTAAGAAAAGCAGGCCGGCCTCGGTGGGGGAGAAACCCAGAATGCTTTGGACAAAGAGCGGCATCAGGAACGATCCCGCGTAAATCCCCGCGCCGCCAATAAAGAGAAGCACACATCCCGCCGTCAGCGCCCGGTGCTTGAGCACGCGCAGGTTTACGACCGGCTGCTTGTTGGTCGCCCACAACTCCCAGACCACAAAGGCGATAAGCGATACGAAGGCGGTGATAGTGAGGCGCACGATCCAGATATCGTCAAACCAATCGTAGCGCTGCCCTTCCTCCAGGACATATTGGAGTGATCCCAGTCCCACGGTGAGCAGCCCGATCCCGGCCCAGTCCACGCCGCCGGTTTGCGCTTTGTGCGGCGAGTCGCTCAGGAAGCGCCAGACGAGAAACGCCGCGACCAGTCCCAGCGGGGCCTTGCTCCAGAAGATCCATTGCCATGAGTAGTTATCCGTGATCCAGCCGCCGAACGCCGGGCCGACGGTTGGCCCCAGGACAATCACGACGATGTAGAATGACTGGATCATTCCTTGCTGGTCCGCCGGGAAGACCTCACGCAGCGCGGCCTGCGCCGTGGAGAGAAGCGCCGCGCCGCCGGCGCCCTGGATAATGCGCCAGAAAATGAGCTGTCCGAGAGTATGCGACGCTCCGCACAGGAACGACGCGAGCGTGAATAGTAAAATCGACGCCGTAAGATATCCGCGTCTCCCAAACACCGAGGACAGCCAGGCGGTGAGCGGTAGAACGATGACGTTGGAGAGGATATACCCCGTCGCCACCCAGCCGATCTCATCAGTCGTCGCGCCGAAGTTCCCCGCCATCTGCCGCAAGGCGACGTTGACGCTGGTGGTGTCGAGCAGCTCCAGAAACGCCCCGGTGAGGACCGCCATCAGGATGATCCATCGATAGGGGTTCAGACCCGCCGCCACTGGCTTCGGGGCGGCCGGAGCGCGTAACTTTGATTGTTCCAATGTGGTCGCCATGGATACTCGCTTTCGATGTATATACAACTAATTTTTGTTGAGAGAGCCCGTGGCTCCTGTCAGCATTATCGCGTGGCGGCGTTTGCGCGGGACGGGCTGGTGAGCTCCGCCACCTGCACCAGATGAGAGATCAGGCCGCGCCACTGCTCAAGCCCCAGATGTTCCTTAATATACGCCTGCGCCTGCCGCCAGAGCGGAAGCGCGCGCTCCAGCGCCGCGCGGCCTTCCGCCGTCAGCGTGATCTCCCGTACCCGGCGATCTTGCCCGGGCGCGGCCTTGACAAGGCCGTCGCGCTCCAGAACTTTCAGATTGCGAGACAGAGTCGTCAGGTCCGTCACGAGAAGATCGGCAAGCTGCGTCATGGTCGACGTTTCTTCCCGTGCGACCGTCATCAGCAAACTGACCTGTGTCCCGCGCAGCCCCGTTGGCTGCAAGAACTCATCGTAGACATGCGAGATTGCGCGGTTGGCCTTGCGCAAGTTCAGACAGGTGCAGCTCGCCACGGTTTCCCGGTAGGAGGGCAGGGCGAGTTCTTCTTTGATGGACATAATCGTAGTATATACAAGTATTCTCTGGAAAGTCAAGTCAGCCCTGGCCGAACAGGCTCAGCTTGCGGGTCTGTGTCCGCTCCAGGCGGTCTAAAAATTCACTCCGCGCAACCTCTTTCGCGCCGAGCGCCACCAGGTGCGGCGTAAGCATCTGAATATCGATCCAATCGAGTCCTCGCTGCTGAAGATGTTCGATCAAATGCAGCAGGGCGAGCTTGGAAGTATTCGCCGACGAATGAAACATGCTCTCGCCCGCGAATGCGCCATCGACGGAGACGCCGTACAGACCGCCCACGAGCGCTCCGCACGAATCCCAGACCTCCACGCTGTGAGCAAAACCCCGCTGGTGAAGCGTCCCATACCCATCCAACATCTCCTCCGTGATCCAGGTTCCCGACTGACCGGGACGCGGCGCGGCCTGACACGCCCGCATCACCTCAGGGAAGGCCTGGTCGATCGTATAGGAGAAGGGAGCATTGCGCTTCATTCGCGCCAAACGCTCCGGAACACGAAGATCCGCGAACTCAATAATCGCGCGCGCCGGCGGGCAGAACCACAGCAAAGGATAACCTTCCACCGGCCAGGGGAATACGCCATGGCGATACGCCCAGAGAAGCGACGCCACCGTCGGCGCACCGCCCATACCGATGACTTCCGCTTCGCCGGCGTCGCGCGGATCGACAATGATAAAATCGGGGCGTTGATCAGTGCGCATAGGATTTATAAGTTTCGCAATTTCCCACTGATTGCGCGTCTCTCAAGATTATACCGTGGCGGGCCTTGCGCAGAAAGAAAAATAGCCTCCGCAGTACAGCGGAGGCTATCTCAGTAGCGGCTATCCCGCCAGCATCTCGCGGCGGGCGGCGAGTTTGGCGATGCGCTGGGTGAGGTCGGCGGAATCGGCGCGGGCTTTTTCCACGACTTCGGGCAGGGCGCGCTCCACGAACTGCGGGTTGTTCAGCCGTCCTTCCAATCCGCCTCGCTCTTTTTCGAGCTTGGTGATCTCCGCAGCAAGGCGGGCCGACTCTTTCACGGGATCGACGCCTTCGAGCAGCTCATCGGCGGGAATGTAGAACGTCGCGCCGGCGACGCCGGTCGCTACGGTGCGCGCCCCTTCGGGCGCCGCATTCTCGATGGTCACGGTTCCCAGACGAGCGAGATTGGTAAGCGCGCTTAGCTGATCTGTGAGGGTCGTGCGGGCGCTGTCAGTCTCGGCGACCGCCGTGACCGTGAACCGGCGCGCGAGGATGGCGGCGCGGGCGGCTTCGTTTTCCTGTCCGCCGGGAGTGAACTCGGCGCGCAGCGTGCGAAGCGCGGTGATGCTGTCGATCAGCAGCGCCATACCCGCTTCGGCCGGAAGGTCCACCAGGGCTTCGTCCGGCTGAGGATAGAAGGCGGAGCAGATCGTGGCGCCCTTGTGCGGGATGGCCTGCCAGATCTCCTCGGTCACGAACGGCATTACCGGATGAAGAAGACGCAGGGTGCTTTCCAGCACTGTCACCAGCACGAACTTCGCGCGCTCCTTCGCCGCGCCGTCTTCGCCGTTCAGCGCCGGTTTGCAGAGCTCCACGAACCAGTCGCAGTATTCGTTCCAGAGGAACTCATAGAGCGCGTTGCAGGCGTCGTCCAGGTCGTAGCTCGCGAGCGACGCGTTCACGGCGCGCGCCGTGTGCTGGAGACGGCTGAGAATCCAGCGCTCCGGCAGCGAGTAGGAATCAATGTCGGGGGCGATGGGCGAATCGCCATCGCCCACATACATCAGCACGAAGCGGGCCGCGTTCCAGAGTTTATTCGCGAAGTTGCGCGACTCGGGGATGCGGTCCTCGCTGAAACGGATATCCTGGCCCTTGGACGCCAGGCGCAGCAAGGAGAAACGCAGGGCGTCCGTGCCGTACTTGTCGATCATCTCCACCGGGTCGATGCCGTTGCCAGCCGACTTCGACATACGCCGACCCTTCTTGTCCAGCACCGTCGCGAAGATATAGACCTGATCGAACGGCTTTTCGCCCATGAACTCGACGCCGGTCATGATCATGCGCGCCACCCAGAGGTACAGGATCTCGCGCGAGGTCGTCAGCACATCCGTGGGGTAGAAATATTCTAGGTCTGGAGTCTTTTCCGGCCAGCCGAGCGTGGCGAAGGGCCAGAGCGCCGACGAGAACCAGGTGTCAAGCACATCCTCTTCCTGCGTCAGTTGATCCGTCCCCGCGCGCTCCACGGCTTCTTCCCAGTTACGGGCGGCCACATGGGTTCCATCGGGCCGATAGTAGACCGGCAGACGGTGGCCCCACCAGAGCTGTCGGGAGAGCGGCCAGTCGCGCAGGCCGTTCATCCAGTCCAGATAGATCTTCTTATAGCGATCCGGCACGAACTCGATGCTGTCGTTCTCGGCGGCGTTGATCGCGCCCGCCACCAAATCCGTGCCCGCCATCTTCATAAACCACTGGTCGGAGAGCAGCGGCTCGATCGTCGTGTGGCAGCGCTCGCAGGTCGGCACGCGGTGCGGGTGGTCCTCCACCTTCTCCAGCAAACCCAACTCTTGCAGATCTTCCACCACCAAATTACGCGCGTCATAGCGATCCATTGTGCTGTAACGCTCGCCGGCCTGGGCGGTCATATTGCCGTCGAACCCAATCACCGTGATTTGCGCGAGGTTATTGCGCTTGCCGGCCTCATAGTCGTTCGGGTCGTGCGCCGGCGTCACCTTCACGGCGCCCGTGCCGAACTCCGCCGAGGCGTAGCTGTCCGCGATTAGCGGGATTTGCCGATCCGTCAGCGGCAGCGCGATCATCTTGCCGATCAAGCCCGCGTAGCGCTCATCCTCCGGATTCACCGCCACGGCGCTATCGCCGAGCATGGTTTCCGGACGCGATGTCGCCACGACCACCGACCCCGAGCCGTCGGCGAAGGGATAGCGGATATGCCAGAGATGCCCCGCCTGATCCTCTTCCTCCACCTCAATGTCCGAAATTACCGTCTGACAGCGCGGACACCAGTTGATCAGCCGATTACCCTTATAAATCAACCCGGCGTCATAGAAGCGCACAAACGCCTGAAGCACGGCGTCGGCGTACCGTTCGTCCAGAGTGAACCGCTCGCGCTGCCAGTCAAAGGCGCATCCGAGGCGCTTGAGCTGCGAGACGATTCGCGAACCGTACTCCGCCTTCCACTCCCACACCTTCTCCACGAACTTCTCGCGGCCCAGGTCAAAGCGCGTCAGGCCGTCCTTGGCGATCTGCTTCTCCACCACGTTCTGCGTGGCGATTCCCGCATGGTCCGTCCCCGGCAAAATCAGCACCGTGTACCCGGACATCTTCTTCCATCGCCCGAGCGTATCCTGCACCGTATAGGTAAGCGCGTGCCCCATATGCAGGCTTCCCGTCACATTTGGCGGCGGTATTGTAATACTGTACTTTTGTTTTCCCGGCGTCGGCTCCGCATGGAAGTACCCTCGCTCCTCCCATTCGGCGTATCGTCGCGCCTCCACATCCTTCGGCTCGTAAATCTTCTCCACTGTGTCCCACCTTTCGCAAAAGAAACAGCCCCCGCGTCCAGATTGCGACACGGATCACTGCTGCGTGACCGGCCGCAAGGACGCGAGGGCTGCCCATAAAGGCTCCGACGCGCGGTACCACCTTGCTTTCCAGAGACACGGTCACTGCGAACGCTCGCGTGACCCCTTCCTTCGGAGGGAAGTGCTGTAAATGTCTCCAGACACTCTTTCGTAACGATCCGCTCCGGGGCGACCTTCGGCGGGCGGTCCGACGAAACGCTTACACCAAGACGCGTTTCTCTCTGGGACGGCCGATCCGCTTACTCTTCCCCATCATTGCCGATAGTAGGGTTATTATGGCGGGTGAAGGGAGGGGAGTCAATAGGTAGATTGGATCCTAGGGGCGGTAGTATTTTAATAATAGCTAATGCTATAATTAATTTGAAATTGAAAGTCGCTTCAGATCTAATAAATCGACATGTAAATCTAAATGCCAACATCAAAGACAAAAGTAGTTGAGGCGATATTCAACGCTCGCTTTATTCCACCGAACCAACTAACAAACCCAATAGTTACTCTAGATGATATACACCAAGCGATTATATCCTATAATGCTGTTCACCCAAACGACAAAATAAGTCCTAGAAATCCGGCCAATTTTTTCAAAGATCTTATTAGAGGTAAAAGCAGCGCTAATAATAATTGGCCAGCTAGCGTCTTTAGGGCGGGCTACACGGGGAGACAACTTACCGGAGAGAGTCGATCATTCGAATTTATACCGATTCCATCTGGGCAATTACAAGCATTTCGGATACACAATCCTTCAACTAATACAGTGACGCATAGAATTGAAAGCGTCTCGATGCCTATAGCGTCTCGATTACTTGCTCGAAGTGATGAAGCGTGGCTATTTCAGACTGCAGTAAAATTAAGGTTAGTGGAAACGCATCTAGCTTTAATGTCACCTCATGATATTGTTCAAGTAGATCATTTGATGATGGCTGTGAAATTACACAAGACAGAGATCGATGCAATTTTCTTGGCCCACGAAGGCCCTGTCACAAGACCTCAGCCTATACTTGTGACATGTGAGGTCAAAGGAAAGCGCGATGATATTCTAGAAGATCAAATTATTTCGCAAACTGAGGCCGCTTCAAAAATCATTAATATTGGGCATAAATATATTATACCAATCGCAATGAAAGCGGTAGGTCTATCAGAGATTTACGTTGTAGAATTTGAGAAGGTGCATATTAGCTCAGCAGCTACGCTTACTAGCTTGATAGTATCAAGCGAAGCGACATATAAATTAATACCAACTGTTCCAGGTATTGGAAAATGAATGCTTGGCCTATTCATTTTCTTGAATACGATATAGCTTCAAGTCAGAAACTGAAATTTGTGAAGATGGAACAAGTCTGAAATGACGTTCCATTAAGACTACAAGCTCATCTTCTTCTAAAGCAAGCTCAAACATAGCAATAACGCCTTCACTCATAAACTGAGCTGCAACTGCTCGGCAAATTAGATCGGGAAAACTTGCGGCGCAAAATCGTAAATCTTGTCGCGTCTGAATTACTGTGATTTTATCCGTACCACCTTTGGCTTGCACGGGCACAACGTAATGTGCACCCGTTCGATTTACACCAACATACAATTCATCAACTTCTATTTGCGTACCACCAACGGTCGTTCGCAAATGATTCTGAAGTGAATAAGAGGTTATGCCTAGGAAAATATCGATTAAGCGATTGTAGCGCAGTTTTGCTAAAAGAGCTTGTTCGTCTCCTAAGGCATAACGTGCCACCATTTCTGGCGTTGCGTCTGGAATTTTGATCTTTTGTAGATTTTGTTGCGGTAGAACTCTACTAATTTTCGCACACCTAAATCTATAGCGGCTACGGCCAGCATCTTCAATAATCCATTCAAAGCCAACGGGGGCGGTGGCCGCTATAGAATCTGGTAAGGGCTGACGCGAACGAAAATAATAGATCAGGTCTCCAACATTTAGGACACGCTTGACTCCCAACGTTTCAGCCGCGACATCAATTTCAGTACGCTCAAACTCGAAGCTGGATGCATCATCTTTATAATGCTGCATAAATATATATTCTGCTATAAGCTTGTAGCGATTAAGAGTTACTGATTTAGAAGTCATTTTATTAAGCAATTGCCATAATTGGGATCAGATTGTCGTTAGAGAATTTTTGTGCATTCAACGTAGGCCCGGTAGAATCTAATTCTTGTAGTTTTGATTGTAATTTGTTTGGGTTGTTTGAAATTCTCGTTCTAGACCCCATTGCTTTTCGATCTGTTCCATAATAATTTGCTGCTTCGGATAATGTAAATCCTAAGAGCTTTAAGTCTCCAGGCAGAACTATCCCCATAGGTTTTTGTGGCTGAATATTTAGAGCCGATATTATTGACGACCCAACTGCGCGCGCTAGATTTGGTGGTACAGAGTTACCTATTTGACGGAAACCATGCCATTTGGTAAAATGAAATCGAAACCAGTCGGGATAAGAATGTAGTCGTGCAGCTTCACGCACTGTTATGCAACGTGGAGTTGTTGGGTGAATTGGTCTGGGAGATGTGTATGCCCCCCTATCAGCCCCCGTTCCTGCACGTAGTGTATTACATATCCCAGTTGGCGAAAGCTTTGGGAAACGACTTATTGGTTCTATGGTGCCTGGAGGCGCCGCCGAAAAACGATCAATAGAAAGATTTGTATGAACCGTACGCATACTTGAAGTTAGCAATTCAGGGTGATACAATCGTTCATAGGAATAATTTTGAGGGTCGGTCTGCCATCTTAAAGGGGCAGCGTAATTGCTAGGCTTGCCATGGGGAGCAGTTACCCAATCTCTATCAAGTAATTGGGGGTAATTCTCTGCCTCAGGTAAATCCTGAATAGCATCCCAGACAGTTGGCCCTACAGGCAACTCCATTCCATTAAGTTTAAGTTGATTGCTAGGCACCGCCGATCGTGTAACTGGTAAAGGATATTTTGGTAATTGGAAACCTCGACGGCATCCAAACAAAAATAGCCTTCTCCTATCTTGTGGTACTCCATATTCAGCAGCATTTAACACTTTGTAATCCGCTTCAACTTCATACCCCGAAGCTTGTAGTTGGGTTATAACTTCAGTAAGAATACCTTTATGCTTTCCTATTGTCAGTCCTTTTACGTTTTCCATTACAAAATACTTAGGATTTAACTCGGCTACGAGACGCACAAAATGCAGCATGAGCTCATTTCTAGGATCGTCTAACGCCCGCTTTCCCATAAGCGATACACCTTGGCATGGCGGCCCACCAAATACGACATCTATATCCGCATTTCCAATGTCTGAGTTCTCTCGAATTTCCAACCCTGTAGTAGTTGTTACACTTTTACATATAATTGCACAATCGGGAAAATTATATTCATGTGTTGCACAATGAACGGGATCGTGTTCAACTGCAGCTAGGATATCAAATCCCGCCTGCTCAAAACCTAAACTCATCCCACCTGCTCCGGCAAATAAGTCAACAGCAATAGGCCGCATCATTCATAACCTTTCGTCGTCTTATAAAATATACAGTGCGATCTAATTGGGCATAACTCACAATTCGGAGCGCGAGAATGACATAGCTGCACGCCATGAGCGACGCAATCAACATGAAAGCTGTAACGAAATTCTTTAGGAACTAGTTCCTCCAAGTCTTCGTGTGATTGATCTGCACGCTTTCTGGCAATCCACCCTAGCCGGGTTGCAATACGATGGACATGAACGTCTACAGGGAGTACTTGAAAATCCATTGTATACATCATTACACATTTAGCAACTTTCAGCGAGACGCCAGCTAAAGAAGTTAGGTAATTTTCAACCTCAATTATCGGCAGCGTCCGAAGTTTATCAAGACTGCATTCTCCAAAGTCCGTTTTGAGCTGTCCCAATACTGATACTATCTGAAGCGACTTGATTCCGGAAAGGCCAGCTGGCCTAATTATTTCACGAATTGTTTCACGAGATTCTGGACTGACGTCTTCCCAGCATGAAAAAATGCGTGCTAAGTTTTCAAGGACAGTACAAGCAGTCTCGATGCGAGTCCTATTGGACAAAATGATATAGATCAAATCGTCTACTGGATTATCGGGGTTCCCATGACGAGGCTTGCCATAGCTCATGAGTAACGTTTTGCAAGTAGAAACTACTACTTCCGAGCGTTTTTCCTCTGTAAGGCTTAGTATGTAGGTGGGGATATGCTTGCGTGGCATCGACTTGCTGTGCCTACAATCTCTTTTTAAGATTATAACCAAAATTCTCCGTTTAATCTAGTGTGAGTGATAGATCAGCCGTACTGTCATATCTTGTTATTGATAGATATTGAATAATTTTGATATTTGAAGCCTTGTAAATTCTCACCCATGAGACTTCTCGCAAATGATCTCCATCAGCTCATCGAATCACACCTTGTGTTAGTGTATTTAATACACAATAAAATGTCACTCAATTTAAGGAGAACACCATGCCCATTCAAATCGCAAGCCGCCGTCTATCCGAAGTCCGCCTCCGCCGTCGCTTCGGCGACGCGCTTATCCTCGACGTTACCTCACGCGGCCCGGAGCCGTGGGTGCGGTTCAGTCCATTCTTTGCCCATGGCGGTATTCCGATCCCGTTTACGCCAGGTTCGTTCGGAGCTTCGGTGGAGGGAATTTGGCAAGGGCTGAAAGTTTTCGAGACGTCGGACGTGGATACTAAGACGATCGAAAATACGACTATGAGAGGGATGAAACGTACTGTGAGTAAGTTTGGGAAAGTGCTGGGGCATCGAGAGGGCGTCTGTGGAACTCGGTTGCTATCTTATGAGGACGCTCGAAAGCAGATCTATATTCCGACATATGAATGGGTTTTAGAGAATCGATTGCACGAAGAATTGGAGCAATTGTATTCGCTGGCGAATACTCAGAATGTCGTGCTGCTGGATTACGAGACGAATACAAACGCGGAGAATTTGTCGCGGCCATTGTCTCATGCAGGAGTAATTCGGGAATATTGTTCGTAAATTATTCAATAAGTATGTGTGCATATGAGATTGAATCATGACAGAATCTGCGTACTGTAGGAAGAGCAGAAAAAAGTAAAACTGGCGAAACACTTTGTGTATTTAATACGTTATATGCCAATGAGAAACAAAAAGCATCAGGCTGGCGAAACAGTCTTGGAGTATGTGATCAACATCGCGATCGTGGGGATTCTGGCGGCGATCTTGATCCCGGTATTTGTCCAGGCCAGAGGGAAGGCGCGGCGGGTTGCGTGTGCGTCGAATATGCGTCATCTCTATACGGCGTTCGCGATGTATGCTGGCGATCACGATGGACACCTGCCGCCATATTCCAACAACATTCTCTATGCTCATGACGATACGCAGGAGAAGGACCCGGGGCGGCGTCACTACCCGCCCAGCGGAGCGCGCTTGACGGGGGCTTTGCTTCCTTACACACACGACAAGGATGTTTGGTTTTGCCGGGACGATTCGCTCGCTGGGAAAAGCACGCTGTCGCTATCGTATCCCGCTGGACTTTGGATCGATCATCGATACAGCAGCTATGACACGGCATGGTGGATGGGACTGCGCACGCATCCGGCCGGCATGGCGGGAGTGACGATGGTTGATCGGCAGGGAAAGCCGATGACAATGAATGCTTCCCAGGAAGTTATGCTCAGCGACGAACAGATCCAGCAAACCGGCTGCGGAGACTGGCTCTATTCCCATCGCAATCAATTCAACCAGCTTTTTCTCGACGGTCACATCAAACTGGTGACCGTTCAGTGCGCGAAATAAGGCGGTGTGGGGCGTTAGTCGAGGGTGATCGTGGTGAGCTTCGCGCCCATATCGCTGCTGCCGTCTGTCGGCGTCACATCCGAGAATTGCACATGCGATACGGCATAGACTTGATACGTTCCCGGCGAGAGAGTATGGCCCGTCTGATCTTTCTGGTCCCACACAATTTTCTCACTCTTCACGGCGCCCGCCGGTAGCTGGCCTTCCAATACCGAACTTGGGAACGAAGTCACCGAGTTGGAGTATGTCCAGACCTTTTCGGAGCCATGATAAACGGTTACGTCGAACGGTGGGGCGCCCTCTAAGTAAGGCTGAGGAGTGACACTCGTATTCTTCCACGTAAAATTGATATCAATCGGTTCACCGACGGCGTAACTTGCCTTATCTGTTTGCTCGGTGACTTGTATCGGGCCATACTGCCCAGAGGGATTGGGCATGGAAGAGCCGCCGCTGTCGCTACTGCCGCCGCCGCACCCGGTTAGGCAAAGCAAAAGCAAGGGAGCGCTGGCGATAGAGTAATGGGGGAGCTTCATGAAATTCGTTTCTTTTCCGAGTTTATCCGCAGCGTTATTATAGCCGAACAATTTCGAGGAATCTATCAGAAAGGTTGCCAGGATTTTCCGCGAACCGATTTGCGCGTCGCCTTTTCTGGGCGGTCACAATGATGCGGACTCCGTGCAGTGCGCATCCCGCCTCCCATCGCGTGCCTCTGATTTTCGCAGGAATCTCCCGACCATTCGCGGAAGAGTCTGCCATCAAGATTTTGAAGGATCGACCTCTATGTTTGGACTCGCCCCGAAACTCCCCGTGACTCTCGTGGAACGACAATGGGTGGACTCTACGTTCGATGAATTCGCTCAAATGTTCGGCGAGTCCTTTCTGAAGAATGTGACTCCCATTACCCCGACTCCGGAGTTCTTCTCCTTTGACTGGGACGGCTCCGAAGAGTCCGCCGAAATCACGCTTCAGCGAGTCTGTGAGCTGATGTCGGTGGACCGGAATCGACTCGCGCTGGAGTTTTTCGACGACAAGGACGAACTCAATGAAGCGTTGGGCAAAGAGATTCCTTACTATGAGAGTCAGAAGTCGGGCGCGGGCGGATTCTACCGTCCGCCCGACTCGGAGGGAATGATGATGATCTCTCTGGAGCGAGGAAAACTGCACCATCCCGTCTCGATGATCGCGACCATCGCGCATGAGCTGGCGCATGTGATCTTACTGGGCGACGGCCGCATCACACGCGATATCGAGTACATGGAGCCGATGACGGATCTTCTGACCGTCTACTCCGGAATGGGGATCTTCAACGCCAATTCGGCTGTCAACTTTCAGCAGCACAACCGAGGATGGTCGATGCGGCGTCTGGGATATCTGTCCGAGCCGCAATTCGGCTATGCGCTCGCGCGCTTCGCGTTTCTCCGAGGTGAAGAGAAGCCGGCGTGGGCGAAGCATCTGAATCTTAATGTCGGCTCATATTTAAGGCAGTCCCTCAAATATCTCCAGCGCGAACATCGCGCCTGACCGCAACTCTTTCCGCGCATCCGTGTCATATCCAGTAGAAGCCGCGCAGACGGCTTGGCGGATGGGGCAAGCGATGGGGGGCGATTTGTGAAGGCGTCAGGCGACGCTAGAGGAACTGCCTTTGACGAAAGAGTATCGCTTGGAACGGGAGCTGCTGGGGCCGACGCCTCGGCGGATTGAACGGAAAACGCCTTCGGGCGCGGGATGCTTGTATGTTTTTCTTGCGCTCTATGTTGTGATCGGAATTGGACTGCTCGCCATGGCGGTTATGAAGACCATGATCGTGTACCATGGCGTCGCCATGCCGGCGGTGGCGACGACGCGAGAGGACAATTCAGACTCGGAATCCTCTTCCTATAGCGTCGACTATATATACGAGTATCACAACATCACCTATTCCGGCAATTCCCAAATTTCCAAAGAGGACTACGCGGGAATGGAGCCGGGCCGGCCGCTCACGGTGCGCGCGCTCGCATCCGCTCCTGGTTACTTTCCCGTTCTCCAGGAGTTCAGTACGGACGAACCGGCGTTTTTCTGGATGGCCTGGTGCGGCGCCGTCCTTTGGTGGGCGTGCGCGCCCTTGATTGTCTGGTCAGCCTTTCTATGGCCGCGCACCGTTCGCCGTATCCTTCGCGAAGGCGTTCCCATCGCCGCACGCGTTACAGACAAGAAGATGAATACGAGCGACGATGTTACTTGGCGCTCGGTTCACTACGAATTCACTCCGCTCCCCTCCACCCGGCCGCCAGTGACAGGGAAAATCTCGGTGGACGAATCCCAATGGGACAAACTGAGCATTGGCGGCGCCCTGACCGTGATCTACGACCCCGCGCGGCCCAAGCAGCATGTCGTTTATCGGCTCGCGTCATACCGAGTGGTCGGCAATCCACGTTAATCGCCGCCGAACCCAGGCGTCCTCACTGCATACTTTACGCCGTTTCGCCGATAATCCAAAGCATGGACACCAATACACTGCTGGTCTCAATGCTCTTTGGAACGATTGGGAGCGGATACGCTCTTTACGGCAAAAAGCAGGGCGCGACGGCGCCGCTGGTCGGCGGTCTCGCCATGGTCGCGGCCTCCACGTTTATCCCGGCGCCGCTTCTGCTGACCGTCATCTGCGT
Organism: Capsulimonas corticalis; assembly: GCF_003574315.2. GTDB lineage: Bacteria > Armatimonadota > Armatimonadia > Armatimonadales > Capsulimonadaceae > Capsulimonas > Capsulimonas corticalis. The sequence goes on along the minus strand of NZ_AP025739.1, from coordinate 1,516,277 downwards.
CGCCGTGATGGGCGGCGTCTTCTGGCTGGGACGGATGGGATAGAAGACGCCGCATGCGGCGAAGTTATTGTCGGCGATGAAGTCCGTGTTGGTGAGCTGAGTAAATCGGCGAAACCGGACGGCGCCGTCGTATTGCAGACCCAAAAATCCCTCGCTGTGTCGCGTGGGATAGTGCTTGTGCGTCGTGTCCTTGGCGGCCGGAAACGGCTTCCAATCCCCGGTGAATGTCGCGGGGATATCCGCGGCGATCGTATCCGCGCAGCCCGGCGTGTTGTTGTGATCCCAGACGACCATCACGGCGGGGTTGACCACATAACCGTCCGCCTTGCCCATTGGCCCATGTGAAATGTAGCTCATCGCGTAGCCGACTTGCAAAGGTCCCGCAACGCTGGGACACTTAAAGACGGCGAGGCTTTTGACATAAGGCTGAATCATCCCGGCCTTATCGCCCACATACACGCTGTCCGGAACAACCGCTGTGGCGCTGACCGTGTTGTCGTACGGCGCCCACCACCGCTCCCCTGCTCCCGTATACGCCGTGCTCGTGTTGCCGCAGGCGCCGCCCTGGCCCAGGCCCGGGCACATCCGATAAATCGCGTTCACCGAATCGTAATCGCTTCGATACATCGCCAGCGCGATGCCGATCTGCCGCAGATTATTCGTGCAGCTTGTCTGGCGCGCCTTCTCACGCGCCTTCGCAAACACAGGAAACAAGATCGCCGCCAGAATCGAGATGATCGCGATGACAACGAGCAGCTCGATCAGCGTGAACGCGCGAGCGAAAGAGCGGCGAGGGGACGGAGGCTTCATGAAGATAAGGTTCCTTTTCTGTTTGGATTGGTTATATACAGTAATATATAACATAGGTAAATAGGTCAAAAAAGCGCAAAAGAAAAAGCGGCTAATCGCAAAGTAGTGTGGAAGTCCGCTCAACGATTCTGAATGTCGAATCGCAAAGTAGTGTTGACAAGCTTGCTCAAAAATAGTATATTGCCTTCTTGGGAGAACCAGGAGGGCATTTTGTTTTTTCGTGCTATAATCGCGACAGGTGGGCTTGGCGAATGAGCAATATCCTTGGTCTCCGAGACTGGGAGGTAAGTGACGCTGACCCTGATATCAGGATTGAAAACTTCGTCACAGCTAGGTACACAATTCACCCGAATACATGCACGGCGTGCGGCGTCGTCGATGAACTGTACAAGCACGGAACTTACAAGCTTGAAGTTCGTGATGTACCTACCCTCGGCAAACCGACACGGATACTGATTACTCGTCAGCGCTATAGGTGTCGCGCTTGCCGAGCCACCTTTGCTCAACCAATGGCTGAGATTGATTCTAGCGGCACGATGACCAAGCGCCTAATCGCCTACATTCAAGAAAATGCAATTGAGCGGACATTCACCAGCGTTGCTAAAGATGTCGGTGTTGCCGACAATACGGTCAGTGGTATATTTGACAATTATATCACGGCGCTCGACAAAATGGGAACGTTGTTTCAAACGCCAGAATATCTGGGGATAGACGAAATCCAAATTCACGGCAAAATGTGTTGTATATTGACGAATGTCACTGAGCGCACTGTTTACGAGCTTTTACCATCGCGCAAAAAAGAAGATATCGTCCCTATCCTCAAATCGTTGAGGCTGCCGCCTATGGTGAAATGTGTTTGTATCGATATGTGGAAGCCCTACAAATTGGCGGTTCAAGAGGCTTGGGGCGAAGAAATCCCCATCGTTATTGATCATTTCCACGTCGTTAAATTGGCCAATGAGGCGGTAGAAACAATGAGAAAGAGTAAAAGTTCAACAGAAAACAAAGTAGATCGAATTTCATTAAAGCGAAGACACCGCACGTTACTTAAACGCTATAATGATTTAGATCGTGAAGGTAGAACTCGGATCGCGGAATGGAAGGTCAAATATCCTGACTTAATTCATGTGTATGAACTTAAAGAGCAGTTCTATGCTATTTGGGAAACGACCAGTCGAGTCGAGGCTGAAGTGCGTTATCAGCAATGGCTTCAAAGTATGCCGAAGGAGTTACTGCCTTGGTTTAAGGAGCTAATGCGAGCTGTAGACAATTGGCACAGCGAAGTATTTGCATATTTTGATCATCCTATCACGAATGCCTATACTGAAGCGATGAATCGGATTATTAATTTGATGGTTCGCTACGGACCCGCTAATTCGTTCGAAACAATTCGTGGTAAATTGAGATATTCAAAACGAAATTTACGACGATTATCTACATATCAATCTCATATGCGTTATGATGCTATAGGCGCTGATAAGCTATTGCCATTCGAGGTACTTGCTAAAGGAGCCTATGGTGTCTCCCTGTCTGGAACAATCGAGAGCCTATTATCACAAAGTAGCGTGGACACCGAAGCAAATCCTTATGCAGAATTTGGATTTACAGAGGCAGAGCTCATGGACTATGGTCGAAAGACAGAGGAGCTTTGGGATGTAGACATGAATACAATACTCAAGCATAGCAAGCTCTAGGTTGGAATACCACTCCATTAGGGACGCTTGCTCTAATATGATGGGCAATCGACCTCTATTATATAGCATCGGCCCGACGAAAATATTTTCGTCGGGCCGATGCCTATATACAGCTAATTTAGGGGAAATAGTGCTTCAATGCTTGCTTTCCCATTGAGATTGAAGTAGCGGTCAAATACAACATTCACGGTTTCCGCTTCTTTGAAGTTTTGTAAAACTTCAGCCCGTTTATCCAATGTCCATTTAGCAGGTATATCATCAGTTATTATTTTTCGAACTTCTTCAACATTTGTATACTTCGCTATGTACGGCTTTAGAAAAGCGCGTAGCTTATTATGATGATATAATTCTATTTCTCCAAGCAATGGGTCTTCGAATAGCTTCGCTACAGTTTCAGTTCCAATCGGAGTATCATCAATTGCTGCGATGCGCATATGCATAAAAGATTTTGCGAACAATCCAATAATAATTGCAGTTGTCCTACTTCCTCCAATGCTCGTGTCTATTTCCAGCAAATGATGTTTATTCAAAAGTGGACTTAGAGCGAACAATACCACTGCTACTACGCCGTACAAAAAACAATAGGCGTAAAATTGCCAACACCCTACTATTAAGAAGAAACTACGAGGGTAATTCGTAGTTGCTAAGTTTATACCGTTAATGATTGAAGAAACTGCAAAAGCGAGGAAATAAATCCAAATATCAGGTCCTGATGAATGTGATGCCGTAGCAGTTGACGCCACGGCATGATGTACAGGGTTCAATTTTTACCCCAAAATTATATTTTATTTTTTGATCTTTCTTCAGACGACAATAAGCGCACTTTGCCATTGGAAATTACAACGACGCCACTTTTTTGTAAGTCGCTAAGAACTGCGTTGATTTCTGAAGGACGGCGGCTTGTAGCCTCTGGAAGATAGTCTATAGGAACGTCCTGATAGGCTCTGAACGTTCGAAATCTACGTAAAGTTCCGATCACTGCTGTTCCGATGCCAACACTTTCGGACATGATCCTCCTCCTGGAGCTTGCTAGCTGCACCATGTGAGATGCCCAGCGTACTAATAAACCTATTATACCCGATTCTGCCATTGAGTAACAAAACATTATGGTTTTCACCTCATTCCCCGTAGTTCTCTACTCGTGGAGTAAGAGGGATACCTCTATATGGATAACATGTTACAATTTCTGTGAATTAGTCATGGTCTAAAGTGCACCCTACGCGGCACTCAGCAAAATGCCTAGTGCCCATCGCCATTTCGTGATCTGGAAAGCAAACGCTGTATGTCTTTATGACCATTTGGGAGGAAGAAGTCTGCTGGCTCACGTTCTGCCAAACTCAACGGTGCTTGACTAGTTATATTCTAATAGCCACTCAACATCGATCTCCAGCGCTCGCGCCAGTTCCACGACTTCTATGTCAGTGCAGGCGCGGCGCTGAGCCTCAATCTTCCACAGGTCGCGATGATCGATTTCCCACCTGGAGCCTGTGCTGATCTGAACGCGGGCGCATACGGCGTCGTGTGTGAGCCCGAGGGCTATGCGCCGCTGGCGCACGCGTGGGCCCACCAGATTCATCTTCCCATCTTCGGTTTTCAGCCTGGCCCCGCGTGGCATGATTGTGACTTCTCTCAATAGGTGAAAGGCAATCATGCCAGCATATAAACTTTTTGTTTCTCCCAAGATGGTAAAATATCGCCTAAGATGGTAAAATAACTCCTCAATTGCCTGCGAACGGCTGTATTTAGGAAGCACATGACCTCACAGAGAGCGGATTTTTTCTATCCCCTGCATGACGGTAGCTTTGTTATCGTGGCAGAGTCTTCTACAGCGGTGCTTTTATCGAGCATCGCTGAAGCGATAGGCAACGATCTATGGGTGTATAGCCGAATAGCTGCGAGCCAAAGGGATTCTAAAAGTGCCGTACTTCTGGATTTTCGCCGAATGCAGATTTCATACGGCGTTAGCAGCTCGCCTAGCAATTCTCACGGATTGCTGGTGCGGCTTAATCAAGCTGTGTTTACGATCACCAGTTTTAGAAAGATCGAGGCGAACGACTACTTACAAGAATTGGTGCTGAAAATTGTATCATCGTCCAAATTTTGATGTTAGGAGACCACAGGAGGGAGCTACGCACCATAGTCCTATCGACGATGGGATGGCGCGGTGATGATAGCCATGCTCGTGGCGGGACGCAGCACGGTGTAGGGGGTGACGCCTCTCGGCGTGCGTTGAGGAATTATCGTATCACGAACCGTAACGACCAAACCGCAAAGCTCATCAAGCGGTAGCAAAATGGACGTAGATTCCAGGAAATAGATTTATGATCTACTATTATTGCGCCCAATGTGGGCAGACCCTCATGCCTGGCTTGCAAATGTGCCAAAAATGCGGCCAGATTTTCCAACACGCCGTGCCAGTCGTTGAAGAGACTGGCGAAAACCGCACAGAATATTGGCCGCCACGCGCGCCAACGACTGGCGAACAGGCAGTTCGACGCGCCAGTAATAATTGGAATGACGCTAACCCAGCGTCCAAAGCGTCGATTTTTGCGATCCTGGCCATATTTCTCATCGGGTTTGCCATCACATCCCAAGTGCGCTATACGCGCTCGTTGGCACAATCGCTCCCGCATGCCGATTCGTCGGCCTATACCGCTACAACATCATCGCAGGTGTCTCCACGCACGCCACAAGCTGCATATCAGCCAGTATTCCAGCCCCCGTCTGCCCAACTGGTGGCAAAGGCCGAGGTTGGCTATAACCAGATGCGCGGTGATCGAGGGACGACGCTGGTAATCACCAACCAGAACAACTATGCGTGGAGCAATATACGCGTAACGATCAATCCGAGCGGTGGCGTACCTTTTAGCGGTCGAGGTTCAACATTGGCAGCGGGCTATGTTCTTACCGTGCCTCTATCAGAATTTACGACCTCGACAGGATTGCGCTTTGATGCCAATAACCTCAAGGTTAACAACGTCCAGATTTCAGCGGACACGCCGAGTGGCCCTGGAACCATCACCGTTTCTGCCATGCCAGAAGGTGCGGATGCGCCGCCGCCGCCAAATATCTTTCGGACTCCCGTTGCTAATACTCCCGATCCATATGGTCAGGCTGACACGACGATGCCATCGCCTACGCCGCCCCAATTTGATTCTAATGGGAATGTTGTCACGAATTAGCAGGGTGTTCTCCTAACAGGGTGCAATGACTTTATGAATATCAGCAGCTCGTCGTAATTTACTCGGTACGTGGTCAATTCACGAGAGGGAAACTCCCAAAACAAAAATTTCCAATTACATCAATCGATGCCTCAATCTATTTTTTCTTGTCTTTTTTTGTTGAAGGTCCAGGTTGTGCGGCTTGACTTATGCCCGATCCACTTCTAGGGGGATTCACTCCAGGTGCTTTATCGTTTATGGTAGTTGGTTGATGCCCTTCATTTAGAGGGATCGGTTCATTCTTAGGTGATTCTGCCATTCTTTTATGTTCCTCTCGTCAACGATATGCGTACCGTGACATTATACACACACTTATAACTATTTATCTTTGTTGTCCGTGCTTTGCTTTCCTTCTTTTTTCTTTATAGGGTGCGTTATACCTGATCCGCTATTTGGTGGAGTTGGTTCCTTGGTCTTTTTGATCCCGCTGCGAGTGTTTCCAGGTTGATGACCTGCAGTTCTATCTGCTTCAGACTTGTCTGATGGGTTGCTAGTATTTTGTTCGGACATTATAGATTTTGATCCTCATAATCACAATTTAATTTAGGTGCCTTCACCCTCGCCTTCGCCTTCGCCTTCACCCTCGCCTTCACCTTCACCCTCGCCTTCGCCTTCGCCTTCACCTTCGCCCTCGCCTTCACCCTCGCCTTCGCCCTCGCCTTCACCCTCGCCCTCGCCTTCACCCTCGCCTTCACCTGAAGTACGTATATCGCCTTCCGTAAAGAAATTTAGTACTCCAATTTCGCCTTTCGTTATTAAGACCCCGTCAGTATTCACCAGTTTCGTCCAAACATTTCCCACAACCATGTATGCATCTTCTAAATAAAGGTCGCGTTCGGCTGATGTAGATGAGGCTAAAGAACGTCTTCCAAAATATCCTCCAATAATACTACCATCTTTCAGCGTGACTAAAACCCAACATCCACCTGCCTCACTCGCCTCGTGGAATTTGTAATCCCAGGCTGTAGGTGTGCTGTGCAGTGCCGTAAGTTTGACGGCACCGAGTAGACGCTTAATAAGCTGGAATTTATCCACAATTCCAATTGCAAAACCCAAAATAACTGGTATTAAGAAATTAATAAGAAGAAAATACCTAATTGTTAAAAAAGGATGATTACTAATATAATCGTTTTGATATGCATATAGAATCCAAGGGTAGCACAAAGCAAGATTCAACGTGCTAAAAGTCAGGAAACGTAGCGCCAGTAACTCCTTCGTTTCACCTCTTCTAATAGACATTAAAGAAAATGTGGATTGGATCAAGTATCCAGGCACCAAAAAAGTAAGAGTAAGCAGTACAATGTTTATATTGTTAAACGTCATTATTCCTCGATCAATAATTAATGATAATTAGTTGAGTGCGCCATATATATGAATATTGCGCCTACTGTCCATTGTGCGTAGATCGATACCTCGCCTTGATCGCCGCGTTCTCAGTCATGTACTGCCGCTCCGCCATATTGCCATACCAACGTTGCCCAGGATAATGGTAGATTCCGCTGTTTGTGTTCACCCACACCGTGATAGAGGCGTCCTTCGTCGCCTTATGGATCGTCTTGTGATGGTTATGGCGCTTATAGTGGGAGGTGGCGCGGACTGGGGCGCGGAGCTATCGGTGATTACGGCTCTATATCCCAGGGCTGTTCCCAGGGCTTAAGCTTCCCGTTCTTTAGCAGGAGGGGGTAATAATTGCGCTGCATAGCAAGAAGGTCGGCAACCTTTTCTTTGAGAGGTTTTCTGGCCTGCTTCTTGTGCCACTCTATTTTGGCCGCGAAGATTCGCTCCACATCGGGTGGTAATGTCGACTCAGTCATTTTTCTTCTCCCATGAAACATTATGGCTTACCATTGTTCGCAATGTCATATCCAAGCCAGGTGATCGAAACTATATTAGATCGCTTTATTTCAAACACTGCGCTGCTACGTGAGCCTTGTGGTCGCAACTCGATCACATCTCCATTATCATAAAGCACTTCCACTGGGATGCTCGTGACTACGGGATTTGCATCCTTACTAGGGTCTTTGGGGCCAATTTGATCTGCGGCGCTTAGCAGCACGCCTCTCTGTCTGGGCGAAAGATCAATTCTCTTGACTTCGATCAGTGCAGAACGGGGTGCCATCCCACCGAACTCCTGCGGAATGGCTGGGTATACTAGCTGAGCATACATCGAGACCGCTATGTAGGAAGGAATACATAGAGTCAACCACCAACTAGTTTGCTGCCACCATGGTAGATCGTCTTCGTCCTTATCGCGGAGAACATATGCCTTCCCAACAAACAGGCCAATGAATGTAACAGTGACAATGCTTGAAGCAACTTTAAAGGGTAAATTATTCCCTGGCAGCAGAAAAATTGCTGCAAAGATGCTCACTCCCCATAAGACGGCGCATATAAAAAAGCTCCGAAGACAATGCTTGATAATCGTCCATGCACCAACGACGTGCGGGTTCATCACAGCGCCGATTCTGGCAACGAGGAAACCATACAGCCCCAAGACTATAGGGATCAAGCCTGCGGCTCCATATTGGACTTGAGACACTGATACAAGGCCCAAGTTCCGCGAGTACGCATTGTAAGCCCAAATGAAGAATCCGAGCACGTAGACCAAGCCTGCTCCCACCAGCACCATGTCTCTGGCTGTTGTCGCCTTCTTCGCCCAAACCTCCCAGCCGCTGGTTGGCGCAGCATCTGTGGCAATTTCTTCAGCCATGTAGCCTCCCATCCTGTAAAACGTTCATTCTATATGACACTTGATCTTACAATAAGTTGCAAAAGCCTTTGCGATTTTCATCATCCTAGTAAAGCATTCAAATCCAGAATTGTCATCTCACGAGAATTTTCACATATGCCCCAAATTCGTTTGTCCACACTATCCCCCGCCCCGCCCGCCTGCTGGTAGGATGTACTATCCCTCAGTAGGAGCTGAACATGAGCGACAATCAACCGATCACATCCTTCAGTAGTGAATACGCTTTCCTATCCAACTTCTTCCGCCACTCGATCACGCTCAACGGCGAGACCTACTCTACCAATGAGCATGCCTTCCAAGCGCTCAAGACCTTTGACGCTGCTGAGCGCGCGAAAGTCCGTACTGCCGCCACACCAGCGTCGGCCAAGAGCTTGGGCAAGCGCGTGACTTTGCGCGAAGGATGGGACTCAGTGCGGTTTCAGGTAATGGAGCAGGTTGTGCGGGAGAAATTCTCTGATCCTGAGCTGGCTGAGAAGCTCGTGATTCCTGGAGAATATTAAATCACAATAGAATTTGTAGTCGTACCAAATTTGTTGCTGCAAAGTGGTAAAATAAATTTGGTACAGAACTTGCTATTCGGATTTGCTAATAATTATGATTTAAGGATTACTCAATTGAAACTGACGAAATTCCGAGTCCAAAACTTTCGGTCGGTCGTTGATAGTGGATGGATTGAGACTGAAAACGTCACCGCTCTCATTGGCACTAACGAAAGTGGAAAAACTAACTTACTCACTCCGCTATGGAAGCTAAATCCTGCAAAAGGGGGAGAAATCAATCCTCTTGCTGATTATCCTCGAAAGCGCTTTAATGACATTCGAAATATGGACAAAAAGCCCGTTTTCATTGAGGCTTTGTTTGAATTAGATGACAATTTGGTAAAACAGATTGCGTCTTTAGCAGAAGTCCCCGTCGATCATATCCGTATAGCTAAAGTAACGCGTGATTTCGCTGGTGGTTACACAGTTGGCTTTCCTAATGCCGCTTCCATTCATTTCTTGGAAAAAAAAGAGGTCTATTCTTTAATTAGCGATGCCCGTGACGATATAAGTGCAATCGAGGTCGGTAAATCAGAAGAAGTCTTAAAAGCCTCCATGCTTTCTACTTTGGACACATTGATTGCAGAAATCTCTAGAGGCATCGCCAGTATAACATCTATGGTCCTGAAGAGTTACGCAGAACGCCTCAATACAGTTGACCTAGATGATGGTCTAAAGCGTTCGATGATTGTACCTCGTTTTGGCTTAGTAGTAGATGCAATGAACGAGATGGTGGTGCGTGTTAGTAAACCGACGCCCAGTTCTAATGTTCAAGCACGCGATTTAGTTCGTAAAAATATGCCGACATTTGTATATTATTCGAATTATGGGAATTTAGATTCAGAAATCTATCTACCTCATGTTCTTGACAATATGCAACGAGATGACTTAGGCAGTCGCGAAGAGGCTAAGGCTCGGACATTAAAAGTTTTGTTCGAATTTGTTAAATTGCAACCTAAGGAAATATTAGAATTGGGGAGAGATTCTCCTGTAATAATCACCAAGACTGTAAATCAGGCTAACCAAGCGCTTTCTGAAACTAGAAGTCCTGCTCCATCCGACGAAGAAATTAGAGAGATTGCAGCAAAGAAGAAAGAGCGTGAGGTATTATTGACTTCAGCTTCAGCCGATTTAACAGCCAAATTCAGAGATTGGTGGCGACAAGGAGAATATCGCTTTCGCTTTGATGCTGATGGGGATCATTTTAGAATATGGGTATCTGACGATAAAAGACCAGAAGAGATTGAATTGGAAGGTCGAAGTACAGGATTACAATGGTTCTTAAGTTTTTATTTGACATTTTTAGTTGAGAGTGCTGATGATCATAAAGATGCTATTCTGCTTTTAGATGAACCAGGTCAATCGTTACACCCTTTAGCACAGCGAGATTTGTCGAAGTTTTTTGATAATTTGTCACTTAATAACCAGATTTTGTACACTGCTCATTCACCATTTCTAGTTGATTCTGATCATTTGGATCGTGTTAAAGCCGTATATGTTGATGAAAATGGCGCAACAGTGGTTTCTTCCGATCTGCGCGCAGGTGTAGGTAATAAGGCTCAGTCTAACTCCATTTATCCCGTCAATGCGGCTGTTGGCCTAAGTGTATCTGAAACTATGCTCGAAGGATGCCAACCTATAATTGTTGAAGGTCCTTCAGATCAAGTCTTTTTAAGCGCAATAAAAACATATCTTATTCGTAAAGGACAATTTACTCCGAACCGCGAGACTGTTTTCGTTCCTTCTGGAGGAGTTAGAGGAGTAAGTGCAGTGATGCCAATCCTTGCAGCTAAGACGGAGGTACTGCCATATATTTTGCTTGACTCCGACAAACCTGGAGAGGATATGGCTAAAAATTTAAAAAGCCACGCATACCAGGGCCAGAGTGAGCGCGTAATTATGGTCAGTGACATTATAGGCGTGGCTGGCGCTGAAATCGAAGATTTATTTTCTATAGATTTGATTGCGCCTATCGTTGACCGACTTCTAAGAGGTCACCAAGACGAAGATTTTTCTGCTAGTGCAAAAAAAGGCGAGCCCATAATTCCCCAGATAGAAGCATATGCAAAACAGCATAATATTCAATTACCTCTTGGATGGAAAGTTGATCTCGCTAAGAGGGTAAAGTTACGTATACTGGCTGACAAAAATCCTTATGAAGCAGACACTCAGACACTCCTGCGATGGAAATTGTTATTCGAAAAATTTATGCATCCTAATGAAAATGGCAATCTCGAATCGGCGATCTAATCCGATTTGAAGAGATTAGCTTTACTAGTATAAAATCCTCGTGATGGCGGACGAACATTAGAAGGTTGTCTGAGGATGTTATGGCTTCGCTATCTTAGGAGAACTGAGCATTTTAACTGAGATTTAAGTGTCCATTCGCTAGATCGTCGGATTTAAATCTATTATGGTAGTGAGCACCGACCAGCATCTCTCCAGTGAGGACATAGATTCTATGTCCTCAACGTGATCCCATCGACAGTTGCTGCTGAGCTTCAGATAAACGGATTGTAGCCTAACACCTGCTACTTTTGCTTACTCGTCCGATTCAAGGTAAGATAAAGTAGATGCGCCGCCGTAGAAGCAGTGAGGTAAAAAATGAAGCATGAATCGAGTAAGAAGTATGACCTATTGGTCAAATGTGCCGAGCAAATCCATGCAGATGTCAAAGTATTAGTTCAATCGGGCTTTGGGGAAACCCATGTGACAAATAATACCATACAGTTCTTCAACCAAATGGTTGAAGAAACGCTTACTGTCGTTCCTGAGGCATTATTGCACAAATTTCCGAGCGCTGCGCCTGAGACGGAATACTATGATTTGTTGACGATGACTGGTCAACTTGGCATGATACTCCTGATTGCTAAAAACGAGTAGCTTAGACTTCTGCCCTGTGGAAATTCCACAGGGCAGAAGTCTAAGCAATGGGCGGATTCCACACTGGCGGCGCAGATCGGGATCAACACGGAATTACCTTTTCCACGCTACTTTGCGATTAGCCGAAAAAGCCCCAGTGGGCCAGCGGTCTTCGATCGGTTAATCCTACTATAACACAAATATGTTTCCAAATTCGTTCCATGGAACCCCGCACACTGCTTGCTCGGTATCCATAGCAGAACACAGTGGCCGGAAACTGCGGCGCCGCTGTGCGAACTGAGCCACTCATATGCCGCTTTCGAAGAGATCTGGACGAACGGTTCTTGGGGGATTGAGCGTCTTATCGCTCGCGTGTCTCCTTTTGATCGCGATTGTCTTTCATGATGGAGATGAGGCGTACTGGCCGGTCGCGCTCGCCGTCAGCCTGCCGCCGATTGTGTATGCCTTCCCTTCCCTCGTTTTATTAGTCGCTTCCGGGATCACGCGCAATCGCCGGCTGATTGCCCTTAACGGCGCCGCTTTGCTGCTGGCCGCCGGGCCGCTGATGGGTCTCCACTGGCGCTGGTCGACGCCGCCGGCGCGCGGACGGGCCGTGCGGGTGATGACCTGGAATGTGGAGAAGTGGTCGCATGGGCCGGACGCCGTAGCGCGCGGGGTGCGGGCGCAGCATCCGGATATCGTCTGTTTTCAGGAGGCGGGGGATTACTTCTACGTTTCGGGGCCGCAGGGCGCGGGGCTGATCGCGGACTTGCCGGAGTATCATTTCGTGCGCGCGGGCGAGATCATCGTCGCGTCGCGCTGGCCCGTCCGCAAGCTCGCCGAAGCGCCGCTGCCGCCGGGGCAGGCGACTCGGCCCGCGCTCTGCGTATCCGTGGACATCGGCGGACGCCCCTGCACCGTGGTCGCCGTGCATCTGCTGCCGTCGGAGCTGGAGCGCCATCTGATCCATGCCTGCATTCCCCTCGATGCTTATGCGCGCCGATTCGCGGCGATGCGGCGCGGGCAGGACGACGCCTTGCTCCCCGTGATGCGCGCCTTGCCCGGTCCCAAGATCCTCTGCGGGGACTTCAACGCCCAGCCGCCCGCCACCAGCTGCCGCCGGCTGACAGACATCTATCCCGACGCCTTTGAAGCCGCCGGACGCGGCTATGGATACACGCTTAAGGCAACCACGCCCGTAGAGCGCATCGATCATATTCTGACCAGCCGCGATCTCACCGTCCGAAACTGCTGGGTCCCAAGTCTCATCGCCTCCGACCACCGCGCCGTCGTCGCCGATGTCACTCTCCCGACTCCGCGATCTTTTTGAGCGCCTGGTTGCGGCGTTCGATCAGCCGCGTCATATAGCGCTCCAGAAAGAGAATGTCGGCGAGACGGCCGAGAGGCCCCAGGGGCGCGGTGTAGTCGATGGTGTCGCGCATGAGCGCGCCAAAAGATTGCGGCTCGAAGTCGTGAGTGTGGCGCAGCGAGGCGAACGCGCCCTGGAGCATTTCGTCGACAAAACGGCGCGGAGGGTTAAATTCGGTGATCTTCGCGACGAGGCGCTGGCGGACGCCGAAGTGGACGGCGTGGAACGTGACGGTGTCGCCGAGGGTAAGCAGCGGAGATTCGCCGTCGGAGGCGGCGACTTCCTGGGTGTGAGCCAGCGTGCGGCTGTGGACGGAGATATCGCGGGCGAGATCGAAGACTCGCTCGATCGGGGCGGCGATCGGTGTGATGAATTGCAGTCGGGGCATCGCGGCGTCTCCTTCAGAGAGTGTACCTGCTGTGAAGGAGACGCGCGGCGCCGACGATCTTAGATGCGAAGGTCGACATTCTGCCCGAGATTGGGCGTCAGCATCGCCAGCATCTGGCTTGCCTGCGATTTTTCACTGTCGAGCGCTTTAGAAACCGCCATGACGGCCTGAACATCCGTCGCGCCATCCGAGGCGGAGCTGCCCGAAGCGGCGTCGCTCAGGGCGTACAAATTGGCGGCGCTTGTGGCGCTGGTTTGCGAGATTGCCATGGAAATCCATCTCCCGAAAGTATCTTCTGACTCCATTATCGGCAGAGCGCTCGCCCGGCTTTACCCACATTTTTACCGGGTTTTGAGAATCAAAAACGCCCTCGAATTCGGATTTGAATTCGGGGGCGTTGCCGGGTTTGCGTCCGTCAAAAACGTTATACGGCGGCTTGAAAGCGGTTCAGCGCGAACCGGGAGATATCGCGCGGGTAAGCGCCGCCAGTCGCAAGCTCCGCCGCGATCTTGCCCAGCAGCACGGTAAACTTGAAGCCGTGTCCCGAGCAGCCGCTCACCATCCAGGCGTTCGAGACGCTGGGGATGCGGTCAAGGATGAAGTCTTCGTCGGGCGTCACGGTGTAGAGGCAGGTGGCGGAGTAGGTGGCGTGGCTGGAGACGCCCTGGAAGCGGCCGGCGGCGTACGCCGCGATCTCGGCCAGATACTTGGGGGAAACGTTGCGCTGCGGACGATCCGGATCCGCCGTGGGGCCGAAGGCGTGGGACGCGAGCTTGATTCCGGAAATGCGCCCGTCATTCGGGAAACCGTAATAAGACTCGGCGGAGCCCGCGTCGATCCATACCGGAAATTTGGCCGGCGTATAGTTCTGCGGATCCCCATTCGTCTCCAGATAGACGAACTGCTGACGGGTGGGGCGCAGCGGGAGCTGGAAGCCGCGCAGCAGCGATCCCATCCAGGCGCCGGCCGTCACGATGGCGCGGTCGAACCACTCGGCGTCGCCCGCTTCGGTCCAGAGCACCACGCCGTCCGCGTGCGGGGTGATCTTGCGGACCGGCGTCTCATCGCGCAGCTCCGCGCCCAGCTCCTTCGCCAGCCGCACATTGGCGGCGACGCAGCGCGCGGCGCGCAAAAATCCCGCATCCTTCTGGTAAATGGCGACTTCACCGGCGCGCAGTTTGAAGGCGGGATACCGTTCGGCCAGATCCGAAGCCGTCAATGTCTCGTAAGACAGCCCATGCTTCTCCAGCGCCTGGATCGACGCCGCCACATCCGGATGGTCCGGCGGGCCGAGCATCAAGCTCCCCGTTTCCACGAGCAGCTCCTCGCCGGCGTCCGACTCCAGTTGTTTCCAAAGCGGGTAAGCATCGCCCATAAGCTCTGTGTACAGCGAATCGGCGTACGCATGCCGGATGATCCGCGATTCGCCATGCGAGCTGCCCCGATCGTGCCCGACCTGAAACTGCTCGAAGCCAATCACCTCATGTCCTGCCTGCGCCAGGAAGCGCATAGCCGCGCTTCCCGTCCCCCCTACGCCAATCACTGCGACTTTCATTACGGTCCCTCACGATTTGTTAGTAAAAGGATACCAGAGAACGGGAGGTCTCCGGCGGAATCGGCGGAAAATAGCTGTGGAACATCGCGTTCCGGGTGGAAAAGAGTGATATAATTCTCTGAGACGCATTTTTTACGAAAAGAGAAGGAAGTGTCATGCCTGCTCGAATTCCTACGCTTCGAAATCTCCGAAACGGATTTACGCTGATCGAGCTCCTCGTCGTGATAGCCATCATCGCGATTCTCGCGGCAATCCTCTTTCCCGTCTTTGCGAAGGCGCGCGAGAAGGCCCGGCAGATCTCCTGCGCCAGTAATCTTCGCCAGCTCGGCCTGGCGGCCATGCAGTATATCCAGGACAATGACGAGATCCTTCCAGGCGCGGCGTACTCATTCAGCGGAGGCGGCGTGATCGGCGGATGGATGTATTACCAAACCTATTCCGCGACGCCGACGCCTAACCAATACGATCCAACGCTGGGAAGTCTTTATCCCTACGTCAAGAGCCAGGGCGTATTTGTCTGTCCGGATGATGCCGGCGGGCAGCTCTCGCGAGACAGCTACGCGATTAACTCTTGTGTGGACGCGGGGACACAGATAGGCAATGTTTTCCCCGGTAAGAGCGTAGCGGCGTTTGACGACGTGTCTTCGTTCCTGCTGTTCGGGGAGGAAGCCTATCCCAACGGAACTGGAAACTCGGACACACAGACAACCGATGACGCCTATTTGCTTTATCCCGTGAGCACGAACCCAATCTCCACGCGTCACACGGCAGGCTCGAACTGCGTATTTGTGGACGGTCACGTCAAATGGTGTCGGACCGATCAATTGGCGGCGCGCCACCTTCAAACCGGCGGCGTGGATACGGGCGGCGCGTGTCCGTAATTGCCGCCGCCCTCGCTGGACAATAGATCTTAAAATATACATCGAATTTGATATACATTGAAAAAGATGTATATCGGATTCGATGTATATTTCTCAATATGGTTTCCTCAATTCGGGTACACTTTTGGCGCTGAATGCTGATCGCGATCGCCGAGGCCCTATGATCTCCGTCGAAAACGTCTCCAAATCCTACAAATCGCAGACCGCGCTTGCGGCGACCACGTTACAGTTCGATCCGGCGTCCACCACGGTGCTGATCGGGCCGAGCGGGTGCGGGAAGTCGACGCTTCTCAGAATCATCGTCGGACTGGTCACGCCGGATGCGGGGAGCGTGGCGGTGGAAGGGGAGCGGCTGACGGCGGCGAATGTGGAGGCGATGCGGCATCGGATCGGGTATGTGATCCAGGATGGCGGACTCTTTCCACATCTGACGGCTGAGGGAAACGTGACGCTGCTGGCGAAGTTTCTGCGCAAGCCTGCTTCGGAGATCGAAAAGCGGGTGGGGCAGCTGTGCGAGATCGTGCAGCTGCCGCGTGAGGCGCTGGGGCGGTTTCCTTCGGAGCTGTCGGGCGGACAGCGGCAGCGGGTCGGCCTGATGCGGGCGCTGATGCTGGATCCGCCGGCCCTGCTGCTGGATGAGCCGCTGGGCGCCCTGGATCCAATCACGCGCAATGAACTGCAAGGGGAGCTGAAATCGATCTTCGCGCGCCTGGGCAAAACCGTCGTGCTCGTGACGCATGACATGGGCGAGGCGGCGTACCTGGCGGACCGAATCGTCTTGATGCGCGCCGGCCGGATCGTGCAGCAAGGGACGCTGGCCGATCTCATCGAGCGCCCTGCCGACCCCTATGTGACCGAGTTTATCCGCGCGCAGCGCTCGCCGCTGCCGGCCCTCCCGGAGACTGCCGCCCCATGACACGCTTCCTCGCCGCCCTCGCGCTTCTTTTCACTCTCGCCTCCTCGGCCGCCGCCGACAATTCGCTGACGGTCGGCTCCAAGCGATTTACAGAATCTTACGTCCTGGCGGAGATCGTCAAGCAAGTGGCGAACCAGACGGGAGAGGCGAAGGCGGAGCACAAACAGGGACTGGGCAATACGGGAATCGTTTTCGCGGCGCTCAAGAGCGGGGCGATCGATGTCTATCCGGAGTATACGGGGACGATCTCGCAGGAGCTGCTCAAGGAAAAAGACGCCGTCGATCTGGTGGCGATGAAGTCGAAACTGGCCGGGCAGGGGCTGGATGTCGATATCCCGCTGGGATTCAATGATACCTATGCGCTGGCGATGCGCGACGACCAAGCTCAGAAGCTTGGGATCAAGAGCATGTCCGATCTCGCCAAGCATCCCGAACTACACTATGGATTGTCGCCCGAGTTTCTGAAGCGCGCCGACGGCTGGCCGGGAGTCGCCAAGGTTTACGGCGTCTCGGCGACGCCGCAAGGAATCGACCACGGTCTCGCCTATGAAGCGATCGCGCAGGGGCAGATCGACGTCATGGATATCTACTCCACGGACGCCAAGATCGAAAAGTATCATCTGCGCGTGCTCGACGACGATCAGAAGTTCTTCCCGGCCTACGACGCCGTTTTGCTTTATCGCCGCGATCTGCCGGCCCGGCTTCCGAAGACCTGGGCGGCGCTGGAAAGCTTGAAAGGCAAGATCACGGCGGCGCAGATGGTGGGAATGAACGCGGATGTGGAGCTGCGCGGCAAGACCTTCGCCCAGGTCGCGCAGGAGTTCATCGCGCACAATCTTCGCGGGGGCGCGCCTGTTGCCGCAGGCTCGGACGCGCCGCAGAGTTTCTGGGGGCGCCTTTTTGGCGGCGACTTCTGGACGCTGACGGCGCAGCACCTCTGGCTGGTCTTCGGCTCGCTTCTGCTCGCCGTCCTGGTCGGCGTCCCGCTGGGCGTCTGGGCGGCGCGCGCCCCGGCCGCCTCCGGGCCGATCCTGACCGTCGTCGGCGTCATCCAGACGATCCCGTCGCTGGCCCTCTTGATCTTCCTGCTCACTCTCTTTCACGCCATCGGCAATCCGCCGGCGCTCGCGGCCCTCTTCCTCTACTCCTTGCTGCCGATCGTGCGCAACACCTACACGGGACTGACGGACATCGCCCCCGCGCTGCGCGAATCGGCGGTCGCCCTCGGCCTGCCGGCCGGCGCGCGGCTTCGCCTGATCGAGCTGCCGCTGGCCTCGCGCGCCATCCTCGCGGGCATCAAAACCTCCGCCGTCATCAATGTCGGAACCGCCACCATCGCCGCGCTCATCGGCGCCGGCGGCTACGGCGAACGCATCGTCTCCGGCCTCGCCGTCAACGACACCGCCGTCCTCCTCACCGGCGCCATCCCCGCCGCCCTGCTCGCCCTTCTCGTCCAGGGCGCCTTCGACCTTTTGGACCGCTTCATCACCCCGGCGGGGCTGCGGCCCCGCTAAATTCTCATCTCATATGGCTTTGCACCAAGCGTAAGATGCCCCCCGGCCCCTGTGGAGGCCGGGGAAGGGTAGGTTTTTCGCGTACCGGGCAATAAATTACCTGGCTGGGGGCGCTTCGCATTAAGGCCCCCGCAATAAATTACGGGGCTGGGGGCGCTTCGCGCCGACCGTCCGTCCCGGACGGAAGAGTGCAATCGTATGCGGTTCTTTGTCTTCCGTCCGGGACGGACGGTCGGCGCGAAGCGCCCCCAGCCCCGTATTTCAATGCGGGGTCGGAAAAACCTACCCCTATGAGCCCTGTGGGGGCCGGGGGGCATCTTACCCCTCCGACTCTTCTTCTTTAATCTCCCGATATACCGGCCGCTTCGGCGGCGCCAGATACAAGAGCGTCAGGCCGACCGCTACTCCCAGGCCGTATTTGGGGTTGATCAGCGAGGCGATCAGCGCCAATAAATAAAGGCCCGTGGAGAGGATGTACTGGCCCGTCATATAATTCACGAATGACGGCGTCAGCCGCTTGTCGATCAGGCGGTAGCCTTTGCTGGCGTACAGCCACATCAGCATCCAGGAAAGCGCCGGGAGCAGCAGGCCGAAGGTGTAAAACGCCACCGCCGTCCTTTCATCCGCCGCGTTTTGCATGTGTTTGGCGAGCACAGAAGTGGGAAACGGCAGAAACGAGACGCACATCAAAAAGAAGACGTTCAGCAGATTGAAAACGTGGTTGGTCCTTTTGTAGAGCTTGAAGACGAAGTGGTGGTTCGCCCAGTAAATCCCCACAATCACGAAGCTGAGGATATAGGCGAAGTACGATGGCCACAGCGAGCGCAGGGAGGCGGCCAGGTCGAAATGATGACCGGCGCTGTCTTCCGGCACGCGCAGCTCCAGGATGAGCAGGGTGATGGCGATGGCGAACACGCCGTCGCTGAACGCCTCGATGCGCTGGGTGGACATATCGAAACCGTCGGAGGCGTGCGTGCGGCGTAAAAGCATCGATCAGATATCCTTAATCTTTTCTCGTTTCATGGACGGTCGGAGGTTTATTGCTCCATAGTACCTTGCGGGGAACGGGGACACAGAGAGGAATTTTTCATATATTTTTCTGAGGCGCCCTGAGGTTTTTCCGGGGAGATGACGACAATCATACTCGGAATAATCGACGAAATCAAACGTCGCAAAACTCGCAGGATCACCATGAAAAACTTTGCCCCCAAGACAATCGCTCAAAAACTTTGCCTGTGGATCGCCCTCGCCACCTGTACGGTGCTGACCGTGACCTCCTGGGTCAGCTACGCGACAAGCCGCAATGCGCTGGAGCGCCAGACCGACGCGCAGGCGACGATACAGGCGGAATCCGCCGCGCAGGGCGTCGACTCCATGATCGCCCAGGCCAGCATCATGGCGCGAGCGATCGGATCGCGCCAGGAAGTGACGGGCGTCGAGTCGATGAAGACTCTGGTTCCTCTGTTCGCGAAGATCCTGGAAAATACGCCGAAAGACCAGGCTTACGACGCCTATGTCGCCTTCGACGCGATCAAGTATACCGACCCCAACTCCGTTCCGATCGTCACCCGGACCTCGTGGCCCAACGCCGGTCCGAACGCCAGCTACGATTTTCACGCGCCCGATCAGGATTGGTACGCCGGCCCGAAATCCACCGGTCAGCCGTATGTCACCGAGCCATACTTCGACGACGGCGCCACGAATGTCTCCATGGTCAGCTGTACGTATCCCATCTTTGACGCGCGCCACAAATTCTTTGGCGTTTCCGGCGTCGATATGACGCTCGATGGGATCCAGCAGAGCATCGCCGGCGTCCGCCTTCTGAAAGACCCGCAGTATAAAGACAGCGAGTATACGTTCCTTGTCAGCAAGGGCGGACTTGTCGTCGCGCACCCCAAAACCGACCTGCTGCCGCACAAGGGCTATAAGGGAGAGAAGATCGACCACCTCGCCGACGGCAAGCTGACTCTGAGCTCCGCGTCCGGCGTCGCGGTGGCGACGCTGAACGGCGACGCGCGCCGTATCTACTGGGCGACCGCGCCGGTGACGGGCTGGAAGGTCGTGATCAACGTCTCCCAGAGCGCCGTGATGGCGCCGCTCGCCGTGCTGCGCAACCGGGCGCTGCTGCTGAGCGCCCTGTCCGTCTTGCTGATGGTCTTCGTGGTTTTTGTAATCGCGACGAAGATGATGCGGCCCCTGGAGACGCTGTCGAATGCGGCCGAAGGATTGGCGCAAGGCGACGTCGATCAGAAAATCACCGTCAATTCGAAGGACGAGATCGGCGCGATCGCCGATGCGCTTCGCTCCGTGATCCAATATCAGTCGGAAATGGCGGACGCCGCTCATCGGATCGCCCATAAGGACCTCAGCGCCATTGTGACGCCGAAGTCGGACCGCGACGCGCTGGGATGCGCGTTTGCCCAGATGACGTCGAACCTGCGTGAGCTGGCCGGCGACTTGCAGGCGGCGGCCCTCGGCGTCACCTCCGCCTCGCAGTCCCTTGCGAACTCCTCGCGCCAGGTCGGCGCGACCGCCGACGGCGTCAGCGCTACGATGAGCGAAGTCGCGCAGGCGACCGACCAATCGGCGCGCGGCGCTTCGGAAGTGGCGCAGGGCGCCGCGAACCAGGCTCGTTCGATCGCCGAAGGCGCGTCGCTGGTCAATCAGCTCGGCGCCGCCGTCCGTAACGTCAGCCAGGACGCCGGAGAAGCGACCCGCGCGGCGGCCGACGCCACCAAAGCCGCCGGCAACGGCGCGCTGGCGGTTTCGCAGACAGTCGCGGGAATGCTCGCCATCCGTCAGACGATCACGGAAAGCGCCGCCGTGGTTGGTTCCCTGGAGCAGTCCTCGGAGAAGATCGGCGGTATCGTACAAACCATCGAACAGATCGCGGAGCAGACGAACTTGCTGGCCCTGAACGCCGCCATCGAAGCGGCCCGCGCCGGCGAGGCGGGGCGCGGCTTCGCGGTGGTCGCCGACGAAGTCCGCAAACTGGCCGAACGCTCCAGCGCCGCTACCCGCGAGATCGGCGGCCTGATCGCCGATGTCCAGACCCGCACGCGCCAAGCGGTCGCCTCCATGCAGCATGGCGCCCGCGATGTCGAAAGCGGTTCCGACCTGGCCGAAGAAGCCGGCGCGGCGCTGGCGCGCATTCAGGACGTCGTGCGCACCGTGACCGAGCGCGTCGAGGGCATCGCCTCCGCCGCCGCGCAGATCCACGAATCGTCCGAAGCCGTCTCCCGCTCCATCACCGAAGTCGCCGCCGTCGTCGAGCAAAGCAGCGCCGCCGCCGAGGAGATGTCCGCCTCCGCCGAGGAAGTGTCCGCCTCCATCCAAACGGTCGCCGGCACAACCGCCCAGCAAAACGCCGCCGTCGCCGAACTGGCTCTGTCCGCACAGGACCTCGCCGGCATCGCGCAATCACTCGAAGCGGTCGTCCGCCAGTTCCAATTGGAAGGCGAGGGGAATGGTTCTCCGAAGCTGACGATGGTGCGCGCGGCGTAGGCCCTCACCCTCGGTCCCTCTCCCCCTTCGGCTTCGCCTGGGAGAGGGATGTCCAAGCTCACAAGGGTAGGTTTTTCGCGTACCGGGCAATAAATTACCCGGCTGGGGGCGCTTCGCGCCGACCGTCCGTACCGGACGGAAGAGAGTTTGCGACTGCGTTTCTCAATTCTTCCGTCCGTACCGGACGGTCGGCGCGAAGCGCCCCCAGCCCCGTATTTCAATGCGAGGGCAGAGCATAATTTATTGCGGAGTCGGAAAAAACCTACCCCCGTGAAGGATGTCCAAGGGTCGGCGTCCGAACGTGGCTTCGCGCCAGCTCATGGGGTAGGTTTTTGTTCGGCAAATTTCACCGGGTGGCGTGTCGGAGGCTTTGCGCAGACATGTCCTGCGATCGAGAAGAAACGTGGATGGAAAATCCACGCGTTTGCATCGCGGGTATAAAACCCACGCCTTGGGAGTCGCTTCGCGACTACGCCCAAAGGGAGCCCGCCGTGCCGGACGGACAATTAGCCGAAGGCTTCCCATACGTGGATTTTACATCCGCATTTCCTCTTGGGTGGAGGCGTGGCGTCTTACCTCGGGCGCGAAGCCAAGTTTTGGCTCCGACCTTTGGACACCCCTCTCCCGCGCTTTAGCGCTTTCTCGGGAGAGGGAATGGGGTGAGGGCTCTTCTCCCGCCGTCACCGCCAGCAGCGCAATCACGCCTCTGCGATCCGCCCCGTACTCCAAATCCACACTCTCAATCTTCACGCCGGGCCTTGGGTTATTCCACGTCATCAAATAAGCCACGGCGGAATACTCCGTCCCCGCGTAAGGCTTGACCCAGGCGATCTGCGCGCCGGGCAGCGCGGCGGGCGTCTTTTGCTTGTAATCGTCTACGTCGATCTCAGAACGGATCGGAATCGACGCTGTTTGACCGTCGACGTAATGGACGACATAGAGGGCCATTTCGGATTGCCTGCCGTTTTTGATGTCGTCGGCGCTGCGGCGCTGGTCGATCCGGGCGGTTTGCAGGAAGAAGAGGGCGTCGGCGTTGCGGCCGATGGGGACGCCGCGCACGGTGTCGGAGAGGTTGTTCGGGACGCCGGCGCCGCCGAGCATGACGGCGGTCGGGACGGGAGAGGTCGGGAAGCTGTAGATTTGGAACGGGACGCCGGCGAAGGTCTGCTTGCCGGTGGGCAGGTCGGCGAAGGTGAACGCTTTGTCGCCGAACCAGCCGCGCTCGTCGCGGTATTGATTGGCCTGTTTGGAGATGTCCAGCGGCGTATATTGCAGCCCAGCGCCGGCGATGACGTTTTTGGCGCCGCCGAACGGCGCCTTGAGATTTCGCAGCACGGCGGCGAGCAGGGCGCGTTTCTTGCCGGCGTTTTCCGCCACGGTCTCCGTCTCTTTGTACAGCACGTTGCAGAGGACGATGCCGCCCGCGCCTTTTTTGTATTCCAGCATCGCGCCGATGTTCAGCATCGGTTTGACGGTTTGGTAGAACTCCGGGGAGCGCTTCGCCTTGAGCGAGACGTTGTCCACGCCGACGTTCGGCGCGGTGTTCACCACGTTCCAGGCGGCGAGACGCATCGTGATGTCCCGCGCCGCGCGCGGCGGCGCGATCGGGAAGACCTGCGGCGCGTTGGTCGGGTCCGTCGCGAGCGAAAGCGCGTCGGCCGCGCGGCCGTCGAAGGTCAGGGTGACTTTGGTCGTCGGGTAGTAGAACGTGTTGCCGGTCCAGTCGAACTCGTTGATCTCTTGTGGCTTTGGCAGATGGAACGTGAACTCGAACGGCTTGTCGGGGCTGGTCGGGACGTTGACGATGTAGGGCCAGCCGTCGGCGGAGGCGAAGCCGTTGACCATGTTCGCCAGGAAGTCATTTGGGAACGTGGCGAAGGGCGCCACATCGTCGTAGTCCAGCACATAGCTGAAGATATCCGAGGCGACATATTCGTCGGATGTCCAATTGAAGATCCGCTCGCCGGAGTGCATGACGATATCGCCGGTCGTCAGCCCCGCCGTCAATGGGCTGCGCGGGGCGGAGAAGGCGACGCGCTCGCGGCGAAAGGGGCGGATCATATGGTCCACGCCGACGATCTTGTTGTAATCCGCCAGCCCTTCCGGCGTCAGCCCGTTGAAAACGATCCAGCCGCCGGCGGCGCAGAACTCCTTGACCTTCGCCATGTTCGCGGCCAGGGTTTTGAGATGCGCGGGCGTGGCTTCGATGACGGCGATGCGCGCGCCGGGAGGCGTGATCGCGCCCAGCGGATCGCCGGCCTTCGTGGACTGGACGCCCATCGCGTCCAGCGCCTTGCCGAGCGGCGCGCCGCTGGTGACGCTGGTCGTCACCGGCCGGAATTCTTGTTGATACCGGCGTCCGTAAGCAATCAAATTGAGCAGCAGCTTTTGCGCGACGGCGTTCGACGCCAGCTTTTCCTCCAGCGTGAGCTGGCTGAGCAGCAGCAATCCCTTTCCGGCGGGAACCTCGGCCAGCGCCGTATTCCCCAACCGGTTGTGGCACTGGATCAGCGACTTGGCGCCGCTCGTCGGTTTGGCGTACGCGCTGCGATAGACGACTTCATCCGGCCCCCAGGTGAAGAAATCCTTCTGCCGAAGGCCCGAGAGGGCGGGGTGGTCCAGGTCTTCGGCGAAGGCCGTTCGCCCCTCGTTCACCGCTGTCTCCATTTGCGCCGGGAGCCCCTGATACTTCAGGGGATTCGTCTGCTCCAGAACGATCACCGTGCGTCCCCCGCTGGCGTATGCCGCGAGCGCGCTGGAGGCGCTCTGCGCGGGCGTCAGCGCATCGCGTCCCACAAGCAGCACGCGGGATTTCGTGGAGACGGCCGTCAGGCTCTTGAGAGGCGTGAACGGGATTTTGCAGGAGGTGAGAAACGCGGCGGCGCTTTCCTTCGGATCGTAGACCGCCAGATCACCCAACGAGAGCGCCGCCGCGACGGGCCGCGCGGCGGCTGGCCCGGGCGGCAGCACGGACACGGCTTTGACATCGCTGAAGACGGAGTGTCCGCCGACGGAAAGCGCCAGCGTCCACGTCCCTTCCCGGCGCGTGGCGACGGCGGGCAGGGCGAGGGCGACATCGAACTTTTCGCTGGCGCCTGGGAGCACGTGATGCGTCGTCGTCTGTGTCGCGATTTGCTTGCCGCCCAGCGTCAGCGTCCACGTCAAATCGATCGGCGCGTCCGAATGTGTGTCGTTGAAGATCCCGAGCGTGCGCGGGACGCGCTGGCCCCCGCTGAAGGTCCAATCCCACTGCCGGCAGAAGACGGCGCGGGGCGCCTGCGACCGATACTGGTCCGCCTCGCCATTTTCCGGCCCTGCCCAGAGATGCCACGCGCCGTAACCTGCCCAGCGATAACCTTCGGTGAGCATCCGGTAGACAAGCGCGGCCGCCGGACGCGCCTGCGCCTTGCCCTGAAACGCATCCTCGCCGCCGAAGTAGGCGTAGTCGAATGGATTGATGCCGGTGGCGTAGAAATCCTCGCCCAAAAAGCGCGGACGCTTTTCGTCCCACGTCCAGCGCCCGCGCCCGCCGCCGGTGGGATTTTTGTCGTAGGCGAGCGCTGGGTATTTGGATACGGCTTCGCCCGAATCGAAGACATAATGGTTGCCGTGAACGGGCATCGACTGGTCGGCGTTCGCTCCGCCGCCGTCGGTCATCGTCAATCGCGTGGGATCGACGGTCCGGACGGCGTCCGAAGTCGCCTTCGCCTCGGCTTCAAAGAGCGGCATCTTATCGCCGTACAAATTGATGCAGTTGATATACAGCCACTCGTTTTCAATCGACCAGAGCATCACCGAGGGATGGTTGCGCTCTCCCCGGACCTGAGCGACCATTTGATCCCGCCAGTTGCGCATCAGATCCATCTTGATGGGGGATTTGTTGAGGGTCTGCAAGTCGGGATCGTTCTCAATCGCGTTGTAGCCGATCGCCTCGCCGTCCAGCGGCCCACAGCGGCGCACCACCACGCCGTTCGCATCGAAAAAGTTCAGCGCCTCATTGGGCGACAGTCCCATCCAGTCCGTTCCGCCCTGCGAGGTTCCCATGTATCGCATGATCGTCTGCTGCGTTTTGCGATAATTCGCCAGCCACTCCGCCGGCGTCGCGCCCGGCTGCAAGTCCGCCCATCCATGCCAGGGAACGCCGTTCAGCGTGAATTCCGAGCCCTTCGCGCCCCATTCCCGGAAGCCGAACGGCGTGTCGGAGACATCCACCGTTTTGCCGCCGATCTCCACCCGCGTGCGCAGCCAGTAAAGATGGGGATCGTCCGGCCACCAGAGCTTGGGATCGGTCCAGGCGCCGCCAATGGTAATCGCCTGATCGCCCGCCATCGTGAACGACTCGCGCCCGACCGTGTGCGCCGCCTGTCCGGTCTTCGGCTCAATCGCCTCGCAGATCACCTCGCCATGCGTTCCGCTGGGGAGCAGCGATGAGAGAGTGACATCCACCGCCATTGACTTGCGCGCAACAGAAGGGCGGCAAAAGACATCGGCCGCATAGACGGGACCGGCGGCCACCAGCGTCGGCGTGTCCAGGATCCCCGACTGAAACGCGTGCCAGATGGGGTAGGCGAGGTCCTGAAATCCGCTTTCCGTGACGCTCGTCGGCAAATTGAACTGCCGCCGCAGCTTCATCGGGTTCTTAGGATTGGCCGAATAGCCGTACCAGGCGTCGCGAAGCCCCACCCAGATCTCATTAGTCCCCGTCTTCATGCCCGGCGTCAGATCGAACGTGATCCGCGCATATGGGTTCTTATTGAAGCCGCAGTAAACGCCATTGACATAGACCGTCGTGTTGAGATTATTCTGCGGAAAAACCAACTGAAACGAGCGCCCCGCGAGCGACTTCGGAGCCTCGACTCGCGTGCGATACCAGACCCGGTGCGCGAAGAGCAGATCCGGCCGCAATTCGTTCTTATTCCCTGGCACGGCAATCGCCGTCCAGCGCGGATCCTTGGGGAAATCCTGGATCGGCGCCGCGACTTCGCCCGGCGTCTGTTCATCGTTACGGCAGATCTCCCATTGCCCCTTCAAATCCACCGAAACCCGCCGCCCCTCGCCCTGCGCCTCGGGCAGCGCGAACACGTTTTTCGCCGCCGCGTCATCCGCCGCCGTGCGCCCGCTTTCATCCGGCTTAAAGTGCGAATTCGGCGTCCAATCCCCCGCCGTCAAACACAACGCGTCCGACGCATACAGCACCCGCTGAATCTTCCCCTGCGCATCCTTGGTCCTCGGCAATCGAATCTCCAGCACATGATCGCCCGCCGCCAAATCCTGCGCGCCCATCTTCACCCAGGCGACCTCGCACCACGTATCCAGCTCCATCAAATCCGTCGTCAACTGCTCCGGCGCAACCGTCGCCCACGCCCCATTGTCCACGCGCCACTCAAACGGCGACCGCACGAACTCAAACCCAATCCGATTCCAGATCTGATAACTCGCCGCATTTTTCACCGTCAACGGATATCGCAGCACAATCCCCGTCTCCGGAACCTCCTTCTCCACCTTGTCCGCATCCACGGAAACATGGAGCCACTTTTCCCCCGACAGAAACTCTTTATGCCCCCAGCCAGCGATGTTGACCGTCGCGCTCGTCTGCGCCGATTCGCCTTCGAGCCAGAGATACCCTGGCGGCGCGGCGGCGTGCGCGGGATTTGTGAGTAGCGGGGCAGCACAGATTATGACGAGAAGGCGGAGCAGAAGACGGGTGATTTGACGCATGGTGTTTTCGCCTGGTTGGTTGCGTTGAAGATTGCAAAAGAGGCTATTACATTTGTGAGGCGGGTTGTCCTGCTTGTGTTCTCTTCCCGAGCTTCGCGCTACCCGGCAAACCCACCCCGGCGCTTCGCGCCACCCCTCTTGTCCTACCTACCCCCGCGCTTCGCGCCACCCCTCTTGTCCTACCTACCCCCGCGCTTCGCGCGACCCTCTCTTGCAAACCCACCCCCGGCCTTCGGCCGACCCCTCCCGCCGACGGGAAGGGTTGTCAGAGCACCTTTGACGAAAGTCGACTGGATATAAAAATGAATTGTGAGGCTTTCCGGTTTTATGGCTTTGCAGTGAGTACCAGCTTATATCATTAAGAAATGAGGTTATTTTATGCATCAAAAATTTGCCCCTGTTTGCGCGCCTGGGACGCTAGACAAGTGGTCACTGGCTCGCCAAATGCGGCGCTCTCCTACAGCGGCTGAAGTGAAACTGTGGAGTTATTTACGCGGAAATATGATGCTTGGTCTAAAATTCCGTCGCCAGCATGTTGTCGATGGCTTCATCGCCGATTTCTATTGCCATGCACTAAGATTGGTGATAGAAGTTGATGGCGGAGTGCATGAAGATCATTTGGAATACGATCAGGAACGGCAAGCCTTTTTTGAACAGAGCGGCCTAGCCGTTTTGCGCTTTAGCAACGAGGAAATTCTCACAAAGACGAACCAAGTTCTTGCAAAAATCGAAATCCGTTGTCATCAAGGAATGGCTAACACACTTCGCAGGCAAAATCGCCGTTCCGACTGAATTCGCTTCTCTTACAGATAAAAGAGATTGCACAGATATATTGCATCTGACCTCCGTAAGAACATCTCTTATCAACCCTTCCCGTCGGCGGGAGGGGTCGGCCGAAGGCCGGGGGTGGGTTTGCCCAGGGGTGGCCGAAGGCCGGGGGTGGGTTTGCCGCGGAGCGCTCGCCCCCCCTCACCCCGCCCCCACATTCACCGCTCCCGGCGGCGTCACGCGTCCCCAAAAATCCCGTCCGCCGTTGTCTTTCACCGGCGCTCCCGCGCCGATGCATGGGGACCCGGGCCGCAGCTGATATCCTGCCAGCGATCCAAGGCCTGGCTTCGCGGAGCCGGGCGCTTTGAATTGGGGATCGGTGAGGATGGCGTGGGAGTCGGCGGGGCGGTTTGGGAGGACGCCCCAGAAGGCGTTGTGGGTGAAGAGGGTGTTGGTCATGCCGGCAAAGGCGAAGTCGGCTTTGCCGGCGACGAAGAAGATGTTGTTGGTGAAGCGGGTGTTGTCGGACCAGGCGCCGCCCCAGTTGCCGGAGTCGACGATCTTGATGTCTTGGCCTTTGCCGATGGAGATGGTGTTGTTGTAGATCTGGGTGTTTTGGCAGGGGCCGCTGATGTTGAAGGTGTGCAGGCCGTCGTTGACGCTGATGTTGTAACGAATCGTGCTGCCGAGATTGCCGATGTTCCAGGGGAGTTTCTGGCCGCCGTCGTTGCAGATCAGCATGAAGCCGCCGTCGTTGTCGTGGCTGTAGTTGTACTGGAACAGGGTGTTCTGGCAGTTGTAATCGCAGTCGTAGCCCTCGCCGTCCTTGGTTCCGTGCATGCCGCTGACTTCGTTGTACTGGATGGTGGTGTTGTCGCAGCTCCAGGGCCAGATGCCGGCGGCGTAGTCGTCGCATCGCATGCGTCCGCCGCGAATGATGTTGCGCTCGACTAAGGCTTTGTCGCAGGCGATGGGAACGATGCCGTCGCCGCCGATGTCCTCCAGCACATTGTTCCGGATGACGACATGGAGGCTGGGGAGCCAGTGGTCCCGGCTCCAGTTTCCATCCATCGTAATGCCGTTGCGGTCGGTGCGCGTGAGGCGGCAGCCTTCGATCCGGAGGCCGTCGTAGCGCGACGGCGTCTTCGCGCCGCTGCACGCGACATGGATACCGTTGCCGCCGCCGTCGGACTTGACGTTGCTGCCGGTGACGTCGTGGATGTCCAGGCCGATGAGCGCGATTTGATGGGCGTCGCCAAAGTCGTCGATCTCGACTTCCACGCCCGCCAGCTTCGGCTGCGGAACGGGGCCTTTGTTGGCGAGATCGAGATGGCGCGCCTCGATGTATTCGGTGTTATGCAGAAAGAGAGTGGCGAGGGTAAGGCCCTGGGCGTCGATCCGTGGCTTTGGGCCTTTGCCGTACTGATCGATCACGATCGGCGCGCCGGCCGCGCCCTTGCCGCCGGGGGCGAGGAAGCCGCTCCAGCGGCCGCCCGCGCGCAGCAGGATCTGGTCGCCGGGCGCGAACGTTCCGGCGTTGACCTTATCCAGACTGCGCCAGGCGCGCGCCGCGCTCTTGCCGTCGGCCGCGTCGTCGCCATGCTGCGAGTCGAGATAGTACGCCGTGTGGCCCGGCGAGGTCCAAACGCGGGCGGGGAAGGGGAGACGGATGTCGCGCGGGCGATTGGCGGGATCGGTCTGGATCACGAGATTGTCAATGGCGATCGCGCCTTTGTGCTGAATGCCGATGATCAGCGTGTAATCGGGGGCGTTGTGGGTGAGGAATTCGGTTTCGACATGGCCCTTGTCGCCCGGCGCGCCTTTCCAATCTTTCCAGCCGGCGTCCCCGCCGCCCGAGGCGCGGCGCAGAAGCGTGTAAAACTCGGCGTCGCCGTCGCGCGCCAGCACTTTGTAGTCAAAGGAAATCTTGTAGGCTTCGCCGGCGTCGAAGACGCCGGCGCGCAGGTGAAGGAACTCGTTCCACTCCATCGCCGAACCGCGCGAATCGCCTTTCAGCGATCTCGCGCCCGACACGACCTCCCGCGGATCCTCCGTCAGAGTCGCCGTCGACTCCGGAGCAGCGATCGACGGCGCGTTCGCAGTCTCGAAGTCGGCGCTGAGCGCGGCGCGCGGCGTCTCGGCGGCGTGGGAGACGCCGGAAAGATAGATCAAGGCGGCCAGGACGGCCATCGTTCGTTTCATGCTGCTATTTTACTTCTTCTCATTTCGTTTTTGTTATCTGCGTGCGCGGTGGTGACGAGCGCTGCAATGGCGCTCGTCGGGCCAAACATCAAAATGCGTCGCGCCATCGAGATTCCCCTAATGCGGTCACGCTGGTTCGCCATAATTAAGGATTGACGGCTTGCGCCCCGCACAAATAATTGATTTGTTTGGGCCGCCGATAGATTTGAGGAAACCGGATATGAATTGGTTCATCAACTTGAAGACAGCCTCCAAGCTCCTGCTCGGCTTTGGGCTATGTCTGTTTTTTACCCTGCTTCTGAGCGCCGTCTCCATCACGCGATTAGCTCAGCTCAACAAAATTACCAAAGGCATCGTGGAAAGCAACATCTCGAAATCCGAGCTGATCGGAGGCATGGGCGATAACTTCCGCCAGGTGCGCCTGTTCGAGTACCAGCATATCTCGGTCACAGGGGCCGATCAGGATGCGCCGATCGAAGCGGATATGCAGTCGGAGCTGGAGGAGACCTCACACCATCTTACGTCCTATCAGCAGCTGGTTCAAGCCGACAAAGACCACGGTGATTTTGACACCGTGCAGTCGGAATGGGCGCAGTATATGACGATGCACGATAAGGTTGTCGTCTTGAGCCGCGCCAACAAAGACGCGGAAGCGATGCAGATGATGAATGGCCCCATGCTGACCATCTTCAATTCATTGCGGGAGCATCTTGACAGTCTGGCCTCGTCGGACCACGATCAAAGCGATCGCGACAAGCAGGCGTCCGGCCTTGCCTATGAGAATGGCGTTAAGTCAATTGTGCTGCTGGGGATTCTGGCGCTGGCGCTGAGCATCGCCGTCGGCGTACTCATCACGCGGTATATCACCCGGACCGTCGCCCAGGTCTCGGACGGCATGAAGCAGCTCCACCAGAACGGCCTTGTCAATCTCGGAGCGGCCGTTCAGGCGATGGAGAATGGCGATCTGACCGTCCATATCGAAAAAGGAACCAAGCCGCTCGAACTGCGCAGCCGGGACGAGTTCGGTCATATGGCGGTGACGTTCAACGAGATGCTGACGCAGGTCCAGTCGACCATCGATTCCTTCCACCAGTCCCAGTTCTCGCTCTCCACTCTGGTCCGGCGGCTTCAGCAGTCCTCGGCGCAGGTCGCCCGCACATCGCAGACCCTGGACCGGGAAGCGCAGCAGGTCAGCGGCGCCTCCGGGGAGATCAGCGTCTCCATCCAGGAAGTGGCGCACGCCAGCGAAACCTCTGCGGCCGGCGCCAGCGAAGTGGCGCAGGGGAGCATGGCGCAGGCGTCCTCGCTGGCGAACGGCGCGGATCTGGTCAAGCAGCTCTCCGTCCAGGTCCATGATGTCGCCCGCAATTCGCAGACGACGTCTCAGGCCGCCGGACAGGCGATCGACGCGGCCACCAGCGGCGCCGCCGCCGTTTCTCAGACCGTGGCCGGCATGAATACGATCCGCAACACCGTCAGCCAGAGCGCGGCCGTGATCGAAGCCCTGGGCGCCTCCTCGCAGGAGATCGGCGGCATCGTGGCGACCATCGACGATATCGCGTCCCAGACGAACCTGCTGGCCCTGAACGCCGCCATTGAAGCGGCGCGGGCCGGCGAGGCGGGACGCGGCTTCGCGGTCGTCGCCGACGAAGTCCGCAAGCTCGCCGAGCGCTCCAGCAGCGCCACCCGCGATATCAGCAAGCTGATCGACGGCGTGCAGAAGCGCACGGCCGAAGCGGTGGTGGTGATGCAGGAAGGCGCCCGTGAAGTCGAGCGCGGAACTTCGCTGGCCGAGGAGGCGGGCGAGTCGCTGCGCCAGATTCAGGAAGTTGTCCACGAGGTCACCTCGGGCGTGCGCCGGATCTACGACGCGACCGACCGGATGACCGCGACTTCGGACAGCGTCAGCCGCGCCATCGACGATGTCGCCGCCGTGGTGGAGGAAAGCAGCGCGGCCGCCCGCGAAATGAGCGGCTCCGCCCGCGAAGTCTCTTCGCAGGCCAGCGTCGTCGCCGACGCCGTGCAGCAGCAGACCCAGTCCATCGAGCGCCTGGTGTCCTCTTCCTCCGAGCTCTCAGCGATCGCCAAAGACCTCGAAGACGCCGTCGAACGCTTCGTGATCGACGATGCGTCCGCAGCGCCCACACGACTGACCATGTCCCGCGCGGCGTAGGAGAGCGGCCCTCACCCGGCCCTCCGGGCCACCCTCTCCCAATTTTGAGAGAGCCGGGTACCCGCTTGCGGGTGGAGGGGGGTGATGGCCTCCCTCGCTCTAAGAAAACGCCGCCGCGTAATCGGCGGCGTATTGTGCGAATGTTCGGGCGGGCTTGCCCGTGATCTCTTCTACCGTCGGCAGCACGCGGCCGGCGTAGCCGGCTTCGTAGAGCTGGAACAGTTCGACCAGCGCGTCGGCCAGAGCTTCAGGAGCGCCGGCGGCGACCATGCCGTCGCGCACCGCTTCTTCGGGCACCGGAACGAAGCTGATGGTCCGGCCCGTCACCGTGGACAGCTGCTCCGCGATCTCCGTGTAGGAAATCGCCTCGGGACCGGTGATCTCGTAGATCTTTCCCTCATGACCGGGCTCCGTCAGCGCCTTCGCGGCGACGGCGGCGATATCCCGGGTATCCACGAAGCTGGCCTTGCCGACTGTGACCGGGGAGTAGATCGCGTTCTGTGTTTTGATCGAACGGCCGTCAATCTCCGCGAAGTTCTGGAAAAAACCATTGGGCCGCAGGATCGTCACCGGGATTCCACTCTCCTGAATGATCTTTTCTTCGGCCCGATGCCATCGGCCCAGTGTGATTCCTGGCTCGGCGTCCGCGCCGTACGCCGATAGGCGCACGATGTGCGAGACGCCCGCCGCCTTCGCCGCGTTCACCAAGTTCTGAACAATCTCCGTGGTCCCGCCGGTAAACGGCGTCAGCAGAAAGAGCTGCTCGATCCCGTAGAGCGCATCGGGAAATGTGTCCGGACGCGCCAGGTCCATCTCCACCAGCTCCGGCTCATACGCCACGATGTTCCGAGCGCGCAGCTTGGAGCGGACGCCCGCCCGAATCTTGACGCCGTGATTGGCGAGTTCCGCCGTAAGATCGCCGCCCACCGTGCCGTTCGCGCCGGTAATTAAAATCGTTGCCGCCATATCTTCGTTTCTCCTGTCTCCCATATTACGCCAAAACTGCCGATAATCCATTCTATGGAACACGCATCGACGCGCGAAAGTCTCGGCGGCGCAATCGGGTAATATGAGGGATACGCCGGGAGAGGAAGAATTGATTTGAACGCTGAAGAGATTCGCCTCGCGCAGTCGCGAGAGCGCAAGGCGCATTGGAAGCGCTGGGGGCCATATTTGAGCGACCGCGCCTGGGGCACGGTGCGCGAGGACTATAGCGCCGACGGCTCCGCCTGGGATTATCTATCGCACGATCTCTCGCGTTCGGTGGCCTATCGCTGGAATGAGGACGGCCTGGGCGGCATCTGCGACCGTCACCAGAAGATCTGCTTCGCGCCCGCGTTTTGGAACCACAAAGACTCGATCCTGAAGGAGCGTCTCTTTGGCGTGACCGGGACCCAGGGCAACCACGGGGAGGATGTGAAGGAGTACTACTTCTATGTCGACTCCACGCCGACACACTCCTACATGAAGTTCCTCTACAAGTACCCGCAGGCGGCGTATCCCTACGCCGACCTGACGAACGTCAACATCCGGCGCGGCAAGCACGAGTCCGAGTATGAACTTTTAGATACGGGGATCTTCGACGAGGATCGCTACTTCGACATCGTGGTCGAGTACGCCAAAGCGAGCGTCGAGGATATCCTGGTCAAGATCACGGCCTACAATCGCGGCCCCGAAGCTGCTCCGATCGATCTTCTCCCAACAGTCTGGTTCCGCAACACCTGGTCATGGGGCGACGACGCCGACCGCCCCACGCTGCGCTTGGAGGAGGACGGCGCCGCGGGCCGCAAAGTGATCCTGCTGCACGAAGAGAGCTACGGCGAGCGCCGCCTGTACTGCGCCGGCGACCCGGATCTGCTGTTCACGGACAACGAAACCAATCGCCACCGGCTGGGAATGGCGCCGGGCGCTTCTCAGTTCTGCAAAGACGGCGTCAACCGTTATCTCGTCGGGAAGCATGAGGACGCCGTGAATCCGGCCCGGACGGGCACCAAGGCGGCGGCGCACTATACGATGACGGTGGAGGCCGGAGGCAGCAAAAGCGTGACCCTGCGCTTCACCGACGGTGTGCTGGAAGCCGACGCGAAGTATCCCCTGGGCGTCGATTTCGACGACATTTTCGCGGCGCGCATCCGGGAAGCGGACGAGTTTTACGCGGGAGTCATCCCCAAGACATTGTCGACGGACGCCCAGAGCGTCATGCGCCAGGCGCTCGCCGGCATGCTCTGGTCCAAACAGTTCTATCATTACGAAGTGCAGCGCTGGCTGGAGGGCGACCCGGGATATTCGAAGCTGCCGAGGTCGCGCATGGAAGGCCGCAACCACGACTGGAGCCATCTCTACAGCGCCGACGTCTTGTCGATGCCGGACAAGTGGGAGTATCCCTGGTTCGCCGCCTGGGACCTCGCGTTCCATTGCATTCCGCTGGCGCTTGTCGATTCGGAGTTCTCCAAGGACCAGCTGTCGCTGATGGTGCGCGAGTGGTATATGCACCCCAACGGCCAGCTTCCCGCCTACGAATGGGCGATGGGCGATGTCAACCCGCCGGTCCACGCCTGGGCCGCGTTTCGCGTCTATAAGATGGAGGAAAAGCGCCTGGGCGTCTCGGACCGCCCTTTCTTAGAGCGTGTCTTCCACAAGCTGCTCCTCAACTTCACCTGGTGGGTCAACCGAAAAGACCCGGAGGGCCGCAACGTCTTCCAGGGCGGTTTCCTGGGGCTGGACAATATCGGGATCTTCGACCGCTCACGTCCGCTTCCGACCGGCGGCCACCTCGATCAAAGCGACGGCACCAGCTGGATGGCGATGTTCACCCTGAATCTCCTGGCGATCGCCATGGAGCTCGCCAAGGAGAACCCGGCGTATGAAGATGTTGCGAGCAAGTTCTGGGAGCACTTCCTTTATATTTCCGAAGCGATGAACAGCCTTGGATCGGAAGGCGAGGGGTTGTGGGATCGCGAGGACGGCTTCTTCTACGATGTCCTGCATCTGCCCGACGGCCGGCGCATGCCGGTGAAGATCCGCTCCATCGTCGGCCTGATTCCTCTCTTCGCCGTCGAAACGCTGGAGGCCGACGCCCTGGAGAATCTTGCGGGCTTCCATCGCCGCATGGAATGGTTCGTCGAGCACCGGCCCGATCTCGTGCGCAATGTCGCCTGTATGGAGACCCCCGGAACCCGTGAGCGCCGCCTGCTCTCGATCGTCTCCCCCAGCCAGCTCCGCGCCATCCTGCGCGTGATGCTCGACGAAGAAGAGTTCCTCTCGCCCTACGGGATCCGCGCCGTCTCCCGATATCATAAAGATCACCCCTATATTTTCGAGGTGGACGGAGTCGAGCACCGCGTCGATTACGAGCCCGCCGAGTCCAGCGATGGCCTCTTCGGCGGAAACTCCAACTGGCGCGGCCCGATCTGGATGCCCATCAACTATCTCATCATCGAGTCGCTGCAAAAGTACCACTACTACCTTGGCGACGATTTCAAGGTTGAGTGCCCGACCGGCTCCGGCAATATGCTCACTCTCTGGGAAGTCGCCGCTGAGCTCTCGCACCGCCTCACGCACCTCTTCGCCCACGACGAAGCCGGCCGCCGACCGGTCTACGGCTACGCGGAGAAGTTCCAGAACGATCCGCATTGGAAGGATCTGATCCTCTTCTACGAATACTTCCACGGCGACAACGGCGCCGGGATCGGCGCAAGCCATCAAACGGGCTGGACCGGGCTGGTCGCGAAGCTGATGCAGCAGAGCGGGGAGTAGGTCTTCTCAAGCCGCAGGGTCGTCGCCGAACATCTGGAGATGGCGGCGCTCCGTCGCGTCGTCCGCCGGAAACATGCACTCAACACGCAGCTCCTGCGCGGCGACCGTTTGCGGGGTCCCGACGGTGGAGACCATCGAGAAGTAGTTCAGCACGCGATCGCCGTGGATAAAGCCGATGGGGATGACGGGCATGTCGGGCGCGGTTGGGACGGCGCTCAGCGCTTTGGGAGTTTTCCACTCGGCCTTCACACCGGGATAAGCAAGCAGCGCGGCCAGGAGCTCCTGACCGTCATGATCGACCACACGGCCGACGGATTCGCGGTAAACACGCTGAAGCAAACTCTTCGCCACGGTCTCCCAATCGGCGATAAACGGACGCATCCCTTGCGGGTCAAACATCAGGCGCAGCAAATTGCGCGGACTTTCGCGCGCCGCGAGATCGATGAAGCACCGAAAGAAGCGCGGCGCGGCTTCGTTAGCCATGAGCACATTCCAGGCGCGATCCATCACGACCGCCGGAAAAGGCTCCTGCTGGCGCAGCATCCGCTGGAGCGCGCGTGTGACGCTCTGCATCTCCGCCGCATTCCAGGGGCCTTCGGAATAGAGCGGGGCGTACCCCGCCGCCAGTAACAATGCGTTACGGTCGCGCAGCGGGACATCCAGCGCCTCCGCGACAGTCATCAATGTCTGGCGGCTGGGAATGCTGCGGCCGCTCTCCATAAAGCTGATATGGCGCTGCGACACGTCCGCATCGAATGCAAGGTCCAGTTGGCTCTTGCCGCGCACATCGCGCCACTGGCGCAGCAGCGCGCCCAGGTCATTCGCCGCCGCCGTCGCGGTCGGGTGGGGGGAATTCATCAAGCGCCGCCTTCCAATTAAGATTCCCGTTGTCTGGCGCTAGCTTCGCCCTATTGGGGAGGCGAAGCCAGCGTTCGGTTGCCTGCGCGATAGATTAAAACTCGGTTGGGCCTACTGAGCCCACCCAGCGGCTGACCTTTGCGGGGTCGGTCTTGTCCATGTAGAAGAAATGCGTCATCACCGGCCTGACGGGTTCTTTCGCGGGATCGTCGAAGTTCATGGTCACGAGGCCGCGAAAGATCTTGAGCGAACCGCCGTCCCAGTATTCAACGACATCGTGATGGGTGGTCATTCCCTTGTCGATGAATTCGCGCAGGCTCTCGCGAATTCCCTCGCGTCCCCGCCAGTCCGCAACGCCGAGATTGCAAACCGCGTCGTCCGCGAAGCAGTCGAAGCCTTTGCCGAAGGTTTTGTCATCGATCTCTTTCCACATCGCCAGCAGCCATTCCGGCGCCTCGGTCTTCGTGAAGTTCAACGTCGTCATATCATTCTCCTGAGTTCGCAATTGATTGCCGCCGTAACCGGCGGTTTGGGTGATGACCGTCATCATACCGGCTGCGGCGCGACGTGACAATTACATCTCAGGTAATAAAAACTCGGTCCTCTTCTACTTAGCGGCGAAAAAGCCTGGCAAAAATATTCGCCAGGCTTTTTCGCGGAGCGGGGAGTCGATCGGTTATTCGCCGTCGGCCGCGCGGGAGACGTCCGTCCATTCGGCCCAGGTTTTCAGCCGCTGATCGTAAACCTTTGGGAGCAGCTCCGTGGCGAACGCGCCCAGCAGCAGACGCAGCGGCGGGTTTTCGGCGTCGACCACTTTCAGAATAGCCTCGCTGGTGGCGGTCGGATCGCCGGGTTTCATGGCGCCGGCTCTCTTGGCCCGGCCTTCCCGCATACCGTCGTAAGCGGGGTTCTGAGCGGCGCGCGCCGCCGAGCTGCCGCCCCAGTCGGTGCTGAAGCCGCCGGGCTCGATGATCGTCACATGAATCCCGAACGGCGCGACCTCCTGACTGAGCGCTTCGCTGAAGCCTTCCAGCCCCCACTTCGAGGCGTGATAAAGCCCGATTCCGGCGAACGCCGCCACGCCGCCGATGCTGGAGACTTGCAGGATATGCCCCTGCCCCTGGGCGCGCAGGTAAGGCAGCGCCGCCTGCGTCACCCACAGCGCGCCAAAGAGATTGGTTTCCAGCTGCGCCCTGGCTTCGGCCTCGCTGACCTCTTCGATCGCGCCGAAGAGCCCGTAGCCGGCGTTATTGACAATCACATCCAGCCGGCCGAAGTGTTCGTGCGCGGCCTTGACGGCCGCGAAATCGGCTTCCCGATCCGTCACATCCAGCGCGATCGGAAAGATCTGATCGCCGTACTGCTCCGCCAGATCCTTCAAGCTCTCGGTATTGCGCGCCGTCGCGGCGACCTGATCCCCGCGCTTCAGAGCGGCTTCGGTCCACTCGCGGCCAAATCCTCGGGATGTACCCGTGATAAACCATGTTTTCATAAACCGCCATTCCTTTTCTTGAACTTCTGTGCTCTGCATTGATTGGCCGCCGCGATCTCCCGAGCCATCGCCGCGTCTCCGGCTTCGACCGCCGCCCAATACGCCACCTTGCCCGCCACATACTCCATCCGTATCTTCATCTGCTCCATCTCGCGGGCAAGGGCCGCCTCGTGAGCTTCAAACAACTTCTTTTGCTCGCCGGCTACGATATTGCCCTGCCTCCGCAGCTGCAAAAAACGCCGCATATCATCGATCGACATCCCCGCCGCGCGCAGGCACGCCAGATTATTCACCAGATCGATCGTGTCCGGCGAATAGCGTCTGTGCCCACTGCTGTGATCCCTTGGGATCGGAGCCAGCAGCCCAATGCGCTCATAGTAACGCAGCGTATGCGTACTCAGCCCGCTCTGCCGCGCCACCTCCTGCACCGTCAGCCCGACGCCGTCCCGCGCCGCCGGTTCGATTTTGGTTTGCATAAGTGTATCTACCAAATTGCGAATGCTTTCAGACACTCGCGGCGGCAAGAGAATACGCCGCCGTTAATGAGTATGGAGAAGTTAGAGCGCTCTGAGTCAAGGGGATGGGGAAATTGTTTCTATTCTTCTCTGTTACATTGAATCGGTGAAAATGCTACAATTAACACATGGATAAGTCTTTATGGCAATTGCAATATTTGTCTGGCTTGAGCGTAAGGGATATCGCTGGGCAGAGTGCTACAACGGCTATGACAGTATCCCGGTATCTTAGAAAGATCGGAACAGAAATGCGTCCAGTGGGGCGTGTTGCTGATTTAGATCCCAAAGAGCGACAATGCTCAAAATGTAAGAAAATTAAACCGATTACTGAATTCTATCGCAACACATCATACAAGTCTGGATACGGTTACGATTGCAAAAAATGTCCGAATGCTTACAGCGGCCGAAATTTGAAAAAATATGGATTGACTAAAACGGCTTTAGAACTCATG
Source organism: Capsulimonas corticalis (assembly GCF_003574315.2). Taxonomy (GTDB): domain Bacteria; phylum Armatimonadota; class Armatimonadia; order Armatimonadales; family Capsulimonadaceae; genus Capsulimonas; species Capsulimonas corticalis. The sequence continues at coordinate 1,476,341 of NZ_AP025739.1, read as the reverse complement.
TACAAAGCCCAAGATCACAAATGTGCTATTTGTGGGATTCCTGAAGGAGAAAGGCTTCTACATATTGATCATTGCCACAAAACTGGAAAAGTTCGAGGTCTATTGTGCGAACGGTGCAACTTAGGAATAGGTGCTTTTAATGATAGTCTGGAATATCTTAACACTGCAATCTTATATTTGAAGTATGCGTTAAATGATCGGGCTAGTCCCAAAGAATAATTTGGCTAGGCCTGTTGCATCTGGGGCGGTTCAGATTTTGCACCAGAACCGCCCGCTCTGCTCTGTGTGGTGTCGGCTACGCCGCCGCATCCGCCTGCGGGCGCAGCGGTTCGCTGCTTTTGGCCCAGGCGGGGAGGAAGGGGATGAAGATCGCGGTGGCGACGGTGATCGCGAGGCCGCACCAGAGGAGGGTGAACCAGCCGTGGGGGATGGTGTGGCCGGTGGCGGGGCCGAAGTAGTCGTAGATGGAGGCGCCCATCTTCTCGCCGAGGGTTCCGGCGAGGCCGATGGCGGCGATCACCAAGCCGTAGATCGCGCCTTCGATCTTGGGCGGGCAGGCGCGGGCGGCGAGGGTTAGCAGGCAGAGGTTGTAGATCATGCCCAGGAACGCCGAGAGGAATGCGACGATGATCGCGGTGGCGTGGTCGCGCAGCAGCATGGAGCTGAGATAGAGCGAGCAGTCCATGAAGTAAGCGCCCCAGACCAGCGATCGCACCGGCAGGCGCTTGGAGGCAAACCCGAAGAGCAGCAGGCCCAAGGCGGCGCCGGCCGCGCCGGGGCGCGCCAGGCTTCCGAGGAACTGCTTGGAAAAGTGAAGCACGGTGGTGCTGTAGTAGAACTGGGCGGTGTTGCCGCCGGGCGTGATAATCAGGCAGAAGACAAAACCGACGATCGCCCAGAGGCCGGGAGAACGGGCGGCGTCCTTGAGCGCGGCGGAGATTTCGGCCCGCTCCGCGCGCCGCGCTTCCAGACGCGCCTGGTGCTCAGCTTCCGATTCATGGGCGTGCTGGGAGAACGAGACACGCTGCTCGGGAATGAGCAGAGTCAGCGGGACCGCCAGCAGAGCGATCAGGGCGGACGCGGTGAAGCATGTTGAGTACGACCAGTACTGGGTGACATAGCCGCCAAGCTGCCCGGTAAAGGTGAGGCCCATCACAAGCGGCAGCCCCTGCTGGATCGTTTGAAAACGTCCGACCGATCCGGAGAGGTTGCCGATCGCCACCATTACCGCGTCCATAATGACGAACGCGAGGTTGCCGCCGAGGCCCGTCAGAATGATGAGAGTGACGACGGAGGCGTAATGATGCGTGTGCAGCAGGGAAAGGCCGAAGTAGCCCAGCGACGACAGCAGCCAGGAAACGGCGTAATAGGAGCGCCGGTGGAAGCCGAGCAGCGGAAACAGGTCGGAGCCGGCGCCCATGAATGGGCGCAGATAGCCGGGGATACCGGTGAGAATCCCAAGCGTTCCCACATCGCTGGCCGACAGATGCAGCACATCTTTATAGAGAAAGCTGATCTTCTCGCCGCTGAATGTGCCCATCAGCACGCTCAGGATGACACTCAGTCCAATCAGCAAGGCCACGTTGCGCGGGGCGCTTGTGGCGAAAGAAGCCGGCGGCTCGGGTGCGGTGTGTGTTGATAGAGTGTCCATGAATCACTTTCCATTAGCGCATCGTCAACTGGGCGCCATTCCTATTATGATGGCTATACTCTCTCAAATTACCATGAAATTACTCCCAACTGTTGCGATCTTTTGATCGGCGGCATTGACATTCTCAATATGGACGGCCATATTAAGACATGCCTAAACCGTCGCATCGAGAAAAGATCCTTACCGAAGGATTGAAAGTCGTCCTCGACCATGGGTTCTGCGGCGCGAGCGTTCGTGATATCGTTCACGCCGCCGGGGTTCCGCAAGGGTCGTTCACCAATCACTTCTCGTCGAAAGAAGTGTTTGGCTTGGAGGTCCTGGACCTCTATTATTCGATGGTCTGCGTGAATGTTCGGGAAACGCTCCGCAACGATCTGACGCCGCCGCTGGAGCGTCTTCACCAATGGGTAGACGCGCAGATCGAATTTCTTGTGGACGGCGATATGCGCAGCGGCTGTCTGATCGGCAACTTCAGCATCGAGGCGGGAGACGGCAGCGAGAAGATTCGATTGCGGCTGGCGGAGATCTTTGAGGAGCTGCGGGAGTCGGTCGCCTATTGCCTGAAGGCGGCCGTGACGGCCGGCGAAATTCCCGCCGCGACGGACTGTGATGAGATCGCGGCCTTCCTCTACGCGTCCCTGCAAGGCGCGATCCTGCAATCGAAGGCGGAGCGCAGCCAGGCGCCGCTGGAGCGTTTCAAAACGATTATGTTTTCAAATATTCTTCGCTGAATATTTTTTTGCGGGAACTTTAATACGGACGTACGTATTAAACGAGTGTTAGCTGTTTGACGTCGTTTCTTATCGAACACAACCACTGTCCAAGGAAAATCAAGAGGAAAATTATGTCTGAGAATCTTTCTGGAAAAGTCGCATTGGTCACCGGCGGATCGCGCGGGATTGGCGCGGCGATCGTGCGCCATCTGGCGGCGGCGGGCGCATCCGTCGCATTCACTTACACCACGGGCGCTGAGCCGGCGGCGGCGCTGGTGAAGCAGGTGGAGGCCGCCGGCGGAAAAGCGGCGGCGTTCCAGGCAGACGCGGCCAACAACGCCGCGGTGGCGAGGGCGGTCCACGAGACCGCCGAGAAGTTCGGCGGCCTCGATATTCTCGTCAACAACGCCGGAACCGCTTACTTCAAAAGTATTGAAGAGACGACCACCGACGATTTCGACAAACTGTACGCCATCAATGTACGCGGTTCGTTTGTCGCGATTCAAACGGCGCTCCAGTATCTTAAAGAGGGCGGCCGGATCATCAACATCGGCAGCTGTTTGGGGGAAAATGTGCGGATCGGCGGCTTGACCGCCTATTCCGCCACCAAGGGAGCGATTCGCTCGCTGACCCAGGGGCTGTCCCGTGAACTGGGGCCGCGCGGCGTTACCGTGAACGATGTTCAGCCCGGACCGATCGACACCGATCTGAATCCCGCCCCCAGCGGCGGCCCGGATATCCAGTCCGACAACACCGCGCTGAAGCGATTCGGCAAAGTGGATGAAGTGGCGACCCTGGTGGCGTTCGTCGCCAGTCCCGCCGCCAGTTATATCACCGGCGCCTCGCTGAACGTGGACGGCGGCACAAACGCCTAAACGGCAAACGCGATCGGGATCTTCGCCGCCCTTGGCGAAGATCCCGGCCAGGAGACACAAGACATGACAGACAAGCAAATCAAAATCCCCAGTCCCGATCATCCCATCACGGTGAGGCCGAACCCGGCGCGAATCGTCGTCAGCGTCGCGGGACGTGTGATCGCCGACACGCGGAACGCGCTGACGCTTCAGGAGGCCAACTATCCGGCGGTCCAGTATATTCCCCTCGCAGATGTCGACGCGTCGCTGCTCGCGCGGACGGATCACGCCACTTATTGCCCTTATAAGGGCGACTGCTCTTACTACAGCATCACCGTGGGCGGGGAGCGCGGCGTGAACGCCGTCTGGACATATGAGACGCCTTACGACGCCGTTGCCCAGATCAAAGACCACGTCGCCTTTTATCCCGACCGCGTGGACGCCATCGCGGAGCAGGCGTCCTCGAAAGAAGCGCGCAATAAGGCGCTTGTTTTGGAAGCGTTCGATACGCTGTTCAACAAACGGGATTACGCGGCGGCCGAGCGCTTCTGGTCGCCCAGCTATATCCAGCACAGCGCCCACATCGAGCCGGGCCGCGAGGGGCTGTTCCATCTGATCGAAAGCATCCCGGCGACGCTGAAGTACGAGGCGCAGCGGGTTGTGGCCGATGGCGATTTCGTGATTTTGCACGGGCGGTTCTCCGGGTTTGGGCAGCCGAAGAACTGGATCGCGGCGGATATCGTCCGCGTCGCCGATGGCGTGCTGGCCGAGCACTGGGATGTGATCGAAGATGAAGTGAGCCGATCCGATTCCAAGAGCGGCGCGCCGATGTTCGGCGACGAGTTCCCCGATTAGGGGGGCGCCGCCATAAAATGCGTCTGGAGGGAATTGAGATCCTATGAGAGGACGTCCGGATTCTGGGTATCACGGGAGGGGAGACGGCGGCGCCGCTTCCCCGGAAAAATAACCGAACTTTGTATCCTCAATAATTGTTGCCCAGACCAGCGGGTGACAGCAGGCTCGCCGCCCCGTGAAAGTGTTGTCGGGGACTCTGAAGGAACGGGAAACGAGGGGTTATGGCGGAAACTCAGAATTACGATCTGGTGGTGATCGGCGCGGGGCAATCGGGCGACCCGCTGGCGCGGGCGTTCGCGGCGGCGGGCAAAACGGTCGCGCTGGTGGAGCGGGATCAGGTGGGAGGCACGTGCGTCAATGTCGGATGCACTCCGACCAAGACGATGGTGGCGAGCGCTCGCGTGGCGTATCTGGCCCGCCGCGCCGCCGATTATGGGGTCGGCGCGGGGCCGGTGTCGGTGGATCTGTCGGTGGTCCGCGAGCGCAAGCGGGCGATCGTGAAGGACTTTCGCGGCGGATCGGAGCATAAGCTCGCGGCGCAGCAGGGGCTCGACCTGATCTACGGCGAGGCGCGATTTACCGGGCCGAAGGAGATCGCCGTGGCGCTGCGCGAGGGCGGGGAGCGGCTCCTGACGGGCGGCGTCGTGGTGCTCAATGTGGGCGCGCGGCCCGCGCCGCCGGACCTGCCGGGACTGCGCGAAATTCCTTTTTTAGATTCCACCTCAATCATGGAACTGAATTCCGTTCCCGAGCATTTACTAGTCTTAGGCGGAGGGTACATTGCGCTCGAATTCGCACAGATGTTCCGTCGCTTTGGCAGCCAGGTGACGATCGCGCAGCGGTCCGGTCATCTGCTGGGGCGCGAAGACAAAGACGTGACGGATGAGGTGCTGAAGATTGTCCGCGAGGATGGAATCGAAGTGCTGCTGAACGCGGCGGCGCAGCATGTCGAAGGCGGCGCGGACGGCGTGCGGCTGACCGTGACGGTCGATGGCGCGGAGCGCATCCTGTCCGGATCGCATCTGCTGGTTGCGACCGGGCGCAGGCCCAACACGGATCGGCTGGGCGCCGAAGCCGCCGGGGTCGCGCTGGATCCGCAGGGAAATATTATTGTGAACGACCGGCTCGAAACCAGCGTTTCCGGTGTCTACGCTATGGGCGACGCCAAAGGCGGCCCGGCGTTCACCCATATCTCTTACGACGATTTTCGGATCTTAAAGGCGAACTTACTCGACGGCGGGAGCCGCTCGGTACAAGACCGGCCGACGCCGTACACGATGTTTATCGACCCGCAGTTGGGCCGTGTAGGCCTGTCCGAGACCGAAGCGAAGGCGCAGGGCCGAAGTTACAGAGTCGCGAAGCTGCCGATGTCCAGCGTGGCGCGGGCTTTGGAGACCGATGAGAGCCGGGGCTTTATGAAGGCGCTGGTCGATACGGACAGCGGCCAGATCCTCGGCGCCGCGATCCTGGGATTGGATGGCGGCGAGGTCATGGGCGCGCTGCAAATCGCCATGATGGGAAAATTGCCCTACACGGCGCTGCGCGACGGCGTTTTCGCGCACCCGACGTTATTGGAATCGCTGAATAACCTCTTTCTTACGCTCGATTAATTGCGATATGAATTGCTGACATGCGATACGCACTACGATAGAAAGGTCAACCTGTATGTCGTCTTCCCTCGCCGCCACCCTGGAACGGCCGTGCGCCGCGCTCGCCGGCCAATACGAAACCGTACGCGCCTTCACGGAAAAGATCTGCGCGCCGCTGGTCACGGAAGATTACGCCATCCAATCCATGCCGGATTGCAGTCCGGCCAAGTGGCATCTGGCGCACACAAGCTGGTTCTTTGAGACCTTTGTCCTCAAAGCCGTCGATCCCGACTATCGATCCCCGCACGCGCAGTACGACTTCCTCTTCAACTCCTATTACAACAGCGTCGGCGACCGGCACTGCCGGGCCAAGCGCGGCCTGATCTCGCGGCCGACGGTCGATGAGACCTACACCTACCGCGCCCATGTGGACGAGGCGATGCGCGCCTTCTTCGCCGGCGCTTCGCCGGAGCAGATGGCGTCGATGGCAAGTGTCATCGAGATCGGTCTGCATCACGAGCAGCAGCACCAGGAGCTGATGGTGACCGACCTCAAGCACATGTTTTCTGAAAATCCGCTGCTGCCGGTCTACCGTTCGCGCGAGACCCCGCCTTCGCCGACCGTCCCCGCGTTACATTGGGTCGCGTTCGAGGGCGGTTTAGATTGGATCGGCCACGACGGCGAAGGCTTTTCCTACGACAACGAAGGCCCGCGCCATCAGACGTTTTTACAGCCCTTCCAATTGGCGTCGCGCCTGACGACCGCTGGGGAGTATCTGGCGTTTATGGAGGACGGCGGCTACCGACGCCCCGAGTTCTGGCTCGCCGAAGGCTGGGGCATCGTGCAGGCGCGCGGCTGGGAGGCGCCGCTCTACTGGGAGCGCGCGGGCGACGGAAGCTGGGTGCAGATGACGCTGTCCGGCCCGCGTCCGGTGGACCCCTCGGAGCCGGTCTGCCACGTCAGCTTCTTCGAGGCCGAAGCCTACGCCGCCTGGGCCGGCGCGCGTCTCGCGACGGAAGCCGAGTGGGAGGTCGCCTCACGGACCGTTTCCAGGGACGGCAACTTCGTCGAAAGCGAGAGCTTCCACCCCGTCCCGCTGACCGGCGACGCGCCGGGCCTGCGCCAGATGTTCGGCGATGTGTGGGAGTGGACGCAAAGTCCCTACACGCCGTACCCCGGCTATCGCGCGGCGCCGGGCGCGCTGGGCGAATATAACGGCAAGTTTATGTCCAGCCAGTACGTTCTGCGCGGCGGCTCCTGCGCCACTTCGCAAACGCATATCCGGTCCACGTACCGCAACTTCTTCTCTCCCGACGCCCGATGGCAGTTGATGGGGATCCGACTAGCAAAGGACGACACATGCCGCTCTTAGAGAGGACGCGCGCCGCCGCGCACGCTGGCGACTCGGAAGTCGCCGACTTTTACGCCGAGGTCATTGCGGGACTGACCATGCCCGTGAAGACTCTTCCTTGCAAGTATTTTTATGATGAGCGCGGCTCGCAGCTCTTCGATGAGATTTGCGAGCTGGACGAATACTATCCCACCCGCACGGAAGCCGCGATCATGGAGCGCTGCGCCGCCGAGATGGCCGCGCTGCTCGGTCCCGATTGCCGCCTGGTGGAGTACGGCAGCGGCAGCAGCACCAAGACCCGAATTTTGCTGGACAGCGCTCCCCACCTGGCCGCCTACGTCCCGGTCGATATCTCCCGAGTCCACCTTCAGAAGACCGCCGAAGGACTGCGCCGCCGGTATCCCAGGCTGGAGATTCTGCCCGTCTGCGCCGACTATACAGCGTCCTTTACGCTTCCGGAGCCGTCGGGCCCGGTTTCGCGCACCGTCGCGTATTTCCCCGGCTCCACGATCGGCAACTTCCACCCGCGTCAGGCCCAGTTCTTCCTCACGCAGATCGCCCAGCTTTGCGGCGAGGGCGGAGGGCTGCTGATCGGCGTCGATCTCAAAAAAGATCCCGCCGTGCTGCACGCCGCCTACAACGACGCCAAGGGAGTCACCGCCGCGTTCAACTTGAACGTACTGGACCGAATCAATCAAGAACTGCGCGGGGCGTTCGTGCTGGACGATTTCGCGCACCACGCCTTCTACAACGAGGAGCTGGGGCGGATCGAGATGCATCTGGTCAGCCAAAAGGACCAGACGGTCGCGATCTGCGAAAGCGCCGTGACGTTCGCGGCCGGCGAGACGATCCATACGGAGTGCTCGTACAAATACAGCCGTGAGGAGTTCGCGGAGCTCGCTCGGTCCGCCGGATTTGAAATCCAGAACTTCTGGACGGATCCGAATGAACTATTCAGCGTGCAGTATTTGACCGTCGCTCGCTGACCTGCGGGAAATACCTGTTTTGCGGAAGCCGCTTGGTATGGTACGATTATTGCAGCAAGCCACAAGCACTTACGCTTGATCGGCCGGGCTCCGCCCGCGGCGTCTCCGAGACGCCGTCGGCAGCCCGGCTGGGGGAATGCATGCATTATCGTGTTCCATTGCTCCGGCTCCAGATCGGCCCGGCGGTTTTCGCGCCGGCCGTATTTTTGTGCTTCTGGCTCGCAGCAGCGCCGCCGGCGCGGGCGGCGGATTCGCCGTGGGCGGGAAGCCGTCCGGTCTACTGCGCGAAGACCGACCTGATCGTCAGTGAGATCGGAACCTGGACGCTGAAGATCGACAAATCGGGCGCGGTGACGGCGACGGGGGAGATGGATCAGCAGGTCCGCCGCCCAGGAGCGGGCGCGGGGCCGGACCAGCCCTGTGATTTCTTTGTCGGACACTACACCGCGACGGGAAACGTCACGGCGGCGGGCGTGATCCACTTGCGGGCGACATCAAAGGACGCCCGGTACTATCCCAATCTTCCCTTGATCTTCGACGGCGCTTACGACGCGGAAACCAAAAGCTTCCACGGGCATTATTACTACGGCGCCAAGGCCGATGGGAAAACGCTGGGGCTGTGGTACTGATCCGAGGGATAGGCTTTTGTTGGTTCCAACGCCAGCATCGTGTTATCGGGCGCAAAGCCGCCGACATGGCGCCCAGTGAAAATTGCCGAACAAAGCCTAACCTACGGATTAGGCGAATAGGGGAATGAGATCTTCCACGCGGTCCAAAACGATCTCCGGCGGGGCGCCGCACGTCTCGGCGGGCCAGGTTTGGCCGCGATGCAGCCACGCCGTCCGCATTCCCGCTTCGCGCGCTCCCCAGATATCGTTGTGCGGGTGATCGCCCACGAAGAGGATCTCCGAAGGCGGGAGGTCCAGCTTACGCGCCGCCATCTCGAAGATCGCGCCGGCCGGCTTGTCCCATCCCACGAGGCCGGACACGAAGACGCAGTCCGTTCCTTTATCGAATCCCATCTCCGTGATCTTGCGCGCCTGGATTCGGGAGCCGTTGGTGACGATGCCGTAGGGGATATCGGCGTCGCGCAGAGCGGCCAGCAGCGCTCGTGTCTCGGGCTCCACCCGCATCTGCGTGAAGAATTGGTCGTAAAATATCTCGACCGAGGGCGCCGGCATGCCGGGCGGCGCGGGATAGCGCTGGCGCAGCCGCTGAAAGATCGCCCGCTTCGAGCCGTAGCCGCGCGCGTCCATCGCGGCGACCTCCGCTGTCAGGGCCGCGCGCTCCTCCAAGCCCTCCAGCTTCAGAACCTCGTCCAGAAACCAGATCAGCCAGCGGTCGAACGCCGCCTCGCGGTCGTAGAGCGTGTTGTCCAGATCGAAAAGAACGCCCTTCGGGCGCCTGCCTGTGAGGGAAATGCTCATTACGAGGGCCGCTGTTCGACGCATGTGGGGCAGTCGAGCCAGTCTTCTTTTGGGATATTTTCGAGCGCGCCCGGCGCGTGTCCGCGCTTGAACACCGGACGGTAAAGGATATCGCCTTCGGGGTAAGTTTTGCCGCAGGAATGGCAGTTTTCCTGATGATCCAGCAGCAGCGGCGCGTATCCGGAGATCACCCAGCCGGCGTGCCCGAGGTGGGTCGCCAGCGACTCTAGAGCCGCCCGCACCGTGAGCGATTTGTTGCCGTGATAGTAGGCTTCCGAGATCTGATCCAGCAGCTCGGATGTCTCATCGTCAAACGTGAAATTTAGTCGTTTCATGGGTTTCGTTCCGGCGCTCCCCAAAAGCCGCCGCGCCGCGCTGAGAGTGCACACTCTATTGTACCACTACACACTCGCCCCGCGTTCCCCGGCGGCGCCTGCTTCCCAGCTTCCAGGCGCTCGAACTCAGTGCTGATTCGTCGCTTTTGAACTAATATTACGTAGTATAGGAAGCAATAAAATATATTCTGCGCAATATACTACGTAATACAGGAGTTGTTACGCTTTGCGTCGAAAAGAGGTCGCATGTACTGAATATATGGCATTGGAGGCAAATGATGCGATTTCGTACTCTCCTGCTGGCGTCCGTTTCCCTGCTTTCTGCTTCGGCGATATGGGCCCACACACGCGAATCGGAGGCGCTGCTGCCCGATCTGGTGATCACGGACTTGTCCTGGTCCCCGGAGCAGCCGAAAGTCGGCGATCCCGTCACCTTCCGTGTAACCGTCAAGAACGTGGGCGCTGTCGCTACTCCAGAGGGCGTGGTCTGCGGCGTCGGTTTCGGCGTCGACCACAACAACCCCGTCAACTGGTCGGATACTTTCTCGCACTCTATTGCGCCGGGGCAGTCGGTGGTTCTGACCTCCAACGGCGGGGCGGACGGCAAGGCGACATGGCTGGCGACCGGCGGCGAGCACCCGGATGGAGTGTGGGCGACGGTTAACGATTCCCATCGGTTTCCGGAAACGGATTTCGTCAACAACACGTTCTCCCGATCTATCGTCGTTTCCGACGCGAGCAGCTCGACGTTTCTCGCTGGGCATGGCCCCGACCTCGTGGTGACCGATTTCCACTGGATGCCCGAGCATCCCAGGGCCGGCGAACCGGTGTCCGCCGAGGTGACGGTTCGCAATCGCGGCGACGCTCCCACGCCCGAGGGCAAGATCATCGGCGTCGGCTTCTTCGTGACTTACTGCGACAGCGTCGTTCTCTATTCCAACACCGACAGCCATTCCCTGGCGCCCGGCCAGAGCGTGACCCTGCGCACCAACGGCGGGACGCACGGCTACCCCTGGCGTCCGATGGAGGGCGCTTATCCGCTGGAGGCGTATGTCAACGACACGGGGCGCATCACCGAGAGCGATCCCGGAAACAATCTCATGCAGAAGACGATCACGGTGGAGGGGGCGGCGCCCAAGATCGATCCCGGCGAAATGCTTCTGACGGGAGCGGTCTTCAGCCACGGCAATCCGAGCGAACCGCCGTGGCTGCTGGCCGCCAACGCCTTCGACGGCGATGTCGGCACATGCCTCGTCGACGACCCCGCCGCCGCCAACAGCGTCGGGATCGCCCTGCCGCCCGGCCAGCCTTCCGCCATCACCCGGATTCGTTTCTATCCCAAGCCTTACTCCGAAAGCGATCTGGTCGGCGGCCAGTTCCAGGGATCGAATGTGGGGACGGACAGCGCCTATGAGACGCTTTATACGGTCAAAAAGCGTCCCCATCTCGGCTGGAACGATGTGACCCTGCACGGCGCGAAGCCCTACCAATTCCTGCGTTTTCTGGGCAAGGACGGAACCCAGTGTATGATCAGCGAGATCGAGTTCTACGGACCGCGCCCGATTGCCGCAAAACCTTAGGCTCTGCTGGCGATGGATGCATTTTGCCGATTTCATGAGGCAATCGACATGAAAAACCGCCGGCGGATTCGGTAGTAAGGCCGGCGAATGAATTCGCCGGCCTTCTGACGCAAACGATAACCGCCGGCTCCGAATTCGCTGGAGTTAAATATGTTAGATATAGATGCAATTGCCATGATGTTCCCTCAGGATCGTGAAACATGATCTGCCTGGGCCTGGTATAATACCCGCGCTAGTCGCTTTCGCCGAAGGCGCACGCTGAGGTTGCCGCACCATGTCGTTCCCCCAAACCATTTCCCGTCGTGAGGTCATCCAAATGTTCGGAATGTGTCTTGCCGCTTCTGTGTTCGGCGCGGAAGCCGCCGCGACTCCCGATGCGCCCTCCGCCGCGTTTCCCGTCACCATTCGCATCGACGCCGCGCATTCGCTGGGCGATCTGCATCCGATCTGGCGGTTCTTCGGCGCCGACGAACCCAATTACAGTACGATGAAGAACGGCGCGAAGCTGATCGGCGAACTGGGGGCATTGAAGCCAAAGCACGTCTACTTTCGCACGCATAATCTGCTGACGACCGGCGACGGGACCCCGGCGCTGAAGTGGGGATCGACCAACGCCTATACCGAGGACGCCGCCGGCAACCCCGTGTATGACTGGACAATCGTCGATCATATCTTCGACACCGGCCTCCAGCGCGGCGTAAAGCCCTATGTCCAGATCGGATTTATGCCGGAGGCAATGTCGACCCACCCGGTGCCGTACCGGCATCACTGGACGCCCGCCGCGAAGTACGACGAGATCTACACCGGCTGGGCGTATCCGCCCAAAGACTATGTCAAGTGGGGCGAGCTGATCTATCAATGGACGAAGCACTGCGTGGAGAAGTACGGCCGCGCCGAGGTCGAGAGTTGGTACTGGGAAGTGTGGAACGAGCCGAACATCGGCTACTGGCGCGGGACCTTTGAAGAATACTGCAAGCTTTACGACTTTGCGGTGGACGGCGTGCGCCGCGCGCTCCCGACGGCGCGTGTCGGCGGCCCGGAAGTGGCGGGCGGCGCCGGCGGGGATTTTCTGCATAAATTCTTGGAGCATTGCGCGCGCGGAACGAACTCCGCGACTGGCAAGATTGGATCGCCGCTAGACTTCCTCTCCTTCCACGCCAAGGGCTACCCCGGCTTCACGGACAGCCATGTCCGCATGGGGCTGTCCAACGAGTTTAACGATATCGACGGCGCATTCGCCGTCGTGGCCTCATTCCCCGAATACAAGAGAACGCCGATTGTGATCGGCGAAGCGGATCCGGACGGCTGCGCCGCCTGCCAGGGGCCGCAGCTGGGCTACCGCAACAGCACGCTCTACTCCTCCTACACGGCCGCCGCCTTCGCCCGGATGCACGACCTCGCTGCGAAGCACGGCGTGAACCTGGAAGGCGCGGTCACCTGGGCGTTCACCTTCGAAGACGTCCCATACTTCGCGGGCTTTCGCCAGCTTGCGACCAATGGGATCGATCTCCCGGTCCTGAGCGTCTTCCGGATGATGAGCAAAATGAGCGGCGATCGTCTGGCCGTCGAAAGCTCGGCGGATGCGGGCTTGGAAGCGATCCGTAAACACGGCGTTCGTCTCACCCCGGACATCTCCGCGCTCGCCGCGCGCGACGGCGACCGGCTTACTGTCCTCGTCTGGCATTATCATGACGACGACGTTCCCGGCGCCCCCGCCTCCGTCGAACTGCGCCTGCGCGATCTGCCCTGGGGCGACGGCGCCGTCACCCTGACGCATTACCGTATCGACGAGCGCCACAGCAACGCCTTCACCGTCTGGAAAGACCTTGGCTCCCCGCAAGAGCCGACCCCCGCGCAGTACGCGCAATTGGAAAAGGCAGGTCAGCTCACGCCGCTGCGCGATCCCCAGTCCGTCACCGTGGACAGCGGCCGCCTGGAAACGCGCTTCGACCTGCCCCGCCAGGCTGTGTCCTTGCTGATCTTTGATCGAAAATAGAAGCGATTAAAGACGTAATCGAGTGCGTCAGAAGGCCGGCGAATGAATTCGCGCCTCCAAGTACGGCCGTCCCCCTTCGGGGACTTCGGAGCCTACGGCATTTAGAGAAGCGCCTGCGGCGCAAAATTCTGAACCCGCGAAGGCGGGTGACCGTACTTTTAGCCGCGAATTCATTCGCCTGGCTGTCTTGATCTTTGATCGAAAATAATCAAAATACTCTCGTGAGGTTCGATGGGTTATGATCCGTGTTTTGTTCGTCTGTCTGGGCAATATCTGCCGTTCGCCGATGGCGGAGGCCGTGTTCGCGCATAAAATTCATGAGGCGGGGTTAAGCGCCGAGATCGAGGCGGACAGCGCCGGCACTGGCGACTGGCACGCCGGGGAGCCGGCGCACTCCGGCACGCGGCGGATTCTGGCGAAGAACGCCGTGAGTTACAATGGCCGGGCGCGGCAGATCACTCGCCGCGATCTCGACACGTTCGATTACATCGTCACGATGGACGATCAGAATCTGTCGGACGTGAAGCGGATCGGCCCGGGCCGCGCCGAGGTCGTCCCGTTTCTCCGTTTTGCGCCGCAGGTGGGCGTCACCGAAGTCCCCGATCCCTACTACACGGGCAACTTCGAGGAAACCTACGCGCTCGTAACGGCCGCCTCCGACGGTCTGCTGGCGCACATCCGCGAGGAGCATGGCCTGTGAACACGCTTCCTCCCGTACTGCATGAGGCCGTGACCCAGATTCTGGGCGCCGCGCCCCAGGCTGCGATTCCGCTGCCGGGCGGCATGATCAACCAGGCTGCGCGCATCGAAACGCCGTTCGGCCCCCTGGTTGTCAAGTGGAACGAAGGCGCGCTTCCGGGCCTCTTCGCCTCGGAAGCCGATGGTCTGGAGCGACTGCGCGCCGCCGGCGCATTGCGCGTTCCCAAAATCCTCGCCGTCTCCGACGCCGCGTCGCGCCCCCTGCCGCTCCCTGATGGAGAACAAGAGTCTGTTATTATTCCTTCATTCCTCGTGATGGAGTATATCGATCCTCTGCCCGGAGATATCGCCGAATTCGCACGGCGCTTTGGCGAATCGCTCGCCCGGCAGCACCAGACGACGACCTCGGAAAACGGCCTCTTCGGCCTGGAGCGCGACAACTACATCGGCGCGCTTCCCCAGCCGAACGCCTGGCGCATGACCTGGCCGGAATTCTACCGCGAGCGCCGTTTGCTCCCCCAACTTGCTATCGCCCTGCGCCTCGGCCGCCTGCCCGGCGACCGCGAAGCGCGCCTGCGCCGCCTCGTCGATCAAGTCGACACGATCCTCGCCGACTCCCGTTCGCTGCCCTGCCTTCTGCACGGCGACCTCTGGAGCGGCAATTTCCTGCAAAGCGGCGAAGAGGCCATCGTGATCGACCCCGCCGTCTACTACGGCGACCGGGAGATCGAACTGGCCTACATCCAGCTCTTCGGCGGCTTCCCGCCTGGGTTCATCGAAGCCTACCAAAGTGCATACCCACTGCCCGGAGAATACCTGCTCCGCCGCCCGCTGCACCAGCTTTACCCGCTCCTCTTCCACCTCAATACCTTTGGCGAAGAGTACTGGCCGCAGGTCGAAATGGTATTGCTGCGGTACGGATGTTGATTGCCGATCATCCGTTTGTATTCGTGTGGTTTTCGTCTTTTTTATTGTCTCGAAAATAAATTTGCGCAGCCCTTGACATTCTTGGAACACCCCGTGTATAATCGTCCTCAATTGCCGGCCAGCCGCCAGTCGGGGCCGCAAATAGAATCGTAAAATCGCAATGCTCAATATCAATGTCCAATTGAATAATGCCGCCCCAAGGCCATTTGGAGTGTATTCCGTGGAGACCCTGCGACCGTCGCAGCCCGTCACTACGGAAGGTATTGATGCGGGTGCAGAGAAAGGAGAACTGGCTTCCTAAACGTTGTCAGAATTTCTCCCCGGGACGTTTTGAAAATGAACGCCCCCTCTGCACATTCACCGTGCCGAGGGGGCGTTTTTGTTTTTTCGAGTGTGTTTTATTTTTGCCTGCCGATTGCTAAGAACTTGCCGGAAAGGATGGAAATCATGGTTCACGTACGTTTTGAAGGCCGCTCCTACGATTGGACCGAGCGGGAACTGAATATCACCGCCGCGTTGTCCGACACCGAGATCCGCGCCCGCCTCGCCGGCCGGTTCGATGTCGGCGTCGATCGCCTGAAAGATTACGTCATCGACCGCACCGCAGGCGGTGACCTGATCGTCCGCCCGGAAGCCGTCTACGGCTGATCGAAAAAGAAACGGGGCGCGCGCCCCGACTGCGAAAGCATACATACGCCTGTTAAGCGGGAGGTCGAGGGTTCGAACCCCTCTGGGGCCGCTTAAGTGGCCCTATAGCTCAGTGGTAGAGCGCCAAACAATTGCTTTTCGAACTTGCGCGCGCTTCGTTTTCGATATGATGAGTCAGGGGATGATGATGGGCGTCCGCGTGGTCAAGGCGATGGTGGAGTTACGAGCGGCGTTCAAGCACCGCTCGAAACCACGGACCATCGGCCATTGCCGCATGTGCTACGACGAACGAGATATCCAGCAGTTTTTGTCTCTCGATCCCGTGCGGATGGGGGAACAGGAATTTCGACCGATCCTGTGGGATGGATGCCGCTGCTTCGGATGCTGGGAGGAGCTTGCGTACTATATTCCCTGGCTGCTGGATATTTGCTTCAATGATTGGTATGTGGGGGGACAGGACTTCCTTTCCATGCTTGTGCGTGCGCTGGAAGAGGAAACGATGTGTCCTGAGGAGCGAGACGCGATTTTGGCGGCGATGCGCGCACATCTGGAAGAAGCAATGGAGCAAAGCGAGGGAGATTCGTCGTGTTATATCGATGAAACCATCGCGTGTCTGGGAGCATTTGATGGATCGCTCGCTCCGCTCTTTGCTCATCTGGGCGTCAGCGAACATCCACAGGTGCGCGCCAATTATTGCCTCTTCGTGGCGAAGCAAGCATTGCTCCAGCCGAAGCGAAAAAAAATGCCGCCGAGGAATCAAAAGGCGTTTGACGCATTATTGGAGCCAAGCGAGTCGTTGAGTGTTCTTTTTTAGCAAATGTCGACGATGTGAACCGTCTCGCGCCGGAGGACCAGTATCACGTCGATTACGCATTTGACTATCTTGTCAACGCCATAAACTCGCGCATCGCTGTGTCGGAGTAAAGATCATGGGCGCCCGCGTGGACAAGGCGATGGCGGAAGTGCGAAAGGTATTCGGAAGACGCCCTAAGCCGGGGACGATCTGGTATTGCCCGCAGTGCTATCGGGAAGACGAAGTCAAGGCGTTTATCGCTCGTCCTGTGAATACGCTATCGGAAGATGATTTGCGGCCGATTTTTTGGAATGGCTGCACGTGTTTTGGGCGCTGGAATGAGATCGCTTATTACGTTCCGAGGCTGCTGGAGGTGGCGCAGCACAATTGCGGAAGTCTTGCCTTGGGATTGCCAAAACTGTTTTTGGTCGCGGCCAGAGTGAAACTCAACAACATGCTGATGTTTCCGGAAGAGATGGAAACAGAAATGGATGACGTGGCGAGAACGGCGTTATTCCATCTTGGTCAAGCTATTCTCGAAGATGACTTGGACGAAACGGATGAGGATAGTTCCTGGAGCCTCTTAAAAGCCCTTTCGTTTCTTACGGCGTTCGATGCGCCCATCGAGCCGTTACTAAGCCGGCTGGAGCAGAGCGAGCGGTTTTCGACACGAGCCAGCTTCCGAATACTCATCGCGAAGCTGGCGGCGGGAACAGAAACATTTGACGATTTTCTGGTTTCCAATTGGAGCATGGCGCCGGAAAATCAAAGCGTTTTTGATCAGTTGCTTGCGCCCACGAACGCGCTGAAGATGCTGATCGACCATGTGGATGAGATCGTTGAACGGTGGCCAGAGAGCGAAGAAGAGCTGAACCAGGCATTTGATAGGCTCGCCTTGTGAAATGAATTGTAATTATGAAATAACAAAACAACAAAATAACAATATTTCCCCGCGCCCTGACGCGTGACGCTTACATACTTAACCGATCCGAGAGGTCATGGGTTCAAGTCCCATCGGCGGGAAACCGCTGTGGCGTAGAAGAAAGCGCGCTCGATAGAGTACACAAACAGCGTTTCGGACTTGCGCGGGGGAAGTGAATATTCTATCGAAAGATGAGCGGGGCGCGCGCCCCGATGGTGAAAGCATACATACGCTTAAGGAGCCGGGGGTTGGAGGTTCGAATCCTTCCAGGCCCGAAAGGGCCTGTAGCTCAGTGGATAGAGCACCGAAAAAACTGCTTTCCGTACTTGCGCGCGCTTCAAAAAAAGACATGGTTTTCCCGCGCCCCAACGCACGCCGCTTACATACTCAACTGGCTCTGCAACAGCCCTCGACGCATACCAAATGCGTCTCATGCAACAGCGACGTCGACTTGCGCGGGAGAAACTTTTGACGATTGAAAAGAAATTATTGCGATACAGGGAGGTTTGACATGCAGAAATTCGAGCGCGATCTGCGCCTGGAAATATTGAACAGCTTGCTGACCACGCCGCACCGCGAGCTGGCGAAGGTGGCGGATGGGCATAAGGAGATGCGCGGGCTGGATCCGATTTTCTACGGTCATCTCGCTGTCTGGTATCAGCGGAACGGCGACGTGCGCGACCACAAGGAAGTCTTCATCGGCAACCTGCTCGCGAGCGACAGCGGCGAGCATCGTGAGGCGGGCTATATGCTGCTTCAGGATCTGCCGCCGTATCAGGTGGCGCGGGTGGTGGACTTCCTGAAGCAGCACCTGGGCAAAGCGCCGCGCTCGGCGCGGACGGCGGTTGCGCGCTATCTGCGCCGCCGCGAGCGGGACCCGAAACAGTTCGACCGGGCCGCGCTGCGGGGCCGCAAGGCGATGAAGCACCTGTACGCCACATTGCATATCGCGCCGGGCGTCCGCGCCAACGAGATCTTGTTCGGCGCCGCGCCGCCCGAGGACAGTCTGGCGCATACGCTGAAGCAGATCGCGAAGGCGGAAACGCCGGAGGCGCAGGCGCAGATGATTGTCGAGCATGCGATTCCGTATACGGTCGCGATCGGCGCGGTGTCGAAGGTGACCCCGGTGGTGCTCGTCGCGTTAATCGCGTCGATGTCTCCCCAGGAGGTCATCAACAACTTGAAGTCGCTGAAGGCGCGGGGCGCGATGGACCATCCGGATGTCAAGGCGCTGATTGACGACAAGCTGAAGCAGGCTGAGACGCACGGTCGCGTGTCCGTCTTCAAAACCCAGGTCGCCGCCGATGCGGCGGATCTGGACACGGAGACGGCGGCGCGGCTGTCTAAAATCGCCGACACGCAGATCAAGACGCGCGGAACCATCAAGCGCTCCACGGCATTGCTGGTCGACAAGTCCGGATCGATGGACTGCGCGATCGAACTGGGCAAGCGGATCGCCGCGATGATCTCCGGCGTCGCCGAAGCGGGCCTCTGGGTCTACGCATTCGACACGCTGGCGTATCCCGTCACGGCGAAGGGCGCGGAGCTGAGCGACTGGGAGCGCGCCTTCCAGCTCATCAAGGCCGGCGGCGGCACAAGCGTCGGCTGCGCGCTGGAGACCATGCGCTTGAAGAAGCAGGTCGCCGAGCAGATCATCCTCGTCACCGACGAGGGCGAAAACACGGCGCCGTACTTCGCGGACGTCTACGAAGCGTACAAGCGCGACCTCAACGTCGCTCCAAGCGTCGTGATCGTCAAGGTCGGCCGCGCGGGAAACTGGGTAGAGAACAAGCTCAAGGAGAAACAGGTCACGGTGGACACCTTCACCTTCGCCGGCGACTACTACGCGCTGCCCAACTTGGTCCCGCTGCTCACGCGGCCGTCGCGCCTGGAGCTCCTGATGGAGATCCTGGACACGCCGCTGCCGGAGCGGGATGAGTGGTGAGAAGAGGCCTTCACCCGGCCCTGCGCCAACTCTCTTCATTCGGGGAGAGGGTTAGGAGTAAGATTTGGATCTTTGATCCAATAGAATTCTGAACCTCTGACTCCCCCTCTCCCAGAATTGGGAGAGGGGGCCGGGGGGTGAGGGCCTTTTCTCTTTACCGAGCGCCGCGCGAAAATCGATATAGCAGTTAATCATGAACACTTTAGAAACAACTTTACATCGAAACGGCGCGCACGCCGAACCGGCGGCGCTTTCGTGGCGCGATGAGATTATGAACGAGGCCTTGCGGGGATTCGACTACGACGAACATGGCGATGCGCTGATCCATGCGCTTCGGATGCGGCGGCCTGAGTTCGCTACGTTGTCCATGTGGCCAGATCGCACCATGTTCATGCGTTTTCTGGACAAACAGTGCTTGGGGGTGCGAAGTCTTCTGTCCGCGCCCCATCTCTATCAGTCGCGCGCCGGCGCCGAAAGCCATCACCTCTTTGGCTGGTTCTCCGTGGAATGGGGGGATCGGTCTCTGGAGTTTGTGCTGACGCCCTCTTCCAACCGGGGGCTGGAAATCATCTGTCTGTCGGCCGATTCGGATCTGCTCCGTGAGTTCTCGGCGGCGATCACGGAGTACTCCGAACGGCCGGCGGGACGAAGCCTGCGCTGGGCCAGCGGCTGGGAGCATGCCAGCGACCTGGATGAAGAGATCGGGAAGGTGACGTGGGACGACATTATCCTCGCTCCGGACATGATGACGCGTTTGCGTGAGGCGATCGAAGGATTTGCCGGCAGCCGGGAAGCGTATGACGCGCTTGGATTTGCCTGGCGGCGCGGCGTCCTGCTGGTCGGCCCTCCAGGAACAGGCAAAACCATGATCTGCAAAGCAGCGGCGGCGGCGCTGCCGGTGCTTCCGTTTCTCTATGTCCGCGACCTGAGTGAATGCGAAAACGAGGAAGCGATCAAATCGATTTTCAAGCGCGCTCGTAAGCTCGCTCCCTGTATTCTCGCCTTCGAGGATGTCGATGGCTTGATCAACGAGTTCAACCGCACGATCTTCTTAAACGAGATGGACGGCTTTCGGAGCAATCACGGAGTGCTGGTGATCGCGTCTTCCAATCATCCGGAGAAGATCGACATGGCGCTGCTGCGGCGTCCATCCCGCTTTGACCGCGTGTTTCATATCGGTCTTCCCGCTCAGGCGGAGCGCGCTGCTTATTGCCGGTATGTCCTGAGCCGACCGGACCTGGCTTCCAAGATCTTACCGGAGGTGGATGTGGAACGGCTGATTTCACAGGTCGCCCAGCGGACGGAGGGATTTACGCCGGCGTATCTCAAGGAAGTTCTGGTTTCAGCGGCCCTCCAGCGCGCCCAGGAAGGGGCGATCGTTCTCGATACAGCGTTCGCCGACGCGGTGCTGAGTCAGATCGTCGAGATGCGTGAGCACCTGAAGCGGACCCGCACGCCCGAAGCGATGGCGGAACTTGAAGACGGCGATGGCCGGCTCGGATTTCGGCGGGGCGAGAGGCTGGACTAGGCGGCTTGTATTCGCGATCGTTAATTGTTGCCGAGGCAGGAAACCTGCCCTCGGCCCCCTAACTCTTCTGCGATCACCCAGAAGGGAACGGGATTTTTATGAAGGTATGTATCGTGGGGGCGGGGCTGGCGGGGCTGACGTGCGCGCGTCATCTGCAAGCGGGCGGCGCGGACGTGGTTGTCGTGGAAGCGAGCGACGATGTTGGCGGCCGGGTGCGTTCGGATGTGGTCGAGGGGTTTACGCTGGACCGGGGCTTCCAGGTTCTCTTCGACGCCTACCCGGCGGTGAAGCGCAATCTGGATCTCGCCGCATTGGACCTGCGCGCGTTCGATCCGGGCGCCATCATCTGCAAGGATGGCCGCCAGAGCGTGCTGACCGACCCGCTGCGCGATAAGAAATGGGCCGATGTGGCGGGCGCCGCCGCGAACCTGTCGATCCCGGTCACGGATAAGCTGCGCACGCTGCAACTTTCGCAGTCGCTGTCAGGGATCGGCAGCGGTTTCGACCCGCACGAGCCCGACGATCAATCGACTTATGATTATCTGAAAGCCCAGGGCTTTCACGATGTCACCATCGACGTTTTCTTTCGCCCTTTCTATGGGGGCGTCTTATTAAAACGGGACCTCTCGACGACGGCGGCCGCGTTTCGCTTTTACTTCCGGATGCTCAGCACCGGCCAGACCGCCGTGCCGTCGGCCGGCATGGGCGCCGTCACCCAGCAGCTCGCCGCGCCGTTGCGCGAAACGAACTCCATTCAAGTGAACGCGCCGGTTCAAAGCTTGCGCAAGACCGATGGCCGCACAGCGGGAGTCGTTCTTGAAAGTGGAGAGACGATCGACGCCGACGCCGTCGTGCTCGCCGTTCCCGCGCCGGTCGCCGCTCGTCTTGCGGGTTTACCGACGCCGGAGGGCGAGCTGGGCAAGGCGACGATCTACTTTGCCGGGGACAAAGCGCTCAGCGACAGCAAAAAGCTCGTCCTGAACGCCGACCCGAACGCCTTTGTCAATGACGCCCAGCAGATCAGCAATGTCGCGCCCGGATACGCGCCGGCGGGCCGCCACTTGCTCGGCGCCACCGTGCTCGGCGATCCCGCCATGGATGACACGCAGCTCTGTAACGCCGCAATGGACGACCTGCAAAAGATGTACGCCGGCGACCGCGAAGCGATCCGCGCCCTCGCGAGCTACGCGCCGCTACGCGTCTATCGGATCCCGTACTCGCAGTTCCCGCAGCCGCCCGGCGTCTACGGAACGCTGCCGGGCGTGACGACGGACCAGCCGGGGCTATACGTCGCCGCCGAATACACGGAAAGCAGCTCGATCCACGGCGCCATGACCAGCGGAGAGAATTGTGCGGCGGCGGTGCTGGCGGGGTAGCTGGGCGTTAATTCCCCGGTTATGAAACCCGGGTCTGGGAGCGCAAGGCGCTAACCACCCAGGGGGTACCCGGTACCGGACGCAAATGCCGGTTGTCGATCTCAAATTCTTCCGTCCGGCACGGACGGTTAGATGCGAAGCATCTCCCAGACCCGGGTTTCATAACCGGGGACGAGTGCTCACGGTTGCGTTTCTGCAAAATCTCATGAACATCAAAGCCCTTCTCAACCGAATATCCGCCGAGGAAGCGCGCGTCCAAGACGCTCGCTTCCTTGCCCCCTGCGTCCTTGGCGGGCAGGTGCGCGTTCGGGTGGCCAGGCTGGTGCAGACGTTTACTCCGGAGCCAGGCGACTTCGAAGGGTGGGGCGTGTTTCAGCCGGTGGATTCCCGGCGCGCGAGTTTCGTGGAGGAAGCATCGCTGCCGCAGGTGTCGGAGTATCTGTCCCGGCTTCCGGCGCTGCGGGTGCGTTTGGTGCGTCCGCTGCGCGGGCAGACCTGGCTGGCGTATCCGGCGAATGAATCGGATATGATCCAGCGGCTGGGCGCGGCGCGGCCCATCGTGGCGCATCTGGTCACGGACGGAGCGCCGTTCGAGCAGGTGATCGCCCATGGCGGCGGGAGCGTCTGGTGGTTTGCCTACGAAGATCGGCGCGCCGATCCGCGCCATGCCGAGGAGATGCGCTCCGCGGTGCGTGCGGTGACCATGCCCGCCGATCTGCGCTTTGCGGGCCTGACGCCGGAGATGCGCACGGCGTACGCGATGGCGGCGGAAGCGGCCGCTGGGTTTGAAGCGCTGGCGCGTCAGCGCCGGGCCGAACGAGCGCGGCGGGGCGACGCGGAGCGCCTGGGCGCGGCGCTCGCCTTCGCGGGCGGCGATCTTCAGGAATTCCGGGATCGCGGCGACTACTGGGTCGTCGACTGGAACACGCGCGACGGCGAACGCCACACCAGCGCCATCGCCAAGAGCGACCTGACGGTGGTCAGTTCCGGCATCTGTCTGAGCGACCGGGACAGCGATTTCGACTTGCAGTCGCTTGTCGGCGTGATGGAGCGCCGGGACGATTCGTACTGGTAAGGAAAAAACATGAGCCGGACATCGGCCCTCTATCATGAAGAGCTGTATCGCACGGATGCGATCATGCGAACGATCCGCGATCTGCCGGTTACGATCTGCGGCGCGGGGGCTCTGGGCGCGAATATCGCCGAGAGCCTTTCGCGTCAGGGTTTCGGCCGTCTGCGCGTGATCGACCACGACCGCGTGGAGCAGCGCAACCTTTCCACGCAGCCTTACTACCGTTCCGATATCGGGGCCGGCAAGGCGAAGATCCTCGCAGCCAGTCTTTACCGGGCTCTGGGCGTAACCGTCGAAACACGCATGGAAACGCTTGGCGTATCGAACGCCGCCAAGCTGCTTTCGGGAAGCGCGCTCGTCATCGACGCGTTCGACAACAGCCCCGCCCGCGCGGCCGTCACCGAGTATTGCCGGACTTCGGACACTCCCTGCCTGCACGCCGGGCTCGCCAATGGCTACGCCGAAGTTCTCTGGAACGAAGGCTATCGCGTCCCATCACCCACGAACGATGACGTGTGTGATTACCCGCTCGCGCGCAACCTCGTCCTGCTGACAGTCGCCGTCGCGTGTGAGTGCGTCGTGGCGTGGGCGGCTGGCGGGGAGAAGCGGGGTTATACCGTGACGCTGGGAGACCTGGCGGTTACGCCAATGCCGATTACGTAGGAGGCGCCGCGAAACGCCGGCGCCTCCTGTCAAGCTTTACTTCTGCGCCGCGGCGATTTTGGTCTTTAAATCGAGCGCTTGTTTGTTATCGGCTTCGATCGTCAGAACCTTATCGACGTCCGCCGCCGCTTTCCCATACTCCTTGAGATCGAAGTAGAGCTGCGCGCGCGACGACAGATACAGGACAGAGGCCGGCTCCCCATCGATGAGCTTGCTGATGATCGGGAGGGCGCGCGCTTTTTCGGGAAGGTGTGTCAGCGCCGTGAAATAATTATAAGATGTCACTGTGTCATTTGGCTTAATGGCGAGCGCTCGCTCATTTTCGGCGGCTTGGTGCGCGTAATCGTAGAGATCACCGTAAAGCAGGCCACGCAATACGATCGTTTCATAATCGTTAGGCTTCAGCTCCAGCGCCCGCTTGGTGTCGGCAAGAGCCAGATCATACTTCTTCGCCCAGAGGTACGCCCCGGCGCGACTGGTAAACGCATTGGCGTTTTTGGGATCCACCTTGATCGCATGATCGTAGTCGCTCAATGCGGCTTTGATGATGTCATCGCTTGGAATGCCGGTCAGAGACATTTGGGCGCGAGCGACGAGCAGTTCCGCGTTGTCCGGCATCTGTTTCAAGCCCTGAGCGATCGCCTCTGGATCGTCCTGCGCCAGATAGGCGGGGGCGAACTTCGGATCGGCCTTGATGGCGGCGTCGAAGCTGGCCTTGGTGTCGGCTTTGAGTTTGTCCAGATTCTCCTGAAAATTCGGCTGGCCGCTGCTATTCATGAAGACGGTGTAGTAAGAATTTTTGAGGACCATTCCCAGCGCATAGTGCGCCTTGGCGTCGCCGGGACGGACTTCGGTCACCAGACTCCATAAGTTCGCGGCGTTCGCCCAATCTTGTTTGTCGGCGGCCGCCTGTGCGGCGGCTTGCAGTTTGTCCGCTTCGGCCGGAGACAGGCGTAAAAAGGCGATATAATCGTCTTTTGCTTTTGCCTTGTCGCCCGTTTGCTGGTAAAGCGCTGAGCGCACGCTGTAAGCGTCGGCGTTTTTCGGATCGATCTCCAAAACGCGCCCAATCTCCGTAATAGCGCCCTGAAGATCCTGCTTCTTTACCAGCATCATGGCGCGGCCGGAGTGGGCTTCGATGTTGTTTTTGTCGATCGCAATCGTTGCGTCGAGCTCGGTCAGGGCCGCGTCCCAGTTTTGCTGGGCGGCGGCGACCTTAGCCTTCTGAAGATGCGTCTGCGCGTCATCGGCGAGCACAGGCGCGGCGGCCATCGACATGAGTAATATCAGGCTGACGAGTGTAGGTGTGGAAGAACGCATGAGGATCCTTTGCATTTCATGAGATTGGGAGTGGAAGCAGGCGCTCATGAATTGACATACACACAATTATAACATGGGAAATGGCGCGGCGAACGCCGGGATCATCCCCGCCGCCAGTAGGGCCGCAGCGCCGTCCACAGAATCCCCAGCGCCGCCGCGCTCCAGAGGGTCGCCCAGACGACCGGCGGCAGCGGGATTATCTGCGACATCAGCACGGCGTCGGTCGTGGGGCCGCCGCCGGGGATGCTGGAGAGACCGACGAGTGTTTTTAAGTCGAACAGGGCGTTGGCGACGCATTGCACGCCGAGGAACATCACGGTCCGCTCGGCGGCGACGGAGGACAGACGGCGGCCGGCCCAGATGAGCAGCGCGGAGATGACCAGGCCCCAGCCGAAGCCGAAGAGGTTGTGCCACGGGCGGACGGCGAGAACGGTGGCGAGGCCGACGATCGCGGCGCTGACGTACAGCGCGGTTCGGGCGACTCGCGGGCGGCGGCCCAGAGAAATGAGCCAGGCTCCGTAGGCGGCGGCGCCAAGATAGCCGGCCATCACGATCAGCAGGCCCAATCCGCCGTAGGTCAGCGTGACGCCCGAAGCGTCGGGTTCGATCTGGATTTCGGCGACGCGCCCTCCGGTGAGCAGCGCGGTGACGGCGTGCGAGCTTTCGTGAATAAACGTCACGAAGAGGCGCAGCGGATAGAGCGCCAGCGACGCCAGCGGGACGAACCAGAGCGCGACCGTGACGGCGCACGCCAGCAGCAATGACTTGAGGCTATCGCGGTTCCAGGGCGCGCCGGCGCCCGTGCTGTTGATCATCGATGGTGTTTCCTACTCTCACAGACCCGGACGCGGCGATAAAGTTGCGCGGCGTGATATAATACGATACGCAGGGAACACATATGTCTATTCGCAACGCCGCCGGGATTCTTGGATTGACCTCGCTGATCGCGGGTTCGCTGATGGCGTCGGCGCATGGCGCGCCGGTCAAGAAAAAGCCCGCCGCCGTCACGGCGGCGCCTAAGGCCGCGCCGGCCTTTACGCTCACGGACACCAGCGGGAAGACGCGCACGCTGGCCGAGTTTCAAGGACGCCCCGTCACCCTCTTCTTCTTTTGCGGCTGTCCCTGGTGCCATAACGCGGCGCGTCTCTGGAGCCAGTTTCAGCGCGGCGGAGCGCTGCCCGCCGGGACGCCCGCGCCGGCGACTTTGATCGTTTTCACCGGCGACGCCGGGATGGCGAAGCAGTTCGCGGCGGAGACGAATTTAGATCTGATGCAGACCACGCTGCTGACCGATGAGCGCATGCATGTCACCACGGACCTGTACCACGCCGACCCATGCCCGCGCGCCTTCGTCGTCGATTCGGCGGGGCTCATCCGTTACACCAACAATCACAAAGACGACGCCCCGCGCGACGCGGCCGAAACGGTAATCGTCTCACGCACCCTCGGCGCCCTGCGCCAGGCGGCCGCGCCGGCCGTTCAGAAATAAAAGGAATAGCCAACGATGAATTCCCGACGATTCGCCCTCACGCTGGCGGCTCTCACGGCCCTGGCGCCGGCCGCTCTCCACGCCAATACGCCTCCGGCGCCCGGCTCGCTGCCGGTCAATCCGGCGCCCGCGCCGTTTGCTCCCGCCCCGGCGCCTCCCGCGCCGCCTGTGGAAGCCCCGGTCGCTCCCGCCCAGCTTCTGACGATCGTCAAAACGGATGGGACCACGAGCGATACGCCCGGCCTGGCCGTCCATGATTTCGGCACGCTGAGCATCGCGCGGACTGAGCCGATCCAGCATGACTTCGCCGTGCGCAACGACAGCGCGACGCCGGTCACGCTCGACCATGTGCAGGCGGCGTGCAGCTGCACCGCCGCCGTGGCCGATGGAATTCTGCCCGGCGAGCAGATCGCGGCGGGAAAGACGATCACCATCCATGTGTCGGTGGACCCGGGACATCTGGGACCGGGACCGGCGAACAAAATGGTGTGGGTGTATTTGAAGGGCCAGCCTTCGCCGGGGGCGACGCTGCAAATGACGGGGATCTTGACGCCGCTTCTCACCTTTGAGCCCTCGCTGCTGGATTTCGGAACGGTGAACGCCGGTCAGGAGAAGTCGCTGCTGCTGCACGTGACCGGCGACCCCAAGCTGCTGAGCGCGCTGACGACGCCGTCGCTCGCTCCGGCCATTGCCGATCTGACCTTTGTGCGCGAGAAAGAAATGCATCTGGACAAAGACGGAAAATCGACCGTCGATTTCCATGTCGTCCTCGGCAAGCACGCGCGGATCGGAATGATGCAGGGCACGGTCAGCTTCACGGCGTCCCCGACGGAGAACACGCGTCTGGCGTCGGCCTACGCCTCGCTGGTGGGAGAAGTGCGCGGGGAGATCAACGCCTCGCCGTCTACCGTCGCCTTCGGCTCCGTCGCCGGCGGAAAGAGCGCCGAGCAGCAGATCATTATCAATGGAGCGGGAAAAGTGCTGGCGAAATCCACAGTCCGCAGCGCGAGCCCATATGTCACCGCGAAGATCGTGCTGACATCCAAAACGTTAGTCTCGAACGTGATGGGAGGCAGCGGAACGCCGCCGTATGCGTCGTCTTCAGGCACAGTGAATATCGTCAGCAACGGTGGAGAGAACGCGAACGCCACGCTGGAGGTGACCCTGAACGACAAGGCGCCGTCCGGAGTGCTGCAAACGGAAGTCGTCGTCACGACGCCCGGAGGCCAGCAGCTCGCGCTGCCGGTCTGGGCGTTCATTGAGGGGAATGCGGGGCAGCATTAACGGCGGATCGTTATCGCGGATTACTGCGCAATAACGATCCGCAGCTTGCTGCGGACTTCTTTGACGCCGGAGACGCCGCGCACGATCTGTTCGACGCGCTGTTTCTCCTGGTCGTTCTGAACCGAGCCGTTGATCGCGACGACGCCGGATTTCGCCGTGCAGGTGATGTACTTGGTGTCCACCGTCTGGGCGGCGAGCAGGGCGTTGTAGGACGCCACCGCGAGAGGGTCGTAGGGTTCGAAACCGCGCTGCCGCTGTCCGGGGGGCAGCGGGCCGACGATGCTGCCGGCGTTGACCCCCGGCTGCGTGTGGATCGGCTCGCTGTTGAGCTCCCAGGACTGGACGGTGGAACGGTTTGTCGGCGTGCCGACATGGAAACTCGGAGTGTTCGTCGCCGGGTCGCGCGCCGAGCACCCCGCCGCGAGCAGCGCGGCTCCCCATAAAATTATCCCACGGAAAGATGCTGCGTTTTCCATACTTCTATTTTACCCATCGCCGCCAAATCTATTCATCGCCGTCAACTCCGGCGCGCCTGAATCACACGCGGAATGCCGCTCATATCATCATGCGCGGCGGCGTCCAAGTATCCCAGGGATTCCGCCCAGGCGATCACCGTGTCCGCCTGTCCCTGTCCGACCTCCAGCAAGATCCATCCGTTCGGCCTCAGATACCCCAGAGAATCCTGTAAAAGACGCCGGTAGAGCGCGGCGCCGTCGTCGCCGGTCGCGCCCGGCGCGCCGCTGAGCGCGAGCGCGGGCTCGTAATCGCGCACTTCCGGCTGCAAATGGGGGATCTCATGCTCGGCGATATAGGGCGGGTTGGAGACGATCAGATCGAACGGCGTGTCCCGCGGCAATGGGGCAAGCAGATCGCCGTGCAGCAGCGTCAGGCGATCGGTGAGATCGTAACGGACAACGTTTTTGCGCGCGAGTTTCAGCGCGTCGCCCGACAGATCCGTCGCCCATACGCGCGCCTCAGGGCGCTCGCAGGCGAGGCTGACGGCGATGCAGCCGCTCCCCGTCCCGATATCCGCGATCCGCGGCTGCGGCGCCTGGCTCAGTTTTTCCAGCCCCAGTGAAACCAGCATCTCCGTTTCAGGACGCGGAATCAGCACGGCCCGATTGATCTTGAACGGGCGTCCGTAAAAGTACTGCTCGCCGGTGATATAGGGCAGGGGACGGCGCAGCGCGCGCAGCGCGACGGCTTTTTCAAAGATGATCCGCTCGCGCTCCCCGATTTCGCGCTCCGGCTCCCGCGCGAGATCTTCGCGCCGGCATTTCAGAGTCCACTCCAGCATCAAGCGCGCGTCCAGACGCGGCGTTTCCACCTCGGCGGCGGCGAGCATCGCTGTCGCCCGCGTCAGCGCCTCTTGTACAGTCAAATTCTTCATTTCGTTCGTGAGTATACCGGGAAATGCGCGCCTGCCCCGCCGGAGTACAACTTTACAAAATAAAATTTAATATAAACTTAACATTTCAGGTCCGTGAACGGCGTTTCGGGGCGCCCGGTCTGGGCATAACTGTTATGATGGATTAAAAGATCTTAAGACGCCGAGGCTGCGGAGGCCATTATGTCGATATTCAATAGCGATACGGAGTTTTACGACCTGCTGGAGAAGCAGGCGGATCTTGCGGTTCAGGCCGCGAAGGAGTTTCAGCTGCTCGGCGGCGGCTTCGGCCAAAGCACGGAGCGCGCGACGGCTCTCAAGCGGATCGAAGCGCAGGCGGATGAGCTCACCCATGAACTGACGCTCAAAGCCGACGACAAGTTTATTACCCCATACGACAAAGAAGACATGCACTCGCTCTCCACGGCCCTCGACGATATCACGGATCTGATCGAAGCGGCCGGAGCGCGTGTTGCGATTTACCGGCTGGCGACGCCGCGCGTGGACTTCATCGCCATGGCGCAGGCGCTGCTGGCGACCGTGGAGGCGACGCGCGCCGGGGTGGGCGGCCTGCGCCACATCCGCGATCTGAAGCAAATGCGCGAGCACCTGATCCGCATCCACGATCTGGAGAATAAGAACGATGAGGCGTACCGGACGGCGCTGGGCGACCTGTTCAACGAGCCCGGCGCGGATCCGCTGAACGTGATCAAGTGGAAAGAGATCTACGACCGGATCGAGCTGGTGGCGGACAAGTGCGAAAGCGTCGCGGTCGGCCTGGAAAGGATCGTGGTGAAGTATGGTTGAAATGCATCTGCCGCACGCGCTCGGCGCGCTGCTGATCGTCACCATCGTCGTCGCCTTGATCTTCGACTTCACCAACGGCTTCCACGATACCGCGAACGCCATCGCCACGGTCGTCTCCACCCGCGTCCTTTCCCCGCAAGTCGCGGTGATCATGTGCGCCGTTCTGAACTTCGCCGGCGCGTTCTACTCGACTAACGTCGCGAAGACGATCGCCAAGGGGTTGGTGGACGCGCACGCTGCGACACAGACCGTGATCCTCGCGGCGATCGTCGGCGCCATCGTCTGGAACGTCGTCACCTGGTACTTTGGCATCCCCAGCAGCTCGTCCCATGCGCTGATTGGCGGCCTTGTCGGCGCGGCGATCGTGCAGGCGGGCTTCCACGCCGTGCTCTGGGACGGGGTCCTGAGCAAAGTCGTCCTGCCGATGGTGCTCTCGCCCATCGCCGGCGGCCTTCTTGGATTCTTGATCATGATGCTGATCTTTATGCTGTTCGCCAGGACAAGCCAGCACAAAGTGACGTTCCTCTTTCACAACCTCCAGCGCCTTTCGGCGGCGGCCATGTCCTTCACGCATGGACAGAACGACGCGCAGAAGACGATGGGCGTGATCACCCTCGCCCTGGTCGCCAACCATATGCTGCCGGCCAGCAAAGACATCCATATTCCCACCTGGGTCATCTTTTCCTGCGCCACCGCGATGGCGGCGGGAACCGCATCGGGCGGATGGCGTATTATAAAGACGATGGGGCAGCGCATCATTCGCCTGGAGCCGGTCCACGGCTTCGCGGCGGAGGCGGCCGGCGCCAGCGTCATCTTCGCCGCCAGCGCGATGGGCATGGCGGTCAGCACGACGCACGTCATCTCGGGCAGCATCTTCGGCGTCGGTGTCGCGAAGAACCTGGCCGGCGTCCGCTGGAACACCGCCCAGCGCATGGTCGCCGCCTGGTGCCTGACGCTCCCCAGCGCCGCCGTCGTCGCCGGCGCCTGCCTGTTCGTCATCCGCATGATGACCCATCCCGCCGCTGTCGCAGTGGTGAAATAAGAAAAACCCGAGGCCCTCACCCGGCCCTCCGCCAACTCTTCTCATTCGGGGAGAGGGTTCGGATTAGGATGCTCCCCGACCCCCACAAGGGGAGCAGACCATATTAACCAGAGCGTGACAAGAATCCGCTTGGACACGCAATCGTATTTCGGTTCTTACCCCCAGTGGGGGCCAGGGGGTGTCTCCCTCTGACTCCCCCTCTCCCAGAATTGGGAGAGGGGGCCGGGGGGTCAGGGCCTCCGCATCTCGCTCGCCAAGGACTAACCATGAACTCTCTGCCCGAATCTCTCTCGCGCTTGCGCGACCTCGCGTATAACCTCCGCTGGACCTGGGATCACGATACGCTGGCGCTGTTCGAGCGTTTGGACCCCGATCTCTGGACGGAGCGCGGCGCGGATCCGCTGGGCGTCCTGCTCCATATTTCCTCCGAAAAACTGACGCAGGCGGCGAACGATCCCGATACCATCGCCCTGTATCAGCGAATCGTCGCGGACTTCGACGATTATATGGCCGCGAAGAACACCTGGTATGAAGCCGAGCACGGCGAACGCGGCGCGCCGAAGATCGCATACTTTAGCGCCGAGTTTGGCCTGACCGAAGTGCTGCCGATCTTTTCGGGCGGGCTGGGGATGCTGGCGGGCGATCATCTGCGCTCGGCGAGCGATCTGGGCCTGCCGCTGGCGGGCGTCGGCCTGCTGTATCGTCAGGGATACTTCACGCAGTTTCTGGATCATGACGGCTGGCAGGGCGAGCGTCACGACGTCAACGACTTCACGCAGCTGCCGCTGACGCTGGAGATGGATGCGCAGGGAGCGCCGAAGTCGGTCTTGATCCACTTTCCGGGGCGGCAGGTGCGCGCGCAGATCTGGCGGGTGCAGGTGGGACGGATCCCGCTGTATCTGCTGGATACGGATGTGCCCGAAAACAGCCCGGAAGATCGGGGGATCACCGGGCAGCTTTACGGCGGCGATCGGGAGATGCGGATTCAGCAGGAGATGGTGCTCGGCATTGGAGGCGTCCATGCGCTCGCGGCGATGGAGATCGATCCCGAGGTCGTCCATCTGAACGAAGGCCATAGCGCCTTCGCCGTTCTGGAGCGCGCCCGCCGCGCGGCGGCGGCGCATGGCGGGGATTACTGGGAAGCGCTCAGGGCGACGGGGGCGAAGACGGTCTTTACCACGCATACGCCGGAGGCGGCGGGCCATGATTACTTCGCGCCGGATCTGACGCGCAAGTACCTGGGCGGATACGCGCGGGAGATGGGCGTGTCCATCGAGGATATTTTGCCTCTTGGCCGGCGCAACGGTTATGACGGCGCGGAATACTTCTGCATGACCATCATCGCTCTGCGCGTCGCCGGCTTCAGCAACGGCGTCAGTCGCCTGCACGGCGAAGTCTGCCGCGAGATGTGGCATTCGGTCTGGCCCCAGCTGGTCGAAGCCAACGTTCCGATCGGCGCCGTCACCAACGGCGTCCACTATCAGAGCTGGGCGTCCCGCGAGACGATCGCGCTTTACGATCGGTTCCTTGGCCCCGAATGGCGTGACCGCCCGGACGATCATAAGATCTGGGCGAATATCGAAAAGATCTCGGACCGCGAGCTTTGGGACACGCACCGGGAGCGACGCGAGCGTTTGGTGGATTTCACGCGCCATCGTGTCCGCACGCAAATGAAGGCGCGCGGCCTTTCCGAAGAGGAGATTGCCGGCGACGCGCTGGATCCCAACACCCTGACGATCGTCTTCTGCCGCCGCGTCGTGCGCTACAAGCGCATCGACCTGCTGCTGCGCGATGTCGATCGCCTCACCCGATTGCTCACCAACGAAGAGCGTCCGGTGCAGATCATCTACTCCGGCAAAGCCACTCCCGGCGACGACTACGGGCGCGGCATGATCCATCAGATCGTCCAGCTCTCGCAGCGTCCCGAGCTGCGCCGCCATCTGGTCTTCCTCGAAGATTACAATATGGCGATCGCCCGCACGCTCGCCGAGGGCGCGGATATCTGGCTCAACACCCCGCGCCGCCCGCAGGAAGCCAGCGGCACCAGCGGCATGAAAGCCGCCGTCTGCGGAACGCTCAATTGCAGCGTGCTGGACGGCTGGTGGGACGAAGCCGTAAACGACTCCGAACCCCACGCCCCGCCCATCGGCTGGTCCTTCGGCGAAGAAACCGGCATGAACGCCGACGCCGACGACCGCCACGATTCCGAAACGCTCTTCTCTTTACTGGAGAACCAGATCGTTCCGATGTTCTACGAGAACGGGAAAGACGGCCTGCCGACGGAGTGGATCGCGCGCGTGAAGTCGTCCTTGCAGCAATTGGGGCCGAAGTTCAATACGCACCGGATGGTGAAGGAATACTGCCGGAAGGGGTATTTTCGGGAGGAGGGTTAGTCCCTATTCCCCCGGCGCTAAAGCGCTTTCCCCCTTTTTCCCAACAAGCTGCTTCGCAGGGGAAAAGGGGAGCCACTCATTAAGTTCCATTCACTCTCGACAAGAATGTGTGAAGAGTGTTTTGGCGTTCGCAATATCAACTCCTCACGGTCATGTGACGAGTGAATGGACGGCAGTGACAAGTGGACTTGCTCGGGTTTTGTAGACACTTCGTTAAGCGGCTCTTGCGAGCTGTTGCTGTTGCTCAAAATGGCGCTGTTCAAATTGAGCGG
Source organism: Capsulimonas corticalis (assembly GCF_003574315.2). GTDB lineage: Bacteria > Armatimonadota > Armatimonadia > Armatimonadales > Capsulimonadaceae > Capsulimonas > Capsulimonas corticalis. Next base: position 1,442,437 of record NZ_AP025739.1, on the reverse strand, counting down.
GGCTGATATAACCAAGCGTCGAATGTCGACGCTTGCGGTTATACCAGACTTCAATATACTCGAACACACAAGCTTTCGCTTCCTCCCGAGTACGAAATACCTGCCGAGTACGAAATACCTGCATTCGAGATACTTGCGCAGGCAGCATCTCGGTCTTCAACGTCGAGAAAAAACTCTCCGCCACGGCATTGTCCCAGCAGTTGCCCTTACGGCTCATGCTGGCCACCATGCCGTGGCAATTCAGTTTGTCTTGGTAAACGAGGCCGGCGTATTGCCCACCTCGATCGCTATGGTAAACAAGCCCCGCCTGCGGACAGCACCGCTGGATTGCCATTTCGAGAGCGTCACAGACCAAGCGGGTTTCCATCGTCGCCTGCATCGACCAGCCGACCACACGGCGGCTGAACAAGTCCAGGACGACCGCCAAATACAGCCAGCCTTCACGCGTCCACAGATACGTGATGTCGCCCACCCAGCATTGATTGGGAGACGCCACCGTGAACTGTCGATCCAGCACATTGGGAGCGATGGGCAACGCATGATCCGATTGGGTTGTCACTCGGAAACGTCGTCTCTTCTTCGCCACAATCTGATGGGACTGCATCAAGCGCGCCACTCGATGGCGACCACAAGCAATCCCTTGCTCTCGCAGCTCTAAATGGATGCGTGGGCTGCCATAGCTTCTGTCGTAGCTTTGCTGGTGTACTTTCTGGATCTGGTCCACCAACGCCAAGTCTCGCTCTTGTTTTTCATGGCGACGCACGGCGCGTTTCTCAGAGCGCCATGCGTAATAGCTTCTGGTTTTGAGCTCCATGACCTCACAGAGCATCTGCACGGAAAATCGTCCCGCATAGTCTTGAATGAATCGGTATCTCACTGCGGGCGGTTCGTGAAGATACCGACCGCTTTTTTTAGGATTTCATTCTCCTCTTTGAGGCGGGCGTTTTCGCGTTTGAGCTGTGCGAGTTCGGGATCGGAGGGATTACCTTTGCCGGGGAAAGGATTCTCAGGCTGGACCTCCAAGCTCTTCTTCCATTTGGCGATCAAGCTTTCGGCAATTCCCAAATCGCGTGCTGCGCCGCTGAGATTGCCCTTCTCCTCGGCCAGGCGGATCGCCTCGCGTTTGAACTCTTCGGTGTAAGATTTACGGTTCGTCATAAAACTCCTCGCGCCATCAAGCATTCATTAAGATGGCTTCCTAATGTTAAGATTAGGCTTTTCGAGGTGTCTATCCTACCAGGGCAAGTTCAAAGCACCCCTTTTCCCCCGCGAAGCGGCTTGCTGGGAAAAAGGGGGAAGCGCGCTAAAGCGCCGGGGGAATAGGGACTAACATCCCTACTCCGTCTCGTACTTCAGCTTCTCCGCCTGATCGGCGTTCACGAGCGCGTCGATCATGGTCTGGAATTCGCCGCTGAGGATGGTCGGCAGGTTGTGGATCGTCATGCCGATGCGGTGGTCGGTCATGCGGTCCTGGGGGAAGTTGTAGGTGCGGACCTTTTCACTGCGGTCGCCGGTGCCGACGATTCCCTTGCGGGTGGTGCCAAGCGATTCGGCCTGCTTCTGCTGTTCGATGTCCAGAAGGCGGGCCTTCATAACCCGGATGGCCTTTTCAAAGTTCTGGAGCTGCGAGCGCTGATCCTGGCAGGTGACGACAATGCCCGTCGGCAGGTGCGTCAGGCGGACGGCGGTTTCGTTCTTCTGAACGTTCTGGCCGCCGGCGCCCTGGCTGAGGGTATGCTCGCGCTTGATGTCGGCCATGTTGATTTCGATCTCGACATCCTCGGCTTCGGGCATCACGATGACCGTGGCCGTGCTGGTGTGCAGGCGGCCGGAGCTTTCGGTGCTGGGGACGCGCTGGACGCGGTGGACTCCGGATTCGAATTTCAGGCTGGAGTAGGCGCCCTGTCCGTTGATTTCCACAATGGCTTCTTTGTAACCGCCATTGCCGGTCTCGTTGCTGCTCATCAACGACATATCCCAGCCGCGCTTCTCGGCATAGCGCATGTACATGCGCAGCAGGTCGCCGGCGAACAGCGCCGCCTCGTCGCCACCGGCGGCGGCGCGGACTTCCAGGATGACGTTCTTGTCGTCGTTCGGGTCTTTGGGCAGCAGCATGACCTTGAGCTCGTGCTCGAGCGCGATCTTCTGCTCCTTCAGTTCGTCGAACTCCATCTGAGCCAGGTCCCGCATGTCGGAATCCAGCTGGCCGCGCAGCATCGCTTCGGTCTCTTCGAGCTGCTTTTGATTGCTGCGGAACTCGCGGAACTTGGCGACGATCTCCGTCAGATCGCTGTATTGCTTGTGGACGCGCCGATACTCGCCCATGTCGCTGACAAGGTCCGGTTCGGACATCCGCCGCTCCAGCTCTTCATAGAGCTGCTCGACTTCTAAGAGTTTTTCAAACATTTGGTGTCGCCTACAAGTGTGGCCCTCACCCCCCGGCCCCCTCTTCCAATTCTGGGAGAGGGGGAGTCAGAGAAGATTGGGATTTTAATTCTTTTGGATCTTTGATCCACATCTGAACCTTCTCCCAGAATTGGGAGAGGGGACCCGAAGGGCCGGGTGAGGGCCTCCGGGCCGCTACGCCACTTCCGCCGCCGGTTCCGCGTCCGAGGATTTCGATGCAGGACCGGATTCATGCTCCTTATCCCATACGCTCTTCAAAGAGGCGATCGAGACTTCGAGCTGACTGTCGTCGGGTACGCGCGTCGTGATATATTGGGTCCAGAGACCGGGCGCGATCATCGCCTGCGCCCACGCTTTGTCGCGATGGCTTCCCGCGAACTTCAGGATTTCAAAGGAGACGCCCGCGACAACCGGGAGCAGCAGCAATCGGAGCAGCACGCTCGTCAGGGCCGGCCCGACGCCTTCGCTGATCGCGTGACGCGGGATAATCGTGAAGACAAAGATGGCGGTGGTCAGGACGATAAAGATAAAATTCGTGCCGCAGCGCGGATGGATGCGGCTGGCCGCGCGGACATTGTCCAGCGTCAGATCTTGACCCGCCTCCAGCGTATTGATCGCCTTGTGTTCGGCGCCGTGATACTCGAATACCCGCTGCACGTGCGCGAGGCGCGCGATCAAGGCGAGGTAAACAAAGAACACCACCAGACGTATGGCGCCCTCAATCAAGCTTCCGCCGATCTGCAATCGCCATGCATGCTGGGTCGCGTGATGGTGCGGCAGGATCTGATCGGTCAGCGCGCCGGGGATCACCCAGAACAAAGCGTAGCCCAGCAGCAGCGAAATCACGGTGGTCGCGCCAATGGCGATCCCATTGATGGACTGCGGCGCGGCGGCCTTCGCGGCGGCGGCGGGCGCCAGCGGCGCCGAGCCATGACGCGCGGGCCGAATCCCGTCGCGCTCCGCAACGCCTTCGCCCAGCGCGAGATTCGCGGCGCTGGCGGCCTTGCGATCCTCGGGAGCCGATGCGGCGCCGGTCTCATCCTCCATCTGGATGTTGGCCGAGTAGGTGAGGGCCTTGATGCCCATCGCCATGGCGTCGATCAGCGCGAGCGTGCCGCGTAAAAAGGGTTTGCGCAAAAACGCCAAAAACGGCGGAACAATCTGCTCCACCGGCTCCAGCTTGACGACGATCTGCTGATCGGAACGGCGACGGCAGGCAATCGAGAAGAATCGAGGACTGCGCATCATCACGCCCTCGATCACCGCTTGCCCGCCGTACAATTGCCGCTCTTCAGGTTTTGAGAAAGAAGTGTCGCTCATAGACTTTGACGACAGGTCTTTCTTACTTCTTCATACCGTACTTGGTCAAGAACTTATCGACGCGGCCGGCGCTGTCCAGCAGCTTCTGCTTGCCCGTGAAGAACGGGTGACAATTGGAGCAGATTTCCACGTGGATATTCTCACCGGTGGAACGGGTCGGATATACGGTGCCGCATGCGCAGCTGATGGTCGTCGCTTTGTAGTTAGGATGGATACCGGGCTTCATGACATAAATCTCCTTTGAACCTGTGCTCAAACAGCTTGATATTCTACCCTATTAACAGTATGAAAGGCAATACTAGTTCCTGAGAAAATTCTAAGATAGTTTGCGGGGCTAACTTGGGTACATGGATCGATATGAATACTGATACTGACGATCATCGGCAAGATAGCAAACCCGCCAAATTTCTCACGTGGAACCTCTTGATCGGCGTCATACTGGCCATCGCGTCGTTCCACCTGTTCATGGAGGTTTTGGAAGCCGTCCAGGGCAACGGCCAGGAGACGGTGCGAATCGACCGATCTATCTTGCTGTGGCTGCACGCGCACCAGCGCCATGGCTTCACGGAGGCTGCGGAGGGCCTGGCGTTTTTAGGATCGCCGCCGTGGATTGTCACGATCGGGGCGTTGTCCGCCGTCGCCGGATTTTTTACCAAGAAAATCCGGGGCGCCGCCTGGACTCTGCCGGTCGGGATCGCGGGCGCCGGTTTGATCATTCAGCTGACAAAGGTGGAAGTCCACCGCGTTCGCCCCACGCTCTTTGCCCCTCTGCTCAAGGAAACGGGGTACTCTTTTCCATCCGGGCATTCTCTGATCGCGATGGTGGTCTATGGTCTGATCGGTTATTTCCTGATGCACTTGCTCAAAGGACGCGTCTCCAAAACCGTCGTCGCGACGCTGACGGTTCTGATCATCGTCGCCATCGGCGTTTCCCGCTCTTATGTCGGCGTGCATTACCCATCGGATGTTCTCGCCGGTTGGGCGGGCGGCTTCCCCTGGCTCGTGACGTGCATGGGCCTGCACGAGATCCTCTCTCGCCGCTACGCCAAGGCTGGCGAACCCGTTCTCGCCAAGCCGCCGCCGCTCGCGCAGGCGGTCTCCAATGCGACCGACAAGAAGCACGCGGCGTAGGCGAAGCCTACGCCGCCAGAGCGTCGCCCAGGTCCGATCCCGCGATGGCGGCGACCATCGCTTCCGAGCACAGGCCCACGCCGGGGATGTAACGCACGCGTGTGTCGCCGGCGCGGCGGATCCATTCGATCAGCGGCGATTCGTCGAGCAGATGCAGCGTGCGCTGCGCGTCGGAGGCCCGGACCATGCCCTGGGCCGCCGCGCGGTCGCAGAGCGCCAGGACATCGGCCGGCACGGATTGTCCTTCCGTCTCCTCCTCCCAGGCGTTCCCGATCATTTCTCTCGCCTGCGCGACAATCGCCGCCGCATCCACCTCGTCCGTCACGGAGACGGAGAGCACGGGGCGCATCCAGTCGCCGCCCGGCGCTTCTCCCAGCGAAAGCAGAACCTCCGAACCCTGGGGAGATGTCAGGCGCAGATCGGGCAGGAGCGCGCCCTGCGCCGTCACCGTTGGCTCGGGATTGCGCTTGATCCGCCATCCGGCCGCGTCGCCCTGAACCCGGAGCTTCAGCAGCGCCTTATGCAGCGCGTCGCCCTGCGCCATTCGCTGGCGCAGGGTCGTCTCGTCGGCGCGGCGATATTTGCCGAGCAGCGTTTGGAACGTTTCCGGCCCCAGCGACAAGCGCATCTTCTTGCTCGCCAGCGTCACATCGGCGTGTCCCGTCAAAGATTCGTGGCCGTATGTCTGCGCGATCTGCATCAGGCAGCGCGACAGTCGCCCGGCATGCCTGGGAAGCAGCGACGCCGCATCCAGATCGGCCAGCGACACCGTCGTCCCCTCATTGCCGATATGCGCCCGCACTCCCAGCGATTCCGTGAAGGCCCGCACGTCCGACGCTTCCGCCGACGAAAGATCCAGGCCGGCGACAAAGATCTCCTGCGCGCGCCGCAGCGGCGTGTCCAGACTATGGAAATTATAAAGCGCGACGATATCCTTCGCCGAGGGAACGGGGCCGATCCGCGACAGCACCTGATTCTGTTCGGCGTCCAGATGCATCAACTGATCCCACTCATACGCCGTCACGCCAAACGGCTCCGCCAGCGCCGTATAGCACTCGGCGCGGTTCTTCGTGGTCAGAAAGCCATGGTAGCGCGCATTGACTTCCTGGTATGTATGCGCCCGGATATCGCTTGGCTTTCGCAGCTCCGCCGTCGCCAGACGCGCCGCGCCCTCCGCGCCCGTCACTTGAATAAATCGCTGCGTCTCATACCGATAGTACGCGCCCAGACACGCCACAACGCCGCGCGCGATCCGGTGGTCTCCAAAGAAATCCACCATCGTCTGCGCGTCCAATTCCCCGCGTTTGCGTCCCACCAGGCCATCGAACGTCCGAATGGCGAGCTCGACTTTGGCGAGCGCCTTTTTATCGCGCATCTGGTGGGGATACAGCGTGGCGGGCGCGCCCGATGTGGACGATTTGCGGGCGGTCTTCTTGAAATCTTCGATACGAAAGGCCATGATTTTGCTTTCTCTTTAAGGGCGTCTCCGACGGAATAGGTCGCTTACGCCGCAGGGCCGCTCTCCTTCGGTTTCCTCTTCGCCGCCGTCTTCACCTCGCTTGTGCCGCGCGCTACGATCTCATATAAGCTCGCCTGTCCCGGCTTGGGACGCAGCACGCGTCCTAGTCGCTGGATATACTCGCGGGTGCTCGCGGAGCCGGACACGACGATGGCGACGTTGGCGTCGGGGACGTCCACGCCTTCGTTGAGCACGCGGCCGGTGACGATTTTTGAGTAGTGATGGCGGCGGAAGCCGTCCAGAATGGCGCGGCGTTCGTCCTGCGCGGTGCGATAGGTGATCGCGGGCAGGGCGAGCTGGCGGGAAAGATCGTGGACGAGGCTGTTCCACTCGGAAAAGACGATCACTTTGTCATCCTGATGCTTTTCGAGCAGTTCCTCGACGGCGCCCAGCTTGCGCGAGGCGTTCATGGCGAGCATGCGCGCTTCTCGATGCGCGCGCAGGGCTTCGCGGGCGGCGGGATCGTGGCCGGATTGGCGGATCAGCGCCTCGAATAAGTTGCCGCATCCGAGCAGCATCAGCTTGCGGCGGCTGGCGGCCATGTACCAGGAGTACTGGGCGGTCAATTGGTCGTAACGGACCTGCTCATCGTCGGTCAGATCGACCGGGACTCGGGTCGCCTTGTAATCGGCGATATGCTTGTCCCGCGCCAGCGCCGCCGGCTGCCGCTCGTACACCGTCGGGCCGATTAATTCGGTGAGGTCGTCGTGCCGGCCGTCGGAGCGCTCCAGCGTCGCCGACAGTCCCAGCCGAAACGGCGCGGCGCACCGGGTGGCGATCGTTCGATACGAGGCCGACGGCAGGTGGTGAGCCTCGTCGAAGACCAGCAGCCCAATGTCCGAAAGGTCCCGTCGGGGCATCGCGGCCGAATCGTAGGTGATGACCGTGACCGGCCGCCGCGTCCGAAAGCCGCCGCCGATCATGCCCACGGCGTCCGGCTCCATGCCGAAGCGCGCGCAGATCGTGTCATGCCACTGGTGCAGCAGATCGATCGTCGGCGCCACCACCAGCGTGGACACCTGCATCGCCGCAATCGCCGTCAGCGCCAGCATGGTCTTTCCCGCGCCCGTCGGCAGCACCACCATCCCCCGCGCTCCCGCCGCCGACCACGCCGCCAGCGCCTCCTGCTGGTAGGGCCGGGGAGTGACATCGAGCGGCGGCATGGGCGTTTCCAAAAGAAACGGCGCGGCGGATTCGACAAGGGATTCGTCCAGGTCTTCGGAGTCTAGGTCCGCGTTAAAGATATCGAGTTGTTCGAGAGCGTCGGACATGGGGTTCTTTCTATGGGTGAGGGCCTCCGCTCTTTCCTACGCCGCCCGCCGCGCCGGCGGCGCGTTTGTTGCGAAGGCATCATCATCAAACAGAGATAACTGGGCGATCCGCGAGGTGCGTTTCTCCCCGAATCCCCACAGGCTTTTCAGTTTTCCCGTGCGCGCGGCGTGAACGACGTCGTCGGCGGTTTCGGCGCCGAGGGCTTCGTGCAGATGCTGGGCGGTGCGCGGGCCGACGCCGGGAAGCTCCATCAGCGCCTCCATGTAAGGCGGCAGGTCCTCGCAGAGCTCGTGAAAGTATTGCAGCTCGCCGGTGGTCGCCAGTTCGCGCAGTTTGAGCTGCAAGCGCTCGCCCAGCTCCCACTTGCGATGAGCGATGCGCGCTTTGTCATTCGGTCCGCCGAGGATCGCGGCGGCGTTGGCTCGGCCGCGCAAAAGAGCGCGGGCTCCGCGTTCGTAGGCGCGGATTCGATAAGGGTTGTCTTCCCGGTCGCGCAGAAGCGTCGCGATGTTGAACAGCATCGCCGCCATGTCGCGATTGGTCATTTTATGCGGTTTTTGCGTTATCGAACACATGTTCATATTATACCCGATAACGACAGTAAATAACACACTCTTGTTTTTGAATTCTCTTGACATAGACGCCGATCAAGCGCTATAATGCGAGGAAATTCACAGGGTTTGGACGAGGTGGATCCGAGGAGAGGAATTCCGAGTATTGACTACCGCCCGCCGCTGTCCGCGATGCCAGAGCGAGTATCCCGAGGGGGCGCGTTTCTGTCCGTCCTGCGCGCAAGCCTTGACGCCCGACGCGATGGAATATCCAATGTCGGCGCTGGAGATTGCCGTCAACCGAGTGCGGGGGCTGCTGCTGCCCGCGCTGGTGTTTACCGTCGCCGTGCTCGGCATCGCCGTGATGGTGCTCGCCACCCGCCTGGAGCGCGCCAATCACCAGGCTGCCGCCGCCATCGCCGCTCCGCCGGCGCGGACGTTCCCGGTTTCCACATCCCCCGCCGTGGCCTCCGCGTTTCCGGACGATGTCGCCGCCTACCTGACCTTTCTTCAAAAGATCGAGCAGGACCGGGTGGCGCTGGTGCGCCGCAAGGAGGCGCTGAGCGCCCCCCCGTCTCCCGCCAATGCGTCTGAACCGCCCCCCGCCGATCCCGCCGCCGACTGGCTGATCCTTGTCCGCGACTTCCACACGCAGCCCATTCCGGAACCGTGCAATCCGCTCGCCGCCGAATATGGCGGACTCCTGAACACCACAAGCTCCGGCAGCGATACCACCGCCCTGGACGCCGTTGCGGCCCGCGCCGACGGCGAACTCGCCAAACTCGCCCAGCGGTACGGCGCGCCCGCGCCGTTTAAGATTGGCGAGAAGTAAAGACGCTCCCGGCCCCCAATAGGGCTCAGGATATCTTTTCCAGTCCCCAGAATTGGGGTGGAGGGGTAATCGTATTCCGAGGCCGCATCTTAACGCGGGATGCTGTCGCCGAAGGCGATGTCGCGGTCGCGCAGGCGCTGGAGGCGCCAGAGGCCGTAGGCGCTGGCGAGGGCGGTGAGGGGGATGGCGGCCGCGACTCCGGTCAGGAGATAGGCGGTCATGCGCTTCCAGGAGGGATCGATCGCCTGGTATTGATCGGCGAAGACAAAGTATTCCAGGTAAAGAACGCCGCCGATCGCCAGCAGGCTCAGCAGGATCGACATGCCTTTCCAGTTAGGCGCCTTGATTAAGTGAGTCGCCATGGCCCCGCCGGCGGCGGCGGTGAAGGTCAGGAGCGAGGCGGCGAAGACCTGCCCCACGATCCAGGCCACGAGCGCCGGGCCGAGATCGACGGTGTAGGCGGCTTCCAGGTTGAGAAGGAGCAGGACCGCGCTCCAGCCGACCCATTGCAGGCCCGCGAGCGCGCACTGCCCCAGCAGCATCCCCCAAAAGATCTGGCGCGTCTTCAGCGGCGTCAGCAGGATCGCTCCCAGAACGCCGCGCTGCTGATCGCGCTGAAGCATCGCCTCCGTTACCGGCGCCAGGCGCAGCAGATTGGTGTAGATCTGGATCGTCATGACGCCGCCCGCAAGCGCCACAAACGCCAGGGGCGTGGCGAGGGTCGCGCTCATGCCCGGGACATCGAAAAACCGGAACCAGCCCAGGCCGCTGGCGGTAACTCCCACCATATCAGGATAGACGACGGTCGCCGCCTGAAGCGCCAGCACGATAAAGGGCGTCAACTGGAGCCACTGGAACCAGGCGCCGGACCGGGTCTGCGCGCGCACTTCGCGGATGAACAGCGGGTTGTCCACGCGCTTCGTGATCCAGGCCATCAAGGCGGCGGTTCGCTCGGCGTTCGTTACGGGAGCGCTGCGGACCGGCGGTTTTTGCGGCGCGACGGCCAACGCGTCGGCCGCGCCCGTGAGAGTGGCTTCGGCGCGCGGCGCCGTCGCCGGCGCGCGCTGCAGCGAATAGGCGATCCGAAGAAAGAGAAGCCCCGCGACGGTCGGCGCCGCCGCGGCTTCGAAGAACGAGATCTGATCCACAAACGGCCAGCCGGGCGCGCGGAGCAGTCCAATCGAAGTCGAGAGCAGCCAGTTTTGCGCGCAGGGGAAGAGCATCAGCCAAACGCCAAGCGGGCTGAGCGCGGCGATGTGAACGGCGGGTCCGGACAGCCAGATCGCGCTGAGCGGCGCCAGCGGCATTCCCAGCAGCAGAAGCCATTGCGGCAGCGCGGCAATCTTTCGCCGGGTGACAAAGACACTGAACAGCGCTTTCGCCCCCACGCCGTAAGTGAGTATGGCGACGGCGGCGAGCGCGAGATTTCCCAGTGTCTTCCCCGTCGCCATCGTGAACGGCGAATCCCAAGCGAGCAGGCACACCGCGCCGAACAGCAGCAGCGCCGCCTTCAGCGGCCGGATTACCCGTCTCATCGCGCGCCGCGCGACAAGACGCGGCGTCACCAGCCGCTTTGTTTTGCGCGACATCGTGTGCATTGCCGCCGAGCGTCCATACATCGCCAGCAGCGACAATCCGCAGAATATCGTCAGCAGCCCCGCCTCATCCCATCCTGCGCCCGAAGCGCGCCCCAGCACGGCGGCGGCGTCGCCGCTGACGATCGAAATCCGCCAGGCGTATCCCACGATGCAGAGCAGCAGGATCCGCCGCCGCCAGAGGGCGATCGCGGCGTGACGGCGGAAGATGGGAGTGCGGACGATCTCGGAAGTCGTGGAGGCGGTCAGAGACGCCGCCGTCGACAGCATCGCCGAGATCTTTCCCGCGAAGGTCAGCGGCAGGAGATAGACCAATGTCGGGAGCGAAATTTGGTAGAACGGCAAAGGCTGAAGCAGCAGCTTGACCAGCGTATAGGGCCAGGTCACGACGACCAGCATCTGGATCGGGCCGTGCGGCATGGCGAGGGGCGCCGTCAAATGGGCGATGACGTTGCCCGTGGGCAGGCGCGACCAAAAGATGGAGAGATAAAAGAACCAGAAGAAGCCGACGCCCGATCCGGTGAACGCCTGCTGCCGGTCCGGCCGCCCCTGCTGCGCCTTGGCGAGCAGGGCTGCCTGCTCCGGGGACGCGCCGCCCGCAAGCGCCGGCAGCGTGTATGTCGGCGGAGCAAAGGCCAGCGCCGCAAGCAGGAGGTACAGGGAAAGGATGTCCGTCGCCTCCATTCCCCCGAGCTGCATCAAAAGCACATAGATCGGAAGGGCCGACAGGGACACCAGCAGGGCGACGATGGTCGGGCCGGTCGTCATCGCGAGCAGCATTTCCGCCGGACGCATCGGCGTGCTGAGCAGCCCGTCGAGCGTCTGCCGCCTCGCCTCCACGATCAGTGAGGGCGACACGACGCTGCGTACGGACATCACGGCGATGATCTGGATGAACGGCAGGATCATTGCGACCAGGCCAAAGGCGGGAACGCCGAGCATGGAGCGCGAGAACGCGTTGATCGGGCGCGGGAACTGGTGGATGAGGTAAAGGCAGGCGAGAAAGATCCCGCCCATAATCACGATGAGCGTGAACATGCGCCAGAAGATCGTCGCGCGCCGAGACTCCCCGCGCACCGTGCGATGCAGAAACGGGTTGTCTCGCCACCACAACGGCGGCGCGTCCCGCCGCCCCCGCCGCTCCATGGGCAATCCAAAGTCGGCGGCGACGGCGCGGGCCATCCAGAGAGTGCGCTGAAGCCAGCGCAAGGCGCGGCGCAGAGGTAGGCTCATAGGGTTCGGGGCGGCGCCATTCGATCCGCGCGTCAGGCGAACATCTTCCACGGGTTGGGCGCTTCGTCATCGGCGGGCGGCGTGAAGTTGGTCAGGGCCTCGTCGAAGTCTTCCTTGGTCAGAATACGCCGGGTCTCCGGATGGGCTTCCGAGAGGCGGATGAGCGCCTGCAAACCGGCTTCGTTGACGATCGCCTTGATGTTGGCGCCGCTGTAGCCTTCCGTGCGCGTCGCCAGCTCGTCCAGATCCACATCCTCCGCGAGCTTCGCGCCCGCCGTGCTCAGGCCGAAGAGGGCGCGGCGGCTCTCCAGGTCGGGCAGGGGAATCTCGATCTCGCGGGACAGGCGCCCGCCGCGCAGCAGGGCGGCGTCGAGCATGTCCCGTCGATTGGTGGCGCCCACCACGAAGATTCGCTTGTTCTTGACCAGACCGTCCATCTCATGCAGAAATTGGTTCACGACCTTGTCGCTGTACTGGTTGACGCCGCCCGAGCGCGAGGGCAGCAGGGCGTCGATCTCGTCCAGGAAGATGATGGCGGGAGACTTGGCGCGGGCTTCGTCGAAGATGCGCTTGACGGCCTTTTCGCTTTCGCCCAGCCACATCGAGTTGATCTCGGCGGGACTGGTGGCGATAAAGTGACAGTGCGCTTCATGCGCCAGCACCCGGGCGATGGTGGTCTTGCCGGTCCCGGGAGGGCCGTAGAGCAGCAGCCCCGTGGGCGGCTCGATCCCAAGATCGCGCGAAAGGCTCGGGTTCTCCAGCAGCAATTGCATCTGCTTGAGCTCGCGCTTGGTGCGCTGGGGCAGAATGACATCGTTCCAGGTCAGCTTGCCGTGGCCGGTCGGACCGCCGTCGCGCTCCGCCTCGCGCGTCGCCGCCGCTTCAAACGCCGCCGCTCGCTCTTGATACTGCGTGTCGCCCGGCTGGAGCAGCGCCGCCTGATTGGCCGCCTCCGCCGCCGCTTCGGTCTGTCCCAGGTAGCGCAGCGAAAGCGCCAGCGCATGGTGGAAGCGCGGATCGTTCGGATCGCGCTGGACTGCCGCGCGCAGCGCCGTCACGGATTCCCGGAACGCCTCGCGGTACTGGAGGATCCAGTCGGTCTGGCCGATCGCCTTCGAGGCCGCCACAACGCCCAGGCCCAGGACCGACGCGGCGAGGTCGCCGATGCCGTTTTTCCCGCCGCGCTCGCGCATCGACGGCGGCAGGATCCGTTCGCCGCGCTGCTGGTAGGTCAATCCCAGCTGGAACGGCCCTTCGGCCTCCTCGGGAAACCGCGCGATCGCCGCCTCAAAGGCGGCGATCGCGCCGGGAAACTCACCCTTTTCGCGATATTGAATCCCCGCGATAAAGGCGGGGTCCTGGATAATCTGGCTCATGCACAGATTATACCCACCGGGGGCGCTTGCAGGTTGCGGTCCGATGGATCGTGGAAAACCGCGTCTCTTACGAATCCGCTGTATACGATGCGGTTGGGACACATTACGCTAGTGTCAGCTCGACGAGAATGTTATTCCGAGTGGCGTTGGAGTAAGGACAGACTTGATGCGCTTCCTCGATCAGGTTTTGCGCGACTTCTGGCTCCAGATCCGGCAGCGAAATGGTGAGATGGACGGCGAGGCCAAAGCCGGGGCCGGTTTCGCTCGGGCCGATGCCCACCTGGGCGGTCACGGAGGCGCTGGTGATCGGAATCTTTTTGCCCCGAGCGACGTGCCGCATCGCGCTTTCAAAGCAGGCCGCGTAGCCCGCCGCAAAGAGCTGCTCCGGATTCGTGCCCGCGCCGCCGGGGCCGCCCAGCTCTTTGGGGAGCGCCAGCGCGACATCCAGGTTGCCGTCCGAGCTCTGCGCGTGTCCTTCTCGGCCTCCGGTGGCCGTGGCCGTCGCCGTGTACAATATCGCCATGGGATTCTCTCCTTATGCGGCTGGTGGTGTGTTTGGCCGGCCGCCCAAGGAGAGAACATCGGCGTACACGGATTTGTTCCGGGCGTAAAACACGGAAATAGGGCTTGACAAAAGCTGCGTTTTAAAATATGATGATCATCATATTTTAAAGATCGAACAATGCGCTACAAACCGAAACACAAAGAAGAGACTCATCAGCGAATCGTAGACGCCGCGTCGAAGGAATTTCGCGCGCACGGATTTGAGGGGGTGGGGATCGCCAAGCTCATGCGGGCTCTGGGCCTGACGCATGGCGGATTTTACGCCCACTTCGCCGACAAGGAAGATCTGGTGGATGAGGCGCTCGCTTTCGCGATGGACCAGAGTCTGGAGAACATGCTTTCCGCTTTGAAAGCGGGCGGCTACCCGGCAATGTTTGAATATTATCTGAGCGAGATGCATCGGGACCATCCGGCTTTCGGATGCCCGCTGCCGGCGCTCGCCGCCGAAGTGTCCCGCCGTCCGCCATCGTCGCGCGGGGCCTTTACGAAAAAACTTGTCGAGATTCAAAATGATCTCGCGGAGCGAATTCCTGGAAAGACACCCGAGCGCCGACTCGAGAAGGCCAGCGTTGTGCTTGCCTCCATGGCCGGGGCGGTTTCACTGGCGCGCGCGGTATCTGACCCGGTGCTCAGTCAGTCCATTCTTCGTTCGACTCAGGAGCATTTGCTCCGCCTTATTGAGGCTGCCGACGATTAAGTGGTTCATCTCGTAACTGATGGGGTAGGAAATCTCTAGCCATTGCTGGAGGTGCCCCATGTACCTAAAACTGCGTGACCTTACCGCCGAAGAACGAACGACACTGGATCGGATCGCTCGCTCGCGCACCGAAGCCGTTCGCTTAGTGGAACGCGCCAAAATGATCTTGGCGATAAATGAGGGTCAGAGTGGTCCCGAAATCGCACGGCAATTCGGCTGTGACGCCGATAAAGTCTATCGCTGGGTCCATCGGTTTTACGATCAAGGACTGGATGGGCTGCAGGACAAGCGGCGCAGTGGGCGGCCACGCATTTACACGCCTGATCAGTATGCCGAAGTCATTGGAACTGCTCTGACCAGTCCACAAGAGTTACATCTGCCCTTTGCCAGTTGGACGTTAGACCGCTTGGCGGCCTATCTCAAAGAGCAAAAGAACATTGCGATGGGGCGTAACCGTATCGATCAGATTTTGATTGCCGAAGGACTGCTTTTGATTGCCGAAGGACTGCGCTGGCAAACTCAGGAAAGCTGGTTTAGTGTCAAGACCGATCCCGATTTTAAGGCAAAAAGGGGGCGCTCGAAGCACTCTACCAGCAAGTCCCTGAAGATGCCGTTGTCGTCTGTTTAGACGAGATGGGTCCCGAAGCCGCCAAAACTTATCCTGGCAAACAACTGGTTCGAACGCCACAGGTCGGCGACGCGGCCATTCGCGCCAAATACGAAGCTGATTATGGCCGTCGCGGGAAGGGCTACTTCTTTGGAGCCTTCATCCCTGCCACAGGCCAGGCGTTCACCGCACCCTACGAACGGCGTACAGGCGAGAACTGGGTCTGTTTTCTCGAACAGGTTGATCAATGGGAGCCTTGCCAGGGCAAGCGCGTCCTCGCCATTACGGACAATCTTGGTTCGCATTTGGGCACGGATGCCCAGCTCTTTTCTGCGGAACACGCGCACTGGGAATTTGTTTTCACGCCAAAATACGCGCCGTACCTGAACCTGATCGAGCCCTGGTGGAAAATCCTACGCTCGCTGGCGCTCAAAGGACGCCGCTTCGAAACCTTTGAGCAAATATGCACAGCGGTCGAAGCGGCGACCGATTACTGGAACCATCATCGACACCCATTTCAGTGGGGACATCGACGGCGGCATTTACATCACAGGCAGCCAGGCATAGCGCAAACACCGACTGCCGTAGCAATTACGAGATGAACCATTAAGAGACGATACGAAACTCGTCTCTTTTTTTTGACGAGATAGTATGATAATCATCATACTATGAAATATCCAAGGAGACCACTGATGAACAACCCAAGAATCCTCGTCCTATCCGCCGCCGGCAAGACCGGCCTTCCTACCGCCATTCAGCTTTTAGGAGACGGCTTTCCCGTCACGGCGTTTGTTCGTCAGGAGGACAAGCGCAGCGAGCTTCTGAAATCTCGAGGCGCGGACATCATCGCCGGCTCGGTCACGGATATGGCCGATATGAGACGAGCCATGGAGGGGGCGCGGCGCGCCTACTTTTGCGCGCCGCTGGAGGAAGGATACCTCACGGCCGGAGCCGTCTTTACGGCGGCCGCCGCCGAGCAGGGGCTGGAATCCCTGGTGGTTATGAGCCAGTGGCTCTCTCACCCGAGCCACCCCACTGTCCATACACGGGAGTGCTGGCTCACCGACCGGATGCTGGCGCTGCTGCCGGGGACCGGTGTGACCACAATCAACGTCGGTTTTTTTGCGGACAACGATATGGCGCAGCTTCCGTTCGCGGCGCAGTTCGGAATATTGCCTCTTCCCTATGGGACCGGCCTCAATGCTCCGCCCTCCAATGAAGACATCGCACGCGTGATCGCCGCCGTGCTTGCCCGGCCGGAGGGACACTCGGGGCAAACATACCGTCCGACTGGCTCCACGCTCTTGTCCCCGCCGGACATCGCCGCCATTGTCGGCAAGGTGCTTGGACGATCGGTCCGATATGTGGACGCGCCGGCATGGATGGTTGCCCGCGTCTTGAAGGGAGCGGGCTATTCCGAGTACGCCATCACCCAGATCTTGCAGTATGCGCGGGAATATCAGCAGGGAGCGTTCGCCATGAACGCGCCGACCGATGTGGTTCGCAAAATTACTGGCCGCGAGCCGGAAAATTACGAGACGATTGTCCGGCGTTACGCCGCGAAGACGGCGGACGCCAAGCCCAGCCTCGGCGCCGCATGGAGGCTGATAACTCGCATGGCCGGAACAATGCTTTCGCCTGCCCCGAACACAATCCGCCATCTCCACTCTGGAGACTTCTCCGCCCAGACGCACATCACCTTCAGCGCGGACTCTTCCGAATGGCGCCAAATCCATGATTTTCCTGCGTCAACAACACGGGCGTCGCTGGTCCAGACGGGTTAAAGCTTAGACGCAGCATTCACATCAAACACTTAAGGAGAAGAATATGAACACAGCAATCCACGAAGCCGGGCCTTTCCATCAGTTTAAGGCGAGGCAGCGTGACATATGGGGCGGTTTCGGGGCGAATGAGAGCTTCACGACGGTGGCCGCCGGCGTGCTGGTCGCGTTCGCCAGGGTTCGGGCTGGGGAGACCGTGCTCGATGTCGGTTGCGGAACGGGCGTCGTCGCCGTTGCGGCGGCGCGCGCCGCCGCTCATGCGAAAGGGCTGGATCTGACGCCGATTTTGCTGGAGCGTGCGCGTGAGAATGCATTGATTGCCGGAGTCGACATCGAATTTACTGAGGGGGACGCGGAGGCGCTTCCCTATGCCGACGCGTCGTTCGATGTCGTGCTGAGCCAATTCGGTCATATGTTCGCGCCACGACCCGAGGTCGCGACCGCCGAGATGCTGCGAGTCCTGAAGCCTGGGGGCCGTATCGCCTTCACGACCTGGCCGCCCGAACACGTGATGGGACAGTTCTTCACGCTTATCGGACGGAACATGCCCGCGCCGCCTTCGGGCGCGCCTGTCCCTGCCCCGCCGGTGCTCTGGGGCGATCCCGGCATCGTGCGAGAGCGTTTGGGCGACCGGGTGTTCGATCTCCGGTTTGGGCGTTCGACGATGGACATTCCCGCCTTGAGCGCGAACCATGCGCAGCTTGCCTTTGAGAGCAGTTTCGGGCCTCTCAAGATGCTGCTTGCGAGTTTGGAGCAGAATCAGCCGGAACGCGCCGCTTCCGTCCGCGCGGAGATTGTCCATCTGGTGAATGAGAATATGGAGGGCAGCGTGCTGCGTCAGATCTACCTGATGTCGTGCGCGACCAAGAACGCTTGGTAAACGGACATAAAGAAGGGACTAACCCGTGGGTTAGTCCCTCCAAAGCGTTGCCGGGAAATTTGTGATTACGCCATCACGGACTTGCGGCGGCGCAGGCCGAGCGCGGCGAGGGCGACGCCGCCGATCAGGAAGCTGGCGACCGTGCTGGGTTCGGGAACGGCGGCGACGCTGACGTGGTCGATGTATGTTCCCAGGCTGTTGGATGCGCCCAGGTCGGAGAACTGGACCGTCGAGGTCGAACCATGCGCCACCAGATCGTAGGTGTAGGTCTTCCAGTGGGTGTCGCCCTGGCCGGAGCCGTTGGCGGTCAATTTGGAGACGGACGCGCCGTTCCAGTTGACGCCCAGGATATTATCGGAGAGGCCGGTGCCGGGACGGGCCGAGAAGGCGAAGGTCAGCTGGTAGTGCTTGCCGGCCGTCGTGTTGATCGTCTGCATGATCGACGAAGACGCGTCGCTGTCCAGTTCGACGAACTGGAAGCCGTCCGCCGCCTTGCCGACGATGTTGTTCTGGATCTCGATCTTGCTTCCCGACGCCAGCGTCCAGCCGGGGATGGAGTTGTAAAGAGAATAAGAGCCGGGGTTGATGCTCGGGGCTTCGAAGCTGCCGTTCGTGATCAGGTTCTCGGCGTGGGCGGTGGTCATCCCGGAGAAAGCGGCGGTGACGGCGAAGGCGGCGATCGCGATATTCTTAAACATGGTGATAAAATTTCTTTCTGCGAATAATAGTCGGTGAGCAAATGAAGCGGGTTTCGTTTGCTGCGTGACGTTACTTTAGCAGATAAGATTTTTTACACCAATGGCATTCTTACTGGTTTCCGCAAGAGAAACACGAGATCGTTGATGAAACCAGTAAGGTGAACAGTAAGTTTCGCGCGCTAACCCGGCAAAGCGATCAGTGCCTCGAAGTGGACCAGAAGATCGGCGGAGTCGTCGTAGATCGCCACGGCGCCCTGGAGGTCGCCGTCCTTCCAGCCGCCGCCGCGAACGGCGACCGTGCGGACATTCGCTTTTCCGGCGGCGACGATGTCGTACGGCGCGCCGTCGATGTCGAAGATTATTCCTCGGAGTGTTGTCAAGGCGTCAAAACCACCTTAATGCACTTGTCGCGCTTCTCCTTGAACATCGAATACCCCTCGGGCGCCTGCTCCAGCGGCAGCCGATGCGTGATGATAAACGACGGGTCCAGCTCGCCCTTCTGGATGCGCTCCAGCAGAGGATTCAAATAACGCTGCACGTGTGTCTGTCCCCCCGTAATGTTCAGACCCTTGGAGAAGGCCGCGCCCATCGGAAAGGCGTCGATGATGCCGCCGTAAACGCCGACGACCGAGAGCGATCCCCCCTTGCGGCACGCCATCACCATTTCGCGCAGAACATGAATCCGGTCCGACGCGAGACGCATCACCTGCTTGGTCTTGTCCATTACGGCGTCCACGCTCGTCCCATGCGCTTCCAGCCCTACCGAGTCCATACATCCGTCGGGCCCGCGTCCGCCGGTCATCTCTTTCAAAGTCGCCGTGACGTTGTCGACCTTCGTATAATCGATCACTTCCGCGCCGGACTGGCGTGCCAGCTCCAGCCGCTCGGGAATATGGTCCAGCGCGATCACGCGTCCCGCGCCCTGCAAAAACGCGCACTTGATGGCGAGCTGCGCCACCGGGCCGCAGCCCCAGATCGCGAGCGTTCCGCCCGGCTTGATATGCGCGTTCTCGACGCCCATCCACGCCGTCGGCAGAATATCGCTCAGGAACAGCACCTGCTCGTTCGAAAGATCGCTCTCGATCTTGATCGGGCCGACATCGGCGTACGGCACGCGGGCGTACTGCGCCTGACCTCCGGCGTAACCGCCAAACAGGTGCGAATAGCCGTAAAGCGCGGCTGTGGAGGCCCCATAAACTTCCTCCTGCATTGCGGCGTTCGGATTCGAGTTGTCGCAAAGCGAAAAAAGCGTGTCCTCGCAATACGAGCAGTGGCCGCAGGAGATGGTGAAGGGGACGACCACCCGGTCGCCCTTCTTCAAATTCTTGACTTCGCCGCCGACTTCGACGATCTCGCCCATAAACTCATGGCCGAGGATATCGCCGCGCTCCATGGTTGGGATAAAGCCGTTATAGATATGCAGGTCCGACCCGCAAATCGCCGTCGCCGTGATCTTAACGATGGCGTCGCGCGGGTTGAGAATTTTGGGGTCCGGGACGGTGTCCACGCGGACATCATTTTTGCCGTGCCAGCAGAGTGCTCTCATTTAATCGTTCCTTGCTTGGAAATATCAGAAAGACGCCCCCGGCCCCCACAGATCATGAGTGTAGTTTTCTGTATTCATGTCGCCAGCATCGTATTATCGGGTGGCATGCCGGCGAAAAGCCGCTGGCATGCCACCCGGTGAAATTGGCCGAACAAAAACCGACCCTCGTGATCTGTGGGGGCTGGGGGCGTCTTCGGGCGCGCTAATCCTAAGAAATTCCCACCAGATTCTTTTCCGCGCCGTTCGTCGGGACTTCGCCGGCTTCCATTACGCTCTTGAATTTGCGCAGGTCGCTTTCGACCTGCTGCTGCGGGTTCTCGCCCCAGAGCTTCGCGACGGCCGCGCCGATCTTGCCGGCGGGCGGGCGGTACTCCAGGACCACGCGGACTTCCGTGCCGGGGCCGCTGGTGGCGGGCGTGAAGTGGACGGAGCCGGCGTTGTCGACGTCCGCGCCTTCGAGCGATTTCCAGGCGATCAGTTCGTGATGCACTTCATTGATGATCTCGGCGTCCCACGCCACCGTCCGTCCCGCCGGCGCTTTCACGACCCAATGGGAGTGTGTGTCGTCCTGGATGGTGACGGATTCGAGATGGTCCATGAACTGGGGGAGATTGTCGAAGGAGCGCCAGAAATGGAACAGCTCGGCGGGTGTCCGATTGATCGTGACGGTGTGCTCCACCTTGATCCCCTGATCGTGCGGGACACTGGCGGCGGGGCTGGAGGTGTCCTTCGCGGTTCCCGTGCCCAGAGCGCTGTACATCGGACAATGCCCGGTCGCGCCGCGTCCGATCAGTCCCAGGCCAAGGCCGGCGAGGGCCAGCGGGACCGGTTTGCGCTGGATGGCGCCGTAGGCGATCAGCGCGCCGCCGCCCAGGACGGAGACGATGCGCTCGATGGGATGGACGTTGGCGCCGCCACTTTTGGACGTATTGTTATTCTGAAGGTCGTTCTGCTCGCTGCTCATCACGGGGCCTCTTTCTGATATCAGGTTGATTTATTTGGATCGCGGATGTTAACGTTCAAGCAAGGTGCTCGTATGGGCGTATTACCCGGCGTGAACGCGCGGCAAACCGAGACGGCGCACAGATTTCGAGGCGTGAGGAGATCAGAGAGTGTAGCTGGCGCAGAGCAGGCCGAAGTAGTGATCGACTTCGTAGGAGAGGAAACGGGATTTCAGGGGAACCCGGCGCTGGACGCCGAGCAGCGAAAGCGTCTGCCAGTAGGAGTCGGCGAGGGCGGCGCCGATCCAGGCGTCATCCCATTCCAGCAGCCGGGAAAGGTCGTCGGCGCGGACGGCGTCCGCCATCGCCCGATCGTACTGCGCGGATTCCGGCGCGAAGCCATAGCGCCCGTCGGCGGCGTGTCCGTGCCCCTGGTCCGCGCTGACGATCAGCGCGACGCGCCGATCTTGATCTTCCGAAGCGGTGACTAACGCATCTCCCCAGGCGATCAGCTGATCCCGAGATACGCCGGTGCTCGGACAGGCGACGGCGATCGGCAGGCGCTGATTCGGATCGAGTAAAGCCAGGGGAATCGTGACGCCCCAGTCCAGCGGCAGCGGCGCTTCGGGGTCCTGCATGACAAGGGGAGTGACGGGAACGCCCAGCTCCGACGCGTGGTACGCCCACGCCGACGCAAGGTCTCGATCGATGTGGGCCGTCACCGAAAGGTCGTCCAGCTCGCCCGCGCCCATGGCGGTGACGCCGATGGAGATCGAGTCTTCCATGACGATCCCATGCGGGGTCAAAATGGCGATGGTGTCGGGACGCGCGGCCTCAAAATCGCGACGCATTTTTTGCATGGCGATACGGGTTTGGGGAAGCGGCGTGGGGCCGTCCAGAGGAAGCAGCATGTTGCCGCCATGCGGCGAGATGCAGGCGTAGACGATGGGCATGAGGGAATATACCCAAGATTGAAGATGGCCCTCACCCCCCTGGCCCCCTCTCCCAATTCTAGGAGAGGGGGAGTCGGAGTAAGATTAAGATTCTGAGAGTTTAAAAACTCAAAAACTCTGACTCCCCTTCTCCCAGAATTGGGAGAAGGGGCTGGGGGATGAGGGCCATCCTACTCTTACCGAATCGCCTGCTCCGTCTCCGGATCGAACAGGTGAGACTTCGCGAGGTCGAGCACGACGTCGAGCGCCTCGCCGTCCTTCGCCTTGGTCTCGGAATCGATCGTCGCGACGAGCTGGTGCGGGCCGGCGGTCAGGTAGAAGGTGACGATGTCGCCCATCGGTTCGGAGACGTCCACCAGGGTGCGGATCGTGTTGGCTTCCGTGGCTTCGACCGGGTTCTTCAGGCTCTTGTCGAAGATATCGGCGGGGCGGATGCCGAAGATGACGGGCTTGCCGGCGTACTGGGCCAGCAGGGAATCGTCAATCGGCGGCGCGGCGACTTTGAACGAGCCGGCGTCGACCGTATAACCGTTCGCGCCCTTCACCAGAGTCGCCTTGACGAAGTTCATGCTCGGGGTGCCGATGAAGCCGGCGACGAACATATTCACCGGGTTGGTGTAGATGTTCATCGGGGTGTCGCACTGGTTGAGCAGACCGTCCTTCATGACGGCCATGCGGTCGCCCATCGTCATCGCTTCGACCTGGTCGTGCGTGACGTAGATGGTGGTGATCCCGAGGCGGCGGTGCAGCTTGATCAGCTCGGCTCGGGTCTGGACGCGCAGCTTGGCGTCGAGATTGGAGAGCGGTTCGTCCATCAGGAAGACCTGAGGCTCGCGGACGATGGCGCGGCCGAGGGCGACGCGCTGGCGCTGGCCGCCGGAGAGCTGCTTGGGGGTGCGCTGGAGCAGGGACTCCAGGCCGAGCTGGCTGGCGGCTTCGTTGACGCGGCGCGTGATATCCGCCTTCGGAACCTTGCGCAGCTTCAGGCCGAACGCCATGTTCTCGTATACCGTCATGTGCGGGTAGAGGGCGTAGTTCTGGAAGACCATCGCGATGTCGCGGTCCTTGGGGGATACATCGTTGACCACGCGGTCGCCGATCTGTACGGTGCCGTCGGAGATCTCCTCCAGGCCGGCGATCATGCGCATCGTGGTGGTCTTGCCGCAGCCCGAGGGGCCGACGAGAACCATGAATTCTTTATCCCGGATATCCAGGTTCAGGTCATTGACGGCGGTGACTTTATTGTCATATCGCTTAAAAACGTTTTTGAGTGTAACTTGCGCCAACTTGTTTAGCTCCCCGGCTTGGCGGTTTCGACCGCCTCGCCCCATTGTCCATCAAATGCGATCTCCGTCAGCGGCCGGCGAACACGCGCGGCCAGCTCTCTCTCGCGCAGGTTCTCAGGCAGACTGTTCGGGTCGCCTCGGTATCCGACGGCGATGGCCGCGACCGGTTCATATCCCTCCGGTATCGACAGCGACTCGCGCGCCTTGGCGGCGTCGAAGCCGGCCATCTGGTGGACATGCAGGCCCAGCGCCGCCGCCTGGACGGTCAGAAAGGCCGCTGCTTGTCCAACATCGTAAAAAGCGTATTTGTTTGGCTGATCCTTGGAGTTCAGCGTCTTGGCGACGGACAAAATCAGCGCGGAAGCATTGCCTGCCCACAGTTGATTGCCGGGCAGCAAAATCTCAAACAGACGATGGAAGGCTTCGGGGTGCGTCGCTTTCACGCCGACGATAAAGCTCCAGGGCTGCTCGTTGGCTGCGGACGGCGCCCACCGGGCCGCTTCCAGAATACTCAGCAGCTTCTCGGGCTCAATCGCGCGGTCCTGATAGGCGCGCGGACTCCAGCGTTCCCGGAGCAGGGGCAGCAGAGACGGAACGTGATCAGAAGATTGAGTCATGGCGGCTTTTGCTAGTCTCTATGAGAATACCAGTCCAAATCTGAGATATTGTACTCGATTTTCACGGAAAGAACAGCGTTGAGCGGAGAAGGGGAGAGTTAATGGGCGTTGGCGGACGCGGTTTGGGGAGCGCCGCTCAGACTTTTGCCGGCGCGCGTCGCCGCTTCGCTGCTCGGATCGAGCCCGACGGCCTTTTGCCAGTAGACGCGCGCTTGTGCGACGTTGGTTGCTCGCAGACCATCTCCCATATCGGCGTACGCCGACGCGGCGCTGTGGCGCGCCTGGTCGGCGTAGGTGCTATGGCCATCCGCCTGGATGGCCGCTTCCCATGACTGCACGGCGCCCGCCGGATCGTGGCGGGCCATTTTCAAGTCGCCCAAACCATTGAACGCGGCGGCGTTCTTGGGATTCAGATCGATCGCATGCTGGTAAGCGCCGGAGGCGTTGCTGTCGTCGCCGGACTTGGCGAGGTCCATGCCGCGATGCGCCTCCACCATCGACAGGCCCAGAGCCGCCTTGTCGGCGTCCTGCGTGCCCGGCGCCGAGCGCATCGCCAGATCGTACTTGGCGCCGGCCGTGGCGAAGTCGCCGTTATTAAACGCGGTCGTCGCCTGCTGGTAGAGCGCCTGACTGCTTCCGCTGGAAGACTGCGCGGCGCCCTTATGCTGGAACGCCACGTTCAAACCCCAGATGATCAGGCCGAGCAGGATCAAGATGCCCGCGACCGAGAGCGCCAGCACCACGACATTCTTCGTCTCCGAGCTCATGCCGCCCTGGCGGCTGTCCGGGGAGTAGCCGGGGTACTGGGTCGGGTAAGGCCGGCCCGGCTGCTGCGGGGGCGGCGGGTATCCCTGGTTGGTCGTGGGAGCGCCGTAGCGCGCCTGGCCCGGAGCGAAGGCCGGAATGCCCGAGATCTCCGGCGGAACGGTCCCGGTGTTCATGGAGCCGCTGAAGCCGCCGGCCGGCATGGGCATGCCCTGCATCTGCGCGGTCTTGTTGCCCGATTCCAGCGCGAACTTCTCGGCGCGGATATCCGCCGCCATCGCCGCCGCGTTCTGATACCGGAAGTTGACATCCTTCGCCAGACCCTTTTGCAGGATCGAGTGCATGCCCGGCGGCACGCCGGTCGGCATCGGCGGCTGGATGTTCATGATGTTATACGTGATGGTGATGACGCTGTCGCCCGCGAAGGGCTTGCGTCCCGTCAGCATCTCGTACAGGGTGATGCCCATCGAGAAGATATCCGTGCGGTGGTCCACGGTGTGCGAGGCGACCTGCTCGGGAGACATGTAGCTCGGCGTGCCGAAGACCTGGCCATGCGCGGTGATGCTCGGCTCGGCGGTGATGCGGGCGATGCCGAAGTCCGTCAGCTTGATCACGCCGCCGGGAAGAATGTGGATATTGTCCGGCTTGACGTCGCGATGCACGATGCCGCGCGAGTGGGCGTAGCCCAGCGCGTCGCACAGCTGCAAGGCGATCTCCAGGCTTTCCTTTACCGGGAGAGCGCCCTGCATCTGCTGGATCTCACGCAGGCTATGGCCTTCCAGATACTCCATCACGATGAAGTGGCGCTCGCCTTCCTGCCCGACATCGTAGATGGTCACGATGTTGGGATGGGAGAGCGTGCCGGCCGCCTTGGCTTCGCGGTAGAAACGCTCGATGCGCTCGCGCTTCTGGCTGCCCGAAAGGTGCTGCGGAATCGCAAGCTCTTTGATCGCCACGCGGCGGCCCATCGAAGGGTCGACGCCTTCGTAAACAATGTCGTTGGAGCGGGCGATTTCCCGGATGATCCGGTACTTCCCTAAAATTGTGCTAGGCTGGACGGCCACGGTAAGTTCTCCCAATGAGCGGACGCCGCCCGGTGAGGGTGCGGACAAGGAAAGGATCAAGGAAGTCGCGGGCTGTTATTTACGACGGCCCCAGGGAAGCTTGTCTTGCTTGGCGGGTTCACCGGCCGCCGCCGCCTCATCTTCGGTTTCTTCGACGAACGGCTTGATGGCGCGGATGGAAAGGACGACCGCCGTGATGTTATCGCGGCCGCCGCGCTCGTTCGCTTCTTCCACCAGGCGCATGGCGGCGATCGAGGGGCTGTGCTCCAGCGCGATGCGCTGGATGTCGGACGCTTCCAGATGACCGCTCAGGCCGTCGGAGCACAGAACGAAGATATCGCCTTCCTGCATGGCGTGCGTGGTGATATCGGATTCGATGGTGCTCGCGGTGCCGATGGAGCGGGTGATGATGTTGCGGAAGGGCGAAGCCTGCGCTTCCTCCAGGGTCATCGCGCCGATCCGCACCTGCTCCGCGACCCACGAATGGTCTTCGGTGATCTGGCCGATCTCGCCGTCGCGGATCAGATAGCAGCGGCTGTCGCCGACCTGCGCGACCGTGATCATATCCTCGCGGATGATGGCGCAGGTCAGGGTGGTGCCCATGCCGTTGCGCTCGGTGATCATCTGGGCCGTGTCGTAGATCAGGCCGTTGGCTTCTTCAATCGCGCGGCGCAGGTTCGAGTGCGTGTCGGGAGACGGCGTCGAATAATAAGAGCGGATGACGATTTTGAGAGCGAGCTCGCAGGCGATCTGTCCGGCCGAGTGGCCGCCCATGCCGTCCGCAACGCCGTAGAAACTGCCCTTACTGGCGAGAACGGCGGGATCTTCCGGCTCGTAGAAGTCGAACTTGTCCTCGTTGTTTTCGCGCACGCGTCCCAGATCGGTTTTGGCGCCGAACTTGACCGTGGCGAGCACGCGCGGAGTGCGTCCGAGCTCAGCCCAGCCTTCATTGATCTCATCACGGTTGAACTGAACCGTCTTTTCCTGTGCGGACATATAATCTTGCATACGAGTGCTTGCCCTTCATTCTCCCAGCGCGGTTTGGGGAACCACCCCGCGACCTTCCCGACGGCCTTACCGGGGCCTTGCGATAGTAAAAATTATTCCACGGAGGCGGATCCATATCCGCCTGAAGATCCGACGGCCGGCTCAAATCGGAAGATCGTTCCGCCGATCACGATCTCGTCGCCCGGCTTCAGTAACACCGGCTGGTCCGGGAGCAGGCGCTCGCCGTTCAGTAGGGTCCCGTTCGTGCTGCCCAGGTCCGTAAACTGGAAGGCGTCGCCCTCCGCGATGATCTGCGCGTGCGTGGTTGAAACATAAGGATCGTTGCGCAGGACGATCGTGCTTTCCGCGTGACGCCCAAACGTCGTCAAGCCGATAATGAGCGGATGGTCCCAGATGACGTCGCCCCGGGTGACCACAAGCTTGGCGAGCGAGGGCGCGAGCGAAGCGTCCGGAGCCGGGAAGACGCGCTCCATGGCGATCGGCTCGAACTCCCCGGCGTTCCGGAGAAGTCCGCTCATATCCATCAGCGGGCTGGGCGTCAGCGGCATATCCAGTCCCGATTCCAGCAGCGGCTCGGGCTCGGATTCCCGGACGCGCGCGCCTTCGGATCCCGGGACGCGGAGCACGACCCGGATGCTGCCGAAGCGCACGGTGTCTTCGCTTTGCAGCACGCGCGGAGTCAGCGGGGTCAGCGGCTCGCCGTTGATCTGGGTGCCGTTGGTGCTGCCGAGGTCTTCGACGCTCACCTGGCCGTCTTCGTTGACATCGACGCGCGCATGCTGGCGGGAGATCGTCTTGTCGGGAAGCAGCACGTCCGCGCCTTCCCTGCCCACAACGTTCGGCCCGACCGCGAGTCGATGCTGCCGGCCGGTGTCTTCTTCAAACCAGACGTTCCAGGACGGCGTTTCGGCCGTTTCGCTCAGTTCGAAGCCCGCCGTGGGAAGCGTCGTGAGCATCACGCCGCACTCCGGGCAGAACTCCTCGGTGCGCGGCACGCGGGCGTTCACCACCGGGCAGTTGCCGGCGGCGCCGACCGGGCAGCGCGCGGCGAACTCGGACAGATCGGCTTCGGCCTCGACCGGCGCATCCACCTGAGCGGCGACAAACGTCGCCCGGTCGTACTCCGCGCGGCGGGAGGGGGAGGTCAGAACCTCATACGCTTCCTTGACCTCGCTGAAGGCGTCTTTATCCCAGAGATATTGCTGCGCCAGGCGGCGGTAAGCTTCGCGGATCTCCGGGGCGGCGCAGCCATGGGGGACTTCCAGTATATCGTAGTAATTTTTCACGAGAGCCTGACCTGATCGAGATTGAAGACCGTATCCATCAATAGTTTTTCGGATGCGCCGCCGGCGAAGATCGCCGTACGGGCCTTTGCAATGCGCGCGGCGGCCTCGCCGCGTCCATGCCAATTCGCCTTCGCCTCCACGGCGCCGAGCGCCGCTTCGAGCGTTTCCTGGGGCATGCCCTGTTTGCGCAGCTCCATCATCGTCTTATCCAGATCGCGGATGGACCGCCACCAATCGGTGACGGCGCCCACGCTCGTGTCGGAGGTCTCCGCAACGGCGTCGCGCCCGCCGACAAAGCGCGTTGTCAGATCCTCGCTCAGCCGTTCGCTGCGCCCCGTGGCGCCGTCTTCGTAAAGCAGCTCGGCGCGCGCCAATCGGTACGCTCCCATGGGACGCGGGGACGTCTCCATCTCCCAGAGCGACAGCAGCGACGATCCGCTTTCGATATCGTCCAGCACGACCTCCGCCGTCCGGTTGCCGAAGACCGGCTGCCGGCCATGGACCTGACGGACGCTCACTCCGCTCGGAAGCGTCAGCCGCAGCCGCACCTGGCGGGCGACGATCCGCGACAGCCGCTCGATTTCGGCCTCAAAGGCGGCCGGTATCTCCTCCGGCCGCTCCACATGCGTAAAAGACCCGCCGGACCGGCGCGCGAGGCCCGAGATAAACTCGTCGTTGTAATCGCCGCCGAGGCCGATCGCCGAGACGCCGATCCCGCGCGACCGCTGCTCGGCCACCTGGCCCAGAATGCTGCCGAAGTCGCGCGTGCCCGCGCTGGGCTCGCCGTCCGTCAGCAATAATAGCCGATTGACGCTGTGCTCGGTCTTCGCGGCGCCCAGTTGATTGAACGCGGCGAGCATGCCGTCATAAAGATTCGTCGTGCTGCGCGCGCTCAGCCCGTAGATCACATCCTTGATGTGCGGCTTGTTGGCGAGACGCCGGGCGGGCATCAGCACTTCGGCGGTCTCCGCGAAGGAGATGATCGTGAGCTTGTCGGTCGGCTCCAGCAGGTCCACGACCAGCGCGCACGCCTTTTTGGCGTACGCCAGCGGCTCTCCGCCCATCGAACCGGAGCAGTCGATCACCAGCGCCAGATTGATCGGCAGGCGCGATCCGGCGATATGGTTCGCCGCGCCCGCCGGGCTGCCGGTGGTCTGGAGGGTGAACAGCAAGGGCTCCAGCGCCGTATCCAGCGCGAGCGCCTGCGTATTCCCCGGCGTCATCGTCATGCGCAGCGCGCGCTCCACGGGCGGCGGCGGCGTAAACGGAGACGCCTCAAGGCTCTCCCCCTCGGCGTCGATTTCCGCATCGTCCGGTTTGGGCGTGTTGTCGGCGTCACTCATAAAAATCTGCGGCCTCGCTTTCAGCAGGGAGAATACCTGAGACACACGAGTATTCGAAAACGCTTCCCGTGCTTAGCCGCTCGAAATTCATTATATCAATAAGAAGGTTAATTGTCCACATAACCGGAGAAATTGTATGGAAAGAAATTGCGTGAGCGCTTCGGGAGCCTTTACGGTCGAATATTCACCTCGCAAGAACTGCAACCTTTCGCGTGCGGCCGTGTCCTATAGAGTAAGAACCGAGTTAAGAACGATGATTACCACACTTTATCAATCACTGCTGGCCGTGGGGGGAATAGGGCTGGCGCTGCAGACAGTCCTGGGAATGGGACACGGCCATCACCACGATCCCGCAGCGGCCGGCGGCCGCCATATGGGCGCCGGCGCGGCCCATGACGGCGGCCACGACGCCGCCCTGCTGCACGCGGGGCGTTTCGTCGGCTCTGGCGCGCGCGGGCAAGGCGCCCGGTCTCAGGGCGGCGCCCGAAGCCGAGCGAGCGCCGGCCGGGGCCGCGCAAGCGTCTGGAGCCTTTTCGCGCCTCTGCTTTCCCTGCTGTCGCCGCTGACATTTTTCAGCCTGTGCGTCGGGGCCGGCGCCAGCGGCATGATGCTGGAATCGCGTCATCTGCCCTCGCTCTGGACCGGTCTGGGCGCAGTCGCCGGCGCTCTGATCTTTTACACGCTGATCGTGCGACCGATCTGGTCGTTCTTATTTCGATTTGCATCCAAGCCCAGCGAGGCGCTGGAGGGGACCGTGTCGCACGAAGCCGTCGCCATGAGCCGCTTCGAACGGGGCAAAGGAGTGGTCCAGGTCAACATCGATGGACAGTTGGTCCGAATTTTAGCAAACTTAGAGACGGACAAAGAAGGCAGGCCGGGAGACATTGAGCCCGGCGAAAAGCTGCTGGTCGTCTCCGTGGACGGCCGCGCGAACAGCTGCCGCGTCATGAGAATATAGAAGGTTTTCGCGGAAGGATTTAGGAGAAGCAGAAATGATACCTACAGGTACGCTGATATTCATTGCGAGCGTCGTTCTGGTGGTGATCTTGGTCCCATTGATCATCGGCCGGTTTTGACCCAGGTCGAAGCGGGCACCATTCGCATGGTGTCCCAGCTCAACGGCCACACCGCCATCTATAAAGGCCCCGGCAAGGCCATCGAAGTCCCGCTCTTTACGACGGGGACGACGATCCCCTCCAAGGCGATCAATATCGACCTGGATATCGCCGACCAGACCGCCGATGTCGATCAGAATGGGGCGCCCAAGCCGATCAAAGTCCGGGTGCTGGCCTCGGCCATCGTCTCCGTCGGGGATTCCAACGAGATGATCACCACGGCGGCGAACAAGTTCTTCGCCAAACCGCAGTCCGAGCAGACCGCGACGCTGAGCGACCTGCTGACCTCCACCGGCCGCCGCGCCGTCAACCTGCTCAACCACGACGAGCTGTTCTCCGCCAAGGCGCAGCGCAGCGTCGCCAGCCTGCCGCTGGACCCGAGCACCGCGCACGCCATGGCCTCGGTGCCCGTCGAAGAAGATGACCGCCTTGCGCTGATCATCAAGGGCGCCTGTTCCCGCGAGCTTCAGGACCTGGGCCTGGTGTTCAACTCGCTGAACATCAAGGAAGTGCAGAGCGAAGTCGCCGAAGCGCGCCGCCGGCAATCCGCCGTGGAGGCGAAGGCGAACGCGGATATCGTCTCCGCCGACCAGGAGCGGCGCGCCCGCGAAGCGCAGCTGGGCGCCGAGCAGGCGATTAACGACAAGCAGCGCGACCTCGAACAGCGCCGCGCCCAGAACGCCGCCACGGTCGCCGAGGCGGAGGCCAAAAAGCAGGAAGCCCTCGCCATTCAGCGCGAAGCCGAGCTGAAGGCCACCCAGCTGGCGCAGGCGCACGCCGACGCTGCCCGGGTCCGCGTCCAGGCCGAAGCGGCCGCCGACGCCGAAGCCGTCAAAGTGCGCACGATGGGCCTCGCGCAGGCCGACGCCATCCGCGCCGTCAACGACGCTATTCGCGAAGGCGGCGACGCCTATCTCGCCCTGAAACAGATCGAGATGCTCCCGATGATCGCCCCCGCCATCGCCAGCGCCCTGGCCCAGGCCAAGCTGATCAACATCAGCGGCGCGGGCGACGGACGCGGCGCCGCCGGCGGCGCCACCGACCAGATCACCGGCGTCATCCAGACTCTGCTCGCCACCCAGCTCGTCAGCGGCCAGCTCCGCCTGAACGACAACAACCAGGTTCCGCAGCCCGCGACCAACGGCGCAGCGCCGCCGGAGCCCGCCGCAGCCGACGCCTTCGGCGCCAAGCGACGATAGTATGGGGTGACGCCGTTTAGAAATCGGCTCAGGGGGCGATCGCGTGAGACGCCCCCTGAGCCTTTTTATTTCCGCACGATCGAAGGCGAAGATGTTGCGAAGATACGGGATCAGAATAAGCAGTGAACTCGTGATGATGGATGTGGGATTAACCCCGGAGAGCCGAATATCATGACTCCAGAGCACCAGTTTCCCATGACGAGCGAAGATCGGAATCCGAGAAAGACGCTGGCGACACTCGCCGCGCGTCATGAGGTTGCGATCGTCGTTTTTCGCCCGGGATTGCCCATGCAGAAATTGATATCGGCGATCGCCCCGGAAGAGTTTCAATTGCGGTTTTACGCGCCGCCCCTCGCGCTCAGCTTGAACCGATATCCGGCGGGGTTCTTCCCAGCGATTGGCGTCACCGCCATCGTGCTTTGCGCGTCGCTGACGATCCACGATCAGCATGTCGCCGGGATCGCCGGCCTGCGCGACGGCGTGGTCCATCTCGATGTTGAGGATAGCGGTTACGCCGATCTCGCGATCCATCACGAGATCTTCCATTTCTTTGACGCTCACTCGGATACGTTTGATTGTGATGAGGAGTGGGAGGCGGTGTACCTTGCGGGGTTAAAATATGGCCCGCAAGCTTGGCGGGGACGGGCGAGCAGCGAGCCGATGTCGGATTTCACGTCTGCGTCTGGATTTGTGAGCGTGAACGCCGCCGTGAACGCCAATGAGGATAAAGCAGATACCTTTGCGTCTCTCATGACGGATTGGGCGCGCGTGACGCGCTTGTCGAAGACCGATCCGCTGATCAAGCGGAAGATCGACCTCATTCACAAACGCATGAGCGGCTCGCCGGCGTCGTTCGATGAGAATTTTTGGCGCAAGGCAGTGGAGTTCGATCGGCGTGGATGATTGCTGGAAGACACATTTTTGGCGTGTGGATGCCTGCCTATGGTATAATTCGCGCAGGCTTCGAGCGCCAAGGAGTGTCGCCAATTGGATTTAGGGGTCGTCATCAACATTTACGAGGAGACGGAGTTTACCGGAGCCTTTGAGGAAGCCCGCGCGGCGGGATTTTCGCATGGACAGGTGAACTCGTTTCTGCCGCGCATCACCGCCGAGGAAGTGCGCCTGCTGGCGCTGGCGGCGCGCGGGGTCGGGTTCCATATCGACGCCGTCGGCTGCTACATCAATCCCCTGCGCCTTGAGGACGCCGGGATGCACGGCGTGGACTTTGTGGACTGGAAGACGCTTGTCGAGACGATGGTCGTGATGAACGGCTGTGAGCGGATCGTCTGCTGGAGCGGCACCCTCGGCAAGAGCCTCGCCACGCCCAACCTTTTGAACCAGGAAGAAGAATCGTTCAATAGCGTTTTCGTCGCCCTCCACGGCATGCTGGAGCACGTGCGCGGCCTTCCCGTGCAAGTCCTGCTCGAACCCTTCACTGCCCACGTGCTTTGCGACGGCAAGACCTGCGCCCGCATGGCCCGCAAATTTCCCTTCGGCGACGTCCGCATCGTCCTCGACGCCCCAAACGTCGTCACCCACAAAGAATACTCCCACCGCGACCAGCGTGTGCGCGAATTCGTCTCCGACGTCGCCCTCAACGTCGGCCTTATCCACCTCAAAGACATGGCCCGCGACGACAACGACCACCGCCGCTTCCCCCGCGCCGGCGCCGGCGTCCTCGACTACGGCTCCTACCTCCGATCCATCGTCACCCAATGCCCCGACGTCCCCATGCTCATCGAGCACGCGACCTCCGTCAAAGAGATGATCGCCGCACGCGAGTTTGTAGAGGGCGTGGCGAAGGAATTGGGGATTTAGGGCTCAGCTACCCGCCCTCATCCGCAATCAGGCGCTCATAATCCTGCCCAAGTCCGTAGGATCGATTTTTACGGGATAGGGCGTGAAATGTCACTTATTACGCTGTTATCACGCACTTAAAACGTAGATAATTGCATTGTATACGCTTTTGGTAGTATACAAACAGAGGTGAAGACATGGATTCAGAAAATGCTCTTTTAACTGTGGATCAGGTCGCCGAGATGGCCCATCTTCAACCACGAACAATTCGCGCCAAAATTCACCAAGGAGTTTTGCGCGCTCACAAACCGCCGCACGCTAAGTACTGGCTTATTCACCGCGCGGACGTCGAAGAGATGCTGACTGGAAAGCGAACGACTGTTGACCTGTCTGCATCGCTTCTCGTCGATCGTATGGGGACACCCGACGGTCGCGAGCGCGCCATCGCCATGCTTCGCACTCTGGGTGATGATTGGGATGAGGGTGAACAGCGCGCCGCCGCCGCAATTCTTCAGAAGGCGCTTGCTGAGAACCCAATCCAAATGCGTCGGTGGAATGTGGCAACTTGGGAACAGTTGGACGATGAGTAGTCATTCTTCCGGGTGCGCCAGATTAACCTTCGAGCTTGGATGTCGTTACAGCTAAGTATTGCGCCTTCTCTTCTTTAATAATCTTCGCCAGTGCTTGCAATTCCATCAGATGCAATTGATCTTTCGGACGGTTTGCGGCCTTCTTCATCGCAATCAAATCATCAAGACTGCAAGCATGCACTTGCTGACCCTGAATCTCCATCAACACGGACCGCTCCAAGAGTTCTTCGAATAATGGAGCGCCCGGTGGTTCCGCTAGCAAATCCACCGCACCAATATCCGTGATTAATGTGAGCGTCGTTATCGATTTTAGCGTCCTTGCATCAAAAACAAACGGTAAATCTGGCGGAAAGTCGCGCAGATGAGGGTGATAGGGAGCAAGCGCTGTCGTAAGGCGTGTCAAATTCTCATGATCGCGCGAATAGCAAATGTCGATGTCTTGTGTAATGTGAGCGGAGCCGTGCATACTCATAGCCACTCCGCCGATGATCACATAACGGACTTGTGCATCGTTGAGTGAGGCAATGATTTGGAGGAAGCGTTGTTCCAGCGCGCTCATATTAACCTTCCAATCTTTTGACGTTGAGTAGCGTATTCACTGCATCTTCCAAATACTCTAAGCGCTGCGTCGGCGTCAGCCGACGGTTGGCGCGCAACAGGGTGAGGTCGACGCCATTTTCGTCCTGGTCGCCATAGCCGCGTGTGTAGGCTTGGAAGCGGTTCCATTGTTCGTCGGTCATGCCGAGTTTGTCGATGGGGTCTTCGGGTGTGTTGGGCGTGTCCATGGTAAGGTCAGTATAGCATGGACACGTGGGGGATTGGGCCGTTTAGGAGGAGATCACGATGGCGCGGAGGCGTCCGCCGATGGTCGATCCGAATGTGGGGCGAATGGCGATCTCGATGTTGCCGTTGGGGTTGGGAAGAATGCCTCGGATGTCTTTGACGGTTTCCTTTGAGCCGGACGTTTCCAGGTTGAGATCGGGGAAGAACGTTTTGCCGTTGATGGCGACGGATTGTCGGCCTCCGATGGGGAATGTGAGCTGGATAGTGTAGCCTTGGCCGGCGGAAGGCATGGGGAGCGGGATTTTGTAGGTGAAGGCGCCTTGTCTGGCGGAGCGGCCGGAGGGAGAGGCGTCGGCTTCGGGAAGTGTGATGGCGGCGCCGCCGTCGAAGTAGCAGTCGGCGATGAATTCGCCAAGCTCGTCTCCGCTGCAGTTGATGGCGACTTTGACCGAGACGCTGGTTTCGCGGGCGGCGTTTGCGTCGTAGGGCGATTGGGACTCTGGGAGGTCGGAGACGCTCAAAGCGCGTGGGGTGGGGCGGGGGGCCATCGTGAAATCGAGGCGGCCGCCTTGCTGGAGGTCGGAATAGGCGATCCAGAGCTTGGAGTAGTTGCGCCCGTTGCGCGTGATGTGGGTGACGTAGATGTTTTTCGGAGAGTTCGCCGGGGCGTGCAGATGCAGCGTCTTGCCGCCGGATGGCGTGAGGGTAATGTCCGTAAATAATGGCGAGCCGAGCGTGAAGGCGGGGCGGCCTGGACAGCCGGGGAAGAGGCCGAGCGCCATCAGGACGAACCAGGAAGCCATTTCGCCGTTGTCTTCGTCGGCGGGAAAGTTGTCCGGGCTGTAGAGCTCGTCCATGACGCGCCGCGACCAGTAATGCATCTTGTCGGGGGCGCCGACCGCCGCGTAGAGGGGCAGGACTTGGTGGACGGGCTGGTTGGACTGGGCGTATTGGCCGAAGGAGACGGACGCCATTTCGCGCATTTCGTGAATCGTCTGGCCGTAGCTGCCGGGGTGAAAGGTTGGAGGCTGCCAGAACATCCGGTCCAGCTTGCGGAGAAAAGCATCGCGGCCGCCCATCAGGGCCATCAGACCGGCGGGGTCGTGCGGGACGGCGAAGGTCCATTGCCAGGGGCCGCCTTCGGTGTAGCCGTCTCCCCAGGCGTACTGGTCGAAGTTCGGGCGCCAGGAGCCGTCGGCGTTGTGGGCGCGCATAAAGCCGACAGCGGGATCGTAATTGTTCTTGTAATTGAGCGCGCGCTGGCCGAAGAGAGCGGCGTCTTCCGTTTTGCCTAGAGCCTGGGCTGCGAGCGCGATGCACGCGTCGTCGTAGGCGTAGTCCAGGGAGTCGGAAACCGCGCCGGGGACGTAGCCCAGACGAAGATAGTCATTGAGATGGTGGCGCCCCTCGGTCGAGACGCCAGGATCGACGGTCGCGTTCTTCCGGATCGCGGCGTAGGCGGCGTCGCGGTCGAAGCCGGGGATATTCTTCAGGATCGCATCGGCGATCACGACATCGCTGTGCGTGCCGCCCATGGTGCCGTGATAGCCAGGATTGGGCCACTGCGGCAGCCATCCCCCTTCTTGATACGCATGGATAAAGCCCTGGATGATTTCGCCGAGGCGCGCCGGCTGGAGCAGCGACAGCAGCGGGTAGACGGTGTGGTATCCGTCCCAAAGGCCGGTGTCGGTGTACATCACTCCGTCGTGCAGCTTGCCGTCGAAAGCGCTGTAGTGGACGGTTTTTCCTGATGCGTCGTATTCGTGGAACATGCGGGGGAAGAGATGCGCCCGGTAGAGGCAGCTATAGAACGTGCGACGGTCGCGCTCCGAGCCGCCGGACACACGCGCAACGCCCAGCGTGTCATTCCATGTCTTGGCCGCCGCCTCTCGAACGGCGTCGAACGAGAGGCTTCCAATCTCGCGGTCGAGGCTGATGCGAGCTTGCTCCACGCTGATGAACGAGGTGGCGACCCTCATCACGACCGTGGTTTTGCCTTCAAACTCAATGGCCGCGCCGACATCCTTCCCGTCCGCCATGTTCCCGGCGATCGGTTGGCGCGCGTCGTCAAAAGGATAAACCTTCGCGATGGGAGTGTCGAACCGGGCGTAGAAATAGCACCCGAAGTTTCCCGGTGCGCCGAACCCCTTGAGGCGGGAGCAGCCCGTGACGACTCCCGCGCCGGCGTCGACTTCCACGTGTGAATGCGCGTCAATGAGCACGCGGCCGGTCTTGCCGCTTGGGAATGTGAATCGAAAAGCGGCGCACCGCTCGGTCGGCGTCATCTCGATCCGAATGCCGTCCTGCTTGAACGTGACTGAGAGCGTATGCGGGCCAATCTGGAAATCGCCGGGCTCGTACGCCGCCGCGCGCGCTTTGGGGGCAAGGACAGCGTCTCCTGCCTGAGCCATCACGGTGAAATAGCCGTAATCGCCCATCCAGGGGCTCGGCTGGTGCGTGGCGCGGACGCCTTGCAAGGTATGGACATTGGGATCGAAAAACCAGCCGTCGCCTTCGTTGGTCTGCGCCGACCAGTGCGTCACGCCAAAGGGCAGAGCGACCAGCGGCAGCGTATTGCCGCGCGAAAAGCCGAAGTTGGAATTGGTCCCCTGCATCGGGTTGACCAGGCCAACGAGATCCTCATGCGCCTGCTTGGCGTCCCGAGAGTCCGCGCGCTTTGCCGGCGCGGACAGCGCGGATTCCGCGATCAGGGCGGATGCGCCCGCCGCCAGCATCATGTCCTTCAGCAGCTCGCGTCGTGTCAGTCGATTGGAATCCATCCGCGCATCCCCGATCCAACAAACGCCCTCGATACAGCGTTTGTGTCTTTAGTGACTGTTATCGATAACATTATAACGCGCTCATGGGCGACTGTCAATGACCGCGATATTGCTGCGTTTAGGTATAATCGGGGCATGAACTACACCCGCCGCGCCGTGTTTTCACGCGCTCTCGGACTGCTTTTGCTCGCCGCCTGCCTGGGCGCCGTTTCTTCCAGCCGCGCCTTGGCGAAGGAGGACCTTCCCAACTTCCACGACGTCGCGCCCGGTATCACGCGCGGCGCCGCGCCGACGCCGGCGGGTCTGGAAAAATTAAAGGCGATGGGCGTCCACACGATCATCGACCTGCGCTACTCGCCCGTGAAAGAAGAGAAGGCGGAGGCCCAAAAACTCGGCTTCACCTGGATTAACCTGCCGATGGGCGCCGAAGCGCCGACGCCGAAGCAAGTCGCCACCTTCCTCGCCACGCTCAAGAAAGCGCCGGGCGAGCCAGTGTTCGTCCACTGCCAGCACGGCGCGGACCGCACGGGCTGTATGATCGGCATCTGGCGCGTGACCCAGCAAGGGTGGACGTTCCCGCAGGCTTGGGCGGAGATGCGCAAGTATGGATTCAATCCACGGTGGACGGAACTGACAGGAGCGGTGAAGGAGCGAGTTTCTCTGTGATTGTCTGTAGGTGTTTGTATGAATGATATCCACGAAGGAAGACCAGCATCCGCCAATAAGTCTGCGCCTTCGGTACAGCGAAGCGCGCCTCAGGATGATTGGGAAGAATCACTGGAGAAATTGACGCTTATTCCTGACACAAGACGCGAGATTCCTCTGGAGGCGATGTCTCGGGAAACGATTTATGAAGATAGGGCGTAGCCTGAAGCTACGATAGGTATGTCAGTGGTACAATAATATTATCGTCCCTCGAAGCTTGCTTGGTCGACGGTAACTGTTTAAGCGGAGAGATGCGCCAATGGCCACGGCCAATCCCATGTCATTATTATATAAGCGACTCGCATCCGCCGGTTTCAAACCGAAATTCGTGCGTGACACTGTGCTGCCGAGTTGGTGGGACGACGAAATTGCCACGACTGAGGCTGGCTACTTAGAAGGCTTGATCATCATTTCCAAGCATCTCGGTATCCAATTGGACGCATTGCGCAATCCCGCTGCCGCACTTCAATCAGAAAACGCTCCTGCTCGTTTCTTTAAAGGTCCTGAACTCGCAAGCGATGAAGGTGTCGCTGTGGCAATCGCAGAGCGTGCAGCTCGTATTGCCATTTTGGGAATGATAGAAGCTCGTAAACCTGTTACTGTCTCTGCGTCAATCATTCGCCGTCGTCTTCTAGGCGCAGGAGCAGCATGGATAGGTTTTCAAGAGCTACTTCAATTCTGCTGGAACAGCAATATCCCCGTCATTCATGTCGCCCGGCTGCCCGCCGGCGTAAAAAAACTGCGAGCAGTGACAGTTTCGGTCGACGGACGTCCCGCTATTGTCTTCTTTCGGCATGATGCAAAGCCAGCTCAGCATCTATTTCCGCTCGCACACGAGATCGGTCACATTTATCTCAATCATTTGGAATTTTTTGGCCTCATCGTAGATACCGAAACGGAATTTGGCTTCAATGAAACCACTGAGCGAGAAGCCAACCGATTTGCACGTGAGCTTCTTACTGGTGGAGAAGAGCTGCCGCAAAATTACAGCTTTCCCCCTCGCCCAGCGGAAATTGCTCGTGGATGTCAAGAATATGCAAATCGCTTACATATTGACCCAAGCTTTCTTGTCGGTGAATGGGTAAAGAAAACGAAGCAGTATAAAGAAGCTCGCACAGCAGTTAATTTCTATATCCAGCAGGACGAGAATGCGCTTGCAATGATGGCTGAAGAAATGTCACGCAGAATTGACTGGGATTTGATTCCTGAAGAAAGCCAGGAGTATCTCTTAAACCTTACCAGAGTCGAGACACGCTAATTGAAGTGTCTGATCGACAACGATATATTGATGTGTCTTGCCGCCTTCGATCTTATTGAAGAAGCGTTAGATGTCATTCAAGTAACTGTACACGAAACCTTCGTTTTGCAGTCTGCTCAGTATAAAATCGCTAAGTTATCTAAGGGATATGGAACTGATGCTGTTGAGCGCGCCTTAGAGTTCGTCAAAAGCGCCAGCAAGATTTCTAATAATCCGACTTATTTTGAAACTGTTAGTCGTGTTGCTGTTGATGGTATTGATGCGGGCGAGTTGATGTTGCTCGCGGAATCCTTAGATCATCCCGTGATTCTGTTGGCCACTGGGGACAAGCGATTTTTGAAGGCATTCGCCAGCAGTGAAACACACGCGGCTGCGCGTGACCATCTTCGCCGGAGAGTTGTCTGCTTAGAATATGTGGTTCGACTGATTATCGATAGACACGGATTCGAGTATGTTCGAGATCGTATCGTCCCACAGCGCGAATGTAATACTTCCATGAAAACTGCCTTTGGCTCTGGTCGTTTAGCCACTCTTGAAAATGTTCTCGCCTCATTGGAATACAAATTGCGTGAGCTTGTAGAAGAGACCGGCGATCTTCTATTGACGGATTTCTAAAATAGAAGAGGCCGCCGCGACGATTGTCGCGGCGGCCTTTGTTGTCTTATATTGGCTCTTTGTCTTATCGTTTGCGGCCCGTGATCTGGGTGACGTCGCGGACGGCGCCTCGGGCAGCGCTGGTGGTCATGGCGGCGTAGGCTTGGAGGGCCGGGGTGACGCGGCGCTTGCGGACTTCGGCGGGTTGCCAGCCGCCTTCGGGGCGGTCTTCTTGATGCTGGCGGCGGGCGGCGAGGTCGGCGTCGGAGACGGCGAGGTGGATGGTGCGGTTCGGGATGTCGATGTCGATCCGGTCGCCGGTTTCCACGAGGCCGATGGTTCCGCCTTCGGCGGCTTCGGGGGAAACGTGGCCGATGGACAGGCCCGAGGTGCCGCCGGAGAAGCGGCCGTCGGTGACGAGGGCGCAGGACTTGCCGAGACCTCGGGACTTCAGGAAGCTGGTCGGGTAGAGCATTTCCTGCATGCCCGGTCCGCCGCGCGGGCCTTCGTAGCGGATGACGACGACGTCGCCTTCTTTTACGTCGCCGCCTAAGATACCGGATACGGCGCTGTCCTGGCTTTCGAAGACGCGGGCGGGGCCGGAGAAGACGAGGTTGGAGGCGTCCACGCCGGCGGTCTTGACGATGCATCCGTCCTCGGCGATGTTGCCGTAGAGCACGGCCAGGCCGCCGTCCTTGCTGTAGGCGTTCTCATGCTGGCGGATCGTGCCCTGTTCGCGGTCCAGGTCCAGCTCCGCGTAGCGGCGGCTCTGGCTGAAGGCTTCGGTGGTGCGGACGCCGCCGGGGGCGGCCTTGAAGAACTCGGTGACCTTGGGATCGTCGGTGCGGCGAATATCCCAATTGTTGATCGCGCCCGCGAGGGTGGGGGTGTGGATCGTGCTGACGTCGGTCTTCAGCAGGCCCGCGCGCTCCATTTCGCCCAGAATCGCGAAGATGCCGCCGGCGCGATGGACATCCTCCATGTGGATGTCGCCGCGTGCGGGGGCGACTTTGCAGAGATTCGGGACGATGCGCGACAGACGATCGATATCGCTCATCGTGAAGTTGACGCCCGCTTCATGCGCGGCGGCGAGCAGGTGCAGGACCGTGTTGGTCGAGCCGCCCATCGCGATATCGAGCGACATGGCGTTCTCGAACGCCTCCATGGTCGCAATCGCACGCGGCAGCACGCTGTAGTCGTCCTGCTCGTAGTGGCGCTTGGTGATTTCAACGATCACGCGGCCCGCCTCCAGGAACAGATGCTTGCGGTCCGAATGGGTGGCGAGGGTGGAGCCGTTGCCGGGGAGCGAGAGGCCGAGGGCTTCGGTCAGACAGTTCATGGAGTTGGCGGTGAACATGCCCGAACACGATCCGCAGGTCGGACAGGCGGAGCGCTCCATCGCCTCGCTCTCCTCATCGGTCACGTTCTCATCGGCGCCCGCGATCATGGCGTCCACCAAATCGACCGCGCGCTCCTTGCCCTTCCAGATGACCTTGCCGGCCTCCATCGGTCCGCCGGAGACGAACACGGTGGGGACGTTCAGGCGCAGGGACGCCATCAGCATTCCCGGGGTGATCTTATCACAGTTCGAGATACAAACTAAAGCGTCGGCGCAGTGCGCGTTCACCATGTACTCGACGCTGTCGGCGATCAAATCGCGTGAGGGCAGGCTGTAGAGCATGCCGTCATGGCCCATCGCGATCCCGTCGTCCACGGCGATGGTGTCGAATTCCTTCGCGACGCCGCCCGCCGCCTCAATCTCGCGTGCGACGAGCTGTCCGAGGTCCTTCAAATGGACGTGACCCGGCACGAACTGCGTGAACGAGTTGGCGATAGCGATGATCGGCTTCCCAAAGTCGCCGTCCTTCATGCCGGTCGCGCGCCAAAGGCCGCGCGCCCCGGCCATATTGCGGCCATGGGTGGTGGTGCGAGAGCGATAGGTGGGCATTGCAGTAAATCCTCGTCGATTTGGGAAGTTCTTATTGGAATCAGTATAACATCTTTGACACGATTACCATTCCCGAATCCGGCCCCCGCTGGGAAAAACACCGACTGTTCGCCCCTTATTGATCGAGATTCAGGCTCATTCCGCGCTGTTTCAGGAACGCCTTGATATCGCCTAAGGCGCTGTCAATCGCCTGCGGTTCGGAAAGCGTGGCGTCATTGCGTAGAGTGAAGGCGGTTCCACGCGGGTATTGCGCGAGTTTATGCTGGAGCGCCGTGCGTGAGGTGAGAGAGCAGGGACCGACGCGCCATTGCTCGCGATGTTTGTCTTCGGTAACAACATCCATGTACAGGCAGGCGTGTTTGCCCTGGTCCACCGTGTAGATTCCCAGATCGTTGAGGCTATGGGCGATGGGGCAGAGGCGTAAAATCTCGTCGAGGGCGGTTTGATCGGTGAGCCAGGCGGCAGAGTTGGCGATGGCCTGGGCGACGGCGGCCTGTGAGGTTTTGACGGCGGGCGTGGGGCGCTGCGCGTGCAGTTGACGCAGACGGCGCCAAAGGGCGTCCTTGGCGGCGGGGGAGCCGTATGCGCCCAGCGCTCTGGCGGCGTCGCTCGCCACGCTGGGGTTTTGGTCGGCGAGGGAGGCAATGGCGATCTTTTGCAGGTCCGGCGCCATCGAGGGCGAAGGGCGGAGCTTGGCGATCTCAGTGAAGAGGGTGAGGTAACAGTCCGTGTCTTTTCGGTCCCACAGCGCTTTTCTCACCTCGGCGGCGCCGAACTTCGGAGCGACGCGCAGGAAATAGGCCAGGAGCGGGGCTTGGAGCGAGCAGACCCAGGGGCCGGGGTTATGCGTGTAGAAGGCCTGGATTTGAGGAAGGATCGCGCGCGCGCCGTAGCGCTGGATCAGAAACGCATTCGCCGACGGATCGCCGTTGACTAGGAGATTGGCCGCCAGCTTGTGTTCGACCGAGGGCAGAGTCGCGTCCGGGAGAGACGCCATCAGGTCCATCTCGATTCGGGGATTGGGGCGCGCAATCTCGGCGAGGATTAGCCGCCGTCCCTCGGCGGGGGACAGTTCCCAGATACGGCGCAGCGCCAGGGTTCGCGGCTGCCTTGCTTCAAACACGGCCATCGCGCCTTGTGATCTGACGTGGGGAGATTCGTAGAGACGCCGCAGCACGGGCAGCATGCGCGGACTGCGGATTGCCGGCCAGCTAAAATCATCCAGCAATGCCGACTGCTCATCTGGCGCCAATGTGTCAAAGTGAGAAATGAGAATGGGCGCGGCGGCTTTCTGCGTGGCGGGAGAGATCGGAAGGCCGGTTCCCT
This sequence comes from Capsulimonas corticalis, assembly GCF_003574315.2. GTDB lineage: Bacteria > Armatimonadota > Armatimonadia > Armatimonadales > Capsulimonadaceae > Capsulimonas > Capsulimonas corticalis. Next base: position 1,399,071 of record NZ_AP025739.1, on the reverse strand, counting down.
TGGCGGCGAGAGTGAAGGCGCTATGGACCAGCGCGTCGCTGCGTTTGTGTGACAGCGCGGCGCTCAGCAGCTTCAGGTTTTGTATGAGGAAGGCGGCCCGCTTTGCTGTCCGAGCCTTCATTTCTTGATTCCAGGCGCTTTGCCGCGCGCGATCAGCGCTGGGCCACGAAGTCATCGGGGCGGGATATGCGGCTCGGGTCTGAACCCAGGAGAGGTCGGCAATAAAAAAGGGCATGATCGGGAATTGCGGGTCGGCAATCTTCGCCTGCATCCACGCGGCGTCGTCCGCTGTTCGCCGCGATCGCATCAGCCCCTGGCGTCCCGCGAAGTACCAGGGAGAATTCCATGAGTCCATCATTGTGAACGCGCCATAGTGATCGATGATCGCCTGCACAGAGGTAGGGGTATCAAGATACTCAAGCGTATCCGCCTCGCGCGGGTCCGCCGCCATATCGCGCCCCGTGCGTTGGAATGTGGCGAGCGCCTTCGCCAGCATTTGTGCGGACCATGAAGGATCGTCCGGCAGAATCTCAATCTGCACGATATTGGAGACCGCCGTCATGGAGCCTCCCAAAAACGCCTCCACCCCCGACGCCTTCCGGTTTTGCGCCCGCCAGGTCTTTGTGTAAATCCGATAACTCCCCGGCTGATCGAAGCGTCTCGAAACGTTCAGTCGCAAGCTGGTTGTGACCGGAGCGCTCTCCAGATCACGCCACTGCGGCCCCGCCCCATTGATCACGGTGATTTGCCCCAGATCGTAATTCACACTCCCCACATCCGGCGCATCTCGCTCCCGATCGACCACCACACTGTCCTCGCCGCCAGGGTTCAGACGGTACTTTCCCTTCACCTGACTGGAAAACACCTCGTCAAACGGGATAATCTCCCCCATATGAAACTGCGTCCTGCCCTCCGGCTGACGCAGCGTCACCTCCAGGCCAGCGGGATTCTTCCCCGCCTCCTGCAAATGGCGCGCCTCAAAGCCCACTGCCTCCGCCCTCGCCACATCGGGGTTGACGGGAAGTTGCGCAAACGCGGGACAGAGCCCTCCAAACGTCAGTATCGTAATGATTGCGCCAACAGCAATTACCCGGAGGCACATTAATTTCCGTTTCAACATCACAGTCTCCTCAACGAAGCCTATGATGCCTGGCCCTCGCGCCGCCTTCACCGCGTGGGCGACAGCGTCCGGTTACTCGAAATCCCGACCAGCGGCGAGACAATGGGTATACCGAAATAGATCGATGGCTTAGGAATGAGGAATGCGTCCAATGATCAAGTTTACGCCGAACCGTGATTGGGCGAACAGCGGCTACGTCACTCCCGCTGGGAAGCGCATGAGCTGGGTTTTGGTGACCCTCGGCTTACTGCTCATCGTCTTCGGCGCCTGGCTCGGAATCCAGCGCCGCCAATTCCTAAGCCACGCCGCGCACACGCGGGGAACCGTCGTCGTGATGGCCGAGAGCCCCGACGACCACGGAACCCCCATCTACACACCGATCTTCACCTACAAAGACGCCGCCGGTCACGAATGGCGCAGCAAATCCGGCTCCGGCAACAGCCCCGCCCAATACCACGTCGGCGAAACCGTCGACGTCTACTACTCCCCCCAGCGCCCCGCCGTTGCCGAACTCAGCGGCTTCTTCGCCCTCTGGAGCGGAAGCGTCTTCGCTTGTGGGATCGGGTTGTTCTTCTTCCTCGGAGGAGTGTTTCTCATTCGACTGTCTCGCCTTCCGGTGAGGCGGTCGGGGCCGGGCGTTGGGATGTAAAGGGGAGAACGCTTGCTGTGAAGTCTAGAGGCATCATCCAGAATTTTAAATTCAATTGATCTAGGCTAGATGAATGGATGTGTCAAATAGCGAAAGTTGTGGATTTCTTAGGCAATCTTCAGATGCGATTTGTATAATTTTGCTATTAATGTTCCACTTAGGTGGAAAGAAAAAGTCTAATTGCGTATTGTTAGGCGTGAAGCGTGCTTTAATACGTGAGCGATTACTTATCAAATGCGGAGCCGCCTCACGACAATACTTGTCAAGTTCACAAAACAAATTCTGGCAATCTATTGCATGCAAATTGCGTCCCAATAAGCCATTAAAATCTATCTCAAGACGCGAAAATTCTCGTTCTTGATTATCTACCATATAGTGAATCACATCTGCAGGAGAATAATCTCCAATATCAGAAAACGCTTTCTTGATTCCGCGAAGTGCCCCTGGGCCAGCTTGCGTGTAGTCATTTTCGTTAAAGTTTACGGTTTCTGAATAATTCAGATCGATCGCTATCTGGTAAGACATGAAAGGGCCAATTAGAGGAAAGCCACCTAAATAGCTAACTAAATCTCTCAAAGATCCCGTTTCGCGAATGCGTCTATCTGAATCGTGATACAGGAACATCTCTTTGAATAAGGCTGTGTGGTTCTTATGTTTCTCATGGTAGCCAAAGGCTTTTGTAGCACAAAGAATAAATGCTCCTGTATATAATCGCCCTCTCTCAGATTTTATGTCATCGAGCGCTTTCTCAAACGCTCCCGTTGCAAGATGTTCAATAGTTGGGGCTTTCCCTAATCTAGAAAGTAATCCTTCCCAAGTTGCAATATTACTAAAAGTTCGGAATGCGACAATTTGAAAAACTCTGTTTTTATCGTCTTCCGCTTGCTTGTTATAGGCAATGTTTCTAATCAAGTACTGCGATACACGGTCAGCAGCACGATATGTGTTACAAAACTTGAACTTCTGGAGTATTGGATCATCCACCCAAGGCCAAGGTGATCCGTTCAGGCGTCGCTCAAAGATACTATGACGCCGGTCTGCGAATATCCAGTACAGGTCATATATCAGCTCACGCGGTACCAGCGGCTTTGTTTTAAAATTGATTTGCATATACATCTCATCTGCATTAAACAATATTAGCTCCCGAAAATCGTCTTTTCTAGTAATTGGATAAAAGCAGATATGTTTCTATCACACTTCTACAGCGTGAGTATTGATTAGGGAAGAGGGTCTTGGTCCATTGTAAAATGATTCTCCATTTAGTTCTCTCTCAAACGAAATCGCCTTCTCGTTCAAGTCACATATAATAAATCCTTCGCTATTTGCAGATAGTTCTCTCCACACCGAGTATGCTTGTAAGATAGTATTCTCCCAATCTGCAGGTCTTTTCGTTTTGACTTCAAAATGTCCTGCAAGTGTGCCAATCGTTCTTAGCAATTCATAGTCGATAGCTACGACGTCGGCAAACATGTCGTGAGATAACGCATAGTCAAATACAAGAGCTGATATAGCTTCTTCCGTTACAATGGCCCGTCCTCCGTCTTCAATCTCGTCGATCCTGGTATTGCTACGCCTCTTAAACCCCAAATTACGACGAACTACAGGAGACCAGCCTAAAACCGCAGCACACGCTAAGTGAAAAACGTCATGGAATCTGTATCCATCATTATCGTGAGCATTATCAGTGAGCGATTGCCCCATTTGCTGTGTGCCAAGGTAAGCAATCACGACTTTACGATCTTTATCCTCTAGAGACAAAAACCTGATAATAAAGCGCCTTGGTATCTGCTCTGATGGAGGGAAATTGTCGTCAAAGAATTGATTAAAAAGGACATTCTGGTTTTCTTGGCCCCATCGTTCCTGCGTTTTTTTAAGATTAGTCTCTGCAATTTCTTGTAATGTCAGATTAAATTCACTTGCGACTGAGGCGAGATACCAAAGAACGTCTCCGAGTTCCTCTAACATACGGTCAGGATAAATTTTATAAGCATCTCCATCACGAATGTGCTTTTTAAATTCCGCTAAAGGTCCTGTGGCTTCACAGGCTAGACCTAATAGACTGACAGTTAGGCTGTCGCCTTCCTTTTTTGGCTTTTGCTTTGTTGCGGTTGCCAAATCTTGATATTGATTTAGTTCCATGTGGATCCCTTATGCTATGTGGTAGATGAAATATTCTTAATTCACAGCTTACGACAATATATCAAAGATTGACATTAATCGCTACGGATCCAGTCCAGCGGATCGCCTAAACATCCTGTTGCCTGAAAGGAATACAGCCATTTAGTATAAGCTTGAACGAGAGCATCGGGGAAACGGTTTTTATGCCCTCGCTTTGCACATATGTCATATCCTTGAAAGTTACGGAATGCAGATGGAATAAGAGGCCCGCTTCCCCCCCAATATGCAAAATCTGAAGCTACTAATACATTAATAGATTTTGTGTCGTCCTGTAGGTTAATGTTGTTTATGCTTCCATCTTTTAAACTATGAAAGGAATTTTCTTGCACCCATAAGCCAGTGCCTAGATCTAAGTGGTAAATATTATCGCCGAATGCCTGCATCTTACTTCCGCGTAGATTTGGTCGTTTACGCTGAAACCGAGTGTCACCCCAGTACTCATCATAGGTAATTATTTCTTCAATAACCATGTAATAAATGAGATAACCAGTGCGGTGGCGTTTAGCACAGCCGGTTCCGATGACATAGTCACCAACTTCTGCAACTTGCCGAATCTTTGGCTTACATGTTGCTAGTGTGCAGAACCCGTGGAATGGATTAGGTGCAAACCCATAGTCGTGGTCTAAAACGTAAGAATGTATTCTCATAGCTGACATTTTTAACAATTATGCCGAGCTATATCTCGCTCGGGCCTAGAGCCACCGTTAGGCGTTTCCCAGTTATCTGTTTTTCCAAAAATAGCATCTATTATGCTTTCACCCCGCCATCCAACAACCGCATTTGCGTATAAATCGAGCATTCGAGGTACATCACATTCATTTGCACCGTAATCCCATACGCCGACTATCCGCTTTCCAAGACGGTGAGCATACTGAATTTCCCAATCAACCCATTTACTATCACGAGTTCCCGGCGAAATCAGAACGACTAATGTTCCTGCCCACTTAATGCGTGGAGCTAATATGCTATTCTTTATATAAATCTCATTATTCGCCTGATTGGGCTTTGTACTATTTATTGAACTATCTTTTGCAGTGCAACCATGCTTTTTTAGCAAAGTTTTCATATTATTTAGCTTAGGGTCATCCTCGTGGATATGGCTTATAAAAATATGACATGTGTCTTTTTGCAAGTTTTATTGCCTCCAAAACTATAATGTGAATTTTACTGTAACGAAAGATTGTCTAAGCCGTGTAAAATTAAAGAAATTATCCGGTGTGTATCTTGCTCTGTAAATAATTTTCTGTTGAGTTCATCTGTTAATCCATTGTTTAATGAGCGCACACCGCAGTCAGCAAAAAAACGTTTTATATAATCGTAATTCAATCGCTCTGGTTCTTCAAGAATTTTTTGATACTTGTCAATAATATTACTATCTCTACTATTCAAAGCTGTAAACAATGCTGGAGAATCTTGCCCACAGATTAAATCAATCACTGCCTGGCTACAGCCGCCAAAAGCTCCAATTAAGAATAGCGGTTTGTTTGAATCTAAAGCTAGATATGCTTCCTCCAACACGCCAGGCAAAACGCCGGAAAATTCTGTCAATCTTCCACCCATTAGGATTCTTACATTAGCTTTTTCATTTATAGCCTGGCGCATCTGAGTAAGACATTGAGTAATAATCAGCAACTTTTCCGAGTTAGCGACAGAATTTTCCTGATCTGGTTCAATTTCGAATTTAGCTTTGACATCACTTCGTGTAGGAATACGGTGTAGATGTGCGATACGAGAAAGCTCAGCCTCACGATTACGTGTGACAGCAAGATAAAAAGGCCAAGCTTGATAATTTTCTATGGGTTTGAAGTCTTCGTTGCCATATGAGTTATAGGTTGCAACAATGTCTGTCAGCACTTCGGTGAACCCACCTGCACGCAAATCTCCTCCGTATGCGAGAACTGCACCACCAGCTAACAAATAGACGGCGATCCGTGACATCGCTTCAGCAAGTTGCATCTCAGAAAAGCCTAAATTTACTAATTCTTCACTTTCTGAAATCGAAATTCCGACAGTCCACTTGGATAACCTTTCGATGCCGTCGCGATATATAGGAGTAGCAAAGTGATAACGTCCCTGGAAGACGTATTGGAGCAAGTTCATCTCATCAGGGCCTAATGGGGGACCTGGGTAAAAAATTGTCACAGGATCAGCGGATGTTGTCTCCTCTAAAGCAGGTGCCATTTTTGCAAATGCACCGCCATCCGATGCTTCAGGAGCACGCATCAGAAAATTGGAGTGCTTCAATTGCGGATTATTTTGAATTGTTTGTGCCATGTTATGATTGAGCACCATGTGACGCAATGCCTCATCTAACGCAAGGCTGAGGATTTCGGCTTCATCCCCCTTCGACTTTCGAATAGTGGGAACATTACCCAGATATGGAAAACTGCGGAAGACTTTTCCTTGTAGATCATCTACTATTACTATTGGGCGCTGAAATTTCTTAGCGGCTAAAATCTCTTTTTGACACCAAGGGCGATCTGAATACATATCTGTAAGAAAAACGATTACAGTCGCGTCTTTGATTCGTTCAATGATTTCACTCGCGATATCATAACCGGGGCCAATATCGACTTCATCGAAAAATGGAACTGATGGAATTTTGTCTAGGCATTGACGCATTAAGAGCGCTTCATCACGCCCATCGATTTTTGCGTGACTTAAAAAAATACGGACTGGAGGTGGGCTAAGAGGCTGCTCATGTTCTTCGTTTTTATTCAAATTAGTACGAAAATGGCGAGCAATCTCGTTAGTTAACCACAATCGTAATTGTAGCCAACTCGATAGTTCGGAGAATTTGTAGTATCGAATGGAGTTTTTAGAGCGCAACGGCTCAAAATTCAACGCGCCATGACTCAGTGCTACAGGTAGAACTAAGTGTTGCCTATTTGATTGTTCTACTTTGGTTACTATATCACTAATATATGATTCCCAAGTTGCCCCCAGTGCCATCTCAGCGTCTACAAGAATAATGACGATAGTTCGCTCAGCGCTTTCAAAGTCAATAGGCCTTGGTGAACTATTATCTTCGACGCCATATGGTGCTGAACGGAAATAGACAGGAATTGCCAACCCTCCGAAGAGTGGATTCTTAGTATCGTAGCAGAAATGAGCGTAGATTTTTTTTGCTAAACCACTACCTTCAGAGATATCCCTTCCGTCCATAGTCTGTGGTGCCCAAACAACAAAAATGTTGATTCCTGGTTGAAAGTGTAATGGATTAAGATTGCCGCCTGTGTCATTTGACAAATTTTCGTCCTCACATTGAATCCGTAATTTAGATGATCCGTATCCAGCTTTCTTATTATAATATCACAAATTCTCGACAAACGGCATATTCAATAATTATTGACTTTCAAGCCGAGAAAATGAGTTTCAGTGAAGAGTATATCCTAGTATCCTCTTGCTCTTGCAACAGTTGTTCTGCTAGCTGAACTCGTTTGCTTTCACCGCGCCAGCGACAGCATCCACGGGATCGTCAGCGCGGACAGCAGGGTGGACACGAACACCGTCGCCACCGCGTAGTCGCCGTCCATGTCGTGGTGGGCGGAGTAGACGGAGGACATGACGGAGGTGGGCATGGCGGCGAGGAGGATGCTGATGGTGAGGAGGTCGCCGCGCAGGCCGAAGAGGCGGCTGAGGGGGAGCATGATCAAGGGGGAGATGAGGAGTTTGAGGGTGCAGCTGAGGAGCAGGGGGAGGACGTTTTTGCCGGCGGCTTCGGGGCGCAGGGCGAGGCCGACGGCGAGCAGGACGAGCGGGGTGGTGCCCTGGGCGAGGTAGCCGAGGGTTTTGTCGAGGATCTGGCCGAGGGGGGAGGCGAGGAAGGCGTGGGCGGCCGGGAGGAAGTGGGCGAGGAGGCCGAGGGCGAGGGCGGGGAGGATGGGGGAGCGCAGGAGGCGGAGCAGGGCGGCGCTGGCGCCTTCCTGAGTTTGGGCGCTGCCGTAGAGGGAGCCGATGAGGGCGGCGGCGATCGTGAGCGGGACGGTCATGCCGAACTGGTCGATCAGGATGGCCGTGGGGAATTGGTGCGGGAGCAGGGCCAGGGTGATCGGGTAGCCGAGGAAGCCGGTGTTGCCGAAGGTTCCGACCAGCAGGAGCGCGCCGAGGCGGGGGCGGCTGAGACGCAGGATGCGGCCGAAGGTGAGAATCAGGGCGAAGAGCGCGAGTTCGGTCAGGAAGATGGCGAGCGGGGCGCAGAAGGCGCGGGCCGGGATCGCGGGGGCTGTGGCGAGGCCGTGGACGACCAGCGCGGGGAGCGTGGCGTTCACGACCAGGCCGTTGAGAACGGGCGCGTGTGCGCTATGGAGCACACGCGCCCGTTTCAGGGCGTAGCCAAGCAGGATCAGGGCGAATAAGGGCGCGAGCGCGGTGAGCGTCGCGGCGAATACGGTCAATGAAGAATACCCGGCGAATGACCGCCCAGAGGGCACCCGGTCTAAAAGTACGGTCACCCGCCTGCGCGGGTTCAGATCTTGCGCCGAAGGCGCTTATGCTTGTGCCGTAGGCTCTGAAATCCACGCAGGTGGATGACCGTTTTTATAGGCGCGAATTTATTCGCCGGCCTTCTGTTGTGGCGGCAAATACGGCCAATCGTTTATGACGCCTGCACGGCGGCTTCTTCGAGCGCATCCACCGGCGTCGCCGTCACGCGCGGCTTTTTGGCGTCCAAATCCTGGCGGCGCTTCAGGGCGGCGGCGACCAGGCCCGCGAACAGCGGATGCGCGCGGTTCGGGCGGGACTTGAACTCCGGGTGGAACTGAGTCGCGATGAAGTACGGGTGGACGTCCTGCGGCAGCTCCACAATCTCCACCAGGCGATAGTCCGGCGAGACGCCGCTGAAGACCATGCCGGCGTTGCCGAGCTGCTTGCGGTACTCGTTGTTGACTTCGTAGCGATGGCGGTGGCGCTCTTCGATCACGTCGCTGCCGTACATCTTCGCCGCGATGCTGTTGAGCGTCAGGTGGCAGGGGTAGGTGCCCAGGCGCATCGACGCGCCCTTGTCCACGACATGCTTCTGCTCGGGCAGGATATGCACGACTGGGTACGGCGAATCCGGGTTGACCTCTTCCGTGTTGGCGTCGGTCAGGCCGCAGCCGTGGCGGGCGAACTCGATGACGGCCATTTGCAGGCCGTAGCAGATGCCGAAGAAGGGCAGGCCGGACTCGCGGGCGTACTTGATCGCCTGGATCTTGCCTTCGACGCCGCGCGCGCCGAAGCCTGGGGCCACCACGAGGGCGTCGGTCTCCGCGAAGCGCGCCGCGAAGTCGATGCCGTCCTCTTCCAGATCGTCGCTCTCAATCCACTCGATCTTCACGCCGGCGTCGGAGGCGATGCCGCCGTGGCCGAGCGCTTCGGCGATGGAGATGTAGGAGTCGCCGTTGCCGGTGTACTTGCCGACGACCGCGATCTTCACCTGGTGCTTGGGCGCCTTGACCCGGCGGACCAGGTCCACCCATTCGTCGAGGTTCGGATGCGTCTCGTCTAATTTCAAGCGGCGGACGACCAGATCGGCCAGGCCCTCTTTCTCGAAGACCAGCGGGACTTCGTAGATCGTATCCACGTCCTGATTTTCGATCACGGCGCCCTTTTCGACGTCGCAGAACAGGCTGATCTTGTCTTTCATCTCATCGCTGATATTCGACTGCGTGCGGCAGATCAGAACATCGGGCTGGATGCCGATTTCGCGCAGCTTGATGACGGAGTGCTGGGTCGGCTTGGTCTTGACCTCGCCCCACGGTCCGATATACGGGATCAGCGTGACGTGGACGTACAGCACGTTGTCCGCGCCGACGTCTTTCTTGAGCTGGCGAATGGCCTCCAGGAACGGCAGGCCCTCGATGTCGCCGACGGTGCCGCCGATCTCGGCGATCACGACGTTCGCGCCGGACTTCTCGCCCAGGCCAATCACGCGCTCCTTGATCTCGTTGGTGATGTGCGGGATCATCTGCACGGTGCCGCCGAGATAGTCGCCGCGCCGCTCCTTCGCGATCACGGTCGAGTAGACCCGGCCGGTGGTGACCGTCGAATCGCGGGTGAGATTGATATCGACAAAGCGCTCATAGTGTCCCAGGTCCAGGTCGGTTTCCGCGCCGTCGTCGGTGACGAACACTTCGCCGTGCTGGTAGGGGTTCATGGTCCCGGCGTCAACATTGATGTAGGGGTCCAGCTTCGTCATGGTGACGGAATAGCCGCGGTTGCGCAGCAGTCGTCCGAGGCTGGCGGTCGTGATTCCCTTGCCGATGCTGGAGACGACTCCTCCGGTGACAAAGATGTACTTTGTCGGGTGAGAACCATTTTTCTTAGCGGCCGAAGCGCCGTTCGTGGCGGGCGATGTATCCATAGAGCTCCTGCGGCGTGACGCAGCCGCGCGTAATTATAAAGGCGTGACAAAGCCGTGCGTCTGAGAGACGTCGTGCTTAAAATTTGGGGCGCATGGGGAAAGGCTGCACGCATGGAGGTGATCGCAAGGGATCCTTCGCGCCCGAATATTGTATCACATCGCTTCGCCCTTTGGCAAGGGCGCCGAAACGAAATGTGGCGAAGATCTGGTACAATAGATTAGACGATTTCGGAATTCGGCGCCATGCCGGCAGGATTCCGAACGAGTGTCAACGAAACTCTTTTGTAACACACGTGAGGAGACACAAACATGGCGTCGTATGATGCAAAAGTCGGCGAACACACCGTCACAATTACCTATGTGATGGGCGGAACGAACCAGATCGGCGTCAAGAAACCCAGCAAGGTCAAAGCCTGGGCCATCTGCCCGGTCAGCGGCAAGCGGATCGAAGAAGCGTCCAACTCCGTCGGCGAGGCCACCCGCGCCGTCGAGCGATCGCTGGCGACCAGCATCGAAGAAGCGGAAAACCCCAGCGAACCCGCGCAGGTCTAACTCCCAATCCGCCATTTTGCCGTCTCTCAAGTTGTAACGATTGAAAAATTCGCAGGCAGTCCCACGCCGGACCGCCTGCGAATTTTTTTGCGAGGAGCCCCCATGTTTGCCGATGTCTATCGCGTCTCCGAAAAACTCACCCTCGCCACCGAAGCCGACGTCCTCGCCGCCCAGCAGCAGCTCGGATGCGCCTTCCCCGACGGCTACGCTGAATTTGTCACAACTCTGGGCGAAGGTGAATTCTGCAGTTCTGTGCGCGTCTACCTGCCAAACCGAATACTCGCAGAGCGCGACGCCATCCGCCAGATGCTCATCAAGAGCACGCATTTTTGGACATATGAGGGGATGGAATTGGATGCGCAGCGTCTGCCTGAACTGATCATCATTGCGGATACGATCGACTCGGACTACATTGGCTTCCATCCCGACGATCCTGGCTGCCTCTATATTCTGCCAAGGCATGACGATCAGATCGCGCAAGTGCGGGACGGTTTAGCGGCTGCTGCCCGAGAAGCTCTAGGCCAAATCGCGACGGATTTTCGATACTTCGAATCTTATATTGACCGCAGCTATATCCAAGCGCGCAATATGATCACTGACTTTACGAGTGTCTACGAAGACTGGTTTTTTACGCTGGGGACACCCCAGTATCGGGTAGATTACATTCAGGTGAGACAAAGCCATCCTAAGGCGGGTCCAGCAGAAAGATCATTTCTATGGATCAACGGAAAGCCGCATGAGACGACCGACCTCCCAAGAAACATTATGATGTTCTTTCGGCGGTTTGACGGTTACATTCATTATATTCGCGAAACGGCTGGCCGAAATTTCGTGAGCGTTTCTTATGACGCGCAATCTCAAGACCCCCTGCTTGCGCAGATCCATACATACTTAAGGGCGCACGGCTTTGTGTACGAGGGCGAGCACCACGCTTGACAACCCTTTTCCGCAGGTTCATGCTGACGCCGTTGGCGTTTTTCTCGGAAGGCCGAGAGGAGTACGACCCCCATGTTTGCCGATGTCTATCGCGTCTCCGAAAAACTCACCCTTGCCTCCGAAGCCGACGTCCTCGCCGCCCAGCAGCAGCTCGGATGCGCCTTCCCCGACGGCTACGCTGAGTATGTCACCACTCTGGGCGAAGGAGAGCTGTGCAATCTCCTTTATGTCTTTTCCCCAAGCCAAATTCTCAAGGATCGCGCCGCCATGCAAAAGATGCTGATCGACAGCGCTCATTTTTGGAATAGCGACGCTCAAACTCTCCAAAACATGATCGTTTTCGCGTACACTACCAATGGCGATTATCTTGTCTTTGACCCAGAGGCTGCCGACCGTGTGTGCATCCTGCCTCGACACAGCAGCGAAATTAAACAAATCGACGGCGGGCTGATGAGCGCCGCCCGAGAAGCGCTTGGCGAAAGCAACAGTGACTTTCAATACTTCGAATCGAGTCGCGATCGCGCCAGGATGCAGGCTTGCGCAATTACGCCTGATTTCTCCAGCACCCTCGAAGACTGGCTCTTTTCCCTTGATGACCCACAGTATATCTTGGACCACGAGCAGCAACGACAAAATCGCCCCTCTTCCACACCGCTTCGCAGGACGCTCGCGATGCTGGATAGCCAGATGCAGGACACAACGCATTTACAGCGAAGCCATACGTTTTTCTTTCGGCGATTCGGCGGCTATGTTTACCATCGCCGTGACGCTGGCGGCCGCAATACCATGCGAATTTCTTACGACGCTCAAACCCAAGATCCGACGCCTGCCCTCATCCAAGCCTATCTCAGAAGCCACGACTTTCGGTTTGAAGGCGAACGCCACTCTTGACATCTTTTCGCCGCCGGTTCATACTGTCGCCGGTGGCAATGTCCTTGTGACAGACGCCTAACCTCACCTTCGCCCAGTTTCGCTTGGACGCAGTCATCCCAACAAACTGCGCTAGAAAAGAGCATCTATGAGCGTCGCGAAAGAATTTCGAGATTTTGTCCTGCGGGGCAACGTGGTGGACCTGGCCGTCGGCGTCGTCATCGGCGCGGCGTTTACGGCCGTGGTGACGGCGTTCACCAAGGACATCATTACCCCCATCATCGGCATTCCCGGTAAAGTCAGTCTTGGTGATGTCAGCTTCGCGGTGAACGGCAGCAAGTTCCTGATCGGAGACTTCCTCAACCAAGCTATCAGCTTTTTGCTGGTTGCGCTGGTAGTGTTCTTCTTCGTCGTCAAACCCGTCAACTGGTTGATGGCTCGCCGCAAGACCGACACGCCCGCCGACGCCACCACCCGCGACTGCCCCTACTGCCTCAGCAGCATCCCCGTCGCCGCCACCCGCTGCGCCTTCTGCACCTCGGAAGTGGCGAAGTAGCCCCTTACTCTGCCGAAGTAAACGAGAAGCTCCAGATGCCCCCCGGCCCCCACAGGGGGTGCAGACCATAGATTTGTTAACGTGTCTAGATTGGATCTTCGTCACGCTTTCGACAATATGGTCTGCACCCCTGTGGGGGCCGGGGGGCATCTGGACGCCTTAGAATGAGGACCTCCTAAAACGCCCGCTCGTACTGCACGGGGATCGGGACCGCGCCGGCCTTGCCAAGGGCTTTGGCGGCGAGGATGGGCCAGTTGGGTTCGCGGAGGAATTCGCGGGCCAGTAACACCAGGTCGGCTTGGCCGTCGTGGATGATCTGTGCGGCGTGGTCGGGTTCGGTGATCATGCCGACCGCCGCCGTGGGGACGCCGGCGTCGTGGCGCACGGTGTCCGATAGGAAGACCTGGTAGCCGGGGCCGGTCGGGATCTTGATTCCGGGGGCGATGCCGCCGGAGCTGCAATCGATCAGGTCTACTCCCAGATCTTTTAAGATGCGCGAGACGGCGACGGATTCCTGGGGCGTCCAGCCCTCGTCGACCCAGTCCGTGGCGGAGAGACGGACGGCGAGCGCTTTTTCCGTCGGCCAGACTTCGCGGACGGTTTTGACCGTTTCCGTGAGGAAGCGGGCGCGGTTCTCGAAGGAGCCGCCGTATTCGTCGGCGCGTGTGTTGGTCAGCGGCGACAGGAACGTGTGGAGCAAGTATCCATGCGCGGCGTGGATCTCAATCCAGTCGAAGCCGGCTGCGTCGGCGCGAACGGCGGCGTCGCGGAACGCGGTCTGGATTTGATGGATCTCCGCGACGGTCAGCGCGTGCGGGGTGCGGTAGTTCGGTTCGAACGGCTCGCTGGTGACGCCGACCGGCTCCCAGCCGCCATCGGCGTCTGAAACGCCTTTGCCGCCATTCCAGGGGACGGCGGTGCTGGCCTTGCGCCCCGCATGCGCGAGCTGGATTCCGGCGACCGCGCCGGCGTTGTGGATCAATTTCGTAATGCGCGACCACGCTTCCGTGTGCGCGTCCGACCAAATGCCGGTGTCTCCCGGTGTGATCCGTCCGCGCGCTTCCACGGCGGTCGCTTCGGTGATTACCAGCGCAGCGCCGCCGTAGGCGCGCGCCCCCAGATGCGCCACATGCCAGTCGTTCGGCAGGCCGTCCACGGCGCTGTACTGGCACATCGGCGACACGCCGATACGGTTGCGAAGCGTCACGCCGCGCAGGGTGAGCGGGTCAAAAAGTTCGGCCATTGATCGGTTCCTCTGGTGTTCAAAATTCTCTGCGTTATTCACTGCATAAACGAGAACTCATCCTGTTCGGTTCCCCATCTTCGCCCTAAAGGCTTTCCCAAAATCCACCGATAACCTTACCGGGATGACTCGTATTTCTCAAATCAGCGCGCGATGGCGTGCGGCGGGATGGGCGGCGGCGGCGTTATGCTGGTGCGCCGCGTTGTGCGTGGGCTTCGCCGCATTGTGGAGCTATGACGCGCGTCCGGCGCACGCGCAGACGCCGCCCGCGCGCGCTCCTCAGGCCGCCACGGCGACCTTGCTGGTGTTCGCGCACCCCAAATGTCCCTGCACCCGTGCGACGATGACCGAACTCGCCAAACTGATGGCTCGCTGCGGGGAGCGGCTGCGCGCGACGGTGGTGTTTGTCTCGCCGGCCGGAGCGACCACGGATTGGGTCGAAGGAGATCTCTGGCGCGACGCGGCGGCGATCCCCGGAGTTGCGGTGCGCCGCGATCGGGGCGGCGCCTGGGCGCGCCGTCTGCATGCCAAGGTCTCTGGAGAAGCGATCTTGTACGGAGCGGATGGACGGCTTCTTTTTACGGGCGGCCTCACCGGTTCACGTGGCCATGAAGGGGATAACGACGGAGAAGACGCTGTCGCCGCCCTCGTTCTGACCGGAACGTCTCCCCGCTCTGGGAGTCCTGTCTTTGGATGCGCGCTGGAGAATGAGTCTGTCCTCAGGAAAGAGCAATGACAAACGATACGAATACACCATCGAGTGATGCGATTGCGCCGCGCGTGCAAACGCTTTATCAGAACCATCATGAGGCGATTTATCGGCGCACGGACCGGCTGTTCGCGGGGCTTTTACTGTTTGAGTGGGTCGCGGGGATCGTCACGGCGCTGGTTGTTTCGCCGCGCGCCTGGGATGGCGCCAGCAGTTATGTCCATCCGCACCTGCTTGCCGCGATCTTTCTCGGCGCGGTGATCGTTTCGCTGCCGGTCGCCCTTGCGCTGTACTTTCCCGGCAAGGCGGTCACGCGGCATGCCATCGCGGTGGCGCAGATGCTCATGTCCGCGCTGCTGATCCATCTCACCGGAGGCCGGATCGAAACGCATTTCCATGTCTTCGGCTCGCTGGCGTTTGTCGCGTTCTATCGCGACTGGCGGGTCCTGATGACCGCGACGGCCGTCACCGCCGCCGAGCACCTCCTGGGCGGCATTTTCTGGCCGCGTTCGATCTACGGTATTGTCGTGTCCGATCCCTGGCGCTGGGTGGAGCACGCCGGCTGGGTGGTCTTCGAGGATGTTTTCCTGGTGATGTCCTGTGTGCATGGCGTGCGGGAGATGCGCCAGATCGCCGAACGTCAGTCCGACCTGGAGGCGGCCCACGCCGAAGTGGAGCGGGGCGTTGTGGAGCTGGAGGCCCGGGTGCAGGAGCGCACGAAGGATCTGGCCGAAGCCAATCTGTATCTGCGCCGGGAAGTGACGCACCGCCGGACCATCGAAGAAGGACTGCGCGACAGCGAAGTGCGATATCGCCAAATCTGCGCCAGTGTTCCGGGGATGGTGTTTCAAGTCCTCAGTTTCCCAGATGGGCAGATGAAGTTCATTTTCGTCAGCGACGGGTGCCGCGATATCTACGGCGTCGACGCGGCGTACCTGCGGGCGCACCCTTCGTGGATCGCCGACACGGTCCATGAAGACGACCGAGCGGACTTCGAGCGAACGCTGCGCCTCTCCACCGAAAACGCAAAGCCCTGGCGCTGGCAGGGGCGATTACAAATACCCAATGGCGGCGTCGTATGGATCCGAGGCGGAGCGCATCCCGAGCAGCTGGCCGATGGGAGCATTTTCTGGGACGGCGTGCTGATCGACATTACCGATCTGCTTGACAATGAGCCGCAAACGCCGGCGCACGCCGGTGGGGACGCCATGCCCGAAGGAATCGCCAGAGCCGCCTGATCCTGGTTCCTCGCGCCTTCCCGCAGCGAAAGCGCGCCCGGCGAAAAACCCTCTTGACATCGTTCGTTTACCCTGGTAAACTCTGATTAGGTTTACCAGGGTAAACGGAGGTGACTATGGCGAAGGACACGGTATCGCTGGGGAAGGTGCAGCTGGAGATCATGCAGGTCCTCTGGGAGGACGGCGAAGCCACGGCGCGGCGGATTACGGAGAAGCTGTCCCAGTCGCGGGCGATCGCGCACAGCACGGTGCAGACCCTGCTGCGAAAGATGGAGGCCAAGGGGGCCGTCACGCACGATGTGCGCGACGGCGTGTTTGTTTTCCGACCACTCTCGGAGCAAAATGAGATCGCCCGGTCCGCCGCGCGCGATGTTCTCACGCGCGTGTTCGGCGGCTCCGTTTCAGGGCTGGTCTCCCATCTGCTCAAACACGAATCCGTCTCCGAAGACGAGCTTCAGCGGCTCCGGCGATTGATCGACGAGGCGGAGCCGGGAGGGAAGCCATGATCCCTCCATTCTGGAACGCTCTGTCGGGCCTCGCCGCCGACGCCGCGCAGCGGGCCGGCGTCCTGGCGCTGCAATCGACCCTGCTTCTGGCGCTGGGGTTAGCGCTTGGGTGGCTGCTGCGGCGCCGAGGCGCGGCCTGCGCGTCGCTGATCGCTCGGGCGACGCTTCTGCTGACAATGGGCGTCCTGATCCTTTCCCCCGCTGTCTCGGACCACCCCGCCCCTCTCATGGTCGCGGCGCCTCCCATCTCCATCACGGCCTCCGCATCGGCGGCCGGCGCGGTCTCCGCGCCGCGCTGGAATCCCGAAGCCCCGCCTCCGGCCGAGAAGCCATTCGTGGAGGAGCCGCCGGTCCCGTGGACGCGGCTTCCGGGAATGGGGGCTGTCGCCGTGATCGGCGTCTGGCTTTTAGGCGCCGTGTTTTTGCTCGCGCGATTGCTGCGCGCCGCCATGGCGCTGTCGCGCCTGCGTCAGGAATGCGATCCCGTTACGCGCGGGCCGGTCGTTGTGGCCGCCGCCGAACTTTGCGCCTTCGCCGGCGCCCCGCCGATCGAGATCCGCGCCGGCGACGCGATTGAAACGCCGTTCCTGTCCGGCATCCTGCGCGCGACGCTATGGATTCCCGCGTCGCTCGAAAGCGATCCTGGTTCGATCTGCCTGCCGGCGGTTCTGGCGCATGAGCGGGAGCATTGGCGGCGGCGGGACTGCGCCTGGCTGCTGGCGTCGCGCATCGCGACGGCGCTGCTCTGGCCGCAGCCCTTGCTCTGGCTTCTTTGCCGCGCGATGGAGCAGTCGTCGGAAGATCTGTGCGATCAGGAGGCGCTCGCCGCGCCGGGCGTCGTCCCACGCGAATACGCTGACTGCCTTTTGAAGATCGCCGAAGCCCGAACCGTGCGGCCCCAGGCGCTTGGCGTGGGCGTCGTTTCCTTTCGGTCCACCTTAGGTCGGCGGATTCTGCAAATCCTCGATGGCGCCGCGCATCGCGTGCGAGTCCCGGCGCCGCTGCGCGCGGCGCTGATCCTGGGGCTGACGGCCGCCGCCGTCGTGACCCTGGCCGCCGTCGCCGCGCAAACGGACTATGGATGGCGCCCGGAGCCAGGATATGCGCGCCGGTTCACGCTGGCTGCGCGGCAGGGCTGGAGCGTGGAGCCCGTGCGCTATTTGCCGGGGAATGCGCAGCCCCGGCCGCTGACTCCGGAAGCGCGCCGCGCGGCGCTCCAAAGCTCAAAGGAGCTTGAGACCGCATGCAGCACGCTCGGTTTGAGCATGGAGCCGGGCCATGGGCCGCCGATTGAGCTCAAGCGCTCGCTGGAGGCGCTGCTGGCCAAAGATCCCCACTCCGCGCAAATCCAATATCTGCTCGCGGCCTGGTTCTGGCAAAACGGAGAGCAGCCGCAAAGCCGGGCGCTGCTGGCCAGCGCGCTCGCCGCCGCGCCCACCATCCTCGCGGGGCGCGTTCAGTACGCGGATGGCCGCCCGATCGCCGGGTATGAGCTGGGAATGGGCATTGGATATCCCGCGCCGCCTGGCGATAGCTCGCAGGGCGAGGAGATGGCGTTTCAGACGTGGCCGATTTGGACGGATGAAGACGGATGTTTTTATCTGCCGGTTTACAGCGCCGGCTGCCGGTGGTATGGCTGGGCTGACCGCAGTCAAAACGGCTTGAACGGCGCGCCGCCATCGGTGACGGACCGGGTGAAACAGACGATGAGCGTGGCGATGCCCGGCTATGGGCGAGGCTGGTGCTCGTTTCGCGCGAAGATCGGCGCGCTCCCGCCACTGGTGGCCCGGCCATATGTGGAGTGGGGGAGCGAGACGCCGCCGCGCGGGACTTATGAGCGGCCGACATCGATCTCGGGGGATCATCTTCGGATCACCTGGAAGTCGTATCCTCAGGCGTCCTCCTATCAGATGGAGATCCTGGAGGCGTATCATCCGAGGCCAAATGTCACGATGGGCTCCAGCACGCCTTCGGAACCTTCCTTTGAGCCGCTGCTGCAAAGCTCGCTGTTCGCCGCCGGATCCTCGGAGCGAGCGCTGGAAATGCGGCTCAATGGGCGCAATCCCATCCTGCACCGCCGCTCAATCTACACGATGACGGTGAGCGCCTGCGGCAAAGATGGGATCCTGGCGAAATCGCAGCCTTTTTACTTTAGCCCCAGCCAGGGGCTGCTGCCGCTGCCCCTGCGCGTCACGTCGCTGCAAGGTTACCTGCCGTCGGGAGTTCGGATAGACCGAATTGAGCATAAGGGAAATGCGATTGTCGTGACAGGCGAGGGGGAGCTGTCTTTGAGGGCGTGGGAAGCGCTCACTCAAACACGCTGGTTCGACTTGCCGCTGAGCAAGGCAGGCTCCGGGGCGGCCGACAAAGGCTTCCAAATGGAGTATGGGGATGGCGGCTAGTGATGAGTCTTGTAGGCGTGTTTGACGCCGAAGATCAGCACGATTAGGCAGCCGGCGATTTCGCCGAGCTGCCAGTTCGTGTGCGTGTTATTGGTGGACATGGAGTAGATCGTATTGATCAGAAACCAGAGCGCCGCGGCGCTGGCGAAGATGGGGATGTACTTAAGCATATTCCCGCTTTCTCCGTGCCGGTCACGTCAGAAGGTATTTAAAGCGTCGACAACCTGGCTGCCGTTAAAGTGCACCTGCACCGTGCGGCCGCCGCGCGGATAGTACCAGTCTTCGCTGTTCAAGCCTCCCGCCATATTCCGGGTGATCTTGGACGGCTCGCCGGCGATTGCGCGCACCGCCGCCGGGGTTTGCCCGAAGTGGATCTGGTTCATGAGCTCGGCCGCTCCCAGCGAAGGAGACGCGGGGGCGACGATCGCTGTCGGCGCCGGAGCGGGCGCGACCGCCGTCGTGCTTCGGTTGGTGAAAAGCAGCACCAGGACACACAGCAGCACCAGGAACACCGTGACCGCGATCAGCGCGATGGGTGTCGACCGAAGATCGCCCGCAGGCGCCGGCGCGGCCGCCGCCAGCGCTCCGCCCGACGCGCTGTCGTGGAAGACCGTTCGGTACTGGTGACCGCAGCCGGCGCAGAATTTTTCAGAAATTGCGGTGGATTTGCCGCAGCCCGGGCAAACCTTCTCGTAACTCGTATCCATCGTCCTAAGTCTCCCTGGCGTTGATTACCGCCGAGCGCGCCGCTGTACACCGCGCGCTTGCTTGCCGTCCATAGTATTGCGCTTACCTGTTATTATAACAGAGCTTGTATCCTAGCAAGCGGGTTCCATACAGAGAATATGACAAATTTTCCTCGAAATGGCCTTCTGAGTGGAAGATTACCCCCTCAGGGCGCCAAAAGTAGCAAAAAACCCGTATAACACGGAGGGGACGATAGCGCAAGACACCGCCTCGAAATGCTACTATAGGGGAAGGAGCGGGGAGAAATGTATTTCATCTTGGGCAGCGGCGCCGCATTATGAGTGTCGATTGGACGGAAGCGTATGTGGACCACTACGCGCGATTTTTTTTAGGGGCGCCGGACGCCACGCATTTGTTTCAATTAGATGAGGCGAGGCCGCCGATTCAAATTTTGACCTATGACCGGGTCGTCGCCGGATGCCGGCTTTTTGCTTCGCTGGGCTTTTCGCTGTATGCGCCGGAGGGGTGTGCGCCGGCGGAGGTGGTTTGCCCGGTGGACGCCGGCGGGGAGGCGGTTCCCGACATACTGGCGAACGCGCTTTTTCACATCGCGACCCGGTCTGAGCCGCTGACGCTGAGCTGGGGAAGCACGCTGGACGGATTGGAGCATGTCAATCCCGCGTTTGCGAAAAAGTACAAAAAAGAGGCGCTCTACTTTACCGATCCCTATGGATTCCCGGACGAGTTCGCGCACGTCTTGGCCGATACCGGGGGTATTGGACGGATGTATCTGGCGATGTTCCTGAGTAAAAAGGAGCATGCCTTTTTGCGGGAGCACCAGCGGGACGCGTTTGAGGAAAAGCTCGAGGAAAAAGGAGTGGACCCCTACGACGTGCGACGAAAGTCGTGCGTGTAGGGGCCGCTTCGGGATCTATTCCTGCATCGTGATGCGCGCTTCGGGAGGCGTTGAGCCTTCGGCGCTGGCGCGGTGGTTTTCCAATTCGCGAACGATGGTCTTGCTCTCGGTGATCCAGATGTACGCGTGCGCGAGATCGCCCATTTTCGAGGCGAAGTGCGCCATGTTTTCCAGGACGCACGCGACGCCGTCCAGATCGTCCAGCAGCCGGAACATCTTCAGGCTCTCTTCCAGCGCCGCCAGGCCCGCGGGATAGTCCTTCATCCGATACGCCGCTTTGCCCAGATTGTTGAGCATCCAGGCGCACGCCGGGGTATCGTTGGCCGTCCGGCCGATGGTCAAGCTTTCTTCGTACCGCTCGCGCGCCAGCGCGTAGTCTCCCTGCCGGTAGGCGATCCTTCCGAGGAACGCCATCATATCCCCGATGGCTTTCTGATCGATTCGCTCCTGGCAGATCGCTAAACTTTCCTCACAGCGGATCTTCGCTTCGGGATAGTCGGCCTGGCGATACGCCACCTTCCCCAAACCCGCCAGCTCCCACGCGCTCGATTCCTCGTCCTGAATGCTGCGGCTCGCCGCGAGCGCGTCCAGGTAATATTGCCGGGCGGTGTCGTAATCGTCGAGCCGGTAAGAGACCTGGCCGAGATTTTCCAGGGCGCGGATGACTCCGGCGATATCGCCGAGCTCCTGGTAGTGCGGCATCGCTTCCTTCAGATACTCACCGGATTCTGGGAGCTGTCCTACGCGGTAAGCGGTCTTCGCCAGGCCGGTCAGCGTGCGCGCGATGGCGGCGGTATCTCCGGAAATCTTATGCTGGATCAAGCTCTCCATGTAGAAATCGTGGGCGTCGCCGTAGTGCCGGCCGCGATACGCGGCGCGCGCTAAATCCTCCAGCGACGGTTGATATCCCGAGGCGGGATCGTGGATGGGAGAGTAATCCACGGCCGGCAGGCTGCTCCCTGCGGGCTCAATGACGGCGCCTTCCGTGATCTCAGGCGACAATGAGGACGTGTGCATATTCTGCCCTTTCGGAACTGGAGTGTGTGGACGAAGATCTCTGAGCTCTAAAGCGCAATAATAGCAATGACTCTCTGGTAATAAATCGCTTCATGAAGAAGCAGCCTCAAAGCGATACTACGGAGTATACCCATGGATGGTTGCTTTGCGACGATATTTAGTCAAATTTTTCGAATTGTTTTTGCAAGGGGAAGAGGGGGGAATTCGGGAAAGGGAGCGGCGAGCTGGCTCGCCGCTCCACGGCTGTTATTCATCACGCGGCGTTGTATTATTCGTCACGCATCGTAATGCGGGCTTCGTATGGGGTGTACCCGCCCGCGCTTGCTTTTTCGTTGGCGATTTCGCGCTGAATCGTCTGGCTTTCCGTGATCCATGTCTGCGCCTGGGCTTTGTCGCCGGCCTTCAGCGCGCAGTACGCCAGGTTCTCCAGCGCGCACGCGGACCCGTCGCGGTCCTCCACGATCCGGAACAGCTCCAGCGCTTCCTGAAGGACCTGGATGCCGCCGGTGTAGTCCTGAAGCCGGTATGCGACTTTGCCGAGGTCGTTGAGCGTCCACGCCGTTCCATCCAGATCGTCCGTCTCGCGGCTGATGTGCAGACTTTCCTCATACAGCACGCGCGCCCGTGGGTAGTCTCCCAGGCGATAGGCGATCTGCGCCAGGTGGCGCGCGCAGTCCGCGATGCCTTCCTTGTCGCCGCGATCGCGGCTCAGGCTCAGGCTTTCGTCGTACCGCATCTCAGCTTCCTGAAAGTTGCCCTGACGGTAAGCGACCTTTCCCAGTCCCGCCAGCGCCCATGCCGAGGAATCTTGATTATGGATCCGGCGGGCGGCCGTGAGTGTTTCCTGGTAATAGTGCTGGGCGGCGTGGTCGTCGCCCAGCCGGTAGGCGACCTGTCCCAGGTTCTCCAGGACATGAACGATTCCCGCTTCGTCGCTGAGCGCCTGATACCGGGTCAGCGCCTGCTCCAGATAACCCTGCGCTTCCGTCAGATCGCCGATACGGTAGAGCGTTTTGGCGAGATTGTTGAGCGTATGCGCCATTCCGGCGGCGTTATCGGCTTGCCGGTACTCATTGAGCGCCTGCTCGTAGAGGTCGCGCGCTTCTTCATAGCTCCCAATCTGATAGGCGGAGCGGGCCAGTGATTCCGTGGACTGCCTCGCGCCGACGCTTGGCGCGTACTCCGGCTGCGCGTACTCGGATTGCTGGGCGTATCCCGGCGTCTGCCCATACCCCGTTTGCTCCGAATACCCGGTCTGCTCCGCGTATCCCGACGGCTCGGAGTAGGCGGGCCGCTCCGTTTCTGGAGAGGCGTAGACGGGTTCATCCAGATTGATCGGCGCGCCCATCGGCGGGGAGTACTCCGGCGGCTCGGCGTCCGCCGGTGCGGGGGGAGCGTCTTCGAAGGATATTCCGCTCAGGGAAAGGCCCGGACTATACGAATAATCGGTCGCTTCCTGCGTGTCGCGAAGCGATGATGGTGAATCCTGCATCGTGTGACCCTTTCGATCCCATGGGCCTCGCTTTCGCCGCTTGGGGCGAAAGGCGGCCGTGCCTGGGAGACGGCGATTGCGCATTCTCGTGAGAAAAGCTGCGTCGGACACAATGCCCGCGCCGGCGCTGAGCTGTTCGTTGGGAGAAAGTTTGGAAAAAGCGTTCCGCCGTTTAGGTTGGAGAGCGCGTAACGGGACTGGGAATCAGGTTCCGAGATCTAGGAACCATGTTCCGCGGCGCGCCGTTGTTGACTTGATAGATTTTTATACCCGCCGCCTTGCAAAACGAAACCGAATTCCCGGCGCGGCGGGTTCTTGACAGGCCGCCGAGCCGATGCGTATACTGCGCACTAAAGGCTCACCGACCACGACCGACGGAGGATAGTAATGGTTCGATCCCGCTGTTTCACTCAGGCGGCGCGCTTTTTCGCGCTCGCCTTGCTGCTGCTGACGCTTGCGGCAAGTCGCTCCGCGTTCGCCGCGCAGACCTCGCTGACCTGGTACGGTCAGTCCGCCTTTAAGCTGACCACGCCTTCGGGCAAAGTCCTGCTGATCGATCCTTGGATCACCAACCCCGTCAATCCGAATGGCAAGGCCGATGTCGCGGCCCTCACTCATGTCGATTTGATCTTGATCAGCCACGGACACTTCGATCATATCGGCGACTCCGTCGCGATCGCCAAGGCGACCGGCGCGAAGCTGGTGGCGACGGGCGATCTGGCCGGCGCGCTGGTGGCGTACGCCGGGTATCCCAAGGACCAGGCCGGCATGGACACGCAGGGCAACTTCGGCGGCTCGCTGTCGCTGCTGGACGGCGAGGTGGAGATCACCTTCATCCCCGCCATCCATAGCTCCGCCGTCACCCCGCCGGCGGGCGACGACCATGGTCTCGGTCCGCAGTACGGCGGCAGCCCCGGCGGCTTTCTGATTCAGGTTAAGAACGGGCCGACGATCTACCACACCGGCGACACCGACGTCTTCTCGGACATGTCGCTGATCCCGCATCACCACAAAGTCGACGTGATGCTCGCCTGTATCGGCGGCCACTACACCATGGGCCCCGAAGGCGCCGCCGACGCCGTCAAGCTGGTCAACCCCGGCGTCGTCATCCCCATGCACTTCGGCACGTTCCCCGCCCTCGCCGGCACGCCCGCCGAGTTCGACGCGGCGCTGAAGGCCCGAGGCGTCAAGACCAAACTTCAAACGCTCAAGGTCGGCGACACAATTGAGCTGAAGTAGAAGAATCGCTTTCGTTTTCCTATTTTGAAGAAGGCCCTCACCCGGCCCTTCGGGCCACCCTCTCCCAATTCTAGGAGAGGGTTAAGAGATAGGATGAGGATCAAAGATCCTCAAAACAAAAACTCTGACTCCCCCTCTCCCAGAATTGGGAGAGGGGGCAGGGGGTGAGGGCCTCATTTTTTCATATTCTCAGAAAGCCCTGCCCATGCGCCTTCCGCTCATTTTTTCTTGCCTTATGCTCGCCTGCCTCGCGTCGGCGCACGCCGACACTTCGTTTCAGGGACCGGCGGACCTGCGCAATCAGCGTCCGTATCAGCTTTTATTTCTTGGTTTTTCGCCACAGTCCGCTTCCGTGCTGCCGGATGGGCGCACGCGCGTGTCCGCGCAGTTCGATATCGCCAATGATGTTCTGGCGCCGAGCCCGAAGGAGGGCGCGGCGGTTCGGGAGGATACCGAGACGCAGCGGCTGGCGCTGAGTTATGCGCGGGGCGTGGGCGGCGGGTTTGAGGCGTCGGCGATAATCCCTGTCGTCGCGCGCAATGGGGGGGTGCTGGACAAGCTGGCGGAGACGTATCATCGGCTGGTCGGCTTCGATCATCCGACGCGCGATGTCTACTTTGGACGACGTGATTTGCCGTCGTATCAAAGTGTGGTGAGCTTCGATCGGCCTGGGGGCGATAGCGCGACGTTCGGGGCCGCCTTTGGCTTGGGCGACACGCAACTGACTCTGAAGCATGCGCTATTGCGTGGACTCCGAACCGGAGTCGCCGCGCGTTTGGGAATCACGCTGCCGACGGGCGACAAAAACCATCTGCTCGGAAGCGGCGGCGTCGATTACGGCGCGGATCTGGATGTCGATCAAATGCTGTCGTCGCGGCTGGCGGTTTACGCCAACCTCAGCGCCGTCCAGATTGGGCGCGACAGCGCGCTTGGCAATGCGGCGCGCTCCTCGATTTATCATACGTCAGCCGCTCTGGAGTACGTGTCGAGTTCCAGCAGCAGCTGGATTTTGCAGACGGAAGAGGGCAGCGCGGCTGTCCGCACCGGGAACGCCTTCGCCGACGGAACTCAGTCCACCATCGCCGTCGCCTACCGCCGCCGATCCTCCCATGGGGTCGCCTGGACCTATGCCTGCACGGAGAATGGCGACTTGTTCAACTACGGCGCGCCGTCGCTCGCGCAGATCGGTCCCGATATCACATTCTCGGTCGGCTGGGAGAAGCGGGACTGAGATTTCTTGGCGCGAATATCTCCGCCGTGTGGAGAGCAGTTCACCGCTGGAGAGCGTATTTTTCACGCACGACTCGCCAGACTATAACGATCGGGAACACGATAATTGCGGTCAGCACGAGTGCGATGGCGGCGTTCACGCGCTCCTTCAGCATCTCGCGCTGCTTTTTCTTTTCCGCGTCTGGATCGGGAATGACGGGCGGCGCAGCCTCATGATAGTCCGCCCAGAACGTCGGGTCGGTATCGGGATGGCGTCCCGCGGTGAGGCGCGCCATCATGTAATCCGTCCGCGCGCGCTGCCATTGATCCGCCTCCGTGCGCAGCTTGACAAACTCCGCCTCGTCCTCGGCGCTCGCCGGATTTGGCTTTGAAGCGACGACTGTGTTCGCCTCCGGAAAGAGCGATTTCTTCCCGTCTTGGCGCAGTTCGGCGACGCGGGCCGCCGCCATCCCCGCAAGGTGATTGGCGTCCGCCTCGGAGCCCCATTCGATATGGCGCAGCGACTCTCCGAGGGCGCCGAACACATCGACGCTCTCCCAGGCGTTCCCCAGCGTGACCAAGCCCGCGAGCCCGGTTGCGGCGGCCTCTCCGTCCTCGTTCCCATTCTTGTCTCTGTCGATGACGGAGAGTGGGGCTGTCGCCAGATGGCTTCGCAATTGGTTTTCCGATTTGAGAATCCACTCGATGATCCGGAGCTGATACTTTTCCCGCCCAAAGTGCGCGTCGGGTTTGATCGCGATCGCCCGCGCGATTTCGTCATCCGCCTTTTGGACCTCCGCGATTTTCGCCTGGTCGCCGCCGCCCCGTAGCCACCGGTGAATGCGCGCCGTGCCGATATTCGCGTTGTACTTGTACCACTGCTCCTTCATCGCGGCGTCGGCCGTCGCCAGCGGCGTCAGATGCGCGCGCTTGCGCTCCATCCAGCCGATCGCCTCATCATCACGCCCCAGCCGATCACACGCAACGGCGATATCGTCATACTCATCCAGGCTGTCCGGATGTGTCTGAAGATCCTGCTGAACGCGCGCGATCCGCATCTGATAGTAAAGCGGCGGATTGCGCTCAAATCGCCCGGTGATCGCCGCCAGCGCCTCCGGCTTCCGCCGCGCCTCCAGCGCCAGCGTGTCGCGGTCGTTCAGGCAGGCGTGGGCGGGATATGAGCTCATCATCACGATGAAAAATGCGAGAGCTGTCAGATTTCGAATGGTCGTCATGTGCTTATTTGTCACTTTGCTGGGATTTTATGAGGTCGACGCCGGCGAGGCGCTCTTGCGAGTCCGCCATCGCCCGATCAGGCGGCGCATCAGAAATTGCGTGAGTCGCACGGCGCCATATCCGCCCAGGGAGATCCCGAAGAGATAGATCAGCATCTCGATGAGCATCGCGTTTCCGCTGAAACGCCGCCGCAGGAACATATGCAGCTTTCGTCCCCACTCATCTTCCAGCTGCGGCGCGGGGGCGGGCCGGTAATCCGCCCAGAATGTGGGATCGGTGTCGGGATGGCGTCCGGCGGTGAGGCGCGCCATCATGTAATCCGTCCGCGCGCGCTGCCACCGGTCCGCCTCCGCGCGCAACTGGGCGAATGTCCGTCCGTCATCGCTTTGCGCCAAGTCGCTGCTGACAGTATGCTCCTTGCCTACTTCAAAGAGAGATTTGTGGCCCGCTTTTCGCAGCTCCTCCGCGCGTAATGTCGCCAGCGAGGACAGATGATATTCGGAGCGAAGCACGGATGCGTGGGGCGCTGCGGCAGCGAGCGCGGTAAATATATCGACGCTTTCCCAGGCGTTTCCCAGCGTGATCAAGCCCGCAAGCGCCGTTCCCGCGCCGCGCAGAGACTTGTCGCTCTCAGGCGGATTCTGTATCAAATAGTCCGCCAGCGTGTCCGAGGTCCCATAAGATGTCTGCGTCGATGACGAATCGATGATCCAATCCATCACGGCCAATTGATAGGTTTCGCGGCCAAAGTGCGCGTTCGGCTTGATCCGTACGGCTCCCGCGATCTCCTGACGCGCCTGCTTTACCTCCACGATCCGCGCCGGCTTCGCCCCTGCGCGAAGCCACCGGTGCACCCGCGCCGTGCCGATGTTCGCGTAGCATTTGTACCACTGCTCCTTCATCGCCGCATTTCCCGGATCGTACTGCGGGAGACGCCCCATCTTCCTTTCTTCCCAGGAGATCGCTTCGTCATCGCGCCCAAGCCGGTCGCAGGCGACGGCGATGTCGTCGTACTCGTCCAGATTGTCCGGATGCGTCTGCAAATCGTTCTCCACCCGCGTGATCCGCATCTGATAATACAGCGGCGGATTACGCTCGAAGCGCCCAGTGATCGCCTGCAAGATATCCGGATGCTTCTGCGCCTCCTCGGCTAGCGTGTCCCGGTCGTTGAGACACGCATGGACGGGCTGACCCGCAAAAACCATGGCGACGACGGCGGCGTACATGGGATGGTGAAGCGGGATTTTCATATGTTTACCTGCTATAATCATCGGGTCGATTACGATATAACGGGAGCCATGAAGAAAGGTTTCGACTTTGTGAAGACGCAGAAGTCACAATGTAGTTCGCATCGATTTTATTTTCTGATTAAAGCGTGTTTTTCGTGGTTAACTATGGTAGACTGATCGTGTCTTTTCGAACATGTGTTCTTTTTGTTCGGTTTGACTTCGCCCTTCTCGCACCGATGCGGGTTTACTCCCGCCACAACCCTTGGAGCCAAGTCACCATGCCGTCACCATTCCGATCCTGGGCCGCTGTCGCCCTCAGCTTGTTCTCATGTCTTTCTCTCACACCTGCTGCGAAGGCGCAGTCGGGCGCTACCGACACCACGAATATCGATATGCGAGCGGTGCGCACCTGGCCCGCCGGCCCGTATTCGCAGGTTGTGACCAACTACGGAGTTTTGCAGACACAGATTCCACTCTTTGAGCTAAAGGGGCCTGGTGGAACTTCCATCGGTTATTCGATTTATCATCGCACCAACCAGACGCAACAGGGAAGCTCCTATAGTCCCGCGAACGGCTCCGTGGGAGCGGGATGGGTTCAGAGTGCGCTTTGCTCCGCTGTTGCGGGCAGTAACGCCCAGGAAAATCTGGGCGCTAATACGGTCAATGACTGGTATTCCACTAACGGCGCGGGCGTCACCTTCTCGCGGGAGCCTGGCACGCGGGATGATTTTGTTCGTTACGCCAACGCCAGCAATGTCACGACTGAATTTGATGTGATTTCTCAAGCGGACAAATCCGTTCGGCAATATACGCAGCCGGCCCAAGATGGCGTTCAAAGCAATTTCCACCTTACCAATATTGTGGACAAGCACGGCAACACCATCCACTACGATTACGACGCGCGTCACAATCCGATTAAGGTGACGGATGCGACCGGCCAGCGTTACTACACAATCAGCTACAGCGCGGACACCAACGAGCAGGTGACCGGCGTGACGCTGTATTATCCTGGCGGCAGCAAAACATGGTCGTTTTACTACACCGGCACACTGCTGACGTCCATTGAATGGCCCGCGCCGGTGTCCGGGGGATCAAAACCGCGTATTTACCTGGCTTACGACGCCAACACGAATATTACGGATTTGACGGATTTAAATGGCAACAAGTGGCACTACGTCTATAATGTGATCTGGGGCGGCTCCACCTTAAAGGGCGTCACGGAGGTTCATGAGCCAACGACACCGGGCAATTGGAACAGCACGAATTATACAACATTCGCGTATTCCACCTACACCGCAGGTACGGACACCAGCTTGTGGAACCTCACGTGCTCGATTACCGATCAGCTTTATCGGGTTTGGAAGCACGTGTATTATAACGGATCTGGCAGTACTCAATATTTCCCATTCCCACTCAAGCAGACGGTCGATCCGACGGTCACGGCGGACAGCGCCACCTATTCGGACAACTATGTTTGGAACACGAGCGACGCCACGCTGACGCAGTATACGGATAAGCGCGGTAACCCATGGACATTTACCTACGACACCAATAATCGTGGGCTAATGGCGACTAAAAAGAACCCGCTCAATCAGATGACGCAGTATTTTTACGACGCCAATCAGAAGCTCATCAAGACGATTGACGCCAACGGCGATCGAGTCGTCAACACCTACAGTCCCACGACGCTGGATCTGACCAAGACTGTCGTCGATCCCACCACCGATCCTTACGACGGCAGCTATAGCAAGCCGTCGGGCGTGGCGCTGACGACCAACTACACCTACAACACGCAGGGTGAACTGGCCTCAACCTGGATGGGAAGCGATACGGCAACGACGTATTCTAATTTCGACAGCTATGGGAATGCGCGGACCGTGACGCCCCCTTCAGGCTACGCCACGACCGCTACGTTCGACGCCTTGAACAACAAGCTGAGCCAGACCGAGCCGTCTCCGGGCGGAACGACCAACTTCACCTATGATCTTTGGAATCGGCTGACCCAAACAACCTATCCAGACACCAAGTTCGCCACAACGACCTATGACAACGATAACAACGTTGTCAGCAGCCAGGACGCGAACGGCTACATTTCCACGGCAGCTTACGACGGTTTGAATCGCGCCGTCAGCTCTACCCAGCCGGTAGACGGAAATTCAGCCAATAGCATCACGGTCTCCACGGGCTACGATGTGGCCGGCAATCCGACCACCCTTACCAACGGGCGCGGAAAAACGACCACGACCACGTTTAACGAGCGCCACGAGGCGACACAGATTGCGTATCCGGACGGAACCACGCGTCGCGCCGGTTATGACGGGAATGGCAATAAGAACCGAAGCTGGAATGGCAAGGGACAGCTCACCACTTACAGCTACGACACCGCCAACCGGCTGCTTACGGCGAGTTACCCCGACAGCACCAATGTGACCAGCACCTGGCGCGCAGACGGTGTACGCACGGCAATGGCGGACTCCAATGGAACTAATACCTGGACGGTCAATGGGGCCAAGCAGTTGACGGCGGATTATCAGGCGCGACCTAATAAAACGGTCAGCTATACTTATGACTCCTCCGGCCGTAAGATGACTATGCATGTTGACGGTGAGACATGGACATATCACTACAACAGCGCGATCCAGCTGCAAAGCATCACCCAATCTCTTGGCGCTCCAACAGCGGCGTTGTATACATATTACAACAATGGCGCGGTGCAGAATCGCACTATGGGAGACAACTT
Source organism: Capsulimonas corticalis (assembly GCF_003574315.2). Classification (GTDB taxonomy): domain Bacteria; phylum Armatimonadota; class Armatimonadia; order Armatimonadales; family Capsulimonadaceae; genus Capsulimonas; species Capsulimonas corticalis. The sequence goes on along the minus strand of NZ_AP025739.1, from coordinate 1,368,004 downwards.
ACGGGCTTGGTTCGGATACGACGTACGCGGCCGAGTCAGCTGGATCTCACATCGTTCTGTCCTGGGCAGTGTTGAAACTGAACAGGAACATCTCGGCTATACTTATGACAATGTCGGCAACGCCCTCACATACCAAAATCAAGTAATAGGGGGAGCAAACGAAACAACGACCTATGGATATGATCAAGCGAATCGTCTGATTGGCGAGACACGCATGAACGGTGCGTCCCAAGCGTATCTGAACTCGTACGCGTACGACAAGAACAATAACCGTACATCCGTGACGCGTAACGGCGTTTCCACCACGTATACAGTCGATAACAACGACAAGTTGTCCTCGGGGGAAGGATATACGCTTGCCGGCTATGATAATGATGGAAATATCGGGTCGTTGACGGCTCCGGGCTGGGGAACATCGAATTACACTTTCGACTGTCAGAATCGATTGTGGCAAGTTACGACGCCTACGGGTACAGTAAGCTTCGCCTATGATGGCGATAATCGTTGTGTTGAGCGGTATAATTCAGCCGGCACACGTTATGTTTACGACGGCGATATGGTGATCGCGACGACAGACAGCTCGGCGACTACGACGAGTTATACTCTTGCGGGCATCGGCGCGTTAGATCAAAATGGTCACCAGTATTTCTTCCAGGAAAACGCGCTCGGAAGCACCATGGCGCTTTACGACTCAAATAGCGGTAGCTTAATTCTTTCGAGTCGCAACGAGTATGATGGCTATGGCGTAAAGCGTCCGGTCGTCATAGGCGTCCACTCGTTCTTCCAATTCGCCGGCGCCCACGGCTGCCTGTTCGACGACGATTCCGGGCTAATCGTGATGGGACACCGCAGCTACATCCCAATGCTAGGCCGGTTCCTGACGCAGGACCCGATTGGGTTCAAAGGCGGGCTGAATCTGTATGGGTATTGTAAAGACAATCCGGTGACGGGGGTGGATCCAACTGGATTAGCGAGTGCAAATGCAGGCCAATCTTGGAATTTAGCTATGGGGCTACTCAGTGATTTCCTAAACGGTACAGGAAAATCAGACCGCCACTATTACCAGGACAGCACATTTGTAAAAACCTTTATGACGTCAAACGAGTGGGATTTTATAAAATCGCAAATGGAACAGCAACATTATCGAATAGGGTCCTATGGAGAAGTCTCAACTCCAGGTGCAGCCGCATACACGTTTTTAGTTGAACCAGCTAACGGTATACAAGCCCAAATGGGAGCACTCAGCTGGTCGATTACGAGTAGAGATGACAAGAATCACACTGTTACAGGTTACATATATAATCCACTTACAATAAATTCATTGTTCTATCATATACCAAAAATGCTAGGTATATCCGATAAACCTAAGAACTCTGGTGGTCTGAGTACAATTGACGAATATTTGCATTTCACAACACCCATTCCCACGAATAGTAGATAAGAATAATATTTGGCTTAAAATGTCTAACCAAACTTCGAAATCCTATTATTTCCGTACTTGTGCTTTTGTATTTGTCTGCTTTGCGATAATAATTTCAGTTGTCGCATGGAAATCATGGCGGAACGATATCTTGGTAACTGCTGCTCAGCGGGGGGATCGGCATCTGGTGACAAGCATGATCGGATTAGGTGCAGAAGTTAATTACAGCGACAATGGTTTAGTGACTCCACTTATAGCCGCAGTCAGTTCGGGGAAACAGGATATAGCTGAGTTATTGCTACGGCATGGGGCGAACATAAATCAAAAAGTGGCGTTTGGGTTTACTCCACTGCGATGTGCAGTAACGCAAAATAATAGCATGGTGTGTATGCTACTACAGCATGGTGCTCAGGTCAATACTCAAGACAATCAAGGTAATACACCATTAAACATTGCGTGTATGAATTTGGACGCAGATATTGTTAAATCTTTACTGCAATATCATGCTAATCCAAATATTGTAAACTATAAGGGACAAACTCCATTAATTTCTGTAGTTTCTGCATCCAGCGACGCTCCTCATGCTGAAAAAAATGGAGATATCATGGACGATCTGTTGAGAGCAGGGGCGAATGTGAAATATCATGATAAAGAAGGGAATTCTGCTAGAACATTGGCTTTTAACAACCATCATTTAGATCTAATAACTCGTTTGGATCAGTATAGAAGAGGAGAATAAAGGAAGTTAGACAGAAGAAGCCCGGTTGCCTCCTATGGCGTCGAAATTTCTAGGTGATATTCTTGATATTGCTCCACCTGAGATGATAATGAGGTGGAGCAATGCATCTGAAATACTCTGATCCTCTACTAGCTTTACAAGATCAATATTGACTTACTGCTGATGAAAAAACGAGCAATCTTAACGTTCTGTGATGTGACGCTTCTCGTAAACAAGTGGTTGGATTGATCAAGTGAACGCCAGCATGTTTTCTGATCGGCAGCAAGTCAATAAGTGAGATTAATTAATGAAAAACCACGTTAGGCTAATTGTTAGTTGGAGCATTATTGCTAGTACTATAAGTCAATTCGTTTTCTTGAGCTTGTTTTTTTGGGATAAAACAACGGATTTCGAAACTTGGTTACCAGTGCATATATTGTTTCCATTATTTTATAAGTTGTTGGTCTACGTGGTTTTTCCAATTAGTCTGTTAACTCTAGCAAGGATTATTTGGAAAACGCGCCAAATGTCAATGTTATTGATTTCCGCGTGTATTGCATTTACTGTACATTTAAACTGGTGGTATCTTACTGATATCGTCCCTGATACAGTCTATAACCGGATAATGAATCACTATTATTCTCTTAGCGTTCCACAGCGACAATTTAATACGCTGACATATCACGTTGGCGTGAATGACATTGAAACGTTCCTGAAGATAAATGCGCCAATTGTGGCGCTTATTTTTCTTCTCCTAATTCACAGGATGACAATGAAATCAGGTCTATCGAAAATTGCGTCGTAGTTTACTAGTTTCTGATTCACTACCGTACACAAAATTGATGTTGATAATTATCGCTTGCTAGCCATTGCCAATAATCATTAACGGCGATTTTGTGTATGGTAGTGAATGCGCCTCCTCTCTTGAAGAATATTTCTGGATCGATTGCGGCATTCTGATTCATTCCGCTGATATAATCGTAGTTTGGCGTTTGTTGATCGTAATCGCTCTGCCGTCGCACGCTGTCCTTTTGACGTTTTCCGTAGCGGAATAACATGAGGTGATTTGAGCGTGAGTTTCCCATTCCGAATACAAACAAAAATGATTGCGCTTCTTGCTGTATTTGTGGCGAGCGCGGTCGCGCAGGCCTGCGCGCAAGGCGTGTGGCGTCCGAAAGCCCCGGATTCGCCTGCCGCGATTCGATCTCTCACGCGGTCCGATGGTCAGCTTGTCGGTGGGCGGATTAGCGACCGGATGGAGGTTTGGGCGAGTGGGGACGGGGGCGAGTTGTGGCGGCGGATTGGGACGGCGGCGGGGCCGAAGGCGGGGGTGGTGTATGGGGATGGGAGTTTTTTGAGCGATGGTGGGCGCGAGGTCTATTGCGCGTTTCGGGAGCATGTGGGGAAGGAATGGCGGGTGGTGGTCTGCCGGAGCGTGGACGGGGGCCGGAACTGGGCGCAGGATAGCGTGGTGGCTCGGACCGCCAGCGGGCGGTTTGTGGGCGCGCCTGATTTGTGGTACTCGCGCGATGGGGATCTCCAGTGTTATTACGACGATGAGGAGACGCCGGCGAATGCGGGGCATCCGGGTGGGCAGTGGATCAGTATGGCGTCGCGGCCCCGGCGGGCGCATGGGAAGGCGTGGCGAGCGCCGATGGTCGCCAGCCGACCGCTGGATGAGACGCGATTGTCGCGGGATGGGATGGCGTCGGTCTGTAATTTGGACGGCAAGGAGATGGTGCTGTTGTGCGAAGGTGTGGATTCGGACAAGCCGGCGACGAACTGCCTATTCGCAATCCTATCGCATGACAACGGGAAGACGTGGGATTATGCAAGCCGTCGTAAGTTCTGGGCGCCCACGAAGAACGGCGTGGCGTTCAACGCTTACTGCCCAATCGCAGCGCGCATCGGCGTCTCCGTGGGCGTCGTGTTCTGCACCGACGACGATTTCGCCGCGCCCTCCATCGACAGCGCGCCGCCGGACAAGCGCAACGCCCACGTCAAGTTTATGCAAATGCTGGGCTCGGTCGATGAGTGGAGCGCACCAGAAACCGTGAACGCCAGCCGGGACACAATGTACGCGCCCAGCTTGATTGAGACGCCGTCACACGAACTGATCTGCACCATCGAGTTGCTCTCGGGCGGACGACAGGCGGTGGACTATAAGAGCGTCCCGTAAAGAACATCATCCGGCAGCGGGGCGTCAAAATCGGCTGGGACGACAAACTCGCCGGCGCAGAGGCCAAAGGGCCGGCGGCTTTGTGTTGGGGATACGACAGGGGTGATTTCCGCGATCTGGCGTCCTGCTTCCAGCACGACAAACGACTCTCCCGCCTGTGCGCGGTGGAGATAAGTTGCCGGATCAAGTTGTATTTCCTCAATACTCACGGTCGTCATAGGTTTATTTTACCATGGGATCTTCCAATTCCTTAAGCCATTTCCAGTGCTCGGATCTGTGTGCCGACGACGTGGATTCGGTTGTCCAATTCTAAGAGTGAGAGGGCGTCGCCGATGCGGTCGCGGATGTTGGCGCCGGTGTTGCGGTAGCCGAGCAGGCGGGCGGTTTCGATGACGAGCTCGTCGCGGCGCATGCCGTAGGCGATTTTGAGCAGGGCGACGGCGGCTTCGCCGATCTCTTCGAGGCAGATCTCGTCGATCGGGCGCGGCGCGGACTGGGCGGCGGGGACGCGCGGGATAGGGCGCTCGCCGCCGCGTGGCCAGAGGAAGCCGTCGCGCTGTTCGAGGCGGTCCTGTAGGGCGAGGGCGTCGGCCATTTCCTCCACGATCTCCCGGATGCGCGCGCCGGCGCGCGCGACGCCCGACATTTCCGCCATGTGCTGCGCGGCGGTTTCCAGCGGCAGCGGCCCTTCGAGATCGACCATCTGGACTAAAAAGTCGGCGCGGGCCTTTTGCTGGGCGGGCAGGTCGCCGTACAGCGTGTCCCGCCCGCCGGGCAGCGGGGCGAACCAGCGCGCGTAGACATCGACCCCCGGCGGCAGCGCGAACGGGACCGCCCCTTCGGTCGTATACGCCGCCTGGGTCTCGTATACAGCGTTCGCGCCTGCGGGGGACGACGGAGTTTCGGACGAGTGATACGCGAACAGGCTCCCGTCAATCGGCGTTTCTTCCGAACCGTTGCTTTCGCCGGGCTCCTGCGTGACAATGGGGAGGGCGGGCGCCTCGGGCTCCCAGGCTCCAGCCTTCGCGCGGGCGACGGCGTCGGCGATGCGCGCCAGTTCGCGCTGCGGGTCGCGCACCCAGTCCGAGGACCACACGCGCAGGAGACGCCAGCCGAGCGTTCCCAGCACCTGCGCGCGCAGGCGCTCGCGGGCGCGCGCTCCGGGGGCGTCGCGGTACATCGGGCCGTCGCATTCGATTCCGAGCAAGTAGCGCTCGGGATCGGCGTCGTCCACAATTCCCAGATCCACGCGATACTCGAAGAGGCCGACCTGGCGGCGCACGGTGTAGCCCGCGTTTGCGAGCGCCGTTTCGATGGCCTGTTCGAACGCACTCTGCGCCGCGACGGCGTGCGCTTCGAACGCGAGGCCGGACTGGCTGCCGCTCGCGGCGAACTCCAGATACGCCTTGAGTAACTTGGGGCCTTCGGCGCTGGTGCGCTGTGTGTCGATCTCACCGCCTTGAATGGAGGCGACCACCGTCATGCGCTGGCGGGCGCGGGTGACGGCGACGTTTAAACGCCGCTCGCCGCCCGCTTGATTGAGCGGCCCGAAGTTCATGGAGAGCTTGCCGCTGGGGTCGTGTCCGAAGCCCAGACTGAGGAAGATCACATCGCGCTCGTCGCCCTGCACATTCTCGATGTTCTTGACGAAAAACCCTTCCGAGCCCTCCTCCGTAAGCAGTGGAATCAGATCGGGCGTTTCCCGCTTGCGCCGCTCGATCTCGGTCAGGATCGTCGTCTGCTGCGGTTCGTTGAACGTGATGACGCCGACCGACTGCCCCGGGTTCTCCCGAACGTGCTGGATGACCCGATCGGCGACGCGGCGCGCCTCAATGGGATTGTTGCGCGCCGCGCCGGTCCCCGGGTAGTAGACGCCGTCCGCGACATAGTCGAACGTCACCGCCGACGGCAGGCTTGCCGACGGGTAAGGGATCAGCTCCTTGTAAAAATGAACCTTCGAAAAGGCGATGAGCGATTCGTGCCGGCTTCGGTAGTGCCAGTTCAATGGGTGCTCGGCGAAGTGCGGCGAGTCCGGGTCGGCGAAGGCGTCCGCCGCCTTCAAGACGCTTTCAAACTCAGCCGCGCCGCCGTCCTCCTCCTCGTCGTCCCCCGCGCCGTCGTCTTGAAGACTGGAGAAGAAGGAAGTCGGCGGGAGCTGCTTGGTGTCGCCGGCGATGATCACTTGCTTCGCGCGTAAGATCGCGCCCACGGCGTCCTCGGTGAAGACCTGCGAGGCTTCGTCGAAGATGACGGTGTCGAACCAGATCGTCTCGGATGCCAGAAAGAGGCTCACCGAGAGCGGGCTCATCAGCAGGCAGGGCTTGAGCAAAAAGAGCAGGTTCGGGATGTCGGCGAGCAGCTTGCGGATAGCTTTGGGACGCTGGCGGCTAAGCTGCGTCTTGAGCGCGCCCATCTCGCCGATGCTGGAGATTGCGCCTTCCACGGTGACGGGCTTTCGCTTCTGCGCGATTGTCCGCACGCCTTCCGGCGCGACATCGATCTGGCGCTGGTCCAGCGCGCAGAAGCGCGCGATCTGGACGGCGTGCTCCTCGCCGCGAAAGCGCCGGAGGGCGGGGATCTGGTCGGTGACGGCGTCGAGCCACAGGCGATGGAACTGCTTGCGAAACGCCGGCGCGATCTGATCCGCCGGCGGGATCCGATTGGTCGCCGTCTCGAAGAACGAGAGCATGCCGTTGTCCGCGCACTCCTCGCGCAGGTTTTGGAAGTCGATCCACCGCTCCAGATCGCCCATGCGGTCGAGACGAAGCTGCAGCCACGCCGCGAACGCCGGGAACGCCGCCTGCGCGAGCGGCAAGTCCAAGACGGTGAGGCGCTCCGGCGGAAACAGTTCGCCAAGTTCGCCCAGCAGCCGGCGCACTCCGGCGATGCGCGCCGCCAGCGCCCGGCCGAGCTCCGCGATATCGGCCAGCGCCGGGGCCGAGCCTTCGGTGACGACATCCACCAGCCCCGAGGGCAGCGCAGCCTCGGGATACAGCGCGCGCAGCGTCTCCGTCCAGTCCAGCGCGGCGAGCACCGCCGCCCAGTCGGTCTCCAGACCGGAGTAAAGCTGCTGATATTGCCGGCGCAGCGCGTCGCCTTCGGCGGCGATCCGCGCGGCCTCCGCCACCAGCCGCCGCGCTTCGATCAGCGCGGCCCCCACTTGCAGGGGGGCAAGAGGGGACTCCGAGCTTTGCGAGAGATGGCAGGCGAGCGTTTCCTGGCGCGCGGCGTGGACGTCCCCCGCCGCCTCGCGCACGCCGCCCAGCCATGCGGCAAGCTCGTCCATCGGCGCCTGGGACAGCGGCAAATTGGTGAATGGAAGCTGCGTCAGATCGACCAGAGTTCCCAATGCCTGAATGGCCCGGTCTAACTCTTGCAGCTGCGCCACGACTGCCTGATGCTGATCGCGCAGCGGCTCAAGCTCCGGCCCGGAGCGCACGACACGCTGCATGAGCGCCGCCGGGACATCGCCCGAGCACGCTTCGGACAGTTCCGATGTCTGACGCAGCGCCGCCCCGATCGCCGCCCAGTCCGTTTCCAGGTTCTGAAAATGCCGCCCGAACGCCGCGCGCAGCTCCGTCGAATGCGCGCGGATCCATTCGCCCCGGTCTCGAACGTCCTGTGCGAGCGTCAAATCGCGCAGCAAGTCTCGCCCGCCGCGTGTCGCTTCGGGCTTGAGCGTGAGCGTGACGGTCTTGCGGTCCTGGTAGAACGCGGGTTTGAAAAATCTCAGAAAGCCGACGTAGTCCGAGGCGAACCGGGCGCGCAGGCCGGGGAGATCCAGACCCAGCACCGCCTCGGAGTAGTCGGTGAAGAGTGTTTGGCGGCCCGTCAGATAAGCCTGATGCTGCGCGCTCGCCTCGCTCGCCTGCGCTTGCAGCGCGGCGATGGCGCCGGGAGCGAACCAGTGCGCTTCGGGACGCGGATCGGCCAGGGCCAGTTCGGCGATCCGGGCTTCGTGGCGCGCGGCGCCCAGCGTGCGTGCGGCGGCGCGGCCGGTGAAGTGGCCCAGCCCGTCCAGCCCGCGCTGGAGACGCGCGATCTTGTCGCCGGTCTCGCCCAGCGCGCGGTCGAGATCCGAGAATCGGTCCGCGATCCGCGTTTCCCAGAGGGGGCCAAGCGCGGGCCGCAGCGTCGGGATATGCCTGGGGCCGAGGCGGTCCAGCAGCGCGGCGTGATCCAGCGCCAGAATGTGAGGCGTCCAGGAGCGCAGCAGCGCGGCTTTGGCGTCTGTGTGATTTTGGTCGCGGGTTTGACTGCGAGAGGCGGTTTGCCGCAGTTCGGCGAGCGAATCTTCGGTCAGCCAGGCGCGGGGCGGCTTCGGCGTCCGCGCGGCGGCGTCCGCGACATCGCGCAGATGCTCGGACGCCGCCAGCGTTTGCGGGGCGTCGACACGGCAAAGCGCGGCGAGGCGCGCGGCTTCCGAGGCGAGCAGATCGACCTGAGGACGCAGATCGCCGACGACGGCGCGCACGCGTGTCTGCAAGTCCAGCGTGAAGCGCTTGGCCTGTACGCCGCGCCAGGGATGCGTATGGATCTCCGCGAAGATCGCGTGGTAGTTTTGCAGCCGCTCGGCCAGCGTTTCCAGGCGGCGATATTGTTCGCGGGAAACCTGTTCGGGAGCGATGAATGCGAAGGGAAGCTCCATGGTCGTGACCGCCTGCGTCACCACGCCGTTGGCTTCGTAGACGGAGAGGCCGAGCGGCTCCTGGGGCGCGTGCAGCGCCGTGACGACCTGAGCGAGCGCGTCCCGGATCTCGTCCAGCTCCTCCACGGAGAATTCGGCGCCGCTGAGCGTCTGGCGGCGGGCGTGCAGGGCGCGCCGCAGCTGATCGAGCACGTCTTTCTTATTGGCCTTGTGGCTGTGGGCCTCCAGGCAGAGGTCCGCGAGGCCCTTGTCGCGCAGGCGTTTGAACACGGCGTCCAGCGCCGCCATCTTCTGCGAGACGAACAGCACGCGCTTGCCGCCGGCGATGCATTCGGTGATAATATTCGCGATGGTTTGGGTCTTGCCCGTCCCCGGAGGTCCTTGCAGCACAAAGCTCTGACCGGCGCGGGCGGCGAGGATCGCCCGCTGCTGCGTCGGGTCGGCGTCCAGCACCTGGTACGTGCGCGCGCCTCGCAGGGATTCATCCAGCTCGGCAACCGGCGGCAGATCGACTTGCGGGAGGCCGCGCAGGGCGTCCCGGTCTCCCGCGAGAGCGGCGACGATGGGGTGCTGGCGCGCCTGCTCCGTATGGGCTACTAAGTCCCGGTACATCACCATCTTGAGAAACGAGAACCGCCCGAGAACGACTTCCGGCGTGACGCTCCACTCGGGACGCTGGGGCAGGAGCGCGGCGACGGACGCCAGATATTCGCTCGGCGCCAGGTCGTCTTCGTCCGGCAGCTCGGGCAGTTCGATCCGCAGATCGCCCTGACTGAGCCGATAGCGCAGGGTAGGATTGACTTCGATCTCGTCCTCGAAGCGCGTGAGCTTGAAGGCGTCGCCGCCCGGCAGGCGCTCCAGCTGCACGGGGATGAGCAGCAGAGGCGAGCGCGTGGCGCTGCGTGTGTCGGGATCGACCCACTCCAGCATTCCGGCGGCCAGAAATAAGATATTGATGCCCTGCTCGCGCAGCGCCGAAACGCCGCGCAGCCGCAGGTTGTTGAGGATTTTGTATTCCGGTTCGGCGAGGGAGATATGGGCCGACTTCCTCGGCTTCGGCTCGCCAAGCAGTTCGGGATCGATCTGGCTTTGTACAAACGTCAGCGACTTGCGCTTGCGCACGAGCAGCGTATACAGCTCATCCAGACTCGGATCGGTCAGCGGCAGAACTCCGCGCGCTTTCGGGGAGAGGGCGTACAGCGGATTGCGCCGCGTCAAGTCGATCAGCGCCGACTGCCAGCCCTCAATTTTTCGTCGCACCAGCTCTTCTGTCGTCACACGCATCCCTTGCCGCGCCCGCCGCGTTTTGGGACGCGGCGGGCGTAAGTAGTCACAGCAAGATTATTATGGCACAGGAGGGTGGGTTTCCCTGACGGAGAGAGTATAGGGATCGTTTTGTGAGTAAAATCGCGGGTAGATACGCGTGAAGAGGCCGGCGAATGAATTCGCGGCTAAAAGTACGGTCACCCGCCTGCGCGGGTTCAGATTTTGCGCCGAAGGCGCTGATTGATCTGCCGTAGGCTCCGAAGTCCCCGAAGGGGGACGATCGTACTTTTAGGCGCGAATTCATTCGCCGGCCTTCTGACGCATTAACGCTTTTTACGATCTAGATCTGAGAAACGACGATGCTCTTCCCAGCCGCAACCGGCACAAAGCTCCGGCCGTCTTTCGACTGGATGGACTTCGCCGGACGCCCATTGATCGTCACGCCGGAGCCGGGGACGCCGACCGTTGCGGAGACGCCCTGGGGCACGGTCACAGTGACAGTCAGTTGGGAAGCCGCGCGGGCGGCTCGGACGCGCAGGAGGCCGTGTGGAGTGGGGACGGCGCCTTCGGCCCAGGTCAGGTCGCCGAGGTCGGGGATGATCTCGGCGGTCTGGAAACCTCCGCTGGTCGGGGAGACGCCCAGGATGCGTTCGGTCAGCAGATTTGTTGGACCCGCCGACCAGCCGTGGCAGAGGCTGGCGTTCATGCCGGTGATATTGTCGGCTTGCAGGAACTGATGGAAGTGCTCCTTCGGCAATTTCGGGTCGTAACCTTCCCAGAAGGTCGTCGCGCCTTCGGCGAGCATCCCGCCCCAGTAGTCCCGCAGGACACGCAGGGTATCGGCGTTATGGCCGGTCTGGCTCATGGCGGCGATAATGTAGTTGCCGTAGTACGGCGACAGCACCGGGTTGTTGCCGAGCAGCGCGCCTGACTTGTCCCAGGAGGGGCTGTCCGGGGTGAGGACCTTGCTGTAGATGGCGGTCTGTTGTGCGGGGGTGGCGACGTCGGAATAAACCGCCATCGCATTCTCCTGAAGCCGGTTACCGTACGTGTCCGTGGCGGCGTCCGGCAGATACTGGCGCGCGGCGGCGGTCAGAGTATCCGCCCAGGCGTCGTACTTCGCGGCGCTGGGCGCGTCGTTCATCTCGCGGAGAAGAAACGCGGCTTCCCGCGCGGCTTTCACGTAAAAAAGATGCGTGGTCGCTCGCGCCATCGGGTGGTCGCCGTCGAACTCCGGCGACCAGTCGACGAAGGGCCATTTGCCGAGTTTGTTGGCGAACAGCCCGCGTTCGTCCAGCTCGCCGCGCATGTACTCCAGCAGGGAGATCAGCGCGTCGTGCTGGCTCTTGAGATAAGCGTAATCACCGAGATGCCGGTGGAAATCCGCGAGCGTGCAGATCCAGGAGCAGGAATAGCCGGGGATGGTGTTGACGTGATTGTTCGGAAGTTCGGTGTTCGGCCGGCCGCCCTGAACGTCGTCGCGCAGGCGCGTCATCGTCTGCTCCATCAAGAACTTGTCGGCGAACACGTTGTTGATCACTTCCCCGGAAACATGCAGGTCGCCGATCCAGCGGGCTCGGTCGCGCTTGGGCGCGTCCCAAATATCTTCCTGCATGCACAGATGGGCGGTGTACGCGCCCGTGTACCAGAGCTTGGTCAGCAATGCGTCGGAACAGTCGAACCAGCCTTTGTACTCAACGGGATAGTATTTGTGGTCGCAGGAGACGCGCAGGCGAATGGGGTCCTGCGCGGTCCCGGCGGGAAACGTCAGGCGCACATATCGAAACGCGCTGTACGGCGTGTACGACGCATTTCCCGGCGTCAAAATCAGGGAATGCGGCCCGCCCCAGGGTGCTTTGAGGGCTTCGTCATCCGACTCGCCCGTTCCCACGATGACCGTTCCCGATGTCAGCGGCTCGATCCGAACGCGTCCCGCGATCTCTTTCCCAAAGTCCAGCAGCAAACTTGGGACGTCCGTGGCGCCCGCCGGCGGCGGGGTGACGGTCAGCACGGCGTCGGAATGGTTCGCCAGGTTGTCCGCGCCCGCGAAGGCTCCCGCGCCGGGATGCGCGTCCGCCACGCGGGCAAAGGGCAGCGTCAGATGGGCGAGGTATGGAACCGCCGTCACGGCTTCGTAGCCGGGCCAGCCCTGCAAACCGCCCACGTTCGCCCAGACGCCGCCCGAAAGCGGGGCGATGGCGGCGGCCGGTTTCCAGGCGTCGGCGTCAAAGTCCACGGCGCTCCAATCGGCCGGCGGCGTCGCGTCCGTGGAGACTTTCCAGCTCGTGTCCGTCAGGATTGCAGCCTGGCCGTCGATTTCCAGCTGCGCCAGGAATCCGGCGTCTCCGCCGGCGTTTACGACGCGCGCCGCCAGCGCGTTCTTGCCGGCGCGCAGATACGGTGTGACATCGATCCGGTGGACACGCTTCCAGACATCCCGGTCATTGGGGTCTGGAACGGATTGGTCGATCTGCCTGCCGTTGACGAACAGCGTGAAAAAGTCGTCGGCGGTGAGATAAAGCACCGCTTTTTTGGGCGCGGCCTTAAGATCGAACGCGCGCCGCAGAGAGATCGTCTGATTGTCCGTTTTCGTGTCCGCCCAGATCCATTGGGTCGCCGATACGGCCGCAGGCGCTTTTGGCTGCTTCGGAATCGGAAGGCCGTATGTCGGGTCGACGGTCGGCGGCGTCTTGGAGGCGCCGGGCGCTGCCGGAGTCAGAGTCGCCGCAGCGAGCGTCATCCAGAGCGCGGCGTATTTCGGGTAGGGCATTGTTTCGTTCTCTTCAAGGGAGCGGTGAGCGTCAGCGCGCCGCGAATGTGTACGTTCCCGAGCCGACGGCGTAGACCGCACGGCCGTTTTCGTGACGCAGGAACCGCACCCCGGGCGCGTCGGCGGCGGGCCGGCCGCCTTCGGTGACCGTGCGCGGATCGGAGGTCGGGACAAACACCGTGGCCGTAGCGTTGGCGGGGATCGAGACATCCATGGTCAGTCCGTTTGCGCTGGCGTCCCAGGCGCTGGCGATTGGGCCGTGGGTTCCGTGGTAGGTGGCGCGGGCATAGGTCAGGCCGGGACCGGGACGGGGGGCGATGACGATGCGCTCAAAACCGGCGCCCTCGGTGTCGATGCCGGCGACGGTTTGATAGAGCCACTGGCCGACCGAGCCGAGGGAGTAATGGTTGAACGAGTTCATGCCGGGGTCCTGGAACCCCTTTTCTTTTGTCCAGCCGTCCCAGCGCTCCCAGATGGTCGTCGCGCCCTGCCGGATCGAGTACCCCCAGCTGGGGAACGTGTCGTTCAAAAGCAGCTGGTAAGCGATGTCGTTGTAACCCGTCTCGGTCAGGACCGGACAGAGATAGCCGACGCCGACGAAGCCGGTCGAGAGGTGGCCGTTCTTCGCGGCGATGTCGTCCGTCAGATGCTTCGCGGCCAGCGGGCGCAGGTTCTCCGGCAGCAGACCGAAGCGCAGGGCGAGCACGTAGCAGGTCTGTGTCTCGCCTTTGACCTTGCCGTCGGGGGTGACATAAGCGCTGTGGAACGCGTTTTTGATGTGCGTGAACAGAGCGTCATACGTCGCCGCGTCCTCCCTGCGGCCGATCGCGCGGGCCATCCGCGCCATCAGCGCGGCGTCGTAGGCGTAATAGGCCGTCGCGAGAACATCCTTGGGCGTGTCGGCGTCGATGGAGAGCCAGTCGCCGAAGTCGTTGTGGCGCTCGTTCTCCCACAAGCCGCTGGGATTGGCGATCGTGAGATAGTCCATCCAGCGCGTCATCGACGCCCAGTGCTTGGAAATGAGATCCGTGTCGCCGTAGGTGTGATAGATCGTCCATGGGACGATCACGCCGGCGTCGCCCCAAGCCGGCGCGCCATTGCGGTCGTCCACGCGGCGCGGCGCGACATCGGGATAGCCGCCGTCGGCCGCCTGTGCGTCTTCCACATCCTGAATCCACTTGTTGAAGAACGTCTGCACGTCGCGATTGTACGTGGCGGTGCGGACGAAGATCTGCGCGTCGCCCATCCATCCCAGCCGCTCGTCGCGCTGCGGGCAGTCGGTCGGGATGCTCAGGAAGTTGCCGCGCTGGCCCCAGACGATATTGCTTTGCAGCTGGTTGACCATCGGGTCGGAGCATTCAAATGTTCCGGCGTCCGGCGCGTCGGAGCCGACAAAGCATCCGGTGATCGTGTCCAGAGACGGTTCGCCCGGATATCCCGTCACTTCGACGTATCGGAACCCATGGAAGGTGAAGCGCGGTTCGTAAGTCTCCACGCCGTCGCCCCGGCAAATGTAGACGTCCGTCGACTTCGCCGCCCGCAGGTTCGTCGTGTACAGCGTCCCGTCGGGATTGAGCATCTCGGCGAAGCGCATCTGAATGCGTGTCCCGGCGGGCGCCGTCACCGCGAGACGCGCCCAGCCGACCATGTTTTGGCCGAGATCGAAGAGATACGCTCCGGGAGCCGGCTGCGTGATCGCGATGGGGCGCAGTTCCTGCGTCACTCGGATCGGCGGTCCCGAATCGCCGACGAGCGCCGGATGGCCGGGCGCCGTCACGGAGTCGCTTTGGACTCGGGCCGACCGCCATGACGCGTCGGAAAACTCCGGACGGTCCCAGCCGATGAGCTCTTTGCGGGCGTCATACTGCTCGCCCATCAAAAAGTCGGAGTAATCGATGGGGCCGGTAGCGGCGCGCCAGTTGCCGTCGGTCACGATGAGTTCGCGCGCGCCGTCGGCGTATTCGATGACAAGCTGCGCGAGAAGCTGCGGTCGGTCGCCGTAGTGGTCGCGCTGGACGTCGAATCCCAGGTAGCCGCTATACCAGCCGTCGCCCAGCACGGCGCCCAGCGCGTTGCCGCCCTGACGAAGCAGCGCCGTGACATCGTACGACTGATATTGGATCCGCTTGTCGTAATCGGTCCAGCCGGGGCTGAGCCGCGAATCGCCAAGGCGCGCGCCGTTGAGATGCATCTCATAAAGGCCGCGCGCGGTCGCGAAGATCGTCGCGCTCTTGATCGGCTGATCGACGGTGAATTTTCTTCTCAAATAGGCGCAGGGCGGCAGCGTGCGCCCGTCCACGACGACATCGCGGGGCGTGCTGGCGGAGATCCACGACGCCTTCCAATCGGAGGAATAGAGGATTCCCATGCTCCAGACGCCCGTCTCGCTGACGGTTTCCGACTCGCCGGACTGATCCCAGACCTGAACCTTCCAGAAGCAGCGTTCGCCGGACCGGAGCGTCTTTCCCGCGTAGGCGATCCGCGCCGTCCGCCGGGATTCGACCCTTCCGCTGTCCCATCGATCCGCTTTGCCTTCCTTGAGGAGCCTGGGGTGAGAGGCGACCCAGATCCGATACGCGCCTTGCGCCCAGCCGCGCTGCTCGGAGGCGATCTCCCAGCTCAGACGCGGGGCGAAGGTATCGACGCACGCCGGGCTATCTGCAAATTCGCAGCGCAGAGAATTAATCGTCGTCATCGTGTTGTCTCGCGCCGGCGAGGAAACCTCCAAAACCGATTGTGTCATTGTCATTTGACTTTCGTGATTGATATGGACGCCGTTCATATTGGCATTCGAGCTATACTCTATTTTGATTATAGTGATCGGTCCCAATCTCGAATATCAGTTATCCGGCGAATAATATCAGTTTCACGGCGTCTCATGGAAAACCGCACCAACATCTCCTCTCACTGTTTCAACGATATCGCCAGACGCGTTCCCGGCGCCGCCGACCATCTGCTGCCGCTGATCAGCCGGCGCGACGACTTAATCCTTGAGCACAACCTGATGGTCTCCACGAATCACCACGAGGATTTCTACTCACTGTACTTTGTCCGTCAGGGCTCCGGCCGCCATATGGTGAACGATGTGGTGTACAGCGTTTCGCGTGGGGACGTCTACATCATGAGCCCCGGCGCCGTGCACGCCTACCGGCAGGCGGAGCAGTTGGTTCTGGACGCGCTTTACTTCACTCTGGATATCTTTACGCCGCTGGAGATGGATTGGCTGCGCGCGACTGCGGGGTTTCTGCCGCTGCTGGTCGGGTCGGAGTCTCGGGGGAGCGATGACGCCAGCGGCGGGCGTCTGCTGCATTTGAATCCGGCGCAGCATACGCGGATGACGCAACTGGTCGATACGCTGCATGGGGAGTGGCTTCGGGGGGATTACGGAAACGCGCTCATGACGCGCGCGCTGTTCCTGGAGCTTCTGGTGCGCCTGGCGCGTTTTTGCGACGAGAACGCCGCCGCCGATTACGGGTCGAGCGTCGCCCACACGCCCAAATCCGAAGAGACGCTGGCGGCGGCGCTGCGCTTTATGGACGAGCGTTTCGCCGAGCCGCTCCGGATCGAGCAGATCGCGGCCTCGGTTTTCCTCTCCGCCGATCGTTTCACCGAAGTCTTCTCGGCGGCGATGGGCCGCTCCCCCAGCGATTACCTGCGTTATATCCGGATCGAGCACGCCAAACTGCTGCTCGCCACCACGGACCTGCCGATCACCCGGATCGCCGCCGATTCCGGCTTCGATCAAGCGTCTTACTTCACCCACGTCTTTCGAAAAGCCGTGGATCAAACCCCGCGAGAATACCGCGCGGGCGCAAGGCGGTGACCGCAAACCCACCCCGGCCCTTCGGGCCACCCCTCCCGCCGCCGGGAAGGGTTATTTCTGGGCGTGTTATCGCAGGCGGTTTGCGTACGAGTGTCTCTTACAAACCCTTCCCGTCGGCGGGAGGGGTGGCCCGAAGGGCCGGGGTGGGTTTGCCAGAGGGACCGCGAAGCGCCGGAGTAAGTCAAAAAATCTGCACTCCGCAGACCTTCGCCTCGTCCGCCGAGCCCTTGATAAAATCGATCACAATCTCCCCATCGGCATTCGGAACAATGCCCGGAAAGTCTTTCACCAGCGCCTTTTTCGATCCGCCGGCTTCGGCGAAGATGTCGAATTCGTTGAGGACGCGTTTGCCGTTGATCGTGACGGCGAATTTGCGCTGGCCGGCGGATTCGTACTTGTTTTCGGCGAAGTGCAGGCGCACCGTGAATGCGCGTTTGGCGTCGGCGGGCGCCACGGGGAGGTTGTAGGTCAGATTGCCCCAGCGCTCCGTTTGATAGAGAGCGGCCGGGCCGGCGTTCGGCGCGCTGGTGTCCACCACGGCGTCGGATCCGTAGACGTTGCCGTCGGAGAAGTTTCCATCCGCCGAGAAGATTCCGACGGCTGCGCCGCCGGAGTTGATGTTTTTCAGGATGTGGATGTTTCGGACAAACGTATGCGTCTCCGCCGCATGGTTGTTCGGCGCGAAGCTGACGCCGCTGGCGCCGGCGTCTTTCGGGGCGACCGTGGCGTTCCAGCCGTCGATCACGACTTGCGGTGTTTCGCCCGCGAAATCTTCTTTGGCGGCGTCGATGGTGATCGTGCGCGTTTCGCCGGGCAGGAGCGAGACGTAGTTGTCGCTGTAGAAGGCGGGCAGAACGCGCGCGCCGCTGCGCTGGCGGCGCAGCTGAAGGTGCGTCATGAGCGCCACGACTTTGGCGGGGTTCTGGAGCGTGACGACAATCTGGCGGTTTGCGCCCGAATCATGGGCGACGGCGCTGGCCGTGAGCGGGACGGTCGGCAGGGAGCCAAGCGCGCTGAAATCGTCTTCATGCGCGGGATCGGCGCGCCAGTAGAAGTTCTCCGAGACGAGCTGCTTCAGGGAGTCGCGCAGCGTGAGCTTGACGAAGTGGACGGGGGAAAGGTTCGCCGGCCAGTCGATGGCGCCCACATCGCTCGTCGCGGCGGAGGGGGCTGAGACGGGGAAGTCGCGCGTGTATTGGACCGAGCCGTCGAGGTTCAGCACCGTCGCCGTGGCGGTCAGATTGGCGATTGGTCGCGCGGAGTTATTGACCGCAATCAAGCGCCAGTCGCTCTGATTCATCTGGATATGGACCATCTCGTTGCCCTTGCGGGCGCCGAACAGGGAGGCGTTGGGCTCCAGGTCGTAGCTGTAGAGCTGCCAGACGAAGCTGGGCTGCGCGGGGTGGCTCATCCAGAGAATGACGCCGGAGGCCGGCGCGAACAGCTTGGAGTTGCGGCCTTCATAAACCGCTCGATGGTACTCGTAGTTCGCGAGCTGCGCCTTGCGTACGAAGTCTTCAAACGTGGCGGCTTTGCCGAAGCGCGCGGAGAGCGTCTTGGGATACCAGTCGCCGCCCTGCGCGCCGGCGCAGAGGTCGTGCTCGGCCCAGTCGTCGTTGATCTCGGTCCAGTCTTTCTCAGGCATCATCAAGCGGACGCCTTCGAGGGTGGGGACGGAAACGCCGCCGATTTCGGTCTTGAACGGCTCGTTGAAGCTGTAAAGCTTGCGTGGCTCCTGATAGCAGTACGGGCCGCCGGAGTGGACGCCACGGCCGTCGGTGGAGCTGGGCTGATAATGCCGTTTGGGATCGAGCTCGGTCATAAGCGCCTGGATCCCGGCGTTGATTCCGGGCGGCGGCGGGCCTTCGTTGCGCCCACACCAGACGGCGATGGACGGGTGGCTGCGGAAGCGCAGGATCTTCTCGCGCACGTTCGCCAGATACAGCGCTTCGTCGCTCGGGTTGGGGCCGTCGCTGGGGTTCGGCTGGAAGAACTCGTCCCAGAGCATAATCCCATACTTGTCGCAGGCGTCGTAGAGATACTGACTGGTGCTCTGTCCCACCCAGTTCCGGATCATGTTCAGGTTGGCGAGCTTGTGCATCCGAACCTGCGCGTCGATCCGTTTGGCGGTGACGCGTTTCATCGCGTCGTCCATCCCCCAGTCGCCGCCGCGCACCATGATCGGGACGTTGTTGACCGAGAGCGTCAGGTTCTCGGAGGAGGGGACTTCGTAAGTGATCTTGCGGACGCCAAAGTTGGTGTTGGTCACATCGGAGGTATCGTTCTTCGCCACAAACTTGAGCTGAAGATGGTAGAGATTTTGCGGCCCATACCCGTTCGGCCACCAGAGTTTGGGGTTTTGAACGCGCAGCTGCGGCGTATCGGCGGACGTCAGCGTGAGAAGCTTGGTCTCCGCCGCCGCCAGCGTGATAGGCTTGTGAAACGTGACGCCGCCAAACGCGCCGATCAGCTCTCCCGACTGCGCTTGTCCGGTCGTATTATGCAGCGTTGTCTGCACGGTTAAGTCGGCGACGTCGAGCTTGGGCGTGGGCAGGTCGGAGACGACATCCGTGTCGGTGAGGGTGACCGGACCGGTGGCGCTGAGGGTGACGTCCCGCCAGATGCCCGTATCGCGGTCGCGGATCCCAGGCATCCAATCCCAGCCGATCGTGCAGAGAAACGTGGGTCCATCGAGGGCTGTGATTCCGCCGTTCCCGCCGGTGCCGGTCGCCTGCGTATGCTCGTGCGGAACGCCGGGGTGCGGCTGCGGATGCACCTCCACCGCCAGCACGCTCGTCGCGCCCGGCTTCACATAGGGCGTGACGTCAAAGACGCCGCGTGTGAACGCGCCTTGGATCTCGCCGGCGCTGTGTCCGTTGATCCAGACGTTGGCAGTGTAGTTGATCCCATCGAACCGGAGCCAGACGGCCTTGCCGGCATAGCCGCGTGGGACGGTGAATGTCGTGCGATACCAATAATTGCTCTTATTGAGGCTTTCGGGAATCGCCCGGTTGTTCTCGCCATACAGCGGCTCGGGATAAACGCCCGCCTGCACCAGCGTCGTTAGCACCGTGCCGGGGACAACAGCGTCATACCATCCTGATGTCTTATACTGTGCTCCAGAAACTGAGTCGCCGGCCGCGCCGACTTTGGCCTCCGTCTGCAGTTTCCATCCGCCGGAAATGGCGACGGAGGCCGGAAGATCGGCGGCGTGAGCGCCGGGCGCCGCGCAGGCGAGTGCGGCGAGGGTGAGAGAGATTCGGGTGTTTGGGCGCATCGGTAAGAGTTTCCTGATTGAGAGTGAAGCCAAATAGGGAGCGTGGCGCCCGGGCCCCAATAAGCTTATGGGGGTAGCCTTTTCGCGTACCGGGCAATAAATTACCCGGCTGGAGGCGCTTCGCGCCGACCGTCCGTGCCGGACGGAAGAGGGTGATCGCTAGCGTTTCATGATCTTCCGTCCGGCACGGACGGTCGGCGCGAAGCGCCCCCAGCCCCGTATTTCAATGCGGGGCAGAGCCAGATCCTACCCACAACGAGTTGTGGAACGAGGGTCATCTCATTCCTTCGCGACCGCCGCTGCGACAAACGAGTCGGCTGTGCCGTAGTATAAAAACCACTTCTTTTGGAAGTGGACCAGACCTTCGATGAAGACCGTGCCGGCGGCGTACTGGCCGGTGGTTTCGTAAGGGCGCTCGGGCGTGATGAACCAGCCGTCGGTGCGGTCGATGAGTTTGGTTGGATCTTTGGCGTCGAATAGCGCCTGACCGCCGGAGTACGCGCCGGCGGGGATGGACTTGTCGCCGTTTTGATCGCCGTTTTTCCCATTGTAGAGAAATACGATTCCCCGATCGGTGATGATCGCCGGCGGGCCGGATTCGGCGAGACTGCTGTCGAAATGGTTGGCCCGGGTTTGCAGGAGCGGCTTCCATGCGCCGCGTTCGTCCAGCACCGGGTCCCAGTCGGTCAGATTGGTCGAGGTCGCGGCGTAGACCGAGCCCTCGCCGAAGTACATCCAGTACTTGCCATCGATCTTCGCGGCGATCAAGTGGTCGCCTTTGCGCCGCGTGACCACCGCTCCGGACTTGCAGTAGACTCCCAGAAACTTACCGCCGTTCGATTTGGCGAGCACCGGGCCGTGCTTTGTCCAGTGGACCAGATCGCGCGAGGTCGCCGACGCGAGGCGGGCGACGCTGCGGTTCCACTGGGTATACATCAGGACATAGCCGCCGTCTTCGGTCTCCACGATGCGCGGGTCCTCGCAGCCGCCCGTCCATTCGTTGGCCTTCTGGTCATCCTCATCGGGAAAGAGCACGGGAGTGGGGCATTTAGTGAAGCGCAGGCCGTCCTTGCTTTCGGCGAGGCCGAGGCGAGACGTATGATGGCCGATGCCTTCTCCGGAGTGATCCTCGGCCCGGTAAAGAATATAAACTTTGCCATTGCGGACCACGGCCGCTGGATTGAAGACATGATCGTGCTCCCAGGCGACTTTAGCCTTCGTCATCGGGCAGTCGAAGGCGGCGCTGGGATCGGGCTTCAGGATGGGATTAGCGTCGTCGGCCTTGGCGAATGGTCCAAGCATCCAGGCGGCGCGGGGCGTGTCGGCGGCGTTGGGCGCGGCGCCGGCGGGGTTCAGGGATATGGCGAGGGCGGCCGCGCAGAGAATGGCCGCGCGCTGGGTGGTCATCGTTGGTCTTTCGGGATGGTTTTCGACAAGATGGCGATACTCGCGAAGTGAGCGGTCTATCGTGATCTGACTATTTCTATGATACAATGATTAATCAGAAGCGTCAACGCCCGTGATGTGATCTTTTGAGTGCGATTGTGATTTGTTCCGTTGGGAAAGTCGTGCCTGTTTATGAACGATTCCTTCACGCCGTGGCCGACCGCCGATGCGCTTCCTCCCATTGTGGCGGTCCCCGTTTCTTCGGAGGAGATTGAGCGTCACCACCGCGCCCACAGCCTTACCTACCGGTATCTCTGGAGCACCTATTTTCATGCGCTGGAGGACGCTGCGATGCTGCCGCGTCCGATCCATGTCAGCGTCCAGACCGTGACCGATGCGCGGTATCGCAACGACTGCAAATACACGCAGTATGAGGATTTTCGCTACTTCTGCTATACGCTCTCGGGCGTGGGGGCGATGAGCGATGCGTCCGGTACGTATCTTCTTCCACAAGGACACGCCTTTCTTCTTGAAAAAGATAACGCTGAGGCTGCGTACTTCTATCCTCCCCATGGGGTCGAGCCATGGACGTTTTTGGCGTTCGATTTCAACGGTTTGCCGGCGCATGCGATGACGCGCGCCGTGGTGGGGAAATATGGGCCGGTTTACGCGTTATCCCCCGATACTCCGATCATTAAGCGGCTTCTCGGGTATGAGGCCAACGGGCATGGGATCGCGAATATCCATGTCGCGGACGGCGCGCAGATGGTGGTGGAGCTGCTGCTGGCGCTGATGACGGTGGGGAGGGCGCGCGAGGAAACCGATCCGGTGATCGAACTGGTGCGCCGCGCAATCGCGATGATGGGCGACGGAGAAGAGGCGGTGGTGCAGGATGTCGCGCGCGCTCTGGGCGTCAGTCGGGAGCATCTGTCGCGCTGCTTTCAGCGCCGAGTCGGCATGTCGCCGCGCCAGTTTTGCCTGGAGCAGCGGGTCCGTCGCGCCTGCCTGCTGCTCAAGGATACGGACGCGTCAATCAAGACGATCGCCGCGCAGCTCGGTTACGCTGAATACTCCAACTTCGTCCACGCGTTTCGTCAGGTCACGCATATGACGCCGACCGAGTTTCGCCGGCGCGGCTTTCTGCCGCTGGCCCAGTTGTTTTCGGGCGGAGAATAGGGATAAGCGGGGAGGCTTGGACCTGGGCGTGCAAGATCCATGGCCTAAGGAGAAGCAGAACTTCTCCTTAGGCCCCAAAGCAGGGCGCCGCGTCAGAACTTGCCGGCGTCCACCCAGGTGAATTGCTCCCAGGTGCTGATGCTCTGAGCCCATTGCGCCTCCAGGATGTTTCCCGCCCCGTTGTTGCAGCTCACATAGAGCCCGTTCGCGCCGGACTTGAGCCCGAAGACGCCGCCGCCTTGATCGACCCAATTCATGGTCTCCCATGCCTGGATGACCGTTGCGAGGTCGGCGCGGAGAACCTTGCTCGACTGATTCAAATCCACGGTGACGTACTTTCCGGTCGCTTCGCTTTTGAGCGCGATATTGCCGCCGCCCGCATCCACCACATCAAACATTTCCCAGCCCTGGGCGCTGTCGGCGAACGCCGCCTGGAGATCGTTCTGATTGGGATCTCCCCCATAGAGATTGACGGAGACGTACTTACCGGACACGGCGGACTTGAGCGCGATGCGATGGCCGACCGGAACGCCGCTGGAGACGTAGACGCCGGTCGAAAGACCATTGATTCCGGAGTTGTTCGCCGTCGCCTCGGCGAGCGCCGTCTCATGCGACCCGGGACTGAACACCACGTTGTTCGACAGCGAGACATTTTGCGAGTTGTCGATCCAGATCACCGCGCCCGGATCGACCGCCCCTTGACTGCGATTCACCGGGAGGGCCGTTTGGTGCGGATTGACGAAGTTATTGCCCGTAATATTCACGTTGTCCGACGTCAATACGGCGATATTGGCGTTCGAGAAGTTTTTGAACGTGTTATTCTTGACCGTCGCTCCGCTTGCGTTCGCCAATCTGAGAGCGATTCCGCGCGGCATGACGTCGTTCCAGACGGCATGCTGGCCCCCATTCTGGAACAGATTGTTTTCGATGTCGATATTGGTTTGATCGTGTGAGAGTCCCGATGGCCCATTGGTGGCGAAGATCCCGATGTCCACGCTGCATCCGTCCATGTCGGAGAACGTATTATTCTTGATCGTCACGTTCTTGCACTGCGGACCTTCGCCCCAGTACGTTTCCATGCCGGCCTCAATGCCGTCTTGATCGCCGCCTAAGATGTTGCAGCCGGTGATGGTGAGGCTCTTGGCGGATTTGACCAGCAAGGGGCGCGCGAACGATGAGACAAAGGTCGAGTTGGTTAAGGTGATGGCGCCGCCGGAAAGGTCACACAGACGGTCGATCCCGTCGCTCTGCTGGGCAACCTGCGGATTTCCCGGCCCGGTGGGCTGTGGGCCGACGTTCACGATCTGCACGTCGGCGTCCAGCACGACATCCAAATTCGCGCCGTCGGCGTGGGTGCTCACAATATGGGCCGTGGCGCGGATATAGGGGGATGCGGGGTTGCGGTAATCCCAAACGCAGACCGTGTCCCCCGGCTGGTAATCGCCGCCGCCGCTGACCTGAACTGTGGACGGCGCCGGCTTCGCCAGAATATGATCGATTCCGGTGAGCTGATTGACGGCGTCGTCGTTGCTTTGCAGGATGGAGCAGCCGGTCATCACCAGATCCGCGCGGCTGACGCCCTGCATGCCCGAGTTCAGCCCGAGCCGATTGGACCCCGGAGGCGATCCGATATAAAAGTTGGTGAAGCTAAGCGTCCCTGTCGCCCGATTGACATAAAAGCCCTGCGCGGAGTAGTCATTCACGTTCTGGACCGTGACATTATTGCATCCCTGAATGTTGAACATCCAGCCCTCGGAATTGCTTCCCCAGATAAAGAACTTCTTGTTCACGTCGCTGGAGCTGGGCGTGCTTCCCAGATTGACGGTCCATTTTCCGCTGCCCGCGCTGGCGACGCTGTTGATTTGCGGGGTCTCCGACCAGGTGTAAGTGCTGCGTTTGGGGTCTGTCAGCACGAGAAGCGAGGGCGTGTAGCCGCTGCTCGCCATGAGAAAGCTGGTGTTTGGCGCCGGATATCCCGCGTCGATGCTGACGGTGACGGAGTTAGTGCTGGTGTTGACGGCGGTGATTGTTCCCTGTGTCAGGTTCGGGACTTTCTGGTCGAGATTGAAGTTCTGAAAATTGCAATTGGCGCAATGATCTAAATAGAAAATCTCGCGGTTGCCGCCGTTGGAGAGAAGCAGCGTGCTGGAGCCGTCGCCCAGGATGGTCAGGCCGCTCGCATTGGACGGAATGTAGAACGTCTGCCAGCTTGTCGCCGCGCTGCTGTTCAGCGCGTAGGTTCCGGCGGGAATATAGACGGTGTTGTTCGGACCGGCGCTGGCGGCGGCGTTGATCGCGGCCTGAATGGCCGCCCGGTCATCCGTGGACCCGTTTCCCGTGGCGTTATACGGAGCGTTTCGTACGTTGTACGTGGCGGCGAACGCCGCGGTTTGCGTCGCGGAGAGCGCGGCGGCTGCGCCGATCACTCTGAGATAGGACTTCATGCGTTTCTCCTTAGGTATGACGAAGATGTCAGTCGTGCGGCGTGATTTCAGATCGTAATTCTCGCGAATAGTATGAATTGCTCGTCGGTTCGTCAAGAATGCTTTAGTGTTTGATGTCGCCGCCCGTGACCGCGCCGGGGGCGAGAAAAGGTCCCAATTCCACCAGGGTCGCACAGAATGGCGTCGCGTCGAGCAAATGGTTTCCATACACTTGGACGTTGCTGTCGGCGGCAAGATAAATGGCGCCTGCGGGTACGGCTCCGTAGATTCGCGCCTCCTTGGGAGCCGCCGGCATCGGCGCGGTGATCTGATTGTTTCTAATGACGACGTTTTTGGCGTTCTTCACTACGATCGGCGTGACCGTCGAGCGGACGATACGATTCCCCTCAATCGTCACCGGCGAGATGTCGCCGACGCCGGACATGTTGCCGCCGACCTCCACGCAGATGGAGCCGATCGCCCAGTCCCAGAACAGCCGGTCGTTCCCATACCGGCTGGGGTTGTCGATGCTCACGTTATTTCGAATCGTCACGTTCTGAGGCATTGGCCCTTCCCACCAGTAAGGCGAGAGTTGGGCGTGATAAGCGGGGCCGGTCCCGCGCTCCACGACATTATTCTCCATCAGGATCGAGCTGGCTTTGAGGAAGAACGCCTGCGCGTTCATGTCGGCGAAGTAACAGTTTCGGATGGTTGCCTTCTTGATCCGATCGCCGGAGCGGTCCACGGCGGAGAAGCGGGCAATCTTGACATCCCGGTCCAGCGGAACGGACCAAAGCAGATCGCCCGGCTGGAGACGCCACGCGTAGCCGTGGGCGTCCTGTATCGCGTTAATATCGCGGATGAGCCGCGTGCGCCGCGCGTCATCGGCAAGCGGGGTTGGCTCGGCGGCGACGAGCGCCGTTCCTTCGGGCGCGTAGGAGTCGCCGTCGTAAAAGTCGATGCTTTCTCCCGGCGCGGGTCTGACGGCTAGGATAAGCGTGCGTGGTCCGGTCTGATCCGCCGTCAGACTGTAGCGGCGGGTGATGTTGACGCCGTCGTCCTGGCCTGGCCCGCAGTTACAGCCGTCATAAACCAGCTCGTCGGCGTTATCCAGGTTCGGCGGCTCCGCGCATCCGCCGAGCCGGTTGGTTCCCGGCTCCCGGTAGTTGGAGCAGTTCCGGTTGATAAACTTGCCGCTGGAGGCGACCGTCGCCCACATTGGGCCGTAGTAGCACTGCACGCCCTCCAGGTCCAGGTCGCGCGTGTCTCGCTCGACGCCGAACGGCGTATTGTCGCCATCGATAGTATTATGGGTTAGGAACAAATCGCCGACCTTGAGCCGCTTGGCCGGGCCGTCGAAGTACTCGGGCTTGATCGTGAGCCGCTTTTTGGTGATATCGCCAGGGTCCAGATTGACATACGATGTGTAAACGGGCCGTGTGAGACACTCGCCTTTGCGGTTATAATGCCAACTCAGATTGCCCTGGGTCTGAGCGGGGAAGTCTTTGGCTTCGTAGCCGGGCGTTACCTGAATATCGATCGTCTTGTTCACGGCGTCCACGCCTGTGATGACGCCCTGGATGAACTGAAGCTGTTCGGAGTCCAGAAAGACCGGCCCGTCCACGGTAATATCCTGGCAGTTGCGCAGGGTGATCCATCGCAAGCTGGGAGCGGCGGGATTGTTTTCCATCCAGATATGGACATTACGGCAATGAAGTATAAAGTGGCGCACGCCGTCCAGAGCGCAGAGGCCGCCGGTGATGCGATAAACGCCGGGTTTGATCGTATAGCTCGCTTGGCCCGACTTTGCCGCGCTCTCCAATTCCGCCATCATGGCCGCGCCGGGAACGCGCTGCTCGGCCTTCTGGCGCGCCGTGTAGGTTACGAGAAACGTGGGGGCGCTGGGATTGTAACTCCGGGGATCGTAGCGCGCCAGGGCGGGGCTGGGTCCGAGAGCCATGGGCATGAACATCGCGGCGACGGCGATCGCCCTGCGATAAGATTTGATGCGATTCTTCTCAGAATCGGCGCCTGGGCGGCCGCCCGTCTCCGTTATGTCGTCACATCGCTGCATTTGTTGACCTTTCTTTGTCATCACGCACCGATCATGCTCTCTCGCCCCGAGAACGGAAACCGCGCCTCGAAGCGCAATGCGTCCCTAAGGGAATCTCTGGAATGTGATGTTGATCACTTTCTGGAGCGTTCGAAGGGATGCAGAATGCATTTCGGGCGCGATTTTGATGCAAGGCTCAGTGTCCGGCACACTTAGTGGAAGGTGTTGACGGCGCTGTTCAGCTCCGCTTTCGCGGCGGTCAGTTCGTTGAGGCCGCCGCTGTCGGCCATGCTGTCGGTAAACGGCTTGCCGTCGATACGCCAGTAGTTCACGGAGGCGGTTCCGCCGGCGGAGGCGTCGATGGTGGCGAAGGGCCGCAGCGATTTGACGTGGCCATCGGCGAACAGGTAGTTGGTTTGGCCGGTATGGCCGGCGTACAGCACATTCATGCTGGGGCCAGGGGCGCGGTCCGTGCGGTCGATTGTGATCTGCCCGTTCTGACCATTACTGGCGTTCGATTCCGCCACGGTGATGAACTGCGCGGGCGCGTCCATCTTGGCGAGGGACGGGCCGACGGCGTTGTTGTATCCGAACGCTCCATACAGGCCGTAGTAAGTCCAATTGCCGGCGTAGTCGGCGCTGATATTCGCATTGGCCCCCCGGTACGACGGGTTGGGGTTTGGGTTGGAGGGGCACTTGTAGAGACCGGTGCTTTTGACATAAGGATCGATAATATACTGCCAGCAGCCGCCGCTGTCCGTATAGATGGGCGGGTTCGTTTCCTCATTGTCCTGGGCGTATTGGAGCAGTCCCAGGGCGATCTGCTTTTCGTTCGAGGCGCAGGACGCCTGACGCGCCTTTTCGCGCGCTTTGGCGAAAACCGGGAACAAAATCGCGGCTAGAATCGCAATGATAGCGATGACAACTAGAAGCTCAATCAACGTAAACCCTGTATTGCGTTTCATAGTACTTGGTCTCCCGACAAAAAAAGATTGATATTTGCAGCGATCGGCAATGCGCCATAGGCCAATGAGGTGATCGATGATCGCATACAAATTATAACGAAGCGCAATTGTACTGTCAATGGCGCAATTGTGATAAATCATGGGCGATTGTGACTTAAGACGAATTATTTGGACGCTGATTAGGAGTGTTAGAATTGCTATTACCGCGTTAAGACCTGTTTCGATATTCTCGGGGTTTTTATGATACAATGATCGACAAGCGGCGTTAACGCTAGAGAAATCATCTTTTGAGTGCAATTGTGACTTCGCCCGACCGGAAAGACGATACGCGAATGAACGAATCCCCTGCTCCCGCCGATCTCCCGAAGCCGGACGAGCTGCCTCAGATCGCGGCGCTTTTCGTTCCCCCGGAAGAAATCGATCGGCACGGCCGCCTGCACTTTACGACCTTCCAGCATCTCTGGCGCACCCATTTTCACGTGCTGGAAGACGCGCCGATGATGCCGCGCCCGATCGATATCAGCGCGCAGGTGGTGCGCAGCCCGCTTTATCGGAACGACTGCAAATACAGCCAGTTTGAAAATTATCGCTACTTTTGCTACACCCTGTCGGGTGTGGGAGGCTTTTCCGACGCCTCCGGGATTTACTCCGTTCCGGAAGGGCAGGCGTTTCTGGTGGAAAAAGACAACGCCGACGCCGCCTATTTCTATCCCCCGGATACGCGCGAGCCATGGCGGTTTCTGGCGTTCAACTATAACGGCCTGCCCGCCCACGCCATGACCCGGGCGCTGGTCAATAAATATGGGCCGATTTACTCCCTGCCGCCCGACACGCCGATTATTAAGCGGCTGCTGGCGTATGAGGCGTTGGGGCATGGGATTACGAACATCCATATGGCCGACGGCGCGCAGATGGTGATGGAGCTGCTGCTGGCGCTGACGGCGGCCGGACGGGCGAAGGAAGAGACGGACCCCGTGATCGATCTGGTGCGCCGCGCGATCCCGATCATGAGCACCGGCGAGGATATCTCGGTGCAGGATGTCGCGCGCGCCCTGGGGGTCAGCCGGGAGCATCTGTCGCGCTGCTTTCAGCGCCGAGTCGGCATGTCGCCCCGGCAATTCTGCCTGGAGCAGCGCATCCGCAAAGCCTGTCTCCTGCTCAAGGACACCGATGCGCCGATCAAAACCATCGCCGCGCAGCTCGGCTATACCGAATACTCCAACTTCGTCCACGCCTTCCGTCAGGTTACGCAGATGACGCCCAGCGAGTTCCGCCAGCGCGGCTTCCTGCCCCTCTCACAGATCTTCCTCCATGATGCGCTTCCTCCTCAGCGAAATACCATCGAGTAAGACGACATCACAAAATAATACTAAATATCACAATTGCCACCTTGACCGTTCTCACGCGCCCTTCTATAATGGTGTCACGCGACTACAGGGAACGCTTTGGTATCCCAAATCTCTTTATCTCTATTCAGCCATCTTGGGGGATCAATATTATGAAGCGAAATTCCGCTTTCACTCTGATCGAACTACTCGTTGTCATCGCTATTATCGCGATTCTTGCCGCTATTCTCTTTCCCGTTTTCGCCAAGGCGCGCGAAAAGGCCCGCCAGACCAGCTGCGCCAGCAATTTGAAGCAGATCGGCCTGGGCATTATGCAGTACGCCCAGGACAACGATGAGACCATGCCTTCCGGACGCATGAGTCCGAACAATCAGGACAACTTCGGTCCGAACTGGGAGAACTTGCTTCAGCCGTATATCAAGAGTTACGGCGTATTCACCTGCCCGTCCAACTCTTTGTCTTCCACATCGATGAACGACGACGATGTCGACAAAAAGAGCCGTGTTTCCTACAACGTCAACACGGACAACGACGGAAGCCTGGGCGCGTTCGGACAACGCGGGTTTGCCGGGCCGACCCTGGCGGACTTCGACGCGCCGTCGAACACCATCGCCGTGTTTGAGAGCAACTCCAGCAACACGGATCTGCGGATTACGGGAAATTACTGGCGCGACTCGCATATGCCCGATAACATCGGCGGCAATAACCCCACGCTGTTTTTTGGTCATACCGGCCATGCGAATATCTTGTTCTCCGACGGTCATGTGAAGGCGCTGCTGCCCTTCCAGACAATCAGCAACGTCGCGGACAGCGCCGGGAACCCCAGCATGGGCGGCGCGGGCGCCGTCAATATGTGGAACCGCCGTGGCCTGAACTACACCGGCTCCGGTCTGGACAACTGTCTGAACATTTTGCAGAACGCCGCCAACAAGTACAAATAGGCGTTTTGGATCGCCGCACGGAAAAAGCCTCGCGAAGCGCGCTTCGCGAGGCTTTTTTGCGCGATCGATCCCAGGACATCACAAATTCACAGGAGAAATCACAATACGGAGGTTGACCGTGGCCGATCTTTACCCTATAATATTGCATGCCCGCGCTGCGCGCATTCGCCCCTGTGACGAAGGCTCGCATTCGTAATATCTATTGCAACGATTGCCCGACTGATTGATCTTAAGACAAAATTTAGGACTTCGAGAATGATCCTCACTCCGCCGGCGCTCCGCCGGCGCTCCGCCGGACCTTCGCCTTCGCCCTTATACTCGCCGCCCTCGCCCTGCCGTGTTTTGCGGGCGGCTTCAACTCTCAGCGCATGGGGATTTCGCATCGTTATCCGGTGGAGTATGGCGACTGGGAAAACGCGTTTCTTTCCGGCAACGGCAAGATGGGAATCATGGTCTTCGGCAATCCGCTGCAAGAAACCGTTGTCTATAACGACCGGGGCTTTAATCTCGCCAAGACGAGTGACCGGTCGTTCGCCCAGGTGAGCGCCGCCGACCTGGCGGCGATCAAGGACTTTTGCGTCGCCGGGAATTTCACCGCCGCCAATGATCTGGCCGTGAAATCGGCGCATTATCAAGGGGGCGGGGAGGGGAACCGTCATCCGGGATATGAGATGCGGATCTCAACACCGGAAGACGGCGCGATCCGCAGCTATTCCCGCATCTGTAACTTCCAGACGGGGGAGATCGTCGTTCGTTGGACGGATCGGCGCGGCGATTGGTCGCGCCGCGCGTTCGTCTCCCGGCCCGACAATGTCACGGCGCAGTCTCTCACGGCGCCGAAGGGCCACAAAATTACCTGCGCGATCCAATTGACGACGGAGCCGAAGATGGGATTCCCATCGGACATGACGTTCGACAGCGCCGCGAGTCTCGACACGCTCAATATGCGAGTGAAGTATTCGCCCAACCCGAGCAACGCCGGATATGAAGGCGTGACCCGCGTCGTGACGGTGGGAGGATCCAAAAGCGTCGACGGCAATGTGCTTCGTATCGTGGACGCCGATTCGGTGCTGCTGCTGACCCGAACCGCGAAGTACTACGAGAACTGCGAAGCTCATTGGGATCGGCGCGAAATCCAGAAACAACTGGCCGCGCTGCCCGCCGATTATCAGACGCTTCTGGAGCGGCACAAAGCGGTCCATCAGGCGATTTACGATCGGGTCCGCCTCGATCTGAACGCCAGCCCCGCCGACCGCGCGCGAACGAATGAGGAGCAGCTGGCCCTCCAGAAGACCTCGCCGTCCGCGACCAGGGCGCTCTGGGAGCGGATCTTCGACGCGGGCCGATATTACTATCTCTGCGCGAGCAGCGATCAGACGCCGCCCGATCTGCTCGGTATCTGGACCGCCGACTGCGGCGCGGGCTGGGGCGGATTTTATCACCTGGACGCCAATCTCAATTTCCAGGTCAGCGGCGGCAATATCGGCGACATGCCGGAGGCGATGGAAGGCTACTTCAAGATCAACGAATCCTGGCGGCCCGACTTCGAAACCAACGCGCGCAAGCTGCTCGGCTGCCGGGGCATGGTGGCCGCCGGAAACACGCCGGCGGCGGGCGCCGGCCTTATGGCGGGAATCAGCGACTACTATCCCTATCAATACGCGACGGGCGAGGAGGGATGGCTGCTGTACCCGTTCTGGGAGCACTACCTGGTGACGGGCGACTCCCGGTTTCTCAGAACCCGCCTCTATCCCCTGCTTAAAGAGATGGGAGACTTCTATGAGGACTTCCTGACCAAGACCGACGCCAACGGAAAGTACATTCTGGCCGGATCCGTGTCTCCGGAAAACCAGCCGGCCAATGTCCATGTCTCGCTGCTGAACAACTCCTCGTTCGATATCGCGGGGGCGAAGTTCGCGCTGACGGCGCTAGTCGAGACATGCGGAATTTTGCATGTGGAGCAGGGAGCGGGGCAGGGGCGGGAGCGGTGGACGAAGATCCTGAATAAGCTGCCGCCGTATCTGGTGAATGTCGACGGCGCCTTGCAGGAATGGTCGTGGCCGGGCTTGCAGGATAACTACAACCATCGCCACTCCAGCCAGCTGCTCGGCGTTTGGCCGTTCCGGGAGATCACGGCGGAAACGGAGCCGGCGATGTTCCAGGCGGCGTCCACGACACTCGCGAAGAAGGATCAGTTCGATTACGGTACGGGCCATGGCTATCTGCACAGCGCGCTGATCGCGGCGGCCGTCAACAACGATCGGGCGGTCAACAGCAAGCTGCTGCATCTGTTCCAAAACGGCTTCTATTTTGACAGCCTGGCGACATCGCATAACGCCAATCACGATGTCTTCTGCACCGATGTGTGTAACGCCGTCCCGACCGTCATGATGGAGATGCTCATCTCCTCACGGCCCGGCGTGCTAGAGCTGCTGCCGGCGCTGCCGGAGACTCTCGATCAGGGCGAGATTTCGGGCGTCAAAGGCCGAAACCGCGTCACGATTCAAAGTTTACGCTGGGATGCGGACGGCGCGGCGGTGACCTGCGTGCTGAAGTCCGATATCGATCAGGATCTGACTTTGATCGACCGGGGCGGGATCCAGGCGATTTCGGGAGCGCCGAAGTTCCGCGTATCGCCGCTGGGACGGATCGCGCGCATCGTTCCGCTGCGCGCCGGCAAGAGCGTCCGAATTGCGCTCAGGCTGGATCGACTGCGGGCGAGCGCGGAGGCGGCTTCTCCCGCTCCGCGCTCGCGGACGCAAATTTCAGTTTCGCGATCACTTGAGCACATAACCGGGTCACATGATCCATATTGACCCATATTCCCCTATAGGATATGATAGTGGTGTGAGCGCATTGTCTCATCATTTGCATCGTTGTGACCAGGATCACAACCACCCATCATTCCGTTATCAAAAGGGGGCGATATTTTATGAAACGCCAGCATGGATTTACACTGATCGAGCTACTCGTCGTCATCGCAATCATTGCGATTCTCGCCGCAATTCTCTTCCCGGTCTTCGCCAAAGCGCGGGAAAAGGCCCGTCAGATCAGTTGCGCTAGTAATATGAAGCAGCTGGGCCTGTCCGTCTTGCAATACGTGCAGGACAACGACGAGACGTTTATGGCGTCCGACAACGGCGCGGGCGGGCACGGCTGGGCGAGCCGCGTGATGCCGTATATCAAGAGCGTCGGCATGATGAAGTGTCCGGACGACCCGACGACATCGCCGGACGCCCGCGTGCCGATCAGCTACGGCTACAACTCCAACCTCAGCTCGCTGCTGACACCGGCCTCCGGCACGGTCGCCTCGTTGAATGCTCCGGCGTCCACCGTCATGTATTTCGAAGTGATCGGCGTGGTCGGCGATGTCACCGATCCCGTCACCTCCGGCAACGACTACTCGGTCTCCGGGAACGGCGGCGATGGCGGCGGCGGCTACATCCCCAACCCGTGGGCGCTCTACGACACCGGTCCGATCGGCGGACGCCCCTACGATTCGCTCTACGATAAGAGCCGCACGGGCCGCCACACCGACGGCGCGAATTACCTATTCTCCGACGGCCACGTCAAATTTCAGCGCCCCACCGCCGTCTCCTCCGGCGGAACGCCCGGCGGCAACAACGCGGGCTCCATTCCCGCCGGAACCACCGCCGCAAGCTGCCTTCAGGACGGCTGCCTCTACAACTGGGGCGGCGGCACGGGCGGCAACGCCTCCGGAACCGATGCGCTGACCAGCGGAAATCAGCACTTCTCGGCGACGTTTAGCCCGATCTAAATAAGATGCCCCCCGGCGCCCCCAGTGGGGGCCGGGGGGCATCTTATTGTGGATGGACCTGTGAGGGCCGCTAGTGCGTCGCCACCGCGAACGTTTCCCAGCCGCCGAAGGCGGCGCGGTTGGCGATCAGCGGGTTGGCGCCGGCGTTGTCGGCGCAGACGTATTCGCTGTCGTTCAGGGCTCGCAGGGCGATGTTGCCATTGCCGGCGTCGACCTCCGTGAACGTTTCCCAGGGGCCGACCGCCGTGCGGTTGGCGATGAGGGGGCTGGTTCCCGAATTGTCGGCGCAGACATATTCGCTGTTCGCAAGCGCCTTGAGGCCGATGTTGCCGTTACCGGCGTCGATGACCGTGAACGTTTGTCCGCTTCCCACGGTGGACGCGCTGGCGATCAGCGGGCTGGTGGCGCTGGGAGCCGTGACGTACTTGCTGTTGGCGCCGACCGCCTGAAAAGAAACGTTCGTCCCGGGAACCAGCTTGTGGGTTCCCTGCCAGGTGTTCTGAACGACCGTGGCCGTGTACCCGCTGGAGTTATTGACGAACTGTGTGTGGCCCGAATTCAAGGCGTTCACCGTGTTGAAGCGGATCGACGCCGAACCCGACGGGGCCGGGTAGAACGGCGGCGCGATGACGATGCCGTCCAGCGCCGGCGCGGTGATGGTGTTGCTCTCGAAGGTGATGTTCGAGCTGGTGGAGAAGCCGACGCCGTTGTACAGCGCGTTCTGCACCGTGTTGTTGCTGACCGTGACGCCGGAGACAACGCCGACACCCTGTCCGTCTCCGCCGTTGCCGATGTGCAGCGCCGGCTGTCCCTGGTTGAAGCCGTTGCCGCCGCAGCGCACGACGGTGTTGAACATGACGGTTCCGGAGGTAAGGTCCGAGCCGTTCACGCCGAACTTGCCGACGCCTAGGCCGATGTAGCGCGCGGTGTCGCTCATGTAGTTATACATCACCTGATGCCCGCCGCCGCCGTAGATCCCCAGGCACTTGCCGCCCCAGATTGCGACAATGGTGTTGTTGGTCATGGTCGCGCCCGACATCGGGGTGTAGTTGGTGCTGCCGTTGTAGTTGACGGAGTTGATCGCCATGCCGTCGTCGCCGGTTCCACGAATGAAGTTATTCGTCGCGGTCAGGTTGTTGCCGACCGTTCCCGTCAGCGCGACATTGTTGAGGTTGCAGCCGTCGGCCCAGATGCTTGTTAGCCGGCAGTTGCGCACCGTGCCGCCAGTCCCCGACGCCCAGAAGCCGGACATCGTGTGCTGGGTCCAGATATTTTCCGCCAGCCAGTTCGTTCCCGTGGTGTCCATGCCGCCGCCACAGCCATCGACGGTGGCGCGGCTGGGCGCGTTGGAATCGAGCGCGAAGTTACGAACCGTGCAGGATGTGACGTTGAAGATCGCTCCCAGCGGGTTGGCGTTGGGGAGGTTCATATTGCGGTAGATCGTGCTGTACCACATGCCCGCGCCCTGGATGGTGACGCCGTTCGCGTTGATGCCGCCCTGTGTCTTCACATAGAACGTACCCGAGGGGATCCATACGCTTTTGCCCTGCGACTGCGCGTCATTGATACAGTTCTGGATCGCCGTGGAGTTATCCACGCCGCTGTTATTCGCCGTCGCGCCATAGCTGGTGATGCTGAGCGAGTTGGCCGGCTGTGCGATCGCCGCCGGCGGATTCTCCACATCGACGACATCGATATCGTAGAAGGCGGCGGTGTTCGTCGAATCCTTCTGGAGCTTGATCGTCGCGCCCGCCGGGATCGCGGCTCCCGAGATGAACGTATGCGCGTCGTCGTAGAACACGCGCGGGTTGCCGTCCGCCGGATTCTGATCGTTGCCCTGATAGTTGTTATTGCCTTCGTAAAGCCACGTCTGCTTCGAGCTCAGATTGATCGCCTGTCGAAACGTCCCGTTCACATAAAGGTCCAGCGTGGCCGTAATCCCGCCGCCGCCGGAGGAATCGGGGATACACGCCCGCACATTGATCGCCGTGATATTCCCGCCGGTATTGTTCGTCCACTGCACATACTGCCCGTTGCCCGTCAGCTGAACGTAAGCGTGTCCGGACGCCTCCAGCGTCGGGCTCGAATACTGCGTCGTCGGCGCGGACGTCAGCGAGACCACGGAAGCGCCGCCGCCGACCGTCCCCGCCTCAGCTTCGTAACTCGAAAAAGGCGTCGTCGCGCCGACGGCCCCGTGCGCCGAATTCGCCGCGCCGGCAAGCGCGCCGGCGACCATGGGGAGGCATAGAAGCTGAGTGAATGTCTTCATTGATGTTGTCATCGGTGGGATTACTTCTTTCCTAATTCTTGAGATTGTTCTGAATGGCAATAATTTCTATCAATACATCTTGCCGAACGCCGCAAGACGCTTGATATGTTTCACCCTGCTTCTCAGTATAAGGGATGCGCGCCGGGGTGTCTAGTCACAATGCCATCGATTTCTTGATCTATTCTCGTGAAAGACGCCAGCCGCTGGCTGCGCCCCATCCCCGACAGCGCCCCATCCCCCCGCCTCGCTGAGGCTCGGCCTCCCCCTTTCCCTGCTTCGGCCCTTCGGGCGGGAAAGGGGGCGTTCGTAATTATGGCCGATATAGATCTTGTCGTGGTGTTGAGAAGGGAAGATGCCCCCCATGGGGGCCGGTTCACTGGGGTAGGTTTTTCCGCCCCCGCAATAAATTATGGGGGCGGCTCTGACCCCGCATTGAAATACGGGGCTGGGGGTTGCGAAGCAACCCCCAGCCGGGTAATTTATTGCCCGGTAGGCAAAAAACCTACCCTTGTGAACTGAGGCGGGGGATAGGGCGCAGCCAGGGCGCAACTCACTCTACGGCGCCCCGATGCTCCATTGCTGATTCAGGCCGCCGTCCCAGTCCCAGAGGTCGATGGCGGTGCCGTTGGCGGTGAGCTGGGCGTGGGCGTCGAGCGCGCGGCCGCTTTGTGCGCCGATGATTTTGAAGTAGCCGCTGTCGGTGGGGGAGATGGTCCAGACCTGGTTGCCGCCGCCGTTATAATCCCAGAGGTTGATCGCGGTTCCATTCGCGGTCCCTTGCCCGGCGGCGTCGAGCGCGCGGCCGCTCTGTGCGCCGATAATCTTATAACCGCCGCTGACCGGCGTGATCACCCATTGCTGGTTGCCGCCGGCGTTGTAATCCCACAGATCGATCGCCGAGCCGTTGGCCGCGCCTTGAGCCGCGACATCGAGCGCCCGCCCGCTTTGTCGCCCGATGATCCGGTACGTCCCGGCGCTTACGGAGGAGTTCACCGTGAATGGGGTCGAGTTGATCGCCTGGTACGGAAGCGCTCCCTTGATCATCTTGCCGCCGTTATTCGTGAGGCGCAGGTAGTAATCCGAGGAGACATGCTTGCCGTCGGCGTCCAGCGTCAGGAACCACTGGTTGGTGGGGATCATGGACGAGTCTTCCGCGCATTTGAAGATGGCCGTGCCTTCGTTCATCTCATCGAACATCGAGATGTAGACGCTTGGGACGCCGACCTGCTTGACGAGCGCGAACTGCGACCACATGAAGTCGCCATGGTTTCTTGGGATCGCGTTTTGCGTCGAACCGTTGGAGTTATGGAACGAAAAGCCGGGGTAGACGTCCGATTGGTAGTCGATGTTATGCGAATTGCAGTAGGAGTAATCGGCCGTCATCCAGGGCTGATCCGGCCCCCCGCCGACCTGCCAGGGCATGATCATATCGCACAGGGGCCACACGGCGCCGTAGCCGGCCTGCGTGTTGTCGTTGGCGCCTCCGCTGCCGGTGCGCCAGTCGCCGGCGACTCCGGCGATCACGTAGCAGCCCTGCGCCTTGAACCAGTTGATAATCGCCGCGCCGTCCGTGGGGTTGGGGAAGAACTTGTAACCCACGCCCCAAATGCAGACGACGGGCTTGCCGTTCTGTTTGGCGTACGCCGAGGACGACGTCAGATGCAGGGTGTTGACGATCGTGTTGGTCCAGTCGGTCTCCATGCCCGCCGTGCCGCCGGAGGTGTCGTACATGATGTAGAACTTGCGGCCCGCCGCCTGGGCGGCGTTCATCACCCGAGTCGCTTCCCCATCCCGCTGCGCCTTGAGTGTACTGCCGGGAGTGATCTCATTGACGAAGCGCTGGAGCGCCGCCGTGTCGATCCCGTTCTGCGCCATCCAGTTGAAGTGGACGTTGACCGTCGACTGGTCGTACGACGAGAACATCTTCGCCGGCTGGCCGTTGCCGAGATTGGCGTAGGGCGTTTGATAGGTCGTCGTGTACTCCCGAACATCGGGCCAGAGTTCATAATTCGTATGGTTCCAGCTGTTCGACGGCGAACCGTCACCCGCCGATGAGAACCATCCTTGGTATCCAACCGTCACCTTGCCGACGACATCGCCGACAGGACTGCCCGCGTGCGCGCCGCCCATTCCGGCGGCCCCCGCGAGCGCGAGGCATACCATCATCTTGCCGACCCGCACCGCATCTTTGAGTTGTGTTTTCATTGATCTCCTGATTTCTCTTGAGTGTGTTCGTAATGTGATGCGCGTTAAGAAGGCCGGCGAATGAATTCGCGCCTAAAAGTACGGCCGTCCGCCTTCGCGGACTTCGGAACCTACGGCATTAAGATAAGCGCCTTCGGCGCAAAATTCTGAACCCGCGCAGGCGGGTGACCGTACTTTTAGCCGCGAATTCATTCGCCAGGCATTTCCGTTCGCTAAGGCGTCCCAAAGCTCCATTGCTGATTGAAGCCGCTGTCCCAGTCCCAGATATCGATCGGCGTTCCGTTGACCGCGCCCTGGCCGTGGGCGTCGAGAGCGCGTCCGCTTTGGACGCCGACGATCGCGAAGTTGCCGCCGTCCGTGGGCGAGATCGTCCAGAGCTGGTTGAGGCCGCCGTTGTCATCCCATAGATCGATGCCTGTTCCGTTGACCGTGGCTTGGCCGGCGACGTCCAGCGGGCGTCCGCTTTGCAGGCCGACGATTTTGTAAGCGCCGCCGGTTACGGGCGTGACGGTCCAGCGCTGGTTGGCGCCCGCGTTATCATCCCAGAGATCGATGTGGGTTCCGTTGCCGGTGTTCTGGCCGGCGGCGTCCAGGGCGCGTCCGCTTTGCCGTCCCATGATGCGATAGGTTCCGGCGGCGAGGGGAGGGGTAAAGGCGGCGGTGAATTTCTTCAGCGTCGCGCTTCCATCGTTATTGTTGGTGAGAACGCGTGGCTGGTTGTCGCCGCCGACATCGAGGCCGGCCTGACGCCAGGGCGCGGCGGGCGTGTAGGTCTGATAGTTGACGGGGTTGGAGCCGTCGGACTGAAGCGACCAGAGGGTGGCGAACCCGGCGCTGTGCTTCCAGAGCACCTGCGGCTGATTGTTGGGGCCGATACCCATATCGGAGGCGACAAAGCTGGCGAATGGGCCGTAAGCGGGGCCGGCAGCGGGGCTGCTTCCGTCCG
Organism: Capsulimonas corticalis; assembly: GCF_003574315.2. GTDB lineage: Bacteria > Armatimonadota > Armatimonadia > Armatimonadales > Capsulimonadaceae > Capsulimonas > Capsulimonas corticalis. The sequence continues at coordinate 1,328,415 of NZ_AP025739.1, read as the reverse complement.
AATTCGTGCGCCAGAGCTGCATGCGGCCGTCGTAACTGCCCCAGAGGATATGCGGCAGATTGTCCGCGCCGACGGCGACGGCCTTGTCCGCGTATCCGGCAGGCGCGGCCGAGACGGCGCTGGTCACCGGGTTCGTGTCCGTGGCGGAGAGACGCCAGAGGAACTCGGAGTTGTTGGTGTCGTCCCAGAGCACATGCGGGAGATTGTCCGCGCCGACGCTGATGTCGCGCGGCAGGAACGAGGTAATTGGGCTGAAGGTCTGGCTGATCGCGGGATTCGCTCCCGTCGAACTCAGCTTCCAGAGATTGACGGTTTGATTGACGTTTGTCCACAGGATGTGCGGGCAGTTGTCCGGCCCGACGCACATCGCGGTCACACGCCAGCCGGGAAAGGGACCGTAGTTGTTTGTGCTGATGACCGTCACGCCGTCCGTCGCGATCGTCTGGAGCGAGATCGAGCCATTGGTGTCGGTGGCCTTCAATACGCGTGTTTGATTGTCCGGGCCTACGGCCACGAAGCTTGGCGGAATGGGCGCCGCGTTGGTCATGGCCCGATACACGTCGTTGGCGAGGATGGCATGCCCGGCGTCGCTGGGGTGAACGCCGTCGACAAAGTCCTCGGGGACGTTTCGGGTCGGCGTGTAGTTATCGATCAAGTTCGCGCCCGTCAGGGTGCGCAGGGCGGGGATGACGCCGTTTTCCAGGTGGACGGCGCGTAAGTTGCCGACGCCGTAGATCGCGGGGGGCAGGCAGATATAGATCTTGGGATGCGCGGGCAGGGCCGCGTAGTGGTTGATCAGCGCCTGCGCGTCCGCCGCGTACTCGTTCCCGAGCTGTGTCCAGACATTGTCCAGCGCGTCGTTTGTCCCGAGCTGGATGATGACGATATTCGGGTTGGCGTTGGTGCTGTTCGTATACTCGGCCGTCTTCACATAGGCGATGTCCAGGTTCGGGTTCGAGATCATCGCCTTTCCCGGGTTGCCGTAATTGGTGACGGCGTATCCCGAGCCAAGCATCTGCTGGAGCAGCGCCACATAACTGGTCGTCGCGCTGTTGGAAGCGCCCTGGCCCCAGGTGATGCTGTCGCCGACACACGCCACGCGGATCTGCGCCGCGCCGGTCTTGCCGATCAGCAGGCTGACCAGTAGCGCGGAAGCCGTTCGTGTGACGGTTTTGAGTCGTGTTCTTTTCATGGATGGATGCGCCTCATCGCTGCATTTGTATTGCGATTATATCGATTAAAACTTAATTCGATACCCGTTCACGTGATCTGCGATATTTATGATACAATAGTGCATCAGTATCGTCAATGACTATGACGTGATCAATTGTGTGGCGACGTGACACCGATGTCCGGAGAGTGACAGAAAATTGCAATGACCGATCGTAAAGCCCTGTATCCCCTGAAGAGCCTCGATTGGCTGCCGCCGATCGCCACGCTTCCGGTGCCGATGGATGAGCTGGCGCGCCACCACTCCACGCATAAAAGCACCTTTGAAACGCTTTGGAATACGACATTCCATGTGCTGGAAAACGGGCCGCTGCTGCCGCGTTCGATCGATGTGACGATGCAGATCGCGCGCGACGCCCGATATCGCAACGACTGTATCTACAGCCCGGGCGACGAAGTTCGGTATTTCTGTTATACGCTGTCCGGGAGGGGGGTGTATGAGGACAATACCGGCGCCTATCCCGTGCCGGCGGGGACGGGGTTTCTGGTGGAGAAAGATAACCCGTACGCCAGTTACTACTATCCACCAGACGCGACCGAGCCCTGGCAATATTTAGGCTTTGACTTTCATGGCCTGGCCGCGCACGCGATGACGCGTGCGCTGATCCATAACTATGGCTCGGTCTATAAGCTGTCTCCCGAGACCCCCATCATCAAGCGTCTGCTCGCGTATGAGGCGGACGGCTACCGGGTGACGAATATCCATGTCTCGGACGCCGCCCAGCTGGTGATCGAGCTGATGCTGGCGCTGATGGCGGCGGCGCGGACGACGGAAGACACCGATCCCGCGATTGAACTGGTGCGCCGCGCCGTCACGATGCTGAGCGGCGACGAGGAGATCCCGATCCAGAACGTCGCGCGCGAGCTCGGCGTCAGCCGCGAACACCTCTCGCGCTGCTTCCAGCGCCGCCTTGGCGTGTCGCCCCGCCAGTTTTGTTTTGAACAGCGCATCCGCCGCGCCTGTTTCCTGCTCAAGAACACGGATACGCCCATCAAAACCATCGCCGCGCAGCTCGGCTACTCCGACTACGCCAACTTCATGCACGCCTTCCGACAGGTGATGCAAATGACGCCCAGCGATTTTCGGCTGCACGGCTCCCTGCCGCTCTCGCAGCAGTTCACAAAAGAAAGTGGAAATATTGTGGAAACACAGGCGTAAAATACGCGATTATTGGGTAGCATTGTTGGGCAATTAGAACAAATTCTGATTGCCGCTTCTGTTAGCGCTGCAGACCATTCACTTCACTGCAAGACCTCTGTCCAAAGAAGGAGATGCTCAGTTGTGAAAACATCCGTCAATGACGCACGCGCTCGCTTAGCAAGATCCGGCGGGTCTCTCTGTATTCTTACATGCCTGGTGCTGGGCTCCGCCTCCGTCGCGCGCGGCGCGGCTTTTGTCACCAACGACAGCACATTTACGAAATCCGGCAAAGATGTCATCGCCACATTTAGCATTGAAGACATCACCGGCGGCGTGGACAGCTACGGCAATCTGCCGGCGACCTTCTGCGCGTGTCTAATGCAGAAGAACCTGATCTTCGCCGACACGGACCTGGGCTGTTACCAATTGACGCTCAACCAGAGTGACGTCACCCAAACGGCCGGCCAGTTTGGCGGCTTCGGCTATCTGTCTCTTCCCATCACGCACAAGTTCGCGGGCGCGGCGTCCGGGAAGAACTTCTACATCAAGATCACCCCAGGCCCCTGTCCCGCTCCTGAACCGTCCACGATGGCGGCGTTCGCCATCGGCAGCCTGGTGCTGATGGGGCTCCGAATGCGCTACCGCTCCGCATAAAGTTCGGTCTTAGAAATTGGGGTGAGCGTCATGTTCGGCGTTCGCCCCGAACCGTCGTTCTCGTGTTTTAGGGTGTACAACGGGTGTACAGTATGGTATGATGGAGTCAGCAAGGAGTGAGAAGCATGAAAAACCATACCCCAACTACCCAGCGGGAAAGTCGGCTTTCTATTCGCGCATCTGAGCCAGATAAAACGCTATTGGCGCAGGCTGCTCGCGCCCGCAGTATGAACATGAGCCAATTTGTGCTGGAGGCGTCCCTGGACGCCGCCCGCGCCATCATCGCCGATCAAACAGAATTTCATCTTCCGCCCGAACAATGGGAAGCTTTTTGCCAGCGACTAGAGGAAGCGCCAAAAAACATTCCGGCGCTTCGCCAATTGTTCAGCGAGGCAGATCCTTTTCATGGATGATGAAGTATTGCATTCACCGGCGTTGCTTGCCAAGAGCCATGAGATCGCCGGCTTTGATTGCGGCAAATCTCCCCTGAATGATTTTCTGAGAAAGTATGCTCTTCAAAACCAGGCCAGCGGAGGAGCGAGAACCTATGTTATAGCGCGAGGCAAACGCGTAATCGGCTATTACAGCCTTGCTCCGGCTTCCGTGGCGCCAGAAGCGGCGCCCGATCGCGTCACCAAAGGTCAGGGGCGTTACCCCGTGCCGGTCATTCTTATGGCCCGCTTTGCCGTAGATCAGAACGAGCAAGGCAAGGGACTTGGCAAGGCTTTGCTTCGGGATGCCCTTCGTCGCGCCTTGTACGGGGCAGAAGCCATAGGAGGGCGGGCGTTTTTGGTTCATGCGAAAGACGAAGAGGCCAGGACTTTCTATCAAAAGTTTGGGATGGAGGCGTCACCGACCAACTCACTGCACTTGTTTCTGCTGTTCAAGGATATCCGCCAATCTATAGAAGCGGAAGCCTGATTTTACGCCTTCTCCAGCTTTGCAAATCCTGTGTCCAGCTTTTTGATCCCCACCGGCGCGGGGAACGCGATCGTGACGACGGTGTCGCCTTCGAAGCTGACGACGGTTCCGGTGCCGAACTTCTCGTGTTTGACTTTTTGGCCGAGGTTGAACGGGCGGTCGACGGGCGGGGCGGCGGTGGTGCGGGCTTTCTGGGCGCTGCCGCGCGCGAGGTCGTCCCAGCGGGGGGCGATGTGGCTTTCGGCGCGGTACTGGTTGGTTCCAAGGGTGCTCTGGTAGGGCTCCATGGACGGGCGGCGGGTGGACTTCGCCAGAAAGAGCGACATGGGGATCTCGGAGATGAAGCGCGAGACCGGGTTGCGTTGGGTCTGGCCGAACAGGGTGCGCGCGCCGGCGTAGGACATGTAGAGCTCGGTCTGCGCGCGGGTGATGCCGACATAGCAGAGACGTCGTTCTTCTTCGAGCTCGGCCTGTTTGCCCATGCTGCGGCTGTGCGGGAAGACGGCTTCCTCCATGCCGATCATGAACACGACTGGGAACTCCAGGCCCTTGGCGGCGTGCAGGGTCATGAGCGTGACGGAGTTGGCGTCGTCTTCCAGGGAGTCGAGGTCGGAGACGAGCGCGACATTTTCCAGGAACATCGACAGCGTGCGGTCTTCGGGTTCGGCGGTCTGCTCCTCGAAGGCATGGGCGACGGTGAGAAGCTCGCGGACGTTTTCAATGCGCGAATCCGATTCGGGCGTCTTCTCGCGCTTGAGGGCGTCGATGTACCCCGACGTATCGATCACGTTCTGCAATAACTCGACCACGCCCTGGTTCTCGCGCCGGCCGATCAGGTACTCGATCATCTTGACGAACGCCTGGACGTTGTGCCGGGTGCGCGACGAGAGTTCGATCTCGTTGACCCGGCGGCAGGCGTCCCAAAATGAGATCTCGTACCGGGAGGCGAAGTTGTTGATCTTGTCGATGGTCGTGACGCCGATGGCGCGGGCGGGGACGTTGATGATGCGCCGCATCGACAGCCCATCGAACGGGTTGGTGATGACGCGAAGATACGCGATGATGTCCTTGATCTCACGCCGCTCGTAGAACCGCACGCCGCCGACAATCTTATATGGGATCCGATAATTGATAAACTGCTCTTCCATCGCCCGCGACTGCGCGTTGGCGCGGTAGAGCACGGCGAAGTCTTGATAGCGCCGGTCGCCGGTGATGGTCGCCTCTTTGATGATGTTGACGATCGCGACCGCCTCCTCCACCTCATTGGGCGCCTCGATCAGCGTCACGCTCTCGCCTTCGGCCTTATCAGTCCAGAGCCGCTTGTCCGCGCGTCCCCGATTGTTCTTGACCACATGATACGCAGCGTCCAGAATCGTGCGCGTCGAGCGATAGTTCTGCTCTAATTTGATAATCGTGGCGTCGGGGAAGTCGCGCTCGAAGTTCAGGATGATCTGGACATTCGCGCCGCGGAAAGCGTAGATGCTCTGATCGTCGTCGCCGACCGCGCAGATATTGCGGTGCTTGCCGGAGAAGAGCGAAAGCAGCTTGTACTGGCTGTCGTTGACGTCCTGAAACTCATCGCAGTGGACATACTGGAATCGGTTCTGGTAATGCTCGCGCGCCTTGTCCGATTCCCGCAAAAGCTGCACGGTCTTCATGATCAGATCGTCGAAGTCCAGCGCATTCGACAGCGCCAGCTTCTCCTGATACGACTGATAGACCCCCGCCACCGCCCGCTCGAACGGCGACGCCGTGTAGTCGCCCTTGATATCTTCCGGCCCCTGCATCGTCTCTTTATACTTGCTGATCTGCGACAGGATCGCGCGCGGCGCGAACTGCTTCTCATCAAGATGCTGTTCCTGCACCGCCTCCTTGATCAGCGACAACTGATCCCCATCATCATAGATGACAAAGTTCTTGTCCAGCCCGATCATCGTGCCGCGCTCCCGCAGGATCCGCGCGCACAGCGAGTGAAACGTCCCCGCCCACAGCTCCCGCGTCACCGTCTCGCCAACGAGCCGCACGATACGCTCCTTCATCTCCGCCGCCGCTTTATTGGTAAAGGTGACTGCCAAAATGTTGTACGGCCGCACATACCGCTCACGAATCAGATACGCAATCCGCTTCGTCAACGCATTCGTCTTGCCCGACCCCGCGCCGGCAAAGATCAGCAGCGGCCCGGTTTCATGCAGCACCGCCTGCGTCTGCGGCTCGTTGAGGCCTTCTAAGAGTGGAGAGATCATGGGGTTATTATACCGGATGCGGAGCATCCGTTCGACTCACGGCGGGATCAAGCTCCCGTGCGCTTGCTTTCCATCTCTTCGCGTACGAACTGTGCAAAAGGAGTGATATTGCGTCTCACAGACGCTTCTTCGAGCGCTGCAAGATACTCTTCACGCCGGTTCTGATGGATGACTGTCCACGGGAAACCGCCAGAACTGAACCCCGCATTCATGATGAATCTGCCGATTCGCCCGTTGCCATCCGTATAGGGATGAACGAACACAAAGATAAAATGCCCCAGCACGGCTTGAACGGCGGCGTTCTCTTCCGCCGTCATCAGCTCGATAAAGGTATCCATGCAGTCCGGTACAGACTCGGCGGCTGGCGGAACGTGCATGGATCCTCGCAGGTAGACAGGATTATTGCGGTATCCTGCCAGTTGTGCGGGCTTGATAATTCCAGCCGTCGCCTGAGGGGAGAACATCTGTGTATACCAGTCATGAAAATCGTTATCGATGACTTTTGCCGCCTCAACTCCATTCAAGATTCGCTCGATGCTCTGTTTTACAGCTTGAAACGCTAAATAGTATCCGTGCGCGGCCAGCGCGTCTTGATGCATGCGATCTTCGGGAGTGGCTTCGGGATTCCATCCGTAGTCGCGTACGCGCTGAATCAGTTCGGGAGTGACGCGATAGCCTTCAATGGACAGCGAATTATACGCATCTGCGGCATATCTATCTTCGAGGTCCGCTAAATATTCTGCAGTGGAGAGTAGAGGAATATTATAGTCCGCGAATTGCTCGATAACTTGATCGCGCATGTCTGCCCACAGACCTTCTAAACGAGCGATGTGCGGCGATACAATGCGTGTTCGCCCACTGAGCATTGGCTCAGGGCGGCGAAACGGGTTCTTCTCTTCAATTGTGTGTCCTGCGGCAACCATCGCCGATTTTATGCGGCTTGCTGTCTTGGTGTCTCCTAGAAAATTGTAAGCCCCAACCAGTCTTCCTGCTTTGGTGGTGCTGCCGTTTTCCAGCAGAATTTCGAGCAGTTCGCTGGGATCGCGCACCATCCGAAGCGCCAGTTCCATCTCTTCTGCATTGTTTGCATAATAGGGTTCAGAGACTTTGCAGATGGCGGCGGCTAGGCTGAGAGTCCAGACGCCGTCGATCTTCATCTTCTGTTGGGCAGAGATATTTTCAGGTGAAGCGAACACCGTGATGGAAGTATCATGCGGCAGGCTAATCGTATTATTGATCCTGCTCGTGACGCTGACTAGGATTTGCTGTGGGATAATGGTCGATTGAACATGCTTCTTAATCGATGCTTCCGCAGATAAGCAGTATTCGTCACCGAAGCGCGCTTGGAGATACTGGGAGATGAATGACCAATATGCGCCGAACCATGACGCCGTGGAGCCTGATGGCGCTGTAGGGTTTGCAACCTGAAGCCAGCCATTGATGATGGGTGTGAGAAAGCCTGCAGTTACCAGGCGATCACGATAGCGCCTGCTCAGATCCTCAGAGCGCACTATGCCGTGTTTCTGAACTGCCTGAAGCGCCTCCATCGCCGCCGCGAGTTTTTCATTACCTTGAGCCATAAGATAGATTGTATCATATTCATCGATTTGTGTACAAGGCAATTCATCTTTTTGTGTACAAGTGTTTTTATCTTTTTTTGCCGATGTGCTTTTCCCAATCCGCCCAAAGCTCCCGCGTCACCGTCTCGCCGACGAGCCGCACAATGCGCTCCTTCATCTCCGCCGCCGCCTTATTGGTAAAGGTGACCGCCAAAATGTTATAAGGCCGCACATACCGCTCACGAATCAGATACGCAATCCGCTTCGTCAGCGCATTCGTCTTGCCCGACCCCGCGCCGGCAAAGATCAGCAACGGCCCGGATTCATGCAGCACCGCCTGCGTCTGCGGCTCGTTGAGGCCTTCTAGGAGTGGAGAGATCATGGGGAGATTATACCCGGTGAGGAGACGCCGAAGCGAACGGACGTTTTCGCGAGGTGCGTTTTTGTGATATGATGCTTTAGGGCGAACATCACATTTGCTTGCTAATCGCTTTCGGAGAAATAGTAGCAAATGGACGAAGATATCGAAATCTTGATGGACCCAGCGATGGTCGCACAGGGCTATATTCTACTGATGCAAGCATGCAGTCGCGAGAATTACGCGGCGGTTGTGGATCAACTTCAGAACGGAGCAGATGTGAATGCGGATAGCAAATATGGACGATCCGCGTTGCTGCTGGATCATGGCACTGATATTAATGCGCACTCGTTCCATGAACTCGAGTATCGAACATGCGCCGGGCATTGCGAAGAAGCGGAAGCGTGTGATCACAATCCTTGAGCAGACGGGCGGAATACGTTAAGACCAATGATCAAATTGATAAATTCTACAAGCGCATACTGGGAAATCTGGAATGATGGCTCAGACATTACGGTGCACTGGGGCCACGTGGGGCATCGTGGTCAGTCAAAGACGGGACAAATTCCCAGCAGCGAAATCGAGAGTGTCATGAAGGCTCTTGCCGAGGAACAGCGCGCCGAAGGATTCCGAGACTTGACTGACGAGGACTACATCGATTTCGTCATTCAATATTGTATCGATGGATGGGGGACAGAAACCGATCTGCATCGGCGGCATAGGATTGAAGATTTGATGAACGAAGTCTTGGGGTGGACCGGAAACGGACACTGCGATGGCGGCGACATTGGTTCCGGTTCGATGACAATCTACTGCTTCGTGCTGGATATAGAGGCGGCTCATAAAACGGTGTGGGAGGAACTGACCGCGCGTGAGTGGGACGCCGGCGCCACTCTCGCCTACAGTAAAGAGGATGAGTACGTTGTCCTGCATCCTAAGGGCGGAGCCATAATCTTGTGACGGCAGGCGGCTTAGCATTCGCACATATCTTAAAACGTGCAGATTCGAACCTTTATGACATACCGTTATTCACGAATGAATTGTGTAAATAAAAGCGACAGCATTATCTTGAAAAATGATCTCGAGCAACGCGGGTATTGCATTTTTGAGTTAGACGGGCGTTGTGTCCATGACAAGTCCAGTTTTCTCGCACAAGCGGCTGTAGATTTACCACAACCCATCGAACTCATTTCTCTCAACAAATGGGACGCATTTCAAGATAGTATTTATATGAACCTCCTTGACATCAAAGAGCCAAATGTTGCAATCATATGGAACGATGCCCAGGAAATGTTGAAACATGGCTTGTAAGATTTAATAGTCGCTCTAAGTTGCTTCGAACAACTATCTGACAGTGTATCACACACGAGAACCGGATTTCCAACTCCTATGAGTTTACTAATATTTCTCGTAGGAGAAGGGCCAAATTTCCCAAATTTGATTTCAGTGGTATACAATTCGGATCATCTTTGTTTGGATTAAAAATTTGCGATACATAGATTATGTGGATACAGAAGGTGGACCGTTCCTGATTGCTGATGGTGGCATTGTGCAGTCTTGGCGTGGTTCCGATGACGGCAGTTTGGATTACGACAGAGCATGCGATATCCTACTGCCTGCAAAAGAGGGCAGCCTCTTATCTGTTGATGCAGGGCAAGCTCTCATTTGGGAGACAGATGGACCAGGAACTGGCGATGTCTATCAAATTAATGAAAACCAGTGGCTTATTTTGCGTGCTTGGTTAAATGAAGATACTCAGATTGCAATAGACGCTCTTGCGCAATCACCGTTGATAAATCCTGAAGATTTTGGAGTGATCGAAATAACCTCTGAAGTACTGGCAATTTTATGGGCTCCCGAAAGCGGTTCATGTATTCTTGATTTGAATGTGCTAGACAATGAGCGCCCTATGGGAGAAATGGCGACGGGGTCAGGCGGGTTGTTGATTAAAGTCAAGAATGGCATATATCGATGTTTCGGGGATAAAGTCGCAGTGAATGACGATACTGCAAGGCGGTGTCATCTTGTCCGACTGCATGTGTAGAGTGGTGGGGCGTTGATATGTCGTTTTTATCCAGAACAGGCGCTCATCGGAAAAGACCTGCACATCATGAGAAGATGGCGGTTCAGCACGAGAACTCAGGTGTCATTACTTACACCATTCCCGTGTTTAGTCTCATTGCCGGTGTAGAGAATATACTTCGCGAACAACTCCTGAATTGCGAGGCAATCTGGCTGTGGTGTAATTACAGTGACGAAGAACTGAATAAAGATCCAGGGCTGGCAAACCGATATTCGCTTCAACACTATCGCGTAATCTCTCCGGAAAATATCGATACTGTGATGCGAGAGATCTTATCTGGCGGAAATCTGAGTTATGGCGAAGATTTTACAATCTATGGCCTCGATCCCTCGGTACACGACTTCTGGAGAAACGAAGAGTGGTTAGAGGATAATCTTCGAATGATGGGGCAGGGGATTGGCGGCGTATGGATCATTATCAACCAGTTAAGCGATGTGTCCAGTCAGCAGATTTTTGTCTCGCCCGACCCTGCGTCTCCTATCCATGCGATGCTCCAAACCTGGATCGCGCTTACTGGCGGGGAGTGCGTCGAAATGCCGTACGACGCTCAGAGCCCCTGGAGCTTTGAGAGAGGATTTCTTTATTGACACGAGTCGAAGAAGAAGCGGACTATATGGGATTGACGTTCGCTTTCGAGGAAGCGAGCGGACGCTGGATCGCCCAACTTAGTACATGGCGTTCTGGGTGCGAACTATTAGTCAGGGCTTCACTGGCGAAACGGAGCTCATCTGCGGAAGCGGCGACGAAATCTAATTCGAGCTGCTAAATGAGAGACAGGCCATAAAATTATCGGATGGCGTAAACATCATAACTCGCCGTGCGCCTGAGGACATTCGTCGCGTTGACGGGAGTCACGCTGCACCAAGATATTCGCGCGGTCTCGTATCCCGCCGGCCATGGCCGAAGGCCTCATTGGGGTGGGTTTGTACGAGAGAGCGTTTGCCCTCGCTCGTCAAAAAAACGCCGGGCTTGGAGCAGGGCGGGGACGATGGCGGTGATGTGGGTCAGGGTGGGGCTGGTGAGCGTGTGCTCCTGGACGGTGAGGAGGCTGACGCCGCGCCCACGCATGGCGCGCAGGGTTTCGTGGGTATTCTCGGCGGTGACAAGTGGGTCGGATTGCAGGCAGACTAGCAGCATCCGGGCGCGGGGTGACCAGTCGTAGCAGTTATTCTCAAGAAGCTCGCGCATGATGGGGTCGGCGGGGTCGGTTTTGCGCAGGGCCTCGCGGAGCCTGGGAGTCGTGAGGCGGTCCATCGAGTTTTTGGCGCGCAGCAGGGTGGCGGTTACGACCAGCCGTTTGACGATCACTTCGTCGGTAAGCCCGCGATCGAAGACGCGTGAGACGACCAGGGCCATCGCGGGGGCGAGGTAGTCCGTGAGCTTCACCCCACGGTTCTTATAGGCGGTGTGCATCAGATAGGCCATCAGATACAGGCGTCCCGCGAACACGGTGGCGTTTGCGCTGGGCGCGAGCAGGGATCGCGGCGTGACATCGCTCAGATCGTATGGGCCGGAGAGCGGCGCGGACGCCGTTAGCTGGGCGGCCATGGCGGGACTTTGCTCCAGCGTCCGCACGGTCCACATCGCGATCGCGCCGCCTTCGGAATAGCCGGTGATGAAGAGGGGGCGGCCGACCGTGATGTGAAGCTGCTGGGCCGCCGCCCGGGCGGGCGCGATCAGATCTACGGACGAGGGACTGCTGAGCCGCGCCATTGGGAATGGGTGAATCCCTTTGTCGTCGCCCAGGCCCGGATAATCGGGCATCGCGATCGCGTATCCGCCGGAGGCGAACGCCAGCGTCGCCGCCTGTTCCTCGGATGACTTCGCGGCGCCAGTGTACCGCGAGGGAGCGGCCTCCCGGTGGGAGATCGTCCCATGGTCAAAGACGATCAAGCCTCGGGGCGCGCCGCCATGCGGCAGGACAAGCAAACCGCTGAGGACCGCCGGCCGGCCTTTGGCGTCGACCGATCGATATCGGATCTTATAGAATTCCGTCGTTTGAGTGGCGAGATGGATATCGCCGATGGCGGCTTTGGCTCGGGTATTAAAATTCGCCGGCGAGAGAGCGCCGTTTTTATGAACGGAGACGAGATTGTTCGCCTCGGCCGTGGCGGCGAGCGCCGGCAGGATGGCGAGACATAGCGGGACCCATTTTCGCAAGAACGATTTCCTTTCGACGCAACGCCGCCCGTCGCGGCGTGGGGATGAACGTGTGATTTGGCTTCATCATACCCACATCGCCGGCGTTCGGAACGGCTCCGCACTGCCGCCGGCCACGGAGCAAATACGCTCCGTGGCCGGCGGCGATTTGCGGACGCCCCTACGCCGTGAGGCTGCTGCGGCGGCGGCCGGCGAAGAAAACGAGGCTCACGAATCCGGCGAAGAGTGCGGCGGATGAGCTGGGTTCGGGGACGGCGGTTTCGATGAAGTAGGTATCGACTTTGGCGAAGTTTCCGGGGCTGGTGATATCGCCGTTCGGCTTGACCGTATAGTCGGCCTTACGGTTCTCAGCTTTGTGATTGCCCTGTGTGGGGTCGTCAATCGTGGAGATGGTGTAACTGACGACGCGTCCCTTCTTATCCAGCGTGGGAATGATCTTGGAGACAAAAGCGCAGTGCCCGCCCTGGCCCTTCGACTTCAAAATCACCTCGACGTCTTTCTTTTTATTCAGTGCGGCGATGGCGTTGGCAATCCCGCCGTTCTTCTCGGTTTTGATCGGCAGCTTCTTCGCCTTGTCGTAGGCGTCCTTTCCTGGTTTCAGATTGTCAACATTGGTGCCGTTGCCGCCGTCTCCCACGCTCGATTGCATCGTGGTCTTCAGCGCATTGTAGACGTCCTGCGCTGAGTCGGGGGTATTGACGTTTTTGTGCTGCGATTGCAGATACTTGATGGAGCGCGCTGTGGCGCCCGGCACGCAGCCCATTTTGTCTTCGTCCACCGCCGCGACATCCGTTTCTTTTCCCGCGATCTGCCCGCCTTTCCCCTGCGTCTCACCCGCGTTGGCGCCTTTGAAATTTTCGGCCTTGGGAGGCGCGTCGCGTCCCGTGCCGCCGAGGAAGGTCGTCCCCGTATCCGGGTCCGTACCGTCCACGCCGCCGTAGAGCAGAGACAAGTTGTCAACTCCCGCCGTGGCGAAGCTGCCAGTGGGCGCGAGGCCCAGCGGATCCATATTGATCGTCGCGTAATAGCCGAGCTGGGTGACGTCCATTCCCGGCGTGACTCCCAGATCGAACATGACCGAGTCCGGCAGGCTGCCGTTGAACGAGGACAGACCCTGAAATTGAACCGGAAGGTTTTGCACCGCCCAGTTCATCGTGGCGCCGTCCTGAACATTCGTCACCACGTTGATGTAACCCGTGTACGTAGAGCTCGAAGGATCGTACTGAAGAGCGCTGAGGTCCGAGCTGGTCAGGTGGATGTCCACCTGGCCCCAGTCGGAATTCTGACTGGTGAATCCGGTGAAATCCGACAGCCAGTCCGCCTGATGGAAGGTAAGGTTCGCCGCGCCGGCGGGAGAGGGGAAGACGGCGAGCCCGAGCGCCGCCGCGAACGGGGCAAGAAATCGCCCGAAGGACCCTGGAAAGACTTGCTTCATGACGCTAAACTCCTGTGGATGCAGTAGGATTGAGTTGAGCCGAGCCGTCGGCGCGAACGCCGATCTTTCAATGGTCTAACTTGATAGCAAAAGCACGGCTGCATGATCCATGCCAAGCCGTGCTGGGAATCGCTGGTAAGTTTATCTCGCGGCGTGTCTGCGTCGAAGACCGATCATGAGGATGAGAACGCAGGAGCCCGCAAGCACGAAGATGAGGGGAGAAGGTTCGGGGACGACGTTTTCGATAAAGAAAGAGCCGATGCTTGATAAATAATCGCTTTGCCCGATCGTGCGATTCGTGTATACATACAGCGGTATGGATTCGTTCTCCGCCTTGTGATCGGCTTGAGTCGGGTCGTCGATAATCGTGAATATGTAATTGGTAAGATCTTTTTCTTTAGGATCATGTGGGTTAAGTGTATATACGGGGATGATTTTGGAAACGAACGCGAAGTGACCGCTCCCACTCTTCTTGTTCAGAAAGACTTCCACGTCTTCCTTATGTCCGAGAGCTTTGTAAGCAACTTCGATATCCCCACTCTTCGTCGTCTGAATCGGAATGTGGTTTTTCTTGTCGTACTCATCTTTTTTCGACTTTACTAGATCCACACGAGTGCCCGTGCCCGGTTGAGTTTGCATATTTGTTTGCAGACCGGAATAGACATCCTGAGCCGAACCATTGATCACGATTCGTTTGTTAATGGATTTCAGATATTCGATAGATCTCGCCACAGCGCCGGGCGCGCACCCTGCGTCGTCTTCATCAATCGCCGCGACAGCCGTTTCTTTTATCGCGATTGCATGTCCTTTACCCGCCACTTGGGTTGCGTCTAATCCTACGAAGTTCGACGCCTTCGGAGGCGGGTCTCCGCCGCTGTCGCCCGAATAAGTGTCTCCCGTGATCGGATCGGTCCCGGTAATGCCGCCAAAGAGTATGGATTTATCGCCGACGCTGGCGGCGGCGAAGCTCCCCGTCGGCTCCATGCCCAGAGGATCCCTATTAATGGTTGCGAAGTAGCCGAGGTTGGTGACATTGACGCCCGGCGTCACCCCAAGGTCAAACCGCACGGTCGAAGGAAGACTGCCGCTCAAATCGGTGACGTTACGGAATTGGACGGGAAGGTTTTGGACAGCCCAGTTCATCGTGGCGCCGTTCTGGACATTCGTCACCACATTGACATATCCCGTGTAGGTCCCATCCGTGGCGCTATATCGAAAGGCGCTCAGGTCCGAGGGGGCAAGGTGGATATCCACCTGACCCCAATCCGAATTCTGACTGGTGAAGCCGCCAGAATCCGATAACCAGTCGTCTTGAGCGAATGAGAATGTGGCCGCCGAGGTAGGGCAGGAGAAAACGGCGAGCCCAAGCGCCGCCGCGAACGGGACGAGAAATCGTCCGGTAGACCGTGAAAAGACTTGCTTCATGACGCTAAACTCCTATAGGCGCAGTGGAATTGAGTTGAGCCTAGCCGTCGGCGCGAGCGCCGATCTTTCCTGGTCTCATATGATCGCAAAAGCATCGCTGCAAAATTCATGCCATATTCTCCTGGCAATAGATCAAGAATCTGAGCGAATTTCGACTAGACAGCTTGTCCATCGATCTTTATAATCAGAGACATGAACACCTCTTCCTCCTCACGAATCACACGGCGCGGCTTTCTCACGCAGGCGGCCGCTCTGTCGCTGACGGCCGCCGCGCTGCCCCAATCGCGAACGAGCGAAGCGGCGCCGCCGCCCCGCTTGCCGGCGCCTCAGTACACGCTATCGGTCAATCTGGAGCTGATGTTTCCGGGGGACATGCCGTTTGACCAGCGTCTGCAAATCGTCGTGGACGCCGGGGCGAAAGCATATTCGTTCTGGGGGCATGAGGGTAAACCGCTGGACAAAATGCGGGCGATTCAGGACAAGTCCGGCATTGCGTGCGCGTCAATCATCGGGCCGACGAAGACCGGGTGGGGGGCAGGGCTGACAAAGACAGGTGAGGAGAAGGCGTTTCTGGACGATTTCGCGGACTCGATCAAAGTCGCGAAGCGGCTGGGCGCGGAGAACTTAATCACGTTTGTTGGCGTGACGCAGCCGGATATTCCGTGGCAAACGCAGCATGACCAGATTGTCACCGGGCTGAAGGCGGCGGGAGATTTGGCGGGGGCGGCGGGCGTTTACGCGACGCTGGAGCCGCTGAACGGCGTCGAAAACGCGCAGATGGCGATAATCACCAGCGCCCGCGCTTACGAGATCGCGAAAGAAGTGAATCACGAGCGCGTCAAAGTCGACTTCGATCTCTACCATCGCCAGCTCGGAGAAGGCAACCTTCTCGATACCTTAAAGGATGGAATCGCGAAGGGCTACGTGCGCTTTGTCGAAGTGGGCGATGTCCCAGGCCGATTCGAGCCAGGAACCGGTGAAGTAAACTATCCCCGGATCTTCCAGGTCCTGCGTGAGATCGGCTACGCGGGCTACATCGGCATGGAGCACAGGACCACGACCACGCCAAAAGAAGCGTTCGACAAGGTGAAGGCGCTGGCGGGGCTGGCGTAAGGGAGTTCTGATCTTTGCCGAGCGTCCACTCGGAAGCCGCTGCATTCCTCGCACGGGGTATCATATTCCTCGTGAATACATCAACCGAACAAAAGCATATCGAGATTTTTACCGACGGCGCGTGCACGGGCAACCCGGGGCCGGGGGGCTATGGCGTGATCGTCACGCAGGACGGCGAATCGAAGGAGCTGTCGGGCGGCTTCCGGCGGACGACGAACAACCGGATGGAGCTGATCGCGGCCATTGTCGGGCTTCAGGCATTGGAGAGTCCGAGCAAGGTGACACTCTACACGGACTCGCAGTATCTGGCGAATGGGATCAGCAAGGGCTGGGCGAAGAAGTGGCGCTCGAATAACTGGATGCGCACGCCCAAGGATCCCGCGATCAATCCCGATCTATGGTCCACGCTGCTCGATCTGTGCGACCGTCACCAAGTGACGTTCCAGTGGGTGCGCGGCCACGCAGGGCACACCGAAAACGAGCGCTGCGACCGTTTGTCGGTCGCAGCGGCAGGCGGCCGCGATCTCCCGGCGGACCATGTGTACGAGAAGCTGCCCGCTAAGCGGTAACGGGCTCCTGCTTCGGCGACGTGATCTGATCGAGCATTTGCGTGGCTTTCTCAAGGCGCAGCGGCTCGTCCGTTACCGGACTTTTTGGCGTGTAATAGAAATAGTACATGTCGTTGCTGTGATCCTGAAGCAACCGCTCGTATCTTCGCAGATATTGCATGAGCTCATTCGGCTGTAACTCCGGCGGACCCAGGGTGTGGTCAACGGCTAGCAGTAGGCCCAGAAAGCAAACGCTGTCGTCGTCCGCAGGCTCTGGCTCGGGCGGCGGTAGGTGATTGAAATACTCTGGGCGGCCGTGCGGCGGCGCGATGTTCAGGACGCGCGGCGTGATTCCCGTTCGCTCCAATTCATCGCGCCATACGCTTTCCAATTTTGCCGGCGCGGCGCCGTAGTGCGCGCGCCCCATTTCTTTCAGGCGCATGGCAAGGATGTCGGCGGGGCGAATTTCGGAAACCAGAAGATAAATGGCGGCAAGCCGACCCAGGCGCGTGGTGAATTCCGCTCCAGATACAATCTCATCCAGCGCGCGCCCATAACGTCGCCCTCGCCGCAGCACCAGGCTGACACTGACCAGCATGGGGCGCGTGAAATACCTATAAACCGCCACAGTGGTCACGAGCCCAGCGAAAATCCATAAATGCGTATAATCTCCGGATCCGTCGTTGCCATTACCGCCTCCGCCTCCCGCGCCGCCACCCCCGCCCCCTCCACCACCTCCGCCCCCGCCTCCGCCTTGGGCGAAGGCGGCGACAGGCAGGATCAGAGCGAGCAAGATGTATGGGAGCGAACGGTGAAGTTTCATGACGATCCCCGGCTTGTCTGCTATACTACTCGTGAACGAATAGGAATATCATACCGCAAATTTTCAATGCAAATGAGGGCGGCGATCGAGAATAGGAGCAGAAAATGGCGTGGAGACTTGGGATTGGTTCGATCGTACTATTGATGCTGCTGGGGGGCGCTGTGGCGCAGGCGGCGCCGTCGAAACGAGTGCTGGTGGTGACCGTCACCAAAGGGTTCCGGCACGATGTTATTCCGACGGCGGAGCGTGTTTTGGGGGAGATCGCGGCGAAGGACGGCGAGATCCAGATCGATTACGCGCGCACCGATGAGGAAGTCGCGACCAAGATGACGGCGACCGCGCTGCAAGCCTACGATGGCGTGATCTTCGCGGAAACCACCGGAGACCTGCCGCTGCCGGACCGGCAGGCGTTTCTCGATTGGATCCGCGACGGCCACGCCTTTGTCGGCATCCACAGCGCCTCGGATACGTTCCATGGATTCCCTGGCTACCTACAGATGCTCGGCGGCGAATTCAAGCAGCACGGCCCACAGGTCCACGTCCAATGTCTCGTCGCCGACGCCAAATTTCCGGCGACCGCGGACATGGGATCTGCATTGGATGTTCCGATGGAGGAGGTCTATCAGTTCCAGAACTTCGAGGCCCATCAAGTCCATCTGCTGCTGTATTTGGACAAGCATCCGAACGACGGAACGCCTGGCCTTTACCCCATCGCCTGGAACCGTATGTACGGCAAAGGTCGCGTGTTCTACACGGCCCTGGGACATCGCGAGGATATCTGGAACGCCCCCTGGTATCAGGCCCATCTGCTCGGCGGTCTGTGCTGGAGCCTGGGGCTTGCGAAGGGCGATTCCCGGCCGCGTCCGCTGCCGGCCGTCGCGAAGTAGGCGTTAAGCTGACGTGATCGCCGCCGCCCGTTTTAGGCTGCCGCATTGGCCGCCAGGAGCAGCTTCGCCGTTTCCAGGCGCCCCGCGAGCGCGAGGCTTCCGAGATGTTTTTTGAGCTTCGCCCAGCTCGCAAATCCGTACTCGCGGGCGCCCGTTAACTGGGCGTCGATGAGCGTGAATTCGCAGGCAAGGATATCGGCCGGCTGGAGATTTGCGAACTCTGGAAGTTCCCGGCGGCGCAACGCCGCTGGGAGAGAGAGGCTGTCCCCAGGAGGCCCTGTGCGATTTCCCGGATATTTTGCCGGCTTACTGTTGCATTTTCCGCAGCCGTGTGCTAAAATATCCGTGCGGAACCCACTTCCTCGTTATGAGGAGTCTTACCCAAGTGGCTGAAGGGGCGGGTTTGCTAAACCTGTAGGGGGGCGCAAGCTCCCGCGAGAGTTCAAATCTCTCAGACTCCGCCAGAAAAATCAAGGGACGTCCTAGCATGCTAGGACGTCCCTTGGTCATTTGAGGTCTGGGAAGGTGTGAGGGTGAGAAGTTGACGGGCGATAATACCGGAGAGATCCGTGAGAAGTTGGGATGGGGGAGCGCGCTCGCCATCGCGGGCGCCGCGCTCTTGATCGCGGGCATTGTTTGGGGAGTCCCGTTCCTCGCGCGCCGCGCGGCGGCGGGGGATCTGAGCGGCGTCCCCGCGCAGACCGCCTCTGGGAGCGTGCGGGATATCAATGTCGCGGTCGGCCACGCGGGCGGGGGCGGCATGCACAACGCCGTCACGTTGGAGTTCGCCCATCGGAAAGTCTTCTATATCCTGCCCGAAACCAGCCGATGGATCCCCGTCATCGGCGAGCCTGTCCTGGTGCGCTACCGCGTGGGCCGAAACAGCGGCGTTGCCCAGATCGACTCCGTCACGTCGACGAGTCCCGCCGCAAAGTGGGCGCCGCCGCTGCGAAAATCATAAATCCCGCTTCTGGAAGATAAACAAGCCGATCGCCAGCGCCGCCGCGATGTAAAACAGGATATACGCCATATCCCCCGTGGACGTGTGAACCGCCTGCGCTCCCAAGGGATTTCGCGCGCTGAGATCGTTGCCGGCGTCGCCCAGGCCGCGCGTGATCCAATGGTTCATCTTGCCGAGCGGAACGATGTATCCGACAAGCGTGCTGAGCGACTTCAGGACCGGCGCATTGAGCATGATCGAGAGGAAGTTAAGCGTGTCCTCCGCGAGCGCAACGCCGGCGGCGATCAGCGCGAGCCCCGCCGAAAGCGCGTGCGTCGCGAATGAGGAGAAGCACAGCGTCAGGGTTGCAAACAGCAGCGGGAACAGAAATGTCGCCAGGATCCCCAGGAAGATCCGTGGGTAAAACAGATGCGTGTGGATGTAAATGGCGCCGACCAATAGGACCGACCAGAGGGCGACGCTGACGGCGAGCAGAGCCAGCAGCCCAATCCATTTGCCCAAATAAATCGCCGCGCGCGGGAGCGGCTTCGGAGCGACAATCGACAGCACGCCGCGATCCACTTCTGCGGTGATCGCGCCGGCGGCGAGCGTGACGGCGAGCACCGAGCCGAAGAACTTGATCACGCCGCAGCCCATCCACGCCAGGGTCTTGGCGGAAAACTCCCGGGCGGCGTCCAGCTCCACGCCTTCGGTCCCGCGTCCGATATGCAGCGGCAGCACGGCGAACAGCACGAAGATCAGCGCCACCAGCATCGACGCGAAAAAGACACGCCGGCGCACCGCTTCTTTGATGGTCAGCCCCGCGAGGGTCCAGACATGGTTCATATCGTCCCCTCCGTTTCCACGACCCGAATGAACAGATCTTCCAAAGATTCTCGGATGGGCAGCAGGGACATCAATCGTCCTCCGCTTCCCACCACCGCCGCCACGAGATCGGGGATGATCCCATCCTCGCTGATACTTGCCGTCACCATCTCGCCCTGAGCCTCCACCGTCCGCGCCAGGCTTCCGAGCGCGCGCATCAGCGCCGGGCTCTGATTCAAAATCCGCATCTGCACCGTGGCCGGCGCGGCGAGCAGATCGTCGATCTTTCCCTGCTTGATCACCTGCCCCGCCTTCAGGATGGCGACCTGATCGCACGTCATCTCGATCTCCGAGAGCAAGTGCGAGTTGAGCATCACCGTCTTGCCCTGCGCTTTAAGCGCCGTCACGATTTCGCGCACCTCGCGCCGTCCCAATGGGTCAAGCGCGCTCGTCGGTTCGTCCAGAATCACCAGATCGGGATCGTTCAAAATCGCCTGCGCCAGCCCGACGCGCTGCTGCATTCCCTTGGAAAACTCCCGAATCTTGCTTTTGCGTCGCGCCGTCAGCCCCACCATCTCCAGCGTCTCGCCGATCCGCTCGCGGCGTTTCGCGGCGGACATGCCGTAGAGCTTGCCGTGCAGGTCCAGAAACTCCTCGGCGGTCAGAAAATCGTGAAATTGGAACTTCTCGGGCAGAAAGCCCAGCTTGGCGCGCGCCTCGATATCGCCAATCGGCCGCCCGAGCAGCTGCGCGGACCCCGCTGTCGGCGCGATATTCCCCAGCAGCATATTGATTGTGGTGGTCTTGCCGGCGCCGTTCGGCCCGAGGAACCCGAACACCTGCCCGCGCGGCACTTGCAGGTTCATATCCTGCACGGCGACAAACGGCTGCCCTTTTAAGGAACCTCCGTAGACCTTGCGCAGATGGTCGGTTTGGATGGCGAGCGTGGATGAAGTCATGGTGCCCCTATTATGCACCATGCGGGGGTGTTTTGGATTGGGGCTGGGGATCCCCATCCCCCCGCCGAAGTAAACTTCGGCCTCCCCCTTTCCCGGCTTCGGCCCTTCGGGCGGGAAAGGGGGCGTTCGTAATTATGGCCGACATAGATCTTGGCGTAGTGTTGAGAAGGTCCAGATGCCCCCAGGCCCGTATTTCAATGCGGGGGCAGGGAGTAATTTATTGCCGAGTCGACAAAAACCTACCCAGTGAACTGTGGGGGTCGGGGTGGATCTGGATCTTCACCGCACCCGCAGTCCCAGCATCGCTCCCGTGAGTCCTGGCGCGCTGGCCGCAAGCGTCGCCGCGCCTGCGGCGTCGCCGCCGCGTACGATGACGAGGCAGCGGCCGTTCCAGGCGTGGCGCTGGGGGGCTTGATCGGGCTCGTGGCTGCTCGGGTCGCCGTTGCCGACGCCGGCCAGGGCGGCGGGGCCGGTGAGGGCGAAATGGACGAGATCGTTTGCGGTGGGGACGATGCGGCCCTGGGCGTCGACGACATCGACTTCGACCATCGTCACGTCTTCGCCGTCGGCGAGGAGGGTGGTCCGGTCGGTTTTGAGCACGAGCCTGGCGGGCGCGCCGGTGGTTTCAACTTTGTCGGCGGCGATGACGGCGCCGTTGCGGTAGCCTTTGGCGAGCAGGGTTCCCGGGGCGTAGGGAACCTGCCAGGTCACATGGCTGTTGCGGGCGACATCCTTGGCGCCCAGGCTCTGGCCGTTCAGGAACAGCTCGACCTTGTCGGCGCTGCTGTAGCACCAGACGCTGAACGTCTTCCCTTCCTGGCCGGCGCGGTTCCAGTGCGGCAGGATGTGGACCATCGGCTTGCCGCTCCAGACGGACTGGTAGTAGTAGAACTCATCCTTGGGGAAGCCCGCCATGTCGAGGCTGCCGAAATGGCTGTTGACGCACGGCCAGCCATAGGGCGTCGGCTCGCCCTTGTAGTCGAAACCGGTCCAGACGAATGCGCCGGCCATGAAGGGGCGGTCGGCGATCGGCCGCCAGGCCTGCTCGGCGGTGGTGGCGCCGTCGAACCAGGGGCGATAGTCGAATTCGTTGACGTAGCCTTTGGCCTTGTCGTCCTCGTAAGTATCCCGGTCGCTTACGCCGCTGGAGGTTTCGCTGGCGTAGGCGGGGATCGCTGGATGCGCCTTGTGGAAATCGTCGTAATCGCTCACATGGTTGAAGTAGTTGAAGCCCTGCAAATCCTCCACGAGCGAGATGCCCGTACCCCAGGCGTAGTTCATGGCGCTGGTGACGGGGCGGGTGGTGTCGTATTTGTGGACGACGTTACGCATCGCGACGAAGATCTTCGCGCCTTCCTCCGTGCCTTGCAACGGCTCCTCGTTGGACATCGACCACATGATGATGCTCGGATGATTGCGGTCCCGCTGGATCATGGAGGCGAGGTCGCTCAGATCGTCGGCCTTCGTGCCGGGCTGCGATTTCGTGGCGTAGGTGTCGCCGAGGTGGCGGGTTTCGTCCATCACGAGCATGCCGAGTTTGTCGCAGGCGTCCAAAAGCTCGGGCGCGGGCGGATTGTGCGACATGCGATACGCGTTGCCGCCCATCTCCTTGAGCCTTTTCACGCGCCAGTAAAGCAGGCTGTCCGGCATGCCGATTCCCACCCCGGCGAAGTCCTGATGGTTACAGGTTCCCTGGATCTCGACGTGACGGCCATTGAGGAAGAAGCCCTTGTTGACGTCAAACCGAAGGGTGCGGACGCCGAAGCTCGTCTCCTGCGTATCCGTGACCGCGCCATTCCGGCGGATTTCGGTAACGACTTGATAGAGATACGGAGTCTCCAGCGACCAGAGATGAGGCTGCGCGATGGTGACTTGCTGCGTTACGGTCTTGCTTTGTTTTGCGAGCGCCGCCGTGACGAGCGACGACTCGGCGACGGTTTTACCGGAGGCGTCGACGATCTTCGACACGATGGTCGACGCCGCATTTGCGCCGTCGTTGTTCAGATGGGTCTTGATGGTGACGCCGGCGGGCGCCGCAGGACTGCCCGGCCTGGGCTCCGGCAGCGTTGTATCGACGGCGACGCCCCAGGGCGCGACGTGCAGGGGCGCGGCGGCGTTGAGCCAGACGTGGCGGTAGATGCCGCCGCCTTCATACCACCATCCCTCAAAATTCGTCGGGTCCACGGAAACGGCGAGAACGTTCTTCGCCCCGCAGCGCGCGTAAGGCGCGATGTCGTAGCGGAATGTGGTGTATCCGCTTGGGTGGCGCCCGAGTGGATGGCCGTTGAGCCAGACGGCGCAGTCCCGGTAGACGCCGTCGAAATCGATCCAGAGGCTCTTGCCCTTGTCAGCCTTGGGGATGGTGAACGTCTTGCGGTACCAGGCCGGCGCGACGGGGAGGGACCCATGGCCGACATTGGCGAGCGGCGTGAACGCCTGCTCGATGATGTAGTCGTGCGGCAGATGGACGGTGCGCCATTTCCGGTCGTCGAAGGCGGGACGCGACGGATCGCCGTCGATCAGCGTCTCGTCATGCCCCAGGGAAGTCGCTCCGCTCAGGCCGCCCGGGCCGTTCACATTTTCCAGCAGCACCGTCACCACATTCGGCCCATGGACGCTCCACGCCGCATCGAGTGGAACATTGAACGGGACATCCCACCCGTCATGATGCAGCAGCCGCTTGCCGTTCAAGAACACGGTGGCGTTGTCGTCGACGGAATCGAAATGCAGGAGGCGGTGCGTCCGCGAATCGCTGGGCAGCGTCGTGCGCAGCCAGACGAAACGCGACGGCTGCGTGAAGAGGTTCTCGCCGATCTTGACCGGCGCCCATGCCCGATCGTCGCCGCCTGCCGGAAGAATCGCGTGCGCCTCATCCGTGAACGCGGCGCCGGTCCATCGCCATCCTTCAATCGCGACCGTATCCTTCACCAGAGGCGAAGCCGTAAGATGGAAGCGCCAATCGGCGTCGATCCGGATCCGTTCACGGGAGGAGTGGGGTGTGGCCGGGAAGGAATGGGGCGTGGCTGGGGAGGCGTGCGCCGCGCCGCAGGCGGTGACGGCCCAGAGCAGCGCCAGCGCGCGATATTTGTTCATGCTTGGTTTATCCTTCAGAGAACTCTCTACGGCATGTTCCGGCGGACTTCCGCGAACAGCGCCTTGAACGTATTCGCCGTGTTCTCCGCCAGTGACGGCGCGGCGCCCGGCGTGGGGTCTCCGTAGTACGCTTCGATAAACTCGCGCGCGCTCATCCAGCTTGTCGAGAAGACGCCGCGCTGGTGGTTGGCGAGGGGGGCGGAGAAGAAGGCGCGGGCGCCGTTTTTGCGCGCGAAGTACACCTGCTCCAGCTGCGCGATCGCCGCTTCGGCGTTGTAGCAGGAGCTGGGGACGACGTCGAAGCCTTTCAGAGCGAAGTACGCCGGGGTGGGGGGAGCGTCCTCGTACTTCCAGTCGCAGATGACGATGTCCTTGGGGATCATATCAATCGCGCGGTGCGTGTTGTTCATGCTCGCCTGCCAGCCGAGAAGGTGGGTCGTCTTGCCGTCGATTAGCCGGTCGCTCCAGATCCAGGTGCGGCAGCCCTTTTCGGCGAGGTGGTTGCGCAGAATCGTCGTGTACTCCGCGAACAGCTCGGCCTTGTCGCGGCCGCCGCAGCGCGGGCACTTATCGTCGCCGAGGATCCACACTTCGTCCAGGCCGATATGGAAGGCGTCGGCCTCGCAGGCCTCGATCAACTCATCCATCAGCGGGAAGACGATAGGAAGCAGATCGGGATGCTGCGGACAGAGGCTTTTGGTGTAAAAGTCGTGCAGTCCGCCGTATTTCCACGGGACGGGCGGGTTGAGATGCGGCGCTTCGTCCAGCTGCGGGTACTTCGCCAGCAGCGGCATGATATAGCCTTCGTCGGACTGGTGCGCGAGCAGGTTCATTTTGGGGATGAGTTGGACGCCCGCGTCGCGGCACGCCTGGAGCATCCGCCGGACCTGATCCCGAGACAATGCGCCGATGTCGGCAAGCTCCGGATGGCTTTGGAACTGGTACTGATAGCGGAACCGGACGACGAGGGTGTTGACGCCTTCCTTGGGCAGGGCGTCGCGGATGAAGCCGCAGAACAGGTCCAGGTCTTCCGGAGGCGGAGCGGTCAGCAGGAGCGCCCGGATGGGAAGATCGTTCCATGGCTCGGACGCGACTGTTTCCGTCGGCTCGTACGATTGCTCCGGAGTGCGCTCATCCAGGACTTCCTCGGGCGTATTCGTCTGTGCGGCGGTTGCCTCATTCTCCAGCGCTTCCATGGCGATCTTTCTCCTCAAGGCGATATGTGATATTATTCTGAGAATACGCAGAGTCGCGCGTGTTTTATAACCCGCGATGTTCTGGTACAATTGATGTACTAAAGCTGCGCCGGCGGACTAGCCGGAATTGTTTCTCTTCGCGACGCGCTCGTCTGCTTGGAACCACGTTTTCCTGACATCCCCGTCCTTGAAATGGACTTTCACAGGTGTGGGAGCGCGCCGAGATATTCGGTAAAAGCGTCATTATGAACATTGTCGAGTTCGCAAAGTGCCTCAATCTTAGCATCGGGACGGTGTCCCGTGCGCTCAACGATCGGCCGGATGTCAGTCCGAAAACGCGCCAGATGGTCCTGGAAAAAGCGCAGGAACTCGGATTTGCGCGCAACGCCAATGCGCGGCATCTGGTGACGGGGCGGACTTTCTTGATCCGCCTGGAGTGCCCCTATAACGCCGATGTGCTCTCGGACCGCTATCTGATCGAGATGGCGCGCGCTCTGGAAGAAGAAACGCACGCCCACAACTATAACTTGCTGCTTCGCCTTGGCCGCCGCCGCGAAGGCATGGAGACCGAGATGTACTCGGTCGACGGCCTTGTCGTGATCGGCGCGCCCGAAGTCTCTCCCGACGATTTCAATGCGCTGACCCGGCGCGGCCGCACGCCCGCCGTGCTGATCGACGGCCCCGAGCCATCGGACTTTCCGAATGCGTCCCATGTCTGTGTCGATACTCAGCCAGGCGTCCGCGAAGCCCTGCAGTACCTCGCCGACCTCGGCCATCGCCGCGTCGGCTATATCGGCTCCGGCTTTCCCGGCCAGCATGTCCGCGTCAGGCTGCCGGAGCTCATGGCGGAGGCGGGGCTGATCTGGGATCCGGCCCTGGCCGTGGAAGCGGGCGTCACGCGTCAGGAGGGATCCGAAGCGGCTACCCGGCTCCTACAGATGGCTAACCCGCCCACGGCGATCTTCGCCCGCACCGACGTTCTGGCGTTCGGCGCGATCGAGGCCGCGCAGCAGCTCGGTCTTTCCATCCCCGGCGACGTCTCGGTGATCGGCCACGATAACGTCGAGATCGCCACCCTGGTCAATCCGCCGCTGACAACCGTCGCGATCGATATCCCGCAAGTCGCCAAGGCGGCGATCCGCGCCCTGCTGGAGATGATCGAGCAGAAAGCGGCCCCAAGCATCGAGTCCTGCGGCGCTCATCTGGTGATCCGCAAATCCTGCGGCCCGCCGACGGCCGCAGCGCTCGCGGTTCGCTGATCCGCGCCTAGAGCGCCGCCGCCAGATCCCGATTGCCGACCGGATCCTCCGTGGGAGCTTCCGGAAACGCGACCGCCTGGAATTGGCGCGTGAGGGCCGATTCCCGCGCCTTCAGGCACAGCAGCGCGCTGAGCATCCCGTCTTCCAGGGATGAGACCGGCGCTTCCTCCCCGCGAATGACTTTCAGGAAGTTCGACGCCAGCACGCCGTCGCCGCCGCCATGGCCGCCGTCCTCGTCGAACTGGTGCGTGACGACGCGCGGTTCGTGGTGCATGTAGACTTTGAGCGAGTTCGTGTACCAATCGAATTCGATCGTCCCATGGTAGCCGATGAGGATCGCCCCGCGCCGGCCGGCCTTGTTGCGCACCACGAAGTTCTGCGTGTAAGAGGCGTGTATCCCCGACTCGTATTCGATCAGCGCGCTTCCCGAATCTTCATTCCCGGTGTCGACGGCGAAGGCGCACATCTCCTTCGCCGGCTTATCCAGCGCCAGCGGCAGCGGGCGCGAGGGATGGTAGGGGCTTTCAAAACACGTGGTCCGCTCGGCGCAGTCCATGCAGCGCAATCCGGCGGCGTGGTTTCCTTTGAAAACGCTCTTGGTGGTCATCGCGCAGACGCTGACGGGCCGATTGTTCTCCAGCAAATAGTTGATATAGTCGAAGTCGTGCGTCGCCTTTTGCAAAAATAGGCCGCCGGTTTCTTTTTCATCCCGGTACCAGCTCTGGAAGTAGGTTGAGCCGTACGGCACGTTGTTCCAGGCTTCCACATGCTCGATCTTCCCGATCTGTCCGGAATCGATAATCTCGCGCGCCAGCTTCACCATATGCGACATGCGCAGCGGGAAGGAAACGACGACTTTGTGCGCGTTCGGCGCCGCGCGCAGAGCCGCCAGGTCCTCCATCGTGGTCGCGATGGGCTTCTCCAGGAAAAGCGCCAGGCCATGGTTTAAGACCTTCAGGCCCATCGCGGCGTGCAGGCTGCATCGGGTGCCGACGATCACGCCGTCCAGCGGCTCCCGGTCCAGCATCGCGTCCGCCGTGTCGTAAAATGTTATTCCTTCGGCGGAGACGCCGTCCTCCGCCATCTTCGCTTGGATCGCTTCCCCCTGCGGGTCGGCGATCGCGACCAATTTCGCCTCGGGATCCTGCTGCTGCATCAGCTGCGACATCCACCGAGCGCGCTCACCATATCCAATCGCGCCTAATCTGATACCGGACATCGTTGTTTCCTGTCTTTATTCTTAAGCCGTCCGTCCCAGGATCGCGTCCATGGCGTTGGAGGTGTTGGCGATGCGCACTTCGGGATAGAAACGGTACTGCGGGATCATCTCCGCCGCCACCGGGCCGTCGTAGCCGATCTCGGCAATCGCCGACATCACTTCCGGCCAGTTCACATCCCCTTCCAGAAGGTCGACAAAGCCGTCGCCGTTGCCCACGGCCCGCCGGAAATCTTTAAAGTGCACCCCGGCTACCCGCTTGCCCAGGATCCGAAGCCACTGCTCCGGGTAACCGTACGGAAGAATGTTGGCGACATCGACATACGCGCCGATCGCCGGGCTCTCGAACTGGTCGATGAAGCGGGCCATCTCCAGAGGGCTGGTCAGGAACTTGTTCCAGACGTTCTCGATGCCCAGGCGGACGCCCAGCTCCTCGGCCAGCGGGAGCACTTGCTTGAGGCCCGCCACCGAGCGGTCCCAAACGACATTATAGGAACGGGAGGGCTGATCGGGGAGGAAGAAGACATCGACCGCGCCGGGGATCGTCAGCAGCGTTTTGCATCCGAGCCAGCTTGTGATCTGGATCATCTTGCGCAGCGCCTCCACGGCGCGCGCCCGGTCGGTCTCGGTGTCGCTGGCGAGGGCGTACTCCCAGTAGATGCCCGACGCGACGCTGGCGACCTGCACGCCCGCCGCCTGAGCCGCGGATAAGATTTCACGGCATCGCGCTTCGTCGGTATCCAGTCCGAGCGCTCCGTCGTTCGCGATGCACAGCTCGACGGCGTCATAGCGATAGTGCTTGGCCTTGGTCAAAAACGTCTCGACGGGAAGCGTCCCTTCAAGACCGCCGGGCATGGACCAGTAATTCAGTGATTTGAGAATCATGGAATAAGTTCTCCGTAAGCGTTTACGGAATTATAACGTCTTTTATTCCGTCTGTCAAATCCTGGGAAGCATTTCGCCAAAATTTATTTGACGCCTGCGGGGGCCGGGCGCGGAGACGCGCTTGTCGGCGCCTGCTGGCCGCGCTGGAACTTGAGTTCCTCGGGGACGGTAATCTGCTGGGGAGTTCCTGAGGGGGTCTGAGTGAACTTGAAAACAATCAGGCCCAGGACAGCGATTGCGGCGACGAGCGAGCTGATGATGACGACCGGAGACAGCGCTTTTTTTTCTTTGACGGTATTCATAGGGCTCTCGTGATTTCCAGAAAGCCGGGGCGACTGGCGTGTCGCCCCGGCGGTTCTCGCATCTCAGTTGGTGGTGGATGTGTTGAATGGATGAGTCAGCTTCACGTGACCGTCCATGAACAAAGCATTCGTGCCTTTGATCGGCGTACCGTAGCCGGGCGTCTTGCCGCCGGTGTTGTGCATCTGGATCAGCCAACTATAGGGCCACGACGTTCCAAACCAGTCCGTCATGATAATATTCTGCTCTGACGGGGCAGTTGACCACCAGTAGCCTCCTCCTCCATTCGGCCCTTTGCCGTAATCGGTCGCTTCATCGGAAGCATGAAGTGGGCTTAAGTAATAGCCCTCAAGCGGCGCAGGCGCCGAAGGATCGCTGATGTAACCATTGGCGCCAAACGGCGCTTTCGCCATGAAGATCATGTAGCCCGGCTGGCGATGCCCGGTATACCAGCTGCCGCTTCCACCCCAGACATCGGCGAGCGGCTTGCCCTGATACGCATCTCCGGCGTTGGCGTACCATGTCCCTGCATAATTCTCATAAACCGGATGACCGTTCGGATCCTTGGTCGCCCCCACGCCGAAGTAATTCGGACAGTACCAAACATCCTGGCTTTTGATATAAGGATCGACTCCGTTCATCAACCGTGTTTGGGAGTCGTTGGAGTAAGTCACCAGAGGGTAGGCTTCGTCATTGTCCTGCACGTACTGTGTCACGCCTAATCCTACCTGGCGCATATTGGAAAGGCACGCCGTCTGGCGCGCTTTTTCACGGGCCTGGGCGAAGACGGGGAAGAGAATCGCGGCGAGAATCGCAATGATGGCGATCACAACGAGCAATTCGATCAAAGTGAACGCAGAAGTTCGGCGGAGGCGATGGTTCATTGTGTTCTCCTTCATAAAGACGCAGGGAGTGCGGAGCGTAACTCAAGGAAGGGCTTCATCGCCGGAGGGTTCCGTAATCGTTTACGGTTAGCTTCGGAAATGAGTATAGCCCAGGAATTTTGGTCTGTCAATAGGCAATCGCAACTTTTCGTAAACGATTACGGTATGCTGGGATGATATCACGATCTGGATGGCGTGTCAAGCAAAAAGAATCTCTTCCCGCCAATTCAGACCCGCGCCGCCCGCCGCCAAATTGCGCATTGACAGGGATACGTTCTCGTCGTATAATAGCGTTAATTTTGACTCCGTAATCGTTTACGGAAAGCGAGTTTCAAGACGAGACGACGGCCGCTTGCTTTTCGGCCGCAATCATCGCGGGACTTTCGCGAAGGATTTTACGCCAATCCTCTTGACAAAGAAACAGGATCGTAATATAATCGAAAACAGAAATCGTAAACGTTTACGTATTTTGTTTCCGGTGACGTTTCCTGTATCTCTCAGCCGAAGTGACAGACGAGACACGAGGTTCCGATGATATTCATGAAACGCCGCCATTTCTCTTGCGCTCTCGCGCTGATTGCGTTGGGCGTCGCGCTTTGCGTCGCGGCGGAAGCGTTTGCGGATTCGACCGCCGTCACGCGCCGTATTTCTCCGGTGGCGGGGATTTACAATCTGACGGCCGACGCCGCGGCGATCGATGGCAAGACGGCGCATTTGGAGATGGGAGACGGCCAGCCGCACGTGGGGTGGTGGACCGATCCCAAGGACACGGTCCGCTGGGACATCCGTGTTCCGAAGGCGAGCGCCGGACAATATCGGATCGTGATGGAGTACGCGTGTATCGCGGGCAGTACGGGGGCTCCGTTCGTCGTTTCGGCGGGACCGAAGCCGGGGCAGAGCGTCTCGGGCGTCGTGGCGGAGACGGGGCCGACGTGGACGGATTTCCGGGCGCAGACGCTGGACGGGACGGTGACGCTGACTCCGGGGCAAACGACCCTGCGCGTGACGCCGCTGGCGGCGCCGGGCGGCGCTGTCATGAACCTGCGCCGCATTTTGCTCGATCCCGTGAAGCGGGCGGCTCCGGGGAAGCGCAAGGACTTTCACATCGTCGCGTATCTGCCGGAATATCGGGTCATGGCGCTCAACCCCGAGCTGGCGCGGTACGTCACGGATCTCATTTTCTTTTCCCTGTCGCCGACGCCCGAAGGCGGTATCGACGATTCGCGTCTCACTCCGGAGATGGAAGCGAAGCTTCAGGAGATCAAGCAGCGTTACCATCCGCGCTTGGAAGCGGCGTTTGGCGGCGGCGACCGGTCCGGCATGTTCTCAGCGATGGCGACCGATCCGGCAAAACGGAAGCGGTTCACGCAGAATCTGGTTCTGTTCTGCCAAAAGCACGGATTTGACGGGATTGATTATGACTGGGAGTTTCCGAATACTCCCGAGGAAAAAGCGGGCCTGAAGTCGCTGATTCTGGAAACGAAAGAGGCTTTTGCGCCGCATGGACTGCGCCTGAGCATGGCGCTGGCGACCTGGGACACCATCGATCCGAAGGCGCTGGCCGCCTGTGATCTGCTGAACCTGATGACGTACTTTGACAATACGCATCACGCGCCGGTGGCCGGCGCGCAGGCGGATGCGCTGGGGCTGGTTTCCAAGGGCGCGCCCATTGGGAAAGTCTGCATGGGAATCCCTTTTTACACGGAAACCGCAGTCGCCATGCAGGATCATCGGGAAGCGCCGACGTATGGTGAACTCGACAAACAAACGCCATTGGCGGCGAATGTGGATGACGCCGACATCTTTCACTTCAACGGTCCCGAGACCGTGCGTCAAAAGGCGCTGTTCGCGCTTGGTCAGGGACTGGGCGGCGTCATGATCTGGGAGCTGGGACAGGACACCCGGGATGGGGCGCTGGTCAGATCCATCGCCGGGGCCGTTCGCGGGCTTCCGGCGGCCAGCGATACGGCCGTGCGTTAAATTTCGAATTCAATCCGCGAGATCAACTAGAGGACGAATAATATGACTTATCGTGTGGCGCTCATCGGCGCCGGCAATATGGGCGGCTGGCACGCCAACCAGTGGAAGCATGTCGAGGGCGCCGAACTGGTCGGCGTTCTGGATCCGCGCCAGGAAGCGGCGCATGCGCATGGCCCCGTCTTCAGCGACTGGGACACGCTGCTCTCCAAGGCGAAACCGGACATCATCGACATCTGCACCCCGACGCCCGTCCACCGCGAATATGTGGAGCTGGCGGCGGCGGCGGGCAAGGCGATCTTCGTGGAGAAGCCGCTTTCGCGCAGTATTGAAGACTGCGAAGCCATTATCAAGGCCGTCGAAAAGGCGGGCGTCCCGGCGATGGCCGGACACGTGGTGCGATACTTCCCCGAGTACGCCGCCGCCAAGCGAATCGTGGATGAGGGCGGCGTCGGCAAGCCGGCGACCGTGCGCACGGCGCGTATGTCGGGCTTCCCGACGATCACCGGCCGCGAGAACTGGTACGCCAACGCCGAAAAGAGCGGCGGCGTCGTCCTGGATATGATCCTGCACGACTTCGACTGGCTGCGCTGGACCTTCGGCCCCGTGACGCGCGTCATGGCGAAGGGCCTCTTCGGAACCGGCCGCTTCGACGAGCGTCTGGACTACGCCCTGGTCACCCTGCGCTTCGAATCCGGGGTGGTCGGTCATGTGACGGGATCCTGGGCGCACCCGAGCGGCTTCCAGACGACTTACGAAGTGGCGGGCGACAAGGGCCTGATCTCCCACGATTCCAATAAGAGCGTCTCGCTCTCCTCGAACCTGCGCAGCAAGGACGGCGCCGGCGCGGGAGTGACCGTTCCGGAAAGCCCGATGTTCGTGACCGACGATCCTTATTACAAGGAGCTGAACGCCTTCGTCCAGGCGCTTCGCGCCGGCGTGACGCCGCCGGTGACCGTATACGACGCTCTGGAGGCGGCCCGCATCGCCCTGGCCGCGCTGGAGTCGATTGAAACTGGAAAGGCTGTGACCCTCTGATGACGACCCAGAGCAACGAAACGAATTTGAAGATCGGTATTCTCTCCTTCGCCCACGGACACGCCGGCTCCTACGCCAGCGAGATCGTGCAGCGCCCCGGCGTCACCCTGGCCGGCGTCTGGGACGCCGACGCCGAACGCGGCCAGGCCTGCGCCAAGCAGTTTGGAACCACGTTCTACGCCTCCGAGGCCGAACTGCTGGCGCTGGGGCTGGACGGCGTGGTGGTCGCGAGTGAAAACACGCACCATCGACGCCTTGTGGAGCTGGCCGCCGATTCCGGCGTCAAGGCCGTTGTCAGCGAAAAGCCGCTCGCCACGACCGTGGAAGACGCCCGCGCCATGATCGACTACTGCGCCGCGCGCAACGTCAAGCTCGCGACCGCGTTTCCCTGCCGCCACTCGCCCGCCTTCAAGCGCCTGCGCGAACAGATCCAGTCCGGCGCCGTCGGCGAAATCCTCGCCATTCGCGGCACGAACCGCGGCACGATGCCCGGCGGCTGGTTCATCGACCTGCCCCTCTCCGGCGGCGGCGCGGTGATCGACCACACGGTCCATGTCGCCGACCTGATCTGGCTGCTGCTGGGCAAGAACGCGACCGAAGTCTACGCCGAGATCGGCAATGGCTTCTACCACCAAGAATACGATGACACCGGCTTCCTGACGATCAGCTATGACGGCGGCGTCTTCGCCACCCTGGACACCAGCTGGTCCCGCCCCAAAACCTTCCCGACCTGGGGCGACGTCACGCTGCAAGTCGTCGGCACTGGCGGCGTGTTCGAGCTGGACCTCTTCGGCCAGCAACTGGAGCAGTACGATGACGCCGCCGGCCGCGTTCTCTGGCCGAACTGGGGCAGCAGCCTCGACGGCGAGCTCGTCGACGGCTTCCTCAAGCTCAGCGCCGGCGAAGAGGCGCCCGACACCGCGACCGGCGAAGACGGCCTGCGCGCCTTAGAAATCGCCCTCGCCGCCTACAAGTCCGCCGAGGCGAAACAGCCGGCGGCGGTGTAATTCGCCAACGAGAAACGCCCCTTCTCCTGATCTTGGGAGAGGGGGCGTTTTGTGCTTTTGCATAGAAAACAGTGAAGAGCCATTCCGTATTCGAAATAGGATTGCCGGCGGTTTTAACCGCCGGCAATCCTAATCTGGCTGGTCGATCGCTGGGGGATTACTTTACAATCGCCTCATACCCCATCCCATAATCATCCCCATCCGTCAGCCGCATCCGCACCGTGTTCGTGTATCCCGCTCCCGCCGTCACGTCCCGCCGGATCTGCGTCGCCATTGAGCCTCCGGAGAGCTTGAACGACCACTGGTTGTTCATGTTGAACCGGATGTCGCCGTTGGGTTCGATCAGTGGGTGCGCGGAGCCGGTTCCGTCGCCCTCCATCCGTAATCGCAGGTTTGAGCCGGCGAGGACGAGGGAGGCGTGGTAGACGTTGGTCTTGGAGCTTCGGAAGGCGTTGGTTCCACGGCCGGCGGAGGCTTTGGCGGCGCCGTCGTTGATGAAGTCTTTTTCGTCCAGCGCCCACGGCCACGATGGTTTCACCCGCCAGGTATCGACCCCGTGAGGTTTTGTCTTGAGGGAGACGCCTTCGCTGCCGGCGATGTAGTCTGCGGGGTACGCCGACCACGTTCCGCTGCGGCGATAGGTCAGCCGGTCGGCGTTGCGCGAGACCGTGTAGGCGACGCCGACTTCCGTCGCCTCGGCCGGCGGCGCTCCATCGATCGTGTAGGTTGTGGCGATGAGACCGGCGGCGTCCACCGCAACATCGAAGCGCACCGGCAGGTCGCCGTACTTTCCGGAGATATCGATGTGGGTCAGGTCTCCCGAAACCCGCGAGTCCAGAGAGGTCAGCGTCCACGGCTTCAGCTCCGGAAGGCCGAGGTTTAGATAGGGACCGCCGGTAATGATCTCGGCGCCGCGAAACTTGCCGTGGGTGAGCGATCCGGTCGATTGGTCGAAGCTCAGTGAGAAGTCGCGGCCGGTGATTTGGATCGTCTTCGCATCCGTCGTCACCGTAGGCGCGGGGCCCTGAGCCGCCGGGAAGATCGGGTGGGGGATGCCGAGGGTGAAGTTGTATTCATCAACATATTCTTTGTCCCGAAAGACCTTGATATTGACGATATCGCCGTTCTTCCAGTCCCGCGCCGGGATCTCAATCACGCCGATCTGGCCGCCGGGGGCGACATTCGGGCCGCGCATTTTGCCCGATCCGTCGCCGGCTTTCCATGCGAACGTGACTTCGTTCAAGTTCGAATGGTTATATCGGTTCTGGACGGGGAGCGCGAGCGGCTTTCCGGCGCCGGGGTTCGCCACGGACTTGGCGTTGCCGTCGATCACGACGGGCGAATATTCTTTTTTGACGTTCCAGTATTCGGGCTTGGGCCGGTTCCAGACATCGATGACGCCCCATTCGGCGGTGAGCGAGGGGTTGAAGGTCCCATCGGCGCGCGCGAACGTCGTATCCTGCGCGTACCAGATAGCGCCGCCGAGGTTGCCGGGGGCGGCGTACATCTTCTCCCACCAGAACTTTAACTCTTCGCCGTAGAAATCGCGCGCGCCGGCGTCGCGGCGCAGCTCGGCGGCGCTGGAAGTGACGAGGATGTGGGAGTACTCATCGCACAACTCGGGCTGCGCGGCCTGCCCGAACGCCCAGCCCTGGCCGGGGTAGTGGATGCTGCGGATATCGAAGCGCGGGGTCGTCCCGGCGTCGTGATCGTCCGGGTAGCTCCAGATCGTCGGACGTGTGGGATCTTCGAGCTTCACATAGTCGAACTGATGCTGCATATTCGAGCCCCAGCGGCTTTCGTTGCCCAGGGACCACATCACGATGCTCGGATGACTGCGGTCGCGCTCGATCATCTCCGCGAACTGGTTCATATACTTGGGCTGGAAGTCCGGGTTGCTCTCCGAGTTCATCGCCACGCCCTGTTCGGTGATGAAGAAGATTGAGGTCTCCTCCTCGACATACAGGCCGATCTTGTCGCAGTAATCGAGCACGAACTCGGTTTGCGGGTAGTGCGATGTCCGGATGAAGTTGACATTGGCGCTCTTGATCATGTCCAGCGACGCCTTGTCGTTCGCCGCGTTCGCGATCTCGCCGGCGTTCGCCAGGTCCTGATGCCAGTTGACTCCATGCAGCTTGACCGGCTGTCCGTTCACGAACATCTGGTTTCCGCGCCAGGCGATCTTGCGGAAGCCGATGGATTTTGTGATCGTCTCCACAACGCGCCCATCGATCTTGACCTGCGCCGTCAGGCGATACAGATTGGGATGCTCCGAGTCCCACTTTTGGGGCGACGTGGTGGGAATACGGATCGATTGTTCGGGCGCGCGGGGCGACAGCACGATCTTCGACGGTCCGATCGTGACCTTGCGGCCGCGTGGATCGGTGAGGGAGAGGCGTACGGTCGCGCCCGGCGCCGCGCCGAACTCCATCCCCGCATCGACCTTCAGCGTCGCGTTTTGATAGGCGTCGTCGAAATCCGTGTCGCACTGAAGCCGCGTCAGATGGTCTTTGGGAGCGGCGAGCAGGCTGACGTCGCGCACCAGGCCGCGCGTGTGCCGGTACTCGATCCCCAGCGTCTCCTCGGGGCCGGCCGTCAGCCCGACCGTGATCCGCGCGGGCTGCCCCGGCGTCACATAGGGCGTGATGTCCGAATCCCAGGTCGTGAACGCGCCATAGTGGTCGCGCACGAAGCGGCCGTTGACCCAAATGCGCGCGTAATCGTATCCGCCTTCGATGCGCAGCAGGATCTTCCTGCCCGCGAAATCCGCCGGAACCGTCACGACTTTGCGATACGCCAGCTCCTTGCCGTTCGTCGCCCGGTCATCAATGAGCCCCTGCACCGAGAGATCGCCCGGCACGGCGGCGTTCGCCCAGCC
This sequence comes from Capsulimonas corticalis, assembly GCF_003574315.2. GTDB lineage: Bacteria > Armatimonadota > Armatimonadia > Armatimonadales > Capsulimonadaceae > Capsulimonas > Capsulimonas corticalis. The sequence goes on along the minus strand of NZ_AP025739.1, from coordinate 1,291,378 downwards.
GGAAGCGTCGGCGTTCGCCCAGCCGGAAGCGTCGGCGTTCCAGAAGTCGCTCGGCGGCGCCGCCGAGAACTTCCAATCGCCATTCAGCAGGACCTTCGGCGCACGCACGCCAGGCTCCGAAATGGGGATCGGCGCGATCGTGGGGCGCGGCCAGAGCTCATTGGCGCGCGCGGGGCTTGCGGCGGCGCAAAGCGGGACGAGAAAGACGCAAAGTGAGAACGCATTCCGTTCCCGTAATCGTTTACGGTTCATGCGGCCATTATAACCTCACCGGGGATGGATGTCAAGAAAATTCACCGTTCCGAAGAGCGCCGGTAGGCCGAAGGGGCCACCCCGATCAGGCGGGAGAAGACGCGGTGGAAGTAGTAACGGCTTCCGAAGCCGGTTTCTTCGGCGATGCGCTCGATGCTCCAATCCGTCATGCGCAGGAGTCGCGCCGCCTGCTGGGCGCGCCGGTCCAGAATATATTGGACCGGCGTTTGGCCGACGCCCGCGCGGAATCGCCGAATAAAATGCCCCTCGCTCATGAAGCACAGCTCGGCGAGAGCGGAGTTCGACAGCGGCTCCGTCAAATGGGCGTCGATATAATTGAGCGCCGGCGTCAGCGGCGCCAGCGCCAGCGTATGCCGGCCCAATTCGTCGCGCCGGTCCTGCGGCAGGGAGGCGAGGTACTGGGCTAGACCCGTGTAAAGCATCGCATGGATCTGCGTCTGCATCAGCGCATCGATAGGATCTCCCGCTTGAAGCCGCCGCGAGATCTCCCGGGCGATTTCTTTGAGCGGGAACGCTGCCGGCAGACAGATCAGATCCGCGAAGAGCTCGCGCATCTTCAGGCCATACAATCCAATGACATCGAAGTGGATAAATAGCTGCTGCATGGGCCAGTCCGTCCGCGCGCTGAACCTCGCGCCCCCGGGGATGATATAGAAGCGCTCCGCCTCAAGCGCCGTCGCGCGCCCATCGATGGACACCGTCACCCCCGCTTCCCACTGCATGTAAAAGCGCCAGAACGGACCCTGAATATCCCGCATGATCCACCAATCCGGCGTGATCAAAAGGCAATTGGCGTGGATCAGCTGGATCTGTATGCTGTTGAGGGGCGTGACAATGTTCATGGGTGTCCTCACCCGGTTTATTTACCTGGTAGGCGTCGTGTTTCCTTCTCAATTTCGGCGCGGGCGCCGATATCGGACACATTTGCGATGGATTCGCATATAGCGGGAAGCCCTCTCTTCCACTATAATAAATCATCCCGCACCCATTCTTCCATGGGACGGGAAGCTCATGAGCGAACCTCCGCAAGCGCTTGCGGAAAATTGGCGGCGTTGCCTTCCTCATCTTGCAGTCGTCGGCGTCACGCCCTGGCGTGATGGTCAATAGAAGGAGTCACCCATGAACCGCATCGAACGTTCTCATCAAGGCTTTACCTTAATTGAGCTTCTCGTTGTTATCGCTATCATTGCGATTCTTGCCGCGATACTCTTCCCGGTCTTTGCGAAAGCCCGTGAAAAGGCCCGTCAGATCAGTTGCGTCTCCAACCTTAAGCAGATCAATCTGGCGATTCTTCAGTACGTTCAGGACAATGACGAGAGTTACCCGTACTGCGTCAACTATCTGCCGAGTGGAAATTACCTGCAATACGAGCAGGTCTTCTATCCCTACGTGAAGAGTCAGCAAGTGTTCGCTTGTCCCGACGACAGTGGGACGAAGCCGCCTTCGTTTGGCGCCTGGCCCACCGCTGGATTTGTGGATCCGTTCCACGTCAGCTACTTGATCAACTCGCTTATCTCGCCGCCTTACTGGGCGTCGTACCATCCGGCGACGCTGGCGCAGTTCAATAGCCCGGCGAGCACGGTTTACTTCTGCGACGGCGGCGCGACCGTCGCGGCGGACAACACCGTCTCGGAGAACTCGAAGGTCAAGCCGCAAGGATGGTTCCTGCAAGATCCGGTCGCCGATAACGAAGGCTGCGCGTCCTGCGCCCACGACCCCAACAACGTCGACTGGGCGGGGCCGCTGCCGCGCCACACCGGATTCGTCAACACGGCGTTCGCCGACGGCCATGTCAAATCGGCGCATCCCGCGCAATGGTATTACGGCAACACGCCGTGGCTGGTCCCGAGCAAGGGCGGCTAAGTCTCACGTACGCCGTAAAACGACCGGCGAATGATTTCAGAGGGCCTGGCGATTATTCTTCGCCGGCTCTTTGAATGGTTTGCCCGCGCATCGTCCATCAAGCCAATCGTAAATCTCTTCGGGAAAGTAATCAGCACTCCATGAAACGACGCATCGCTTCTTCTCTTCTCACCGCCGCCCTTCTCGCGTGCTCTCTGGCGTCCGCTCCCGCGCAGACGCCGCAGTTTAAGATCAGCTCGGATACGGGCGAAACCCAGGCCCAGTTCGCGAAGCGCACCGAGTGGTGGCGTCAGGATAAGTTCGGCCTGTTTATTCACTGGGGCATCTACGATATCGCCAATGAAGACCATCGCAACGCCGATCCGGACAAGCTGGGCGAGTGGTCGCTGGTTTACAACCAGACGCCGGTGGCGGAGTATGAGAAGTATGCGCCGCAGTTCAATCCCACGCAGTTCAGCGCCAAGGAGTGGGTGGGACTCGCCAAGGCCGCCGGCATGAAGTATGTCGTCTTCACGGCCAAGCACCACGATGGATTCTGCCTCTTCGACAGCAAATTGACGGATTATACGATCGTCAAAGCGACGCCGTTCCATCGCGACCCTCTCAAAGAGCTGGCCGAGGAGTGCAAAAAGCAGGGCATGAAGCTTTGCATTTATTACTCGTACATGGACTGGCGTCACCCTGATTACCTGCCGCGCCGCCCCTGGGACAAGCGCCCGACCGACGGCGCGAGCCTGGACAAGTACACAGATTACGCCGAAGGACAGCTGCGCGAATTGCTGACAAACTACGGCAAGGTCAGCATTCTCTGGTTCGACGGCGGCTGGGAGCATCCGCCGGCCGACGAGCGCGCGCTGGAGATTATGAAGCTGGTCCGCAAGCTTCAGCCGGGGATCTTGATCGACGATCGGATGTATCCGGCGGGCGACTACGCGACGCCCGAGCAGTCGATTCCCGCGAACGCCATGCCGAACGGCCGCCTTTGGGAAGCGTGCATGACGACTGTCACCGCGCACAACCTGCACTGGTCCTACGCCTGGACGGATCACGATTTCAAGCCGACCTCGGATCTGGTGCGCAAGGTCGCCGACATTGCCGGCAAGGGCGGCAACTTCCTGCTGGACATCGGACCGGATTCCCATGGCGTCATCCGCCCTGAGGATATCACGCATCTGCGCGAAGTGGGGGCCTGGATGAAGGTCAATGGCGAGAGCATTTACGGCGTGACCAAGAGCCCCTTCCGCCGGCTCCCATTCGCCGGCTCGTGCACCCAAAAGGGCGACACGCTTTATCTGCACGTCTCCGAATGGCCGGCGTCTGGCCTGACAGTGCTGGGGCTGAAGACGCCCATAAAGAAGGCGTACGCGCTGGCGACCAGGCAGGCCCTTGCGACGGCGGTGCTGCCGGACGGGACGCTCGCCATTCAAAAGCCGGACAAGATCGATCCGAGCTCGACCGTGATCGTCCTGAAGTGCGCCGGTCTGCCCGACGTCGATGTGACCAAGGCGCCGCTGTCTCCCGAAGCCGATGGATACAAACTCTCCGTGCTGGACGCCGACTTGTACGGCGATCTCATGGATGTCGAAAAGGTCGGAGGCGAACCGAATGTCGGTGAGTGGATCCACACAACCGACAAAGTCTGCTGGACCATCGCTGTGCCGGAGGCAAAGACGGGCAAATATCACATCTCGATGGAGTACTCCTGCCCGCCCGATTGCGTTGGAACGGATTTCGAAGTCTCTGCTGGCGAGGGGCCGGGAGAAACCGTTCAGAGTGTCACGAAGGAAGGCACGGGAGACTGGTACACCTACCACACGATGACCCTGGACAATCCGATCACATTGACGCCGGGGACGAAGATCCTGAGGATCCAGCCGAAGACGATGCCGCACTATGCATTTATAAATTTGCGCAAGGTTGTGCTGACTCCGGCAAATCCCTGATATAATAGGAAATATCGAATTTCGGAAACGTTTACGGAAAGAGCTCTCATGAAGCGCAATTCTCGAATCTCGCGGCTGATGTCGCTGTCTTGTGTCCTGCTGTCCGGCGCCGCTCATGCGGAGCCGGCTCAGAATTCTTCCGCGTCCTCGGCTCCGCAGCTTCGCGTCAACACCGAGACGGGCGAGACTCAGGCGCAGTTCGCGAAGCGCACCCGGTGGTGGCGCGACGGTAAGTTCGGTATGTTCGTTCACTGGGGCGTCTACTCGGTTCCCAACAGCGATCTGAGTAACGCCGACGCGTCCGGCGAGTGGTATCTGGCGAACATGGGCATGCAGCCGGCGGAGTACGAGAAGTTCGCCGCCAAGTTCAACCCGACAAAGTTCAGCGCCCGTGAGTGGGTGTCGATCGCCAAGGCGGCGGGGATGAAGTACATCACCATCACCGCGAAGCATCACGATGGCTTCGACATGTTCGACAGCAAGCTCTCGAACTATAATATCGTCCAGGCGACGCCTTACCATCACGACCCGATGAAGGATCTGGCCGCCGAATGCAAAAAGCAGGGAATTCGGCTCTGCTTTTACTATTCGGTGAAGGATTGGGATCGGTACGACTATCTGCCGCGCGCCGCCTGGGACAAGCGACCGACCGACGGCGCCGATCTCGACCGCTATATCGAATATCTCAAGGGCCAGGTCCGCGAGCTGCTGACCAACTACGGCCCGATCGGCGGGATCTGGTTCGACGGTCATCTCGACCACAGCGCCGAGGAAGAGCACGCCCTCGAAGTCGTGAAGATGATCCGGTCGATCCAGCCCAACGCGATGGTCAACGACCGGATCAATCTTCCGGAAGACTACGACACGCCCGAGAACGTCATTCCGGACAAGGGCCTGCCGGGCGGCCGTCTCTGGGAGACCTGTCTGACGATCAACGGCCACTGGGGCTACACCTGGAACGATCCTCACTTCAAATCCTCGCAGACCCTGATCCGCACCCTGTGCGATGTGGTCGGCAAGGGCGGCAACCTGCTGCTCAATGTCGGCCCCGACTCCAGCGGTACGATTCCCGCAGAGGAAGTCAGCCGGCTTCAGGAGATCGGCGCCTGGATGGATGTGAACGGCGACAGTATCTATGGAACGACGAAGAACCCCTTCGCCTCGCTCCCCTATGAAGGCCGCTGCACCCAAAAGGGCGATACGCTATATCTCCAGGTCTATCAGTGGCCGGATGCGGGATTGACCCTGCCGCACTTATTGACCCCGGTGCGCGAAGCCGTCGCCCTGAACGGCCGCGAGCGCCTCGCCGTGTCCAAAGACGCCGATGGCGTGCTCCACATTGCCAAACCGTCCAGGCTCGATCCCAGCTCCACGGTCATCGCTCTGCATTTGAAGGGTAAGCCCGTCATCGATCCCTTCTCGCGGATGATCCAGCCCCAAAAGGATGGAGCCTACACCCTGACGGCCACCGACGCCGAGATCCACGGAACCACCGCCCGTCTCGAAAGCGCGGACAATATCGACGACGTCGGCTACTGGACCAATCTGACCGACAACGTAAGCTGGACCCTCGCCGTCCCCCGCGCCCAGGCCGGCAAGTACAAAGTCACCCTGGAGTTCGCCTGCCCCGCCAACACGACCGGCGGTCAGTACGAGATCGCCATCGACGGCCAGCCCGACAACAAAATCACCGGCGCCGCCGGCGTAACCGCGAACTGGGACACCTTTGCGACCGTGAACCTGGAGGGGACCTTGACGCTCAGCGGCGACCACGCCACCCTCCGCATGAGCCCAAAGACGATGCCCGCGCTCGGAATACTGAACTTGCGTCGCCTGACGCTGACGCGGGTAGAGGAGTGACCTAACCCTCCGTGGCAAACCCACCCCGGCGTTTCTCGTGCTCCCATGCAAACCCACCCCGGCGCTTCGCGCCACCCCTCCCGCCGACGGGAAGGGTTATTTCAGAGTGTGTTATCGTAAACGGCTTCCATAAGAGGCAATCCTACCAACCCTTCCCGTCGGCGGGAGGGGTGGCGCGAAGCGCCGGGGTGGGTTTGCCCGGAATGGGCCCGAAGGTCAGCCGCGAGTTCACTGTATCTTTTCTTAAAAAATCATGACACAACACCCTCTCAAAACCGAAGGCGACACCGAGTGGTTCGTCCAGGATCGTTTCGGCATGTTCATCCACTGGGGCCTCTACGCCATGCCCGCGCGTCATGAGTGGGTGAAGAGCTATGAGAAGATGTCCGACGCCGAGTACGATCGCTATTTCGATCGCTTCGATCCGGACCTCTACGATCCGAACCGCTGGGCGGAGGCCGCCGCGAATGCGGGGATGAAGTACTTTGTCGTGACCACCAAGCATCATGACGGTTTTTGCCTCTGGGATTCGGCGCTTACGGATTACAAATCGACGCGGACGCCTTATGGCAAGGACCTGCTGCGGCCGATGGTGGAGGCGTTTCGGGCGAAGGAGATGCGCGCCGGTCTTTACCACTCGCTGCTGGACTGGCGTCATCCCGATTACCCCGTTGACGCCTACCATCCGATGCGCGAGCGTCTGAGTGAGATCGATACGTCGAATCGGGATCTGACGCGTTATGTCGAATATCTCCATGGGCAGACGCGTGAGCTGCTGACCCAATTTGGCAAGATCGATATCCTCTGGTACGATTTCTGCTACGAGAATATGAGCGCCGAGCAGTGGCGCAGCGAGGATCTGCTGCGGCTGATCCGGCGCTTGCAGCCGCAGATCATTTTGAATAACCGGCTCGATCTGGATCACGGCTGGGATATCAAAACCCCCGAGCAGTTTCAGCCGCGCGAGTGGGTGACGGACAACGGCCGCCCGGTCGTGTGGGAGGTCTGCCAGACGTTTAGCGGCTCCTGGGGGTATCATCGCGACGAAGAAAACTGGAAGAGCGTCGAGATGCTCGTCCAGATGCTCATCGACGCCGTCAGCAAGGGCGGAAACTTGCTGCTCAATGTCGGCCCCACCGGGCGCGGCGAGTTCGACGCCCGCGTGTTGGAGCGGCTGAAGGGAATCGGCGCCTGGATGCGCCTGCATTCCCGCGCGATCTACGGCTGTACGCAGGCGCCGGAAGGTTTTGACACGCCGCAGGACTGCCGCCTGACGTACAACCCAAAGACCCATCGGCTGTATGTGCATCTTTACGCATGGCCTTTCAAAGAGCTGCACCTGGACGGAATCGCCGGCAAGATCGCCTACGCCCAGCTCCTCCACGACGGCTCAGAGGTCACGATGAACGGCCGCAACGAATGGGAGCCGCACTATGATCTCAAATCCAATGAGATCAGCCTGCGCCTGCCGGTCAAAAAACCAAACGTCACCGTTCCGGTCATCGAATTGTTCTTGAAGTAGGAGTTCGTCCATGTTTTCAGTCAATCGTCGCGGCTTCCTCCAGCGCGCCGCCGGTCTCCTGGTCGCCGCGGGAATCGGGCGCGCCGGCGGGGACGGCGCTTTGCCGCTGGAGGCGCGGGCCGAAGCGGCGCCGGGTGCGGAGCCCGCGCGGCTGCCGATCCGCCCCCGTGCGGCGGCGCTGATGGCGAAAAAAGAAGAGGCGGCCAAGTCGCCGCCGGCGGAGCCGTGGAATGAATTGCCGATCCGGGCGCTTTCGCTTTATTCGCCGTTTCCGCAGGATGTGGCCGCGTTTTGCGCCTTTGTGCGCGACGCGCTGCCGAAAGAGGGCGTCAACACGCTGGTCGTGATGTTCGACTACCGGTGCCGGTTCGTAAGCCAGCCGGATCTGCCGGGGAAGAAGCTGCTTTCCCTGGCCGATGTCCGAACGATCGCGGCGGCGTGCCGGGAGGCCGGGGTGACGCTGATTCCGGAGATGAACCTGCTCGCGCACCAATCGGAGCAGATCGAAATCGGTCCGCTGCTGGCGAAGTATCCGCAGCTCGATGAGTCGCCCGATCTCAATCCGCCCAATCCCTGGCGTAGCGGCGGCGAGTTCGATTTTTACTCCAAATGTCTGTGCCCGCGCCATCCGGACCTCTTCCCGATCATCGGCCCGATGATGGATGAGCTGATCGACGCCTGCGGGGCCAGCGCCTTCCATGTGGGGCTGGACGAAGCCTGGATCGTGGCGCATCCACAGTGCCCGCGCTGTGGCGGAAGCGACCCCGCCGAAGTCTTCGCGGAGTACGTCACGCGTCTGCACACGCGCCTGGCGTCCAAAAAATGCCGGATGTGGATGTGGAGCGACCGTCTGATCGACGCCAATAAGACCGGACTGTTCGCCTGGCAGGCGAGCCGCAACAACACGCACCGGGCCATCGATCAAATTCCGAAGGATATCATGATCTGCGACTGGAAGTATGAGGACGCGCCGCCGACGCCTTCCTACTTCGCCGTGAAGGGGTTCGATGTGCTCCCAAGCTCCTGCTATAACGCCGGCGCCGCGCTGGGCCAACTGGAGCAAGTTTATCTGGTGCGCAAGAACGCGTCGCGCGCGTTCTTCTCGCCGACGATCTCCTCGCGCATGCCCGGAGTCTTCGCCACGACCTGGATGAACGCGCAGGACTTTATCGACACCTACTACGCCAAGCCGGGATTTCAGCCCACGGACAACACGAAAAACACCGTGGACACATTCAAGCGGTTGTTCGCGGAGATCCGGAAGAATTCGTCGACGCCCAAAGCGGAGAAGACGGCGTGAAACGGAAGCCATCCAAGAGAATTGTCTGGAAACCAGGCGTAAAGAAGGAATTTCGCGCGCAGCGACTTATTTTAATACGTAAACGTTTACGGAAATAGCTGCGCGATCGAACTGAGACCTCACGGGAGAGCGATATGACGGAAGAACTGCGGTTTCGGCAGATCCATCTGGACTTTCATACGAGCGAAAAGATCGCCGGCGTCGGCGCGCGCTTTGAGCGGGCGCGGTTTCAGGAAATGCTGCGGGAGGGGCATGTCGATTCCGTCACGCTCTTCGCCAAGTGCCATCATGGGATGAGCTATCACGAGACGAATGTCGGCGTGCGCCATCCCGGCATGGCCGAGGACCTGCTGCCCGCGCAACTCGACGCCTGCCGCGAGATCGATGTTCGCACGCCGATCTACATCTCCGCCGGTCTCGACGAAGCGTCGATCTTCGCGCATCCCGACTGGGGTTACAAGGACCGCGACGGCCGGGTTTTTGAGCCTCTCTCGCCGGGCTTCAAAATGCTCTGCTTCAACACGCCGTATCTGGATTATCTGTGCGCGCAGATCGAAGAAGTGGTGGAGAAGTTCGATGGCGACGGGATCTTTCTGGACATCATCGGCGCGCGCCGATGTTACTGCTCGTGGTGCATGAAGGGAATGCTCGCCGAGGGCGTCAACCCGCTGGACGATGCGCAAGCGGAGGAATATGCGGCGCGCGTGCTTCAGAACTACTATGCGCGCACGACGGCGGCCGCCCGCAGCAAGGATCCCAACCATCGCGTCTTTCACAACAGCGGCCATATCCCCAAAGGCGGCAAGGCGGCGATCCAGTGGAATTCGCACCTGGAGCTGGAATCGCTGCCGACGGGCGGGTGGGGGTACGATCACTTCCCCATTTCGGCGAAGTACGCCGCGACTACGGGCTATGATTTTCTGGGGATGACGGGCAAGTTCCACACCACCTGGGGCGAGTTTGGCGGCTTCAAGCGCGCCGACGCCCTCCGCTATGAATGCGCCGCGATGCTCGCGTTCGGCGCCAAGTGCAGCATCGGCGATCAGCTGCATCCCAGTGGGGAGATGAATCCGGACACCTATCGCCTTGTCGGTGCCGCCTACACCGAGGTGGAAACCAAAGAACCGTGGGTGAGCGGCGCGCGCGCCGTCTCCGAAATCGCGCTCGTCTCGCCGGAAGCGCTGCGCACGGACCAGGCGCGCGGCGCCTGGGATCACGCGCACGCTGAGGAGGGCGCCGCGCGGATGCTGCTGGAGGCGCATCTGCTGTTCGATGTCATCGATCTGGACCGGGACCTGGCGCCGTACAAACTGGTCATTCTGCCCGACGAGATCGTGCTTTCCGGTGAAAACGCTGCGCACCAGGCGTTCGCGCGCCGGCTGGAGGCGTTTGTCGGCGCCGGCGGCAAGCTGCTGCTCAGCGGACGCAGCGGTCTGACGCCGGACCAGACGGGTTTTGCTGTATGGACGGGGCTTGCGGACCGCCTGACGGTGGCCGGCCGCAGCCCCTGGAACCCCGATTATCTGATTCCGACCGCCGCCCTCCCGACATCGCCGGCGCGTGGCCCGCTGGTGATCCACGGCGGCGCGTGGGATGTCGTTCCGGAGCTGGATTCCGGACTGCAAGTCTTAGCGCTGCGCGCGGAGCCGTACTTCAACCGCGCCTTCGATCACTTTTGCAGCCATTTCCATACGCCGGACAACGGCGTCGGGCCGTATCCCGGCGCTGTCGGCGACGGCGAGGCGGTCTACTTCGCGCACGATATCTTCACGCGGTATCGCCGCTACGGCCAGCCGGTCTACCGCGACTTCGTCGTGGACGCCATCCGGACGCTCATTTCCGATCCCATCGCTGAAGCGATCCTGCCGTCGACGGCAAGGCTGTCCCTGATGGTTCAGCCCGAGGAAGAGCGCTATGTGCTGCATCTGCTCTTCGCGACGCCGGTTCTGCGCGGCGCCGCCGAAGGCGAGGACGCCAAGCCCGTCGAGGTCATTGAAGACCTGACGCCGCTTTACGATGTGCGCTGCCGCGTGAATATTCCGCGCGTCAAGATCCGGTCCGCGCGCCTCGCCCCCACTGGTGAGACGCTGGAAATCGAAGAGACGGCGGGCGGCGGTGTGACGTTCACCGTGCCCAAAGTGCTATGTCATCAAATGGTGGAGCTGAGTGAATAAGATTCCATTCTCGGCGGCTGTTTTCTTTGCCGCGCTGTTGCTGGGCGCCCGTGGATCGGCGGCGTCCGATCCGGGGGAGCATCCGTTTCTGGCGCCGCTGCTGCGCGATCATATGGTGATCCAGCGCGGCGTTCCTGCGCCGTTCTGGGGCTGGACCGATCCCGGCCGCAAGGTCACGCTGCGTCTGGGCGCGCATGTGGCCGAGGCGACGGCGGACGCGAAGGGCGCGTGGCGGGCGAGTTTCGAGGCGCTGCCGGCGGGCGGACCGTATACGGTGATCGTCTCGGGACCTCAGACGCAGATTCTTCAGGATGTGCTGGTGGGCGATGTCTGGATCTGCTCGGGACAGTCCAATATGGAGATGGGCGTCGGCAATGTCGACAACGCCGAGGCGGAGATTGCCGCCGCGAATGACCCGCAGATCCGTCTTTGCACGGTGGATCGGAAGCTGTCGCTCGCCCCGCGCGACGCCATGGCCGGGCAATGGGCGGTCTGCACGCCGGAGGCGATCCAAAGCGGCGGCTACTGGAATGGTTTCTCGGCGGCCGGGTACTTCTTCGCGCGCGATTTGCGGCGGGATGTCCATGTGCCCATCGGCCTGATCGACGCGGCCTGGAGCGGCACGCCCGCGCAGGCCTGGACCAGTGAAGCGGCCCTGCGGCGCGACGTTCCCGATTACCGTCCGGCGCTGGATGAGCTGGACGCCGCGCGGGACGATCAGCGGCGCGGCCTGTCACGAGATATTCACCAGCGCTTCGAGGAATGGTGCGCAAAGAACGATCCCGGTACGGCCGGCCACTGGGAAGCCGAGGCGACGGACGCTTCGGCCTGGGGAGCCATCGCCGAACCGGGAGTGTGGGAAGGTTCGGGCGTTGCGGAGCTGAGCGCGTTTGACGGCGTGCTCTGGCTGCGTCGCGAGTTCGATCTGCCCGCCGGCGCCGAGAAGAAAGACGCGGTGCTGCGGTTTAAGGCGGATGACGACGACACCGCCTGGGTGAACGGCGCGCCTGTCGGCTCCACATTCGGATTTGCGCCGGACCGCGCGTACACGGTTCCCGCCTCCGCGCTGCGCGAGGGGCGTAATGTCGTCACGGTGCGCGTGCTCGACACCGCCGGCCCCGGCGGATTGACGGCGTCGACTCAGGGCTTTGGCGTGACGGTCGGGGATGGACGGGAGATCTCGCTCGCCGGCCCCTGGCGCTACCGGATCGGCGCGCCGCTGGCGGGGACGCCGCCGCTTCCGCAGGACATCGAAAGCAACGCGAATTACCCCTCGGTGCTGTTCAACGGGATCGTTCACCCGATGCTGCCGCTGCCGATCAAGGGCGTCCTCTGGTATCAGGGCGAGTCGAATGTCGATCAGGCTTATCAGTACCGGGCGCTGCTGCCCGCCATGATCCGCGACTGGCGCAGGCGCTGGGGGGAAGGAGACTTTCCGTTCCTGATCGTGCAGCTTGCGGGATATGGAGCGCCGCTGGATGGTCCCGCCGACTCCAAATGGGCCGAGCTGCGCGAGGCGCAGGCGATGACGGCGACGCATGGGAAGAACATCGGCCTGATGACCGCCGCCGATATCGGCGGCGACCTGCATCCGAAGAACAAGCAGGAGGTCGGCCGGCGCCTGGCGCTGCTCGCGCGGTCTCAGGTCTACGGCGAGACAATCGAAGCGTCCGGCCCGCAGTTTCGCGCGATGAACGTCGTGAATGGCGCGGCGCGGCTGACGTTCACGCACAGCGCAGGGCTGGCCGCGAAGGATAACGGACCGCTGACCGGGTTCACCATCGCCGGCGCTGACCGCAAGTTCGTGCGCGCGTCGGCGCGGATCGAGGGAACGAGCGTGATCGTTTCGTCGCCGGAGATTTCTCATCCGGCCGCCGTGCGCTACGCCTGGGCGGATAATCCGGTGTGCAGCCTCGTCAACGGCGCGGGACTGCCCGCCCTGCCGTTCCGCACGGACGACTGGCCGGGGCTGACGGCGGGGGCGCGCTGAGGTCTCCTCCCAGACGCACTCGGCGGCGGATTCGAAGGGCATTGACAGGACAGCGGCTTTCCTGTATAATTATTGCAATTACCGTAAACGTTTACGTTTTTTGGAAAACTCACGGAAAACTCATCAGGGCGAGTACAATACCGAAAACTATGCTATCAGAGAGTGTGATAATTACAACTATGCTGTCAGAGTTGAAACCCAAGAATATCTCCATCTCTTCGGACTACGCGCACGTTTGCCGCGCGGTGGCGTCGCGCATTGCGGATCTGGTCCGCGCGAAGCCCGGCGCGGTGCTGGGCCTCGCGACGGGGTCCAGCCCGCTGGGAGTCTACGCGGAGTTGATTCGGATGCATCGCGAGGAGGGGCTGGACTTCTCGCGCGTCACCAGCTTCAACCTGGATGAGTACTATCCGATGTCGGCGTCGTCCGAGCATTCCTACCATGCGTTTATGGAGGCTAATCTCTTCAGCCAGATCAATATCGGCCGCTGGTACGTCCCGGATGGCCGTTCTCGGGGCATGCAGGAGATTTTGTTGGACTGCCGACGTTACGAAGAGCGGATTGCGGACACCGGCGGGCTGGACTTGCAGCTCCTCGGCATCGGCCGGACCGGCCATGTAGGGTTCAACGAGCCGGGCAGCCCGCGCGACTCCCGCACGCGCCTGGTGACGCTGCATGAGGTGACTCGCGTGGACGCCGCGCCGGGCTTTGGGGGGCTGGATCAGGTTCCGCATCAGGCGGTCAGCATGGGAATCGCGACGATTATGGATGCGCGCGAGATCGTCATGATGGCGAGCGGTGCCGGCAAGGCCGAGATCGTCCGCCGGGCGCTGGAGGGCGAAGAGACCGAGCAGGTGCCCGCCACGCTCATCCGCCGCCACGCCAACGCTCGTTTTTATTTTGACACGGACGCCGCGCGGTTACTTTCCGCGCCGTAGTGTTGCAAGCGACCGGGGCGATGAGAGCCGCCGTTCGAGGATCAGCGCCGATCCATTCTGAAAATGGAGAACACAGGCATGAGAGACCGATATGAACAGATACGCCCGGATTGGCGTATCCCCGATGAGCTATGGGCCCGCATCGATCTGATGCTGCCATCGCCGCAATCGCTGCGCAAGCCCCATCCGCTGGGCTGCCACCGTCCGCGCGTCCCCAACCGGGCCGCGATGGACGCGATCTTCTATGTCCTGCGCACGGGCTGTCAATGGAACGCGCTGAACGCGACGGATATCTGCTCCGCGTCGTCCGCGCATCGTCGCTTCCACGAGTGGTCCGAAGCCGGCGTCTTCGAGCTGCTGTGGCTGCACGGCGTCTCCGACTGCGACGCGCTCCAGGGCATTGACTGGCGCTGGCTGGCGAAGTACCGGGTGATCACGAAAGAAGTGCGCGCCGCCAAGCGCGTTCTCGGCCGCCGTCGCGCCCATTCGTCTCAGAGTCTCCATCTCACCACGCATTGATCGAATCGCCGCCCAAAAAATTACCGGCGATCTTGCGAAAAGATCGCCGGAAGCCAGGGCGCGATTTCCTATTTATGGCCGCGCGCTACCATTGCGGCAGCGAAAATCCCGGCAGGCGGTCGCCTTCCGGGCTGTAGGTAAAATCGCGCGGGCGCAGGGAGCACATCCCCAGCCACTCCAGCCGCACCGTCCCCGCCCCCGACGGGTTGGCGATCTCTTCCCCTCGCTTCAGGAACACCAGCTCCGTGCATCCGCACTCCAGACAGCGCGGCGGCGAGTTGCGCTTGCGACTCCACGATCGCCGCAGCTCCAGCCGCTCGATTCGCTCGTTCAGCTCCTTGAGTCGCTCCCGCGCTCGGGGGCGATCCGCGCGTCCCTGCGTGATTCGGTGTTTCTCCCGGCGGCACGAGTCCAGAAGCGCGTCGACCTCGCTCACGGGCGTCACCACTTCCCCCTCGGTATAGGCTCGGCACGAAAAGCAGAAGACAGGATGCCGCCACACTTCGAGCCGGCGGCCGTCGTCCAGCAGATAATCGTTGCCGCGCGTGCCGCGCTGGACACGATAGTATCCGCCCGGCGTGAAGATCAGCTTATAAACTCCCGGCAAGGCTGCGCCTCCTCCCCATCCCTTTCCTAATTTCTACGAGCTGCATTCTTGATTTGTTTCCACAAACGGCTGCTGCGCAAACCGCGGGATACTCTGGCGCCAGATACAACGTCTTCATTCTTAAGAATATGACACATTAATGATTGGATGACTGCTGATTATGTGAGAAAGGGTGAGGAAAAACGAAAAAAAGCTCGTCTTTGGAAGACGAGCTTCTGACCTTAACCTCAATCAGTACGAGCTGAGAACGTATTACCGAGGGATAACTTCAAACTCCGCAAGGGAACAGAAATCTGCGCCCGCGCCGCTGGAGAGAGCAACGAATCGGACAAATTTCCCGGAAACAGGCTTCGTAAAATTGATCTGCTGAACATTGAGAGACTGTTCCAGATCTCCCTGCGCCACCGCATCCCCCCATTGCCCGCCATCTTCACTGACAAAGACCGCGTAAGATTTGATGTAGCCATTCGCTTGGTCTTGGCGCTGCTGAACTTTGAAGCCCGCCATTTCCACTGCCGATGGGAATTTCACGACAAACTCATGCGGGAACGCCGGAACGCCATTTTGCCATTCTGAGTGCCAGAACGTGTCGGGATCTCCATCGAGGAGATTCACCGCGGAATATCCGGCCGCTTCGCTGTCTGCCCTGTCAATTTTCGCTTTTAAAATTTCCATTTGTGAGGGCCGTATCGTCAAGAGTTTCCCGATTGCCTCGAAGGATAGATCGTTCTGAGGATGGAATCGCGGCGAATCCATATAAGCGTAAATGCTGTGTAAGAGCTGCGCGGGAGCAGATCGTTTCGCCCCCTCATCCCAGAGATTGAGACTGGAAACGACGATCCTGCCCTGACCGACCCGCGCCTCAAATAATGCTCCAAGATGATGATTGCGATCAAAATTGTCGACGACCTGAACAATCGGATGCAGTGTTTCCGGTAGATCGTCCATGACAATTGCCCGACTGCCCTGCATTAAGTCGCGCCATTGCCAGTTGCTGTAGTATTCCGTTGGAAATTGATCGAATGCGGGATGATGGGGATCGCATAAAATACTCATGGTCGTCGGGCCGTTAGGAAACCATACCGGGCTCCAGAACACGGGCGTATAATTGCTTGGGACGCTGCTGGGAATATGGACGCCGGCGGTTCTGAAAAGCACTTTACCGCCCGCATTGAGCGTCGCCGCCGCGACGGACCAGTCGGATGTGATCACAATATCAGAAGGCGTCCGATAAAAGCTTTGGTTCGGATACACCCAGACGCGCCAAGAGTTGTGAATTTTATCGCCATTCACCGTGGCGGTAATCATCAGCTCCGATGGCGCGGAAATGCTGACAAGCGGCAGATGGAGCGAGCCAACCACAGTCAAAGCGCCGGTCGGCAGCGTTGATTTTGGGAAAGATCCCGATGCGATCGCCGCGCCATTTTTTGTGCGGACGCTCCATTTCACTTCCGCTCGGTCCAAGTCGGCCGGGCCATAGTTGGCGACCTCGACCGTTCCCGCCAATGTTTCATTCGCAGTGTACGTCCGCTTTGGGATGCGTAAAAGAGGAACCGCGGGGCCGGCAAAGCCAGCGAAGTCAGCAGCGCTGATCAGCCCTTTGCTATCCCAAAACGGATCGAGAATACCCACGGTGGCCGTTCCCTGGCCCGGATAG
The DNA here is from genome assembly GCF_003574315.2 of Capsulimonas corticalis. Lineage (GTDB taxonomy): Bacteria > Armatimonadota > Armatimonadia > Armatimonadales > Capsulimonadaceae > Capsulimonas > Capsulimonas corticalis. The sequence continues at coordinate 1,274,732 of NZ_AP025739.1, read as the reverse complement.
TCATGCAAGTCAAGCAGATGGAAGCCGCCGGCCTTGGGTGTGCGTAAAATTTGCTCAATCTCTTCCTTATACAAATCAACAGCTTGGCGGCCGGTGGCTGCAAAGAATTTCGGCGCTTGGTCTAGGAGATGCTTCGCCTTCAAATCCGCGCGAATCTGATCGAAGTTCATCGGCGCCAGCACACCGTCATACTTGCGCGCCTCGGCTAGGTTGGGATAGACAGCCCATTGTCCCATCTCATGCGTCACCAGCGGCGTTGACAGGCCCTGCACGGCGTCGCGAAAATCGTTCGTCGTTCCCTCGCCGGATATTCCGCGCGCTCGCATGTCGACGGTGAAATCACGGTTATCCGTCTCGACTCCATTTGTGGACGAGCAGTAGAGATGTCTGGTATCCGTCGTTCTGCACAGTTCGACCCAGTCGGCAAAGATTGCGTTGTTTCCCACAAGCTCATTGCCCATCGTGAAAAAGGCGAAGGAGGGATGGTTGCCATAGGTGGACAGAATTCGCAGAGTCTCCTGCTGAATAAACTGGCCTCGCTTGAGATCGGCGCCCACATCCACATTCGCCTGAGGCGCCTCCACCTGTAAATACACGCCTTCCCGATCGGCGGCGGTAAATGCGGCGTCGGGCGGGCACCAGGAATGAAAGCGCAGACAGTTCAATCCGTAAGATTTGAGAATTCGACAGATTCGGGTCCAGGCTGCGATATCCGTGGGCGGATACCCGGTCTTTGGGAAGATCGCACATTCCAGGGTTCCGCGAAGAAAGATAGGGCGGCCGTTCCAGAGGAATTGCGCGCCGCGCGCGCCCAGCGCTCTCATGCCGAACGCGACATCTTTTCGGTCGATCGTATCAGTCGATTTTAGTGTCGCTCGAAGCGTATAAAGCGCTGGCGAGAACTCATCCCACGGCTTGAAATGATCGCCCATCGGCAGCGCAAGGGACAGCACGGACGCGCCCGGCATGAGGGTTGCGTCGACATTCTCCGACACTTTTTCGGTCGCATTTTTCGGGATCGAGATCGAAAGGACCGCCTTGACGGGATGGCCTGTGGCGTTATTCACATCCACTTTGACGGCGACCTGCTTATCCTGCATATTCGGATATGCCTGTACGCTCTGGATTTGCAGAGGATCGCGCGCCTCCAGAAACAGCTTTCCTAACAGGCCATTCCAGTTTGTCTGTGTATATTCGTAAACAGAAGAAGCAAAACCGCCCAAGTCATATTCGAGAGTATTGTCGACGCAAATCGTCAACAGGTGGATTCCCGGTGTAACTTGCATTCCCAAATCATAGGAGTGCGGCGCCGAGAGGCTATCCTGGCTCCCGATCTTTTGACCATCGATCCATAGGGTCGTTTTCCAGTGCGCACGCTCTAAGAATAAGCGAATATCCTTGCCTGACCAGGAGTTTGGAACGTTGATGGTTTTCTGATACCAGGCCGGGCCGATGTAGGCGTGACGGCGGGTCAGACCGATCAATCCCGCGGATGGCGCGGGCGCGCCATAGCCCGCCGTATCGGTCGATCCCGGCAAAATAATGTGGCCGGGCAGAGAGCCGGAATACCACCGATCCGTCTCGCCGACGTGGTTTGGATCCAAGCGAAAGGCCCAGGTCCCCGCCAGCGAAATTGAGATCGGCGAACGGGCTTTTGCGCGATCTGCATTATCCTGCGCCAACGTTGCCGGCGTCTGAAGCAAAGTCGCCAGACAAACCAATGTCAATACATACAGACTTCTTGCGAAGATATTGGTTTTATTCATTTTCATTGGCCAGCATCAACCCAGACCGCGTATTCCGGGAGAACCGTCACGGAGGCGATATATCCCTTGTTCGCTATGCCGGCCGGCGGGGCGGAGGTCACTTCATAGCTGCCCACCAGCAGCTCTCCCTTTGGGGCCGCCAGATTGGGCGCGCCGGAATTTACCTGCTGGTTGTTCACAATTTCCACAATCGGCGCGGGCGGAGTAACACCCAGGACCAGCGGCGCGCCGGTCAGTTTTTCGCGAAAGCGCTTCAGGCCGATTTCCCAGGGCGCGTGGTTGAACAGATTGTCGCACAGCAGCGCTCCGTCCCGCTTGAGCGTGGCCTCATTGCCCAGATAGCTCACACGCAGGAACACATCGTTGACTCCCGCCAGGGCCGAGGGAGACGACGTGATTTTCACCTCGGCGCCGCCGATCCCTTCGATCTGGATGTCCGGCTTCACCTTGGAAACCTGGATCGTGTAATATCGGAACACACCCTCACTTTCGCCGCCCGGATGGGCGAGGTGGCCCGTTTCGGCGACCAGCGTTGCTTTTGGCGCCGGGAATACCGCAAAACCCAGCTTCGCCCCGCCGATTTGTGAAACGCGCAATTTGCCTCCCGAGGCAACCACATCGTTGTCCGAAAGCACGAGTCGCCGCCGGCCAAAGATGTCCTGCCGGGTCAGGCGCAGCGCCTGGCGGCGGGTCAGGGTGAGAATCTCAAACTCCCGTCCCGATTTGGATTTCACCTGCATAAGGCAATCCGTTCCAGGCTGAACCGAAACGGTGGTGCGGCTGCCCGCCTTCGACACGGTGGCGGACTTTGCCTTCACGCCGGCGAGTGTTTTCGTGTCGAAAACATACTGGCCGTTCATTCCTTCGGGCGTGAAGAAGACATACACGGCGCGGCCATCATCCGTTTGGGTGCGCGTGAAAAGCTGGGCGAGCGCATAATCCAAATGCGCGCCGTCCAAATCCAAGTTGAACGGCAGGATGGCGCTCTCACCCTGTTTCAAGTCGAAGCCGCCTTTGTCTGGAATGCGCAGGCTGTTATGGGCGAATTTGAGTTCAAACTGCAGATTGTGGCGATCCGGCAGTTGTACCCGGTCCTGGTAGTTGTTCAGAAATAGAAATCCGCTGTCGCCATGCGCCCTCGCTCCGTAACGCAGGCCGGTCACATTTCTGCTATCGGCGACCGGATCCTCCGGAAGCGCCACCACCATCGGCGCCAATAAGTCTCCAAAATCACTCAGGAAATAATTCACCGGCTTGAGATAATCATAGATGGCGTTTGCCTGACCAAACTCGCGCAGGGGGCCTTGGAAATCGTAACTCAGGGAAGGAAACGTTCCCGTGGAGCCGTGTTTGCCGACGAAGTGCGTTCCGCCCTGATACATGTAATATCCGAGAAGATTGCCGCCGCGGGCCGTCATCATCATGGCGATCGCTTCCGAGCTTTCCGGCGGAATGGCGGGGCGGTATTGACCGTAGCAAAAGAATCCCGGCCCGGTCTCGATATTCGCCACCGGGTACTGCGTGGCGTCGTATTTGGCCTGCTTGGCGTTGTGCATGTCGGTGAACAGGTAATTGGGACTCGGCTCACCGGGAGCGATCCAGGCATATCCGCCCTGGCCCGGCAGAAATTCCCCCGATGGAACCGGCGCTCCCCCCCACGCCGTGCAGACATAGATTGGCGTGATCAGACCGGCTTCGATGGCCAGGCGCTTGAGGACGCGCATATGTCCTTCCCCGCCGGCGCCCGCAAAACCCCAGGCAAACGGCGCGAGTTCAAACTCATTTTCCACCTGGAGCGCCACGATCGGACCGCCATCCTTGAACATCAGCCCGGTCATCTGGCGCCCCACCTGCTGATACCACTTGCGCACATAATCAAAATAACGCGGATCGTTCGTGCGCACCTTCACACCCTGGTCATGCAGATACTGCGGCAGGCCGCCGTTGATGCATTCGCCGTTGCAGAACGGGCCGACCCGGAGAAAAACAAACATCCCGTGCTTCGCGCAAAGCTTGACGAAGCGGCGGATGTCTCGCTGGCCGGTCCAGGTGAAAACGCCTTCGTCCTCCTCGTGCATGCTTGGGAAAATGTAGGCGGAGATGGTGTTTAAGCCACCGGCTTTCATTTTCAATATTTGCTCTTCCCATTGCCCGCTCGGATATCGCGCCGGATGCATCTCACCCGAAACCATGATCCACGGTTTCCCATTGCGCACGAGATATTCCGCGTTGGCGGCCAGATGATCGCCCGCCGGATTACTGGCGCTCCAACTGGTTTTGGGCGCCAGATTCAATGCGCGCAGCTTGCTGAGGTCGAGCGCATATGGCGATGGTTTGGGCCGGAGCCCCGTTCCTTCAATTCTGGCCTCGGCCCAATCGGCGTGATCCATGCCGTCGCCATCGCCGGCGTCCCCGACCCGCAGCGTCAGGCGCTGGACGCCCCGGAGATCCACGTCCGCCTCCTTGGCCGGCGCGCCGGCGCGCATCACGCCGGATTCCCAAAGCGTCTTGCCGTCGCCCAGCAATTGGAACGTCACCGAGCCGGGCGGCTGGGCGTCATCATCCACGCCCACCCACGCGCTGAAACGCCGCGCCGCGCCGTGGAGATCGATGGCGAATTCTCCCGCCGCGTGCGCGCCCACTCCGTTCGCAAACTTTCGACCGCCAATCGAGAGCGGGCCGCCGCCAACCGACTTGTCCACCTGCGGCGAACCCCAGCCCTGGCTCATCCGCCCCAAGTCCAGTTCCTGCAAACCCACCGTCCATCCCGGCGCGGCGGTCGCCAGCGCTGGCGGAAACATTAAGATCGCGATCGCGAGCATTGATTTTTTCATGAATTTGATGAGGATTGATCTTGAAATACCGGTCGTATGGCGACGGCTAGTGCAGGGGGAGCGGCTGGAGCACGCCGCAGGGGCCGCCGCCGGCGGCTGGGGCGATGTGGTCGACCTGGCGGCCGTGGAAGGTGAGGCGGGTGTGGTAGCCTTCGGACATTTCTTGGGAGCTTTCCGGCACATAGTGGAAGATTAAAGAACAGCGGAAGCGGTCGGCGCTGGTGTTGGGCGTGGAGCCGTGGATCAGGCGGCCGTCGAAGAAGAGCACATCGCCGGCTTTCATGTCGCAGTGCGCGGCCTGCATGCCGGCGGGGACCGGAACGTAGTCGCTGGTGAAGGAAGTGGCGGGGTCAGCCTTCTCGGGGCAGGCGATCTCTTCGCGCTGCGAGCCGGGCACGACCTTCATGCCGCCGTTTTCGGCGTCCACATCGTCCACGGCGATCCATGCGGCCATGCAGACGCCGGGGCTGACGCGCAGATAGTAGTTGTCCTGGTGCAGCTCCTGGCCGCGCGCGCCGGGGGGCTTGAAGTAGAACATGCTCTGCACGGCCACGGGCTCGTCGCGCATCAGCGCATTCAAAATAGGATGGAAGCGCGCGTCCAGCATATACTGGAGCGATAAGGGGCCGACGGCGAGCTCGGGGTGAGTGTGCGGATGCATCATGCGCGGATAAAACGAGAGCGGGTCCGAGGGGTTGTAATCGCCGCGAATCTCCGAAAGGCCGGGGATGGGGCCGCCGGCGTTCTGCGCCATAAACGTCGCGCGAATATTCGCCGCCTCTTGCGGAGCCAGCAGGCCGCGCGCCACGAAATATCCGTCGCGCTCGAACTGCGCGCGCTGCTCGTCCGTCAAAGTGATGTCCGATATTGCTGTCATGGTTCGGTCCTCCGATGGTTTCATCGTCTTGACATTCTCCGTCATCCGCACGATAATCTGATGGAGACAGTGTATCATGCGGGCGCCGACCGCAACAGAGACCGGACAGCTAATAATATGTCAAATCTTACTGCGCATGCTCAGTTGGGGATTCCGGAATATGTCGGCATGATCTCCGGACACTACGATGTGTCGGGCGGCTACGGGACCCGCCGCGATCACGGGGCGCGCGACTGGCTGCTCGTGGCGACCATCGACGGCCGGGGCCGGTTTGGGTTTGCCGGCGGCGAGCGGATCGCGCAGGCCGGGGAGCTGATCCTCCTGAAGCCCGGAGCGCCGCACGACTATAGCTGTGTCGCCGCCGGCCGATGGGAGTTCCTCTGGACACACTTTCAGCCGCGCGCCTTCTGGTACGATCTGCTCTCCTGGCCGGAGTTCGCGCCGGGGATGATGTCTCTGTCGCTGACGGAGCCGGTGATGCGCCAGAAGATCGCGGCGCAGTTTTGGGAGGCGCACCGGCTGGAGTCGGGACGCCTGCGGCGGCGCGAAGCGTTCGCCATGACGGCGCTGGAGATGCTGCTGCTGCTGTGCGACACCCAGAACCCGCTGACCCAGCAGCCGGCGCTGGACCCGCGCATCCAGGCGGCCTTAGACTGCATCTTCAGCCGTCTGAGCGACAAACTGTCGCTGGGCGACCTGGCCGGCGTGGCCGGACTGTCGCCGTCCCGCTTCGCGCATCTCTTCCGCGAACAGATGGGCGCGCCCCCGCTGGAGTTTCTCGACCTGCGCCGTCTCGACCGCGCCAAGCGCCTGCTGGACCGCTCCTCCGTGTCCGTCGGCGCGGTCGCCGAGGAGATCGGATTCGATCCGCTGTACTTTTCCCGCTGGTTCAAACGCCATACGGGCCTGGGGCCGCGCGCTTATCGGCGGCGTTTGGGAGGATCATTTTGAATATTGCCGCATATTATCCTATTGTCCGGTCAGTTCAATCGTGATATAATAGGCTCCTATGGTCCCCAGCGAATATAAAACCGTCCGCGCCTCGCAGTCCACACTGACCGAGCTCATGATTCCCAGCTACGCCAACTTCGGCGGCAAGATCCACGGCGGGATTTTACTGTCGCTCATGGACAAGATCGCCTACGTCTGCGCCGCCAAGCACGCCGGCGGGTACTGTGTCACGGTTTCGGTGGACGGGGTCGATTTCCTGGAGCCGATCGAAGTGGGCGAGCTGGTCTCGCTGCACGCCTCCGTCAACTATGTTGGGCGGACGTCGATGGTCGTTGGAATCAAAGTCATCGCCGAGAATGTCGTGACGGGCGCCTGCAAGCACACCAATACGTCCTACTTCACCATGGTGGCGAAAGACTCCGAAGGCAGGCTCCGCGAAGCGCCCGGGCTGGTGCTGGAAAGCCGCGAGGAGATTCGCCGCTACTTAGAAGCGATCAAGCGCCGGGAGCTCAAGGCGCAGTACCGGGAGCAGCTCAACAATGAAAAGACGCGGCTTGCCGTGGACAGCCATACCGAAAGGCTGGCGGGGGAGCGCTGCGTGGTGCGTCTCCGCGAAGACAGCGCCCAATCCCCGGAATAAACGCGCATACCTAAGCCCATTCAAAACCGAATGAAACCATAAAAAATACAAGGAAAATCGTGGTTTCTTGTGCAATACTATTGAGGTGGAGCGTTAAAGCGCGCGAAAAAAATCCTCAAAGCACGCCAAAACCCATCATTTCGGATTTGCGAAAATCTTATTGCGACTATTGCTGTTTTTGGTTTATTTTGGTTTTGTTTGGCTGATGAGACCATCGCGATTTTGGTTGCCGCGCCGCGAAGGGGCGGTTCAAGTAAACGCATTCCAACGGTTGGAACTGCGACTGGAAAACACAGTATGAATTTTCAACAAGTCGAACACAAACACTCGGCGCCGCTGGCGCCCAGGGCTAAGGCCAAGGAAAAGACGACCACGCGCGGCGGCGGGACCGGCCGGCGCGAGCGGTCCGCGATCCTGGCGGCGCTCGCATTTTTGCTGCCCAACTTGATTGGTTTCCTGGCGTTCACCTTCTTCCCGGTGATTTTCTCGCTCTGGATGTCCTTCACCAACTGGTCGCTCAAGCCCGCCGTCAAGTTCGAGTATGTGGGCCTGCGCAATTTCACCGACCTCCTGGCCGTCAACTCTGTCGGCGCGGGGGCTCCGGCGGTGCTCGCCGGTTTCTTCGTGTGCGCCTTTGCGGTGATCGCCGCCCTTGTGGGCGCGCTCTGGGCGAACATGGCGCAGTGGCGCGGCATTCGCCTCGGCGGCGTCGTGCTTGCGGCGGCGGGAGTGGGGTTTGCGGGACTGGGCGCCGTCGCGGCCCTGCACGGCGCGGATTCCGGCCAGGGCGTGATCCTGGGCGGCGTCGCCGCGCTGATCTGCGGCTGGAGCATGGCCGCCAAGGACGCTCCCTGGGAGTTCGGGCGGGGCGCGATCCCGGGCGCGGTGCTCGCGGCCGGCGCCTTCGGTCTCTGGGAGCTGTCCGGCTCCATGACCAGCGCCTACCAGCCGCGCGATCCTTACTTCTGGCAGTTCTTCTACAACACCATCTTCCTGATGATCGGCATCCCCTTCGGCATCGCCGGATCGCTGGCGCTGGCCCTGCTGCTGCATGAAGACTTGCCGACCGGCGAAAAGGGACAGCGGCTGATCGGCGCGACGATCATGGTCGTTCTGGGACTGATCATGGGGGGCGTCATCTGGACGCAGGGCAATCCCAACCTCGGATTGGCGATCGGATTGTTCTGGCTGGTCGCGGCGCTCGGGATCGGCTTCAATGTCGTGGCCTTCCGGACGCTGTTCTACCTGCCGACCTTCACGGCGGGCGTCGCCTTGATGATCCTCTGGAAAGCCCTTTACAACCCCAAGACCGGGCCGATCAACATCGGCCTGAATGCGATCTTCCATGTGCTGGGTATCCACGCGGAAGCGCCGCAATGGCTGGGCGACGTCACCTGGGCCAAGCCCGCGCTGGTGATCATGGGCGTCTGGACCGGCATCGGCGGCACGAGCATGCTGCTCTACCTCGCCGGCCTGTCGAACGTTCCCAAGGAGCTGACCGAGGCCGCCGAGATCGACGGCGCCGGCCCGTGGGCGCGGTTCCGCCATGTGACGTGGCCGCAGCTGGCGCCGACGACGTTCTTCATCACGATCACCAGCATCATCGGTGGTTTGCAGGGCGGCTTCGAGCAGGCCCGCGTTATGACCAGCGGCGGCCCGGCCGGATCGACCACGACGCTGAGCTATTACATTTACAACAAGGCGTTCCAGGACCTGGACATGGGATACGCCTCGGCGATTTCCTGGATCCTCTTCGCGATCGTCTTCGCCGCCACGGCGCTCAACTGGAAGTTCGGCAAGGGCCTCGAAGTCGATTGACGCGTCCCGGAACTCAAGGATTTTAAGACTAATGAACAAAGACTTCGCGGCGCGCCGCCGCTCGTCGCTGGTGTGGCGCCTCGCCCTGCTTTCGGTGCTGGGCCTCATGATCTCGATGCCGTTTGTGTGGATGGTGAGCGCCTCCTTCAAGCCCCGCGTCGAAGTGGAGCAGCCGCAGATCGTGCCGCTGCACGCCACATCGCATAACTATCCGATCGTGCTCAATTTGCAGGAGGACCCGGTCCAGAAGAAGAAGCTCGACCTTCACTTCGGACGCTGGTACTTCAACTCCGTGTTCATGGCTTTCGGCACGACGCTGCTGCAAGTTCTGACGAGCGCGCTGGCGGCGTACGCCTTCGCGCGGATCAAATGGAGGGGGAGGGATCAGGTCTTCATGCTGTATTTGGCGACCATGATGATCCCCGGCGTCGTCCTGATGATTCCCAATTTCCAGGCCATGGTCTCGCTGAGTTTTATTAACACTTACCATGGCCTGATTATCCCGGCGGCGTTCAGCGCCTTTGGAACGTTCCTGCTGCGCCAGTTCATGATGTCGGTGTCTCCGGCGCTGGACGAGGCGGCGACGATCGACGGCGCCAACCACTGGCAGATCTTCTGGGATGTCGTGATGCCGCTCGCCCGTCCGGGCCTGATCGCGCTGACGGTCATGACTTTCCTGGGCAGCTACCAGTCGTTCTTCTGGCCGCTGATCATGCTCAACGACGCGCAGATGTTTCCGATGTCGGTGGGTATGCTTTCGCTGGACACCAGTTACGGGCAGCAGACGGAGCTGATTATGGCGGCGACCGTGATGAATGTCGCGCCCCTGATCATCGTCTTCACCATCTTCCAGAAATATCTGGTCAGCGGCTTGCAGCTCGGCGGCGTGAAGGGTTAGGTTGGAAAGAAAACGATGAAGAATATCTTTATCATCTGCGCCGTGCTGTTCGCGGCGATGTATGCGGTGGCCGAGGCGACGATGGTGCGGCCGAAGGATGACGGCAAAGTGCATCTGCGCTGGGCGACGGACCCGAACCCGGCGCGCGTCGTGCAGGTCGGCGCGTTTGGGGCGATGTTCCCCACGACCGCCGTCGCGGTCGACCCCAACGCCAGCGGCGATCCGACCAAGGTCATCGTCCAGTGCGCGACGGGGTCGGGCGCGGACGTCATCGACATCACCGCCGACACGACCCAGTCCATGGTGGAATCGGGAATCCTGCTGGATCTTACGCCCTACGCCAAGCAGATGGATTTCGATCCGTCGCACACCTACCCGGCTGTTCAGGATGCGCTGATGGTGGGCGGAAAGCAATATTCGTTCCCGGCCAATGTCTCCGTGAATGCGATTATCTACAACAAGCGGATCTTCGACGATCACGGCGTGCCGTATCCCAAGCCCGGTTGGACCCAGGACGATTTTGTGCGTGTCTGCCAGCAGCTGCAAAAGAATCCGTCGAAAAGCGGCAATTCGGATATCCCGTTCGCCAATACCGGCGGAACCGGAATCGTCAACGACTTTATCGTAGGGAATGGCGGCCAGTATTTTGAGCCGGATGGCCTGCACGCGGCGTTCGATTCTCCGCAGGTGGTTGCGGCGGTGCAGCAGTATTACGATATGATGTACAAGTCCAAGGTCATCCCAACTCCGATGGAGGCGTCGAACATGTCCGCCCAGGGCGGCTGGGGATCGGGCGGAATGACGATCTTCTCGGGCGGCAAGGCGGCCATGATCGATACGGGGCGCTGGTTCATCTGCTCCCTTCCCAATTACCCGGACCTGATGGGCCATCTCGGAGCCGTGCCGATGCCGCGCGTCGGCAATCGACCCAGCGGCGTTTCCTGCGGCGCGCGCGCGGTGGGCGTCAACGCCAAAAGCCCGCACTGGCGGGATGCGCTGAAGTTCCTACAGTATCTCGCGAGCCCGCAGTACAGCAAGATCATTGTGGACGACGGCGATTCGCTGCCCCCGAACCCAAAGCTCGCTTCCAGCGGAAAAGCACTGGTCACCGATGTCGTTCCCGACCCCTCGTTTCACGAGGCGTTTGTTGAGGCGATCAACAGCGCCAAGCCCTTTCGGTACAGCCCTTTTATCGATGCGTCGGTCAGCAGCCGTTGGTATGGGGATTATATGGGCAAGGTGGAGAACCAGCTTATGACTCCCGCCCAGGCCATGAAAGCCCTGACGGCTCAGATCAACCAGCAGATCCGTACGAACCTTGAGCGCCGCCCCGACCTGCAAAAGAAGTACGAGCAGGTTACGGGCAAGAAATACACGCCGAACTGGTCGTAAATTCAGCCGCTGTCTCGCTGGGAACAAGCAAGCGCCGTCCAGCGTTATTCTTCACGAATAACGCGGCGGCGCTTGCGCCGTTTCTCCCCAGCCGACCGGCTTAGAAATCGAACCTATATGAACCCCAAGCGCATCCGGCGCTTCAACTCACACGAGTACGCCGGCGGCGGCTCCATTCTTTATTGGATGGGGCGCGAACACCGCGTCCAGGACAACTGGACCCTCCTCGCCGCGCAGGAGACAGCGCAAGCGCATGGCGTCCCGCTAGTTGTCGTCTTTATGCTTGTCCCTGTGTACCTGGGCGCCACGATCCGTCAATACGGCTTTATGCTGCGCGGCCTTCAAGACGTGGAGCGTGGGCTGCGTGAGCTCGGCATTCCCTTTTACTTGCTTATGGGCGATCCCGAAGCGCGGATTTTAGAGTGCGTGAAGCGATGGGATGTTGGCGCGGTCTTCGCCGATTTTCTTCCGCTCAAAACGCCTCGCCATTGGAAGACGCGCGTCGCCGAGCAAGTGAGCGTTCCGATGTTTGAAGTCGATGCGCACAACGTCGTCCCCGCCTGGGAGGCGTCGCCCAAACAAGAGGCCGGGGCGTACACGATCCGTCACAAGCTGCGCAAGCTGTGGCCGGCTTATCTCGAAGAATTCCCGTCCGTCGAGCGCCAGGCTGCCGCATGGCCGCACGACTGCGATCCCATCGATTGGGACTCCGCGCGCGCCTCGCTGCGCGTGAACGAGGATGTGCCTGAGGTTTCATGGATCGTCGGCGGTGAAATCGCGGCGCACGCCGCTTTGGAATCCTTCCTCACCCATCGCTTCCGAGGGTATGCCGAGAAGCGAAATATCCCGGGCCAGCCGGGACAATCCGATCTCTCCCCCTACCTGCACTTCGGGCACATCGCGCCACAGCGGCTTGCATTAGAGGTCCCGAAAAGCAACGCCGCGGATGAAGACAAAGCCGCCTTTCTAGACGAGCTGCTTGTGCGCCGGGAGCTGACGGACAACTACTGCCTGTACAACGACCACTACGACACGCTGGACGGAGCGACTAACTGGCCGCGCAAGACTCTGGACGACCACCGCGCCGATCCTCGTCCGTTTCTCTACACCTTGGAGCAACTCGAAACTGCGCGGACGCACGACGATCTCTGGAACGCCGCGCAGCGCGAGATGGTGTATCGGGGCAAGATGCATGGGTATATGCGAATGTACTGGTCCAAAAAGATCCTGGAATGGACCGCGACGCCCGAAGAGGCCCTGGCGCATGCGATCTTCCTCAACGACAAATACTTTCTTGATGGACGCGACCCGAACGGGTACGCCAATCTCCTCTGGTCGATCGCCGGCCTGCACGACCGTCCCTGGATGGAGCGGCCTATCTTCGGCAAAGTCCGCTATATGAACCGCAGAGGCTGCGAGCGCAAGTTCGATGTCCAGGCCTATATCGACTACGTAGACAATCTTCCATGAGCTTTGACTATTCCCTGGACTATAAAACCATCGACTTCCGCGAGCATCCCGAGCTGTACCGAGTCGGCGTCGGCGAACAGGGCGTTTTGATGGTGGAGCCCTACAAATCCGAAATCCTCCCGCACTGGCGCTTCAAAACCCCCGAGATCGCCCAAAAATCCTCCGCCGAGATTCACGCTCTTTTCCTTCGATACAAAGCCGCGAACGATTTTGTCGGCATGGATATGGCCCGGAAATTCCTCCAAATGGGCTACACGCGCGCCCGCCGCTACGCCAACCATCCCAGCGGCCGCAAATATGTCCAGGGCGAAATAGCGCCGCAAGCGAAAGACTGGGCGACCAGCGAAAAAGCCCAATCCGCTCAAATCTTTTACGAGATCTGGCAAGGCGTGCGGGACGACCCAGAGTACCAGCGCCAGCGCGCGGAGCATATTTCGAGGTATGGGAAGTGAGAAGCGACTTACTCCATCCTCTCAATCATCTCGCCCTTTTTGACGTAGACATGCGCTTCGCGCAGTGGTTGTGCGGCTGGGGCTGTTATTGCGTGGAATTCCGGTTATTCCCATAACGGAAGCGAGGAGGAAACCCGTGGTATACTGATTTGTTTCCTATTCTCCGCAGATGGAGCTGTCGATGTCCTCTCTGGCGCTGCCGCTGGTGCTGCTGGCTTTGCTGCTGGTCGGCGAGTGGTTTGTTTTTACATTTTTACCGCACCACGCCCAGCGCCTCGCGGCGCGAGGGGAGATTGACCGGGGGATCGCGATTCTGGAGCGCCTCAACAAGCTGACCTTCTGGGTGCGCGGGGGCTTGTCGGTTCTGACTCGGTACCGGCTGGCGGGATTGTACGCGCAGGCGCAGCGGTATCGCGAATCGGTAGACCTGTACCAATCGCTGCTCAAGCATCGGCTGACGCCGTCGCTGGAGGGCGATATCCATCTGCGCCTCGCCGACTGCTGGGAGGGATTAGGACTGTCGTCCGACGCCGCCACGGAGCGGTTTGAGGCGCATGACCGCGCGCACCGGGCGGAGGCCGATCCTGCAAGCCGGCGGACCGAGGGGATGCTGCTGGAGCGCGAGAACAAGTACGCGGAGGCGTGCGTGGCGTACGAACAGGGTTTATCGGCGACCCCCCTGAGCGACAAGATCACGCGCGCGATCTTCCTGGGGCATCTCTGCGTGGCGTCGTTCAACGCGGGCCGTATGGACCAGGTGATTCGGTGGACGGACGAGGCGACGACGACTCGATGTCTGGGCGATGTCGGGGCCTCCATCCACGGCATGGCGGCGGTCGCCACCAGCAATATGGGCGACTTCGCGCGGGCGGAGCACCATTCGCAGCAGCGTTACGAGATCGCCCTTTCGAAGAACAACAAAGATGACGCCGCTGAGGCGCTCGCCTTTCTCGCCAGCATCCATAAGCGCCAGGGGCGATTTGTAGAGGCGATCGAAACGGTGGACCGCGCCATCGCTCTGAGCGCCAAGGCGGGCCGCACGGCGAATATGTCCAAGGCCGAGTGTCTGGAGACGATTGGGGACTTCGACGGCGCGCTTCAGGCGTTCGACGCCTGCGCGGATGCGCCCGGCATCTGGGTTCCAACGCTCCAGCAGCGCAATCTGGCGGTGGTGTCGCTCGGCCGCGCCCGCGCGCTGCTCGGCGCCGGCCGGCCGGAAGAGGCCGATCCGCATCTGCGCAAGGCGGAGCGGGAGTTTATGTGCGACGAGAAGCTGAGCCTCTGGTGTCACAGCCTGCGCACGTGGCTCGACGCATCGATGGGCAAGCGTGCGGCGGCGGCGCAGGGGATCGCCTTTCTGGAATCCCATATCGCGAAATTCCCGCACGATCGCGGTACGGCCCTCTCACTCGCCGCATCGATCGCCCGCGCGGTCTATCTGCTCGGCGACTACGAACAAAGCCGGGACCTCTGGCGGCAGTATCTCGCCATGATCCCCGACCCCGTCGAATTCCCGAAGGGCTACTATTTCCTCGGCGAATCCCTGCTTGCCCTGGGCGAATCCCAGGCGGCGCGGGAGGCGTTTACCCAGGCGGTCGACCAGAAGATCGACACCCATTTCGCGCGCCTTGCGCACGCCAAATTGGACGAACTCTTTTCATAACGATTCCCCGGAGAAATTGATTAACCTGGTAAACATATTGTATAATGTTGGTATTCCTCATGCACGCAATCAGCGAAGGGCTCCTCATGAGAATACTAATATCACTCTCGATTCTCTTCAAATGTCTCGGAATTGATCGGTTTCTTTACTATGTGCTTTCCGCTCGGGCGGCCAACTGCGTCGCGCGTGGAAATATTCTGAAGGCGACCGCGCTCCTGGAACGGCTGGAGTACTTCCTGTACTTGGTCCGCAGCTCCTATTTGTTGTTAACGCAGTATCGGCTGGCGAACCTTTACGAGCAAGGCTTTCGCACGCAGGATGCGGTTATTCTCTATGAGGGAATGCTGCGCCGGCGGCGTATTCCTATCGCGATGAGCGGCAATATCCGCACCCGTCTTGCGAATATCCAGGAAGGCCGATCGCCGTTTTCCCCCGCTCATCGGAATACAGCATCATCCGACGCCGGCGCATGCTATCCTGACCCTTGCGTTTAACGCGGCGTCCATTGGGGAACGCTAGCTCACCATGCGCAACTGGATCTTCGCCCTTGTCGCCCTTGCTGGGGCCGCCATTCCCTTTCAATCGGTTGTTAATAGCCGTCTCAAGAACGCCGTCGACTCGCCGCTGATGAGCGCCCTGGTCTCGTTCGCCGTCGGCGCCGTGACCCTGCTGATCCTCGTCCTCTGCGGCGTCACCGGTCGCCCGCGTCTGGCGGGCCTCGCCGAGGCGCCCTGGTGGGCCTACCTCGGCGGCCTCTGCGGCGCGCTCATCGTGAGCGCCGCCGTCATCGCCCTCCCGCGCATCGGCGCCGGCAGCGTCGTCGTCATCTCCATTTTCGGCCAGCTCGTCTGCGCCATGATCCTCGACCACTTCGGCCTCCTCGGCATCCCTCGATTCCCCCTGACCGCCACCCGCCTCCTCGGCGTCATCCTCGTCTTCGTCGGCGTGATTCTCACCCAGCGCCGGTAATTCTTTCGAGGCTCTTTAGGAGAAGCAACCATTGAAGTTCTTTACACGCGATCTGTACCAGTGGCTCCAGGATAGCCAGCCGGAATTTGAACCGAGTGAGAACTTAACAGCGGAAGATGCGGAGGCGGCATGGGAAGAAGCGTGCGTGGCGAGTGGGCGAACCGCAGCAGTAGAAGCCTGGAAAGCTGCAAGTATCGCCTTGCGGACGCATTTCGAGGAAATCAAACCACGCTTGAGCGATGATGCTCTAAATTTGGCGCTAACGACATTTCACGACGGAATTGTCAAGAATGTCCACTTCGATGGGAAAACGCTCCAGATCTTGCTGGATACGCGTGGCGGCGTCTGTGAGCCAATTGGCGATGTGACATTAACGTTCCATGGCGTGCAAAGCGTTGTCGGATTGGACGCAATGCTGGATGAATGGTGGCTTTACGAAGAGATGGATTTGCATCCAGAAGCAGCGTTCGAATACCGAGCGCTGCTTCTGAATGCTGAGTTTTCTGTAGCCGCTGACCGTGTGGAAATTCAGCACGTTCCGCAGCCGCATGCTAGTTGCCGGCGTACCGATAGCTGAACCGAGTGTCGGGCGCGACATCGCCTTTGCTGAAGAAGTCCATGATATTGGGCGTTTCGGGGATGTTGTCGGCCCATTTGAAGTTGAGGTTTACAGGCTGACGGGGGCCGAGGCCGAGAGCTTTGCGCGGGATGGCGAGGGTGAGGTCCCGGCCGCTCCAGTGAATCGGAGCCGAGCCGACGGCGCTCCATTTCCAGACGCCGCCGACATTGCGTTCGATCGTGCATTCTCCATTGGTTCGATTGCGGTTGATGAGATAGTCGTAACCGTTCCAACCGGTTTTGGGGTTGTGGTCGGAATCGATCAGCAGGATCATCCAGCTTTTGCCGGCGGGCGCGCTGAGTGTGTTCGCCGTGCGAACGTGGAAGTAGACGTTCTTGCTGTCGCGCGCGACTTGCGCCAAGGCGATGTCGTTGCGGGCGCTGCTGTCCGTATAGTGCGTGTTCTTGGGAGCGCCGTCGAAATCGCGCGTGGCGGTGTCGTTGGGCGCATCCTTGTAGAGCGGGCGCACGGCGCTCCACTGCGTGATCGGGCCGGTGAGGCGGATCGTTTGCGGGGCGGAGGGCTTCTGGGGCGGCTCCATCCCTTTGTAGAGGCGCATGTTGGCGACGAGCTGCCAGTAGTAATCGTCGCCGTAGCCGCCGCGCATCGGTTCTAAGTCGCGGTTGAAGTCCCTGTTGAACTCGTCGACGATATGTCCCTGGCCCGCCGCCGTTTTTCTCCCCAGCATCACGACGCCCGGAGTCTCCCACACCGAGGCCGTCCACTCATTCCAGCCGGTGACGAGCAGGATCGGGGCTTTGACCTTGTGGGCGTTATCCCACTGCGCCTGAAAGAAGATCCCGCGTGCGTTTTCCTTGGAAGTCCATTGATCGTCGTAGGAGGGAATATGGCCGGGCTTTGCGCTGACGCCGCCGGTTTTCATGTTGTCCCACAGCGGCCCCCCCATCGACTTGCTGACCACCATCTGCTCGATCTTACCGTCGGGGCCTAACGCGGGGCGCTGCGCCTTTCCGTTATGGAACTCCTCCAGAAAACGCCACTTGGTCGGCTCCTTGGCGGCGTCCTGAAACGCCCACGTCGGCCGCCACGTGAAGTAATTTTGGATGTCGGCCAGCGGCGACTTCTCGCGGAACTTCGTTTCATCCGTCGGCATCGGCGACATCATCAGCGGTTTGCCCCGCCAGCGGAACCACATATCGTCGTACTTGCCGGGCTTGTACCAGTGATTGTAGAGCGATTCGATCTTCCATTCGGGCTCGGAGTTCAGGAAGAAGACCAATTTGGGGACGGCGACGCCGCGCGATTTGAGATCGCGCGCCACACCCATAAACGCCTGCAATTCTTTGTCGTAGACGCTGCCGTTGGTGTAGTCGAGAAAGAGAAAGTCCACGCCGGCGTCGGCAAGCATCACGAGATGCTTGCGGATCACCCAGGGATCGGTGGAGCGATAGTAGCCGAAGAGAGGCTGCCCCCAGTAGTAGGTGGGGAAGTCGGGGCCGCCGGCGGGATGCGCCTGAAAATCCATGAAGCGCGGGTGCGACTTCAGGAACTCCGTCATGTCGTACTGCGGGAGATAGCGATCGTCGCTATGCCACTGCCAGTAGAAGATTCCTACCCATCGGTTCGCCTTCGGGCCGCCGGTCTGCGCGTAAGAGGGGAGGGTGCGGCCAAGCGCGTCGGTCGCGGTCCAGTCCGCCGTGGCGAGCGGCAGGATGGGCGTATTTTGCGCCTGGGCGCTCGCCAAAGAGAGCGTCAGAGCAGCGGCGAAAGTGGCCGCCGCGAAGTGCGGCGGCCGAAGGCGGCGATGGGTCATGGAATACCTCGCGAAACGTGTTGCGTTAGATATTCACCGCCGTCATTCCCGATTCCTCGTAGCGCGTTCCCGCCGCCACGCCCAGCGGCGCGATTTTGTCGATGCGGGCCAGATCGTCCGGAGTCAGCGTGACCTCCAGCGCTTTGAGATTCTCTTCGAGATAGGGGATCCGTCGCGTGCCGGGGATCGGGACGATGTCCGAACCCTGCGCCAGCACCCAGGCAAGGGCGATCTGTCCGGACGTAACGCCCTTTTCTTTGGCGAGCGCTTCGATCTGTTCGACGATCCCCAGGTTGCGGTCGAAGTTCTCGCCCTGGAAACGCGGCGAGCGGGTCGCGCGGAAGTCGTCGGCGCCGAAGCTGCTGGTGTCTTTGATCGTGCCGGTGAGGAAGCCGCGCCCGAGCGGACTGTAGGGAACGAAACCGATTCCCAGCTCGCGTACGGTCGGCAAAATGTCGGCTTCGACGTCGCGGGTCCAGAGCGAATACTCGGTTTGCAGAGCTGCGATCGGATGGACGGCGTGGGCGCGCCGGATTGTCGCGGCGCTCGCCTCCGAAAGCCCCAGATAGCGGACCTTGCCCGCCGTCACCAGTTCGGCCATCGCGCCGACGGTGTCCTCAATCGGCGTCTTGGGGTCCACGCGGTGCTGATAATAAAGATCGATCGTATCGACGCCGAGCCGCTTCAGGCTGGCGTCGCACGCCTCCCGCACGTACTGCGGCGAGCCGTCAATTCCCAGGCGCGACCCGTCCGGCGCACGCTTGTTGCCGAACTTGGTGGCGATCACCACCTGATCGCGCTTCGCCCGAAGCGCGTTCCCCACCAGCGTTTCATTTCGCCCGACGCCGTACATATCCGCCGTATCAAAAAACGTCACGCCCAGATCCAGAGCGCGGCGCAGAGTCTCCGTGGACTGCGCATCATCCGTCGCCCCATAAAACTCCGACATGCCCATGCATCCCAGACCCTCCGCCGAAACGACGAGTCCGCTTTTTCCCAGCTGTCGCGTTTGCATTGTGTGATCCTCCAAGGCAAGAATAGGGATATTATACCCGCGTGATGACAAAAGTCAATATCTGTCATTTTATTTTGGTGTGTTGACTGAGAGTAGTGTGTCTGCGTCCGTACAAACGGAATCGTCGGTTTCGAGGTAGAATCCGCCTTGTCCATATGCTTCCGCGCGGGGATGCCCATGAGGTGATTGGCGAAATGACGTTCCGTTCCAACGATTCCGCAATAAGTTTGATCCGTTGCTCCGGATGCGGCAATCCCATGGAGCCGGCTGATTTGAAATGCCCGTGCTGCGGTAAGAACCGGGCCGCAAAGCCGCGAATCAAAAAGGTGTTGTCAGTCATCCGTCCCTCCTGCATCTGTTGCGGAGCCCTGGTGCGGGCGGGAGAAACCGCCTGCATTGCATGTCAGCGCAATGCGCTACGCCGTACGCAGAGCGGCTCCCTCTGGGATATTCCTCACCCTTTGATTGCTCCGGAGACTCGAAGCGAAGAACCCCTGCAGGATCAGGAAGCCCAGCGCAGAGCCGGCATGCCCTTTGCCTATGCGATGTGGATCGCCACAGGCTTGGGCGTCCTTCTCTTCTGCACGGGGCAGACGGATTTAGCCACTCTGTGCGGATTGCTATCCTTCATCCTGAGCTTTTACCTGGTAATGAGCCAGAAGTCGTCGGCGCGGACAAACGGATGGGTCTGGGTAACAGTCAGCACGCTGATAGGATCGGCCGCTTATCTCCACTCGCTTCTCTCCTGAGAATATACGAAGATCTTCTCAACTCGAAACATAAATTCCCACCGTTATCGATGTCATGGAAGAGAGAATAATGATAGATCCCACAATAGAAGCTCTGCTCCAAGGCCTTTCCCCATCCAGTACGTCTCTGCTCGAATGGCTGAAGCCGATCATTGATGACTCTATGCTTCGGGATATCGCCTACGCCGATTACGGCTTGAACGAAGAGGAGTACTTTGCCGCACTGGTTCCAATCCGCGATGGACATAAGATTCCAGATCCACTTCCTTGGTTTCCCCGAGAGGCGCTACACCTGAGGCGATGGTCTGAACCTGACGATCCTGTGTGGAAACCGCACAACCTCGGGCCGAACAATGAAATGAACCGCGCCGGGCTTATCTGGAAACCACAAGCGCGCGGCGAGCGGGGCCACTGGATACGTTTTTTCTCCTGCGCCGTGCTGTTAAGAGCGGCCGATGATGTGGAAAGTCAGGATTATATCACGGAAGAGAATGATACGCTGATCCAATTTATCGCCAGCGCTCTACGGTTGGGAGCAGATGCTGTGGATCATGCTCTGCGCTTACTGTATTGGCGGACTTTGCGTATGTCCTCTGACAAGTATGAGTATCCATTTTTTGCGATGGCGATTCTGCTGCTGCGTGTGACCCAATTCGAAAAGGGGAGCAATGCGAAGGAATTGCAGATGCTCGCGGATTGGGTCATTGCGGAAGAAGCGCGTGGGCGGCTTGAGATATGGCGAGTGGAATCCGAGGAATGGCTTCTGGGACTGACCAATTTCGATCAAAGACATGACCGATGGCGTGAAGTCGCCTCCGCCGTACTGATGGATCCATCGACGGGCATTCCCGAGCCGGCGGCGTCCACCCTGCGCGAGGTTGCGGGGCGGATAGCGCCGAGGCGGAATGCGTGATCTTTCGTTCGTGAAGATGAGACGAAGCGGCTTGCATCGTCGGATCGGGATGCTTAAAGTTCCTGGCGAGTGGGCCGGAACAGGATTTCGTTGATGTCCACATCTTCCGGCTGGCTCATGGCGAAGATAACCGTTCGGGCGAACGCGTCGGCGGGAATCGCGACCTCGTTGTAGAACTTTTGGATTCTGTCGGCGGTTTCCGTGTCGGTGATGGTGCTGGGCAGTTCTGTGGCGACCGCGCCGGGCGAGATGATCGTCGTTCGGATATTGTAGGGCTTTACTTCCTGGCGCAGTCCTTCGGAAAGCGCGCGTACGGCGTGTTTGGTCGCCGCATAGACCGAGCTTCCAGGGCGAACTTTATGACCGGCGACCGAGGAGACATTGATGATATGCCCGGACTTTTGCTCTTTCATATAAGGCAGCGCCGCCGCGATTCCGTAGAGCACGCCCTTGATGTTCACATCGATCATGCGGTCCCACTCGTCGATCTTGAGCGCCTCCAGCAGCGACTGCGGCATCAGTCCGGCATTGTTGATGATCGTGTCGATACGCCCGTATGTTCTCACGGCGGAGTCCACCAGAGCCTTTACCTGATCGCGATCGATAACGTCCGTGGCCTGGGCGAGCGCCTTGCCGCCTTTGGCGTTCAGCTCTTCCGCAAGCGCCTGAATACGGTCGGCGCGCCGCGCGCCCAGCACAACCGTTGCGCCCTGCTCGGAAAGAAGACGGGCGGCCGCCTCGCCCAGTCCGCTGCTGGCGCCTGTAATGACAACGACCTTGCCTTCGATGTTATTGGTCACGATTTCTGTTCCTGATTGTCGTACTGTTCGTCGGTGACATGCTCCAGCCAGTCGACGGGGCTGCCGTTGACCTGCTCGGCGATGGCGATGTGCGTCATGGCGGTGGTCGGCGATCCGCCGTGCCAGTGCTTCTCGCCCGGCGCGAACCAGATGACATCGCCCGGACGGATCTCCTCGATCGGACCGCCCTCACGCTGCGCCCGTCCAAGCCCGGCCGTCACAATCAGGGTCTGGCCCAGCGGATGGGTATGCCACGCGGTGCGCGCGCCCGGCTCAAAGGTGACGGTCGCGCCGCCGGCGCGCGCCGGGTGGGGGGCCTGGAACAGTGGATCGATCCGCACTGTCCCGGTAAAATAATCCGCCGGCCCCTTGCCGGAAGGCCGGGATCCGTTTCGTTTGATCTCCATCTTTTCTCCTTATGTGCGATCGTGTCGTTGACCGTCGCCTTTGATTAGCCCATTGCTTTGTCTGTGCGAACGCGAACGATATGGCTGTTGCCGATCCGCTCCCGGCCGCTCAGCGATCGACCATCCGCTCCGAGCTTTCTGCGTACCGCGCTCCCTCGATTTCGATCTTGGAGGCGGCCTCTTCGATGTCGCGAAGGTCTTCGGACGTCAGTTCGACGGCGGCCCCGCCGACGTTCTCTTGGAGCCGCGCTAACTTGGTGGTTCCGGGGATCGGAGCGATCCATGGCTTCTGTGCGAGGATCCACGCGAGCGCGATCTGGGCCGGCGTCGCATCCTTCTTTCCCGCGATGCTCCCGATCAGATCGATCAGGGCCTGATTGGCTTTGCGAGCCTCCGGCGTGAAGCGTGGGTTGTGGCTGCGGATGTCCGAGCTGTCGAAAGTGATGTTTTCGTCGATCTTACCCGTCAAAAAGCCACGCCCCAGTGGGCTGAAGGGGACGAACCCGATGCCGAGTTCCTCCAGCGTGGGCATGGTTTTCGTCTCAGGCTCTCGCCACCAGAGGGAGTATTCGCTCTGAAGCGCGGTGACGGGCTGTACGGCGTGTGCGCGGCGGATCGTCTGCGCTCCGGCTTCCGAGAGGCCGAAGTGCTTGATCTTGCCTTCCTGAATCAGTTCCTTCACCGCGCCGGCCACGTCTTCAATGGGGACGTTTGGGTCCACCCGGTGCTGGTAGAACAGGTCGATGGCGTCAATGTTCAGTCGCTTCAAAGACGCTTCGGCGACGTCCTTGATATGTTCGGGTCGGCTATTGAGAGCGCCGGTCGGCTTCCCGTTGGCGTCGATGTCGAATCCAAACTTGGTGGCGATGACGACTTGCCCGCGAATGGGCGACAGCGCCTTGCCGACGAGTATCTCGTTGGCGAACGGGCCGTACATCTCCGCGGTGTCGAAGAACGTCACGCCGAGGTCAACCGCTCCCTTGAGCACCGAGATCATTTCCTGTTCGTCCTTGGCCGGACCGTAGCCAAAACTCATGCCCATACAGCCGAGGCCGATGGCCGAAACCTCCAGGCCGCTTTTTCCGAGTGTGCGCTTTTGCATTTTTTGCTCCTCGTATCCATTCCCATTTCGAGCGTAGTTCACGCTCAATTGTATAAAACTCCATACGGCTTTGGATTTCCTTACCGTGTCTCTCTTATTTTACGCGATAGGGAGGTCTCGGAGGTATAACATTCCTCGGGAATGATTGAACGATTCTCCAGATTTGTCAAAAAGTGGCTGGACGAATGCAAAGCGAGGCGCGGCGATGAATTTCATAAACGAGGCGGGGAACAATCAGGATACGGACCGGTCCCATGGGACGCAGCCCAATGCGGAGCTGAGGGAGAAGGTCAATCGGGAGGAGCTGGTGGAGCGTATCGCGCGGGCCATTCCCATCGATGGAACCGATGAGCCGGTGAAGGGGCTGCGCCTGAACCGGATGTCTTCGATCGCGGGACCGCACCATAACGTGACGCAGCCATCATTCTGCGTCATCGCGCAGGGCGCCAAGGAGATTCTTCTCGGGAACGAACGCTATCGATACGATCCCTACAAGTACTTTCTGGCGACGGTCGAGCTGCCCGCCGTGAGCCAGCTTGTGGAGGCGTCGCCGGAGCGGCCGTACCTGAGTCTGCGTCTGAATCTCGATTCCGCGACCGTCGCGTCCGTCATGCTCGAAGCGGAGATCCCGTCCCCTCGAAGAGATGTCAACCGTGTCCGCGCTATGAACGTGAGCCCGCTGGACTCGGGCCTGCTGGACGCCGCGGTCCGTCTCGTGCGGCTCGTGGACGCCCCGCCGGCCGAGGCGCGGGTTCTGCTGCCGTTGATCACCCGCGAGATCATCTTCCGCCTGCTCGCCGGCGATCAGGGCGCGCGGCTGCGGCATATCGCCGTCCTGGGCGGTCATACCGACCGCATCGCCCGCGCCATCGAGCGCTTGCGGCATGATTTCGACAAGCCGCTCCGGATCGAGAGCCTGGCGCACGACCTCGGCATGAGCCCCTCTGGCTTCCACGAGCATTTCAAGGCCGTGACCGCGATGAGCCCCTTGCAGTTCCAGAAGAATCTGCGGCTTCAGGAGGCGCGCCGCCTGCTGCTCGGCGAGGACCTGGACGCTTCCAGCGCCGCCTTCCGCGTGGGCTATGAAGACACGTCGCACTTCAGCCGCGAATACAAACGCTTCTTCGGCCACCCGCCGATGCGCGATATCGAGCGCCTGCGGGCGGCCGACAGAGTCGAGGTCTGACGCCGCGATCTTCCGCATCGACGCTCGCTATCGGCGCTTCGGCGGGGTGGGCGGCGCGGAGGGCGCTTCGATTTCGAGAAGCGTGTATCCCGGCTGAAGCGCGCTTCGGGTCATCTGCTCCAGCGCATACTCCTTGCCTGGGAACAGCGCCGCGCCGCGCGACAGTCCCACGACGAGGAGCGGAAACGAATGGCCGGCGACCGTAATGGCTGCCCCGGTGTTCATCAGCGATATCCCGCGCTCGGCTGACAAGAGGCCGGGTCTCGATTCCTTCGCGCAAAGTACGACGCGGCCATGCGAGTCCACGATCTGGACGTCGCCGGGAGCGCGGACGTGGGATGCGCCCGGCCCATTCCCAAGGACGACAATCGGGGCCGCGACGGATGCGCCGGTCACAAGCGTGCTGGCCGGGCCCGATCGCGCGTTTGCGCCGCGCAGCGGCGTGGAGGAATGGAGCTGGCGATGGAATGAAAGCAGACTCAGGGCCAGTATCGGCAGCGCCGCCAGTGTCAAATACGAGAGGAGCCGCCCCGGCTCCGGTGTTCGATACCGCATTGTCGGACCTCATGACTTTCGCACGCTTATGGATGAACGGGATTGCGTCGCGACCGAGAGAGCTTGTTCGATGCGCTATGTTTTCCGTATCGCCGCGTCGGCTCCGCCTGATAAAGCCGCCCGCCTGCTTGCTCTTTGACACTTCTCTGTGATTCTGCTATAATTCTCAGAGCAATGCACCTCAAGCGCCTCCAACTTCAGGGCTTCAAAACGTTCGCGGACAAAACCCTCATCGAGTTCTCCGAAGGCGTCACGGCGGTGGTCGGTCCCAATGGGTCCGGCAAGAGCAATATCGCCGACGCGATTCTGTGGGTTTTGGGCGAGCAGAAGGCCTCGGCCGTGCGCGGAACGCGCGCGACGGATGTGATCTTTTCGGGCAGCGACAAGCGGCGCCCGATGGGAATGGCCGAGGTGTCGCTGACCGTCGACAACTCCGACGGCGGTCTCCCCGTGAAGTTCGATGAGGTCACCATCACCCGGCGCGCCTATCGCACGGGCGACGGCGAGTATTTCCTCAACAAAGTCCCCTGCCGTCTCAAAGATATTTACGAGCTGTTTCTCGACACGGGCGTCGGCCGCGAGGCGTATTCGCTGGTCAACCAGAGCGAGATCGACGCCGTGCTGTCGGTCAACCCCGAGGACCGGCGCGGGCTCTTTGAAGAAGCGGCGGGCATCAAGAAGTATCGCGTGAAGAAGCGCGAGGCGATGCGCAAGCTGGAGTCCACCGAGACGAACTTGCAGCGCGTGCGCGATATCATCGGCGAGATCGACGGGCGCCTGGAGCCGCTGCGCGAGCAGGCCGAACGGGCGGCGATCTACATCAAGCTGAAGACGCGGCTGCGGGCGATCGAGACCAATCTGCTGATCGTGGACTTGCGCTGGGCAGAAAACGAGCTGGCGGCCACACGCAAGGCGCGCGCGGCGGCGCAGGCGAAGCTCGCGGAGCAGGATGCGGGCAATACCCAGGCGCAGGAGCGCTCACAGGTGATCGGCGCCCGGCTCGCGGAAGCCGAACGGGAATTGGAGACGCGGCGCGACGAGCACCAGCGCGCGCTCTCACAGGCCGAACGGGCGGAAAGCCAGCGCGCGCTCGCCGGACAGCGGGCGAAGGGCCTCGAGTCCTCGCTGCATCTCCTGGCTCAAGAGCTGGAGGGACTGCTGTCCCGCCGCACGCGTTTGTCCACCGAGCTGGACGAGATCCGCAAGGAGCTGGAGGCGGCGCAGGAGACGGAAAAGGCGCTGCGGGCGCAGGTCGGCTCCCAGCAGGGCGCGGGGCAGGGCCTGACCGAGCGCATCCAGCAGCTCACCAAACAAAGCGAGCGGCGGCGGCAGGAATCGCTGGCGCTGGCGCGGCAGCAGGCCGCGCGGCAGGCCGATCTCGCCCGCGCCGAGGCGCGCGTCGCCGAGCTGGAATCGGGCCTGCCGACTCTGAAAGAAGAGTGGGAGCGGCACGCGGAGAACGCGCGCCTGCGCGTCGCCGAAGTCGAGGCGTCCCGGGAAGCCGTCACGACGACTCGCGCCGCGCTCGCCGAAGCGGACAAAGCGGTGGCTGACGCGCAGGCCGCGCGCGACGCCGCGCGGCTCGCCGTCCATACCGCGCAGAACGCGCTGAATGGGGCGCAGTCCAAATCCGTGGGCGTCAGCACTCGCCTGCGCACGCTCCAAGATCTGGAGAACGCCCAGGAAGGATACCACCAGGGCGTCCGCGCCGTGGCCGACGCCCGCAAGCGCGGACATTTGCAGGGAAACTTCACCGTCGTCGCCGACGCGTTCGTCGCGCCGCCGGGCTACGAAGTCGCCTTTGAAACCGCCCTCGCCGGCAGCCTTCAGGACATTATCACCGACAGCGAAGCGGACGCCAAGGCCGCGATCGATTATCTCTACCAGAACCGCGCCGGCCGCGCCACCTTCCTCCCATTGAATCGCATGCGACCCCACCGCGACGGCCTGGAGCTGGGCCGCGCCGCCGCGATGCCCGGCGTGCTGGGGACGGCGCTGGAGCTGGTCGAATTTCAGCCGCGCTACCGGGCCGCGCTGGAAACCCTGATGGGACGCTTCTTCATCTGCGAGACGATGGACCACGCGCTCGCCGCCTCGCATGTCGCGCGCGGCTGGAATCGAATTGTCACCCTCACCGGCGAACTAATCTCTCCGAACGGCGCCATGAGCGGCGGGCGTCAAAACGGGCGCGGCGCGGGGCAGATCCTGGGCCGCAAGACCGAGATCGCCGGCCTCAAGGCCGATTTGGCGGCGAGTGAGAAAGAGCTGTCGGCGCGGCGGGATGACGTGAAGGCCGCCGAAGCGGCGCGCGAGGCCGCCGACCGGGGCCTCTCCGAAGCGCAGAACGCGCGGCAGGCCGCGCAGCTCGCCGCCAGCGAAGCGAGCCGCCGGGTCGACTTCGCCGGAAACGAAGCCAAGCGCAGCGCGGACCAGCGCGACGCCAGCGCCCGCCGGATGGAAACCAGCCAGTCGTCGCTCGCCCAGGCGCGCGCTCAGGCCGCCGCCGCCGCCGAGGCGCTCGCGAGCGCGGGCGTCGAGACCGCCGGCGTCGACGACGCCATGGCGACCGAGACGGAAGAAATCCGCGCCCTGACCGCCGAGCGCGACGCTTTGCAAGGGGATCTGACGGCGGTTCGGATCAACCTCGCAACTGAGAGCGAGCGCGTCGCCAGCCTCTCACGCTCCCTGCGCGCCGCGCAGTCCGAGCTGGACCAGATCTCCGTCCAGCACGAGCGCAAGACCAATCAAAGCCGGGAGGCGCACGCCGAGCATGCGTCCCTGGAAGGCCAGACCGGAGACCGGGACGCCGAGAGCGCCGAGGCGGTGAAGGCGCGCGACATCGCCAAAGTCCGTTTGGAAGAGCAGCAGGTCGTGCGCGAGGAGCTGCGACGTCAGGCGGGCGCGCTGGGTCAGGAGATGCGCGCCCAGGACGCCGCGCGCGCCGAGACCGCCGAAATACTGCACAAGGCTGAGCTGAAGGAAGCGCGCCTGGAAGTCCAGCGCGGCCAGTACGCCGGGCGTCTGCTGGAAGAGTATGAGATCGACGCCGAACAGGCGATGGCGATGCCGGAGGATCCCGAAGTCACAGACGGCTCCCCGCAGGAAGTCGGTCGCCTGCGCCGCGAGATCAAGGCGATGGGCGAGGTCAACACGGCCGCCGTTGAGGAGTACGAGGAAGTCTCCACGCGTCACGCCTTCCTGACCGAGCAGCGCGCGGACCTCGACGAGGGCCGCGAAAAGCTCCTGGAAGCGATCCGCGAGATCGACGAATCCACGCGCGGCGTCTTCTTGGAGACATTCCACGCCGTCGCCAAAGCCTTCGACGAGTTATTCACCCGCCTTTTCCGTGGCGGCAAGACCGATCTCGTCCTGACCAACCCCGCCGATATTCTCGAAACGGGCATCGACATCATGGTGCAGCCGCCCGGCAAGAAGCGCCAAAACCTCGCGCTGCTCTCCGGCGGCGAGCGCGCCCTCACCGCCGCCGCGCTGCTCTTCGCCTTCCTTCAGGTCAAGCCCAGCCCATTCGTCGTGATGGACGAAGTGGATGCGCCTCTCGACGGCGCCAACGTCGAACGCTTCTCCGAACTGCTGCGCGAATTCGGCGTCCGCTCCCAGTTCATCATCATCACCCACAACCCCACCACCATGGAAGCCGCTCCCCTCTGGTACGGCGTCACCATGCAGGAACCCGGCATCTCCCGAGTCCTCAGCATGCAGGCCCCTCCCGGCCTCGAAGACGGTCCCGCCGCCCCCGCCAATCTCAAACCCAAAACCAGCAACGGCCGCCGCCCCAAAGTCGCGGCGGAAGCCGCCGGCTGACCGTTACGCTCCATAAGCAAAGCCGGCCGCACATCCACGAAGGGATGCACGGCCGGCGCACGGACGAACGCTTCTAGTGGATGGCGAACGTAATTCCGTCGTTCGCTTTAAAACCGCCGAAGCCGGTAGAGGCGGCGGCGACTGGAGCGGTGGAGACGAACTCCAGTGAGAGCGAGCCTCCTTGTGGGCTGGCGCCGACCGGGAAGTAGGGCGAGGGCGTGTTGTAGAGCACGCTGTCCTTCATCAGCGTAAGCGCCAGGGACGAGGAGCCGTTGGTCCCGTGCAGGATGGCGTTCGAGAAGCTGCCGCTGAGCAGGACCACGCCGGTGGGGATATCCACGACCTGGAACTTCCCGCCGCTGAGCACTTGATCGAAGGCTTGGGCCGCCGGGAAAAAGCTGTAGCCGGCCGCCCCGGCTCCGGTCAGCGGCGAAAAGACGATTTTAACGCTGGGATTGAACATGGGAGAGATCTTACTGCGCAGGAAGCCATTGGGGACGTTCAGATTGAAGACGCCTGAGACGCCTCCCGAATAGTTGATCGTAGGATTGGGGGTGTTGTCGCCGGCAATGGCGATCGCCTGAACGGCATGTGCTGACTGTGGCGCAATAGTTGCAAAAAGCACATAAACGCCGAGCGCGGTGGTTGTCTTCGTAAGCTTGAGCATGGTTTTTCCCTTTCGACGAGTGGCGAGTCTCCTTCGACTTGTTGCGCCGCAATTTGGAGACGATGGGTAGTGCCTGCGGCGAAACGCCATATCCACGAACTTGCTGTGGGAAACGCGGCTGCGTACTGCTCTTGCGGCGGCGCGAGTGCATTCTATCACGATTGATATTGCAAGTCAACAAGCGAACGAATGGAATTTTAGCGTACTTATTTCCCGCGAAATCACAAAATTCGGCGCCCAATGACAGCGGCGCGGGACGGCGGCGTCACTGCCTGGCGGGACCCGTGCTTTCGCGAACGACCAGGGCGGGCGGAATCATTTCGTGGACGGGGTGGGTTTCGGCCCAAGACGGGGCCAGCAGCATTTCGACCGCGCGGGCGGTAAGCGCGTCGATAGGGTGGGCGATGGTGGTGAGCGGCGGCGTCACGTACCGGCTGGAGGAGGCGTCCTCAAAGCCTACCACGGACACTTGTTCCGGAACGGCGACGCCGTGCTCGCGGAGCCAGCGCAGCGCCGCCCACGCCCCGGCGTCGGAAACGGTCATGATGGCGGTCGGGCGCTCCTCATCCGCGCCGCGCCAGATATCGGGCATCATGGCGTAGCCGCCCTCATATCCACGCTGGACGGAGCAGGCGATACGCCCGGAGAGCCCGTGGGTGTCCATCGTCTCCAGAAACTCCTCGATCTTGCGCTGGACGTCTTCCTCGCGAAAGTACTCATTGACCATCAGCGTGATCCGCTCGTGCCCAAGCGCGAACAGGTGCTCCAGGCCCAGGCGGACCGCCGCGCGGGAGTCGGTGGCGACGACGCGGCCTTCATAGTGCGCGGAGGCGGTGTCCAGCGAGATCGTGCGATATCCTCGCTCGCGCAGCGTCCGGTGGAGGGTGACCGCGAGGCGGTCGCCGACGAACAGCAGGAGCGCCTCTTCCTCCGGCCCTTCCGTGATCTGGTCCAGCACCGCCTCCGGCCGCTCCCGATCCATCAGGCGCAGCTTGAGCTCGACGCCGCGCTCCAGGCACGCCCGGGTCAGCTTATCGACCATCGCCGCGATATACTCGGATTGCCATCCGGAGCCGATCAGGCCGATGCTGCGCAGGCGCCGGCCTCCAGCGTCCGGCGCGGCGCGCTGAGGAACGGCGTCCGCCTGTTCCTGGGTCAAATGAGCTCCGGATTTGCGCACGGTCGCGCCATAGCCCGCCTTGCGGACGAGATAGCCCATCCGGTCCAGGTCTTGCAGCGCGCGCCGGATCGTGACGCGCGACACCCCAAAGGCCTGCGTCAGCTCCTGCTCCGAATAGAACGCCTCGCCGTCGCGAAACTGCTGCTCGATCATCCTCACGATCTGCTGGTTGATCTGCGCGTGCAGCGGCGCCCCGGGAATGCGCTTCAAATCCATACGTTCCAATGCGATACGATTTTTCATAAGCGTTGCTGACATGATGATGGCTGAACTGAGAGCAATTGTATCATAATTGTATTGAAAAAATACGCCTATTTTACGAACAATAGAATATTTTCGGGAAATGTATTGACATTGGTCCGGCGCTGTGATATAAATTGACTCTTACTAACGAGCGATCAGCAGTGAGGAGAGTTCTGGATGCCATTGTCATGCCAATCAAATCGACGTACACTGATCAGTTTGTGTTGATCAATACGATAGTTATATTTGATATAATTGCGATCCATAGCCGTCGCTGCCGCAGATGCCGAACCTCTGGGCCGACTGATCCGTCCGGGCCGATCATCACAAGAAGCAAGCAATGGGAAAGACGCCGCGCGACGTCGTGCGGCGTTTCTTATGACGGTCGATTTGTGTTTTTGCTACTAATGCAATCGTAAGAACAGGAGATCACGATGAAGTTATCAGTGAGAGTGTCGGCGTTCGCGCTGACCGTGGGACTCGCTCTGGGCAGCTCTGGAGCGAGGGCGGCCATCGTCGCCGTCGGCGATCCCAACAACCCCGGCGCGCTGTACGGCGCGATTATGAACGCTTATAACACCGGGGCGACGGGAGTGACGGTCAACGCGGGAACGTACAATATCCCGGTGAACACCTCGGGCGGAAATGTCTACGCCTGGGTGTTTCAGAATATGTCGAACTTCTCGATCTCCGGGACCGGCGTGAAGCTGAACTTTTCGGACACGGCGTATCAGCTGATCAACTTCAATCACGACACGAACCTCACGTTTCAGGGATTCCAGATGACCGGCCCGCCGAACTTCACGCAAGGCAAGATCTACAACACGGGCAGCGACGGAACGGGGAACTACATGGACGTCACCCTGGACGCCGGCTACCCCACGGACTGGAGCAACGCCAACCACTGGGGAGCGTCGGCCTATGCGGACGCGTTCCAGGTCTTCGATCAGAAGACGCGCCGCTGGAAGCCTGGCACGGGCGATTATGGAGTTCAATCCTGGCCGCCCACCACGCTGAACGCCGCGAACCGCCAGTATCGGTTTTATCTCGGCGGGAACACGGACATGGTCCCGGCGAACGGGCGCGTCGTTTACGGCGACTACGTGGCCGTGCGCGGCTACGCGGGCCGCTACTTCAATGTCGATACATGTACGAACCTGACATTCAGCAGCCTCACCGTCAGCACCGCCAATGCGAATATGTGGCAGGCGAGCAACAACCGCCATATCGTGATCGACAGCTGCAACTTCGTCTATCAGCCGACGCCCGCCGCCGGCGGCAATCTGGGCCTGCTCGGACCGGACGGGATCCTTTCCGGCAATAACTACGACGGCTTGATCATGACCAACACGACCTGGCAGGGATCGAACGACGACGTGATCAATTCCGACGCCGGCTCGGGACAGAATGTTGGGACGACCAGCGGAAATACGCTTACGTTTACCTGGGGCGGGGTCGCGTCCGGCGACGTTCTCTACTTCTACGACACCAACGGCAACTTCCTGGGACAGGACACGGCGACCTCGAACTCCACGCAGGTCAGTTACAGCCCGCCCGACAACACCTACGGCAGCGCGCCCTGGTACAACGTCACGCTCAGCCAGCCGTTCAGTCTGGGCTACAAGTACCGGATCTTCGATATCAACCATACATCGCACGGCTTCACAATGAAGAACGACATCATCCAGAACTTCCGGGATGTCGGCGTTATCGTGGCGGACAACAGCGATATCGAAAACTGCATCTTCGACGGCGGCACCGTGGCGGCGATCGTGACGGAATCGTACGCGAACAACATGGTGATCAAGAACAACGTCTTCAGCAACAACTGCCTGCGCTGGAACTATGGCAACAAGGACGGCGGCCGCAACGCCGGCGCCATTCAAATGGACAACCAGTATTACTATCCTGGGTCCACGGGACAGACATTCCAGAACACGCTCATTCAAAACAACATCTTCTATGGCAACGACGCGATCAATATCGCGATAGTGAACGGCGCCGGAACGCAGATCACGCGCAACGCCTTCGTCAACGCGCATCCGGCCGGTCCGGGGACGGTCGCTGCGCCGGCGGGCATGGTGGGCGGCCAGGATTCCAACACGAGCGTCTGGCTGTCGAACGATAACTTCGCGACGCTCTCAGGCAATACCGTCAGCAACGATGGTCCCTACGGAACGCTCCTTGCCGAGCTTGGCCCGAACTGCGCGAATGTCCGGGGCGTTAGCAGCGGCGTCTCCTACGGCAATACCGACATCTACTACGCCGCCAGCGCGGTTGTCAGCGGCGGGCAGGTCCGAAGCGGCGGCGGATCGGCCGGCGGCCAGTATGTGGGCGGCCTCGACGCCGCGAGCAGCTACGTCAAGTTCACGGTGAACGTTCCCGTCGCGGGGCAGTACGCCGTGCTGGTCGCCTACGACAACAACAGCAACGTGGACCAGAGCGCGGCGGCGGCCACGGCCACCCACAGCCTGGTCGTCAACGGCAACACCGGGTCTCCAATCACGGTCAATTATCCGTACACCGGCGCATGGGGCAGCTTCAGCCCGACCTTTGTGACGGGCGTTTATGTCACTCTGAACGCCGGCGCCAATACGCTTCAGTTCAACCACGGCTCCAACCGCGCGGAGCTGGACAATATTCAGGTCGTGATCCCGCAGGGAACCAGCCCGCTCAATTACTACAAGCTGTTCAACCAGAACAGCGGCAAGGTGCTCGCCGTGGTGAACGCGTCGACGGCCAACGGCGCGAACGCGCAGCAATACACGGACAACGGGACGCCGGACCATAACTGGAAGTTCGTCTACGCCGGGTACGGCTACTTCAAGATCGTCAACCAAAACAGCGGCAGGCTGCTGGAAGACTACGCCAGCAGCACGGCGAACGGCGCTCCGATCGATCAGTGGGACGACGCCAGCGGCGCGAACCAGCTTTGGAAGCTGGTGGACATCGGCGGCGGCTACTACAAAGTCATCAACAAAAGCAGCGGTAAACTTCTTGAGGTTACGGGAAGCAGCACGTCCGACGGCGCGCTGGTCGATCAGAACATAGACACCGGCGGCGCGAACCAGCACTGGAAGCTCCAGGATGTCCGCTCCGGAACCACATACCGAATCAGCAATAGCTTCACGGGCAAGGTGCTGACGCCGTCAGGCGGGGGAACCGCCGATGGAACGCTGGTGACGCAGTGGGACGACAACGGGACCGGCGACCATCTCTGGCAGCTCCAGGATCAGGGCTGCGGCCTCTACAAGTTCCTCAACACCAACAGCGGACGGGAGCTGGGGATCACAGGCGGCTCGCTCGGTACGGCCGACGCCGTGATCTGGGGCGCGAACGGGGCGACGGATCATCTCTGGCAGCTGCTCGACGCCGGCTCTTCATTCTCCCTGTTCAACTGGAACAGCGGCTTGGTGCTGGGCGTGAACGGCATGAGCACGGCCAATGGCGCTGAGATCTTCCAAACACCCGAGAATTACACCGGGGACCATCTCTGGACCCTGAAGTAAACACTACGCATCAGACTCACGGCTCTGAACGCCCTGTTCAGAGCCGTGAGTCTCACATTTGACGGATCTCCTTCTCCCCACTCGAAGATTATATTCACCGTGCGCGGAAATTCCAGTATTTGTCATAGTGCTTCATCCGATGGCGTTGCGGTATAAACAGTCACCTCTCTATGAGTGATGACTTTTATTGTCCTGCGTATGTGGGACCCGACCAACGAAGGAGCGAATCATGTTTGTTACCAAGCGCAAAGTACAAGGGTTTACGTTAATCGAGCTGCTGGTAGTTATTGCTATTATTGCTGTTCTTGCCGCCATCCTCTTCCCGGTGTTCGCGAAGGCCCGCGAGAAGGCGCGCCAGACTGCGTGTCTTTCCAATCTCAAGCAGCTGAGCCTGGGGATGATGCAGTACGTGCAGGACAATGACGAGACGTATCCTTCGGGATACAATGGGCAGAGCACTCATGTCAGCGACGGGCAACTCTCCTACTGGCCGCAGGCGATCTTTCCCTATGTGAAAAGCTACGCCGTTTATCAGTGCCCGGACAACCCGCACAGCGCCGATACGGCGGTCGGTTATCTCTACAATAACCACTATATGAATCTCGCGCCGCTGGCGAAAGTGGACACGCCGTCGCAGATCATCATGCTGGCCGATGGGGTTCTTACGCCTGTCAGCGACAACCCCGACAAACATCCGGACAATCTTTTGACCAATCACGGCCTGAACTCCGACTACACCATCTGGCTATTTGCGGGGCGGATCATCGAAGACAATCAGCCGCGCCATACGGGGCGCATCAATCTGGCGTTCGCCGACGGACATGTCCATGTGTCGCCCATCCTGGCGCCGCACAAGTCCGGCGATACGTTCACGGAGATCGTCAACAATATTCGCGGCGTGATGCCTTTCAAAACCTGGATTGACCCGACCACCACGGACGACTGGAACTAAATCCCTTACTCTCTTCTGTCCGGGACGGACAGTCGGTTGCGAAGCAATCCCCAGCCCCGTATTTCAATGCGGGGTCAGAGCAGCTCCGTAATTTATTGCGGGACCGGAAACCCCCTACCTCACTAGCCCCCTCCTCCCTTTCAGAAAGAGAGGAGGGGGCTGCTTGCGTGGGAAACCGTGTTTTAGGGCTGCTAGCTTTGGGTAGCTTTTGGCGCAGATCGCGTGTTTTTCTATTTATCGCGCTCTCAAGAAGAGGGTTTTATGACCGATATCGAAGACTACGAAAACGTTGTGATCGGCAGCGGCGAGGCGGGCAAGTATCTAGCCTGGACTCTTGCGCCGAGCGGCGCCAAAACAATCGTCGTGGAGCGGTCCATGATCGGCGGCTCTTGCCCGAATGTGGCCTGCCTGCCCAGTAAGAACGTTATCCATTCCGCCAAAGTGGCCTCGTTCTTTCGGAGAGCGTCGGAATTCGGAATCGAAACCGGAGAATGGCGCGTCAACATGGAAGGCGTACGGCGTCGAAAGCGAAAGATGGTCGATGAACTGATCGCGATTCATGAGAACCGTTATCACTCCAGCGGCGCGGAGTTTCTGATGGGCTCCGCTCGTTTCGTCGGCCCCCGGACCTTTGAAGTCGCTCTGCGGGACGGCGGAACGCGCGTGCTGCGGGGTGAAAAGGTCTTTCTGAACCTGGGAACGCGCTCGGCCCTGCCCGGCATTCCCGGGCTCGCGGAGGCAAAACCGCTCAGTCATGTGGAGGCGCTGGAGCTGGATGTCGTCCCCGAGCGGCTGATGATCATTGGCGGCGGATATATTGGCCTGGAGTTCGCGCAAGCTTTCCGGCGATTTGGCGCGGAGGTGACGGTTATCCATCGCGACGAGCGCCTGCTTGCCGGAGAGGATCCCGAGGTGTCGGCGGGGCTTCTCGAAATCCTGCAAGGCGAGGGGATTCGATTCGAGTTTTCGTCGTCGGCCACGCGAGTGGAGGGCGTTTCGGGAGAGAGCGTTCGGGTCTCCATTACGGGGGCTTCCGAGGAGAGCGTTGTCGAAGGGACGCATGTGCTGGTCGCGACCGGACGAACGCCCAATACCGAATCCATCGATGCGGCGGCCGGCGGCGTGGCGCTGGATGGGCGCGGCTATATCCAGGTCGACGAGCGGCTTCAGACCACGGCGGACGGAGTTTGGGCGATGGGGGACTGCGCCGGCAGTCCGCTCTTCACCCACATCTCATTCGATGACTTCCGAATCGTCAAAGACCAGCTTGCCGGCGGCTCCCGAACCACGACGGGCCGGAGCGTTCCCTGGACGCTGTTCACCGATCCCGAACTCGCGCGCGTCGGCCTGAACGAAACCGAAGCCCGGGCTAGGGGAATCTCCTACCGGCTGGCGAAGCTTCCGATGGCCGGCGTATTACGGGCTCGCACCCTGGACGAGCGTCAGGGATTTATGAAAGCGCTGATCGGTGAGGACGATCGCATCCTCGGTTTCACCGCCCTCGGGGTGAACGCCGGCGAAATCCTCTCCATGGTGCAGATCGCCATGCTGGGAAATCTTCCTTACACCGCCCTACGGGACGCGGTGCTGACGCATCCCACACTCTCAGAAGGATTGGTCTTCCTGTTCATGACGGTCCCGGCGAAGTAATCGCCGCCGCCTTGCATTATGGAATGCGGGGCGGCAAGGCCGAATAAATCACGATTTCACCCGTTTCCAGCCCCGCAAAAATTCCATGTTGACAGATGAGAAGAGATGCACTATAATGAACTCAGCAATACCTAACCGGTTCGGTGATTGTGTTTTGACCGATTCTATTGCATCCATCGTTATCCATGCTTTTCGAGGAGTTTATTATGTCCATGAAACGTAGCCCCGTTCGTCAGTCCGCATTTACTTTGATTGAATTGCTCGTTGTCATCGCTATAATCGCGATTCTTGCCGCCATTCTCTTCCCGGTCTTCGCCAAAGCGCGCGAAAAGGCGCGCCAGATTTCCTGCGCCTCTAACCAGAAGCAGCTTGGGCTGGGCTTTATACAGTATGTTCAGGACAACGACGAAACCTTCCCGCTGGGAGCAACGACGTACAACTACTGCGGCGGGTGGGTTCAGCCGATTTATCCCTACGTCAAATCGGTCGAATTGTATCGGTGTCCTGACGATCCGAGTTCGTTCAGCACAAACGACGCCCGAATTTGGAAGCCGGTGTCCTACTCCGTTAACGACTCGCTTGTGGGTGACGGCAGCCGCGATTCCGGCGGAACCGCGCACACGACTGCGCTCGCGACTCTTGCGGCGCCCGCTTCAACGGTGCTGCTTTGCGAAGCGTTCGGGGCCACAATGGATATCGCCAACACGAGCGGCGTTCAGCCGGACTATTCCACTTCCTCAACCCTGGACCAACAGTTTTGGGGCGGACGCCCGGCGAACAATGGATATTATGTCACTGGGAACCCGGTCGGGCAGAATCTGCAGCTGTATCAAGGAACCAAGGGCATTCACACCGACGGCGCTAATTATTTGGCGTGTGACGGCCATGTCAAATGGCTGAAGGCAAGCCGCATCTCTCCAGGAAAAGACGCCCTGGCCGCCGAGAATCCCGAGGATAGCGCCAACGAGCACGCCTCTGGAACGAGCTATCTGAACGTGAACGGCGGCGCATCGGGCAGCGCCGCATTGACCTTCAGTAAGATCTAAATACTCGGAGACTTGCCTCCGTTTCCCAAGAGGGAAACGGAGGTTTTTTGCTGGCTGCGGCGGTCGGCGGTTTTCAAAAATTACTTGTTGACAGATTCGTCGGAGTTATCATATAATTGAATAACGCCTAACCGGTTTGGTGTTATCGGCGGGGCCAAGTATCCTTTATGACGACGATGAGAGATGTTGCGAAGGCTTGCGGGGTGTCCGTGGCTACCGTTTCAGGTGTGCTGAACAACACGCCCGATGCGGCTGGCCCGGAAACGCGTGAGCGCGTGCTGGAAATGATCCAGCAGATGAACTACTCTCCTAACGCCGTCGCGCGCGGCCTCAGTCATCGCCGTATGAACACGATCGGCGTGGTCATGGACTACAGCGGCTGGGGATCGCTGATCGCCGACCAGCATCTCGGGCCTATCATCGACGGCGTTGTCGCGCAAAATTCGCGTTTGCGGCAGAAGACACTTTTGTATACCGAGCGCTGGTCGGACGCCATTGCCAATATCCCGTCATTTTGCGATGGGTTCTGCGATGGACTGATTTTGATTGTCCCGATGGCGCCGGAAAACTTTTTCGCCCAGCTTTTTTATCGGCGCACGCCGTTCGTCATCATCGGAGATCATCGAACCGAGCCCAATATGTCCATCGTCGATCTCGATAATATCGATGCGGGACGGCGGATCACGAGTTATCTGATCGGGCTGGGGCATAAGCGCATCGCCATGCTGCGCGGCGAAGATATTCACCAAAGCTCCTTGCTGCGCGCGCAAGGCTATCGGGAAGAACTCGCCGACAACCAGCTGGAATACGATCCGGCGATCGATCTTCATGGAGGCTACAACGTCGCCTCCGGCTACAAGCAAGCGATAACGCTGCTGGACCGGCCCTTAGAGTCACGCCCGACCGCGCTGTTCTGCGGAGACGACCGGATCGCGCTCGGCGCGCTCAGCGCGCTGGAAGAGCGGGGCGTTCGCGTCCCCGAAGAGATCTCAGTGGTCGGGATCAACAACAGCGGGGAAGGCGCTTCCGCGAAGACGCCCTTGACGTCGATGCGCCAGCCAGGTCAGGAAATGGGGGAGCGAGCGGTCGATCTTCTTCTTTCTCATATCAAGGGAGAGGAAATGCCGGGACGCAAGATGATCCTGCCGGGATCGTTGATCGTGCGGGATACGTCCGGGCCTGCTCCGTAGTTTTATTTTGGCTGTTTACCGAACCGGTTAGGTGGTAAGGAGGTGAGAATCGCAGAGTTGTCGTCGTATCTTTCGCTATCCTCGCCAGCATTTGTCACAGACTGTCCGCCGTCATATTCGAAAGGAATCTTCTTATGAAAGCCCGAGCGTTTACTCTGATTGAGTTACTCGTTGTGATCGCTATCATTGCGATCCTTGCCGCCATCCTCTTCCCGGTCTTCGCCAAAGCGCGCGAAAAAGCTCGCCAGATCAGCTGCGCCAGCAACGAAAAGCAAATTGGCCTGGCGATTATGCAGTACGTGCAGGACTACGACGAGAAATATCCCGCCCGAGAGTATAACGGCGGCGCGGTGTCATGGCGAAACGTAGTCTTCCCTTACGTCAAAGCGACCGGTGTTTTTAGGTGTCCGTCCAATAAAAGTAGTACGAACAATGGAGGTGATGGCTATCCGATAAGCTACGGCGCCAATTACAATAGCAGCCCCTACTTTAATACGGATTTTGGCAACATGTATCCATCGACTCCATACAACGGCACGGCCCTCTTCGCGAATACGGACGGACCGGGTGTTGCGATGGCGTCTGTCGACGCGCCTGCTCAGGTAATTGCCGTGCTCGAAATGACGAATGAAGGTTATGCGGACGCGAACATCCTCAACCATTACACGGGAGCCAACAACGATTTGTTCGCCGGGCACAACGGTGTCAGTAACTATCTGTTCGCTGATGGGCACGTGAAGGCGCTGAAGCCGATGGCTACGATCTTTCCATGCGGTTCCGCTCCCGTCAATTACTGGACGGTTGATAATGCGCCATTCCCGGGCAGCTGCGCGGACGGCGATGGCGTCAGTGTCCTGGGGCAGGCGCTGTACGCTCTCAAGGTGGAAACGAATAACTACAAATAGTAACGTCTCCCATTCGCTGTTCGAGTTATCATCATCAACTCTGCGGAATTCTAGGCGGAATGGGAAACCGCGTTTTCTCATTCCGCCCACTTTTCTGCGGTCCCGCATATTCCTCTGAAATATCCGATTGAGAGAGAGTGGCAAAAAAGTGTGACGGGACGATCCGTAACAAGAATCGGCGACATAGACAAAAATTTATCGATAAAGCGAGGTGAAAAATTCGTGAATAGTGAATTATTCTGGTACCATAGAATTGGCGCAAAACTATGGTTACCATCAAAGATATCGCGAAAGAAGCCGGCGTTTCCGTGATGACGGTCTCATACGCCCTGAATGAGACGGGACGGATCGGAACGGCGACACGCCAGCACGTAAAGGACGTCGCCCAGCGCATGGGGTATCAGCCCAACGCCGTTGCGCGCGGCCTCCAGCGCCGCCGCATGGACGCCATCGGGGTCGTCTTCGGCGTCGTTCCCGAGACGCTTGTCTTTGACGGATACTATGGGCGCGTTCTGGACGGTATCTGCCGCGCCTGCGGCGAGCGCAAGCAGAAGGCGGTCATTTTCCAGGAGCCTAGCTGGGACGCCCTTTACGACAACCTTTCGATCCTCGCGGACGGCTACTGCGACGGTCTGATCCTCATCACGCCACTGAAGGATTGCCCGCTGATCGAGCCGCTCCTGCGCAAGCGCATTCCCTTCGCGATCGTCGGCGACAGCCGCGAAGATCCACGCGTCATCCGCCTCGACATCGACAACTTCGGCGCGAGCGTGTCGATCATGCGCCACTTGGGAGAGCTGGGGCACCGGCGAATCGCATTTTTGCAAGGCGATCTTTGGTATCTTTCATCCGAGCAGCGCCATCAAGGCTATCTGCAAGGGCTGCGCGAACTGGAGGCCCGGTACAATCCGGCGCTGGATATCCCGTGCGGCTACGACCCCGCCGGCGGCTATCAGATCGCGCAAAACCTGATGGCGCTGCCGGTCGACGAGCGTCCCACCGCGATCTTTTGCAGCAACGACAGCATCGCCTACGGCGTCCTGGCCTGCTGCCGCGACCTCGGCGTTCGCGTCCCGGAAGATCTGTCCGTCATCGGCATCGACGATAAATTGCAGTCGGCCGGAACCACGCCGCCGCTGACCACGCTGCGCCAGCCGTATCACGACATCGGACGGCGCGCGGTCGAGAAGATCGTCGAGCGCGTCTCCCACCCGGACCGCCACGCGACGCCGGTGGGAACGCTGGAGCTGCTGCCGGCGGAGCTGATCCTCCGCGATTCCGTCGGCCCCGCGCCTCGCCTCGCCCTTCGCTGATTCCCCAAGCCTCCCCTGCAATGTGCAGACAGACACCCGGGAGGTGTGTTTCCCAGATTCGCTTGACAGCAAATCGATTGTGCTGTATATTGATACACATATCGATACAGTGCCGACGATCTCAATGATGACACCATGACCACGGATCAGTACAGCAAAAAACAGCGCGCGGACAGCGCCCGGTCTCCAGTTCCCGCATACCTGCGAATCGAGGAGAATATTCGCGGGCGGATCGCGGACGGGAGCCTCGCGGTGGGAACTCGCCTGGCGAGCCGGCATAACCTCGCCAAGGAATACGGCGTCGCGCTTTCGACGGTGCAGCAGGCGTTCGCAAACCTCATCGCCGACGGCGTCCTGGAATCGTTTGATCGCAACGGCACGTTTGTCGCCCGGGCGCAAGTTTTGGATCGAACGGCGTCGCCGCCGCGTCCCGATCTCCCCTTGTCCCGCGCACCGCAAGCCGTGGCCTTTCCTGTCGCCGCGCGTCCATCGGGGATGACGCTTGGCATCGTGACGACGATCCCGATCGAACCCCTGCATCCGCCGGATATCGGCGGCTACTGGGCGCGGCAGGTCGTCAGCACGCTGGAGCGGGCGATGTCGGGCGCCGGCGGCGCGTCGCGGTTTTTCAACCGGCACCCAAAGAGCCCGTCGGACTACCCCGGCCGGCTCCTTCACGGCGATACGGTTCCCATGGCCGACGCGATCAGCGCGCTGCGCGCCGCCGGGTCGGATGCGTTTGTGATTGTCGGGCTGCATGATGACTGCGACCTTTCCGATGAAATCGTATCGAGCGTGGACATCGACAATGTCCCGGTCGTCTACATCACCTGGCATGAGATGCGGCCGCCGCTGACGCAGATCAGTTACGACAATACCTATGCCGGATATCAGGCGGCCAAGCATTTGCTGAACGCGGGCTATCGAAGGCTGACTTTCCTCTCACCGTTTCAGGCGGCCTGGCTGGATGACCGCGAGACGGGCGTCCGGGAGGCCGTGCGCCAGGCCCGGCTGCCCGCCGAGTCTTTGGAGATCGTCCATCCTTCCGCCCGACCGGACGCCTATGAATGGCGCCGCGCCGACGCGTCCTCGCACGCCGCCATCGCGCCGCTTTTCCAGCGTTTCGCGGCGAGCGCCGACCGAGGGGCGCCCTGGGGCGTCATCGCGCCCAACGACCATACGGCGTACGCCGTCATGCAGGCCGCCGAGGAGGCCGGCCTGCGCGCCGGAGCGGACTTCGGATTGATCGGGTTCGACGACGACAGCCGGTCCTCCGCGCTCAGCCTCTCCTCGGTGCGTCCGCCGCTGGACCAGATGGCGGAAGAAGCCGTGCGATTGCTGCTGGGCGGCTGGCAAGGAAAACCCGTGAGCTCCCAGGTCCGTTTGCGGTCCAACGTCATCGCCCGCGCTTCCACCGCGCTGGCGGTGAATCCCGAGAGCGACTTTTCAGAATAGGAATACGTTCGGCAATTTTTAATTGCACTGCGCCCGATAACAATTCGGAGCGATCATGTAAAGATCTTATCGTTGTTATCGCAATTCAGTGTCAAATTCCCGTGGCGAGAAAGGCGCCGCGTTGTCGAGAGAATCATCGTGAGAAAGAAAAGCGCGTGGAAGCGCTCTGATTGGGAGAGAAATATGAAGACATTACGAAATCGTTTGACGTTCGCTTTGTTTGCAACCTTTGCAATGTTGACTTTGACATGCGCCTCGCCGAAGCCGGCGAGCGCCCAGCATCCGTCGTGGATCAATTCGGCGGTGATCTATGGCGTTTATCCAGACATCTTCTCCGCGAATGGGAACTTCGCCGGCGTCACCGCGCAGATTAACCGAATTCGGGGCATGGGGTGCAATGTGCTCTGGATCATGCCGGTCACGCCGATCGGCCAGCCGATCAACGGGCATCCTTCGATCGGCAGTCCCTATTGCGTCCACGACTACTATGGGATCAACCCCAGCTTCGGCGGCTCGTCGGATCTGCACGCGCTGATCAACGCCGCGCACTCGGCCGGGATGAAAGTGATTCTGGATGAAGTGCTGAACCACACCTCCTGGGACAATGCGCTGATCACGCAGCATCCCGAATACTATGTGCATAGCGACGGCAACGCCGGAAATCCGAACTCCATCGTCCAGGCCGGCTCGTGGCCCGATGTCGCCCAGTTAAACTATGCAAGCTCCGGGCTTCGCGGTTATATGACGAGCATGCTCCAGTGGTGGATTACCAATTACGGCGTGGATGGGTTTCGCTTCGACACCGCTGATTATCCCGGCGGATCCAATCGCAATATCCCAAAGAGTTACTGGACTTCTTTGCGCTCATCGCTGGAAAGCGTCAAAAGCGACATCCTCATGCTCGGCGAATGCGAATCCACGGACCTGGCTCTGGCCCCGTTCGAGTGTGATTACGGCTGGTGGCTGCATGACAACATGGTGAATGTCGCGGGCGGCGCGAGCGCCATGAATTTGCAAACGACCTGGCAGGCCCAGGCCAATCAGTTTCCGGTCGGAATGATGCACATGAATATTCAGGACGACTGGGACTACGCCCGGGACGTCAATGTGCTGAACGGCATGGCTGGGGCGATGGACGCCGCCGTGATGAACTTTACAATCTCCGGTATTCCGCTT
Organism: Capsulimonas corticalis; assembly: GCF_003574315.2. GTDB lineage: Bacteria > Armatimonadota > Armatimonadia > Armatimonadales > Capsulimonadaceae > Capsulimonas > Capsulimonas corticalis. The sequence continues at coordinate 1,230,774 of NZ_AP025739.1, read as the reverse complement.
CTCTACAACGGCATGGAAGTCGCCAATAACGCCGGCGGCGTGAACACTCACGCCAAGATCAACTGGAACTTCGGAACCCCGTTTCCTCAGTTCTATTCCCAGTTGATCGCGCTTCGCCAGAGCCACCCGGTATTGCAGCAAGGCGGAACGGTCTGGCGCGCGAACTCCGCCTCCGGACAGGTGCTGACCTACTCGCGGACGGGCGGAGAGGAGCTTTTGATCGAGATCAATGAATCCGGCTCGGCCGTGGGCGGTACGATCAGCGGCCTGCCCACGGGCTGGACGGAAGTCACTCCCTCGGGAGCGCCCGGCGGCCAGTCCCACACGTCGCCTCCGAACTTCTCGCTTCAGGCCCATGACTTCGCCATCTTCAAGCATTGATCGACAATGCGGTGATGGAGAGGGCGGGCGCGGATCTTGTATTCGCGCCCGCCTTCTGCGTGGGCGATAATTCCGGTGTTGACAGATCAAAAGAGATCCTCTATAATGGTCGAACGCATAACCTAACCGGTTAGGTTATGCGCGCTGGAGACGATCCCGCAACGGAATCACTTACCGGGCGCCGGGGCGCGAAACACACAAAATGACATGCTCGAACATGATTTGCCTCCTTGACATACGTTTCTATTTCCTGTATTTTTAGATCAAAATCGCTGGAATGACGAACGCCAGATCCACCGACCCTTCCCTGTGAAAGTTCACGTTATGAGTAACTTCCGTCAACGCTTCCCATCCCTACTGTTTTGCGGCGCGCTGTTTGCCGCCTCCGCTCTCCATGGCGCGGCGCAGGCCGCGCCGAATCCCGTCGTGGCGCCCGGCGCCCGGTTCACGGTGATCACTCCCGAATGTATTCGCATTGAGTACGCCGCCGACGGCAAATTCGTGGATGAACGATCGCTGTTCGCCGTTGAGCGCAAGGCGCGGTACAACGGCTTCCAGCTTTCGAAGTCGGGAGATTCCGAGACGATCGACACGGGCGCGATCCGCCTGACCTATACGCCGGACGGCAAGCCGCTAGGGCCGGGCAATCTCTCGGCGAAGATCAAGACCGACAAGGGGTACGCCGATTGGACGCCCGGCGCGGCGAATCCCGGCAACCTCGGCGGCACGATCCGCACGCTGGATCAGGTCAAAGGGCCGGTGGATTTGGGGGAGGGCCTGCTGTCGCGCGACGGCTGGTATGTGATCGACGATTCGCGCACGCCCTTATTGACCTCGGACTGGGTGCGCTCACGACCCAGGGAGAATGGGACCGACTGGTACCTGTTCGGATACGGGAGCGACTACAAGGGCGCCCTCAAATCCCTGGTGACCATCGGCGGCGCCGCGCCGCTGCCCCGGCGTTACGCGATGGGCCTCTGGTACTCCCGCTACTGGCCCTTCAGCTCCGATGAGTACCACGCCGTCGTGCAGGAATACACGCAGCACGACTTCCCGCTCGACAATATCGTCATGGATATGGACTGGCATCGCGACGGCTGGACGGGCTGGTCCTGGAACAATAAATTGATCCCCGATCCCAAAGGGCTGCTTTCCTGGTTCCACCAGCAGGGCCTGCATGTGACGCTCAATATGCATCCCGCCGACGGCGTCGCGCCCTACGAGGATCAGTACGCTCCCTTTATGAAGGCGATGGGCGAAGATCCGGCGCAGCAGAAGAACCTGCCGTTCGACGCGGGCAGTAAGAAGTACATGGACGCCTTCTTTACGCAGGTGCTCGCGCCGCTGGAGAACGACGGGGTCGACTTCTGGTGGCTGGACTGGCAGCAGTATCCCTACACACGCTCCGTTCCGGACCTGACCAATCTCTTCTGGATGAATGAGCTTCTGTACAAGCGCACCGAGCACGCCAGCGAGCGCGGGGTTTCCCTGAGCCGCTGGGCGGGGTGGGGCGACCATCGCCACCCGATCCAGTTCTCCGGCGACGCCGATACCGGCTGGGCGATGCTGGGCTTTGAGGTTCCGTTCACGTCCACGGCGGGCAACGTCGGCTGCTACTACTGGTCGCACGATATCGGCGGCCATATGGGCGGCCGCAATGAAGAATCCTACACCCGCTGGTGTCAGTTCGGCGCGACCACGGCGGCGCTGCGCTCGCACTCCACGCGCGACGCCGCCACGGATCGCCGGCCCTGGAACTATCCGAAGTGGGCCGAAGACTCCATGCGCGTCAGCTTCCACCTGCGCTCCGAGATGCTTCCCTACATTTACTCCAGCGCGCGTGAGACCTACAGCACCGGCGTGTCGCTGAATCGGCCGCTCTATCTGGAGTATCCCGGCGAAGAAAAAGCCTACCACAACGGGCAGGAGTATCTGCTGGGCGATAATATCCTGGCCGCGCCGATCGCCATGCCCGGCGTCGGGCCGGGTCGCGTTGGCCGTCAGAGCGTCTGGTTCCCGAAGGGCGCGACCTGGTACAACACCTTTACGGGCGAGCAGTACGAGGGCGGCGCTGAAAAAGTCGTCTCGGCGGATATCAACGAATTCCCTCTGTACGCGCGCGGCGGCGTCCCGATCCCCATGCAGCCCTATGCGGCGCGTCCGGCCACCACGCCGCTGACCACGCTGCGCGTGCGCTGCTACCCCGGCGAGGACGGCAAGGCCGGCTCGTATACGCTCTATGAGGACGACGGCGACAGCCAGAAGTACGCGGCGGGAGCCTACGCCGCCACCCCGCTGAGCTATGTGCGCCATGGCGACTGGGTGACGGTGACGATCGGCGCCGCGAAGGGGCGCTACAGCGGTCAGCCCGACCAGCGCGCGTACTCGATCGAGCTCCCGAATACGCGCAAGGCGACCGAGGCGACCGTGAACGGCCAGCGAGCCGCCGCGCTTTACGACACTAACCTGTGCGTGACGCATATCAACACGCCGCCATACCCCATCGGCAAGATGGTCAAGATCGTCGTGCACGCCGCCGCCGTGGATCCGACCGCCCTGAGCGCGTTGGCGCAAAGCCGCCGCGTGGAGGGGGTCGCCGGCGAGGCGGCGCGCGGCAAGACCTGGAAGGAAGTCCTGGACGGGACGAGCGGCCTGACGGACGCCCAAAAAGAAGCGCTGCTGGCGCTCGGCGGCGTGGCGATCATGCACCGCTACCATGAGGCGGCGTTTTCCGGGCCGCGACACTGGGATTATTATGAGCTGGGCGGGGAAGTCGCGGACCTCACGTCCCGATCGCCGTACGAGCCGCGCGTCAGCTTCCAAATCGACGGGACCGACTATAAGCTGCCACTGGGGCCCGCGATCGCCGAGCCGAACAACGTGGCGCTAAAGGCGCATGCGACCGCCAGCTCGTCGGAAGATGGACACACGCCCGCCGGCGCGATCGACGGCGTCGCCGACGGGTATCCGTCGGCTCCAGCCGCCGAGTGGTCCTCGGGCGAAGAAACCGTGGGCGCGACGCTGACTCTTACCTGGGACACGCCGCAGACCGTCGGCCAGATCGCGCTGTACGACCGGCCCAACACGACCGATCAGGTGACCTCGGGCGTGATCACGTTCAGCGACGGAAGCACGCTCGATGTCGGCGCCCTGCCGGACGATGGAATCGCGCCGCTGACGCTGAACTTCCCGGCCAAGACGATCACTTCGCTCACGTTTAAGGTCACGGGCGTCAAGGCGAGCACGCAGCACACCGGCCTCGCCGAGATCGTGGTGCGCCGAGCGGGATAAAGACCGCTTCCAGGCTGCTTATCCGCAATGGGCGGCGTCATCGGGTATTCTCTGCGCGAGGATTCCCAATGACGCCGCCATTCGACGATAAAATCTCCCCCAAACATTCCCTGGCCGCCGGCGACCGCGCTCCCGACTTCACGGCGACGACCGCCACGGGAGAAACCGTGCGCCTGAGCGAGCGCCTGGCGCGCGGCGCTGTCGTGCTGTTCTTCTATCCCAAGGACGATTCCGTGGTGTGCACCGCCGAGGCGTGCGCGTTTCGGGACAGCTATGAGGCGTTCACGGCGGCGGGCGCCGAGGTGATCGGGATCAGCCGGGGCGACGGCGAAACGCACCGGCGGTTTGCGGAGAAGAATCGCCTGCCTTTTTTGCTGCTCAGCGACGAGGACGGAGCGATCCGCCGGCTTTACGGAGTGCGCAATGTGCTGGGCGTGATTCCCGGGCGCGTGACATTCGTCATCGGCAAGGACGGCGTTGTGCGGCAGGTCTTCGAGTCGCTATTAGAAGGACAAAAACACGTCACTGAAGCGCTGAAGACTCTGCAAAACAGCCCGCTGGAGTAGTTCCGCGCACGAATCGCCGGCCGCGAAATTCTCCTGGTTTTTCGATCCAATTGCCCGATGGCGGGCGAGGATACGGATTCCGGCGCCCCCCGGTTCCCGTGTTTTTGCCTATTTGCGAAATATTTCACAAGACTCCGGGGAGTCGCCTTGACATGGGCTTTTGGGCGACTGTATAATATTAGGGTGTCAAATAGCCCGCGATATGGGAGGGCGACAATTTGGAAAGCATTTGGACTTTGCTCGTGGCGGGAGCGGCGATGGGACTGGTAACGCTGATCGGGTTTGTTTGGGGGGTTCGTAACGGAGCCTTCGAAAACGCCGAGGACGCCAAGTACATCGTATTTCGCGACGAAGACGACGATTAGTGAATCGTGAGCGCGATTGCGTCAATCACGCGAAATTTTAGACCGAGCGTGTTAGGATTCGAGGTTCGACCATGGCCGTGAACTACGACCGCGAAAAGCAGGAGCTGACGCGGCGCAACTTTGTCTCTTTGAGTGGATGGGGAATCGCCGGAATCGCGACTTTGGGCGCCGCCGGCGTCTTCGGCCGCTTCTTCTGGCCGAACGTGCAGTACGGCCCGCCATCCAAATTCACCATTGGTAAGGCGAGCGGATACACCGACGGCGTCAAGCAGAATATCGCCGACCAGAAGGTGACGATCGTCAAGCATGGTTCGCAGCTGGGCGCCATTTCGATGGTTTGCCAGCACCTGGGCTGCACCGTTGCGGCGTCCGCGACCGGCTTCGACTGTCCGTGTCACGGCTCCAAGTACGACGACATGGGCAACGTGACCCACGGTCCCGCGCAGATCGCCTTGTACTGGTTCGACATCAGCCTGACGCCGAGCGGCGACCTGGAAGTCGACAAGTCCAAGAAGAACGACCCGGGACATTACTATAACATTGTTTAAATCGGGAATCGCTGTTTTGCCGACAAGCGGCCGCGCCGGAACGCAGACTGTCAGCGTCCGGCGCTGTTTCACGAATACCGCATTCTGCAAGATTACGGCCGGCGGCCAGATTGAGGCCGGCGGCGCATTGAAAAAGGAAAGGCGCGCGATATGAGCGTCAAGTTAGTCAAACCGGAGGGCGGCTCCGTCCCGCCGTCCGGCGGGCGGCGACCCGGGCAGCCTGGAATGCTCGCGCGCATCAACCGCGCGATCTACCGCCAGGCCCCCGAAGTCTGGGACAACCTTCGTCCCGCGACCCTCGGACACAATATCTACAAGTCGATCTATCGCACGACGGCCTTCCCGAAGACCGAGCGCGAGCGTTCGGAAGCGTTCTTCAACTCGTTCCTGCTGCACATCCAGCCGGCCAAGATTGAAAAGCACGCCCTGCGCTTCACGTATACGTTTGGCCTCGGCCTGCTTTCGATGTATCTGTTCCTGCTGCTGACGATCTCCGGCCTGATGCTGATGTTCGTCTACGTTCCCAGCACCGAACAGGCGTACAGCCGAATGCTGGACCTGCGCTCCGCGGTCTCCTTCGGCGGCATCCTGCGCGGCATGCACTTCTGGTCCGCCAACGCAATGATCGCGGTGGTGTTCTTCCATATGTGCCGCGTCTTCTATACGGGAGCCTATAAGCCGCCGCGTGAGTTCAACTGGGTCGTCGGCGTCATCCTGATGGTTCTGACCCTGGTTCTGGGCTTTACGGGTTACTTGCTGCCGTGGGATCAGCTGGCCTTCTGGGCCATCACCGTCGGCGCGGGTATCGCGGGCAAGGCGAACTGGGTTTCGGATCACATCAATGCGCTGGCTCCGCCCAACGCGCCGAAGATGCCCGCCATCGGCGATCTGATGCGCTGGGGCCTGCTCGGATCGGACGTCGTCGGCCAGGAGGCGCTCATCCGCTTCTACGTGCTGCACGTCGCGGTCCTGCCGGTCATCCTGACGGGATTCATCGTTTACCACATGTGGCGCATCCGCAAGGACGGCGGGATCTCAAGCCCCAAGGAATCCCCGGAATAACTTATGAAACGAGTTCGTGAAGAAGAGATATTTCCGCGTAACCCTAACAAGACCTATGGCTTGATGGAGCTGGTCAAAGGGTCCTCCACGCGCGTCGATCGCGGTCCGGACGACATGGTTTCGTCCTGGCCCCACCTGCTGATCCGCGAAGCGGCGCTCTTTGCCGGCTGCTTCGCCGCGATGCTGGCGCTGGCGGTGTTCTTCCCGCCGCCGCTGGAGGCGCCCGCGAACCCGCTGCGTCCCCCGAACCCGGCGAAAGCGCCCTGGTACTTCCTGGGACTGCAGGAGCTGGTCGCGTATGACGCCTTCTGGGGCGGTCTGGGAATTCCCGGACTTGTCGTCGTCGCGCTGATGGCTATTCCCTATGTCGACCGTCACCACAGCGGAATCGGGCGCTGGTTCGCCAAGAGCCGTCGCACCGCCACCACGCTCTGGACGATGTATGTCGTCGTCGTGATCGTTCTGATCATTATCGGCGTTTACTTCCGCGGCCCGAACTGGGCCTGGTTCTGGCCCGGCGAAATGCCGAAGGAAGTTCAATAGTTTCGGTCTTTCACACCCAAGAACGACGCGCGCATAGCGAAAAAGATAGGTATTGTTTCCCATGTCTATGGTGACGAAGTTCGTGCTGTGGAGCCTTGTGCTCCTGGCGCTCGTCGGTATCACCGGCTCCCGCGCTCTCTGGAACAATCAGAACTCCGATAGCAAGGACTTTACGTACTGGCAAGGCCAGTACAAGGACGTTGCGGAGGCGCTGGCGACAGACCCCGCAGTCAAGCAGGCGACGCGCGACAGCGTGATTGAAGTCAAGCAGGTGACGGTCGGCCAGTTCACGGTGACGGAGCAGGACGGAACCACGCAGCAGCGTGTCGACCGCTGCCAGTCGTGCCATGTCGGCCTGCTCAATCCGCAGATGACGGCCGAGAACATCATCAAGATCATCGATCACACGACGGTCTCGACGGAAGATCTGCCGAAGTATCTCGAAGAGCACCCCGACACGCTGCGCGTCATCAAGACGATCGGCGCGCACCCGGGCATCTCGGTTGAGGGCGACCAGCCCCGCGATCTGGGCGTCATCCATGGCGACAAGTTCACATATGGCGTCGCGACCGAAAAGAGCCTGACACCGTCGGATCTTACGGACTATGATGCTCAGAAAACAAATCTGAAGCTGCATCCGTTCCCGACCTTCGGCTGCACCACGTGCCATTATGGTTCGGGACGCGAGCTGATCGAGAAGAACGCGCATGGCGACCCGGAGCACTGGCTGAGCCCGATGCTCGCGGCCAAGTACATGGACGCCGCGTGCGCCCAGTGCCACGCGCAGTATGACAACAAGGACTTCTCGATTGCGTACCTGCCGGCGATGACGACGATTGCGCGCGGCGAGAAGCTCTTCCGCGACAAGGCGTGTTACGGCTGCCATAAGATCGAGGGCCTTTCCAAGGGCAATATCGGACCGGAGCTGACCTACGAAGGCCGCAGCACCATTCCGGAAGCCGTCGAGCATCAGCTGTGGGATCCGCGTTATAAAACGGCGGCCTGCGTGATGCCCTACTTCTTCGCCGCCCGCCAGCACAACACGGACGATCCAGACCGGGAAGCCGACATCGTCGATCCGCGCTCGCAGCAGATCACGCCCGCGAAGATCGAGAACGCAGACGTCGTCGACACGCTGAAGACGCACGGGTATATTCCCGACGCCGCGGCGCAGCAGGACGTGGACGCGCTGGTGACGTTCGTCATCTCGCAAACGGGAAACAACTACGCGGCCAGCGCATCGAGCCGAATGACGGAGATCGCGTCTTACAACACCGCGAAGCCGGAAGATGTGCCCGTATCGATCGAGACCGGTAAGAAGCTGTTCGAATCGAGCGGCTGCTACGCCTGTCACTATATTGGGGATCCGAACTTCAAGGGCGAATCCTCGAAGGATCCGGCCGGCAAGGGCGGCGTCGCCGGACCGCAGCTGACCTGGGAAGGCTCGCGCCACTCCGTGCAGTGGCTCACGGCGCACTATGAGAACCCGCAGGCGTTCGTGCCTTCGTCGATCATGCCGATCTTCCCGTTCTCGGACTCCCAGCGCAAGGCGCTTTCGCTCTACGATCAGTCTCTGCGGCCGGCGGGAACGACGACCGTCGGCGAAGAAGTGGATATGCCCACCGGCGAGCTGAAGGCGAAGGGCGCTCAGACGCCCGACATCGCCACGATGACGCGATAATCAACTCTCAGAGCGGCGGAGCGCGCCAAGGTATTTGGCGCGCCCGAACCGCCGATTAGCGAAGGAATATTCAAGACATGGCAGAAGACACGAACCCCACGGCTCGCGTGGAGACCGCCAAACCGACGGATGGAACGCAGATCCCGGACGAAGATGCGGGCGGCTTCCATTACTACAGCGGCGGCGACGTTAAAGAGCTCGCAGACACGCGCGTCAGCCCATGGCTGTGGGGCTTCTGGACGATCGTTTTGATCGGCGCTGTCAGCCTGGGCCTCGCCTTTGGCGCGCTCGGCCCGCACTCCGGACGCGCGTACAGGCCCGTCGGCGGCAGCGCCGCCGAACGCGCCAAGATCCAGGCCGACCTGGACCAGCGCGGCGCCTATCCCGTCAGCGTAATCAACCTGGCGGCGATCGATCTGCCGCAGGGCGTGACGCTGAAGTCGGCGATCTCCGACGGCGAAGGTATCTACCAGAACAAGTGCTTTGGCTGCCACGGTCCTAACCAGGACGGCAACGGCGCGAACGCCGCGTCGCTGAACCCCAAGCCGCGCAACCTGCGCGACGCGCCGTTCATGCAGTCCATGTCCTACCAGCGCATCAACACCTCCATCCACAAGGGCGTGCCGGGAACGGCGATGCCGCGATGGGAAGGAACGCTGAGCGATGACGAGATCAAGGAAGTGATCGCCTACGTTTGGAGCCTGAGCGCTCCGAAGGCGGCGACGGCCGCGCCGGACGCCACGGCGGGAGCGCTGGCTCCCGGCGCTGGCGGCGCCGCGGAATATACGGGCGGCAGCCAGCAGGTGAGCCCAAAGCCGATCACGCCCTCGATCAATGGCGACGTGACCGCGCACACGACCACGGCGCCGCCGTCCGCTTCCGGACAGCCGTCCGCTCCGGACGCCGCGTCTCAGCCTTCGTCGCAGACCACCGGAACCGGTCCGCAGTCTGTTTCGCCGATCCCAAACAATCCGGCGAACGCGGACGGAACCGGTCCGAACCTTCAGTCGCCCGCGCCCGTCGCTCAGCCGGCTCCCGCTTCCAGCGGACCGTCTGCCGGCGCCGGCGCTCCGGCCGCGACTCACTAAGGTGCGGTCCATCGAGAAAAGGTAAGAAAGATGGCTATCGAACAAATCAAAGCGATGCAGCCTTCGGCTCCGCCGGAGCGACTGCAGCATGAAGATACCGCAGTCAAATGGGCGCTGTGGGTCGGCCTCGGATACCTGATCATGTTCGGCACGCTCGGTGTGATTACCGCCGTGAAGTTTGTGATCCCCGACCTCTTCTACTCCGTGCAGTGGATGTCTTGGTCGCGTATCCGTCCCGCGCACGTCCAGGGAATGATCTTCGGCTGGCTGCTGCCGATCTATATGTCGATGTTCTACTATATGGTCCCACGTCTTTGCGGAACCAAGCTTTATAGTGAAAAGCTGGGCAAGGCGACCTCGATCGTCTGGGCGATCGGCATTCTGATCGCGACCTACTGCCTGCTGAATCCGATGAACACGACCAACATCTTCCTGATGACCAAGGGCAAGGAGTACGAAGAGTATCCTCTCGTCTCCAACGTCTTCCTCTTGGTCGGCTGGGTGATGCTGATGTGGAACCTCTGCAATACGTTCGCGCGCCGAACGTACACGCAGATGTACGCCGCTCTCTGGTACGTGATGGGATGTCTGCTCTGGACCGCCTTTGTGTACGTGATCGGCAACTGGCCCTCGCAGCTCTTCAGCACGGACGGCGTCGGCGGTTTCAGCGGTCTGAACGACGCGAACATCAACTGGTTCTACGGCCATAGCGTCGTCGGCCTGATCGCGACGCCCGGCGGCCTGGGACTGGCCTACTACTTCCTGCCGAAGGCCGCGAACTCGCCGCTCTACAGCCACAAGCTTTCGCTGATCGGTTTCTGGACCCTGGGTGCCATCTACATCTGGAACGGCGCGCACCACATGATCTATGGCCCGATCCCGTACTGGCTGCAGACGGTGGCGACGATCTTCTCGTTCCTGCTGTTCATCCCGGTTCTGTCGGTCGTGACCAACTTCTTCGGAACAATTCGGGGCGAGTGGCACCAGCTGCGCACCAACGTTCCGCTGAAGTTCATCATCGCGGGTACGGTGTTCTACTTCCTGGTTAGCTCGCAGGGCTCCTTCCAGGCGCTGCGCTCGCTGAGCGCGGTGGTCCACTTCACCGACTACATCATCGGCCACTCGCACATGGCGCTCTTCGGCACATTTACGTTCTACGCTTACGCCGCCGTGTACTACGCCATTCCGCGCGCTTACAAGAAGCCGCTGTACTCGGAAGGGATCGCCGACTGGCACTTCTGGCTGTCGTTCCTGGGCTTCATCGTGTTCAGCGCCGCGCTCTGGGTCGGCGGCTATGCGCAGGGCCAGATGTGGAACGATCCGAACATTCCGTTCATCGAGACGGTGAACTTTATGAAGCCGTTCTGGCACGCTCGCGCCGGCGGCGGCGCCGCGATGCTGCTGGGAATGATCCTGTTCGTCTGGAACATTTACAAGACCGCGACCGTGCCGGCCCCGCCGGCAAGCGAAGATGAGATCCGTGTCGCCGAAGGCCGCGGCGCGGCCGCCGCGCAGGCGAACTCGTAAAGATAGAGCACCTATGAACCTACCTACCGCTGAACGAAGCGCGCTGAAGACGGGACTGGGAGTGGGACTGACCTTTGTGGTCGGTCTCACCTTCACCATGCTCATCCCGTCCTTCAATGAAAACTGGTCGCTCAACACACTGAACCCGGCCGGAGATCAGGCGCACTACCATAACCCTTACACGCCGCAGCAGCTGCGCGGCCGTCTGATTTACCAGCGCGAGGGATGCGTCTACTGCCACACGCAGCAGATCCGCCCGCTCGAAGGCGAGATCAAGCGCTACTCGATCGGCACCTCGCTGGCGATCCCCGCCAACGAGCGTGAATATGTGTACGACCGCCCGCACTTCCTGGGAACGCGCCGTATCGGCCCGGACCTCTCGCGCGAAGGCGGTAAGTACAGCGACGACTGGCATTACTCGCACTTCTACTATCCGCGTCAGATGGTGCCCGGCTCGATCATGCCCGCCTTCACCTGGCTCTTTAAGGACCACGAAGGCACGCCGGTCCCCACTGCGGACGCCCGCGACCTCGTCGCCTACGTCCAGACGCTGGGCTTCGAGCGCGAAGTCTACGATCCCAAGACCTACACCGCCGCCAATGGACACGCGGACGGCTGGGGACCGTGGCTCAAGCCGCAGGATCGACAGGCCAGCCAGCAGCTCGGCGAGAACGCGGTCAACCGCATCACGCCCGGCGAGGATCACAGCCCGGTGCGCGGCGGCGGCGAAGGCAAGACGCCCGCCGATATCACCACCAAGCCGTAACGACCGAATATTCGAAAACGATAATCGGCAAGCAAACAGCCGGCGATTGAAATCGCCGGCTGTCTGCTTACCGATTTGTTTTGTTTGGGGCGCTATGCTCGGATTTCTTTTCTTGGCGGATGGCAGCAGGTTTTCTCTTTTCCCAGCGCGTTATTCGCGCAGCCAGGGGAGTTCCGGCAGCATGCTGTCGTTTTCAATCACCAGAGTCGTTCCCGTGGGGCCGGTCATTAGCCACAGTCGGTCGGCCGTTTTTAAGATAAAGCTGAATCCGCATCCCATGGTGCCGGCGGTCGTGTAGCCGCACTCCAGGGTGGCGCGGGGCAGATTGATCAGCGAAATCCCCGTGCCTTTATCCTCGATCCAGACTTGAACCAATTTTCCCGGCGTATAGTAGGCGCGCCCAAAGCCGCCCTGGCCGTGGACGACGGCGTTCATGGACGCCTCGCCGGCGGCGGTGATCAGGTCCTGCCAGCGCTCTTCCGGCAGACCGCAGGTGATCGCGGCCTCGCGAACCAGGTGTCGCATCTCCGGGATCCCGCCAATCGATTGGAGAGAGACGTAACCCCCGTAGGAGCCTAATTGCGCCGGCAGCTCCTGGCGCGTGTGGCAAAGCCGCAGCTTGCCGTCCGTGGCGCTGGAAAGCACGTCGCGCAGGAAGGAGCGTTCGCGCTCCACGGCGTCGCGCACTTCGCGCAGGAGGCGAGAGTTCTCCTCTTCGGCCCGGCGCTGCTCGGTGACGTCGTTACAGACCACCACATAGTGCGAAAGACGCCCTTCGATGTCGCGCACCGGCGAGAAGGTCAGCTCGTTGAAGAACGAGGAGCCGTCCTTGCGATAGTTGCGCAGCACCTGATGGCATTCCATCTCTTCCTTCAGACATCGGGCGATCTCGCTGACCGTCTCCGGATCGCTCTCCGCTCCGACCAGGATCCGGAAGCTGTGTCCCAGGATCTCGTTGTTGTCATAGCCCGTCAGGCGCTCGAAGGCGCGGTTACAGTAGATGATCGGAAAATCGGCGCCCACGGCGCAGATGATAATGCCGTTGTTCGCCGAGGCAATCGCGCGATCGCGCAGGCGCAGCGCTTCGACGGCATTTTTTGCCTGGAGCTCGGACTGATAGAAACGCAGCGTGCTGCGCAGGCTGCGATTGATGTATGAGCTGGTGGCGATATCCTTGGGCAGATAATCGGCGGCGCCCGCTTTCATGAGTTCGCGCACGATCTGTTCGTCGCCATGGCCGCTGAGCACGATGACCGGGGTATCGATATTCTGTTCGCGAAGCTTCTCCAGCAGCGCCAGCGCCGTGCCGTCCGCGAGCTGATAGTCCAGGAAAATGCAGTCAAACCGATGCGCGTCGACTTCCGCGAGCATTGCGGCGCAGCTGTCGACTTCGGTTATCCGTGATGAGGCTTCGCCGGTCTTCAAGGCGCGGCGCACCATCCTTCGGTCCACCGCATCATCGTCAACGATCAAAATTCTCAGATTGTCGTGCGCCGTAAGCGGCGCGCTCATCGCCATAATGCCTCTCCAATGTGCGGCTTTTCGCGATGGATCTCCATCACAACGAAAAGCGATCGTTTGTAGTATTCCAACATTATCGACAATGTAACCCTCTCACCCCGGATAAACGCAAAAAAGCCCGCTCCATCGCGTTTGGCGATCGAGCGGGCTTCTCCGAATGGCGTGTCAGACGGTTTTCGTCACTTTTTCCAATCCGCGCGGCGCGTCGGGATCGAGTCCCTTCGCGAGCGAGAGCCAGTAGGCGAAGAGCTGGCCGGCGACGGCGTAGACCATCGGGCTGACCCATTCGGCGACGGACGCGGGGATGCGCACGGCGGTCTCGCTGCTGGCGAGGAACGCCGCGTCATGCGCGAAGGAGATCAGCGCGGGATGCTGCTGGCGCAGCTTCTCGCCAAGCTCCGCCATCGCGGAGAACGCCTTGCCGTCCGGCGCGAACAGCAGGCAGGGGAAACCGCTGTTGACCTGCGCGATTGGGCCATGCTGGAACGCGGCGGCCGAGTAGGATTTGGCGCTGATATAGGACGTTTCGGTGATTTTGAGCGCGGTCTCGGCGGCGGTGCAGTGGTTGTAACCGCGTCCGATGATGACGCAGCCTGTCATCGCCTTGTACTTCTCGACCAGCTGGTGCAGCGCTTCGTCCATCCCGAGCGATTTCTCCATCGCGTCGGCGGCGCGCTGGAGGTAGACCAGGCGTTCCGGATGGGTCTCGTCGAGCGCGGTTGAGAGCAGGGCGATGAGCGCGAGCGACCCCGTGTAAGTTTTGGTGGCCGCGATTCCCTTTTCCTCGCCCGCGCCGATGGTCAGAACATGCTCCGAAGCCTCGGCCAGCGCGGAAGTGGGCTCATTGGTGATACAGGCGGTGAGGGCGCCGGACTGGCGCGCGCATTTGAGGACTTCAATGACGTCGGGCGCGGCGCCGGATTGCGAGATGCCCAGGACAAACGCCTGCGGTCCCAGCTTCGGGACGGTGTCGTAAACCGTGACGACGGACGGCGCGGCGATGGCTGTCGGCAGGCCATGCTGGATCTCCAGCACGTACTTGCAGTAGACGGCGGCGTTGTCGGAGGTGCCGCGGGCGGCGATATAAGCGAAGGCGACATTGCGACGCTTAATTTCCGCCGCGAGGGCTTCGACTTGATGAAATTCGCGGTCGATGATATTACGGACGACGTCCGGCTGCTCCCGGATCTCGTCCAGCATGTGCGACATAGTTGTTCCCTTAATGTGACGCCAAGCGCTCGCGCAGATCCTGAAGGAGCTGCGGGGGCGCGGGACGATTGTTGTAAACGATCCCCAACGGAACGTGCGGTTTGGGAATACCGTGGAAGTCCGATCCGCCTGTGACCAAAAGATGGTTTTCCGAAGCGATCTTTAAGAAGCGCTCCGTCTGCGCGGGGCTGTGCTGAGAGTAGTAAGCTTCAATGCCGTCCATCTTGGCGTCCGCCGCCAAACTTGCGATCCGCGCCGCGAGAGCCCCGTCGTTCAGCGGCACGAGGCCGGGGTGCGCCATGACGGCGAGGCCGCCCGCGCCGTGAATCAACGCGACCGCGTCGCGCGGCGTCAGAACTTCTTTGGGCTGATACAAAGGCTTCCCGGTCGCCAAAAATCGGTCGAACGCATCCTGCACGGAGTTGACGATCCCCTTTTTCAGCAGCGCCCGCGCGAAGTGCGGCCGGGCGATCACCTCGGCGTCCTCGCCGGCTTCCGCGCGCACGTCGTCCATGGTGACGGGGAGACCGAGCTCCGCCATCTTCGCCGCCATTTCCTCATTGCGCCGCGCGCGGCTGGCGCGCAGGCGCACGAGCGCGCCGGCGAAGGCTTCATTTTCCGGATCGAACAAGTAGCCCAGGAGATGGAAGCGCCCGCCTTCGTCCTCCACCGAGAGTTCGACGCCGGGAACGAGGTCCAGGTTCCGCTTCCGCGCGGCGATTTGCGCCTCGGCAAGCCCGCCAATGGTATCATGGTCGGTGACCGCCAGCGCCTGCAAACCCAGATCCGCCGCCTTGTCGACAAGCTCCGTCGGGGTCAGGCTTCCATCCGACGCCGTGGTGTGGGCGTGCAGGTCGATTCCATCTTGAAAATTCGTCATTTGCGTTCCTATTATGGGCCTTGCGGGGTGGGGAAGTCAAGTGAATCGCGCCGCCGTGAAGCGCTTAAACGGGAACTGAACCATCAAGAGACCAAACTCATCCCACGCGTCACACGGATCCTTGGAGACGCCGCGAAAAAGACTCCTTCAGGGAGCGTCAAAAAGGCGGCCGGAGAC
Source organism: Capsulimonas corticalis (assembly GCF_003574315.2). GTDB lineage: Bacteria > Armatimonadota > Armatimonadia > Armatimonadales > Capsulimonadaceae > Capsulimonas > Capsulimonas corticalis. The sequence goes on along the minus strand of NZ_AP025739.1, from coordinate 1,215,169 downwards.
TTCAAATCGCCGGCCGCCTTTCTTCGTAACGCCATGGGTTTTAGCTTGCGCCGCCGGTGGCCCGGATATTTTGCCCCGTGACCCAGCGCCCGGCGTCGCTCGCCAGGAACGCGACGACGTCGGCAATGTCCTCCGGCTGTCCTAAACGTCCCAGGGGAATGCTCTGCGACACATCCGTGCGGTACTCTTCCGGCACGACCTTACGCAGCAAGTCCGTCTCCGTCATTCCCGGCGAAACGGTATTGACCGTGATCCCGCGCGGCCCCAGTTCTTTCGCCGCCGACATCGCGAATTGCTCGATCGCGCCCTTTGTTCCCGCATACAAACCCGCCTGTGGAACGCCGACAATCGTCACCCCGCTGGAGATATTGACGATCCGCGCGCCCGGCTCCATTACCTTCGCCGCCTCCTGCATAGCGAAGAAGACGCCTTTGACATTCAAGTCAAAGAGCATATCGAATGTTTCCTCCGTCATCTCGGTGATCGGCCCAAACAGCGCGTCGCCCGCATTGTTGACCAGAATATCGAGCCGTCCAAACTTTTCTTTCGCCTCCGCAAACAGTTTTCGTACATCAGAAACCAAACTGATGTTTGCCTTCGCCGCCGCCGCCGTCCCGCCCTTCGCCGCGATTCCCGCGACCACTTCCCGCGCCGCCTCTTCATTGCGCGCATAGTTGACGACCACCGCCGCGCCGTCCGCCGCGAGCCGCTCCGCGATGGCCCTGCCGATCCCGCGCGACGCGCCCGTGACGATGGCGACTTTGCCGGCGAGGGGGAGTTGGGGGTTGTTGCTCATAAGGGTGATCCTTTGGGTTCTTGGATGGAGATCTTTCTTATTATAGCCGCTCTCGATGGATTTTCGTTGTCCTGAAAGACGCCCGTAAATTCCCCGGTTATGAAACCCGGGTCTGTGAGCGGCAAGAGCCGCTAACCACCCAGGGGGTACCCGGCGCCGGACGCAAATGCCGGTGGTCGATCACAAACTCCTCCGTCCGGCACGGACGGTTAGGGCGACGCCCTCCCAGACCCGGGTTTCATAACCGGGGAATTATGGGTGTGGTTTCATGGACGAAATATCTTAGAAAACAGTAGTCAATTGTCTTTACGCACACGCGAGAGAATCTCAAAAAAATATTTTCAAATCTCTATTGACAATCCCCAAACTCCCGTGGTAAAGTAGCTCACGTCGGGCAGGAAAGAACGCCGAGCAGGCTTGCAAAGGCCGCTGGGGCGCCGCCCGGAAAGAAACTCATGAAATACGGCTACGATCCCAATTTCATATCCATGTCACAAGGCTTAAACGTCATCGCAGTGGTCAGCCCACTGCGTCATCACGGAGCAGAGGAAGGTTTGAACAGGCCATAGCGCTTCAAACCTGAGAGCACACGAGAACACGTTCTCGAAAGCGCCCGCCTCTGCACATAACTGCCGAGGCAGGCGCTTTTTGTTTTTTGACGGCCTGAAATTTTTACGGCGATCCGCCGATACTGCTGAGCAGACGCCCGGCGAAAATCGATAAGATTAGCAACTGACCCGAAAACTGACCAACTACCAAGATTAGGACGGCTCGATGGCAACGACATCCAAAAATCTGAATACCGGCTCATGGCGGACGCTCAGCGCGTTTGCGCCGTTGTTTGCCGACGCGTCGGATTTCGCCGTCGTCTTGTGGCTGGGCGGCTCGTCGTCTCAGGGCATGGGCTGTGAGGGCATGGCCGGCGATTCCAATTTGGGCGGCGTCCTGTTGGATTTCCAAATACCCGGATCGCCCGAAGATCGCCCGGAAGTCAAAGTCAGTCATCGCAATAACTATCAAACCGAATACGGCCCGCCGATCGTCTCAACCCGGGATGCGCTCAAACGCATCCCAAACTGAGAAGCATCCCATACGAGGATGAGACGATCGGTCCCAGGCCAAGAGCCAGGGACCGATTTTTTATTGTCCGGTCAGAAATTGGAAAGGAGGAAGACGTGAAACGCAAATCCCGCAAACGCATCGTGGGGTCGTAGCTCAGGTGGTAGAGCAGCCGCCTTTTAAGCGGCTCGTCGCAGGTTCAAATCCTGTCGGCCCCACCAAGAAATTCGAAAATCAGTACGCATCGTGGCCTCGTCGTTTATGGGTTAGGATTGATCTCTTTCACAGATCGGGAGCGGGTTCGAGTCCCGCCGAGGCTACCAAAAAACAAGAACGACGCAATATGGGTTGGAGGCAGATACGGGTCGCTGCGCTTGTCTGTAAAACAAGTCCCTCACGGGTTGTGGGTTCGAATCCCACCTGACCCACCAGCAGAGAACACGTCGTTTTGGAACGAAGATCGGAGGACAGGGATGTCCACTTTAGTTGTTGAAGTTTGCGAGATCGATGAAGTCAGCCCGCATCACAACGCTGATGCGCTGGAGCTGGCGCAGATCAAAGGATGGCAGTGCGTGGTTCCGAAGGGCAAATACGCGGCGGGGGATTTAGTGACCTATATTCCCATCGACGCCATGATCCCGGCGGAGCACTCGGATCGCTGGGGAATCACCCAGTATCTGAGCAAAGGCCGCGTTCGGTGCGCCCGTCTTCGCAGTGAGCCGAGCTTCGGCGTGATCGTCGAGCGGGAGGACCCTCGCTGGGAGCTCGGGACCGACGTCGCGGAGCACTACGGCGTCACCAAGTACGAGCCGCCGGTGAGCTTCTGGGCGCAGAGGACCGACGCGCTAGCGCCGCATCCTCTCTTTGAGGAGTACACGGATGTCGAGAACCTGCGCAACTACCCGGACGTTCTGGCCGCCGGCGAGGACGTGGTGGTGACGGAGAAGATCCATGGGACCAACTCGCGTATCGGCATCGTTGAGGGCGAGTGGATGGCCGGCTCCCGGCAAGTGCGCCGCGAGCGTCCGGAAAATCTGGCGCACAGCGTCTACTGGGCGCCCGCGCTGATCCCGGAAGTCGTCTCGCTGCTGGAGCACTTCGCGCAGGACCATCGTCAGGTGGTTCTCTACGGCGAGATCTTCGGGAGCAAAGTGCAGAGCCTGCACTACGGCGCATCGGGCGCCGGCGGGTTTCAAGCTTTCGACCTGATGATCGACGGTCACTATCTGAATGCGTTTGAGTTCCGGCAAGTCTGCGCGAGCTTCGGCGTCGCAATGGTCCCGGTCCTCTACGAAGGGCCGTACGCGCTGGGAATCATCAAGGCGCTCTCCGAGGGAAACACCACCCTCGGCGCGGAGCACATCCGCGAAGGCGTCGTGGTGAAGCCGATCGCGGAGCGGCGCGACCCGAAAGTCGGTCGTGTCTGCATGAAGTACATCGGAGACCCGTACTTGTTCGCGAAAAACGTGACGGATAGTCGGGACGTGTGAGGAGGGGAGAGGGGAGGCCCTCACCCCCCGGCCCCCTCTCCCAATTTTGGGAGAGGGGGAGTCGGAATAGGAGTGAGATTTTTGATCTCTAAAAACAAAACTCTTGCTCCCCTTCTCCCAGAATTGGGAGAACCGGGTACCCGCTTGCGGGTGGCGGGGATGAGGGCCTCCAATTCTAAAAATCTCGGGGCGTAGTGAAGTGGCATAACAGAAAGTTTGGGACTTTCCATCGCAGGTTCGATTCCTGTCGCCCCGACCAGAAAACTTATGGCGTTCGTAGACGAGTGGTCAAGTCGTCAGTCTGTGACACTGAAGAACGCGGGTTCAAATCCCGCCGGGCGCCCCAAATTTTGCATTGTTGTTAGATCCGTGGGTCGGTATCCAAGCGGCTGAAGGGAGTAGTCTCCAAAACTACCGGCAGCAATGCCCGCGTGGGTTCAAATCCTACCCGGCCCGCCAATTCTGACAATAAGAAGATGTTCGATACGCCGTCTTAGCTCAGTGGTAGAGCGGGGGTTTGAAGAACCTCGCGCCGGCGGTTCAAATCCGTCAGACGGCGCCATTTTTATAAAGATCTGCGAAAGTCGTCCAATGGTAGGACGCCAGCACGCCATGCTGATGATGGGAGTTCGATTCTCCTCTTTCGCTCCATGCCCGATGGGCAAAAAGACCGCATTGATGCGGCAAGTTCGGATGGGTAAGAAAATCTATCCGAAAGGAGGACACGCGGATGGAAATGATTGCGGGAGTACCGGTGTGGGGAGACCCTGTCGACGAAGGCGCGATGCTGCAAATTATGAACTGTTCAAAAGATGCGGCTCACGTGGCGCTGATGGCGGACCATCACAAGGGCTACGCGGTTCCCATCGGCGGCGTGGTCGCCTACGAGGATAAGATCAGCCCGTCCGGGGTGGGTTTTGACATTGGCTGCGGCAACAAAGCCGCGCGTCTGGACATTCCGGCAAGCGAGGTTCGCCGGAAGATCAGACAGATCATGGATATGGTGTGGAGCAATTTGTCGTTCGGCGTAGGCCGCAACAACGCGACCTCCGTGGACCATGAGCTGTTTGACGACGAAACGTGGAAGCTGCACGCCGTCAAGACCCTCAAGCAGACCGCCCGGAACCAGCTGGGAACGATCGGTTCGGGAAACCACTATGTGGACCTGGGGCGCTGCGTAATGCAGCATACTATTGCTGGCTGAGCCAGCCGATACTCGGAGAAAAGTGTCGGGGCTACCCAACCAACTGATCTGCGAAAGCGGATCAGCCAACACAGCCTGTTGGGAAAGCGGAAAACAGAAGAAGGCGTTTGCGCTGTTGTTCTGCAAAGCCCGCGCGACATGGTTAGGGCTATACTGCTCGAAATCCAGCTCTCGGTGGTCTATACGTAGGCCCTGTGATACAACGCCTGTAGTCACTGATGCTCTATGCGAATGCTTAAAATGTCGGCAATCGCAATCTCCGTAGAGCAGAAGATGTGGGAAATGATCCCACGCAAGAGAGCGAACGGACACCTAAATCGCGCTATTACGTAGTATGTTGACGGAACGCAGGATGGCCTACGGGAGGCGACTCCTATGGCCACGGAGTTCCCATAGTAGTCGTAGGAGTGACGACCTACCAGGGAGAGCGGGAAAGCCGTTCACAGGGCAAAGGGGAACAGGTAACCTAATGGGCAATGCACAGAGGTACGCGGGATGCGAACAGCCGAAGATGTGTTGAACATTATCAGAGACAGAGGCCAACGAAAGTTGCCACTGGAGGATGTCTACAGACAGCTATACAATCCAGACCTGTACCTACGGGCCTATGGCAGAATCTATCGCAATGATGGAGCCATGACCCCAGGAACGACGGAAGACACTGTAGACGGAATGTCGATGGCAAGAATCAATGCCATCATCGAAGACCTTCGATACGAAAGATATCGTTGGACACCCGTGAGACGGACGCATATCCCAAAGAAAAATGGGAAAACACGACCTCTCGGCATCCCGACATGGACGGATAAATTGCTGCAAGAAGTTATGCGCTCTATATTGGAAGCATACTACGAACCGCAGTTCTCCAACCATTCACACGGCTTCCGTCCGAAACGAGGATGCCATACGGCACTCACCGCAATCGCAAGAACGTGGGTGGGCACCAAATGGTTCGTGGAAGGGGACATCAAAGGATGCTTCGACAACATCAACCATCAGATTCTGCTGGAGGTGCTGAAGAAAGACATCCATGATAACCGTTTCATCAAACTCGTTGAGGGACTGCTACAGGCAGGATATATGGAGAGATGGCATTACAACCCGACGCTGAGCGGCACACCGCAAGGTGGGGTTATTAGTCCCATACTCGCCAACATATACCTGGATCAACTGGACAAGTTTGTAGAAGCAACATTACTCCAGGAATACAACCGTGGAAACAAACGAAGGAAGAACCCTGAGTACAATCGTCTCGCGGGACGCGCCGAAACGTTACGGGCTAATGGAGACCGTCACGGAGCATCTGAGCTGTTTCATCAGTATCAGAAGCTACCATCAACGGATCAATATGACCCAAACTATCGGAGGCTACGCTATATTCGATACGCAGATGACTTCATTCTTGGCTTCGCGGGGCCACAGGAAGAAGCCGAAGAAATCAAGCAGCGCCTCAAGAGTTTTCTCAACGAAAAACTGCGTCTGGAACTCTCTGAGGAAAAGACACTGGTTACGCACACTCAAACAGGACGGGCAAGGTTCCTCGGCTATGAAATAGCAGGCCGACAGGTAAATGACAAACACGATAGCACCAGCCGTCGAACGATGTCATCCCGAATCGGACTACTAGTCCCTGTCGATGTGATAAACGACAGATGCAGCCTGTACGCCAAGAACGGCAAACCGATTCATCGCGCAGAGAGGGTCAACGATGATGACTTCACAATCATCTCTGACTATCAAAGTGAGTATCGGGGATATGTACAGTATTACCAACTGGCGGAAAACATCGCATGGCTGCAAAGACTGTATTGGTATATGCACACGTCTCTACTGAAGACCTTGGCCCACAAGCACAAGGCGACGGTAAATGCGATTGCTCAACGATACATTGCAACCATCGATACGGAGCACGGACCACGAAAAGTGATCCAGTGCATCGTACCAAGAGAAGGTAAAACGCCTCTGGAAGTCCACTTCGGCGGACTGGCCCTGAGACAAGCAGCGGGAGCAACAATCTACGATCAAACGACCCATGCCTATGTGCCGAAACGCACGGAGTTGGTAAAACGACTACTTGCGGACAAGTGCGAGATATGTGAATCTGCGGAGAAAGTGGAAGTCCACCACATCCGTAAACTTGCAGACCTCAAGGTAAAGGGACAAAAGGAGAAACCGCTTTGGATGCAAATAATGGCAGCCCGTAAGCGGAAAACCTTGGTCGTGTGCCAGAAATGCCATGATGATATCCAGTACGGGAAACCCATTCGTGCGCAGTCAAAGACATAGGTTACTGGAGAGCCGTGTGATGCGAAAGTATCCAGCACGGTTCGGAGGGGGCTTGTTGGAAAAGGAGCAGGAATGCCACCTCGCCAGCATTCCACCCTACTTCGCCGACGAGAAGGACCGGGTCTGGGTGGGAGTCCACTTTGGATCGCGGGGTCTGGGACATAAGACGGCGACTTACTTTTTGAATGCGGGCGGCGCGCAGGACGGAATGGATGTAGACCCTTTGGTGCTGCATGTCCGTTCCTCCCTGGGAGCCGATTATCTCGCCTGTATGACTCTAGCGGGCCGGTATGCCTACGCTGGACGGGACTGGGTCTGCGCGGAAGTGGCGCGTCTCCTGGGCGCGAAGATTGTGGAGGAGATTCACAATCACCATAACTACGCGTGGAAGGAGAGCCACGGCGGCCGTGATCTCTGGGTCGTTCGCAAGGGCGCCACCCCGGCCTTTCCAGGTCAGAAGGGATTTGTCGGAGGCTCAATGGGCGACAAGTCCGTCATTCTCGAAGGAGTCGAATCGGAGGAAGCGAGTCAGTCGCTTTACTCCACCGTCCACGGCGCGGGCCGTGTGATGAGCCGGACCGCCGCGCGCGGCAAAGTCAACCGGCGTACGGGAGAAGTGATCAAACCGGGCGTCGTCTCCAAGGAGATGATGCGCGAATGGGTCCAGAAAGAGCGCGTGGAGCTGCGCGGCGCGGGCACGGATGAGTCGCCGCACTGCTACAAGCGTCTCCCGGAGGTGCTGGAGCACCACAAGAACTCGATCAAGATTTTGCACACCCTCACGCCCCTCGGCGTGGCGATGGCCGGCGAGAACGAGTTCGATCCTTACAAGGACTGAGGGCCGAGGCCCTCACCCCCGGCCCCTCTCCCAAAATTGGGAGAGGGGTGTAAGAAAGCATAGGCCGTTGGCTCAGTGGCAAAGCGTCTCCGTGACATGGAGAAGATCGCGGGTTCGATTCCCGCATGGCCTACCAATAGCGCGATTATAGATTGCGATGAGATTTAACACAACAAGAAAGGAACGCCACAATGTCTGGATATGAACGACTTTATGTCCAATGCGGCCTCCAGCGCGGCAGCGTCGCGCAGGTCGCCTGGATCCCTCAGCGCCACGCGGTGATCGGCCAAAACGTCGCGCTCACCGAGCCCGACAAGAGCAAAAACGGCTGGACCGTCATTTCCGTCGGCACGGCGCTTCCGGAAGCCTATGTGATGGAGCGCAGCCGGGATTACCGTGAAACACGGCGCGCTTCGGATGTGTGAGAAGAGGGGAGGCCCTCACCCCCCGGCCCCTTCTCCCTGAATTGGGAGAACCGGGTACCCGCTTGCGGGTGGCGGGGATGAGGGCCTCCGAAATTATGCCGCTGTAGCCCAATTGGTAGAGGCGTCTCGCTTAGAACGAGAAGGTTGGGGGTTCGACTCCCTCCAGCGGCACTTACGCTCCCGTTGCATAATCGGTCAATGCGCACTCCTTATAAGGGTGTGATCCGGGTTCGAGCCCCGGCGGGAGTACCCGACATAAAACATGCCCTTGTAGCCCAACGGCAGAGGCATCGATCTTAAACATCGACCAGTGCGGGTTCGAATCCCGCTAAGGGCACATAAAACGACGATGCGGTGAAGTCAAACGGAGAGACGCCGGCCTCATAAGCCGAGAATAGCGGGTTCAATTCCCGCCACCGCGCCCATGTTCCTCCGTGATGTAATGGCAGCAATCACTGACTGTTAATCAGTGTGTCTAGGTTCGAATCCTGGCGGGGGAGCCAATCAAAATTCAATAGAGTCGTTGTCGACGTTCCTTTGTGATGTAACGGCAGCATGGCTGATTTTGGCTCAGCCTGTCTGGGTTCGAGTCCCATCGGTCTCGCCAAATTCGCCCCCATCGCCTAGCGGCTATGGCAGCGGTGTTACATACCGTCATTCGCAGGTTCGAGTCCTGCTGGGGGCACTTAAAAACGAAAGACACGGAAGGTGAGCGCTCGGCGGGTCCGGCGGCTTTCTTGGAAAGAAATGCGCTCCGTGAGGAGTTGGGTTCGAATCCTACGCCTTCCGCCATGTTCTGATATGTCCTCGTAGTTCAGCGGAGAGAACGCGACCCTGCGAAGGTCGAGGTCACAGGTTCAAATCCTGTCGAGGACGCCAATTATCTTGGGGAGCGACCTCATCAGCGAGGAGTAATATTGCCTAATCTCTGTGCGTAAGAAGGATATTCATTTTGGCGCAGCGTACGGCTATGTTTATCCGCTTGCTGAAACGGCGATCGGCATGAGCGATGCATGTCTCGCCATCGTGAAAGGGCTCCCAGAGACGATGAATCAAGAACAGCTTTTAGCGTTGTACAACAAAGCTTACTCCGGCTCCTATGACGAGAAATTTCTGATGTCGGACACAACGAGGTCCGATACCGCGCACGAACTGAAAGTTCTCGCTCGGCTGCTGGAGGGGAGTCCAGCCTGGCTCGATGTCGCTTGTGGAACCGGGTTCTTTCTGAGCCGTTTTCCCGGTGTGGAGCGTGCGGGTCTGGATTTGTCGCCCGACATGCTGCGGTTAGCGCGGGAAGCGAACCCCGGCGTGACGTTTTACGAACGCAGCTACCTGGACCCCGCGCCCGAATGGCGCGACCGCTGGGACCTTGTTTCGTGCATGTGGTATGCGTACGGTTACGTATCGTCGATGTCGGAGCTGGAGACCCTGGCGGCGAACCTCGCCCTGTGGACCGCGCCCACCGGCCGCTGTTTTGTCCCGCTCGCGGATCCGCGCCTTCTCTCCGGCGTCAATCTGCCTTTCCAGGTGCAGAGTGTTTTGCCCGGCGAGATATCAGTGACGGGGATTCTCTGGAGTTACACGGAAGAAAGCGGCAAGAGCGTTCACGCTCACATGATCGCGCCTCAAGTGGAATGGATGGAAGCGTTGTTCGGACGATATTTCCGCACGATTGAACTGGAAACCTACCCCGCCGCCTTCCCAGGCTGGGGGCAGCGCCGCGCGCTGATCGCCTCGGCAAAGCGCGAATGACTTGAGAGGAAATACACAAAACGGAAGACAAGCGCCCGGCGGGTCCGGCGGCATCCCTCGAAAAGATTGCGCTCCGTAATGGAGTCAGGTTCGAATCCTGTGTCTTCCGCCAACTTTTGACAATACATATAAGGAAGGTGAGCGCCGCTGGGCGGCGGGGTCTCTTGAAAAGATTACGCTCCGTGAGGAGTCGGGTTCGATTCCTGCGCCTTCCTCCAACAAGCAGCCATGAAATATTTTCGCTACTGCACGGATGCGATTAGCCCGCATACGCAAATGCCCTATGGAGTCTTTGTCTCCGTCTGGTTTCTCGTGCGTGACAAGAAGCTGACCGAAGTCGAAAACGACGCCTATCGGGAGGCATACGCATGGTTTGAAGAGCATCTGCCGATCCCTCCGCTTTATCAAAGTGGAAATGATGAAAAAGCGATCACTTGGTTTAAGGAATCCGCTCTGAAGACGGAAGTCGTTCAAAAACTGGATCTCTACATCACCCTACTCGAAAATATGGAGTGAACTTGAATATTGTCATTTCTGATACGCCAGGGCGCATCATTTACGAGGACGAGTTTCAAATTGCCACGGTAAACGAGTGATTGCACATCGTGGAAGGTAAGCGTCGGCGGGTCCGACGGCATGTCCGCTAAACATTGCGCTCCGCAAGGAGTTGGGTTCGAATCCTATGCCTTCCGCCATTTTTGACAACTGAATACGATTTGCCTCGCGCCCCGACGCGGGAAGCTTACATACTAGCTCAGTGGTAGAGCGTTTGCCGAATAAGCAAAAGGTCACAGGTTCAAATCCTGCGTGCGAACAACAGCTTCCCGGACTTGCGCGAGGCAAGCCCTTTTCCGCGCGCCCCGATCTTCGGAGCATACATACATCAGTACGAGAGGAACAGTATCTCCGGCCCCGCTGTGGGCCTGCGGACGTGAAGCGGCGCTGGCGCGAAGAACCCAGGAGGTAGGATCACGAGCATCCATCCATTAAAGAGTGCGTAACAGCTCACTGGCGGAGCGCCATCGCTGCGACGAACGCATTTGCTCCGGAAACTTGCGCGCGGAAAATTCTACTCTTTTGCTCGACCCATGAGGAACGCTTTGACGGCGGGGTCTTCGCTGAGGCCGATGGCCTGCTGGTAGGCGTGCGCGGCTTCGGGGTGTTTCCCGAGCTGGAGCAGCAGGTGCGCTTTCAGCGCCCAGTAGGGCTGGTAGGTTGTCATGGCGGCGGCGTCCAGTTCTTCTAATAATCGTAACCCTTCGGCGGGCGAGATGGCTTCGGCGACGGCGGCGGCGCGGCCGATGAGGGCGCCGGCGGTGGGGGCGAAGGTGACGAGTCCGTCGTAGAGCTGGGCGATGGAGCGCCAGTCGATCGGCTGGCCGTAGGCGCGGCGGGAGTGGGCGGATTGGATGGCGGCTTCGAGCTGACAACGGCCGAGGCGCCTGGCGCACGATGCGGCGGTGAGCAGAGTTTCCGCCTCGTCAATCAGAGATTTGGACCAGAGCGCGGCGTTTTGCTCGCTGAGCGGGACATAAGCGCCGTCGCCTGAGCGCCGGGTCGTGGTCCGCGATTCGCAGTAAAGCATCAGCGCCAGGAGCCCCTTGGCTTCAGGTTCGCTGGGAAGCAAAGAAACGGTCAGGCGGGCGAGCCAGATCGCTTCGTCGCTCAGACCCCGCCAGCGGCGGTCCGAGCCATAGACGGAGCGGTCCCAGCCGAGGCCGTAGGCGGCGTAGATGGCTTCGAGCACCGCGCCGACGCGCTGCGGCAGTTCGGATTCGTCGGGCGCGTCGATGCGGAGGACGGCCTGCCGGATCTTTGTTTTGGCCCGCGTGAGACGCTGGCCCATCGCCGCCGGGGATGTCAGAAAAGCGCTGGCGATGCGCGCGGCGTCGATCCCGAGAGCTGTTTGCAGCATCAGCGGCGTGCGCGCCGCCGGATCGATCGCCGGGTGCGTGCAGAGAAACAGCAGTTTGAGACGCTCGTCGGGATACTCCATGTCCATGGGGAATTGATCTTGCGGCTCCAGCGCGTCGCGCTCGGCGGCGATTGTCAGCGACTCGATGACCTGAGCCGCCGACTTCGCCTGACGATATCCATCGATGTGGCGGCGCTTCGCGGCGGTCAGCAGCCAGGCGTCCGGCCGCGCCGGGACGCCGTTCTTCGGCCAGGTTTCGAGGGCGCGCAAAAAGGCGTCGCCCAGCGCGTCCTCCGCGCTCGCCACATCGCCGGTGCGCGCGACGATGTAGGCGAGCAGACGGCCATAGCTCTCGCGGGCGGCCATTTCGACCGCCCGCTCGGTGTGACTGTCAAAGGAAGACGGCACGGTTACGCCTGGCTCCACAGTGGACGGACTTCGAGAACGCCCATGGATGTGGCCGGGCAGCGCGCCGCCCATTCGAGGGCGCTGTCGAGATCGGGTGTTTCGACGACGTAAATACTCCCGAGCTGCTCCTTGGCATCCGCGTAGGGACCATCCTGCACGAGACGTTCGCCGTCCTGAACCCGCACGGTGGAGGCCGACGCGGAGCTCTGTAGGCCGGTCGCGCTGACAAATGCGCCGGATTCCATCAGCGCCTGGGTGTAGGCTTTGAACGCGCCCGATGTTTCCTGAATGTCCTGCTGGGTCATCGCCGCTCGTTTCTGTTCGTCGAGGTAGATCAAAATCGCATATTTCATGGTCGGTTCCTTTCGCCGCGCGGGGCGGCTGCTGTGATGACGAAGCTCGCCGGGTCTTTTCGACGCCGGCGGGCAAGAATCTTTCAAAAATGCGTTGGAGGCGCTTATCCGCCCGCTCTTTGCGGAACGAGGGTCCCAATGCGGCGGCTTTCCGGGCGGAGCGCCCAGGAAACGAGCGCGCACGCCGTAAAGAAGAGAGGGACGGCGAGATGCGCGGCGTTGTCGCCGCAGACGGCGTGTGAGACGGAAGCGCCCGTCAGATCGAACACCGCTCCCGCGTACGCCCATTCCTTGAGGCGCGGCAGTCGCGGCGCCAGGATTACGGCGCCGCCCAGCAGCTTCCAGACCCCGAGGATCACGGTGAAGTAGAGCGGATAGCCCAGATGCGTCATCCCCGCGACTGTTTCGGGACGATGCGCGATCTCCGCCGCGCCGCCCGACAAGAGGACAAACGCCAGGATGATGGTCGCGCACCAGTAGATCGTTGTTTGCATTTTGATCGTCGTGTCTCCTTCGCGGCGTGGCAAACGAAGTCACCAGGAAGCGCCCGCGACTTGTTTGACGGTGACATTGAGGCGGTTCCAAACATTGATTGAGGCAATCTCCAGGATCAGAGACGCCAGCGCCGCATCGTCGTAATGACGGGCGGCTTCATTCCAGATCTCATCGGGAACCGGGTTCGGCCGGTCGCTGAGCCGGGTGACGGCTTCGGTCAGGGCCAGAGCGGCGCGCTCGGCGTCGGTAAAGTAGGGCGTATCGCGCCACGCCGCCACCGCGAAGAGGCGTTCGTCGCTTTCGCCGTCCTTCCGGAGCTGGCGCGCATGCATGTCCAGACAGACGCCGCAGCCGTTGATCTGGCTGGCGCGCATTTCGACAAGGCCGAGCGTCCGTGCGGGGAGGCCGCTCTTTTGTATGGAGGCCGAAAGGGCTTGCAGGGCTTTCAGCGCCTCGGGAACGAGGATTGCCGGGTTGGTCATTCGTGCGGTCATTCAGTAACTCTCCTTGAGTGGTTGTACTGGTATGACGGACGCCGCCGGGCGATTTCGACATGCATTGAAAAATATCTTTCGCGGCGCGCTCTTTATCAGAACATCGACATTTCGCGACATGGCAATGGGAGGAAGCGAACAATGGACATTGATTTGCTGGCGCGGCAATTTGGAACGATCGGCGCGCGCCTGAAAGTAGAAGAATGGAATACGCGCCGCACGCTGTCTGCTTCACAGCCTTTCACGCTCGATATTGGCGGCGACCGGCGCGGTGAGTTGTTTGTGCTGAAGCTAAGCCCGGGCGCGGCGGATGGGCTTGACCTGACGGCGACCGATATTCGGCCCCATCAGCGTCATCTCTTGCTGTTGGACCGGACTCTGACACAGGCCAGCGGTGAGAAACGTAAGTTTTTGTGCGGTCACGATGAGCGTCACTGGTTTGTCGCCAATGTGCCCAATTCGCGTGGTGTCGCCAGCGTCACCGAGGCGATGGAGGCGCTCAAGCCTGCGGTGGTAATCGGAGCCCAGCGCCGCAGCGGCGTCCGCGCCAAGGATTGGCATAATCGACACAATGCTGGATTTATTCGGCAGGGAGAATGGTTCTTCCTACCCCGCCCGAACTTCGAGCCGTCGCATTCGTTTATGATCCTGCGCGACGAGCCGATCCGTCGTGGCGGCGGCAAGCCGCATATGGTCGAGGAGCTTTACCGCGACGGAGGCGTACAAGTCTATGTCCATCGGAACTACCCGAATGGATTGACACAATCGCAATACGAGGCCCTGCTGGCGCGCAAGCCGAAGGCGAGCAGTTGGGATTGGCGTCCGATGCGCCGCAACCCATCGGTCCACGCGCGGGGGCGGATCCGGCATCCGGACCACGCGACCATTATTCTGCCCTGCTGGCATCAAGTCGTGATGAGCGCGGAGAGCCAGGGCGGCTCCGTTGTCTTTCTCGATTAACTTCGAGGCGGGGCGAGAGGAAAATTATGAGAACATTGACTCCCAACTATCTCGCCCTGGGCGATTCGATCAGCATTGACGACTACACGGAAGTCCGGGGCGGCGGGGCCGTCAGCCAGTTTGGGCGGCTAATCGATGCGCGTCTCGTGCAGGATCTGACGCGGGACGGCAACACGACGGGCGCCGTGATCGACTCGCTTGACCGCGTGAATATCGCGCCGCAGCTCGCGACGGTGACGGCGGGCGGCAACGACTTCCTGCAATTCACCTTTTCGCTGGCCGGGTTATCGCCCGGCGAGCGCTCCGCGCGGGCGATGTCCGAAGTCGGCGCCATTGAGAGCCGGCTGGAGACGATCGCCGTCTATCTCAAGCGCTTCGACTGCCCCGTGATCTGGAACACGGTCTACGATCCGAGCGACGGCAACGACGCGCTGGCCGCCGAAATGGGCATCCCGCGCGAACTGCGCGCCGCGTTCGACACCATCAACGACGCCCATAAGAGCATTGCCCAGCGCCACGGCTTTGTGCTCTGCGACTTGGAAAAACTCTTTCACCGCCACGGTGTCCAGGCGCAGGATACCTGGATCACCATGCAGATCGAGCCGAACTACGCCGGCGCGACAGCGATTGCGCAGGAATGGCGGCGTCTGTACGCCGCCATCTGACGGGAGCGGGGCGTTACGGGAGCTTCACGGGTAGTCCGCTGGCGGTCATCCACTTCCCATTGGGAGAGAAAATGGGAGAGTGCAAAGTGGAATCGGAAATTTGGATTTCGCGCAGCACTTTCCCGGTTTGGCTTTCACAAATACGAAGAGACTTCTCCCCGCGCTTTGAGTAAGCGACCGTGTCGCCGTTCGGCGAGAACGCCGCCAGATAGTCTTCGGTGTAGCCGTCGGGCGGCATTTGCTCCCATAACAGGCGATGGGTTCGGACGTTATAGACGCTCACGCGGTCCCCAGAGATAAGCAGCCGCTCGCCGTTTTTTGAAAACGTCATGCACTGTTGATGGTATCCCGTGTTCGGGGAAACGGAGTGCAGCGCGATGGAGCTGCGGATTCTCCAATTCCGCACATTTCGAAAGGAAATTGCGCCCTCACCGTCCAGCGTCGCGAGTGTTTTGCCGTCCGGAGAAAAGGCCGGCGCCGAAACTATTCCGTGCTGATCGTCGCCCAAAATCACGCCGCTTTTTCCCGTGGACACTCGCCACAGCGAGACCCGGTCTTTGCCCGATGCCTTCTCTGTTTCCGTGAACGCCGCGATCGCCAGCACTTTTCCATTGGGGGAAAAGTTGAGCGAAGTAATTTCTCCCAAACTCGGACTAGCAATGGCGCGAATTCTCGTTGCCGTTCGCGCGTCGTATAATTCTACTTCGCTATCAAACACGCTGGAAACCGAAATCGCGAGCAAACGGCTGTCGCGTGAGTAAACCACCTGCGCTGGTTCGTTGTGATGCGGCAGGGTGATGGTATGACGAATCGCCTGTGTTCGCACATCCCAGATGAGGACATCCTTAGGAAAGGAATTCGCATCGACATGAATGGCCGCAATGGATTTTCCATCGGGAGAGTAGATAAAATCGGACGAATGGGGAGGCGCAAAACCCGATTCTCTCGGCGCGCCCTGCGCCGAGGCGCAGACGAATAGGATGGGCGGCACTAAGCCGACAAAAGCCAGGTACTGAGAGGAACGGAGTCGCATTGGTAATCCTCACGCACAAGCGGAAATGTTATTGAGATAATACCCGTAAAGAGGAATGGCGTGGACGGCGCGCGCCGTCGTTTAGCAAGACCGGCATCGATGTCGAAACAGGAAGCAATCATGACAGCAAAACTCAATCAAATCATCGCCATCGAAAAGGGCGTCAAGGCGAAGTCGTTTCAGGAACTGACCGACGCGCACCACTTACTTCAAAAGCCGAGCCTGCTGACGGGCATTTCGCGCACATACCAGCCCCGCGACGAAGAGGGCGAAGTGTTCCCATCCGAAGTTACCCGCGTGCAGGCCTCGGCGGACACGGTCATCAAGGATACGGCGAAGATCCTGACCAAGCTATTCGATGTCACCGCGACCAAGGACTGGGCCAACTGCGTCGCCAAAGCGGACGTCATCGTCGACGGCAAAACGCTCTTATCCGATGTTCCCTCTACTTATCTGCTGTTCCTGGAGAAGCAGTTAGTCGACCTGGGAACGTTCGTCAAGAAGCTGCCGACCCTGGATCCCTCCGAGACCTGGTCCTACGACGCCGGCTCCGATACCTTCGTGACCGAAGCCGTGCAGACCGCCAAGACCAAAAAGGTCCCGCGCAACCACGTCAAAGCCGAAGCCACCGAAAAGCACCCCGCGCAGGTCGAAGTCTTCCACGAAGATGTCGTCGTCGGCTACTGGAAAACGGTCAAATTCAGCGGCGCGCTGCCCGCCAGCCGCGTCAAGGAACTGGGCGATCGCGTCGAGAAGCTCCAGCAAGCAGTCAAATTCGCCCGCGAAGAAGCGAACGCCACCGAAGCGCCCGACAAAAAGCTCGGCGACGCCCTCTTTGCCTACTTGTTCTCGTAAAAACGACACTGTCCACAAGAGAGGCCGGCGGTTAGAAACCGCCGGCCTCTCTTGTGGCTTGAATGGTCTTATGGGAACGAAGGCTGCTCGGGGCCGTGCACGCGATTGGAATACATTAACTGTACCGGCGCCGGCTGTCCGTTTGCCAGCGTAATCTCTTTGATCACCTGGCTGATATCCGAAGCGAGGTCGATGGGGATATCGCCGATCTCGCCATTCGCGTTGACCCAGCCAAAGAGCGCGGCGCTTCCGGTTTTGTTGCCGAGTTCGACGTCCGGGTCCGTACGCGCCTCCGTCAATTCGTGGTAAAACGTCGCGACCACATTTTTCCAGGGTTCGGCGAACACGGGAATGCCGTTTCGGACGCCTCCCGCATCCTCCGAAAACACGCCCACGGCATAGTAGAGCGTCGTGGGCGTCCCCCCGCCTGGGGGCGCCGCGCTGATCGAGCCGTGATATCCACCGAGCCCCGCGCGGGAGTCATCCGCGTCATCTTCCCTTGGCGGCGCCAGCGCCGCCGAGCGCCCCGCCGCCGTCTCCATCTCCGCCGTGTCCTCCGCGGCCGCGCCGTCGTCGGTGGTCAAAAAGACTCCGCGCGGCAGCAGGAAGTTAAAGACGGTATGGCTGAAATCGGCGCCGCCCAGGTCGCCGTCGAGATGGAGACGGCGCAGCAGGTTCTCCACATCGGTGCGATTGACGGCGCCGGAGCCCATGGAAGGAAGCGATTTCGAGGGCAGCGCCGTCGCGCGGACCTGCTGGCCTGGAAAATACTGCGCCAAAATATCATTCATGCCCGCATCCGTCATAACGGCGGCAAGGGTGGCGTCGATATTCGCGTGGTCCTTCTTCGCCCATTTTCCAACAAAGAAGTTTTGGTAGGAAAGGTCGGCGATCGTCTTCCCCCCGTTGAAGGAAAGGTCGTTGCGTGAATCGGCGCTGAAACCCGGCGCGAGTCCGCCCCGCTGCTCGGCTGTCGCCTGAAGTTTGGCGCTTGAGGCTAACTGAGACAGCGGCGCGTGCGCGATACGCCGGATCAGCGGTTCGATGATCCGAACCGACAGGACAAATTCCGAGCCGCGCTTTTTCAGCGGCCCGATCACTCGGACGACCGAGGGATCGCCGGGCGTCTCTTGAATCCGATCCACCAGTTTCTGATAGGCATGGATTTCTCGCGAAGTCAGCGGCTTGAGGCTCATTGCCGAATGATCCCATTGGATCTTATCCTCCGGCATGATCGGCGCCAGCGCGACCTCCGGCCGATCTGCGGTCGCCGCCAGGAAAAATCGCCCTTCGGCCTCTCGGACCGATCCCTCAAGACGCACTTCGACGCCCCGAAAATGATGAATGCCATTGGCAAAATGCGCGAACTCCCGGGCCCACGCATCGACATCGGGAAGGCCGCCATGTTTCATGTAGACCAGGGCCATGGAGTCGTCCGAATTGGGATAGGGACGCACAATGTCCACGCCGGACATGTGCTGCAGGGCTTCATGCGCGCCGCCCCAGCAGGCGGAAATGCCATAGGGACAAGTGGCGGTCACGCCGACGCGGACGGGAGGAAATTTCGCCGATGAGGCGATCTTCTGCGCCTTCTCGAACTTGCTGAGCATGGGCAGCGGATGAAGCAGCGCGGCTGGCGCAGCCACGACGGGCGCCGCCGCCGCCACTGCCGCAATTTGTACGATCGCTGCGACCGAAGGCACGCCGTCACTGTCCAAAACGAACAGCATGTAATGGCCCGGAGGACAAACATTGGCGTTCGGCGGCGCGGTCACACGCAGCCCCTGATCGCTGGATACGAAATCCAGGAAGTTCAGCCGCTGATTCTGATCGAATGAGTGGGTGACGGACGGAAGGCGGATCCAGCTGATCCTCCGAATCTGCAGCGGAGCGTCGACCTCCACGTTGAATGCCTGCCCATAGTTTACCGAGTCCGGTGCGCCGGTGATGACGGGGCGCTGCGCCTTTTTGAACAAGTAGGGCGGGGAAAATACTTGGGCGTTGGCGAGACTGTCTTTGGCGAAATTCGGCAGATTATCATTTTTTCGTTCTTCGGGCGCATACTCGCCCCCTCCGGCGGAGAGGACCGTGGCGTCCGGCAGCAATACCGATGTCGAGTGATAACAGCGGTCGAATCGTTCCGCGCTCATCACCGTCCAGGTATCATTCACAGGATCCCAAAGCTCGGCCTGATGCACCGGCTGCCCCGGGTCGAGGTTGTTGAACCTTGTTCCTCGGGTGCCGCCAGTCACCAGAACCGTACCGTCCGGCAGGATCATCGCGTTGTGCTGCCGGCGCGGGAAATTCATGGAGGTCATTTTTTGCCATTGAGCGTTCGGCTGATTCAGGTCGATCGCTTCGACAATATTGGTCGGCGGCCCGTCAGAGTTATCCTGTTTGTCGTCGTCCAATCCGCCGCCAATAAATACGATCTTACCGGCCTCGTACATCACGGAAGGCGCATAATCGCGCGCCATGCCGGCCGTTCGGGTGGGGCCGACAGTCCATTTGCCGAGAGGATTTGTGCTGAGGAAGAAGCTTTCCGCCAGTCCTCCCGCCATAAAAAGGCGACCGTCCGGCGCAACATGCAGGCGTGGGAAGAGCGGCATGCTAAGGCCGGTGTCTCCATTGAAGTCAGTCACAAATTTCCACTGAACTCCGTCCCATCTCTCCGCCGTGTCATTGATATGGCTGGAGTTGCCGGGCGGCAGCTGTGCTGGCGGGGGATCTGGAATGGGAAGCACGGCATGGCTGCCCGAGCAGACCAAGACCGAGCCGTCGGCCAGCGTCACGACGCTCGGGTACCAGCGTCCCGCGGACTTAGCCGGATCGGCTTTCTGATTTGAGGGCGCCCAGGTCTCCGTTTTGTAGTCAAAAATCGTGGCCTGATCCACGCCGATACTGTCGAACAGATGCCCGCCGACTACCATCAGGCCCCCGTCCGGCAGGAAGGTGTGGCCGGAACAGAATAGATTGACCGATTCACTTGTGGGCGGCGCCGCCCCCGGAATGGGCTTTTGCGGCTGCGTGTTGGCCGGTCTGTCCTGCTGTGTCGCCGGATCCCAGATGAACGTGTGTGTTTCGTGCTCGTTGAGCGAATTGACATCCTGACTGCCAGGAGTTGTCCGGCGGCCCCAGTAGAGGACCTTGCCGTTCGGCAGCACATGGGTATGAATCGGCACGTTCTTCAAAGGGATTTCGCCGGACCACTGGCCGGCGACGTCTGCCGGCGCCATCGCGACGGTAAATGGGGTCGCTTGCGCCGAGGCTTCCACGGCGACCGTGGCGGAGGCGGCGCCGTTCGCGCACAAGAAGGTCGGATCGTGGTCGCTGTAAGCGATGAGCAGATAATATTGGATCTGGTCGCCGGGCTGGAGCGTGTCCATGGGGATCGTCGCCGAAAAATATTTGTTGTTTCCATGGACGCTATCGAAGACCATCGGCTGATTGGTCCAGTTTGCATCGACGGTGCGCTTGAAAAATAGGTTGCTGCCGATTTGCAGTTGATTGCCGCTGTTTCCCGGTCCCTGAAACTGGTTGCCGCTGATAATGGTCAGCGCGGCTTCGGGAATGATCGCGCCGACCGGGAGCCGCATACCCGCTCTTCCCTCCGGTTCCGGATTATTAGGAATATGCCAGGCATTTCCAAGATTCGCCATCGTCAATCCTCCTGAATGCAAAGCTAAAATCGAGACGGGGAGCGCGGAGCGCTCCCCGCCGTCAAAGGGCGATCCTGGTGAACCCGCCGGCATGGTTGAACTTGACGAAGGTGAATCCGGCGTCGTGCCGCCAGCCCTCCGTCGCCGCGTCAAAAGCCGCCGCGAGCGCCTGCTCGTTCAGGGCTGCGCCGTCGCGGGTGACGCCGTTCGCCGGAGCCGCTCCCAGAATCTTCCATACAACAGGGCGCGGCGTGTTTGAGGTCAGGGTCAAGATCGGCGCTCCGCTGTTTCCCTGACATGTGACCTCCGTTCCTTCATAAAGCGTGAAGCTGGAGGCGGGAGCGGCGTCGCTTGGATAAACAAGGAATTGAAGCCCTGCGTCCATCGTCTGAATGGCCGGGTTGTTGACGTAATTCGCGTCGCACAGCGTTTGCGGAACGTTCAGAAGCATCGGCACGATGGCTCCCTCCCGAACAAAGAGCGGAAACTGCTGCGGATTGCCGCTTGTCCAGGCGATCGTCTGCTGGCCCGCGTGCTGCTCCTGGGTCCAGAAATCCCGCCATTGCCCTTCCGGAAGATAAAGGGAGCGCGTTGTCGGCTGTCCCGCCGGAGTCGGCTGGATGACCGGCGCGACCAGCAGCTCATTCCCGAAGCAGTAGGTATGTTTTACCGGGAAGGTCTGCGGGTCGTCCTGATGAAGCAAGACGAGCGGGCGGATGATGGGCAGACCGGTATCGCTCGATTCTTTGGCGTATGTGTAGAGATATGGAAATAGTTGTAGGTGCAGACTGGCGAAGAATCGGTAGTTCTCCAGCGCCGGCGCTCCATATCCCCAGGGATACTGCCGCAGATCGGCGGGATTGACCTGGCGGTGCATCTGCATGAGAGGAGTGAAGCAGCCGAATTGGGTCCACCGCATAAAAAGCTGCGGAGGCGAGACAGGGGAGAAGTTCGTGTTCTGATAGCCTCCGACGTCATGTCCCCAGATGGAAAAGCCGCTCATTGCCGCCGACTGCCCCGCGACAATGACACTGGGCAGGCCGTTCCCATCCCCAAAGTTCGGCTCGTTATCCCCGGCCCAGCATCCCGGAAACGCCTGCGAGCCGGTGAAGCCGCTGCGCGCGAAAAGCACGCCGTTAGCGCCCAGCACGCTTCCGATCGTTTTATGGTATTCCACACAGTAGCCATTCTGCATTTCGACGCCCCGGCGCCCGTCCGCGTACGCCGCCGTCGCCGGGATGTAAGTGTTGGCTCCGTTTCCCGACTCCCCGTCATCCGTCTTGAACCCTCCGATGACGGGTTCCGAGCCTCCCGAGGCCGTCACGGTTTCGCTGGAGGTCACCAGGGCGTGAAGCTGGTCGGATAACCACTTCGCCGCCGCCGGATTGGTGAAATCTACCGGGCTGCCGTGTCCTTTCCACCAGGGAACGACCAGGGGCGGACCTCCGGGCGCGCTGCGTACGAAGAAGTTGTTATTGGCGCCCTCATCGTAGTTTGCCGCTTTGCCCAGGTTTTGCCCGGGAACCCCGTCGCTGTCGGAGCTTGTGTTGACCAGAGGAGTCATCCAGCAAATGACTTTCAGGCCCTCGGAGCGCAGAAACTCCAGCATCTCCTTCGTGGTCGCGAACCCGGCAAAATTCACGCCTTCGAAAGTTCCGCCCTGCGCGAACTGGGCCTGGTTGAACGTGAAGTCGTTGTATGCGACTTCCCACGGAGAATCGAACACAAATCCGGAGACTGGGATATTCTGCTGCCGGAATTTGGTGACCGCGTACCGGACCTCGCCGCCGCTGCGCCAGATGTCCGAAGAGATCCACACGCCGAAGCTCCAGGGGGGCGATAGCGGGGGCCTGCCGGCGTAACCCGTATAGCGGGTCAAAACATCCGTCAGCTTCGGTCCGTAGACCACGTTGAATTGGAGCTGCGGAAACCGGCTCGTGATGACATACCGATCGGCAGCCCCGGCGCGCATGTCAAACCGGCTCTCGGCCGAGGAATCCCAGTGGAAGCCATATCCACGGGTGCTGACGAACCAGGGAGAGACTTTATAAGAGTGGTCGCCTTTGTTCCCCGGGTTATCGAAGGTCAGGATGTCCACCGTGTCGCCGCTTTGATCGAAGGCGTTGAACTTTTCGCCGAAGCCGTAGAAATGTTCGCCGGCGTCCGAGAACGCGGTCAGGGTTACCTGGGTAGGGGCGAGGCCGCGCCAATCCACGACCTCATACCGCATGACTCCGTCGTGGGGAAAGGTGAGGTGCGCGGTAATATTGGAGGCGCCGGCGGACTGAACGACCTCCAGGCCGTCGGCAAGCGCCGTCGAGGACTGGACCTGCCCGAGATTTATCGCGCCGCCCGGGACGGTGATCGATGGCGGCGCGTAGGTAATCACGTTCGCCAGCGGATTCCCGGCAAGGTCCGGCCCGGCAAGTTCAATATGTCCTGTCGCCTGATAGATCCTCGCCTGGAGCGGCCCAGAGTCGAATGAGAGAAAACTTCCCGACGGTTTCAAAAGCATCGGTCCAACCCCTCTGCAATGTGGTTCGGAGCAACCTCAATACGGCTGCCGTACTGTCCGCCCCGCATCTCTCGGGCGGACAGCATGGCGTCGGTAAGCGTGTCGCTCACCCAGTGGAGATCCATGGACTTCAGGAAGTCATAGGATCGGGAGTTGCCTCCCCTTCAGCCGCCGCCACGACGGTGTCGGTCTTGTCGGCTCCGGCCGGCGGGACGGGGTCCGGCACGGGATTGTCCACGACGAACTTCACCAGGTTGAGGAAGATCGGCTCGCCTGTGCCGCCCAGTATTGGCTTCCATCCGGTCGGGGCGGCGTTGATGAAGGATTCTTCATCCGAATCGAGCAGACCGTAGAACACCTCGGCGATGATCCTGCCTCCCACCCAGCCGAGCTGCGTGCTTGCGCCAACGCCGTTGAGAAGTTCATCCTCGGAGAATTCGTTGTCAACGCCGAAATGATCCGCGATCGGCGCCTGCGACTCCGCGAGGATGTAGAACCAGAGCGGGGTATCGCTCGCGAACGCCGAATCGATATGCTCGAACCGATAGATCTTGGCGTCGCTTCCATGATCATCTGTTTCCGTGCGCACCACGAGCTGATCTTCGGTCAGCGCCAGGGCCTTATCGAAGCCATGGGCGCGCAGCGCGGCGGCGATTGCCTGTCCGCTTTGTACGTGGTAAACGTTGCCGCGCAGCAGATTTAGCAGGGCGAGCGACGGGCGGGGCGGCGACGGCGGCTCCGGCAGTTTCCGGGGAGCGATCGTTTCGCCAAGCTCCTCCATCGCGCCGCCTTTGGCGGAGCTGGTGGGCAGAACGTTGAGCGGCAGCACCCCAAGCGGATCGACGATATTCGTATCGATCTTGTACGCGAATTGCAGCCGGACCGTCGGATCGGGTTCGTCGCCGCCCGCCGCGCGCTTTTTCGCGGCTTCGTTTTCAAAGGTCGTAATGGGATCGGTCGAAGGGAAAAACCGTTCAAAATCCTGGTTGATATCGATGGCGAATGCCTGTGGGAGCGGCTTAAAACCCAAAAGCGTGGCTTCATCCGCAGGCGCATTCGACCCTGGAAAGATATCTTTGCTGGTCGTATCGTTCAGGCGATAGCCCTGCCGGACGGCGGAGTGACCAAATCGGTAGGCCGCCACTACGAACTCCCGCGGAAGGTTCTTTCGTTTGTTGTCGTGGTCCTCAACAGTGTAGAGCGCGTAACGACCTTTCCGCTCGTCAGACGAGGCCGCGCCGGCGAGATCCGCAAAGACTTCCGCGCGCGCAATGCGCGGCAGGAAGTCCTCGACCACAAGCTTCTGGTATGTCCAGCGCACTTCGTTGCGCGCCTTTTCAAAGAGCGCGGTCCCGGAGAGCGCGGGATCCGCGGCCTTCAGCTTCTGGACGACGGCGTTGTGGTACCGGATAAAAAGAAGCTGGAGCTGACCGACGATCACGTTCTCGTCGTTGCGCTTATCGCCGATGATCGCCCGGCCGTTGGGGCTTCGCAGCAAATCTTGATCCGCCTGATCCGAAACCGGATTCGAGAACGGAACCACATTCTTTGTCCCGTCCTTGAACAACAGGGAGGCGCCGTCGCTGTCGTACATAAACGGCTGCGCGTCCGGCCCGTCACCGTGGACCGAGTCGAGATCGAAGCGCGGAGTGCGCAGGTTTGTCGGCTGGCGGCTTTGGTCCGTCGAGTCGGTCGGGTTCAGCGAAGATGTGTTATCGAAGGTCAGATCATGGTCGATAAATTGACCGAAATACGTGTAGCCGGCGGGCATCCAGATGTTCTCTTCCGGATCGGGTCCGTCATGAACACCGTCCACGGAGCTTTTCATCTTCTCGGCAATATCGCAGAGGAGTCCAATGTCATACGTCTTCTTTCGAAGGGGCAGCAGATGTGTGAATTGCTGCTCGCGCGTGCCTACACCGCCATGCACTGATTGATTCATGATCCCGTCTCCTTATCCTTATCTCCAGGTCGAAGTCATGTGGCCTGCTGGGATTTGCTCAATAAAAAAAGCCCTTCCACGGATGGGAAGGGCTTCACAAAGGTTCCGTGTCGCCATGGGATCCGTGGTAGAACAACAACAAATCGAGCTACTTCCTCAAGCGAGGAGACTTGCGACGTGCGTGATCTAGTCACCGATACAGCCGGGCGACAGTAATGTCAGCGGCCATTATACCAGGTATTTCGAAAAACGAGCGTTGCCATCTTTCAATTCTTTCGTACGTCAGGAATCCCTATTCGTGTTTATCCCGATCATTGACTTCACCGCGTACAATCTCCCTGTGAGTAAAAGCTAAGGCTAAGACTCTTTTTTACGGCGCGTTCGAAAATAGTGCAGGTTCGAGCCCTGCCCTCCGCACCATAGGCGGAGATAGCCCAAAACGGTAGAGGCGTCGTCCGCTCCACACCAGACTGAGATTATTACTCCAGGTTGTGAGCGCGCGGATTAAACGGATACTTGCCTTGCCGCAAGCAGATCGATCAGAGGAGTATGTCCACGCTCTCTCGCTAGGTCGAGAGCAGTCTTGTTATTCGCGTCGGTTTGCAATGGATTAGCGCCGTGGCTCAAAAGGACATTGGTGATTTCCAAATGGCCGAAGCGGGCAGCCTCATGAAGCGCCGTGGTTTGACTAGACCATGCGTTTGCCTCGGCCAATCCGGTATCCAGCATTCCGGTAACACGGGCAAGAAGTCCTAATCCGGAAGCTTCGATAATTCCGAACTCGCGCGGTGTCGAATTATGGAAGTTTTCAAGCGTATTGAGATCAGATCCCCTCTCTATGAGAAGTTCGACAAGGGCGTTTACTCCGGAAAAATAAGCCCAATGCAGTGGAGTGCCCGCGGCAAACGCTTTAAACCGTACATCCGCGCCATGATCGAGCAGCCAGCGAGCCACTTCGATATGCCCATTGCGGCTGCATATATAAAGCGCATCCGAGATCATGTCAACAGTCGACGACGGTGGTCGTGGAAGTGGATTTCCATCGGAATCATAGCGACTGCTCCCGCTATATGACGGTTGATCGACAATATTTCCTTGCGCATCCCAAAAAGACCTGACGACATCCTCTTTGCCCAAGCCTGCGGCGCACCAGAGGTCGAGCACGGCTCCGCCTCGCACAAGCGCCTCGGCAACGCCGCTGCTATCTTGCCCACAGGTTATCGCCCATGAGAGAGGCGTATGGCCCGTACGGTTATACTTGGCGTTGACGTCGGCGCCAGCCGCAATGAGCGCCTCGGCAATCTTCACATTTCCCGACTGAACCACATTATGTAAGGGAGTGGTGTCGTATTCTCCAGTTACGTTCGCATATGCGGGATCGGCATTGAGCAGATCATGCACAATTTGCTCCTGTCCCAATAAGGCGGCGTTCAGCATATCAGCGACACGACTAGCAAACGCTCTGTCCCTCTCCTCTTTTTCATGGTTTATGACTTCAGGCATCAATTGAAGGATCCTTTCCCTAAGCTTGCGTCGCGCGGATTGAAGACGTTTCTTCACGGTACTGGTCGGAAGCGAGAGAAAAGATGCGATTTCCGCGACTGAGTAATCGCTGAGATAATAGAGAGTCACCACCAGTCGCTCAGGTTCCGCAAGATTGGCAATTGCAGCTCTTACTTCAGCACGAGTTTCATTAAGTTCGACCGCATGCGCCGGCCCAAGGACTTCTAAAACCAGGGTGCATGCTTCCAGCGGAACGGTTTCGACTTTCTTACGCCGCAAAATGCGATGGCATTGCCGGAATAAGATCGTTCGAAACCAGCCGGGAAATGCAGCGGGATCCTGAAGTTTGTCGAGGTGAAGGAATGCCTCCACAAACGCTTCTTGCGCTGCATCCTCGGCGCTCTCGCGATCACTCATTATAGAGCAGCCGTACGCAATCGCCATATGCTGAAATCGCCGGACGAGCTCGTCATAACTCGTCCTGTCCCCGTTAACGGAACGATCAATGAGCTTTCTGATCGATCCCTCCGGGCGCCGCTTATCTTCTTTATAATCCTTGTTCATCTGCTTCCATAATTATGTGCCACATTTTCGCGATTTGGGGCCTTTAAGCAAAACGCTCTTCGAGAAGCGAAGATATGAAAGAAGCGCGCCCACCGACGGCCAAGGCGATTCAGCACCCGCCTTCGAGCGCCGCCATGTCTTTGTGCCAGGGCTCTCACCGTAATCGCCGTGGATGTCATAGCCGCCATGGCAAAGACGGGATTGAGCGTACAGTCGCCGTAAATTTTGGCATTCGCTGTTTGTACAGGAATAAGTGTTCTGACTCGGACAAGAGAACCGACAACCGCGCGAAGACAATGCCCTGCTTAGGGCGGCAAACAAGCCTCCGCGTGAGGAGATCTAATAACTTTTTATGAGCGTGTTTTGGATCTGGAATGTCTAGGGCAAAGATGAGTGGAGTGAGTGTCAGCAAATACTTTGGGAGCCGGCGGTTGCACACGCCTCCACATAATGCCTCTCATCAACTCTTAACACTTACTTTCTATTCGTGTTTATCCCGATCGTTGACTTCACCGGGTACAATCTCTCTGTGAGTAAAAGCTAAGGCTAAGACTCTTTTTTACGGCGCGTTCGAAAATAGTGCAGGTTCGAGCCCTGCCCTCCGCACCAATAGGTCGGGCGCTGCACTCCAGCGTCCGCGTTCGCGGAGGTAGCCCAACATGGTAGAGGCGTCGAGCGTTCCACACCAGGCTGAGATTATTACTCCAGACTGAGTATTCTCCGTCGCAGGCCAAATCAAATGCGCGTGGTCGGTATCTGTCGGATGGGGGCGCATCTCCCCTCCCTTGCTCCATATGCAAGGGTAGTTTAACAGTAAAACACGGCGATCTAATGAATGAACCGCGCGCTTAAACGTGGTGGCCTGCCGAAGTGGCGGAAAAACCGATGGCCCGGGGAATGGGTATTTCCCTGGGCCTCATTTTGTTGATAAGCCATCGCCTCTCATTCATCTCCACCCATTCCCGTGAAGTCCAGAAAATTGTTTGGAAGTGGTCGCCCTCTCTTGACTCGGCGCGAAATATCGCGCATAATATAGACTATTTTGTGATAAAGAAACTAGTATTTGCACGCTCACCAGACACCTGGAGGCCAGCGCGACTGATGTCGCCTGGCCTTTTTTGTTTTTGCAATGCGCGCATCTGACCGCCCCAGGAGGATGACCATGCTTCCGCAGACCCGAAAGGGATTTACGCTCATCGAGTTGCTCGTTGTAATAGCGATTATAGCGATATTCGCAGCGATCTTGTTTCCTGTCTTTGCGCAGGCTCGGGAAAAGGCGCGGCAGACGACCTGCGCCTCGAATGAAAAGCAGATCGGTCTCGCGATTTTGCAATACAATCAGGATAACGATGAGACGTTTCCGCT
Organism: Capsulimonas corticalis; assembly: GCF_003574315.2. Classification (GTDB taxonomy): domain Bacteria; phylum Armatimonadota; class Armatimonadia; order Armatimonadales; family Capsulimonadaceae; genus Capsulimonas; species Capsulimonas corticalis. The sequence goes on along the minus strand of NZ_AP025739.1, from coordinate 1,186,593 downwards.
CGCGAACTATGGCGACACCAATGCGGACAAAGATCACTGGTATAAGCTGGTCGATCCCTATGTCGCGGCAAGCTACACACGGTCTTTGGCGCGGACGGGCGCAAAACTCAGCATTTGGGTTTGCCCCGACTTTGAGAAAATTTATCATGCGGCGGGATTGGGCGGCTTTCCCGCGTGGAGTTATGTCGCCAACCGCAATTTGATGCCTGCGGTCGCTTACACTTCGCCGCAGCCTTGGATCGATCAGGCTCCGTCCGCGCTGGCGTCGATCGACTCGCCGTCGCGCCTCGTCCTGGTGGCGGAAGGCGCGGGCGGCACGGTGTTTACGACCGGCAACGACACGGGGAACTACCCGCTGAACAGCCAGGGCAACGCCGGCGATGACAAAGACGTCAACACATCGTACGTAATTGCTCGGACGCGCCACCCCAACGGCTCCAACTATCTCTTCGCGGATGGTCACGTCAAATTCGCCCATCTGCCCGTCCCCAGCTACAGCGGCGATCCAAGCGACCCGGCGAACGTTACGCCTGTCCAAAGCACGTCCGGCGTCGTCTACCGCACCAGCGACAACCCCAACGCCATCGGCTGGTTCACGGAAGACACCGTCGCCAATCCCGCCACGCCGGATTAAACGGATGTTGAGCGTATATTCGCTGCGAGCGCCGGCTCCCAGGATATGACCGCCGTGAATAGCGGCTTCAGTCTATGCGCGAACATCAGGTAAAATGGCCGCAATCGATCATCGAAAGCGGCCCCCATGTTCCAAATTCACGTTGACGGCTACGATCTTCTCTGCCTCCCAAACGGCCCCCCTCCTTTGTACGAAAAGTACGCCAAGCGCGCGCGTCTCGCCGAGGAGATTGGCCTGGACGATCCCCATGGCCCTATCGCCTTTCTCGCCGTGCGGCGGGGCGCAGGCTGGCCGTTTCTGACGCTCGCCTTGCGCTATCACGCTACGGGTTTGAGTGTCCTGCCCGGGGCTTTGCTTATTCCCGAAACATCGACGCTATTTGTGGGCGCGGGACATCGCATCTTTGCCTACGATTTGAGCGCGCCGGCGCGTTTGTGGGAGGAAGAACTTCCGTCGCCGCTGTGGGCCTGGGCGAGGAGCGGCGACGCCGTGTTGATGCGCGCGGAGCGGGGGCTTTCGGCGTGGGATCTGCGGGGCGGGAAACAGTGGTCGCGTACGCTGGAGACGCCTTGGGATTACTGGGTGGAGGACGGCGTGGTGCATTTGGATGAAATGGGAGAAGAAAGCGCGTTCCCCCTGTGAAAATAACAGTGTTGTAACCTTGCGGCGCGCTGTGGAATAGTACTGAGAGTATATTTTTTGCGGAGACTGCCGGAAGGAGCGCGCGCATGATGGATATGACGGAAGACCTCGTCGATGACGGGGAATTAGAGGAAGTCGAAGAGGCGCTGCGGCGCCAGGACGAAGCCATGGCGCTGCTGGAGCGTCTGCGTCTTTCCGAGCCGGTGCTGAAGAAAGAGCAGGAGACGGCGGGCGGCGGGCGGCGTGAGGGACGCCGGTGGCCGATGCCGGAGGGCGTCACTCTGGAGCTTCACGACAGCGACGGCTGGCGCAAGGCCGAGTGCAGCGATCTGGGAATCGGCGGCGCCAAGCTGTCCGTGCTGCCTGCCTGGGTGAACGGCCCCGTTCCGGCTCGTCTCAAGACGCCGGCCGGCCCGGCGGTGCTGGTCCTGGCCGACTTGATGTGGCGCGATTCCGGCGCCGCGAAGGGCGGGCTGCGATTCGAATTTCTTAGTCAGGAAGAGCGTGAACTGTGGGCGGACCAGCTCATCGACGCGCTTTTGGCGCGCTACTCCCTGGCGTAAGGGCGCCGCGCGGAACTGTGACAAATGGGAACTTTTTGGCCTGGTTATTCCTTATAAAAGGTGTGTGAACGCGATGCGGACACAATGGAGGTAAGGAACCGATGGCGACTGAAAAGATTGTCAAAACCGACGAGGAGTGGCGCGAAGAGCTCACTCCCGAGCAATACCGAGTTCTGCGCCAGAAGGGCACTGAGCGTCCCTTCACCGGCAAATATTACGACGTCAAGGAAAACGGAGAGTATGTCTGCGCCGCCTGCGGCGCGACGCTGTTTTCCTCGGACACCAAGTTCGATTCCGGCTGCGGCTGGCCCAGCTTTTACGACGCCAAGGTCGGCGCGGTAGACATGCACGAGGACACCAGTCACGGCATGCGCCGGATCGAAGTCACCTGCGCCGCCTGCGACGGCCACCTCGGCCACGTCTTCCCCGACGGCCCCAAGCCGACCGGGCAGCGTTACTGTATCAACTCGGTGAGTGTCGAACTGAAGAAATAGTATCTCAGAACGTCCGTGATATCCAATCGCCCGGAGGCTCAACGCATAGACACGTTGGACCGCCGGGCGATTTGTCGTATGTTGATCGGCGCGTTCGCCTGGACGATTGGACGCCGCGTCTGCTCTTACTCGCAGGCGCGGCGCTTTTGCGTCTGGGGCATTTATCTTTGGATAAACTCCAGAAGGTCTTGATTGAGCTGATCCTTGTGCGAGAGGATCAAGCCGTGTTCGGCGTTTTCGTAGATTTTGAGGCGAGCGCGCGGAATCAACTCTGCGGATTTGCATGAGGTGAGCTCCACGGGGTTGCCCGCGTCGGCGTCGCCGTGGATCAGCAGGGTGGGGACGGTGATGGAGGCCATCACCGCGCGCTGGTCGGCTTCTGAGTTTGTTCGCGCCATCTCGATGGTGGCTCTGGGCGAGGCTTGCAGCACCAGATTGACGACCCATTGCGTCATTTCGGGCGATGGATTGCATCCGGGGAGGCCCTCGCCGAGAAAGGCCGGGGCCAGGCTGGCGATGTACTGTGGTCGGTCGCGCTTTAACTGGGCAATGACGTTGTCAAATATCGCGGCGTCAATGCCCTCCGGGTTATCCTCCGATTTGCGCAGATAAGGCGTGGTCGTCGCAATAAGAACCGCCTGGGCGATGCGATGCGCGCCGTGGCGATGGAAGTACTGAGCGATCACTCCGCCTCCCATCGAGTGGCCCACCAGAACGACATCCCGCAGATCCAGATGGTCGATCATGGCGGCGAGGTCGTCCGCGAGCGTGTCGTAATCAAAGCCGCGCCCCGGATCGTCGGAGCGGCCGCAGCCGCGCTGGTCGTAGGCGATGCAGCGCAGACCTTCCTCGGCGAGCGCCGTGGTCTGATACTCCCACATGCCCGCTCCGACGCACCAGCCGTGGATAAAGAGAACGGGCTTGCCTGTGCCCCAGTCTTGATAGAATAGTCGTGTGTTGTCGGTTTCAATAAACGGCATGGTCGATTTCCTTTCCGAACGTTGTTCACCCTCGATCTTTATCCTGCTGTCGGGGCGAAGTCCAAAAATCCGGTGATCGTTTTCAAGCGCCCCTCGGCGATCACGCCGAAGTCAACGCCGCCGGCGAGCGCGGCGCCGTTCTCCGGCCCTAGCTCCCAGGTGAACCGCACGCGATCATGGTGCGTGTCCACATCGCCCGTTCGTCGAAATTTGAGGCCGGTGAATTGGGTTTGAACGGCCTGCGTCATGGCGTCGATCCCGCCCTGTCCTTCGCCGCTCACCATCGGATCGAGATAGGAGGCGTCCTCGGTCCACGTCTGCGCGATCAGGGCCAGGCGGCGTTCGTCATCGGTTTCGTTCCAGATGGCGATGTAGTTGTCGATCAATTCCGTCGTGTTCATCTCGGTCTCCTCAGGGTTGGATTGCGACGCTGAGCGGTTCGGAGGACCGTTGATCCCGGCGTCTGACCCGCATCTTACCGGAGCCGTCATACGCATAACAATTACCTCCGAGGTAATGGCGAGGGCGCGATTTGTGTGCTATGATGGGGCATGATCATTACCCAGCCGCCCGTGGGCGAGATGCTGCGCGAGTGGCGCCAGCGCCGCCGAATGAGCCAGCTTGATCTTGCGTTCGAGGCCGATATTTCTTCCCGGCATCTGAGTTTTGTGGAGACGGGACGCGCCCAGCCTAGCCGCGACATGCTGCTGCATCTCGCCGAGCGTCTGGATGTCCCCTTGCGCGAGCGCAATACGCTGCTGGTGGCGGGAGGATACGCGCCGGTGTTCGCCGAGCGTGAGCTGGCCGACCCGGCGATGGACGCCGTGCGCGGCGCGATCGAGCTGGTGCTGACCGCGCATGAGCCGTATCCGGCGCTCGCGGTGGATCGGCATTGGACAATGCGGGCGTCCAACGCCTCCGTCGCCCTCTTCTGGATGGGCGTCGATCCCGCGCTGCTTCAGCCGCCCGTGAACATCCTGCGCATGGCGGTGCATCCCAACGGGCTGTCGCCGCGCATCGCCAACTACCGGCAGTGGCGCTCACTGCTGATGGCGCGTCTGCGGCAGCAGATCGCCGCGACCGCCGATCCCTTTTTGATTGAGTTAGTGGAGGAGATTCAGAGTTATCCGGAGCCGCCCGGCGCGGCGGAGGGGCCGCCCGCCAATGATGGCGAGTACGCGGGAATCGTCACGCCGTTACAGATCACGACGGACGAAGGGATACTCTCGTTTTTCAGCACGACGACGGTGTTTGGAACGCCCGTCGACATCACGCTCTCGGAACTGGCGATCGAGGCGTTCTTCCCGGCGGATGCGCGGTCCGCGGCAATATTGCAGCAGCTAGCCGCGCATCAAAAATAAGAAGAGTCGCAGTCTATTCCAGGCGAAATTCAAGGGTTTGCGACTTCCAGCCAATGCATCGCGGACAGCATCGGCTCGACCGGAGTGTCGGGGTCTGGACTGTCGCAGCTGTAAGTCCAATGGTTGACCGGCGTGATGGTCTGTGTCGGCTTCATCGCTTTGACATGCCCATCACAAAACAGGCAGTTCCAGCGTCCGCCGTGGGCGACTTGCGCCCATCCCCAATTGCCCAGCGTCGCCACGGACTTTGGCGCCGATCCCCATCCTGGCGAATTGTAGTCCGACCACACCCTGTATTTCAACTCCACCATCAGGATCTTATCGGAGGTCTCGCCGACCGCGCCGAGCGGCAGTCCCCGCGCGCCGATGAGGAAGTGGGCATTCGTATTATTCAAGACGTAGTTTGTCGGATAGCCTGAAAAATCGTGGCTTGGGAAGTTGTTGGATGGACACTTCCAAACGGAGCGAGCATCTTTCCCGGATTTAATGTATGGCTCCAATATCGCTCGGAATGTCAGAGACATGTTGTACGCCGCAGGCAGCGCTTCGTCGTTGTCCTCAGCGTACTGAAGAAACCCAAGACCGATCTGCTTTTCGTTATTGGCGCATACCGTTTGCCGCGCTCTGCCGCGCACCTGGTTGAAGACCGGAAACAAGATGGACGCTAAGACTGTGATTATTCCAATAACAACCAAGATCTCAACGAGAGTAAATCCTGGAATACTGAATCTGCGATTTCGATTTACCATGACATTTCCCCCTTGAAACTACTGGTATTAATATCGGTAAGTCGCTCGGGATTTTCTAGGGTGGCAAGCAATATCACTATTGCGATGGAGCACGACATGGTAAAACTCGGCGGCTGATATTGAATTTATACCAGCAATTGTGACGTTTCACCCAGAAAATTTGCGGCGTTTTCAAATAATATCTCAAAAAAAAGGCCGCCTATTACTCTCGTCTGTGCGAGTAATAAGCGGCTTGCGTCTGATGTGATCATCAGACGTGAGTCCTGGCGCCCCGGTGAAAATTTTCTATGATTTATCCCGCCTTCAGTTCCTCGGGATTCAGCCCCTTCAGGTCCTCCGCCACGAACAGTCCATCCTTGCGGATCAGGGTATCGTCGAACCAGATCTCGCCGCCGCCGAACTCGGGGCGCTGGATGTAGACCATGTCCCAGTGGATGCTGGAGCGGTTGGTGTTGTCGGCCTCTTCGTACGCCTGGCCGGGGGTGAAGTGGAAGCTGCCGGCGATCTTTTCGTCGAACAGGATATCCTTCATCGGCTCCAGGACGTAAGGGTTGAAGCCGAGGGAGAATTCGCCCACATAACGCGCGCCTTCGTCGCTGTCCAGAATCTGATTGAGCTTGTCGGTGTTGCCGCCGGCGGCCGTCGCTTCCACGATCTTGCCGTCCTTGAATGTCAGGGTGATCCCTTCAAAGACCGTGCCTTGATAGATCGTCGGAGTGTTGAAGGCGATCACGCCGTTGACGGAGTTGCGGACGGGGGCGGTGAAGCATTCGCCGTCGGGGATGTTGCACTCGCCGGTGCAGGCGACGGTGGGGATATTCTTGATGGAGAACGACAGATTTGTGTTTGGACCGGTGAGGCGCACGCGGTCCGTGCGGTCCATCCAGGATTTGAGCGGGGCCATCAGGGAGTAGAGGCGCGCGTAGTCGAAGGTGCAGACATCGAAGTAGAAGTCTTCAAACGCTTCGGTGCTCTTTCCGGCCTGCTGGGCCATGCTCGCGGTCGGCCAGCGCAGCACGCACCACTTTGTCTTCGGGACGCGCGTCTCGCTATGGACCGGATGCCACCAGTAGGTGCGGTAGAGCTTCATCTTCTCATCGGGAATGTCCGAGTGCTCGGAGATGTTTTGCGAGCCGCGTACGCCGATGTACACGTCCATCGCCTCCATTCGGTCCTTTTCCAGCTTGCCGATCAGCTGGATCTGCTCTTCGCTGGCGTTCAAAAAGAGCGACCGCAGTACGGCGTTGCTTTTGAGGGTGACGAACGGTAAACCGCCCGCTTTGGCGACTTCATCCACCAGGATGCTCACGACTTCGTTCGGAATGTCGTACGCTTCAATCAGCACCTTTTCGCCGGGCTGGACTTTGGTGGAATAAGTAACGAGGATTTCGGCCAATCGGGCCACACGTGGGTCGCGCATAGAAACTCCTTGACGGCAGGCTTGGCCCATTATACCCGGCGGAAACTGGGTACTATGGGGCTGATCGCATTTACAATCTTGAGGAGACGCGGAAACATGGCGAATGACACAGGGCAGAGGCTCGCGGGCAAGGTGGCGTTTGTGACGGGCGGCGACGGCGGCCTGGGATCCGCGATGTGCAAGAAGCTCGCCGCCGACGGCGCGGCGGTCGCGGTTGGCTGGTTTGGCAAAGATTCGTCCAAGGCCGACGCCGTGGTCAAGGCGATTACGGACGCCGGCGGACGCGCGATCGCGGTGGAAGGAAATGTCGCCGACGCCGTCAATGACCAGCAGGATATCCAGACGGTGATCGATCAGCTCGGCGGTATCCATATCGTCGTCAACAACGCGGGGTATGAGAACGACCACGAGTTTTTGGAGATGCCCGCCGAGGTCTGGCGCGGCGTGATCGATGTCAACCTCACCGGTCCGTTTCTCGTCGCGCAGGCGGCGGCGCGCTGGATGGCGGCCAACCAGACCGGCGGCGTCATTATCAATATCTCCAGCGTCCACGATGTGATTCCGTGGTCGCACTTCGCGCATTATTGCAGCGCCAAGGCCGGCCTGTCCATGCTGACCAAATGTATGGCGGTCGCGCTCGCCGAGCACAAGATCCGGGCGGTGACGGTTTGTCCCGGCGCTATCGCCACCCCGATCAACCAGAATGTCTGGGGCGATCCTGAGCTCTCCAAGCTGCTCAACGCCAAAATTCCGTGGGGACGCATCGGCCAGCCCGAAGATGTGGCGAACGTCGTCTCGTTCCTTTGCGGGTCCGAGGCCGAGTACATCAACGGCTCGCAGATCTATGTCGACGGCGCCATGGTCCAATACGCCGACTTCCAGCACGGCGCGGTGTGAGTTTTCCGGGCCGGATCGCGTGCGCGCTTGCGCACGCGATCCGGCCCAAAATATTGTCCGGCAGTTGACAGCCATTCCCCACTCAGTCATAATTATATATCCGGTTGATTTCGTGTCTCAATTGCCTTTTCGCCGGTCCCCAGAGCGACACGCCGTTCGTTGAGAGCCACGCAATCTTGCTCGGTTCAGATAGGGAGAACCGCTGTGATGACCCATGAGCGCTCGCTTCCGCCCGCCATATCCAAACCCCGTCTCAGCGCGTTCACGCTGATCGAGCTTTTAGTAGTTGTCGCCATCATCGGAATCATCGCCGCGATTCTGTTCCCTGTGTTCGCGCAAGCCCGCGAGAAGGCGCGGCAGACGTCGTGCTCCAGCAATCTGCGGCAGTTGTCGATGTCGATCCTCCAGTACATTCAAGACAATGACGAGACCGTTCCCATGGTCGAATACACCGTGGACGGCGCCGTCAAGCCCAATGATTACTTTACCTGGGCCCGCGTTGTGCAGCCGTACGCCAAAAATTGGAGTATCCTACGCTGCCCCGACGCCGAGCACGATCCGCGCAACGCCTGGCAAACCCCAACGGACGCCAACTTTTATCATCTGCAATCGTCGCCGTCCTACGGCTACAACTACAACTACCTCAACCCCTGGCAGCCGTGCGAAACGACTCCGATACTGACGGATAACTACGGCCTGGCCATTATTGCCGGCCCTCCGGTGAATCTCTCGCAGATCCAGGAGCCGTCGCGGACGGTTATGCTGACGGACGTCAAACTCTTTGGGGACGCCACGTCGGCGCCGCTGGCCAGCGACTTTGTCGACAGCCCGGCGGTCGCGCTCCCTCCCACGGACTGCGGCATTTACACGCAGGGCTGGGGAGTGGGATCCACCGGCGACGATCCAACCCTGGGGGCCGACCCGACATCGACGGGAAGTTTCGACGCGCGGCATCATGGCGGCGGAAACGTCGCGTTCTGCGACGGCCATGTCCACTGGATGACGCCGGCGGCGCTGGCGGCGGGAACGAATTGGGCTCCCGGAATCGCCAACACTGAAGTCAAGATCACCGACCCCACAAAGTTCCTCTGGTCACTCGATAAAGGCGGCTGATCGGCATCATGAATGAGCCATGGAAAATCGTGCTCTTTGGCGATATCTCCGCCCATTTTGGGGAGTTCGAAATCACCCGGTTTCGGACCCACAAAATCGCGGGGCTGCTGGCTTATCTTGCGTATCATCGGGGGCGAAGCCACACGCGTGAGGCGCTGATCGACCTTTTTTGGCCCGATCAAGACCTCGAAGCGGGACGCAACTGCCTGAGCGTCGCGCTTTCCTCGCTGCGCGCCCAACTGGAGGGAACGCTGTCTCCCGCCGGTTCGGTGATTGTGGCCGATCGATCGACCGTGCGCATGAGCTCGGACGCCGTGACGACCGATGTCGCGGAGTTCGTCCATCTGCTCGGCAAAGCCGAGAAGTGCGCCAGCGACGTGGAAAAGTCTGTGCTTTTCCGCGCGGCGCTCAACCTTTATCGGGGGCCGCTGCTGGGCGGCTTCTACGATGACTGGATCCAGCCCCACCAGCGTCACTTAGAGGAAAAATACTTCCACACGCTGGATTGGCTCATCCAGGACCGCGCGCGCCGGGGCGACATTGAGGCCGCCATGGAGCTCGCGTATCTGGGATCCACAATGGATCCGCTGCGTGAGGATATCCATTTCGGACTTCTGAAGATCTTAAAACAGGCCGGCCGATTGCCGGAAGCGCTTGCCCATTATCGCCGGGTGGCGGAGATCCTTCAGCGAGCGGGATCTTCGCCGTCGCCGTCGCTGGAGCGGCTGGGGGACTCGCTTCCCTCGCAAGGCGCGTCTCCGGTGAGCGCTGACGCGTTTGAGAGGCAGTCGGAGACGATCGCCGCCGGCTCGGTGTCTCCGGCCGGCTCTGCCGCCCATGGGACATATACGTTCCTATGGGCGGAGGCCGTGGGAGACGTGGGCGCGCCGGCGCGCCCGGTGGACGAAGAGGAGGAGCGGGAGCGCCGCGCGCGGCGCCTTGAAACGATCGAGCGCTGCGCGCGCGCCAACGGCGGCTCCGCGCTTTCTCCCGAAAGGTCTTCGCTGCGGTGGTCGTTTGACGGCGCGGCGGACGCCCTTGCGGCGGCGCTGGAAGCGCAGCGCGTATTGCGGCAGGATGCCGAGGAGATGGGCGGCGTCCGGATGGCGCTGGACACGATCGATCTGCCCTCGGGGGATGTGGACGACGCGGCGCCGCGCCGGCGGGCTTTTCAGGAGCGCCTGGACGCCGTGCTGGCGTCGGCGCACTCCGGGCAGATCCTTTGCGGCGAATCGACGGCGCTTTTGCTGCGCCAGGACTGCGTTCTGGAAGTCGGCTTCCGGGATCTGGGGCGCTACCAGCTCGCCGGCGATATCGTCCGCATCTTCCAGGCGGCGGCTCCCGGACTGCCGGCGGCGTTCCCGCCCATCGCCGCGCCGAGCGGCGAACCGGCGTCGCTGCCGCTGTCGTTCAACCGATTTTTTGGCCGGGTGCTCGAGATTGAGGAGCTTTCCCGAATTCTTCTCGACGCTCCGGCGCGCCTGGTGACTCTCTCGGGCGTGGGCGGCGTCGGCAAGACGCGACTGGCGCTGGAGACGGCGCGCCGCCTGGAAGATCGGTGGCGAGGGCGCGCGTTTTTTATCCCGCTGACGGGAGTGGACACGGAAGAAGCGTTCCTGCGCGGCATTCTGACCGCGCTGCGCGTTTCGGCGCCGCTGGGGACCTCGCTGTCCGACACCGCCGCCGCGGCCTTCGCCGAAGAGCCGACGCTTTTGATCCTGGACAACTTCGACCAGCTCGTCGATAGCGCCGCCGGCGCCGTGCGGGAGATGATCGAGCGATCTCCTCGGCTGACCTGTCTGATCACGTCGCGCTGTCTGCTTGGGCTGTCCTTCGAGCAGGAATTTGTCGTCTCGCCGCTGTCCGCGCCTCCCGCGTCGGCGTCGTTTCAGGAAGCGGCGCGGTCGGAGACCATCCAGTTCTTCGTGGACCGCGCCCGGATCGTGCGGCCCGATTTTCAGATGACGGCGGCCAATACCGGCGCGCTGCTCAGTCTTTGCCACGGCCTGGAAGGAATCCCGCTTGCGATTGAGCTTGCGGCCGCCCGTAGCTCCGTGCTGACCCCGAAGCAGATGCTGGAGCAGCTCAGCGACCGGTTCGCGCTGCTGTCCGGCGGGAAGCGGGACGCCCCGGACCGTCACAAGACCATGCGCGCGGCAATCGCGTGGAGCCATCACCTGCTGCCGGAGGATCTCGCGCGATCGTTTCGGCGGCTCTCCGTATTTCATGGCGGATTCACGCTGGACGCCGCCGGGCGGATCTGCGACGATCCCGAAATCTTCGAGCACATCTGGCGTCTCCGCCAGTTCAGCCTGGTCCTGGCGGAAGAAGCGCCGAGCGGCCTGCGCTATCGGATGCTGGAGACGGTGCGCGAGTACGCCGCCGAGCTCTTGGCCGCGTCGGATGAGGCGGAGACGATTCGGACGCGGCACTGGCGATTTTACTACGATCTTGCCCACGCGATCGGGCAGAAAGTTGAGAGTTCGGAGACCGAAGCGGCGCTTCAGTGTTTCGACGAGGAGTGCGCAAACCTGCGCTTGGCGCTGCAATACCCGGCGTCTCAGGATCGCCGTTTGTATTTCGCCTCGTCGCTGCATCGCTTCTGGCTCATCCGGGGATTCCTGGAGGAGGGGCGGCGGCGCCTTCATGAACTGCTTGACGAGCCTCTAGCCGGCGACCCGCATTGGCGCGGGGTCGCGCAGAACGCCGCCGGCGCGCTCGACTGGGCGGATGGAGATCTGATGTCGGCGGAAGCGATGTTTCGCGGGGCGCTGGCCGCGATGCCGGAAGAATCGGAGCAGGCGTGCCTGCTGAACAATCTCGGCCTGGTGCTCACGGAGCAGGAACGGCTTGAGGAAGCGAAGCACTACTTCCTGGAAAGCATTGAGCGCTATTCCCGGCTGGGCGATACTGTCGAGCGGGCGATGGCTTTGAGTAATCTGGCGCGAGTGGAGGAGTGCTCGGGCGACTACGAAGGGGCTCGCGCGCGCCTTTCCGAGGCGATCCCGGTGCTCTGGCGCAGCGGCAACCGTCTGGCGCTCGCCAACGCCCTGCGCAATTACGGCCATGTCTTAATTGTCTCCGAGGAATTCGAGGAGGCGCGCAAGCTGTTTCAGGAGAATTGGCGGATTCGGCGGGAACTGAACGACCGCTCCAATTTTCCCGATTCCCTGCGTGATATGGCGCTGATGGCGCATCACTCCGGCAGTCCGGAATCGGCCGCGCGGCTCGCCGCCCTATCGGATCATCTGCAAAATATCGGAAGGTTTCCGTCGAACTCCACTGAGGATGCGCGCTTTCAAATTTTGACGCCGCTTTTGACGGGCGATACTCACGAAGAAAGGAGGCTTGTCGATTCGGCTGCGTGGACGACGATGACCGAGCCGGAATTACTCACGCTTGCCGAAAATGTCGCTTCGATCGACCGAGATATGCCTATCCAGCACTTACGGATTCCGCAGACGTTCGATTACGCCAGGATCAGATAGAACAGGATTCGATAAGGAGATATTGTTTGGAGCTCAACACAGAACTATCCGGTCAGCCGGAAGATGTTTTCACTTCGGGATCTTTGACCACGATCGCGATCAAAACGATCAATCCGCCGCTTGATGAGGAGACGGTGACGCTGGGACGGATCTCCGCGGTCGGTACGGGAACCGCCGGAAACCCGCCTTGGCCCGTGGCCGTCACGTTGACCTATAGCTATCAGGGAACGGTAATCGCTACGGCGAATTTGGGGACATATTTCAATCCCATTCCGCCGACACAGGTCACGCTGACCAATCCCAACATTTACTGCCCCTATTCGAACTGGAACGTCACGACTGGCTATTCCGTGACCGACTTTACCGTGGAGGGAGTAGGGCAGGGAGTGAGCGGTCCTGTCTCAAGCGGCTCGCATCCGATGCTGGCGGAGCACAACGACACGGAGGACGGCGAAGAGTAATCTCTTCCCGTCAACGTTTATTGTGGAAAGAGGGCGGCTCCGGCCACCCTCTTTTTTATTTGTGAATTTATTTTCGATTCGGATTTAAGGGTGCGTTAAGGCATGGCCAGTAGTATGTCCTCATCTCGCGTCGTAATCGTCACGGCGCCGCGAATGGGAGAACTGAAATGCCGCCGTCAGCACAAGAAACTTTTTGGTCTCGCTGGAGTGTCCACGAGGAGGAGCTGTTTCGGATTTGCCTGCGCTATATGGGCGGACGCCATGACGATGCGGAAGACGCCATGGCGAGCGCGCGGTATAAAGCGCTGTATTCCTTTTGCTCGGACATGTCGGATGCGCGCTTGCAGCGCCGCTGGCTGATCCGCCTGACGAAAAATCTCTGTATCGACGATCTGCGCCGCCGGCGCCGCGCGGAGCTGCGCACGGTCAACACCGACGAAGCGGAAGAAGACATCGCCGATCCGCGCCTGGAGGCCGCGAGCCCGGAAAGCATCCTGCTGACACGAGAGCGCTCTCAGGACTTGCGCAACGCGGTCAACGATTTGCCGGCGCACTTGCGCGACGTCTACCGGCTGCGCAAGTACGAGGAGATGGAGTATTCGGAGATCGCTCGCCGCGTCGGCATCACCGACACAAATGCGCGCAAACGAGTCCAACTCGCGGCAAGCGCCATCCGGAGCCAAACAAACTGGAGCTTCATTCGCGGTTAGATCGCCGATACGTCCGAATCCTCACTGGGCGTCGAATTGGACGCCGATCCACGGCGTCTATCAATAAGACGATCCGCCGGCCTGTCTTGTGAAAAAAAGGGAAGCATTGCTTCCCAAAGCTTCCCACTCCCCGGCGCAGCGGCGCGCCATTTCAAATCCGATCAGACGTTTCCATGGAGATAGACGGCGCCGTTGATGCCGACAAAGGAAACCGACCAGCCGGAATCATAGCCCCAGCTAATGGACGAAGGCGGGTTTTTGCCCAGCGCCAGCCGCTCCCGGTTGTCGTCCGTGATCTGTCTGGCGAGATCGTCCGAGATGACCTTGACGACGATTTCCACGATCGCGATCACGATGATCCCCGTCAGATAGAACCACCACGGAATATCCGCATTATGCGATTCGACCGGATGGGGATCTGGCTGGAACGCGAGCATCCCGTTGCCGCTGTCGTAGTATCCCGGATTTTTGGCGTGAATGTTGTAGTACAGCATGATGCCGGCCCGCATATCCACACTGCCCGAATAGATCCCATCCAGGTTATTCTCACCGCTGCGCACGATCAGCGTCGAGATCGATGGAGTGTAATCGATCAGCCCCACGCGCACGGTGCGCGCCCAGAGCGCGTGCTTGTTTCGCAGTGTACGCTCACCCTCCATGAATACGAACGCCTCAGAGTTGGTATTGAACGCCTTGGCGAGCGCGGGCGCGACTGAATTCAGGAGAAAGAGCTTGTCCGAGATCAAGAACGACGCATTGGTCGCCGTGGGAAACGCCTTCTCATCGACTCTTCGTTCGAGATTCGAGATGTCGCGGTCCGTGGTGACGCTGAAGATGACAAGGTAGCCCGTATCGCTGGACTCTTTTTGGAGATACGCGTAGGCGCTTTTTTTTGGCGCCAGCCACGAGTTAATGGTCGGAGGGACCAGATTCACGGTCGCAAACGTAAAGCGCGCCTGGTCGGCGTTAGCGACGAGGTACTTTCCGAGGGCGTAGGAGAGAAGCGCGTTCTGCGCGGGAGTGAGGACCGAATCCGGATCGCGCAGCTCAATGACGGAGAGTTCGTCCTGTGTCGGCGGGTTGTTGGGCTCGGCCAGCCTGCGGTAATCGAACTTTAGCGCCTGCTGATTCTGGTTTCCCTGGACTTCGAGCCATCTCAGCTGCACCGCGATCACGAGCGTCAGCCCCGCCAGGTTGATCGGGCCGTCCGGCGAGGAAAGCACGCCTTGATCGATGGGTAAACGCAGGTGGATGATCTCGTGCGATCCGCCTTGAGCCACTTGCCAGGCGCCAAAGAGGCCGGACGCTTTTTGCGTGGGAGTACCTGGAACCGCCATCTCAAAACACTGCGTGACGGTATCTTTATGCGCCGCCATGATCGTGTTGATTCGGTCTTCATTGACGATAAAGACCGTGTCCCAGCCATAAGTATTCATCGGGTGGATTCTCCTGAATGAAGTGGGCGCCGGTTTCCCGGCGCCCACCTGGGCGCTAGCCGCCCGCCATGACGAAGTCCCCGCTCAATTGGAATGAGCCGTTGAGCTGAACGCTCTTGAGCAGGAAGCTCAGCGTATCGGGCCATTCCACGGGCTGCACAAACTCTTCGAGCATCTTCTCGATCGGCGGCAGCGCCTTGGCGGCTCCGTCGGAGATTATCTTGGCGATCAGCTCCGGGACCGCCGCCGCAAGTCCCGCAACAATAGCGATAATGATAATCACCACTACGCGAACGATTCCCGTTAGGATCTTGCCCGCGACGAACGCCGCGACCGCTCCGATGATCGCGACGATGGCCTCAGTGATCGTCACCCATGTCGCTTTGACATACCAGTGATCCTTCTTGGCGGGGCGGGATTCTTCCCAGGTGATTGTCTGTTTCCCATCGTCCTTAGTGGTGAGCTTGAGCTTATACCAGCTTTCGGTGGTGACGTAAGCGTCGATTCCGGGGCTAATGGGAACGTGGATCTTCGTGCGGGTTTGAATCTCTTCGCCGACGATCTGGAGGATGAATTCCTCGGCGATCGGCGTGTAGTCGAGAAGCCCGACTGTGACTGGCTCCATCTCCATGTTGTGATTCAGGACGATCGACGTATTGTCATTCGTGATGGAGAAGTCGTTGATGCTCGCCTTGGGAAACGCCCCGAGCGCGCCGGGCAGGACCAGATTCTCCAGATACAGCTTCATGCCGATCAGCAGGCCGCCGCCCAGTCCCACCGGAATGGCGCTGGCCGGGAGCTGGTTCGCCAGGCCGTCGGGAGACCGTCCGCCGGTCATCGTCAGCACTCCGAAGTACGCCGATTCGTCCGGATCATCCTTGCCTCCGTTATAGTAGGCGTAGCTCGTATAGGTCGGCTTCAGCCACTGGAACTGAGGGAATGTGGAGAGCTGGTTCAAGGACACGACCGCGAAGACGTAGTTAAACGTCGCCAGGTTCTCGTTGAACCATTTTCCCAGGGCGTAGAGAAATAGGGCCTTCATTTCGTCTGGCACGGGATTGGGGCCGTAATCGATGCGCTGCACGACCACGGCGGGATCATCGGCGGAGCGCGGTGTTGGATTGGTGACCAGATTGTTCTGATCGCCCTTCTGAGGATCGGGCTTATCGGAAGGCTGCGGGAGGTAATTCAATTTGACTTGAATCGTCGCCGAGCCGCCGGAGAAATTCATGTTCATGCCGCTGAACTTCATGGTAACGGCGTTCAGCGGCATCTTCAGAAAGACGATGGAGCCGGATCCTCCGCGCGCCATCGTCCACAGCCCGAATTTGCCCTCGATCTCCCATCCGCTCTGGACGGTGAGCTGAAAATCCTTGGGGGAGACGTTGGCTTTGGCGAGGGCTTGATTGACCTGAGGAAGCCGAACTGCGCTGGCGCAATCCCAGCCCTGGGTATCGGCCTCGGACGCCAGAAGCTCTTTGGGAATCCAATGGCGCGGGACGAAGAAGTCTGGGCGAACTTCGTCGTAGCGCGGAATGCGATAGTTTCGAAATGTTTTTGGACGAATTAATGTGCTCGCGCCGCTCATGATTTTCTTCTCCTTGAGGCGATGCATCGCGTCCGGCGGACGCCGCATGCATCTTAATGCGTGTCGGTGCGCCGCTTACTTCAGCAGCGTTCCGCCCATTTGAAACGAGCCATTCAGCTCCGCCGTCTTAATCGAGAATCCGGAGGACGACGGCCACTGCACGGGATCGGTCGCGTCGTTCACCAGCGGGCCGATCCCCGGCAGCACCGAGGTGAGCCCTTCTTTCACCGCCTCCGCGATGATGGTCGGCGTGGCGGCGGCGACGCCAGACACGATCGTAATCAGCGCCACGATAATCACCCGCATGACGCCTTCCTTGAGGACTTCGTAGACGACGGCTCCAATGATCGTACCGATCATTCCGACGATGATCTGTGTGATGATGACGCCGGGGGCCACCTTGTAATAGCTTTCGATGATGGGATCCCGGCTCTGTTCAAAGTCGAGGGTGTACGTGAGGTCCGGCTTCTGCACCAGACCGATGGCGTTGTAATACGTGGCGTTGACATAAGCGTCGATGCCGGGACTGATATTGATGGAGACGCGAGTCTGCATCTGAAGTTCGTCGCCCACAACTTGCAGCACCAGTTCATCGAGATAGGGAGTGTAATTGGAGCCTGCGACTTTCACGGAGTTCATCTTGACTCGTTGTGTGTTTTCAATGACTTGGCCCAAATTCTTCACGATAAAGGCGTCGGCCGGCGCCTGAGTAAACGCGCGGGTCATGCCCGGCAGCATCACCTTCTGGAGGAAGAGCGGCAGGGAAATCAGAATGGCGGCGTCGCAGTCGGCGGGAATGGCGGAGCCGGGCGCCTGATTGGTCAGCCCATCCGTGCTTCGTCCTTCTGTCTGATTCAAGACGGCGAAGTAACTGCTTTTCTCATCCAGTCCCTGGAAATACGCATAGCTCGTGTAGGTCGGTTTGAGCCAGAGATACTCTTCGTGGGCAGCTTTGGCGTTGAGGTTCACGACCGCGAATATGTGGGTGAATTTGTCGAGATTGTCGGTCATAAGCAGCGAGAACGCCGCCACAAAGAGACTCTTGGCGACCTCATCGGGCGTGGCGGAACCGTAGTCGATTTTTTGGACGACGACCGCCGGATCGTCGCTGGATCTCGGGAACGGGTCCGACAGCAGCTGCTCGATCTCCAGCGGATTGTCTCCGGCGGCGCGGGCCGGAGACGCCTGCGGGAGATATCGCAGCTTGATCGAAATCAAGGCGTATCCGTTGGTGATGTTCAGCGTTTTCTGGTTGTTTTCACCGGCGCTGTAATTCATCGCGGCGGATTTCAGCGGCAGCTTCATCATTAGGATAGCGCCCGATCCGCCTTGGGCGACTTGCCAGGCGTCGAAGTCCGCCGCGATGCTCCAGCCCGTCGATTCATCGATCGTCATCTCCAGATGGGCGGGAAATTGCTGGGATTTTTTGAGCACCTCGTTGACGATGGGAAGACGGATACAGTTGACGGTGTCCCAGCCGTATGTGTTGGCTTCCGCGGCAAGCACATAGCTGGGGATTTCGCTGCGGTGGATGAACACTTCCGGAGCGAAACTGGACTGATGCGGCAGTGGAAACGTGTGAAATGTAGACGCCTGGGTTAACATTTCTTCTGTAGGCTTAATCAATGTTTCTGTGGACATGGCTTTCACCTCTTGAGTAAATTATGTGACGAACCTTCGTCATTTGGGCGCCGCTCTTCGGGTGCAAGCCGCGCACAATAATAAGACGATTCACAAAAACGTTTGTGACGCGCCTTTTGCAATAAAATCCAAAAGTGACGCAAAAACGCCGCCCGCAAAATTTGCGGACGGCGTTCGCTCCAGAAGTCGGCGATGCGCGGAATGAAATGGCTGCGGTGAAATCAGGACTTGGCGGATGAGCCCGTTCCTGAGAGATTCGTGATCTGGAGCGTAAGCGGCGCGGAAGACGCGGAGCCGGGATTGGCCAGCGTGATAGCCGCCGAACCTGCGGTCGCGATCATGTCCGTGGAGATAGTCGCCTGAAGCACGCCCGATGCGATAATCGTGGTCGCGAGCGGCGCGCCGTTCCAGTTGATGGTCGCTCCCTTCAGACACTTGGCGCCCGTAACGGTCAGCGTGAAGGCGGCGGCTCCGGCGACCTTGGAAGGCGGATTGAGCGTGGAGATGATCGGCGTGCTCGGGTTGACCGTGAATGTCAGCGGCGCGGTGGCGACCATCTTGCCGCTCAGGGTCGTGCAGACGACGACCGGCGCGGTCGTGGGCGTCCAGACCATGCTGGCCGCGACCGTGGCCGTCAGTTGGGTTGGCGAGACGAAGGTGGTCGGCAGGGACATATTGCTCCAGCGGATCACCGAGCCGGGCTGGAAGTCCGAACCGTTTACCGTCAAAGTGAAGTTTGTCGCGCCGCTATTGACCGAGCTTGGGCTGAGCGTCGTCACGGAAGGCGGCGGTACGATCACCATGAACGGCGCCGGGCTGGAGACGCCGTAATTGGGGTCTTTGACCGTGATGCTCGCCGTGGCCGCCGCCGTCAGGTTCGCCGCCGGGATCGTCGCCTTCAGCGAGGTTACGCTCACAAACGCCGTCGGCAGCGCGGCTCCGTTCCAGCAGACGACAGATCTCGCGTTGAAGTTCGATCCGGTGACGAGGATCTGGACACTCGGCGCGTTCTGTGCCGACGCCGCCCCGGTGCTCGCCGGCGTCACGGCGGCGGTGTTCGGGTTCAGCGCGCTGATCTTCGGCGTGGGCGGCGCGGCGATTTGGAACGTGAGGGCGGACGACGGAGCCGCGCTGGGATTGGAGAGCGTGATGGACGCCGCGCCCACCGAGGCGATATTCTCCGCCGGTACGACCGCCGTCACCACTCCGGAGGAGAGGACGGTGGTTACAAGCGGCGCGCCGTTCCAATTGACCGTGGCGCTTCTCATACACTTGGAGCCGCGCACGGTCAGCGTAAACGACCCGCCGCCGGCGAGCGCGGACGCCGGAGTCAGGCTGCTGATGATCGGAGTGCAGGGGTTGACCGTGAAGCTCAGCGGCGCCGTTGTTATCGACTTCCCGCTCACGAGCGTGGTCACAGTCACGGCGAATGTATTCGGCGCTCCGATAAAGGCGGCGGGAACCGTCGCCGTGAGCTTATTGGCTGAGACGAATGTCGTCGCCAGCGGCATGTTGGTCCACCAGACGACGGAGCTTGCCTGGAAATTCGTTCCGGTGACGGTGAGCGTAAAGTCGGGGTCGCCGTTTTTCGCCGCGTTCGGGCTAAGCGCCGTCAGGGTCGGCAGCGCCGTCACGGTGAATGCGGCGGGTGTGGACACGCCGTAGTCCGGGTCCGAGACAGTCACCGCCGCCGAGCCGGGCGTGGTGAGATCCGATGTCGGGATGATCGCGACAAGAGTGGCGGCGCTCACAAACGCGGTCGTCAGCGGCGCGCCGTTCCAGCAGACAGAGGAATTCCTGGTGAAACCCGTTCCCGACACGCTCAGACGAATATCTCGGGACTGCGCGGCGGCGCTATTGGGGCTCAGGCTGGTGATCGTCGGCGCGATGCGCGGAAGGATCTGGAAGGTGAGCGGGACGGATGGCGCGGACCCAGCATTGCTCAGTGTGACGGCGACCGAACCCGCGTTGGCGATCATGTCCGGCGAAATATTCGCCTGGAGCATGCCGGACGAGATAATCGTGGTCGCGAGCGGCGCGCCGTTCCAGTTGATGGTCGCTCCCTTCAGACACTTGGCGCCCGTGACGGTCAGCGTGAAGGCGGCGGCTCCGGCGACCTTGGAGGGCGGATTGAGCGTGGAGATGATCGGCGTGCTCGGGTTGACCGTGAATGTCAGCGGCGCGGTGGCGACCATCTTGCCGCTCAGGGTCGTGCAGACGACGACCGGCGCGGTCGTGGGCGTCCAGACCATGCTGGCCGCGACCGTGGCCGTCAGCTGGGTTGGCGAGACGAAGGTGGTCGGCAGGGACATATTGCTCCAGCGGATCACCGAGCCGGGCTGGAAGTCCGAACCGTTTACCGTCAAAGTGAAATCCGAGGCGCCGCTGTAGATGGAGTTAGGGCTAAGCGAGAGCGCCACTGGGATGGGCGCGGTAATCGTGAACAGGACGCCGTTCGAGACGCCATAGTTCGGATCGGAGACCGTGATTACGCCGCTTCCCGCCGCCGCGATATTCGCGGCCGGAATCGTCGCGGTCAGCGCGCTGGCGCTCACGAATGTGGTCGGCAGCGGCGCGCCGTTCCAACGGACGGCGGAGCGGCTGTTGAAGTAGGCGCCGCTGAGAAGGATCGTGACATCAGGCGATTTCGCCGGCGCGCTGTTTGGCGTCAGGGCGGTAATCGCCGGGATCGGCCGAACGGCGATTGGGAAGGAGAGCGCAGCCGACGGCGCCGCGCCGGGGTTGGAAAGCGTAATCGACGCCGTTCCCGAATTGGCGATCTTATCCGCCGAGACGCTGGCCGTCAGCAGGCTGGACGAGACGAATGTCGTCGGCAGCGGAGCGCCGTTCCAATTGATCGTCGCGCCCGGCAGGCATCTGGCTCCGGTAACGCTTAGCATGAATCCAGGGTCGCCGGCGATTTCCGACGACGGGGTCAGAGCGGTAATCGTCGGAACGCTGGCGTTGACCGTGAAAGTGAGCGCCGCCGTTGCGATCGCGGCGCCTTTGATCGGCGTGGTGACGGTGACGGAGACCGAGCCAGGAGCCGAGACCAAAGCGGCGGGGATCGTCGCGCTCAATTTGCTGGATGACACGAGCGTGGTCGCCAGGATTGTGTCGCCCCATTTGATCGCGGAGTTCGCCAGGAAGTTCGCGCCATTGACCGTCAGCGTGAAGTCCGGATCACCGCTATTCGCCGAATTTGGGCTGAGCGACAGCGCCGTAGGCGCCGTCACCGTGAACGGGAGGGCGTTGGAGACGCCGGCGTCCGGATCCGAAACGGTGATGTTCGCGGATGTCGCGGCGGCCAAGTCCGCGGCGGGGATCACGGCCGTCAGCGACGAATCGCTGACAAACGTCGTCGGCAGCGAGACCCCGTTCCACTGAGCCACACAGGAGCTTCGGAAGCTGGAGCCGCTTATGGTGATCTGGGTGTCGGCCGCGCCGACGGAAACCGTGCTCGGGTTGAGCGAGGTGAGCTTTGGCGTCGGTTGGGGCGTGATCTGGAAGGTGAGCGGCTTCGACGGCGCGCTGGCGCCGACGTTGGTCAGTGTGACGGCGGCCGTTCCCGCCGTGGCGATCATGTCGGCCGAAATATTCGCCGTCAGGAAACCAGAGGAAATGATCGTTGTCGGCAGCGGGGTTCCATTCCAGTTAATCACAGCGCCCTTGAGACACTTCGCTCCCGTGACGTTCAGCGTAAATCCCGCGCTTCCCGCGACTTTGGTCGCCGGATTTAATGTGCTGATCGTCGGAATACTGGCGTTGACGGTGAAGGTGAGCGGCGCGGTCACGACCGTCTTGCCGTTGATGGGCGTCGTCACCGTGATCGGCGCCGTGATGGGAGTCCAGACAAAATTCGACGAAACGACGGCCGTGAGCTGTGTGGCCGAGACAAATGTTGTCGTGAGGACGGTGTTGCCCCACTTGATCGTCGAGTTCGCGAGGAAGTTCACGCCGTTGACGGTGAGCGTAAAGTCGGGATCGCTGCTATTCGCGGTGCTGGGACTCAGCGATAACGCCGTCGGAGCCGGCGGCGTAACGACAAATGAGACGGCGCCGGAGACCCCGTAATCCGGGTCCGAGACGGTAACATTCGCCGTGGTCGCGGACGAGAGGTTTGCGGCGGGAACGACGGCCGTGAGCGAGGCGGGGCTCATCAGTGTTGTCGCCAGCGGGGCGCCATTCCACTGCGCGGTCGATGCGCTTCGGAAGTTCTGTCCCGTCAGCGTGATCGTCGTATCCGGCGATCCCGCAACGATAGCGCTGGGGGCGACGCTGGCAAGGACTGGAACGGGCGTCATCACTGTGAACGTCTGGGTATTGGAAGAACCGGTCACGGGGTCCGGGTTGACCGCAGAGATGGTGATGGGACCGATGTTGACAATCTCGCCGGCCGGCACCGTGACCGTCAGCTGAGTGGGACTGACCGTGTCCGGCGTGAGTTGGTCTGGGCCGAAGATAACCTGCGTCTGCGCGTTGAAACCTGAACCGATGAGCGTCAGCGTAAAGAAGTTTCCGCCGGCGAAGGCGGTGCTGGGAACCAGCGCCGCGATCTGTGGGGCGTTGTTCTGGACGGTAAAGAGCTTGAAGGGTGATTCTGCGGAGGCTCCAACAACGGAGACGCTCATATAACCGCCGCTGGCGGTATCCGCCGCCGGGACGGTGACGGTGATTTGCGCCGGCGTTACCGACGCCGGCGCCAGCAAGTCGCCGTTGAAACGAACCTGGGATGACGTATCGAAACCGCTTCCCGTGATGGTCAGTGTGACGCTGCCCGTCCCTGCCGAAATGGAGGTGGGCGAAAGCGTATCGATCGCCGGGTCCGCATGAGCGATTTTCGGCGCGGCGGCGAGGGCGATCCAGAGCAAGGCGACGGTATGTAAAGCGATCCTGATCGTGCGAGGACGCATGAGAACTCCTTTGGCCGCCGATTCCATGAGCTTGTCGCGAGCGCCTTTTGCAGACGCGACGCAGACGGAAGACGGCGTATCACGCCAAATTATCGGAGGAAACGCCGCAGGGCAATAGGGGGTTCGGAGGCGGGCGGAGGAAACGATCGGCTTGGAATCCAAAAAAGCGCCTCGCCCACGTTTGAGCGACGCGCTTTTCATCGGATAAACTCAGGGCTGCGAGAGCGTTATTTCCCAAACATGCCCGAGGTCGTGTCTTTGTTTTCCGTCAGCGTGTAACCGTCGGGCAGATCGAATGTCGAGGCCGGAATGGGGGTTGTGGTGAGTGACGTGACGACTTGCTTTGAGATCATGCCTTCGGTGAGGCCGCTGTGGTAAGTCGTGGTCGTGACAAGCGGCAGGCCGTGCACCTGCCCTGGCCCAGATCCGCCTCCAAACGCGCCGGTGTCCGCCGCGGACAGATCC
Source organism: Capsulimonas corticalis (assembly GCF_003574315.2). GTDB lineage: Bacteria > Armatimonadota > Armatimonadia > Armatimonadales > Capsulimonadaceae > Capsulimonas > Capsulimonas corticalis. The sequence goes on along the minus strand of NZ_AP025739.1, from coordinate 1,163,038 downwards.
TGCGCCGCGAGAATATCCTGAGTCATTGTTGTGGCTTGCCCCATCAGCGTCATCGACATTTTGACGATATAATGCCGCGCCGTATGGCCCAGGATCTTGGTGGTGCGGCCGGTGTCGGTGACCTTATAATTCGCGGCGTTCATGTCCACGGCGCGCCCCTTGAGTATGCTCTGCATCATTTGCTTGGACTGCGCGGCGTCGAACGGGGTGACGGTGTAGGTATGAGCGGTGTTGTTCAGGAACCACATCTTCCCGGCGTCGGGATTCACGATGAACGACATAAACGAACTGTCCGTGCGCACTTTATGCCCGCTCATGTAAGTCGTCGTATTGCTCATCGAATCGAGCTGCGCCTGCGCCGCCGCCGGCATCTGAGGCCCATTGTGCATCCCCGGCATATCCATGCTCATATGCGTCACGGTCGTAATGTCCGCCCGGCTTACGCCGGCGACCAAAATGAGGGTGGCGACTCCGGCAAATCCGAATGCGAATTTCATAAATACTCCTTGAAAACTCTTGCTCTGTAGGGTGAGACAGTAACCGGCCGGAAAAGTTGCATTCTCGTGAATGAAGTTTGCTTGCCGCGCGCCTGGGGTATAAGCGATTTGTTCCTGCATGTTCGCAGGAAGAGGATTATCAAGGAGGCATCAAGGATGACTGACCAAATGAGCGGCGTTACGAAAAATCGGTGGGCTGCGCTTTCGCTCGCGGCGGCTCTGGCCGTCGCGCTGACCGCCGGCTGCGGCAAGAAGGACGAAGAAACGGCTCCGCCTCCGTCGCAGCCCTCCACAATGACGCCGGTTCCGGCGGCTGGGGCCGGCGCCACCGCGACGACGAACGCTCCGCCGGCGACAGCGCCGGGCGGTCCGGGCGGCACCATGATGAACAAGCCGTCGACGAATCCGAACGGTGCGATTGGCGACGCGCAGATCACCATGAAGGTGAAGAATGCGCTGATCGTCGACTCGAAGGTCGCCGCGAAGGATATCAACGTGGACACCAAGAGCGAGACCGTCGTGCTGCGCGGGACGCAAGCCGACGCGGCGTCGATCTCAGCGGCCGTCGCCGACGCCAAGAAGATCGAGGGCGTCAAGCAAGTCATCAATCAGCTGACGGTGAAGAAGTAACCGTACGGGCGTCGTTCGAAGGTGCGTGAGCGACAGACCGGCGGCTGGGAATGAAGGTGAGAAATCATGGCCAAAACGATCGTCGGTCTGTTCGACGAATTCGAAGACGCGCGCGCCACGGTGCGCAGCCTCACCGATGCGGGAATCTCTCGTGACAATATCAGCGTCGCGGCCAATCGCCGGGGCGCGGGATTCAGTGATCGGGACGAGCTTTACACCGTGGACCGCGCGCGTGAGATCCGGGATGAACGAGGAGACGCGGGAATCACGGATCCCGTGGCGATTGTTCCGATGGGCGGGCTGCTGGCCGGCGGCATGAGCTCCATGTCGCTCTCTGGAATCGGCGCGATTTTCGCGGCCGGCCCATTGATCGCCACGCTTGCCGGCGCCGGCGCGCAAAGCGGCGGCGTGATCGCGGCCCTCGTGGAGGCGGGCGTTCCGGAGAAGCACGCCAAATACTACGCGGAAGGCGTCCGTCGCGGCGGAACCCTGATCACCGTGACGGCGGCCGAGCATTTGGCGCAGCGCGCGCTGGAAGTCTTTCACAATCACGGCGCGGTCGATATCGACCGCCGCGCCGAGCACTTCCACAGCACGGGCTACTCGGGATACGATCCCAATGCGCCCGCCTATGAAGACGACGAGATCGCACGCGAGCGCGAAGCCTGGCGCGGCTACGAACGCACCCCCGCTCTGCGCGGCGATCCGGGAACGGAAGTCGACCGGGATGATGAGGCGATCGATGAAGAACAAACGTCTGGCTCGACCGTGATTCGCTGATCTGCGATTTTGTTTGGGGCGCTGGCAAATCCATTTGCCTGCGCCCTTTGTGCGTTCTATCTCTTGCGATGGCAAACCCACCCCTGGCCTTCAGGCGACCTCTCCGGATTCTACCTATCCCGGCGCTTCGCGCCACCCCAAAAGACTATTCCGTTTCTGATAGCCGGCTGAGCAGATACGTCAGGTACGGGGATTCGTCGCCGAGCTTCGTGAAGAATGCTTCGTCGGTGGATTCGACGCACTTGAGGGCGCTTTCGGCCATTTCTCGGCCGGCGTCGGTGACCAAAATTTGGAAGGCGCGGAAATCCTGCCGGTGGCGTTCGCGGGAGAGCAGGCCGCGCGCTTCCAGGGCGCGGACGACCTGGGAGGTCATCATCTCGTCGGTGCCGGCCAAACGGGCGATTTCCGCCTGGGTCATTGGCTCGTCGCGGTCGGAGAGCCAGGCGGTCACGGTCAAAATGGCGTACTGCACGTGAGTCAGCTCGAACGGCTGCAGCGCCTTGCGGATCTGCCGCTGCCAGAGGTTGCTGACGCGCCAGAGCTGAAATCCGGGGCTTTCGTTCGGACTGCCGTAATGCGACTCAAACGCGTCGCTCATCGGCCCGCCTCCATGCCCTGCGTCGCCGGTGCGGTCTTGCTGTAATCGATCATTCCCCTATGATACTGGTTTCGCCGCCCATAGGTCAATGGCGGACGCCTTGGCTTGTGTCAGGAAAGCCGACGAACGAGGTCGTCCCAGCGCGCCGTGTCGATGCGGATCTGCCAGGCAAAAGCCCGCCCCTTGCGGTCGTAATAGACCGCCATCGCTTCTTTCGTCAAGTTCCGGGGCTCGATATTCAGCAGCTCCACCGCCAGCTGCGCGTTCTTGACATACGCCACCCCATGCCGCCCGCTCATCCGCCACATCCGTCCCAGCTCCAGGATCGGCTCCGGGGGCGCGGCAGGAACTCGCGGCGCCCGCACAGGCGCGGCGGTCGATTTGGACGCAGTCTTCACCGCCGACGCCTTAGCAGAGGTTTTCATGGGAGGCTTGGCGACGGTCGGTGTCTTGATGGCCGCTGGCTTGACGGCCGGCGTCTTGATCGGCGGCGCGGTGGGTTTCACCGCCTTTGCGGCAACCGCCGCCTTCGCTGCGGGCTTCGCGGCAGCCGCCGGAGTCGCCGGGGGCTTTGCCGCTTCTTTCCGAAGGGGCGGTGAAACCTGCCCCGCCGCCGGTTTTGCCGCCGCAGCGGACGTCTTTACGGCAGGCGCTGGGGGCGTCTTGGACAGGTTGGACTTTGCCGGCTTCTCCGAGACGGCGGCGACATTCACCGGGGGCGTGCGGGTGGCGCTGGGCGGCGCGCCGGCGGCTTTGCGCTGTGAACGCGCTGGCGCCGTCGGGGCGGCAGCCGCCGCGACTGGCGGCGGGGTGGGTTTTCGGACGGATTTCGATGGGTTTGCCGGCGGCGCAGTATTCGCCTTCGGCGCAGCAGCCCTGGTAGGCTTGGCCGGCGGTTCGGCGAAGATCAGCGCGGTTTGTTTTGGCGCGGCGACGGCCGCCAGGATGGGAGATCGGCTGCTGTTTTTCATGCCGCATTGTAGCAAACATATGTTCGCTATGTCAAGAGGAATTTTTTTCCATCTTACGGCCCGGTGTTCGCCGCTTCCGGAACGCCCTGCGGCGGGTCGATGTGCGTGATCAGCCGGGAGCTGCGCTGGTAGGTGAGGTACGAGATCGCCCATTGCAGAAGAACGCTGGCGCGGTTGCGGAAGCCGATCAGAAATAGGATATGCACCGTCAGCCAGAGCCACCAGCCGAGACGTCCCGAGAGATGCAGGCCGCGCAGGTCGGCGATGCCCCGGTCGCGGCCGATTGTCGCGAGGTTCCCCTTGTCGAAATAGCGAAATGGAATGCGCGCCTCACCGGCGAGAGAGCGCCGAATATTCTCGGCGGCGGTTTGGCCGCCCTGGATCGCGCCCTGCGCGACTCCCGGGACCGGCTTGCCGCGCTGAAGCACCAGGGCGAGATCGCCGACCACGAAGATTTCGGGATGACCGGGGACCGAGAGATCGGCGTTGACCTCCACGCGGCCGGCTTTGTCCAGCGGAACGCCGAGCGACTTCGCCAGAGGCGAAGCGGCGTTGCCGGCGGCCCAGAACACGGTGCGCGCGCCGATGCGTTCGTCGCCGACCCACACGGCGTCCGGCTCAATGCGCGTGACCATCTCGCCCGTCCGCACTTCGACGCCGAAATCCTCCAGGTTTTTCTTCGCCGTTAGGGACAGAGAATCGGGGAACGCGGGCAAAATGCGCGGGCCGCCCTCCAGCAGGATGATGTGCGTGCGCGCGGTATCGATACGCCGGAAATCCTCGCGGAGCGCTTGGCGCGCGATCTCGATCATGATCCCGGCAAGCTCCACGCCGGTCGGGCCGCCGCCGACAATCACGAAAGTGAGATAGCGGGAGCGGTCTTCCTCATCGCTCGCCTCCTCGGCTTTCTCGAACGCCATCAAAAAGCGGCGCCGGATCTCCAGCGCGTCGTCGATGCTTTTGAGGCCCGGCGCCAGCGCCTCCCACTCCGGATGCCCGAAATAGGAATGGCGCGCGCCGGCGGCCACCAGCAGATAATCGTAGGGAAGGTCCGGCTGGCCCTTTACCTGGACGGTTTTATGGGTGACATCGATCCCGGAAGCTTCGCCGAGCAGCACCGTCACGTTCTTTTGATGGCGCAAAATGCTGCGCAGCGGCGCGGTGATATCGCTGGGCGGCAGCGTCGCCGTCGCGACCTGGTAGAGCAGCGGCTGGAATAAGTGGTGATTGGTGCGGTCGAGCAGGGTGATTTCGACAGGGGCGTCCCGCAGAGCCTGCGCGGCGTTCAAACCGCCAAAACCGCCGCCGATAATCACGACGCGCGGGCGTGGAGATTCACTGGGTTGGTTCGATGGAGACGTCATGGGGCCACTCCTGCCGCAAGCATGCGGATTCGCTTATGAGTGTACCCAGATGTGTGAGACGCCTCACGCGGCGACGGCGCCGCTGGAGGGGAAAGCGAGCAGCGATTCGGCGTTCGCCGCCGGAACGGGAGCCGAGATCAGATATCCCTGGCCGAAATTGCAATCCAGCAATTGAAGCATTGAGAGCTGTTCTTCCGTCTCAATTCCCTCGCTGACAACGCGCAGATGCAGCGATTTGCTCAGGTCCACGATCGCGTGGACGATGGCGAAGCCCTCGGGCTCCACCATCTTTTGAATGAAGTAACGATCGATCTTCAGAGTATCGATGGGGAAACGGCTCAAATACTGCATGGATGAGTAGCCCGTGCCGAAGTCATCCACCGCGATATGGACCCCCAGGCTTTTCAGCTCCTGGAGCGTGCGAATGGCGGCGTCGGGGTCGCCCATCATCACGCTTTCCGTGATCTCAAGCTCCAGATGGTTCGCGCTCAGACCGGTTTCGCTGAGGATCTGCGCCACTTGATGCGCGAGGCCCGGAAGCTGAAGCTGGCGGGCCGAGAGGTTGACGGCGATGGACAGTTCTTCCTGTTCGGGGGAGGCGATCTGCCATGCGCGGCACTGGCGGCAGGCTTCGCGCATCACCCAGTCTCCCAGCGGGCCGATCACGCCGGTCTCCTCCGCCAGCGGAATGAACTTCAGCGGCGGGACCAGCCCTAGCGTCGGATGCTGCCAGCGGACGAGAGCTTCGAATTTTCGGATCTGCTTTGTCTCCAGATCGATGATCGGCTGGTAGTAGACCCGCATCTGGTCCGAGGCGACGGCGCGGCGGAGCATCGCTTCCATCTCCAGGCGCTCGGTCGCCTGCGCGTTCATGCTGTGCTCGAACAGCGCGTGCGTGTCCTTGCCGGAGTTCTTCGCATGGACCATGGCGATATCGGCGTCCCGCAGCAGGTCCTCCGCGCTTACCTCCACGTGCGTGGAGATCGCAACGCCGATGCTGGATGTGACGAAAAGGTCGTGTCCATGGATGGTGATCGGCTGGCGGAGATGCGATGTGATGCGGCCCGCGAAGAGGGAGGCGTCGTCGGCGGAGCCGATATTTTCCAGGAGGATGCTGAACTCATCGTCGCCGATCCGCGCCACGGTGTCGCCCGTGCGCAGACAGCTTTGCAGCCGCTCGGAAACCGCCTTCAGCAGCTCATCGCCGGCTTGACGGCTCAGGCTGTCGTTGATGAGCTTGAAGTTATCGATGTCGATAAACATCACCCCGACGGTGTCCTTGCGGCGCAGGGCGCGCGCGAGCGCGTTTTCCAGCCGGTTCAGGAACAGGGCGCGGTTAGGCAGCGCGGTCAGCGGATCGTGGAACGCCTGATGCGCGAGCTCCTGCTCGAACGCCTTGCGCTCGGTGATGTCCCGGTACGCGATGACGATGCCGCCGACGCTGACGTCGGCAATAAGATTCTGTACCTGGATTTCGGCGGGCCGCCATTCGCCGTCCTGGTGAGACAGGCGGAGCTCGCTCGCGATGTTGCCGGCGGGCTGCGCCGCCGCTTCCGTGAAGAGCGCTCGGGCGCGCATTTGGTCGTCCGGGTGAACGAAATCGAAGAATGTGCGGCCGTCGTAATCCGCCGCGTCGTAGCCGAAATGCCGCCGCGAGGCGGGACTGAGGTATTGGAGCTCGCCGGCGGGCGAAAAGACCGCCACGACATCCGAAGCGTGCCGAATCAGCGACTGGAACCGTTTTTCGCTGCGCTGAAGCTCATTCTGGGCCTGGAGCAGTCGCCGCAGATTGGCGGCGATCGAGCGGCAGATAATGGCGGCGATCACCAGCGAAATGGCGAGCGCCAGCCCCTGGACGACCCATCCGATCGTCACCGCCAGCGACACCCGCCGCTGCATGTCCGAGACTTCGCTTCCGCGATATCGATCGAACTGCTCCTCCAGTTTGAGGTTTTCCGTCTCCAGCTCCGCCCGCGCGACCGCGTATCGGCCTTCGACTAGAGCGATCGCTTCCTCCCGGCGCCCGCTGCCCGCCAGGCGTATGGCCTCGGAGCCCAGAGGATCGCAGACCTGTTCGTCCTGTCGAATCAGCGTGTCCAAACTTGCCAGCAGGGATTGATTGTGCGGAAGCGCGCTCAGGGATGAGCGCAGAGATTGGTAGCAGGTCTCCGCCGCGGCGTCCGCGTGGTCTTCCGCCGCCTTGTAGCGCGGATTGCCGGTGTAGACGTATTCGACGGTGCTGAGCGCGATCTCTTGAGCGGCGTGCGAAGCTTGGTGCGCGGTGTCGACGCTTTCCTCCATGGTGACGTCCATGGAGGCGTGGCGGGCGGCGGCCTGGCGGGTGACGACGACGACGTAGGCGTATCCAGACACGCCCAGCACAATGACCGCAATAAAACTCGCGGGCAGCCGATATCCGACGCCAAATTTACGCAGCCAATTCATACGTCAACCCTGCTTATAGCCGCGCCCAACGTTATGGGACGCTTTCGAATGGAGAACGAGGGCCATCTGTTGTGTTATCGGTGGAATAACGGCAAAGCAATAGGGCAGGCGGGCTTAGGGACGCCGGCGCCCGTCAAAACGTACGGTTGAACTCCAGGCGCATGGAACGATTTTCCGGATCGATATAGGGCGTGAGAATGATTCCGTGGGCCTTCGAAAGCTCCCAGCGCGATACGCCGAAGCCAAGCAGCGCGCCGAAGGCGACATCCTGCGGATGGTGGCGGTTCAGCCGGAGGCGCGACCAGCCGATGGTCGCCGCTCCCAGATACCACAGCGGCGCTTCCTTCGGATGGAAGGCGCTTTCCATCGTGGCGACGGCGAATGCGGCGGACGTATGGCCGCTGGGAAAGCTGTTATGCTCGCTGCTGTCCGGCCGCTTTTCTTTAGTGAGCGCTTTGAGTCCTTCGGTCAAAATCAAGGTCGTTCCCAGACTGTCCGCGACGCGAAGCGAATGGTTTTTGCCCTGATCGCCATCGCGCAGCAGCGGCAGCGCCAATCCGGCCGCGAGAAAGATAATGCTTCCGCTCCCGGATGCAAAACTGGCGACTTTGCGGTCATTGCTGTCCGCTCGCGCGGCCGGCGGCGCTAGAAGCGATACCGAGAGAAGAGCAGCGACGGCCGGAAGCATCGAGCGCCGGCCTCGGAGATATGTCATAACATTTTCCAATCAATACGTTTGCTTCAGGCGATATTCGTGGTCAAAGTCGCGATATCCTTCAATTTGTCACATTAAAACAATCTTAAGAAGTATTTAATATCACAAAAATAAATTGCGTATTTCGCGAATAGAATATTTTGAATGGAAAGTGGAAGAATGACCGTATAGGAAAATACGAAGCGCCGCACTTCAGCGAACTTTCGTCGTGAAATGCGGCGCGGTGAGAGGAGGCGAAACTACAGCGAAAGCGTATCGAGACTCTGAGGCCGCCGTTCGACCCGTTCTTTGATCCGCTGCATTGCGGAAAGTAGCTCCTGCCGAACGGCCGCCTCGCTGAAATCCAGCCGGCTGGGGTAGGAAAGATGCATGGTGATCTCAGAAATGTCGTCATCCATCTCCTCGATCTGAAGCCAGCCTGAATAGGATTGATCTCCATCGGAGCCCCACTCCAGGAGATATTCGCCCGCATAGATGCGCACCCATCCATCAGTCGCGCGCGCCTCGGCGAGGCTTTGCGTGTTGGACGGGAGCGCGGCCGGGATGGAGACCGGCGAATTTTGGATGTCGGATACGAAGTCGAACACGGCCTCCGGCGCGGCTTCGACCACGATGGAATGTTCATACTCGGACATCGAACGCCAACCTTTCTTTCGCAGCACTTGTTTTTCAGCGCTCATGTTTGAGCGATCGCCAATCAGAAAAGGGGTGAATTTTATTCTTCCCATCAGGGAAGTTTCACAAACACGGAGCCGGAGTGGGAACCTTGCGATTTGGGTATCAGTCAATACCCTGGGACGCGCGGATGCGCTCCCGGATGACGACAGGCGATTGCGCCGAAGTCGCAGCTTAGGAAGTATGGAGGTGCGATGTGTGGTGGAACAGCGTAACGGACGCTCATGTTGGGCGCGAACGTGTACGGCGAATTGCCGGAGAATTATGGCCGCGGCGGCGCTGGCGGCTTGCGCAGGAGGACGTGTTTTTGCCCAGGATACTGCGGCGGACGTCACGCTCGGCGGTGAAGTGGTGATGCGTCTGCGGTCGTCCGCCGGTGGGCTGACGCCGCAGCAGCGGGTGGGGGCGATTGAGGAGAGGCTAACGCGTCTGCTGGCCATTCCGGATATCACCCCCGCCGATGTCGTGATCTATACACCGGCGGGAAAACCGCCGGTGCTTTACGCGCTGGGGCGGCGTTTGATCGAAGTGGATGACCAGACCGCCGCCTCGGCGGGCAGTCCGGGCGAATCTCTCAAGCTCGCCACCGGATGGGCGAAAAAGCTCCAGCAGCTTTTGCCGCGCGTCAACTACCGGCGGCCCAACGAACCGGAGCCCACGGTTCCCGAAAACCCTCCCCTGACGATTACGAGTGACTTTTCTGAGGTCGGCGGCTCGACCGGCCAGATCTATCTGCGCGATAAACTCGTCGCCGTGCTGCGCGGTCCTCAGCCCGGCGGCTTCACCGCCGCCGAGTACGCGGACATCTTAGGACCGCGCCTCAACGTCGTCGCGCATCGCCTCGGCGACGGCGCCGCGGATTCCGTCAAAGTCGTCGATCTCAGCGGGTACCCCATTTTCGGCCCTTCGCTGATCCTGATGGGAGACCGTCCCATGATCGTCGTCGAATCCACCGAAGCCGACGCGGCGAAGGCGCCCAGCTCAGTCGTCCTCGCGAACTCCTGGGCAAAGAACCTGCGGACCGTGCTGACCATGAACCCGCCCAGCGCGGCCGCTGCGGCGCCTCCGCCTTAGCGGCCCGATTCCCCCGCGCTTGCGAAAGCTTTCCCAAAGCGCGGGGTATTGGGATCAACGCGCAGGAAATCCTCTTGTTCTTACCGTACAAAGAGGCGCTATCACGACAATAAATCCCGAGGCGCTTCCATGACCACAACACCGATCCTCTCAGCCGATCCGCACGAAATCCGTCTGGAAGGAGATCTTGGCGCATTTCGCGCGGAGCTTTCCACGGAGCGCCTTGAACCCGGGCTCTCGACCGTGACCGTCACGCTGACCGCCGGGCGACCGGCGGCGCCGCCGAATGTGAAGTTGGCGTGGCGCCATCCCAATATCGACATCCAGGCGTCGTGGACGACGGCCTCGGGGTGGAACCGGGGAATTACCTACCACCTGGGGAAGGGGTTTCCTTCGAAGGCGACCACCAATGCGCCCGTCCTGTGTTTGTACAGCCAGTCGGGAGCCAATCGCCTGACATTCGCCGCCTCGGACGCGCTGCATGGACTGCGCTGCGCCGCCGGGGTGGATGAAGAAACGGCGGAGTTTCAATGCTCCGTGGCGCTGTTCACCGACCCCTCGCCGCCGATCGAGCGATATGAACTGACGTTGCGGCTCGATACGCGCGAAACGCCCTACTACGATGCTCTGTACGGCGTGTCGGAGTGGTGGGCGTCGCTGCCCGGATATGAGCCGTGCGCCGTTCCGGATCTGGCGCGCCGGCCGATGTACTCCACCTGGTACAGCTTCCATCAAACCCTCACGCCGGAAAGCGTGCTGGCGCAGTGCCGTCTGGCGAAGCCGCTGGGCTGCGACGCGGTGATTGTCGACGATGGATGGCAGACGGGGGACGCCACCCGGGGGTATGCGTACTGCGGGGATTGGCGCTCCGAGCGCATCTCAGATATGAAGGGCTTTGTGCGGGCGGTCCACGACGAGGGCATGGCGTTCCTGCTCTGGTACTCCGTGCCCTTTATCGGACGCCATAGCGAGGCTTACCAAACGTTTCAGGGCAAGTTCCTCGCCGACAGCGACCATTTTGGCGCCGGCATTCTGGACCCGCGTTTCCCCGAAGCGCGGGAATATCTGATCGGGATCTACGAGCGCGCGCTGCGTGACTGGGACCTGGATGGCTTCAAGCTCGATTTCGTCGATTCCATCGGAGATACGGCGGAGGCGGCCGCGCGGACTGGCGACGGCAGAGATTACGATTCCGTGTCGGAGGCGGCGGACCGGCTGCTGACGGATGTGATGGCGCGGCTGCGCGCGATCAAGCCGGACATCATGATTGAGTTTCGGCAGAGCTATATCGGCCCCTTGATGCGCAAGTACGGCAATCTGTTCCGTGCTGGGGACTGCCCCAATGACGCCGCCGCCAATCGCATCCGGACCCTGGATATCCGGCTGCTTTGCGGCGATACGGCCGCGCACGCCGACATGCTGATGTGGAACGCGGGCGAGCCGGTCGAAGCGGCCGCGCTTCAGTTTTTGAATGTGCTGTTTTCCGTTCCCCAGATCTCGGTGCTGCTGGACCGTATCCCCAGCGACCATCGGGAGATGCTGCGGTTCTGGATGAGCTTCTGGACCGCGCACCGGGACGCGCTTCTCGACGGCCGGCTGGAGCCGCTGCATCCGGAGCAGATGTACCCCCTGGTCCTTGCTTCGACGGATAGCAAGCTCGTGGCCGCCATCTATGGCGAAGGCGCACTCGCCGCGCTGGGCCGGCCCGGCGAGCGGACGATTTTCGCGGTCAATGGAACTCGCGCCGCCCGGATTGCGCTGGAGGTGTTGGAAGATTTGGGAGAGCGGGATCTTCAGATCTTTGACTGTCGGGGAAGGCTCGTGCATGCGGAGCGCCGGGCGCTGTCCGCCGGGCTCCATGCGTTCGCGGTTCCGCCGTCCGGCCTGCTGCGCTGCGGGCGAGGATCGGCGTGACGGATTCTCCGGGAATTTTGTGTGAGGAGGAAGCGTGATGACGAGTGTGAAGAACGCTTCTCAGGAGAATGGAAAACGCGGTGACGCCCCGGAGCCGCATTGGCCGATTTTGGTGACGCTGCTGGCGGTTGGCGGCTTGTATATGGCGCTCCCGCGCAGCCTGACGCTTGGACCGCGCGGCTTGCTGCTGGAGATCGTCTGCCTGCTGTTGATCCCGACCTTTATCGCCATGTGGACCGGACATCATGACGCACAGCGCCGGCTTGGTTTTTTGATCCTGGGAATCATCACTGTATCGATGACGTTTTCTCTGGCCCTGCTGGTCCACGCGCTGCCGCTGCATACGGAAAACCCGAAGCAGCTGCTGGGATCAGCGGTCGCGCTATGGGCGAGCAATGTCCTTGTCTTCGCGCAATGGTACTGGCGGCTGGATGCGGGCGGCCCTTTCGTGCGCGGGAAAACACTGGGCCATATGGACGGCGCGTTTCTTTTTCCGCAGATGACGATGAGCGAGGAGGCGAGGAAGCTGGCCGGGGAAGAGGACTGGGCGCCGACATTTGTCGATTACTTATTCCTGGCGTTCAACACCAGCACCGCCTTTTCGCCCACGGACACATTGGTCCTGACGCGCTGGGCGAAGGTGCTGATGATGGTCCAATCGCTCATTTCTCTGGCCGTGATCGTGCTGCTGGCGGGCCGTGTCGTAAATATCTTCTGAGATGCGCCGGCCACACCTCTGCGTAACTTCAGTCAATAAAAAGGCGGGAAGAGCGAATTTCGCTCTTCCCGCCTTCTTCGATGATGGTTAGGACAGACGCCGCCGTCGGATCAGGAACTGAGCCGCCAGCAGGAACGCGCCAATCGCGACGGCCGGTCCGGAGCCCGTTTCGGGGACGGGCGTGTTGCCGGTCGTGTTTCCCGTGGTGCTCGTGCCGATCGTGTTGCCTGTCGTCGTTCCGGTGGTATCACTGGTTGTCACGCCGGTGGTAGTCCCAGTCGTTTCGCCCGTAGTCGTCCCCGTGGTCGTTCCACCGGTGGTTGTTCCGCCCGTGGTCGTTCCGGTTGTGCTGCCGCCCGTGGTCGTTCCACCGGTGGTCGTTCCACCGGTGGTTGTTCCACCCGTGGTCGTGCCACCTGTGGTCGTTCCGCCGGTGGTCGTTCCACCCGTGGTTGTTCCGCCGGTGGTCGTCACGCCGGTCGTGGAGCCCGTCGTCGTATTCGTGCTGCCGGTGGTCGTTCCGGTTGTGGTGCCGCCCGTGCTGCTGCCGCCATGGTTTGACGCCAGGCCGCCGATAATCGGCACAAACCAGAGCGGGCTGAAGCCGCCGTGGATCGGAGGAATATGTACCGGCGAGGGCGGGGGCGTGAAGTAATCCGCGCCCGGCACATCGGGGATATTCTTCGTCACCATGACGTCGCCCGGCGCCGGTGATGTGATGTCCGAATCCTCGCTGTGCGGATTGTGGCCGTTCAGCGTATCGAACGGAGACGGAGCCAGGTCGGCCGCCAGCTGCTTCTTCTTGCCGCTGAGCGCGCCGGGGCCGGCGTTGCTTTCCATATCCGCATGCGGAAGGACGGAAACCATCGGGTTGCCGCAAGCCAGCTTCAGGATCGGCTGCCCGGTCGACTTCGAGACGAAGACGGGGGTGCCGGCGGGAAGCCGCGTCATGATGAAGAATTCGCGGCCATTGCGGTCGACGCAGTAGACCCGGTATTTCTTCGCCGCGCTGAGGCGCTTCAATTTCAGATGGTGGTTGATGTAAGAGACCAGCTGTGGGCCGGTCATGTGGAAGTGGCGCGCCAGCCGCGCGCGCACCGCCGGATCAAGCTCGACTTGCTGTGAGAGCTGCTGGACGGTATCGACGTGGTAGTTGATGAAAGACGCAGGCGGAACGCTATGGGAGACACGCGCCGCGTGAGCGGACTGCATGCCGGTCCCGAGCAGGCTTAGCGACATCACCAGAGTCGCCTGGGCCAGCGGCTTGGAGTATGTTGAAGCTTTGCGAATCATGGTTATCTTTCTTATCCGTCCTATACGTTCAGGAGCAAGAATAAAGTAGAGCGAGAGTGTCGATAAAAAGAACGGAAGCGGGCGAACATAACTTTCCCGCGCTGAGTCATTATATCACGATTCTCGATTTTTTAATCGACACTCATACCAGGATTCGTGGCAAAATTGGTGATTCTTACAAAAATTATGGCTAAATGGACGGGATACTGGTAATTATACCATAGTTTTGGTCCTGAATGGGAATATTGCAATCACTAATTTAGACTTGGAAACACCAGCGAGCAGGAGTGATTCGCGTAAATCCAGTAACCCTCGTAGGGAGTCAACGCTCCGCTGGTTTGCCCAACGTAATATTTGAGAGTTGAGTCGTAACGATATAAAGTCCCACTGATGGCTCCCGCCGTCACCGCCGAGGCGAATGAAGTGGTCGAGCCTCCCGAAGTGACTTGCAGAGTCGCCATCGGCGAGTCGGTGTTGAACGGGACGGCGATCATATTCCATCCGGCGTTCAGGGTCAGCGCATAGGACGTGTTCGCTGCTGCGGGCGTTCCCAGTCTCGGGAGGCTGGACGCCGAGGCGAAGCGCACCCAGTAAGCGCGGCCCAGGTGGAACGTGTCCGAGGGAGCCGTCGGGTTCAGCACATATTGCGTGAGAGTCGGATCCCATGTTGCGATCTTGACGCCTGGGTTCACAAAGAGCGTCGCGAAGGACACGCCCGTATAGTCGTAAGGCGCCGAGATCATTTGCAGGCCGGCCGCGAAGGTGTGCGGCGTAGTAACGGTGAATGTGAGCGGACCCGCAGGCGTGGGACCGTCCGGATCGGTCACCGTCACCGCCACCGTTCCGACGGTGAGCAGCAGGGAGGCAGGCGCGGTCGCCGTCAGCGCGGTGGTCGAGACGACCTGGGTCGGCAGCGCCGCGCCGTTCCACAGCACTTTGGACGACGCCGTAAAGTTCGTTCCCGTGACGGTGAATGTGGCGCTCGGACTTCCCGCCGGCGCGGAGCTGGGCGTCAGCAGACTGATCGTCGGCGGGTCGGGGCCTAGCGCTGTCGGCACGATCTGGGAATACAGCGCCGTGATCCTGGGGCTGCCCCATCCCGTCACAAAGTCCCAGTTGGTCGCGCAGTTGTAAAAGCCGTTGTTTCCCTGGAGAATATCGTTGTACACCAGAGATGATTTCGCGGAATCGGTCCCGATCTGATAGAGGATCGGCGTTAGCTGTCCGGTGCGCCCATTCAGACCCTGATCGATCAGCGTGTTCGCCGCCGCCATGAGCGGAGCCGCCGCGCTTGTCCCGCCGTAGATTTGAAGGGAGCCGCCGGTATAGATGTAGTAGCCGGGCGAATAGGGATCGGACATCGCGGAGACATCGGGCAGCTGCCGGAATCCGGTGCTGCTGGTGTTGATGACTCCCGGCCCCGCCTGCCACAACGGGCGGGTGAAGAACGTGCTCAGACCGCCCCCGGACTTCGTCCACCCAGTTTCCGCGCCGGTGGAGGAGACGGAAGTCCCGCCGACCGCCGTGACGTAAGGACTGGAGGCCGGGAAGTCGACCGACGGCGTTCGCGAAGTGATATCAAACGCTCCGTTGTCGCCGGAGGCGACAAAGACGCTTTGTCCCTGTGACGCCATCTGCTGGAGAATGGTGTTGACGGAGGCGGCGTCGTCTGCCGTGAGCTCCTGCTCGCTATTGCCCCAGCTGCACGAGACGACGGGGAGATTGTCCGCCGCGATCTTATTCCAGATCTGAAGATTGCCGTCGGGCGGACTTTCGTAGAGATAGATGTGGCTGTTGGGCGCCTGGCCTGCGATCACGTCCATATCCAGCGCGGCTTCGTCCTCTCCGCTAAAGCTGGTCGCGCCGCCGTTCACGAGCACCTCGGTGACGGTGACGCCGGTGATGCCGTAGGCCGCTTTAAAACCTGTGAAGTCGCTCGTGCTGTAATGCGTCGGCGAGAAGATGGCGATCGACTGATTGTCGCCATTGAACCCATGCAGGTGCAGTTTATCGAAACCGTAGTAAGCCGCCAGCGTGGAGGGCGTCGCCGGGCTGGAAAGTCCAGCCAGCGGGACCGCGGCGGCGAGACTCTGCGCTGGTTCGGCGGCAAGGCCGCGTTTCGCCAGCGCCGGCCGCGCCGCGTTTTCGCTGGAAAGGCCGAACAGCCCGGCGACTCGCGCGGCGATTTCCGGCGGCAGCGCCGGCGCCCGGTCCGGAGCGTGGAATGTCGAGGGAAGCCCGGCGGCGATTTCGCTTTGCGGCCGAGCGTAGCCGTGGAGTTTGACTCCAAAGGCGCGCTCGGCGTCCGCGCCGCGCGCGTCCACGGAGACAAACAGCCGGTTCGGCCACACCTGAGTCACCGCAAATCCCTGAGACCGCGCGTACTGCGTCACGGCGGCGATATCGGCGTCAGACGCGCCGAAGCGCACGCCGAACTCGTCCGGAGTCAGCCAATGCCGGTAATTCGGCGAGGACGGATCGTACTGGGATTGGACAAAGGCGTCCAGATCCGCGCGGCGGCTGCTGGAGAGCGCGAACACCAAATGCAGCGTCTCGCCCGACGCCGGAGCGGCGGCGTCCATCAAGGCGCCATGCCGGGCGGCCGGGCTGCCGGAAACCGCGATATTCGCGTGAGAGGACGCCTGCGCGGCGCTCGTTATCGCCGCGACGGCGACCATCAGTGATGAGAAGCGCTGGAGGGACTGGAAGAAGTGGGGCATGCCTGCATTCCTTGCAAAAATCTTCGGAGAAGGAGTCTGGGGAAGCCTCCGATTCGTGCTCTTATTGTAACACAGAATCTTCGCGGAAACACGCAATTATTACGATCTCTAACCCAGAGAAGATGGGTATATTCAATATATCCGAGGAATATTCAGTTTTAGTTGTCTGGATGATATCGTTGCAATCTAAGTTTGCGGCGATTTCGTGCTCTGCCGCGAAGAAAACTCAGCGTATGTCGCGGCAAAACCTGGCGCTGATTGTCTCCTGATGAGGAAGTATGAGGAAACCATGGAGGGACTGTGCAGTCCAAGAATGGCGCCGGCTCGCCCGACTTTCGCGCGCCGGCTCGCCACGATCTCGACCCTTGAGGATACGGATCTATTTATGTTCCATCCTCAGCCGATGTGGGTCTACGATCCCCAAACTCTGCGTGTGCTGGAAGTCAACGAAATGGCGGTCGCCAGTTACGGTTACTCCCGCCAGGAATTTCTCAATCTGACCTTAGAAGACATCCGTCCGCCGGGCGAGGAAGCGGCCGTGCGCCAGACAGTGCTGCGGCTGGCGCAGGGACGCTCGCCGAATGGAGCGTGGCGCCACCGCCGTAAAGACGGCTCGATCCTGTGGGTCGACGTTTCTTCAAATGGGATCAATTATCAGGGACGCGCGGCGCGCCTGGTGTCGCTGTATGATGTCACGATGTACAAGGCGATGGAGCTGGAGCGCGAGCAGCTGCTGTCGGAAGCGATCGAGCGCGCCGACTACGACGCGCTGACGGGATTATGCAATCATCGGGCGTTTCACGATCGGCTGAAGGGGATTGTGGAGCGGCATATTCGGCATGGCGACCCGGTGGGCGTCGTGCTGATGGATTTGAATAATTTTCGATTCTTCAACGACGTATACGGCCATACGGTGGGGGATGACGTCCTGCGTCAAATCGCCCGCCTGCTTCAAGGCGCTACGGCGTCCTCGGGAGATCTAAGCGCGCTCGCCCGCTTCGGCGGCGATGAGTTCGCGGTTCTGGTCCAGGGGAATACCGTGTCGGAGATGGAGCAGGTCGGCGAGAGGATGCGGGATGTGCTGACAGGCGTGTCTTACCGCCCGCCGGGCTACGAACAGGATGTGCCGATGACGTTTTCCGTGGGAACGGCGAAGCTGCCGGATGACGGGCCGGGAACCCTGGAGCTTCTCGCGGCGGCCGATTTCCGGCTGGCGCGCGACAAATTCGGAGGCGGCGCGGAGGACGCCGAGCATCTGCGCGACCGTCTGGCGCGGTCCGTGGACGGATTTACGATGCTGGACGCGCTTGTGACCGCCGTGGACAATAAAGACCGATACACCAGGCGTCACTCCGAGGACGTCATGACTTATAGCCTGCAAATCGCGCGGGAGCTTGGACTCGACGAGCGAGCGCAGTATCAAGTGCAGGTGGCCGCGCTGCTGCACGATGTCGGCAAAATCGGCGTTCCCGACGCGATCCTGCGCAAGCCGGGAAAGCTGACGGACGACGAATATCAGGCCGTCAAACAGCATCCCATGATGGGCGCCATGATGATCGGATCCGTGCCGGGCTTCGAAGGAGCGCTCGACGCCACGCGCCACCATCATGAACGCTGGGACGGGGAGGGGTATCCGTTTGGACTCTGCGGCGAGGAGACGCCTCTCGTCGCGCGTCTGATGGCGGTCGCCGACGCCTACAGCGCCATGACGACCGATCGTCCGTACCGCAAAGGGATGTCCCAGGAACGCGCCCTCCAGATTCTGGAAGAGGGCGCCGGCGCCCAGTGGGATCCCCACTGCGTCGCGGTCTTCGTCCAGGCGCGGCGGCGCATGCTTACGTAACGGCTTCCAGCGGACGGCGCTGACCGGCGCCGTCCGCGATTTCCTCATAAAGCGCTTCGTAGGAGCGGACCATCTTCTCAATCGAAAAATTATCGACGATGCGGCTGCGCCCGCACGCCGCAATTTCTCGCCGCTTCGGCTCGGAAATGGCGAGCATTTCTTTCCAGGCGTCGCTCAGCGCCCGAGGATCCTGAATGGGCACGACCCACCCGGCGTCGCCGACGACGGACATCGGACCTTCCAGGTCCGTCGTGACGGAAGGGACGCCGCACGCCATCGCCTCGCCGATCACCAGCGCGAAGGATTCTCCGTACACCGAGCAGATCGTCGCCGCATCCAGTGCGGACGTCACGGTCGGCATATCTCGCCGCAGCCCCAGCAAATGCGTCACCGGCGCAATCCGCTCCCGCTGAATCCAGTCGGCGAGAGTGGTGTTCTGCTCGGTGACATCGCCTCCGCACAGCACAAAATGAACGTCCGGCCGAATCTTATGCAGTAATCCCGCGGCGCGGATAAAGGTCTCGTGATCCTTTTGCGGATCGAAGCGCGCCGCCAGGCCGACAAGAGGAGTATTGGCGGCGAGGCCCAATTCCTTGCGAATCGCTTCTCTCGCGTCAGGTACGTAAGTGAACTCCGTTGTGTCGACGCCGTTGGTAATCGTCCGCATCCGTTCGGCGGCGTATCCCAGCTTGACGTGCGCGTCTCGCGCCGCGCCCGAACAGCAAACAATGCCGGTGGGAAGCACATGCGAAAGGAGCCCATTCGTTTGAATGACCGCCATTGTCGACCGCTTTACCTTAGCGGCATCCAGCTCGGTATTGTGGATGCCCCAGATGACCGGAGCGTGCGTGACGAGCCGGGCCGCCAATCCCCCCAATAGATCCGCATGATAGAGCCATGTTTGGATAATGTCGGGCCGAGATTCGTGAATTTGGCGCATCATGCTCCAGAGCAGCTTTGGGTGCGCCGCGCCGCGCGGATACCCCAGGGCCTGGACCGGGACGCCGGCGGCTCGGATCTTTTCCCCCAGAATCGGCCCCTCGGATGTCAGCGAAACGACCGAGGGGGCAAAGCGATCGCGATTGGTCTTCGCCGCCAGTTTATAAAGCAGCATTTCCGCTCCGCCGCTTTCCAGGCCGGTTGTGACGTGGAGGATTCGGACGGGACGCCGCAGGGGAAGATGGGATCTCATAGGGGTGTTATTTGCCGCCTTCGGCGTGGGCGTCCTCGCCCCAGATCGCGGGCCGTCCCGTCAGCCGCCGGCCCGTATCGGCGATCCAGCGGAATCCTCTGTCGCCGACGATGCTGACAAGAATGCTGCAAACGTTCATCTTGAGACGGACGCTGGAAAAGCGGCGAATCTGCGCGGCGTGCAGGTGATGGGTTTTGCGGACTCGCGCCAGCTCCCGCAGCATCGGGCGCATCGCCGTGGGAGAATTGCTGACGCCGCCATGCTGGAAGCCGACCGTGGTGACGCCGTCCATGAACTGCGCACGGCCCGTCTTGAGCTCACGCAGAAGCAAATCGTAGTCGCCGACGATCCGGAAGGATTCATCGAATAGCCCATGCTCCTCGAAGAACGATCGCCGATGCATCAGGCCAGGATGGGGGATCGTCATTGTATGGCAAAAGGCCTTTTTCGCCTCTTCCCAGGGCTGACCCTCCATCCGCAAAACGCCTCCAGATTTCGTTACGATCGCCGCCTGACCGTACGCTACTTTGATCTCCATGGGAATCTGATCCAGCCGGGACGCAATCTTTTCAAGGACATCGTCCGCCCAAAGGTAATCATCGGAGCCGAGAAAACAGATCCAGTCGCCGGTCGCCCGCGCGACGCCCTTGTTCCAGGCGTGATAAATCCCGCGGTCACGCTCGGATTCCCAGTAAAAGAGATGCGATGCGTTCGCCGTCAGGATCTGCAGCGTCGCATCGCTGGACCCACCATCCATCACGATTAGCTGCTTGTTCGGATAGGTTTGACGCGTAAAACTATCGATACATCGCTGCAATGTCGCAGCGCCGTTGTAAACGGCGACGATGACGGAGATGGTCGTCATGAAACCGCCGCTCCTGTTGTCGCTTCGCCGAGCAGAGGATCGACGGCGCCCGGCCGGCGGCTGGCTCGCACTGCTGCGAGCGCAAGACCCACTAGAGCGGAAAAATAGATAAGGAACAGCGGATTCATACTCATGTACTGCACGGCGCAGCCGACTAAACTCGCGGTCAGGGCCATCAATGTCGGAGCATTGATGTATCGTGAGCGCAAAATTGCCGAGAGAAGCGTACCGAGGCCGGCAATCGTGCACCATCCGACGGCCGCGAAGCCCACCAGGCCCGATTCCGCAAGAACGTTCAGCGGAACGTTATTGACTTCGTTCGCGCCGTCAATCGGCTGCGCTTGATACAAATCATGATATCTCGGGAAGAAAAAGTTCGCCAATCCCGGACCGCATCCAAGCAAGGGATATGCCTGAAAGAGGCGCTTTCCGACCGCCCATTCGCGGTCACGAATCTTGTCGCCCCCATTGATGATCTTGGTCACGGCCCCCTGCGCGCCCTCCAGGTAAACTTGACTGCTGGCGAGCAGGACGGTAACGAGGAGGGTCGTAACCAGAATCGCGAGGCCAAAACCGATCTTAACGCGCCGCTCCACTCGATACTTTCGGATTAGTGGAAAGATGACGATTAGGGCGGTAAATAGGCCTGCCCACCCGCCCGACGACATCGTCATCAGCATGGTGAGGGTTTGTATTCCTAAGATCGGAGCGGCGAGCTTCCGTGGCATCCATGCCGGTGAATAGATCACTGTTAAGACCGTAAGCGGCATGACGGTCAGCAGATAAAACGCGAGGAATAGCGGTTCATACGCCACACCCGCCAAACGCAATACGGACAGTCCATCGGAGACGCCGCTGGCGACAACAAGGCTGCGAGCCTGGAGACCGCCGATATTGATAAAGGTGGCGCCGCCCAGCGCCATAAAGTACATCGAGATGCTGATGAGGCAGGCAAGCGCGCTGCCGAGAATGTGCGCTCGCAGCCATTGCCGGAGCAGTTGTGGCCGCTCATGAACCATGTGATAGAGCGCAATGACGACTGCCCAGGATATTCCCAGCCAGATGATCACGCTGAGCGGACGAATGCCCGGCGAATTGCGGTTCGAGGGTTCGATTGCTCCCAGGTACGGGGCGGGAACAAATGGGGCAAAAATCGTCGACAAACATAACGCCACGAGATAGAGCATTACCTGAGGCGTCACCGGCGGCGTCACGATGGTTTCCCGGCGCACGGCGGCTTTCAGCAGGACGGCGGCGGTAAACAAGTAAGCGACTGCTTCGGGAAGTTTGAGCGTAAATGCGCTGAGCGGCAGGTTCGCCGCCATGTAAGGCAGCGCCCAAAATGTCGCTATGCTCAGCTTTTCCGTAAAGCGCATCGCTGTTGTGACGATCGCCAGACCGCAGATAAGAAACACTAGCTGCAAACTGGGCGCCAGTACGCCGATGACGCATGCAAGGACGCCGAGGAGGAGGTACGTTCGACCGGAGCTGGCTCCCGATGTGAATGGCTGTACAGGGAATCTCATGTGGGCGCTTTCACAGAGAATCGTGCTTGGCGTCCATGCCCATGAG
Source organism: Capsulimonas corticalis (assembly GCF_003574315.2). Taxonomy (GTDB): domain Bacteria; phylum Armatimonadota; class Armatimonadia; order Armatimonadales; family Capsulimonadaceae; genus Capsulimonas; species Capsulimonas corticalis. Next base: position 1,141,172 of record NZ_AP025739.1, on the reverse strand, counting down.
CCCGTCTTTGCCAAGGGATTTGGCCGCCAGCCAGGCGAGGCCCAGCAGGAACCCCGCCAGCGCCGCGATCCCCGCGATGAATGCGCGTCGAGGAGCAAACGGTTCGTCCGGCGGCGTGGGAGGATCGATGACTTCGAATGTGGTGCTGTCTCGGGCTTCGGCTAAACGCGCCCGCTCCGCCTCGGTCTCCAGCATCGCGACAAGCTTCTCGCCCGTCTCGACCTCAGCCGTCATGTGCGCTTCCCGCATCTTTGTGACGGGGATCGCGACGACCTTATCTTTGAGCTGGGTCAGTGATCGATTGAGACCATCGTGCTGCGCTTGCAGGGCCGCCCGCGTGGCGTAAAGAGTGGACACCTCCGGGGCGATACCGGATTGTGTCTGGTTGAGCTCCCGCTCAACTTCGGAGCGCACTTCCCTGCGCGCCAGTTCGACTTGGATCTGGAGGTATCGATAGTCTGGGTTGTCCGGCCCCAGAGTCGCCTGGGCGATGCTGAAACGGGATTCCAAACCTCTCAGGCGTTCGACTGACGGCTGGACTTTGGGAATGACGGACGCGGCGTCGAGGCTGGGGCCGGACGCCGCCTTCGCCACTCCTGTTTGCCAGCGGATCCGCGCGTCGACCGCGCTCAAATCAATCGCCGCCTGATTGGCCTGGGTCTGAAGCTCGACATATGCGGACACCAGCTTATCAGAGCCGGCAGTTCCGGTCAGCGCCTGTGTGGGAGATTTTTGCATCTCCGAATATAAGCTTTCCTGGGCTGTCAGCTTCGCGCGCTGTGTCTTCAAGCGCTCTTCAATAAAGATGCGGTTTCGCCGCGATACGTCTACGCTCAGGTCCGTGGCGATCGACTTAAGCGTATCCAGGTAGGCCTGGTTAATCGCCGCCGCAACGTGCGGGTCTTGATCGGCGATTTCGACCTGAAGGAGTCCATTTTTGTTCACGGCGAATGTTGACGCGGCTGTGAGCATCTTCAGCACAATCGGCATTCTTGTCGTGTGGTAGTGCTCTTGGAGATGACATATTTGCGCCACCTGCGTTTGGCAGCGGACGCTTGTGAGGATCGCAATGGAAGTGTTCGGGCCGCTGGCGACTTGGGGGGAACTGATCATGCCTCCCAGCAAGCCGACGCTTCCGCCCTTATCGCCTACTCCTCCTCCGCCAAAACCATTCAGCGCGCTGATGATCGACCCCGCTCCGGAATCACCGGCGGAAGGGAAATAAAGCGTGCTTTCGGTGCGATATTGCTTGGGAAGCACGGAAGCGACGCCAAAGGCGACAACGCCTGCGACGACCGCGAGACCCAGCGGCAGCAGCCGGTTTTTTGCCGGCGCGGGCGTGTTGCCTCTGTCAATATCGGCGGCGAGGTTGTCCGCGAACGGCTCGGAGGTAGAGTGAAGCTTGCTCATGATGTTAGTAGTTAATCCGTCGGAATATCGTCCAGCGGCGGCGCTATCGAAACCTCAAACGCGAATAGCTGAAACCCAGGCGCCTTTATCCGCCTGTTGGTAAACCGCAGTAATTCCTTTTTCCAGCGAAATGCGATGCCGCCAGCCTAGCCCATGCAGTTTGGAGACATCCAGAAGTTTGCGCGGCGTCCCATCGGGCTTGGAGGCGTCAAAGACGATCTCGCCTTCATAGCCAACCACCGACTGCACCAGGCGCGCTAGCTCCAGGATCGAGATATCTTCGCCCACGCCGATGTTGATAATCTCCGGACTGTCGTAATTTTCCATCAGAAACACACAGGCTTCGGCGAGGTCGTCGGCGTGCAGGAATTCGCGGCGCGGCGAACCGGTGCCCCAGAGCTCCAGGCTTGGGGATTTGGTGACCGAAGCGACATGGCATTTTCGGATCAGCGCCGGGAGCACATGCGATGTCTTCAAGTCGAAATTGTCATTGGGGCCATAAAGATTTGTCGGCATGACGGAGAGGAAGTTTGCGCCGTACTCCTGCGCCAGCGACCGGCACAGCGTAATGCCGGCGATCTTAGCGATCGCGTACGCTTCGTTCGTGGGTTCCAGAGCGCCGGTCAGAAGCGAACTCTCGTGGATCGGCTGAGGGGCGAACTTTGGGTAAATGCAGGAGCTGCCCAGAAACAGCAGCTTGCGCGCCCCGCCTTGATGCGCTCCGAGGATTACGTTGTTTTGGATGCGGAGATTCTCGGTGAGGAACTCGACCGGCTGCGTGCTGTTCGCCAGGATCCCGCCGACCTTCGCCGCCGCCAGAAACACATACTCCGGCTGCTCTTTCTCGAAGAACGCGGTTACCGCCGCCTCATTCTGCAAGTCCAGCTCAGTGCGGGATTTGAGAAGAAGATTGCCGAACCCCGCGCGCTCCAAAGCGCGTACGATCGCTGAGCCTACGAGACCTCGATGTCCGGCGACAAAAATACGTGCGGTTCGATCCATTACCGGGGCTGCCTCGCTTGATCGCTGATGCTGTGGCCGGAATCCAGAAGAGTCTTTTCGCGGCGGGCGAGAGAAAGATCGTGCTCCACCATACGCTCGACTAAAGCGTCAAAGGACACCAGAGGCTTCCAATCCAGTTTCGCCCGCGCTTTAGAGGGGTCCCCGAGCAGATAGTCGACTTCCGCGGGCCGGAAATAACGCTCGTCGACTTCGACGTATTTGGCGGGATCGAGATCCAGCAGAGCGAATGTCTTGTCCACGAACTCCTGCACCGAGTAGGCTTCCCCGGTGGCGACAACATAGTCGTCCGGCTGGTCTGCTTGCAGCATCCGCCACATCGCCTCCACATAGTCTCCCGCGAAACCCCAGTCGCGTTTCGCGTTCAGATTGCCTAAATAGAGCTTGTCCTGGAGGCCGAGCTTGATCCGAGTGGCGGCGCGTGTGATCTTGCGCGTCACGAACGTTTCGCCCCGGCGCTCGCTTTCATGGTTGAACAGAATGCCGTTGCAGGCGAACATGCTGTAGCTCTCGCGATAGTTGACTGTCTGCCAATAACTGTAAACTTTGGCGCAGGCGTATGGACTGCGCGGATGGAACGGGGTGCTTTCGCCCTGCGGTGGAGGCGCGGCGCCGAACATCTCCGAACTGCTCGCCTGATAGAAACGGACATCGTGTCCGGTCCGGTCCCGGTAATCGCGAATCGCCTCTAAAAAGCGCAGCGTTCCGACCGCGTCCACATCGACGGTATATTCGGGCTCTTCAAAAGAGACTTTGACATGGGACTGAGCCCCGAGGTTATAGACTTCGTCCGGACGCACTTTCTCGACCAGATGACGCAGGTTGGACGAGTCCGCGAGGTCGCCGTAATGCAGGAAAAGACGCGCGCCGAGCGTGTGCGGATCGACATACAGATGCTCGATCCTGCCGGTGTTGAAGCTGCTGGATCGTCGAATGATCCCGTGGACTTCGTAATCTTTCGCCAGCAATAGCTCGGCGAGATACGAGCCGTCCTGGCCCGTAACACCGGAGATAAGAGCGGTTTTCTTCATCGATCTGCCTTGATTGGGTTTCGCCCGCCGCCATCTCTTCGGCGTCCGCGCCGTCCGTGCGGCGCCGCGCAGGATCGTATCCGGCGGAGATGAAACGCGCGGGGTGAACGGTGGATTTCTTTCGGGAACTCGATTACGCCGCTTCCAAGGAAACAGCGCCGCGTGTGTTTCTGGCGCAATACGTTATTATACCTGCAAACCGACATTGCGCCGACATTGCGCCGACTCTTCGCCGGCGCGCGCAAAGACGCCCTCTCCTGGTAATTAGCCCGCAAGTTTTCGATACACGTCTCTCGTCTGCTCCGCGCAGCGTTCCCAGGAGAACATCGGGAGGCGCTGCTCGCCTTGGCGGACAAGTTCTTCGGCGTGTGCTTTGGACGACACAACGCGCTGGATCGCGGCGGCGATGCTCTCGCTGCTCATCGGATCAAAATACTCGGCGGCGGCGCCCGCCACTTCGGGCAGGGAGCTGACATCACCGCACGCCACCGGGCATCCGGCGGCCATCGCCTCCAGCAGCGGCATTCCGAAGCCTTCGTACAGCGAAGGATATACGAATAGCGCGGCGTTTTGGTAAAGCGTTCCCAGTATTGCGTCGCCGCCCCCCGCTTGCGTCACTTGTATTTCCGTTAACTTATATTTCGCCAGCGTCGCCATTTCTTCTGGGGTGAACTCCCCGCCCCCGAAGCAGACAATCTGGAAATCCGCAGGAAGCGACGATTGCGCATAGGCGGCGATGAAATTCTTCCAGTTCTTGTACGTCGATCGCGCGCCCACGTACAGCAAAAACGGCTTAACGATATTCGCCGGCAGGTTCGTAGCCGCAGCCTCTGGGAAACGACGCCATCCATGAGGAATGACGGAGATGTGGCTAGGGGCGACGTCCACCAATTCCAGCAGATCTTTCTTTGTGTTCTCCGAGATGCAGATCACATGGTCCGCCCGCATCACAGCCGCGCGTTTGATCGCCGCATCCGCTACGGCGTTGGGATTTTCTTCCGGATGCTTCTCCACGATCATATCATGAACCGTCACCACGGTACGATGCCGGCCCGGCCACGGGGTCGTTCGGTAGAACGTCTCGTGAATGATATCCTGCGGATGAGCCGCCAGCCACGCCTTCGTCATCGTCGCGTTCGCCAGCTTACGGACGCCGCGCTTGATGCGCGTGTCCGGGGCGATCGAAACATAATGCCCGTTGGAGCTCTCACGCAAATAGCTATTGCCGTGCGCGAAGACCGGCCACGAGAGCTCGACGTCCTCGAACGAGGACAGATGCGCCCCAAGCTCATGGAAGTAACGTGAGATGCCGCCATACTGCTGCATGGAGAAGATCAAATAGTCGAAAGCGACGCGCATGGGTTAACGTTTCTCGGCGACGGGAATATCGGCGGAGCTTTGATTGAGCTTGACCAGACCAAACTTCTCATAGTTTCGAGGGCGCGTTCGCTCGATCTGCATTTGGCTCCGAAACGCTAGATCCTTCAGCCATCCCATCTCCCGCGCGGAAATCCCGCCTTCCGCATCATCCTTCGCGGGGCGCAGCAAACGGTAAAGAGGGAGCAGGATTTCCTTCACATCGTATTTCCAGGAATCTTCCAAATCCCGATGCTCCCAATGATGCGCGACATACGCCTCCGACTTACCCTCGCGGATCATGCGATCAAGAAAATTCTTGCGCAGCAGCCGGTCGGGAGCGAAATGGTGTTCGACGCAGATATCCAGAGAGCGAGAAATGCGATAGCCTGCATTTTCCAGTTGACGCGAAAATAAAGCATCATCCTGGAAACCAAGCTGGCCCGGGCCTAATTCCGTATCAAAGCTTGGGACTTTTTCCAGCACTCGGCGATGAAACGCCATATTCGCTCCAATCAGATTGATTGGAGCTTCCTCAGGGAAGTTTTCCGTTGACGCCAGCATGATCTTATGCAACCCCTTCATCCATGAGCGTCGCAAGTGAGGGGCCATCAAGATGCCGCCGGCTACAGCGTCGGCGTTTCCGGAAATGATTGGCGCGCACATCGCCTGGATCCAGTTTTTCGATGGTTTGACATCATCATCGGTCCATAAGAGGATATCGCCCCGAGCCTCCGTAATCGCGCGATTGCGGGCGTAGGTTTGACCGGCTCGCGCCTCCATCAAATGGGATGTTTCGACTGATCCATTGCAGTAAGCATTAATGACGCTTGCTGTCTCATCGGTGGACCCATTGTCGACGATGAGGATCTCGGTGGTCTCCGGCGCATCGTAATCGATTGCGGCAAGCGCCCTGAGGGTTTCGGCGAGCTGTGCGGCGCGATTGCGTGTGCAAATGAGGATGGAGACGGAATAAGACATAGAATTTCTTAAAATTGCTGGGAAGGCGCGTTCAGAGAAGGGTGCGAATCTCCTCGACAAAAACCGCCACGGGATCCGCAGGAATATGTGTGCGCACTTGAGCCGCCGCCTTCAATCCCATTGCGCGCCACTGCTTACGCTGCGCCCACGCTCGCTCCAAAGCTGCATCCAAAAGACTGGCGCTTGGTCCTGCCGCAACGAAGCCGCTTGCTCCGTCCTCCAAAAGTTCACGGTTACCAGCGACATCCGTCACAATGCATATTCGGGCGCAGAGCATCGCTTCCACGATGGTGATTGGCAATCCTTCAAAGCGTGATGGCAATACGAGCGCGTGGTGAGAGCGCCATATCGCCGTGATATCAGTCTCGAAGCCGCCGAAAGTGACCGCATCCAAGTGATAGAGCCGAGCCATCGCCCGGAGGGTTGCTTCATTAGGTCCAGATCCATACAATGTGAGACGAAGCGGCCGATTCCGCCACTTTTGTTGACGCAGTACGTCAAACAACAGGTCCTGGCCTTTTGCGGAAGGGGCGAGCCGTCCGACACAGGCTAGACGCAGTTCCTCGGCGTATTCCGGCCATTCTACCTCGATATCATAGGGAATGCTGAACGGGTTACGCACAATGCGCGCATGTTCCAAAGGAATCGCCAGCTGCCGTCGCGTGAGATCCAGATTGCCGTTCGATACGAAATACGCGGCGCGCGCGCCCTCGTAAGCCTCCGCGATGCTTTGTGCTTCTCCGTCGTCCGGCCACCATTGTTCTCCTGCGGAATGCGCAATAGAAACATAGGGGACGCCGCGTTTTTTGCACGCCAGCATCCAGGGGGCGCCGTCGATATGGGCGCCTTGAGAGATCACCGCAAGATCCGGCTGAAATCGGTCCAGCCATGCAAAATTTGCTTGCGGCCGCAGAGCGTTCCGCAGCTTTGCGCCGCGCCCCAGTTCGCTGCGGCGCTCGACAGCGCAGCCGCCCGTTTCCAGTTGTTTGATCGGGACAGGCGTCTCAGGCCAGCGCAACACGTTTACTCCGACGGTTTCGCCGGCAGCACGCAAGTGGGATGCGGTCTGGCTCCAGAGCTCCTCGCTGCCTCCCCATGCGCCCCCGTTCATAGTCGAAATAAAAGCGATTTTGGGCATCTCGTTTGCGTTTCAGGCCGAGCCTGGGCGTTCCTTGATGAAGCGCGCCGGTACGCCCCCCCAAATCTCATAAGGCGGGATGTCTTTATTGACCATGCTTCCCGCTCCGACAATCGCTCCCCGGCCAATGGTGACTCCAGGCAGGATGGTGACATGAGTCCCAATCCACACATCCTCTTCGATGACGATGGGAGCTCCAGAGTATCCCTGTTCGCGTATTGGCGTATCGCGCCGATCGAAACGGTGGCTCGCGGAAATAATATACGAATACGCGCCGATCATTGTGTCGGCTCCAATAGAGATCGGCTGATAAACCCCGAGAAATGTATTCCTGCCGACGTAGACATCGTTCCCCAGGGTCAGTCGCGCCCGAGCGCCGTCGTCGTCGGAAATCCAAAGAGAGACATCGCGCTCCAGATTTGATCCATGGCCAATCTCAATACGGCTGTAGGCCTGCTTAGTGGCGATAATTTGAGTCGCTGGATCGATTACCGTTCCTTGCTTGGCGAGTGTTCGTCTCCATGCTTGGAACCTATATATCGCGAGCCAGCCATGCAGCATTGGAAATTTACTCCATACCAGCATGAAAAGACGAACGAGGGCTGCTTTCAAGCCGCCCTTCCATCCAACACGAGGATCGAGCGCGCCCAGCGTGATGGAACTGATAAAATCCGTTGGCGCAATCAGCCGCGCCGCAACCGTGAGAAATATCGGATCCCGAAGCAGAGTCGCCTTTTCCGCGCTATGTCTCTCTCCAAGGCGCCGAGCGATACGAATCAGTGGAGCCAGAGCCAGAGGATGTTTGCTAGCCCGAAGCAGTCTGAGATCGGTTTCCGAGCAGCCATAAAGCGCTTCCGCGCTCCGTGCGCAGTGTATGGAAATCTCCTTCGAGAGATGCCCGGAATTTATCGCCTGCTGTGTAACGCTTTGTCGATGCACCCGATATTTGATGAGCGGCTCAGGCAGATTCGCCAGAAGTCGCCTGCAAGCCATTCGGCTCCAAAGTTCATAGTCTTCGATCGGTTTCAGATCTGCATAGTTCCCTGCGTCAATGACGGCGTTTCTCCGGAACAGCACCGTGGGGTGCGCGATCGCGTTTTCCGCCAGCATGGTCACAACAATGTCCTGGTGGCTGCTGGGAAGCGCCGGGTGTCCTTCCAGGATCCTTCCCGCCATATCGATTTTTTCGTATCCTGACCCCACGACCGAAACATCGGGGTGCGCGTCCAGAAATGCGATCTGACGCTCCAGTCGCTCCGGGAAGTTGATATCGTCCGCATCAATGCGCGCGCACAACTCCGTGTCGCATTCGTCCACCATCGCCGCGAGACATGCGCCTAAAGAAAGCGGTCTGTCAGAGACGATTTTACCGGGAAGACGATCTGGGATCCAGCGCCGCAATTCCTCTAGAGTCCCATCCGTCGAACCATTGTCCCAGGCCAGGATGCGCCAATCATGGTAAGTTTGATTGGCGATTGATTCCAGTGTCTTCGGCAGATAGGGCATGCCGTTGCGGACAGGAAGCAGCCATGTGATTCGTGTCATATGCGTGTTCGCGGCTAGGACGTCGTGGAGGCGCCCCATAGCTCCCGAAGATGCTCGTGCAGATCGCTCGCGATCTGCGGATGCGAATAACGAGTACGGACCATCTCTGTGCTGTTTTGACTGATCTGGGCGAGCTTGTCTGGATGGTCGATATAGTACCGGACCTTCTCCTGGAAGTCAGAGAGGTCGTGGCGGCGGTGCATAACGCAGTTGACGCCGTCCAGAAATCCGTAATCGCCGTAACTTGCGTGGTCGGAGCTTACCATGACGCATCCGGCGGCCGTACCCTCAAAGGTGCGCGCGGGTGGAAACTCCATCAGGCCTTCGTCATTGGCGAACATCCGATACTGGTTCATCATCGCGACGGCGTCATAATCCGGGTTTTTGGTTTCTGGAAAATGCGGAAGTTGAGAATCCATAATGTTCGCGAGATTCTCTTCGTTTTCCGCGAGGATACGGCGCCATTGATGTGTCCAGCGCACGTTCGCATAAAAATCGATATATTCCTTTAGCATCGCTCGGTCCGGCACGGCCGGGTCGTCCACAGGATTGACAGAGCCGAGAGCGATAACTTTGGGCGTACGGTCGGCATATGGAAGCTTGTTTTCAAATCGGGCGCCGTATCCGAACGGCACGGAGATAACTTTGCCGCAAAATGAGGGGTAATACTTTTGAAAGAATGGACAGTATTTGCCATGGTCCGTGTAGCCCATGACATACTGAACGCCAGAGTCGGCGAGTATCTGATGGCTTTCCTCCGCCCGAAAGACATAGTCCATGACGTGAAAGACTTTGAGACCGTGAAAGTCGCGTGGCGGCTTGTTTCGAAGGTCGTAAGGTGTTCCCGCAAAGCATACGAGTACATCGGCCATATGGTTTAATTGCCGAGGTCCGACCGCGAAACGGATTTCCTGAGGTTTCCAGCCCAGCTGAAGCAGCGCTTTGTAACGGCGCGGAACGCCACGGAGATCAGGAACATAGATGATCGGTTTGAATTGGCGTAGAAACTCGAAATCGTAGCCGTTGAAATTTCGGGATTGATCGAGCGCCAGATTCGGATTTTGTATTGCAACTCGCATAAGTTTTACTTTCGCCGCCGACGGCGAAGCTTTTTGACGAACAGCGAGGCGATTGCTCGGTAGCTCGTCCGATCCAGATAATCGCCGGCAACGGGCGAGCGCATCATGCGATCAAAGATCTCGCCGGCGACTTCGGTTTCAATTCTTCGCGCCAGGCGCTCATATTCCGTCCGATCCCCGGTCAATTCATGGAAACGCTCGGCGGATTGCCACATCATCCAAGCGTTTTGAACGGCGGTTTGCTGGCTCTCTGATTGCGTTTTGTAATATCGGCGCGCGTCGACGACGAAATCGCCGATGTTTTCCGCCAGATAAAGTGTTGGATGACGGGCGGCGATATTCATCGCGAATTGATAGTCCGCGACATAGGGCAGGCTTCCAAAATCACACTCTTCAACACGCGCTTCGCGATGCAGCGCGTATCCAATCGGGGAGCCAAACCAATTCCCAAGCTGCGCCGCCAGCTGCATAGCCCGCGCCGGCTCGATAAGCGCCGTCGTTGGGAGCATGGAGTGACGGGTTCGGTTATCCCCTTCCACAATATCAAATTCCGAGATAATTTGGCGTGCGTCCGGAAACTGGGCGGCGGCGCGGCGAAGGATATCCGCCGCGTCAGGACGGAGCCTATCACCCGTGAACATCCACTTCATCCAATCCGCGCCGCTGTCCTGAAAATGAGCGATGCAGAAACGCCAGTTGCCGACACGGCCTAAACTCACGGGCTGACGGATGACCGTCACGCCGCGCGCCTCTAAAATCTCTGCGGATTCATCCGTGGACCCGTTGTCGGAAGCGATGTAGTGGACTCCATCAAGTAACGGAACTTCTCGGCACCATGCGCCTCCGTTATACAGAGGGATATAAACGGAGATCTTCAAAGCTCGCTCCTCGCGCCCTTATTCCATCACATCCCATGGGAACAAGGGGAGAACCGCTCCGGGGCGCAGTGGACGACCGCCGAGACGCGTCCCGAGCCCGTCGATATTCGCGATCGTGAACTCTAGAAAGTGTATCTCATCCGATGTGTATTGCTTGATCGTCGCCACGCCGATATTGAAGACGATCCGGTACGTTCCGTCGTTTAAGAAATGCGAGGGAATCTCGCAGCGCAGGCGATGCTTGCCGCGAAAGCTCTCTTTACCAGCATAGTCGGCCATGTCGTTGAAATAGGTTGAGAACGCGTCGTTTCCGTAGGCGTCGCGCAGCGTGAAGCCGCAAATCAGATCGGCCGGCCGCAGGTCGGAGGAGGAAGTAATATCCACTTCGACGATGGTTGGGCGAGAGGTCCACAACTGATCGTCTTGGCCATCCTGACCGATGGCGGCGCGGTCCAAAGAAAGCTCGCCTCCTGAAGGAGTAAAGACCTTTTCCTGAAGCGTCTGCTGATCGTTCATCAAATATCGCTTGACGCATTCGGTCACGTCGCCCATCATATCAATGCGCCCGCCGTCCAGCACGATACCGACGTTGCACATGGCGTTGATGGGCGCCATATTATGGCTGACGAATAGCACGGTGCGGCCCGCCTTCGCCACCTCCCCGACCTTTCCGAGACATTTTTTCTGAAACTCGACATCGCCCACGGCGAGGACTTCGTCGATGATGAGAATTTCGGTCTCCAGATGCGCCGCGACGGCGAAGGCGAGACGCACATACATGCCGCTGCTATAGCGCTTCACCGGGGTATCAAGAAACTGAGTGACTTCCGCGAACTCCACAATCGAATCGAACTGCTTGTCAATCTCGCGGCGGCGCATGCCGAGGATCGCGCCGTTGAGATAGATGTTTTCGCGCCCCGTCAGTTCGGCGTGGAATCCGGTGCCTACTTCCAGCAGGCTCCCCACTCGTCCCCGCAGCCGAACCTCGCCGGCGCTGGGCTCGGTGATTTGGCTAAGAACTTTGAGGAGAGTGCTTTTTCCGGCGCCGTTGCGCCCGATCACGCCGACGACATCCCCATGGCGCACATCGAACGAGATATCGCGCAACGCCCAAAAGCTTTTGCTTTCGGGGCGGTAAAGAGGATTTTTGATTCGGTACGCGAGCGCCTCGGCGGCCGTCGTATGTTTCGCGCCGTTGTGTACGATCTTGTAAACTTTGCTGAGCTTGTCGACAGAGATCGCGAAGTCTTTAGATGACATCCGCAAACCTCCGCTCCATGTGCTTAAAATAATACGCGCCTAAGACGAACATTACCAGGGAGAACGCCGCGGCGTAAAGCACTTCCCGCCAGGCCGGCGCCGCCGTTCCCAGAAGAGACCAGCGAAACCCTTCCAGAAGGCCCACCAGTGGGTTGAGGCCGTAGAGAGATTGCCAGCGCGCCGGGACCGACGCCAGCGCATACGCGACGGGGCTGGCGTAGAGCAGAAACTGTGTCGCCACGGGAATGATATACTGCACGTCTCGATAGGGCACCATTAAGGCGGAGGCGATGAGGCCTACGCCAAGCGAGAGGAGCAAAATCAGTAGAAACCAGACCGGCGTCAGCAATATTTGAAGATGGGGCGCGATCCCGTAAATCACCATCAAAATCACCATCACGACCAATGATACGGCGAAGTCGATGACGGATGACAGCAGCATGGAGATCGGCAGGACGAGTCTGGGAAAGAAGATCTTGGACACCAGATGCGAGTTCTGAACCAGGGACCCGCTGACTTTGGTGAGTGTGTTGTTAAAGGCGGTCCAGGCGAGCATGCCGGCGAACGCAAATGCAAAGTAAGGCGCGCCGGCGCTTTTCAGCTTCGCGACATGGCCAAATACAAAGGCGAAGATCGCGGCGGCAATCAGCGGCTGTAGGACGACCCAGGCGACGCCAAGCGCTGTCTGGCGGTATCGCAGCTTGACATCGCGGCTCGCCAGCGCCATCACCAGATCGCGGAAACGCCAAATTTCTCGTAAGTTCAGAGCGCGCCACTTTTGCGCGGGACGAAGGATAAGAACCGAATCGTTAGCTTCTGGACGGATAGTTGTCATATGCTTGGTAGATCAGAGTGAGACGCATTCGTCACGCCGTCGCGCGCCGCGCAACCTCTAGCTGCTCGAATTTCCTCAGATCCGAGGGAATGCCGAGCCCGTACATGCCGTCTGCTTCTTTTCCCACATTGTAGTAAACGATCTTCTTGCCCGCCTCAATTAGCTCGTTATAAGCCGGGGCGACATAAAATTCGTTGTTCACACGCAGATTTTTCGCGATCATCGATTCGGCGGCGGCGACGAATTCGGAGCCATGACGAAAATTATATATCCCAACGGTCGCTTCCTCGGAAACGACTTCCTTTTCCACCACTTCACAGAGCGCGCCGCTGGCGTCAAAACGCAGGAACGACCACTTTGGATCGTCGGCCCACATCGTCATGATCAGGCCGTCAGCTCGTTCTTCGTTTTGCTTTGCCAGATAATCGTCAATATTGATATCTACCCACTGGTCGCTATTAGCGATCATCAATGGGTCGGCGCTATTGATATGCTCTTTCGCCAGCAGGACTGTACACGCCGCGCCTTCCGTCACGCGGTCGACCGATGTAATAATGGAGTCCGGGACAAGCTTCTTGAGCGATTCCCCGATTCCGAGCGTATCGATATGCTCCTGAAGGCAGAGAAAAATGAACCGATGCGGCTGCGCGGGGCGCAGATTATTCACCACGACCTCGATCATCGGTTTTCCCAGAACCGGGATCAATGGTTTGGGAAGCGTAAATCCCGCTTCTTGAAAGCGGCTGCCTCGTCCGGCCATCGGGATGACGATATTAAGCATGGGAATCCTCTTGGAGATACTTGTCGTTGCTTGCGCCTGGGAGCTTGACGACGACATTGACGGCGTCGGTGATTGCGCGGAACGCCGTTCCTTCGCCGGGCTCAATCACGACGATATCTCCTTCGCGAAAGCGTTTCCCCGCCATCTCCACCTCACCGGATACAACCACGGTAAGCTCCGTCGCCACTTTGTGATAGTGCCACTCTTCGGCGTCCCCAGCCTGGTAATGCTTTACCGCGACTTCGACATCGCCCGTATGATAGAGAGACGGCTCAAAATCTCCGACAAACCATCCCTTGACCATCGCCGACAGTTTCTCTTGACGCATGTTGTGGTCAGTGCTCCCGCGATTCGCGCAGATGTTCCTCGTAAGACTGTACACCCTGCGGATTGGTGAGCGAGAAATAACTCTTCCGCGGAATTTTGCTGACGCCGATCTTGGCCTGGCGCAAAATCAGCTCGTTATAGCTTGGGCAGATGAAGAAACGGCCTTCGACGTGCGCGTCTTTCTTAATCATCTCCATCGCCGCCCAGACGAAATCGGCGCCGCGAGCGAAGTAATACACGCCGGCCGTCGCCATATTGCTGATCGGCCGCTTCTCCGCTGTTTCAATGACATATCCATCGGCGTCGCACTGCACGTACGACCAGCGCGGGTGGACGGCTTCGAAGACGACGATCCCGCCGTCCAAGCCACGATTCCGAAAATCATCCACAATTGCCGGAAGGTCGGCCGTCAGGATCTGATCTCCGTTCGCGATGAGCAGCGGTTCATCGTTGTTGATCTGTTCGATCGCAAGCAGCGCGGTGCATGCGGCTCCGGCAGTCTCCGATGGGACAGTCAGAATCGTCGCCGGCGGATCCAGCAGGCGCAGGACGTCTCCCGTATGATAGTGCTCGTTTTCTTCCCGGCGCACTAGGCCGATCATCTGAGAATCCGTTTGCCGCAGCGGCGCGAAACTGTCCATCACGCGCTGGATCAGCGGCAGCCCGTCGATTTCCACCAGATTTTTGGGATACAGGTAACCGGCGTCTTTGAATGCGTCGCTGGAGCCGGCCATCAGGAGAAGAACATTCACGCCGTTTCTCCTTCCGCTTTGCGAATCGCGCGCGTGACGTTCGCCAGCGTAACATCATGGACTGTTTTGACCACAAGGACATGCGCGCCGGCGGCGGTCGCCGACCGGATGCCGTGCTCATTATCCTCGACCACCAGGCACTCCTGAGGTTTCCTGCCGAGACGGTCCATCGTCTTCAGATAAATCTCTGGATCTGGTTTCCCTTTCACGACGTCTTGATTGCTGAGCAGCAGATCGAGATACTGCGCTAAATTACTTTTTTCCATCATCACTTCGACGCTGTTACGCACGGAGTTTGAGGCGACCGCGAGCTGATAACCCGCCGCTTTCAAATTCGACAGCGCGTACTCATGCTGGAAGACGGGCTTGCATCGAGCGTGTACGATCTCCATGGTGTAGATCTGCTTGAGAGTATTGAGAAACCGGTGCAGTGACCTCGGAAGCCCATGCTCCATCGTGAGCATCTCCAGCTTGCTCATCGTCGGCAATCCATCGTAGGTGATCAAATGGTCGTAGCGGCTGATATGGTATCCGAACATGGAGAGCGCGCGGTTCAGAGCGTCGTAGTGCCAATCCTTCGCGTCGATGAGCACTCCATCCATATCGAAAATGACTGCCTTAATCTTGTCCATAACGTTTATTCCTGGAAGCGGGCGCGCGCGTCTTCCGGGAAGTCCGTGCATAGCAGAAGCCGATTGCTCCGGCGCGTTTCCCAGCCTGCCATCGTCTCCCAGAACGCTTCGTGCGGCCGGCGATGCAGATCCGGAGAGACGATACAAACTCGCTTACCGGCGTCGAGGTGGCCCGACACAGTTTGCTCGTCGATCCAATCTCCCTGAAAACAATCGAGCCATACGCCGTCCGCCTGTTCGTAGCAGAGAGGCTGTGGCTCGTACTCGCTTTGCCGGGTGAGTACGGGGATATTCTGAACGAAATAATGGAGCATATCCGGCAGGGACATGTCGAACGTGAAATAGTTCGTGACTTGAAAGCGCGCGAGGACGCCCTTGAGCGCGGCCTGCAATCCGTCTGCTTTGATGTTGAGCGCCAGCGGTAGGCCGGCGCCCTCTTCTCGGTAAATTTCCAGGAAACGATCCAGCGATAGCGCGGCGGAGGTCGGAGGGTCGTGCGAAATCACCAGAGATCCATCGTGATCCCGCACGTCCGTTTCCGTTCCGAAGCCCAGGCGAAACGAGCGGAGAAAAGCCGTCTCCGTATTTTTCTCTTCCGTGGCTTTCCAGTAACCGCGGTGGCTGAGAATGATCATCGTGGTTACCGCAGCAGCTTGAAGATCAGCGCCGTGCTCAGGATATTCTTGAAGATATCGTTGAATACGTTGCTGTTTCTGCTGATCTTCTCCGCCAGAACGCGCGTCGGCACGAGGACGACGTCGCCGGGGCGCAGTGTGCGAACCTTGTCGGCCGGGATCAGGCCGCCGCCGGCGTGGATGATCTCGATCTGCTTGTTCGCCGAGTCCGGAGCGAAGCCGCCCGCCTGCTCCACGTAGTAGGAGATGGGCGCGCCGGGCTTGTACAGAACGCTGCGCGAATTGAAGACCGCGCCCACGACCTGGATCGTGGTCGGCTGCTCGGGAATGGTGATCGTATCGCCATCTACCAGCAGGATATCCTCGCTGCCGCCAGGTTTCCGCATGGCTTCCGGCAGGTTCACAGCGATGTTGCCGTTCGATTGCAGGTCGTCATCGGAGAGCAGGCGGCTGGGCGTGACCAGGTCTCGCTGCGACAGGCGAGTGGCGACGGCGGTGGCGGTGGCGCTGGGCGTCGCGGCGCCGGTGATGCCGGGAATCGCGATCGCCGAATTGCCCGTCGCCGTATCGGCCGCCTTGATGCGCTCGATGTCCGATTTCGCCTGTTCGCGCTTGTAGGCGCTCTGGTTGAGCAGATCGTTCAATCGAATGATGACGCTGGTCAGGCTGCGCTGTCCGGCGGTCTCCAGGACTTCCGGATCGCGCGTGAACTCGGCGCCTTCCGGGAACGCCTCGGGCCGCAGGCCGCCGACTTCGCGCAGGACATCGCTCAGGCGAAGCTGCTTGGTGAGCGTGATCGGGCCTGGATGGTTGACCGCGCCCTTCACGGTGATGACGCCGACATGGTCCTTGATGCCGCCGATGCCCTGGACGGCGATCACGTCGCCATCCGTCAGCACGAGGTCGCCGTCCGTGACGGTCTGGCGCTCATTATCGTAGACGGCGGTGCTCGTGGTCAGCGTCGCGTTCGGCGGATCGCCGATCTTGTGGGCGTGCGTCACGATCACCTGCGTGCCGGCGTTCGGCTTGAAGCCGCCCGCAAGCTTGAGCGCGTCGCTCAGCCGCATGCCTTCGCCGCGCGGATAGGTGCCCGGCGCCACGACTTCGCCGCGGACAATCACGACGTGGTTCGGCTCGAACTGCGCTTCGCCGATCTTGTAAACGGCGAGCACGTCGTTGTCCTGAACCTTGACATCCTGCGTGGCGTCGCCGGCCAGCAGCGTCTCCAAGTTGACATAATCGTAGGCGAACGTGCCGTCGCTGTGCTGATGCAGCAGGGCGGACCGTCCCAGGTACGCTTCCGGCAGAGTTCCGCCGGCGGCGAGCAGCAGGTCGCGGACGCTCATGTTGTCGCTGCGGTAGTAGATCCCTGGCCGCTGCACGGCGCCGCGTATGGTGACGGCGCGCTGGCCGGTCCACGAGACTTCCTGGCGGGAGTAGAGCTTCAAGCGGTCCCAGCGGGTCAGCGCGACGTCGGCTGTCGGATCGTGAGCGAGCGCTTTTTCCACATCCACCGGGATGAGCGTCAGCGTATTGTCCGAGTTGTACCGGTACAGATCGGCGCGGCTCAGATAAGCGTTGTAAAGAGGGCCGCGAGCCCGCTCCAGCAGGTCGGAAACATGCATGCCGTTTTGCAGGGCGTAGTCGCCGGGCTGGTCGACCGCGCCTTCGACAGTCACGCGGTTCGCCAATACGCTGCGCACGGAGAAGATCTCGACTTCGTCGCCATCGTACAACGGCACGGCTTTGACTTCCGTAACTTTCTTGACATTGACATCGCGCAGCACATGCTCCGCGCCGGGAACGACGGTGCTGACCTGCACGCGCTGATCCACGCCCGAGGGCTTGACGCCGCCGGCGTAGCGCAGGGCGTCGTCCAATCGCTCGTCAGGCTTCAGCTCGAAGATCGCGGGCTGCCGCACTTCGCCCTTGACGATCACGCGCGAGATACGCGGCGGGATGTAGATCAAGTCGCCCGATTGCAGCGCAACGTCCGGCGCGGGCGTCTTGCCGTTGATGAACGAGTAGAAGTCGAATGTTCCGATCAGCTTGCCCTGGCGGCGGATCTCGATGCCGCGTAGGGAGCCGTCGGCGGTCGGGCCGCCGGCGGCGTAGAGGATATTGAACACGGTCGAGACGGCGGGGACGGTGTAGGTGCCCGGCGCGAAGGATTCTCCCCCGACGGTCACTGGAATGGTCCGCAGCTCCCGCAGCGTCACGGAGACATCGGCGCCCTTATAGTATCCGGCCAGACGATGGCGCAGCGTGTTTTCCGCCTGCGCGAGCGTTTGTCCGCGAACCACCAGGCGGCCGATGCCTTCCAGCGTGACCGCGCCCTGTGCGTCCACCGTGCGCGAGAACTCGCGGGACGCCTGTGTTGGCGTCCAGTAGCGGATCGTCAGGATGTCGCCGCCGGAGAGCTGGTAGTTGGCCGGGGCGGACGCCGTGACGTTGCGGTAAAGCTGGTCCAGCGGGTCGGAGATCTGGTTGAAGGCGTTGACCGAGTCATCGCTGTACCGGCTCAGATCGCCGGGTGTGTTCGGTCGTCCGCCCACCGCGCCTGCGGACGAATTGGAGGACGAATCGCCGGTCAAACTCTGGTCCGCGCCCGATGCGTTTCCGTAGAACTGATTCTCTTCCGAGCGCGCGCTATTGCCGCCGACGCCCGTTCCATCGCCATAGGCGCCGCCGTAAGCGTCGCCGCCCGGCGTGGATCCATAGGGCAGACCGGTCCCATTGGGATTGAGAGATGGGTCGTAGAACGATCCCCGGTTTCCATAAGCGCCGTTATTCTGCGCGTACGGATCGCTTGAGGGAGCGAGACCGCCCCGGCTTCCGAGGGAGCTGGCGGCGGCGTGCTTGGGCGGATAGTATGTGCCGGCGGGGTAGGGCTTCAAGCCGTCTTCGTAGGCGCGCGAGCTGGAATCCTGGAACTGGTTCGCCGGCTCATTGGCGTACGGATCCTTCGGAGCGCGATTTCGCGCGGCGGCTTTCCCCTGGGAATCTTGCGTCGAACCGTTGTCGGGCGCTGCGTCGGAACTCGCCCCCGTTCGCCAGTCCTGCTGGTCGCCGTTTGTATCGCGTCCATAGAGGTTGGGGGCGGACTGGTCGGCGCCGTAGCTCTGCCCGGTGTTGGGGTCGTACTGGCCTTGCGCGGCGCGAGGATCGTATTGCCCTGAGGGGTATTGGCCCGGAACGCCGCTTTGCTGTCCATAATTGCCGCCGGCGCCCGGGCCGTTCAGCGCGTACGGGGCGTTCGGCGTCGCGCCGTAACCATTGCCATAGCCGTTCAGCTGCGGTGGATTGCCGATCAGCCCGAACGGATCGTTCTGGGTGTCCAGCGGGCGGTTTCCGCCGAAGGCGGGGTTCGGATTTCCATTGGCGCCGATATTGGGACGGCGGCTGACGGGGCCGGCGACTCCGGGGCGATTCGCGTTCGCGCTGGCGGGAGCGGCGTATCGCTGCTGCAGGAAGCTGCGGCGCGCGGTGATCAGCTGGCGCGCGGGCTGGAAGAAATTATATCCGAACAGGGGAAGGCGCTGCTGCTTGCTTTGATTGGGCTGCGGCGCTTCCGGCTGAATCCGGTAGTCTTTGTCGGTTCGGTCCGGCGCGATGGGATTGGTGGTTTTTTGCTTCCCGTCGCGGTCGTAGTAGATCGTGGGATTGCCTGTCGTCTTTTCCGGATTGACCATCACCAGCGGGTTGTCGGGAGCCGCCGGCTGCGGGCGGACGCGCTGGGCTCGGCGTTCGGGCTGCGTCGGGTCGTTCGCAGCGGCTCCGTCGGCCGGCGCCGCCGGGATGACTTGCGGGTCCGTGGGCGCCATGCTGGGCGTGCGCGGATCTCGGTCCGAGTACGCGCGCTGTGGCGCGGCGTAGCGCGGGTCCTGCGGGGACTGGCCGGACGCCATCGTGGCGGCGACGGCGGCTCCGCCCAGCAAAAGGCAGACGGGAGCGGCGCTGCGAAGTTTCGACAGAACAGGTTTAGACATGAGGAATTGACATCCTTATTTCTCGCGGGATGAATACGTCGGTTTGGCGCGCGACGATGCTTGGCCGCGAGGAACGTGCTTGGCGACCCTATGGATCTCGGGAGAAAAGACTGGCGGGTTTGGGAAAGCGCATAAATTCGCGGGTGCGTCGCCGGCTCCCTTGCCCATCAACGCTAGAAAGTATACACCCTTTTCGTCGATTTTCCTAGTATCTTTCCCAGTTTCCGCTCTTCTGCGGAGCCGTGTTCCTTCTCGAACGGAGCGAGTCTGTCCGGCTCCGGGAGCGCCCGGGAAATTTCGACTCTAGATTTCTGGTAGGAAACCAATAATTATCGCGGGTCAACGTTTTTAGGAAGCCTGCTCCCAAGCGTATTTTGGAGTGGTTCTTTTCCGCAGCAGCGTGACCAAATCGAGGAGCATAACTGTGATGTCGAAAAAAATACTGATCACCGATGACGCTCTGTTCATGCGTGTCACACTCAAGAACATTCTGGTAGCCAATGGCTATGAGGTTGTTGGGGAAGCCACTAATGGTCAGGAAGCCGTAGACAAGTATGACGCGCATCAGCCGGACCTCGTCCTGATGGACATAACCATGCCCATCATGGACGGAATTACGGCGACGCGCACGATCAAGGGCAAGCACCCGGCCGCCAATGTCGTCATGTGTACCGCTATGGGACAGAAAAACATGGTCATTGAAGCGATCCAAGCCGGAGCCAAGGACTTTATCGTCAAGCCGTTTCAGCCGGAACGGGTGCTGGAAAGCATCAAGAAACTCATCGGATAAGTTGGGAAGGGATCATTATGATGAAAGTAGAGTATATCAACCCCTTCGTAGAGGCCAGCTTTTCCGTTATGGAGATGGTCTTGGGGAACCGGCCCGTAAAGGGTAACTTGGCGATGCAGCCCGCCACGTTCACCAGCCAGCAGTGCAACGTCGTTTGCGGCGTCACGGGGCAGGTGCAGGGACAGGTGATCTACGGCATGTCGCTGCAGGTCGCCGATAAGATTGCGACGACGATGCTCGGACAGCCGATCAAAGTCTTCGATCAGCTCGCGGCGAGCGCGATTGCGGAGCTCGGAAACATGATCAGCGGCAACGCCATGTCCAAGCTTTCGGAAGCCGGCTTTATCTGCGATATTACGCCGCCGACGATTATTCGCGGCACGAACGTCAAAATCAGCACGCTGTCCATTCCGGCGATCGTCATTCCCATCACCCTGGAGCAGGGTGAGCTGTCGATTACCGTGGGACTGCAGGGACGCAAATAACGCAGGGTTGGAGATTACCGTCGTTACGACGGAAGCGAGACCGCGGACTTATGCATTGGTTCTATCATCTGAAGACGGCGCGCAAATTGGCGCTCGCGTTCGGCGCCGGAGTGGCGGCGAGCGCCACGATCGGCGCGGTCGCCCTGGTCCATAACACCCAGGTAAACGCGCTGACACAGGCGATCTTAAACGATTCCCTGAAGAGCACGACGCGGCTTGCGCAGTTCAATTCGTACGCCCGGCAATATCGGACGATCGAGTACCGGCATGTGCTGGCCTCCAAATCCAAGCAGGCAAAGGCCGAAACGGATCTGGCGACGGCGCGTGTTTCCGCGGACAAGGCGCTTCAGTCTTACGAACCGACGGTCTTTGGGGCGCAAGAGCAGTCCAGTTACGACAAGCTCAAATCGTCCTGGGCGGCGAATACGGCTCAAGAATCTTCGTTTCTGGAGCTGAGCCGTTCCGGGGATCTCAAGGCAAGCGCCAAGATGCTCGGCGGACCGATGCGCGATGCGTTTCTCAGTACGACGGACCAAGTGCAGGACATGATGGATCGGAACGCCCGACAGGCGGAGAACTACGCCTCAAGGGCTTCCGCAGCCTACAGACAAGGAAATGAATTGATCGGCCTGCTGCTGATCCTCGCCATTCTCTTAGGCGGGGGTGTGGCGACGGTCATCACACGCTATATCAATGGAACGCTGCGCCGCGTCGGCGAAAGCCTGGACGCCCTGCGGTCCACCTGCGTCGTCAGTTTGAGCGACGCCATTCAGGAGATGGAGATCGGTAACCTCTCCAAGGAAATTGTGATCGGGGGAACGGCGCTCACGCACGATACTCGAGACGAGTTCGGCGATATCGCCCACACCTACAATGCATTGCTCACGGACCTGCATTCGATGGCGGGATCCTTCCAGGTCTCGCAGGGATCGCTGGGCGCGCTGGTGCTGAAACTACAGCATTCGGCGGCGGTGATCGCCTACGCTTCCAGCACTCTGGCTGGCGCCGCGCAGAGCGTCGGCGGCGGAGCGGAAGAGATTGGGGCCACGATGCAGGAAGTCGCCCACGCCAGCGAACAATCGGCGCGCGGCGCCAGCGAAGTCGCGCAGGGCAACTCCAGCCAGGCGCGGACGATCTCGCAAAGCGCCGACATGCTCAAGCATCTCGCTCACACCGTGGGTGAGGTTGCCCGCGACGCCGAGTCGGCGACAAAGGCGACCGAGGAAGCGAACCGGGTCGCGGCGACCGGAGCGGAGATCGTGACGCGCTCGGTGACGGGAATGCGCGGCATCCGTGAAACCGTGTCCGAATCGGCGCGCGTGATCCATATGCTCGGCGACGCGTCGGGCCAGATCGGAAATATCGTGCAGACGATCAGCGCGATCTCCGAGCAAACCAATCTTTTGGCCTTGAACGCCGCCATCGAGGCGGCGCGGGCCGGCGAGGCGGGTCGCGGCTTCGCGGTGGTCGCCGATGAAGTCCGCAAACTGGCCGAGCGCTCCAGCGCCGCCACGCGTGAGATCGGCGGCCTGATCGCCGATGTCCAGAACCGGACTGAAGAAGCCGTGACCGCGATGGAGGCCGGAGCCCGCGAGGTGGAGGCCGGCGCGCAGCTCGCCGAGCAGTCCGGCGCGGCGCTGTCCCGCATTCAGGAAGTCGTGCAGACCGTGACGGGCAAGGTTCAGGGGATCTGCTCCGCCGCCGAGCAGATGGCTGCCGCCTCCGCGAACGTCTCGCACTCGATTGAAGATGTCGCGGCCGTGGTGGAGCAAAGCAGCGCCGCCGCCGAGGAGATGTCCGCGTCCGCCGAAGAAGTATCTGCCTCCGTGCAGACCGTGGCGGCGACGGCCGTGCGGCAGCAGCGCTCCATCGCCGAACTGGTGGTGGCGTCCGAGGATCTCGCTATGGTTTCGCGGGATCTGACGCAGGCCGTGGAGCAGTTCCGCTTCGAGGCGCCGGAAACACCGTACGAAACCGAGGATTTCACATTGGCCCGCGCCGCCTAATCCGGCGGCCCAAAGATCTCGTTATCTTTCTTATCGCATTACTCTTGGAGGAACCCACCATGGCTACTGAGCTTTTAGACAACCCGGCCGTTTCGACGGACGCCGAGCGACAGATCGTCGCGCTGCATTTGGGCGGCGAAGTTTACGGCGTGGACATCGCGCATATCCACACGATCATCACCCCGCAGTCGATTACCCACGTTCCGAAGGCTCCCGCCTTTGTTCGCGGCGTCATGAACCTGCGCGGCCGGATCATCCCCGTGATCGATCTTCGCGATCGATTTGGCCTGGAGCCGATTGAGGAAGAGCGCAAGAAGGCGATGCGAATCGTCATCGTCGATGTGCAGGGCATCATGGCCGGCCTGATCGTCGATGCGGTCTCGGAAGTCCTGCGCCTGTCGGCGTCGGCCATCGATCCGCCGTCGCAGCTCGTCGCCTCGCTGGAGACCGAATGCATCACCGGGATCGGACGCATTGCGTCCGGCGGCGACAACAAAGCCGACGATCGCCTGATCATCCTGCTGGATGTTTACAAGACGCTGACGACCTGCGCGCAGGACGCCGACGCGCTGACGAAGCTGCAAAAAGCGGCGTAACTTCGTCAGACGACTTCTTGATACAGCCCTGTTGATTTCCGCACCTGCGGATTGGTAAAGCAATGCCGGAACCGACCAAAGTACTCGTGGTGGATGATTCCGCCTTCATGCGCAAGATGATCACCGAGATCGTTTCTCGTGACGCCGGCATGACGGTTGTCGGTCAGGCTCGCGACGGCGCGGATGCGCTGCAGAAGCTCGACTCTCTGCAGCCCGACGTGATCACTCTGGATATCGAGATGCCGGTCAAGGACGGTTACACGACCTTGACCGAGATCATGCAGAAACGGCCCACGGCGGTCGTCATGCTGTCCTCGCTGACTCAGGCTGGCGCGGACATGACCATGCGATGTTTGGAGGCGGGCGCCGTCGACTTCGTCGGCAAGCCGTCCGGCTCCATTTCGCTCGACATTGAAAAAGTCGCCGCGGAGCTTCTGGTGAAGATCCGCATGGCGGCGACCGCTCGCCTGCGGCATGCTCCGTTCCGTCCGAGCGCTCGCGCGGCTTCGGTCCCCGATTTTGTGATCAAGCGGCCGGAGCCGGCCGCGCCCGAAGCGCCGGCGCGGCGCGCTCCGCTCGGGTTATCCGCCGCGCCGGCCGCGCCGCCCGTGGCGGCTTCGGTCATGCATGGCGGCTCTCGGGCCGGGGGCATCCTGGTCGTCGGCTCGTCGACGGGCGGCCCTCGCGCGCTCCAGACATTGATTCCGTCGCTGCCGGCGGGACTGAACGTTCCCATTTTGATCGTTCAGCACATGCCTCCCGGCTTTACGGCGTCGCTCGCCAAGCGTCTGGACGCCGAATCGCCCTTTGAAGTGCGCGAAGCCGCCGAAGGCGATCTTCTGCGCGCCGGATGCGCGCTGGTTGCGCCGGGCGGCCGCCATTTGGAAGTCGACGGCCATGGCGCGATCCATTTGACGGATGAGCCGCCAGTGCATGGCGTGCGTCCTTCGGTGGATGTCACGCTGGCGTCCATCCATCGCCTTTACGGCGCGCGGGCCACCGTGGTTCTGCTGACCGGGATGGGCAAGGACGGCGCGCGCGGAATGAAGGCGCTGCACGACCTGGGCTCCGTCACGTTCGCGGAGGATGAATCGACGTGCGTCGTCTACGGCATGCCGAAGGCGGCGGTCGATCTGGGCGGCGTCACGCATCTGCTGCCGCTGCATGATCTCGCTTCGGCGGTGACGGATTCGCTGCGATCGCGCTCCGTCGCCGCCATGCGCTAAAACTAGTAAAGATTCCGGGGAGTTCGCCGATAATAATTGTGTAATGATCTGACGCGCTTACTCCCAACTCGGACAGGATGATTCTTATGATTAACACAGATATGTCCCAATACCTCGGCGTATTTCTTGATGAAGGTCGCGAGCAGCTCGATTTGCTTGAGACCAACATCCTGAAGATGGAGCGCGGAGACCACTCGATCGAGATGCTCCAGATGCTGTTCCGCGCCGCCCACACGCTCAAGGGATCCAGCCGCGCCATGGGCTTCATGGCGATTGGCGATCTGACTCACGAGATGGAGAACATCCTCGACGATCTGCGAAACGACAAGCTAAGCGTCGATACGAATATCGTCAACGCCCTTCTGGATTGTCTGGACGCTCTGACATCGCTTGTGGAATCCGTCAGCAATAACAGCGACGATTCCGAGACGGATAAAGATATTCCCGGCCTTGTCGCCCGCCTCAACGCCCTGCGCCTTGGACAGGCGGCTCCGGCCTCGACCGCGCCGGCCGCCGAAGCGGCCGCCGTCGAAGCCGCGCCGGCCCCGTCGATCGATATTCCCGTGAGCGATTTTGAGCTGACCGCCATTCAGGAAGCGCGCGCTTCGGGCCTCAGCGTCTTCCATATCGGCGTGGAGCTCAACCCCGAGTGTCTGATGAAGTCGGTTCGGGTCTTCATGGTGCTGGGCGCTCTGGAAGCGCTGGGAACCGTCCTGGTTTCCGATCCGCGTGAGGAGCAGCTGGAGGACGAGGCGTTTGACCTGAAGTTCCAGCTTCTCTTCGCCACCGAGCATAACCATGATGAGGTGATGAGCCCGCTGAGCCGAATCTCGGAGATCGAAAAGATCGTCGTGAGCCAGTGGGAAGGCCAGGTGGTCGCTTCCGCCGCCGAAGCATCGGCTTCGGACGCAGCGGAGGCCACGCCGGAACCGGTCCTGGCGCTGGTCGAAAGCGCTCCGGCTCCTGTCGCCGAAGCGGCGCCGGCGAAACCCGCCGAGGCGCCCGCTGCGAAGGCTCCGGAAGCGCCCGCCGCCAAATCCTCGGAAGCGCCCGCCGCCAAGTCGGCCCCGCGAGCCGCGGAGGCCGCCGCGCCAGCGCAGCATTCGCAGACGATCCGCGTCGATGTTTCCCGTCTGGACAACCTGCTGAACCTGATCGGCGAGATGGTGATCGACCGAACGCAGATCGCCCGCATCAGCGGCGACCTGCGCGAGCGTTATCCGCAAGACGAGCTCGCCAGCCACTTGCTGGAAGCGACGAACCGAATCGCCCGCATCACCGGCGAGCTGCAAGATGAGATCATGAAGGCGCGCATGCTGCCCATTGACGGCGTCTTCCAGAGGATGCCGCGCATGATCCGCGACCTCGCGCAAAAGACCGGCAAGGAGATCGATTTCCAGATGCTGGGCGGCGAGACGGAGCTGGATCGCTCGGTGCTGGAAGTTCTGGGGGATCCGCTGATCCACCTGCTGCGCAACTCCGTGGACCATGGCGTGGAAGAGCCGGAAGGCCGCATCGCCGCCGGCAAGCCGCGCGTGGGCGTGGTGACCCTCGGCGCGCGCCACGAAGAAAACCATATCGTTATTGAGATCACCGACGACGGGCGCGGCATTGACCCCGTCAAGATCAAGGCCGCCGGCGTCAAGAAGGGCATTATCACCCAGGCCGCCGCCGATCTGATGACCGATCGCGACTCGCTGTCCCTGATCTTCGCTTCGGGCTTCTCGACGGCGCAGACGATCTCCGATATCTCCGGCCGCGGCGTCGGGATGGACATCGTGCGCTCGAACCTGGAGAAGCTGGGCGGACGCATCCTGCTCGACAGCAAGGTCGGGAAGGGCTCCCGCTTTACGATCCATCTGCCGCTGACTTTGGCGATCGTCCGCGCCCTGCTGGTGCAGGCGGGCGGCGGCACTTACGTCATTCCGCTGAGCTCGGTGGTCGAGATGCTGCGTCTGGGCGAAAGCAACGGCGGCATCGTCCGCCGCACCGTCGGCGGGCAGGCCGTGATCGTTCTGCGCGGCAAGACCGTCCCGCTGGCGAATGTCGCGGATGTCCTGTGCGGCAATCCCCGCGCCACCGCCGCCGACCGGATCCCCGATGACGCCTATGTTGTGATCGTCGGCTTCGGCGAGAAGCAGATCGGACTTTGCGTCGACGCGCTGGCCGGTGAGCAGGAGGTCGTCATCAAGTCGCTGGGAATGCTGCTGGGCGACATCACGGGCCTCTCCGGCGCCACGATCCTGGGCGACGGCCGCGTCGCGCTGATCATGGACGTCGCCAAAGCCGTGGAATCCATCCGGGACGTCAGTCTGCTGGCGGCGCAGCCGCGCGAACTCGCGCTCAAATCGTAAATTGCACGGAAAGCATAAGAGTAAGTCATGACACTTCCAGTATTCTCTCCTGCCCCGACGCCGGTTGCGGGCGGCGGCTTCGATGACGCCGACTACGATAGCTTTATTAAGAAGGTCCAGGCGAAGACCGGCATCAAGCTTGCGGACTATAAGCCGGAGCAGATGCGGCGCCGCGTGAGCACCATGGCGACCCGTTCCGGCTTCCACTCCTTCATGGCGTATTACAACGCCATGGAGCGAGACGCCGAGCTGCTGGCGGGCTTTCTGGACAAGATGACGATCAACGTTTCGGAGCTGCTGCGCAATCCGAACCGCTTCGATGACCTTGTGAAGAAGGTTCTGCCGCCGCTGATGGCGCAGCGCAAGAACGCCGCCCTGAATATCTGGAGCGCCGGCTGCTCCTACGGCGCCGAAGCGTATACCCTGGCGATGCTGATGCACGAGATCTCGCCGGCCGTCCCGCACCGCATCAAGGGCACGGACATCGACACCGAGATCCTGGCCCGCGCCCGCGACCCGCGCTTCAACTCGGCCGACATGCTCAACATCTCGCCCGAGCGCCGCGCCGCGCACTTCCCAAGCGCCGGCGCCGACGCCTGGACATCCGCGCCGCACCTGCGCTCCAAGTGCCAGTTCGCCAAGCACGACCTACTGGCCGGCCCGTACCCGAAAGCCGAATACGATCTAATCCTCTGCCGCAACGTCGTGATTTACTTCACCGACCCGGCGAAAGAGCGCATCTATCGCGGATTCTACGAATCGCTCAAACCCGGCGGCGTCCTCTTCGTCGGCGGCACCGAACGCCTCTCCGACCACCGCGCCATCGGCTTCGAGCTCCAGATCCCGTTCTTCTACCGCAAGCCGTTATAAACGGCCTGCGCCAAACGCCAAAAAAGCGTCTGCTTTGTGATTTTTACAAAGCAGACGCTTTTTTGTGTGTCGTAGTAAGCTATACGGCATAAATCGCCTCGCGAGATGTGTCGGCGATATCAATTGTGAGTAACATGATTTTCTCCCTGATAGCCTCTACTTATTTTACCCCATCCTTTATTCTCACTATTGACCGCGCGGCGTTCGATTTCCGTTTGCAGACCTTCAAGATCGGCGATTGGCGCGGAAAACCGAATGTGTTTACTGCGGCTGATCACCTGGCGCATGCCTTCCTCATTTTTATAGCTGACGACGTCTTGCCAAGGAATCACAATAGTTCCAAGCAGTGAACGCTGTATGAGAGCGTTGTCAGTGACTGTTACGGATGTATGGAAATACGCCCAGGCGCATCCTAAAAATGAAATACATTCCAGCGGTTCAATGATGCGAATGGTTTTGTCCCGCCAGACATCCCCAAAGCCGTTGACCAGACCGCTCAAAACGGGAGCAAGCAGAAATAAGGCGTACACAAGCAGCAATCCTCGTGTGGCGCTTACGCGATAGTGATAAACGCGCTCGCCTTCTCCAATCTGGCCGCCGGTCCAGAGAGACCCTTCGCCGCCAATGACGCCTTCGCCTGGAA
This sequence comes from Capsulimonas corticalis, assembly GCF_003574315.2. Classification (GTDB taxonomy): domain Bacteria; phylum Armatimonadota; class Armatimonadia; order Armatimonadales; family Capsulimonadaceae; genus Capsulimonas; species Capsulimonas corticalis. The sequence continues at coordinate 1,112,553 of NZ_AP025739.1, read as the reverse complement.
TTGGCTTTTCCCGCGCCGTGTCAGGTACCCAGTGGTCGATGATTCGGCAGAGATGCCTTTGGTCATGAATCACGACCGTGAAATCGAAATCCCCTTGCTTGGTTTTTATGCAATTGCGGCTATATTCCACGAAGCGCTTGCCGAGCACGCCTTCTTCATAAGCAAGAATGTCGCTCCATGCTGCTTCTATGGCGCGCTGACCGTCCGAAAATCGAATGCCGACGGCGCTTGTCGTGATCGTATGGCGCCGCCGGCTGAACGCTTCCTTCTCAGGAGCAATGACGGCGGTGATGATTAATGTGATTGGGATGTCATAGAGCAAAAAGAGACCAACTTGCGCCAGCGCCCACCCGACGCCGAGGGTTTGGGTTGTTTGAGTAAAGTGGCGAAACCCCATCGCGAGGCAGCATCCGGTGACGAAAATCCACGATACGCCGCATCCCACGATCCGGCGTTGGCGCCGTGCGGGATCATAGAAAAACTCTTGTATGGACCATTCTCCAGGCCGACAACCCAAAAGCTCCCATCCTGGAGCTGGTGTCGATACGTGCTGCTCAATCGCTGACAGCAGCGCCGCATGCCGCGTCCAGCCTCGGGAAATGATGTGTCGCCTGCCGGAAACCTGAATTGCCGGCGTCTCGCGATGCTGATCGGGGATCGTCAAATAGTAATCTGTAATCTCCTCCCATCGAACGCTCGTCCAGCGCCCGAAGTGTCGCCAGCGGAGCCCTGCGTGCGTGGCTTCAAATCGCGCATGCAGGGTGTAGTAGGCCAGCACCGCCGCCGGCGTCAGAAATATTCCTGAATATTCCTGCGCATACGATAAGGAAAGAATCGATGCGGTGCTGCGCGTGCGGCCCTCCGAGGATATCATCGGCGAACAGCGAGAAAGCGCCAAGCGCGCTGAACATGACGATCAATACCCAGGCAGCGGCGTTGGGGCGAGCGATGATTGGAAACGTCGTCGGTTCCGACTTTACTTTGTCCATATTGGGTGAGACTAAGAACAGGATGAAAGGTTGCCGCCACGGTCCGTCTCCCGCGTTTACTTCTCCTTCCAATCCGTAAGCGTGCTATTGACGGCTCGCTGTTTGATCTCCGCCATCAGCTCGTCCCCGTAAGAAATTGTTTGCCAGAAGCGAATCGCGCCGTTGTCTCCTTGGAGTGTGACGACCCATTCCCCGGAAGCGCAATGGCGAATTTCCTCCCAGGTCAGCCGCCGTGTTCCAAACGCCGATTGTTCGGTGACGCCGTGGTTGTCGATTCCAATTCGGGCGGCTTGGTAGCGCCACGCCGCCCAACCGGTTCCGAGACAAAGCGCCGCCAGGACACACTCCGTTCCCGCGTCCAGCGGCGGCGGTGGGACGCCGAGAGATCGCTCCAGCACTCGTACGCCGAATGGAGTCGCCGTAAAACAGGCAAGAGCCCACAAAAATGCTCGATTAGTGCGAGTTTTGTAGTGATAGATACGCTCGCCGACGCCTGGGAATCCACCCGTCCAGAGTGTCGCGTCTCCGCCGAGTGCTTCCATTCGCTCATTATTATTCCACTCACTCGCACTTTCTGGAGCCCAATGGCGAACGATGTGGCAGAGGAGGGCGTAATCGTGCAGGTGTGGGGTGAATGAAAATGCGCCGGCGTCCGTATGGATGTAAAACGGGCTCGTGAACGTCGATTTGAGTGTGTCCCGAGGAACGCCATACCGGACGATTTCCTCCCATCTGGCCTCGATGCGCTGGGCGCCGTCCGTAAAGACGATCCCCTCCGCGCTGGTTTCGATGTGTTGATCCGCGACTTTGAGTGCGCGCCAGCCTGTGGGGATTAAAAGAAGGCCGCACGCCAAGGGCGCGCCGAAAACGATTAACTCAATGGTTCCTTCGGCGATTGCCCACCACCACCCGAGACTCTGGAGGGACGAATGGAAGCTGGAGACGCACATGGGAGCCGTTAATAATAGAAGAGCCGCTACGAGAAACGTCATGAACGCCATATTCCTTCGGACCTCTCGGACGGAGTAGTAAAAGCGGAGCGCGGGAACGTCTTCGCTACGGCATCCAAGCTGCCCCCAAGCGTGGACAGATGTGTGGACGGTGTGCTGGGTGATGGCGTTCTCCATCGCTTCGCTCCACACATAGAACGAAGTGATTCGCAGTTTCCCGATACTCGTCTCCACAACGTAAGTCTTCTGATCTTTCTTGAGCTGCAGAAAATAGTAATCCTGGACATCGCGCCAAGCCGCGAATTTCCATCCGCCAAACCCGCGCCAGCGCAGACCTTGCACCGTCGCTTCCACACGCGCATGCAGCATCCAATAGGCCCAGATGGTAAAGGCGGCAAGAACGACGACGAAGAGAAATCGTACGCCGATTTGAGATGCGGGAGTTCGCCATTGTATGATCACAAGGGCGATTGTTGGGCCAAGATACACGAGGGCGAGCAGGGCGAAGAGCCCCCAGCCGCTTTTGTCAGGGCGGCAGATGATGGGGTGCTCGGGCGCTGTTATATTCACATTGTCCATATTTGGTAAGACGGAGACGTGGGCGGAAGGTTGCCGGCTCCGTCCGTTAGTTTCTCTTCTTCATCGTCTCGGGGACATGGAGCGATGTATGGCGCTCAATCGCCGCGTTTAGTCCGTCAAAATCCGCGATGGTGCACCAATATCGAACTTTCTGATCATCCGCATGTAACGTAACTATATCGCTGCTCCTCGTGATAGAAGTGACTTCGCTCCAGAACATGCGACGCGGGCCAAATATGGAGCGTTCGAGTATTCCCGTGTCGTTGATTACGATCCGAGCGGAATAAAATCGCCACCACCCCCACAATGTAATCACCACGCAAATGGAATAAAGTATCGCCGGACTCAAAGGGCTGGACGAATTCGGTGTCTGAGCCCACTTGGCAATCTCATAGGCGAAGGGAAGAATAATGGTAAGTATGCTTGGCAGCCAGAGACCCATGCGGTTTATTCGCGTGCGATAGTGGAAAACTCTGTCGCCGACGCCGGGCGCTCCGCCCGTCCAGCGTGCGCTTTCACCGCCGAGCGCGCCGGTTTCCGCTTCTGAGGCAATGAGGGACGCCGGCGGCGCCCAGTGGCGAATGATGGCGTTCAGCAGCATCCAATCCTTGATCGAAGGCGTAAAATCAAAATTTCCCGCTGTCGTCCGCACCTGATATACGATCCGTGTCTTTACCGGCCATCCATGGTGCGTGTACTCATATTCCTCAACGTCGCTCCAGCTCACGGAGATTGTCCGTTCGTGATCCGTGAAAGTGAGACCGGCGGGGCTTGTCTCGATTCGTTGGCTTCGCCTTCGATGGATGTCCAGGATTTGGCCGGTGAATATTGTCGTGACGAGCAGCGCCATCGCTGGCAAAGAGGCGCATTCCTCCACGATGGACGCCCATTCCTGTCGGGACACGAATTTTTCGATAAAGATGCAGGCGATGCTTATCGCCCACCACACCATCAGCGTGATTGCTTCCTGGGACATTGCCGATTTGGAATATTGGAAGATCTGGGAGCGTGTCTCGTGGGCGCGGCAGCCGAGGATGCCCCATTCGGAGTGCGGCGCGCCGGTCGCATAGCGCGTTATGGTGTTCTGGAGAGCGTCGAGATGGCTCCAATCATTGAACGAGAGATTGATGGTGGCTTGCGCCGACTCAACGACGCAGCGTCCCACATGCGAGTGAAGCGGCAAGAGGTAGTAATCCGTCACTTCGCTCCAAAGAATTGTTCGCCATGCGCGCCAGCGCCGTTGCCGGATTCCTTGGCCGTCTGCCTCGACGCGGGCGTGCAGGGCATAATAGGCGGCTGTCGCTGATCCTGCTAAGATGAGAATTCCTATGGTGAGGCATATGGCTCCGCCCAGGGGATCGGGCGGCTGGAGGTGATGGCCATGCGCGATATCGTACGCCATGAAAGGGAAGAATAGGCCCAAGGTTCCGAAAACCACAATCAGCATCCAAAGAGTGGAGGATGGGCGGCAGATGGTGGTTGGAGCGAAGCGGAGCGGCGTGGAGTTGTCCATGCTCTGTGTGACCGAGCCTGGCGGGAAAAGTTGCGGCGGGCGTGTCAGTAGCCGATGACGTGGACCTTGAGGTAAAGGCGGCGATATTCCAGCGGCGACATTGCGTGGAGGCGGTGGAAGACGCGTCGGAAATAAATGGCGCTGTCGTATCCGCAGAGACGAGCGATCGTCTCGACATTGTAGTCGTTTTCCATGAGGTAGAAGCGCGCCTGCGCCATACGCGATTGGTGAATGGCGTCCGTAACGGTAATCCCGAAGTCACGGCGGAAGATACGTGAGAGGTAGTTGGGGTTGACGTCGATGCTTTTGGCGATGGACGATGTTGTGATCGGCAAGTGGGAATTGGCCTGAATGAACTGCTTCGCCAGATTGGCCAGCGGGGATCGCTCGACGACCGGCTCGGTGCCGCTCCGAATCGCGCGGGAAATCTCGCAGAGTATCAGGGATACCATGAGATCGGCGGAGAGCTGATCGCGATCCGGGGATTCCTGGTCGTCAAGATAACGACGAAAGAGCTCCGTCAACTGGCGCGGGCGCGCCACAACGGCATGCTGCGGAACGGAGATTGCGGGAGAGATTTGCGGATCGCTCTCGTCCGTTCGGATCGCGAAGTGCAGCCAGTAGAACGCCAGATCCGGAGGGTAATCCTCCGTCCCCCAATGGCGACGGCCTGGCCAGAGCAGCAGCGATTCGCCGCCCTTGACTTCAAACGCCGCGCTGTCTTCCTGAATGCGCAAAACGCCGGACTGAACGTAAATCAGATCGAAATGACTCAGGATGCGGCTGGGATGGCGTCCGATCCCGCGCGAAAGAAATTGCCCCGCGTCTCCGGCGTGAATGGGCGAGGCGGCTCCTCTCTGATGGATCGCGGAAATGTCCAAGGGCAAGATGTCATTATTGGTCATGATTCAGATTGCTGCTGCTCTTGATTATGGTAAAAGCAATCGTCGGACAACAGGGGAACATTCACGCAGTTCGGCCCCGAGCGCCATTTGCGCCCGGGGCCGAAATCGTAAAGCCAAACCTTACCTGAAATTGACGGTTTACTGCGCCGCTTCGGTGAAGGCGGCGTAATCCCCATTGGAATTCTTACCCAGCAGGTTCGTCAGCCTAACCGACTTCGCATGGCCGTCACAGTAAACGACATTCGCCATATCCGTGTGCCGCGCAACAAGCGCGCCTTCCTGGCGCTGGTTAGGGCTACCGAAATCATTTGGGTTGGCGAAGTAGGACAAACCGCCTTTGACAAAGACTGGGTTCGTGACGCTCCCCTGATCCTGCCAGTCGATCTGATAGCTGCCGGAACCATCGCCAACCCAGATTGTTGAAGCCGGGCTCGCCAGAGTCGCCAGTGAGACGCCGCTGTTGCCAGGCCCCTGATTGGGTGATCCCTGTCCCCAGTAAGCGGAGTTCATGCCATAGCTGCCGTAATGCGTATCATCTTGGCCCCCAAGGTTCTGATAATTCACGAACTTTCCGGTACTGCCCTGAATGCCGGAATCGTCGGGGCAGGTGAAGATCTGTGTGCTCTTCACGTAGGGGAAGATAGCGTCCATCCACTTGTACTTGACGGAGCCGGGCGTAGGGTCGGACTTTTGATAGCCGCCATTGCCATACCAGGCGTTCGCCATGATTTCGTCGTTATCCTGGCTGTACTGCATTAATCCCAAACCGATCTGCTTGAGATTGCTGACGCAGCTGATTTGACGGGCTTTTTCGCGGGCCTTTGCGAAAACAGGGAACAGAATGGCGGCGAGAATCGCGATAATAGCGATGACAACGAGGAGTTCGATCAAAGTAAATCCGGAACGGGCCTTTTGCATTTGTATTTCCTTCGTACGTAACAAAAAAATATAATCGCTGTCGATATGCTGGTCCAGAGTTGGACAATTCCTATATCGATATTGAATTATAACACGTTCGGTCGTTTCTGGATAGAGTATAGAATTGTAGATCAGCAAAACGATTCTGACTTTTTGGCATAAGAGAACAGACGTAGAGTTTGTGCAACCGGTTGTATCAGCGCCTCAGGCAGACCATTTATGCTGATTGGTATGAACGGTAACACAGTTGTTCTCTCGTGAAAAAAATATTTGCGTAATCGTATACGACGCCGAGTGTTGGTATCAGTATCTATGATTAATGGGAGTGAAATAATTCTTGCTGCTTGTTAAGTCTGTTCTGATTGCAAGCCGCGCGGATATTTTCGTGTTCGGGAATGGCGGGCGGAAGACAATGAGAATTGTACAATCTGAATTTGGTTCCGTTTTTTGGTTCAATTAGTATTATTTAATGATCGATGTGTACAATCGACAGAGTCATGACCGGCCAAAATCGTGTTCGTTCAGATGCTCTTTGTCTGGCCGCCGTCAATGTCGATCAGCGAGCCCTGGAGCCAGCGGCCTTCGGGGCCAAGGATAAATGCGGCGAGGGCGGCGACTTCTTCCGGCTCGCCGATCCGCGTGATACTGGATTTCTGAACGAGCTGCGCGAGCGCCGACTCGCGCGCCGGGCCGGGAGCGGGGAGGGAATTGGTCAGGCGGTCGGTATGGACGCGGCCGGGGTTGATGGCGTTAACCTGGACGCCGTCCTGGACGCCGAGGTCGGCGATGGCTTTGGTGAAGGAAAGCAGAGCGGCGTTGACGGAGCCGCCGATGGTGAACTCCGCGCCGGGCGTGCGGCCGCCGACGCCGATAATGTTGAGAACCGCGCCGCTCGTGGCTTGGAGGGAGGGCCACGCCGCGCGGGTGAGACGCACGGCGCCGTAATATTTCAAGGCGAACCCGTCCTCGAAGTCGGCGTCGGTGAGCGTGAGGAAGTCGCCGCGCTTGGTTGCGCCGGCGTTGTTGACCAGAATATCCAGTCCGCCGTAGGTCTCCTGGGCGAACTGGGCCAGCTCGGTGGCGGCCGTCGGCGCGCGCAGGTCCACGGCATGGATCGCGGCTTCGCCGCCGTCCTCGCGGATCTCGGCGGCGGTTTGATGCAGCTTCTCCAGGTCCCGGCCGGTGAGGACAACCTTCGCGCCCTCGCGCGCCAGCCGGATTGCGATGGCCCGGCCGATTCCCCGGCTGGAGCCGGTCACAAGGGCGATTTTGCCGTTCAGGGATGTCATAACTGGGAAGCCTCCACGGCGAAGGCGCGGCGAGTCGCACTCGCCGCGCCTTCATTTTTCATCGGGGTAGTTTTTTGTACCCGTACTTCAGTCCTCGGGTAATCAGAAAATTGAGGCCTTGTAAGCTCTTTGTCTTAGGACATCTTACCCTTCCAGCGGCTGCCCGAAGCGCCCACGGAAGACGATGTCGCTCAGCGGCTTGCGCACGCGGGGGGCGCTTTCTTTTTCTCGGACGAGTTCGGGCAGGTTCGCCGGGTCTCCGGGATAGCCGAGCACGATCACCGCGACTGGGTCGTAACCCTCCGGAACCTCCAGTGCTTCGCGCGCCTTGTCGGCGCTGAATCCGCCGAGCTGGCGGGCGTAAATGCCTTCGTGCAGCGCCTGAAGCGTCAGCGTGGCGACGGATTGGCCCAGGTCGTAGGCGGCGTGGCGGTTCTCGGGGCCGCCGTCCTCGCCTTTATGACGTTTGGCGATGGCCAGCACCAGCAGGGGCGCGTCTTTGGCCCAGGCTTTGTTGCCCTCGGCCAGAGTCTCCAGCAGCCGCGCGAACTCTTCCGGGTTCTCCTTGGAGGCGTAAATAAAGCGCCAGGGCTGTTCGTTGCTGCTGGAGGCGGCCCAGCGCGCGGCTTCGAAGAGACGGCGCCGCGTCGCCTCGTCGATTGGCCGGTCGGAATAAGCGCGCGTGCTGCGCCGGCGGCGGAACTGATCGTGGATCTCGATGTCGGGCGATGCGGCGATGGGATCTAATACGGTCGTCATGTGAGGTTCTCCTGAATGGGTGATAAGATTTGCGAGTTGAAAACGATGAGGCGATCTCCAGCGACGTACGGGGAGACGGCGCAAAGGTGAGCGTTGGAGCCTCGGAAGCGCCCTGCTGCTGCGCGACCATGCGGGCGTAGTCGCCGCCGGCGCGGATCAACTCCAGTGCGTTCCCTGCTCGATCAATTGTCCGAGGACGACACGCCACTTGTAAGGGCGCAGATAGGCAAACAGACGAAAAAGAATCGACACGTGTGTGGGCAACCTTCAAGTGATCGGCGCAAGGACAAGCAAGAAACCGCCGCTTCGCGATTGAAGAATCGCGAAACGGCGGCAATTTCGGGGGCTACGCTCCGTTCGGATCCTCCAGCCACCAGCCGGCGGCGTTGGGGTAGGACGCCTGGCTGTAGACGATGCCGGTCGTGCTCAGGACCGGGGAGAGGTCGGCGTTGCGGTTATTGCCGGGCGCGCGGAACCACTTCACATGGCCGTCCTGGAACAGATAGTTGGAGCCTCCCGCATGGCGGGCGCGGCCCGAGACATAGTGGCCCCAGTCGCTTGCGGTCGTGCCGAGCGCGGCGGCGGTCGGCGTGTCGTTGCCGGCGCACTGAACGTTGTTGCCCCGGCTTTCGGCGGTCAGCACCGTCTGCGCGGGCGTCTTGATCTGCGCCAGCGTCGCCGAGGGCTTCGCGTAGTTTACGTTGGGAGCGGTGGGGGGGACGTAAGCGCCCATATAATTCTCGTTCGCGATGTAGCTCTTGGAGGGAGTGGCCGTGCTGGGCGCCGTACCCGACGGCGTGCCGTCGTTATAGAAGAGGTCGTTGGTGCGGTCCCAGTCCGGGCAGAACCAGACGCTCTTGCGCAGGCCGCCGGAGCCGGTTCCCAGATCGGAGTTGCTGATCGGGTATCCGCCCTTGATATAAGGATCGACCTCATATTGCCAGTTCACAAAGCCGCTCGTATCGGTGGGATGCTGAGCGTAGTTGGCGAGCGGCAACGTCTCGTCATAATCTTGAGCGTATTGGAAGATGGCGAGGCCCGCCTGCTTCTCGTTCGAGGCGCACGTGATCTGGCGCGCTTTTTCGCGGGCCTGGGCAAAGACGGGGAAGAGAATAGCGGCGAGAATCGCGATAATGGCTATCACGACGAGTAGTTCAATCAATGTAAATCCGGACTGGCGCCTCTTGCGCATGGTCTTACTCCTGGTATTGCTTAAGCCAAAAAACACAAAGGCCCGAAGCAATTCATGCTTCGGGCCTCCAGCTGACTGGTGGGCAAAGTCTGTATTCTTTATAAACTTACTAGTGAATATTACCCGCAATCTCAAACGGAGTCAATATCTTCCGAGAAAATCTCATCCGATATTTTTCCGCCGGAGATTTACTGCGCGTTCGGATCTTCCAGGAACCACGCGGAAGCGGTCGGATACTGGGCCTGACTCCATACGACTCCCGATGCGCTGGCGTTCGGCAGGGTCTTCGCCGAGTCGGCGTAGTTCGGGCTTGGAGCGCGGAACCATTTCACATGACCGTCCATGAGCAGATACTCCGACCCGCCGGCGTGCCGCGCGCGGGCGGAGATATAGTTGCCCCAGTCGTGGAAGTTCTCATCCGGCGAATCCGTCGGTTCCGTGGAGGTGTCATTGCCGGTCGTATAAAGGACATCGCCGCGTCCTTCGGCCAGCAGAACGACGGAGGAGGGGGATTTGATTTGGGCCAGCGTCGCGGAAGGGCGCTTGAAGTGATCGGTGGCGGGCGTGGAAACGGCGAGCGGGGACAGGAAATTCTCGTTCACGACGTAGCTTTTGAACGGCTGTCCGGTCTTTGCTCCGCTCGAAGACACGCTGGGAAATGATGCGGAAAATACGCCTTCCGGCGCATCGCCATTGAAATCAGGGCAGGTATACACGCTCTTATGCAGGGTTCCGTTGTCCGCCTGCACGACGGCGATCCCGCCTTTGATATACGGGTCCACCGCGTAGTTCCATGACCCATTCGAGCCATCCGGATTGACATAGTTCGCGAGAGGGAGGGTTTCCTCGTTATCCTGAGCGTATTGCAGGATCGCCAGGCCGATCTGCTTTTCGTTGGAGGCGCAGCTCGACTGGCGCGCCTTTTCGCGTGCCTGGGCGAAGACCGGGAAGAGAATGGCGGCGAGAATCGCGATGATAGCGATGACAACGAGCAGTTCAATCAAGGTAAACCCCTGACGTTGGGTGTTCTTCATAATGATAACTCCTAAAAAGCGGAAATACGAAGAGGCCCAATGCGCGCTGCGCAATGGGCCTCTAGTGGTCTAGTCGGTCAAGCTATATTTATTATCACCTTACTGGTTAATATGTGAGAAGTATACCGCCGGTTTGACGCGGAGTCAATACCGGCGGACAGAAACAAGCGTAAATTTACGCGGCGAGGCGAAGCGGCTCGCGGAACGCCGGCGCGGGAGCGGCTTCCACCTGGAACTGGGAGACGGCGTCCTCCAGGGTGCAGGCGATCTCCGTCAGCGACTGCGAGAAGGCGATCATTTCCCCGGCGGCGGAGCCTTGCTTGGCGGCCGCGCCGGACACGGTGCGCACGGAGGAGGAGACCTGCGCGGCGGCGGCGCTCATCTGCTCGGCCATCTCGCCGCTCTGGGCGACAAGGTGCGCCATGGTGTGGATGGATTCGGAGACGCGGGCGGAGGATGTGGTCATTCGCTGCGCCGAAACGTCGATGCCGGCGACACGCTCCGTCACGGCCGCGACGACGTCTTGAATCTTCATCAGCGCTTCGCCGGCGGTTTCCGCCAGCTGCGCGCCCAGCTCCACCTCACGCGCGCCGGTCTCCATCGTGCTGACCGCCTTCTGCGTGTGCTGCTGGACTTCGTTGATCAGGCCGGTGATCTCCCCGGTCGCCTTTCCGGCGCGCTCGGCGAGGCGGCGCACTTCGGAGGCGACGACCGCGAAACCGCGTCCCGCTTCGCCGGCTCGGGCCGCCTCGATGGCGGCGTTCAGAGCGAGCAGGTTGGTCTGCTCGGCGATCTCATCGATCGTTTTGACGATGGCGCCGATCTCCCGGCTGGACTGGCCCAGACTGGCGACGACTCCGGCGGATTCAGTGACGCTGGCGCGGATGCGGGCCATTCCCTGGACTGTCTGCGCGACCGCTTCGACGCCGCCGCTCGCCACGGCCTGCGCTTCGCCGGCGGCCTGGCGGGCGCCCTGCGCTTCGGAGGTGACCGTTTCGATGATCCCCGAAAGCTGATCGAGCAGCTTCGTGCCTTCCGCCATGGAGCGCGACTGCTGGGCGGCGCCCTGCGCCACTTCCGCCGCGCCGTGCGCCGACTGGTCCGAAGAGCGGGCGATGTCCATCATCATGGCGCCGATCTGCTCGACGCCCGCGCCAATGTTGCCGCTTGTATCCGTCAGCGTGCCGGCCGTCTGCGCGACCTGGGCGGCGTTTTGCTGGAGCGTGCGCACCAGATCCTGAAGACCGGCGCGGGAGGCGCGGAAGGATTGGATCGTGCAGTGCGTTTGATTCATGAGCAGATTGATCGTCGTGCCCATTTGACCGAACTCATCGCGTGAACTTATTTCCAGCGGCTCCGTCTCGTAACGAACGGGCATGGAAAGATCGCCGAACTCCATTACGGTGATCGCGGTTCCCAGCCGTGTGACGTCGACCGAGGACAGCTGCTCCAGGCGCTGCGACATCTGGGAAAGCGTCCCGGTGATATAACGGGTCACCGCCGCCGCGATGAGCGATCCGCAGACGATTGCGGCCGTGAGCAGGGCGAAGATCAGGAAACGGCCGCTTTGCAGGGCTTCCAGGGATGCGGCCGGGCTTGTCGCCTGCTGCATCGCCTGCATCCGGCTCAGCGCGACGAATGCAATAGAGATAGCGCAGAGAAGCGAAAATCCGAATCCAAGCGCGAGCTTGTAACCGGTGCGCAGGTGGAGAAAGAATGGCATGGTTTTTCTTATCCTCAAAAGGTGTGAGAGCATCGACGCGCGGCTCTTCGCTGTGATTATGGTTTTTTTACGGGGATACTGGAGAGCGCTGGGCGACATTCATGATGATTGGACCAAAATTCTTGTGAAAATTTCCAAAAAGGACGAAACTGTAGCAACCGTTTACTGTCTACACAAAGAGGAAGAAACGGAATGCTTTCGTTTAATCGGACAATTGCCTCTATCGCCATCTAAGACGAAGGCTGGGCAGCCAAGGAGAACAGCAAGAGATGTCACGCAGGAGTATTCTTTTCGGGATTTGTTTGACCGCGCTCGCATCTCTGGCGCCAGGCGCGCACGCTTCGGATTTCCCCGGCCACGACAGTAACATCCACCCGGCGGCGCCCGCCGCCAAAGCCGCGATCGACTTCGATAAGCATGGATTTCTCATCCATGGCAAACGGGTGTTTCTGGCGACCGGAGAGGTCCAGTACAACAAGATCCCGCGCGCGCTCTGGCGCGACCGCCTGCTGCGCGTCAAGCGCGCCGGATACAACTGCATTCAGACCTACGCTTACTGGAACTATCATGAGCCGCAGGAAGGGCGTTTCGAGTTTACGGGCGAGAAGGACTTTGGCGCCTTTTTGAAGATGGTGCAGGAGCTCGGGATGTACGCGGTGGTGCGTGTCGGGCCGTATGTCTGCGCGGAATGGGACAGCGGCGGCTACCCGGTGTGGCTGCGCTTCAAGCCGGGCCTGCAAATCCGCACGGATGAGCCGGTCTATATGGCGGCCGTGGACCACTGGTACGACAAGATCTTCTCCATCGTTTCGCCGCTGCAAATCCATCGGGGCGGCCCGGTCGTGATGGTCCAATTGGAGAACGAAGACACCCGCTCGGCGGGTCCCGAATTGAACGGCTCTTACTTCACGCATCTGCGCGATACGGCCGTGCGCGACGGCCTTGCGGTCCCGTGGTTTATGAGCGGCGTCAACCACGGTGATGATCCCGCCGGCAACGATCCCTGGGACAGTGAAACGCGCACGAGTCCCTGGTACAGCTCGGAATTCTGGACGGGCTGGATCGCCTTCTACGGCGTTGACCCGGGGCGCGCCCATCGTGTGGAGCGCACGAGCTGGAAGGCGCTCGCCTACGGCGCGGGCGGCTATACCCACTACACCATGGTGGGCGCCACCAACTTCGACTACTGGAACGACGACGAACAGGCGTCCAGCTACGACTTCGGCGCTCCCGTCGGCCAGGAAGGCGACTTCCGCGAGGACTATTACACGGCCAAGCGCGCCGCGATGTTCGCGACTTCGTTCTCCAGCATCCTCGCCGATTCCCGCACCTTTCCCTCGCCGCCGCGCGGCGCGATCAACGCCGCGATCCGCGTGACATCGCGTGAAGGGAAGTCGGGCGCGGTGTATTTCCTGGACAATCACACTGGCGGCAAGGTCTCCACGCAGATCTCCATCGGCTCGCGGCTTGTCCCCGCCGCCGGGCCGGTGTCGCTTGCGTCCGATGAGATCCTGCCCGTGGTGGAGCGGGCCGCGCTGCCGGGCGGCGTGACGCTCGACTACGCCGCCACGCATATTCTGGGCATGCAGACGCAGGGAAACACGACCACCATGGTGATCTACGGCGCGCCCGGCGATCCCGGCGAGCTGCAGCTCACGGGGGCCGGAGCGCATTCCGTCAAAGCCCCGAAAGACGCCGGCGCGAAGGTGACGGTCAATGGCGGCTCGGCGCTCGTGCAGGTGAAATACTCCGATACGCCGGCCGAGTTCGTCGTCCGGTTCGGCTCGGAAACCTATCGAATCGTCGCGGTCACCCCGGACATGGCGAGCCGGACCTGGCTCCTCGATTGGGGCGGCAAGCCCGCCGTGGTCTGCGGACCGGACTATGCCGGCGAAGTGATCCAGGGATCGCTTTACACCGAGCGGAACGCGTCGGCGTCCGGCCGGCAGGCGAACTCTTATTTGTATACGGAAACGGGCTCGCGCGCCCTGGAGCAGTCGTATTCCAGCGCCGCGACGTCCGCGAAGCGTGTGCCCGTGGTCGGCTCCTGGATGGTCGCGCGCGGCGACGCCGAGGCGCAGCCGGGCTACGACACAAAGACCTGGCTTGCGAGCGCCGCGCCCCGACCCATGGGCGCCGACGGCGATATCAGCGCCTACGCCTGGTATCGGACGACGATCCATGTGGACAAAGCGGGAGATTACGGCCTGAGTCTCAGCGATGTCGGCGACTGGGTCGAGGCGTTCGTGAACGGCGCGCGCGCGGACGCCAGCGAGGTGCGCATGCGCGTCGGCGACGCCGCGCCGCGCTTCCTGAAAGTCCATCTGAATGGCGGGGACAACTCCGTCGCCTTCCTCACGGCCCACTATGGGCGCAACAAGATCTGGGGATACATCGGGCCGTACGACAAGATGGACGCCAAGGGAATCTCCGGGGCCGTCACGCTGTCCAATACGCCCTCGGACCGTGTGTCCGTCGGCCAGTGGCGCTACAAGCTGGACGGTCGAGGTGAGGCAGGCGCGGCGGAGATGACGGCATCGGATCCGTCGGGCGCCGGCTGGGCGGATACGGGGAACAACCATGATGTCTTCGACGGTAAGCCGGGCTTAGCCTGGTACCGCGCGGCGCTGCCGAATATCGCTGGCGTTTCCCGCACGCTGCATTTCGACGCCGTGGACGACAATGCGTTTGTCTACTTGAACGGCAAGCGCCTGAAGGAGAACCGCTCGGCGAACGCGCCCTTCGATGTCAATCTCGATTCCGCGTGGAAAGAGGGAGGCCCGAACAATCTCGCGGTGCTTGTGGAAAACACCAATGGGGCCGGAGGAATCAACGGCGGCGTATCGCTGTTCGCCGCGCCCACGCCGATTGGCGGCCCGATCCAGGGGTGGAAGATGCGCGGCGGTATCCGAATGCCGGCGGCGGCCGCGTCGTGGAAGCCCTGGACGTCGGGAGATTTGAACGCCCCCGCCTTTTATAAGACGACCTTCCAATTCAATCCGCCGTCCGGAGCGTATGTCGCGCTGCGCGTGGGCTGGGACGGGATGTCGCGCGGCTCGGTCTGGCTCAACGGCCACAATCTGGGGCGGTACCCCGAGCGCTCGCCGATCAATGGGATCTATCTGCCCGAGTGCTGGCTCAAACTGGGAGGGAATACGCTTGCGGTATTCGACGAGGAAGGGCATGCGCCCGCGAAGATCCAAATCATTGAGGAGGCGGCCGCCAGTCGGGATGTCCTCCTCCTGGCCCCCTCCAAATTCCCGGGCGTCAAGCAGGCTTCGCGAAAGTAAGGGCAAGTCTATGAGGCAGGTACGTGCGAAGCGGGCCTCAGCCGGCAGTCCGCTGGCGGGTTTTTGGCGCAGCTTTGCGATGGTGTCGATCCTCGCGACCGCCATCCCGATGACGATTGACATCATTCTGGCGCGCCGCTTTCCCGGATTTTTGACGGGGCTGCTTTATGTGATGGCCGTCGTTTACGGTCTGACGAACATCATGCTGATCTGGGAGTCTGTGTCCGCGTGGCGCGCCGTTCCGCCGCTTCCCGCGGATCTCGCGGAGCCGCCGGTGTGCAGCGCGATCATCGCCGCGTACCTGCCCAACGAGCAGCATATTATCGAACAGACCGTCGACCATATGCTGACGACCATCGATCTGCCGGCCGATCGGCTGGAAGTCATTCTCGCCTATAACACGCCGTATCCGCTGCCCGTCGAGGACCGGCTGCGCGAGCTGGCCGCGCGCGACCCGCGCCTCAAGGTCCTGTGCGTCGTGGACAGCCGCAGCAAGGCGGCGAACGTAAACGCGGCGCTGACGGTGGCGCGGGGCGAGATCCTGGGGATTTACGACGCCGACCACTGGCCCGCCGCCGACTGTTTCCGGCGCGCTTGGCGCTGGATCTCGGAGGGGTGGGACGTGGTGCAGGGGCGCTGCGCGATCCGCAACCACGATGAAAACGCGCTGACCCGCAGCATCGCCGTCGAGTTCGACGTGATGTACTCCGTCTCCCACCAGGGGCGCTCGCGCATCAGCGGCTCGGGCATCTTCGGCGGCTCCAACGGCTACTGGCGCGCGGAGACGCTGCGCGCCGCAGGGATGAACCCGAGGATGCTGACGGAGGATATCGACTGCACGGTCCGCGCGATCCTGACCGGCGCGCGCATCGTCCATGACCGCGACCTCGTCTCCGTGGAGCTGGCGCCTACCCGCGTTTCGCACTGGCTCATCCAGCGCAAGCGCTGGTCGCAGGGATGGCTGGAGGTCACGCTCAAGCATCAGCGCGCCATGCTGGCCTCCAAGCATCTCACCCCGCGTCAGAAGGTCCTCTGGTTTTATCTGCTGAGCTGGCGCGAGTGCTTCCCATTGCTCAGCACGCAGCTTTTTCCCATGGTTTTCGCCGCCTGGATTGTCGGCCAGCGCGTGCACTGGTTCGCGACGCCGTATTTGCAGGCCGCCGCCGTGCTGAACCTGGGATGCAGCCTATTCGTGCTGTTGATCGCCTATCTGCGCGCGACCCGATTGGGCCGCCGGGGACATGGCGCCTGGTACCTCATTCACGGCGTATTCGGGCTGATCTACTCCACGCTCAAAACCACCATCACGCTGGTCGCGCAGTATTGCCACTTGATCCGCGATCGGGAGTGGGTGACGACGCCGCGCGACGACTCCAGCGGCGCGCCGGCGGCGGCGAACGATCACGTCTCCACGCTGTCTTCCTAGCGCCCTGCGCCGCCTCGCCGCCGGAGCCTCGGCCCGGACGTCTCCCTCGGGACGGCGTCTGGGCCGTTTATTGTTTGGCTCCATTTTTGGCCGAGAGTGAAATTTGCGCCAGTACTCACAATCTTTCGTTCATTTTTAGTGCAAATTTCGGCTTGACAATTCATACGGATGGTCCTATAATGTTCCTCGGCAGGACAGACCGTTCACGCAGCCATCCGCCGTCCTTGGAAAAATCCGGGGCGAGAGAGGGGAGGAGGTCATCATGCGCGCGAAACGCAAGTCTCCATTAACCTTCCTGGAGATTGCGGTTTTTATTGCGATTTTTGCAATATTAGTCTCGATGCTTTGTCCGATTTTCCGCCATGAGCCGGCGAAAACGGCGCCCTTCGCCACGCCCAGCGGACACGGCGGGCCGCTGCAAATCTAATTTTGATTCTTTTGAAATTATTGCTGTTTAGCAGGCAAGCATAGTCTCGCCCGAATTCCCGCACTCACGCGAAGTTAATGTTTTCGGCGAAGCCGTGCTTTGCGTATTCGTAAGCCTAAACTGAAGGATCCACAGAAGAGGAGGTTACTGCGGGAAAGCATGATCCCGCTATGGCGTCATGCGCTTTCGTTTATGTTCTGTATTGCGATTGTCACAAGAATATTCAAACTCGATGAAGCAGGAGATCACCATGTTATTTGCCACACGAGTGAAGCGGCGCTCCGCCTCGCTTTTCCAAACAAGCCGCGCTCGGATGATCGGAGGTCTCGCGATATCCGCGCTCGCGCTCTGCGCCCCGGCGGCTCAGGCGGGAACGTGGACGGCCGTTGCGAACACCGCCCCCAACGGCGTCAACTTGATGCTGCTGCTTTCCGATGGGACCGTGATGGCGCAGCAGGGGGGAGCGACGAACGTTTGGTACAAGCTCACTCCGGACATTCACGGCAGTTACGTCAATGGGACGTGGAGCACGCTCGCCTCCATGCATGACACGCGACTCTACGGCTCGTCGGGCGTGATGTCGGATGGGCGAGTTTTTATCGCGGGGGGCGAATACGGTTCGGGCGGGAGCACGGCGGAGGTTTACGATCCGGTCGCGAACACATGGACGATGACGCCGTCGTCCGGTCAGTCGTTCTCCGATTCTGTTTCGACGGTTCTGCCCAACGGCAACGTGCTGGTGGGGCCGGTCGGTCCCAGCGTTTCCGGCGGCACGGTGATTTTTAGCTGGGTGACCAACACCTGGTCGGCAGGGCCGACTTACGTGCGCGGGGGCTACCAGGATGAGGCGAGCTGGGTCAAATTGCCGGATAGCAGTGTCCTGACGATCGATCCGTTCGGCCAGAACTCGGAGCGCTATATCCCGTCGCAGAATCGCTGGGTGGACGATTCGGTTGTGCCGGTGGCGATGTACGACACCACCCTGAGCGAGATCGGGGCGGCGGTCCTGCTCCCGACCGGCAAGGCGTTTTTTCTGGGAGACACCGGCCACACGGCCCTGTATACGCCTACGGGAAATACGAATCCCGGATCGTGGGCGGCCGGCCCGGATATCCCCAACGGTCTTGGGACGGCGGACGCTCCCGCCGCGATGATGGTCAACGGCTCCGTGCTTTGCGCGGTCGGTCCGAAGGCGACATACAACGGCCCCACGACCCTCTGTGAATACAACCCTTACACGAACGCCTTCACCGTCATCGGCGGCCCAACCGGCGCCACGGACAATGTGGCGCCCTACGGCGTTCGGATGCTCGACCTGCCGGACGGCAGCGTCCTATACGCGAACGGCGGCAGCCGTCTTTACACCTATCGTCCCTCCGATCCGCAGATCGCCTCCGCGCGGCCGACGGTCACCAATGTCGCGCACAACGTCGATGGCTCCTATCAACTGACCGGAACGCTGCTGACGGGGATCTCGGAAGGCGCGGAGTATGGCGACGACGCGCAGATGGCGAGTAACTACCCGATCGTGCGTCTCACGGCGTCAAACGGCAACGTGTACTACGCCCGCACGTACAGGTGGAACGATACCGGCGTCATGAAGACCGGCGTCAACCAAACCACCCAGTTCAGCGTCCCGGGAAGCGTCCCCGCCGGCAGCTACTCGCTCCAGATCGTCACCAACGGCATCGCGTCGGATCCCATTCCGTTCCCGGTGTCGGAAGCGTACTTCATGATCGTCAACCAGAACAGCGGCAAGTGCCTGGACTTGATCAATGGGAACATGGCGAACGGCGCGGTCACCAATCAGTGGAGCTATGACTACAACGGCCCGAACCAGCGCTGGGCGCTCCAGCCCACGGAGAACGGCGATCACTTCAAGCTGATCTCCTGGGTCAGCGGCAAAGCCGTCTCCGTTTCGAACGACTCGACCGGCGCGGGCGCGCAGCTCTGGGACTGGGATTACAACGGCGACTCGAGCCAGCAGTGGGATTTGGTCGACGCGGGCAATGGCTGGTACTACATCCGAAACGTGCGCAGCGGCCTGGTGATGGATGTCTCCAACTCCAGCACGGCCGATAACGCGATGGTGCAGCAGTGGACGCCGAACCAGTCCGGGGCGCAGAAATGGCGTCTTCAGCCGTGGGGCAGCTACTTCATCCGCGCGGCCAGCGGCAAATACGTCTGCATCCAGGGAGCGGGCAGCGCGAACGGCAGCCCGATCATCCAGTATCAGCAGGAGAACAACCCCTGGTTTAAGTGGCAGTTCACCAGTGAAGGCGATGGTTTCTACGGTCTGTTCAGCCTCAATGCCCCGAGCCGCGTGCTGTGCGTGGTGAACGGCTCCTCGGCCGCCGCCGCGAACACCCACCTCTGGGACTACAACGTCAACAACGCTGGCGATCAGAAGATTCGGATCTGGCCGAAGACGAGCGGCAAGTTCAAGTTCTATTTCGGGCACGACAACATGAGCTGGGACATCCCCGGCGGCGCCACGGGCAATAACGTCAACCTCCAGCAATACCCCGACAACGGTTATCCGTGGCAGGAGTTCTCGCTGGAGCGCACGCCCTAACGCCCAATCACTTCGCCCCTTCTCAGGATGGGCGCTTCGCGCCCGTCCTGTTTTCCGCACCACATCACACAAAGACCAGATCACACAAAGGATGAAAGGCAACGATGAAACTCAACCTCTTCACAAAAGCGGCGCTGCTGCTGCTGGCGTTCCTGACGCTGGGAGCGCCCCGGACCCAGGCGCAGTCCAACCAGCCCTACTTTATGCTGATCAATCAAAACAGCGGGAAAGCGCTGGATCTGATCGGCGGCAGCACGGCGAATGGGGCCGTCACCAACCAGTGGACCACCGACTTCAACAGCATCAATCAGCGCTGGGCATTGCTGCCGACCGAGGGAGCCAACCACTTCAAGCTGATCTCCTGGGTGGACGGCAAAGCCGTCTCCGTCTCCAACAACTCGACCAGCGCCGGGGCGCAGATCTGGGCCTGGGATTACACGGGCAATGAGCCGAGCCAGCAATGGGATCTGGTCGATGCGGGCAATGGCTGGTATTACGTGAAGAATGTACGCAGCGGTCTCGTGCTCGACGTCTCCGGCGGCAGCACGGCGGACAACGCCATGGTGCAGCAGTGGACATCGAACCAATCCGCTGCGCAAAAGTGGCGCTTGCAGCCCTGGGGCAACTTCTATATCCGCGCGGCCAGCGGCAAATACGTTTGCATTCAAAACCAGGGCAGCGCGAACGGCAGCCCGATCATCCAGTATCAGCAGGAGAACAACCCCTGGTTTAAGTGGCAGTTCACCAGCGAAGGCGACGGTTACTACGGCCTCTTTAGCCTGAACGCCCCGAGCCGGGTTCTGTGCGTGCAGAACGCCTCGACCGCCGCCGCCGCGAATACCCATCTGTGGGACTATAACCCCAGCAACATCGGCGATCAGAAGATTCGCATCGTTCCGAAGACCGACGGCAAGTTCAAGTTCTACTTCGGACATGACGGCATGAGCTGGGATATTCCCGGCGGCGCGACCGCCAACAACACGCCGCTTCAGCAGTATCCGGACAACGGCAACGCCTGGCAGGAGTTCTCGCTGGAGCGCGGCGACATCGCCATTGGCGGCGGCGGATCCAACTCGATCTACTCGGTGGCGGCGTCCTCGATTCCCACCCCCGTGGGCAGCGGCGCGGTCTCGGTTCGCCTGCTGAACGGGACGAACGGCGTGTACGCCGACAACCAGATCTACTGGGGCATCCTGGGACAGGACCCCGCCAACGGCAACCGGTGGGCGTATCTGGATATCAACGGCAATCTCCAGCCGATCTCGGCCGCGCTGAACGACGCGGCGGGCCACCTGACGAAGAACGGCGTTAACTACGCCAACATCTACTCCACGATCAGCCAGAAGCAGTGGGTCAACCTGCCGAAGCTGTCCGCCGCGCGCATGTTCATCAGCGTCGGCAGCCCATGCTACATCAAGACCTACGACACCGGATTCGCCGGTCCGGATATCAACAACTCGGCCGACCCTAACCATGACGTCTACTTTGACTTCACCGAGTTCACGCTCAACGACTCAGGGTATCACGGCAACACGACCCGTGTCGATATGTTCGGATTCCCGCTCCAGCACCGGCTGACGAATCTGGCCGGCAACTACGACTACACGGTCGGCGAACTGGAATCGGAGACGCGCGCCGGAATCTTCAGCGAGTACCAGAACGAAGTGACCAACGAGTTCAAGAGCCTGGGAACCGTGCAGGCGCCGTACCGGATCGTCGCGCCGATCCATGGCTCTTTCGCGGCCGGACAGCCGAACGCGAACTACTTCGCGGGATACTCCAGCATTTCGACGCAGGATATCCTGATGGGCGTCGGCGGCGCGGCGGACCCCGCCACCTGCGCGGCGATCAACCGGCACGTCTACACCAACGCGCAGTCCACCTGGGGCAACGTCTCCTCGTACTACGGCGCGGCTCCGGCGAACTACTACGCCAAGTTCTGGCACACGCACGCCATCAATGCGCTGGCGTATGGCTTCTGCTATGACGATGTCAACCAGCAGGCGGCGTACCTGGAAGTCGGATCCCCGAAGGGATTGATCATCCGCGTCGGCTGGTAATCGGCAGGCGTCCGACGAGGAATTGGGATCACTGGGAACCGGCGGCTCTCCTCACGCGTATCTTCGCATGAGGAGAGCCGCCGGTTCCCTGTGTCTCAGGCCCAGAATTATTGGTCCAAAGCGTTAATGTTCCGGACAATATACCGGTTTTGTTCGTTTTATGCTTGACAATTCATAAGAATGATTTTATAATATTGTACGCTTCGATCTCGGGGCTCCGCGCCCGCTGTCATATTCATCAAGCGTGATCGCTGTTATCGCTATCATTACCGCGATTTTTCGCCTCGCCGTAGTTCAGATCCACCTCGCAGGTATAAAGGACCATAGAATGACAACTGTGTCAAAGAAGGCCGCAGTGACGATCGGCGCTGTCGCCGTCGCCGCCGCGGCTCTGGGAGCGCTCTCGCTTTCCAAGTCTCCCGTCGCGGATAAGACCGTCGGCGCGCTGACGCTCGCCGCGCCCGCCGCCGCGGCGCCGCCCCCGGCGTTTCGCCCGCCCGCCACGCCGCTCGTGACCTCCGACCCATTTTTGAGCATCTGGTCCAAGGCGGACCGCCTCACCGACAAGACCACTCAGCACTGGACGAACCGCGAGCAGCCGCTCGTCAGCCTGGTCCGTATCGATGGAAAATCCTATCGGATCATGGGCGCGACCCCGGCTAGCCTGCCCGCGCTGCCGCAGACCAGCGTGCAAGTGCTCCCCACGCGGACGATCTATCAGTTCGCGAACGAGAGCGTTCACGTGACCCTGACATTCACGACGGCGATTCTGCCCAGCGATTTCGATGCGCTGAGCCGTCCGCTGACGTATTTGACCTGGGATGTGAGCTCGGTGGACGGCAAGAGCCACGCCGTTTCGATCTACGACGGCGTCGGCGGCCTGATCTCAGTGAACGACCAGGACGAACCGGTGACGTGGAAGCGTGAGACGTTCGGCCCGGTGACCGCGCTGAGCATCGGCACGCAGAAGCAGAACTATCTGAGCATCGCTGGGGACGGCGTCACCCTGGACTGGGGATATGCGTATCTTTCGACGCCGACCAAGGACGCCAAGGCCGCTATCGGCGCCGCCGACACGCTGACCGGCGCCTTTATCGAAAACGGCGCGCTGCCGGCCAAGGATGAGACCCGCATGCCGCGTCCGGCGAACGACGCCGCGCCGACCCTCGCCGTTGCTTTCGACCTGGGCAATGTGGGCGCCGCGCCGGTTTCCCGCCACACGACCATCGCCTACGATGAAGTCTACGCGATCAACTTCTTCCGCGAGAAGCTGCGCCCATACTGGCGGCGCAACGGCGGAACTCCGGCGACCCTGCTGCCGGCGGCCGAAAAAGACTATACGCGTCTCACCCAAGCCTGCGTCGCCTTCGATACCGACCTGATGGCCGACATGACCAAGACCGGCGGTGCTAAGTACGCCACGATGACCGCACTGGCCTATCGCCAGTGCTTCGCGGCCACCGGCCTCGCGGCGGACCACAACGGCCAGCCGCTGTTCCTCACCAAAGAAAACAACAGCAACGGCGATATCGGAACCGTGGATATCATCTTCCCGCTGGCTCCCCAGTGGCTTCTCCTGAGCCCGACGCTCATGAAGTGCGCCATGGTCCCGATCCTGAACTACGGCTCGTCCGAGCGCTGGAAGTTCCCGAACTCCCCGCACGACCTGGGAACCTATCCGATCGCGCGCGGCACCGATGACGGCGGCGAGCAGATGCCGGTCGAAGAGTCGGGCAACATGATCCTGCTGTGCGACGCGGTGGCGAAAGCCGACGGCAACGCGAACTTCGTGACGCCCTGGTGGCCGACCATCTCCAAGTGGGCGGACTATCTCGTGCAGTACGGCCTGGATCCCGAGGAGCAGCTCTGCACCGACGACTTCATGGGGCACCTCGCGCACAACTCCAACCTGTCGATCAAAGCGATCCTCGCGCTGGCCGCTTACGGCGATCTGTGCCGCATGCGCGGCGACACCGCGAACGCGGACAAGTACGCGAAGCTCGCCAAGGACGACGCCGCGCACTGGATGCAGGTCTCCGACGATGGCGATCACTCCCGCCTCGCCTTCGATAAGCCCAACACCTGGAGCCTGAAGTACAACCTCGTCTGGGATCAAATTCTGGGGCTGAACGTCTTCCCCGCGTCCGTCGCGAAGCGGGAAATCGCGCAGTACAAGAAAGTGGCCTTGAAGTACGGGACTCCGCTGGATTCGCGGACGACGCTGACCAAAGTGGACTGGCTGTTCTGGAGCGCGACGCTCGCCGACAATCAAGCCGACTTTGAAGCGCTGATCAACCCGACCTACAATTACCTCAACACGACGACAAAGGATCGCATGCCGTTTGTCGACTCCTATAACGTGGATGAAGCGGAAGGAATTCGCTTCAACGCCCGGCCCGTCATCGGCGGCGTCTTTATCAAGATGCTGAACGATAAGGATGTCTGGAAGAAGTGGGCCGCTCGAGACACGATGAAAGTCGGCGGCTGGGCGCCCTTGCCGAAGGCTCCAAAGGTGACGATCGTCGCTCCGCTCCAGCAAACCTGGCGCTATACGACGGATAAGCCGTCGGACGATTGGACCAAAGCCAATTTCGACGATTCGGGCTGGAAACAGGGCCAGGGCGGCTTCGGCAACCAGGGAACCAACCATACCGACTGGAACACCAGCGATATTTGGATCCGCCGGACGATCACCGTGCCGCAGGGCGACCTGAAGAACCTGCAGTTCGCCGTCTTCCACGACGAAGATATCGACATCTACATCAACGGCGTCGCGGCGGCGCAGGAGGCGGGTTATGCGACCACCATCGTCAACCTGCCCATCACTTCGGAAGCCAAGGCTTTGATGAAGCCCGGCGCCACCGTCACGATCGCCGCCCACTGCCACCAGACCGTCGGCGGTCAGGGCATCGACGTCGGGCTGGCGAGCGTGGTCGAACCCACGCCGTAGCGCCATCGCCGCATTCGAATCCAAAATCGTCGGGGCCAACAGAGCCCCGGCGATTTTTTTCTGTGTCTTCTCCTCGGCGGCGGGCAGGAAATCTCCACGCCCACGTTCAAATCGCGTCTGGTTTGAACCACTCCATGGAACTGGCTGCGAAAGACAACGAGGAGACACGCACATGAGTAAAGTTTACATCATCACGGGAACCAGCACCGGATTCGGCCGGGCGCTGGCGGAGGCGGCGTTGGAGCATGGGGACAAAGTCGTTGTGACCGCGCGCAAGCCCGAAGCCGTCGCCGAACTGGTTCAGAAATACCCGGATACGGCACTTGCTGTTCGTTTGGATGTCACGAATGACGCCGATCGTCAGGCTGTTGTGAGCGCCGCATTGGAGAAGTTCGGCCGCATCGATGTCTTGGTCAACAACGCTGGGCGCGGCAGTCTGGGCGCTGCCGAGGAGTTCTCTCTCGAGCAACTGCGCGATCAAATGGAGGTCAACTTCTTCGGCGCCGCCGAAATGGTCCGCGCCGTGCTTCCCGCCATGCGCCGGCAGCGCGGCGGCAATATTCTGAACCTCACCAGCATCGGCGGCCAGGTCGGCTACCAGGGATTCGCCGCCTACTGCGCGTCCAAGTTCGCCCTTGAAGGCTACTCCGAAAGCCTGCGCAATGAAGTCAGCCCGCTGGGGATCCATGTCACGATCGTCGAGCCCGGCGCCTTCCGCACCGACTTCGCCGGCGACTCCAACATGCGCGCCGCCACGGAGATCGACGATTACAAGCCCGTCATCGAACCCATCCGCCAATATCTCTACGGCAACGCCGGCCAACAGCCCGGCGACCCACGAAAAGCCGCCGCCGCCATGATCCAGGCCGTCGAAAGCAGCGACCCGCCCTTGCGCCTCATCCTCGGCGCCGACGCCTACGGACTGCTGGCGCAAAAGCGCGCGGCGTCGGACCAGGAACTGGATGCATGGCGCAAGATCGGCGAAGACACGGCGATTGATGGAGCGGAAGTCAGAGCTGTTGGCGGGTAGGCAAACCCGCTCCGGCGCTTCGCGCCACCCCTCCCTGGCAAACCCACCCCCGGCCTTCGGCCAACCCCTCCCGCCGACGGGAAGGGTTTTTCAGAGCGTGTTATCACAGACGGCTTTCGTCAGAGGCAATCTTAATCACCCTTCCCGTCGGCGGGAGGGGTTGGCCGAAGGCCGGGGGTGGGTTTGTCAATATGCCCACCACTTGACGGCAGATTGTTTTTGCGATATAATTTGGACGATCGTACAAAGGATTGTGTGAATGACCAAACTTGCCGAGCGCCGCCGTCTTGATCCCGTCAAAACCCGCGAGACGATCTTGAACACCGCGATGGATCTGTTCGCGGAAAAGGGTTTCGACGGCGCCTCCGTCGCCGACATCGCCGCTGCGGCAGGGACGCCTAAGAGCCTGCTTCAGTATCACTTTGGCAGTAAAGAGGAGCTTTGGAAGGCGTGTTTTGAACACAAAGCGGTCCCGGTTTTTCAGCCGCTGGATCGTTTTTTGCAGGAGGGCGGCGCGGTGAACATGGCGGAGCTGATTACCGCGCGGTTTCGGGTGATGGAGGCGAACCCCAAAGTCGCCCGGATGATGGCGTGGGCGAGTCTGGGGGCGGCTCCGATCCCGGACTTCTTGACGGAGCGCCGCGCCCAATTGCTGGCGCGCGTGTCGCAGGACCGAGCGGGATTTCCGAAACTGCTGCTGGCGCTCGCGGCGATGGACGGCTGGTTTTTGTACCGGGATCTTTATCGGCGCGTGCTGGGCGATTCCGTGCAGGACGAAGACGTGGCGGAACGGTTTTTGCAGCTGCTGACGGCGGACTTATCGTCTCCCGCGACACACGGGATCGACGTGGAAGAAACGAAGGAGATCACATCATGAGCGATACCGAAGTTCTGATTGTGGGGGCGGGGCCGACGGGATTGGTTCTGGCCTTGTTTCTCACCCAGGCGGGGGTGAAGCCGCGGATCATCGAGAAGAATTCCGGCCCTGGGCAGGCGTCCCGCGCCATGGTCGTTCAGTCCCGCACCCTGGAGTTCTATCGCCAGCTCGGCTTCGCGGACGAAGTCGTGCGGCGGGGGATCCCGATGGACGCGGCCCATCTCTGGGAGGGCGGCCGCGAGATCACGCAGATCAAGCTGGGGGAGATCGGGCAGGGGCTCAGCCCATACCCCTTCGTCCTCAGTTTTCCTCAGGACGACCATGAGCGCCTGCTGGGCGAGCAGTTGACGGCGGCCGGCGTCGAGATCGAATGGGAGACCGAGCTGGTGGAGTTCCACGACACAGGCGACCAAGTTCGGGCGATTCTCCGGCGCGGCGGCGCCGAAGAAGAGTGCGTCGCCCGTTATCTCTGTGGATGCGACGGCGCGCACAGCGCCGTTCGTCAGGGATTGGGGGTAGGGTTTCCTGGGGGGACCTATGAACAGGTCTTTTATGTGGCCGATGTCGAAGCGCTCAGCGGCGGCGCGGACGGTCACGAGTTCAATTTCTGCCTTGGGGCGAACACGCTGGGGCTGGTGTTTCCCATCCGCAGTACGGGCATGAACCGTCTGATCGGCATTGTTCCAAGCACGCTGGCGGGCCGGACCGATTTGACCTTCGAGGACATTCGGCCCTCCGTCGAGGAACTTGTCGGGATCCGTGTGGGCGCGGTGAACTGGTTCTCCACCTATCACGTCCACCACCGCGTGGCGGAGCATTTCCGGGTGGGCCGCGCCTTCCTCGCCGGCGACGCCGGCCATATCCATAGCCCCGCCGGCGGCCAGGGCATGAACACGGGAATCGGCGACGCCGTTAACCTCGCCTGGAAACTCGCCGCCGTTCTTCAGAACCGCGCCGCCGAGTCTGTTCTGGGCGCCTACGAGCCTGAACGCATCGCCTTCGCCCGCTCGTTAGTCGCGACAACGGATCGGGTGTTCCAGCTCGGAGTCGGGCAGGGAGCGGGCAATCAAGTCCTGCGCGAATGGATCATCCCGCACCTCGCCCCGTTCCTGCTCGGCTTTTCCCGAATGCGGGAAGGCGCCTATCGCCTCGTTTCCCAGACGCGTTTGCACTACCCCGAGAGTCCCTTGAGTCACGGAAGCGCCGGCGACATCCACGGCGGCGACCGCCTGCCCTGGGTTCCCGGGAACAACGGCTCCGACAACTTCACGCCATTAAAATCCCTTGACTGGCAGGTCCACATCTACGGGGAAGCGACCCAAGCCCTGCGCGAAGCCGCCCAGAGCGCCAATCTTCCCCTGCATTCGTTCCCCTGGACTGACCACGCGGCGGACGCCGGGTTAAAGCAAGGCGCACTTTATCTCGTCCGGCCCGACGGCTATGTCGCCCTGGCGGACGCCCACCAGGACGCCAAGGCGCTGGGCGATTACATCGCGCGCTTCAGAATCACGACGCGCGCATAAGAGAGCCGTTACCCGGCGGTCAGGGCGGCCGCGCCGATGACGCCGGCGGATTCTTGAAGCTCGGAAATGCGCGTCACGGCCTGATAACCGGCGTAGGGCTGGATCGTGATTTGAAGGTCGTTCAGATAATGTCCGAGGCGATGGGAGACGCCGCCGCCGAGTACGATCACATCGGGCGCCAGCGTGCGCGCGAATATCTCCAGGCCGAGGCGAAGGTCGTCGAGATACTCCTTGACGGCTTGGGTGATCGGAGGGCTTTCCAGCGCGGCGGCGAATATCTCCGAGGAGCTTCGCGGGCGCAGCGCCGGCGGGATGCGTTCGAGCAGGCCCGATGACGACACAAGCGCCTCGAAGCATCCCTGGAGACCGCACCAGCACTCCGGGCCATCGGAGCGCAGCGGGAAATGCGCGCCCAGATGAGTCACCGGCGAGAGCTCTGGAAATTGTCCGTCGATCAGGAACGCAAAGCCGACCCCGGTGCCCAGCGTCAGCGCGAGAAGCCTCCGCGCGCCGGCGCCCGCGCCGTAACGCGATTCACCCAGGCCGGCGCAGCGGGCGTCGTTGTCCCAGAAGCATGGCAAGCCCAGGACCTCGGCGGCACGCGCGGGAAAGCCGTCCGCGTTCAGATAATCGAGATCGTCCCATACGTCAGAAATACGGCGGCGTTCCGTATCCACGAATCCTGGAACCGCGATGCCGACTCCGGAGGGGCGTACGCCGCGCGTCGCGGTTACTGTTGCGATCCCGCGCCGCAGACTGTCCAAAAACGCCGGGCCGTCTTTTTTGACGGTCGGCTCGACGGACAGGGCGTCCACCACGCCGCGATCCAGATCGACCAGGCCGATTTTCGTGCGCGTGCCGCCGACATCCACGCCAATGGCGTATCGCGGGTCCTGGTCGGTCATTTCACCACCCAGTTGAGATATCGCATATCGCCCGCGTTCAGCCCGCGAAGCCGCGCCGCGTGGTGCGCGCAGAGCTGGAGGGTGGGGGCGGCGGCGATAGGGCGGAACTCCGCCGGAAGACCTTCCAGCGGCAATGCGATAGTCGCGTCTTCTTCTCCCTCGGGCGACACCGTGATCAGGCGCGCGCCGCGCGCTTCCAGTTCCTGCCGCGCCGCGCGCGACTGTGCATCCGGCTCGAGATCGATCGCGATCGCCGTGAAGCCTGGTTCGACTTGCTCGATGGGGCCATGGCGGAATGCAGAATAACTGCTCACCGAGGCGCGGATACGCGCCGC
Source organism: Capsulimonas corticalis (assembly GCF_003574315.2). Classification (GTDB taxonomy): domain Bacteria; phylum Armatimonadota; class Armatimonadia; order Armatimonadales; family Capsulimonadaceae; genus Capsulimonas; species Capsulimonas corticalis. The sequence continues at coordinate 1,083,304 of NZ_AP025739.1, read as the reverse complement.
CTCCTCGATCCAGAGCGCGCCGGCCCATGCGGTGGCGATTCCGGATCCGTGGGACAGCAAGGTCACGCCGTCCAGCCGATCCAGCGCCGGAAGCGCGCCGATTTGTCGATCCAGCTCCTCCTGCGTGGCTTCCATGTGATCGAACAGCTGCTCCAGGCGCTGGATCAAAGTGTCGTCGAACGTTTCATTCACCATGCGCGCGAGGATCAGACCGATCAGCGTGAGGGTGGAGTAGGCTTTCGTGCAGATAAAGCCGTCGAACGGCGAGGGGTTATGAATCACCAAATCGGCGGCTTCGGCCAGGGTGCTGCCGGGCGTCATCGTCACGGCGATCAGATCGCCGCCACGCGCGCGTATCCGCCGCGCATACTCGGCGATCTCTCCGCTTTCGCCGGATCGGGAGAGGATAATCGTGAGGGAGTCGGGGAATACGTCTCGTTCGAGCAGGTCCGCGGTTTCGCAGAGCTGAACGTTGGGATGCAGCGCTTGCAGCGCATAAGCCGGGGGCTGACAGGAGTAATACGCGCTGCCCATGCTGGTCAGCACCACCCGGTTAGCCTGGCGTATCCGATCTGCGGCACGCTCAAGATCGGGTTTCAGGGACCCGGAGCAGGCGCGCAGCGCCAGGCGAAGGGCGTCCGGCTGACCGTAGATGTCCTGAAGGAATGAATTCATAGATGGTCCTTATTCCTGAAGCGATTGGGGGAGACAGAGCGCCGCGCGCGCATCGCCTCCGGCGACACGAATCGAGAGCGTCACGCCGTCATGGGCGGAATGGAGGGACAGGGGCTCATCGGTCTCGAAATCCATGGCGCGCGATATCGAAAGTCCCGGGATATGGATTTCCATCCATGCCTCTTCCGGCTGCATATTTAAGGCGATCACCACGGCGTCGCCCCGATCGCCGACGAGCAGTTTGGCCTCCCACTGCCGTCCCGCGCGATTCATGATGGTCAGCGGCGGCTTCACGCCGGCGGCGCGGGCGGCCTCGGCGGCGAGCGCTGCGAGACCGGACGCGGCGAACTCATCCTCGACGATGGGGAGGCTGCCGAATAAAATCGCCTGTCCTTCTCCGCAGGCGTTCCACAGCGCCGCCGGCTCCTCAAGGCTGTTGACGGCCAGCACGCGCGCCCCCTCATACGGGCGCAGCGCGGCGGCGTATCGGTATCCGGCAAGATCGCTCGCCGGCGGCTTGCCCTGCGGCCAGTCGGCCCAGCGAAAGCGCGGCCGGCCCGTAATGCCGACATTCCAGGCCGCGCCAAAGTTCGTCACGGGCTGATCCGCCGAGGAGAAGACCGGTTCGACGCGCACTTCGCGTCCGCCGAAGAGTTCATCCAGGCCGTGTCCCGGCACGATGGCTTGCCCGTATCCCAGTGCGTCCTTGGCGGCGCACCAGAGCCCGCCGAACACGGTTCCCCCGCGCTTTGTCCAGTCCCGGATGGCGTCCGCGCATTCAGCGCCCATCAGATATTGGAAGGGAAGTCCCAATAGCTGGTAACGCTCCAGCGCTCCGTTTTGCACCTCGTCCTCCGACACGAAATCGACGGGGAAGCCCTGCGCTTTCCATAGGGCGTGCAGGCCGCGCTGCGCGTCCAGCACCAGCGTATCACTGCCTTCACCCTCGGCGACAATGCGAGATGCGGGACTATCCAGGATGGCGATTCTGGCGGGAGGCATCTGAAAACGGAGCAAGTTCTTGGCCGGATCCTGGAGCGCCCTGGCAATGCGTCCGGCGCGCAGCGCGCGGTCGGTGACCGCGCCGTCCCGCTCGGTGAACCCATGGCCGCCGACCTCCACGCCTCCCAGATGCGGGCGCCAGTTCCAGTAAAAGATAGCCTTCGCGCCCTGGCCCAGCACCTGCCATGTGAACCGGGCGATATCGGTCATGCGAACGGGCGGCCCCCAATTGGTGACGCCCCAGGCGTTCTGCCCGGCGCGCAGCTCCCAGATCCAGAATGGCCGGTCTTTGGCCGACGACCGGTGATAATCCTGAAGATAGTTGCCGCGCATATAATCGCCGGGAGCGTTGCTGGTGAACATGCTGGTCCCCACGACATCCATCGCCGCCGAGATGCTCCACAGATCCTGGCCGCCGCGCGCGGGATGGATCTCGTAACTCTGGTCGGAAACCGGAACCTGCGGAGCCGCCTTGCGGACGCAAGCGGCTTTGAACGCCAGATAATCCGTCATCATATCGCACTGGGCCTGTCGCCAGTCGAGCCATGGAACGTGACTCGAACGCATCCGCGCGCATTCAAGCATCGGACGCGCGCGCGGAGGCTCAATGCTTTCCCACTCTGGGTAAGCGCTTCGGTGCGCCAGATTGACCCCATCGAGCGTCTCATAACGGAGTCGCAGCCACTCACGATAATGGTCGATGGCCGCCGAATTATAGTCGAACAGAGTGTCGCAATAGCGATCGGAGTCGGGAACTTGCAGCCAGTGGAACCCGGATTCGACGCCGATGTTGCAGCCCATCAGGCCGGGATCATCGCCGTATCTCTCCAAAACCTTCTCGATCAGCCGCTGGACCAATCGACGCCCCGTCGGATGGGCGTAGCTGTGCGAGTCGCTTCGATATCCGCTGGCGGAGACAGCCAGCGCCTCGGGATAAGACCGGGCCACCCAGACGGGAGTAAGCTCCGCGAAGATCCATAGTCCAATCGAAAGCCCATATTCCCGGCAGAGATTTCGAACGGCGTCGACGCGCGTAAAGTCCCAAACATCGTCGCCGGTTTCGACCTCGTTCCACCCGCACTCTAGCACAAACGCATTGAATCCCGATTCCGCGATCCGCTCCATCTCACCGCGCATGAACTCCCGATAAACCGGCAGCGTCTGCGGCGGCGACTGGGTATGGAAGGCGGCGTGATGGCAAACGCCCACGGGGATACGGTCCGGCCATCGGAGGCGGCTTCGATCTATTTGCGTCAAGGAAGGCTCCTTACAGGGGGTGGGATTCTCTGGCCGGCGTGTGGATTATACCAGAAACCGCCGGACGGTTTCGGCGCAAGGAGAACCGCTAAACACGATACATCTGATCTAAATCAACCAGAATCAGCCGCCGTGGATTTTGCGCTGCGGCAATCTCGGTAAGATGCGGTGAAAACCCCAAGCGGGAAAATAAGAACCACCATGGCGCTTCGCTGAGCGTCAGGCCGGCGAGCGCCAGGTCGCTTTGCAGCGCGGCGTATTCGCGTACGTCCATGGGACTTTCCGTCCATTTGCAGGATCCGGCCACCGTCACTTGACCGCGTTCATTGGTCGCGACGACATCGATTTCACGGTCTCCCGCCCCCCACCATGTGCCGACATTCACAAATGAGAGATCGGTAAATTCTTCGGAATTCGAATTCTCCAAGATACGCCAAAGAAATTGACGGCTGGCGCGCTCAAAGCTGGGCCGTGAAATATATTCGCCGAGATTTGGCGAAATTGTCTGCTCCCAAACTCGTTCTCCCAAGCCGCGTGCGATCAAGCTCCGCGCGGGATCGACATATCGATACCAGAAATCCAGATAGTTATCGGCGATATAGTACAAAGATGTGCGTGAACGAGGCTGGGACATCTCGGTGATCGGGACTTCACGAATCAGCAGACCTTGCTCCTGAAGAGACGCGAGCTGCGGGGCGATGTCCTGCGCCGAGTTTTTCCCGATGGCGCGGGCGATGTCCGATGGCTTGCGCTGCCCTGTCGCCACCGCGCGCAGGATCGATCCATGGGTCACGTCGCGCCGTCGGTCCTCCAGCAGGAGCCAGTCAGGCTCTTCTGAGAGATAAGTATTGCGCCTTAATACCGTCGCGCGAAGATTGTCGGCGATATCTTGAGCGGGATCGAACTGTTCCAGATAAGAAGGCATTCCGCCAAGGATTGCATAGGCCGCCATTTTTTCCTGCGGAGAGTAGCGGGGAAAGAAGAGTGCGGCTTCGGCATAGTCCAGCGCCTCCAGCTTGAGCGCGCCGGTGCGGCGATTGTAGAGCGGGGCGCTGGCGTCGAGCACCTGTCGCTCCATAAAAGCGACATAAGAGCCCGCGAGGAAGATCTTGAGATTGGGGCGTCGCTTGTTAGCGTCCCACCAATGCTGGATCACGGTCAAGAGTCCCGGATCAACATCTGCGAGATAAGGAAGTTCATCAATGACAACGGCAATGGGAGATTGATTGCCTGTGTCTTCGCGCTGCGCGGCGTAATGGGAGAGAAAATCGAAGAAGACTGTCAGCGATTCGAATGACTGTCCAAGAAAGGCGTCTGGAAACGCCTCGCGCGCGGCGTCCGTCAGCGCTTCCAACTGGAGCGCCAGAGTACGCCGGGTTGCCCGGTAATAAAGCGAAGGCAAATTGGCGTCCTTCAGGGCTTGATCCAACAGCGCGCTTTTACCAACGCCCCGACGTCCGTAGACAATCAGCATCTCAGAGCGAGGCGAATTCAGTGCGTCCGCCAGTGATTTGCGCTCGCGGACGCGGTTATAAAAAGGGGAAGCATTCTCCATGGATTTAGTATAACAGAAATTAGTATAATTATGCTTATACTAATTTCTGTTATACTAAGTTTCGCAGTGAGAAGCAGGAGACCGTTCTCTGCTTCTCTTATTTCCGTGCTTACTTCCACACCGGGCGCGTGATCGCGCCTTCGGAGGAGCTGGAGACGGTGGCGGCGTATTTCGCCAGAACGCCGGTTTCGTAGCGGGGGGAGGGGGCGCTCCAGAGTTTGTGGCGGCGCTCCATCTCCTCGTCGGTGATGGCGACATTGAGGGTGTGGGCTTCGATGTCGAGGGTGATGATGTCGCCTTCCTCGATCAGCGCGATGGGGCCGCCGTGGGCGGCTTCGGGGGCGATGTGGCCGACGCAAAGGCCGCGGGTGGCGCCGGAGAAGCGGCCGTCGGTGATCAGGGTGACGTCGGCGCCAAGGCCCTGGCCCATGATGGCGGCGGTGACGCCGAGCATTTCGCGCATGCCGGGGCCGCCTTTGGGGCCTTCGTAGCGGATCACGACGACGTCGCCGGGCAGGATGCGCCGGTGGGTCACGGCGTCCATCGCGTCTTCCTCGCGGTTGAAGATTCGGGCGGGGCCGGTGTGCAGCATCCGTTCGTAGCCGGCGACTTTGATCACGGCGCCGTCGGGGGCGAGGTTGCCGTGCAGGATGATCAGGCCGCCGTTCTTCTTGAACGGCTGATCTGTGGTGTGCACGACCTGCTGGCCTTCGGTTTCGACGGCGAGGGCGGCTTCCTCGGCGATGGTCTTGCCGGAGGGCGTCAGGGCGTCGCCGTGGAACAGACCGCCTTCCAAAAGGTTCTTGGCGACCAGGCGCGTGCCGCCGGCGTTGTGCAGATCGACCGCGACGTATTTGCCGCCGGGAACGAGGTTCGTGATGATCGGCGTGTCGATGCTGATGTTGTTCAGATCGCCGATGGAGAGCGGGACGCCCGCCTCGCGCGCGATCGCCAGCAGGTGCAGAACGGCGTTGGTCGAGCCGCCGGTCGCGACGGCGCCCCGGAAGGCGTTTTCGAAGGAGTTGCGATTGAGAATGTCGCTCGGCTTGACGCCCGAATTTAAGAGCTTGACAATGGCGTGGCCGGCGAGCCGTCCGACATCATCGCGCTTGGGATCGACCGCCGGGACACCAGAGCTGCCCATCAGCGACAGTCCGAGAAACTCCATCACGATCGCCATGGTGTTCGCGGTGAACTGACCGCCGCACGCGCCCGCGCCGGGGCAGGCGTGGTTCTCCAGATCGAGCAAGTCTTCATCGCTCATCTTGCCGGCGGCGTTCGCGCCGACCGCTTCGAACACGTCCTGAACGGTCACGTCGCGGCCTTGAAACCGGCCGGGAGCGATGGAGCCGCCGTAGAGGATGATGCCGGGGACATCGAGGCGCGCGAGCGCCATGGCGGCGCCGGGGGCGGTCTTGTCGCAGCCGACGAGGCAAATGACCGCGTCGAACATATGCCCGCGCCCGACCAGTTCGATGGAGTCGGCGATGACTTCACGGCTGACGAGCGAGGTCTTCATGCCTTCGGTTCCCATGGTGACGCCGTCGCTGATCGCCACCGTGCAAAACTCCTGCGGCGTCGCGCCCGCCTCGCGGATTCCCTGCTTCACTTTTTCGGCGAGACGCCGCAAGTTTAAGTTGCACGGCATCGTCTCGATCCAGGTGTTGGCGACGCCGATGATCGGCTTGCGCAGGTCTTCGTCGGAGAACCCGGTCCCTTTGAGCATGGCGCGGGCCGGAGCGCGATCACGCCCGTCGGTGATGGTCCGGCTGCGGTGTTTGGGATCGAACGTCATGGATTTTCTCCTGCAAAATGGGAACAGCCTGCGGCGTCACGCGGCAGGCTGTGGATACTATCCAAATTATGGGGAGGGGCGCGCCGGTTTGTCAAGGCGCGCTCGCCGCTTACTCGCGATCTCAAGAGCGTTCATCGGGAGAAGGAGCGGCGCGCGGCCAGACAGGGGGCTGCCGGAGCAGGTCGCGGACGATGCGGCCGGGAGGGATGACGTAGATGGGGAATGTCAGCTCCAAGGACGCCGCTCCCTCCACGACAGTCGCCTCAATTTCTTCCGGCGAGTAACGCGAAGAGAAATGGTTGAGGACCAAAACCTCCGGCTGCACGTCCTTCGCCAATTGGAGTACGTCCGGCAGCACGCTGTGCTGATTACGCTTGGGCATCTGGCTGTGCCGTTTGCTCTGGGCAAGCACTCCGGAATCTTCTTCGCTGAGAAATGTCGCCTCATGAATGAGGATTTGGCTGCCGAGCCATGGATCGGGCGCCGTTCGCCCGATATCCCCGGCGTATGACAGCAGAATGTCCGTGTGGGATTCCATCAACGCGTCGGAGCCCTCCCGGCGCGCCAGCGCCGTAATCTCCGCCTGCGAGAGATCACGAAATTGCTCCCTCAGCTTTCGCTTCTCACGCAGCACCCGATAGCTGACGCTCTTGATCTGAGCGCTGTTCTGGATATGGTTGTTGGGCAGCGCTTCGATTCGCAGAGAATCGCCGATTGGGTACGACTGCCGCGGTTCGATAGGTGACCAGGTGATTTGGGGGCCGGAGCGGGGATCGAATTGCCGGCAGAACTCCCCAAAAGCCGGAAATGAGCCGGCGTCGCGCGGGTAGAAGATTTGCGGCTTACCGTCGTGAGCGTTGAGCTGCTGCAATTGAAGCAGGCCCGTCATATGGTCGCGATCGGCGTGCGTGACCGCGACCCAGTCGATCTTGCGGCTCTTCCCAAGCAGCCCCGCGCACACGCCGTCGCCGGCGTCCAGCAGCAGCCGAAACTCTTCGACGAAGATCCATGTGGAATAGAGCGCCGTGGAAAACGCGGTGATCGTGAGGGGATTGCTCATGGGGAGATGATACCCAGCGTTTACCCACGCAGGACCGTGATTCCCATCTCCTTGTAGGGCGCCAGCGCCTCCTCGCTGGTTTCGCTGTCCGTGACGAGATGCGTCAGAGCGGACACGGGGGCGAAGATGAAAGGAGCGATGGCGCCGATCTTGTCGCTGGCGCAGACGGCGACGACTTCGCGGGAGCCTTCGACCATCGCCGCTTTGACGGCGGCGTCTTCGTTGTCCAGGATGCAGAGGCCGACATCGGGATGCATGCCGCTCATGCCCATGATCGCAATGTCGGCGCGGAAGGCGCGGTAGGCGGCGACCGTGTGCGCGCCGTTCATGGATTGGAACTCCTTGAACAGGCGCCCGCCGACGCCGATGACTTCAAGATTCGGATGCTCGGCGAGGGTTTGCAGGACCGGGATGCTGCTGGTGATCACCGTGCCGCGCAGTTCGGCGGGCAGGCTCCTCGCGACCTGGAGGACCGTGGTGCCGCCGTCCATGATGATGACCTGCCCGTCATGAAACAGCGGAAGACAGGCGGCGGCGATGGCGGCCTTGGCGTCGATGGCTTCCTGCTCGCGCGCGTGGAACGCCAGCATGGTCGGCGTGCGCGGGATCGCGCCGCCGTAGACGCGCTGGAGCAGACCGGCCTCCGCCATCTCGTTCAGATCGCGCCGCACGGTGTCCTCGGAGGTATTGAGAGACGCGCTCAGCTCCGTCGCGATGACCTTCCCATTTTTGCGCAGGATCGCGAGGATGCGCTGCTGTCGTTCTTCTTTGAGCATGATTTGCCTGTTTTTGCGTTTCTTTGCGTGAAATATTAAAAATATTGCGTTTCTGTCATTGACTTTATGGGGTAACTCTATTATACTAGACTCAATCGGCAAACACAAGAAGCATGAAAAGGCGCCGCGCCTGGAACCGTAAGTTTTGTTGCCACTGATGCAATATTGTTCGTCAGAAAGTAGCGCGTGATGGATTTGTTTTCAGCGAAAGAGCGGTCCGCTGGGCTGGAGCGGATGGCGCGTGATGGGGTGGATGTGCTGGTGATCGGCGGCGGGATCACCGGGGTGTCGGTGGCGATGGACGCCGCCGCGCGCGGGTATCGCGTCGGCCTTGTGGACAAAGGGGACTTCGCCTCGGGGACCAGCAGCAAGTCCACGAAACTGGTGCATGGGGGCATTCGCTATCTGCCCCAGTTCGACTTTAGCCTGGTGCGCGAGGCGCTGATGGAGCGGGGGCTCCTTTTTCAAAACGCGCCCTGGATCGTCAATCCGCTGGGCTTTGTGCTTCCCCTTTACCAATGGAACAAGCGGCCGCTCGGCTCGCCGATCGTTCCGCCGTTTGGGATCGGGCTGGATTTGATCGTTCAGGCGGGGCTGCTGCTCTACGATCTTCTCGCGGGCAAGCTGTCGATCGAGCATCACCGCCGCCTTTCGCTGGCGCAGGCGCGCCTGGACGCCCCGGTACTGAAGACCGAGGGCATGAAGCACGCCTTTGTTTATTATGACGGGCAGACGGACGACACGCGGCTGACGGTGACGGTGCTGCGCACGGCCGTCGCCGAAGGCGCGCTCGCCGCGAACTATACGGAAGTGACGGGGTTTGAGATCGCGGACGACCGCATTCAAGGGGCCCGGCTGCGTGATGTCGTGACGGGCAAGGCGTACGCGGTGAAGGCGCGCCACATCGTCAACGCCGCCGGCGTCTTCGCGCAGCGGATCGAAGAATTGACGGGCCTGGAGTCTCAGCTTTCGGTCGAGCCGGCCAAGGGAGTCCATCTGATCTTCTCCCGCGACACGATCCCCATGAGCGAAAAGGCGATCGTGCTGCCGGAGACCGACGATGGGCGTCTGCTGTTCATCGTGCCCTGGGAGGAGCGAGTGATCGTCGGCACCACCGATACCGAGGGCGGCGACATCGATCATCCGATCACGACGGAAGAGGACGTGACGTATCTGCTCAATACCTGCAATCGCTACTTGAATATCACGCTGAAGCGTGAAGACATCCTGGCGACGTACTCGGGGTACCGGCCGCTGATCAAGAGCAAGAACGCCGACAAGGCGTCGTCGGCCAAGCTCTCGCGTAGCCATGCGGTGCTCGACGGGCCGGCGGGCATGGTCTCCATCGTCGGCGGAAAATTGACGACCTGGCGGCGCATGGCCGAGGATACCATGAACTACATCGCGAAGCGCGACGGCAAAGAGCCTTCCCTCGCGACCCGGAAGATGGCTCTGTCGGGAAGCGAGGGGTGGGCGACGGTCCGAAGCCGAATGGAAAGCGGCCAATTGGGCGTCGCGCCGGATGTCGCCCGTCACCTTGGCGCGTACTACGGCGTGAACTTGCAGCGCGTGCTGGCGATCGCGCATGAAGATGAGCGCTTTGGCGCGCGCATTGTGTCGGACCTGCCCTATCTCATGGCCGAGGTGGTGTACGCCTGCCGCTATGAGATGGCGGTAACCCTGGACGATATGCTGTCCCGCCGCACGCGCCTTGTTCTGGAGGGGCGCGGTCAGGGGCTGGATATCGCGAATGATGTGGCGAGGATTATGGCGAAGGAATTGGGATGGGATGACGCCGAGATCGCGCGGCAAGTCGCGGCCTATGAAAGCATCGTCCACGATCAGTATCAGGAACGGGCCGAACGTGATGGCTGCCGTCGTCCCGGCGATCCCGTTCTGGCGGATTCGGCGAAGAAGGATCGGGACGATTGGGCGAACGCGAAGGTGCGGACCGTTCAGAAGCCGGCGAAGGGCGCCGGAACGGCGGGATGACATTGGGACGCATTGGGCGGTAACGATGCGCCGTCAAAGGAGAGGGAGCATGAGACGTAATACGCTGACCGGAGAGCTCGTCGCGGAGTTCCTCGGCGCACTGGTTTTGATCGCGCTGGGCGAGGGCGTGGTCGCCTCCGTGGCGGCCGGCGGCAATAGCGACTTTTTGATGATCACGTTCGCCTGGGGATTCGCCGTCACGATGGGAGTGTATGTCGCCGGCGGCCTGAGCGGCGCGCACTTGAACCCGGCGGTCACCATTGCGCTCGCGGCGCGCGGCGACTTGCCCTGGCGCAAGGTCGCGCCATACATCGGCGCGCAGGTCGCCGGCGCGTTCTGCGGCGCGGGAATCGCCCTGCTCGATTACTACAAGCTTATCGACAAGCACGCGAGCGATCTCGTGGCGGCGGGCAAGTTTCCCGACTTCCAATCCGCTAAGAACAGCTTGGATGGAATCTTCTTCACGCATCCGAAGATCGACCTCGTCAGCGGCTTTATCGACCAGCTGATTGGAACCGCGCTTCTTTTGCTGCTGATCCGAGCCGTCACCGACACGCGCAACTCGTCTCCCCTCAGCAACCTCGGACCCGTGGTCGTCGGCCTGATCGTCGTCGTGATCGGGATGAGCTTTGGGACGATGGCCGGATACGCCATCAATCCCGCCCGCGATTTCGGCCCGCGTCTGCTGACGGCGGCCTTCGGCTGGGGCTCCGTCCCCTTCACGGAGGACGGCGGCTACTGGTGGGTTCCCATCGTCGCGCCGATCATCGGCGGCCTGATCGGAATTTACGCTTACGACTTCGGGATCCGGCGCTTTCTCATCGAAAAGGGCGAGCAGCGTGTTCCCGGAGAAGTCGTCGAAGCGGAGACCGTTCGGCAGAAATTGGCGTCGTAAGCAATGGCTGTGCGGGTCAGGCGATGTCAAGCAAGGAGAAACCAATGACGGAGAAGTACATTCTCGCGCTGGATCAGGGGACGACCAGTTCGCGGGCCATCATATTCGACCATGCCGGGCGCGCGCTTTGTCAGCGCAGCCAGGAGTTCCGGCAGATCTATCCCAAACCCGGATGGGTGGAGCATAACGCCGAGGACATTTGGAGCAGCCAGCTCAATGTCGGCGTCCAGGTCCTTCAGGACCAGGGATTGACGATGAGCGACATCGCCGCCGTCGGCATCACGAACCAGCGTGAGACGACCATTGTGTGGGACCGGCGCACCGGCGCGCCGATCCACAACGCGATCGTCTGGCAGGACCGGCGCACGGCGGGCTATTGCGATGAGCTGAAGCGCGCGGGCTGGGAGGAGAAGATTCGGGCGAAGACCGGCCTGGTGATCGACGCCTACTTCAGCGGCTCCAAGGTCAAGTGGCTGCTGGACAACGTTCCTGGCGCGCGCGAAAAGGCCGAGCGCGGCGAGCTGATGTTCGGGACCGTGGATACGTTTCTCGTCTGGCGTCTGAGCGCCGGCGCGGCGCACGTCACGGATTTTTCCAACGCCAGCCGGACCATGCTTTTCAATATCCATACGCTGGAGTGGGACGACGAGATCCTCACGGAGATGGGCATCCCGCGATCGATGCTGCCAGAGGTGCGCCAGAGCAGCGAGATCTACGCCGAGATCCAGGGGCGTCTGCGCGGCGCTAACGGGACGGCGCCCATCGCCGGGATCGCCGGGGACCAGCAGGCGGCGACGTTCGGGCAGGCGTGCTTCGATGTCGGGCAGGCCAAAAACACCTACGGCACGGGCTGTTTTCTGCTAATGAACACGGGAAATAAGCCGGTCGAAAGCAAGAACAATCTGCTGACGACGATCGGGTGGGGCTTGAACGGCAAGATCACATACTGCCTGGAGGGATCGGTGTTCGTCGCCGGCGCCGCCGTGCAGTATCTGCGCGACAGCTTGGGAATTGTAGGCGCCGCCGGCGAAACGGAAGCGCTCGCCGCCTCGGTCGCGAGCAGCGGCGGCGTGTACTTTGTTCCCGCCTTCGTCGGTCTCGGCGCGCCTTACTGGGACCAGTATGCGCGCGGCGCGATCATGGGCTTGACGCGCGGCAGCGGCCGGGCGGAGATCGTGCGCGCCACCTTGGAGGCGGTCGCCTATCAGTCGCGCGATCTGCTGGAGGCGATGACCGCCGACAGCGGCGTCACCCTGAGTGAACTGCGCGTGGACGGCGGCATGGTCGCCAATAACTTCCTGATGCAGTTCCAGTCCGATCTGCTTGGCGTCGCCGTCGAACGCCCCAGAGTCGCCGAAACCACCGCTCTCGGCGCGGCGTATCTGGCGGGGCTCGCCGTTGGCTACTGGAAAAACATCGACGAAATCAAGTCCAACTGGGCGCTCGACAAACGGTTCGATCCCGCGATGGACAAAGCGCATCGCGACAAAGCCTACGCCGGCTGGAAGCGCGCGGTGGAGCGCGTCCGCGCCTGGGAAGAGCCGGATGAGAGTTTCGGGTGATGAGACGGCGGCGGAGGCCGCCTTATGTGAACATTATGAACGCTACGCCGTCCCGGAAAACGTCCCCCCGACTCCGGTCAGACCTGACAGGAGCTGGCTGCTGACCAGCGACTGGCTGTCGGCGGTCAGCAGCGCCGAGTTTCCGCTGAAATCGGATGTGCTCGTCGACGCCGCCGTCGCGCTGGCGGCGGCGCTCGCCGTGTCGGACGCCGCCGCTGTCGAGCTTGTCAGTGTGGGGAGCACGGTGACGCCGCTGAGCGACTGCGAGTTCGCCGAGGCGAGCAGGTTTTGCAGGCTGGCGCTGGCCGAGCTTCCCGACAATGTCGAAAGGATCTGGCTCTGCTTGCTCGCATAAGCGACCGCGTTGCCGACAATCGGGTTTGTGGCGGCGAGGCTGCTGATAGTTGTGCTGATCGAAGTCATGGGGTCGTGGTTCCTAAAGTTTTTGAGGTTAGCGGCCGAAGGCGCGGTTTCCCTCAATCGGCTTGAGGTCGCCCAGGTCGTCGTCCGCCAAGGTCTGGATCGGCGCGCGCGGGGCGGGCGCCACATCCGTCAGGATCAGCCGGGGCGGCTCCGGCGCGGGGGCCGGCGCGTACGCCGGTTCGCTGGGAAGCGTGGGCAGCCGAAGCGTGGCGATCAGCGCGGGCGGCATGCCTTTGGAGATGGCGGCGGCCGGAGTGATCTGTCCGGAGAGCAGCAGCGCTTGCAGCGCCTGATCCAGAGTCTGCATGCCCAGATTGGTGTTTGTCTCAATAATTGACGGCAGCTGGAACGTCTTGCCCTCGCGGATCAAGTTCTTGACGGCGGCGGTGCTGGTCATAATCTCCAGCGCGGCGATGCGTCCGCCCCCGACCTTCGGCAGCAGGGTCTGCGCGATGACTCCCTGGATTGATTCGGCGAGCTGCGTGCGGATCTGCGCCTGCTGGTGGGGCGGGAAGACATCGATGATCCGGTCCACCGTCTGCGCGGCGCTGGAGGTATGCAGGGTGCCGAATACGAGATGCCCGGTCTCCGCCGCCGAGACGGCCAGGGAGATCGTCTCCAGATCGCGCATCTCGCCGACCAGGATGACATCCGGGTCTTCCCGCAGCGCGGCGCGCAGGGCGCTCGCGAATGTCTCCGTATGCACCTTCACTTCGCGCTGATTGACCAGGCACTTCTTGTGCTGATGCACGAACTCAATGGGATCCTCCACCGTGAGGATATGCGCGGCTCGCTCCTGGTTGATCATATCGACCATCGCGGCCAGCGTCGTCGATTTGCCTGACCCCGTCGGCCCCGTCACCAGCACCAATCCCTTTTCTTGACGCGCTAGCTCCCGCACCACCGGCGGCAATCCTAAATCCTCGACGCTTTTGATCTCCGCCGGGATCACGCGAAAGACCGCGCTCTCGCCGCGCCGTCCGACAAAGAAGTTCGCCCGAAACCGCGCCACGCCGGGAATTTCGATGCTGAAGTCCAGATCGCGCTTTTCCTCAAATTTGTTCTGCTGCTCGCCGGTAAGAATGCTCAGCAGCATGGCGCGCAGAACATCGCGCGTCATATCCGGGTACGGCAGCCGCTCCATCTCGCCATGGAGACGAAACGCCGGCGGCGCGCCGACGGTGAGGTGCAGATCGGACGCCTTATGCGCGACCGTCGTTTTCAAAAGTTCTTCGAGGTCCATATTCTCTCGCGGATCCCTTCGCATCGAAAGACAGATATCTTGATATCGGCGGCGCGGCTAAAAAAGAACACTAGGAGAATTGCTGGGTTTTGGCTTCGAGCTACTTGCTATCCTGTTTATTAAGATTCTGTCCAGAAAGGGTATAATATTTCCAAGATGGAAACTAGGAGGACGCTATGACAATAGGTACATTTGAAGCAAAACAAAACTTTTCGAGTTTGATGCAGCGAGTCGCTGGAGGCGAGATAGTAACCATCACGAAGCGTGGTGTTCCCGTGGCGCGAATTATGCCGGTCGCCGCCGATGCTCCTCTCACGGCGGAAGAGGCGGTCCAGAGAATGCTGGACTTTCCCAAGGCCACACTGGGAGCTGGATTGTCGATTAAGCAATTGATCGAAGAAGGAAGACGCTTTTGAGCCAATTTGTCGTGGATGCTTCCGTCGCGTTGGGCTGGGCGTTTGCAGATGAAGAGACGGCATACACTCGAAGTATTCTTACCCGTCTGGTCGGAGAGACAGCCGTCGTCCCTTCTTTGTGGCCGGTCGAGATGACGAATGCATTGCTGATGGGACAGCGCCGTTTAAGATTGACGCCCTCAATGGTTCAGGTCTTTGTTGCGAACCTCAATTCGCTGCCTATTATTATCGACGCAGAGACGGGTATTCGTGCGCTCACAGATACTCGCTCCATCGCCGAAAAACATGGTCTCACGGCATACGACGCTTGTTACTTAGAGCTTTCGCTGCGTCTTGCTCTGCCGCTTGCAACGCTTGACCAGCAGTTGAAAATGGCTGCGAATTCCGAAGGCGTCATTTTGATATAGGACACTATTCTTTTATACACGTTCGCTGCTGGCGCGGATGATGAGCTGGGCGGGGAGTTCGATGGCGGCGGGGGCGGCGCTGGGGTCTTTGATGCGGCGCAGGAGGAGATCGACGGCGCTTTTGCCGATTTCTTCGTAGGGCTGGGCCATGGTGGTGAGGCCGAGGCCGTTGGGAAGGAGCTGGGCGATGTCGTCGAAACCGGTGAGGGCGACGTGCTGGGGGATGGAAAGGCCGGCGGTCTGGAGGCGTTCGGCCAGCGCCTGGGCGGCGTAGTCGTTCACGCAGACGGCGGCAGTGGGGCGCTGGTCTTCCGGAAGACCGAAGATGGTGTTGATGACCATTCCATCGGCGCCGCTGCTGTCCGAGGGGATCGGCAGGATCATCTCCGGGATGCCGGCGGCGCGCACGGCGTCGATGTAACCCTGAATTCGCTCCTGAACCGGATGGATCGGCTCGATCTTCGTCACATAGGCGATTCGGCGGTGACCCTGTTCGATTAGATGCATCGTCGCGTCGAACGTCGCCTGGTGGTTGTCGACGCCGACAAAGTCCGCCGCCACGCCGTTGATCGTGCGGTCGAGCATCACGAGCGGCAGCCGGCGGCTGGCTTCATAGATCAGCTCGCGGTTACTGCGGTAGGCGTATGGGTAGAAGATCACGCCGCCGAAGCCCTGCTCCATCGCGTAGCGCAGGTGCGCGGCTTCGCGCGCCGCGTTCTCTTCCTCGGCCCCGATCGCGCCCCCAAGATCCAAAAAGACGGTGTGGTAACCGGCCTGTCCAAGCGCCTGGTTGATGCCCCAGAAGATCCGCTGCTGCGCCGTGCCGCCGCGCTCCAGCGGGCCGCCGCCGTGCCACATGATCAGCGCGACGAACTGGGAGGAGGCGATTCCGGACGGCGAGAGCTTTCCGTCGTCGCCCCCCGGCGAGATCGCGCTGATATCCGCGACCACGGGCCGGCAGTTCGGCTGTCGGGAGATCAGGCCATCGCGCACGAGCTCGTCGATCGCGGCGCGCACGACGCGGCGCTGCACGTGCATGTCTTCCGCGAGCACGCGCTCGGTGGGGAGCCAATCGCCGGCGCCATAGAAGCCCGATTCGATCCGTTCGCGCAGAATGCTCGTGACCCGGCGGGACGCGCGGATGGGGGAAGCGGGCGCAGGCGGTGTCGTGTTTTGTGGCGCTTTGATAGTCATAAGATCAGATTGCCGCCGGCGCGCTCGCGAAGCTGGCGCCGGTGTGTTCTTCTATTGTACCACCAATACGTTCTTGTTGAACTTGAGGCGGCGAACGCGGAATTGAGAAGGCGTGTCTGCAATTGCGCGTGATTTCCAGGCCCCCGCAATCTCGATCCTGGCGCCAGATTTGTGTCTTGTGCGGGAAAATGGACTCCGGATTGTGTCGCCATGGATGAGCCGCCGATCCGCCTTGACTGCGTCGCGCGCCAGGAAAGAGAAGAAGCCAAAAGCGCTGGACCAGGGAACTAATCAGGCGTCCGCGAGCGTTCCATAAGTATCTCAACACAGAAGGAGGAACATACAATTTGACAAACGATCGTATACAGGGCGGTGGCGAAGTCTAAGCCTTTTTAGCCTTCGGGTGGATTCTCTCCTTCGGGCGACAGTTGTCCGTGGGTCATGAATGGCTCTCTTCGCCATCCGCCCAAACCAAAATCTGTCACGAACGAGCTTCGGCTCAATCAACAAACAGTGAAACAGCGAGGTGTTCCGCGAACCGCCGTGAGGCGTAGCGCGTACAGCCTCGCTGTTTTTTCGTGTCCAGCCGCTTGATCCAAGAGACGGAAGCTTTATTCTTCCCGATCCAACTGTGTGTTTGCAAACGGCGCCAAGCCGAAATGCATCAAAATTTGGTGCTGTGTAGTGGAGCCAAATGTCCGCGTCTGAATTGACCGGATTTGGCGCAGGTAAAGAAATCGATAAACACAAAAGGCAGTGAGGCTGTACGTAGCCTCACTGCCTTTTGTGTGTTTACGCAGCCGCTTTCAGCGATATACTTCGCCCATGCGCGAGCATGAACAATCGCTGACTAGATGGCGCTATAAGTAATGTCAAACGGCGCGCCGGTGATGCTGCTGTTGCCCGTGAAGCCGGTGCCGGCGGCGCTGCCTGTTGTGATGTTGCCCGTTCCCGCCACGGTGGTCTGATCATTGGTGGATTGAAGCGCGTTATATCCAATGGATACGCGCGTCGGCCGGATGTATTTGACATGGCCGTCCGAGAGAAGCCAGTTCGCCGCATCGGTATGACGACCTATTTGGCCTCCGCCGGTCTGTCCGCCCGCAAATCCGTAAGCCAAATTCGTGTTGGCCGGGGATTCAATGTTCTGCACCGGTGCTCCTGGCGTGCCAGGGTTGTTGCCATTCCAGGCCAATCCGTTGATAGCGGGGCTATACCATTCGTCCGGCACCGTTCCGGGAACCGGGATAGAGTTGCTGTACTGCGTTGTCTCAGCAAGAAGGATCGTGCTTGTCGGCGCGCTTAAGCCCGCGAGGGTCATTGAGGATTTGCGAGTTCCATCGCCACCCCCGGTGAGATTCTGATTGATGCCATAGCTTTCGATGCCGCCGCTGTTGGAGTCATCGGGGCAATGATAGAGACCAGCGCTCTTTGTGTAAGGGAAGATGTTCGTCGCCCATCCTGCTCCCGAATGCCCCTGGTTGCCGGCGGGGAAAGTTTCGTCGTTGTCCTGTACATACTGCATAATGCCAAGTCCGAGCTGTCGCTCGTTGGAGGCGCAGGAGATCTGGCGGGCCTTTTCGCGGGCCTTGGCGAAGACGGGGAAAAGAATTGCGGCGAGAATCGCGATGATAGCGATAACAACGAGCAGTTCGATCAAAGTAAAGCCTGACTGTAAGGATTTCTTTTTCATCGTGAATACGGTCCTTTCGGTAGTAACTTCGCGTGTCGATAATAAATGAGCGCGCGGCAGTTCAGAATGGGTCCATTGAATAATTTCGGTCCCAAAGTGGTATAGACAGTCTAACATATAATGGTCCCGGAGTCAAGAGGTGTTTTGGCGCCAATTTATCAAAGCTGCGAATCTTCGAAGATA
Organism: Capsulimonas corticalis; assembly: GCF_003574315.2. GTDB lineage: Bacteria > Armatimonadota > Armatimonadia > Armatimonadales > Capsulimonadaceae > Capsulimonas > Capsulimonas corticalis. Next base: position 1,065,176 of record NZ_AP025739.1, on the reverse strand, counting down.
CTGTCGCGCTTCGCCTGAAAATTTCATCGCCTCACGGGGTTTACCATCTCTGGGCTTAGGTCTCATTCAAAAATAGCCGCTTCGACTTTGATGGCGATTTGAGAGGAACGAGGCGGTGAAAATCGAAGCGGTTATTTTGGCGTAAAATCCTATAAATACTTTGCTGAGACGCTAACAATGAGTTATGGCTTGGTTTCGCCGACAACCGTCCCCGGAGGCATATCCCCCATTGCGGCGGGCCGGTTTTGCGACTGGCTCATCTCCCGCATGTGCGCCGCGTAATCGACCTTCTGGTACGGAATTGGGGCTTGCGCGGCGGGATCGCTCCCCTTGAGGAAATAAAGGACGAGACCGACCAGCACCCCGACCGCTAACACGCCAATCCCCGTCAGCGCTTTCGATGAGAGCTTTGCATTCAAATTCGTACTGTCCTTTCGCCGAAAGCGGCGACTCGCGGCGCCGCATCCCGTCGATGCGGCGCCTTTCTCTTTCAGCCTACTTGTTTCAGCCTACTTGTCGCGCGGGTAGGTCCACCAGCGGCCCCAGAACTCCTGAAGCTTGGACGCCTGCGTGCCCGCGCCGTTAGGAGCATTCACGCCGGGAGAGACATATTTGCCCTCACAGGCGCCGTAGGATACATCCCCGCCGATGTACTGGGAGATGTTGACGGCCTTGGCGTGCGCGTCCGCGTAGAGTACGGGCAGGTAGCCTCGGTGGTAGTCCTTGGTTCCCTGATAAAGATGGTCGTAGTCCCAGTGGCCGGGGTTCTTGTAATCGTTGACATCCGGGCAGGATGCGCGCGCCCCATCAACCCAGTGCATATCATAAAGATGGCCGGCGAACGTCGGGGCTGTCGGGTCGCCGTTGGTCAAGAACGCCGCGCGCGTGGACGGGCTCACCAGCTGATCCGGGAAGACCGTCCCGCCGGGACCATTCGCGTCCGAGGTGTAGCCCCAGCGATTGGCCGCCAGGGTGGTGCTCCATCCCCACTGGCCGCCTGGGTCGATCTGGACGTAAGGAACGGTGCGCTGGACGTCGAAGCAAACGCTGGTCGATTTCAGATAGGGCTGCAGCAGGATGCCCCAGGCAAAGAACGACGGTCCGGACCACTGCTGGAAGGGGACGCTGGCGCCGTCGTAATCCTGCTGGTACTGCGCCGTCGCCAGTCCCAGTTGTTTGAGGTTGGAAAGCGTCGCGATTTCTCGGGCCTTGCTCCGCGCCGAGGCGAAGACAGGGAAGAGAATCGATGCAAGAATCGCAATAATAGCGATAACAACGAGCAGCTCAATGAGAGTAAAGCCTGATTGGACGGATGTCTTCTTCATTGTGAATACGGTCCTTTCGATAATGACCTCAACATATCGATGATGTATTGCCGAACGAAAGTGGGGTGGTACAATTTCATATGTATTTGGTACCAATCGCCATCGACTTAGTTTAGCATATACTGGTACCATTGTCAAGAAGATATTTGGATCCGCGTAAAAACTTTCACATAACACTCAAGATTTTTGGAAAAGATGGGAAAGGACTGTGGCTAGTAAGCGAAAATGAGCGAGCAAGGCAGGCGAGCTTTGGTCCATAGGATTGTACTGAGTGACCTCAATTGGGAACCATTCTGCATGGGCCAATGATACTCAAGGGGTTTGGATCCAGTGAGCGTTGAAGATGAAGCCCGATTAGCTCGCCGGATTGAAATTAGGCTCGGGGGTGCTTTCGCGGATGGTCATACGAGCTGGGAGTTCAATGAACTCGGCTGTAGTGGATGGGTTTTCGAGATGGCGGAGCAGCAGCTGCGCGGCCCGGACGCCAATCTCCTCGAAGGGCTGCGCCATCGTCGTCAGGCCCAGGCCGCCAGGCAGCGCTGGCACGACATCGTCGAAGCCGGAAATGGCGACATCGTCCGGAACCGACAGGCCCAGAGTGCTTAACCGTGAGGCGACATGGAGGGCGCTGTAGTCGTTGACGCACACCGCCGCCGTGGGGCGCTCGCCCTCGGGCAGGCGGAACACGGCTTCGAAGATCGGCCAGGGATCGTCTTTGTCGCCGCCCAGCGGGGTCGTGACAACCAGTTCGGCCGCTCCGGCGCCGCGTACGGCTTCGATATATCCGTGCATCCGCTCCTGCACGGGATGGATCGGATCGTTTTCCGTAACATAGGCGATGCGTCGATGCCCCTGACGCAGCAAGTGGGAGGTCATCTCGAACATCGCCTGGTAGTTGTTCACCCCGACGAAGTTCACGTCATCGCCGCCGACCGTGCGGTCGAGCAGAACGACTGGAATGCGCTGGCTGATCTGCTTCACCAGGTCGCGGTTCGTACGATACGTGTAAGGATAGAAAATGACGCCGCCAAACCCGTGGTCCAGCGCGTAATGGAGATAAGCGGCCTCGCGCTCCGCTGTTTCCTCGCCCTCGGGGCGGCGGCTTAAATCGAGAAAAACGGCGTGATAACCGGCTTCGGCGAGCTGATCGTTGACGCTCCAGAAGATCCGAGCCTGCGCCGTGCCGGCGCGCTCCAAGCCGCCGGCGCCATGCCACATAATCAAGGCGACCAAACTGGAGGAGGGCAGGGTGGACTTAGGGCGTGCGACTGCGGCGCCGGTCGCCTGCGTGTCTTCGCCTGGCTGCCCGACCACAGGGCGGCAATGCGGTTTCTGCGAGATCATTCCCTCGCGCACCAGCTCGTCGATCGCCGCGCGGATGACACGGCGGTGGACGCTGAGGTCCTCCGCGAGAGCGCGCTCTGTCGGCAGGAATTCGCCGGTGCTGTAAAAGCCGGATTCGATGCGCTCGCGCAAAGTCGCGGTCGCCCGCAAAGATCCCCGCGTGAGCGTGGGCGGAGCGGCTGTGGTGCTGGTAGCGTCAAACGTCTTGATGTTCATAAGCGAAACGCCAAAAAGTGCTCGTAATCGACGGTAAATACAGGGCGCGCCGCGAACGCGGCGGATTCCCTCATATTGTACCATCGATTCTGCTCCATCATAGCGACGCTAAGGCGCGCCAGCGCGATGGAGCCAAAAACAATTTAGGACGACGCAGAAACCAAACGGGGATCAATCCGCGCCGGGAGTGAGTTCGGGGGTGCTTTCGCGCAGCGAGATTTGGGCGGGCATTTCGATGAATTCGGCGGGAATGGAGGGATTGTCGAGACGGCGGAGCAGCAGCTGCGCCGCGCGCTGGCCGATCTCTTCGTAGGGCTGCGCCACCGTCGTCAGGCCCAGGCCGCTGGGCAGCGCCTGGATAATGTCGTCGAACCCCGATAGGGCGACGTCTTTGGGGATCGAAAGGCCGAGACGCTGAAGATATTCGGCCAGCTTCACGGCCGTGTAGTCGTTGAAGCACGCCGCCGCCGTGGGGCGCTCGCCTTCGGGCAGGCGGAACACGGCGTCGACGATCCGCCATGGCTCCTCCGGATTGTCGGTAGAGGGAATCGATACGACCATCTGGGGCGCGCCGGCGGCGCGCACGGCGGCAATGTATCCTTGGAGGCGGTCCTGTACGGGATGAATCGGCTCGTTCTTCGTGATATACGCGACGCGGCGATGCCCCTGACGCAAAAGCTGTGTGGTCATCTCGAACATCGCCTGGTAGTTGTTCACTCCGACGAAATTTGTCTCGACGCCGCTGACGACCCGGTCGATCGTGATCAGGGGGATATGCTGGCTGACCCATTTGACCAGCGTACGATTGCTGCGATAGGCGTAGGGGTAGAAGATGACGCCGCCGAAACCATGATTCACCGCGTAATTGAGATGCGCGGCTTCGCGGAGCGCGTTCTCCTCTTCGGCGCCGGGATTGCGTCCCAGATCCAGGAAGACGGCGTGATAACCGGCTTCGGCAAGCTGATCGTTGACGCCCCAGAAGATCCGAGCCTGCGCCGTGCCGGCGCGCTCCAGGCGGCCGCCGCCATGCCACATGATCAGCGCGATCAAATTGGACGCGGGAAGCGCGGGGCCTTCCTTGTCCGGCGTCGACATTCGTGTCTCTGCCGGCCGGCCGACCACGGGGCGGCAATGCGGTTTCTGCGAGATCATCCCCTCGCGCACCAGCTCGTCAATCGCCGCGCGGATGACACGGCGGTGGACGCCGAGATCCTCCGCGAGCGCGCGCTCCGTCGGCAGCCAATCTCCGGTCCCATAAAAACCCGACGCGATGCGCTCGCGCAAGGTCGCTGTCGCCCGCAGAGCTCCGCGTGTCAATGCGGGCGGACCAGAGGGAATCGCAGTGTTCAACGCATGAATTTTCATTGCATCCGCGCCATTCTTGATCATAGTCTTGCACTCGCCGGCGGTGATGGCTCATCCCGGGCTTTGCGCTATTGTACCACTAATTCCCTCTGAATAGAGATAAAGTCTCTTGGGAGGTCCCATTTATTTCATTTTGGATCCAAAAAATGTGCGATTTTCGGCTGATACCATTTTGGATCCATTAGTGATATAATGTTTGAGTGCGCCGCCGCGCGCCGCCGAAAGGACAATCATGATCAGATCCCGGTTCTTGTCGAGCACCCTGATGATGGGCGCATTGGCCATTTCTTCCATTGCATTTTCCTCCACCGCATTTGCGTCATCGGTGACGCCCGCGCGTCTTCCGCTGCCGCTTCCGGGAGATACTCCTCTTCCGCCCGACCGGCTGCGCGCCGCCAACCCCTGGAATTTGCCGATGAACGGCCTTTGGAAATTTCAGCTGACGCGCGGGCAGGTCGTGGACGGTCGTTTCGCGCGGTCGTCGGTCGACGCCATCGGCTTCCGCGTTTCCGGCAGCCAGGGCGGCAACACGCCGGAGAACGCCTTTGACGGAGATCCGAAAACGCGCTGGTGCGCCCCGAACGGCGACTTCCCGCAATGGATCCAGGTCGATCTGAAGCAGGAGCGGACTGTCAGCGCCGTGAATTTGCTCTGGGAGCGCGATACGGAAACGTATCGATGCAAGGTGGAGGGCAGCGCGGATGCGCGCGTCTGGACGCCGCTGTCGCAGCCTTCCACGGCGGAAGGCGCCGGCGTGGGAAATGGGACGCTGGCGATCACGCCGCGCGCCGTGCGATACGTGCGCCTGACAGTGCTTGGGACCACGGGGACCGGCTGGGCTTCCCTATACGAGCTGGGAGTCCAGTACAAAGACGACCAGGGAAACCTGGTGACCTGGCGGCCTGGCGCGCCGGATCTGTCGCCCCCGCCGCACGCCGACGATTTCGTGCAGCCCGACTACGACGATCGAAAGTGGGACAATCTTCAAACGCCGTCCAACTGGGAAATGGCCGGATATTCGATCCCCACCTACGACGCCGTGGACGACGCCGTGGGACAGTACCGGCGCTGGGTGACCGTCCCCGCGTCCTGGGCGGGACGCAAGATCATCTGGCGGTTCGACGGCGCGTTCAACGGCGCCGAGATCTTCGTCAACGGCCGCAAGGCCGGCTATCACGAAAGCGGCTATACGGCGTTTGACGTCGATCTGACCGGTCTGGTGAAGCCCGGCCAGCGCAACCTGTTCGCCGTGCGCCTCAGCAAGACCACGCCGTCTTCCGAGTGCGAAACGGGCGACTATCAGTCCCTCGGCGGCATCTACCGGGATACATCGCTGATTGCCGCGCCCAAAACCCACGTCTCCGATATTACCGTGCGGACGCCTCTGACCAACAACTACCAGGACGCCACTCTGGACGCCTCGGTGAGCGTCGAGGGCGAGCCGGGCGCCACGGTGCAGTTATCCGGAATCCTGACCGACGCCGCCGGCAACCCAACTTCGGTGCGCCTCTCCGGAACGGCGCAGATTGGGGCCGACGGAACGGGCGCCGTGGCGCTGTCCGCGCCGGTCACAAGCCCGCGTCTCTGGTCGGCCGAGAAGCCGGCGCTCTACTATGTGGTCCTGAACCTCACCCAGAACGGCAAGAGCGTCGAGCGCGTCGAACAGCGCTTTGGGTTCCGTCAGGTCACGATTCAGGACAACGTCGTGCTCTGGAACGGCAAGGCGATCAAGACGACCGGGATTTGCCGCCACGACTTCTGGGCGGACAAGGGGTTCGCGCTGACCGACAAAGAGTGGAGCCAAGACCTGACGATGATGAAGGCGGCGAACATCAACGCCATCCGGACCTCGCACTACAACCATGCGGCGCGATTTTTGGAGCTCTGCGATGAGAAGGGGATGTATATCCTCGACGAAGTCCCGTTCTGCTGGATCGACGACCATGTGAAGGACCCCAAGTTCAACGCGCCCCTGCTGTCGCGCGCCGCGGACACGGTCGGCCGGGATAAGAACCGCGCCTGTGTGCTGGCGTGGAGCCTGGGCAACGAGAACCCGGTCGGGCCGAATACCCAGGATGTTTTCGATCTTGTCCAGAAGCTCGATCCGACACGCCCCGCCTTCGCCTCCGGCGCGGGACCGTGGGATGTCAAAGGACAGCCGATTCGCGACACGCATTATCCCGGCCCGGACTTCTTCCAGCATTACATTGACGTGGATTCCGCCAAAGCGCCGCTTGTCGTCACCGAGCACCCGCATACCTTCTACTCGAAAGAGCAGCAGGAGTACGATCCCGGCATTTCCGATCTCTGGTCGGAAACGCTGATCAAGACCTGGGATATCCTCTGGAAGCAGCCGAAGATCCTGGGATCGTTCATCTGGGAGTGGCAGTGTCAGGGAATCGCGGACAAATTCCCCGACCACGAGACCGAGTTCTATTACGGAACCGACCACATGCGTCAGGAGAACAACAAGGGGATCGTCTCCGCCTACCGCGTTCCCAAACCGGAGTTGTGGATCGTCAAGAACGTGTACAGCCCCGTCGTCGTCGGAGCGCGCACGATCAATCCCGCCGGAGGCGTATGCACGGTTCCGATCACGAACCATTACACCTTCACGGATCTCAGTGAAATCACCTGCCGCTGGACGGTGCTGGACGGCGACAAGGCCCTCAAGACGGGAACCCTCAAGCTCTCGTGCGCGCCGATGCAGTCGACCGATGCAAGCTTCCCGGCGCTGGACGGCATGACCGCCCTGCGCCTGCAATTCCTGCGCGCCGATGGAACGGAGATCACATCCTCGCGCCTCCTCGTGACTGGGACGCCCAGCCCCGCCGCTCCGCCGGCGCTCAGCAGCGGCGCGACGCTCGCCACAAACGACGCTTCGGACACGCTCAGCGTCACGAATACGCTCCAGAGCGTCGTCTTCGACAAGCACACCGGCATGATCCAGAAATGGACCGTAAACGGCCGCGATCTGATCGCGTCCGCTTCGGTTCTGAACTTCGGAGAATCCAAAAAGGCGCGCGGCGACGGCTTCTACCGCGCTCCGCAGCCGCCGGCGACGCAGAATGCTTCCGTGACTGCGGCCGCGCAGTCAAACGGCGCCGTGCGCGTGACGGTCGCCTCGCAGGTCGTCTCCAAGGCCGGCGGCGACAATCTCGCCAAGCTGACGACGGTCTACGACATCCAGCCGAACGCCGAGATCTCCGTCGCCTGGACCCTGGACTGGACGGCCGCCGCCACCGAGCTCTGGGAAGCGGGCCTCAGCATCCCGGTCGCGCCCTCCCTGTCGGAAATGCGCTGGAGCCGCGATGCGTACTTCACGGATTATCCGAAGGGAAATTTGGGTGAGCCGGCGGGCGAATGCCATGCCGGGGACACGCGGTTCCTCGCGTCCAAGTCGAGCCTGCACTGGCTGACCCTGACGGGAGCCGACGGCGCGGGCGTCGCCCTGCTGCGCGGCGACACGCCCCTCGTCGGCCGCGCCCGCTCCGCCTCAGGCGGCGTCACGCTGCTCGCAAGCTCCCGAATCGCGGCGTCCGGCCCGGACGATCTGAGCCGGTCGTGGATGCGAGATCACGAGATCGAAGTCGGACCAGGGAAACCCCTGACCGGAGCGTTCGTGCTGCGCGCGGTAGGAAAGTAGAAAAAGGCCGGACGGAGCAGAGGCCCTCACCCCCCGGCCCCCTCTCCCAATTCTAGGAGAGGGTTAGGAGTAAGATATTGGATCAAAGATCCAAATCGAAAAACTCCCTCTGACTCCCCCTCTCCCAAAATTGGGAGAGGGGGCCGGGGGTGAGGGCCCCTCCTGTCCTATTCCTCCGCCACCTCCACCACCACGCTGTCATGTGTCTTCGACACCGGCAGCGCCAGCCCCGTCTTCATGAGCGTCTCGCCGTCGATCGTCTGGCCGTTCTGCGCCAGCTTGGATGCCACGCCCTCGCGCAGGTTGCGCTCGCGGATCGTGTAGCGGCCCGTGGGGTTCAGGCCCTGGAGCGCGACCGTGGGCGCGTCGCCGTCTTTCATCTGGTACGCGAAGAGGACGGCGCGCTTTTTGTCGTCGCTGACATACATCAGCGTCGAGCGCGTTCCTTCCAGCGGCGACTGCAATCGATAGATATCCCCGAACTGAACGATGTCGCGCAGGGAATCGTAGGTCTGGACGGCGGCGGCCGCGAAGCGGCGGTCTTCCGGTGAGAGCTTGTCGATGTCCACATCCATGCCCAGGCGGCCGCTCATCGCGACGTCGAAGGCGAACTTCAGGCCCGCCGAGCCGGCGGTCGTCACATGGCACGCCTGCGCGATGGCCGGATAGAACTGCGAGTACGCCCACTGGATCATCACGCGGTTGTCCGGGTTGGTGTTGTCACTGGGCCAGAACTCATGGGCGAAGCGCAGCGCGCCGTAATCCGTGCGGCCGCCGCCGGAGGAGCACTGCATCAGCTCGACATTCGGGTGCCGGGCCTCCAGGCGCGCGAAGATATCGTAGAGCGCGCGGACATACTCAATCCATAGATGCGACTGCTCGTTGGCGGGCAGGTACGGCGAGCCCGGCTGCGCGACGCCCCGGTTGCAGTCCCACTTGATGTAGGAGATACCGGGGTTCTGCGTGAGCAGGTCGTCCACCATGTGGAACGCGAACTCGCGCACGGCGGGACGCGTCAGATCCAGCGTCAGCTGGTTGCGCTCGAACTTGAGATCGCGCTTGGGCTGGCGGATCACCCAATCGGGGTGCTTCTCAAACAGCTCGCTCTTGGGGTTCACCATTTCCGGCTCCACCCAGATGCCGAAACGGATCCCGCGCGCCTTCGCCTGATCGGCCAGATAGGTGATCCCGTGCGGCAGCTTGCTGTGCGTGACTTCCCAGTCGCCCAGGCCCTGCGTGTCGTCCTTGCGTGGATACTTGTTGCCGAACCAGCCGTCGTCCAGCAGGAACAGGTCCATGCCGAGCGATTTGGCGCCGTCGAACAGCGAGACCAGCTTCTTCTCGTCGAAGTCGAAGAAGGTCGCCTCCCAGTTATTCAGCAGGGTAGGGCGAAGCTTGTCGCCGTCGCGCATGCCGTACGCGCGTCCCCAGCGATGGAAGTTTCGGCTCAGTTCTCCCTTGCCCGAGCCGCTCCAGCTCCAGATCATCGACGGCGTCACGAACGGAGTATTGGGCTTAAGGTGATATTCCGACGCGTACGGGTTCATGCCGCACAGGGCGCGCAGCCGATTGCGCTGGTCGACCTCGAAGGCGAACTGGAAGTTGCCCGACCACGCGAGCGCGCCGCCGATCACTTCCCCCGAATCTTCTTTCGACGGGCCGCCGGCCGAGAGCAGGAACGTGGGGTTTCGCGCCAGTTCCGTGCGCATGCCGTACTTGCTGTCCAGGATCTTGACGCCCGAGTCCAGCTTCGTCTCCGAAACGTTCATTTCGTTGGCCCAGTCGCCGTGATACTGGGTCAGCCAGTAATCGCCCGGCGCGAAGACGGGGCTGCAAGAAGCGAAGTTATAGAGCGTGACTGGCTTCGACTCTTCGTGGCGGATCTCGGTCCACGTCTCAATGACGTCTTCTTTTTGATAGGCCTTATAGAAGAGCGTCACGAAGAGCGGATACTCCGGATCCTTGAGCTCGATCTGCGTCTGTGTGACATTGGAATCGATCGCTTTGGTCGTGGAGCTGACGAACACCAGATCGGTCGAGGTGTTGCCGTCCGCGTGCGTCACGCGCAGGGCCGGCTCGCCGACCGGACCGTCGCCCGCCGGAGGATAGTACTCCATCGGGGCGTTGCCTGCGTCCGCAGCGGTGTTCGTCGCGGCGCCGTAGCGAATCTGGTTCAATTTCTTGTCGTCGCCAGGGAGGAGGACCAGCGCCGTGTGGGCGGTGGAGATCCAGATCTGACGGGGATCGTGTGTCATTGTCGGTTGTCCTGCCTTCATCTCAAAGCGCGCGTCGGCCCAGTCGCCGTGGTCGTAACCAGTTCCGTCGCCGCAGTCTAATATTTCCAATACGAGCGTCTTCGCTCCCGTCAAATCGAGATCGACGTTCTTTGCGGGGTCGCCAAATCGCATGACGCCGCTTCTCCAGCGGACGGCTCCATCCGCCGTTATCCGAAACTCGATCGAGCCCCGGCCCGCGCCCACTTCGTCGTCCACGCCGACGGTGGAAAGAAACCGGTTACACTGACCATTCAATTGAAACGCGGCGAGGCTGTTTGCGTGCGCTCCGACGCCGTGAGTGAATGTTCTGCCGCCGATTGTGAGAGGTTTCCCCTCGATCGATTTGCCGTGCATCGGAATGCCCCAGCCCGTTGTCATTGGACGCAGGTCCAGGTCTTCCATCAAGACGGAGCCGCCCGCTCCATCGGCCACGCCCGCAGCGCGCGCGTCCAAACTCGGCGGACAGACGAGGCCTGTCGCGAGCAGGACGGCGCCGGCGAACCGGCGCTTCCATAATTTCAAAGCATATTTCTCCCTTGGTCAATAATGGCCGGCGATGGGCGGCGCATAATGATTATGGCGCCAAAAAATCGTTTGTCGGCCGCCTCAGGTACAATCTTGTCTTAACGTCGCGCGCGTTCAAGAATAAACGGCAGGAATTCGCCTTACATTTTTAGACGAATGTATGGAATACTCAAGGAGAAACTGAGTGAAAGTCGGCTCGGACTTCTTCGTCGGCGCTCCGGATGCCGAGGATGCGGCTTCGGGCGTCCGCGCTTTCGAAACGCCGCTCTGCCCGCACCCGACGGCGGTTTGCATCCTCTGAAGGAGTATCTCGTTCAGGACGGCGACGTCCTCCCAGTGCGCTTCCAAGTTTAGCACACCCTGCGTGTTGTCTCTTACGGACTGTCGTGACGACCGGCAAGTACTCCCTAATCTTCCCGTATGAGGCCTGTGACGCTATGCCCAACCGACCGGCTCTAAATCCTGGCGGCGAACGACGTATCCTGATCGGACTGACGATCGTGACCAACGTTGCGCTGTTCGCTGTCGCCGGGATTCTGATGGCCGCTATTATCCCGCCGCGCGCAGCGTCCACGCTGCGCACGGACCTGCACTTCATGCTGATCATCGACGGGATCGCCGCGCTCGCGGCGATCCTGATCGCCCCGACGCTGCTGAACGCGCTGGAGCGCATGCAGCAGCGGGTCGGCCGGCAGAACGCGAAGTTCCGCGCCCTGCACGGGATCGATTCCGCCATCATGAAGGAAGACGCTCCCGATCGCGTGCTGCAAATGGCCGTCCGCCAGGCCACGATGGCGATGGACGGCGAGTACGGCGCCGCCTGGCTCTTCAGCGACGACGAAGCGTGCGTCCCCATCGCCCAGGCGTTTTACGGCCTGCCCGCCGGCCTGCATTCCCTGGTGCGGGAATGGATCTTTGAAAGCAGCCGCGACGGCGCCAATCGCCTGAAGACTCCCCAGCGCTTCCACTCCCTCAATCGCGAATGGGCCGTGGATTCCGCCGCCGCCGCCCTGCGCTTGGAAAGTATTCTGACTGCGCCTATTGTTAACAATGGCGAGGTGCTCGGCGTCGTCATGATCGCCAATCGCGGCGAGCTGTCCGGCGAAGGCCCGGGGTTTACCGAGGAGGACGAGGAGATCCTGACGGCTCTCGCCGCCACGGTCGGAATTGCCGTGACCAAATCGCGGATGATGGAGGAAGCGCGCCGGCGGGGCGAGATGCTGCGCACCCTGATCGGCCGCACGGGCGAGGCGATCGCCGCATCATCCGATTCCACACGCCTGATGCAGCTTTTCGCCGACGAAGCCGCCGGCATCCTCGGCTGTGTCCGCGTGGCGATCTACGAGTTCGACGATGGCCTGGATCAGTTTCTGCCGCTCGCCATCCACGATTCGCAATCACTCACCAAGGCGATGCGCGAATCGTTTTACCACCACACGCTCCAGATGGACGCGATCCTGCCGCCTTCGGAAGATGAGGAGCAGCCGCATCGGCACTATGTCGCCAATGTCTGTGACTCGCTCGGATTGAACGACAGCCTTTGCGACGTCCTTTCGCTGCCCGGATTTCTGTTCGTGCTGCGCTCCCGCGATCGCAGCCCGATCGGCATCCTGTGCTTTCTGGACGCCGAGCCGCGTCCCCAGTCCCCGGAATCGCACGCATTCGCGCGCGCCCTCTCGTCCCAGGCGTCGGTCGCGCTGGAGAACGCCCGCCTGGCGAAGCGCACCCACGCCCTGCTGGCTCAGGCCGAGGCGCTCCAGGAGGCGACCCATAAGATCGCGGCGGAGCTCGACCCCAACCGCGTTCTGGACGGCGTTATGGCCAGCGCCCGCCGGGTTCTGAACACCGACGGCTACGCGTTCTGGGTGCGCGATCCGCATACCGGCGCCTGGTCCACGCGCGCGCAGTTTGGGCTGACGTTTCCCGAAACGCTGGTCGGCCGCAATCCGCGCGAGGCGGAGGTGCTGGGCATGGTGATGCTGGAGCAGGCCGCCCAGGTCATTGGCAACATGGCGCACGCGCCGCTCATGCGCGCCTCCGAAAGCGAGCTGGATCGCGGCGCGCCGCGCGCGCTGCTGGCGCTTCCCCTGCTGTACGGCGGCAACACCGTGGGGGTGCTGGCGCTCTACTACCGCGCCGCCCGCACCTTCCTTCCGGCGGAGGTCAGCCTCGCGCAGAGCTTCGCGCATCAGGCCGCGAACGCCATGGAGAACGCGCGCCTGTTCGCCGAACTGCAAACGCTGTACGCCAAAGAAAAGCGCGCCGCCGAGACCATGCAGCTCAGCCTGCTGCCGCAGACGCCGCAGGTCATGGGCTCCTTTGAGTTTGCCTCCATCTATAAGGCCGGCCTCGACGAATCCGTCATCGGCGGCGACTTCCTGGATTTGATCCGCCTCAACCCCACCCACATGGGTATCGTGATCGCCGATGTCTCCGGCAAGGGCCTGCGCGCCGCCGTTCAAACGGCGATGATCAAATACACCCTGCGCGCCTTCGCTCAGGAAGACCCGACAAATCCAGCCGCCGTCGTCTCCCGCGTCAACGACGTCTTCTGCGCTGACTCCAGCGGCCTCCAGGGCTTTATCACCTTGTTCTACGGAGTTCTGGATGTCCTCACCGGCGAGTTCCGCTACGCCGTCGGTGGCCACGAGACCCCGCTCCTATGCCGCGCCAACGGCGCCGTATCGCCCCTGGAAGTCGGCGAGGGCATCGCGCTCGGCTGCCAATCCGGAATGTTCTTCGACGAACGCTCCGTCACGATCGGCCCGCTGGATTCGCTGCTGCTCTACACCGACGGCCTGACCGAAGCGCGCGACATCCACAACACCTTCCTCGGGATCGAGGGCCTACAAAAACTCCTCACCCCCGCCCCCGACGCCCGCGTCGCCGTCCACAACATCTACGACCGCGTCCGCCGCTTCGCCGGCGATGTTCTGCGCGACGACGCCGCGATGATGGTCATCCGGCGGAGTGAGTGATCTTTGTGATTTTGTCTTTCCTTTGGCGGATTTTGCCAAAAATTGCCAATTGAATGGTAAAATCGAGCAAGGAGGCGAGCCATGGCGACGATCAATATCTCTCTGTCCGAGTCGATGAAAGATTTCGTGGATGAACGCGTGACTGGAGGCGGATATTCTACGACGAGTGAATATTTTCGGGACCTCGTGCGCGAGGAATCAGAGGCGACGTGAGCAAGAGAAGCTAGAGAGGCTGCTACTGGAAGGGCTTGATAGCGGGCCATCCATAGAGGTTACTGAGAAATATTTGGAGCTTAAGAAGGCGCAGTTCCTTGAGCGTTTTCATGGGAAGGAGCGCAATGACTAGGCCAACTTTCGTCTCTCCCATGGCGGATCGTGATTTGGATGCGGCGGCGGATTATATATCCGAAGCATCTGAGGCTAATGTGGGGACGCGATTTTATGAGGCGTTTTACGAGACCCTTCGCTCGCTTTCTGAGATGCCTGAAGTCGGACGGATACGGTTTACCAGCCCGCATATGCCCGCGCCAATTCGCCAATGGCGTCGAAGTCGTCCGACTTCTACATGGAGCCAGAGATATCGATTCTCTCCTGTTGGAAAGTGATTGATCTTTACATCCATGTGAGAGTATTTGCGAATTTTGATAAGATCTGCTGGTGTTTATGGCCCTGCTGTACTTCGAAAGTCTTTGCAGGCTAGCGCCACACGGTCATCCCCGGCCATTTCCGATGTTCCCACCGTGCATAGTAGGCGCATTCGTTCTGGGTGATCTCCCTCGCTTCCATGTTTCGCAATCGTTCTTCGTGTGACGTTTCGAGAATGACCGCGCCGTAAAGCAAAATGAGAATGCTGGCGATGGGCCATGCAAGTCGGCCCATATGCTGCGCGAATGTGCGTGGCGTCGATGGTCTTTGCGCGACGCCGGCGATCAGGCAAAAGGCGGCGAGCAGGATCGGGGCGGCGGTCAGAACGAGGATACGAGCGATCATTGAGCCTTCGCTTCCATTGATCCTGGCGGCCTCTCGATCGTACCAGGATATGTAATTTGCGGAGGCGGCGAGAGATTTGGCTTGAATCGCCAGCATCAACCAGAGCGTGAGGGAAAGGGCAAGAATTGCGGCGCACTTCCAAGCGATCTTGGAAATGGGATTTCGCGGCGGCGTATGATCGTCCATCGTGAGGCGATTGGCGATGAGCGCTCCAATCAGTCCAAGGACGATCAGCCAGGCGATGTTTACGGATAATATCCAGCCGGCTATCCACAGTTTCGTGAGGTGATCCCAGGCAGGAGAAAGCGCCCACGTGTCGATCCCTTGAACGCGCAGGACGATCGATCGGGCGACTTCTCCGTTGGCTGCCTCTGTTTCGACTGCTGGAATATCTTGTTTGTGGCCGGTATGAGTGAGAAAGCGACAGTAAGCGGCAAGGCGTTGCTGCGATGCTTCGTCGCTATCTCCCGGAATTGCCGGCGCGCCGCCGGGCTGGATCATCGCGATGTTTGTGATCTCCACGCCCACCATGGCGCCGCGTGCGCTCCGGCTTTGCGCGCGCATCGAGCCGCCCCATTGCATCAATCTTCGCCGAATCCGCACCCCGTCGTTCGCGTGACCTGAGCGCTCGGCCTGTATGGCGCGGCGCACTGCCAGGCGCGCGGAGGCGAGGGACTTTGCGCTGTTAAGCGAATAAGAGCTGTTTGCGCTGGAAAGCGGAATGAGGGCGCTCTGCCGTTTGCCCTCTGTTTCGACACGCTCCCTTCCTTGAAGCTTTATCGCCAGCCTATCCAGCCCCCATAGATCGCCGCTGTACCTGACGACATGCAACGCGTGCGTACGTATAATCCACCCTGTTTGTGGGATCGCGAGAAGGACAAGCAAGGTCGCCGTCGCGATGGCGGGAAGGATCCAGCGGCGGCGCTCCCACTTCATGACTCGCTCTTAGGCCATTGGGTGACGCCGGGCCACGTTTGGTGGGCGCGCTGCGCGAGGTACTGCGGTTCGTTTTGCAGGATCCAATCGTTTTGCTGGCGCAGGGTGTGCTCGTCGCGCAGGATTCCCAGCACGCAGATTCCGTAGATCAAGACGCCGACGGCGGTGGTGGCCGCCGCGGACCGGGTGACGCTTCGGACAACGGCGACGGAGAGAGGGATGCGCCGGATGAGGCCGAGCACGGCGCTTACCAGGATGATTTCCAGCGGGATGGCGAACAGCAAGATTGGGTGATAAGGCTGCGGAGTCGTTCGCGAATCTTCGCCGGACATATCGAAGATCTGCTGGACCGTTGCGTTGGCTTCGCCCAGAGCTGTAACCTGGGTGATGACGATGACGCCGGTGATGCATGTGAAGGCGAATGCCGCTATGGCGTCGCGCGCGGCTTCGCCGAGAAATGAGCGTCGGCGGCGCAGACGCCAGAGGAGGGTGCCTGTGAGCAGCAGCGCGGCGCTCAGGGAGACGATGGGAAGTATGGACAGCCATTCGGAGGATGGGCTGAGCGTGGAGAGCGGCGGCCGCTGAGAAAGAGCGAAGACGCCGAGGAAGAGGCCGGTCCAGATGCCGGCGACGCGGCGGCGCGGCAGGGCGGCGGCGCGGCGTATTGCCGGCGATCGGCTCGCCAGGAAGGCGAGGACGCCGAGGGCCAGCGCCCAGACGGAATTGACGAGCATGCCGGCGCCCACGGCCCAGGAATCGCTGGCGTCGCGGAATGGCTGGAGCAGCGCCGAGCCGTGCGATTCGAAGGCGCGGTCGGTGATCGATCGCGCCGTCGTTCCCGCTTCGTACTCCGCGCGGATCGCCGGGATATCGCTGTTTAAGTGGCGGCTTTGCAGGAAGGCGCAATAGGCGTCGATACGCTCAGACGTAGGTTTCTGCTCGTCCTTGTCCGGGATGAAGGGGGCGCCGCCGGGACGATTGAGCGCCTCGCGGGTGAGCGCGATTCCGACGAGCGCGCCGATCGCGCTCTGGCTTTGCGCGCGCATCAGCCCGCCGATCTGCATGAGGTCGCGGCGGATCCGCGCGCCGCGCGCGGCCTGCCCGTGTATCTCCGCCTGCATGGCGGCGTATGTCGCCGTCCGCGTGACGGCCCGCAGGCGGGCGTAATGGGGAAACAGCGTGGACGCGAAGACCTCGGTTCGCACGATCTCGCTTTGCGGCCCGTTCGCCAGCTCTCGCTTCCGCATATTCCCCTGCACTTCATCCGTGTAATACTCACGCCACTGCGTCTTTTGGGCGGCTCGATGCACGGCGGCGAGGGCTTCGGGATCCCGATGCGCCGCGAACAGGCCGATCGCGCGCATCGCGGGGAAGTAGGCGTTGTCGGGATCCAGGCGCTCGCCATTCGCGGCGTCTCGGTCGAATGCGTCAAGGTCCGCCTGGGAGCTTGGGATTCGGCGAGGCTGGAATTGACCGGGCCCAGGCGGGGTCGCGCCTTCGATGTAGATCTGGTCGTCGCGATAAAGAGAGATCGGGCCCGCAGTTGCGTAACGCATGGTGTTGGCGTATAGCGAGGGAGTGTCTGGGAAACGCTGCTCCAGCGCCCGAGCCTGCCGCGTTTTCTGCGCCGCGTCGCCGCGCACCGAGGCGAGCTGCACCGAGTAGTCGCTTTTCGATTCAGGGATCGTGACATTCTTGTCCAGATCCCAAGGATTGCCCGGGCTGAAGACGTGCTTAATTTGAGCGCGCACGATCCAGCCCGTTTGCGGCGCGGCGAGCAGCGCAAGGCTGGCGAGGACGGCGGCGGCGGCGAGGACGTTGCTTAAGGTTCGGTGGATATTCACGGCTTGGCTCCCTCTGTCCTGATGGATCATAAACGCGAAACACGCGCGAAACGGTTCGCTTCCGTGGCTGACGGACGCCGGGTATAATAGCCCCAATAGTTTGCATTGCTGGGAGCGTCTATGAATTCCGTCGTTGTCATCACCGCCGTGGGCCAGGATCGGCCGGGCATCGTCGCCGCGCTGGCGAAGGCCATGTTCGATCTGGGCGGCAATCTGGATGACGCCACCATGACCCGTCTGCACAGCGCCTTCGCCACCATGGTTTCCGCGAGCCTGCCCAGCGACGTGAGCGTCGACGACTGCCGAGCGGCCCTCACGCCCGTGGCCCGCGAAATGGGCCTGACCGTCACCGTCCAGGAAGTGAGCGGCGAAGGCGGCGAGGAAACGCCGCCCGATCACCTGCTCACGGTTTACGGCGCGGACAAGGCCGGGATCGTCTATGAGGTCACGGCGCGGCTCGCCCAGCGCGGAGTCAATATCACCGATATGGACACGCGTCTGACGGGAGCGCCCGGTTCGCCGATCTATGTGATGGTGCTGGAAGTCGCCTGCGGCGACGCCGATCTCGCGGCCGAGATCGAGAGCCTGCGCAAAAACCTCGGCGTGGACATCACCGTGCAAAGCCTCGACGCGGAGGCGCTGTAATCTCTCATGCCGGCTTTTCCCGTCATTCTTTATCCCGATCCACGCCTCAAAATGGCCTGTGAATCGGTTGGCGTCGTGGACGACGCGGTTCGTCAATTGATTCAGGACCTGCTCGACACGATGGACGCCGGCCCGCCGCGCACTGTCGGCATCGCCGCCCCTCAGATCGGCGCCATGACCCGGGTCGCCATCGTCGATATCGGGCGAAACCCCAAGCACGAAGGTCTCGGCCACGGCTATCTCGCGCTCGTGAACCCCACGATCGTCGCCCACACCGGCGAGCAGATCGGCCGGGAAGGCTGCCTGAGCCTTCCCGACTACACCGCGAATATTCGCCGCTGGGAGCGCATCACCGTCGAGGCGCTGGACCCAAACGGCGCGCCGGTGCGTATCGAGTCTGAAGGCTTTGAAGCGGTGGTTTTGCAGCATGAGATCGACCATCTGGACGGGATTTTGTTTTTGGATCGAGTCGCGAACGTGAAGACGGATTTGTTTCAGAGGAGGAAGAAGTAGGGAATAGGGCCATCTCCTCACTTCACCCATTATGCCCAACCCAAAACTCATCATCGGTACGCGCGGGAGCGCGCTGGCGCTGACGCAAACCAATACCATCGCCGACGCCTTGCGGCGGGTGCATTTGGGGCTTGAGGTCGAGATCCGCACGATCAACACGCGCGGGGACGCCACGCAGGCGGCGAATGTGCCGCTGGCGTCCTTTGGCGAGAAGGGGATCTTCGCCAAGGAGCTGGAAACGGCGCTGCTGGACGGCGAGATCGATCTGGCCGTCCATAGCATGAAGGATCTCGCGCATACGATGCCGCCGGGATTGGTGCTGGCCGCCGTGCCGAAGCGGGAGGATCCGCGTGATGCGCTGATCGGTTCGACGCTGGATTCGCTGCGGCAGGGCGCGCTGGTCGGCACGGGGAGCGTCCGGCGGCGGGCGCTGTTCTCGTCGCGGCGTCCCGATTTGAGGTTCCTGGAGATACGCGGGAATATCGATACGCGGTTGAAAAAGCTGGAGGATGGGGGATATGACGCCATCTGTCTTGCCGCCGCCGGCCTGAAGCGGCTGGGTTTAGCCGACCGTGTGACGGAGTATCTGGACCCGGAGTGGTTTGTCCCCGATCCGGGGCAGGGCGCGCTGGCGCTTCAAACGCGGGAATCGGACGTGCAGGTGCGCGGGCTGCTGTCGGCGGTGAACGATATGGCGTCGTTTGTGACGACGCGCGCGGAGCGCGGGTTTCTGCGCGCGGTCGGCGGCAGCTGTCAAACGCCGGTCGGGGCGCACGCGCGCCATATCGACGGCGGACTGATGCTGCGCGCCATGCTCGTAGGGGACGATGGACTGATGCGCCGCGCGGAAGCGGGCGGCGCGCCGGGAATGGCCGAAGAACTAGGAGCGCGGGTGGCGAAGATGCTCCGCTGACGAACGCGGGCGGTCTTCCGCCCAGGGATGGAGAGGGGCGGTCTTTCGCCGGGAAGTGACCGACGC
The DNA here is from genome assembly GCF_003574315.2 of Capsulimonas corticalis. Taxonomy (GTDB): domain Bacteria; phylum Armatimonadota; class Armatimonadia; order Armatimonadales; family Capsulimonadaceae; genus Capsulimonas; species Capsulimonas corticalis. Next base: position 1,045,594 of record NZ_AP025739.1, on the reverse strand, counting down.
GACGCCGCGAGGGAGTGGTACACAGATGCAGCAATTCGATTATCTGGTGATCGGGAGCGGGAGCGCGGGGCTGAGCTTCGCGCTGCGGGTTTGCGAGAGCGGCAGCGTGGCCCTCATCACCAAAAAAGAACGCACGGACAGCAACACCAACTGGGCGCAGGGCGGCATCGCCGGCGTCATGGGGCCGGATGACGATATGGAGCTGCACGTGCAGGACACGCTCATCGCCGGCGCGGGGCTGTGCAACGAAGAGGCCGTGCGCGTTCTGGTCAATGAAGGCCCGGACAGTATCCGCGAGCTGATTTCATTTGGCGCGGACTTCAATCGCACCCCCGAAGGCGATCTGTCGCTCGGGCGCGAGGGCGGCCACTCCCGGCGGCGCATCATCCATACGGCGGACCTGACCGGCAAGGAAGTCGAGCATACGTTGGTGGAGGCCGTGCGGCGGCACTCCAACATCACGGTGCTGGAGCATCATTACGCTGTCGATCTTGTGGTGCAGGACGGACGCTGCTGCGGCGCTTACGTATTGGACGAAGCGACGGGCGAGGTCAGCCCCTATGTCGCGCGGGCGACGCTGCTGGCGACGGGCGGCGCGGGCCAGGTCTATCGGTTTACGACCAATCCGCCGATCGCCACCGGCGACGGCGTCGCCGTGGCGTGGCGCGCGGGCGCCGAGATCGCGAACATGGAGTTTATCCAGTTCCATCCGACATCGCTGTTCCATCCCGACGCCAAGAGCTTTTTGATCTCCGAGGCCGTGCGCGGCGAGGGCGGAATCCTGAGGCGCAAGGACGGAACGGCGTTCATGGTCGAGTACGATCCGGAGCGCAAGGATCTGGCGCCGCGCGATATCGTCGCTCGCGCCATCGACAGCGAGATCAAGAAGACCGGCGACGAGTGTGTCTATCTGGACGTGACCCATCTGTCGCCCGAGGCGATCAAAGATCACTTCCCAACGATCTACGCCCGCTGCCTTTCCTTCGGAATCGACATCACGACCGACTGGATCCCCGTCGTTCCCGCCGCGCACTACTCCTGCGGCGGCGTCACCACGGATCTGGTCGGCCGCACCAGCATCGCGCGTTTGTACGCCTGCGGGGAAGTCGCCAGCACCGGCGTGCACGGCGCGAACCGCTTGGCGTCCAACTCGCTGCTGGAGGCGCTGGTCTTCGCCAAACGCGCGGCGGCCGACGCGATGGAACGGACGCCGGCGTGGGACGACTGCGCCCCGGTCCCCAGCTTCGATTCCGGACGCAAGCGCACCGAACCAGTGGATCCGCACCAGCTGCGCTCGCTCCGGCATCGGGTGCAGACGGTCATGCAGAAATATGTCGGGATCGTCCGCACCGACGCCCGGCTGCAAAAAGCCTCGGACGCTATCGCCGTCCTGCGCGCCGAAGCCGACCCGCTCTTTTCACGCCTGATCCTCACCGACGAGCTTTTGGAGCTGCGCAATATGCTCACCGTCGCCGGCCTGATTATCTACTGCGCGCAGCAGCGCCACGAGTCGCGCGGGCTAAACTTCAATACTGATTACCCCGAAACGCTCGAAAGCGAGCGTCACGATACGAAGGTGAGGAAGGACGCCAGCGTCTCTCGCCTGTAGCCGTCCGTCAATGAGGTCGGATTTTTTGGAATTCCCGCCGCAAGGTTCGTGGATACGCTGATACGGGAAACATGGAAATCAAAGGACCGACCGAAACGTGAAAATTAAAATCCATTTTGAATGCGAATTACAGCTCGCCGCCGCCGCGCCAACCATATTACAGCTCGAAGCCGCCGACATTCCCGGAGCACAGAACATTGAATCGTCCTCTCTCAAGATTGAGCCGGACGTGCAGACCGAAGAGTTTCTGGATATCTATAAAAACCCCTGCCGCCGTCTGCTGATGCCCGCCGGCGATGTCCGGATCGAGTACAACTCCGTGGTGGAGCTGCCGGACAAGCGCGGCGCGTTTATCGAGCCCACGGAGCCCGATATCCTCCACCTGCCGACGGATATGCTCACCTACACGCTGCCGTCGCGCTACTGCCAGTCGGACAAGCTCGTGAAGATGGCGAACGACACCTTCGGATCGATCACGCCGGGCTTCGCGCGTGTCCAGGAGATCTGCAACTGGATCAACGAGAATATCACGTACCAGTACGGGACCTCGAATTCCGGCACATCCGCCTATGAGACCGCCGCCGAACGCGTCGGCGTCTGCCGCGACTTCGCGCACCTCGCCATCACCTTCTGCCGGGCGATGAACATCCCCGCCCGCTACGTCTCCGGCTACTGCCTCGGCCTCCAGCCGCCGGACCTGCACGCCTTCTTCCACGCCTACATCGACGGCCGCTGGGTCGTCTTCGACGCCACCGAGCGCCAGCCCCGCCCCGCCCTCATCCAAATCGCCGCCGGCCGCGACGCCGCCGACTGCGCCTGGAGCACGTTCTACGGGAACGGAAGCACGAGGTCGATGCAAGTGGATGTGACGGAGATTGAGGAAGAAGAGTGAGCTACCCCGTCCAACCCCTCCCTGGGCCAACCCACCCCGGCCCTTCGGGCCACCCCTCCCGCTGACGGGAAGGGTTATTTCAGAGCGGGTTATCGCAAGCGGCTTCTGTAAGAGGCAATCCTACCAACCCTTCCCGTCGGCGGGAGGGGTGGCCCGAAGGGCCGGGGTGGGTTTGACCCGAAGGCCGGGGGTAGGTAGGATTTGGGGCGCGCGAAGCCCCGCGGGGCGTCACTCGCAGCTCCTTACCGATCGACCGTAAAGATCCCTACGCGCGCCCAGTCTTCGCCGAGCAGGGGCGTCAGCGGCGTGTCGGCGTCGAGCGTGTCCGTGAGCATGTTTCGGGAAATCGGCTGTTTATTGTTTTTGTGGATGAGAACGCCTTCGACGTGAGGTGGGGCGAGGGCGATGACGAGGAGCTGGTCGTTGGCGCGGCAAACGAGCGGCAGGTAGTCGATCGGGTCGCCGTTGAGGGCGGTCACCTTGAGGAAGCTCGCGGTGGCGGCGTCGGGGGCGAATTCGCGCCAGCCGAGACGCAGGGTCAGGGCGTCGAAGTCCGTGCGGGCTTCGGGAACGAGGCTGCCGAGCGAGAGCAGGGCCGTGTGGTAAAGCATGGCGGCTCGCCAGGTGTCGAAGTAAGAGTCGCGCGGGATGACGCCGAGCGCGGCGAAGGCGTAACGCAGGTAGTCGGGGTCGGAATCCATGGCGTGCATCCAGAAACCGGCGCGCGCGCATTCGAACAGACCGGAATAGTGGCCGTCAGCGCTGAGGGTTGGGGAGCCGGCGCTCAGCGGCCGAATGCGCAGCCACGATCCCCATTCGCGGATCACCGTGCGCAGCTTGTCCGACGGCGCTTCGGAATCGAGCGCCAGCAGCGACTGGATCACCTGGGCGATATCCACCGGCGAGATTGGTTCGTGGTGGGGCATCCATTCCTGGATGAGATAGTTCGCGGTCCGGCGGGCGGCTTTGATAAAGACTTCGTTCTGCGTGGCGTGGTAGGCGAGCACCATCGCCTGGATCGCCTGCACGCCGTCCAGCGCCGTTGGAGCGCCAAATACCTTGCCGTCTTCCGGCAGCCCGAGCGTGGCGTGGACCGTCTCCCCGTTGTAATAATCCTCGGAGTTTTGTTTGAGTATCAGCCACTGGCAGATGTTGAGGCCGGACTGCTTGAACAGCGGCTCGCCGGTGGCGCCGTGCAGCAAAAAGAGCGCGCGCGCCATGCGCGCGTTGGCGGCGATCCCGTGTGTCGGCGCGCCGTTCGCATCGGAAAAGCCGTCCTTGCCCCGGCAATCCCAGAACGCCCCCTTGTTCGGCTCGGGCTCTCCCGCGCGTCCCATCACCTGAAAGTCCGTGGCGAATCCGGTCGCGCCGAAGCGCACGAGGCGCGATATGCGGTCGTCGGGATGAATCCGTCCCCAATTCCAGAGCGCGTGCAGCCCTTCTAACGAATAATGGGGAAAGCCGGCGCAGAAGATATCCTGATCGGGCGCCGGCGGCCGAAGGTAAAGGCGCTCGGTTCCGATGACGGCGTGCGCTTCGGGCGCCAGCAGCGCCTCCAGAGTCTGGTGAGGCGCCAGCGGCTGAAGGGGCGCGACGGGGTGAAGCTGCGTGTCGGCGATGCGCGCGTAGTGGCTGGCGAGCAGGCGGCGCGCCTCCTGGGGCGACGGCGTCTCCGCGATGTCCATCGCGAACTTGATCGGCTTGCCGCCGCCCATGGGGAACGAGTACATCGTCGCCATGAAGTTATTGCGGTTTTCGTCCCACGCGCCGTCATCGTCCACGCTGCTGAGCATGACGAAGCTGGCGGCGTATTTGTTGTAAGCCGAGCGGGCGACGACGGCGCAGTGTCCGCGCGCGGCGGCGGCCGGCAGCGACCAGACTTCGGGTTTGTAGAGCGGCGTGTGCAGATGCAGGCTGAGCTGGCCGTCGCGCCTCGGCGTGGCGCGAATGCGCATTTCTGCCAGAAAGCCGTTATGATCGGCGTCCTGCGGCTTCCACAGCATTTCCCAGGAGACCGTTCCCCCTTCGAGGCCGACCTTGCGCTCGCCGCCGAAGGCGACCGCGCCGCCGCGCCGGGATTCGTGCCAGCCGATCGTCAAGGGGTATGTTTCGCCCTTGAGCGTGACCGACGCGAGCGGCCGCATCGCGGTCGTGTCGATCAGCAGCGCCAGCACGCGCCCGCCCCGGCCGCGCGCGGAAAGCTCCATCTGCCATGTCGGGCTGCCGTCGTGCCCGGATGGCGTGAACGACACCCAGAGGGCGCTCTTCTTCGCCAATCGATACGAAACCGATTCCTGAGTGACGGCAGTGGTCAACGTCGTGGTCGCTCCTGATTCTTAGACCGACGCCGCGATGCTGGCGAATGCTTCGATCTCCAGGCGCTTGGCGTGCAGGGCGTCGCGCAGATCATAGAGCGTCGATTCGTTCATGCTGAAGTATTCCAGGACCTTGGGGTCGACCTCGCGGATCATCAGGTCGCCGCCGTTGCCGATATTGGCGCGGTGCGTCAGGATGTTCGCCAGATAGACGATGCCCGCCAGATCGAAGGCGTACTTGGCGCGGGTGGGGTGGTGGTGGTACTCCACCGCCTCCACGAGCTGCGTGGGCAGGCCCCAGCGCGAGATGACCCAGGCGCCGAACGACGGGTGCGCCAGACCGATCGTATGCTGCTCGGCGTCGTAGATCGAGACATTCTTGTCATGCACGGTTTGGACGATCGTCAGCAGGCTGCTGGGCAGGTAGCGGGCGATCATGACCTTGCCGACATCGTGCAGCAGGCCGGCGGTGAACGCCTTTTCCGAGTTGGGGTATCGCACGCGCTTGGCGAAGAGCTTCGCGGCGGTTGCGGTCGCCACGGAGTGCTTCCAAAGCGCGGGCATGTCGAACCCGGTGCCGGAAATCCGAAACATATCGAAGACCGCCGCCGAAAGCAGCGCGTTCTTCAGCGTCGCGAAGCCCAGGAGCGTGACCGCCTGCGGGATGCTGGTGATCTTCTGCCGAAACCCGTAAAACGGGGAGTTGGCGAGCTTGAGGACTTTGGTGGCCATGCCGGGATCATTTTGGATCACGCGGGCAAGATCGGCCGCCGAACACAACGGATCCTCGATCATTTGCATGACGTGCAGGACGCTTGCCGGCAGCGTCGGCACATCCGTGACCTTCGCGAGTATTTTATCCAGGTATTCATGTCGAGTCATGAAACGCACTCCATTCGTCATCGCTCCGTAGGAAATTACGAAGACACAATCGATGATATTATCGGCAGGCGAGTACGAATACCGGAGCGGAATTTGAAGGCGCACACACAAAAACAAGTGGCCGCCCAGAGATCTGGGCGGCCACTTGAAGAAAACATCACCTCATTCATTCCCTGTAATGAGCTTTCCCAGGGAATAAACGAGTGGACGCGATTAGCTTGTGATAGCGCTGGTTTGCGTGATTTTGGCGACTTCCGCCTGAATCTCGCTCAGTTCCTGCTCGGACGTCATGGCGTTTTCGAATAGCCGGACGCTCTCGGGCAGGAGCGCAAATCCGTTGATGGAGATGTCTGATGCAACTTGCCGTCGCAGCCGGCGGAGCTCCTTGCGGCGCTCGATGGATGCGACCGGGTAGTTGAAAAGTGCTGCGTTTGCTTCCACTGGTGATCACCTTGTCCTTAAACGACTTGCACGAAAGAAGAGATATACAACAAGCGGGCCGAGACCCGCGCTATTTTCTTGGTGGCGACTTTGACACTGTCTTTATAGCAAATGCCGTGCCAAGTCCCAGATTGTGAGTTGAATCACAGAAAATAGTTTGTTGCTTCGTGTGAAAGTGGCTTCTTGGAGCGGCAGTGGTCCGAATGAGCCAGAGAGTCATTCCCTGCGACGTTGCAGTGTTAAACCGGGCGAACATGCCCGTTTACCACAAAAACAAAAGCTGGGCCTACGGAGTTCCCGCAGGCCCAGCTTTTATTTACGTCCGAAATGATTCGCCGCGACGCTTAGTTGACTTTGACGCGCTCGCCCGTGCTCAGATTCTTGTAATACCGCTGACCATTATACGTGTAGTACTTGCGGTCGCCGCGGACATACGAGCTGCTCGAGCTGCGGCGATGGTAACGCGCGCGGTTCTGGGACGCCTTCGACTGGTTCTTCCGCTCGTCCTCATAGCGCTTGGCCGAATACGCCGCGCCGGCGGCGCCCAGCACGCCCAGCGTGTTGTTGTGGTGCGTGAGGCCATAAACGCCGACAGCCGCCGCGCCGATCGCGCCGTTGCGCCAGTTATTCTTGTTCTTCTGACTGTCCGCCATTACCGCCGCCGGCGACAGCGCCGTAATCGCCATCAACGCCGTTGCGGCCAGCACTCCGAAATTCTTCTTGCGATCCATTGTTTCTTTCCTTCCATGGTTTGAATTGTCTTAGCATAACGCTTGCTACATGACTATTCTTACCATCAAGGATGCGATTTTAAAACTTGAGAAAATGCAGGGGTTTCATAGTTTCGACACATCCCAAATCTGGAGCATCGCCGTTCCTTTTTCCGTACGCCCGCTGTTCGCAATCAGCTTCTCATCCGGCGAAACCGCCACTTCCAGGCCGTAGTAGTTTTCTGGCTGCGCTTGAAAGACTTGGACCAACCGTCCTGATTGCGTATTCCAGATTTGCAGCCTTCCGCTCCATCCGGAGCTTGCCAGGAGTGGGCGATGTGGAAAGAAGACAAGCCGATGAGTCCACTTAAAAGTCCCGTTGCCGTCGTATAAGGTACGTGTGGATATTCCGGTGGCAGTGTTCCATAGCCGTACCTGCGTCTCACTCGCGATTGCTAACGTTCGGCTGTCTGGGGAAAACGTCATCGTAACTGGAGTGGTGTTCCCTCCCACTGTGTCGGTCCAACGTTCGCGAAAGTGCTTCCATGTCCAGTTCCGGATGACTGCGCCAGTGTGTGGGTCTCTCAATGCAATTTGTAGATCGGGACCGGGAATAGAATCGGAAGACGATCGTTGACTGAGATAGTCGGAAACATCGTTATGAATAGAGACTGTCGCGAGCAATTTCTCATCCGGTGAGAAACACAGGCCGCAGAGAGTATCCGCGTAGACGCCTCCGCCGTCGGGGAAGGATTCCACATGCGAAGAGGGGGTTGCGAACAGTACTCGCTTACGAGGAATATTGGCGACGCTGAGAATGCCGTTTCCGTAGCCATAGGCTATTAGCTTCCTTGAAGCGGACAGATCGCTAAAAGTTTGGAAGTCGTCGTTGCTCAGGCTAAACAGGTGATCTGGCGTGTCCTTATGTATAGGTTTGGGTGGTGGGAAATTGGGAATATCCGGAGGAAAATAGACGCCCGAATAGCGCCCGTAATACTGTTTTGGAAATTGGGGCTCGGCCAGCGACTGATACTCGGGCGTCTGTGATCTTTTCTTATTTAGCCATAGTGCCCACTGCCTTTTCCGAATATCCCAAACACTGAGACTTTGGCCCACATCCTCCGCGATAATGCGATGGCCGTCGGGAGAAAACGCCATGCGGTCGATCTCTGTTCCGTATCCGTTGGAACTGGGAACAAACGCGATTTGCAGGGGATCATGGGACCGAACGTACTCCATTCGCCAGTAGATCATGACGCAGAGCGCGGCAATCCAGCCGGTGGCGAAGAGAATGAGATGTTTTCGTGGAAGTTTTCTCATAGGGCGTCGATCAATTCTTGCCGATTGGCGATCGTGTGGCGGTGACGGGGTGTTTGGTGCGGGCGAGTTCTTCCAGCAGTGTCGCCGCTTCTTTGGGGCCGTCGCGCCGCTGCATCTCGCTTTGAATTCGCTGCGCCGCTGTTTTGAATTTCGAATCCGATAAGACGCGTTTGACGGCGTTCCGCAGATGGTCTTCGCGCGGCGGGGAGCCTTTGACCCGTACGCCGACGCCGGACCATTCGACACGCGCGCAGACTTCGATCTTGTCTTCGGTGGCTCCGCTGGCGACCATGGGGACGCCGTAGGCGAGCGCATGCTGGACGGTTCCGTAGCTGCCGTTGGTCACGACGGCGTCGACGTGCGGCAGGATCCGGTCGTAGGGAAGGAAGGAGGCGATCCGCGCGTTGTCGGGAACGGGCGTGTCGATCGGCGCGCCGGCGGTGGTCGCGATCACCAGAATGTCTTCCGAGGCGAGCGCGCGGCAGACGGGCTGGATCAAGTCTTTGGGATCGACGGAGATGGTCCCTTGAGTCACCAGCACGACCGGCCGCTGCTTGCGTTCAATCTCCTGACTCCAGCTCGGCAGCGTAAAGCTCGATCCGGAGCTTGGCAGCAATGGCCCAACGAAGTGAACCTGCGGCGGAAGATTCCGGTAGGGATATTCAAAGGACGGCACGGAGCCTTGGAGCCACAGATAGGGCGATAGGAGATCATCGGTGAGCGTCCCATTGCCTTCGGGAAGGCCGTAGTCGCGCCGCGCGTCCCGGTATTTCTGGTGGAGGTCTCGGAACAGGACATTGTCCGACATCCAATGAAGGCTGCGGTTGCGCGCCCGCGCCGCGATTCCATCGCCGGGCGTCAGTCCCAGGCCGAGCGGCGGAGCGTCGCCGGCCGTGTCCGGCAGACCGAGAACGGTGATGTTCAATTTCGCCCAGGGCGGCCCGCCGTCCCGTTCATGCAGAAACCGGGCGCCCAGGAACATGGTGTCGCAGAGTACGGCGTCGGCGGGAAAGTCCGCCAGGATCTCCGCGAGATCGTCGGCCTGTTTGGCGGCGTCCGGAATAAAGACGTTCTCAATATCCCATCGGACTCGGTCCACGCCCTGCAGCGCCATGCGCTCTGGAAAGGCGTCCATCCCCTGCGTCCCATAGAACGAAACGGCGCGCTTCATCGGACGCCACGCGGCGCCCGTCATCTCCACTTTGAGCCGGAACTGCTCTCCGGTATACCAGCAAACGTGATGCCCGCGCGCGACAAGCTCGGCGGCGATGGGAATGATGGGATTGATGTGTCCGATTACGGGAATTGTCCCGATCAAAAAACGCGCCAATGTTCGACCCTCCAGGACGGCGATACGAAGATTATACCTGCCTTATCTGTGAGCTTATTCGCTTCGCTTAACTGCGCCCGTGGCCGTCACCCGCGCCCCATCGCTCACGAATATCACCGCGCCGTCCGTCGCCGTCACGTAAGCCTGAACCCCATGCGCCTTCAGCCGCGCAAGCGTCGCCGGGTTCGGATGATGAAAAGGGTTGTGAAGTCCGCAGGAGATCGCCGCGTAGCGCGGGCGGACGCGGTCCAGCCAGGCGTCGGATGTGGCGTTCGCGGCGCCGTGGTGGCCGCACTTGAGCGCGTCGGCCTGGAGGTTGGGGTAGGCGGCGAGCATATTTTCTTCAGCTTCGAGTTGTGCGTCGCCGTCCAAGAGCATATGGGTTTTGCCGTAGGAGAGCAGAAAGACCGCCGAATAGTTGTTCATCGTCGCATTGTCGGTCGCCGTCCCATAAGGCAGCCCCGTCGGCGGGTTCAGCGCATCGGCGGTCACGCCGTCGCCAAAGTCCAGATGCGTTCCGCGCACGACTCGGCGATAGGGGATATGTCGATTGCGCACCTCGGTCAAAAACGCGGCGTAGGCGGGAGATGGGAACGGGAGCGTGGTTCCGTCAAGCACGGTGTCCGTGTGGACTTCACGCAGGATATCCGGCAGACCGCCGACATGGTCCGCATGCGGGTGCGTGAGCACGATGGCGTCCAGGTGATCGATCCCGCGATAGCGCAGATACGGGACCACCGTGCGCAGACCGACATGGCGCGGATCGCCCTCATCGTCCCGGTTCGAGCCCCCGCCGTCGATCAGCATCGCGTGGCCCGTCGGCGTTTCGATCAAGATGCTGTCGCCCTGGCCGACATCGATCACCGTCACGCGTAGCTTGCCTGCGTCGGGATCGTGGGCGCAGGAGGTGAGGAGAAGGCTAAGCGCAACTATCCACAACCATGAGTGTTTACGGTGCATGACCGCGTCAGTATACCTGCTTGCCGCGCCGCATGAACCAGTCGCCGGCGTTCATGCGGCGCGGCCCATTTACCACAAGCCGTCCTGCACGCCTACTTGTGCGAGTTGCTGGCGGGCCATCCAGCGGCGGAATATTCCGCGTTCCAGTCCCGACTCGATCAATGAGGCGTAAGTGAACGTTTCTGGAGGCTCGCAGGCGCTATCCACCCATGTTGTTTCCCAGAGGTTGTTTTCTTTGACGTATTCGACGAACGGTGAGTACAGGGTGTGGAAATGATCGAGGCGGGCGATCATTTCCGTGATGGTGTGCGCTTTCTCACGCGACGCTTCATCCGCTGCGGATGCCCAGCCGATGGAGCTAAAGAGTTCGCTGACCCACCAACCCATGTCGATCATTCGATTGAGCGTTTCACGCAGATTCTTGTCTGGGTCCGCCCAGGGGACTTGTTGGATTTGACAGAAAAATGTTGCGTCGAGCTGGGCGTCGGTCAGAGCCAATGCGGACGTTAACAGTCCTCGCTTGGCGCGATAATCGTTGTCGAGTAAACGATCCACGAGGTCCATCGGATGTTCTCCTTTGCTTTGTATCGTGCGCAGCTTGCGCGTCTGTGCGTCGTAGTGAACGAGGCTTGCGCCGTGCAGGGCGACGTCGGCGCCGAGGCGCTTACGAAACTGGCTGGGAAGCTCTCCATAAGCGCGTCGAAATGCGCGTGAGAACCCTTCCAGGCTCATATAGCCGGCGTCAAACGCAATGGCGGCGATCGGCGCCGGGGTTTGGCGCAGATCGTGGGCGGCGCGCTCCAAGCGCAGTCGTCGCTGTAAGTCGCCGGGCGTTTCGCCCATCGTATCGCGAAATACGCGCTGAAAATGGTATCGGCTCACGCACGCCTCACCGGCCAGTTCTCCCGAAGGAGATCCAGCGTTGAGATGCCGTTCCATAAGACGCGTCATTTCCGCCCGCCGCCGCTCATAAGCGGCTTGTTTATCGTCTCGGTTTTCGTCCACGCAGAGATTGTATCCGAGAGGAGAGGGGATACAGTTGACTATTCTTGCTCATTTGCGGCCCGTCGAACGGGAAATGCTTTCCGCGCGCATTTACGGCCATTCGTTGTAGTTATCGAGATTTGGAAATGGTCCCAGTTCCGCCAGATGGAGGAACATCTCAGCGGCGTGCCAGGCGTGCGGGCGGCAGATACGGTTTTTCGCGTCGTCACTATTCACATGCGCGAATCGGCCATAGGCCGCCGTTGGAGAATCTTGCTCATAGGTGAGCTGGGACGGTCCAATATATTGGTTTCGATCGGTATAAACGTCACGCCGTACCTGGTGTCCATAGGTTGTCGTCATCAGAGCGTCCATACCGACGGGGGCGTTTCCGTAAAAATGGTCCTCGGCCCAGGCAAGGTAGGGACGACGCTGGCGTGTCTGTTCGTCGAAGCGGGGGCCGTCGATATGCTCGTCCTGGTGCGCCCACCAGATGAGGCTGGAATAACTGTCGTAAACGGGAGGGATCGTGTGATTGTCCGGCAGTCCCAGCGACCGCAGACCAAATTTGAGCCATTTGGTCTGATAAACGGGATGGGGCTCCGAATCCGTGAGACCGCTGATGTGATCGCCGACTCGAAATCTTTTCGCTTCATCGAGCACGACCGGAACAAGCGGATGCGATGCGTCCGAAACCAGCGAAATCATATAAAGCAGCTGGCCCAAATTGTCCGGCTCGTCGACGCCGCGCGCCCGGTCGAAGGGGTCGGAGAGGCCGAGTATCCAGTCGCGAACCAGGTGAAGATTGCGGGTTTTCTCCAAAACCATGCAAATCATTGCTGCTTCCCGGTAGTGGGGGCGATCGTAGACGAAGACATTCGGTCGAGGCGCGCCGTCCATGATATTGAATAGCGCCTCGCGCTGAAGGACCTTCAAGACGACATCGTAGGGATGATATAATTCCGGCCGCTCATACTCCCCCAGGCCACGAAATCGACAAAGCCCAACGCGTCCCGAGGTAACCGATTCGCCGTGCATCTTTACCGAGTGGACGCCATTCTCACTAAACTGCGTTCCTCGATTGCCCACCCATACGCCGCTGCTTCCCTCATCGATCATCATATTTGGCGACTGCGTCCGGTGGGTGTTCGTAAACCAAACGCAGCCGCCCTCCGGCGTGATGGTGAACCGAGTTCCGCCAGGCCATGAATAAAGAACATCCCCCGTCAACGCGTCCCGTAAAGTGGCGTTTTGATAGATAAGCTTGCGGCGTGAACCGAGACCGAAGAGATAATAGTCAGTCTCGGTCGCATATCGTGGTGTGAAATCCATCTGGGGAGTGATCATTGATCGCCTCCAAAATAAATGCGGTAGCGTTCAAGATGCGCGTCGGGAGTAAAGTTATCGAAGTCGCCGGTCAGCTCGCATTCCCCAATGTATTTCAGAGCCTCTTGTGCATTTTCCGAGGCCAATGTCGATAGGTAGGACTTGGTTTGCTCAAGTCCGCCGCCACAGAGCAGCTGAACGTCCAATGCGCACGCCATATCCATGCTCGTTTGTTTGGTGTCCCAAATACGTAAAACATCTTCCAAATGTCCTGCGGCAAAAAGTTGGACGGCGGAAATAAGGGCGAGATCTTCAGCCCGCTGGCGTTCGTCGTTTTGCCGCGCTGGATCTTTGCTGTAGTGGTTTCGCTCGATCTCCGCTTCCCGGTCCAATATGGCGCGGATCTGCGGCAAGGCCAATTCCGGCGGGGTAAGTCCGAAAAGCGAGAGGCTTTCGTCCATCGTCATCATTGTGCGAACTCCGCGCAAAGCTTGCGAGTTTTGTGAACTATTACACTGTAGGATGATACCTGGTCGCCGGTCGCGATCAAAGAGGATAAGAGGCAAAACGTAGCGAAGTGATCGATCTATCGGAACGCTAAGAAATTATCGAGGCCAATAAATGCGAGTGCTTGTGACGGGGTCGACAGCTTGGACGGATAAATTACGCCTCTCCTCCGTGCTCGCGGGTTTTCCTCCGGGGACGGTTTTTGTCACGGGAGATACAGTCGGAATAGACGCATTGGTAATAGAGATCGGCGGCGAACTGGGCTATCGTGTGGATGCGATGCGCAAGACACGGAATGACGCGCAGCGGTATCCGGGCGAAGCCTGGAAAGGGCTGAATGAGCGCCTGATCGCGTCGGGTGTTTCACAGGTTCTGGCTTTCCATCCCGATCTGGGCGCGCCTGGGAAAGCGCGTGGGACGCAGCATGCGATAGACCTTGCGGCGGCTGCGGGTATACCCGTCCAAATTTACGCATCGTAAGGCGCGAAATCGCCAATTTCCCCGCCGCTGTTCGTGCGCCGATCTCCTCCGATTGTTATTCGCGTGGCCGCAAGGCGATCTTGTCGAAATGGAATCGATGCGGCGGCAGGCGTGGGTCGGTCGCCATGACTTGGATGTCCAGGGCGCATGCGGACTGTCCCGGGTGGACTGTTACGGGGATGCTGCTCGGCAGGCGGCCGGTGGCCGGCTGTCCGGGCGAGCCGGCGCCGGGAACCTCGGCGGAGAAGGTTCGCCAGGGCGGGCCTTGCTGTGGACGAGAGATATCGTAGATGATGCTCAAACGGCCATGCTGGGTGTAATACTGCACATCGATTTTGTGCGCGCCAGGGTTGTTGCTGATGGACCAAGCGTCCGGACCGGCGAATGCGAGGCCCTGAACCTTGCCGGTGATCGGTGTTCCGTCAGGCAGCCAGCAGCGATGCCCGTCGGCTCTGGACTGGACCACGGCGAGCACGCTGACGGTTGCGTCGCCCATGGTCTGCTGGAACTGCGGCTGGGCCTGGGGCATCGGAATTTCGCTCTTGGCGCAGCCGGCGATGTGGTCGAACTGCGCCCACATTCGGGGGCGGTGTTCGAGGCGGATCGTGGCGATCCTCAAGAAGCTCTCCGGCGACCAGATTCCGTCCGCCTCCCGCGCGACGATCTGTCCCTGAGCGTCCAATCCCTCGGCTCGGCGCTCCTCGTCGCCGACCGTCTGGCCGGGCGGCAGTAAATTCTGAGATACGATTTTTCGATTTCTGTCCAGGTAATAAACGATGGGCGCGCCCGTGGCGTTGACGCTGGGACCGGCGACGTAGCCGCCGTGGCTGATGAACATATCGTCCCGCGCCGGGCGCAGAGTCAGCGGCGTGTCCGCGAGGACGCGCCATTCGCCTGTTGAGACCCCCAACCGATAGCCGAACTCATGCCGGTTATCGGGTAAGTCCGCGGTGATGAGCGCGTAGGACGGCTTGTTCGCCTCCACGACGGCCGATTCGGCGGGAGCGACATCGGCGTTGAGATTGCCGCCGTAGTCGCTGGTTGTAAATCCGATGAGCTTGCCTTCGGTCGTGATCGTTCCGGAGGCCGGAGTCGTCACGCGAAAACAAAGCTCGCGGGGGACATAACTGCCCGCAGTTTGGCCGACTCGGAACGACGGCGTTCCCGGTGGATCGGCCATCGCGTCCCCAGAGGCGGTCCACCATCCGTTCTGGCTATAGGCATGCCCGTTGACAGTCGCGAGCAACTGATCGGCTGTCACGCCGAGAAGTTCGACGATCGTCCCGTCGGCCAGCGTGACCTTCGGGTTTTGCGGCGTCGCCGAGAGGGGCGCCGCCGTCTTCTGCGTTGATGGGTGAGGGGGCGCGCTTGCATAACGCCCATAGGCCGTTCCCGCTACTCCCGCGCAAAGCGCGATGGCGCCGATTGACGACGCTGTCACGATCAATTTTGTTCTCATCATTTGCTGGGCCGCTCCTTGTGCGAGTTTCAGGACACCCGCGCTCGTTCCAGCATAATCTCCCATTCCCGTGATGGCCGCCGCGATCGTGTTCGCCAGCTCCGGAGGCGCGCTGTGCGCCGCGTCGCTTTCCAGGATCGCCAGCAGCGATATGGAAAGGACGCCGGCTCCAGCCTTGCCCAGGCTGACGCGCAGCCGCTCCACGGCGCGGGAAACGCGTTTCCCGGCGGCGTCTTCCGACACGCCGATCCGCGCGCCGATTTCCGCGAAGGAAAGCTCCTGGTAGAAACGCAAAAGGATCGCCTGACGATCCTTTTCCGAGAGCCGGGAGACGGCGTCGTCCAGCATAAGCGCCACATCGCTTGTCGTCTCCGTTTCCAATTGCGGCCGAGCGTCACGCAGCATCGCGGCGTACCGCCTTTCTCGTTTCCGGGCGTTGCGGGCGACCAGGCGCGACGCGTGGAACAGCCAGCCGGCAAGCGGCGTGTCCGGTTTCAAACGCGGCGCCTTTTGCGCCAGAAGAATAAACACGGCCTGCGTGGCGTCTTCCGCCGTCTGCCGGTCGCCGACCTGCCGCAGACACGTCGCGTAGACGAGATTGATATAGCGCGCCGTGATCGTGCGAAAGGCGTCGTTGGATCCGGATTCCACATATTTTCGAATGAGCTGATGATCCTGCATGGGTGTCCTAATCAAGTTCTGTACGCGCACGCGCCAAATCCGACACACGACGCAAAAGAAATTCTGCATGAGAAACGGAATCGGTGAAGGTGGAAGGCCGCTTGTTCAGATATTATGGCCCACCGGTAACTTTTCCCGCGCGGCGCGGCTCTTTACTGGGAGAGACGCGAGAGGAAGTCATTTTGGAAGAGTATCGAGAGTGGATTGTGCTGGCGCAGGACGAAGGCGCGGAGATGAAGGAGCGGCATCGGGCGTTCGCGCGGGTCGTTCGGCGCTTCCACGGGATGGCGTATGCTTACGCGCACGGGTACTTGGGCGATGGGCGCGATGCGGAGGATGCTGCGCAGGAATCGTTCGTGACGGTGTGGCTTCAGCTGCCGAAGCTGCGCGATCCGGCGACGTTTCCGGCGTGGCTGAGGCGGATCGTGATTTCCCAGTGCTGCCGTTTGACGCGGGGCAGGCAGATCGCGATCGTTGCGCTGGACAGCGCGCTGGGAGTAGGCTCGAACGAATATGAACCGGCGCGGTTGTCCGAGCTGCGGATGTTCCGCGAGGATGTTCACGCCGCAATTGGGTCCTTGGGCGAGAATGAGCGGATTGCCGTGATGATGTTTTACATTGGTGGTTACACCTATCACGACATCGCCGAGTTCCTGAGCGTTCCCCTTTCGACTGTCAAAAAACGGCTTTATTCCGCTCGCGGTCGTCTCCGAGAAAGGATGACCGAGATGATGCGAGAGACATTGGGGCAAGATCCGAACACGGCGACGGACACGATTATGTCCACGATTCAATTCTTCCAGGCGCTTAAGGCGGGGGACGCGACGGAGGCGGCGCGGCTGCTTGACGAGCGCCCCGCGCTGCTGACCGCCACGATGACCGATGGCTATGGGATTGCGCGTCAGTCTCCGCTGGCCGCGTCCATCGGAGCCGGAAAGCAGGTGTCGGTGGAGCTTCTTCTGACACGAGGCGCCGCGACCGAAGACGAAGTCCACACGGCCGCCGCACGCGGCTTCCGGAGTATCGCCCGCGTTCTGGTGGACGCCGGAGGGATCGACGACGACACTCTCGATGCTCCCGCCCCCGACGTGCGGACGTTCTTCCGCGACGTTCATTCCGGCGACGCCGAGCGCGTCAAAGCGCGGCTGGAGCGGCAGACGGATCTTAGCGAACTTCGGGACCGTCTGGGCCGAACGCCTCTTCTGATCGCCGCCGCCGACGGCTATGCGGACATTGTAGGGATCCTTCTGGACCATGGGGCGGATATCCACGCTGTCGATCGGACGCATCGGAGCGCGCTTCAGCATGCGGCGAAGAACGCGAACTGGTGCAACCAGGGTCATACGGAAACGATCGAGCTGCTTGCGGCGCAGGGGCACGCCTATGACGTCTTTACGGTCGCGAGCGCCGGCGTGCTGTCTCTGGTGACGCAGCTTGTGGAAGCGCAGCCGGAGTTGGTGAATGTGGAGAACGACTCGGGGCAGACGCCGCTGGAGTGCGCGATCATCGGTTTCGCCAAAGGCGCGTCAGAGGTGATCGAGTACCTGATGACTAAGAACCCGGTGATGAATATCTGGATGGCGTCCCAGTTTTGCGATGTCGAGCGCGTGCGCGCTCTGCTCGCCGCCGACCCGGAGCTCGCCAATGCGCCGCGCGGCGAGGCCGGAAGTAAGAGGCCGCTGCACGCCGTCGCCCAGAACTGGCGACCCCAGGAGATGGCCGCCGCTGTCGTCCACCTGCTCGCCGAGCACGGCGCGGACGTGAACGCCGTTGAGAGTGGCTTCGGATGGACCCCGCTGCACGCCTGCGCCGAATGGTGGAACGACACCCAGATCGCCGGCGCGCTTCTGGAGCACGGCGCCGATGTGAACGCCCGCGCCGCTCAGGGCTGGACGCCGCTGCGCTACGCCGTCGCGCTGGGACGCGACACGATGGCGGCGTTTCTGCGGGAGCATGGAGGAGAGGAGTAACGGACGCCCGGCTCCCTCGCCTGGCGATGACTAGGCGAGGGAGGCGTTCGACCCAGCGCCGGCGCTGACCTAGGGCTGCTGGTCGGCGAATGGGTCGAACACGGGCGGAATGGAGTCTGTTTTATTGGGCTTTGCCGGCTCCGCGGCCGGCTGAGGCGCCGCAGGGCGCGGCGCCTGACCGTAACTTGCCGCCGGTTGCTGCGGCGTCGCCGGCTGTCCGTAGGTCGGAGCGTACTGCGGCTGGGCTTGCCCGTAAGGCTGCGGGTGCTGGGGCGGCTGGGCTTGCCCGTAAGGGGGATATGGGGGAGGGAATCCGACCGGCGTGTTCGCCATCTGGGGCGAATAGGGTATGGACCCGAGGCCGGGCTGCGTCGGCAGATCGTCCTGCTTGGCGTTTCGCCGGAAGGGGTTGTCGTCGCCGATCCACATCTGGACACATCCGTATCCCAGGATCAGGCCAAGCAGGAGCGACCCCAGCGCCCTCCAGAGATTGGGTTTTGCTCCGTCGGCAATCACGACCAGGTTGTCGTCCACGGAGGGCCCCGTGTTCTCCAGTCGGCGAGTGATGCTGGAATCGCGAGTCATCCCGGTTTGCACCATGCCCGTGATATCCATCCGCCGATAAACCGGCGTCCGCGCGTAAACGGTTTGTTCGCCGCTGGAGTCCGAGCCGCCGGAGGCGTCCTGGGCCGCCTGCATCAACGCCGGATCGGCGGTGCGAACGAAGACCGAAACGGGCGTATTGGGAGCTTCGTTCGGCTGATGGAGGGCGATGTAATCGTAGGCGGGATGATCCCCGTAGCCGGGGCGACGCCCGTCGTCGGTCAGGGCGATGGACTGGCTCAGATCGAGATAACCGCCGGTAACGTGGTACCAGCCGGAGTTTGGGGCAATGTGGGCAAATTGATTGGCGGTCATCGTTTTGGGGTGCGGATTGGCGAGGCCGACATACAGCCCATTGATCCCCGCGCCAAAGAACGAGATCGCCCCGAGCGGCATCAGCAATTTCCAGCGTCTCAGCAGCATTGGAAGATTCTCCTCAGTAATACGCCTTGCTTACGATGAATATTATACCATTATGTCTGCCCGCTGATTCCGCGCTCATACGACTGCTTTTGGGGGATCGCGCTGGGCGACATGCCGGATAGCGCCGTCGCGCTATGCCCTCCCCTCATTCGCGCGTTGCGCGGACGCGGCGGCGAGGCGCGCGAGCCATTGGCGGTGACTTCTTCGGGGAGGAGGATACTGTCTACCTGCAAAGAAGCCATCAATTCACGGAAATCCCGCGTTGTGCTCTAGGTATGCAGAGGGAATAGGGTAGAATAACAACAGCGCGATGGGATCGCGTCCGTGTCCGCGGAAAGAGCCGTGCTCAGCCCTATTTACACTTTCCGCCACACCTATGACACTCTTTTCTGCCTGACCTAGCGGACAGCAGGCCGGCGCATGGACGCCAGGAAAGGAGAACGTTATGACCACGCCTCATGGCATCGACCTCGATCAGTACAAGACACAGGCCAAAGATCTGCTCAAGCAGGCCCGCGCTGGAGACGCCGCCACTTTGACGCGATTGCGCGTGAGCCATCCCGAAGGCGAGCGCCTCTTTTCTCTTCCCCACATCGCCCTCGCCGATAGTCAGCTTGTCATTGCGCGCGAGAATGGCTATGGAAGCTGGACGAAATTCAAAGAGCATTTGCTCTTTCAGCAGGGCGTTGGCGCGCTGGACGCCGGGGACCTCCCAAAGCTCGAAGCGCTGTTAAACAAATATCCCGCTCTGATACGATACCACTGCCATCACGGCGAGTATGCGCAAGGGTACTTCGCGGGCGCGACGCTTCTCCATCACATTGCCGGCAATCCCATTCGATGTCCAATTCCGGCAAATATCGTGGACGTCACACGCCTGCTGCTCGCGCGCGGCGCCGATCCGAACGCCCTCGCCGGCGCTTCCACCACAATTGGGCTTTTGATCACAAGCCGTCAGGCGTTCGAGGCGAGTGTCGCGGCTCCGCTGATCGAACTGCTGGAGGCCTCCGGGGCGAGTGAGCGCATCCTCGACGATCCCGACGTACTCTCGCAGCCGCTCTGGAACGGCGGCCGGGCGACGGCGGAAGCGCTCGTGAAGCGCGGCGCGGCGATGGATGTCCGCCACGCCGCCGCGCTCGGACGCCTGGATCTTCTGCCAGCCCTGCTTGGAGAAGATCCCAATTCGCAACTACTCGAAGAATCGCTCGTTTACGCCTGCGTGCAGAACGAAGTGGAAGTCGTCCGATATTTGCTTCGGAGCGGCGCGAGGGGGGATGTGAACGCGTCGCCCGGCGGCCAATCCTCCGCGCTGCACAACGCGGCGTGGCGCGGGTTTTCGGAGATCGTGGCGCTGCTTCTGGAGAACGGCGCCCGTACGGATCAGCGCGATAACCAATGGAATGGAACTCCGGCAGACTGGACGGAGCATGGGGGACACACGGAACTGGCGGCGCTGCTTCAGTAGTTTGGTTAAGAATTATGTGGACGCTGACAGGCGCTCGTCGATTTGCTTCCGGATTGTTTCATTGGTGTGATGAAGCGCCCAGCTCCGCAAATTCTTCTCCGCTTCCGTATCTTCAGGAATCAAATCGCGCAGCAGGAACGCGGCTCGGATGGCATGGATATCCTGGGGCGTCGGGTTTTCTATTTCGTTCTCCACTGTCACGCTGTTGACAGTGGAGAAGCTCATGACATGACCGTCGAGCAACGGGTGGCGCTGCTCTCGGCCATGGACCTGCATAATCTCGCGCAGCAGTGGAGTGTATTTTCGCGCTTCGTCCGGCGCATATTGCACGAGCGGCTCCAGAATACTGAGTGTATCGATAGGATCCTCTTCTATCGATTCCTCAATGAGTTCGCGCAGCGCCTGAGCCACGGGCGGCGCGTACAGGGCGAACTTCGCGAGGCTATTGATTGAGTACATAATCAATTCATACCGCCAGTCAGGGATGTTCTGCGCAATTTCTCGGGCAATCGCTTCTCGCTCCAGCCCTTCTATTCCGAATCGACAGAGAATATCCACCGCATTCGCCTGAGTCCAATCGTAGTTGCCGAACGCGACCTTGCGCAGCAAAGGCAGCGCCGGTTCGCGCAGCATGTAGAGGATTTCAAAGATCGCCGCCTGGCAAGCCGCCATCCAACTTCCCAGACCTCGGAAACGCTCGCTTTGGCCGTCTGGTATGGCCGGGGGGCGATGGAAAAACGGCGGCAGTTCGTCAATATATTTCGCGCCGAGCGCCCGCGCCGCCTTTCTTGCATTGTCCTGGAATGCCTCCTTGTTTTCCGAGGACGCAGTCGCCGCAATCCAGTCAGCAACGCCGCGCTTCTCCATGTCTTCATTCTCTTGTACGACGGTCATGTGCTGTTCTTTCGCCTTTCGGGTATTTATCGAGGTCATTCACACGCGCACTACTCGGCAACATCCTATTTATTGGCGTCGTAGAGCATCTTCACCCCGTCGGCGCCCAGCGCCTTGTTGTAAAACCGCAGTTCGTCGATATTCCCTTGAAACCAGTCTGGATCCTCGCCCGGAACCGAGACTTCCCCTTTGTGTCCGATGCACAGCCCCGACGCCGATTTCCCAATCTGCACATTGGACGCTTCCGCTTCGAGCGCGCCGTTCACGTAGGTTTTAAAGCTGCCGGCGTCGTAGGTGACGGCGATGTGATACCAAGTTCCCGGAATCACCACCGTCTTCGACTGCGCGACATCGTTGGCGTCACGCCCCGAATAAAAGCGTCCCTGCCGGTCGATAATCACGCCATAATCCCAAGCGCCCTTCGTGGCCGCCTTCACGAAGACCGCCTGATAACTCCCCGTCGCCTCCGGCCGCACCCAAGCGCTGATCGTAAACTGCCCTGCCGGATCGAGATCAAACACCGGCGCAAACGGCACGCCCGCATACGCCGACTTCCCATCCAGCGCGAAACACTGCCCCGCCTTCCCCGGCTGATACTGCATCCCCGCCGACGGATTCGCATTGTGCCCGCCAACCAAATCGCGCGCGTTTCCATCGCCCGGCCAGTAAGCGATCAGCCCATCCTTCGGGATAGGTTTGTGTGTAATATGCGGCGCGGCGACGGCGGCCGTGACTGGGATCAGGATGGCGAACGCGGCCGCAGTGGCGCGAGCGGCGAGCGAGTTTCGTCGGGAAAGAGAAGTCATGGACATAGTGATTTCCTTTATTTCATCGGGCAATATCTTTAAAGGTGACAGTCCGGTTCAAGTTGCCGACCATGAAGCGTTCGATAGATCTCGAACGCCTCCTGAAAGATAGCACTATCGAGTACACGGTCAAAGACCCGCTTTCCGCAGGCGTCACAGAGGCGCACCGCTTCATGCACGATAATCTTGTCGCCCTTGACATGGCATATCTCGTCGCGTTCGACGATGTGCATCGCTTCGGATTCACACTGATCGCATTTGAACTGCTTCATTGATTTTTTTTATTAAGGAATGGCCATGGAATACGGAGTCTAGTAAAGGGAAATACTTCGAGTGGTCTCTGGGTATAAGTCGTATTAGGCGATGAGGGCGCACAGTTCCATGAGAAACTTAGCGATTTAGTCGTTTGCAGTTATCGTGATCCATCTTATTTAAATTAAGCCTCCTAGGATAACATTAATTGAAATTTATTTCTTCGCTGGAGATAGCGAAGGGCATCATTCGTGTATCATGATGAATGTCATCGGCAAGTGTTATATTCCAGGCACCGTGGTTTCAACTTGCTGAACTTGACTTGCAACTGAAACTTGATGCAAAACTGGTGTATATAAATCTACTTCGACAGCTGGAGTGCTAATAGAAACAATTAGTGAGTATCTGGTCCGATTCGCGTATTTATTCAGATAACTGCGTTCTCGCCACCAACCGCCCACTGGATAAATACCAACAAAGTTGCAAGTCGCTATGTCTGCCGCCGTTCCATGGATGCTATCCGAATGTACAGAACCGACATCGCGAGCATTCGTACCAAGTAACCATCTACCCGATGTACTGCCAAATTCATATGTTTCGTTGTCGTCCCGCGCGGCAGCATTCATTCTCCCAACAAATTCATTATTAGTTTCTCCGGGCATATTCACATCGAATCTCAAACCATGTGAAGCATAACGATATCTATCTTTCCAACCTCTTTCACCTGGCCCAGGCTCTACAAAATACGATAAAGTTATTTTTAAAGTAACTTGAACGTCACCCATTTTCAACAATTCATCTTTAGGCCATGGTAATTCGTGAAGGTCCATTTCATTAGTCGATGGACGATTGTCTTTACCCAGCGAGAATGGTTGTAACTCGTTTTGAGTGATGAGAGTAAGGTAATTTCCTGCACACTCTAGCGCCCGAGTTTCCAATGGAACACCGTATCCGCAAATTCGCAATAATTTATTATAGGAAGTTTTTGTTTCATCTGATAGAAACTGTTGCTTCATTGCTTCGGTCCATTCGGCTGAGTGGACCATTAATGCACGCACTGTTTCTGGCCAAGCGTCTGGATAAGCGTCTTGAATACGAGCCGCGAGATTTGCAGCGAGCCCAGTTGCTGCACTTGTCATATGCATCGAATCGAATTGCCTGCGGGCATGTTGCCTATATGTGGAGAGCATTGACAAATCGTCGCATACGCTTGCAGAAGTACCATCTAATGATGCTGCGGCATTGCCGCCCTCAAAGAGCACTTCCGGTTTTATAGGCCATTTCATGTCCCAGGTGGCAGATGTTGAACTAAAAGGTGATAACTCTCCGGCAGCAGCAATAGCTACGTAACCGTCAAATGTCGGGTCGGTTATCGATATCATCTCGGTGTATGCGCCAATAGTCAATGCATTCCAAGATTGCCCAGGATCATGTACCGAATTTTCCTTATTGCTCTCTGGAAATGTAAGCCAATGATCTGGATCGGAAACATTACCTGCCGATACTATAAATAGGCGTTTTTGATTGTCGTCAGCACCTGAAGTGATTGCGTCTATGGCCGCAGACCATGATGATGGTCTGCCACGATCACGATCATCTGTAGCAGTAACAGCCATACACGTAATATGTTTCAATTTGGGAGACGTAATCTCTACTAGGCTAATCGCCTGAGAAACTATATGTCCATATAGCTTAGGGTCATTCTCTCCATTAGGGGGGAGGATTTTTACGGATTCTAATTTGTGATCGATAAAGACTTCTTCACTATTCTCCATCGCTGCCCGCAAATTGCCATAACCAACCAAGCCACACATTAGTGTACCGTGTCCATGATGATCGGTAACACCCCAACTTGTGTTGAATGTATGACAATCAGAATCTGACAACAATGGTTGAAGTAAAGGATGACCGTTATTGACACCAGTATCTAGCAAAGAGATTGCAACTTTTGGTTCTCTTGGTGTACGCAATCGCCCAAGCAATTCTTGTGACCAATTTGTTTGATCTGCGTTTTCGAGTTCTAAGAAGTACCTCGCAGTGTCTTTAGCTCTTCTCAACTCTGCAATAAAATCGGCCGCTTCTATTAACTGATGCAAATCTGATAAATTTGCTGTCACAATTAGTACACTGCGCTCAGGAAATTTTATTGACCCATTTTCACAATGAATTGAAAGCTGCTTGCATGTATCACGGAATCTGTTCTCAGTTTCTTCATTTTCGACATGCAACCACACTTCACATTTTACACGCTCGGTACTAGGCAATAGAGTGATATTATCTAACCAAAAGGAAGCAATTATAGCTTTTCGAATACTCTCTATGCTCTCGACCGATGCCTTGTTCTTTGGCTGTCCGAACCTTGATTCGCTATTGCCATAGTCGCGAATTTTTTTTGCAAAATATGCCCTCCGTGATCGAGGAACATATACGGTCGCATATACAGTGTCATTTATTGAACGCGTTGACATTAACCGGACGCCTTGTCTTCGGTCTTCAAGGCTCTTGATCATAAGATCGTAGCCTTTTAAGCCAGAAAATTCAAGGTATATACCGTCTCGAGCGGGCACCGATACGAATAATCGCTCGGCAACTGTCGTTTCAGAGGCTGTCCATGCGGCATCAAACTCAGTCGCCAATCGTTCGGCGTGAGGCAAGCGGTTACGCTCTAGGATTTTACTGTTTCCGCCACCACCTGTACCTGGGCGTTTATACTTTTGGTTATGAACCTTATCGTTAAGAAAAATATGCTTTAGAGGGGTAGAAGGCATAGGGTCATTCACGTTCTGTTTCGTATGCAGTGCGTCGGTCATATAACATATCACGTAGGAGCGTGGTTGTAACCTTGTCACGTCCGCTTAGGATTGCCTCTTTAATTGCATCGTCGCAGGCTTGTGAGATTTCAGCGTGACTTAGTGGTAACTGGTCCTTAATCGCGCTACTAAATGAAAGACTTTGGCTCTTGAAAATTCCTAGACGATTTGCCATTAAGCGCTTTGCCTCTGAATCCGTTGGCACATCATATCGGATTACATCGTCAAACCTTCGAAATAGTGCCTGATCAAGCAGACGGATATTATTTGTTGCAGCGATGATTAGACTGTCTGATTGATCACGTTCAATGAATTGAAGGAAAGAATTGAGAACACGTCTGATTTCACCAACATCGTTACTTTGTTCACGCTCCCCACCAATAGCATCAAATTCATCGAATAGATAGACGCCTTTGCGCTCCTCCATACATTCGAATACTACCCGAAGTTTGGCGCTAGTTTCTCCCATATACTTGGTGACCAGCTTGTCCGTTAGTACTGTAAGGAGCGGAAGCCCCAGCTCAAACGCTAATACTTGAGCCGTCATAGTCTTCCCTGTTCCGGGAGGGCCGAAAATCAGCAGCTTTCTTCTGTTTTCTAGACCATGCCGTTTTAAACGATCCAATTGACGATACTCAAGGATTACACGCTCTAAACGTCGTTTGGTAGCTGCGTTAATAATCATGTCACTCAGACGTTGGGTCGGCTCCCACATCTCGAAAATATTATCATATTCTTGATGAGCTGGGAAGAGGCGTACAGATCTTGCGGTTCCTCGCTCAACCGACGTACGGATTTCGTGAGCGAGCGCCGAATGACCTTGTCTGGCTTCATGAGCCGCCAACTGCAGGGCAATTGTCGAGAAGCGCTCTCGGTCATCCTCAAAGTGTGATTTTATGAGTGATTTTAATTGATCAGCAGTGGCCATACGTTCCTGTCCATTGCGATACAGCCGGATTTGCGTCTTTTGTGACTATCCACATGTTGACACACGGCTCGCCGCTACTACCATTATGCATGACAATCTGCTATTGCTGTTCATTTTTACACTACCTGTTTGGGCTAAGCCCCATGATTCTCACTACATGAGACAAGCGACAAGCTTGTTTCGAGCTTGTAAGTAAAAGCGACAGGAGAATCGTTTGCCAGATCGGGAGACGTTAACACCATTGCAAGTGTCGGGAGTCGATGGCAACATTATACCATTGTGTTTGCCTGCTATCGCTTACTTTGAACCTCAATTCATCCTGTTATCTCACACCGCTTCCCCCTGCGTCAAGAACTGCAGCGCTTTGACGACGGCGGCGGCGCAGGTTTGGGGGGAGGATTCGTAGAAGGAGGTCCAGGCTTCGGATTTGTCTTCGTCGTAGGCGTCGGCGCGGTCGGGGTGGTGGTCGAGCCAGGCGAGGCGGACGGCGTGGCCGACGATGACGTCGGTGACGAGGTAGTCGTCGATCCGGAGGCTGGGGGTGCGCTCGACGAGATGGCAGAGGGCGACGAGCGTTTCGATGGTGACCTGGCGGAACTTGACGGCGTCCATCTTGTTGAGCAAATGCTCGATCGTGAGGGCGAAGTTCTTTTCGCCGGGAGTCATCTCGGAAAGAATCCAGTCGCTGTCGATGCGGTTGCGCAGCTCCAGTTTGTCCCCGATGATCAGGCCCTTGCAGTGCTCGAAGAGGTTCCAGACGCGCGGGTAGAAGCCGGCGGGGACGCGGTTAAGGGAGCCTTCTTTCTGGCGGTAGCGGAGCCAGCCGCCGGACGGGGTTTCGATGATCGTCGTGAGAGAATCCAGGGGTTCGACGACGCCCTGCTGAAGCGGGAGGGATTCTTGGCGGCGCGCCAGCCTGGCGGTATCGTCATAATCTCCCAGCACACGGCGCAGGCGCAGCTGGATCTCGGAAGGGCTCAGGTGCATCAGGTACTCGTAGGCTTCTTCCTGGCGCATGTCCAGATCGCCCGCGAGCTCGCTGGTAATGAGCAGGATGAGATAGCCGACGCGCAGGGTGAGCAGGCCACGGAAGAGCTCCGGCTCGCTCTTGATCAATACGCCGAGGTAGATCAGGATTTCCTGCGTCAGCACCCAGTCGCGGATATCCGCGCCGCCGAACTCGCGGATCTTGTCGCGGATTTCGCTCGGCGGGAGCGGGTGGGAGACCAGCGAGGCGTCGGTGTACGATTTGCCGAACGTGAGCTGCTTCTGGCGGACGAGAATGTCGGTGACGGCGTCCGCGAGGGCGACGTCGGTTTTGCCGCAGAGTCCGGCGGCGCGGCGCACCACGGCCCAGAAGGAGCGCCCGTGCTCGCCGCGCGCCGCCTGCGCGTAAACGTCTTCCAGCAAGTCCAGCACCGTGACATTTTTTCCGTCGATGGAAAATGTCGCCGTGAGGCCGACGATCCGCACCAGCGCCTGGAGCAGCTCCACCTGTTCGTAGATGTTGGGGTTGCCGGGAAGCCGCCGGAAGATCGCGTCGGCGTCATGCTCCTGATCGATTCCCATCTCTTCCTGGCGTGACAAAGGCGCGCATCGCAGAGGATCGACGGCCAGGAGAAAGTGCGCCGGCTGCGCGTCGCGGACGGGCGTCTGGGAGAACTCGAATTCGTGGAGATAGTCGATCCGCTCGATTCCCGCCATCTGGCGCAGCTCGCCGATCCGTCCCAGGCGCACCGGGACGCCGCCGCATTCGCCGTTGTGCATCTCCTGGATCAGCGACAGCAGGGCGTCGCGCCCCGCCTCCAGCACGGTGCGCGTGAGCAGCAGCGTGATCGTGGGACGCCCCGTTTGTCGCCAGTGCCGCTGAATATAGGCGATCTCGCTCTTGATGTGCTCGACCAGATAGTACCGGTCCAGCATCAGGTAGAACTTCTGTGGGTCCAGAAACGAGGGCAGGAAGACCATGATCTGGCCTCGGATCAGAAACAGCTTCGAGGTCGTGAGACTGCGCAGGCGTCGCACGGGGCGCCCGGTCAGGCCCAGCTTGTCGTTGCGCCCGATATACCCGTAGGCGCCGGCGAGCTCCCCGGCGCGCCGGACCTGGATCGGCTCGATCTGCTGCGGCGTTTGCGTCGTCACTCCCAGCGTCTCCAGTTCGCGCTGCAAGGCTTCGTCTTCCGCCAGCAGAGCCACCTGGACGACCGGTTCGCGCGGCGCGCCGATGCGCAGGCGCCGGCCCAGCGGATCGATCTCGCCCGTCTCCAGCAGCCCCTCATCCACCATCAGCGCCAGATAGTAAAGACTCTGCGCCCAGACCAGCGGGACATTCGCGTTCGGCAGACGCTCCTGGCTGTGCGGCTCCGCGCGCTCGGCGTCGATCCGCTCCGTCGGCACATAGTACAGCTCTGGCAGCAGCTCCATGCCCTCGTGGGTCACCAGCACGCTTTTCAGCCGCGACCGGTATTCGGCGATCGCCCCGTCATCTCCCCGGAACAGCGCGTCCAGCATGAGATAGGTGTAGAAGAGCGGCCATTCGCACTCGATATTCTCGAACTGCTTCAGCTCCCAGGCTTCGTAATAGAGACGGCCTGGATCTTCAATCGTCGTCTGGTGCCCATCGCGCAAAAATCGCTTGCAGCCGTATTCGCCCTGAAGCTTTTCGATGACCCGCCGGCGAGTCCGGTGCGCGAGTTCCGCGTCCTCCACCGCGAACGCCGGGAATCCGACGATGCTGAGCAAGGCGCCGTCCACCTCTTTAGAGCTCGATTCCCAGGGCAGCAGCGACTCCAGCGTGATCCGTGACCGGGCGATCTCGTCCGCCAGCACGTGCAGTACCGACGCCTGCCCGCCGCGCACGCCGAACAGGTCCAGCCCATTCAGCGCCTCCAGCGCCGCCTTCGCCATGCCGATGGAGCTGGCGTTCAGCTCCGCGCCGCCGTGATTGATCTTTTCGCCGCGCTCCCAGATCCCAAAGTCCGGCGTTCGATACGCCCGTCCGATATAATAGACTAAGTTCTGGACAAAGTTCACCTCGTCCACCGTGTAAATAATGGACAGGCCCGACGCCGTCATCTGCCCGAGCATCAGCAGCCACAGCGAGGTTGCGTCGAGCTGCAAATGCCCCCACTCATTGTCGCCGACCACCGTGTTTCCCGTCCGCGTGTCGTACTTGGCGTGCAGCGAATCTCCCGGCGACTGCGTATGCTTGAACCGCTCCACCTTCGGCGCCTGCCGCATCATCGCCAGCAGCAGGCCGCGCATCACCTTGACGACCGACTGCTCCAGCTCGTACGTCCGCCCCCGGTCCCAGTCGAGCTTACGATAAGCCAGCCCCAAACCCCACGCCGCCATGATGCTGTAGATATTGTCTCGCACCCACGCGTCGGTATAGTCCCCATGCGCGTTCACCGCCGTGCTCGCGGGCAGCAGGCCCGAAATCGGGTCCTGCCGGCTGAGAATCACTCGGGTCACCAATCGATAGTAGTGATCCAGACGGGCGGCGAGCTGTGAGTTGTCGAGAAAAGTTTGGGAGTGTGTTTGATCATGCATAATGGGGAGCTCGTCTTCGTGGGTTCGTCGGGGTTTGAAGCGTGCGGAAATCAGAGGCTCGCTCTGCGTTCCGGCCAAGATTCTAATTGTTCCAGCCAGCTTCGAAAATGTGGACATTGTGCGCGAATGGCGTCCAGCCCGATTTCCAATGCGGCGAGTGTGCCGTAAAGAGGTTTTACATAACCAGGCACAAGTCCTTCAATCCGTTTGGAGGGGGCAGTGATTGGTGAATCGTTGATTTCTTCAGGGCTGCTGAATTGGTCGCGGATTGTCTGAAAAGCGGAAGCCAATCCTGGTTGCGCCACGCCGCTTGCGAATCGCTCGCAATCGCTAAAAAGCATCGCTTCAAATTCATGCATCATCACGAACGGGAAAAACCTGGAAAGGGCGCCCATTTCTTGTGTGTTCGCGATGATATCTTTGGCGACGGCTTCCTCCACAGAAGCCGCTTTCATGAAAAATGCAAGACCGGCTGCCTTATGCCTGCCTGGCCATCCGTCATCGGCGCCTTGCGGCAGCGCATAATAATCGACCATTGTGGTTGCGAGACAATTTGGATCTTCCTTGAGATGCCGAAGAATATCGCCGCGGACTGTCCTCCATGACCGAATTCCGCCCCGGCGGCTTCGCTGCCGAGAATTTCCCAGCAGCCGTGCGCTCACGGCCGTATATCCCTTACGATACAGGTGGTCGGCCAGCAATTCATTGACAAACGTCTCTTCCGTCTCGCCCTCGACATGGATCAGAAGCCTCGTCACGCGCTGATCCTCTCGCCAGGGCGGCCACCGAACTCGTTCTTTTCCCAGAGCTGCCCGAGGCTATACTCGTCTAGCCACTCGCCGAGCCGCTGCGCATCCAAACGCGTGAATTGCGTTCCGCCATCCACGCGCTGGGCGACAAGCACATCCTCCGGTTCAAATTGATCCAGCAATTGCGGAGACTGCGTGGAAAGGATCACCTGTGCATGAACGGACGCCTGCTTTACAAGCGACGCCAGCATAGTAATCGCGTAAGGATGCAGGCCCAGCTCCGGCTCATCGACTAAGATCACTGAGGGAAGAAGCTCGGCCGGCTGAAGAAAGAGCGTCGCCAGCGCAATAAACCGCAACGTCCCATCGGACAGCGACGAAACATCAAAGTACGCATCCGATTCTTTGTGCCGCCATTCCAGCCGAATCTTCTCCGGATTGAGGTTCTGTGGCTCCAGCATAAAGTCGTCAAAAAATGGCGCAACCCGTTGAATGCTTCTACGAATCAGGCTGTATGAACCGCTATGCTTGAGCCGCAAAAAGTACAGAAACGCCGCCAGGTTTGCGCCGTCTGCCCGGAGAAACCGATTGTCGTTGACATCCGATGTTTTCTTGATCGGAGCGTTCGTACTTGTATCGTGGAAATGATAGATCCGCCAGCGATCCAAATGAGTGCGATCTACTTCGGCCATCTCGACATCTGAAGTAATAAATTCGTCAGTCACGGTAGGAATTAATGACAGCCGATATCTGTTTTTTGCTTCCTGGAAGGTGACATTAATTTCAATCTTCTCAGTTGTCTTTGCTCCAAAGTGCAATATCTTGTCCGCACCCCCAGCTCTGGTGACGTAATCTTGAAGTTGCCCTTCGCGAATGGCGTGCAAAAACGAGAAAACCCCGATAAAATTGGACTTGCCGGAGCCGTTTGGGCCGATTACGATGTTCACAGCACCCAATGCTAGATCTTCAATCGAAGCGATGCTTTTGAAGCCCTTGATCGATATTTTTTCTATTGCAGGCATGGATGCTCCGTTATGAAATTACAGCGAAAGACTTGGAGGCTTCTGATGATATTGGTGTGTATGCGCGCAGTATCGCAAACAGCTCCTCTACCGATTCGGCGCGCTTGACCTCATCAAACGCCTGGAAATCTCCGTGCCGGCGCGCCAGGTTGAGCCATTGTTTCATCCGAGGGAGGATCTTGCGAGAGCTGGGGCCTTCGAAGTGGTCCGTCCAGTGGACGAGGCGCTGGAGCTGGGCGATCCAGTCCAAGGGGACGTCGTTGAGGTAGGCGGGTCGGGGCGGGACGAGGCCGAGTTCGGCGGCGATCTGGTAGGAGAGGGTGGGGTCGGCGAGGGCGCCTCGGCCGAGCATGAAGTGCGCGCAGCCGGTTTCGTCCTGGCAGCGCTTGAAGGCTTCCAGGGACCAGATGTCGCCGTTGGCGACGACGGGGATGCCGAGGCGGGCGCGGACTTCGCCGATCGGGCCCCAGTGGGCGGGCGGCTTGTAGCCTTCGATCTTGGTGCGGCCGTGAATGGTGATCCAGGCGGCGCCGCCTTCGGCGGCCATGGCGGCGTTTTCGTGGATCGATTCGATCGTATCCCAGCCGAGGCGCAGCTTGGCGGAGACGGGAATCTCGGGTGGGAGCGCGGCGCGGATGGCGGCGACGATCTCTCGGATGCGCTGGGGATATTTGAGCAGCGTCGCGCCGCCGTCGTGACGGTTCACGGTCGGCGCGGGGCAGCCGAAGTTGATGTCGATGGCGCGCGCCCCCGCCTTGCAGCCGATCACGGCCGCCTCCGCCATGCGCTCGGCATCGCCGCCGAGGAGCTGCACCTGAACGGGAAGGCCGGTGTGCGTCCGCCCGCCGTTCAGAAGCTCGGGGATATCCCGGTGGAAGACCTTTTTGGGCGGGACATCGGCGTTCACGCGCAGAAATTCGGAGACGGCGTGGGTGAACGCGCCGGCTTCGCCTTGCACCGCGCGCATCGGCGCGTCGGTGAGGCCGTCCATGGGCGCCAGCACCAGCGCCGGCGCGTGCGGCGTCACCCAAATTGTTTGCGGACCTAACTCAGACATATCTTATTTTAGCACGAGATCGCTCGGGACGGCGTCGTTTACCAGGTAATGAAAGGCGGCGTTCGCTCCGAGAATCTTTCATAGTTGTATTTTTAGCCGGAGCGCGCCGAGAAATTCGCGCTCGGCGGAAGGTTTCCATGAAAAAACAAGGTTTTACCCTTATTGAACTACTCGTAGTCATCGCGATCATTGCGGTGCTTGCGGCCATTCTCTTCCCGGTCTTCGCCAAGGTGCGGGAAAAGGCGCGTCAGACAAGCTGCGCCAGCAACCAGAAGCAGCTGGGATTGGCGCTCATGCAGTACGTTCAGGATAACGACGAGTTTTATCCGAGCGGCACGCGCGGAACCGACCCCAGTAATCTCAATACGGGCGAGGGCTGGGCGAGTCAGATCTATACCTATGTCAAGAGCACGGCCGTCTACCAGTGCCCGGACGATCCCACGAAGGGGTCGCACATCAGCTATACATACAGCCTGTGCCTGGGCGGCTCCAGCTCCGCCGCGATGACGTCGTCCACGAAGACCATTCTGCTGTCCGAAGGCCAGAATGACACGACGGATCCCACCAATGCGTCGGAAGTCGGCTCGGCGACCACCGATGGGTTGCCGTACCACCCCTGCGCCGGCGGCGGACCGATCTGGTGCGATTACCGGGCGGATAACTTTGTGGGAGGCCCGCCGCTGCAGGCGACCGGCGTTCTCGACGGCCAGGGAACCACAAGCGTCGGAACCGGCAATTGGGGATACTATACGGCCAAGGGCGGACGCCATAACGAAGGCGCCAACTATCTGATGGCGGACGGGCACTGCAAATGGTATCTGCCGGCTGCGGTCTCCGCCGGCTGGAACGCCGTCACATCCACCGATCTTGGCGGCGGCTCGGTCCCCGGCGCGCCGGGCGTCTACGGCACGGTCTACGCGGAGGGCGTCGACAACGGAAAGCACGCCGTTACGTACAGCATCCGCTAATTTCCGTTCACAACGACCGAGGTCGCGGAGATAAGAACAGCCGCCGAGCTTCATCAAACGAAGCTCGGCGGCTGAATTTTGTGCGGCCCGCCAAGTTAAGCGCGCTTTAGGGGCGCGGCGCGCGCCAGGAGAACCTGGGAAGCGTCGGCGTGAACGGCGCGCCGTCGAATTTGGTCGGAACGTCTTTGCCGAAGAACTGATGATCGGCAAAGTCCAGCAGCGCGCGCCAGTCATCGGCGTTGTGCGCGTGCTTGCCTTCCCGGTAATGATTGGCGATCCGGCCGCCGGCGCCGAAAAACTCAAAAACCTCTCGGGCGGCAAGATATGTTTGATGCGTCCCTTCGGGATCCGCCCAGAGGTCGCCGAGGGCGTTGGTGATAAGAAGGGCGCGCGGGGCGACGAGCGCCAGCAGTGAGTGCTGGTCGAACGGGAGCTGGTCTTCACGGCCGATGAATGCGGGGAGCTGTGCTTGGAACCAGTAGGGGAATACGCGCAGGATGATCTCCAGAGTTTCAGCGCCGGCGCTCTTGGCGCGGTACGGCGCCGCGCCGCCGCATCCGGAGTTATTGGGGGCGGCGAGGGCGATCCGCTCGTCCAGCGCTCCCGCGAGCAGCGTCGCCTTGCCGCCGCGCGAATGGCCGGTGACGGCGATTCTAGACGCATCCACATACGGCTGCGTCACGAGATAATCGACGGCGCGATGGTATCCCCACGCCCACGCGCCCATCGCGCCCCAATCATGATCGGGATAGAGAGGGTAGACGCCGACGTCGCGCCCCGGGGCGTCGGGCGCGATCTCGGTGCGATCGAACTCCGCAAGCACGTAGCCGCGCGCCGCGATCTCCTGCGGGATCGGAGCCGCGCCCCAGCATCGATCTCCCACGAGAAGGACCGGCATCGGCTCCGAATGGCCGCCGGGAACGATGACATGGAGATGAAATTGGACGGCGCCGCCTGGCCCGCAGGTGATGCGAATGCGCTTTTCAGTCGCTCCATAAGAGAGGGGATCCGATGCGATCTCCGCCGCGCTCAGATTTTCCGGAGGCGGGGGAATGTGTCCATATTCATCGCGCAGCAGGGCGCTTTGGATTGACGCGCGGCATGCTTCCCATTCGGAGGGGGTGGCGATGCGTGTTCCGTCCGGGCGCAAAAATGGATCGGGCAGTTCGGCGACAACCGTCAGCGGGTCGATTTCCATGGAAGGCGTCTTCGCGATCATCAGTGCTTGGCTCTCCTTACGCTGTGCTGTCGATATTCTAGCACGGCGATCAGAAAATTGCCCGGCTCCCGTTCACACGGGAGCCGGGCAATTTGCATGGCGTCGCGGCCGGAGCGCGCGATTCACGCGCGCTGCGTGAAGCTATTTCGCGTTGGCCGTTCGCCTGGCGTGCGCGGGGACGATGGTGATCGTCGCGGCGACCGGCGGGGTGGCGGCGGTTTTCAGACGAGCCTGAACCGTCACGCCGGCGGACAGGTCGCTCGGCGCGGCGGCCGTTACGCTTTCCACCTTGGTCTCGGCGGTGGTGGTTACGGTCACGGTGACGCCGCCAGGCGTCGTGAGAGTCAGCGTCGGAGTCGTGGTCGCGATCACGCCTTCGACATGGTTGCGATGGAAGCCGCTCTTGGGGCCGGTCTTATGCTTGCCTGCCGTAATCGCAGGCTCGATCAGGATATGGCTGGCGGTCAGGGTGGGGGCTTCGGGAGTGGCCGCGCCGTAGGCGCGCACCGTGTCGCCGACTTTGACGTCCGACAATGCGCCTTCGCTCGTCTTGAGGATCTTCGTGGCGTCGTCCCACGCGAAGGTCGAGGTGTTGGCGCCGTGATGCGACGTCACGGTGATCGTCTTCGCCGCCGTGTCGATGCTGGAGATCTTGCCCTGGACATTGTCGGCGGCTTTCGGGGTCGCCGCAGCGGCGACAGGCGTGGCCGCGGGGACGTCGGCCAGCGCCGTGAGCGGAGCCAGCGCAAACGACGCGCAGGCGAGCGAGATGAGCGATTGCAGTGTAGTCTTCATGAATGTTCCTCCGAAAATATTCTTCGCCTCTAGTGACGAAAGAATATTCTCAAGGTTCAAAGCGCGAAGCGCCGCCAGAAATTTATTCGCCAGGCTTGTGCGGACAGCGCAAAATCCATCGGCTGCTAGTGGGCCACGGCGGGATTGACATCGTCGAAATCGCTCTCGTATTTTTGGTCTTGAAACGTGGGCGGATTCTGGAGGTAGAGCGTGCGGATCATCGCGGCGGCGCTGGGCGCCTTGGCGAGCTTCGCGGCGCGAACGACATCGCTCTTGATCTCCGCAAGCGGCGGGATCCGCTTGGCGTCCTTGCTGATGACCCGGATGGTGAGAAAGTGATTCTGGACTTTGACAGTCTTCACCTCCTTGGGTTTGGCCAGGAGCACAAGATCGGAGATTCGGGTACGATCCGCTGGAGACAGCGCGTCCATGTTGACGTTAAAGCCGTCGACGCCGACCACATGCAGGCCGGGTTTCTGTGCGATCGCGCTCTCGGAAACGCCGGTCTTCAGAAGATTTTCGGCGATAAGCGAGTCCTCGGTCGAATCGGTGACGACGATCGTTGTCTTCGCCTGCTGGGGAAGCTCATACTCCGCAGAGTGCGCCGTGTAATACTGCTGCGCCTCATCGTCCGTCAAGGAGATATTTCTCAAACGGAGATTTTCCAGAGAAAGATCTAGTTTCAAATTCGCGACAAACTGTTTCCGCTGCTCTGGCGCCCTCTGCGCGTCCGGAACGATCTGCGGCTCGCGCCGTAAGACCTCCGCCAGCCTCTTGTCCACGTCGGCATCGGTCGGAGTCACGCCCGCCTTCGCTGCCGCCTGCCGAATCAGGCTTCCAAACACCAGCTTTTGCAGGACGCCCTTCCCATATTGATCTTCCAGGATTTGCAGATAATCAGATCGCGAGATCGTCTCCCCGCCCACCGTAATTAACGGCGTTGCGCTGTCATCCGCGCGCGCCGCCAGAGGAAGAACCGCCAGCATCGCCAATCCCAATATCGCCGCGAACTTTGCTTTGATCATTTCAGGTCTCCATGGAGACCATTATACATCGTTCGGCGGATCTACGCATCTTTCGTGAAGCCAATCACAACAGATGAGCAGGTAAACTGAGAGCTATGTTCCTTATCTCTTGCTTGGCGTTTGCCGGCTTCTTATATTTGCATATCTGGATACATGAGATAGGTCATGCCGTGGTGGGCTATGCGATGAGGTACGAAGTGACAAGCCTTGGCACGGGACAAGGGAAGCCGATTTTCGCGTGGAGCCTTGGCGGCGTGCGATATTATATTTGTCGCGACCAATTCTATAGTGGTGTGACCTTCACCTTCCCGAACGTGGTTAAACCTACGCGCGGCGCGCGGTTGCTTGTGTATAGTGGAGGCATCATCGCGAATTTTGCGACCGCATGCCTTCTCTGCTTTATTTTATATTTCAATCCAGACAATATGATCTGGTGGATCGGATTGGGAACGGCGTGCCTCTGCCTGTCTTGGAGCATTATTCCTTGGCGTAATTTGCAAAATGCGTTCTCTTCCCAGAACGACGGCGCGAATATTGTCGACATTTTATGGCCGCGAAAATCATCCGATGAGCTTGTGACGCCCGAAACGCTCTCTAGATACCTAGCAATACTTAAGTTTTTGCAGGGCGTAGGCGACTACAAAGGATTGTATTTTTACGCCACTTCGCTTTTGCCCGCGTTTTTGTATTACACTGAAGGGGAAGATGCGAAGTGGGTGCTTTCATGTCTGGCGTCTCTCGAACAAATTGAGAACAAGCATCAATTTGAGCACGCGTTGCTGCGCGCACATATTGGGTTAGCCGAAGATGATCTTGCAAACACTGAGGAAGCGCTGGATGAAGCCGAAAGGCTTTACACGGAGAACCATGAGGAATATTACGGTCTAACGCTCCAATGGCTCCGATTTTCGTGGCTGCTAAAAGCGAAGCGCCCGGCGGACGCGCTCAAGATCGTTGACATGATGATTGCGCTCCATCCTATTGAAGAGAATGCCGAAACGGCGGTCACGTTGCTGACATGCCGCCTCCACGCGGTTTTGGATCTTCATGGACTAGACGGGGGATTGAAAGTCTATGAAGAGTATCTGCAAAAACGGAGCTTCTATGAAACAGACGCTCTTGATCTGAATGTTGCCCATGCTTTGGCGAAAGCCTATGGGAAAGCGGATGAGTGGCAGGCGGCGGAGCGGCATTATCGCGAGGCGCTTGCGCTCGCAACAAAAATGGGATCTCTTCCGCACGCGGATCGAGAGCTCATCGATGACGCTCAAGTTTGCTTTGCACACTTGGAATTGACGAACGATTTTGAGCTGGCGCAAGCCAAGGAAGCGCTCAACCGGTCGATCAAAGAAAAGCGCGTTGCGGAGAAACGGCAGGCGCATCTGATTTTTTTACAGCGCCGGAACGCCGAAATGGCCTTTGGATGTATTTGCGTGAGCCTGCTGATCTTTGTTGTGGCGCGTCAGGATGGAGAGGGAGTCGATTTTGGATCGTATCTCAGCACGTTTTCTCTGGTCGCGGCGTTCATGATTGTTCCTATTTATCTCTATGGAGGTTTCGATCGTGGGTTTCGCCCATTCGTCGCGCCGATTATCTTGCTTCTCACGGTTCTCCCCTGGCTGGCCGCCTTCCTTGTCATCCATTCGGTTTAACGAGGTGGGCGCCTACTTCCAGTTCCCGATTAAAATAAACGGCGCCCAGAAGTATGGGTGGGCGAAGGGGGCTTTGGGATCGGGGGTGTAGTCCGGCGCGCCGGCGGGGTCAGGATCGGTGTGTGTTGGATTGATGGGTTTGGGGGCGCCGCCGCGATGCGCGCCGGCGGGGGCGCTTTGGTCGCCGTGGAGGAGGGCAAGCTGGGCGGCTTGCAGGGCCTGGGCTTTGGAGGCGCCGGGGTGGCTTTCGCGGTATTGGTAGAAAGCGTGCATGAGCATCTGCGTGCTTTCGTCGGCCACCGGCCAGAGGCTGGCGAGGACGGCGCGGGCGCCCTGGCGCTGGGCGATTACGGCGCAGCCTTCGATTTCGCGGCCGCCGCTCGCGTCGTCGCCTGCGCTCATGGCGGTGTCACAGGCGGAGAGCGTCAGCAGATCGGTTCCCTGGAAGACCTGGGGGAGAGTCTTGAGCTCGGCGAGGGTAAGGTGCGTTCCGTCGCCAAGAAGAAGAAACGATTCGGAATCGCCGCCGGGCCGGAACGAGAAGTGGCTGGCGATATGGACGACCGGGTATTTGCGCTCCTCCAGCGCCGCGACCATTGAGTCGCGCGTGAACGCGGCGTCCAGCAGCACGGAGCCTGGGAGGACGGAGCCCGTGCTTGAGGCGTCGCCCTGAATGATTCCGTGGAGCTCTTCGGGAACGGCGGGAAGCGCTTCAAACCCCGGCTGCGCTTTGGAGACGCCCAGGCCGAGCGCGGACCAGTGAGGCGCCGTCGCTTCCTCCAGGCGGCTCTGGCTGGCGAGGGTAAACACTTCATTGCGATAGCGCTCCACGAGATACTGCTTGCCGTCGTAGAGCGTCGCGATCGGCAGGTAACGCAGCGCGCCGTCGAGCGACCACATCAGCGTCTTCGCTTCCGCGCCCGCCAAGTCTTTCTCAATCGGCCCGATCAAGATCTTGTAAAGATCCTGCGCCATCGGGCGCGGATCGAGGCTGGGATCCTGCAGCGCCTCGCGCAGAGCCAGGATCTTTTTGTTGAGGTCGGCGGACGAGATAGCATACTCCTCCGCCTTCTGCGTCTGCGAGGTGACGACGATCACCCGGTACTTGTCCGCCTCCACGATGGTGTAAAGCGCGACTGTCCCTGGTCCGAGGTTGCGCAGGGTCTCCGAAAGACCGGATGTTTCTCCAACCGACGCCAGCCGGGGCGACGCGCCGGGCTTCGCAAACTCCTCCGCCATCTTTACGAGCGAGCTTTGGAACGCCGTGTTCGCGACGACCAGATCGCGGTCCGCGTCCGCCAGCGACTTTTGGTCGGCGTCCGTAAACGCCGCCGGATCCGCCTGCTCCTTACGCGCCAGCAGCGCCTCGCGTTTTTGCCCAATGGCCGTGACTTGATCGGCGATCTTGGCGTATCGATCCCGCCATTCCGTTTCCGCCGCGTTCAATGCAACGGACTTTCCGGGAACGGCCGCATCCGATCCGCCGCGCTCGGCGAAATCGCGATATTCTTTGTCTTTCATCCGGTGAAGAATTTGCTGGGCCTCAGGCAAACGGCCTTGCTGGACGAGCATCTCCGCCAGAATCCGATAGACATCACGATCCTGCGCAAACACAATTTGCCGCGTCGCCTCGTCAAATGTCGCGGTGTTCGCCCGAATCCGCTCCCGCAGGGCGACGGCTTGCTTACCGTAAAAGATTGCCAGCGGATAGGTTTGCGCGCTCTCGGCATAGAGGTATGTCAATTCGCTGAGAACCGAAATTTCACCGGATGTTGCAGGCCGCGCGGAGTACAGCAAGAAGGCCTGCTGAGATAAATCGATCGCCTTCGCACGATTGTGCGATAACATCTCGACACCGGCGAGGAAATTCAAGGCGAATCCTTCCGAATTCCAGTCGCCTAACTGCTTCGCTAATGTGATTGCGGCGTTCAAATCCTGACGTGCGTCATCGTAGCGCGCTTCATTTGTTTCGGCCGTCGCCAGCGGCATAAGCGACTGGAGTTGGTTGGGAACATCATGCGTCGCCTGTGCAATCTTGAGCGACGCGCGGTAGCAGGCAACCGCTTGAGGGAAATCTTTCTTATGCCGATATGTCTGCCCTAAAAGCCAGAGGAAGTTCTGTTCAACGTCCGTGTTTTTTTCGGCGCGCGCTCTGGTCAGTCCATGGTTTAAATCCGTGATCGCTTCCGGGAAGCGGCCCAGGTTCGCCTCCGAGTAGCCGATGTTTCCAAGCTCCTCAAGATCGAATTGTTCGTCCTTGAGCGAAATATAGATCTCTCGCGCTTGTTTATGGAAATCGAGCGCCTGCTCAAAGCTGCCTAACTGCGTATAGACCTGTCCAATACCGGACAGCGCCTGCGCTTTGCCGGGAACGTTGTGAACGCTCTCCGAAAGCTCCGCCGCTTTACGGTATACGAGGATCGCGTGATCGTATCGCATTTGTTTGATATTGCACTGTGCGCTGTCCATCAACAGGCTGGCTTGCAATTTGACGTCGCCTAAATCGAGCGCGCATTCCATGGCTTGTTTGTAATCATCCAGCGCCTTGGTCAGATCTCCCTGATCCGCGGAGACATTGCCCAGCCTTTGCAATGCGTCCAACTTCAGACGCGGAAGGGAATGGGCGACCGCGAGATTGAGCGCCTGGGTATCGTCGTTTGCGGCGTCGTCGAGATGGCGCATCATGCTATGGAACTGTGCTCGGAAGAGATAAGCTTTGCCCTGAAGTGCGAATTCCCCGAGATTTTTTTCCAGGACGATCGCTTGCGTCGCCGCATCCAGGGCCGCTTCGCCGCGTCCCATTTGCATCATTAAGGCTCCGGACATCATCAAATAGAGGCCGGATTGAGGGGGATCCGCGTCCTGAGCCAACTCGGAAGCCTGCTGGATATGCGTGAGAGCGTCCGGTAATTTTCCCTGGGCGCGCATCGCCTCAGACCACAGGAAGTACAGGAACGACTGCGTCCGCTGAACTTTGCGATGCGGTTCGGGATCGGCAAAACGCCCTAAGGCGGTTTTCAGCATTTGAACGCCGTCGTCGAAACGCTCCAGACGGCCGTAGGAATAGGCGAGCTTGACGACGGCCTTGTCGTCATGCGCATCGGAATCAACCGCGTTTTGGTAGTCCTTTAACGCCTCGTCATACTTCTGAGCGTCGTAAGCTGCATCGCCGAGTTTTGTCCACGCGGAAGCCATCTTCTGAGCGTGGGCGAAGTTCGCCGACATTCCGAGCATCGTCAATGTGAGTGCGCCGGCGGCGAAAGAACGTCGCTTCACTGCGGCTGTCCCATTTTTCCGGAGGAGGCGCTGTCAGGCGCGGCGGGCGTCGCCGTGAGCGCGGCGGCGGGGGCGAGTTTGCCGTAGCCCCAGAGGTTGTTGGGGACGGCGCCGGTGAAGTCGTCGTGCTGGGCGGCGCCAGTGAGGATCTTGCGGATCTGGGCTTCGTCGAGCGTCGGGTTCTTTTGCAGCATCAAGGCGATGACGCCGGCGGTGTAGGGGCAGGCGGCGCTGGTGCCGGACCAGGCGAGGTGCTGTTTGTCGGGAGTGAGAGAGGCCGTGTCGGGCTTGCCGTCCGCGCCGAGGCTCATCTTGGAGCCCTGCGCGAGCGGCGAGATCGCATACGCGCCGGGGGCGGCGATCTCGGGCTTGACGACGCCGTCGCGGCGGAAGCCGGGGCTGGAGTAGTCCGAGATATCGCCGACCGGCAGGTTGTATGAGGTGGTTTTGCTGGCGGCGTTGCGCCAGGACTTGCGGATATTGTAGGAGCCGACCGTGATGACGTTGGAGGCGGTCCCCGGCGCGGCGACCATGGCGTGCTTGTCCGCGCCGTCGCCGAACGAGGCGTTGCCTGGGAATGGCAGGTAAAGATGGAAGGCGCCATCCGTCACTTTGGCGCTGGCGCCGAAGCCGTAGATCAAATAACTGCCCGGCTCCAGCGGAATCGAGAGATGGTCCTCCTGTCCGTTGGAGACCGTGTCAAGCTCGACGGTTTTGAAAAACGCGGCGAACGACTTCGGGGCGCTCGGCGTCGCGCTTGTCACGCCCTTGATCCCTTTGCCGGTGCGCGCGACGTAAAAGAATACCGGTTTGCCCGCCTTATCGATGAGGTATTTGTCCAGGCCGGCGACCGCCAGCCCCCACTCGTCGCCGGCCTTGAAGTACGCATCGAGAAGGGTCGGCTGATCGACAAACAACTGGATCGGGCGGCTTTCGATATCGGCCTGGCCGTCCTGGAGCGCGCCGAACCGGCCGCTGGCGTGCGAGCTGGAGAGACCGTCGTTTCCGGCCGCCACGCAGATACAGATTCCCGCCTTGCCCGGGGCCGCGATCTCGTTCATCGCCTGCTCCTCCAGGCTGTCGCCATCGTGGGCCGTGTCGTTCGAGCCGAAGCTCTGGCTGATCACGCACGGCTCGCCCAGCGCCTTGGCTTGATCGGCGATAAACTGCGTTCCAAGGAAGTAAAACGGGTTGGCCCCGTTCTCGCCGGCCTTGACGACGATCAAGTCCGCGTCGGGGGCGACGCCTGGGAAGTCGGCGCCGCTGCCGGCGGCGGTCCCGGCGCAGGCCGTGCCATGTCCTTCGTGGTCGACGGACTTTACGTCGCCGGATTTGCCCAGCGCGGCGTCGATCTGCGCGCGCGTATAGAGCGTGCCGATGATCTCTTTGTCGCCCACGACCGGCGGCTTGGAGCCGATCTTCCCCTTGGACGTCTTCCAGGAGTTGTCGGTCATATCCCACAGGGCGAGAATGCGCGTCGATCCGTCGGCGCGCCGGAAGTCCGCGTGCCGCCAGTCGATCCCGGAGTCGACGACGCCGACGATCACGCCCTTGCCGGTCAGTCCTTGATGGTCGAACGCCACGGCGTCGGCTTCGCCGCCGCGTGAGGTCGTAAAGGGCCGGATGCGCGGCCGCAGGGAGCTTGGCGGGACGGGCGGATACTCGGCGCTGCGCGCGAGCCGGATGGCGTAGACGGAGCTTTCCATGGCCAGATCTGGAATTTTGGAGACGGAAACGCGCGCGCAGACGGTATTGGAGGCGGAGTGTTCGTAAATCCGCGCCCCAAGAGCCGACAACGCGGCGTCGCCGGTGTCCGCGGCAACCGTCAGCGCGACATTCACCTGCGGCTCCGCCTCCGATCCATCGATGCCAAACCGGCTGAGCAGCTGCGCTTTGGAGTAAACGAACGTGTCCGGCGCCGCAGGCTTTGCGGCGCGGAACTGGTTCGCCAGGAGCCGCAGTTCGGGAGCGATCTTCGCGGTTCCCTCGCCGCCGCGCGCGGTGACTTTCCGGATGCCAGCGTCCAGATTTGGGTATGGGACGCGCAGGGCGGGGGCCGCGTGCGCCGCCGGCGCGGTCAGCAGCACGGCGAGGCTGAACAAGAAACGTGGAGTCATCGGGAAATTCCTATGAGGGCAAACGATAATGTCTTATTATAAGAGACAAACGTGCTGTTTTAGTGCGCGAGTGGCCGATTTGACGAAATTTTCCTCCGGGCAAGCAACGCCGCAGCGAAGGCGACGCCGGCATAGTAGAGGGCGATAAGTACGATCGGCGGCGTTTGGATGGCCCGAAACGCCCAGCGCCCTTCGCCGCAGGCGCGGACGACGGCGATGACATAGTCCAGCAGGGGAAGCAGCAGAGTCGCGCTCAGCGCGGCCGCGCCCGAAGAAATCCCGGCAAACGCCGCCGTCAGGAAGCCCAGAGGAACGATCAGAAACAGCGCGGGGACGACCAGAAGGTTGGCGAGGACGCCGCTCAGGGAGAACTCGTTATAGGCGCCGGCCACGATCGGCGCGGATCCGAGCTGCGCGAACAGCGTCAGGCCCGCAAGC
Organism: Capsulimonas corticalis; assembly: GCF_003574315.2. Lineage (GTDB taxonomy): Bacteria > Armatimonadota > Armatimonadia > Armatimonadales > Capsulimonadaceae > Capsulimonas > Capsulimonas corticalis. Next base: position 1,001,677 of record NZ_AP025739.1, on the reverse strand, counting down.
TCCAGACCCCAGAACGCGGCGCGCCGGACGGCGGGAGCGAGCCGCGTCCAGCGCTCCGCGCGTTCGCGCCAATAATCCGACCAGAGCGGCATCGTGACGGCGAGGGTGGCGACCGTCAGGAACGACATCTGGAATCCGGAGTCGAACAGCGTCTGTGGGTTATCCAGGAGGATGGCGAGGGCCGCGAAGCCGAGCGATGTCGGCAGGTCCGGCTCGCGTTCGAAGAAAAGGGCGGCGAGATACACCGTCGCCAGCAGCGCCGCCCGCGTCACCGAAGGTCTGCCGCCGGCCATGACGGCGTAGAGCCAGAGGATCGCGATGATCCCCAGCGCGGCCCAGCGGCGCGGAATCGTGAGCCGCCGCGCGGCCGCCAGAAGCCACCAGATCAGGATCCCGACATGCAGGCCGGCGGACGCCAGCACGTGGATCGTTCCTGTATGCACGAAATCCGCGAGCAGGCCCGGATCGAGATCGGAGCGCTGCCCGATCAGGATCCCGCAGAGCACGGCGGCGTCCGTGGGCGGCAGATGCGCTTTCAGGGCGGTCACGATCTGATGGCGCGCCGTCCAGGCGGCGCGGAGGATGGGATTCGCGCCGGCGCCATGAGAAATCAGGGTGGGGGGGCGGCGTGCGGAGAGCGCAGCGTAAACGCCTTGCCGCGCGAGGTAGTCGCGCCAGGAGAACGCGCCGGGGTTGGTCGCGGCCGGGGGAAGATCCAGATAACCGCGCAGGGCGATTCGGTCGCCGTAGTCCAGAGTGGGAGTGTCGCGGGCCTCGGAGGACGCCAGCGTTACGGAGAGCAGGCCCGTCACGGCCTTTGTTTCGCCGCGCATCTGGACTTGCTCCGCGCGCAGGCGAAAGAGGAGGCGGCCCGGACGGCGCTCCGGATCGTTCGCAATGACGCCGGTGACGGTCGCCAGCGCGGCTTGACCGGCGCAATGGCGGATATCGCCGGGCGGAACCACTAGCGCGGATGTTTCCCGCAGCGCGCCGCAGGCCATTCCCGCCAGGATCAGACCCGTGAGCGCCAGCGGCCAGGGAGACGCTCGCCATGCCAGCAGCGCTCCCCCGAGCGCCAGGGCGGCGGCGATCAGCCAGAGCGGCGTATGGCCGGCTCCGCATGCGGCGACGCCGAGCGCGAACGCGCAGGCGAAACAAAGAAGCGGCCGGTGCTGGAGTGAAGCGCGCATACGCCGCTATTGTAACAGAAAGGCGGCGCGCTTCGCCAGGGGCGCATAATTGTTTTGCCGCCGGGGAGCGGCAAGCGCTCAAAAGATGGCGGCCAGGCGTAAAGATAGCGATACTCGCGTTAGCGAGAATTGTACTCCATCGTCACGCCGTTCGCTTCTTCGGTGCTGCGACAGATCTGCGGAAATAGAACCGCCGAGAGCAGCGCCAGAAGCGCAACGATCATCAGCAAATTGACAAGTGTAAATCCTTTGGTCCGTACCATGCTCATCCCCCATAGACTGTGTTGACTGTTTGGACGTATTGTCCGGCGAGCCTGTTCAAATTATGGTATTTTTGCTCCGCCACTGGAGAGGCGCTGAAGCATTTTTTTATACCATTACACATGGTTCAAGAGACCACCCGTCAAGGGGCGTATACAATCTGCCGCAGCGCTAGGACAAGTGGATATCGTAACATACCCATTGTCCCAGTATTTAGTGCAGGATTTCACAAAGATTTTCCAGAAATTTTAGTCCATGATTACAGTGACTGGCGAGATCGTGACCTTCGATGGAATTTTGTCGGATGGAGCCCTGACAATCGATGACGAAACGGGCCTGATTACGGACATCGGCTCGCGGCGAAACGCCGCCGGAGCGAGCGCGGATATCGATGCGAGCGGCTTCTGGGTGCTGCCGGGATTTATCGACATGCACGTCCACGGCGGCGGCGGCGCGGACTTCATGCATGGGACCGAAGCGGCGGCGCGGACGGCGGCGCGCACCCACGCGCGTTTTGGAACGACGGGCATGCTCGCCACGACCCTGACGGCCTCGCGCGCGGACACCGACGCCGCGATCCAGGCCGCGCGCCGCGTGATCGAATCGGGGCGCGGGGACGACGAGGTGCGCATTGTCGGCGTCCACCTCGAAGGCCCCTACATCTGCCCCGCCCGGCGCGGCGCTCAGCCCGAAGCGCATGTGCGGCTCCCCGATTTGGAAGAGTTTACGCACTGGGTGACGCTCGGCGGCGGCGCGATCCGCCAGATCACCCTCGCCCCCGAGATGGACGGCGCCGAAGTCGTGACCCGCGCGGCGCTGGCGTCGAATGTCGTCGTCTCCGCCGGTCACACCGACTCCCGCGCCGCCGACGTGGCGCGCGCCATCCCGTGGGGCGTGCGCCAGGGAACGCACCTGTTCAACGCCATGCGCGGCGTCCACCACCGTGAGCCCGGAACCGCCGGCGCGATTCTGACCTCCCCGGAGATCGTGGCCGAAGTCATCGCCGACGGCGTCCACCTCCACCCCGCGATCGTCCGTCTCACGGTCGCCGCCAAGGGCCTGGATGGCGTCGTGCTGATCACCGACGCCATGGAAGGCGCCGCGATGCCCGACGGCGTCTACCAGCTCGGCGGCTTCGACGTCCACGTCCAAAACGGCGAAGCCACCTTCGCCGACGGCACCCTCGCCGGCAGCGTCCTCACGATGGACCGGGCCTTCCAAAACGTCCAGAAGTTCGCCCAAATCGCCCCCTGGCAAGCCGCGCGCCTCGCCTCCGCGAACGCCGCCCGGCAATTGGGGATTTTGGATCGGGTTGGGACTTTGGAAATCGGCAAGCAGGGGGATTTGGTGGTGATCAACCCGGAGACGGGGCAGGTGGAGTGGACGGTGATTGGGGGACGGGTGGCTTATCGGCGGCAATAAGACCTGGGGCGTTGCCCAAAGTAGGATGCCCCCCGGCCCCCACAGGGGGTGCAAAACATGAGTTCGATAGCGTGTCAAAGAGATAATCTTCGTCACGTCTCCGACAATATGGTTTGCACCCCCTGTGGGGGTCGGGGGGCATCCTGCCTGGGACTTCTCTCTCTCGCTTTACCGGGAGACGACTATCTCCCCGAAACCACACACCGAAACCCCAGATTGCACGCTCCCGTCAGCACTTCCCCTTTGCCCCGACTCCCCGGCATGTAGCGCGAGCAGTATTGATCCGTGCACAGAAACGATCCGCCGCGCTGGACGCGCTTGGGGACGCCTGGTTCATCGGGATCGAGACTGGCGGCGGGACCCTTGGGATTCTTACGCGGGCTGCTGGCGTAGTAGTCGGGCCGGTACCAGTCGGCGCACCATTCCCAGACGTTTCCGGCCATGTCGTAGAGGCCAAAGCCGTTGGGTGGGAATTTGCCGACGGGGGATGTCGCCGCGTAGCCGTCTTCTTGAGTGTTGTGATTGGGGAAGTTGCCCTGAAAGGTGTTCGCCATGATCCGGCCGTGCGGCTGGAATGTGTCGCCCCAGACGTACGGCTTCTGATTCCGTCCTCCCCTCGCGGCGTACTCCCATTCGGCTTCCGTCGGCAGGCGCTTGCCGGCCCACTTTGCGTATGCGGCGGCGTCGGCCCAGCAGACTTGCACGACGGGGTGATCCATACGGCGCGCAATACTGCTGTGGGGGCCTTCGGGGTGCCGCCAGTTCGCGCCAGGGACGTAACGCCACCACTGGGCGGCGTCGTCCAGCGCGACGGGGCGGGGCGGCGGAGCGAATACGATGGCGCCGGGGACCAATTTGTCCGCCGGGACGCCGGGGAATAGTTTAGGATCCGGACGGCGCTCGGCGACCGTGACGTAATGCGTGGCGCTCACGAACTTCGCGAACTGGGCGTTGGTGACGAGATTGCGGTCGATGAAGAAGCCGTCCAGAGTGACTTTGTGCAGCGGCTGCGCGTCCGGAAACATCGCGTCGTTGCTGCCCATCGTGAACGCGCCCGCCGGGATCCACGCCATTCCTGGGGGCGCGGCGTACGACTTAGCGGCAGCTGCCGCCCCATATGGGGCGGCAGTCGCCAGCAGCGCACCGGCGAATGAGAGGATGCATGCGGCGAGATGGTTGCGGCGAGAGACGTTCATTATCTAATCCGCCTGCTCGGCTTCTAAGTCGATCGTGACCGAGGTAATGGTTCCGGGAAAGGCGTTGGATGCGCCGTACGGCCCGACCCGTCCGCCCCGATCCGAGCCGATATCCAGGCCATCGACCGGCATGAGCGGCAGTGCGCTGGGCGCTTTTCCCGTAACGGGCGGCTGACTGTCGAGCGTGAGGCTGAGAGCGCCGTTCGGAGCCACATGCGCGGTGGAGGCGTGCGCGCCGGAGACGGTTTGGGGCGTGTCGATGCGGGTGATCTGGCCGTTCTCCCGCACCAGAAACGCCAGCTTCCCATCCTGAAGGAAGAGTGCGTACCCTTGGGCCGCTCCGCCCTGCGCCGCGAGGACGCCGTTTGTTCCCGTGACGGCAAACTTGGCGGCGAGCGTGAAGCCGCGACCGGCGACGGCGGGAGCGTGCGACTGGTCAAGGTGGGCGCCGCTTTGGAGCGTGAAGTGCGTTTCCGTGCTCAGGACGCCGTTCTCTGGATTCAAAGGCAGCACGTTGGCGCGCGCGGCCCATTGATTCCATTGCGCCGTGAGGAGTTTCACGCGCTCCGGCTGCGCGCCGGCGAGATCGCGCTGCTCGGTGCGGTCGCTTGTGATGTTGTAAAGCCGCCAGGGCTGGACGCTGACAGCGACGAGCTTCCATGGGGGCGACAGAACGGCGCGGTTGCCTTCGTGCTCCCAGAAGATCGGCTGTGTGCGATGGATCTTCTGGCCCGCGAACGCCGGGCGCAGGCTGACGCCTTCCATCGGCGTGATCGCATGCCCCTGAAACGTCTTGGGATATGCGGCGCCGGCGACGTCCAGACAGGTCCCCATGATATCGATGATATGTCCCGGCTGCGGCTCCAAACGGCCGTCGCGCGCCTTCGGAATGCCCTGCGGCCAGTGCGCGATCAGCGGCGTGGCGATGCCGCCTTCATCCGTGTAGTGCTTGTAGCGTACGAAAGGCGTGTTGTTGAGTGTCGCCCAGCATTGGCCGACAAACACGGTGGACTTTGGCCCGCCAGGATCGGCGCCCTCCAATCGACCTTGTATTCCACTCTCCGCGTTGCCGCCATTATCGCTCATAAACAAAATGAGCGTGTTGTCCAGCTCTCCGCGCTGCTTCAGGCCGGCCACCAATCGGCCGACGCTCTGGTCCATATGCTCCACCACGGCGGCGTAGATCGCCATGATGTGATCGTAGCGTTCCTTTTGCTGCGGCGTCAGGCTGTCCCAGGCGGGCACTCCCGGCAGGCGCGGCGACAGCGGCCAGGATTTGTCGATCAGCCCCATCTGGATCTGACGACGATATCGCGCCTCGCGCAGTTTGTCCCAGCCCGCCATATACTTGCCGCGCCAGCGCGCGATATCGGCGGCGGGCGCCTGGAGCGGGAAGTGGGGCGCGTTGTGCGCCAGATAGAGGAAGAAGGGCTTGTGCGCCGCCTTCGCTTCGTCGATGAATTTCAGGCCATAGTCGGTCCACAGGTCCGTCGAATACCACTGCTGGGGCAGCGGTCCGCCGGTGCGTCCGATGCTTTTTCCATTCAAAAAGAGCGATCCGCCGCCCGGCGTGTCCGGAAAGTAGAAGCCGCCCGCCGCGCTGGTCATCGTGCGGTCGAAGCCGCGCCCCCAGGGCGTCACGCCGTAGTTTTGCCCGACGTGCCATTTGCCGGTCATCGCGGTGAAGTAGCCCGCGCCATGCAGCGCCTCGGCGATGGTGACGCATTTGTCGTTGAGGCGGCCGCTGTATCCCGGCAGCGGATTGCCGTTCGCGTCATCTTGTTCGTCGGTCATATGGCCGACGCCCGCCTCATGGGAATACAGCCCTGTCAGCAGCGCCGCCCGCGACGGGCAGCAGCGCGCCGTATTATGAAACTGCGTAAATCGCACGCCTTCCTGAGCGAGCTTGTCCAGATTGGGCGTGTGGATCTCGCCGCCGTAACAGCCGATATCGGAGTACCCCATGTCATCCACAAGGATGACGACGATATTCGGCGGCTTCGGCGCGGCCGCATGGGAGGGGGCGCCGAGGGTGGTGAGCAGGGCGCAAAGCGCCGCGAGGCGCCAGTGAGTGTGCATCTGATGGGACCTTTGTGGGATGATGTTGTTGTGTATTTTTTGTGTGGCGCTGGCGGTTAAACGCCCAATGGGCGCCGGCGGTTTCAACCGCCGGCAAATCTTGTGCATGGGTTGATCGCCAGATCTCGTATTCTCGCAAAACGGGCCTACTTGCCCGCCGTGACCTTCACGTTCTCGACCTTGCCTTTGAGCGTATTCGGCGCCGTGTAGTCGCCGACCGCGCTTTGCGTGTCTTCGCCGATGCTCAGGCCGTCTTTTGGCTGGGCGGCGATCACGCCGGGGGCGGCGCCGCGCGCGGGCGGGCCGCCGTTGATGGAGAGCGTCATGGCGCCGGTCGTCTCTAAGCGAGCTTCGAGAGAGAATTTGTCTTTGGGCGGATCGGCTACGGCAGCGGTGTAAAGCTTGCCGGCTTCACGGACGCCGAAGATCAGTTTGCCGCCCTGCAAATATAACGCGTAGCCGCGCTGGTCGCCGCCCTGGGCGAGGATGACGCCGTCGGCGCCCTGCGGCGTGACGTCGCAGCGGATGTCGATCGGCTGGCCGGCGATTTGCGGGGAGGGGTTGGCGATGACCTGGCAGCGCACGGCCCAGTCTTCCCAGGCGGCGCTCATCGTCTGGACGCGCTTGGGATCGCCCGCCGACAGATCGTTCATCTCCGCCGGGTCCTTATGCAGATCGTAGAGTTCCCATGGCTTGCCCGCCAGAGCGACCAGCTTCCAGTCGCCTTCGCGCACCATGCGGTTGCCTTCGTGTTCGATGCAGAGCGTGCGCGGGGGCAGCTTGCCTCCGGAGAAGGCCGGGACGAGGCTGTCGCCCTCCATGGGCAGAATGGCCACGCCGTTTCGTTCTTTGGGATACTCGGCGCCGCAGAGGGTGAGCAGCGTCGGCATGAAGTCGGTGATGTACCCGAGCTGATCCGTCGTCGCGCCGGGTTTGGTCTTCAATCCTCCGGGCCAGTGGACGATCATCGGCGTTCGGATTCCGCCTTCCTGCGTGTAGTGCTTGTAGAGACGCCAGGGAGTGTTGCTGGCGTTAGCCCAGCCGCTGCCGTAGCTGATGTAACTGTCCGGACCGCCGACGGTCTTCAGGGCGTCGCCGGTGTGCAGAATATTCTTCGGCGAGTCGAGCTGGTCGAAGCCGTAGGGATCCCACTCGGCGCAGGCGCCGTTGTCGCTCAGGAAGAAGATCAGGGTGTTGTTCCACTGGCCTGTTTCTTTGAGATGGGCCACGACGCGGCCGATGTTGCGGTCCATGATATCGATCGTCGCCGCATAAACCGCCATGCGCCGGGCGAGGTCGGCGCGCCGGTCGGCGGGCAGCGAATCCCACGCCGGATTCTGCTTGTCGGCCCAGCCGGTCTGGCGGTTGATGAAGTTGGCCGGAACGACACTGCGCGGGGTGAGCGGCAGGTCGGCGGGGACCAGTCCCAGGGCTTTCTCACGCGCGAGACGCTCCTCTCGAATGGCGTCCCAGCCCTTGGTCCGATACATCGTCTCGTACTTGTCGATCGTTTCCTCGGGGGCGCCCAGCGGGAAGTGCGCCGCGTTGAACGCGAGGTACATCATCCAGGGACCGCCGGTTTTTTGCCCTTCGTCCATGAAGTCCAGCGCGTAATCGCCAAAGACGTTGGTGGAGTAAAACTCGCCGGGCTGGTAAACGCGCTTGGGATGATCGGCGGGCAGACGCGTGTAAAATGGATCTTCTTTCCAGTAGGTGTTGAAGCCGCCGAGCATCCCGTAGAACTCATCGAAACCGCGCGAGACCGGGGTGTGCTGTTCGCCTAAATGCCACTTGCCGACCATGTAGGTGTGATAGCCGGCGGGTTTCAGGACTTCCGCGAGGGTGACGCAGCGATCGTTGAGCGGCGTCCCCAGCACCGGCACGCCGGCTTCATGCGGATGCAGGCCGGTGAGCAGCGACGCGCGCGAGGGGCTGCACCGCGCGGAGTTATAGAACTGCTTGAACCGCAGGCCGTCGCCCGCCAGAGCGTCAAGGTTGGGCGTCTGAATCTCGCCGCCATAGCAGCCGATGTCCGACCAGCCGACGTCGTCCGCCAGAATAATCAGGACATTGGGCCGCTGTGGCTGCGATTTCCCGGCGGGCGGCGCTCCGTGCGCGCACCCCGAAAGGCCGATCAGGGCGATCCACCCGAGCGCTGCGGACCTTGTTTTCCACCGGATTCTTGTGTTCGATATCACGAATACTTTCCTTGCTTTGCGGATTGCGTAACTTCACGGACGCATGGCGCCGTGAGAATCGGAAGGCCGCGCGTCGCACGAAGTCGGCCTTCATGGTGACGCGCGGCGCTCGGTTTTGTTCGTTAGTCCTTCAAATGGAGCGTCGGATCACTTCCCGATTGGGAGAACGGCGTCAAGCCGTTCCAGATACGGGCGCTGATCTGAGCGGTGGAGTTTTTGATCCACCGGGCGTGACCGTCCACGAAGCCGTAATTGGCGCCGTCGGTATGGCGAAGGCCGCCGCCGCCCAGATTGGTCGCGAGGCCGGGACTGGGGCAGACGGGCTGGTAGCGGTTCAGGCCGGTGGCGGAGGCGTCGCCCGCGCCGTTGCAGCCGTTAGTGCGGAAGCGCGCCGTTGAGTTCGCGATGATTGTTCCGTTGAACGCGCCGCCCTCGCCGATCATGATCGTCAGCGACGGGTTATTGCAGAGCGGGTAGGTCTGATCTCCATCGCCGGCGTTTTTGTTCATCCAGTAGTCCGTATACCCAGCGTTCTGCGCGACATCGTTGGCGGGAAACGGCTCGCTCGGGCACTGAAAGATCGGACGGCTCTTGATGTAAGGCTGAATGGCGTCCGCCCAGCCGACCGCAAGGCCCGGGGGAGGAGGACTGACGGTGCTGACGACCGAGAGCGGGAATCGTTCATCGAAGTCCTGAATATATTGCAGAAAACCCAGCCCGATTTGCTTCTCATTGGAAAGGCACGTGGTCTGCCGCGCCTTCTCGCGCGCTTTGGCGAACACGGGAAAGAGTATCGCTGCGAGAATCGCTATAATGGCGATGACGACGAGCAATTCAATCAAAGTAAATGCGGCGGAACGGTATTTGTGATGCTTCATGAAGGATACTCCTAAATTTTACAGTAAAATAATCACGGGAAAGAACAATACCGGTGATTGGTCGGATGGTTTTTTACCGCTCGGAGGGAACCGTCACGGAAGATCGTGGAATGAGTTCGACCGGGAGAATCCGGCTAGCTTCGCCGGTCGAATCGCCTTTTTCGAGCGCTAAAACGGCGTCGACCGCCGCTCGCCCGATTTCTTCAAATGGAATATCGATGCTGGTCAGACCTTGATAATCCGCCTGCAAGATATTATCTACTCCAATAATGGACAGGTCTCGCGGAATGCGCAGACCGCGATCTTCGGCAAATTGCCACAGCGCCAGAGCCAGCAGGTCGTTGGCGCATACGAACGCCGTGGCGCCGGTCGCCAGGGCCGCTTCGACGATGGGGAGCGTCACATCGTCCACGGCGCCGTTGGCGTTATGGAACCGCTGGATCTGGCCCCAGGTTTCGGCGTGGATGACGCAATCCCAGCAGTCCGGGCCAAACTGCTCCTGCATGGCGGCGCGGAAGCCTTTCAGGCGTTCCTGCGCCTCCAGATTCCATTGCGGCCCGGCGATATGGGCGATGCGCTTGTGCCCATGGTTCGCCAGATGCATGACCGCCTGGCGTATGCCCCCGGCGTTGTCCGCCACCACACGGGCGGCGCCGGGCGCGGGAGCGACGCTGTAGCATTCGACGGACGGCACTTTGTTTTCCGTCAGCGCCGTCGTGATCTCGGGACGATTGCTGCCGACAAAGATAAATCCGTCGCACCGGCGATCCAGAAACTGCGCCTCCGTGCCGGGTTTTACCCAGTCCGGCTCCGCGCGCAGAAAGATCGTCAGATCGTGATCCAGCTCGCGGGCGCGGTCGTACATCCCCAGAAAGGTGGGATAGCCAATGGGGCCATCCGGCCGATGCGAATGCAGAAAGACCACGCCGATGGCGTTCGTTCGGACATGCCGATTTTGCGTCGAAGTCCGGACCGGAACATAATTCAGGTCACGCGCCGCCTGAAGAACCCGCTCCCGCGTCTGCTCCACGACGATATCCGTCCGTCCGCGAAGTACGTTCGAGACGGTCATCGGCGAAACGCCGGCGGCCTGGGCCACCTGTCTGATGGAAGCGCGCAACAAGAACTCCATTTGCCTGCAATCAGCAATTTTACTGTAAAACCAAAACCTGAACAATTATAGGACCCCATGGTCCTTTTGTCAAGCAGACGATTTAACAGTCAATGGAAGGCAGGCGAAAAGTTGCTCTTGTGTCTTACTTCGTGAAAGTTATGAATTACCATAGACTTACTGGTGAATAGTACCCGGAACAGAAACCAGAGTCAAGATGTCTTCGGATAATTTTTATACAAATGCGGCCAGTCATGATTTTATTTGCTGGCTGGCGCTGTTTTTTCGCGAAAACGAACGGATCAAAAACGCCGCGCTTCCCGCCAGGCAAAGGTACGCCAGCCAGTCGCCCCAGCGTGTGAACGGCGTCCCGCCGCCGTCGCCCATCGCGACGTTGCGGACCAGGATGTCGGGGGCGTAGAGCGGGGAAAGGCCGATCATTCGTCCATACGCATCCACCACTTGCGAATGGCCGTTGGAATCGGAGCGCACGAAGGGGACATGGTTTTCGACGGCGCGAAACGGCAGGAAAGCGACATGGAGATCGTGCAGGACGCCGCGCGGCGTCGGCGGGTCGTAGTTCGGCATGGCGATGAGCTGCGCGCCGGAAGCGGCGACGGCGCGCGTGATGTTGGTGTAGCAGCTATCGAAACAGACTTCCATTCCGATACGGCCCAGCGGGGAGGCGTAAGACGTGGGACGGCCGCCGACCGTGACGCTTTCGCTTTCGCCCAGGTAAAGATGAACTTTGTGGTGCGCGCCGAGCAGCTTCCCTTCGGGCGAGACAAGGCCGGCGCAGTTGTACGGCTTCGGACGATGCGCGTCGGAGTAGCCGACGGCGAGAAACGCGCCTGTCTGGCGCGCGAGGGCGGTGGTTCCGTCGCGCGGGTTATCCGGGTTAAAGCCCGACCCCAGACACTCCTCGGACCAGACGATCAGCTTCGCGCCCTGCGCGGCGGCCGCGCGAGTCATCTTTTCACGGTCGATCTCCACGTTCGGCGGCGGGGGCGGAGCCAGATCACCCGTCTCATCGCCGGAGAAATCCTGTATGGCCGCCACGCGCAGCGACGGCCCGGCTTTCTCGGCGCGCAGCGTCCACCAGCCAAACGCCATCGCGGCGGCGATTGACGCGGCGGCGATCGCCAGGGGCTTCGTGCGGCCCGATCGGCGCAGTACGGCGTCGGCTATCGCGGCGTTCGTGAGCCAGAGAAGAAGCGAGACGCCCCAGATGCCCGTGAGCGACGCGATTTGTATCAGCGTGATCTGTTTGTACTGGGAAATCGCCAGGTGGATCGGGATCGGAAGGAGCGTCGTCAGCCATTCGCCCGAGACGCCCAGGCAGGCGACTAAGACAACCCAGCGCATTCCCTCCCATCGCTTCCGTGCGGCGGCCGACGCCGTCGCCGTGACGACGAACAGCATCGTCAGCCAGAGGAACGGAATATAAGCCCACATCAGCCGCGACGTATCCTGGTTCCAGCCCGCATGCAGCGCTCCGCACGTCACGCCCGCGACAACTCCGAGACCCGCCGCCTCCAGCGGCCGCCGCCCATGCGCGGCCACGAGCAGCGGGGCCAGCGCGAACCAGGCAATCCATTCCCAATCATATGGCGGGAGCGCGGCGGCGAAGAGCCCGCCGGATAGTAAAGCACAAAGCAGCGGGATCATCGTTGGTCTCCAATGGACAAGGTAATGACATTGTAGCAGAGGAGCGTGGATCGCGCATAGGTCGAAAGACCTAGAGCGGGGGCTTCGCGTCGCCCAGAACCGGGTAAAATCCCGCCATGCATCTTGTTCTGACCCTCGGCGTCTTTCTCCTCACCCTGACGCTGATCCTCCTGCGCCCGCGCGGGATGAATGAGGCGTGGGCGACCGGGATGGGCGGAGCGGCGATGCTGCTGCTGGGACTGGAGACGCCAGGGCAGGCGTGGCGAACGGTGGCGCAAGGCGCGGACGTGCTGGCGTTTCTTTTGGCGCTGATGGCGCTTTCGGCGCTGATCGATCTTTCGGGATTCTTCGCCTGGGCGGCGCTGCACGCGGCGCGAATGGCGCGGGGCGACGGCGGGGTGTTGTACCGCAATGTCTTTATCCTGGGCGCCGTCGTCACGATGCTGCTTTCGCTCGACACCACCGCCGTGATTCTCACGCCGATCGTGCTCTCGTTTGTCGGGCGACTCAAGCTGAGCGCCCGCCCGTTCTTGATCGCCTGCGCCTTTGTCGCCAACACCGGGTCGCTGCTGCTGCCGGTGAGCAACCTCACGAACCTTCTCTTTGTCGGCGCATTTCACTGGAGCTTCGGCGCGTTTGTATTACGGATGGCGCTGCCGCAGATCGCCGCGCTCGCCGCCAATTACGCGCTGTTCCGCCGGCTCTTTCGCCGGGAGATTCCCAAGGAATATGCGCTCGAAGGACTGCCGCGCCCGTCCGAAGCGATTTCCGATCCTTCCTACTTCCGCGCCGCGCTGTTTGTGCTCGCCGGCGTGCTGATCGGATACTTCATCGGCGCTTTGGCCGGCATTCTTCCGTATGTGATCGCCTTCGCCGGGTGCCTTGTCTTGATCGTCTGGGGCAAATGGCGACGGCGTGTGTCGCTGCGCCGGCTTTCGATGCATATCTCCTGGTCTCTGTTTCCGTTTGTCGTAGGACTTTTCGTCGTCGTGCGCGGTGTGGAGAATCTGGGCTTGCCCGCGCTGCCCGCGCTGGCCGCGCGGGGGCTTGCGGCGGCGGGCGGCGCTTCGGCGGCGCAGATCGGCGTGACGGCGTTCGGGGCGGGGATGGGAAGCAACGTCGTGAACAATATTCCCATGGCGCTGCTCGCGATCTCCTCGCTGCGCGCCGCGCACGCCGGCCCCGCCGCCCAGTACGGCGCGCTCCTCGGCTGCAATCTGGGGCCGAACCTCACGGTGGCGGGCTCGCTCGCCACCATGCTCGTCATCTCCAACGCCCGCAAGCGCGGCGAGGACATCGGCGCCGCCGACTTCTTCCAGGTGGGGTCGATCGCGACGCCGATAATTCTTCTCGCCGCCGCTTTGGGCCTCTGGGCGGCGCTAAGGGTGTTTTTGGGCTAGATGATCTCGGATCAGGCTTCCGCGCGGTACTCCGGGAGGAGGCATTCATGGATTTCTTCCATGGCGGCCTTGGCGTCTTCCCAGTCTCCGACCTCGACTTCGCGGCCTTCCAGTTCGGTGTAGGTGGCGAAGAAGTGGCGGATTTCCAGGAGTCGGTGGGAGGGGATGTCGTCGATGTCGAAGGTCTCGGCGTAGAGCGGGTCGGCGACGGCGACGCAGAGGACTTTGTCGTCGCGCTCGCCTTCCTGGCGCAGGCGAAGGATGCCGATGGGGCGGACGCGCATGATGCAGCCGGGGAAGGTGGGCTGGTCGATCAGCACGACCACGTCCAGCGCGTCGCCGTCCTCGGCGATCGTGCCGGGGATGAAGCCGTATTCGGCCGGGTAGGCGACCGACTGGTAAAGGACGCGCGACAGGGCGACTCCGCCCATCTCTTCATCCCATTCGTATTTATTTTTGCTCCCGCGAGGGATCTCGATGAGCGCGTTGACGCTGTTCCCCTGAAGGTGGGGCTTCATTTCCGACTTGATCATTTTCGCACTCCTGTGTCGATATTAATGCGTCGTGCTCCGCGCGACCAGGACCAGCAGGCAGATGTCGTCTCGCTGGCGACCCTGCGCGTGTTTCTCCACCCCGGCGATGATCTGCTGTGCGATGGCGACCGCGCCGGCGTCGGACGGCGTCGCGTTGAGCAGTTCAATGATACCCCGTGTGTTGAGCAGATCCTGACGAGTGGGACCGGCTTCGGAGATTCCGTCCGTGTAAAGAACGAGCGCGTCGCCCGCATGGAGGCGCGCGGTTTGCTCCTGGTACACCGCCGTCTCCGAAACGCCGAGCGGCGGCGCGGGCGAAGTGAGCCGCTCGGTAACCCCGGTTTCGGCGCGGCGCGCCAGCGCCGGTTCGTGTCCGCAGGAGACATAGGTGAGAACGCCCGTGTTAGCGTCGTAAAGCCCGACGAAGAGGGTGACAAATCCCGAGAGCAGCTCGCGCGTCGTCAGCGTCTCGTTCAGATCGGTAATCGCCTCCACGAGGCTTTGCTTGCCGTAGAGAACGCAGCGCAGCATATTGCGCACCGTCGCGACCTGGGCGGCGGCGGCCAGGCCCTTGCCGGAGACATCCCCGATCACCACCGCGTGCGTATGCTCGTCGATGGCGAACAGATCGTAGAAATCCCCGCCGATCCGCGATTCTTGAAGCGCGGCCTTGTAATAAGAACCGACGTCCAAGCCATAAACGTTCTGCGGGATCGAGGGCTGCAGGGCTTCCTGAAGCGTGGCGGCGATCGTATGCTCGCGCTGATTGATGCGCGCGGACTCCACGGCGAGGCGCACCTGAGTCGCTGCGGTCTCGACGATGCTGACCTCGTCACGCGTCCAGACGCGCTCACGGGAGCTCATGGCCACCGTCAGAAAGGCGGTCAGGCGCGTATCGTCGAAGAACGGGACGCTGATGAAGGCCTTCGTGCCGGCCGACTGAAACGCCGCCGCTGTCGTCGGAGTGAGACCGGCCTGGCGTACGTCGTTAATCGTGATGGTCGAATACTGCCGATAGATCTCGTCCAGCACAAATTTGTGCGCGGAAAGGGAATACTCGCCGGCGATGGAGGGAATCCCGCCGGCGCGCCAGTCCTGCCCGGTGCGGATCACATCGTGCGCGGAATCGACGAAACTCAGGAACGCGCGATCGACGCCGAGCCCCTGGCCCAGCGTTTCCAGAGTCTTTTCCTGCACGACATCGGGATCTGTGGAGACGCGCGCCGCCTGGCCGATCTGGTTGAGCAGGACTTCGCGGGCGTAGGAAGCTTCGAGCTGTTCCTGCGCGCGCTTGCGCTCGGTGATATCGACGAACGCGCCGACGCCGCCCGTCACGCGGCCCGCGCCGTCGTGAAACGGGGTGGCGTAACCCAGCAGGTTGAACACGGCGCCGTCCGCGCGGACGATATCGAACTCGACGTCGCGAACCGTGTTGTTTTGCCGCATGGCGTTTTGCATGGGCAGGTCTTCCCCAGGAATCTCCACGCCCTGATGCAGCATTTTATATCCGGTGGGGCGCTCCTCAAGCGGAGCCGTCAGTGATGCGTTTTGGTCGACGGGAATCGCGAGGATCTCGGACAAGACCTTGTTGACGTTAATAACCTGGCATTCCGGGTCGAAGGAGACGCCAATGGGGATGGGAATCACGTCAAATAAAGTCTCGAACTGCGTGACACGGCGTCGCAGCTCGTCATTCAGCCGCAGAATCTCCGCTTCGGCGCGCCGCCGTTCCTTGAGCTCGTCCTGGGCGGCGCGGTTCAGGCGGGCGTTTTCCACCGCGAACCATGTCCGCTCCGCGACTTCCTCCAGCAGCGCGATCTCCCGCGCCGTCCATTCGCGCGGCGCGGCCGAGAGCACGGACAATGTGCTGACGGGCACGCCGTCCTTCATCATCGGAATGGTGATATATGCGTGGATGCCGATTTGCGTGAAGACCTTGCCATAGTCGCCGGGGGTGATCGGCGAGGTCGTCACATCCGGATTCACGCTCGTTTCTCCCGACATCAGAGCCGCGAGAGGCCCCGGCCCGAAGCGGGACAGCGGAAACTCTCCGGTGGCGCCGACCGAATAGCCGTCCCGATAATCGCGGTAGCCGTACACCAGATCGCGGGCGACATCGATCTCCGCATAAGTGCACCGGGCGACTTTTAGGTGCCTGCCGACGGCATTGACCACCTGCCACAGCAGCTCCTCCGGATCGCCGGGATGGCGGCGGAGGCGGTCGATCAGGTCGGCCATAAACGCCTGCTCTTCGTTCGCCCGTTTCTGTTCGTGAATGTCCGTGGACGTGCCGAACCAGCGGGTAATGGCGCCTTTGCTGTCAACGAGCGGCGAGCCATGAACGAGGAACCAGCGGTACTGCCCGTCGGCGCCGCGCAGGCGGTATTCCGTGCGAAACGGGGACAAGGTGTGAGCGGCGGCGGCCCACGCGGCGTCCAGCGCCGGCAGGTCCTCCGGATGAATAAAGGCGGCCACTTCTTGCGCCTGGGAAGCGTCCTGGAAATGATGCCCGGTATAGTCCGTCCACCGATGATTCAAGTACTGCATGACGCCGCCTGGGTCGGTCATCCAGACGATATGGGGGATCGTTTCGGCCAGCAGCCGGTACTGCAACTCGCTCTGCCGCAGCGCCTCGCCGATCTTGGCGCGGTCGGTGATGTCGTTGACTACCGCGACGAAGCCGAGCACATCGCCCAGCGCGTCGACTTCCGGCACGTAGACGACGTGCAGCGTCCGCAGGGCGCCGTCCAGCGCGCGCCATTGGCGCTCATAGGAGACGTATTCTCCGCGCAGCGCCGCCTGGAGATGCTCCCGCAGGCGATCGTAAAGCGCCGGCTCGACCACTTCGCTGACGGCAAGCCCGTAGATATCCTGCGGCCGTTTGCCAAACCATCCGGCGTAGCTCGTGTTGGAGAAAAGATAGCGTTCGTCTCGATCGATATAGGCGATCAGAGTCGGCGCGGCGTCGATGATATGGTGCAATTGATGGACGCGCGCCCAGAGCTGCTCCACGGCTTCTTGATCCTGCGCGGCTTCGCGGATGGTAACCACGAGTTCGTTCGGGGGCGAGCCGTCCGAAGGCAAGATCGGGCTGAAGGTAAAGGCGAGCTCCACGGGGCCTGCAGGCGTTTCTAAAATCGCCATCTCATGCACGGTCTGTCGGGAGGCGAAGGCGTGACCGCAGCTTTCTTCGATCATCGCGACCAGATTGGGAGGAAGTCCGAGCTCCGCGCCGGTTTTGCCGATGATCTCACCAGGATCGCATTTCAGCGCCGCCGCGCCGGCGGCGTTGGCGAAGAGATGCCGCCCCTGCCGGTTGACGACGAAGATTTGATCGGTGAGCGCGGAAAGAATGGCGTGGAGGGGATAGGAAGCAGCCTGGGAATGAGGGACGGAACCGCCTGGAGACCTGGCGCCTCCTCCGTCCGCTGTCTTTCCCGAAAACTCTTCTGGATTCATTTGACTGTTTATTCCATGGTTCGAGCGGAATTCGCACGGACTTCACGCCGGGCCGCCGGCTTTCGATTTTTGAGCGCGTGGGAGCTATCCCGCAAGCCATCTCGCGCCGGGGCGGATCCGGTCCTGCTCCATCACGATCGTGGTTCCGGTGGATCCCGTTAGCAGCCAGAGGCGATCCACCGACGCAAGCATCAATTTGAACCCCTGGCCCAGCGTTCCGGCCGTCGTGTATCCCTTTTCCAGCGTGGCGCGCGGCAGATGCTCGACCGCAATTCCCTGGCCCTGATCGACGACCCATACCTGCACGCGGTCGTCGTTCCGGCAGACCCGGCCCAATCCATCGCCGGCGTGGACGATCGCGTTCATCGCCGCCTCGCTGGCCGCCGTCGCCAGATTGTCGCCGCGGTCGTCGCCGAAGCCCGACACGCGCACGGCTTCCTTGACCCCATCGCGCAGCCGCCGCATGCCGCTCGCCGGCAGCAGAGGAATCCAGTCGCCCGATCCGCCGATCGGGTCGGGCAGCTCCGCCGATGTTTCGCACAGACGCAAGCGGCCATCGGTGACGCTCGCCAGCACATCCCGCACAAAAGCGCGCTGGCGCCCGGCGGCTTCCTGCTGCTGCGCCTTCAAAAGCAATTGCTGCGATACATCCCGGAAGTACACGCCCAGACCCTCCGAGGTGGGATAAGCGTGCACTTCGAACCATTTATTCAGCGGAGAATAAAACTCGGTAAACTCGACTGCGATGTTTTTGCCCATCGCGCGATGGTACTGCTTATAAAAATCACTTCCCACCGCCGCTGGAAACTCATCCCAAACGTTCTTTCCCAGAAGATCCGCGCGCCGGCGCTGGAGCAGCGGCTCGGTCTGCGGATTCAAATAGGTGAAGCGCCATTTGCGATCCAGCCCAAAGAAAGCGTCGCTGATGGATTCCAGAATGGTCGTGACGCTCTCCTGCGCCTGGCGCCGGCGCAGCTCGCTCGCCTGGAGCGCGCGCTCCGTTTCCCTCTGAGCCGTGATGTCGCGCGCGGTCAGCACGACGTACTCCAAACGGCCGGCCTCATCCAGAACCGGAGCGCCGCCGTAATTGATCCAGCGCTGAAGGCCGGTGTCGGTGCGCCGGACATCGATCACGCAATCCGTGAAACGTTCTCCGGCGAGGGCGCGGGCCAGCGGCCATTCGTCCACGGGGATAAAGCGCCCGTCCGTGCTCCAGAACTCAAACGTATCCGGAAACTCTCGCAGATGCCGTCTTGCCTCCGCGACACTCGGAAAGCCATGCAAACGAAGCGACACCGGGTTCATATCGAGGATATTCCCGGCGGCGTCGCCAACCATCAATCCTTCCGTCATGCTCGAGATGACGGCGTCGGCGATATCTGCGCGATTGAACGGCGTAGCCAAAGAAAAAAGGGCCTTCCTGCAAATTGAAAGAGCGTAAGAAATTGACTGCTAAGATGTTACCCATGTCATCCAGAATTCTGAACTCGACGATGAGATGGTTTGCCCATGGATTTATTCCGCGCCGGGTTTACGGTCGATCCACTTGTCATAATGCCCGGGCGGGTTCGCCGCGAGGAGATCGAGCAGACGGGCCGGATCGGCGTCCGTCAGCAGCATGGCGCGATGCTTGGCGTGCAGGAAACGCTCCGCAACGGCGTGGTCCAGGAGCGCGAGCAGGGGATCGAAATAGCGGGCGATATTGAGCAGGCCCGAAGGCTTGAGATGCGTTCCAATCTGGCTCCAGGTGAGCATCTCGAACATCTCATCCAGCGTGCCGTATCCGCCGGGCAAGGAGATAAAGGCGTCGGACATCTCCGCCATCATCACTTTGCGCTCATGCAGCGTGCCGACGGTATGGAGCTCCGTCAGCCCTTTGTGCGCGATCTCCTTGGCGACCAGCGAGTGAGGAATGACGCCGACCACACGCCCGCCCTCCGCCAGCGCGGCGTCCGCGACCGCGCCCATCAGCCCCACATCCGCGCCGCCATAAACCAGCGTCTGCCCACGCCGCGCCAGCAGCCGCCCAAGCGCCGTCGCCGCCTGCCGGTACTCCGGCCGCGCTCCTTCATTGGATCCGCAGAAAACACAAATGCTGTTCATGGTCGTCTTTAGCCGTACAAAGATCTCTCATTTATTATAGGACATATTGACGGAGATTCGCGCCTCTCGGTTATGAGAGATTGGCATACTTATTGCTGACGCTGGCTACGATGCTGCAAGTAAAGGGAACGGCTAATCTGCACTATCCTGACAAACAGATTCCGATATTCTTCTGGTCTCAATGGAGGAGACGCAAATGCCCAAGGCAATCGCTCTCGCGAACAATAGTGTCGCGCAAATCGTTTGGCGGTATGAGAACAAGATCCCGCAATGCCTGGGATTTTCCGTTCAGCGCAAGCAAGGAGACGGGATATGGGTGACTCTGCCGGCTTGGGTGGGATTCGAAGGCGATAGCAACCCGGCTTGGACCCAGCACTCAACTGACGAATGGCCGGTTCAAAAGTTCGAGTGGCGCGACTTGACCGCCGCGCGCGGCTTCTCCTACACTTACCGCGTTGTCCCGATGGTTGGGGAGCCCGGCGCACTGACGCCTGCGGAAGATCAAGCGGTTGAAACCAATCTCGTAACCCTGACGCCGCTTCGCGGCAGCTTTCGAACCTACTTTAACCTCGGTATCCTTTCGACACAATCCCTCGCCCATGCTTTGCCCGCCGGACCCAGCGGAGCGCCTAACTTCGCCGTGCTGAAAGACCGTATCGATCAGCCCGGCAGCCCGCTGCGCATTTCTCTGGCTGGGCAGATCATCGAAGGATTGGAGTTATTGCTCAAGCGCGCCGCAGATGAGGGCGGCTCATGCTTCGCCGCTCTTTATGAACTCAACGACACCGAGCTGCTGGCGATGCTTCTGGATGAACCCAATCTGCATCTGATCCTCTCCGATACCGCGCCGAACGATGCGACTAATCGAGGAGCGCGACAAGATCTGCACGCAAAAGAAGGCATCGATATCATCGATCGCTTCGTGCCGAGCGGACATATCGGTCACAATAAGTTCGTAATCTATATCGATAAGGATGGGAAGCCACAGGCTGTATTGCTTGGCAGCACCAACTGGACAGACACCGGCCTTTGCGCTCAGTCGAACAATGCGCTTGTCGTCGAAAATAGCGATCTTGCCGCAGCTTACTTCGATTATTGGAACCGTCTCAAAGCAGACACTCTCGACAATAACGCTCGCCAGAGCCCGGAGTTTCGAAACAGCAATGCACAGCCTGGAGTCCGTGACCTGCCGATTGACGGCGGTTTCGCCACACTGTGGTTTTCGCCGAATACGCCGCGTGCGCGAGCGTCGCGCCCTGGAGACGATGAAGCAACGCCGCCGGATTTGGATGAAGTGTTTCACCTGATGTCTCTGGCGAAACACGCCATTTTGTTTCTTGAGTTTCAGCCGGGAACGCCCAGTGTGGTAGGGTTTGCCGCGACGTGTTTGAACAATAACCCCCAGCTATTCGTGCGCGGCGCTGTGACCGATCCTAAGGCGGTCGGCGATTTTACCACCACGCTCACGCATCGTGGCGGCGACGACGTCCGGGTGGCCGCCGCAAGCGCGATCAACGATCAGTTCGCCTTCTGGCAGCAGGAATTATTGAAGTCAGGACCGGAAGCCCACGCGATCATACACAGTAAGATCGTCGTGATCGATCCGATGTCGCCGGAGTGCGTGGTAGTGACAGGCAGTCATAACCATGGCTTCCGAGCATCTTACAACAACGATGAGAACCTCCTGATTGTCCGTGGGCATCAGGAGCTGGCGCGAGCATATGCGGTCAATATCCTTGATGTCTACGATCACTATCGCTTCCGTTTTATTATCGACAAGTTCGGGACAAATGCGTTCTCGGGTCTCAAACGGATTGATAAATGGCAGGATCGCTACTTTAACCCGGACGATCCTTCCGTCAAAGACGACGAGTTGTGGTTTCCGAAGCCATAATCGTCGATGATGGCGCGCCTATCTGGCGCAAGCATGATCTTGTCCGGCGGGCCGGTTGGCAACCAATAATTCGCCTTTCGTCTCAAAGGAGTGGATCGGTTCGCGCCGGTCGCGCAGGGCTCCGCCCGCGCGGTCGGACATCGCGGCTTGGATTTCGGCGATGATGGAGAGGGCGATCTCTTCGGGCGTTTCGGAGCCGATGTCCAGTCCCGCCGGGCTGTGAAAGCGGTCTTGCTGCCGTGATGTCAGCGCGAGGCGCGCGTCCAGCAGATCGCCGGAAACGCGCGCAGCGCGTTTCCGCGATCCCAGCAGCCCGACATATCGCGCGGGCGAGGGGAGCAGATGCGTGAGCAGCGCTAAATCCCATTCGTAGTTGTGCGTCATCACCACGGCGGCGGTCCGCGCATCGATGGTTACGGCGTTCAGAAGATTGAGGCGTGGCGCGGTGACGAGGGCTGCGTCGGGGACGGTTTCCGGGTCGATCGTATCCGCGCGCGTGTCGGCGATGGTGACGCGCCATCCCATCTGCGCGGCGAGGCGCGCGAGCGGAATGGACCCCGGCGCGGCGCCGCAGATTACCAGCGCCACCGGCGGCTCGATCGGCTCGATCAAAATCTCCTGAACGCCCTTCGGCGTTTCATGGACGCAGGTGCGCCGTACGCCGTCCTTCATGGCCTCCCATGCGTTGTACTGGATCGCCAATACGAGTTCGGGGTCGTCGATATCGCTGGAGATCACCCCATCCGAATCGACGGTGACGCGCGCGCCGATGGTCTCGCTCCACTCGCCGCCGGCTTGAAAGACCGTCGCCATCGCGCCTGACTTCCGCGCGTCCATACAGTGCGCGATATAGTCCAGAGCCCGCGCGGCGCGGTCGATCGGCTCGATCAGAATCCCAATCGCCCCATCGCATCCCGCTTCAAAGATCAGATCTCCGTTCGAGCCGCGCGCGTCGTATCGCACAAACTGCGAAACTCCCGTCGCTATGACTTGCTTCGCCCGCTCCACGACATCGGCCTCCAGGCATCCGCCGCTGATCGCGCCGACGCGCGATCCATCGTCACGCACCAGCATTCGCGCGCCGGGACGACGATAAGCGCTGCCTTCAGTCTTGACGACCGTGGCGAGCGCGGCCGGCGCCGCGACGCGGGTGATGTCGCGATATGCGGAGAGGATAGATTGTAGTTCTTTCATGGTTTTGTTTGGGAATAGGGACCGCCCCGCTACCCCGCCGCCATCCGGTACAGCACTTCCACGTCTTCGGGCGTATCGATATCCACCGATCCCCCTTCGAACGCCACGCTGGCCGCGCGGCTGCGGTACTGCTGAATCAATTGTTTGGCGCCGCCCGCGCCATCTAACGCCAGAAGTTCCGGGAAGAGTGTTTCGGCGAAGAGGGCGGGAACGCCGAGGGTTCCGTCGTACTCGGATGCGACGATGGGCGCGAGTGTTTCTTCAAATTGGAAGACGAGTTCGCGCAAAAACTCCGGGCTGATGAGGGGCTGGTCGGCGAGCAGGATGATCGCGCCGTCGAGATGGTTCAGGTCGGTCAGGGGCTGCACGCCGGCGGCGATGCTGCTTCCCATGCCGGATTCCCAATCTTCGTTTTCGACGGCCCAGACGGGCAGGCCCGCGAGCTCGGCGCGCAGGGCGCCCGCGTTCGCGCCGAGGACGGCGATGATAGGACGGCAGCCGCTGGCGGCGGCGGTTTCGGCGGCGTGGCGCAGGAGCGTGCGTCCCTGGTAGGGGACGAGCTGCTTGGGCTCGCCGAGGCGCGACGAACCGCCGGCCGCGAGGATCACGACGCCGATAGATGCTTCCATGGGTGGGTTGATGTTTTTCAAATCAGTTTATCCAGTGTGATCGGAAGGTCACGCACGCGGACGCCCGTGGCGTGATAGACGGCGTTGCCGATGGCGGCGACGACACCCGTGATGCCGATTTCGCCGACGCCCCTTGCCCCGATAGGGTTGAAGATCGTATCCGGCTGATTGATAAATTCGATGTCGATCTCCGGGATATCGGCGTTGATCGGGACATGGTATTCGGCCAGGTCGCGGTTGACGATCCGCCCGGTGCGCGGATCGGGAACGGTCTGCTCCATCAGCGCCATGCCGACGCCGTAGACCACGCCGCCGATGAGCTGGCTGCGCGCGGTTTTGGCGTTCAAGATGCGCCCGACATCATAGGCGCCGACGACCCGGTTCAGGCGAACCTCGCACAGGTCCGGATCGACGAGCGCCTCCACGAATACGGCGCCGAAGGAGTGCATGGCGTACTGGTCCTTCTCCGCGCCGGGCTTGCTTTGCGATTTGACCTCGATCTTGGGCAGCTTCTGGCGGGCGATCAGCTCGGCGTATGTCTCGCCCTTGTTCGGCTGGCTCTTGACGAACATCATGCCGTTTTTTACGTCGATGTCGGACGCCGTGAGACCGTGCAGCGGCGACGCTGGGTCGGCGATCGCGATCTGGATCGCCTGGTCGCGCGTGTCCATTCCCGCCTGTTTCACCGCCGAGCCGGTGCTGGCGGCTGTCTGGGAGCCGCCGGAGACCGGTGTTTCCGGCATCTCGGTGTCGCCCAGCTCGAAGCGGACGCGCTCCGGGGGCAGGCCCAGCGCGTCGGCGGCGATCTGGGTCATGATTGTGTAGGTTCCTGTGCCGATGTCCTGCGTGCCGGCCTGGACATACGCCGTTCCGTCGGGCAGCAGACGGGCCAGGGCGGACGCGGCGCTGCGGCGCGCGGGATAGGTGGCGGTCGCCATTCCCAGGCCGAGCAGCCGGCCGTCCGGCGCGCGCATCGAGCGCGGTTCCGGCGTTCGGCGGCTCCAGGCAAATTTGTCCGCGCCCACTTGATAACACTCGCGCAGGGACTTGCTCGACCAGGGCTTCTTGCTTTCGGGATCGGCTTCGGCGTAGTTGCGCAGGCGCAATTGGATCGGGTCCATCTTCAGCGCGTAGGCCAGTTCGTCCATCGCCGTCTCGACGGCGTAGGTGCCTGAGGACTCGCCGGGCGCGCGCATGTAGGTCGGCGTGCCGTAGTTCAAGCGGATCAGGCGATGCGATGTCTCCTGCGCCGGGCTTTCGTACAGAATCCGCGTCGCGGCGGCGGTCGGCTCCACGAACTCATCGAACGTGGAGGTCTGAGACCAGCTTGCGTGGCGCGAGGCGGTAATCGCGCCGTCGGACTTCGCCGCGAGCATCAGATGCTGCTCTGTTTGCGGGCGATAGCCGACCATGCCGAACATCTGCGCCCGCGTGAGCGAGAGCTTGACCGGCCGCTGGATCGTTTTCGCCGCGAGCGCGGCGAGGGGAATGTGCGACCACACGGACCCTTTGCTGCCGAAGCCGCCGCCGACGAAGTAGGAGACGCAGCGGACATTGGTTTTGGGCAGGCCGAAGATATGCGACAGCACGCTTTGGACGCCGAACACGCCCTGGGTGGCGTCATACACCGTCAGATGGTCGTCGCCGTCCCAAACCGCCGTCGTCGCGTGCGGCTCCATGGGATTGTGGTTCTCCATCGGAGTGGTGTATGTTTGCTCGACGCTCTTGCTCGCGTCGCGCTTTCCCGCATGGAGATCGCCGCGCTGGGTGTCGGCCGGCTCCTGGTTCGCCGACTTGGGCTGATACGCGTTTGTTTTCTCGCGTTTCATGTCTAGAAGAGGCTTCTCTTCGGCGTACTCCACCTGAACCAGCGCCGCCGCGTGCATGGCCTGCTCCAGCGTCTCCGCGATCGCGAGACCGATGGGCTGGTTGTTGTAGCTGACGCTGTCGTTTTGCAGCACGTTCAGCTTGCGGTTTTGCGGGCTGCCAGATTCCCCGCCCGGGCCGGCGCTCGGATCGTGCGGCAGGCGCGGGGCGTTCATGGGCGTCAGGATCTTGATGACGCCCGGCGCGGCGTCGGCCGCGCTCGTGTCCATCTTCGCAATGCGCCCTTTGGCGATCGTGCTGGTGATGATGACGGCGTGCGCCAGGTTTGGAAGCGGAAACTCGGCGGCGTACTTCGCGCCGCCGGTGACCTTAAGGCGCCCGTCCACGCGGTCCATCGGCTTGCCGACAGAGGCGGTGTCCATCGGAGCGCCGGCCGCGTTCGTGGTGTCGTTCATGAATCGATCCTTCCAAAATCTTAACAAACTCCCGCCGGGACGTTCGTCAGACCGTCTTCTGCGCGGTCATCGTGAGCGTCCGGACGAGCGTGCGTTTCGCGAGCTCCACTTTAAACGCATTGTCTTTGTGCGGCTTCGCCCCGCGCAGCGCCGCCTCGGCGGCGGCTCGGTAGGCGTCGGGACCGGGCGCCTTGCCGATCAGCGCCTTTTCGGCGTCGTGCGAACGCCAGGGCTTGGTTCCGACGCCGCCGAGCGCCACGCGCGCGTCGTGGATTGCGCCGCCCTGGATATCCAGAGCCACGGCGGCCGACGCCAGCGCGAAGGCGTAGGAGGCCCGGTCGCGCACCTTGCGGTAATGCGAGCGCGCGGCGAAGGGCATGGCGGGCAGCTCAACGGCGGTGATCAATTCGCCCGGCGCCAGCACATTCTCCCGCTCCGGGTGATCGCCGGGAACAAGATAGAAGTCATTGATGGGAATACGACGCTCGCCGCCGGCGCCGCGCGCCAAGATCACGGCGTCCAGCGCGGTCAGGGCAACGCACATATCCGAGGGATGCGTGGCGATGCAGTGTCTGCTCGTCCCCAAGACGGCGTGGATTCGGTGATAGCCGTCGATCGCCGAGCAGCCCGAGCCCGGCTCGCGCTTGTTGCAGGGCGTGGTGACATCCCGGAAGTAGTAGCAGCGCGTGCGCTGGAGTAAATTCCCCCCGGTGGTCGCCATGTTGCGTAATTGCGGCGACGCGCCGGAGAGCAGAGCCTCGCTCAGCACGGGATAGCGGGTCATGATCAGCTCGCTGTGGGCCAGATCGCTGTTGCGGACCATCGCGCCGATACTCACGCCGCCGCCGGGCAACTCCGTGATTTTCGTCAATGGGAGAGGCGTGATATCGATGAGCTGGGACGGCGTCTGCACGTCCAGCTTCATCAAATCGATCAGGGTCGTTCCGCCGGCCAGAAACATGGCGCCGGGCTGGCCCACGGCGCCGATCGCCGCCTGTTCGTCGCTCGCCTGCCGGTAGCTAAACGGGTGCATTCGTGTTCGCCTTTCGTACGTCCTGAATGGCGGCGACGATATTGGGATACGCGCCGCAGCGGCAGATATTGCCGCTCATGTTTTCGCGCACGTCGGCGTCTTCCGGGCCGACCGGCTCGGTGAGAAGCCCGACGGCGCTCATGATCTGCCCCGGCGTGCAGTAGCCGCACTGGAAGCCGTCATGCGAGAGGAACGCCTGCTGCATCGGGTGCAGCGTTTCGCCCTGCGCCAGCCCCTCAATGGTCGTGATCGCTTTCCCCTGCTGCGCGACCGCGAGGGACAAGCACGAAAGCACGCGCCGTCCATCCGCCAGCACCGTGCAGGCGCCGCACTGGCCGTGGTCACAGCCTTTCTTAGATCCCGTCATGCCGATCCGTTCGCGCAGGGCGTCCAGCAGCGTCGCGCGTGGATCGATGGCGAGATCGTGCGCCGCGCCGTTCACATTGAGCGTGATCGGCATCGTGTCGCCGCCTGCGGAAGCCGGAGCGGTCGCCATCGGCTTCGCGCCGATCTTCGCCGCTTCCGGCTCCGCCTGCGCGGCGCGCGCGCCGAGAGTCAGGGCGAACGCGGTCGCGAGCGTGGCGGCGATGAAGTCGCGCCGTGTGAGCGTCATTCGGGAAGCCTGCGCCGGGACGATCTGTTCTCTGAGGGGCGGCGCGATCGACCGCAGCGCCTCCACAAGCTCCTCGGCTCTGGGCGGCACGCCGATGGGGGCGCGGTAGCTCCACTGGATTCTGCCTTCGGAGTCGATCACGAACAGCGCTTCGCACCCTTCAGCGCCGTAAAGACGGGCGATCTCCGCCTGTGGCGCGGGGTTCGCGAGAAAGGGCAGGCGCATCTGCTCGCGGGCGAAGCGCAGGTCATACCAGTCGCCGTCGACGGCGAAGTCCATCAGCTCGGCGTGCAGGTTCGGCAGTTGCGTGAGGATCTTGTTGTACTGCGCGATCTGCTCCCCGCGACTCGGGTCCCAGCCCGGCGGATAAAACGCCAGGACGACGGGCTGGCCGCGCAAGTCGGAAAGAGAAAGGGAGGCGTTTCGTGGGTGTGCGAGACGAAAATCGGGCGCGAGCGATCCCGGTTTGAGCGCGGAATCGAGCGGGCAAGCTGCAGCGACGCCATGTTCCATGCGGCGTTCCTTTCCGGATAACACGTGACAAATGGACTCCCGCGACGCCGGTCGGCGTGGAGATTCGACGGTATTTACCCGGAGAAATCGGCCGCTGAAACCTCAGAAAACTTTTTGCGTCTTCATAACGTTTTCATGTCCTGCGTGTAGCATATCGATACAAACACGACGCCAGCAAACGATTTGAGAACGATTTTTAGATAGAGGAGATCGGGAAATGTGGAATTCACCCAAACTGGAGCTGCACCTGTACCTGAAGAACGGCGATACGCACAAGTTCGTGCAGCATGACCCGGAGCTGATCCGGCAGACGCTGTCTCAGATCAATCATAAAGTCTTCGCGCAGCCGGCGCTGCTGATTCACGGGGATGATGTCGCGACGGCCTATCCGGGCTCCGCGCTCAATGGAATCGGGGTCGTGATCGATCCGGTTCCGGAGGAGCTGCTGCGGCTGGACCCGCATGGCTTGATGGAGCAGATCTCTGAGGAAGACTATCAGTTCGAACGCCGCCGCGCCGCCCCCATCATCGAAGGCCGCCCCTTCGTGATGCTGAGCGAGATCGGGTTCAGCAGCGGTCTGAAACTCTGGCTGAAGGCGCATGTGAGCGAAGCGGCGATGGGCCTTCAGGAGCGCCAGATGCTGCACAATACCTTCGCGCCCCCGACCGTCGTTTGCCGCCGCATGGGCGGCGGCGTTTCGATCTGGAACCGCGCGCAGATGCTCAGCTACTCATTCTCACCCAAGCCGAAGACCCCGACGAACGCCTGGCCGGCCGAGCGGCAACTGGTGGTGAATGGAATGTATGTGTGAGGGCCGCCTCTTATTTCAGCCACGCCCGGAACGCGTCGCGTGTTTCCGGACCGGCTTTGCGCTCCGCGAGAGTCAGGAGCTGTCGGCGGTCGCTGGGAGCGATTAGGGAGGCGGTGACGCCGCGCGGGCGGTCGTTCATCAGGAAGAGATCGCTGTAAGCGCGCAGCATTTCGCCCAGCTGATCCTTGGCGTCCTTGTCGGCGCTGCGGCTGACGCTGAGAATGGCGTCGGCGCCGGAAACGGCGAGGGACTGGTTGGCGGCGACATTCGACGCTTTGGTGACGTCGATGGGGGCGTTCAGGTAGTTGATGAGAATCTCAGCCTTCGCCGCCGGCGAGACTTTCGCGTCGCGCAGCCAATGCGCGAAGGCGCTAGAGAAGGCGCCGGAGCCGTAGATCTTGTCGTTGTAACCGCCGACGAGCTGGAAAAACAGATGCCCGGCCGCGCCCTGCCGGACCGGCTGCGCGAGCGCGGCGGGGACGGGCGCCGCGGTCTGCGTGATGGCGGTGTTGAATAGCGTCAGATCCCGCCAGTTCGGCTTGACCGTATGGTCGAAGGCGAGGGGAGTGAGCTGCTTGGAATCGGACTGCGCGTCTTGATCGAAGGCGTCCTGCACTTGATCGTTGTCGAAGGCGGCGACAAACTGCGCGCCCATCGCGATCGGGAGCCACTGGCTTAGAAACGAATGGGAGTTGGAGGGCTTTTCGATATCGACATCGATGGAGCTTTCGGGCTGGGCGAGCGGACGCAGCGTCTCCACGACCTTGATTTTGATGTGGTACGCGACGCTCGTGTGACCGTTCTGCTCGGTCTTGGGCGCATCGGTCTTGACGTCCGTCACCTCGCACCGAACCGCGTTGCGGTGGCCGAAGAAGGGAAACTTCTTGGTGTCGACAGGCGGCGCCGTGACGACCACGGAGCCTTCGGGCGTGTCGTGCTGCGCCCCATCCATCGGGGCGACATAGACGCGCTTGCCCGTGCTGTCCGAGGGCTCGATAAAGATGCCCTGCGGCTGTTCTTCGGCATGGGAGCTGTGCGGGAAGGACGCAAGCGCCACGGCGGCGAGGGCGGCGGTCTTCCACGAAAATCTGATCATTACGTCACGATCCTATATCAATCTCTTAGTCTGTCGTTATTGTATCATGATTTCGGCGCTCTCGCGCAGATCGGGAACGATCAAGCAGCCTTCTTGTTCGTCGCCCAGCGCCTCGTAGCGGCCTGCGATATAGAACAGTCCCACAATTGCGACGGTGATCGCGTCCAGCTCGTCGTGACTGACGCGTCCCTGCCGAAACTCGCCCATCACCCCAAATCTCGTGAGGCCGTCCCGCAGATATTCGACGCTCGCCTTCTTGCGCGGGATCCCGAGAATGTCCTGCGCCGCGCCGGGAAAGCCTTCAATCACGGGGAAACCCATCCGGCGAATATGGTCCGCGAGCGCGATCCCGCGCGTCGTCAGCGCCTGCATGCTGGGCAGCAGGGGAGGGTAGACGCCGACTCCGCGCCGCCGAAGCACCCGCTCGCACTCCCGATTGATGCCGAACTGGGCGCGTGTCGGGTCCCGATCGTCCACCCGAAGCCTGCCCGCCGGGAGGGAAAGAGGAGAGTCGAGGGAGACGATGGCCGGCGCGGCGTCCGCGATTCGGGCCAACATCTCGTCATCGGTTTTGATGCGCCGCGTTTCGGCGCGCGCCCCTTCCAAAAGGCACCAGCCCGACGGGCGCGTTTCACTTCCCGTCAAATCGATTCCCACGACGCGCAGATTGGGATCGAGACGGAGTCGATCGTAGGTGAATAAGGGCGTGGGCGCGCCGGCTTGCGCGATCCATAGGTCCAGATACCGCGAACTGAGCGGCGGCGTTTGATGCGCAGGCTGCCCCGCGCAGTCACGCCACATCGCCTTCAGGCGCTGAATGGCCGCATGGTTATTCTCGATCAGCCGGCGCAGCGCGCCGGGATCGCCCGCGCGGTAGCCATACCAGAGGTTAGGAGCCCGTTCGCCTCGATGTTCTTTCGCCGAGGGAGTCTTTGCCGCGCCGTATTTTCGCCGCATCAGCGTTCGCAAGTCGATCTGATGCTCGGGCAGGGGAAGATGGGGAGAGTGCTGTTTGAGAAACGGGAGATCGAGCCGAAAGCCGTCAAAAGTGACAAGAGCGCCGGCGGAGGCGAGCGCCTCCGCCAGCCGGTCGTCGCCAGATTCGGGGAAGGCGACTTCGTACCGCCCTCCCGTGTCCCATCCGATCATGACTGCGCGATCGTACCAGAGACTTGTCCCCGTGGTCTCTGCCTGAAGGAACAGAGGCGGGCCGGGAACGTGGGGCTTAACCAATGCCGAGATTCTTCGCGACCCACGGCAGCGCTTCTTGAATCTGCTGGTCCCAGAACGCCCAGTTGTGATCGCCGGGCATGGTGAAGTACTCGTGCGCAATCCCCAGGGTTTGGAAGTACGCGTGCATCTCTTCGTTCTGGTTGAAGAGGAAATCTTCCGTCCCGCAGTCGATCCAGAGCGCCGGCCGGGTCGCCGGGTCGGACTTCTCCGCAAGCGTGTGGACATCGTTCGGACCGCCGATGGCGTTGGGACCGAAGAGATCTGCGAATTCCCGCGCCCAGGGCTCCTGACTCTGTACGTTATGCGTGATCATGGCCAGAACGCCGGAGTGGCTGACGGCCGCGCTGTACAGATCCGGGTGCTTGAGCGCAAGCTTGACCGCCCCATAGCCGCCCATCGAAAGCCCTCCGATCGCCCGGCCCTCGCGGGTGGGGATCGTCCGGAACAGCGTATCGACACGCTGGATCAGATCGCGCGTCACGAACGTCTCATATTTGTCCTTGGGATTCAGCGCCGAGTCCGTATAGAACCCGCGCCCGCTGTTGGGCATCACGATGATCAGCGGCAGGTTCTCCGCGTACCGCTCCACGCTCGTCCGTCGCTGCCACGCCGTGTGATCGTCGGAGAGACCATGCAGCAGATAGTAGACGGGAAACGGACCGGTCCCCGTCTCCGGCAAAATGACGTTGACGCTGACCATGCGCTCCAGCGCGTTGTCGCTATTGAAATGGATTTCGCAGACTGCCATGTATTGTGAGCCTTTGGCGTAAAAAGAGATGCCGTCGTATTCGCGTCGATGGCCCGGCAATCCTGCTTGGGAGAGAAATAGGGGCGGGGCACTGAGGCAGGCCGCCTCAATTCACGTAATGCGCCTGCGGCCGTGGACTCATTCCTTCCTCTTCCGGTGAGGTCCAATTTTGCTGGGGCGTCATCACGTTTCCTTTCTATTCTATCGACTGTAGAACTCCACGATGCTTTGCGGATCGATCGCCGGCTCCGCGTGCTCGGGGCGCGGAATATCCAGCACCGTCGCCTCGATGGGAATGGCGCTGAAGGCGAGCCATTCGGGCGCGCGGTGGCGGATCAAGTCGCCGGATCCCGTCAGCGTCTTGAAGAAGGCGCTGGGGCGGCTGCCCGCGTGTACGCCGATGACGTCGCCGACTTTGACGCGCGCTGAGGGGATGTCGAGACGGCGGCCGTTGACGGTGATATGTCCATGATTGACAAGCTGGCGCGCCTGCGCGCGGCTTTTGGCGAGACCCATCCGGTAGACGACATTGTCCAGACGGCGCTCCAGCAGCGAAAGCAGATTGTCGCCCGTCACTCCCGTGCGGCGCTCGGCCTCTTGAAAGAGATTGCGGAACTGCCGTTCCATGAGGCCATACAAAAAGCGCGCTTTTTGCTTTTCCATGAGCTGCTGTCCATATTCTGACGGCTGCTTGCGCCGCTCATTGCGGCCATGCTGGCCGGGCGGGTAAGGCCGACGCTCCAAAATCCGTTCGCCCTTCGGCGAAATCCCCACGCCAAGCCGCCGGCTGACCTTGCCGACCGGACCGAGATATCTTCCCATAACTGATTTGCCTCCTCAGGCTTTGATTGCGACATTTATCGTCCGAGCATCTTCTGCGTCAGATTCAGATAGTCCGTGACCGTGGAAAAGCAGAGCCGCATGGCGCCGCAGGTGACGGTAATCTGGCCCAGAACGCAGATATGAACATGGCCCCATCGGAGCGCGGCGCGCAGCGCCTCTTGTGTCGTGTTGGATGCTCGGATCATAACGTCTCTCCTCGTGTGTAAACCGCCGAGTGGTTACGGCTTCTGAATGCGAATGTGATGGAAGGTGAGAATGCGCGTGGTGAAGCCGCCGTTCACGGTGGTCACGACGCGGCGCGATGTCGGTAGCCAGTAGCCGTCCTGATTCGCGAAGGAGTCGGTATAGGCGTCCACATGCTCTACGCCTCCGGCCTTATCGAAGTAGGTCACCAGAAATTGCTGGGGCAAATACTTGCCGGACTCCGTCCTGGTTGTCGCCATCATCGTGATCGTGAACTTCTGCCCGGACATGGTTCTCGTGACTTCCGTCACCTGATTGTCCCGAACGCGGTAGCTCGACTGCATCCGGTCGTTGAGCCGCACCGCGCGCCCGAGCGGGCTGTG
The DNA here is from genome assembly GCF_003574315.2 of Capsulimonas corticalis. Taxonomy (GTDB): domain Bacteria; phylum Armatimonadota; class Armatimonadia; order Armatimonadales; family Capsulimonadaceae; genus Capsulimonas; species Capsulimonas corticalis. Next base: position 968,724 of record NZ_AP025739.1, on the reverse strand, counting down.
GTCGTCCACGCCGAATGTGATCGGGTTTTTGCCCTCGCCCTTCGCGAAGTCGCTTTCGATTCGATGGTCGATCAAACTGCTCGCCTGCTCCTCCGCCCACTCCCGGGCGTCCGCGCTCAGCCCGGCGATGTTCGATTTGACTTCGCCGCCTTTGTCATAAGAGAGAGCGCCTTCGTGGATCTCGCCATTATCGTTTACCGTGACATCGGCGGTCAGACCGGGGAAATCGCGCGAGAACGTCTGGCGTGAATCGTGCGCGGCCTTCAATAAATCCCAGGCGGCCGGATCGTTTTTGACGTTCGCCGCCGGCGCGTTCTCGATGACGACATTCGAAGTCTCGGCGCGAAGCGCCGTGGAAGCGGCGATGCTGAGTGTGAGCGCCGTGAGAGTGAAGAATAATTTTGTGTTCATGTGTTGGTTACCGTTGAGTGTCTGTGAATTTTGCCCCGGGTAGGATCGCGCGAAGCGCGGGGATAGGTCATTCACGCCTAAGGACTATTCGGATCATGCGTCATCGCGTTCGCGCCGGCGGGGGCTTTTACGTCGGCTGGGATGCCGGTCGGAGCGCCGATGGTGTTACGCCAGAGCAGCGCGCAGAGAGCGATGAGGAAAAGGGCGGCGGCGGTGTAGTGGCGCCAGTCCATCGGTCGGCGGCTCATTTACGCCCCCAGGCCGTTCCAGAGCGTCTCATGAGAGAGAGCGCCGACGCTCATCGCCTTGACGTGGCCGTCTGCGAATGCGACGTTGGCTTTGCCTTGATGGCGCGGCATGACGTATCCGAACGACAGGCTGGTCAGCGGGGTAGAGCCCGTCCATTTTTGCGGAGGGTTGATCAGGAAATAGCCCATGACGAGCTGCGTTTGTCCGGGCGATGGCGCCCAGGTGGTGTCGGCGAGCAGGATGGTGTCGGTGGGAGCTTGAATGAACGCCAGGGAGACGCCCCGGCTGTAAGAGGAGCTGGCGCTGTCGCTCATGGCGCTGACATCGGCGCCGCCCGCGTCTTTTGTCGCGGGAGCGAGGTAACGCCAATTGTATCCGTAGGAAGGGAAGAGGCCCCAGAAGTAGCCGTAGTTTGGGCCGGAGACGTCGCGGTAATTGCTGTATGTTCCGGTATCCGACGCCGAGCGGTACAGCGCCATGGACTTTACATACGGCAGTGTCAGCCAGGGCCAGCGATTGGCGCCGAGGTTATCCGGGTGCGTGACGCCCGCTGGACCGGTGGAGGAGGCGGGAGGGAATATTTCGTCGGCGTCCTGTGCATACATCTGGAACGCGAGGGCCAGCTGGCGCAGATTGGACTGCGAGCCGGTTTGGCGCGCTTTGTCGCGAGCCTGTGCGAAAACGGGAAATAGGACAGCCGCGAGAATCGCGATGATGGCTATCACGACGAGCAGCTCAATCAACGTAAAGCCGGTCCGCGCGCGGACGGCGGAAGGGGCGCCTGGCATATGTAATCTCCTTGATCTGAATGATCCCATGCGCGGCGGCGCGTCTCGGGCCGGCGTTTTGCGCCTCTCACAAAGGAGGGCATGACGGGCGGACGCGCGCCGGCGCCGCGACGCCGCGCATGGGTTGTACAGGAGGAGGGGTTTGGGGTACGATACCTCTGGCAGAGGGTGAGATCGTATCACATCCCGCTCCGCGCCCCCGGACGCTTGCAGGCGTCTGGGGGCGCATTTTCCTGATCGGACGAGTGCGGAGTGAATCTCCGACTAACTCTGTCGGAGATTAGGATAGCACATAATAATTTCGCCTGTCAAGACGAGGGCGCGCGAATTTACGCGCGTTCGTTTATTCTTCGTCGCTCTCTTCTTCCTCGTCGTCATCGCCTTCCAGATCCACGTCCAGCGTCGCCAGGCTATAGGCCCGGTAGAACAGCTGACGTCCTTCCACCCAGTCTTCCAGCCAGCGCTGCAGCGACGCCGATTCCACCCAGCACGCTTCGGAGACCCGGCCCGCCTTCTCATAGTGCCACTCGGAGGGGACGCGCGTGAGCACGTCGACCTTCGGCATATTGGCGTCCAGGCGGATTACGGGCAGATCGGGCTTCATGCAGTCGACGGCGGAGAGGATGCCGCTGCCCCAGTCCACGATCGGGAGCAGCCCGTCGGGCCAGTTGGTGGGCCGGCGATCCTTGCCAGGCTCACGGCGCGCCTTGTACTGGTCGGCGAGTGTGTCCGTATCAACAATGACCGAGAAGAGACCATGCCCGGGGCCGAAGCCGCCCGCGCCGATTTCCAAATAGAGCCGCCGCAGGAGCGAGGGGAGCAGGAAGCCGAGCTGCACCACCGCCGCCGAAACCTGCGCCTCCGTCGCGGGCGGCGCGGCGACCTTGCCCGGAGCCCGCCCGTCGTCCGTCGCGAGGTTCGCATCCTGCGCGCGCGCGCGAATTTGCGCGATCAATGTGTCGATGTCCATGGGATTTGATCCGTTCTTTGCTGTTGTGAAACTCATCGTTGCGGCTAAAGCCGCTGCGCCATTTTATGGAACGGCAGTTCGAAACATCGGTAGTAAAGATAGGAGACGCCAATGATCGGCGGCCAGATCGCGATGGCGTACGCCAGAAATTTACCGGTGTCGGAAAGATGGGATGGGTCGATGAGATGCTGCTGCGCAAGCTCAAGGATGGGCCAGTGAATGAGATAGAGACTGTAGGAGAAGCTGCCGATGGCGACCAGAGGGCGCAGCGATAGAATCCGCGTCACCACGCCGGATCTTGCCTGGGACGCCGCGATCAGCAGGCAGCACGCGCCCAATCCCGTCACGAGATCGGCGATCGGCATTACCGAGACGAGGCGTTTCCAGCCAAAAATGAGGCTGCCGAAGCCGATCATGCCAAAGAACACCATCGCCAGCGCGGTCCAGGGCAGCTTATCTCGCCATTGGCGCCATTGCTGGGTCGGCCGGTAACAAATCTCCGCCGCATACATGCCAAGCGCGAAAAGCCCGAGAAACTGCACGGTGGCGCCGAACAGGATCGTGTTACGCCAGCACCACGCCAGCAAGTAAGCGATCGCGACCGTGCTCAGGACGGTTTTTGCGCCGCCAAACTTTCGCCATGCATAGAGAATGACGGGAAACAAAAAGTAAATTCTCCACTCCACGGCGATGGACCAGAATACGGCGCTGCTGGGAAGGGAATGCGACGGGAAGATATCGATCAAAAGGAAGAGATTGCTCAAAAAGACTTTGTGGTTGACCCAGTCGCCTGGGAGGCGCAGCCCATAGATCGTGTTGGTCGCGGGGTTGACATAGAAGCAAAGAACAACGATCTCCAGCAAAAACGTAATATAAAGCGGCGGCAGGATCCGCAGCGCTCTTCGTTTGAAGAAGCGTATAGGTCCGCCCTTCAAGTGTGTATCGTGCTTCAGAGTGGGCAGCATCAAACAAAAGCCGGAAAGGATGATGAATACGGCGACGGCGAGGTGTCCTTCCGCCAGAAACTTGAATAAGAATTTGATGAGGCCATGAGGAGCGTGGTCGACGGCGATACGGCCAATCGTATGAGCCATCATGACATAAAGCGCCGGGAGCGCCCGAAGAGCGTCGATAAAATCCAGCCGGTTTTTTGGATTTGTCGAATTCTCGGGGGGAGATGGTGATATTGTGTCAGAAACGATCGCCGCCATACACTGTGATCCTCGATTTCGCCGAATACGGCGATATAGGGTAGTACGATCCTGTGAAAGTCTCGCGGGTTGAAAGAAGTTGTTTTAGAACGAAGAAGCTAACGATTGAGGCTCCTGAGGAGGCTAACAAGCTCACAATCCGTTCGGCGCCCGGCTTTATATTATACCAGAGAGTCAATCACGAGTTTCGTTTCAAAAATTGACTCGCCGGCAGCCGCGTCATCGCAAGAACGCCAGGACACTCTTACGCGATGCAAATATGGCGCCAAGATACGAGTGACCATACTGTGGATATCGGGGGGCCGCCCATCCGTTTGTGCAAACGGATGGGCGGATGGAGGCGCGGCCGCGAACGCCGACCGAGCGATTGCGTGATTGCGATCAAATGATGGCGCGGCTTATTTGCGGCGCGTGTAAACCGCGTGATCGATCAGCCGCTCTTTTCCGCCCGGCGGCGTGAAGTAGAGATCGAACACGTGGCGGTCTGGAGACAAAATATGGATCACTGTGCGCTGCTTTATGGTTTTGCCCACGGACTTGTCGCCCAGGAGCCCTGCGTCCGTGAACTCGCCGCGCATCACGATATCGCCCGTCTTGGCGCCGCTGTTTTGGGCGCCTTTGTAGGTCATCATCATCGTGTTGAGCATATCCACCGTGTTCCACTCGTAACGCTTATCCATCGTCGAGTAGCTCAGAACGCCCATCCGGTAATAGTGATCCTTGCCCAGCGGCCCCTGCGTGATGTCGAGTAAGTGGCGGCCGCCCGTTCCGGCGATCCACTCGCGGTGACAGGTAATGCTGTCGGCAACCAGCGGTTTGCTGGGCGCGCCGCCGATGATGTAAGTGAATTTCCGGACGCTCCAATCGCCGACGAGCGCGTTCAAGCGCTGATGCATCGCTCCTGGTTGATTATTCCGCAGGAACACGGGCTGGGGCGCGTCCGCGAGCGTATGCGCAGTCAAGCCGCCGGTCAGAACGGCGAGGGCCGCGAAAGTCCGAATTGCCGTCATGTGTTTCATCGATAATCTCCTTAATAGTGATTATGGGCTTGACACGTTCGGTAAATCTATGATAATTTATCGTTAATGCTTACCAATTCATCCGATGTCGGGAATGCGCCGGTTCTCGATCCCTTAAGTGAGATACTTCAAGACCTGCGGCTTTCTGGGGTGTCTTACGGGCGCTGCGAGATGACGCGGCCCTGGGGAATCGAACTGCGAGCCCAGGCGGCGGCGCGGTTTCATTTTGTGGCGGAGGGAGAATGCTGGGCGCGCGGCCCGGAACTGGGAGAGATCGCCCTGCATGCGGGAGATGTCATGCTGCTGCCCCTGGGAACGGCGCATGCGCTCTCGGACAGTCGTGGGGGCGCGGCGATATTGTTGGAGGACCTGCCGAAGCAGGTGATTGGCGATCGGACATACCGAGTGCGCGGCGGCGGTGGGGGCGACCGGTCGCTTTTGTTCTGCTGCAGCTTGAATTTTGCGGATCCGTCCATTCACCCCTTGCTGGATTTGATGCCGCCGGCGCTCTTGGTGCGCGGCGCGGCGAACGGCGACCCTGCGCTGCTGGCGCTGCTGGAGATCATGGCGGATGAAGTCGTCGATCAGCGCGTGGGCGCCGCCACGGTAATGACGCGCCTCGCCGATGTCGTCACCACGCGGGTGATTCGCGCGTGGGTGGAGGGGAAGGAAGAGGGAACGACGGGATGGCTGGCGGCGATCCGCGATCCGAAGATCGGGAAAACCCTGGCGGCGATGCATCGGGATCCGGGACATCCCTGGTCGGTCGCATCTCTGGCAAAGATCGCGGGTTCGTCCCGATCGATGTTTTCGGAGCGCTTCACCGCCGTTGTCGGCGAGCCGCCCGCGCATTATCTGGCGCGCCGCCGGATGCGCGTCGCAAGCGTTTGGCTGCGAAACGAGCGCGTCACCGTCGCCGAAGCGGCCGCCCGTCTCGGATATGAATCCGAAGCCTCATTCAGCCGCGCCTTCAAACGCGTCATCGGCTCACCGCCCAGCGCCTTGCGCCGCAGCGAATAGGACAAGTTCAGCGCCATCCTGCAATTTCGTGTCGAACCCACGTCCAATCGCCTGCGAAGGCGGCATCCCCAAGCGGAGCAAATTCCTCCCCAGACGATTGCATCCGTGGCCGCTTTAACCTATATACCCCCGCAGCAGACCGACGACTTTGCCGATGATGGCGGCGTTGTCGGATTTGCGCAGGGGGATGGGGGCGTAGTTGGGGTTTTGGGCCTGCAATTCGATGCGGTTGCCGTGGCGGCGGAAGCGTTTGACGGTGGCTTCTTCGCCGATGCGGGCGGCGACGATGTCGCCGTTTTCGGCCGTGATCTGCGGCTGGATGATGACGAGGTCGCCGGGCAGGATGTGCGCGCCGGTCATGCTTTCGCCCTGGACACGCAGCAGGAAGCACTCCTGCTGGGATGATTTCAGGAGCTGGAGCGGGACCGGGACGATGTCCTCAATGTTTTGGGTGGCGAGCAGGGGCGTGCCGGCGGCGATGGTGCCGATCAGGGGCAGGCGGACCATGCCGCTGACTTCATCGGCGGAACGTTCCGAGACGCGCGCCAGGATACGGATGCCGCGCGAGGTGCGTGGGCCGTTTTTGCTGGAAAGGCGCTCGATGAAGCCCTTTTTGTGCAGGGCGTCGAGATGGATCGTCACTCCGCGAAGCGAACCGATATTCAGGCCCAGCTGCATCTCGCGAATGGTGGGCGGGTATCCTTTTTCTTCCACAAAGGCGACGATGAAGTTGAATACTTCCTGCTGCCGATCCGTCAATCCTTTAGCCATCGTTGTCCTTACTATCGCCACGCGGGCGGCTCTCGAAAGCGCGTCGTGTCGGCTGCTCGCTGTGATTTGGGAGCAAGTCGGCCATGTCTTGATACGGATTGCGCGGGCCGTTTTCGTCCGCGCTCTTGATCTCCGAGATCCTTCGGTTCAGCGCCGCAATGCGCCGACGAATGGAAATTACCAGCAGAACGATGACCGGTGCGCCGAGCAGCAGCGCCCATTTGTCGCTTTCGAGCATATGTTTGTATTCCGGCCCTGATTATACCCGAATTGTTTTCCGCTTCCGGCTGCTCGCTTCACGCCGCCATTCGGTATGCACGCGCGCATGCTACAATAGAATCCGCTTATGGATCTTCTCACCGCCCAATATTTACTGACCGAACCGGGACGCCTGCTGCTGGCCGAAGCCGGCGCGCTTCTGGCGGCGAAGGCCGAGCCGGTCGTCGCGCTGACACGCCTGCGCAAGACCGCCGCGCCGGAGATCGCGGCGGCGGCCTGGGAAATGGCGGCTTCGCGCCGCAAGGGCGCGCGCAAGTTCGGGGAATCCGCTGAGGCGATGTATTTTGTCGGGGAAGCGCTGGAGCAGGCGTCGAGCGCCGGCGCCGCCGCGTATCACGCCGCGCGCTTCGTGGAGGCGGGCGTCACCGCGCTAACGGACCTTTGCGGCGGCGTCGGCGGCGACGCCATCGCGTTTGCCCGCGCCGGCCTGCAAGTGACCGTCGTGGAGCGCGATCCCGCCCGCGCACTCTTCGCCGCCGAAAACGCGCGGGCGCTGAACTTAGAAACGAAGATCACCGTCCACTGCGCCGACGCCGCCGAATTTTCCGTGACGACGGAAGCCGTCTGGTTCGACCCCGCCCGCCGCGTGGACAAACGCCGCGTTGTCGCTCCTGAAGACTACTCGCCGCCGCTCTCTCTGGTGAACGACCTGCGCGATCTGGGCGTGGCGCACATCGGAATCAAGCTCGCGCCGGGAATCGATCACGATGTCGCCGCGCAAATGGACGCGGGTTTGGAGTTTCTCTCCGACGAAGGCGAGTGCAAAGAATCCCTCTTCTGGACGGGACGCCTGCGCGCGCCCGAGCCCGTCCGCGCCACCGTGCTCACCCCGCACGCAATACATGCGCTCGCGGGAACGCCTGACGAAGATACGGACTACATCCCGCCGGCGTCCTCCGACGAAGGCGGTTACTTCTACGAACCCGACCCCGCCGTCATCCGCGCGCACCTCGTCCGAACGCTCGCGCACGATTTGAACGCCGCGCCTGTCGACCCGCAGATCGCCTACCTCATCGCCCCCGAACTCATCTCCACGCCCTTCGCCACCGCGTACGAGATCGTCGAGCGCTTTCCTTACCACTTCAAGACACTGCAAAAGGCATTAAACGCGCGCGGCGTCGGCCGCGTGGTCGTCAAAAAACGCGGCGTGCCCCACGAGCCCGAAGCCGTGATCAAGCAGCTCAAGCTCAAAGGAACGGAAGAAATGACCGTCGTGCTCACCCGCATGGGCGACAAACAGATCGCCATTCTCTGCCGAAGGGTGCAAGAGGAGAAACGATTATGACTGATTCTTACGAGGAAGAGGCGCCTTCATCCGACGAGCCGTACGAGGGCATTGTGTCACTGCGTTATCTCGGCGCGAGTGTCGCGTTGGCATTAACGTTTGCCATCATCGCGCGGCTAGGTTTTATACTGATAGGCTCAAATGTCTTTGCATTTATTGGGATTTGGCTGATCGGTCAACTGATATTAACTGTGAGAGGCATCGCGCTTGGAGTGCGCGGAGTCCGATCTTGGCGGGGCAAATGCGGACTGTACGGCTCAATCCTGATGGTCGCCATTGTCATTTTCATGGCGTGGATTATTGTCGGCGTCATGGTTAATATTTAGGCGAAGTGATATGAGTGACCCCAATGCTGTTTGGCCTCCGCCGTCAACGAACGAGCCGCCGATATCGCTGCCGCCCAACCATGTGCGCTCGGCGATAATCTCGCTCACCTGTTTCATTACGTACATATTTCTGGTCTTTGCATGGATCGTTACGACGTCATTAGGTGAAACATCCATGGGAGTGCGCCCGAGTGTCGTGGAATTGGGCTCCCTAATGGTGATGTTTGCAGGCATTGGGTTTGGGATACGTGGCTGGAGGCATTGGCAAGGGAAAATCGGGCTCATCGGCTCCTCGCTGTTACTTTTTGCCTTTGTTGTTCTGATGGTTTACTTTGTGTAACCACTGCAAGAGAAGAAGCTGTCGGAATGTTGGTTCTCACTCCATAGACAATGCTATGAAATACGATCGTGAAAAGATAATTTGGAGATGAGTAACGTCTTGCCCCTCGGCGCATCGCGGGCCGACCGCATCTATAACTTTTTTTCCTGTGTGATCGATTCGATCGGATGGCCGCTGGGGATGGCGTTCTTTTCGAACACCATCATTCTGCCGGTCTTTCTGGCGCATCTGGGCGCGTCGGACCTGCTTGTCGGCTGCGTTCCCGCGCTGATGAACCTGCTGATCACCCTGCCGGGGTTTCTGGTCGTTCCCTATCTTAGCCGCCGGAAACGCGCGCGCGGGTTTCTGATTTGGATCGCCCTGTTGGAGCGCTTCGCCCTGTTTCCTTTGGTTCCGCTGACGCTGATCCTGGGCGTGTCGCATCCCAAATGGATGATCGCCGCGCTTTTTGGCTGTCTGACCGTTCACGCGACGATGATGGGACTGAACCAGCCGGCGTACTGGATGGCGGTGGGAAAAACGATTCCGAGTCACTGGCGCGGTCGTCTTTACGGCGTGGCCGGCGGGATTGGCGGCGTGCTGAGCGTGGGGGTGGAGCGGCTGCTCAGTCATCTGCTGTCCGGACCGAGCGGGGGATTTCCGGAAGGGTATAGCCAGGGGTTCTTGATCGGGTTCTTGATTCTGACATTCACCGTGCTGCCGCTGGGATTTCTGCGCGAACCCGACAGCCCGGTTGTCGTGGACAAAGACGCGCACCCGCCGTTCGCGCGTGAGCTCACCCGTGTTCTGCGCGGCAATCGGAGCTTCCGAAACTTCCTCTACGCACAGACCGCCTTTCAACTGGCGGCCGGCGTGACGCCTTTTTACATCCTCTACGCCCAGCGTGATATTGGCGCGAACACGACGGCCGTCGCGGCGTTCACCGGCGTCATGGTCTGCGTGACCGCCTTCGGCGGCCTGGGGTGGGGCGCATGGGCCGACCGCGCCGGCAACAAAATCATCTTGCTGGCCGCCTCCCTCTGCGCCGTCCTTGCGCCCCTCGCCGCCCTGGGAGCCCACGCGCCCGTCACCTTCTACTCCGTCTTCATCCTGCTCGCGCTGCTCGCCTCCGCGAGCAACATCGCCGGCGCGAACATCGTGATGGAGTTCGCCAGCGAAGCGCACGAAATCGCCCTCTACATGAGCATCGCCAATATCATGACCGCGCTCCCCCGCACCGTCGCCACCCTCCTCGGCGGCGCTGTTGCCTCCGCCACCCATGGATACCGCGTCGGCTTCGCACTCTCGGCCATACTTGCCTTGATCAGTTTGCTGCTGACCCTGCGCGTGACGGAGCCAAGGATCAAAGTCGAGCGGCCGCTGCCGCCGGGGCCGTAAATGACTTGGATTGAAGTAGCAGCGCCTGGGACAATGTGATATAGTAGTTCTCTCATCAACCCTACTTCGCCGTAAAGAAAGAGTGATGGAAATGCGATTGGACACATCGAGTCGCCGGATCACGCTCGAAAATTTTGATGACGGCGGTCTCGCCTCGGGGCCGCGAAGAATCGAGATTCATCTTCCGGAAGGTTATGGCGAAAGCCGCGATTGTTATCCCGTCGTCTATTTCAGCGATGGCGGCATCGTGTTTTCCAATTCCGGGCCATACAGCATGGACGTGGACTTGGCGCACGACCGGCTCGTTCAAGATGGATCTATTAGCCCGGTAATTCTTGTCGGGATTACGAACACCTCGTCCGCCGGCAGAGCCCGGGATCTCACGCCCACGGAAGAAAGCGGCTACCCGGATTTTTCGGAAACCGGCGGCGGTCTCGAAGGCTACTACCAATTCATCGCCCAGCGCCTCAAGCCCTCGATGGACCTTCAATATCGCACCCAGCCCGAGGCGGCCTCGACCGGGATCGCCGGCGCGTCGCTGGGCGGCCTGGCGGCGTTCTTGATCGCCTACGAGCATCCGGAAACGTTCGGCATGGCGGGCTGCATGTCTTCTTCATGGAGCTGGGATCATGGATACGCGTTCCGTCGGATCGAAAGCGATGGGGGCGCCGCGAAGCCGATCCGCATCTGGGTGGACGGCGGCGGCGAAGAATATGAGGTGTGGCGGGACGCCGCCCACGCCTACGATCTGCTGGAGCGGCAGGGATGGACCCCGGGTGAGAACCTCGCTGCCTTTTTCGACTACGCCGCCGCCCATGAACCGGCCGCTCAGCGGGACCGGATGCGTGAGATGCTCAGCTTTTTGCTGCGCCGAGAGCCTCTCAAACTCGTGGATTACCGACTGATCTGCGCGAGTGACCCCACAAGAGATGTGGTGCGTCTCCATGTCGGTGAACAGCGCATCATCGCCGCGGAAGCGTGGCGCGAAAACGGCCTTCGCCTCACGGTCCCGCATCCGAATTTCACAATTGCGGACCCAGACATTGTGACCTTCGACGAGCAAGACCCGCTCCTGCTGCACGGAGTATCGCCAGGAGAAACGATTCTTTCGTCGGTTTATCAGGGATACACGGCCTCGCTGCGGGTGATCGTGTCATAAAAGTGTTCAAGACAAAGATAACGAAAATTTAATCGTAATTTAATATGTGCTTAAGAATTTTCGTTGCTAAAAAACGGTACATTCTTTAACGCGAGCCCGATGGAAATCCACTGAAAGCTAAAATGAATCATGAATCACTGTCTGCTCGTTTCTTTGGCGCTCGGGGTGAGTGTTTCTATATTTGCTCTCCATACACGCACGCATAGCGAATCGCAAGGCTCTGCGTACCGCTCCGATTTGCGCGTCGCTCAGTCCGCAGGTCTCGCCATACTGGATTACGCCGAAAAACATCACGGGCAATTGCCTGCTTCTCGTCATTGGGAAGAGAGCATCAAGAGTGATTGGCCGGAAAAAGATTCCACTGTGCTAATGGCGCGGCATCCTGGTGACCGGCTTACCATGAACGACAGGTTCTCTGGATTGAAATTGCGTCAGATCTCCCCTGATACCTCTGTTGTTCTTTATGAAAGCCACTCAGACACAAAAAACGCACATGGGATTTTCCCTTGGAAGCAATATCATCAATGCTCAAGTTCAGCGCCAGGGTCGAGGATGATTGTTTTTGCAAGCGGGTGGTCGGCTTCCTATGCGGAAGGCCCGGAGATAATGTTTACAGCGCCTAAGAAATAGCGGCTGATTTTCAATATCACGAGCAGAAAATGCGCAGCCGACATGATCTGGAGAACTCCTAAATGCCTTCCAGAATTCAGCCAACTTCCCAGCCTGGGCGGGGAGCCCATTCTCGGACGACGGTTCTGAGTATCCTGGGCGCCGGAATTGTCGCCGTGACGGCCGGCTTTCTGCTCGGGCAAAACCGAATCGACAGAAGCGCTCAAGGGGAAACGATGCTGAGGGCTCACACGGTCGAAGAGGTCTTGTTGGCGTACGCTCAGGACCATGGAGGTCATCTCCCAGGCGTTCAAAATTGGGAAAACGCCGTTTCGGCTGATGCTGCTGGCGGTGTGACCTTACGGGCCTCCACGTATTTCTGGGAGCGGCCAAGAAAATTCGCTTTCAACCCCGCCTTATCCCTGCGCGATCTGACAAAGCTGCCGCATTCCGACCGAGTGATTTTGATCTATGAGGCAGCCGCGCAAAGCCCCTCTCCATCGGATATCGCCGGCGCTTTGCCTCCCTGCGCGGCGCGCCATGGAAGCAGCATCGCCATTGGCTTTGCCGATGGGCATGTCGAAGAAATCTCATGTTCCCAGCGGCAAGCCGTACTCCAGCGAAGCGACGAGATCCTTGCTCATGCTTCCCCGTCAGCCCAAGGAAGTCTCAGGGATCGAAGCGCCAGCGCGTCTATTTCCGACTTGAGGCCGCCGCAGTAAGCCCGTCCACGATCCCCTGCGCGATCCGTGTTTGCTTTTCCGGGTCTGTGAGAGCGGAGAGGTCGAGGGGATTGGACATAAATCCGCACTGAATCAAGATGGCGTTGCTTGGCTGCTCTCGAAGGATGGAAAACCCGTTTGTGAAACGAGTGGTGTCGGACATGGCGCCGTAGGCGGGCAGGACGGATTGCTGGGCGACGCCGTTGAGCACGCTGACCGCCAGCGACTGGGCGGCCTTATTTTGCGCATGATAATAGACGGTGGTTCCGGAAATGGTTTCCCGCGACGTGCTGCCGCAATGGATGGAGAGGAAGAAATCCGTGTGGTGGTTGACGCCGATTCGCGCCCGTTTGCTGGGAATCGAATAGACGTCGCTGTCGCGTGTGAGGAATACCCGGGCGCCTTTTGCCGCGAGCAGATCACGCAGCTTGAGGGCGATCGCCAGATCCAAATCTTTCTCCAGGACTCGACCGGGGCCGCTCGAAGTGGCCCCAGAGTCGCTGCCGCCATGGCCGGGGTCGAGGACGATTGTGAAGGGGAGCGAGTTCGAGTCCGCGCTGCCGGCGGGCGCCGTGACGGCAGGCGTCGCCGCCGATGGATTGCTTTGTCCCTGAACGATCAGCGGCGCGCCGGCGGTCAGCGCGACGACCAGTACGAGGGCGGCGGTCGCCATATTTTTGAGAGCCATTGCGGTGAGCACTCCTTTTGTCAGTCCGTAGATTTTCGATTGGACGGCCAGCGCGCCGGAATGGACGCTCCCCGGAAGAGAAGAAGCCTGTTCGATCCGTTGAAGCGCCGTGTTGGGCGCGGCTTGAGAATTCTCCGATCCGATCAGCGCCGCGATTGTCGCCGCCGTGAGACAGATCCCCTCATGGGCGATAGCCCGGCGTATCCGATCGACCGCCCGGGACACGCGTTTCTGCGCCGCGTCGTCGGAAATACCGTACCTCTCTCCGATCTCATGAAAACTCATTTCCTCGTAGAACCGGAACTGCACGGCCTCCCAGTCGCTGCGTCCCAGCGAACCGAGCGCCGACAGCAGCGCCATGTCCAGCGCCGAGACATCACCGCTATCGACTTCGGCGGAAGCGGACGCCTGCGCGCGCAGACTCGCTTCCCGGGCCAATCGCCGGGCTTCTCGTTTCCGCACGTCTTGAGACGCAAAGCGCGCGGTTTTGAACAGCCATCGGGAAACAATCGCGCCGGGCGGCAGCATGCCCGCTTTTCTGGACAGGATCAAGAAGACGACCTGCGTGACATCCTCCGCAAGCCAAGGATCCCCAAGCTCCCGGCGGCAAGTGGTGTAAACCAGCTTCATATGCCGCCGCACCAGCTCATCGAACGCCGCCTGCGACCCATGCCGCGCATACTGCCGGACCAGATCCCAGTCATGCCTCTGTCGTGTTTGCATACTTAATCATGGCCATCCAGGGAAAGAATCCGACAGACGAATGGGAAATTGTTTTTCTGAGGGAAGATGAGGAAGGAGAGACTCACGGCCTGATGAGGGTCAGGCCGTGAGCGATGGCCGGCTCCGCCCGAAGCTGTCTCAAGCGTTAGGGAGTGAAGGTCGCCGGATCTATCGGCCCGTTGACCGTAGGGTTGTCAAACGTCAGGATTGTATGAAAGTTTTTGCCTCGCATATCCATCGCCATCTTTACAAGAAAGTAGCTCTTGCGATCAATCCAATAGGTCGTGTTTCCCGTAGGCGGAGAACTGAATATTCGGTATGTCGCGGCGCCGTTTACGGTCTCCGTGGAGAGCGTGAGAGGGCTGCCTTTGGCTTGCTCCGAGAAATCCCAGGTTTTGGAATGGGTGAGCAGCGATGGGACGATCGCCCCGGAGAGGCCGGAAACGCCGGTGATGGCGGCGATCGCCATATCCGATTGCGGCATCGGATAATCAAATGGCTTGCCATCCATCAAGACGCGGCGGGTTTGACTGTTGGACAGCATGTCATACGGTAAGCCCATCGCCGGCGCCTGACCGAGTGTCTTTCCCACCACTCGCAGCTTGTCCGGGCTTTGGAAAGAAATGTGCGCCGACGCGGACATTGCGCCATTGATTTGCGCCTCGACCGTCTCGTCGAACGTTGTCATGGAGCCATAGGCGTCTTGGCATTGACGCAGAATCTCCAGCGCTTTCGGATCCGTCGTAGAACTTCCGGGCGTTGTCGCGGCGCTCGTGGACGCGATTGCGGGGCGAGTGTGTGCGGCTCGGGATTTTCCAGAAGCCGCTGCATGACTGGCGACCGTATAAATACCGGAGACGCCGAGAGCGCCAACACTCGCTGTCACGAGGGCTGTGCGTAATTTATTGATGATCATCTGCTGAATAACTCCTTGGGCCATTTGACTCAGAGAATGACTGAGAGGGGCGGAGTCGCGAGTGAAAATATCTGCTCCCATCGGCGCCGAACCGGCCTGATGCGAATCTAATATTCGCTCCCCAATTTGGGAGATGTCAGGTGTCGCGCGCGCTGCTTCCGCTGTGAGCGCGGCGGTCAATGCGGCGATGCTCAGTGTGGCGCCGGCCGGGGCCAGACGCCGCCTCAGCTTGACGACCGCCCGCTGTACGCGCATCCGCGCCGTGTTCTCCGGGACACCGAGCAGCTCTCCGATTTCCTTCAAGCTCATCCCGTCAAAGAACCGCATCAGGACCGCCTCGCGATCCTGTTCGCCCAGCGCCGCAACGGCGTCGTTGACTCGGTCCGCGATGCGCGCCCAGACGGCGCTGTCTTCGTCCCGCCAACTCTGCTCGAATGCCTGCCGCTCACGCTCCTGGCGCATTTGCTCCCGTCTGCGAATCTGCCGCGCCGTCAGCCGCGCTGTTGTGAAAAGCCAGCACGGCAGAGACGCCTCGGATCGAATGCTGGACGCCTTGCGCGCCAGCACCAGAAACACCACCTGCGTGGCGTCCTCCGCCAAAACCGGATCGTGCAGTTCGCGCAGACACGTCCCAAAAACCAGTCGCAAGTGGCGCTTCGCCAACTCCGCGAAAGCGGCCTGCGAATTTTCCTCCACATAACGGCGCAGCAAGCGCCCATTCTCCGTCACTCTCGTTCACCTCTGATCATAGGTGCGCTCTCAGTGTGGAAATCGCACAGCGCGATCGATAATTTTCTGCATG
Organism: Capsulimonas corticalis; assembly: GCF_003574315.2. GTDB lineage: Bacteria > Armatimonadota > Armatimonadia > Armatimonadales > Capsulimonadaceae > Capsulimonas > Capsulimonas corticalis. The sequence continues at coordinate 953,059 of NZ_AP025739.1, read as the reverse complement.
CGCTCTGCGACCGAAATTCTCGACATGGCTTGAGCGCCTTGCGAACTATGTTCTATTGGGTGAGACCTGCGTGCGTGGATAATGTTGCGACGACATAGAGAGACATGATTGATGATTACAAGTTTATGGGGTAGAGCCCCCGGGAACGGGAACGTTGGTGAACGTCACGTCTTCTTGACCGGGCAGGTCGATTGTTTCGAACCGCTCCATCCGTAAGTCGAACGTGTCGGAGGCGATGTCCTTCAAGGGGATCAGGAAGGTGCGTTTGCGGGGGCGGGTCCTGTTCAGTTTGGGGTCCATGAGATGCATCGGATCGGCCTGGACAAAGGGGAGTCCGAGGTCGTTGTCCATGTGGCGACCAAGGGAATCGACGCAGCTATAGGGCCAGTAGTCGAAGCGGCGGCCGGGACGCTTGGGGTCGAACGGCTCGGCGCACATTAGCGCGACGCCGCACAGGGGTTTCTCCAGGTTGGCGGGGCGGCCGACGATGTCTGGAAGGGGATGATCCTGGTCGAACGCGACGATTTTGCAGACTTCCAGCCAGTCGCCCGTTTTATCGATAACCATCTTATTGACGGTTACCGATTGGCCGTCCTTGGGGATCGGCAGATCCGGGAAATCCATACGATGCAGGATCTGTTTGATGGCGTGCGCGGTCACCGTCAGCGTCACCGTCTTGGACGGCGGGAATTCGGCGATGGCGGGATCCTTTGTCTTGTCGGTCTCGCCGCCAAGAAGGACAAATCGCGTGATATCTCCGTCGGAAATTGGCGCGCCGTCGACGAGCCAAAGCTTGTCCTGCTGGAAGGCGTTTGGGGGATAGGTGGAGACGCCTGTCGCCACCCCATTGACCGGCGCACGCTGGTCGTTTGTCCCGGTAACCGACGTGATCGTCCACTGCGTGGAGGGATCGCTGCGGTCACGCAGCCGGAAGTGCGCGGTTGCATACGGAGAACTCTTGCCGCCGGCGTCCGTGTACTCCCAGGTGACTTCCACATTCTTCCCCGACGCGGTTTGCAGCGGACTGCGATCCCAGCGGCGGGCCGGCGGCATCGACGAGACTGGGATCTGGAAATGAAAGTGACGCAGTGACTTTTCCGGAACCACCATATTGGAAGATTCGGTCGCGTTCAGCGTGACACTCAGCGACTTTGCCTCCGCCGGCGGGAGAGCGGGGATCGTGACCGTAAAGTCACGCGCCGACGTCGCCGGCGGCTGCACCTGGGCTGTCGCCGCGTCCAGCGCTGCGCCGGTATCGGCGACGGCCTTGATCTGCTCCCAGCAGACGAAGCGAAGGTCCGGGGCAGTGGGGTCGGGGATGACTTTGACGGTGAGGATCATCGCCGGCGGGTTGGGTGCGCGACTGTACTGGACATGCGTTACGCGCACGGTCGTTCCCAGCGGCGATTTTCCCTCCGCATTGGTATCGATGGAATCCGCAGGCTGCGTCGGAAGCGGGATCGACCCGATTTCGATCAACCCCTGAGACTTGCCAAGCGCCGTCGCCGGGCTGCCAGGATCGGTATAATCCAGATTGACAGTGATATAAGGCCAGGCGGCGTTCACATCCGCGAAGTAGACGCTGCCGGTCGTCGCCGAATATCGGCTGTTTCCATCGGACGAATAAAATCGAGCGCCGTCGGGATCGCAGGCGTTGACGGTATGGAGATAGTCCGTCGGCCCGCCGCCTTGCGGAAACGTCGCGGCGGGATCTGTCGTGATCGAATACCCAATCCCCAAATTGCGCACGCACCGCCCATCCTCGCCCGGTGAACCTCCCCAATCGACATGGTCGATTGCGACCGTCACCCCATCAATCGTCTGTGTCAGCGCCTTATCCGGCGCCGCATCGCCATGCGCCTCGGCGCCGACGAGCAAGCAAGCAAGAACTGTGAGGCAGGGCAGGTTCCGAAATTGCATCCATGGTCTCCTGGAGAATGAGTACGCGTATTTGAGTGACGATGATGAGGGTGCGGGATTATTTCTTTGGGAAAGAAACCCGGGTAATAACTATCGTGTCTGAAGAGATATTACCCTACCGCAAGTTCGGTGATGATCTTTGCCGGCCACGATCGATAATTGGCGGCGATGCGCGTTGGAGTATCAAGATCATGACCGAATTCGATGATCTGATCATCCGTTCCGCTTTCGCCGGGATCGAGATCAACTGAGCGAGAGCGATAACCTTATCAATCGCCGTCAAAACATCGCCGCACGTCTGCTCGGGAGTTCTGTCTTCCGCAATGATGACATGTGTCGCCAGCGCCACGCCTGGTTACGGATTTGTCGGCGAATAGGCCACTCCAAACGAACTTAAGTCCTCGGGCAAAAAGAAGCCTGGGTAATAGCTGTTGTTCTCGTAGATGTATTGTCCGGCCTCTAGCCCGTCTGTGATTTCCATCAGCCATGATTTGTAGTCGGCGGCGATGCGCGTTGGGGTGTCGAGGTCATGATTGAATTCGATGATCTGACCGACCGAGCCGCCTTCGCCGGGATCGAGATCGACGCAAATACTGTTGCCGCCGATGTCGGCGGCGATGGGAATCCATGCAGGATGGTGAAAGAAAGGTTTCACTCCCGGATTAGCGATCTCGGGATCTCGCTCGCCTTTGAGATATTCCGCAACATTCCGATGTTCGGTCCACTCCACGAGCATATCCGAGAGGGTAAGCAGGCGGAATCCACACGGGATCAATGTGCCGCCGCCGGGATCGCCATTGACGAGATTCTGGCCATTATGGCGCAGGAGAGACAATCGCACATCGCTTGGAAGAGTGTGTCCCACGGCTGCTTCCAATTCCGTGAGTTCGGCTTCAGTCGCCCCGTTCGCGAGGCACTCGCGCATGACAGGAGCATTCACTTCAAGATAGTCTTCCAATCGCTTCCATAATTTGTCCATGGTTTATGATCTTCCATTTCTCATGCGCGTAACAAGGATTGTCAGAATCTATCACGGCAGGAAGTAGAACGCGAGCGCGATCACCACGTAGGCGGCGAGGAGCTGGGCGCCTTCGAGCCAGTGGCATTTGCCGTCAGTGGCGATGAAAGCGACGATGATGGCGCTGAGGCCGATGACGGCCAGTTCGGCCATGTTGAAGATGAAGGTCATCGGGTGGCCCATCAGAAGGCCGGCGAAGACCAGGACGGGGGCGACGAACATGGCGATCTGGATGGAGGATCCGATCGCGATGTTGATGGTGATGTCCATCTTGTTCTTCAGCGCCATCATGACCGCCGTGGAGTGCTCGGCGGCGTTGCCGATAATGGCGACGATGATGATGCCGATAAACACTTCGTTGACGCCCATGGACTTCGCGGCGCCCTCGACGCTCTTGACCAGGAATTCGCTCTCCAGCGCCACCAGCACGGTGGAGATCCCGAGGACGAGGAACGCTTTGGCCTTGGACCAGTGCGGCTCCTCGTTTTCCTCGGCGTCGTTGCTGCGGAAGATCTTTTCGTGCGTTTTGAGCGAAAAGAAGAGGGACGCAAGGTATGTAATCAGCATGACGCCCGCGACGCCGATGGAGAGGTTGACGATGTCGTTGTTTTGCGTGGTGTTGAGCTGATGATAGTGCGAGGCGATCATCGCCGGGACCGCCAGCGAAAGCGTGGCGAGCAGCAGGTTGATCGCGTGGGATTCGGCCTGATCTTGATTGAAGCTCTGGGTTTTGTGCTTGATGCCGCCGGCCAGAATGCTCGCCCCCAGAACCAGCAGAATGTTGCCGATGATCGAGCCGACGATGCTTGCCTTGACCAGATCGATCAGCCCTTCATGGATGGCGAAAAGGCCGATGATTAGCTCCGTCGCATTTCCAAAGGTCGCGTTGAGCAGGCCGCCCATAGCGCTCCCGAGCCGCTTCGCGAGTTCCTCCGTCGCTTCGCCCATCATCCCGGCCAGAGGGACAATCGCCAGAGCGGCGGCCGCGAAGACCCAGAGCGGGTTCATACCGGGAGTGAAATGGAGGACAATACTGACGGGAATGAACAGGAGAAGGGTGTTCAGGCCCTTGAAAAATCCGAGTAGGGAGCGCATGGGCGTATTTTACCTTATTCTGAGATCAAGGCAAATTCAGAGCCACTTGCGCTTGCGGAAGTAAATGTATTCGGCGACGGTGACGAGGATGAACAGCGCCCAAACATAGACATAGCCGTAATGCCAGTGCAGCTCGGGCATATGCTCGAAGTTCATGCCGTAAATGCCGCTGATGGTCGCCCAGCTCATCATAATGATCGAGACGCTGGTGAGAACTTTGACGACCTCGTTGAGCCGGTTGGAGGCGACGGCGAGATGCGCGTCCAAGGTGCCGGCCAGCAAGTCGCGATAGGTGTCGATCGTCTCGACAATGCGAATGGTATGGTCGTAGACGTCCTGATAATACGCGTAGAGCGCGCGGGCGCGGTCGGCGCGGCGCTGCTCGCCGGCGCGCTCCGGATCCTGCATCGCCTCGACATGGCGCAGCATGGTGTTGACGGCGTCGCGCATGGGAGCGACATAGCGCCGCATCTCCAGCAGCTCGCGGCGCACGCCCAGCAGGGTCTTGAGAGGCTTGCGCTGGTCTTCGGCGTTGGAATTCTTGTTTGTCAGATCGACTTCCTCGCCGGCGGGCTTCAGGATGATCTCCTCCAGCGAGTCGATCCGCTCGTCGAAGGCGTCGAGGGTGGGGTAGTAGTCGTCGACCAGGGAATCCAAAATGAGATAGAGGAAGGCGTAGGGCCCATGATCCTGCATCTCCCGGCTCGCTTCCCAGCGTTGCCGGGCGGTCTCCACGGCGGGCGAATGGCCGTTGTGAACGGTGACGCAGAAGTTTGGGCCGGTAAACGTATTCACTTCCGCGCCGCGCTCCAGGCAGGGCATGTTCAGGTCGCTGCGGTTTTTCCCCGGCCGCAGTTCGTGCATGACGACGAAGGTATATCCAGCGTAGTCCACCACTTTCGCCCGCTGATCCCTCTGGCGAAGATCGTCCATGGCGAGCTGATGGAACTGGAACTCGTCGACCAGCAGCTGAAAGTCCTCTTCCGAAGGATCTTCCAGATCCAGCCACACCATCCCGTTCGGATTCTTCAGCGCGTCGCTGATACGCGTCGGCTCCAAAGGCAGCGGCGGCTTCCCCGGCTCGGCGAAGTGTTCGAGTTTGATCATGGGGATTTGGAGGAGGCCCTCACCCCCCGGCCCCCTCTCCCAAAATTGGGAGAGGGGGAGTTAGAGGGAGTTTTTTATTTGGATCTTTGATCCAATTCTTAACCCTTGCCCAGACCTTTGGGAGAGGGTGGCCCGAAGGGCCGGGTGAGGGCTGTCTCTTACTCTTCCGAAGCGTATCCCTTGGGATGCTTCTCGAACCACTCATACGCTGTGCGCATGATGGTTTCGATGTCGCCGAACTGCGGCTTCCAGCCCAGCTCTTTTTCGATCTTGGCGCTGGAGGCGACTAGCTCGGCCGGGTCGCCGGGGCGGCGCGGGGATTCCGTCGCGACGATGGTCTTGCCGGTGACTTTGCGTCCGGTTTCGATCACTTCGCGGACCGAGTAGCCCTTGCCGTTGCCCAGGTTATAGGCGGTGGTTTCCGCGCCGTTCTTCAGGGCTTCCAGGCCAAGAATGTGCGCGTGGCCGAGGTCGGTGACGTGAATGTAGTCGCGGACGCCGGTGCCGTCGTGGGTGGGATAGTCCGTGCCGAAGATCTTGATGTCGGGGCGTCGTCCCAGAGCCGCGAACAGGGTCAGCGGGATCATGTGCGTCTCGGGAGTATGGTCCTCGCCCAGCTCGCCTTCGGGATCCGCGCCGGCGGCGCAGAAGTAGCGCAGGGCGACGCTCTTGATGCCGAACGCGACATCGTACCAGTGCAGGATGTACTCGGCGTCCAGCTTGGTCTGTCCGTAGGGGTTGGTCGGTTTCTGCGGGTGCTTCTCATCGATCGGAACGTACTGCGTCTCGCCGAAGGTCGCGGCGGACGACGAGAAGAGGACATGCTTGACGCCCTGACTATTGATCGCGTCAAGCAGCGTGAGGGTCTTGACGATATTGTTCTGGTAGTACTTGACGGGATCGCCCACGCTCTCCGGCACGGACGCATACGCGGCGAAGTGGATCATCGAGTCGACATCGTACTTCTTGACCGTATCCGCCACCAGTTGACCGTCGCCGATATCCCCCTGCACGAACTTCGCGCCCGGAAGATACTTCAAGACTTCCTTGTGCCCCAGCTCCAGACTGTCGTAAATGACGACGTCATAGCCCTTCTTGAGCAGCAGTTTCGATGTATGGCTGCCGATATATCCGGCGCCGCCGGTCACTAATACGGATCCCATAAGCTTGCGCGCCCCCCTCCGCGCCCACGGCGCAAAGAACGGCTTGCCTCCTCGATTTTGATGAAATTGCGACGACTGTACAACGCCGGTGATTATACCTGGTTGGGAGGCGGGGGCGCAAATGGGAGAATAATGGAAAATGTAAGCAAACAAACTCTGTATATTCTCTTAACACTATGTTTCCTTAACATTCTGTTAATATTCGAATGGTAATATTCGCCTGACCCCGCTTGCTTCATGATGATCGAATTTTCAATATTCTGCGTTACAGCAGGTATGGTTAAGATTTTTTCATCGTTCACCGTCTCGTTGGACTGTTGCGTGTCGTCTTTCCATCGCTCTTGCCGTTGTACTGGAGATCCATATGCACCCGTGGCTAACTAAGCCTAGCTGCTCCTCGTCTTTGCGAAAAATCATGCGCTCCGCGCTTGTCGTGTTAATTTGCCTAACATGTCTAAGCATGACTACTTTGATCGCAAATGCTCAAGCTGCTCTAGCAAGCGTCTCATTCAGTCCTTCCGGCGTTACTGGCGGCGCTACGGCTTCTGGAGTAGTCACGCTTACACAGTCTGCTCCAACAGGCGGTACAGTAGTATCGCTGAGCAGCAATTCTTCTGTCGCCAACGTGTCCTCGAACGTTACAGTGCCAGCGGGAGCGATAACCACGACGTTCTCCGCTAGTACAACAGCGGTCGCCACAACACAGAGAGTCACGATTTCAGCAACTCTCGGCGGTGTGACAAATACTGCTATTCTCAATGTTAATCCCACGATTGTGAGTTCGACCAATGCGTCGGTTCAGGCGGGTAACTCTGCCGGCGGGTCTGTTATAACAAGTTTTTCGGTGCCGACATCGGTTAGCTGGGCAGTCTCTAGCCCCGACGGAACCGTCGTGGCCGGCGTAGGGGCCGGAACTCCAGGCGCCAATGGCTGGAGCGCCCAAGTTTATACGTATTTTGATTTAAACAGTAATTCGACGAAAATTGCCTTTGTTCAGGTAACGGCCCCCGCTTCGGCGCAGCCTATTCCAGGTTACGTCGTCGTCGTCGGTATACCTTATGGGGTTGATTCCTCAAGTTATAATGGGGGCTACTTCGATGTTGTGCCGGCGCAACCAGTCAACTTGCTGACATTTCTTGTGTCTCCTGCGAGTGTTCACGGAGGAACAAACGTTACCGGTACAGTCAATTTGGACGGTCCTGCTCCGTACGGTGGCGCCGCCGTGGCGATCGCCACCAATAATACGACTGTTTGCACTGTTCCGTCCATAGTGACGGTGCCTGCCGGCAGCACCTCTTTTGGATTCACAATCAACACACTGAGCGTCTCGTCTGTTGGTTATGCAAACATTGGCGCGACTCTGAATGGCGCATCAATGTACCAGCAGCTGGCGGTCGTTCCAGCGACAGTTCCCTCCGGTGTTATTTCGCTGACATTTAACCCTGTACAAGTAACCGGAACGAATGCGTCAAGTGGAACGGTTACTCTCGGGACTGCTCCTGCCGTCGATACAGCGGTTGCTTTGTCGAGCGGAGATCCTTCCGCGATTGTGCCCGCAACTACCACGGTGTTAGCGGGGCAGACGAGTTCAAGTTTTACGGTGAATACAACGAGCGTCGCTTCGGCGACTTCGGCGTATATTACTGCGACAAGTAATGGCAGCCAGACATCGCGTTTGATAATCCAGCCGGCGAGCGCGAGCACGCTGGTGTCGTTGGCAATATCGCCTTCGGTGGTTCCTGGAGGAATCTCCACCACTGGCACCGTCACATTGCGGGGGGCGGCTCCTGCTGGCGGGATTACGGTATCGCTCACGAGCACCAATTCGACAGTCGTGAATGTACCGGCGAGTGTGGTCGTTCCACAAGGGAGCTTCTCGGCAAACTTCACGATTACCACAGCGGGCGTCAGCGCATTGACGACGGCCACAGTCACGGCGGCTTATGGCGGCTATAGCAAAACGGCTAATGTGTCTGTGAATATTGCTCCCGCCGCCACACTCAAGTCGATCGTGCTAAATCCTAGCACCGTCATCGGAGCACAGACTAACGGCACCAACTCGACTGGAACCGTTACTTTGACCAGTCCCGCACCCGTGGGCGGGGTAGTAATCGCCCTCGCGAGCAGCAATTCCGGCGTTGTCTCCGTGCCTTCGACGGTTACAATTCCTGCGGGCGCAACTTCTACTACATTCGCCGCGACCACTTTTAATGTCACGTCGACACAGGCCATTACGATTTCCGCTGTTTACAGCTTCAGCAAGCTGTCCGCCACGCTTACCGTTAACCCATGGCTTTATCAGCTAAGTCTGTCTCCAGGGACGCTGGTGGGCGGCGCCAATTCTACTGCCACACTGACATTGAATCAGGTGGCTCCAGTGGGCGGACTGCCGATCAATCTTGGCTGCTCGAACAGTTCCGCCACGATCCCTGACGCTTCCAATGCTGACGGCAGCACTATCGCCAGTGGCGTACTCACGATTCCAGCCGGAAAAACGACCGCAGTATTTACTGTGAATACGCTACCAGTCGCATTGGCGGGAACAGTTAACATTACGGCCGCTTACAGTGGATTGACTCTCAGCCAGACACTGAATCTCCAGACTCTTCTGCAGCGTTTACAGCTCAGTACAAGTTCGGTGACGGGCGGAACTTCACTGACCGGAACAGTCTATCTCAATGGACCTGCTCCCACAGGCGGAGTCGGGATCACGCTCGGGAGCGACAATGCCGCAGCGACATTCCCCAATGGCGGCGGCGTATCTGGCGGAGTATTGACGATTGCGGCGGGAGTGAGCAGCGGCTCGTTCACAATCGCAACCAATGCGGTGACGTCCGTAACCAATGTGAACCTCAGCGCGGCGTATGGCGGAGTCACTGCCCATGCTTCGTTCACAATCAATCCGACACAGGTCACTCTTCAACTGACACCACCGAGTGTTGTGGGCGGCGCGACTGTCGACGGCGTTGTGACGATCAGTTCTGCGGCTCCGGCCGGTGGCCTAAGCATCGCCTTGAGCACATTCAACGCGACAGTGGCCCCGGTTCCCAGCCAAATTACCATCGCGGCTGGAGCGACTTCGTCCGCGCACTTCTCCATTGTCACTACGACTGTGACATCCACTCAATCAGGATCGATTACGGCCGCCTATGGGGGATTGCAGTCTTCGCAGACCTTGACCGTGAAGCCGCTATTAGCGAGCGTTTCCATAAATCCCAATCCGGTTGTGGGTGGTGTGACCACGACAGGGACGGTGGCGCTGAATGGCCCGGCTCCCGCTGGAGTATCCCTAACGCTTAGCAGTAACGATACTACTGCGGCTACAGTCCCAAGCAGCATTCCTGTGACGCAGGGGGCGACCAATGCAACCTTCACCGTCACGACTTTTGCGGTATCGACGAATAAAGCGCCGACGATTACCGCGAGCTATGGCGGTGCAAACGTCGTCACGACGCTTACTGTTCGGCCTATGATTCAGTCTCTGGGACTGAATCCGCAATCCGTGTACGGCGGCGGAACCTCCACGGGAACGGTTACCCTTACTGGATTAGCTCCGACGGGTGGTGTCGCCATCACCCTGGCGAGCGCCACGACTTCGGTCGCGACCATCCTTAATGGGGGCAATGTGAGTGGCGGCGTGCTGACAATCCCTGCCGGATCGAGCATCGGGACATTCACTATCAACACATCTTCTGTCAGCGTCAGCGCCTCATCAGTAATCTCTGCAACTTACACGAGCGGCTCGTCCAGCCAAGTCGTCACACAAACATTGACGGTAATCCCGCTAATCTCTTCCGTTTCCGTCAGCCCAAATCCGCTGGTGGGAGGAGGAAGCGGTACGGGTACCGTCACTCTTGCTGGTCCCGCGCCAACTGGCGGCATCGGCGTAACGCTCACCAGCAGCGTAACGGGCGCGGCTACCATCGCCAACATCGGCAATGTGAGCGGCGGAGTGCTGACAATCCCCGCAGGATCGAACAACGGCGGATTTACCGTTAATGGAGGTCCAGTGACCACCAGCAGCACGACGCTGATTTCGGCCGCATACAATGGCGCGAGTGTCTCGACGACTCTCACCGTGAAGCCTCTGCTGAGTTCGCTGACCCTTACTCCAACCAATATTGTTGGCGGAGATACTGCGAATGGCGGCATCTTGTTCAATCTCAATGCGCCTGCCGGCGTAACGTTGACGATTTCGAGCAGCAATAACACGGTTGCCAGCGTTCCGGCAACACTCCCCGTGACGACCGGAGCGTCCAATTCGTCATTTACCATCACGTCCACTGCTGTTTCCACTATGACGCCAGTGACGATTACCGTATCTTACGGAGGCGTCGCGTTAAGCAAGACCCTGAATGTTTATCCCGTGCCGACCGTCGCCACGGTGGCGATCAGCGGGTTAAGTGAGGTGGTCGGCGGCAATAACATGACGGGACAAGTGACGCTTTCCAGCATAGCGCCTGCCTCTGGAGCGGTGGTGTCGCTTTCCAGCGGCAATACGGCCGTCGCGACAGTTCTTTCGAGCATTAGCGTTTCTCCTGGGGCGACACAGGGTTCGTTCACAATTACGACTCTGCCCACAGCGACGACGGCTACGACCGCTATCACAGCCGCTTACAACAGCACCACTGGATCCGCGAACGTGACCGTGGACCGTCCCTCGCTGACCGCGCTCAACTTTGCCCCAAGCAGTCTGCCCGGAGGTAACACCACACAAGGAACTCTGACGCTTAACGGAAAGGCTCCGACAGGAGGGGTTACGGTTGATCTGTCCAGCTCGATCCCCAATGGACAGAATTTCCTTCCTTCCACAAGTGTCGTAATCACAGCGGGGCTAGCTTCCGGGACATTCCAGCTCGCCACCAGCACCGTAAATGCGGCCACAACATTAGTCATCACAGCAACGAACCATGCATATCCGACGGAGTTTGTGACGAGCAGTATTAGCCTGTCGCCGGCGAATATTCGCGCTGTGGATCTCATGATGCCAAAAGGCATCACTCTGCAGTGGACGATGCCTGCTGTTGGACATTATGTGCTGAAGCGTGATGGCGTACTGGTCGCCACTTTGCCGAACACAACGCAGACGTATACGGAGTATTTTGAATGGAATAGCGGGCAGGTTTATCAGTACGATTTGTATGATGACAATACGATCCCCGCACAATTGTTGTCCTCCGAGCGAGCGGCGCCGTATCTCGTAGCCGCCACGCAAAATCAGGCCGTTGACAGCCGGCTGGACCCACGCTATAGCACGGCTGTGTTTCTCGATCACAATTTCGGAACTTCCGCTTATAAAGGCGGGCTATTCGCCGGGTTCGCGAGCGATCCTTCGAAAGTCGGCCGTAGCTTCGCCCTATTTGCGCTCAACCCGCCGCCTGCGGGCGGTGTCTTCCGGACTGGCAGTGTCAACGCATCCTTGACAACAGCCTACACAGATCTTGGTCCTGTCAGCGGTTTACAGATCGGCTGCCAGGCCATTCCGAAAACCATCCCAGGATACAAAACGTGGGACCCCGCCACTCTTGTCTGGTCTAACTCGCCGGTTGTGGATCCGACCCTCGCGACTCAGACGGTGACGGTCAATTACAACCCTGCGTCTCCACCGCCCACTCCGGCGTGGATGTCCTGGAAGCTGAACACGGATATTCTGGACGCGATCCTTGGGATCAATGACTCCGCGCATGACGGAACGAATGCAATGGCAGTCCAATGGGCGAGCATGAGTGAAGCGTCGAACGGATGGGCCTACTTCGCGAAAACGGAGTACAGCTCCACGGCAGGGCCAAACGTGACGAACCTTTGGAGTATCCCGACGCTCGTGAAGCTGACCGTGCCTTCAACGGTCAACCTGAGCGGCGCCGCGACGACATCGGCGACCGGGCAGCTTGCGGTGAATGGCGTTGGCCTGCAAGGCAGCGCGGTTGTCTCGCTTTCGAGCAGCAGTTCATACGTCACGTTCCAGGCATCCGGGACGCAAGCGCAAGCAATGACCGTAACCGGCTTGAGCAACACGTTTGTCTTGAATGTGGCAAAGCCGAGCAGTCAAACTACGGTGACGATTACAGCGACATTCGGAGGCGTGACCAAGACCGCCACAATGACCGTCAATCCCTAGTAACGATACCCTCGACAAAGCCCGCCGCGTTTTACACGCGGCGGGGGCCTCGGAAGGTCATCCATGAAAAGCACGATGAACTCTCGTTTCACAAGGCTTGCGCTCGGATCCGCAATCCCCCTGATGATTGGCGCTGGTGTGTGGTATGGAGTTTCCAGCCATTCGCGTCATTCTCTGACGCCGACAAATATGGTTTATACCTCTCATGGCTATGGCGGATTTGTCCCGAAGCCAGTGGCGGCTTCCAAGCCTATGCCTAAAGCGCCGCAGTCCAGTATGGTGAAACTGGATCCTGTACAGCCGCTGCTTGAGGATTATAACGCCGGCCGATTTGCGTCCGTGGAAACTGGAGCCGCTCAGATTGTCACGCACGCTCGGAATAGTCCGGACGTGGCCGCGCACGAACAATCCGCGCAAGCTTACTCCCTGCTCGCATACGCCGCCGCCCGGCAGCATAACCTCGCGCTTGCCCGCAGCCGCTTTGAAACCGCGCGATTAGAGGCGGCCAAGCTGCCCGATAAAGGCGTGCAGCCGACCGAGCCGGGGATGCCCGCTCCAACTCTGGAAGAAGACGCCGCGTACGAGCATGCTGTCTGCACCGGCGCTCTAGGGCATGCAGCCGCCGCCGAGTCGGAATACATGGCGTTTATGCGGCGGTACCCTGAAAGCCCGCTCGTACAGGTCTCGATCAAACGCATCGCGCGCCTGCATGGCGGAGATGTTCCCGGCGCCGCCGAGGCGGTATGGCGCCAGGCAGGCCAGATCGCAATGGCGCGCCAAAAGGCGCGGCAGCGGGAAGCGTCGCTCTGTGGTCCCGAATGCTTGGCGGAGCTATTGCGTCGGCGGGGAGGTGAGGCGGATGTCCACGCTCTCGCGACAGCGATGGGCGTCACCGATCAAGGCGCGAGTATGGAGGCGCTTGCCGAGGCGGCGCAAAAGAGGGGTTACAACCCAAGCGGACTTTCGCTAACGGTCAATGGACTGCTTCAGCAGAAATTCCCTCTTATCGCGTTGATTGCTCCTGGCCATTACGTGATTGTGGACTCCGCCACACCGGCCCTGATTACGGTCTGGGACCCCGACCTGCACGGAATCGGCCATGGCGGCGCGCACATTTATCCGATTTCTGAATGGACACACGTGTGGAGGGGGACGGCTCTGGCGCTTGCCGCCGTTCCCTCTGCTCCACAGATCTAACTCACACTGTCTTTTCAATCGTTCCTTACGATATTGCCTCGATCTTTTCCGGAGAAAACGACCATGCGGACAATTCAAAACTGCTTTTGGCGAAATGGGATGCTTTGGTTTCTGGCCCTGACGCTGTTCTGGCTGGAAATGAGCCCATCGTACGGCGCCTGCGTCCGCGTCGCGCGGCAGGAAGCCGCCCTCAGCCACCGCAAGCCCTATTCGGAATTGCCCGCCGGCCGGACGCAGACGCTTACTCCTGCCCAGCTGCGTAAAATTGATGCTCTGGAGTCGGCAAAAGCGCACAGGCCCAAGCCCGATGTGCGCGTGATGACCATTGTCGAGATGCAGCGCGCGCGTGGTCGCGGCGCCTACCGCAATCCTTACTTCAACGGCACGCTCCCCTGGCAGCGCTCCTTCCACGACGTCAACATCTGCAACGGAAACCTCTTCAAGAGCTTCACCGATATCCAGGTTGCCCCGGGACGCGGCGCCGGTCTTGTCCTCCAGCGCACCTACAACAGCAACGACAGCCGCATTGGACCCTTTGGCGTGGGCTGGACCCACGCCTACGACATCCGCATCCAGGAAGCGGCGGACGTCAAGACCGAATCGGGAAACACAAACGTTCCCGCCGGGGTCAACAACGTCGAGCGCACGGACTTCTTCGGCGCCAAGCACACCTACCACCGGGACGCCGACGGCCTCTACTCCCCGCCCAACTACATGTTCGACGAGACCTCCAGCGACTACGCCAATGTGCTTGCCACTGGGCCCACGAAGGTGATGGCGGACACGGAGAAGGCAGAGGACGGGACGATCAAGCACTACGTGGATGTGGTGACTTTGGCGGACGGCACGAGCGGTAACGAGCGGGCATGCGACTACATTCAGGATCGCCATGGCAATCGGACGACGCTTGCGTACGCCCAAACAATCACCCAGCCCGATGGCAGCACCCGCAAGCTTCTGACAAGCGTGACCGACCCGAGCGGCCGCTCTCTCGCTTTTACGTGGACGAATTTGAACGCCGGAGACGCGCAGCATCCGGCGTGGCGCATCACTCAGGTGCAGGGGCCTTTGGTGGGCGGTTCGCCGGTGGCGGGTGTGTCGTACAAGGTGACTTACGAGTACTTTACGAGCACGAGCGATCCTAATGCGGCGGACAACCTGTACAATCTGAAGGCAGTTCACCTGGATTCCGATGGGATGAACCGAACGACGAGCTATACCTATACGCATCTTATTTATAACAGCATCACGGAAAATGCCCTGCTGAATAGTGTTACCGATCCGTTAGGACACCAAGTCTCTTACACCTATGAGTATCTCAGTCCAGTGAGTGGGCGTACATCTCCGACGGGAACAATTTGGGTCGATGGAATAACCGAACCGGCAGGTGTTGACAGCAATAATAATCCCAGGACCATCCACTGGGATATGGGGGTCGTGAACACTATA
Source organism: Capsulimonas corticalis (assembly GCF_003574315.2). Taxonomy (GTDB): domain Bacteria; phylum Armatimonadota; class Armatimonadia; order Armatimonadales; family Capsulimonadaceae; genus Capsulimonas; species Capsulimonas corticalis. The sequence continues at coordinate 937,992 of NZ_AP025739.1, read as the reverse complement.
CCAGAATCCAATACCTGCGGTTATTTTGTTCACATGAATGGCTACGAATATTTCGCCACTTCCGCTCATGCTCCAACGTTTATTTACGAACATGGATATCCTGATCCCGTGGACGGCGTTTCAACGCTATACTATCACTACTACGACACGTCTCTCAATTTAACACAGCTTGCAGAAACCACACCCGTAGGCGCGGCAAACGTTAATGGTCAAACAAGCGCCAATTATTTCAACAACTACACCTATGGTGTCCATGGAAACGTCCTCACCCACAGTATTCAGAATTTTCCAGGGACTGAGACGACGACATATTATGACGCTAGCAAATATTTCCAAAAACAAAGCGTAACGGATATGAATAGTCACACTTCGACGTGTGATTATTTCGACAGTCAAGATCCCAATCTTGGCAATCGCGGCAACGTCAAATATAGCCGAGATGCGCGTTACTCTATCACTGGAAAACAATTTACCTACACCTACAATCAATACGGTCAGAAAACCTCGGAAATAAATGAGAACGGAATCGTCACGCAATACACATACGGTGACTCGTATGGCAATCTGACACAAGTCGTTCAGGATCCCGGCGATGCAACGCACCTGAACCGCACTACGACGATGACATATGATGCGGCCGGCCATGTGCTCACAAGCATCGATCCCAACGGCAAGACATCCACGTTTACCTATAATGTCCTCGGTCAGCCTTTGACCGTGGCGACACAATCGACTTCGGGGGCTTCTGCCGAGACTATTACCTATCAGTACGAAGGCAATGGTCGAACGCAAACCGTCACGAACAATCGTGGAACCACGTCCATCAGCTACGAAGCCGGTTCTGATCGTGTACACAGTGTGACGGATCCAATCACAGGAACGATCTCTTATACTTATTTGAATACCGGCGAACGATCGACCATGACGCTTCCGGGGGGCGGGACGTGGACCTATGCTTACATGGATGCAGATCTTTATCTTTCGATGCCGAAGGACGATCCTAGCAGTGTATGTTTGACGCTCGCCAGCATCACGGACGATCAAGGGAGACGTGTTGACTATAGCATCAGCACCGGCGGCTCCTTGATGTCCGCGAAATATAACCAAGTGTTTTCTGGAGGCAATACCTCAACTCCGATCAGCTATTGCCAGGCTAACTACACACAAAATGTTGCCGTAAATGGTGCAAGCTACACTCAAATGCGGTTATCGACAGTCAAAAACAACTGGTCCGATTCAAATAATATTTCGCATCCGCTTTATCAAAATGCCTACACATACGACACCGCTGGTCAGCGCTTAACAAATGCGATTACCAATAACATCGGAGCATCACGCACTGAGTTGTACAGCTACGATGAGCTCAACCGCCTCAGCACTGCGGACTACGGCGACGGCGAAACCCAGTCCTACACCTTCGATCCCATGGGCAACCGTTTGACCAAATCTGATATCGTCAGCGGAACGACCACGACCAACAACTACACCTGCGACGCCGCTAACCGCCTCACCGCCGTGGACGCCAACGCCTACACCAACGACGCCAACGGTAACACCCTCACCGGCAGCGGTCGCACCAATGTCTGGGACAGCCAGAACCGCCTCGTCTCCTGCACCACCGGCGGCGCCACGACCACGTACACCTACGGAGCCGACGGCCTGCGCCGCAGCGCCACCACCGCCGGCGTCACCACCTACTACGTCTACGACGGAAGCATGATGGTGCGTGAGATGCAGAAGAACGCCTCCAACATACTCGTTCCGACCGCCACCTACCTCGCTGGACCGCGTGGCCCTGAATACCGCCGTGATGACAACGCCAGCACGGTTCGCTGGTATGTGTACGATGGGCTGGGGAGCGTGGTCGCGGAAGTCGATCCCAATGGGAATGTGACTTCGACTCGCAAGACGGACGTGTATGGGGTGGCGCGCGGGGCGACGGGCACGGCGACAAGTAAGCAAGGATTTGTTGGTTCATTGGGGCACTTGACTGATGATACTGGCTTAGTCTATATGCGGGCGCGATATTATGATCCAGTGATAGGGCGGTTTGCGAGTGAGGATCCTTCGCGGAATGGCCTTAATTGGTACGAATATGCAAATGATAATCCAGTAAATGGGAAGGATATGTCCGGTAAGAGTGTAATAGGGTGGGCTAGTAATGGACTGTCTTTGGTCGACTTATACAATGTGTTCTTTGCATACTGTGACTTTTTGATGTCTATGATGGACACTATTAGAGATTCCGCTGATGTCGAGAGAAATTGGGGCACATTTATGGCGACTTGGGCAATTAGCATACTTGGTGACAACAGCACGCAGATTAGTATGGGAGCAGGATTGCTTGATTGGGGAGTAGATCAACTGAGTGAAGACAGTGGTATTGGGGGTGAAATACTCGGAACTGTGTCTACAGTGCTATCTGGTGCTATTACCGGGGCAAGTCTCGCGATGTTATGTTTAGGATATAATGTGCGAGAAGAATATTATATAGATCAGATTGATGAATAAATGCTTATTGTCAAGCCTCACATCATTATGAAAAAATATCAATGATAGGGTTTTGACAAGGATAATGCAACATCTTTTCTGTAAATTGTTGGGAGCATCCTCGAATTCTTTGCGCTGTTATTCGTTCGTGAACGTCAGATAAGCCTTGTCGCTTTGCCAATCATCGCTGATCTCCATCAGCAGCGCCGAAACAAGACGTAGGCAGGACGCCTCGTTCGGGAAGATGCTCGCCACGCGTGTGCGACGGCGCAGTTCGCGGTTCACCCGCTCCAGGCCGTTGGTGGTGCGCAACAGGCGACGGTGCGAAGTAGGAAAGGCAAACACGCTCAGTCCTTCGGGCAGATTTTGCTCCATCCAATCCGCAAGCTTCGGAGCGCTCTTCTCGTACTTCTGGACGGTTCGTTTGAGCAGCGCCTCTGCCTCTACACGATCTTGAGCGTTGAAGATCGCGCGAATGTCCGCCGCGACAGGAGTTTTGAGTTCCTGCTTAGGAACGTACTTGCTGGCGTTCTGTTGTAAATGGAACTGGCAGCGCTGCCATGGAACACCACCCAAGACCGAACGCACCGCACATTGGATGCCTGGATGAGCGTCACTGGTCACAAGACGCACTCCACACAGTCCCCGCGCCAGCAGGCTTTGCAGAAACGAGCGCCAGTGAACTTCTTGCTCCGAGATGGCCACCGAGACACCGAGCACCTGGCGCTTTCCTTCCAGGTCCACGCCGATGGCGATGAGCACAGCCGCCCTTCGCTGCAAACCGCTCAGGCGAACACTTTCATAACGGGCATCCAAGTAGAGATAGGCAAACTCACCCAGCGAGCGTTCCCGCCATTCTTGGAGGATGGCGTCGAGTTCCTGCGTGGCGCGTGAGACGGCGGAACTGGTGACATCGAAGCCGCAAAGCTGCTCCGTGATCGCAGCGACCTTGCGTGTGCTGACGCCTTGGATGTACATCTCGGCCAGGGCCAGCTTCAATGCCCGCTCGGAGCGTGTGCCTTTCTCCAGGCTTTGCGGATAGAAATTCGAGCCTCCAGAAGAGAACTGAGCGTCGCGCGTCTGCGGGACTTGCACGACGGTACGACCGACACGCAGATCGAGCGTCTTGTCTTTGTAGCCGTTGGCGTAGCCTGTGCGCTGTTCGGTTCGCTCATGGGGCGCGGCTCCCAGGAACTTCTGCCGTTCGAGCTGCATGGCGTTGTTGAGGACGATGCGGATCAGTTCGGGCAAGGCATCCAATCCTTGGCCGCAGAGTTGATCTAAAAACTGCTCCGAGAGAGTACAATCGCTTTGGTAGGTCATGGTCGGTCCCCTTGGTGTGTGGTAACTTCAAGGATACTCTGTGGCCTACTATTTTTTGGCCTACGCCAATTTACAGAAACGATGATACACTAACTTGACAAGCGCATGCGGTAGTTCTTTGAGTAACAATACAAAGAACTACCGCATACAATTTATTTTTGTCATCAGATGCGCTGCGGCAGGCGCTGGCAGGGAAGCCAGTGGCGCGGTCGTGTTCATTGGGGTAGGTTTTTGAGTTCCCCTCCGTGAACGACAGGGCTGGGGGTTGCTTCGCAACCAGCCGTCCGTGCCGGACGGAAGAACAATAAACGCAATCGATGCCTCTCTTCCGTCCGGCACGGGGCTCCTCCGCAGGCCGGTCATTTATGGCCGGTACGACAATCAGAAACGCGAAGTAAAGAAAACCTACTCCAATGAGGCGCGGCCGTGGGTGGAGAATGAGGGCTGTATGATCGCGTGGTAGACGGGCTTCTGTGCGGCTCGATAGTTGACAATGTATACTTTTCTTCCGTTTTTCCTCGACTTCCCCAAATCTGCGCTATAATAGTATGGTCTTCCCCTTGCGCCCTCTCTTCGGCGGCGCCCTAAAGACTTTCGTGAAATCTGTCACAATAGTAAGGAGAAATGTCGCCGCTGGACCGGGGCCGAAAGGCAGTTGGCACGGAATATGCAGTACTACGAGTGCTGTGAGGCGCATCTATGCGCCCCCGATTTCCGTAAGCGGGGTCGACCAGAAATATGAACACTTCAAGTTATAGCGGCACGGATTTGGAATTGCCGACCGGCATGACCACCGCCGCGTCCGATGCGCCGGCGAAAGCGGGCGGCGCATCGGTCGCGGCGGGCGGAGAGGTGGTTGTCCTGGGCGTGGCCGCGCCGCGCAGCCGGGCGACCCAGGTGACGCAGCGTGTGCTGGATGTCGTCTTTTCCGCTCTGATGCTCCTGATCTTTCTCCCGGTCTTTGTCGCGATCGCCCTTTTGATCAAGTTTGACAGCCCCGGCCCGGTGCTTTTCACCCAGGCCCGCGTCGGCAAAGACGGGGTCGAATTCCCCTTTTACAAGTTCCGCTCCATGGTCCCCAACGCCGAAGCGCTGAGAAATGACCTGGAAAAACAAAATGAGCGGAACGGTCCGGTGTTCAAAATGCGTAATGACCCTCGGGTCACCCGTGTCGGACGTGTATTGCGTCGCTATTCGCTCGATGAGCTGCCGCAGCTCTTCAACGTCCTGAAGGGCGATATGAGCCTGATCGGACCCCGCCCCGCGCTGCCCCGAGAGGTCGCGCTCTACACGCCCCGCCAGGCGCAGCGGCTGGCGGTCATGCCCGGCGTGACCGGTCTCTGGCAAGTCTCCGGACGCGCCAACATCTCGTTCGAGCGCAGCGTCGAACTGGACCTTCACTACATTCAGCATCAATCCCTCGGCCTGAACCTGAGAATCATGCTGATGACCATCCCCGCCGTCCTCACGGGAGACGGCGCCCACTAAGCAAGAAAAGCCGCGCCCTGCCGCGCGCCCGCCTGCGTGTTTCAATTCTGTCGTCAGGCGGCACCCAAGGAGTACTCGATGTCCCATAGGAATCCGGTGGCGCTGCGTATTGCGGATTCGTTTTTCCGCAACCGCTGGCTGTTCCTGGTGTCGGTTGTGATTGTCAGCGGAGTCACGGTCGCCGCGCTCACCACCAAGTCGAATACATATACGGCTTCGGCGTTGACACAGGTGAGCGTCGATCATGTCGCGGTCGCGCTTGGCGAGCGGCGAAGCAGCTGGACCTCGCTGTCGCAGCAGAACGTCAACCACTTCCAGGACCTGATCAATGACGACCTCCCTGGAGGATTCCTTGACACCGCGCTGAAGGAAGCGAACCTGGCGGTTCCGATCAACATGGATCCGAAGGCGAACGACCGGCGTCTCGCCATGCTGCGCAAGAACCTCAACGCGACCACGCGCAGCGAAAGTGTTTTTGCGATCGGTCTGACCTGGGACAATCCCACGGAGGATGAAAAGATCCTCGCCGCCCTCCAAAATCGGTACGCCGAGGAAGTCGGTCTGGACCAGTCCGCTCAGGGGATCGCGGCCGGCCGCTTCTTAGATACACAGATCCAGATCTATCAAACTCAGATGCAGCGCGCGGAAGAAGCGCTCATCAAGTACCGCAGCGGCAATACGGATAACCTGCCGGACATGCAGAGTTCCCAGCTTAGCCAGCTGGCGAGTCTGACGGCCCAGCGCGATAACCTGATGATCGCGCAGCAGGACAGCGCGCTCCGCACGGCGGCGCTGGAAGCGCGGCTCAAGCAAGTCAAGGCGACGACTGTTATCGAGCAGAACCGCGCGGAGTCGCCGATCCTCCAGCAGCTCAACGCCGCCAAGGTGCAGCGCGACGGATTGCTGGCGAAGTACTATCCCGCCCATCCCGCCGTCGAGCAGATCAACGCCGTGATCGCCAGTCTGCAAAAGCAGTGGAATGATAAGGTCCGCAAGAATTCTCAAGAGACCCATGGCATTATGAGCGAGAAGACTCAGGATAATCCTGAGTATCTCAACCTTAATCAACAGCTGACGGAAGCGCGCATCACGGATCAAACACAGCGCTCTCAAATGGCGAATCTGGATAAAGCGATTGCAAAGTACAACGCCGCCGCCCGGACCGTGCCGGAGAAGCAGCGTGAGCTCAATAACTTCACTCGCGACTATCGGATCCTCAAAGATCAATATGAAAGGCTGCGCACAAAGCGCGAACAGGTGCGTATCGATAGCGACCTGAACCAGGTCTCGGCGCGCTCCACGATCACGCCGCTGGGTTACATCATCGCCAAGCCGACGATGAATAAAACCAAGCAGATGACGATGATGCTGGGAGGCGTTGTTCTCGGACTGGTCATCGGAGCGCTGCTGCTGATCCTGAGTGAATGGGCCGACCGATCTCTGCGCTATGCCGAAGATGCGGAGCGCCTGCTCGGCGTCCCCGTCCTCGCCGTACTGCCCGACAGTTCGGAACTGAACATGCCCACGGCGGCCGGCGGGGCCGCCGGCCGCAAAATTGCCGGAGCCGCCAGCGGAGCGAAGGGAGTGCTCAGCGCGCCGGGAGGCGCTCCTTCGCCGGCCATGACGTCGCGTGCGGATGGATAGCCGGTAAGCGAAGCGCGCTTCGCGAGAGGATTTGGATATGAGTACGATCAAACCTGGATCAGGACAGGATACTTCCGTTGGGAACTGGCAGCGCCGCGTGCTGCATGAAAACGATATCGCCGCTCTCAGCCGCCTGGAGCCCGAGACATCGCCCGCGCTCGCCGCGCCGATCGAATTGCGCGTTGAGCGCACTCCCATGGAGTTTTCACACCTTTACGCATCGCTGGAGCGGCAGGTGTCCGGCATCGGCGAAGTCACGCTGATCACGGATGAGACCTTGGGCGCTGAGCGTCCTTATGTCCTTGGCGTCTGCAGCGCGGTGCGCGGCGAAGGAAAGACCACCACGGCGCTCCATCTGGCGATGACCATCAGCCGTGATACGTTCAAGAAAGTCTGCTTGATCGACCTAAGCCTCGGCGAAGATGACCTGGGCGCGCGCCTCGGCGTCGCCGCCGGCGCGGGTCTGGTCGGCGCTCTGGAAGATTCGGACAATATCGTTCCCACGCTGCAGCTCTCCGGCTGCGATAACCTCGTCGTGATCCCGGCGGGGCGCGCTCCGAACAACGCCGCGAAGCTCGCGCGTTCGCCCCGGGTCGCCAAGATGCTGATCTCCGCGCGTCACTCCTTCGATGTCGTAATCGTCGATATGCCGGCTGTTTCCTCGGACAATGCTCTTCCGCTTTCCCGCCACGTCGATGGCCTGATGATGGTCACCCGCGCGGGAGCAACGCCATCGGATGTCGTCGCCAGCGCGATCGATACGCTCGGCCGCGATAAGGTCGTCGGCGTCGTCCTAAACCGCACTCGCTCCTATGTGCCTGACTGGCTGCGCAAGCGGCTGACAAAGGTCTGATCGTTCTATGCAACTCCTCGTTTCACTCGTTTTGGGCGCCCTTGGCGTCGTCACGACCTCAAGCGTGCTCTATCTCCTGGTGTTGCTCGCGGCGGCGTCGGCGGCGCGCTTCGGACGCTCCGCGGATCGTAACGAGCATCGTCTGGAGCACTCGGAGGCGCCGCGCCTGCGTTTTGCGGTCGTCATCCCCGCCCACAACGAGGAGATGGTGATCGCGGCCACTCTGGACAGCCTCAAGCAGCAGTCCTATCCCAAAGATCTCTACGAAGTCATCGTCGTCGCCGACAACTGCACCGATCCGACGGCGGATATCGCGCGCGGATTTGGCGTGACGGTGATGGAGCGCGCCAACCTTCAGGAACGCGGCAAGGGATATGCGCTGGACTGGGCGTTCGCGTCGCTGCTGGCGGAGCGGGGCGGGGCCGACGCCTTTGTGATCGTGGACGCGGACACCTGGATCGCCCCCGATTTCCTCGAAGTGATGGCGCGCCGCATCGCGCTCGACTCGGATCCTCAGGGCCTTTGCGCGCTGCAGGGCCGATACGGCGCCTTAAATGTCGACGAAGGCTGGCGGGCCGCGCTGATGGCCGGCGCTCTGGATCTGTTCAACCATGTGAAGCCGCTGGGCCGGGAATGGCTTGGCCTGGGCGTCGGCCTCAAGGGCAACGGTATGGCGTTCAGCCGCCAGCTTCTGGAAAAAGCGCATTGGCGCGGCGACAGCGTCACCGAAGATATCGATTACGGCCTCGATCTGATCCGGCATCACAATGTTCTGGTCGGATATGTCCCGGACGCCAAGGTGATGGCGCAGATGCCTACGACCGCCGATCAGGCGGCCTCTCAGCGGGAGCGCTGGGAAGGCGGGCGCTACGCACTGCTGCGCGAGAAGGCTTTCCCCTTGTTCGCCGAGGGTCTGCGCCGCCGGAGCCTGGCGCTTTGCGACGCCGCGATCGATCTGATGATCCTGCCCCTTGCGGAGCTGGGCGCGCTGATCGTATTGTGGGGCGCTCTGACGGCCGGAGCGATCCTGCTCAATCTCCTGCCGCATCCCCGGGCCTGGGCGCTGATCGCGGCGCTGGATTTCTTGGGATTGATCGCCTATATTTTGATCGGGCTGAAGGTCGCCGACGCGCCCAAGGCCGCTTTCGCGGCCCTGGCGAAAGCGCCCGCGTACGCCGTCTGGAAGCTTTGTCTTTACGCCCTGAAACCCTTCCGCAAGCGCGGGGGCGGAGCGGGCGAGTGGGTGCGCACCGAGCGCGCTCCGATCGCCCCAAGCACGCCGGCGGGATCGGTTTCCGGCGTTTCCACTGAGAATAGATCCGAGTGACCATCGTTCTGCCCATCCTTTTCTTCGCCCTCTTCATAGGCCTCACGGCTCAGAAGATCACGTCACGCCACTGGCTGGTGATGATCGTTTGGATCTGCGCCGTATTGGGCTGGTACTATGTCAAGAATTAAAACGTCCAATCGAGCGAGGACGTCGTGAAAAACAAAGCCCGCTTCTTATGGGCGCTGGCGGCGGTGACAGCGCTGACGGGCGTATACGGTGTGCGCCACGGACATGAGCTGCGCGCGATGGTTCGCAATGCTTACCATCACTACAAAGATTCACGCGCGCAAGCGACCCTGAGCAAGTACGAACTCCGTGAGCGAGCCGACGAGCCGCTCGTGATTTACGACGACAAGCTGGGGCGTGGGTGGATGGACTGGTCCTGGGCGAAACACGATCTGCACTGGAGCCAGGATGTCTATGACGGGGCTTCGGCGATCCGCATGGAGCCCGCGAACTGGAAAGGGCTTTACTTTTCCCATCGCGCGATCGGGCTTCTCGGATACGGAACGCTGGAGATGTATGTGCGCGGCGGCGCGCAGGTGGATATCCTGCTCGTGGACGGCCACGGGAAGTTCGGCAAGAAATTATCGCTTCAGCAGTATTGCCGGCCGGCCCGGGGCGGCTGGAGCGTGGCCGATATCCCGGTGAGCGATTTTGGCGTGGCGGCGCATGGAGCCAGATTGAGCGGCGTCGTCGTACAGGCGCGGGGCGCGGCGGAGCCGGAGATCTTTCTGGATCAAATCTCCCTGCTGCCCGATCTGTCATTGCCGCCGGCGCTGACGCAGGCGACGGTGACGGCGACGGTCGATGTGAACGCGGGCCGTCATCCCATCTCTCCCCAGATCTACGGCATGGCGTTCGCGAAGCCAGAGTATTTGCAGGATTTGCGGCTTGGCGTCAATCGTTGGGGCGGAAACGACAAAAGCCGTTACAACTGGGTTCAGGGCAACGCGGTGAACGCGGCGCGCGACTGGCAGTGGCGCAATCGGCGCGCGACTTATGGAAAAGTTCCCATCGGCCCTTCCTCCGCCGCGGACCAGTTTGTCCAGACAAATCGCGATGGGGCGACGCAAACAATGCTGACCGTGCCGATGATCGGCTGGGTTTCGGCGGATGATAACAGCGGGCATCGGTCGATGCACGTTCCCAAAGTCGGAGGCGCTCCGCTGGACTCCGCCGACGGCGCCATCGCGGGATACGATCCCGCGGATAATCGCAGACAAACCAGCATTCCCTCCATGGCGCGCAAGGGCCGGCCGTTCGCCGATCCGCCGGACGCGATGGCGGGAGCGGTCTACCAGGATGAGTGGATCGCGCACCTCAAGCATACGTTCGGCGACGCAGCTCATGGCGGCGTCCAGTACTACGCCATGGATAACGAGCCCGATCTGTGGGATACCACGCACACGGACATCCATCCGGCGCGCATGGGGTATGATGACGTCTTAAGCCGCTTTTTGGAATACTCCAACGCGGTGAAGGATGTGGATCCCACGGCGCAGATTACCGGCCCGGTGTCCTGGGGCTGGACGGGATATAAATATTCGGCGCTCGACCGTGGAAGCGACAACTTCCATACTCACGCCGACAGCGACGCGCATGGCGGCGGTCCATTTCTTCCCTGGTTCCTGAAGCAGGTGTGCGAGAACGACCGCAAAAAAGGCCGGCGATCCTTAGACATTCTGGATGTCCATTACTATCCTCAAGGGGATGGGATTTATGGAAGCGGCGTGGACAAGGACGCGCAGGCGCGCCGGCTCCGGGCGGTCCGCTCGCTTTGGGACCCCGAATACACGGATGAATCCTGGATCGGCGATAAGATCGCGCTCATCCCGCGTTTGAAGCAATGGGTAGCGCAGAACTATCCAGGAACGAAGGTCGGCCTGACGGAGTGGAATTTCGGAGCGGACGCCACGGCGAATGGCGGCCTCACGATTGCGGAGGCGCTCGGCGTATTTGGGCGCGAAGGATTGGATATGGCCTGCTACTGGGCGTATCCCTCCGACCAATCCGCCGGTTACCTGGCGTTTAAGATCTATCGGAATGCGGACGGATTGGGGCATGGCTTCGGCGATACATCCGTGAGCGCGGCCAGCTCAGATAGCAGCCGCGTATCCGTCTATGGCGGCCTGGATTCCGCCACCGGCGATGTCACTGTGATGCTGGTCAATAAGATGCCCAAAGCGACCGTCACCACGCCGCTGGATCTGCGCGGCCTGAGCGCGGGAGCGCATCGGATGAGCTCCTGGCGGCTGGCGGCCGATCCGACCGCCGCGCCCTTGAGGTTGGACGCCACCCTGGAGGAGCGCCGTCAATACAAGCGTCGCGGAGAGCCGATGCGCCTGGAGGCGCTGCCGGCGCAGTCGATCCAGGGCGGGCATGTCGTTCTCACGCTGGCTCCGTATTCCGTGACGCTGCTGCGTATCCCAGCGCATTCTTAGGTGATCCGACGGCCGCAGCCTTGCGTTGACTAATAACCTTATGATCCAAACGCCAAAAGTCTCATTCCATGACGCGCCGACCGCCGACGAGTATCTTGCGGCGAACAAGCGCAGGATGCGCCGCCTGCTCTTGGGCGCCGCCTTGCTGGCGCTTGCGGTCGGCGGGTCGTATGTGGGAGTCAGCCTTGGGAATCCGGCGCTGCCGCTGGTGCTGCTCGTCGCGATCGTGACGCCGGTCCTTCTTTGGCGCTATCCGGCGCTGGCGACTTACACCGTCTTTCTGATTGTGTGCACGTCGGAGCTGCAGCCAATCACCCCCAAAGACTCGTTTACAGACAAATTGATGTTCTTTATGAACATCAATACGATTGTTCAGGTATACGCTCACGCCAACTTTAAAGCCCTTCCCATCAGTCTGATGGAGCTGTTTCTGCTGGTGGCGGGCGTGATTTCGATGATCCGGGCCGTTTTCACGCGCAGTACAAAGCTGGAAGCCGGCAAGCTCTTTTTGCCCATTGTGATCTACATCGGTTTCGTCACGCTGGGCTGGGCGCATGGCGTGGGCACGGGCGGAGATTTCAAAATCTCCCTGCAGGAAGTGCGCTCGCAATTTTACTTCCTGGTCGCCTATCTTCTTGCGGTCAACGTGATTACCGATATGCGCCGGGTCACGAAGCTGCAGTGGATCATGGTCCTTTGTATCGGCTTGAAAGGTATTTTGTATACCTTCCGGCGGTACGTCACGATGGCGGGCTTGCCCCTTCCGGATCAAGGCGTCGGCTCGCACGAAGAAGCATTTTTCTTCGACTGTTTTGAAGCGCTTCTGCTGGTTCTTACGGTCGCGGGAATTCAGCCGAAGATGCGCACCGTGATGTGGATCCTCCTGCCTACGGTGATTCTGGGAAATCTGGCCTGCAACCGCCGCGCCGCGACGGCGGCGATCGCCATCGCGGTCATTCTGGTGATCGCGGCCGCTTATCAGGCGCTGCCGGAACGGCGAAAAATGGCGGGAATTGTGGCGGTGGCGCTGGCCATAGGCTTCTCGATCTACTATCCGGCTTTCAAGGACAGCTCCAGCTTGATCGGACAGCCGGCGCGCGCGATTAAGTCGCAGTTTGCGCCGGACGCCCGCGACGCCTCCTCCAACAATTACCGCGATGCGGAAAACGCCGATATCCTCGCGACGGTCAAGCTGGAGCCGGTGCTGGGTTATGGCTACGGCAAGCGGATGCTTCACGCCGTTCCGATCGCGGATATCAGTAAGAGTTATGAGTGGTGGGATATCCTTCCACATAACAATGTTCTCTGGGTCTGGATGCGCGTGGGGACGCTCGGCTTCATCGCGTTTTGGGCGATGATCGCGGCGATCATTTTTCAGGCCTGCGCCGTCATGAGGATCGACAAATCCGATAATTCCGTGAAGGCCGTCGGAATGATCTCGCTCCTCTTTACGGGGATGCTGCTGGTCTTCGGGCTTCTGGATCTTCAGCTCAGTAACTTCCGGGATATGCTGCTCACGGGCTTCTGGACGGGCGTTGCGACCGCGGTTTTGCGTATGCAGCAGCGGCCAAGCGCGTCGGCGCCGCCGGAAGCGCTGTCGCAATAATATCGATAATAAGGTCTTTCGAGTGTCTCGCCAAACCGCGGATTGACTTTGCGCGCCGTTCCTCAACCCGCCGTCGTTTCGCACAGGCGGCGGAAATTTTCTGATCGCTGACAGTAGGACCTTATGAGCACGAAGCGCACGGTCGCAAAAAATATCGTTTCCACGCTGGTGACACAGCTTCTGTCGTGGGCGCTGGCGTTTCTGGTTACCCTTTATCTGCCGCGCTATCTCGGCGCGGCGAACATGGGGAAACTCTCCTCGGTTTACTCGCTGGTGTCGATCACGGGCGTTTTCGTGGCGCTTGGCACGTCGACGGTGCTGATTAAGGAGATCGCGCGCGACCGCTCGCGCGCCGGCGTGCTGGTTGCGTCCGCCGTGACGATGCGTGTTCCATTCGGCATCGCCTCGACGCTGCTGGCGCTCACCATAGCCCATCTGCTGGGCTACGATTCCGTATTGCAGCGCATTGTCGTGATCGGCGCGATCGGCGTTCTCGTCAACTCGCTCAATGACGCTATCGGGTCGGCGCTGCAGGGCCTGGAAAACATGACGCGCATGAATGCGATCGTCGTCACCGAGAAGTTCCTCTCCGCCGTCCTGACCATCGCCGCCGTGTTTCTCAAAGCCCCGCTCTGGGCCTTTATCGCCGTTGGGCTGGCGTGCAGCATGATTTCGCTGTCCATCAACGTGGTTGCGCTTAAAGCGGCGGGATGGAGGTTCGGCCGGCCGTCGCGCGCGGATATCGTGCATCTGATCAAAGAGGGAATGCCCTATTTCGGATGGTACGCCTTTGTGGCCCTTTACGGGCAGACGGACCCAATCGTCCTGCGGATGATCGCGAGCGATAAGGAAGCCGGTTACTACGCCGTCGCCTTTCGGTTGATCGGCACGACGATGTTTATCCCCGCCGCGATCGCGTCCGCCTTGCTGCCGACACTGTCGAGATTGTATTCCACGGATCGTGAACAGTTCGACGGGCTGGCGCGGCGCGCGCTGACGCTGATTATGTTTTGCGCGATGCCGGTCGCCGCAGTGCTGATTGTCCAGCCGGAGCTGGTTCTGCGCTTGATCTACCGGGGCCAATTTCTGGAAAGCGCGCCGGTGCTGCGGGTCGGCGGACTCGCCATGCTTCTCTGGTATGCAACGAGCTTTTTTGCCCGCCTCGTCGTCTCGTGCGATCGCCAGCAGTCCATGGTGAAGACATCGGCGATCGCGGCGGTCGTCGGCATCCCCGCCTGTTTTTTAGGCACTTATCTCACGCATCGGTTCTGGGGCAACGGCGCTATCGGCGCGATGGCCAGCGATGTGGCTCTGGAGATTTATCTGCTCGTGGTCTACCTCCATCAGCTTCCCGAGAATACCTTTGGCCGCGCCGCCGTCATTCAGATGCTGAGATTCGTCGGGGCTTCGGCTCCGGTCGTGGTTCTGCTTTCTTTAACTTACATGCTCCATCTGGGGCTGTGGGTCGTGATTCCCTGCACGCTGGCGTACTTCGGCGCTTGCTGGCTGCTCAAATGTCTCACTCCGGATGATATCCGGCTGCTGCGTCAGACATTCGCGCGAAAAGTGAAGGCTTAGACTAAGGAACGACGGATATGGCTGAAGAAACAAGCGCTGTTCCCACAATGGATCCGATGGACAGACCGGCCGAGAGCGCCGCGCCGGTCGGCGCCGTCATACACCCACCCGCAATCAGCACACTCTCCCTCGGCCAATTGATGGTGAGCGATGTGAGCGCCTGGCTTCGAATATGGAAGCCGAAGCGTTCGCCGGATCAGCCGCCGACCGCCGGGGAAATATGGCATTTCTGGTGGAACTACTGCGGCCTGCGCGCGACATGGATCTACCGGGTCAGCCACGCCATCAGCCGCAAGCGTATCCCGGTGCTGCCTGGGATCTTCTCTCGGATGAACCTCGTTCTCCATGGGTTCGATATGCCGGCGTCCGTTCCGGTGGGACCGGGAATGTACGTTCCGCATCCCGTGGGGATTACCGTGATGGCGAACCGCATCGGAGAGAATGTGACCCTGGTGGGAGCGATCACGATCGGTATGCGCCATAAGCCGATCTTTCCAACGATCGGCAACAATGTCTTTATCGGAGTCGGCGCTCGCGTGCTTGGCAATATCCGTATTGGCGACGGCGCGAGCATCGGCGCGAACGCGGTGGTATTGACCGATGTCCCTCCGGGGGCGACGGCCGTCGGGATACCGGCGAAGATCAAATTGCCTCAGTCGACTGCGGCAAAATCGGAAGAAAGTGGCCTACTGGAAAACGCCTGACGTTTCCGCGCCGACCCAACGTCATGTCTTCCATTTCAAAAATCATCCATCTCATCCAAGAAGAAACCTCGGGCTGCTGGCATCCGGCGTCTTCCGCCGCTTCGTTCCTGGCCCGGATGCTGCCCGCGCAGAGTTTTGGGCGAGGGCGGGCGGCGGTTTATCGTCTGTTCGGCGTTTCCGTAGGACCCAGAACCATGCTTACGGGGGCGTTTGCGCTCGGCGGCGCGCGCTTCATGAAGAAAAACCTGACAATCGGCGCCAATTGCTGGTTCAACGCCCATGTCTATCTGGATCTGAACGCTCCTATTCTCATCGGAAACGGCGTCGGCATTGGCCACCATGTGACGATTGTGACCTCCAGTCATGAGATCGGGTCGCCTGCGATGCGGGCCGGCCTTCTGGTCCCCAGGCCCGTTACGATCGAGAACGGCGCCTGGATCGGCGCCGGCGCGATGATCCTGCCGGGCGTCACCATCGGCGCCGGCGCCGTGGTGGCGGCCGGCGCGGTGGTCTCGAAGGATGTCGCTCCGAATACCCTGGTCGGCGGCGTGCCCGCCAAGCTGATCCGGCCGCTGGATTAGCATACGCCGTCCCTAAGAAAGTCGCGAGGATAAAATTGCGTATCGGCTTTGTCATGTCAACCGAGGTTGGCCTCAAGACGCAGTATCAGAATTGGCGAGACGGTCTGACACCCGATCTCGGCGTTGATCCCGAATGGATCACGATCAACTGGTGGAAACCGGGCGGGACGGTCGAGCGTCTTCCCGGCGTTCCGCACAAAGTCAAATCCATGGTCCGGTCCAGCCTGGAGCTGCGCGAGGGGATTACGCGCGGGCCGTTTGACGCTTTGTTTGTCGCCTGCGGCATTGTGTTCCGGGGGCAGAGCCATTTGCTGCGCAAACAGCCGTACTTTATGACGGCCGACTCGACCCGCCGCCTGCTGCGCGGCTTTGGATCGCTCTACGGCAAGGGCGATAGCCCCATTCCCCTGATGAACGCATACGCCAACAGCGTGCAGACCAGCCGGCTGCGCGGAGCCCGCGCTCTTTTTCCCTGGTCCCACTGGGCCGCGGAGAGCATGGTCGCCGATTACGGCGTGGATCCGAAGAAGATTCACGTCATCCCCCCGGGAATTGATCTGTCCAAGTGGACGCTGCCGCCGCGCACGCAGAAAGACGGTCCCACGAACCTTCTTTTTGTGGGCGGCGATTATTACCGCAAGGGCGGCGACCTGCTGATGGACTGGGCGGAGCGCAACAAAGACGGCGACTTCCTGCTGCATATGGTGACCCGCGAGCGCGTCACGCCGCCCAACGACAAAGTGCGCGTCTACAACGGCCTTTCCTCCAATGACCCGGAGCTGATTTCGCTTTATCGCCAGGCCGACGCGTTCGTGCTGCCGACCCGAGGCGACTGCTACTCCCTCGCCTCCATGGAGGCCATGGCTTCGGGGCTTCCGGTGATTGTTTCACGGACCGGGGGCACCGGCGATATTATTCGGGAAGGGGAAACGGGGTTTCTCATCGAACCTGGCGACGCGGGGCAACTGGCGGAGCGGCTGGATGCGCTGCTCGCCGCCCCGGAGCAGCGGCTCGCCATGGGCGGCAAAGCGAGACGGGACGCGGAAGAGCGCTTCGACGTCAACAAAAACATCCGGCACACGCTGGATGTCATGCGCTCCTATCTTTCTTGATTCCGAAAGCGCCATCGATACGCGCTTGCTTTCCGTGAGCGCCGAGAACGACCGTGGATAAATTAACATGCTAGGGCTTTTAGATTCCAAGACCAGTGAGAACGGCGCCGCCAAGCGCCGGGTCGCGTATATGACGGAAAGCTTCACCATGGGCGGCGTCGAGCAGTCCACGGCGATGCTGATCGCCAATCTCAATAAAGACCGGTTTGAGCCCATCTTGATTTGCGCCAATGAACCCGACATCGCCCCGCTCGTACAGAATGTCCGGGCCATGGGAGTGAACGTCGTCCAAACGGACTTGCTTTCCGTGCGGCGTTCGAACATGTCGGTGAAGAACATTCGCGCCCTCTCCCAACTGCTCAAGGATCTGAAAGTCGATTTGATCCACGTGCAGGTTCTGGGGGGCACGGGAGCGCGTTATATCGCTCTGGCGGCGAAGGTCGCGCACATCGACGCTGTGATCATCACGATCCGAGGGGCGCTTTCGGGAGCCGTGGGCTTCAAGGAACGCCTCGTGACGCGTTTGATCGATCGGACATGCGTCACGGTTTACACCACGGCTTCAGAAGACAACCGCCGCCAGCAGATCGAGCTCGTCGGGCGCGATCCGGACCAGGTGGAAGTGATCTACAATGCCATCGATCTGCGGCGCTTCAATCCGGAAATCGACGGCGCGGAAACGCGGCGCGCGCTGAACTTTCCCCCCAGCGGCCCCCTGGTCGGGACGATCGGCCGGCTGGCGGAGCAGAAGGGGATCGAGACGTTTCTCGCGATGGCGGCTCATGTGCACGCCGCCATGCCCGATGTGTCTTTTGTGATTGTCGGAGAAGGCCCCAAGCGAAGCGAGTACGAAGGCGTCGCGAAGGAAAAGGGCGTGGACGGCTATGTGCGGTTCGCGGGTTACCATTCCGATGTCGACCGCTGTCTCGCGGCGCTCGATGTCTTTGCGCTGGCTTCCGTCTTCGAACCGTTCGGTCTGGTGCTGGCGGAGGCGATGGCGATGAAGAAGCCCGTGGTCGCGACACGCGTGGGCGGCATTCCGGAGGTGGTGGCGACGGGAGAGACGGGATTTGTCGTTCCGGCGGGCGACGCCGAGGCGATGTCGATCGCGGTGCAGAAATATCTGAAGGATCCCGCATTGGCGCGAGAGCACGGAGAAGCAGGCCGCAAACGCGTCGAGGCCTGCTTCTCTATTCCGAGGCTGATGAGCGAAATGGAATCGCTCTATGACCGCGTTCTTCTCGGCGCCGCGCGCCGCTGAACCCGGGGAGGGCGAAAAATCGAACCCCGGGCTTGCGCGCCTATCGCTTTCGGGTGAACGGCCGCTCGAACAGAACGAAGAAGACGTAGGCGAAGCCGATCAGCACGGGAACGCCGAAGCCTCCCAGGATGGCGAGATTGTGGAACGCCGACGCCGTCTCCCCGTGACCGAACTTATACAGCAGCACGCGCAGTAAGTTGAGGACGACGGAGTGCGTCAGATAGAGCGAATAGGCGAAGAGGCCGATCGCAACGAGGGGCCGCGATGAAAGGACCTTCACCACCGGGGTGTTGTCTGAGGCCTGCGCCGCCTTGGTGATCAGGATCAAGCAGCACGCGATCAAAACGCCGGCGACCGCATCGATGAGGGGAAGATGGGCGATGTAGGCATGGCGGTCGATGGGGTTGTAGGTCGAGAATTTGTGCAGCAGAAAGCCCAGCGCCAGGGCAAAGAAGCCGGCGGCCCATCTCCAGCTTGTGACCGATAACTGAACGCGCTTCATCGGGGCGGCGTCGCTAAAGCAGATGTAGGCGGCGCTGACGCCCATGGCGAACAGCAGGACATACCAGGGGCAGGTGTGCTCCAGGCTCATCCCCGGCTGAACGGCGGCGAATATGCCCGTGACGCCGTAGCCGATCGCCGCGCCGACGCCCATCGCCCATCCGATTCCATATTTCCGAATGATGAGCTCAAAGAGCGGCAGAAGGAAATAGATCTTCCACTCCAGCGCCACGCTCCACAGGGGCGTGTCCAGAAAGTTAATCTTCGGGTAGACATCCTGAAGCAGCAGGGCGTTGCAAAGCACGGCGAGCGCGGTGGGTTTCGCAATCGTCGGATCGAGGAGATGCGAGAGAAACTGCGCGACGACCGCGATTGCAATGGCCGCATAGAGCGGCGGCAGGATTCTGCGGGCGCGGCGGGAATAGAATTGGAGCGCGCCGCCTCGCATCTCGCCGGCTTGCGCGATGGGAATGCCAAGGCAGAACCCGGAAAGCACGATGAAGATATTGACCGATTGATGTCCGTAGGCGAGCCAGTTTGTCAGCAGCCCGCGCCAGCCGGGATGCGCGAAAATGTTGAACTGAGACACCCAGACATGTTCGGCGACAACCCAGAGAGCGGCGAGCGCGCGCAGTCCGTCGAGATATTTAAAGTACGTGCGCGCGCGGGAATTGTTTTGCCGCGGTGGGTTAGAGGAATGCTTTTCTTCTGTCAGCGTGTTCAAGTGTCGTGCTCCTGCGTGATGTAACGCCAAGTTTCTGAAATCGCGGAAGTTTTCTCAAACCAATGCGAATTGGGAGAGTTGGCTCGATTTTTGCAAGTAAGAAAAGCGGCGAGCCTCTCAATTTTATGGAGTAGTATGGCTACCGGCTTCGCGGAATATGCTGTATATCGGCTCAGAGGTCAGTACAAAAAAGCATTTGCTGCACATTGTGTGCCAAACTTGCAAGCTTCGATCTCGATATTGCCGATTGGCGCCCCCAGGACTTCACGCTGTCGGCCTATTTGACGCCATAATGAGGTCAGGGTTATTGGAACGCCGGGAATTGACGACTTTTCAAGATGGGCTCGAAGGAATACTGTATGAAGAAAAACGTGCGAGTTTTGATCACGGACAACGTGATTAGCAATATGGGCGACGCCGCAATTCTGCTGGCGATGAAGTCTTCGTTCGAGGAGGCCTTCGGGCCTGGGACGGATGTACGCAATTGCTACTGCGGCGTGACCCGGGAAGCAGGACCGTTCGCCAAGTTCTATCCCGAGCTGCATTTTACCTCGACCCTCTGGAACGCCGGGCGCGACTGGACAATCGCCAAGTGGGATATTTGGGGACGCCTGATCCGGAAAACGGCCACCGAGCGGTTTCCTCTCCAGGCGCGCCTTCGGCGGATGGGATTTCCGCTGTTTCTTCTGACCAGCCACGAGCGGGAGCTCTTCCGAGAGTTTGAAGAGGCGGATATTATCAGCGTCGCCGGCGGCGCCTGTCTGAGCACGTCCTGGACCGTGCCTTTCATGCGCAAATCCCGCGTGGCCCAATATCAAGTGGCGCATGCGCTCGGCAAGCCCCTGTTCGTGTACGCCCACTCGCTGGGACCGTTTCGGGACGGGGATAATTTTCCGGATCTGCTGCATGACTCGCTCGACCACGCGGCCGCCGTCCTTTGCCGCGACGCCGAAGCGGTGAAAGCGGCGCGCGAGCAGATCAAGCTGCTGGGCGACAATGTCCACCAGACGATCGATGAAGCGCTGCGGATCATTCCCAGGCCGCCGAGCAAGCTCCTGGCCCCGGAAAAGAAGAAGCCGCTTCGAGTCGGGATTTGCGTTCACGACTATATCTGGCCGGGCGCGGCGGACCGCCCTGCGAAACAAGCGGACTTTGAGGCCCGCATTGCGCGTGTCTGCCAGTCGCTGCTGGAGCGCGGCGACACGGAGCTGGTCTTTCTCACCAGTCATCAGAAGGTTGAGGGATCGTTTCAGGACGACGAGCCGGTCGGGCGACGCATTCAGGAGCTGCTGCCGGCGCCGCTGCGCCCGGACGCGCACCATGTCACCGGCTTCGTGCATCCGCGTGAGTTCTCTTATTTCATGGGGCATTGCGACCTGGTGCTCTCCAGCCGCCTGCATGGCGGGATCCTCAGCCTCGTCGGCGGAGCTCCTGTCGTGGTGTTGGAGTACGAGCCGAAATCCCGGGGCCTGATGCGCCAGATCGGACTGGAGGATTGGGTGCTCACAATGGCCGACGCCACGTCGGATGAGATTACCGCCAAGATCACGGAGCTGCTGTCGGACCTGCCGAAGACCCGGGAGCGCGCCCGCGCCGGTCTTGCCGAGGGGCAGAAACTCGCCAAGCGAAATATCGAGATCGTCGTGGAAGCGGCGCAGGCGCACTGGGCGAAATCGGAGCGCGGCGTTCTTCCCTCACGCGTGTCGCAGGCGGAATCGAAGCCATAGGCGGCCTGCGTGGCCGCGGTCAAGGAAAGGCGCGTTGAGTCGAGAAATGCAAGAAAGTGCTCAGTCCATCACGGTCGTTATTCCGACGTATAATCGCAAAGCCAGCCTCAAAGTGACGCTGGACGGCCTGGCGCGCCAGAAATATTCCCTCCAGGATGTGGAAGTCATCGTCGTTTCCGACGGCTCGACTGACGGTACGGACGCCTTCCTTGAGGAATATGCGGGCGGCGCGCCGTACACGCTTCGCGTGATCACCCAGGCCAATCAAGGCCCCGCGCAGGCGCGAAACGCCGGCGTTTGGGCGGCCAAGGGCGAGATCATCGTATTTATCGACGATGACGTAGAGCCCGTCGACGATTTTCTGGCCAGCCATATGGCCCATCATAAAAGCGACGACAAAATTGTGGTCATCGGACCGATGTCGCCGGACCCCGCCCGGCGCGGCGTGGAGCCTGCCTGGATCGCCTGGGAGCACGCCATGCTGCAAAAGCAGTACTTCAACCTCACGACGGGAGTTTGGAAGCAGGCGTGGGCGAACCACTTTTACACAGGGAACGCCTCCCTGCGCCGCGAGCATATCGTGGCGGTGGGAGGATTTGACGTCGAGTTCAAACGGCAGGAAGATGTCGAGCTGGCCCATCGCATGCGGAGGACCCAGGGCGTCAACTTCGTCTTCGATCCCAAGGCCGATGTGATCCATCGGCCGCATCGCTCCTTCGCCAGCTGGCTGAACGTGGCGACATCCTATGGACAGTGCGACGTGATCCGGGCGCGCGAGGGCCGGGTGAGCTGGATCGTGGTGAAAAACAGCTACACGAATCGCAATCGCACGACGCGCATGATGGCGCGCCTTATGATGAACGCTCCGTTCCTGGCCGCGCCGATCCGCGCCTTGCTTGTGGCCGTCGCCGTGGGGCTTTACCGCGCCGGCGTGACCAAAGTGGCGATGGCGATGCTCAGCATGGTCTACAATGTGCGTTATCTGGAGAGCGCGAGGACCGAGATGGGCGCCGAGCAAATGTCTCGTCTGCTCTTTGGACCGGGAGACCTCCCTGTCGCGCCCGTGGTAAAGGGATAGCCCTGCGCCGCGCTCTGCTCTTTTTGGATTATGGAGGACATTCATTTGTCTGTTAGCCCCCCGATGATCTCAGCCGCCATCTGCACGCGCAATCGCGGCGCAAGCGTCGCCGCGACGATCTCCACGATCCTCGCGATCGACGATATTGATTTCGAATTGGTCATCGTGGATCAAAGCACCAACGAGGAGACCGCGCAGGCTGTGGCGCCGTTCGAAAGCGATCCTCGCGTGCGCTTTATCCGGACCGGCACCAAGGGGCTGGGCGTTGCCCGCAACATTGCTTTGGGCGAAGTAAAATCCGACCTCGTCGCATATACGGACGACGACTGCACGGCGCCCACGGACTGGCTCAGAAAGGTGTACGAGGCGTTTCAGATCGATCGGAAGATCGCGGTTGTTTACACCACGGTGGAAGCGGCTCCGCACGATTCCAGCGTCGGCCTGATCCCGGCCTACCGCGCGAAGGGCGAGCGTGTTTTCTCCGGAGTGCTGGATAAGCGCTCGGCGCGCGGCATCGGCGCGGGGATGGCGGTGCGCGCCTCCATGGTGCGCGCGATGGGCGGTTTTGACGAGATGCTGGGGGCGGGCGGTCAATTCCCGTCCTGCGAAGACTGGGATATCGCCGTGCGTGCGCTGATACGCGGGTATTCCGTGCTGGAGACGGACAAAGTCTCCGTCGTCCATTTCGGGTTCCGGTCTCATGACGAATCTCGTTTTCTGTCAAAGCGCGACTGGACGGGAATCGGCGCCGCCTACTCGAAGCCGATCCGGTGCGGCCACGTCAGTTTCGCCGGCGTCATCATCAATCTGCTGAGCTCTTACGCGCTGACGCCGTTTTTCCGGGATCTGCGCCAGCTCAAGCGGCCGCGCGGCATTATGCGCATCGTCCACTTCAGTCGTGGATTCCTGCAAGGGATGCGCACGCCCATCAATAAGAGCACCCTCTGCTTTATCCCCGCCCAGGCTGCGCCCGCAGCGCCCGTAACGGTAAAGCAGACGGTAAGTTCTTAACTGTGTCGGAATTTTAAGTCGCCCCGCTTAAGCAGTGACTGATAATTACATTTTTCTAATGTCGTTATCAGCAAAATCTATAGCACTTGGCAGAGATATTGCAACTACAGCTAAAAACCTGAAATGCGATTCTCTGTCATTTCCGTAGTTCACCTGGCGGGGGATGCAAATGTCCGTTACTGCAGTTAGTCTTCCCGGACAGCCGGCCAATTTCGCGAAACAAGACAAAATCCATCTCGGCTATCTTGATAGCCTGAGAGGCGTCGCAGCGTTTTACGTCATGCTTTCCCATCTGCGCGCGGAAGTCGTGCTCCGTACGGATCCTGCACGTCTTCCCGCCCATTTTTTATCGGCGACGGGATGGATGGATTACGGCCTTGTGGCGGTCATGATCTTTATCGTCCTTTCGGGCTACTGTCTTATGATCCCGGTCACCCGATCTTCGGATCGACAGCTGCGCGGCGGCGCGCTGACGTATCTGCGCCGAAGAGCCCGGCGCATTCTTCCTCCTTACTATGCGGCCCTGTTGTTATCTCTGGCGGTAATCGCGCTGGAGACGAAGCTTCGGCAGGGAGTCGTGTCGCACTGGGCGGATGTCTCCACGGGAGATTTTCAGCCTGGCGTGCTTCTTTCGCATCTGTTTCTGATCCACAACTTGCGGACGGCGTGGGCCTATCAGATTAACGGCCCCCTCTGGAGCGTGGCGACCGAATGGCAGATCTACTTTCTGTTTCCCGCGCTTCTCCTGCCGCTCTGGCGCCGGTTCGGCGTGGGCGCCGCCGTCGCCGCCGGCATCCTGCTGGGTTCGATCCCACACTTTCTCCTGCATCATCGCCTTGATGTCGCATGCCCGCAGTTTATCGGACTGTTTGCGCTCGGCATGGGAGCGGCGGCTCTGAGCTTTCAGCGGGAGATGAGCGAAAAGGTCGTGGCGCGCTGGGGAATCGTCGCCGCCGTAGTATTGTGCGCCTCCTTCGGCGGCATTCTGCTGCATCACAGCTGGTTTATGGAGCATCCCGTCGAGATCGATCCCATCATCGGCTTCGGCGTTGCGAGTTTTCTGATCTTCTGCACGCAGTGGCTCAGGACCAAGTCCAATCAGCCGCTGCCGCCCGGGATACGCGTGCTGCAATCGCCGCTCCTCATCGCGCTCGGGGCCATGTCCTACAGTCTTTATCTCGTTCACTATTTGATCCTGGGATCGATGCATCTGTTCCTGATTCGCGCCGGGCAAACGCCGGTGACATCTTTTGCGGTCATGGCGGTTTTCGGCCTCCCCCTGGCCATCGCCGCCGCCTACCTTTTCCATATTACAATCGAACGCCGGTTTATGACGCAGCATTGATCTGAGCGCCGTCTCCGATCGATTTGCGTCTCTTCTCCATCAGAAAAGCGCAGTGACAATCTGTCACTGCGCCGTAAACTTCCGTTCGCCTCAATAACCCTCGCATGACTACCTGATTATCCCTCCGGTCATTGATATTCCAATTGTTGCTGCCGACAATTATTTTTGGAAGCGGTTTCACCACCGCCTCCCTGAAAAATAACGCAACAATCGCGCCTTGGAGACAAGACGCTGGAGATATCAATGAGATTACGAAAGGCCCTGCTTCTTGCAGGGATCCTATATGGTTCGACGCACATGCCGGCCGCCCATGCGGCGACGGCAAATACGTCGGCGACTGGCGTGGTTAAGGCCAGCGCAGCGGCGCCCGGTCCGTCCGCGCTGCTGGTGACTCTGGAGACGAACGGAGCCGCCGTTTCCTCTCGGCTGGACTGGAAAGCTGTCAGCGGCGCCAAAACTTATCAGGTGTATCGCAATGGAGTGAAGCTCGCGACGGCGACGACAACGACCTATTTGGACAGCACGGTCAAGGCGGGAAGCAAATATACATACTATGTGACGGCGATTATCAGCGGCGTGGAGACGAGCCCGTCCGTGACGCAATCGATCCTTGTTCTCGTCCCGGCGGCCCCAAAGTCATTGAAGGCATTGCCGCAATGGACAGCTAGCTGCGCTGTTTGCGGCGGCATGGCCATGGCGCATATCAACCTGTCGTGGAGCGCGAGCCCGAACGCCGTCAAGTATGACCTGTATCGAAATGGATATTTGCTGAAGCCGGGCGTGACCACGCTGGCATATACCGATATGGCGCTTCTGAGTGGAGCTCAGTACAGCTATACGGTGGTTGCGGTTGGAACGCTGGCCAGCAGCGCGCCCTCCGCCGCCGTTAAGGCGGTCGCTCCGAAAGCGCCCGCCGGCACGAAAGTGATGCCGATGACGCTTTTGCCGCCGACCAACTTGTCGACGCTTGGAACATGGGCAATGGGCTCCACGGATTCGCTGGCGTGGACTCCCGTCGACGGAGCCGCCTCGTACAATGTCTACCAATATGGAAAGCGCATCGCCAGCGGCATCCAGGGCACATACTACACCGTTCCGACGGATGTTTACTGGTGCGGAACCCCTTATACCGTCACCGCCGTGGACGGCATGGGCATGGAAAGCCTTCCGAGCGCCATCGCGACGGGAAGCGGAAGCAATAACCCGTTGTCGCAGCCGACCTGGATGCCCCCGGCTCCGGGAGCCCCGGACAGCCTGGCGGGAACGCTGGAGTGGAACGTCTCGCAGCCGCGCGTCCATCTCGTCTGGGAAGGTTCATCGCATGTCGCGACCTACAACATCTACCGAGACGGCGTGAAAATCGCGGAGGGCGTGTGGGGACTGAACTACTTCGACCGCTACGTTCATGCCGGCGAAACGCACACCTACGCCGTTTCCAGCTGCAACGTCTCCTGGATGACTCCGATTGAAAGCGACGCCACGGCTCCGGTCAGTGTCTCCGTACCTACATCCGCTCCTGTGACGACGCTGGGAACAGTCAGCGTCACGCAAGTCACCGCGGACGACGACAGCGCTCTCGTGACGTTTGCGCCCGTGCCGGGCGCGGTGGACTATCGGGTGTACAGCACGGCTTCGCCCAAGAGCATGAAATACAGCGGCGGCAGCCTCAGCATCGAAATGAACGGCCTCAATCCCGCCACCGGCGCCGACCTGGTCGTCGAAGCGGTGGACAAGTTCGGACCGTTCCAGACCATGGACGGCGCGGCGGGACCGGGAGCGATGCAGATGGACGGATCGATGTCCGTCGCGATCAACGGCCAGGGCGATCCTTCGGATGTCCCGAACGTCATCGCGCGCTCCGCGCAGTTCCATGTCAATTGCGTCGCGAAGTCTCTAACCGGGGCTCAGGCGTTCTTCGATAACTTCCGCTCGTCCCAGCCGTTCGTCCAGGCGGATTCCATCGATCCCGTGGTCGCCGCCGCGAACTCGAACAACCCGGTGGCCGCGAGCAACTCGAACGTCTATGTCCGCGAGTTCTCGAACAACAAGTGGGTGATCCGCAACTATTGGGGAGATATGGATAACACCAAGATCTTCGTGATGGGCAATCACTTTATGGATACGCTTTTTGATGGAGGCACGCCTCACAGCAACATTCCGATCCATAACAACAACGCGACGATCGCGATGATGCCGAAAGCCACCGCGGATATCTCCAACGGCCGCGTTTTGCATCTGACGTTTGAAGTGGACGCCCACTTCGACAGCCGGCGCTGGTGTGACGTGGTGATCTGCCCGGTGGGCGATCCGCTGATCCACCCGGCGAAGCTTGACGGCGGCCTCTGGCCGACGGCCAGCGGCAACATGTTCCGCTGGGAGATCAAGCCCGACTTCCATCGCGCCGAGGAGTTCCTGAACGGCGACATGACGAACCTGGTGGACACCAGCTACAATCCCGGCAACGACCGGAGCGGCCTGGTAAAGCGCGTCACGTGGGATGGCAAGCCGCTGTTCAACGGCACGCAGCAAGATCTGGACAAGCGGCACAGCTTCGATCTCTACCTCTCGCAAACGCACTACCGTCTCGTGGAGGCGGGCGTGGTGGTCAAGGACGACGATCTGGCGACGCCGCTGCCCTTCAGCAATCTGCAGCCGTACTTCCTGCACCAGCTCTACCACACCGGGAACGATCGTCCCGAGCAGGTGATGTACAACCCGACGAACGCGTACTGGTACAACCATCGGCCGTGGTCGGATGAGCGCCACTGGGACAACATGGGCTTCGAAGTGCTGCCCGCGTTCCCTGGCTAAATTCGCCCCGCGATCTCATCGCCGTCATGCGATGCGATGAACAAAATGGCCGCCGGATGCATCTGCGTCCGGCGGCTCTGCGGCTTTATGGGGGAATCCCAAGGCTCTTGGCATGAGTCTTGCAGAGAAATCACTGTAAGGGCCGCCTGCCGTCCCTCGGAAATCCTGCATGCGTGCGCTATAATGAAGGCGTCGCGAACACTGCTCCCGCCGCCCACCGACTGCCTTTTATGAACCTTGCATTTGCTCTCGAATACTCTCTCGGCCATGTTACGCACGCGCAAAACCTCAAAACTGTCTTGACGGATGACGCCGACGTAACGCCGATCTATATTGACTTGCCCTATCACGACACGCCCGGCTGGTGGGCGAAGCTGCCGTTTATCAAGTCCAACTGGTCGGCGCGCGCCTCGCTCGGCGCCCTGCTCGGGCTGCGGCCCCATATCGGCAGGATCGATGCGATCTTGTTCCACACTCAGGTGACGTCGCTCTTTTCGGAATCCCTGATGCGCCGTGCGCCGTCCGTCGTGTCTCTCGATGCGACCCCGCTGCAGTACGACGTGCTCGGCGCGTTCTACGGGCATGTCCCCAGCGGCAATTCGCGCGTGGAGGCGCTCAAAAAGCAGCTCAATGAACGGGCGTTTCATGCGGCGCGGGCGCTGGTGACCTGGTCCGAATGGGCGAAGCAATCGCTCGTCAAAGATTACGGGGTGCCGGCGGACAAGATCACGGTGATTCCGCCGGGGATCGACACGGCGCGCTGGGATTTCCCGCAGCGGCCGCCGGCGGAAGGCCGCCCGATCAATCTGCTGTTTGTCGGCGGGGACTTCCCGCGAAAGGGCGGCGACACGCTGCTCGAAGCGTTCAAGCGACTGCCCGCCGGCGTCAACGCGCGTCTGAAGATCGTCACGATCACCGAAGGGGTAGGGGATGGCGTCGAGGGCGTCGATGTCTATCGCGGGGTCAAGCCGAACACGCCCGAACTGCTGGAGCGCTTCGCGGAGGCGGACCTTTTTGTGTTCCCATCGCGCGGCGACTGCCTGCCTCTGGCCGTGATGGAGGCCCTGGCCGCCGGCCTGCCGGTGATCGCCACGGATGTGGGCGCTCTTGCCGAGGCGGTGCGTCACGGCGAAACGGGCTTGATCGTGCCGCCGGACGATCCCGACGCGCTGGCGAAGGCGATCGCGGAGCTGGCGACGGATCATGACCGGCGCGCGGCGATGAGCCGCCGCGCCAGAGAGTCCGCGCTGGCGCGTTTTGACGCGGCTACGAATTATCGAAAACTGGTGGATGTGGTGAAAGGGGTCGCCCGCCCGGCGGCTTGAGCGCATGAAAATTCTTTTACTGATTCCCAGCGTTTTGAAGACGCAAACAGACGAAGCGGTTGCGGCGGACCGCCATCCGAAGATGGATTACTACGCCCTGGCCGACCGGCTGGAAGCGCTGGGCGACCAGGTGGACCTATACGATTACGCCGCACTCGACGCGGACACGAACACCCTCGTGAAGTCCGCGCGTAAAGCGGGGCGCGACGCCGGAATGGCGATGGCGGGGTTCGTGCGGCGCGCGGCGTACGACGCCGTCTTTACCAACGGCGAAAACCTCGCGATCCCGCTTGCCTTGCTTTTCAAAACCGTCTCGCGGCGCCCCTGGCATGTGACGATCGGTCATCGCCTGTCCACCGGGAAGAAACGCCTTTTCTTTACTTCCATCAAGGCGCATCAACAGATCGACCGGATCTTTCTCTACGCGCAGACGCAGTACGATTTTGCGCGTCAGACGCTCGGGGTTCCTGGGGCCGCGCTGCGCTTGATCCCGTTCCACGCGGACGACCGGTTCTATCGCCCGCTTTCAAATATTCCGGTGATCGAAAATCAAATCAGCTCGGCGGGTTTGGAGTGGCGGGATTACCCGACGCTCATTGAGGCCGTCTCCACGATGCCCGATCTTTCGGTGAAGCTGGCGGCGTCCTCGCCCTGGTCCAAGCACCAGAACGAGACAGAGAATCGCACTCTGCCGCCCAATGTCGACGCCCGCCGTTATGAGTACGGCGACTTGCGCACGCTTTACGGACAGTCGCAGTTCGTCGTCGTGCCTCTCTACGAGAACGATTTCCAGGCGGGGGTCACCACGATCCTGGAAGCGATGGCGATGGGCAAGGCCGTCATCGCTACGCGTACGACCGGTCAAACGGATGTCTTGATCGACGGGGAAACGGGATTGTATGTCGCGCCGGGCGATGTCGCGGGGTGGCGCGAAGCGATCACGCGCTTGCGGGAGGACGACGCTCTGCGTAGTCGTCTGGCGCAGGCGGGGCGGCGCTGGCTGGAGGACAACGCCACGCTCGACCGCTGGGCGGATGGGATCGCGGGCGCGCTGCATGACGGCGCCGCCGCGCAGTCACAATCCGAAGGAGCCCTGGCGGGCGCTTCTCACCGTACGGAAACGAATTGATGGAGAATACAATAAGAACGCACGACCGTTCTGTGGTATTCTCTTACTAGGCAAGTGATCCCGTGGTATTTGTCATGCAAGGATGTCTCCATCATCGCTGTGTTGAGACTCCGCATGGGATCATTTCAATCACAAGGGTAGGTTAAATCCTTCAATGAAGCAGTACCTGACAGGCATTCTTGCCGTTATTCTCATCGTTTCTCTCATCTTTAATGGGATTCTTTACTCCCGTTACTCCACGTCCCGGCCAATCGTCACCTTCAATGGCGAATCGATTACCAAAAAGGACTATCAGGATGCTTTGGAGTATCAGGCCGGCAAACCCGTGCTCAACAAGATGGTCTACGCAATGTTAGTGGATCAGGCGGCGAAGCGCGCGGGCGTTTCGTCGAAGCCGGACCAGGTGGACGCCCGGATCAACGAGATGCGGCGAAGCACCCCCCAGTTGGTGCCCGATCAAGCCGCGGACCCTGTCAAGTATGCGACCTTCAAACAGGATCTTGGATCGGATATTTCCCTGGAAAACCTTCGCCTCAAAGGCGTGACGGCCGATGAAGCGGAAATCCAGGACTATTACCAAAACCACAAAAGCCAGTTCACTTTGCCGCTCCAGGTAAAGACAACGATGGTTGTGACCGATAATACACAAGACTCCGGAACTGCGGAAGCGGATCTCAAGCAAAGCCTGGCCGAGGATGTGATCGCGCGCCAGCCGGGCCTGCATGTGGTTGGCGTCAACGGCTTCCAGATCAACATGGATACGCTGCCGCCGCCGTATCGAAATGCGATCAGCCAGGCCGTGCTCCATATGAACCCCGGCGACGTCAAAACCATCCAGCTCGGCAAGGACTACGTCACATTCAAGGTGAAGACCGCCGATGCGACCGGACTGCCGCCGCTCTCCAAAATTCACGATCTTGTGACGCGGCAAGTGATGCTGCAAAAGGCGCCGTCCGCCGCGCTGGTCGTCGCCCGTCTGTTCAAGGAAGCGAAGCCCAAGTTTAATTCGACGCGCTATGAGGCCTATTTCCAGGATGTCGAGAGCGCGGACATCAAATAAGCGAAGACGCTCATGTCGTCACGGGACGTCTCTCGCCGCTCTAATGTAAGATGGCTCATATAAGTGTTCGCTTGGCGGGAAGGTGCTGTATACTAATTTAGCCTTCCCTCAGTGAAGCGGGTAAAGTGGAAAATATGATCGCTCGGTTTTCGCTCGCCCCGTTTGGCCGTGGTTGGCATGAATATTGCTGTCTCAATCAGTGCATGATGTCGCTGCTGCATCGTTTCGTTCGAAGCTCCGCGCCACAAGAGCGCGAGGAGTTTCTCGACCTGTTTTAGCGTACTTTGACGCGAGGTAACGGTGTAGTTCAAATTGCAATCGTTGCCTCGCTTTTTAGTCCCTGCCTGGTAAGAGTGCTATTTTCTGTGACACTTGGCACAGAATTTGCGTATAGGCTAGTGGAATGTCAACAATTTTTGAACAACCTGACGACGCTCGGATCAAGCCATCCGTAAGCGGCGAAATTTCCAGCGCGAATTCGCTGGACTGGCGCAAGGTCGATTGGCGTACGGTCGCTCCGTTTGTCTTTGCGGCCGCGCTTCTGGCCGCTCTGGCGTGGCCGATGCTGTCCTGGTGGGGCTATGAGTTCACCAAGCCGGAGTCCTACTACGCGCACGCCCCCGTCATCCCCTTTTTCGTCGCCCTGATGCTTTGGTATCGCCGGGATACGATCGCGGCTGTCCCAAAAAAGCCGAACTACTTCGCTCTCGCCGTGCTGCTGCCGTCCCTGCTACTGCTGATCTTTGCGATCAAAAGCCAGATGCAGGCGGTCATGTCCACTTCGTTTCTGCTGATTCTCTGGAGCTCGGTGTGGCTGGTGTTTGGCGGAGCTCTTGTCCGGGCGATGGCGATCCCGCTGGCGTTTCTGGCGTTTATGGCCCCGCTGCCTGGCCCGGTGCTGAACGACGCCACCCTGCGGATCCAGATGATGTCGACCGTGCTGGCGAACAAGATTCTGCACTTGCTGACGTTCAGCACGCAGCTGGACGGCAACGTCATCCAGATGGAGAACTTTTCGCTCTTCGTCGACGTCCCCTGCTCGGGCTTCAAGACGCTGCTGGCGCTGCTGACATTTAGCGGCGCGTTCGCTTACTTGGTGGATGGATCGCCGATCAAGCGTTTCGGGATCTTTCTGCTCAGCCTTCCGCTGAGCTTGGCGATCAACTCGGTGCGGATTGCGCTGATCGGCGTGGTCGGGGAGTGTATCAGCGCCGACGCCGCGCACACGTTCCATGACTGGAGCGGCATGATCACTCTGGTTCTGGGATTTATCGTCCTCTTTTCGCTGGCAAAGGTATTGGGATGTCGCAAGTTCGCCGGATGGCCTATCTTCTAATTTTGATCTTCGCGGCCGCCTTGGTCACGAACAAGGTTTGGAGCATACCGCCGCCGCCCAAATTTCAGGGTGTGACGTCGGCGGATGTGCCGCACACCATTGGCTCTTATCGCTCGGGCGCGGATCAGGAGATGCCTGCGGACGTCAAGATCGCCTTGGGAAGCGCCGATGTCATTTCCCGCGCCTACGACGGCGGGAACGTGCCCATCGACTTCGTTCTGATCGGCGGCACGGACCGCAGCGCCCTGCACGACCCGCGCTCGTGCCTGGTGGGCGCCGGGTGGCGCTTGGAAGACGATCATACGGAACTCTTGCCGGGAGCGAATATTGACACACGGTCGTGTCATGCGGTGGGAAACCCCGGAGCGCCTTCTTATGAGATGCTTTATCTATATGTCGTTGACGGTAAGATTATTGACTCACCGACGCAGATCCGATTTGCGATGCTGAAAAGCGCTCTGCTCGGACGGAAAAATACCCCCGTGTATTTTCTCCGGTTTATGTGCCCGCTCGACAAGAATGAAGCCGCCGCCGCCGCAAATCACGCCGTTCTGCAGGCGTTTGCGAAGGACATGTGGACCAGCTTGAAGCAGAAGGTTTCAACGACATGAAGGTGCCGATCGCGAATGTACTTTTTGATAATGTGACGATGGCGCAGGCCGTGGATCAGATTGTGGCGATGTCGCGTAAGCGAGACAAAGCGCGCTTTGTCTGTACCGGAAATCTTGACCATTTGGTCATGCTTGACCGGGACACCGAATTCGCGGATGTCTACCATTGCGCGGATCTCGTGCTTGCGGACGGCGCGCCCGTTGTCTGGCTTTCCCGTCTGTACTCCGGAGCAGGAGGTCAGCCGATCCAGGAGCGCGTCGCCGGCAGCGACCTCTTCTGGGAGCTGGCGAAGGCGTCGCATGAACAGGGGTTGACGCTGTTTTTCCTGGGAGGCGTTCCCGGCGTCGCCGACCGCGCCCGAGAGGCGGTGCTGGCCCGGTATCCCAACGCGAAGATCTGCGGGACCTACTGTCCTCCGTTTGAAACGTTCAAGACGGAAGAAGAACAGGCCCGTATCCGTGAGACGGTTTCGGCGGCGGCGCCCGATATCCTGATGGTCGCGTTCGGCGCGCCGAAACAGGAAAAGTGGATCGCCGCAAACCGAGATCTGATCCAGGTGCCGGTTTCCATCGGTGTCGGCGGATCGTTCGAGATGGCGGCGGGGCAGGTTCGCCGCGCTCCGGTCTGGATGCGCCGCAGCGGCCTGGAATGGATGTTCCGCTTCATCCAGGAGCCGGGGCGTCTCTACCAGCGCTATTTCGTCAACGATCTTCCATTCCTGGCGAAGCTGATTGTGCGGACGCTGATCGCAAGGCTGGCGCGAAAGCCGTACCGGCCCTCCGGGGGCGTGAGCAATCGCGAAGCCGCCTGACCTGACAAGATGTGCTAATCCGTGGAGCTTCTGAGAAGATCGCCGGCGCTCCACGGATTAACCCACCTTCATGAAATCGTAAAACCGAGTTTCTCCAGAAACCGGCGCCAATGGACGATCGGCAGGCTCCCTCCCGACGCCTGATCGTGCCCGTGCCCGTAATTTCCCTCACCCTCCGGCAGATCCAGCTCGATCCCGCGCAGGAACTCCAAAACATTGATCCCCGACGCCGACCGGACCGAAAAATTCACACGCCCAGGGAGATAGCCTTCGTTTGCCGCCAGGACGATGTACTTCGGCAGTCGCGTACGCCAGATCTGCGCGATCAGCGGATGGATCTGGCACGGCGAGTTCAGGCGAAGCCACGCGACTTGCCCCGAAAATACCGGCGCGACCTTCTTCGCGTCTTCCATGGCCGCCTTCACCTCCGCGCGCGCCGCGCGAAGCTCCTCCACATCCCCACTCGTCGCCTCCGTGAGCGCGCGGGGATCGGAGTGCGCGAGCAGGGCTCGCGCCGCCGTTTCGGGATGGTAATGCGAAGCGCGGCGCGATGCATTGATCAGCGTCGTGGCTTCGCGCAGATACTTGGCTTTATACTTCTTCTTTGCCTCTTCGATGAGCGCGAATGGAGCTTGGTCGCCCAGATCGCTGAGTGTCCCGATGGCGGCGATCCAGTCCAGGTCCTCGACATTCGCCAATGGCCGCAATAACTCCCAAAGGAGCAATGACGTGTTGGGAATCGGATCCCAGGTGTAAGCGCTGATGAGCGTGTCTCCGTGCGGAGCGCCTTCGGGGCGATGGTGATCGACAAAGCAAGTCGGAACCCCGGGAATGACGGATTCGGTCTGGCTGCCCAGATCCAGCACGAAGAGCGCTTCGGGCCGCGCCGCCTGTACTCTGGCGCGATTCGCCTCCGTCCACGCATTACGCTCGCGGTCGGGGATCACTCGCGCCAGATCGGCGTACCCCAGGCGCTTTAGGCCCAGCTCCCAGACCACGCCGGCGGCGACCCCATCCGCGTCGGAATCGTGCAGGGCGACCGTGCGCCCCTCACGAGGAGCGTTGTCTAAAAAGGCGGCGAACGCGGCGCGGGCGGCGGATAATTCCGGCGAAAGAAGGTCGGACATGGGTTATTCTCCCGCCAATTTGCGAACGGTCTCCAGCGTGTCGATCTGGGTGACGGGTTTGTCGTCCCGAATGCGCAGGATTCGAGGGAAGCGCAGAGCGTAGCCGCTCTTATGGCGCGCGGACGCCTGCACGCGATCAAAGGCGATCTCAATCACGACCTTGGGCTCGACGACGCGGACCTTGCCATGCGCGAATTCCTGAATGGTGTGCGCCCGGAACCACTCTGAAAGCTCCTGAAGCTCGGCGTCGGTCAGCCCGGAATACGCCTTGCCGATGTTGAGCAGGGCGGGGTCCGTTTCGGAGGCGCGCACGGCGAACGTATAGTCCGAAAGCAGATGCCGGCGTCCGCCATTCCCGACCTCCACCGACGTCACCACGACATCGAGCGTAGCCAGCGCCCGTTTGATCTTCAGCCACTCCCGTCCCCGCCGGCCGGGCTTGTAGAGCGAAGCCGGGTCCTTGACCATCAGCCCCTCGTTGCCGCGCCCCCGCGCCGCGTCAAATTCCTCATCCAGCAGCGCGGCGTCACGGAACTGGACCGAGGCCGCCCGGCGCACGGGTCCGCTGTCCGGGACGGCTGTCTCCAGCACGGCGCGCCGCCGGGCAAAGGGATCGTTGATCAGGATCTGTTCGTCGCCAAAAAGCGCGTCGTAAGCAACAAAGCAGACCGGAACCTCAGCGCGCATAGCATCTGAGAGCGTTTTTCGGCCCAGTCGCTTTTGCAGTTCTTGGAAGGGCAGGATCTGATCTCCCTGCGTCGGCACGATTTCGCCGTCCAGAATGAGCCCCTGCGGCGATCCTTCCGCGAGCTTCGCGAGCGGCGCCACAAGATCGGGAAAGCTTTCGGTGATCTCGTCCAGCGTGCGGGAGAAGAGGGCGACTCGCACGCCGTCCCGCACGACGCCATGGAGCGCGGGCGGCGCTTCCTCCACCCCTTCCGGGACATTGGGCGTCTCCCGCGCGATATGCGCCTGCGCGCGGATGCCGTCGAATTTGTCCTCCACGACGAACGCTTCGGGCATCTGCCGCGCGACATCGTCCAGATCCGCCGCCGGCGTGGCGAGCATGAATTTGAGAGGGTGGAAGAGGCGCATCGAAACGCTGTCCAGCCGGCCCGCGCGCGCCAGGATGGCGGTCTCGCCCAGGTCGCCCGTCAGCATGTTCGCCCATTGGACGGCGGCGACGTCCATTCCCCGCCAGCGCGCGATGGCGTCCTCAATCGCGCCCTCCTGAAGACCGATGCGCAGGTCGCCCGCGAGCAGCTTGACGAGATACTTCGCCTCCAGCGCCGTCGCCGGCCGGAGCAGCGCCACGACCAGCTCGCGCTTGCGCTTGGCGCCCGAGGTGGACGCCAGCGTTTCCAGCGCATCGCCCACGGAAACCAGCGTCAGCGTGGGCGTCTGCGCGGCGCCCTGGGAGGCGGCAAAGGCTTCCCGGGCGACATCGCCTAGATCTCCGAGCCGCACCAGGTTCTCGCGTAGCGTTTCGGGCGCCGCGCCCGTCACCTCCTCGATCGCGCCCAGCATCGCCGCGCCGCCGACATTCGTCGTCCGCTGATCGCGCAGAGGAAAGACATGCCCCGCGAGATAGCGGGCCGCGCGGGCGAGATCGTCATCGGACAATTCGGAAAAGTAGGCGGCGAGCAGCGCCGCCTTTGCAAGCCGCTTGCTGGTTTCGGAGGCGGCTTCGGCTGTTTCCGCGAACGTGATGAAGAGACTGGGGATGAGCGGGGAGGCGGCTAAGAGTTCCATGGCGTTATACTACCCATTCGGTCGACCGCTCATTCAGAACGGTCAATCAAGTTATGGAAGCGCCTTGTCCGGGTAAAGAGCAATCAGGATAACATTGCAGGGAGGCGCACGCGACATGGGAAACCGTTCTTCGGCCATTGGGATTCGGGTGATTATCGCGCTGGTGATCGCCGCGTTTTCACTGATCAAATATTTTACGACGAGCAGCGTCAATCCCGTGACGGGACAAAAGCAGCATGTGGGGGTGACACCGCAGCAGGAGATCGCGCTGGGGTTGCAGGCGGCTCCGCAGATGGAGCAGCAGTATGGGGGCGAGGCGAGCAGCGACACGCAGGGAACGGCGCTCGTGCAAAGTGTCGGCCAGGAGATTGTCCAGAAGTCCGACGCCAGCAAAAGTCCCTATCAGTACCAGTATCACCTGCTGGCGGACCCCAAGACGGTGAACGCCTTCGCGCTCCCGGGCGGTCAGATCTTCATCACCGAGGCGCTGCTGAATAAGCTCAAGACGCGCGGGCAGTTGGTGGGGGTGCTGGGGCATGAGACGGGCCACGTGATCGCGCGCCACAGCGCGCAGCAGCTCGCCCAGCAGACGCTGACACAGGGCCTCACTGGCGCCGCGGTCATGGCGAGTTACGACCCTAATAACCCCAATAGCCGTAACAGCGCCGCCGTGGTGACGGCGATCGGCTCGCTGGTCAATTTGAAGTACAGCCGCAACGACGAATCCGAGGCCGACAAGTGGGGCGTCAAGCTGATGTCCGAAGCCGGCTACGATCCGCGCGCGATGCTGGGCGTTATGCAGATCCTGGAAGCCGAAAGCCAGGGCGGCCACACGCCTGAGTTCCTGCAAACGCATCCGAACCCGGAGAACCGCCTGGGCAAGATCAAGCAGAACATCGCCGAGCTCTACCCGAACGGCGTGCCGGCGGGTATGAAGCCTTAAGCGAAGCGCTCGATTGCCCGTCAGACCTGGATACGGCTTCGGAGCCGCAGCATCAAGCCGCCGACGACAAGCGCGCCCAGAGCCAGTGGGGCGGCCGGCGACTGCTCCGGCGCGGCGGCGACAGCGGCCTTGCCCGTCTGCTTCGTCGCGGCTGGCGCAGGGCCAGAGACGCCAAGAGCAATGCCGGCGAACACTG
Source organism: Capsulimonas corticalis (assembly GCF_003574315.2). Taxonomy (GTDB): domain Bacteria; phylum Armatimonadota; class Armatimonadia; order Armatimonadales; family Capsulimonadaceae; genus Capsulimonas; species Capsulimonas corticalis. The sequence goes on along the minus strand of NZ_AP025739.1, from coordinate 900,090 downwards.
CGGCGAGCAGCATGGTTTTACAGGGAGCGACCATCTTCCGATCCTTTCCAAACAGAGTGCATGATATTGGAATGGTCGGCTGGCGTAGCCCTGAAGTTTATGGCGCCGGCGCAAAACTCGCATATTTGAGAGGCTTCTCGCTTATTGCGCGGCGTTTGTTTGGCGACTCGGCGCTGGGGGTAAGTATCAGTATCGGAACGGTGTTCCGCAAGTATTGTCGGTAAGAGAACCGAAAGGGGTGGAATGATGAAACCCGCGAACAATTTTGTAACGCTGATCGGACTTTTTACGGTGCTGACCGCCGTTGCCATACCTGCCGTCGCGGAGCCCGGCGCCGCGCAAAATCCGGCCCGCGCCGCCGTCGAGACCGCCCTGCAATCGCCCGCATCCGTGCTGCCCCGCAGCGCCGAGATCCGCGACATCGCCATTCAAAACGGTCTGGCGACGGTGAACTTCAACGCAGCCTTAGTGAACGATTTTAAGGGCGGGGACACGGACGAGGCGAAGGGCGTCAACGAAATCCTGAAGGCGCTCGGACAGTTCCCGAACGTCAATAAAGTGCAGATTCTCGTGAACGGCGAGCACGTCGATACTCTGGGCGGACTGCTCGACATCTCGGGACCACTGCCGGTGATTCGTGAGAGTAAGATGCTGGTGGGAAAAGCGCCCGCCGCGGCGAAACCGGTGCGCCTGGCGCGGCGGTAGATATACGCTTTTCGTGCGTTGTATCCGATAATCGGGTGGCATGCCGGCGCAGAGCCGCCGGCATACCACCCGGTAATACGATGCTGGCGGCAGAGTTTTTAAGAAACCGCGCTGTCGCCGCGTTCGCTGGTCCGGATCCGGACGGCTTCCAGAACCTGGGAGACGAAGATCTTGCCGTCGCCAATATCGCCGGTGCGCGCGGCGTTTTCGATCACTTCGGCGATCTGCTCCCACTCGGAATCCTTCACCACGACCACCAGCATGATCTTCGGAAGCAGGTTGACCTGGTATTCCGCGCCCCGGTAATGCTGGGTGTAGCCTTTTTGCCGACCGGCGCCCTTGATCTCGGTGACCGTGATGCCGCTGTGGCCCAGTTCTTCCAACGCCATTCGGACTTCGTCGAGGCGGCTGGGGCGGATGATGGCTTCAATTCTGATCATAAGTTATTTCTCCTGTGATGGTCTTGACGACCTTAATCGAATGCGGCGAACGCCGGGATGCCGGACGCTTCGCCGGGATATCCTGTTTCCCCATGCTCGGTGACGTCCAGCCCGCTCTCCTCGTCGTCCACGGACGCGCGCAGGCCGCCCGTGATGAGCGATGTGAGCTTGGCGACAACAAATGTCCCGGCGCTTGCGACAACCACGGCCACGGCGATCGCCGTGAGCTGGTGCGCGAGCTGGGCCGGGTTGCCGTTGAACAGGCCGTCCCCGCCGTTCGCGTTGACGGCGCGCGTGGCGAACAGGCCGGTCGCCACCATTCCCCACATCCCCGCACAGCCATGAACCGCGAAGACATCCAGCGAATCATCATAACCCAATCGACTCTTGACCTTGATCATATAGAACGAGATCACGGCGGCGACGAGGCCGATCACGATGGCTGGGCCGGGGCGCACGAAACCCGCCGCCGGGGTGATCGCCACCATGCCCGCGACCGCGCCGGATGCGAAGCCGAGCGCCGAGGGCTTCCGGTAGAGGAACCATTCGATCGCCATCCACGCGAGCGCGGCGGCCGCGCCCGCGAAGTGCGTGGCGACCAGGGCCGAGAGCGCCAGCGGCCCGGCGGAAAGGGCGCTGCCGGCGTTAAATCCAAACCAGCCGAACCATAAAATGGCAGTGCCGATCAGCGTCATCGGCAGGTTGTGCGGGCGCAGTTCTTCCGGATGGTTGGATCGGCGCTTGCCGATCAAGAGGGCCATCACCAGCGCGGAGACGCCCGACGCGATCTCCACGGCGCAGCCGCCGGCGAAATCCAGCGCCTTGATCGGACCGGTCATTCCGAGCAGACCATGCTTCGCCCAGATCATGTGCGCGATCGGCGCGTACACCAGCAGCGACCAGAGCGTGATAAAGACGCAGTACGACGAAAACTTCATGCGCTCCACGACCGCGCCGGAGATGAGGGCCGGCGTGATGATCGCGAAGGTCATCTGGAACATCATGAACAGCATATGCGGGATCGTCGGCGCATAGTCTGTATTCGGCGTGTACATGCTGACGCCGCGCAGGCCCGCCCACGTCAGATCCCCGATGACGCCGCCATGGTCCGGGCCGAAGGCGAGCGAGTAGCCCAGCGCGCCCCAGAGCACGGAGACGATGCCCGCCGCGACAAACGACTGCATCGAGACACTGAGCACGTTTTTGCCGCGCACCATGCCGGCGTAGAAAAAGGCGAGACCGGGCGTCATCAAAAAGACGAGCGCGGTCGCAATAAGCATCCAAGAGACGTCGCCGGCGCTGATCGGTTTTGCAAACCCCTGGGCGCTTGCGGCCCCGGGCAGCATCAAGAGCGCCGCCATGACGAGCATGAGGCGCGGAAAGCAAAGCTTCATTGCTATGTTTTATCCTGAGGTTAAATGTTCGGTTTGCAGCGCCGCAAACGCCGACACGTCTCGGCCCATCCACAATGAGGGGCTTGGAAGTGTAGCACTCATCGCCGCTCGGCGTCAATATGTTTCCGTGGTGTTTCTCGAAATAGTGGCGCAGCGAGATGGCGCTTTGTTCATGAATAGCGGCCGACCGTGATGGGTACAATGCAATGATTAGTAGAAAGAGATCCCGATGCCCAGAGTCAAACGGTCCGTCCGCGAAGGCGGCGCCCCCAATCCGCTCGACGCCCTGAACGGTTTCCACGATCCCGTTCGCTCCTGGTTCACCAGCTCCTTTCCGGAGCCGACACGCGTGCAGCAGCTCGGCTGGCCCGCGATCCAAAGCGGCCAATCGACCCTGATCCTCGCCCCCACGGGCTCCGGCAAAACCCTCACGGCGTTTCTCTCGGCCATCGATCGGATCATGTTCGACCCCGTCCCCCCGCCGCCCCAGCGCTGCCGAGTGCTTTACATCTCCCCGCTCAAGGCCCTGGCCGTCGATGTCGAGCGCAACCTGCGCGCGCCCTTGGTCGGCGTCTCACGCTACGCCGAGCGGATGGAAGTCCCCGCGCATCCGCCCACGGTCGCGATCCGCACCGGCGATACGCCCAGCAAAGAGCGCGCCCAGTTCAACCGCACCCCCGCCGACATCTTAATCACGACCCCCGAGTCGCTCTTTCTGATGCTCACCAGCAACGCCCGCGAGACTCTGCGGTCGATCCACTGGGTGATCATCGACGAGATCCACGCGATGGTCTCCACCAAGCGCGGCGTGCATTTGAGCCTGTCTTTGGAGCGCTTGGAGGAACTGACGGCGCCGCATGGGTTCCAACGCATTGGCCTGTCGGCGACGCAACGGCCGCTGGACGAGGTGGCTCGGTTTTTGGGCGGGTTTCAAAATCCCCTCTCACAAATAGTAGAGGAAGACCCCGGATGCCCCCCGGCCCCCACAGGGGGAGCAGAGCATGAGTTCGCAGCCCTTGCAGGCTTGGATGGTAAGGAGAAAGAGGCAAACAGTAGGGATGAGGATGTCTCTGACTTAGAGGCTGTGGTGGATGCGCTGGGTTCTGCTCCCCCTGTGGGGGCCGGGGGGCATCTTCTTCGCCCCATCCAAATCATCGACGCCGGCGCGGGCCGCATGCTCGACCTGCGCGTCGAAGTCCCCGTGGAAGATATGGCGAAGCTGGGAGAAATACAAGAAATCCCGAGCGGCCCGGCGTCGCAGGGCGACACCCGGACAAGTATCTGGCCGGCGATCCATCCCTTGATCTTAGATTTGATCAAACAGCATCGCTCCACGCTGATCTTTGTGAATAGCCGAAGATTGGCCGAGCGGCTGGCGGCGGCGCTCAATGAGCTGGCGGGGGAGGAGATCGTCCACGCGCACCATGGATCGATCGCGCGTGAGCAAAGAATGATGATTGAGGATGAGCTGAAGTCCGGGCGGCTGCCCGCGATGGTGGCGACATCGTCTTTGGAATTGGGGATCGATATGGGCGCGATCGATCTGGTGATCCAGGTCGAGGCGCCGCCGAGCGTTTCGAGCGCTTTGCAAAGAATTGGGCGCGCGGGGCACCATGTCGGGGGCCTTAGCAAAGGCGTCATTCTGCCCAAGTATCGCGGCGACCTGCTCGCGTGCGCGGCGCTGACGGATCGGATGATTCAGGGCGCGGTCGAGCAGATGCGCTATCCGCGCAACCCGCTGGATGTGCTGGCGCAGCAGATCGTGGCGATGGTGGCGATGGACGATTGGCGGGTGGACGATTTGGAACGCGTCATTCGCCGGAGCGCGCCCTTCGCCGAGCTGCCGCGCACGATGTTTATCGAAGTGCTGGACATGCTCAGCGGCCGTTACCCCTCGGACGATTTCGCCGAACTGCGCCCGCGCATCACCTGGGACCGGATCAACAACACCGTGCACAGCCGCGAAGGGGCCAAGAGAATCGCCATCACTAATGGCGGGACCATCCCAGACCGTGGTCTGTATGGCGTCTTTTTACTGGGCGCCGAGAAGGGCAAAGGGCGTGTCGGCGAATTGGACGAAGAGATGGTCTTCGAGAGCAAGACCGGCGATGTCTTTCTGCTCGGCGCGAGCTCCTGGCGGATTGAAGAGATCACCCATGACCGGGTGATCGTCTCGCCCGCGCCCGGAGTCCCCGGCAAAATGCCCTTCTGGCACGGCGAATCGGCGGGGCGGCCCCTGGAGTTCGGCCGCGCCATCGGCGCCTTGACCCGAACGCTGCGCGGATTGTCCGATGAGGACGCCACCCAGCTCCTGATCGAGAAGCATATGCTGGATGCGCTGGCGGCGAAGAATCTGATCCAGTATCTGCGCGACCAGGAGGAAGCGGCGGGCGCGGTCCCGGACGACAAGACCATCGTGATCGAGTCTTACAAAGACGATATGGGTGACTGGCGAGTCTGCATCCTCAGCCCCTTCGGCTCGAAAGTCCATGCGCCGTGGGCGATGGCGATCGGCGCGATTGTCCGCGAGATGACCGACTACGAGATCGACGTGCTCTGGACCGACGACGGCATTGTCGTGCGCTTCCCCGAAGCCGACGAGCCGCCCAGCGCCGAAACCGTGCTTCCCGATCCGGAAGAGATCGAAGACCTGGTGGTGCGGCAGCTCGGCGCGGGCGGCGCCGCGCGTCAAGCGGGGCAGGGCGCGCCCGCCGTCGCGCTGTTCGCTTCTCGGTTCCGTGAGAACGCCGCGCGCGCCTTGCTGCTGCCGCGCAAGTTTCCCGGGCAGCGCGCGCCGCTCTGGCAGCAGCGCAAACGCTCCGCCGAGCTTTTGCAGGCGACGATCAAGTACGGCGGTTTTCCGATCATTCTGGAGACCTACCGCGAATGCCTGCGCGATGTCTTCGATATGCCCGCGCTGCAAGAGCTGCTGACCGAGATCCGCACGCGCGCGGTGCGCGTCGTGACCGTGACGACGCGCACGCCGTCGCCGTTTGCCTCCGCGCTGATGTTTAACTACGTCGCAAACTTCATCTATGAGGGCGATGCGCCGCTGGCCGAGCGGCGCGCGCAGGCGCTGAGCGTCGATCCGTCGCAATTGCGCGAGCTGCTCGGAGAAGTCGAACTGCGCGAACTGCTGGACGCCGACTCGCTGACGGAGCTCGAACTTTACCTGGCGCATCTGACGCCCGAGCGCGCCGCGCGTCACGCCGACGGCCTGAATGATCTGTTCATCCGCCTGGGCGATCTGTCCCGCGCGGAGATCGAAGCGCGCGTCACCGACAAAACACTGGTCGATCCATGGCTCGCGCAATTGGAGCGCGATCGACGTGTGATCCCTCTCCCCATCGCCGGAGAAACGCGCTGGATCGCCGCCGAGGACGCCGGTAAGTACCGGGACGCTCTGGGCATTCCGCCGCCGCCAGGCCTGCCCGAAGCCTTTTTGGAGTACACGCGCGATCCGCTTGGCGATTTGGTCTCACGTTACAGCCGCACGCACGGACCTTTCCAGACCGCCGATATCGCCCGGCGCTATTCCATCGGCGTCGCGCCCGTCGCCGCCATCTTAAACCGCATGTCGTCGTCTGGGAAGATTGTCGAAGGCGAGTTCCGGCCCGGCGGGACGGGCGAGGAGTGGTGCGATCCGGGCGTGCTGCGCGCCCTGCGCCAGAAGTCGCTCGCGCGCCTTCGCCACGAAGTCGAGCCGGTCGATCAAAGCGCCCTCGGCCGTCTCTATGTCCACTGGCAGAACGTCGAAACCCCGCGTCGCGGCCCGAACGCGACTGCTCAGGCGATCACCCAGCTCCAGGGTTCAAGCATTCCCGCCTCCGTGCTGGAGACGCATATCCTGCCCGCGCGCGTCGCCGACTACGACTCCCGCGCGCTCGACGAACTGATGGCGTCGGGCGCGATCTTCTGGATCGGCTGCGAGTCCCTCGGGCAGCACGACGGCCGGATCAGCTTTTATCTTGCCGATGACGCGCCGTACTTACTGGGGGGCCAGACTGCGCCCGATGACCGGCCATCGTCCGAGATGCACGACAAGATCCGCGCGCATCTGGCGGCGCGCGGCGCCTCGTTCTTCCCGCAGCTTCTCCAAGCCGTCGGCTCATTCCCGCCGGATGTCCTCGCCGCGCTCTGGGACCTCGTCTGGGCCGGCGAAGTCACCAACGACTCTCTTCACGCGCTGCGCGCCTACTGCCACCCGCATCGCGCGGGCCGCCCCCAGCGTCCAGAACGCCCTCAACGGCCTGGACGCGGCTACGCCGGCACGGGCCGCGCGATGCGCCCCGGCAGCCGCCTCGGCGCCTCCGCCCTGTCCGGCCACGCGACCCAGGCCGAGGCTTCCGGCCGCTGGTCCCTTGTCAGCAGCCTGATCTACGACGAGCCGACGCCCACCGAGCGCCTCGCCGCCCGCACGAACTTACTCCTGGATCGCTATGGCCTCGTCACTCGCGAAGCCGTCCAGGCCGAAGGCATCGCCGGCGGCTTCAGCAGTGTCTACGGTGTCCTGAAAGCCATGGAGGACGCCGGCGCGGTGCGCCGAGGCTACTTCGTCGCCGGCCTCGGCGCGACCCAGTTCGCCCTCCCCGGCGCCGTGGACCGCCTGCGCGGCCTCCGCGAGCCCGAAAACCAGCCCCAAACGATCTTACTGAGCACCGTCGATCCCGCCAATCCCTACGGCGCCGCGCTCCCCTGGCCCGACGTTGTCCAGGAAGGCCGCAAACCCATGCGCATCGCCGGCTCCATCGTCATCCTCGTCGACGGCTCTCTCGCCGCCTGGCTCCCCAAAAGCGAACGCCAGCTCACCACCTTTCTGGACAACGTCCCCGAACGCGACCCCAGCGCCGTCGCCCTCGAAATCGCCCGCGCCCTCGCCGGCGAAGTCGGCAACGGGAGAAGGCGCGCCGTCTTAATCGAGGAAGTCAACGGCGAACACCCGCGCGAGACAGCGATGGCGGCGGCGTTTTTGGAGGAGGGGTACGTGGTGTCGTCGCAGGGGTATCTGAAGCGGGTTTGAGAATCCTGACGTTCTCGCGCAATCGGCGGATTTGCGTAGTCACGATTGTCCCGTATATCTGTGATTTTCTCCTCTAGCACGATCTCTTGCTTTCGTATACAATGAGATTTGTCGCCTCGGGGATCGCGGCGCACGTTATTCCATCTCAAAGGCATCCCAGTGACCAAACCAGACGCCCTCATCTTTGATACGCGCGGCGGCGCGTTCCCTTCGCCGCAGCTCGCCCCGGTTTCCGCCGTCCAATTGACCGACGCTTTCTGGGCGCCTCGGCTCGAAACCAATCGCGTTCGGACGCTGCCCACGCAATATCTCCAGCTTGAGGAAACGGGGTGTCTGGACAATTTCCGGCGCGCCGCCGGGCAGGAGGGGCTGAAGTTTCGTGGATGGGTCTTCGCCGATACCGACCTTTACAAATGGCTGGAGGCGGCGATCTGGGCGCTGGCGTCGGGGCCGCTTCCTGAGCTGGAAGCGCGGATCGAAAGCGCGGTCGCGCTGATCGAGGGGGCGCAGGACACGGATGGTTATCTGAACACGGCCTTTATGTTCGACCGCGCCCCCGAGCGCTGGGCGACTATCAACACGGAGGGCAACAACCATCACGAACTTTATTCCGCCGGCCACTTCTTCCAGGCCGCCGTCGCGCACTACCGCGCGACGGGATCGGAACGACTGATCGCCGTCGCAAAGCGTCTGGCCGATCATATCGCGGTCGCCATCGGTCCCGGCGAGGGGCAAAAGCACGGCGTGGACGCTCACCCGGAAGTCGAGATGGGACTGGTGGAGCTGTTTCGAATTACGGGCGAGCGCCGGTATTTGGAATCGGCGCGGTACCAGCTCGACGCGCGCCGGGGGATGGGACGCATCAATGGCGCTGAATATCCATTTCTTCCCATCCGCGAATACGACCGTCTTGTCGGCCACGCGGTCTGCGCGGTCTATCTGATGGCTGGCGTCGCGGATGTCTACGCCGAGACGGACGAGCCGGCGTTAGGCGCTCTGCTGGAGCGTCTTTGGGCGAATATGACGCAGGCGCTGATGTACATTACGGGAGGCATCGGCCCGCGCTGGGACAACGAGGCGTTCGGCGCCGACTATGAACTGCCGGACCGCGCCTACGCCGAGACATGCGCCACGGTCGGCTCCATCATGTGGAGCGCCCGGATGCTCGTCCAGGAGCAGGATGCGAAGTACGCGGATCTGATCGAGCTGTCCCTCTACAATGGCTTTCTCTCCGGAATTTCTTTGGACGGCCAGAGCTACTATTACCAGAACGTCCTGGGCGACGACGGGACGCAGCGCCGCCAGGCATGGTTCGGCTGCGCCTGCTGCCCGCCAAATATGGCGCGCCTGTTCGCGCAGCTGCCTGGCTACTTCTATTCCGTCGCACCCGGTTGTGTCTTCGTCAACCTCTACGCGTCCGGAGAGGCGCATCTCACATTGCCCGCCGACGAAACGCAGGAAGCGCGTGAGGTCCAGCTCATTCAGGAGACGAACTATCCCTGGGACGGCCGCATCCAGATCACGGTTCAGTCTGAGGGGAAATTCTCGATCGCCTTGCGCCTTCCCGCATGGGCGCGTGATGTTTCCCTGTCCATCAACGACGAGGCGCTCCCAAATCCCGTGGCCGGCGATTATGCCCGTCTGACGGGAGAATGGAAGATCGGCGATGTGATCGTTCTCGACCTGCCGATGCCGGTCCGCCAAATCGTCGCCCACCCCCGCGCGACGTCGCTGTTCGGACGAGTCGCGCTGATGCGCGGCCCGCTGGTCTACTGCTTCGAACAGGAAGACAACCCATTTGTGGATGTGCGCGACATTCGCATCACTCCCACTTCCAAGTTCACTCCTGAACTCGACCAGGGACTGCTGGGCGGCGTCGTCGCCCTGCGCGGCGACGCGGGAGTCGTCAATGAGAAGGATTGGGCGGGGGCGCTTTATCGTGAGGCTTCCGAAAGTGGCGAGGCGGAGTTAGAGGCGCGGGCCGTCACCGCGATTCCGTATTATGCGTGGGCGAATCGCGGGGCGGGGGCGATGGCGGTTTGGGTGAAGAGGGGGTGATGGGGCCTACCCCCGCGCTTCGCGCGACCCGAGTGACTTACCCCCGGCGCTTCGCGCACGGGAGAACGCGAAAACCGGGGGAATAGACCTCTAAACTCCAAACCCTTTCAACTCGAACACGACCGCCGCCGCATGCGTGCCGCGCGCGGCGCCCATAGTCGCCGGCTCCAGGACCAATCGTCCTTCAGCATCCATATGGAACGGGATCGGGCCGTGGCCGAGCTGCTGGACGGAGGCGCCTTCGAGGGAGGCTGGCTGGACGCTGGGCAGGGTGATCTCGCCGGACGCCGCCGCCAGGACGAAGGCGTAGAGGGCGTCGCCTTTGGATGTGTAGCGGATCTGGTTCTGAAGACCGGTGAGCTTTTCGTTTTCGTTCCAGCTGGGCGCTTCCGTCGCGGCGGCGCCGGCTTCGGTTTCGCCGAAGACGCGCCAGGGGCGCGTGTCGTAGATGGCTTCGGAATTGGTCGCCATCCATTCGGCGATGTCTTTCAGGAGCTCGATTTCGATGATGTCCGGGCTGCCGTCGCCTTTGAGTGGGATATTGAGCAGGAAGTTGCCGTTCTTGCTCACGACATCGATCATCATGCGAATCGCGTCCGTGCTCGACTTATAGCGGACGCCGTACTGGTAGTGCCAGTTGCCGATGCAGGTCTCGGTCTGGAACGGCAGCGGCTGCACGGCGTCCAGCAGGCCACGCTCGACGTTCCAGAGCGCCCGGTGGCGTTCCGATTCCGGCATATGCTTTCGCGTGAAGACGACATCGATCTTGCCGTCCTTTGTCCCCTGCTCGTAGAAATGGGCGATCACGTCGTCGCCCTGCGCGCCGCCGTAGACCGAGCGGTCCCAGTTGTCGATATAAAGCAAGTCGGGCTGATATTGGTCGATGACATCGAGCATGCGCCGATTCCACTTGTCCGTGTAGGCGGCGTCTGGCTCGCTTATAGGGTCCTGGTCCGTGGCGTACAGGTCTTTGGGATCGAGGCCGTCCCACCATTGCCCGGCGCCGTCGGCTTTGGTCAGCGCGCCGTCGTAGGGAACGCCGGCCCAGGGGCCGGTCTTGTCATGGGCGGCGGCGTTGCCGTAATACTTCCATGCCTGCCATCCGTGGAGCGTCGCGCCGAAGCGCAGTCCCGCGGCGCGCGCGGCGGCGGCCCAGCCGCCGACAAGGTCGCGCTTGGGGCCGACGTTGACCGAGTTCCAGGGCTGGTGCTTTGAGTTCCAGTTATCGAAGTTGTCGTGGTGATTGGCGAGGCAGACGAAGTATTTGGCGCCGGCCTGTTTGTAGAGAGCGATCAGATGCTCCGGATCCCACTTTTCGGCCTTCCAGCTGTGGCAGATATCCTTGAAGCCGTGCTCCGACGGGTGCCCGTAGCGCTGAATATGTTCGTAGTAGATCGTATCGTCCTTGACGTAAGTTTTGTCGCCGGGATACGCCCCGTAGATGCTGGGAGCGTAATGGTCGCCCATCGCCCCCACGCACTGCGGACCCCAGTGCGCCCAGATCCCGAACTTCGCGTTTCGGAACCACTCCGGACACTCGTAATTTTCGGACAACGCCCGCCAATCCGGCAGGTCTTGAAGATCGGTGGACATGGGTGATTTCGGCCTCTAAAAAATGGGTTTGACAGCGAGAGAGCAACGCTCAACATTGTACTCGCTTCGTCCCAACTTCGCAACCGTAAAGGCTTCCGGATCCCATGGCGAAACAGCCAGGCGATGTTCGTCGCCTGGCTGTGAGAAGATGCGCTCGTGTTGCTTTACTTCTTACGGTAAAAGATCGCGCCCCAGCTTGCGCCGATCTCCGTCTTGATACGGCCCTCTACCGGAGTGACGGTCTTGTCGCTGAGCAGATCACGCCATGGTCCGGAGTGGGGAACTTCGAAATCGACTTCCTGCGCGGCGTCGGAAAAGTTCAGCGCGACGAAGAACTGCTCCGAAACGTCGTCGTCATCGTTCCAGCGGCGATACACCACGAGAGCCCGCTCCTGGTCGAAGCCTAATCCCTGCCGGTTGAACTGGGTTTGCCCCTCATCCCAGATGGACGGCGCGAAGTTGGGCGAACGCAGGGCGGGATGCTCCTCGCGAATCCGCATCAGCGTGCGATAGATCTTGTGCAGGGAAGCTCCCGTATCGTGTTCGACGAAGCTCCAGTCCAGCGGACGCGGGATAATGCGGTCCGCGCCCTCATCCGGCACGTCGTGGTCCGATCCAAATTCCTGCCCGTTATAAATCATCGGCGCGCCCGCGCAGGTGAACAGGGCGATCATATAGGGCTGTGTTCGACGCCAATTGTCGCGCCCGCCCCCCGCGCAGATGATGCGGCCGTGGTCGTGGTTCTCCAGATAGGGCGTCGGCGTGCGTCCCAGATCGAAACCCAGCGAGGTGTCGAGCATACGCATGATGGATGCGGCGATTACGGGGGTGTCCACGGATTGGCAGCCGAGGAATTCATGGCTGCGGGCGCGGAACGGATCGTACCAGCAGCTCGTCGCGCCGACTTTGTTCGTCACATCGATCGCATCGTAATCCCAGCTATGCTCCAGAATCAACGCGAAGTTCTTTTGATCGCGTTCGGACAATCCGGCGCGTAGTTCCGTGAGCAGCTTGGGCAGGCCGTGGCCCCGGTTGTCCGCCTGATAGAAGCCCAGCGTATTATCGAAGCGGATACCGTCGATCTGGAAGTTGTCGATCCAGTAAAGGCATGCGTCGCGGACATAATCCAGCGTGCAGCGATTTCCATAATCCAGATCCCGGAAATAGTCGTGCTGGGCAAACTGGCCGACATACGGTGAGTCGGCGGGTTCTTCATAAAGCCAGTAATAGGGGAAGCCAAGGTTCGGCGGCGCGGCGTCGGCGTGATTGAACACCGCGTCCATGATCACATGGATGCCGCGCGCGTGGCATTCGTTGATCAGCTGCTTCAAGTAGACCAGCTTGCTGGTTTCTTCTTTCGGGTTGTTGACATAGCGGTGGGCGACGCCAAAGTGCTGCACGGGGTTGTAGCCCCAGCTGAACGTGTCCGCAGCCTCGCCGGAGTAGGACCAGGGTGTCCAGGGCATAAATTCGATCGCGTTGATACCCAGGTCCTGGAGGTAATCGAGCTTGCGGACGATCGCCTGTATCGGCGCCTCGTTTTTGTCGCGATAGCCCGCCGTAAAGTCATCGATCATCAGCTCATAAACGCGCCAATCCTTGTAAGGCGATCGGCTGGAGATCGGCAGAACTTCCGCGCTCTCGCCGCCGATGACAAAGCCGGAGTTCTGGTTGGACGCGCCGTCCCAGCGTCCACAGGGATCGGAGACCATGCGCGGCTCGGCGTTTTTGAACTCGACGCGATACTTATATTCGTAAAAGCCTTCGGGAAGATCCTCGACCTGGGCAGTGTACACGACGCCTTTGACGACGTTGTCGCGCGGATCGGTATAGTCTGTGGGTGTGAGTTCAATGGCGTTGTTCTCATCCCATCGTTTTGACTTTGGAGTCTGAAAATCGCCAAGAACGGAGATTCGGGTAATATTGGGAAGACCGCCTCCCTCGTACTGTCTGGGGTCCTTTGAGGCGTCGGGAAGAAACAGCTTGAACGTGACATTCTTTTTTTTGTGATCGACAATAGCTCCAAACTGCTCGTACATGGCGTACCCTTCTAAATCCATGGAATTATGTTCGCTTGTTTATTCCCGTTTCTTAAAAAGGTCTAACATGCCGCCCTGAGAATCCGTGTCTTAACAACCTGCCCCTTCCCATTCTGGCTGCGCGGCGTTATAATTGCTCATGCGCAAACGCGTTTTCCTGTTGATGGCTGCTGTCGCGGCGCTGTTACTGACGGTTGCTGTCGCGCGCCAGACGCTTCGGCGCGAACGGCTGCGCACGCTCGATCGTGTTGACGCGTTCGTACCCTCGCCGAATGTCAGCCCGCGCCCGTTCTGGGCGAATGTCGATTGCGTGGTCGTTCACTCCACCGCCGGATCGACTCGGGAATCGGCGGTCGCGATCTTCCGCAGTCCGAAGTCGGGCGTGTCCGCGCACTTCGTCGTCGGGAAAAACGGAAGCGTCGTGCAGATGGTCCCGATCGAGATGCAGGCGTGGCACGCGGGCGCGTCTTCGCTGGACGGCGCCCCAGGAGTGAACGCATACAGCGTCGGGATCGAGATGGTCAATTTGAATGACGGAGAAGATCCCTACCCAGACGCGCAGTACAAAGCCGTCGCCCGTATTATTCGCCGTCTGCGCACGGTTTGCGACATTCCCGACAGCCGCATCGTCTCGCACGCCCAGATCGCGCTGCCTCAGGGCCGTAAGTCCGACCCATTGGGGTTTGACTTCGCGCGTCTGAAGCGCCTGGCGCGAGAAAATACTTCACAAAGGCGCTCCCATCCATGATGTTTCATCGTTCCCATCTCTTCGCCGCCGGCGCCGCGTTCGCCGCGCTTATTGCCTGCGCGCCCCGCGCGTACGCGCAAGATACGCAAACTCAATATCTCACGGGGCATGACAAAGACGACGCCGTCCCGTGGGACTTTTTTTGTACGGCGGGCGCGAAAGGGAATCGGTGGACGACGGTCCCCGTGCCGTCGCAATGGGAGTTTCACGGCTTTGGGAAACTGAGCTATGGGGTGGACATGGGACCCGGTCCGATCGTCCCCGTGGAAGGGCGTTATCGGCGGCGTTTTCGCACGCCTGAAAATTGGACCGGTCAGCGGACCTTTCTGGTATTCGAAGGATCCATGACGGACACCCAGGTGACGGTCAATGGCGTTTCGGCCGGCCCGGCGCACCAGGGCGGCTACTATCAGTTTCGCTATGAGATCACAAAGCTGCTCAAGCCCGGCGAAGAGAACCTTCTGGAAGTGACGGTGGACGATGAGTCGAGCGATGCGTCGATCAATAGCGCAGAGCGGCGGGGCGATTACTGGAACTACGGGGGAATCTATCGGCCGGTCTATTTAGAATCGGTCCCCACGGAGTTTATCAAACGAGTCGCGATCGATGCGCGCGCCGACGGGGCGCTGGCGGTCGATGTGTTCGGCGACGCCGTCGCCTCCGCGGACCATGTGCAAGCCCAGGTCCTTGACTTGAAAGGTCGTCCCGTCGGCCGCGCCTTTTCTCTTCCCATTTCAAGCGCGCAGCAGACGGTCAAGCTGCGGTCGCAGTTGGATGCGCCTAAGCTTTGGACGGCGGAGACTCCCAATCTCTACCAGCTTGAAGTCCGTTTGATGCGTGGACAAACGATTGTCCATCGCGTCAAGCGCCGCTTCGGATTCCGAACCATCGAACTGCGCGCGGGCGACGGAATTTACGTCAACGGCAAGCGCGTGCTGCTGAAAGGATCGGACCGGCACAGCTTTTGGCCGGAATCGGGACGATGCACCAGCGACAAAATCAGCCGCCTGGATATCGGTCTGATGAAGGACATGAACATGAACGCCGTGCGGATGTCCCACTATCCGCCCGATCAGCACTTTCTGGACGACTGCGACGAATTGGGACTCTACGTGCTGGACGAGCTTGGCGGCTGGCAGCATAAGTACGACACCGGTATCGGCAAGAAGCTGGTGGAGGAGATGGTGACGCGCGATGTCAATCACCCCAGCATCGTCTTCTGGGACAACGCCAACGAGGGCGGCTGGAACACGGCGCTGGACACGGAGTTCGCTCTCTGGGACCCACAGGGGCGTACAGTGATCCATCCCGGCGGGACGATCGCCTCGATCAACGACGACCACTATCCCAATTACGAGCGTATCCAAAAGGTCGCCGCCGGCGACCGGGTCTTCCTGCCCACGGAGTTCCTCCACGGCCTCTACGACGGCGGCGCGGGCGCGGGGCTGGCCGACTACTGGGACGTGATCCGCCAGAGCAAGGTGGGCGGCGGCGGCATTATCTGGGCGTTCCTGGACGAAACGGTGAAGCGCGTGGATCTGGACGGCCGGATGGACACGCGCGGCAACCTCGCGCCCGACGGCATACTCGGACCGTACCGGCAAAAAGAAGGCAGCTACAATACCGTCAAGGAGATCTGGTCGCCGATTGTCATCCGAGAAAAGCAGATTCCCGCCGATTTCGACGGCGTTCTCACCCTCGAAAACCGCTATGACTTTCTCGACGCCCGCCAGTGCCGCTACGCCTGGAGCCTGCGCAAGTTCCAGAGCCCAGCGAGTTCACAAAGCGGAGATTCGGTGGTGTCTCAAGGGACGGCCCATCTCGATCGATCCATTGCGCCGGGGACGTCCGGAACGCTGAAGCTCGACTTGCCGCAAAATTGGCGTCAGGCCGAGGCGCTTTCCCTGCGCGTCGATGACCCGCAGGGGCGCGAACTCTGGACCTGGGTCTGGCCGCTGCCGCACGCCGACGATTTCCGCGCAATAACCGGAGCGCCGGGCGCGGCGCATGTCCAGTCGTCGGAAACGCCGGACCAGATCACCGTCCGCAGCGGCGATCTGACCGTGAATATCAGCAAGCAAAACGGGCAGCTGATCTCGGCGGATCGTCACGGGAAGAAGTTCTCGCTGCTCAACGGCCCGCGCCTCGCCGTAGGCGATGCGGCTCTGGCGAGCATCGAAGGGCATTCCGACGGAAGCGACTTTGTCGTCACCGCAAGCTATACCGGCGATATGAAGTCCGTGCAGTGGCGCGTGAAACCCAATGGCTGGGTACAGATGGATTACGATTATATGGCGTCCGGCCCGCACGACTACTTCGGCGTCAGTTTCGATTATCCCGAGGCGAACGTTCAGAGTATGACCTGGCTGGGGAACGGTCCGTATCGCGCCTGGAAGAACCGAATGGCGGGCGGCGTTCTGGGCGTTTGGAGCGCCCAGTATAACGACACGATCACCGGCGATTCCGGGTTCCAATATCCCGAGTTCAAAGGCTACTACGCCGGCGTGCGCTGGGCGAAGCTGCAAACGACCGAGGGGCCGATCACCATGGAGCTAGGCCAGGACGACCTCTTCTTGCAGATGCTGACGCCCAGAGTCCCCGCGAACAACAAAGCGGTCCATGCCCAGGCGCCGTTTCCCGCCGCCGGAATTTCCTTCCTGAACGCGATCCCGGCGATGGGCAACAAGTTCAGCCGCGCCGAGGACACCGGTCCCATGGGCCAAAAGGCGATTGGCGACGGCGAGCGCCACGGATCGGTAAATTTCTACTTCGGCGATCCGCCGCGCTGAAATCGTGTCTCGTACTGTGGCGGATAGAGGATTCGCGCCTGGCGGCGCCCCAAAATTGGGCGCCGCCAGGCAGACATAAAATAATTCGTACGATACGGCGATTTCTGATATACTAGTATTTATGCACCCGACGCAATACTTCGGCGCGGCGCTGATCGCCGCCGCTCTCTGCGCATTGCCGCCGGCTTCGCTTCCTGGCGAGGCGCTCGTTCCCGTCCAGCCGCCCAGCTATTCGGTGACCGATCTTGGGCCGATCGCGAACGTGGCCGACGATGTCGCGCTCGACGTTGGGGACGATGGCGGCGTGTCGCTTTATGTTGCCGTGGGGACGCAGGTGCGGGCCGCGCGCTGGCGCGATGGGAAGATGCTCGTTCTGAAGCCGGCGCCGGGATATCGCAATAGCGTCGCGCGCGCGACGAACGGTCTTGGAGATTTGGCCGGGTGGAGCAGCACGAGCGCTAACCCGGTGGACAGCCTCGCGACGACCCGCGCCTTCCTTTACCGCCAGAAGAAGACCACCATGCTGGGGACGCTCGGCGGGCGCAACAGTCGGGCGTTTGATGTGAGCGACGGCGGCGAGGTCGTTGGCGTCGCGGATGTGGACGCCCATATCTCGCATGCGTTCCTTGCGCATGGCGCAGCTCTTCAGGATCTTGGCGTCCTGCCGGGCGGCTCATTCAGCGCCGCGTACGCCATTAATGCAGCGGGAGAAGTCGTGGGGGTTGCGGATACGGCGCGGTTTGTCCGGCGCGCGGTCGCGTGGCGCAATGGCAAGATCATCGATCTCGGCGCGCTTCCTGGAGGGACCTCCAGCTGCGCGCTTGCGGTCAACAATCATGGCGATATCGCCGGGTATTCGGAAACTCAGGACGGCGTTCACGCCTTTCTCTACACGCAGGGGCGAATGCAGGATTTGGGCGCGCTGAAGTTCGATCCGAGCTCCGCAAGCGCGATCAATGATCGCGGCGAGGTCGTCGGCGCGTCCAGCGTTTCCGCCCATGGCCGCCGCGCCTTTTTGTGGCGCGAAGGCCGGATGGAGGATCTCAATACGCGAATTGCCTCTGACTCCGGGTGGACGCTGACCAGCGCCTCCTCCATCAGCAATTCCGAAAAGATCGTCTGCTCTGGGAGTCGCCGCGGCGAGCCGAACCATGCGCTCCTCTTGACGTCCGTTTCCAGTAAGACCAATCCATAACGTTCAGAGAGGATCGACAGCGGCCAGGAGTCGCGCGCCGTCATCGCCAATGAAGGAAAAGACAATGACATTCAAATTTCGGAAGGCCGACAGACTCAGAGCCGCTGGGCGGACTTCGCTATTCGTCGCCGGTGTCTCCGCCGCGCTGCTGGCTGCGGCGCCGAGCTGGGCGCAGAGTTCCGTGCTGACTCACCATAACGACAACTCGCGGACGGGCGCCAATCTGAACGAGAAGATTCTCAATACGACGAATGTCAACGTGAGCGCGTTTGGGAGGCTGTTTTCGCGGGAAGTCGACGGGCAGATCTATGCGCAGCCGCTTTATGTGTCCGGCGTCACGCTTCCCGGACACGGTAAGAGGAATATCATATATGTCGCGACGATGCACAATACGCTCTATGCGTTTGACGCGGACGATCGATACCGTTCCGCGCCGTATTGGAGTCTCTCCCTGGGCGCTCCACGCCCCTCGGGTTTCCCAACGCGTTATGGGGTGATGTCCGATATCCAGGTTGAGATCGGCGCGCTGCCCACGCCTGTCATCGATCCGGCGACGAATACGATTTACGTCGCCAATTACATGGAGGACAGCAGCAGCGGCCCATACCACTGGATGCTGCATGCGATTGATATCGTCACGGGCGCGGAGAAGCTGGGCGGTCCGGTGGAGATTAAGCCAAGCTGTCACGGCTCCGGCGCCGGAAGCGTCAATGGTGTGCTGACATTCGATCCGTCGCTGCAAAATCTGCGTCCGGCGCTCACCCTGTCGCGTGGCGTCGTGTATGTGTCTTCGGCTTCCTTCGAGGATACCGATCCGTATCATGGGTGGATCGCCGGATATCGCGCTTCCGATCTCGCTCAAGTCAGTGTCTTCAATACGACACCGGACGGCGATGGGACCGGAGTGAATGGCGAGGGCGAAGGCGGCCTCTGGATGGCCGGCGAAGGGCTGACCGTCGATACGAGCGGTAACCTCTATTGCTCCGTCGGCAACGGCGTCAGCACTGTCAAAAGCGGAGGAACCGGATTTGGGGAATCTTTCGTGAAGCTCAGTCCCACGCTGCAAGCGCTGGACTACTTTATGCCGTTTAACGCCGACCAGCTTAACCGGGACGACGAGGATCTGGGGTGCTCGGGCGTCCTGGGAATTCCAGGCTCCAATCTGATTGTCGGCGGCGGAAAAGAAGGCAAGCTCTATCTGGTCGATAAGGACCAGATGGGACACTACAATGCCGGCGGCGACAGCAACATCGTCGAATCGTGGCAGGCGGTCGATACGTCCCGTTCCGGCAGCCACCATATTCACGGCGTGCCGGCCTACTATGACGGACCGACGGGCCGGCATATCTACCTTTGGGGCGAAAACGACTATTTGCGCGCCTTCGCGTTTGACGGCTCCGTTTTTAACACGACGCCTTCCTCGCAAAGCACGGTTCTGGCGCCGCAGTACAGCATCGGCATGCCGGGCGGTTTTTTGAGTATTTCCGCCAATGGAGCCGCCGCCGGAACGGGAATCGTCTGGGCTTTGACGCCGCTCAACGGCGACGCGGGGCCGAACACGGTGGATGGGATACTGCGCGCGTTCGATGCGAACGACCTGAGTAAAGAGCTGTGGAACAGCAATCAATATCCCACGCAGGATATGCTGGGGAAATTCGCCAAGTTTGTCCCGCCTACGGTGGCGAACGGCAAGGTCTACGCTGCGACATTCTCCAATAAGCTCGTCGTCTACGGTCTGCTTCCGGCAAAGCGGGCGCCCTACCACCCTGGTCCGGCCGTTGTCGCGGGCCATATCTACTGGCTGCGCAACAGCTTGAGCGGCCTGGTGCTCGACGATCCGGCCGCTTCTCGGTCTCCCGTGCAGCTCATCCAATGGGGAGTGAATGGGGGAGAGAACCAGGAATGGCGCGCCGTCAATATGGGGAACTCATGCTGGAAGTTCGAGAACGTCTCCAGCCACCTTTCCCTCAAGGTCGCGGGAGCCAGTACGGATCTCGGCGCGGCGATCGAGCAAAACGTGTCCAGCAAAGACGCCAGCGAGCAGTGGATCTTGAGCCCGGTGGGTGACGGAACTTATAAAATCGTCAATCGCGGCAATGGGCTGCTCATTGATGACGCCGGGGCTTCGCTCGATCCTGGAACCGGGATGCTGCAATGGTACGATAACGGCGGCTCCAACCAGCACTGGACATTCGAACGGGTGCATTAGACCTTCCACTGCTCGCCAGTCGCTGTCTGAGACATCGTCTCGTGCGGGTATAATGATACGTTAGACACAAATATTGAGGCTTGGGCGTTTAAACCGCCGAAGCCCTTTTGTGCGTCTGAGACGCGTTTTTCGCGTCCGGAGACGCACGATTTCCCCTGTTTTCCCGTGGAAGGAACGAACCGGATGGATTTGCGCGAACTGCCGGCGCTGGTGGACGATCTCCCTGCTTATCACGAACTCAAGAAACGGATCGCGGCGGGCGGCCTGACTCAGATCGAGGGGCTGCCGGTCGCGGCGAAGAGCTTTATCCTGGCGCAGCTCGCGCGCGAGCTGGGGCATCCGATTGTCGTTGTAACCTATAACGCCGACCAGGCGGCGCGGATCTGCGCGGATCTGGCTCGGTACGGGGTGGAGGACGACGCGCTTGTCAACCTCGCCGCATCCACCGAAACGCTGGTCTTCGCCGAAGGCGCGCCGGACCTTGCGGTCCTGGGACGGCGGACGGCGGCCCTGCAAAAGCTGGCGCGGGGCGAGGCGCGCCTGGTCGTCGGCCCGATCGGCGCGTTTCTCCAGCGCACCGTCGCTCCCGAAGCCCTGCGCGACCGCAGCGTGACGATCACGGTCAACGAAAGCGTCGAAATCGCGGACTTAGAAAAGACACTGGCGGGCTTTGGTTACGACCGCGTGGAAGCCGTGGAGAATCCGGGGCAGTGGACCCGGCGCGGCGGCATTCTGGACATCTTCCCCGGCGACTCCCTGCGCCCGTTCCGGATCGACTTCTTCGGCGATGACGTGGAAAGCATTCGCCCGTTTGATGTGGAATCCCAGCGCTCGGTCGGCAAGGTCGAGACATTAGCCGTCCACGCCGTGCGCGAAGCGCCGCTGACCGAGGACGCCGTCGCCGAGGCCGTTGCGCGTCTCCAGCGCGAACTGCCCGGGCGGATGGCGCAGCTGCGCAAGACCAACGAAGAGGGGCGCGGCGCCGAGCACGCGGAACGTCTGGAAGAGCGCATCGAAGCGGATATCGCGCAGCTCAGCTCCCGAACATATTTTGACCAGACGGAGTACTATCTCCCGTATCTGGAGCCGCGCGAGATGTGCGCCCTGGACTATTTGCCGGAAGGCGCGCTGCTGGTGCTCGACGAGCCGAACCAGGCGAAGGCGCGTCTGGAGCAGATCGAAAAGGAAGTGATCGAGATCGCCCAGACGCGCGCGGCGCGGGGCGAGTGGCTGACCGATGAAACTCCGCACGCCTGCGGCTTCAGCGCCGTTGTCTCGCACGCCGCGAAGTCTCCGGCCACGGTGATCTTCTCGCTGCTCGGGCAGAAAGTCGACGGCCTGCGCGCGTCCGACCCGATCTCCACGCAGTCGGGCGCGATGGAAAGCTTCGCCGGACGCTTCCCGTCGTTCTTTGAAGCGCTGGACGGCTGGCTCGGCGCCCGCTTCCGCGTCGTGCTCGTTACCGAGCAGTCCCAGAAGATCCGCGAGCTGCTCGCCGACCATAAGATCCCGGCGTCGCCGCAGGACCGCCTCCAGCCCGGAGGCGAGGGCGGGGTATACGTGCTGGACGGCAGCCTGCTCGGCGGCTTTAAGCTCGCCGAAGCCGCGCTGATGGTCGCGACCGACACCGATATCTTCGGCCACCGCGCTCATCAGAAGCCCAAGAAGCGCGCTTTCAAAGAAGGTCTCAAACTTACCTCCTATCTGGAGCTGCGCGAGGGCGACTATGTCGTCCACATCAACCATGGCATCGGATATTACGCGGGCATTACGCGGCTGAAAAGCAAGGACGGCGCCGAGCGGGATTATCTGCTGCTGGAGTATGCCGGCGGCGACAAGGTCTATGTCCCGACGGATCAAATCGACCGAGTCCAGAAGTACATCGGCTCCCAGGAATCCACGCCCACCGTCACGCGCCTGAACAGCGGCGAGTGGTCCCGCGCGACCAAGAAGGCGCAGAAGCAAGTCCAGGAGATGGCGGCGGACCTGATCAAGCTCTACGCCGCGCGCAAGGCCGCGACCGGCCACTCCATCGCCCCGGACACGCCGTGGCAAATGGAGATGGAGGAGGCGTTCCCGTATCAAGAGACGCCCGATCAGCTCGCCGCCATCGAAGACGTGAAGCGCGACCTGGAAGACGACAAACCGATGGATCGCCTGATCTGCGGCGATGTCGGCTACGGCAAGACCGAGGTCGCGATCCGGGCCGCCTTCAAAGTCGTCAACGCCGGCCGCCAGGTCGCCGTGCTCTGCCCGACGACGATTCTGGCTCAGCAGCATCTCGTCACGTTCCGCGAGCGGCTGGCCCAGTACCCCGTCAAGATCGAGATGCTTTCGCGATTCGTCTCCAAGGCCGAGGCGGACCGGACGATCAAGGCGCTGGCCGAGGGCAATGTCGATATCGTCGTCGGCACCCACAAACTGCTCAGCAAGGACGTGAAGTTCCGTAATCTGGGAATGCTGGTGGTCGACGAGGAACAGCGCTTCGGCGTCGCGCACAAAGAGCGCATCAAGGCGATCAAGAAGAATGTGGATGTGCTGACGCTGACCGCGACGCCCATCCCCAGAACGCTGCACATGTCGCTTTCCGGCATCCGTGATATGAGTCTGATCGACGATCCGCCGGAAGGCCGCCAGCCGATCAAGACATATGTCAAAGAGTACGACGACGAACTGATCCGTGAAGTGATCCTTCGCGAGCTCGACCGGGGCGGACAGGTCTACTATCTGCACAACCGGATCGAAAGCATCACGCACGTCGCCGAGCATCTGCGCCGCCTCGTTTCGCAAGCGACCGCCGAGATCGCGCACGGCCAGATGCATGAGGACGACCTGGAAGACGTGATGCTGCGCTTTGCAAACAAGGAGTTCAACATTCTCGTTTGTACGACGATCGTCGAGAGCGGCCTGGACATCCCGAACGTCAACACCATCATCGTGGACAACGCCGACAAGCTCGGCCTCGCGCAACTCTACCAGCTGCGCGGCCGCGTCGGCCGCTCCAAGCGGCAGGGTTACGCCTATCTGCTTTACCGGAAAGACAAAATTCTCTCCGAAATCGCGGAAAAGCGCCTGGGCGCCCTGCGCGAGTTCTCCGACCTCGGCTCGGGATACAAAGTCGCCATGCGCGACCTCGAAATCCGCGGCGCCGGCAACCTGCTCGGCGCCGCCCAATCGGGGACTGTGGCGACGGTTGGCTTCGATCTCTATACGCAGCTGCTCTCACAGGCGATCAACGAGCTGAAGGGCGAGGATATGGAAGCCGATTGGGAGCTTCCGAATGTCGCGCTGCCGCTCGACGCGCACATCCCGCCGCGTTACATCCCGAGCGAAGCCGAGCGCATCCTGATCTACAAGAAGCTCACCGCCGTCCGCCGCATGGAGGATGTCGCGCGCATTCAAGAGGAGCTCGAAGACCGCTACGGCGATCCCCCGCGCTCCGTCTGGAACCTGCTCGCCACCCTGCGCCTGCGTCTGCGCTGCCTGGAAGTCGGCATCGGCAATATCGTCGCCGAAAAACGCCGCGTCGCGATTCGTTTTCAGGGAACCCACATCCCGATGGACACGATCAAGAAACTGGCCCGCCTCTACATGCAGCACCAGTTCCTCCCCGACGTCGTCTTCCTCGCGACCCCCGACACTCCCGCCCGCATGCTCACAGCGGTGGAAGAAATGGTCGAAGTCCTCGCCAAAGCCCTCCCCAAAGACGGCCAGCCCGGCGTCGTCGACTCCCCCAAACAGCCCCCGCGCCCCGTCGGAAGAACCGGCGTACGCAGCGCGTCGGCGTAAATGCTTGTCCTCACCAACCCTTCATTGTCATCTGCGATGAGGGGTTTTGCATTTCTGAGATACTCCATTTACCACGGCGCTACCCATCTCCGATATAGCTTACGTATTTCATATTCGTTTAAGGGAGTTGGGCCATGCTGCGCGGGAATCGCAAGTCGACGCCGAAGGTTGTGGATGGGACGGTTCGGAAGAAGAACAAATGGACGCAGAGTCCGGATTACTTTTGGGCTCCGACGCCGCGCATGGTGCAGGTGGATCGTCAGCGGCCGGGGGATGGGTACAAGCATGTTCTCAGCAAAAACGATGTTTATCGCTTTCTAGAACTGCTGCCGGATTGGAACTGTCTGGCCGTTGGCCTGAATGCGATTGTGCTGTCGCCGGGTGGGCATGATATGGCTGGTTGCTATTATCATCTCGGTGTGATTGAGGTTTGCGCTTGGGAAACAGGCCATTGGATCGAATGCAACGAAGGCTTCTACAACGACCATCGGGAAGTTTTTGAGCGTCTGGGCGTGCCGTGTGAAGCGATGGACGATGGATATTATCTCTGCAAGTTCGATGAGGCGTCGATTCGCGATTACCAATTGCTGCACATCTTATTGCATGAATTGGGGCATCATCACGATCGGATGACTTCACGGCGGCAGAAGAAGATTGGGCGGGGCGAAGAGTACGCCGAGGATTATGCGCTGCGGTATGAGGCGCGAATTTGGGACGCCTATCACAGGGAGTTTCGGCGGTAGGCGTCCGGAAGTGTTTTATTGTTAGGCGGCGCGGCGTTCGATGTTGTCGCTTTGGTTCGTGAGGAATTGATTCGTGAGTAGCTCGGTGAGCGCGAGGCTCGTCAAAGGGCGGGAGAAGAGGTAGCCCTGGCCGCGGTCGCAGCCCATGCCGCGCAGGAGGGCGCGCTGTTCGTCGGTCTCGATGCCTTCGCTGGTAACGCGCAGGTTCAGGGCCTTGGCGAGTGTCATGATCGCCTGCACGATCGCGTCGGATTCGCTGTTGCTGCCCAGGCGCTGCACGAAGGATTGGTCGATCTTCAGGGTGTCCACCGGGAAGTTGGCGAGGTACGACATGGAGGAATAGCCCGTGCCGAAGTCATCCACGGCCAGATGCACGCCAATCGCTCGGAGCTGCTCCAGCTTGGCGATGGTGTCCTCGGGACGCGCGGACATCAGGCTTTCGGTGATCTCCAGCTTGAGGCTTGCGGGCGGCAAGCCCGAGCGCTCCAGTATTTCCTTGATCTCCTCGATCAGCCCCTCCTGCTGGAACTGGCGGGTCGAGAGGTTGACGCCGATCAGCAGCGAAAGATTCTCGGAATGCGCCTCGCGCCATTCCTGGCCCTGGCGGCACGCTTCCTCCAAAACCCATTTTCCCAGAGGTACGATCAAGCCGGTTTCTTCGGCGATGGGAATGAATTTGCCGGGCGGAATCAAGCCGCGCGTCGGATGCTCCCAGCGCACCAGGGCTTCGACTTCACTGATCTGCTCCGTCTCCAGGGAGACGATCGGCTGGTAATGAAGTCGCAGCTGGCCCTGTTCGATCGCGCGCCGCAGCTCGCTTTCCATCTCGAGACGCTCGGCGGCGCGGGCGGTCATGCTGCGGTCGAAGGTCACGGTGACCGCCTTACCGGAGGCCTTCGCCTGATACATCGCGATGTCGGCGTCCCGCAGCAGTCCGTTGGCGTCGCCGCTGCTGTCCAGACTCAGCGCCAGGCCGATACTTGCGGTCACGAACATATCCCGGCCCTGAATGCAGAGGGGTTGCCCCATCTCCGCCGCGACGCGCTCGGCGATCTCGGCGGCCTCGCCTGGCGCCGCGTCCTCCAGAAGGATCGCGAACTCATCGCCGCCGAAGCGCGCCACGGTGTCCTGCTGGCGGACTTTGGAGAGCAGGCGCTGCGCCACAATCGTCAGAAGGTTGTCTCCCGCCTCGTGGCCCAGACTGTCGTTGACGACTTTGAAGTTATCCAGATCGATGAAAAGGACGGCGACATCCATTCCCTGGCGACGGGAGCGCGCGAGGGCTCGGTCCAATCGGTCCATGAGCAGCGCCCGGTTTGGCAGTCCCGTCAATACATCGTGGAACGCCTGATGCTTGAGCTGCTCTTCAAATGCGTTGCGCTCCGTGATATCCCGGTACGTGAGCGCGATTCCGGCGACGGCGGGGTCGCCAAGCTGGTTGTTCACAATGACTTCCGAGCTGCGCCATGACCCGTCGCCGTGCAGGATGCGCAGTTCCGTCGTGACGTTGCGCCCCGGGGTCTCCAGCGCCTGCGCCAGCAGGGCTTGAGACCGCGCCTGATCGTCGGGATGAATCCAATCTCGTCCTTGTGTGCCAAGCACCTTTTCCTCGGGCACGCCCCAGATGGAGACAACCGCCGAGCTGATGTAGCTCACCTTGCCTTCGCCGTTTAAAATGGCGAAGACATCGAGCGAATTGGTGATGAGCGCCCGGAACCGCTGCTCACGCGCCTGAAGCGCCGTCTGCGCCTGACGCCGCTCGGCGACTTCGTTCTCCATATCGCGCATGACGCCGGTCAGGTAGCGGGTGGTGAAGAAGCCGATCGTCCCCCCGGCGGCGAGCATGGCGATCAGCAGGCAGATCACCCAGGTCTTGCTGTGAAGATAAAGCTGTCGTGTGCGGACGCCGTACCAGACGCCGTGGCGATAGTTCCAATCCGCCATCCGGTCCGTCAAGTCTCGCGTCTTCAAAAACTGAACGCGCATCGCCCCGCTGAGCTCCGCGTAAGTCAGGTCCTTATTTTGCCGCCGGCTGATCGGGAGCACCGCTTCGTGCATCGCGAGGTAGCGGCTCCAATCGGCTTGCAGTCGTCTCAGGTTATCGACATCGTAAGAGTCCATGGCCGTGCGCCCGTACTCCCGCAGACCTTCCGCCGCCTCCGCTTCCGCGACCAGCATATCGTTTTCCAGTCCCGGCTGATCCGCGGACGGGGCCAGCGCATGCTCCATCTCTAGCGTGCGCAGCCGGCGCGCGTTCACATGGAACTCGCCCAGCCACTTCTCCCCCGCGACCACTTCCCCCAGCATCCCCTCGGACGCCTGGGTCATGCTGGACATCTGCACGAGCGCCATACCCCCGACGAGCGACGCCAGCAGCAGACAAAGCCCAAAGCAGGCAATCAGCTTAGAACCCGTTGTCAATTTCCGAAACCGATTCATGATAAAGGTACCCTTGAGCCGCCGTTCTCTGCACTGCGCTGAGATATCGCCGGCGAAGCCTCCAGTATAAATGCGTTTAGCCGCTATCTTATATCGGCGCTTCTCTCAATCTTCTCTAGCCAGAAAACGACAAGGCAGTCAAGGACTATTTTTACGATTGCCTGCTATGGTATGCGTTTTTAGCCGATAAACGATCCCCCGGAGACGTCCAGGCATTGGCCTGTCACCCATCGGCTGTCCGGGGAGGCGAGGAATGCGGCGGCGTCGGCGACGTCTTCGGGGGTTCCGATCCGGCCGAGGGCGGCGATGGTTTCGCAGTACTGGCGCGCGGCGGGGGCGCTGAGCATTTGGGCATTCATGTCGGTGTCGATGACGCCGGGGGACAGCGAGTTGACGGTGACGCCGCGTGGGCCGAGCTGTTTGGCGAGCAGCAGGGTGAGGGTGTTGAGCGCTCCTTTGGTCATGGAGTAGGGGGCTTCGGCCGGGTAGCCGATGCGCGTGACAACCGAGGAGACGTTGATGATCCGGCCGCCCTCCCGCAGTCTGGGCAGCGCTTGCTGGACAATGAAGAACGGCGCTTTGACGTTGACGGCAAAGACTTCGTCGAAGATCGCTTCCGTGGTGTCCTCCAGCGCTGTGCGGGGAGCAATGGCGGCGTTGTTCACCAGGATATCGAATTGATCCGTCCCGCAATGCTTCCGTAAGACGGCGTCCAGCGACTCGAAGAGAGTCTCGACGCCGCGCAGGGTCGCCAGATCCGCCGAAGCGAGAAACGCCTGGCCTCCATTGTCAGTGATCTCTCGCTCAAGTGATTGCGCGGCTTCTGTATTGCGATTGTAATGAACGACGACTGCGGCTCCTTCCCGCGCGTACCGAAGCGCAATCGCGCGCCCAATTCCACGGCTTCCGCCCGTGATAAGCGCGATCTTGCCTTGTAAGGTCCCGCCGGCGGGCGCGGCAACGTTTTGCATCATTTCCATCTCCGATCTTTTTGTTCTGAGCAGAGTATAACGCGTTCCCGATTCCCGGCGCACTCCGAAAATTGCTTTGGAATCTCTTCCCTCATGCGCGATTTGATGCAACGTTACAGCTATAATAAACGTCAGATGTGTCACCGGGAGAAGAAGGGGCCAGACAATGAAAGTGCGAACGTTTACGTCCGCGGCGCTGCTGGCGCTGGCGTGCTGCGTGTGCTTTGGAGGGTATGTCGCGCGGACGCGCGCGAATGCGCCGGGAGGGACGCTTTATGCGCTGCGCGACGCTCAGGAAAACATCGCCTATGCGCGAGTCATCCGGCTGGAGCATAGCGGCTCTCGCAATGGCGTGCTCCTGTCGACATTTGAGCGCTGGAATAACGATGAGTCGCCGGGCAGTTTTTTGATCCAGCAGAGCCGTGACGACGGCCAGACCTGGAGCGCTCTGGGAACGGCGTCCGATGGCGAGCGCGGGCCGGGGCATCCATGGCCGATCATGTGGCAGCCGTTTCTGTTTGAACTGCCGCAAGCTCTGGGACGCTATCCGGCGGGGACGTTGCTGCTGGCCGGCAATGTCGGTTCGCGCGGGGCGAAGGACACTCACTTCCAGCTCTGGCGCAGCGCCGATCATGGCGCTCATTGGGACTACGTTTCGACCTTTCAAACGGGAGGAAGCGTGAACCCGGGACGGGGCATCTGGGAGCCGTTTCTTGGACTCGATCGGCAAGGCCGGCTCGTCTGCTACTTTTCCGATGAGCGGCAGTTTGCGACGCACAGCCAGATCCTGGCCCATCTCGTCTCGGACGATGGGGGCGACACCTGGGGACCGGAGGTCGCCGATG
Source organism: Capsulimonas corticalis (assembly GCF_003574315.2). Classification (GTDB taxonomy): domain Bacteria; phylum Armatimonadota; class Armatimonadia; order Armatimonadales; family Capsulimonadaceae; genus Capsulimonas; species Capsulimonas corticalis. The sequence goes on along the minus strand of NZ_AP025739.1, from coordinate 871,113 downwards.
TCGCCAGCGACCGGCAGGCCGATCGTCCGGGCATGGCGACGGTCGCGCGGCTGAGTGACGGATCGTATTTGATGAGCTATGAAGTCTGCGGACCGCCCGGCTGTGAGGTCCATGTGAAACGCTCGCCGGACGGGGATCGCTGGGGAGAATCGCCCTTCGATCTGGGCGCTCGACCGGAGACCCCGGATGGCCGGTACCTGATCGGCTCTCCCTATCTGGTTCGGACGCCAGGACCGAACCGGGAAGGCCGGCTGATGCTCGCGGCGCATTCGGCGAGTTTGACCAAAGGCGGCGGCGCGCCGGAAAGCGGGCAGATCGTCTTACTCAACTCCCGCTCCGGGCGCGGCGCCTGGTCGTGGATGCCGGCGCCGTCCCGGCCTTTGTATTCACCGTCAGGGAACGCGAACACCGTTTACAGTCCCTGTCTCTTACCGTCGCGCGACGGCAAGTCCATCCGTTTGACGGTCCCATCGGGCGGCGCTCCGCTCGGGCGAGAAAGCACGCAGGCGGGTCCGACGGATCTGCTGCCGTACCGCGACGATTTTGCCGCCGGAACGGACGCCGGCTGGATCGACTATGGCGGAGAGTGGTCGCTGAGCGGCGCCGCCTACGGGAGCGCGGGCGCCGCGAAGGCCGTGGCGGGATCGACGGGTTGGGCGGATTACAAGCTGGACGCCGATATCAAGCTGCTGTCGCCGGGACAGGCCGGCCTTTTGTTTCGCGTGACGGACCCAGGGGCTGGGCCGGACGATGTTCACGGTTACGCCGCGCGCCTCTCATCCGTCGGCGGCGCGCTTACGCTCGGCGAGGAAGACCGTGACTGGAAACCGTTCGCGTCCGTGACGCTGCCGGAGGGCGTGCGGATCGGCGTCTGGTATCACATCACTGTTCGCGCCTCGGGCGACTCGCTGGACGCGAGCGTTCAGCGCGCCGGCGAGCGGGCAGCGGAGGTGAAGGTAAAAGCGCGCGACGCCTCCAGTCCATTTGGCGCGATTGGGCTATCGTCCTGGGACGCGCAGGCGTCGTGGCGCAATGTGAAGGTGACGAAATAACCGCAAAGCGGACGCAATGACGCGCCGAAGCTTATGACCGGATCGGTCATGAGCTTCGGCTGGGACAGCGCGGCGAAGGAAATCCGTCAGGCGCCTGCTTCCCGGTCCAGCAGGGCGCGTTTGCGTTCGACGCCCCAGCGGTATCCCGACAGCTCGCCGTCGGTGCGAACGATTCGGTGGCAGGGGATCGCGACGGCGATGGCGTTCGACGCGCAGGCCTGGGCGACGGCGCGTACGGCTTTGGGCTTGCCGATGCGCGCCGCGATGTCGGCGTAGCTCGCCGTCGATCCCGGGGCGATCTCGCGCAGCGCCTGCCAGACTTGCTGCTGGAAGGCCGTTCCCCGGATGTCGAGAGGGAGGTCGAGACCGCGCGCGGGCGTTTCGATCAGGCGGACCACTTGCGCGACTGTGGTTTCGAACTCTTGATCGCCGCCGATCAGCTGCGCCTTCGGAAATCGGTCCTGAAGATCGCGGGCGAGCGCCTCCGGATCGTCGCCCATCAGGATCGCGCAGACACCCTTGTCCGTCGCCGCGACGAGGATCGGTCCCAGGGAGCTTTCGCCGATCGCGAAGCGGATCACGGCGCCCGCGCCGCCGGCGCGGAAGGCGGTGGGAGTCATCCCAAGCAGCCCGTTGGAGGCTTCGTAGAACCGGCTGTTCGACTGATAGCCGGCTTCATAGATCGCCTCGGAGATATTCGCTCCATGGGCGATCTGGTCGCGGACGCGCCGCGCGCGATGGGCGTCGGCGTAAGCCTTCGGCGTCACGCCGGTGACGGCTTTGAAGATCCGATGGAAGTGAAAGCGGCTGACGCCGGCGGACTCGGCAAGCGCGTCCAGCGCCGGCGCTTCGTCCGACGCTTCGATCAGGCGGCACGCCTCCGCGACGGCGGCGGCGCGCCGCCGCGCCAGAGAATCTCCATCGGGACGGCATCGCTTGCACGCGCGAAAACCCGCCAGCTCCGCGTCGGCGCATGTCGCGTGGAATTGGATGTTGACGCGGTTCGCCGGACGGGACGCGCAGGAGGGACGGCAATACACGCCCGTCGTACGCACCGAATAGTAGAATGCGCCATCGGCCGCCGCGTCGCGCCGCGCAATGGCGTCCCAGCGCTCGTCGTCGCTCAGCAGCATCGGTGACGCCGTCGTCGCTTCGCATTCCTGGGTCATAGTTGTCATCGGATTGCTCCTCCCACGGCCAGGGACGCCGCGTCCCCGTTTCATGACTCTAGTATAGCGCAGCGGCGATTCCCAGCGCACCCCGATCCTTGCTTTCGAATCCTGTCTCTCTGGCCGGCGTGAAAGTGATGTCTTTTTACAGGGCGCGGCGGTCGAGGACGCTGCGGGCGATGAGGTCGTGGAATGCGCGCCTCATCTCGGCGTTCCCCATTGGCGATTGCGCCTCCGAAGGCGGCAACGGAAAGGGGCGCGCGCAGCCGAAACATACGCCAAGCTGGAGGGCCGCCGTCCGGCGGGCGTGCATCGGCCGGAACTGCCCGCACGCCATCCCTTCCTCGATCAAACGCTCGAAATGCGAGACGATGTTGTGGGCGGCCTCCGCGTTCGCTTCGCTCAGCGCGCAACGAGATAGGATAGCCTCGGTCAGCAATTGAAACCCTTCGATATGCCGGTGCTCGGCGACGAACTCCGCTGCGGCGTCGTGCGCGTGCAGGAGGTTGGCGAGCGGGTCGGCGGCGGGCTGGCGGGACGCATGGAGCGCCCGCAGGAGCGCGTCCAGGTCTTCCCGAAGGATGGCGGCGTAAAGGCGTTCTTTGCTGGGAAAGTATCGGATGATCGTCTCAGGCGCCATCCTCACCGCCCGCGCGATCTCACTGACAGTCGTCGGTTGATATCCCTGCGCCAGCAGCAGGACCCGCGCCGCCGCAAGGATGACGCGGATCGTCGCGACCGTCATGATATCGGCGGGGCGCCCATCGCCCCACTCGCGCGAACCTTCCGAAGAACTGGGGACAGTCTCCTGGTTGTTCATCGCCGGAGCGCCTCTTCGCTCCGGGGCGCATGCTGTAACCCCACGGAATCGCTCCAGCGACGATACGCTTCCGGGGTGATCTCGGAGGGCTTGATCTCACTGCGTCCGCCCCAGAAGACGCTGGTGTAGTGGACGGGAATCCCCAGGTTCGCCAGATGCGCGTCCATGGACGCTTTGTGCGCCAGCAGGATATCTTTGTCCTGGCCGTGGGCGACGGCCATCAGATTGACATTGCCGAACTCCGGTCCCGCTTCGCGCCAGTAGGCGTGGGTCAGGATCGGGAAGCGCCCGATTTGAAGTCCCGCCTCGATTTCGCGTCCCTCGGGGACCGCCCAGTGAAAGAGCGCATTATAACGCGTGACGCGCCGGCCGTCCGCCGGTTTGACGTGTTCGAGAAATGTCGAGAAGCGCCCGATGACGCCGCGCTCGTCCAGCGACCGCGCGGCGGCGTAGAATGTCTTCCTGCTCATATTCGCCTCGTCGATCCGCGCGCTCCAGAGATCGCGGACGATCTCCTCGGGCGTGAACTCACGCTTGAGGGCGCCGAGCACGCGCCAGTCCCGGTCGGACAGCGTCACAATGTTCGTGTCCTGCGCGTCGGCCGGCGCTTCCGAACAGTCGCCGACGGCCAGACCTTTCCGGCGCACATGTCCGACGCCCAGCACAAACAGTCGGCGAGCCGGCATGAGGCGATAACTCTCGGCCCCGACTTGCGCCGCGAGAAATTCGGCGTGGCGCTCCAGAGAAAAGCCCTGCGGCGTCTTGATCGTCGTCCACAGCCGATACTGCGCGCCGGGCGTCCCCGCGTCCGTCGAGCGGATCACGACGTGCCCGGAGAAGGGATCCTCGCGGAACATATAATCGAACGCGTCCTCGAGTCTGCTTTCGGGGATCTTCCAGGCCGCGAGCGCTCCCTGCGCCAGATTGATCGAAAGCAGAGTCTGCCGCACGCGCCGGATCACGCCGGCGCGCAGCATGGCCCGGACGCGCTCGATCACAATGTCGACCTCCACGCCGGACCCCGCCGCGATCTGCCCGAATGGATCTGGCTGGAACCCCCGCAATCGATCTTCGCCGATCGCGAGGATGCTCGCGTTGACAGGATCGTCAAACGCCGTCGGCGTATCCCAATCTCTCATTGTCTTCCCGCCTTTCTTCCCGATTTGTCTCTTGCGAGAGCACTGGACAAGAGTATGGCTCGCTGTGTATAATGAAATCAAATCATTTTTCACATGATTGCATGAAAGGCGCTCATATGAACTTGAGTCAACTGGAGCTTCTGGTCGCGGTGGTGGAGACTGGCAACTTCTCCGACGCCGCCGATAAGATTGGGCTGACGCAATCGGCGGTCAGTCATGGATTGGCGAAACTGGAGACGGAGCTTGGGGTGACGCTGATCGAGCGGGGACGGCGCGGCGTGTCGCTGACGGGGGCGGGACAGGAGGTGCTGGTCCATACCCGCGAGGCGCTGGTCTCGCTGGAAGCGATCCGTCAGGCCGCCGCCGCCTCGCGCGGCGTTTCGGCGGGCCGCATGCGGCTGGGGGCGGCGTATCCGCTCTCGGCCCGTCTGCTGGTGGGGATCCTGGGCGAGTTTCAGCGGCAATATCCGGATGTCGATCTGGTGTACTTTGAAGGCACGGCGCGCGAGGTTGAGGAGTGGGTGGCGGGAAGCGTGGTGGACGTCGGGATCGTGCTGCATCCCACCCCGAACGCCGAGAGCCGATTGCTGGTCGAGGACGAAATCTGCGTGGTCTTTCCGGCGGACCACCGCTTCCGGCGTCTGGAGATGGTCAGCGCGGAGGAACTTGTCCGCGAGCCGCTGATCATCCCCAAGTCGGGGTTCAAGCTGGTGACGGAGACGCTGCGCAAGCTGGGCGAAGGCGACGCCCGGCTTCGCTTCCAATATACGGTCAGCGATCCGCGCACGATCTTTCTGATGGCGCGGGAGGGGCTGGGGGTGGCCTTCATGCCGCGCACCACGCTGCCCGACGATCTCGACGGCCTGATGTGCCTGCCGATGGATCCGCCGTTCCACTTCCGCGTCGGCCTGGGCGTACGGTCCTGGGAGACGGCCACGCCCGTCGCCAAGCTCTTCACGCAAACCGCCGAGGCGTGGGCTGCCTCCCATGGCTTCCTGCCGCATGGGCGCCCCAAGTAAACGAAAACAAGCAAACGAAAATCGGAGCGGCGAGACACGAAACCTTGACGGGCATTCTCCCGTTGTCTGCTTATGAAATTCGCCGGGAGGCGCCCTGATGACCGTTCGCCACTTCCTCATATGCTCCGTCGCCGCCTTGCTTTGCATCTCGCCGCCGCCCGTTCGCGCCGCCGCTCCCGGCTCATTGGGAGACGGCCATGGAATCTATCTGGGGGAGAGCAAGATCCTGGATGTCGAATCCACGCGGCAGCTTACGCTGCGTGAGAACGTTCTGGAGTACCAGTTCAGCCCGTCGGGCGAAAAGATCGCCTATGTGACCTCCGTGGACGATCATGGGGATCGCTATTTCGCCATCAAGATCGTGGATACCTGGCGGCAGGATCCTGAGATAAAGACACTGGTCAAAATGCCAATCGCGAAAGACGCGAAGGACCCCGAAGATTTCCCTTTCCTGAGAATGGTCGGGTGGGCCGGGGATGACCGATATCTTCTCTTTAAGCGCATCGAACTTTTGCTGGACCATAACATGGCGCTGACCTCGGTCCATTTGGAATCGAGAGACCTCACTATGGCCGATGGCGCCTCCGATCCTACTCCCGTCGAGTCGATTGATACCGAGCAAAGCCAGGGTTCACTGGAATACGCCTGGGCGTCGGCGCACGACCAGCTGCTCGTGGATCGAGTGATTTTCCACTGGGACGGGAAGCCGTCTCGGCGTGAGCGGAGTTATTATCTGTACGATCCTCTGACCGCGAAGCTGCGGCCTCTGACCGTAGACCCGGCCGATGTGATACTGGGCTGGGTGGACGGCGCGCATCTCTTGATGGTTCGCACGGTCAAAGGCGCGAAGCCCGCCTACCGTCAATACGATCTCGCGACCGGAACTGCATCGGACGCGTCGCAGCCGGAGTGGTGGGATAAGTTTCCCGATCTGCATCTGGATGAACTGCATGATCTGCAGCCGGCGTCCGATCCCAAGGATCCTTCCCTGGTCCTGGCTGTCGTCGACCACCGTTTGCCGGCCGCGCAGGAACTCGATCAGGCTCCGGCCTCCACCGTCTGGATTCAGCGCGATTCCGCAATCAAAAGATTCAGCGTGCTTCCCTTGGGCGTCACGCCAGGCTACTATAAGCCGCAAGCGCAGTGGTCGCCGACCGGCAAAGCCGTGGCCTTTATCGCGCACGGCGATTTATTTCTGACAACTCTCGTGAAGCGCCCGGCCAATGCTTGGGAGAAACTCGCTGTCGGTGAGACATTGAACTGCGACGAAGAAAAGCAGATCGCGACGTCCAATGTGAAGCAGATCGGGCTGGGAATTATTCAATACTCCCAGGATCACGACGAGAACTATCCCTCGGTCACTGGATTTCACGACAAGATCTATCCCTATATCAAAAGCGAGAGTGTGTTTTCCGTGGGCGGCCACGCCTTCATTTATCACGCGCCCGCCAATCTGTCACTGGCGAGTCTGGATGCTCCGGCGGAGCTGGTCATTGGAGAGATGGACATGCCCTGCGCGAGAATCGTGCTCTACGCCGATGGGCATGTGAAGGCGCAGGAAAAGTAAAATCGCGGATGGCGATTTCTATCGCGAGGAAGAAGTTCATGAAATTTCGCCGTGTTTTGACTTGTGGGATCGCTTCGATATGTCTCTGGATTGCGCTGCCGGTCGCCGCCGATCGGCTCGATAACAGTGTTCCGGGGCAGTTGGGCGGCGTTCATGGCGTTTATCTGGGGAGCGGGCGGATTTTGGAGGCTTCGACGGCGCGTCAAATGACCGTTCGCGGTCATCTCTCCGAATTCCAATACAGCCCGACCGGGGAGAAGATCGCCTATCAGAGCCTTGTGATCGATCATGGCGCGAAGTCGACGGCGATTAAGTTCGTCGATCCGTGGCGCAGCGAGCCGGTGGAAAAGACGCTCGCCAAAAGCCTGGCCTGGGGGTTGAACGGCGAGCGCCCGCGCGACCAAATCTCGATGGCGGGCTGGTCGGGCGACGGGCGTTATCTGATCGTCCAGCGTCTCGCGGCGCTGGACGGCGCGGATCTGCCGATGTATGGAGATTTCGCGAATCCGGCCCGAGTCGATTTGACGTACGAATGTTACGATACGCTGGGAGATCTGGCGTCGCCCAAAGTCGTGCGCATGGGCGTGGTGAGACCCGGCTCGGTTCCGACATTCGCCTGGTCGCCGGACGGCGCCCGGGTCCTTCTTGAGGCGACCATTCAAAATACGGACCCGGCGGACGCCGCCGGCGGCCATCCGGAGCTGATCGTTTATCGCCCGGGGGACGATATGCAGCAAAATATCCCCTTTCTGACCGGGCATGTGATTCTGGGATGGCTGGACGATCGATCGCTGCTCTTCAAAAAACGTCCGGCGGCGAGAGGCGAGGCGACTCAGTATGTCCGAAGCGATCTTGCCGGCGGGGCCAGTGAGAGCGTCCCAATGCCGGACGACTGGGAGGCGCATCCGGGCCTGCGTCTGGGGGCCGGCTTCGCCGACGCAGGCGCGCTCGATCCGAAATCGTCCCTGCTAACGCTCGATGTCATTCCCGAGACGCTGCCCGATTCTGACCGTATGGACGATGTTCGGGCGTTCGCGATCTGGATTCGGAACCGAACGGAGAAAAAGAAGTACGCCGCCGCTCCGCTGGGGGTAACGCCGGGCGGCGATCCCCCGCGCCCGCAGTGGTCGCCAACCGGCGAGGCGGTCGCGTTTCTCTCACACGGCGATCTGTTCGTCACGGACCTTGTGAAACGGGATGCGACGGCGCGGGAAAAACTGGACTCCGGCGAGCAGCTGAGCTGTGAGGAAGAAAATCTGATCGCCGCGTCCGATCTGAGACAAATCGGTCTGGGATTGGCGCAGTACGCTCAGGACTACGATGGCCGCATGCCTCCCGCGCCCGGCGTTCAAGATCGGGTATTCCCGTATCTGCAAGATAACAGCCTCTTTTCTCTGGGAGACAACCAATTCGTCTACCGGGGAAACAGTCAAATGATCGTGGCTGACATCAAGTCTCCCGCCGATCTTGTCATCGGCGAGATGGACACGCGATGCGCGCATCACTATGTCTACGCCGACGGCCATATCAGCTCGGTTTCGAAGCCGTGAAGACTCGTAAGATTCTAGGGAATCCGTCCGTGCGGCGCCTATAGATTTACCGGGCTCGTTCCGATACTACAACTGGAAAGCCGACGCGTTTGAACGCGCCGGAAATCTCAGGTATTTGCACGCTACGCCACGCCGCACGTCCGGGCAGAGCGATCACTCACGCATGAATACGCCTATGCTGACGAACGAACCCGCCAGAATCAGTGCGCTGCGGCGCTATCGGCAGATGGACTCGCCTCGGGAAGAGGCGTTTCACGATATCGCCGCGACAGCCGCGGCGCTTTTTCAGGTCCCCATCGCCGCGATTACGCTCGTGGACGACTCGCGGGAATGGTGCAAGGCGATCGTCGGGGCGGATATCGCCGAGGTCCCCCGCGCCCTTGCGTTTTCCACGCTCGTCCTCGAACAGCCCGATCTTCTCATCCTTTCGGACGTCTCTTCGGACGCCCGTTTTCAAGGCAACCCGTTTGCCGTCGCTCCCGCCTGCGTGCGTTTTTGTGCGGGCGCGCCTTTAACCACCCCGGACGGCTTTGTTCTGGGCGCGCTGCTGGTGATGGACCGCGCGCCGCGCGAGTTCGACGCCGAGGCGAGGGAGGCGCTGCGCCGGCTGGCGCGGCAAACGTCCACGCTTTTGGAGATGAAGCGGTCGGTCGCGCATCTGACGTGCGTGATTGACAAGCGCAAGCGCGTCACCAAGGCGCTGGAGGAGCGCACCCGCAGCCTCGCCGCCCAGAAGCAGGAACTGGAGGCTCGGACTCAGGAGCTGGAGATCAGCAACGAGGACATGCACGACGGCGCGATCCTTTACGAATATGCGTCTCAGCGTTTTCTGGAGCTGTTCCAGGGGCTGCCAGTCGCCTGTCTGTGCTACGACGCCAAGGGGCGCATCTTCGAATGGAACCGCGCTTTTGAAACTCTGTACGGCATCGGCGCGGAAGACACGCTGCTAAAGCCGATCTGGGAGGCGATCTGCCAGCCCTCGGAATCGGAGGCGATGAAGGATGTGGTCGCCCGCGTCTTCGGCGGCGAGACGTTTGAAGGCATCGAGCGCGCCGACCTGCGCGCCGACGGCAGCGTTTGCTACGTTCTGTGCAACGCCTTCCCGATCCGGCACGCCGACGGCGGCATCATTGGGGGGATCTGCGCCAACGTGGATATCACCCAGCGCAAGCAGACGCAGGAAGCCCTGCGGCAGAGCGAGGAGCGCTACCGACAGACCTTCCAGCATCACGGCGCGGTGAAGCTGCTGATCGACGCGCAGACGGAGGAGATCGTGGACGCCAACCCGGCGGCCTGCGCCTTTTACGGCTGCTCGTTTGAGGAGATGCGTCGCCGGACGATGTCCGATATCAACGTCTTTGACGACGGCAAAGTCGGCGATGAGATGGCGCTGGCCGCCGCCGAGGATCGCCCATACTATAACTTACGGCATCGCGTCGCGAACGACGAAGTCCGGGATGTCGAGGTGCATACGGGACCGGTCAATATCGGCGGGCGCCTGCACCAGTACTCGATCGTCCACGACGTCACCGAGCGGCGGCTGGCCGAGATGGCGCGCCGGGAATCCGAGCTGCGATTCCGCTCCGTGACGCAGTCCGCGAACGACGCCATTGTGACTGTGACGCAGGAAGATCAGATCATTTCCTGGAACAACGGGGCCCGGAAGATGTTCGGCTATACCGAGGAAGAGATCTTCGGCCGGCAGCTCGATCTGATCCTGCCGTCGCTTTACGCGAACGCCGCGCCTGGAGATAAGTCCAAAATCCTCAACCGCACGATTGAGATTGCGGGACGCCGGCAAGACGGCGGGGAGCCGCCGCTGGAGCTTTCTCTCGCGACCTGGGATACGGAGCAGGGGACATTCTTCAGCGCCGTGATTCGCGATATCACCGAGCGCAAGCGCTATGAGCGCCAGCTTCAGGAGCAGATGGAGCAGATCAACAACTACAGCGTGGAGCTGGAGTTCCATAAGAGCCGCCTGGAATCGATCAACCGCAAACTGGAGGAGCTGGCCAAGCTGGACGGCATGACCGGCCTGAAGAATCACCGGGCGTTCCAGGAGCGGATGGAGGCGGAGTTCACCCGTTCGATGCGGTATACGATGCCGCTGTCGCTGCTGCTGCTCGATATCGACAACTTCAAGGCGTACAACGACAGCTTTGGACACCCGGCCGGCGATGAGGTTTTGAAATCCGTCGCCCAGATCCTTCAGGACAACGCGCGGGGCGTCGATCTGATCGCGCGCTATGGGGGCGAAGAGTTCGTCGTCATCCTGCCGCATACGGACAGCGACGGCGCCGTCGCCATCGCCGAACGGTTCCGCGCGGCGATCAACGCGGGCCAGTGGGCGAACCGGGCCATCACCGTCAGCGTCGGCGTCGCCACGCTGACGCCGGCGATCATGGAAATCCCAGTGATGATCGAGTACGCCGACAGAGCGCTCCAAGCATCCAAACGCACCGGCAAAAACTGCGTGACCCACGCCGACAACGCCGGCGAGGCTCCCGCGCCCGCCCCGCTCCCGGTCAAGCGTTAAGACGACGCCCTAAACCACGCCGCTCGATGCGCCGACACTGTTGCCGATATCGAGCGCGCGGTGGGTCTGGAAGATACTCGCGGCGCGGTCGGCGGAATCCGAATCGGCCTTGACGGTGACGAGCGTACCGCCGCGACGTACGCCTTCGGCGTAGTAACGCGCCTCATCTTCGGGAACGCCGACATGGATAAGCGCGCCCATCAAACCGCCGGCCACCGCGCCGACGCCGATTCCGGCGATCGCCGCGGCGATGGGGCCGGCGGCGACGATCGGTCCGATACCGGGAATCGCGAACGCGCCCAGCCCCACCAGCAGTCCGGCGACTCCGCCGATCACCGCCCCGGTTTCCGCTCCCCTTGTCGCTTCTTCGCCGGTGGTGTGGTGAACGCCGCCCGCCGTGGTCTCATCGTACGCGCCGTCCTCATCCCCGTTGGCGATCACGCCGATATCGCCGCGCGGGAAGCCCGCCTGGATCAGCTCCTGAACGGCCGCCTGCGCCCGCGCCGAATCTTCGAAAAGCCCGACTACTGTTTTTGCCACGTGACTGCTCCTCTGCCTGCGCTCGATCTCCAAAATCTTGAAGCCGCAGCGCCGAAATTCCCTCTATAGAAATATCCGGTCCGAAACGTTCGGGCTGGGCGAAAATCCGATTATTTCGCCTGGGTCAGCGACGGCAGGATGCCACGCATGTTGTCCGCCCAGGTCTGGGCGAGCTCCATGGGAGTGCTCTGGTTGTACCGGGCCGTCGCCCAGTCGGCGGTCAGCAGCAGCTGGCCTTTGACATTGACGACCGCTTCATTGCCGGACGGCTCCACGGTGATGTCGGAGGCGGCGATCGGTCCGTGTCCGAGCGCGAGGTTGACGCGCTGCTGGATCTGGTCGGCGCGCTGTTCGGGCGTCATGCCGCCGGCGGCGACGCGGACGCGCATCACGGGCGTGCCGCCGACAAAGACGGCGCTGGAGGACGCCGGCTGAGCGCTGGCGGATCCGAGAGCGGCGAAAACGCCGAGTGCGGCGAGAATGGGATATCGTGCTTTCATGTGATGTTCCTTTTGCGGCTCGCGCAATGCGCGGTCAAAAACTATAGTGAACTCTTACCCATTCCAGACCGTATAACACACATGCGGCGTCCGATTGACGGCGCTTGCGGTTCATGCTACGATGAGGGAATATTACGGCGCCAGATTTTGCGGCGACGAACATTCGAAATTCCAAAGAGGGGACAGAGTTAATGGCGTCTTATAAAGAGAAACTGGTAATGACGGAGCCCCCGGACGTGGTTATGCTGGCGTGCCAGCGGGCGGCGGTGTCGCTGAAGTGGAAAGTGGTCGCGCAGGAGCGCACGCGGATTGTGGTCCGGGAGACACAGCAGGCGGAGCAGCTCCAGATCCCCGTGCAGGTCGAGGCGAAGATCCTGCCGCTGTCCGAGGGGAGCGGGGTAGAGATTGCGGCGTCGAACGTCGGGTTTGGCTCCGCGCAGAATCAGCGCGTGCAGGCGCAGGCGGCGGCCTTTCTGAAGAAAGTGCGCTACGAGATCGACCGGCCAAATATGGAGCGACGGCAGCATGAGATGGAGGCCGAGCGTCTCGCGCAGATCCAGCGCGAGCGGGAAGCCGACGAGCGCGCGTCCATCGAAGAAGCCGCTCAGCGCGCCGCCGCGCGCGCCTCTATCATGCAGCAGCTGCACAGCGCGCCCGCCGAAGCGCCCGTTCATTCGACCGCCACGGCTACGGAAGAGCATCCGGAGCCCGCCGCCCCCGTCGTCCCGGCGGAGACGCCCGCAGCGCCCGCGCCGGAAGCGCCCGCGGAGACCTTCGATTCGCTGCTGGAGCATGTCTCCGCCGCGCCAAGGCAGTCCCCGTCCTCCTACGCGACTCTGGGCAAAGACACGCAGGCCGCCGCGCCGCCGACGGATCTGGTGGCCGATCTGGAGCGCCTCTCCAATCTTCACAAAATAGGCGCGCTCACCGAGGATGAGTTTCGGATGGCGAAGCGAAAGCTCCTGCGCCTTTAACGCCGTTTGTCATTCAAGCCGTCCGCCCCTGGCGGATTACCGGGAGAGATTCGCAAGGCCCCGCTGCGGCGGGAATAGGAAACCGAGAATGAGAACGCGTTCCTCTATGGCGGCGGTCGCCATATTTTTAGTCCTGGGGGCGGCCTGCGTCTTCGCCGCGCCGCCCGCGCGGGCGGCCGGCAAGTACGCCGTGGCGGGGATCGATCACGACGCCTCCGTGGCGCTCTTTTTGCGTACGCTGAAGATCGCCGCAGCGAACAATGACGCGAAGAAGATCGCCTCATTGGCGGCGTTTCCGCTGCACACCAGCGTCCACGGAAAGCCGGGTCAGACCGTGAGTCCCGCCCTGTTTCTTCGGCGTTACCCGGCGATCTTCACCCCCAAGGTCAAGAAGGCCGTCGCGCGCCAGCGCGAGAAGGACCTTTTCGTCAACTGGCGCGGCGTGATGATCGGCGACGGCGAGGTCTGGTTCGCGCCCGTCAAAGGCGGCCGCCTCAAGATCATCGCCGTCAACAATTGATCTGATGACGTCTTGGACGCCGCGCTCTCCGCGCGGTGTCCAAGATTCTCCCGCGCTTTCGCCTGCCTGACTCTGATTTTTCTGTTTGCCTCCGCCTCGTCCGTGGGTAATAATCGAGTGGCCGGCACGCCGCGCCAATTCCCCCTGCGCGCCCGACGGGCGATGATTTGGAAAGGCGATCCATTCGTGAGTATTATTCAGCGTCTTCTGGGACGTGTGCTGCTGCTGCGCTGCGACGGTCCCCTGGACGGCGCGGGGTTATCCCCGCAGGATGTTTTGGACCGAGTGCGCGCCAGCGGCGCGCGCGTCGTTGTCGTAGACGTCACACAGTCCCCGTATGTCGACTCGAACGGTATTCGATGGCTGCTGAAGCTGCAAGGGTTTCTGGAGGATCTGGGGCGTCAGCTAAGAATTGCGGCGCGCCGGGGCGCGGGCGTGTGGAGAATTCTGACGATGATGGGGCCGGTGACGCGCCGGCTGCAAATTTTTGAGGGGATTTCCGGAGCCTGGAAGGCCCGGCCGGCGCAGAGCGCGCCGGCTCAATCTTAAACCGGATCTTACGCCGTGACGATTTCGGACGGAAAGCCGCTGTCCGCGCGCATGCGCGGCAGCGCATAGTCCAGTAAGAACTTCATGTTGACGACGTCTTCCTGATTGTAACTCAGGAGAAGCCGCAGCGCTTCTTCGGAGTGGCGTCCCCCGCGACGATATTCGCGCCACAGACGAATCGCGTCGGTTCCAGACAGCCCGTCTGCTTCCTCCACGCGCGCGATCCCCAGCTGCTTTTCAATACTTTTCAGGCCGCCCCGATGCCCCAGGCGCTTGAGCAGCGGACACAGGTCGACGTGAAACCGATCCGCGAAGACGCTTTCCAGCACCGGGAAACGGCGCTTCAGAAACGGGATATCAAACCCCGTCCCAAAGAACGTCACAAACCCATCATAGTCCTGGCATTCAAAGGCGAACTGCGCCAGATTCTTGTCCTTCAGATACGTATGCGTCTCGAAGCCGTCGTAGAGCCCGATCACGGTAATGGAATCCGGCCCAAATCCCCCGTCCGTCTCGATATCCAGATATCCGATCTTGGAGAACTCGCTCACCGCGCGCCAGTGTTCTTTTTTTGCGAGATTATGCGCGAAGTAATCGATCCGCGCCTCCTCCAGCGCCGCGATACTATCCGCGACCGTCGTCTCCAGCGCCTCGCGATGCCGCGCCGGCAGCCGAAGCTCCTGGGCGCGATCTTGATAGGATTTCCAGTCGATGGCGCCCTGGCTCCAAAGCATCTGCTCCGTCGCGGGTCCGACGCCGGGGGCGTGTACAAAAGTGGATGTCAGCATAGTAGTTCTCAGCAATAGTATGCGGGACGGGACGGGTGAATGTCAAGCAAACATCGAACATTTGTCCTGGGGTTGTCCGCGATAGGTTTTAATGGTAGGATGGTGTACGCGATCTCATATTCAATTGTCTGGAGGATCTTATGCGCGGATCACGATCGACCATTTTCGGAATTGCGGCGGCTTGCGCCCTTGGCTTCACTTGTTCGTGCCCTGCGGCGCCAATGCCGCCGCGTCCCGCGAATAATAAGCCGCTGTCGGCGCGCCCTCTCGCGAGTTTTGAAAACGCCAAGCCTGTTCCCAAGTTTTCCATCTCCTCGGTCGCCAACGCCGCAGGACTGCGCCTCCTGCCGGAGGCGATCCATCGAGCATACATGATCGCTCCTTTAACCAACGATCAGAAGCACACGCTGTTAGCAACCAGCTCTCATCCGATGCAGGCCAATTCGCTGACCATCCCCTACGCCAGCCTCAGCCCCAGTCATGAGAGTGAGCCGGGACGCGCCGACATCATGCTCATCGCGCCGTGTTTGGTAATGAACGTTACTCAAGAGCCTTCGGCGTTTTTCGCCCCGTCTTCCCAGTCGATTGGTCCCTTTTCCAGCTCGCTGAAGCTGAGCGTTACCTCGCCCGGACCCGGTCTCTATCTTGCCGACCTTGTTGTTTTTCCGATGGGGATCTTCGGCCCAACTCCGGGAACCGTGAATTTCGATATCTTCGGAACAGACGGCGCACAGCAGACGACGCCGCTTCCTGGCTCCGACGCTCCGCAGCATTTGACTTTTCTCATCAGCGCCCCGTCTGCGGGGGACTATCCTTATACGATTTCGACAAAAGACTCCTCCTGGGTGTTTACTTCCTGTACGGTGACCAAAGTGTCGGGGCAGTAGCCCGCGACGCACAACGCGATTACAAAGGAGAACCCCCATGCCCGGACCTCTCGATCATCTTCCACTACTGCGCCCCGGCGTGCGCACGAAACGCGTCTCTTCCTATGACCGCACTGGGGGGAACAATGATTTCGTTCCCATCGAGGCGGGAGAAACGCGGTCGCTTGCCCAGATTGCGGGCGCGGGCGCGGTCAAGCACATCTGGATCACGATCAATTGTGACGATCCGATGATCAAGCGCAATGCGATTTTGCGCATGTATTGGGATGGGGAAGCGTCGCCGTCGGTGGAGTGTCCGCTGGGGGATTTCTTTGGACAGGGGTGGGCGGAGCGTTACCTCTATGCTTCGCTGCCGCTGGCGGCCGCGCCGGCGGGCGGCAATGCGCTGAACTGCTACTTCCCGATGCCGTTTGGCGACGGCGCGCGCATTGAGATTGAGAACCAGTCCGAGCTGCCGATCAAGAACTTTTACTACTATATCGATTACGAGGAGCATACGGGCGGCGTCGGCCCGGAAGTCGGGCGGTTTCACGCCTGGTGGAACCGGCAGATGCCGGGACCGGAATCGCGGAGCGGGGACCGGGAGAACGAGTGGGAGACGCTGGGCGTGCAGCCGATCAATCCCTCGGACGCGAACAACCATGTCTTTGTGCACGCCGAGGGCGCGGGCCACTATGTCGGCGTGAATTACTATGTCGATTCACCGACGCCGCTCTGGTACGGCGAGGGCGACGACATGTTTTTGATCGACGGCGAGCCGTGGCCGGGATCGCTGCACGGCACCGGGACGGAGGATTACTTCAACTCTTCCTGGTGTCCCAAGGAACCTTACGCACATCCGTACTTCGGCTATGCGCGGGTGAACGGTGAAACGGGCTTCTTCGGCCGCACGCACTGCTACCGGTTTCACCTGGAAGATCCGATCTACTTCGAGAAATCCCTGCGCGCGTCGATCGAGCACGGCCACGCCAACACGCTGACACTCGATCTGGCGACCGTCGCTTACTGGTATCAGAGCGAGCCGCACCTGCCGTTCCCGGCGATCCTGCCCAAAGAAAAGCGGCAGCCGATGCCCAGAATCCTCCCGCCGGACATCCATCGCTGGCGCGACAGCTGGCGCCGCGAAATGGGCGGCGGCCCGCTCTGGGGGAACGAGCCGCTGCCGGATTCGACCAAGATCGAATAACGCCGCGCGGATCCCTGTCCGGCGGCAAGGCGCCGTTTAGCCGACCAGCGATCTCAAATTCTGACGCGCCGCCGCTCGCACTGTGTGCGTCGAGGAATACCGCAATCGTCTCAGGCGCCGCTCGTGCGCTTTGTGAAAAACGGGAATCATCATGAATGTGAGCGCCATGATGATCATTGGTACGACGATGAAATCTGTCTGATCCTTCAAAGTCGCGAAAAAGCAAATGAGCGCCACGAGAAACGCCCCGGCGGTGAACGCGAGAGCGATGGGAAGGGAAGTGGTGTGATGGCAGAATACCCAGATCACGCCGGCGATGGCGCCGGACGCCGCCGTGGGCATTGCGAACATCAAAAATGTGGCGATGCGGTCGCCTGTGGAGGGTGATGAGTGTTTGTCGTGGGTTTTTGCTTGGTGGTCCATCGTTTGCCCCGCGTCTTCGTCGGATAGTTCAGTAACGAAGATGCGGGGCGATTGGATGCGGCGTTCGGGCTATTTTTTCGTCTTCAATCTCAGAACGGTGACGGAGTAGGCGGGGAACTCGTGCGTGAATGTCGGGCCGGCGCCATGGAGGGTGCTATCGGTGACGGCGGCGTTTTTGGGGGCGTCGATGGTGTTGATGTCGCGCAGACGACCTGTCAGCACGTGCTCCTGGGCGTCTTTGGCGACGTTCTTGACGCCCTGGATATCGACATCCAGCGTTTGGGCGTCGGCGGCGGTGTTGACGACTTTTAAGATCACGTCGCCGGATTTGAGATCGCGGCTGGCGGTGGTGTAGAGCGGACTGACGACGGACGGCGTGTCGGTGGCTTCGGTGATGAGCTGGTCGTCGAGGTAGCAGCGGATCTTCATGCCCTGGACTTCAATACGGATGTCGTACCATCGGCCGGTTTCGACGGTCAGCGGCTTGGAGCCGCCAAACTCTTCGACGGCGCCGTCGCTCGCGCGCTGGAGCGTGGAGCGCGTGTTGCTCCAGCCGCCGATGTTCCATTGGACATAGTTGTCGCTGTCCTGGGCATGGAACTTGATCAGGAAGCCTTCCTTGCCGCCGATCTTGCGCGCCTTGACGTGATAGGTGTAATCGGTCCAGGCGGCGTCGCCGAGCAGCGCGTCCGTACCGTTTGCATTGCTGGATTGCTGGAGGACGCCGCCGTCCTGCTTCCATTCTCCCGGTCCCAGCGCCCAGTGGACGTCGCCCGCCGGCAGGATCGAGGCGGCGCCTTGCGTCACCTGAATGTCCTTGAACTCGGCCTGCGTCGCCCAGGTTCCGACGCCGACCTTGCCCTTGGGCGCCGGCTGAACGGGGGCGTCGGCGAGCGTGACGGCGGCAGGCAGCACGACATCGCCTTTGTTCGCGCCGAACATCGCCTGCGCGTAGTAGGACGGCGAGCCGAAGCTGGCGTTGGCGTCGTACCCGATGAGGTTTACGGCCCACTGCCGCGCGCCTTTGTTGACATTGACGAACATCGGGGCGTAGCAGGACATCAGGACGATGTCGGAGTTGCGCTCCATGCCGATCATCCAAGCGGCGTCGCCGAGCGCGGCGGAGAGGCTGGGGGTGGGGCCTTTTTTGTCGGCGTCGACCCAGGGAGTGCTCACATCTTGCGACGCCCATTCGCCGACGAAGATCTTCGGGCCGCTGCGGTCGTAGTTGTCGTAATGCCCGCTGTCGCGCTCCATCTCCGCCGCCGTCCTGTAAAAATGGTCGTCGATCAGATCGGGCTTGCGCTGGGTGACGGTCGAGGTGGCGATCAATTGCAGCTTGGGATATTTGGCCTTGATCGCGTCCTGGAACTGCGCGTAGCGGCCGTCATAGCTTGCGGATTTATCGAACTCATCTTCGTTGCCGATCTCGACATAGTGCAGCGGGAATGGTTTCGGGTGGCCGTCGGCGATGCGCCGCGCGCCCCAGGTTGTATTTTTGTCGCCGGTCAGATACTCGATCTCATCCAGTGCGTCCTGCACGAACGGCGCCAGCGCCGGGCCGGGCTCGATATGCTGGCCGTCCAAGGAGTATCCCGCGTAGACGGCGAGCAGCGGCTCGATCTTCAGATCCTCACACCACTCTAGAAACTCCAGAAGCCCGAGGCCGTCCGTTGAACGATAACTCCACGGGCCTTGGTGCCCCGGCCGCTGCTCGATCGGGCCGAGGGTCTTCTTCCAGTCGAACCGTTCGTCGATGGAGCCGCCTTCCAGATAGTTACCGCCGGGCAAGCGCAGGAATGTCGGCGACATGCCCGCCTGAAGATCCATCAGATCGATGCGGTTGCCGTTGGGACGGTTGTTAAAAGTGGGCGGGAAGAGCGAGATCTGGTTGAGCCAGACGGCGCCGGTTCCCTTGGCGGAAACGATAAAGCGATACTGGGATCCTTCCGTGACCGCGGCGTCCGTCTTCAGCGTGACCGTGTACTTCTTCCAAGTGGCGCCCGGAGCAGGAGCGGCGGCCTGCGCGGCGACGCGGGTTCCGTCCGTGCTCTCGATCGTCAGCGTGAGCGGCCCCTTGAAGTTGTCGTCGGCCTTGGCGTAGAACGAAGCCCGATAGCTTGTGCTGGGCTTGACGGGAATGCCCCAGTAGCCGTCGTTTGCGGCGCCCACGCCGCGCCCCGTTCCCGCCGTCGATACGTCCAGACGCAGACACGTGGTCAGCGCCGTATCCGGGATCGGCTGATTAGCATCGAGCGCGATGGATCCCGCAGCCCCGCCGTTCAAATCCACCGACCAGTGGACGGGATTTGCGGCGTCGTCCTTGAAAACCCGGTTCTGGATCAGCTCGCCGTACAGGCCGCCGTCATAAGAGTGGTTGATCTCTTCGGTCATCAGACCATAAAGCATTGGGCTAATTCTGGCCCCCGGCTGGTCTGCCTTGACCGTCAGCCGCCCCGAAGCCGCGCCGGCAGGCGCCGCCAGCACCGCCGTCGTGATCGCCGCAAGCGCCCCAAATTTCCAGCAATGATGTCGCATCTCTAAACGGTCTCCCTGAGAAAATAAACGATAATTTCGTTCATTGTAACGTTTAGATTGGTATTTGTCAATCGGGGACTTCGCAAGTAGGCCGATCTACTTGCGAAGTCCCCGTATGGTCTGTCGTTATTGGGATTTGAGGCGGATATTCCGGAACTCCGCCCAGTAATACGGTCGTGCGCGCAGTTCAAAGGCTGCGGTGCGGTTCAGGATCGGGATGGGAATAAGACCTTGCTGCTCTGTTTTCCCGGCGCCGCTCGGCATGCTGTAGCCTTTGATATCGTAGATAGCTCGTCCGCCCGAGTCCAGGGCGACCACATCCCGATCGAAATTTCTCACCTCGCGCATCACTCCGTCCACCTCTGCGGAGCCAAAGTAATCGGATACCCCGACAATGGCGTTAGCGCGCGCGAGCGCCTTGGCGTCTTTCAAATGATGGGGATTGGAAACCAACGTGAAGATGACAGGGCCGCCCGGCATTTCGATATAGATTTTTCCGGCGGTTTTCTTGCAGCGGATTTTTCCGGTCCATAGGCCGGCGGCGCACGCGACCCGCACGGTTGCGGTCCGCGCAGACGCCGCGATAGGAGCGCTGTCCAGCATTTGATAAGTGACGGCGGCTCCTGACCGTGTTTCATGCTCCTGGAATCGAGAAAGGTCGGGTTTTTCGAGCTTTGGCTCGATGCGATCCATCAAAGTTGGTTTGGTGTAGTAAACGGCGCCGTATTCCGGAGAATGGAGATAGACCCAATCCCAGGGCGGCGGCGGCGCGCCAGAAGCCATGGGTTGTTTGTGAACGTCATATTGAATCGAGGCTGCGAAGACACGCCCTTGGGCGCCGGACGGCATGCTGGGGTAAATGAGCGTGTTCTTGAGAAGGCTCTGCGCCACGGGGCCGCCGCTGGGAGACCACCAGTGGTTGGGGTTTCCCTGCGTGTCCGCGACACCCGCCAGACGGATCACGGCGCCGTTTGGCAGCGTGACCGGCGCATCGGGAGCGGGAGCGACGATTGCGTTGTCCCATGGTGATGGAGCCGACGCCGGTCTGTCGATCCCAGGTGTTCCCGTCGCTCGCGAGGAGAAGCGAACCGCCGAGCCGAGGAGCAGCAGGCACGCCGTCGCCGCCAGACCGCCTTTCCAGAGCCGCTTCGTGACGGGATCGCGGCGCTGGTCTGCGGCGAGGATCGCTCGAAGGCGAGCTTCTATCCTGGGACGGGGCGCCATCGCCACCGCAAAGCGCGGGCTTCTGCGGGATTGCAGTGAACGGGCGATTTCGAGCAGCTCGGCAGCGTAGTCCGACGCCTTCAGGCCATGCGTGACGGCGTAATCGTCGGCCGCGTGCTCGCATTGCTGGCGCATAAATCGGGCCGCGAGCCAGGCGCATGGGTGGAACCAGTAGAGGGCGCACACGGAAAACGCCAGCATCTGCGCGAGCCAGTCGCCGCGCTGGATATGCGCGAATTCATGCAGCAGCGCCGCGCGCAGCCGTGCTTCCGGCCATTCCCGCGCTGCGAGGGGAAGCGCGACGATGGGGCTCCGCGCTCCCCAGGTGATGGGCGTCGCGACCGCGTCGCCCTCATAGAGCAGGATCGGGCGCTTCCACCCCATCTGGGCGGCGACGTGCGCGGCGATCCGCACTGTCGGCTCGTGTGTGATCGGCGTCAGCGTTTTCTGGAGCCAGCGCAGGCGCAGCAGAGCGAAACCCATGCGGGCAAAAACAACGAGGATGCCGAGCGCCCAGAAGAACGTATAACAAAGCGCCATGAAACCAATCACAATCTTCCATGCATCGAATGGCAAAGGGCGATTGCGAGCGCTATCCTGCTGGGATTCGTGTGTGCGGCGGGTGACCGCCGCTGGGGAGGGAGCGCCGTTCACGCTTGCAATCCCGGAGGAAGCCGGGACAGGCTTGGGAGCGTCCTTGTCCGGCGTTTGCTTTGCTTGGATGACGTCCACATGAAACGCCTGTTGAACTGCCTGCACTTCGCGGCCTGGGATCAGCGCCGTGAAGAGGGGAAGCGCAAGCATGCCGGCGAGGCAGAGCAGCCAGATCAAATGCTTTCGCGCCGCCGAAGCCTGCCGCAGGGCCAGGACGAGCACGCCGGCCGCCAAGAAGAGGAGAATTGATTTCGCCGACACATCGGCGAGCGCAAGCAGCAGTCGCTGCGCAGGCAATCCCCAGTGCTGTATTGCAATGCTATATAATGATCCATTCATTGCCTTGTCTCCTGAAGGTCGTCGTGGGCGTCTTATGAATCTTGCTTGGCTTCTTCCGCTTTTGCCTGCGCGATGAGGGCGGTCAGCCGGGCGATATCACGATCGGAAAGCTGCGTCTCATCGTCGGAGAGCAAGGTGGAGACGGCGCGTTCGACGCTGCCGCCGAAGAATGTCTGCACGACCTGCTCGATCGCCGAGCGCGCGGCGCTCTGGCGCGGCTGGGTGGGAAGGAAAACATAGTGCGCGCCTTCCTGAATGTGGCGCAAGTGCCCTTTGTCCTCTAAGATGCGCAGCAGGGCGCGCACGGCGGAGTAACTGGGCGCGTCGGGCATCGATTCCATGACCTGGGCGGCGGACGCCTGCCCGTGCTGGTAAACGATATCCATAATCTGCCGCTCCCGGCGGCTGAGTTTGTGCGATAACGGCTTGGACATCGGATATTCTCCTCGATGCTAATATCTTAGCACCGAGAATGCGCAATGTCAAGAGATTGATGCTAATATCTTAGCAATTTTTTAAGACGCCTTCTAGAGACTGAGAATCAGGCGCGAAAGAAGCCCCGCCAGCTGCTGCTGATCCTCGGCGCTGAGCGCATGAAGAAGGTCCTGTTCGTTCTCCATATGCTCGTGCATGATCGTGTTGATGGTCGCTAAGCCCTTGGGCGTCATGCACACGAGGGCGCTGCGCCGGTCGTCGGGGTTGGGCCGGCGGATAATGAAACCGTCGCGCTCCAATCGATCCAGGCGATTCGTCATCGTTCCGGAGGTCAGCATTAATTCGCGGTAGAGCTGGGTGGGGGAAAGCTCGTATGGCGGGCCATTGCGGCGCAGCGACGCCAGCACGTCGCCGCCGCCAAAGCTGACGCCATAGCTCTCAAACACCGGCTGGATGCGCGCCTTTAACATCTCCGCCGACAATAAGATACGGCCGACGACCGCGATGGTCTCGGTATTGAGTTCGGGCTGCTCGCGGCGCCACTGCGCCAAAATCTCATCCACTTTATCGATTCGCATGGAAGATTATAGCTTGACAAGCGCGGAGAAAACAAGGTATCTTGAAATAAAGTATCTTGACTTCAAGATACTTAGGAAGAGGTATCCAATGACGCTGGCAAATCAAACTGTGATTGTTGTGGGAGGCGGATCGGGAATTGGGTTAGGGATTGCTCGCGCGGCGTGGAAGGACGGCGCGAAGGTCGTGATCGTCGGCCGTTCTCAGGAGAAGCTGGATCAAGCGGCGGTTGCCATCGGCGACAGGGAGCGAATTCAAACGAGTGTCGCGGACGCCACGGATGAGTCTCAGGTCAAAACGCTCTTGGAATCGGTGGGATCGTTCGATCATCTCCTCTGCACCGCCGTCTCGGCGGCGTATCAGCCGGTGCGCGAGTTCGAGATCGACGACGCCCGCCGAACTCTCGATTCCAAGCTGATCGGGCCATTGCTGCTGGTGAAGCACGGCGTCGATCGGATCCGTCCCGGCGGCTCCTTTACCTTCACCGGCGGCATCGCCGCCGACCGGCCCGGCCCGCGCGGCTCCATTGTGGCGGCGGCCAACGCCGGACTGGTTGGGTTCGTGCGCGCCCTGGCGCTGGAGATCGCGCCGATCCGCGTCAACTTGATCTCGCCGGGATGGGTGGATACGCCGGTCTGGGACACCATCAGCGGCGGAAACAAAGCGGCGTTGTTCGAGCAGATGGCGGGACGGCTTCCGGTGGGACGCATCGGCGCTCCGGAAGACATCGCGCAGGCGGCGCTTTATCTGATGGGAAACACCTTCACCACGGGGGAAACGCTGCATGTGGACGGCGGGCAGCGGCTGATTTGACGGGACGCGTCGGTCGCATCCGCCGCCCTGTCCTTATGATTTTTGGCTCGCGTTGCTTGCCTCGCATGACGGCCACGGGGTATTCTTGACGAAATACCGCTTACCGCCGTCAGGAGAGATTCGATGCCGCTCGATCCACAAGTCGCCGCCCTGCTGGAAAAGATGCGCGCCGCCGGCGCCGCGCCCATCGGCGCGCTTCCCATGGAAGAGACGCGCGCCGCCGCTCGAGGTCTGATCGCGTGGCAGGCGGCGCCGCCCGCCGTCGATCGCGTGCAGGACCTGCGCATCCCAGCCTCGGACGCCGATATCCCCGTGCGGGCTTATACGCCTTTGGGGGCCGCCGCCGCCCCGCCGATCCTGGTCTTCAGTCACGGCGGCGGCTGGTTCCGGGGAACGCTCGACATCTTCGACACGCCCTGCCGCCAGCTCGCGAACGCGACGGGCTGCCTGGTGGTTTCCGTCGATTATCGGCTCGCCCCCGAGCACAAATTTCCGCTCCCGCTCAACGACTGCTGGGAAGTCACCCAGTGGATTGCCGCGCACGGCGCCGACCTGGGCGGAGATCCATCGCGCCTGATCGTCGCCGGCGACAGCTCCGGCGGCAACCTCGCCGCCGCCGTCGCCCGCCGCACGCGGGACGCCGGCGGTCCCCCCATCGCCGCCCAGCTTCTCATCTACCCCGTCACCAATTGCGCCTTCGACACGCCCTCCTACACCGAGTTCGCCCAGGGCTACTCCCTCACGCGCGCCTCCATGGAAACCTGCTGGGACTATTATCTCAGCGACCCCGCCGACGCTGCGAGCCCCGACGCCTCCCCCCTGCGCGCCCCCGATTTCACCAGCCTTCCCCCCGCCGTCATTCTCACCGCCGAATACGACCCTCTGCGCGACGACGGCGAACAGTACGCCGACAAACTCCAATCCGCCGGCGTCCCCGTCCACCGCAAGCGCCTGCCGGGATTGATCCACGGCGCCCTGCATATGACGGGGATCGTGGACGCATCCAAGCAAATTTACGAAGAAGCGGGCGAAGGCCTGCGTGTGCTACTTGGCGGGAAATGATTGGAGGTTAAAGGATGGCATTGAGTGAAGAGGATCGTCAGAAGATATTGCAGCGTAAAAACCTGGGGGTAATTGACCGTTGGATGCTGGAGGAGTGCTTCGAGTTTCAATACTCCAATCTGCATATGGCGCACAGAGTTTTGGAGTGCTATATCAACGAGCAGCCAATTGGCGACTGGATGACAACAGCGAATGTTGCGACGCATTACTGCGCTTACATGACCGCTGATATTGCGGCAGGTGTAACTCCCGATTCTGAGGCGAGCTACCATAACAAGACTTCTTCAGCCTGCTTGCTTCTTCTGCTTTCACATTGGTCCTCCAGCATTAAGTATCAAATAGAAGATATCAGACTGCTGTTCCAACCGCCGGCGGAAGAGGATATCGATCTTGACTATGTGAGGTTTGTCGGCATCGTTCTCGATAATCAAGAAGTTTGGAAAGAAGTGAAGCCCGAACTGCGAGCGGGGTTGAAGAAAAGCTTGAAACGGTTAAACGTTGACGAGTCGGCATCGCTGAAAACCAGAAAAGAATGTCGTGCGGCGCTCGAACTCATTCGGGAGCGGTGGAAAAAGAGAAACGGCGCGGCGTAATTATCGCGCTGTATAAAACGGCTATTTGGCACGCGTTTCAAATACAACGCGGTCGTAGATTTCCGACATCGCCAATGTGCAGGAGATGCATTCCAGCAGTATCGCTCCATCTAGGTTGCTTATTTCTGTCAGCAACCAACTATCTTCGGCCTGTCGAGTGTAAAGTTCGATGTGCGGTCGATTCTGCGAAATCAGCAAGTATTGCTTTAGCGTCGGTATTTGTCGATAATAGATGGATTTCTCGCCGCGATCATAACTTTCTGTTGAGGGAGAAGGTACTTCGGCAATAAGCGTCGGATTGAGAACCGTATCCACATGCGCATCTGCGAATTGTGGAGCGCCGCATGTGACGACAATATCTGGATAAGTGTACAAACCCGCGTGTCCGACTTGCACGCGCAGGTCGGAGACGGAAGCGCGGTATGGTTTGCCTTTGAGTTGCATGCGCAATTCACTGCCGACATTTAAGGTAATGTCCGTATGTTGCAGGCTGGCGCCGGACATCGCGAAAATCTCGCCGCGTATGTATTCGCTGCGAACCTCCGCCTGCCTCTCCATGGAGAGATATTCGTCCGGCGTATGGAGCCGGCGTGCTTGCGTCGCCATAACTCAATCCTCTTGCGATCATTATATCACTTTTCCAGAATCCCACGGCGTCGTTTCTGTTATCTCACCTGGGGAAAGCTTCGCAGGTGGGTGGGGCCGCGCGGGGCGGTTCTGATTGTTCCGGTACTTTGTGAAATAATTCGCAAAGTGTTTGGCGCAATCAGGTATAATTGAGTCACAGTTTGGGCGCGGAAGTTAGCGCCCGTTTTGTGTTTCGTATCGGGTTTGAACAATGGCGATCGACCTTACTGACCGAATTATCCAGCCGTCGCCCGCGCCCAAAAAAGGGCGCTGGAATCCGTGGCGGCGCGTTGTGCAATTGCTGTGCGGCGTTCTTTTGGTGGCTTTGCCGCTGACAAACGGCATGCGTCTGGATGTGCGGCGCCATGAGTTTTACTTTGCGTGGCATCGCACGGCGGCGCAGGATCTTTTGATGCTGTTCTGGGTCTCGATGCTCGCCACCTGGGCGCTGGTGGCGGTGTCCGTTCTTTACGGACGTCTCTGGTGCGGCTGGGTTTGTCCGCAGACGATGGCGAGCGACTTCGCCGATTCGCTCAAAAAACGGCTGGATAAGGCGTTCCGCACGCGCCCTGGCCAGCCGCGCTTTGCGCTGTCGCGCGGTGTCTGGTCGCTGATTTTGCTGGCGATGTCGGTAGGGACGGGAATGACTGTGGCGGCCTACTGGCTGTCGCCTTCCGATGTGGGCCACGCCGCGCTGCGGCCGTGGACGGACGTTCCCGCCGCGCTCACCGTCTACATTATCGCCGCCGTGGTGGCGGCGGACATGCTCTGGGTGCGCCGCAAATTTTGCTACTCCGCCTGTCCTTACGGCCCCTTGATGGGCATTGTCGCGGACAAGAACACCCTCGCCGTGCGCTATCTTAATGAGCGCGAGGACGACTGTATCAAGTGCGGGAAGTGTGTCGTCGACTGCCCGATGGGGATCGATATCAAGAACGGCGCCGGACAGCTCGCCTGTATCAACTGCGGCGTCTGCGTCGACTCCTGCAACGACGTTCTGGGCAAGCGCGGCAAGGCCGGGCTGATCGAATATCGTTACGGCCTAGAGCCCGAGCGCGCCGCCAGTAATCTTACCTGGAAGCAGCGCCTCGGTTTCTGGGACGCCACCCGGTTCTGGGTGCTGGCGACACTGGTCGTCTTCGCGGGCTATGTCGGGCTGTCCCTATTCGGCCATGAAAAGATGACGGCGACGGCGATCGCGAACGGCGCGATTACGCAGGACGCCGCCGGAATCCACAACGACTATTTGCTGACCGTGGAGAATGGAACTCCCGAGCCGCAAACATACGCCTTATCCGTGGACGGCATGAACGCCCGCGCCGAAATCCACGGCGCTTCGACCCTCACGCTCGCCCCACGAGAGCAGCGCGCCGCGCCGCTGATCCTGACCGGCCCCGCAACCGAAACAGCGCCGGGCGAGCGCAAGGTCGTGACGCTGAATCTGGTGTCGCCCAAAGAGCGGGCGCAGGTGAAGCTGGTGTTTTACCGGCCGGAATAGGGGATGGCCCTATTCCCCCAGCGCTTTAGCGCGCCTTCCCCTTTTACCCAGGGGGAAAAGGGGCGCTCATAATTATGGTCCTTGCTCGCTCGATAAGTATCAACGAAGAATTCGGAGAGTATTTGTAAACAATATCATCTTCACACATTCTTGTCGAGTGTGAATGGCCGATAATGATTGGCTCCCC
Organism: Capsulimonas corticalis; assembly: GCF_003574315.2. GTDB lineage: Bacteria > Armatimonadota > Armatimonadia > Armatimonadales > Capsulimonadaceae > Capsulimonas > Capsulimonas corticalis. The sequence goes on along the minus strand of NZ_AP025739.1, from coordinate 843,348 downwards.
TTTTCCCCCGCGAAGCGGCTTGCTGGGAAAAAGGGGAAAACGCGCTAAAGCGCGGGGGAATAGGGATTACGCGGGAATAGGCCCCAGGGGATCCCCAAGAAAGCAAGAAATCATGGCGAAAAGCTGGAGCAATCGCAAAGTTACGAATTATGTCAGCCCGGTGCTGCGGGCGCGCAACCGGCCGTCCAGCGGCAGCGTTTTTCTGGTGGCGCTGGTGGTGCTGTTTATCTTCTTTTTCGGCTTGATGATCTCCATCACCGCGCAGGTCACGATGCATCCGAAACAGATGTACAAGAACACCAACCCGCAGGCCGGAGACTCGCAGTAGGCGAAGTATCACTCATGGCGACCACATCCACGGCGGCGCCCGTCGTCGTCTGCGATCTTTGCGGAATGACGGCGCATGCGCCGATCACGGAGCCCGTCCCCGGCGGCGAGGCGCGCGTGTTCTGCTGCCGCGGCTGCCGTCAGGTCTACCAGATCCTCGTCGAAAGCGGGCAATTGGCGCCCGGCGCCGATCCTCGCGAAGCTCCCCTCTATCAGCAGTGTCTCCAGATGGGCCTGATCGCCCGGCCCGATACGCCCGCCGAGCCTGTTCTCAGCGAAACCATCAATACCAACCCGCACAACGAGCTGGAGGCGACGCGCGAGGCGGCGTTTCAGGTCGGCGGAATGTGGTGCGCGTCGTGCGCCTGGCTGATCGAGAACGCGCTGAAGCATGAGAAGGGCGTGATGGACTGCCAGGTCTACTTCGCGGCGGATGTCGTGCGCGTCACCTACAAGCCGGCCCGGATCGACCAGAGCGACATCGCGGCGCGGATTCGGCGGCTGGGGTACACGGCGGAGAACTATTCGGACAAAGGGGCGGAGGGCGCGACGGCGGCGACAAAGGCGCGGCGCGGGGACTTTGTGCGCGCGGTGGTGGCGTTTGTGTTCGCGATGAACGCGGGCATGTTCAGCCTGGCGCTTTATCTCAATTACTGGCAGTCGCTAGGCGCGCAGGCGAGCGAGATCCTGCCGCGCTGGGCGCTGGCGCTCTCGCTTCCCGTGATGTGGGCCGGATGGCCGATCTTTCAGCGCGCCGCCCAGGCCGCGCGGCGCGGCGCGGCGACGATGGAGACACTGATCACGCTGGGCTCCTGGACGGCCTTTCTATTTAGTTTATGGTCGATGGCGCATCACAGCGTCCACGTTTATTTCGACACGGCGGACATGCTGATCGCCTTAGTTCTCATCGGCAAGCACATCGAATCCGGCGCCAAGGGACAGGCGGCGGGAGCGGTCGCGCTGCTCTACGGCCTGCTGCCGCGCAAGGCGACGGTGTTGACGCCGGACGGCCGCGAAACACTAGTCGCGCTCGGCAAGCTGGGACTGGGGGACCATGTGCTGGTGCGCCCCGGCGAGCGCATTCCCGCCGACGGTCGCGTCGTCGCGGGGACGGCCCAGGTCGATGAAAGCTTGCTGACGGGCGAATCCCGACCGGTGACGAAGAGTGTGGGGGATGAAGTGATCGGCGCGACCGTCGCCACCGATGCTCCGCTGACCCTGGAAGTGACGCGTATTGGCGACGGCGGCACGCTCGCGCAGATGATCGCCCTCGTGGAAAAGGCGCTCGCCACGAAGTCGCCCGCCGAACGCTGGGCGGACCGCATCTCACGCGTGTTTATCCCCGCCATCATCACCCTGGCGTTTGGAACGGGACTGGCGCTGGCGCTGACGCACCACTCCGCCGAGCAGGTCCTCATTCGCGTCGTCTCGATCTTAGTCATCGCCTGCCCCTGCGCGCTGGGATTGGCGACTCCGCTGGCGATCACCACGGGAGTCGGCGCGGCGGCGGCGCGCGGGATCCTCATCGTCAATACCGAAGTGCTGGAAGTGCTGCCGCGTGTCCGTCACGTGATCCTGGACAAGACTGGCACGCTCACCGAGGGCGTCTTCTCCGTGCGCGGCTTTGAAACGGTCGAGCAGGGGCGTCCTGACGACCTGGAGGCCGTCGCGGCTTTGGAGCGATCGTCCGAGCATCCTCTGGGCCGCTCGTTGCTTGCTTACGCCGAAGGGCAGGGCTGCCCGGGGCGGAGCGAGGTCGTGGGATTTGAGCGGCATGAAGCCGCCGGGGTCACAGGCGTCGTGGACGGCGTCCGCTGGTTCGTCGGCAACCGCGCCCTCGCGGCGTCGGAGAACGCCCTGTTATCGCCGGATCTTCTGTCGCGCGCGCAGGCCGAAGAAGCGATTGGCGGCACCGTACTCTTCTACGGCGCCGCGCATGAAGTGCGCGGCTTCTTCATTCTTGGCGACGCCCCCCGCGTCGGCGCCCGCGAATCCATCACCCGATTACGGGCCATGGGGCTGAGCGTCGAGCTGCTTTCCGGCGACGCCGCCGCGACTGTCCAGGCCGTCGCGAACTCCGTCGGCGTCACGCAGGCGACGGCGGAGATGCGCCCGGACGGCAAGGTGGCGCACCTGCGCGCCGCGCAGCAAGCCAGCGGCGGAACCGTCGTCGCGATGGTCGGCGATGGCGTCAACGACGCCCCCGCGCTCGCGCAGGCTAACGTCGGCATCGCCTTCGGCTCTGGAACCGAGATCGCCCAGCGCGCCTCCGACGTCACCCTGATCTCTGGCGACCTCACCCGCCTCGCCGATTTGTTCCACATTTCACGCCGCACCGCCGCCATCATCCGCCAGAACCTCTTCTGGGCCTGCCTCTACAACGCCGTCTGCATTCCTATCGCCATCACCGGCCACGCCCCGCCCGTTGTCGCCGCCGCCGCCATGCTCGTCAGCAGTCTCAGCGTCGTCTTCAACACCAAACGCCTGCGGCGCGGGCTGGAGGAGCGCTCCGTTTCCTCGAATCAATAGATCCTATTTTGCTTTTAGGCGCGCGGGGATTGGTCTCGGAGCATTCGGTTGTTATCCCGATTGGCGCGAACCGTCGCCGCGCTGGGATGCTGGACGCCCAGCGCGGATTCCAGACTCGCGAGGGCGCGCGCGTAAAGCGGCTCCGCTTCCGTATGCCTGCCTTGGCATTCGTAGATTTGCGCCAGGTTATTGCGGCTTGTCGCCGTGTTCGGGTGGTCGGCGCCCAGTGTCTTCTCCAGGGCGCGCAGCGCCTTGATGCAGAGTGCTTCCGCTTGCTCGTACTTGCCCTGGCTTTTGTACAGCTCCGCCAGGTTGCTGACGGTCGCGGCGGTGTGGGCGTGTTCGGCGCCGAACGTCTTCTTTCGGATCGTCAGCGCGCGGCGATACAGCGGCTCGGCCTCCGCGTACTTGCCTTGCTTTTGGCGCAGCGCCGCCAGCTCGTGGTAGCAGGTCGCCGTGCTGGGATGCTCCGGCCCCAGTATCCGCGCTCGAATATCCAGCGCGCGAGCGCAGAGCGTCTCCGCCTGGTCATACTTTCCAAGAATCCCATACAATTCGCCCAGATTGTTAAGGCTACTCGCCGTATCGGGGTGCATCTCGCCGAGAGACTTTTGGAAGATTCGCAGCGCTTGCTTATGGAGCGCCCCGGCCTCCGCGTACTTGCCTTGACGTTTGCAGAGCTCCGCGAGGTTGTTGAGGATTGTTGCGGTGTTTGGATGTTCGGCCCCCATCACTTCGCCAAAAACCGCCGCCGCATGCCGGTACAGCGGCTCCGCGCGATCGTACTTGCCTTGGCTTTCGTAATATTCCGCCAGATTATTGATACTGGTGGCGGTGGCCGGGTGCTTATCGCCGAGCAGTTTTCGCCTCGTCATAAACGCGCGCTTGTGAAGAACTCCGGCGTCCTGATATCGCCCTTGATTCTTGTACAGCTCCGCCAGGTTATTGAGACAGAGCGCGGTATCGAGATGATCGGCGCCAAGGGATGCTTCGCACATCTCCAAAGCCCTGCGAAGGGGCCACTCGGCCTCCGCGTACTTGCCCTGCGCCCGATACGATTCCGCCAGGTCGCGGAGCCGCGCCACGGCGTCCGCGTCGTAGTCGATATTGTCTGTCGAAGAACTGGTTTCGTCGGCCACGGTGTTAGCCTCAATGCCTGGAAGAAGACGGAGATCCGATGGACGTTTAGTTCGGGATCAATGGCCCAAACTCCTGTGTTCGCGGCGCCCACGGGTGTGACGGATGATTGTGAAACGCTCGTTTCCGATTCCGGCCCACAATTGGAAGCTTGTGGGAAATAGGCGGTTCACAAAAATCAGTCACACCTGTCCTGTATGATAAGTAAATTCTCCTTCTCCATAACTCAGTTTTGGCTATGGACGAGCCTGCGCAGATAGGCGTCATTAAATCGGCCCGGCAAGTGCTGGCGCGTCCGATAGGCAACATCGTCCTCCCACTCGATAAGCGTCAATCGCGGCAGCGATTCCGTGCGAAGCACTTCGCGGCGTGGCGCCGTTTGCAGTACGGCGACGTCTGTCATTCTCGATTCCAGGTATTGTTCGATCTCTTTCGGACTCGCCGCCTCCATCTGCTCATAACTCATTCGCGGCAAATGTTCACGCACGATGATGAGGGATTGGCCGTTGGGTGACCAAAGGATTTCGCTCTGATCAACCCGGCGGGCGATATCGAGTGATTCCCATAGATACTGCGTCTCTATTGTGTTGAGTTCTGGACGCCATATGCCCAGGCCTTTCTCGTCCAGGATCGCTAGAACCGGCATCGATGGCGACCATGCGGCGACCGTTTGATTACTGGATTGCCGCCGTAACGCAAGAGGTTGCCTTAGTATCTTATCCTGCTCGGTTAGGAAAAGTAGTTCTTCTTCTTTCAGGTGAACGGCGGCAAATCCATGATTGATCCATACGTTTGCGGCGACATCATCACGTGTCGGACCTACATTTGCGGTTGATTGAAAATGGACTTTTTGAAGTGGCCGGCTATTTCCAACTTGTGATTGAATGACAAAATAAAGATCATCATTGAGCCAGCAGGCTGAGTAGACATCGATATTGTGGTTTCGGTGATATGGATTTCCATTCAAAGTATGGACGGTAAGCTCTCGATTCTTGAGCGATACCTCTACAGTCGGTAACGATGGATACGATCGAAGCAGTCGGCGGTCAGAATTCGTTTTCTTGGGCATTGCGGTGAACCTTGACAGACGCTATTCTACAGTACAATATCGTTTCGCGCAGGCGTATAGTAAATATGGCGGAGAATTTGCATTTTGATAGTAAAATACTGGTAAATATATTCTCGCCGCTTGAGAGGAAACCAGCATGCAGTTTTCCCCAGACGAACAACGTCGCCTAAAGCTCCATACTCATCTTTGGTCCGCCGCGACCTTTGGCGATATCCAGGTTGCCCATTACTGGCTTGCGCGCGGAGCCGAAGTCAATTATCCAACGGGATCCGGTTGTATGTCTCCTCTCTTCCAAGCTTGCCGGTATGGCGATGCGCAGATGGCCGCGCTGTTTCGGAAGGCGGGAGCCGATATCCGATCGGCGGAAGCCGCGATCCTGGGAGAGACGGAGCTTCTGCGCGAGATGCTCGATGCGGGAATGTCTGTCGAGAAAGCCAACGTCCCTGTTTGGCATTCGTCGCTCGTCGCGGCGGCGGCTTATGGCGGCCATCTGGAGACCGTTCGTTTGCTCGTGGAGCGGGGCGCAAGTCTTGCCGCGCTCAATAGCAGGCAGACGCCGCTTGCCTGCGCCGCAAAGCGAGGGCATCGCGAAGCGGCTTCATATCTGGCCCAAATTGGTCCGTCCATTGGCTTGCTGGAAGCGGTTATGCTCGGCGAGACAGAGGCGGCGGCGGCGTTTCTCGACGGCGGCGCCGATCCCAATACGCCCATTGGCGATCTTCTGCCTCTTGCCGCCGCGGCGATGACCGGCCAAGTAGACACTGTTCGCATGTTGCTGGATCGGGGCGCGGATGTTTTTGGCTCCGTTCAGCTTCTGCATAAGGATGGATCACCCGGACATAAGATCACAGCTTGGGACGAAGCCTTGTGGGGCGGGTGGACGGATATTGTTTTGTTGCTGGTGGAGTGCGGGCTTCCTGTGAACGAATCGGAGAAGACGGATGGGATGCTCCTCGGTCAGGCGATGCTTTTTCCATCGCTTGTGCGGGCGTTGCTCGCGCACGGCGCGGATCCCAATATCCGCGACGCCTCGGGATGCACGGCCCTGCATTGGCTCGGACGCCGAAAACCATTGGAAACGACGCAACTGTTGCTGGACGCCGGCGCGGCTGTCGATGTCAAGGACGACCAGGGCTGGACGCCGCTGATGCGGGCAATCTGGTGCGGCAAACCGGACCACGTACGCCTCTTGTTGGACCATGGTGCGGACATTCATCACGTCAACGCCCAAGGCCAGAGCGGTTTGGGCTTGCTGGCAGGCTGGGGGTGGCATCATGGCGTCGAGGTCCAAACCATCCTTCTCGACCTTGGCCTCGACGTGAATACTCAAGACAACGAGGGGACGACGCCCCTCATGTGCGCGACACGCTACGGTCATGAAGATCTCATGCAGCTTTACCTGGATCACGGCGCCGACCGCACCCTGCGCAACGCCAAGGGAGAAACGGCGATGGACTTTGCCCTGCGCGATCCGCATCGTGCGGCTCTGCTGGCGGCTTAATTGTTGAGATTTGTTGGCGATATCATAGGAAGATTCTTGTCATGGAGCATTCGATAGAAACGAAAAAGCGCATTCGCCTGCACAATCACTTATGCTCCGCCGCCGTTTTTGGCGATGTCAAGGCCGCTCGTTGCTTGCTGGCGCGGGGAGCGGAGGTCAATCATCCGACGCGTCTTGGGACTCAATCTCCCTTGTTTCTGGCGTGCGCGCGAGGCGATAGGGAGATGGTTGGGCTGTACCGAGAGGCGGGAGCGAATATTGGGCCGGCGGAGGCCGCGCTTCTGGGAGAAACGGAGCTCCTTCGCGGCCACTTAGATCGTGGTGTGGATGTCGAGAGCTTGTTGCCGGGGTGGAATGCGCCGTTGATTGCGGCTGCGGCGTTCAGCGGGAATCTGGAAACCGTTCAGTTGCTTGTAGAGCGCGGCGCGAATGTCGCGCCTGGCGGAGCCGTTGGCCGGCGCAGTCCAATTGCGGTCGCCGCGAGAAAGGGGCATCGCGAAGTCGCCGCCTATCTGGCGCAGATATCGTCGTCTGTTGGTTTTCTCGATGCGATTATGCTGGGGGATGTGGATCGGGGTACGGCCTTTCTGGACGCTGGGGCAGATCCGAATACGCCGATCGATAAGCTTCTGCCGCTGAGCGCCGCCGCGAGGAGCGGGCAAGTCGCCGTGGCGCGTCTGCTGTTGGATCGTGGGGCGAATACGCTCGAGTCCGCCGTGTGGGAGGCGCGGCGCGGTGGCTGGAGCCAGATCGTCTTATTGCTCCAGGAGTACGGTTTGCCGGCAGAGGATGACGCTTTGAACGGCAATCGGAGCGTCGGCGCGGATATCGATCAACGGGATGCGAAAGGGCGCACGGCGCTGATGCGTGCGATTTGGGGTGGGCGGCCGGAGCAAGTTCGTTCGCTGTTGGCGCACGGCGCCGATCCCCGCCTGACGGATCACCAGGGACAAACCGCCCTCAATTTGATCGAAGGCTGGTCGTGGCGGCATGGCGTCGAAATCCAAACTCTGTTGCTTGACCTTGGCCTGGATGTGAATACGCAGGACAACGAAGGAATGACGCCTTTGATGCGCGCGATTCGCCATGGTGGCAACGATCTTGTTCAGCTATATGTGGATCGCGGCGCCGACCGAACCTTGCGTGACGTGAAGGGGCGGGCGGCGCTGGATCTTGTGGGCGACGATCCCGATCTCTTGGCCTTGTTCGCAGCATGATCTATCCCGACATCTTTATGTCCCCGAAGTAGAGAATCACATCGTCGAGATACTGCGGCTTGAAGTTTGAGCGCACGAAGCGCAGGGTCGTTCCCGCAATGGTGGGAGTGGATGGGCCGCGCCAGACGACGGCGTTTGGGCCGTAGGGGGCGAGTTTTATGTCGCCGGCTTCGGGGTTGCCGATTTTGCGCAGATCGATTGCTTTGAGCGGGCCGGGCATTTTCTTGCGGTGGAAGCGGACGATCACCTCGGCGCGGCCGATGTTTCCATTCCAGGATGAGCCGGTATGCAGGACATAATACGTTTGAGAGATGGCGCTGTTATGGTCGGTGATCTGGCCGCCGACGTATGTCGAGTAGTCGTCTTCGACAATATGCGTTTGGTTCGCGCCGAACGCGACGGTTTTTGCATGCCAGACGTTGCTGTTATTGGCGGCGTCTATCACGACGCTTGTGGGCGCGGGCTTGCCGTCTACTTTGGACGTGAATGAATTGAACGTCCCATTGGGATTGGGCGGCTTTTTCGGATCGTCCTGAAAAGCGCGCTCCCCGCGCGCTTGATCTGGGAACCCCATACGCACGGTGCAGGCGGGGCCGTGATTCTTGAATACGAATCGGCAATGCACCGTCACGGTTTGGTCCCTCACATCCATTGTCACCACCTCGCTGTCCATCGCGATGGTCTTGTGTCCTGAGAGCAATCGGGGCGAGCCGCCAAAGGTAATCCCGCCGTCGTCGGCGCGGGCAGGCAGGGCGGCGAGAGCGAGAAGCCCGAGCAGGGCGAACGTTTTGCATGTCATAAGGCCATTCTACCCAGACAGCCTCCGCTTACCTGTGGAAAATACGGGCGTCTTCCGATAATCCCATTAGCGGCTTCTTCGACAGGGCGATCTGCTCCCTGAGCGTCAGAAGCGTGAAGGATTATTCTGAGGGTCACCTATGTCTACTGCTCCCACAAACTTCTTCGTTCGGTCCCTTGTAGCGACGACTCTCCTCTGCGCCGCGGCGACGGCGGTGCGCGGCGCCTCGCCCGTTATGGCGGCGGCGGGACGAAGCGACACCTCGGAAGATATGGAGCTGCTGCTCAGCGATCAGGTGATCGTCACCACGGCCACTAAGACCGCCGGACGCGTCAGCGATTCCCCGGCGGCGCTCACGGTCATCACCGAGGACCAGATCCGCGCTTCGGGCGCGCGGACACTGACGGCCTTGCTGCGCTCGGCGCCGGGCGTCGATGTCATGGATGTCAACTCCTCGCAGTCCAACGTCTCCATCCGGGGCTTCAACGATCAATTCTCCAACAAGCTGCTCGTGATGGTCGATGGGCGCTCGATCTACCAGGATTTTTACGGCGCGGTGTTCTGGCAGCAGGAGCCGCTGCTGCTTTCTCGGATCAAGCAGATCGAGATCGTGCGCGGGCCGGGATCGACGCTTTACGGCGCCAACGCGTTTAGCGGCGTCATCAATATCATCACCAAGACGCCGCAGGAGATCGCCGCCGGAACGAAGACTTTCCTGACGGCTGAGCGCGGCGGTGAGAATGGAAGCGCGATTGAAAGCTATGCGGGCGGCAAAAGCGGCGCGTGGAGCTATTCCGTGGGCGGCGGCTACAACTCGTCGGATGGGTATGGAAGCGAAGAAAAGACCAGGGTCCCCGACGCTCACTCGACCCATATTCTGATGGCCGACGCTCAGCGCGCTCTGCCCGGCGGCGTCCTGCGCCTTTCAGTCAACACGAACGACTCCAAGAGCGATTTCAGCTCCATCTTTCTCGTTCCCGACGGCGATTGGCGCAGCCGCAACTACACGGCGTCGTACGACCAGGATCATGCGCGCAACCCGCTGCAAATCCGAGCGTTCGTCAACACCCTGGATCTGTCCGATCCCGCCGGTCTGAACATCCAGAGCCGGATCGTCGATTTCGACGCCCAGCAGCAGCACGTCGTCTCCAATCGAAACCAGCTCGTGTACGGCCTGGACTATCGAACGTCGGAGATCAAGGCGTTCCTGACGGCCAACCAAAACAAATCGCGCTCTACCTGGAGCGTCTTTGGGCAGGATGAGGCGCGCCTGGGAGCCAAAACGACGCTGTTTGCCGGCATGCGTCTGGATCACGACTCGGCTTATGGGGAAACCGTCTCGCCGCACGTCAGCCTCGTGCATCATCTGGACGCCGCGCAGACCATTCGGGTGTCGTATGGATCCGCGTTCCGCGCCCCGACCCTGCTCGACAATTACTTCAATTTCAGCGTTCCTATCATCCCGGATGTGCTCACTCTCCAGCTTGGGGGCAACCTTCACGTCCGTCCGGAGAAGATCCACAGCTACGAGATTGGTTATCGGCGCGAGATGAAGGACGCGTATGTCGGCGTGAATGCGTTCTACAACCAGATCTCGGATTTGATGTACGCGCTTCCGACAACATATGCGCCGTCCCCGCCATTTCCGCCGAACACGCCGCTCACCTTTATGTCCGAGAACATCGGCGGCGCGCGCGCCATGGGGGTGGAGCTGGAGAGTGCGTTCCCAGTTGCGCGCGGCCTGCGCGGTCAATTCAACTATTCCTATCAAGACGTGAAGGACGACAAAGACGGCCCGATCAGCTTCTCGCCCGCCCACAAAGCAAACCTGGCGCTGGAAACCGTGGGCGGCTCCCGCGTCTCATTCCGTACGGATCTGCACTATGTCGGCAAATCCATCTTCCGAGACCTCTATCACAACGACGTCCGCTACGACATCCACGCCTACCTGCGCGCCGATCTTAAGATTGCGTACCAATTCGGGCCTGCCGCTCATCCCTGGCGCGCCTTCACCTCCGCCACCAATCTGCTCGGCGACGGCCACCGAGAATTCCCGCAAGCGCCCAGCCCTCTCAGCAGCGGCGCCCAATCCGCCGCCGCCCAGCGCGTGATCTGGCTGGGAGTGGAGAGCCGATAATCGGTGTTCGATTCACGCGAAGGCTTTTCCCTGTGGAAAATACGGGCTTTCACCGATAATTTCCATACTCATCGTTACGAAGTTGAACGGTGGATTACATCTACCCTGACTGGTAAAGCCTTTTATGTTAGTATCTTATACAAAGCTTTCGTCTCTATTGCTCGCCGCCACTTTGCTGGGAGCCGGGATTCGAGAGGCTTATTCGGCGTCTCCTGATGCGTTGAATCCAGGTCGTGAGAATACGTCTCAGGATATGGAGCTGCTGCTCAGCGACCAAGTCATCGTCACCACGGCGACCAAGACTGCCGGCAGCGTCAGCGATTCTCCGGCCGCCGTAACGGTCATCACCGAGGACCAGATCCGCGCTTCGGGAGCGCGGACAATTCCGGATTTGCTGCGCTCGGCGCCGGGCGTCGATGTCATGGACACCAACTCCTCGCAGGCGAACGTCTCGATCCGTGGATTTAATAACCAGTTCTCCAATAAACTGCTGGTCATGGTTGATGGGCGCTCGATCTATCAGGACTTTTATGGCTCGGTCTACTGGCAGCAAGAGCCGTTGCTCTTATCGCGAATCAAGCAGATCGAGATCGTGCGCGGGCCGGGATCGACGCTTTACGGCGCCAACGCGTTTAGCGGCGTGATCAATATCATCACCAAAACGCCGCAGGAGATCGCCGCCGGATCAAAGACTTTCCTGACGGCCGAGCGCGGCGGCGAGAATGGAAGCGCGATTGAAAGCTATGCGGGCGGCAAAAGCGGCGCGTGGAGCTATTCCGTGGGCGGCGGCTACAATTCTTCGGATGGATATGGGAGCGAAGAGAAAAACAAGATTTACGACGCTCACACGACCAATATCCTGATGGCCGACGCGCAGCGCGCTCTGCCGGGCGGCGTCCTGCGCCTTTCGGTCAACACGAACGACACCCTGGGCGATTTCGACGCGATTTACAGCGCTCGCGACGCCGACTGGCGCAGCCGCAACTACACGGCGTCGTACGATCAGGACCATGCGCGCAATCCGCTGCAAATCCGAGCGTTTGTCAACACCCTCGAAGTGTCTAATCCCTCAAATCTGAATATTCAAAGCCGCATCGTCGATGTTAGCGCCCAGCAGCAGCACTCCGTTTCCAGCCAGAATAATCTGGTCTACGGTCTGGACTATCGGACGACGGAGGTCAAGGCGTTCTTGACCGCCAACCAAAGCAAATCGCGCTCCTCCTGGAGCGTCTTCGGGCAGGATGAAGCGCGCCTGGGAGTTCAGACGACGCTGTTCGCCGGAATGCGTCTGGACCACGATTCGACCTATGGCGAGACCGTCTCGCCTCATCTCAGCCTCGTGCATCATCTGTCCGCCTCGCAGACCCTCCGGGCGTCGTATGGCTCCGCGTTCCGCGCTCCCACACTGATCGAGAATTACTACAACTACAGCATCCCGATCATTCCCGGTGTCTTCAATGTTTTGCTGGAGGGCAATCTTCATGTCCGCCCGGAGAAAATTCACAGCTATGAGGTGGGATATCGCCGCGAGATGAAGGACGGGTATGTCGGCGTAAATGCGTTCTACAATCAGATTTCGGATTTGATCAACGCCATCCCCACAGAGTATGCGCCGAGCCCCCCGTTCCCGCCGAATACGCCCAGCACCAGTACGTCCGAGAACATCGGCGGGGCGCGCGCGATGGGCTTGGAGCTGGAAAGCGCGTTCCCAGTCGCGCGCGGCCTGCGCGGTCAGTTTAACTATTCGTATCAAGACGTGCAGGACGACCAGGGCGGCCCTGTGAACTTCTCCCCCAAACATAAAGCCAACCTGGCGCTGGAGACATTCGGGTCATCCCGTGTCTCATTCCGCACGGATCTGCATTATGTGGGGGGCTCCATTTTCCGAGACATCTATCAAAACAACCAGATCTATAACGTCAGCGCCTATCTGCGCGCCGATCTTAAGATCGCGTACCAAGTTGGCTCCGCCGCCCATCCCTGGCGTGTCTTCACCAGCGCCACCAATCTGATTGGCGACGGCCATCGCGAATTTCCGCAGGTTCCCAGCCCCCTCGACGGCACCGCACAATCCGCCGCCGACCAGCGCGTGATCTGGCTGGGAGTGGAGAGCCGATGATTGGCTATTCTCGCCCGTCGTTCTTGTTGTATTACCGTGCAAAGCGATCTATATTTATGTCGTACCTGAAATTGTCTCTTCTACTGCTCACCGCCGTTTTGCTGTCCGCCGAGGCGTCGGAAGTTTACGCTGCGTCTCCTGATGCGTCGAGTCCAGGCCGGGAAAATACGTCGCAGGATATGGAGCTGCTGCTCAGCGATCAGGTGATCGTCACCACATCCACCAAGACCGCCGGTCGTGTCAGCGATTCCCCGGCCGCGATGACCGTCATCACCGAAGAGGAAATCCGGGCGTCGGGAGCGCGTACGATCACGGATCTGCTGCGCTCGGCGCCTGGCGTCGATGTCGTGGATCTCAACTCGTCCGAGGCGGACGTGTCCATACGCGGCTTTAACGACGAATACGCCAACAAGCTGCTCGTGATGGTCGATGGGCGCTCGATTTACCAGGATTTTTATGGATCCGTTTTCTGGGCTCAGGAGCCGCTGCTGCTTTCCCGGATCAAACAGATCGAGATCGTGCGCGGGCCGGGGTCGACGCTTTACGGCGCCAATGCGTTTAATGGCGTGATCAATATTATCACCAAGACGCCTCAGGAGATTGCCGCCGCCGCGAAAACATCGCTGCTGGCGGCGCGCGGCGCAGAGAGCGGCAATGATGTCGAGGCGCTCTCCGGAGGCAAGCAGAATGGGTGGAGCTATTCGTTTGGCGGCGGCTTCAAATCGACGGCTGGCTATGGGAGTGAAGAAAAGAACAAAGTTGCGGATGATCACTCGTCAGTCATACTGATGGCGGATGCCGAGCGAACGCTGGGGCGCGGGACACTGCGTCTTTCCGCCAACGCCAGCGATACGCACGAAGATTTCAATTCCGCCATGGTCATGCTGGACAGCTTATGGCAGAGCCGTAACTATACGCTGTCGTACAGCGAGGACCATGCGCGCAACCCAATCCAGATTCGGGCGTTTCTCAATACGATGGACACGACCGATCCCGCTTCTCTGAATATTTCGAGTCGCATCTCCAGTCTGGACTTCCAGCAGCAGCATGCGGTTTCCAGCAATCAGCAGTTCATTTACGGTATGAATGTTCGCAAGTCGGAGGTTACGGCTTTTCTGACGGGCAATCAGTCCCGGTCGAGAACCTCCTGGGGCATTTTTGGACAGGATGAGGCGCGGATCGGCGCGCAAACGACGCTGTTCGCCGGCGTGCGCCTGGACGACGACTCTGCATACGGCGCCAACGTTTCGTCCCATCTCAGCCTCGTGCATCACCTGCCGAAAGATCAAACGGTGCGGCTTTCCTATGGCGGCGCCTTCCGCGCCCCGGCGCTTCTGGACAATTATTTCGATATCAGCGTTCCGATCGTCCCGAATGTGTTCAGCGTTCAGGTGCTTGGGAATCTGCATCTGCGCCCCGAAACGATTCACAGTTTGGAGCTGGGATACCGTAAAGAAACGCGCTCTGGTTACTTTGGCGTGAACGCTTATTACAATCAGATCCATGATCTCATGCACATCGCGCCGGTCCAGTTCGCGCCCAGCCCCCCGTTTCCGCCGAACACCGGCATGACCTATACGACGGAGAACCTGGGAAATGCGCGAGCGGCGGGCCTGGAGTTTGAAAGCGCCTTCCCCATCGCGCGCGGCCTTCGGGGGGAGCTAAATTACTCCTATGAAGACATCGCAGCCGATCAGGCGACCGCCGTCAGTTTCTCGCCCAAAAACAAAGCGAACCTCGTGGTCGAGACAGCCGGCGCGCCCCGCATCTCATTTCGCACGGACCTGCGCTACGTCGGCGATTCCGTCTACGTGGACTTGCTCCACAACGGCGCCCATGTCCCCATCAGCGCCTACGTGCGCGCCGACCTCAAGATCGGCTACCAAATCGGCTCCGCCGCCCAGCCCTGGCGCGTCTTCACCGCCGCCACCAACCTGCTAGGCGCCGGCCACCGCGAATTTCCCGCCGTCGCCACCTCCCTCACCGGCCTCACGCAATCCGCCGCCGCCCAGCGGGTGATTTGGTTGGGGGTGGAGAGTAAGTAGCCGCTGATCCTTTGCCAGAAAAACAGCCCCCATTCCAGACTTTGGAATGGGGGCTGTTTTCGTTAAATTGGCTTTACGCCAGCTTCGCGGCGAGGTCGGTCTTTTCCCAGCCGAAGGCGGGGTTGCCGAAGTGGCCGTTTTTGGCGGTCTGCTTGTAGATCGGGTTGACGAGGTCGAGCAGGGTGATGATGCCGCGCGGGGTCAGGTCGAAGGCGTCCTGGACGCGCTTGCTGATCTCGTTGTCGGAGATGGAGCCGGTGCCGAAAGTTTCGACGAGGACGCTGACGGGCTGGGCGACGCCGATGGCGTAGGCGAGCTGGATTTCGCAGCGTTCGGCGAGGCCGGCGGCGACGATGTTTTTGGCGATGAAGCGCGCGGCGTAGGCGGCGCTGCGGTCGACTTTGCTCGGGTCCTTACCGGAGAAGGCGCCGCCGCCGTGGCGGGCGTAGCCGCCGTAGGTGTCCACGATGATCTTGCGGCCGGTGACGCCGGTGTCGGCCTGCGGGCCGCCGATGACGAAGATGCCGGTCGGGTTGACGTGGTACTTGATTTCCTGCGTGACGTACTTCTCAAAGTCGGCGAGCACCGGCTGAATGACCTTCTCGGTGACGAGCTTCTGGACATCGGCCTGGGTCAGCTCGCGGTCGTGCTGGGCGCTGAAGACAATCGTGTCGATGTAGAGCGGCTTGTCGGTGGCGCGGTCGTAGGCCACGGTGACCTGGCTTTTGGCGTCGGGGCGCAGGCCGAGGCCGGCGTCCTTGCGGACCTGGGCGTAGAGGCCGGTGAGTCGGTGCGCGATGGTGATTGGCAGCGGCATCAGTTCGGGGGTCTCGTTGACGGCGAAGCCGAACATCATGCCCTGATCGCCCGCGCCCTGCGCCGCGTCCGTGCCGCCTTCATCGACGCCGACCGCGATGTCGGGCGACTGCTTTTGCAGCGCGACGAGCACGCCAGTGGTCTCGCCGTCGAACCCATAATCCGTTTTGGTGTAGCCGACTTCGTTGATGGTGTTCCGGACGACGTCGCTGATCTCGACGTAACCCGACGTGGTGACCTCGCCGGCGATGACGGCCAGACCGCGCGTCAGCAGCGTTTCGACGGCGACGCGGCTCTTGGGATCCTGGCGGAGAAGCTCGTCGAGAATGGCGTCGCTGATCTGGTCGGCGAGCTTATCGGGGTGGCCTTCGGAGACGGACTCGGAAGTGAAGAATTTGATGTCGGACATGGATGTGCTTCCTCTCAAGCAGACTTTGGATTGAGAGCAGCGGCGGGATTATCAAGTTTTCGAGAGGCAAGCGGGAGAAGTGGTTCGTTCGCTTGTCTTATCTTGCGTCCCCATTCCTGAAAAAGAATGCGACGCCGGAATTAACACCTGCCCCGGGCGGGGTGGTTGTTGTGGTTTCGTAGGGCCGGTCCCTCCACCACTCTTGATAAGAACGTCATGCTGCGCTATTGGATTGAGTTGAATATACCACAGGCGGCTTCAAATTGTCAATGAAACCGCCTGCGGCGAACGCTGTCAAATGCGCCAGTTTTACAGCGGCGGGGGCGGCGGACCGCCACCGGTCGTGGTGCTGGTGGTTGTTCCCGTGCTGGTTCCTGTCGTCGTACCCGTTGTGGTCCCCGTCGTCGTGCCTGTGGTGGTCCCCGTCGTGGTTCCCGTGGTGGTCCCCGTCGTGCTGGTGTCGACGAAGGTGAGCAGGTCGCCGGTGGTCTTGGCGCTGATGCCCTTCGCGTTCAGCACGCGCACATCCACGACGCCGCCGAACGGCGCCGCCGGCGTCACGGCGGTCAGTGTGGTGTCGGAGATCACGGTGGAGCTGACGGTGGTGCTGCCGAGATGCACGGTGACGGGCATGATGGTTCCCGTGGCGTCCTTGGCTTCAAAGCCTGTTCCGGTGACGGTGATAATCTGGCCGGCGGTCAGGGGTACGACGTTCGGGGTGACTGAACTGATCACGACGCCGTTGATCGTTTCCACCGGGGTGGTCGTTCCGCCGTTATCGGACGAACCGCCGCCGCCGCATCCGGCGACCGCGGCGACGGAAAGGGCGAACGCCGCAATTCCCGCCATGCGGAGTCGTTGTCGAGTTGCGTATTTCAAAGGGGGACCTTTTCCGTGCTCCGTAGAAGTTCGCCGGCGACGCGATGGGGCGGGCGCCCATTCGCGGACGGCGGAGCCTGCACTATTATATCATGGATCTCATGGATGTAAAGTAATCATTCAGATCGCTTGCGCGCCCGTCGCCTTCAATATGCATGAAACCTCATCCGTCAGGTAGAATCGGGAAGGCGCACGGACACAACGTCGCATATCTTTTCGGTTGGACGAGGGAGACATTCATGAATTACCGGCCACTGGGCGCAAGCGGCGTCAACGTTTCGGAGATCAGCTTCGGCTGCTGGACCATGGGAGGTCTGAACTGGGTCAACGGGAGCCCCAACGGATGGGCGAACGTGGATGAGGACGATATCGTCGCCGGGATCAAGGCGGCCATCGACGCCGGGGTCAATCACTTCGACAACGCCGATGTCTACGGCAACGGCAAGGCCGAGCGGATGCTGGCCCGCGTCTTCGACAAGCTGGGCGTCAACACCAACGACTACATCGTCGCCACCAAAATCGGCCATTTTCCCGGCACCGCCGAGCACGCCTACGAGCCCGCGCATATCCGGCATCAGTGCGAGCAGTCGCTGATCAACCTGAAGCGCGACTATATCGACGTCTACTACTTCCACCATGGCGACTTCGGCCCCGACGCCAAGTACCTGCCCGAAGCCGCCGCCACGCTCGACGCTCTGGTCGCCGAAGGCAAGGTCCGCGTCAAGGGCCAATCGGCGTACTCGGCCGACGACTTCGAGCGCGTCGTCCCGGTCGTCAAGCCGCAGGTCCTGCAAAGCTGGGCGCACGCGCTCGACGATCAGTTCGTCCGCCCCGGCTCCCGCGTCGCCAAATTGCTCGAAGAGCACAACATGACCTTCGTCGCCTTCAGCCCGCTCGCCCAGGCGCGTCTTCTCGATAAATACAACCCCGAGAATCCGCCCCAGTTTGAGCCCGGCGACCACCGCAAAGACAGCTCCGCCTTCGGCGCCGAGGCCATCGCCGCGCTCAAGCCCAAGCTCGAAAAGCTCAAAGCCCGCTTCGGCTCCACGACCGAAGACCTCGCCTCTGTCGCCCTCAACTACATCCTCGCCCAGCCGCGCGTCGCCTGCGTCATCCCCGGCTTCCGCAACGAGCGCCAGGCCAAATGCAACCTCGCCGCCGACGGCCGCGCCCTCACCGCCGCCGACATCGCATTCATCCAGGAAACGCTGGCGTAATAATGAATCAGCGCCCCCAACGAATATCATACTCGTTAGGGGCGCTCCGACATTACGTTATCTTCGCTGCACTCGGGCTTGACAATTCACGAGAAGGCAGGGGTTATTGGTAACACATTGGAAAGTGAGGTGAGATTTCGATAGCGTTTTCGCTATTGACAGCATTGGATCGAATGTGATATCATCCCTGTGTCCGATCATGGCGATTTGACGACATCGCGCGCTGTAGCAGCCGCATCCCCTCGTGATAAAGCAAGGCAAAGACGTCTTCCCGATACCGTAACGCTCGCAAGCATGCGAGCTCTGGAATGGAAGAGCGTCTTTTTTTGTTTCTCTGCCCTATTCGTATACGCTGGCGGCGCCGCCACTTCTTTTCCCTGTTTCTGTGTATGACGTCGTCCGGCCTCAAGGTCGGATGATAGGAGAAGCGTGTTATGGCGACGACAGGATCGATCATAGAAGCCGTCGCGGCTCCGCCGCGCATGCACCCACTGGAGCCGCTCAGCGGCGAGGAGATTGCGGCGGCGGCCGGCGTGCTGCGCGCGTCGGGCCTCCTGGGCGATAAGATGCGGTTCGTGCTGGCGACTCTGGCGGAGCCGGCCAAGGAGGTCGTGTATGGCTGGACGGCCGAGACGGCCGCGCCGCGCGAAGCCGCCGTGCAGATCCTCGACAACGCCGACGGCAAGACTTATGAAGCCGTGGTGTCCCTGACGGACATGTCCGTCGTCCGATGGGAGCATATTCCCGGCGTGCAGCCGTCAGTGATGCTCGACGAGTTCTTCGAATGCGAGGAAGGCGTCAAGAACAGCCCGGAGTTCCAGGCGGCGCTCGCGAAGCGCGGAATCTCGGACATGAGTCTGGTGATGGTGGACCCGTGGTCCGCCGGCTGGTATGGCGGGGAAAGCGCGTCTTATGAAACGCGGCGCGTGCTGCGCGCCATGGCCTGGCTGCGCGCCGAGACGATGGACAACGGCTACGCCAGGCCCATCGAAGGCGTCGCGGTCATCTACGATTTGAACGAGCAGCGGGTGCTGGAAGTGATCGATACCGGCGTCGTCGCCCTCCCGCCGGAGCCGGGCAACTACAGCCGCGAGTATGTGTCCGAGTTCAGCCAGACGGGCGGCTATCGCGCGGACCTCAAGCCGTTCGAGGTCGCGCAGCCCGATGGACCGAGCTTCACTGTCGATGGGCATCATGTGACGTGGCAGAAGTGGTCGTTTCGGATCGGCTTCACGCCGCGCGAAGGGCTCGTGCTCTACACGGTCGGCTATGAGGACGGCGGCAAGGCGCGCCCCATTCTCTACCGAGCCGCGCTCTGCGACATGGTCGTGCCCTACGGCGATCCGGGCTACAACCACTACCACAAGAACGCCTTCGACTGCGGCGAGTACGGCATTGGGATGCTCGCGAACGCCCTGGAGCTTGGCTGCGACTGTCTGGGCGAGATCCGGTACTTCGACGCCTTTATGACGAGCAGCCGGGGCGAGCCCGTCAAGCTGCCGAACGCCGTCTGCATGCACGAGGAAGACTTTGGGATCCTCTGGAAGCACGTCGATTGGCGCAACAACCATACCGAAGTGCGCCGCTCGCGGCGTCTGGTCGTCTCGTTCATCGCGACGGTCGGCAACTACGAGTACGGCTTCTTCTGGTACTTCTACCAGGATGGAACGATCCAGTATGAGATCAAGCTGACCGGCATTATGAACACCTCGGCGCTGCCGCCTGGCGAGACGCGTAAATACGGCTCGCTGCTCGCGCCCGGCCTCTACGCGCCGAACCACGAGCATATCTTCAATATCCGCATGGATATGATGGTGGACGGTCCGCGCAACTCCGTGCAGGAGGTGCATTGCGAGCTGGAGCCGGAGGGGCCGGACAATCCGGCAGGCAACGGCTACTACGCGCAGGCGACGACCCTGAAGACCGAGCATGAGGCGCAGCAGCTCGTGGATCCGCTGCGCGGCCGCTACTGGAAGATCGTCAATCCCCACTCCATCAACCGTCTTGGCCTGCCGGTCTCTTATAAGCTCATGCCGGGGGAGAACAGCGCCGCCTTCCAGCATCCGAGCGCCTACGTCAGCAAGCGGGCCGGCTACATGAGCAAGCATCTGTGGGTGACTCCGTTCGACGCCGACGAACTTTATGCGACCGGAAAATATCCAAACCAGAGCCAGACCGACGCCGGGCTGCCGATGTACACGCAGGGCAACCGTCCGATCGAAGACACGGATCTGGTGGTCTGGTACACCCTCGCGCACAACCATATCCCGCGTCCCGAGGATTGGCCGGTGATGCCGGTGGGCTATGTCGGGTTCATGCTGAAGCCGGTTGGCTTCTTCGATCGTAACCCGGCGCTGGATGTGCCCCCGACCGAGTCGAAGCGCTGTCACGGGATCGCTCAGGAGACCGGCGGCTGCGGCTGTTCCTCATCGGGATCCGACCATAAGAACGGAGCGCACTGACTGATGAAAGTCCATGCGCTGGCCGCGTACGCGCCGGGCGAGCCGCTGCGCCCGTTCGAATATGAAATCGGCGCCGTCAGCGGCTTCGACTGCGTGATCCGCGTTCAAAGCTGCGGCCTGTGCCACTCGGACATCCACGTCGTCGATAACGATTGGGGCGGCGCGACCTTTCCCGTCGTGCCGGGCCATGAGGCGGTCGGCGAAGTCGTGGAGCTGGGGCCGGGCGTGACGCATCTTAAGATCGGGGACCGGGTGGGCGTCGGCTGGCAGTCCGGCGCGTGCCTGGGCTGCCGCGACTGTCTGCGCGGCAACGAGCAGATGTGCGACGCGAATCAGGCGACGATCCTGCACCAGTACGGCGGGTTCGGCGATTATATGACCGTCGACTCCCGCTTCGCCTTCCCCATTCCGGACGGCCTGGCGTCCGCGGCGGCGGGGCCGCTGCTGTGCGCGGGCATTACGGTTTATTCCGGGCTGCGCCACGCGGGAATGCGCGGCGGTCAGGAGATCGGCGTGATCGGCATCGGCGGCCTGGGGCATCTGGCCGTGCAGTTCGCGGCCAAGCTCGGAAACCGGGTCACGGTCTTCACGACGTCTCCGGAGAAGGCGGAGTACGCCGCGCGGCTCGGCGCCGCCGAGGCGGTGATTGTCGGACGGGACGGATCTCCGCCACAAAAACCGTCGCGGCCGCTCGACATCATCATCGACACCGTCGCCTCAGGAAAGGATTATAACGCTTATCTGAACTGTCTGGATTCCGACGGGGTGTTCAACCTGGTCGGGATCGGGAACGATCCGATCCCGCTTTCCGTGTTCGCCTTCCAGGACAAGCGCCGCCGAATCATGGGGTCTCCGATCGGAAGCCGGTCAGAGATGATTGAAATGCTCGGGCTCGCGGCCCGGTACGGGATCGTTCCCCAGATCGAGACCTTTGCTTTTGAGCGCGCCAACGACGCCGTTCAGCACGTACGCGACAACAAAGTCCGCTACCGGGCCGTACTCCTCATGGACTGACCGTTTGCAAGGCGAAGCCGCCGATCTCTCAAATCCTTGATATTCCTTCGGCGCCGAAGTGAACGTCCCTCGCCGTTTTCGCGGCGATCTTGCGTCATCGGAAAAAGGAAGAAAAAAGATCATGGCTACCGTTCAACTCCCCGCCGATCATCTCGATCTGGGGGAACATAACCACCATGCCGTCGGCTACCGACGCGACGCGCTTAGCTCCACTGAGACGCTGGCGCAGTCCATCGCCAACATCGCGCCGACTCTCACGCCGGCCGTCAACCTTCAGCTCGTCTTCGGCTCTTCCGGGAACGGGACGTGGTTCACGTACCTGCTCGCCACGCTGGGCCTTCTCTTGATCGGCGTCTGCATCAAGCAGTTCGCCAGCAAGACCGCGACGCCCGGCGCGCTTTACTCCTACGTGACGAAAAGCCTGGGACCGACCGCCGGTTTCATCACGGGCTGGGCGCTGATCCTCGCGTATCTTACGACGGGAATCGCCGTCGCCTCCTACACGGCGCCGTACGCGCAGACGTTGCTGAAGAACCTGAATATCGCCATGCCCGCCATGGTGATGTTCGTGCTCGTAGTGGGACTGGTCTGGTTTGTCGCTTACCGCGACGTGCGGCTTTCGGCGAAGATGATGCTGATTCTGGAGGGCGTCTCCATCAGTCTGATCTTCGTTCTCGGTCTTCTGATGGTCGCGCATACGGGCCTGCATCTGGGACCGCAGCTTTCGCTCAAGGGCATGACGCTGACGGGGCTTCAGGGCGGAATGGTCCTGGGAATCTTCTCCTTCGTCGGCTTTGAAAGCGCGACGGCGCTGGGCGCCGAGGCGCGCGATCCAAAGCGCTCCATCCCCCGCGCGGTCTTCATGAGCACGGCGATCGCCGGCACGTTCTTTATGATCATGTCGTTCATGATGGTCTCGGCGTTCTCCGCCTACAAGACGCACCTGGACGATCCGAACCTGGTGGCGCTGACCGCCATGGCCGACATCGCCCACGCGCCCGTCCTGGGCGTTCTCGTCTCCATCGGCGCGATCGTCAGTTTGTTTGCTTGTTCGCTGGCCTGCGTGACGGCGACCTCGCGCATCCTTTCGGCGATGTCCCGCGACGGCCTGATCCACGCGCATCTCGGCAAATCGCACGACACCAACGCCACGCCGCACATCGCCGCGACCGTTTGCGCGGCCATCATGATCGTGGTTCTCTTTGGCCTGAGCATGAAGCACGTCGCGGTTCTGGACATCTACAACATGAACGGCATGATCGCCACGTACGGCTTCCTGCTGGCGTATATTCTCATCGCGGTCGGCGCGGTGGTCTCGGCGTCCCGGGATAAGTCGCTCTCGCCGATGCTGATCTTCAGCGCGGTCGCCGGCGTCCTGTTCATGGGCCTGGCGGTCAAGGGCAGCGTCTATCCGTGGCCGGTCGCGCCGGACAACTATCTGCCGCAGGTCTTCGCCGGTTACATGGCGGTCGGCATTGTGTGGATGCTGATCGAACGCATGAAGTCGCGCGGGTCCTCAACGGCGATTGCGTAAATCCGGGGCCGTGCAAACCCCCTCTGGTCCTAACCTACCCCGGCCCTTCGGGCCACCCCTCCCGGGTAAACCCACCCCCGCGCTTCGCGCGACCCCTCCCTCGGGCGGGAAGGGTTAGTCGGATTGCCTCTTACGGGAGCGGCCTGCGATAACACACTCTGAAATAACCCTTCCCGGTGACGGGAGGGGTCGCGCGAAGCGCGGGGGTGGGTTTGCCACGGGAGGGGGCGCGCGAAGCGCGGGGGTAGGTAGGACTAGAGGGAGTTTGCCGGGCAGGCAGTACGTCATTTCTGTTTTCAAGGAGATTGTGTGAAGGGAATACACGGCCGGGTGGCCATCGTGACGGGGGCGAGCGCCGGGATCGGTTATGGGATCGCGCATGTCTTCGCGCGGGAAGGCGCCAAAGTCGTGGCGGCGAACCGAAATGTCGAGGCCGGGGAGCGCGTCGCGCGGGAGATTCGGGACGCTGGGGGTGAGGCGATCTTCGTTCCGGCGGACATCAGCGTGAAAGCCGACAATGAAAAAGTCGCGGCGGCGGCTTTGGAGACTTATGGGGCGATCGACATCCTCGTCCATAACGCCGGCGTCTTTTGGGAGGCCATGCTGGAAGAGATCACTGAGGAGGATTGGGACCGCTGTCACAACCTCAATTTGAAGGGCGCGCTCTTCGCCACGCAGGCTGTCCTGCCGGCCATGAAACAGCAGGGGCGGGGCCGAATTTTGTTCACCTCGTCCATTACCGGTCCGAAAACAGGCATGCCTGGATTCGCGCATTATGGCGCGACCAAGGGCGGCGTCAACGGTTTTATCCGAAACGCGGCCGTGGAGCTTGCGAAGTTCGGGATTACCGTGAACGGCGTGGAGCCCGGGAATATTTTGACGGAGGGCCTGGCGCAACTGGGCGAAGAGTACCTGAGCAAGATGACGCGCGCGATCCCCATGGGCAAGCTGGGCTCGCCCGAAGACATCGCCTACGCGATGGCGTTCTTCGCTTCGGATGAGGCGGGATGGATCACCGGACAAACGCTGTGCGTCGACGGCGGCCAGACGCTCCCCGAATCCGGCGTCGCCGACTGATATGAGGGACGCACCCCTCGCGTTCTCGATCGTATGGTCTGCGCCCCTCATGGGGCCGGGGGCGTCTTGACGTATCGAATATTTCCATGTTGGATCGAGACCCATGAGCAAACACCAGTTTACGCCGACCCATTATTTCAGCACGCTCGGTTCGCACCCGCCGGTCCTGCGGATCGCCGACGGCGATACCGTGGCGACGACGACGCTGGACGCCGGTGGTTTCGATCTTCATCGCGAGCGGCGGCACAAAGGCGTCAACCCGATGACCGGGCCGTTCTATGTCGAGGGCGCGGAGCCGGGCGATACGCTGGCGGTCCGGCTGGATCGATTGCGTCCGAACCGGCGCTTTGGGTGGAGCGGAGTGCAGCTGGCCTCCAATGTGATGGACCCCGCCGATGTCGCGCTGCTCCCGCCGCCGCCCGGCTTCGCCGAAGGCAGCGGTGAGTGGGATGTGGACTGGGACGCCGGGATCGCCGTCCTGACGTCTCCGGCGACCAAGCTCGCGCGCTTGCCGATCCCGATCCGTCCGATGGTCGGCTGCTTCGGCGTCGCGCCGTCCGGCGGGCAGGCGATCTCCACCGCGACATCATCCACGAACGGCGGCAACATGGACTACAAGGGCTTCACGGAAGGCGTCACGGTGTACTTTCCCGTCGCCGTCTCCGGCGCCCTGTTCTTCATCGGCGACGGCCACGCCGTTCAAGGCTGCGGCGAAGTTTGCGGGACGGGAATCGAGATTTCGTTCGACGTCGAATTCACCCTCTCGGTAATCAAAGGCAAATCGATCGAATGGCCCCGAGCCGAAACGGCCACTCACATCGTGGCGGCGGGAAACGCCCGCCCCTTGGACCAGGCTCTCCAGCACGCCACCAGCGAAATGGCCCGCTGGCTGCAAGAAGAGTATGCGCTGACCTGGACGGAAGCGCACACCCTGATGGGCCAATGCGTCGAGTACGAGATCGCCAACGTCTTCGATCCGGCCTACACGGTCGTCTGCAAGATGGACAAAGCGCTGCTTGCGCGCGTTGCGAATTTGTGATCGGGTTTGCGGGGTCCGGGCAAACCTATCCCCGGCCTTCGGCCGCCCCCTCCCGTGGCAAACCCACCCCGGCCCTGCGGGCCACCCCTCCCGCGACGGGAAGGGTATTTCAGAGTGTATTATCGCAGGCGGCTTTCGTAAGAGGCAATCCGACTAACCCTTCCCGTCGGCGGGAGGGGGCGCGCGTAGCGCGGGGGTGGGTTTGCAAGGGAGCATGCTAAGCGCCGGGGTGGGTTTGCCCCGAGGGGGCGGCCGAAGCGTGGGGTGGGTTTGCCCGGGCAGTCGAAGCGAAGGCCAGCTAAGCTTTTTGTGAAATGCGAGCGGTTCGAAAGCGGGAGATCGTCATGACATATCGGCATACGGTGGGCGGCGGCGTTTATACGTTTTCCGATTTGAAGACGCTGCTTGCGAAGGCGACTCCGCTGCGGTCGGGGGATGCGCTGGCGGGTGTCGCCGCCCAAAGCGCGCAGGAGCGGGTGGCCGCGCAGATGGCGCTGGCGGAGACACGCCTCACGGAGTTTTTGTCGTGCGCGGTCGTCCCGTATGAGAGCGACGAAGTCACGCGGCTGATCGTGGATACGCATGACGCGGCCGCGTTCGCGCCGATCGCGCATTTGACGGTGGGCGGTTTTCGGGACTGGCTGCTGTCCGATGATGCGGACGCCGACGCCCTCGCGCGGCTGGCGCCGGGGATCACGCCGGAGATGGCCGCCGCTGTCACCAAGATCATGCGCGTGCAGGATCTGGTGGCGGTCGGGGCCAAATGCCGCGTTGTCACGCGGTTTCGCAATACCCTCGGCCTGGAAGGACGCCTTTCCACGCGCGTGCAGCCCAACCATCCCACCGACGATCCGCGCGGCGTGGCCGCCAGTCTCTTGGACGGCCTGCTGCTCGGCGGCGGCGACGCGGTGATTGGGATCAACCCGGCGACGGACAACGTGGACGCCTGTATCCGTTTGGTCGAGATGCTGGACGAGATGCGCCGGCGTTTCGACATGCCCGTGCAGTCGTGCGTGCTGACCCATGTCACGAACGCGATGCAGGCGATGGAGCGGGGCGCGCCGATCGATCTGGTCTTCCAATCGGTCGCCGGCACGGAGGCCGCCAACCAGGGCTTTGGCGTTAACCTCACGATGCTGCGCGAAGCGCACGAGATGGCGCTGGCGCTGGGGCGCGGCTCGGTCGGCGACAACGTCATGTACTTCGAGACGGGGCAGGGGAGCGCGCTTTCGGCGGACGCGCACCACGGCGTCGATCAGCAGACGTTGGAGTGCCGCGCCTACGCCGTCGCGCGCGCCTTTTCGCCGCTGCTCGTCAACACGGTGGTCGGCTTCATCGGTCCCGAATATCTTTTTAACGGCAAGCAGATCATCCGGGCGGGATTAGAGGACCACTGCGCCGGCAAGCTGCTCGGCCTGCCGATGGGCTGCGACGTTTGTTACACCAATCACGCCGAGGCCGACCAGGACGACATGGATGTCCTGCTCACGCTGATCGCCGCCGCCGGCTGCACGTTTATCATGGGCGTCCCCGGCGCGGACGACATCATGCTCAACTACCAGAGCACTTCGTTCCACGACGCCCTTTACGTCCGCCGCATTTTGGGAAAGCGCCCGGCGCCCGAGTTCGAAGCGTGGCTGGAGCGAATGGGGATCTTTGACGCTCAGGGTCGGCATCAGCGGCTGACGGGGTCGCGCGCGGACAGCCCGATGCTGGAGGCGCTCCACGAGATCGCCCCCGTCGGAACTTCGCTAGCCCCCGCGTCCGTCTGGACGCGCCTGCGCGAGTTCACGCCGGCCCGGATCGGCGTCGCCCCAACCGGAGTATCGCAGCCGACCGGCGACCATCTCGATTTCCAGTGGGACCACGCCCAGGCCCGCGACGCCGTTGGATCTCCGCTGGATACGGAGAGTTTACAGGCGGGCCTCGCCGAACTTGGCCTGGAGACGATTCGCCTGCATAGCGAAGCCGCCGACCGCTCTGAATACATCCAGCGCCCCGACCTGGGCCGCCGCCTGAGCGCCCCGTCGCTCGGCCTGCTCGCCGACCAGCCCAAGAACTGGGACATCGTGTTCGTCATCGCCGACGGCCTCAGCGCCACCGCCGCGAACCGCCACTCCGCGCCCTTGCTTCAGGCCGTCCTCCCCACGCTCCGCCAATCCGACTGGCGCATCGGGCCCGCCGTCCTCGTCCAACAAGGCCGCGTCGCGGTCGGCGACGCCGTCGCCGAAGCCCTCCGCGCCGACATGGTCGTCGTCCTCATCGGCGAACGCCCCGGCCTCACCACGCCCGACTCCCTCGGCGTCTACCTCACCTGGCAAGCCCACGCCGCCACCGCCGACTCCCAGCGCAACTGCCTCTCCAACATCCGCCCCGAAGGCCTCCCATACCCCATCGCCGCCGCCCGCCTTCTCTACCTGATGCAAGAATCCCGCCGCCGCCAGCTCTCCGGCGTGCTGCTCAAGGAAGAAGCCGATCTCTCCTCCCTGGAACATTCGCCGCAAGCCGCGCTGTGAGACTTGGGCGTTTGTTCCTCATTCGACATCGGCGTAAAATATGATATGATGGATGCTGTCGACTCGATCAAGCAAGGTCTGCTCGCATGCAATCCGTCCTCAACGCCGTCCTCCCCATATTCGCGCTGATCTTCGTCGGCTACTTCTGCGCGAGGCGCGGCGTGCTTGCGCCGTCGGCCGTCGATCACCTGAACACGTTTGTCGTACGATTAGCGCTGCCGGTGGTGCTGTTTCAGTCGATGGCGCAGATTACCTGGGGCGAGGTGGACCATCCGGGGTTTCTGGCGGCGTTCGTGGGCGGGATGGCGGCGACTTTTGTTGTCTCGTTTGCGCTGGATCGGCGGAAGAGTCATCGGCTGGCGGATAAGAGCATTGAGGGGCTGGGGGCGTCTTATCCGAACACGGGATTTATGGGAATCCCGTTGTGTCTGGCGGTGTTTGGGGAGCGGGGTCTGCCGCCGGCGGCGATCTCCTCGTTTTTGATTGCCTGCGTGCTCTTTGCCGGAGCCATCGTGCTGATCGAGATGGACTTGCAGCAGGAGAAGAGCCTGGGGCGGACCCTCGTCAAGGCGGCGCGGTCGCTGGCGACGAATCCGCTGCTGGTCGCGCCGGTGATCGGGCTGCTGTGCGCGGCGCTGCATGTGACGCTGCCGATCCCTATTCTGCGTTTCACCACATTGCTTGGGGCGGCCGCGAGTCCGTGTGCGCTGGTGACGATCGGTTTGTTTCTCGCGCAGCCCGCCGCCTCGTGCGAAATGTCCACGGTATGGCGGCTCGTCGTCCTCAAACTGCTGTTCCAGCCGGTCGTGACGGGCGCGCTCGCCTTCTGCGTCTTTCCCATGCCGCCGCTCTGGTCCCACACGGCGCTGCTGCTCAGCGCCCTCCCCATCGGGACCGGCCCCTTCATGCTCGCCAAGCTCTACGACCGCGAAGCCGCCGTCACCTCACGCGCGATTCTCTTCTCCACATTGATTTCCGTCGTCACGATTTCCGCGCTCGTCGCGTGGAACGGGCGCGAGTAACAGCGTTCATCGTCGGGATCAGGTAAGCTGTCATTCAGGAACAGGACAACTTAACTATGATCGGCTCTGGCGTTCTCAATATTATTTCCATTGTTTACGGTGTCCTCGCCATTCGCATGGCCGTCGATGTCTGGCGCAAGCGGCGCAGTCTGTTCGACGACCAGGTGACGCCTGAGGATCTGCGACTGGCTAACGGAATCGCGTCTTACTTCTTGTGGCCGCCGATCGTGCTGCTGCACGAGGGAGGGCACGCGCTGGTCGCGGCGCTGTTTGGCGCGCATGGAATTCGGTTGCACTTCTTTGGTTACTGGGGAGAGATCACCTATCCGCCTCAGCTTACGGATCGGCAGGATTGGTGGGTCGCGCTTGCGGGGAACCTGGTCAATTATATTCTGGGGATCGGGCTGGCGCTCGCGGCGCGGTATCTTCGCGTATCCCTGATCTGGCGCATCATCCTTGCGTCCGCCGCCGCGAACCAATGGTTCGTCGTGCTGCTCTGGTATCCGATGCTTTGCCTTTCGGGTTCGTTTTTGGGCGATTTTAACGTCATCTACGGCAAGTCGTATTGGTGGGCGGGAAGCGCCATCGTGGCGGCGATCAACGTCATTAGTTTGATCGGCTATGTCTGGGGGACGTACTACGAGAGTGGTAAGGCGTGGGTTCACAAACACATCTGGCGGGCGGAGACCAGCGCTCCGCCCAGCCAGAAAGTGTAGGTGAGATTGGGGGCGATTATTGGACGGTGACGGCCAGTGGGCCGACGCTGAAGACGGGGGTGATGTCGCCGAACTTGGCGGTCGCCTGGTAGACGCCGGTTGATCCGAACGCCGAGACGGTTTCGGTGGATGTCAGCGACTGACCCGGAGCGAGCGTCGCCGTGAAGAGCGGCGGCGGCGGCGGGATCGATGAGTACACGGGCGTTCCGCCGGCGTTTTTGATCCCAAGGGTGACGCTGGGCGTCGTCGGCGATGCGCTGCCCGAGGTGATCGTGATGCTGGCGCCGGTAGGGTTGGTCAGCTTATAGGTGTAAATGACATTTCCGCCCGCGCTGACGATATTGGTGTTTTCCGTGACCGTGGCGACCAGGCCGTTGGGCGCCGTGCCCGTGATGGAGGCCGGCGTTCCGGCCGGGGGCGTGGAAGTGCTGTCACCGCCGCCACCGCCTCCGCCGCCACAGCCGGCGAGAAATGGCGTCAGCGCCAAACCAAGAATGCATAGGGCGGGGAATACGCGAAATGACTGCAAGGTAATGTTCCTTTCGAGCGCGGGAAAAAGATAGGCTTGCGGGCGATCTGACCAAGGTTTCGGACCGCTTCATGAAGTCTGGTGTTTTCTTCTTCAGACCTTTTGCGGACATCGTCCCTTCAATGATACTCCATAATTGGGACTCTCGAACGAATTTATGGCGCCTTTTCATAAGTTTTACCGCGTACCGAATGGCGGTCCCGGTAAGATTGCGAGGCTGCGGAAACCCTGCGGCGGGTAGGCGGCGACCGCGCCAGGCGAAATTAGGTCTTTCGTCCCAGTGAGGCGTGCTCCCCGGCGATGTATAATGGAGACAAGATGCTCTCAATGCTGCAAAATTGGGTCTCATGGACGCCCGCGAGCGGATGCTACGCCCTGGGGTATGGCGTAGGATTGGCCGCGTGGATGGGGATGGCGCGCCGCCGCAAGCTCGCCACGAGCGGCATGGCGATCGTGATGATGGCGGGAGCGCTCGGCGGACTGGTCGGAGCGCACATCGCCCAGTGGATCGTGGCCGGGTCGGACGGCAAGTCGGTGCTGGGGGCGCTGGCCGGCGGTTATCTCGCGGCGATGGTCTGCAAGCGCTCTTTGGGAATCCGGCGTCCGACGGGAGACTTGTTCGCCGTGGCGCTGAGCGCCGGCGAGGCGGTCGGGCGCTGGGGCTGTTACTTCGCCGGCTGCTGTTATGGGAAGCCGACAAATGAGCCCTGGGGGATCTGGGGGCACGGGGCCATGCGTCACCCGACGCAGATCTATCTGAGCGCCGCGAACGCCGTCATCCTGGCGATCTTGCTCTGGTGCGACCGCAAGCGGCCGCCGGAGAATACGCTGTTCTTCCTGCAAGGCGCGCTCTACTGCGCGGCGCGGTTCGCGATTGAGTTCTTTCGCGAAGGAAGCGTGTTGGCGCTCGGCCTCACGGCGGCGCAGTGGGCGTGCGCCGCCGGCTTTGTCTTTTTCGCCGTCAAGCTCCAGCGTCTGCTGGCTCCCGCGCGGCTGATCGTGGCGACGGGAGGCGCTCAGTCATGACCATGAGTCATTCCAGCGCCTGTCCCGGCTGTGGTCTGGAGCTCCAGGGAATGGAAACCCATTGCCCGCGCTGTGGCCTGGAGCTTTCGATCGTTCCGCCCGCCCCGCCGCCGCCAATTCCGGGCGACGCTCCGAACCCCATGACGATGGCGGGGCATTGCTCCAACTGCGGCCTGCAATTGCCGCGATTTCAGCCGATCTGCCCCAACTGCGGCGCGCGGGTCTCGCCGGTCCAATCGGAGCCATGGAATTCGGCAATGGGACGGATCCCTCCGGCCGCGCCCGAACAAAAACTGATCACCGGCAACAAGATCGTGGACGGGATCTTGGGATTCCTTTTCGTGCCCCTGACGCTCATGCTGGGCGGTATTGGGATCCTGGCGATTCCCATCACATTCCTGGCGCTCAACCGAAAGCACCGCGCCTTCACCCAGGGCATGGGAATTGGCGTCGCGCTGACGATCCTGCTGGCCCTGGGCGCGCTCGTCGCCTGCCTCACCAGTCTGAAGAACTTATGAAACCAACCGGCGTGGACAATCCAGAGACGATGGCGGCGGGGTCGGATGCGCCCTGGACCGAGGAGACGCAAAGCCTCTGCCCGCAATGCCTGCGTGATATTCCCGCAGTCTTGACGGAGCACGGCGGGCGGGTCTGGATGGAGAGCGTTTGCCCGCGCCACGGCGCGAGCCGCGCGCTGCTTGCTTCGGATGCGGGGGAGTATCGCCGCCTGCGCCAGTATGTGCCCGCGCGCGTCGGGGGCGGGTGCTGCGGCGGGGACACGGTGTGCGATCCGAACTCCGGACCTCCCGTTTGCGTGTTATTGCTGGAAATCACCCTGGCCTGCAACCTGCGCTGCCCGACCTGCTACGCCGACGCGCATGGTCACGACTTCATGACGGTCGACGAAGCGCGCCGGCGGCTGGATGAGTTCTTTCGGCGGCAGTCGGCGCTGGATCTCCTGATGCTCAGCGGCGGCGAGCCGACGATCCATCCTCAGTTCGCCGAGATTTTGGATCTGGCGCTGGAGTATCCCATCGGGCGCATTCTGGTCAACACCAATGGGCTGCGCATCGCGCAGAGCGATGCGCTCTGCGCGACTCTGTCTCGCCACCGGGACAAAGTCGAACTGTTCTTTTCGTTCAGCAGTTTTCGCCCGGACGTGCACGAGCGTTTGTATGGCCGCGATCTGCGCGCGGAAAAAGAGCTGGCGCTTCAGAAGGCCGGGGAGGCGGGGCTCTTTGTCACGCTGGTCCCCACCGTGGAGCGCGGCGTGAACGACGACGAGATCGGCGATCTGTATCGATACGCCCTCGCGCACGATCATGTCAACGGCCTGAACTTCCAGCCCGTGATGAGCAGCGGCCGCTACGAGCATGACGACTACGCCGCGCCGGAGCGCCTGACGCTCACGGATGTGATCGCGCTGCTGGAGGCGCAGACGGGAGGCGCGCTGCGGCGTTCGGATTTTGTCGGGCTTCCGTGCAGCCACCCCGATTGCAGCGCGCTGACCTACGGCCTCCTCGACGCCCGCCGCGAGACGATCACGCCGCTGCCGCGCCACCTGGACGTCGCGCAGTATCTAGACCTCTTCTCCGATCGAATCAGCTTCGCCGGAGTGATCGGCGGCGCGGCCCGGCGTGTCTGGTCGGACACGGTCCATCTGCGCGGCGCGCGCACGCTGCGGGACCTTGCGATCCTGTTCATGCGCGGCGGCCTGCGCGATGTCCTGCCCTTGCTTGGCAAGCCCGAACAGATGGGCCGCCGCGTCTTCCGGATCGTGGTCAAGCCGTTCATGGACGCCCATACGTACGATCGCCGTCGCATCGATCAGTGCTGCACCAAGATCTTGACGGAAACTGGCGAAGCGATCTCGTTTTGCGAATACAATATTCTGCATCGCGGCCGCCGGCCCCGCGCGGCGGGCATCGCGCTTCCCATGGTGACCCAAGGCGCGCCGTTATGAGCGAATGGGACCGCCAGCGCCAGGGCCGCGCATATGAAGGCTGGGCGTTCACTTTCTGCAAGGCCGCTTTTCTCGTTCTGATCTTCCAAAAGTATTCGCTCCTCGCCCTCAGCGGTCTCGCGACCGTTTTTTACCTCCTCGCCTCGGCGCGCGGCGTTCGGGAATGGCGATGCTGGGCCAAGCCCCCCTGGGTGACGATCTTCTGGGGCGCGGTCTTTGTCTGGCAAATCGGCCTCCTGATCACCCATCATCGCACGCTCTTGCTTCCCTGGTAAAGGAATTCGTTCATTTCCCGATAATATATGCGTGAGGCTGTTCCTTTGCATACGATCACGCTGGAGGATGCTCCCGCCAATACCATAGGTCCTCTCTTTCGCCGCCGGCTGATCTTTACCGTTAGCTATATCGGCCTGCTCTTGCTGGCGCTCCTCCTGCCGGGGATTTCCCATGAGCGCCGTGTCGTCTTCGACAACTGCAGCTGCGTGCTGGCGCCGCTTGCGGCGGCGTTATGGATGTTTCGGGACCTGTGGGCGTCCCGAAACGCGGAGGGCGGAGAAGGAAGCCGGCGCGCCCGCGCCATTCGCCTTTCCTGTACGTTTTTGGCGCTGGCGGCGTTTGCGGATGTGATCGGCGAGGGCATCTGGTGCTATTACGAAGTGATCGCCAAGCGGGAAACGCCGTTCCCCTCGCTGGCGGATATTGCTTACGTGCTGGAGCACCCGCTGCTCCTGACAGCCATCCTCTTGATGCCGTCGCGCCCGATCTCGCCCGCGATGCGTCTGCGCGTATTTTTGGACAGCCTGATGATCATGGCGTCCATCCTCACGTTCAGCTGGTACTTTGTGCTGGGGCCGACTGTGCTGGCGTCCCATGAAACCCTGCTCGCGGCGGCGCTGAGCGCCGAATACCCGATTGGCGATCTGATCCTGCTGGGCTGCGTCTTGATCCTCTCCGTTCAGGAACGCCGGACGATTCCCAGCGCCGCAGTCGCGCTTCTGGCGGGCGGGTTTGTCAGCATTGTCATCGCGGACGTCGTGTTTGCCTATCAGACGCTGCATGGGACCTATGCGACCGGCGAGCTCGTGGACATCTTTTGGCCGCTGGCGTATCTACTGATCGCGCTTGCGGCGACCGTGCTGCGGCGCCCGCAATCGTCGGAGGATGAGCTGTTTTTGCGGCGCGCGGACGGAGCGCGCCGGGCGGAAGGCCCCCTCTGGCGCTCACTCTTTCCCTATGCGCTGCTGCCCGTGGTCGCCAGTCTGGTGGTTTACTGCATTCGGAGCCGGGGACCGGCCACGCTTGAGAACGGCGTCTACGGCGGCGCGGCGCTGCTGGTGGTGCTGGTGCTGTTCCGGCAGATCGCCGCGATTCTGGATAACGCCAGGCTGAACCGCGACCTGCAAACAGCGTATCTGGATCTTCAGGAGGCGCAGGAAGCGATTGAGCTTAAGAACGCATCGCTGGCGGCGGCCAATGAGCGGCTGGAAAGCCTGGCGATGACCGACGGCATGACGGGGCTCGTCAACCATCGCGTGTTTTACGAGCGTCTGAGCGAAGCCTGCGCCCGCGCGGCGCGCTACGGCGCGCCGTTCGCGCTGCTGCTGCTGGATGTCGACCGCTTCAAACATTACAACGATACCTTCGGCCATCCGGCGGGAGACGCGGTGCTCAAGGACGTGGCGCATCTGCTGGAGGCCGGCGCGCGGGATACGGATATCGTGGCGCGTTACGGCGGCGAGGAGTTCGCGATGCTGCTGCCGCTCAACGACCTGGAGGGCGCGCGAATGATGGCGGAGCGCGTCCGCGCGTCCATCGAGGCGTACGCCTTCGCGCACCGGCAAATTACCGTCAGTATCGGAGTCGCCGCCTGCTCCGCCGACCAGGAAACTCCGGAGCTGCTGGTGAGCAGCGCGGATCAGGCGCTGTACGAAGCGAAACGCGCGGGAAGAAACCGTGTGGTTCTGGCGAAACAGGTCGCCGAGTCTGCTCCGCTGGAGATGGACCCAATCTCCGAACGCCGGAAAGCGTCTTAAAGCCAATGTCGCGTCGCGTCTCTAAGATCATGAATAAATTGTCCAGCAAATCTTCCCAATACCGGCGGCGGCGGATCAAGCGGGGCTTGACGGCGATGGCGCCCGCCAAGGCGGCTTTGCTCGCGGGCGTTGTCCTGCTGCTGGCGAGCTGCGTCAGCAGCGTCGCGCTCTATTGCAGCGCTCAGCGCGCGGCCTTCGACGGCATGCGCGCCGAGCTTAGCCGCACGGCCGCCATGGCGGCGACCGTGGTCGATGCGGACGCGCACAAACAATTTGTCTCGCCCGAGCAAGAGGCGTCGCCGGAGTATCGCCGCGCGATCGCCCCGCTGGCGCGTATCCTCACCGCGAGCGGCGACATGAAGTTCGTCTACACCTGCGTGCTGCGCCAGGACAAAGTGTACTTTATTCTCGATCCTACTCCCGCCGGCGACTCCAACGGCGATGGGGTGGACGACAAGTCACATATCATGGATGCGTACCCCGAAGCGCCGCAGTCGATGATCGAAACACTGCGCACCGGGATCGGCGGCTCCGACTCGAAAGTCTATCCTGACCGGTGGGGGAGTTTCATGAGCGGCTATGCGCCGTTGCGGGATTCGCAAGGGAGCCTGGTGGGGATTGTGGGTGTCGATATGAACGCCACTCAATATCTCAAGCATCTGGAGCATTTGCAGAGGGCGCTCTGGGTCGGCTTCGTCATGGCGCTCTTGATGTCTCTGGGCGCCGCGATCTGTGTCTACAGCTATCAGCGCAACGCCCAGGCCGCGTCCGCCGAGCGCCTCGCATCCGCTGAAGCCCTGCGCCGCGCCCATGAAGAGCTGCGGCAAACCAACAACGATTTGGAGGAGCGCGTCCACCTGCGGACGGCGGAGCTGCTGGTCGCTTATAACGCGACCATTGAAGGTTGGAGCCGCGCGCTGGAGATGCGCGACCACGAGACGGAGGGCCATTGCCGCCGCGTCACCGACCTGGCCCTGCGCATGGGGGAGGCGCTGGGCATGAACGATGACGAGCTGAATACCCTGCGTCAGGGCGCGCTGCTGCACGATATCGGCAAGATGGGGATTCCGGATGAGATTCTGCTCAAGCCCGGAGCTCTGACGGAATCCGAATGGGCGATCATGCGCCTGCATCCCGAATACGCCGTCCAGATGCTCCAGCCGATCGAGTTTCTGGAGCCCGCGCTCGACATTCCTCGTTACCATCACGAAAAGTGGGATGGCACGGGCTATCCCTGCGGCCTCAGCGGCGAAGAGATCCCGCGCGCCGCCCGCCTCTTCGCCCTGGTCGATGTGTGGGACGCCCTGCGCTCCGACCGCCCCTACCGGCGCGCCTGGTCCCACGACCGCGTCTGCGAGCATATCCGGGGGCTTGCCGGATCCCACTTCGATCCCGCGCTCACGGAAATCTTCCTGGACGTGGTCGGCGAGGAACAGACGGATCTGCCGCTGGCGGCCTGACACTGCGGCGGCGCGTTAGCCGCGCCCCGAGGTCACGCGGATGGTGTCTTCGTCCAGGGCGTCAACTCCGTCGGGATCGCTGTCGGGGTCGATCTCGCTGTTCCGGCGCAGCGCCTTCGTTTCGCGGCTGTCCGGCTCTTGTTTTTCCGCCGGTTTCCGCGCCTGGTCGATCTCCCGGCGGCGAGTTTCCTGCGACTTGCGGAACGCCTCGTCATTCAAACGCTTCTCTGTTTCGATATTCGCCATTGTGATACTCCTTTCAATTTGCGAAACAGTAGATGGTGTACCCGCGTTCGTGATGAGTGAAACGGGCAATTCGTTGTCGTTATCTCACAATGCCTTCTTTTATACTTTTGCGATTTTCCCGCCTGCCTGTTGAGAATCGTGTTTTCCGTTCGGTAAACTGACGCCAACGTCGCATCGTCGCGCAAGGATACCTCTGAAAACACCTTATGGCCACACGAATCTCGTCATCGTTTCTCGTCGCTCCGGCCGCCGCGCTGGTCTGTTCCCTCCTGTCGCTTCCCGCCTTCGCTCAATCGATTCCCGCGCCTGAGGGCTGGACGCAAAAGGTGGAGGACGGCGCCACCGTTTTTACTCCCGGCGACCTGGCGCCGAAGCAGCTTTACGCGGTCGCGATTTTCCCTTCCGCCGACCTCGCGGGGCAAAAGCTGGAAAGCTGGATGGAGAAGATCATTCGCCGCGATGACCCCGCTCTTGCTTCGCCGTTCCCGCCCGGCGAGATCAAGCATCCGAGCGACAATGTCTGTTCGTACAGCCACGTCTACTCGACGCCGATTGGCCCCGTCGTCACGCTCTACACGGCGCTTGCCAAGGGGCGGGCGTATCTCTCTCGCGTCGTGACCTCACCCGACGAGACGCTGACCGATCGGTATAAGCCGGCGACCGGAGAGATCCTGGACGCCTACTGGCGTCGGGATGACTCTTCAGCAGCAACGCCGCCGGCGGCGCGCAAGCTGGCCAAACAGCAGCGCCCGCCCGAGGATCAGCGCTTCCGCTGGGTCGCGGCGCCCGGCAAGGGACTCACGCCGGCGAAGATCGAGGGGATCGTGCATGAGGGGCATGGGGAGACGCAAATTGGAGGCTACGCGTTTGTCGAGAGCGCGACGCTGCTGCTCAAGGACGGGACGTGCTACTCCGGCATGCAGTGCGCTCCCGCCGACCTGGATGTCGCGGCGTCCCGCCTCCACGAGCCGGGCGCATGGGGGCGCTGGCGGCGTCAGGGTAAATCATTGCAGGCGCGCTGGAAGGGAAACGTCTGGTCGCCGCTCGTCGGCGAGTTTGTCGTGCCGGCCCGCGCCGGAGAACGGCTTTTGGGCAACTTCACCACGGGGTCCGCGATCAATATCGCCGGCAATATCTCGACCTTCCACCGAGGGATCGAGTTTCTGCCCGGCGGGCGTTTCCACACAAGCCGCAGCAGCTTGTTCACAAGCGGCGTCACCTCCAATCTGGCCACGGGAACCAGCATCTCAGCCTACTCCGACGACAACGGGTCGGTGGTTGGGGCCGCTCCCGCCGCCGGCGCGATTATGCCCGGCTCCGCTGCCGTGTCGAACATCAAAAAGCGCAATCCCAACGGCGCGAATGAGGGAGTCTATCAGCTGAGCGGCTACACCCTGACCCTGCGCTACGACAACGGGGAGGTGACGCGCCTGCCGTTCTTTTTCTGGGACGCCAAGAGAGACTACATCTGGGTGGGGACGGAGACGTTTAACCTGGACAAGTGACGATGAAATCCGGCGGCGGGCCTTCACGACCCGCCGCCTCCGGCTTTCTCACTTCGGTCTTTGAATCGTGAACTCCAGCGTTTTGCCGCCGCTGACTGGGACGGTGAATACGCCGTATCCCCGATAGTCCGCGCGCTTGCCCTGGACGGTGACGGTAAGCCGGGGCGCGGCGAGCTCCGCGGGCGTGAAGCTCAGCGCCGGATAGGCCGCCACGGCTCGCGGATCCATGGGCGTCAGGAGGCTGGAGGAGCCGATGCCGGCGATCTCGATGGAGCCGAGGCCGCGCGCGCACCAGAACATTCCCGATTCCGTGTCGTTTCCCCACGCCATCGGCCCCATATTCGCCGTTCCTCGGATACCGCCGCTGTCTTTTTCGCTTTGGATCGCCCAGGCTGCGAACGCATCGTAGTCGTGCGGCGGGATTGCGCGGGCCGCGTCGGCGTCGAGCTGGGTCCGTTCTTTGTCGCTCCAGCCGGATAGGAGAATGGAGCCGAGCAACTCTCCCTTTCCATTGCGTATCTCATGACGCCCAAAGCCGTGAAGCGTT
Organism: Capsulimonas corticalis; assembly: GCF_003574315.2. Classification (GTDB taxonomy): domain Bacteria; phylum Armatimonadota; class Armatimonadia; order Armatimonadales; family Capsulimonadaceae; genus Capsulimonas; species Capsulimonas corticalis. Next base: position 804,458 of record NZ_AP025739.1, on the reverse strand, counting down.
CGATCGATCCCAGCGACGCGGACCTCGACGGCCGGCGGGCGAGTATCCGAAGCGGCGCCTTCGTTGCCCCCGGTCGCGAACAGTTTGCCCTGAGGATCGTCCAGCTCGATCTTCACGTTGGATGATGTTTTGAGAGTCCAGAGATGTTGCCCTCGGTCGCTGAACGCCATGCGCGCCCGGAAATCAAATCCATCGGTCAAACGCGCGGCGACCGCGCCCGTAACGATCGTAAACGCCGCCATGGCGGCGATGACTGCGCTGGCTTTCGACATGGTGTATCCTCCAATGGTGATCGTGCTCGGCTGTTTCGGCGCGCGCTGGTCCCCGCCGGGCGCCGCGCCGATCTGCTGGGCGATTGCGGTCCATGCGGTTTCCGGCGGACGCTCGCTGCGAGTTTGCGCCAGAGCGCCCCAGAGCCCGGAGAGAAGCGCCAGCTCGTTTCGGCACTCGGCGCAGCGCCGCAGATGGCGGCGAATTGGCCACGCGCCCATCGGCGGCAGCGTCTTCGCGGCGAATGCGCGCAGACGCTCATGGTCGATGTGTGGGGACGCCATGGGGTTCCTCCTGATCTTCAGCGCTTAAGAGCTGCTGGAGCTTGCGAGTGGCGACGGAGACGCGCCATTTGACCGTGCCGACCGGCTCTCCCGTAATCGCCGCCGCCTCCGCGTAAGTGAGTCCCTGGCCGGCGACCAGCAGCAGCGCCTCGCGATATTCCGGCGCCAATTGCTCTAACGCGTCGTCCAAAGCGATGGCGGCGATGACGCGGCTCTCCAGCGGCGAACCGGTCTGGGGGAGGGAATCTAGGCTTTCGTCCGTGTCCGCCGGATCGGAGAAGCGGAGCGTTTGTTTGCGGTTTTTGTCCCGCCAGCGCCGGGTGGCGATCCCCAGCAGCCATGTCAGCATCGAGGCGCGCTCCCCAAAACCCGCGCGTCCTTGATAGGCGGCGACAAATACCTCCTGAACCATATCTTCCGCGTCCGCCCGGTCCCCGGTCAGGCGAATCAGATAGCCCATCACGCGCGGCGCATACTGATCGTAGATCTCACGGAAGGCCGCTTGATCTCCGTTCCGGTATTTTCTGATGCGATTGGCTTCGCGCAAGCTCATTCTGGATTCGTCCTCAATAGTAGAGTAGCACGGAGTTCAGAGATCGTTGGCGATTTTGTGGTCGGGGATAAAATAAACGCCCGGCGCGAGCGCGCCGGGCGTTACTGGGGGAGGCGGGAGAGCGATTGCGTACTTACTTCAGGCCCGAAATATCGTAAACATAGGCGCGGGAGACGCCGCCGCTGTTGTCCACGTTTTCGGCGATGCTGAGGGTCGCGCCGGGTGCGCCGTCCTTGGGAACAGGCAGGTAGAAGCGCGTGCGGACGGTTTCGCCGAACTCCGGGCTGTCGTCGGTGTTGTCGTCGTTTTTGACATGCCGCAGGTAACCATCAAACACGGTCTTATCGCCGTCGGAATCCTTGAGAAAGATCTTGAAGGCGTTCGCGGCCGAGATGTAGACGTGCTCATGCGACTGGTTCTTTACCGTCATCACGCCTACGAGCCAGCGCTTGCCGTCCGGCGGATCATTGTCCCCGATCTTGTCGCTGGAGAATGCGAGGGAGTCCAGCGTGATGTCGAAGTAGCCGGCGGGATAGGTCTGCCCGATGACGGCGGGAACGTTCGCGAGCGCCGTCGCGCCTTTGGGATCGGCCGGATCGGCGAAGGGGGCGGCAAGCGGCTTGATCGGGTTCTGCGCGGTTCCCAGAGAGTAGCGCGTGACTTCTTCGCTCGTGCCTTCTCGTCCTTTGTTCAAGATTAGCTTCGGAACGGGGCCGGCGGCGGGTACGACATAGGCGGTCATGAGATCGTCGACCCCCTGGCCCGGCTTGAGCGTGACCGCGAGACTATCCTTGTCCCCCGTATGGATGATATACTGGCTGTCGTCGCGGGTCTTGCCGTCCGCCGCGACTGTCTGGAAGCCAATAAACGTTCCGCCGAGATACAGATCGTCCTTACGTGGGTTCTTGGCGCGGAAGTGCAGCACCAGCAGCTTTTCGTCCGCCTTCGGAACCAGCGCGCCGCCCGCGCTCAGATTGACGCGCGCCACGCTGTACTCCGCGCTCGTGAGCGTAAAGTTCGGTCCGTCCTTGAGCGTGTAAGTCTGCCCGAAGACGCCCTCGCCCCCAGCCATCTGATGCGTCCCCCGCGTGCCGACGGTCGGCTTCGGGGCGGGCTTCTTCTTGGCGGGAACGGCGTGCGTTGGGGAAAGCATCATGCCGGTCATCAATGCGCCGGCGAGAGTGATAGCAGCAGTTTTCAATAGGGATCCGTTTCTCTTGCTTTGATGGTATGACGTTCGCTATCATGACGCGAAATCCTGCTTGCTTGTTCCCAGGCGGCGTGTGACGGATCCTTAACGCTGATTTCGCAATCGACGGACGCGACGCTTGTTTTCGAGGAGGGGCTTGTTCTCAGTTGTTTCAACCTCCTCACGTTTGAAGCGTGATTGTCTTCGCGTGCGTAATATTTCGTTTGTCGTCTCGGCGCGACTGGTCGGAAAGCTATCGCATATACCTTCAAAAGCGTCTTGAAAGACGTGCAGAGCGACTGTGCGTACAAGGGGGCTAGGGTCTTTTTTCATCCCTGCAAGGAGATCGATATGCTTCTCAAACAGCTCCATCCCCGCCTCACACGGGCAAGCTGCGTGAATGGCTTTGGCCCGGATGGTTTCGTCCGGAGATTGTAAATCCGCGAGAAGCTGTTCAGATGTAAGATGGTGATCGTTTCTCATTTTCATCCTCGTAATCATCGCCTCGTGAAAATCTCTTTCTGTATTTCCTATCGTCGCCATCAAAGCTTATGCTTAGGGAATGTACAAGATCCTCTTGACATTGCTTGACAAATCGCCTTTGCGCCGGGTAGACTTTCCGTACAATGTCTTTTCTAGCAGCAAACAACCTGCCGCTGCGTCGTCGCGTTCGTGTTTTGGGAAATGCGTCCGCGACACGCTAAGCGTGGAGAAGGCTCGATTTGATCGAGCCGCGGGCCATTTCCCTTCCTCTTACTGAGGCACGGGAATTCGATGGCGCGCGGCTTTTTGCTTTTGGGGAACGCCGCGCGCCAGTCTTAATGAGTTAAGACGGCGGGCGGCGTTCTTTTTTATTTTGTGAGGCAAAACCAATGACGGATCGGTTGCGAGTGGGGATCGTCGGAGTATCGGGATATGGCGGAGGCGAGCTGGCGAGGCTGCTGGCGGGGCATCCGAATGTGGAGCTGACGTATGTGACGTCGGGGACGTATGCGGGCAAGCCGCTTTCGGCGGCGCTGCCGGGCGTGGCGAAGCGCATCAATCTGACGTGTGAGAAGTTCGATGTGCAGACGGCGATCGAGCGCTGCGATCTGGTCTTTCTCGCCGGCGAGGCGGGGCTGGCGATGGAGCACGCGCCGGCGCTGATCGCGGCGGGCAAGCCGGTGATCGATCTGAGCGCGGACTTCCGATTGAAGAACCCGGCGCACTACGCGCAGTGGTACAAGTCCGAGCACAAAGCGCAGGACTGGATCGACAAGGCGACGTACGGCCTGCCGGAGCTGAACAAAGAAGCCATCAAGGCTTCCAAGCTAATCGCCAATCCCGGCTGCTATCCAACGTCGGCGGCGCTGGCGCTGGCGCCGCTGCTCGCGGCGGACCTCATCGACCGCAAGTCGATCATCATCGACAGCCATAGCGGCGTGTCGGGCGCGGGCCGGTCGAAGTTCGGCCTGGACTTCCACTTCAGCGAAGTCAATGAAAGCATCAAGCCCTACGGCGTCGCGGGCGTTCACCGGCACGTGCCGGAAATCGAGCAGTCGCTTTCGCAAGTCGCGGGCGAACCCGTGCTGATCACATTCACGCCGCATCTGTCGCCGATCACCCGGGGAATTCTCACGACGGCGTACGCCAATCTCAAGGCCGACGCCGGCGATTTGCAGGCGCTGTTCAATACCTATTACGCCGACGCGCCGTTTGTCGTGATATTGGACGCCGGGCAGTTCCCGGCGACAAAGCATACCGAGGGAACGAATTACTGCCATATCGGGATGGCCGTGGACACGCGGACGAACCGCGTGATCGTCATCTCCGCCATCGACAATCTCGTCAAGGGCGCGGCGGGACAGGCGATCCAGAATATGAACCTGTCCTGCGGGTTCGACGAAACGGCGGGCCTGACGATGGCCGCTGTTTGGCCATAGAAAGCACTGCCATGGATCGAATTCGACTGGCGACGACGGACGACGCGGAAGCCGTCCTGCGAATCTACGGGCCGATCTGCGCGGAATCGGCGATCACTTTCGATGTCACGCCGCCGCCGGTGGACGTTTTGCGCGAAGAGATCGCCGGCCTGACGCGTGAGTTTCCGTGGCTGATGTATGAGCGCGACGGAGTCGTCGCGGGGTATGTTTACGCCAGCCGCCATCGGGACCGCGCCGCTTATCAATGGGCCGTAACGACGTCGATTTATTTGGATCCGCAGTATCACCGTCAGGGGATCGGGCGCAGGCTTTACGCCGCGCTCTTCGCGCTGCTGGAATTGCAAGGGTACTACACGGCTTACGCGGGCATCACGCAGCCCAATGAGGCCAGCATCGGCCTGCATGAAAGCCTGGGGTTCAAAGAGATCGGCGTTTACGCCAATGTCGGCTTCAAGCTCGGCGAGTGGCGCAATGTCAGTTGGTGGGGGCTTACCCTCCGCTCGCCCAGCAGCAGCCCGGCCCCGCCGACGCCGCTATACGAACTCGCCGGAACCCCCGAGTTCGAAGCCATTTTGGCCCACCCGCCCGCCGGATGGGCAGGGGTGGCCGAAGCCCGGGGATAGATCATTAGGAGAAGCGCCCGGCGCAGGTCAAAATGGCGCAAAGAATTTCTTCGGCTCTGGCCGGATTTTGGAGTGATCGTACATGGACATTATTCCGGGCGGCATCGTCGCCCCTCAAGGTTTTAAGACCGCCGGCGTTTACTGCGGCATCAAGCGGAAGCGCAACGATCTGGCGCTGATCGTCTCGGATGTCGAGGCGGCGGCGGCGGGCGTCTTCACCACGAATGTCGTCAAGGCGCCGTGCGTCGTGAGCAATCAGGCGTATTTGGAAGAGGGATTGGCCCGCGCCATCGTCGTCAATAGCGGCAACGCTAACGCCTGCAACGGCGATCAGGGCTTCACCGACGCCGTTGCGATGGTGCAGCACGCCGCCGAGGCGCTCGGCGTTCCGATGCGGCGCGTGCTCAGCGCCAGCACCGGCGTGATCGGCCATAAGCTGCCGATGGAGAAGATCATCGCGGGGATCGTCGACGCCGCCGGCAAGCTGCACGGCGAAGAGTGCGACGACACCGCGCAGGCGATCATGACCACCGACACTTTCCCGAAGCAAGTCGCGGTCGAGTTCACCCTGGACGGTAAGACCGTACGCCTCGGCGCCATCGCCAAGGGCTCGGGCATGATCGCGCCGAACATGGCGACGATGCTCGGGTTCATCACCACCGACGCCGCGATCGAGCAGCCCGTTCTTCAGGAGATGCTGCGGCGGGTGGCCTGGTACACCTTCAACTCCATTACCGTGGACGGCGACACCAGCACCAACGATATGACGCTTGTGTTGGCGAACGGCCTCGCCGGCAACAAGATTATCGATAGCCTGGAAAGCGCCGACGCCCGCGAGTTCGAGAAGGCGCTTTTCAGCGTCTGCCTGCACCTCGCCAAAGAGATCGCCCGCGACGGCGAGGGCGCCACGAAGCTGGTGGAAGTGACCGTGCAGAATGTCGCCGTCCCTGAGCACATCGCCAGCGCCTTCGCCGCCAACGGCCGCGAGATCAGTCCCGAGCACCGCGCCGGCTTCCCGCGCTCCGTCGCGAAGACCATCGCCAATTCGCCGCTCGTCAAAACGGCGCTCTTTGGCAACGACCCCAACTGGGGCCGCATCCTCGCCGCCGCCGGCCGCGCCGGCGTCAACTTCGAGCCCGAAAAAGTCGAAATCGCCCTCGCCGGCACTACCGTCTACCGCGACGGCATGCCGACGGATTTCAACGGCTACGTCGTTTCCGAAGCCATGAAAGCCAAGGAAGTCCAAATTCTGGTAGACTTTCACCAAGCGGGCGGCGAAACCGCCACCGTCTGGACCTGCGATTTCAGCTATGATTACGTGAAGATCAACGCGGAGTATCATACCTAAACGAACTGTGATGGGAGAAAAGCCATGACAACGACGGTGGAAGTAGTATATGAGGCAGGAGTGTTGCGCCCGCTAGCTCCAGTGACGCTGGCCGAAGGGACGCATTTAAAGGTAACGTGGACGGATCCTGAAGAGAATAATTATATTTCGCCTGAAGATCGAGCAAAAACGTCATTAGAGATCCTCTTAAGCATCGCCGCGATGCCGATGGAAACGCCTGATGATGGTTTTTCTGGCGCAGATCATGATCGCATATTGTATGCGTGAAGATGCCCCCCGGCCCCCACAGGGGGTGCAGACCATAGCAATGCTGGCGTGATGGATTTGAGGAATTGAGATGGGTTTTGATGGCAAAGGCTACTTGGAGCGATTGCCTGTGACCGATCCGGTGGTTCTTGCGGCGGCGCAACAAATGCGTCGCGAGATGACGCCGATGGAACAGCGCTTATGGAATGCGATTAGTGGAAAGAAGTTGAACGGCTTGCGCTTTCGTTCTCAGCATCCTTTCGGTCGATTTGTGATCGACTTTTATTGTCCGTCATGTAAACTTGCGGTCGAAGTGGATGGGAGTGTGCATGAGGGGCGTGAAGAATATGACGCGGAGCGAACACTGTTTTTACAATCCTATGGTTGTCGAGTTATTCGTTTTCGTAATAACGAAATTTTGAACGATTTGTCAGGTGTGCTGACAAAAATCATCGAAGCCTCTGAAGAACAGATTATCACGTATTCGCCCCTATGGTCTGCACCCCTGTGGGGGCCGGGGGGCATCTTAATTCCCGTGGGGCCGGGAGCATCTTCGGAATCATAACAAATGCCAAACCAAAAACAACCGAACCAGGCGGCCGAAGTCCTGATCCAGGCGTTGCCGTATATCAAGCAATATTCCGGCAAGACGATTGTCATTAAGTATGGCGGGAACGCCATGATTGATGAGACATTGAAGGCCGCTGTAATGCAGGATATTATTCTGATGCGTTATGTCGGGATCAATGCGATCCTGGTTCATGGCGGCGGGCCGGAGATCAGCGACGCCATGCAGCGGATGGGCAAAGAGCCGGCGTTTGTCGGCGGACTGCGCGTCACGGACGCTGAGACGATGGAGATCGTCGAGATGGTGCTGACGGGGAAGACGAATAAGAACATCGTCGCGCACCTGAACAAGCAGGGCGGGCAGGCGGTGGGGTTGAGCGGCAAGGATGGAAACTTGATCGTCGCCGAACGTGAGACGACCAAGGGCGATATCGGGTTTGTGGGACGCGTGGTCAAGATCAATCCTGAATTGCTGCACACGCTGTCGGCGGCGGGGTATATCCCCGTGATCTCCAGCGTCGCAATCGGCGCCGAGGGCGAGAGCTATAATGTCAATGCGGACACCGTTGCGGGTGAGCTGGCGGCGGCGCTGTCGGCGAGCAAATTGATCGTGATGACCGATGTCGAGGGGATCTATCAAGACTTCGCGGACAAAGACAGTTTGATCTCACAGATGACCGTGAAGGACGCGCGCCAGCTGATTACGGACGGCGTGGTGGACAAGGGGATGATCCCCAAGATTGAATCATGCGTCGCGGCTATCGCCGGCGGCGTCGAGCGTGCGCATATTATCGATGGCCGGCTGCCGCACGCTCTTTTGATTGAAGTATTCACCGATCAAGGGATCGGGACGATGATTCGACGGTAAAGATTTATGACACAAGCGCTTTATACGATGGACTCGGAAACGGGGCGGATCGCTCCGGCGGTGGATGAAGAGCAGGCGCGCGCCTGGGACCGTGACAACGTCATGACGACCTACGCGCGTCTCCCGGTGACCCTGGTGCGCGGCGAGGGCGCGAAGGTCTGGGACGCGAAGGGCAAGGAGTATCTCGACTTTCTGGCGGGCATCGCGGTCAACGGGGTGGGGCACTGCCACCCGCGCGTGGTGCGCGCCATTCAGGAGCAGGCGGCGACGCTGATCCATACATCGAATCTCTATTTGACCGAGCCGCAGGCGCGTCTGGCGGCCAAACTCGTCTCGATCAGCGACTTCGAGCGCGTCTTCTTCTGCAACAGCGGCGCCGAGGCCAACGAGGCGGCGATTAAGATCGCCCGCAAGCATGGTAAGAAGGATGGGAGCGCGACGAAGTTTCAGATCGTGACCGCCAACCGTTCGTTCCATGGCCGGACTCTCGCCACCGTGACCGCGACCGCGCAGCCGAAGTACCAGACGCCGTTCGCTCCCGTTGTTCCGGGATTCTCGTATGTGCCCTTCAACGACATCGAAGCGCTGCGCGCCGTGGTCAATGAGGACACCTGCGCGGTCATGCTGGAGCCCGTGCAGGGCGAAGGCGGGATCTATCCGGCGCACAAAGAGTTTCTTCAAGAGGCGCGGGAACTGTGCGACAAGTTCGGCGCGCTGCTGATCTTTGACGAGATCCAGACGGGCGTCGGGCGCAGCGGCAAGTGGTGGGCGTACGAGCACTACGGCGTCACGCCCGATATTATGACGCTTGCGAAGGCGCTGGGCGGCGGCGTGCCGATCGGCGCGTGTCTGGCGCGGGGCGCGGCGGCGACCACACTCGTTCCCGGCGACCACGGAAGCACCTTCGCCGGCAACCCCCTGGCGGCGCGCGCGGCGCTGGCCGTGCTGGAAGCCATCGAGGAAGAGCACCTGCTGGCGAACGCCTATGCGATGGGCGCCTACTTCGTGCATCGCCTCAATGAAGCGCCGCTGCGCGGCAAGATCAAAGAAATCCGAGCCCTGGGTCTCTTGATCGGTGTCGAATTAGTGCAGCCGGACGCGCGCCGGGTGCTGACCGAATCGCTGGAGCGTGGATTGATTATCAACGCCGTTGGGGACAACATTTTGCGCCTGCTGCCGCCGCTGGTCATCACGAAAGAGGATGTCGATCGCGCGGTGGAAATTTTATCGGCCGTGATCTAATTCATTCTGTCCAATGTTCGCTGGGAACCGAGAAGGGAACGAAACAATGCCTGCCATGGGGGATAACCTGACACTGAGCGCCGCCGGCGTGATTTATCGTTCGAAAGAAGAAGCGCGTCGCTTCGGGCAGAACGAAGTGGACACCGAGCACCTGCTGCTCGGCCTGCTGGCGCTGCGCACAAACGTCGCGTGCGCGATCATCACCCGCCTGGGCGTCGACCTCGATGTGCTGCAAGGCGACATCGAGACCGGCGCGGAGTCCGGCGAAGCGCTGCTGCCGGTCTGGAAACTGGAGTTCACCGAAGCCGCGCAAATGGCGCTGGCCCTGGCCGAACAGGAAGCGGGCGAAAACAACGCCGGCGAAATCGGCACGGAGCATATTTTGCTGGGCCTGGTCCGCGAGGAAGAAGGCGCGGCGGGCCGTTTGCTCGCGGAGCACGGCGTGACGACGGAGAAGGTGCGGGGCGAGATCGGGAAGTAGGCTGTGTATGGGCCTTGCGCTCATCCCTATTCCCCCGGCGCTTTAGCGCGCTTTCCCCCTTTTTCCCAACAAGCTGCTTCGCAGGGGAAAAGGGGAGCTATTCATTGAAGCCATTCTCGCTCGACAAGTATGTATGAGGAGCATTCGGCATACGCAAGCAATCTCCTCACGGTCATGTAACGAGTGAATGGACGGCAGTGATCAGCACCCCTTTTCCCCCGCGAAGCGGCTTGTTGGGAAAAAGGGGAAAAGCGCGCTAAAGCGCCGGGGGAATAGGGACTAACGCGGATAAATAGGTCCCACCCCGGAGAAAACAACGATGTCTAAACAATTGACCCTTAACGCGCGGATGGTGCTATTCTCGGCGCAGCAGGAAGCGGCGCGGCGGTCGCATGCGGAGATTACGCCGGAGCATATTTATATTGCGCTGCTGGGCGAGACGGAAGGCGTGGCCGATTATGTGCTGGCGCGTCTGGGCGTCAATGTCGAGGCGCTGACCAAGGCGGCGGACCAGATGGCGGGCGAAGGGGAGAGCGTGGAGCACGATCTGCCGCTGTCGCTGTCGGCGAGCCGCGAGCGGCCGCTGACAACCGAAGCCTCGGGCGTTCTGGATCTGGCGGACGCGGCGGCGAAATCGCTCTACGAATCGTATATCGGCACCGAGCATCTGCTGGTGGCGCTGACGCGTCTCGAGGACAGCCCGATCTCCGCCGCGCTGACCAAGGCCGGCGCGGGCGAGGCGGCGCTGCTCGCCGAAATCTCATTGCTGCAAAATGCGCAGGATCCGACGGACCTGGAAACGCATGGCGGCGGCGATTCGCCGATCATCCGCATGGCGACTCAGATCCTTCAGGAGGCGCTGAAGGAGCAGGTTGTGGAAGTGCATATCGAGCCGCGAGAAGGCGATGTGCGCGTGGCGCATCTGGCGTGGGGCTCGTTCAGCGAGGCGACGACCGTTCCCAAGCATTTTCTGCTCCCGCTGGTGGCGCGCTATCGGAGCATGATCAACTCCCCCGCCGCGCCGGGGACGACCGGCGCGATCACGGTCGCCTACGGCGGCCGCGGTTACGAGCTTCTCCTGTCGGAGCGCTCGACGCCGTATGGCGAAGCGCTCGTGATGCGCGTGCTGCCTCGGCCGCTGCCGGAGACGTGTCCGGATGGGGATGGCGCGCAGCAGAACTTCTCTCCCGTCACTTCGCAGCGCATGGCGGCTCCCGTCGGAGTCTCCCCGATCGCCGATGTCCTCAGCCAGCACGCCCTGCGCGGCCGCGACATTATCGGCATCGAACAATTGACGCGCGCCGAGATCATGCTGATCCTGGATGTTGCGGCCCGGCTCAAGGCGAACAAGTACGATGTCACCCAGACGCAATTCGCGCAGGGGCAGACCCTGGCGCTGCTCTTTGAAAAGCCGTCGCTGCGCACGCGCGTTACCTTCGAGGCGGGCATGACCCAGCTGGGCGGCCATGCGATCTATCTGGAAGGGCGTCTGGGAGTCCGGGAGACCGTTCCGGATGTCGCGCGCAACCTGGATCGCTGGATCGATGGGATCATGGCGCGGACGTTCGCGCACCAGACGGTGCTGGATCTGGCCGAGTACGCCAGTATCCCCGTGATCAACGGCCTGAGCGATCGGGAGCATCCGTGTCAGGCGCTCGCCGATTTCCAGACGCTGGGGGAGCGCAAGGGACGGCTGGCGGGCCTCAAGATGACGTACGTTGGCGACGGCAACAACGTGGCGCACTCGCTGATGCTGCTGGCCGCGAAGGTTGGCGTGGACTTCACCATCGCCTGCCCCAAGGGCTACGAGCCCGATGAGGCGCTCTGGCAGGTCGCGCTGGGATGCGCCGCCGAAACCGGCGCGACGCTGACCATCACCGACAATGTGACCGAGGGCGTCAGGGACGCCGACGCCGTTTACACCGATGTCTGGACATCGATGGGCCAGGAAGAAGAAACGGCGGAGCGCCTGAAGATCTTCGCGCCGTTTCAGGTGAATGCGGAGCTGGTCGCGCTTGCGAAGCCGGACGCGCTGGTGATGCACTGCCTGCCCGCGCACCGGGGCGAGGAGATCACGGCGGATGTGCTGGAAGGCCCGCAGTCGGTCGTGTTCGATCAGGCCGAGAACCGCCTGCACGCGCAAAAAGCCGTCATGTCGCTGGTGCTCTAAGCGATGACGATGGACGCGGCGGGACCGCCGAACATCGCGCATTGGCTCGGCGTGGACGCCGCCGGGCCAGCGGACGCGCCCCCGATCGTCTTTCTGCACGGCGCCAGCTATACGCGCAAAGCCTGGGGCATGCAGCTTCAGGCTCTCGCCGACGAATTTCGCGTCTATGCCCTGGACCTGCCGGGACATGGAAGCTGCTCCCATACCGAATACGATTGGGACGACTCGCTTGAGTACGTCCAGCGCTTTCTTCGCGATATTGCGGGCCGTCCCGCGCTGCTCGTCGGCGTCTCGCTGGGCGGCTGCCTTGGCGTGACGATTGCCGGCGGTGATTCCGATCTTCTGGCCGGCCTGATCGTTTCGGGCAGTACGTTCGACGCGCGCGGCCACGTTTGCTATCTGGTGCTGCGCGGCGAAGCCTGGACCTTTCGCCATCGCGAAGCGCAATTGACCCGGCGCTTTCAACGCTGGGTGCGCGGCCGGCTGCCGTCGGAATTCGCGGAGTCCATTGTCGCGGCCGGCTGCCACTGGGAATCGGCCGCCCGCGCCGTAATTTCCCTGACAGGGCGCGACTTCGTTGCCGCTTTGGGCCGCTACGATGGTCCCGCGCTGATCCTGAACGGCGACCGCGACTGGGTCCATCGCAGCGCCGAAGGCGTATTCGTCCGAGCCGCCCAAAACGCGCGCGCGGCGACCGTTCCCGGCGGGCATATCGCGAACCTGGACGCCCCCGAGGCGTTCACCGCTAAGGTGCGCGAGTTCGCGCGCGAAATATTTGAACACTCCCCAAAGGACAAAGTCAGTCATGTCAGATAAAGCCGTCAATAACGCCCCCAAGCTCTGGGCCGGGCGTTTCAGCCAGGAGACCGATGCGCTGGTGCATCAATTTAACGCCAGCCTGTCCTTCGACCGCCGCCTTTGGCCCTACGATATTCAGGGCAGTTTGGCGCATGTGAAAATGCTGGGAAAGTGCGGAATAATCCCCGCAGAGGACTCGCAAACAATCGTCGCGGGTCTGGAGACGCTGGCGGCGGATCTGGAAACAGGAACCGCTGCGCTGGACCCCGGAGCGGAGGATGTCCACATGGCGGTTGAGTCGCTGCTCACGCAGCGGCTCGGGCCTGTGGCGGGGAAACTCCACACCGCGCGGTCGCGCAACGATCAGGTCGCCACGGACATTCGGCTCTACGTCAAAGACGCGCTCGCGGACCTGGGGGGGAAAGCAGAGCGCGTGCAGAGCCGTCTGATCGAACTGGCGTCTCAAAATTTGGACACGCTGCTGCCGGGCGTCACCCACATGCAGCATGCGCAGCCGGTGCGATTGGCGCACCATCTCTTAGCGTACTTCTGGATGCTGTCGCGGGATCGGGAGCGGCTGGTCGACGCATGGAAGCGGACCGACATGCTGCCCCTGGGCGCGGGAGCCCTCGCGGGAACGACCTTCCCGATCGATCGCCACTTCGTCGCCCAGGAACTGGGCTTCGCGGGTGTCGTCGAGAACAGCCTGGACGCCGTTTCGGATCGGGACTTCGCCATTGAGACCGTCAGCGCCGTCGCGATCCTGATGATGCACCTGTCGCGGCTCAGTGAAGAGCTGATCCTGTGGAGCTCGCCGGAGTTCGGCTTCGTGGAGATGGGAGACAACGTCACCACGGGCAGCAGCATCATGCCGCAGAAGAAGAACCCCGATGTCGCGGAGCTTCTTCGCGGTAAGACGGGACGCGTTTATGGCGATTTGACCGCCCTGCTTACGATCATGAAGTCACTCCCGCTGGCCTACAACAAGGACATGCAGGAGGACAAGGAGCCGCTGTTCGACGCCCTGGACACTGCGTCGATCTCGTTATCGGTGCTCCATACGCTGCTGGAAAATATCGCGTTCAAGATCGAGCGCATGGCCCGTGCGCTCCACGGCGATTTTTCCACAGCCACGGATTTAGCGGATTATCTGGTGCGTCAGGGACTGCCGTTCCGGCAGGCGCACGAAGTTGTAGGAAAGATCGTCGGACGCTGCGTGGCCGAAGGCCGCGCGCTGGAAGATTTGAGCGCCGATGATCTCGCGGAAGCGTCGCCTCTGTTTACGGGGGTGGATGCGCCCGCTTTGATCAGTCCACGCGGAAGCGCCGACGCCCGCGCCGCCTATGGCGGCACGGGGAAGGCGGCCGTGGAGGCGCAGCTCGAGCGCGCCCAATCTTGGCTGGAGGCCCGCAGGCCGGCGGCGTGATCCGAAATCATTTCGGATCGACGCTCGCTGGCGCCGATCCGGAATGAAACCAATGCGCATCAATAAATTGTGGACTTCGCTGGCGTCGATCGCCCTGGTCTCGGTGACCGGGGGCGTGCGCTCTCCGCTCGTCTTTTTGCTTTTTCTGCCGATCTTGATCGTGACGATGCGCAGCCGCGCGCGCTTCGGTTTTTTCGTCGGTCTTCTGATCGCCGCTCTCTATCTCACGGCGGCTTATTTCCAATTGCCGCGCGGCTTCGGCCCCATGTCGGCCGGGATCGCGCTGAGCTTTCCCGCCGTGGCCGCGTTCGTGGCTCTGCTGCACCGGAAGTTTGAGGATCGTTATCTGAGCCTCAGCAGCCGCACGCGTGAGATGAAGACTCTGCTCGACATGTCTCAGATGATGGATTCGGCGTTCGACCTGGATATGACGCTGAATCTGATCCTGCTTAACGTCCAGGAGATCACGCGCTGCCAGGTCTGCGCCGTGTATCTGAAGGGCGACGGCGGCGATATTCTGGAGCTGCGCGCCGCGAGCAGCCCGAGCGATCGCCTGCCCCTCATCTCATCGATCCGCCTCGCCGACGCCCGCGCCGATCAGTGGGCGCTCGACGACAACGCGGCGCCCGGCGCCACCGCGCCGGCGTTCTACGCGCCCCAGGCCAGCCGGGTTTCCGATGAGCCGGCTCCGCCGCTGTATACGCTCGATCAGCGTGTCCGCTCCTTCGCCTGCGTTCCTCTGACCTGTATTGAGGGATTGCTAGGGATGCTATATGTCGGATACGATCTGCCGCAGGGATTGGATGAAGAGGGCCTGCGCCGCCTAGAGCAGCTCGTCGCCCGCGCTTCGTTCCCCTTGCAGCGCGCCCTGCTCCAGCAGGGATTCCAGTTCCTGGCCTTCCGGGACGCCAAAACGGGCCTGGACAACTACCGCCAGTTTGAGCAGAACCTGGTCAGTGAGATGAACCGCGCCGAACGGTACAACCATCGTCTCTCGGTGATCCTGCTCGATATCGATCACTTCAAGAACTTCAACGACACCTACGGCCATCCGGCGGGCGACGCCCTGCTGGCCCAGCTCGCTGTAGTGCTTCAGAACTGCCTGCGCGGCGCGGACCGCCCCGCACGCTATGGCGGCGAGGAGTTCGTGGTGCTTTGCCCGGAAACGGGGAAAGAAGAAGCGCGCCTGATCGCCGAACGCATCCGCAAAAGCGTCTCCGAAACTCGCTTCACGCTGGTCCAGGATCACGAAACAAAAGGCGGCGCCGCGCCGGACGCCCAGCCCACCGTCCACGTCACCGTCAGCCTCGGCTTCGCGACCTTTCCGCAAGACGCCCGGTCCTCGATCGACATCGTCAAGCGCGCCGACCTCGCCCTCTACGCCGCCAAAAACGCCGGCCGCAACACCGTCCGAGGCCACGAAGACATCAGCTCACGGATCGCCGTGGGCTGATGTCTCCATTTGCATTAGGATTTCGGACTGGCGACGGCGATTTTGCATTGGGAAGATAGCGTATGCTGCTCGTTCCCAAGATCAGCATGACAATTGCGACAACGCAGAGATTATCCAGACGCGTCGCTGCGTCCGTAAGCGTTCGCAGCCGATTCTTGTCCAGAATAGAGGCGAGACGGTCGCCGACTTCCGAATGCGAGGCCATGGCGACTGCTCCTGCCGCCTTTCGTTTTGCGTTCTTCAATAACCGCGCCACATCGAGCAAATGGGACGCATAGTCCGGCGCGGATATGCCGGCCAGCAGCACGGCGTCGTCGCACGCGATCTCCGCTTCCTTCCGCATCTGCTTCGCCAAAATCCATAACAGCGGATTGAAACAGAAGAACGCGCATAGAAACTGCGCGAGCGTCTGCGTCAGCCAGTCGCGGCGGGCAATATGGGCGCATTCATGCAGAATGACGGCGCGCAAACGCTCCGCCGGCCACTGCGCGGCGTCACCTGGCAGCAGCAGGATTGGCCGCAGCCATCCCCATGTCATCGGCGCGTCGCCTCCCAGACGAATCTGAACTCGCTCCATTTTTGGTGGCAGATATTCGCGTATACTGGTCGCGGCCGACTGAGAACGATTCGCCAGGAGCTTGAGTCCAATCATCATCGCGACCAGTCGGGTGATCAACCCCATTCCAATAATTTGCGCGAGGAGTTCCACGACTCCGAGCGGAGTAATGTAGCCGCTGCCTGTGTATGTGGTGAATTGAGGAAGTCTGTTCGGAGACACAGTAGTGCTGGTATTCGGATGATGCTTCATCACTTCTTCCATGGGCTGAAAAAATGCTTGAGTGATGGTATGCGATCCGTTTTTGTCGAAGACTGTGATGACCTTGATGGTCGGCCCGATGGGAATCCGAAACTCCTGCGCGGGAAGAGTTCGGTTAATCGTCGCGAGCGTCCATGACGGCAGCAAGGCGAGTATGGGAAGACTGAAGGCAGCGATCATTGCGCCTGCAAGAACCATATATCGAGTCGCGGCGGAGGCTTGAACGCGCATGGCGCGGACCAGCAGCAGCGCAACCCCGGCAATGAGGCAGATTTTTGCCTGTAAAGTCCAGAAGTCATGCGTGATCAGCCTCCACAGATCGAACTTCGCGAGAAAGCACAGGACCTGGATAAATAGCTTGTAATTTCCCCAATCACTGTTACCCATGGGGTGGTTCTCCTTCCTCGGCGCGAGCCTCCGCAATCAATTGCGAAAGCCGATCCAATTCAGCGTCGGAAATCTCCGTGTCGCGGTCGGAGAGAAACGTCTTGACGGCGCTTTCCAGACTTCCTGAGAAGAACGTCTGCACCACCTGACGCAGCGCCGTCCGAGCGGCCGTCTGCGGCGCGAGGGTGGGGAGATATAAATAGCGCTTGCCGTCTTCTTTGTGGCGCACGTGGCCTTTGTCTTCGAGAATGCGCAGCAGCGACCGGACGGCCGAATAGGTCGGCGGCTCCGGCATCGCCTCGCGCACTTCGGACACGGACATGGGATTGCGTTCGTACAGCGCATCCAAAATCTCCCGCTCGCGGCGGCTGAGACCCTGGCCGATCATCTTTGGCATGGGGCGACTCCAACGTTCGGATGTGCCAGAAGATTAGCACATATCGCGCGCCGCGTCAAGAGATGTGGCAAAAGATTGGCATATTGTTTTTGAATGAGCGCCGAATAGAGTGATGGGAGTTTACTGGGGTAGGTTTCCCACAACCGTCAGCGCATGCGGTCCCCGGTTATGAAACCCGGGTCTTGGGAGCGGCAAGAGTCGCTAAGCGTCCGTGCCGGACGCAAATGCCAGCAATCGCACACAATTTCTTCCGTCCGGAACGGACGGTTAGTCGCGAAGCGACTCCCAAGGCCCGAGTTTTATACTCGGGTTCGATGCTATCGTGCAAGACTACCCCAGTGAGGCCGGGCTATAACGTCTTCAGAATGTTTTTGGTGTGAACGACGTGTTCTTTGAAGGTCGCGAGCGCCAGCATCGCCAGGTGCCGTCCGTGCATTTCGGGCATACTGGTGTGGCCGGTGGAGTTCGCTAGGTACGTTTCGGCGAGATCGCGCAGGAACTCGTGGTTCGCAAGCTGGGCGGAGATGTATGTCTTGTCAAAGTCCGCGCCGGCGGGCAGTGTCTTGATCTTTTGCAGTGTGGCGCGCGCCTTGGCGTCCATGGGCGGAGTCGGCGTGTTCAGGCTTTTCAGGACCGTGGTGACACCGATGGCTTCGCGCAACTCGAAGTTCGCGAACTCCTTCGCGGCGGGATCGGTCGCCTTATCCACCGCGATCTGACTGGTGAGCAGGGACAGCGTGGCTGGTCCGATGACGCCCATGCGGAACTGCTTTTCCGTTGTCGCGTGCGGCGACGGCATGAGGTAGTTATGGCCGGTGTCGGCCTCCGGCTGGTGCGGCGCCATGGCCGCCTGCGCCTTCTGGGCCAAGCCCATCGCGGCGACTCCCAGGCCGGCGGCGGCCATGCGCGTCAAGAACGCTCGGCGGCCCGGGCTGTCTTGCGCGATCTCTTCCGATTCGTGGGTTGTTTCTATGTTCGACATCAAATTTCTCCTGAGTGGTGATTCCGTGAAGCTGACTGCTGGGACCGACGGTGTGTCAAGCTTTACCCCAGCGAGTCTGGAAATAACCGGTTGTGGAGAAAGATCAGTCGTTTGTAATGAGGTGTTAACCCGTCTCCAGGGAAATGACCCCGTGCCGCGCCGCCCAGACGACGGCCTGGACACGATCAGAGACGCCAAGTTTGCCGATGATGTGTTCGACGTGAGTTTTGACCGTGCCTTCGGAAACGAAGAGCAGGCCGGCGATATCGCGATTGTTCAGTCCGGTGGCGAGCAGCCGCAGGACTTCCAATTCTCGTGTGCTGAGAGGCTTGATCAGATCGGCGTCGCCCGCGCCTTCGGGATTGACGCTGCGCAGCGAGCGGCTGAGGTCTTTCGGGGAGATAAGCGCGTCGCCGCTCGCCACAACGCGCAGTGAAGTTAACAATTCTTCCGCGCCAACGCCTTTGAGCAGATATCCGGATGCGCCGCCGGCGACCGCGCGCGCCATGTAGGTGGGGTTGTCGTAGGTGGTCAGCATGACGACGCTGATTTCGGGATGCTGGGCTTTGATCGCTTGCAGCGTGTCGAGGCCGTCGCCGCCGGCCATGCGGATATCGAGCAACAGCAGACGCGGCCGCACGGTCTGAAGAAGCGCCATTGCCTCCTTACCCGAGGCGGCCTCGCCGATCACCTGAAACTCCGTGTCTTCGAGCAGGCTTTTCACGCCGTCGCGCCAGATTCCGTGGTCATCCACCAGGACGATTTCGACGGTTGTTAACGTTTGTTCTTGTGTCATATCGTTCTCATTTGCATTCCAGCTTCTACTTACCCCGGCGCTTCGCGTGCTCCCGTCCTGGCAAACCCACCCCGGCGCTTCGCGCCACCCCTCCCGCCGACGGGAAGGGTGATTTCAGAGCGTGTTATCGCAAGCAGCTTCTGTAAGAGGCAATCCTACAAACCCTTCCCGTCGGCGGGAGGGGTGGCGCGAAGCGCCGGGGTGGGTTTGCCATCTCCTCACCGAATCACCGGAAAGATCGCATGGATCTGTGTTCCTTCGCTGGGCGAGCTGCGCACCGTGAATGAGCCGCCCATGAGGCGTGTGCGTTCTTCCATGCCTTGCAGGCCGACGTGGGCGTGGTCGCCGGCGCTTTCGTCCCGCTGGAAGCCGCCGCCCCAGTCGCGGATGTCCAGGGCAAGCTGTGTGGAGTTTTCCTGCATGCGCGGTTCGCGCAGCAGCATCAGGCGGACGCGGTCGGCGCGGGCGTGCTTGCGGATATTGGTCAGCGCTTCCTGCGCGACTCGGTAGACGGCGGTCTCCAGGGTTTTGTCGAACCGCTCGCCGGCGATGTTGTGCAGGAACTCGGCTTCCGCCCAGCCCGCTCGCGTCTTTTCTTCGGCGAATAGCTGCTCCAGAGCGCCCGCGAGGCCGAGGTCGTCGAGCGCCAGCGAGCGCAGGCCGTTGACGAGCCTGCGCGATTCAATCACGGCGTCGCTGAGATAGCGAAGCCCTTTGTCCAGCTCGCGCATGGCGCGCTCGCTGCTGCCCTTGTGGTAGGCGATTTTGAACGCCTCCATATGCATGTGCGAGGCCATGACGAACTGGGTAAGACCGTCGTGCAGATCGTATGCGACGGCGCGGCGCTCTTCTTCCTGGGCGTTGATCAGGCCGCTTACGAGCGCCCGCTGGCGTGACAGCATTTGCAGGTTGTGGATCGCCACGGCGGCGTGCGCGCCGAGCGCCTGCACGGAGATTTCGTCCGCTTCCGAGAAGTGATCGGCGCCCTGCTTGTTGGTCAAATACAGGCTGCCGAGAATGGTGTCGCCCTGACGGATCGGCACGCCCAGAAAGCTGTCCATCGGCGGATGGTTTGGCGGGAAGCCGTGCGCGTTGGCGTGGTTGGAGAGCACGTCCATGCGCAGCGGCTCGGAGCGCCGCAGCAGCAGGCCGAGGATCCCCGCGCCGTGCGGACGCGGGCCGATCGCCGCCTCTTCCTCGGTGGTCAGGCCGACGGTCACGAACTCCAGCAGGCCCTGGCCGTCCGGACGCGCCACTCCCAGCGCTGCGTACTGCGCCCGCGCCAGAGTCCGTGCGGCGTCGGCGATATGTCTGAGCGCTTCGACCCCGGTCCGGCTCGCCAGGATATCGAGCGCCACGCGGCTTGCGGTTTCCAGAACGACGCCTTTATCTTCCTCGAACGCCTCCAAGGCCGCCAGCCGCTGCGCGGACACGCGCGCTTCCGTGGCGTCCCGGACAAACAGGACGCTTCCCGTCACCGATCCGTCTTCACGATGGATCGGGCCGACATTCATGATCACATCGATACGCGCCCCATTCGCCCGTCGATGCACGCCTTCCACGCCTTCGCTCTTCGCGCCGTTCTCAGCGCGCTCGAAGATGCGGCGCGTGGGAAGATCGCCGCCGTCTAAGAGAGTGTCCAGAGTTAACCCAATCGCCTCTCCAGCCTGATAACCATAGATGCGCTCCGCGGCGGCGTTCCAGCAGACGATCCGCCGGGCGCGATCCAGCGCGACGATCCCCTCACTGGAGATCTCGAGCACCGACGCCAGAGTTTGGCTGGTAGAGGTTAAGGGGTGTGCGTCTGACATAACTTTTCGGCGCAGCGTCGATCCAAAGCTCGCAGGGCTCGGCGAGCGAGGGCGTTGTCCGGATCCACGAGCAATGCCCGCTGATAAAGCGCGGCCGCCTGCGCCGGCATGCCCGCGATTGCGACACATGCGCCAAGGTCTATATACCGCGTCGCCAGTCCAATCTCCTTCGGTATCTCAGGGAGAGCGCTGAGTGGGGCGTCCATGGCTTTTACTCCTTCGTCTTCAATATGCTGTGGGGGAATTGTATCATTTCGGCGCGGTGCGCGCCATCGGCGAAACGGCGGATTTTGTGATGGCGACGGAAACAGAATCCGTCCAATGGGGGATGGCGCGGCGCTCGCGATTTGCTAGAATGGTGTTCAAGGCAGGGTTGCTGCTTTTGAGGGAGCCCTGCCGAAGATCGTTTCCGTGGAGGCTGGGATGACGCAAATGAATACTTCGCCTGTTGTGAAGCCGAAAAGTAGGGGACGACTGGAACTGGCGGTGACGGCCGGAGATTGCGGCGCCTGCCAAACACAGGTCGATCGGTGGACGGATAAGGTTTCGTCCCAATTCCGGGATCTGAAAGGGCGAGAAAGCCGACTTCAGGACCATCTGCGCAACATGGTCGCGCCGGTCGAAATCGAGCATGCGCCGGGTTTGGATATCGGCGTCAAATATGAAGCGGTCACGCCGGGCTTGACGTTTGGCGGCGATTTCTACGATGTCTTTCCAATCGGCGGCCACTGTTATGCGTTCGTCGTCGGGGAAGCCGGCGGCGAGGGGCTGGAAGCGGCGGAGCAGGCGGTCGTTTTGCGCTTGTTGGTCCGTTTCGCGCTGTGCTCCACCCAATCGCCGGGCGAGGCGGCGGCGCAGGTCAACCGTCTTTGCGTCCGAAACGGCGCTCTCGCCAGTTCCGCAAGCTTATTCGCCGCGGTTTACAACACGCGGACGGGAACGCTGATTTATGTCAACGCAGGACACGAGCCGGCGCTGCGCCGCCGCGGGCGCACGGATCGCGTCGAGCTGCTCGCGCGCACCGGCCCCCGGATTGGCGAAGGACCTGTGGATGATTTCGCGGAGCGCGCGACGATCCTGGGCGTGTCCGATACGCTGGCGATCTACACCGACGGCTTGATTGAGCATGCTCCGCGCTGCAATCCCTCGCTGGGCGTCGCGCTGCTGATGCGCCGCGTCTGCTGCAACGACTCAAACAGCGCCGCGCAGCTGGCGGAATGCGTGTTCGCGGGGACGCGCGGCGCGGCGCCTCCGAGTCTCTTTCGCGACGACGCTTGTCTGATGACGGTTATCCGCACGGGCGATCCCATCGCTGAGGGTTAAGAGGCGATTTGCCATGAGCGTCACTCACAACGGTCAGCGCCTGACATGCGATGGGCCGGGCTGCATGGCGACGGCGAATGTTCTCGTCGCGCTCCGCTCTCTTTTGAACGGAGTCGCGCCGTCATCGGTTTCCGGCTGGCTGCATGTGGTTCGGGAGGAGCGGTGGATGCATTACTGCCCCGCTTGCGAGCGCTGGTATCTCGCGTCTCTGGCGGAATCCGATCGCATCCATTCGTGAAGTCATGTGTGGCGTCCTTCGATTTGTTGGGCATACTACACCAGATATGGGCGTCTCCGGCCCAGCGGCCGGTTACGGGAGGCTTATGGACGCACTGGCTTGGCACCGATTTCAATTCGGCTTCACCATCACTTATCACTATCTGTTTCCGCAGCTGACGATGGGGCTGGCGCTGCTGATTTTGGTCTTCAAAATCATCGCGATGAAGCGAAACGATAGCCAATATCAAGATGTGGCGCGCTTTTGGGCGCGGATCTTCGGCATTAACTTCGTGGTCGGCGTCGTGACGGGGATCCCGATGGAGTTCCAGTTCGGGACCAACTGGTCGCGTTTCTCGGACTTCTCGGGCGGCGTCATCGGCATCACGCTCGCCATGGAGGGCATGTTCGCCTTCTTCGCCGAATCGGCGTTTCTGGGTCTTTTTCTCTTTGGCGAGAAGAAGCTCAGTCCCCGAATGCATCTCTTGGCGGCCTTTATGGTCTTTTTCGGCTCCTGGCTGTCCGGCTATTTCATCATCGTCACCAACGCCTTCATGCAGCACCCTGTCGGCTACTCGGTGACGCCCAGCGGGCGGCTCCAGCTTGCCGAATTCTGGGTCTACCTGCTCAATCCCTGGGCGATCTGGCAGTATCTGCATAACATGAGCGCGGCCGTGGTGACGGGAGCGTTCGTGGTCGCCGCCGTCGGCGCGTTCTGGACGCTTCAGGGTAAATTTCCGGAGACCGCGCGGATCTGTCTGAAGGTCGGGGTGATCGCCGGGCTGATCGCCTCCCTGGTTCAGGTATTCCCGACCGGCGATATGCACGGGAAGATGATGGCCCAATATCAAAAGCCGGCGCTGGCGGCGATGGAGGGAAAGTTTGACAGCGGCGACAAGGCGGAGTTGGCGATTATCGGTCAGCCGGATGTCAACGCGCGCAAGCTGATCAATCCGATCGTCGTCCCCGGTATCCTGAGCTATCTGGCGTACGGAAGCTTCGGCGCGAACGTCACGGGCCTCAACGATATCCCCAAGGACCAGCAGCCGGACAATATCGAGCTGCTGTACTACGCCTATCATATCATGGTGGGCCTGGGCACGATCTTTATCGCGATCATGGGCCTGTCGGCGCTGCTGCTCTGGCGCGGGCGATTGGAAAAGACACGCGCGATGATGTGGATCCTGATGCTCGCCTTTCCATTCCCCTACATCGCGACCACCGCCGGCTGGATGGTGGCGGAGCTGGGGCGCCAGCCCTGGCTGATCTACGGCCTTCAGCGCACGATGCATGGGACATCGCCGACGGTTGTCGCCGGCAACGTCGCCTTCACCACGCTGGGCTTTATGGGCCTGTATCTGGGGATGGGGATCTTGTTTCTTTATTTGATCGGAAAAGAGCTCGCGAAGGGGCCGCAGCCTCAGCAAGGCGCTGACCTGACGGGCGCCGGCGGGCGCGTTCCCGTGGAGGTCAAATAATGGAAACCCTCTGGTTTATCGTCATCTCCCTGATGCTGGCGGCGTATGTCGTGCTGGACGGTTTCGACTTCGGCGCGGGGATCCTGCACCTGTTTGTCGCGCGGACCGACGCCGAGCGGCGCACGGTGCTCGGCGCCATCGGCCCGGTGTGGGACGGCAATGAAGTGTGGCTGATCTCCAGCGGCGGCGTGATCGTGTTCGCGTTCCCGCGCGCCTACGCCGCCGGCTTCAGTGGCTTCTATCTCCCCTTAATGATGGTGCTCTGGCTGCTGATCCTGCGCGGCCTTTCGATCGAGTTCCGCTCGAAGGAGGAAAGTCCGCTCTGGCGCAGCCTCTGGGATGGCCTCTTCTTCGTCTCCTCCACGCTGATGGCGATCGTGCTCGGCGCGGCGCTGGGCAACCTCATCCGGGGAGTGCCGCTCGACCAGACCGGCTACTTCAGCGGCCCGCTCTTCACAAACTTCCAGCTCGGCCCGCATCCCGGTGTGCTGGATTGGTACACCGTGAGCGTCGGCGTGCTTGCGCTGCTGGTCCTCACCCTCCATGGCGCGCTTTACTTGATCTGGAAAACGCCGGGGGAAGTCAATCGCCGCAGCCGTGTCGCCGCGAATGTCCTCTGGCCCGCCGTGCTTGCTGTGGGGATCGCGGTCACCGTCATGACCCAACATGTCCAGCCCCTGATCTTCCACAACCTCGCCGCGCGCCCCTGGATCTGGCCGCTGGCCCTGCTCGTGCCCGCCTCCCTGGCCGCGATCCTATTCCTGCTCAAACAAAAGCGCGAACTGCCCGCGTTCCTGGCGTCCGTCGTCTTCATCGCCATGCTGCTCGCCTCCACGGCCGCCGGCGCGTTCCCCAACATCCTGATCTCGACCCTCGCCCCGGCTTACACCGTCACCGTCTTCAACGGCTCCTCCGGCGCGCTCGGCCTTCGCCTCGGCGTCACCATCTGGAGCATCGCGATCGTGCTCGCCATCGGATATTTCGTGTATCTCTTCCACTCGTTTCGAGGGAAGGTAGATGTGGAGACCGACCCCCACGGACATTAAGCGTTCCCCGCAAAGCGCCTGTCTCTAGATCGCAGAGGGGGGGCAAAAAATGAAAACGCCGCATCGATTCTAGGAATCGATGCGGCGTTTTTTGTGGTGCGCCGGCGATTATTATTTCGAGAACGCCGATTTCAGTCCGTCGGCGGCGAAGGCGTTCGCGGCTTTCGCCTTGTCCAGAACGGCGCCCATGCCGAAGAATTCGTGCGTGACGCCGTCGTAGTTGCGGTACTGCACCGGAACGCCGGCGGCTTTCAGGTGGTCGGCGTAGGTTTTGCCTTCACTGCGCAGCGGGTCGATCTGGTCGGTGATGACCGTCGCGGGCGGCAGGCCATGCAGATTTTTCTCGCGGTTGATGGAGAGGTACGGGTTTGACGCGTCCTTGGGGCTGCTCACGGTGTATTTGAAGAACCACTTCATCATCGGCTTATTGAGCGGCTTGGCCTTGGCGTTCTCGATATAAGAAGGCGTATCGAAGCCGTAGTTCGAGACCGGGTAGACCAGCATCTGGTAGACCGGCATCTTGCCCTTTTTGTCGCGCGCCATGATGGAGACGGACGCCGCGAGGTTGCCGCCGGCGCTCTCGCCGCCCACCGCGACATGCTTGGGATCGCCGCCGAACTCCGCCGTGTGGTTCATGATATACTGGGTCGCCGCGTAGGAGTCCATGTGCGCGGCGGGGAAGCGGTGCTCCGGCGCCATACGGTATCCGACCGAGACGACGACGCATTTGGCGAGGTTCGCCAGGGCGCGGGGCGTCGAATCATACGCCTGAACGCCGGCAATGACCCAGCCGCCGCCATGGAAGTAGACCAGGACGGGGAAGGGGCCGCTGCCTTCGGGCGTATAGACGCGCACCGGGATCGGGCCGGCGGGGCCGGGAACGGTGCGGTTTTCCACTTTTGCGACGTGTTCCGGGGCGGTGCTCTTACCCTGCTTCTTCAGCAGCGCCTTGACTGCGTCCGGCGGCCCCGGCTGCTTGCGCGCCTGCGCCGGCGTCAGCGTCTCAATGGGCTTGGGATGGAGCGATGCGAGCGAATCCAGGACTTGCTTCATTTGCGGGTCGGGCTTCGCGGGCATTTGCGCGAACGAGGGCAATGTCGACAGCCCCGCCAGCACGAGGGCGGGGGCGATCCAATTTCGAGTTTTCATAAAGGCCTTTCAGGCGATTCGCGCGGAGTTCCAGTTTTGAATCGTGGAGGATCGTTGTCATAAAATGGTGTGGACGATTTACCCGCACATCAAAAGACGGCAAACGGCATCCGTGGAAAGCCGAGCCATTGTAACCTTCCTGTTATCTGTGATATCATAAGGTCAGCATGGCGTTACGGGCGGCGGGGTGACGGAATGGCGCTTTATCTCGGGCTGGATATCGGGGGCACCAAGCTGCTCGTGGGGGCGGCGGACGCGCAGGGAAATATCCTGCGGCGGGTGCGCGCGGAGACGCCGCTGGACCTTGACGAGGGGCTGGCGCTGCTGATCGCCATGGCGCGGGAAGCGGCGGCCGGCGAGCCGGTCACGGCGTTCGGAGCGGCGGCGGGCGGACCGCTGAACTGGGAAAGCGGGGTGATTTCCCCGCTGCATCAGCCCGAATGGCGGGATGTACCCTTGCGGCGCATCTTCGAAAAGGAGTTTGGCTGCCCGCTGTCCGTCGATGTGGACACCAACGCCGGCGCGCTGGCCGAGTACCGCTTCGGCGGAGTCCAGGGACGGCGTCTGCTCTACCTGACGCTGAGCACCGGTATGGGCGGCGGGTATCTGCTCGACGGGCGCATCTATCGCGGTTACCACGGCGCGCACCCAGAAGTGGCGCATCAGGCGATCCCCGGCCGCAGCCTTTATCCAGATCGTGTGGTGTGCGAGTGCGGCGCTTCGGACTGTCTGGAGGCGTACGTTTCCGGAAACGGGATCCGGCGCATCTACGGCAAACCCGCCGAGCAGCTCGATCCCGAGGAATGGCGTGAAGTGGGCGAAAACCTCGGACAGGGCCTGCGCAATATCGTGACCATCCTCCTGCCCGACGTGATTGTCCTCGGCGGCAGCGTGGCGATCGGCGGCGGCTCCGCGCTTCTGGGTCCCGCCCTCGCGGTGCTGGAGCGGGAGCTCAAGATCGTCCCGATCCCGCCGGTCGTCCTCAGTCGTCTTGGGGCCGAATCGTCTTTGTATGGCGCGATCGCGCTGGCGATGATGGGAAATCAAGAATAGGAATGGCCTCATGACCACGCCTTCAGCCGATAACGTTCGTATTTGCGAAGAGTGCGGTTATGAACTGCGGCCCAGCGACATCCTCTGCCCCGCCTGTGGCGTCGCCGCGCCCGCGCCGCTGCGCGGCTCCTGGACCAACCCGTACCAGCCCCCGCCAAAGCGCGAGCCGCGCGGCGTGGCGGTCTTCGTCGGCCTGCTCGCCTCCAACGTCTTCGCCATCCTGATGATGCTGCTCAGCCGCTGGCTGTTCAACAAAGGCGGCGCGAACAACGGCCTTTACCTGGCGTCGGACTTCACGGTGCTGCCGCTGGCGATGGGAATCCTCGCGGCCTTCTGCTGGAAACGCCTGGACCTGACCGGGCCGGAGTACTTCGGCTACTCCGTGGCGATCTGCATTCTCTCCCTTTGCGCCGCGTCCTACTTCCTCGGCGAAGGCGTTATCTGCCTGGTGATGGCGTCGCCGCTCCTGATGCTGGTGATCTGGATCGGCTGCATGATCGGCAAAGCGATCTTCATCCGCGACAACAACCGCCTCAACCTCAGCATCGCTCCCGTTCTCCTTGCCCTCGTCATCGCTGACAGCCTCACGCCGCACCACTTCCACGGCGCCTGCGTCGACACCATCACCATCAACGCCCCGCCCGAACAGGTCTGGCGCTACATCGCCGACTACCCCGCCCTCACCGAAAAGCCCCACTACTGGCTCTTCGACCACGGCCTTCCCATGCCCATGACCGCCACCTCCGACGGCGCCTACGTCGGCTCCCGCCGCACCTGCGTCTTCAGCCACAACGCCATCTTCGACGAAAAAATCGTCGAAGTCCAGCCCAACCAAAAACTCACCTTCGACATCCTGAGACAGCCCCCCGACCCCGAACTCATCGGCCACCTCAAACTCGAACGCGGCCAATTCCTCCTCACACGCAACCCCAACGGCACCACCACCCTGACCGGCACAAGCTGGTACAAACTCAATGTCTATCCTGTGACGTATTTTGATTGGTGGACGCAGGACGTCATCCGCCACGTGCATTTGAGGGTAATGGAGCATATTAAGACGCTGGCGGAGGCGAAACAGCAACAGCGCTAGGGCGGAGACTTTTCGGATTACCTCAGTCTGCAAACCTCGCTTCCAAGGCGTCCGCTTCGGCGGCGCGGCCCAATTGGCGAAGCACGAAAACGTAACCGCGCACAGCTATCTTTGTCCAAGGGTGATTTTTGCCCAGCTTCTTCTCAAATCCAGAAACTACCCGCAAATACAGCGGCTCCGCTTCCTCATATCGGCCTTGGTTGCTATAGAGGAGCGCTAGGTTGTTGATGGAGCTGAGTGTGTCGGGATGCTCCTTGCCAAGCACTCGTTCTCGGATCTCCTTGGCTAGCAAATACAGCGGCTCCGCCTCCTCATATCGACCTTGGTTGACATAGAGGCCCGCCAGATTATTGGTGGAACTGAGTGTGTCGGGATGCTCCTTGCCAAGCACTCGTTCTTGGATCTCTTTGACCAGCAAATACAGCGGCTCCGCCTCCTCATATCGGCCTCGGTCGCTATAGAGGTTCGCCAGGTTGTTGATGGAGCTGAGCGTGTTGGGATGCTCCTTGCCAAGCACTCGCTCTCGGATCTCCTTGACCTGCAAATACATCGGCTCCGCCTCCTCGTATCGTCCTTGGTTCTTATAGAGGTTCGCCAGGTTGTTGATGGAGCTGAGCGTGTCGGGATGCTCCTTGCCAAGCACTCGTTCCCATATCTCCGTGACCTGCAAATACATCGGCTCCGCCTCCTCGTATCGGCCTTGGTTGTCATAGAGGAGCGCGAGGTTATGAACGGAGCCGAGCGTGTCGGGGTGCTCCTTGCCCAGCACTCGTTCCTGGATCTCCTTGACTTGCAAATATAGTGGCTCCGCATCATTGTATCGTCCTTGGTTGACATAGATGATCGCCAGTCCAGCGATGGAGCTGAGTGTGTCGGGGTGTTCTGGCCCGACGGAAGAGATCAGAATACGAATAGTAGAATCATATAGTTGTTCTGCCTGCACGTATTGGGCGCGTTCGTTTAGATAGGAGGCAGTTTCCATGAGAAGAATACCGGCTTCGTAAGACGCAATTTGATATCTATTGACTCGATCAATGCAGGCAAGGGCATGTGGCAACATTTGATCGCATGATTGCCAAAATTCGTACTCGAATGATGGGAACGCATAAGATATGGCGTTTATCGCTGTATTCGCCCAATTTCTGCGGTCTGTCTCAGATATGGCATCTCTCAATACGATTTGCACCAGACGGTGGATGCTCAGGGTATCGTTTTCGCTATCCCGAGTCAAAAGCGAATAACGGCGGGCTTCACTAACGATTTCGTCCCAGAAGTTTGGATTGGCGGCGTGAAGCCAGAGATCGCCGAATTCAGGTTTGCTTTGTGTGAATATGCTCTCAGGAATATTGGAGGGGGCGAGGAAGGCGCAACATCGCAGGAGGTCGCCGGCGAGGGGGTGGGCGGTGTTTACTTTTTCAAAGGCGAGTGAGAATGTGATGGTGACCGACTTACGGGCTTGGTCGGACATTTTTCCGTTCTTCTTGAGTAGCTCCGCCGCGCGCGATTTGAACTCGGTGAGATATTTCGCGGGAGAGATTTTCGCTTCTTCGATGTAGGCGCCTGCTTGGTCTAGCGCTAGCGGCAGGCATTCGACTTCGGCGGCGATGCTCAGCGCGGCCTCCTTGTCTTCTGTGGTTGCGTGATCGAATGGTCTGTTTCGGGAGATTCGCTTTGCGCGTCGAAGCAGAAGGAGCGCGCTGTCTTCGAGTGAGAGTTTGGGCAACTCCATGGCGTGTGCGATATCCCCGACGGCGCTTTCCTGGGAGGTGATGAGGATGTGGCCTCCGTAATGCGAGGGAATGAAATCGCGCACGATGGTAAGATCGTCTGCGTTGTCGAGTACCATCAGCCAGTCATGGTTGCTTTCGAGCCAATGCTTGACGGCGCGAATCACAAGTGTTTGATCTGCTTCAGTCGCCGCGCTCAGGCCCATGCGGGAAGCGATGGCGGCGTAGCCTTCGGCCAATGTCGTTTTGCTTTGCGCCTGGATCCAGAATATCGCGTTGTAATTTTGTGCGTACTGGTGGCAATAGCGCGCCGCGCACGAGGTTTTCCCTTCGCCGCCGAGGGCGGTGATGGCAATGGGTAATGGAGGATCGGCTCCGGCGGTGTCCGCCAGCGCTTCCCGTATCTGCTCGATGAATCGATCGCGGCCCGTGAAGAATGGGAGATCTTTGGGCAAGTCGGCGGGCAAACGCGGCGGCGTTTCTCCCTGTGAGGCGTCTTGGTGAGATGCGGTCGGGCGCGGCATCAGCTCTTCAGTTACGTATTTCTGGATGAAGCTGAGCATGTAGAGCGCGGACGCTTCGGCGGCGTAGTGGTGGTAGGAATCGTCTTTTTCAGGATCGGCGTAATCGCAGACTCCTTTGACGAAGAGGGAGTGGGCGCCGGGGAAGTCTTTACTGACAATGCGGTAGAAGGTGGCGCCTTCCATTTCGAGGGCGATGGCGCTTCGGATGGGAGTCTGGATCTGGGCAAAAGGATTGTCGGCGCGGACGGCGTTTCCGCTGGCGACGGGAACGATGTGCGCTTTGCTGGCTTTGGGGTCGTGATAGGCGGGATCGAAGCGGCGATTGATTTTGCGATATGTCGCCGTGAGCTGGTATTTCTTCGTGAAGATCTTGGGCAATTTCTGAGCGATCTGCACGACATTGGGAGCGTGGGCGTCGATTTCTGGGTCGGGAATGTCGTTGAGGGAGAGAGTCGGATTTTGGAGGAGCCAATCGATCAGCCAGTCGCGCTGTTGCCGGCGGGTGGGGCGTCGGGGGAGCTTGGCGACGAGGGGCTTCCATCCGTCAAAACTGCGCACGTATTGGAGCGTGTCGCGGTTCGGCCCCCAGGTTTCGACATCGTGCTTGTGGACCGGCTGGCCGTGCTCGTTGAGAACAACTTTACCCTGATCGTAGAGAAACGCTCGCTCCCCGACAATGAGATCGCCGAGCGCCGTTTTGTCCCGCTCGCCGGCGCAGATGCCAGTCATTCCCACAAACCGCGCCGGCATTTCATTCAGAAGGGCTTGAAGGTGGAGGCCCATCTCCTGCGGCCCGGCGCCCGGAGCCCAGGAAACACGAACGTTCAGCGATTCCCCGACATCATTTTTGATGATCGTCCATTTGTACTGGCGCTTATTGTTTTGCTTAGCGTAATCGTCTGTAAACTGGACGCCGCATTGCTCGGCGATGACTTTGGTCGTCGCCTCTGCTTCTTCCGCAAGGGCGCAAACAATCCAGACATCGCAGGCGGTGTTGTCGGTAGGCATAATTCGTCCTGAAAATGAGACCTGTCACAAATACTCGCTCTCTTGCTAGATTCATTATACAATAATGGTGAGGGCGGCGGGAAACCTGGCGGCGAAATCTTAGGCGCCCGCACAAGAATAGGTATTTTATGGCATAATCTGCTTACATATGCCAGGGTGTTAGTAGGAGGCCGCACATGATGACGAATATGAATGTCTCTCTGCCGGAGAATCTGAAAGATTATGTTGAGGCGCAAGTCGCGGACGGTGGATATGGAACCACGAGCGAGTATTTGCGTGAACTTATTCGCGAAGACAAAAAGCGCAAAGCGCAAGAGCGGTTGGAAACTCTTCTCCTGGAAGGACTGGAAAGTGGAGACGCTATTCCCGTAACCCCGGATTTCTGGAAGCAGCTATGGGAGCGAGTGGATACGCGCCGGAAAGGTAAGCATGGCGGGGACAGTGTATGACTAATGAAGACAGTTCCATATGCGCGTCGATGTTGGCTTTTCTTTGGGCCAGCATCGGCGCGCGCGAGCTGCCTTGAGATTTCTCGTTGACACGAATCGGGTAGGGTGATATACTGAGTTGCCTTTACGTAAACGTTTGCGTTTTTGTTGTGATGGGCGCCGAAGGAGTAATTTGCCGTGATCTATTCGTCGATCGAGCGGGCGTGGCGTTGGGGCTGCGCCGTTGCAATCATGGGAGTGTCGGTCTGTACACAAGCGTCTGCGCAGAGTTTGGCGGAGATGGCTAGTCAGGGAGTCGGCAAGACGTATTATGTGGCCGCGAACGGCAACAATGCCAATCCGGGGACGCTGGCGTTGCCGTGGCGGACGATTCAATATGCGGCGGACGCGGTGACGGCGGGCGGGACGGTTTATGTGCGGGGCGGGGTCTATAATGAGCAGGTGAAGATCCGTCGCTCGGGATCGGCGGCGGGGGGATATTTGACGTTTCGCAGCTATCCCGGGGAGGTGGCGTCGGTGAGCGGCAAGGGGCTGTCGCCGGGCGGGCAGTCCGGGCTGATCGATATTGCGAACCAGAGTTATGTGATCGTGCAGGGGTTTGATATCGGCGGATTCACGACGGCGAGCAGCAGTAACGTTCCTGTGGGGATCTTTATCACGGGTGCGGGGACGAATATTCAGATCCTTGGCAACCACGTTCACAATATCACAACCACCGTGACCAGCGCGTCAGGGAACGCGCTGGGCGTGGCGGTTTATGGGACGAATGGCGCGGCGCCGATCGGCAATCTCGTGATCAGCGGCAACGAAGTGGACCATCTGAAGACCGGCCAGAGTGAATCGGTGACGATCAATGGAAACGTCCAGAACTTCCAGGTGACGAATAACCAGGTGCACGACAACAACAATATTGGGATTGACGCCATTGGGTTTGAAGGGACATCGCCTGTCGCGAGCACGGATCAGGCGCGCGACGGCGTGATCAGCGGCAATCTGGTTTACAATATCACGTCTGCCAAGAACCCCGCGTATGGCGGTTCGCTGGGCGCGGATGGGATTTATGTCGATGGCGGAACGCGCATCACGGTCGAGCGCAATGTCATTCACCATGCAGATATCGGTATCGAACTCGCCAGCGAGCATAAGGGCAAAGTCACCAGCGAAGTGACCGCTCGAAGCAACATCGTTTATGATTCTTACATGGTCGGCGTCACCATCGGCGGATACGCCGCGACGGTCGGCGGGACCGACCGGTGCGCGATCGTGAACAACACGCTCTGCAATAACGACATCAACTCCACCGGAAGCGGCGAGTTTCAGATCCAGTACCACGCGACGAATAATATCTTCGACAATAATATCGTCAGCGCCGGCGCGCAGGGGCTGTTCGTCAACAGCTTCACACGCAGCGCCGCCGCGCCGGCGACACTGGCCAACAACCTGTACTACAGCGCCGTCGGCGCCGCCAGCGGCGAGTGGCTGTGGAACGGCGTGACCTGGACCGGCTTCTCCGCGTTTCAGATCGGGACGAAAAACGACTCGGCCTCGAAGTTCGCCAGCCCGCAATTTGTGAACGCCGCCGCGCTGGATTTCCGAGTCGCCGCAACATCCCCCGCCGTCGGCGCGGGCGTGAACCTGGGGACGACGCTGGAAGGTCTTCTCGATATCGCCGGCGCCCCGCGCGTCCGGGGCGCGAATATTGACGTGGGCGCTTACGAGCAGTAGGCAGGGTGGCTGGCTGGGCAATGAACTACCCGGCTGGGAGCGCTTCGCATTAAGGACCACGCAATAAATTACATGGCTGGGGGCGCTTCGCGCCGACCGTCCGCGCCGGACGGAAGATTGCCAACGCAAACGATCACATTCTTCCGTCCGGCACGGACGGTCGGCGCGTAGCGCCCCCAGCCCCGTATTTCAATGCGGGGTCAGAGCTTCAGTACGGGGAACTCCTATTTTGCCGGCCGTGATAGTAGAACGTGTCGACGGTTCGCAGCCATTCGTCGGCCATGAGCTGATGGCCCGCGTACGTGGGGTGAACGCCGTCCCAAATCCAATACGTGACGGGCGTCTTGGACTTGTGGATCGCGTCGTCGAACATCTTCTGGTAGTGGACGACCGGCGCGTGGTATTTGGCCGCCAGCCGCTCTACCGCTTCCTGTTTCTTCTTGAGCTCCGCGCTCCAAAACTCCGCATGATCCGTCGTGCGCGCTCCCGGCTCGATGAACGGCTCGCCCAGGACGATCTTCAGATTCGGATTGGCGCGGAGCGACTGCTGTAAGATCTGATCGTACACCCGCTCGTACTCCTCCGCGCCCACGCCGCCGGCGCCGCCGCTCTCGACGACGCTCGCCGTGTCGTTGACGCCGACGAGAACGCTCAAGAGGTCCGGCTTGAGCGCGACGGCGTCCTCGGTCCAGCGTTTGGCGAGGTCCGTCACCTTCTCGCCGCTGACCCCACGATTGAGGAAGGTCCAGCTGGACTCGGGATGCCGCGCCCCGCAGCGCGCGGCAATGAGATACGCGTAATCCTGTCCCATAATATGGTTCAAATCGTCGTTACGCCAGCGGCCGCCCTCGGTAATCGAGTCTCCCTGAAACAAAATCCGCGCTCCGGATGCGAACTGCGGATCCCCCTCCTTGCTCTTTGCCGCCGAGGCCGCCCCGCCGAAGCCCGCCAGCGCCGCTCCCGCGAGGGCCGCCATGAGAGCCGCCTTCATCCATCGTCGATCGCCCATAGTCACTCCATTTGATAAGACATCCCCGTGCTGGAATCCGTATACAGTATGGCAGGAAAGGAAATCGATGTTCCGATTTGTGACCACACACTTACAATTTCTCGGCAAAGTCCCCGGGCTGGTCCACGTCTTCGAGGCCGTTTTGATTCTGGAATCGACGCTCTTGCATCGTCCGCGCCTCGCCGCTATTCGTCAGGTGCGGCAAGAAGCGCTGTCCTGGCCGGGCGTCACACAGCGCGCAAACGAACACGGCGGAACGCGGTTCGATCTGGGACGGCGGGAGATCGGGCATATGCACGGCAATGGACTGGTGGATATTTTATTCACGAAGGCGATTCGGGACGAGGTGATTTCGGCAGGCGCTGCCGAGCAGCACCATCTTTATCCCAAGTCCAACTGGGTCAGCCTGTTTTTGCAAAACGAAGATGACGCCCGGACGGCGGCGGCGCTGTTGCGGCGCAACTACGAGCGCCTGAAGGCGCTGTGAGTATTGAGTTCGCATAATACACTCTGTCATAACATACTCTGTCATAATACGTTATGGCAACTTCAATTATGGTCTGGTAGTAATAGAAATTTCAGATCCTGATCACCGAATAATATTCACCGCGCGGGCGGCGAGGAGGACGATGACGAGCAGAGAAATGGTGGCCTGCACCATGACGAGGATCTTGGCCCAGCGGGAGATGACCGGGGTGTCGGTAGGGGAGAGGGCGGTGCTGGTGTTGAAGGCGAGGAATAAGTAGTCGACGAAGGTGGGGGACCAGTCGGCGATGTTCATGGCCTTGCGCTGCTCGGCGGAGAGCGCCATTTGCGGGAAGAGAAAGGCGTCGGTTTCGTGGCCGGGCTCCAGATCGCGGCCGTGGGGGCCGCCGCCGTCGAGACGCCAGTACCAGCCGGCGAAGACGATCACGTTGGTCGCCCAGAGGGCGACAGCGGAGCGGAGCAGCTGCATCGGCGATTCGGCGTGCGTCGGCAGCGCTTTCACCAACAGGATCAGCGAAACAATCATGAAGCCGGTCACGACCAGGGAAAGCAGGTGACCGAGGACGCGGTTGACGCGACAGTTGCCGCGTTTGTAGGTGAGGATCAGCGGAGCGAGAAGGAATGCGATCAGCGCGGCCAGGCCCCAGCGCGGGCCGACGACGAGAGATTGGGGAAGCGCGGCGTAGAGGCCGCCGACGGCCAAAACGGCGATCCAGGCCGGCCAGCGCGGCTCTGGGACGACGTGCGGGTCAATCTCCGGATGTGAGATCTCGGCCATCAGAGTCTCAAATTGTTCGCGAGAGTACTGAATATCGTCCTCATTACAGGCTTCTTCGCCTGCACCTTACGGATAGATTACCTGAATTCGTGAAATTTTATATATAATTTCACAAGAATATTTTTGGCAAAAAAAAGCGCGCTCCACAGGGAGCGCGCTTCAATCTTTGGGAGGATGGCGTTATTTCTTCGCGTAGTCCGCATTGATCTGGATGAACTTCTTCCACTGTTCGGGAACTTCGTCCTCCATAAAAATCGCGTCCACCGGACACTCCGGCTCGCAAAGGCCGCAGTCGATGCACTCGCTGGGGTCGATATAAAGCTGGTCGTCCGCTTCTTTGATGCAGTCGACGGGACAGACGGCGACGCAAGACTTATCTTTGACACCGATGCAAGGCTCAGTAATGACGTAGGGCACAGTCATCTCCTCCTGAAATTCAATGGTTCTATTATACACGCAACCCGCGCGGAAATCATACGCGCAAACGTGGCCAAGGGAAAAGTTCCCGCGAAAAGAAGATCTTTACCCTTGGCCGCGGCCGGAATGACGCCCGATCGTTTAGATGCGTCCTTTTTGCTGGCTGCGCAGCAAAGCGTGCTTCGCCATGACGGCAAAGTCGTCTTTGTGTGCGATGACGCAGCGGCTTTTGCGTGTATAAGGGCCAGAAATCAGGTCATTGTAAAACCCGACCGGCATGTCTTCGTAGCCGGAGGGCAGGGGGGCGTCGGCCGCCACGGTCGCGCGTCCGCTGTCGCGGATGATGCTCGCCAGGAGACCACTGTTTTCGAAGTCGTTGGCGCCCGCGAACTGCACCAGCGGGTAGAGCGTGCGGCCGATGTCGCCCCAGAAAACGGTGGCGTGGCGGCGCGCGGGCATGCTGGCGGTGTCGCGGGTGGCGAAGCCGATGACTAAGGAGATATGCTTGGTGTCGATCTCAATGATCTGCGTGAACGCGGCGTCCTGAAGTTCTTTTTCCTTGGAGTTGGGCCACTGGTGATAGAACGGCTGTGCCGTTTCCCATTCCAGCTCCCGCAGCTCGTCCAGAGTCGGCAGCGGAATGGCGGGGGCCAGAGGAGCCGCGCCGTTCGACGCGCTCCCGGGATCTCCCAGAGTGGACGCCTTGGAGGGGCGTCCCCGCCGGCGCGCCGGCAGCGCGGCCTCGGCTTCGTCCTGGGCGATCTCGTAATCGTCGCCTTCCGTTGTCTCGTCCCCTGTCTCTCCCGAGGCGGCCGAACCGGCGCCCTGCTCCTCCATCAGCGTGGCGATTAACTCCAGCGCGGCTTCCTCCGTGGTGCGCCAGGCGCCCCCAAAGCGAAAGCCCTTCAATCGGCCTGATTCTAGCTCCGCAAGAATGACTGTCTCCGCAACATGGAACTCGGATGCTACTTCTTTGGGCGTCAAAACGCTCAGCCTTCCGGCCATAATGGTACTACCTTCCTGAAACTTACTATGTATTGACGCATCTTTCTCTATTTTAGTTCAGCGCGAATTCGGTACTGTTAATTGCAGGAGCAGTAATTTCCTCCACACATGCTCATTATAATTCTAACGAGAAGAAAAAACAATATTGGCATTGTCAGAATCGCCATATATCATGTCGATTTACTTGTGCTTTCCGTAAGGCTTTTCAGAAAACAGGGTCAGAATAAAGTTAGATCCGCGCGCCCTGCGCGTTGAGGCGCCGGCGCAGCTCGTCGGTATCGATGGCTCTGGGAGTAATGTTTCGCGAGACGCTCATTGCGGCGGCCAGTCCGGCGGCTTCGCCGAACGCGCGGCAGTTCTGCTGGATCCGTACGGCGGCCTGGGCGGCGAATGTGGCGGACAGGCAGCGTCCGGCCACAAGCAGGTTCTCCACGCCGTGAGGAAGCAGGCAGCGGTAGGGGATTTCGTGGTAATGTCCCGGTGGGAGATGCTTCATGACCAGGCCCTTTTGGGACTTGGCGGTGTGGATATCGATGGGGTAGGAGTTGCGCGCGATGGAGTCGGGGAAGCGCGCTTCGGACAGGAAATCGTCTTCCGTCAGCGTGTAGTCGCCGACGATGCGCCGTGACTCGCGCACGCCGACCATCGGCGCGATGGTCCCGATATAGGCGCCGTCGAAGCCGCCGATATACTCCTTGAAGAAACGCGCGATGCGCCGGATCTTCTGGCGTCCGACGATCTGCGCCTGCGAGAGATCCCACGCCGAGGTCGACGACAGACCCGAGATACGCGGGCAGTTGAACGCCAGCTCACCGGGCCGGCCGAGCATGGAGAAGAATTGGAGATAGCCGAGGTCGTCTTCGGCCAGCACGCCCGCCGCAATCGCCTTCGCGATCAGCGGCCCGAGCGGCGTGTTCTTCGCTTCGCCCGCGCCGATCTCAAACAGCGGGGCGCGGGACCAGCACGTCATCCCGATCTCATCGACGAGAAAGGCCGCCGCGCCCTTTTGATCCACGCCCGCCATCGCGAAGCGCAGCGACATCGGCTGGTTATGCCCGTCCTCGGGATCGCCCGACACCGTCGGCGCGCCCGCGCGCAGCGCCACATCGGCGTCGCCGGTGCAATCGATCGTCACACGCGCCCGGATCACTCCGCGCCCATCTTTATTCTCCACCACGACGCCCCGGAGCGCGCCGTCTTCCACAATCGCGTCGCTGATGAACGTATGGAACAGCACGCGCACGCCCGATTCCGCCATCAGGTCGTCCAGCACCAGCGCCAGCGTCACGGGATTGAACCAGAGCAGATCGCCCGTACGCTCCGTCGGCGGCGGATCGATCCGGGCGGCGCGCTGGATAATCTCGTCGTTGATCCCATGGGTCAGCGACTCCTCCAGCATCTTGTTCGGCATCATGGGCGTCACCCATCCCGCCGACTGCGTGCCGCCGAGCTGCCCCAACTGCTCCACGATCAGCACTGACGCCCCCGCCCGCGCCGCCGCAATCGCCGCCACCACGCCGGCGGTGCCTCCGCCGCAGACGAGAACGTCGGGAGCGGCGATGGTGGGGAGATTGTCTGTGCTGGTGATCATAAGCGGGTCTTTCTTGACGCGGAGTGGCCCTCGCCCGGCCCTTCGGGTGCTCCCTTTGCAAACCCACCCCCGGCCTTCGGCCGACCCCTCCCGGGCAAACCCACCCCGGCGCTTCGCGCCACCCCTCCCGCCGACGGGAAGGGTTATTTCAGAGTGTGTTATCGCAGGCGGCTTTCGTCAGAGGCAATCCTACAAACCCTTCCCGTCGGCGGGAGGGGTGGCGCGAAGCGCCGGGGTGGGTTTGCAAGGGCGGGGCGGTCGTCGCCCAATAAAGCAATTATACCCCGCTAAGAAATCGTCATCGTCACCGATGGCTTGTGTATTGGCGGCGGAACGGTCTTCAAAAACTCCGTCCAGAGCGTGTCCACGGGTTTCCCCGTGATGGTCTCGAACAGCGAATCGTGGTAAGTTCCGGTGCGCAGCGCGCCGTCGAGTCTGAGGATGAGGCTGCGGTCGTATTTGCCCTGCGCCCAGGCGATGAAGGCGGCCGTGGTGCGGTAGGCGTCGGTATATTTGGCCTTGGCCGGGTCGATGCGCGGACGCGGGACGTCGGGTTCGTAGCGCCAGAACCGGATGTAGTCGGCGATGCCTTCGACAAGCCAGCCGGGCTTGTCGCCCTTGTCGGGATAGCTTTGGACGACGTGGGTTAGCTCATGGATCACCATGCCGAAGTCGTCGGGATGGTCGGTGATCCATTGGGCGCTGATCGTGATTCCGTCGCTGTCCGTGTAGGCGGGCGCGTCGTTTTCGTGCTTCAGGATCAGCTTAAGCGTCTTGGGCGGCGTCCAATCTTGTGTGGCGAGGAACGGCGTGATGAGCGGGAACCACTGCGTCACAACCTTCTGTGCGTTCTCGGCCCAGGCTTTCGTCTCGGGCGCGTCGCTCACATCGATCGTCACAACCGGGGGCGGGAGCATCTTGCCGAGGGTATAGGTTTGATGCGCCAAATATTCGGGTGTCGGCGCGTCGGGCGTTTTGGCCGCCGCCACTACGGCGAGAAGAGGGCTTGGAGCGGCGGGGCCGGTCAGCGGGTTGCCGGCTTCGGCGGCTTTCAGCGCGTCGTAGCGCGCCTTGAGGCTGGCGTTATCGCTCGTTTCCAATTCGTGCGAGAGCACGATGGTTTTGGCGAGACGGACGAATCGAATGATCCGAACATCCTTGGTCTCCCAGCTAGCGAGCAATGTGGTGGCGAAGGTCTTGTAGGCGTCGCCGAGACGGCCTTCGCCGGTGAGCTTGAGCTGGTCGGATAGGGCATCGATCGCGGCGCGCTGCGCGGGAGTCGCCCACGACAGCACTTGCGAGTAAGGCGTTTTGAAGACCGCGTCGTCAGGCGTCTTCGCGAAGCGGCGCAGGAAAATATCCGAGGTGCAGACGGGAGTATCGATCGAATCGTCGTGGATCAGCGTGTAGGCGAACGCTTCGTCCATCCCCACTTTGCCGTCGCCGTTATAGTCCGCGCCGTCCGTGGTCTTTCCCAGTCGGTCCTTGCCGCTGAGCGCCGCGAAGAAGTAGCTGGTGAAGTCGTGATAGTACTTGGCGTTGATTTCCGTGGTGCAGCCGGCGGCAGGGCGCTGAGCAATGCTGGCGAAGAAGCCGCAGAGATTGCGGTCCGCGAGCGGCGCGCTGGGATCGCCGTTCTGGAAGATGAGATTGCCGAAGCTGCCGGAGAAGCACTGCGCCATCACGAGGGTGACGGGCGTGCTGCTGGGCACGGAATCCAGCGAGGTCGCCAGGCCGCGAACAGTCAGTTCGTTCTTGTCCCAGAGATCGTATTGATTGTTGTCGAAGTCTCCGGTTTCGTTCGGGCTGCCGTGCCCGGTGAAGTACAGCAAAGCCGGCTTGCTCGTCGCCTGCGCCAATCGCTTTGTCTCACCGTCGATGCTCGCCGAGACGGAGGGGGCGTCGATCGCGGGCAGCACGGTGGCGCGCGTCAGCTCGCGCTGCTTTTTGCCTTCATAGAGCACATCCTCGGTTTTGGTGTTGCCGTCGGCGAACAGAATGCGCGTGGCGGCGCTCGGCGGCAGGAGACTGCGCACGTACACGACATTGCTTTCGATGGCGACTTGATTGTGCGGGATATCCGGCCCGCCGCCGACGATCAGCGCGCTGAGCGGCGTGTCGGGCTTTGGGGGATTGCTATCCGCCGCGAGCGTCGCCGGACAGACGCTGACGCTCGCCGCGAGCGCGAGCGCCGTCATCCAGGGGGCGTGGGAAGAGGTCTTCAAGGGCGTGTGCTTTCTTGGGTGTGGAATGCGTTTGCTCCCATCTTGCGGATGGGAGCATTTCGGTTTGGGACGCCATTGACCCAATATTGGACACGGAGCGGTTCGCGTTATCCTCGCGCGACGGCCGCCGGGGCGGCGGCCTGCATGCGCTTTTGGAACTCGGCGACGCTGAGACGGCCGGTGATGCGCAGGTTCTTGATCTCCTTGCCGCTGGAGTCGAGAAAGACGATCGTCGGGAGGCTCCCAAAGCCGTACTGCTTTTGCAGGGCGACGTTCGCGGGATCGTTCCATTTTGTCAGATCGGCGCGCAGGGTGGTGAAGCTGCGGCCAAGGACAGGCGCGACTTCCGGATGCTCGAAGACATCGTGCTCGATTTCCTTACAGTTGACGCACCACGCAGCCGTGAAGTCCACGATCGTCGGCTTGCCCGCCTGCGCGGCGGCGCTCGCCGCTTCGGGCGTGTAGGGCGCCCAGGCCGGCGCGTTCGCGGCGACCGTCGCCGGAGCAGCGGCGGCTGTGGAGGAGGACGCCGTTCGGGAGTGGGACAGGAACGTCGTGAACGCGCCGGCGTCGGTAATCGTGCCGGCGGTCTTATCGACGACATTTCCGGTCTGCGGATCGACCACTCCATAGAGCGGCAGCGCGACATCGCCGAACTTGGTCAATTGGAGCTTTTGATTGGCGGCGTCGCCGGGACGGTCGGTGTAGAGCTGAACGCGGACATAGTTGCCAAGCTCTCTGCGGACATCCTCGCGCGGGAAGACGTTCTTTTCGTTCCAGCGGCAGTTGGTGCAGGTGACGCCGGTGAAGTCGATAAAGAGCGGCTTGCCCTCGGCCTTCGCCTGGGCGAGCGCGACGTTATAGTCCGTGAGCCAGGTCAGGCCGTCTTCC
This sequence comes from Capsulimonas corticalis, assembly GCF_003574315.2. GTDB lineage: Bacteria > Armatimonadota > Armatimonadia > Armatimonadales > Capsulimonadaceae > Capsulimonas > Capsulimonas corticalis. The sequence goes on along the minus strand of NZ_AP025739.1, from coordinate 762,638 downwards.
GAAGCTCCGCCGGACGCCAGGCCGTAGCCCGACGGCGGCAGGAAGGCGCTGAAGAGAGCGACCGGCCTGCCCGCGAGACCCCGGAAGCAATATCCGGCCAGCACTAAAAAGAGCAGGGCGAAGGCGCCGCGCGCGACCGGGACCTTCGCGCCGTGCGGCTCGGTCTCCGCGACGATGCCGAAGCGCAGCGTCCCCCAGAGATAAAGTGCGGCGCTGACGAAGATCAAGGACCAGGCGGCGAGCAGAACGGGTTCGGTCAGCAGCTTCCACTGCCAGACCTGATCGGCGTTCGAGAGAAACTTAAGCGCGGCGGCCAGCTCCACAAATCCCAGAGTCGCCTTGACGCGCGCCAGCCACACGCCGCTCTTAGGGATCTTGCCGATCCACTGCGGGAAGGCGGCGAAGACTAAGAAGGGCGAGACAAAGGCGAGGGCGAAGACCAGCATGCCGAGCAGTGGGCGGAAGCGTTCGCCGCCCGCCGCCGCGACTAAGAGCGTTCCCAAAAACGGCGCGGTGCAGGTGAACGACGCCAGCACGAAGGTGATTCCCAGCAGAGCCAGACCCGTAATGCCGCCATGTTTGCGCGCGGTGGTCTGCAAGGCGCCCAGGTTCGCGGGCAGCGTCAACTGGATCGTCTCGAAGAACGATAGGGCGAACACGACGAAGACGACGAAGATCCCGAGGTTGACCCACGGATTTGCCGCAATCTTGTTGATGCCCGTCGCGCCGACCGTGGCTGTCACGATCGCGCCCAGGGCGACATACAGCGCCACGATTCCGAGGGCGTACCCGGCCGACAGGCGGACCAATCGTCCCTTGTCGCCATCCGCCTGCTTGACGAAGTTAGTCAAGGTGATGGGGATCAGCGGGAAGACGCAGGGAGTGATTAGCGCGAGCAGGCCTGCTCCAAGCGCGGCCAGCAGGAACAGGCCCAGGCCCGTGTTCGCAGTCTTGGCTCTCGCCATCGCCGCAGGGGCGGCGGGCGGCGCGGCGATGACCTTCGCCTGCGCGTACTCCGGCCGCACCGGGCCGGCGGCGACCGTCAGCGCGACGGGCAGGGTGACATCGGTGGGCGGGAGGCACACTTTATCATTGCACGTTTGGTAATGCAGCGTGACGGAGGGCGCGGCGATGGGCGCGGCGCCGACGCGAAATTGGCGCTGAAAAGTCGCCGTGTTCTCATGGAATCCGACCTCGCGTCCGAAGTTCGCGTCGAACTTGCGGATCACGGCGTCTTCGGTGGTCGGCCCGGCGCTTGCCGTTCCGGTCAGAGAAAGAATATCCGTGACCGCCGGGCCATCGGCGGCCGGGACCACGGAGTACACGTGCCAGCCTGGATCCACGGCGGCTTTGACGGTCACCGTCGCCACTTCGCCGGCGTGGACCGGCGCGGGGCTGACGGTGGCGGTGAAGTGGATCGGCGTCGGCGTGGCGGCGCGCGCGCCGGGCGCGAGCGTCACGCCGGCGAGCGACAGCAGAGCCAGGATCGAGGCTGGGATCGTGCGTCTCATTTTACGGTTACCGTTGCGGTCACGGGCGCGCTGTCCGGCGGGAAGCAGCTGGATGCGTTGCAGCCCTGGAACCCGAGCGAGCCCTTCAGGACGACCTTGCCGGGCTTGGAAACCGTGTAGGGAACCAGGATTACGGCGCTGCCCTGGTACACCAGCATCGGCTTCTTCTCATAAGTGACGGTGATGGACTTCGCCGCCGGGTACTTCGGCGCGCCGAAGGTGACGCCGGGCGTGCTCTGCGCCGTGAAGACGGTCGGGATCAGGTCCGGGTCGTTGGGCTTGTTCGCGTTCACATGGAAGCCGGGAGAAACGGCGATGGTGATCGCCAGCACGCCCTTGCGGCCATGCGATGCGGCGGACGGCTTCGCGGCCGCCGTCACCTTGGCGACATTCGCGCCCGGCATTTGCGCCTGAGCGGGCATCGTGACCGCGGCGGTCGCGATCAGCGCGGCGGCGGCAAAAGATCGTCGGATCATAAAATAAATTCCCTCTCAGTAGACGTCGCGTCCGCGTCCATCGTCAGACATCAATACGCAATCCAATGTTCCTATGTTACCCCGCCGGCGTCGCTACTTGGAAGATGCGGTCTTGGCTTCCGGTTTCACATTTACGCCCATTTTACCCAGAGCTTCTTCCAGCCGGTGATCGCCGTCGCCGTATCCTTCGGTGGTGGCGGCGATATTGCCGTCCTTGCCGATGATGTACTGTGTCGGGATGCCCGTGACCTTGTAGAGACTGCTGGAGATGCTGTTGTCGCCGCGTCCGGCGGGATCGTAGGCCGTGATAAAGGAATAAACGTCCTTCTTATCGGCCACCCATTTGTCGTACGCCGGCTTCTTGTCCAGAACGCAGATCCCCAGGACGACGACATCTTGATATTTTACCTGCTTGTACACGGATTCCAGATGGGGCATACTGGCCTGGCAGGGGCCGCACCAGGTCGCCCAGAAATCGACCACGACGATCTTGCCCTTGTAATCCGAGAGCTTGACGGATGTCCCGTCGGGCGCGGTCGCGGCGAAGTCCGGCGCGGGCGTTCCCACGGCGAGCAGTTTCGGTTCTTCGAAAAGCTTGGCGCCTTCGGGCGCGGCCCAGGCGAACTGCTTCGCGTCGATCGGCTTGTCGACGGTCCAGGAGACGAAATCCGTTTGCTGCTGCACGAAGGGCGCGGCGCCCCGCACGAGGTAAATCGCTCGGCGGCGGGGCAGGCCGGTCTTGGCGTCGGTCCAGAGCTTCTCGGTCACGGTCGATGCGGGATTGTGGGGATCCGGGCTGACATCCGTGTGCAGAACCATCGCGGCGCCGTCGATCGTGTCGGTGCCCAGCGTTCGTTTCGCGCCGGCCGGCGCGGGGCTCTGAGGGTCGAGGATCAGACGGATTCCCGCCATATCGCCCAAATCGGATTTCGGCGCCTGGCCGGGCTTCGGCGCATCGATGACCTTGTACATGCCGGTGAAGCCGTTATACTCATGACCCTCCTTGCCGGCCGTGACAAAGAGGGATGTCTTCTTGGGCGGATCCCCCGGCTGCGGGATGGTATTGAGCTCCACCCGAACGGACGAGGGCTTGGAGAAGTAGGTCTCCATGTTGAAGATCGTGGTGACCTTATCGCCGCTCTGAATGGAGAACGTCTCCGTGGCGTGCAGCGTCTTGGCGGTTTCCATCTCGGTCTTGGGGGCGGCCAGCGCGGGAAGCGCGGCCGTCACAGCGGCCAAAGCGCCAAGTGCGCCGGCGGCGCGCAGCGCCTTCTGGGATGTGGTGAGCGACATCAGTTCGAACCCTTTCGTAAGCGCGGGCGAAATCGTCTAAACGGCGGCGAGCATGGGATGCGTCGCCGGAAGGACGCGCGCTCCGGGCGCTTCCCCTCCCATGGCGTGAGACACCAGGGCGCGGGCATGCAGGGTCGTGGTGTCATAGAGCGGCAGCGGCGAATCGTCCTGGCCCAGTAACAGCATTAACTCCGTGCAGCCCAGAATAATTCCCTGCGCTCCGCGTCCAGCCATCTCCGAGATGATCTCCGTCATCCGAATGCGATTGGGAGGATTGACGATTCCCTGGCACAGCTCGCCGAAGATGATCTCATGGACCACGCCATGCATCGATTCGGGCGGCGTCAGCACCTTCAAGCCCCACTCGCGGGCCAGATGGGCCCGAAAGAATTCTTGCTCCATCGTATAGCGGGTTCCGAGCAGGCCGACCGTATGCAGACCGTCGGTCTCGATCGCTTCGCCGGTGACGTCCCGGATATCGATCAATGGAATATTGACCGCCGCCTGGACTTCCGGGGCGACCTTGTGCATCGTGTTCGTGCAGATGGCGACGCACCCCGCGCCGGCGCGCTCCAGAGCCTGCGCCGCCGCCGCCAGCTTGCCGGCCATGGCGTCCCAGTGGCCTTGCTGCTGGAGCGCGACGATCTCGGCGAAATCGCAGGAGTGCATCACGATCTCGGCGGAGTGGAGCCCGCCCATCTGCTCGCGCACCGCCTGGTTGATCTGCTGATAGTAGACGGCGGTGCTTTCCCAGCTCATTCCGCCGATCAATCCGATGGCTTTCATGACGTTCTATCTTTTCTCGGCGTGTGGGGCGCTGGACGCCATCGCGAAGGTCCGCGCGGCGAAGTCCACGGTCTAGGGGCAAGACAGGCGTTTGGAGGCGTCGCTCAGCTCAAGCCCAACGATCTTCCCATTTCGGTCATAATTCCGTCTTTTGGAGCACGCGAGGTTACAGTATACAAAGCGATACTCAAACAACTCCCAAATTACTCTTACGTGACTCTTAAAATGCACAGGGATATCGCGTGGATGAGCGGCGGGGATTTGCGAAGAGGCGGATCTTATTCGGCAAACGCCGAATGAGAGCGCTATGGGAAGATTGTCATATTTCCGATAAGCGGGCGCCCGCTTATCGGATATTGTCATTGCTATCGGGAAGCCGTGAGATCCCCTTCCGGTGAGCGTTCGGCGAAGTCGACGGTGTGGGGGCGCGAGATATGCGCGGAGGCGCCGCTTAGCTCCAGGCCGACGATTCGTCCATTCTGGTCGTAATCCAGAATCAGCCCGGCGCGGTGCGCCTCGCTTTCTTGAATGGGCGCGTTGCAGAACAAGATACGAAGCTTGTCTTCGTCGGGATTGTAGGTCACTTTCATTGGCGTTCGACTTCCCTTATCGCGCGGAGGCGCTTTTGGCCGGCGCGGCGATCTCTACGTTCAGCGAGTGGAGAGCGTCCTCCAATGGATGCGCGCCTTCGGTAAAGCCGGTATAGGCCGCCGCGATCTTGCCGTCTTTGTCGATCACGTACTGGGTGGGAATGCCCGCGACTTTGTAAAGCCCGCCGGCGATGCTCTTGTCGCCGCGTCCGGCGGGATCAAACGCCGTCGGGAAGCTGTAAACGCTCTTCTTCGCGGCAACCCATTTGTCGTATTCGGGCTTCGTGTCCCAGACGCAGACGGCGAGTACGGCCACGTCTTTATCCTTGACCTGCTGATAGACATGCTCCAGATGCGGCATACTGGCCTGGCACGGTCCGCACCAGGTCGCCCAGAAATCGACCACGACGATCTTGCCCTTGTAATCCGAGAGCTTGACGGATGTCCCGTCGGGCGCGGTCGCGGCGAAGTCCGGCGCGGGCGTTCCCACGGCGAGCAGTTTCGGCGCGATGTATTCCTTGGCGTCCGCAGGCGGCGCCCAGGCGAACCGCGCGGCGGCGATGGGTTTACCGACCGTCCACGCGTGGAAGTCCATCTGGTCTTCCTGATGGGTCTTGCCGTCCTGAACGACATAGGTGGCGCTGCGATACGGGAGCCCGGTCTTGGCGTCGCTCCAGAGCTTGCGGATCTCCGTGATCGGAGGATGTCCTCCAAACGAACGCGCCGGGTAGGTGTCGGTCCGCAGCGTCATCGCGCGCCCGTCGAGCGTTTCGGCGCGGACGGCGCGGTGGATATTGGGCGACGCCGGGCCGGCTCCCAGTGTCCAGATCACATCGAGTCCGGACAGATGACTGATCTCCGACGCCGGCGGCTCGGCGCCCATTTTCGGAACGTCGATCGTTTGATACGTGTGCTGGAAGCCGTTGACCTCATGCGCGACCTTGCCGTCGCTAATCAGCGCCGACGGACTTTCTCCCTTTCGGGACGCGGGCGTCATCACGACATGAAATGAGGCCGGCCTGGCGATATCCGCCTTAATCTGGTAGACCGGAATCCGCTTGCCGTCCTGCCCTCCCATCGAGAACGTTCCCGTCATATGGACCGTCTTCGCCTGAGCGATCGGGGAAACGGGAGCGGCCTGCGCGGGAAGCGCGGCGCACAGCGCGGAGAACGTCGCGAGAACGCCGGCGGCGCGCAGCGTCCGGCGAGATGGTGGGATACTCATACGTACAGATCCTTTGAAGCGGCGTGGAAGAAAGGCGCCGGCGGCGCTCAAGCGGGTTTCTCATGTCCGGGACAAGATCATTGTCCCGGACAGGCTCCGTGAGAAGATATGCGCGTCGCCGAGCATCGGAGGCTATTGTCCGATTTGCTAACCGCCCTTTTGCAGTTTGTAGTAGTAATCCCGGTCCGTGCTGACGGACGACGAGGGATTGAGGCTGCCGAGATGGTTCGCCGCGTACCATGCGGCGGTTTCGTAATGATCCGTCGGGCTCGTTGTGATCTTAGAGGACTTCACATGTCCATCAAACCAGAGAATGTTGGCGGTGTCGCCGCCGTGCCGGGCGTGGACCATGGGCTCGTGCGGGTAGAGGATATTGTTGCGGTAGATTTTATCCTGATATCCCGTCGCGGAGTCCGCGATATAGATCGTCTCGGCGGGCTTGTCCACATCGTGGTCGTTGATATTGGAGAGGTCGCCAGGCATCAGGAATTCATTGACGCCATAAGCAAAGCTGGGAATGTTTCCCGCGACCACCGGCATGCTTTCCGCATCCATGCAGTTCGCGACGCCCGCTGTCTTGATATAAGGCTGAAGCAGTCCCTTGGAGGGATTGAAGCCGATTGGGTTCTGGGAGAAGTCCGCCTCACCGTCCCAGAAAATCGGCATTCCTGTCGCTCCGTCGGTAATGACGAACGGGAATAAATTTTCGTCATTGTCCTGCATATACATCAGAGTCGCTGTCCCAACTTGTTTCAGGTTGGAGGAGCAGGTGATCTGGCGAGCCTTTTCACGAGCCTGTGCGAACACCGGGAAGAGAACGGCGGCGAGAATCGCGATGATGGCTATGACGACGAGGAGCTCAATCAGGGTAAATCCCAATCGGCGAGATCGGAGGCTGGACGATTTGGTGCGTGTCATAAAAGTTTCCTTTGCGTAAAAGATAAACTGAGCCGTGAACTTAAGGGGCGAGCGCGGCGCGAACGTTCGCGCATCGTCTGGGCCTCCTGTTGTCCGGTCAGCCGCGTTGGTGTTTTACTTATTAGTTAGTAGTAAAACTCGCTTTTTATGAGTTTGCCGCACCCTTGCGGTTTGGTTTTGTCTCGGCCGCTTCGCCGAGCGCTCTTGGAGCGTGTTGGGAGTATTATACGGGCGCGCTCCCAAAAGACTCCCAAATGGACAGACGATAACTCTTAAATCTGCGGATGGAAGAGGATTTTTGAGTGATTTTTTGCGGAACCCCGCAATTATACGCGGTTCGCGCGGCCTTCTTCAATGGCGTCCGTCGCTGAGAGCGCGCCCCCCGCCGTCCAGGCCGCCGCGAAGCCGGCGTCGCCGAGGGCGGCTTTGCCCAGCGCCGTATCCCGGTCCAGTTCGTCCGGATCGGCGGGACTGAAGGAGATCCCCAGCGCCTTCCGCAGGCTTTCCGACGCCGACAGCAGGCGCATCCCCTGCTCGAACCGCCCCTCGGCGCATGCGAGGTGTCCGATCTCCTTGATACACCAGGCCTGAACGCGCCGGTCGTCGATCTCAAGGGCCAGCGTTGTCGCCTGCGTCAGCGCCGCCAGCGCGTCGCCGTACTGACCGTCAAGTCGGTTTACCGTCCCGAGGTTCAGCTGGGAGATCGCCACCCGGTGGCGGTCCCCCAATTTTTGATGTTCGGAGAGGGCCTGCCCTAGCAGATCGCGCGCCGCCATCAGTTCGCCGCGATAGCGCGCCACCAATCCCAGGTTGTTCAGCGCTGCGGCCGCCTTGTTCTGGTCGCCCAACGTCCGGTGCAGGCGCAGGCTTTCCGACAGATTGCTCCAGGCCTCCGTCCAGTTCTCTCGCGCGAGCGCGATCCGCCCAAGGCTGTGGACGGCGCTGGCGGTCATCACCTGGTCGCCGGCGCCATGCGCCAGCGATCGAGCTTCTTCCAGGAGACGCACCGCCGGCCCATAATCTTCATGCATCATCGCGATCTCGCCCAGTATCTCCAGAGAGCCCGCCATGCCCGAGGCGTCGTCCAGAGTCCGCCAGGCCGCGAGGGCTTCGCGGGCGTAAATCTCCGCCTGGGTGAGATCGGTCAGACCCTGAAGCGAAACCGCGTAGGCGTTCAGGGCTCTGGCGCGCAGGCGCAGATTGTCCTGCGGAACGTGGGAGGGCAGATTCCGCAGACGCTCCAGCCACTGCTGCGCTTCGCGAAGATAACCGCGCATCTCCCAAAACTTGGAAAGCGCGACCGCCATGCGCAGGCCCTTGTCCTCATCCTGACGCGCGATCAGCCAGTCCAGCGCGGCGCGCAGGTTGTCGTGTTCAGCCTCCAGGCGCGCAAACCACGCGGCTTGCTCGGGAGACGCCAAATGCGGCTCAGCCTGTTCGGCCAGCGCCAGGAAGAACTCGGCGTGTCGCTGCTGGAGCGGGCCTTCCACGGCCATCGTCCACTGCTCCACCGCAAACTCGCGCAGTGTTTCCAGCATCCGGTAGCGCATCTCCCCATTGACTTCCTCCGCCGCGACGAGTGATCGCTCGTGCATCTCCGTGATCGCCTCAAGGGTCGAGAGGGCTCCCTGCTCGGGGACGTCCCGGCAGATCGCCGTCGCCGCGTCCAGAGTCCAGCCGCCGCGAAACACCGAGAGACGGATAAAGAAATCCTGAAGATCGGGGGGAAGCAGCAGGTAGCTGTACTCCAGCGTCGCCCGAAGCGTGCGGTGACGCGGCGTGATGTCCGTGCGCCGGCTGACCAGAAGATCGAAGCGGCGTGTCAGGTGCGCCAGCATTTGGGCGGGCGTCAATGTCTGCGCCCACGCCGCGCACAGCTCAATGGCGAGGGGTAGACCGTCGAGGCGCGCGCAAAGCCGGGCGATATCCTCGGCGTTTTGCGGCGTCAGCGCGAATGAGGGGCGGACGGACTGGGCGCGGTCGACGAACAAGCGCACGCTGTCGATGCGCGTCAGACGCTCCAGCGCCGCGTCCGGAGGAGCGGCGGACAGCTCCTCGGTCGGCGCGGCCAGCGGCGGCACGTCGATCTCCCGTTCGCCGTCCAGGTTGAGCCGCTGGCGCGAGGTGACAAGGATCGTCAGCGACGGCGCGAGTTCCAGTAAAGTCCGGATCAGCGGCGGCGCCTCGTCGATCAAGTGCTCCAGGTTGTCCAGCACAAGCAGAGAGGGGCGCGCCGACAGCGCGGACGCCACGCGCTCCAGCGGCATCGAATCGCCGCTCGCCGGCAGCGTCAGGAGGTCGGCGAGGACGCTCGGGATCAGGCGCGCATCATTGAGGTCCGCGAGCGGCGCGAAGAACACCGCGTCCTGAAAGTGCGCGCTGAGCCGCGTGGCGGTCTCGATCGCCATCCGTGTCTTGCCTGCGCCGCCCATCCCGGCGAGCGTCACCAATCGAGCGCCGCCGGTTTCGATCAGGGCGCGCACCTGCGCGATTTCCGTTTCGCGTCCGAAAAAGCGCGTCATCTGCAAGGGAAGCGCGGCGCCGCGTTTCGCCGCCGGCGCGGTCCTGGGCGATGGGGCGATGCGTCGAAGGTCCGCGATCAGCTGGCGAGACGCGGCGGAGGGTTCGTCGCCCAGTTCTTTGGCGAGCAGCCGCTCCATTTCCTTGAACTGCCGGAGCGCGGCGGCCGGCTGCCCGGAGGCGGCGAGCAGGCGCATGAGATCGCCATGCAATTCTTCGGCGAGGGGATCGGCGGCCAGGGCGCGCCGGGCGTAGTCCAGGGCGCGGTCCCATTCCTGGCGCCGTTCATAGTCTTCGATCAGACGGCGCAGGGCAGGAAGATAAAGTCCGAGCAGCCGGGCGCGTTCGGCGAGCGCCCAGTCGTCGTAATGCCCGGGGAGCAGATCGCCGTGGTAAAGCGCGACTGCCTGCTGAAGCGCCGCTCGCCGCCGCTCGTCCATGGGAGCGGAATCCTCGGACGCCGCTCCCGCGTGGATCGCCGCTTCGAACTGGGAGACATCGGTGACAAACGATGGAGGATTGAGGCCGACGCTTTGACGGTCGGCAAGAAGAACCCCGCCCCGGGGAGAGCCCGGCGGCTCCAGCTGCGCGCGAAGCCACCCGACCGCCTGAGACAGCCGGTTCCGCCCGGCGTCCAGATCCGCGTTCGGCCAGAGGATATCCACCAGCGATTCGCGCGTGTGGCGGCGCTCCGGGTAATACGCCAGATACGCCAGCAGCGCGGCCGTTTTCTGTGTTTGAAAACGCTCCAGAACGTGATCGCCAAGCCGCCCGCGCATTGCGCCCAGCAGCTCAAATCTCCAATGCGCCTGGGGCGAGTCCATGGGGTTATTTTACCATAGACGCGGAATGGATGCTTCGGGGCCAGGGAAAGACGGCTTTCACCCGTGGCAAACGCTCCGGGCAAACCCACCCCCGCGCTTCGGGCTCCCTCTCCGTGGCAAACCCACCCCGGCGCTTCGCGCGTCCTCTCCGTGGCAAACCCACCCCGGCGCTTCGCGCGTCCTCTCCGTGGCAAACCCACCCCGGCGCTTCGCGCCACCCCTCCCGCCGACGGGAAGGGTTATTCAGAGTGTGTTATCGTAGACGACTCTCGTAAGAGGCAATCCTACAAACCCTTCCCGTCGGCGGGAGGGGTGGCGCGAAGCGCCGGGGTGGGTTTGCCACGGAGAGGACGCCCGAAGGCCGGGAGGTCACTCGGGCGCGCCCAATCCCCTCTACTTCGCGTCCGCTGTCTTCGGCGCGATGGGGACGGTCACGCCGAGTTTGCCGAGGGCGTCTTCGAGCTGGTGATCGCCGTCGTCGTAGCCGACCGTCGTGGCGGAGACTTTTCCGTCCTTGTCGATGATGTACTGGGTCGGGATGCCGCTCACATGATAGAGCGCGCCGGCGATGCTCTGCGGTCCCTTGGCGGCCGGGTCGAAGGCGGTGGGGAAGGAGTAGACGCCTTTTTTGTCGGCCAGCCACTTGGTGTAAGCGTCTTTATCGTCCCAGACGCAGACGCCCAGCACGGCGACGTTTTTATCCTTGACCTGATCGTAAACATGCTGCAAGTGCGGCATGCTCGCCTGGCAGGGACCGCACCAGGTCGCCCAGAAGTCTAAAACGACGATCTTGCCCTTGTAATCCGAGAGCTTGACGGGAGTTCCGTCGGGGGCGGTCGCGGTGAAGTCGGGGGCGACCGCGCCAGCGGTCAGGAGCTTCGGCTCGCTGTATTCCTTGGCGCCGGCGGGCGGAGCCCAGGCGAACTGCGCGGCGGGGATCGCTTTGTTCAGCGTCCAGCTCGTGAAATTGAGCTGCTGCATCACAGTCAGCTTGGCGCCCTGTTTCGCGTATGCGGCCAGCCGATACGGCAGGCCCGTTTTGGCGTCGGTCCACTTCTTTTCGATGAAGGTGACGGGCGCGCCGCCGCGTCCCGGGCGCGGAGGATAGGCGTCGGTGATCAAGGTCAATTTATGCCCATCGAGCGTGTCCGGGGTGGACGTGCGCTTGACGCCGGCGCGCGCGTCCGGCTTGTCGTTCGGGTTCAGGATGCTGTCGACAGCGGCGATGTTGTACGCCTGGGACTGGACCGGCGTTCCCGGCGCGGGCGCGTCGCTGGTGACGAATTGGTTGGAGGGACCGTTGTACTCGTGCGCTGTCTTGCCGTCGGTGACGAAGTAGGACGAATGCTTGGGCGCGCCGGCGCCGGCGGTCACGTGCGCCAGGTCGATCCGGATCTTGCCGGGCTTGGCGATGCGTACCGAAATCTGATAAAGGGGAACCAGTTTCTGCGCTTGATTGGGAATCAGCAGGGTTTCCTGGACCTGAATGGTCTTGGCGCTCTCCAGGGCCGACGCCGGGACGGCGGCGGACGCATGCGGCGCGGCGAGCGCGGCGCAAAGGGTCGTCAACACGCCGATGGTCTGAAATTCACGGGATGCGGTAATGGCCATATCGATGCCTCTTTCGGGGACGCCTCGCGTTCACACAACGCTGGTGACTTATCGTCAATGCTCATGAAGAGTACGCAGCTTCATGGGGTTATGGTTCCCTCCTGGCGGCTGGGAATCGACGATGATCGGCGGGCAGGCGAATGAGGTCTCTCCTTCCATTCGCCGAATGGAAGGAGAGCGGCCATCGGATCCTACGGCAGGCTTCCGTTGGTGATCAGGAGATCGTCGAGATAACCGCGATACTGGCCGGTGGCGGCGGGACGGTCGTAGGCCATGTAGATCGTGTCGATCGTCTTGCCGCTGAGCCATTGGCCGACATTGCACTTGATCTGCGACCAGGCGCCCAGCGGGATCGCGCCGCCATGGCCGGCGTTGGGGTGCATGGCGTAACCGTTCTGATCGACCGCGCCGCTATCGCGGAGAGTCGATCCGTCCGTGCAGTGATAGTCGACGCCGACATAGCGGCCGTTGTCCTGCTGCGGCAGGATCCAGTAGCTCATCTTCGTGCCCGATGTGATCGGGATACTGACCGAAAACACCTTGTAGTAGCAGTAGGAGGTCGACGCGCTGTTATCCGTTCCGGAATACATCTCCGCTTTGCTCCCCGTGTGCGCGGTCAGGCCAAAGCCGTCGCCGGCGACGTCGCGCGGCGAGCACTCCGGGTTCACGCCCACCGTGTATCCGGCGACGTTGCTGGAGTGGTCGATGGTGTTCAGCCAGGTCGGCTGTGTGTCTCCGGTTTCAACTCCGCTCGTAAACAGTGTTCCGGACTGCGCCACCTCAAGCACGGCGACGGAGCGCGGTCCGATCGTGTAGGTGAACTGGTTGCCCGTGTAGGTGGACGAGGAGCTGGAGCCGTTGTGCGTGCTGTCGACAAGCCATGCGGTCACCGCGCCGCTCGCCCCGATCCCGTTGACCGTGAAGGTAATGACGTCACTGCTGCTGATATCCTTGTTGGCGATCGCGATATAACGCTTTGCGGTTGCGGAGGAGTATGCGGCGGTGATCTCCAAAGGCTCCGTCGGACTGGTCGTCGTCAGCTTGCGGTCTGCCTTGCTGAACTGAGCGCCGAACAGCTGGATCGCGTAGTAGGACTTGGCCTGCACGGCGAATGTGGTGTCATTGAGCAGGCCGAGGAGGTTCGTCCCCGCCTGCGCGGCGCAGAAGTATGTGAAGACGCCGACATTGCCGAGCATCGCATTGATGATCGCGCTTCCGGTGAAGGTGGAGCCGTATTCGTTGCTGAACTCGGCGTCCGTCCCAAAGCTGCTGCTGGACAGGTTGTATTCGGTGACGCCGGCGGGAAACGTTGCGCCGCTCGGCGAGGTGAGAAGGCCGCCGTTGCCGGCCTCCACGATCGTCAGCGGGTCCAGATCGTACGCCTGGCGCGTCCAGTTCAGCCGGAACTGATCCGTGCTGCCCGTTCCGGCCCCGTAGTTGTGCCAGGTGAGCATGTCGATCTGGCCGTACAGGTTCTTAGCCGTATAGTTCAGCCAGCTCCCGGAGCCGAAGTTGCCGGGGGAGCCATCGGCATTGTCCCCCCAGGCGTCCGCCGGCCCCAGCAGCTTGATCGTCGGATCGATGCTCTTCATGGCCGCGCCAACTGTTTGAACGAAGCTTCCGTACTGCGACTGGCTGGTGAACACCCCGTTGCCTTCGTTCGTGGGCTCGTTCCACATCTCCCAGTATTTGATTGTCCGTGTGGCGCCCAGCTGTTTGCTGACATTGTATCGCTGCACGACGCTCTGCATAAACGTGGCGTAGCCGTTCCAGTCGGCCGCCGTGATATGGCTGCTTGCGTCGAGCGTGTGCGAGACGCCGGCCGGAAAACCCACCACCTGGAAAATCGGTATGGCGCCGGCGTTGAAGACGGTGTTCAGGAGCGAGTCGAGCTCGGTCCAGTTGTACGTCCCGGCGCTCGGATAGGGATCGTTCCCGTCCTGCTTGCACTTGGGGATCGGATTGATGCGTACGATCTTGACGCCGGCCGCCGAAATTGCGTTCTGGAAGCTCGCGCTGCCGGCGTAATTGGTCCACTGGTCGGGCGCGTTGATCCCCCAGGTATAAGGGTTCACCGCGCCGGCGTCGGTCGTATTGACCGTGATGCTGGCCGTCAACGCATGCGCGGCCGGCGCAAGCACACCGATCGCCGCGCAAACCGCCGCCAGACAGCCGAAGCTGAGTTTGTGTCTTCTCATCATGGATGCTCCTCGGGAATTGCTCGCGATTGTTGTCTTGTATTGCGATGGTTGTGATTAAACTTTAAAATGAGTCCGGCGGTTTTCCCCGCCGGACTCCTTGCGTGACGATTGCGTTATCAGCGGGAGCGGCAGGGTCCCGTCGATTGGCGGACGATGAGTTCGGCCGGCAAAATGTCGAGATTCGCGGGCGCTCGCTCCGCGCAATCAAGATGGTCAAGCAGGGTTCCGATCGATGCGGTTCCGAATGCGCCGAGCGGCTGGCGGACCGTGGTGAGCGGCGGGTTGGCCGTGGCCGCCGCGGTGATGTCGTCGAAGCCGACGACGGAAATGTCGTCCGGGACGCTCAGGCCCAAACTTCTGATCTGCTCGATCCCGGCCAGAGCGAGTTCATCGTTGCCGAAGAAGATCGCGGTAGGGCGCTCCGCCGCCGGCAAAGCCAGAATCCGCGATACGTCCTGGGGAAGGCTTTGCATCTGGTAGGAGACGGCGACGATGAGGTTTTCATTGGCCGCGACTCCCGCGTTTTGGAGGGCGTCCCGATAGCCGCGCACCCGGGCGTCCATGCCGGCCGAGAAGAGGTCGCCCGAGAGCATCGCGATTCGCCGATGTCCCAGGGAAAGCAGATGCCGCACGACGGAATGGGCGGCGGCCGTGTTGTCGATATCGATGCTGGCGACGCCCTCCTCCGGGACTGTTTGCGCCGCCACCACAAAACGCATGCGGCGCCGCTGAAGGATCGGAACGATTTGGCTGTTCAGATCGGGCGCCAGCAGGATCAGCCCGTCGAAGCGTCCATCGCAGAAAACGGCGTGATTGGCGGCGATCTCTTCCCAGGTCGGCCACGTCAGGAACGCGGTGCACTGCTCGCGGTCCATCGCGGTGGCGACGATCGTGTCCAGGATAGGCCCGAAGAACGGATTCGTCAGCGGCGTCGAGTAGATGCGCGAGAAGATCACGCCGATCAGGTTCATCCGCTTGCGCGAGAGCCCTCGGGCGATGGCGCTCGGAAAGTAGTCCATCTCCTCCATCGCCAGCAGGATCTTTTTTCTCGTTTTGGGCGCCACCGGCCGGTTGTTGTTGATCACGTACGAGACTACGCTCGGGCTGACCCCACAGGCGGTGGCGACGTCGCGAATTGTCGCCATGGATACGTTCCTGTTCCGATCTGAAAAAAAAACATGGCCGCCGCGTTGCTAGCGGCTCCTTGCCGTCCTCGTCGCACCCTTCGCCGTTTGTCGTTTGAAGGGCTCAGGGGTGAGGTTACCCGAAACCTCGATGCACACGATACCGTAGGGTGGGAGACGGTATCGGACCGCCGCGCCCGAAATGGGCGCGCATGGCTGCGATCGGACGCCTTCCGGCGCGATGGACCATGCCCGCGCGGCCGGATGGCGCAGGCGCGAATGGTCGAGCCGCAGCGCGAGGTCGCGCGCCGCGCCGGGATCGCGATTGACAAGAAACGCGAAGATCCGGCCGCTCGACCTTTCCTGGGACACGGCGCAGTCGATCCTGGGATCGCCGCTCGACGACGGCAGCATTTCGTCGCCGAAGTGGCGGCCAAGCAGCTCGACGACATGGAAGGGCTCATACGGCGCATAATCGGTATTGGCAAGCATGCCCAGATGGTTCTTGCCCGTCTCCGCCAGGTTGTACACGCAAAACATCGCCGCCCTGGCGCGCATCGCGTGCGCGATCGCGCTGGCGACATAGACCGTATTGAGATGAGAATGGTAGGTTCGGTTGTAGCCTTCGCCGCCGTCCTGCCAGCTGATGTTGTATTCGGTGATCGCCGCGCCGTAGCGCTTCCCGTCGGGTCCGACGAATGCTTGCCCTGCTCCGGAGCGCACCGTGTTGACGTTGTCTTCGTAGTGCGGCTTCGGCCAATCCAGCACGTCGCCGTCGGAGTGGCCCGGGCCGGGGCCGTAGTCGTGCCAGCTAAGAATGTCGAGCTGATCCGCAAGGTTTTTGGCCGCGTACGCCGTCCATCCGCTGGGGCTGAGATCGGACCACGGCGCGGCTGGCCCGACCAGGGAAATGGCGGGATCCGCCGATTTCATGGCGCCGCCGACCGTTTTGACGAACTCGCCGTACGATTCCATCGTGGCGAATTTGCCGTCGCCTTCGATCGACGGTTCATTCCACATCTCCCAGTATTTGACGGTGCGGCCCACTCCCAGCACATGCCGGACATTGTATCGCTCAACGACGCCCCGCAGGAAGCGCCCATACTCGTTCCAATCGACGCGGTCCAGATATCCGGCGGCGTCGGCGCCGCGCGCCACGCCCTTCGGGAGCCCCGCGACCACGAACAGCGGCTGCGCGCCGGCGTCGAAGATCGTCTTCAGCGCGCGGTCCATGTCGCCGAGAACCCAATCGCCGGGGGCGGGGTAGGGATCGCGTCCCGTGGAGAGCATCAACTGGATGGGGTTGACCCGCACCAGTTTGATCTTCGCCTGCCGGATGCGCGCGATCAGTTGTTTGTTCTCGGGCCACCAATGATACTTATCCGGCGCGCCGACGCCCCAGACGAACGGGTTCACCGGACCCGCGTTCGCCGCGCAGTCGATCGCGATGGACAGCGGCGCGGCCTGGCTCCCAGCCGGTCGATGGACAATTTCTGGCGACAAAACGCTCATTTGCCGGTCCCCGTGGGAGGGATGACGGCTCTGGCTTCGGATTCCTGCGAACGCCTCAGCTCATCGGCCGTGGGCGGGCGGCCGGACATCGCCTGGATCTGCTCGCTGGAGATCTTGCCTCCCGGGTTCTGCGAATGCGAACATCCCGACGCGGCGAGCGCGGCGAGCAAGGCGAGGCGGATGGCCCAGGCGGTTTTCTTCGTGTGTGTCATTGGAAACCTCGCTGCGGCTCCGGCGGATTTCGCCGGAGCCATGAAGGGATCGCGAGGCGGTTATCGCGTCGCGTCCCACATATTCAGCTCCGGGTGAGCGGCGCCGTTCGGGTTCGTGGCCGTCGGGCGCATCGCCTTCACATGGCCGTCGCAGAAGGCAAAGTTCGTGAGCGTATCTCCGGCGTGGTGGGCGGAGACGCCCCCGTTCGGGCCGTTCGGGTAGGCCGCCGCCGCAGCGGCGCCGTCCGGGATATTTCCGTACCCGCTGCCGCGGTCCGTGCCGGTTCCGAAGACGCCCCAATCGCCCGCGCCGGTGGCGTTGATATCCGTCGGACTGGCCTTATGGATATCGGCGCTGAACTGCTCGGCGAGCAGGATGGAGGCCGCCGGCTGGCTGACGGCGGCGAGGCTGAGACCGCCCCCACCCGGTGTCTGGGAGTTTCCGCCCCAGTTCTCATTGGCGTACCCCATCGGTCCGGCCACCGAGACGGTGGTCGGCGAGCCCCAGTGCGGCGTGATCAGCCCATTGACGCCGTACGACATTCCGAGCCCCTGCCAGTCCGGGTAGGCGTTTCCGGTCATCGAATCGTCCGGGCAATAGAAGACCTGGAGGCTCTTGAGATACGGTGCGATGTTGAGGTCCCATTTGCAGGCGGGAGTGGTGCTCCAGACGTGGCCGGACTCGTTCCCAAAGGGGTAATTCTCATCGTAGTCCTGGACATACTGAAGGATGCCCAGAGCCAATTGCTTTTCATTCGACGCGCAGGAGATCTGGCGCGCCTTTTCTCGGGCCTGCGCGAAAACGGGAAAAAGGATTGCGGCAAGTATCGCGATGATCGCTATGACAACTAGTAGTTCAATCAATGTAAATCCACGCTTCATGGTGACCACTCCTTTGACAAATGCGGGGCGCTTTGGCCCCAGGCGGCTGGCTCGCATCCGAGATCCTGCAATTATCCAACCGGTTTGATTTTCTGATTGTAACAGACGATTGAGCGCCTGTCAAGCGGTTTGGCGGCAATTATTTCGGGTTTTATTTCGCCGCCGCGAACGTGCGCCGGGTAATGGAGTATTCGCTGAGGGCGCCGTCGAGCGCCACCTGGTCGATCCAGAGCAGCCTGGGCTTGGGCGCGCGTGAGAACGTGAGGATCGCGGCCGTGAGCGGCACGCCCTCGCGGTGGTCGAGATAGCGCAGGCCGGCGCCGCCGGTGGTGCCGGCGTTGCAGATCACCGTCTCTCCGACTGTATTGATGTACGCGCGGTGCAGGTGGCCGCAGAGGATGACGGGAACGCGCCCCTCCAGCGAGGCTTCTTCCAGCGGATTGTGGACGCAGACGAGATCGGGCGGCGCGGGCATGCGGGCGATATCGCCCGCGAGCGCTCCCGAAGCGTCGCGCAGCGCGGCCAGCGGCGTGTCCACGCTGCCGATCCCCGGGCGCATCGAGCTTGGATCGGGAAGCCCTAGCACGGTCAGGCCGTCGACGACCACCGGCTGCCCGTTCAGGATGATCGCGTTCGGGTTGGCGCGCACCGCCGCGATGGTTGTCTGCGAATCGTGGTTGCCGGCGACGAACAGATACGGCGCGCGCAATGCGCCCACCTCGCGCGCCAGCGGCGCTTCGACGGGAGAGCCGTAGTCGCTGAGATCGCCGGTGTCGACGACGAAATTCACCTGGAACTTCTGCGCCAGCTCCTTCACGAAGTCGATGGCCGCCGTGTTATTGTGGATATCGGAGATGTGCAGGACGCGTACGGTCTTGCTGTCGTCCTCGGGCGTAATGGCGGTGTCCCCGATACGGCCATACAGGACATTGAGATTTCCGGCGACGACCTTCAGCTTGTCCGAAAGCGCGTTGGCGCTATGGAACGCGCTGCTGACAAGCGTGGTGACCGCCCGCGCTTCGCGCAGGGATCCCACATAAGTCGGCTGTTCGAAGGCTTTGGGGTTGTAGGTGCGCAGCGTGCCGTAGAGCAGCAGGCCGGTGAACGCGCCGCCGAGCGCCGCCGAGGCGGCCCAGATCCCGGGGCGTTTGACGTGCAGCAGCAGCGGCCCCAGCAGCGCGCCGAGCATCCCCAGCACCACTTCGCGCAGCGCGAAGCGTGTGAGGCTGCGCCGGGCGACGGCGGCGAACTCCCGCTCCATATCCTGACGCGGCGGCATATGCTGGATCAGGCGCCCGAGGTTTTCGAAGGAGACCGAGCGGAGGCTGACTTCCAGCGCCAGCGGCGTTTTGTGGGTGGCGGCCCGCACTTCGCCCAGCGGCGTAAAGACCAGACGCGTTTCCCCGCGCGCGGCCGGCTGGATGCGGACCTCGATCTCAAAGGCGCGCCAGTGATAGGTTTGCGCGCCGAAGCTGGTGACGATAAAGGCCGCGCCAAGCAAGCTTAGCGCGGCCAGAAGAAACGCGAACAATCCACGGCGCAGCAATCGCTTGTAATGCAGGCGCCGCAATTGCGGGCGTGTCGTACTCAGATCGCTCAAATTGCGCCCGTCGTGACCCACTGCACTTCGAACTCGGTCCGATCGCCCAGCGCGTTGCGCAGCATTTCGACGAGGCCTTCATCGGCCCCTTCGATTTCAAACAGATCGATTGTATCTTCGGTCAAATAGTAATCCGTATCGTCGGAGGACTCTTCCTCCAGATGGTCCATCAGAAACTCCAGCTGTTCGGGAGTGATCGGGCCGATTTCTTCGCCGGTCTCTTTGTCAAATAATGTGATCATGGTCCGCCTCGTCTGGCGCGAATGCGCCAAAAAATTCGGGTGAATGGTACCCGCCCGCTCGGCAAATGTCTAGAGGCAAATCACACCAATCGCTTGTTCATCACAAATCTTCCGGACATCGTGAATCCCGCCTTCTCATAGGCGTCGCTCGCCGGCGTGTTCCCGTCGGAGACCTGTAGCTCCAATGCCCGGACGCCGTGCTCGCGGCATTTCTCCTCGGCGAAGCGCAGCGCGGCGCCCGCCAGTCCGCGCCGGCGGAACGCGGGCTGGACGTAAACATCCGTGACGGTCGCCTGTCGCCCGCCGAACTCGATATCGTAACCGAACGTGACGATCAGGTACCCGGCGGGAGTCCCGTCTACGCGCGCCAAGCAGATAAAACCGAACGCCCTGTCGGCGAGCAGCGCGGCCACGGCGGGGCGCAGAACCGCCTCGTCGAACGGAATCCGTTCGTGCGCGTAAAGCTCCGCGATCATCGGCAGCAGCGCTTCAATGTCGTTCTGCGCGGCGATTTGGATATCGGCGTTCATCGGCGTTTGTCTTTCACCGCCACAATTCTGGGCTCGCAATGAGGGTACCCTTCCGGCGCAAGCGCTGTCTACTCACTGCTCAGTCAATGATTGACGCCGCGTCGGGTTTTGCCTCGTCTCCAATGTTGGTATCAATAGTAACGAAAATGGTTTGTCCTTAGAGGGAGTCTGTCATGGCAAGCAACAACGTGAACAATGTCGCGGACGCGCCGGGCGCGCGTCCGGGAATGGGACGCAAGCAGATGTGGACCTGGGTGGCGGCGGCGGTAATCGCCATCGCGCTCATCTCCTGGGCGGTGGAGGCGTCGGAGAAGCCCAACGCCCCCAGCACCGCGAATGTCAACGTCGCGCAGCCGGCCTCGCCCGATGGAGGAGGCGGCGGCGCCGTCTCTTCTTCGGGCAGTCTCCCGGGCGGCGCCTCCGCTCCCGCCGGCGGCGGATACTCGCAGGCCCCCGGCGGAATCTCCACGGCGACCGGATCGGGAGCCAGCACGGCTCCCGGCGGCTCCGCGCCATCTGGGCCGGGAGCCAGCTCGACGATGAATTCCGCCGGAACAAACGGCCCCAATTCGTCCTCGGCATCGCCGAGCGGCCCAAATACATCCAGTTCGTCCACATCCAACAACATGAACGCGGCCACGCCCGGCGCATCCAGCGCAAATACGCCGGGATCGCCGGCCGGCCCGAGCACAAACAGTTCGGGCGCGGCGGCCACGCCCGGCTCGACCGCCGCGCCTGGCTCGACCATGTCGAACCCCGTAGCGGCTTCCGGAACGTCCAGCATGTCGTCCCCCGGCGCAGCCACCAGCGGCTTCGGAGCAGCGGGCGCTTCGGAAGGCGGCGGCGGCTCAAGTGTCGGCGGCGGAGTTTCCGGAGCGGGAAGCGCCGGCGGCGCGGGATCTGCGGGAGCTGGCGGCGCTGGAAAGTAATGGATCATTCGGTCAATCCAAGCGTGGTTAGCCCCGCAAGTTTGTGAGATGAAAAACGCAGTCGCCTCTCCGTGAGGCGACTGCGTTTTTTTCTCGTCCATCTATATCGCGCTTGCATTACTGGCGGGGGAGACCGTCATCGCCTCGAATTTGAGCGCTCTTGGTCTTACGCCCTCGATACGTTTGCCGCAATTTCCGTGTAGCGCTGTTCCTGGCGTTCCGTGAGCATCAGCGCGAGGACCGCCAGGAGGGTTCCGCTGAGAACGGACAACGCCGCCCCGACTTCGTAGGGCGCGGTCTCGAATTGCGAGTTGGATGAGTTCACGGCGATGAGGGTGTTCACCAGGTTATAGCAAAGATACGCAATCCACCAGAAACCGATGAGCGGAGTTGAGGGTGTCTCGGTCCAGCGGCCTTTGACGATGCTCAGAGTCGCCTGCGGCGATGTGGCGCGCCAGATCTCTCGGACAATCACTATGGGTTTGTACAAATTGATGAACGGCAGAATGAACATGATGACCGCGACGCCGGGCGAATGCCGAAGATTGGCGATCCCCAGCGCGGTGAGGTTCTTGTAAAGCCGGTGGATCCAAACAAGAAACACGACGCCGGCGGCGAGTGTGATGAAGGACGACGCCTCAGAGATGGCCTCCGTGAACGCATGCGCCGAAAGTCCGCCCAGAAGCCCGATGGCTTCGGCCACATCCGTGACCACGGCGACCGCCAGGCAGCCCAGCATCCAGCGCGTCAGAACCGTGGGCGATCGATATTGGGACAGCAGAGACAGCATGCGGCTGCGGCCATCGTCGATGGCGTTGGTCGGCGGCGGCGGCCAAACGCCGCCGTCTATGTGTGGGATTTGTTCCATTCTTTACCTTACCTTTTCTATGAGCGCTTAGTCCTTTAGGCTCGCTGCAATCTCAATGTAGCGAGCCTCTTCACGCTTATTAAGGCGCAGTGCGACGATTGTGAGTAATGTCCCGCTGACGAGCGATGTTACTCCCAGCAGTGCATAAGGTGTAAGGTCCGTAGCCTTTTTGATCTCCTGCTTGCCCAATATGGCGGCTACGACGCTGTAGAGGAGGTAAGCGATCCACCAGCACACAATGATCGGAGCCGACGGAACTGCTTTCCAGCGTCCACCGGCGCGCGCGATAGTCTCCCGCAATGCCGATGCGCGCCAAATCTCTCCAAAAATGACGACTGGCTGGTAGAGATTGAGGACCGGCAGCACGCACATCAATACCGCGATCGTGGGAGAAAATTTCAAGCCGGAGACGCCCAATACGATCAGATTTTTGTAAAGTCGATATGTCCAAATTAAGAACAATATCCCGGCCACGAAATGTGGGAGGTTCGAGAGGCTGGATAGGGTGTCTGCTGAGTCTTTTCCAGATGGGCCGGACATCAGCAATGGTGTCACGGAAACGTCTGAGATTACGGTAGCGCCCATAAAGCCGAGCATCCAGCGCGAAAGCGCGACGGGAGACCGGTATTGGGACAGCAGAGACAGCATGCGGCTGCGGCCGTCGTCGATGGCGTTGGTCGGCGGTGGCGGCCAGACGCCGCCGGTGTTTGAGCCTTCGAGTGGGGGAAGATGTTCCATGAATCCTATCGCCTTCTGCGGCTGCTTAGTTTTGCAGGCTCGCGTATATCTCCCTATAGCGTGATTCTTCTCGTTTGGTCAAACGCAGGATCAAAATTGCCAGCAGCGCGCCGTTGATCGCCGAAAACAAGAGGTCTGCCTCGTCATTTATCACCTTGAACTGGCTAATGTCCATATTCAGCGCAATGAGAAAATTGATCGAATTGTAGATCGTGAAAAGCGCCCACCAGGCGGTGATCAGCGGCGTGGATGGAGTCTGCGCCCAGTGGCCGCTGACGAAATAGAGGACGCTGGACGGCGATGTCGCCTTCCAGATCTCCGCCATGATCTTGATCGGCTTGTAAATGCTGACGATCGGGATCAGGAACGCGGTCGCCGCGGACATGGGAGAATATTGCAGTCCTGGGACGCCGAGGAATGTCAGGTTCTGATAAAGCTGGCGGATCCAGATCAGGAAAAACATCCCTCCCGCCATTGCTGTAAAAGCGGACACATCGGAGGTGATGCTTTCGAGTTTCGCTGCGGCTGGCCCTAGCAGAAGACACGCCGTCTGTGCGAACTGCACCACGAAAGTGATGGCTAAGGAGCCAACGATCCAATGAGAAAGCGCGATGGGGGATTGATATTTTGACAACTGGGCGAACGCGCGGCGCTGTTCGTCGGTCAGGACATTCGCGGTATTCGTTGGCGGCGGCGGCCAAACGACTGGCGCAATCGCCTCGGACGGCGGAAAAGGCGGCATGGACATGAGGTGTTCCTAGAGATACGATGGGGCGGACGGGGCGATCTCCCGCGCTTTGGCTTCCTGGCGGCGTGAGATCGAGCCGACCAGGACGATCGTCAGGGTAATCGAGACCAATTCCAGGACGAAGTTCAGAATGCCGGACGCGGTTTCAGTTATGCCGTGCGTCAATACTTTGTCCACCATCTTCGGCAGGAAGAGATCGATCAGGATCGACGACCACCACCAGCCGATCAGTGGTGAGGACGGGACTCGCTGCCATGCGATCTCGTCGCGACTGTCCACGCCCGGCGTTCCCGCCTTGTAGAGTTCGTGGAGGGTCAAATAGGGCCGGTAGAGGTTGGCGACCGGGATGAAAATCCAGCCGACCGCCCAGCCGGCGGTGGTCTCGAGGCCGGCCGCCTCGAACACATCGAGGTTTTTGTAGGCGACAAAGAGCCAGCGCAAAAACAGGACCCGGTAAGCGACGAAGACGGCGAGAAAAATCACCCCGGCGAGCAGCACCAGGAGGATGTCTCCGGGAACGCCGGAGAGCGCCACCTGACGCGCTTTGACGAGCGTGACTCCGACTCCGCCGATGATGTCGAGCACGCCGAGAACCGCGATGACGCGCGAGAGCGGGATGAGCGATGCAAAGGGCCGGCGCGCGTCGGCGGCGACCGGCTGCGTGGGCGGCGGCGGCCAGACGGATCCGGGGTTGGGCGATTCTGAGGGCGGAGTAGGCGTCATGTTGTGCTATTATACGGTAACTCCGTTCCCTTGTCCTGCATTTTGTGAATTGCATTACGCCGTTATGACCGATCCGACCGTTCAGCTGGAATTCCTCGATTTTGAAAGCGCGCCGCGCCGTCTGGCGTTCTCCGATCCCGTGGAGATCGTCTCGGCGCGCGCCGTGTCCGAAGTCGTTCCCGCGCTGCGGCGCGTGGAGGAGGCGTCGGCGCAGGGCCTGTGGGCCGCCGGATATGTCGCCTATGAAGCCGCGCCCGCGTTCGACCCGGCGCTGGCGGCGCCCCACTCCGGCGATCTGCCGCTGCTCTGGTTCGCGCTCTTTTCCGCCCCTCTTACACACATTCCCGAGTCGATCCATTCGGAGAGCTATTCGCTGGGAGCCTGGGATGAAGGCGATGTGGAGTATGGCGACGCCGTCCGCGCCATTCGGGAATCGATCTCGGCGGGCGATGTTTATCAGGTGAACCATACCGTGCGCCGCCGCGCGGCGTTCTCGGGAGATGACCGGGCGTACTGGCGCGATCTGGTCCGCGCGCAGGGCGGGCGTGGTTACGGGGCGTATCTGGACCTGGGCGACCAGCGCATTTTGTCGGCCTCCCCCGAGCTATTCTTCGCATCGCGCGGCCGTGAGATCACGCTGCGGCCGATGAAAGGGACGCGGCCGCGCGGCCGGTGGCGTGAGGAAGACGAGGCGCTGGCGCGGGAGCTGGTGCGCTCGGAAAAAGAGCGCGCCGAGAACGTCATGATCGTGGACCTGATGCGCAGCGATGTCGGCCGCATCGCGGAGATCGGTTCGGTCGATGTTCCCAGGCTCTTTGAAGTCGAGACCTACCCGACGGTGCTCCAGATGACCTCCACCGTCACGGCGCGGCTGCGCCCGGAGATCGGCCTGACGGAGATCTTCGGAGCGCTGTTTCCGTGCGGCTCTGTCACCGGCGCGCCGAAGGTCAGCGCGATGCGATCGATCGCGCGTCTGGAAACGGCGCCCCGGCGGGCCTACTGCGGCGCGATCGGTTATATCGCGCCTCGTCAGTCCGAGATCGTGTTCAATGTCGCGATTCGCACGGCGATTGTCGATAAGGCGCGCGGCCGGGTGGAGCTGGGCGTCGGCAGCGGAGTCACCTGGGATTCCGATCCGGAAGAAGAGCGGGCCGAAGCGCGCGGCAAGGCGCGGTTCGCCGAGACGCCCGCGCCCCCGTTCGATCTGCTGGAGACGCTGCGTCTGGAAAATGGCGAATACGCGCTTCGTGGGCGTCATCTGGAGCGCCTGCGTGAGACGGCCGGCTACTTTGGGATTCCCTTCGCCCACGCCCCCGTGGACGAGGCGCTGAACGCCCTGGCGCAAACGCTCGGCGCCGGTTCCTGGCGCGTACGGCTTTTGGTGAACATGGCGGGGGCGACGCGCGTCGAATACGTTCCGCTGCCGCCAGCTTCGGCGAGCGCGCCGCCCGTGGCGCTGGCCTCGGAGCCCATTAGCCGTTCGGATCGATTTCTTTGCCACAAGACGACGCGACGCGAGACGTATGAGCGGCTCCGAAGCGCGCGCCCGGGCGCGTTTGACGTTTTACTTTGGAACGAAGAGAACGAACTGACGGAATTTACCGTAGGAAACTTAGTGCTAGAGAGCGAAGGGCGTCTTTGGACGCCTTCGCGCGGCTGCGGCCTGCTTGCCGGGACGTTCCGGGCCGAGCTTCTCGCCAATGGCGAGATCGCGGAGCGGGCGCTGCCGCGCGCGATGCTCGCCGAGGCCACACGGATCTGGTTGATCAACAGCGTGCGCGGGTGGGTTCCCGTGACGCTTATGGAGAGTGAATGAGAGTTCTCGCGATGTCGGATGTCCACGCGCGATTCGATCAGTTTCGCGCCGCGGAGATGCCGGCGGCCGACCTGTGCGTGATCGCGGGCGATGTGACCAACCTGGGGATGCGCAGTCCCACGGAGATGCAGGCGATGGCCGATTGGCTTCGCACGCTGACGGGAGTCTATCCCAACGTCCTCTGGATTCCCGGCAACCACGACATCGGCATGTCCGAAGACACGCTGTCCATGCCCGGCCTGCACTGGGTCCTCGACAAAACGCTGTCCTTCGACGATCCTCAGACCGGCGAACCGATGTCCGTGCACGGCGTTTCGCTCAGTCCCAGTTACGAGACGCCGCAGCTGATGCGCCTCTGGGAGCGCTTGACCGTCGATCCCGAAGCCGAAGAAGCCGCCTACGACTTCCCTTACGCCGATATCGTCCTTTCCCACGCGCCGCCCTACAGCCTGCTGGACCGCGCGGGCGGCCCCCACCTGGGATCCCGCCCGCTGACCCGGTACATCGAAAAACACCAGCCCAAACTCGTCGTCTGCGGCCATGTCCACGGCGCGGTCGGCGCCCTGGCGCTCGGCCGCACACGGATCTTCAACCTCGCCAAACGCTGGCGGCTCATCGACGTTTGAGACGCGTCAGGAAAGCGTCAGCGCGATCTGAGGGCCGCCGTTGACGGAGACCAGCACCGTCTTCGTGGCGGGCGTGTTCGCGGTGAACGTGACGGCGATTGTTCCCACCGACGATTCGCTCAGCGTCAGCGCGCCGGAGTCCGGCAGCAGGCTGCCGGTGGCGCCGTAGGGAATGACGACGTGGGACAGCCCGATCAAATACACTTTTCCCATCGTATCGGTGTACGTCACGTTGGCGCTGTCGATCGTGAGTGTCTGCGAGGCGTAGGAGACCGATTCGCCTCCGACGATGGTCCCGACGCCGCCGATCGTGAGATCGACCGCGCTTGCGAAGGCGACTCGGTTTGAGGAGTAGCTCAGCGATGTGAGTTGGATCGTCCCGGAGACCGTTTTGCCGTTGACGGTGAAGTTCTGGAACGTCACGCTTGCGGTCTTCGCCGAGGTGTTGATGGCGACGATCACCACGCCGGAGCGCGTCACGCCGCCCTGGGTGATTCCCGATCCGTAATCCAGCGTGACCGTTACGCCCCCGCTCGTTTTCTTCACGGTCACCGTCGGATGCGTCTCCGACCCCGCGTGACTCACGGTTCCCTCGATCGCCGGCGTGATCGACGCCGCGTCGCTCAGCGATCCCAGGGCCGCCACCGTCGCCGCGCCGTAGACGGCGCCGCTGACGCCGCTCGCAGACGCGGCCTGCTGACTCGCCGTCAGCGACGCGCCCGTTGATCCCCCGGTCGTGCTCCCCGTCGTCGCTCCCGTGGAGCCCGTCGTGGAATCCCCGGAGGACGATCCCCCGCCTCCTCCGCATCCCGTCAGCAGCAGCAGGCCGATTGCGGCCGGCGCCGCGCCGCGCCAAATCGTTTGTTTCTTCATGGAACTCATTTCCTCCACTTCGATCCTCTTAACTATACTGGAAAATAGCGCCGAAACGGTC
The DNA here is from genome assembly GCF_003574315.2 of Capsulimonas corticalis. Classification (GTDB taxonomy): domain Bacteria; phylum Armatimonadota; class Armatimonadia; order Armatimonadales; family Capsulimonadaceae; genus Capsulimonas; species Capsulimonas corticalis. Next base: position 735,199 of record NZ_AP025739.1, on the reverse strand, counting down.
TCCAGCGCGCGGGGAATTCTGCCGATAATAGCGGCGGGAAGCTGGCAAAAGTCACAGCTTCGACATTTTTCGCCGAGCAGGAGCACCCGTTCACCATGGCCATTCCAACCTTTAAACTGCGCACGATCGCGCAGAAGCTCTGCCTTGCGGTAGGGCTTGCGACAGGAGTCGTTTTGATCGCGACGTCCTGGTTTAGCTACAATGCGAGCCGACATCTGCTGGAGCAGCAGGCCGACGCCAAAGCGCTGGGGATGCTCGAATCCACGGCCCAGCGGCTGGATACCTACCTCCAGTCATGCGGCGCGCGTACAGACGCTATCGTGGCGCGTCAGGAAGTCTCCGGAAGCCGGGCCAATCGGACGATGATTCCCTACCTCGCGTCTCTGCTGAAGCACACCCCGGAGAATGAAGCGTACGACTTTTACATCGCTTACGAGAAGATGAAAGCCAAGGACACGCTTTCGATGCCCTGGGTGACTCGCAAGAGCTGGCCGAATCTGGATCAGGTGACCTACGACTATCACGACCCGTCCCAGGAATGGTACAAGGGCGCGAAAGACGCCGGCAAGCCCTATGTGACCGAGCCGTACTTCGACGACGGCGGCGCCAATATCTCGATGGTCAGCTACACGCAGCCGGTCTACGACGCCAACCATGATTTGGTGGCGATCGCGGGCGTCGACCTGTCGCTCGAAGAGCTGACCGCGATCATGGGCGGCGTTCACGTACTGGACAACGCCTATCGCTCCCAGGAGTACGCCTATCTCGTTAGCCGTGGGGGACTGGTGATCACGCATCCCAACACGGACCTGCTGCTGCGCAAAGGCTTCGCCGGCGCCCCAGTCAATTCGCTGCCGGACGGCAAGGTTGTTTCGAGTGACGCCCATGGCGAGCAGGCGGTTAAGATCAAGGGCGAATGGCGGCGCGTTTACTGGGCGACCGCGCCCTTCTCCGGATGGCGCGTCGTGATGAACGTCTCCCAGGACGCCGTAATGGCCCCCAGCATCGCGCTGCGCAACCAGGCGCTGGCGATCAGCGCCACCGCGACGGCCCTGATGCTGCTTCTTGTCTGGATCATCGCGTCCCGCGTCGGCCGTTCGCTCGCGCCGATGGCGACGGCGGCGGAAGCGCTCGCCAAGGGCGAGGTGGATCAGACGATTGACTTTGAGAGTGATGATGAAGTCGGCCGGATCGCCACTTCCTTCCGCTCCCTGATCGCCTATCAGAAATCGATGGCGCAGGCGGCGGCGCAGATCGCCTCGGGAGACTTGCGGCAGATCGTGCAGCCGCAGTCGGAGCGGGACGCGCTGGGATGCGCGTTCCGGGAGATGGGAACGAACCTGCGCCAGCTGATCGGCGAGGTGAGCGCGAGCGCTTCGACCGTCACCAGCTCGGCGGCGCATCTGGCGGGAACCGCGCGAAACGTCGGCCTGTCCACCGAGGAGATCATGCAGACGATGCGCGAGGTCGCCACGGCGTCCGAGCAGTCGGCGCGCGGCGCCGGCGATGTGGCCCAGAGCAACTCCGTGCAGGCGAACTCGGTCGCGGAAGGCATGCATTTAATGCACAAGCTGTCCGAGAGCGTCGAATCCGTCGCCGCCGATGCGAATCAGGCGGCCGCGGAAGCGGCGAGCGCGGGCGATGTGGCGCAGGAAGGCGTCCGCACGGTGAGTGAGACGGTGCAGGGCATGCAGCGGATCCATCAGACGGTGAGCCATTCGGCGGAGATCATGCAGAGCCTGGGCGACGCCTCGCAGCGGATCGGCGGGATTGTCGAGACGATCGATGCGATCGCGGCGCAGACGAACCTGCTGGCGCTCAACGCGGCGATCGAAGCGGCGCGGGCCGGAGAATCGGGACGCGGCTTTGCGGTCGTGGCCGACGAAGTGCGCAAGCTGGCCGAGCGCTCCGGCGCGGCGACCCGCGAGATCGGCGCGCTGATCGCGGAAGTGCAGACACGGACACGAGAAGCCGTCGACTCCATGGACGCCGGGCGGCGGGATGTCGAGAGCGGGGCGTTGCAGGCGGAGAAGGCCGGCAAGACCCTGGGCGAGATCCAGACGGTCGTGGCGTCCGTAACGGCCCGCGCCCAGCAGATCCGCGAGGCGGCGGCGCAGATGCGCGGCACGTCTCAGGAAGTCTCGCAGGCGATCTCTTCGGTGGCGTCGGCGGTGGATCAGAACAGCGCGGCGGCCGAGGAGATGTCGGCGTCCGCCGAGGAAGTTTCCGCGTCCATTCAGACCGTGGCGTCCACGACCGAGCAGCAGAGCGGCGCGGTCGAAGATCTGGTGACGGCGTCCGGCGAGCTGGCGCGGATCGCCGAGATTTTGCAGGACAGCGTTTCGCGGTTTGCGCTGTCGGACGACGGCGCAAGCGCCGCGCCTCGCCACGAGCATCTGCGCGCGGCGTAACGCCGCGCGATTTTTCGATCCCTCCGGCCCCGGCCGCGCTTCGCGCAGCCGGGGCCGCTTTCGTCGGCAAGGGGGCGGACGCCTGAAGTTTCTCGCGGCTGCTTCCGACAATGAAGAGTGGTGAGGGCGACAGCGGCGTCGTCTTCGTAATTTTGACATTTTGCAGGAGCGTAATTCCCATGCCCTTTCCCATACCAAAACTGCGCACCATCGCGCAAAAGCTTTGTCTCGCCGTGGGACTTGCGACCGGCGCGGTGTTGATCGCGACGTCCTGGTTCAGTTACAATGCGAGCCGCCATCTGCTGGAGCAGCAGGCCGACGCCAAGGCGCTGAGCCTGCTGACATCGACCGCGCAGCGCCTGGACACCTATGTCCAGCGCTGCGGCGCGCGCGTGGACGCGGTGGCCGCGCGCCAGCAGGGCGACGGCGTGGTTCCGGACGGCGCCGTGGGACCGTATCTGGTGAAGCTGCTGCGCGAAGCGCCGGAAAGCGACGCCTTCGACTTCTATATCGCGTATGACCAGCTCAACTACAAGGCGAAGCTGTCGAACCAGCTCGTGACGCGCAAGAGCTGGCCGACGATCCTCAAGCCCGATTACGATTATCATGACGCCTCCCAGGAGTGGTACAACGGCCCCAAGAAAACCGGCGCGCCCTACGTTTGCGAGCCGTACTTCGATGACGGCGGCGGCAACATCTCCATGGTCAGCTATACGCGGCCGATCTACGACGCCAACCACACGCTTCTCGCCATCGTCGGCGTGGACCTTGGGCTAGATGAGCTGCGCACGATCATGAGCGGCGTCCACGTTCTCGATTCCGGCAATCAGTCGCAGGAGTACGGCTATCTCGTGAGCCGGGGCGGACTGCTCATTACCCATCCGAACGCGGATCTGCTGCTGCGCAAGGGCTTCGCCGGCGTCCCCGCCAAATCGCTGCCGGACGGCAAGGTCGTTTCGGGGGATGACCATGGCATGCAGGAGCTTCAGATCAAAGGCGAATGGCGCCGAGTCTACTGGGCCACGGCGCCGTTCACCGGTTGGCGCGTGGTGATGAACGTCTCGCAGGACGCCATTCTGGCGCCCAGCATCGCGCTGCGCAATCAGGCGCTGGTCATCAGCGGCGTGGCGCTGGCGATGATGCTCGGTCTTGTCTGGATGATCGCGAATGGGCTGGGCCGCGCGCTCGCGCCGATGGCGACGGCGGCGGAAGCGCTCGCCAAGGGTGAGGTCGATCAGCAGATCGATGTCCACAGCGACGACGAAGTTGGGCGGATCGCCGATGCGTTCCGCTCGCTGATCGCCTATCAGAAATCCATGGCGCAGGCGGCGGAGCGGATCGCGGCCGGCGACCTGCGGCAGACCACGCAGCCGCAGTCGGACCGGGACGCGCTTGGCTGCGCCTTTCAGGATATGGGGACAAACCTGCGCCGTTTGATCGGCGAAGTCGGCGCGAGCGCCTCAACGGTCACCAGCTCGGCGGCGCAGCTGGCGGGAACGGCGCGAAACGTCGGTTACTCGACCGAGGAGATCACGCAGACGATGCGCGAGGTCGCCACGGCGTCCGAGCAGTCGGCGCGCGGCGCCGGCGACGTAGCGCACAGCAACTCCGTGCAGGCCAATTCCGTCGCGGACAGCATGGGCCTGATGCGCAAACTGGCGCAGAGCGTAGACCTGGTCGCGGAAGACGCGACGCTTGCCGCCGCCGAAGCGGCGAGCGCGAGCCATGTCGCCGTCCAGGGCGTGAACACGGTCGCCGAAACCGTCCGAGGCATGGAGAATATCCATCGCACGGTCAGCCAGTCGGCCCAGATCATGGAGAGCCTGGGCGACGCCTCGCAGCGGATCGGCGGGATTGTCGAGACGATCGACGCGATCGCGGCGCAGACGAACCTGCTGGCGCTCAACGCGGCGATCGAAGCGGCGCGGGCCGGAGAATCGGGACGCGGCTTTGCGGTCGTGGCCGACGAAGTGCGCAAGCTGGCCGAGCGCTCCGGCGCGGCGACCCGCGAGATCGGCGCGCTGATCGAAGAAGTGCAGAGCCGCACACAGGAAGCGATCACGTCGATGGACGCGGGGCGGCGCGATGTGGAGAACGGCGCGGCGCAGGCCGAGCAGGCCGGCGCGGCGCTGGGCGAGATCCAGAAGGTGGTAGAATCGGTGACGTTCCGCGCCAAGCAGATCCGGGAAGCCGCAACCGAGATGCGAATCACCTCCGTGGAGGTCTCGGAGGCGATTTCTTCGGTGGCGTCGGCGGTGGATCAGAACAGCGCGGCGGCCGAGGAGATGTCGGCGTCCGCCGAGGAAGTCTCCGCGTCCATCCAGACCGTTACGTCCACGACCGAGCAGCAGGGACAGGCCGTGGAAGAGCTTGTGGCGGCGTCGGGCGAACTGGCCCGGATCGCCGAGACGCTCCAGGAAAGCGTCTCCCGCTTCACGCTTGACGCCGAGCCGGAAGCGCCGGCCGCAGCGATCCCCGGACGGCCGAAGCTGCGCTTCGCGTAACTGAGGCGCTTCAACATCAGGAAAGCCCGGCGCGCCGCAGTGCGCGCCGGGCTTTTTTGCCGAATCTTTCGCGGATAGACTGAGATTACGCGCGCGAAACGCCGAAAATGAAATGGAGTGATGTCCGCTCGGCGCGGACGAAAAGCGCTCGGACACGCCTTCGCGAAAGTTCTCATGCTATTGCGTCTTAAAAAAATGGAACGAATACGCCCTTATTCGCCGCCTTCCTGCTCGTCCCTGTGGACCGTGGCTATCGTGGCCGCAGCCACGCTTTGCGCCATGCTGGGATACGAGCTATTCAAGGAGCTCACGGCGCCGTGGCTGACGAAGTGGCAGTCGCATTACGTGACGATCGTCGTCAGCGCGGTCCTGGCGGGCGCCGCCACCCTGGTCGTGCAGCGGCGCTTCTGGGCGCTGCATGGCCGGTACGAGCGCATCTCCGCGAATACGCCGGGGATGGTCTATCGCTTTGCTTTGCTGCGCGATGGGACGCCGAAGTTTGAGTTTGTGAGTGAAGGGTGCCGTGAGTTATACGATATGTCGCCCGAGGAAGTGCTTGCGAACACTATCGGAATCGTCAATATGATTCATCCGGACGATCGCCCTTCCTTCGATTTGTCCGTCGCGGAATCGGCGGGGTCGCTGACCCTCTGGAACTGGGAAGGGCGTTTCTGCTTGCCTGGCGGCGGCGAGCGCTGGATCCAGGGCGTTTCGCGTCCCGAGCGGCGCTCCGACGGCGCGACCGTGTGGGACGGCGTTCTGGTGGATATCTCCGACCGCAAAGCCGCGCAGATCGCATTGCAGCAGGCCCACGAAGAGCTGGAGCGTCGAATCGCCGAACGCACGCAAGAGGTGGTGGAGGCGCGGGACTTCCTGGCGGGCGTGATCGACGCCGTGCCGAGCATGATCTTCATCAAAGACGGCGCGGGGCGCTTTGGGATGGTGAACAATGCGCTCGCCCAGTTTTTTGGAACGTCCCCGGAGCTGCTGATCGGTCTTCGGGAAACGGACCTTCAGGGAAATCCCGCGGAGATCGCCGAGTTTCATCAATGCGACCGTCAGGTCATTCAGAGCCGGCTGGCGATGTTCATCGCGGAAGAGCAGATCACGGACGCCGACGGGAATCTCCGCTGGTTTCAAACGGAGAAGCGTCCGCTCATTGACGGTCACGGCGGATGCCGACAAATGCTGGGCGTTTCCACGGAGATTACCGACCGCAAGAGATCGGAGGCGGAGATCCTGCGACTGAACGCGGAGCTCCACCACAACCTCTCCGAGATGCACTCCGCCTACGACGCCACCATCGAAGCCTGGGCGCACTTCCTGGATCTGCGCGACAAGGAAACCGAAGGACACAGCCGCCGCGTCACCGAGATGACGCTGCGTCTCGCCAATGAGTTTGGCCTGAGCGAAGAAGAGATCGTGCAGATCCGCCGGGGCGCTCTGCTGCACGACATCGGCAAAATGGGCGTTCCGGACGCCATCCTGCTCAAGCCCGGCGCGCTGGACGCCGGCGAGTGGGAGATCATGCGCCGCCACCCCGCCTACGCCCACGATCTGCTGGAGCCGATCGCGTTTCTGGCGCCAGCCATGGATATCCCTTACTGCCATCACGAGCGCTGGGACGGCGGCGGATACCCGCGCGGCCTGGCGGGAACCGAAATCCCGCTCGCGGCGCGCATCTTCGCCGTGGTGGATGTGTGGGACGCGCTGGGGTCCGACCGGCCCTACCGGCCCGCCTGGAGTCCGAGCCGTGTCGCGGAGCATATCCGCGCCGGCGCGGGAACGCACTTCGACCCGAGAGTGGTGGATGTCTTTCTGGACATCATTGCCCCCGAGGAAGAAATCACCTACGCGATGGCCGCGTGATGCTGGCCGCCCTCGCAAACAAACGCCCCGCCGCATGACACATATGCGGCGGGGCGTTTGTCGTTATCAGGCGGGCCAAATTACTGGATCGTATCGACTTCCGCCAGCGCCTTCTTCTGCACGCTGTCCGGGAGCGGGGCGTAGATCAGGGTGGGGGCGTCTTTCTGTCCGTCGGTCAGCGCCCATTGCAGGAACTTCTTCACGTCCGGTTTGGAGTTTTTGTAAACCAGCAGGAAGGTGAAGCCGGTGATCGGGTAGCCCTTGGGGTCGTCCGTGTTGGTGATCACGGCCCGGAAATCGTCGGGCAGCGTCACGCCGGCGGCGGCCGCCGTGGTGGATTCGACCGACGGGGTGATGAAAGCGCCTTTGGCGTTCTGCACGTCCGCGAAGGCGATCTTGTTCTGGATCGCGTACGCCAGCTCCAGATAGCCGATGGCGCCTTGGGTCTGCTGGACCAGCGCGCCGACGCCCGCGTTGCCCTTGCCGGCGACGCCGGCGGTCCACTTCACGGACTTGCCCGCGCCCGGCCCGGCCTTGAAGGTTGGGCTGACCTGGCTCAGATAGGTTGTGAAGATATTGGTGGTGCCGGAGCCGTCGGCGCGGTGAACGGGGGCGATGGTCAGGGCCGGGAAGTTCTTGCCCGGATTCAGCACCGTGATGCGCGCGTCATTCCACTTCGTGATCTTGCCCAGGAAGATATCCGCGATGACGTCGCCGGTCAGGTGGATCCCCGTGGGAACGCCGGGAACGTTGTAGGCCATCGCGACCGCGCCGGCCACGGTGGGGACGTGCAGGATGCCGGGCGCCTTCGCCAGCTCCTCGTCGTTCATTGGCGCGTCGGATGCTCCGAAGTCCACGGACTTGGCCGTGATACCCTTGATGCCGCCGCCGGAGCCGATCGCCTGGTAGTTGATCTGGACGCCGTTCTTGGCCTGATATTCCTGGAACCACTTCTGATACAGGGGCGCCGGGAAGGTCGCGCCCGCGCCGTTCAAAGCGCCGCCCGCGCTGCTGCTGGCGGTCTGCGCGCCGGTGGAGGCCGGAGCGCTTGCGTTATCCTTCTGACCGTTGTCTCCGCAGCCGGCGCTCAGCAGCCCAAGCGCGACAGCCGCCGCAGGAACCAATACGATTGATTTCTTATTTTGGAATATTGTATTTTTCAAACTAGTTTCTCCGTTGATTCGTAATGACGCCTCCGACATGATACCCACACGCCCCCGGGATACGCGTCGCAGAATCGCGATCTCGCCAAAAATAAATCGCCAAAAAAGAGGCCGAGGCGTTACGCCTCGGCCTTAAGTCAGTTGCAGTGTGTCCTCGTGGTGAACGATGGACGACGCATGTGGGAGCTGTTGAGCAATAATTGCAACGGTAAAGTATGCAGCGAACGCCGCCGGCTCCGCGCGACGACACATGCGGCGTTCGTCGATCTGGAGAATGAAGCACTACGCACTCATTATACATGAGTTTTTACGGACATTGCGGAAGCCGCCTCAATTATTAGGGGAATTAACATTTCCTAATTTCAATAAAAATATTTCATGCCTGCTTGGTTTGTCGATTTTTGTTGTATGATGAATGACGGGGTATCCAACGCTGCTTGCCCCTCCAAAACTATGTCCGGAGAAGGATCTATGTGGCCATTCACGAAGACTAGCACCCCGACATTCGCGCCGACTGCCGCAGATGGACCGTGGGAAGTCAAAAAATACAACGACAGCGGCGCGCTGCTCGTGGTTCGGGTCAATATGGGACTGAAACGAATGAGCAGTTTGCTCGGATATCAGTACCATGTGGGCGTGGTGGTCCCGTTCCGATCCCCAACGACCAACGGCCTGCCCAGCCGGCTGGAAACGATCGAACTGGACGCCATCGAGCACCTGCTGCGCGAACGGTTCGAGGCCGACGGCTCCGCGACTCTGGCTCTGGCGATCACCACGGCGGGGCGCCGGGAGTTCATCTTTTATGCTGCGCAGGAAGAACCCGCGAAGAAGACGTTCCCTGGAATCAAGAAAGAAATCCATTCGCACGAAGTCCAGATCCTGACGTGTCTCGATAAGTCCTGGGAAATCTATCGCCGCTTTGCGGCCTGACGGGCCTCATGGCGCGTTAGAGTTCATAGACGCTGTTTTGGTTTGCTAAAGAGGCGCTGCAGCAGCGTTTTTGAACGCTCACTCTGCGCGCGTTCCCTTGCCGCCACCAGCGCCTCGCTTTGCTCTTCAGGAGAACTGTGGAGTATGCTGTACGCTAATTCGATGCAATTCGCGCAGACGCCGCCGTGAACGCCCAGGATGAGCTTCTCGACCTGATCGCGGGATCTGCCGCAGAGATAGCATCGCTTACGCATGATTTGTTCTAAATTTTCCTGAATTTTCAACGTTATCATCCTTTGCAAGCAGGGCGCTTGACAGTCTGACGTCTTTTGAGAATTGACCTAAGCGCGGACGTCGGATTCGCGCTGGATGGGAAAGCCGATGTCGTCCAGGACGTCGGCGAGGGCGGCGGCGTTGGTTTGGTCGGTGTCGAAGCCGACGATTACGGATTTCTGTTCGATGTTGACGTCCACGGTTTCCACGCCGCGCGCTTGTCCCAGCGCTTTTTTGATGCTGGCCGCGCAGCCCTCGCATTCGATGTCGGGGGCGATGAATGTTGTTTCCATGGGACTTTCTCCTGCTCGTTGAACGATCGATGTTACTTGAGGAACCGCTCCAGCGAAACGCGCACTTCTTCTAAGAGCTCCGTCTGAGTCATCTGCTTTGCGCACTCATGCTCCGTTTTCGCGCCATGCCCCAGCACACAGGTCTCCAAATGGCTCGTCAGCATCGCCACGCCCACGGCGTCGAGGGCGGAGCGGATCGCGGCGACCTGGGTGAGGATATCGACGCAGTAACGGTCCTCCTCCACCATCCGCTGGACGCCGGCGACCTGGCCTGAGATACGCTTGAGACGGTTCTGAATCTTCTGACGCGCTTCCTGCTGCAATGGATCGGTTCTCCTTAACGGAATTATACCCGGCGGGGGTATCTGGGTCAAGACGGAAAAACTCCCCGAAGATCTGTCACACAGACCCTCGGGGAGTTTTTGTCGCCGTTATTCAGTTAGGCCGTGATTGAGTTGTCGAGTCAAGGCGTCTATGCTTTTCGCATAGGGGCCGGCTTAAACAACCGGCTTGCCGGTCTTGTCATCGATGCGGTCGCCGGTGATGGCGTCGGCCGCTTTCTCGGTAATGCCGCGCGTGTCGGGCGTGCCGTCCACATCGTAGCCGCCGGTCTGCACGCCGGGAACGCCGTTGCCGACCCGTCCGGTGGTGTCATAACCCGCATTCGCGCTGTTGTCGACCGGGACGGTGGACGGCGTGTTGTAAACGCCGACACGGCCGCCGGCCGGCAGGTTCGGATCGATCGCGTCCACATCGTCGTTCAGCGGGTCGTTCAGATCGCTGGTCGCGCCATCGCCGAGGCCGGAGACGGTGTTATCATTGTCATGGCGATCCACGGCTGCAACCGCCGCGCCGCTGGCGATTCCGCCCGCAACCGCGCCGATGATCGCGCCGACCGGGCCGCCCGCGAGGCCGCCGACGATCGCGCCGCCGACCGCTCCCAGACCCGCGCCCTTTTCGGCGTCATGAGTCGGGTTGTCGTCGATCCCGTGCTGTACATTATCATCCTTGATGTCGTCGTATGCCATGGTGATTTCCTCCAAAGTAATATCTAACTACAGACATTTACCCGGTGGGGTTTCGCCGCAAACATACTCCGGCATAAAGTTTTAATCGCGTCGCCAGGCGGGGCGCGATGAGGGCGAACTTCCGGGGCGATGGCCCTGCGATCCCTGCGATTGCGGACGGTCGCCGCGCGGTCCCTGCATCGGCGGTCGGCCACCCGAACCGCTCGGACGCTGTCCGGGGCCGGACTGACGCGGCTGGGGACGCGGCGGGCGCGGCGGCCGCGTATCGGCGTTCTCCAGCGCGGTGACCGAGGCGGGCTTAGGAATAAAGCCCGTCGCTTGCTGGCGCGGAATGCTCTTCTTCATCTTGCGCTCGATGTCGGCCAGATACGATTCTTCATCGCGGCTGACGAGCGAGAGCGCCTCGCCCGGGCTGCCAGCGCGGCCCGTGCGGCCGATCCGGTGGATATAGTCCTCGGGAACGTTCGGCAGCTCATAGTTGATGACGTGCGGCAGCTGATCGATATCGATGCCGCGCGCCGCGATGTCCGTGGCGACCAGAATGCGGGCTGTGCTGGACTTGAAGTCCGCGAGCGCCTTGGTGCGCTGCGGCTGGCTCTTGTTGCCATGGATCGCGAGGGCGTTGATCCCGCTCTTGGTCAGCTGCTTGGCGAGACGGTCGGCGCCGTGCTTGGTGCGCGTGAAGACCAGGGCCTGTCCGATCTTCTTCTCGATCAGCAGGTACTCAAGCAGGTCCCGCTTATTCTCCTGCGCGACGAAGTACGCGCAGTGCGTCACCAGCTCGCTTTCGGCGTTCTGGCGCGCGACCTCCACCAGTGTCGGCGAGTTCAGCAGGCCATTCGCCAGCGACTTGATCTCATCGGAGAACGTCGCGGAGAACAGCAGGTTCTGGCGCTTCGCGGGCAGCAAGGCGAGGATCTTTTTGATATCCCGGATAAAACCCATGTCCAGCATCCGGTCGGCTTCGTCGAGCACCAGCACCTCGACCTGTGTCAGATCGACCGTTCCCTGCTGGATGTGGTCGAGCAGGCGTCCGGGCGTCGCCACCAGGATATCGACGCCATGGCGCAGCGCCGCGATCTGCGGATTGATATTGACGCCGCCGAAGACGACCGCCGATGTCAAGTTCAGATGCTTGCCATACGTGGTGACGCTTTCTTCGACCTGCGCCGCCAGCTCACGCGTCGGCGTCACGATCAGGGCGCGCACGGGATGGTGGTGACCACGGCTCGCCCGCTGCGGCGTCGTGCTGAGACGATGGAGCAGGGGCAGGGTAAAGCCCGCCGTTTTGCCCGTGCCGGTCTGCGCGGCGGCGAGCACGTCGCGGCCCTGCATGATGACGGGAATGGCTTTGGACTGAATGGGTGTGGGCGTCTCGTAACCCGAGTCCGAGAGCGCGCGAAGGATCTCGGGGCGCAGCCCGAGGGACGTGAAAGACATACGAAGGAATCTCCTGAAACCGGCCTGCGTCCGCGTTTCGGCGGATTCCGGTTCAGGCGAAGGTCGTGTGGCGCCGTTGTCGAGGCGATTGAAAAGAAAACCAAGAACGGGGCGCTGCGGCAAACCGGTGTGCTGTGCAGCGTGAAAAAGCGCATTGTGTCATAAGTGACGCAACCATGATACCACATTTCGTGAAAAACATCACAAATGGATTTTGAGGATGGCGGCGGATGGCCCTCACCCGGCGCTCCGCGCCACCCTCTCCCAATTCTAGGAGAGGGTTAGGATCAGATAAAGATTTGGATCTTTGATCCAAAAAACTCAAACTCTGACTCCCCTTCTCCCAATTTTGGGAGAGGGGGCGGGGGGGTGAGGGCTCCTCCTACACCAGCGCCGCCGCCATCGCGTTGAGCAAGTATCGGCGAACGCGGAGGAATCGGCTGCCGTCTTCTGTTTCGTTCACCACGCGATTCGTCAGCAGGACGAGCGAAACTTCGTATTCCGGATCGATGAGCAGTAGTGTGCCCGTGAATCCTGAATGACCGAAGGAGCGGTCGGAGAAGAGGTCGCCTTTGGGGAGGAAGTCGTTGCCGGCGCAGAACCAGCCGTATGACTGGCTTCCCACCGTGCGCGGGATCTGGCTGACCGCCATCCGCGCCGTCGCCGCGCGCGAAAGCAGGGGCGGTCCGCCGCCGCGAATCGCCTCGGCGTACTGGATCAAGTCATCGGTCGTTCCGAACAGGCCGGCGTGGCCGCTGACGCCGCCCATGTCTCGTGACCTTGGATCGTGGACGGTTCCGGCGGCGTCTTTCGAGGTCGGCGCGATCCGTGGCCGCAGCGACGCATCGGGCAGATAGCCGATGTTCGGAAGACTGAGGCGCTCCGTGACGCCCTGACGGAACAGCGCCGCTTGATCCATTCCCGACACGCGCCGCAGTATCTCTCCGAGCAGAATATAACCCGCGTCCGAGTAGGTGTATCCGACGCCCGGCGCGCGCAGCAGAGGCGTGCTGAGCACGGCCTGGAGCCACGCCTTGCGTTCGGAGTCGGCGCCGTCCTTCGGCCACTTCGGGATGGGCGGCAGGCCGGAGGTATGCGTGAGCAGATGGTGGACTTCCACATCCGTCAAATGCGGAAGCGCGCCGAACTCTTCTTCAAAGAACTTCCGGACCGGCTGCAGCAAATGCAGCCGTCCTTGTTCGACGAGCTGCATCGCCCCTGTCGCCGTCGCGACCGGCTTCGTGAGAGACGCCAGATCGAACACCGTCTCCATTGTCGCCGCCCCAAACGCCCGCCGCGCGGCCGTCGCCCCCCGAACGGACAGCGCATAGGCGGCGTGCGTGAAGAGGCCATCGGCGTAAGCGCGCTGGAGGATCTGGTCCGCGAGGTCGATTTGTGAGCGGGAGATGGGGGGAGTGGACATGAAATGTTGGAGCTTTCGTTTGGGCGCAGTGAGGCCCTATTCCCCCGGCGCTTTATCGCGCTTTCCCCTAAACCTCCGCCGGCGCCAGCTTATTCAAAATCACCTCGCATGGCGCGCGGTCCAGGACGTTGCGGGTGATGCGCTCCATCGTCTGGCCGTCATACTGCGCCGAGGGGGCGTAGCTGAGGATCAGGATGCTGGCGCCGAGGCGCTCGGCCTGAAGGATGATCTCTTCGCCAATATCGCGGGCGCGGGTGACGTGGGTGACGGGCGTGAGGCCGGCGCGGCGCACGATGGCTTCGGCTTCGCCGACGACGCGGGCGGCGATGGCTTCTTCTTCCGGAAGCGGCGCGTTCAGCGGCAGGGCGCGCGGGACTTCCAGGATGTAGAGCAGGTGGACGTGGGCTTTCGGGCCTTCCGCCTTCGCCAGCCGGCAGGGCAGGGGAAGCATGGCTTCGGGCGGCGCGGTTCCCAGAAGCGGCAGCAGGATATTCGCGGCCTGATGCGCGGCGCCGGGGATCTTGCCGGGCGCGGTCAGGCTGAGCGAAATGCGCGCTTCGGCGAGGTTGGCGGCGATCGGCAGGCGCGAGCGGACGCCGGGGATCGCCTTGATCGTTTGGATGATCTCGTCGGAAAGGCCGCTGACGACGATACGGGCGTGGTAACGCTCGATGTAGTTCATCGCGTCCCGGAAGGTCTTGGCGCCTTCCGCCGAGCAGCAGGTCAGCGCGCTGCCGTCAATGATGATGCCCTGGACATGGTTGCGCAGCAGCAGGTTGGCCGCCGCCTGAATGGTCAGCCAGAGGTTGCGCGTCAGTGCGCCCTCCAGCATCACAACGTCGTCGCGCGCTTCAATAATCATGTTCGTTCCTTATCTCTCGACCGCCAGCCGCCGCACTGCCCCCGCCAGCTCCGAAACGTCGAATATCGTAATATCGGCGGTTTGCGCGGGATCGTCCGGGTTATACAATCCATAGTGTACCCCGCGATGGAAACGGATCGTCTTCATCCCCAGCGCCTTGGCCGGCGCGACATCGTTGTCGGCCCGGTCGCCGACAAAAATCGCCTCCGACGCCGACACGCCTGCCTGGTCCAGGCCATATTGGAAGATCGCCGGATCGGGCTTGAACAAACCGACCATCTCGCTGATCACGATCACGTCGAACAAGCCCGCGATCCCATAATCCGAGAACGACTCCAGCACTTCGGAGTGCTGGTTCGCGACGACGCCCAGCCGAAAGTCCCGCCGCAGATCCTGCAGCGCCGGCGTCACTCCGTCGAGCAGCAGGCCGTACTTTCGCGGCGCGCGCATCTGATGATACTGCTCTTCCGCCTCTTTCCAGATCCGCCGCGATTCTTCCTCATCGACGCAGTACGCCGTGACGGCGCCGCGCATCGCCTTCGCCGGGTTTGGCCCGGCGGTCGCCAGCGCGATCCGGGTCGCGTTCCATTCATCCCAGAGAACATCCTTGCCGTGCTTGCGCAGCGTGGCGAGAAGCGTGTGAAAAAACCATCGGTGCTGCTGATCCTCGTCAAACAGAACGTCCCCGATGTCAAAGAACACCATCTTGATCATGAAAAACAATTCGATGCCGTGGGAACGTTCTCCTCTTTCCCTGCGTCTTGAACCTTGAAGCTATGATTGTCAGAAAGTCTCTATTCCTCTTGAAAGGGAATTCACGATGATGAAGAGCGCATTTGCCCGTACGCTGCCGTTTGCCGCCGCGCTGACGCTTGCGGCGCTGGCGCCCGCCGCGGCGCAGTCGAAACCGCAGGTCGCGACGGCGGCCAACGCCTTTGGGATCGACCTGCTTGGCAAGCTGATCAAGGCGCAGCCGGACGACAACTGCTTTATTTCGCCCTATAGCGTGCAGCAGGCCCTGCTGCTGGCCGATAACGGGGCCGGGGGAATCACCCGCAAGCAGATCGGGACCGTGCTGCATCTGGGAACAACGCCGCTCGCCACGATCAACGCGCAGGCGAAATCCCTGCGTTTATCGCTGGCCTCCGCCGATCCCAAGGTGAAGATCTCCATCGCCAACGGCCTCTGGGCCGATCGCTCTTTCAAGTTCGGAGCGAATTATCAGGAAACATGCCGTGCGTTTTACGCCGCCCAGACGCAAACCGTCTCGCTGCGCCAGCCTTCGGGCGCGGCGGCGATCAACGCCTGGGCGGCGCAAAAGACCGAAGGCAAGATCAAAACGATCGTTTCTCCGCAGGACTTAGAAAGCGCGGTAATGGTTCTGACCAACGCGCTTTATTTTCATGGGACCTGGACGGACCCGTTTCGCGCCAAGGATACTGAGCACCAGACGTTCCATCTGACGCCGCAAAAAACCGAGCAAACGCTGACGATGACGCAAATGGGCATGATCGATTACGCGAAGACGGATGACTGGGAGGCCGTCGCGCTTCCTTACGGCGGCGGCCGCTTGCGCATGGTCGTCGTTTTGCCCTCCGAAAGTCAAGGCTTGAACGCGTATGTCAGTTCGCTGACGCCGGACAAGTGGTCGGTGATGGCCAAGCGTCTCAGACCAACGCGCCTGCGCCTGTTTCTGCCCAAAGCGCATACCGAATACGGCGCCAGCCTCAATCCAGCCCTCGGTAGTCTCGGCATGCGCCAAGCCTTTCAGTCGAACGCGGATTTCTCTCGTATTGGCTCCGGAGTCCTGATCTCCGATATCGTCCACAAAACGACTCTGGATATTGACGAAAAAGGGACGACGGCCGCCGCCGTCACGGCGGTTATCGGGACTCTCTCCGTCGCGGCGCCGAGTCCGATCATCATGCGCGTCGACCGGCCTTTCTTCTGCGCCATTCAGGATACGCAGACGGGGGTAATGCTGTTCGCCGGAGTTATCCGGAAACCGCAAGCTGAGTAAAGATCGATGGGTCGAAAGGGGAAACTTCGGATGAATTGGAATGCAGTCGGAATGGCGGCTTTGTCCATGGCGGCGCTCATGTCGCTGCCTGGGACTGCCGGGGCCGCCGCGAGCGCGCATGGAGGAAAGTCAGTGACGCAAGTCGCGACGGCGGCGAACGCCTTCGGGATCGATCTGCTCGGCAAACTGACGAAGGCGCATCCCGACGCCAACTGCTTTATCTCGCCCTACAGCGTGCAGCAGGCCCTGCTGCTGGCCGATAACGGCGCTGGGGGTATCACCCGCAAGCAGATCGGGACCGTGCTGCATCTGGGAACAACGCCGCTTGCCACAATCAACATCCAGACGAAAGCCCTACGCGAGTCGCTGACCTCCGCCGATCCCAAGGTGAAGATCGATATCGCCAACGCCTTGTGGGCCGACCATTCGTTCCTGTTCACCACCAGCTATCAGGAAACGTGCCAGGAGTTCTACGACGCCCATACTCAAAGCGTGGCGCTGCGGAAGCCTTCGGGGGCGGCGGCGATCAATGCGTGGGTGAAACAAAAGACGGAAAATAAGATATCGGAGATCGTAACTCCCGCCGCCTTGATCGAAGCCGTCGCTGTTTTGACGAACGCCGTTTATTTCCATGGCTCCTGGACAACCGCCTTCAAGGCGTCCGACACCCATCCGCAGACGTTTCATCTTTCGGGGCAATCCGCCCAGCAAATCCCGACGATGCGGCGCGAGGGCGCGATCGACTACGCCAAATCCAGCGACTGGGAAGCCGTCGCCCTGCCATATGGCGGAGGTCGACTGCGCATGATCGCCGTTCTTCCGGCGGAAAGCAGCAGCCTGAGCGCATTTGTCGAAACGCTTTCCGCAGCCCGATGGTCTGCCCTCGCGCAGCAACTCCAGCCCACGCGGCTCAGTCTCTTCCTGCCGAAGGTTCACGTCGAATACAGCGCCAGTCTGAAACCTGCCTTAGACAGTCTCGGCATGCGCAGCGCGTTTCGCGGCGATGCGGACTTCACCGCCATGGGCAGCCGCAAAGACCTCTTGATCTCGGATGTTCTGCACAAGACCACGCTGGATGTGGACGAAGAAGGAACCACCGCCTCTGCCGCCACGGCCGTCATCATGACGCCCAAGGCCATCATGCTGCCTCCGCCGCTCACCGTCCGCATCGATCGCCCCTTCTTCTGCGCCATTCAAGACACGCAGACGGGAGCAGTACTGTTCGCGGGAGCGATTCGGAAGCCGCAGTAAGAACAATCCCAATTTCGCGAACGCGGGCGGGGCAAGGCATTCACTGCGACGTCTCGCCTTGACGCGATTGGAGCCGCGCGATTTCCTTTTCAAAATCGCTTTCGAACTCGCGATCTTGACGGATACGAAACGCCTCGTAGTGTCCTTCGGCGAGCTGTTTGGCGACTTCGTGTGAAACCGAGCCGGCGCTGGTGAGAATATCGTATTCGTTGAAGTTGAGGAAGGCGTCCAGTCGCTTGATCCAGTCCGCCATCTTCATCGGGATCTGGCGGGCCGCCTGGTTTTCGGCGTAGAGCAAATACTGTTCGACGATGCGGTCCAGTTCTTTGATCTCGCGTTCGATCAAATAGTTCTTCGCCGTGACCACATCCGATTTCAAAATCTTGCCGCTCGGCGCATTTTTCCAGTGCGTCAGACCCATCGCCGGCTTGTTCGAGTCCGCGCGTGACGCGATAATCTCAGCGGCGGTCATGCCGCTCACCGCCCAGTGCAGCTTGTTCTGGACCATCTTGAAGAACAATTGGGTCGCTTCGGAGTTCGGATCGTAGTCGATGCTCGCCTGCTCAAAGATATCCGTGATTTTCAGATAGAAGCGGCGTTCGCTGGCGCGGATCTCCCGAATGCGCTCAACAAGCTCTTCAAAATAGTCCTTGCCGAATCGCTTGTTGAGCTTGAGACGCTCGTCATCCAGCACAAACCCCTTGACGATAAACTCCTTGAGCGTCTGCGTCGCCCAGATGCGAAATTGCGTCGCCTGATGAGAATTGACGCGGTAGCCGACGGCGATAATCGCGTCCAGGTTATAGCAGCCGGTGAGATAGCTTTTCCCGTCTGCGGCAGTTATTCGAAATTTTCGAATAACTGATTGCTCCATCAACTCCCCAGAAGCAAAGATCTCTTTCAGATGGTAGTTAACAGTGTTTACCTCCACCCCAAAGAGTTCCGCCAGCCGTTTCTGAGAGAGCCAGAATGTTTCCTCTTCGTATCTTACTTCGACCTTGGTTTGACCCAAAGGGGAGCTGTAAAATATGATGTCGCCTTCGTTCGGTTGCATTGATTTCTTCCTCCGTGACGGGGTACTCGCCGAGCCTTGTCCATTCCGGAAACGAAATCCAAAAATTTTTTACGGGAGATTTTAAGCCGAAGGCGGGGGCGGCCACACATTCGCTTCGATTGCTACTTGGTCACGAACCCGGTGTCGCGCGCCTCGCGGCCCAGACCCGCCATGATAGGGACCAGGACGAGGGCGATGGTGACGACGATCGCCATTGCCATTCCGTAGTTGTCGCCGTGGCGTTCGGCGACGCTGGTTTGCAGGGGGGTATTGACGGAGGCGATCAGGTTGCCGAGCTGGTAGGCGAGGCCCGGCAGCGTGCCGCGCAGGGCGGCGGGCGCCAGTTCCGTCAGGTGAGCGGGGATGACGCCCCAGGCGCCCTGGATGCAGAATTGGATGAGGAACGCGCCCACCGTGAGCAGCGCCAGGCTTTGCGAGAAGGACCAGAGCGGGATGATCGGCAGCGCGCAGACACAGGCGATGATGATGGCCTTTCGGCGTCCGATGCGCTGAGAAAGTGTTCCGAAGAAGATGCCGCCGCAGAGCGCGCCGATGTTGTAGATGATGGCGATGTTGCTGACGGTCGCCGCCGGCAGCTTGTGCTGGATTTGCAGGAACGTTGGGTAGAGGTCCTGCGTGCCATGCGAGAGAAAGTTAAAGCCCGTCATCAGCACGATGACGTACAGAAACAGCTTCCCATGCCGGCGCAGGAGGTCGCCGAAGGGGACGCGCTCACGCTTCGCCTGCTCCGCTTGCCAGGCCGGCGACTCTTTGACATTGGCGCGGATGAACAGCGACAGCAATGCTGGCAAGACGCCCACGAAGAACATCCATCGCCAGCCCAAATTGGGCGCGACAAACCGGTAAACGACGGCCGCCAGCAGATATCCAACGACGTATCCTTCCTGCAAAATCCCCGACAGCATGCCGCGCGCTTTTGTCGGAACCGTCTCCATCGCCAGCGACGCCCCCAGGCCCCACTCCCCGCCCATCGCGATCCCGAACAGCGCCCGTAAAATCAGAAACGTAGTCAGATTCGGCGCGAAGCCCGACAGCAGCTCCAAAATGGAGAACAAAATAATATCGATCATCAGCGGCGTGCGCCGTCCGTAACGCTCCGCCGCCAGGCCGAAGAGAAACGCGCCGACCGGGCGCAAGGCCAGAGTCAGCATGATCGAGAAAGCGACATGCGTCTTGTCAGTATGGAATGTCTTCGCTACGTCCTTGAGGACGAAGACCAGGACGAAGAAGTCGAAGGCGTCCAGCGTCCATCCGAGGAAGCTCGCCAGAAACGTATTGCGCTGATCGGGCGTCAGCGTCCTGAGTGGTGTCGCCATCTTTACTCCGCCGCCTTCCTGCTTGGAACCAAAGACACTCTGTCGGACCATTATACAAACCTGAGGGAAGTAAGTCAATCTCCTGTAATGCGGCTTATTGTGGCGCCAAAATGCTTGACAGGCGCCCGTAGGCGTGTATAATGGTTCCATTGAGATCCTTGGGAGATTTGGATAACGCCATGACACATCTGACACGGCGCAGCCTCTTGAAAACAGGGCTCGTCGCTTCTGCGGGCCTGATCGGCGCCGACAGGACTTTTGGTCTCACCCCCACGATGCCGGCGTCCCCAGACCTGTCGGCGGGATCGATCGCCAATGAGACGATCTCCGATCCTGTCTCCGCGCGTGAGCGTCTGCTGCTCGACTTTGGCTGGCGGTTCCATTTCGGAAACGCGGATGATCCCACCAGGGATTTTCGATTTGGCGCTCCGATGCGTGAGGGGACTTTCTCCAAGGCCGGGCAAAACTGGCTGCACAATCCTTCCGATGATTCGCTTCAGCACAGTTTTGACGACAGCGCCTGGCGCATCGTCGACCTTCCCCACGATTGGGCGGTGGAGCTGCCGTATGTCGATGTTCCGGAGCCCGGCGTTTCCGTTCACGCCGCCCACGGCGGGAAGGCGCTTGGACGCGGATTTCCCGAGACGAGCATCGGCTGGTACCAGAGGACACTTTTGATTCCCGAGAAGGACAAAGGCTTGCGCATCGCCATCGACTTTGACGGCGTGTTTCGGGACGCCACCGTCCTCTTCAACGGCTTTTATCTCGGGAGGAACCTGAGTGGGTACGCGCCCTTTCGGTTCGATGTCACGGACTATGTCAATTACGGGGGAAGCAATGTCGTGACGGTGCGCGTGGACGCCACGCTCAACGAAGGCTGGTACTACGAAGGCGCGGGCATCTACCGCCATACCTGGCTGGTGAAGACCGACCCGCTCCATATTGCGCAGTGGGGCGCATTCGTCAAAAGCGAGATCCGCAAAAACGATGCGCAGATTTCCATCGAAACAGAAATCCAGAACGAGAGTAACGAGAAAGCGCGCGGCCGGCTCATCTCTCGGATTCTGGATCCGAACGGGAAGCAGGTCGCCGCAGTCTCAAAATCATTTGAGATCGATCCCTGGGAAAATCTGACGCTGGAGACACAAACGTCCATCGCGCGTCCGGCGCTTTGGTCGATCGAGGAGCCCCGCCTCTATCGCGTGGTCTCGCACATTGAGAGCGGTGGGCAGGTGGTCGATCATGACGACGCCGCATTTGGCGTTCGATCGATCCAGTTCGACGCCAATCGGGGATTTTTCCTCAATGGAAAACACGTCAAGATCCAGGGAACGTGCAACCATCAGGATCACGGCGGCGTCGGCATCGCCGTTCCCGATCGCATCCATAATGACCGCGTGGCGATGCTCAAAGCGATGGGGGCGAACGCATGGCGGACCGCCCACAATCCCGTGGCTCCCGAGGTATTGGACGCCTGCGATCGCCAGGGAATGCTCGTGATGGCCGAAGTGCGCATGATGGCGTCGACTCCAGAAGGATTGAGCCAGCTGGAGCGCATGGTTCGGCGCGATCGCAATCATCCCAGCATTATCCTCTGGTCACTGGCGAACGAAGAGTATTTCTACCAGGGGAATGCGACCGGCGCCCGCATTATCTCGACCATGAAGCGCCTGACGAATATGCTGGATCCGACGCGCCCGGTCACCGGAGCGATGAACGGCGGGTGGGGGCATGGGATGTCGGGCGTCGTCGATGTGCAGGGCTTCAATTACTGGAACGGCGGGCTGCCGGGCGAGCCGTCGTCGAATAAGCCGGGATCGCCGGAATACACCGATCTCGAAAAATTCCATCGGCAATTTCCCAAACAACCCACCGTCGGCTCCGAAACCGCGAACGGAAAAAGCGCGCGGGGCGTCTACGAGAACGATCCAAAACGCGGTTACGCCTACGGTTACAAACCCAATTGCGCTGATTGTAAGACAAACGCGGAAATCTGGTGGACGATCTATGACGACCGCCCGTTTCTTTCCGGCGGCTTCACCTGGGTCGGCTTTGATTATCGCGGCGAACCCAGTCCCTACGACCATGTTGCCGTCAGCTCGCAGTCGGGATCGCTCGACCTCTGCGGTTTCCCCAAGGACATCTACTATTACTATCAATCCTGGTGGGGCTCCGAGCCCGTGCTGCATCTCTTCCCGCATTGGAACTGGGAGGGCAGGGAAGGACAGAACATCGATATCCGGTGCTACACAAACCTCGATCAAGTGGAGCTGTTTCTGAACGGAAAGAGCCTCGGCGCCAAGCCCGTGACGCGCAATGCGCATCTCACCTGGTTCGCGCCGTATGCGCCGGGCGCAATTGAGGCGCGCGGATACAAAAACGGACAGCTCGTGCTGACGGACCGCCGCGAGACGACGGGGGCGCCGGCCAAACTGGCGCTGCGCCCCAGCCAGGTGACGATCGCGGCGGACGGCGAGGACGTCTCCTCCATCGCCGTGGAAGTGCAGGACGCGCAGGGGCGCGTCGCGCCCACCGCAGCCAACAAAGTGAGCTTCAAACTGACGGGGCCGGGAAAGATCATCGGCGTGGGCAACGGCGACCCAAGCTGCCGTGAGGCTGACAAGCCGGACGCCCCCGATACGGCCGCGCGCAGCGCCTTCAGCGGCCTCTGCATGGTGTTTGTCCAGGCGTCGAAACAGGCGGGACCGATAAAAATCGATGCCTCCGCCGATGGTCTGGAATCCGCAACGGCGACGATCCAAAGCGAGACCGTGAAGATTCGCCCCTCGGTTGCGTGACCGAAGGACGGCGCTCCCAACGGGATACCGCGCTTGAGATCGAGGAGGATCTGCCCTATGAAGAATGTTATGACAAAAACACTGATTGCTTCCTTCGGTTTACTTTTCTTCGCGGCGGCGGCGTCTCACGCGAAAAAACAACCCACGGATTACGTGAATCCCCTGTTAGGGACGGCGACCCTCTGGGACAAGGAAGATATCGGTTACACGCCCACCCATCGAACCTGGGGCGCCGAAGTTTTCCCGGGAGCCTCCCTTCCCAATGCGATGGTGCAGCTCACGCCGGTCACGAAGTTTCACAGCGGTTCCGGTTACCAGTACGAAGACACCAGTATTCAGGGTTTCGCGCACACCAGCAAGGGACATTGGAACCTGTGCAATATTCCGTTACTGCCGGCCACCGGAACCATCGATCCCAAAGACTTCAGCTCTCCGTTCAGCCATAAAAACGAATCCGCCCATCCCGGCTATTATCAAGTCTATCTGGATCGATACGCCGTCAACGCCGAATTGACCTCCACCCTCCGGTGCGCCTTTCACAAATATACGTTCCAGAACCCGAAGGATGAGAAGCTGATCGCAGATCTGGCGACCTCCAATGAACGGGTAAAAAGCAAGGGCATCCAGCAGGAGGGCGACAATGTCTTTAGCGGCTTTCAGCAAACGGGCGAGACGATGTACTTCTACGCCGTTTCCAACCACAAAATCAAAGGCATTGAAACGCTGGCGTCTCCCGAGAAAGAGATTTCCGTAGTCGATTTCGCGGACGCTCCGGGCGCGCTGGAGCTGCAGATCGGCTTTTCGTTTGTCAGCGTGGACAATGCGAAGGAAAACCTGCGGAAAGAAATGCTGGGGAAACGATTCTCGCAGGTCCGAAAAGAAGCGACGCAAACTTGGGCGGCGCTACTGTCGAAGATCGCCGTGTCGGGCGGAACGGAGCGTCAGCGTGGGATTTTCTACTCCTGCCTGTACCGATCATTCCTCTGGCCGGCCCTGCGCAGCGACGCCAACGGGGATTTTGTCGACCGAAGCGGTAAGGTTGTCAACAAAGGGTTTCGCTATTACACGGATCCCTCGTTGTGGGACGACTACCGCAATAAGCTGGTCCTCTTAGGGATGCTGACGCCTTCGGTGAGCGTGGACGTGATCAAATCGCTGATTGACAAGGGAGAAAACACCGGGTTTATGCCCACGTTTTTCCATGGCGACCATGCGGCCCCCTATATCGCGGGAACGTATCTTCGGGGCATTCGCGGCTATGACGTAAAGAGCGCCTACAATCTGCTCTTAAGAAACGCGACCGTGGAAGGCGGCCCCCGGCCGTATATCACAGAATACGCGACCAAAGGCTGGATCTCCGAGCCAGATTTGGCGAACCCGGTCGTCGCCACCAAAGCGAAAGCCGCCGTGACCAAGACGCTGGAGTACGCCTATGACGATTACGCCGTGGCGCAGCTGGCGAAAGAATTGAACGACACGGACAACTACGCCATGCTGATGAAGCGAACGAGCAATTACAAGAATATGTTCGATCCATCGACAGGGTTCATGCGAGGGCGTCTGGAGAACGGGGATTGGGTAAAGAATTTCGATCCGCAGTATCCCTACTACGAATATATGTATCGAGAGGCGAACGCCTGGGAGGCGTCGTACTTCGCCCCGCACGATGTCGAAGGGTTAGTGGGTCTATTCCCCAGCAAAGCCGATTTTGAGAAGAAGCTGGATGAGATGTTCGCCACCCCTTATACGGGGCCGGAAGCCGATAACCTCTCCGGGTTTATCGGACAGTACTGCCAGGGGAATCAGCCCGATCACAGCGTGCCGTTTCTGTACTATTTTGTCGGCAAGCAAGAAAAGTCCCAGGCGATCTTAGATCAAATCATGGACCGTTTCTACGACATGGGAAAAGACAAACTCGCGTACGCCGGAATGGACGACGCCGGCGAGATGTCCTCCTGGTACGTCTTCAACGCCATCGGGATCTATCCGTTTTCACCGGCCGATCCAAATTACATTGTCTCCGTGCCGTTGTTCGACAAAATCGATGTCAGGATAGGGGACAAGGCCAGCTTCACAATCCTCAAGAAGAATTCGGGCGATAAAATTTCTGAAATCATGTACGACAATCGAAAGATTGACGGCTATTTTATTCCTCATCAAGAATTGGCTCGAGGGAAGAAGTTGGTGATTGCTGTTCAATAAGGCAACAATTGGAGGCGCGCATGGTAGGGGAGCAGAGATTTTGAAAACACGCTTTAGCCTCCCACAGCTTCCAGCTGTGGGAACGACACCGGAAACGCGATTATAGAAGATCACTCGCGGGCGGTCACCAATTCCGGAAAGCCGAATTATTTCCTCTCACTCCACCCAAACCGCGCGTTCGTCCCCCAGCATGCTTTTCAGATACTCCACCATATGCTCGTCGGGCGAAACCTTCAGATTGGGTAGGAAGCACTGCACGCTGCCGGGGCGGTCGGCGATGTGCAGCAGGAGTTTGGTGGGGCCGGTGTAGCGACTGAGGAACTGCTGGAGGGTCGGCATGCGTCCCTTCATCCGGTCGTCGAGGCGGATGTGGAGGCAGGAGATTTCTGGCTGGCCGCTGCCGTAGTGCGCCTGGCGCTCGGCGGAGCCGAGGAGGACGTCGGCGCTGGCGATGGGCTGGACGGCGTCGGCGCTGATTTCGACGCTGGCGGCGGAGACGCCGCCGTCTTCGTCGGTTTGTTTGTTGATGCGGTCGCGGTGCGAGGTCTTGCCCTTGACGACGACGACGCTGTCTTTTTGCGGCGTCTCCATCTTGGCGGCGGCGCGCGGGAAGATGGTGACGCTGATGGTGCCGGTGCGGTCTTCCAACGTGAGGAAGTACATCAGCTCGTTCTTGGCCTTGGTGTAGTAATTGCGGATGTTGGTCAGGACGCCGCCGATGACGACTTCTTCTTTATCGCCGAGGTAACGGCATTCGTCGATGGTGTGTGTCGCGATCTGCTTGAGCTTTTCGACGAACTGATCCAGCGGGTGCTCGCTCAGGTAGAAGCCGAGCAGTTCTTTCTCCATCGCCATAGTCTCGGCGGCGGGCAGCGGCGGGACGTCGGGCAAGGGCGGGATGATGCGCTCTAACGCGGGCGTGTCGGGATCGTCGCCGAACATGGACACCTGACCGCTCTTGCGGTCGCGGGCGGCGGTGGCGGCGCTGTTCAATGCGCCTTCCAAGCCGGCGAGCAGGCGCGCGCGGTCCGGGTGGAGGCTCGCGAGCGCGCCGGCTTTGATCAGCGTTTCCATCGCGCCTTTCCCCGTCAGGCCGAAGTCGTAGACGCGGTCGCAGAAGTCGTGCAGCGAGAGGAAGTCGCCGCCCTTTTTGCGCGCGGCGAGAATGGCTTCGATGGGGGCTTTGCCGACGTTTTTGATCGCGAGCAGGCCGAAGCGCACGCAGCCTTCTTCGACGGTAAAGTCGGCGGAGCTGTAGTTGACATCCGGTGGGCGCACTTCGATCTTCGTGCGGCGGGCGTCGTCGAGGAAGTTGACCAGCTTTTCGGTGTCGTCCGCCTGGGTCGCCATCAGCGCGGCGAAGTATTCGACGGGGTAGTTCGCCTTGAGGTACGCCGTCTGGTAAGCGACCATCGCATAACAGAAGGCGTGGGCTTTGTTGAAGGCGTAGCCGGCGAACGGCTCGATCAGGTCGAAGATCTCAACCGCGCGCTCTTCGTTCACCAGTCCCTTTCCGACGGCGCCCTCGATGAATTTCTCGCGCTGCTTGACCATCTCCTTGAGATCTTTTTTGCCCATCGCCTTACGCAGAATGTCTGCATGGCCGAGCGAGAAGCCGGCGATGGCCTGGACGATCTTCAAAACTTGGTCCTGGTAGACGATGATGCCGTACGTCTCCTTCAGGATCGGCTCCAGCACGGGGTGGGGGTACTCAATCGGCTCCATGCCCAGCTTACACCGAATGTATCGGGGAATCTGCGCCATCGGGCCGGGGCGGTAAAGCGCGACCATCGCCGCGACCTCGGCGACGGAGCCGGGGCGCAATTCGGCGATGTAGCGGCGCATCTGCGCGCCTTCCAACTGGAACACTCCGGAGCACTCGCCGCGTCCGAGCAGATCGTAAGTTTTGCGGTCGTCCAAAGGCAGTTTCAGCACGTCGATATCGACATTGAAGCTGGCTTTGACGTTGCGCACGGCCTTGGCGAGGATGGTCAAGTTCGCCAGGCCCAGGAAGTCCATCTTGAGCAGGCCGATCTTCTCCAGCATGCCGGCGGGGTACTGGGTGACCATGCCGATCCCGTCGTCCGCCTTCTGCAATGGGGTGTGATCCACCAGCGGCTCGGCCGAGATGATAATGGCGGCGGCGTGGACACTGTCGTGGCGGGTCAGACCTTCGAGCCGCTTGGCCGTATCGATCAGTTCGCGGGCCTGACGATTGGTGTCGTACATCGCCTTGAACTCGGGATTGACCTCCAGCGCCTTATCGAGCTTCATGCCGACTGGAATGGTGGGGATCATCTTGCAGAGCTTGTCGATCTCCGGCATCGGCATCTTATTCATCGCGCGCCCGCAGTCGCGGATCGCCGCGCGGGCCGCCATCGTTCCGAACGTCGCCACCTGGGCGACATACTCACGCCCGTACTTATTGACGACGTAATCGATGACGTCCTGGCGACGCGAGTCTTCAAAGTCCATGTCGATATCGGGCATGGACAGTCGTTCCGGGTTCAGGAAGCGCTCGAAGGTGAGCCCGTATTTGATGGGATCGACATCGGTGATGCCGACGCAGTACGACGTCATGGAGCCGGCCGCCGAGCCGCGGACTCCAAAAAAGATGCCCTCGCGCCGCGCGAACTGGGCGAAGTCGCGCACGATCAAGAAGTATGCGCCAAAGCCCGTCTGCTCGATAACATCCAGTTCGAAGCGCAGGCGCTCCTCATGTTCTTCGGTGATGATCGGGTAGCGCGCCTTCATCCCGTCAAAGGCGATCTTTGCGAGGTACGACTGCGCATTCATGCCCTCCGGCAGCTTTTCCGGGACGGGCATGCCAAGGCGTCCGAACTCCAGGTTTAGGTCGCATCGATCCGCGATCTCCTTCGTCCGATGCAGCGCGTGCTCGTACTTGTTGAAGACTTGCAGCATCTCGTGCTGCGTCTTCATAAAGAACTGCTGCGACCCGTAGTTCATCTTCTTCGGGTCGTCCATCGTGGTCGCTGTCTGGACGCACAGCAAAACCTGATGCGGATCGGCGTCCTCGGCGCCCAAATAGTGAACATCGTTGGTCGCGACCAGCGGGATTCCCGTCTGCGCCGACAGCTTGTGCAGCTGCTCGTTGACGATCCACTGCTTTTCGATATTGTGGTCCTGCATCTCCAGGTAATAACGGTCCCCAAAGATCTCCCGGAACGTCTCTGCCGACCGGACCGCCTTGTCGTAGGCGTCGTCCATGATGTGTTCCGGCACTTCGCCGCCCAGACACGCCGACAGACAGATCAATCCCTCGCTGTACTGCTGCAATACGTCCTTGTCGATACGCGGCTTATAGTAAAACCCTTCCATCGAGCCGATCGAAACCAGCTTGAGAAGATTGCGATAGCCGACGTCGTTCATCGCCAGCAGAACTAAGTGCTGCGAGTCGTCCAGCTTCTTGCTTTCACGCTGGAACCGCGTGCGCGTCGCGACATAGACCTCGCACCCCACGAGCGGCTTGATACCCGCTTTTTTGCACTTCAGATAGAACTCCATCGACCCGTACATCACCCCATGATCGGTGAGACCGATGGCCGGCATATTCAGATCGACCGCCTTCTTCACAAGGTCGTCGATCCGGCAGGCGCCGTCGAGCAGGCTATATTCGGAGTGCAGATGCAGGTGGACGAAGTCAGGGGTGCGAACGGACATTCAGGAGTGTTCCTCTTACGAATTGCTGACAGAAAAATGAAGTAAAACTACTCTATTCACTATCGATGAAGGGATAAAAATACGCCGCAATTGGTGCGCGGGCGGGTTCTATTCTAGCAGAAAACGCGGGCGAAGTCAAAAGCCGAAGCGCGGCGCCAGGACGAGCAATAGGTCGAATTAACTATCGATGGGCGGCGTCCAGTAGCAGCCATTGCCGAGAAATATCGGCTGCGGCCCTAAGAAAATTTCCGCTACGACGAACTCTGGATTTGGTCCAGCCGAACACGCGCTTTGCTGGCGGCGTTCGTCGGCAAATTCAGCGCTATCCCTCGCTCATAGGCGTCGACCGCTTTCTCGGTCTCGCCCAGGCCGAGGCGCGCTTCCCCCAGCAGATAATAGGCGAGTGGGTGGTAGGAGGGATACGGTTTGAGCTCCCAATATCGCTCCGCGTAACGCAGGGCGTTGGTATAATCGTCCATTTCCAGGCTGGCCTTCGTTAAGAAGATATACACGTCGAGAAGAGTTGTCCTCGATCCCGCGCATTGGGGGAGATTGCGCTCGACGATCGCGATTTGGTCCTGAGCGTCCGGCCGATTCCCTTCCAGCGCGCAGATCCACGCGCCCAGAGCATCGGCGAAGAGGGTGTTCTTTTCATCGCCTTCAAAGGCGCGCCGTCCCCGCTCATAAAACTCTCTCGCCTCCAAAACGTTCCCGGATTCCGCCGCCAGCAGGGCGATCCCCAGTGCGTACAGTCCACTGCTTCTGTCTTCTAAACGAGGGATGAAAAGCGGATCGGAGCCGCGCGAGTTGATCAGCGCCGCACGCGCCTCTTCAAACCGTCCGAGCAGCATGAGAATGCCGTATTCCGTCATCCCGACAATCCGGCTGCCGTCCGGATAAGCGCCGCGCCCCCGCTGGCACAGATTGAGAGCTTCGGAAAAATTGCCCTGAAACGATTGGATCGTCGCCAGCTTCGCGAGCGCCTCCGCGATCTTTTTGGGATCCTTCCCGGCCGCGACGAGTTCGTAGAGGCGCTCATGGTGCGTGGCGGCGCCGGCGAGATCTCCCATATTCCTGTAAGCGACACCCGCCATGGAGTGCATCACCGAAAGCGTCGATCCTATCGGTTTGTTGGCGATTGTCGCTTCCGCCCAGCGCACCGTGTCGGCGATATTGCCGGCGTTAAAGTTCGCGATCGCCAGCTTCGCCATCAATCGGTTCTTGATGTCGCTGGTTTCCGCCAGCGGCAAACCGCGCTCGTAATATTCGCACGCCTCCCGATAGCGATTTTCGACCTCCAGAAGCCGTCCTTGTTCCAGGCATACGGTCGCCGTCACAAACGCGGTTTGCGAACACGCCGTCGCCTGCGCTCGATGCTCGGCGGCCTCCGCCGGCCGGTTTAAGCCATCCATGCATTCCGCCAGGCGGCTGTGTACTGTCGCTTGAAACGACCAGTTGTCGGTATGCCGCAACAGCGATTGATATTGCTCCGCCGCGTCTTCATAACGGCGCTGCACGCGATAGGCGTGCGCGAGCTCAAATATGGCGTTTTGTTTCCAGCGCCGCCCGCCAATCGCCGGAAGACGGACCAGGCGCTCCATCTGACACAGAGCGCGCGGATTTTCATAACGCGGCGAACTGGTTAACTGCCGAGAGTAATAGCTGGGAAGCAATTCGAACGCGATCAGATGATACAAAAAGATCACGCCGACAACGCTGATGGATGGGAAGTAGAGCCAGTTCATTGCTACGCTCCTCAAAAAGAGAATTGTACCTGGGCGCCGTTCAGTTATCGTGGTCTTAGAGATGAAGTCGTGATTGCATGACGCCATTCACCTGACGGAAATCCGCGAAACTTCTGAGTGAAATTTCCGTTCTCCATTCATGGAAACTTCCTCCGCGCCCAGCGCCTTTCGCCGATTTTTGCCCGCGCTTTGCTATCGCTTTTGGCAAAACACGCCGGCGCGGCGTCGGGACTGGCTGGGCCTTTGCGCGCTGCTCGTCCTTGTCTTCGCTTTTCCCATCCGCACGAACATTGGGCGTGAGCTCACGGTGGCGCTGGCGGTAATGGTTTGGGCGGCGGGGCTGGCGCTGTTCTGGAGGTCGCGGGCGGGACGCTTTGTGGGAATTGGCCTGGCGGTTCTGACGCTTTTTGTGGCGCTTGGTCCGGGGCGGCGTCCGGATGTTCGCAGCTTGCGCGGGGAGTATGTGCGCAGTCTGCGCGCGTATCTGGGAACGAAGTATGTTTGGGGCGGCGAGAACCGTCTGGGAATCGATTGCTCCGGGCTGGTGCGGGCGGGGATGATCGACGCGTCATTTCGGCGCGGGATAGTGACGGGCGATTGCGCGCTCCTGCGTCAGAGCGCCGATCTCTGGTGGAGCGACGCCAGCGCGGCGCGGCTGGGGGAGGGGTATGGCGGGCGCACGACGCCTGTCTGTGAGACGCAGAGCCTGCGCGAGCTGGACTACACGCGCCTGCGTCCCGGCGACATCGCGGTCACCGATGGCGGGGCGCACACGATGGCGTATCTGGGCGATCGGCAGTGGATCGAAGCCGATCCCAGCGCGGTGGTCGGAGACAAGGTGATCCAGATCAGCCCGGACGGCGGGCGCAGCGCCTGGCTGAACGTCCCCATGCATATTCTGCGCTGGCGGCGGCTGACATAGTTTCATCGCGGGGGCGTGTAGGGTAACAGATTTTATCTTCACGGAAAATAAATCACTTCGGCCCCGGCGATTCACTTGACATTTTTAGTTAGTCGCCATATAATATGGAAACTTATGGGAAAAGAAACTCCGACTCTGAATGCGCCGCTCAAAGAGGAACTGCTCAGAAAGATTTCACAGCGTTATCCAGATCTGGACGCCAGTGCGATGGAGTCGATTACGGCCGTCAAGCATGCGGCGAAGACCGTGAGCGTCGTGATGAACGCTCCTCTGGAAGAAGTGGGTCTGTCCGAGGGCAAATTCTTTGTTCTGTGTTATTTGTTTACGGAAGAGCTTCTGGACCACCCGGCTCCAGGGCCATCGGACATCGCCGATAATCTGGGAGTGACGCGGGCGACGGTGACGGGGCTTCTGGACGGCTTGGAGCGGGACGGCTATTTGGAGCGCCGCCATTGCTGCGAGGACCGGCGCGCCCTGGCGATCGGGATGACGGACAAGACGCGGCGGTTTTTGGAAGACTACATGCCCGGCGCGCTGCGCTCCGCGAAGGAGCTCATGACGGCTCTGGATGAGACGGAGCGGCGGGAGCTCATCCGTCTGCTCTCGAAAATCAAAGGCGTGGGGCCGGATTTCCGCTGCGGATATTGAGCGGCCCGGCAAAGACTCCTTGAGGCTTTGTCGTGATTGAGGTAGTTAGCCGCCTTATAAAATGGCGCGTGTCGCGAAGAGAACAGCGCAGCGGGAACTCTGCTGTCAAAATGTAATTAGGCGTCTGATGATAAGCTGCCTTCAGTTTTCCAAAGGAAAAGATAAATGATGAGAGAAGAGATGGCGGCGCCGGAAGCGCCGGGAGTCTACGCGGGTATGGAAACGGATTTGTGGGAATTGGAGCGCCGGTACCGATGCGCCAAAGCGGCCTTGCTGGACTCCGAAGGCGGAGTCGTCGTGAAGCAAACGAGGGATGAGTTCGTCGAGGCGCGCGCCGCGCTTCGGGTCGTATTTGAGGAAATCTGGCCGGATCTCGGAAAACGGTGTGAACATTGATGCGCGTTTGTCATGTCTCTTGGAAGGCGCGAAGCGCCGGTGCGAAAGAGGTTACTCATGCAAGATAGTCCTGCTCTGCCTAGCAGCGGCCGAGGAAAATTGGGGCGCGCGCACGACGCCGCCGACGCGGCCGCGACCAACCTGCGGTATCGATGGCTGATCCTGATCGGCCTGATCGTGGCGGCGGCCATGGAAGTCCTGGACACCACCATCGTCAACGTGGCGCAGGCGCAGATGGCCGGCAACCTGGGCGCGACCACGCAGGATATCGCGTGGGTCTCCACGGGATATATTCTGGCGAACGTCGTGGTCCTCCCAATGACCGCGTTTCTGACCGCGCGTTTCGGGCGCAAGAACTACCTTACCGCCTCGATCATGATCTTCACGGTGGCGTCGTTCTTCTGCGGCGCGAGCCATAGCCTGGGCGAAATCGTCGTCTGGCGTATCCTGCAAGGCGCCGCCGGCGCGGCCTTGATCTCCACGGCGCAGGCGACGCTCGTTCAGGTCTTTCCCCCCGAAGAACAATCGATCGTCCAGCCGCTGTTTCTGATGGGACTGGTCGTTGCCCCAACAGTCGGCCCGTCGCTGGGCGGCTGGCTCACCGACGCCGCGTCGTGGCACTGGTGCTTCTTCATCAACATCCCGCTGGGCGCGATCGCCGGCTTTATCGTCTTCGCGTTTCTTCACGACACGGAGGCGTCGCGCGGCGACGAGCCCGTCGACTGGGCGGGTGTCGGGCTGCTCACCGTGGGACTGGGAACACTGCAATATGTGCTGGAGGAGGGGGAGCGCAACGACTGGTTCGCCGATCCGACGATCTTCAAGCTCAGCGTGATCTCTGCGGTCAGCCTCATCGCATTGATCATCTGGCAGCTCTCGCCGCGCAATACGCACCCGGTCATGAACCTGCGGGTCCTGAAGAACAGCTCGCTGACGGCGGGCATTATTCTCTTCGTTTCCGTCGGCTTCGGTCTTTACGGCGTCTCGTATATGTATCCGCTGCTCGCGCAGACGGTCCAGGGAATGACCGCGTACCAGACGGGGATGGCGATGCTTCCCGGCGGGATCGCCACGGCGTTCAGCATCGTCTTCTGCGGCGTCATCAGCAACGATCCGAAGTCCAAGATCGACGCGCGGGCGCTCACGCTCCTGGGGATCGGCTTTTCGGTGACGGCGATGTGGCTCTTCATGCACCTCAACTCGCAGTCCAGTGTCGGCGACACCTTCTGGCCGCTGCTGATCCGAGGCGTCTCCATCGGCTTCCTCTTTGTCCCGGTCAACACCCTCGCGATCGGCAACTTGAAGCCGGCGGAGGTCAATCAGGGCGTGGGACTGCTGGGTCTGGCGCGCCAGCTCGGCGGCTCCATCGGCATCGCCGTCCTGGCGACTTACTTGAACTCCCAGATCCACGTCAACCGGGCGCATCTGGTCAATAACATCACCGTGGACAACGCGGCGTTCAACGACCGTATGTCGGGACTACAGGGATTGCTCGCATCCCAGGGATACAGCGCCCCGGCGGCTTACCAGGGCGCGCTGCACATTATCGATCAGACGCTGATGCGCGAGGCGATCATGCTCTCGTACAACCACACGTTCCTGTTCATCATGTTCGTCAGCATCGCGACCATCCCGACGCTGCTGCTTCTGCGCAAACCCAAGCCCGGAACGGCCCCGGCGGCGATGCATTAGGCGGGAGCGTCGACGGCTTCTCGGCGCAGTTTGAGATAGGCGGAAAGCCGGTTGGCGCCGGAGCGGGAGACTTCCACGGTGGAGCCGCTTCGGTCGCGCAGCTGGAGCTGATAGAGCCGGTCGCCGTAATGGACGACGCTTTCCACCGCCTGCATGTTGACCAGAGTCTCGCGCGAAACTTGCAGGAACGGGGCGCCGCCGAGCCAACGGAGCACATCGGAGATGGCGAAGTAGGTGGGGATCTCTTCGCGAACCGTGTGGATCCAGGTTCGGCGGTCGCGGCGCACGGCGGCGACGACTTCGCGCCGGGTGAGGAACCGGACAACGTCTTCCCCGGCGACTTTGACCGGGAGAAGATCTTCATCCACGGCTTCGCCTTCCCGAGCCGAGGCGGCCATGCGCTTCTCGCGGCAGATTCTCTCCATGACCTTGCGCACTTCGAGCCGTGCGACCGCTTCGGCGACCTGCGCCGCGTTCAGCGGCTTGATCAGGTAATCCACGGCGGCCACCCGAAAGGCGTCGCTGGCGCGGTCCGCGTAGCCCGTAGTGAAGACCACGAGCGGCGGCTGCGGCAGGAGATGCAGGCGCTGCGCTAGGGAGATGCCGTCCTGGCTTGGGAGCCGGATATCCATGAACACGGCCTCCGGGCGAAGCTGGGCGCAGAGGCGGAGCCCGCCTTCGGCGTCCGGCGCCTCGCCGGCGATTTCCACGCGCCCGGTTGCGCAGAGCAGCTTGGCGAGATACTTCGCGGCGATGGGTTCATCCTCAATGATTACGACTGAGATCATGTGTCTGTTCCTGGGAGAATGGGAAAGCGCTGCGGCGTTGGGTCTCGATGGCGATCCGCAGGCGTGATTCGATGGGAAGCAGCGGCAGCCGGATCGCGGCGGACGCGCCGCATCCCGGCGAGCTGGTGAAATCGAAGGCAAAGGCGTCGGCGTACAGATGGCGCAGGCGCCGGTGCATCAGTCCAAGGGCGTGCGTTCGGAAGTCGTCGCTCCGCTCGACTTTGCGTTTCACATCGATCGCCGCGCCGACTCCGTCGTCGGAAACGCAGAGATCCATGAAATCTCCGTGGGCGCGCGCGGCCAGCCGGATCGTGCCCCCGCGCGGCCTGGGCTGGAGACCGTGGCGCACCGCGTTCTCCACCAGCGGCTGGAGGATAAAGGGCGGCACAAGCACGCCGAGCAGTCCCGGCTCCACGTCGCGCTCGATCCGGAGGCGATGCCCGAATCTGAGCGCCTCGATGTCGAGATAGGCGTCCACGACATCCAGCTCCTCGCTCAGCGGGATCAAGAGCCGCTCGTCCTGATCGAGACTGGCGCGCAGGAAACAGGCGAGACGCGACGAGGCGTTGGGGACGGCGTCCGGCTCCGTCATCGACAGCGCCGACAGCGTGTTAAGCGCGTTGAACAGGAAGTGCGGGTCCATCCGGGCGCGCAGCGCCCGGACCTCGGCCATGGACGCGGCGCGCACGCAGGAGTCCCGCTCCCGCACTTCCTCCAGAACGATCAGGATCAAGGCGACGCCCGCGCCCTGCACGACGGCCTTGATGAGCTCCGTCCCGAGCGGCTCGGCGGGGCGATAGGTGTGGGTGATCGGATGCAGCGCCAGCGCCAGAATATAGCGCGTCAGCGATGTCCCCACGCCCAGCGCAAATCCGGTGAGCGGCCTCAGCGCGACCGATGGCCGCCAGCAGTGCAGGCATCCGCCGATCAAGCCCGCGCACACCATGGATATTCCGATGGCGGGCATGGGGAAGTGATCGCACTCGCACGCAAGGCCCGTGACCGCCGCTCCGACCAGCAGGCCGATCCAGGGACCGGCGACCAGGCCGGCGGCGCACGCGGTCACGATCCGGGCGTTCATCAAGCACGATTGATGGGAGACGGCCTCTTCCATCATCCCCATCGCGAGAAATACGATCAGCGCGATCGCCTGATCTCGCGCCGGCAGACGCCGCCGGCGCAAATGGCTGAAGAGCCGCGTTCGCGTCAATACGAACGCCAGCGTCGTCAGCACGCACACCTTCTCCAGAAGCGCAAAAATCTCCACGAAAGCCTCTTTCTCGCCTCCACGCGCCGGCCGATCGGCCGGCCGGCGCCCACTGGGACGGCGAAGATTTCAACCTAACAAAGTTTACCTAAACGCACGCCGCTCTGGTCCTCCTCCGGGCGGCAGTTCAGACGAAGAATCCGGCGGCTCAGACAATGCGTCCGAATTCACGCCCACAAATGTGACACAACGGTCTTACGGATCGGCGGGATGTCAAGGGCGCGACGATATCGTCCGCGCCGGGGCCGTCCTCAATCACTCTCGAAAGGAAGCTCAGTCTTGCCATTTCACACACAAGCATACTCGTGCGGCGCCGCGGCGCCCGCCGCCGCAAGCCGCTCGGGAATGGAGAAGCGCGGCCCTGCCGCCGCGTTTCTTCTTACTCTCACGGCGATCGGCGCAATTGCGATCGCCGGCTGCGGCGGGTCGGACAGCTCCGGCGGGGGAGACTCCGGCCTGCCGCTGTCGAAGGCGACGCAGTCCCAGGTCTCTCGGGGCCGCGCGATCGTCGCATCCTTCGGCTGCGTCGATTGCCACTCACAGGGCCGGAACGATCCCGGCGCGCCCGGCTGGCTCTCGGGATACAACACGGCCTCCGGACCACACGGTCCCGGCGTATTCCAGATCGGTCCGTTCGCAACCTACGCGGCCAACATCACTCCGTCCGCCACCGGACTGGGCGGCTTCACCGATCGTCAGGTCTACAACGCGCTCAAGCACGGCCTGGATCCGGGAGCGACGGCGGACGCCTCGATCAGCGGCGACACGCCGGGGCAGGGCGGCTTCCCCGCCGCGCCGCACTACCTCGCGCCTCCCATGCCCTGGGCCTCCATCCGTCATCTTTCGGATGACGACCTGTGGAGCGTCGTCGCCTACTTGAAGCACGGCGTCAAACCCGTCGCGAATACGCCGCCGGACAGTCAGGGACCGCCCGACTTCTGGGCGAGCAGCGATACGGCGGACAAGATCGGCCCCGGCGTCCTGCCGTCGTACCCGGCCGCCGGGGAACAATTCACGCCGTAACGCGCCGAGCGGCGATCTGAGCGCAGGCGCCGACTATCCATCCATTGTCGCAATGCATATTTTGCGCCAACTTGCACATTTCCATCGATCTCAAAGGAGAAATCACAATGACTAATGACACGACCCTCTCTCGCCCCGACGTCAACATCCAGCGCCTGGCGCAGATCTTTTGGGGCTTCGCGCCCTCGCTGATCGTGGAAACCGGGGTGCGCCTGCGCATCTTCGATATCCTGGATTCGGGGGCAAAAACGATCGCGGAGGTCGCCGAGGAAACGGCCGCGTCGGAGCGCGGCCTGCGTTCGCTGCTGAACGCGCTGACGGGCCTGGGCCTGCTTGCGAAGACGTCCCGGGAGCGTTATTCACTGACGCCGGAGAGCGAGACATTTCTGGTGAGCACACGCCCGGGTTACCATGGCGGATTCATCCGTCAAGTCCGGGACAGCTTCATCCCGACGTGGATGGATCTTGCCGAGGTTGTCCAGACCGGCAAGCCCCGCGCGGCCTCGATGAACGCCGAAAAGGGAGGCGTGGAGTTCTTCCAGAACTTCGTGGAAGACCTCTTCCCGGTGAGCTATGCCGCGGCTCAGGCGTTCGCGCGCAGCCTGAATCTTTCCACAAGGCGACAAACGACGTACGCCCTGGACATCGCGTGCGGATCGGGAGTCTGGGGGATTGCGCTGGCCCAGGAATCGGAGCATGTCCGCGTGACCGGCGTGGACTGGCCCGGAGTTCTGCCCGTGACGCGACGCACGACGGAGAAATTCCACGTCGCGGATCAGTTCGAGTTTATCGGCGGCGACATCCTCGAAGCCGATTTTGGCGCGGGCTACGAGGTCGCCACCCTCGGGCACATTCTGCACTCGGAAGGCGAAGCGCGCAGCCGGGAGCTGCTGAAGAAGGTCTACACGGCGCTGGCGCCCGGCGGGACGATCGCCATCGCGGACATGCTTCCCAACGAAGAGCGCACCGGCCCGCCATTCCCGCTGATCTTCTCGCTCGTGATGCTGCTCGGCACGGACGCCGGCGACACCTACACGTTCGAAGAGATCCAGCAGTGGCTGACGGAAGCCGGTTTCGTGGAGGCGCGAACCATGCCCTCCCCCAGCGTCTCCCCGCTGATCGTCGCCCGCAAGCCTTTCGGGGCTTAGACCGAATGCCATTGAAAATTTCAAAGGAGAAATCTTATGACTGTCAATACGATTGAGGCGAGCTCTCATGTTTCGCCGCAGCGCGTCTTGCAAATCGCCTGGGGCTACGCGCCGACGCTGATTGTGGAAGCCGCCCTCCGGCTGCGCATTTTTGATTTGCTCGATGTCGGCCCGATGGGTCTTTCGGAAGTTGCGGAGGAGACGGCGGCGTCGCCGCGCGGCCTTCGGTCACTGTTGAACGCGCTGGTCGGACTCGAGTTTTTGTCCAAGGACTCGCAAGCGCGTTATTCACTGACGCCGGAAAGCGCGGCGTTTCTTGTCAGCAGTCGCCCAGGTTATTTGGGCGGCGTCTATCGACACGCGCCTGACCGCTTTCTGCCGGTGTGGAGCAGTCTCGTGGATGCGGTGCGCACGGGAAAGCCCAAGATCTCCATGAACGAAGAGGCTCCATGCACCGAGTTTTTCTCGGACTTCGTGGAAGATCTCTTCCCGATCAATTTCGGCGCCGCTCAAGCGTTCGCGAAATCATTGGACCTGGGCGGGCGCCGCGAGCCGACTTATGTCTTGGATATTGCGTGCGGAGCCGGCGTGTGGGGAATTGCTCTCGCGCAGGAATCTGAGCACGTGCGCGTGACGGGCGTCGATTGGCCAGGCGTCCTGCCGGCGGCGCGCCGTATGGCGGAGCGCTTCGAAATCGCGGATCAGTTCGAGTTCATCGGCGGCGACATTCGGGAGACGGAGTTCGGAGCGGACTACGATATCGCCGTATTCGGACATGTACTGCACGGGATTGGGGAAGCGCGGGTTCGGACCTTGTTAAGCCGTGCTTACGGCGCATTGGCTCCCGGTGGAACGATCGTCATCGCGGAGGCGTTTGTGAATGAGGAGCGCACTGGCCCGCCGCAAGCGCTCATTCACTCCGTGATTATGCTTCTGAATACGGACGACGGGGATACGCATACGCTCGGAGAAATGCAGCAATGGCTCATCGAAGCTGGCTTTGTGGAGCCGCGCCCAATGTCCGTCCCTAGCGCTTATCCGCTGATCGTCGCGCACAAGCCTTACTCATCCTGATTGGGGGCAAATTGGGAGCGGCTTGACGAAGAAAAGCCCCGCGCTGGCAGGCGCGGGGCTTTTTTTTGCGGGACGATCTGAGTGGACTAGATCGGGCTGAACGTCATTGCGTAGCCGCCCATGTTGCCGGTGCCGGCCGCGACGGCGGTGTTGCTGGAGGTGCTGGGCGCGGCGGCGTCGGTCTCATTGACCGCCGGGGCTCCGCCGGAGACTTTCTCGGGCCTCAGCCACTTCACATGGCCGTCGCACGCCAGGTAGTTGGCGCCGTCGTTGTGGACGCCCTTCTTGCCGACCGGGGCTAGCCCGTTGGCGCTGATGTCGCCGGTGGCGTACTTTCCGTAGCACCAGTTCGTGGTTGGGGAAAGACCGCAGGCGCCGGCGTTGCTGCCCAGGCCCGATCCGCTGCTTTGCTCGGCGGGGTCGTTGACGGGCACGCCGACCAGATGGGTCGGGCCATAGGTGTTGCCCTGGATCTCGAACAGCAGAACGGTATTGGCGGGGCTGCGCTGAACGACGGTGTTGTTGTAGTCCGTGGTGATTTGCGGATAGTAGTAGCTGATCCCGCCGACGTACGCCGCGTTCAGGGCGTAGGACAGCTTAAACACGCCGGCGGTGGGCTGCGTGGGATCGTCCGGGCAGCCGTAGACGCCCGTGCTTTTGACGTAGGGATACATTTTGCCGGCCCAGCCCTGTCCGTAGTGCTGGCTGTCGGAGGGCAGCGTTTCGTCGTTGTCCTGCGTGTACTGCATAAACGCGAGGCCCAGCTGCTTCAGGTTGGAAGCGCACGATGTCTGCCGGGCCTTCTCACGGACCTTGGCGAAGGCGGGGAACAGAATCGCGGCGAGCACCGCGATGATAGCGATCACGACGAGAAGCTCGATCAGCGTAAACGCGCGAACTTTCTCGATGTTTCGGTAACGGACTGGCGACATGGGAACCTCTTAACTTCTCAGTCTTTCGTATTCTTCAACGTAAAAATTGCCTGCTACTCTGAGTATTGGCAGAGACCAGGGAGGCGTTTAGCTGTGAACAATACGAGGATGGAAGTGAAGAGAGCGTGATTATTCCAGGGGGCGGCAAGTGGAGCGTTCGATCAGGCGCGTGGGGAGCAGGACGTGCTGGAAGGGGCGCGCCGCCGGATCGGCGGAGGTGAGGCGCTGAAGGAAGAGTTCGGCGGCGCGTTGGCCGATGCGCTCGAAGGGCTGGCGCATGGTGGTGAGCACCCCCGGACGGGCGGAATAACGTTCGCTGTCGTCGAAGCCGATGACGCTGATCTGCTCGGGAACGCGGACACCGCGTGACTCAAGATGGCGGATGACGAGGCTTGCCGAAAAGTCGTTGAGGGCGAAGATGGCCGTCGGCAGCGTGTCGCTGTCCAGGCATCGGTCGAGCTCGGGAGCGGCGTCATCGGAGATCAGATGAGGCAGCATCCACATCCGCTCCATGGAGGACAGCCCGGCGTCCAGCAGCGCGTCCCGGTACCCCGCCTGGCGCTGGCGCACGGCGGAGACCGGCTCGGTGTCGGTCAGGTGGGCGATGCGCTTGTGACCGAGCGCGATCAAGTGCTCGACGGCTTCGCGGGCGGCGGTGTAGTTGTCGATGCCGACGAAGTCGCAGGGAGCCTCGGGATCGCAGCGGTCGACGAACACCACGGGATGCCCCATGCGCTGAAGCCGCCGCCAGCCGGCGGATGTTTCCGCGGTCAGGGTCGGCCAGACGATCGCTCCGGCGACATTCTCATTTTCCACGGCGGCGCAGGCTTCGAGCTCCAGTTGTTCGGGAAGCGTGGTGGCGAGGTTGATGTCCAGAACCAGGAGACGGCAGGGCGTCTCCTGGGAGCGCAGGACTCGGCTGATGCCGCGCATGATCTCGCGTGAAGCGTAATCGCCGTCATGCTGGGGCAGCACGATGGCGATGGTGTACGGATGCGAAGGCGACGTCTTTTGGCTTTCCCGCCGGCCGCCATCCTCCGGAGCGACGCGCGGCCGGCAGCCGGCGAGGCGGGTAATCCGCCCGCCGTCCGCGAGCGCCGTCAGGGCGTCGCGCACGGCCGCGCGGTTGACGCCCAGCTCCTGCACTAAATCCCGCTCCGTCGGGAGCCAATCCCCCGCCTGGTAAGCGCCCTGGGCGATCCGCTCCTCCAGAACCTTCAGCACGTGAAGGGCGGTGGCGGACAGCCCACGGCGTTCTTTGGTTGCGGCGGGGTTCGGGCGGCGTTCTGTGAGCATAGATTGTCCAAAAGTGACGGAATCACTGAGATCAGTATACCAAAGATCGCTGGACTTTACCAATCGCGCGCTATCGGTTGCAGTTGTCGCCCGCGCTGTTTTTACCGCTGCCGTTCCCGCCGCACTCGGGATCGAGCCAGGGCGTATTGCCGTAGTACCAGGCCGCCGGGCGCATCCACTTCACATGACCGTCGAAGAAGCCGACATTGGAGCCGTCGGTGTGGCGCACGGCCGGCGCGGCCCAGTCCGAGTTACTGGAGCTGACATTGCCGGGACCGCTGGGGAAAAGGTTATCCTTGATCGGATCTTCCAGGATCCACGCCTTTGGTTTTGGCGTCGAGGAGACGGTGACGAACGGGGCTGTCGCCGATCCCTGCACTCCTCCATCGGTAATATAGACCGTGGAGGCGGGCGCGACCACCGCCGGCAGGCTGATATGAGGGTCGTAGATGCCCAGGCCCGTCTGCACGTTGGCGATGTAGCTGCTGTGGAGCACGGGGACTCCCGTGTAGGTGATCCAATCCGGCGCGCCGACACCCGTGTTGGGGTCATCGGGGCAGTAGAAGACGCCGACGCTTTTGACGTACGGGTAGATGTTCTGATACCAGGCCACCATCGGGCCGTTCCAATCGCCGCTGACATCCGTGTAGAGGGGCGGGAATGTTTCGTCGTAATCCTGGTTGTACTGAAGCAGCGCGAGCATGATCTGCTTTTCGTTGCTGGCGCAGGAAGTCTGGCGCGCCTTCTCGCGCGCCTTGGCGAAGACGGGGAACAAAATCGCCGCCAGTATCGCAATGATAGCGATTACTACTAATAACTCGATCAAGGTAAATCCACGGTTTGTTTTCATCTGTTATTCCTTTATACAAAACACGCAGTCAACGCAAAGTAGATCGAATGAGGAGAGCGGCGGCGCGGTCCGTCATCGGAGACGATTTGACCAAATGACACCGCCATTATACCAAAGCTTATGAGTGATGTCAATCTCCTTCCTGGTTAGTTTTTGGTCATTTTCAGCGTGATTACAGCAAGTATCCCCGGTAAATATTGGGTTCGCGCGTATGCTCCGCTGCTGGCGCGCCAAGCGTTCGGCAGGTGGAGCGCTCGATCAGGCGGGTGGGGAGCAGGACGTGCTGGAAGGGGCGTCCGGCCGGATCGGGCGATTTGAGGCGCTGGAGGAACAGCTCCGCCGCCCATTGTCCGATGCGCTCGAAGGGCTGGCGCATGGTGGTCATGACGCCGCCGCTGGAGGCGTAGCAGTCCGAATCGTCGAAGCCGATCACGCTGACCTGGTCCGGGACAGAGATCCCCCGATCTTCCAGGTGCTGGATCAGCAGCGATGCGGAGAAGTCGTTGAGCGCGAACACGGCGGTTGGAAGCGCGCCGCTCCGCAGATCTTGATCCAGCCTCGCGCTCAAATCGTCGCAATGCACATGCGGCAGCGACCAGAGGCGCTCCATCGATGCGAGCCCGGCGTAACGGAGCGCGTCCCGGTAACCCTCCTGGCGCTGGCGCACTGCGGAGACCGGTTCGGAGTCGGTCAGGTGAACGATTCGGGTGTGCCCGCGCGCAATCAGGTATTCGACGATATCGCGGGCGGCGGTGTAGTTGTCGATGCCGACGAAGTCGCAGGGAATCTCGGGATCGCAGCGGTCGACGAACACCACGGGATGCCCCAGCCGCTGCAAGCGGCGCCAGCGG
The DNA here is from genome assembly GCF_003574315.2 of Capsulimonas corticalis. Classification (GTDB taxonomy): domain Bacteria; phylum Armatimonadota; class Armatimonadia; order Armatimonadales; family Capsulimonadaceae; genus Capsulimonas; species Capsulimonas corticalis. The sequence goes on along the minus strand of NZ_AP025739.1, from coordinate 692,028 downwards.
GCGAGCGATTCGGGGGAAAGGGTGGGCCAGACGATCGCGCCGGCGACGTCTTCCTGCTCCACGGCGTCGCACGCCTGGATCTCCAGCGCTTCGGGAGAGGTGGTCGATTGCGTGAGGTCGAAGATCAGCTGCCGGCAGGGCGTCTCCTGGGAGCGCAGGACTCGGCTGATGCCGCGCATGATCTCCCGCGAGGCGTAGTCGCCTTCGTGCTGGGGCAGGACGATCCCGATGGTCTGCGGCTGATTGGCGGAAGTGAAGCGCCGCGCCGTGGCGCGGGCCGCCGTGGTGGGAGCGACCTGCGGACGGCATCCGGCGCGCCGGACAATGCGCCCGCTGTCCGCGAGCGTCGTGAGGGCGTGGCGCACCGCCGCGCGGTTGGTCCCCAGCTCACGCACCAACTCGCGCTCCGTCGGCAGCCGGCCGCCGCTCGGGTAGACCTTCTGCGCGATCCGCTCCTCCAGCACGCGCAGCACCTGTCGGGCGGACGTGGAGGGAGCGGGCCGAGGATCGGGAGCCGCAGACAAGGAATGGCGCTCAGCAAACATGGATTGTCCTCATGGCGAAATCCGTGTCCGGATCGAAAGAAAATGGGAGCGCCGACGCCCGGCATGAAAAGCACGGGACATCGGCGTCGGAGTCGTGCGCGGCGCGGTGTTCCGCCGCGCGCCGATTATCGGTTGCAGCTGTCGCCGTAGCTGTTCGAGCCGCTGGTTCCGCCGCCGCCGCACTCAGGGTCGAGCCAGGGGGTGTTGCCGTAGTACCATGCGGACGGGCGCATCCATTTCGAGTGGCCGTCGAAGAACGCGACGACGCTGCCGTCGGTGTGACGGATATCGGGCGCTCCCCAGTCGTCGCTGGTCCCGGTGACGAGCGAGGGGCCGGGAGTGAAGCTGCCGTCCTTGACCGGATCCTCCAGGATCCATGCCTTCGGTTTCTTCGTGGAGGACACCGTCACATACGGGGCGGTCGCAGTCGCCTGAACGGCGCCGTCGGTCATAAAGACCGTGGAGGCGGGGGATTGCAGCTGCGCGAGCGAGATGTGCGGGTCGTTGTTGCCGAGGCCGACACGAACGGTGGCGATGTAGCTGCAATGCGTCACGGGATACTGCGTGTCGTTGATCCAGCCCGGCGCGCCGACATTGGTGTTGCTGTCATCGGGACAGAGATAAACGCCGGTGCTCTTGATGTAGGGATAGATCGATTGATACCAGGCGATATTAGTTCCAGCGCCCGTATCCGAGTAGAGCGGCGGAAACTGTTCGTCCGAGTCCTGGTTGTACTGAGTAACGCCCAGCAGGATTTGCTTGGTATTGCTCAAACAGGACGTCTGCCGGGCCTTCTCGCGGGCCTTGGCGAAGACAGGGAACAAGATGGCGGCGAGAATCGCGATGATAGCGATAACAACGAGTAATTCGATTAACGTGAAACCAACCCTCTTATGCATCAAAGACTCCTTTTATTATAAACACTGTCCGGGCGCGAAACATGGCGGACGTTCCGTTGCGAGTGTCGATCCAGGGATTTGAGAGACGTCTTTGACTCATCAATGAAACTTATGACCATATTGACCAAAGCTCATAATAACAGTATACCAAAGGTTTGATAGATTGTCAATTATTGTTTTGGTTAAATTTTGGTTATTTTACAGAGTCGCCGCGCGCGTGCGGCGGCATCGAAGAAACGCCCCATCGCCATAAGGCGATGGGGCGCATGCGGGAAGGGGCGCTACGATTTGGTCAGCGTGATTCGTTTCAGATTCATGACGGCGAAGCCCGGCTTGGCCGTTGGCGCGACGCGAATGGTATGTGCGCCCGGCGTGAGCGCGAGCGTTCCGGGCAGGGTAACGATCTTATAATCCGACCAGCCGGCCGTCGCCGCCACCGTCATCGTGATCCCCGTGTCGGCGCCGTCGATCCGGATCGCATAGGTAGAGCCTTCCGTCCCCGGCTCGCACGAGTATTCGAGTTTGGCCGTGTACGATCCGGCGGCGGCGGGAGGGACGGAGAGCTTCCACTCGGCGGCGTCGTCGCCCTCGGTCCAGTAGCCGAGGTTCGCGTCGTCGCCGGAGCCTTGCAGCGCGATCGTGTCGCCGACCAAAATGGCGCTCGGGGCTCCCAGGAGGTAAGACCCGTCGGCGCTCGGCGCCGCCACGGTTGTCGCTTCAGTGACGACGGGCGGTCCGGCGAGATTGAGGACGATCGCGGTGGAGATGGGATCGATCTTGCCGGGCTTGGCGATGGTCAGCGTTCCATCGGCGGCCTTGGTCACGGCAAGCTTTTCGCCGGACGCCAGCGCTCTGGCGCCCTTGACGCCGGTTTGCAGTCCGGTGAGCGTCAAGCCCGAATCCGGCCAGGCGAAGACATTCAGATAGAGCTTGTCGCCCTTGACCGTGGCGCGGCCATCGAACGCCAGGCGCTTGAAGGGCTCGCCTGCGCGCCGTAAATGCTTTCTCCATTTGTCTTTAGCCAGGCGCCCATTTGCTTGAGGCGCTCAACTTCCGGCGCGGGGATAACTCCCTGGGCGTCGGGGCCGACATTGAGCAGGTAGTTGCCCCCCTTGGAGGCGATGTCGATCAGGTTGTGCGTTAGCTCTTCCGTGGACTTGAAGTTGAAGTCGTCCGAGCGATAACCCCAGGTGGTGTTGATCGTCATGCACGATTCCCAGTCCCGGTCTTTGAATCCCGTCGCGGGAACGTGCTGCTCCGGCGTTTCGGTGTCTCCCGAAAAGCCGCCGCCCAATCGGTTGTTGTAAATGATATTCGGCTGGAGTTTGAGCGATTCGACAAACGGCGCGGCCCGCTCTGGCGTCATATCCGTGTCGGTGTCGAACCAGAAGACGGAGATCGGGCCGTATTTGGTCAGAAGCTCCTTGACCTGCGGGACCGCGACATTGCGCAGATACGCGTCATAATCGCCGTCCTGCGCCTTGTCCCAGTGCCCGTCCCACGCCGCGCCCCCCGGATGACTCCAGTCCTGCGACTGCGAGTAGTACAGTCCGAACTTGATCCCCTTTTTGCGGCAGGCGGCGGCAAGCTCGGCGACCGGATCGCGATGGAACGGCGTCCCGTCAAAGATATTGAATTCGTCCACTTTGCTATGGAACATCGCGAAGCCGTCGTGATGCTTGGCGGTGAAGACGAGATACTTCATCCCGGCGTCTTTCGCCGCCTGCGCCCACGCGTCGGCGTCGAACTGCGTCGGATTGAACTGCGGCGCGAGCTTCGCGTAGTCCGCCACGGGGATCTCGGCGTTATGCATGATCCACTCGCCGTAGCCTTGCGTATTGACCGCGCGGCCTCCGACGGGTTTGCCGTTCCAGAACCCTCCCGGCACGGCGTACAGCCCCCAGTGGACAAACATACCGAACCGGGCCTCGCGCCACCACTTCATGCGCGCGTCCCGCTGCGCCTTCGTCTCATGCGCATGCGGATCTTCGACGACGGGCGACGCGGCGGCGGCGGGCGCCTCGGCGCGGGCGCCCGTTAGCGCGGTGGACATCAGGCCCGCGAGTGTGAGAATGGCGATGTGTGTTGGTTTCATGGTTGGTTCTTATATCGTTTTGATCTGCCGCGGCAAACCCACCCTGGCCTTCGCCCTTGCAAACCCACCCCCGGCCTTCGGCCGACCCCTCCCGCCGACGGGAAGGGTTATTTCAGAGCGTGTTATCGCAATCGGCCTTCGTAAGAGCGTCTCCTACAAACCCTTCCCGTCGGCGGGAGGGGTGGCCCGAAGGGCCGGGGTGGGTTTGCCGGGGCCGAAGCACCAGGGGTAGGTTTGCAAGGGCGAAGGCCAGGGTGGGTTTGCCACGGCAGGGTCGGCCAAGCGAGGCTGCCCGAATGCTTACTCCTTCGCCAGCGTAATCCGCCGCAGATTCATCACGGCGTAGCCCGGCTTGATCTTGGGCAGAATCGTGATCGTATGCGCTCCCGGCGTCAGGGTCAGGGTTCCGGTCAGAGGCAGCGTTTGATAATCGTCCCATGACGCCGTCTTGGGGATCGTCCCCGTGATGGCGGAATCGACGCCATCTACCTGGACGGCGACTGTGCTGCCTTCGTTGCCTGGTTCGCAGGAGTAGTTCAGCTTTGCGGTGTATGATCCCTCTGCGCCCGCTGGAACGTGAATCCGCCACTGCGCTGCGTCGGGGGCGTTGATCCAGTAACCGAGATTGGCGTTGTCGCCGTCGTGCTCGACTTGAACGCCGCCGATGGTGGTGGAATCGGATGCGGTCAGGGCGTAGCTCCCATCGGCCTGCGGCGCGGTCAGCACTTCGGCTTCGGTGACGACGGGCGGTCCGGCGAGTTTGAGGACGATCGCGGTGGAGATGGGATCGATCTTGCCGGGCTTGGCGATGGTCAGCGTTCCATCGGCGGCCTTGGTCACGGCAAGCTTTTCGCCGGACGCCAGCGCTCTGGCTCCCTTGACGCCGGTTTGCAGGCCGGTGAGCGTCAAGCCCGAATCCGGCCAGGCAAAGACATTCAGATAGAGCTTGTCGCCCTTGACCGTGGCGCGGCCGTCGAACGCCAGCTTCTTATAGGGGCTGGCGCTGGTGGCGTAGATGCTCTCGCCGTTATGCTTCAGCCAGGAGCCCATCGCCGTAATCCGCTCCACTTCCGGCGCGGGGATGACGCCGTGGGAGTCGGGGCCGACATTGAGCAGGTAGTTGCCGCCCTTGGAGGCGATATCGATCAGGTTGCGCAGCAGCGTCTCGGTGGACTTGAAATCCGTGTCGTGGACTTTGAAACCCCAGGTGTTGTTGATCGTCATGCACGTTTCCCAGTCGCGGCCCGGGAATCCTTTGGGGGGAATTCGCTGCTCGGGCGTTTCGGTGTCGCCGGGAATTCCGCCGCCCATGCGGTTGTTGTAGATCAAAGCAGGGTCCGAGGAGAACGCGGCGGTGATGGCGCGGGTCTCATCGGGCGTGAGGTCGCCGGGAATGTCCCACCAGATGACCGAGGGATGGTAGCTCGTGACGAGCTCCTGGACTTGCGGGACGGTGACCTTCATGAAATACTGGTCGAAATCACCCTTCTGCGCCGGGTCCCAGGACGAGCCGGCCGTGCCACCGCCCGGATGATGCCAATCCAGATTCTGCGAGTAGTAGACGCCGAATTTGATTCCCGCCTTTTTGCAGGCGGCGGCCATCTCGCCGATCGGGTCGCGATGAAACGGGGTCCGCGCGTTGATGTTGAAGTCGTCCACCTTCGTGGGATACATCGCGAAGCCTTCGTGGTGCTTGGCGGTCATGACGATATACTTCATGCCGGCGGCTTTGGCGTAGCTCACCCACTTGTCGGCGTTGAACTGCTCCGGGTCGAACTGCTTGGCGTAGCTTGCGTAGTCAGCCACAGGGATCTGGAGATCGTGCATCATCCATTCGCCGGCGCCGTCCGTCGATTTGTCCTTGTAAACGCCGCCGAGCTCCGCATAGAGGCCCCAGTGGATGAACATGCCGAACCGGGCTTCGCGCCACCACTTCATGCGCGCATCCCGCTGCGCCTTGGTTTCGTTCGCGTGCGGATCGAGCGACTGGCTGCTCGCGGCGGTCTGCGCATTGGCCGGCGCCGTGGAGAGGGCGACGGACAGCAGGCTCGCGGCGGCGAGAAGAGCGACTGGCTTTCTTAACATGAGTACTCCTTCGGGTTTCGTATGAATATCGACGTCTATCCCGTTTCTTAATGAGATTATAAGGCGCCGGAGCGGTTCTTGATATGCACGAAGGCGTCAAATCTATGTACGATTCCTCGGATCTCGATGTTTGCACAGAGAAAAATACATATCTGAACGTACCAATAGGCGCGCCTTCGCCCCCGAAAATTTTTCCGGCGTCGTCAGGCCCAAGAAATCCGTTGCGTCCATGCAAGCGTCCATGAAAAGAAGCCGGGTACAATAGGGAGAATCCGCTCGGTCATCGCACTATGTCCAATCATCCACCCGTCAATCAAGTTCTCCTCGGCGACTGCATCGAAATGATGAACTCGCTGCCCGAGAAATGCGCCGATTTGATCTTCGCCGATCCGCCGTACAATATGCAGCTCAGCAATGCGCTATGGCGTCCGAACATGACGAAGGTGGACGCCGTGGACGACCACTGGGATAAGTTCGCCTCGTTTGAAGCGTACGATAAGTTCACACGCGAGTGGCTTACCGCCGCGCGCCGCGTGCTTTCGGACAACGGGACGCTCTGGGTCATCGGCAGCTACCACAATATTTACCGCGTGGGCGCGATCTTGATGGACCTGGGGTTCTGGACTCTGAACGATATCGTGTGGGTGAAGAAGAATCCGATGCCGCAGATGAAGGGCGTCCGCTTCTGCAACGCCCACGAAACGCTGCTCTGGGTGAAGAAATCTCAGACACAGACCAAATACACCTTCCACTACCGCGAGTTCAAAGCCGGCAACGAAGACAAGCAGATGCGCTCGGACTGGCACTTCCCGATCTGCGGGCGCGGCGAGCGCCTTCTGGTCAACGGCGTCAAAGCCCACACCACCCAGAAGCCCGAGGCCCTGCTGCATCGCGTGATCGCGAGCACCACCAATCCCGGCGATGTCGTGCTGGACCCCTTCTGCGGCACCGGCACCACCGCCGCCGTCGCCAAGCGCCTGGGGCGACGTTACATCACGATCGACCGCGAGGAAGCGTACGTCGCTCTCGCCAAAGAGCGTTTGGACGGCGTCATTCCCACCCTTGAAGAGCCCCGCGCCGAAGTCTTCGTGGACGCGCCCAAACCCCGCATCCCCTTCGTCAGCCTCGTCGAAAGCGGCCTGCTCGCCGTCGGCTCCCGCCTGCGCTTCGGCAACACCGACATCTACGCCAGCGTCCACGCCGACGGCGCCATCTCCGCCGGCGGCTACTGCGGCTCGATCCACAAAGTCGGCGCGCTCCTGCTGGGCCTGCCCAACTCTAACGGCTGGAAACTCTGGCACTTCACCGACCCGGAAACGGGCGAAGAAAAGCTGATCGACGCGTTAAGACCGTCGGCGGTGGTGAAGAAGTAGAAGCTCTCCCGGAAGCCGTATTCCCCTCTCTCAATTCCATGGAAACACGTTCGCTTTACGCTCGCGTTTGACAAAAATCCGCCATCATCCAGCGCTTTCGCGCGGAAGGGAAAGCGGTTCGGTATCTCGAACGGGTTTCTTTGGGAGGCATCGGGCGCTCCCTTCGAAAGAATCATACCTATGTTACGGGAATCCGCCATCCCCTCACACACCCTGGAGCACGCCGCCCCGTTGACCCTCACGCTTTTTGGGCCGATGCAGATCCTTGTGGGCGGGCAGCCGATTGTTCGGCTGCGCTCGCGCAAGACGCTTTGGCTATTGGCGCTGCTGGTCCTGCGCGGGGGCAGGCCGGTCGAGCGCGTCTGGCTGGCCGAGACGCTCTGGCCGGATATCGATCCGACCCGGTCTTTGTCCAGCCTTCGCGCGATCCTGAGCGACCTGCGCGCGGCGTTGGGGGCCGAAGGCGCGCGGCTGCGCTCCACGAGCGGCAACACGCTGTCGCTGGACATCGCTGGCGCTGAGATCGATGTCCTCGCGTTTGACGCCGCCGTGGCGAGCGGCAAAATTCCGGCACTGGAGCGGGCGGTGGCGCTGTACCAGGGAACGCTGCTGGAAGGGTGCGGCGAGGAATGGGCGGGCCAGGAGCAGACGGCGCGCGAGCAGGATTGCCTGCGCGCGCTGGGGAAGCTGGCGGACGCCGCCATGGCGGCGGGGGATTGGGCGGCGGCGGCGGATTACTCCCAACGGGCGGCGGTGATGGATCCATGGCGCGAGGAGGCGCGGCGCGGCTGGATGGAGGCGCTGGCGCGCGCCGGGAATGTCAACGCGGCGCTGCAAGTCTATCATGAGTTTGCCCGGCTGCTGCGCGACGATTCGAATATGGCGCCGGAGGAGCCGACCACCGCTCTGTACACGCGCCTGCGGGCGGAGGCGCGCGGCGGGGCGCAGGCGCGGAGCGCGGCGGCCGACGATGGCGCGAAGGCCGCGCTTCCGGCGGCCGCCGGGCGCTTGCCTCATCCACTGACGGAGCTGATTGGGCGCGAAGACGAGCGGGAAGAAGTGGCGGCGCGGCTGCGCCGGTCGCGACTGGTGACGCTGACGGGGCCGGGAGGGATCGGCAAGACACGCCTGGCGCTCGCGGTGGCCCGGGAAGTCGCTCCCGAGTTTGCCGACGGAGTATGGATGGTGGCGCTGGAGGCGCTCACGGACGGCGCGCACGTCGCCGGTCAGATTGCGGCGACGTTGGGGATGAAGGAGACGCCGAATCAGGCGCTGCTGGAGGCGCTGACGGCACACTTGCGTTCGAAGCGTCTGCTGCTGGTGCTGGACAACTGCGAGCATGTCCTGGCGGGGAGCGCGCGGGCGGCCCTCCATCTGCTCGGAGAGTGCGCGGGGCTGCGCATCCTGGCGACCAGCCGTGAGGCGCTGGGGCTGGCGGACGAGACGGCCTGGGTTGTTCCCGCGCTCACGTCGCCGGATCCCGCGCATCTGCCGGCGCCTGGAACGGCCTTGCTGCACGTGATGGCCGGCTACGGCAGCGTGCAGCTTTTTGTCGAGCGGGCGCAGGCGGTGCGGAATACGTTTGCTTTGACGCGCGACAACGCGCTGGCGGTGGCTCAGATCTGCGCGCGCCTGGAGGGAATCCCGCTCGCCCTGGAGCTTGCCGCCGCGCGGGTTCGGGGAATGACGGCGGAGCAGCTGGCCGAGCGGCTGGACCAGGATCTGACGCTGCTCACGGGTGGGAACCGGACATCGGCGCCCCGCCAGCAGACACTGCGCGCGGCCCTGGACTGGTCCTATGCGCCTCTCACCGAACCCGAACGGCTGCTATGGGAGCGCGTCTCCGTTTTTGCTGGCGGCTGGACGCGGGACGCGGCGGAGGCGGTCTGGTTCGGCGACGAGCCTGGGGCGCTTCCGGCGGCCGATCTGCTGAAGAGCCTGGTGGACAAGTCCCTGGCCTCCTTCGACGCCCACGCGACCGGGGGCGGCCGTTATCGCCTGCTGGAGATGGTGCGGCAGTACGCCTCCGAACGGCTGGAGGCGAGCGGCGCCGCGGCGACTGTACGGGCGCGGCATCAGGCATGGTTTCTGGCACTGGCGGAAGACGCCGAGGCGGGCCTCCGAGGCCCGGAGCAGGCGAAGTGGGTGGACCGATTGGAGACGGAGCACGACAATCTGCGCGCGGCGCTGGCCTGGCTTGGGAAGACGCCGGACGAGGCGGGGATTGGGCTGCGGATGGCCGGCGCGCTCGGGCCATTCTGGGAGCTGCGCGGATATTACCGGGAAGGACGCGCCGCTCTTTCGGCGGCGCTGGGAAGAAATACGGATTCCGGGCAAACGCCCGTGCGCGCCAAAGCCCTTCGCGCCGCCGGCGTGCTGGCCTACTATGAGGGCGACTACGCGGAAGCCCAGACGCTGCACGAGCAGGGGGTGGCGATGTACCGGGAGCTGGGAGATCAGTCCGGCGCCGCCTGGGGGCTCAACGATCTTGGAGATGTCTTCGGCGCGCGCGGAGACCAGGACGCGGCGCGGGCCCTGTATACCGAGAGCCTGACGATCTTTCGGGAAGCGGGCAACCGGCGCGGCGTCGCCCAGCTCCTCCATCACCTGGGGCGCGTCATGCGCGATCAGGGCGATTACGGAGAAGCGAAGCGGCTGTATGAGGACGGCCTGGCGATGCAGCGGGAGCTGGGCGACCAGGAAGGGATCGCCTGGGCGCTCCACCACCTGGGCCATTTGGCCGCCATGCAGGGGGACCTGCCGCTGGCCTGGTCGGTGCAGGAGGAAGGTTTGACGATTTTCCGGGAGCTGGGGAGCCGTCAAGGCGCCGCCTGGGCGCTCCAGGAGCTGGGGAAGGTCGCGGAGGCCCAATCCGATCATGAGACGGCGCAGGCGCTGTACTCGGAGAGCCTGGCGATCTTTCGGGAACTGGGAAACCGGCAGGGCGTCGCCCATCTGCTGCGTCACCTGGGACTGGTGACCGGAGAGCAGCGCGACTATGCGCAGGCCAAGCGGCTGCTTGAAGAAAGCCTGGCGATCTTCCGGCAGCTGGACAGCCGCCAAGCCGTCGCCGATTTACTCCGCGACCTCGCGGGGATCGCCGCGCGCCGGGATCGCCTGGAAGCCGAAGCGGCGGGGGAGATTGCGGCGCCTTAATCGCCATATTTGAGACTGCCGGCGGGGGAAATCGCCGGCAGTCTTCTTGTCTGACCTACTTGCTCTTGCCAATCTTCAGCAGCACGCATCCGTGCGCCGGGACTTCCACGCTGTAGCTGTCCGCGAACGCGCCGAGGTCCTTGTGCAGCCAGAGATCGCGCACGGGCTGCTTGCCTTTGACGCCGAGGTCCGACCAGCGGGCGGTGATCGTCGCGGGCTCGTCGGTTCCGTTCACCAGACCCACGGCGTGGGTTCCGTCGAAGAGCGGGCGCGCCCAGACATCCTTGTCATCGGCGGTCGTCACGCGGGCGGCGGGTTTGCCGAGCGGGTCCTGGTTGATGTCGAGCGCCTCATCGTTGGAGAGCAAGGCGAGGGTGAACGGGTCGAGCCGGGTCATATCGCAGCCGATCAGCAGCGGCGAGGAGAGCAGGCACCACATCGACATGTGCAGGATCTGCTCGTTGGGCTTGAGATGGGTGGGATGGGTGTTGCCGAAGCCGACAATACCGACCATCAGCATATCCGGGTCGTTCCAGTGGCCGGGACCGGCGTAGACCTCGTGGCCCGCTTGATGGGTGTAGATATCGTGCAGGCTTCCCCAGTTGTCCTGAATGTCGCCGGTGGTGCGCCAGGAGTTGCCGCCGGTTTCCGCGCCCCATTTCCAGACATCGCCCATACCGTACTGGCAGAAGGAGAAAACGATATCGCGGTTGACCTTGCTCAGCGCGTCGCTCATGACCAGATACGGCTTTTGGAGGGACGGCAGCGAGTGGTCGCCCTTCGCGACGTCTTCATACGAACACCAGTCATACTTGAGGTAATCGACGCCCCAGGCGGCGTACGAATCGGCGTCCTGCTGCTCGTGCTGGTAGCTCGCGGTGTAGCCGCCGCACGTCTTCGTACCCGGGGAAGAGTAAATGCCGAAGCGCAGGCCCAGTCCGTGGATATAGTCGCCCAGCGCCTTGATATCCGGGAACTTCTCATTGGTCTGAATCTTGCCGTCGGCGTCCCGGCCCGCCTCCCAGGCGTCGTCGATGTTGATATAGCCATAGCCGTGACCGGCGAGGCCGCTCTGAAGCATCTGATCGGCGGACGCCTTCACGCGCTCCTCGGTGACGCTGGTTCCCCAGACATTCCAGGAATTCCATCCCATCGGCGGCGTTTGCGCCACCTTTTTGTCGCCGCCGATAATGGTCAGCGTGCGCGTGGCCGTGCCCTTGGCGCCGCGCACGGTCAGCGTGACATCCGTCGTTCCCGCCGCCGTCAGAGCGCCGGTAATGATGCCCGTGCCGGAGCTGAGGGTCAGGCCGGCGGGCAGGTTCTTGGCGCTGAAGGTCAGCGGCCCGTCGCCGGTCGCGGGAATGCGAAACAGGAACGGATGGCCGGGCGTCACGCCGGTGATGCGCGGGCCATGGATCGCGGGCTTGGGATCGGGCGTGGGGATCACGAGACGCGGCGGGGTCTGCGGGATCACATACGCCTCCGGTTTGGGCGATGCGTCGCTCGCCAGCGTGATCGCGGCTCCCCCCCAGTCGGCGTGGTCGAAGCTGATCCCGTCGCCGCCGTCGCCGACCTTCAGGAGCAGATCTTTCGCGCCGGTCAGATCGACCGAGATCAGCTGCGGGGCGTCGCCAGGGCGCAGCACGGGCGTCTGCGCGACGGTTTTGTCGTCCACAACCACCTGGAACGTCACGGAAGCCTCATGGCCCTGCGTCTCATCGTCCGCGCCGACAACCGCGCTGAAGCGAGTCGCTCCCCCATGCAGCAGCACATGGAACGAGCTGGGGGCGTGCGTGCCGACGCCGTGCGGGAAGACGGTCCCTTTGAGCGTGAGCGGATGCCCGTCAATGGTCTTGTCGACGGCCGGGGCGCCCCATCCGGCCTGCATCTGGCTGATGTCGGTCGTCTCAAGCCAGACGGCGTGCGCGGGCGGCGTCGCGGCGGCCAGATCGGCGGCGGTTTGCGCGTGAACGGACGCTACGGAGGCGAGCAGGGCGGGCAATGTGATTGCGGCGCAAATTGCGTTATTTCGCCGCTTCCGGAATCGGGTGATGGGAACGATCATGGACTTTGTTTGCCTTTTTCTGGGGTGACTGAATGCTTCTCACAAATAATATAGAGATTTTTTCGCTTCGCGTCCATGCGTTTTACGGCTGAAAACTTGTGAATCTCTGCTATGATGAGTGCTGAATGAGAGACGAACGCAAGAATCCTAATACGAACCACGTTCATACTCTGTTGCCGGTCGTGGAGCGCTTGCTTGCTGGGCGAGGGGACTACCCTCCCAGCTTCCGGGTTTGGCGGGAGCATGGGACGACTGACTGGCTTCTCCTCGCCGCATTCGCGGGCGCGGGCCGCTTCGACACCAAGAGCGATCCGGTGATCATCGAAGGACACGATCTGGTGCTTGTTCGTCCTGGAGTTCCGCATGACTACACCTCAGAGGATCGGGATGATCTCTGGGATCAGTTATGGATCCACTTTCATCCGCGACCGGAATGGCTGCCCTGGCTTACCTGGCCTGAAGTTGCGCCGGGCGTGATGCGCCTCCAGCTCAATGAGCCGATTGTGCGGGAAAAGATCGTTCGATGTCTGGTGGAGGCCGTGCGAGTGGCGAATGGCGGATTGCGCCAGCGCATCGACTTCGCCATGAACGATCTGGAGGAGGCTCTACTCTGGTGCGATACGCAGAACGCCCCGGTAGGCCGAACGCGCCTGGACGGCCGCGTCCTCGCCGTGATGGACTTCATCTCGCAACGTCTCGACCAGCCGATCCGGCCTGCGGATCTGGTGAAAGTCGGCGGACTCTCCGCGTCAAGAATGGCCCATCTCTTCCGCGCCCAGATGGGCGTTCCCCCCGCGCGCTTCCTCGACCAGCAACGGCTCGCCCACGCCAAAGGTGTGCTGGATCGGGGGGCGCAGCCAATTTTCTCCATCGCCGCCGACCTGGGGATGGACCCTCCATACTTCTCCCACTGGTTCAAGCGGCACACCGGGATGAGCCCGCGCGGCTACCGAAGACGCGCCGAGGAGCCATAGGCGTCATCGACCGTTGTATTTTGACGATTCCGTGATCACTCTTCCTCGTCTATCCCGATCAATATGGAGCCTTCGGGGATCATGTCTTCTTCCTCCACGCTGCATAATGAGAGCACGGACAGCGGTAATCCCAGCGCCGCGGCGAGGGCGGCGTGGCGCCCGCGTTCTTGCAGAAATCCGAAGCGGCTCGCGGCTTCCGAAGTTCGATCGCCGACGCCAGCGGCGATGCACGCCTGGCTGAAATTTGACAGGAAGTCGTCCTGCATTGCCTGCGGCAGCGCCTGAAGAGCGCGTGCGAATTGAGAGCCTTCGCTTTCAGAAGTTGCTGAGGGAAGCTCACCGCCACGCCACAGAAAATTCCGTATTTCATCGCTCAATTCCGGAGAATCTCGCGTTGTGTTCTTCGTTTCTCGAAAAATCCCTTCGATAAGCGGAATCCACGCGTTGTCTATTCCCCACGTCGCGCAGAGTGTTCGCGCATTGCCGCCGTCTGGCTCCTCCGGGATGTTGGCTCGGCCGCCATAGTCAAAATATGCCGGGCAAGAATGATATTCGTCGGCAAGTTGGCCGTTCACGATCAATTGATACCAGAGAAGGGCGTCGTCGTAGTTGTGCATGGCGAGCGCGGGGCAGGCGAAGCGCTGGGAGGCCGCTCGGGCCAGGCGCTCGATGTGGTTCTTTTCCGTGCAGTCTTCTGACGAAAACACCGTCGTCCCGTTTTCCTGGGGTGTGACGACTCCAATCTCGCCCAATCCCTCAAAGTAACTCGCCGTTTCGGCCTGCGTCGGCCCCTTGATGGCGATGTTATAGGCATAAAATGACATCGGTATTCCTCACTGACCTTCCCCAACGAATATCGTTCCTTCGGGGACCAAATCCTCTTCCTGCATTCCGCAGAGGGAGGCGACGATGCGCGGCAGGCCGAGCGCGGCGGCGAGGGCGGCGTGGCGTTCGCGTTCGTCGCTGAATCCGGATTGGAGTGAGGAATCCGCGGCTTGCTCGCCGACGCCGGCTTCAATGCAGGCGTTGTTGAACTTCGCCATGAATGTGTCCCGCGCGGCGGGCGGGAGCATTTGGACGGCGCGGGTGAAGAGGGAATCGGGATTTCCAAGATAAGATTCGGGTGTTTTTGAGATGCTGGAGGCGAGGTCGCTCAGGCGGTTTAAGATATCGCTTTGCATGCCGGAAGGCATATTGGGAGGAAACGTGGCGTGGATGGGCGCGCCTTCCAGAAAACTTTGCATTTGGGCGTCGAAGTCCGGAATATCTCGGCCGGGAACGTTATGGCTGCGCAGGATGCTTTCCACGAGCGGGATCCAGAGGGACTCGGCGCCCCATGTCTCGCAGAGGAGCCGGGCGTTTCCGCCTTCCGGGCCGCGCGGCGGATTGTCCTGAAAGCCGAAGTCGAAGTAGGAGGGGCAGGAATCGTATTCGTCGGCTTGCTCGCCGTTGACGATCAATTGATACCAGAGAATCGCGTCGTCGTAGTTGTGCATGGCGAGAGCGGGGCAGGCGAAGCGCTGGGAGGCCGCTCGGGCCAGGCGCTCGATATGGTTCTTTTCTGAGCAGTCATCCGATGAGAAGACCGTGGTTCCGTTTTCCGTCGGCGTCACCGCGCCGGCTTCGCCCAGAGATTCCAGATAGCTTGCGATTTCCTCTTGCGTCGGGCCTTTGACGGCGATGTTAAAAGCGTAAAATGACATGGTGAGCCTCCGTGTTCAGTGTATCACAACTTTGGCTTATCGCCGCGCGGCGGAGTGCATCAGCGCGGCGCCGATCAGAATCGTCAGGCCGCAGACGATATTCAGACCGGACCAGAAGGCGCGCTGAAGGCGCATCTGGCGCAGGTTTTCGGTGGGGAGGGCCAGCAGGAAGGTGATGCTGAAGAGGCCGACGGCGCCCGTCATTTTGACCGCGAAGAAGAGCACATAATGCATCTGGTTGACGATGTGCGGGAAGGTCAAATACCACTGGATGACGCCCGTGACGGCGACCGTCGCCACGCCCGTCCATTTGATGACGGCGAAGCGGCGGATCGCCTGCGCGAGAAACGTCTCGCGAACGTCGGGCGCCAGTGTGTCCAGTGTCGGCCAGAGCACCATGCGGGCGTAGAAGAGACCGCCGAGCGAGGTGCAGGTGGACGCGATGTGCAGCACGCGGCAGAGAAAGGAGACGAGGGCCACGGTCGTCATGCGGCGTCCCCCGCAGCCTCAGCGAGATCTTCCGCTCGCGCGAGCGTGTAGCCGCGCGTGATCGTCATCAAATAGGTCAAAACTCCGGACGCGGCGCCGAGGGCGATGGGCGAAAGCCAGAGCGCGTTCGCATAATGTCGAAACAGCAGGCCGGTGACCGCGCCCTGCAGCGCGCCGCCAAGGAGACCGATGGTGAAGGGCAGGATGGGGCGGCGCGCCTTGGAGAAGAGAACAAAGTGGCTGGCGCCGGCGGCGAAGACGCCGCTCATCGCGCCGACCATCAATGCCGATACGGCGATATCGCCGGTATGGGGCATGAAGACGAGTAAGTAGGCGACGGCGCCGAAAGCGAACGGCTCCAGCCAGTGGCCGTCGCGCCCATAATCGACCGGCTGCCCGGCCGGCGCCTCGGCTTCGATCTCACGGTCGTCCTTGTAAAAGTAGCTGAGGAACGCGCCGACGGCGGGGCCGATATAGACGGCGGTGAGGAACCAGATCACGAGATGCTCGGTCAGCGCGGGGAACAGCGCGAAGTCGACGACGATCAGCATCGCCGCGCTGATCGTCCCAAAGACCGCGCCGTAGCCAAGATTTCGGTCCAGATGGATCTTAAAGAACAGCAGTCGCAGGATGACGATCTGGGCGACGGCGGCGAGGGAGCCGGCCAGGAAAAGCGTGACCGGCGAGACCGAAAGGCCGAACGCCAGGGCGACGATGATGAAAAAGCCGTTCCAGCCGATCAGGCCGGTGACAAGGCTGGACGCCCACGAACTCCGCTGTTTGAACATGTTGTTGCTCCTTCGTGATTGGTGAGGGGAAAACCTCCTCAGGATGAGCCTTCACTTGCAAACCGGCTATGTTCCGATCAACAGACAGACCGATCGATAAGTTCAATCTCTGTGAAAAATTTCACAGAGATTGACGCAAATGTTTTGAAGTCACGAATATCGAGCATATGTGTACTTTTATGATATAGATACTTGCATTAAGAACGGATAAAATGATATAAGAAGGTTTGCGTCGAATACCATCCGATTCGACGGCCTCGTAAGGAGAATAGAGATGCAGGAGACACGGCCCATTTCACGGCGGGATTTTCTAGGGGCCGCTGCGGCGGGAGTTTGCGGGCTCGCTCTTCCCAGGAGCAGCTCCGCGGCGACTGCGAAACGCCGTTCAAAACCCAATATTTTATGGATTATGTCCGATGAGCATAACCATTCGGTCGCGGGATACTACGGCAACACGGTGATTCAGACGCCGAACATCGACGCTCTGGCGAAGCAGGGGATCACCTTCGATAC
The DNA here is from genome assembly GCF_003574315.2 of Capsulimonas corticalis. Classification (GTDB taxonomy): domain Bacteria; phylum Armatimonadota; class Armatimonadia; order Armatimonadales; family Capsulimonadaceae; genus Capsulimonas; species Capsulimonas corticalis. Next base: position 675,343 of record NZ_AP025739.1, on the reverse strand, counting down.
TCACTACTGTAACTCTCCCCTTTGCGCCCCTTCCCGACTTTCTCTGACCGCCGGGAAGTATGTGTCGCATGTCGACGCCTGGGGGCTGACTTCGCAGCTGCCGGATCCAGAGATCGCGTCGCTTCCCCGCGTGCTGAATGCGGCGGGATACAAATCGTTTCTCTGCGGAAAACAGCACTACGATTACAATCGCCGATATGGCTTCACCGAGGTCGGCGGCGATTTCAACAACTGGTATCAGACGGGGCTGGGTCGCCGCCGCCCGCCGACTTATCTTGAGCAGAAGCAGCTATCTCCGCGCTTCCAGGGATTTCATCCCGGAAATCGCGGCAGTACGGTGGAGCATGACCGGAGGGTGACGGCGGGCGCCGTCGAGTTTCTGTCTCAGGATCATGCGAGCGACGAGCCCTTCTTTCTCTTCGTCGGCTATCTCGCGCCCCACTTTCCGCTGGTCGTCCCGGAAGATTACTGGCGGCGTTACGAGGGGAAGGTGGAGAATCCGAAGATTCCCGACGGGTTCCTGGATCGCCTGCCGCTGAATTACAAAGTTCAGCGCGCCGGGTTTGAGGAGATCGGCGTTCCCGACGATGTTGTGCGTAAGGGACGCGAGCTTTATTATGGGCTGGCGAATTGGGCCGACAACGAGATCGGCAAAGTGCTTGCGGCCCTGCGCGCGCATCCTGAGATTGCCGAGAACACCGTGATCATCTACTCCTCGGACCACGGAGAAAACATGGGCGAGCATAGCATGTGGTGGAAGAACTGCATGTACGAACAGTCCAGCCGGGTTCCGCTGGTCATCTCCTGGCCGGAGCGCTGGAAAGGCGGCCAGCGCCGCCAGGGCGCTTCGTCGCATGTCGATCTTGTCCAAACGGTCGTGGACATCGCGGGCGCACACGCGCCGGACGACTGGAACGGCGACTCCATGACGCGCTGGATGGATCACGATAAAACAGCCTGGAAAGACTTCGCGGTCAGCGAGTATTACGCTCACAATACGGCGTCGGGCTACGTGATGTGCCGCGCCGGCGACTGGAAGTATGTTTACCATACCGTGATCGACAAGGACCATCCCGCTGAGCATGAGCTTTACAACCTCGCGGCCGATCCTGGAGAGTTCACCAACCTCGCCGCAGATCCCAAGCATCAAGCGCGCCTGAAATCGATGCACGCGCGTTTGCTCAAAGAAGTCGCCGGCGACCCCGACGAAACAGAGCAGCGCTCCCGGCGCCAGCTCAGCCAGGGTTACAATCGCACGGACCCGCGCCCCGGGAATTCGGTTACGGATAACGAGGGGTAGGGGATTCAAACCCACTCCCGCGCTTCGCGTGCTCTCGTGGCAAACCCACCCCCGGCCTTCGGCCGCCCCCTCCCGCCGACGGGAAGGGTTTGTAGGATTGCCTCTTACGAAAGCTGTCTGCGATAACACACTCTGAAATAACCCTTCCCGTCGGCGGGAGGGGTGGCGCGAAGCGCCGGGGTGGGTTTGCAAGGGAGGGGCGGCCGGGGATAGGTCACTCCGTCACTTCACCGACAGCGTCAGCACCGTCAGCGAGTTTCCGGCGAATGTGTATTGGAACGTCTTGCCGACGCTCTTGAGCGGCGACGTGACCGGGACGACCTTCTTCGGTTCGGAGATCGTGTTGGTGTCCGTGTCGTTCGCGGATGTCAGGACGATGGCCGATCCCTTCGTGGCGATGGATTTGGCGCCGTTCAGGGTGATCGTCGTCGTGATCGGCGAGGCCATTGGGTTGACGACTTTCACGTACACCACGCCCATTTTGCTCACTTTGCTGACGACATAGGACAGCGCGCCGCCGTGTTCGACGGTCGCGGGAACGACGGTGTCGCCATGGTAGAGGCTGAAGAGCTGCTGTGTGTAGTACGCGGGTGAAACGTAGCTGTTCAGCGCGTCGAAGCCGATCAGGTTGGTGCCCCACTGCGAGGCGCCGGGGTTGACGTTCACCAGCAGCGGCGCGTAGGATGCGATCTGGACCACGTCGGCGTTGCGCTCGAAGCCGGCCATGAAGGCGGCGTCGCCGAGCGCGGCCTTCAGATTTGGCGTCGGGACTCCTTCCTGGCTGGCGTACTCGCCGACGAAGACCTTCGGTGCGGTGCGGTCGCTCTTGTCGTAATGGCGCCAATCGGCCTCGAAGGATCGCGCCGACTGGTAGTAGTGATCGTCGATGACATCGGGCTTGCGGGACTTGACGTCACTGCGCGTCGCGATTAATAAGAGTTGCGGATATTTTGCCTTGATGGCGTCGTGGAAGGCGGCGTAGCGGACTTCATAACTGCCGGAGTTATCGAAGAAGTCTTCATTGCCGATCTCCACGTAGTGCAGCGAGAACGGCTTCGGGTGACCGTCCTTCACGCGCTCGGCGCCCCATTGGGTGTCGGGGCCGCCGATGAGATATTCAATCTCATCCAGGGCGTCCTGAACGTACGGCTGCACTTCGGCGGCGGTGCTCACGTGTTCGTGTCCCAGAGCAAAGCCCGCGAAGACCGCCAGCAGCGGCTCCATTTTCAGGTCGTCGCACCATTCTAAATATTCCATCAAGCCGAAGCCGTCGTTGGAGCGATAGCCCCATGGATCCTGGTGTCCGGGACGCTGCTCGATCGGCCCGATGGTCTTCTTCCAGTCGAAGCGCTCGGCGATCGTGTTGCCTTCCAGATAGTTGCCGCCCGGCATGCGCAGGAACGCGGGATGGATAGCGTCGAGATGCTTCATCAGATCGACGCGCGTTCCGTTCGGCCGGTCATGGAAGGTCGGCGGGAAAAGCGACACTTGCGTGAACCAGAGCGCGCCCGAAGCGCCGGCGGCGATCACGAATTTGTTGTTCTGAGACTTGGGAGCAGATTTATCCGTGGTCAGGGTGACGGTGTACTTCTTCCAATCGCCTGTCACGCCGGCGACCGTCGCCGTGGCGAATGTGGCCGCTCCGTCATTGCTCTGGATCGAGACCGTCAGCGGCGCGCTGTACTTGCCGTCGGACTTCGCATAGAACGAAGCGCGGTACTTCGTGCTTGGCGCCACAGGGATCCCCCAGTAACCTTCATTGGCGATTCCGCCGCCGGCGCTGCTTGCGTCAAGGCGCAGACTGGAGGTCAGCGCCGTATTTGGGACGGGCTGGCGGGTATCGACGGCGATCGATGCGAAGCTGCTGCTGGGGTAGGCGTCCCAGTAGACCGGCTTATTCCCGTCGTCCTTCAGGGCGCGGTTGCGGATCAGCTCGGCGTACAGGCCGCCGTCGATGGAGTGGCTGATGTCCTCGATCATCAGGCCATACATTAGAGGGCTGACCTTCGGGCCGTTCTGCGTGAAATCGATCGTCATCGTCGCCGGCAGGGAGGGAGTGTCCTCCTTCACACTGGCGAGCACGGCGGGATCAACATGAACGCCCTGGGCGACGCGCACATCGTCAATTTCGGCGTCGGAGAAGTCCACGGACGCGCCGTTGTACTTGCCGCGTCCGATCTCCAGATGTCCCTGCGCGCGCCAGGATTTATCCAGCGGCGCGGTGTCCTGGAGAACGCCGTTGACATAGAGCTTGATTTGCTTGGCGTCGGCGTCGTAAACGCCGATCAGGTGATACCAAACGTTCGGCTCGGTTTGCGCCAGCGCCCCGGCGATCGCGGAGCGCGAGTCCGGATTGTCGGCTTCGTAATGGGTGAATCCAAAGTTGCCCGAGGAGCGCAATTGCAGGAAAAAGCCGCTAATCTTATCCCCGTCGATGCTCACGAATGTCTGAAAACCGCCGACGGTTTTCAGCTTGACCCAGGCCGACACCGTGAAGCTTTGACTGGTGTCGATCACGGAGTTCGCCACATCGACGCTTCCGTGTCCTCCCAGCGCCAGCGCGGACTTGCCAACTTTGGCGTCCGTCGCCCACCCGGCGCCGTCCATCAGCGTCCCCGTCGCGCCCTGCCCGCCGGCGTCGGCCGTCGTGGTTCCCGTCCCCTCATCCAAAGGCCAGTAACCGGCGGCCGCCTCCGCCGCGCGCGCCTGCGGGGCCGCGACGCCGCAGGCGCTGATGAAGACGGCGGCGGCGGCGAGCGATCGGGAAATGTTGAAACGTTTAGAAATCATGTCGCTCCTCGGGACGCGCGGCGCGGAAATACCCGGGCGGCGACAGTCCGTTTGTGGTGAATGCATTATATCGTGTTGAAAGTACCGTGTCAATGACCAATTTTTGGTTGGGTTTGATGTGGTTTGGATTGGTTTGCGTGAAGAATAAGCCCCATCCCCTCAACTCGCTTTGGCTCGTTTGTCCCCTTTCCCGGCTTCGACCTGGCAAACCCACCCCCGGCCTTCGGCCGACCCCTCCCGCCGACGGGAAGGGTGGCGCGAAGCGCCGGGGTGGGTTTGCATGGGCCGAAGCGGAAAAAGGGGAAACTTACCCAAGCGGGGGGGAATAGAGCCCACCCCCTACTTCGGCTGCCCATAATAAGCATCCGCCCCATGCTTACGCCGAAAGTGCTTGTCCAGGATCGACTGCGGCGTCGTGGCCGCCTGCGCGTTGATCTGCTCGGTGCGCAGTGCGAGGCCGGCGACTTCTTCCAGGACGATGGCGTGCTCCACGGCCTTCGCCGCCGTTTTGCCCCAGGCGAACGGGGCGTGGAAGGAAAGGATGATCCCGGGGACGTGGTCGGGGTCGAGATGGTTTTCGCGGAAGTGCTCCACGATCAAGACGCCGGTGTTGAGTTCGTAGCCGGCGTCGATTTCTTCGCTTGTCAGTGGGCGGGCGAGAGGGACGGGGCCGTAGAAGGTGTCGGCGTGCGTGGTCCCGTAGCAGGGGATTTCGCGGCAGGCTTGCGCCCAGCTGGTGGCGTTGCGCGAGTGGGTGTGCGCAATGCCGCCGATTTCGGGCCACTGCTGATAAAGATGGACGTGCGTGGGCGTGTCCGACGACGCGCGCATTGTCTCGCCGGGCAGCAGTTCGCCGGTCTCCAGGGAGACGAGAACGATGTCCTTGGGCGTCAGGACATCGTAGGCGACGCCGCTTGGTTTGATGGCGACGACGCCGCGTTCGCGGTCCACGGCGCTGGCGTTGCCCCAGGTCAGGACGACGAGGCCGGCCTGCACGAGCGCGATGTTGGCGGTGTAGACGGACTCTTTGAGTTCGTCGATGGTCAGATTAGACATTGCGCACCTCGTCGCGGATCGAGAGCAGCTCTTTCATCACGCCGAACAGATCGCCCTGTGAACCTTGGACGCCGAAGGCGTCGTGGATCTTCTTATACTGTGCGTAGATCCGGTCATAGGTCTTCTGGCTTTCCAAGTTCGGCTCGAAGATGCGCGGGTTCAGCGCGGTCATCTTCTCGGTCGCCTCGGCGAAGCCCGGGAAGGCCCCGGCGGCGACGGCGGCGGCGACAGCCGAACCGAGCGCGGCGGTCTGCGTGGAGCGGGAGATGGCGATGGGGCGGCCCATGATGTCGGCGTAGATCTGCATCACCATCGGGTTCTTGACCGAGATGCCGCCGCAGTTGATGATCTGCTCCACTTTTTGGCCGTATTCTTCCAGACGCTCCATAATGACGCGCGCGCCAAACGCCGTCGCTTCAATCCAGGCGCGATACAGCTCGGCGGGCGTTGTCTGCAAGGTCAGGCCGAGAACGGCGCCGGTGAGGCGCTGATCGACCAGGATCGTACGGTTGCCGTTGTGCCAGTCTAAGGCGAGCAAGCCGCTTTCGCCGGGGGCGAGTTTTTCGGCAATGGCCGTCAGTTCTTCATGACCCAGGCCGCCCGGCTGAATGCCGTTGACGAACCAGTTGAAGATATCGCCGACAGCCGACTGTCCAGCCTCCAGGCCATAGTAGCCCGGCAGGATCGATTCGGGGACGATGCCGCAGAGGCCGGGGATATCGGCGAGTTCTTGATCCAGCGGCGCGATCATCATATCGCAGGTCGAAGTTCCGATGTTCTTGACCAGCGCGCCCGGCTTGATGCCGGAGCCGACGCCGCCCAGATGCGCGTCGAACGCGCCGACAGAAACCGCGATCCCTTCACTCAGGCCCGTGCGCTCCGCCCACTCCAGGCTGAGCGTTCCCGCCACCTGTCCGGCGGCGTAAGCGACATTCGGGAGGCTGGCGCCGACGCGGGCCAGCTTGGGATCGAGCGCCGTCAAAAACTCTGCGTCCGGATAGCCGCCCCAGCTGGGATGGAACATCGCCTTATGTCCGGCGGCGCAGATCCCGCGCTGGATCTTGTCGGGATGCGCCGTGCCCGTCAGCACAGCGGGCAACCAGTCGGCGTGTTCGACCCAGGTATACGCGGCGTTAAATACTTCGGGGTTGGCGTGCAGACAGCGTAGGATCTTCGACCAGAACCATTCGGCGCTGTAAATCCCGCCGCACTTCAGCAAATACTGTGGCCGAATCTCGGAAGCCGTTTTTGTAATTTGCGCGGCCTCGGCGTGTCCCGTATGATCCTTCCAGAGATAGACCATCGCCGCCAGATTGCCGTCAAACTCCGGCGTCAGCGCCAGCGGCGTCCCCTGCGCATCCACCGGGATCGGCGTGGACCCCGTCGTATCGACGCCCAGGCCAATCACTTGATTGGCGCTAAACCCCGGCCGCCCCTTTACCTGATCCAGCACGCCGGTAATCACGGCCTGCGCGCCATCCAAATAATCGCGTGGATGTTGACGTGCAACATCGGGATCGCGGGGATCGATCACCACGCCGCCGACGCCGTGCGGGTAGGGGAAGACAGACGAGGCCAGCTCTTCGCCGGACTGGATATCGACAAGGACCGCCCGGACCGAGCTGGTTCCGTAGTCAAGACCGATGGTGTATTGTGACAAGGGTAGGAACTCCTGTGAATGAGAAAAATTGGATGAGCAAACCCACCCCGGCGCTTCGCGCGACCCCTCCGGGGCAAACCCACCCCCGGCCTTCGGCCGCCCCCTCCCGCCGACGGGAAGGGTTTGTAAGATGGCCTCTTACGAAAAGTGTTTGCGATAACACACTCTGAAATAACCCTTCCCGTCGGCGGGAGGGGTCGGCCGAAGGCCGGGGGTGGGTTTGCCCCGGAGGGGTCGCGCGAAGCGCCGGGGTGGGTTTGCCCTCACCCCACCAAAACCATCGCCTTCACAACGCCGTCCTGGTAATCGGTCACCATATCGAACCCTTCTTGCGTTCGCTCGAAGGGGAATCGATGTGTGATCATCACGCTGACGTCGATCGTGCGATTGGCGATCATATCGATGGCGTTCTGGACCTGTTCGTTCTGGCGCCGGACATTCTGCACGGTGATTTCTTTGCGCCGCAATTGGTTGATGTCGAATGAGACGCGATTGTGCGCACCGGGAATGCCGATCAGCATCAGTTTACCGCCGGGCTTCAGGAGTTCGACGCCCTGATCCATGGCTTCTTGCTTGCCGCTGCATTCAAAGACGACATCGAGCAGACCGGGTTCACGTTCGGCGACGGCTTGGACGACATCGATCTTGTCCGGGTTGCCCACCCAGTCCGCGCCGGCGCGGGAGGCGACATCGAGACGGGCGTCGATCTTGTCCGTCATATAGACCCTGCCCGCGCCCATCGCCTTCGCGGGAAGCAGAACGCTCAAGCCGATGGGCCCCGCGCCCAAAATCCCGATCTTGGCGCCCGCCAGCGGTATCGACAGCGCGATGCCGTGCAGGCCGATGCTCAATGGTTCGGCAATGGCGGCCTCTTCGAGCGTCATCGAATCCGGGATCGGGAAGCAGTTGCGGTCCGGCAGCACCAGATACTCCGCCAGGCACCCTTCCACCTGCCCCGGACAGCCCAAAAAACTTTGACGGCGGCAAGTGTGGCTGCGCCCCGCGAGGCACTGGTCGCACTCCCAGCAGGAAATCGCCGGATCGAAGGCGACCCGGTCGCCCACTTTAATCTGCGTCACCGCCGCCCCGACCGCTTCGACGACCCCCGCGCCTTCATGTCCGGCCGCATAAGGATACTGCACGACTTGGACGCCAATGCCGCCTTCGGCAAAATAATGGACATCCGATCCGCAGATGCCGATGGCGGCCATTTTGATCAGGACATCATGGTCGGAGGCGAGCTCCGGCTTCGGGACGTCGAACATCTCCATGCGGCGCAGGCCGGTGAGTTTGATGGATTTCATGGTGTTGTTTTCTTGCTGTTTGTTGGCAAATCCTTGCGGCCTTCGGGCGCCCAATGCAAACCCACCCCGGCGCTTCGCGCCACCCCTCCCGGGCAAACCCACCCCCGGCCTTCGGCCGACCCCTCCCGCCGACGGGAAGGGCTATTTCAGAGTGTGTTATCGCAAACACTTTTCGTAAGAGGCCATCTTACAAACCCTTCCCGTCGGTGGGAGGGGGTGGCGCGAAGCGCCGGGGTGGGTTTGCTCGGGAGCACCCGAAGGGCCGGGGGGCATTCTCCTACCGCCCGCGCCAAGCCGCGTCGCTCCAGCGCAGTTCGTTCCGGAAGCCAAGCGATGTCGTGCTGTTGTCGATCAAGAGATACTCGATCTTGTTCAGCTCGGCCCAGTCGATCATCTGCTCGGCGGTCAGGTCCAGTGAGAAGCTGGTGTGGTGGGCGCCGCCGGCGAGGATCCAGGTTTCGGCGGCGACGCGCAGGGAGGGTTGGGCCTTCCAGAGGACGCGGGCGACCGGGAGGTTGGGCATGGACTGGGTGACCTCGACGGCGTCCACCGCGTTGATGATCAGGCGGAAGCGGGTCCCGAGGTCGATCAGGGAGGCGTTGATGGCGGGGCCGGACGCGCCGTCGAAGACGAGTCGGGCAGGATCTTCCTTGCCGCCGATGCCCAGCGGGTGGACTTCGATGCGCGGCTTGGTCGCCGCGATGGTCGGGCAGATCTCCAGCATGTGCGCGCCGAGAACCAGTTCGTTGCCGGGTTCTAGATGGTAGGTGTAATCCTCCATGAAGGAGGTGCCCTTGCCGACGCCGGTCGCCATGATCTTCATCACGCGGACGAGGGCGGCGGTCTTCCAGTCGCCTTCGCCGCCGAAGCCGTAGCCCTGCGCCATCAGGCGCTGGACGGCGAGGCCGGGGAGCTGCTTGAGGCCGTGCAGATCTTCAAAGGTGGTGGTGAAAGCGCCGAAGCCGCCTTCGGTCAGGAACGATTTCAGGCCCAGCTCGATGCGCGCCTGGACACGGACGGAATCGCGTCCGGGACCTTCGCCTTTGAGCCCGTCGGCGAAGTCGTACAGATCGGCGTATTCCGCCATCAGTGTGTTGACTTCAGCGTCGGAGAAGCTGTTGACTCGTTCGACGAGATCGCCGACGCCGAAGCCGTTGACCGACCAGCCCAATTGGATCTGCGCTTCGACCTTGTCGCCTTCGGTGACGGCCACTTCGCGCATGTTATCGCCGAACCGGGCGACTTTCAAGCGGCGGCCTTCCGTGTACGCGACCGCCGTGCGGGTCCAATCGCCGATGGACTTACGAATCGCCGGATCTTCCCAGTAGCCGACGACGACCTTGCGGGCGATTCCCATGCGCGTTCCGATAAACCCGTACTCCCGGTCGCCGTGCGCGGCCTGGTTCAGGTTCATAAAGTCCATGTCGATGCTGGACCACGGAATGTCGCGGTTGAACTGGGTGTGCAGGTGCAGCAGCGGCTTGCGCAGTTCAGAGAGACCGGCAATCCACATTTTGGCGGGCGAGAATGTGTGCATCCACGTGATCACGCCCGCGCACTCGTCGTCGGAGTTCGCGTCGCGCAACAGCTTATGAATCTCGCTCGGCGTCGTCAGCACTGGCTTGAAGACGATCCTGGCGGGGATCGCCGCGTCCGCGTTCAGCCCTTCCGCGATCTGCTGCGAATGCGCGGCGACCTGCTTCAGTGTCTCCGGTCCGTAAAGGTGCTGGCTTCCGGTGACGAACCAGACGACATGCTGTTTCAAATCCGACATGATGGGTGCTCCTGGTGAATGTTGGCGCGGGCGCAAGGGCGTCGTTGCAATACAAGGGTGCGCGCGAACGCTGTTTCAGGCATTATACACCATAATTTGCAAAATATCTATACGTTTAGATTTGACCTATCCCCGGCCTTCGGCCGCCCCCTCCCGTGGCAAACCCACCCCGGCGCTTCGCGCCACCCCTCCGGGGCAAACCCACCCCCGGCCTTCGGCCGACCCCTCCCGCCGACGGGAAGGGTTTGTAAGATTGCCTCTTACGGACATCGCTTGCGACAACACGCTCTGAAATAACCCTTCCCGTCGGCGGGAGGGGTGGCGCGAAGCGCCGGGGTGGGTTTGCCACGGGAGGGGGGAGGTCACTACGGAGAGTGAGTGAGGGCCTCCCCCGCCATCGCCAGCACCGCCGCCGGATCGCGCAGTTTTGCGGCGATCGCGCGCAGGGCGTCCAGTTCTTCGTCATACGGCCGTCCCAGTTTGACGAGCAGGCGCAGGCGGTCGAGGCGGCACTGGCATTCCAGATGCGTGGCGCCGCCGAGGGTGGGGAGCTGCTGGTCGCGGGCGATCAGGGCGAGTTTGTCGCGCCCGAGGGCCTTCTGATATTCGGCGAGCGCATCGTAGTAACGCGGGGACATGGCGCGGCCCAGCGTTTTGGCGGCGAAGCGGGCCGCGCGGTAGGAAGCGAGCGCTTTTGATCGGTCGCCGAGGCGGGCGTGCGCGAGGGCGGACCACATCATCAGTTCGATGTTCGTGCGCTCCTCGCCCATCCGGCCATGGAAAACGTGGCCGGCGCCGGCCCAGTGCGCCATTCCCGCGAAGTCGCCTTCGGCGAAGGCGATGTGGCAGAGACTCAGGTAGTAGAGCGGCGGATAGTGGTCCGTGCGCTCGGGCGCCTTGAGGCCCGCGAGAGCGCCCGATTTGGCTTCCTCCAGGCGTCCGTGCTCCAGATCGTGGTCGATCCGGATGGCGCGCAGGCAGTGGGCGCAGCTGTAGGGATCGGGCTGGTAGCGCTCCATCTGCGCGCAGGCGTCCTCGATCTCGGCGGCGTATCCTAGCGGGTCGAGGCCCTGGTAAACGCCGACCAGATCGTCAAACACGCAGACGCGCTGCGGCAGGCCGTTGTATTTGGGAGACATCGCCTCGCGGACGGCCTCCTCGGCGAGCGTGCGCGCGCGTTCATAGTCCGGCAGCTTGTTCACCGCGATCTGGCAGAGCCAGTGATCGCAAAGCAGCATGAACCAGTCGTGTGAAAGCAGCACGGCCTCGCGCCGGGCCTGGGTCAGCATGGCCTGCGATTGCTTGGGATCCGTGGACATCATTTGCATGGCGTCGTAGAACAGACGGACCATGTGGTAGCGATCGGCGTCGCGATTGGCGTGCGCCTCTTTGGCGAGGTCGCGGATCCAGTCCCAAATTGTCGTTTTTGTTGCGCTCATGACAGGTATGATACAGCCGTTCGCCGCTGCGACGGCACAGGGCGTCGCAGCGGCGAGGGGCGTCGAAACGGTGTGATATTCTTCTTATCGACGGAGCAGGCGTTTGTGCTCAAACGGGCAGGCGGTTATGGCTTGCGAATCGATCGGCAGGCGGCTTCGATGATCGGCACGCTCTTGTCCGAGGTCGGCGCGGTGTCGATCCCGCCCGCGATGATCACCTTGTCGCCATCGTGAATGGAATAGATGACGCCATGGAAATTCTGCGCGTTCGGCGCCGCGGTGTAGGTGGTGTACGCGCACTCCAGCCCGTGCACCATGCCGTACTGCGTGGCGTCAACCTGTACGCTGGGGATGAAGCGGCGCAGCATCTCCACGCCGGTATCGAGACCGTCTTCGATCGGCGACACCGCGTGCGCGCCTTTGACCGGCGTAGTGCGGAAGACGAACATCGGGCGCATGCCCATCTCATTGGGCTGACCTTCCCAGGCCGTGACCGACACGCCCTGGTCGCCCATGGGAAGCTCGCCGCGCACATAGCCTTTGGGCGGACGCAGCGCATAGCCATCGGTCTGAATTTCGGCGCCCAGATCCGCCGCATGCGCGTCGCTCGACAGTTCTTTGCCGGTGTCTATCGGCTTCGGGACATCCGGAGCGATGGCCTTGAGCGTGAGCGCCGCCGCTTCCGTCTGCGGCAGGCTCGCGGTATACTTGCCTGTTGGATCCTGCGATTCGATCACGAAGACATGGTTCTGCGCGACTCCGACATAAACGAAGCCATGTACGAGGTCCTTTGCCCCCGTCTTCTCCCGGCCATGATAGTACAGACGCGTGAATGTCCCCTCGCCCACAGTCCCCGACTGCGCGGGCGATTTGCCGACATCATCCAGGCGCGTCAGAACCGAGCGCGTGGTCCAGTCCGTCAGGATCTGATCCGGCGTCTGGCCGGCGGCGAGCGGGCGTGTGCGGATGATGAACACGCCGCCCTTGTCATCGGATGGGCTCAGGCTCCAGGTGTAGCTCTTGCCTTTTCCGTCGGCGATATCGGCGACGGTGGGCGAGGCGACCGATGCGGGAAGGCGCACGGAGAATCCATCGAATGTCTGCGCCGGCTGAAGCTGCGCGGCCGCCTTGTCATTGGCCTTCCACTCCTCCGCGTGCGCTGACACGAGGGTAAGATATCCTAATCCGGCGGCGAGGGTAAGCCGCGCGCCGGTCGATCCGATCAGTTTCTGCATTGATTGCCCCTTTGCGGCGTGTTAACGTTCGGCGTGTGTGACGCCTGATTGCGGTCGGCCGCATAGACACATTCCGACGATTCCGATCGCCATAATCACCGCGCCCAGCAGCGCGCCGACCCCCTCGGCGAAGCAGTTGATCCGGTACACATTCTGCATCGATTCCGCGACAAAGACGGAGCGCAGATCGCTCTTTCCCGCGCTCAGTGTCTCAAATGTGTGAAATGTCCGGCTCAGCGCTGCCCAGTCTTGGAATACGTAGAAGCCGCAGACGGCGGTAATCACCGCGCCTGGGGAGACAACGAGGAGGAAAAGGGTGAGCTGGGAACGGTTGGGCGGCTGCATCTGTTTTGATTATATCGTATCCCCCGCCCGAAGTCGAGGATTTTCGACAAATTGGCGGCGCGGTGTAACCGCTTTCATTGTCAGGGCAGCGCCTGAGAACGCCAATCGGCTCAAAACGGCGAAATCACTCACGAAGGAATCACAATCATGTCTGGTAATCACACAATGCGCGCGCTTGTTCTCAGCGAAGAGAATGGGCCGCTCCAACTCACCGAGATCGCGCGTCCCGAACCGAGAGCGGGCGAAGCGCTGGTGCGGATTCACGCCAGCGGCGTCAATCCGCTCGATACGAAAATCCGAGCCGGCAGGGGCGGACACGCCAAGAACCCCCTTCCCGCAGTTTTGGGAATGGATCTCACCGGCGTCGTCGAATCCGTCGGGCCTGGCGTTGACGATTTCCAGATCGGCGATGAGGTCTACGGCATGACGGGCGGCGTCGCCGGAATTCCAGGAACGCTCGCGGAGTTCGCCGCCGTGGACGCCCGTCTGCTCGCGCGCAAGCCCGCCAATCTTACGATGCGCGAGGCCGCCGCTCTGCCGCTGGTGTTCATCACGGCCTGGGAGGGAGTGGTGGACCAGGCTCACGTGCAGGCTGGGCAGAAAGTTCTGATCCACGGCGGCGCGGGCGGCGTGGGCCATGTCGCGGTGCAGCTCGCACGCGCCCTAGGCGCCGAGGTGTTCGCGACCGTCTCGCCGCAAAAGAAAGAAATCGCCGAGCGCTTCGGCGCGACGCCGATCGATTACAAAGCCATGTCCGTGGAAGAGTACGTCACCGTGTATACAGACGGCGAGGGATTCGATGTCGTCTACGACACCGTGGGCGGAACTACGCTGGACGACACTTTCCGCGCCGTCAAGACCTACACCGGCCACGCGGTCAGCTGTCTGGGACGCGGCCCCTATGACCTCTCGCCCCTGTCCTTCCGCGCCGCCACCTACTCCGCCGTCTTCACCCTGCTGCCGCTGCTCACCGGCAAAGGCCGCGCCCACCACGGCGAGATCCTGCGCGAAGCAACTAAGCTCGCCGAGGCAGGAAAGCTAACGCCGCTCTTAAACGAGCGCCGCTTCACGATGGAAACGGCGATGGACGCGCACGCGGAGGTGGAAAAGGGCGCGCTGGGGAAGGTTGTGGTGGAGATTGTGGGCTGAGATCGATATTGTTTGTGGGAGTGAGTAATCAAGCAGGTATAGAAATTCCACGCGTTTGCATCGCGGGTATAAAACCTACGCCTTGGAGCCCTTCGGGCTAACCGTCCGTGCCAGACGGACAAACGATGGTTTATCGACCACAGAGATTTGTTTGTCCGGCACGGACAATTAGCCGAAGGCTTCCCATACGTGGATTTTACATCCGCGATGCAAACGCGTGGATTTTATATTCGCGATCCCTTTTGATCGAGCATCGAAAAACCTAACTCGGCGCCCTACCAAAGTCCCCACCGTTTCTTTTTTTTCCCTTCGTCATCGTCCCCACCTTCGGGCTTCGCCGGGCCCATCTTTGTGAGCTCCTGCTGGGCGTATTTGCCGGGATCGCTTTCAGGGTCGATTTCGACGGCGCGTTCGAATTGGGCGCGGGCGTCTTCGATGCGGTCGGCGGCGAGGTAGCAGCCGCCGAGGACGGAGTGGCGGAGGGCGTCGTCGGGCTGGAGTTCCAGGGCGCGTTCGTAGAGGGGGATCGCCTGGTCGAGCTGGCCCATCATGGCGTGCAGGCGCGCCAGATTGACGATGGCTTTGTGGAAATCCGGGAATTTGTCCAGCGCCATCTCGTTGAGCTGGCGCGCCTCCGCCCACTTTTCTTCCTGCTCGTAAGTGCCGGCCATATTGACGTAAAGCGACGGGTTTTCACCGCCGTACTCCAAGGCTTTTTCCCAGAAGTTGCGGGCAGTTTTGGTGTCGCCCAGATAGATCGACGCCAAGCCGAGCTCGAAGTAAACGTCGCCGAGCAGGCGGGGATCCTCGGTGGCGCTGGCGGCGCGCATCAGTCGGTTGCGGGCGCTGTGGTAATCGGTCTGGGTTTTGTAAAGCATGGCGCTATTGTAAAGCGCGAGGAAGAACTGCGGATCGCGCTGGAGGGCCTGCTCGTAGTAGCCCAGCTTGTTTTCGGCGATCTGGGTCAAGCGCTTGCCCTTGATCAAAAGCTCATAGGCGTCCCATCGCGGCGTGACTTGCAGCGTGTCCGTTGTGAATGAGATCGGCGGATTGATCTTCAGCGCGGCGAACAGCGCTTCGCTGAGCTGATATTGCAGGGCGATAAAAATATCGTAGTCCGGCGTGAGCTTGGCGGGCGTTCCTTCGGGCTGAAACGTGTGGAACAGCAGGGCGTCGGGCGCTTCGAATTTGTCTTCCTTGGGGAAAAATAGACGCATCGCGACGATGACTTCGGTCAGGCCGCCGGTTTCCGGATCGCGCTTGCACTGAAACATACCGTCGACAAAGACGTCGCACTTCGCCCGGGCCGCCAGGGCGCGCACGTCGGCCTCGGCGAGCGCCGGCATGGGGCGCTCCCGCTTGTCCGCGCCGCCGAGGACCTCGTGGACATCGGCGAAGCTCATCCCGCCGGCGGTCTCCACCGCCAGCTCAAGGCCGAAGAGCAGGCCGTGCTCGAAGAGCAAAATATCATCGCCGTATGTATCCGAGCCCCAGGGCGCGAACACCAGTTTCCGTTCCGTCGTATTCATGGGTAGAATTGTACCCGAAGCCCCGCCGCTGTGTTTCGAAAGGCCTCCCATGCGTACTCTGCTCGCGCTTCTGCTCCTGCTTTGCTGTCTTCCCATTGGCGCCGCTCCGCCGCGAATGGGCATGCGCTCCGCGCCGCCGGAACTGGTCTCGCCGTCGGGCGCGCTGGCGCGGGCGTCTCTTGGGGCGTCGTCTGAGGAAGTGCGGCCGCCGGTTGTCACTCCCGCCGCCCGTCGATACTCCCAGACCCGGTATCTTCTGTATTTTGCGGGGACGGCGTACGGACTGCTGGCGCTCTGGGCGCTGCTGACGACGGGGCTATCCGCGCGCCTGCGGGATCTGGCGGAACGGCTCTCCCAGCGGCGGTTTCTCACGCTGCTCTGGTATTACGTGCTATTCACGCTGGCGTTTTGGGTGATTCGCCTCCCGCTCATTCTGTACAGCGGCTACTGGCTCGACCACGCTTACGGCCTTTCTCATCAAAGCTTCGGGGCGTGGATGGGCGATGTCGCGAAGTCGCATCTGGTGGACGTGGCGACGACCGTTCCCGTGCTCTGGCTCGTCTTCTGGCTGATGGGGCGCTCGCCGCGCCGCTGGCCGCTAGGATTGTGGCTGGCGTGCATACCGCTGATCGCCGTCGGCATGTTCGCGTCGCCCCTGATCGTCGATCCTATTTTCAATAAATTCACGCCGATGGCGCCCGGCCCCTTGAAAACACGGATCGAAGCGCTGGCGGCGACGGCCGGCATTCCGGATGCGCCGATTTTGGTGGCGGACAAGAGCCGGCAGACCGATGAGACCAACGCCTATGTGAACGGGGTGGGGACGTCGGCGCGGATCGTGCTCTGGGACACCACACTGAAGAAGATGCCGCCCGATCAAGTCGTGGCGATTGTGGGGCACGAGATGGGGCACTATGTGCTCAAGCATCTCTATTGGGGATTTCTGGAAACCTTCGCGGGATTGCTGATCGCGCTGCCGCTGGCGCGCGGGTGTTACGATCGGTTGATCGCGCGCTGGGGAGATCGCTGGAGATTGCGCGACGCGCGTGATTACGCCGCGATCCCGGCGATCTTTCTTGTCGTCAGCGCGCTCAGTTTCTTCTCCGAGCCGATCGTGAACTGGCAGTCCCGCCGTGTGGAGCATGCGGCGGACGCCTACGGCCTGCAAGTCACGGGCGACCGGGCGGCGATGGCGCGCGGCTTCGTGTCACTGTCCGAGCAGAACCTGTCCGATCCCAACCCGCCGCCGTTCATCAAGTTCTGGCTATTTTCCCACCCGCCTTTGCAGGAGCGAATCGACTTCGCGCTAGGCAAAAAATAAGGGACGAGAGGGATGACCTCTCGTCCTGCGGCGCCCCATCCTAACCGCCGGCGCACGCCGACTTGCCATCGCCTCCGTCCATAATACGCCGCGTGTTCAGGGTGTCGTAGCCGAACCACTTGGTGTGGCCGTCGATCATCGAAACGTTCGAACCGCCGGTGTGACGGGAAGAGAAGTAGTTGCCTGATCCCACAAGAAAACCGTCATCCGTGGATTTCGCCTGGTTGTTCTGGTCGGCTTCCTCTCCGAGCAGCATATTGTCGGCCGGGGCGTCGAAAGAGGCCAGCGTTTTTCCCTGATTGACATTGTTGATCGGATCCAGCTGCGCGCATCCGTTGATTGCGTAACTTTGGCGGCCGTTCTGGCCGTCGGAATCGCTTGGGCAGACATAGATCTGCGCGCTCTTGACATAGGGGTAGACGCTGCCGAGCGACGGATCGAATTGGTGGACAGCGGAGAAGTATGTCCAGCCGCCAAGGATTCCGCTTCCTCCTCGGCCGCTATCCGTCGATCCCGGAAGGATCTCGTCATTGTCCTGAGTGTACTGCTGAAATCCTAAATTCAGCTGCCGCAAATTGCTCATGCAGGATATCTGCCGGGCCTTCTCCCGGGCCTTCGCGAAGACCGGGAAGAGAATGGCGGCGAGGATCGAGATGATGGCGATGACGACGAGGAGCTCAATCAAAGTAAAGGCTGCGCGAGTACGGATCGTATTCATTGCTAATTCCTGTAAACCGAGCGTGGGGTGAACGGCGGGGCGTACATTTTGTATGTATTTTCCTATAGGGTATTTTACTGCAAAAAGGCTCAAATGCGGTGATTGCGGCAGGAACTTTTCGAAGCCGTCACGAATGAATTCCATATGACACTTTCAGGCCCCGGCGTTTCTGCGGCGCCACGCCGCGCGGAGGGCATGGATTTTCGTCCACCCCATTTGAATTCCACGCTCCTGCGTCTTGTGTATCGGATGCTGCCGATGCTTTTGCGCCATGGCTGCGCCGTGTCCGAAGTGGAGATTTCGCCCGCCGATCTGGCGCTGATGCGATCTCTGAGCGGCAGTCGTCTGTTGATCGCTCCTAACCACCCCACCAATTGCGATCCCGCTTTGTTGTTTGCCCTGTCCCAGGCGGCGGATCTGCCGTTTTATTATCTGGCCTGCCGCGAGAATTTTAACTCCTGGTTCGGCTTATGGGGCATGATCATCGAACGGCTGGGCGCATATTCCGTTGTGCGCGGAACGGCGGACCGGGAATCGTTTCGGATGACTCGGGATCTGCTCGCCGAGAATGGCGGCAAGGTCGTGATCTTTCCCGAAGGCGAGGTTTATTCGCAGAACGACACACTGCTGCCGTTCCAATCGGGCGTCGCGCAGCTGGCGTTCTGGGCGATGGATGATTTGCGCAAGCAGGGGCGGGAAGGCGAAACCATTGCGCTGCTGCCGGTCGCCGTGCGCTATTGCTTTGTCGAGGATATGACCGTCCCGATCGACCGCGCCCTGACCGGCCTGGAGCGCGCGGTGCTGGGACGCGAATCGATGACCGGCAATTCGTATGACCGTCTGCGCCGGATCGGCATCGCGATGCTCGGCGATCTGGAAGACGAATACGGTGTCAAAGTCGATCCCGCCGAGCGTGTGCGCCCCGGCGCGGACCTGACCGGGCGGATGGAGCTGATGAAGTCCGTGCTGCTCGACCGCGCGGCGGCGCTGACGGGGTTTGCGTTCACGGGAGAGATGACGCTGCCGGAGCGGATGCGCGCCATCATGAACCACGTTTATGAGGTCACCAGCGACGATCCGCACGCCGAGCGGACGCGTTACCGGGAACAGCTGCATCGCGAGCAAGCCGCGCGCGTGAAGCCTCTGGTGCGTGATTTGAACCGCGTCGCCAACTGGATCGCCGTGGAAGACAACTATGTGCGCGCCAAGCCCACGCCCGAGCGGATGGCGGACAACATTCGCCGGCTGGAGATCGAAGTCTTTGGCGAGGCGCGCCTGCGCGGCATGCGCAAGGCCATCGTGCGCGTCGGGGCTCCGATCGATCTGGCGCGCTACACGGAGACCTACCGTCTGAGCCGCCGCGCCACCGTTGCGCGCTGCACCGACGATTTAGAGCTCGCCGTCCAGGCGCTATTGGATTCTTCCGGCTGCCGTTGACACTTTCGGGTACAACCACACCATGGAAACTCCGATCATCCGGCGCGCTGAGCGCGCCGACGCCGATTCGCTGATCTCGCTCATCACGGCTCTCGCCGACTTTGAGCGCCTGCCGCCGCCCGACGCCGACGCGCGCGCCCGCCTGATCGACCATGGCTTTGGCGACCGGCCGAAGTTTGAAGCCTACCTCGCCGAAATCGACGGCGCGCCCGGCCCGGTCGGCTACGCCTTCATCTTCGAGACCTACTCCACCTTCCTCGCCAAGCCGACCCTTTACCTGGAAGACCTCTTCGTGCTCCCCGACCACCGCAAGCGCGGTGTCGGCAAGGCGCTGCTCAGCCACTGCATCGCCCTCGCCCATGAACGCGGCTGCGGCCGAATGGAGTGGACGTGTTTGGACTGGAACGTCAACGCCCAGAAGGTCTACGAAGGGCTGGGCGCCAATCGTATGAAGGAGTGGTATTTGTATCGATTGATGATCGAAGGAGACGGCGCTATCTAAACACCAATTCCGGCCGCTCTGTCGAGTTGTGACTGGAAAGACTCTCTGGTCAGTCGCGCCGTCTTCAAACGCTTATGAAAATCGAAACCTTTCTACTCTTAGGACTAACGATGTTAACCATTAATACTGCGTCCAACACACGCGCAGAGACGCCCGCTCCGGCGGAGATGCGTCTCTGGGCCGGCGACGCTCCCGGGGCGCACGGGACGACGCCGGACGATATTCCGACGCTGACGCCTTACCTGCCGGACGCCGGCAAGGCGACGGGCGCGGCGATGCTGGTTCTGCCGGGGGGCGGCTACGCCGGCGTGGTCATGGACCATGAAGGATCGGCCTATGCGCTATGGCTCAATCAGCATGGGATCGCGGCGTTCGTGCTCAGATACCGATTGGGATCGCATGGCTATCACGATCCGGTGGAGTTGGGGGATGCGTCGCGGGCGATCCGGACGATTCGGGCGAAGGCAGCCGATTGGAAGATCGATCCGCATCGCGTGGGCGTCATGGGATCGTCCGCCGGCGGGCATCTGGCGTCAAGCCTCGCCACCCATTTTGACGCCGGCGACCCCAAGGCGGCCGATCCGATCGAGCGTGAAAGCTCGCGTCCGGATCTGGGCGTGCTTTGCTACGCGGTAATCACCATGGCTAAGCCGTTCACGCATGAGGGCAGCCGCGACAACCTGCTGGGAGCCAATGCAAGCGCTGCGGCGATTGCGCGCATGTCCAGCGAGCAGCAGGTGACGGCTCAGACGCCCCCATGCTTTGTCTGGGCGACCCAGGAAGACAATGTCGTTCCCGTGGAGAACAGCCTGATGTTCGCGCAGGCGCTCCAAAAGAACCATGTCCCCTTCGACCTGCACATCTACCAACATGGCGGACATGGCGTCGGACTGGGCGACGACACGCCGCCCTTCACCCACGTCCATCCCTGGACGGCGGATCTGTTGTACTGGCTTGGGGGGCAGGGGTTTATGAAGGCGGGCGGCGCTCAATAGCGCAGAGCTTACTGAGGCGCGGGAAGTTCGCCAGCGGCCCGATCGTCCGCAAGGGCGTGCTCCACCGCCTGCGCCCAGGTCATCGCGCGGCCTCGTTCCCAGGCCTGGGCGACGGCGTCCGGCGCCAGCGCTTGGCCCAATTGATCGATGTGGTGTTGATCGGTTTCTTGTTCGCGCGCCGTGAGAGCGGCGGTAAGACTGGCGCGCAGCCCGTGAGACGCCCCAAAGAGCGTCGCCGCCTCTCCGGCGCGGCCTTGCGCCAGCAGGGCTTCCGCCAGCCCCTGAAGGCTTCGGGCGATGCCGTGTTTGTCTTCCAGCTCTCGCTGGAGGCTCAGGCTTTCTTGATGCATGGTTCGCGCCGTTTCGTAGTCGCCCTCGGATTGGGAGACGCTGGCGAGACAGGACAGCAGCGTGGCGACGCCTCTTTGCTCTCCCAGCTCTCGGCGAACGCGCAGGCTGTCGTCATAAAAAGCGCGCGCGGAAACCTCATCGCCTCGCGCGAGCGCGACGTTGCCCAGACAGCCCAGGCAGTCGGCCACGCCGCGTCGGTTGCCGCTTGCGCCATAGATCGCCAGCGCCTCTTCATACTGCCGCTGGGCCGACGCGTACTCCTTTTGGAGATGATCGATATCTCCGCACTTGGTAAGCGCATTCGCGATCAGATGCGTGACGCCGATCTCTCTTCGCATCTTCAGGCCCTCCGCGTACTGGGTTCTCGCCGTCAGATAATCGCCCCTCACGATCGATATCGCGCCGAGCGCGATGAGCGACGAAGCGATTCCCGCCTTGTCGTCAATTTCACGGCGAATCGCGAGCGCTTCCTCAAAGAGCGTCATGGACGAGGCGTAATTTCCCAGCGCGCATTCGATATTGCCGAGATTGGCGAGAGACCGGGCGATTCCCGCCGTGTCTTCCAGCGCTCTGTGTATCTCCAGCGCCTCCCGCAGCGCTTCTCTCGCCTCAATCTGTCGCCCTTGACAATACAGCAGGACGCTTAAGCCGTTCAGCGCCGTCCCTCGCGCGATGGCCGGGGGCTGCGGATCCGTCCCCTCTAAGGCCGTTCGCAGATGTTCCAGGCCCTCCGAGTAATATCCCTGCATGTACCAGAAAGTTCGCATCTCGCCGGCCAGTTTTAAGTAGGCTCCGGAGCGCCGCGTGTCCTGAGCGGACCACCGCAGCGCCGCGCGCAGATTGCCGTGCTCCTTCTCCAGCCGAGCGTTCCATAAGTGTGAGTCCGGCTGATTGGCGTGCGCCTCCGCCTCTTCCGCGAGTGAGAGACACCAATCGCAATGCCGTGCTCGGACTTGATCCAGCTCTCCGCTTTCCAGCAAGCGCTCGGATGCATATTGACGCACCATCTCCAGCAGACGGTAGCGGCCATTTCCGTTCCATTCCTGGTCTTCAAACACGACCAGGGATTTATCCACCAGGGAAGTCAGCAAATTGAGGATTTGCGTACTGGGGGCGGACTCGCCGGAATGGACTTGCTCCGCCGCCTCCACGCTCCAGCCGCCGGCAAAGACCGAAAGGTGGGCGAGCAGCCGACGCTCCTGGTCATTGAGCAGGGCGTAAGACCAATCGAATGTCCCGCGCAGCGTTTGCTGGCGGGAGGCCGAAGCGCGTCCGCCGAGGCTCAGGAGCCCTAGATAATCGTCCAAATGGTTTTCGATCTGCTGGGGCGTCATGGACTTGATGCGCGCGGCGGCGAGTTCGATGGCGAGCGGGATCCCTTCCGTCTGATAGCAGATCCGGGCGACCGAGAGCGCGTTGTTTCCCGTCAGCGCGAACGCGCGGTTCGCCGCCTGCGCCCGCTCGACAAATAGCTGCACGCTTTCATAGCCTGAGAGGACGCGGACTTGTGTCGCGTGTCCCGCCGGAAGATGGTCCGGCGCGGGGACATCCAGCGAAGGAGTCGTCCAGGCGGTTTCTCCCACGATCCCCAGCGCTTCGCGGCTCGTCGCCAGGATCCGCACGCCCGGGCATTCTCGCAGCAGATGCGCCGCGATCCGCGCGCAGGCGTCCAGAAGATGCTCGCAGTTGTCGAGCACCAGCAGGAGCTTTTTGTGGCGCAAATGGTCCGTCAGGCTTTCCAGCGGGGCGCGCGCGGCCTCTTCACGCACTCCCAGGTGGGAGGCGATGCAGGACGCGGCCATGGCGCCGTCCGTGAGCGTCTCCAGGGCCGTCATCCAAACGCCGTCGGGATAGCGCGCGAGCGCATCGTTTGCGACTCCGATCGCCAGGCGCGTCTTGCCGACGCCGCCCGGGCCGGTAATGGTCACCAGCCGGGAGCGTCCCAGCCTGGCCGCCAGATCCACCCGCTCGTCCTCCCGGCCGATCATCTCCGTCAACGGGCTGGGCAGATATCCGGCGCTCTGAGGAGCCGTTTTCTCCGTCTCGCCTTCCCCGCCGGCGGGCGCCGGCGGCGCGTTGCGGCGGCGCGCTTCCTTGCGCAGACGTGTGTAAAGGAGGGTGGTTTGGGCGTCGGGCGCCGCCTGGGGATCGCTGCTGAGAAGATGGACGAAGTCTCGGTAGACCTGAAGCGCCGCGTTGCTGTCTCCGGCCTGGACCAGGGCCTCCATCCATTCGCGCTGCGCTGTGTCGCGCCATGGATCGATGGCCGCCGCGCGCCGGCAAAACTCTGCCGCGGCGCCGGCGTTTCCGGCGGCGAGGGCGTTTTGCGACAGCATTCGCAGGGCGGTCAGGCACTGCTTTTCCCGCTGGGCGCGCTCCGGCAGCGCCCATTCCTCGAAACACCCTTCCAGCAGCGGACCGTGATACAGAGCGGCGGCGCGCTCGATCGCCGCCGGATTCTGGGACGCCATCGCGGCGTCGAACGTGATCACGTCGATCTCCGCGCCATCCAGATCCAGAAGAAGGGTATGCCGGCTCGGGGATTGGAGACGATGACTCTCGGCTTGAAGCATTTGCCGCAGTTCGGTGAGGATCGGCCGCAGACCGGCGTACGCCTGACTCTGGGTCGTCTCGGGCCACAGGGTTCCCGCAATCCATTCGCGCTCGATCGGCCGGCCGTGGCGCAGGGTCAGCAGCGCGAGGAGCCAGAGGGTTTTGCGGGAGCGCAGCCGAGGCGCGGGACTCCCGTTCGTGGTGACGCGCATGGGGCCGAACAGGGCGATCGCGAGCGGCGGAGCTCCGGTTTCCGATAAA
The DNA here is from genome assembly GCF_003574315.2 of Capsulimonas corticalis. Taxonomy (GTDB): domain Bacteria; phylum Armatimonadota; class Armatimonadia; order Armatimonadales; family Capsulimonadaceae; genus Capsulimonas; species Capsulimonas corticalis. The sequence goes on along the minus strand of NZ_AP025739.1, from coordinate 651,624 downwards.
GGCATGGCGAGATTCCCTCGTTCCTGATCCATGGGAACGCGTTTCGGCCGAATTTATAATGCCTTGATAATACCTGCCCGGGATACTAATGATGCTACGAAATATGGAAAGGAAACCTCCAATGAAACTTGGGAATCTCTCTCGGCGAATACGAATAGGCGGCGCGGGGCTGGCGGCGGCGTTCGCGCTTGCGGGACATGGCGCGGCGATGGGGCAGGGGAGCGGCCAATTCGATACATCGGACGCCGCGCTTGTGAAGACGCTTCCTGGCTTTGAGAACGGCTCCGCGAAGGTCAATGGAATCCAGATGCACTATGTCGCGGGCGGCAAGGGCGCGCCGCTCGTGCTGCTGCCCGGCTGGCCGGAGACGTGGTGGGAGTACCACAAAGTCATGCCGGCGCTGGGGCGGCGCTTCCATGTCATCGTGGTGGACATTCGCGGCATGGGCGCCACGGACAAACCCGCCGGCGGCTACGACAAGAAGACGATGGCCGAGGACGTTTACCAACTGGTGCGCCACCTGGGATATACTAAAGTCAATATCGCCGGCCATGATATCGGTTCGATGGTCGCCTTCAGCTTCGCCGCGAACCATCCCGAGGCGACTCGAAAACTGGCCGTGATGGACGTTCCCCACCCCTACGACGCCTTCAAATCGATCCCGATCCTGCCTGAGTATGGGAAATTTGGCAAGAAGATCGATGCCGCGCATCCGCTCTTCCCCTGGTGGTTCTCGGTGATGCAGGTCCCCGATTTGCCGGAAAAGCTGTTTGCCGGCCGCTATGGGATCTTGCAGAACTGGGCGTTCGATTATCTCACCAAGGATTCGAGCTCCATTGACGCCCGTGACCGCGCCGTCTTCACCTCCGCCTATGCGACGCAGGCCGGCATCCATGGCGGGGACTCCTGGTTCCAGGCCTTCCCCAAGGATATCGTCGACAACAAGAAATACAACAACCTGAAGATGCCGATCCTCGGCCTGGGGTCTACGGGGTACGCCTGGCTCAAAGACGCACTCCCGCGTCAGGCGAAGCATACGCGCGTCATCAAGATCGAGAACAGCGGCCACTATTTCCTGGACGAGCGCCCGACCCTGCTGACAAACCTGCTCAGCGAATTCTTCCGCGCCCCCGACGGCGCGTTCTGAGCGCCGCCTTTCTCGTCTTCATGCATTTCGCCGGCCTTACTACAGAATTACACAATCGAAAAACTGCGCCCTTCTCACGCCCTTGGTCGGCGTGAGAAGGGCGATTTTTTATCGCACGGGGATGGGCGAGAGGTCGAACAGATGCGGGACGCCGCCCATCGTGCCTTCTCGCACTTCCGCAAAGCGTGTCTTCAGCTCGTGCGGGAATCCCAGAGAGATCGCGCTGGCGTCGTCGAGGCGCTGGATTTGGTCGGCGGAAAGCGTCACGTTTACGGCGCCGAGATTGCCGGCGAGCTGAGCCTGCGTGCGCGGGCCAAGGATGGGGATGTGTCCTTTGGCGAGCACCCAGGCGATTGCCGTCTGCCCCGGATCGAATCCGATTTCCTCCGCGACGGTCTCCAGCGCATCCAGAGTTGCGGTTTTGCGGGCGTCATTTTCGACGTGCAGCAGGGCGGCGAGGTTCGACCCGGACCGCGCGTCTTTGTCGCCGCTTCGATACTTGCCCGTGAGCAGGCCGCCGCCCAGCGGAGACCATGCGACCGTTCCCAGACCAAACGCCTGCGCCATCGGCAGCAGGTCGCGCTCCGGGGTGCGCTCGACCAGGCTGTATTCGATCTGCTGGCCGGCGAGCGGCGCCCAGCCGCGCATATCGGCCAGCGTCGCCGCATAGGCCGTCCGCCACGCCGGGAAATCGGAAAGGCCGATATAGAGGATCTTGCCGGCGCGGACCAGATCGTCGAGGCCGCGCATGATCTCATCCATCGGCGTGACTTCGTCGGCGTGGTGAACCCAGTAAAGATCGATCCGATCCGTGTTCAGCCGTTTCAGGCTCGCCTCGACCGCCCGGACCATGTTCTTGCGGCTGTTGCCGGTGACGGAGATCCCGGCGCCCGGCGCGATCGCCATTGTATATTTGGTCGCAACGACGAAATCATCACGGTTTGCGGCGATGAACTCGCCGAGAAGGCGCTCGGATTCTCCCGACTGATAGGCGTCGGCGGTGTCGAAGAAGTTGCCGCCCGCTTCCACGTAACTGTCAAAGATCCGGCGCGCCTCCGCCGGCTCCGCGCCGTAGCCCCAGGTTGTGCCAAACGTCCCGCATCCGAGCGACAGCTCCGAAACGCGCAGGCCGGTCCGTCTTCCAAAGATCTGATAACGCATTTGTTTTCTCCTTATCATTATTAACTGTAATAAAATAAATTACAGTTTTCGGCAAATAATAAGCGCCGATCAGACGCCCATAATTTGATCGACGATCTCGCTGAGATTTTTTTCCTTCAGTGCGCTCAGTATGGCGTGATTGACGCTGCCGAGCACAGGCTCCAGCGCGTTCTTAACGCCGCAGCTCACTGAACACGGCAGATGCGCCGGGCGCGGATTGCGCGCCAGCATTTCGGCGCGCTCGACCGCCGCGTAAACTTCGTCGAGCGTAATCGCGGACGCCGCTCTGGCGAGACGCGCTCCGCCGCCTTTTCCTTCCTTCGAGATCACCAGGCCCGCCTTGCTCAGCTCGCTCAAAAGGTTACGAATGATCACCGGATTGGTGTTCACGCTCAGAGCGAGGTCCGCCGAGTTCATCTGGGGCTGGCCCCACTGCCGGTCGGAGTACTCCAGGCAGGAAAGAACGTGAACCGCGATGGAAAATTTGCTGCTTGCCGCCATACTGAAATAATTATAATTACAGAATCGAAAACTGTCAAGACCGAATGCGATCTTAGCCAAATAAATCCATCGTCATCTGCGAGGGATCGGGCCGCTTTTTGATTGGGAGCGGCTTGGGGAAAAGCGTGTCGAACTGGTCTTCGCCGACGGCTTCGCGAAGGCGGGAGGCGAATTTGTGCAGTTTGGCGGCGTAGTATTCGGTGTCGGCGTCGTGGTTGTAGTCTTCGAGAAGGGCGAGGGATTTGTCCGCTCTTTGATACAAGGCGACGAAGTCGCCTTGTTTGATGTCGGCGTTTTTGATCGCCTCAGCAGCGCGTTTACGCATCTCGGAGTTCAGGAACTTCTCGGTGACGCGTTCGCGTTTGGCGAGCTGGTCGATGGGCATCTGGTCGGCCTCGATCTTGACGATCAGATCTTTGTAGAGCTGCGCGAGATCGTCCAGACGGTCGGCTAACAAGAGATCGACGGCGTCGTTGAGGAAGCGGCGGCCGTAGCGCTCGTCGGAGCGGGAGCGCAGGGACGAGCCTTTGAAGATCTTGCGGCCGCCGTGCTCCTCCAGCACGTAGTTCTTCATCTTCAGGGAGATCATGGCGGCGTAGGAGCCGTCGTGCGCGAGGCGAATGCCTTGCGGCAGGGCGCTCCCAATCTTGTCGACGTAGACGTACTCTTCCTCGGGCGTGCGGACATCGGGCGGGGGCTGGAAGTAAACGCCGTCGGTGTCGATCTCGATGACGCGCGACCCGTGCGTTTCCAGGTCGGCGGCGATCTGCTTGACGATCTCCTGTCCGGCCTCGGTCACGCGGCGGGCGGCGTCGAAGTCGTTAAAATAAAACGGGCCGCCGATGTAGCCGTAGAACGAGTTGATCAGGGTCTTGAACGAGTTTTGCAGGCCGTCCCAGTAGTGGTGCTCGTGCGTGTCTTCGCCAGCGGTTTTGAGCTTGCGCTTGGCTTCGAGGCGGCGATTGGTGAGTTCGGCGAGCAGGGGCAGAAAGACGCCCAGGCTGTCGGAGGCGGGCGCGATCTTGTTAACGAGCATGAGGCTGGGGTAGAGGCTTTCGACGTCGGCCTTGACGATGGGGCGGATGACGCCGGTGACGCGCACTTCGGTGTAGCCGCCGGGGTAGGGCTTGGACGGTTTTTGCTTGGGGATCGCGCGGCCTTGCCGTAAATACTCGCGGACAAAGATGGAGTTAATCTTCTCGCCGCTGCCGGTCACCGCGACGCTCTGAAAGGTGTCCGGAACCATCTGCGTCTGGTAGAACTCCGTTGGCGCGACCAGCGCCGCCAGCGCCCCCGTCTCCTGAACGTCCTGCAAGGCGTAAGTCTTTACTTTTTCGGGATCGGCTTTGTAAATCTCGACGATATCCGAGCGGTCTAAATAGACACGGTCCGGCGGCGCGATGCCGTAAGTCTGCGCGCACTCCTTCAGACCGTAAGACGACAACTGCGCCTTCGCCCAGTCGAAGCGCTGCACTTGAAAGAGCGTGTCGAGGATGTGCCGCCCATGGAAGTAGATCGGGGTGTACGGACGCGAGTTGCCGCCGATGGCGCAGTTGCGCTCCATGCCGACACTGGCCGGGACGCCGAGACGCCCAAACGTGGGCGCGACGCCCAGGTCCGCGCAGCGAGCCAGGATATAAGGCGCGTCGAAGGAGTAGAAGTTGTGGCCTTCGATGACATCGGGATCGCGCTCGGCGACAATCGCCAGCAGCTCGCGCAGCATTGACGATTCGGTCCCGCTCAGCACCGTTTGGAACCCGCGCGTGTCGGAGATGGAGATCAGGAAGATGCCCGCGCCCACGGCCATGGGATCGAGCGAGGTCGTTTCGATATCGATCTGCATGCGCACGACATCGTCAAACGCCATGCCTTTGAAGAGCGTATATCCGCCGGCGATGAGAAACTGCTTGGCCGCGCTGCCGTACTGCATCACCGAGACCTGGGGAGTATCGCGCAGAGCGCGCTTCGCCTCTTGATACGCTCGCCAGCCACTGGGAAAGCGGGTCAGAAAGCGATGTCCTTCGCCTTCCAGCTCCGTCACTTCCGCGCCAGGGAACGACTGCGCGCTGTCGGTAATCAGCCAGGGAACAAATGGGACGCTGACCTGGGAAACCCCGTCCGCGTTACGGATAAACAAGGTGGCGTCGCGGTCGCCGGTTTCCAGCGCGACGATACACTCCCGCGGATCCGCGCCGCGCAGGATTTGGTCGAACTTTGCATCGCTCATATCCCATAGTGTACCCGCAGGACAGATTTGCGAGACGGCATGAAAAAACGGCGCGTTTCCCATGGGGAACGCGCCGTATACTCTTGTTCGCCGCCAAATTACGCCTTGGTGACGTGGATCTTGTCGAGTTCCACGCCGTTTTCGTCGATCTGTGTGAGTGTGAGCGAGGGGCCGTCGATTTCGATGACGGTGAAGGAGTGGACGCTGGAGACGAACTTGGAGACGTACGCGACGTTTTTGTCGTCTTCGTGGAGCCACTTTGTCGGATCGGTGTCGAAGCCGGGATCGTAGAGCTCCTTGCCGCCGGCCCCCGTGGTGATGTAGAGGACGCCGTCAGGCTTGGTGTGAGCGGCGCCGTCGAACTTCGTGTCCAGCGTGAAGGTTCCGGGGACGCGACGGTCGTCGGCGTGGTTCGGGTTGGCGTTGGTGGTGTCAGTTGGCGCGAAGCGCAGGGGCATGGTGCGCTGGTAGGTGTGCTCGTGGCCGTGCAGGCAGAAATCGACGCCATGGGCTTCAAAGAGCGGGGAGAGCACGCGCATCTGCTGCTCTTTGTAGTGATTGTCGCCCACATTGAACGCCGGATGGTGGTAGACGACGAACTTCCAGAGGGCGTCTGTTCCCTTCAGATCGGCGGAGATCCAGTCGCGCAGCGCGGCGTTGGTGGGGTCGATGTAGACGTTCGAGTCCAGGCACAGGAAATGCGCGTCGCCGTAATCGAACGAATAGTTCGCCATCTGCGGGTAGCGAGGACCGGCGCATTCGTGGAAGTCGCTGATAAGCGCGGCGTCGCCCATCGTGGGCGTGGAGCTGCCCGTGGTTTTGGGGCCGTTCAAGGGCAGGTGCATCGCCGTGTAGTAGGCAAGGGCGTCGCGGTCCTTGTCAAAGTTGGCGATGGGCCGCTTGTTGGGATCTTTGTGGTGGACGTCGTGGTTGGCGAGGACCGTATAGAACGGGACCGAGCGCAGCAGCGGCGCCCCGACTTTGGGGTCGGCCACATCGGCGTTATAAACCGGGAAGAAGTACTTGGCGTACTCGTGATCCAGGCCGCTTTCATAGACGTTGTCGCCGGTGTTCATGATAAAATCCGGGTGCGACTGATAGGCGTAATAGGCGACCGCCAGCTCGCCGGGATCGCCGTAAGAGTTATCCCCGAAGGCGACGAATTTGACCTTCTCGCCGCGCCCTTTGCGCGACGTGAATTCGCCTTCGGCGATCGTCTTGCCGTTGCCGACCAGGCGATACGAATACCGTGTGTTCAGATGCAGGCCCGTCAGCGACGCGGCGTAATTGAAGCGCCGATCGGCGTCATTGGGACCCTGCCATCGCTCGGTGCGGGTGATCGCGCCCTTTTTGCCGTAGGCGTTCGTGGGGCCGAACTGGAGCTGGAAATCGGTCGGGGTGTGCTCGGTCTGCCAGGCGATGACGACGCTTTCCTCGCCATGCTTGAGATGGCTGGCGTATCCCGGCTGGAGATAGGGCAGCGCGGTGAAGCGGGGCAGGGTGGGGTCGGTCGCGGCGAAGAGGCCGCGACCGACGGGCATCAGCGCCAGGAAGGTAATGCCTCCGGCGGACTGAAGAAATTGACGGCGTGTGATTTGTGACATGGGACTCTCGATATTGATGTTGCGGCTTATTTCGCGGGCGACCACTTCTGGAGATTGCTGCCGGCGGCGTCGGAGTAAGAAATCCAGACATCGCCCGTGGACTGATCCACGGCGAGCGTATGCGTTCCCTTCGGGACCGTGACTTTGCCGGCGAGCGTCGCGCCGTCCGCCGTCTCATCCACCACGGAGATTACCCCGGCGCTGCTCGCGCAGTAAAGACGCTTGCGGCTGGAGTCGAATGCGATTTGATCGACATATCCCGGCTCAATATCCACGGTCGCAAGCACTTTGCCGGTTTTGATATCCATCAGATCGACCTTGCCCTGCCCGGCGGCGAAGATCCGGCCGCCGGCGCTGTCGATCGCGATGCCATGCGGGGAAGTCATCGGCGCGGTCGGCCAGGTCGCCTCCACCTTGTTGGTCGCCGGGTTGATGACCTGGACGCAGTTGGATGGCTTGATGTTCTGATACAGCCGGTCGGTCGCAGGATCGTATTCGATGGCCTCGGGAGCGTCGGCGATCGCCACGGAGCCATTGATCTTGAGCGTCTTCGGGTCGATCATCCAAACTTCGGCGCCGTCGTCATGGTCGGCGTACAGGACGCCGTTTTTCGCGTTGAAGAGAATGGCGTCGGCGGGGCCGGTCAGCGCGACCTCGCCGAGCTTGTCGAGGGTGGTGAGATCGAACGCCACGACCTTTTGGTTGCCGCCGCCGACAAACAGTTTGTTGTCGGCTTCATCCACGGCCTCGCCGTTGATCGCGCCGTCCGTGTCGATCTGCTTCACGTCGCCCTTGACGAGATCGTAGATCACGAGTGTCTTGTGACTGGGATGGGACGCCAGCAAATGATGCCGGGCCGCGTCGATCATCATCCAGTCGAACTTGCCCGGTCCGCCGGGAACGGCGACCGGCGTCGTCGCCGTGAGCAGAGGGGCCGCCGGAGCCGCCGGGGCGTCCGCGTGCGCGGGGGAAAGAGTGGCGAGGGCGGCGAGGCCAAAGACGGCAAGGCCGAGACGTGCGTGCATAATAGATCCTCCGAGGTGTACGCGCGAGGCGTCGTAAAGGGGTTTATTGATGGATGCTGCGCATTCCTTCCGTGGCGATTTCCATCGCCAGCCTTAGGTGCGCAACATCGATTATTGATTCTTCTGAGCGTTGTGCTGCTGGCGCATCTGCTCTTCCTGGGCGATGGTCGCCGCGCTTTGCGGAGGCGTCACGTTCGTGCCGGGAGGGAGTGATGAGGCGCTGTTGCTCGCGCATCCGGCCAGTGAAATGGCGAGAAGGCCGGCGGCGACCGCCAGCGCTCCGGCCGAAGATCCAAGAGCCTTCATGGGGTCTTTCCTGTCTATGGAATCGTCGGGCAAATTCAAAAATTGCGATTCGGAGCCGGCATGGATTGGAAACCGCCCCTCGCCTCTGCCAAGGCTGGGGGCGGCTTCCTCTTGACGACACGTTCCGATTACGGAGTTACCGTGCCGGTAGCGTAGATATCGCTCACCACCTGAGCGCACGTTTCGCCATCGCCGTTGAGGGGATAGCCAGAGGCGCCGCCTGAGATCTGGCTGTAATCTCCGACCGCAGTGGAGCTATAGCACCATTTCAAAGCGTCGCTCTGGTTCGCCGGCCGTCCAATAAACTTGCCGTTGAATAATCCCGCCTGGAACGCGATCGTTTTGACATGGCCGTCCACGAAGCAGAAGTTGAAGCGCTGGTTGTGGCGAAGCGACGAAGTTCCGGTGGTCGCCGGCAGGGTGCCCGCCAGGATGTTGTCCAGCGCGACAGAGTATCCAGGGTTGTCGTAGGTGTCGCCGAACGCGACCATATTGGAGGGGCTGTCGAACTGAGCGATGTTGCGGCCGGGGCGCAGCGCTTTATTGTTCGCGTCTTTGATCTGCGCGCCGATCAGGCCGTATCCGCCATCGCTCACAACGCCGTCGTTGTATCCATAACCCAAGCAAACATCGTTGTTATAGAAGTTATCGTCGCATCCATTGGCGGTGGACGGCTGGGTGCGGTCCGGGCAAACAAACAGCTTGATGCTCTTGGCGTAAGGCTGAAGCAGCATGTACCACGTTTGCACGTAACCCGTGCCGTCGATTCCCCCTGGCAGCTTCTGCTTGGAGATGACCGGCGTATATTCGTCGTAGTCCTGATTATACTGAACGTAAGCGATTCCGAGCTGGCGAAGATTGGAGGCGCAGGAGATGGCGCGGGCCTTCTCGCGAGCCTGGGCGAAGACCGGGAAAAGGATAGCCGCAAGAATCGCGATTATGGCGATTACGACGAGTAATTCAATCAGCGTAAAGCCTTGGCGTCGAGTGTTCATATTTCATTATCTCCCGAAAGGATATTCGTATCGAGAATCATGGGACCCCTTGATTCTACCAGCACACATCCGACGGATGTGTTAAGAGAATATTAACTTTATCCATGCGTATATTAGATTTTGCTAATAATCGTTATCTTACGACACGAGCGATAGCGCATCTTATGGACCGCTGCGAGCGGCGAATGTTAAGGGAATGTTACGAAAGGAACGAATTACTCCCAATGGCGTTTATCAAACGAGAGAGTCTGCGAGCCGCCGATCCCGGTTTCGGGCGTGCTCCCCGTCGTTTCCGCACGCCTCGCTGGGACCGGCGTCCAGAGTTTCGATCAATCACCATAAAGGATATCACTGCATGGAGTATGTCAACCTTGGCAAATCAGGTCTGAAGGTATCGCGTATCTGTCTGGGATGCATGAGCTATGGCGATCCCAATCGCGGGGCTCACCCATGGAGTCTGGATGACGAGCAGAGCCGCCCGTATATCGCGCGCGCTCTGGAGCTTGGCGTCAACTTTTTTGATACCGCCAACGTTTATTCGGCGGGATCGAGCGAAGAGATTCTGGGCCGGGCGATCAAAGAGTACGCGCAGCGCGAGGACCTGGTGATCGCGACCAAAGTCCATGGCCGCATGCGTCCCGGCGTCAACGGCGCGGGATTGTCGCGCAAGGCGATCTTCGCGGAGATCGACGCCAGCCTGCAGCGTCTCGGCACGGATTATATCGATCTCTACCAGATCCATCGCTGGGATCACGAAGTCCCGATCGAAGAGACCCTGGAAGCGCTGCACGACGTGGTGAAGGCCGGCAAGGCGCGCTATATCGGCGCGTCGTCGATGTACGCCTGGCAGTTCTGCAAGGCGCTTTATCTCTCCGAGCATCATGGCTGGAGTAAGTTCGTCTCGATGCAGAACCATTACAACTTGCTGTACCGAGAAGAAGAGCGGGAGATGATGGGGCTTTGCCTCGCTGAGGGGATCGGGGTGCTCCCATGGAGCCCGCTGGCGCGCGGCCGACTGGCGCGCGCCTGGGAAAGCGAGCCGAGCACGGCGCGCGGCGAAACGGACACCTTCGGGAAGACGATGTACAGCCGCACCGAGAACGCCGATCGGCAAGTGATCGAGCGCGTCGGCGAAATCGCCGAACTGCGCGGCCTCCCGCGCGCCCAGGTCGCCCTTGCATGGCTCCTGCAAAAGCCCGGCGTCACCTCGCCGATTGTCGGCGCCACCAAACCGCGCCACCTCGAAGACGCCATCGCCGCCCTGTCGATCACGCTGACGCCCGAAGAAATCAAATCCTTAGAAGACCCCTACACCCCGCACCCCGTGCTCGGGTTCTCGTAGTGAGAGCCGCTTGTTCATTCAAGGTTGGTTCTGGTGAAGATTCTGTGGTAACATTGAGCAGTAAAGGACAATTCCATGGCTGCACAACCCTCGGAACCATTTATCACACCAGAAGAATATCTCGTAAGAGATCGAATGGCGGATTTCAAAAGCGAATATATCGCGGGTGAAGTGCTGGCGATGTCTGGCGCGAGCGGCCGCCATGAAACAATCGTCGTAAATCTGACACGTGATCTCAGCAACGCGTTACGGAGAAAGCCTTGCAAACCGAAAGGCGGAAACCTTAGAGTTCGGGTGCGGTCGGCAAACTTCCTCTATCCGGATCTTACCGTCGTCTGTGGAGAACCCAATTACGCAGATGGAGAATATCTCGATACTTTACTCAATCCATCGGTGATTTTTGAGATACTTTCTGGGTCAACCGAGTCTAAAGATCGTGGTCCCAAATGGCGGCTCTATCAGCAGATAGAGTCGCTTGAGCACTATGTCATTATCAATCAGGATATGGCGCGTGTGGAAATTTACACGCGCCATAATGATGTCGATTGGCTCGTTCACACGGAAGAAGGGCTGAGCGGCGCGTTTTCGCTCTCCGCGATTGATGTCACGCTTTCTTTGGCTGAGTTGTATGAGGATGTCGCGCTCGCGCCCGACATCCTCAACGACTGATGGCTGTGTTACGGAGCGTTCACGATCATGGACGCTCCCGAGGAACATTCCCACGAATACACCGTGCCGTCCGAGGTGCGGGCGCCCCAGTTCGACCATACTAGTCCCGACGAGTTGCGTTCGGCCCACGCCTGGTTCGCGTTGGCGTCGAGCCAGGCGTTGAAGGTGGTGTCGCCGGCGGCGTACTTGCCGGCCCATCGGGCGAAGACGCCCTTGAAGCCCGCCGCGTCGTTTGTCCCCGTTCCCTCCACATTCAAAATCCCATTCGTGCAGAGCGCATTTTGCGTCTCCTGCATCGCCATCTTGGCTTCGGCTCTGTGCCCGAGCAGCACTCCCGCGCCGATCAGCGTTCCCTGGTTATACGTGAATTCGGCCCAGCCCACCGTACCATCGCTATTGATGTGGTCGGCGATTCGGTATTTGGAGAGATCGCACACGCGGGAGTTGGTGAGAAAGCCCGTCCAAAGCGTATTGGCGGCGGACGTATTCCCCACGAGGTAAGCGGCGATGGCGCCGGGGCCGTTCACGCAGGCGTTTTTGGAGGTCTTGGCGGTCGTCCACCAGAGGCCGGAGATGACGTTGGTGTCGTAGGCTCGCGCCCAGACTTTGTTGAAATTGTTGACGGCGTAAGATTTGAATGTGGCGTTGCCGCTTCGGGCGAAGGCGATGCAGGCCCAGAGGATATCGTCGTTGAAGGTGTTGCCAGACCAGTCGGTCCCGTAGGCGGCGATAAAGCCGTTGCACAGGGCTGTCACCGCGCTGCTGTATTTGCTGTTGACGGCGGCGGCGTCCTCCATCAGCTCGATCTCTTCCGCGTAGGTCCAGAACTGATTTCCGGTCGTGTGAGTGTTGGTGTTGTAGAAGGTTCCGTTGCCGTTATAGAAACCATTGTTGTAGCAGTCCATCGCCAGGGTTTTGTCCGGCCCGGCCGCCTGCGCGCCGGGGGCGCAGGCGAAGAGGGAGAGGGCCGCCATGGCCGTCACGATGGATGTGTTGGAAACGACGTTGTTTTTCCGCATGAAGAATCCTCGCTGAGTGTTTGAATTGCAAATGTTTCGAATAAAACAAATTGCGGCGCCTTCGCAGTGTTTCTCGGTCAGAAAATACTGCCCGGAGGGATTTCCCTGCGGGCAGTGGCGGGAGAGCCGGATTATTTACCGGAGAGCGACTTATAGTGCTCGATTTGCGCTTGCATCTCTGGCGTCATATGGTTGGGCGCGCCGGCGGGAGCATTCACAATCGGCGCCGGCCCCGAGGGAGCCGCGTCGTGATGGGCGCATCCCGACATGCAAGCTGCGAATGCCAGGGCGCCCGTCAAGACGGCCCGATTTCGCCATGTGCAGAGGGGTGATTTCATTCGAATTATTGTCCCGACCATTCCTTGATGGCTCCGGCTCCCGACAGATCGCTCTGCTGCTGGCCCGGACCGTATCCCGTGGTTGAGTAGGCGTCCCACAGATCGTCCTTAATGGCGTTGGTGGCGCGAATCCCTTTCGCATGCCCGTCGAAGAAGACATAGTTGGTGATGCCGGCTCCGTGCCCCTGAATGCAGGACGTTGACTGTCCGGTGGCGGGGACGCCGTCGCTCGTACACTGGTAAGCGGTGAAGCCTGCATTGGTGTCGGCGAAGGGGAGGCGGGATTCGGCCACCATAATGGTGCTGGCCGGGCTCTGGATGATCGCGATAGACCCCGATCCGCACGGCGAGTCGTTGACGCACGGCCAGAACCGGCTTGAAGTTCCATTCTCGTTAATGCCGGCGTCTTTGTTGACGGCGTAACCACGGGGGAAGCGCGAGGTTTCATCTCCGGCGCTGCCGGGGAGGTCGTACGACTTGAGATGCCACCAGACATCTTTCGCGGACCACGAAGCGCTATTCTCCGGACAGTAGAACACGCCGCCGCTTCCATGATCCGCATAGGGCTGACCGTTATTATAGGGCCGTCCGCCGCTCTTAATATAGGGATAGATGCAATCCTTCCAAGTGAGCATCTTGGTGGTCCACCAGTCGTTGGCAGGGTCGATAACAACACGGTAGAACGGAGCACGCTCGTCATAGTCCTGCACATACTGCATCATTCCGAGACCGATCTGTTTTTCGTTGGAAATACATGCAATCTGCCGGGCCTTAGCTCTTGCCTTGGCGAAGACGGGGAACAAGATGGCGGCAAGTATTGCTATTATAGCGATAACAACTAGTAATTCAATCAGTGTAAACCCTTTTGCTGATTGGGTCTCTTTGCGAATCATACTTCTCTCCTTGACCGGCTAAGGCCGATAATCATAACGCCGCCCATGAGGACGCTTCGGCGTGAACGAAAAACTACGAACGGTGCGACCTGCGCCATTTTAGACTAGATCGCAATAGTGATAATTACTTCAGAAATCCAAAAAACCTCCATACTTGTGTGGTTCTGTACCATAATTAATGTTGAGACGAGTTCTGTGTGTACCAAAGTTGCCGATCCAACAATCGTTTTCATAAAGAAATCCGAAAATTCATATCGAAACTGGATTTCATTTCTCTCGTCGAACTGTTTAAACTATATCATGTGGTGCGCCATTTGTCAAGCGGAAAATTTCACATTTGATACCATATTTTTAACTATGGTGCAAAATGGCGCATTTCGGCTTTGAGCCTCTGCCTCACAATCGCGCGCTCAAAAGCGCACGGATACGCCGCCGCCGAAGAACCGGATGGGGGCGGCGCTCCCGAGGCCGACGCCCATTTCCAGGTCATATTGCAAATTGGCGCTGGAGGCGAAGGTGAACCCGCCGTCGGCAATGGGCGCGGAGCCGCCGTGCTGGGGGAAGTTGTCATAGAGTTCGCCGTAGGTGGAAAGAGCGGGGGTGAGCTGGTATGAGGCGGACACGCTGGGCGCCGTTTGCAGGCTGCGCCCGCCGTTTTGCGTGGGATCGGCGAGGGCGAGGTTGGCGCTCAGTCCCCAGCGCGCGCCGCTGGCGGTCTGGGCGGCGAGGGTCAGCGAGGGATCGGTCTGTCCCGTTCCATGCTGGGCGCCGCCGGTGGGGAGGGAGACGGCGGGCGTCAGGGCGGCTTTCGTGTTGCCGTCGCGGCTTTGGAAGAACTTGTACTTCACCCCGAGGGAGGCGTCGCCGTATCCCGAGGGCGTCCCGTCCTGATGGGTGTAATCGGGCAGTGCGGCGCGCAGTTCGAGATTGGGCGTCAGTCCATGGCGCACGAGGGCTTCGGGATAGTCGATAGCGTGTCCGCCGCCGGAAGCGGCGGCGAAGTCGGTCTGCGCGATTCCCATTTCCAGCTGCGTCAGTCCGGGGACGACGGTATCTGAACCATTCGTGAAGCCGGGGCGATCGGGAGAGATCGGCGGGACGCCGCCGGCGTGGGCGGCGAGGGGCGTGAGAAGGATCGTCAGAATCAGGGTATGGGGGAAGATGGGTTTCATAAGGGCTTATTCGCCCTCGCGCGGCCCGGCTCCTGCCGTCGGTCCCGCCCTATCCGCACAAGTGAAGCTTGTGCGGATAGGGCGGACCTATTGATCTCGGCCGCGCTATTTCATGCTATTTCATCTCGCGCGTGGCGTCCAGAGCGTCGTCGCTGGAGTCTGGGTGGCGGATGGCGACGGGGATGCGCTCGGGGAATGCTTCGTTCGCGGAGCCCTGGACGACGTTGACGCCGGGTTCGGACGCGTGCGCAAGGGCTTCCTCTGAGTCGTATTTACCGTTGGTCTCATCGTCGTCATCGTAGTCGTCCAGCTCTTCGCCGGCCACGACGGCGCGTCCTTGATATTGCAGGGCTTGATCCGGGATCTCTTCGACCTGGAAGCCGTCACGACCGAGGTCCTGCGGAAGGTGGGTGCCGAAGCCGCGCGCGATGCCTTCGACAGAGCCGGTTTGATCCGTGCCCCAGGCGCTTTCGCCGCTGGCGTTGGAGTAACGATCGGAGGCGTCGTCGCCGGCGTCTTCGTCCGGATCCGTGGCGAGCATCTCGCTTTCGAAATCGCTCTCGCCGCCGTCCGCGCCGCCGACGCTCTTTTCCGCGGGCGTCAGGAACATGGCGTCGCCAGCGTGCGCCTCCACGATGTCGCCCAGCGCGCCGACCTGCGCGGTATTTTCGTCAAATAGTTCGTGATGGACGCCGGTGTGTTTGTCTAATCTTGGATCGCTCATTTTGAAGCCGAGTGCTCCCTTCGTTCTTTGCTGCCATTCTACCCAATCCCCGCAAGTTGACAAACACCTGTCTTTCGGCTAAAATTAGGAGTTTTTACGGGAGCAGTTTCCATATTTGGATTTACGCTCAGGGCCCAAACACGGACACGGCGACAGTGGACGGAGGGAAAGAGATGAAGCTAGCGGTCATTACGGATGAAATTGACGCCGACTTGGGCCATGCGCTCGAGGTGATGGCCGAATATGGCGTCCAAGGCGTCGAACTGCGGCAGATTTGGGACAAGAACATCGTCGATGCGCCCGAGGATTACTGGCGGCGAGCTAAGGATCTGATCGATGCGCGCGGCATGCAGGTTGTCGGCATTGCCTCCCCGTTTTACAAGTGTGACCTGCCGGGCGAGGAAGTGGACGGTCCGCTGGGCGCCATGCACAGCGCCTCGGCACGGGGCTTGGGCGATCAGATCACGGTTCTGGAGCGGGCGATCGCGGCGGCCAAGTTTTTCGACACCAACCTTGTCCGGGTCTTTTCCTTCTGGAAGCGCGGTGCGCTGACGCCGCAGGTGGAAGAATTGATCGTGGACGCATTCGCCGAGCCCGTGGCGCTGGCGGAGCGCGAGGGGATCATTCTGGGGCTGGAGAACGAGCATTCCTGTTATCTTGGAACCGGCGCGCAGACGGCGCGCGTATTGGAAGAAGTCGGCTCCAAAGCCCTGCGCTCCATCTGGGATCCCGGCAACGCCTTTTTCGATGGCGAGAAGCCGTTTCCCACGGGCTACGAAGCGATCAAGGACTTCATCGTACATGTGCACGTGAAGGACGCCGTCGTTCCCACGGGAAAGATTACGCCGGAATGGACCGTGGTGGGGCAGGGCTCCATCGATTTCCCCGGCCAGATCCAGGCCCTGCGCGATTCGGGCTACGACGGTTATCTGTCTCTGGAGACGCACTACGGCGGCCACGGGACCAAGGAAGCATCGTCGCGCGCATGTCTGGAAGGCTTGATTAAGCTGGTGGGATAGGCGATTGGCCCTCACCCCCCTCCACCCGCAAGCGGGTACCGGGCTCTCCCAAAATTGGGAGAGGGGGAGTCAGAGTTTTAGTGATAAGATCTTTTGGATCAAAGATCCCAATCTTACTCCTAACCCTCTCCCCGAATGAAGAGAGTTGGCGAAGGGCCGGGTGAGGGCCTCCGGGCCACCTCTCGTTTTGGCACGAATCTCGAACAGGCGGCGAGGCCTGAAGTAGGAAGAAAAAGATGTCTTTGAATACGATGCGCGAGTCGTTCAAGCGCAGCGCGCCATGGGTTATGGGGTTCGTTACCGTCGCCATGGTTATCACCACATTCAGTAACTTGGGAAGCAGCCTGCGCGGCGGCGCCGCAGTCTCCAACTCCGCAGCGAACGGAGATGAGGTGGTGGCGACCGTCAATGGTCTCGACATCAAGCGCTCCGAGTATGATAAGGAAATTGAAAACCTGCGCCAGATGCAGCAAATGTCGGGACAGCCTTCCAGCATCATGCAGGACGGTTTCCTGGGCGTGCGCGGCTTCGATCAGCTCATGCAGACCAAATTGGATATGCAGACGGCGGAAAAGCAGGGCTTGACGGTCTCCGACGCGGAACTCGCGAAGGCGCGCGAGAATATCGCCACGCAGTATGACATCCGAACGAAGCTGAGCCTGCCGAAGACGGCGACGATCGCCGATATCGATGCGGCGTACGCCAAGGCCGGCGAGCCGACATTCACCGAGCGCGTGGACAATGACGCCCTGCGCCAGTCCGTGCTGCTTCAGAAGCTTCAGGACAAGGTCAAGAACGCGGTTCCCGTGACCGAACAAGATGTCCGTAACTCCTACCGCCAGTACCACACCCGCCATATCCTGATCGACAACAAGAAGCGCAGCGACGAGCAGGCGCTCAAGCAGGCGCAGGACATCCTGGCGAAGGCCAAGGCGCCGGGCGCGGACTTCGCCGCGCTCGCCAAGCAGTATTCGGAAGATCCAGGCACCAAGGATAAGGGCGGCGACGACGGCTGGATCGATCAGAACACCACGTATGTCGATGAGTTCAAGAAGGCCGCGTTCACGCTTCAGCCGGGACAGGTGACGCCGGATCTGGTGAAGTCTCCCCAGTACGGTTACTTCATCATCAAACTGGACGAAGTTCGGGACAACCTGCCAAAGGACTTCGACAAGAACAAGGCGAGCCTGACGGCCCAGTACACGCAAGCCCAGCAGGGCAAAGCGTGGGATACCTTTGAAAAAGGACTGAAGGACGATCCCGGCGTCAAGATCACCATCAACGACCCCGCGATTCGAGGCGGCCACTCCATCATGCAGTCGCTTTCCGCGAAGGATCAGCCAAGCCGAGACGCGCTGATGAAGGCCGCGCTGGCCGACTACCAGACGGCGCTCGCGAAGAATCCCAAGAGCAGCGATGCGGCGTCCATCAATATCCTGATGGGCCAGATCGCCGGCCAGCTGCACCAGGACAACGACGCCATCAACTACTTCAAGGCGGCGCTCGCGCACACGGACGACGCGCAGTTGCACATGACGCTCGGCCAGCTCTACATGAAGCAGAAGAACGACGCCCAGGCGATCGAGCAGTTCCAGGCGGCTTCCAAGCAGGCATGGGACGATCAGCAATTGCATCAGATGCTGATGATGAACTACATGCAGATGAAGCATCCGGAGCTCGTCAAGCAGGAGCAGCAGTGGATGGCGGACTACCAGAAGCAGCACCCGCAGCCGGCGAACAACTTCGGCGGACCGGGCATGCCGGGCGGCCCCGCCGGCGCTCCAACCGTAGTGACGGCGCCGACCGGTGTCCCTGCCGGCGCGATCCACATCACCACGCCCCCGGCGAGCGGCGTGAAGG
The DNA here is from genome assembly GCF_003574315.2 of Capsulimonas corticalis. GTDB lineage: Bacteria > Armatimonadota > Armatimonadia > Armatimonadales > Capsulimonadaceae > Capsulimonas > Capsulimonas corticalis. Next base: position 633,622 of record NZ_AP025739.1, on the reverse strand, counting down.
CGACTGCGGGAACCGCGCCGTCCGCGCCCGCTCCGAAGCCGGCGCAGTAGCGCCTTGCCAGGAACTCTCTACATCGTCGCGACCCCGATCGGCAACCTGGAGGATATCACGCTGCGCGCCCTGCGCATCCTCAAGGAAGCCGATCTTGTCGCGGCCGAAGACACCCGACACACCCTCAAGCTGCTCGCCCACTTTGAAATCACCACGCCGCTGATCTCTTTCCACCAGCACAGCGAAGCCGACCGCGCGGATCACCTCGTGCATCGGATGGCCGAAAACGGGCAGTCGATCGCGCTGGTGACCGACGCCGGCACTCCCGGCGTCTCCGATCCCGGCGTCGAGCTGGTCCGGGCCGCCATCGAGGCCGGCGTGACCGTCGTCCCCATCCCCGGCGCCAGCGCCGTCCTGAGCGCGCTGGTGGGCAGCGGCCTGCCCCCCGCGCGCTTCGCCTTCGAAGGATTCCTACCGCGCACGAAATCCGACCGCCGCGAGAAGCTCACCGCCTTCGCCGCCGAGGAAACCCGCACTCTGATCTTTTACGAAGCGCCCAACCGCACCCGGGAAACGCTCGCGGACATGCGCGACATCTTCGGTCCCGACCGCCCCGCCGCCGTGGGGCGCGAGCTGACGAAGAAGTTCGAAGAGTTTGTGCGCGGTCCCTTGAGCGAGGTGCTGGCCCACTTCATCAAGAACGAAGCGCGCGGCGAAATCACCATCGTCGTCGCCGGCCGGGACGCCGCCACGGTGACGGCGCCCGAAGAGATCGAGCTCAGCCCCGAAGAACGCATGCTCGCGGCCCTCAAATCCGCCGTCGCCGGCGGCGCCAGCGAGCGCGACGCCGTGCGTCAGGTCAGCACGGATTTGAAACTCTCAAAGCGCGATGTGTATGCGGCGATGCTGGCTTTGAAAAAGTGACCCTATATGATCTCCCCCGGCGCTTCGCGTTGCCGGGGGTAGGTCACGGTCATAAACCGCGTGTGAGTGTGCTATAATATCGGCGAGATGGGCGAAATGCTGCCCAACCAGTTTTTTGCAGGAGAAACAAGCGCGCATGGAGCGAAAGTTACATCAGGAGCCGGTTTACGATATCGAGGCGCTGCGGACCCAGGCGGACTCTTGGAAGGCGCGCAGCGCCACGCGCGCCATTGTGGAGTGGAGCACCGGGACCGGTCCGACGATTTTCGTCTTCCCGGAAGGCGAGCGTCGCTTCGGCGTGAAGTGGACCGCCGCCGTGGAAGCCGCTAACTACAACGAGCTGTACGCGGACTATATCGAGCAGAAGCTGCTGCCAGTCGTCCTCGAAGCCGTGCGCGCCCGGGGCCTGGAAGCGATCGCGCGATGTGTCGACCTTCAGCCGCTCCAGGTCCAGCGCCAGCGCCGCCGGCAGATCGAGCGCGCGCAAAACGCCGTCGCGCACCACTGATCTTCGCTATTGACCTTAAGAAAGGCTCCTCGACCGCTGAGCGGTTGGGGAGCCTTTTTGCCGTCGATGGCCGGGATCGCCCGCAAACGCGAATTTTATTTTTCGAGTACAGATTTTAATTTTTTAATCTTCTCTTAACAATTTGTCTCAACGAACGCATTACGCCCGGCGCGGCGTCATTTTCCATGACGAGCGGGCGCGCAGTCCCTCGGCGCGCGGCGGCGTTACACTCCGAATCGCCCGTCGATTTTCATTTGCTCGCCTGCTTTGACACGAAATACCACGTTCCCATTGCGAGGGGGCGAACATTTCACTCTGAGAGGGCGCAAAATCCTCTCCGAACATCCGTCTTATCCCGCCGAGCTCACAAACCCCCAAAGTGTGACAGTGGTGGCGCGTCCCATTTTTCTAAATTATCTTTAGCAGAGCGCCATAAAATTAAGTTGGATCAGTATCTGGTGTCCTGTTCATCAATTTGTCAATATCTAGTGGAGAACATCTGTGCGTAAAACGAAATGTAGCATTACATTGTCGGTAAATATTAAAAAAATATTTATGGAGACGCCTTGACAATTTTCGTGGATATACCGTATGATTGTGACGAAAGTGGTGGGAAGTGGTGACTGAGTGGAGGACGAGTGGTGTTTCAGGGGGAGTTCGACCACAGCGTTGACGACAAGGGGCGCGTGATCATCCCGACCAAGTTTCGATCTTCCTTGGGTGAACGCTTCTACATGACTAAAGGAGTCGGCGGCTGTATTTTCGTGTATACCGAGGCGGCTTACAAGCAGCTCAGCGATACCCTGAACAAGCAGCGCCAGCTCGACGAGCACACCATCCGATTGCAGCGGTTTTTTACATCGACCGAGTCCAGCGTGGACGGCCAGGGACGCGTCGCCATCCCCAGCAAACTGCGGGACTGGGCGAAGATCGGCGAGCAGGGCGATGTCGTGATCGTCGGCGCGAGCGCGCGGATCGAAATCTGGGCGAGCGACGCATGGGAACGATACAACGACGAACTGACCGATGAGATGATCAGCTTCTCGGCTCGTGAAGTCGGGATTGCGTAATGGACCTACCTTACCATATTCCAGTCCTCCGTGACGCGGTCGTGGAGCTGATGGAGCCGGGGCCCGGCAAAATTTTTGTGGATGGAACGCTGGGCGCCGGGGGGCACGCTGCTGCGGTGGCGGCGCATCTGGCGCCGGGCGGACGGCTCATTGGGATCGATCAGGACCCGGCGGCGCTCGCGGAAGCCGGACGAAATCTGGCGCCGTTCGGCGAGATCGTTACGCTCGTGCATTCTCGGTTTGATGCGATCGCGCAGGCGCTGGATGGCGTTGGAATCGACAAGATTGACGGCGCGCTGTTCGATCTGGGCGTCTCGTCGCACCAATTGGATACGCCGTCGCGGGGATTTTCGTTCAAGGATCCCGGCGCGGAGTTAGACATGCGGATGAATACGACGCATGGCGGCGACACGGCGGCGGATCTGTTGAACACGCTGGATGAGCGGGCGCTCACCACGCTGATTCGCGATAACTCGGATGAAAAGTGGGCCTCTCGGATCGCGCGCTTCGTGGTGGAGCGCAGAGCGGCCGAGCCTTACCGGACGGTGGGACAGCTGGTGGAGACCGTGCATGCGGCCATCCCCGCCGCGGCCCGGCCGCCCGACACGCACGCGGCGACGCGCACCTTTCAGGCGCTGAGGATCGCCGTAAATGACGAATTGTCCATTCTCGGACATGCGCTGGAAAGCACAATAGACCGTCTAGGTAAAGACGGCGTGATCGCGGTGCTTTCCTATCACTCGCTCGAAGACAGAATCGTCAAACAGTTATTCACGAGGCTTTCCGGGCGAGGAGCCGGCGAGGGGCCGTACGGTGTGCGGCCCCCCGCGATCGTGGAACTGGTGACGAAGAAGCCCGTGACGCCGGACGCCGGCGAAATCAGCGCCAACCCGCGCGCCAGAAGCGCAAAACTACGGGTGGCCCGACGATTGTAAACCAATGCCGCTGACTGAAGACCAACCTGCAACTTTGGGACGAAGCGCCAGGGAGTACGCTATGCTGGAAACGCAAGCCGTGACAGTACCACGCAGTGTCGCATCGACACCGCGGAGAGCGGAACGATCTTTATACATATCGCCGGCCGCCGCGCCGTCGCCGTACCGGACCGCCGAGTCCGCGCCGGCGAGCGTAAGGCCGTCGCAGAAGCGCAAATCCGTCGACCGTCTGGCGCGTTCGGAAGCGCGCCTCATGATGGCGGCGGGAACCTGTACCACAATCTTCTGCGCCATTCTTGTGATTTACCTCGCCGCCTACGCCCGCGTCACCAATTTGGGTCTGGCGCAGTCGCACGCCCGCGTTCAGCTTCGCCAGCTCAGCCAGGACAATCAGACGCTGCGCGCTCAGCTTGCCCAGGTCCAGAGCCCCGACCGCATTGTCGCGCAGGCCAAGTCGCTGGGCATGACGCCCGGCGCGAACCAGGTCTGTTACATCGGTCAGAACGGCGCCGCCGTGCAGGCTAACTCTACTACAATCGGTCAGGCGGGCGATCAGTTCCCGAGGGTGGCGAGCAGTGGCGCGAACTCAGTCAACATCCCATCAGCATCTTTCGGTCATTAGGCCGCGCGCCGTCGCGGTCTTCGCGGCGGTGGCGGCGGCGAATCTCCTGTTAGCCGGACGTTTGTTTTATCTGCAAACGATCCGGCACTCCTATTTTGTGGCGCAGGCGGACGCCGTCCGCGTCAACAAGAATATTCTGCCCGCCAGCCGCGGCCAGCTTGTCGACCGCAACGGCGATGTCCTCGCCATCAATGTCCCCGCCAAAGAAATCTACGCCGACCCGCGCGACGTGCAGGACCGCGCGGCGGTCGCCGCCTCGCTGGCGCCGCTGCTCGGCATGGATCAGACCCTTCTGGAGCAGAAGCTCGATCCCGGCCCCAACAAGCGCCGCCGCTATGTTTCGCTGATGCGCCACGCCTCGCTGGAGCTTGGAAACCAGGTCAAGGATCTGCGCCTGCGCGGAATCGGCGTCGGCCCCGACACCCGCCGCTCCTATCCCAACGGTTCGCTGGCGGCGCAGATGCTCGGCTTCACCGATCGCGATTCCAATGGCGTGGAAGGACTGGAGCACAGCCAGGACAAGCTGCTGAGCGGCCGCGACGGGCTGCTGGTCGGCGAAGTCGACCCGGTCGGGCGGTTCCTTCCCGGCACGATCCGTCGCCAGACGGAACCGGTGAACGGCGCCGATCTCGTGCTCACGATCGACAAAAGCCTCCAGCACGCCGCCGACACCGAACTCGCCGCCGCCGTCAAAGCTCACAACGCTAAGAGCGGCGTCGTGATCATCCTCGATCCGCGCAATGGCGAGATTTTGGCGCTGTCGAATGCGCCGACCTTCGATCCTAACTCCCCCAAGCCGCCCGGACCGCTGACTCAGGCGCAGGGACTCGCGGCGTCCGCGCTCTGGCGCAACGGCGCCGTGTCCGACCTGTATGAGCCGGGATCGACGATGAAGACGATCACATCGGCGGCCGTCGTCCAGACCAAGGGGCTGGGCGTCATGAACGATTATGTGACCTGCAACGCCGTATGGCAATATGGCGGCCACACGATCCACTGCGCCCAGGATCCGCCCTACTACGGACATCATGGCACGGAGAACCTGCGCGGCGTCCTCAAAGAGTCCTGCAACATCGGCATGGCGCAATTCGGGTTAAAGATTGGCCCGGATAACTTGTACAAGTATTTGCAGGCCTTCGGATTTATGGACTACGCGCATAGCGGCCTGCCCGGCGAGCAGAAGTCCTGGCTGAAGTCTCCCGACGAGTTTAACAAGTACACCGGCAGCGTCGGCTGGTCTAAAATTCAGTTCGCGAATATTACGTTTGGTCAGGGCGTCGCCGTGACGCCGCTGCAAATGGCGACCGCGTATGGCGCGATCGCCAATCATGGCGTGATGATGCGGCCCCATATCATCAAGGCGACGCGCAAAGGCGAGGAAGAAACGCAGGTTCAGCCGGAAGCGATCCGACAGGTGGTAGATCCGCAGACGGCCGAAACGGTCTGCTCCATGCTCGGCACGGTCGTGCAGGAGGGAACCGGGAAGCCCGCGCAGATCGCCGGATTCAGCGTCGGCGGCAAGACCGGCTCCGCGCAGGTCGCCGGCCCGCACGGATACCGCGATCCTCGATATGTCGCATCGTTCATCGGCATGGTCCCGCTGTCCAAGCCGCGCCTGGTCATCCTCTGCGCCGTCTTCGAACCGCAGGGCGTGCACTGGGGCGCCGCCGTCGCCGCGCCCGTCGTGCACAACCTGGCGAAAATGGCCGTATTGGAGATGCACCTGACGCCGGATGCGCCGGATCTGGTGGACTGGGCGGACCACAAAAAGAAGAAGCTCCCGCCGACACACGTCTCGATCGACACCATCGGCATCGCCGCGCCCGCCACAAAGCCCACCATTTCGGCGCCTGTGGATTAGGGCTATCGGGTATAAATTAAGGGTTCCCGGGTTTCATAACCGGGAACTCCGAAATCCGGCAGGAAATTTTCGCTTGTAAATGACTATGACATTAAAGACACTCAGTGAGCTGGCCGCGCTTTTGCCGGACAGCCAGCGATACGGCGAGGATGTGGAGATCGCGGCGCTCGCCTACGACTCCCGGCAGGTCGTTCCGGGCGCGTTGTTTATCGCCCTCAGCGGGGCGAAGAGCGACGGGCATGACTTTATCGCGGAGGCGCTCGGGCGCGGCGCGGCGGCGCTGGCGATCGACAGCGACCGCACGGCGTGGTATGGCGATCAGGGCGTTCCGGTGATCGCGGTCCCGAGCACACGAGCGGCGCTGCCCGTGCTGGCGTCCCATTTTTACGATGAGCCTTCCCGGCAATTGCAGCTGATCGGCGTCACCGGCACGAACGGTAAGACGACGACGGCGCATATGATCGAGAGCATCTTTCGGATACTTGGCGACCGGACAGGGCTGATCGGCACGCTCGGCGGCATGATCAACGGCAAGCCCGTCCCGCTGGAGCGCACGACCCCGGAGTCGGCGGACTTGCAGCGGATGTTCGCCGAGATGCTGGAGCAGGGCGTGCGCCGCGTCGTCATGGAGGTCTCCTCCGAAGGCGCCCTGCAAGGGCGCACCACGGGCTGCGCGTTCGATATCGGCGTTTTTACGAACTTGACCCAGGACCATCTCAATACGCACGGCACGATGGAGGCGTACTTCGAGCAGAAGCTGCGACTCTTTACCGAGTATCCCGACGCCTTTCCCGAGAAGGTCTTCACCGGCGTCGTCAACGGCGACGATGAGTACGGCGTGCGAATTCTCGCCGCGCTGGAAGCGGCCGGCCGGCCGGCGCTGCGCTATTCCATGGAGGACGACACCGCGACGATCCGCGCGCGAATCCATGAGGTCAGCCCCGGTGGAACGCGCTTTGATATCCTCTATCAGCCTCCCGTAGGAAGCACGGTCGTCATTCCCGTGAGTTTGCGCTTGGGCGGCCTGTTCAATGTGGCGAACGCCCTGGCGGCGGCGGGCGCGGCCATCGCGATGCGCGTGCCGCCGGTCGCGATCCAGAACGGTCTGGAGGCGCTCGGCGGCGTTCCCGGCCGGTTTGAGACGGTGGAGACGGGAGATCGCGGATTCCATATTATCGTGGATTACGCGCACACCCCCGATGGGCTTCAGCGCGTGCTGGAATCGGCGCGGGCGCTCAAACCCGCCCGCTTGATCTCGGTCTTCGGATGCGGCGGCGACCGCGATCCCAAGAAGCGCCCGATCATGGGCAAGATTTCATTCGATCTGGCCGACATCACGATCGTTACTAGCGATAACCCGCGCACGGAGAATCCCGACGCGATTCTTGAGGAGATCGTCAAGGGGATCCCCAGCGGCGTGGACGGCGCGTGTGTGTTCGCTCAGGTGGATCGGCGGCTGGCGATCAAGCAGGCGCTGTGCGAAATCGCGCAGCCCGGCGATCTGGTAGTGATCGCCGGCAAGGGGCACGAATCCGGGCAGCAGTTCGCGCACCATAAGATTCCGTTCGACGACCGCCAGGTGGCGCGTGAGGTTCTTGAGCAATGCAGCTGACGTTCGCGGAGGTTGCGGGGGCGCTGACGCCTCGCGCGACGCTTCATGAAGCCGAGGGAACACGGACGTTTTCCGGAGTTTCGACCGACACGCGCACTTTGCAGCCGGGCGACCTTTTCGTGGCGCTGGTCAGCGAAAAGGCCGACGGCCACGCGCACGCCGCGCGCGCGGAAGAGCTCGGCGCGGCCGCGCTGATCGTTTCCCACCCCATCGAGAATAGCCGGCTGCCGCAGATTATTGTGGAAGATACCGAGATCGCTTATGGAAGAATAGCTCGTCTCTGGCGCGATCGTTTCGCTATTCCTGTGATCGCCGTTACCGGCAGCGTCGGCAAGACGACCACCAAAGAGATGCTGTTCGCCGCGCTCGCGCCGCTGGGGCTGGTCCTGAAGACGCCCGCCAGCCAGAACAACGAGACCGGCGTTCCGAAAGCATTGCTGCAATTGACGCCCGAGCATCGGGCGGCCATTGTGGAGATGGGAATGCGCGGCGTCGGCCAGATCGACTACCTTTGCCGGATCGCGAACCCGACGGCGGGATTGATCACCGTGATCGCCGACAACCATCGCGAACTTCTCGGTTCGCGAGAAGCGATCGCCGACGCCAAGGGCGAACTCGCGGATTATGTCCCCGAGGGCGGCTTTCTCGTTTTGAACCACGACGACGCGTTCTTCGGCCATTTGAAAGCGAAGACCAAGGCGCGCGTGGTGAGCTACGGATTGGAAGACGGCGCGGATATTCAAGGCCGCGATCCGCTTTTTGAAAATGGAACATGGCGTGTCACGGTCGGCGTCACACCCGTGACGGTCCCGAGCCCGTCGCGCCATGATATCGGCAATGCGCTCGCCGCCTACGCCGTCGCTGTGACGCTGGGAATCGCTCCCGATGACGTCGCGGCGGCTTTAAGAAATTACGCGCCGCCGCCGATGCGGATGGAAGTCGTCATGCTGGCGTCACGCGGCGTCACGGTGCTCAACGATAGCTATAACGCCGCGCCGGCGTCGGTGCGCAGCGCGCTGGAGACGCTGACCTCGCACGGCTCCGGCCGCAAGATCGCGTTTCTGGGCGATATGAAGGAACTGGGCGACGTGTCCCGCGCGGCCCACATTGGACTGGGCGAAGCGATCGCGGAGCTGGGCGGCGTCGATGCGCTCTACACGGTCGGGGAGCTTGCGGCGGATATCGCGGGCGCGGCTCGGCGCTTCGCGGACAGCGCGGAAGCCGCCGCGTTCGCGGCAAAAGATTTTGAGTGGCGCGCCGGCGATGTCGCGCTCGTGAAGGGATCGCGCGCGATGGCGATGGAAAAGATCGCGTCTGCGATTCAGAACTTAGAGCAGAATTTGGAAACGAAGCCGATGGCGGAAACGACGGTGGACCATGGCTAACTCTCCACTGTCCGCGCAAAATTTGATCGCGCTGCTCGTCGCCTTCTTCGTCGTGCTAGCGACCGGCCCGCGTGTGATCGCGTGGCTGCACAAGTTAAAGTTCGGCCAGAACATCAATACGGACGCGCCAAGTTCGCATGCGAAGAAGCAGGGGACGCCCACGATGGGCGGCGTCATGATCGTGATCGGGGTCCTCGTGTCCCTGGTCGTTTCGCTGCTGCTTGGGCATCCCCCGCACCCGCTGGGATCCGAACTGCTGGCCGTCACGCTTGTGTTCATCGGTCACTCCGCCATCGGCTTCCTCGACGATTACCTCAGCATTAAGCGCGGCAAATCGCTGGGCCTCAAAGCCCGCCATAAGCTGCTCTGGCAGTTCGTAATCGCCGGTGGCTTCGTCTTCTGGCTGTACGAAACGGCGCTGCCTGGCTTTACCACGCAGGTCGCAATTTGGCCGGGGCATCTGGTCGATCTCGGAATCGCGTATTATGTGATCGCGATGCTGTTCATCATGGGCCTGTCCAACGCCACCAATCTGACGGACGGCCTGGACGGTCTGCTCGGCGGCCTGACGATCTTTGCGGCGCTCGGCGTCTCCTGGACGGTCTACACGCTGGCTCCCGGCTTCGAGCAGCTTCCGTGGTTCGGCTACGCGCTCGCCGGCGGATGCCTCGGGTTTCTCTGGTTCAACGCGCATCCCGCCAAAGTCTTCATGGGCGACACCGGCTCGCTGGCGATCGGCGCATCGCTCGCGGCCATGGCGATCATCGGCAAACAAGAGATCCTGCTGCTGATCTTTAGCCTTGTCTTCCTCTTGGAACTGTTCAGCGTGATTATCCAGGTGGGTGTCGTGCGGCTGACGGGCGGCAAGGCGATCGGTCGCCGCGTGTTTCGCCGGACCCCGATCCATCATCACTTCGAGGAGATGCAGTGGCCGGAGACAGTCGTCGTCGCCCGTTTCTGGATCGTGGGGGTGCTGGCGCTCGCCGTGGGCTTGCTGCTCGCTCGGCGGTTTGTGACGTGGATTATTTGAGGGTGAGGATGGCCCTCACCCGGCGTTTTGCGTGCTCCCTGGCAAACCCACCCCCGCGCTTCGCGCGACCCCTCCCTCGGGCGGGAGGGGCGGCCGAAGGCCGGGGGTGGGTTTGTATGGAAGCGCCCGAAGCGCCGCTGGGATTTTGCCAGGCAAGATAGACACTATGCAAGAAGAGTTCGCCAATAAAACAATCGCCGTTCTTGGCCTCGCGCGCAGCGGGATGGCGTGCGCGGAGGTGCTGACGGCGCTGGGCGCGACGGTGCGCCTTTACGACAGCAAGCCGGAGGCGGAGATCGCCGGGGCGGTCGCGGCGGCGCGGGCGCTGGGGATTGAGCCGCGTGTGGGCGGCGCCGCTGTGGACTATGCCGAGCTGGATTGTTTGATCACCAGCCCGGGGGTGCGGCGCGATGCGGCTGTGCTGCAGGACGCGGTGCGCGCGGGCGTGCCGGTGTGGAGCGAGATTGAGGCGGCGTACCGTGTGGCGCGCGCGCCGATGATGGCGATTACGGGGACCAACGGCAAGACGACGACCACGGCGCTGCTGGGCGAAATGACCCGGGCGGCGGGGCTGAAGACGTTTGTCGCGGGAAATATCGCCGCCGGGGAGATCGCGCTGCCGCTGATCAAAGCCGCGTTTGAGGCGGCGCCGGAAGATGTGATCGTCGCGGAGATTTCCTCGTTCCAGCTGGAATGGATTGAGGAGTTCCGGCCGCGCGTGGCGGCCCTGCTCAATATCACGCCCGATCATGGCGATCGGCAGACGCCCGAGGAGTACGCGGCGGCGAAGTGGCGCATCTTTGAAAACCAGGGACCGAGCGATACGGCGGTCATAAATGAGGCGCTTTTGGGAGATGCGCGGCTGGGAAAAGTCGCCGCGAAGGTCGAAGCGTTCAGCCATAAAAATATATCCGAGCGGCTTTCGGAATTTGTACAGGTTTCCGGGTTAAAATTGATCGGGACTCACAATCAGGAAAACGTTTTGGCGGCGGCGCTGATGGCGCGCGCGTTCGGCGTTCCGCCGGAGGCGATCCAGAGGGCGGCGGCCGAGTTCCGGGGCGTCGTGCATCGCCTGGAGCCGGTCGCGGAGATCGATGGCGTGCGCTATATCAACAACTCGATGTGCACCAACGCCGACGCCTTTGTGCGCTCGCTGGAGGCGATCGAGCAGCCCGCCGTGGTGGTGATGGGCGGCGTGTTCAAGGGCGGCGATCTGAGTACGATCGCGCGGGCGGTGCGGGACGGCGATGTGCGGTCGGTGGTGCTGATCGGGCGGTCCGCGCCGCAGATCGATGAAGCGTTACGGGCGGGCGGATATACGGCGACGCATCGCGCGGAAAGCTTGCAGGCGGCGACGGAGCAGGCGCGGGATTTGGCGCGGCCGGGGGACGTGGTCGTCCTCGCGCCGGCGTGCGCGTCATTCGATATGTTTAAAGATTTTGAGGACCGGGGCGACCAGTTCAAGGAAGCCGTGCGGCGGCTGGAGCGCGTGGCGTTATGAATATCGCGAAGACAAAACCGGCCTCGGCCGGACCGGTCAAGCAGCGGATGGATGTGCTGCTCCTGCTGGTGACGATGATGCTCATCGGCATGGGGATCGTCACGGTCTTCGACGCTTCTTATGCGCTGGCGATCGAAACGCGCCACAACGACGCCTTTTACTTTGTGAAGCGGCAGGCGCTGTTCGGCGGCATCGGCGCGCTGGCGATGGTCCTGACGGCGTACATCCCGTTCTGGCGCTGGCGGCGCAACGCCTTCCCGGCGGTCTGCGTCTCCGTGATCCTGCTGATCGCGGTCTTCGTGCCGCACATCGGTCACTCGCTCAACGGCGCGCGGCGCTGGCTGGGCGTCGGCCCGTTTCAGTTCCAGCCGTCGGAGCTGGCGAAGCTGACGCTGGTGATCTATCTGGCGCAGATCTGCTCGGCCGGCCCCAAGATCATGCGCAACTTCAAGCTGGGCGTGCTGCCGCCGCTGATCGTGATGGCGGTGGTCTGCGGGCTGATCGCCAAGGAGCCGGACCTGGGCACGGCGATCGTGCTGTGCGGAACAGGACTGGTGATGCTCTTTGTCGCCGGCGCGCGCCCCAAGTATATGGGCGGCGTGCTCGGCGTGGTCGGCGTGATCGTCACAGGTTACGTCTTCAGCAAGCAGTATCGCATGGACCGGATGACGGCCTTTCTCAATCCCAAGGCCGATCAGTTCAACAATGGCTATCAAGTCTGGCACGCGCTGCTCGCGCTCGGCTCCGGCGGTCTGGCGGGCGTCGGGCTGGGCGAGGGGCGTGAGAAGTTCTTCCTGCCGATGGCGCCGACGGACTTTATCTTCGCGGTGATCGCGGAGGAGTGGGGGATGATCGGGACGATGGCCCTGCTGATCGTCTTCACCCTGCTCGCCGCGCGCGGTTATTCGATCGCGCATGGAACCAAAGACCCGTTCGGCGCGCTGCTTGCGGTGGGCCTGACGACGCTGGTGTGCCTGCAATCGGTGATCAATATCGCCGTCGCGACGTCGTCCATTCCGAACACCGGCGTGCCGCTGCCGTTTATCTCTTACGGCGGATCGTCGCTGGTGCTCAATATGATCGGCATCGGGATCCTGCTCAATATCTCGAAGTATCCGGAAGGGCGCGGCAAGCCCGAGGAGCGCGCCGTGTCGCCGGGCGAGGAAGCCTTTGAGCGCCGCTGGGACCGCGCGCCCTATGCGCCGCGCGTGACGCCCGACACGCTGACCGCGTACAGCCGCGAGGCGTCGCGCCTGACGCGCGGCGCGGAGATCGACCGGCGTCGCCCGCGTACCGGCCCCGCGCCGCGCCGGGTGGACCGCGCAAAGAAGCGTCACCTGACGGTCGATCGCGACGAATGACGAAACAAAGCAAGGCTCAGGACACGGGCAAGCGCGAGCTGCGCATTTTGGTGACGGGCGGCGGGACCGGCGGCCATGTCGCCCCGGCGCTCGCGGTGATCCAGACGATTCGGGAGCAATCCGAGAGCGCCGATTGGACTCCGACCTTTTTGTACGTGGGCAGTGAGGGCGGCGTGGAGAAGGGGCTGGCGGCGAGCGCAGGCGTGCCCTTCGCGGGCGTCCAGAGCGGCAAGCTGCGCCGCGCGTCGCGCTGGTACAAGATGCTGTCGCTTCAGAACCTGATGGATCTGTTTCGGATTCCGGTGGGCGTCGGGCAGGCGCTGGGCGAAGTGCGAAAGTTTCGTCCCGATGTGGTCTTCGCGACGGGCGGGTATGTGAGCGTGCCGCCGGTGATCGCCGGATGGTCGCTGCGCGCGCCGGTGCTCACGCACGAGCAGACGGTGCAGGTGGGGCTGGCGAACCAGATCAACGCGCGCTTCGCGGCGCGGATCGCGCTGAGCTTTGAGGGCGCTCTGGAGGAGCTGCCGCCGCGCATTCGGCCCCGCGCCTTTGTCACGGGGAATCCGGTGCGCAAGGTGATCTTTGGCGGCGACCGAGACCGGGCGCGGGAGTTTTGCGGCTTCGATCCGGCGGACGACGCGCTGCCGACGGTGTATGTGACGGGCGGGGCGCGGGGCGCGCGCAAGCTTAACTTATCTTTACTGGAAGCGATGCCGGAATTACTGACTCAGTGCCGCGTGATTTTGCAGTGCGGCCAGAATTCGGACTTTGAGACGGTGACGGCGCGCGTTCAGGAACTTAAAGATCACTTGGTTCGCCGTGTTTTTGTGACGCCGTTTCTCGGGAGTGAGATCGGCGATATCTACGCGCTGGCGGACGTGGTGGTTGGACGCAGCGGCGCCGGTACGGTGACGGAAGTTTCGGCGCTGGGGAAGCCGGCGCTGCTGATCCCGCTGGTTCCCACAGGCGGCGACGAGCAGAACCGCAACGCGCGCCGGCTGGTCGAAGCGGGCGCGGCGGCGCTGCTGCCGAACGTGGACCTGGACGGAGCGCGATTGGCTCATGAGATCCTGGCGTTGGTTGGCGATCCCGAGCGATTGGCGCGGATGGGAAAGGCGACATTGGCCCTCGCGCGCCCTCGCGCCGCGCAGGATCTCGCCGAGGCGGTGATCGGGCTGGCGCAGGGGCGCAAATGAAGTGTGGGAATTGCGGATGAGTCGAATCGATTGAGGCCAGGGGCCATTTCAGTATCGCTAACCGGGTAAACTAAAGGGACGAATGAAGCGCGGAGCATATCGCGCGGGCTACAGAGCGGGGCGGCTTTGTCCGGCGTCGTGCGCGGCCGGAAGAATTTAGAAACTGGGGATTACTGTGAGCGAAACGATTCATTTTGTGGGCGTCGGGGGCGTGGGCATGAGTGGCCTCGCGCGCATCGTCGCCGCGCAAGGAGGCGCGGTGACGGGGTCCGACGCACGGGATTCTGAAACGCTGGAAGCACTGCGAAAAGAGCATGGGATTCGCGCCGTGGCGGGGCACCATGCCGACAATGTGAACGGCGCGACCCTGGTGGTCGTGTCGGCGGCGGTCAAAAAGGACAACCCGGAAGTCGTCGCGGCGCGCGCGCAGGGCATTCCGGTCATCTCCCGAGCGCAGATGCTCGGACGACTGATGGATAACTACAAGCGCAGCATCGCCGTGACGGGAACGCACGGCAAGACGACCACGACGGGCATGATCGCGATGGTGCTGGAGCAGGCCGGTCTCGATCCGACCGTGCTGATCGGCGGCGACCTGCCGGCCTATGGCGGCAATGCGCGCCTCGGCAAAAGCGATGTCTTCCTGACCGAAGCCTGCGAGGCGTACGACTCTTTTCTAGAGCTCAATCCGCGCTACGCCGTCATTACAAACATCGAAGCCGATCACCTCGATTACTACGGCGATCTCGCCAACGTGCTGCGCTCCTTCCGCCGATTTCTGACACAGGTGTCGGAAAAGGCGATCGTCTGCGGCTACGACGAGAACGTCCGCACGATGCTGATGGACAGAACGGGGCTGCCGGAGACCATGAACTACGGTCTCTACGAGCACGTCAACGTCCGGGCGACCGAGGTCACCCTGGACGGCCTTAACCCCTCTTACGCCGTGACTTACAAAGGCGAGCGCCTGGGCGTGATCACGCTGAGCGTGCCGGGAATCCACAATGTCGCCAACTCTCTGGCGGCGGTGTCGGTGGGACTGGAGCTTGGGATCGCGTTTGAGGACATCGCGGTGGGCCTCGCGAACTTCACCGGAACCGGCCGGCGCTTTGAGCGTCTGGGGGAAACGCCGGGCGGAGTGCTGGTCATCGACGACTACGCGCACCACCCGACGGAGATCCGAGCGACGCTGGCCGCCGCCCGCCACGGCTATCCGAACCGGCGGCTGGTTGCTGTCTTCCAGCCGCACCTGCCGAGCCGCACGAACGACTTCAAGGAGCAGTTCGCGGAGAGCTTCCGGGACGCCGACCACGTCTTCCTGACCGATATCTATCTGGCGCGCGAACAGCCCATCGAAGGCGTCACCGGCGCGGCCCTCGCGGCGCTGACCGCCGACCGGCGCGGCGCTTCGCACGTCACCTATGTGGCGGACAAGGCGATGATCCCGGCGCGTCTGGGCGAATACACCCATCCTGGCGACGTCGTGATCGCGCTTGGCGCGGGACACGATGTCCGCACCGTCGCCGAAGCGTTTGTTGCGCAGGGCCGCGAGAGTATGGCGGTGGCGCATTGAGTCGAATCAAAGTGGCCGTCCTGATGGGCGGCTCCAGCGCGGAGCGCGACGTTTCTCTTTCCACGGGGAAGCAGATCCTCAATGCGCTGGACCCCAATCAATACATCGTTTCGGCGATCGATACGGCGACGGGCAACCGCCTGCTCCCGGCCGCGCCGGCGGCTGAAGGGCGTACGCTTCCCATCGTCAGCCTGACTGCGGATGTACATGCACTGACGCCGGTCGGGGGCGGCGCGGCGATTGAAGCGCTGCCGGAGCTTTCGCGCGTGCGCGCCGAGGACAAACCCGACGTCGTCTTTATCGCGCTGCATGGCCCGGGTGGCGAGGACGGCACGGTGCAGGGAATGCTCGAAGTGCTGGGAATCCCCTATACGGGCAGCGGCGTTCTGGCGAGCGCGCTCGCGATGGACAAGGCGATGTCCAAGCGCGTGCTGACCGGCGCCGGCGTGCTGATGCCGGCGGGCGAAACCGTCCGCCGGGGCCGCCCGATCGACTGGGACACGCTGCGCGCCATGCCGCTGCCGGTGATCGTGAAGCCGAGCGCGCAGGGATCGACCTTCGGCGTGACTCGCGTGACGGAAGCGGATCAATTGGAAGGCGCGATCAAAACGGCGTTCGAGTATGACGATGCGGCTTTGATCGAGCAGTTCGTCACGGGAACGGAGATCACGGTCCCGGTGATCGGTAACCGAGATCTGGAGATCCTGCCGATTGTCGAGATCGTCCCCGCGAGCGGCTTCTATGACTTCGCGGCGAAGTACACGCCGGGCGCGACGGACGAGATCGTGCCGGCGCGCGTGTCCGACAGCATCGCCGCCGAGGCGCGGCGCATCGCGGCGCTCTGTCATGAGACGCTGGGCTGCCGGGGGATGTCGCGCACGGATATGATCGTCACTTCCGATGGCGCTATCTATACGCTGGAAACGAACACCATTCCCGGTATGACGACCACGAGCCTGCTGCCGCGCTCCGCGCAGGCGGCCGGCATCGCGTTTCCGAAACTGCTGGACCGGCTGATCGAGCTGGCGCTGGAGCCACGCTGATCGAATCCCGCGCTCCGCGCGGATCGAACCACGGGAAGGACGTCGGACCCCGTTGCACAAGCCTACGCACACATCACGGTCGGGACGGATCGGGGTGACGCCGCCCGGCAAGCGCCGCGCCAATCGCCGCCGCCGCAACTGGCATAGGATCATCCGGCGCTGCTGCGCCGTGCTGCTCGTGGCGGAAGCGCTGGGACTTTTGCTGGCGAACCCGTATCTGCGCGTGACGCATGTGCGCATCGAGGGGCTTCAGACTCTGCCCGGCGATCAAGTCTTCGCCGAGGCGCAGGTTCCCAATAAGACCAATATCTTTCTGATGGCCGCGCGGCAGCCGTTCGTCAAGCGCCTTCAGAAAGATCCCGTCATCGATCATGTGTCGCGGGCGATCGAGCTGCCGCGCACGCTGGTGCTGACGGTCGCCGAGCGGCAGCCTTACACGGTGCTTTCGGCCAACGGCGGTTATTATGTCCTGGACCGCAAGCAGGTTCCGTTCCGTCTGGTGGATGAGCCTCCGAAGGGGATCCCGGTGCTCGCCTTGCAGGGAGACATGGACCCCGGCGCCCTGGCCCTCGGCAAGCCGATTCGGGCCGACTGGCTGACCCAGGCGTACAAGCTGATCGCGCTGCTCGGAGCCAAAAAGAATCTGGAGGCCCAAAGCATAAAGGTTGACCAAAACGCGAATTTATGCTTAAATAGAAAGGATAATCTGCAGATTAAGCTAGGTCAACCCGAGGAATTGCCGGAAAAACTCGCAGTCGCGCAGGAGACGGTCACAGCCGCCGGCGAAAATGCGGGCGCCAGAATCGCGTATATCGATGTCAGTTGCCCTAGCCAGCCAGCGTTGATGCCGCGTCAGCAGTCCCGGCCGGCGAAGCGTTGATACCGCTCAGGGCGTAAAGGATCGAAAAAACAGCGATGGGATTGACTCTGAACTCGCCTCCGCACACCGCCGCTTCGCCGAGTGACCATCAGCGGTCCTGGGCGATCAGCCTCTGCACGCTGTGCGCCATTTTAGGCGCGCTGCTGGCCCTCTCGTTCAAGACCCAGAACCAGATCCGTCAAACTTCACTGCCGGCCTCCAACTACGAGGCGCTCGCGGATCAGTACTTGATCCTCAAGAAAAAGGCGGGGGACGACGAACGCACCATCGCGGCGCTGCAGGAAAATATCAGCCGCCTTGAGAACAGCGTGCCGTCGCACAACAAGCAGTTCCAGGTGCTGACCGACGACCTGAACCGGGCAAAGACGCTCGCGGGGTTGACGGCGGTCAAAGGACCGGGCGTGACCGTGACGCTGAACGACAGCAAGAAGCGCTTTCCGGACGCGCCGCTGGCCGTGCAGATGGTCGGCATCATTCACGATACGGACATCAACCAGATCGTCAATGAGCTGAAGGCGGCGGGCGCCGAGGCGATCGCCGTGAACGATCAGCGTTTGGTGGCGAGCAGCCCGATCCGCTGCGCGGGACCGACGATTTATGTCAACAATACGCCGCAGACGCCGCCTTATGTGATTCAGGCGATCGGCGATTCGAAGACTCTGGATACGGCGCTGAAGCTTCCCGGGGGAGCGTACGATCAATTGCAGGGCATGGACGCCGCGATGATGCGGATCGCCCACGCCGACAAGCTCGTCATTCCCGCCTATTCCGGCGCGACTCAGCCGAAATACGCGCAGCCGGTGACGGCGAACGCGGGCGGCGAAGCGGACAAGAATTAAGAAAAATATGATCTGGTTAGCGCTGGCGTCAGGCCTCTTGGGGTTCGCGGCGATCTGGTTCACGCCCGGGGCTCACATCCCGATCGCGGACGCTTCTTATCTTTCGCTGGCGGCGCTGGCCGGAATCGATTCGCTGATCGGCGGAGTTCGGGCCGGCTCCGAAGGCAAGTTTCGCGGAAGCATCTTTGTCTCCGGTTTTGTCGTGAATACGATGCTGGCGGCGTTTCTTGCGTACCTGGGCGATCGCCTGGGACAGAATTTGTCGCTCGCCTTGTTCGTGGTTCTTGGCGGTCGTATTTTTGTCAATCTGTCGATCACTCGGCGTCAATGGCTCGATCACCGGGCGGACCTTTCCTCCACGCGTCGCGCGGCGCAGTTGGCGGCGAAATCCCCGCAGTATGCGGGCGACCCGTCAATGGACGGCGAACATGGCGGCGGCGCGGCGCGCGAATAGTCGGAAGAGGATCGCGCCGCGTATAAGCGGCGTCGAATGGGGAGGCGTAGGAGGTGGCGAGGGACTGCGTGATCGGACTCGACATCGGCACGACGAAAGTCTGCACGATTGTCGCTGAAATCGAAGAGCGGGGACGCATCAACATTGTTGGTGTCGGCAACAGCATCTCCTCCGGGATTCGCAAGGGCGTTGTCATTGATATCGACAGCGCGGCCCAGGCGATCTCCGAGAGTGTGGAAAAAGCCCGCGCGATGTCCGGTTATGAGATCCACCGCGTGATCGTCGGCGTGACCGGCGAGCATGTGGCGTCCCTGAACTCGCGCGGAGTCGTCGCGATCACCCATCCGAACCGGGAGATCACCGAGGAGGACGTGGAGCGCGTCCAGGACCAGAGCCGCGTGATCGTGCTGCCGCCGGACCGCGAGATCATTCACGCGATCCCCCGGTCCTACTCGATCGATGGGCAGAACGGCATTCGGTTCCCCGTGGGGATGTCCGGAACGCGTCTCGAAGTGGAGACGCACGTGGTTACCGGGGCCGTGACGTTCCTTCAAAATGTCGCGAAGTGCGTGCACAAAGCGGGTCTGACGATCGAGGCGACCGTTCTGGAGCCGATCGCGACCGCCGAGGCCGTGACGCTGCCGGATGAGAAGAATTTAGGCGTCTGCATCGCCGATATCGGCGGCGGCACGACCGATATCGCGATCTTTGTGGACGGCGATATTTACTACTCGTCGGCTATTCCGGTCGGCGGAAACCATGTGACCCGCGACATCAGTGTCGGCCTGCGCACCTCGCACGACGAATCGGAGCGGATCAAATTGTCCGAGGCCGTCGCGATGGTCGGAATGACCGCCGGCGATGAGCTCTTTGAAGTCTTGAGCCTGGGCAGCGACGAGCCGCGCATCCTGCCAAAGCGCATTCTGGCCGAGATCGTCGAGCCGCGCATGCATGAGCTGTTCACGATGGTGAAGCAGGAGATCATGCGGTCCGGCTACTACAATATGCTGCCGGCGGGGATTATTTTGTCGGGCGGAGGCGCGCAATTGCGCGGCGCGACCGAGCTTTGCCGACAGGTGACGGGGATGCCGACGCGCGTGGGAAGCCCGCGCGACGTGGGCGGCGTGGCGGACACGCTGCGCTCTCCGATTTACTCAACGGCCGTGGGATTAGTGCAGTACGGGGCGCACTACCATCAGCAGCATCGCGAGATCGTTCGCGAACAAGCGCCGATGGGTAAGTACATGAAGAAGATACAAAACTTCTTCGCCCGAATTACCGGATCGATTTTCGACCATTAAACGCCGTGCTCCAGAACGCGGCGGTTTTATACTAGAGGAGATGGTTTCACATATGGCGCTCGGATTACGCGACGAAACCCCGTTCGCCCGCATCAAGGTGATCGGCTGCGGCGGCGGCGGCACGAACGCCGTCAACCGGATGATTGACGCCGGCCTGACGGGAGTCGAGTTCATCGCGATGAACACCGACAGCCAGGTCCTGGATATCAGCGCGGCGGACTATAAGCTGCAGCTGGGCGAAAACCTGACGCGCGGCCTTGGCGCCGGCGGCAACCCGGAAGTCGGCAAGGCGGCGGCTGAAGAGTCCAAAGGCGACATCAAGAAGGCGCTGGAAGGCGCCGATATGGTGTTCATCACCGCCGGCATGGGCGGCGGCACCGGCACCGGCTCCGCGCCCGTGATCGCCGAGATCGCCAAAGACCTTGGCATACTCACGGTCGCCGTGGTCACCAAGCCCTTTAAGTTCGAAGGCCCGCGCCGGTACCGTCTGGCGGAAGAGGGCGTGGACGCGCTGCGCGATAAAGTCGATACGGTGATTATCATCCCGAACGACCGATTGCTCGGCGTCGTCGAAAAGCGCGCCACTCTGGTGGACGCCTTCCGTGAGGCGGACGACGTGCTGCGCCAGGGCGTGCAGGGCATCTCCGACATCATCACGATCCCCGGCATCATCAACGTGGACTTCGCCGACGTCCGCGCGATCATGCTGAACGCCGGCACGGCGCTGATGGGCATCGGCGTCGCGAGCGGCGAAAACCGCGCCGTGGACGCCGCGCAGGCCGCCATCGCCTCCCCGCTGCTCGAAACCAGCATCGAAGGCGCGCGCGCCGCATTGATCAACATCACCGGCGGCGCGGACCTGACCCTCGCTGAAGTGACCGAGGCCACCGAGCTGATCCAGCAGGCGACGGATCACGACGACGCGAACATCATCTTCGGCGTCGTCCAGGACCCGCGCATGGAAAACGAAGTGCGCATCACGGTGCTCGCCACCGGCTTCGACCAGCGCCTCCCCGCGTCCGTGAACGCCCGCCAATCGATCAACACCCAGCCTGCCCCCGCGCAGCAGCCCGCTCCGGCCCCCGCGCCCGCGCAGCCCCAGCCCGCCGCCGCGCAGACTCAGCAGCAGCCCGCTCCTGCTCCCGCCGCCCCGGCCCCCGCGCCCCGGCCCTCGCCGGACCAAGATGTGGACATCCCGGCGTTCCTGCGGCGGCGGTAGGGGAAGGCCCTATTCCCCCGGCGCTAAAGCGCTTTCCCCCTTTTTCCCAACAAGCCGCTGCGCGGGGGAAAAGGGGAGCAAATAACTACAGCCCATTCACTCTTGATTGTGTCAAGAGTGAATGGGCTGATCGTTTTTTCACATGCTATGCTTTGTCTTTGCCGGCTACGACACGAGTGAATGGAAACCAATGAGTGGCTCCCGTTTTCCCCTGCGCAACAGCTTGTTGGGAAAAAGGGGGAAGCGCGCTAAAGCGCGGGGGAATAGGGATTACGCGGGGGATAGGTCCCTCACACCTCCGAAAAGCTCTCCAAAATCGCCAGCCCCACTAACCCCGACTTCTCTGGGTGGAACTGAGTCGCCCACACGTTTCCGCGATGGATCGCGGAGCAGAAGGTCACGCCGTAGTCGGTGGTTGCGGCGATGTCGGCGGGATCGTCGGGGGCGCAGTAGTAGGAGTTCAGGAAGTAGGCCATCGGGTCGCCGGCGGGCTGGCCGTGGGCGAGCGGCGCGCCGGGCGTGAAATTGATGTTGTTCCAGCCGATCTGCGGGACTTTAAGGCCGTCGCCGGTGAAGCGCTTGACCTGGCCGGGGACGACGTCGAGGCCGCGGACGCCGGGCTCGCCCTCTTCGCTGGTTGTGAGTAGCACCTGCATGCCGACGCAGATGCCTAAGAAAGGGCGTCCGGAGGCGATGAAGTCGAGGGAGATCTTGTCGATGCCCGATTCGCGCAGCGAGTGCATGGTGGAGTCGAACGCGCCGTCGCCGGGCAGAACGGCTTTGTCGGAGGCGAAGATCTCCGCCGGGTCGCTGGTGACGAACGCGCCGGCGGCGCCGATCTTGTGGAAGGCTTTTTCGACGCTGCGCAGGTTGCCCATGCCGTAATCAATAATGGCGATTTTCATTAGCGGTCCCATCGCTCCACGGCCGGGAGCGGGATCTTGCCGCGCGTTGGGGTGAGGCCCGCGCAGCGGATCGATTCCTGCGCCACCGCGATCTGGGCGGGCGTGGACAGGAATGAGATCATGATCGGCTCGGTCCCATCGGCGATATGGATCGAGTACACCCGGCGCGACCGATCGACGCGCGCGACTTGCGGCCAGGTAATCGCCGACTTCCCGATCAGCCAGCTCTGTGTCATCCCGGTTCCATCCACGCGGATGCGAAACGAGAGGACCGCGAACAGAAGGAAGACAAAGCCCGCCGTCAGCACGCCGGCGACGAAGGCGTTGCTTGGCTGGTGGTGCGACAGCGCGTTTCCCGTCGCGAACAAGCCCATGGCCGAGAATAGCCCCATTCCCCAGCGGTAAGTGTTGCCGGCGGCGAATGTGTGCGGGAAGGTGATGGGCGGAAGTTCTTTGATCGCCATGGCGTTTACAGGCTTCCCTTCGTGCTGGGAATGCCCTGGACACGGGCGTCGTGACGCTTGGCGGCGTCCAGCGCGCGCCCAAAGGCCTTGAACGCCGCTTCGGCGATATGGTGCGAGTTGGAGCCGCGCCGCTGCTCAAAGTGCAGCGTCAGGCCGGCGTTCGCCGCGACGGCCCGAAAGAACTCCGCGACGAGCTCCGTATCAAAAGTCCCGATCTTATCCGACGGAAAAGCGAAATCCGAGACCAGCAGCCCCCGGCCGCTCCAGTCCAGAGCGCAGGTAACGAGCGCCTCGTCCATGGGCACAACGGCGTGCCCGTAGCGTACGATGCCCTTTTTGTCGCCCGACGCCTCGCGCAGCGCCGTTCCCAGCGCGATGCCGATATCTTCCACGGTATGGTGATCGTCGATGTGCAGATCGCCCTCGGCCTGCACCGTCAGGTGCAGCAATCCATGCCGGGCGATGTGGGTGAGCATGTGGTCGAAGAAGCCGACGCCGGTGACGATTTCGCTTTCACCATCGCCGTCCAGCGTGACCGATAACTGTATGTCCGTCTCCCGCGTTTTGCGCGCAACGACGGCGGTTCGTGCCTGTGTCATATCGTGGATTGTACCAGAGGGGCGGGGGTTTGTCTAGGGTAAGGTGGGCGCTGAGCTCTCGGTCCCTTCAGAAATAGGCTGCCCCCCGACCCCATGTGGGGGCCGGGGGACAGCCTCTTCGACTTGGGGACTCAGGGGAGACCTCTTACCCCTTCGCCTCAATCGTCAGCAGATCGCGGCTCGCGGCGGCTTCCACTTGAACTTCGACTTGATCGGGGGCGTTTCCGCTCTCATCGTAGATCACCAGAGAGTTGTCGCCGGGCTTGAGCCAGACAGGCGGGATATACATGCCCTCTATCGGGATCTTCTCCGGGTAGCGTCCGAGGTTCTGTCCGTTGACCCAGACGGAGCCGTGGGAGAGCCCGTGGGTGAGGACGCGCCAGACCTGGCCGGGGGCGACGCCGCCGGGGGCGGAGATTTTGGCGCGATAGAAGCGCGGACCATTCGCCTCGGCTTTTTGGAAGGCGGTCCAGCCTTTGGCGTCGAAGGGATCGCCGGGGCCGCCGCGCAGTTTCCAGCCGGTAATCGGCTGCGAGAAAATCACACTGGACAGAGAGGGCGCCGCCGACATGCCGCCGGCGCCGGCGGTGTTTTCCACCAGGACGGAAAGGATGTTGGGGCCGCCCGCGCGCCAGGCGCTATCGAGGCTGACGTTGAACTGCTCATTCCAGCCTTCATGCGTCGTGAGCTTCTGGCCGTTCAGGAAGACGGTGGCGTTGTCGTCCACGGTGGGAAACAAGACGCTGTGGCTCTTCAGGTTGGGGGCCGTGTCTGGAAGCGTCGTTTGGAGCCAGACGAACCCGCTCTGGCCGCCAAACGGGTCCTGGCCGATGGCGTAGGCGCTCCAGCCGGCGGCGTCCGAGGCCGGAGGCGCGGTGTGGTCGTCGGATTTCAGTACGCGCCATGGAGTCAGCGCGATGTCTTCGCCCGCTTGCTGGGTGAGACTTGCGGCGCCGAAAAGCCCTTTGGGCGCGCTGCTTTCAATCAAACCGACGTATCCGGGCATTTTCTGGCGTCCATCATGCGCGGTGAAGGCGGCGAATGCGTGCGTTCCGGCTGTCAGATGGACGTTCACGGAGTTTCCGTGAACGAACTTCGGGCCTGCGGGCGCGCCGTCCACAAACGGCAGCCAGCGGTCCTGCGCCGAGTCGATCTTGATCGTGTAGTCGCCTGTCTTAGGGACCGGAATCGCGCTGCGATACCAGGCGTCCGCCGTGATATCGTTGTCGGCGCCCATCTGGGAGGGAGCCGCGCTCGCCAGCCATCCGTGATCGTCATAATTGACGGCGGCTTCGTCCGATCCACTCTTAGTCTCCCATTGGCTGACTTCCAGCGTCGTTTTTCGCTTGGCTTGATAATCGTTGGCGGGGAAGCGCTGCGGCGCGTCGCCGCTGCTGTAGATCACGGTCTCAAGGCTGGGTTCGGCTTCCGGGATCGGAATCCAGGGCTTTTCGTAAGTAAGGCGCAGACGGCCGTTTTGAATGGCGGCGTCCGAGATGTACTCCGGTCCGCTCACAATATAGTTCTTGCCGCCCGCTTCCACAAACCAGGTCCGATCCGCGCGCGCCGTGCCGACCGCAAGGATTCGCACATGAGTGGCGCCTGCGGCGAAGGTGTACTCATCCACGCCGCTTTGCGGGAATTTGGCGTCCAGCGTGAGCGTGTTGCCGCTGCTTTTGAAGTCGGACGCGCCTGCGGCGATCGCCGCCTGCGAGTTCGTTTTCATCAGCACCTGGCCCATCGATCCCGGCTCTCCGTGAATCACCATGGTTGTGACGCCGTCTTGATCGAAGATCCCCATGATCCGCGATGACGTGCGCGTGATCGTTACGCCCGGCGCGATCTGATAGTCTCGCACGAAGCCCGCAATTTCGCCCGGCTCCAGCGTCACAGACCCAATGCCCATTTCCGCGGACCCGTTCGGTCCGCCGACGGACGTCTGAACGGGAGATTTGCCGGGGTTATCCAGAAAGACCAGGGTTCCCGCCGGGCTGCGCCGCGCGGTGACTTTGACGGCGGGATCGCTCGCGGCGGCGGAGAAGTCCGCATCCGCGTTTGTGCTGTCCTCCAGAATGCTCTGGAAACTGCGCGCGAACCACGCGGCCCGCTTGTTGCGATAGTAGATCGAACGCAGATCTCCGCCCTGGCCGACGGCGGCGCCGTAGTCGTAGCTGGCTGCGTCCTCGTCATTGTTCCAGTAGGCGAAGTTCGTGCCGCCGTGCATCATGTAGTAATTGTAGCCATTGCCGCCGTAGGCCAATATCTTCATGGTGCGCCGATCGTATTCGTTCGCGGCGTCCAGGCTCTGTCCGTAGCGATCGTACCATATCGACCAGAACTCCGTCGTCATCCATGGGTTCGTTCGCCCCACGCTGTCCCAGGAGTGGCCGACATCGCCAGCGGGATCGCTGCCATGATGCAGGCCGCTGAAGAAGTAAGGGACTTCCAGGCCGAGCGCGAGAGCCTTGCTTTGCAGATGACGGAAGTAGGCGTTGGGCATTTCCGTGCCCCATCCCTGTGGATGCTCGTTCTCCAGCTGAACCAGCACGACGCAGCCGCCCCGGTTGATTTGATTGGCGGCGACGATGGGGATCAGTTTGTCGAAATACCGATCCACATACTTCTCGAACTCCGGGCTGTCCTCACGCACGCGGACGCCGGGCTTGTTGCGCAGCCAGACCGGATAACCACCGTTGTCCCATTCGGCGCAGTAGTAGGGACCGACACGGGCGATGGCGTACATTCCGAGGGAGTGGACGAGTTTGAAGAATGCGTCCAGGTCCGCGTCGCCGGAGAAGTTGAACTTACCCTCCTGCGGCTCATGGAAGTCCCAGAAGTTGTAGACTTCGACGCAGTTCATTCCCGCGCGCTTGAAGCGCAGGAGCCGGTCGCGCCAGAGCGCGCGCGGAACTCGCGCGTACTCCATTCCGGCGCTGGCGATGAAGGTGCGCTTGCCGTTGATGAGGAAGCCTCGTCCGTCGAAGTCGATGGCTTGCTTAGCTTTCGTCGCGGAAGGAAAGATGCCGTCGTTCGCGTGCGCGAGAGTTGGGAACAAAGCAGCTCCGCTCAGCAGAGCGCAGGCGGCGAGACCGAGTGTTTTGATATTCAAAGGGAGGCTCCAAGCCGGCTGGCGGTTAAACGCCCAAAGGGCGCCCGGCCTGAAAGAGCGCCGAAACCCGCCTGCGCGGGTGACATGCTTTTGCAGGCGCGGTTTTAACCGCCGGCCATATTGTTCTTTAACGTCGACTGACAAGTCTTCAAAGTCTAAGGAATCGGCGTACCGTTGTCAAGCCAGGCGACTTCCGCGGCGGATAGGGTCAGGTCCAGCGCGTCGATGTTCGAGAGGAACTCGTCGGCGTTGGCGCTGGCGGTCAGGGCGAAGACGTTCATGGGCGAATGGAAGATATACGCCAGAGCGACTTGCGGGATCGTGGCGCCGTTGTCGTGCGCGAGCTGCTTCACGCGGTCGAGGCGCTGGAAGTTCTCTTCCGAGCAGTAGCTGCGGCGGCAGGTTTCATTGAGAAACTCCTGCGTGCCGCCCAGTTCCGATGGCGGGTTGAGCGAATTGCGGCTGATGCGGCCCGAGAAGAAGCCGCTGGCGAGGCTGGACCAGGCGAGCACGGAGATCTTCTGTTCGGCGTACCAGGCGCGGGCCTCGGCGTTCTCGGGGCCGCTGACCGTCACACAGCCTTCCCACGGCGGAACGATCTGCGCCGCTAGGCTGTAGTTCGGGTTCGTGGCGGCGAACGGAACCAGGCCATGCGCCAGGGCGTAGGCGTTCGCTTCGCCGATACGCTCGTGCGTCCAGTTGGAGCCGCCGAAGGCGCTGATCTTGCCGGCCTTCAGATGCTGGTTCAAAATCTCGACGATGGGACCGACCGGAACGGACTCGTCGTCGCGGTGCAGGACATACAGATCGACATTGTCCAGTTGCATTCGCTCCAGCGTCTCGTTCAGATCCGAGGTGATGTCTTCGGGCGTGACCTTGGCGCCCTGCGGGCCGGGGTGGGCGCCCTTCGCCAGGATTACCACTTTGTCGCGAATACCGCGCTCGCGGATCCAGCGGCCGAGCTGGACATCCGTCTGGCCGCCGCCGTAGATATAAGCGGTGTCGAATGTCGTGCAGCCATATTCGAAGACCTTGTCGAGCAGGGGAAACTCGCGCTCGGCGGTCTCATTATTCAGCGCGATGGCGCCATGGATCAAACGTGAGACGGACTTGGAGAGCCCCGCAATCGAACCGTACTGCATTCTTCACTCCTTGCGCCGATGATGTGTCATGTGTGTCGATTGCCCGCCGGACTCTATCCGGCGATCCAGCGCAGGACTTCGTTGACGTCCTCGGCGACGATGTCCGCGCCGGAACGCTTGAACAGACCCGTATTCGCCGCGCCCATCGGGCCGGTCAGGACGAGCGCCGAGAGGACGGGCGCGTCGGGGATCTTGGCGAGCAGTCGGGCGACGGTCTTGTGATCGTCGAGCGTGTCGCCGATGTAAATCGCGGGGCCGCCGCCGACTCGCTCCAGCAAGAGTTTGAGGCCGCGCATGTCGGGTTTGTAGAAGCCCTCTTTCTGCGTGACGCGGTAGGCTTCCGGGATCGCCTCGATCAGATTCGCCAGCTCCAGTCCGAACTGCGTTTCCTCGCGGCTGCGCCCGGTCAGCACGCCAAGGGCGCGGCCGGCGGGGATCAGCGCGGGATCGATGATGACTTTGTCGTTGTTGACCAGTCCCGGCCCCGTATAATAGGCCGCGGGCTTGCCGTAAAGCCGCTCGCTGTGCTCGCCGGCGAAGAGCTCCAGGAAGATCTGGGAGATCTCCTTCTTGCGGTACTGGATCTCGATGTCGAACTTGTCTTCGCGGGTGAAGTGCTCCAGCGCGAGGTCCTCGGCGGCTTTGAGGCCGCCGCCGCGCTGCGCGATCCGCGCCGCGTAGCGCGTGAGGTTTGGCTGAAGGACGCTGAGCGTTTCCGGGGAGGCGGTTGGGTTCTCGTGGCCGCGCACGATGTAGTGCAGCACGATGGCGCAGGTCAGATCGCGGTCGTCATTGAAACCGCCGGCGTTCTTGAACTTCTCGATATCTTCGGAGGTAATGAGATCGTCGCCGACCGGCCATCCGAGGCGCTCACGCAGGAAAAAGGGCACGGCCAGGATATTGGCGACACGAATCGACTGCGTGATGTCGAGGAGAACGCCGTCCATATCGAACAGGATGGCCTTGAGCTGCGGTCGCAGTTCTTCGGCGCGGGGAGAGAGAGTGATCACGATGGTTCCTTTGGACTTGTGGACGCGCGCAGCAATGCGGCCGCGCCATGGGCGTCGAAGCCTTCGACATCGGCGATGCGCGCGACATCGGGCGCGGCCGATCGCGCGGCTTCGGCGGAGTAATAGATAACGCTGGTGCGCTTCATAAAGGTGGCGACCGAGAGCGGCGACGAGAAGCGCGCGGCCCCGGCGGTCGGGAGGGTGTGCGACGGTCCGGCGATATAGTCGCCGATGGGCGCCGAGGTGTGCTCCCCGAGCAGCACCGCGCCGGCGTTCTTGATCTTCGGCAGCGCCGCCAGCGGCTCGCGCACGCACAGCTCCAGGTGCTCGGGCGCGAGAATATTGGACAGCTCAATCGCCTCGTCGAGAGTCCGCGTCTTGACGACCGTCAAATGTTCGATCGTGTGCGCCAGGATCTCTCCGCGCGACAGCAGCGCGGCCTGACGCAATACTTCAGCCTTCACGCGATCGAGCAAGGGTTGCGACGGGGAGAAGAGGAACCCACGGTTGTCCTGCGAGTGCTCGATCTGGGCCAGGATATCGGCGGCGACAAACGCCGGATTGGCGTCGGCGTCCGCGATGACCGCGACTTCCGATGGTCCCGCGAGCATATCGATCCCGACCTCGCCGTAAACCAATCGCTTGGCGATATTGACATACTGATTGCCGGGGCCGACGATCACGTCCACCTTCGGCACCGTCTCGGTCCCATAAGCCATCGCGCCGATCGCCTGCGCGCCGCCGATCTTGAAGATCTTCTGGACATAGGGCGCGGCGGCCGCGTAAATGGCGGGGTTGATCGACCCATCCGCGCCGGCGGGCGTGCACAAGATAATCTCGGCCACTCCGGCGGCGACGGCGGGGATCGCCGTCATCAAGACCGTGCTCGGATAAAACGCCTTGCCGCCCGGCACATACAATCCCACCCGCTGGACCGGCTGAAGCAGCTGCCCCAGCACGCGGCCACCGGATTCGGTGTGCATCCACGATTGCAGCTGTCCGCGCTCCGCGCGATGGAACGCATCGATATTCGCGGCGGCCGCGCGCAATGACCCCGCGACCTGAGCGTCCAGCGCGTCGCTCGCCGCATCCCGCTCATCTTGGGATGCAAGCAGCGTCTCGGCGGTCGCGCCCGGCCAATGAAGCCGCTGGGTGTGTGCCAGAAGACCCGCATCGCCTTGCGTGCGGACGTCGTGCAGAATGTCGCGGACGGTGGCTTCGACAGTGGAGGTGTTTTCGTCGGTGCGGACAGTGAGCTTGCGCTCGATTTCGGCCCGGCTGATAGTGGCTGTGTCAAATTCGCGCATGGGTAATGAGTTTACCCGGTGGGGGGAGGGGAGTCAATTGTGATGATGTGAGGCGCTTGTGTGGTGATGAGGCGTTTCCTACGCCGCCGCCCGCTGGAGGCGGTCCCGCACGGCGGTCCATGCGTCCGTTTCCGGCGGCGCCTGCACCAGGATTAAGTCCGGTCGCTCGGCGTCCAAGAGATGCAGTGAACTGTATAAGTTTGATGCATAGCTATTGGACTCATCCGAAAGAAACAGAGTGCGGACGTGGGGCGGGAGCGGCTCCGGCGGCGGCGCGTAGGCGAGGACGGAGATGCGGCCGATGGGGGGAATGTCGGCCCAGACATTTTTGGAAAGCCGCAAAGGCGACGTGGGTGCGTAGTGGCGCAGCATCTGCCCCGGCGATTTGGCGACGGCGCCGCTTGCGGTTTGTCCGAGGGCGATAGGAAAGCCGAGGACGGCGGCGATCTCCTCGGCGGACACCATGCCGGGGCGCAGGATGGCCGGCGAGTCACCGCTGAGGTCCAGAACGGTCGACTCTAATCCGACATCACAGGGGCCGCCGTCGAGGATCATCGCCACGTCGGCGCCGAGGCTGCGGGCGACGTGTTCGGCGCGGGTGGGCGAGATCGACTCGGAGCGGTTGGCGCTGGGGGCGGCGATGGGCAAGCCCACGGCGCGCAGCAGGGCGAGCGCGACGGGGTGGCGCGGGATGCGCACCGCCACCGTGTCGCCGCCGGCGGTGACGATGTCCGGGACGCCGGGCTGTTTGGGAAGCACGATCGTCAGCGGTCCAGGCCAAAAGATCTGGGCGAGGCGCAGGGCGTCTTCGTTGGGGCGGGCGATTTGATCCAGAGCGGCGACATCGGCGATATGGACGATCAGCGGGTTGGTCGCCGGGCGGCCTTTCGCGGCGAAGATGCGCGCGACGGCGTCGGCGTCCAGCGCGTTCGCGCCAAGGCCGTAGACGGTCTCAGTGGGAAAGGCGACGAGGCGGCCCTCGCGAAGATGCCGCGCGGCGCGTTCAATGGCGTGTGGGTCGGCGGAAACAATACGCTCCATGGTGGGGATTATACCCAGTTGGAGCGTCGGAGGGAGCAGACGTGCAGAATGGCGCGCCGATCGGGGGAGTTACGACAAAGCCGCAACACGGTCAAGCAAAAACTATGCGACCGCCTTGCGGCTGGAAAGCTCGCGCACTTCGCTATGCGCTTTGTACTTCTGGTAGTCCTTCAGAGACGAGTCCAGCTCGTTGATCTGGAACAGGAACTCCGAGGTGACGGGGACATTGGCCGGGATCTTCTTGATCGCTTTGACGTGATCGTAGAAGTACGCCGCCAGCGCCATGCGGTAGGCGATCTCCGAACGCAGCATCCGGTCGCGCTTTCGCTTGTCCTTCAGAACGTAGACGGAGTAGATCACTTCCGAGACGAACTCGGGGCCGCTGATCTTCTTCGCTTCCAGGGAACTGAGCGCCTGGCTGATCGCCAGAACTTTCACTTCATCTTCCGCGCTGTCTTCCAGGACCTTCTCGTACTCTTCACGCAGCTCTTTATAAGTGCTTTTGATGTAGTTCGATTCGCTGACAGTCAGCTGGACGCCGCTCGTCGCCTTACGCAGCATCTCTTTGAGTTCGGACCGATGCATTGTCATCGTGGGCTCTCCGGGAATAGTGCTATTCACACTGGATTGCAAGCTCGCTGTAGATACTTGCCGCCTTTTGTATTATACAACGATTATTTCACCAATTAGTATCTTATTACCACAAAATCAAGCATTCGTATCAATAATTTTTTGTTGTTGACAGATTAATCTAAAATTGTATAACTTTTACGGATATTCTTTCGCAATCGTTTGTTCGTGTCCTGGGCGTTTCTTAGATGTAGACTGGATGCGAGCATTGGAATTTGGATCATGAAGCGCCGGCCGGCCGCGCCCTGTGCAAGATACTGGAAGAGAGCGTGATCGGCAGGGAGTCACTTGCGCGCGGCCATATTGTCTGCTATAATTCCTTTCGGATGATGCTTTGAGGAGAGACCCTGTTTGAACGACAATTCCGAGATGAAACTTTTCGCGGGCACCGGCAACCCGGCGCTTTGCCAGGCGATCGCCGACGCATTAGAGATGCCGCTGGGGGAAGTGAAGATCTCTCGCTTCGCCGACGGTGAGACATACGTACAATATAAGGAGAGCGTGCGCGGCGCGGATGCCTTTATCATCCAGCCGACAGGGCCTCCCGTGGACAGCAACCTTGTCGAGCTGCTGATCCTGATCGACGCCATGCGGCGCGCGAGCGCCGACCGGATCACGGCAGTGCTGCCGTACTTCGGTTATGCGCGTCAGGAAAAGAAAGATAAGCCGCGCGAAGCGATCACCGCCAAGCTGATCGCCGACGTCCTTTCCGCCGCCGGCGCCGACCGGGTGGTGACGATGGACCTGCACGCCGACGCGATCCAGGGCTTCTTCAATATCCCCGTCGATCACTTGACGGCGCTGGGGATGTTCGCGGAGTACTTCCAGGCGAAAAACCTTGAGAACCTGGTGATCGTCTCCCCGGATGAAGGCCGCGTCAAGCAGGCGCGCAAGCTCGTCCGAATCCTCGACGCCCCCCTCGCCGTCGGCTACAAGCACCACGAGCATCACGGGCACACCGAGATCACGCAGCTTGCCGGCGACGTCAAGGGCAAAACTCCCATCATTTTGGAAGATATGATCACGACCGGCGGCTCGATCATCGAATGCGTCAACGCGCTGATCGCCAACGGCGCGAATCCTGAGATCTACGTCGCCGCGTCCCACGGCGTGCTGGCCGCGAACGCCGTCGACCGCCTGAACGATCACCCCGCCATCGCCGAGATCGTCATCACAGACAGCGTCCCGCTGGCGCGTGAGAAGGAACGCTCGAAGATCAAGGTCTTGAGCGCCGCCCCCATGTTCGCGGAAGCGATCCGCCGCATCAATCAGGGCGAGAGTATCACGAGTCTGTTCGATTAACAAATTGCCCCTGGCGTTTGTATCGCGTTGTAGCCGTCAAAGAAGCCGGCGAATGAATTCGCGTCTATAACACGGCCGTCCGCCTTCGCGGACTTCTGAACCCACGCAGGTGGGTGACCGTACTTTTAGGCGCGAATTCATTCGCCGGCTTTCTTCGTCTCTGATCTCTCTTTGGAGTACTTGGAATGCCGGAACCCCTGCTGCGGGTGGAAGACCTACACGTGCAATTCGGCGCCGGCCCCGGCGCCGTGCAGGCGGTGCGCGGCGTGTCCTTTACGGCGGAAGCCGGCAAGACGCTGGGTCTGGTCGGCGAAAGCGGGTCCGGCAAGAGCGTCAGCGCGCTCGCGATTCCCGGTTTGATCTCCCCTCCCGGCCGCGTCACGGCCGGGAGGATTCTGTTTGAAGGGCGCGATCTGCTGAAGGAAAACGAACGCGCGCTGCGGGCGGTGCGCGGATCGCAGATCGCCATGGTCTTTCAGGATCCCTTGACGGCGCTGAGCCCGACGCTCACGATCGGCCAGCAGATGACCGATGTGCTGCACGCCCATCGCCGATTGTCGCGCCGGGAGGCGCTGGTCGAGGCGGCGCACTGGCTGGGGCGCGTGCGCATCACGCTTCCCGAACGCCGCCTGCGCCAGTACCCGATGGAGCTGTCCGGCGGCATGCGTCAGCGCGTGATGATCGCCATGGCCTTTTCGTGCCATCCCAAACTGCTGATCGCCGATGAGCCGACGACGGCCCTGGACGTCACTGTACAGGCGCAGATCCTGGATCTGGTGGACGAGCTGGAGCGCGAAACCGGTACGGGGATCCTCTTAATCACGCACGATCTGGGAGTTGTCGCCGAGCGCTGCGATGAAGTCGCGGTCATGTACCGGGGGCAGATCGTTGAAAGCGGACCGACGCGCCAGGTCTTTTCGTCGCCCCAGCATCCTTACACCCAATCTCTCCTCGCCAGCGTCACCGACTGGCGCCATCCCCGACAAACCCTCCCCGCCGCCGTTTAGCCGCTTGCTTCGCTGGGCATACTCAAGGTATCAACCGTCCTCTTGAGGGAATGGAGCCTGCCCATGTCATCCTATGCCGACGATCGTGATGTCTATGTGGATCCCGTGTCGCATGAAGCCGTGGATCCGAACAGCAACGCCGGGCACGTCTTTTACAATGACCACATGTACTACTTCGCCAATCTGACGAATTTGCGCACGTTCAAAGAGGATCCCCAGCTCTGGATCTCGACGCCGCACGCTTCGCTCAGCTCGTCCTCGCTCACTCCGGTGGCGGACGAATAACTCGTTCCAGAACGCCGCTTGGTCGCCGGGGTATAATAGAGGCGGGAGGGTCGCCTTATGACTACGTCGGCAATAACAATAAGCGTCGCGATCGTCGCGGTCTTCTTCGCCCTCGCCAAATTCAATGCGCGCCCAGGTTTCAACGCCCTGGCGCTGGGACTGCTGCTGGCGTTTATCCCACTCCTGGCCCGCGTCGCTCCCGGCCACGGGGACGCGCGCAATACAATGACGTTTGTTGCGCTGCTAGTGCTGGCGACCATGGGAACGGTTCTCGGCGGCGGACTGAAGCCGCGAGAAGACGATCACCACGATCATGACCACCATCATCACGGCGAAGCGCCGCACGAATAAGAGTAAAAACAGGGGCCGCGCTCAACAGCGCGGCCCCTGTTTTTGCGACTCACAAAAATATTCGAAAAGAATCACAAGAATCCTCGGGAATCACTTGACTCTGCACGCCCGCATGCCGTATACTACGTCTCGTTGCCGGGCCAAAGAGCCAGCAGCGAAGGAGCCGCAAGGCTCCAGCGAAGCTCCTTCCCAAGTATGCTAAAAAACTTTCTCCAAGGGTTGACAAACTCAAGCGAGAAAGCGTATACTACTCCTCGCCGCTCAGCCAAAGTCGCTGACGGTGACGAAGCGAAGACCGCTTCCCCGAAGCTCCTTCTCGTATACGAAGCAATCCTGAGAAAGGCTGCTAAAAAAGATTTCCCGAAGGGTTGACAAACACTTCGAAAGTCAAGTATACTACTCCTCGCCGCTCAGCCAAAGTCGCTGGCGACGAGAAGCGAAGAATGCTTCGATCGAGAGTTTGCTGGATGAAAATCGCAAGCTTCGAAAACAAGATTTGAAAAGATTTCTGATCAGGGGTTGACAAACGCTGCAAAGCGAGTGTATAATATCCCTCGTCAGTCAGCCGAAGAGCGAACTTTACGAGAGTAAAGCGAAGACTTCGGAGCCGATAAGAGCAAGAACGAACCTCCGCGCTGCAAGGGTAACCGAGTGGGGGTGAGCAGAGTTTGGCTTCAGAGCAATCTGAATTTCAGAGCGATCTGAATTATAGTCACGCTTTTCTTACCTATGACCGCAAGGCCTATCCTCAGGGTAGCGTGGTTTTTTATTGCTCGAAATCTGGGGTTGATCTTGATATTTGTCAAGCTTTACTCTGGAAACCTGGACAGGGTGCCGAATAGGGCAGTGTCCGGGACGGCGATGCACATTGATAACTAAATAGTGAAATCGTGTAAACAACAACCTTTGAGTGCGTACTCCTCATACTAGGGCTAAGGCTTTCTATTTATAGAATTCTGTAGTCTTCTGGAGAGGAACGAATAACGAATAAGGGGTCAGGGATAGTCCGCGGTTTCTGCATAATGGATATATTGGTGTAGTTTACTATAGCATATATTCGCGGAAACTTAGCAAAACTATTGGAACTATGGACCTAGCCGGCCATAGTATCTCAAACGCATCTCATGATTTTAGGATCTGGGGCTTCGGCTTCAGTCTTTAAATATTATTCATGGAGAGTTTGATCCTGGCTCAGGACGAACGCTTGCGACGTGCCTAAGAAATGCAAGTCGAACGGGGTAGCAATACCTAGTGGCGAACGGTCGCGTAACACGTGGGCAACCTGCCTTGAAGCGGGGGACAACAATCCGAAAGGGTTGCTAATACCGCATGTGAACTTTTGTGGCATCACGAAATGTTCAAAGCTTTATGCACTTCAAGATGGGCCCGCGGCCTATCAGCTAGTTGGTGGGGTAACGGCCTACCAAGGCTTCGACGGGTAGCTGGTCTGAGAGGACGATCAGCCGGATTGGGACTGAGATACGGCCCAGACTCCTACGGGGGGCAGCAATTAGGAATCTTGCGCAATGGGGGCAACCCTGACGCAGCGACGTCGCGTGGAGGATGAAATCTTTCGGGATGTAAACTCCTTTTACCAGGGAAGAAACAAATGACGGTACCTGGTGAATAAGCCCCGGCTAACTACGTGCCAGCAGCCGCGGTAATACGTAGGGGGCGAGCGTTGTCCGAAGTTACTGGGCGTAAAGCGCGTGTAGGCGGGTCTTTAAGTGAGGGGTGAAAGGTTCGGGCTTAACCCGGACACTGCCTTTCATACTGGAGACCTTGAGTGCGGGAGAGGCGAGTGGAATGGTCGGTGTAGCGGTGAAATGCGTAGATATCGATCGGAACACCCATGGCGAAGGCAGCTCGCTGGCCTGTAACTGACGCTGAGACGCGAAAGCGTGGGGAGCAAACAGGATTAGATACCCTGGTAGTCCACGCCGTAAACGATGAGTGCTAGGTGTCAGGGGTATCGACCCCCCTGGTGCCGCAGCTAACGCAATAAGCACTCCGCCTGGGGAGTACGGCCGCAAGGTTGAAACTCAAAGGAATTGACGGGGGCCCGCACAAGCGGTGGAGCATGTGCATTAATTCGTCACTAACCGAAGAACCTTACCAGGGTTTGACATCTCTGGACATCCCATGAAAGTGGGCTTTCCTCGCAAGAGGACCAGAAGACAGGTGTTGCATGGTTGTCGTCAGCTCGTGTCGTGAGATGTTGGGTTAAGTCCCGCAACGAGCGCAACCCTCACCCAATGTTGCCAGCGTGAAAGACGGGAACTCTTTGGGAACTGCCCGTGTAAGCGGGAGGAAGGTGGGGATGACGTCAAATCGGCATGGCCCTTACATCCTGGGCTTGACACATGCTACAATGGCTGTTAACAAAGGGACGCAAGACCGCGAGGTGGAGCCAATCTCAAAAATACAGTCTCAGTTCAGATTGCAGGCTGCAACTCGCCTGCATGAAGTCGGAATCGCTAGTAACCGCAGGTCAGCTAAACTGCGGTGAATACGTTCCCGGGCCTTGTACACACTGCCCGTCAAGTCACCTGAGTTGTCTGCACCCGAAGCCGATGGCCTAACCGCAAGGAAGGAGTCGTCTAAGGTGTGGGGAGCGAGGGGGACTAAGTCGTAACAAGGTAGCCGTATCGGAAGGTGCGGCTGGATCACCTCCTTTCTAAGGATATCGAGCTGCTGCTAGTCTTAGTGAAGACGTTTGAAGTATGCAAGTACAACAGACCGGCAAACTAAGCGAAGCGCGCTCTATCAGGTCGATCTATCCCTTGAGAGATTTGAAGTCTAGTGCTTCGATCTCGAATGACTCCTTATTCGTCACGAAAAGGTTGACACGATTTCCTATTTAGTTTTCAATGTGCATCGTTATCAAGTTAACATGTTGTTCACATTGAGCGCCGGTAATCTATGATTATTATTCAAGCGACAATTCAATAAGCTCTCGCAAAAACCGAAAAAGCTTCTTGCGGGAAGGCGGTCGCCTTCCTTTTTGTTTGTCTTGAATATTTCTAAGATTTCCGCAACAGCGGGCGCATAGCTCAGTTGGTTAGAGCACTCGGCTGATAACCGAGAGGTCACAGGTTCGAGTCCTGTTGCGCCCACCATCTTTGTTCTGATATACAGAGCGATGCAAGTTGGTTCTGTGTGACGCCGTGGGGGATTAGCTCAGTTGGTAGAGCGCTACTTTTGCAAAGTAGATGTCAGGAGTTCGAATCTCCTATCCTCCACCAGTCTTGATAACGTGTTAAGTGTTGATAGTCGCTGAGAGTTATTGTAAATAATTTTCACGAAAACACTTGACAAACTAAAGATTTCTAAGGTAAGATACTTACCTCAGATGCAGCGAGCCATCAGCGAATGGGGCTGCAAAATTGTTCAAGCCAAAGTGCTTGTTCAAACTTCTGTTCTTTGATAACTTCATATTGCGCGTGATACGTTTTCAAACTGCGTATCACGAATACACATAACATGTGCAAGAGCATGTTGTGTGTGGGTAAATAGCGTACAATTTTGCTGAGTGGCTATGACTTTGATTTATCATTGTGCATAGTACTCTTAGCGAACACTTTGTGTTTATTTGATCAAGCTACAAAGGGCGCATGGTGGATGCCTTGGGGCAAGGAGCCGATGAAGGACGCAGCAAGCGGCGAAACGCTTCGGGGAGGAGCAAGCATCCTATGATCCGGAGATATCCGAATGGGGAAACCCGCTATGCGATGCATAGCACTCCCGCCTGAACACATAGGGCGGGTAGAGGGCACTCGGAGAACTGAAACATCTAAGTACCCGAAGGAAGAGAAAACAACAGTGATTCCGTCAGTAGCGGCGAGCGAACACGGATCAGCCTAAACCCACTGCGTGAATATAGCCGGACGGCGTTGCGCATTGGGGGTCGCGGGATCGAGCGTTGGAGATCGTCCGATCTTCAGAAGAAGTAAAAAATCCACTTTTTAGTCGAACGTTCTGGGAAGGACGGCCACAGCGGGTGAAAGCCCCGTAGACAAAAGGGAGTGGACTTCTTGGCTTGACACCCAAGTACCGCGGAGCACGAGGAATTCTGCGGGAATCTGGGAGAACCACCTCCTAAGGCTAAATACTCTTTGCCACCGATAGTGAACTAGTACCGTGAGGGAAAGGCGAAAAGAACCCCGGGAGGGGAGTGAAATAGAACCTGAAACCATGCCGCCTACAAGCAGTGGGAGCACGATTAATCGTGTGACTGCGTGCCTTTTGCAGAATGAGTCCGCGAGTTAATCTCGGCAGCGTTAGCTTAAGTCTTTTAGAGACGGAGGCGCAGCGAAAGCGAGTCTGAATAGGGCGCCATAGTTGCCGGGATTAGACCCGAAACCGTGTGATCTACCCATGGCCAGGTTGAAGCTCGGGTAAGACCGAGTGGAGGACCGAACCGGTGTATGTTGAAGAATGCTCGGATGAGCTGTGGGTAGGGGTGAAATGCCAATCGAACACGGAGATAGCTGGTTCTCCTCGAAATGCATTTAGGTGCAGCGTTATGCGTTCTCTGTCGCAGGTAGAGCACTGGAAAGGCTAGGGGCCTTACCGGGTTACTGAACCTTACCAAACTCCGAATGGCGGCAGATCAGAGCATAGCAGTGAGACAGTGGGGGATAAGCTTCATTGTCGAAAGGGAAACAGCCCAGACCATCCGCTAAGGTCCCCAAGCGCTGGCTAAGTGTAAAAGGATGTGGAATTCCATAGACAACCAGGATGTTGGCTTAGAAGCAGCCACCATTTAAAGAGTGCGTAACAGCTTACTGGTCGAATGGCGTTCTGCGCCGATAATGTATGGGGGCTCAAGCCAGCCACCGAAGCGATGGACTATGTGTAAACATAGTGGTAGAGGAGCGTTGCATGTGGGATGAAGCCATAGCGTAAGCAGTGGTGGACTGCATGCAAGTGAGGATGCGGACATAAGTAGCGCGAAGACGGGTGAGAATCCCGTCCACCGAAAGCCCAAGGGTTCTTCAGGAAGGCTCGTCCTCTGAAGTTTAGTCGGGCCTAAGGCGAGGTCGAACGACGTAGCCGATGGACAGCTGGTTGATATTCCAGCACCAGTATGATCAGTGATGTGGGGACACGGTCCTATTTTCCAGCCCAACTGTTGGTTGTTTGGGTGAAACTTCTCTCTTGGCTGGCAAGCAAATCTACCAGCGTAACGGAAGGAAGTGAACGAGTGGATCCTTCGGGTGAAGCGAAGTGGGGAGGCGGATCGTCGAGAAAAGCCGCTAAACTTATGGTCATACTGCCCGTACCGTAAACCGACACAGGTAGGCAGGTAGAGAATACCAAGGTGTTCGAGATAACTCTCGTTAAGGAACTAGGCAAATTGACCCCGTAACTTCGGGAGAAGGGGTGCTCTTCGCAAGGAGAGCCGCAGTGACAAGCGCTGAGCGACTGTTTAACAAAAACACAGGTCTCTGCTAAGGAGAAATCCTAGGTATAGGGGCTGACACCTGCCCAATGCCAGAAGGTTAACGGGAGAGGTTCGGCGCAAGCCAAAGCCTTGAACTGAAGCCCTGGTGAATGGCGGCCGTAACTATAACGGTCCTAAGGTAGCGAAATTCCTAGACGGGTAAGTTCCGTCCTGCACGAAAGGTGTAACGACTTAGCGACTGTCTCAACGAGAGACTCGGTGAAATTGTAGTACCGGTGAAGATGCCGGTTACCCGCAACAGGACGAAAAGACCCCGTGCAGCTTTACTACACCCTGTTATTGTGTTTTGGCATAGTTTGTAGAGCGTAGGTGGGAGCCTTCGGGCGCCAATGGAACACCACCCTGATTATGCTGGAGCACTAACCTTGACCGTGATCCGGTTGAGAGACCGTAGCAGGCGGGTAGTTTGACTGGGGCGGTCGCCTCCCAAAATGTAACGGAGGCGTTCCAAGTTTCGCTCAGGCTGGTTGGAAATCAGCTGTAGAGTATAAGGGCATAAGCGAAATTGACTGTGAGACAAACAGGTCGAGCAGGTGCGAAAGCAGGACCTAGTGACCCTCTGGTAGCGCGTGGGCGCGCCAGGGCTTATCGGATAAAAGCTACGCCGGGGATAACAGGCTTATCTTGCCCAAGCGCTCACAGCGACGGCAAGGTTTGGCACCTCGATGTCGGCTCGTCGCATCCTGGGGCTGGATTAGGTCCCAAGGGTTGGGCTGTTCGCCCATTAAAGCGGTACGCGAGCTGGGTTCAGAACGTCGTGAGACAGTTCGGTCTCTATCCGTTGCGGGCGCAGGAAGTTTGAGGGGAGCTGTCCCTAGTACGAGAGGACCGGGATGGACAGACCTCTGGTGTACCAGTTGTTCCGCCAGGAGCATACGCTGGGTAGCTACGTCTGGTTGTGATAAGTGCTGAAAGCATCTAAGTACGAAGTACACCTCAAGATAAGACTTCCCACAGCATAAGCTGGTAAGACCCCCGGTAGACTACCGGGTTGATAGGCTGCAAGTGTAAGCGCCGCGAGGTGTTCAGCTAAGCAGTACTAATCGGTCGAGGGCTTGATCAAATAAACTACAATAAACACATTCACAAATGCTATTATAGAAATAGTACGTTGTTTATCCAATACAAAGCGCAATATGAAGTTGTCTAAGAACAGAAGACATACAATTTGAGATCCTAACTCGATCTCTACAGATTTCTGGTGGCTATGGCGGAGGG
This sequence comes from Capsulimonas corticalis, assembly GCF_003574315.2. Taxonomy (GTDB): domain Bacteria; phylum Armatimonadota; class Armatimonadia; order Armatimonadales; family Capsulimonadaceae; genus Capsulimonas; species Capsulimonas corticalis. The sequence goes on along the minus strand of NZ_AP025739.1, from coordinate 592,480 downwards.
GTCCACCCGTTCCCATTCCGAACACGGAAGTTAAGCTCTCCTGCGCCGAAGATACTTGGTGGGCAACTGCCCGGGAAAATAGGACGCCGCCAGATTAAAACATCAATCACGAACAGTGATTAATAATCAATCACGAACAGTGATGAAACAGAAACAAGAAAGCCCTTGAGGATGTAATCCTCAAGGGCTTTCTTGCGTGCTGGGCATGTGGTAAAGTGTTGGCATGAAGATCGAAATCGTTCCTTACACAGATCGTTGGCCGGACGAGTTTCAGGCGATTGCTCAGCCAATACGGGACGCTTTGGGACACGTCGCCCTGCGGCTCGACCATATCGGCTCCACGTCGGTTCCCGGGCTGCCGGCCAAGGATGTGATTGACGCGCAGATTTCCGTGGCGGCGCTGGAACCGGTGGAGAGGATCGTCGACGCGTTCCAGGCGCTGGAATATGTTTACCTGGAGCATATTACCGGAGATCATCTTCCTCAAGGCGCGGATACGTTGCCCGAGGCATGGGTGAAGCTGTTTTTTCGAAGCAAGCCCGGTCGACGCCGCGCCAATGTTCATATTCGTGTCGCGGGAAATCCCAATCAGCGATATGCGCTTCTCTTTCGCGATTACTTGCGCGCTAACCCTTTGGCGGCGGGCGGCTACGCGGAGGTCAAACGGCAATTGGCGCGCTATCATCCCGATGATGAGGACGCCTACTATGATGTGAAGGATCCCGTTTGTGATATTCTCATGGCCGGGGCGGAGGTTTGGGCGGAGGCGCAGGGCTGGGAGATTGGACTTTCCGATGCTTAGGCCGGCAGCGCGAATTTGTCTTGCCAAGCAGACAAGGATAGGATATAGTGTAGACGCGCTTATCCCAATTTGAGAAAGATGAATTTCCTTTATGCTGCAAGAGAATACCGCGCCGACAGGGCCGCCGCTGATCACTCTGCACGCGACCGCCGCCAATGGGTTCCAGTACGGCGCGCCGTTTTCCGTTCCGGAAGGCTGGGTCGGGCTGATCACGCTCAAAAATGAGGCGACGGATTGCGTGGGCGCGGGGCAGTATGTCGCCGACGCCGCGACGCTCCCGCAGCTGGCGCTCAAGGCGCGGCTAAAGCCGGGGGAGCAGCCGCGCAAGCCGCTGGCGCTGAGTTTGTATCTGATGCCTTGGGGTGCGCCTGCGAATATCAGCTGGAAGGCCGATCCGATCGCGGTGAGCGCCGGCGCGCATTTGACGTATCAGCTTTCGGGACGATCCAGCGTTCGTGTCGCCCATCCCGTGGTGTACTTCAATACCATGCAGTCGAATCTGCGTGAGTTCATGAAGAAGCTGACGAAGGAAAGCAAGGCAATGGTCGCCGGAATGCCCATCGCCGCGCAGACGAACCAGTATCTGAAACTGAGCATCTCCTACGCTCTGGAAAATACGCCGGCGCTTTCGCCGGCGGCGTACTCGGGGAACCCCGCGATGCGCGACAGCGTGCGCAACTCCGCGTCCCTCGCCGTCTCGCAATGGCTGGCGGGCGCGGGCGTCGAGTGCCTCACCTTCGATCTCGATTCGGTCTCCGACGTGCTGCCCGCGCCCTGTGTCGAATGCAAGGCCACCCATAAGCCGGTCGCCTACAGCATCTTCCGAAGAACGATCAGCCTCTTATATGTGCGATACGGGGTGGAGAAGAAAGGTAACTTCTGCCTTCCGTGCGCGGCCAAGGTCAGTCTGTTCTATAACGTCGTGATGCTGATCTGCGGCTGGTGGGGATACATCGGCCTCGTGCTAGCGCCGGTGTATATCATCACGAACTGCTATCACTTCCTCAAGAACGCACTTGGACCGAAGGCCCAGCCTCCCGTCCCGGTCGCGCCGGCGGGAGCGTGGCCTCCTCCGCCCTCAGTTTAACTGGCGCTCGACTTCGGCGAACACGCTGAGGCGCAGCCACGCCGATAGGCGGGGGCGAAGGTTGGCGGGACCGTCCAGTGTCAAGTCACGCGTTTGAAGGGCCGTCCCGTAGGAGAGATCGCCCATCCAGATGCTGGTCATTGTTTGGACGCTGGTGGTTAGACACAGATCCGGCTCCAGGCCGGGATCGACCAGACACAGGTCGACTTCCCCGCGATCCAGCACCAGCCACCATCGTCTGCGGGCAATCGGCGCATCGTGGTACTGAAAATGAACCACGATGCGTCCTTCGGGCAGCTGCTGATGGTCAATGCGCCGCCGCATATCCCACATTAAGAGACTGACGTCCAGATCGCGGGGCGTCATCTCGCTGCGCGTCCACTGCTTTCCCCAGTTCCCAAGCTGAACGACGATCGGGCCCAGGTCCTCCCCGGCGGGCGTCAGGCAGTATGAGACGCAGCCGCCCGCGTCGGTCCGTTCGATCACCCCGGCGATTTCAAGTTCGTCCAAACGCTTCGACAGCAGACTTCGCGACATCAGCGGCACCCCTCGGTGGATATCGCTGAATCGCTGACTCCCCATGAACATCTCTCGGATAATGAGCGGTGTCCACCGTTCGGCAAATACTTCGCAGGCTTTGGCGACCGGGCAGAACTGCCCGTAGCTGATTCTTCGGGCCATAATTTCTTCCCTCCGCAATAGAATATGTTATACACTGCAATATGGGCGCCACTCTTCTCGATTCCGGACGCGCGAAGCGATACGCGCGGCGGCCCAGGCTGCTTTTGGGAGGATATCGCCAGCGTCGGCGTCCCGCCCCAAATACTAATCGCGGATTATCCCGCGATAAGTTTGTTCCATTAGGTACAGATATTGTACTTGAAGGAAAACTCCGTTTGGTGATACAACAATACACGCTGTTCGCCGGTCGATGTGGACCGGCGAACGCGTAATACACGCGGACGCATTGCGGCGTCTGAGAAAAGGAAAAACGAATGCCAGAAATATTGGTAAGGACGCTCAGCGGCGTCGATCGATCCCTGGAAGCGGCGGAAGTCGAGGAATTTTCCAGCAGTCTGAAGGGCGAGTTGATTCAGCCTGGGGACGACGAATATGACACGGCCCGCGCCGTGTACAACGGGATGATCGACCGGTGGCCGGCGCTGATCGTCCGCTGCGCCGATGCTGACGATGTGATTGCCTGTGTGAACTACGCTCGCCGCAGCGACATGCTCGTCTCGGTGCGGGGCGGCGGACACAACGCGGGCGGCCTGGGAGTCTGTGACGGCGGCCTGGTGATCGACCTGTCCCGAATACGCGGCGTCGATGTGGACGCCCGCGAACAGACGGTCCGCGTTGGGGGCGGCTGCTTGTGGAGCGAAGTAGACCAGGCCACCCATCCATACGGGCTGGCGGTCCCCTGCGGCGTTATCGCCTCCACGGGCGTGGGCGGATTGACGCTGGGCGGCGGCATCGGGCACCTAACTCGCAAGTACGGGCTGACCATCGATAACCTGCTCGCCGTCGATATCGTACTCGCCGACGGAAGCCGGGTGACGGCGAGCGCCACGGAATACCCCGATCTCTTCTGGGGAGTGCGCGGCGGCGGCGGAAACTTCGGCGTCGTCTGTTCGTTCCTGTTTCGCGCGCACCCGATCTCGACAGTGCACGCCGGGCCGACGTTCTGGCCGATCGAGCAGTCCCGCGATGTTCTGCGCTGGTACCGCGAGTTCATCGCGACGGCGCCGGAAGACCTGAACGGCTTCTTCGCCTTCCTCACCGTGCCCCCCGGCCCGCCCTTCCCGGAGCACCTGCATATGAAGAAGGTTTGCGGCGTCGTCTGGTGCTACACCGGTCCGGAGGAGCTTGCGGACGAAGTCTTCCGCCCCATCCGCGAGTTCGGCCCGCCGGCGATGCACGGCGTCCAGCCCATGCCATTCCCGGCTCTGCAAAGCGCGTTCGACCCGATCTACCCCGCCGGGCTCCAGTGGTACTGGCGCGCGGACTTCGTGAAGGAGCTCAGCGACAAGGCGATCGAGCGGCACATCGAATTCGCCGCCGAGATGCCCAGTTGGCAGTCGACGATGCATCTCTATCCCATCGACGGCGCCGCGCACCGCGTCGGCGCCGGGGACACGGCGTTCCGTTATCGCGACGCAAAATGGGCGCAGGTGATGGTCGGCGTGGATTCGGACCCGGCCAACAACGAGAGCCTAATCACATGGACCCGAAACTACTGGGAAGCGCTGCACCCGCACTCCGCCGGCGGCGCCTACATGAACTTCTTGATGGAGGAAGGGCAAGACCGGGTCCAGGCGTCGTATGGTGAAAATTACCCACGGCTTCAAGATGTGAAGCGGCGATACGACCCGGAGAATCTATTCCGGGTGAACCAGAACATCCGGCCGGTAGCTTCCATGGAGTAATATGCGTGTTCGTTGCGCTCGAAAACAAAAAAACACCCCGCGCCGGGTCTCGGCGCGGGGTGTTTTTGATTCTGACTGTATGACAAGCGCGTTTAGGTGATCTGGAGGAACGGCTGGGCGCTGCGCTTCCGGTCGGTCGGGTCGGCGCTGCGGAGAATTCCGATGCGGGTCCACTCTTTCTGCTCGGCGAAAAGCCCGTGCAGAACCTTGGTGTAAAACCGGCGGTAAAAATAATCGGACGGGATGCGCTGCCAGATGCTTCCCGGCGCGACTCCGTCTTCGATGGAGCGCAGAACGACGTCGCGCTGCGCCGGCGCCAGTTCGTGAAACTGGCTGCCATAGTAATTCTTGCTGGTCTCGTTGATGCCCATGAGCCCGAGGGGGAAGAGCTCACTTTCGTTGGGCATGCCCGGCAGCTGCTCCAGGCGGCCAAGCAGGCGGCCTGTCGCCCAGTCCATGAAGCCCGCCAGGTCCATCGGATTCTTGCCCGGAGCCATCCGCTCGATCGCGGACGCCATGGTGATCAGCTCCGTCACCGTGTAATGTGTCAGCGTGTACCGGGAAAAGTGACTGCGGACGCGCTGCTCCATGTCCGAGCCGCTTGCGATTCGATCCTGCGATTCCTTCTTATTTTCTTTAGAATTTGTTGATCCATCGTCCATTCAGTCGACTCCTATTTCCTGCATGTGGCTCGTTCCAATTTGCTCAATTTTTTTGGCGTATCGACAGCGGCGCTGCGGATCAACGCGGGGTACGGCGAACGACTCCACCGCGCTGGTGGGTAATATAATACCCAACGAAATCCGGATTCCGAGCGGGAATCCGAGTCGATTCTCAACAAGAATCGACTCAATATTTTTTCGAAAAAGCGTGACTTTTTTGGCTTTTAGCAACGGCTTGCAACGAGCGCACACGGCCCACAAAAGCGTCGCCTCAGCTGGTCCCGCCGACGGTCAAAACGGCCTTCAGCACGTGCTGTTCCGGAGTCCCGTCGTGCTCGGCGATTCGTTTTTGCAGCAGAGTCAGCGCCTCATGGCAGAGGTCGCCGACCGGACTCCGCACGGTCGTCAGCGGGGTGTCGAGGAATCGGCCCTCTTCGATGCCGTCGAATCCGACTACGGCGATGTCTTCCGGGACTCGGATCCCGGCGCGGCGCAGACCGCGGAAGACTCCGACGGCGACGAGGTCGTTGTAGCAGAACAAGGCGTCGGGGCGCTGGTCCGGAGGTAGGGCGGCCACTTCCGCGCCGACGGCGAGGCCCGCGTCGCGCAGAGAAGGCGTTTCGGCGACATGCGCGATCCACGGCTCCGCGCCGGTGGCGGCGCAGTGGTCCCGGTAAGCGCGCGTGCGTCCCTCCGTATTCGCCGCGAGCTGGGCGGGAGTCTGAGTCGTCAGGAACCCGATCCGCCGCCGGCCGCGACTCGCCAGGTGAGTCAGCGCCTGCTGGGCGCCGTCATAAAAATCGATGGCGACACAGTCCGCGTCGGCGCGGTCGTGGCCGATGTAGACGATCGGCAGGCGGCTGGCCGCCTCGCCCAGATAGCCGGAAAGGTCCTCGCCCGTGTCCGCCCAGATGAGTGCCCCGTCCAGCGGCCACGCCGAAAGCTTGCCCTGATGTTTCCCGTCCGTGCGGAAACGCCGTTCGCCATCGACAATGGTATGCAGGCCCACGTCGTGCCCCTGCGCTTCGACGGTGGCGGCGACGGTCGCGAAGAACGGGCTGCTCAGATGATAGATCAGCAGGCCGATCATGTCCGTGCGCCGGCGCACCAGGCCGCGCGCCAGCAGATTGGGCCGGTAACCCAGCGCCTCCACGGCTTTGAGTACGCGCTCGCGCGTTTCCGGCAGGACATTCTTGGGGCCGTTATTGATGACATACGAAACGGTCGCGACGGAGACTCCGCTCGCGCGCGCAACATCGGTGATAGTGGCCATAAGTGTCCTAAAAGCGGGCGGGTGATCTCAAAGTGTAGCACACGGGAACGGCGTCGTCAAGAGAATGGCGCCGCCGGCCGCTGGTGAGCCACGCTATTCCGCGAAATCGTCGAATTCCGGTTCATCGAGCGAGCACCATTCGAGTACGTCGGCGAAGCGGCAGGCTTCCAGGCGTCCAAAGAGCGCGTGCCGGGCCAGCTTCTGGCGCGTGAGGGCGGGGCTGGCGAGACCGCAGAGGAAGCGCGCGCGCTGGCGCGGCTCGGCGAGGGCGGTGTGCGTTTGGACGAGAGCGTCGAATTGGTCCTGCTCCTCGGGATCCAGCTCCGGGAAGATCTCCGGGATCGGCGCCATGGGCCGGACGCGACCGGTGCGGCAGAAACCGCAGTGCCCGCAGGGCTCCTCGCGGATCTCGCCAAAGTAAGCGACCAATCGGTTTGTCTGACAGCCTTCCTGGTTCACAAGATCCAGGACATTGCCCAGGCGCTCCTGCTCCTGGGACTCGCGGCGCACGAACCGCTCCTGGAGGGTGGAGGATAGCTCGCTCATGTCCGGTTCTTTTTCCTGACGGATGTAGCGCAGGCGCGCGTCGCTGACTTTGAGCTCCACGAGCGATCGCTCCTGTAGCAGCTCCAGCGCGCGCACCACGCGCCGGCGTTCCTGCCCAAGACCGGCCGCCGCCTCGTCGGGATTGATCGTATACCAGAGGCGTCCCTGCTTGGCCCCGCGAAACAGCGCTTCGACGAAGCGTCCCGGCTCGCCCGGGAACTGCGCGAGAATCTCCTGCATCGAGACGGCCGGCTTGACGTCATACGCGGCGTAAAACGGCGTTGTTTGGCGCAGATATCCGCTGAGCTCTAAGTACGTCAGGATCGTGCGCAGAACGAGAATCCGGATATCGTGCCGCGAGGAAAGATCGAAGACGCTGATGTCGAACTCGGGACCGAGGGAAAACAGCTCGTCCAGCAAACCGCCGAGCGCGCTTTTGGTGGGCGTATCGCCGAAGGCGAAGTTCTCCAGCGTCGGAATGTCCGTGGAGCAGGCGAGCATCTCCACCACCGAACGCTGCCCGTCCCGGCCCGCGCGGCCGATCTCCTGGCTGTAGCTCTCCAGGCTCTTTGGCAGATTGTAGTGGTAGACATAACGCACGGCGGACTTATCGATCCCCATGCCGAAGGCGATGGTCGCGACGACAATACCGTCGTCCATCGCCATCCACCAGTCCTGCGTGGAGGTCCGCGTCGGCTCATCCATCCCCGCGTGGTACGCCTTCGCGGGAAGCCCGGCGCGCTCCAGCCGCGCGGCGACCTCTTCAGCCGTGCGCTGCAAGGTGACATAAACGATGGTCGATCCCGGCTTGCGGGTCGTCAGCCGCTTTTGCAGAATCCCATCGCGGTCTTCCGGGACGACCGCCGTTGTCAGCAGGTCCAGATTCTCGCGGTAAAATCCTGTGACGGTCGATCCGGCCTCGGGAATCTTGAACGCCTTGCAGATATCCGAGACGACGCTCGGCGTGGCCGTCGCCGTTAGCGCCAGCACGCGCTCGACCTGCGCCCGTCGAGCGACATCCGCGAGCTTCAAGTAGTCGGGACGGAAGTTATGGCCCCACTCAGAGATACAGTGCGCCTCATCCACGGCAAACAGCGAGATCTTCGCCCGTTCGATCAGCCCCAAAAAACGTTCATTGTTGAACCGTTCGGGTGAGACATAAAGAATCTTAAGATCGTTGCTGAGCACACGCTCGGAGATCGTCCGCGCTTCGTCCGCGCTGAGCGTGGAGTCGAGCCGCGCCGCCGAAACGCCATGACGCACCAGGAAATCGATCTGATCCTTCATTAAGGCGATCAAGGGGGAGACGACAATCGTCACGCCGTCAAACATCAGCGCCGGCAGCTGGTAGCAAAGGGATTTGCCCCCGCCGGTAGGAAACACCGCCAGCGCGGCGTTATGTTCGATCAAGCCATGGATGACATCTTCCTGACCGGGACGGAATTCATCGAATCCAAAGTACGTTTTGAGGAGCTCTCGGGGTGTGGGCGGCATGGGGAATAGTTCGGCGCAGGAAAGGGGATTTCCTGCGCGTTTGAGGGCTTTGAGGCTTCGCGCTCTATTCCCCCAGCGCGTGGGGGAACAGAGCGTAATTCATCGAGCCTAACGCCCAGGAGAGCTGTTTTTCTTTCGCCCAAATCCCCAAACCGCCGCGAGGCCGATCATCATGCAGATCGCCATCTGGGGCGCGGAGGGTTCCGGGACGGCCGCGATGCTGGGGTTGTGCGTGACCAAATCCTGCGGACGGCCGTACTGCGAGGGCTGCGAACCGTTGACCTGGCGCAGGAACAGGGAGCCGGAGCTGCCTTTACTCTTGAGCGCCTTCTGCTCGACGTTATAAACATCTTTCGCCGAGACGCCCGTCGCCGTAAATACGCCGCTGTCGTAGTAGTACAGGTCTTGCGCGGCGTTGTAGGACACGTGGCCGCCGAGGACAAGATCCCACACGGCCACCTGTGCGGCGGGCTGAGAGCCCTTGTTGGTGAAGTTCTGGCCGATGTAGTCGATCGCGCGGACGTTGTATGGGCCGTACGGATAGGTTGCGGAGGAGAGGCCGAGCGTCGAACTTGTCAGCGCGCTGGTGACCTTCCAGGATTCGCCATTGTAGATTGAATCGAACGGGTCGGTGCAGAAGGCGTTGAACTGTGCGCCCTTCGAGTCGGCGATTCGGTAAAATCCCGCCGCGGTCGCTTCCGAGACGTACCGGCTGCCGTTGAAATACGTGATCGTGACATTCGAGGAGCTGGAGGCGTCCAGAAATGTAATATTATTTGTCGCTACGCCATTCGCGGCCATCGCCGGATGTGCGGCCGCCAGCAAACCGATCGCAAGAGCCGCGCGTGGATTAAGTCCCATTAAAATAGCTCGCTCACTTTCATGACTAGGAAACTGCTTGATATTCTAATGAGATTATGGCGGAAAGCGACGATCAAATTTAACTGTGGGATATGCCGGAATATTTAGGCGAATCCCATAACCGATATTTGCGACAGGAGAATGGCGGAGGAGGCTTATGTCTGAGGCAGAATGGAGGGAGGTTCCTGGGCGTCGCTTTTGGCGTCTTTTTCTTCCTGAATCATCGCCTCGCCGTCGCCGGATTTGCGCGAGGCGGGTTTGTTCTGCTCAGTCTCCGTGGAGATCGACGCCTTGACGACCCGCTCGGCGCGGCGGATGGAGACGACATCGGCCTTGAGCTGCGGGAAGATGTGGACCAGCACCACCTGAAGCGCGGCCGCGATTGGCACCGCGAGCAGCGTGCCGGGAATGCCCATCAGCGTTCCGCCCGCCATCAGCGCGCCGAGCGTCAGCAGGGGATGCAGGTTGACGCTGCCGCCGATGATCCGGGGCGCCACGATGTTGTCAAAGACGACCTGATGGATCAGGATCATCACGGCGGTCACGATCAGCGCCGCCGTGGCGCCGTGCGAGACGAGCGCGACGCCGCCGATCATAATCGTCGAAACCACGGCGCCGAAGTAGGGGATCGTGTACAGAATCCCGGCGGTTACGGCCAGCGAAAGGGCGTAATCCGAGAGACCCGCCACGCGCAGCACGATGTAAATGACCGTGATGTCCAGCAGCATCACCAGCATCATGCCGCGCACATAGTTGCCGAAGACCGCGATGATCTCCGTGACGACCGTCAGGATATCCTCCCGGCGCTCGCGCGGCGCGAGGATCAGCAGCTTGCCGAGAATCTTGTGGAAATCGAGCAGGAGGAAGAAGGTCATGATCGGCACGATCACGACCCACACCAGGTTTTCCGCCCAGAGCGGCAGGTTGGCGCTGAGCCAGCCCATCCCCTGACCGATCAGCTCCGGGAGATGCTTGGCCTGATTGATCACCGGCGGCCGCATCACCTCCGGCACATGGTGCAGCTTCATCCAGGCGGAAGCGTACTCGGCGACCTGCTGCGGGGTTCCGTGCAGGACTTTGTCGGGAAGCAAATTGAGCAGCTGCGTCATCTGGCCGCTGGCGAGCTGGTTCAAGCTGCGCGCGATCAGGCCGCAGATTCCCAGAAAAAGGACGTAGATGATCCCGATCGCCAGTCCCCGCCGGTAGCCGCGTCGCTCCATGCGGTCCACTTCCGGGATCAAAGTCATGGCGAAGATGGTCGCCACCAAAAAGGGAGGGATCAGTGTCCGGAGATCGTAGAGCAGCCAGAGGACGACGCCGATAGCGCCAAGGTAAGCGAGAATCGTAAAGAGGGAAACGACCTTTTTCTGATCGAAGGATGGTGGCGCCGGGGGAATCACAGCGAGTAAGCCGTTCTCAGGAGGACTTGTCGCCGCTCCCGCCGATCATGGGAAGGCCGATGAAGGTGCGCGGACCGAGGTCCTCTTCCTCCAGGTCTTCCTCTTCGATATCGATATGCGTTCCCAATAACTCGAACAGGTCAAACAGGTTCCGGTTGGAGTTGTCCTGAACGACATAGTTGTCGGCGACATCCTGGAAGTAACCCGGCTGGCGGCTGAGCGGCCCGGCGATCACAAGCCACTCGGCGAAAACGGCGGCGGCCGTGTTGGTGGGAACGCCGCTCGGATCACGGTCCGCGAAGTCTTTGAGAGTCTGTCCGAAGGTGACGGTCTGCTCGATGAACGAGGGATCCGTGGGTTCGTTAGACATACGCCGGCTCAAGAGTTTCCAGGTGGTCTTCCACGCGCGTCAGCACCTTCAGGCGCAGCGCTTCGATGGCCGTCTCCCGCACGCCGAAATAGTTGATCGTGGTGTAGCCTCCGAAGGTTTTGAACCGTTCGTAGGTCGAGAACCGGGAGGAGTTGACGGGCAGCGAGATCGGCTCGTTGGTGTCGACGTCCAAAATTTCCAGATTTTTGATAAAACTGGTGATGCCGTCCGTGTCTTTGAGCCGCTCGTTGTAAGACAGGCGGATCAAATACTGCTTGCCGCCGCGTGTCGTATACCGTTCCGTGATATCCATGGGATTATTGTACACCTAAAAGCGTCGTTTCCGCTTGCCTTTCACCCCAGTGACGGTCTTTTCCGCGCTCTTCTCCTGCCGCAGCGCCGTCTTCAGCGCGCCGATGGCGATGGGCGCGGGATCGCGCAGCTTGTCTGCCCAGACGCCCGCGCGGTGCTTCAGCACGAACTGCCGCGCGCGTTCCGCCTTCGCCTTTTCACCGGCGCCGGCATAGGCTTTCGACAGCAGATAGTGCGCCTCGCCGGAGCCGTCCAGAAAGCGCTGCGTGAATCCCTCGAACGGATCGAGCGCCGCGATGGCCTGACGCCACACGCCGCGCTCCACCAGATCGCGTCCGATGCGCAGGCGGGCGGCGAACAGCTTGCTGATTCCCAATAAGAATGGGATGAAGACCAGCAGGATCGACAGAACATCAATGGCTTGATGCCACTTGAAAACCGGACTGCCCTTCATGTTGATCGGCGCCATCGCGAAGGTCATCAGGAAGAGCTGAGCGAAGGTTACGCCGCCATAGCGCAGGATAATCCGGCCAAGTATTCGGTCGGCTTCTTCATTGATGACGGGCGCTTCGGCGGGGCGTTTTGCGTTGGGTGATGTGGAAGCGGGCATAGGGAAATTCTCGAAAGGATTCTAGCATTTCCCGCGCGCGTTGTCAATGTGGGATTTGTGTGGGGCGCAGTCAAAGTTTACTCTGGACACGAGAAGATTGCCCCCTTACTCCCACCGAATTGGGGGAGTAAGGGGGCGATCGGGGTCTTCTACCCTGCCTTCCACTCCAGAACCCCGCCCGAGAAGTTGTCCTGCAGCTGCACTTCCACTCGCAGGCCGCTCGTGGTTACGGGGGTGAATGCGACGGTGTTGTATTTGTCGGGCGCGACGCCGTAGTCGGAGGAATTGGCGACGGGCTTCCAGTCGTTGCCGTCTTTGTAGAGCAGGCGCCAGGACTTGGGGACGCGGCATTCGCCGTGGCCGGTGTCATCGAACCAGTAGACGGACGCGGTGGAGACGGTTTTTGGGGTTTTGTAGTCGTACTGAACCCATTCCTGGCTTCCTTTGTGGTCCCACCAGGTGAAGCGCGGGACGCCCATGTCGTAGGACTGCTTCGGCTCGATATTGTCGTTCAGGGCGTCAAGGCTGTCGTTGACATGCGAGGCGGACGCGCTGACGGTCGCGGCGGGAGGAATGGTCCAATCGTGCGCGTCGGGGCCGAAGCCGATGGTTGGGAACGAGGTGATGCGCAGGCGGGCAGCGGCCATGGGGATCAGGGACACCGTTTCCGTCGGCTCCGCGGACTTCGCCGGACTCATCTGCAAGGGCGTGACCACATTTTCCGAATCCGCGGTCCAATGGGGTATCTTCTTCGCTTTGACGCGCAGCTCGATGGGCGTGGTCCCATGCGTAAACGGGTTCGCGGCGACGGGGCCGCCCTTTTGCGCGACATCGAACGAGTGGGCCGGATTGGATTTGTCCAGAACCAGGCCGTAGTTCCATGGCGTTTGCGGATAGACCGCGTATTCCGGCCACTGCTCGGTTCCGGCGTAGCGGTCCCACTTCTCGCCGATCGCCAGTGAATAGGTGATCGGGCCGCGATCCACCGAAACGGCGTTCTTGTTGGCGGTCCAGGTGCGGACATGGATGTCCATCGGCAGATGCAGCGTGACGGTGTCGCCGCTCTTCCAAGTACGGTGGACGATCAAATAGGAGCTGGCCCTGGCGTGCGCGGCGACGGGCTTGCCGTTGACGCGGACGGTGGCGTTCGCGCACCAGCGGGGGATGCGCAGGTAGAGCGGGAACGCGACCGGCTTGGGCGCGGCGATCGCGAAGTTCACGGTGTCGCCGAATGGATACTCGGTGGTCTGGGCGACGCTGACCGTGGTCCCGTCGCCGACCTTCGCCGTGACTTCGGACGCGGCGTAGAGGTTCGCGGCAAGCCCCCTGTCCGCCGTCGCATGCCAGAGGTTTTCGGAGTAGTACGGCCACGCCATGCCGTAGTTGTGCGGGCAGCACCGGTAGTTGTGCACGCCCGGCTGATAGGCGAGCATCGGGAAGTCGTTCTGATACTGATGGTGGGTCTTGAGGTCATTGTCGATCTGCACGCAGTTCATCGTCGTGATGTAATGCATCGACTTCTGCTCGGGATCGTAGGACGCCGGGAGCATATTGAACGCGAGTTCTTCGCAGCGGTCCATCCAGATCGGCTCGCCGGTGAGGCGGGTCAGGATCTGGAAGCTCAGCATATACTCGGCGATGCCGCAGGTCTCGAAGCCCTGGCGCGGGTCGCCGTAGCCGTGGCGGGCGTTCTCATCGCCGGCGAAGCCGCCGCCGGCCATCTGGCCGAACTCGCCCATTACCTCGGCGTAGTTGCGCTTCGTGGCGTTGAGGAATTTGTCGTCCTGAGCGATCGCGCCGTACTGGGCGGGCTCGCGGAAGCCCTGCGCGAAGTTGACGTTGTGCAGGCTGGCGACGCCGTCGGTCCACTTCGCGGAGTTGGCGTGGATCATCTTGACCAGATCGATCAGGAAGGCGTCGCCGGTGCGGTTATAGAGCCAGTAGATGCTGTCGATGTTATCGCCCCAGCGCACTCCCGCCCAGTCCTTGCCGAAGGTCTCGGGACGCTGCTTTGCCTGGAACTGGAAATACTTCGTCAAGAACGGAATCACCTTGGGATCGCCCGTAACTTCCTGGTATGAGCGGATCGCATACAAGACCGGCATGTGCGGCCAGAAATCCGGGTCGCCGCCCAGGCTCGTGCGCGCCCGGCTGGGGCCAAACCAGCCGTCGGGCTGCTGGCTGGCGATGATCCCCGTGATCCACTTATTCGCCAGCGCCGTCACGCGCGGGTCTCCGGTCACATAACCCAGATCGGCCAGTCCGCGCAGCCAGTAGGTGACTTCCTCCCAGCCGGAGCCCGACGTCGGGTCCACCCAGCCGTTGCCGTCATACTTCAGAAAATCGGAGACCTCGGGATAGCGTCCGCACAGTCCGTCGACTTGCAGATCGAGCTGATGGCGCAGCCAACCTTTGGGCTTCACCGCGCCGACCGGCAGCTTCAAGAACTGCGTGGGGGCCAGCGGCGCGCGGTTCGGCGTGTAAAAGCCGGCGGCCTTGTCCGTCACCGCGACATCGACCGTCCGGGCGCCGTCCGCAGCGGCTTCCGCGCTCTGCGTTCCATGCGCGGCGAGAACGGCGCCGCCGGCGGTCGCCAGTCCAAATTTGAGAAAATCCCTGCGCTTCAATGAATAGCTCCTTCGTGCGATATCGGCGTGTGAAATATCGCGATAATAGCAAGACGTGAACAGGGCGCTCGATTGGAAAGTCGCCGCACGTCGTCATACAAAAATTATAACATTTTGGATGGGCGGCGTACATACAACAATAGCGCATATGTGTGTAACAATCGTGACTAACTGGCGAGCCTCAGAAGAAAACGCCGCTCGCGGAGATTTGCGGGCGACGTTTGCTGGGGAATAGCGTTTAAAATGGAGGGCTAGGAGGTCGAAAGATCGTTGTCGCGGATATCCACATTGGCGCAGTGCGTGATCTCCAGCAGCTCGCCGCCGGCGCTCCGTTTGGGATAGGCGCCGCTTGGCCGCATCACGTTGCCGGTAAAGGTCAGGCCGTCCACGCAGTGCGCGGCCAGCAGCCGTCCGTGGAAGTCGTCGAACGTGTTGTTCTCCACCCGGATGGAGTGGTGGTAGAGCGACTGCGCGCGATAGGGCTCGGCGACGCCGGGGTTGACTTCAATCGTGGCGGTTCCCCAGACACCGTAGTTGCAGTTCTCGAAGTGGTTGCCCCGGATCGTGACGTCGCGCACCTTGCCCGATTCGAACCAGTAGTTCGCGTCGCCTTCGATCAGGATGGCGGCGCCCGCGATATGGAAGTGGTTGTTTTCGATCAGCGCCTTGCCGCCGGTCGTCACCAAAAATCCTCGCGCCCGATTGCCGCGCGACCGGCAGCCGCGCGCCGTCAGATTGGGGATCCAGCGCAGGTTCGCCACCGCGTCCTTCAGCGATAGGTCCGTGGGAAGCGGCGATTCCAGTGTCAGCCGTGTGAACTGTTTGTTCACACGGTCGACGCGCGCGACGGTGTTCTCATGGAACGTCTCCAGCGTTGTGTTGCGCACGAACTCGATGGGATCTCCCGCCGCAAAGATATCGATCCCCAATTGCTGCGGATGGACCAGCGCGAACTCGATCTCCGTGGGCGAAACGATCGCGCTGATCTGCCCATAAATGCCGTGGACGTTGGTGGCGTCGTCCATCTGGTTTTCGAAGACGCAGTTCTCAAGGACGATCTCGCCGGCGCAGTTGACGAAGTGCGTGGCGTCGGCGGTGAGCGAGATCATGCGGCCGCTTTCGGGCGGCGTCGTGACGGTCAAATTCTCCACGCGCAGATCCGAGCTGTGCTGCGCGATGATCCCCATGCCGCCGGAGTGGTAGAGCGTCACATTCTGGACCGTGACGCCCTGGCTGCGTTCGATAGTGATCGTCGGGCAGAGCCGTCCGCCGTCCATGATCGCCATCGTGTTGCCGGGCGTTGGCAGCGTGCTGAACTTGGCGTGGACGCGCACCTGGCGCGGTCCGATCTCCTCGGCCGTGTGCCAGTCGTGGACGGCGAAGTTGTCAAAGACGCCGAACGCGGTCTCGCGCTTGTTGGTGTCGAACTCCAGCATATTAGAGATATCGTAGGTGATATCGCCTTCGCCCGTGAAGACCAGCCGATCGTGCGGGATCTTGTAGGGGAACTGCTCGGGAATCTCGATGTCGATACTTCCCTCGCGCGCGGCGAGCACCACTGCCTCGCTATGGAACGTGCGCGCCCAGTCGATGGAGAAGTTCTTCAGCGTGATCTCTTTGCAGCCGCGCAGCGTGAACGGCAGGACATAACCGTGAAAGACGAACTCCGATCCCTGCCCGTCGATCTCGAAGTCTTCCAGCCCCTCCAGCGGAAACACGATGCGCTTGAGGCCCTCGTCGTTGTTCGAGATAAACCAGTACTGTTCGAAGGCGCGGTCCGGCCAGAAGTCGTAGCGCGCTTTGGGAAAGACCAGCCGTCGCTCCCCGCCGGCGCGGGCGGCGGCCAGCGCCGCGCGCACCGCCGGAGTGGCGTCGTTGTTTTCCGTATCCACGGAGAAAAAGAAGTCTTCGAGATTAGTCATTCGGTCTTTCGGTTCCAAGGTAGGAAAGGGCCGGCGAATTCGAATCCGGCAATTGAACGTCCTGGGGATGCCCAGTCTGTAAGAGTCTCGGAACCGGCGGTTTTCAACCGCCGGCTCCTAATTCGCTGGCTTTCGTTATCGTCCCGTTCGCTATTCGATCATCAAAGCTCTATCAACGTTCGGTGTAGTGCTGGTCCGGCAGGGCGGCGAGTGTCTGCGCGGCCTGTTCGGCGGTGAGGTCGCGCTGGGCTTCGGCGAGCATTTCGTAGCCGACCATGAACTTCTTCACCGTGGCGGAGCGCAGCAGCGGCGGGTAGAAGTGCGCGTGCAACTGCCAGTGCGATTGGTCCTCGCCGGGGATATTCGGCGCGGCGTGCCAGCCCATGGAGTAGGGGAATGACACTTCGAACAGGTTGTCGTAGCGCGAAAGATGCCGTTTCAGGATATCGGCGAGGCTGTCCCGCTCGGCGTCCGTCAGATCCGAAAGGCGCAGCACGTGGCGGCGCGGCAGCAGCAGCGTCTCGTACGGCCAGACGGCCCAGAACGGGATTACGGTCACCCAGTGCTCGTTCTGTACGACGATGCGGGAGCCGTCCTTCAACTCGCCGTCGAGATAATCGAGCAGCAGCGGCGCGTCGTGCGTGGCGCGATACTCGCGCTGGCGCTTGTCTTCCATCGCGGCTTCGTTGGGCAGGAAGTCGCTCGCCCAGATCTGGCCGTGGGGATGCGGGTTGGAGCATCCCATGATCTCGCCCTTGTTCTCGAAGACCTGCACCCATCGGTATCGGACGCCCAGTTCTTCGGATTGCGCGGCCCAGACATCCACCACGCCCCGGATCGCCTCCACGGGCATGACGGGCAGGGTCCAGTCGTGGCGCGGCGAGAAGCAGATCACGCGGCATTCGCCCGAAACGGCCTGGGTATGGAATAGCGTGTCGGCGGCCGTGTCGGCGTCGTGCGCCTGCGGCAGCAGCGCCGCGTAATCATTCTGGAAGACATAGGTCCCGGTGTACTCCGGGTTCTTCTCGCCGCCGGCGCGTTCGTTGCCGGCGCAGAGATAGCATTTCGGATCGTACGGAGGGCGCTGCTCGCGCGCGGCCGTTTCTTGTTTGCCCTGCCAGGGCCGCAGCGTGCGGTGCGGGGAAACGAGAACCCACTCACCGGTCAGCGCGTTCAATCGCCGGTGGGGAATATCTGTGCGTAGCGTCATGGCTATTCTGTTGCATCCAATCGTCGTTTTGAGCCGTCCGGCGCGCTCGCGCTCAGGCCGGTCTCTTCTGCATTATTGTGACACGAAACGAGGTTATTCTCGCGAATGGGGAGTGTCGGAGCGTTTCGATTTGCGTCCCAACGGCGAAAACCCCAGAAAATGCCCCACGTCTGCTTCAGCGACTTTTCGATCTCCCCGCGATCCGTGTTGCAGAGCGCGGAGCTGTCCATGCATCCACAATTCCCACATCGATCCCCTGGCCGCCGGTCTTCTGGCCGCAGTGTACGGCGAGCGTGTGGACGCCGGGCGTCAAACGCTGGCGAGCGGCGCCATCGATCGGCGATGTCTCATACGCCGTGTTGTAGCCAGTAAGCGTCGCGGCGGCGACGCCGTCGATGTAGACTTCGGCGTCGTCATCATGGAACTGGCGCAATCGGGGATCGCGTGGCGCGTGGGTCAGGGTGAATGTACGGCGCATCCAGATGTCGCTGGTCGTCCAGGGGGTGCGTACGCCCGGCAGGCCGCTGCCGAAGAACGCATCGCCGGTCAGCCAATTTGCCGCCGGAAATTTGGGCGCGCTCCAATCTGTCGCCGGCGTTTGAGTTGTGTACTTCCACGACTGCGCTTCGCTTTCGGAGGTGGCGGCGAGGACGCTGGGGTCGGAGACAATGCCGACGTCGATATAACCGAGACCGCCGCTCTGGCAGTGGACGGCGAGGGTGTTGGCGCCGGGCTGAAGCGAATGAGGGTCCGGGAGCGTGACTTGAACGTAGTCGCTGGTCGCGCCGGCGAGCGTCGCCGCGATTTTGCCGTTCAGCCAGATCTCGGCCGGGCCGTTATGACGGATGTAGAGCTGCGGCGTCCCGAGGATATGGGATCGCAGGGTGAATGTCTGACGCATCCAGATGTCGGAGGTCCGCCAGATCGCGCCGACATCCGTGAACTGTCCGAACTGGGAGACTTCGGGATCGCCGAAGGCGCCGGCGCCCGATTTCCAATCCTTCGCGGCGTAGCTGGCCGTGGTCCATGCGCCCTTGGGCGCGGTCGTGGTGTAGCGCCAGACGGGGCGGGGCGTCGTGCGTCGGATCGTAAGCCGTCCTTCCGGCGTGAACGCGACCGGGAGGACGCTCGCGCGGATTGCCCAGGGGCCGAACGGGCCGGAGCCGAAATACGTAGACCACCAGCCGCCCCGGGAGTCCTGGAACAGATTGTTGTGCCCGTCATGCGGGATCGCGCGGCGGCGCGGCGTGTATGGCCCATAGATCGAGCCGGTCGACACCGCGGACGTGTTGTCGTAGGTGTCCGGCAGCTTGCCGTCCGTATTGTGCATCGGATCGATCGTGTTGATGAAGATATATCGCCCGTGGTTCTTGACCAGATAGATCCCCTCGCCCCAGCCGTATGTATTGTCCGTGAAGGTGAACTTGCGGTCGGGCTCGTCCAGCGCGCTCAGATCGGGCTTGAGACGCGCGATATTGAAGCTGTCATGCAGCAGGTAGACCTTGCCGTCGTCATCCTGAAACAGCGAAGGGTCGATGCCGCTGACGATCGGGCCGTCCGTCTTGACGTCGCGGTATGGACCCTCGGGCTTGCCGGTCTGGCTCTTGAGGATGCCGATTTCGTAGTAGTTCATGCTGTAAGGGATCCAGTACGTTCCGTTGAAGTAATGGATCTCCGGAGCCCAGACGGCCCGGCGCGGTTTGCCTCCGCCCTCGCTCACCCACTTCCTGGACCAGGTGGCGTCGCGCTCCAGGCTCCAGACGATCCCTAGCGATGTCCAGTGAATCAGATCCTTCGAGCGCCATAAGGGGACCCCGTCGTTTGCCTCCCACATGCTTGTGTGGCCGTCGGCGGGATCGATGGTGCCGGTCAGATAATAAAAGCCGTCGGGGGAATGGCAGATATTCGGATCGCGCATTCCAGGCTGGATGTCGAGCTGGCGCAGGCCCGGCAGGCCGCCGGGCGCGTTGGCGTCGCGCGCCGCCGGCAGAATGATCTCGCGCTGCGCGGACGCGGCAAAGGGCGCGAGCGCCGCTGCGGCGCAAGTCAATGCGAAGAGTGTCTTGTGGTGTTTCATCAATGTTTCTTATACGCCAGCCGAGGATGCGCCGGCCGGGCGTGCGGGAGAGGCGGCGGCAGGATGACCGTTTGCGGGCCGGTCGTGGGGGCGATCGGCTGGACGGTTCCGTCGGCGGCGATCGTGAATGGATCGGCGCAGAGTCGTCCCCCCGATGCGCCGCCGCTTTCGCCGCGATATCCAAACCAGTAGCGGTAATCCGGGCCTTTGAAGACGGTCAGATGGCCGCCTTCGAACAGCTTCATGCGCGGGTCCTTGCGCCAGGGGCCAAGCGGGTTGTCGGCGTACGCGACGCCGGTCCAGTATCCGCCGTTTTCAAAGTTCTCGGCGTAAAATAGATAGTATCGCTTGCCGATCTTCATGCCCCAGGGGCCTTCACAATAGCCGGGGCTGGGCTGCGCGGGATCGTCGCTGTTCTTCGAGAAGATCTTTTTGCGTTCGCCCAGCGTGATCTTATCCTGCTCCAATTGGCTCAGATCGATCGGCTGCTCGAAGAGATCGCCAAACGGCATGATCGCGTAGACCTTGCCGTCGCCGCCGTCCATGATGGTCGTGTCGCAGGCGCTGTCCTTGATATAGGTGATGTGCTTGTACGGCCCCGTCACTTTGTCCGCAACGCCGACAAAGGCGTGATAACCCCATTCGCCCGACGAATTGTATTCTTTCTTCAGCCAGTTGTCCGCCGTGAAGATCAGATAGAATTTGCCCTGGATCTTATGGATCTCCGGCGCCCAGAACCGGTGCTTGTACGGGCAATTCTCGGCCAAATCCGAAGACTTCACCAGCCACTTCCCCGGCGTCCAGTTCTTCAGATCCTTCGACGAGTAGATGCGAATGCCCGGCGACGATCCATTGTCGGTCAGCCCCATTCGCCCATCTTCTTTGTTGGCGAACGGCCACATCGTGAAGATCGTGTAGTAGGTATCGCCCTCATGAATGATGCACGGATCACGCAGCTCCTGCTCCGCCGGCGTCTTCTCTGTCGTGTACTGAAAATTCAGCGGATTGGAATACGTAAACGTCTTCGGCGCGGCGTGGGCGGCGGTGGCGGCCAGGAACGCGAGAGTGATTAAAATAGGGCGCAAATTTTTAGACATGGAAAGATGACTTTCATTGTTTTGATGGCCGGCTGTTGGCAAACCCGCCGTGGCGCCTCGCGTACTCCCTTGCAAACCCACCCCGGACTTCGGGCGCCTCGGGCAAACCCACCCCGGCCCTTCGGGCCACCCCTCCCGCCGACGGGAAGGGTTCGTAGGATTGCCTCTGACGAAGGCCGCCTGCGATAACACACTCTGAAATCACCCTTCCCGTCGGCGGGAGGGGTCGGCCGAAGGCCGGGGGTGGGTTTGCAAGGGAGTACGCGAACCACCGAGGTGGGTTTGCCCGAGGCGCCCGAAGGCCGGGGTAGGTCACACACTGCCCTTACAACGCCTCATACCGGAAATCACGGAACACGGCTTCGCCGGGTCCGGCTGCGTAGAGAGCGACGCGCAGGCCGAGGAAGCCGCCGAGGGCGTTGTGGTTCCAGCCGGAGATTTCGTTGCCGCGCGCGATCTGCTCCCATTCGCCGCCGGCGATTCGGACCCAGTACTCGACATCGTGGTGATCGTTGACAAGGCGCAGCGTGGCTCGGCGGACCGGCAGATCCACGGCCTTTTCGTGATGCTTGCGCAGTCGGAGCATAATGTGCGAATCCGTCAGCGCCAGTCCCGTGTAGGCCGTTGCGTCGTAGAAGAAGAGCAGGCCGGCTTCGGTTCCGTCGCCGGAGATTTCGACATCGACTTCGACTTGATAGGCGCGATCTTGCGGGCGGATGCAGAGCGGCGCGCTGCCGTCCGAGGGCGATTCGCCGCGTGCCTGGAGACGCAGGGCGCCGCCGCCTGCCTGGAAGCGCGTTCGATCCATTTCGCCGTTGAACTGCCATTGCCAGCCAAGCTCCGGGCTATCGAAACGGTCGGACAGCGGCGTTTGGCGAGGGGGCGCGGCGAAGCATTCGTCGGTCACATACGGCCAGCCGTCCCGCCACTCGACGCGCTGAAGCATTGTGTGCCGGCCGAGGCTGACGTAGCCGCGCTCGTAGGCGTGGTAGACGATCCACCAATCGCCGACGGCGTCTTCGATCAGCGTCGCGTGGCCGCGCGACCACCAGCGCTCGCGGCGATGTCCCGTACGGATCAAGGGATTGTGCGGCGCGTTCTCGTAAGGACCGTCATGGCGGCGCGAGCGGGCGGCGACCACCATATGGCCTGTCGCGGGACCGGCCGTGCCGCCTTGCGCGGTGATGAGATAATACCAGCCGTCTCGGAAGAACGCTTTGGGGCTTTCCTCGGCCATGCCCTCGATCTGTGTGGGGAAGGGGATCGGCCAGCCGTTGTAGATCTTGCGCATCTCGCCCTTGGTCGCAAGGCCGTCCGCGGTCAATTCAATCTGATGTCCGCCGGAGAGATGCAGGAACCGCCGCCCGTCGGGCAGGGCGTGGTGCCCTGGATCGATATGCGGGACATTCAGATCGACGGGCTCGCTCCACGGTCCCCGAATATCGTCGGCGACGATGACGTGGTTCTTTCCCGAAGTTGTATAGTAGATGTAAAACTTGCCTTGATGGTAGGCGAGGTCCGGAGCCCAGACATCGCCGTCATACTCGGTGAGCGCGTGCGCCAGCGGCGTCCAGTTCTTCAGGTCGGTGGAATGCCAGATCAGCAGCGCCGGCGCGAAGGAGTTGGCCGAGTGCGTCAGGTAGTAGTCCTGCCCGACGCGAATGATCGTCGGATCGGGGTAGTCGCCGCGCACGATCGGCTCCAGCCTGTCGGCGGCGCATTCCGTCCGTCGCTCCGTCATCTGCATTGTCACTGGTCGTCTCCGTTCTTCGCCGCGCCGGCCGTCGGCGTCATCGCCGCGAAGCGTCCATCTACTTCAAATTGGATCGGATCGACGCAAAGCCGCCCATGCGTGCGTTTGTCGTCCTCCATTTCGCCCCGGTACGCAAACCAATCCTGCCCGTCCGGCCCCTGGAACACCGCCATGTGTCCGCCCAAAAAGACCTGCCCGCGCGGATCCTTGCGCCACGGCCCCCGGATATTGTCCGCATACGCGACCCCCGCCCAGTATCCGGCGTGGTCGGGAAATTTGTCTGCTTTATATGGCCCTGAGGACAAAAAGTAGTAGCGGCCGTTCGCCTGAAAGACCCAGGGGGCTTCTAAATAGTCCGGCCGAGGCGCGAAGCCGATGTCGCTGTTATCCGCCGTGATGACCGTCTCCGGCTTGCCGAGAAGCGTCACGATGTCCCGGTCGATCTGCGTCAGATCGATCTCCTGCACGTCCACATTCATCCGTGGAATCAGCGCGTATGTGCGCCCGTCGCTGTCCTCGAACAGCGATGTGTCGCAGCAGGCCCCATGAATATATGTGATATGCTCGTACGGTCCCGTGATCTCATCCGCCACTCCGACAAACGCGTAGCCCGAATCGCACCACTCGCCTGCGGGATTGTACTCCAGTTTATTCCAGTTGTCGGCCGTGAAAATGAGATAAAATCTTCCGTGGATCTTATGGATCTCCGGCGCCCAGAACCGATGCTTGTACGGGCAATCCTCGGCCAAATCCGAAGACTTCACCAGCCACGTCACAAACGCCCAATCCTTCAGATCCTTCGAGGAATACAAAGCGATCCCCGGCGACGACCCATTGTCCGGCAATCCCATCCGCTCGACGATCCGTCCCGCGAACGGCCAGACCGTGAAGACAAGGTAATAAGTATCGCCCTCACGCGTGATACACGGATCGCGCAGCTCGGTATGCGAGGCGGCGCCGTCGACATTGTAGGCAAACGGAAGAGGGTTTATCCGCAGAGTGTTATGGAAATCGTCAATTGTCGTCATATCTGCTGTCAGGTCTCGATGATGCGCGCGAGGAAAATACGAGAGAGGCTTAAAAAGCGGCTGCGCGCTGGAGAGCGCACAGCCGCCGGATTGCTTGGGGTATTTACTTGTATTTCTGTTCGAGAAGCGCCATATCCGACACGATCGTGGCGTTGGTGTCGTTGCAATTGATGGCGTCTCGTCCCGCCGGGCCCGCGTCACAGGTCGAGCCGTTGATCTGACCCCACATAGAACCGTTTGAGACTGTCTGGATCGGTCGCACAGATTTGACGTGACCGTCCATGAAGAGCAGATTGAGCTGGCCGGTGTGGTTAGCGCGGCCGGTGTCCAGGAACTGATTCGCTCCCCAGTCCCCCCAAACCATTCCTGCTTCGCCGCCCGGGTTGGCGTCCGACACCAGGATCCGAGTGACAGGCTCGTTGATGCTGGCGATCGAGTGCGCACCGCCCCAATCCGTGCCGCCGGAACCATAAGTTGCGCCTAGCTCGAAATTGTAGCGGTAAGAACCGGGGATAACCGGGGTTCCCGCCGCCGCGCCTTGCTCGCCCATAACGCTGGGGGAAGCGCTATCATCAGGGCACTTATAAACGCCGGTGCTTTTCACGTAGGGATAAATTTGCTGTCCCCAGTTCGCGAAAGGAACGCTGCGGTCATTTGAGGCAAACGAGCGCCCGACAGGATAGATTTCGTCGTTATCCTGAACATACTGCATCACGCCCAGACCAAGCTGCTTGAGGTTGCTGGCGCAGCTGGCTTGACGGGCTTTTTCGCGCGCCTTGGCGAAAACGGGGAAGAGAATTGCGGCTAGAATCGCGATGATGGCGATAACAACTAGCAGCTCGATGAGTGTAAAACCTTTACGCATAATGATGGATCCTTTGGGTCGGATGCTGCTCCGGGAGCAGTCATCTGGTCTTAATTGGTTTGTACGTATAATATACCAAACCTTCGGAGGTCTGTCAAGCAGTATTTTTCGAACTGTTTCTTTGCGATGGAAATGAGACAAGATTATGCGGGGCATGGGGGAAAGAGAGCGATCGAACGGCGGGTATGGTATAAAGTGAGTAGTGAGGAAGAACGCCCCGCGCCGAAGGCGATCGAGGGCGTTTCCGGGCAATTTTCCGCCATGTTTCGGCGCTAACAGCGCTTTCCGTGTTTTCCTGTGTCCACCGCCGGGCAATTGTACTAATATTAAACGAACGATATGGCCCAACCAACGACCGATTTACTTGACCGGGTTTTGATCAGCAAAGAGCGAGGGGCTCCGCTGCATCTGCAAGTGCGGGGTATCCTGCGCGACATCATTGAACACCAGTGCGAGGACGGGCAGCCGTTCTGGACCGAAACGGTGCTGATGCAGAAGCTGGGCGTATCGCGCGCGACGGTGCGCAAGGCGCTGTCGGACCTGACGCGCGAGGGGCTGCTGGTGCGCCGGGCGGCGCTGGGAACGACGGTCAGCAAGAAGACTATCGCGAATACGCTGGGCGTGTTCGTGCATCAGTACAATTCGGACTATCAGAGCGAGCTTTTGCAGGCCTGCGCCGACGAATGCCGCCGTCGCGGCTTCCAGATGCAGCCGTACTATACGCACAACGGCGATCAGGTTTCCGAAGCGTTTGAGCGCGTGAAGCTGCCGCCGCATCAGCAGCGCATCATTATCATGGGCGAGACCGAGGGGTTCACCTCGCAGCTCTATAAGGCGTTGCAGGATCGTGGCTACCGCGCCGTTGTGGTCGACGCCATCTTTCCCGGGTTTCGGGGCGCTTATGTGGGGACTGATAACGAACAGGTCGTGCGCCTCGGCGTGGACCATCTGCGCTCGCTCGGACACAAGCGCATCACGCTGTTTGTGAATGAGCCGGCCGCCGTGGAATCCGTACAGGTTAAGATCCGGACATTCGAGCGGATCTGTCGCGAAGAGGGTTTGGACGAGAGCCGGGTGTTTCTGTGCGGCACGAAGCTGGGAGAAAGCTCGTTCGACGCCGCGTACCAATCGATGGACAGAGTCTGGATGCAGGAGCCGCGCCCAACCGCGCTCTTCACCCTTTCCGATCCCGGCGCCTGGGCGGCGCTAAAGTGGTGCGCCGGCCGCCGGATCGAAGTCCCCGCGCAGCTCTCCGTGCTTGGTTTTGAAGGCGTGCGGCCGAGCCGATTTACGAACCCCTCCCTCACAAGCGTCGCGCACCCGATTGTCGACCTGGCGAAGCGCGCGATCGATCTGCTCTGGGAAAAAGACGAGAAGCAAGAACTGCTGCCGCCGCATCTGGTTATGGGGGACTCGACCGGGCCCGCGCCCAGCCCGTAACCCCGAAGTCGCTTGTTGCAAGGAACCTGCTCTGAGGACGAAACCCGTCCTCAGAGCTTTTTTTGTGCGCGAAATCGGGACCAAAAGTTCGTGATTGACAGGGATTCGACAGAAGGTTATAATAAACTGTTATTGTGCGTACATTGGGCGAAATTATGAATTATCCATCGACCGATCTTCTGGATCGCGTATTGATCAGCCGGGACCGAGGCATACCTCTGCACCTTCAGGTGCGCGGGACGCTGCGTGACGTCATCGAGAACCATTGCGAGGATGGTCAGGCGTTTTGGACCGAAGCCTTGCTGATGGACAAGCTGGATGTGTCGCGCGCGACGGTGCGCAAGGCGCTGTCGGAACTGACGCGCGAGGGGCTGCTGGTGCGCCGGGCGGCGCTGGGGACATCCGTCACGAAAAAGACCAGCCCAACTCTGCTGGGGCTGTTCGTTCACCAGTACAATTCCGACTTTCAAAGCGAGCTGCTTCAAGCCTGCGCGGCGGAGGCGTCGCTGCGCGGCCTGCAATTGCAGCCGTACTACACGCACAACGGGGAGCAGATCTCCGAGGCGTTCGAGCGCGTCACGCTCCCGCCGCATCAGCAGCGGATTATCATTTTGGGCGAGACCGAGGGGTTCACGGGCCAGCTTTACCGGGCGCTGCATGACCGGGGCTACCATGCGGTGATTGTCGACGCGATCCGACCCGGATTTCGCGGCTCGTATGTGGGAACGGACAACGCGCAGGCGATCCAGATCGGGCTGGACCATTTGATGCAGCTCGGGCACCGAAGGATCACGCTGCTGGTCAACGAACCGGCGGAGGTGGAATCCGTGCGGCTGAAGATCGAAGCGTTCGAGCGGATCACCTGGTCGCAGGGAATGGCGGAGGCGCGGGTCGTGCTCTGCGGCTCGAAGCCGGGGGACAGCTCGTTCGACGCCGCCGGCGGCGCGATGGACGCCGTATGGGCGCAGGAGTCTCATCCGACCGCCGTCTTCACCGTCTCCGACCCCGGCGCCTGGGCTGTCCTGAAATGGTGCGCCGAGCATCGGGTCGATGCGCCGGGTGAGCTGTCCGTGCTTGGCTTTGAAGGCGTGCGCCGCAGCCGGTTCACCCATCCCACCCTGACCACCGTTGCGCATCCGATCGCCGACCTCGCGCGTCGCGCCATCGATCTGCTCTGGGACCGGGAAGAGCGCCAGGAATTCCTCGCGCCGTATCTGCTGGTCGGGGAAAGCACGGGACCGCCGCGCCCATAGCGGGAAGACGCGGGAGCCTGGGCTACGCCGCCCGGTCGATTTCCTGCTGGGCAGTAAATGACTGGGCGAAGGCGCGCACGCACTCCGGGTCCCATTGCGAACCGGCCCCGTCCTCCAAGATCGAGAGCGCTTTGTGGATCGGCATGCCCAGGCGGTAGGGGCGGTCCGTGGTCATGGCGCTGAAGGCGTCGGCCACCGCCATCATGCGGGCGATGAACGGGATCTCCTCGCCCTGAAGGCCGCTTGGGTATCCACGGCCGTCCCAGCGTTCGTGGTGGTGGCGCACGGCGTCGAGCGTCGCTTCCAGGCCGGCCACCGTGGAGACGATGGCGGCGCCCATCTGCGGATGGTGCTTGATGGCGTCGTACTCCGCGTCGGTCAGCTTTCCGGGTTTGCGCAGGACGGCGTCGGGAACGCCGATCTTGCCGACATCGTGCAGCAGGGCCGCCACGCCGATGGTATGCTGCTCCGCCTCCGATACCCCCAGCGCCCGCGCGATGATGAGGCAGTATGTCATCACGTCCTCGGAATGCCGGCGGGTGTAGCGGTCTTTGTTATCCACCGCCGTCACCAGCGCATCGAGCATCGAAAACCCTTCCAGCTTATCCGTCATTGAGGCGCGGACTTGGTCCGCGCCCGATTCGATCTCCCCGCCCGACTTCGCGCGGCGCAAGCGCTCGTCGGCGAGCCGAACGACATCGTGCCGGTCGGAGCCATGCTGGGGATAGATCGACACGCCGATGCTGAAGCTGATCGGAATGGAGACTTCAGATTCAGCAGGCGCGTAGGCAAGGCCGCGAAGACCTTGCTGAAGACGATCTTCGATTTCGGAGCGCGTGATATGCTCGGGGCTGGGCAGCAGCAGCGCGAACTCATCGCCGCCGAATCGCGCAATGGTGTCATAAGGACGGCAAATCGCCTGCAATCGCGTCGCGACTTCACGCAGGACTTCGTCGCCCGTAATATGCCCGTAGACATCGTTGAAGAACTGGAAGTTATCGACATCGATCATCGCCACGGTTAGCGCGCCGCCTTCGCGCTGCGCCCGCGATGTTTCTTCCTCCAGGCGCTTGTGAAACGCCCGGTGGTTCCAAAGGTTTGTCAGCGGATCCCGATCCGCTCGCTCCTGAGCCTCGCGCAGCGCCTGCTCCCGCTGGACTTCGACCCATTTGCGGTCGGTGATCTCATGCATCACCCCGTTTACTCCGGTGGGCTGCCCATCCGCGCCGAACACCGCGCTTCCATGAACGCTGATCCAGCGGATGCTTCCGTCCTTTTGAACGATGCGAAACTCCGCCTCCGTATACTGCGTGGAATCCAGCGTCGCCTGCATTCTTTCCTGGACGAACGCGCGATCTTCGGGATGGACGGTCTGGAGAAATTCCTCGCGCGTGAACGCCGCATCCTCCGGCAAGCCGAAGAGCGCTTTGGCCTTGGGTGAGACATCGATAAACTCACTGGTGGAGAGATCAAGATGGAGGGTGGTAAAGCGGCCCTTTTCCAGCACCATGCGCAGCCGGCATTCGCTTTCCCGCAGCGCGTCCTCCGCCACACGGCGCTCGTGAATATCGGCCAGCGTGCCGACGAGACGGTGGACTGTCCCGTCGTCCCCGCGCATGGCGCGGCCGACGGAGTGCATCCATCGCGGCGAACCATCCCGCCGCATCACGCGGATATCGAATTCAAACGGCTGTCCATCCTCGATCGATTGTTTGGCGAGCTCCGCCTGCATGGCGACATCGTCGGGATGATAAAATGTCCGAAGCTTTTCCGGGGAAGGCTCTCCCTCCGCCCGGTCCAGCTCCAGAAGCGTGAAAAGCTGCTCCGACCAGGAGATCCGCCCGGTGACGACGTCATATTCCCAACTGCCGATGCGCGCGAGGCGCTGCGCCTCGCGCAGCCGCATTTCGCTGCGCTCCATGGCGGCCTGGGTCGCCGCGCGCTCTTCGATGAGCTGCTTCTGCACGACGATCTGGCGCTGAAGCTCGATGCGCGACGCCACCTGGCGGGCCAGCATTTGCAGGATCAACTGCTTTTCGGGACTGAGTTCGCGAGGGGTTTGATCGATGACGCACAGGGAGCCAATGGCGTAACCCTCGGAAGTGATCAGCGGAGCGCCGGCGTAGAAGCGGATATTCGGGTCTCCGGTGACAAAGGGATTTTGCGAGAAACGCTCGTCGAGGCGCGCATCGGGAACGATCAGCATCTCAGGCTGAAGAATGGTCTGCGCGCAAAACGCCGCCGCTCGCGAGGTTTCCTGGCTTTCATACCCAACGATGGATTTGAACCACTGGCGCTCGGCGTCGATCAGCGAGATTGCGGCGATCGGGACGCCGCACAGCTCGGCGGCCATATGCGTCACTTCATCAAATACATCATCGGGAGGCGTATCAAGGATTTGGCTTTCCAAAAGCCAATCTAATCGCGCCGCTTCATTGTCAGGGATCAGCAAAGTCATGAAATCGTTCTACAATTCTATGCAATCTCTTTAACATTGTCGGCGCTGCCGCGGAATATCTTTATAACTTCCCAAGCGGACGATGGTTCCATTATACTGTAAAATTCGCTGGGCGCGTGTTACAATTTTATTACAATTCCTTGCTCCAAACGGATCATCGAGCGCACTAAATTCTTGTGAGCCGCCGCTTCAAAATTTTCCTGTCCGTAATGGGCCGGATAGATGGGAACACGCTGGTTGAACGCCTCGGCCCACGCGAGGCGTCCCGCCCGATAGGCTTCCCAGGAAATCTCGGGATTACTGAGAAACTCGCTCGCGACTTGCCGCTCGTATCGATCGAACTCTTCTTCGGACGCCGCCAAAATCGCCAGGTCCAGCGTGACGAGCAGGCGGTCATCCTCGGTCGTCCCAAGATGCGTCTTGGTCGCCATGATCCCCTCGTACACATCGGCGCCAAACGCCTCATCTAGCCCCGCCTCCCGCGCCCATCGCCGCGCGACTTCCGCGCTTTCCCGCTCATTGTCCGGCGCGCCGGGCCGGTAGATCAGATCGTGGAGCCAGATCTTCCATTCGAACGACGCGCGGTCTTGCACCAAATGCGCGACACTCTCAAAATCGCGCAGCAGCGCCTGAACGTGGGCAAGGTTGTGATAGGCGCGATGCTCTTCGCTCATATTCGCGGCGATGAGCGTGTAATACTCGTCTGTTAGACGAGCGTCCAAATTCAAAGACGCACAGAACGCGCGCCATCTTTCTCGAAGATCGATAGTCATTGGGGGATCCTCCGTACGACAAGGTTACCCATCGTTGGGAAGAAACTGGGAAAGGATGGGGGACAAACGAAGAAGGGGATCGCGTAGGCGATCCCCTGTGCAAGATAGAACAATGTGCGAGCTGCTTACGCCTTGCGGGCGGAGTGGAAGCTGCATTCGCCGGTCTTGAAGTCGGCGGCGCGGGGGCATTGTTTGAGCGAGCCGTCTTTGTTCTTGGTGACCAGCGTGCGCGGGCATGGACGGATGACTTTGACCTCGAACGTCCAGTTTTTGAGGTTGGCGTCGATGGGGCGGAAGCCGCACTTGATCATCGCGCCTTTGAAGGCGCCGTTGTTAATGTAGAAACCGCCCTCGGCGGCGGTCGGGCCTTCCTCGAAGAAGTTCTTCAGAGCAAAGCTGTTGTGCTTATATTCTGTTTTTGACGCCTCGAACCAGGATTTGATCCAGTCCATGAGGATGGTCTTTTCTTCGGGTGAGAGTAAGGCGAACTGCGCCGGATCGTCTGCTTCATTGAGCTTGGCCATATCTATTTCACAATCTTTCTCGAACGCCGCGCCGCGCCGCATGGACAAAACGAAAAAGATCCGCGCTGATATGGGAAGCTCCTGCTTCTCATCCTGCACGGATCCTTTAAGCAAACAAAAATGGGGCCGATGGAGGGATTCGAACCCCCGACCCGCTCTTTACGAAAGAGCTGCTCTACCCCTGAGCCACATCGGCGAATGTGAAACCGGCGCAATTCTCATTGCGCTAGCGAAGGTAATTATACCGTACCTCGCCAAAATGTGCAATGGTTTTTGAGGGTCCATGCGCTAAAATCTTTCATGGACAAAATTTCCGGCTCCCAAAACGCCTCTGTAAGACTGCTCTTTCCGGCGCATCCACTGGATCCGCGCAGCCCCGATCCGTCGTATTTGGAGGAAGCGGCCGCAGCGGCGGCGCTGGGTCTGCGATGCTCCACGATCAATTTTGAAGCGCTGGTGGCTGAAGACGATTCGGCGCGCGCCGTGAGCCGCGTCATCCCGGCGGGCGAAGAAGAGACCGGCGTGTATCGCGGCTGGATGATTACGCCGGCGCAGTACGCGTCGCTCTTTACGGCGCTGCTGGGACGCGGGGTGCGGCTCGTCAATTCCCCGGAGGAATATCGGCGGAGCCACTATCTTCCCGAATCCTACTCCGTGATCGAAGGACAAACGCCGAAGACGGTCTGGATGCGGCTGGAAAGCGCGCCGTCGATGCCCGCTGTCATGGATCTGCTGAGTCCGTTCGGGGCGGGACCGGTGATCGTGAAGGACTATGTGAAGTCGCGCAAGCACGAATGGGCGGAGGCGTGTTTTATTCCCGATGCTTCGGACGCGGCGGGCGTCGCTCGGATCGTCCATCGGTTTCTGGAATTGCAGGGATCGGATCTGAACGAAGGACTTGTCTTCCGTGAGTTCGTGGAGTTCGAGCCGCTGACGACGCACTCTCAAAGCGGCATGCCCCTGACGCAAGAGTTTCGTCTCTTCTTCCTGGACGGCGCTCCCATTGTCGTCAGCCAGTACTGGGATCAGGGAGACTATGGCGCGGCGCGTCCGCCGATGGAGCGGTTCACGGCCCTGGCGTCGCATGTGCAAAGCCGATTCTTCACGATGGATGTGGCGAAGCGGCGGGACGGCGAGTGGATGGTGATGGAGCTGGGCGACGCGCAGGTCTCACAGCTGCCTGAGCAGGCGTCCGCGATGGATTTCATCGCGTCGCTCGGGCGTCTGGCGTAAACCAGTCGTCCTTATTTTGGGACTGTTAGATGTTATTGCAATTTTGATGCCAGTGGAGCGACAGCTTCCCGGTCGATGTCGTCGTGCGCGAAGACCGATAGGGGACTCGTCACCAGCCGTAAGCCCGACGATATCCCCGCCTTCAGCCAGAAGCTGATCGAAGAGATTTCCGAAGGCAAGCACGCGCGTTAATCCGCGAAATCGTTCATAATTGTGGTATTCGCGGAATGGCCCGCCATCTCTATGCAGATGGCGGGCCATTTTGTTGGGGAAAAGGCGCGAGGGAGGGATCGCAAAATGCCGAGGCCGTCGCTGACACTGGTCGAGACATCGCGGGAAGAAATTCTATACGCCGAGTGGAAGCGCTGCGGCCACCACCTGGAAGAGTACGCGAGCGAGTTTGCGGGCGCGGCGTTTCTTGTGTTCTGCGTGGTCGCATTCGTCTCGCTGATGTTTGCGTCCGGATCGCCGATGCCCGCGCTACTTCCATCGTCCTCTCTGAGGCTTCTGTGCGCCGGTTTGCTGATCGGCGGCGCGGGAGGGCTGGTCGCCATTTCACCGCCGGGGCGGCTGAGCGGCGCCCATATCAATCCGGCGGTCTCGCTGGGCTTCTGGCTGCTTGGAAAGATGCATGCCAATGATCTTGCGGGATACGCCGCCGCGCAGATGGCCGGCGCGCTTCTGGGCGCCGCGCTCGGGATTGCGGCGTTCGGCCGCTGGGCGCGCGAAATCCACCGCGCCGTTCTGTCGCCAGCGGCGGGGCTCAGCGCCGGCGGCGCATTTACCGCGGAGGTGGCCGCCACGTTCGCACTCGCGTCGGTCCTGTTTTGCTGCGTCAGTCATCCCAGGGTCGCGCGTTTTACCCCTGCGATCATGATGCTGGTGTCCGGCGTCCTGGTATGTCTGGACGGCGCCGTCTCCGGAGCGGGCATGAACCCCGCCCGTTGGTTCGGTCCCGCCGCAATCGCCGACGACTGGCGGCTTGGCTGGGTCTACTGGCTCGCGCCATGCCTCGGCTCCCTCCTTGCCGTTCTGCCGCGTCGCTTCGGTCTTTATCGACACGCCATGCCCGCAACCGCCAAGCTCTTCCACGACACGCGATTCCGGTCGATCTTCCGCCACGACCGGGTTCCCAGCAAACTTCCGGCGCATCTGGCAAAGGAAATCGACGCCTCCGCGCGGCCTTAGCGCTGACTATCTTTACATACATCAGAATCTCATGTATAATATATTCGTGAGTTGTATTGTGAGGACCTTTCCATGAAAGAGCAAAACGAACTGAAGAAGGGAAGCACGCAGACATTGATTCTGGCCGTGCTTTCCGACTCGCCTTCGCACGGCTACGCCATCGCCCGCGAAATCGAGCGCCGCAGCGCCTCCGCGCTCAAGATGGGGGAAGGCGCTCTTTATCCCGCCCTGCGCGCCCTGGAAACCGACGGTTTTATCTCCAGCGCCTGGGAAGTGCAAATCAGCGGCCCCGCCCGCAAAGTGTATACCTTGACGGGAAAGGGACATGGGGAACTCGCCCGGCAGCGCAGCGCCTGGCAAAAGTTCTCCGACGCCGTCAACAGCGTCATCGGAGGCGCCCCCCATGGACAGCCGACCTGACAAAGAGATACTGGACCATCAAATCGAGCAATATTTGACGCGCGTCGCCAGCTACTTGTACGGAGCGAGCCGTCAGGCTGTCGAAGATAACCTGGAAGAGATCCGCCAGCATCTCTTTACGGGCAGCGAGGAGCGGATTCGCGCGGGCCTTTCCGCCGATCAAGCCGCGCAAAGCGCCATCCAGCGCTTTGGTTCTTCGGACAAGATCGGCGCGAGCCTCGCTCGCCATCTGACGCCCTATGCCTTTCCGGTCAGGGTGTATCAGGCGTTATGGGTTTGCCAATTCATGCAATATGCCGCATGCGTGCTCGGAATGCATCAATTTTTCGCTTTGCCTCTCTGGGCTGCGGCTGCTATCGTCATGTGCATATACACGCTCGTTCTCGTCTTGGAAGAGGATCGGCGGTTTACGGTTCGGTCGAAATCCATCGCCGAATTCTATCGACATATCGGAAGAATCCAGCGAGAGATGCAGAGAGCGAATATCGCGAGAATAGTGAATCTCTCCGGTTCTCGGCGTTTCCAGTGTCTCATGACATTGGCGTTGATGAGCATCGGATATATTCACGAACATGCCTACGGTCTCCTCGGATTATTCGTCGCGAGCGTCATCGAGTTTGTTCTTATTCGAAGAACCGCGTCGCGGATTGGCGCGAATATTTCGGCGTAGCGAGAGAGTTTTCCATGAATGAATCCTTTGAATCCAGCGAGCAAATCGATCAATACTTAAGTCGTGTGGCGGACTATCTTCACGGGGCGGATGCGCAGGTAGTCGACGACACGCTTGAAGAGATTCGGCAGCATCTTAACTTACGTTGCGAGGAACTGATCCAAAATGGCCTTTCTGACAAGGAAGCGGTGCGAATAGCCATTGAGCGCTTTGGATCCCCAAACAAAATTGGCTGGAGTTTGGCCCGGCAACTGGGTTCGAGCGCATTTCAGATTCAACTGTTTTGCGGGCTGACGACTTGCCGCATGCTAAAGTTTTTGGCGATCTTTCTGCCCACGCGGCATACATTGCATTTTTCGCCGTTTATCACTAAGTTTATACCGTTCGGTCTGGGCCTCGTGATATGCATAACGCTGCTCCAGCTTATTGAAGCATTCACAGTCATCAATTCTCAGTCTGCTCGCAAACAGCGCTCGTTTATCAAAAGAACATCCCAAGGATCGAAAATGCTGAGTATTACTAGCACGGCCACTCCCACAGGTGTTTTTCGCTACGCTTATATTGCGTTCTTGTTGGCGTGGGGTGGCGTTAACTTCTCGTGGCATATTAATAGCCTCGGCGCCCTTACCTTCTTAGAAGTCATCGAGTTTACTTTCGTTAGAACAGCAATCAGGCGACTGAGCGGGAGCGCATCGGTGTAGCGAGAGCCCTTTATGGACAGCCCACTAAAAAATGATCTGATCGACCAGCGCATTGAACACTATTTGAGGCGTTTGTCAGGACATCTTTACGGAGCGGACCGCCACGCAATCGACGAGACTCTTGAAGAGATCCGTCAACATTTGCGTGCTGGCTGCGATGAATATGTGCGTGAAGGCTATCCTGTCGAGCGAGCCGTGGAGATGGCTCTCGACCGATTTGGCTCTGCCGATAACGTCGGAGAGAATCTTGCGCGCCGTCTTGCTCCATACTCCGCACAGCTCAAAGCGTATTGGATTTTGCGTTTGGGAAGCATTGTGCAATTTATTGCGATATGGTTTGTTGCTCAGCAGTCATTGGGAATGGCGTCAAACTGGCGCTGGCGTATTGGGGGAGTTATTGTGGCCCTGCTGTTCGTCTTGGTGGAAGAGTTCCGCCGGAGTGCGGTTCCGCCAAGAATTATCGCGCGGCAGCGCCTGCGCACAGAGGAGATCCAGCGTTATCTTAGCACGTCTGGGATTCGGAAATCTACGAGCGCTTTCAGTTTTGGATCTTATCTTTATATCTGTTGCCTTGCTTTGATCGCAGCGGCGGCGATCTGCGGCCATGTCTACGCGATGGCGGTTTACTTCCTGGTAGAAGTTGCCCAGAACGTCTATATCAAAATCGTCGTCGCGCGCCTTAATCGAAGTCTATCAATCCAGTAAAGACGGAACTTCCCGGGCGTTTCGTTTGTATTAATGGCGAGGCGCCGTACGCGGGGTGTGAGAGGATCAATGTTATGGCTGACGATAAGGCGAAGGAACAGGGAGAACACCATAAATCCCGGCTGGCGGAGGAAGAGCCGTCGCCGATTCTTGTGCCTCGGCGGCGGCTGCAGATGCAGTCGAGGCGGGATTTTTTGCTTTATGGGGTGGGCGCGGCGGCGGTGGCGGGCGGGTTCTGGTGGCTGCTGCCGGGCGATACGCATAGCCGGGTGCTGACGCCGGGGCAGGCGGCGCGTTTGGATTCGCTGGAGGCGCGCGTGGGGCTGACGGGAGGGCGCAAGGAGACGCTGTTGGGGCGGACGCTGACGTTTGACGACGATGTCGCGGAGGCGCTTTATTCACCCAATCGCATCGTGCCGACCTACGCCAAGTCCCAGATCACGCCCAACCTGCGCAACAACTATGGGGGCGGGACGCCCGATCCGGATTATATCGACGACTGGACGCTGACGCTGGATGGTCTCGCGGACGGCAAACAGCGTAAGCTGAGCCTGCACGATCTGAGCACGCGCTTCGGTCACCATGAGGAGATCACACGGCTGGTTTGTGTGGAGGGGTGGAGCGCCATCGCCTGGTGGGGCGGCCTGCGCTTCGCGGATCTACTGCGCGCCTTCCCGCCGATGCCGGGCGCGCGCTGGGCGAACATGGAATCGGCGGTCAATGTGGACAGCGACGGCAACTCCGATCCCTACTATGTCTCCATCGATCTGGGCACGGCGCGCCACCCGCAGACGCTGCTGGCGACTCATCAAGAAGGCAAGCCGCTGGGCGTGGAGCACGGCGCGCCCATGCGCTTGATCGCGCCGATGAAGCTGGGTCTGAAGAATATCAAGGCCCTGACCCATATCACCTACACGGTGAAGGAGCCGGCGGATTATTGGAACGAGCGGGGATACTCGAAGTACGACGGGGTGTGATCGACACGCCCAAGCCTCGAATAATTTTCGGCCCGCCGTCTCCGGGGAAGGGAGAAACGGCGGGCCGAAATCGTGTCAGGGGTCAAATGAGAGGTGCTCTCACATTAGAGAGTGCGGTCCCAGTTGTTGTGCGTGTCGTCGATGTACGTCTGGACGGGGATAACCGACTTCACGTGACCGTCTGCAAAACCGACATTGGCGCGGCCCTGGTGCCGTGAGTTCAGACCGGCCTGTGAACCAAGAGCCGTCCAGGGGTTCGCGCCGTTATCCAGAGCAATCGGTGTCGTGCTGCCAGGCTTGGTCCACTGCGGGGTCAGTGAGCCACGCGAAACAGTGCCGTCCGCGCGCTGGGTGTCGCCGATCAGGATCAGGTTCGACGGGCTGTTAATCGCGGCGAGCGTCGTATCTTTGTTGACGCCGATATTCAAACCATGCTGGGTATTGAAATATGCGACCGGGCCGGAGCTGGCGCCGGGCGTGCTGTCCACGGCCGTGTTGCCTTCATTGATATTGAAGCCGTAGTCATTGGGCCAGTAGACA
Organism: Capsulimonas corticalis; assembly: GCF_003574315.2. Lineage (GTDB taxonomy): Bacteria > Armatimonadota > Armatimonadia > Armatimonadales > Capsulimonadaceae > Capsulimonas > Capsulimonas corticalis. The sequence continues at coordinate 555,176 of NZ_AP025739.1, read as the reverse complement.
TTGGAGCTGGTCGGGCCGGACAGCGGCTGCGGGGATGGCCAAGCGACGGTCGCGGAAGGATCATGCCAGATATTGTCGCCCTGGCTGGTCTTCAGGCCGCCCTTGATGTACGGCTCCAGGCGGCCGCGGATGCTGTAGACGGCGGCGGAAACGGGGTCGTTAATCACGCCCGCCGGAGCTTCGCGCTCGGTGACGGTCGGGAAGAAACGCTCGTCATTGTCTTGCAGATACTGAAGTGTGGCGAGGCCAATCTGCTTGATATTGCTGACGTCGGCGGCGGAGCGGGCTTTCTCACGAGCTTGTGCGAAGACCGGGAACAAGATGGCGGCGAGAATCGCGATAATGGCTATGACGACGAGCAATTCAATGAGGGTAAACCCTTTGCGAACCGATGCGATGCTGGACATGAGTGATCTCCTTGTGTTTAACGTACGAATGAATGAGGGCCATGCGTTCTTGTCGGACCCGGCCTCCCAGCGAGATGTGAAGATCACTGGGAGGCTTTGAGACGCGACAAGGCCCCACGAGCCATGGCGAACGAATAATAATACGCCTGGCGGTCGTGGGGCCTCTCGTTGACGAGTCAGCCACATCATTAGGTTGTCTGCGGACCGTTGTCCGCTTGCTTGAGTGGATTATACCACTAATGACAGCGATTTACTAGTCTATTTGAAGATTAAACAAGACGAATTTTTTCGGTCTTGTCGATCTGCACCACGCGACCGTCCTGAATGATGATTTGGACGGATCCAAATCGAATGCTGGCGACCGCTTCCTGGATCTTCTGAAGAGGAATTTCCACCGTCGATGCCGCCTGCGGCGCTTTGCCGTTTTGAATCACTGGTTTTTGCTGCTGCACCGCTGTGCTCCTTTCATCCTCCGCCGTCACTCAGGAAGCGAAGTTAAATACTAGTAATATTATTGCAAAACTTATTGTTGAGATATTATGCCGCTTTCTCAAGCCAATGTCAAGCATTTTTTTGCATGCGGACACACAAAAAAACGCCCCGAAGACGGCGTCGTCTACGGGGCGTTTCGATCGCGGATTAGCGATGGGCTTCGCGGAAGGCTTCGGTCATGCCTTCGGGCACCCAGCCGGCGTGCGAGTAGAGCGCGTTGGCGGCGGTGAGCTGCGATTTGGCGGCGTCTTTTTTGCCCATTCGCATGGAAACGCGTCCCAGCATATAAACCGCCAGCGGGTTCTGCGGGCAGAGGCGCACGCTCTTTTGCAGGCGCGCTTCCTCGGTGGCGATCCCCTTGGGGGTAAGCGGCGTCAGGATCAAGCCGCCGATGGTGCGCTCGCCGCGATAGTACTCGAACTGGGAGCGCAGGAAGGGAATGCTGAGCGTTCGGACCTGCGCGGTCGCCACTTTCGCATTGGTGGGCTGTCCCTGGTAATAAAGAATGACGCCGGTGTCGCCTTCAAAGACCGGGTTGATATACTGCGAACCGGCTTTTTGGGTATTGAACGCGAACAAGCCCTGATGCCGGGCGAAGGGCTCGGGTTCGGAGGCGTCCACCAGGATATCCTTGCCGTTGGAAAGGCGCAGGATTGCGGAGGCGTGCCCGTTGTTCGTGGTCGCGCCGGCCATGTTGCGGGCGACCATCACGACTCCGGCGTCCATCCCCATCTTTTGCAGCATGCTGGAGATCAGGACCGATTGCAGGAAGCACTGGCGCTCGCCGTGCGCGACGGTGTTGGTGAAATCATAGCCGCGGTCCAGGCTGAACTTCGGGATCGACTTCTTGACCAGCTTGTGTGTCCACGCGCCGATCTCCATCTCCTTGGCGGCCTTTGCCTGCGGATCGGAGACGCGCGCCAGTTCGGCGCGCTTCTCGTTCAGCGCGGCTTCCAGCGTCGCGCTGCTTCCGAGAAACGGCTTGGTCGCCTGATCGAACCACGCGTAAAACTGGCGGGGATTCGTCTGGTTGTTTTCGGTGTACGAGTCGACCAGGAACTGCGTGAACGCCTGGCCATGGTACTCAAACTGGGCGTCGCCATGCGCGCCCTGCGAATGCGCGGTCTTCGCGTGGACCGCGCTCAAGGGAAGCGCGGCAAGACAGAGGGCCGCTGCGAGAGTCGGGAGTGTTCGTGACTTAGACATAGAGCACCTGTAGGGAGAAAACGTTGATACTACTATAATAGCGCAAACGGGGCGGTATTTGTTCCCTGTTGGGAGAAGAGGCCCTCACCCCCCGGCCCCCTCTCCCAAAATTGGGAGAGGGGGAGTCAGAGGGATTCTTGATTTGGATCAAAGATCCAAAATCCTGATCTTAAATCTTAACCCTCTCCCAAAGGTCTGGGCGAGGGTGGCCCGGAGGGCCGGGTGAGGGCCTCCGGGCCGCTCTCTAAGCCGCCGCGTGCTCCGAGTGCTGGGATGACGACTGGCTGCCGGCGACGACGATCTGGTTGCGTCCGCCGTGTTTGGCGCGGTAGAGGGCCTGGTCGGCCATCGCAATCAGTGTCTGCATATCGCGGGTGTCGTTCGGGAAGGTGGCGACACCGAGGCTGATTGTTTTGTAGACCTGGGCGTCTTCGTCATCGGCGTGGCCGGGGAAGACGGCGGAGGCGACCGCGATGCGCAGGCGTTCGGCGGTGCGCCAGGCTTCTTCCTTGGTCGTTTCCGGCATCACGATGATAAACTCCTCGCCGCCCCAGCGTCCCACGATATCCACGCTGCGGACATTTTCGCGCAGCAGCGCGGAGAGGCGCTTCAGGAGGACATCGCCCTGCGGGTGGCCGTAGGTGTCGTTGTAGATCTTGAAGCCGTCGACGTCCAACAGGATCATCGAAATGGAGTGTCCGTAACGCTCGGCCCGGCGGTGTTCGCTCAGCAGCACCGAGGTGATATGGCGGCGGTTGTACAGGCCCGTCAGCTCATCCGTCACCGACTGATTGTAGACATCCTGATGCATTCGGATGTTCGCCAGCGTCGTCGCGGTCTGAGTCGCCAGGGAGCGGACGCGCGCGATATCGTGAAGGGTGTAAGACTGCGGCGCGTCGCGCTCGAACTGGGCGACGCCGATTGTCTCGCCGCCCACGACGAGCGGGACGAGCAGCAGGCAAAACGCCGATTCGTCCCGGCCGCCGCCGCGCGCTCCTTCGCGGACGATCAGCGGCGACTGCCGGTCGGCGGCCTTGCCGATCAGGCCCTCGCCGAATCGGATGGTGCTCACGGATTGGGAAAGACGGCAGGCGTTCGGAACGGAGCCGGGCGACGCGCTCTGGCGCGTCACGCGCTCCAGGCGCGGCTGCGTCTCGTCGGTCAGCCACAATGTCGCGCGGTCGCAGGCGATCAATCGGGCGGAGAGCTGGAGGAAGCGCTCGACCAGGCGGTGCGGATTTGTCTGGGACAGCGTGACCGCGCTCAGCTTCTCCATGGCGTCGACTTGCTCGCGCAGCATGGCGACTTCGAAGCCGTAATGGGCGATAAGCGCGAGCAGGATCATCAGACAGGCGCACAGCGCCACGCCGGCGTCGTGGCCGGTCGGATAGGTCAGCGCCATCAGGAGCGCCACCGGCGCGCAGGCGGTCAGCGCGAGGGCTTCGAGGCGCCAGTCGGTCGCCGTCCGCGACCGTGTCGCCTGCTGGGCCGGCTGCGCGAAGGGCAGGTTGATTTGGCGTCCCAGCACATAGATCGCGCCATAAAGCAGGCACGCGAACACCACATGCGGAACGTAAGGCGGCGCGGTGGGATAGGGCGGAGCCGCCAGGCCGGGATGCGCCTTCGCCAGGTCGCCCTCCAGCGCATGGAAGAAAAAGCCGCTGACCAGCGTGGCGAGGCCGAGCCAGGCGCCGCGGTCCAGCGCGCCGCGCCGCGCGGAAGAGATCTCGCGGGTGGCGGCGTAAATGGCGTTCGCGAGCAGCAGGGGAATGACGGCGGTGATCGGCGGCAGCAGCAGCATGGCGCCCAGGCCGATGCCGGGAAGCATGACCACCCGCTGGCCGCGCGGCCCGCTGGCCGGCAGGGCGATGGAAAGGATGCTCATGGCCGCGAACAGCACGAACACCACGCGCCGCGATTCGTCGGACACGATATGGTCGTATTGGAGCGCCGAAAGCACCAATCCCAGAAAGACAACTCCGCACAGGATCCACATCGGGCGGTTCGCGCCGGGCCGCTGTCTGCGGGAAACCGGCGGCTCGTCCGATGTCTCAGGGCCGCGTCCATCAGCGTCCATAATTACTTGACGCACTGTCACATGATCTCCCGAAGAAGGCGAGTGTTTCTGGAATCTGGAAACGATCTGCATCAAATCAGCCGTGATCCTTTTCTCGAGTCGGAAGCCCTAATAATGTCTTCATTTCTCGCGATCACGAAATTATCCCATGTTTTTCGTCGAATCTTCCGAACTATTTTTGCCTCTTTTGGGGTGGTCCGGACGCACGACGGGCCCTCCCAAATTCCTTGAGAGAGCCCGCTGCGTTTCGATTGGCGTTCCGTGAGAACGTGGATTTTAGAAGGGAAGTCCCGGGACTTTGAATTTGTGCTTCGGCTTCTCAGGCTTCGGATCGGGAGTGGGCGCGGGGCCGTCGGCCGTATCGCCTTCGGGAGTGGCCGGCGTTTCATCGGCGCCGGCGCCGGGCATTTTGCCGCCGGGCATAAAGCTGTGCATCATCTTGTCCCGCTCTTGTTTTTGGAATTCGTCGTCGCTGACTTCCTTGTAGTCCGAGGGCACATCAAAAAGGGAATCGTCGAGCGCGGCCGTCGAATGCTCGCGCAGATCGCGGGTGAAGAGAGGCTTATCGTTGGCGTCGTAGAAGACTTGCTTCACGGCCATCTCGCCAAAAATATCGCGCAGGCCGGCCAGATCGCCCTTCATCTCATAGGTGATCGGGCAGCCCTTTTCGTTGGGGATCACGCGTGAGGCGGAATACCGTTCCGGGCAATTCAGCGCCGCCTTGATCGGCGCCGTCCAGAGCTCCATCTTCATCGTCGTGTCCGAAGCTCCGGCGCATCCCGAGGACTGCGTTCGGAAGGTGAGCATAGCGTGCCGCGCCTGGATGTCGGCAACTTTTTCCGTTCCCAGGTTTTTGGCCGTAAACGTCACGACTTCCTTGCCGGTTCCGCCGGCGCCCTGGTCATCCGCTTTGGAGGTCATCATCGGACTTTTCGACATCTGCTTCGCGGGCAGGAATGCGCCAATGGCGGAGACCGTGTAAATCTTCAAATCGGGATCGAGCTTGACCTCACGATGCTTGTCGCACTGTGTAATCGTCACGGTCGTCATTTTGATAGGGCCGAAATCCGTCGCCGTTTCGTCGCGCTGGCGCATGTCTTTCAAAAACGTGGTGGTGCGGATGGAGCCGCCCATCGCCGCGGCGCCGTCATCCTGGCCGGATTTGTCTCCGCCCATCTTCATCTCCATCGTATAGCGCACGTCGGCATGGCTGGGGACGGGAATCAGGGCGGCGGCGATCAGCGCCAGGGAACAAGCGGGGATAACTTTTATGGTTTGAGTGGACAAAATTGACGCTCCTCCAACATTGGTCGGTGGACGCCCGAGAGCTGGCGCGCGTCCACCACGTTGTTCGAGGATTTGCGAGAAAAGTCCTGCTTATCGATCGATCAGGGGCAGCACGAGGCTGGGCGTGGGGACCGCGTGCTCCGGTCCGATGGCGATGACGCTCGTGCCGACGGCGAAGTACTCGATAATGTGGCTGCCCCAGCCGTGCGAATTCTCCTGAACGGACGCGCCGACAATGCCGTCCGCCCCGATCTGCTCCGCCTCGCTTTGCATACGGCCGAGCGCCAGCTCGCGGGCGTCATAGATCGCCTGGGTGTAGGTAGGCATCTCGACATTCTGGCCGACCTGTGAGAACCACGCCTTCACTCCCTGGTATCCGACATGGTAGACGCAGTTGCCCATGACGAACGAGAGGGGACGATAGCCGGCCTTCGCCAGCGTCCAGAAGTCCTGTCCGGATAAGTCCGAGGTAAATGGGCGACCGCTGGGCGTCCGGAAGTTGCCGCCCGTGCGCGACTTGACCGCCGTGCCGACGGCGATAAACTCGGCGAGGTTCTCGCCCCACTCCTGTCGTCCGATCTCCAGACGGATGCCGACGATCCCGTCGGCTCCGAGCATATCGGCCTCTTCCTCCATGCGCGTCATCGCCAGGTCCCGCGCGTGGTACATCGCCTGGGTCAATGTGTCCAGTTCGACGCTTTGATTGAGCGCGGGCTTCTGCCAGCCGATATGATAGATCGACGACCCCACCACGAGCCCCACGGGATCGAAGCCCGCTTCTTTGACGAGAAGGAATTCGTTGATGGAAAGATCGCTCGTGAACAGCCCCTTTTTGTTCGCCCCGGGCAGCATGGCGGCAAGCCGGTTCTTGGCGTTAGCGGGCAGTCCTTCCTGGGAACCGGGCGTGTATCGATCGGGCATGAGATCTCTCCTTCTTCGGCGTGTCGGAAAATAAGGGGATTCGGTCTAGAGAATCGGTTTGTGGGAAAGCGTTACTTCAAAATGCGTTACTCCAGCAGGCGGCGCATGGCGGCCATGGCGGCTTCGTCGGAGGCGGCGCGCTCCGCGACGTCTTCGGAAAGCGCTCCGAGCCATTGATGGATCGCGAGCTCTTCGGACTTCAATCGGATGCCGCGCACGACCTTTTCGCGCCGGGTCGCGAGCGCGCCCCGGCTGTCTTCGATGACGTAAATATTTTCCCCGATGGTCGTCGTGACTCGCACCACGGGCTTCGTCTTCCGGAACAGGCCCCCGGCGCGCTCCACGCGTGTTTCGGCGGGCAGCGCGCCTTCCAGAAACACAGCGATCAGCGGCAGGAAGCCTTGCGTGTCCTGACGGTACATCTGGGAAAGGGCGCCGGCGACGCCCAGGGAAGAAAAATCGATCTCACTATCCATAATTGGACGAATGATACCCAATCGGCGAGGGATTGGATCATGGGGGTGCGTGGGAGAAATGAAAAATCGCCACTCGAAATACGACGGGGATCGTATTTCGAGTGGCGATTGGAGCGCCGAATGACAGTGAATAAGAGCGGGGGATGTTCGTGATGCGCTTTGGCGGAGACAGGCGGACAGTGATCGGGCAATCGCGTCAATGGACAGTATAGACTTCGCCGGTCAGGAAATCGAGCGTGTGCGTCAGAAAATAGGACCGCAGCGCCGCGATGATCTGTTCGCTCGGATCCATCTCCCAGCCTGCGGACATCATCGCGGAACCGTCGGCGGACGCCGGTAACGCAGAGCCTGCGTCATCGTGGTGAGAGGCCGAAGTGCGGCAATGGGTTGGTCGTTCTTTGTGGGTCGCCATAGAAAAAGCCCTCCGCATATAATTTACCCTTGATCTGTAGGGCGCCGCGCCGGTAGATATACTAGAAAATTGGCCCGGGGGAACAATATTTTTTGTATTCCTGTTCATTTTTCCTAGTTTTTTGGATTTCCGAGCCAAATCGTCTCCACATTTGGGAACTGCTTTGTCAGAATTTCGGCCATCCGGCGCATTCCCGGGGTTTCCGTGCCGTCATGCCCGGCGTCCAGCAGCGCGAGACCCCGCGCGGCGGCGTCGAGGAACTCATGATGGCGGACATCGCTGGTGACATACGCGTCCGCGCCCGCCGCCAGGACATCCGACGTGAGGAACGCTCCAGCTCCGCCGCACACCGCCACCCGCGCAACTTTTGCGGCGCCGTCGGGTCTATTGATGCGCAGGGCGTTCGTTCCCGCGCCGTCGAGGCGCGCTGCGACCCAGGCAAAAAACGCATCCAGGTCCATGGGACTTGGCAGATCTCCCAGGCGCGGCAGGGACTTCGCGCCGTCGTGCCCAAGGGGCATGATATTGCGCAATTCGAGCGCATGGGCGAGGGTGTCGTTGATCCCATCGGCGGCGCGGTCCCAGTTCGTATGCATCGCGTACAGCGCGATGTTGTGTTTGACGAGCGTGACGGCGGCGGCGGAGATGGGATCGGCGCCCGGATCGATGCGTTTCAGGGGATGGTAGAGCAAAGGATGGTGAGCGATGACCAAATCGACCCGCGCCTCCGCCGCGCGGCGCGCGGCGGCCGGCGTGAGATCCAGACAGACGCCGATCCGCGCCACATCCTGGGCGTCCGGCGAGGTAATCAGAAGTCCGACCGGATCGTTGTCCAGAGCGCTCTCCTCGGGCGCGAGCCCGCGCAGAAACGCCAATGCTTCGTGAAGAGTGACCATGTGGGTATTATACCTGCACGCAACTGCGAACGATTTGATTGCTTGAGTACGTAAGTGGAAGTAGGAGAACTCCTCAAATGAGAAGTAAGATGCGTCTTAGCCAGGTTCTGCCGGCATTGACGCTGCTGACGATACCCGTGGGCGTGGCCCATGCGCAACAAGGCGGAGCAATACGGAGTACGACGCCCGATCCGGCGTTTCAAACACTACTGACCGGGAATGTCTATGTCGACCCGCGTCTGAAGCACATCAACCAAGGAGCGCTGGAGGAAGCGTCGAAGCAGGGGCGTGAGGATCCTCATACGCTTGTGAAGATCGCAGCGCTTGGGACGCTGCCCAGCGGTTATCGCAGTCGCGGAGAATATACGGTTAAACTGCACGATAACCTCAATCTTGGCAAAAACGGTCTGATCGTCGTCGTATTTCAAGGTAATGGAAGTGGTGTCTCCGTAGCATCCGACGGGCTTTCCGCAGATGCAAAGACGCAGCTGGCAAAGAACGCCTTGGCTGGGATCAAGCAGGACGAAACTCAGGGCATTGCCACATTGACGCAAAGCGTCGCATCGAAGATTAACGGTAAAGAGTATCAAAGCTCAATAGGATTATGGATTGTGTTTTTAATTGTTGTCATCGCCGTGGTTGCGCTGATCGTCTTCGCGCTGCGCAAAAAGAAGCAGGCGATCAACGCCGCTCGCCAGCCTGTGGAGGCTCTGCGTAACAATGTGTTACAGGGCATTGAGTATCTGGATAACTACGCGGACGTACTGCCCAAGAACAATCCAGACTCCGATCAAGTGCGCGCATTTCGTCAGGCGGCGTCCAATAAGTACGATCAAGCCGGCAAGATCCTGACAACCGCTACGGAAGTGAGCGACATTAACCGAGCGCAGGGATTGCTGGATCGCGCACAGGCGGATATCGAACAGGGCCGGCGTGCGCTGGACCGCGCGACCGGCGGAACCGGCAGTATCCCCGGCGATGACGCGATGCGTCCTGATCCGCTGCCGGAGTCTCAGCCGGAAGTGGACGCTATCCCTCAGAACCAGCGGGGCGTGTCCTTCTTCTCATCGCAGCCGGCTCCGCTTGGCACTCTCGTGCCGGTAACGATCACTGTGAACGGGCAAAGTCGTCAGGTCTTGGCGACGCCCGAAGAGGCCGATGAGTTACGGCGCGGGCGAATGCCGCAGGTGCGCGCGTTCAATGTCAACGGCCAGCAGGTCCCCTGGTATGCCTATGAGCAGTACGATCCGTATCGAGATTACTGGAACTATCAAAACTCCGGCTGGGGCGGCTTTGGGAGCGGACTGCTCGCGGGGTGGGTCGGCGCGGAGCTCGTTGATAGCCTGTTTGCTCCGCACTATGGCGGCGGCTTCGGTTACTCGCCCTACGCTTACTCCACGGACAACGCGTACTATCAAGGATACAACGACGCCATGGATCGGGGCGGGGATTACGGTAATGTTGGAGCCGACTATGGGAACGTGGGAGCGGATTACAGCAATGTTGGCAACGCCGACTTTATGAACTCCGGTTTCGGCGGAGACTCCGGAGGGAACTATAACGACGTTGGCAATGCGGACTTTATGAATGACGCTTCCTCCGGCGGAAATTATGGCGGCTTCGATTCCAGCGGGTCTGACGATTTTGGCGGTGGGGGCTCGGATTTCGGAAGTACTGATTTTGGAAGCACGGATTTTGGCGGATCTGATTTCGGGGGCGGCTCCGACTTCGGAGGCGGGGATTCCGGCGGTGGGTCTGACTTTGGCGGCTCGGACTCCTAAGGAGCTCCCCTTGGGGGGAGCGGGCGCGATGGCGGCGGGGTCTCCGGAGAGTTCGGAGGCCCTGCTGTATCTGCATGGGTGGGCCGGCAGTAAGGAGCTCTGGTGGAGCTCGCTGCGGGAGATGTCCGGCTGGTCGTATGGGGTCGCGCTGGATCTGCCGGGAACGGGCGAGACGCCGGCGGCTGAGGAGCCCAGCTCCATGGCGGATATGGCCCGCTGGGTCGCCGACATGTGCGCGCGGCTGGGGCTGAAATCCGTCACACTGGTGGGACACTCGCTTGGCGGCAATCTCGCGGCGCAGGTCGCCTTGGACCATCCGAGAATCGTGCGCCGCCTCGTTCTGGTGGACGCCGCGCTGGACACGGCTTCTCTTCCCAAGCGCGCCTTCTGGTCGCTGTCGCCGCACTATGGCATGCACGCGCTCAAACTCGCGCGGCTGGCCTCCGAGCCGATCGCGGCGCTGGGACGCCGGACGCCCGACGACCACCAGGGCGGCCCGCTGCTGGCGCTGGCGCGCCGCACGCGGCTGTATCTGGATAAGAACCGGGATATCGATCTTCAGCAGCAAATGCGCTGGCTGTGCGAGAATCCCCTGCCCGCCGAAGATCTTTCGGCGATTGCGGCGCCGGTGCTGTGGATCCATGGGGTGCGCGATCTGACGATCCCGATCACCCATGCCCGCGAGATCGTCCGCGAACTGCCGCACTGGACGCTGCATGCGATGCCCGGCGCCGACCATTCGCCCATGGATCACGATCCGGAAGGCTTCGCGCGGATCATCCGTCGCTTCTGTCAGGAGAAGCAAAGTTGAAATTCCGCGCTTGACGCGCGCGGAACGAAGTGTTAGAATCTCATATCACGCTTGGTTTACCCGGAGGTTTTTTCGATGAAGACATTCACCCTCGCCGCAATTGCGCTGGCGACTCTCGGCGCAACGGTCGCCCCGCAGGCGGCTCAGGCCAAAAAGGCGGAGGCCGCGCCGGTCGTACGCATGGAAACGGTCAAGGGTACGATCCTGATCAAGCTGTTCCCGAAGGAAGCGCCGATCTCCACGGCCAACTTCCTCAAACTGGTCAACAAAGGCTTTTATAACGGACTGACATTCCATCGCATCGCCGATCTCGACCCGAGCAACCCCTCCAAAATCGTCCAGGGCGGCGACCCCGCCGGCAACGGCTCGGGCGGCCCGGGCTATACGATCAAGGGCGAGTTCACCAGCAACCACGTGAACAACCCGCTCAAGCACGTCGCCGGCGCCGTGGCGATGGCCCGCACCGGCGAGCCCGATTCGGCGGGATCGCAGTTCTATATCTGCGTCAACCCCGTGCACTTCCTGGACGGCAACTACGCGGTCTTCGGCCAGGTGATCAAGGGGCTGGACGTCGCGGCTAAGATCGAACAGGGCGATAAGATGACGAAGGTGACGGTGGAGAAGTAGGGAAGTAATCCCTACGTCGCTTCGGGCGCTCCGGGGCAAACCCACCCCCGGCCTTCGGCCGACCCCTCCCGCCGACGGGAAGGGTTGGTAGGATTGCCTCTTACAGAAGCTGCCTGCGAAAACACGCTCTGTAATCACCCTTCCCGGCGACGGGAGGGGTCGGCCGAAGGCCGGGGGTGGGTTTGCCCCGGAGGGGTAGCGCGAAGCGCCGGGGTGGGTTTGTCCAGAAGTGACGATAAGCTAACAATTTCGGACGACAGCGCGCCTCGGGCGCGGACGGGGGCGTTTCTCATTGGGAGAAATGCCATTTGTACGAGCGAAGGAGAGCAACGATGGTCAAAAGCGTTCAGGCCCATGTCAGCGGGCAAGTGCAGGGTGTCGGTTTTCGCTACTACGCGGTGCATGTGGCAAATGAACTCGGGGTCGTCGGGGCCGTGCGCAACACGCCCGATGGGGGAGTCGAGGCGAACGCCGAAGGCGAAGAAGGGGTTCTGAGCCAGTTCGTATCCGCGCTGGAACGGGGGCCGCATACGGCCCATGTGGACTCCGTGACGACCGCCTGGGGCGAACCCGTCGGCGGATATTCCGGATTCACGGCTGTTTAATATAAAAATTCATCTTCGGTCGGTGATTGTGGGTGAATTCTGGTATATTTCTCAGCAGGAAATGGGAATGCTCAAAGAGAAGGCTTGCTTCAGAAAGACGGACAAGCACATCCATACCCGATGTCCGTACGCCATATATACCCACAATGCCGACCCAAGACCCCATATCTTCCACGCATGGCGCGCAATTCCCGGAAGGGAATTCGCCTGCCCAAGCCGGCTCCACGTCCTCTCAGGTTCCAATCCCGCTGCCGGGAGGGCAGGATAACTCCCCCTTTTTCCTCGAATCGATGTCGCCGTCCGACGACGATCTGCGCCGAAGCGAAGCCCGGTACCGCGCGCTTGTCCTCGCGACGACCCAAATGATCTGGACCGCCGGCCCCGATGGGGATTTGACCTCCGTGCAGCCGGCGCTCAGCGACTTTCTTGGGATGCCGGAAGATCATCTCAAGGAGCGGGGGTGGCTCTCGGCAGTCTCGCCCGAAGAGCGGGAGGCCGTGACGAAGCTGTGGCGCCAGTGTGTCGCCCAGCATATCATGTTCGACTCCGAGTGCCGTCTGCGCCGTCATGACGGCGTTTACCGTGACTTCTTCATCCGCTCCGTTCCGGTGCTGGAGCCCAGCGGCTCCGTGCGCGAATGGGTCGGCGCCTGCCGGGACATCACCGAGCGCAAGGAAGCGAGCGAGATCATTCGCTGGCAGGCCTTTCATGACTCGCTGACCGGACTCCCCAACCGGACGCTGTTCCTCGATCGTCTGCGCCAGGCGCTCGCGATCGCGGGACGCAAGCGCGAACAGGCCGCCGTTCTGATCCTCGATATCGACCGCTTCAAAGACGTCAACGACACGCTGGGCCATGCGGCCGGCGATGCGCTTTTGCAGGAAGTGGCGGAGCGCCTGCGCATCTCCCTGCGCGCCGAGGATACCCTGGCGCGCATGGGCGGCGACGAGTTCACGCTGATGATGCCCAGCCTCAAGGACGCGCAGGACGCCGCCCATGTGGCGCAGAAGCTGATCGAGAACCTGCGCCGGCCGGTCATCGTGGACGGACACGAGCTGTTTGTCACCGCCAGCATCGGCATCAGCATCTTCCCGCACGACGGCGAGGAAGATCAGACTCTGCTGCGCCACGCCGACCAGGCGATGTACCGCGCGAAGTCGCAGGGGCGCAATGGCTACCAACTCTTCACGGAGACGATGAACGCCGACGCGCTCGGCCGTCTGCTGCTGGAGCACAGTCTCTACAAAGGGCTGGGGCGGGGCGAGTTCAGCCTTTACTATCAGCCGCAGATCGAGATGAACACGTGGAGCATCGGAAGCGTCGAAGCGCTGATCCGGTGGCGCCATCCCACCCTCGGGCTGCTGCTGCCCGGCCAGTTTATCCCGCTCGCCGAAGAGATCGGCCTGATCGTCCCGCTGGGCGAATGGGTGCTGCGCGAGGCGTGCCGCCAGGGCGCGCTGTGGCGCGAGCAGGGACGCAGCATTCGGATCGCGATCAACCTCTCCGCGCGCCAGTTCGAACAAGCCGGCCTGGTGGAGATGGTGCAGAGCGCATTGCAGGATTCCGGGTTCCCGGCCGAGCTGCTCGATCTGGAGCTGACCGAGAGCACGATTATCCAGAACAAGGACAACGCCGCCGAGACGCTGGGGACGCTCAGAGAACTGGGCGTCCGGATCTGCATCGATGACTTCGGCACCGGGTATTCCTCGCTTTCTTATCTGCGGCGCTTTCCGCTGGATGTGCTGAAGATCGACCGCTCGTTCGTCACCGGCCTCGCCGAAGACGCGCGCGATCAGGCCGTCGTGCGCGCCCTGATCGATCTCGCGCACGCGCTGGGCCTGGTCGTCATCGCCGAAGGCGTGGAGAATGTCGCCCAGCGCAACACCCTCTTCGACCTGGGCTGCGACGTCATGCAGGGCTTTCTCTTCAGTCCCGCCCTCAGCGTCGAAGAGGTCGATATCTTCCTGGACACCATCCCCAACACCCGCCGTCACTAACGAGTCAAAGAAAACGGCCTCGCGATCGCGGGGCCGTTTTCTTTGACTTTTATCTGTCTCATTAAGAATCATATGCGTAAAAATTGCTTATTGACTCATTTCTCATTGTGTGTTATATTTGGATATCAGCCGAAGAGAGACAAGGAGGGCGCGATGAACGACGACGAACAAAATGACTTGCTGACGTTTGATGAAGCGCTGCAAGTGCTGGGGACCAGCCGGCCCACATTGTATCGATTGCTCAGTTCCGGCGACATGCGCGGACTGAAGGTCGGCAAGCAATGGCGCTTTCGACGCAGCGACCTTCATCTGTATATGGATCGCGGCCCGGTCGCCGCGGCGATCGCGTCCAGCCCGGAGCTGGATAGCGAGCTGGCGTTTTTTACCGGGCTGACCGGTCGCCCATCAAAGGCAAGCACGGCGGAGGAGAAGATCATGGAAGTGATTGAAAACATCATGGCCGACGCGATCGCCCGCAAGGCGAGCGATATCCACTTTGAAGCCTGCGTGCTGGACGGCGCGCCCGTGATTTTACTGCGCTATCGGATCGATGGGGTTTTGCAGGAGATCCGGCGGATCCCGGGAGAGATGGAGGATGCGATGATCGCTCGCTGGAAGATCATGGCGGATATGAATGTCGGTCTCAAGAACGTACCCCAGGATGGCCGTATTCCCCTCAAGCACGCCGGCAAGGATTTCGATCTTCGCGTGGCGATCACGCCGGTCGTCTTCGGCGAAGCCGCGACTATCCGTATTCTCGATAGATCTTCGGTGCTGCTGGGATTGGACAAGCTTGGGCTGACCCACGACAGCCTGGAGCAGATCTTGCGCTTGACCCGCCAGCCCAATGGGCTTATCGTGATCGCCGGCCCTACCGGCAGCGGCAAGACGACAACGGCCTACAGCTGTCTGCTGCAAGGCTCCGGTCCCGAGCGCAAAACGATCACGATCGAAGATCCTGTCGAATGCCAGCTGAACTACACCACGCAGATCCAGATGAACCCGCGCGCCGGGCTGACCTTCGCCGCGGGTCTGCGGTCCATTATGCGCCAGGACCCGGACGTGATCTTCGCCGGCGAGACCAGGGACGACGAAATTCTGAAGCTGGAGCTGGAAGCGTCGCTGACCGGTCATCTGGTGGTGACGACGCTCCATGCGACCGACGCTCCCTCCGCCATCAGCCGACTCCTGAATATGGGCGTCGCCGGCCACGTCTTGACGCTCAGTCTGACCGGGGTGATCGCGCAGCGGCTCGCGCGACGGATCTGCCCGAATTGCCGCGAGGAAGCCGATCTCTCGCAGATGGTCCAGTTCGACACCTGGCGCCGCCTCGCCGCCGAAGGCGGCTACGAGCTGCCCGACGACGCCAAATTCTATCACGGCAAAGGGTGCGAAAACTGCGGAGGTCGGGGATATCGGGGGCGGCTGGGCATTTTCGAGATCATCGAGATGAGCGAACCGCTGGCGGCCGCGATCACCCGAGGCGCCGACGAAGAAGAAATCTCCGAAGTCGCGCTCGAATACGGCATGCGAACCTTCTGGGCCGACGGCCTGCGAAAAGCCGTCGCCGGCGAGACGACGGTGGACGAACTCCAGCGAGTCATCTTCACGGTCGCCTGACGAACATTCGATGGGCATGGACAATCGCCGTCCATGCCCATCGAATGCGTGATTTTAAGAGTTATGGCGGACGAGGACCGGGTACTCCGCGACGATCCGCGTGTCCGTGGATCCTGCTTCCCGAAGGCCGACCTGCACGATCACTTCGCCGGGCAGTCCGACCGGGAAGGTGTCGCCGTCGATACGGATCTTTGTCGTGCGCTCGACGAGGTTCAGCGGATATGCGTTCGAGTACACGGACTGGCCGCTGGGCAGCAGGAACTCCAACGTCTGCTCGAACTTTTTCTTCTCATCGCCGGCTTCTTTATACCAAACGGACACCATCTGCCAGGGCAGCCGCACGATCGAGTTTTCCTCAAACGTTTCGCCGCTCGGGGAGTTGACGCCGACAAACTCCAGGATGGACACGATGGTCAGCAGGCCGTCGTCGCCGGCGATCGCTTTGAGGCAGGGCGTGAATAGTAATAGCTTGGGCATGGATTTCGTTTCTTCAATGGTTTTGGGTTCTGGCGGGCAATCTCGTCGTCGCCGGCGAATCGCCGCCCGGCTATTATACCGTAAGCCGCGATCATTGAATTACTCCCGCGAACTGCCCGGCTCCTTGGGCGTCTCCAGCCATTCGTGGATTTGATCGGCGTGCCGGCGAAGAGCGTCGCGCAGTTCGGGAGGATGGCGGATATCGAGTCGGCAGCCGAGACTCGGCAATAGCTGGGCGATCCAGTCCAGGTTTTCAGTATAACCGCGCAGCAGTACGCCCTCCTCGCATTCCTCCAATACGGCCACACCGGCGCTGATGACCCAGCGTGCGTGCTCCAAACTGGTGTGGATTACGACTTCCAGCGCGAAGTGCTTGGGGACGCTTCCGAGCGCCGTTAAGACGGCGGCGAGGACATCGAAGTTTTTAGGGCGCTCAAATCCGGAGGCCAGCTCCTTGGCGTCCAGCACGCGGTCCAATCGGAACAGGCGCAGATCCTGGCGCAGGTGGCAATGCCCGGTCGCGTACCACCGTCCGTAGCGGCAGACCAGGCCATACGGGTCGAAGACGCGCTCCGTGGTTTCCCCGTCCGGGCGGCGATAGCAAAGCGCCACTTGCCGGTGCTCCCGCGCGGCCAGACTCAGCGCCAGCACCACCGACGTTCCCAGGCCGCCGTTCGAGCGTTCGCCCAGGTCCCAGATCAGCGACTCCTCCACGGCGCGCACCCGGTCGCGCACAGTGTCCGGCAGCACGCGACCTACCTTGGCGAGCGCGCCCTCCACGCCCGGCGCGTGGGCGGCCAAGCCCAGTTTGCGGGCCGCGAGCAGTCCGAGCATGATGCTCAGGGCTTCATCCGTGTTGAGCATCAAGGGCGGCAGCTTGAAGCCGGGCATCAATCGATACCCGCCGTGACGGCCCCGGTCGGCCATCACGGGGATCCCCAGCTCCTCCAGCATCGCGATATAGCGACGCGCCGTGCGGATATCCACCTCGAGGCGCTCCGCGATCTCCGCGCCGGTGATCGACTGATGCGATTGCAGCATCTCCAGCACCGTCAATACGCGCGTGGTGGGATAATACATGACGCCCTTTTTGAATGATTTTTTTGAGTGTTTTAATTAGGGCGAATTATGTCCTGTATCGGAGATATAGTCAAGTATCGGACACACGAAAGCCGACACAATTTCCGAACAACAGGAGAGACGCCATGCCGACCACCATCCAGAACTTCCTCGCCGAATTCACGCCCAAGGCCGCGGAGAACCTGATCGCCGCCCTCCTTCGACTGCCGGAAGACAAGCGCCTCTGGGCGCCCTCTCCCACGGCGCGCCCCGCGCTCAGCCTGGTGGCGGAGTGCGCGCTCAACAACAGCTACACGGTGGATATGATTGAGACCCGGCAGTGGACCGCCGGAACGATGGAGGAGTATTTCCAGGAGCAAACCGACCTGATGAACGGCGATTGGGCGACCCTGGAAGCGCTGCTGCGCAAAAACACGGAGCGGTTCACGGCGTGCGTCCGCGATCTGCCCGATGACGTTCTCGGCGACGAAATCACGATGCCGTTCGGCAAGTTCACGATGACGCATACGATCTCCTATCCCTACTGGAATATGTCGTATCATGAAGGGCAGATCAACTATATCGCGTCGATCCTAGATCGTCTCAATGAAGCGTAATATCCTGTGAGGCTCCATGACACGACAGCATCTCCTCAGCCGAAGACTCGCGCAGCAGCAGATTACTCGTCACGACTTCCAGAGCGCTGGGGAGGTCGCCGCGTGGATGGGCGCCACGCAGGCGCAGGATTATGCGGGGGCCAAATGGTCGCTCGGCCTGCGCCTTCCCGGCGCGACCGACGCCGATATCGAGCGGGCAATCGCCGCAAGGGAGATTGTCCGCACGACGTCACTGCGCGGCACGCTGCATTTTCTGGCGGCCGCCGATGTGCGCTGGATTCTTAAGCTGGTCGCGCCGCGCGTGATCGCGCGCTTTGCCGGGCCTTCGCGGGCCGCCGGACTCACGGAGGACGACTTCGCCCGGAGCACGGCGGCGATGGCGCGCGCATTAGAGGGCGGCCGCCTGCTGTCGCGCGCGGAGCTGCTGCGGGCGGTTTCGGACGGCGGCGTCTCGACGGCGGGAGGACGCCCGAACTATCTGTTATACTGGGCGGCGCTGGACGGGGTGATTTGTCAGGGCGCCCGGCGCGGCAAGGAGTTTACGTTCGCGCTGCTCGACGAATGGTCGCCGGGCGGCTGCGCGTTTGAAGGCGAGCAGGCGGCGGCGGAGCTAGCGCGCCGTTATTTTCACAGTCACGGCCCCGCCGCCGTTCTGGACTTCGCGTGGTGGTCGGGTCAGTCGCTCACGGAGTCCAGAGCGGCTTTGCGTTTGGTGCAGGATGAGTTAGAAAGCGTGGCGCTGGACGGGATCACATACTGGATGCCGCCAGCCATCGCGATCGACGCTGGCCGGGATTCCGAGGCGCATCTTTTGCCGGGGTTCGACGAGCACCTGCTCGGCTACGCCGACCGCGGCGCCGTCATCCCAGACGATCAGATCAAAGCGCTGACGCCGAAGAATGGGATCTTCAGCCCATTGGTCGCGCACGGCGGCCGCGCGACCGGGACCTGGAGCCGCAAGATCGATCGAAAGAGCGTTGCGATTGAGACCGCGCCGTTCGCGCCCTGGACCGAAACACAAGGCGAAACCGTTCTTATCGCCGCCGAAAAGTATCGGGCGTTCCTGACTTTATCCAAAGCCGAGTAATCTTGCGCGTGTCGATATCTAAAGCGCGATGAATTATTTTGTGATATATTTTATATTGCGCTTGACAAAATAAAGTATAGTGTTCATAATTCTTCATATCGTTACTTTGTCGACGACGGAAGAGGGAATATGATGATGCGAAATAGCAGAAAATTTGGCGCCGCCGGGCTGGCGATGGCGTTGGGATTCACGATGATGGCGGATGGGATGAGTGCGGGGACGCACGCCGCGCCGCCGGCCGCCAAGGCGGCCGCTGTCCCGCTGACGGGAGCGTGGAGTGTGGACGCGGTGCATACGAATGTCGGCTTCGCGATCCGGCATATGGGGATCAGCAGCGTGCGCGGCCGGTTTAGCGACATCGCCGGAACCATCGTCGCCAATGCGGCGCATCCGGAGAAGTCTTCGGTGAACTTTACGATCCAGACCAAGAGCATCAACACCGATATGCCGATGCGCGACGACCATGTGCGCAGCGCCGCGTTCTTGGATGTCGCCAAGTATCCGCAGATTACGTTCCAGAGCACCCGAGTGACCAAGACCAAGGGCGGCGGATACCTGGTCGCGGGCAATCTGACCATGCACGGCGTCACCAAACCGATCGTGCTGCCCTTCCAGATCAGCGGACCGATCAAGGATCCGATGGGATCGGCGCGCTTTGGACTGGAGACGCAGACTCATCTGGACCGCCACAGCTACGGCGTGGGCTCGACAAGCTTGTTCAGCGGCGACAGCGCGATCGGAAGCGATGTCGATGTCACGATCAGTCTGGAAGCCGTTCCGGCCAAACCCGGCGCGTAATCTTCTCCGCGCCTTCGCGCCGCAGCTAAAGCGGCGCGGAGGCGTACCAGGAGTCGATGACCGTGATGCCGGTGTAATTCGGCGTCTCCGACGGCTTCGCGCCTTCGTAGCGCAGACCAAACGACAGGGACGCTCCGGTCCCGCGCATTTGCAGCAGGTTTTTCCGGAGCGTCACGTCCGCCCCGCCGCGTTTTGCCCGCCGGAGCATCGCGCTCCACGTCCATTTTTCCTCCCGCGACCGGACATTCGCCGGATCGAGCTGCCCCGCGAAGACCCCGTCCTCGGCGAGAGCCGAGTAGCTATTCTCCAAAAATCCCAGCTTATCCCCCAGATAGTGCAGCCCATGAATACAGGTGATCAGGTCCGCTCCTGAGGGCGGCTGATACCGAGTGACGTCCGTCTCGACAAAGGTGAGGTTGGGGAAGTCGTGGGAGGGGAACGTGTTGATGAGATCGACGCCGATCAGGGAGATCGTGTCAGAAAGCTCCAATTCTCGCAAAAGCGCGGCGGCGTGGAGAAGCGCGCGGCCTTCGCCGCAGCAGGCGTCCACCCACACGGCGGTCCCGTGGGCGCGCCGCCGCTCGCGGAGCCGCTCCAGCGGGGAGAATCCCAGCTCGCGCTCGTAGGAATTGACGCCGGAAAGGACGCGCCCCCGGTTCATCGTGCGATTGGCGACGATATCCGAGGCGAGCAGTTGGGGATTGGTGAGCATGCAAGCGTGACCGTTCGGGTAAAATTGGAGGAGGGAAACAGTGGGCCCAGAGGGATTCGAACCCCCAACCAACCAGTTATGAGCCGGCTGCTCTAACCGTTGAGCTATGAGCCCTCAACGTCGCGTTATTATAGCATAACGGACGCCGCGCGCGCAACCGAGCGCCCGGTCCAAAGAGACCCGAATTCCCGGCAATTTCTTCCCGAATAACTTCTCTCCCAATGGGGGTGAAGCGAGAGGCCCGTACCTTATGAGACGAGATTTTCTGACATTCGGCGGCGCGCTTCGCCGAGGATGCGTTGCCGGCGCGCTGGCGCTCGCGCTGAATGCGTTACCCGCGATGGCGCAGGGACAGCGGGCGTCTTCGGGAATCCTCGCCGTCATTCCGTTCACGGTCGACAGCGGACACATCTTTGTTGCGCCGCTGGTCAACGGTCGGCCGGCGAGCTTCGTGATCGACACCGGCTCCGGGGTGGATGTCGTTGAGAGCGAGTCGGCGGCCCGTTTGGGAATCTCGGCGTCGCCGCAGGGAGACAGCGCGGTCGTGACCGGGACCGGCGGCACGGCGCGCGCCTATTTCGCCACCATTGCCCGGATCCAGTTGGGGAGCGTTCAGATTGCAAAATCGCCGGCGTATCTGCTGCATGTGGCGCAGAGCGTGCGGTGCGATGGGCTGCTGGGTTATGAGTTTCTGCGAAGGTATCTGGTGACATTTGACTTTCAGCGTCATGTCATGATCCTCCGGCGTCCCGGCGCGGCGCTCCCGGGCCAGTGCGTCATCCCGTTTGTCCTGAGCGGCGGCGTTCCGAGCGTCGTGGGCGAAGCGGGCGGGTGGCCGGGGCGCTTCCTGATCGACACGGGCTACGGCGGCACGGTGGTTTTGAACGCGCCGTTTGTCGCCAAATACCATCTGCGCGATCGGTACGCCCAGGATGGGCGAATGGTGGCCGGGCGGGGCATCGGCGGGCGCACCCAGAGCGATCTGGTCCAGCTGGATAGCTTTCAGCTGGGGAGAGTCCCCGTGGATGGGATCCTCGCCGAGCTGACCCGCCAGACTCAGGGAGCGTTCGCGGCTTCCGGCGTCGCCGGAACCATCGGTATCGAAGTGCTGGACCGTTATCTGGTCACGCTGGACTATCCCGGCGGCCGGATGATCCTGGCCGGGAGCGGCGCGCGTCCGTAATGCGCCAGCGACGGCCGTTTTGCTTGCGATAAGAACGGGGATACCCATGATCGATTTTTCGCGGCGACGCGTACGCCTTTGCGCGATTGGCGCCGTTGCCCTGTGCAGCCTGGCGTCTTGCGGCGGACGCGCCGTAGGAACGCCATCCGAACCGGACGTTTCTCTCGAAGGACATCTCTCGACGGTTCCCATCACGATCGATCAGGGGCATATCTTTGCCGCAGTGGAGGTGAATGGGAAGCCGGCGGTGTTCGTGCTGGACACCGCCGCGGGCGCGGATGTTCTTTCGGTCACTGCGGCAAAACGGCTCGGCGTGATCGCGAGCGATCCCAAGAAGCCGCTGGTGGCTACCGGGGCGGGCGGCCATCAGCAGACCTGGCTGGCGCATCTGGAGACGCTCAAGGCGGGCGGGGCCGTTCTGCGCCAATCTCCGGTGTTCTTGCTGGATCTGCCGCCGATTCTCAAAGCCGATGTGCTGCTGGGATATGAGTTTCTGCATCGCTTTGTCACCACCATCGACTATCAGGCGCGAACCGTGACGTTCCGCGACGCGGCCCCGCCGTCCGCCGATGGCGCCGCCGCGCTGCCCTTCGTACTCACCGGGAACGTCCCGGGGATCGAGGCGGAGCTGGACGGCAAACGGGGGCGCTTTCAGATCGATACAGGCGACGCCGGCGCAATCGACGTCAACACGCCCTTTGTGACGCGCGACCATCTGCGGGACAAGTATCCCAAACGCATGGATATGATCACGGGGCTGGGAGTCGGCGGCGAGGAGCGCAGCAGCATCGTTCGGATCGGATCGTTAAAGATCGGCTCCGTGACAATCGCCAACCCCATCGCCGATCTGTCGCTGCAAAAGCAGGGCGCCTTCGCCGCCTCCGATGTTTCCGGATCGCTGGGATACGGCGTGCTGTCACGCTTCAAAGTGACCCTGGATTATCAATCCGCGAAGATCGTCTTGGAGGACGCCGGCCTGGGGGATCAGTCGTTCCCCTACAATCGCTCCGGGGTTGGATACTCGCTGAGCGGCGGCGTCCCCACGGTCACGGACGTGATCGCCGGCAGCCCGGCCGAGCAGGTCGGCGTGAGAGCCGGCGACCAGATCGTGGAAATCAACGGCGTCCCGATGGATGACGGCGGGATCCGCCAGCTCCGAGACGCCGTTCGTGGCGCGCCCGGCGAGAACGTGCGACTCAAGCTGCGCGCCCCGGACAAGGCAACTCGCGATATCACACTGACCCTGCGCGAGTTACTTTAGCCGCTTGCCGCGCATTGCGGGGACCTGCTGAAGATTGGGGCTGCCCGCATACCGTTCATACTCCGGACTTTCGACGGCGACGAGGCCGATTTTCCCCTCGCCGTCGAAGTGAATGCCCCAGCCGTGAGTCTTCGCGAGCCCCGATGCCCGGAGGCACGCGTGGGGGCGCGAAAAGAACTCCGCCCAAAGCGCGTCGCGTCTTGCGCGGCGCTCCTCCTCGGAAACGCTGCTGCGCCGCAAATGCACTTCAAACAGCAGTTCTTCCTGCGTATAGAAGTACGGACGCTCCGTCAGCAATTCATACTCCAGAGCGGGAATCGTTTTGGCCTCGCCCTTGCTGGCCGGGATCTTCGCCGCGACGGCCGTGCTGTCCGTCGCGATGTGAATGAATGCGCTGTAGTAGTTCATAACGATGCGTGCTGCTTCAATCCCTCCTTGAGCGTTGCGCTCTCGGAATCCGTCAAAGTCGGCTGGGCTTGCTTGAGCGTGTCCAGAAAGAATTGAACGTCGCCGGCTTGCGTCGGCATGCCCATGTTCTCGCCATTATGGATCGAATCGCCGAGCTTCTTGCCGTTTGCATCGAGAACGACGTAAAAGGGGACACTGTTTGGGCCGCCGTACTGCTTGTAAATATCCGTTCCCCCAGGATTCTCCCACTTTTTCTTGTCGTCGTGCTCCCAGATATCGAGGTCCTGAATCACGAAATGCTTTTCCAGGGTCGGCGCGATTTTTGGGTCCTCCAGGAAGCGATGCAGCATGAAGCAGGGACCGCACCAGGAGGCGTGAAAGACGAGCAGGACGCTCTTGCCGCCGCCGGCCGCTTTGCTCTCCGCCGTCTTGAGGAGCGTCTGCGCATCGCTGCCGTCCCCGTGGTTCGTCGTATCGGCGTCAAGAGCCGCGACGAACCGTTTGCTTTCTTCCTCTATCTCGGCGCGCGACTTGACCGTGATTTCATTGTCATCTCGTCCAGACGTGACCTGCACCGACGCCTGCCGTTCTTCCGGCGCTTCCACTTGGAGAAAGGTTTTGTCTCGGGGAGCCCCACTGATATGAAATCGCCCGGTTTTATCCGTCACCGCTTCTCCTTGTGAGATCGCGGAGACGGTGACCTTGGCCCCGGCGACAGGCTTGCCTTTGGGATCGACGATGACGCCGCCGATGAAGCTGTCTGCTTTGGTCAGAGCAACCGACCCCATTGCGAGCGTTTTGCCTGCGGCGGCGGGGATCTGTGTGGAGTAGTTGCTTGCGTACCCCGGCGCCTCCGCGCGTACGCTGTACTCGACATCGGTGTACGTTGCTGGGAATGTATAGCGCCCTGCGTCATCAGTGTTGACGCTGTCGACATCCATCCCCCCGTTTCTCTTCGTCCAGCGCACGAGCGCCACTTTTGCATGCGGAAGCGGTTTACCATCCTGATCGTTGATCTGCCCGGAGAAGACACTGAGCGCATTGGCCGTGAGATGCAGCGTGATGGAAGAATCATCCGCAGGCGGCGCC
Organism: Capsulimonas corticalis; assembly: GCF_003574315.2. GTDB lineage: Bacteria > Armatimonadota > Armatimonadia > Armatimonadales > Capsulimonadaceae > Capsulimonas > Capsulimonas corticalis. The sequence goes on along the minus strand of NZ_AP025739.1, from coordinate 530,870 downwards.
ACGCCCGCGAGTGTCGCCAGATTCCCGGAACGCGCGAAGAGGCGGGCGTCATCTCCGAACAGACTGGGATTGAAGGTGAAGCGCCCTTGCTCGTCCGTCGTCTTGCTCGGAAATCCACTGAATGGATCCTGAAGCAGCACCTCCGCTTCCGCGACGGGGGCGCCGTCGGGACCGACAACTACGCCGTGAATTGCCCGCACCTCCTTGGGCGGCGCGATCTTCCAGTCAAGAGTCTTCGTTTCACCGTCGGCGATCTTTATCGTTTGCGGCTCAACATAACTGTTGGAGCCGTAGGTGTAGACGGAAACGGTCTGCGCTCCGGCCGGCGCATGGATTTTGTACATCCCATTATTATCGGTCTGCACGCTTAAGCTGCCGCGTGAGGTGGACGGGTGCGCAGGTCCGGTTACGCTGACACTCGCGTTCGCGACGGGCTTGCCCGTCACGGGGTCCGTCACATGCCCGGTGATCACGCCTCCGTGAATCAGCGTGAAGTTGACACCCTCAGTCTGCTTGCTGGCGGCAATCGCGACGGCGGGATGTGCGACGGCTGTCCATTCGTTGGCTTCATTTGGCGGAAATGACAGCGACACATCGTAGGATCCGGGCTTCAAGCGTGGGATCGTGTAGCGGCCGTTTTTGTCGGTCGTCGCGACCCCTTGTGCGTCGTCGTCGCCAATCCCCATCGCATCCACAAACACGCCGGCGGCAGGACGATGCGTATCGCCATAAACGGCGAGGCCTTTGATGGCGCCTGCATGCTGCAAATGCAGGATGGCGTCGCCGGTCTTGGCCGATTTCGCGAGCTTGACCTCGCTGCGCCAGCCGAGATCCGCAAAGCGATCGTCTTCGACGAATAGCCTCACTCCATAATCTTGAGGCAGTCCGTTGAGCGTTGCAAACCCCTGAGCATCCGTCCGAACATTCCATAACGCCGAGAGGGTTTTGTCCCAGTAAACAAAGATATCCTCGTTGTTATGACGCCATGAGAAATATTGCGGATGGAGGGCGGTGTTCGGCTCTGGGGTTCCCTTCTCATCCACCAACCGCACGCGGACGCTTGTGCGCGGCTGAAGGATAATTCGACTGTTTTCACCGGCCATCGCCAGGCCAACCCCTTCGGCCGAGGTGATATATAAGAGGCCGACTTGATAGTGTGGCGAATCGGCTGGGGCCGTAAAATCGAATCCGCCATCCGCATCCGTCCGCGTGGTTTGCGACGCAATGGGCTTGCCGCCGGAGAAATTCGTGGCTAAAAACATTGCCGTCGCTCCAGCCACCGGCTTGCCGTCCGGCGTCAGCGCCTTCCCGTGGATATGAAACGGCTTCGTCTGCTCACGCGGGAGCGCGTGACCGGGCGTCGCCGCCGAAAGAAGAACCGCGAATGCCGTACATCGGGCGAATAAGTTCATGAAACCGCCTCCCGTTTTCTCATTGGGTGAGTATTCTTCCCTACATAACGAATTTCCTGGCGATTTTGTTTCGCGGGATCGCATCAATCCCACGCAGGACACCGGGCGTTCAGTCCCGAATAGTGGCGCATGGCAATTTTGGATAATGAGCGTCGTCGAGTGGAAGAGTGCGCGCCGGGTCCGGCGCAGGTGGAGTGGAAGCGGTGGGGGCCTTATCTGAGCGAGCGCTCCTGGGGGACGGTGCGGGAGGACTATAGCGCCGATGGTTCGGCGTGGACGTACTTTCCCCATGACGAAGCCCGGTCCAAGGCGTACCGGTGGGGCGAGGACGGACTGGGCGGTATCTGCGACGACAATCAGAAGCTGTGCTTTGCATTGGCGCTCTGGAACGGCAAGGATCCCATACTGAAGGAGCGCCTGTTCGGCCTTTCCGGGCCGGAGGGGAACCATGGCGAGGATGTCAAGGAGTATTACTTCTACCTGGACAGCACGCCGACGCACTCCTACATGAAGTTCCTCTACAAGTATCCGCAGGCGGCGTTTCCCTATCAAGACCTTGTCCAGACCAACGCCGAGCGCGGCAAGCTCGATACGGAGTATGAGCTGCTGGATACGGGCGTCTTCGACGACAACCGTTACTGGGATGTTTTTGTTGAGTACGCCAAGGCCACGCCCGAAGATATCTTGATCAAGATCACGGTCCATAACCGGGGGCCGGAGACGGCGACGCTGGATATCCTGCCGACCCTCTGGTTCCGCAACACATGGGACTGGGGGTATCTCAGCCCCAAGGGAACGGTGTCGGCGTCCGCCGGCGCGGAGGGCGTGTGCGCCATTGAGGCGCACCATCCCGAGATGGGGCTGCGTCGCCTGCTCTGCCTGGACACGCCGGAGATGCTGTTCACCGAGAACGAGACGAACAGCGCCAAGCTTTATGGAACGACCGCCGGCAAGAACCTTTATGTGAAAGACGCCTTCCATGAGTACATCGTCCATGGGAAGCAGGAGGCCGTAAACCCCGCGCATACAGGGACGAAGGCGGCGGTGCGGTATAAGGTGGAGGTTGAGGCGGGCGGCGAACATTGTATTCGGCTGCGGCTGACGCCGCGCCGCCCCAGCGCCGAACTGCTGGGACCGGGCTTCGACAGCCTCTTTGAAGCGCGCATTCAGGAAGCCGATGTGTTTTACGATGCGGTTGGCTCGCCGGAGCTGAGCGCCGATTCGCGCAATGTCCAGCGGCAGGCCTTCGCGGGCATGCTCTGGTCGAAACAGTACTACCGGTACAATGTCCAGCGCTGGCTAGACGGCGATCCGACCCAGCCTCCGCCTCCGGAAATCCGCGAGAACGGCCGAAACCACGACTGGCGGCATGTCAACGGCGCCGATGTCCTCTCCATGCCGGACGCCTGGGAGTACCCATGGTTCGCCGCCTGGGACCTCGCGTTCCACTGCATTCCGCTGGCGGTGATCGACCCGCACTTCGCCAAGCAGCAGCTGCTGGCGCTGACGCACGAGTGGTATCAGCATCCAAACGGCCAATTGCCCGCCTATGAATGGGCGTTTGGCGACGTCAACCCGCCGGTCCACGCCTGGGCCGCGTGGCGAGTCTATCAGATCGAGCGGCGTGTGCTTGGCGTCCCCGGCGACACCCTCTTCCTCAAGAAGATCTTCCAAAAGCTTCTGCTGAACTTCACCTGGTGGGTCAACCGCAAGGACTTGGAGGGAAAGAACGTCTTCCAGGGCGGCTTCCTGGGCCTGGACAACATCGGGATGTTCGACCGAAGCCAGCCGCTGCCGACCGGCGGCTATCTGGAGCAGTCCGACGGCACAAGCTGGATGGCGATGTACTGCCTGAACATGCTGACGATCGCTCTGGAGCTCTGCCGGGAAGACCTGTCCTATGAAGACATGGCTACCAAGTTCTTCGAGCACTTTGTCTATATCGCCCACGCCATGAACAACTTCGGCGAATGCGATGAAGATCTGTGGGACGAGACCGACGGATTCTACTACGATGTGCTGCATCGCCCCGACGGCTCGCACGAGTTCATGCGCGTCCGCTCCATGGTCGGCCTGATCCCATTGCTCGCCGTCGAGACCATCGAAGAATCCCAGTACGAGACGCTCAAGGATTTCAAGGCCCGAGTCGAATGGTTCGTGAACAACCGGCCCGACCTGTGCCAGAATGTCGCCGACCTGCACTCCATCGGCGACCACGACCGCCGCCTGCTTTCCATTGTGGACCCCAGCCGCCTGCGCGTGATTCTGGAAAAGATGCTCGATGAGACCGAGTTCCTGGCGCCCACCGGCCTGCGCGCGCTGTCCCAGTATCACCGCCAGCATCCCGTCAAGATGCAGGTTGACGGCGTCGAGTACCGCGTGGATTACGAGCCGGCCGAATCCAGCACCGGCCTCTTCGGCGGCAACTCCAACTGGCGCGGCCCGATCTGGTTCCCGCTCAACTACCTCCTGATCGAAGCGCTCCAAAAGTACGACTACTACCTCGGCCCGGACTTCCCGGTGACCTTTCCGACCGGCTCCGACCAGCAGCTCTCGCTGGGCGAAATCGCGGCAGAGCTCAGCCGCCGCCTGACCCGCACCTTCACCCGAGGCGCCGACGGCCGCCGCCCCGTCTTCGGCGGCTCCGAAAAATTCCAAACCGACCCCTATTGGAAGGACCTGATCCTCTTCTACGAATACTTCCACGGCGACAACGGCGCCGGCATCGGCGCCAGCCACCAGACGGGATGGACGGGACTGGTGGCGAAACTGATCGAGCAGAGCGGAGATTAACCCTCACATCGAACTTTTCGCGCGTCTCGTCCGTTCCTTCCAGCAGAAGCGCTGCGGACACCGTGGCGAAGAGGAGAAAACGTCATGGCGGTCGCTCATGCGATACCCGCCGCGCCGGAGACGGTTGCGGTTGTTCCCAAGCATCATATTCTGGTTCGCATCTCGCACTGGCTGAATATCCCGCTGCTGCTGGGGCTGGGGCTGAGCGGCATGTCGATTTACTGGGCGGCGCCCGTCTACAAGCACGCGTATCACGAGGCGACGGCGAGCGACGACTATGTCGCGGATCTTGGTCGATGGATCGTCACGCACGCGCACATCCACGGCTATGCGCTGCCTGGAGCGCCCGAAGGAGATCCGCGCCCGGCGGCGAACGACTGGATCTACAACCACTTTAGCCTGGGCACGGGACTGCTGGCGAACGCCTTAAATCTGCACTGGCTGTTCGCCTATCTCTTCATGGCGAATGGGATTCTGTATTTGATCGGCCTTTCCATGGGCGGCGGGTACAAAGCGCTGCTGCCGCGCCGAACCGATCCCGCGCAGGCCTTCGCCATGATTCGCTTCTATCTGGGTCTGGTTCCCGCGAAGCTGCTGCGCAAGCCCTGGAAGCATCCCGTCATTACCTCCAAATACAACGCCTTGCAGCGCGGCGCTTACGCCAGCATGCCGGTGGCGGCCACGCTTTCGGTGCTGACAGGGTGGGCGATCCACAAACCCCAGCAGCTCGGCTGGCTTCAGGGCCTCTTCGGCGGCTACGACCTTGCCCGCGTCTGGCACTTCTGGTTGATGTGGTACTTCGCGGCCTTCGTTATCCCGCACGTTGTTTTGGTGCTCGTCGACGGGTGGGATACCCTGCGATCGATGGTGGTGGGCTGGAGCGTGAGAACGCCGCACGCCGCGCTTTCGGACCATTCTGCTCCGAAAAACTCTCGCAAGAAATAAGACTCACGTTCCTCCGCGATAGCCGCCGTTCCAAAACGAAGCGCAACTTATCTCACTTGGAACGGCGTTGCTCTAGATCCACGGATGCTCTCCAAGAACCACTTTCTGAATACTAAGCCTGCTTCATAAACTGCAAATCCCATTGTTTGTAATAACAGGATAATTCCGCTCCCGCGACGAATTATTCGCAATGACGCACGATGTGATCGAGTTCCCGTTTGTTTGCCGACATCTCAGAGGCTCACAATGCTGAAGCTGCTGCTGCGCCCTGCCGCTGTCGTGATGAACAGACTGCGGTATCCGGTGAAATTTGCTCTCATTGGTCTGTTGTTTTTGCTACCGTTGCTGGTCGTGATGTTTTATTTCCTGACGGAAATCAACGCCCGAATCAACTTCGTCAATCTTGAGATGGAAGGCGTTGCGCTGGACACTCCTGTCGTTCAGCTTTACGGTGATATTTTACAGCGTCAGCAATTGGTCGATCTTCGAAGGCTGGGGATTCAAAAAGATACGGCCTCGCTCTCGCAGCTCGACGGGAAGATCGATTCCGATATTGCCAATATCGACGCCGTCGCGCGCGTCTTTCCCAATGTGTCGATTCTGGGCGCCAATTGGGGGAAGATCAAGAACGACTGGAATCTCCTGAAAAGCGGATATGGCATGGAATGGCCGGAGAAAAGCCTGGAGCGCCACTCCACGCTTCTCAATGAAATCGCGATCATGATCGGAGATTTCAGCACCGACTCCAATCTCATTCTCGATCCAAACGCCGATAGCTATTACATGATCGATACGGCCGTGGACTGCATTCCTCATGTCCTGGTCAACCTCGGGCGAGCGCGGCTGGCGGGAGTGGAAGTCGCGTCGCGCAAAACCGCGACGCTGGGCGATCTGCGGCAGCTAATTGCCGGCGACGCCCAGATTTCCACACAGTTTGCGAATATCCGGACGAACCTCAACCATGTCTATGCCGCCGATCCCACGCTCAAGCAGAGCCTGGAGGGCGGAACGCAAAGCTTATTGACGTCGGGAGATCGGTTTCAGGAGCTCATCTCGTCCGGAGTGCTCGCCTCGGGTAAACCCACCGTCTCACCCTCGAATGTCATCCTGGCGGGAAACGACCTCCAGGAAGCCGCCCTGGAGTATCATGGCGCGGTGATCTCTACCCTGACCCCTCTGCTCAATCACCGGCTGCGTTTATATACTCACAGAAAAGAGCTGGTGGTATGGCTCGCCGCGGTTTCGTTGACCTTCGCGGTATATCTGCTTTCCGGATTTTATGTCGGGGCGGTCGAAGGGATCGACCGTTTGCTCGATACCGTCCAGCGGATTGCGCACGGGGATTTTGATAAAACGGCGACATTCCATCGCCCGGACGAGATTGGGCGCTTGGCCGCCGACTTGGAGGATCTGGTCCAGAACCGCACCACCGAGCTCACGGACGCCCGGAACGTGGCGGAGGGCGCCAATAAAGCGAAAAGCGTGTTCCTCGCCAACATGAGCCATGAACTGCGCACCCCACTGAATGCGGTGCTCGGGTTTTCCAATTTGCTCGTGCACGACGCGAATATCTCCGAGGATAATCGTAAGACCCTTCATATCATCAACCGCAGCGGCGAACACCTGCTGGGATTGATCAACGACGTGCTCGATGTCGCCCGGATCGAGGCGGGGCGGATTGTCATGGAATCCACTCCATTTGATATGGGCGCGATGCTGCGCGACCTGACCGACATGATGCGGCTGCGCGCCGAAGAAAAGGGCTTGTTGTTGATTTACGATCAGTCCTCGCTTTTTCCGCGCTTTGTTCGCTCCGACGCCGCCAAGCTGCGCCAAATATTGATCAATTTGATCAATAACGCCATCAAATATACGCAGCACGGCGCCGTGACGGTGCGGCTTGACGCCGCGCCGGCCGATGTCCCGGACCGGGTCAAACTGACATTCGAGATTGCCGATACCGGGATCGGGATCGCCAGGGGGGATCGGGACCGTATCTTCGAACCGTTTGTCCAGCTCGGGGAGTCCACGGAAACCAAGGGCACCGGCCTGGGACTGACGATCACCAAACAATATGTGGAGCTGATGGGCGGCCGCATGGGGGTGGACAGCGAAGTGGGGAAGGGCTCCCGTTTTCATGTCACGGTAATGGTGGGCTTAGCCGAGGAATCCGAGATCTTGCGGGCGGATATCGATCGCGGCAGGGTCGTCGGACTCGTTCCCGATCAGAGGGAGTATCGGGTGCTGATCGTCGAGGACCAGATCGAAAATTCGCTGCTTCTGGAACGACTGCTTGCCGATGTCGGCTTTCGGGTCCGAGTCGCGGAAAACGGTATGGCGGGCGTGGAGATGTTTCGGCTGTGGAATCCGCACTTCATCTGGATGGACCGCCGAATGCCCGTCATGGACGGTATCGAGGCGACACTGCGCATCCGGGCGATGGAGGGCGGCGAGCACGTCAAGATCGCCGGTCTTTCCGCGTCCGCCTTTACGGACCAGCGTCAGGAGGCGCTGACCGCCGGCATGGACGATTTCGTGAGCAAGCCCTATCGGCCCGAGGAGATTTACGATTGCCTGGCGCGTCAGCTCAATGTCATGTATACTTATCAAGACACCCCGCCGGCCGTGCTTTCCCTCGCGTGCCCCACGGCGCAGGAGCTCTCGGCCTTACCGCCGCTTTTGCGCAAAGACTTGATGGACGCTCTCCTGCAGCTCGATATCGCGTATGTCGCCGAAGCCATCAGCCGGATCTCCCAGCAGGACGCCGCGATTGGCCGCGCGCTCGCGTTTCATGCGGAAACGCTCTCATACACGCCGATCCTGCAATCCCTCCAGCAATGCGAGCAGGGCGCCATCCAAGGACGATCACATGAGTAAGGGAACGATTCTGATTGTTGACGACACCACCGATTCCTTGCGGTTGTTAGCAGAGATCCTCCTGGCCGAGGGATACACGGTTCGCCCCGCCGATAGCGGTGAACTGGCGCTGGCGTCCGCCGCCACGAATCCTCCGGAACTGATCCTGCTCGATATCCGCATGCCGAAGATCGATGGGTTTGAGGTCTGCCGCCGCCTAAAGACGCGGGTGGAGACGCGCGATATCCCCGTCATCTTTATCAGCGCGATGAACGCGATTGACGAGCGCGTGGAGGGCCTGAAACTCGGCGCCGTGGACTTCATCTCCAAGCCCTATCAGCGCGCGGAGCTGCTTGCGCGCGTGCATAACCATTTGACGCAAAGCCGGATGCGGCTGGACCTGGAGAAATTGGTGATGGAGCGCACGGCGGAGCTGCGAATTTCGAAAGGGGTGCTCGATCAGGCGGTCAAGAGCGCGATGGAGCAGCACGATTGGGGACTGGCCGTCCGTCTGATGGAGGCCAACGCGTTTCCGATCATTGCCCAGAGCGAGGAAATTCGGCAGTGGCTGCTGGGCTTGCCCGCGACGGCTCTGGAGGCGCAGCCCAAGCTGGCGTACTGGCGCGCGTTCGTACTGCTCGGAACGGGAAAGCTGAGCGCGGCGGAGGATGCGCTGCGCATCGCGGAGCGGGGATGCGCGCGCGAAGGAGATCTCCTCGGCCAAATCTCCGTCCGGGCCATGATGGCGAGCGTTGCGGCGTCGCGCGGCGAGGGGGCGCGAAGCGTCCTGCTGTCCAAGGAAGCGCTTGGGCTTATCCCCGCCGACTCGTATCTTTCGCGCGCCCTGGCGCATCACTGGCTTGGCTGCGCTTATTGCGTCTCAGGCTTGCCGATCCTTGCGGAGGAGGAGTTTCTGGAGGCGAACGCCCTGAGCGAGCGCTTGGAAGGCGCCCAGCGCTGGCTCATTCCCATTTCGTTCGCCTGGTACGGCCGCGCGCTCTTTCTACAGGGGCGCTGCAACACCGCGCTCGCCGTGTGCCGTCAGGCGTCTTCGCTGGACCGTCAATACGGCGGCGTTCTTTATTCGCCCAACATTCTCTTTGAGTGCGATATCCACATCGAGCGCAACCTGATGGACGCGGCCAGCCAGCTTCTCGGCAAAAGCCTCGACCTGTCCGGCCCGGTCGATCAGTGGAACGCCGAGCCTTCGGCCTGGGTGAGCGCGGCGCAAGTGCGTTACGCCGAAGGCGATTCGGAAGCGGGCGATTACATTGTTGAGAATCTGTGCGCGTGGGCGAAAAGAAATGGCGGCGTTCACTTTCAGAACCTGGCGGAGGCGGTGAGAGCTCAGTACTGGCTCAAGGACGGCCAGCTGGAGCGCGCCGCCATGTGGGCCGCAGAACGAGAGTTGGGCGTCGACGATGAGATTGAGTATTCTCGCGAACGCCTTTATTTGGCCGTCGCCCAGCTGCGTCTGGAAAGGGACCGGCGAGCCAAGGATCCAGCGTCCGTCGGCCACGCGATCCGTCTTCTGGGCCGTCTGAGGTCGGCCGCCGAGCGAGACTGCCGAATGGGAGACGCCCTGCAATGCCTGGTGCTCGAAGCGCTGGCGTTCGACCAGGTCGGCGATCTCGACGCGTCCTATAAGGCTTTGGAAAAGGCGCTGTCCCTGATCATTTCCGAAAGCTCGTTCCGAGTCCTGCTCGACCAAGGCGCTCCAATGCAGCGGCTGCTCCAGGCCGTATCGCGGCGGGGCCTGCTGCCGGAAACGACCTCCAGTTTATCCGCCATGTTCGATCCGGCCCCCAGCGGCGTCTCCTCGCAATCGGAGGCGGCGTCTTCAATGGCTACGCACGAGCCGCTCAGCGGGATCCTGACGGAGCGCGAACTGGACCTTTTGAAATTGATCCACGCCGGTTATTCCAACGCGGAAATTTCCGACTCGTTATTCATCTCGCATAACACGGTAAAAACACACATAAAAAACCTTTATCTCAAGCTCAACGCCAGAAATCGAACCCAAGCTCTGGCGCGCGCGAGAGATTTCGGCATCATCGCATAAAGTCATCTTGGAATTTTTGATGGGTGAGCCTTTCCCGCGTGGAGAATAGAGAATGAGCAGAGGCGCTATCTTAGTGGTCGACGATACGATGGAGTCCTTAAAGCTGTTGACCAGCATACTCATGGCGGAAGGATACGATGTGCGGCCCGCCGACAGCGGGCAATTGGCGCTGGGATCCATCGCGGTGCGTTCTCCGGAATTGATATTGCTGGATATCCGCATGCCGGGCATGGACGGGTTTGAGGTCTGCCGTCAGATCAAGGCTTCGGCGGCGACGCGGGATATTCCGATCATCTTCATCAGCGCCACCCCGGAGGTAGAGGAGCGGGTGGAGGGACTGAGACTGGGCGCGGTGGACTTCATTATGAAACCGTATCAGCGAGAGGAGCTCTGCGCGCGCGTCGAAACCCATCTGGAGCTGTCTCGGCTTCGCTCCCGGCTGGAGCAGCTTGTCGCCGAACGCACCGCCGAGCTGCATGAGGCCAATGAACAGCTTCGTCTGACCGCGCATCAGCAGCGGCGATTTTTACGGGATATGCTGTCGAGCGTCACGGGCGGCGCCCTGGTGCTCTGTCAGGGCGATGAGGATCTGCCGCGCCCGCTGTCGCTGTATGGAGAGCCGATCTCGCTGTCGGCGACGATCGGGCTCCGGTCTCTGCGCATTCGAACGCGTGAAGCGGCCAGTCATATCGGTCTGTCGTACGAGCGCGGCGTCGACCTCGTGACCGCAGCCCATGAGGCGGGAATGAATTCCGTCGTCCACGCCGGTAACGGCGTGGCCCGAATCTTCACGGCGGATCATATCGACAAGATCCAGGTGCGAATCGATGACTCCGGCCCGGGGATCTCCCTGGATAACCTTCCGCAGGCGACTCTGCAAAAAGGGTTTACGACGGCGGGAACGCTCGGCCACGGCATGAAGATGATGCTGTCCATGGCGGATCGCGTTTTCCTCCGGACCGGTCCCACGGGAACGACGGTCGTCCTGGAGCAAAATACGGAAAAACCCGCCGATATGTTTCGGTAGGCGCCGCAGGCCGGCATGGACGGAACGGCTGGAATGAATAGATTTTTGAATACTCCTATATTTGAAGACGAAGAAAAATCGCGCCGCTCCAAAATGCTGAATATGATGCTTGTCAGCATCATTGCCCTGCTGTTCCTGGGAACCCTGACGCCATTGTTCGCGGGAGGGATCGGGCGCCGGGTATGGCTGGACGGCAGCGCGATCTCGATCTTGTCCATCATCCTCTTGATGAATCGGCGCGGTCATTTGGAATCCGCCACGCTCATCTTTCTGAGCTTGCTGTGGCTCTGGCTCACGGTGGGCGCATTTACCGGGCATGGCGTCCACGCTCCCGCGCTGGCTGCGTATATGCTCGTGATCGCCTCCGCAGGCCTGCTGTCAGGTTGGCGTTTTCTCGTCTTTTTTACGACGATCAGTATTCTCAGCAGCGTGATCCTGGCCTTCGCGGAGATCCATGGGCGATTGATGGATACGGGCGTCGTTCACACGCCGGTTACTCTGGCCGGAAGCTATTCCGTCATATTCGTGATGATGGCGGTGCTCATGGCGATCGCGCTCAGGAGCATTCAGGAGGCGCTGGCGCGCGCCCATCAAGAGATCGAGCAGCGCCGCGCATCGGAGCTCGCGCTGGCGCAGAGCGAAGAGCGGTATCGGGCGCTGGCGCAGAACTTGCCCAACGGCGCCGTGATGCTGTTCAACGCGGACCTGCGCTACACGCTGGCGGGGGGAACCGGCCTGAGCGAAGTCGGGCTATCGAAGTCCGGTCTGGAAGGAAAGACGCTGTGGGAAGCCCTGCCCCCTGATACCTGCCGGCTTGTGGAGCCGATGTATCGCGCCGCGCTCGCGGGCGATTCCGTCATTGAAGAAGTCCCATTCGCCGATCGCCTGTACTCGGTCCATGCGGCGCCGATCCGGGACGGCTCCGGCCAAGTCATATGCGGCATGGTGCTGACGCAGGATATCACCGACCGGAAGCAGGCGGAAAACGCGGTGCGTGACAGCGAAGAAAAATTCCGCAGGATTTTCGAAACGATCGAAGACTCCTACATGATGGCGAGCATCGGGGGAACCGTTATTTCCGTCAACCCGGCCTTGGTAAAATTACTGGGATACGGATCGCCGGAAGAGATCATCGGGCTCAATACGAGCCGCGACATTTATATCGACCCGGACGAGCGCAGCGCGGTGATTGCGCTTTTGAAAAGCGCCGGCGCGGTCAACAGTTACCCGCTGAAATTTCGGCGAAAAGACGGAGTCGTGATCTACGCCGACTGCAATATCCATTTTGTTTACGACGATCAAGGGCAGCCGGCAGCCGTTGAAGGCACGTTTCGAGATATGACCGAGCGGATGCAGTCGGAGCGCACTCTCCAGCAGTACCAGGAGCATCTAGAGGACCTTGTGCAGCAGCGAACGGTGGAGCTCACCGTGGCCCGAAACCAGGCGGACGCCGCCAATCTCGCCAAAAGCGTATTCCTGGCGAACATGAGCCATGAACTGCGAACTCCGCTGAACGCCGTTCTGGGATTTTCCTATTTGATGCTGACGTCGCCGGACCTGTCGCCGGACCAGCATAAGACTCTGGACATTATCAACCGAAGCGGGGACCATTTGCTGCGCCTGATCAACGATGTGCTGGACGTCGCCAGGATCGAAGCGGGGCGCGAAGTCGTGAAGCCGACCGACTTCGACCTGATCCGCACGATACAGGATGTCACGGATATGATGCGGGGACGCGCGCAGCAAAAGCGGCTGCCGCTGATCGTGGAGCAATCCACGCAGCTGCCGCGCCTGGTGCGCGCCGATCAGGCGAAACTGCGGCACATCCTGATCAATCTGCTCGGCAACGCGGTCAAGTTTTCCGAATATGGCGGCGTCACTCTGCGAATCGAATCGGCCCCAGGCGAATCCGATCGTCTGGATCTGATCTTCGAAGTGGAGGATACGGGATTTGGCATCTCCCCGGAAGATCAGGCGCACATCTTTGAGCCGTTCTTTCAAGCCGGCGTTCCCACCGAGCAAAAGGGAACCGGCCTGGGTCTCACCATTACGAAGCAGTTCGTGGAGCTCATGGGCGGAACCATCCGCGTGAAAAGCGTCGTCGGCGCGGGATCGTGTTTCCGGGTGACCATCCCCGCGCAATTGGGGGAAAGCTCCGCGGTCAAGCCGGCGGAAATCGATCGCGGGCGCGTGATCGGGCTTGCGCCCGGTCAGCCGAGCTACAAAGTGCTGATCGTCGAAGACCAGATCGAAAACTCGACCCTGCTGCATTTGCTGCTGGAGGGGATCGGTTTCCAGACCCGGGTTGTGGACGACGGCGCGAAGGCGGTCGAGCAATTTCAAAGCTGGCGCCCGGACTTTATCTGGATGGACCGGCGCATGCCAGTGATGGATGGGATTGAGGCGACCCAACGCATTCGGGCGATGGAAGGCGGACGAGAAGTCCGGATCGCCGGCCTGACCGCTTCCGCCTTTTCCAGCGAGCAGGACGAAGTGCTTGCGGCGGGGATGGACGATTGTATCGGCAAGCCGTTTCGACCGAGTGAGATCTTTGAGTGTATGTCCCGCCTGCTCGGCGTCCAATATAAATACGAAGAGATCGCGACGGAGCCAGCCGGTCATGGGCTGCTTTCCGTGGACGCGATCGCGGCCCTCCCTGCGGAATTGAAGGAAGAACTCAAAGACGCGATTCTGGCGCTCGACACGCGCCAGATTTCCGCGATCATCCAGCAGATCTCCGAACGGAATCCCGCCGTCGGGAAGACTCTGAGCGAGCACGCCGAAGCGTTCGCTTACACGTCGATGCTTCAGGCGCTGCAGGACGGAGCCGAGGGGTGAACGGCGGGAACCCGAGACGTTAGTTGGCGAGGAGGCCCAGCGACCGCGCGCGCGCGACGGCTTCGGTGCGCGTGGAGGCGTTGAGCTTTTGATACAGGTGCTTGACGTGGGTTTTGACGGTGTTGTTCGAGATAAAAAGCGAATCGGCGAGGCTGGCGTTGGTGAGGCCGGCGGCGATGAGATTGAGCAGCTCGAACTCCCGGTCGGTCAATGGATTGATCAGCTGGAGCGTTCGGTCCAGGTCGAGGCTGGATTTCGCGGATTGCGGCTGGGAGGGCGAAGGGCGATATCCGAACGCGCCGGAGGGCCGGGCGCTCGCGAGGGGGCTTTGGAACATCGCGCTGAGCCCCGTGGTCGTCTCCCGCAGCACGCCGCGCGCGGCGGCGGTTTGGAGAAGATCGAACATCATCGGCCCTTCATCCAGAAACGCCCGGAATGCGCTTTCCGGGATCGCCATGGTCAGGCAGCGCTCCAAGGAAGCTAGCGCGTCGTCCAGGCGACCGGACTGCGCGATGGCGAGCGTCTCCACGATCAGCGCCGACAGGGCGTGCCCCATGCGCCCGTCCGTCTCGGCGCTCCGGCGCAATCGGCCGAGCAGGGAGATCGCGCGGTCGAGGAGGCTTGCGTCTCCCGTATTCGCGCCGCGATGCGCGTACAGGCGCGCGAGCGCCAGATAAGTCGGCTCCTGCGCGTATGCAAAATCGTTCTCCGCCGTCAATTTGCGTTCGATGGACCACAGCCAGGCGCGTTCGATCTGTCCTTCTTTGAGCCAGTAATTAACGCGGATCGCCTCCGCTTTCTCCTTGACGGCCGGCGCGTTGTTTCGGCGCGCCCACTCCACGAGATCGTCGACCACGTGGTCGCCTTGGCGAACGTCTCCGCGCGCATAACGGAAGACGGCGGCGGTCAGCCATGAGTTCGGCTGCGAGAACCACTGGTCGAGCGACCCATTCACATCCAGGGCTTTTTCCAGCGACTGCTGCGCCACATCCAGGAGATTTCGGCCGATCAGGATATCCGCTTCCAGCATGTAGCTGATCGCGACGGTCGGTCCGCCGTACTGACGCTCCAGCGAAAACGACTGGCGGCAGACCGCGAGGGCGTCGTTCAAGCGTCCCTGAAGGTAGAGAGAGCGACCGTACCAACTGTAACAAACGGGGGTGAGCCAGCGGCGCGAGCCTTCCAGCCGCTCGCACATCGAGCACGCGGTGCGAAACATCTCCTCGCCGCGCATCGGCTGGCCCGACATGCAATAGGCGCTTCCCAGCCACAAATAACCAAGCGGACGTTCTTCAAAGCCAAGGCGGGCGGCGAGCTCCAGTCCTTCGCCCGCCAGACTGACCGCGCTGGGGCCGTCGCCGCGCAGCTCGGCGGCTTTTGCGCGCACGGACCGAATCCGCCACTGGTCCCGCGAACGGTCCGAGCGTTCACATTGAATGTCCGCCTGCTCCGCGATGGCTTCCGCCGCGCCGACTCTGCCGAATCCCAGCAGAACGTAGGAGCGCCAGAACGCCAGCCCCGGCTCGGCGTCGATAGCGGCCTGGGGGAGATTGAGCAGCCACTCCCGCGATTCTTCCTCCCAAAGCAGCATCACGAACGCGGTCGGCTCGAAGAGCCGCAGGACCAGACTCCAATCCTGAGATTCGATCGCCTGCTTGACCGGAATGGAGATCATCTCGGTCACCACCTGAAGCTTCATGGTGCGCTCGTTCACGACCTTTTCCAGATTCGCGCGCAGCCTGCCAAGCTCCAGATGCGTCTCGACTCGCGCCAGCAATTCTTCCGTGCGGAACGGCTTGGAGACGAAGTCGACGGCGCCCAGGCGAAGCCCCTCCACGCGCTCCTCGATATCCGTTGTCGCGCTCAGGAAGACCACCGGCACGTTGCGCGTCTCGGGCTGGATCTTCAGACGGCGGCAGACGTCGAACCCATTCATGCCCGCCATGTGGATATCCAGCAGAATGAGCTCCGGAGGGTTCGCCCTGGCGGACGCAAGCGCGAGCTCTCCGCTGCTTGCCGGGTGTACGAGGTAACCTTCCTTGTTCAGGACCTGCGTCAGCAGGCGCAGGGATTCCCCGGTATCGTCGGCCGCCAGGATCATGCCCTTTTTCATCGCCTTCTCCTGGTTGCGTGCTGCGGCGGAGCGGCGGATGGTGTTTTCAGCATCATGGGGTGGGCTATCTCAGGACGTCGTCGCGACGGGCAGTTGCGTGATCTCATCGGCGATCGGGCAAAAAAGATGAGTATTTCCAGACATAAGAGATCGATACGGGATTATTCGACGTGAAATCCTCGAAATCCTATCCGTTTTCTTACCAGGAAAATCACCCCGCGCTTCCGTGGATCTCACCCTAAGGGGCGATGCGCTGTTTCGGGAAAACACGCATAATCTTACTGTGATCGCAGCCAGCTCGCTTGTATCCATCAGGCGCTTTATGATTGTATTGCCGAGCCATCTCCAGCGCGATCGTTTCAGGGAGTTTCACCATGCCCACGATCAACGACAGTTTCGACCGCCTCAAGCACACCCTTCGCGATACCGAGGACCGCTATCAGCACATCGTCAAACAAGTGACCGAGGTGGTGCGCCAGCTCAAAGAGACTCTGCGTGATCTGGAGGAGCGCTATCAGCATATCGCCGAGCAGGCGACCGATGTGATCTTCCAATTGGACTCTCAGGGGCGGTGGGTCTTTCTCAACTCCGCCTGGACGCGGCTGACCGGTTATGGGGTGGACGAGAGCCTCGGCCGCAGCTTCCTGGAGGTCGTGGAGGAGAGTGATCGGGCGTCGAGTTTCGAGATCTTCACGCGCGCTTTGCGCGGCCAGAAGTGTGAGGGCCGCGAGCTGAACATCCGGACCAAAGACGGCGATCCCCGCACGGTGGAAGTCCGGGCGCGTTTGATGGAGGGGGCCGAAGGCTGGGCGCTGGTCGGCGTTCTGTGCGATGCGACGGGCCGCCGGCGCGCGGAAGAGGCGCTCACGCTGGAGCATGCGTTTCTGCGCGACATCATCGACACCGATCCCAATGCGATCTTTGTCACGGATGAGCATGACGCATTTTGTCTGGTGAACCGCGCGGCGTCCGCTCTGTGCGGAGCGGACGCCGATACGTTTATCGGCCAGCGCGCGTGCGATCTGGATCCTTCCGGGGATTACGGCGTCCTGTCCCATTTGGACGCCGCCGCGCCGGGGCGCGCCAGCGGCGTCTTCGATGCCCGCATCATCGACCAGAGCGGACGCGTGCGCTGGCTCCAGACCGTCAAGAAGCCGATCTATTCCGCGCTGACCGGCAGGCATTACACGCTGGGGATCGCCACGGACATCACCGATCGCAAGCGGCTCGAACACGAGCTCGCGCATCAAGCGCTCCACGATACGCTCACCTCGCTGCCTAACCGAGTGCTGTTTATGGACCGGGTGAACCGGGCGCTGGCGAATATGCGCCGGACGAGCCGGCCGAATGCGGTGATCATGCTGGATGTCGACAACTTTAAAGTCGTCAACGACGCCATGGGGCACGGCGCCGGCGACCGGCTTTTGATCGCGATCACGGAGCGGCTGCTGACCTGTGTCCGCCCCGGCGACACCGTGGCCCGGTTTGGCGGTGATGAGTTTACCGTGCTGCTGGAGGATCTTAACCACTCCACGGACGCCCTGTTCGTGGCGGAGCGCATTCTGGAGAGCTTCAAGCATCCGCTCTGTATCTCCGGCCGCGATGTCACCCCGACCGTCAGTATGGGAGTCGCGATCGGACACAGTGAAAATGAGCTGTCCGAGGAGCTGATCCGGAACGCCGATACGGCCATGTACCAGGCGAAGACGGCCGGCAAGGCGGGCTTTGCGTTATTTGACCCCTCCATGAACGCGCAGGCGGTCGAGCGGCTGGAGCTCGAAGGCGATCTGCGCAAAGCGATTTCGAACGGCGAGCTTACCCTCGATTATCAGCCGATCGTTCGCGCCCGGAACGGAGAAATCACCGAGTTTGAGGCGCTTGCCCGCTGGAGCCATCCGCGCCTCGGCCTCGTGCCGCCCACAAAGTTCATCCCCATCGCCGAAGAGACCGGTCTCATCATTCCCTTGGGGCTCTGGGTGCTGCGGGAAGCCTGCGCGGAGCGCCGGCGCTGGATCGCGGACGCCGGCGCGAACCCCGATCTGATGATCGCCGTCAATGTCTCACTTACCCAGCTTCGCCAGCCGAACTTCGTCAGCCAAATCAGCGCGATCCTCCACGAAACCGGCACGGAGCCCCGGCATGTCAAGATCGAAATCACGGAAACCGTGATGATGTTCGACGCCGAGGCGATGATTGAAAAGTTCGCGGCGCTCAAGCATCTCGGGGTGAGGCTGGCGATTGACGATTTTGGGACCGGCTACTCGTCCATCGCGTATTTGCTGCGCCTGCCCGTCAATACCGTAAAGATCGATCGGTTCTTCATCAGCCAGATCGGCAGGCAGCGGGAGGACGAAGTCGTCATCCGGTCCATCGTGGGAATGGCGCGCTCGCTGGGGATGGAGGTCACCTGCGAAGGGGTGGAGACGGAGGCGCAGCTGGCGATGCTGCGGAAGCTGGATGTCGATTTTGTCCAGGGTTACCTGATCGCGAAACCACTGCCGCCAACGGCCGTCGCCCAGACGCTCCGTCAAGGCGTCCCCGTAACTCCGTAATTTCCAGAGGGGCGGAAATCGAGTGATTCCGAGTATCATCTTGGACAATGCTCCCATCGCAAACTCACGACGTTCCGGCCTATCCGCCATTGGATAGGCCCTTTGCTTTTCGCCTGGATCCCAATTTTCTCCCGCGTTGAACCCGCACTCGTCCGCCGGTGTCTTTGGTACTGTGAGTGAACCCGATGACCAACAGTGACGACAAATTGATGGAGCGCATTCAGGAGCGGGATGAGGCGGCGTTCGATCAAATCGTCCAGCGCTATCAAGACGCCCTGCGCCGGCATCTGCTGCGCACCGTCCGGGATGAAGACGCCGCCGGGGATCTTCTTCAGGAGGTATTCCTGCGGATTTGGACCCGGGCGGACCAGTGGGACGGGCGCGGGGGCGTCAAGCCATGGCTGTTTCGGATGGCGACGAACCTTGCCCTCAATCAGCTCCGATCGGTACGCCGCCGCCGCGAGACGACGCTCGAACCGCCGCCCACAGCCGACGACGACCGGGGTCGGCCCGCCGACTGGGTGGCGGACGCCGCCGAAACGCCCGATGAGGCGGTGCAGCGCGCGGAGAGCGTTCGGCGTCTTTACGGAATGGTCGATCAGTTGTCCGAGGAGAAGCGTGAGGTCTGGACGCTGGTGTATGAGGACGAGATGGGGATGGCGGGAGCGGCGGAAAAGCTCGGCATCCCGACCGGAACGGTCAAATCACGGCTCTATCACGCGCGTCAGCAGCTGGCTCGGGAATGGAATGAGTTGGTGAAGGAATGGGAGGACATCGAATGATCCAGATGACGGAAACGACATGGCACCAAGAGTCTTATGACCGCTTCCTCCAGGAAAGACTTCCCGAATTGCTTTCCGAGCGTCTTCCGCTCGCGGGATACTCAGCGGAGTTTCCCTCGGAGACGACCGCGCGGGTCACGGTTTCCGTGCTCGGGTCAGGCAGCGAGATCTCGGCGACCTTTGATGGACTCCATCGCCCCGATCGAGAAGGGATGCTCTGGCTTGGCGGCGACAACGGCTCGGCGCTCGGCGGCCCGGCCTGGGCGCATCCGCGGATCGTGCTGCCTTACGCCGATCAGGAAGACCTGGAGGCGGCCAATATCAAGTGCATTGGCGAGCATCTTTACGACTATGTCGAAGCGCGTCTGGGCGAAGCGCCCGCGGGATTGTCCTGGGACGAAGCGCTTCTGCGCTCCTGGCTTCCGATCGACACGTGGTTCGATTCGTTTTACCACGATCCTCCCACATCGCTTTCGTCCGTCTACGCGCAGTGGCTGGACAAAACGAACTGGCTTGCGCGTAAGATCCACGCGCGCCGGCTCGTGATCCCAAGCGCCACTGGCGCTCTCACCTTCGCGAACATCGGCCGTGTCAGTCCGCTGGAGACTCCTGAAGGGGGAAACGTCAATAAGATCTGCTCTGTGGCGATGGGGGCGGTGATCCGAGACGGCAAGCTCGTGATTGTGGACGATTCTCCGGAAGCGGGCTTCGGGCTGCCCGCGATGATGATTCCATTTATCGAGCACAGCGCCGACGCCCGGCTGATCATGAGCTGCAATATGATGCGCCAATGGCTGCCGACGGCAAAGCCGGAGCCGGCCATCGTGCAGACGGGGTACGAGCCGGATACTCCCGGTTTTTGGTGCGGACGGAGCCTGCTGACGGCGTATGCGCCCTGGGGGGCGGATACGTTTGAAGACGCCGTTGTGATCAGTGAATCGTGCGCCCGCCGTTTTTCCACGGAACCCGCTCCGACTCAGTCTTACCGAGAGGCGTATACGCCGCTTCAAGCCGGGGACCGCCTCTCGAACCGGCATGGGGCAAAGTGTACGGTGAGCCGCATTCTGCCGGACGACGAGATGCCGCATCTGAATGGCGCGCCCGTCGATCTGGTCTACTCGCCCTCCGGCGTCATCACGCGGCTCAACCTGGGGCAGCTATGGGAAGCCGCCGCCGGACGCATCGCGCATCTTACCGGAGAACCGTTTCTCGCGCCGCCGTTTCGCGGGCCGTCCCAGGAAGATCTGCGCGCCCTGCTGAAGGATTTGGGATTACCCGAAGACGGTCTGGATCTCTTAACACTCGGCAAGGACGGCCCCGCGCTGGACAGGACGAGCTGCGTGGGTTGGGTCTACTGGGGGCGTCTGGATTTTGAAGCGATTACGAAGATTTCTTATACCACGGGGGCCGGTGGGGGAGCTGGGAGTGATGCGGATGGGACAGCGTATTCCGGTCAAACCCTGCGCCACTTGGAATACGCGGCGCTGCGCGAGATCGGCGCGTACGAGACCATCCGGGAACTGTATCAGACGCGCTCCACGCGAAACCCGGAAGTGTCCACGCTGGCGGCGCGCATCGCTCAGGGCCCGGTCGAACAGTCGCCGTCTCCCTCGCCCGCATTTGCAAATCTCACCTCGCGCCTGGCCGCCGCCGGGATCAAAGCCGAGCGGGTGGACGCCGGAATCGAATTTGCATTGCAGTCTCCCGACGGCGGTTTGGAGCTTGCGCGGCCCGTGGCGCATCCCTGGCTTCGCGGGACATACGTCGCATCAATCGGCGTTCGTACGGATGTCGCGGAATATGAGGCCGTCGTCAAGGTGAACGCGCAGGTGGAGCGTCTGATACGCTCCGGCGCTCCGGAGACGCTGGTCCGGAAAGGCGTCGCGGCGCTCGAAACAAACGTGGGCTCCTACTTCGAAGCGCTGGTCAGTCCGGAGGATCTGCGCTGGAGCGAAAGCGTCGTCTTCAGCGGCCGTGCCGTGCTGTCTCCAGATCACGCTCTGGCGCTCGATCAGATCTCACTGCCGGACGAGATGGCCTGGGCGCTGTTCGCCCCCATGCTGATGCGTGACTATCCTCACCCGGACGCGATCGTTCAGAGAACGCCCGAAGCGGCGAGGGCGCTCGATGCTCTGATGGAGCGTTCGTGGGTGCTGCTTTCGTCACCGACGCTTTATTCCCAGCCGGAGCATGTGCATACGCCGCTGCTGGCGCTGCGTCCACGGCGGGACCAGGGAAGCGTCATTCGGATTCCCGCAGCGATCACATCGCTGATGAATGCGGATTTCGACGGAGATTTGGGGGCGGTGTTCCTTCCGGTCACGGAGGCGGGGCAGCGCGAAGCCGGCGCTCTGCTGACGCTGAACGCCTTTCTGGCGCGCAACCCTCGTCTGCTGGAGAATGTGCGTCCGTCTCAGGACGCGCACTGGGGCCTCGCCCAGCTCAGCCTTAGCGATAATGGCCGCGCGGAGCTGATCGCTCTGGGGATCGATCCGCCGCCGGCTGGACTGCTGACAAAGGGAGAGGTGACGAACGCCTTAATGCGTATCTTCGAGCGCGAGGGTCTCTTGGCGGCGATTGGCGCCGCCGAGCGTCTGCGCCGGCGAGGCTTCGAGGCGGCGAAACGGTCCGGGTGGTCCATCGGGCCGTTTCTCGGGCGCACGCTGGATCTGCCGCCGAAGCCCGGCGTCGGGGAGTGGCTTGAGAAATGGCCTCGATACGCCGAGGAGCTGACGGATATGCTCACGCGTCAGGAGACCTTCGAGGATAACGATCTCGACCCCGCGCGGCTTTCCATCATGAGCGGCGCGCGCGGCGTGATCCGGCTGCTGCTTTACTACGTCATCGGGTGGGGAAGCGTGAAGGATATCCACGGTGACACGGCCGTCATTCGCCGCGGATTGGTCGAGGGGCTGACCCCGCAGGAGTCGACGCTTCTGGCGCTGGGATTGCGGCAATCCTGGTATCGGGAAGTGCGGCGAGAGATGACCCTGGACGCCCCGCAGCCGGTTTCGATCGGCGGCCGTCATGTGCTGGCGCGCGCGATGCGCGCTCAGTATCCAGGAGCGGTCTTCGCCCGCGCGGCGGCCGCCGGAGAAACCGATCCGCTCACGGAAACCGACAGTCGCCTGTTCGTTGGGCTGGAGCCTCGCCGGAGCGCGTGATGCATCCGCACGGAAATGTAGACAAAGCTTACCCGGCGGCGATTGTACGATCGCCGCCGGGTAAGCTTTGTCTTGCCGCTTTTATTGGACGTTGAGCGCGAAGTTGTCGACGTAGAAGGTTGTCGGCAGCGTGGCGTCCTGGCTGTCGTAAAGCCAAATCTGGATCGATTTGCCTTTGTACGCGGTCAGACTGTAACTCTTCGTCGAATACGACGATGATGCGCTCATGTTCGAGAAGTAGCCGAGATTTCCAAGGACGGCTCCCGTGGCGGCGTCCCGAACTTGAATGTAGACATAATCGTGGCGCACGGTGAGTGAGTCCGTCGTGGTGATCTTCAGGGCGAAGGAGAGTTTCGCTGAGATGGCGGTCGCCGGGATTGTCGCCTGCTGGTACAGGTAATCCGAGACATTGACAGTCCCGCAGATCGCCGCCTTCCATGCGCCGCTGTACGCCGCGTTGGGGCTGATGACGCCGCTGGAGGCGACCCATGGCGTTGAGGATGATCCGCTTTCAAATCCGGGATCGCCCAGGATCTGCACGAATGCGGTACTCGACGGCTTCGCGCTGACTTCCGCGGATTGGGCGCTTTCGCCTCCGCCGCTCACGGCGGTCACTTTGTAGTAGTAAGTGGTTCCGTTAGTCAGCCCCGTGTCGGCAATCGAGGGAGACGTCACGCCGGTTTTGACGGCGGTCGTCGCTTCTGCGCCCGCTTTTGTCCCACGGTAGATGTTGTAGCTGGTCGCGCCGCTGACAGCGGACCAGGACAGGAAGATCTGCGTGCTGCCGGCGGCGGCCGTCACGCCCGTCGGAGATTTCGGGGGCGTGGGGTTAGTGACAACGGGAAGCGGCGCAAGGTCGCTGAGCAGGTTGATTCCATTGAAGGAGCCAAGCCCGGTCGCCAGGTCGTATTTCGTGACCGCCGGGTAAAACAGGTTCGTTCCGGTGGTGGAATCGTGGAAGTCCGTCGCGTAGCTGGCGGTTTTGGCAAGGTTGTAAAGCGCGGGGTTGGCGAAGCCCAGGGGGGACAGCCCCGCCGTGGCGCGCTGCTCGTTGACGAGCGCGGCGAACGCCGACCACACCGGCGCCGCGCAGCTCGTGCCGCCGAAGATGTACCAGCCGCCTTTGAAGAAGATCGAGTAGCCTGTGGAGGTATCCCCGGCCAGCGCGACATCCGGTACGTTTCGCGAGATGAGAGAGCCCTGCGACGCCACCGAGATAAAGCCCGATTGATACGAAGGCAAAGGCCAGTAGGAGCTGAACCCGCCTCCGCTTCCGGAGCCAAGGCGGCTGCGTGATTTGTCGGCGGCGTTGGCCCAGGGCTTTTCCGAGACCCACGTTCCTCCGGCCTTCGTTGTCGCAAGCGTTGTGCCGCCGACCCCGGTGACGTAGGGCTGCGCCGCCGGGTCGTCGACGCTGAGCGTGGCGCCGTCGTCATAGGCGCCGTTGTCGCCCGATGCGGCGAACATCGTCTGCCCCTGCGCCGCCATCTGCTGGAAGATCGCGTTCTCGGAGTCGAGCACGTTGTAAGGAATATTCCCTTCGGGAGTTCCCCAGGACGTGCTGACGGAAGTGGCGAGATCGTCGTTGGCGATCTGATTGTAGCAGGCCAGGATGCCCGCCCCGGTATTGGGAGCTTGATAGACGACGATCTTGCTGGCTCCGGGAGCCAGCGCCATCTGAAGCTCGATATCCAGAGTCGCTTCGCCCGTGCCCCCCACATCGCCGGTCGGCCCCGTCAGGCCGCCGACATAAACATTCTGAATCGGGATATTCGGCAGGCCGTATTTGGTCTGGTACGACGTGATGTCGGTCGGGGAATAGCCGTCCAGCTGAAACAAGCCCAGCGTTTGCCCGGCGCCGGTCGGCGTGACGCCGGTCAGGCCGTACGCCGCGCGGATATCGTTGGGCGTCATGCCGGCGCCGGGGCCAGTGCCGATCTGATTGGGATTTTGCGCGATGTTGGCGGGCGTCACCAGGGAGTTGTGCGGCCGCCAGACCGTGGAGTTGTCGAGACCGACGATGTTGGCGATGACGCCTTGCATCGACGCCGGCAGGGAAGGTTCACGGTCCGGGGCGTAAAACGCATGCCCATTGGACCCGAGGTAGCGGTTGAGACGCACGGCAAACGCGTTTTCCGTCGCCTTCGCCGGAGCCGACACATCCAGCAGCAATCGGTTTGCATGCTGTTTGGTGATCGTGAAGCCGTTGGCGCGGGCGAACGAGATTGCGTTTTGATACTGCTCCGGCGTCGGAGAAAATCGCTGCGTGAATTCGCTGGGCTTAAGGTACTTCCCGTACAGAGGATCGGAGGGATCCTGGAGCCGATTGATCAAATCGGTAAGCTCCGCGGTGTTGCGGAGCGGCAGTGTCAAAGCGAGCGGAATCGGATCGCTATCCGGGACCTGATCGACCGCTTGCGCGTTTGCAAGGGCGGCAACGGGAAGGTGGCCGGCCAGAGTAATCCTGGCTTGAGCGGCGTCTGCCGGATGGGATATTACACATAGCGCGGCGATCGCGCCGGCGATTTGGCGTGCAAATGCTCGGATTTTCACAGGTATCACTTCCTTCGGCGAGAGATTCTTACGATTGAGGTTGAAAAGAGCTGACAGAAGGTTGGAAGATGATACTGCGGCTTCTGCTCTGATATTAAAGCTTGGCGCCCATACATACAATAACATGGATTCCGGCAAATTTTCGAATCTGAATGCAAAAATTTTATATTTATTTTTTCTTAATATTGTGATTACTTGCTTCATTATTTCTGTTTTTCGTATTACTAAGTATGTTTGCTTGCACGGAGCTTCGCCCGGTGGCAGGAGTTCGGAGCGAGCGTGTCTAACTTCCATGACATGAATAAGAACGAGGCGGAGGCGCCGGGCGAAGGCGCTCCGGCGGTGGCGGCGGACTCGGGATCGCAGGGGTATCGAAGCGTGACGCTTCGGGCCGTTCTGATCGGATTGGCGTTATTGCCAGTCAACGCCTTTTGGCTGATTTTGATGGAGCGCGTTCGTTACTCCGCGCATCCGACAACCGTATCGCTGTTCTTCAACACGGTATTTATATTGGTTTTTTTGGTCGGGATCAATAGTGCTGTGGCGCGTTTCCTGGGAAAAAAGTGGGCGCTGCGTCAGGGAGAGCTGCTGCTGATCTACGCCATGGTGAATATAGGCTCCTGTATGGCGAGCCACGATTTCATCCAGGTGCTGATCCCATCGCTGAGCTGGCCGTTCTCGCAGGCGACCGCGGCCAACAACTACCAGCTGCTGCTCTGGCCGCACTTGCCGCGATGGGCGATGATGGCCGACAGCGGCGCCGCCAAGGGATTTTGGGAGGGAAACGACAGCCTTTACACGCCGCAGCACCTGCACGCCTGGCTTCTTCCCATGGTTGTGTGGACGACCTTCGTGGTCGTGCTGCTCTTCGTGATGCAGTGTGTCAACGTGCTGATCCGAAAGCAGTGGGCGGACAACGAGCGTCTGGGTTTCCCGCTGACCAAGATTCCGCTGGAGCTTACCGACGCCCAGCCGGGCGGGCGCGGCCAATCGGGCGTTCCGCTGATCCGGCAGAAGCTGTTCCTTCTGGGCTTCGCCATCGCGGCCGCCATGGACGGGACCAACTCCCTCAACTATTACTTTCCGGCGATCCCCGCGCTTGGGCCCGGCGCCGGACAGAGTTACTGGGACCTCGCGCAGTACTTCACGCAGCAGCCCTGGAAGGCGATGGGATGGACGCCGCTCGCGTTCTACCCATTCCTGATCGGCCTGGGAATGCTGATGCCGCTCGACTTCCTGTTCTCCGTTTGGTTTTTCTATATCTTTTGGAAAATGCAGTCGGTGCTGGTGGTCGCCAACGCCTGGGATTCCGATTCGCGGATGCCCTACGCCAACTATCAGGCGTTCGGCGCTTATATGCTGTTCTGCGTTTCGACGCTTTGGGTGAGCCGCCGTTACTTCGTTCAAGTCGCGCGCCGCGCGCTCGGCCGCCCTTCCGATCTTGACGACTCGGACGAGCCGATGCGGTACCGCACGGCCTTTCTGGGGATCGGTCTTGGCCTGGCGGCGCTGATCGGGTTCGCGGTCACCCTGGGACTCGCCTGGTGGCTGGCGATCCTCTTCTTCGTCATCTACCTGGCGCTGGCGCTCGCCATCACCCGGATGCGCGCGGAGCTGGGCACGCCGGTCCACGACCTGCACTTCACGGGACCGGACTGGACGCTTACGGACCTGCTCGGCCCGCGCGCGATCGGCGCGCAGGGCCTGGGCGTTTTCAGTCTGTTCTACTGGTTCAATCGCGCCTATCGCAGTCATCCGATGCCGTTTCAGCTCGAAGCCTTCTCAATGGCCGATCAGACCTCCGCGCGCCGGGAAACCCGCCGCTGGTTCTGGGTCTTGCTGCTCGCCGGCGGCGTCGGGATGATCTGCGCGTTTTGGGCAATGCTGCACTGCTACTACTATTACGGCGGCACGGCGAAAATCTACGGAACCTTCGGCCCGGAGGCATGGGACCGCTACTCGACATGGCTGCGGGCGCCCGCCGCGCCGAACCTCCGCGTCAGCGGCGCCATGATCGTCGGCTTCCTCTTCGCCGGATTCCTCCAATTCATGCGCATCCGGTTCTGGTGGTGGCCCTTCCACCCACTCGCCTACGCCGTCACGGGCTCCTGGGAAATGAACCTCATGTGGTTCCCGCTCTTCCTCGCCTGGCTCTGCAAATCCCTTCTCATCCGCTTCGGGACCGTCCGCGCCTACCAGGCGTCGCTGCCATTTTTCTATGGGTTAATTCTGGGACAGTTCATCCCAGGGGCGATCCTGAACATCTGGGGGATTATCACTCGAATACCCGTCTATCAGTTCTGGCAGTAGGAGTATCGCCTTCGATGAAAAGCCTCCTCCATATCTCCGTAATCACTCTATTGCTGAGCGTAGCCGGAGCGTGCGTCCCCGTTTCAAGCAATCATATCACTTCGCGCTTGTATCGAGGCGTCGTGTTAACTTCCAAGGAAGTTTTGCAGGCGCCACATCAATGCGATCTATATGACTATCGTGTGACATGGTGCAGAGCTTATCCAAATGACATTTCCGGAGATCAGTTGACCATTGAGGGAGGTGGAAAGCCGTATCGCATTTTCCTCGACAGCCGAGAGATCATGAGCGTTTCGGAATGGCGCGCCCCGTTAGACAATACGGAGAGTCCGGATGACATTGAAACGAAGGGCGTTTTGGTATGCTGTGGATTTAACGCAGGAGCTTCGCGCGAGTATATGATTTTTGCTCAATTTCCAGGCAATCAGTGGAAGCGCGTGCTTGATGTTCACTGCGCCCACTCAAACGACAAACATCGTCCGGAATTTGTCGATTTGGATGGTGACACAATTCCCGAAGTTGTCGTAACGCCCGATTATTGGCCGATTTACAGCGACGTGGGCATGAAGGCCGGCGCACAGAAGATGACATCGCAGATCTGGAAGTGGTCGACTTCGCGAAAGACCTATATTCTGAAGACAACGAGGCCGTATTTGCAGCGTTTGAGACCGTTGTGATGGAACTGCTGATCCTTATACGCAGGCTTCGGAGAAGGCATTTCAGGCGTGGACGGCGTTATGGGCGCATCCACGCCTGAGTTCTGCGGCAAAGCATTGTTGCGCCTACATCGTCTGTCCGCCGGAGACGATGATCTGCTGGCCGTTGACCCAGTAGGAGTCGTCGGACGCCAGGAAGACGGCGACGCGGCCGATGTCTTCCGGCGCGCCGATGCGGCCGAGCGGGGTGGTGTTCAGAGCGAAGTCATGGAATTCGCCGTCGGTAAAGCCGGCGGTCGTCGTTCCCTCGGTTTCGACGAGCCCGGGATTGAGGGCGTTGACTCGAATCTTGCGCGCTCCCAGTTCCTTGGAAAGCGAGACGGTGATGGAATCGACCGCGCCTTTGGTGCCGGAGTAAATCGAGCCGTAGGCGGGAGACATCTTGCCGACGGCGGAGCCGATGTTGATGACGGAGCCGCCCGCAGAGCCAAAGAGGGGAAGCGCGGCCTGGGTGGAAAGCAGCAGCCCGAGCACGTTGAGGCCGAACTGACGCTGGAAATCTTCAGGAGTGATCTGCTCCAAAGGCCCAAACCCGTAGACGCCGGCGTTGTTAACGAGAATATCGAGCTTCTGATATTTCTCTTCGATCGCGGCGAACACGCGCGAAATATCCTCCGGCTTCGAGAAGTCTCCCTGAATGGCGAAAGCCGCTCCGCCGGCGGCGGCGATCTCGGCGACGGTCTTGTCCGCGCCGGACTGGCTGGTGGCGTAATTGACGACTACTGTCGCGCCCTCGGCGGCGAGGTGTTTGGCGATGGATGCGCCGATGCCTTTGGACGCCCCGGTCACAAGGGCGATTTTGCCTGTAAGCTTACTCATCTATGTGTCTCCTTAATCTTCTCTTTTAATAATGTCGTTTGACATTATTAATATTATGATGTAGACTATCATCATTGTCAAGCGTTCCCAAAAGTTTTTCATGATGACCATCATTGTTGCTGGCGGTCCATTGTCAGCGGTGCGTTTGATGGGAGGCGAGGGGAGGGAAAGAGACGTTATGAAAGTCACCAAGGAGCAGGCGGCGCAGAACCGACAGGCGATTATCGATGCGGCTGCGAGGATGTTTCGAGAGCAGGGGATCGACGGCGTCGGCTTAAACGATCTGATGAAGGCGGCCGGCTTCACGCATGGCGGTTTCTACAATCATTTTGCGTCTAAGGAGGCGCTGGTGGCGGAGGTTTGCGATTCGGCGTTCAGCCAGGCTGTCGCCGGTCTCAATAAAGTGTACGACGCCGATCCGGACGGCTCTCTGAAGGTCTTTCAGAAAAATCTCGAAGAATACTTGTCCGCCGATCACCGGGATAACCCCGCGTGCGGATGCCCTGCCGCGGCGCTGGTGGTGGACACCGCGCGGCAAGGCGACGCGGTGCAGTGCGCCTACGCCAAAGGGATTGAAGGATTCGTGACGATCTTTGAGAAGCAGCTCACACGCGAGATGATCGAAGACGGTGCCGATCCCGAAACGGTAACCGCCGCCGTCCGCGAGCGCGCCATCAGCACCCTCAGCAGCATGATCGGCTCCCTCGTGCTCTCCCGCGCCATCGCCCACGCCGCCCCTGCGCTCTCCGATGAGATTTTATCCGTGGGGCGCAAACGGCTGACGGAGTAGATAGCTAATTCTGTCGATATTGTCTAATTCTCGGTATAATTATAAGAGCTTAGAAGGGGAAATGACGATGCCGACGATGTCCGCCACGGATGTGAAAAATCGGATTGGCGATCTCTGGAACGCTGCGGATATCGAGCCGGTAACGGTGGAGCGTAACGGTTCACCACGTTACGTCGTCGCGTCGGTGGATAAATATGTCGCAATCCCGCGCGAGGAATATGACCGTTTGCGTGGGCTCAAGGCCCCTCCGCGCCTTGGTTTTGCCAAAGCGCTCTTTGCGGGAGTTGATACGGACGCTTTGCTGGAGGTAGATCTCACGGAAGCAATGCGAGACTATCTGTAGTGAGATATCTTTTCGATACCTGCACGCTGTTATGGTTTGCTAACGGTGAAAGTGAGAAACTATCGCTGGCGGCTTTGTCCCTGATCAATACTTCTGGTAATGAAGCGGTCGTCAGTGTTGTCTCATTCTGGGAGCTTGCGATGAAGACTTCCGTCGGAAAGCTCTCGTTCCCAGGAGGAAGTGTCTCTATCCTGTCAACTCTTTGCGTTCGGGAAGGTATTCAGATACAGCCATTAACAGTAGAGTGCATCCAGCAATTCTTACTGCTTCCTCCCGCCCATCCCGATCCCTTTGATCGCTTGCTTGCCGCAATCAGCATCCTAGGAAATGAAACAACCAAGCCGCTCGTTGTTCTGTCGCCCGATACTTCATTCGACGCTTACGCGCCCTGGGGCGTTACCCGCGTGTGGTAGCTAACCCGGCTCGCTATACGTCCTCGGGATTGTGGCGGTGAATGTGGAGCCGACGCCGGGGGCGCTTTCGAGGGTGACGTCGCCGCCGAGGAGGCGGGCGAGTTTTCGGGAGAGGGGGAGGCCGAGGCCGGTGCCTTTGACTTTGCGCTGGAGGGCGCCTTCGACCTGGCTGAACTCTTCGAAGACGCGGTCCTGGTCTTCGGGGGCGATGCCGACGCCGGTGTCGGAGACGGTGAAGGAAATGAGGTCGCCCGGGTCGACTTCGCAGCGGACGCGGATTTCGCCGGTCTCGGTGAATTTGAGGGCGTTGGAGATCAGGTTGCGCAGGATCTGAGAGACTTTGCCTTCGTCGGTGTGCAGGCTGGGAATGTCGGGGCAGTCCTCGAAGACCAGGGCGACGCCGCCAGGGATGACGAGCGGGCGGAACATGCCGCGCAGGGCGGCGAACGTATCGGCGACGGTGAAGGCGTTGGCGCGGATCTCGGTTTTTCCCGATTCGATCTTCGCCAGGTCCAGCAGGTCGTTGACCATCTCCATGAGAGTCTGCGCGGACTTATGGATGAACGTGACTTGCTTTTCTTGTTCGGTTGTCAGATCGCCGTCCAACCGGTCCAGCAGAAATTGCGACAGGCCGACAATAGAGCCGAGCGGCGTGCGGAACTCGTGCGTCACATTGGACAGGAATGCGGACTTGAGTTCTGACGCCTCCTGAAGCGAATCGGCTTTGTCGTCGAGTTCGGCGTAAAGCTGGATGACGCCTTTGTTGGTCTCGTCCAGCTCCGTGTTGAGCCGAAGCAGCTCGGTTTCTCGCTCCCGCACCTGCTCCATCGCCAGCAGCAGCTCTTGATTCTGGCGGCGCACTTCGTCGAACGGCGTGACGGGCGCGACGCGCGTGAGCTCTTCCGAGATCTCGCGCAGCCGCTGCGCGGTCACGGCCGGCGCATTGCCCGGCAGCCGCTTTTCCATCGACACGCGCACGCCCTGGCCCGGCCTTGTCTCGACATCGCAGCGATCCATCAGGCGCCGGGCGCCGATCAGTCCCATTCCCATCCCCGTGGACGACTGGTACCGGCCGTCCCAGATGTCCTGGAGGCGGCTGATCCCCGGCCCGCGATCTTCAATACGGATCTCCAGCGTCGCGGGCGCCTTCACCGCGACGGCGAACTCGGCGTGGCCGCCGCCGCCATATTGGTAAGCGTTGCGCGCGATCTCCGAAACGGCGGTCGCGATGCGTGTCTGATCCTGACCGTCGAACCCGAGCAGGGCGGCGATGTGGCGCGCGCGCTGCCGGGTATGCACGACGTCCTGCTCGTATTTAATCTCCAGGGTCATCAGACGGCTTCTCATTGCGTGGCGCGTTCCTTCCAGCGGGCGACAAGCACGGTCACATCGTCGCGGCGGCGGTTGAAGTCCCGGTACAGGACGCCGGCGATCAGGGAAGGATGGCGTGAGGCGAGGCCGGGATACTTATCCAGCGTCCATTGTGACTGAAGGCCGTCGGACGCCATCACCAGCAGGGCCGTGCGCGGCCATGGATAGGTAAACTCATTCAGCGTCCGCATCGTCTGGCCGACCGTGCCGTTGTGCGACACCAGACTGCGCGTGCCTTCGGGCGTCAGCAGCGTGCTGCTGATATTTCCGACGCCCACGTAGCGCAGAATCCCATCCTCGGGCGCGATTTGTCCAACGGCGACGACCGAGCCGCGCGTGCTGCGCAGCGCCAGATGCGCGGCTTCGATGATGCGCTTGGAGTCCGATGTCTCGGCAACCGCGTCGAAGACGCGGACCGCTTCGCGCGAGGCTTCGGCCGCGACCGGGCCGTGCCCCAAACCATCGGCGACGAACAGGCTGCACCGCTGCGGAGACTGGCTCGACGACCACGCGTCGCCGCACTCGGTTTCGCCGGGCTTGGGGACGCATACGACGCCGATCTCCAGCGGCGCGCCGGGCTGGACAAAGGATGTCGGGCGATCCCAGATCCGCGACAGGATGGCTGTGCCCGCGCCGCTTTGCGTATAGATATCGAAGGTGGAGGACAAACGGACCACCGCGCCCAGGCCGTTGCCGGGGGTGCCGGCCGTCGAGTAACCGTCCGCGAGACTCTGGGCGACGTTGCTGATTCCCGGGCCGCGATCGAGGGAGAGGATCTCAATGCCGGCGGCGTCGCCTTCGCGCAGCTCCCGGAAGACGATTTCGCCGGTTTGGGCGTGCTTGAGAATATTGGTCGCCAGCTCCGTGACGATCAGAGCGACGCGGCCGCGTGTTTCCTCATTGAATCCGAGGGAGTGCGTGAGTGAGGCGACGCGCCTGCGCGCTTCGCCGACTAAGGTGGCGTCTGTGATTTCCAGAGCCGTGGATGTGTTCATAAGGATATGACAATTTCTCAAATTCCGTAACTTATTTCCAGCGCGTGATTCGAACCGTCGTGCCGGCGCCGACCTGGGATTCGATCTCAAACTCGCTGGAGAGGCGTTTGGATCCGCTCAGCCCCATGCCCATACCGCCGCCGGAGGTGTAGCCGTCGGTCAGGGCGAGCGCGATGTCGGCGATGCCGGGGCCCTGGTCCGTGAAGGTCAGGCGCAGGCCGGCGCGTATCCCTTCGGACAGCGCTTCGATCAGCAGGTCGCCTCCGCCGCCGTACTCCAGCGTGTTACGGGCGAGCTCGCTGGCGGCCGTAACAATCTTTGTCTGATCCACCAGACGCATGCCGATGTCGACAGACCAGACGCGGACTGCCTGGCGGACATGGACGATGTCCGCCTGGGTGCGGATCGGCATCGTCTCACTCTTCCGGACTGCCATCGCCGCTCTCTTCCTCCCCGAATAACGTCTGCGTCGTTCTGAGGATTCCCATGCCTTTTTCCACGTTCAGCGCGGTGCGGACGCCCGGAAGGGAGAGGCCCAGCTCCACCAGCGTAATCGCGACAGCCGGCTGCATGCCGACGACGACGGTATCGGCGTCGAGCACTCGGGACATCGCCGAGATATTCCCCAGCATTCGCCCAATGAACGAGTCGACAATATCCAGCGCCGAGATATCGATCAGCACGCCGCTTGCGCCGCTTTGCACGATTTTCGTGGTCAGATCGTCCTGAAGGGTCATTGCGAGGCGGTCGTGCATGTCCACTTGGATCGTCACGAGCAAGAAAGAGCCCATTTGCAAGATTGGGATGCGTTCCAAAAACGTCTCCTTACGACTTGAACTGAGCGACTTTGCCGACCGTCATTCCGCGCCGCTGCAGCGCGAGCGCGAAGGCCGACGCGAGCGTCGCCTTCGTCGTGACGTCCGTCAGCTCCACGCCAAGGTGCACGATGGTCTGCGCGATCTGCGGCCGGATGCCGCTGATGATGCACTCGGCGCCCATCAGCCGCGCCGCCGCGACGGTCTTGAGCAGGTGCTGCGAGACCAGGGTGTCTACCGTGGGGACACCCGTGATATCGATAATCGCCGTTTCCGATCCCGTGTCCACGATCGCCTGGAGCAAGTTTTCCATCACGATCTGGGTCCGGGCGCTATCCAGCGTCCCGATGATCGGAAGGGCGACAATTCCCTGCCAGAGCTGCACGACCGGCGTGGAAAGCTCCATCATCTCCTCTTGATGCCGGGCAATAATCTCCTCGCGCGACTTCATGTACGATTCCGTCGTCAGAAGGCCCAGCTTGTCCAGCAGCTTCGTGACCGTCCAGATATCGGCGAGCAGGCTGTTCGAATCGTCCCCATGCGCGCGCTGCAATGCGGAGAACAGGGGCTGCTTGAACGAGAAGACGAATGTCGCCACTTCGGTGGGAGTGAACCCGAGCCGAGCCCGCGTCCGCGACAGCTCGGTAATCAAGTCCCGCACGCCGGACCAGGCCGGCGCCTGGATATTGCTGAAATCTCCGGATTGGGCGGCCTGACGCAGCAGCGCGACGAATTCGCGTCCCTGTTCCTGAAGCTCCGTCGCCGGGATCAGGTCGGGGCGGGCGGCTCCGGATTGGCGCTGTTCGGCGAGCCATTCCTGTAAGAGTTCGCTCTCGTGGTTGTTGA
Organism: Capsulimonas corticalis; assembly: GCF_003574315.2. Taxonomy (GTDB): domain Bacteria; phylum Armatimonadota; class Armatimonadia; order Armatimonadales; family Capsulimonadaceae; genus Capsulimonas; species Capsulimonas corticalis. The sequence goes on along the minus strand of NZ_AP025739.1, from coordinate 496,355 downwards.
GGATTTCGGTGATGCGGCTTGCGCCCGCCGGTATTGTCACAGTGTTGCTCCTAAATTCAGATCGATCATTGTCATTTTAAAGTCCGTGGGTTGGATTTAGACTCGGCGAGCGATCAGCAGGCATACGTCGTCTTGAAACTTGCCGCCCGTGAAGGCGCGCGCCTCTTCGACGATTGCCTCGCCATACTGCTTGGTCTTGGGCGAATGCTGGAAACGCTCGGCAAGCTCGATAAAGCCTTCATAATCCAGAAAGTCTCCATTGCGCCGGGCTTCGGTAATCCCATCCGTTGTAATTAGAATGGTGTCGCCAATCTCCAACATCTTCGTCTGCACCGAATATTCGACCCCGGCGTATACGCCCAGCGGCAGGCCGCCGACCGTCATCGATTCCGAGACGCCGCCGCCGCTCAAAAGCAGGGGAGGCTCCGCGCCCGCCGAGGCGAACCGCACTTCGCCGGCCGTCAGATCCACCACCGCGACGGCCAGCGCCACCACCAGCTCCAGTCCATAGCCGTGTGTGTGATAAGAGTGGCACAGGAAATCATTGAGGCGGGAAAGGGCCAGGTCGGGCTGCGGCGTTTCATGCAGGATCGCGCGCAGCGCATATTTCACTTCCGCAGTATGCGCGGCGGCCGCCAGTCCCTTGCCGGACGCATCGCCCACCGCCAGCGCCACCTTGCCGCCGGGCAGCGCGAAGGTGTCGAAGAAGTCGCCCGCGATGCTTGCTTCTTCCCAGGCGGGATGGTAAAACGTGGAGACGTCGAGGCCGGGATAGGTGTCGCTGGGAACCGTGAGAAGCAGGGCGCGCTGGAGGGTTTCGGCAATTCGGCGCTCGCGCTCGTAAAGCGCCTTGGCATTGTTCTCCGCCGTGCGCATACGCAGCAGGGCGCGCACGGTGGAGGCCAGTTCCTGCTGATGCACGGGGTGAGTAAGATACGCGTCCGCCCCGCGGTCCAGTCCCTCGCTGCGGTCGCCGCTTTTGGTGTAATGGGCCGACAGGTGGAGCACGGGAATGGAGTTCGTTTCGGGGTCCGCCTTGAGGATCTGGCAGACTTCAAAGCCGCTGATATCCGGAAGCTTGACATCGAGCACGATCAGGTCTGGTTGATCCTGAGCCATGCGCAGCGCCTCCGTCCCGTTCTCCGCTTCGATGACGTTAAAACCTTCCGCGCGAAGCATGCGGGTAACAATATATCGCTTTTGCTCGTTGTCGTCCACATTGAGGACGGTCATTGGATTAGAATCGGGCATGACGGGTCTTTCCGCCGCATGGGTGACTCATCGGACTACCTGCGGGGAAAGCAGCGGAACGACGCGGTAAGCGGCTTCCTGGATTATACACTCGCCTATCGATCCACGGCAAGCAACCAGGCCAATATCATTGGATTACTATTCCCCAATTTTTCGTTTCTTATTCCTGTCGCGATTGCAAATTATTTGGCCGTATTTATTTGAGACAAATAAGAGATCGCGGTTCGTTAAAATTCGCGTGTTCTGGTCACTCTGGTTTTGGTTTTGCCACGTTTCGATAACCATGATCTCTGAATAATGCGCAATTTTAAGATTTCTAATCGCCATATTTCTGAATTGACAATCGCCATGTTTCGTGATATAATACATTCATATTCGCGCAAACAAACGGTGTTTGCAAAGCGTAGCGGGAGCCCAATGCGGCCCTCGCTTTTTTTATTGCGCCCCTCGGAGGTCCTCCACAATGCACTTTGGTTTCGCCGCGCTGTTCTCTGTCGGCGCGCTCCTTGCGTACGCGTCCCAGGCGAATTCAGAGAAAAACTCCGGTCCCACTCCCCCCAAGCAGCGCGTTCTCGCCAGGGGCCTGAAGTTTCCGGAAGGACCGGCGCTTTCATCGGACGGGCAGTATCTCTACTGTGTTAACTGCGAGTCGTCGGCCATCTCCCGGATCGACTTGAAGCGCGGTAAGTTCGATGCTGCGTGGGCGACCCTCCCGGACGGCGGCAAGGGCAATGGGGCGACGATGGGCGTCGACGGCTTCCTGTATGTCGCCGATCACGCGGCGAAGCGCATCGTGCGCATCAACACGGCCTCGAAGCAGATCACCACCATTGTAGATAAGAATGAGGCTGGCGGCGCCCTGCGCGGCCCGAACGATCTTGTGTTCGACGGCAAGGGCGGCCTGTACTTCACCGACCCCGCCGGCTCGTGGGAGGAGCCCGTCGGCGCCGTCTACTACGCCGCGCCGGGGACGCGCCAGGTCACGAAGATCGCGGACGGCCTGCGCTTCCCGAACGGGATCGCGCTGTCGCCGGACGGCCTGACTCTCTATGTCGTCATCTCGCCCGAGCACACGATCCTCGCGTTCGACATCACCGCCAGCGGCGTCGTCGCGCCGGAAAGCCGGCGCGTGTTCACCACCGTCAGCGAGAAGAACGGCGGCGACGGCATGCGCTTCAGCAAGGACGGCTTCCTGTACGTCGCCGTCTTCGGCGATGGCCTCGTCGTCAAAATCGATCCCTCCGGGCAGATCGTGGACCGGTACCCCGTCAACGCCGGCAAGAACATCACCAATCTGTGCTTCTCCAAGGACGGCAAATCGATTTACGTGACGGAGACGCAAAGCAACACCGTCGTTCAGATCCCATTCCCACGCACAAAGTCCACGCCGCCGACCGAGCCGACTTATATTCCCCCGAGGGGCAAGGCGACGGATTAGATTGCTTTTGGCGCACCCTTCGGGGAACCTACCCCCGGCGCTTCGGCCGACCCCGGGCAAACCCACCCCGGCGCTTCGCGTCACCCCTCCCGCCGACGGGAAGGGTGATTTCAGAGTGTGTTATCGCAGGCGGCTTTCGTCAGAGGCAATCCTACAAACCCTTCCCGTCGGCGGGAGGGGTGGCGCGAAGCGCCGGGGTGGGTTGGCCACGCGAAGCGCCGGGGGTGGGCTTGCCCCCCTGTGACATTGTTTTGACGGATCCATGCTAAAATCCCCACGTAATCGCAACGCTGGGGATTTTTGAATTTTAAGGAGCCGCATTATGAGCCAGACATTGCCTCGTCGTCAGGACGTCCCGCTGGAGCGCCAGTGGGCGGTGGAAAGTGTGTTCGCGTCCCGGGAAGAGTGGGAGGCGGCGTTCGCCGCCGTGGACGCCAAGATCCCTGGGCTGGCGCGTTTTGAGGGACGGATCGGGGAATCGGGGGCGCTGCTGCTGCAGGCGACGGAGGAGATCGAGGCGGTGTCGCAGGCGCTGGAGCCGGTGTGGCTTTATGCGGGGATGCTTGCGGCGGGCGACGCGGGGGATCAGGAGGCGCAGGCGCTGACCAGTCGGGCGCGGGAGCTCCATACTCGATTTAGCACGGCGGTCGCGTTCTACGATCCCGACTTTCTAGCGATTTCCGCCGAGGCCCTCGCAACGTTTCAGGCCGACGAGCCGAAGCTGGATCTGTATCGACATCGGTTTGACACGCTGGCGCTGACCAAACCGCATGTGCGGTCGTCCGAAGTCGAGGGAGTTCTGGCGCAGGTGGGCGAGATCTCCGCCGGGCCGCACGCCGCGCATAGCGCGCTGATCGACGCCGACTTGAAGTTCGCTGACGCCGTCACGCCGTCCGGAGAGCGCCTGACAGTCGCGCAGGGCTCGGTGGCCTCGCTTGTGCAGCACGCCGACCGCGCCGTGCGCAAAGCCGCCTGGGAATCGTACGCCGATGGATATCTCGGCATGAAGAACACGCTGGCGGCGTGCTTGACGACCTCCGGGAAATCCCAGATCTTCAAAGTCCGGACGCGCGGTTATGAGAACGTCCTGCACTCACGCATTCTCACCGACGCCATCCCGCGCGTCGTCGTGGACAACCTGCTCGCCGCCGTGAAAGAGAACCTGCCCGTCTGGCATCGCTATTGGAATGTGCTGCGCAAGGGACTGGGAGTGGAGAAGCTGCACGGTTACGATGTCCCCCTTTACGAAAGCCCGGCGACGCTGACCAAAAACCGCTCGCCGCTGCCGTTCGCGCAGGCCGTGGAGATCATCTGCGACGGCATGGCGCGGCTCGGCGAACGCTATCTCGGCCCGATGCGCCGGGGGCTTCTCGAAGATCGATGGGTGGACGCGTGGCCGAATGTCGGCAAGGGCAGCGGCGCGTTCTCCTCGGGAACGTATGGAACGCGCCCGTTTATCATGATGAACTACGACGACGATTTCCTTTCCCTGAGCACGCTGGCGCACGAGTTAGGCCACTCGATGCACTCATATTTGAGCTGGGAAAAACAGCCGTATGTGTACGCCGACTATTCGCTGTTCGCCGCCGAAACGGCGTCGAATTTCAATCAGGCGATGGTGCGCGCGCATCTCCTCAAGACGGTCACCGACCGCAATATCCGCCTGCAAGTGCTGGAGGAAGCGATCAGCAACTTCCATCGTTATCTGTTCGTGATGCCGACGCTGGCCGCCTTCGAGCTGGATTTCTACACCCGCCTCGAAACCCGCCAGCCCGTCACGGCGGACAGCATGTCCGCCAAGATCGTTGCGCTGTTCCGCGAAGGCTACGGCGACGCCGTGGAGCTGGATGAGCCGCGCCTCGGGATCACCTGGGCGCAGTTCGGCCATCTTTACAGCGCCTACTACGTGTATCAATACGCGACCGGCATCTCGGCGGCGAACGCCCTCGCCCAGCAAGTCCTCGCCGAAGGCCAGCCCGCCGCCGACCGCTATCTGGCGTTCCTGGAAGCCGGCGGTTCGCTCTATCCGCTGGACGCCTTAAAACTCGCCGGGATCGATATGACCTCGCCCGCGCCGATCACAGCGGCGTTCGGGGTTCTGTCGGGAATGATCGATGAGATGGAGGCGTTGGTGGGGTAAGGTTTCGCGTACCGGGCAATGAATTACCCGGCTGGGGGCGCTTCGCGCCGACCGTCCGTGCCGGACGGAAAAATAAGAAATGCTAGCGAAATTATCTTCCGTCCGGCACGGTGGGCGCCCTTTGGGCACTAGTTGCGAAGCAACCCCCAGCCCCGTAATTTATTGTGGGGTCGGGAAAAACTACCGCAATGAGCCCAGAATAGGGAGAGGCGAGTCGGATCTCGTCAATAGAGAGCCGTGAACGTGTAATGCCCGGATTCGATCTGGTAGACGCCGACTCCGTCTTCGTTTCTCAAGAACTGAACGCCTTTCGCTTTGGAAACGGCTTTTCCATTTTCCCTCACGGATGCCCGATCACGCGTCGGCAGGTAGACGGTCGCGGTCGTATTGGGCGGGATCGTGACGTCCAGTGTGAGCGTGGCTCCATCTCGTTTCCAGGCGCTGATAATTCGTCCTTGGACGGAATCATAGCTGGCTCGTGTTGAAGTGATGTCTCCGACGATTGCCGGCTTGATCACGATCTTCTGAAACCCTGGGGCGTTTGGGTCGAACTGGATGCCTGCCAGGCCTCCGTAGAACCATTCGTTGATCTGGCCGAGCATGAAGTGATTTTGCGACGAACTGGGGAGGGCGTCCCAGGCTTCGGTGAGGCTTGTCGCGCCCATCTTGAGCTGGTAGCCGTAGCCTGGCTTGTCTGACTGATTGTTCATTGCGAAGATCACGTCGGAACGTCCGCCTTCCTGCAATGCTTTCAGCAAATAACGATACCCAACATCGCCCGCCGTGACGGCGTTTCCATGGCGTTGAACATCGCTGACGAGCGCCTCGACGAGCGATGGACGCGCGGCGGCGGGCGCCAGGCCCATCACGAGCGGAATCGCGTTGGCGGTCTGGGAGCCGGTCGCATACTGCCCGGTCTCAGCGTTCCAGAACTTGGCGTTGAACGCCGCTTTGATCTGTTCGGCGAGAGCATCGTATCGCGTCGTGTCCTCCGTGTGCCCCAGCATCTGGGCGGCGCGGGCGACAATCACGGCGTCCTGATAATAAAACGCGGTGGCGGTCAGCCCGTTAGGCGTCAACTGCGAGTAGCCCGGCGGATTGGGACCAATGTCATACCAATCGCCAAGGCCATATTCGAGGAGATGCCCTTTGGCCTTGCCGGTCAGATAATCGAGGTAGCGCCGCATCACGTCATAGCGGCGCCGGAGCAGGGCGGAGTCGCCGGTAAACTCATACTGCTGCCATGGAACCAGTATGGACGCGCTGCCCCACTCCGGAGAATCGCGGAAGTCGCCGCCGAAGACCGGATACTCCGGCGCGATGCTCGGGATCAGCCCCTCGGGAGTCTGCGAATCGGCCATGTCGCTTTCGATCTTGCCGAAGAGCTGGTTCAAATCGAAGTTGTAGCGCAGGGACGGTCCGTTGAGATGGTCTTCCTCCAGCCAGCCCAGTCGCTCTCGGTGGGGACAATCCGTCATGACGCTGACCATGTTGCTCCGCTGGGCCCATCGGACCAGGGTGTGGATGCGGTTAAACAGATCGTTGGAGCAATGAAACTCGCCGATGGAGGGAGAAGCGGAACCGATCACCACGCCGCTCAAGGAGTGGATGACCGGCGGCGCGGCTCCGCCCGGGCTGCTGACCTCCACCTGAAGGTAGCGGCATCCATGATAGTAGAACTTGGAGAAATAACTCTCCGCGCCATTTCCCGCCAGCGTGTATTTCCAGTAAGCAGGAGCGTCGCCCACCGACGCGCGGTCCACCGATCCATCTTTATGGATGAGTTCGGCGGGAATGATTTGAACGGTTGATCCCGCCGGGCCGGTGACGGTGACGCGCGGCATGATCGACGCGTTCTGCCCAAGGTCGTAAACGGCGACGCCTGGCCGTAATTGTTTGACGGCGACCGGCGTGAACGCCTCAAATGTCCGAATCGGCGGGGCGGCGGCGCTCATTCCGCGCAACTCTCCGCCGGGACCGGAGAGGATCGCCGCGCGCTCCCATCGATCGTCGTTAAAGCGAGGACTGCTCCAGCCAATGGGCAGAAGCCGGGCGTCGTAATCTTCCCCTCCATAGACGGAGGAAAACGTGATGGGGCCGGGAGCCGTGCGCCAGGCGCCGTTGCTGTCGATTGTCTGCACGGAGCCGTCGGCGTACTCCAGGCGCATCCGGCAGATCGCCTTTTGCGGGCCAAACGATCGGGTGAACTTTGTGTAGCGTCCGCCATGGACATTGTACATCCCGTTGCCCAGCAGAAGCCCGATGGCGTTGGGGCCTGGGCGCAACAGAGATGTGATATCCCGAGTGTCGTAGAGACATGTTTTGTCGTACTTGCTCCAGCCCGGCGCAAGCACATCGTCGCCCGCCTTCACGCTGTTGACCGACATCTCGTACTGGCCCAGCCCGCACACGAACGCCAGCGCGCGCGTCAGGCGCGGCTTTACCAGGAACTGCCGCCGCAGAAGCAGCGAATCGGTGGCGGCTTCTGTTGTCGGGGGCGCGCCGATCCATCGGGCCGCGCCCCAATCCGCCAGGCTCAGGATGCCCATCGTCCAGCGTGCGGTCGGGCTCCAGGGCGAAGCGACGCCGTGTTGATCCCAGACGCGCACTTTCCAGGCAACGCCTTGCGCCGACTGCAATGGAGCTCCTGAGTATTCAATTTGCTGGGTTTGGGCGGAAAGAACCTTGCCGCTGTCCCAGACCTGTCTTTCCTGGGTCGTCGCAATCACCTGATACGCCGTCTGCCGCTGTTCACGGATCGCGCTTTCCAGTCCCCAGGAAAGCCGGGGTGTTGCGGTGTCTACCCCCATTGGAGATGAGGCGTATTCACAGCGTGGAGCAATGGGTTTCAACGGAGACATGGATTTTTGAGCGCCGCAGGCGGCGGGAAGGAAGTTGCCGAAGAGGCACAGGAATAATCCCGCGCCTCCTGCAAGTGGGCCGAAGAGTTTCATGTTATTCAAAGAAAGGTTTCCCAAACGACGCAATGAGAAAACAAAATGTTCAATTGCGTCGCGGTTTACATTCGGCTGAATGTCAAGGCGTAAGCGCCGTTGCCTGTGCCAGCGGCGGCGCCATACGTTCCGCCGGTCTCGGCGCCGGTTGCCGACGAATTATCCAGTCCTGGGCTGACCGCCGCGCCGCGCACCCATTTGACGTGGCCGTCCAGCGCCAGGAAGTTCGAGGCTTCGGTGTGGCGAGCCGGGCGCGACCATTTTGCGGAATTGGAGCCTCCCATGTATCCCGTCACCAGTTCGACGCCCCATCCCGGGCGGCCGAACGTCATGCAAATGGTGTCGTAATTGCTGTACGTCGTGGTTTTGAAGTCGATCGTATTGTTCACCTGCTCCGCCAGCAGTACGGTGGACGCCGGCGCATTGAACGACGGGATGGCGTTGCCCGGGGAGGTGATCACATTCTGATTGGCTGCATAGGAGAGAGGGGGATTCTGCGCGAATCCGGCGCTGCTCTTCGTGCTGTCGTCCGGGCAGGAGAACACTGCGATAGATTTCAGGTAAGGCATAATCGTCACGGGCCAGATGACCTGCGCGCCCGTCGATCCGCTGCGATACGGCAACATCTCATCATAGTCCTGCGTATACTGAAGGAAGCCCAGGCCTAGCTGTTTGAGGTTGGAGGCGCACGTGATTTGCCGAGCCTTCTCACGGGCTTTGGCGAAGACGGGGAAGAGAATGGCTGCGAGAATCGCAATTATTGCGATTACTACTAGTAATTCAATGAGAGTGAATCCAAAACGAGATTTCATTGTTAAGCTCCTTGAGTAATCATGAGAACGATAATCTTAGTATAGCGCGCTAGTAGCTTCTTGAGAATGAACATTGTGATATTAAAGGTGTACTTTTTGAGCGAAAAACAAAATTTGAGCAATTTTGCTGATTTTCTCAAAAAGCCCATTATCACCATCAAAGAAATGTTTTCGATGGTTTGGATGGATAGCCACGTTTAGTATTGCGCGCTAGTAATATTTGAGATATGCACGCTTTAAAATCAAAGGTGCACTTTTTGAATGAAAAACAGGTATACCGTCGTACAGGCGGCTGTTCATAGCCGCAAGGCGACGTTTATCCAGATGAAACACTTTTACCGCTATCTCCCGGTTGGCGAAGAAGTCCGGCGTCAAAGCCTGTTTGTCGTCTCGGGCGGTTACACGCTGATCCCCCCGCATACTCCGTATCCGCCGCTGAACCATCCGGACGATCATGACTTGCGCTGGACACAGGGGCGGACGCTTCAGGAGTATCAGGTGATCTATATCACGCGTGGCGGCGGCGTTTTCCAATCGAGATTGGGCGGAAGCGCGCAGATTAAGGCGGGGATGCTCTTTATGCTATTTCCCGGGGAATGGCATCGCTATAGTCCAGACCTTGAGACGGGATGGGATGAATATTGGATTGGTTTTCAGGGGAAGCGCGCGGCGGAGCTGGTGGCGGAATATCCACTCACGACCGCGCAGCCTGTGCTGAATATCGGTCACAGCGAGCGCCTGGTGGAGGAGTTCAGTCGTATCTTCCAAGAGATGCGCGACGAGCAGGTCGGCTATCAGAAGGTGATTGCGGCCGGAGCGCTGCAGGTGCTGGCGGTTGCAATGGCGGCGTCCCTGCGTCAGAACTTCGCCGGAACGGAAATTGCGCGCGTCGTCGAGGCGGCGAAGGCGAATCTGCGCGAGAGAGTCCATGAGCCGGTGAATGTGGAAGAGCTTGCGGTGGAGCTGGGAGTCGGTTATTGCTGGTTTCGGCGTGCCTTCCGTGAGTATACGGGGATCTCGCCCGCACAGTACCATCTCCAGCTGCGAATCCATCATGCTTCGGAACTGCTGCGCACCACGACGCTGACCGTCGAAGCGATCGGCCAGCGATCGGGCTTCGAGTCGGACAATTATTTCTTTCGGATCTTCAAGAAAAAGATGGGATATACCCCGGGGGCATATCGGTCGATGACGAATACGGATCGTTAATCCGGCGGCGTGACCTGCGCGGCGATCTCCGGCTCGCGGCGCAGCAGCCAGGTTTCGGCCTGGCCCAGTAAGATCCCGTAGAGCGCGATGGAATAGACGGCGGCGAGGGGCAGTGAGAGCGCGTACCAGGCGGGGGAGATGATGGAGACGGCGGGCAGCAGGATCGCCATGGCGACCGGGAAGAGGGCGAGCAGGGTGACGCCGTAGGCGAGCAGGTGCAGGAAGGCGACGGCGCAGCCGGCGCTGTCGCCGCCGGCCGCAGGCGCGCCGCCTTTTTGCCAGCGCTGGCCGCGCACGATCATCCGGTGCGGCAGCTGGACCGAGATCAGATTGCCCGCCGCCAGCAGCACCGGGGACGCCAGCAGCACCCAGGTGATCGTGATCGGGATCTTTTCCCAGTGCCCGCTGAACGCCGCCGACAGCAGCAGCCCCGCCGCATTCAGCGCCACGAGCATCACCAGATGGGCCAGGTTCTTTCCCAGCAGAATGTCTCGTCGTGAGACGGGAAGCGAAAACAGGACGGAGATCGCAGCGCCTTCGCCGCCGAAGCAGTTGAAGATCAGCGGCGCCATGGAGAGCAGCAGCGCCCCACTGAGGGCGATGGGGATGTAATCGCCGAAGAACGATGGCAGCGCTCGCCCCGACGAAACTGCGGGCATGAAGATCGGCGCGGTGATCATCACCAGATAGAATACGCTCTGGACCGCCAGCGCTTTGTACTGAGGATCGCGCCGCAGGTAAACGAACTCCTTGGCGGCGATCGCCGCGATCGTCTCCGGCAGCCACCCGGGGAGCTGCGGCCCCTTCGCTAACGGCGTGGCGGCGGACGGCTGCCCGATCCGGGCGATGCCCGGTCCGGCGTCGCCCAAATAAAGCTGGCGCAGGACCCGCGCGGCCGCCGCCGCGATCGCCGCGCCGGCGGCGAGGATCAGAACGAGCAGCAGCAGCGCGCGTCCCCAGTCATTCGCTGCCGTCGCCTCCAGTCCCGACGCGGCGAAACCGGAGGGGAGCCGATCCGCAATGCGCCAGGGCGGAGCGTTGAGGATCTGTGGCGAAAGAAGATTGTGACTGAATGTGGAGAACCGCCGCACGAGGACCTGCTGGCCGACGTAATAGCACAATCCGATCAGCGGGAACAGCACGACGGTGATATCGCGGAAACGGCGGCTGCGCAGGAACCCGACAAGCGTCAGCGTGATCAGCTGCGCGAGGGCCAGCGTCAGCAGAAGAAATGACGTCAGCAGCAGGAAATTGAGGACGCCCGCCCCAAAATTCGGCGAGAAGTGAACGAGGAGCACGACCAGCGGCGGCAGCATCAGCAGCACCGGCGTGTCGAGAAGTCCTCCCAGAACGCTGCCCACAAAGATCGTCTGGTAGGAGATCGGGTAGACGAATAGTTTGGTCAGGTCGTAGGATTCGTTGAGCTGAAACCCAAGCAGCGGGGTGACGGCCCAGATCACGAATACGACCGTAAGGGCGTCGCGGGCAATCGGCATTTGCAGCGAAGGGCCGACATTGTTCAGCAGCCACCAGAGGCCGAACGAAACGAATCCGCTGACCGGCAGGAAGGCCAGCAGAAGCAGGATCGCGCCCAGAATCTTCCACGTGCTGCGTCGATAACCTCGCCAGGTCAGCTTGAGCTTCAGCTCCAGCATCAGTCGAAGAGAGGACATCGGGATTACTGCTCCCCGTCGAAACGCGACACGGAGCGCGAGTACCATGGCTGTGACGCGTCGGCGACGGGCGACGCCTCATCGGGGGACGCCACGAGATGGACGAAGATATCCTCCAGGGAGGTGTCGTGGGTCAGCGCTCGCAGTTCATCCATCGTGCCTTCGCCGACCAGCCGGCCGCGCGCGATGATCGCCACGCGCGTACACAGCTTTTCGACGACTTCCAGCACATGGGACGAAAAGAAGACCGTCGCTCCCATCTCCGTTCGCTGCTTCAAGACATCGCGAATCTTGCGCGAAGAAAGGGCGTCGATCCCATTGAACGGCTCGTCGAGAAACAGCACGGGCGGGTTATGGATCATCGCCCCGGCGAGCGCCGTTTTCTTCTTCATACCCATGGAGAAATCGACGATCAGCTTATCGCCGGCGTCGCCCAACTCCATCACGGCAAGCAATTCCTCGCTGCGCCGCCGCGCCTCGGCTAGCGGCATGCTGTACATCTGCCCGGCGAACACAAGAAATTCGGACGCCGTTAATCGCTCGTAAAGATTCAAATCCTCCGGCAGCACCCCGATCGCGCGCTTCACCGCCAGCGGATCCACGGCCAAGTCATGCCCGGCAATCACAATCCGCCCCGACGTCGGCCGGAGCAGCCCCGTCAGCATCTTAATGCTCGTGCTTTTCCCCGCCCCGTTCGGTCCCAGAAAGCCGTAAAACTCCCCCGCCGGCACCCGCAGGCTGATATTGTCGACCGCGACGATATCCCCCGACTTCTTGCCGCCCTTATACACTTTCGTGAGTCCGTCACAATACACGGAAATAGAATCTTGCATTGAACAACTGTTCGGCATTGGGACGGGGGAGTCCTGCGTGGGAGGCTGGTTTCTGTTTTGGGTAAATACCCTTCATGCATACCCAAGCGACCACTCAAGAACTTCATCCCGACCCCATGTTGTCCGCCAAGGAAGCCGGACTGCGTTATCTCTCCGACACCAAACCCGGCATCCGGCGTCAGAAATCCGGCGATGGGTTTCGGTATCTCGATCCTGATGGAAAAGTCGTCAAGGACGAGGAAACGCTGAAGCGAATTCGGTCGCTCGCCATCCCGCCGGCGTACACCGACGTCTGGATCTGCCCGCATCCCAAAGGGTATTTGCAGGCGACGGGCAGAGACGCGCGCGGGCGCAAGCAGTATCGCTATCACCCGAAATGGCGTACGGTGCGCGATGACACGAAGTACACGCGCATGATCGTCTTCGGCGAAGCGCTGCCGCATGTGCGCGAGCGGGTGTTCCACGACCTTGGTCTGCCGGGCTTGAAGCGCGAACGGGTCCTGGCGACGATTGTCCGATTGCTGGAGACGACGATGATCCGCGTCGGCAACGAAGAGTACGCGAAGACGAACAAATCGTTCGGGCTGACGACTCTGCGCAATCGGCATGTCGATGTGGGATCGTCCGCGCTGAAGTTTCACTTTCGCGGCAAGAGCGGCAAAGACCATTCCATCGAGCTGCACGACCGCCGTCTGGCGCGCATCGTCAAGCGCCTTCGCGACTTGCCCGGACAAGAGCTGTTCCAATTCGTGGACGACGACGGGAACCGCCACTCCATCGACTCAGGCGACGTGAACGCCTACCTCCGAGAAATCTCCGGCGACGACTTTACCGCCAAGGACTTCCGCACCTGGGCCGGCACGGTTCTCGCCGCCCTTGCCCTCTGCGACTGCGAGGAGTGCGACACGGACACCCAGCGCAAGAAAAACGTCGTGCAGGCCATCGAAGCCGTCTCCCAGCGCCTGGGAAATACGCCGTCCATCTGCCGCAAGTGCTATGTCCACCCCGCCGTGATCGAATCCTACATGGAAGGCGCGCTGCCCGAAGCCCTGAAGGACGTCAAAGCCGCCATTGCCGCCGATCCGCACGCGCTGGACGAGGGGGAGGCGGCGGTGATGAAGTTGTTGCGGAAGCGTGGGAAGGGATAGAGAGGGCTTGCCAGGGAGGGGGCGGCCGAAGCGCCGGGGGTGGATTTGCACCCGAAGGCCGGTCGGAGTTCACTCGGGAGCCGCTCCCTCTACAGCCACGCCGGCAGCGGCTGGACGCGTTCTTGCTCCAGGATGACGATGGTTCCGGTTGAGCCGGTCAGGAGATACACGCGGTCGGCGGTTTCCAGCATCATCTTCAGGCCGTGGCCGAGCGTGGATTTGGTGCTGAAGCCTCGGGCGAAGGCGGCTTTGGGCAGGTTTTCCATCGTGATGCCCAGGCCCTGGTCCTCGACGCGGACCTGTACGACGCCATCGTCGCTGTAGGAGACATACGCGGTTCCGCCGCCGGCGTGGACAATGGCGTTCATGCCCGCTTCCGACGCTGCGGTGAGGAGGTCCACTTCTCGCTCGGCGGCGTGGCCGCACTTCTGAGCGGCTTGCTGAGTCTCGTGGCGTATCGCGCGCAGCGCGGCGGTGGAATCCATTGGGATCGGACCGTGTATGAGCGTGCGAACCGGCGGGAGCTGGCCGGGATGGTCGCAGAGCAGGAGTTTGCCGCCGGTGACGCTGGAGAGGACGTCGCGCAGGAAGGAGCGCTCGCGCAGACGGGCGCGGGCGGCCTCCACGGCGCCGCGTGTTTGTGTTGCGATGGTCTCCACAAGGGAGATGTCACGTTCGGTCCACAGTCGCGGCTGGTCGGACATCGCGACGACGAGCGCGGTCATAACTTCATTCTGATGGACCGGCGCCCGCACCAGCGCGCGCAGGCCCAGCTTGACCGACATGGCGTTGTCCGGCAAGGCAAACGAGTCTTCCACGACATCGGTCGTTCCGGACAGATACGCGGCGTTGCGGTTCAGGTGATAGGCGAACATATCGTATTCGCCGGCAATCGATTCCAAGCCATCCCGGTTCCAGTCCGGCCCGACCGTCCCGCGTCCGCGCTTCTGATCGTACGTCACATAGTAGCAACGGTCGGCGTTCAGGGCCTTCCCAAGGACTTCCGTGGTGGTCTTGAGGATCAGCATGGGATCGGTGGCGCTGCGCGCCGCGCGGCCGATCGTGTTGACAATCACTTCGCGCTTGTAGGCTTCCATCAGGTCCGTTTGAGCCTGGAGGAGCCGCGAGTTATCGGTGACGAAGATGGCGATTCCCTGGACCTCGCCGCCGGCGGCGGTGTCGGGAACAAAGGTGGTGTGGACGTAACGGCTGCCCCCGCGCTGGTAGGACATATGCGTGTCGAACTGCGTGACATGGCCGGAGCACGCCGCGTCCAAATGCTCCTTCGCGGCCGCAAAGGCGACGGGGCCGACAATGTCCGCGATGTGCTTGCCGCGCATCTCATCGCCCGTCAGCCCGAACCATTCCGTATAGGCGCGGTTATTAAAGCGGTAACGCAGGTCGACGCCGACGTAGCCGATCAGCAGCGGCGCGGAATCCGCGATCCGCCGAAGCTGATGCGGCGTTTCGGCGCTCAAATCCGCCGCCGCCACTGTTTCCAAGACGCGATCTTGCTCGCCTCGCGGCACGTCCATTCCGTCCTATCCTCATTTCCAGAGAAACGCCCGGAAAGCATCATTCCACCGAACTTTGGGCTCAAAGGGCGATACTGCCTATTTCCATGCTTAAGCGCGGAGTTCCTGCTCAAAAACAGGTCTTTCGACCTACTCCGGTTTGTCCGTATGCCGGTATGATCCCATCAATATCGGCGCCGTCGTCACAGGGGGAAATATGCGAACGCTCTATATGAGTGTTGGGATCCTATTGGGAATATACAGCGGCGGAGCCTTGGCTTTTTTGATGGTGTCAAACTCCGGTTGCGCGCAGGAAGCTGCTCCCTGGGCAATGATGTATTTGCTCATTCCCTTGGGGGGAGGCGGTGGTGCTGTCGGTGGCTTGCTGGCCTCCAAACTCCATGGCTATATGTATTCAGAGCCCCAACTCTCTATTGCTCGATGGCGGCGGATATTCATCCCTTGCGCATTCGCCTGCACTGTTCCTCTCTTGATTTTTTTGGTATTTCATACTCCCATCAATTACAACATCCCGCCATCTGACGCTTTCATTCTCATGGATTTTCCAAGGCGCAAAGCATTGATGGAGCAGATGCCTCCGGCTATCGATTTTACGGTATGGAATTCGCCGGCCTTCAGCGAAGAGTGGGAGGGGCAAGCGAGTAAAGGCTATGCAAATTTTAAGACTCCCCCGCCAAATCTGCTGCCAAGTTTGGATAATGTTCCTCACGGTGGGGATAAGGACTTCAAAGCTTATCGCCACGTTGAAGGCAATTGGTATCTGTTCTTCTTTTATAAGCCCCCATAAATTTGAGGGCTGTTATGTTGCTTTCTAATCCTCGCCTGCGCGTTCGACGGCGCGGAGGGCGATTTGCTGAAACTCTTCTTCGTGCTCCAAAATGCTGAGATCGGTCTTGTTCCAGTCTTGAAATTTGGCT
This sequence comes from Capsulimonas corticalis, assembly GCF_003574315.2. Taxonomy (GTDB): domain Bacteria; phylum Armatimonadota; class Armatimonadia; order Armatimonadales; family Capsulimonadaceae; genus Capsulimonas; species Capsulimonas corticalis. The sequence continues at coordinate 480,445 of NZ_AP025739.1, read as the reverse complement.
TCGCCGAACTCCACGGTCACCAGCGCCATCGTGGCGTTGCTGGAGCGGGAGCGGCGGACGGGGACGTCGGGGTCTTCTTCGTCGCTGTCTTCCTGGGGGTGGAAGGTGACGGTATAGACGCGCATTTCTTCGTCGTTTTTGTTGCTTTGTAGCAGCTTGACGAACTTCGCCGGAACCTCGCCGCCGACCGGGGCGACCGGCTTTACTTCCGTACGGTACATCGATTCGAGGTCTTGCTCGGCCATAAGTAAATTTCCTTGACGTGGAGCGCCCGGCGACGTTACGCCGCCGGGCGCTCGCAATGGACCGGGTTCTTAAAGCAGCGTTGCTTTGAGAGTGATGGGCGTGGCGGCCAGCGCTTTGGAGACCGGACAGTTGGCCTTCGCCGATTCGGCGGTCTTCTGGAACTCTTCGTCGCTCAGGCCAGGGACTTCGCCTTCGGTCGCCAGATCGATGCCGGTGATGGCGAAGCCGCCGTCAACGGGGCCGAAGTGGACCTGGGCCGTGGTGTGGATCCGGGTCGGGACGTGGCCGCCCGCGGCGAGCATCGCCGCGAACTGCATCGAGAAGCAGCCGGCGTGGGCCGCGCCGATCAGTTCTTCCGGATTGGCGCCGACGCCGTTCTCCATGCGGGACTTGAACGAGTACGCGCCTTTGAACGCGCCGCTGCCCAGCTCCATCGTTCCCTGACCGTCTTTCAGGTCGCCTGTCCACTCCGCATCCGCTTTACGTGTCGCCATTGAATTCTCTTCCTCCGTTGTTGATGAGTTCGTCGGTGGGAGGATACCCAATTTTGGCGGGATCCGTCTGTGGTTGGCGAGAAAGTGGGGACACAGCCGCGCGTGCGGGCTCGCCCTAAGCCGTGTCGCCCGCGACGAGCGTGACGGGGAATGTGGTGACGGGAGGCAGGGTCTCGCCTTCGAGGAGCTTGAGGAGCATTTTGGACGCTTCAGCGGCCATGTCTTCCCAGGGAACTCGGACGGTGACAAGCGCGCGGGCAGGGAGGAGCGTGTCCAGCAGCCCGTCGAAGCCGACGATCGCGATATCTTCGGGCAGCCGTGCGCCGGTTTGGAGGGCGGCGCCCACCATCTGGTAGGCATAATAGTCGTTCCAGCAGCAAAGCGCGGTGGGATGATCGGGAGTCGAGAGCATCCGTGTGAGAAATTCGGCGGGGCGAAGCCGTGGGAACGGCAGCACCGTGCAGCGTCCGCCGCGCTCGGCCATCAGGCGCGTGATCGTCTGGGAGCGCGCTTCGATGGACGCCAGCTCCAGGTGCGATGTCAGGTAGGCGATGTGCCGGTGGCCCCGGCTCCAAAGATAATCGGCGAGCTGGCGCATCCCGTCGGCGTCGTCGGCGGTGACTGAGGGAAGCATCGACTGCCGGTCCGCGATCGCCACGGCGGGCATCCGAATGCGGGCGAGCTCGGCCACGACGGGATCGCCGCTCTGGGCGTGGACCACCAGGCCCGCGACTTTGCCGTCGTTGAGCCGCAGGCGGATCTCGCTGGGATCCTTCCCATCGATATCGACATGGACCAGAAAGTCGTAGTGCAGGTCCGAGCACACGCGCTGGATTCCCGTATAGACTTCGGCGAGGAACGGGTCGCGCAGACTGTGGTAACCGTAGCCGGTGTAAAGCCCGATCGTGTTGGTTCGCTGGATCTTCAGCGATCGCGCGATGGCGTTCGGCCGGTAACCCAGCTCATCCGCCACCTTCAGCACATGGTCCCAGGTCTCCCGCTTGATCTTAGACTTTGTGTATCCTCGCATGACGTGCGACGCCGTCGTGAGGGACACACCCGCCTTTTCCGCAATATCGATTAATCGTGTCGCCATTGAACCATTGATCCATCCGCCGCGCCCGCGCGGGCCACTGAGCAAATTCTAGCACAATGGCGTGTGCGTGTCAAACCGCCGTTGTTCGGACGCAATCGCGATGATCTCCTTGGGAAAATTGGTCCTTGACACGCGGAATATCCAGTGATATAATCTAACTACAACGTTGTAGTTATCTGCAACAGACGTCCGATATCTTACCGCTCCAGGAAAGCAACTATGATGAAAACAGATCGAAAGCAAGGTTTCACGCTCATTGAGCTGCTCGTTGTCATCGCGATTATTGCGATTCTTGCCGCAATCCTCTTCCCAGTCTTCGCCAAGGCGCGCGAAAAGGCGCGAGCCATCACCTGCTCCAGCAATCTCAAGCAGATCGGCCTGGCGATGATGCAGTACGTTCAGGATTACGACGAGACTTATCCCTTATCCCGGTTCGGCTATACGTTCACCTCGCCGGGCGGACCTCAGGAAGCGGAATGGGACACGGTGATCATGCCGTACGTCAAGGCGGGAAGCGTGGACGCGCGCAACGGCGGCGTCTACTCCTGTCCTTCCTTTCCGGTTCCCCACGAAGGCAACCAGTATCATATCCGATTTGATCTTTTTCCCGACTTCAACGGGACCACTTCCACGCTGGCCCGTGTCGATGCTCCCGCCGAAAAAGTCATGATGCTGGAGGGCGGCTCGAATGGCGAGCCGGCGACCGGCCCGTGGGGATATGGGATGTTCCCGGCGGCGGAGTACGCCTGGTCCACCGGCGGCCTGAACGCCGCCAACAACTATCACAATCCATCGACCGCCGTGGATCTCGTGAACGGCGACTGCGATGCGACCACGGCCGCGCAGATCGGCGCCTGGGCCGGCTGCAACCAGCTTCCGCGCTACCGCCACGCGAACACGTCCAACTTCCTATGGCTCGACGGACATGTCAAATCCAAGAATCGCGGTCAGATCGATTGGTACAAAGATATCTATATCAGCAGTGTCAGCGACGACGGCTCGGCCGGAACGGCTCCCTATTAAGCATATGAGAATATCACGATCAAACAGGAACTGGATGATCCTCGCCGCCCTCTGCGGGGCGGCGACTGCCGGATGCGCGCCGCGAGACATGGCGCCCAAAGCCACGGCCTCGGGAGCGTCCGTCGCGGACCGCATCACGGCCATACGCAATAATCCGAATATTCCCGAGGACGCCAAGGCGCGTGCGATCGCCGCGCTTCAGGGCGGCGCCCAGACCCAGTCGCAAATGCAGGCGGGCGCGAACAAGCATTGATCCCGCGAAAGTCCATGGGCGCGCTGTCCTAAGGCGTCGCCCTTGGACTGGCCTCCGTCCACACCGTCACGTTCATGCGAGAGTTTCTTGTTGTAGTTCGCGCGCCGAACCGGGAATAATCCGAGTAGGATTACCGATCGCCGGCCTGCGGCATGCGGCAGGAAACACTCGCTTATGAAAACGAACGTGCGCTATTACAACTTCTTTTCGCGGTTTCTCTTCCCCAAAAGCTATCTTGCGAAGTTTCTCCTGCTCGCCGTGATCGGCATGCACGGTCCGATGACGATCGCGATGACCTGGATGCACCGATCGAACTACGGCGCGCCGGGAATCCCCGGCGGCGGCATGCCTCCCGGTCCGCCTCCGCCGGCCGGCGTCCATCCGGGGCCACCGCCGCCGATGGGGACGGATTTCGGGCCGCTCTGGTTTATCGTTTTCGGCGCCGTTTTTCTCTTCTTTGCCCTGTACGCCCTCTTGCAGCCGATCTCGGCCTGTTCGCAAAGCCTGCGCGACTACATGGAGCATGGGATCCTGCCGAAGCTGCCCACGAACGGCAAGGACGAAGCCGGTCTGCTGATGTCGGACCTGCAAAAGACCATCGTGCGGCTGGATACGCTTTTGAAGGAGCAGGAGCACCGGGCGACCCGCGATGCGCTCACCGGTCTCGCGAACCGCTCCTGGAGCGACGCCCGCCTGAAAGACGATCTGCCTCGCGCCCAGGCGACGCGCGTTCCGGCGTGCCTGGCGATGATCGATCTCGACCATTTCAAGGAGATCAACGACCGTTACGGCCATGAGGCCGGCGATCAAGTGCTGCAGCAAGTCGGACGGATTTTGAACGAGGAGCTCCGCGCCGGCGACTGGGCGGCGCGCTGGGGCGGGGACGAGTTTGTGGTCATGCTGTGGAACTGCGACAGCGCCGCCGCCGCGCAGGTTCTGGAGCGTATCCGCGCCCGCGTGCGCAGCGCCGTCTGGGCATTCGCCGCCGGCGTCCGCCCGAACCTTTCGGCCAGCATCGGATACTGCGAATACAACACCATGGATTCCGCCGAGCAGCTGTTCGTCAAATCCGACAGCGCGCTCTACGCCTCAAAATTGGAAGGCCGCGACTGCGTGAAAGCCTACAACCCGCGCCTCCAGCTCATCAGCGAAAAACTGCGAATCGCATAAGCTGGCGAAGTTAGGGACACAAGCCGCTTGTATCCTCACCGGACTCCTCGCGTCGAAACTGATCGTACAAGCTCTGCATCATCGCCCGCGCCGCCGGCTGCATGTCGGCGCGTATGCCGCGATAGAGCCGTACGATGTCGTCGTTATGCGTGCAGGCGTGGTCGTCCGTATCTTCGCCCAGCAGATAGCATGCGCGAATTTCCAAAATTGCGGCGATCTCCGTCAGATCCGCCGCCGACACCGCCGTTTGCCCCGACTCCAGGCGAGAGTAATTGCCCCGCGACATTTCCAGCCCGTTCGAAACATCCTGCTGACTGAGATTGAGCTGTTCGCGTCTTGCCCGAATCAACTCACCGATTTCCTTCTGACTGGTCGCCACATTGATGTCCTTATTTGATCGCGTCGTTTCTCTTTAAGAATACGGAAGAAGCGCGTTCGGCGTTACGAGCTTTCGGCGCCATGTCATGCTCGCCAAGCGATGCGAACGACCGGCAGCCGGCTTTTTCCTGAACCTGCAATGTCGAGAATGGACAATTGACGATTGCTCCTTGCCTTTGGTATGATGGAAACGGCGCCATATGATCGCCGGGAGCATCGATTTTGATCACGATTAAGGATATTGCCCGTACCGCGAACGTGGGCGTCACGACGGTTTCGCGTGTGATAAACAACCATCCCCGCGTGGACCCCGTGACGCGCGAGCGGATCCTTCAGTGCATGCGCGATCTTAATTACTACCCCAGCGCGCTGGCGCGTAACCTTTCGCGTTCGCAAATGAATGTGATTGGGATTGTATTTCCAGAAGGGGTTTTGGTAATTTGGGGCGCTAATAACTACTTTGCTCCTACGCTCAACGGCGTCGCGGCGGCGGCAAATGAATTGCATCAGAGTGTACTGCTGTGCTCTAACGATGTGTGGTCGAATGTTCCAAACAGCTTCTCAAGTCTGCTGGATCGACGCTGTGACGGGCTGCTGCTCTTTGGAATGCCCCGGGAAAACGACCTGACGCCGGTGCTCCTGCGTTCTGGATTTCCCTTCGTGATGGTGAGCGATATGTCGGAAGACAAGCGCGTCGCAAGTGTCGATATCGACAACGTCGCCGTCGGACGGATGGCGACGCAGTACTTGCTGGAGCACGGACATCGCCGCATCGGATTCGTCACCATGGTCACTGGCTACGAGCATTACAATTGGAGCTTGAATCGCTTTCGGGGATATCGGCAGGCGCTTGAGGATTGGGGGGTCGGCTTTCGCGAGGATTATGTGTCCCCAATCCTTACCAGCAAGGATCGAAGCTGGAAACGCTTCGAACACTTCCTGGAAATGGACCCGCAGGTTCGCCCGACGGCGCTATTCTGCATGGAGGATGAATCCGCGGTCGATGGAATTCGGTACATGCAGGAGCGCGGGCTCAAAGTCCCCGACGACCTCTCGTTCATCGGTGTGAACGACCTGCCGGAAGACGCCATCACGGGGCCGGGACTGACCACGATCTGGCAGCCTTTGGACCAGGTTGGCTCCCAATCCATGCGGATTGTCCATAAGATGGTCCGGGGGGAAGTGGGACGGGACCACCGGGAGTTACTGCCGGTCAAGCTGATCGAACGCGGCTCGGTGCGCGCGGTGTGACGGCAGGCCAGACCGCCGCGAAAAAGCGGCGGACCGCCGCTTTGGCAAGGACGGCGCAAATTCTCCAAAAGATATCTTGACAGGAAAACAGGGCTGTGTTATCATGACTCACGTTGTGGAACCGTTACCATGATTCATGGTAACGGTTCCATAGAGGCGAATACCCATAAAGATCGATGCGGCGCAGACTTCGCCGGCGCTCCGTTTACGCATTGATCCATCATTCGGATTGTCCGATTCACCCAAGCAAATTGGAGGCAAGAGTGAAAAAAACTGGTTTTACGCTGATCGAACTTCTCGTTGTTATTGCAATAATTGCTATTCTTGCTGCGATCCTTTTCCCTGTCTTCGCGAAAGCGCGGGAAAAGGCCCGGCAAATTAGCTGCGCCAGCAACATGAAGCAGCTCTCTCTGGGGCTCATTCAGTACGCTCAGGATTATGACGAGAAGTTTCCGCTGGCCAATGAGAAAGATGACGGGGGCGGATGGGGATGGTGGTGGACATGGGCTTACACCACGCAGCCGTACGTGAAGAGCTATAACGTGTTCCGATGCCCTGACGACAGCGCCGCCGTGACAGGCAACGGCGTGCCTGCTAAGTCTTATCACGTCAACACCTTCTTGTGCGATTCCGGGTTCGCCACCTGTGGTCCCATGTCTCCCGGGGGGGACTGGGCCACGGGAGCAACCCCTCTGGTTACCCCCTCGCTCGCATCGATCAATCGACCGGCGGACACGATCCTGATTGCGGAAGCTCACAATGCCGAATCCGTCGCCCACAACAGCGCTCAGAAAGGGGACGGCATTTTTGCTTCCGCTTCTTTTATCGGGCAATCCTGGCAGGACGGTTTCCTGGGCTTCGGGGAAATCCCCGACGGAAAAGCGACCGGCAACTATCCCTTCGGACCGAATGGGGCTGTTACGGCCGCGCATACCGGTCGGGCGAACTTTGCATTCTGTGACGGACATGTCAAATCGTTGCTGCCGATCCAGACCGACCCGGACCGCGCGGGTGATCCGGATCATAATATGTGGAACGCGGCGCGTAATTAAAGGGTGCGTTTATGAAGGGTATGTTTATGATCGGTATCGTCAAACGAATGGGCAAAAGCATACTCCCGACTGCTGTTCTTCTTGCCTGCTGCGCTCTTTGCGTCTGTGGCTGCGGGGCGAAGAAGACGGAAGATCAGGCCACGCGTGAGCAGTGGGAGAAGTACAAGCATCCGACCCCCGAGATGCTGGCCAAACTGAACGCGCAGCAGCAGGCCAGCAACGTGGCGCCGGGGAAGCGGGCGGACAACCCGGGCGCTTCGGCTGCTTCCGGTCCAAAGTAACAAGCGGCGCTCATCGGGAAACGCAGGATTCCCGATGGGCCCTCGACAGCAAAGGTCTACAATCGGGTTGTCCTGTTCCACAAATTAGTATTATTAGCTGCAATTGCCGTATAGATACGGCCTATCTTAAGGAGACAATCGATGATCGAAGAAGAACGATTTCTCAACACAAGGCGTTCGCAATGGGGCCAAGCCGCGCGCTCCGTCCGCGGCGCCCTCGCCGCTGCGGCGATTTCCTTCCTGTGCGCGCAAGGAGTGATGGCGCAGTGGGTGCAGGTTCCATTGCGCAATGCCGCCGCGAAAGCGAATGGGCAACCGGGCGGGGAAGGCTGTCAGGTGATCACCAATATCGCGTCGGACAGCACCGGCAGCGTCCTGATTTTCGGCACCGATGTCGGCGGCCTCTACCGAAGCACGAACTCCGGCGCACAATGGCAGCCGATCGATGTGGGCTACAAACCACGCGGCAGCGCTTATGTCGCCATCGATCCTGCAAACAGCAACGTGATGCTCTCGATCGGCGCGAACGGAGGGTCGCGCTTTGGCTTCCACGGCGTCTGGCGTTCTGCCGATCAGGGCAATTCCTGGACGAACGTTCTGCCCAAAGACAACGATCTCGACAGTGTGTCCGGAGGCCGGGGCGCACGCATTCTGGTCTTTGATCCAACGAGCGTTTCCGGGGGAGCAACGCAAACCGTTTACTGGTGTACGTCCACGAATATCGCCAGCGGTGATCAGGGCATCTGGAAGTCCACGAATAACGGAGTGAGCTGGACCCACCTTACCACAAGCTACGCGGGTTCCTACCTTGCGGTCAGCCCGCTCAATGGCGCGCTCTATGTGGGCGCCAGCGACGGGCTGTACAAATACTCGGGCGGCGCATTCACAAAAATTCAGACCGGCCAGATCTTCGGGGTCGCTGTCTCCTCCAATCAGCCGAATTGGATCTATACCGTTCGAAGCTTCGACATCGAACTCTCGACCGACGGCGGCGGTACCTGGACCAAGAAAGGCGGCGGGGGGCTGCCGACATCTGCATGGAATGGCGGTCCCGGCTGGTTCCGCATTGAGGCGAGCCCCGCCAACGCCAATTACCTCTCCCTCTGCCACGATACCGGATACTGGGCGCAGCACCCGCATTATTACTCGACTGACGGCGGCAACAACTGGGTGGCGCCCAGCGCCAGCAAGACCAATGCCTTCCGCAATGTCGATATGATCGCTCGCACCCAGACAAGCTGCTTTCACCCGACCGTCGCCGGCACAATCTGGGACAATGCCGACGACCAGGTTTTTAAAAGCACGGATGGCGGATCGAACTTCTCGTATTGCAACAATGGCTATACAGCGTTCACATGCGATACGATCTACAACTTCAACCCGTTCAACGCCAACCTGCTGATGGTGACGTCGCAGGATTACGAGTCGGCGGTCACGACCAACGGTGGCGACACCTGGCAATATCTAGATCCGCACCAGACGAACAACTCCACGGACAACAGTCCGGGATGGGGAGGCTATCAGTATGGAGGCTATGCGTTCGATTCCAGCATCATGATTGCCGGAGACGCACAGGCATGGAATGGGGACACGACCATTCGACGCACGACGGATGGCGGCGTGACTTACAACGATTGGCTGAACGCTCCCAACGCCGACGACAGCAACAATCCCTGTGTGGTCAGCGGCGGCAACTTCAAAGTCGTCACGCCCGATCCCTCCAACTCCAGCATGGCCTACTACGGTCACTTCCGAACATCCGACAAAGGCGCGACATGGCATGGAAGCGTCTATATCAACAACGTCGCCTGGTGCGATGGCGTCTTCACCTACAATGGGGATCCTAACGGCGATCACGCGCTGTACGGCGCCAGCGGCAATACCGTGATCAAATCCACGGATCATGGCGCCACATGGCAATTCGTCCATCAGTTTAACGATAGTTTTATCCGTGATATCGCCTATAACTGGAAGAACGGCCGCGTGTATGTCGCCGACGATCTTCGCGAACTGCGAACGTGGGACGGAACGACCGAAAGCGACATCACCGGCAGTCTCCCCGCGGACAACAATAACAGCTATGGACGCGTGGCGACGGTCTGTGTCGATCCCGTCGATCCCAATATCATGTACATCGGCAACCACGCCGACCTTTATTGCACCAACTTGGCCGTCGCCAAGTCCACGAATGCGGGGGCGACGTGGACAAATCTCACCAAACAGGTCGGCGGAACCGGTCTGGACGGCGGTCATGAGGCGTACTGCGTCCGCGTCAACCCGAGCACCCGCGAGCTATGGGCGTTCGGCGAATGCTATGGCGTCTGGAAATATCCCGCTCCCGTCGGCGGGGAATCGGTCTATAACGGCCCGCATAACATTCCCGGCGTCCTGCAGGCCGAGGACTACGACAATGGCGGCGAAGGCGTAGCTTACCATGATACGGACAGCGCAAACAACGGCGGCGCATACCGCAACGACGGCGTGGACATCGAAGCCACAACCGATACGGGCGGCGGTTACAACGTCGGCTGGACTGCCGCCGGGGAATACCTCAAGTACACGGTCAACGTCGCCGCGGCGGGTGCGTATACGGTCACTTTCCGTGTAGCGTCCACGACCGGTCAAACCGGAGCGTTCCATCTGCAGAACGCTAGCGGAACGAACCTCTCCGGAGCCGTGAACGTTCCCAACACCGGCGCATGGCAAACCTTCACGAATGTCACGGCAAACGTGACGCTTCCCGCAGGCGCGCAAGTCCTGACCCTTGTCGAGGACGCCGCCAACTTCAACCTCAATTCCATCACCTTCGCCAGTGCGGGCGGGACAATCACCCTTTCCGGCGCGGCAGGCAGCCATCAGGCCGCCTTATCGTGGAGCGCGTATTCGGGAGCGTCGAGCTATCGCGTTAAGCGCAGCGCGACCAGCGGTTCCGGTTACTCATGGGTGGTGACGGGCTGGGGAAGCACCAGTTATACGAACACGGGATTGACGGCGGGGACTGCTTATTACTTTACGGTGGCGGCGCTTGACGGAAGCGGCAATGAACTCGCCAATTCCAACGAGGTCAAAGTCACTCCCACTCCGTAAAGCCGCGATTTTTTCGACCAGGAGAAGAGAAAGAGACGATATGTTCAAGATCACAAATTCCCTGCGCGCCAACGCAAATATTCCAACGCGGCGTATCCGCGCTTTGGGCCGCGCGGCGGCCGCAAGTATCGCCGTATTGGCGGGGATCGCGGGAATGGCGGCGTGCGCGCAGGCGCAGGCGACTTTCAGTGGAACGGACTCGCACATCTACTACAACGGGCGTATGGAGAATCTCGGCGCGATGGCCTGGACAGGTCAGACCGTTACGATCAAGTTCACGGGCAGCGCGACGATCTCCGGCAACTTCCAGGATAACTGGGGCTATACAGTTGACTATGCCTGCTTCCTTGACGGGGTGAAACTCTCCGTGCCCGCGCTGATCGGCCTGAACGCCGGCAACGGACAGGATGTCGCCATCGCCACGGGGCTGAATTCGAGCGCCGCGCATACGCTCCTGCTCTACCGGACAAGCGATACGGAATATCCGTGCTGGATCAACAATATCAAGCTCGATACGGGAGGAACATTGCTGGCGCCGGATGCCCCATCGTCACGCCGCATTGAGTACTACGGCGACTCGGTGACTTCCGGCGGATCGATCGATGCGACGAACTCCAATCCCAACACGAGCGACGATGGTCAGTATTCACAGAACAACTACGATACATTTGGCGCCATCACGGCGCGCAGCCTCAATGCGGAGGCGCGTTTCGTGTCGCATGGCGGCGCGGGACTTTGTTCCAGCTTCCTGCCAAGCACCAATGATTCGGCGACCCTCACGAACTACTGGCATAAATCGCGCTGGGATTCGTTTAGCACGGACCCCTCCACGGTTTCCGAATGGGACTTCACAAAATGGCGCCCCCAGGCGATCGTCATTGGGATCGGCCACAACGATATCTATCGCGGCGTCAGCGAGGCCACGTTCATCGCGGCCTATAAGAACCTGATCTCCGGGTTACAGGGCAAGTATCCCGGCGTCAAGATTTTCTGCATCAACACAAGCATCGACGACGCCACGACGCCTGGCCAGAACCAGTACACATGGTACAACGACACGTTCAATGCGGTCGCGGGAACTAACGTCTATACCAAGACATTCGCCGGTACCGGTCACGGCGGGCACCCCCGCGCCGCAGACCACATCGTGATGGCGAACGCCATCACGCCTTGGATTAGCGGCGTCATGGGATGGAGCGGAACGGGTGGTGGAGGCGGCGGCGGTAACTCCATTACCCTGTCCGGCACAGTCGGCAATGCTCAAGTGTCTCTCACCTGGAACGCATACTCAGGCGTCTCCAGCTACCGAGTCAAGCGCAGCGCGACGAGCGGCTCGGGCTACTCCTGGGTCGTGACCGGCTGGGGCAGCACGAGCTACACCAACACCGGATTGACCAACGGCGTAAGCTACTACTACGTCGTCGCCGCGCTCGACGCCAGCGGCAACGAACTGGCCAACTCCAACGAGGTCAAAACCACTCCCGTTGCGCCAGGCGCCGGGAACGCCATTACGCTGACAGGAACGGCGGGCAGCCATCAGGCCGCCTTATCGTGGAGCGCGTATTCGGGAGCGTCGAGCTATCGCGTCAAGCGCAGTGCGACCAGCGGTTCCGGTTACTCCTGGGTAGTGACGGGCTGGGGAAGCACCAGTTATACGAACACGGGATTGACGGCGGGGACTGCTTATTACTTTACGGTGGCGGCGCTGGATGGAAGCGGCAATGAACTCGCCAATTCCAATGAAGTCACAGTCACTCCCACTCCATGAAAGCCGGGCGCTTCGGGGCGGATCTTTTCAGAGGCAAGCATACAGCATGATGATGACAACGGACCTTTCTCAATTCTGGGATACCGATCGGGTTCTCCGAAATCCCCACAAGGGCTGGTATCACCACTATTTCGACAACGGCATAACCCATTATATGCCGGAGCGCGATGAGGATCTTGAGCGGTTTCCTGGGCTGAACCACCTCTACTTGCGTCTTCCCTGGAGTGACCTGGAGCCGGAGCAAGGCGTTTTTCAATGGGCGCTGATCGACGATGTCATCCGCAAGTGGGTGGCCAAGGGCTATACGATCAGCTTCCGAATCACGTGCAAGGAAACCGGGACCGTGTACGCCACGCCGGAATGGGTGCGCGTACTCGGATGCCAGGGCCGCTTCATCGATTCCTTTTGCAGCAAGGGGGATTGGCGCCCCGAGTATGGCGATCCGGTCTTTCTTCAGGCGCTTGACGCCTTTCATGAAGCGTTCGCCGCCCATTATGACGGTCAGCCCTGGGTGGAATATGTGGATATTGGGAGTTACGGCGAATGGGGCGAGGGACACAACAGCGCCACCGACCGTCTCCAGCTTCCATTTGAAGTCCTGAAGCAGCACATCGACATCCACAAGCGGCATTATCGAAAGTCCCTGCTTGCCGTTTCCGACGATCTTCCGTACGAAGGCGTCACCGCGGACGACAGCCGCCTGATGCTCGACTACCTCGTTGAAAGCGGGATCACATTTCGGGACGACAGCATCCTTGTGCGCTATTATATGGACGTTTATCCCGACAGCCACTCCGTGCGTTCGCCGGAATACTTCGCGCGTGTCGCCGGCGATCGGCCGACGATCCTCGAAATTCAGCACTACGGGATGTGTACGGGAGACGCCGACCCGACATGGTCCGGCGCCAACGGCTCCGTGCGCGGCGCGGCTACGCTGGAAGGCGCCATGGAACTGATGCGCGCCACATGGATCGGCTACCATGGCGACGCCCGTGTCTTTCTGGAGGATAACCCGCTCACTGCGGCTCGCCTGGCCAATCGCTCCGGCTACTGGTACTTCGTCCAGACGATCCAGCTTGCGGATACGCTGTCGCCGGGCCAGACAACTCAGATTCGACTTACCTGGCGCAACGCGGGCGTTGCGCCATCCTATCACATCTTCGAACTGGTCCTCACTCTCTCCAGCGGCAGCGACGAGCGCCATGAAGTGATCCCCGATTCCGGCAACCGCCGGTGGCGGCCAGACGAAGACTGCGTCGAGGACTATCCCTTGAGCATCCCCGGCGATATCCCGCCCGGAGAATATGATTTGCGAATTCGACTACAGGAACGTGTCGGGAAGATCGTCCGCCCGGTTGCGCTGGGATTCCAATCGGCCATCGAAACCGACGATGGGTCATACCGCGTGGCGCGCATTTCGATTGTCCAGAGCGAGAAACCAGTTCCGGTCCTGATGATTCAGATCTAAGAACTACTGACAAACGAAAGGGGCGGGGCCGTTGTATCGGCCTCGCCCCTCTCTCGTTTACGGAACCTCCGATGCTAGGCGGCCTTGAGCAGCGTTAGCTTTGTCGCGCCTGATTCTTCCACTTTGAATCCGCGTACGGTTTCGGAAAGCGTCTCGGCGACATCGCTCAGATCGCTGGAGCTTTGCAGCAAGCTCGCGGCGGACTGCGCTTGCTGGCCGCTCATCGCCGAAACGCTCTGAATCGACGCCGACACCTGCTCCGCTGACGCGCTCATCTGCTCGGCGGCGGCGCTGCTCTGCTCCACGACCGCCGCCACGCCGTCGATCTCCGCGCTGATCCGGTTGGACTCGGCGCTCATCTGGCGAGTCGCCTCGTCGATCCCCGCGATCCGCGCCGCCACGGACGCCGCATGGCGGGCGATCTCCGCCAAAGCCGTTTCTACTTCCCCGGCCAGGCCAACGCCCGTCGCCGCTTCCTGACGGCCCTTCGCCGTCGCCGCCGTCGCCGCCTGCGTGCGCTCCTGAACCGTCGCGATCATCGACGTGATCTCACGCGTCGCCACCGCAGAACGCTCCGCCAGCTTGCGCACTTCCTCCGCCACCACCGCAAAGCCACGGCCCGATTCCCCGGCCCGCGCCGCCTCGATCGCCGCGTTCAGGGCAAGCAGGTTCGTCTGCTCGGCGATCTGGTTGATCGTCTCGACGATCGAGCCGATCGTGCGCGCCGATTCGCTGAGCATGCCCATCGTCTCCGCGCTGGCGTCGATGGTCTGCTCGATGGAGCGGATGCTTTGGATGGAGCGCGCCACCGTGCTGGCGCCGCGCTCGGCGGCTCCGGCGGCGTCGCTGGCCGCGCCGCTGGCTTCGCCGGCGCTGTGGACGACGCTGTCGATGGATCCGGTCAGGTTCTTGAGACGCTCGCGACTGCTGGCGAGCGCCACGGCCTGGCTGGCCGCGCCCTGCGCCACTTCGCTGGCGCCGCGCGCCGACTGCTCGCTGGCGCTGGAGACTTCGCCCATCGTCGCGCTGATCTCCTCGGAACCCGAACCGACCTGCTGCGCCACGCTGACGACGGAGGCGGAAGACTGGGTGACTTGTGCCGCTGCGAGCTGGAGCTGGCCGACGACGCCGGTCAGTGACGCCTGTGAGCGTGTGAATGAGAGGATGGTTTCCTTCATGGTGTTCAGCATCTCGTTGAAGGTCACCGTGACCTGGCCGATCTCATCACGTGACTTGACCTCGATCGGTTTTGTCTGGGGAACGACATGCACCGTCAGATCTCCGCGCTCCAGGGCAGTGATCGCTTTATTCAAGTTGGCGACGCAGATGGTGCGAATGCTGTTGTAGCCTTCGGAAACGAGCCGCAGCGGCTGGGTAATCTGGCGCGTGATGATCAGCGCGAAGGCGCAGCCCAGGATCAGGGACGCCGCTAAGAGGCCGGTCAGCAGCAGAACTCCATCGTGATACGCCGCTTCCGATCGCTTGGCGTTATTATCGCTGTTCTGGACAATCCAGGCGCTCATGTCGCTGATCTTCGCGCTGATGTCGAGAAAGGTGTGGAGCATGTCTCCATTCAGGAGGAGGGAGCCGGCGGCGACGTCATTTTTGTGGCTCGCGGCGAGAAACTTCTCTTGATATCCTAAGTATTCATTCCACTTTTGCTGGAGGATATGGGTGTTTTGGATGTCCTGAGGCGCGACGGCCGAATCGACGTTATGCTGGACCGCCTTCGTCGTCTTATCGATCGACGCCGTCATACTCGCCTCGACCTCTCCCTTGCCCGCGCTGTCTTTCGTCAGCAAGTGACGATATTGCAAGATCCGCAGCTGCTTGGATTCCCCCTCGATCGTCTTCATGTCCTGGAGATCCGGAACGGTGTCCGTCACAAAAAGGTCCGTGATATGGTTCTCGTTCGCCATCTGACGAATTGCGACGCCTGTGAGCGCAGCCGACAGCAGTAAACAAAACCCAAAACCGATCGCAAGCTTGTATGCGATCTTCAAATTGGTGAACAAAATTCTTCTCCTGTCCTAGCCGATCCGCAGCGGCGGGTAAATCTGTGAATTTCCTGGACGTACGTTGAGACGTTCCTGTGGATATCTACTCACTTGTCGGCTAATAACACGTATTTCTACAGGGAAATATTGCACGGAGGATGGGAGCGCTAAAGCAAAAAGCGGCTAAGAGGGCGGCCCGAGGCTGCTCTCACGCGCCATCAGGCGCGCGGGCAGTTCGACGGAGCGGGCGGGGGCGGCGCGGCTTTTCAGCCGCTGAAGGAGGACTTCCACGGCGGTTCGCCCGATCTCTTCGTAAGGCTGCGCCATTGTGGTCAAGCCGACGCCGGTCGGAAGAATGGGGACGATGTCGTCGAATCCCGTCACCGCGACATCGCCGGGAACGGAGAGGCCCATGTTTTTGAGCCGTTTCACGAGGTCCACGGCGGCGTAGTCATTGAACGCCGACGCCGCTGTTGGGCGCTCGTCCTTGGGCAGGTGGAACATCATGTCCACCGATGTCCACACTTGCTCGCGATCGCGTGAGGGGATGGAGAGCACTATCTCGTCGAGTTCGGCTTCCCGAATGGCGTCCATATAGCCTTGAATGCGATCCTGGACGGCTCGGATCTGCTCGTTCTTCGTCACATAAGCGATCCGGCGATGGCCCTGGCGGATGAGGTGCTGGATCGTGTCGTACATCGCCTGGTGATTGTTGACGCTGACGCAATCGGTTTCCACGCCTTCGATGCGCCGGTCGATCGTGACGATCGGCATCACCCGCTGAACTTCCTCGGCCAGTTCCCGGTTGCTTCGATAGGCGTAAGGATAGAACACGGCGCCGGCAAAGCCGCGCTTCAGCAGCGAGCGAAGCTGTTCGGCCTCACGGACGGCGTTTTCTTTCTCGACGTCAATCTCGCCCACGTCCATAAACACGGCGTGATAGCCGGCGTTCGCCAGCGCCTGGCTCATGCCCCAAAAGATTCGCTGCTGCGAGGTGACTCCGTTCTCGAAATGGCCGCCATGCCACATCAGCAGCGCGATCAAATTGGAGGCGGGCGCATACATCTCGACTTTGCGAGGCGGGGCGGCCGCCGGCAGATCTTCGGCGGGACCGACGATCGGGCGGCAGTGCGGCCGGCGAATCACCAGGCCGTCCCGCACGAGCTGATCGATCGCCATGCGGACCACGCGCCGGTCCACACTCAGGTCCTCGGCCAGGGAGCGCTCGGTGGGAAGCCAATCTCCCGGCTTATACTCCCCGGATTGAATATGGTCGCGCAGCATACTCGCCACCGTATTCTTGGGATGCTTCGCCGGGGAGATCGGAGACTGCGATTCTGGTAAAGTCATTACCCGCATTATAGCACCATACCTCGCTCCTGCATCATTGTTCGCGAGCGGCGAAATCCCTTCAGAATTGGACAGACATCCTTTGGCCCTGGTAGTTCACTGCCTGCGAGCGCCCATCCGGCAGCTTGACCACGATGCGGCGCGCTTTGGACATGCCGGGAAACGTCCCGACGCGCTTTCCGAGGACAAACTGGCGGCGCTTGTCACTCCATGTCATGGGGATTTTCGCCGACTGCCCCTGGAGGTAGCCGTAGTCGTCCCCGGAATCTTCATAGAGCGCAAAGGCTCCGTCGGCGCCGGGATAAACGCGCACTTCCAATGGATCGATGGGCTTTTCCCCGGTGTACTGGAGCACGGGACCCAGCGGAAGAATACCGCCGGCGCGCAGGTAAACGGGGATCGTCGCCAGCGGCGCTTTGACGATGGAGATCTTTCGGCCGCCCTGGACGGACTCGTTGGTGTTGAAATCGTACCAGCGTCCGGCGGGAAGATATACATCGCGCGATCCGCCTTCGGTCAGGATGGGCGCCGCCAGCACATTGGGGCCGAAGAACCATTCGTCTCTCAGATTGAACGTATTCGCGTCCTGCGGGAATTCGAGAAACAGGGGGCGCATCAGCGGCGCCGCCGTCCGCGCGTTTTCGGCGGCGCAGGTATAGATGTAGGGGATGAGGCGATAACGCAGTTGGATCGCCTGGACCATGGCCGTCTGCGCTTCCTCGCCAAACGCCCACGGCCAGCGCGGCTCGTTGAGCATTCCGTGCGCGCGCATGATCGGGGTGAACACGGCCTGCTCCATCCATCGCGAATAAAGCTCCGGGGTGGGCGGGCCAAAGAAGCCCCCGGTATCCGAACTGGTGTAAGGCATTCCAGCCATGCTGAAGTTCATCAGCGTTCCCGGCTGATTGCTGAGGGTCGCCCAGGAGCTATTGATGTCTCCCGACCAGACCGCCGCGCCGAAGCGCTGCATGCCCGGTGCGAACGAGCGGTTGATCGTCCAGACTCGCCGCGAGTTCAAGGCGCGCTGTCCCTCCCACTGTCCCCGGCACATCTGGAAGAACTCATCGTATGCGTTCTCCGCCTCATCGTTCCACCAGCCATCCACGCCGGCGTTCATCAGCGGGGCCTGATGGCTCCACCACCAGTAACGCGCCTCGGGATTGTCGAAGTGCAGGTCCGCTTTATCGTCCGACTTCTCCGCACGGTCGGCGGGCTTATTCACATTGTCGAGGCTGGGGAGCGTCCACCCCCGCGCTCGGGCGTAGGCCAGATGGTCGCCCTCCACGCGCGGCTTGCGGATGCCGACGAATTTCAGATGCATGCTCTTCATCTTCGTGAAGGCGCCGTCCGGAAAGTTCTTGGTGTTGACCTGCCAATCGTCGTTGTACCAGTCGTAATCATAGACAAAGGCGTCAATCGGGATCTTTCGGTCTCGATACTGCCGCCATTTGTCCTGGATATCGGCGGCGTCTTGATATCCCCAGCGGCTTTGCATAAAGCCGAACGTCCAGCGCGGCGGGATCGGCGCGCGCCCCGTCAGGCGCGAGTAGGCATCAAGCAGTCCATAACCGCCCTTGGCCGAAACGATCAGATAGGAATTGAGCGATGCGCTGGGAACCCGCCAGGTCAGAGTGTTCGCCATGTCGGACCAGGAGATCCCGCTTTCGTTGTTGGCGATCAAGGCGCCATATCCCCCCGTGGACCACAGAAAGGGAATGCGCGTGACGCCGTTATGAAAGATCTGCGTTCCCGACGGGTGAGTCAGATCGCCGCTGACATTCCAGTCCGCGTTCCCGGCGCCGTAGAGCCGCTGGTCCGCGCCATGAGACAGCGCCAGCGTGATTCCCTCGGGCGTCGCCGCAATGCGTCCGCTTTGAATAAGAAGTGTGTTTTTGGCGTCCCGAACCGTGAAAACGCCATTGGGAGCAAGATGCAGAACCGCTTCCGGAGTGCGGACAGTAACATCGCCCGCCGCGCCTCGCTGCATCGCCGCCTTAGCCCACGGCTGAGTCTCCACCACAAACGGGCTGTCCGGCGGCGCCGGCGCATCTGAGGGACAGGCGACGATATGAAACGCTCCCGACTCCACTGCGCTGACGGAAATACGCAGTCCGGAGACCACCGCCTGCGTCGTTATGGGACCGCTGGAAGGCGATGCGTAGACATGAGCGGACGCTCCAAAACACGAAAGCGCGAACGCCATTCCGGCGGCGCGAGCAGAACCAATCAA
Organism: Capsulimonas corticalis; assembly: GCF_003574315.2. Taxonomy (GTDB): domain Bacteria; phylum Armatimonadota; class Armatimonadia; order Armatimonadales; family Capsulimonadaceae; genus Capsulimonas; species Capsulimonas corticalis. Next base: position 461,301 of record NZ_AP025739.1, on the reverse strand, counting down.
TGCTATCATGAGAAAGTAGAGTGCCTTTACGAAAATAGAGATAGTACTGTGTTAAATGATTTCTAGCGTTTGCTCGTCAGAAGGCCGGCGAATGAATTCGCGCCTAAAAGTATAGCCGTCCGCCTTCGCGGACTTCGGAGCCCACGGCACAAAGTCTGAATCCGCGGAGGCGGGTGACCGTACTTTTAGCCGCGAATTCATTCGCCAGGCATGTGCGGAGCGCACAATATTTACCTTAAACGGTACTCGTGCGCCGGCCGTAAACGACCGGCGCGATGACGGATGAGCCAGGATGGTCTTCGCTAGATCTTACTGAATGTCAGCGTGGCGCTGCCGGAACTGCCGCCATTGACATTCATATAGGAAGTGCCTGCGGCGTGCTCCCCGCTGTCATCCTCAGGGTTGTTCGCGGCGGAGGCGTCTTTCCCCGGAGAGATCCTTGTAGCGGTAAGCCATTTGACATGGCCGTCCGCCGCCAGGAAGTTCGAGCCGTTCGTATGCACGCCGTTCGTTCCCTGGTACTGATTCAACTGGTTCCCCGGAGGATTGCCCGTCGCATACTTGGCGAAGCAGTTGGTCGGACAGCCTTTGCCTCCGTTCGACCAGTAGTTCGTGTCCATGGTCGCCGCAGAGGAAAAGTCCGTTTGGTCGATGCGGTTCAGGTCCATCACCACACCATACGCCTCACACAACAGCACCGTGGACGCCGGCGCATTCAAGCTGGCGAGCGCGGCAGGCTGATGGCCGTTGCCATCCCCCAGAAATGAATTGTTAACCACATAGGACACCGGCTGCCATCGCACGCCGGGTGCCGGGCTGTACTGGGAGGGATCGTCGGGGCACTGGAAAACGCCGACTGACTTGAGGTAAGGCATCACGGGGTGCGCCCAGCCAGCGCAATAGAAGAAGTCCGAACGGCCGATGGGAAACGATTCGTCATTGTCCTGAATGTACTGAAGAAAACCCAGCCCAAGCTGCTTCTCATTCGAGGCGCAGCTAATTTGCCGCGCCTTTTCGCGCGCCTTGGCGAAAACGGGGAAGAGAATGGCGGCAAGAATAGCGATGATAGCGATGACAACGAGCAGTTCGATTAAAGTAAAGCCGGAATGTCGACTGGGAAAGAATTGTGATTTTTTCATTCTAAGATCCTCTGGTTTATTACGAGTGCAAATTTTGGAGCAAATCTGGATCCTTCGTCACTTGAGATGCATCCACGACGAAATGTCTGACCAACGCGACTGCCCTGCATTCTTCGTGCTGTACCAATATAGCACCAAAGAAAAAATCTGTCAATATATTATTTTGGAACAAAAATGGTTCAATGGGGGGAGAGGCGAAACGCCTCAGACAGCAAAACGGCCGCCATTCGCAAGAATGGCGGCCGTTTTCCTATTGGTGAACTGGGCGGGGCGAAACGCTGTTTTGTATGGCTACTGCCCGCGTTCGATGATCTGCCGAAATTCGCCGATCATGCTTGCCGCCAGCGCACGGTCCGTTTGGCATAGAGACAAAAAAGATCTGGCGCACAGGGTGTGCGAGAGACGGCCGGATGTCAGCTGACTGAGATACCAGATATCCTCTTTGTCGCCCTGTTCTGATCCTTTGAACGCTAGCCAAACTGCGAGGAGAGTTAAGGCTCTTTGAAATTGGAGGTTCTCTCAGTTCAGGCCAAAGAAATCAATCGTGACAAGGGCTCTTCTCCCGGAAGGCCCTTGTCGAGGGAGGGCGTTGACGCCGACAAACTCGAGAATCTCTTCCGGATCTTCATCCAACACTCCGATGGGATAGATGAGGTAGGGCCTCTCTGCGGCATAATCTTCGGGAGCGTCTCCGGCGGCGATGCGGGAGGAGGCGACCGGGAAGAAGTAGGATTTCATCAGGGTGTTGCAGACTTTGCAGGCGGCGGCGTAATTGCCGAGATGATACGCCAGATGATAATAACCGTTCGGAAAGGCCTCTCCGGTGGGGAAGTCGTATTTTGCCGGATCCGCTGGCCAAGCGCGTACGTTTCTCTTGGGGCGGTAGTGCTCCAGATCGTGCGCGATGGCTCCAAATTCGCCGCCTTCCAACTGCTGTTCGCAGTAAGCGCATTTGTTATGCTGGATCTCCATAAACACCGGTTTGACTTCACTCCAAATGGCGGACGTTTCGGCATAATGTCCGAGTTGGAGTATCGCCGCTGTCCGTCGCTCCGCGTTTCGTCGCCAACCTGGGACCTTCGCATCGACTAACGCTTCGATTTCAGGGAGCGCTTTTGGGTAGCGGATCATTCTTGCGGAATATCCTTTACCATTCGGCGGAGAAAGGATTGATGATCTTCTTCTTTATCGCTGAGCGCTAATCGCACTAGGTCATTTTGCGGTGCATCGGGGGCGCGTGTCGAACTGAGGCCGAAGTAAGAGCTGGTGAGGATTTGATTGGCGGTAAGCCCAAAGATATCTTCGTTGTACTGTTCGATGACTGCTCCGCTGTCGTCCGAATCCAGGACATAGATGCTTTGCGTTTCCAGCGTTCCCGCCACAAGCGGACTATGGCTGGAGAACAGGAATTGAATATTCGGGAACGCCTCTGAGATTTGATCCACAACGCGCCTCTGCCAGGCCGGGTGCAGGAACAGATCGATTTCGTCGACGATGACGACTCCCGATAGGTTCGCAAGCTGAGGCTCGGCAGAATTAGGAGGCAGAACGCGGGACATTTGCAACAGCAAATCCCAGACCCAGCCGATAAAAGCGCGATAACCGTCCGAGAGAGCATTGAATGGCAGAAGCACTCCGTTGTTATCAAACAGGGGGCGATCCAGACCATCTTGGTGTTCGGTTAATGAAAGGTTTTCCTCGATCAGAAGCGCGTTTAGGATCTGCCGAGCATCCGAGAACGCCCCACGCGATTTTAGCTGAAGATAAGCGTAGGTGAACGGCGCCAATCCGACCTGCTCCTCGAAAAGACCGGCGACACGCTGGTATCGGGGAGTGCGATTCTGCTCGCTGTAACCCTCTGGGCGCTCTGTGCGTCGCCCCGCGCCGTAAGCGGCAAGGAAAAACGCCGGCGAGTTATTCTCATAGATTCGATCCCAAGCAGGCGGGTTTGTGTGTGTCGTCCTGATCTCCTCGACATCGCCTTTTAGCGTAACGATTGCTTGTCCGATCATGGTTATTGGCTGAGATAGCCCTGTATCCGACTCACCAAGCAGCAAACTGACTTCGATTTTCGCGCTTTCGGCGGGCTCTCTCTTCTGGAATGAGGAGCTGTTTTGAATACTGGCGACTGTATTTGATCCTGCTCTCGTGGCTCGGCGAACAAAGTATTCTGCTTTGAGGCCACTGGACGGTATGACGGGAGCAAGAACGCCTAATGCAATGGCCTTAAAAATGGAGGATTTCCCGGAACCGTTGCCCCCAAGCAACAAATTCACGTTCGGAGCGCGTTGTGGCGACGGATGACTGAGCTTGCCTGGACGGCCAGGATAATTGAGGCTCATTTCCGCCGTTCCAAAGCTCCGGAAGTTCCGAATTGTCAGCTTTTCGATATACAAATACTCGCCTCAAACTCTCGTCCGTTTTAACGCCTTTGGGACATTCAATGAAGGTGATTATACCCAGCGTGAGACTCTGGCGGCAAGAACGCAAAAAGGCCGCCATTCTTGCGAATGACGGCCTTTTTTCATTGGTGGAGCTAAGCGGGATCGAACCGCTGACCTCTTCAATGCGAATGAAGCGCTCTCCCAGCTGAGCTATAGCCCCACGAGGCGTGGATAAAGATATTATCCACATGTTCGGCGAAAATTGCAACCCCTGCGGGCAAAGTCGGCAAAGTAAAATGCGCCGGGGCGGTGGCCCCGGCGCGGTTGTGAAGGGGAGTGAGGCTCGCCGGATGGCGATTACCACCAGCCGCCGCCTCGGGTGTCGATCCAGGTGGTGTAGGGCAGGGCGTTCTTGACGGGCGTGTAGTTGCCGTTGACGACGGCCGGCATGACGGGGCTAATTTTGACATGGCCGTCGATGAAGGCGATGTTCATGCGCTGGGTGTGGCGCGGCAGGCCGGCGCTCGGGTTGGAGATGCGGTCGCTGCCGCCGGCGATTGTGTAGTCGGTGTTCAGGCCATGGCCGGTGGTCGCGTTGGTTGCGTCCCAGTCGCCGCCCGTGCCGACAGAGCCTTCGGCCAGGAGGATCAGCTGGGCCGGCATGTCGATTTGCGCGATGCTGCCGGGAGTGCCGTCCGAGCTGTTGATGCCGTTGGAGTTGATCAGGTAGCTGCACGCATGGTTCTGGGAGTCATCCGGGCACTTGTACACGCCCGCGCTCTTCACGTAAGGGTAAATCGCGTAGGGCCAGTACTGGATCTTGCCGGCGTTGATGTCCGTGCTCTGACCCATCCAGCCGGTCGGGAACCGCTCGTCGTTGTCCTGAATGTACTGCATCATTCCCAGTCCTAATTGCTTCAAGTTGCTGGCGCAGGAGATCTGCCGGGCCTTTTCGCGCGCCTTGGCGAAAACCGGGAAGAGGATCGCAGCGAGAATGGCGATGATTGCGATAACAACGAGTAGCTCGATGAGCGTGAAACCACGCTTGGACTGAACATTGCTCTGCATTGAATAAAGATTCCTTCGGGAAAACCCCATAATATCATCAGGAAATTGATTTTCCTTGATATATGAATCTACCATGCTTTTATGGCAACGTCAACAAAATTTTAAAATAAAGGCAATTATTGCAGTACGAGCGAGAGACGCCCCCGGCAATGGCGCCGGGAGCGTCTATTGAGAGTGAATGGGGAGACCACTATCCGCCGAATTCAATGCGGCGGTTTCGATATTCCCAGAAGAGACGCGCGAGGCGTGCGATCTGGAGCCAGGCGCTATGCAGTAGGTTGAGGAGGATCTGACGCCGGCGCCAGAGCCAGGCAAGGAGCAGGAGGGTGATGAGTAGGAGCGGGACCCAGATCGGAGCGTAGACGAGGGCGTAGGCGCCGACGGTGGCGGCGCGGGCGAGCTGGCGGCCGAAACCTTCGCGGGCGCGCAGGGCGGAGGCGGCGAACCACTGGCGCAGGTCGATATGGACGACGTCGGTGGTGACGGGGACGGCGCCCGGCTCGAACATCTCCACCGTCACCGTGCTCACGCGCGAATTGCGCTCCAGGTCGATCCGCTGCTGGCGCAGCACGCCTTCGTCGACATTCGCCCGAAAGAGGCGCTCCTGCAAGTAAAGGATATCGCTTCCGCGCATCCGGCGCGGGCTTTGCAGCACGCTGCCCAGACGCGTTTCGTGCTGCTGGAGGCTGACCACGCGTCGCGCCAGCATATCGTGCTCCGAATCGTTGTTCGTGGCGGTCATGTGCTCGGAGTAGAGCTTGCCGAGCCCGTAGGCGACCGGCAAAAACGCGCCCACGCGCTCGGCCGGCAGGGAAAAACTGATCCAGCCGTTCTTTGCGCCCTTGGGATTGACGACCGTCTTCGCCTCCAGCAGCTCCGCGCCCTGCATGCGCGCGCTTTCCATCACCTGGGTCCGCGCGGCGTCATAATTCGCCACCTTCACCGCCACCGTCCCGCCGCGCTGGATCAGCGGCGCCGGACTTTCCGAGGCGTCCGGCGCCTGGGCCGCGCTTCTCATTCCCGCCATCGCCAGCATAACAGCCGCCAGGGCCGCCGCGTTTCGCATATGAGTGTTCTCCTTGGTTTGACTACAGTTGTAGTTTATTTTGTTTGGCTACGTGTGTTGTCCGCCAAAGAGTTCCCATGTGCGTCTGCGGTTTTGTTTTATGGGGATGGGACGGCTTGCTTGCCCGTCATATATTCCACGCCCCAGTCGAACATCAGATTGATGATGGGGCAGAGGCTGTGGCCGAAGGGCGTCAGGCTGTATTCGACCTTTGGCGGGACTTCCCGGTAGACCTCGCGGTGGACGACGCCGGCTTGCTCCAGCTCGCGCAGCTGGGCGGTGAGCATCTGCTGCGTGGCGGCGGGGACCAGTCGGCGCATCTCGCCGAAGCGTTTGGTCCCGTCCATCAGATGGAAGAGAATGACGCCTTTCCATTTGCCGCCGATGACGTCGAGCGTGGCTTCGACGGGGCAGACATACTGGCGTCCCGGCAGCGCATTGGGTAATTCGCCCATGATTGATCGTCTCCAATAGTATGATTTATCTGACTATACCTGAAAAATATGCGTACTTGTATCCATCCATTCTACGGAGTATCCTCATTCCATTATGAATACGAGGAGAAAATTATGAAAGTGTTGATCGTACACGCGCACGCCGAGCCGAAATCGTTTAACGGCGCGCTGACCGAGCGCGCCGTCGCGACTTTGACCGCCGAAGGACACGAAGTGCAGGTTTCGGACCTCTACGCCATGGGGTTCAATCCCGTCTCGGACCGTTCGAACTTCACGACAATCGCCAATCCCGATTACTTAAAGCAGCAGGCCGAGGAAGCATACGCCACGGAGCATGACGGCTTTGCGCCGGAAATTCTGGCGGAGATCGAGAAGCTGGAGTGGTGCGATACCCTCATCTTCCAATTCCCCTTATGGTGGTTCGGCCTCCCGGCGATCCTCAAAGGCTGGGTGGACCGCATCTTCGCCTACAAGCGCGTGTACGCCGGCGGCTTCTGGTACGACAAAGGCGCTTTCACGGGGAAGCGCGCTCTGCTCTCGCTGACGACGGGTGGCGTCGAGACAGCGTATTCGCCCAGCGGCCTTCAGGGAAGCATCGACCAGATCCTGTATCCCATTCAGCACGGCATGCTTGCTTTTACCGGCTTTGATGTCCTGCCGCCCTTCGTCTCCTGGTCCGTCGCGCACATCGACGACGCCAGCCGCGCCGGCCTCTTGGACGCCTGGGACGCCCGTCTGCGCGCTCTCACAACCACAAAACCGATCGTCTGGACGCCCGCCCTCTCCGACCTCGATAAAACCTTCCGAGACACGGTCCCCAGCTTCGTCGTCCATGGCGTCTTCACCGGCGAACCGCCCGCGGAACTGGTCGCCGCCGAACGTATCGCGGTCGCGTCGCTGAAGGCGCATGGAGTCTTGAAATCGATCCAGCTCGCCTCCGATTACCGCCAGGGCTGGCTTCTGCTGCGCGCGGCCGACGAAGAAACCGTCTGGGGGCACTTGCGGGCGCTGCCGCTGTTTGAGTATTTACGGTGGGAAGTGGTGAGGGTGGGGTGAGGTGGGAGGACCTCGCGTTAATCCCTATTCCCGGGCGTTCGTCCCTATTCCCCCGGCGCTTTATCGCGCTTCCCCCTTTTTCCCAGCAAGCCGCTTCGCGGGGGAAAAGGGGAGCCACTCACTGAGTTCCATTCACTCGTCTCGTGGCCGTTGAAGACAAAACCCAGTGTATAAAAACGAACAGCCCATTCCCTCCTGACACAATCGAGAGTGAATGGGCTGTAAGGATTCGCTCTCCTTTTCCCCCGCGAAGCGGCTTGCTGGGAAAAAGGGGAAGACGAGCCTCAGCGAGTTGGGGGAATAGGGACGAACGCCTGGTTTCTCTTCTTCCTCGAAACCCCTTCGAAACATTCGTAATCTCTCTTCCCCCCGCAAAAATACTTCTCCAGACTCTTGACATTTCCGCATTCCCCGAGCACCCATCTCCCAGCAAAAATATGTTTGATTTTAGGATTGACAGGCTATATTTAGTATGTTACAATGCACATCGTTACTAGATATAGCCTGCGGCGCTGAAGGAATGTGTTTGGAATGAAGTGTCCGTATTGCCGATTCGATGACGATGCGGTGCTGGATTCGCGGCCCATGCAGGAGGGGACGGCGATTAAGCGTCGTCGCGAGTGCAAGCATTGCGGGCGGCGGTTTACGACCTTCGAAACCATCGAAGAGATGCAGCTGATCGTCGTCAAAAAGCCCGGTCCCGATGGCGAAAGCCGGCGGGAGCCGTTTGATCGCGCCAAGCTGCTGCGCTCGATCCGGGTCGCCTGTCAGAAGCGAAGCATCTCCGAGGAGACGCTCCAGGGGATTGTCGACGACATCGACCGCACGCTCACGAACCGCCTGGAGAAGGAAGTCTCCTCCACCGATATCGGCGAGCTGGTCATGGACCATCTGCATGGCCTGGATCAGGTCGCATACGTTCGGTTTGCGTCGGTGTACCAGGCGTTCGAGGACGCCACGCAGTTCCGTGATATCGTCAACATGCTGCGCAAGCAGCGCACCCGGAAGAAAGACTCGGGCGCGGTCTCCGAATGACCCGGCCTAGCAGTCCGATCCGCCGAAAGATTCTTTGAGCAAGGAGCAACTCATGCCGCGCATCGCCAGTACGAAATCCCGCCAACCCAAAGAAGAGACGCTGGACTTGATCGCGGATGAGGCGCCCCCGGCCGCCGCGCCGCCGCCCGTCGTGGAAAGCGTCGCCGCTCCCGAGGCCGCCGCGCCGAAGAAGCGCGGCCGCAAGTCCAACGCGGAGAAGGCGGCCATCGCCGCCGCCGAAGCGGCCCTGTTCCCTGCCGTCGAACCCATCGCCGCACCCGCGCCTGCCCTGGCGGCGGAGACGCAGGAGGAGATTGGGCGCGGCGAAGGGCATGCCCATCCCTTTGGACTGGATGACGACCGCGCGCCGTTCGCGGACACCATCATCGCGCGCCTGCTCGGCGATCCTCCGCCCGCGCTGCTGGACATCGCGGCGCGCGGCGCCGGTGTCCAGATGCCTGCGACGCCCGCCCCGCCGGTCGCCATCGCGCTGGAGGCCGAGGCCGCCCCGGAGATTTCGCCGATCAAACTGGAGATTTCTCCGGTCGAAATTGATATGACCAAGACAAGAGAGAAGAATACGAAGGAGAACGCTATGCCCGCTACCGCGGAAAAAAAGGAAACGGCCCCTCAGTCCGTTCAGAAAGCGCCCGGCTCCGGATTGACCGTCTCGCGCCGCTATACGCAGCCGGGACAGGATGTCTGGAAGACGACCGAATGGGAGCTGCGCAAGGCGAGCATCGTCGGCAGCGACGGCAAGGTCGTCTTCGAACAGGATGGCGTGGAGATCCCGAAGGACTGGTCGCAGTTGGCGACCAATGTCGTCGTTTCCAAGTATTTCCGGGGACATGTCGGGACGCTGGAGCGCGAATACAGCGTCAAGCAGCTGATCACCCGCGTCGCCGATAAGATCATCGAATGGGGCCGGGCCGGCAAGTACTTCGCGACCGACGAAGACGCCGCCGCGTTCCACGATGAACTGCGCTATATCTTGTTGCACCAGTATGCCGCGTTCAATAGCCCCGTCTGGTTCAACCTCGGCTGGCCCGGCCGACGCCAGGCGGTCTCGGCGTGCTACATCAACGAAGTCGACGATACGATGGAGAGCATCCTCGATCTGTACAAGACCGAAGGCATGCTCTTTAAGGATGGCAGCGGCTCCGGCGTCAACCTCAGCACCCTGCGCTCCTCCAAGGAGCCCTTGCAGGCGGGCGGACGCTCCAGCGGCCCGATTTCGTTCATGAAGGGCCTGGACGCCAGCGCCGGCTCGATCAAGAGCGGCGGCAGCACCCGCCGCGCGGCGTGTATGCGCGTTCTGGATGTCGATCACCCGGATATCGAAGACTTCATCGACTGCAAAAAGGACGCCGAGCTGAAGGCGCACGCGCTGATCGACGCCGGGTACTCCGGCGCGTTCAATGTGGTCAACGGCGCCTACGACACCGTCCCGTTCCAGAACGCCAACCACAGCGTTCGCGTTTCGGATGAGTTCATGCAGGCCGTCGAGGCTGATGGCCCCTGGGAAACCAAGGCCCGCCTGACCGGCAAGCCCATCGCCACGGTGAAGGCGCGCGAGCTGATGCGCGGCATCGCCGAAGGCACCTGGGTCTGCGGCGACCCCGGCATGCAGTACGACACCACGATCAACGACTGGCACACCTGCTCGAACACGGATCGCATCTATGCGAGCAACCCGTGCTCGGAGTATATGTTCCTGAACTCCACGGCGTGTAATCTGTCATCGCTCAATCTTATGAAGTTCCGCCAGGAGGGCACGGGCGCGTTCGACACCGAATCGTTCGAGCACGCCGTCCGCATCATGATCACCGCGCAGGAGATCGTGGTCGGCTTCGCGGCCTATCCGACGGAGAAGATTGAGGAGCGCTCGCACGTCTACCGCACGCTGGGCCTTGGCTACGCCAACCTTGGCGCGCTGCTGATGGCGTCGGGCCTGCCCTACGATAGCGACGCCGGCCGCGCTTACGCCGGCGCCGTCACCGCGATCATGACCGGCCGCGCTTACGAGCAGTCCGCCAAGATCGCCCGCGACTGCGGCGGCCCGTTCTCCGGATACGCCGAGAACCGCGATCCGATGCTGCGCGTCATCCGCAAGCACCGCGCCGCCGTGGCGGACATCAACCCGCGTTACATCCCGGAGACCCTCGCCGCCGCCGCGCAGCGCAGCTGGGACGAGGCGCTGGAAGTCGGCGAGCAGTTCGGCTACCGCAACGCGCAGGCGACGGTTCTGGCGCCGACGGGCACCATCGGCTTCCTGATGGACTGCGACACCACCGGCATCGAGCCGGACATTGCGATCGTCAAGTACAAGAGCCTGGTCGGCGGCGGCATGATGAAGATCGTCAACCAGACCGTCCCCGAGGCGCTCACCCGCCTGGGCTACACCGACGATCAGATGAAGAGTATCATCGACTTTATCGACGAGCACGACACGATTGAAGGCGCGCCCGCATTAAAAACCGAGCACCTGCCGATCTTCGACTGCGCCTTCCGCGCGAGCAACGGCACCCGGTCGATCCACTACAAGGGCCACATCAAGATGATGGCCGCCGCGCAGCCGTTCATCAGCGGCGCGATCAGCAAGACGGTAAACGTCCCCACCGACGCCACGCCGGAAGAGATCGCCGAGACCTACATCGAGAGCTGGAAGCTGGGCCTGAAGGCGGTCGCGATCTACCGCGACGGCTCCAAGCGCACGCAGCCGCTCAACACGAGTAAGGAGAAGCCGGCCGCCGACAAGACATCGGTCGCCACGCTGACCGTCGCCCCCGAGAACAAGACCTACGCGATGCGCCGCCGCCTGCCCGACGAGCGCTCCTCGGTCACGCACAAGTTCTCGATCGGCGGCCACGAGGGCTACATCACGGTGGGCCTGTATCCGGACACCGGCGATCCCGGCGAGATCTTCATCCGCATGGCGAAAGAAGGCTCCTCGATCTCCGGCCTGATGGACAGCTTCGCCACCGCGATCTCCCTGTCCTTGCAGTACGGCGTCCCGCTCTCAACGCTGGTGGACAAGTTCATCCACAGCCGCTTCGAGCCGTCCGGCTTCACGAACAACAAAGACATCCCGATGGCGAAGTCCGTCATGGACTACATCTTCCGCTGGCTGGCTTTGAAGTTCCTCGCCAAAAACGAGCGTCACAACGTCGGCCTCCTCGTGGACCAGGAACCCGAACCCGAAGTCGCCGCGCCCGCCCCCGCCAAAAACGGCAACGGCAATGGCTCGAACGGTAACGGAACCAACGGCGTCATCAAACTCCCCGTCTCCGACGGTCCCGCGACCATCGCCGACCACGAGCGCGAAACCTTCCGCAGCCAAAGCGACGCGCCTCCGTGCCCCGAATGCGGCGCGATCACGATCCGCAGCGGCGCCTGCTACAAGTGCATGCAGTGTGGGACGAGTTTGGGGTGTTCGTAGGGTTAAGAAGTAGTGTAGGGATTTGAGGTGAGGCCCGCCGGTCGTGAGACCGGCGGGTTTTGTTTGTTTGCGTTCTCTGTTTGCGAATGACACGGGAACGCAAATCATAGTGAGGTGTATGCAACGCACGTCGTTAGGCCGGCGAATTCATTCGCGCCTACAAGTACGGTCACCCGCCTGCGCGGGTTCAGAGGAAATCGAAGGGGTATCTTCAATTCGAAAAACTTAATATTTGGGTTTCCGGATTGTGCATTGGTCTAAGAGTATCAAGACTATGAGAGCAACACATACGGAACTATTTGTTCATTTGGTTTGGGCGACATGGGATCGTCTGCCGTTTATCACGGCCGATATTCGGCCGAATGTTTATCGACTTCTGAAAGATGAATGCGAGAAGCAGGGAGGCGAGGTTCTTGAGGTGGGTGGGGTGGCGGATCATGTGCATGTTCTGGTGCGGATTCCAGCAACGGTGACTGTCGCGTGGATGGTAAAGCAAATGAAGGCCGTCAGTTCTTATGCATTGAATATCGCTTCGCAAAATGGCAATATTTTCAAGTGGCAGGGCGCTTATGGAGCGTTCACGCTGCGGCGGCAAGATATCGGGTATATTCGGGCGTATATCCAGAATCAAGAAGCGCATCATCGTGAGCGAACGCTTGATCCCGATTTAGAGTTAGTATAGGTTTAGCATGAATGAGACAGAGCCGCCGCATTGGGTAAATGCGGAGACCGCCTTGAGTTTGAAGATTATGCTGAATCTGCCGCCAGATCGTGCTGCGTCTCAAGACTGGGAAATTGTTTGTGCTGACGCAGATCGCCTGCCCGAATTCTTTGATCTCTACGAAAATGGCGATTTTGATATCAACCATAAGCACGGTATGATGGAATTGATCGTCTCTTCGTTTGACGATTACCTGTGTGAACCCGATTTGAAAATCAAAGATAGAGAAGCATTCGAAGTGCGGATCGAGCGTCTATTGCGTCAGAATTTTTTAATTCATCTCCACACAATTCGATACTGGTGCAGAGTTGATGTAGAAGAAACAGATACCGATCCTGACCACGTTTTTAACGTAACGCCAATGATGCGGCGTATCTGGGCTGATTGTTTCAAGCCTGAATATCAGAAATGGATGAAGGATTATGAGTAACGGTTTCCACCACTACTCGCTTCTGATATCGTGAAACACAACTTCCCGCCCGGCCGACAACAAATAATCCACGTTGTTAGTATCCGGATCGCGCCCCATCGCCTCAAATCCCACGCGCCACACACGCTCTTTTTCCGTCTCCAAATACAACTCAACGGCGTTAATGATCAACCGATCGACGCTGACGTTTTGGCGGGAGGCTTCTGCCTTAACCTTCTCATGTAAATCGACGTTAATGTGGAATGGAATTGTGTCCGACATCGCGTTACCTTTCTGAACCCGCGAAGGCGGGTGACCGTACTTGTAGGCGCGAATTCATTCGCCTGCCTAACGACGCGCCACGCATACGTCTTACATCCACGCCATCAGCCCCGGTAGCCGGAAGTCCTCCGGCTGCAAGAAATCTCTTTCGTGTAACTCCACCTGGATCTCCCCCACAACCCTGCCACGTCATTTTGCCAGGAAATTGAAAATATTGCTTGAAGTAGTATATTTATTGACACCTGCAACAAACCCGCTTGTCTGCTAGGTAAATCAATGGTAGAATGTGGAGGATATGCAGGCGCAGGACCATTAATCTTGTTATCTGTATGAAAAGATATTATTGTTGTTCAGGAGTGACGCCATGATCGAGCCGAGGTTTTGGGTGGCGATGCGCATGACTGTCGTCGCGGCGCTGCTGATGGCGACTTTGAGCGCGGCCCATGCGATTGACGACCCTAACGCGGATGGCGCCGCTGCGCCTGGGACGGTTGTCAAGAATGATGCGGCGGGCTGGATGTGGTACGGCATGATCCCCTATGAGAACGCCGCGCTGCCGGACGGCGCCGCGCACGCGGGCGGTCCGGGGACATACGCCATGTACACGTTCCAGGGCTCGGGCGTCGATGTCTATGGCATGCGGGCGATGACGGTGGTGGCGGACAAACGGACGCACCGGGTGGGCAAGGTCAAGATTTCGATTGACGATCAGGAGCAGGCGACCATCGATGTCGGCGACACCAACATCGATTATCACGCCAAGATCTTCAGCGTTAAGGGGCTGGCGGCGGGCAACCATGTGATTCAGATCACGCCGGTCGGCGGCTGGGCCGTGGTGGACTCGCTGGAAATCACAGGCGACTCGGCGGCAGGCGGGGCGAAAGGGATGTCGATCGGCGGCGAAGCGCTGAAGAAGCGCCTCGTGGGGTACTGGCCCTGCGACGAGGGCGCGGGCGCGGCCGTGAAGGATCTCTCCGGCCATGGGCATAACGGTTATCTGATGGCGGGCGCGGCGTGGACCTCCGACGCCAAAGGGGGAGCGAGCGCGCTCTCCTTCCCCAAACCGGGCGGCGTTGAGATCGACGAGCCGATTGTAGACACCTCGGCAAGCTATACCGTCGCCGCCTGGGTGAAGCTCACCGATCTCACGAAATATCAAACGTTCGTCAGTGTGGATGGCGGAGAAAAGAGCGGGTTTTTCTTGCAGTACACAACGGACAGCAACCGCTTTTCCCTGTCCCTGGATCCAGGGCGGACGTACTCGATTGCGGCCGCGCAAACCGGAGTCTGGTATTACCTTGTCGGAGTTTACGACTCCAAGGCGCGCGCCTCCACGCTCTATGTGAACGGCGAATTCCAGACCACGTCTCCCGTGCCCGCCGCCTACCGCGCCTATGGGCATACCGTGATCGGGCGGGCGAAGTATCGGGGGAATTATACGGATTTCGTGACCGGGAGCATCGACGAAGTGCGGCTTTACGATACGAACCTCTCGGCCGACGACGTCATGGATCTTTATCTCGCCGGGCGTTAATCCCAGGGGCGCCGATGAACGTCCCGTGAGTTTCTTGCCGGGTTTCCAAGGCGATCGAGATTTTCTATAAATCGTTAATGCAATGTACTGACAATTATTCATTCCCCGCTTGTCTGCTAGGCGAATTAATGGTAAAATGAGGTGTTGAATACGCATTCATTCCTCGTGTGTTTATCTGTATGAAAAGATATTGTTGCCATTCAGGAGACAAGCCATGATCAAGCCGAGTTTTTGGACGGCGATACGCGTGGCCGCCGTGTGCGCGCTGGCGGGGACGACGCTGGGAGCCGCCCAGGCGGTGACCGATCCGAACGTGGATGGCGGCGCCGGGTCGGCGGCGACGGGAACTGTCGTCAAGAACGATGCGGCGGGCTGGATGTGGTACGGCATGATCCCCTATGAGAACGCTGCGCTGCCGGACGGCGCCGCGCACGCGGGCGGGCCGGGGACGTACGCCATGTACACGTTCCAGGGCTCGGGCGTCGATGTCTATGGCATGCGGGCGATGACGGTGGTTGCGGATAAGCGCACGCACCGGACGGGCAAGGTCACGATCTCTATCGACGACAAAGAGCAGGGCACGATCGATCTGGGCGACACCAACATCGACTACCACGCCAAGATCTTTAGCATCACCGGTCTGGCCGCCGGGAACCATGTCTTACAGGTCAATCCGGTCGGCGGATGGGCGGTAGTGGATTCGCTGGTGATCAGCAGCGCGCCGGGGGAAACCAGCTCGCACGACGCCTCGGCGGCGGCGGAAGTGGGGAAGTCGCACCTGGTGGGCTATTGGCCCTGCGATGAAGGCTCCGGGACGACCGTGGCCGACAAATCGGGACGCGGGCAGACCGGGTACTTCCAGGCCGGCGCGGCGTGGACGACCGACGCCAAGGTCGGACGAAGCGCGCTCTCGTTCCCCAATCCCGGCGGCGTCGAGATCTCCGGGCCGGTCATCGATACGACCAAGAGCTACACCGTCGCCGCCTGGGTCAAGCTGGACAAGCTGAGCGGCTACGAGACATTTGTCAGCATCGACGGCGACGACAAGAGCGGCTTCTTCCTCCAGGTCCACGCCGACGGGAATCGATTTACGTTCGCCCTGGACCCCGTCCACGCGTTCGCGCCGGTCTCGCCGCAGCCCGGACAGTGGTATCACCTGGCGGGCGTCTACAGCGCGACCCGGCAGACGCTGTCGGTCTATGTGAACGGCCAGCTGGAAGCCACGGAGCGCGCTCCGGCCGCCGCGCGGGCCACCGGCAATACCGCCTTCGGACGCGCGAAGTACGGGGGCAACTTCACGGACTTTGTCTACGGCGCCATCGACGACATCCGGATCTACGATGTCGCCCTGACGCCTGTCGAGATCGACTCGCTTTATAGCGCCAACAAGTGACGCGTACGCACAGGCAATCGGGCGCGCTTTGGCCGATTGCCTGCTTTTTCAGGTTACCGCTTGATCCATTGGTGATTAAATGGTAATATTTGATGTGAACGCGCTTTGGCGGCTCTCGTATAATTTGTACGAAAAGACATCATTGTTATTCAGGAGAGAACCATGATCAGCCAGTGGGTGAAGGCGACGTGCGCGGCCGTGACGGCGCTGCTGAGCCTCGCCGGCGCGACCGCCGCGTACGCCGTGACCGACCCAAGCGGGGATGCGGCCGCCTCCGAGGAAGCCCAGACGATCGTCAAGAACGATGCGGCGGGGTGGATGTGGTACGGCATGGACCCGTACGAGAATCCCGGGCTGCCGGACGGCGCCGCGCACGCGGGCGGGCCGGGAACGTACGCCATGTATACGTTCCAGGGTTCGGGCGTCGATGTCTACGGCATGCGCTCCATGACCGTTGTGGCGGATAAGCGCACGCACCGGACGGGCAAGGTCAAAGTCTCCATCGACGATCAGGTGCAGGGAACCATCGATGTCTCCTCCACCGATACCGACTTCCATTACAAAATCTTCAGCATCAAGGGACTGTCCGGCGGCAACCATGTGCTGCAAGTCAGCCCGGTCGGCGGCTGGGCGGTGATCGATTCCCTCGCCGTCACGGCGGGCTCCGACGGCGGCGGAGGCGCCGCCGAATCGGCGGCGGCGAACCTGGTGGGAAAAGGACATCTGGTGGGCTACTGGCCGTGCGACGAAGGCGCGGGCGAGACCCTCGCGGACAAGTCCGGCCACGGACACAACGGGACGTTCCAGGCCGGCGCCGCCTGGTCGAAGGAAGGCAAGATGGGGAAGGGCGCGGTTTCGTTCCCGCAGCCGGGCGGGGTCGAGATCCCCGAGCCGGTCATCGACACCTCTAAGAGCTTCACGGTGATGGCCTGGGTCAAGCTGAATAGCCTCACCAGCCTGAACGGCGGGTTTCAAACCTTCGTCAGCATGGACGGCGCGGACCAGAGCGGCTTCTTCCTGCAAACCCGCGACGACACGCACCGCTTTGGGTTCACCATGCACCCGTATCACGCCGACGCCACAACCCCTCTGGTTGTGGGCCAGTGGTATCATATCGCGGGTGTCTACGACGCTCCCACGAAGACGCTGGCGATCTTCGTGAACGGGAACCTGGAAGGCACGACCAAGATCCCTGCGCCGACCCGCGCCAACGGGACCACCGTCATCGGCCGCGCCAAATTCCTGGGCAACTACACTGATTTCGTCGCCGGCAGCATCGACGAAGTCCGCATGTACGACGCCGCCCTGCTTCCTCCCGACATCAGCGCCATCTATAGCGCTGGCGGCTAAACACCCCTCATTATTCACCCCCGACTGGACGCGCGCCGGCGCTCTCCATTTGTGATTTTCGCGGTTCAATGGTAAAATAAGGCGGTTCGCGCTGAAGCGAGCCGCCTTAATATTGCCGCGTAAACATGGGCTTCGGCCTGGGAGAGAGTAATGATTTCGAAACGCAGCAGGGTATTTTGGGCGGCCCTGGCGCTGACATGCGCCGGCTTCGGCGCCCTTCGCGCTCCGGCGGAGCCCCCCTCCGCCGACCCTCCGGAGACCGTGGTCAAGAACGACGCCGCCGGCTGGATGTGGTACGGCATGGACCCTTACGAGAACGCCGCGCTGCCGGACGGCGCCGCGCACGCGGGCGGGCCGGGGACGTACGCCATGTACACGTTCCAGGGCTCGGGCGTGGACGTCTATGGCATGTGCGCGATGACGGTGGTCGCGGACCGGCGCTCGCATCGCGTGGGCAAGGTCACCGTCTCGATCGACGACAAGGATCAGGCGACGATCGACCTGAGCGCGGCCACGACCGACGCCCATTTCAAAATCTTCAGCATCACGGGACTGCCGGCCGGCAACCATGTGATCCAGATCACGCCCGTCGGCGGCTGGGCAGTCATCGATTCGCTCGCCATCAAGGGCGGGGGAACACCCCCGGCGGGATCCGAGAAAAATTCGGGCGGCCCGGACGGCGCCGCAGGCGCGGCGTCGGATCTCAATCGTCATCTGGTGGGCTACTGGCCCTGCGATGACGACTCAAGCCTTGTCGTGAGCGATCAATCGGGTCACGGGCACAGCGGCAAACTCCAGGCGGGGGCGGCATGGTCCGGCGACCGCAAAATGGGGATGTCGTCCATCACCTTCCTGCATCCCGGCGGCGTCGAAATCCCCGGAGCCGTTGTCGATAACACCAAGAGCTTCACCGTCGCCTGCTGGGTCAAACTCGCCAATCTGAACAGCTTCCAATCGTTCGTCAGCCTCGACGGCCCCGAGCAAAGCGCCTTCTGTCTCCAGATGCGCCAGGACACGCGCCATTTCGCCTTTTCCATGGACCCCGAACACGCCGAGTCCGTCACGTCCGCCGCCATCGGCCGGTGGTTCCACCTCGCCGGCGTCTACAGCGCCGCGAACAAGACCATCACCCTCTTCGTGAACGGCGCGCAGGAAAGCGTCTCGCACGTCCCCCCACAACAGCGCGCCGACGGCCCCACCGTCTTCGGCCGCGCCAAAGCCGCCGGCGGCTTCAGCGAATTCGCCACCGGCGTCATCGACGAAGTCCAGCTCTACGACACCGCCCTCGCCCCCGTCGATATCCGAACGATTTACAGCATGGGCCAGTAGAAGCCAGCTTGTCTTGCAAAAAAGAAACCCGTCCCAGCATGAAAATACTGGGGCGGGCTTGCTTTCAAACGAAACTCTGACCGAGTTCGTAATTACTGGCTCTTGGCCGGATCAATGAACGGACTGCCGCCGTAGAAGAAGGCGCTCAGTCGCATCGCCTTCACATGCCCATCCACGAACGCGACGTTTGCGAGGTCTGTATGCCGCGCGAGAGGCGCGCACCAGTTGCCGTCGCCGCCGGACATATTGCCGCTCTTGTCAAACTGATTGGTTGTGCCTCCGACGGGGTCCGCAAAAAACAGACAGCCATCTTTCACGGCTGTGTTCGGTGTAACAAATGGGGCGGTATTCATGGACGTCTGCCCCTTATCAACGATGTATACGGTGCCTGCCGGCGCGTTGAAGCTTGCCAAAGGGAGGCCAATGTTCTCATATCCAGTCTGCATCGCATCATAATTGATAGCGTAGCTATTATGGAATCTGGGACCGTAGTTTGGGTCATCGCTGGAGAACGATGTGCTCGTGCCGCTGTCGTCGGGGCACTTGAATACCTGCTTGCTCTTGATGTAGGACTGAATAACCTGCCCCCAATGAGGAGCGGTTGTCGGGAAAGGAATCCAGCCGCCCGGCGTGATTTCGTCATTGTCTTGCGTATACTGCATAACGCCCAAGCCAATCTGACGGATATTGCTGGCGCAGCTAATCTGCCGCGCTTTCTCACGTGCTTTGGCGAAAACCGGGAAGAGAATGGCTGCAAGAATCGCAATGATCGCGATGACAACGAGTAACTCAATCAGAGTGAACCCTGAATTGCGTTTCATAGTGTTTTGTCTCCTGAGGATAGTATTGATAATGTCATGAAGATCGGGGGCAAAAAACTCTCAGCGCCTCATATCTTTATGTGTCTATATCATAGCGGATTACGAACGTCTGGTCAATGTGATAAATGTGATTACGCATGTCATTTGGTGATTGATTCTGTTGGCGGCGAGAAAGCCATGGGGATGAAGTATGGGGAAAGCGATGGAACGCGCGGCGTGGCGCGTGCCCTGCGCCGCACGTTCTGAGTAATTCTTTACTGCGTCCTTCGCGCCCCGGACGGGGTGAAGTTCTTGGCGCGCTGCGCGGCCGCTTTGCTGATGGCCTTTTGGTGAGCGACGAAGCCTTTGTTGATTTGCCGGGGAGTGAGGTCCTGCTCGGTTCGCTTCGCGTATTCCTGAACGCGTGGATGATCCTGGACGTAGCCGAACTCGGCCGGCGGCGCGTGGTATTCGTTGGAGGCGCCGTGCGTCACATTGGGCTGATAGCGTCCCGCCGACGGCGGGGCGTGCTGGTATACCGACGACATATCGCCCGGTTTGATGCCCGTCTGAGCCTGGCACGGGACCGCGAGTGCGGCGACGAGGCTGAGCGCCGTCAGAGCGCGTTGCGCGTATTACGTTTGGCTATGGGTGAAAGTTCTCATACTGGGGATTTTCCCCGCGCCGCATCTCTTGAAACGCCTCCCGGCGACTCATCTCCGCGCTCACGATCAAGCCGACGCCCACGGCCAGCAGCGCCGCCGCGCCAAGGATCAGGGCGAAAACCGTCAGCGGGCTCCCCACGCCGTAACGTACGATGTCGCTCTGGGCCGCCATGCTGTGATAAACCGTCGCACCGGCGCCGCGCAGGAACAGGCGCATCGCCAGCCACGCCGCGCCGCCGATGGCGAGTACGCCCGCCTGCATCTTCGGCAGCCAGTCCGGCATGGATCTGCCCCCAAAGAGACTGGGAATGGATTTGGAGTTGAGCGGGACTTTGTAGGGAATTCTGAGATTTCTTCCAGCGTAAATATAAACGGTGTACACGCCGCGCTGCTGCTGATAAATCTCGTCGCGCATCTTGCGCGCCGCGTCATTGCCCGGCGCGGCCTCCAGCACCGTTTGCAGCAAATAATACGCGTCCACCGGCCGTCCTTCGACCCGCAGCCGCACCGCCTTCATCAGCATCGAGAGCTGTTCGTCCTCAGTCATCTCCGCCATCACATTTCCCCATCCAGGTACAATAAAGCATGCGAACAAAGAAGACGGAGCTCTATGTCCATCTCATCTGGAGCGCCTGGGGCGGCGAACCGGCGCTTGCCGGCCTGGACCAATCCCGGCTGTACGAATTTATTCAGGAAATCGCGGCCCAAATGAGCGTCGAAGCCCTCGCCGTGGGCGGGACGGACAATCACCTGCACCTGCTGGCGCGCATCCCCAGCACTCTTCCCGTCGATCATCTCGCCGCGCATCTCAAAGCCGCCGCCGCGCAGCATGTCAGCCATGCCTTGCCTCCGGAAACCCGGTTCCGCTGGGCCGCCAACTACGCCGCCTTCACCGTCTCCAAAAGCGAAACGGCGGACCTCGCCGAGTACATCCGCCGCCAGCCAGAGATTCATGCCGGCGGCCAGGCGCTGCCGGCCAGGGAAATGGATTAGGAGCCCATCTCACCCGCGATCGCCCCGCAGCGGCCTCCAGGCGAGCGCCAGAGGGCGATGATGCGGCAAATGGGACATTCCATGCGTCAGCATCACAATGACGGCGCAGGCGGTGAGCGCCATCGTCATGCAGGAAGAGCAGCCAATGTCCATCAGGAAGCTGAAAAGCCAGTCGAACAGCAGAAGGTCCATGATGGCGCGCAGGCATCCGTCGGGCTCTTCGGGAGCGCCGGCGCGGCGGCGTTCTTCTCGGCGTAACATGGGCGTGGCTCCTCAATCGTCGGCGACTATTGAAGGGTGAGACACAGCATGGCCGAAAAGGTTGCAGGCGTGGCGAGGGAATTTCGCGGCGGGAGATCTACTTGCTCGTCGCCAGTTCGCCCTTGGGGCGAAGGGTGCCGCGCGCGAGTTCAAGGTCGGACCCGGAGCGGGTGGTGAACTTCCACTTCTGGGAAAGATCCGCGCCGCTGACGGTGGCGGCCTTGACGGTCACGACATAGGTCGTCTGAGGCTTGAGCGGGTGCTGAGGGATGACGAACAGGCCGTTGCTGAGCGCGTTGTCGTTGGCGGGCGTGTTGACGTAGCAGGGGACGGGGACGCCGGACGCCGTTTGCAGCGAGGCCGAGGTCACGCTGATCTTTTCGCCGTCCGGACTGAAATAGAACATCGTGATGATATAGCCGACCGGCTTGGTGGCACCCCACAAGCGCAGCGGATCGGGAGATTCCGGAGCGGACCACTGGATCGGCACGCCGGTCTCGCCGTCGAAGGGGTAAAAGACGGTTCCCTTTTTGCCGGCGACGCCGAACTCCAGCGTCGTCTTGTCCGAGATGGTCGCCGCTCCGAAGTCGCCCGGGCCGGGCTGCAGGAACGGCGCGCGGTGGTAGGGGGCGTCGAAGAGATCCAAAATCGAGTCCGCGAACGAGACAATGCCGCTGCTGACGTTTTCGTAGTTGACGTAAGGATAGCCATGCGCGGAAGCGCGTTCCCCCGGCGTTTTTCCCGTGAACCCCGCCAGCGTTGGCGTCTCGGTATGGCCGAACTCCTTGTGCGTGTCGAGATACTTCGTGTGGTCCATCGCGGCGCCGCAGAGGCTTGCATTGAGGGCAAAGGCCGGCAAAGAGATGAACTGGCGGATGTCGTTCACGACCGCGAGCGCGTCCTTTTGATCGGAGGTCGCGGCCGGCATCGACGCCACCGCGCCTTCCGCCACGACGAACGACCATTCCTGGTCGATGGTGCAGTCGTCGCTGAAGTAAAGCGTGCACTTCACCGTATACGATCCGGGGGTGAGGTCCGAGTCCGGCTGCGCCGTGACGGCGGACTTAGCCGCGTCGAACTGCGCGGAGACTTCCTTATCGTTGAGGGAAAGGGTGACCTTGGTGATGTGCGCTTCGCCTTTGGGAACCACACGCCAGACAATATTGGGATGCGTCACGAGGATCTTGCCGCTGGGGCTCGGCGGGTAGGCGGCGCATTCGGCGCCGAACGCGGCGTGCGCGACAGCGCCCATCAGCAAAAGCGGTAGGAGCGATTTGGCCCAGATAAGACTTGTCCGAGATATTCTTCTCACCCGACACAGTTCCTTGTGCAGCGTGCTTCGGCCGAGCCGTTGGTTACCCATCATGAGTTATTTTTCACGGTAACGCAATCACGCCGCTCAATGGCTGGTCAATTGGGACAACCCGATAGAAACCACCCGGGCATAGAATTAATGTCCGCACGCTTAATTGCGATTATATTATACTCCAACTTTAGCGACCGGCCATGAAACCGCGACTCATCCATGAAATATTTCTGACAAGCAATTAATCCGCATCGTCTTCGGGATCGGGCTTGGGCGGCGGGACGTTTTGCAGCAGATTCGACTGCGTCTGCGCGTCCGCGTAATCGGGATGGAGCAGGAGCGCGTGGCGCAGCTCGGTGCGCGCGGCGAACGCGTTGCCCATCGCCAGATACACCATCGCCAGGTGGTAGCGGATTTCCGCCACATCCGGCGCGCCGGCCACGGCGTCCATCAGGCTCATCAGCGCGGCCTGATAATTTCCCTGCCGATACTGCACCCAGCCGATCGTATCCTGGATGGCCCCGAGTTTCTCGTTCGTCACTTCTTCCGGATGGCCCGATGTCTGTTCCTGAACTTTCGTCAGCTTCAGCGCCTGGTTCGCCAGGTCGAGCGCTTCCTTCAGATGCGGCTTGTTGTTGGTGACCGCGAAGTGATAAGCCAGGCCGTTTTGCGGGATCGGATCGGTGGAGTACGTCGCGATCCCCTTGCGGTAGTTCAGCTCGCCGTTCACTTCATCGCCCGCATCGAAATAGGCCTGTCCGAGCTGCGCCGTCAGCTTCCCGTCGATCTTCGCTTTCGGCTTTCGCATCGCCAGGTCAACTTGCGCCGCCATCATCTTGGCGTCTTGAGTCTTCTGCGCGGTCTGCCCCAATCGGTCTTCCGCCTCCACCAGCAGCTCCCAGGCTTCGATATCGCCCGGAAACTTGCGCGTGGCGTCGCGCATATAGGAGATCAGCGTGGGATCGTCTCCCACCACGTCGAAGATCAAGCCGATGCTGATGGTGGGAGCGCTCCCGAAAAACATCTGCTGCGGAGTATTCGCGTCGATTTCAAGCGCCCCGGTATAGGTCTCCTGCTTCTTGGGATCGACCTGAATGGCGCGGTCGGCCCAGACGCGCGCTTCCTGGGTCTTGCCGATCTGCGCCTGCCGCGCACATTCGACCAGATTGTCCTGAATCTTGCTGTTCGCCTGCATGTCGGCGCTGCATCCGGTGAGCGCCAGTGCGGCGAGGGGGGCGCTCAGCAGCGATAGTCTGCGTTTGGTGTTCATGAAAGTTCCGTTTCGATCAACGCGCCGACCGCCGCCGATTCCGTCAGGGCGAGGAAGACGTCTTCCAGGCGGCCCAGAGCCGAATCGTGCGTCAGCTCCGCCGGACTGCCCAGCGCGACCAGCTTGCCGCGATGGAACACGCCGACGCGGTCGCAGATCTCGGCCGCCACTTCCAGCGTATGCGTGGAAAGAAAGACGGCGACTCCTCGTTCACGGCATAGATTTCTGAGAATATCCTTGAGACGGCGGATGCTGCTGGGATCGAGGCCGACGGTGGGCTCGTCCAGAAACAGCGCCTTCGGCTCGTGCAGCAGCGCGGAGGCCATCGCCATCTTCTGCCGCATGCCGCGCGAAAAGCTGCCGATCAGTTGATCGCCCTTGCCCGCAAGGTCCAGCATCTCCAGCAGCCGATCGATCTCCTGCGCGCGCGGTCGTCCCGCCGGCATCCCATAAAGGTCGGCGATAAAGTCCAGAAACTCGCGGCCGGTCAGCTTCTCATAAAGAAACGGATTGTCAGGAATATACCCAATCCGCTGTTTCGCCTCGCGGGACTGCGCCTGAAGGTCGTAGCCGGCGACGCGCGCCGAGCCGCTGGTGGGCGTCAGCAGCCCCACCAGCATTTTGATCGTCGTCGTTTTACCGGCCCCATTGGGGCCAAGAAATCCAAACAGCTCTCCGGCCGGCACCGACAAAGTCAGCGCATCGACGGCGCGCACGCCGCCGTCATAAGTTTTCGTCAGGCCCGCCGCCTCAATCAATCGTTTTCTCCAAAGTTTGCCCGGTAAGCAAAATACAGCGCTTCGGATATTATAGCATAAGGGGACACACAAAAATCGGGCGGGAGACTTTCGTCTCCCGCCCTTTTGGGGTTGCCTGCGGCATTGCGAACGATAATTGCCTGATTGCGACGAAAGACGAGATCGTCAGTCGGCGAACTGGGCCTCGTACGGGATCAATCCGAGACGGGTGGCGCGGCGGAACGCCTGCACCCGATTGCTGACATGCAGCTTGTCATAGACATTCGCCAGATGGAAATCCACCGTGCGCTTGCTGACAAAGAGCGTATCCGCCACTTCCCGACTCGATTTCCCCTGGATCACGTGCGTTAGAACTTCAATCTCACGCTTTGTCAACTTGACGTTCTGTTGATCGTCACCGACTACCGGGGATTGCTGAGCTAAAACGGCGTTCGAGGGGACAGACATAGCTGCCATAGAACTCGCTCCTTTCGCTTGCCGCCTCCGGTATTAATTATGGCGATGCCCGGAAAATTCATTACCTGTAAATTTGCCGGGTATCGTGGTATGATAGGCGACTTTCTCGCGCGATCCGAAATCATCGCACATGAACGTTCGTAATTTGACTTACGCTAATCTCCGCTCCGCTATCCGCCGAGGCCGCCGCCACGATCCAGTAGTCTCCCGTGGTGAAGTTTCCAGGGAACGTGTACGAACGGGCCGAGGCCGCCAAGGTTGTGTTCTTCGCGATCGGGACCGAGCCGTCGGTGGGATATTCGTTGTAAGCGAACACGGCGTACGCCGTCGCGCCGTTTACAGATTGCCAGCTCACGGTCAATGGATTATTGAGCGTCTGGTTCTGGCCCGGCTGGCTGAGCAGCATTTGGCCCAGCGGCACGACCGTCGCGGTGTTCGACAGGCCGGTTTCCGAGCTGTCCGTGTTGACGGCGCTGACGGCGAAGCGATACTGCTGGTCGGCGAAGTACGACGGGTCCAGATCGGTGAAGGTATTCGCGACCGGGTCCTGGAGGAAATCGTAAGCCGTCAGCGCGGCGTTGCCGTCGCCTCGGTAAACCCGGAAGCCGGACAGGCTGGTGCGCGAGGACTCATCGAAGAAGAGGTCCACCGAGACCGCGTAGCTGCCGAAGCCGGCCACATGGCTCTGCGTGCGCAGCGCTTTGATCTGAAGCGCCGGATGCAGTCCGCTGACAGCCTGGGCGTACGCCGGGCTCAGCGTGCGCCGGATCTGGTTGTACACACTTCCCTGGGACGCCGCGTGCGCCTGCGCGCCGCTTCGGGCGTTCGCGCTCAGCGCCGTGGACGGCTGCGTGAAGGACTGCGCCGAGAGGTTCGTCGGCGTCAGCGTGCTCTGGTTGAATGACCGCGCCAGCCCAAAGTTCATCGTGCGCGTCTGCCCGCTGCTCAGACCGCTCAGATTCGACGTCCCATTCTGATATCCCAGCAGGGACGCGGTGAGCGTGTAGGAGGGATTGGTCGTGGGGACGTTGGGGATCCGATAGTTGCCGTTGTTATCCGCGAAGGCGACCAGCGACTGCACATCGCCGTTCGAAGTCGGGGAGGAGACCGGAACGCCGAGGAAGACGCGCGCGTCGCGCAGCGGCCGGCCGCTGCTGTCGCTGACGGAGCCGACGATTGTCGCCTGCTGGCCGGACGGCGAAAGCTGGATGATCGCGTTGGATGTCGTCGTGCTGGAGTTGGTCAGCACCTGCGTGCTGCCGGTATAGTTGGCGCCGGCGACATTGGTCTGCGCGTAGAGGCGATGGACGCCGGGCGCCAGATTCGTGAGCTGGAAGCCGCCCTGCGACAGCGTGGTCGTCTGGTTGCCGTCGTCGATCGTGACGATCGCGCCGGGGATCGGGCCGCCGTCGGAGCCGACGACTTTGCCGACCAAAACCGCCGTATTGGGATCGCCGCCACCGCCGCCGGGGTTGCCGTTATCCAGGCCGCCGCCTCCGCCGCAGCCGGCCAGAAACGCCGCGAAGAAGCCGAGAGCGATCAGCCTGGCTGGTTGCACTGAAGACATCGTTTGATCCTACCTTCGTCGAATGAGATCCAAAGCTATTTCCGCATTCCGCATCGCCGAAGCGCGCAGCGGGGGCAGCGCTTCATGAAGCCGTCCGGCGCGCTCGGCGCGTTCGGCCCAGACCCTGGCGATCGTTTGGTCGAGCGCCGCCTGATCGGCGGCGTGAACGTCCAGAACGGCGTCCTCCTGCCCCGTGGAGCGCATGAACGCCCCGACTTTGGGGTCGTACGCGAGCGCCGCTGAGGGAACGCCCGCCGCCGCGGCGAGAATGAGCGCGTGCAGCCGCATGCCGACGACCATCTGACTGGAGCCGATCGCGGACAGCAGATCCGGCAGCGGCAGCGGCGCGTCGGCCGATGCGGGAAGGGAAACGGTCTGTTGGTCGCTTGTCTGACGCCATTGCCGCGCGAACTGTTCCATGGGCGCGAAATCCGATTGCGGCTGCATCGCGACGGCGATCGCGCGCGCATTCGGCGCGCCAATCGCGGACGCCTTCGCGACCATCTCCGGCAGCGATTCCGCGCTCTGCGCCCAGGGACGCAGAGACACGGCGATCTGGCCTTCTCGTGTCCCAGTACTGGGAGCGCGGGAGGTGAGCAGCAGGGCGGGATCGGCGGTGACTTCCATGGGCGGCCGGCTCACGCCGATTTCGCGGAGCAGGGCGAGGGACTCTGGGTCGCGGACCGTGACGGCGTCCAGACGGTTGGCGACCGAGGCGACCATGCGGCGCGTGCGCGGACGGATCAGCGGGCCGATTCCCTGCGCGATGAACATCGTCTTTTTGCCCAGGATCTGGGCAAGACGCACGACGCCGAGATAGTAAAAGACCCCGTGCGCGCTGGTGACGTCTTGCAGCAGGCTGCCGCCGCCGCTCAGCAGCAGATCCGCGCGCCGGAGCGATTCTATCAGCGCTTTGACTTGATAGCGATGGCTGGCCGTGACGCTGTGGGTCGCCGCCGTTTCCTCCGGCGCGATGCTGAGCGCGTCGATCGTCAGATCGGCGCCGCCGCCGGCGCGCAGGGACTGGATCAGGCCGGCGAGGACGGCTTCGTCGCCGGCGTTCGCGAAGCCGTAATAGCCGGAAAGGGCGACGCGCGGCCCCCGGGCGCTCAAGACGCGCTCCGGACCGTCTGCGCGCCGTCCTGGCGGCGCGCGATGGCGAGCGCGACGGCGTACAGGATCGCGCCCACTAAAGCGCCGAGCGCCCATCCGATCAGCGCGCGCAGGCTGGAAAGCAGCAGCGGCGTATGCAGGTGGCAGAACGTGTCTTGCAGGGACGACTGGCCGATGGCGCCGACGATTAGCAGAGGGACGATCGCCTTTTTGAACCTCCCGGAAGCGGCCGCCGCGAGACCGAACAGCAGGGCGGGGTGGCCGAGCAGGAACTCCTTGGTGCGGGGACGGACCAGCAGATACTTATCCAGCAGGGCGCGCATCTTCAGCTCGCTCGCGGAGACGCCGACGCCCGGATCGTTGCCGCTGCGGGCGACGAACAGCGCCAGCGCCACCAGCGTGACGATTCCCAGCACGACCTGCCCCAGCAGCAGCGGCTGCGCGGCGAGGGCG
Source organism: Capsulimonas corticalis (assembly GCF_003574315.2). Classification (GTDB taxonomy): domain Bacteria; phylum Armatimonadota; class Armatimonadia; order Armatimonadales; family Capsulimonadaceae; genus Capsulimonas; species Capsulimonas corticalis. The sequence goes on along the minus strand of NZ_AP025739.1, from coordinate 432,999 downwards.
CGCAGCTGCGCGAGAATATGGTCGCGCCGCGCGCTCCATGGCGCGTGGCGGTCAAACTGGAACAGCCCCAGGCCATAGTAAAGGGCGACGAGAAGAACGGGCGCCACTAAGACGGCTTTGACTCCGAGGAACTGATCGATCTTCAGCAAGAAGATGCGCCCGGAGAGGAGGCCGACGACGATCAGCACTCCCGCCAGCGTCGAGATCGTGATGCGGATATATTCGCCCAGCGCCTCCGCGAGAATCCAGCGCGTCGACTTGCTGTTGGCTTTCGTCAGAGCGCGCACAGGCATGACGCAGAAGCCCAGCGCCGGGAAGATGCAGGCGGCGATCAGCGCCAGGATCTCCCGCCCCTTCATGGACAGTTCGGGCCAGGCGAGGCCAAGGCAGAGCAGGACCGCGACCGCGGCCGCGATCGCGAACGCCGCGCCGTCGATCCCCGTAAAGGCGCGCAGCAGCAGCAGCAGGCCCGCCGCCACGCCCAGTCCCATCAGCAGGCGCGCCCATTTCGGCGGCGTGGGATCGTCGGCGTACGGATGCGCGGGACCGCCGACGGTCTGATGCGCCGTGTAAATCCCGTCCACGATCTTCGCGAGGAACTTCGTGTTCGCCTGGATCACGTCCGGCTCGCCCACCAATCCGTTGATAAAGAGGCGCACATAGCAGACCCGGATATTGCGCTCCTTAGCGGCGCGCACGAAGCGCTCCTGCGCGGTCGGCTCGTCCATCGTTCCCATCTCATCGTTGCCGATGCTGTGGACGCGCACCATATCGGGCGCCGCCATCCGGGACAGATCCGCGTCGCCGAGCGTCTTCGCGAACTCGACGCTGCCGTAGGTAAAGCCGTTCTGATGGATCGCGTCGGCGGTCGCTTGAAGCAGCGGCCGGTTGCCGAGCACGGCGGATCCCGAGAAGATCAGCGGTCCGGCGCCGCCCCGGCACTGCTGTTTGACCTTCGCGAGCTCCCATGCAATGCTTTGGGCCGTGACGCCCGTATAGTTGAGCAGGCGGGGCGCCACGAGCAGATGGTTGCGCCGCACGGTCTGCACGACGGTGTCGTCCAATCCGATCGGCAGGCCGTTGAACTGCGCCCACGGCGCCTCGACTTGCAGCGACCCATTCGGCAGCTTGGCGACTTTCAGGCGCATCTTGTTCTGGAAGGCGTCTTCGACGCGCTGCTGCTGATCGGCGAATCCGGGCGTGAACGTCAGGATCGTATTGTTGCCGACACGGCTGTAGCTGAGCACGCCGTTGCCGCGCAGCGATTCCAGCGTGTCCTCGCTGACGGCGATCGTGGTGACGCCCGCCAGGCGCTTGTGCGGACCATCGGTGACGTCGCCGGCGTGGTGCAGCTGTGTGAGCACATCGTCGATCGGCAGGCTCGTGGTGTTGGCGAGCTGCTGCGCGTCGGCCCAGTCCACGACAAGCTCAATGCGCCGGTTGCGCGATTCCGCCTTCAAGCGATGCGAGAATGTGACGCCGGCGGCGATGACGCCCAGAAGAATCAGCAGGATCAGGATCGTATTTTTTGACAATGGATGGTTCTCGGAAGTTAAAGTTCTTGAAAATGGCGGAGATCAATCACGAATAGCCCCGTTCGCTGGGGGGAATGGGGATCAGCGCCGCGCGCTTGCTTTGACGCTGGGCGAGGCGGCGGCCGCCGCAGAGCTGGATCAGAGCCAGCCCGGTGAGGAACCCGCCGATGTGCGCGAAGGTGGCGACTCCGCCGCCGCGCTCCATTCCGATCCCGACAAGCCCCTCGTAGACTTGAAGGGCGAACCAGAAGGCCAGGACCCAGCCGGCGCGCAGTTCGACAAAGAAGCCGAACCAACTGATCGGGACCAGCGTGAGCACGCGCGCGCGTGGATACAGCAGATAATACGCCGCCAGCACGCCGGCGATCGCGCCGGACGCTCCCAGCACCGGCGTCACCGAGTTCGGATCCGTCGCGATCTGGAGCAGCGCCGCCGCCAGCCCGCAGAGGAGATAAAATACGACAAATCGAAATCGTCCCAGCGCATCTTCAATGTTGTTGCCGAAGACCCACAGAAACAGCATATTGCCGCCCAGGTGCATGAGTCCCGCGTGCATGAACATGGAGGTAAAGATGGTGATCCAGAGCGGGTGGGGGCTGGGGCCATAGGTCAAAATGGCGGCGGGATGCTGCCCCGGCGCCAGCAGATGTCCGGAACTCGACAGCGCGACGCGCCCAACGATATCGACGTGGTGAGTCAATTCATAGGGGACAGCCGTCAGGGACGCGTCCAGGGGAAGCAGCCACTGCGCGATGAACATCACGACATTGAGCGCGATCAGAGCGATCGTGACGGCCGGGAATCTCTCCGTGGGTTGGTTGTCGCGCAGCGGGATCAAAACGAAATCTCCACCGGGCATTCTAGCATAGGCGCGATTGTGGTGTCAATTGCGGGGCGCGCGGCGGCGGGTAGGCTATAATGATAGGAATTGGGCCCTCACCCCCCGGCCCCCTCTCCCAATTCTGGGAGAGGGGGAGGCAGAGTTTTTGAGTTTTGGATTAATGATCCAAATTTTAACCCTCTCCCAGAATTGGGAGAGGGTGGCCCGAAGGGCCGGGTGAGGGCCGCTAATCAGAAAGGCCAATGACCTATGAGCGCCGAAGGCCCGATCGGCGAGATTGTGGAGACATCGACGACGACGTTCGTCGCGCAGTGTCTCGAAGTCCCGCGTGAAATTATTCCGAAGTTATATGACCCGCCGCCGTTCGGATCGTTCGTCAAGATCGGAAAGCCGAGCGCGTCGGCGCCCGCGCCGATCGCCGCCCTGACCGGGGACGCCGACGAGCCGGACCCGTTCGCGCTGCCGTTTGGCGAGACGCTCGCGCCCAAGGATATCGTGCTGCCGCCGGCGGTCTATGCGCTGGTGTTCGGATCGCAGACGGCGTCGCTGGAGCAGGGCCGTCGCCCGTCGGCGCTTGGCTATGAAGACGAGGAAGAACTGCGCGCGCAGCAGCCGCAGATCTTCGAGCTTCTGCGCACGGAGTTCTCAGGACTGCTGGTCGCCTACAGCGACGGCGACAAGGGGCTGCGCCGTCACCTGCCGCCGCGCTCGCCGCGCGTCCATAGCCGCGTTTATCCCTGCACGCACGAAGAAATCCGCGCGCTCACCAGCGACCTCTCCTTCCTGCGCGGCGTCCTGAACGGATCCGGCGCGCTCGGCGGCGCTCCCGCCGATGAGCTTGTCGCGGCGTGCCTGCGCCAGGCGGCTCCGGCGCAGTCGAACGAGCAGGCGTTTCTGCTGAAAGCAGGCAAAGCGCTGGCGGGATTTCTGTCGGAAGATTACGACCGATTGCAGGCGATTTTGAGGAGTGTGATATGAGGCTTTTGCGATGGATGCGCTATGACCTACTCCCGGCGTTCGACTTACCCTCGCGCTTTGGGCCACCCCTCCTGAGTGACCTACCCCGGCGCTTCGCGCCGCCTCTCCCTTTCTACCTACCCCCGGCCTTCGGCCGACCCCTCCCGCGGCGGGAAGGGTTTGTAAGAGACGCTCTTACGAAAGCCGCTTGCGAACTCAATCCTAATACCCTTCCCGCCGCGGGAGGGGTCGGCCGAAGGCCGGGGGTAGGTAGAAAGGGAGGGGTGGCGCAAAGCGCCGGGGTAGGTCACTCAGGAGGGGCGCTTGCGTCTGCGATTACTCTCATTTTCCTCACCTCCACACTCGCCTTCGCGCAGATCCCCGCAGCCCTGGCCGTCGATGCGGAGCGCGCGTACACAACGGCGCTGCCGCTCTACAAATACGACGCCCGGCAGCCGCTGGCCGCCAAGTTCGGAACAACGACCCACTTTCCCGGCGGGCGCGTTGTGACGCTGACCTATCGGAGCGTCAACGATGTGCGGGTGCCGGCGCTGCTGTATCTTCCCGACAAGGCGACCAAGGTGGCGCCGGCAGCGTGTCTCGTGCTGCTGCATGGTCTGGGCGGCAACAAGGAGTCGCTGGCGCCGCTGGGACAGCTGGCGGCGGCGAGCGGTTATGTGTCGCTGATCATTGACGAATACGGACATGGCGAGCGTGCGCCGAAGAAGGCGGATGGGACGCCGGCGGCGCCGCAGTTTACGATGGATATGATCGGAGGCGGGCGGCAGACGGTGCTGGACGTGCGACGGGGGATCGACCTGCTGACGTTGCGCCCCGATGTCGATCCCAAGCGGGTGGGGCTGATGGGCTTTTCGCTCGGCGCGCTGATCGGCTCGGTCGCGGCGGGCGTGGAGCCGAGGATCAAGGCGACGGTGCTGGTGTCCGGCGGGGGCGATCTGGCGGGGATCCTGAAGGCGCTGTCGGAGCGGGACGCCGTGGTGGGCGGACGCTCCATGGCCCAGTGGAAGGGCATGGACTGGAACATGACTCGCATACTGCTGCAATCCGAGGAGCCGGTAAACTTCGCGGCGCATATCGCGCCGCGCGCCGTGCTGATGGAGTGCGGTCGTCTGGACGATATCGTCCCGCCGTTCGCCGCGCAGGCCTTTTATGACGCGGCGACCAAGCCGGCGGACAATCATGTCCAGATCGACTGGTACGACAACGCCGGACACATTCCGCCGCTGCCCGCGATGGTCCCAAAGATACAGGCATGGCTGAAGACGAACCTATAAAGCCCGCCCCGGTCAAGCCGAAACGAGTCAACCCTTTGCGTGAGCCGTTCAGCGGCCTCTCGCACGGGGCGGGCGCGCTGCTGTCGATCGCGGCGCTGGTGATCCTGGTCGTGCTCGCGCGCGGCCGGCCGGCGCATGTGGTGAGCTATTCGATCTACGGCGCGACGCTGATTCTGCTGTACACGGCGAGCGCGCTGTATCACCTGCTGCGCGTTCCGCCCAAATACGCCGACCGCTTGATGCGCTTCGATCACACCGCGATCTATCTCCTGATTGCGGGGACATACACGCCCGTTTGCCTTTTGATGCTGCGCGGATGGCGTGGATGGGCGATTCTGGGAGCCGAGTACGGCCTGGCGGTTCTGGGAATCTGCGCGACCCTGTTCTGGAAATCCGCGCCGGAATGGGTGCGCGTGGCGCTTTATATCGTGATGGGCTGGCTGATCACGCTGGCGCTGGCGCGGCTGCGGGCGTCGCTGCCGCCGGGGATCGTCGAGTGGCTGCTTGCGGGCGGTCTGACGTATACATTAGGGGCGGTCGTTTTCGCCCTGGACCGGCCGCATTTGTGGCCGGGGAAGTTCAGCGCGCACGACCTCTGGCACCTGTTCGTGCTCGGCGGAAGCGCTTGTCATTTCGTCATGATGGTGCGATTTGTAACGTCGTAAAAATGACGAAAAATCGTAGGTTTCAATTATCCATTCCCGTGGTATACTGTGTGCGATACCGGGGCTAGTCCCGGTTGCCTTTTTACGGTTCAGCTCGCCGCCCGATTCTGTGACGCCCCGGCCCTTTCGCTCCGCGGATCCCGAGACTTTCACAAAGGCCGTCTTGCAACGTCTGATCAAGGCCAGTCCATTCCTATCGCGCGTTACGCGATCCGTGTTTCGAAAGGAGCCATTCGATGGCCACCAAACTTTACGTAGGCAATTTGAGCTACCAGACCACCGACCAGGAGCTGAACGATCTGTTCGCCGAGATCGGCAATGTCGTGAGCGCGCAGGTCGTTACCGACCGCTATACCGGCCAGTCCCGCGGCTTCGGTTTCGTCGAAATGGCGAGCGAAGATGAAGCGCAGCAGGCGATCACCGCGATGAACGGCAAGACCGTCGGCAATCGCGCCCTGACCGTCAATGAGTCCAAGCCCCGCGAAGGCGGCGGTGGTGGCCGTGGCGGTAGCGGCGGCGGTTATGGCGGCGGTGGCGGCGGCAACCGTGGCGGCGGCGGTGGTTACGGCGGCGGCGGCGGCAGCCGTGGCGGCGGTGGTGGTTACGGCGGTGGTGGAGGCGGTCGCGACAGCGGCGGCTACACCAGCGGCGGCGGCGGCAATCGCTGGTAATCGACCCTCGTCGATAGAACCCAAGAAAGGCCGGGCGCAGATGCGCCCGGCCTATCTTGCCTTGTTGAGAACTCCCGCGTGACGCTTAGTTGTAGCTGAATGTCCCCACATACGAGCTGCAGTCGCTATTGGCGGCCGTGCCGCTTCCCCCGCAGTCGCCGGAAGTCGTGTTGTTCATTCCCCCGGCGATATTTATTCCCCGAGTCCATTTGACGTGCCCGTCGCCGAACAAGAAGTTGGAGCCATCGGTGTGGCGTCCGCCCTTGCTGTTATAGTAGTTCGTCGGGCCATAAATGCCGCCGGCCTGGTTGCCGCTGTAGTAAGAGCCGGGATCGGCGATGCCGCCGAGCAGGCCCGTATCGTAGACGCCGCGCCAGAACGGTCGCGCCGTGCCGCTGCCGGACGCCGAATCGCCGTCCAAGGGATTGCTCGGATCGCACGGATCGTAAGCCGTTTCAAACAGCATGACCGTTTTCGATGGCGACTGCATCTGGGCGACGGCGAGGGGATAAAGCTGGTTTGCGCTTCCGTTCCAGCCGGACATGTCAAAGTTCGCGTTGAACCCGTAAGAAACGTGGGTCCCGCTCTGGCTGTCGTCCGGACAGGCATAAACGGCGGTGGACTTGATGTACGGGTAGATATTGCTCGCCCAGCCGCGTCCATACTGATACGCGCCCTGCGTTCCCGAAGGCATCATATCGTCGTTATCCTGCGAATACTGCATGAACGCCAGCCCCAGCTGCTTCTCGTTGGAAGCGCAACTCGTCTGCCGCGCCTTTTCTCGCACCTTTGCGAACACGGGGAAGAGAATCGCGGCGAGAACCGCAATGATGGCGATAACTACGAGCAACTCTATAAGTGTAAATCCAGATTTCGATTTCATGGTTGATCCTTAACCTCAGTGAATGCGTCACTCTGATTGATTCCATTTTTGGTTCCAGCGTCCGGCGCGCTCACTGTTACTTGTACGGGGTTGCTTCTGAAAAAGTAAGAAGGGATGCTGTTATAGCGGTTCGTACATCTTTCCAAGGCGCGAAATTGAGGGCGTTCGCCTCAAATCTCTCGTCCTCGCGCGCCCACGTAACTCACCTCTGGATGGATCAGGCGATTGTCTCCGTGCTGCTCGATCATATGCGCGCACCAGCCCGCTGTGCGGCCGGCGGCGAAGAGGGGGGTGAAGAGGTCGGCGGGAATGCCCAGCAGGTGCAGGATGAGGGCGGCGTAGAGTTCGACGTTGACGAACAGTTTGTGGGTGGGTTTGATTTCGGCGAGGACGGCGCTGGTAATGGCGTCGAAATCTTGAACGAATTGGAGGAGCGCTTTTTCTTTGTCGGTTTGCGCAAGTTCTCCGGCGGCTTCGGCGAGGACCTCGGCGCGTGGGTCGCGGACTTTGTAGACGCGATGGCCGAAGCCGAGGATGCGCTTTTTCTGGGCGACCTGCGCGCGGACCCAGGGTTCGATGCGGGATGTCTCGCCGATGGCGAGCAGGTCATGCAGGAGCGGGCCGGGGACGCCGCCGTGGCGCGGGCCTTTCAGGGAGGCGATGGCGGCGGTCAGGGCGCTGACCATATCGGAATCCGTGGAGATGACGCAGCGGGCGACGAACGTGGAGGCGTTCATGCCGTGCTCGCTCATCGTGACGAGATAGGCGTCCAGCGCGCGTGTCTGCGCGATCGTCGGCGTTCGCCCGAGAACGCCATGCAGGAGGAACGCGGCCGTGCTGCGCTCCTCCGGAGCTTCGGGCGGGGTGATCTCGCTAAGACGCAGGCGGTGATGATCGGTGATCATGCCGGCGACGCCGCCGATGAGGGAGATGGCGGTGGCGGCGTTCGTTTCCGAGGGAGAAGGCAGGGCGGCCGCAGCGGCTCGCAGGGCGTCCATGGGATCGGCGGCGACGGCGCGCGACAGAGCGGCGCTTGCGGCGAAGGGAAGCGTGACTGCCTCACGGATCGATGCGGCGAGGGCGTCTCGTCCGGAAGGCGTGGGAAGATCTCCCTGGAACAGCAGCCCGACAATGTCATCGAATGTGACTTTGCCGGCCAGGTCGCGCAGATCGTATCCGCGAATCGTGACGCGCCCGGCGGCGCCGTCGACCTCCGAGAGCGCGGTTTTCGCGAACGCGACTCCCTCCAAACCGCGATAGATATGTGCGCTCATCTGCTTCATTCTCCTGGAAAGACTCACTCGGCGCCTGCCCGCTCACGCCGACTCGCCTTGACTCGTATACCCGATTCAAGTATACTGTACCGGGTTTAATGGGTGATATGGCCGATCAAGCAGCGACGGCTCCGGCGGATGTGGATTCGACGAGGGCGAAGAGCGCGAACATTTTTACTGTCGTGCTGGGGTATATTGGGGAGCTCTCGATACTGCTGGGGCAGACTCTGACGGCGCTATTGCAGGGACGGATCAATCCGCGTGATCTGATCCAGCAAATGGCGTTTTTAGGTGTTCACTCGGTAGCCATCGCATTGCTCACCAGCTTTGCTTCGGGCGCCGTCATCGCTCTTTATTTCTCGCAGTTTTTGAACCGCTATGGCGTCGGTTCGCTGGTCGGCGCGGTTGTGTCGCTTGCGATTTCTCGGGAGCTCGCCCCGGTGCTGACCGGAGTTGTCGTGGCGGCGCGCGCCGGTTCCGCGATCGCGGCTGAGATCGGCACGATGAAGGTCACGGAGCAGATCGATGCGCTGCGGGCGCTTGCGGTCAGCCCGATCGAGTATCTGGTGGTGCCGCGCGTGATCGCTTCGCTGATCATGCTGCCCGCCGTATGCGCCCTGGCCGACGCTGCGGGGATTGTCGGGGGATATATGGTCGCGGTCTACATGGAAGGAATTCCGGCCGCGACCTTTCCGTCGTCAATTTTGCAGTTTTTGGAGCCGTCGGACTTCTATCTGGGCATGGTGAAGACCGTAGTGTTCGGCCTGATCATCGCGCTCGTCGGCTGCCATCAGGGTCTGAGGACCCGGGGCGGCGCGACGGAAGTTGGACAGGCGACTACGAACTCCGTCGTTCTGTCGATCGTTTTGATCTATCTTTCGAACTTCTTCCTGGCGGCCGCCATGTTTACGAAGAGCTCCGGCATATGAGTTTCGACGCCAACAGCGCGGATCCCGCGCAGTCCGAGGAGATTGAGGCGGCGGCCCCGGAGCAGTCGCGGATTGTCGTCAAGGATCTCAAGTACCAGGTCAGCGGCAAGCAAGTGCTGAAGGGGATCGATCTTGAAGTCAACCCCGGCGAGATCCTCTGTGTCATGGGGATGTCCGGCTGCGGCAAGACGACGCTGCTGCATTGCATCGGCGGCCTGACGCGGGCTTCCAGCGGCGAGATCTGGATCGGCGACTCGCAGATCGTCGGCATGGCCGAGGACGATTTGAACCACGTCCGCGAGCGCATGGGCATGGTGTTTCAATACGCCGCCCTCTTTGATTCGCTGACGGTGTATGAGAATGTGGCCTTCGGGCTGATGCGCCGGCGGCGCATGCGCAGCAAGCAGATCCGCGAGATCGTCAGCGAGAAGCTGGCGCTGGTGGGACTGCCGGGCACGGAAAGCCTCCATCCGTCCGAACTTTCGGGAGGTATGGCCAAGCGGGTCGGCCTGGCGCGGGCGATCGCTATGGCGCCGGAAATGCTTTTGTACGATGAGCCTACCAGCGGACTGGATCCCGTGGTGGCGAGCGTGGTCGATGAACTGATCATGCAGATGCGCGATAAGCTGGGCGTCACCAGTATCGTGGTGTCGCACAATATTACGAGTATCTTTCGGATCAGCGACAAGATCGCGATGCTCCACGAAGGGGAAGTGCTGGTCTATGGTTCGCCGGACGAGATCAAATCGTCCAAGAACCCAATCGTCCAGCAGTTCATCCTGGGACACTCTCACGGGCCGATCGAAGTCGCCCACCGGTAGGAACTTTAGGATTCATGCAAACTCAGGGTTACGCCGTCCGAGTCGGAGCGGTCTTGATAGCGTCCATCGCGCTCATCGGTTACCTGTTCAGTTTTTTTGGACATTCGCTTGCCCCAAAGACTTATCTGCTGAATGTCGTTTTCAATGACGTGAGCGGAGTGATCAAGGGGTCCAAGGTTCAAATGGTCGGCGTGGATATCGGGCAGGTCACGGCAATCAATCTGAAGTCGGACAGAGTCCATGTCGATTTGACGCTGGAGATCAAGCAAAAATATAAGATTCCCGCAGGGTCTGATTTTGTCATTTCCACGGGCAGCCTGCTTGGCACGGAAGCCGTGGTCAATGTCGTTCCGCCGACCGGCGCAGAGAGATCGGCCCTGGATATTCCGGAAGGCGCGACTGATTTGCATGGAACGCGCGCGCTGGACCTCCAGTCGACCATGACCAGCGCGAACAAACTGCTGGACCAGCTGACGGTGACCACGGCGAAGGCGCAGGAGATCCTGGAGAAAAGCTCGGCCCTGGCGACTGACCCGAAGCTCCAGGCTCACCTGAGGCAGTCCGTGGCGAACGTGGATCAGGCGACCGCGAACGGGGTGGCGCTGACGCATAAACTGGACGCGTTGATCACGCAGGACAACGAGATGCTGCAAGGCATGCTGGGCGAGACGCAGCGCACCTCGCGCGTAGCGCTCGGCAACATTACCGACACGACGGCGCAGATCAAATACACGACGACGGAAAACCGCGAGAAGATCAACGAGATCGTCGGTAACCTGCGCGATACGACGGCGGCGGTCGAGGGGATCACCTCGCAGGCGAACGACTTGCTCAGCAAGGGCGGCGTCTCGAAGAACCTGAGCGAGATCGTCGCGAATTTGAATGTGACGACGCAAAAACTGGCGCAGATGACGACGGACTTCCAGAAGGTCGCTGGGGACCAGTCGCTCCAGGGCGATCTGCGTGAAACGGTGCATAATGTCCGCGAAACCAGTGAGCAGACGACGATCCTGGTGCAGCGGCTCAACAAGATTCTGGGCGTGAAGGGCAAAAACGCGACCGTGGTGGCGGCGCCCGGCGTCGGCGCCGTGATCGTCGCTCCCGGCGGCGCGCCGAAGGCTCCGCAGGTGGACAGCATTCCGGTGATCCTGCCGCGCGTCGATCTGGAAGTCAACACGCGCGAAAAGCGGTTCCGCTCGGACATCGACGCTTTTGTTCCGTTTGGGGCGTCCAACACGTTCGCGCAGGTGGGCGTCTATGATTTCACGGAAGCCAACCGATTGAACCTGCAGCTGGGCCAGGTGATCGGCAAGCATGGCGGATCGGATTATCGTCTCGGGCTGCATGCCTCCAAACTGGGCGTCGGCGGAGACATTGGACTTGGGCGAGGCGTTTCGCTTTCGGCGGACTATTACGACCCGAACCACGCGCGTTTGGACACGCGTGGCACACTGATGCTGAATCCAAATCTTGGCCTCTTGTTTGGCCTGGATGACGTGACGCATCACACCGGCGCTGTGGTGGGCGTCGAACTTCGGCGTTAGAGCGAACATCGAAATCCGTTCACCGCGCCGCACATTTTAACGAACGATAAGGAAAAGCACATGAAAGTCATTCTCTCGAAAGATATCGCCAATCAAGGCAAGCAGGGCGACGTCGTCCAGGTCAGCGACGGTTACGCGCGCAACTATTTGTTCCCCCGCAGCCTGGCCGTCGCGGCCGTCGGCGGCGCGCTCAAGAACCTTGAGATCAAGAACGCCAACGAGGAGCGCCGCGCCGTGAAGCTGCTTCAAGGCGCCGAAACCGCCGCCGCGCAGCTCGCCGAGAAGACCGTCACCATCTCGGTGAAGGCCGGCGAGAACAGCCGCCTCTACGGCCGCGTCACCGCCGCCGATGTCGCCGCCGCGATCGAGAAGGACCTGTCGGTCAAGCTCGACAAGCGTAAAGTCGGCCTGCTGGAGCCGATCAAGTCGGTCGGCGAATACGAAGTTCCGATCAAGCTGCACCGTGATGTCACCGTACCGATCACGGTGGCGGTTGTCGCTCAAGCCTAACGGCTCCGATTGCTTCGGGGCGCGGCGCCCCGAGCGTCCCGCCTTTTGATGTTTCGTCTCTGAAAGGTTACCTATGGCGGAACGCAACGGCGGCGGATGGAAAAATCGGTCCGGCGGAGATTACGCCAACGGCTCCGGCCGCAGCAACGATGTTGCGTCGGGGCTGGGGGCGTACGTTCCGCCGCAGAATATCGAGGCGGAGCAGTCCACGCTCGGCGCGATGCTCATCGAGCGCACCGCGATTGAGAAGGCGGCGGAAATCCTCGACAAAGAGGATTTCTACCGGGACGCGCACCAGGTCCTCTTCGACGTCATCACCACGCTCACCGAGCGCGATGAACCCGTGGACCTGATCACCGTCCAGGAAGAGCTCAAAAACCGGGACAAACTGGACTCGATCGGCGGGATGAAGTATCTCACCTCGCTGTTCGAGACGACCCCGACCGCCGCCAACGTTGAGTACTACGCCAAAATCGTCGAGGAGAAGGCGATTCTGCGCCGTCTGATCCAGGCGGCCTTTGAGATTATCGGAGCGGCGCGCGGCGAGATCGAAAACATCGAAGAGGTGATCGATCAGGCCGAACGCGCTGTCTTCAGCGTCTCTCAGAATCGCACCACGGCGTACTTCGCCCAGCTGCGCACCCTTCTGCTGTCTGTTTACAGCAAAGCCGAAGAACTGGGAGAGATGAAGCAGACGATCTCCGGACTCTCCACCGGGATCCACGATTTTGACATGATCACGTCGGGCCTGCAAAACACCGACCTGATCATTGTGGCTGCTCGCCCGAGTATGGGGAAAACCAGCCTCTGTCTCTCCATCGCCGAGCATGTCGCCATTAATGAGAATAAACCCGTTGCGATCTTCTCTCTGGAAATGTCCAAAGAGCAGCTCGCGATGCGTATGCTTTGTTCTCAGGCAAAGGTGAACGCGCACAAGCTGCGCACGGGGCATCTGTCCGAGGACGAGTGGACGCAGCTGGCGATGGTCGTTCAGGATATGTACGACGCTCCGGTCTTTATCGACGACGCCACCGAAAGCACGGCGCTGACGATGCGGGCGAAGTGCCGGCGTTTGATGGCCGAGCATGGTCTCGGGCTGATCGTTGTCGATTATTTGCAGCTGATGCGCTCGCACAAGAAGACGGATAACCGCACGCAGGAGATCGGCGAGATCGCGCGCGGCTTGAAATCCCTCGCGCGCGAGCTTCGAGTTCCGGTCATCGCGCTTTCCCAGCTTTCGCGCGCCGTCGAGACCCGCGAAAACAAGCGCCCGATGCTCAGCGACCTTCGAGAATCTGGATCCATCGAGGCGGAAGCCGACATGGTCTGCTTCTTGTACCGCGAAGCGTACTACAAGCTGAAGGAAGCATATCAAGCCGACGAGAACGGCGAACGGCCGGAGCGGGGCGCGATGGAAGAGACGGAAATCATCGTCGGTAAGCACCGTAACGGTCCGACGGGGATGGTCAAAGTCGGATTTATCGCCGACTACGCGAAGTTTGTGGATTTGGAATTGAACCGCGACGACGAGCCGACAGGGTTCTAGCGGCGTAGGCAAGCCTAGCCTTCGGCAAACCCACTCCCGGCCTTCGGCCGACCCCTCCCTTGAAGCAGGGAAGGGTGGCGCGAAGCGCCGGGGTAGGTAGGACACGGGAGAGGTGGCCCGAAGGGCCGGGGTGGGTTTGCCCGAGCCGGGGTGGTCCGAACGGCGGAGTGAGTTTGCCAGGGCTAGATCGGTTTGTGAGACGTTCGCCAATGGTTTTCGAGGTAATGACTGTATGTTGAAAGTTTTAGTGGTCGGCGGCGGCGGCCGCGAGCATGCTCTGGTCTGGAAGCTGGCGCAAAGCCCGCAGGTCAGCCGCATCTACGCCGCGCCCGGCAACGCCGGGATCGCGAAGAACGCCGAATGTGTCCCGATCGCCTCCGATGACATCGAAGCATTGCTGGCGTTCGCCGTGAATAACGGCATCGATCTGACCGTTGTCGGCCCTGAAGTGCCGCTGATCGCCGGAATCGTCGATCGCTTCGAGCAGCAGGGGCTGCGCATCTTTGGACCTGCCCGCGAGCCCGCGCTCATGGAAGGCTCCAAAGCATACGCCAAGGACATCATGCAGCGGTATAACATTCCTACCGCTTCTTATGCTTCGTTCACCTCGGCGGACGCCGCGAACCACTACCTGCACACCCATTTCGCGAATAACCCCACCACCCCCATCGTGATCAAGGCCGACGGCGAGGCCGCCGGCAAGGGCGTCTTTATCTGTCCCAGCGAATCGGAAGCCACGGCGGCGATCCATACCGTGATGGTGGACAAAGCCTTTGGCGCATCGGGCGACAGCGTGGTGATCGAAGAATTTCTCGTCGGCCGTGAAGCTTCGCTGATGGCGTTCACCGACGGAACCAGCCTGATTCCCATGATCCCCGTGCAGGATCATAAGCGCGCATACGACGGCGATCTTGGTCCGAACACCGGCGGCATGGGCTGCTACGCGCCCGTTTCGTTCCTGACTCCGGCGCTCTACGCGCAGGCGGTCGATCAGATTTTGCGTCCCGCCGTGGAAGCCATCCGAGACACGGGCATTCCCTACAAAGGCGTGCTCTACGCCGGAGTCATTGTCACTCCCGAAGGCCAGCTCAAGACCCTGGAGTTCAACTGCCGCTTTGGCGACCCCGAAACGCAGGTCGTGCTGCCGTTGCTGGAGACGGACCTGGTGGACATCCTCCTCGGCGTCACCGACGCGCATTTGGACGAAGTCGTCGTCACCTGGAAGACTCAGAGCGCCGTCTGCGTTACTCTGGCGTCCGGCGGCTATCCCGGCCCCTATCCCAAAGGCATTCCGATCCATGGCCTGGACCAGGTCGCGCATCTGTCCGATGTCGTCGTCTTCCACGCCGGCACGTCGAACGGCCCTGAGGGCGAAGTCGTCACCAACGGCGGCCGTGTCATTACCGTGACCGGCCTCGGCGAAGATTTCTCTCAGGCCCGCGCCCGGGCCTACGCGGCGGTTAAGAACATTTCATTTGAGGGAATGCAGTATCGTACGGATATCGGCCATCAGGCGGAGCCGGCGCGGACGGAGTAAGAAATTCGGATGCTCCCCCGGCCCCCACTGGGGGTGAAAACCATAGATACGTCGGCGTGACGAATATAATCTTTGTTATGTTGTCGATAATATGGTCCGCGCCTCCCGTGGGGGCCGGGGGGCATCCTCAACGCACGAAAGATCGAAGGAGCTCCGCGAACAATGCGCGTTATCATGCTCAGCTGGGAATACCCGCCTAAAATTGTTGGCGGCATTTCCCGTCACCTTTATGACCTTGCCCACGCGCTCAAGGCGCAGGACGTGGAAGTTCACGTCGTCACCTGCGAGCACCCCGGCGCGGCCGCCGAGGCCGTGGAGGATGGGATCCATCTCTATCGGGTTGTCCCGCAAGGCCAGGCGAACGATTTCATTCACTGGGTTCATCTGCTGAACAACGCGATGTTCGCCCGCGCCGATGCGCTCGTTCAGGAGCTGCTGGGCGTGGATTCCGAAGGGAACGCCCTGCCGCCGTCGGAAGACGATCCGATCGTGATCCATTCTCACGACTGGCTGGCGTTCTTTGCCGGCAACGAGCTCAAGTATAAGTATCGTCTGCCCTTCGTCTCCACTATCCACGCCACCGAGTACGGGCGCAACAGCGGAATCAACGGCCCGATCCAGGAGTATATCAACTCCATCGAATCGCGGCTTCAGCATGAGTCCTGGCGCGTGATCGTCTGCACGGAGTTCATGAAGCGCGAGTGCGAAAAGGCGCTCCTCACTCCGTGGGACAAGATGGATATCATCTACAATGGCGTCGACGCCTCCAAGTTCCAATTGCCGGAGTTTTCCGAGGAAGAGCGCGCCGCCTTCCGCGCCCGGTTCGCCGCGCCCGAAGAGAAGATCATCTTTTTTGTCGGCCGCATGGTGCGTGAAAAAGGCGTGCAGGTGCTGATTGAAGCGCTGCCGAAAATTCGATGGGGATATCATGACGCCAAGCTGCTGATCGTTGGCGGCGGGCACAAAGACCACCTCTACAACCTGGCGTCCTACCTGGGGATGGAGCGCCACGTTTACTTCCCCGGCTTCGTGCCCGACGAAGATCTGATGAAGATCTATCAGATCATCGACATCGCCTGCTTCCCCAGTCTCTACGAGCCCTTCGGCATCGTGGCGCTGGAGGCGATGGCGGCGAAGGTTCCCGTGGTCGTTTCCGACGCGGGCGGTCTTCCCGAGGTCGTTCTGAACAATGTGACGGGAATCACGACCTACGCCGGCAACCCAAACTCGTTGGGCGACGGAATTCTCAAGCTGCTGCATGAGCCGGAAACGGCCAAGCGGCTGGCGGAGGCCGCCTTCGCGCGTCTGCAAACGGACTTCCACTGGGATAATATCGCTCGCCAGACTGTTGGGACATACGATCGTGTGTGGAGCGAGTATATTACGAGTCCCTGGTGGCCCGGCAACGACGGCCGCGATTTGACGCCGCCCGTCGCCGCTTCCGCGTCCCCCGCATTCCTGGATGCTGCGGCTCTGGAGCTCGATACGGACGATTCGCATCTCGTGACGGTGGACGACGAGACGGAGATCGTGGAGACAGGCGGCTCGCATATTACCGAGGCGGCCCAATGAGTAATCCCGTGGGCATCGCGATGATCGGGTCGGGCCGGGTCGCGCAGCGGCAGCACTTGCCGTCGTATCAGAAGCTGCAAGCCGAAGGCAAGGTCAAGATTGTCGCCGTGTGCGACATCAATGAAGAAACGGCGCGCGCCGCCGCGTCGGAGTTCAATATTCCGCACGCCTTCACGGACTGGAACGAAATGCTGCGGATGACGGAGATCGATGCGGTCGATGTCTGTACGCCCAACTATCTGCATAAGCAGCCGGTTCTCGACGCTTTTGCGGCCGGCAAGCATGTCCTGGTCGAAAAACCGATCGCCATCAACGCCGCCGAGGGCGCGGAGATGGTGGCGGCCGCCAAAGCTGCCGGTAAGCAGCTGCAAGTCGGCCTGAATTTGCGCTTCGGCGCCGCGCAGCAATCCATCCACCGCTTCATTCAGGATGGCAAGCTGGGCGATATCTACTACACGCGCGTCCACGCGCTGCGCCGCCGGGGCATTCCTTCCTGGGGCGTCTTCACTCAGAAGGACAAGCAGGGCGGGGGGCCGCTGATCGATATCGGCGTCCATATGCTCGATCTCGCCCTCTGGTTCATGGGACATCCGAAACCTGTCTCGGTTTCCGGAGCGACTTATGCGAAGTTCGGTCATCGCAGCGATATCCTGGGGTTGATGGGACAGTGGGATCCGAAGACGTTCAGCGTGGAGGACTTCGCCGTCGGCTTCGTGCGCTTCGAGAACGGCGCGACCCTGACTCTGGAATCGTCGTTCGCGGCGAATCTGGAGCAGAACGAGATGAACATTCATCTCTTCGGCACGGAAGGCGGCGGTCTGCTGGATATCTACAACGCCAAGGGAAATAAGATCTTCCGCGAGGAAAGCGGGACGCTGACGGACACGACGCTGGCGTATCTGACGGACGCATTGACCCACGAGCAAGAGATCCGATCGTTTGTCCAGGCGATCGCCGACGAGACTCCGGTTCTTGCGACCGGGGAGCAGGGGCTGATGGTCACGCAAATTCTCGACGCTCTCTATCAATCGGCCGACACTGGACGGGAAATAATCCTCGCGCGCTCCTAATTGAGACGCCTGGCGCCTATCATGAACTCCGTACCTACGCCATCGCCGGACGAAATTCCGCCATACACCGCCACTCCGCTGCGCAGCTGGGTGATGGCCATTCTCCCCGTTTGTCTAATCGCGCTGTGCGCGGAGCTCGCCACGGCGATTTTGAATAACTCCACGCTGCCGGTCTACTACAATAAGGGGCTGAAGATCGGCACCGACGTGATGACGCTGATCACGATCCCGTTCTTCATCAGCGAAGCGCTGTTCAAATCGCCGCTGGGCGTTTTGGCCGACAAATTCGGGCGCAAGCCTCTTATGCTGGCCGGCTCGCTGGTGACGGTCTTCACGCCGCTGATCCTGATGGCGATTCATTACGATGGGGCGGCGGCCACGGCGGTCGCGGTGATCATCTGCTTCGGATTTCTGCGCCTGCTCGACGGCCTGGGCGGCGCGGCGCTCTGGCCTTCGCTGTTTGCTTATGTGGGCGACACGGTTCCGGAGAATAAGCGCGGCGCGGCGATGGGCCTGCTGAATGTCACTTATATGGTAGGGCTGGCGCTGAGCTTCCTCATCGGCGGCGCGGTGGACGACGCCTTTGGTCCGATCTTCACCGGCGACGCAAGCGTGGGGCAGCAGATGCGCCACGTCGGGCACGCGATCATTGGGCATTGGCGCCATCATGCCCCCGCCCCCGTTGTTGACGCCGTAACGCAGGCCGTCTCTCAGCCCGGCCACTATTTCCCCTCGTTTTATCTGGCGAGCGTGCTGTTCGCCGTCGCGGCGATCCTCTGCGCGACGGGTCTGCATAGCAAGGCGGAGATCCGGGCGGCGGCTCAGACCGAGCATCATGAGGAAGAAGAGCATATCACTTGGGCTCGCTTCGTTCAGGCGATGCGCGCCGTGCCGCAGTTTCTCGCCATCGCCTTCGTGACCTTCGCGGGGATCGGCTGTATCGCGCAATTGGTCAAGATCTTCGCGATGGACGAGTTCCATCTCACGGAAAAAGCGGTGGGCGTGATGGCGTTGTGGCCCATTCTAATTATCGGATGCCTCGCGCTTCCGGTGGGGCACCTTTCGGACTACTGGGGCAAAACGCAGTGTGTCCGACTGGGATTTGTCCTCTGCGCGATCGGGCTCTGGGGCATGCCGATCCTTTATTCGCTCCACGTGCGCGAGATCGGATTCATCGGCTCGGCGGCGGTGATGGGACTAGGCTTTGTTCTTGCATTTCCCGCGTGGAACGCGCTGCTGACGACGCTCGCGGATGCGGACAAGCGAGGGACCGTGATCGGCGCGGTGGCGACGGCGCAAGGCGTCGGCGTTCTGCTCGGCGTGAGCACGGGGGGCATCCTTTACAAGCATGTTTCGCACATCGCGCCGTTCGTCGCGGCCGCGTCGCTGGTGACGATCGGGATGCTGCTTTCCCTGCTCACAATTCGTGAAAGTCAATTGAAGGCATGCCGCCAGAAGACGGTCTTATGAGAAGCAGGTCGAGAGGCGGGTCCTGGTAGTGCTGCGAGTATTAATAAAAATTAGCGCTTGCGGAAAGACATTCATTATGTTATAATTCGTAAGCCGGTTTTTCATGATTTTGAAGATCGCATTTGGTAGATCACACCGAGCGAAAGGCGATCCTAGGTTCGAATATTTCTAGCGACGGCCTTTCGCCACACATATCCCCAGTTGCAGACTAGTCCACGTCGTCATTTTAGTTGGAGAAACGGTTTGCGGCATCAGTTCCTTGGTCATACGCTCGCGTCACCGTTAAGCGTTCCCATGCATGCTAATGTACGCAACCACGGAGGTTGAACTCTTTGAACGCTCAGCGCCATCTGCGGATCGCCACCATCGCATCTATTTTCCTGTTCCTCGTGCTTGCGGGTTTCGCCCTGTTTGCGGGAACCACCACGTCCATCGCCGCTCGTGGCAATACGGGCAAGGCGCTGGCGTTCCAGACGCTGTTAGCCTCGGATAAGTCCAAACTGCTCGCCGCAAGCGCTCTCGCCGGCCATAACCCGCTGCGCGGCGCCGATGGGCGTTACTTGATGAGCCCGAGCCTTCTTCGTCCCAGGCACAACTATTCTCTGCGATCTCATGCGACACCGATTGTAGATCCCGTCGTTGGACCTGTGCAGACCTTTGATACCTTCGCTCCCGGAGATTCGTTCACGCCGGTAGACGGTGAAGTCCGCCAGGCGGCGAATTTTTTCCCCGTTTGGACCAACGATGAGCAGTATATCCTGTTTGCCTCGAATCGCGATCCCCAGAAAAATGACGGCAGTGTCGGCGCCGATCCTAAGATGTTCCACATCTGGGCCGTACCGGCCAACGGCGGCAAGCCCATCCAGATTACGAATAGCGCGGCGAACGCCAACGAAAATGGCGGCCTGCACGGCGAGCTTTACCCCGCGCTGAGCCCGGGCGACAATACTCAGCTTGCATTTACCTCAGACGCCAATTCCGTCAACTTCCAGCATCTTTACGTCATTCCCTTCCAGCCCAGCCAAACCGTTGTAAATGTCACAGGTCTGACTGGATTTAACAACGCCCTCACGCTGCGTCAAGACCAAGCGCTGGACTTCGATTATGTCGGCCGCCCGACGTGGGGCGGCGGCGGACAGATTGCTTTCGCCGCTCGCACGAATATTGGAACCTATCAGGGCCACATCCATATCTACATTCTCAATGTAGCGTCTCATGGTTATCTGAACTCTCCGTACCCGGCGAAGCTCACCAACGGGCCGGCGGACGACAATAACCCGACTTGGTCGCCGGATAGCCAGTATATCGCTTTCGATTCGACTGCGTCCGGAGTCACTCCGAACGGCTCCATTCAGCCTGGTGTTCCGCCGGGTAATGGAAATCCGGGAACGCTGGACGCCTCGCCGGTCCTGACGACTGCAGGCGGAACTCTGCACAACATCATTATGCTGCGCAGCAATGGCTCCATTCCGACGGCTCTCGTAGCCAGCAATGGCGTTATTACCACGCCCGGCAATGACGATGTGACGCCGTCCTGGAGTTCTGGCAATACGGACCCGTATTCCAATCCGCGCGGAGATACGGACTATTTGGCGTTCGCGAGAGGAGCGTCTCCCTCATCGCCGCATGACATCTACTATTTCCAGGCATCCACCGAGGTCTTTACCTCAGGAGTTGAGTCCGGCCCATCGAACACGCTGACAGTTGTCCCCGCGAATGCGGATACGCCGCTTCTGCAACTGAATTCTGGAAGCAATACCGCTGTAGGGACGTTCATTCCTGATACTCCGTTTGTATCTGCGAGTAGCGTTGGGGTTTATCCTGCGACTAATCCCGCCATTAATACTGCCGGGACGCCAAATCCTGCTCCTGCGGCGGTTTATCAAACATATCGTACGGCGACGGGCGCTAACCCGAACTTTACGTATACGCTCCTAACTCCTGCTCCGAACGCGACGTACCATATTCGTCTGCACTTCGCGGAGCCGACAGCGACTGGGCCTGGACAGCGAGTTTTCAATATCCTGATTAATGGCGCTCCGGTCCAGACTAATTATGATATCTTTAATCAGACTGGCGGCCTCGGCATCGCCACACAGTTAGACAACTCGTCGGTACAGTCGGATGCCAATGGTCTCATTACGGTTACATTTGAGAGCGTGACCGGCAATGCAATTGTCAACGGTTTAGAGCTTCTCTCAAGCGGCGGCACGGTTACCAGCATACCTCCATCCGCAAACGGAGCTCCAACAATTTCGGGAGTTCTAACGGGACAGGTTGTGACAATCAGCTGGGCTCCTGTTGCCGGCGCCAGTTCCTATAACATCTATCGCAAGGGACCGGCGGACACGACTTTCAAGCTATATCGAGTTCGATACAATAAGAACCCTGAGACATTTGTTGACGGACCTCTTATTCCTGGGTTTACCTATTCGTATTTTGTCACCTCGGTGAAGAGTGATTCGTCCACGACACAGGTTAACACCGAAGGTAGTGGCAGCCTCAACCACCTCAATACGCAATCTAGTGGTTCGTATTCGAATTACTATCCCGCGTGGTCGCCGTTCCGGTCCATTTACAGCATTGTTTACCAAAGCAATCGTTCGGTAACCTATAACCAGGCGGATGGCGCTCCCTCGGAAACAGACATCTCTCTGCCGCAGGGAAATGCGAATCCCGCGATTGGTTCTGGCTATGTCGGTTTGCTCCAATCTCAGGTTCTTGATGTCGATCCGCCAATTCTGCAACGGTTCAATGAGAAGGAGATTGTCCACATCAACGTCGGCAATCAACCCATTCTGCCGTCCGCAACGGATGAAACCGGCAGCGCCAAGCGTGATATTCCGACAAGCGCGAAGATCACTTTCACTGTCCGTATGTCTGATCGGGTTTCAGGGACAAGCAAAGTATTTATCCAGATCAAAGATCCGGATAGCAAATATCAAGATAAGTTGGGGCGCGAGCACAAACTATTTGCCCCTGATCCCGACACTTTCGACATTCCGAACAATCTGCCAAATCCCAAGCAGACCGCTGCGAATTACCTTTTTAACGCAAAAGGAGTTTACGATCAGATCGTTGGGGGACGGTTTATTGGAGATGATCGAAACGTCTACGGCTATCAGGTCTTCAACGGGGGGCGCTTTGATCAGCATGGCATGCTGGCTGGAAACGATGGGCAATTTAATATCTCCATCGGGACTTACCAGGGACCGGCAATGTCGGCGTATGTCACAAATGTGCAAACCCTGATCGATCTGTTCCAGGACGGCACGCCCGCCAAGCCACTCAAGGGCGGCGACCCTACTAAGTTCTATGCATATGGCGCTGAGTACGAGTGCGAATATCTAAATCCCACCGTTGCAACGCCTGGGAACAACTCTACCGACTATGGTACGCCATACTATGTCGCTGGTATTGATGACCGCAAGCCGTTTACGGGCGACGATGTTACGCTGGATAATCAAGGGAATCTTCTGCATGCGGATGATGGCGCCACGCGGGGCACGGGTGAATGGCTTCCTCTGACCCTCAGTCCTGTGCAGGACAATAAGGGCGGAAAGCTGTATTCAGGCACCTGGACATCTCCCGATTCCGTCAGTGATTACTATCTGGATGTTATCGCTTATAATGACGCCGTCTATCCTTTCTCTGGCAATGTGAACACGGATAGCTTCACCCATGGTAACTGGAGGATCTACGACAATGTCTGGGGATGCTCCAGCCAACCGCTTCCTTCCAACAAGGATATCCTGGTTGTTTCGGATAACATGCTTGGGCAAAAGTTTACGGGCACAAGCTTCGGAGGCCATCAAACGTTCTTCTCCAACCTCCGTCCTATTTACTACGGAGCGGAGTCATACGTCACGGACGTTGATGTTAACATCCTGCCGAACTGTAGCTATTACTGGGACAGCAAGCCGTCCGTCTATATCGCGCCGATGTTCATCTCTCCTTTGAATGGTCTTGGCGTCGATTCCTACTACGACGAAACGATTGATGATGGTGGACGCACACAGGAGCAATCGCCTGCGGGAACAATCAATGACCCCGTATTCTACCCTCTGGTGAAATCCCAGCAATACGCGATCTGGCGAACTCTCTGCCACGATCCAATCGACAGCTCGGTTCTCTCCATCTTTGGTCCGAACAAGACGCTGGAGCCGCAGCCTGCCATTGTCGACACCGCTCTTGGCCTGAATGCGCCTGCGACTTCCGTACCAGTCGCCACACGCTGTGTCCTCTGGTTCTCGCCCTTTACGAACGATCTATTCGTGGGCGATGGAACCCTAAGCGATCCTAATATTCAGGCTACTCTCTCGTCCTTTGTGGCCGGAGGCGGCCGCCTGCTGGTCTCGGGACAGGATGTTGTTTCGCAGAGTTCGAATTCCGCGAGTTCTAACTTCGTGTCGAACACGCTGAATGTTGCGTTGACCAACCCGGCCGGCGGTACCCCTGCTATGTCTGCCGGCGCCGACAATATCCTGGGCTTTGGGAATAGCTGGCTTTCCAATAGTTTGAGCAATTCGTTAAATTGGCGCACGGATGGCTCGCTGAACGAAATTACGACAAACCCAATTCCGTTCTTCCGCGGACTGGACAACACCTTCCAGCTCATAGAAGGGGCAATCGACACAGTATCGCCAAATACGCAGAACGGCGCTAAGACGGACTTAACATTCACCGGCGGCAAAGACGCTGGTATTGTCTACACGGAAAACCTTGCCAGCAACGGCAGCCGCGTAGTATACGCGTCATTTGGTCTGGAAAGTATCAGTCAAGAGGTCGTCAAGGTCGGTGATGGTATCGGCGATGACCCGCGCAAATATCATTTCGAGACGAAAAACTATCGCACCAATACGATCCATAACATCATTAGCTATCTGCGAACGGGATCGTTCACAGGATTTGTGCGAGAAGGAACCACAACAGGCACCGGTGTTGCCGGAGCAGTTGTATATGTCGTCCCGGTTGGTGGGCAACTAGGTTCGCGCGCCGCATATACGGCCCTGACGGGTTCCGCAGGCAACTTTGCGATCGATGGCGTGCCGCCGGGTGTCTATAAGATCTACGCCGCTAAGCATGGGTACAAGCGCTTCGAATTGCTGGCGACCGATACATTCACGGTGGAAGGAGACGTCAACGTTCCGGTGACGCTGCCGATCCAGACGGTGGATAAGGGATCGATTATCGGCAAGGTGACTGACTTCTACACAGGAAGTCCGGTCAGCGGCGCCTCGGTCGTCTTCACCGCCGCTGACGACTCCACGGTATCCTTTTCTGCATCTACCGATGCGAATGGAATTTACCGGATTACTAGCATACCGACCTTCGGCGAAGGACGTGTATTCAATGGAGTGGCGTCACTGAAACCAACCTATCCCGATTCCACGGCGCAGGCGGTGACAATCCTTCCCGGTCAGACCGTGGATGGAACGCTGGCCGCGGCGGACGCCAATGCGAAGAATGCGGACTTCGCTCTGAAGCCGACGCCAGGAACTGTGACAGGGCGCGTCTTCGATAATGCGACTAACGCCGGAATCGGCGGCGCGACCATTACCGTTGCGATCAATCAGATCCTCGTGCCTCAGACCGTGATCACCAAGGCGGACGGCACATACACAATCAGCCTGGGGCCGGGAACGTATACTCTTACCGCGAAAGCGCCGGGTTACGGTCAAAAGTCCCGTTTGGTTGCGGTTACCAGTGGAGGGACACTGTCTGGTCAGGACTTCGGTCTCGACAAGATCCCCCCGGGCTACGTTGGAGGATCTGTCATCAATGCGGCGACAGGTCAGCCGGTTCTCGGATTGTCCGTGCAGTTCTTCTCAACGGACACGAATACTCTGACAGCCACCTTCACTACGGGGGCGACCAAATCTCCCGTTGCGCCGGCCGGCGACGGGAAGCCGCTGAACTATGTCGGCTCGATTCCGGAAGGGACATACACCGTTGTCGCAACAGATCCAACGCTTGGACCGGCTGTGGCGGCGACCGGCACGATTACGGTGACGCGCAATGCGTTCACCCGCGCCGATCTTACGTTCAGTCTTGGGACATTGGGAGGATTAGTTAAGGCCGGTCCAAACAGCCCCGCGCTCAGCGGTGTGACGGTGACAATCACGACGGCGGCGGGCGGTGCGGTCGCGACCTTGACAACGGGCGCGATCACCTCTCCGGCGGCTCCTGCTGGCGATGGCTCCCCCATCAACTATCAGAAGTTCCTGCCGCCTGGCGATTATCTCGTGACCTTTAGCAAGAGCGGATATACAACGTCCGCCGCTCTGCCGGTCACGGTGACCTTGGGAGCATTCAAGCGCCAGGATTATATATTCCCGGTTGTGACGACGTTCCCCGCCGGACTGCAGATGATCTCGGCGCCGTATGACTACGGGAACTTCTCGCTGGATACGCTCTTCGGCACGGATCGCAGCAAGCTGGTCATTTGGCAGCCGCAATTGCTCCAGTATGTCGTGGATCCGACGCCGCCGGCGGATAGCCTGCATCTGGGTTACGGCTATTGGATTAAGCTGCCGCGAGCAACAGACATTTCGTTCAAGGGAACGGCGCCGACAACAACGACAGTCGATATCCCGCTGCACGCATTCTGGAACCAGATCGGCGTGCCGAGCACGACTGCGATTGACATTACGAAGCTGACCTTCCTGAACCCGGCGACGCCGACGCAGCATCTGTCGTACGCCGACGCCATCAGTACGAAATATAACGTCATTAGTCCGACGATCTATGGATACGATCCGGCCACTAACTCTTATGTCAAGGCGACAACGCTTCAGCCCTGGCACGGATACTGGATCAAGGCGTATATCGATACCACGGTGTACATCCCGACCGCGCCCTGATCGAAGAGCCGCAGGACGGCTCTTTAAGCAGGCGGGTTCTCCCGGGCTGGGCTCATCAAAAATGAGCCCAGCCGCCCCTTTTTGCTAACAATGGACCAAGTCTCAGGAGGACTCCGATAGAGTGAAACGATTGAAATTGCACTGGAGCGCCCGGCCCCTAAGCTGGCTCCTCTCAGTCGCCATGCTGATGCCGCTCATGGTGCTGCTGCTTGCAGCCGCGCCACGCGCCGAGGCGCAGGCTTCGGCGTCCCGCTCGGGACAACCCGCCTGGGCGGTTCTCGACTTTACCAACCGATCTGGCTACGGCGGCAACGACGTGGGGCGTCAGGCTTCGGACTCGTTCGTCGTTGAGCTTGGCAAATCCAACAAATACGATGTCTCCCCGCGACAGGATACGCTTGCGGGACTCGAGAACTTGGGCTTGACGCTGCCGCTCGATAAGATCGGCATGCAGAAGCTGGGACGTGACCGCAACGTCGACGCCGTCGTTTCCGGTGAAATCCTGACTGTGGCTTTCGACAACAAGCCGCGCCGCGCAACGGTTTCCGTTGTCGTTCGTGTTGTGGATACGGTCTCGGGCGAGCTGGTCAACGGCGCCGTCGCTCAGGGAGTCTCCACGCCGCGTCCGGTGGGAGCTGGCGATGACGATTCCCTGGTGAACCAGGCGATCGACAACGCCACCTTCACCGCCGTGCGCCAGATCACGTCGTTCAATCTGCCTAAGGCAACTGTTTTGAACAACGTCGACACCACAACGGTTCTCATCAATAAGGGATCGCGCGATGGTGTTTACGACGGCCTGAAGCTGCTTGTGACGCGCGCCGGCTCGGAAGTCGGCCGCATTCGCGTGACCTCGGTTGAACCCGATCAAAGCACCGCCGAAGTGACCGACCGTGGTCTGGGCATCCAGCCGCAGGACCGCGCGACGGCGATCTACGAGCTTCCCAGCTACTCGGTGCGCGCGGATCGTCTTGTCTCCGACAACTCCACCGCCTCCACCGCGAGCACGCCGAGCGGCAAGCGCAACTCATTCAGCGGCATCGGCGGCATCCTGGTCGCCATTCTAGTCGGCGCCCTCCTGCTCAGCCTCGTTAAGGGCGGCAGCAGCACCGGCTCCGGCGGCGGCGCCCACCTTGGCAGCGTGAAAGCTGTGCTGGTTCGAGCCAGTGACGCAGGAGTCTTTGGTCAGGCGCCCGTGGGTCTCGCCACCGCAAACACTACATACGTTCCTGTGGCGATTCATATTACAGCGAATCGTGGAAACATTGATGCGTCTCTGTTCCAGGAATATCATATTTACCGTCCAGACTGGACAAACTTAGCTACGACCATATTTGCCGGTGGTACGACGGGAGCAACCGTTCCTTTGGGCTTCGGACCAGTTCCGATTGACGCCGTAGCGGATGCATCGCCTCTCAACTATTACGACGACGGACGACTCAAAACCTATACCGCCAGCAAACCGGCGACCTCTGGCGGCATCGATTTGCGCACCTTTACATGCGGTATACCGACGGCGACCGACCCGCAATGTACGTCTGCCGGTATTCCCACTGCGCTGGTTGGCGTATCTTTCCGGTATTCCGTCGAAGGATTGTGGGATCAGACAATTACGACTACAGCCCCGACAGGAGCCACCACGGGCGGCACGACTGGGACGACCGGGTCGACGGGAACAACCACGGGAACGACGACTGCGACTCACTTCTATCTGACGCCGCAGCAGACAACGAACTCCGTGACTTATCTGCAGCCGCCTGTGCTCATCCAAGATGGGACAAATTTCACGGGCACAGCTCCGAACCGTGTGTTCGTCACGCTGAACTCTACTTATGGCGCAAGTGACTACATTCTCGAGATCTCAACAAGCGCTACGTTCGGCAGTAAGAAGACATATCGTCCCTACAATCCAGGCGCGATCAATATCTTCTCGGGAAGCCAGGTCAGCCCGCAATCTGGACTGCCTTTCAGCTTCTTCAATCCTTCGACAGGCTTGAATCTGCAGACGGAATTCCCGGGAGCTGCTCAGTTGTTCTACCGTGTGGGCGTTCGGGATGGACGGAATGGTACGGATAGTGATACCAATCCTTACCTATACACCGATCCGGTTGCGGTTCCGCAGTCGCTGGTGACGGGTTAATTATCGCCTGAATGCGCGACAAATGTCGTTGTCCGGCGCTGTTGCCAGCGCCGGACCTTTCCTAGAGGACGCAAATATATGTCAACTCATAAAGTCGCCATCGCCAAGCGCGGCGTGGCCCTGGGGCTGACGCTGACGCTGCTGGCGCCCCCGATGTCCGGCTTGATCCCGGCGGCCCGGGCGGCGGACAAAGCGCCCGCCAAAGCCGATCCCAAGGCGGCTCCCGCCGATTCTAACGCCGCGGAAGCTGTCAGCATCCGTAGCATCCTGCTGTTTCCGATCGCCAACAAGGCCGGAGCGTCGGCCGAAGGCATCAGCGCCAAGCTTGATGACGCCGTTCGGATGAAGCTTGAGACCGTGAACAAGTTCAAGATCACGCGCTTCAGCCGTCTGCTCCCGTCGGTGCAGCGCGGTCTTGACGACAAGGATCTTGTCGAGGACGATCTCAAGACCCCGTTCGCCGACGATGACAATGACAAGCCGCGCGCGGCCAAGATCTCGACGCGACTGGACACGGACGCCTACTTTATCGGGAACCTCGAATCTTATTCAGTGGACGCCGCCAATAAAAAAGTCGCCATCCAGGTCACCGGCAATCTGTACAATACACAGACCGGCTACGCTGTTAAGAACATTGGCCTCTCGGTGAACGCATCGCCGGCGCAGCCCAACGACCAGATCGATAAGGTCGTCGCCAGCGCGCTGGATGACGCCGCCAGCCAGATCGCCAGCAGCATCAATGGGCTTCCGGTGGAAACCGCAGCCCGGCCCGTCGTCGTTTCGAGCTCGCAGCGTGGTAAAGCCGGCGGCGCAACGCCCGTGCTTCTCGCGCTGGCGCTTGGCGCGGCGGTCTACTTCGCCTTCCATCATGGCTCGGATAACAACGGCTCGTCCAGCTCCACAGGGACGGGAACGGGGACCGGCACAGGAACGGGCACAGGCCCGTCGCAGCCCCCGTCGCCGCCGCTGAGCCCGTAGTCGATCTCGGATGCGGGCGCTCCAGCGCCCGCATCGCCTTTGCTTCAATCCTCTCCCCTTGTTGTGGAATCCTATGAAACATACAGTGCGCGGTAAGTCCAGGCGCAGCCGAATTTCAAAGGTTTTTCGAATTGCGGTCGGCTTCAGCGCCGTTGCGCTTTCCGTTCACTCCGCCTATGCCGGAGGCCGGACGAGCGTCAGTCTCACCGCGAACCCCAGTGTCATCATCGCCGATGGCAAAAGTACGACCACAATCGCCATCATGATCCGCGACGGCAATGGCGGGCTTGTTCCCGACGGCACGGAAGTCCACCTCGTCACATCGCAGGGCATCCTGGATAAGGAAACAGTCACTACCGTCTCCGGAGTCGCGCGCGCCGTCCTCACCAGCAGCGCCTCCGAATCGATGGCGACGGTCACGGCGACGTGCATCCTTGGGGGCGACTCCGGAGTTGGGAATGCAAACCTTCCGGTGGAGTTTACCGCCGATCGTACGCTGGCGTCCTCCGGGGGAGAATCCCGATGGATCCGCATCGACTGCGCGGAATACTTGGTTTACAGCGCCGACGGAAAGATCGTCGAAGCCGACGGGAAGCACGGCTCGGCGCATCTGCACTATCATGGCGTCACGATCAACGCCGACGCCATTCAAATCGATCTTCAGAGTCTCCAGCTGCTCGCGCGCAACGCCGTGATGACGCAGAATAAGCACACGCTGACGGCGGCGCAGCTGAAGTTTGACCTGAACTCCATGAGCGGCAAGGGCGTTGTGTCCGACGCCAAGCGTGGGCCGCACGAAGTCACCATTAGCGGTTTGGGTTTCGACACGGCCGACATACGTTCCGGGGACGCCGCCGTGGGCGCGCCGCCGCCCATTCCCGGCGGAGACGCCTCGGCGCCGGCTCCCGATGAATACGCATTTCTGGACCTGTCCCAAAGCCGCGTCGTGATCACCGCGCGCGCCATTGCCGTCGATCAGGGCTCACAGCTCCAGTTCCGGCGGGCATCGATCTATTCCGATGGCAAAAAAGTCCTTTCCGTCCCGTTCCATATGATGCCGCTGACGACGGATCAGCTCTTTGGCGAGCAGATCGTCGGCTACGGATCCCAGGGACTCTTCCTCAACGTCCCTTACTACTACAGTGTCAGCCCCACCAGCACCGGAACGATTTATCTGCGCAACTCAGCCATCGCCGGAGCTTCGCTGCAAACGAGCGTCCCAACCTACAGCGGTATCAACGGCAGTCGTCCCGGCGTCTCTCTGGACTTGCAGCAGACCTACAGCATGGGCGCTGGCGGCCAGGGCTCTTTGATCATGAACAGCCTGACGCGCTCGGACTGGGGCGCGCACTGGCAGCATACGCAGCAGATCGATTCCCTGACGAACAGCAACTTCTATATCGACTCGCCCGCCCACCGCAGCATCTTCGGCGCGTCGAACGTCAGCCATCGTTTCAAGGATTTTTCGCTCAACTTCAGCGCAAACGCCAATCAGGATCCGGGGCAGGATGGTTATTCGTCATCCGGAACCAGTCTGAACACTTACTTGCAGACCAACGCGCGCGAAATCGGCGCGACGGGAATCAACTTCGTTTCCACGGCGTCCTGGCAGTCCGGGCAGTCGAATTACACGATTCCGAACAGCTCGAAAGTGACCCAGTCGCTGGATACCGAGGGCCTGGATATGCGCTTTTACACGGCTCCGATCCATTTCGGCAAGGATACTTCGCTTTCCAACTCGCTGACGGTCGGCCAGACATGGAGCCGCGGCGCCTCGCAGACGTCGCCCACGCTGCTGGGCACGCTGGGCTTGCAGCGCGTCATGCCGATGCATGGCCGTCTCAATGTTAACTATACCTACCGCTACGACCCGCTGCTCAGCCATTACTCAGACTCCACGCTCGCGGGCCTTTACAATCAGGCCGCGTCGCAGCATCGCATGAACATCGGCTATAGCGCGACGCCGTCAAAGAAACTGCTGATGTCGTTCTCGACGAACCTTGGCTGGCCTCAGAACACCACCAATCTGTTCTCCACCGTCAGCTACAAGTACAACGACGATTGGCAGCTTGGTCTCTCCACGTTCTACAGCAAATACTTCACCGGCAGCTACAACGCCACCGAGCTTTCGCTCACCCGGCGCGTCTTCAACCGCTCGATCGTCTTCACCTACTCCACCGACACCCACAAAGTCCGCTTCGACTTCGGCGCGGGAACGTTCTAACATAAAAAACGCCATCACCTTGAGGTGATGGCGTTTCTAGTAATCTTAATATCTCTGGCCTAAATTACCACCATAACTCAAATCTACTGTTAGTCATTGGATAAGACTGTTGAGCGTAAGCAACGAAGTATAACTTCAGAGTATAGCCAGCTGGGATTGCAGGAACGCCGATCCAATTGTTCCAATAAGTCGTAGGTGCGGAAACCGGATCGATAACATTAGAAGCGCTGCCATCAGGGCGATAAATGACTACTTCCCATGTCGCTGGCGTCGAACACGATTCATCAAAATAGAGAGATGAGCCGTGGGTCGCGGTTAATGCACTACCAATGTAGCTTTTTACCAGTTTGTAATGGTTTCCGGATATCGGTCCTGGAGGAACAGCATCAGAGTAAACGGTGACTGGGCCATCGTTTGACCACCCTATATTTCCTGGTGGATTGGGTACTGAAGACAATCCTGGTGTTTGAGAAACTGAAGTAGAATTATAACCTGGAATTCCATTAATTGTTTGACTGACGACATACATATAGGAAACACCGTCTGTTAAATTTCCATCCGTGAAATAAGATTGTGTTGTCGATGCAATTGTGGTGTAGGACGTACCAGTCCAACGCTTTACAAAGAATTGAGCGCCTAAAGCTCCCTGCCAGGTTAGATATAGGTGCCCTGAACCCGCTTTAGAAACCGTGAGATTTGTGGGGGCTGGTGAAAGCGGAGGTCCTACTATACGGACGATTCGTGGAGACACAATGGTTCTATCATGTATCGCTCCAGCTGCGTTACCTGCGGTGGCGAGAGAAGATAGAGTGAGAGCGATAGAAGCAGATGATAAGAGGAGCAATGCTGGTTTCATAGTTCAACCTACTTTCTATGAAGTTAGTATTATAACTTCAATTATGCGGTTTTTTGTACGTTTAATTTGTGATTCTAAATCGCAATGTGCATTATTGCACTTTTACTACGTGTGAGTCAACGATTATGAAGATTTATTTTGGCTAGTTTATTGAGCTTTGATGAGGACTTGGGTCAGCTTTTGTTATACCAACCATTCTTGACACTCCCCGCGCCCCTATGCTATGATCAGGTTTACGTTGCGCGGACGGCGTCAGGAGGGCGGTCGCTATGTCCATGCTGGGACGACTGTTTGGATTCGGTCGGAATGAGCATTACGATAAGGGGATCCGGCTCTTCGATCAGGGGCTGTACGAAGAGGCGGTCGCGGAGCTGAACGAGGTCGTGAAGAAGGGCGCGCGGTCGGATGCGCTCACACAGCGATTGTCGTCGTTCTACATCGCCGAGGCTTACGCGAATCTCGGTACGACGGCGCTTCAGGGACGAGCTTATGAAAAGGCGCGCGAGTATCTGGGGCAGGCGCTCGCCATCAATCCGCACTATGCGGACCTCCACCACCACTACGGTTACGCCTGCCGCATGTCCGGCCACGGCGTCGAGGCGATCTCGGCGTTTGAAAACGCCTTGAAGATCAATCCCCGATTCGCGAAGGCCAGCCTAGGATTGGGCCTGGCGCTCTATGACGCCGGCCGTCCGCTGGAGGCGCTCGCCAGGGTCAAGGAAGCGGCGGGGCTGGACCGCGCCTACGAAACTCCCGAGTACGCGCAGGGAATCTCGGAACATAAGTCGGAGAACTTTGCGGCGGCTTTGGCCGAGTTCGAAAAAGTCGCGGAGCTGGATGTCGACGACATCGCCTTCCACGGCAAGCTCGGCGCCGATCTGTACCGGCGGGGAATGTACGAAGAAGCGGCGTCGGAGTTCCGCAAGGCGCTGGAGCTCAACGGCAACTACGCCGACCTGCGCAACCATCTCGGCGTGACGCTGAACGCGCAGCAGCTTTACGATGACGCCGTGCGCGAATTTGAAGAAGCGCTCACCATCAATCCTCGATACGTCGAAGCGCGCACGAATTTGGCGCTGACGCTCGAAGCCGCCGGCCGCCTCCCGGAAGCCAAGGCGGAGTTCCATCGGGTTCTGGAGATCGACCCCGCCAATACCGTGGCGCAGGGGCGTCTCAAAGAGATCGATTCCCAGCAGTAAGTTCTTAATGCAGTACGTTTTATGACATCATTCACTCTCAAAGGCGTGTCGTCCGACACCGGCGCGCGTCGCGGCGAGCTGCGTCTCCCGCATGCGTCCCTTCCCATCCAAACCCCGGTCTTCATGCCGGTCGGCACCCTCGGCACCGTCAAGGCGATGACGCAGGAGGAGCTGTCCGGACTTGGTTTCTCGCTGATCCTGGGCAATACTTACCACCTGTATCTGCGGCCCGGACACGAGCTCGTTCGAAAAGCCGGCGGCCTGCACAAATTCATTGCCTGGGATGGCGCGATGCTCACGGACAGCGGGGGCTTCCAGGTCTTCTCCCTACAGGATCTGCGTAAGATCACGGAAAACGGCGCGGCGTTCAAGTCGCATATCGACGGCTCCGAGCACTTCTTCAGCCCGGAACGCTCGATTGAAGTCCAGCACGCGCTTGGCGCGGATATCATCATGGCGTTCGACGAATGCCCGCCGTACCCCAGCACCTACGAACAGACGCAGTCGGCGACCGAGCGCACGCATCGATGGCTGACGCGCTGCGTGGCGTATCACAAAGAGCAGGCGTCGGAGCAGCTGCTGTTCGGCATCGCACAGGGCGGTACGTACGAGAGCCTGCGCATCGAAAGCGCGCAGTTCATCGCCGCGCAGGACACGCCGGGAATCGCGATTGGGGGAGTTTCGGTCGGCGAGCCGCCGGAGAAGATGCTGGAGGCCGTTTCCTGGAGCATGCCCTATATCCCCAAGGAGAAGCCGCGTTATCTGATGGGGGTGGGGACCCCTCAGGATATCCTGCAAGCCGTCGCGCAGGGCGTGGACATGTTCGACTGTGTCCTGCCGACGCGCCTGGGCCGCACGGGCACGTTTTACACCATGCGCGGGCGTATCAATATCAAGGGAAGCCGCTATACCGAAGACTTCGGCCCGGTGGATCCGGAATGCTCCTGCGCGGTCTGCCGGCGTTATTCGGCGGCGTATCTTCGTCATCTCTACAAGTGCAATGAGATCCTGGCGTCCCGACTCACGACCTATCACAATCTGGCGCACTACGCGCAACTGATGGCCGATATCCGCGACGCCATCGAGCGGGACGACTATGCGTCCTTTATGCAGACGCGGCTGGCGCAATATGGCCGGAAAAATGATATGAAAATCGAAGAAGTGGCTTGACACCGGGCGAAGAGTGTGATATATTAGTGGTGGCGTAACGACGCGTTCGATCTCCACATACCGTGCGAGTCCTCGCGCACATGTAAAATCAGGTATCCCGCGTACCCCCGCGCGTGATACCTGAATTTATTTTGAGACTACCCTAATCTTCGAACTCTTCCCCACCCAGATCCGGCCGCGCGATCGTCACGCGCACAGAATCTTCGACGAACTGCGAGACGATTTCTTCCGTTCCCAGCGCGTTGATCTGCTCGCGCAGCGTGTGGATCTGACGTTCTAAATTCGCCAATGTCCCCAAATCGGTTTCCTGTTCGTGCTGGCGAAGCAGAGACTTGAGCCGATCCGTCAGGGAGAGCCGCAGGGCGCGCCACTCCGACGCCCTCGGATTGTCGCCCATAAATTCTTCAATTGCATCCTCAGTGTTCGCCGCCATTTTCGCCGATCCTCTCGTCTCCCAAACCGCAAATTACCCACCCCAAAGTTTTACCCAAAATCCGGTACTTTTTCCACTAAAGATCCCGCGCGCCGTGCCCGATAATGATGTTAGACCAAGTATCGGGAAAGGAAACACCGGCCATAACACGCGGAATTTACACAGCAGCCAGCGGCATGATCGCCAATGAACAGGCGCAGGACGCAATCGCGCACAACTTAGCCAACGTCAACACGACCGGCTACAAGCAGGATATTCCTTGCTTCTCCTCATTTCAAAGCCTGCTGCTTCAGAACTCCAGCCAGGGTCACAGCGCGGTCGGAACGCTCGGCAATGGCGGCGGCGTCTACAAGCTCGCTACCGACTACTCCACCGGCGCCATGCAAAAGACGGGCAATCCGCTGGATGTCGCCCTGAGCGGCGACGCGTTTCTCGAAGTGCAGACTCCGCAGGGCATCCGGTTCACTCGCGACGGATCGATGACGATGAACGCGCAGAATCAGCTCGTGACCGTAACGGGCGGCGCGCAGGTGCTGGACAGCAGCAACCGGCCGATCACCATTCCGCAGGGCGCCAAGAATATCACCATCGGTCTCGACGGACAGATCAAGGCGGACGGACAGAGTGTCGCCACGCTGGGGCTCGCCGGCATTTCGGCGGCGGACAACGCGACCAAGGTCGGCGACAACATGGTCACCGTCCCGCAGGTGCGTCCCGCATCCGCCGGTTCGGAAGTGCGCCAGGGGTTCCTGGAAACCGCCAACACCAGTATCGTCGGCGATATGGTCTCCATGATCGCGGTGCTCCGCGCTTATGAGACTGACCAGAAGATGCTTCAGACCGAAGACGACGCGACCGGCAAAGCCGTCAACGATGTCGCAAAACTCTAGTAAAGATACCTGGTCGCTCGACCGATAATTAAACTGTCAACAATTTCTCGGCTGGACTGTCCGCATTCGTGCTGACGGAAGCCGATCGACCCGCCGCCCACGACTTGGGCGTCGATCACAAACGCTAGGAGACCTCGCTACTATGATGCGCGCACTCTACACGTCGGCTACCGGCATGATGGCTCAGCAATTGAATATGGACGTGATCGCGAACAACCTCGCGAACGTCAACACTACCGGCTTCAAGCGCAGCCGCGCGGACTTCCAGGATCTCCTGTACCAGGAAATGCGCCCCGCCGGCACCGTGGTCGCTCAGGGCGCGCAGGCCCCCACCGGCGTCGAGGTCGGCCTTGGCGTCAAAACCGGCGCCACGGAAACCATGTTCGACCAGGGCACCTTCCAGAACACCGGCAACAAGCTGGACGTCGCCATCGAAGGCGATGGGTTCTACAAGGTTCTTCTGCCCGACGGCTCGACCGGCTACACCCGTGACGGCGCCTTCAAGCGCGACTCGCAGGGTAAGCTCGTTAACTCCGACGGCATGGCGATCCAGCCGGAAATCACCATCCCAAGCACCGCTACCGACATCGCGATCGGCAAGGACGGAACCGTGAGCGTGACCGAAGCCGGCAACTCCACGCCCCAGACAATCGGCAAGATCACGCTGACTCAGTTCTCCAACCCGGCCGGTCTGAAGCACCTCGGAGGCAACAACTTTGCCGCGACCGACGCTTCCGGATCGCCGGTGGACGGCACGGCGGGGCAGGGCGGCTTCGGCACGCTGTCTCAGGGCATCCTCGAAATGTCCAACGTGCAGATCGTCCAGGAAATGGTCAATATGATCACGGCGCAGCGCGCTTACGAAACGAACTCCAAATCCATCCAAACCGCGGATGAGATGCTCCAGACCGCCAACCAGCTCAAGCACTAAGCTTGGCGCATACTTTCAGAAGTCCGGCGAATTCGTTCGCCGGACTTCGCTTCTTAAGTTTGGTTGGAGGAATGAGATAGTGAAACGCTTCTTCATCGGAGGCTTCGGCGTGCTCGCCGCCGCTTCCGCGCTCTCCGGACCCTTATTCGGGGCCACTCTCGCTCATCCGGGAAGTACGGCCAGGAAGATCGCGGCGCTGCAATCCACCGTGGCGCATGTCTCGCTGCGGCCCAGCGCCGCCGTACCGGCCGACGCCGACGGGTTCTTCACGCTGGGCTCGATCGCCGACATCACCGGCGGCGACGCCGCCGCGCGCGCCCGGCTCGGCGCCGTGATCGTCGGCCGCGCGCCGCTCGCCGACAGCGTGCGGCAATTGACGCCCGACGATGTCGCGCTCAAGCTTCGCCAAGCCGGTCTGAATCCCAGCCGTGACGCCGTGATCGAAGGGGCGCCTAAGATCTCCGTCACCCTGGCCTCCGCTTCGGCCGCCACTCCCGTTCCATCTTCCGCCTCTTCCCATCTCGCAACTCACTCCGCGTCGGGATCGTCCGCCGCGCCCGCAGCGCCGGCAAGTCCCGCCGCCGCGCCGGTGTTGAAGCGTGGAGACGATGTGTCCATCGTTCTTGAGGAAGACGGCCTTTCGATTACCACCAGCGGCGTCGCTCGCGACCCCGGCGCGGTCGGCGACACGATCCGTGTCCACCGCACCGGCAGCGCCACCGACCTCACCGCCGTCGTTCTCGACGAGCGCACCGTGCAATTGGAGCTTTAAATCATGAATCGCGCCATTATTCTCGCCGCCATCCTGTCCCTGTCCGCCGTCCAAATGGCTTCCGCCGACTCCCTTTATCCCGGCAGCAGCACGTTTAAGGCCACGGGAACGACGTCCGCCTCGCTGTTCGCCGATATCAAAGCCCATGGGGTCGGCGATACGCTCACCATCATCGTCACCGAAACGGCGTCCACATCCTCCGTCGCCAATACGAAGAACTCCAAAAACGAGAACTTCAGCTACGGCCCCGGCATCGGACCGCTCCTTTCGCGAATCCCGGCGCTCGGCCTGAGCGGCTCCATCGGCAGCACGGCCTCCGGCAGCACCGACCGCAACGACAACCTCACGGCCCGCATTGCGGTCACCGTCAAAGAGATCCTGCCCAACGGCAACATGCTCGTCGAAGGCAAGCGCAAAGTCGGCATGAACGCAGAGACCCAGGAGATCACCCTTACCGGCGTCATTCGCCCGCTCGACATCGGCTCCGACAACACCATCCCATCGCCTCTGGTCGCCGACGCGCAGATCAAATACGGCGGCAAGGGCCCGGTTGGCGACAAGCAGCACGACGGCATCATCTCACGCATCTTCAAGTTCTTGTTCTAAGGGACGACCCGTTCCCGGCTAAATTCCCATCCCCCGCAGAGCGAAAGCTCGGCGGGGGATTGAGATTCTCCATGCCCCTAATGAAACCCGGTATTTCTACCAATAATGAGATTAAGAATACTTAGGCGGCAAAGGCTGTACGCACGAAACCAACCTATGAAAAAAACATTGACACTCCTCGCATTGCTCGCGCTGACCGCGGGCGGATCCGCCGTTCATGCGCAGGCTCGCCTGAAGGACATTGGAGTCGTTCAGGGCGTCCGCTCGAATCAACTCGTCGGTTACGGTCTTGTCATCGGCCTGGACGGAACGGGCGATGGAACCGGAACGACGTTTACGCCGCAGTCGGTCGCTTCCATGCTGGCGAAGTTCGGGGTGAACTCGCCGGCGGCGGCGATGAAGCTGAAGAATGTGGCCGCCGTCATGGTCACCGCCGCGCTGCCGGCGTTTGTGAAGAACGGCAGCCAGATCGATGTTACCGTCAGCAGTCTGGGCGACGCGAAGTCGCTTCAGGGCGGCACGCTGCTCCAGACGCCGCTTCAAGCGGCGGACGGCAAGGTCTACGCCGTGGCGCAGGGCTCCGTGTCGGTCGGCGGATTTTTGGGCGGCGGAGGCGCGGGCGGATCAGTCACGAAGAACCACGTTACGGCTGGACGTATTCCCGCCGGCGCCATGGTCGAGCAGGAAGTGCCGACGACATTCTCCGGGACCGAATCGCATTCGGTGTCCGTCACGCTCAACCAGCCCGACTTTACCACGGCGGTGCGCGCTGCGAAAGCGATCCAGCGTAACCTGCCGCTGGGCGCCACGGGAGCGCGCGCTATGGACGCCGCGACCATTCAAGTCGATTTCTCGCCGGGCGCCGATACGGTCAATATGATCGCCGAGCTCGAAGATACGCCGGTGGATACCGACGAAGTCGCGAAGATCGTCGTGAACGAACGGACGGGAACGGTGGTCATGGGCGGAAACGCGACGATCACGCCGTGCGCCATCGCCCACGGCAATCTGACGATCTCGGTGACAAACGACCCGATCATCTCTCAGCCCGCGCCGTTCAGTAACGGCAAGACCGTGGTGCAGCCGCGCAAGATCGTCCAGACCAAAGAAGGCGACGCCCGGCTGATGAAAGTGATGGGCGGAACGACGCTCGACAAGGTCGTCAAATCCCTGAACGCGCTCGGCGTCACGCCCCGCGATCTCATCTCCATATTGCAGGCCATGAAGGAAGCCGGCGCGCTGCACGCCGAGATTGAGGTGCTTTAATGGAAACCCCGGCTCTGAGCCTTCCGGCTAATCTGCCGCTCAATATGACGGGCGCTTCGCACGCGCAGAAGCCCGCCGACCTGAAGAAAGCCTGCCAGCAGTTTGAAGGCTACTTTCTGAATCTCATGTTCAAGGAGATGCGCAAATCGATCCCCAAGAGCACGGTGCTCAAGGACGACGCGGGCCAGGAGCAGACGTTCCAGGAGATGATGGACCAGAAGGTGTCCGATGTGATGTCGGAGCGCGGAGACTTTGGACTGGCGAAGATGATGTACGTCCAGCTAACCCGCGCCGACATCGTGAACGCCGACGGGACCCCCGTGCCGGCGCCCGGCGTAGATGCTTCGGAAGAAACGGCCGCGGACGCCGGAAAATCCTCTCAAAAGCCTAATGCCCCGGCGTCGAAAACCCGACAATGGAAGTAATGGAGAGGCCGGTGAAAGTACCGGGTTCACAAACGCGCTAAGAAAGAGACGAGGCCTATGCCGGACACAAAGAAGATTTTGAAAGTGCTTCGCGACGAGCAGACGCTGCAAACGCGACATTGCAGGCTGCTGGAGACGCAGCAGCGCGCGCTTCTCGCCTGCGACCGGAAGCGGTTCCACGATACACAGACCGAGCACGCGCTGCTTCTGGCCCAGCTGGAGGTTCAAGCGGAGGCGCGGCAAGCCGCGCTGCTGGGAGACGATGGAAAGCCGTGTTTGCTGTCCGCGATTGTCGAAGACCTTCCCGAGCGCAGCCGCCGACCGATCCTGAATGTGCGCGACACGCTGCGATTGACGCTGGAGCGCATCCAGGAACTGAGCCGACAGAACGAGCGGCTGATCAACAACGAACTTGAGTATATTGCGTTTACGCTGGACCTCTTTGTGGAGGCGGGACGCAAAGCAGATATCCTGTATGGCGGACGGAGCCTCAATGGCTGCCGACTGCTGCTGGACCGACTCGCCTAGAAAGGGGCTAACGAATGCCAGGAACATTTTTCGGACTGGAGATCGGCGCGCGCGGCCTTGCTGCGGCGCAGATCGGCCAGGACGTTACCGGACATAATATCGCGAACGCCGGCACGACGGGATACTCCGTACAGACGGCCAACCTTCAGACAACGGACCCATACTCTCCTCCCCCCGTCTCCGGCGGCGGTCATGTGGGCATGATCGGAACCGGCGTCATCGCTCAGAGCATCACTCGGGCCAGCGACGAGTTTCTGAACGTGCAGGTCCGCGACAATACGTCGCAGCAGACCATGCAGCAGTCGCAGTACGACACGCTGCATCAGGTGGAGGGAGCCTTTGGAGAGCCGTCGGACACCGGCATCGACAACTCCGTGAACAGCTTCTTTCAGAGCTTCACCAACCTGGAAAGCAACCCTGAGGACAGCGGCGTCCGCGCCACGATCCTGCAAAAAGCCAGCGCGATGACACAGGTCATTCAGCAGACGCAGGCGTCTCTCACCGTCATCAACGACCAGATCGCCAACAAGCAGACGGCGGACCTCACCGGCCTGAACAGCTATGGGACCCAGATCGCCGCGCTGAACGTGACGATCCGGCAGGCCACCTCGCAGCATCTGGACGCCAACGACCTTCTGGATCAGCGCGATGTCCTGATCGACAAGGTCTCGAAGCTGGCGAACATCAATGTCGTCAACCGCACCGACGGCACCGTGAACGTCACGATCGGCTCCACCAGCCTGGTCAACGGCGTCGACGCTTATACGGTCAGCATGACGGGAACGAACGGCCTGACGGCGCGCGGCGACTTGACCGGCGGCGAGCTGGCCGGCCTCAACAATTCCCAGAACCTGGTGACCGGATATCAGGCCAATCTGGACACGCTGGCTTCGACGATGATCACGGCCGTGAATACGGTCCATCAGAGCGGCGCCGGTCTGGACGGAACGACCAATATGCCGTTCTTCACCGGTACGGACGCTTCGACCATCGCCGTCAACACGACGCTGA
Organism: Capsulimonas corticalis; assembly: GCF_003574315.2. Lineage (GTDB taxonomy): Bacteria > Armatimonadota > Armatimonadia > Armatimonadales > Capsulimonadaceae > Capsulimonas > Capsulimonas corticalis. Next base: position 391,587 of record NZ_AP025739.1, on the reverse strand, counting down.
TCGCCAACCCGCAGAAGCTCGCGGCGGCCGCGCTGCCGACGCCTCCCGCCACCACGCCTCCTCCGGGAGACAGCCAGAACGCGACCTTGCTCGCCGGTATCCAGAACCAGGCGCTGATCGCCGGCAAGACCGTCAGCGGCTTCTATGAGGAGCGGATCGCGGACCTGGGCGCTCGGACCGACGCCGCCAAAACGGCGGCGGCCAGCTCCGCCTCCAGCTTGTCGCAGCTGAGCCAGCAGAAGGCGTCCGTGACGGGTGTCTCCACGGACAGTGAAATGATCAATATGCTGAAGTTTCAGCGCGGATACGAGGCGGCCGCCAAAGTTGTCAAAACCATGGACGATATGGTGGGCACGCTGATTACCGACCTGACGGCCGCCCGTTAATTTTGAAGGAATAATCAATCATGCGAGTGACGAGTAGCTTAATCGCAGCCACGCTGGCGGCCAATGTCGAAACCAGTCTGAGCAATTTGAACGCGGTCTCCACCGAGATCTCCACCGGTAAGAAGCTGAACAACCCATCGGACGACCCGGCGGGCGCGGCGTACTCCATGTCGCTGCGCGCGTCCCTGGTGGACAACACGCAGTACCAGACAAACGCCGCTCAGGCGAAGACGTTCCTGAACGCGACGGACAGCGCTCTTTCGGACGTCTCGAACGCCATCCTGTCGGCGCGGCAGATCGCCAGCGCCGGCGCCAACTCGACCCAGACCCCGGACAGCCTGGCCGCGCTTTCGGCGCAGGTCGATGGGATCATCTCGTCGGTAATCCAGTCGGCGAACTCGGATGTCCACGGCAAATATCTGTTCAGCGGCACCGAAACCAAGACGGCCCCTTATATCGACGACGCGACGGCGCACTCCACCGGCCCTGTTTATCAGGGAAACACCGGGAGCGTGACCGCGACGGTTGGCAAGAACAATAATATCAGCATCAGCACGCCGGGCAGCGCCGTCTTCAGCGGCCTCTTTGCGACCCTGAACGACCTGAAAGCGAACCTCGCTTCGGGAGACATCAATGCGATGTCGGCCGACCTTGGCAAGCTGGACACCAACCTGAGCACGGTCAGCTCCGTGCGAGCGAATGTCGGCGCGCAGGTCAATACCATGACCAGCGTGACGCAGAACCTCACGCGGGCGGAGACTTCCTATAAGGACGCCATCGCCAATGTCGAGGAAGTCGATCTGGCTCAGGCGTACGTGCAGCTGCAAAGCGCGCAGAACGTCTACCAGGCGTCGCTCGTCGCGGTCTCCAAGGGTTACCAGCACAGCCTTTCGGATTATCTCTAATCATCAAATTCTCCGCGCCGCCCTGCGTGGCGGCGCGATCGTTCTATAGCGCTCACCGAGCGTGGTGAGCAGGAGTTAGTTGTCATATGCAGATCGAAACGGCGCGATTCGGACAGGTGGATGTCGACGAGAACAGCATTATTACGTTTCCAGACGGACTGCCCGGATTTGAAGAGAAGCGGCGCTTTGCGTTCGTCTCCCATCCTTCGGCGAAGCAAGATAAATCCAGCCCCTTTCTGTGGCTGCAATCGTTAGAAGATGAGAAGCTGGCGTTTTTGACCGCGGAGCCGCGCCACTTCTTCCCAGGCTACGCGCCGCGCATCGCCAGCGGCGATCTGGACGCCCTGGAGATCGGCGAAGAGCCGCTCGGACCGCGTCTTTATACGCTGCTGACGGTTCCCGCCGGCGATCCCAAGGGGATCACGGCCAATCTGCTCGCGCCGATCGCGATCAATCCCGTCGCGCATGTCGCGCGCCAGGTGATCGTCGCCGGCGACGATTATGGCCTTCGGCACCGCCTTTTGCCGGCAACGGAGGCTGTCGCCGCCGCATAATTAGGATCTTCTTAGAGAACTCGCGTAATATTACGAGGAATCGGGAATGATTCCCATGGATGGTGCGTTTCTATAGATATAGAACACGACCCAAATCAGGGGCCAGGGAGGGCCGCTATGCTCGTACTCACACGAAGACTCAATCAAAGCATCAAGATCGGCGATGACGTGGAGATCACGGTCATCGAAGTTCGCGGGGATCAGGTTCGCCTCGGCGTCTCCGCCCCGCGCGACGTCGCGGTTCACCGCAAAGAGGTTTATCTGCAAATTCAGCAGGAAAACCGCGCGGCGGCGTCTGTCGAGGATCCGTCCGCTCTGGACGAGATCGGCGACGCCTTCGCGAACACCGCCAAAACCCAATAATCGTCGATCCACGACCTTTGAACACGATAAGAAGCCCGGCTCCGGCCGGGCTTTTTTGATTCCGCGCTCCGGCGCGAAATTCGGCTTTCGAATGCGCGCGTCTGGTTGACAAACAAAATCAAACCTTCTATACTTAATGACGGAACAATTTCGTATGCATTTGCGCTGTCGCCGCACAGCCGTAGAGATCGCGCACGAGAGGATTCCCACCAATTTGACGATTGAATATCTCAGGAGACGAGGCATATTATGGCGGCTGGACGTAAGAAAGTATCCGTGATCGGAGCGGGAAATGTGGGCGCAACGGTGGCGTTCCATGTGGCGCAGCAAGGCTACGCGGACGTAACGCTGCTGGACCTGCCGGACGATCTGACGCTGGAGCGTCCTCGTAAAACCGGTTCCATGGCGCAGGGCAAGGCGCTCGACCTCAACCAGGTTTCGCCGATCGTCGGCTATGACGGCCGCCTTTCCGGCACATCCGACTACGCCGACACCGCCGGCAGCGATGTCGTGGTGATCACCTCGGGCCGGCCGCGCTCGCCGGGTATGTCCCGCGAGGATCTGCTCGCCGTCAACGCCGACATCGTCGCGAGCGTCGCTTCTCAGGCCGTCGCGCAGTCGCCTGACGCCGTTTATATTGTCGTCTCGAACCCGCTCGACGCCATGTGCCACGTCGCCCTGAAGGCGACCGGCCTTCCGTCCGAGCGCGTCATCGGCCAGGCCGGCGTACTGGACAGCACACGCTACCGCAACTACATCGCGGCCGCGCTCAAGATCTCGGTGGAAGACATCCAGGCGTATGTCCTGGGCGGACACGGCGACCAGATGGTCCCGGTGCGCAGCCTGACCACCGTCGGCGGCATCCCGATCCAGAAGTGGGTGGAGACCGGCAAGATCACGGAAGAGCAGCTTCAGAAGATCGAGGACGACACCCGCCAGGGCGGCGGCATTCTGACGAACCTCATCGGCACCAGCGCGTGGTACGCGCCGGGCGTCGCGACCGCCGAGATGGTTGAGGCCGTCCTGCTGGACCGCAAACGCATCCTCGCCGTCACCGTTCTGCTGAGCGGCGAATACGGCGTCTCCGATCTGTACTTCGGCGCTCCCACGAAACTGGGCGCGGCCGGCGCGGAGGAGATCTACGACCTCAGCAAGCTAGTCACGCTGACGGATGTCGAGCTGGCGGGCATTAAAGAATCGGCCGGCAAGGTGCAGGGCACCGTCGATTCGCTCAAGGAATTGGGCAAGCTGTAGGAAACCGTTCCCGCCGCGCTTCCCGTTCAGGAAGCGCGGCGAGAACACGGTCGGCGTACGGGGATGAGATGGTGTGGGAAGGAAACTGTAAATGGCTGTGACACTCAAGGACATCGCCGAGCGGACAGGTGTGTCGCCGAGCGTCGTCTCGACAGTCCTGAGCGGGCGCGATAACGGCACGTTTGTCAGTGAAAATACGCGACGTAAGGTTTTGCAAGTCGCGGAGATGCTGAACTACACGCCGGTCCGGTCCGGACGGCCGCGCGGCAGCCAGCGCCTGCGCCGGCAGCGCACGGAGCAGTTTATCGGCATCTGGGACCCCGAGTACAGCTCGGCGTCCGCCCATGCGATCCAGTTCCTTCAGGCCGCGCTGCGCAAGCACGCGGAAGCGTCCGGCGCCGAGTCCGAGGACGATTTCGGCCTGCGCCTGCTCACCTCCGACGATCTGCCCAAGCTCGACGCCATCGGCATCATGGGCCTGATCCTGCTGTCGTCCACGCTGCTTCCCCGCGAAGCGGCCAGCGCCACCATTCCCTGCGTCATGATCGGCGAGGTGGACAACCCGCCGCGCGAGCTGTTCATGGCGCACACCAACGAATTCGCCGCCGGCCGCGAGCTGGGCGATTATCTGTGGAGCCTTGGGCACCGCCGGGTCGCCATGATCGCGCCGTCGTCATCCGTGCGCGTCAGCCGCCAGCGCTTGCAGGGCATGCAGGCGGTGTGGATCAAGCGGCAGGGCAATCCCGCCGACCTGCTCTCCGTCCCCTTCGATGTCACGCCCGTCCTCACCCTGCGCGATCAGGTCCGCAAAGCGATCTTTGGCCTCGCCGGTCCGGAAGTCCCGCCGTCGAAGAAGCCGACCGCCATCGTTTGCTACGACGAGAAGGTCGCCGCTGTCGCCGCGCAGACCCTTTCGGAAATCGACGTCCGAGTCCCCGCGCAGATGTCGCTGGCTTCCTTCCAGGACACTCCGGACGTGGGCGAGTTCTTCATTCCGCCGCTGACCGCCATCCGCGCTCCGATCGCCGAGCTTGCCGTGGCCGCGATGGAGCAGCTTTATCTGATGCACGATCAGGAAACCACGGTCGCCGGCGACAACGCCGAAGCCGCGCTGTCCGCGCAGCTGATTATTCGAAACTCCTGCGCGCCCCCGCCGCAGGCGTAACTTCGCAATGGATTTCTTATTCGAGGCCGACTCGCGCACGCCGCGAGCCGGCCTTTCCCACGTGAGAGGCGCCCACACCCATGACTTACGAACGCAACCCCAATCTTCTCGACCCCCAGCGCAGCATCCTCGTCGTCGTGGATATGCAGGATACTCTCCTGCGCGTCATCCATGACCGCGAGCGTCTGCTGGCGTCAGTGTCGCTGATGACGCGCACGGCCGCTCTGCTGGACATCCCGATCTTCGCCACCACCCAGAACGCGGCGCGCCTGGGCGGGCTGGCGGCCGAGATCGCCGAAACGATTCCTCAGGCCACGATCATCGATAAAATGTCCTTCTCCTGCGCCGCCAGCGACGCATTCCGCACCGCGCTCGCCGAGACGGAACGCACGCAAGTCGTCCTTTGCGGCGTCGAGACCCATATCTGCGTCGCGCAAACGGCGATCGATCTTGTGTACGACGGCTACCAGGCCCACGTCGCCGCCGACGGCGTTTCGTCCCGCACGCTCGAAAAGCACAAACTCGGCATGGAGCGCATCCGCGACAACGGCGTCTTTCCGGCGGCGGCCGAAGCGGTGGTTTACGAGTGGCTGGGAGAAGCGGGGACAGACGCGTTCCGGACGGTGCTTGGGTGGGTGAAGTAGAGGTCTTTACTGAAGATGCCCCAATGAATTCATTGGGGCAGTTTTTTGTTCGGCATGCCACCCGAAACCCGATGTTGGCGCTTGCGCTTATTTGGTCAGTTCTGGATGTTCCCGCAGGGCCGCGCAGTCGTGGCGGCAGCGGGCGATCAGGGCGTCGTATTTGGGCAGGCGGCGCACGAAGATCACGGCGTTGACGTGCTTGTCGGTGTCCAGATCGGCGTCGTCGGCGTAGACGAGCGCCCATTCGGGATCGGTGAGGAATATCCAGGTCTGACCGTCATTGGCCGGCAGAAAGACAATATCCGGATTGTAGTCCCCGAGGACTTTACGCCAGTTGTGCGGCTGATTGCACATCAGCGTGTAATCCTTAAGGACTTTGCCAAAGAAGATATCCGTCTGTGTGCTGATAAAGACCGGGTACTCGGGCGCGCTCCAAAGGATCGTCGAGCCCCAATTATAGGCATTGTAAAGTTTGGCGTCCGTCGGGAACTGCTCCTGGCGCAGGAACGCGCAGGCGTCCATTGGAAAGCCGTCCATGGCGAAGGCGACGCGTGAGATCTTGGAGAGACCGGTGTCGCTCCGCGCCGGCGCGTTCACGACGGCGTCCTTTGCGCTGGTCGCCGCCTGGAGACAGACCGCCAGTGCGACGATCGTCGTGATCCCGACCGATGGCGAGGAACCGAACAGCGACGGGGATTTTGCTTCGCTCGCTTCGCTGATCTTAAGCGCTCCCGCCAGCGCTGATTGGATATGACGCGCGGCGATCAGCACGCCCGCCATGCCGAAGATCGGGACATTGCGGCTCGCCGTCAGCCCCGCGTGCATCAGGATGAGCAGCACGATCACCTCGGATAGGTCGCGCCGCTCGCGCGACATCCCCAATCCCAGCACAAACAAGACCATCAAGATTTCAAAGACGGATCCGAACGAGCTGTGGAAATCGAGCGATTTCCATTCAGTCACGAAGTTCGGCATGATCTTATCGCCGACAGTCTGCGTGAAGATCGCAAACAGCCTCCATCCGTACGGGTTGATCATAGTTGCGGCGGCGCTGATTGGAAGCACAATGGCCGACTGCTTCGCGAAACGCAGCATCTGCGCCCGCCGATCCGAGGTCGCCGTCTTGATCCAGCGGGCGTCAATAGCGTCACAGATCGCGAAGGTCGCCGCGATCGCAATGCCGATAATCACCGCTCCATGAAAGTTCGCCCACACCGCGCAGATCGGCGGCAAAAACCACATTTGCTTGAGCTTGCTCGACTCGCGGCGCGCGTCCATTACGACCCAGAGCAGCAGCGCCAGGCAGAGATACGAAATCAAATGGGGGCGAGGGGAGATCAACGGGCTGCACAGCTTTGCCGCCCACAGAGTCAGCGCGAACGCCGTCAGCGTCGCCCGTCCCGTTTCTTGCCAGACTTTGTAAAAGAGCGTCAGAAACGTTATGGAGACGAGCCCCCACATCAGCAGCCACACTCCGGGATAGCCGCCGGCCGTGTAAGCCTGCCAGAGCAGCACGCACATCGCCCACTCATGCACGATCCAGGGGTGGCCGTGACGTGTCCATGAGTAAAGGTCTCCGTGCGGAACGGCGTGGTGGTCTAAAATCCAGTGTCCTGTGCGCGCCTGCCAGAAGAAATCGACGATCGGGCTCGGCTGCGCGCACAGGCCGAACGCGAACGCGACCAGCGCCGCGGCAAGAATCCAAAAGCCGGCGGGAGAAGACCGGCGCGAAACTTTCGGCGGTTCAGACATGGCGGCAGGCGGGGCGTCACTCAGTTGCATGTAAGAATTATAACATACTTATGGGGCGTGGATCGATCCATTCCGTCCATTCTGGCGAAGCGCCTTACTGAAGTGGCGGCCATATCATGGTAGAATCGCGGTATTCGGACTCCCGCCGGAACTTTCCGCGCGGCCGTGACGCTTTCTTAATTATTAGAGATCGCCGGAATAGAGGAGTCTTGATCTTGGCGCTAAATGTGGGAGCTGCAATCGGATTGACCCGTTTTCAAACCGGGGCGAAGGATCAGACGGCGGATCGTCTGAGGGCGTTTGAGGTCATGGTCGCGCGCGACTGGGACCGGTTCTGGCGCTACGCCTATCGGATGTGCGGGAACGCTGATGACGCCGAGGATCTGCTGGCCGAAAGTCTAGGAGAAGCGTTTCAGGCGTTCGGGCAGTACCGGGGGCAGGGCTTCGACAAGTGGATCTTTCGTATCCTGACGACCAATCGGATCGACATGACCCGCCGCGCGAAACTGCGTCAGGCGAAAAGTCTCGATACGGGCTGGACGGATGAGAACGGCGATGGGCAGACCTGTGATGTCGTGGACCATCTCGCCAATCCCGAGATCTCTTTGATGGACTCGACCCTTTCGGAACGAATGCAAAAGGCGCTGGACGCTCTTCCCGAAGAGTACCGCGCCGCCGTGCTGCTTTGCGATGTGGAGCAGATGCCTTACAGCGAGATCGCGGAGATGCTGAAACTGCCGATCGGCACCGTGCGCTCGCGAATCCATCGTGGACGGACCGCGATGCGCAAAACTTTGGAATCGCTTGGCTGGAGCTAGGCGCGTGGGAAAGAACGGAACGCCATGCCAAACTGTCATGACACAAGGGAAAATCTGAGCCGGCTCCTGGACAACGATCTCGATGGATCGGAAGCCACTCTGACGGCGGCGCATCTGGACGAATGCTTTGCGTGCCGGCATGAATACGACCGCCTGCGCGAAGTGCGCGCCGCCATGCAGAGCCTCGCCGCCCCGCAGGACGGCGGCGCGCGCGACCGTGTCTTCGGCCTGCTGGAAGCCCGGTCGCGCCAAACCGCTCAAAACGGATCGGCGCTTCGCGCGCCGCGCCGCGCCTGGCCATCCTTTACCCTGCGACCGGCTTACGCCCTTGGACTGGGCGCGGCGGCGGCCTGCGTCGGCTTCCTGGTGTTCAGCCCAAGCACGCCGCCCGCCACGGCGACGCCGCTTCCCAATACGATGGAGATGTCGCAGTTCTACGCCCTGCACGACGCGCATCTGGTGGGGCTGACCTCCGCCGAACCCGTGGGACACCGCGATCTGGCGGCGGAAGGCCGCGCCACGCTAATCGCGTCCGCCGACGAATCCGTGGGCGGGAGCCTGTGACACCTTCCGGCCGACCCATTCTGGCCCGCGCGCCCTGGCTTTTGCTGGCGCCTCTTGGCTGTCTGATGCTCGCCTCATGCAACCGGCCCACATCGATGACGGTGGCGACGGTCCCCGCGCCGGCTTCGCCGTCGGATCCCGCCGCGAACTCGCTCTGGGCCAGCAGCCTTCAGGCGACAACGGACACGCCGCTGAAAGCGCATGTCGTCATCACCTCGCGCGGGGACAGCCACGATCGGCGATCGGTGATGGAGATGATCGAGGGGACCGGCGGACGCTTTCGCTTGACCTACTCCGAGCCGGCGGACGCGCGCGGGCGCGTGGTGGTGTGCGACGGCGCCACGACCTGGCAGTATGAGCCCCGCAGCCGCACCGTGCTGCGCCGGCCGACCCCCGAGAGCGTTTCGGCGGAGACGGGAAGCCCGGCGCCGGACCCGCTCTGGCGGCGCGAGATCGAGCCGGGAACGGCGGATGTCGGCGGCCGGCCCGCGCAGATCCTGCGCGTTCAATCCGCGAGCGGAGCCCTGGTGGAGCGTCTGTGGATCGACAACGCGTCCGGCCGCAGCCTGCGCACCGAGAACTACGATCCGCACGGCGCGCTGACTCGCCGTGTCGAGCTGTCGCAGATCGTCGTCAAACCGGTCGTAACGCCCGCGACCTTCCAGCCGGCGATCCCGCGCGGCGCGCGCGTCCTGACCGCCGCCGCGCAGCCATCGCCCAACGCCGCCGGCGAAGCGCGCCTTCTGGATCTTCCTTCCGACACCGCCGGCTTCCACGTTCAGTCCGTGGTCCGCGCGCCCAGGTCCACCACGGCGGCCATCCACGTGCTGTACACGAACGGCCCGCGCGCGCTGTCCGTCTTCGTGACGAACAACGCCGCCAACGGCGCGACGGAGCTTGTGCCCTCCGCCGATGGCGGCGCCAGCTGGAAGCCCGCCGTGCTGACCTCCACGATCCACGCCTTCACGCAGGAGCGCGCCGACGGCCAAAGCGCCGTCGCCTGGGTCGCCGACGGACGCCGCTACGTCGCCATCGGTCGCATGCCGTTGACGGATCTGCTCAGCATCGCCAAAACGATGGCCGAAAAATAAGACTATTCTTCCTTGCGCTACGAACGCAATCGATTGCCGCTCCGGATTGCCGGAGCGGCTTTTTTTGCTGGGATTTTGGCTGGGAATTCTACGTGTTTGCGGCGATAAAGAAGTAATATGGAATGGGAGGAAGCGATGTCCAGCGAAGAACATGAAGGACCGGAGCGCGAAGAGCCGCTGACGGGCGGCAACAGTAACATGGGAGTTGTGCGTGTCGGCGATACGGTCCGCCGCGCGATGACGCCGCGAAGTCCCACGATCCATCGCCTGCTGCGGCATCTGGAGGCCAAAGGCTTTACCGGCTGCCCGCGCCTGCTCGGGGTGGACGAACGGGGGCGCGAGATCCTTACCTACCTTCCGGGCGACGTCGGATTTCTGCCTTATCTCTGGGAGGGCGATGACGCGCTGATCGCCGCCGCGAATCTGCTGCGCGGCTACCATGACGCCGTGCGGGATTTTAAGACGGAGCCCGGCGACGCGTGGTCGTACGCCCATCCGGATCCGAGTCGCCATGAGATCATCTGCCACAATGACTTCGCGCCCTACAACTGGGTCTGCCAGGACGAAAAACCCTATGCAGCCATCGATTTTGACGACGCCGGACCGGGGCCGCGCCTGCGGGATGTGGCTTACGCCGTCTATTGGATGGCGCCCTTGACCTTTGGCGGCGGTCCCATGGCGGAGATGGCGCACGCGGAGCTGGCCGATGGAAGCCGGCGCCTCAAGTTATTCTGCTCCTGTTACGGCGTCGACGCCACGCCGGAGTTGCTGAATTTGACGCAGGACGCGCTGCGCCTGCTTCGGGATTGGATCAAGACCGGCGCGGAGGCGGGCGATCCGGCGCGTGCCCGAATGGTCGAGCAGGGGCAGTACGAATACTGGGAGCTTGAGACGCGCGCGTTCGCGCAGAACCGTCCAGCCCTGGAGCGGAGTCTGTTCGGTTAAACCCAAATGGCCTGCGGCGCGGCGCCGCGCGTGATCTCCACGGCGTGGAGCGATCGCGCGACGAAGGGTGGGCGCCCTTCCGGCAGAGCCGGCGTGTGGTGGACGGGCATCGGGTCTTCGCGCCGAAAGCCGTCGTCGGCGTGGCGGACGCCGATGGGGCGGACGATCAGTTTGTCGGGCGTCACTTCGATGTTCAGGTAATGGTAGAGTGGGCTGTCCGACCCATCCGGCGCGGCGGGACCCGCCCCGGCGCTGGCGCATTCCGTGACGCCCGCCCGGCGCAGCGCGTCGTACGCGCCGGAAAAGCGCGTGTATCGATCGGGACTGAGAATGCTTGGACGCAAAGTGACCTGGCCGCCGCCGCCCGTGACGAAGACGCCCATTTCCGGCAGAGCCTCCGAGCGAAACCACTCGAACGCGTGCGAGTGGCCGGCGAGCATGAGGTGAGCGCGTCTGGCGAGGATCGGGGTCAGATTGTCGCGGACGTCGAGCACGTCCGACCGTTCGCAGTGGTTGCCGATCGTCGTGTATAGCGGGTGATGGAGATAGACGACGCGCCAGGCGTTCGGGCGGAGCCGCACCGACTCTTCCAATGCCCGGTCCAGCCATGTGAGCTGCGCCGTATCGTGATCCTCGGGCTGGAAGCGTGATCGGCGGCGCGCAAGCGCCAGCTCGCGCTGCAAGTCGAGCGCGCCTTCGCTGAGCTCCTTGAGCCGCGCGGAGGCGTCGCCGGTGATGGGCGACACGCTGATCGCCCAGGCGTGCAGAGCGCGCTCCATCTCCAGGCGTGTCTCCAGGATCGACGCCCGAGGGCGTCCCTCGGGGAGCACCGCGAGGAACTCCTCCAGGGTAGACAGCGACGCGCACACTTCGTCGCTCACCGTCTCCTGACGCGCCAGCGCCCGGACAATCCCATCTCCCGAGGCTTCGCTGAGATCCGCAGCGGCTTTGTCCCAATGCGTTTCGGCGATCCGGACGGACTGCGCCGCGCGCCGCCCCTCGGCGGCGGACATCTCCGCGCCTTCCAGCAGCTCGCGCAGGCGCTCCAGCGCTTCCCCCACATCCAGCGAAAGTTCGGTGACCCGCATTCGCTCCTCGGCGCTGCCGGCGATCGAGAGACGCCGCGCGTCGCGCTGCGTTTCCAGCTCCTGACGCGCGGCTCGGATATCGAGGTCCACGGCGCGCGCTTTGGCTTCAAGATCGGTCACGCGGTCGGCGGCGTCCTGCCGCACCTGCCCGGAGTCGGCCTGCGGGGAGGGAGCGTCCAGCGTGTTGGAATCGAGCGCGAAGAAATCGACATTGCCGAGCTGAAATTTGTAGTATCGATTTGGCAGGCGCGTCCGCGCGCTGAGCGCATAGGGAAGGGGATGGAGCGACGTGTCCGCCTGCAAATCGACGAAGGCGTCCATGTACGTCTTGCCCATCTCCGAGCCGCCCTCGGGGACATTGAACGACATGATCTCATGCCAGAGCGCGCGCAGCCCCGCGCCTACCAGCGGCGCGTTGGCGAGCCACTTCGCCCACGCTCCGAGATCGTAATAGTCGTGGTTGCCCGGCACCGGGAGGAACGGCAGACGAAACGTGAAGTCGCCCACGGTGCTGCTTTCGGTGAGAAACGGGCTGTAGGGCCGCCGGAAGTTGCGGTCGTAAAGACGGCGCTCGCCGGTCATGTACACGACGTCGCCCATATGGAGCACCATCACCGCGCCGGAGTCTCCCGCAAGGCGCGTGTCGCGCACCATCTCGCGCGCCACGGCGTCCTGGGGCGAGACGCCCGGTCCCGCGCTCTCCGAGTCGCCGCTGTCGCCCAGCGCCAGGAACGAGAACCGCTGCGGATCGCGTGGCTGCGGCAGGGACAGGGCGTGGCTGCGCTCCTGCCCCGCGCCGACGGTCCAGCGGGAAATGATGTCATGGTCCGCCGGGGACCGCAGCCAGTTATCGATAGCGAGAAGGCTCATTCCAATATTCCTCTTCGAATTCTGCGTTATGATCGCGACTGCCTGGTGGAATGAGTCTTCCCGGCGCGCGCCCTGCGTAAACGGGATAACAGCGAAGAGGCCGCGCGGCAGGCCAGGGAAACGACGATAATCTCCGCCGCGAAGATCGTTGGATAGAGAAAGCGGCGCTCGTTTCCGTAAAAGAAGCATGTGGCGACTGTCAGAGCGACGATCGACCACAGCAGCAGGATTTCGCGCGAGGCCCAGGGGCGGCGCAGCAGCCGCGCCGCCGGCGGCGCGATCAGCGCCACGAGAAACATCGGCGCCAGGGTCCAGCGTGTGAGCAGATCGAGCGTCTGGAATCCCCATGCATCGTTGAATGTGGGAAAGATCGGGCCGATCAGGAGCTTGCGCATCTCCCATAAGTCGTCGCGCCAGGTCGTGAGATGGCGCAGCTGACGCAGTCCCATGCGGTAAAAGTAGCCCTGGTCTTGCAGGCCGACTTCGGTCGAAAACTTCGCGCGCCAGCGCTCGCCCGCGAACTGGGGGTGGCTGAAGGAGTAGTCGAAGTGATGGCCCTGATAGACGGTATGGGATTCCAGATGGCCGATTTTGCACTGGGCCATAAAGAAGTTCATTCCGCCGTTCGCTCCGAGGCCCCAGAGCGCGCCGGAGGAGATCCGCGCATTCTCCAAGCAGATCAGCCCGACGACGCCGGCGAAGCCCAGCGCGAACGTTCCCATCGGCGCCCAGCGCCGCCAGTTCCGCGCCGCATCGCCCGTCGCCGGCCGGCGCAGCGCCGTCCAGAGAAAGAGCAGAAAGGAACCTGCGTACAGAACATCGGCGGGGCGGATCCCGCACGCCAGCCCCAGCAGCGCTCCCGCGTAAAACATCTCAAACCGCTTCGATGTCTTTTGCAGCAGCAGCCAGACCGCGGCGATCACGAGCGGGATCGCCGTGTTTTCCGAAAGCAGAAACGCATTGAAGTAGATGATGGGATAGGTCAGGGCATACACGACGCCGACCGCGAGCGCGGGGCGCTCCCGGCCAAAGACGCCGTGGGCGATGCGATAGACCCAGAATACGGACAGGCTCCCCAGCGCGATCTGGAGCAAGACGACGCAGGAGAGCCAGAGCCCGGACGGCATCGAAAGTTTCTGGAACAGAAATAAGACGCCGGAGAGCAGGATATGGAAGAAGGGCGGCCACACGGACCACTGCAAATAGGAGCCGCTGTCGCCATCAAGCCGACGGCATGCGCGCGCCCAGTATCCGCCCATATCGCTCACCAGATAATGGGAATACTGGGTCAGAAGAAAGACGTAGCAAAACCGAATCAGGAAGGAGCCGCCGACCAGCGCGATCGCAATCGCGCGGACTCGCCGCGCTTCGGGATTTTCGGACATTCGGGATCCTTCTCAGGCCGGCCGTGCTCCAAGCCATGCAGGCTCATTATACCTGCCGTGTTTTGCGAACGCGGAAAATCGACGAACGGGGTATCATCCGGTAAAGTCCATTGGGAGAAATATTTATGACAAGCATCGCGGTATTGGGATTGGGAATTATCGGCGGCGCATGGGCGAAGAACCTGGCCGAGGACGGCCACGACGTGCGCCCCTGGAACCGAACGCCGAAAGACTTCCCCGGCGAGCGCGCCAGCGTCGCGGAGGCGGTGACGGACGCCGATTTCGTGATCGTGGTCGTCGCCGACCCGCCGGCCGTGCAGTCCGTGCTGGAGCAGGCGCTTCCCAGTCTCAAACCCGGCGCCGTCGTTTTGCAGTCCAGCACCATTTCCCCGGAGTGGACACGCCGGTTCGCGGATCAAGTGATGGCGGCAGGCGGCCTCTACATCGACGCCCCCTTCACCGGCAGCAAACCGGCGGCCGAGCAGCGCAAAACCGTTTATTATCTCGGCGGCGATCCCGCGACCATCGACAAGATCCGCCCCATCATCGAAAGGCTCTCGCAAACGATCCTGCACATCGGCCCCATCGGCGCGGCGTCCTCCTTAAAACTCGCCATGAACCTCAACCTCGCCGCCATGGCGCAGGCACTGAGCGAAAGCCTGACCCTCGCGCGACGCGAAGGCATCTCGGATGAAATCTTCTTCGAAGCGCTCGGCCAAAACGTCGGCCGCTCCGGCCTTTCCGACCTCAAACAGCCCAAACTGATCGCGCACGACTACGCCCCCCAGTTCTCCCTCAAGCACATGGCCAAAGACCTGCGCCTCGCCCTGGAGACCTCCGGCGAGCACCCGTTGCCCCAAACCCGAAACCTCAACGCCCTCTACGAACGCGCCCTGGGCGAAGGGTGGGGCGACGACGATTTCATCGGGCTTGTTCGGCTGATCGAAGATTAAGCGACTTTGGAGCGCTCACGCATGTTTGGATACATCCGTAAAATCAAAAAGCGCAAGCAGATTTGGTTCTATCTCACCGGACTGCGCGACCTGCTGAAACAAGACCACCTCACGTCGCAATATTACACGCCGGAACAAGTGCTGGAGACGCTTGCAAAAATCAAGCGCCCGACCATTCTGCCCGAATACGCGCTCGCGATTTGGTGTAACTCTGAAGAGTTTCAGCGCTATTATGCGAATATCGGGCAACTGTCCGAATATTGGACGGTGCGTGGCGAGATCGCGGACATGTATTGTCAGGGTAACGCGCAATTTGACCAGCGATTTCTCACGGTTTATAAGCGAGAAGGCGGCGGCGGTGGGTCTTCCGAATCTGAAAACTTGAAATGGGGCAGTGGAATTTGGTACATGTAAGCCGATGCCATTTGTGGGTTACGCCTTGGTCACGAAATATTGCCCGATCATGCCGGAGACGAGGTGGTTGGTTGAGGTCGCATGGTAAAACCAGCTGCCTGGATTGTCTTCCACGTACTCGATGGTGGCCGTCGACGCTGGCCCGATGAGGGCTGTATCCCTATAGCCGTCCCCCGTCTTCCAGCGATGGCCGTGCAGGTGGAAGGTGTAGAATTCCTGGCCGAGGGCTCCGATTCGCCAGCGGACTCGCTCGCCGACTTTTGAGTGAAAGACGGGGGTGTTCGGCAGAAACGCGGCGCCGTTGAAGCAGGCGTAATCCTGAGCGAGTGAGGGAACGTCGGCGGCGTACATCTGGTGGAAGTAGAGGATGTGCTCGCAATCCACGGGAGGAGCGCCGGGCGCGTCCACGGCGATCAGTCCGAACATGCCGAGCTGCGTGCTCAGATCCATTACGGGCGCGCCGCCGCCAAGGGACTGGGGCAGGGAGTGGTCGTGGTAGACCCAGGTCCCCACCGATGTCGCATCGGCGCGGTAAGTGTATGTGTGCGTGTGTCCGGGCAGCACGGCCGTTCCGGGAGCATTTGATTTGGAGGAGATCCAGGCGCCGTCGTTTTCCGGAGTGTAGACCAGGCCGTGGACGTGGATGCTGTGCGGGAATCGATAGTGCGTGTCGTTGTTGCGGAAGTGGATGACGATCGTATCGCCGACATTTGCGCGAATGACCGGGCCGGGGATTCCGGCGTTCTCGCCGTGATTCGCATCGGACGCCAGCGGTTTCGCCCAATTCGGGGTGTAAGCGCGGTAACCGAGCGCCCAGTACCCGCTGTCTTCGGGCGTGAAGATGCGGCCGAGCAGATCGTCGTGACCGCCGCTGACGAGCGTTCTGGGAAACGAGCCGGCCTGGATCCAGTATTCACGAATTGTTCCGATGGCGCGCGGAGCGGCCTGCGCGGCGGTCGCGCTGGGGACGAACGCGCCAAGCGCCAGCGCCGTTCCGCCGGCCATCGCTCCGCGCAGTACGCTCCGGCGGCTGACCGGAGGGAGTCCAGAGTTCGTCTGGGTGAGCGCTGTTCTTCTGTCCATCGTTACATCTCCATTCCCGCCATTGACGGCATGCCGCCATGGAAATAACCGCTCATATGACGATATTCCTCCGGTGAGATCGTCCCGTCGTGATTCGTGTCAAACATCTTGAGGATGACTTTTCGCATCCCCGCCTGCGCCGGTCCGCCGGCCGGCGGGACACCCGCGATGTCGCGCCGGCCGAGGGATTCCGCGTCGGTGGTGTAGAAGATGTAGGCGACGGCGTTCTCATCCGTGGGCGCATCGCCCCAGCAGACCAGACCGTTCTGTGTTACGGTTTCGTCCCGATCGCTGTCTGGAACGGCGTTGTTGAAGATCGCCTCCATCGTCAGCATCGATCCAGCCAAGATCCGAACCGGCTGTCGGAATCGATACTCCCCAATCCAGTCGAAGTCCCATTGCGGGATGCTCAGCAGGACACTTTGCTTCTGCTCGGATGTCAGTACTCCCATCGTGATCGCCGCGCCGCGCCGCCGCATATACGGCAGGATCGAGAGGACGGAGATATTGCTCGTGACGGGACTCTGTCCGCCGACATGGATATCCGTGACGTTCGGCGGGAGACGCAGGACGCGCGGCATGACCGGGGCTACGCGGACGAGATGCGTCACGGGCGCCTTGCAAAAGTACAGCAGCAGGCGCGGCCGATCCGTTTCGGGTTTGCCGCTTGGGCGGTAATGCGTTTCGACGATGATGTCCGCGCCGCGCGAAAGCAGCAGTCCGGCGCCGGCGGGAAAGCGGGCCGGATGCGCGCCGACGCCCCAGCCGCCGATCACCATGGCCGGCTGGAGCCCCGTCGTGCTTCCCTGCACCCGGAACGCGCCGCCGGGAGCCACGGCGTTCATCAAGCGTATCTGATGGCTCGTGTCCTGGTAAATGAGCGCATGGTCGACGGCGGCGCTGCCCGGCTCCAGGACAATCGCCGATAGATGCCGATCCTCGGCGAAGCGTGTGGGCAGAATGCAGCAGCGGTAGAAATCAGGCCCGTCGGCAGGAATATGAGACGTCTCCGCCGGCTCCAGGACGGCGTCGGGCGTTCCTAATCCGGCGCGGGAATCTTGGTTGAGGGGGATGGCGGCGGAGACGTCCGGCGCGGCGCCGCTTGCCGGTCCTTCCAGAGTATTCTGAGCCGCCCATCGCTGCAAAAGATCGATTTCCCGTGTGGACAGGCGGTTTTCGCCCAGCAGTTCTCCATGAGAATCGGGCTTCCAGGGCGGCATGAACTTCGCCGTCGCGACCTGGGCGATCTGCGCGGCTCTCTTTTCCACATCCCGATATGTCGTCAGCGGGAAGGGCGCGCCCGAATGTTCCTGGTGACAGGAGACGCAGTGCGCGGCGACGATCGGGCGGATGTCCTGGC
Organism: Capsulimonas corticalis; assembly: GCF_003574315.2. Classification (GTDB taxonomy): domain Bacteria; phylum Armatimonadota; class Armatimonadia; order Armatimonadales; family Capsulimonadaceae; genus Capsulimonas; species Capsulimonas corticalis. The sequence continues at coordinate 373,993 of NZ_AP025739.1, read as the reverse complement.
GGTAGTTCGGAGTCGGCGCTTCCCGCGCATCGGCGCGCGTCGGCGCGGCGCGCTGGAGCGATAGGCCGGCGGCGAGCGCCAGGACCGAGGCGGCGATCAGAAATGCGCGTGATGGCTTCATCGTACCGTGGCTTCCCTCAATCTTTGGGGATGACGCATCCGACAACCGGCGTCTGCGTGACCGCGACCGGCGCGCCGGTCAATACCGAATCGAGCGCCGATCGCAGATCGCGATGCGCCGGCGCCGGATTCGCCATCCCGAAGTGCTGAAATCGGTCGTCGATCCGGCCGTGATACAGGGCCGCGCCATCCGAGGAAAGCACGACGGCTTCGGGAACGGAGCCCGCGCCGGCCTGGCGCGCCAGCATGTGCGCGGGATCGTACAGAAGTCCACAGGTCAGACCGTACGCTTTGGCGTGCCGCAGCGCCTGCGTCCGCGTGAGATCGCTATCCTCATAGACGACATCGATATCCACGCCTTGACGGCGATAGTCGGCTTCGAGTCGCTGAATTTCCGGCGCGTAGCGATTGCAGACGGGGCAGTCGCTCAGAAGAAAGACCAATACGGTCGCCCGAGATGCGCGGAGCGGCAAAAGTCGCGCCTTGCCGTCCAGGCCGGTCGCGCGCATCGTCGCCGGCGCGAGATGCGGCGCGTTCTCGGCGGCGTGTGCGCCCCCCATCACGCTCCAGAGGATCCCGACGGTCGCCGCCATGACATTACGACACCACATAAAGCCCCGCCATTCCCCCCATTATATGTTCCGTGAAGTGACAGTGGTACAGCCATTCCCCGGGAGAATCTTCGAGATAGTCGAAAGTCGCCGTCGTTCCCGGAGCCAGGAGATGCGTGTCCGTGAAGGCTCCGTTCATCCGCCAGCGATGGCCGTGGATATGGAAGACATGGTTCTCGCGTCCGACCGATCCGATGCGCCAGCGCACCCGTTCGCCGGTTCGCGCCTGGAAGGTCGGAGTGTTCCCAAGAAACGATCGGCCGTTGATGCAGTCGAAATCCTGAACCAGCATCGGCAGATCGTCGGAATAGAGATCGTGGAAAATCACCACGTTCTCGCGGTCCGCAGGCTTTGTGTTCTCGTCGTCGATAATCGCCATGCCGAAGAGCCCAAACTGCGCTCCCACGGGAGCGTCGAGTTCGGAGGGCTCCTGCGGCTTGGCGCGGGTATAGACGGGGACATCCCGGTAGATCCGAATGTCGAAGCCGCGTCCTTTCATACGTCGGGAGGCGGAAAAATCGGAATAAAGCCACGCGCCGGCGGCGCTTGCGGGCGCGGTGTAACGGTAGGTGTATGTTTCGCCGGGATAGACCGCCGTGCCCGGCAGGTTCGGCTCGCTGCTGCGCCAGAAGCCGTCGTTCTCCATCTCGCGGACCAGCCCTTCGAGATGGATACTGTGCGCGGCCGGCTTTGGACGAACGTCGTTGTTTTTGAAATGGATGACGATCGTGTCTCCGACTCGCGCTCGGAGGATGGGACCGGGGATGCCCGAGTTTTCGCCGATCCCGGGATCGGGCGGCAGCAGGGCGGCCCAGTTCTCGGAATAGGCCCGGTAGCCCACCGTGACAAACGAGCTTTGAGCCGCGTCATAAGCAGCGCCCGTCATCGAGTCGCGGCCGTTCGGGGCAAGAATCCAGGGCAGGGAGTCCGCCTGGATCCAGTATTCGAGCGTCCGCCCGGCTGGGAGCGCGAGCGGTGCGTCTCCCGACGCTTCGGCTTGCGGGAGAGATCCCAGCATCGCCGCTGCGCCGCTCAGGGCCGCTTGTTTGAGGAAATCACGTCTCGATGGCATAAGATATTTGATATCCTGATTCTCTCTCGGTCGTTTCTCCGTGTGACTACTCCGGCCTTTGGCCGCCCCCTCCGGGGTGGGTTTGCCCCGGAGGGGGCGGCCGAAGGTCGGGGGTAGGTAGAAAGGGCGGGGTCACCTGGAGTGGCCGGTCGATCGTGACTATCCTCCGCTGGAGTAGAGCGTGGAGACTTGCGCGGCGGTCAGCGCGCTGTTGTAAACACGCGCATTATCCACGACGCCATTGAGATAGTCGGTGGCGTTGCCGCTGAAGAGGCCGCGTCCGACGAGCAGGCTTCCCGTTCCATTCCATGGGGTCGTGAACGATGCTGTCTGCTGGAGCGCGCCGTTGATGTAGAGCGAGATCGTCTGCGCCGTGGCGTCGTAAACGCCGACCACGTGGTACCAGGTTCCCGTCGAAGGCGCGGCCGACGCCGCCGCGATCGTGGAGGCCGCGCTTACGGAATCGCTGGCCAGCCGGTTAAAGGAGATCTTCCCATTGCCGGCGTTGTACTGGAGATAGAACGCGCTCACATTGGCGCCGTCCACCGTGAGGAAATCTTCATAAGCGGACGTGTTATTGAGTTCGGCCCAGCACGCCACGGTGAAGCTCGATGAGGTGTTGATAACGCCGCTGGCCGCGGACATATATCCCGCGCCGGCAAGGCTGAGCGCATGGGTTCCGACCTTGGAGGCGGTCGTCCAGGTTCCGCCCGTCACGGTTCCCGTGTGACTGTTGCCCGAAGCGTCCGCCGCCGATGTTCCGGAGCTTTCGTCATATTTCCAGAACGCGGTGGGGCTGGGCGGCGCCGTGTTCACAATGGTCAAGGCGATGGTCGTTGCGTGGACGGTTGAGCCATTCGTTCCATTGACCGTCACGGTGGCCGACCCGACGGTCGCGGTGCTGCTCGCCGTCAAGGTCAGTGTGCTGGTGGAGCCGGAGCTGGTCACGGTTGCTGGGCTGAACGAGGCTGTCACGCCGCTGGGAAGACCCGTCGCGGTGAGCGCGACGCTGCCGGTGAACCCGCCGGACCGGGTGATCGTGATCAGGTCGGTCTTGTTCGATCCCTGGTTGATGGACAGATTGGGCGGGCTGCTCACCAGCGTGTAGTTGCTGGCCGTGGTGAACGAATAGGCGGTTTTGGATTTTACGCCCACCGAGGAGACATAGAGGCTATATGCGCCCGCCGCGAGGCCGGAAGGGACCCGGAACTTGCAGGTCTGCGCCGCGCTGCCGGCCTTGGGCATCATGGTGCTGAAGGCGTAGGACGTGCAGTACCAGACCTTTCCGGTGCTGTTCGTGAGCGAGACGATGGGGTAGTTCTGCGCCATCGTCATATCGTCGCCTTCATCGGCGCCGTTGACCAGGCCCGAGAGCTGCGCGCCGGTCAGCGTGTACGAGCCGTCGCTGTTCGCTGCGACGCTGCTGACCGTGGGGCGCCATGAGTCGCTTGGCGCGCCGTTCGGCGTGTAGAGCCAGTCTAGACCGCCACAGCACACCATGACCTGACCGTTCGGCAGATTCACATAGCTGACGGGATAGACGCCTACCGTGTCCGGCGGCGGGGTAATCTCGGTAATCGTATTGGTGGTGGGATCGAACTCGGCCAGGGAGTTCGGGCTGCCGCCGGCGGGATATGTGACGAACATGACCTTGCCATTTGGCTCCGTCACGCAGTACTCGTCCTCAAAGTCGTTGCCATGCGGAAGCGCCGGGCCGGCGGTCCACGTTCCCGCCGTGGTCGGCGTCGATCCTGGCGTGAAGAGTCCGGTCACGCCGATGCCCATCGCGAACACGCGGCCGTCGAATAGCTGCGCGATGCCGCCGATATCGCCCCAGCTCGTCGTGGAGAACGGCAGAGCCCCCGAGCTTGTCCAGGTGTTCGACGCGGGATCGTAGACGGCGGATGTCTGCTCGGACAGAGCGAACACGCCGCCGTTTTGAAGCGACGCCATCGATTCCTCAACGCCGCCGACCCAGCCCGATCCATTGTTGGGCTTCGTCGCCTTCGCCGCCCAGGTGTTGGTGACGGGGTTGTAAATCTGCGTGCCGTTGTTATTCCCGTAGTTTGTGTAGAAGAGCGTGCCGTCGGCGAGCGTCGCGCTGCTCGTGTCCCCGATGATGCCCGCAAGCCCCGGGGCCTGAAGAGTCCAGGTATTGGCGACCGGATCGTAGATCTCCACGGTATTCTGATCGGCGCTGGAGCCTCCCGTCGGCCAGGCGTAGATATATTCGCCTCCCGCTTCGAGAAAACGGCCATCCTTGAGGACGTGCTCGGTGGCGCCGCCGCGAGCGTAGGCGCTGTTGGCGAGCTGAACCCAGGTCCCGTTGGCGTAGCTGCCGTTGGCGTCGGGAACGAGCTTGCACCAGTGGTTCAGAGCATTGGAGTGCGAGAGGACGCTGCCGTCGGTCAGCAGCCAGAGGCCGAACGCCGGGCCGCCGTTGACGGTCTCGGAAGGCGCCGCCGTCCAGGTTCCCTGAGCTGCGTGAACTTGGGGAGCTATTGTTGCGATAGCACTCATTGTGACAAATGAAAGAATGAGCGCCCGACTTCGTCCCAGAAAAATACGTTGAGTATTTGTTTTCTTCGGCTTACTGCGCGATCTGATCATGGAAACGCCTCCTATATGTCGTGAGTTCTCGAACCGGACTCTTGATCTTTGCGGGCTGGCTCTCCTTACCGCCAAGGGCGCAATCTGTATAGCGATCGTCACAATTGGCGAAATTGTTCCGCAATTTGGATTGCGCCATTATCGCATGGGGCGTCTTCGCCGCCAATGGAATTGCGGATATGAACCATGAAGATATTGATATCAATCGCGTGTGGCGGACCGTCTTGCACGCTTACGCGTCACTTGTCGGAGGTTTGGAAAGGGAGGTAAAGAATTTCCATATCGTGAAGCGCGTTTCCATGGATTCCTCTTGTGCTGATTGATAGAATTGTCAAGAATGAGCGCGTGGGTCATCCTGAGGAGAAAACGTCATGCTTGCCAATCAGACGAACGGTCACGCCTGCTTACAGAGGCTTCTGGCGGCGACGGCGATCGCCGCCGCGCTGTGCGCGCCGGTCTCCTCTTCCGCCGATACGCTGGATTTTCAGGCGGCTTCTGTCTCCGAGGCGGTCAGCCGCATCGATCAGACCTTCCATGTGACGCTGGAGCTGAAGAAAGGCGTGGATACGCGGCGTAAGGTCACTTTTTCCGTGGAGAACCCGGGCGGCGACGGCGCTCTGCTCGACGCCGTGAACTCGCTCGCCAACGCCCTCAACGCGGACTATCAAAAAGTCTTTCTTCTTACGAATACCGCTCCCGGAGCGGCGGCGCAGGATCCCGCGATTGACGCCGCCGACGCTCCGATTGTCTTTAGCAGCCGCACGCTCCCCGCCGCGAAAGCCATCGCGCTGATCGCCGGTGTGGACGCCGCCACCGTGCAGACGCCCGCATCCCTGGAGTCCACCATCACATTTTCCGACGCATCGCTTACCGCCGGCGAGGCGGCCAGGCAGGCCGCCCGCCAGACGCACACCGAATGGAAAGTCTCATACATTCTCACCCCGCACACGACGCAGGGAGTATTGCCGGGCAAGGTTATCGGCTATACCGGCGCGGGGCGTCCCATCCTTGAGATGCCGAACCTGACGTTTCGCACCGCCAAACCCGCTCCCCTCGAATCCACGGACCCCATCGCCCAGCAAAATAGAGCCGCGTCCTATTGGTCCGCTCTCAGAAGGGGAGATCAAAGCGCGATGCTGAAGTTCCGGGGCAGCGGCGGCGCAGCGGGAGACCCCGCGCCTCCGCCGAGAAATCCCTGAAATCGGAAGGAAAAAAGCCCCTTGAGCGAGAGCTCAAGGGGCTTTGTGTCTTTGTTTGCTGATCGAACTTAGTAAACCTGGACGCGCTGGCCGGTATTGTTGTCTTTGTAGTATCGATGGCCGTCGTACCAGTAGTATTTGCGGTCGCTGCCGTAATTGCCGCCGCCGTTATAGTTGCTGCTGGAACCGGAGCGGTGGTAACGGGCGCGGTCGCTGGATTCCTGCGACTGCTGCTTGCGGGCGTCTTCATACTTTTTGGCGGAGTACGCGGCGGCGCCGACGCCAAGGACGCTGGTGATGGCGTCATGGTTGTGCAGGCCGTAGAGCGCGATGGCTCCCGCGCCGATGGCGCCGTTGCGCCAGTTGTTCTTATCTTTTTGGCTGCTGTCGGCCATGACGGCTGTGGGAGCCAACGCCGTTATCGCCATTGTCGCCGCGAGGGCGGGCATCGTCAATTTTTTCAAAATGTTCATCGTCTTGCTCCTTCCAAAAATCTCTGCTCTGTCCGTTGGACGAGCATTGCGAAATTGTTGTTCCCGTCTTCGCTCCACTTTTTTCTCTCAAGGAGCGACGGCGATCTGATTTGTTACTACCCCGGACGCCGCGTGTTTCTAACATTGCAAAAACTTAACGCCATTCCCGGCCGGAATGAAGGCGGAGGGAAATATAATAGAAGGGAAGTCGCGCGCCGGTGTTCGCGCGATTGTTTTCCATTTTACTGGAAGGATCACCCAGGACAATATGCCCCTCCACTTCACGCGCCGCCGCTTCATCGCCCTTGGGCTTTTTCTGATTTTCGCCCTGTGCGCCCTTCGGCCCGCGCCGGTCTCGGCCACGCCGCCGGCGACGCCCGCGGCCGATCAAGCCGCAATGCCGCCGACGCTGCGCGTGGCGACCCGTATCGTCTCGCCGTTTGTGATGAAGAACGGCGATCAGCTGACAGGATTCAGCACCGAGCTTTGGAGCAGCATCGCCGACGAACTCCACGTTCAGTCGCAGACGACGGTGGCGCCGGATATCAAATCGCTGCTGGACTCCGTGCAGAACGGCCAGGCGGATCTGGGCGTCGCGGCGATCTCCATTACCTCGGACCGCGACAAGATCTTCGATTTCTCGCAGCCGATCTACGATTCCGGCCTTCAGATCATGGTGCGCAGCACCGGGCAAAATGGCGAGGGCAGTCACCTGGAGGCGGTGCTCAAGGATTTGTTCTCGCCGGCGATCCTCCAACTGCTGGGATTTACCGTGCTGATCATCATCGCCGCCGCGCATGTGATCTGGCTGGTGGAGCGCCATCATCCGAACGGCGTTGTCGAAACCCGAAAGTACTTTCCGGGCATCTTCAAAGCCACCTGGTGGGCGGCGGGCGTGCTTGGCACTCAGATGGACGAGATGCCCAAGGGGCCGCTGGGCCGATTTGTCGCCGTGATCTGGATCTTCGTCAGCGTGATCTTTGTCGCCTACTTCACCGCCGAAGTCACCACGGCTCTGACCGTGCAGCAGCTTCAGGGGAGCATCCACAGCCTCAGCGATCTTCCCGGCAAGCGCATTGCGACCACCGCCGGCAGCTCGTCGGCCATGTATCTGCGCGAGCAGCACTACCTCGTCGCCGAGTATCCGCAGATCGACGACGCCGTCAAAGCGCTGGAAGCCCGCAAGGTGGACGCCGTTGTCTACGACGCGCCCGTGCTGCAATACTACGCGTCCCACGACGGCAAAAACAGCGTCCAGGTTGTCGGCAACATCTTCCGCAAAGAAGATTACGGCATCGTCTTTCCTCCCAACAGCCCTTACCGAAAGCCTGTCAACCACGCGCTGCTGACCCTCAAGGAAAACGGCACGTACGACAAGCTCTACAACAAATGGTTCAGCAACGACAGCGGCGGCGACAGCGCCTCCTCCGGATCCGGCGGAAGTTAAGGTCGTATGCCCCAGCCCATGGATGATCGTCACACCGGATATTTCGGCTACGGCTCGCTCGTCAACTCTCGCACGCGCTCCGGCGGCGCTGGACGGCGAAGCTTTGTCCAGGGCTGGATCCGCCAGTGGAGGCATTGTTCTCTTCTGAACGGCCACAAATGCTGCGCTCTGACCGTGGCGCCCCGGGACGGCGTCATCCTCTCCGGCGTCTTCGTGGCCGACAGCGATGACGGTTTGGCAAAGATCGACGAACGCGAAGAAGGATACTCGCGTGAACGCGTGAGCGTTTCGTTGGAGCGTGCGCCCCGCAAGCCCGAGATCATCCCAGGATTCCTTTATCTCTCTGAGCCGCCGTATCGCCGAGCCGGCGATGATGAATATCCCATCTGGCGCACCTATCTCGACTGTGTGCTGGCGGGATATTTGCGCACATTTGGCGTGGCCGGCGCCGAGGATTTCGTTCGGACTACGGAAGGATGGGACTGTCCCATTGTCGACGATCGATCGGCGCCGCTGTATCCGAGAGCCGATGTGCTGACTGAGACCGAAGCTCAAATCATCAATCGGATACTCACGGAGCATGGAATTCTCTGATTCCGCAACTTTTCTCTGTCTTCCGAGTCAAAAACCGTTGAGAACGCGAAACTTACGACGATGGACGCGGGAGGGGTGGCGGAATGGATGACGACGGCGTATTGCGATCGCTGCAGCAGCGGACCAACATCGGCCGATGTGTGTTCTTTGCGGGCTGGATGCTGCTGATACTTGCGGGGCCATTGGGGTGGAATCGACAAACCGTTACGGATTATGGCGAAGGAACGCAATGCGTGGTGGATGGTCGTCCGGTCGATTGCGCGACGACCTATATTCCCGCAGGAATTTTACCGCCGCCGACAACGCACGTCATATTCAATCCCGCGCCTTATGGTTTTGGGTTACTTTTGATGATCGCCGGCATCCTTGCGCTCGGCGCCGCGCGCGGCAATTGGAACATCCTTAAGCAGGAGATGGTTGACTATGCGTACCGCCGTGCGGAGCATGAGGGAAAGACGCCGGACCTCGGTTTTCTGCATTTCTTTGACAGCTGGTATCGCGGAGCAACGGAATGGGAGATATTAAGGCGATCATACGCCGAGATGCAAAACTGGAGCCCGGAGCCTGCGCTGCGCTATGGACCCGTGGACCGACCCTATCAGATGCAGACGGAGGACAGCCAGGAACAACGCTGTGGCGGATGCGGCGCGGCGCGAAGGACAGAAGATCGTTTTTGCAGTCGCTGCGGCGCCGCGTTTTCGGCGTAACGTCGGAGGGCCGCGTTGACATGGCGCCGCGTCTACGCTATAATAGGGGACCAATCATGTCCAGTATTACTCTCTATTCAAAACCCGGCTGTCATCTGTGCGATGAGGCGCTTGATGTGCTTCTGGCCGTACAGCGCGATATTCCGTTTACGCTGACTTCCGTCAACATCAACGACGACCCCGCGCTGACCGCTGAGTACGGCGAGCAGATTCCGGTAGTTTCGCTCGATGGCCGGGTTTTGTTTGAGTATGAAGTGAACGACGCGCGTTTGCGCGAATTACTAAAGGGAGGAGAATAAACACTATGCGTATCCGCTCGAAAGAACTGCGCCGCACTCGGAAGCGATCCGAGGAGCGCTACAAGGCCGCTCAGGCCGCGAAGGCAAAGACGGCCCCGTCCAGCCGCCGCAAATAACTTCCATTTGACCCGAATGGCCGGCGCTGGCATTTGCCGCAGCCGGCCTTCGCTATTGAGGAGACGTCATCTGATGGACCTGATGCCGGATTTGAACCGCCGAGGAGTCTCCACGCCGGAAGAGCGAATCTCCTCGCGCGAAGTTGAGCTCATCAAGTTTCGTGACGGTCGCACGAACCTGCAAGTAAAGCTGCTGAGCGGCGAGGAGTTTATCGGCGCGATCCGCTGGTATGACGACCGCGCGATCCGGCTGGTGCAGGACGACCGAAGCGAAGTCACGATCTACCTGAACGCCGTCGCTTACTACCGTTCCCTGCCGAACGCCGTGTAGCCGGCGAACTCAATGCCGAATTAAAAACGCCCTCGCATCCATTCGGATGCGAGGGCGTTTTGTGTTTTGGAGCCGCCGAGCGGAATCGAACCGCTGCATAAAGGTTTTGCAGACCTCTCCCTTACCACTTGGGCACGGCGGCGTACATTGTCTGGATTTGTCGAAAAATGGAGCGGGAGACGGGGTTCGAACCCGCGACATTTTGCTTGGGAAGCAAACGCTCTACCACTGAACTACTCCCGCACGGCAGGCCACAGCTTTTCCATCGAAACAGCACTCTAGACGCCATATTATAGCCCAGCCAAGATTGCTTTGTCAACCATTGATTTGCCAGGCCCCTTGTCATAAATCATAAGATGCTCGTTGAGCGCATCGTTTATGCAAAGCGATAAGGAAGGAGAAATACCGAACGGGGCGGGGAGGGGCAGATTATGGGAGCGCCGCATAACACAAAGCGCTATGGAGAGCAGTGGAACGCCGTAGACCTTGCCGTGATGCAGGCGGAAATCGAGACGTTTCGCGATCTGGTTGTTGTCAGCGGAGGCTGGGCCTGGCACTTGATGAGTCCGCCGCACGTGGAGCTCAAGCATGCGCACGATCATAAGGACGCGGATCTCTTTGTGGATCCCGATGTTCTTTGGCGGATGATGGAGCGGATGGCGGCGCAGGGCTACGAAAAGATCTGGACGCGATTTGACGGCGTCACGGATCACTTTGTGCGATATACGAAAGTCGTGGAGGGCGAGCGGCCCGTGAAAGTGATCTTCGATCTCTTTATGGAAAAAGTCGCCAGCGTGGAGACCGCGTCGGGGATCCTGGTGGTCGAGCCGGAGACATTGCTTTCGTTCTACGGAAACAAGCACTCCTCGGTCGAATGTTTCTCGGTGGCGATCGCCAAGGAACTGATCGCGCGGGGAGAAAACCCGGTGGGGCACGCCAGGATGGGGGATTTCACGCCATGGGTGAAGGGTTAAACGGGTGGACGGAGTCACGACATCTGAATATATGTCACGCCGTCTTTGCCGAAGGCGGCGAGATGGACCGGTATATTGTGATAAACGATATCGCCGACCCAGACCATCGTTCCCTTGCCCTGAACGCGGCGCAGCGGCAGGCCAAGCTGGTCGCGATAGTAGGAGCCGACGGTATCGACAGGGTCCGGGGTGATAAAGTTCACGATCAAGCTTGGGTCGCCGTCGCTCGTCTCCTTCGCGCCGGAGTACCCGAGCGTCGGCAGCTCCGCGCGAAGTCTCACAATCTTGGCCCGCTGTGCGTCCAGAAAGACGGCCTGACCTTGAGTGACGGCATCGGCCGGAGCGGCTGCCGGCGCCGGCGTAGCCGAAACGGGCGGCGCGGTTTGTGGGCTGCTGGGAGGAGCAGAGGCGATGGCTGATGAGCTGATCGGCGGCGAGGAAGCTTGATCGGATGTCGAGATCAGGACCGCCGACTTGCCGCCGTCGTTGAGATCGTCGCTGGTGATCGTGATATGGAGTGGAGTCCCCTGGTAGCTGGCGTCCGTGTCCCAGCACTGGTTCCCTGGACCGATCGTGCAGGCGGAGGCGGTCAACGGGACGCCGAGCAAGCGCTGGTAATAATCGGCGACGGCTTGCGGAGCGTCGCTGCTGGTCATCGATAGCGGATTGCCCGGCTGCTGCGGCTGGAGCCGAGAGCCGGGGTATTGCAGGGTGGCGAGGTTCGCGTTGAGGCTTCCATAGTTTGCCTGCTGACGGGCGCGCGCGGCGCTGTCCGCCTGCGCGGCGCGCAGACTCTGAAGGGTGGACTGGTCCTGCGCATCCTGGTATCGCTTCGGCGTCGCGAATCCGATGACGCCGGAGATAATCACAAACGCGGTCACGATGGCCGCCTGTGCCTGGTCGATGAGTCTGGCGATCATTGCGACCCCGGCGCCAATCGCGGCTCCGATAACGCCTCCAATCAGCGCATCGAAGGGCGCATACAGGCCGCGCAGATCCCACCATCCTGCGGATCCTTCATGCGCGGCCTGATCCAGGCCGGCGTAGTATCCGACGACGCCTCCCGCCATCAGGCCGGCGGCGGAGCACAAGAAAGCGGCGATCGAGCCGCCGGCGCATCCTCTCAGGGACATCTCAGTCAATCCTCCGACGACCGCGCGGCCGCCCTCCACGATGGTATCGACTTCATTCGAACGCTTGCTTCCGTGAGAATACGATACCTGATATTCTTAGACATTACGCGCTCACCCCACGGAAATGGGTAAGAAGGCGATGACGAGCTTTCGCGGTTGTCGCATGATGTCGATGAGAGAGGCGGACGAAATTGTCTGTTATATTCACGCCGGAGCAGAACGAACTTCAGCGCAAGGCGCTGATCGCCCACGAACGTTTGTGCGCGCTTTACGGATGTCCGGTTCCTTACTTCCATCGGCTCGACCCCATGTCCGAGCTGGTTTCTTCGCTGTTGTCCCATCGAACTAAGAACGCCGATTCGGGAGCGGCGTTTCGCGAACTCCGCGCGCGGTTTCCGACCTGGGAAGACGTGCGGGACGCTCCGCTGGAGCAAGTGGAAGAGGCGATTGCGCGCTGCACGTGGCCGGAGCAGAAGGCGCCGCGCGTGCAGGAGATCTTGAGGCGCGTCACGGCCCTGCGCGGAGAACTGAACCTGGATTTTCTGGGCGATCTCCCCGCGCCGGAGGCGCGCGCATGGCTGGAGCAGCTGCCGGGCGTCGGCCCCAAGACGAGCGCCGCCGTGCTGCTGTTCAGCCCGCTGCACAAGGCTGTGCTTCCCGTGGACAGCCACCACTACCGGGTGGCGGTGCGCCTGGGATTGGTCAGTCCCACTGTTTCCGTGGGACCGGCGCATGCGATCCTTGCGTCGCTGCTGCCACCCGATTGGACCGCGCAGCAGGTCTACGATCACCACGAAGTCTATATGTTCCACGGACAGCGCTGCTGCTACCATGCGAGTCCCGATTGCGGACGCTGCCCGCTGCTGGACCTCTGCCCTTTCGGCCAGAAGCGCATGCGTCGCGCCGGCGAGAGCGTCTTCACGGAAGAATGAGCATAGGCGTCCAACTTTTCCCCTCAAATACACGATATTGGAATCGGCGGAAATTGAAGCTGTTTCCACTTCATGATGTCTATAAGCTTCGGTCTTTCACCGCCCAGCGGTCTCTTGGCTGCGGATGACGGGGATCGACGATCGACGGGAGCGAAGAACGGTTCCGGAAGCTGTGGGGGCAAATGCTACTTATTCGGCGAATTCGCGCGGCGCCAAATCCAGCCGAAACGATTCCCTTTGGTTCCCGTTAATATAATTACAAAAAAAACTTCGCGAGTCGCATGAATGTGTCTTTTATGCCATTGCGCCGGAAGTTGCATTGTGATATAATTACCGGGCCGGACGCTCATTAATGAACGGTTCATGATAGTTTGCGTAAATGCTTCCGGTGTTTCGCGGCTGAATCGCCTTCCATTTTCGAGCCTCCCAAACGCTGTTCGCCTGATTTCTCAGATCGTACGTTCCAGAATAGTTCTACCCTTGCGTTCCCGCCGCTCCTTTCCATTGCCGAATGTAGGCGCGGTTGGCGCATGATGCTACGGAGGTTACCGTTGAACGCTCGTTTCCGTCACCTGCGCATTGCGACGCTCTGCTCAATTTTTCTTGCCCTGATCCTCACGGGCATTTTGGCGGCGCTGTCGCCCCAGGCATCGATCGCACAGCGCGGCAACACCGCGAATGCGCTGGCCTTAAACGGCATGCTGAACGCCTCCTCGCTGGGCGGCTCGGCGGTTCAAACACCGCTGCGCTATCCCTATGTTCAGGACCCAATTCATGCCGCCTTCTCGCAAAGCAAGGCTTCGGCGAATGCGGCGTCTGCTCCGGTAACGATTTCCGAAGCCGTGCAAACATTCGATGTATTTGCGCCGTCTCCGGATTTTCAGCCGCTGGCCGGTCCGCTGACCCCCACGAACAAAACTCCGGTTTGGACAAGTGACGAGCAGTTCATCGTTTTTGCCTCCAATCGTCCTGGCGTCAACGGCGCGGATGGTCACTTCCATCTCTGGATTATCGATGCGGACGGCGGCGCGCCGGCGCAGCTGACGAACAGCGCGGGCGACGAGTTCTATCCTGTCCTCTCACCATCCAATAACCAGATTGCTTTTACGTCGGACGCGCAAACCCCTGGAACCCAGAACCTCTTCTACGCGCCCTTCTCTAAGAATCCCGCATCGCCGATTAACGTGGCGAGTCTGAATTCACCGACCGTTCGAACGATCCACGATCTCGCGACGGGTTTCTCCAATGTGGGACGCCCCGCCTGGTCCCCCAAGGAAGAGCGGCTGGCCTTCTCCGCACTGACGAATGTTGGGCCGGACGCTGGACATTCGCACGTTTACTATCTCTACGTAAAATCCGCAGGATATCTGGAGAACGGCGGAAACCCTAACCCTCCCGGCAAACTGACCTTCGGCAACGAAGAGGACAAGGATGTCGCGTGGTCGCCTGACGGCGCGTATCTGGTGTTTACGAGCAATGCGACGGGCTTTGGGAATACCGGCACTCCGTTCGATCCGAACACGGGCGCCACGCCTGTGGCGGCCATGGGAGTTAACGCGGACACGAGCACTCGTCTGTTCGCGCTGAACGCCGACACGGGAACGCTTCCGACCACCCTGGTGAGCTTGAATGGCGTCCTGACCCCGGGGCCGAACGACGGCGGCGCTGCATGGGCGGATGTCACATCGGTGAACCGCGGCTATGTCGCTTTCCACCGCGCCGTTCCGAATACGGGCGGCGGTGGCGGTATCCACTTCCAGATCTACTTCTGGCTGGCGGAAAACGCGAACGGCACGCTCAATCCATTTACGGATAATGATGCAACGGCGCAGGCGCTCAACACCAGCAATACTCAGAACAGCAATGACCTGTATCCAGCTTGGCCGCGACTGCTGAAGCGAACAGCCCTGACATACCAGTCGAACCGCAGCGTGACCTATCAAGATCCCGCGAACAACAATGCTCCGGTGGAAACCGCGATTACGCTGGTTCCCGGCGGCGGTGTTGGCGGCGTGGGCGTGGATTATGTCGGCATTCTCGAATCGGCCATCCAATATATCAACCCGCCGAAGCTGCTTCGGTTCAACGCCGGCGAGATCGTCCATATCAACGCGGGAGACAACTATATTGCTCCTACGGCGGGCGACCCGTCGGGATCCGCCAAGCGCCTGATTTCGCCTTCGACCCACGCGACCTTTACCGTTCGTTTGAGCGACCGGGAATCCGGCCTCGACGATAATAACGTCTACCTCCAGTTCAAGGATCCTGACAGCAAGTATCAGGATACGCGTCTGGGCGGCGTCGGTATGGAGCATAAGGTATTCACGCACGGGAATCTCGGAAATGTGAATAACCCGGGACTGGTGCAGTCCCTGGCGAATTTCGGTTTTGATCCATTCACTACGATTGGCGGCGCTATCGGCTATACAGGCGCCGCAGGCGTGGCGTTCGACGGAAATAACATCCTGGGCGTGGGCCACACGGACCTGACGCTCAATAACGGCGGCGCAAATGTCGCCGGGCCGACAAGGCTTCCGGGATATAACCCCGCTCAGTTCACGGCCTGGGGACAGGAGTTCGAGTGCCAGTATCTCAACGCGAATTACTATGCCGGTAACGCCAACCAGGCGGATCCCACGCCGCTGCAGTATGGCACCCCATTCTACCTTGCCGGCTTTGACGATCAGCAGCCGAACAGTGCGCCTACAGCGCGGCCGGAATGGCTCAAACTGACGCGTCTGCCCGCGAATAAGCAAGATTCGAATGGCGGCGTGCTGTATAGTACGACAACCGGCTGGAAGGTTCCGGCGTCACCCAGCGATTACTATATCGATGTGATTGCCTACGATAAGGCGAAGAACTGGCGGATTTTTGACAACGTCTGGGGATTCAATTCGCATCCGTTCGCCGGAAGCGCCGGAATTCTCGTTGTCAGCGACTATACGCTTGGCCAGAAGTTCGTCACCTCCGCGCAGGTGCAATCCGGCGCGTCGAACCTCTATCCGACCTTCTACGGCACGGAGTCCTACTATACGGATATCGACACCGACTTGCTTCCCAATTCCGCTCAAGTTGCGATCGCACTAAAGGGATATCCCAAGGTTACCGAGGCGGCAATTCCGCCAAGCGCAACCGCAACCCCCAGTAATCTGCAGGCGTATACGAGTTTTGAAGACGGCGATAGTACGGCGGATGTCGTACTGCGGTGGGGCGCTCCGACACCAACCCCAACGTCTTACTTGATCTTCCGCACTACGGTGAATGGCAATACATCTCTTCTGACCCAGCAATTAGCTGGCACGGCGACTCGCTTCGTCGATCGCTCCCTCAACGGCGGTGATCCCAAGAGCGGCACGGATTACATCTATTTTGTCTCTCCGCAGGGCAACGGCGGCGGGACCGCGCAGCTTGCCTTCAAGATGCCGGATATTACGGATCTGAAGAGCAACGGAGTGGTGGATATTCCGCTTGGCGGGCCAAGAGCAAATCTGTCGCAGTTTGACAATCCGCTTGCGGATCAGCCGCGCACCTTCCCGGCGGCGAAAAATGCGCTGGGTGTGAGCTCCTTTGGCGCGACACCGCCTGGAAATGGACCTAATGGTTCTCCGGCATATGACAATACGCTCTTCTATCAGGCCAACTCGGCGGCGATCGATTCGCAGAAATACGATATCTGGCGCATCCTGAGCCGTGGGCCGGTGAGCGACGCTGTTCTGACAAGCTACGCGTCCAATCCGACATTCCAGCCAGCCGTAAATGACAATGGCTTGAATGAGCCTGGCGCGAATTTCCCTGATGCTCGAAAGTGCGTTCTCTGGGTCGCGCCGTACGCCAACCAACTGGTGACCGGTCCCGGCACCATTCAGGATCCGGCGACACAGACACAACTGACGAACTTCGTCGCCGCCGGCGGCCGCCTGTTCGTTTCGGGTGCGCATATCGGCTCGGCGATTACCACGAACGGCGCCGCCAGCAATACGCCGACTGACTTCATCGGCTCAGTTCTTGGAGCAAAGTACACGGGGCAGACGACAATTGACCTGGTGCTCCCATTCCTGAACCCCGCCGGAGCGACAGGCAATCGGCTCACCTTCGATCCGTACTTCAACCAGAATACGAACATCGGCGCTTATACGTTTGATTTCATCTATACCACGGATGATAACCGGCCGTATCAGTATTCGCCGCCGTCCGCGCATCCGATGATTATTGCTAATAACGACGGCCAAGCATTCGATGCCGGTGTCCGTGCCAACTGGCGAAATGACGGTTCGCTCGACCAGTTTGGACAATTCGTGGAGCAATATGGCCTGCGTATCTTCAGCGGCGATGTCGATACGGTCCAGGCGCTGCCCGGGATGCATAACGATATTACGTATTCTGGAAATGCAGGGTTAATCTATCACGAGGACACTGCCGGGAACGGCGGGCGTGTGATTTACGCTCCGTTCGGCTTGGAAGGCATCGGTATGGAATATTACCGTGTTACCAAGGGGCAGGACTTCTATCTCCCGTACAACATGCGTCCGAACCTGGTTCATAACGTCGTTACTTACCTGCGCTCAGGGACGGTCAACGGTCAGGTGACGGATTCGAGAAATGGCGGCACTGGCGTTGGGGACGCGATCGTCTACCTGCTTCCCAATGGCCCGACCGCGATTCCGGGCATGCCTACGGGACGCACTGTCTATAGTGGAAAGACCGATCCGAAAGGAAACTATTCCATCGATGGCGTCGAAACTGGCGCTTACATCGCGGTTGCTTACAAGTCTGGGTACTCGCGAGGCACCTCATCGCTGGCCTATGGAGTTGAGGCGCTGCAAACAACGCCGATTACTGTGTCCATCGCCAAACTGGACAATGGCTCCATTACCGGTCATGTCAAGTATCAGGACGGGGCGCCCGCGAACAACGCCACAGTTAGCTTCACGGCTCCGGATGGAACCCTCGTAACGGGCAGCACGGATACAACCGGCCTTTACACGATCAGCGCTCCGAGCGCTGCCGATCCTGGACTGACGTATACGAACGGTATCGCGACGAAGACGGGAGCGACAACGAACCCGCCGGTTTCTGTCACGGTGGCGAGCGGAAAATCGGTCACTCAGGACTTCGTGCTGCCTCCCGTTCCGAGCTTCTTTACGGGCACGGTCACGGATGCGACAACTCATCAGCCGCTCCAAGGCGTCACGGTGGCCTTCACCGTCTCCGGAGGAACAACGGTAGCGGGAACCACGACGACGGCGGCGGACGGCACATACACGTCGCCCAATCTGCCGTCGGGCGATTACGACATTACCGCGACCCTCGCTCCCGACTATCTGATCGGAACGGCGCTCGCCGTTCACGCTCAGGAAGGGGAAACGACCACGCAGGACTTTGCGCTGACCAAGGCCTCTCCCGGCAGCCTTTCTGGTGTCGTTAAGTATGCTGACGGACGCACGGTTGCCGGCGCCAAGGTCGTCTTCACTCCCACTCCCAGTGGGACGGCGCTGACGACGACGACGGACTCGAACGGACACTACTCGATCGCTTCGGTCCCGAGCGGAACGGACCCTGGCAAGTCGTACAGCGCTCAGTCGAGCAAGGGGCATTCCTCGTCGCCAGTCCTGACGACGATCGTCCCGAGCGGTCAGGCTGTGGTGCAGAACTTCACGATGCCGATTCCTCCTGGAAACTTCTTCGGCAAGATCTCTGAATACGGCACCACCAATCCGCTGGTCGGAGCGACGGTAACCTTTACCCCGGCATCGGGTCCTTCGGTGCAGGTCCTAACCGATGTCAATGGAGGTTACAACTCGGGTAATCTGGTGGCTGGAACCTATACCATTACGGCAAGCGATGCGCCGGATTATGAACCTACCGCCATCACCGGGATTGTTCTGGCGGAAGACGCCACCGTCGGAAAGAATATCGGACTGAAGAAGGTGGTCGGCGCGCACATCAGCGGCGTCGTCAGGAGCCCGAGCGGAGTGCCGGTTCCCGCCGCGACAATTACCTTCGTGGCGCCTGGGAAGGCTCCGCTTACCACAACAACCGACCTGACCGGCGCTTACGTGATCACGAACTTGCCGACGGTTTCCGATCCTGGACTGCAATACACTGGAACGGCGACGAAGGGAGCCGCAACGTCGGCTTCGGCGACGGTGACGGTGACGAGCGGCGCAGTTCTCAAGCAGAACTTCACGCTGGAGCCGCCGCAGGGAACATTCACCGGCACGGTCACGGATGCGGCCACGAACAAGCCTCTATTCGGCGCGACGGTGACCTTCACGCCGCTGCAAGGCGCCGACCGGACGCCGGCCACCGCGACAACCGCTGTGGATGGAACCTACACATCGCCGGCGCTGAACTTCGGCAACTATCAGGTCGTGGCGACTCTGGCGCCCAAATACCTGCCGCAGACCGTCTCGCCCGTCTACCTGGCGGACAGCGTGACGACGACGCAGAACCTGAAGCTCACGAAGGCTCCGAACGGCGTAATTGGCGGTCTTGTCACATTCGCCAACGCTCCGTCTGGAACGGGACCCGTCGGCGGCGCGACCGTCACGATCACGCCGTCCGATGGCTCGACGCCGATCACTGTCAACACCAGCGCTTCGGTGACCACCGGGGCGAATGGATCGGTGAACTATCAGGCGAGCGTCTCGCCCGGAGGCTACACGGTCACCGTCAGCAAGGCGGGATATGTCAGCAGCTCTTCGGTCACCGTTACGCTGGCTTCGAGTGGCTTCCAGCGAGCGAACCTGACATTCGATCCGATCGCGACGATCCCGGCCGGCGTCCGGATGATCTCCGCGCCGTACGACTACTCAAACGTCAGTCTGGATGCGCTGCTCGGTGTTGGACAGCCGGCGGGCTCGGTGCGGATCGCCATCTGGCAGCCGCTCCTGCTCAACTACGTGCTCAACCCGACGGCTCCGGCCGACGCTCTGCATATCGGTTACGGCTACTGGGTCAAGCTGGCGGCGAATACGAACATCTACAATACGGGAGTAGCTCCCACGGCGGCTTCGGTCTCCGTTCCGCTGCACAAGTATTGGAACCAGATCGGCGTGCCGAGCACGACATCGATTAACGTCTCCGATCTGACGTTCACGGCGTCGGACGGCTCGTCGCTGACCTTCGCTCAGGCGTCCGCGCCCGATCGGAACATCGTCGACAAGACCCTGTACTCCTACGATACGGCAAGCAACGCTTACGTACCGGTTACGGCGGGCGGAACGCTCACCCCGTGGCAGGGATACTGGATCAAGGTCTACAAAGACACGACGGTGACGATCCCGACGAACGCGACAGCGGTGACCGGCGCGTTCACTCGCCGACACTAAACACAAGCGCTCACGCGCAAAAAGCCCCGCCGGTTATCCGGTGGGGCTCTTTTTTTGTCATGGGTATATGGGTCCGAAGGAGACGTTCGCCCATAACGCTCCAAGCGCGTTTAACCGCCAGTTCTTCTTTCTTTTCCACCATCCCATTAAAACAATAAATGCGTTGGTGGGATGGTGTTGGGTCTGGGTCGGCGCTTCGTTTAGGGGATTTGTTCTGTTTCGCGCTTTGCCCATTTGCTGGCGAGCGCGCCGCAAATCACAAGCTGGAGTGGGTGGTAGATCATGATCGGCAGCAAGATGATGCTGAGACCCGGGTGGGCGCCGAAGATCAGACGGGCCATCGGAACTCCGGAGGCGAGGGTCTTCTTGGAGCCGCAGAAGACCGCCGCCGTGCGGTCCTTGGAGGGAAACCCTAAAGCGTCGCAGGTTGCGCTAACGATCGTCAGGACGACGAAGAAAAGGATAGCTGTCCCGGCGAGCGTGGCGATCAAGACGCCCACGCCATGGCCGGACCAAACGCCGGTCTTCATCGAGTCGCAGAACGATGTGTAGACGAGCAGGAGGATAGTGCATCGGTCGACCGTGCTGATGAATTTCTTGTGCCCCTTCGCCCACTCGGCGAGTAGCGGGCGGCAGAGCTGACCGATCACGAGCGGCAGCACAAGCCACTCTAAAAGATCCAGAATGACCTTTCCGAACGGCATTGCCTGTCCGCCGCTCTTCATGACCAGCGCGATCCACATGGGGGTCAGGAAGACGCCAAGGAGACTGGAGAGGGTCGCGTTAAACACGGCCGCCGGCACATTGCCCCGCGCCGCCGCCGTCATCGCCACCGATGACGAGACCGTGGACGGAAGCGCGCAGAGATAGAAGAATCCCAGGCGAAGGTCGGGCGAGAGGCGCGGCCCGATCAGCCAGAGCGCCAGCAGTCCGAGGATTGGGAAGAGAAGAAACGTCGCCGCCTGGACCACGAGATGCAGTTTCCATTGCAGCATGCCCGACTTGAGCGACGCAAACGACAGCGAGACTCCGTTAAGAAAAAAGATCAGCGCGATTCCCAGCTTTGTCAGCAGCTCCGGATGAAGACTGCCCCCGGCGGCGCCGGGATCGGGCAGGAGATAAGCGAGGCCCACGGCGGCGGCCATGCCGACGAGGAACCAGTCAATGCGAAACGAACGAAGAGGCATTCTGAGCTTTCTGTCTAGGTATTCGTCTATTGATTATACCTGGACGATTCCTAGCGCCGCGTCGAAGCTATCCTTCTACAGCGACTCAATAATCCAATGCCGGAGACGAAAAGTGCGAGCGTCCATATCAACGGAATACTGAATGGCAACAGTAACTTCGCTGCTTCATGGCTGGGATATGCTTTAACGTTGATGACCATAATCATCCCTACCAAGAGAGGCGCAATGAAACTCGCCGCCATGGCCTTTCGTTCTTGAGATTCGTGAGAGAAGATACACGCGGCGGTGGAGCATCCTCCCAATATCGCGCCTATCAATCCATACGTCGTCACTTGGGCAGATGCATGGACCAAATCCACCAATGAATCCGTCATGCAGTTGCTTTCTGATGGTGGAATATAGGGCGGATCGGATTGCGCCAAGAATTTCATGAGCAACGATAGCGTAAACGCCGCTTGAAGCGCGCCCCAAATCGTTTTTCGCATCATCGGTTCTCTCCTAACCTTTCGTCAATGACAAGTACGATCTCCATCAGGATCGCCTGCGTCGGAGAAGGACCCACCAAAGCTTTGCCGAGCAAACCGCTTAAATCCGGAAGAAAACAGTACGATGGACCATATTAAGGGAGCGCTAAAGAGTATTAATATCTTTTGCGAATCATGCCTGGCATACGATACGCCAATGAACGCTATCATTACAGCTGCTGAGAGGAGCGTAACAAAACTTGCTATACTCGCCTTTCGGTGCTCAGCTTTATTTGCGAAAATCGATGCGGCAGTAGATCCCCCGCCCAGGATAACGCCTAGGATTGACGAAAGCGCAATCAGGCTAAGTTCAGCAAAAGCCTCGCTCAGGCAATCGCTATTGGGCAATGGGGGACGCGGCGAATTAAAGGGAGCCAGGATGCCCGTCAGAAACATCATTGTCATCGCTCCCGAAAGCGCGCCGTCAATCATTTTTCGCAGCATTGTCTTTCTCTGATCTTTCGTCAATAGAAAAGCCGGACCAGCAGGTAGCTGAAGGCGGAGATAAAGAGCCATGCGCCTGCGCCGAGGAGCATGGGGCGGGCGCCGGCCCGTTTCAGTTTGGCGAAGCTTGTTTCCAGGCCCATGGCGGCGAGTGAGAGCGCCAGCA
Organism: Capsulimonas corticalis; assembly: GCF_003574315.2. Lineage (GTDB taxonomy): Bacteria > Armatimonadota > Armatimonadia > Armatimonadales > Capsulimonadaceae > Capsulimonas > Capsulimonas corticalis. Next base: position 351,723 of record NZ_AP025739.1, on the reverse strand, counting down.
GAAACTGGTTGGCGGCGATTAATGTTGTTTTGATCTCCATCGGGATGATGTTCCATGTGTTGACGCCGATCATCGCGACAAAACCGAGTACGAACCATGGGATGGGAATGCTGCGTGGGTTTAACTTCGCGCCTGCTGCGTTTCGGCGAGCGTCGATAACGCCGAGCGCGAGCACCATGGGCGCCAGCAGCATGACGCGGGCCAGTTTGCTGATCGTTCCGAACTGGCCGCTGACGGCGCCGTCTTGAAAGGCCGCCGCGATGACCTGTGCGACTTCGTGGATCGACGCGCCTGTCCAGAGACCGAACGCCATTGGCGTCAAATGCAGGAGACGGGGCAGCAGTGGGTAAACGAACATCGAGACCGATCCAAAGACGGTAACGACCGCGACGCCATAGGCGACATCTTCATCCCGTCCTCGGGTGACGACGTTGGCGGCAATCACCGCGGAAGCGCCGCAGATCGAACTGCCGGCCGCGATCAATTGTGTCAGTTTGCGCTCGACTCCCAATCTCGCGCCGAGCCAGACGGTAAACAGAAACGTCCCCAGTAAACTTCCCGCCACAACCGCCATCCCGCGCACGCCGATCTGGCCGACTTGCGTGAAGCTAAGCTGCAATCCCAGCAGAATGATCGCCAGGCGCAGGACGCGCTTCAGGCTGAACTGGATTCCTGGTCGCCATGCTTCCGGAATCGCGACGGTATTCCCAACCGCCATCCCCAGAACGATCGAAAGTATCAGAGCGCTGAAGATCCCGACTCTGGGAAGCGCGTGCAGGCCGATGGCGGCCAGCGCCACGGCGGCGGCGAGAACCATTCCCCAGAGCGCGCTGTCACGCATTCGTCGATGCGGTCGATCAAGTGTTGTTTCCATGCACCTATCGTACCGGTTCTACAGGCATAATACAAATACATAGTTTCTATGGTATACATAGATTAAAGTTATGAATATCAATCACCTTGCGATCTTTCACGCGGTAGCGCAGGAGGGTGGGATAGGACGCGGCGCGGAGCGTCTGCACATCAGCCAGCCCGCCGTTTCCAAGCAGCTTCAGGAACTGGAGCGCAGTCTGGGCGCGCCGCTCTTCGACCGTCTGCCGCGCGGCGTGCGTCTGACCGGAGCGGGCGTCATTCTGGCGGATTACGCGCGGCGACTGTTCGCGCTGGAGGCGGAAGCGGAGGAGGCGCTGGCCGACCTGCGCGGCCTGGAGCGCGGGACGCTGGCGGTGGGCGCCAGCATGACGATTGGCAGTTATCTGCTGCCGGAGGTGCTGGCCCGCTTCCATCGGCGTTATCCCGGCATTGTCGTGAATTTGGAGATCGCCAATACGGAAGAAATTCAGCAGCGTCTTCTGGAAGGCGCAATGGATTTGGGGTTTACGGAGGGGTTTGCCGAAGAGGATGACTTGGAAGCGACCGTCTTCGCCAAAGACGCCATGGTCGTGATTGCGCCGCCCAACCATCCCATTCGCGCGGAAGTGCCTGTGTCCGCCGAACGGCTCTGCCGCGAGCCGTTTGTCGTTCGGGAAGAGGGCTCGGGAACGCGCGCCGTGATCGCGCGCGCCTTTGAAGAACGAGGCTTGACGATCCGCCCCGCGATGTCGCTTGGCAACATTGAGGCGATCAAGCGCGCCGTCGCGGCCGGCGTCGGCCTAGCGGTCGTCTCGTCGCTGACGATCGCGCTGGAGCTGGAGACCCATCGCGTGGCGGTCGTACCGGTCAGCGATCTCGCTTTCACGCGGCCTTTGCACCGGTTTGTGCGCCGTGGCCGCCACCAGAGCCGCGCGGCCAAGGCGCTGGTGGCGGAGCTAGGGGGTGAGGCCCTCCTCTAGTGCAGCCAGCGCAGCAGTGTGGAGGCGAGGCTCAGGAAGATGCTGATGCCGACGACGTCCTGGAAGGCGGTCTCGAAGGGACCGGCGGTGAGGGCGGGGTCGAAGCCGGCGCGCTTGGAGAGCAGCGGAACGACGGTGCCGACAATGCCCGCGATGTTGACCGAGGCGAACATCCCCAGGAAGACCACGAAGCCGAACGCCCAGTGACGATCCCAGATCCCGCCGATGACCCCGAGAGTGACGGCGCAGGCGGCGCCCAGAATGACCGTGGTGGCCATCTGGCGTGTGACGGCCTGACGCCAGTTCTCCAGCTGCACTTGCCCGGAGGAAAGGCCGCGAATGATGATTGCGGCCGACTGAAGGCCGGTATTGCCGCTGATCGCCGAGATGATCGGCATGAACGAGGCCAGCAGGATGAACTTGGTCAGCGTGGCGTCGAACACATGGATTACCACGCCGGCGAGCAGTTCGATGAACATCGTCGCCATGATCCACGGCATGCGCAGCAGCGCGATCTGCACCGGGCTTTTGCGCTCCAGCTCCTCAGCGTCGGAACCGACCGAGCGCAGATAGTCCTCGTCGAACTCCTCCACCAGAACGTCGATGGTGTCGTCGATCGTCACGATGCCCAGCATCTGGCCGTTCTCATTGGTGACGGGCAGGGTCAGGATATCGTAACGCGAGATCAGAATCGCGGCGTCCTGCTGCTCCTTTTCCGGAGCGATGCTGATCGGATCGGGCGTCATGAAATCGCGGATCGTTTGCTCGGGCGTCGCGGTCAGCACGCGGCGGATCGGCGAGACGCCCAGCAGTTTGCGGCTGGGATCGAGCACGTAAATGTCATTGACCGTTTCCAGCATGTCGGCGTTGGCGCGCAGATAATCCAGAACCTGGGCGGCGGTGGAGGACGGCGCGACCCAGGCGAACTTGTCCGTCATCAAACGGCCGGCGGAGTACTCGGGATAGGCGAGCAGGCGGCGCACTTCGGCGGCGTCTTCAGGCGCACGCTTGCTGAGATCCGCCAGCAGCGTCTCGGCCTGCGCGGGATCGGCCTCGGAGATGACTTCGGCGGCGTCATCCATCGGCAGGTGGTCCAGCAGCTCGGCGATGCGGCCCGGCGGAGCGTTGCCCGTCAGAAATCGGACGGTTTCCGAATCCAGTTCATCCAAAACTTCGGCGGCGCGTGGGTTGTCGAGCCAGTTGAAAACGGCGAGCGCTTCCGGGTTCGACATCTCCGACATGGCCTGGACGATTTCGGCGGGGTGGCGGCCGGTCAGCGCGGCGGTCATGCGGATGTCGCCGCCGGAGCCCAGCGGCTTGCTGAGGGCGGCTTTCAGGATCGTGCTAAGATCGTTGCGGGTTTTCTGAGACATGGTTGTCCTCTTCCTCGTGGCGGGCGCGGGGGCGCGCCGTGGTGACGGTCGAAGAGGCGTGGCGGTAAGCGTGGGCGCGGCGGCGTCTTGTCGCCGTCACCCCTGCGCAGAAGGGGCTTAGGAACGACGGGAGCGCCGCGCGACCGCGCTGTGCGCGCCGCGACGACCGGGGGTACTGTGACTGTGATCGCTGGACATAATGTGTTGTTGTGGCTTCGTTCGCCGGATCCGCGCTCGATTGCGCGGGCGCCGGAAACGCCGCCCGAATATTGTAACACAATTATCGCGCGTTCACGTCGCGTGATCGGGCGATTTCACGAGGAATTCGACGCGCAAGCGGATTTTCGTACTGTTAGAGGGTCAGCCAGCGGGGAATAGGGCGTTCCGCGTACTGCTCAAGGACAACGGTGGTGCCGCCGGGGCCGGTCAGAAGATACAATCGATCGATGGTTTCGAGCATCATTTTGAGTCCATGCCCGAGCGTCGCCTTCGTGCTGAAGCCGCGTGAAAGCGTCGCCTGCGGAAGATCCTCCAGCGCGATTCCCGTTCCATGGTCCATCACGCGGATCTGAATGGCGCCGTCGGCGCCCACACCGATCCCGGCCGACCCGCCGCCGGCGTGCACCACGGCGTTCATGCCCGCCTCGCTCGCCGCCGTCATCAAGTCGTATTGCCGCTCGGACACGCGGCCGGCGGCGCGCGCCGCCTCCAGCGAGATCGCGCGCAGCTCCCGCAGTCCGTCGTCGGCGGTCAGAACGATCGTCTCGCCAACCGGCGTGAGCGGCGCCGGCAGCTGTGTCTCATTGTCCAGAAGATGCAGCTTGCCTTCGGTGACACTGACTAAGACGTCGCGCAGGAGCGTCTTCTGACGCGCCACCGCAGCTTCCAGCGCCGCCTCCGCCTGCTTCCGGTCTGAGATATCGCGTACGAACGCCGTGAAGAGCGAACGGCCTTCGAGGTTGATGGGGAGCGCGGTTAGCTCGGCGGCGAACTCCGTTCCATCCCGGCGCAGCGCCGGGACTTCGATTCGCTGGAACAGCGCCGGCCCTTCGCCCGTTTTTAGATATTTCTCGATGCCGCGCTCATGCGCGCCGCGCAGGCGCTCCGGGATAATGAGGGACGAAAGGGGCTGCCCAAGCGCTTCATTCCGAGACCAGCCAAAAGTCTGTTCGGCGGCGGGATTCCACTCCACCACTAATTCCTGCTGATCGATCGTGATAATGGCGTCCAGCGCCGCGTCCAGAATCGCGTCCTTGCGCGCCTGTGTCTCACGCAGGATCTCCGAATTGCGGATTCGGCTGGTGACGTCCCGGCAGGCGTTGATCGCTCCGATCAACACGCCGTCTTCGTCCAATAGCGCCGCGATAGTCGTTTCCGAATGGCGGACCGACCCGTCTTTGTGGATCAGCGGCACGTTGCCCGACCAGCGCCCATCGCGTTCGAGACCGGCAAGAATGTCCGCCACGAGGACATCGCTTCCGACGGGATGGTGCAGCAAATCGGTCGTCAGCCCCACGGATTCCTCGCGCGAATATCCGATCAGATGGATAAAAGCTTCGTTGACGTGAAGGATCCGTCCGGCGAGATCGGTGATCAGCAGCGCGTCGGATGTGTTCTCGAAAGCGAGGGCCTGCTGCTTGATCTTCGTCTCCGCAAGGATCTGGTCGGTGATATCGCGGATCGTCACGGCGACTCCGATGACGCTTTCGGAAGAGGTGACGGGATAGTATGAGGCGAGCACATGACGGCGGGTATCCATCATCGGTTCGGAGATCGGAGCGAGGCGCGCGTCCAGCGTCGCCTCGCCAGCCAGCGCTTTGTCCAGTATGGCCTTGCGCCTGGGCCACTGATCCACATGGATGACGTCCATCGCGGAGCGCCCGAGAAACGCGTCCGCCGGCCGATCCTGGATCGCGCACATCTGGTCGCTGACGCGGATGAAGCGCAGGTCGCGATCGAGGAATGCGAATCCTGTCGAGTCGTGCGCAAGCAGCGTCTCCAGATAATCCAAAGACGCCTCCAGCCCGATCTGTTCATTGATAGGGAACGTCTGAAACCGCACGTGTCTTTCGCTCCGTCGCTCTCGTAAGATACGCCACATTGCGTCAGCGCACAGCATAATGTATCGCTATTATAACCGAAGACTCGACTGCGTTGGGAGACTTTGAGCGCTATTCTCGCCGCAAGGCTCTCAATCTCCTATCCAGAGTACATTGTGACACAGTTTCTTCCCGCTTGTTTGGACTTGTAGAGCGCCTTGTCGGCCTGAGTCACCAGGTCGCCCTCCCCGGCGTTTCCCGCGTTCACCGTGGAAACCCCGACGCTGACCGTGACCTGCCGCTTGCTCCAGGCGGCGCGCTCGAACGCCCCGCGTATCCGTTCGGCGATGGCGGCCGCGCCGCGCCCGTCGGTTTGCGGAAGGAGCAGCACGAACTCCTCTCCGCCGTAACGCGCGATGAAGTCGTCCGCGCGGGCGTTCTCCAGCAAAATCCGGGAGGCCAGCCGCAGGACTTCATCGCCCTCGGGGTGTCCATAGGTATCGTTGAACTGCTTGAAATGGTCCACATCCAGCATCACCACGGAGGTCGGCTGGTCGTAACGCGCCGCAAGATGCATCTCGTCGGTCAGACGCTCCTGGAAGGCGCGGTGATTCTTCAGGCCGGTCAGACCATCCGTCGTCGCCAGCAGCGACAGAGCGATGTTCGCGCTTTCCAGTTGTTTTTTCTGAAACTCGAGAACGATGGCGTAGTCCTTGATCTGCTGCTCCGCCTGCTTGCGTTCGGTGAGGTCGTGCCAAACGACAAGCATGACTGGGCGATCGCGCAGAGTGACGGGCGTCAGGGTCACCTCCACGGGAAACTCTTCGCCATCCATTTTCCGATGGATCCACTCAAAGCGATGGTATCCGTTTTCCCACGCCAGGCGGTCCATCTCCAGGCATTTCCGATCCGAACGCTGCCCATCGGGCTGGAGCTTGGGGGAAAGCACCGCCGGATGCAGCGCGAGCAGCTCGTTTTTATTCGTGCATCGGAGCATCGCGATCGCCGCGTTGTTGCAGTCGATTACCCCGGTCTCGTCAAAGAGCAGATGCGCGTCGGACGAATACTCAAACAGCACCCGAAACCGCTCTTCCGAAAGAACGCGCTCCGTGATATCCGTGAGCGTGCCGGTCAGTCGCACGACTTTCCCTGTGTCGTCTTTCACGACGACGCCGACCGCGTGAAACCACTGCGGCGGCCGGCCCGTGGGGGCGCGCCGCAGATCGATTTCGTAGCCTTCGCCATGTTTGATCGCGCGATTCGTCCATTCGACGACTTGGGCGGCGTCATCGGGATGGATCAGTGCGAGAAAGGCGTTGTAATTCGGCTCTCGAGATGCGGGATCGAATTCGAAAAGCCGAAATAGCTCCTCCGACCATGAAATTCCGCCCGTCGCCACGTCGTATTCCCAGCTTCCCATTTTGGCGACGCGCTGCGCTTCCGTCAGCCGCGCTTCGCTTCGCCGCAAGGCGTCTTCGGCTTCCTTGCGCGCGCTGATATCCTGGACCGCGGTCACGCGGGCGTAGCCGCCCTTCCATAGGATCTGACGCCCGCGAAGCTCGGCATGGAATGTGGAGCCGTCTTTGCGCTGGCAAAGCGCCTCGTAAACCTGTTCGTTGCCTTCGTTGTGCTTTTGTGAGATGAGCTTCTTCGCTTCGGACGCGGCGAAGTCACTGGCGATCTTCCCGATGACTTCCTCCAGGCCGTCATAACCAAACAGGGCGATAAAGGCGGCGTTGGCGTCGGCGATGCAGCCGTTCTGGCTGACGGCGATCCCCTCGAACGCGGCGTCGCTGAGGCGGCGCAGACGGACCTCGCTTTCGGCGAGCGCCTCCTCGGCGCGCTTGTTTTGCGTGATATCGCGGCTGACGGCGCAGACGCCGACCGCCACGCCGCCCGTATTGTAGATCGCCGAAAGGGTCAGCGAGGCATGGAAGAGTTTTCCGCTCTTATGCCGGCGCGCCACTTCCAGGTTCTCGATCGGACCATTTCTCACCACAGATTGCGCCAGGCCACCCTCGAAGGGATCGTCGCCTTCGGGCAGGAGAATGGTCTGCGGCTGCCCGATCATCTCGGCGGCGGAATAGCCGTAGAGGCGCTCTGCGGCGGCGTTCCAGCTGGTGATCATGCCGTCCAAGTCGCAGCTGCTGATGGCGACGCTGGCGGCGGCGGCGAGGGCGGCGGCGCGCGCGGCGTCATCCATGGCCGATCGCCGTTTCTTGCCCACGATATAGTGAGACTTGCGGATATGGGAAGGGGCGGCGGCGAGCGTTAGTTTTTCCAATGCACTCATATCGAACGGGGCCATCTTTGAGATCGAGCAAATTCTTCGCGACGGTATGGCGTATGGCTGGGGGTCTCCTCGGAGTCCGGCGCATTCTCGTCTTAGGAATATTTTCGGCAGGACGGTTGGGATTCTCCAACGAAACTCCATATGGCGCACTACGATTATTCCACAATTGGCTTCGCCTCTCGCCTCATTTCATAAAATATGCTTGACGCATTTGGCGCTTTCCTGTATGATGGAAAAACTTAGTTTTATTGTTGAAAAGCAAGGAGCGATTACGGATTTGTCGATCAAAATGCTGGCGCTGCTGTTCTTTGGCGGCGTCTTGCTGGGCGCTCCCTGTGCGGGCGCGGCGCCGGAGCGCGATTTCGCGCGATGGGTCGATCCCTTTATCGGGACGAGCGGCGCCGGAGCGACTTATCCCGGCGCGCAGGCGCCGTTCGGGATGATCTCGCCTGGTCCCAGTACGGCCTTTCACGATTACGGCGGCGGCGAGTCGCGCTCCGGCTACCAGTACGAAGGCAAGCATATCGTCAGCTTCGCGCTGACTCACGTCAGCGGCGTTGGCCTGCACGCCGCCCAGGACCTGCCGTTCACGGTCTGCACGGGGGATCTGAACGCATCGCCCCTCGGCCATCGAGAGGCTTATCAGTCGGCGTTCGCCAGCGAGCGCCAGCGTGCGTCTCCGGGCTTCTTTCAAGTTCCGCTGGAGACATACGGAGCCGTAGTCTCCATCGCGTCGGCAGCGCGCTCCTCCATCGTCCAGGTGGACTATCCCGTAACCTCCAAGGCGAACCTCCTCTTTTGCCCGTCCAGCTGCGGCACGGCCATCTCCGATTCGCATCTCACGATCGATCCGAACGGGCGCGAAATCTCGGGATGGGCGGCGGGCTGCGACTTCGGCGACGCACCCTTCCATCTGAAATCCCATCCCTACCGGGTGTACTTCGCCGCGCGGTTCGATACGCCGATGGCCGCTTATGGCGTTTGGACCGGCGATCGGAGACGCGACGGGGCGGCGCAAGCGGGCGGGGCGGACGGCGCGGCTTACGTTCAGTTCAACTGCGCCTCTCGCCGCCGCGTCCAGATGCGCGTTGCGATTTCTTACGTCAGCGTCGAAAACGCCCGCGCCAACCTGCGCCGGGAGATTCCGAATTGGGATTTTGACGGCGTCCGCGCGGCGGCGCGCCGCGCATGGAACGCGCTTTTAGGGCGTATGCGTGTGGAGGGCGGGGCGCCGCACGCGTATCGTTCGTTTTACACCGCGCTCTATCATAACGCGCTTCAGCCGAACATCTTTGATGATGTGAATGGCGAGTACATTGGGTTTGACCGAAAGACGCACCGGGTGAAGCCCGGTCATCATCTCTACGCGACGTTTTCGCTGTGGGACACCTATCGCAGCACCGCCGCGCTGCAAACGCTGCTCGCGCCGGGCCGCGCGTCGGACATGGCGCAGTCGCTCCTGCTGGCGTCGGTCCAGGCGCCCGGCGGGGGGCTGCCGACTTGGCCGCTCAACAACAACGATACCGGCTGCATGGGCTGCTATTGCGCCGATCCGTTTATCGCGAATGTCTATGCGTACGGCGGCCGGGCATTCGATCTCGGCCTCGCCAAAGAACGCATGATCCTGACCGCGACACATCAGATGCGCTGCGGCGACGGCGGCGCGTGGTGGGGCGTTGACGACTATATGAAGCTTGGCTGGACGCCGCGCGGCGCCTCGGAGACACTGGAGCTGGCGATCTCGGATTTCGCCATCGCTCGCATCTGCCTGGCGGCGGGAGATCGCGCCAATTATCGCAAGTTTCTGGCGCGGTCGCAGAACAGTTTCCATGTGTTCAATCCGAAGGTCGGCTACGCGCAGAGCCGATTGGCCGACGGGAGCTGGGACGGAGAGTTTCGCCCGAATACCCAGCGCGGTTTCACGGAAGGCTGCTCGGCGCAGTACACCTGGCTGACGCCGCACAACTATGCCCGCCTGATCGCGCTGATGGGCGGCCCGGCGGCGACGCGAGCGCGTCTGGACCAGTTCTTCAATCCGATCGTGATCGAAGGCTGGGCGACGGGCGCGCCGCACTACTGGCTTGGCAACGAGCCGACGATGCAGGCGCCCTACCTTTACAACTGGATCGGCGCGCCCTGGAAGGCGCAGGCGATTGTCGGCAAGTTCATGGCGCAGTTCCGAGATATCCCCAACGGCTACGTCGGAAACGACGACGTGGGAACCATGTCCGCCCTCTACGCCTTCTCCGCGCTCGGTCTCAACCCCGCCATTCCGGGCGTCGGCGGCTTCACCCTCTCCGCGCCAATATTCGCCCGCGCCGACATCGACCTGCCAGGCGGAAAGACATTACGGATCCACGCCAAAGGCGCGGGCGCATACATCCAATCGCTGCGTCTCAACGGCAAACCTTACGACAGCCCCTGGCTTGGAATGGACAAGGCTCTCGTCGGCAAGGGCGCGCGCCTGGATTATGTCGTGTCGGGAACGCCGAACAAAGTGTGGGGAACAAAAACGGCGGACGCCCCGCCGTCGTTCTCGGGACCGTCAGGGCCGCCTTTCGATCAAAAACCATAAGCTTATGAGCATGTGGTTGCTTCCCGCGAAAAACTTCGGCGTGTTATACTGGTGGCTCAAGAAATACTCTTGATCCTCCCTATCCATGATCGGCTGCAAATCCATGAAACAAACAACACAATTTTTCTTCGCCCTCGCCGGCGTGTTCGCCCTGATCGGGTGCAGGCATGGCGTGGACACGCCGGCGGCGGCGCAGGTTTCGGGCGGCAAGATGCCGACGCGGTGGGATAAAGATGTCTCCGCGACCAGTCCGCTGCCGGAATATCCAAGGCCGCAGATGCTGCGAGGAAAATGGCTCAGTCTGAACGGCCCCTGGGATTATGCGCTGAGCGCCCAGGATGCGAGCGCGCCGCCGGCGGCGTACGCGGGCAAGATCCTCGTGCCGTATCCCTATGAATCGGCGCTCTCCGGCGTCGGCAAAACCACGCCGTCCGGTCATCGCCTCTGGTATCGACGGTCGTTTGTGGTTCCCAGCGATTGGCGGGAGCAGCGAGTCCTGCTGCACTTCGGCGCCGTCAACTGGGACAGTATGGTATCGGTCAATGGCAGGAATATGATGGCGCACAAAGGCGGCTTCGATCCGTTTGAGATCGATATCACGGGGGCGATCCGGCCGGGACAAAATGAAATCGTCGTGTCCGCCTGGAATCCCGTGATCGCCAACAAGCCGAACGCACAGGTCATCGGCAAGCAGCGCTTGAATCCGGGCGGCATCTTTTATACGGCGGCGACCGGGATCTGGCAAACCGTCTGGCTGGAGCCGGTCGCCGTCGCCGCCCACATCACGCGCCTCAAGATCACGCCGGATCTCGACGCTAAGATGATCCGCCTGAATGTCGAGGCCGTCGGCGCGGGCGTCCGCGCCAAAGTGACGCTCATGGACGGTGCGACGCCGCTCTTGATTTCGGTGGGAGACGTCGGCAAGGATTTGCCCCTGACGCTGTCGTCACCGCATGTATGGACGCCCGACGATCCCCATCTTTACAGTCTCAAAATCTCGCTCACTCAGGGCGGTAAAGCCGTCGATACGGTCTACAGCTACGCCGCCCTCCGGAAGATCTCACTCGGAAAAGACACGCAGGGCCGCCAGCGGATCTTCCTCAATAACAAATTCGTCTTTGAAGTCGGCGCGCTGGACCAGGGTTACTGGCCGGACGGGATCTACACGGCGCCAACGGACGCCGCGCTGAAGTCCGATATCGAAGCGGCGAAAGGCTTCGGATTTAACCTTCTGCGCAAGCACGCCAAAGTCGAGCCCGACCGTTGGTACTACTGGGCGGACAGGCTCGGCGTGCTCGTCTGGCAGGATATGCCGCAGGCGTTCGGCGATCTGGACGAGCCGACCAAGAAGCAATGGATGACCGAGTGGGAGCGCGAGATTGCTTCGCTCTATAGCCACCCCTCGATTGTCGTCTGGACCACGTTCAATGAAGGATGGGGGCAGCATGACACCGAGGCCGTCGTCGCCGCGACGCGCGTTCTGGACCCCACACGCCTGATCAATAACGCGAGCGGCTGGACCGACAAGAAGTGCGGCGATATTCTGGACACGCACGCCTATCCCGGCCCGTGGTCCGAGAAGCCCGAGGCGACGCGCGCCGCCGTGAACGGTGAGTTCGGCGGCGTGACGATGAGCGTGGACGGTCACCGCTGGAACAATGACGTCATGGGGTACGGCTCCGTCCTCGGCTCGGGCTGGCTGGTGACGAAACGCTATCAGGATCTGCTCAAGACCGCCTATCAGCTCAAAGAGGACCGCGGAACGAGCGCCGTCGTCTATACTCAACTCACGGACGTTGAGCAGGAGATCAACGGCCTGATGACTTACGATCGGGCGATCGTAAAGCCTGACGCCAAAATCGTCGCGGCGGCGAACAAAGGCGAGTTTCTCGCGCTTCCGCCCGATCCCAACCCGCCGCTGGTTCCCACGTCACAGGGCGAAGGACAAGAGTATCGTTATACGACGGACCAACCCGCCGGCGATTGGGCCGGCCTCGCCTTCGACGTCTCCTCCTGGAAAACCGGCAAAGGCGTGCTTGGTCATAATATCAACGACGCCCGTACCGAGTGGACGACGGCGGATATCTGGGCGCGCCGGGAAGTGACGCTGCCGACCGCAATTCCCGCGAAGCTTGTCATCCTCGCCGTGCACGATGAAGACGCCGAAATCTACGTCAACGGCGTCCTCGCCGCCTCCGTCAAAGGATACTCGGGGGATTACGCCAAACTGCCGATGTCCGACGCTGCCCGCGCCGCGCTCAAGCCCGGCAAAAACGTCCTCGCCGTTCACTGCCACAACACGACCGGCGGCCAGGGGATCGATGTCGGGATCGAAGCCGTAAAATAGCGCCGCTGCGGCAAATGCCGCCGGAACTCGTTTCATCCCTCGCGGAAACCGCAAGGGATGAAACGATCATTTTTCGTATGTTTGTGAGCGTATCATAACTTCCCTTCCGCCGTGCAAATGTTATAATTGTGACAGTTGCTCGATCGGACGCTATTGCCCCATTCTTATCGATCAATTAGGAGTCAAGCCATGCATCCATTTCATTCTCAGCGCGAGCGGCAGGGATTTACTCTCATTGAACTATTAGTTGTAATTGTAATAATTGCAATTCTTGCGGCGATTCTCTTCCCAGTCTTCGCCAAGGCGCGGGAAAAGGCGCGGCAAATCAGCTGCGAGTCCAATCTCAAACAGATCGGTCTGGCGGAGATGCAGTACAACCAGGACAACGACGAAGTCTACAGCGGGGCGTATAAATACGACGCCACGAACACGGGTCGCATTCTTTGGATGGAACTGCTTTACCCGTACACTAAGAGCGCGGCGGTCTACCTTTGCCCCGATCAGACCGACCATATCCGTCCGAACGAGTACGGCAACAACTGGGCGTTCTCCGGAACGGTCGACAATCAGGACGCGCCGAATACCGATTACGCCTATAACTGCATCGTCGCCGCTAACAACGTGGCGGTCGGCGTCCCAACCGCCTGGGACGCCTCAGGGATTCCGGACGCTATTGTGGAAAGTCCGGCGAGTACGATCGAGGTCGTGGACGCCAAAAATGGAGACTGGAACACTGGCACCTCCGGCTGGGCGAATCTCTTCAGCGCCCACTTCACGGATTACAGCGGGTCGTTCGCCGGCACAACCTGGGACGGTCATCCGAACCCTGGCGCGCCGGCTCTGCGCCACACGGACTCCGCTAACTTTCTGTACTACGATGGTCACGTCAAAAGCTCCAAGTCGAGCCTGGACAGAAATGGGAACCCCTGCAACTGGTTCCTGACCAAGCCCGACGTTTGTAAGTGATTGTAATCACTTGATCGTCTTGCTGGGTTCGTAATTCAAAGGAGAAGAGATGCGGACAAAATCGAATTGGATCGGAGGCGCGGCGGTGCTGCTTGCCTTGATCGCTTTACCGGCGGCGCGCGCGGTCGCCCAGGACTTCAACCCCGCGCCCACCACGCGCAAATTCCCTTATGTGGGAGGCGACTATGGATGGCAGGAGCGTTTTGAGCGCATCCCTTCGCGCCAATTTCTGGATTTTAATGGTCAGCCGACGGACGCTGTGCGGCTGATGGGGAATTGCGGCCTCAATGCCGTCCGAGTCTTTGTCAGCTACGGGCAAGCCTTCACGACGCCCAGTGTCGATAACACCAATGTCAACCAGCGGGAGAGGTCTTATGGGCTTGACTATGGCGGCGTGGATTTGCAGGTGGACGCCGCGCGGCGCGCCCGGGCGAACGGACAGAAGGTTATTCTGACCATCACGCTCGGACAATCCAAAGATGTCGCGGGAAATGAGGGACAGTTTATTCCCGACTCCTGGCTGAACGATACCTACACGCAGACGCTGACCGCGATCGATACGGCGGTGCGCCAGATGCTCGATCCGTTTCTGTACGCCGGAATACAGCCGGATATCATCATCATTGGAAATGAAGATGAAGCCGGTCAGCTGTTTGAAGTCGTCGGGCCGAATAATACCGAAGCGGAGCGCGATCAGGCGAACACCAACCCTTACGACAACACGGCCACCGGGATCTATCGCATCTGGCCGAAATGTACGGGATACTGGAAGCAGGAGATTTTGTCCGCCAAGGACGAAATCACGAAAGCCGGTTATGATAACTCGACGACGCGCTTCAGCGTTCACACGACCAGCAATGGGTGGCGGGCGCGGGGGCTGTTCGACGAGATCTTCAACAACGCGCACGCCGACGCCGAGCAGACTTATTACGATCCTGTGACCAGCGCCAAGGGCAGCGCCATGACGATCATTCCCGATAATATCCGCAACACCAACCTGCGCGACATTCTGGATATTCTCGGCTTCTCGTACTATCCCACAACGCCGACCGATGGCGCGCAGGCGAACTACGACGCGCAACTCAATGGAAGCAACGGCGGCATGGACTTCACGGATGATATGGCGTACTTCAACACTATCATCCCGAACTATGGCCGCTACGCCAGCGGTCCGTTCCAGGGGCAGTACAAGAAGCAGGCGCTCGTGGTGGAGTACGCCACGGCGGGCGGAGGAAGCGCGGCGTTCAGCCTTTCCCGGCAGAATGCTTTCACGACCTATTTCTTCAACAAGTGCGCGCAGTATGAATGGATGGACGGGGCGATGTGGTGGGAGCCGACCTACGCGAACAGCAACTTCCTCGGCGGCTTTGGCTCGCTGTTCCGCGTGGGAGCCTTCAACGCCACGCTGAATGAATACCCGACCTTCAGCCCCATCTCCACGCTCAAGACCTGGGGATCGTTCGCGGCGTCGGACCCGAAATCCCAGTATCTGCTGACCAATCGCGGCGGCGGCTCCATTTTAGACGTCTATCAGCATTCTTCCTATGGGGGAGCCTGGACACAGATGGCCGGCGCGACATCCACTCCGACTTTGAGCCCACTCTGGCAAATTCTGTCCAATGCAGACGGTACATTCCGTGTGGTGAACGGCAATACCGGCCAGGCGCTGAAATCATGGTCGTCCACGGCGGCCGATCATATCACGCCGTGGACGCTCGATAATCCGATTGGGACCAATGAAGAGTGGAGCCTGACGCCGACCGGCGACGGCTATCAGTTCTTCGCCAGCGCCTCCAGCGGTCAGGCGCTGGATGTCGCCGGTGGCTGGGGCGTGCAAAATCCAAAGAACGCCGCGAGCCAGACCCAGCAATGGCAAGTGACGCCGATTCCAAAGTTCCGCCTTGTGAACCGCGCTGGCGGGATTATGGATGTCTACCAGCAGTCGAAGTGGGGTGGGTCGTGGGGGCAGATCGCGGCGGCGGATAACGTGAGCTTCAGCGTGAGCCAGGAGTGGCGTCTGATCAGCGACGACAACGGTTATTACCGTATCGTCAACGCCAATACTGGATATGTCCTGCAAACGGGAACTTCCACTGTCGGCGATCCCGCTTATCAGTGGCCCGCCGCCAGCCCTATTACGACCAATCAGGAATGGAGTGAGACCGTTTTGACCGGCGGCTATGTCCATTTTGTCAATCGGAACACGGGATTGGCGCTTGACGTCAACACGCAGGGCTTCACCGTCCAGAATACTGTGAGCGCATCCAGTCAGACTCAGCAGTGGACGGTTGCGGCGGCGCCGTAGTTGTCCACTGATCGGTCGTCTCCATTCCTGGACGGCGATTCTTATCCCGCCGCGTCGATCGTCCGCGCCACGGCTTCATTGCCGTGCGCGCGGCGCCGGAACTCGCGCGGCGGGACGCCCACGATCTGCTTGAATCGCTGTGAGAAGTGAAACTCGTTGCAGAAACCGCAGCGCTCGGCGATCTCTTTATTAGTGATATGAGATTCCGACATCCATTGGCAGGCTCGCTCGATGAGCATCGTCATATGGTACCGGCCCGGGGAGATATGGGAAAGCGCGGTGAATTTTCGCCGGAAGCTGGAGTACGACATGTTCATCTCCGTGGCGATGCCGACCAGATCCAGATCCTCCGCGCGCTCGACGGAGGTCAGCAGCTTCTTCGCCATCCCCAGCCACTCGCGATCCTCCACATTGGATTGCCAGGACTGATCGGACGGCAGCATATCCGCAAGCAACGCCTGCACCGCCGACACCAGCTGGATCTGATCCCGATTGCCTTCAAATAACCCCTCGAAGCGCCCTAGCCAGTAATCCAAAGGCTCCAGATGCAGAAGCATTTTGCTGTGGCTCAGCAACTTTGCGTCGCGCCACAGATCGAAGATTGGGCCGCCGAATGTCACCCACACTTCACTGAACTGGCGCCCGGGCGCCGGCTCCATTCGATTGCGGCTCCCCGGCGCGCAAAACAGCAAGTCGCCGGACTCAAGAAACAACTCCAGGCCGTCCGGATCGGTGTAGCGGCAGCGGCCTTCCAGGATGTAGGACATCGCGTAAAGGTCCAGTGTGCGCATCCCCTCAAAATTCCAATGGCTGTCTTGGTAAATGCACGACCACTCGACAAAGCCAATGGGCGATTTCGCGGAGGTGTAATGAAGCTGGCGTGTCTCGATATTCAGATCCATAACGCGCGTTCCGTGAGCATTCCATGAATGCCGTGGCAAATGACTATCAAAGAATGGCTGTGATACGAAGGCATAATCCATATTATACCAGGCTCACGCCGGGAGCTCGGGCGGAAAAACATGGAGCATTAGGAACCTATTCCTCAGAAGCTTATTCCGGAGGCGTGACGCTTCCCGCAAGGCGCAGATAATCGGCAAAGTATTCCGGCAGGCCCGCCGCGATCAGGCGCATGCAGGCGGCCTCTATGTCGTAAGCCAGACGGATCTGCTCGACGCTCACCTGATCGCCGTCGATCGTCAGCACGCAGTAACCGGCGCGGGGATCGCCGTCTTTGGGGCGGCCGACGCTGCCGGTGTTGACGAAGTGGACGCCGCTGACTTCGCGATGGAAGGGAACGTGCGTGTGGCCGAAGACGATGACGTCGGCCTGCGCGTCGTCGCGCCCGCCGACGGTGAATTTATTCAGATAAGCGTCCGAGCGGGTTTCGAAGAGATACTCGGTGGTGGAGGCGGGCGATCCGTGGCAAAGCAGCACGTCCAGATCGCCGACTTGGAGGCGAATCTGGCGGGGCAGTTCCCGGAGCCATGCTTTGTGCTCGCCGCTGGTGTGCTCGCGCGTCCAGAAGAACGAGACATCGCTCATTTTGATGTCGAAGGGCTGAATATAGTTGCAGCCGCAGCTTTCTCTTTCGAAGCCGACGCCTTCATCGTAGTTTCCCAGGATCGTCGGACAGCCCATCGACTGCACGATGTCCTGAACCTCGTTGGGCTGGGACGCGTAGCCGCCAAGGTCTCCCAGGCAGTAAACGCCGTCGTAACCGCCGCTCCGAATATAGTCCGCGACGACTTCCATCGCCGGAAGGTTCGCGTGAATGTCTGAAAATATCGCCAGCCGTTTTGCCATCGTCATATCCTTATCCGCGCGTCGCGCTCATCCTGTGCGTGTTTGTCCTCTTCCTGGATCTCATTTAAGGCGTCGTAGAGGTCGTTCGGAGCGCCCTGCGCGTGCTGCTCGCCTCCGCGCATGGCTTCGTAGAGCCGCGCGGCGATGACGGCGCCGATTGTGGGGCCGACGGCGTAAATCCAGTAGTGCGCCAGTGCGGGGCCATGGGAGAATAGCGCGGGGCCGAGGGAGCGCGCCGGGTTCATCGAGCCTCCCGTGAGCGGACCGCCGATCCAAACGTCAAAGACCACCGTCAGACCGATCGCGAGACCGGGAACGGCGCCGTTGGCGCGCTTGTCCGTGGCGACAGCGATGATCACCAGCATGAGAAAGAAGGTCAGAACGGCCTCAATCCCCACCGCCCGCGCCGGCGATCCCAGCGCGGGGATGTGGACGCCGTGTCCCGGACCAAAGAACGCCGCCGCCAGAGCCGCCGCCGTGATTCCCCCGCCGAACTCCGCGAGGAGATAGGGAGCGACATATCGCCAGGGGAATCTCCCCGCCGCCGCGAATCCCAGCGTCACGGCGGGGTTGAAATGCGCCGCCGAGATATGCCCGAGCGCATAGATCATGGCGAGGACGGCCAGACCCGAGACCCAGGCGGCCGCCGCGAGGCTGGAGTCGCCTCCCAGAAAATGCCCCGAAGCGGAGAGCGCCACCGGAGCGAAGACGATCCCGAACGTCCCGATAAACTCCGCCGCGCAGCGATGACCCATCCGATGTTTTGTCACAAAATCCGTCATTTCTTGATCGTTTTTTACTTGTCGCCGCCGCAGCAGCTCGGCCCGCAGCACGACGCCGTCTCCGGCTTGGAGGCGCGGATAAAGGCGCCCATGATCCGGCCGTCCAGCGCGGCCTTTTCGTCGGCGGGCAGGGCGGCGATATTGTCAGCGCTGCACGCCGATCCTTCCAGGTCGCGGAACAGATAGCGGCGCGTGGGCTCAACGCTCGCGTCCGTGAAGCCCGCCGCCTCCAGCCGCCGCAAATAATCGTTGACTTCGAGAGCGCCGGCGACGCATCCGACATACGATTCCATGTCGCCGCGCACCGCGTCCGGCAGGTCGCCTTCCACCACGACATCCGAGACGGCGAAGCGCCCGCCGGGCTTCAGCACCCGAAAGGCTTCGCTCAGGACCTGATCTTTGTCGGCCGACAGATTGATCACGCAGTTGGAGATAATGACGTTGACACTGGCGTCGGGAAGAGGAATGCTCTCGATGTGGCCTTTCACAAACGCCACGTTTTTGACGCCGGCTTCCGCTTTATTCTTCTCGGCGAGCGCGAGCATCTCATCCGTCATATCGAGACCGTAGGCGAAGCCGCTGGGGCCGACGCGTTTTGCGGAAAGCAGCACATCGATCCCCCCGCCGCTGCCCAGGTCCAGCACGATCTCGCCCGGCGACAGCTGCGCCAGCGCGGTGGGATTGCCGCAGCCCAGCGAGGCGAGCAGCGCCGCCTCCGGGATCTGGCTCGCCTCGGTCTGGTCGTAAAGGTCGCCCGTGATCGTGACACCGCCGCAGCAGGAATCCGAAGCGCCGCCGCCGGCGTTTCCGCCGCAGCACGCCGCGCCCTGGCCGTTCAGAACCGTGAGCGCCGCCTCGCCATATTTTTGCCGGACGAGATCCCGGACATCTTCCCGGTCCGTCAGCGGCGTCGAAATCGAAGTCGTATCGTTCATGGAATTTTCTCCTGGTAATACATTACACGAAATATCGAAGTGTAAGAGCCGTCTGCGCGCGGCGCAATCTGCGGCGCTCGCTCACATCAGCAGCATTGCGGCGCGGACGAGTCGGGCTTCGTGAGGAAGTACTGTCCCAGCAGATCGATGGCTTCGGGGCTGACGGCGCAGATCATATTCTTGCCCCTGCGCTCCATCGTGATCAGGCCCGCGAGGCGCAGCTCCTTGAGATGGAAGCTGATCGACGAGGTCACACGCTCATTGCCGGTGACATGACAGCAGATATCGCCTACGGTTGGTCCCGTGAGCGGGCGCACGTCTCCCGAATCTTCGACGGCGACGGGAGCGCCGCAGCCGCGCAGGAATTCAAAGATACGCAGGCGGGTCGGATCGCCGAGCGCTTTGAACATTGCCGAGAGATCGGGTTTTACGGTTTGCAGTGTGACGGTCATAATATGAACACTTCTCGTATTGTCGAAATGATTATGGCGCCGGTGTTTCCCGTTGTCAAGCGCCAATCGCGGCGCGGACGCACAAAAATCGCCCGCGCCGGCAAAATACTTAGCCCGCGCCGATCTTCCCTAGCCAGAGACCAATGGCGAAGACGATGCCGCCGCCGACGATGACCTGCATCACGGTCTGCGCCAGCGGGCTCTTCATGAAGTGGAAACGGATGTAGGCGATCACCAGAAGCTCGATCACGACCACGCCGTACGCCATATGCAGGGCCGTATTCAGTGATGGAATCAAGAAGGGCAGGGTGTGGAGCATGCCGCCCAGCGTGGTGGCCGCGCCCGTGATCGTTCCCCGCAGCAGCGGCGCGCCGCGTCCGGACACCTCGCCGTCGTCGGACAGCGCCTCGGACAGTCCCATGCTGATGCCCGCGCCGACCGAGGCGGCCAGTCCGACAAAGAACGCGCTGTGGGGAGAATGGGTCAGTCCCGCTGTCGCGAACAGCGGCGCGAGGGTGGAGACCGAGCCGTCCATCAGGCCAAGAAGCGCGGGTTGCACCTTCTGCAAAACGAACTCGTGGTTATCGGCGTTGTAATTGGCGGAAAGGCGCTTGGCGAAACTTTCCGGCTCCGCCTCAGCGTCGGCAGAGACGGCGACGGGATTGGTGATTGGGTCTTGAGACATATTTTCACTCCGTAATGGAAACCGTGATTCCAAAATCAATTTCTTAAATATTGAGTTGCTATAGATAATCATTATTATCAACAATCGAAAAGAAACGCGGCGGCCTGCTATTCTTCCTGCTGGCAGCGCGCGCAGAGTCCGTAGAATGTCACATCCTGCTCTTCGATCCGGTAGCCGGACGCCTTTGTCGCCTGCGATTGCAGCGTGTCCAGTCCGTCCAGATCCACATCGTCGATGCGCCCGCAGCGCTTGCAGACGGCGTGAGGATGCGGATCGGGATGGAGGCCATCGTAATGCCGGCTGTCGTCACGTGTGTCCAGCTCCATGACTTCTCCCAGTTCCTTGAGCGTGTCCAGAGTCTTATAGACCGTGGCGAGCGTGGTGGTCGGGCTGACGGAGCGCACTCGATCCCAGATCTCCTCGGCGGTCGGGTGAGTCTCGGTGGTCAAAAGGGCGCGCAGGATATTGATCCGCTGCGGCGTCGTCCGATGCCCGCTGTCGCTGAGTTTCTGCTGAAGCGTCGCCACCCGGTCTTCCAGGGCCTCGGGAGAGAGCGCTGTGGCAAGGTTGTCCATCTGTGTTTTCATGGCGGTTCGTTCCCAATTCTCCCGTTCTTTCCCGCGGCCCGTGAAGGAGAACTCATGGAACGTGTCGATTATAGAGAATGATTATTTATAAGTATACAGTTGCATGTTGATAAAAGTCAAGCCGTCCTTCAGACGTGGAGAAGATGGAGGAAATATGAGTGTGAGTTTAGCTGGCTTCTCAGATCGGTATAACAGAACAAGAGAACGCCAATCAAGTAAATCAGACACCATACCTCAGAAGCGCTGTCCTCTCCTGTCTGCTAAAGATATTTGCGGAATTCACCGACCATCATGACAGTCAAGTTCTGTATTACTCACCCATTGGGATTTTTGATATACCGGCGCCTCCCAAAACGGGGTAGAAAGCTGATCTTATGGCTGCCCGCTTGCCGGAAAATGAACGTGAGCGTCTCGCCGCGCTGCGCGATCACCATATTTTGGATACTCCAAAAGATCAGGTGTTCGACGATTTGGTGCGTCTTGCCGCCAATATCTGCGGCGCTCCCATCGCCGCGATCTCATTAGTGGACGAGCACCGGCAGTGGTTCAAATCCATGCTAGGACTGGACGTGCGAGAGACATCGCGGGATCTTTCCTTCTGCGCCCACACCATTCTTCAATCCGACTTATTGCTCGTCAGCGATACCCATCAGGATCCGCGGTTCGCGGGGAATCCATTTGTGACCGGTGAACCGCGCGTTCGCTTCTATGCCGGCGCGCCTTTGATTACGGACGAGGGATTTGCCCTGGGCGCTCTCTGCGTTATTGGCGGAACGCCGAGAACCCTGTCGAGCGAGCAGGAAGACGCGCTTCGGCTTCTGGCGCGCCAGGTCACAAGTCAGATCAAGGCCGTTCGGCAGATCGCGGAAAAGGAAGCTTTGCTCGTCGAGCGCGAGCGGCTGGTGGCCGAGCAGGAGTATCTCATCACGGAGCGCGAGCAAGCTGAAGCGGAGCGCTCAAGGCTGGCGACCATCGTGGAGTCCTCCGACGACGCCATTTACAGCGTTGCGCTGGACAGAAGAATTACGAGCTGGAATCGGGGCGCGGAGCGGCTTTACGGCTATTCCGCCGCCGATATTGTCGGCAAGACAGTTCATCTTCTCATTCCTATGGAGAGCGTCGCGGAGTTTGATGAACTCATGAGGCGTGTCGAATGCATTGAGGATGTTCCTCCCGTGGAGACCGTACGTTTGACGATGACGGGAGCGCGCTTGGATGTCTCCCTGCGTATTTCGTCCGTTTTGAACGCGGACGGAGAGATCGTCGGCGTCTCCATGATCGCTCGCGACATCTCCGAGCGAAAGCGGGGCGAATCGGTGCTTCAGGCAGAGAGAGAGTTTACGGAAGCGATGCTTGCGACCATGCAGGAAGGGATCGTCGCTTGTGACGCCGAAGGACGCCTGACGCTATTCAATCACGCCGCCAAGGAGATTCACGGACTCCCCTTCCAGCCGCTTCCGCCTGAGGAATGGGGAGATCATTTCGGATTGTTCGAATCGGACGGAATAACCCCGATGCGCCCTCAAGATATCCCTCTTTTTCGCGCGCTTCAAGGGGAAACTGTCCG
Source organism: Capsulimonas corticalis (assembly GCF_003574315.2). Classification (GTDB taxonomy): domain Bacteria; phylum Armatimonadota; class Armatimonadia; order Armatimonadales; family Capsulimonadaceae; genus Capsulimonas; species Capsulimonas corticalis. Next base: position 329,179 of record NZ_AP025739.1, on the reverse strand, counting down.
GCAGGAGGAAATGGTCGTGTGGCCTGCGGATGGGCTTCCCAGAACCATTCTTGCCAGCGGGAGAGCTATCCATGACGGCGCCGGTCAAAAGCTGGGCGCGGTTGTGGCGCTGCACGATATTACCGCCCGACGCCAGAACGAAATGGAGCTCGCCCGCCTTGCGGCGATCGTGGAATCGTCGGAAGAGGCGATCCTGGCGGCGACGCTGGACGGCGTCCTCGTAAGTTGGAACCTGGGAGCCGAAAGGATATACGGGTACAATGCGGCGGAGATGATCGGCCAAAACGTGGCTGTCTTAGCCAGGGCGGCTAGTTCAAAGCCATTTCCCATTGCCGTCGCTCAGATACTTCGCGGAGAAGCGCCGTCGCGTGTGGAAGTTTTGCGGCGCCGTAAGGATGGCGGCGAGTTTTACGCGTCGCTCTCTTTTTCGCCGATTCGGGATACGATGGGCCGCGTGATCGGGGTATCCTGCATCACTCGCGATATCACCGCGACCAAACGAGCTGAGGAGGCTCTGGCGGAAAGCGAGGCGCGACTGCGCCGGCTCACCGACGCCGCATTTGAAGGAATCGCGATTACGCGGAACGGAATCCTCGTGGATGTCAGCCCCGCCTTCGCCGTGATGTTCGGTCACCGGGTTCCCGCGGATATGCTGGGGCAGGAGGCGACAATCTTGGCTGCTCCCGCTTCCCGCCATCTCGTTGCGCACAAAATCTCCACGAATGACGAAGAGCCTTATGAAGCGACACTGACGCGCCGGGACGGCTCCACGTTCCAGGCTGAGCTGCGCGGACGCGTAATCCACCTGGGCGGACATCTCGCGCGCGTGACGGCTGTTCGAGACATCAGTGAGCGCAAGGCGATGGAAGCGGAACTGCACGCGCGAGCCGAGCAGCTCCGGCGGAGCGAGGCGGCGCTTCGGGCGCTGCTGGAAAGCGCCCCCGTTATTTTGTACGCCGCCGATTCTCATGGCGTGATTACTCTTTCCGAGGGCAAGGGCCTGGCCGCACTGGGCCTGGAGCCTGGGGAAACCGTCGGGCGTTCACTGTTCGACTTCAGCGGTGGTGACGTGGAAGTGGAAAACAATACGCGCCGAGCTCTGGCCGGCGAAGCCGTGTCTTATGACGCTCGGGTCTATGGACTTTGCCTCCATACCGAGCTGAGGCCCGTTCGCGGCGTCGATGGGGCGTTCGTGGGCATTACGGGCGTCTGCTTCGATGTGACGGAGCGGGTCGCGTCCGAAGAAAGATTCCGGGTGCTGTTCGAGGAATCCTCTGACGCCCATTTGTTATTCGACGACAGCGGCGTCATCGACTGCAACGACGCCGCTGTCACAATGCTGCGCTGCCCGGACAAGACCCAAATACTCTCGATGAACCCTAGTAGCATGTCTCCGGAATTTCAGCCGGACGGACAGTATTCGCAGGAAAAATGGGGCACAATGGAGGGGCAAGCCCGTGAAACGGGGTTCCATCGATTTGAGTGGATTTACCAAAAAATGGATGGCGAGGAATTTCCCGTGGAGGTGGCGCTCACCCCTGTCACCCTCGCCAACAACTCTGTTCTGCTGGCCGTGTGGCATGACTTGACGGAACGCAAGCGGGTGGAAGACCTAACCAGAGAGCATGCAATCATTCTGGAGATACAGAATGGTCAGCTGGCGGTTGTCAACGCCGAACTTGAGGCGCTGGCGGCGTCGGATGGTTTGACAGGCTTGAAGAATCACCGCGTTTTTCAGGAGCGGCTGGCCGACGAAATCAGCCGCGCCGCGCGATATGAGTCTGCCTTATCGGTGGTGCTGTTGGATGTCGATCACTTCAAGCAGTTCAACGATTCCTATGGCCACCCTGCAGGCGACGCCGTATTGAAAGTGGTCGCGAGCATCTTGCGAGAAAACGCCCGCGATATGGATCTCGTCGCTCGGTATGGCGGGGAGGAGTTCGTGCTCATCCTTCCGCAAACCGAACTTGAAGGCGCCTTGGCGTTCGCGGAGCGTCTGCGGGAATGCATTGAACTCCATGCATGGCCCCTGCGTTCCGTCACGGCGTCGTTTGGAGTGGCAGGCTTAAGAAGCAAAACGGATGGCGGCGCTGACTTGATCGAGCGCGCGGATACCGCCCTTTACCAATCGAAACGGTCAGGACGCAACTGCGTGATTGGCGACGTTCCCATTGGCGGTTCTGACCTGTCCCCCAGTATAATACGATGAAGAATATTCTTCCTCACCTTCTGCGGCGGGGAATATTCCTGGAATATATCACTCTGGCATGGAATATCGTCGGCTTGGGAATTATGATGCCGGCGGCGATCCATGCGCGCTCGGTGGCGCTCGCAGGATTCGGTCTGGACTCGCTGATCGAGATCGGCGCGTCGACGGTCGTTATCTGGGAGCTGACCGGGGCGGGGATGGGGCGCGAGAAGAAGGCGCTGCGAATGATCGGCGCCGCCTTTTTCGCGCTGGCGGTTTACATCTTACTGCAATCCTCCTATGTTCTCATCACGCGCTTTCATCCCGGCGTCTCCCCGATGGGGATCGTCTGGCTTGTGCTGACCTTTGCCGTCATGCTGATGCTCGCGGCGGGCAAAGCCCGCGCCGGCGCGGCTTTGGGCAATGTCGTTCTCCAGACCGAAGGGCGCGTCACCATGGTGGATGCGTACCTTGCGGGAGCGACACTTGTGGGCCTCGCGCTGAACGCCGCGCTGGGCTGGTGGTGGGCGGATCCCATGGCGGGACTCGTCATCGTTTTTTATGGCTTTCAGGAAGGTCGTCATGCGTGGAGCGAAGCAAACGCCGAATGACGCCCCAAGATTGGAGATCGATGGAGATGATCTTTCGCCGGAGTAAGCTGGGATTATGAGTTCGAATTTACCTGCGACGAAGCTCCCGGTGGGAGTAGGGATCGCGCTGCTCGCCGCCGTTCTCTTTGGGATCAGTACGCCGTTCGCGAAGCTGCTCCTCGGCGGGACTTCGCCAGTTCTGCTCGCGGGGCTTCTGTACGCCGGTTCGGGGATCGGGCTTTCGCTCCTTTATTTTACGCGACGCACCGCGGACGAAGCCCCGCTCACACGTAAGGACTGGCCCTGGCTGGCGGGCGCCGTGCTCTTTGGCGGCGTCATTGCGCCGGTGCTGCTGATGACGGGGCTGACGCACACACCCGCCTCCAGCGCCTCTCTCCTATTGAATTTGGAAGGCGTGTGTACTTCACTGCTGGCGTGGTTTGTTTTCAAGGAGAACTTCGATCGCCGGATTTTCCTGGGGATGGTCCTGATCGTTGCCGGAGGGATCGTGCTCTCATGGCGGGGCGGGAGCCTGTCGCTGCCGCTCGGCTCTCTTGCGATCGCCGGGGCGTGCTTGTGCTGGGGGATCGATAACAATTTAACCCAGAAAGTGTCGGCCAGCAATCCGTATCAAGTGGCGGCCATCAAAGGCGCGGTCGCGGGCGTTGTCAACATCACCATCGCCTTTTGCCTGGGCGCGAAATTGCCCGGCGCGGCCTTCCTGGGAGGGGCGCTGCTGATCGGCTTTTTGGGCTATGGCCTCAGTTTAGCCTTCTTCGTCCTGGCGCTGCGCCATGTGGGAACGGCCCGCACCGGAGCCTACTTTTCGCTGGCCCCGTTTGTCGGCGCCGTCGTCTCCGTCCTGCTGCTGCATGAGCCCATCGGATTTCGGCTACTTATCGCCGCCATGTTCATGGCCGCCGGGGTCTGGCTGCACTTAACCGAACGTCACGAACACAGGCACCGCCACGAACGGCTCGTCCACTCCCACCGGCACGTTCACGACGAACATCACCAGCACACCCACGCCCCCGGCGTCGATCCCGCCGAACCGCACACGCACGAACATATCCACGAACCACTCACGCACGAGCACCCGCACTACCCGGATCTGCACCACCGGCACACGCACACGTGAGCTGATTGACGACCGTTCAGAGAATCGAAAACGGCGCGGATGTTCAAAACCATCCGCGCCGTCGTAATTACCGGATGAGTGAATTATCGGACGTGTTCGGCGTAGGGATCGCTGGAATCGGATTCTTCGTTCAATATCTCTTTCGCCGCGTCGTGAACGCTGAGGGCGTGCTCGAACTGCGCTTTGTAGAGCTCGTAGTAGAGGCCGCCGTTCGCCAGGAGGTCCGCGTGCTTGCCTTGCTCGACGATCCGCCCCTTGTCCATGACGACGATTTTGTCGGCGTGCAGAATTGTGGATAGGCGGTGCGCGATGATCAGGGTGGTGCGGCCGATCATCAGGCGGTTCAGCGCGGCTTGTATCAGGCGCTCGCTTTCGCTGTCGAGGGCGGAAGTGGCTTCATCGAGAATCAAGATGCGCGGATCTCGGAGGAAGGCGCGGGTGATCGCGATGCGCTGCTTTTGTCCGCCGGAGAGCTTGGTTCCGCGCTCGCCGATCTCGGTGTCGTAGCCATCGGCCTGGCTTTCGATGAAGTCGTGCGCGTTGCCGGCGATGGCCGCTTCGACAACGGCGTCGTCATCGGCGTCCGGACGGCCGTAGAGGATATTGTCCCGGATACTTCCCGTAAAGAGAATGTTGTCCTGAAGCACCATGCCGATGAACGAACGGAACCAGCTCTTTTTGAAGTCCCGGATATCGCGGCCGTCGACGCGGATCGCGCCTTTGGTGACGTCGTAGAGGCGAGGAACCAATTGGATCAGCGTCGATTTGCCGGCGCCGGATGGGCCGACGAACGCGACGACTTCGCCCGGCTGGATCGTCAGGCTGATGTCCTTGAGAATCGGGTTCTCATCGTATCCGAACCAGACGTGATCGAACTCGACCTTGCCATGGATCCGCCCCGGCAGCGTGATCGCGTTTTCCTTCTCCTTGACCTCCGGACAGATGTCGAAGATCTGGAAGATGCGCTCGATCGCGGCGCTGGCGTTGGAGATAACGGCGGCGAGATCCGTAATGCGCTGGAGCGGGCCGTAGAATGTCCCCAGGAACGCCCAGAACATCAAGAGAGTCCCCGGCGTCAGCTTGCCGTGCAGGACCTCCAGCGCGCCTACCCAGACGACGATCACCGGAGCAATGGTCGTGAGCAGGTTTGACATCGCCATATTGAACGAGGCGAGGCGCACCGCCGTGACCTGGCGCACGAGCAGCGACCGGTGGAGGCGGTGGAACAGGCGCACTTCGCGCTTTTCGCGCGCGAACGCCTGGACGACGGTGACGCCGCTCATCTTCTCCTGCACCTGCCCGGACATCTCGGAGAGACCTTCCTGAACGGCGTGCGACGCCTTGCGGATCTGCTGGCCGAACAGGCGGACACTCAGGATCCAGAGCGGCAGCACGGCGAAGGCGGTGAGCGCCAGCTTCCGGTCCAGTGTGAGCAGAAAACCGCCCAGGATGAGGATGGAGAGCGAGTCCATCCAGAGATTGGTGCACGCGTTGCCGATAAAGTTTTGCGCGAGCGCGACATCGCTGGTCAGACGCGAGACGATGCTTCCCGAGCGCTCGCGCTGGAAGTACGACAGCGACAGCGATTGGATGTGCTCGTAAAGGTCATTACGCAGCTTGAAGATGACGCGCTGGCCGCCGATGCCGGCGAAGTAGGCTCGGAAGAAGACGAGGATGCCCCAGAACGGCAGGAAAACGAGCAAGGATCCGAGCAGCACCTGGATGCGCGCGGCCTTCGAGGCGCCGGATCCGACGGTGTGGGCGATGTAAAAATCGAGCATCCGAAACAGCGCGTTGGCTTTGGCGGGCGAGGCCGAAGCGCTGCCGCCCGTTCCCAGGATATGGTCGAGCACGTAGCCGACCGCGGTCGGGATCAAATTGGGGACGAGATAGATCGTGACGCCGCAAAGTGAGGCGATGACGAAATAGTGCGCCGAGGGTTTGAGATAGGCCAGAAAGCGCAGCATCGCCTGCCGCTCTCGCTTCGGATCGCGCTCGATTTCATCGGCGCGCCGCGCGATTGCGTCGGCGATTGCATCCCGCTTCCTGGCCTTGCGTAAGTTCGGTGGTTTACCGGCGGTGGACAGCATCAGGCGTGGCTCCTTTGTGTCAAACGTTTCCGAGGTTTGGTGAACGCATTTCATTCCAACTCATGGGATATCGGAATTGTTCCCGAAATTCGTGAAAAATTGAACAAAGTAACGCGCAAAAAACGCTTCTCGTGTTTGAGAAGCGTTTTTTATGTGGTTGTCGCCAAGCGCGGCGGCGGCTATTTTGTGTTCGAATTGTTAAACATCGCCTGCCGCTGCGCATTCGCCTGATCCTGTTGCTGCTGCATATTGGCGAGGATTTGCTGCTTCTGAGCGTCCGGCATATCCGCAGGCAGGTTCGGCGGCGGGATGACAATCGGCTTTAAAGCTCCAGGCGGCGGCGCATCGAGCTTCGCTGAGTTCGCTGGCGCCGCCGGCCGACTGCCGCAGCCGGCGATGGAGAAAGCGGCGACTGCGCATACGGCAATCGCCAGCGCGCGGGCGCTCGCGCGAGACCCGCGAACGGCGACGAATGATCGAAGTTCCAAACGACTATTCCTTGTTCGATAACAAATCCAGATCGGACATCAAGCGCCAAACGGCCGCCGCGCATCGCGGCGGCCGATCCAGCGATCATGAGTCGAGTGCGGTGCGATCAGTTGATCATGCTGGGGTCTTTGTTCGCGATATTTTCCGCATAGCTGACCGAGCCGACCTTCATCGCTTTGACATGGCCGTCGCAGAAAAGGAAGTTCCCCATGCTGGTGTGCCGGTACGCAGGAGTCCACGAGGTCGGCCAGGTCCAGCAGCCTGCTCCCTGGGCGCTATTATTGCTGTCCTTCGGGGACTGATCGGCGAGGTCGGTGTGCGCTCCATGGGGAGTTTGTCCATTGCTTGCCCAGTTCCACTGATCGGTATTGAAGCCGATTCCCGCCGGGCCGCCCCAGCAGTTGCCGTTGTTCTTGCCTTCGAAGACCATGATCTTGGACGATGGCTTCATGATCGCGCTCAGCGAGACAGGCGAACCGCTGGAGCTAATGACGTCCTCCAAAACACGATACTGCGCGTATTCGTACTTGCCATCCGCTTCTTCCGGAAAGTCGGGACAGGTGAACACGCCGGTGTTGGTCGAGCCGCCCCAGGCGCCGACCGGAGAATTCCCGTTTTTGATATACGGCTGAACGGCCTTGGACCAGTCGTAATCGTTGGGGCTGACGCCGGCGATCTCCAGCGGATAATTCTCGTCATAGTCCTGCACATATTGCAGAACGGCCAGGCCGGTCTGCCGCTGGTTGCTGGCGCAGCTGATCTGGCGCGCCTTTTCGCGGGCCTGGGCGAAAACCGGGAACAAAATCGCGGCAAGAATGGCGATAATCGCGATAACAACGAGCAATTCAATCAGTGTAAAGCCTTTGACTTTCGCGGTGTGTAACATGGGTTCAGTCTCCTGGATCGTCTTATGAAGAAGGCGATGTTTTGAATTACGATAAGAGCTTTAGGCACATTGATGTACCAAGTTCATCAGCAAAAATAGTATATCACGCCTGCGGAACGGCGTCAAGTACTTTTGAATAACAATTTTCAGAATATCGACATTTGGAAATTATTGACTTATGACGATAGTATATCAATAGGTGATTTATTCGGCGTTGGCATTGTCGAAAGCGAAGGATCGCTGGGTCTCAGGGCTTCTTTGCTGGCGGAAGTCTTGTCTCCAGAAGGCGCAGGGGGTATATTAGATACCTGTGTCATCGCCTAATGATTGGGACACGGCGAGCGTCCGTATCGAAAGTTAAGATCGTTATGATTGTGTGTCCGAAATGCGGGGTCTCCGAGGGACAGGTCAAGGCGGGAATGCATGGCGGCAGCCAGCGTTATAAGTGTTCCGCCTGCCGCCGTCGCTATACGCCGGAGCCGAGCAAGCGCGGCTATGCGCCGGAAGTGCGCGAACAGGCCGTCCTGCTGCATGCCGAAGGTCTGAAGTCCGGGGAGATCGCGCGCCGCCTCGGCGTCAACTCGCAAAGCGTGCGGAACTGGCTCCAGCGCGACGGAGTGGTCACGGCGTCGGTCGCGGAGAAGCTGGACCCGGCGCATTCCGGGAAGGCGTCAAGCGTCCCGCTTGGGAAGCGGCGCGCGACGATTAACGACGTCGCCGCCCGCGCCGAGGTGTCGCGCGCGACGGTCTCGAATTTTCTCAACGACAAGGGCCGGATGAGCGAGTCGACGCGCTCGCGGATCCAGACGGCGATGGATGATCTGCACTTCACGCCCAGCGCGCTCGTGCGGGCGATCCGCCGCCAGCGCACCCGGATCCTCGGCGTGTTTATCTTCGGCCTGAGCAGCCTGGATCAGAATATCGGCGGCTCGCTGGCGCCGCACCTGCTGGCCGGCATCAGCGAGGCGGGCGATGTCGCCAATCATAACCTCTTGCTTTACACCGGCTGGACGCAGCATGCGGACCGCCATTCGGCGCTGGAGTATCTGGACGGGCATATCGACGGGCTCATTTGGGTAGCGCCGCCGCTGCACGACGCCACCCTGGAGCGTGTCGCCGAGGCCGGGCTGCCGGTGGTCGCGCTGCTGACGCGCCATGTGCCGGACGGTGTCGGCTACGTGAATGTTGATAACATCAACGGCGTCGCGCGCATGGTAGAGATGCTTGTCCAGCAGGGGCATCGCCGCATCGCCTATATCGGATCCCTGCACGACTCGAACTTTCTCGACCGGAGGGACGGATATCGCAAGGGGCTGGAGCAGGCGAGGATTGAGCACGACCCGCGATTGGAGGGGATCGACGATCAGACGCCGGATCGCGTGCGGGAGCCAAGCTTCTTTCAAGCCATGGTCGATCGGTGGCTTTTGCTGGACGAGCGTCCCACGGCGGTGATCGGCGGCGACGACGGCTGGGGGATGGGGGTGGGAAAAGCCTTTGAAGCCGTCGGCCTGCGCGTTCCTGAGGATGTTTCCATCACCGGCGTCAACGACACTCCGGACGCCCAGTGGATCTTAGGCGGATTGACGACAATCAACCAGCCGTTCCGCCAGATGGGTATCCTCGCCGTGGAGCGCCTGGTCGCGATGATCGAAGGCGCGCCGGTCGAGGATTGCCGAATCACCGTCACGCCCGAGATCATCGTCCGGTCTTCCTCGCGCGAGATTACCCCTTGACCGCGCCCGCCGTCAATCCCGCGACGAATTCTTTCTGGAGCAGCACGAACAGGAACACCACCGGCAGCACGCCCAGCAGCGTGCCGGCCATCAGCATACCGTACTGGGTCTGGTAAATGCTGACCAATTGATTGAGGCCGATCGGCAGCGTGAACAGCTCGGCGTGGTGGAGAATAATCTGCGGCCACAAAAAGCTGTTCCAGGCGCCCATAAAGCTGATCAGACAGAACGCGCCGATCATCGGGCGCGAGACCGGCATCACGATATCCCAGTAGATTTGAAACTCCGAGCAGCCGTCGATCCGCGCCGCCTGCAACAGCTCGTCCGGGACCTGCTGGATCGATTGCCGAAACAAAAAGATCCCGAAGACGCTCACCGCGCCGGGCACGATCAAGCCGGCGTAGCTGTCCACCATCTTCATATGGTAGAGCAGGTCGTACAGCGGCGCCATCGTCAGTTGTCCCGGCAGCAGCAGGGTGGCGAGCATGATCGCCACGATGATATTCTTGCCCTTGAACTCGTACTTGGCGAGCGCGAAGCCGGCCAGCGACGAAAAGAACAACTGCACCATCACCGTCACGCTGGTCACGAAGACACTGTTGGCCAGATAGCGCGCGAACGGCGACTTCGTGAAGAGGTCGTGATACTCCGAAAGCGTCAGGTGGCTGACCGGCGGGAAGAACGTGTAGTGGAACATATCGTCCGAGGACTTCAGCGTCGCCGCCACCAGCCAGACCAACGGCGTTAGCACGATCGCCGCCAGGAGAAACATCGTGATGGTGAGCGCCGTGCGCCCCGTCTGTACAGATCTTTCCGTGTTCATTTCGCTTCCGCCTTCCACGCGCCCGTCATCCGCATCTGCGCGAGACTGATCAGCAGGACCCCAATCGCCAGCGTCCACCCGACCGCCGAGGCGTAGCCCAGATTCCCCGTCACGAACCCATTGTTGTAGAGATACATAACGACGGTCAGTCCCGCGTTGTCCGGACCGGCCGAGTTATTCAGCATGATATAAGGCAGCTCGAATAGCTGGAACGAGCCGATCGTGGTAGTGACGAGCACAAAGACCGCGACGGGGCGGATGCTGGGAAGGGTGACCGCGAGAAACTGACGCCACGGGCCCGCCCCGTCGATCATCGCCGCTTCGTAAAGCTCTTTGTCCACGGCCTGGAGCGCCGCGAGAAAATAGATCATGTTGAAGCCGACGTAGAGCCAGAGCGATGTCAGGATCAGCGCCGGCATCACGAGGGCAGGGTTCGCCAGCCACTTGGTGTCCAGCGGCAGGCCGATCAAGGCGTGCAGCCCTTTGTTGACCAGTCCGTACTGAGGTGCGAGCAGGACCGAAAACAGGACGCCGACAAAGACCTGCCCCAGCAGGTTCGGCGAGAAGAACGCCAGCCGCAGGAATGTTCGCCCGCGCAGCCAGCGCTGGTTGAGCAGGATCGCGAGGCCGAGCGCGAAGGGAATCTGGAGCACGACCGACCAGAAGGCGAAGACCAGCGTGTTCCAGACCGCCGTGTGGAAATCCGGATCGGCGAAGAGAAATTTGAAGTTGTCAAAGCCCGCGAAGACCTGGCTCTTGGGGCCGTTGGTGTGATAGAACGCCAGGATCAGGCTGTGGAGGATCGGCCAGACCCCAAAGACGGCGAACAAGATCAGAAACGGCGAAACGAACAGATAGGGCGCGAATTTGTCCGAGGGGGAGCGCCGCCCGCGCGGGCCTGTCCCGGACGCCGCCTTGATCGCGGGGCGGGTGGCGAGTATATTGCTCAATAGGAATCCCTCCGCGCCATGGCCCGGACTTCGTCCGCGCGCATCTTCATCCGCGAGCGAACGTAGCTCTCGAACTGGGCGTCGCCGTGGTCGACATAACCATGGGTGTTATAGTAGTGGACACAATCGACCAGGGCCTGGCTGAGCTTGTCCGTCGCCGTCTGAATAACGGGATTGCTGTAGTGGGCCGGAACATTGGGAGCGAGTCGAATATAGGAATCGCCGATCTTCTCATTGCTCCAGTAAGCGCGCCGTTCATGGAAGACCGGATCGCTCCAGAGATCTTTGACCGGCGGCAGAATGTTCGTGGATCGGTATCGGTCCGCGAGCTGTGATTTGTCGAGATAGAGAAACATCGCCAGCTTCCAGGCGAGATCCTGATGGTTGTTATGCTTGGTGAACCCGAGCATCGTTCCGCCCCAGGAAGTGGTGGGATTGCCGCCGGGCGCCGCGAGCGGCATGGGCATGAGCGCCATCTTTCCCTTCATGTGCGAGACGTCGTTCTCGAAGTTCTTGGAGCGCCAGTCCGGGCAGATGTAGCAGAGCATGTAGCCGTCCTCGACGGCTTTGGTCTGCACCTGTCCGAAGTAGCCGACGCTGTCGCCGATCTTGTGCGGCCCCGCGACCAGCGGCACGTACCAGCACATCGTCTGCACGGCGATTTCGTTGTCCATGATCACATGCCCGTCGGCGTCGAAGTAGCCGCCGCCGCGCTGGAACAGCATCGGCTCCAGCACGGTGGCGTCGCTGTCGGACATCTCCATCATGTACTGCTTGCCTGGAATGGTCATCTTGCGGCCGACCTGAACGAAATCGTCCCAAGTCTTGATCTTGCGGACGTCCACGCCCGCCTTTTCGAAGATATCGCGCCGGTAAGCCAGCTGAACCGCGTGAATATCGTGGGGCAAACCGTAGATGTGTCCCCGGTTGGTGTAGGGCGCAAACCGCGCATGGACCACGCGGTCCCAGAGCGGCGGCGTTCCGTCCGGACCCGGCGCGTGGAGGCGCGGCCCCAGGTCCACAAGGCCGATATCCTTGGTCGGGCCGCGAAACAGCGCCGCCGACTGTCCGATCTCGACTTCAAAGAGATCGGGGACATCCAGGTCGGCGAGCATGGCCGACTGCATCCGCGAGGCCAGCGCGTTGAGCGAGACTAGCTCCAGGTCGACGGTGACGCCGGGATTCTGACGCTCGAACTCCGGAATGATCTTTTTATACGAGTCATAGTGCGTGGTGGCGAATGTCCAATAGGTGAGCGTCGCGTGATGTTTGGGCTTGGGTTGCAACGCCAGCCATCCGCCCGAAGTCACGGCCAGCGCCAGGATGCTGAGGGCGGCTCTGCCGAACGGAAAGTATCTCATGTGCGGCCATTTCTTTTTGCGCGAAAATTCGTGATTATTCGATAAATATGAGCGTGAAATCGCCGTTTTTGGTAAAATTGATCTACTGTTGACGGTATATCACGCTCATTATACGACGGCGCCGTATTCCTGTCAAGCAACAATTGCGAATCGTTTCGCGCGTACGCTCAAGGCGCGATGGTCACGAGGCTTTCCAGTTCGATCTCACGGGATGAGCGCCCGATCCTGATCTCCACGCGTCCGCTTTCGACTTCGAACCGGTGCTCGGCTTCGTTCCAATAGGCAAGGTCCGACGCGGCAAGCGGCATCGTGACGGTCTTTGTCTCGCCCGCCGCCAGCGCGATCCGCTGAAACCCTTTGAGCTCCTGGCGCGGCCGCGCAACCCGAGAATCGAGATGCCGGACATAGAGCTGCGCGACTTCCTCGCCCGCCCGGTCGCCGATGTTGCTCAGCTCGAAAGAGATATTGAGGACGCCGTCGTTTGCGGGAATGGTCTCCGCGCTCAAATGCAAATTGGCGTAGGCGAACTGCGTATAGCTCAGTCCATGGCCGAAGGGGTAAAGCGCGTCGCCATCGAAGTAGAGATGGGTGCGGCCGTGACGGATATCGTAATCCATCATCGGCGGCAGTTGATCGATGGACTGGAGCCAGGTCTGAACCAGGCGTCCCGCCGGGTTATAGTCGCCAAACAGAACGTCGGCAAGGGCACCGCCCTGCTCCTGGCTGTTGTGCGTCATCTGCACGATCGCCGGGATATTCTCCTGCGTCCACCGGATGGTGTAGGGGAACGACGAGACCAGCACAACGATCGTGCGCGGGTTCGCCGCAAAGACCTCCCGAATGAGCGCTTCTTCCTCCAGGTCCAGGGACTCTCGATCGACCGCTTCCTTCCCATACTCCGGTTTTGTCACCTTCGCCCAGCCGCCGTCCCCCGTGGGGTGGTTGCCGACGATCACGATTGCGACATCCGCGTCACGCGCCATCTCCGCAGCCGCGTTGATATCCGCGCCATCGGAATGACGCACCGCGACGCCCGCGCCCGCCTTCTCGGCGATCCCCTGGAGGGGCGTCACCGCGTATGGCGGCGATCCGCTGTACCAATCGAACAGGACGGAATCCGAATAAGCGCCGATGACGGCGATGGACGCCAAGTTTTGCTTGTCCAAAGGCAGTACATCGCCCTCGTTCTTCAGCAGCACGATGGACTTTTGCGTCACCCGCCGCGCGGCGGCCTTGTGTTCTTCGGAGAGCCACGGCGCGGGCGCTCCCGCCGCGCCGATCTGTGCATAGGGGACAAGCTCCGGCGGATCCAGCAGTCCCAATCGGATCATGACCCGGAAGTTGCCGCGCAGCGCATCGTCGATCTGCGCTTCGGTGACGAGACCCTGCTCCCACGCCAGCCGCGTCGGCTCCATGTGATCGTCCAGAAACTGCCCGATCCCCGCCTGCACAACGGCGGCGCACGCGCTCGCTTCGTCGGGGAACGCCTTGTGATGGGTGACGAGCAGCTTCATCGCGCCGCCGTCCGTGCAGATGATCCCATCCTGCCCCCATTCCTCCACGGTGATCGCCTTTAACATGGGATGCACGCCGCAGGGAATTCCATTATAAGAATTATAGGCAGCCATATAAGCCCGCGATCCCGCCTCGACGCCCATGCGAAACGGGACCGAATAATACTCCCGAAACAGCCGCTCATCGAAGTCCGAGGACGAGTTTTCTCGCCCATTCTCATTGCTGTTCGCCAGAAAATGCTTCATCAGCGACGCCGAGCGCCAGTATCGGGGATGGTCGCCCTGCAACCCCCGCACAAACGCCGCGGCCAGAGTCCCGTTGAAGTACGGATCCTCCCCGTAGCACTCTTCCGTGCGTCCCCAGCGCGGATCGCGCCCCAGATCCGCATTGGGCGCCCGCACGACGATCCCCCCGCGCGCATACTCCGGATGCTGGAACAGATAACGCGCTTCCACGCTCTCGATCTCCGCCGCCAGCCGGACACACTCCACATCCCACGTCTGCCCCAGCCCGATCGCCTGCGGAAATGTCGTCGTCGGAAGCGGCTCTTTGCCGCCCCAGCCGCCGGGCTCGCCCATCGCGACGCCGTGCAGCCCTTCAATATGCCCGCTGCCCTTGACGCCCAGGCGCGGAACACTCGGGTCCGTGCCGAGACAGGCGATCTTCTCTTCGGTCGTCATGAGGGAGAGGAGATCCGTGACGCGGTCTTCGATAGCGGCGTCGGGGGTTTGGAAGATGTGCGTGGTGGTTGTGTTATTCATGGTGGTGAGCTCTCGGATCGCCCCCTTAGCAGCCAGGTAAGCAGACTTTGTGCTTTCGGCACAAGCCTGACGAATATTAAGAATGCCTGGCGAATGAATTCGCGGCTAAAAGTACGGTCACCCGCCTTCGCGGGTTCAGAGTTTTATGCCGAAGGCATTTATCTTAATGCCGTAGGCTCCGAAGTCCGCGAAGGCGGACGGCCGTACTTGTAGGCGCGAATTCATTCGCCAGCCACTTACGCAAAGCGCAAGAATTAAGTGAACGAGAGGGGGGTGAGGGCTCCCCCCTCTACACCGTCACCGTCACCGACCTCGCGCCGTCCGCCGGCAGAACCAGCGCTCCGCGCTCGCCGGATTCGAACGATCCGCCGTCCACCGAGGCGATGTTGGCGACGCCCATCAGCCGAAGCCTCCACAAGCTGGCCGAGCCTTCGAGGGTCGCCGTGATCTTGCCGTCGTTTTTGGTGACGGTTAGCGTTGCGCCGTTCGCCCCGGTGAGGGTGGGGATGGAGACGCTGACGTTGGCGCCGTCAGACAGTTCGTAGACCTGGAACTCGACGCCGGAGGTGAAGTCGTAGTCCGGGCGTTCGTCGTCCGCGCCGAGGGGTAGGACTGTGTTGGGGCGGACCAGGAGCGGCAGGCTCAGGAAGCCGTGCTCCTCGCGCATCCAGCGCGGGCCGTCGATCGTGCGGCCGGTGAGATATTCGGTCCAGCGGCCTTCGGGGATGTAATACTGGACCGAACCGTCCTGTGAGAAGACGGGGGCGACCAGCAGCGATCCGCCGAGAAGATACTGGCGGTCGAGATACTCGCACGCGGGATCGCCCGGGAACTCCAGCATCATGGCGCGCATCATGGGGACGCCGTGTTGATGCGCTTCGACGGCGGCGCCGAAGAGATAGGGCATCAGGCGGCACTTGAGCTGGGTGAAGAAGCGAAGCACGTCCACGGCTTCGTCGTCGTAGACCCACGGGACGCGGTACGACGAACTGCCGTGCAGGCGGCTGTGCGGTGAAAGCAGGCCGAAGGCGACCCAGCGCTTGTAGATCTCCGCGGGAGGAGTGCCCTCGAAGCCGCCGATGTCGTGGCTCCAGAAGCCGAAGCCCGAGAGGCAAAGCGAAAGACCGGCGCGCAGGCTGGCGGACATCGCCTCGAAGTCCGACGCGCAGTCGCCGCCCCAGTGGACCGGGAACTGCTGGCTGCCCGCCGTGCCGGAGCGCGCGAACAGGACCGCCTCCCCCTCGCCGCGCTCCTCGCGCAGCAGATCGAAGACTGTCTTGTTGTAGAGATATGAGTAGAAGTTGTGCATCGCCTCCGGATCGGATCCGTCGAAGTAGACGGCGTCGGTCGGGATGCGCTCGCCGAAGTCGGTCTTGAAGCAGTCGACGCCTTGATGGAGAAGGGCGCGCAGCTTATCCTGGAACCAGCGGCAGGCGTCGGGATTGGTGAAGTCGACGATCCCCATTCCCGGCTGCCACTGATCGGTCTGCCAGACAGAGCCGTCCGCGCGCTTCAGCAGATATCCGCCCGCCTTGCCCTCGGCGAAGAGCGGGGAGCGCTGGGCGATATAGGGGTTGATCCAAACGCAAATCTTCAGGCCGCGTTCTTTCAGACGCGTGAGCATGCCCGCAGGATCGGGGAAGACGCGCTTGTCCCATTCGAAATCGCACCAGTGGAACTCGCGCATCCAGAAGCAGTCGAAGTGGAAAACATGCAGGGGGATTTCGCGGTCGGCCATGCCCTGGATAAAGCTCGTGACGGTCTGTTCGTCATAGCTGGTCGTGAACGATGTCGTCAGCCACAGACCGAAGGACCAGGCCGGCGGCAGCGCCGGTCGGCCGGTCAGCGCCGTGTACTTCTCCAGAATCTCCTTGGGCGTCGGTCCATAGATGACGAAGTATTCCAAAGATTGGCCGGGAACGCTGAACTGAACGCGCGCGACTTTTTCGGAGCCGATCTCGAACGAAACGTTCTCAGGCTGGTTGACGAAGACGCCGTAGCCGCGATTGGTGATGTAAAAAGGGACGTTCTTATACGCCTGATCGCTGCCCGCGCCGCCGTCCTTGTTCCAGGTATCCACGACCTGACCGTTTTTGACGAACGCCGTGAACCGCTCGCCGAGACCATAAACGCACTCGCCGACGCCCAGAGACAACTGCTCGTGGATATATGCGCCTTCGCCCTCCACCTCGGCAAGGCCGACGCCCTTGGCGCCGCTGCTCGTGACGATGCGCCCGTCGGATGAGACAAAATCGAGCGCCCAGTTCGCGCGGTTGATCCGCGCCGTCAGCGCGCCGCTTGTCAGGGACGCGAACCCATCGTCGGTCTCGATCGTGACCGGCGCGCCTTCGTCCGGGAACGTCGGAAAGCGCAGGTTCTCACGCCGTTCGCCACTGTAGTGCATTAGTCGCACTTGGATCACGTCGCACATCGGCGACGAGAGCCGAACAGTAATGAGAGGACCGATCAGCGTATCGCCGCGATGGCGGATCATATGCGCCGGAGCGTAAGCCGTGACGGACGTGTCCGTCGTCTCAAGATCGTATGCCTGCGCCGGGTGATAAGTACGCACGCCTTCACGTATTAGCCAGTTTCCATCGGTGAACTTCATAGTGTAACCATTATACTATTGACCTACGATTAATGCAAGGAGTTTTTTATGAATTACCGATAATTTTATTTCTGAATTATCGGTAATTTATTTTTAGAAACCTATTGACGTAGCGCTAATTCAGTGATAGAATGGATTTACACCCCCGAAAGGCGAAACGCCAACGGGTATCTCGGAATTGAGTTCGCAGGAGAAAGTCAAGACTATGTATCGTACTTCATTTATTTCGTCCGCCAAAGTCAAAGGGTTCACACTGATCGAGCTTCTCGTTGTCATCGCTATCATTGCAATCCTTGCCGCAATTCTCTTCCCCGTCTTCGCTCAAGCTCGCGAGAAAGCCCGACAGATCTCCTGCTCCTCCAATATGAAGCAGTTGGGCTTGGGAATTCTGCAATACGTTCAGGATTACGATGAGACGTTTCCTCTCGCGATTGATGGTGGACAGGAATATTCCAGCGGGACGGACCTGACCGCGCATTGGACGCAGAAAGTGCTGCCTTATATCAAGGCCAACGGCGTCTTCGGATGTCCCGATGATCCCGGCGCCGGGAGCGTTGACACCGCGAATTCCTATAAGGGCGTGATATGCTCCTATGCCGCCAATGGCGTTCTGGGTTACTATGGCGATTTCGGCTATGCGCCGGCGCTGGTCGGTCTGATGGGCGTCGCGAAAGACGGGCTCTATCCGGGTAACTATGAAGTCGCGCCTCTCTCACGTGTCGGTCGCCCGTCAGATACAATTCTGATCGCCGAGCATTTCAACAGCGATATGCACAATGCGGCGCCGAGCGACAATAATGCGGGCAATTGGACGAACTTTGGCGATGGAAACGTCATTGTCGGCGTGTCCTGGTTTGGTGAAGGCAGCCAACTGCCGGACAATACTCGTCCCGCCTCAACCGCTTATCCGAACGGGCCGAACGGAGCGATCTCCGCGCACCATTCGGGCAACACGATGAGCAACTTCGCGTTTGTCGACGGTCATGTCAAGGCGATGCGCCCGAGCCAGACCAATCCCCAGCCGGCGTCGGGATACGACTCCAACGGGCACGCCGATAGCAACAAGTGGGACGCTCTGCGCCAGTAGTTCGGAAAGTATCATAAAGGCAAGAAATCAAACAATCGATGAAGAGAAATCACACAATCCTCCTGGCGGCGCTCTGCGCTGTGGCGCTTGCCGGCTGCGGAAGCCGCGACGGCAACTCCGGCGATCCTCTGGCTCAGCAGCGTAAAGACGTGATGGGATCGCCGGCGCCGCCGGCGGAGCAGGCGAAGATCGCCGCCATGCAGGCGGAACAGGCGCAGAAGATGCAGAGTGCGCAAGCCGCCGGCCAGGCCGCCGCGCAGAAATCGGGAAAGCCGTAACCAAAGTCCGAACCGAGGAATGGTGGGGGACGGGTGTATAATAGTAACGCCGCCCGCCCCCCGACGGCGAAAGAACGACGATCTATTTATGAGACGAACTGACGCACCGACATTAAAAGACGTGGCCCGCGAGGCCGGCGTGGCCGCGATGACCGTTTCCGTGGTCCTCAACGGCGCCCGGTCCGCCACTCGCGTTTCCGACGCCACGCGTGTTCGGATCGAAGAGGCGGCCAAGCGGCTGCACTACCGGCCCAACGCCGTCGGGCGGGGCCTGTCCCGACGCCGCATGGACACGCTCGGTGTGGTCGCGGTGATTGACGGCCCTTTGAACTTATACTTTCTGGAGATCCTGAACGGGATCCTGGCCGAATGCGTGGGGCACGGTCAGAACACGACGGTCTTTTCCGTCTCCGATTGGCGGCTCGACGAAGACAAAATCCTCCAATTTTGCGACGGGCGAGTCGACGGCATTATCTTTTTGGGATCGCATCTGACGCCGGAGTTTTCCGAGCTCCTTTCTCGGCGGACCTCATTCGTGACGATCCACGGCGGCGTGATGATGCCCGGCATCCACAATCTGGAGGTGGACGACGAAGGCGGCGCCCATAAAATCGTCACGCATATGATCGAGCTGGGGCATCGCCGAATCGGTCATTTTCCCGGCGCTCTCGATCAATCCGGGGCGCGTCAGCGGTTTGCCGGCTACAAGAGAGCGATGGAGGAGGCCGGCATTCCCATCGACCCGAGTCTGATTCTGGAAGGCGATTTCACCGCCGTCAGCGGAAGTGAGCGGATGGCGGCGCTGCTCGGCAGCGGGCTTCCGCTGCCGACGGCGATCTTTTGCGCCAATGACGGTATCGCCTACGGCGCCCTGGATGTCGTCGCCGCCCGGGGCTTACAGGCGCCCCGGGATATCTCCATCGGCGGCTTCGACGACCTGATGCTGGCGCAAATGACAACCCCGCATCTGACCACGATCCGCCAGCCGTTCCGCGACATGGCGGCGCGCGCCGTACAATTGCTTCTCAATCAAGTCGGAGACGGAGCCGACAATCAGCCGCTTCTCGAACCGACAGCCAGCGACATCTTTCCGGTCGAGCTGGTTATGCGGGAGTCCGTCGGACCGCCGCCCTCCTAAGGGCGGCATTGCAAGAACATCGAATCGATTTTTTCGCGCATATCAAGGAGAATGTCATGAATCGTTCTTTTCTTCGCAAGTCCCCCCAAACCCTGGGGTTCACGCTCATTGAGCTTCTCGTAGTGATCGCGATCATTGCGATATTAGCGGCGATCCTGTTTCCGGTATTCGCGCAAGCCCGGGAGAAAGCGCGCCAGTCTGCTTGTATCAGCAATTTCAAGCAGATCGGCCTTGCGATCCTGCAATACAATCAAGACAACGACGAGTCTTTTCCCCCGTCGCAGGTCTCCACCAGCGGCATGGGCAACTTCACCACTGGGTATGACTGGACTTATGTCATTAACCCCTATGTGAAGAACGGTCAGAACAACGCAACCACAGTGGCCGGCCGCAATATCCTGGGCTATGCTGGCGGAGTGTATTCCTGCCCGTCCGCCGTGCATCGCGATCAGCAGGCGCAATTTGTCGTGCGCGACGATGTCTTCCCGGTCTGGTATGACAACGGCACTGGCCTGAGCGCCAACGCCTCCGGCCCCTCCGTGACTCTGGCGGCGATCGATTCTCCCGCCGAATCGATTGGCATCTGGGAAGCCGGCGCAAACGGCGCCAGCGCTATGGCTCCAGACGGAACGACGATTTACAGCAATCCCCGAGGCTCCTACTATCCTATGGACAAGTGGGCGTGGTTTTCCGGCAGCACATTCGTGCCCAATATCAAGGACTGCGATATCGCGTCCGGCGATGGCGGCGGCTATCAGTCCTGCAACACCATGCCGCGCTACCGCCACAGCGGCACCTGCGATATGCTCTTCCTGGACGGCCACGTCAAGTCCCAGCACAAGGGCGCCGATTACTACAGCAAGAACCTGTACATCCCCGGCCTGACCTGCGAACAGTACTGGAACCAGTGCCCGGGCACCCCGTAGCCTCACCGCCAGCCCCGCAAGGGGCCGGCGCTGATACGGCGATCACGGGCTGGCAAAAATTAAGTTTCGTGAATGCGTATAGGAATACTTCGGCGCTTTTACGGGTCTTCAAGGGTAGAATGAATGAGTGGAATCAAACATTTGGCGTCGGCCGCATTGGCCATCGCCGCCATCGGAATCACGGCGCTCTCGTCCGGGTGTTCCTATTCCGGAGACACCTCAGGGTACCAGGCCGAGCAGAAGCGGTCGAAAGCCGAGATCATGCAGGCCATCGACCAGGTGAACGCCGACACGAAAATGCCGGCCGGCGTCAAGCAAACGGCCCTGGCGCAGCTGAACAAAGAATTGGCCGACGCGCATTAAATCTCACCTATCGAAGCGCGGATAGTAACGGCCGAAGGAAGCAATCAGAGTGACGGATTTGGATATACCCGCCGCGTCGGGCGCCGCGCGGCTTTTTTGCCCGTTCCCAGCGGATTTTTTGTGGGGCGCGGCTACGGCGGCTTACCAGGTCGAAGGGGCATGGGACGAAGACGGGCGCACCCCCAGTGTGTGGGATACGTTTTCCCGCCGGTCCGGGGCAATCGCGTTCGATCAGAACGGCGATGTTGCGACCGATCACTACCATCGCTACAAGGAAGACGTCGCGCTGATGAAGCGCCTCGGGCTTCAATCCTACCGCTTTTCCGTCTCCTGGTCGCGCATCTTTCCCGACGCCGGCGGCGTCCCCAATCCGAAGGGCCTCGACTTCTATAAGCGTCTCGTCGACGAACTGCGCGCCGCCGACATTCAGCCGTGGATGACCTTGTTTCACTGGGATCTGCCGCAGTGGACCGAAGACCGGTTCGGCGGCTGGGAATCGCGTGACTGCGCGCGAGTCTTCGCCGACTACGCCGGATATATGGCCGCCCAGCTTGGCGACCGTCTCAGCGGCGTTTTCACCATCAACGAGTTCATGTGCTTTCTGGACAAGGGGTATGTGGACACGGGCGAGCTGTTCGCGCCGGGCAAGAACGTATGTCCGCGCCTGCTGAACCAGGCGCGCCACCACGCCGTCTACGGTCACGGCCTGGCCGTCCAGGCGATCCGCGCGTCCGGTCCCCAGGACCTCAAGGTCGGACTCGCCGAGAACATTCCCAATATCGTCCCGATCCTGGAGACTCCCGAGCACATCGCCGCCACGCGCGAGGCGCTGCGCGAACTGTCCGGCATGTATCTGACCCCGATCTTCGAGGGCCGCTACCATCCCGGATATCTGGAAAGCGCGGGCGCCGACGCGCCTGTCTTCACGGACGACGAGATGGCGGCGATTGCGTCTCCTATTGATTTCGTCGGTCTGAACTTGTACGCGCCGACCTATGTCCGGCATGATCCCTCGACAGCGCGCGGCTGGTCCACGGTCGAGAACGGCCCTGGCTACCCCAAAATGGATATGCCATGGCTCGCGGTCGGGCCGAGCATCATGTACTGGGGACCGCGCATGGTCGCGGAAACCTGGAACGCGCCCGAGATCTACATCACGGAAAACGGCTGCGCCAATCCCGACCGGCCGAACGCGAGCAATGAGATTCAGGATGTCGGGCGGGTGATGTACCTGCAAGAGCATTTGATCCACCTGCACCGCGCCGCCGACGAAGGTTATCCCGTCAAAGGCTACTTTGTCTGGAGCCTGATGGACAACTTCGAATGGGCTTTCGGCTACACCAAACGCTTTGGGATCTGCTACGTCAACTACGAGACGCTGGAGCGCACGCCCAAGCTCAGCGCCGAGTTCTATTCCGGGGTCATTCGACGCAACGCCGTCGGCGGATAACTGAGAATACTGGAAAACGCCTCGGACAGAGATGTCCCGAGGCGTTTTTGTTTGGAACTGAACTCTTTCTGGCGATGTTATAGCGGCGAGGGACGCGGCGCAATTGGCTGCCCGTCTTTCGCAGATGCAAGTTCGCCGGTCCAAATGGACTTAGAAAGCTGTATAGGACATGGAAGTTTTAGTGACCGGAGCCTCCGGCTTCGTCGGGAACCACATGATTGAGGCGCTGCTTGCGGCCGGGCATTCCGTGCGCGGATTGTCGCGCAAGAAGCCGCAAGGGGAGCGCGCCAAGTCGGGCGCGACGTATATCGACGGAGTGGATGTTGGGGACGCCGCGACGCTGACGCCGGCGATGTTTGAAGGCGTGGACGCCGTCCTGCATCTCGTGGGAATCATTCAGGAGGCGAAGGGCGGCCAGACGTTCCAGCGCATCCACGTTCAGGGAACCCAGAACATCGTAAAGACCGCCTGCGCGGCCGATTTTCACGGACGGTTTATTTACATGAGCGCGATCGGCGCCGATCCGAACGGTCCCGCCGAGTATTCGCGCACCAAGGCGGCGGCGGAGAAGATCGTGACGGAAAGCGGTCTGCCGTACACCATCTTTCGCCCCTCGATTATCCTCGGGAAAGACGGCGAGTTCGTGGAGCAGATGGGCGAACTGATCAAACACGGCGGACTTCCCGTCCCGCTGCCGTTCCCGTTTATCCCCGTGCCCGGCTCCGGCAACAATAAGTTCCAGCCGATCTTTATCGACGACCTGGCCGCGTGCGTCGTGAATTCGCTCGGCGACCCCGCCACGGCGAAGCAAGTCTACGAAGTCGGCGGCGCCACCCAGGTGTCGTTCAACGAATTGCTGGGCGGCTTCGCCAATTCCCTGCACGTCAGCAAGCCATTTCTCCATGCGCCCGTCCCGATCCTCAAAATCGCCGCGACCGTCATGGAGGCGATCCTGCCCAAGCCTCCGGTCACCCGCGATCAGCTCGCCAACCTGGGACTGGACAACGTCACAAAGAGCCACGCGATTACCGATGTCTTCGGCGTTTCTCCACTGGGCTTCGAACAGATCCTGACCAAAATCTACGGGAGTTAGCACGTCATGGCGAACCAGCCCGCGCTGACACGCGACGAGCAATGGGAAAAGCTGGACCGCTGGCTGACGGAAAGCATCGCCGCCATCCAGCGCGGCGATCTTTCCCGCCTGCCCGCCGACTTCACCGGCGAACGCGGCGAAGCGGCGGTCGCCGCGTACGAGACCGTGCGGCAGGCGATGGAGATCCTGGAGCAGTGGGAGACGATGGGGCTTTAGGTTCGGTTAGTCCCTATTCCCTCGCGCTTTAGCGCGGGGGAATAGGGCCTGAACCCGAGGCCTACGCCCCGTCCTCCCCCAACAAATCCTCCAGCATCTCCAAAAACCGATCGATGTCCTCGTTTGTCACGGACAGGCTTGGCCTCGTGCGGATCGAGCGGCGGCCCGCGCCGAGCAGCAGCAGGTCGTGCTTTTCGCGCGCCCGTTTGATCAGCCGCGCCTTGGCTTCGGGCGAGCGCAGGGAGAAGCCTTGATACAGGCCCATGCCGCGCACGTTGTAGATGGGGGAGGGCTGCTCGGCGAGCCGGCGCAGGCCGGCGGCGAGGCGCTCGCCTTTCAGCGCGGCGGCGGCGATCAGGCCCTCTTCCTCCACGATCTTCACTTCCTGGACCACGCGCACCATGTCGGCGAGCGCGCCGCCCCAGGTCGAATCCAGCACGCCGAGATCTTCCAAAGGCTCGTACATATAGACCGCGCCGCAGCCGAACTTTTTGCCGACCGCGACCGCCATAGGCGGGTGGGGCAGGTCGAAGTGGTCGATGGCGAAGATCTTTCCGGTCGGTCCGAGGCTGGTCTGGACTTCGTCGAACGCCAGATAGACGTCGTGTTTGTGGGCCAGGCGAGAAAGCTCCTGGAAGAACTCTTTTGTGGCGACTCGGTGACCGCCGGCGCCCTGGATCGGCTCGACGAGGATTCCGACGATCTCGTGCGCCATCTGCTCCAGCACCGTCTCGATCATATCCAGAGAGCGCTTTTGTTTGTCCCGATTCCATTCGTCCGGTTCGGACGTGTTGATCGCCGGGAACGGAATCTGGATGTTGCCGCCGATGGTGAGCCCGTGAAAGTCCTTGGTGGCGACGGGGTCCACCGTCTGCGTGACGGCGAGCGCGAACACCGTCCGCCCATGGAAGGCGTTGTCGAAGTATAAGAAGCGCTTGCCGGTGATCTCTTTGCCCTGCGCCCGCCGCTTGGCGTTGAATCGGGCGACAAGATATTTCATCATATTCTCGACCGCTTCGGCGCCCGAGTTCACGGCGTACACCTCCAGCAATGGGTTACGCATGGACTCGGGGGCGATCCGGTGCAGCAGCCGATAGTAGTCTAGGCATTCGGGCGTCAGGAAATCGGGGTTCGCGACTTTGTTGTTCGCGGCGCAGACGAGTCGCGTAACGTAATCCTGCTCGTAGAGGCGGGGGTGGTTGTGTCCGATAAGCTTCGAGCCGAAGTACCCGGCCCAGTCGAAGAGGCGCTGGCCGTCCACGGTGGCGAGCCACATGCCTTCGCAGTTGGGAAGATCGAGGACAAAGGGATAGGGATCCGCGATGACATACCGGGGAAGCTCTTCCAGCATCGCGGCGGACACCGGCCCAGGATAGCGCGGGGCGCTGAATTCGGTCGTCATGCCGAGAGTCTCCAATCGCGGGGAATTAGGGCGCCATCCAAAACGGCGACGCCCTATTATACCTGGCGCAATCGGAGGCGCGGGTCTGGAAAATATTGATCCAGACCCGCTCGCCGGCGATTACATCGTGTGCTTCTTGGCGCCCATCTTCGGCATTTTCTTGGCGGAAGCGGCCATGGCTTCCTTGCCGGCCGGGCATCCGGCGCAGCAGTAGTAGGTCTTGGCGCCGATTTTAACCGGGACCGGGGTCGCGGCGGACTTCTTTATCGGCATCGGCATCTTGCACGCCGGGCAGGTCATCGTCGTCGCGGCCATCTTCTTGGCGACCGGCGCCTTGGGCGTTGCGGCGAATGCGGAGGCGGAAAGAACGCAAACGGCGAGAATTGCGGTGATTGTGGTTTTCATGGAAGTCTCCTTGTGTGGGGTCGACATAATAAGCATAGCATACAGCGCAGCATTTTCGGGTAAAGTTTCCGAGGCAATCACACGTCCTTATCAACAGCGCCGCTAACCTCTGCTGTCTCTTGGAGATCTTTGCATGTACCTATTGTTTCCCGGCCGCCATATTGTCACGACGCAGTTTCAGGAAGAGTATTTGGATCGTATCCTTGGGCAGGAGATCGCCGGCTTGCCGGATCTCCTGGGCGATGCGCCGGCGGGGCGCGTGACGGATCTTGTGTTCGCGGTGACCTCCAGCAACAAAAGCAACAGCCGCTATAATCCGCTGCCGTTTGAGCTGCGGTCGATCGTGATCTATGAGTTCGCGCGCCAGTGGAAGCGCAAGTATGGCGTGAACTTCCATATCGTCGGAATTCCGCACTATCAGCCGACGGATAAGTTCTCGGCGCTGATGCTTAAAGAGATCGCCGAACAGACCGACTGCGCGTTAGACCTTACGCCGGACAACACCGTCGTGCTGTCGTCAACGCCGCCTGTGATCGCCGCCTTCCAAACATTGGGCTACGCCGTGCTGCCCGCCGAATACGACATGGCCGGCCAGCGCTATCTGCGCGAAGTGCCGACGGATCTGGTGCGGCAGATTGGGACCGGGGAGATCGGCCTGGAATCGCTGGGACTGAGCGCGAGCGCCCGCACGGTGTTTTCCGACCTTCCCGAAGCCGGAGCGCGGATCGTCCGGCTTTACAACGACCCCATTCTGACCGAAGACGGAGACCTGACGGAGACGCGGGATTACAACACCTACGCATCGACGATGGCGGAAGTCATCGATCTGAAGTACCAGGCCATCAAGGACTACATCGTCCCCGGCAAGATCGTGGACGAAGGCTGCGCCGACGGCGCGCTGATCAGCCGGATCGTGCGCGATTACCCCGACAGCGATATCATCGGCGTCGATCTTTCGGCCGAAATGCTCGCCCGCGCCCACGAATGGAAGCGCGCCGGCGCATTTGGCAACGCCTTTGTCTTCTTCAAGCAGCAGAACCTGACCACGCCCGTCTCAGATTCGCAGGCGAACACCAGCGACACCGTGATCTGCAACTCGACCCTGCACGAGCTCTGGAGCTACGGCCGCCGCGCCGAAAGTGTCCGCAGTTATCTGCGCGACAAGCACAAGCAGCTTCGCCGCGACGGCCGCCTGGTGATCCGCGATGTCGTCGGCCCCAGCGGCGCCGACAACATCGTCCAGCTCTGGTGCAGCGCCTCCGACGGCCGGACCACGCCCGAATATCTGGACACGCCCGCCCACGAGCTTTCGACCTACAGCCGCTTTCTGAAATTCCAGCACGACTTTTCGCCGCGCCCCCTCCATCACGACTCCATCGCAGACGCCCATGGCGACGCGCCGCAGTTCCGTCTGCCCCTGCGCGACGCGATGGAGTTCATCACAAAGATGGAGTACACGGACAACTGGGCGTCCGAGATGCACGAAGAGTTCGGCTTCTGGGCCTTCGACGATTGGAAACGCGAACTCACCGCCGCCGGGTTCGCCCTCCATCCCGCCTCGCAGCCTTATGTGAACGAATGGCGCGTCGCGAATATCTTCACGGGACACGTGCGTCTAGAGGACATGGACGGGGCGCCGCTGCCATGGCCGGTGACGAATATGGTGCTGGTGGGGGAGAAGCGCGCGGAGGCGTGATGTGTTGGTTAATATTTAGTGATGCAATCCGTATATGCGGAAATGGCGGAAGCGGCTGGCGGTTTTAACCGCCGGCCGTATTTGCTGCACGCATCCATCACCGGCGGCTTTCGGCCTCTTTAAATTGAAGCTACAGCTGAACTATCGCCGGACCTGGCTCAAAATCGTCAAATCTTTAATCGTATCATCGCTTGCCAGCAAAAACGCCTTGCTGAGGATAATCGCCAGCAGGTGGTCGCCTTCGAAAGGCAGAAAGACGTCGGCGCTGGTCTTCGCGTCCTTGTGGCGATCGGGCACGATGCAGAGGTATTGATCGTTCGGCTCCATCAAAATGTTGCCGCTGCCGAGATGGATTTTATAGGTTCTCAGAGAGCCTTGAACGCGCAGGAACTTGCCGTCGAGCGTGCACTGGGCGGCGATTTTCAGGCGCGGGAGGAGACGGCTGAGGACGTCGCGGCGGGTTTGGGCCGTGGCGGTGAGGTCGCCGAAGGAGAAGTGGCTCCAGTAGGCGTCGTGACCGCCGCCGTTTTGCCAGTTGGGATCGTTGCCGATGCTGCACACGCCGACGAACAGATCGACATCGCGCATGATTTCGCTGAACAGGAGCGGCGGAACGTTGGCGAGGGGCAGCAAATCGCCTCGGTCGTTGTAAAAACGGACCTGGTCCGTGGAGACATGCAGGCTGATCCCGGACTCGGACAGCGTTTGGTCCTCCGCGACCTCCACCCAGAATTCGACGCGCAGGCCATGCCTGGTCAGCGTCGGCGTGTTCCCGCCGTCAAATCCGATCCCTTGAAGCTGGTAGCGCCAGCCGCGCTCGCGGCAAAGCGCCTGGAACTGATGCTGCCGGAGGATGTGCGCGGCGAATCGGTTGGAGTAAGTCGCCGTCGCGATCTCGGCGTCGGTAAGGAGATAAATCTCCCGGTGCGCCTGCTTGAACGGCTGCGCGACGCTGTTTGTCTCCAGCCAGCGCCGCCAGGCCAGCACCGTTTCCGGAGTCGATCCCAGCGGATGCCAGAGGCGGACAATGGTGTTCTCCGGGAGCGGTCCCAGCGGCCGGCCGGTCTCGTCCACGAGCGTTTCCGCACGCCAGATCCCCAGCGCCGTACGGCCGCCCTCCTCGAAGCTCCAGATCAGACGGCGGGCGAACGCGCCCATGACGGGATGATTCGCATAGCGCTCGCGCCAATCGCCGAGGGTCCACGAACGTTCGGTGAGCAGCAGCCCTTCCAAACGGTCGCGCAGGGCGGGCAAGGACTTCCCCATCTCGGTAACGGCTGCCTTGAGCTCTTTGAGCGTCTCCGCGTGGTTCTTCTTGACCTCAGCGGGCGGCGCCTTCAGCGTCTTACCGTCTTTGTCCGTCCAGATCAGCTCCGCATGACCGCTCGGCGTGATGGCAAGTTCGGCGAAGTGCTCTCCCAGCTCCTCACGCCGCCGGCCGGATTCGTCCAGTCCAAATGTCGGCGTGGCAAGCTCCTCCAGATCCTCCGGCGGCAGCCCGGCCCGCGCCGCCGCCTCCGCCAGCGCTGTCTCAATCATCCCCTGCGACGCCGCGTATTTGACCTTGCGCTTTAGCCGGCTGAGCTGCGCCACCGGCGCCATGCCGGACATCGCGCCCAGCGTCACAATGCAGGCGTTGCCGACTTTGGCCGACTTCGGCCCATGCCCGGGGATTTTGCGCAGGGCGTGGTCGGCAAGATCCCCCAGGATCGGTGGGACTTCGGCGTCATCGATCAATTGGCAGCCCCAGACCATGCCCTTCAAAGCCGCGTAGTTGTGAACGAGCAGGGCTGAAAGACGCGTCGCCTCCATATAACGTTCGTAATCGTCCGCCCCCGCGATTGGCGGCAAATGGTTGGCGCGAAATCGCGCGATCCACGACCTCATCTGCTTCAAATACACATCGTGGCCGAGCGCATCTATCCGTGGCTGAAGCTGCTTCAGCCATTTCCCGGACGGCTTGGCGGCTTCCGATGTCATCGCATGCGACAGCAGCGCATGCCATTTCTGGCTTTCAGTCGTGGACATCTCGTTCAAATCCGCTCGCACGCCGTCGCCCCATGGCTCACCGCCTTGCAGAGGAGCATGCACCGATCCCTCAAGCATGTTCTTTACTTTAATCTTGACCTTTGCCTCCTCCGCGCCGCCGTAACGGCCCGGCGGAGCCGTCGCCCAAGCTTCCAGGGCCTCGCGGATCGGAGCCGTCAGCGGTTCCGATCCAGAGTATGCGGTGATCGCACGGCCGATCCCAAGCTGTATTTGCCCTGTCATTTCCGGGGCAAATCGGATGAGACGCAGGAGGTCTCCCTCCGTATACGGGAGCGTCCGGCGCAGAATAGCGCTCATCAGAGGACGCAGGCGATATGAATTTTGGTAATCCCGACGGCGTTCCGCGGAAATCGTCATATGCAGCGCCGCGGACAGCGCGGCAATCTGGAACTGAGGGGCGGCATTCAGGATATCTCGAGCGCTCTCATTATCCCGGCAGTCGAGACGCCAAAGTTGCTGCCTCTTCATTTCTTGATGGTAGCAGTCGACGGAACGCTTCGCCTCCGGATAGAGGGGAATATCCTCACCAAAGCGGTCGGCGTCTTGAGTCTCGGAGATATACTGCTTGATGGTATCCCATAAGTTCATGACTTGGTCCTCCCTCTATCCGCCGACCAGCGGTACGAGTTTGACGAAGCTGACTTGCGTTTTGAGCTTGAGCTGAATTTCGGTGTCCAGATCTTCAATCTGCCGGTCGTCGATCAGGACGAAGAAGCCGTTGCCGAGGAATGATTGGATGGCGCGATTATATTGCGTCTCCCAGTCGATGCGGCGGCGTTCCTTGACGCGGTAGCCGTTGAGCGCGCGTTCGGCGTCGGTGGGCTGGACGAAGCCTTGGAAGTACTCGGGGGTGGAGGCGTTGTAGTCCTGGACCTCTTCATAGACCCGGCGGCGGATCAGTTCGCGCAGGGTGATGGTGGAGGACATCAAGTCGAGGCTCAGCGAGGGCGTGCGCTCGCCGGACAGGGTTTCATCGTAAATGGTAATTTGGTGAGACATCGCAAAACTCCTGACGCCGAATCCGTTCTCTTCTGGGTTTATTTTACCAGGCAAGGGGCGGGGCGTATCCGGCGGCGAATATTTTTGAGGAGCGGAGTTGTGAAATTCTCATCTGGCGAGACGGCGGCTGCGGCAATCTGATTTTTCCTTGATTTGCTTATGACGCAAATTATACAAACGGCAAGTATAAGGCGCAATGGGGAGAGCAAGTAAGCCGGATGCTCTCGCTATCGTTGCAAGGTTACTCGCAAAGAGGAGATGACAATGATCGCTTCAGCCCCCTGGAAAATGTGTCTGTCGGCCGCCCTCGCGGCCCTCAGCGTGGCCCCGGCGTGCGCGGCTCCGCATGCGCTGGCGGGCCAGTCCAACGGCCACATCGCCGCCGCGGCTAATAATGCGCTGCTGGCGAGTTACCTTCCGCCTTCGACCCCGCTGCGGCTGACGCTCGCGCTTCCGCTGCGCAACACCGCGCAGCTCGACAAACTGCTGCAAGACCTGTACGACCCCTCCAGCCCGCGCTACCATCATTTTCTGACGAGCTCGGATTTCGCCGCCCAGTTTGGGCCGACGCCGGCGGACTACCAGAACCTGATCGGGTACGCGCAGTCCCACGGAATGACGGTGACGCAGACGTTTTCCAATCGGACCGTGCTCGGCGTCTCGGCGCCGTCCGGCAGCGTGGAGCGGACGTTTCATGTGAACGAGGTGGTCTATCAGCGTTCCGACGGCAGCCAGTTCCATGGCCCCGATCGGCCGCCGGCCGTCGACGACGATTGTCCCGTGAACCTGCTCTGCGTGGGCGGTCTCGATACGGCGAACCCGCTCCACCATCTGCCCATGGCGCCCGTCACGCCGCTTCGTGTGTCCGGCAAGGCGGCGTTTCGTCCGTCGCCGCGCGCGGCGACGGGGAACCAGGGTTTCTCCCCGAGCGATTTCCGACAGGCGTACGATATCCCCAGCACGCTCACGGGGGCGGGCGTGACGATGGGAGTGTTCCAAAACACGGGGTACCTGACCAGCGATATTACGACTTACGAAAGTTACTATGGCCTGCCGGGCGTGCCGCTGGAGAACGTCTATTTCGACAGCAAAACGGCCGCGAACCAGGGCCAGTCCGGTGAGACGACGCTCGACATCGAGATGCAGATCGCGGTCGCGTCGGGCGCGGCCAAGGAGATCGTCTACATCGGCGACTCGGGCCTGAGCATCGCCAACAAGATCGCGACGGACAACCGGGCGAAAGTCGTGAGCTGCTCGCTCGGATGGGGCGACGGAACCGATCAGGCGGAAGACCAGGTCTACAAACAAATGGCGGCGCAGGGGCAGTCGTTCTTCGTCGCTTCCGGCGACGGCGGGTCATGGTCGGGCGGGCAGCATCCGCAGGACGATCCCTTTATCACGAGCGTCGGCGGCGCCCACCTGAACACCAACCCGGATAACTCCTGGCTGACCGAACCGGCGTGGGGCGGCAGCGGCGGCGGAACGAGCGTCGAGTGGTCAATCCCCTCCTATCAAAAGAGCGTGAGCATGGCGACGAACGGCGGCTCGACCACCATGCGCAACGGTCCCGATGTTTCCTGTGTCGCCGACCCGTACTCTCCTTTTTCTTTTTATAACAACGGCGCGTGGGGCGGCATCGGCGGTACGAGCGGCGCCGCGCCGATCTGGGCCGCCATCACGGCGCTTGTCGATCAGCAGCGCGCCGCCAACGGTCTGGGAACGATCGGCTTCATCAATCCCGCGGTCTACGCCATTGGGACCGGGGCGAACTACACCAACGACTTCCACGATACGGCGACCGGGAGCAATGGGGCCTATAACGCCGTCCCTGGATTCGACCTTGCGACAGGATGGGGTTCGCCGATCGTGGCGAATCTCGTGACCGATCTTGCGGGCGGGACGACCGCGAATTTCCGCCTGACCTCCTCGCCGGCGACCGTCTCGCAAGGCGGCTCGGGAACGAGCACGGTTACGGTCAACGCTCTGAACGGATTCACATCGAGCGTCAATCTCACCGTGGGAACGCTGCCGTCCGGAATCACGGCGCCGCTCAGCGCATCGTCCACGACCAGCACGAGCACGCTGACGCTGACGGCGAGCAGCACGGCGACGCCGGGAACGGCGTTCGTCAAAGTGACCGGAATCACGGGGACGCTGATCCATGTGACCTATGTTCCCGTCACCATCAAGCCGACGACCGGCGCCGTCACGGCGGTCAGCCTCACTTCAGCCTATAACGTCAACGGGATCTATACGAACGGGACGACCTTCACGACCGGCGGCTTCGACACCGACGGCTATGCTTACTCGTCCACGCTGCTTGGCTCCTCGATGGCGTGGTCCGGCGTGACCTTCTCCTTTGGCCCCGCGAACGCGCTCGATACCGTCAGCAGCGCCACCGTGACTCTGCCCTCGGGATCGTTCGCGAAGATCGATCTGCTCGCGTCCGCCGTCAATGGCGCGCAAACGTCGCAGACGTTCGTGGTGACCTATACGGACAATTCGACCGCCAGCTTCACGCAGAGCATGAGCGACTGGACGGGACCCTCCAGTCAGCCGGGCGAGGCGATCGTGGCAGGGCCGCTGGCTTACCGCAACGCGGGCGACGGCGCGCAGGACGGCGCGCGCCCATACGTTTACGGCTACAGCTTCCCGCTCAACACCGCGAAAACCGTAAAGAGCATCACGCTGCCCGGTAACCGCAATGTCGTCGTCTTCGCAATGGCGCTCGTGAAGGCGCCGACCTCCGCGACGTACAGTCTGTCGGCGTCCCCCTCGACCCTGACAGTGCTGCGCGGCGCGAGCGCCGCGAGCACGATTTCCGTGGTCTCCACCACGGGATTCAACAGCAGCGTCAGTCTGACGGCGTCCGGACTTCCCACGGGCGTCACCGCCTCGTTCAGTCCATCCAGCACCACCGGGACAAGTCTGCTGACGTTGACCGCCAGCAGCGCCGCGACATTGGGCGCGAAGACCGTGACCGTGACGGGGACTTCCGGCGGGACATCGCACACCGTCACGATCGCGCTGACCGTGAAGGCCGCGCCGGCGCCGGTCAGCCTCTCCTCGGCATATAATCTCGCCGGAATTTACACGGACGGAACGTCCTTCGCTACCGGCGGTTTGGACGGCGGCGGTTACGCCTACTCTTCCAATCTAATTGGAACGTCGGTGACATGGAACGGTACGCCGTTCACCATCGGCGCGGCCAACGCGTCGAATGTCGTCACCTGCTCCGGACAGACGATCACGCTTCCGTCGGGCTCGTTCTCCACTCTGCGCATGCTGGCGACCGCCGAAAACGGCAGCCAGGCGTCGAAGACATTCACGGTGACCTATACCGACAACTCGACGACCACGATCACGCAGGGAGTGAGTGATTGGTACGCGCCGCAAAGCTATACCGGCGAGTCCGTCGCGATGGTTCAGGCGTATCGCAACGCCTCCAACGGCGCGCAGGACAATAACCAGGGGAACCTCTACGGATACTCCTTCGCGATCACCAGCAGCAAGACGGTCAAAAGCGTCACGCTGCCGAACGACGGCAACATCAAGGTCATCGCCTTGACGCTGGCTCCCTAGCCGAGATCGGTCCGTGAAATGAGAATGGGAACAGCCCCGGAGACCATCGGTCTCCGGGGCTGTTCTTAGCGAGTCGCGGCGCCTATTCCACGGCGATGCTCCAGAACGCCTGCGCCTGGGTTTCCAGCTTGTCGAAGGTGCTTTGGATGACCTGGCGGCGCTCGTCCTTGTAGCCGTCGTCGGGATCCAGATCGTCGATCTGCCCGTCGTAGATCGCGAGATACTGCGCGCGCCAGCGGGCGACGACGGCGGGTTCGGGCGTGGGCGCCTGAACGGTTTCATGCAGCGCCGAGAGGATGGCGACGCTGGGGACGAGCACGCCTTCGCCCTCTTCATCCAGCGCGCTGCGGTCCTCGTCGGTCAGTATGTCCTCGATCTTGCCTTCCAGATCGTCCACGACGCCGCTGATATAATCCAGCGCGCCGTCGC
The DNA here is from genome assembly GCF_003574315.2 of Capsulimonas corticalis. GTDB lineage: Bacteria > Armatimonadota > Armatimonadia > Armatimonadales > Capsulimonadaceae > Capsulimonas > Capsulimonas corticalis. Next base: position 294,931 of record NZ_AP025739.1, on the reverse strand, counting down.
TGTCGAAGTTTCCCGCGCCCCATGTTCCCATAATTCGTCCTTTCGCCGGCGTTGCGGGCGTTTCTTCGCCCGTATGCTGCGGCGGGAAGCGGTTCGACGCCGTCTCCGGGAACTCCTGCGCGGTTAATCCGGACGGGGGTGACCTGAGGCGGCGTCCTCACCGAGCGCCCGGCCGGTGGAGGCGCGCACGATGAGCGACATGGGGACGACGATGGCGGAGCAGGGAAGCGGATCGACGTTTTCCTCGGCTTCTCGGATCCGGGCGGCCAATTGGCGGACGGCGAGGCGTCCCATCTGCGCCTTGTTGACGCGCGCCGTGGTGAGGGCGGGATAGGACTGCCGGCTGAGCGCGGTGTCGTCGAAGCTGACGATGCTGATGTCATGCGGAACGCACAGTCCCAGAGCCCGGCAGGCGGCGAGCGCCGCGAGAGCGCTGGCGTCGCTGGCGACGGCGATCGCCGTCGGCCGGGCCGGCGTGTCCAGCAGCTTGAAGTAAGGAGTGAGGCCGGCGCTGGGCGGCGCGGAGACGATCCATTGGAGCGGCGGGGAAATCCCCGCTTCCCAGAGCGCGTGGCGATATCCCTGAAGCCGCTCGCGGCGCCGGTGGTCTTCGGCCACATCCTCCACGATCGCGATCCGCCTCCGCCCCAGGTCCAGCAGATGCTGGACGGCGGCCTGCATGCCGCCGAAGCAGTCGCTGACGACACAGTCGCGCTGCCCCGTCCGATCCCGGTTGTCCACCAGCACGGCGATCCGCGACTGACAGTCGTGCGCGGCCAGCGCCTCCGGCTCCGCCGAACCCACCAGCAGCGATCCCGCGAGCGTGGCGGGAGCGCCCGGCCTGTGCGTCTCTCGGGGCGGCTCGAACCGGGACGCCGTCCGCAAAATCAAATGCATCCCAAACCGGTCCGCCTCCGCCTGCGCGCCCATGAGAATCGGCGCGTAGAACTCGTCGATCTCCCCGCTGTCGGGATCCTCGGTGAACAGCAGAAAGCCGATCGCCGCCGTCACGCTTTCGGAGTGAGTGTCGGCTTCCAAGCCGGCGGCGCGCACCCTTGGCTGATAGTTGAGCGTGTCGGCGGCGCGCAGCACGCGCCGCCGGGTCTGCTGAGCGATCAGCTCCGGGGTGCGGAACGTTCGGGACACAGTCGCCGGCGAGACGCCGGCGTGGCGGGCGACTTCGTGGATATTGGACATGATATCGTCATTATACAGGCCGAAGAGGGGAAAGTCGTCATTTTTCAGAAACATGGTTTCTGAAAAATGATCGATCATTCCCTGAAACTCCGAACGGATGGTTAAGTTTTGGTACAACAAGACCGAAGCGTTTATCCGCCATTTGGACCGTCGCAGGACAAATCAGTCGATGAATTACCGGTTATGTAACCGGTTTATTGAAGAAATGCGATGGTATCGTCGAATTACTTGACAGTGGCGCCGTTTATGGCATAGAATGAGAAAACAATGTTTTTCGTGGAGGGCGCAGGCCATAGCTAGAGCACTCACAACAATCCGGGACGTCGCCGCGCGCGCGGGCGTTTCCGTGGGAACCGCCTCCAAGGCGATGAACAACAAGGGCCAGCTCAAAGCCGGCACGCGCCAGCGCGTGCTTCAGGCGGCCGAAGAACTGAATTTTACGCCGAACGCGCTCATCTGTTCTTTGCAGCGGGGGCAGACCCATACCATTGGCGTCTTCGCGTGGCCGGTGCAGATCGGCGCCGTCAACGATATCACGCTGCCTTTGCTCAAGGGAGTGGCCGACGGCGTGGCGGGCAGCGGCCGGGATCTGCTGCTTTATTCCGATAAGCCGAACCAGTTTCCGGCGTTAACCCCGGCGACATTTCTCGATGGCCGTGTTGACGGATTGATCCTCGGGCCGACAACCGTCAAGCCCGAAGCCGTCGCCATGCTCGCCAACGCAGGCCTGCCGCTGGTCGTGCTCTACAATGGCGACGTTCCCGACTCAACCGGCTCCGTCACGATCGACAACGCCGCCGGCGTCGCCGCCGCCGTGGACCATCTGGTGGAGTTGGGACATCGCCGGATCGTCTTCTGCGGCGCCATGATGACCCCCGACGCCGCCGAGCGTTACGCCTCCTATGTGAGCAGCCTGGAGCGGCATGGTCTCCCCTACGACTCAGCCTTGAGCGTGATCCCGGACGACTGGATCTCGGACTTCGAGGAAGTCTGCCGTATGCTGATCGCGCTGCCGAAGCCGCCGACGGCGATTATCGCTGGCGACGACGCCTCGGCCTTCCCATTGATCGAAGCGCTCAAGCTGTGCGGCAAGAGCGTGCCGGAAGACATCTCCGTCGTGGGTTTCGACGACTGCCCCGCCGCCGCCAACTCTCCGGGCCTCACCACAGTGCGCCAGCCGGCCCAGGAGGTCGGACAGCTCGCCGGCCAATTGATCAGCCGCCTCCTCGAAGGCGCCCCGGCCTCCGAATGCCGCGTCACCCTCCCCGTCGAACTGATCATCCGCGCCAGCACCGCGCCTCCCCCGGCAGGTTAAACATCATCGGCGGCGATGGAGTTTTATCTGCTTTCGTAAAGAGTAATGGCCGGCGATATCAATCGCCGGCCATTGCTCTTTACAAACCTACCGCCGGCCCAAGCGCGGCGCGCCGGGACGAGTCCCTTTCACCGCGAAAGCGTTTCCCCGATCGCGCGCCGCAGGTTCGTTCGCGCGAGGTTGAGCGCGTTCTGCGCGGTCGATTGGTCGGTGAGCGCCGTTAGCAGCAAGCCCTGGGCCGTGGTGATGTCCTGGAATAATCCCAGGCCCGCGCCGTAGCGGCCTTCGGCGATTCGGACGCCTTCGCGGGCGTTGGCGACTTCGGCGCTGACGATGCTTACGCGCTGCTCGGCGCTGGCGAGGCCGAGGTACGCCGATGCGACCTGGGTTCGCACGTTCAGAACGGCGGCGTCGTAGTCGGCCTGGGCGGTCGTGATCTGGCCGTTGGCGGCCTGCACGGCGCCAGAGCGCTGACCGCCGTCGATCAAGGGGAACTGCACGCCCACGCCGATCGTGCTGACGTTTTGCTTGAGCGGGAAGTCGTTGCCAGCCGCGCCAGCGCCGACCGTGGCGTAGAGGGAAGGGAGATTGAGCGCCTTGGCGGCTCCCAGTCCATAACGCGACTCCGCCAGTGTGCGCTCGGCGGCCCGCACTTCGGGACGGGCGCGCAGGCCGGTCTGAATCAGCGCCTTCACGTCATCGCTCGCCGGGGCTGTTTCCGACGTGTCCGCCGGCGTGATCGGCGTGAGCGGATCGACGCCCATGGATTGCAGCAGGGTGACGCGGGCCTGCTCGGCGTTGTCGCGCGCCACGTTCAGGGCAAGGATGGCCTGCGATTTGGACGTTTCGGCGGTAACGGCGTCGCTGGGAAGGCCGATGCCGTTGCGCAGGCGTGAGCTGGCGAGGTCGAGCTGGCGCTGCCGGTTGGCGACGTTCTGCGCGTTCACGTCAGACAAACGCTGGGCGTTGGCGTAGTTATAGAAATTGGTCTTTACGGTCAGGACGAGGTCCTGCTGCGAACGGGTGACGTTTGCTTCGGCCGCTTCCGTCAGGCTGCGGTTCTGGCGGACGAGATTGCGCGTCTGATGGAAATCGTAAAGAAGCTGGCGCAGGGCGATCGATGTCGAGTATTTGTAAGTCGGCGATACGCCGGCCGACGTCGCGCCGGTGGGCGCGGTCAAAACTCCCGTTGCGTCGCCGGATATTTTGCTGACGGTGTCGAAGCCCGCGCCGGCGATCACTTGCGGGTTCTGGGCGGACTTGGCCTCCTGTGTGCGGCCACGCGCGGATTGGGCCGCGCCGGTGGCGTCGCCCAGTGACGGCTGAAGCCGCAGGGCGATGCGCGCGGCTTCGTCGGCGGTCAGCGGCGCGCCGGCGACATCGGCGTTCACGGCGTCCGGCGGCGGGGTCGTGACGGGCGGCGGGATGCTCGGATCCTGGACGCGCGGCGGCGGACCGATAATCACCGGAGCGTCGGCGGTGACGGGCGTGTCGGCGGTGATCGGCGGAGCAGCCGCCGTGTCCGCCGCCAGGACGGGCTGGCCGAGCAGGGCGGCGGCGAGATAGAGCGAGGAGATCACGATCACTGGGCAGGTCCTCCCGCCACGACATTGACCTTCCCGCCGTCCTTCAAGTCGTCGGAAGGATTGGCGATCAAGCGATCGGCGGGGCCGATTCCCGAAACGATCTCGACCTCGGCGCCGAAGTCGCGCCCCAGCGTCACATTGCGGAAATGAACGCGCATTTGCGAATCCACCACGGCGACGCGAACGCCCTGCGCGTCCACCTTCAGCACGTCGGCGGGGGCGCGCAGGGTGGCGTTGCCGCTGCCGGTGGGAAGCTGGACCTGCGCGTACATGCCGGGCAGGAGCACGCCGCCGGGGTTCGGCAGCCGGACCTCCGTCAGCAGAGTGCGGCTTCCGGAGTTCAGGGCGCCCGACGACTGCTGCACCGTGCCCTCGAAGGGGGTGTTCGGCAGCTCCTGAATGAAGACCTTCGCTTTGGAGCCGGGCTTGATCGACTGATAGTACGTCTGCGGCAGGTTCACGAAGATGCGCAGGGTGTCCGTCCGGGCGATCCCAAAGAGGCCGCTGGTGGGCGTGGTCGAGCTGCCGGTGATGTTCGTTCCTGGCGTCACCAGCGAACCGATGTCCACGTTGCGCGCCGTAATCACGCCGTCGAACGGCGCGACGACTCGTTTGAACGAGCTGAGCACCGCGTAGCGGCGCGCGTTGGCCTCGCTGGAGCTGACGGCCGCCTGGCTGGCGGCGACATCGGCCTGGCTCGCCTGCACCGTGGCGCGGGACGCGCTGACGTTGGTGAGCAGCGATTGGTAATTCGCGACGGCGGCCGCGACATTGGCCTGCGCGGCGTCCTCATCCGACCGGGCGGCGTCCACCACGGAGTTCGCGGCGGCCACGCCCTGCTCCGACGCCGTGACGTCGGACTGGGCCGCATGGATGTTGGCCTGGGCGGCCTGCACGTTGGCGGCCGTCGTTTTCAGCGTCGCCGCCGCCTGATCGTAGTCCTGCTGGGCGACAAAGCCGTCCTTCAGCAGAGCGCCGTAGCGCTTGGCGGTGACCTGCGCTAAGTCGTACTGGCTGACGGCCTGGGCCAGACTGGCGTTCTGCGTTTCGACGGCGTGCTTGCTCTGGGACAGCTTCGCCTTCGCGCCGGACGCCTCCGCCTGGGCCTGGGCGACTTTCGCCTTCGCTCCCGCGACGGCCGCCTGGGCCTGCTTGATCGCCGCCTTCTGGCGCACCAACTCGGACTGGCTCTGGGCGACGCCCGCCTCGGACTTGGCGACATTGGCGACGGACTGGCCGACCGTCGCCCGCGATTTGGCGGTGTCCGCGTTCGCCTGCGCGGCCTGCTGGTCGGCGTCGGGCGATTCGATGTCGGCCAGGACCTGCCCGGCTTTGACGTGCGAACCGATGTCCACATACAGCTTGGCGACATACCCGCTGGCGCGGGCCTGAACGGATGTCGCGGAGATCGCCTGGACATCGCCGGAGAGCGACAGGTTATCGTCCGACGCCATGTGCGTCGTCACGACCTCGACCGGCGGCGCGGCGGTCGCCTGCTGATGCGATTCCGCGACCAGCGCGGCGTGGCTGCGCAGCTTGGGAATCAGACCCAGAGCAAACAAGATCGCCACCAGGGAGATCCCGGCCACCGGGCCGAATCGGCGCTTCTCTTTGTAGTCATGTTGATTTTTAGGCGGTATCGTTTGCATCATTTTTCTCTCAGTGCGCCGGGGACGTATCCGCCGGAAGGGAAAGCGGCTGGGTGTCTTCGTCGAAATCGTCCTCCATGTCCGGAACCGGCTGCTTGCGCCGCAGGATCGAGTAGACGACCGGGACGAAGAAAAGGGTGGTGGCGGTGGCGACGAGCAGGCCGCCGATGACCGCGCGGCCGAGCGGCGCGTTCTGTTCGCCGCCCTCGCCCAGGCCCAGCGCCATCGGCAGCATGCCGATGATCATGGCGAGGGCCGTCATCAACACAGGGCGCAGGCGAGTGCGGCCGGCCTGGAAGGCGGCCTCGATCGCGCTGTCGCCATGCTGGCGCCGTTCGTTGGCGAAGGTGACGACGAGGATGGAGTTCGCCGTCGCCACGCCGATGCACATGATCGTTCCCATCAGCGAGGGGACGCTGAAGCTGGTGGACGTCAGGAACAGCATCCAAAGGATGCCGCTGATCGCGCCGGGCAGCGCCATGATGATAATGAACGGGTCGATCCAGGTTTGGAAGTTCACCACCATCAGCAGGTACACCAGCAGGATCGCGAACAGGATGCCCACGCCAAGCCCGACGAACGAGTCGTTCATGCTCTGCGCCTGGCCCCGAATGATCGTAGTCGTGCCCTTGGGCAGGCCCTTCTGATACTTCGCGACGATCTTCGCGACTTCGTCGCTCACTCCGCCCAGATCGCGGCCCGACACGTTCACATAGACATCGTATACCGGCTGAACGTTATAGTGGTTGATGACCTGCGGCGAAAGTCCGCGCGACATGGTGGCGACGTTATCGAGGATTTCGCTCTGTCCGCCGCTCGCGTTGACCGGCGTGTCGCCCAGCGCGCTGAGATTGCTCAGATCGCGCTGCGGGGTCTGCACGGCGACCGAGTAGTTCACGCCGTTCTTGGGATCGAGCCAGTAGTTGGGCGCGGACTGGCCGCTGGAGCTGAGCGAGATCAGCATGCTGTTCGCGACGTCCCGCTGGGTCAGCCCCAGCCCGATCGCGCGGTCGCGGTTGACGTTGACATTGATCGAGGGAACGTCCAGAACCTGATGCACATGCACGTCCGCCGCGCCTGGGATCTTGCGGATCTCCTCCGCCATCTTGTTCGCGATGGCGAAGTTGGCGGGGCTGCGGCCGACCACCTGGACATCAATCGGGGCGGGCAGTCCGAAGTTCAGGATCTGGCTGACGATGTCGGCCGGCTGGAAGAAGAACGTACAGTTGGGGAACTGCTTGTTCAGCTTCGCGCGCAGCTCATCCACATAGTCGGCGGTCGATCCATGTCCTTCCTTCAGCGACACCAGGATCTCGCCATCGGATGGGCCGATCGTGGAGCTGTCGCTGAAGGCCAGGTTGACGCCGTTGGCGGAGAGGCCGACATTCTGAAGCGTCATGCTCAGATCCTTCGCGGGGATCGTCTGCTTGATGACGCCTTCGACGCGGTTAAAGACGTGGGCTGTTTCCTCCAGGCGCGTACCGGCGGGAACGCGGACATGCAGGCGGATCTGGCCGGCGTCCACGCTCGGGAAGAAGTCTCGGCCGATGAAGAATACCAGGCCTATCGATGCGACGAAGAAGCTGATGAAGTACAGGGTCGTACGCCGGCGGCTGTAAAGCATCCCGGTCAGCGCGGCGCAGTAGTTGTCGCGCAGCCGCTCGAATCGTTCGTTGAAGGCGTGACTGACCTTCCAGAACACATCGCCGCTCGACGGCTCGCTTGCCGACTGGTAGAGATGGGCTTCCTTGCGCAGCATCAGCAGCGTCATGATCGGCACGAGGGTGCGCGAAAGGACGTACGAGGCCAGCATCGCGAACACGACGGCGAGCGCCATCGGCGTGAATAGGAACTTCGCCGGTCCGGTCAGGAAGACGACCGAGACGAAGACGATACAGATCGAGAGGGTCGCCACGAGTGTCGGCGTGGCGATCTGCGCGGCGCCGTCGTAAATCGCCGTCCGCAGGTTCTTCCCTTCATGCATATTCCGGTGGATATTCTCGATGGTGACGGTGGCGTCGTCTACGAGGATGCCGACGGCGAGCGCCAGGCCGCCAAGCGTCATGACATTCATCGTCTGTCCCAGATAACCCAGCGCGATGATGGAGGTCAGGATCGACAGGGGGATCGAGACGGCGACGATCAATGTGCTGCGCCAGCTTCCCAGAAACAGCAGGATCATCGCGGCGGTCAAACAGGCGGCGATTACGGCTTCGCGGACGACGCCGTTCACCGCGCTGCGCACGAAGAGAGATTGGTCGAACAGCGGCTCGATCTTGAGCTCCGGCGGCAGGGTCTGCTGAATCTTGGGCAGGGCGGTTTTCACGCGCTGAACGACGTCGAGCGTGGAGGCGTCGCCGCTTTTGAGAACGGTGATCAGCGCCGAACGGCGTCCGTTCATGCTCACGACATTCGACTGGACCGCGAAACCGTCATGGACATTCGCCACGTCCCGAACGTAGACCGTCGCGCCGTTGACCTGCTTGATCGGCAGGTTGCCGATATCGGAGGCGACGCCCGGGCTGCTGTTCATAAAGACGTTGTACTCGCGCGGGCCCATCTTGATCGTGCCCGTCGGCAGGATCAGGTTCTGGGCGTTGATCGCCGTGCTGACATCGAGTGGGTTCAGTCCCTTGGCCTGGAGCGCCTGGAGGTCGAGATCGACCATGATCTGGCGCGACTTGCCGCCGTAGGGCAGGGGAACGGACGCGCCCTGCACGGTGGCGAGCTGGGTGCGGATCACGTTGGTGCCGAAGTCGTAAAGCTGAGTCTCGGAAAGAGTCTTGCTGCTCAGACCCAGCTGAAGAATCGGGACGCTCGACGCGCTGTAGCGGATAATCAGCGGCGGAGTGGTCCCCGTCGGCATCGCGCGAATCAGCGTCTGAGAGATCGAGGTGAGCTGCGCGACTCCCGCCTCCACCTTCGCGCCGGGCTGGAAGTAAAACCGGATGACGGTGATGCCCGGCATCGACTGAGATTCAATATGCTCGATATCGCCCACGGTCGTGGTGGCGGCGCGCTCCGTCAGGGTCGTGATGCGCTTCTCCATGTCCGAGGGAGAGATACCGCCGTAGGTCCAGATCATGGTGACGACGGGGATATCGATGTTGGGAAAGACGTCGGTCGGCGTCTTTTGAATCGTGACAACGCCCAGAATTAAGATCAGCAGCGCCATCACGATAAAGGTGTAGGGGCGGCGCAAAGCCAGCTTAACGATCCACATAAAATATCCCGAACTTTCCTAAATCTGTCACTATCTGTCACCGTGTCAACAAGTTGACACGGATTTGAGTTCCTGCGCGGAGGATGTTCGCCGATGAGTTTACTTCATATGCATTAACTTTGTAAATACGATACGGCTCCGTATCAATAAATATTTAATGAATATTAAATAAGTGCGCTGATTGGGAGAATAGTCAGACTGATAATTATTCGTCCTGCGGGCGTCTTCCCTGCTGGCGCTTTCTTTTGTACTCGGCGGGGCTGCACCCCATCTGCTCCGTAAAGACCCGGTGGAACTGTGGGTAGCTGCCGAATCCCGTCTCCAGCGCCGCCTCCAGCGCGGAGATTTTCTGTTCGCCGTCGTAGAGTCGCAGAAAGCGGTCCATGCGCTGCCGGTTGCGAAACTCCACCAGCGTGATCCCGGTCTGCTGATGGAACAGGCGGCCGAGATATGAGGCGCTCAGGCCGACCCGGGCCGCGAGCTGATCGACGGTGAGCGGTTCGGGATCGTCGCGCAGCAGACGCGCCGTCTGCTCGACCGCCGGGTGAACGTCCGGCCCCGCCGCCGATTCCTCGGCGGCGAGATACGCGCCCCACGACATGAACAGCAAATATCCCAGACCGGCGTTGAACCAGGGCGTGTCCTGGCGCACGGCCTGAAGCTCGTCAAGGAGCGCGCTGAGACGAGCGCCGTCGGCTTCGGAGATCCGGCGGCAGAAGTTTCCGGCGGGAGCGGGTTCGAGCAGGACCGCCTTGTCCGCATCCAGTCGCGAACCGGCATCCAGGCGGCTCAGCAGATCGGGCTTGAACAGTCCGATCCACATGGCGTGGTCCGGCGACCGGTCGAGCAGCACGTGGTCCTGCTCTGGGAACAGCCAGACCAGCGAATTGCGCGTCAGCTCATAGCGCCGCTCGCCCAGCAGATAGGCGGCGCGGCCCGCCGTCACGAGATTGAACTCCAGCTCCTCGTGCCGGTGCGGGGTGGATGCGGGGGCGTCCGGCGTATGGAAAAAGATACTGCCGTCCCAGGAGACCGGCAGGTGAAGATCTTCTTTGGGCATAACGTAAAGTGATAACTCTTTCTCAGATTTTGAGAAGCATACAGGGAGATGGTTCGTCTATAATGATAACACAAAGCAAGGGCGACGGCAATTGCATTGTGAAGTTCGGAAGAAAATACTGAGAGTTCTAAAGATACTATTGCAGTACAGAGGAGAAATTGTCATGCCTATCGTGAGTGAATCGCCGACTCCGCTGGTGACCGCCGAGCACCTGCGTCAGTTTGAGGAAAAGGGGTTTTTCGTGCTGGAGGGCGTCATTCCCCAGGCGCATCTGGAGATGATGCGAACCGCCTGCGTCGATCTGATCGATCAGATCGACGAGCGGGCCGACGAGGCGGGCAAGCCGCGCACCACCAAATACTTCTTTTCGGTGTGGGACGAGCCCCAGGGCGCCAACCCCGTGAAGGACGCCGCTCGCGCGCGGGTCAAGGAGTTCGTCTTCAGCGATCTGATGGCGCGGATCACCCAGTCGCTGCTGGGCGACGATGTGTATCTGTCCTACGAGCAGTTCGTCGTCAAGGCCGCCGAAAAGGGCGGTACGTTCGCCTGGCACCAGGATTCGGCGTATGTCCCTTTTGCGCACGATCCGTATCTGACCTGCTGGTGTACGCTCGACGACGTGACGGAGGAAAACGGCACGGTGTATATGCTGCCCTATGACCGCGCCGGAACGCGTGACTTGGTTCCGCATACGAAGCTGGAGGACGACTTCGATCTGGTCGGTTATCGGGGCGACGATCCCGGCGACGCCGTCATTGCGCCCGCCGGCAGCATCGCCCTGTTCAGCAGCCACGTGCTCCATCGCAGCGGACCGAACACGACGACGCGCCGCCGCCGGATCTATCTGCCGCAATACTCCTCGGCGCCGCTTCTCGATTCCGCCGGCAAGCCGTTGTACATCGCCGAACCGTTTCTGAAGGACGGCAAGCGCGTCCAGTAGCGAACGCCGCTTCCACGGATTGCGGAAAGGGGGGCCGGCCTGTTTGAGTCTGGATATACTTTCTCCAGTCTTCAAAACCGGAGTAACTTCATGCCGCAAAAATGTACACACCTGGACCAGATCAAAGACGTAGAGCCTAAAACGCCGCAGGGCTGCGAGGAGTGCCTGGAGTCCGGCGATTCGTGGGTCCACCTGAGACTTTGCCTGGAGTGCGGCCACGTCGGCTGCTGCGATTCGTCCAAAAACAAGCATGCGACGAAGCATTTCCATGCGACCCAGCATCCCATCATGCAATCGTTCCAGCCCGGCGAAGACTGGCGCTGGTGCTACGTGGATGAGATCGAAGTCTGCCGTATGCTGATCGCGCTGCCGGAGCCGCCGACCGCGATTGTCGCCGGCGACGCCGCCTCGGCGTTCCAGGCAATCGAAGGGCTGGGCAACTTAGGAAAGCGCGTTCCTGAAGACATGTCGGTGGTGGGGTTCGACGACTGTCCGGCCGCAGCAAATTTCCCGGGCCTGACAACCGTACGTCAGCCGGCGGAGGAAGTCGGACAACTGGCGGGGCAGTTCGTCAGCCGCCTTCTGGAAGGAGCGCCGGCCTCCGAATGCCGCGTCACGCTCCCCGTCGAACTCATCATCCGCGCCAGCACCGCATCGCCGCGCTCCGAGTAAAACCGAACAGACTCCCCGGCTTTTCCACACTGCTTGTCGGCAAACAGTGTGGAAGAGCCCCTCAATTTCTCCACTTCATTTTCCTTCTCCACATCTCCGAAAAAAACACGCTTGACAAATAAAACTGATCTGTGATAGTATTACCTCGCCACAGACGGCTTGTTCAACACCTGCAATTTGCATTGTCTCTTGTTAAGAGTTTGCAGGGATGAAAACAATTTTCATTGGCTTATTCAAGCCAATGAGTTTCTTTGCGTAAGCTGTATCTTTCTTTCCTGAACGTTTTCGAGGCGGAGCTGTGTCTCACTGGCTCGAATTTTGTCTCCATTGGAAAACTTAGTTTCTTAATTCGAGAAACTAAGTTCTTTTGTCGCTGTTTCGGCCTGTTGGCGTTTGTCGATAAAGAAATTAATATCGTTATCTCTGCAACGATAGCAATCTTTCGTGATGATCTATTTTCTGCCTGGGAGTATGAGCAATTCATGCGATATAGAGCCTTTACCTTAATAGAATTGCTCGTTGTGATCGCTGTGATTGCGATTATTGCCGCAATTTTATTTCCCGTCTTCGCGAAAGCCCGAGAAAAAGCCCGCCAGATATCGTGCCTTTCGAACACCCGCCAATTATCCATGGCGATCATGCAGTATGTCGAGGATAACGATGAGACGTACCCGTGGTCGCTTTCTACGGCGCAAGGCAGCTTTCAATGGGGCGATCTCGTTGATCCATATATTAAAGGTTACAGTGTCCCTTCCGGCGTTTTTAGCTGTCCTGACGCCAGCACTCCGGCTCAATCCTACAGCACAAATAGTGAGGTGATTGGCTTGCTGGACATTGATTCTCGGAGCGCCCGAGGAGGATATTACAATTCTGTGGTCGCGCTGTCCCAAGTAAATGACACGAGCGACATTGTGTTGTTGGGAGATGGCCTTATCGGGCGTGACGTGGATGATTTTCGACTTGTTCCTGGGCGACGGGCGGCGGATGAATTCGCCTACCCGCATCCTGCGAATAACAAAGACCATACGCCCGATGGCGGCTGGGAAGACGCCTGGCTTGGGTATTCCGACAACGACCATCAAGTATCCTGGCGCCATACCAACGGCGCCAACTTCGGATTCTGCGATGGACATTCCAAATTCTATCTGCGCGGTCGACTCAAAGATGAAAACTGGGATGTGCGCTGTCACTACGGCGCTGTATGCGACGGAGCATCAGGCGCACTGGTGTATCCTCCGCCAGATGGATCGTGCGGAGATCAGTCACCAGTCGATTGTCAGTAATCTTCTGCGGAAAAGAAATATTCATTTGTAGGGTCGATCTATGCCTCTTAAAAAAATCAGTGTTGTTATTCGCCAAAATTGGACTTATCTGTTTATGCTAATCGGAGCATTGATCATCGCTGCATCGAGCTATACAACAGGAATCGCCGAAGCATTTTCGACTCAAGGGCATGTCGCGGTGCCGGAGAATACTTGGAATGTGTCTATCCGAGATCCTGATGTAGAAACCCATGCGTTCAAAATTTACAATGGACAGTTAAGCACATTGCGTCTTCGTCTTATTCCTTCTTGCGGCTGCTTTACTGTTTTTCCGAGCAATATCACGATCCCTCCCTTGGGCCGTGGTACGTTTACAGCGAGAGTCGAGCCATCGAAAATGACGAAAGATGTATCTGTTCTGCTAACTACGCCCGACAGTTCACGAACTTCTCTGCCAAGTCTCGTGAGAATTGTCGAGATCAAGTTTCAACGGTAAATCCGTTGAAATAACCCCCACAGGAGAAACGAATGAAACGACTCAAAGGCTCTCGGTTTTTTGCCGCCGCATCTCTTGTCCTGCTCTCAGGCGCGATTGCGAACGCTCAGGAATGGGGAGGCCCGCTGACGACCTGCGTGCAGCAGACTCTGGGAAGCTCCACAAATTGTAGCAAGAATAGCTCTTGTAATACCTATTCTTATAGTACCGGCACTTGTACGGGCAGCGGCCTTAGCTTTGGATGCAGCCAGAACAAGACGGTTACCGTGACGGAGACGCTGACACCAGGCTATTGTAATCAAATCGGCGGCAAATGGAACTGTGTCGGCACTGGATCGCCTCAATATGTGCAGGTTCAAGAGCCTAGCTGCTAAGCTTCTCTCTTCGAATTGATTTCGGAGTTTGGTTCTGAACGACTAGCTCAGGACCAAACTCAAAATTCACTCATACCAGAATACTCATTAAGAAATCTATCGATCCATGAAGATGAAATTAAAATATCAAAGCACTTATCCTATTTGTCTTTTTATTGCAGTCGCCTTAGCGGCCTTTCCTGCCGTATGTTCGGGTCAGTCAAATCAAGTTCCTGAAAATGTCGTGACGGCGCTTACTCGTAGAGAAACAAGTCTCAGCGCCTATAATGCATTGTGGAAATATCAGCAAGATCAAACAAATCCCAATGCAACGTCCCAGGAAGATAGCGACATCAAAGCGAGAATGCTTGCGCAAGCCGATCAAGATTATGAACGGCGAGGTATGAGACCCGATATACGCGATAAACTTCACGCCCAAAGCGCTCGCCTTTTATCGGCTCAGCAAGTGATCGTGCCTTCGACGCATTCCATCGCCGATATTGCCATTCGACGAGGCGGCGATATCGCCGAATTTCAAACGACCTTTCATACACAGCAAGGATCTGCGACTCAGATTGATCGAGATGTCGATCAATTTTATGGCGACAAAATCGAAGTTGTTAATGAAAATGTATCGATTAACGGCTCGAAAAGCGCACCAACATGTACGGTTTGGGCTACCCCATCAGATAGTGCTGATTATATGTTTCCAAAGCCGATTGGCTTTACCAATTATCCCGCTGAAGTGGTTGCGGTATTAAGTAAGAATCCTCTGCATCTTTACGGCGCCGATTGGGTGGTCATTCGTTCGTCTGGCGATGATATGGTGCTTCAAAGCCAGGTGACACAGGGAAATCTTGCGCCTTTTACATCACAAGTGACGCTGAGTAAGAAATATGGCTGGGCTCCGAGGTTGATCACTCTGCATCGAGACTTCGGCGAGGGGCACTCGCTGGACGTAAGTGTCGAAACGATAGGCTTTAAAAGTATCGAAAATGGCGGGGAGAAGTATTTCGCGCCCTCACTTGTGCGCGTTCAAAATAACGGAGTAACCGTATCTTCTGTTTGGTGGCGCCTTGTGTCCATGACTTCCAGTTCCGCCACTGTCGCGATGGGCGATACGTCTGGCGCGCGAGTGGTCGTGGACCATCGCCTCCAGGGCGATCAGATCACGCAGGCGGATTTTCAGAGCAATGACAATCTGGTTTCCTATGATTGGCGCGGAAATTTTGCGAATTTCGATGAACTGAAAGACTATTTACGTCACGAAACTAATACCCCAAAGAAGCAACTACAAGCGTCATCAGCCCCGGTTGGACTAATTATGGGAGGCATTATTGTTCTTATAGGAGCAGGTGGGTTTTTATTGCGGCGGCGTAACGCAGCTCTTTCATAGGCAAACATCATGCAAGACCTTCGGCCGATCAATCGCTCCTTATTCGACGGTATCGGAGCGGCTGTGGTTTTGTGGGCGATGAGCTATTTGCTTTTTCCGATGCCGTATCCCTATTCTGGGTACGACGCCGTCCTTTTGGCGACTAGCTCTGATTTACAGGCTCCGACAAGCGCTCGTTGTTCTTGTTTGGTCATCGCGGTGATCTACGGAGTGGTATTCATTTTCGGCTGGTCGCGTCGATGGCGACCGTTATCGCTAACAATTGTCGGAGCAGCATTCACGACCCTGATAAGCACATATTTGTTTGGGTTTCAGCACTATGATTGTGGTGTGCTCATCGCTTTCAGCTTGACGTTGATGCTTCTTTGCAGCGTACTTACTGCGGAGCGGCGGGCGCTCGTATTTTATATGTTGGCGCTCTTGTTGTGCATGCAAGCCATCGTCGCTGTGGTTTTATACTACTTTCCAGGCTTCTCCAATCAGAAGCCATTTCAAACTCCGGGGTTTGGATTGCGCGCCTCCGCATTCTTTTTAGGACCCAACCCTCTTTATCCAATCGTTGTGCTTGGAGCGACCATCGCGCTTGCGCGGGAAATCATCGTGGTAATAACGCTGAGAAAAGAGAAGCGCGTTCAGACATCGTTCAATGTTGTCGATGTTTTATGGAGGGTAATGCTGTCGGCATGCCTCATGGCGACCATCCTGACATATTCCCGAGCTGCTTGGATCGCCATTGCGTTTGTCTCCGTGGCAGTAGGGAGTTGGGGGGTAACGATTATTGGAAAAGATCGGTGGTTTCAAAATATCCATTCTCTACGATTTTGCCTCTACATTGGACTGGGTATCGGGCTTGCAATCGGATCTGGATTTGTGCGTACCCATGGAAATTTGCCGATTCCACGGCACGACCGCGCTGTGGCCGGCCGAGTTCGAATATGGCGAGAAAGTGTGAATTTTCTTCAAAAAGAGCATGTCGCCGCAATATTATTTGGAAATGGACCAGGAGCGGCGGAGTTGCTAGACATGGGCGAAAAACAATCCACGGACGTCAAGAACTGGGTCCTCAATACCCTTATGAGCTATGGACTTCTTGGATTCGCCATTTACGCATGCGCATACATTGTGTTCGTCATATCTCTGATAAGATCATTTCAAGGCCATTTGCATAATCGGCGCAATGGGGATTTGAGTCGGCAGAACCGAATGGATCTTGAAATGACGCTGGGCGCCATGATGATGTCCTGCGCTGTTTTGATCATGGGGCTGTTTGATTCGCCGATTTTGAGCACTCCTGATCGGATTCCCGCCACGGCGGCGTATCTCGCGCTGGCTGGCGTTGCGATTCCCCGCAGGTCCGCTTCCACATTGAGGCAAGTATAGTGAAGAAGACTCGTGTACTGGAAATTGTCATCTTGTATTGCTTGATAGCGGCAGCTTTAGGTTTGTTTTTAGAACTTGTTCATCCATCCCAAATGGCGGGGATCCTTACGAGTCTCAATCCATTCGCTTCCGATCAAGGCGAGTATCGAAATGGCAATGGAAACCGTATTTCCAACGGAAAAATGTCTATGGAGTTCGTTTCGCTTCCTGTCCCGCAGGAAGATCAAAAGGCGATGGTCACGGGAAATCTTGCGAAGGATTGGCAGGATTGGTCGGGCTGGGCGGATTTGACTGCGCATTACGACATTGATAACAGTAATTGCCATACAGAAGGATCCTGTCAGCGGATCGATATTTCGCGCCTCGATTCAGGATATCTCACTTTCGCGCACTGGCTGCGTATGCCGGCGGGCGCTTACTCCGCCGACCTTTGGATCCGCTCAAGCAGTCGCTCCAACGTCATCGTTGCGCTGAAAAATAGCGACGACAGCTCAGGAGAGCAACAATTTGAACCGCAGAAGTTTTTGGCGGGGCGCGCCTGGAAACATGTCGAGCTTAGCGGGCGCTGTCCGGGCTGGGAGAACGCCGATTTGACTGTCTCTGTGCTGTCGGGAGGCGCGAGTGTCTGGATTGACAATGTACGCTTAGAGCGTCGCTTCGATTGGGTTTCACTGCTCACGGTGCTGATGGTAATCGCCGTCAGCGTGGGGCTGACTCATTTCCTGGACTTCGTTCTTTCCAAAGTATTAGCGGCGCGCAAGCCTTCCGTTCAAAAGCAACGATGAAAAATTATCGATTATCACAATGGCTGACTGTGCTGGTTGTCATTGCAATTCCTGCATTTATCCTGTTGCCGGTAGTGCGGCGGCATAAAAACGATGAGCGTGCGGCGATCTGCCCTTCAAACTTGCAAATTCTCGGCAAGGCGCTTGCGATGTATCTTGCCGACAACGATCAGGCGTATCCGCCGGCGTATTCGGCGTGTTTCGGCAATGATCGCGCGGCGCACCGGGCCGCCTGGACATCCTATCTGGATCCCTATGTCTCCGCAAAAATCGATGGCGGCGCGGGATGGGTGATCAGCACCGGCTGGTCGATATTGGAGAATGCTCCGGGGGATGCGTCGAAGCAAAACGTCTCGGCGGCGTCTGGCCCCTGGCGATGCCCGAACGATGCGGACGACGCCGTGCTGAGCTACGGATTGAACCCAATGGTGAGCGGGGCGTATAAGCAATGGAACTGCGGTTCCGAGGATCATGAGCCCGAATGGCAGGATTCACTGAAAACGAGCGATGTGCAAAATCCCGGCCAAATCGTCTGGGGCGGCGATACGAATCGCTATTGGGATCCGACGAAAAACAAATACACCGCTGTTTTCCCGGAATGGCCGCGCAAGACGGATCTTTATTTGCGAAATCTGACGAAGCCGCAACTGGTGGAATGGTACCGAAGCTTCTTATCGAAAGACTTTACAGACATCAAAGATCAGTGCTCGTATCCGCTGGCCTGGGGATGTCGCGCGCCTTCCTACCGGCACGATCGCAGCGTCGGCAATCCCGGCGCCGCCGCGATGCTGTTCTGTGACGGGCATGTGCGGGCAGTTCCGTTTGGAAAGCTTTCGGTCGAGAACATCTTCCCGGATCTGGCTTCGGTAGACCAAAATGCGTCTGCGCCCTCTCCAGTCCAGTATCCCTATCGCATCGTCGATCTTGGCTTTGCGTTCCATGCGGGGGCAGTCAACAATGACGGGCTGGTGGTGGGAGGGACTCAGGGGCATGTCTTCGCCTTCCAGGGCGGAAAACAGATGGATCTGAAGAGGCCGAGTATCGCCAACAGTGCGACGGCTTACGCCGTGAACTCCGCGGGTGAGATTGCAGGAAACTTCGCGTCAACCGAGGCGTCTGGCGCGGGCGATTCCGACCATCAATACGGCTTTATCTGGCGCGGCGGCAAATACCAGAATCTTCAATATCCGGAAGGCTATGACGGGTTTCTGTTGCGCGGCATCAATCGCAAGGGGCAAGCGGTGGGGCGCGCTTATCGCGGATCATCGGCGGCGTTCGATGGCTCGTCACGCGCATTTCTCTGGGAGAACGGGAAATTCCGAGATTTGGGAATTCCGACAGATTGCATCTCCAGCGCCGCCTACGCCATCAATGACCAGGGGCAAGTGGTCGGGAGCGCCGTGACGCGCGACAACCACACGCATGCGATTGCCTGGCGAAACGGATCGATCACCGATCTTGGAACCCTTCCCGGCGGCAGTCTGAGCGCCGCCTATGGAATCAACGATCAAGGTCAGATCGTGGGGGATTCCAATACGGGAAAGGGAGATGTGCGCGGCATGCATCCGGTTCTCTGGGAGAATGGAAAGATCGTCGATCTTGGATTGCCGGTAAATTGCCGGTCTTGCGTGGCCAGCGCCATCAGCAACTCGGGTCTTGTGGCGACGCTTTTGTCGGATCTGGATGGAGTTCCCATGGCCGTCGGGATCTGGGACAAGAAGAACGGGATGAGAAGCTCGACAGCGCTTACACCCCCTGACAGCGGCTTCCTGCTCCGCGATGTGTACAGCATCAACGACAAAGGCCAGTGCGTCTGTCGCGCGTTCTATGGGAACGACACAAACCGCATGGCGTTGCTCACGCCTGTGCAAACTTACGCCGCGCAATGTGCGGCCAACGGCGTCCGATGGCCGTGAACCCAGAATCGAGGGAGCCAAACACGATGAAACCACAGGCGTTTACTCGCACCGAATTGCTGATTGCGCTGGCGGTGGTCGCCTTGCTCGGAGCCATTCTCTTTCCGGTCATCCAGATCCGCAAGAATGGGCAATTGCTGGCTTCCTGCGAGTCGCGGGAGCGCCAAATCTCGTCCGCGCTCAGCCAGTACGTTCAGGACAACGATCAAACCTATCCCTGGTCTTACAATATGGCGGAAGGTGCGCAGAACTGGCATGTGCTGATTCTTCCCTATGCAAAAGGATCGACGAAGCCGGGCGCCGACTTTACCTGTCCCTCCGCGAACACCTCCGCGTTCAGCTACTCCGCAAACGGCCAGGTGATCTGCCTGCTCGATCAAGAGCACAAAACGCCGTCGCGTGGATGCTACGGCAGTGTGGTCAAAACCTCGCGCGTCGCCAACCCGCGCGAAACAGTGTTGCTAGCCGACGCCTTATTGGGCGCCGCTCCGGACTCCACCCTCCAGCCGCCCGCCCGCCGCTCCGCTGGCGAGTTCGCCTATCCGCATCCAGCGAGCGTCAAGGACCATACGGACGACAAAGGGTGGGAGCCGGATTGGTTTGGCATTCCCTACAACAACCATCAGATCAGCTGGCGGCACAGCGGCGGCGCCAACGTCCTCTATTGCGACGGCCATTCGAAATACACAAAGCCCGGCGATCTGAAAGACGCGAATTGGGATGTGCGCTGCTGGTACGGCCAGGCCTGCGAGGGCAGTCCGAACTCGCCTGTGTATCCGGCGCCGGACGGGACATGTGGGGGGCAGTCGCCGATTGACTGCCAATAGGAAATACTCTGACCGCGCTGGAAATCCTTGAAAGGAAATGTGAGACGTTGATGCGCCAAGCGCCGACGGCGCTTTTTGAGCTCGCTTATCTGTCCTGGCTGATATTGACGCTGAAGGACTGGTTTTGGTCAAGCGCCTCCCCGTTTCCTTATTGCCCGGCCATGGGACTCACGGCCGGCGTCGCGATATCGCTCGTTGTCTATTCCTGCACCCCCACAATTGGGAACAGCGCTTTCCGTTTGCTTGCTCGAATCTTTCCCGATGGGACGAGAACGTCGTTCGCACTGCGTTCTCGCGTGTTGGCCGTGATTGCCGCATTGCTCGCATTGTTTTCCGGCATTCTGGTCATTCGAGCGTTGACGCCTCTTCCCGCGCTGGGCAACTCCGCAGACGCATGGCTGGGAAAAGGACTGGGAACGGACACTTCGCCGGCGCAGCCTTGGGGCGCCTTGCTCGTCGCGGAACAAGGGTGGGGAATTGTCTTTGCTTTGGGGGCGCTTACGGGCATCTGTGTCTGGATGAGCCTGATTGCCTCGGTCAAGTTGCTGCGCTCGTCCGAGGTCCCGCAAGAGCCGCTGCGTATGGTCTCTCGCATCATCGCTCTGGCCGTGATCTGCTGTCTCTTTCTGCACCCTTGGGAGAGATATGCTTGTTTGACATGCAGCTCCGTGATCGGAACATGGATATTTGCGCTAACAGCAGCATGGATCGGCGGTTTGCATCTTCCTGGTCTGGCATTGCCTTCGGCGCCCATGCAAGCACGGCGCCGGTCATGGGCGGTGCGCTTATGGGCGGGAGGCGCTGCCGCAGTCTGCGCAGTGGCTCTCGTGCTTCAAATTCCATTGGACGGCGCGGTCGCTCACTACAGCGGCTCTGGGATTCCCGAAAGGCGAAGCGAATTTTGTTCACTTGCATCGATATCGCCTGTCATGCAGGACGCCACGATCGCCATGGAGGATCACGCCTTCTACCAACACCATGGATTCGATTGGGCTGCGATGCACCACGCCCTGCGAATGGACCTCCGCGATGGCCGGATCGAAGAAGGGGGCAGCACGATTACCCAGCAGCTTGCCAAGAACCTCTTTCTCAGCAACGATCGGACTGTGTGGCGCAAGATCGAGGAGGCTGCGTATGCCTGGGAGCTGGAGCGCATGTTGCCGAAGCCGCGCATCTTGGAGCTGTATTTGAATACGATCGATTATGGAATGGGGCAGCATGGCGTGACGGCGGCGGCGCGTTATTATTTCCACAAGACGCCGGACAAATTGACGCTAACGGAGAGCGCGATTCTTGTCGGAATCGTTCCGGATCCGATGCATCAGCAGGTCGATTCGCAGCGGATACTGGATGGCCGGCAGACGGCGTTGGGGCGTATGCGTTACTTCTTCCCTCACCGATATTCCCAGGCAGAGGTCGATCGCGCTGCCGGAGATCCGCTCGATCGAGTGCTCTATCCTGACAAAGACGCCTGGGATCGGGGAGCGACATATGAAATCCCGGACGACTGGCATGGGGTGAAATTCTATTTATTCGCCGATCCCCAGCAGCCTTTGCCGATTGATCGGGCGGCGCTGTGTCTTAAGGAGCGTCTGGCCGGATTTTTAGAGGATGCCCGACAAAACCTGCATGTCACGGGGATCGACCATCTGGGCGTCTACAACGACCGAACGATGCGGCAATCGGCGACGGCGACTTCCGCGCATGCGTTCGGTCAGGCAATCGATATCTCCGGATTTCGATTTGCCGACGGCTCCCGCGTCAGTGTGAAGGATCATGGCAACCCGCGCGTGATGGCGCGCCTTGCGCCGCTGGAAGCAATGCTCCGGCGTCACTTTGACATCGTCGTCGATTGGAACGACGATCCAAAGCGCCACCAGACTCACTTTCATACTGAAGTCAAAGGACCGCGTCCCACCGCGCCTCGCCCATATGACGACGCCTCGCCTGGAACGACAAGGGCGACGGGGGATTAAATCCACAGATTCGGAACTTTTCATCGCCAGGGAGTGCTTATGCGAATCTCGATTGTTGCGCTTATCGCCGTTTCCGTGCTTGTCGGCGTGGGCGTCGCCTCAAAAGTGCGCGGCTCTGAAACGCCGAATGTTAGCGTTCTGGGAGGATTGGTGTACGATGCGGGGAGAACGCCCGCCGGCCACCCATTGACGCATGTTTATCGATTGAACAATCCACACTCCTTTCCTGTTGGCCTTTCGATCGTGACAACCGGGTGTGAATGCACCACCGCACAGGCTTCCGCCGCCGTGATTCCCGCTCATGGCAAAGCCGATGTGACCTTGCGTGTCAAACTCGAAGACACAAACAATATTTCCGCCGGCGCATGTTTCGCCACCACTCACGGCGGTCAGCGAGTGGAAACGTGGCTGCTGCTGACCGGTCAGATCGATCGAGGGGCCATTCGCGCAGAAGTGAGGTAGGCGGGTCTGGGTATACTTTCTTCAGTCTTCAAAACCGGAGTAACTTCATGCCGCAAAAATGTACACACCTGGACCAGATCAAAGACGTAGAGCCTAAAACGCCGCAGGGCTGCGAGGAGTGCCTGGAGTCCGGCGATTCGTGGGTCCACCTGAGACTTTGCCTGGAGTGCGGCCACGTCGGCTGCTGCGATTCGTCCAAAAACAAGCATGCGACGAAGCACTTCCATGCGACCCAGCACCCCATCATGCAATCGTTCCAGCCCGGCGAAGACTGGCGCTGGTGCTACGTGGATGAGATCGAAGTCTGACCTGGTTGTCTCACCGAGGGATTCGCCGGACGGATCCCTCGGCTAACGCGCCGATATTTCGGCGATCGCCTTGCGCGCCCGCGCCAGCGAATCCTGAAGCCTCTCCCCTCCAAACTCATCGCTGCCGACGCTAATGACCGAAATATCCGTCACTCCGATAAATTGGAACACGGTGTGAAGATATGGAGCCAGATGATTGATGCGGGCGTTCACGCCGCCTGGTTCATATCCGGAATCGCCGCTGGCGGTAATCACATATAGCGTCTTCCCCGTCAGAAGCGGTTTGTAGATTGCGCCTGGGTCTTGCGGCTCGAAGAGAAACGTGCGGCCTATTCGGACGATCTGATCGATGTAGGCTTTGAAGCCGCTTGACACGCCGAAGTTGTACATGGGAATGCCCATCACATAGACATCCGCCTCCAGTAGTTCGTCCACCAACCGATCGCTTAGCGCAAGCGTGTCGAGCTGGGCGCTCGTACGCTGATTCGTGGGAGTGAAGGCGGCCCCTATCCATTCCTCGGTGACATGCGGAATCGGATTTCGCCCGATATCCCGGTAGACGATGTTCGTCTCGGGGTGTGAGTCTCGCCAGGATTCGACAAACTCCGCGCTCAGCCGGCGAGTATGCGATCGCTCCACGCGCGGGCTGGAGTCTACGTGCAATAATTTCCTCATACTGTTCCTCCCAGAACTCTGCTGTATTATTGATGCTCCAGTATACAGGCGCGGGAACTCGCCTACAAGAACGCACATTCTTGTAGCGTAGGAACAAATTTGATCCTGAGTGAGACTTTGATGAGGAAGGAAAGCCACCGAGATGCCCGCAGATCTGATCAGCGCCATGCGCGACGAGTGCCCTCTGGAGGCCGGTCTTCATATCATTGGGGGGCGGTGGAAGGGCGCGATTTTATACTGCTTGACCGGTGGGAGCCGTCGCTACAACGAGCTTCGGCGGTTGATGCCGCAGGTGACCCAGCGAATGATGACCCTTCAGCTCCGTGAACTGGAGGCCTCCGGCGTGGTGCATCGTGAGGTGTTTCCCAGCGTCCCGCCGTGCGTGGAATACAGTCTGACGGAATTGGGGCGAAGCCTGGAGCCTGCCTTGATGAGCTTGCGCGATTGGGGAGAACGCTATCAGCAAATGACAAGCGACCGGCGCCAGCCCTAAAAGCGCGTAAAGAAAGTCCCTATCTGTGCTGAGACTTTCTTTACACGCTCTGAGAATTCGAATCTGGAAATCGTGGGGAAATGATCCCGCGTTCGGAAGCCGCCGGCGATTTTCTCGCCGGCGGCTTCCGCCATTTATGGAACGGTCAGCGATTTCGCGAGCGTGTTGTTGCTCTCGTTTTGCTCCGAGATACGGTTCACGTCGTCCACGAACGCCGTGATCGTATAGGAGCCGGAAGCCGCAGTCCAGGTCTTGCCGGAGGAGCCGCCGGTGGCGGTTTCGGCGCGTGAAGCGCCCGCCGCCAGCGATGTTGAGTCTTGATCCTCCCAGGTTACCGTTCCCAGGCCGCTGACGCTGTAGCCGACGCCCACCACCGTTCCGGAGGGTGTCGCGGCCGCGCCGATATTGCGAACCGTGGTGGTGAAGGTGACGGCCGATCCGCTGGCGGGCGCGGCCGGCGTCCAGGTAAGGGCCGTGACGATCAGGTCCGGCAAGGTTCCCGGCTCGGCCAGGTCTTCGTTGGAGTAGCCGCTGCTTCCGGCGCTGTTGACCGCCTTGACCTCATAGTAGTACGTCGTTCCGTTGGTCAGGCCTGTGTTGGTGTAGGTTGTCCCCGTCACGCCGGTCGCAATCGCCGTCGCGCTCTCACCCCCCGAAGTCGTTCCCCGGAAGATGCTGTAGCTGGTCGCTCCCGAGGAGGCCGTCCAGGACAGCGAGACCTGGGCATTGCCCGCCGTCGCCGCCAGGCCAGTGGGGGCTGCCGGAGCCGTGGGGGCGACAGGCTTCGCGGACGCCTCGTTCGAGTATCCGCTGCTTCCCGCGCTGTTGACGGCCTTGACCTCGTAATAGTAGGTCGTTCCGTTGGTCAGGCCCGTGTTGGTATAGGTCGTTCCCGTCACGCCGGTCACGATGGCCGTCGCGCTTTCTCCTCCGGACGCTGTACCTCGGAAGATGCTGTAGCTGGTCGCCCCGGAAGCGGCGGTCCAGGAGAGAGCGACCTGGGCGTTGCCCGCCGCCGCCGTCAGGCCGGTGGGAGCGGAAGGCGCGGAGGGCGTCGTGGCGCCGGTGACGGTGATGCGGTCCAGATCGGGCGCATAACTTGCGGCGTTGTGGAATTTGATCGTGTTGGCGCCGGCGCTGAGCGTCACGGCCATCGTGACCGAGCCGCCGTTGGCGTTCGAGCAGGTCAGCGTCTGGTCGGCGCCGCCGTTGACGCTGACCGCGAAGTTTCGCGCGCCGGTGTAGTAGTAAACGGTCATTGTCTGCGTGCTGGCGGCGCTTTCCATCACGTTGTTGACCGTCACATATCCATCGGCGGAGCCGCCGATGTAGCGGACGACCTGTCCGCCGGACGCCGCCGAGTTGGTGTCGACATAAGCGCCATTGCCGATCGTATTGGCCGTGGCTTCCGCCTCATAAGACGTCGTTCCGGTTCCGGTGCTGGCGGCGAAGCTGATGCTGTCGAGATTCCAGCCGGAGTTGTCCTGGACAATTTCCAGAATCTGGGATCCCGCCGGAAGCGTCACGGTCGCCGTCACATTCTGCCAGGCGTTCCAGGCGCCCGTATTGGGAACGTTGATCGGGCCGCTCAGATTGTTGCCGTTGGCGTCCTGAAGGTGGAATGCGCCGGTTTGTCCGGTGGGCGACGCCACGCGGAAGCTGACCGTGTAAGCGCCGGCGGAGGCCACGACGACGGTATATTTCGCCCACTGCCCGGATCCCGCCCAGCCGATATCGTAGCCGTTGTTGTCGGCGGTGTTCGCTTCGATGGCGCCGTTGTTGTCCGTTCGATACCCTGTCTGTCCTCCGGCGTTGGTCTGGTTGTAGCCGACGCCCTGCCCGCCGGTGTCGTAATCCTCCGCCTCCATCGAGCCGGGAATATTGTGCGGTCCATGGTACGCCGCTTCCGGCGTTCCGCCTCCGCCCACGGCGCCATTGGGGTTCCATCGATACAGAAGGACCTTCGCCATATAATCGTCCTCGACCGCGACCTCGTACTCGCCATTGGCTCGCTTGAAGGCGTGGATCCCGTAGCCGATGTCCACGTTGCCGCTGTAGCCGTTGCCGCCCAGGGACGAGGGAACATCCATCGTGCCGGTCAGCGATCCGTCCACCAGGCTATGCACCCAGACCTTGCCTCGGCTGGCGTAACCGACTTCAAAGAGATAGTCGCCGGCCGCGCTGAAGCCCGTCGGCTGATTGCTCGTCATCGTGAACACTTTTGTCGCCGTTCTGTTGCCGGTGCTCCATCCGTTGATGACATAGATGCTGCCCCCGGTCAGACCTTCTCCCGCCTTATCGCACAGCACCATGCGGTCCTGCGCTTCTTCGTATTGGATGTTGCCGACACTGGGCATGCCGCTGATATTGAAGCTCTGCACGCCGGAGCTGGCGTAGACCGGATTGCCGGCCGAGTCGAACGAGGTGAGCTTGCTCTCGACAAGAGGATTGCCTCCCCACCAGATATTGCCGGCGCTGTCGATCCACTGGCCGTAGGTGTACCCATAGGAGGCCGCGCTGAACTCGCCGCTCTGGTAATTGCCGTCGTCGTTGGTGTCGCTCCAGATCGTCGTGCCGCTGCCGGACGCCGGCCGGTTGGGCGGCCAGAACAATCCGTTGGATACGCCATAGATGGTATGGCTTGTCTCCATGACGAGGCCCGTGGGAACGGCGACGTCGTTTCCACTCTGGAAGCGGAAGATATTGAGCATCTGGGTCGTCATGCCCTCGACGAAAAGCAGACGGTGACCGCCGACATTACGATACCAACAGGAAGTCAATCCATGTTCCTGGCCTGCATGCACGGTGTCGACATTGCGCGGATCGTTCAGGTAATGCAGATTGTCCGCCGTAAAGCCGTAGATGGACCACTCGGCGCCCGGAAGGGTCTGCGTGTAATCCATCTTGTAATGCTCCTGGACGCCGTAGACATCCTGGCCGTCCGTGGAGGCGTCGAAATCCACATTGTCCACAAAGCAATAGCCTTCGATCCGCCAGTTCAGCACCCAGTTGCCGCTGCCGTTTTGCTTGAAGCACAGAATGGCGCTGCCGCCGCCCGTGTCCTCGCGACTGACAAAGAGCCGTCCCGTGCTGTCCTCGCCGACCCCGGTCATATTCCAGAGTTTGAACGGATGGTAGACGCCGGGGCCATAGGTTCCGGTGGGGTAGTCGGGGGAGTTGGTGGCCGCCGGCACGTCATATGTCGCCGTATAGGAAGCGCTGATTCCACCCTGCACGCCGAAAGTTCCGGCCAGACTGGGAGTTCCGGAGACATTGTAGAATAGGACCTGCGAGCGTGAGCCGTTGTCGGCCACCAGAAGCTGGCCGTTGCTGGCGACTCCCAGCGCGCCCGGCGCGCCGGGACTGGGCAGCGAGCGCCCGTCGTCGCTGGTGACGCTGGCGCCGTTGATGGTCCAGGTATGCCCGCCGACGGAGACCGACTGGTTATTGATGTTATTGTTCTGGTTGCCGACCACAAGGCCGTCTTTATACTCGCCATTAGTGCGCCCGCCTTCATCCCAGGGGCCGGATGTCCAGCATGTCCCGTCAGATTGGACGGTCATCTGCGCGATATAATCCTGCATCCAGTATTGCCCGGTCGCGGTGGAGGAGCCACCCTGCCCAAATGTGTCGCCGAGCCAGGATGTGGTGTAGCTGCCAGGCATTTGAGCGAGCGCCGGCCGGCTGGCCGCGCCTCCCAAGAAGCCGATCGCTCCGATCAACGCGGCCGTCCGCGATGGTCTCAAATACGACATTGGATTCTCCTTTTGAGTAAACAGCATTTGTGGCAATAATACTTAATCTTAACGCCAGCTCCGCAGCATGTGTTTTCGGTGATTGAACCTCCTCTTTTCTTCTGAATTGCATTTATCGCTAAGAAACTGATATTGCGATTCCGGTAGGCGAGCTGCCTTGATGAATATAGTATTACGTAGTATATCAAGACAGCAAAGTCTATCACGTTTGGCTTGACGTGTCAAGACCATTTCTTACGTCATGGGATTCTTCCGTGAGAAACTGTGCGAATTGGGGATGTATCGATTCGGGATGAGAGCGCTTCACAGGGGGAGTATTTTTCGATCTCGCAATAAATTACGGAGCTGACTCTGCCCCCGCATTGAAATACGGGGCTGGGGGTTGCTTCGCAACCAGTGCCCAAAGGGCGCCCACCGTACCGGACGGAAGAATGTGATCGTTTGCGTTGGCAATCTTCCGTCCGGTACGGACGGTCGGCGCGAAGCGCCCCCAGCCCCGTAATTTATTGCGGGGTCCTTAATGCGAAGCGCCCCAGCCGGGTAATTTATTGCCCGGTACGCGAAGAAACTACTCTTGTGAGGATTAGCGCGCGAGGATGACGTTAGCCGCGCAATCACATGAGAATACGGTGGATTCAGAGGCGGCGGTTTATGCGTTTTGCGTCATTAAATCGGCAAAACACATCAATCGCCGGTCTTTCCCGTGGGAATTGCGTCAATATCCACAGCCTGATTCAACTTTGGGGCGCGAAAATCAGTCGTGTTGCTGAAGGGCCGCTCCTTACACCGCCAGGTATTCCCGCGCCACGTCGTCGGAGAACTCGGCCATGGAGCCTTGGGAGACGATGCGGCCGGTCTCCATCACGTAATAACGGTCGCCGACGCGCAGGGCGAAGTCGAGGAACTGCTCGACGAGGAGGATCGCCATGCCGCCGTCGTCGCGCAGGGAGGCGATGACGTTTTCGATCTCGTGCATGATCGAGGGCTGGACGCCTTCCGTGGGCTCGTCGAGCACGAGAAGTTTGGGGTGGCGGACAAGGGCGCGGCCGATGGCGAGCTGCTGCTGCTGGCCGCCGCTGAGCGCGCCGGCCGTTCGGCCGGCCATCTCCTTGAGCACCGGGAAGGTCCCGTAGACACGGTCGATGCCGCTCATGTCGCGCTTTTTGCTTCCAAAGGCTTCCAGGCCCATCAGCAGGTTCTCGTAGACGGTGAGATAGGGGAAGATGCCGCGTCCCTGCGGGACGTAGCCGATGCCCGACTGGGCGCGGACGTTGGGCGGACGCGTGGTCATGTCCGCGCCGCCGAAGGTGACATGGCCGCCGCGCGCTTTCAAGATCCCCATGATGCTCTTGAGCAAGGTTGTCTTGCCGACGCCGTTGCGGCCCATCAGGCAGACGACGCTGCCGTCGGCGACATCCATGGAGACATCGTGCAGGACACGGCTTTCGCCGTAGTTGACATTGAGATTTTGAATGCTTAACATCAGTGCGCCGCCTCCTCGTGCTTGCGGCCCAGATACACTTCGATCACGCGCGGGTCGTTCTGCACGGACTCCACGGAGCCTTCCGTCAGATGCTTGCCGGTGTGCAGCACCGTCACTTTGGTCGCGTACTTGCGCACGAAGTCCATATCGTGCTCCACGACCAGCACCGAGCGCTCCTTGGCGATCTCTTGGAGCATCTCGCCGGTGCGGTCGCGCTCTCGGCGGGTCATGCCGGCGATCGGCTCGTCGAGCAGCAGCAGTTTCGGCTCCTGAATGAGCAGCATGCCGATCTCCAGCCACTGCTTCTCCCCATGCGCCAGCACCCCGGCGCGCGCGCCTCGCCGCGCTTCCAACCCCGTCGCCTCCAGGATCGATTCCACGCGCGACTTTTGATCTGCGCTCATCGGCGCCATGAGACGCGCCGCGCTGTCGGTGCGTCCGACGGCGGCTTCCAGATTTTCGTAGACCGTGAGGCTGGGGAAGATGGTCGGCGTCTGGAACTTGCGCCCAATGCCCTTCTGCACCCGTTTGTGCTCCGCCCAGCGCTGGATGTCGCCGTTGCCGTCGTACAGGACCGCGCCCTCGCGCGGCCGCGTTTTGCCGGTGATAATGTCCAGCAGCGATGTCTTTCCGGCGCCGTTGGGGCCGATCAGAAAGCGCAGCTCGCCGTAGGCCATTGAGAAGTTGAGGCCGTCCAGAGCTTTGAACCCGTCAAACGAGACGGTCACGTTTTGGATATCGAGAATCGGTTGTGTTTGCATTGCGTTAAGATCCCACCGCCTCTCGCTCGGCGCTCTCCGCCGGCGCCGACGCGAACCGAAGATTGCCGCCTCGGCGCGCCCGCCATTTCTCGCCTAGCTGTTTCGCGAATCCGACGAGGCCGTACGGGAACAGAAGCACCGTGCCGATAAACAGCGCGCCCTGGAAATACTGCCAGATGTCCGGATAGCTCTCGCTGAAGGAGGTGCGCGCCGTGTTGACGAGCAGCGCGCCCAGGACCGCGCCGACCAGCGTGCCGCGCCCGCCGACCGCCACCCAGATGACCATCTCGATACTCGGCGCGACCGCCATCGCCGACGGGGAGATAATGCCGACCTGCGGAACGAACAGCGCGCCCGCGAGGCCCGCAAGACCGGCGGAGATCGCGAAGATCAGCGTCTTGAGCGCGATCGGGTTGTAGCCCAAAAATCGGACGCGGTTCTCGTCGTCGCGCATCGCGACCAGCAGTCGGCCCAAGCGCGAGGTCACCAGCCAGCGGCAGAGCAGATAGGTGACGCCGAGCGCCAGCACGCTCACATAGTAAAGGCCGCGCTGCGTGTCGTCGCCGGCGAGGTCGTGGCCGAAGATGGTGGTCAGGCCCGTGATGCCGTTGGTGCCGCCGGTGACCTGCTGCTGGCCGACCAGAAGGATGCTGACGATCATCGTGAGCGCCTGCGTGATGATCGAGAAGTAAACGCCCTGGACACGGCTGCGGAAGATGAGATAGCCGATCCCCGCCGCCATCGCCATCGGGATAACCACCGCCATGACGATGGCGAACGGCGCGGAGTGGAAGGGCTGCCAGAACCAGGGCAGTTTGGTGACGCCGCTCCAGTCCATAAAGTCGGGGAGGCTTTTGCCCGAGGCTTCCAGTTTCAGATACATCGCCATGCAGTAGGCGCCGATGCCGAAAAAGAGCCCCTGTCCCAGGCTCAGCATGCCGCCATAGCCCCAGATGAGATCGAGCCCGAGCGCGACGATAGCGTAGGCGAGGAATTTGCCGAGCAAGTTGAGCCGGAAGACGGGCAGGCCCAGCGGCGCGGCGATCAGCAGCACGGCGCCGATCAATAGGAACGTGATCCAGAAGCGAACTTTGGGCTGTCGTAAAATCGCGAGAGCGGCCATAGTCTTTCTCCTCTAACGGCCGCGCAACGCGACCAGCCCTTTGGGCTTCCATTGCAGGAAGGCGATCACGAGCGCGAAGACAAGCACTTTTCCCAGCGAAGCCGTCGTGCCGAGCTCCAGAAGCGTGTTGGCGACACCGATGATCAGCGCGGCCAGGATCGTGCCAGGGAGACGTCCCACGCCGCCCAGGACGACGACGATAAAGGCGTCTACGATATAGTTCGTGCCCAGCGACGGCCCGATCGGCCCGATCAGCGTGAGCGCGCAGCCGGCGATCCCCGCCAGCCCTGCCCCGAGCGCGAACGTGCCGGCATCGACCCGCCGGGAGGCGACGCCCAGGCACGCCGCCATTTCCCGGTTTTGCATCGTCGCCCGCAGCCGCCGCCCGGCCGTGGACTTATTCAAATAGACATAGATGGCGATGACCGACACCGTCGCGAGGCCAATGATAAAGATGCGGCTGTACGGCAGCATCAGATCCGGCGTGACCGCCCAGCCGCCGTCTAGCCACGACGGCGCGGAAACCTGCACATTCGGCGCGCCAAAGATGCTCTTCGCCGCCTGCTGCAAGACCAGACCGACGCCCCAGGTCGCCAGCAGCGTATCCAGAGGTCGCCCATATAAGAAGCGAATGAGGCCAATCTCCAGCAGCCAGCCCAAAAACGCCGTGACTAAAAACGCGGCGGGAATGGCGAGTACGAACCATACCCCATGCTCGGTCCCGCCCAGCGGCGTCGCCAGCGTCTGCTGAAAGACGTACGCCGTGTAGGCCCCGACCATCAGGAATTGCCCGTGCGCCATATTGATGACGTTCATCAGGCCGAACGAAAAGGCGAGTCCCAGCGAGATGAGCAGGAGGATCGACCCCAGGCTCAAGCCGTTGAAGGCTTGTGAGAGGATATTACTCATGGTGTGTCTTTCTGTTGGGGCGCCGCCCCATCCCCAATGGCGTTCAGATACGGCAGCCGGCGACTGAAGTCGCGCCTTGGAGAGCGCAGAAGTCCCCCTTCGGGGACTACATTGTCCGAAACGATACCGCCTAATATATGCGTTAAATTCGGCGGTATCGGCTGCGATGATGTAATCCGCGCAGGCGGGTTTCTGCGCTCTGGCAGGCGCGGTTTTAACCGCCGGCCTCTGCCCTTGCGGGGGGGACAGCCGCCGGGGAATAGGTCCCTACTACAACCCCTTCGCCCAGGCATACTTCTTCAAGTACGGATCGGGCTCGATCGGCTTGCCGGAGCCGCCGACTTCGTCGATCAGGCCGTCGGGCCGGATCTTGCCGATGCGGGCGGTTTTCCAGGTGTGATGGTTCGCGCCGTCGATCTTCACTTCGCCTTCGGGGGCGGCGTAAGTGACGCCGTCGGCGGCGGCTGTGACGGCGGCGACGTCGAAGGATTTCGCCTTTTCGACGGCCGCTTTCCAGAGATAAACGCCGAAGTAGCCGGCTTCGATCGGGTCGTCCGTCACGCGGTCCTGGCCGTATTTGGCCTTGTAGGCGGCGACGAATTTCTTGTTCTCCGGCGTATCGGTCGTCTGATAGTAGTTCCAGGCGACCAGATGGCCCGCGATGTTCGCCGGTCCGATGCCGCGTACTTCTCTTCTTCCGCGACGCTGACCGAGAGAACGGGGAGCTTGTCCGGCGTGAAGCCGGCGTCCTTGAACTGCTTGAAGAAGGCGACATTGCTATCGCCGTTCAGGGTGTTGAAGATCGCGTCCGGTTTGGCGTCCTTGATCTTGCTGATGATCGTGCTGTATTCGGTGCCTCCGAGCGGCGTGTACTCTTCACCGGCCACCGTGCCGCCCTCGGCGGCAAGCTGAGCCTTGATGATCTTGTTGGCCGTGCGCGGGAAGACATAATCCGAGCCGAGCAGATAGATCTTCTTCTTGCCTTGCTTCAGAAGATAATCGACGGCGGGGACGATCTGCTCGGTCGGCTCCGCGCCAGTGTAGAAGATGTTCGGGGACGATTCCAGACCTTCGTACTGAACCGGGTAGAACAGCAGACCGTGGAGGCTCTCGACGACCGGTTTGACCGCCTTGCGGCTCGCGCTCGTCCAGCACCCGAAGGTGACCGCCACGTGATCCTGCTGGATCAGCTTCTTTTCTTTTTCGGCGAAGGTCGGCCAGTCGCTCGCGCCGTCCTCGACGACAGGAACGATCTTTTTGCCCATCACGCCGCCGGACGCGTTGATCTCATCGATCGCCATCAGGGTGGCGTCGCGCACCGAGACTTCGCTGATTGACATCGTGCCGCTCAGCGAGTGCAGAACGCCCACCTTGACGCTGTTCCCGTCGTCGGCCGGGGCGCTCGCCGCCGGCGCTCCGGGAGCGCTGGGCGCTGCTGCTTCTTTTTTCGGGCCGCAGCCCGCCAGCACCGCCGCGCTCAGCAGGATCGAAGCGCCCCAGCGCGCGCTCGTCGCCGCTCGGGTCGTAAACAAATCTCGCGTCATCAATAATCCTCCTGGCAGTCTGATAGTAGTGCGTCGTCTTTTAGAAAGTGAGAAGCCCCGCAACCGTGATCGTATCCTGCTTGTCGGTCGGGCTGGCCGAATCGCCGTTCACATAGCCAAATACCGACCCATTGCTGCTGCTGTCGTGCCGGTATTCGATGCGTGTGGTGAGCGCCGGCGTGACCTTGATCTCATAGGTCGCCGTGACTTCGTTCGTCTGCACGCTCGATTCACTGGTTCCGGTGACCGAGGGAACGACGGCGAGGTCCTGAAGCCCGCCCGCGATCGTATCCTGAAGAGTGAAGAAGCTCTTCACCTTCTTCTGGAATCCCGAGACGCGGAAGATCACGGCGTTCTTCGGATCGAGCTGACGGCGGTAGTACGCGCCGTAGCCATGTCCGGTGAGATCGTAATTGCCGCCCTTGTTGGTGTCCTTGCGGTAGACGTATTCGCCGGCGAGCGTGTCGGCGGCTGTCAGGTGATAGGTCAGCCAGTTGTCGAACAGGACGACGTTTTCATTGCCGACGCCAAGCTTATCCTTGCCGAAACCATAGGCCGGGATATAGTTGAACTTACCGTCGGGAGTGGTGTAGTTCGCCCGCACGATGAAGTCCTTGGTCCCATTATCTTCCTGAACGCCGGAGGTGGCGGTGTGGTAGAGGGAGTTGACGACGAAGAGGGAGAACGCGGTGTTGATCGCTTTGACAGGGTAGGTCATGCGCAGGCCGGCCTCGTAGTTGGGCACTAAGAAGGTGGCGTCGGTGAGGGAGTAATTGGGATTTAGGATGACTTTCGTGGTGTCGTAGCCGTACGGGGAGAGGAATTTTCCGAAGTCGGCGGTGAAGCCGCTTTTGTCGGTATAGGTCGCGAACAGCTGCGCGATGTTCTTGAACCGCGCTTCCCCTTGATTGGAATACGGGTTCGCGACATCGGCGTCCGCGGAATCGCCGGTCGCCAGACTCGCCGTGAATCCGAAGCCGCCGGGCTGGGCGGCTTTTTTGACGTCCACCCAGGCAAGGGAAAGCGTCGGCGTATTGTGACGGAAGTCGTAGATCCGCCCCGTCAGCTTTTGTCCCTTAGTTGGGCTGCTGAACTGATACTGATAGTAGAAATCGATCAGACCGGAGACCGTAATCGCGTTGGGCGAAACTTCGGCGGGCGTTTGCTTGGGCGGAGCGGGGGGCTCCGTGGCCGCCGGAGCCGGCGGGGTGGGATTGGGCGTGGTTTCCGTGGGGGCGCCGGCCGCTTGTGCATGGGCAATGGGAGCTGAGGCCGCCAGGATTGCGATGGTGGCGAGTCCTCGGAAAGTCGCTTCGGTCGTAAACCGATGCATGCGCATGTGTCTGTTCTCCTGAGTGATGGTTTACGTGCCGGACTTGCAAGAGAATGGGCGTCATTGCATGAGTCAGGCAGCCATTGCCCAGGAACTTACGGCGGGGGTGAAACATATGCGCGTCAGAACGAGGACGCAAATTGGGAGTGCAAAAATTGGGAAATGGATGAGCGGCAATGCTGACGATCAGGAAGATTTGCTCATCGGTGAGGTGAGGGGAGTATACAGCTTTTTAAAACAAGATGTCAAGAGGCGGGCGCGCATTTTGTGAGCGCCCGCACAGGACCCGTTAATCCCACGTCAACCCGGCGGCCGACTGATACTCGGTCACGCGGGTCTCGAAGAAGTTCTTTTCCTTGCCGAGGTCCATCGTCTCGCTCATCCATGGGAACGGATTCGAGGCGCCGTACTGCGCCGGCAGTCCAATGCGCTCCAGACGCCGGTCCGCGATGTGCCGGACATATTCCTGGAACAGATCCCCATTCAGCCCCAGAATTCCCTCGGGCAGGCAGTCCCACGCATACGCAATCTCCAGAGACACCGCCTGGTCTACCAGATCCAGAATGCGCGCCTGGAACTCGGGCGTCCACAGATGGGGATTCTCCTGCTTGATCCCGTTGATCAAATCGATGCCGAAGTTGAGATGCGTGGTCTCGTCGCGCAGAATATACTGGAACTGCTCTCCAATCCCCGTCATCCGATTTTGCCGGTGGAACGAGAGGATCATCACAAAGCCCGTATAGAAGAAGATCCCCTCCATGATCAAATAGTATCCGATCAGATTCTCCAGGAACTTCTGGCCGCCTTCAAAGGTCTCCGTGCTGAAGTTCGGGTCGAGCACGTCGGCGGTCAGCGCCATTTCAAACTCGTCCTTGCGCGAGATCGCCGGGACCTCTCGATACATGTTGAACACTTCGCGCTCGCTCAGGCCCAGACTGTCCACGATATACAAAAACGTGTGAGTATGGACGGCCTCTTCAAACGCCTGTCGCAGCAAATACTGGCGGCATTCGGCGTTGGTGATATGCTTGAAGATCGCCAGGACCAAGTTATTCCCAACCAGACTCTCGGCGGTCGAAAAGAAGCCTAAGTTGCGCAAAATCACAAGTCGCTCGGCGTCGGTCAGCCCGTTCGATCCCCAGAGCGCGATATCCGCGCCCATCGAGACCTCGGTCGGCATCCAGTG
Organism: Capsulimonas corticalis; assembly: GCF_003574315.2. Taxonomy (GTDB): domain Bacteria; phylum Armatimonadota; class Armatimonadia; order Armatimonadales; family Capsulimonadaceae; genus Capsulimonas; species Capsulimonas corticalis. The sequence goes on along the minus strand of NZ_AP025739.1, from coordinate 258,866 downwards.
GTTCGCGCAGCCGTTGACATAGTGTTCCCATGCCCAGTGGTATTGCAGAGGCATGAGCTGGTTGACATCAACCTGACTGCTATTGATCAGTCGCTTCCGCGCGGGCGCGGAGGCGGGTTCGGCGACGGTGGGGAGGGTGGTTTCGGTGTAATTCATTCGGGTTTCCTGTTGGGACAAAAGCAGAGCGCCCGTTAGGATAGCCGGCGAATGAATTCGCGCCTAGAAGTACGGTCACCCGCCTGCGTGGGTTCAGAAACGTGATCGTGGATGTTCCTAAGTCCACGGAGGTGGACGACCGTTTTTATAGGCGCGAATTCATTCGCCGGCTTCCTCAATGCGCGTGGCGTTAAGGGGCGCTCTCTACTGGCAAGCCTCGCACTCCGCGCCAAGCGTGCAAGTCTCGGCTACACGTTCGACTTGGATGTCGGCCGAGGCGCTTTGATTCTTCATCCAGCGGGGTTGGATGCTGCGGCGGTTGATGTCTAAGGTGGACTTTTCGACCTGGGTGGCGGCGACGGTGCGCAGGTAGTAGGTCGTCTTGAGGCCTTTGGCCCAGGCGAGGAAGTACATTTCGTGCAGTTTCTTACCGCTGGGCTGATCCATGTAGAGATTGAGCGATTGGCCCATGTCGATCCACTTCTGGCGGCGGCTGGCGCATTCGATGATCCAGTGGGCGTCGATCTCGAAAGCCGTGCGATAGCGATCGCGGATCTCTTGCGGGATGCGCTCAATCTCTAAGAGCGAGCCGTCGAAGTACTTGAGATCGTCGCGCATCTCGGCGTCCCAGAGGCCGAGCGCCTTGAGGTCTTGGACCAACGCTGTGTTGACCTGCGTGAACTCGCCGGACAGATTGCTCTTGACGTAGAGGTTCTTGTAAGTCGGCTCGATCGATTGGCTGACGCCGACGATGTTGGAGATCGTCGCGGTCGGCGCGATGGCGAGGACATTGCTGTTGCGCATGCCGCTTTGCTGGATCGCGCTGCGAACAACGGTCCAGTCCAGCGTGCTGGAACGATCCATCAAGACATCGGCGCCGCGCTCTTTGGCGAGACGGTCGATGGTGTCGATCGGGAGTTGTCCCTGGCTCCAGAGCGAGCCTTGGTAAGTGGGATAGGCACCGCGCTCGGCGGCCAGCTGTGAGGATGCTAAGAACGCGTAGTAGGAGATGGCTTCCATGCTTTCATCGGCAAACTGTACGGCGGCGTCGCTGGCGTAGCTGCTCCCGAGGGTGTAAAGCGCGTCCTGGAAGCCCATCACGCCGAGGCCGACGGGGCGGTGGCGCAGGTTGGCGGTTTTGGCCTGCGGCGTCGGGTAGTAGTTGATGTCGATCACGTTGTCCAGCATCCGGACGGCGGTTTGGATGGTGGCCTGGAGACGCGCATGGTCGAGCGCGCCGTCTGTGAGGTGCGCCTGGAGGTTGATCGAACCGAGGTTGCAGACGGCGGTCTCTTCTTCGGACGTGTTGAGCAGGATCTCCGTGCAGAGGTTGGAGTTGTGGACGACGCCGACGTGCTGTTGGGGGGAGCGGACATTGGAGGGGTCCTTGAAGGTGATCCAGGGATGGCCGGTCTCGAAGAGGGCGGCGAGCATCTTGCGCCACAAATCTAAGGCGGGAACGCGCTTGAAGAGGGCGATCTGGCCGGCGTCGGCCTGGCGCTCATATTCCGTGTAGCGCGCTTCAAACGCCGCGCCGTAAGTATCGTGCAGATCGGGGACGTCGTTCGGGCTGAACAGCGTCCACTGGCCGCCGGCGGCGACGCGCTGCATGAACAAGTCGGGGATCCAGTTGGCCGTGTTCATGTCGTGCGTGCGGCGGCGGTCGTCGCCCGTGTTCTTGCGCAGGTCCAAGAAGTGCTCGATGTCCAGGTGCCAGGTTTCGAGATAGGCGCAGACCGCGCCCTTGCGCTTGCCGCCCTGATTGACCGCGACCGCCGTGTCGCTGGCGACCTTCAGAAAGGGGATGACGCCCTGGCTTTTGCCGCCCGTCCCCGTGATCTCCGCGCCGAGGGCGCGGACCCCAGTCCAGTCGTTGCCGAGACCGCCCGCCCATTTGGAGAGCAACGCATTGTCCCGGATGCTGGAGAAGATGCCGCCCAGATCGTCCGGAACCGTGGTCAGGTAGCACGATGAGAGCTGGGAATGCAGCGTGCCGGCGTTAAAGAGAGTGGGGGTGGCCGACGTGAAGTGGAACTGCGACAACAGCGTGTAGAACTCGATGGCCCGAGCCTCGCGATCATCCTCGCGCAGTGACAGGCCCATCGCGACCCGCATCCAGAACAGCTGGGGCAACTCAATGCGGCGTCCTTTATCTTGGATCAGATAGCGGTCGTAAAGCGTCTGCAAGCCCAGAAACTGGAACTGCAAGTCGCGCTCGCCATGGATGGCGGCGGCGAGACTATCTAAGTCGAACGTCAGCATCTCGGGATTGAGCAGCTTGGCTTCGACGGCCTGCGTGAAATACGTTTTGAAATAAGAGGCGTAGATCCGATCGGCGTCCACGATCCGCGACGGCGTTCCCGTCGCTTCGCCGTACAGCACGCCGAGCAGCAGACGCGCGGCGGCGCTGCTGTAGCCCGGCTCGATTTCCACGCGCGAGCGGGCCGCGAGAATCATCGACTGCGCGATTTCGGATTCCGTCACGCCGGCATAGAGCGATCCCAGGGCTTCCTTGACCACCGGCTCAGCGCTGACATCCGGCCCAAGACCCGCGCAAGCGTCCTCAATGCTGGCCCGCAGGGCGTCCGTGTCCAGAACCGCTTCGCTCCCGTCGGCGCGTCGATACCAGAGCGCCCGCGCCCGCCGCTTTTCCGCATGCTGCTCCCGGTACAGGATATAACGCCGCGCGACGCCGTGCGCGCCCGCCGCCATCAGCACCCGCTCCACCTCATCCTGAATCGCCTCAACGTTCAGATCGTCCTGCGCCGCGCTCCATGCGATCACGGCATTGGCGTGCGCGTCAATTGCGTTTGTCAGATCGACACTGAGCATCTCGTCCGGCGTCAAACGCTTTTCGGCGCGAAACGCCTTTTCGATGGCTTTGTGGATACGGACGCCGTCAAACGCGGCGACGACGCCGTTGCGTTTGCGTACGGAGCCTAAAGTGGATTCAGGGGATGAGTTGGTTTCGGAAAATGTCGGTGATACGGCCATTGGCGCAGGCTCCCTTCGCGTTGTCTCTAGTCATTGTCTCCCGTGCGCCAGGGAGGCATGAAGAGCGCGAGGGACGCCGGCGAAGTGGTGAAGAAGGGAAGGCCGGCGCGGCCATGGACGCAATCACACCCCTCTCTGTCGAAGGGGAAGCTGTGAGCAATTCATGGGCGGGCGTTCGGACTAGGCTCCCTTGAGCCGACCGCTGCGAGACAGTGCCGGAATGACCGGACTTCCCCCGTTGTTTCAGCAGCGCCACGACAGCGCTGCCCCATAAACATCAATATGTAGTTTGTTTGTGCGGATATGATAGCAGATATGGGAATTGTTGTCAATGGGGTGGGTTAACATTCGCCTGCCCAATTCACACCCATTGACAGATCTTATCAGGCAGGTTGGTTGTTCGTAAAGAAATCCACCAGGCTCTGGGGCGCGTTGGGGCCGAGGCATACGTGGAGCACTTCTTCCGCGTCGGCGGCTTCGGATGCGCTGCGGGGGAAGAGGTCCGTTTCATACGCGAGGAGCGCGGCTTCCACATCGCCAGGGTGGGCGGCGATGGCTTTCGCAAGCTCCGCGCCGTCGAACATGGCGAGGTTGGCTCCTTCGCCAGACGGGATCATCAGGTGCGCCGCATCGCCGAGCAGGGTCACCCCGAGCGTGCGGTCCCATTTGTGGTCGATCGGGAGCGCATGGATCGGGCGAGGCACAGGAGCCGTGTCCGCGTTGGTGATGAGCGCTGTCAGTTCCGGAGCCCAGCCGTCGAACTCTTCGGCGACTTTTGTCAGGGCCGTTGCTGGGTTGGAGAAGTCGATGTTGTCAATCCACTCCTTTGGTTTGTTCAGCTCGACATACGTGTGCAGCGCGCCATTGGGCTCACGGTGTGCGAGGATGCCTTTTCCCGGCGCGAGAGCAAACAGCGCGCCGCCGCCGACTGCTTTTGCGCTCGCGGGATGACGGTTGTCGCCGTCCAACAGATACGTCTCGATGAAGGACGCGCCGACATACGCCGGTTTTGCCTCGGAAAGAAGTGGACGGACTCTTGACCAGGCGCCGTCCGCGCCTACGAGGAGGCCGGTCGTCACGGTTGAGCCGTCTGCAAAGACTAGCTCGTGGCGCCCGCCGCCAATGGGCGTTGCCGCCGCCAGTTTGTGTCCCCAGCGGACCACGCCGGCGGGAAGCGACTCCAGCAGAATTCGGCGAAGCTCTCCTCGGGGGACTTCCGGCCGACCGCCTGTTCCGTCGTCAGGGTCTTCAAACAAGAGATTGCCGTCCTTGTCGAGCACCCGTGTTTCCTGGCCGCCCGGGTGGATGATCCCGAGGAACTCATCAAAGAGTCCTGCTGCTTTTAGCGCAAGCTGCCCGTTGTTTTCATGGATGTCGAGCATGCCCCCCTGCGCCCGCGCGTCCGGCGAAGCGTCCGCTTCGTAGACTGTCGCCGCAATGCCGTAAACGTGGAGGACGCGCGCAAGCGTCAGGCCGCCGAGCCCAGCGCCGATGATCGCGATTGGAGTATTCATTTGAGATTCCTTCGTGGTTTCATGCCGCCGTTGGAAACTTCGCAAATAGCTCTGGAACGGCGTTCCATTATTTTGACATGGCATCCAATATATGTCAAGATAAGGCATGGTCAAAAAAGCGCGCGGCGCCCAGCGGCGGGAAGAATCACTCTCACGGGATCGCATCATTGAAGCGTCGATCGAGATTTTGGACAGCAGAGGAGAAGATGGTCTGACGTTCCGCGCTCTGGCCGAACGGCTCGCCACCGGTCCCGGCGCTATCTACTGGCATATCGCCAACAAGAGCGATCTGCTGACCGCCGCCTGCGACGCCATCGTCGCCCGCACGCTGGAGGCGTGCGTGGCCGGCGCGACGCCGCAGGCGACAATCCGCGCCCTGGCGCTGGGCATGTTCGACGCGATCGACGCGCATCCGTGGGTTGGTTCGGCGCTCACAGACGCCCCGGGGCATCTGCCCATCGTGCGCATTTTTGAACGCATCGGTCAGCAGGTTCGCGCGCTTGGCGCGGCGGAGGACACTCATTGGGCGGTCGCGTCCGCTTTGCTGAGCTACGTCCTTGGCGTCGGTGGTCAGAACGCGGCCAATGGGCAGCTTGCCCGGACGCGCGGCCTCGACAGATCTGACTTCCTGGAAACGATGTCAACCGCCTGGTCTCAGCTCGATCCGGACGAGTACCCATTCGCACGCAGCGTCGCCGAACAGCTCCGCGATCACGACGACCGTATGGATTTTCTCGCCGGAATCGATCTGATCCTCAAAGGCATTGACGCCAAGCGATAACACAAACATCACCAGGGGAGCGGGCCGTTCGGGCCTGTGAAGGCGCCCGTGGGGCCATCCGTTTCGAGGGCGACGCGAATAGGGTTGCGCGCGCCTTGTTCGACCGTCTCCGTCCCCTGGAAGTTGTTGAGAGCCGTAGAAGTAAAGCCCGGGCTCGCGGCGTTGACCTTGATATTTGTCGACTCGAGTTCGATGGCGAAGGAAAGCGTGACCGCGTTGAGGGCGGTCTTCGAGGCGGCGTAGACGACGCCGAAGCCTGCGCGATACGGAAAGGCCGGGTCCGAGTTCAGCGTCAGCGAGCCGACGCCGCTGGAGACGTTGACAATGCGCGCCGCCGGCGCGTCCCGGAGGAGGGGAAGCATCGCCTGCGTGACGGCGATGACGCCGAATACGTTGGTCTCGAAGACCGCCCGCACTTCGTCGAGCGACGCCGTGCTCGCCTTGCTCGAATTCATCATCTCCTCAAGCGATCTGCCTGGCTCTCCGGCATGTGAGATCGCCGCGTTATTCACCAGCACATCGAGCCGGCCGAACTCGCTCCGGATGCGTTCCGCCGCCGCAGCGATGGAGTCCGAGTCCGTGACGTCAAGCTGGACGGCGTGGGCGTCCGCTCCGATGTTCTGCGCGGCGTTCTCCCCTTTCTCAAGACTGCGCGATCCGACAAGTACGGTGTAGCCATGCTCTGTGAGTTCCTTCGCGATCTGTAGACCGATTCCCTGGTTGGCCCCGGTGACCAGGGCGACGAGTTTGTCCTGCATCGTATTCTCCTAATTCTTTCCATCACGCATTCGTATTCGATCCGCCCTGCGCGGAGTTCGAGACATCCGCCCATTCCTCCCAGATAGCGATACGGCTCTCATAGGCGGCGCGCACCATGGGCAAACCTGTACTGCCAAGAATAAATCGCAGCGGCGGATTCTCCGCGTCCACGACCTTGAAGATCGCTTCTGATGTAGCCTGCGGATCGCCTCGCTCCATGCTCGACAAACGTCCGAACACCTGTTGGCGCAGTTCGTTGTAGAGATCCATGCCCGGCGCCATCTTCAGCGACGCGGGGCTTCCGAACTCAGTCGCATATGCGCCGGGCTCGATGAGCGTCACCGCAACGCCGAACGCTTTGACCTCCTGCGCCAGGCTTTCATGGAGCGCCTCAAACGCCCATTTGGAGGAGCAGTAAAAGCCGATCAGCGGAAACGCCACATGACCGACGGTGCTCGAAACGCCGAGAATACGCCCGCCGCCCTGCTGCCGCAGCAAGGGCAGGGCCGCCTGGATCACACGAAGAGTCCCAAAGTAGTTCGTGTCAAACTCAGCACGGACATCCGCCTCGCTCGCCTCCTCAACCGTGGCGACCAGAGAATAGCCCGCGTTGTTGAGGACCACGTCCAGCCTGCCGAAGTGCGCGTGCGCCTGCGCCACGGTCTGCCGGACTTGCTCCGCGTCGGTCACGTCGAGCGCGAGCGGCAGAACAGCGTCGCCGAAACGCTCCGTCAGATCGGCCACATCCGCCAATTTACGGGCGGTCGCGGCGACCTTGTCGCCCCGCTCCAGCGCGGCTTCGGCCCAGATGCGCCCAAACCCGCGAGACGCGCCGGTGATAAACCAAACTTTGCTATCCATCTCATTCTCCTGCTCTCCATTGGCGTCTCATCAATGCCGCCGGAATCTGCTATAATAGATCTAATACGGAACAATGTTCCGTATATGTGATTATGCGGAACATTGTTCCGTTTTGTCAAGGGGAGTTTTGTGAACGACCAATCAGAAGGTCCGGGGGATGTTGTAGAGCCTCGGAGCCGCGCGGATCGGCCGGTGCGCGCCGACGCTCAGCGGAACACCGATGCGCTGCTGGCGGCGGCCCTGGCGGTATTCGCGACTTCGGGGGTGGACGCTCCGGTGCGGGAGATCGCCGCCAAAGCGGGCGTCGGCGTCGGCACCCTATATCGTCATTTCCCCCAGCGCGCGGATCTCGTCGCGGCCGTATTCCGTCGCGAAGTCGACGCGTGCGCGGACACCGCGCCGGTCCTGGCGGCGGAGCACGGGCCAAGCGAGGCGCTGGCCCGCTGGATGCAGCGATACGCGGCCTTCATCGCAACCAAACGCGGCCTAGCCTCCGCCCTGCACTCAGGAGATCCCACATTCGACACCCTGCCCGCCTACTTCGAGAAGCGCCTCGTCCCCGCGCTTCGATCATTGCTCACCGCCGCCGCCGCTGCCGGCGAAGTGCGCAATGACATAGACGCGAACGAACTGCTGACCGCCGTCGCGGGCCTCTGCATGCGTGGCGACGACAGCAACCCCACCTACGCGCAGCGCATGGTCGCCCTGCTCGTTGACGGCCTGCGCTACGGGGCTGGGCTCATCTGACGCTTGATCGGGTGTGCCCATGCACAGACGTGATACAGGAAGTAGAGGCGTCTGGGCATTTGGCTCGGGTATCATAGTCGTGAGGAAATGACGATGAATTTACAGGATCGATTCGACACGATTTTTCAGCGCGCGCAAGACGCGGCGCGGACCGGCGGCGTGACGGCGCATATCCGCGCGTTTGGGGTTCAGTGCTACGATATCGCGGGCGGCGTGGATCTGGCGCATGGGGACGATCTCGATGAAGCGCTGGAAGCGCCGGAGCTGGCGTGGTTTTGGGAGAGCACTCGCAGCGGCGGCGCCACCGAAGATTACGAACAGTACAACCTGCCGCGCGACCGTTCGTTGACGGCGGCGACCGGAAAGAACACGGCGGCGCTGGCGCGCGAATTGCAGGAGATCGACGAAGACGGCGAACAGCGCTACATCATCCTCTTCGGCGCGGACCTGCCCTTCTCCGCCGGCCTCTCGGACCCCGCGAAGCTGCGCGAAGCGCTCGGGACATTTGTTCGCGGCGAAGAAAGCCCCCTTCAGATCGTCCTCGCGCAAACGCCGGACGTCGGCAGCCTGCTCATCTGGCTGCCCCAGCGCCCAAGCGCCGTCGCCATGCGCCTGCTGGCCGACCTAAAAATCGACCTCCGCCGCCCCGCCGTCACCCGCGACTACGATCCGAAAGACGCTTATATGCTCGAAGCGATGTATGATCTTTGAAGACTTGAGAGCATTACTCGTCTCCTTCCGCTATCCACCAATGCGTGTCAAGTGTTGGGGATAGCCTTTGGAATGGAGCAGTCGTCTCTGTTTCTTCTGCCGGTTTGACGGTCAAATCTGAGTACACGTAGCCGAAAACCCCTCCGTGGTGCTTATCGCTGGTAATAATGGTGATTGTGTAGTGACCGGATAGATCTCGCGTTGTTGTGATATATCCGCTATAGTCATCCCTAATTGTGGCTTTCTTTGACAGTTGCTGGGGCGGAGCAAATCGATTTGAACCACCCGGAGGCACGCCACTTTGCTTTGCGTGTGCAACCATCTGTTCATATTGATTCTTGTGGAGAATGAAATCGAGATAACCCGATTTTGTGTAGCTTAAATCCATCCACCCCCAAAGACCCAAACAAAGTGCGGCGGCGAGAGAAAATAATTGGATAAGTGTCTGGACGATACGCCGTTTTCTCTCGTTGCTGATTTTCATATTTGACTCGCTTAAGAGGTGGGCCGCCAAAGCCTTCGTGTCAGCGTTATTGGTCGGTCGCACGCGACCGACGCTCGATAGCTTGCATTCGTCGGCGCGTCGTAAATGCGCCAATCGAGATGTTCTTCGCCGACAGGCTTGGCGAGGACTTCTGGCGGCTGGCCGATCGTGACGGCGAATACTTGGAGCAGATGCGCGATGCCGTCGCCGTGCGCCTTCACCAGCGCTTCTTTGCGCGTCCATGTGGTGAAAAACGCGCTGAGCTGCTGATCCGAGGGCGTTTGCTCCAGCGCCCGGGCTTCATCGGGATGGAAGAAACGGCGCGCCAGCTCCAGGATCGGCGTATCTTCCCGGATTCGTTCGATATCCACGCCGATCCTTGCGTTGCGCGTCACTCCCACCAGCGCCGCGCCGTGGGTATGGCTGAGATTGAAACGCAGTGACCCCGCCATCCCCCCGCTGAGTTCAGGTTTGCCGTGAGCGCCTTCTTGAAAGACAATCTCGTGCGCCTCCAACCCGAGATATCCACACAAGATCGCGCGAAGCGCCCCATGCGCGATGACGAACGCATCACGGTCGCGCGCGAACTTGAACCGCGCCGCCCGCGCCCGCTCGGCGGCGTTCAATGTCGCGGCCAGCGCATCCAGAGGCAGTCGCGCGTCGTCCAGCGCGACGCCCCAAACATGGGCGGCGTCCGTGGCGAGCGGCGGCGCGGGGGCGACCGGCCAAAGTGTTTCGTCAAAGCAGGGGAGAGGCATAGTTATTATCGATACGTACGAAATCGTTCTGATGATGCAATCAATTGACCGATCTGCGTGGATAAGTCGGGTTTTTGGCTGGATCTCTTCGGTGGTTTAGGCATAAATAGACCCGACGTTGAGATATAAACGCCGTTGCTCAAGGGTTTGATGAACCGGTCGGAGCACAAATCGACGACACTCGAAATGAGAGCATCATCGAAGAATTGATTGGAAAGATAAAAGTCATGGAATGCATAACTCTTTGGATCGCGCCGAAGGTCCATAGGGCACTCAAGACTGCATTCCATGGTAATCGCTGCGTAGGCGGGGGCAAGTTGTTCGACGATCGTGATAAACCGTCGGTAGGCCTTAGTCGCCAACGCATGGGACTGGAGCGTTTCGAAGTCGAGCTTATCTCCCGACGCCCAAATCGCGACAGGGTGATTGTCTCCCCGGGATGCGGCCCATTCAGAGATTCCTGTCACGGTCACGAGTTCTGGCGCGCCGCGAGTGAGGCCGCTGGCGTTTGTGATGGGGACTTGGACGAGACGCGAATCTGCGACGGCCTTGATCGCCCGCAGGTCGTCGACTGAGGCAATTTCGATCTCCTCTTTATATTCGTCCGAGGAGAAACCAAACGGCTGCTGATTGATATTTGGCCCGCGATGGATGAGCGCCTTGCCGGACAGCTTGGCTCCGTTTTCGATCAGGCAGTCTATCAGGGCAACGAGGAAATCTTGCTCATTTTCGTCCTGATAGAAGTTCAACTCAAGGAATGGGCCGTTCATGGTTATCTTCAGTTTACCTGACGCCCAGATCGATCACAATTATTTCCAAATAGGGATAAGAAAGGCTCAAATTACGGGGAATGTGGTATATAAATACTAAGCATTCTTAAAAGTCCCGGAGTGGTGTTTACGCACCGCTCCGGGGGCAGCCCGTTACTTGACGAGATGACAGATAGCCGCAATTAGTGATGTAATCGCAGTAATCCACTTGATGGCGACGTAAAGCCGCCGTTGTTTCGTTCTAGGCAAGGATTTCACCTCCTTTCCTGTGAACTAGGAGGCCAGTCGTTTCAGCGGCTGGCCTCTTGCCATTTAATATACCTCACGAAAACCGCACGCCTGTTCGAGACGCCTCTCTCGATTTTATTTCACGCCTGCACGGTTGACCGGCTTCCCCCGACGTTGCTATAATGTTCCTAATTCCCTCGCCCCGTTCAAGGAGCATTCCGCTGTGCCAATCGTTCGTCTTGTTTCCCTCTTCGCGGGCGTGATCGGCGCCGCAGGCTGCGCGGCGCAGCCGGCTGCGCCGCCTGTGGCTGCTTCTCCCAAAGTTTCCGTGCGTGTCGCCGCTGCTGTTCCGGCGCCGATTGCCGCGTCGCCCTCGCCAAAACCCGTGGATCCGCCCAAGCCCGTTCCGCCGCCTCCGCCGCGTAAGGATTACGGGCCGCAGCGGCCGGAGCTGCGGGCGTTCTGGGTGGATGGGTTCAATGACGGATACAAGACTCCCGCGCAGTGCGATGCGCTGCTGGCGCGGGTGCGGCAATTGCACATGAATGCGGTGTTTGTGCAGATGCGCAAACGGGCGGACGCCTATTATCGATCGTCGTATGAGCCGTGGGCGGATGACGACGCGTCGCACTTCGACGCGCTGGAGTATTTGATCGAGCATGCGCATCAAGCGGGGCTGCCTCGCGTTCAAATCCATGCCTGGGTGAACGCCTGCGCGGTGGGCGGGAACAAGGGGCCGCGCGCGCTGCCGAAGCTCCATCCCGACTGGATCTCATTGTCCGACACGAAGGAAATGTTCGATTCGGAAGTGACGAAGATCGATCCCGGCAACCCGGCCGCCGCCGACTGGACGGTTCGGGTGTACACGGATATCGTGCGGCATTACGATGTCGATGGGATCCATATGGACTTTATCCGTTACGGCGGCGCGGACAAAACCGTGGGACACTGGGGATATAACCCCGTTTCAGTCGCGCGTTATAACGCCCGCTATGGGACGACCGGGCAGCCGGTATGGAGCGATGAGCGCTGGAAACAGTGGCGGCGCGATCAGGTGACGGCGCTGGTGCGGAGGGTTTACGCCAGTGCTGTCGCGGTGCGTCCGAAGGTGATCGTGAGCGCGGCGACGATCTGCTGGGGCAAGGGGCCGGAGAGCGACGCCGAATACGAAGCCAAGAGCGCCTCGTATCAGGGCGTCTTCGCGCCGTGGCGAGACTGGATGCGCGAGGGCATCCTGGATCTGGACTGCGGCATGACCTACATGAATAGCGGCAGGCATCGGGACCATTGGCGGCAGTGGAACGCGTTTCTGAAGGACCATCAGTACGGGCGGCGGGCGGCGATGGGGACCGCGATCTATATGAACTCCATCCCGGAATCGCTGTGGCAGATCAACGAGACGCGCGCGCCGTCGATGAGCGGCGCCCATCTGGCGGGAACGCTGCTCTATTCCTACGCCAGCACCACCGCCGACGCCTCCGCGCCCGACGGCGTCCTGCAATATGATCCCAAGTTTTATGATGCGCTCGGCGAATCGGCGTTGTACAAAAAGGATGTCGCAATCCCGCCCATGCCCTGGAAATCACATCCGGAGACGGGCGTCGTGCAGGGGACGCTGCTCAGTCCGGACGGTCTCGCGCCGCGTGACGGCGCGGTGGTGACGCTGCGCCGCGCGCATGGCGGACGCCGTCAGGCGCGCGCCGATGGGAACGGATTCTTCGCGGTGATCGGCGTGACGCCCGGCGCTTACTATGCGTCCTGGGAGGACGGCGGCGTCAAGACCGATCTGGGAACCGTCCATGTCCATGCCGGGGAGACGCTGAAGATCACTCCGGGACTGCCGCGTCGACCGATCGCGGGAATTGGGAAAGTCGCTGACGGGCAGAGCGTCACGTTCGTCAACGCCGTCGTCACCAACGGCTCGGCCCGGCTTGGCGATGTCTTTTACGTTTCCGATCCGGGAAGCAAGGCGCTGGTGCGCGTGGATGCGCCGGGGCTGATTCCTCCGACGGTGCGCGGGGATCTGTTAGCGGTGGAGGGGACGGTCAGCCACGAGGGAGCTGTCCCTGTGGTGAAGGCGTCGGCGGTGCGTTGGCTGGGAGCGCTCCGAGACTGATGTCTCAGGGCGCCGCCCCATGTCGTCGACGGGTCAGTGTGAGGGCGCGGCCGGAGCGGTCTTAGCGTCCGCGCCGCTGAGTTTGGCGTTGCGCCAGCGCAGGCCGATTTCGATGCCGACCAGGCACATCCCAATCCAGAAGAGAGTCAGAAGCCCCTGCATCGCCTCCAGCTTCGGATCGATCTGGCCGGGCTGAAGGTGGCCGTGCTGGCTCACCAGACGCATGCCCCAGGGGATCGAAAGAGCGACGAGGTTCAGCGCGAACGCCATGCCGCCGCCGGCGAGGAACACCTGGCGCTGCGAGTAGCGCCGCGACACCGTCTCTCCCATCACAATCCCGCCGACCAGATAGGCCGCCGGATCGGCGAACAGCGCCATTTGACGGTTAATGTCGTTGGAAAGCTGCTGGTAGAGGGAGGTCGAGGGCAGCGTGCTGGTGTAGTTGTAACTGACCAGATCGAAGAATGTCCGAAGAGGCGACGTGGGATTCAGATATTCGACGATAAAGTAAATGAGGCTGACACACAGCGCGCTCAGCGCTCCCAAAGTGATCGCCAGCGCCATGGGGCGTCCGGCTTCCATTGCCCGAGTTTTTCGCGCTTTGCTCATACCATATTATGACAGAACCGCCGGCTTGCGTCAACAAACCGGCGACGAAGTCACGTGGTATAATTGAGCCATGAGAGGGCGGCGCCGGCTTACGCCGCGCTGAACAGCATATGCCACGCGACATTCCGATTGCCAACGGCAATCTTTTGATAACCTTCGATTCGCGCTATACGCTGCGAGACGTTTACTTTCCCTATGTCGGTCTCGAGAACCATACCCGTGGGCAAGCCTGTCGATTTGGCGTGTGGGTAGACGGGCAAATGTCCTGGATCCACGAGCCCTCCTGGCAGAAATCTCTCAAATATGAGAACGATACGCTGGTGACGGAAGTCACCGCGACGCACTGGGGACTGGGAATCCAGCTCAAGTGCCATGACTGCGTGGACTTCGACCGCGATCTCTATGTCCGCAAGGTCGAGATCGAGAACCTGCTGCCGATGCCGCGCGATGTGCGGCTGTTCTGGCATCACGACTTCAACCTGTGGGCCTCCTCCGAAGGCAACACGGCGTACTATGCGCCCAACCTCCAGGCGATGATCCACTATAAAGGCAAGTGCTGGATGTTGGCGAATGTGTGCGTGGACGGCGATCCGCCCAAGTTCGGCGTGCGCCACTACGCGGTCGGCGTTTCCCGCGCGCATGGCGCGGAGGGGACGTGGCGCGACGCCGAGGATGGCGTGCTGGAGCGAAATCCGATCGCGCAGGGCGCCGTGGACAGCACGATCGGCGCGCATATCCAATTGGACCGCACGGCAACTGTCTACTACTGGCTGGCGGCAGCCGAAGATTACGCGGGCGTCAAGCTGATCGATGCATTGGTCAAAGAGCGCGGCGCGGAGTTCTTTATCCACCGGGTCCGCACCTACTGGAATCGCTGGGTCAACAAAGATGACATCCCCTACGGCGACCTGCCCGATTCGATTGTCACGCTTTACAAGCAATCTCTGCTGATCCTGCGCACGCAGATCGACAACCGGGGCGCGATCCTGGCGGCGAACGACAGCGACTATCTCGACTTCAACAACGACACCTATTCCTATATGTGGCCGCGCGACGGCGCTCTGGTGGCCTACGCGCTCGATCTCGCCGGCCAGCCCGACATTACCCGGAACTTCTACAACTTCTGCAAGGATGTTCTGCTGCCCGAAGGGTACTTGCTGCACAAGTATAACCCGGACAAGTCGCTCGGCTCCTCCTGGCACCCCTGGACCGACGGGGAGGGCAACCCGCAGCTCCCCATTCAGGAGGACGAGACCGCGCTGGTGATCTGGGCGCTCTGGGAGCACTACCAGCGGTATCGCGACGTCGAATTCATCCGGACTCTTTACTCGCCCCTGATCCGGCGCGCCGGCGACTTCCTGGCCTCCTACCGGGACACGCATACGGGCCTGCCGGGCGCCTCCTACGATCTGTGGGAAGAGCGGCACGGCATCCATACCTTCACGGTGGCCGCCGTGTGGGCCGGCCTGAACGCCGCCGCTCTTTTCGCCGAAACCTTTGGCGACTTCGAGCGGGTGGAGACATTCAACACGGCGCGCGATGAGATCAAGGTCGCCGCCGCCAAGCACCTATGGGATCCGGAGCGCGAGCGTTTCGTCCGGCGCATCACCATCGACCGGGCGACCGGGGCGATCGACGCCGACGTCAATATCGACAGCAGTCTCTACGGCGTCTTCCAATTCGGCATGTTCCCGGCCGACGATCCCATGGTCGTTTCCACCATGACCCAGATCGAGCAGCGTCTCTGGTGCCGCACCGACATCGGCGGCGTCGCGCGCTACGAGAACGATTACTACCACCAGGTCAGCCAGGACGTCGCCAACGTTCCCGGCAACCCCTGGATCATCTGCACCCTCTGGCTCGCCGAGTGGTATATCGCCAAGGCCAAGAGCCTGCCAGACCTGTCGCGCGCCTTAGAAATTCTGGACTGGGTCCGCAAGCACACGCTCGACTCCGGCGTGCTCGCCGAACAGCTCCACCCCTACAGCGGCGGCCCGATCTCCGTGTCGCCCTTGACCTGGTCGCACGCCACCGTGGTCATGACCGTCCGCGAATACATCGCGAAATTAGATCATCTCTGTGAGGCGGCGACCAAAGAAGCGCTGCTCTCGGGCGAGATGGATCTGTATGAGATGGCGGAGTAGGGGAAGAGGAGCGCCAGTGTTAGGATTAATCAAAGCGCCGTGGAAGCGGGCGAATGTGGGCGATTTGCCGGTGTATCAGGCGTCGACGATGTCCTGGCTGCCGGGGGTTGTCCAGGGCTTCACCACGCGTCACGGCGGAGTCAGCATCGCGCCGTATGAGCGCTTGAATCTGGGCGGGCATGTCGGCGATGACCGGGACCATGTGCTGGAAAATCGGCGGCGGCTCTGGAGCGATCTTGGCTATGCGGAAACGCAGGTCGCGATGGCGGAGCAGGTGCATGGGGATGTGGTGGAAGTGGTGACGGCGGGAAGCTTGACCCCGGCGCCGGGCGCGGATGCGCTGGTGACCGCCGTTCCCGATGTGCTGCTGATGCTGTACTTCGCCGACTGCGTTCCCGTCTATTTCGTGGATCCGGTGAAGCGGGTGGTGGGGCTTGCGCATGCGGGCTGGCGCGGGACCGCCGCGAATATCGCGGCCAAGACGCTGCAAACGATGGAGCGGGAGCTGGGATGCCGCCCCGACGGATGCGTCGCCGCCATCGGCCCGTCGATCTCCGCCGAGAGCTACACGGTTGGCCGGGATGTCGCCGATGTCTTTCGGAACTTCGCGCGGGGGCGCGACGTGGGCGCGGCGACCGCTGTGACGCCCAGCGATGAGTTCGCCGGCAAATTCCAGCTGAACCTTCGCCAGATTCTGTTCAGCCAGCTGCTTGCCGCCGGCATGAGGCCGGACAGCATCGCCGTTTGCGGCGAAGACACCTGTCGCAACGGGCGTGATTTCTTCTCCTATCGCCGCGACGGCGTCACGGGCCGCATGGCGGCGTACCTCGGTGTTCGCAGCTCCCTTGCTCCCCCGGCTCGCTGACCGTGCTTCCCTTCTTGACAGTCGCGGCGATATCTCGTATCATGAGAGCGACAGGAGTAGATTTATGAAGCTCGCAGGACCCATCGTCGTTATCCTTGTTCTCGTGGCCGCCCTTTCATTCTTATCCAAGGGCATGCAGCGCAACGCCGTTGCGGACCATGATGAGGACGCGCCGCAGCAGACGTCAGACACCAAGAAAGACACGCCAAAGACGCCGGCGCCGGCGCCGCTCGCCCAGGCCGCGCCTCCCGGAACGGACCCCATTCCGGCGGAGGAGCAGATCGGCGATCCCAAGACCGCCAAGCATAAAGTCGTGGTCGGCTGGACTTATACTCCGGACAACCAGGCGAAGACCGAAGCGCTCCAGCAGACTCTCACGGCCGTGCGCCAGATGGCGCAGCAAAGCCACGGCGCCGTCAGCGTGCAGATCGTGAACCTGGACGTTCCCGCCGCCGACCGCTCGCCCGCCGCGAAGTCCGTGAGCGAACAGGGAATTATCGTCGACGGAAAATCCGTAGGAATGGACGATAACCCCGGTTCCGGCAGCACGATCCCGCCGCGCGTCTTCCCCGCGCTGTCGGCGCTCGCGCACTAAGAACCGCGATTCGCGGAGAGCTTCGTCCCCATGCGCATCCTGGCGTTCTTACTGGGCTTCTATCTGTTCGCCACGACCAGCGCCCTTGCGTATCTTTCGCTTCGCAGCTGGCTGCACTACGCCGCGCATGGGACGACCCGCGCCCTCTGGCGCCAGAGCCACTGGCGTCACGCCTGCCGCTCCGCCGGATTCGCCTGCATTACCGTCGCCGCCCTGATCTCCGCCGTCAGCGACAGCGGCCAGGGCGTTCATCTCGTCGATCTGGTCTCCATGACCCGGATGGGCGGCTATGTGCTACTGCTCACCAGCACGCCGCGCCGCCTGCGCCGTCGTCCCCTGGTGAGTCTGGCCTTTTCCCTGCTGCTGCTCGGCGAAGCGCTCTTACTGCTCAACGCCAGCGGCAGCCTGCCCCGGTACCTCGCCGTGGCGAACGGCTACCCCGTGATGTGGCTGCTGGCGATGGCCTCCATGGATATCGGCATGTGGCTGCTCTGGCGCTGGCTCACCCGCACGGTGCTGCGCGTGCGGCTTACCGACAAGTTCACCCTCGCCTTCTCCATGTTCAGCGTGCTGCTGATGCTGATCGTGACGATCTCCGTGGCCGCCGTTATCCAGCTCAGCCTGCGCGATGTCGCGGGGATCGATCCCGCCATCGTCCAGGCCGCCTACCAGAACCTCGACCGCCCGCTGATCGTGCTGTTCGTGGCGATCGTCGCCAGCAGCGCCATCGTCTCGTTCTTCCTGGCGCGCCGCCTCATCGAGCCCGTCAACAAGATGGGCGGCGCGCTGCGCCGGATCGGCAAGGGAGATCTGGACTATCGCCTGCGGGGCGTCCACAGCCGCGATGAGATGCAGGACCTCGCCCACGAGCTCAATCGTATGGCGCAGCGCCTGAAAGAAGGCGACGCCCTGCGCGCCGAGTTCGTTTCCTTTGCGTCGCATGAGCTGCGTAACCCCCTCACCGCTGTCAAGGGCTTCATCGAAACTCTGGATTTGATGGACACGCCGCAGGGCGCGGGCGTCTCTCAGGAGGAGCGCGCGGAGATCTACGGCATCATCAAGGGAGAGTGCGATCGTCTGCTGCGCATGACAAACGAGCTGCTCGACAACAGCCGCGTGGAGGCCGGCCGGCCGGTCGTGATGCATGTGCGCACCTTCGATGTCCGCAGCCCGGCGTCGAAGGTGCTGGAGATCATGCGCGCGCACACGAAGAAGCACCGGCTCTTCCTCACCGCTCCGGAGCAGCCGGTGCCGGTCGAAGGGGATATCGATAAGTTCGAGCAGATCCTGATCAACCTGCTCAGCAACGCGATCAAATACTCTCCGGAGGGCGGCCTGGTCGAAGTCATTATCGACGATAAGGGAACGTCCGTGGAGATCAGCGTGTGCGACGAGGGGATGGGGATGACGCCCGAACAGGCCGAGCATGTCTTCGACAAGTTCTACCGCATTCAGGATGTCGCGAGCCCCAGCGGCAAGTCCGCCATGCCCGTTCTGGGGACCGGGATCGGTCTCTATCTGACGCGCGCCCTGGTGAACGCCCACGGCGGCACGATCCGCGTCAAGAGCACCCCCGGACAAGGCTCAGCATTCACCGTCACCCTGCCGAAGACGCACCACGTCCTGGTCAGCCAGCCCCTGCCGGCGCCGATCGAGGGAACGGGCAAAGTCGCGCGGGCGACGTGAGGGAACCCATCCCCTCAACTCGCTTGAGCTCGTTTTGAATTTGTCCAGGGAGGGGTCGCGCGAAGCGCCGGAGCGGGTTTGTCCTGGAGGGGCGCCCGGAGGCCGGGGGTAAGTCACCCAGAGGGGATGTCCTACGCTTCCTGCTTTGCCGCCTTCACCGTCTGCGCCACTGCGCTGGCGAACTTCGCGGCTGTTTGCGCCTGCTGAAGGATTGGGCCAAGGTCGGCCTCGCGCAGTGAATCCACGGCGACTTTCGCCTCCGCGACGGTTGCTTGCACGGCGTGAACCGCGACCAGGCCGGTCGCGCCGATGCGCTTCACGCGGACGGTTTCCTGCTGCACGATCCCCTTGCCGGCGACCGTCAGGTTCTTCACAGACGCGGCCGGACGCGAATAAAGCTTCTTTCCGTTGCCGACGACTGAGTTTTTTATGTGAACCGCCGTCGCGCCGAGCCAGATCAGTACGCCAACGAAGCCTAAAAATGCTAAAATAAGCAATACGTCTGCAACATTGGAAAGGGTGTTCATAGTTTCGATATTCTCCGCAAGCAGTCTACCCCAGAAGCCGGCGCCGCCAAACGGCCGGGGAAGCGAGACGAGACTATGTTACCCGAAGAGGAATACGCATTATGTCAAAGCCGATCGCGGAAAAAGACCGGGCGACCGTGGTGGACCGCGAAGCAGTCGCCGCCGACGCCAAATCGCAGCTGTTTTACAATCACTACCGGGGAATGACCGGCGTCGTCGCCAAGATCTACGACGACGGTACGGCGGCGGTGGATATTGACCCCATCACCCTGCCCGAGACCCTGCGCGCCCGCCATACCGAGGGCTCGGAAGCGCAGCGCCAGAAGTGGCTGGACGGCCTCTCCGACGAGGCGCGCAACCGCC
The DNA here is from genome assembly GCF_003574315.2 of Capsulimonas corticalis. Lineage (GTDB taxonomy): Bacteria > Armatimonadota > Armatimonadia > Armatimonadales > Capsulimonadaceae > Capsulimonas > Capsulimonas corticalis. The sequence continues at coordinate 239,198 of NZ_AP025739.1, read as the reverse complement.
TGAGCGCCGCCGAAAAGAAGTTTGCCCTGCGCTACACCATCCTGGTCGCCGTGACCGACCTGATCCCGGCGACCGGCGAGCCGCAGCGCAAGAGCCTGGAAGCGCTGGAGCTTGAGGAAGAGCGGCATCTGAGCGAGATCAAGAACAAGAAAAGCGCGTAACGCATGACCGCGCTGATTCTCACCGGACTGCTCATTACCGGCGTCCGCCTCGCCACCCCGCTGCTGCTGGCCGCGCTCGGGGAGGTGATGGCGGAGCGCGCGGGCGTCATCAATGTCGGCATCGAAGGCATGGTGCTGGCGGGCGCGCTCGCGGGCTTCACCGTTTCCTACCACACCCATTCCCCCTGGCTCGGCGTGCTGGCCGCCATCGCGGCCGGCATGGCCCTCGCCCTGCTGTTCGCCCTATTCGCCGTGCGCCTGCGCGCCGATCAAGTGATTAGCGGCACGGCGATCAATATCCTGGCGCTCGGACTCACCGGCGTCCTGTTCCGCGCGCAGTTCAGCCAGAGCGGCGCCAGCGCTGTCGCGTTCGAGCCGATCGCGATCCCCGGACTGCACAAGCTGCCCGTGATCGGCGCCGCCTTTTTCGAGCAAAACATCCTCGGATACTTAAGCTGGCTGCTCGTCCCCGCCTGCGCGCTCTTTCTCTCCAAGACCGTCGCCGGCCTTCGCCTTCGCGCCACCGGCGAATACCCCGAAGCCGCCAGCGCGAGCGGCGTCCGCGTCCCTCGCGTCCGCACCCTCGCGATCCTCTGGGGCGGCGCGCTCGCCGGCCTCGCCGGCGCCTATCTGAGCATCGCCTACACCAACGGTTTCGTCGAAAACATGAGCGCCGGCCGCGGCTTCATCGCCCTCGCCGTCGTCATCCTCGGCCGCTGGCGTCCCGCCGGCGTCCTCATCGCCGCCCTCCTCTTCGGCCTCGCCAGCGCCCTGCAATACCAATTCCAGGCGTCCGCCTCCCACATCCCTTATCAATTCTTCCTCGCCCTGCCGTACTTGCTGACTCTGCTTGCGCTGCTTTTGAGAGGGCGGGGGCGGTTCGCCGCGCCAGCGGCGCTGGGGGAAGGCGCGCGGCAGGGGTAAAGGTAATTGGCTTTGCACATACGATAATCCGGTGTGTATTCCGGTATGGTGAATGCAGATACTAATTCAATAAAGCGCCTTAAACGTAATACTCCCGCACCCAGTCGCGGAAATCGGCGCGTGATTTGTCCCATGTGTAGAACATATGACCGCCTTGAAAATGCTGGATGAAGAGATTTTCTCTTTGTTCCGGCAATAGCTTCATCTGTGCGGCAAGGCGTTCGGACGAGAAGTAGGGCGTCACCATGTCGTAGTAGCCGTGGGTGATGAGCACTTTCATGTGCGGATTCACGCTCATGGCGTAGCGCAAATCGTCCACGGCTCCCGCCGGAGCATCAAAGGGGTGGTTCTTGCCGTCGCGCTTCCATTCATTGTTGACATCATAGTTCAATATCTCGTACTTACGGTTGGTTTCGACATTCAGGTCGCTGCGCAGCAAGTGATTGATGCCGCTCACGAAGAGGCGCTGCGAACCGGCCAGTCCCGGCTCCGGCGCTTCGTTCCATTCACGATCGGGAAATGGATCGATTGCGGTGACCGACGCATCGTAAAAGCTGAGAGTTTTCTGTTCGGATTTTAGCAGCTCGCGAGCAAAGCGCCAGAAGGGCACCCTGCCATGACCACGGGATACCAGATCTTCGGAAAGTCCCAAGAAATCCGCGACTTTGGCGAATACCTGCTGGCGTACCTCTTGCTTATTGGCTGTTCCTATCAGCAGAGCGTGCGCCAGTTCTCCCGTGGCGAAGGCTTCGATCACTTCGCGCTGCGCCTCAATCGGTTCGTCGCCCTTGAGAACTCGCGAATGCCTGTGGTATGCCGCCGCCAAGGCCATGGCGCAGAACTGATCCACGTAGGACTGGACATCATAATCGTTCGCCTGTAGCAGAGAAAATTCTAAGGCGGGGGAGATGGCGATCGCCGCCGTCAGCCCTACTCCATGGATTTCCTGTAAGCGGCGGGCGAGTTTTGCGCTGCGAAATCCACCGTAGCTTTCGCCGGCGATATAGATCGGAACATCCCAGAGTTTATGCTTTGAGAGGAACCGTTCGATAAACTCGCCCAGCGATTCCAGATCGCGCTCCAGCGCGTAGAATTCCTTTTCATCGACTGTTTTCGATGGATCGGGTTTGTCTTTCTCATCCGGCTTCTCTTTGGGTTCAATGGTGCGGCTGAACCCAGTTCCCACCGGATCCACGAAAACAAGATCCGTGAACTCAATCCAGCTTTCGGAGTTCTCGACAAGTCGGGTTGGCGGGGGAAGCATCACGCCGTTCGGGCCAAACGCGACGCGCTGCGGACCAATTCCGCCGATGTGCAGATAGGCGGACGCGGCCCCGGGACCGCCATTGAAGACAAACGTGACCGGCCGACGGACTTTCGCATCGGCGACCTTGTAATAGGTGTGAAAGATTTCGGCAGCAGGTTTCTCCTTTTTGCGCAGGACGATCCATTCGGCCGCCACATCGACCTCAACAGCCTCGTTGTCGCCGTTACGCCACACTATCCTTTTGCTGCTTCCAGACGGCGCTGTGTATTCTTTCACTTCAGATGTTTCGGTGCTCATAGGGTTGTTTCTCTTAATGGCGGAATTATGAAAAGCGGACCGTCGCTCCCAGGGATTGTACCTGTGAAGGAATGCACACACTCACTTCGCACCAGAATGTTACAACGCCTCGGTCAACAAATCCTCAAGCGCCGCATTTTTATGAGCTTCACCTTTATCGCAGCATTGTCGACCAGCATTCGGCTATACTGGCGACCACGATCCGGCGGCGCTGGAAGAGGGACGCGGCAGGGGTTAAGCGTCAACCAGGCGTTACTCGCGTGGTACAATGCAACTATTGCGGCGCTTCTCGGTCTCACTTGATAGAAACCGCCTCGCTGAAATCGATATGAAGTCCTCCACCATGTTTGCTGGGGCTGTCGATTGTTTGTGGGACTGAGTTCTGACGATTCCCATATGAGTGAGGTTTCCATGGTAACACGCACCTCGGTAGCAATATTGGTGTTAAGCACCACGATCGTTTACGTCAGCCTTCTTGTGGCGTTCTGTCGCAAAAATGCGTCAAAGTTAACGCGACTTCGATTCGGTGGGCTAATATTAGGCGTGTTACCAGCTATTTTTTCCGTTTTTCCTTGTCGTTACTGGCATGCATCCTCGCAGCAGATCCTTGTTTTATGGTCGTGCGGTTGGCTTTTTGGAACATGTTGGAGTTTAGCGTTCGACATTGTAGACCAATATCGTACGAAGCGGACACGGTTGGACATAAGTGCTGTCTCGCCGGAGCCTGGAGTTGACTAGCGCCTGCCATGGGATGTATTATTGGCAGAAAGGTGATCACGCATTTGCGCCTCTACCTGGCGGATAAGCTTGTCATCGGCTATTTGGTGTTTTGCCTATTTCTGGTCGTTGGACTATATCGAAAGAAGCTTTCCAAATCCTTTCGCCGCAGAGCTTTAGTGGGCCTTCTATCAAGCACGCCGGCTATCGTGAACTTATTAGCTCGCCATCACCGGCATGTGCTGACGGAGCCTGTTGAGCTTTCGATTTGTGGCTTCGCGGCGCTGATAATCTTCTTTAATCTCACGTGTGAGATTAAAGAAGGCGATATTGAGAAACAAAAGCGGCTGGACGCGGGCATCGTCTGGAAACAGGATCGCGAGTACCATGAGTGGGCGCGGCCGGACCCGGAGTAAGATCACGATGTCTCATCTCCTTTACAATCTCGTGATGTACTTATGTCAGGACATTGCGGCTAGCCTGTTTATTTGGGCTTGCGTGAAGTACAGACTTCGAGGTCCCAACCCGGCGCCACGGAATATCTTCTTTGCTCTGATATTTTCCTCAATGTTTATGCGGCGCCTCTCCCCCGTGATTTTTCATGAAGACACCCGGTCAAGTCCGAGTTGGCCTCTCATTGTCTTGATGGGCGCCAATGCGATGGGTTTTACGGTATATGCCGTCTACCTGCTAGTGCATCGCAAAGCGCCGGAGAGGCCGGCTGCCGGAAACCATATCAAATAACTTGGTGTTGGCATATCGTCGGAAAGCGAGATACGGTGGGGATAAAAGCGATCTGCGAACTTGCAATTTCGAAATGCTGTGTCTGTTTACTTTGTTTCGCTTCTGATTTTGTGGTAAAAATCTGCCATTGATCTTTCTAAACCACAGAAGGATATGATTTCCCTTAGGGCGAATATAAAGCAAAATAAAGTGGAATTTTTGGAGGCGTGAGGATTAAAGCGTGAGCGAGACACATTTCGGATTGACGGGACTTGCGGTAATGGGGCAGAATTTGGCGCGGAACGTGGCGCACAAGGGCTTCCCGATCGCCGTGCATAATCGCACGACGGAGAAGACGGAGACGTTTTTGGCGGAGCATGGCTCCGAAGGACAGTTTACGGGCTCGACCAGCGTTGAGGAGTTCGTGAACGCGCTGACGCCGCCCCGAGCCATCATGATCATGGTCAAGGCCGGCAAGCCGGTCGATGACGTCATCGCGGAGATCAAGCCGTTTCTCGCCAAGGGCGATCTTTTGATCGACGGCGGCAATTCGCTCTTCACCGACACCGAGCGCCGCGTCAAGGAGCTGGAGGCCGAGGGCCTGCGTTTCCTGGGCACGGGCGTCAGCGGCGGCGAGGAAGGCGCGCTGAACGGGCCGAGCATCATGCCCGGAGGCAGCCAGGAAGCCTACGCGATTGTCGAGCCGATCTTCACCAAGATCTCGGCGCAGGTGAACGGCGAGCCGTGCTGCACCTTTATCGGCGCGGGCGGCGCCGGCCACTATGTCAAGATGGTGCACAACGGCATCGAATACGCCGACATGCAGCTGATCGCCGAGGCGTATGACCTGCTGAAGAACGGTCTGGGCCTGACCAACGAAGAGCTGCACGAAGTCTTCACCCAGTGGAACGCCGGCGATCTGGATTCGTTCCTGATCGAGATCACCGCACAGATCTTCGCCCGCAAGGACGACGATTCCGATGGTTACCTCGTGGACAAGGTTCTGGACAAGGCCGCGCAAAAGGGCACCGGCAAGTGGACGTCGCAGTCCTCGCTGGACCTGGGCATCCCGGTCACGGCGATTACCGAAGCCGTTTTCGCCCGCTGTCTGTCCTCATTCAAGGATCAGCGCGTCGCCGCCTCCAAGATCCTGCCCGGCCCGACGGGCGGCAAGATCGAAGGCGATCGCCAGCAGTTCATCGACGATGTCCGCGACGCGCTCTACGCCTCCAAAGTGGTGGCGTACGCGCAGGGCTTCGATCAGATGATCGCGGCGGCCAAAGAGCATGGCTGGACGCTGAACCTGGGCGCCATCGCGACGATCTGGCGCGGCGGCTGTATCATTCGCGCCCGTTTCCTGGACCGAATCAAGGAAGCCTACGACGCCCAGCCGGACCTGGCGAACCTTCTGCTCGCGCCGTACTTCACCGAAGCGGTGGGGAACGGCCAGACCGGATGGCGCCGCGTGATCTCCGAAGCCGCGCGCCTCGGCATCCCCGTCCCGGCCTTCTCCTCGTCGCTGGCGTACTACGACGGCTACCGCCGCGCGAACCTGCCCGCGAACCTGATCCAGGCCCAGCGCGACCTCTTCGGCGCGCACACCTACGAGCGCACCGACAAGCCCGGCAACTTCCATTCGCAGTGGGTGGAGTAGGGGCAGGCCCTCATCCGGATGGCCCTCATCCCCCAGCCCCCTCTCCCAATTCTGGGAGAGAGGGGAGTCGGAATAAGAGTTAGGATTTTATATTTGAGATCTTAAAACTCAAAACTCTGGCTCCCCTTCTCCCAGAATTGGGAGAAGGGGCTGGGGGATGAGGGCCATCCGTCCAAATCTCCTCAAACATTTCCCGTCAGGAAACCCCGCGGACATAGTTCGCGGGGTAAACTAACGTCTGGACACGGCAAAAATACCAGGCTCGGCATTTGTGCGGGTAGGATTTGCTGGACCAAGCACGCCCCATTGGGTTCGCCGAAAGGGATCACACGGAATGGAACTCGTCATGGTCGGCCTCGGCCGCATGGGAATGAATATGCTGGAGCGGCTCGCGCGCGACGGCCACACGGTCTATGGCTTCGATACGTCGCCGGAGAAGGCGGCGGAAGTCGTGAAGCGCGGCGGCGTTTCGGTCACGGATCTGGGAGAAGCGGCCGCGAAGTTTACGCAGGCGACGCGGATTTTCTGGATCATGGTGCCGCAGGGCAAACCGGTCGACGACACAATTGAGAAGCTCAAGGCCGTTCTCTCGCCGGGCGATATCATTATCGACGGCGGAAATTCGTACTTCAAGGATACGGTGCGGCGCGGCGGGGAACTCGAAACCGCCGGACTGCATTACATCGATTGCGGCACCTCCGGCGGCGTCTGGGGACTGAAGGAAGGCTACTGCCTGATGATGGGCGGCGATGAAGCGTCCGTCAAGATCGCGGAGCCCATCTTCAAGAGCCTCGCGCCGGAAAACGGCTATGTTTACACCGGTGCGTCGGGGTCGGGCCACTATGTCAAAATGGTGCACAACGGCATCGAGTACGGCATGCTTCAGAGCTACGGCGAAGGGTTCGATATCCTGCACGCCAGCGAGTATAAGCTGGACCTGACCGCGATCGCCTCGGCCTGGCGCTTCGGCAGCGTCGTCCGCTCCTGGCTGCTCGACCTGCTGGTGCTCGCCTTCAAGAACGACACCAACCTGGAGCACATCCGGGGTTATGTCGAGGACTCGGGCGAGGGACGCTGGACTATCCAGGAAGCGATCGATCACAACGTGCCGGCGCCGGTCATCACGGCCTCGCTCTTCGAGCGGTTCCATTCGCGCGAGAACGAAAGCTTCGCCGCGAAGGTCATCGCCTCGCTGCGCAACGAGTTTGGCGGGCACGCCGTGAAGTCGTCCGACGCGAACCTGGGCGACGCCACCGGGTCCGGGGCGGCTACGGTCAACGAAGGCACGTCCTCCAGCACCGCCGATCAGATCCAGCCGGGCGACAAGGCCAGCGTGGCCGCCGAGAAGATCGGCGCCCGCAAGACTGCATAATCACATCCGACCACACTCTTCAGGAGACCTTATGGCGATCAATGAAAACAACGGGCAGGGCAAACCCGGCGAGAAGCCGCCGCTGGTGGAGCGCCCCTTGCCGCCCTGCAATATCATCATCTTTGGAGCGACGGGAGACCTGACGCACCGAAAGCTCATCCCCGCGCTGTTCAGCATTGAAGCGCAGGGACTGCTGCCGGAACACGTGAAGATCATCGGATTCGCGCGCCGTGACTACTCCGATCAATCTTATCGCGACGAGCTGAAGGCGTCCCTGGAAGAGTTCGCTCCGGACCTGTGGAAAGAATCGCAGGACGCCTGGCCGCGCTTCGCGCACCGGGTCGTCTTCCACCGCTCGGACTTCGATAACTCGCAGGGCTTCCAGTGGCTCAAGGAGCGTTTGGACAAGTTCGACGAGACGGAAGGGACCGGCGGCAACCGCCTGTTCTATCTCGCGACCCCGCCCAGCACCTACTCCACCGTCATCGATCAGCTCGGCAAAGCGGGTCTTGCGAAGCGTGACGGCGAAACGAACAATCCGTTCATTCGTATCATCGTCGAAAAGCCCTTCGGCTCGGACCTGACGACGGCGCGCGCGCTGAACACGGAGCTGAAATCGGTCTTTGACGAGGACCAGATCTATCGCATCGACCACTATCTGGGCAAGGAAACGGTCCAGAACATCTTCGTCTTCCGGTTCGCAAACGCTCTCTTCGAGCCGCTGTGGAACGGCAAGTACATCGACAACGTTCAGGTGACGGTCGCCGAAACCGTCGGCGTCGAACAGCGCGCGGGTTACTTCGATACGGCCGGCGAGCTGCGCGACATGGTGCAGAGCCACGCTTTGCAGATCCTTTCCCTGGTCGCGATGGAGCCCCCGAACTCGCTGGGCGCCAACGATGTCCGCGACGAAAAGGTCAAAGTGCTGCGGGCGATCAAACCGGTCGTCGGCAAGGACTGCCAGGAGTGCGTCGTGCGCGGCCAGTACGGCGCGGGACAGATCAATGGCAAGGATGTCCCGGCGTACCGGGACGAGCCGAATGTTCCCAAGGAATCCGTGACGGACTCGTTCGTCGCGCTGAAGATGGAGATCGAAAACTGGCGCTGGTCGGGCGTGCCGTTCTTTATCCGCGCCGGCAAGCGTATGGGACAGCGTCTCACCGAGATCAACATCGTCTTCAAGGAGATCCCGCCGATCCTGCTCAAGCAGCTTTCCCCAACGGGCGTTGAGCCGAACGTAATCACCATTCGCGTCCAGCCCAACGAAGGCATCTCCATGCGCCTGAGCGCGAAGCCGCCGGGCGCTCAGACCCGCGCGGTGCCGGTCGATATGAACTTCACCTACGGCACCAGCTTCGGCCAGCGCATCCACGACGCCTACGAGCGCCTGCTGATGGACGCCATGCTCGGCGACGCCGCGCTGTTCACGCGCGACGACGAAGTCGAAGCCGAATGGGGCCTGATCACCCCGATCCTCGAAGCGTGGAAAAACACCCCCGCGCCTGACCTGCCCAACTACGCGGCGGGCACCTGGGGACCGGAAGCCGCGAACAAGCTCGTGGCGGACGTCGGCCGGAAGTGGCTGGATCGGTAGGGGCAAACCCACCCCGGCCCTTCGGGCCACCCCTCCCACCAGGCTGGGAAGGGTTAAAGAGAAAAACCCCGTCGCCTATACTGAGGCGACGGGGTTTTTAGTTTTCCTACCCTTCCCAGCCTGGTGGGAGGGGTGGCCCGAAGGGCCGGGGTGGGTTTGCTCTACTTATGTCCCGTTCGCGGGAAGAGCGCGCCGCCGGCGGGGGCGGCGCCGCGTCCGGTGGCGCGTTCGGCCGCGCTGCCCTGGGGCAGGCCGGGCTTGGCGCCGGCGGCCGGCTTCTTGCCGCGCGCCAAAGCGCGGCGCTGTTCCCGGTTCAAGGGCGGCGTCTGCTCGGCCGGGGCAGCGGCTTCCTCGCTCACCGAGGGCTCTTGATCACTGGGGGTCGGGATTTCCTCCGTCATCACATTTCTCCTTTACGCTTACAACGGCGTTCTTCATTCTATTATACCGCCCAGATGCGCTCATCTCCAAGAGGGGCGGACGTTAAGCCACGGCAATGAGCAGGCAGGCGTCGTCGCGCAGCGAGCCGTCGGCGTGGGCTTCGACTTCCCGCATCACCTGGGAGACGATCTTTTCGGCGCTTTGACGCGCTCCGGAGCGCTGCAACAGCTTGCTCAGCCCGGCGACGCCCAGGAATTTGTCCGAGCGCGTTCCGGCGTCCGTGACGCCGTCCGTGTAGATGGCGAGCATGTCGCCCGCGCAGAGAACCACGCTTTCTTCGGCGTACACCATTCCGGCGGCGGCCCCCAGAATCGCCCCCGTGGGCGCGAGCTCCTCCACCGTCTGCGTGTCGGCCCGGCGCAGCAAGCCCGGCTCGTGGCCGCAGGAGACATAAGTCAGGATTTTAGGCGTCGATTGGTACAGGCCGACGAAGAGGGTGGTGAACCCGGAGAGCAGATTGTGTGTCGCGAGCATGTCGTTCAGGCGCGTGACGGCGTCGCCGGCGCGCGCTTCCTGGTAAAGCAGGCAGCGGAGCATGTTGCGCACGATCGCGACCTGCACCGCCGCCGCCAGCCCCTTGCCGCTCACATCGCCCACCACCAGCGCGAAGGTCTTTTCCGTCACCTCGAAGACATCGTAAAAATCGCCGCCGACGCTGGCTTCGACGAGCGCGGGACGGTAAAACGGAGCGACATCGAGGCCGGGGATCGTTTCGGGCGTCGTGGGCAGCAGAGCCTCCTGGAGGACGCTGGCGATCGTCTTGTTGCGCAGGCGCACGCGCGCCGCCTGCACCGCCGCCCGCGTGTGGAGGGCGACGGCCTTGATGGTCGCAATCTCTTCCTCCGACCACTCCCGGGGCGTATCCGTCATCGCGGCGATCAGCAGGACCGACGAGACTCCCGGCTGCGGGATCGGAACGAACACGGCGGCGCGGACCGCCTCCCGCGCCAGGATCGCGGCCACCGGCGCGGCGATCAGATCGCTCGCCGCGTCCGTCACGACGAGCGGCTCCTGGTCGTGGAAGACGCGGGCGAAGTCGATCTGAACGACCGGCGGGCGGCGCGAATTTGGCGGCCGAGAGTTCTGCCGCAGGGAGGCCGCCTCCGAAATGGAGGCGACGGGGCGGATGCTCCCGTCGTTTTCCAGGACGCCGAAGTAGCACAGGTCCAGCCGCAGGAGGCTGGCGAGTTCACGCGCGGCCGTCTCCTGAAGCGCGTCGGAATCGTCCGTGTCGCCCAGCGCGTCGTTGACCTTGTTGATGAGCGCCTCGCGCGCCGCCATCGCCTGCGCCGAGGCGAGCAGTTGCGCGTTGCGCCGCATGGCGTCGATGCCGGCCACCACCAGAAGTCCTACAAGCACGAGGAAGCCCAGTTCGACCCAGTCGCCCTGGTTCCGGACCGAGAATGACAGGCGGGGCGAGATCAGAAAATACCACTCCGAGCCAAGAGACAAAAGCAGCGTGAGAAATCCGACGCGCCGCCCGCCGACAGCCGTGAGGACGGCGATCGGGATGACGTATGCGATCCCGTAAGGCCGGACATAGTGGTCGACGCGGACCGTCAAAAAATGCTGCACCCACTCCAGCAGCATCGTCATGACAGCGACCAGCGCCGGCGAAAGCGCGAGCGAGAACCATAAGGGGTAAGGAGTGAGCGGCTTATGCGGCGGAATGGTCGGCTTATTCATGCTGGTGTTTGACGGCTTCGCGATGACGGATTCCCGTGATTGACGGACGATCGATCTTTAAGATTGACGGGCGGGTCGATCTTAGCTGAGTTTCTGACGCCAGGAGGGAAGCGGCTTCTGGCGATCCATTTCGAGCACGACCGTGGTCCCGGTCGGCCCTGTCAGGAGCCAGACGCGGTCGACGGTATTCAGAACGAGCCAGAACCCATAGCCCAGCGTGCCGGCCGTGGTGAATCCGCGCTCCAGCGTCGCGAGCGGCAGGCGGTCCATATTGATCCCCTTGCCCTGGTCTTCGATCCAGACTTGCAGCGTTCCGGAGCGGCTGACGCACACGGCGCCCGAGCCGCCTCCGCCATGGACTACGGCGTTCATGGCGACTTCGCTGACGGCGGTGACCAGATCCTGCGCCCGGTCCTCGGGCAGATGGGTATGCTCCGATGCGGTGATCGCCTGGCGGCGCAGCTGCGAAATGGTCTCCGCCACCAGGGCGACCGGCGGCAAATGGGGAGTGGACCGGCGCGGAAGATCGCCGGCCGTGGCGCACAGATGGAGCTTGCCTTCGGTGACGCTGGCGAGGACATCGCGCAGGAATTTGCGCTGCTGGTTCGCCGCCGCGCGCGCCTCGCGCAGCAGGCGCGTGTTTTCCTGCTCGACGCGCTTGCGCTCCGCGACCTCCTGCTCCGCCGCCGCGCGCAGCCGGTTTTGCTCCTCATAAAGCTCGACCGTGGTGATGGCCGACGCCGCCAGGTTGCCCAGCGCGGAGGCGACACGCACTTCCAGAGGCTCAAACTTTTGGCGCCGCCGGTAATAAAAGACGAACGTTCCGGTAGGCTCTCCGTGCAGGATAAGCGGCAGAACGAGCAGCGCCTGCACGCCTTCGCCGCGCAAGACCTCCAGACGAGGCGCCATCCGTTCATCAAGCGCGACGTCTTCGATGATCACCGGCTCCGTCGGCGCGGGATGCCCCCCTGTCGGAACTTGCGAGCGCACGAACGCCTCGGACAGGCCGGACTGCGACGCCATCCGCCAGACGCCGTCGCCGCCGCGCCGCCAGAGCGCATAGGCGTCGGCGTCAAAGAGGCGCTCGGAGAGGCTCAGGATCCCGCTCACCAGGTCGCTCAGATGCAGCGATCCGATCAAGGAGCTCGCCGCGTCCGCCAGCAGGGAAAGACGCTCTTCGGCCTGCAAGTGCAGCGCCATCGCTTCTTCCTGAATGCGTGTCGCCTCCCTGGCTTCGCGCAGAAGACGCGCGTTGTCGATTGCCACCGCCGCGCGCTGCGCCAGGTCCTCGGCGAGCGTCAGATCGCTTTCCGTGAAGATCCGGTTCGAATCGGCGGTCGTCACCAGCGCGATGACGCCGAACGTCCGCCCGCGCGCCGTCATCGGGACCATCATCAGGGAGCAGATCCGAAGGCTGAGATATTCCTGGAGGAGTTCGGGGTTTTCGACGCCGGCGCGCAGCATCTCTTCCGTCACTTCGGGATAGTACTCCGATTGGCCCGTGCGCATCACGCGCAGATAGGAGGCGGTGGCGGCCGATCCCTCCTGCTGCGCGAGCGCCTTGCCCCGGGCCAGCTGCTCCGGATCGGCGTGGGCGGTGGCGAGGCGATGGACGCGAACGTTTCCATCCGTCGCGACATCGGCCATGCCCACGGAGCACCAGTCGGCAAAGCCATGCACCAGGGAATCGGCGATCTTTTGCAGGACGGTTTCGTGGTCGAGCGACGTATTGAACTGCCGGCTGGCTTCCACGAGAATACGCAATCGGTTGGGCGTGGCTTCGTTGTCATCGCGCGGCGCGAATTCTGGCATGAACGATCCCTTGCATGAGAGTGCATCACGATGCTAAACTTGCACTGCGCGGCGCGCGCGAACGGTTTGCAGAATTCTACGCGTCGCTTCCAAAATCCTGCAATTTTCCATTCGTAACCAATGGCGTTCGTTCATGGAGATCTCCTGCGTGGAAATCTCCACGAACGCCTATCGAGAGATCTGAATGTCCAACTTAAAATCCGTTCTTGCCGGCGTCGACGTTCTGGAGCGCGACGGTTTTTCGGCGCTTGCCGGGTCCCGTGTCGCGCTGGTGACCAATCACACGGGGCTGACCGGCGACGGCCGCGCCACGGCCGATCTGCTCCGCGCCGCGCCGTCCGTGGACCTGCGCGCCTTGTTCGGGCCGGAGCATGGCGTGCGCGGCGAGCTGGACACCGAGCAGATCGCCGACGGCGTCGATCGGCGCACCGGGCTTCCCGTCTACTCCCTTTACGGCCCGCGCACGCGTCCGTCGGAAGAGCAGCTTGCGGAGATTGACACGCTGGTCTTCGACATCCAGGACATCGGCTGCCGGTTCTATACCTATATCAGCACGCTGGCGCAGGTGATGGACGCCGCCGCGGAGTTTCAGAAACGCTTGATCGTACTGGACCGCCCAAACCCGATCCAGGGGGCCGCCGTGGAAGGCCCGATCGCCGATGTGGACAAACTGGCCTTTGTCGCCTGCCATCCCATCCCCGTGCGCCATGGCGTGACGATCGGGGAGATGGGGCGCCTTTTGCAAAAAGAACGCGTTCCCGGCTGCGACTTGACGGTCGTCCCCTGCGAGGGCTGGCGCCGGAACGATTGGTGGGACGCCACCGGCCTTGTCTGGACCAACCCGTCGCCCAACATGCGCTCGCTGACTCAGGCGGTCTTATATCCGGGCGTGGGCCTTCTGGAGATGACGAACGTCTCCGTCGGGCGCGGAACGGATACGCCGTTCGAGCTCTTTGGCGCTCCGTACCTCGAACCGCGCGCCTTCGCCGCCTTTGTGAATGACGCCGCGCTTCCGGGCGTGCGCGCCGTTCCGGTATGGTTCACCCCCCGCGCGAGCGTCTTCGCCGGCGAACGCTGCGGCGGCGTGAATCTGGCGCTCACGGACCGGGGCGCCTTCGACGCCGTCCGCCTGGGCTTCACGCTGGCCGCCGCGCTGCGCTCGCTTGCCCCCGATCTGTGGATCCCGGAGAAACTGATGACGCTTCTGGTGAACTCGGATGCTTACCGGGGAATCTTGGAAGATCGGCCTTATGAAACGATTGCGTCCGGGTGGCGGAATTCTTTGACGCAATTCGCGGCCAGGCGCGACGCCGTCCTTCTGTATCCGTGATTTATACTACTGCGAAATTTCTACTGTAACACGCGAAACCGAACGGATGCTGGTATAATAGCCTTGCATCCCTATCGTTGACTTCCATTGCCGCAAACCGGTATCCTAAAGGGACCTTTTGGGCGAGAAAATAATTCAATTCGATGGGAAACTTAGCACCGTGACAAAGCTGCGCATTGGCGTGCCGAAGGGCAGCCTGCAAGAGGCGACCTTCGCCTTGTTTAAGAAAGCCGGATGGGACTTCCGGGTCAGTACTCGTTCGTACCAGCCGGTCGTCGATGACGACGAACTGGAGCCCGTGCTCCTGCGCGCGCAGGAGATCCCGCGCTATGTTGCGATGGGCGTTCTCGATGTGGGCCTGACCGGCCACGACAACGTGATCGAGAGCGAAGCCGACGTCTATGAAGTCAGCGAGCTGATCTACTCCAAGGCGACCTCGCGCCCATACCGCTGGGTGCTGGCCGTGCCGAACAATTCGCCGATCTCCGGTCCCAAGGACCTGCAAGGCAAGCGGATCGCGACCGAGCTCGTGAACGTCACCAAGCGTTATCTGGAGAAGCACGGCGTCACCGCGCATGTCGAGTTCAGCTGGGGCGCGACCGAAGTGAAGGTCCCGGACCTGGTCGACGCGATTGTCGAAGGCACCGAAACCGGCAGCACCCTCGCCGCGCACGGCCTGAAGATCGTCGACACGCTTCTGGAAAGCACGACCCGCCTGGTCGCAAACAAAGAAAGCTGGCAGGACGACTGGAAACAGCGCAAGATCGAAAACATCGCGCTGCTGCTCCAGGGCGCGCTCGACGCCGAGACGCTGGTCGGCCTGAAGATGAACGTCTCCAAAGAGAACCTGGACGCCGTCATCAAACTGCTCTCCTCGCTACGTAAGCCGACGATCTCTCCGCTGGAGGAAGACGGCTGGGTAGCGCTGGAGACGATCATTCCGGAAAAGACCGTGCGCCATATCGTCCCCGAACTGCGCCGGAACGGCGCGCAGGGACTGGTGGAGTATCCGCTGAATAAAGTAATTTACTAGGACGTATACTCTGGCGTTGCGGGGCGCCTTGGCAAACCCACCCCCGGCCTTTGGCTGCCCCCTCCCTCGGACGGGAAGGGTTATTTTAGAGCTTGTTATCGCGGACGGCTTTCGTCAGAGGCAATCTTACAAACCCTTCCCGGCGACGGGAGGGGTGGCCCGAAGGGCCGGGGTGGGTTTGCCGGCCTGAAGATGTACGCTGTATTGATAGGATAGGGTAGACCTTTGGATCAAAATCCTCTTTCCGGATCCGCCCCCGCCGCGCGAGTGACCTGTTGACGCAACCCGCGTCAATCTAACTTGAGAAGAGAACGTTTATGTCCAGCACTCCGAAAATTCAAATCCTCGACGACACCACCGCCAATCAGATCGCGGCGGGGGAGGTGGTCGAGCGGCCGGCGGCGGCGGTGAAGGAGTTGGTGGAGAATGCGCTGGACGCCGGGGCGAAGCGGGTTCTGGTGGAGCTGGAAGAGGGCGGCAAGTATCTGATTCGGGTGACCGATGACGGATCGGGGATGTCGCAGGAGGATGCGGTGCTGTCGCTGCAGCGGCACGCGACGTCGAAGATCCGGTTGGCGGACGATCTGTTTAAGATCACGACGATGGGGTTCCGGGGCGAGGCGCTGCCGAGCATCGCGTCGGTTTCGCAGATGACGATCGTGACGCGGCTCGACGATCCCGAGGAGCCCGACGCGCCGGGGATCGAGCTGCGCTGCAATGGCGGGACCTTTGAAGGCGTGACTGAGGTCGGGGCGCGGACGGGCACCAGCATCACGGTCGAGAACCTGTTTTACAACGTGCCGGCCCGTTTGAAGTTTTTGAAGACGTCGCAGACCGAGACGAACCATATCGTCGAGCTGATGCAGCGGTTCGCGCTGGCGTATCCGCATGTCGCGTTCCGATTGCAGCAGAACAATCAAGAGCTGTTCTCCTCCGGCGGAAGCGGCTCGATGATGGACGCCTGCGTGCAGGTCTTCGGCCGCGACACGGCGCGGCATCTTGTGCCGATGGATTATGAGGCGGGCGGGCTGCGGGTCTGGGGATTTGTCGCGAGCCCCGCCGCGCTGAAGAACGCCCGTTCGTGGCAGCATAGCTTCGTTAATCGCCGCTTCGTGCGCAATAAGGCCGTGACGCGCGCGCTCGACGAGGGGTACAAGAGCGTCCAGACGATCCACGGCGTCAAATATCCGCCGGCGGTGATCATGATCGATGTCGATCCCGGCCAGGTGGACATCAATGTCTCGCCGACCAAGACCGAAGTGCGCTTCACCCGCGAGGGCGAGATCTATTCGGCTGTCTACCACGCCGTCAAGGAAGCGCTGCTCGCCGGCGGCCTCGTGCCAACGCTGATCCAGAAGATGACGCCGGGCGGCGGCGAGGAAGCTTCACCGGCGTCCGGCGAAGGCGCGCGCAAGTCTTCGGGGGTTGGGTACGGTCAGGCGCCGCTGTTTCAGGTGCCGTCGCGTCCGCCGGTCAATGTCCGCCGTCAGGATGTGACGCAGTCGCCGTTCCACGAGGCGCTGCTCGGCAAGGCCGCCGGAGAGCCCGATCCCTTCGAGGACGCCGCCGGATATGGCGCGCCGGCGAACGGATATGCAGGGACTGGAAGTAATGGCGCGCAGTACGCCGTGCACGCCGCGCCGCCGTCCGACCGCGTGCAAGAAGGCGCGCTGATGCTCGATTCGCCGGAGATGCTGGAGCAGACGGAGTTCGCGCGTGAGGGCGGCGATGCGCCGCTTGAAAGCACCGCGCCGATCGAGAGCGCAACCGGCGGCGATTACCGAAACCACAACCTCGGCTCGCTGCGCGTGCTGGCGCAGTCGCGCAATATGTATATTGTGGCGCAGACCGACCACGCGTTGGTTTTGATCGATCAGCACATCGCCCACGAGCGGGTTCTCTATGAGAAGCTGATCGCCGGCGCCGAGGGGGCCGGGGCGGGAGTGCCGGTCCAGCAACTGATGATCCCCTTTACGCTGGAACTGAGCAAGCGCGAGGCGATGGTGGTGGAGAACCGGCTGGAGGATCTGCGCCGCGCGGGCTTTGAGCTGGAGCCGTTCGGCGGCGAATCTTATCTCGTGCGCTCGGTCCCGGCGTCGGTCGCCCAAAAGCATATCAAGGCGCAGGGCGGCCCCGAGGAAGTGCTGCGCGAGATCGTGGATGAATTGGTGGAGAAGACCACCTCGCGCCGCCTGATGCTGCCCGCCGAGGAAGTCTTGATCACGGCCAGCTGCAAGATGGCGGTCAAGGCGGGCGATCCATTGACGTTCGAGGAGATGAACGCGCTCGTCTCCGATCTTCTGAAGTCTGATAACCCGTACACCTGCCCGCATGGCCGCCCGATCATCGTGGAATTGGCGAACAGCGATCTGGACCGCAAGTTCGGCCGCTAGCCGTCCCAATATTGGCGTTAGCCGCCCCGAGATTCGTCCACGGATTGTCGCGTATTCGCCCGTGGTTTAGGCTTCGTCGAAACGCAAGAAAGTCCATTCCGTTGCCCAGTGGGAAAGTTCACGACAAGATCACGCTGATTACGGCCGCCGCCGCCGTACCGGTCTGGTATCTCTACTGCCCGTCGGCCGATGTCACGCCGCTCATTCTGACTCTCGGCTCGTATATCTTCTCCGGCCTCTGGCTGTCCGACGATCTCGACACCCAGAGCGTCGCCTACAAGCGCTGGGGCGTCCTGCGCTTCCTCTGGTGGCCCTACAAGACCCTGGTGCCGCACCGATCCTGGGTCTCGCACGGAATTGCGGTCGGCCCGCTGATCCGTGTCGCCTACTTCCTCTTCATGCTCTGGGCGACCGTGCGCTGCGTGCTCTGGCTGCTCGTCCGCAAAGGCATCCCCGTCGACCGAAACGCCGTGATGACCGACATCTGGTCCCACACGCTCTCCTGGACATTCACGCATCCCACCTGGACCCTCTGGATCGTCGTGGGCCTCATCCTCGGCGGCGTCGCGCACTCGGTCGCCGACACCATCGTCAGCTTTCTGAAGAAAATTTGGTGAACATCCGTTCCCTACGGTGAGTGGGCTGCACTGGTCGGGGATGGGGATCACTCTCCCGGACACGCATCCTTCGGCGCGCCGGCCGCCAGCGTTCTCAGCTCCACCATTCGACTTTCCACGGCGTTCCACGCCTGCGCGCGTCCGACGCTCCATCCGCGCCAGTCGATCTGCGGGGGCGGGGTCCAGCGGGAGAGCAGCTGGTGGGCGACGATGGCGGCGTCGGCGGGCGCGAGGGTGGGGAGCGCGTTCACCAATGGGGGAACGGCGTCGGCGCTCAGGGAGGCGGCGTAGCAGCCGTCGAACCGGTGGGCGCTGTGGGCCTGGGCGAGGTTGATTTTGGCGATCAGGGCGTCTGGGTTGACGCCTTCGAGGACGCCGATCCCCAGAGCGGCGGCGGCGAGCGCGCCGCCGGCGAAGAGGCGGCGGCGTCCGCGCAGGACGGTCAGGCAGAACCAGGCGAAGACCACGGCGAGCCAGACGATGGCGGCCATGACATAAAGGCGCAGCTCCGTCATGCCGTATACCGCTTCGTAGAGGCGCATCCGGTGATAGGCGCTCGCGAGCATCACGCCGAGGAGCGAGACCTGGACGCCGGCGAGCCATTGGAATGGGCGCTCCGCGCGCAGCTCCCGGCGGTCCAGCGCCCAGTGCAGGAACAGCAGGACGGGGAGGACGATCGCCGCCACCGCCAGCAGCTCGAAGAAGCCGCCGCGCGCATACTCGGCGTATGTCAGACCGGTGGTCGCCCGGATCAGCGCCTCGCCGCCGAAGGCGTAGCGAAGCTGGACGCCGACAAAGCTGAGAAACAACAGGTCGATCGCCGTGAGGATGGTCATGACTTCCGGGACGCCCAGCGTCAGCAGCGGAGCGGCCGCCGCAGGCGACTGCGCTTCGGCGGCGTGTCGCAGGGCGCGGTGGAGGACGCCGGCGGCGCACCAGGCGACCACGGCGATGGTCAGCAGGTGCGCGATCAGCGTTTGGAGATCCCACTCAAACAAGCTTGTCACCACATGCCGGTACGCGGGATCGGCGGACATCAGCAGCGCCAGGAAAACGACAAATAAGGGCGCCACGATCAGCAGGCCCCGCGCCACGCCCGGGGCGGCGACCCAGCGGTCCGCGCCTTCGGGCGCCTGGGACATTTGATCTTCAGTCTGCGGCGCCCGGGGGATGAAGCCGTCACTGACCCGCCCCGCCGCGCCTCTGGCGGCGTTCATAAAACGGGTCGGGCCGGTGAAGGCCGCGCCGGCCAGCAGCGCCACGCTTTTGGCGTACTCCACGAACCCCGAGCGCATCGCGCGCCATCCTTCCTGAACCGAGACCGCGCCCGCCGCCGCCACGATGATCGCCAGCAGGCATAGCCCGTGCAGCGCGAAGGAATCACGCAGCGCCATCAGGCCCGAGAATAAGAGCGCCAGCGCGATCAGAACGCGCCCGCTCATGGCCGCCGCGATCGATTGCCGGCGCGCCAGGACCGCCGCCGCGCCCACGGCGGAGCTGGTCCACAAAAGCCAGTTCAGCCCGGAGCCGTCCGAGTCGCGAAACAGCGCGTCTCCCAAAATCCCAAGAAGCAGCGCCGCTCCCAAAATCCATTGCGCCATCATCGTAACCTCCCGGAGACAGGCGTGCTCCCTGTCTCGCGAGTCGATAGTACCATAAAGTTCGATGATTTGCAAATTACTTTATAATACAAAGTTAATCAGAACTCATTGTCCGTTCGCTTAGCCGATGCAGGAATCGGTGTGCTGACAGAGGAATTAAGGGAGTGAATTAAGGACCGGGAATGAATACAAAAGATCTATCAGAGCGGGATAAGGTGCGTCTGCGGCGGCAGGAGCGGGCGCAGTGGGCGGCGTTTGGGCGAGTGGCGATCACGGTGTTCGTGGTCTGGCATCTCTTTGCGCTGGTGGTGTGGGCGCTGGCGGGGACTTCGGAGGTCGCGCGTCAGGGTATGTCGATCGTCCGCCCGTACATGACGCTCACGGGCCTTAACCAGGGCTGGCTGATGTTCGCGCCGGAGCCGTATAAGCTGGATGTCTATGTCGAGACGGTTGTGCACTACGCCGATGGAAGCCAGCGGGTGTGGGACTATCCGCGCATGGATCAGCTGCGTTACGACGACCGCTATCGCAGCGAGCGTTACCGTAAGTACATCGAGGTGGCGCATCAAGAGGGCTTCAGTTACCTGTGGCACTCCATGGCGACCTACGCCGCGCGCATCAACAACGACCGTCCCGGCTCGCGGCCGGTGTCGGTGGATTTGATCCGTCACTTCCGCGTGCTGCCGGATATCCAGACGACCGCGCCGGGCGCGCCGCCCCCGCCGATGGGCGTTTATAAATTTTACTCGACCGACATCCAGCCGGAGGACCTCCGGTGAACGCAATACGCAGCGATTGGCGCCGTTTCTGGTTTAAGCCTATTCACAGCGGTCCGCAGGGTCTGTTTCGCATCGTCATGGGCCTGCTGGTTCTGGCGAACGCCTGGATTTTGTTTCCGGAGCGCGTCGTCTGGTTTTCGGAGCGCGGCGTCCTGCCGACCAACTTCGCCGACAACTATCAGGCGAACTATACGCCCGGGCCGCGCGTGATCCATCTGCTCCATCACGCGAGCGACGCCTGGCTGACGGCGTTTTTTGTGATCTTCATCCTGGCGGCGATCTGCATGACCGTCGGGCTATGGACGCGCCCGTCGCTCTTCCTCGTCGCGCTTGGCCTGAATGCCATCCACAACCGCAATCCCATCGTCAACACGACCGGCGGCGACTGTGTGATGCTGGTCATGACGATCTATTTGATGCTGGCGCAGGCTGACGCCTCCTGCTCCCTCGACCGACTGTGGCGCGTGCTGAAGGGGCGTGAAGGGCGCGTGGCGCCGCGCATCGTTCCCTGGGCGCAGCGCCTGATGCAGATCCAGCTTTCTCTGGTCTATGCCTGTACGGCGATCGCAAAGCTGCAGGGGAAATCCTGGCAGGAAGGCGTCGCGATCTATTACCCGATGCATCTGCCCGCGTTCGCCCGGTTCCCAACGCCGCACGTCATCAGCGACAATCTGATCATGATCAACCTGATGACCTACGCGGCGCTCGGCATTGAGCTGGCCCTGGCCACGTTCGTCTGGGTTCCGCGTCTGCGTCTCTATGTCCTGGGCCTGGGAGTGCTGCTGCATCTGGGGATCGAATACTCGCTCAATATCCCGTTGTTCTCGTTCCTGATGATCGCTTCTTATATCCCGTTTCTGACACAGGAAGATCTGAGCAACTTCCAGAACTGGCTCGTGCGTACGATCCGCCTGACGCCGCTCAAGCTCGTCTACGACGGCGAATGCGACTTCTGCCGGTCCGCCCTGCTCGTCGTGCGCTTCTTCGACGTCTTCGGCCTGGTGACGTTCCTCGACTCCCGTGACCCCGCGCAGCTCGCCCTCGCCCCGGAAGTCAGCGCGGAGGACGCCGAGCACGCGGCAATCGCCGTCGGCCCTAAAGGCCGCGCGTACCCCGGCTTCTACGCCTTCCGTGAGATCATCCGCCGCACGCCCGCATTCTGGCTCCTCACGGTGTTCCTCTACATCCCCGGCGTCCCGCAGCTCGGCCAGTCGGCGTATCAATGGGTAACGAAGAACCGCTCGCGTTTGCCGGTCGCGCCGAGATATAAGGCGAAGGCGCAGAGCTAACGCGGCCCTCACCCGGCGCTTCGCGCCACCCTCTCCCAATTCTGGGAGAGGGTTAAGATTTTGGATCAAAGATCCAAATAAAAAACTCCCTCTGACTCCCCCTCTCCCAATTTTGGGAGAGGGGGCCGGGGGGTGAGGGCTCCATCTTTCCTACACCCGAAATACAAACCGCGCGTTGTGCGTGGTCGCCTGGGCGACATCTTCGGGAGAAATTCCGCGCGCGTCGGCGACGATGGCGGCGACGGCGGTGAGGTAGGAGGGTTCGTTGCGCTTGCCGCGCCAGCGCTGCGGGGCGAGGTAGGGGCAGTCGGTTTCGAGGAGCAGTCGGTCCAGCGGCGCATAAGCGATGGCGACGCGCAGGGCGTCCGATTTTTTGTAGGTGGCGACGCCGCCGATCCCCAGCCAGCAGCCGGCGTCCAGGCAGGCGCGTGCGGTGTCCGTATCCCCCGTAAAGCAGTGCATGACGACCGGCGCCGGCGTGGCCGACTCGCGGAGGATGCGCAGGACATCGTCCTGTGCGTCGCGGCAGTGGATGATCAAGGGGAGACGAGGATCAAGGGAGGCGGCGAAGGCGATCTGTTCGGCGAAGACTTGCTGCTGGTGGTCGCGGGGCTGCGTGTCCCAGTGGTAATCGAGGCCGATCTCGCCGTAGGCGGCCACGCGGTTTTGAGACGCGTCCCAGAACCCGCGCAGCTCGGATTGCGATTCCGGGGTCCACTCTTTCGCGGATTCGGGGTGGACGCCGATTGCGGCGTACACCCCGTCCATCGCTGTGAGCGCGGCCGCCCGGCGGCTGCTCGGCATATCATAGCCGATCGTCAGCATTGCGGAGACGCCGGCGCTGCGCGCACGCGCCGCCACCTCTTCCCGATCGTCATCGTAGTCCGGATGGTTGAGGTGGCAGTGCGTGTCGAACAGCTCCATGGGGTTAGAACCGGAAGCCGACGGACACCTGCGGGCCGCCGGGGTTCACGCTGCCCGAGGACGACGTGAAGTGGTAGCGCAGGTCGAGGAACGACGCCTGGTTGATGTTGACGCCCAGATTCAGGAAGCCGCCGACGAGCAGGTCGTTGTTCGTCTCATGCCCGCCTGTGTCGTTGCTGACATCGATGTTGGTGTAGTAAGCGCCAGCGCCGAAGCCGTAGTACACCGAGTTCTTGGCGGAGAGATCCTGAACATAGCGGATGCCGTAGGTCAGCGGAACCACACGCATGTGAAAGTTGCTGGCGCCCCGGTCGATGTAGTCCAGGGAGACGAACGTATCCGACGTCGCGCTGTCCTGATGCAGATGGTAATCCACGCCTACGCTGGGGAATGTCTGGCCGACATCCTTGCGAATCTTTCGGTTCGTGGGGAAGTATGCGCCCACGCGCAGCGATATCGGTTGGTTATGCTCAACGCTGGCGGCCGGCGGCTCGAAGACTTGGGCGGAGGCGGGGCGTGCCGAAAGGGCGCCGGCGGCGAGAGCGGCGGCGGCCAGCACGAAAATCGAACTCTTGCGCATGGGTAGGGTGTGCTCCTTGAAGTGTCGAACGAACCTGTGTGAAATACGGTGGTTTCCCCGAAATTATAGGACGTACAGCCGGGAATGTCAAGTAAAGCGCGCAAGGAGCGCGCCTGCTTGACGGGATCCGGTATCATAACTGCAAACTTATGAGCCAAAACCTTTCCGCTTCGGTCTCCGCCAGCCGATTCCATCCGTTCCGCGCCGGACTGCGCGCCGCCCGCGCGAACCTCGCTCCCAGCCTGCTGATCCAGCTCGGAATGCTGCTCGTGGTGGTCGGCTACTACACGGTCCCGGCGGTGCGCCACGCGCTGTCTTCGGTCGCGGGCGTGAAAGCGCACCTGGGATACGGCTTCAGCATCTTCAGCGCCGTGATCGCCGGCGCCGTGATCCCGGAGTGTTTGACGATCGTGTTCTACCAAAAGGGCCGGGCGCGGCGCAAGAACTTTGAGAACCTGCTGTTCACCATGCCGTACTGGGGCGCGAACGGTTTCTTTGTCGACGTTTTCTACCACTGCCAGGCGCTCTGGTTTGGAAGCGTCGCCAGCGTCCCGGTCGTCGCCAAGAAGTTTCTCGTCGACATGCTCTGCTACAACCCGCTCTTTTCCACGCCGCTCGCCGCGATCTGTTACCAGTGGAAGAACGGCGGATATCGCGCCGACGCCCTGCGCGGCGCGGCGAGCTGGCGCTTCTACAAGGAGCGCGTGATCCCGCCGCTCGTCACCTGCTGGGGGACCTGGATCCCGATCGTCATTTTGATCTACGCGCTGCCGTCGCTGCTGCAAATTCCTCTCTACAGCCTGGCGCTCAGCCTCTGGGTTCTGCTCCTGACGCATGTCACGTCGTCGCACGAGGATGACGTCTAAAAAGATGGGTATACTATTGATAGCTTATCACTAGGAAAACATCATGCCTGTCGCCGTCGCCAGCAGTCTCGACCAGCTCATCGGCAATACGCCGCTTGTCCGTCTGACATCGCTTGAAGAAGAAGCCCCAGGAGTTGAGATCTACGCCAAGGCCGAATTCTTCAATCCGGGCGGCTCGGTCAAAGATCGTCCGGCGCTCAACATGATCCGGGAGGGCGAGCGCTCCGGCGCGCTGCGCCTCGGAAAGATCATTCTCGACGCCACGTCCGGCAATACGGGGATCGCCTACGCGATGATCGGCGCGGCGCGCGGTTACGCCGTGAAGCTATGCCTGCCTTTGAACGCCTCGCCCGAGCGTAAGAAGATCCTGCGCGCTTACGGAGCAGATCTGGTGCTCACCAACCCCGCCGAGCAGTCCGACGGCGCCATTCGGATGGTCAAGCAGCTCTACGCGGAAGATCCCGACCTCTACTTTTATCCCGACCAGTACGGCAATGACGCCAACTGGCGGGCGCACTACGAATCCACCGGTCCGGAGATCTGGGCGCAGACCGAAGGCCGCGTCACCCACTTCGTCGCCGGTCTGGGCACCACGGGAACCATGATGGGCGTCGGCCGCTTCCTGCGCGACACAAACCCGAACGTCACCCTGATCTCCATGCAGCCCGACTCGCCGTTCAACGGCCTGGAGGGCCTCAAGCATCTGGAAACCGCCATCGTCCCGCCGATCTACGACCCCCGCGTCGCCGACCAGAACGTCGAGTGCCGAACCGAGGACGCCTACGCGATGGTCAAGCGCCTTGCCCGCTGCGAAGGCCTCCTCGTCGGCATCTCCGCCGGCGGCAACGTCCACACCACCCTGACCCTCGCCAAACGCGCCCCCCAGGGCAGCGTCTTCGTCACCATCCTCTGCGACGGCGCCGACCGATATCTCTCGGAACGGTTCTGGGAAGACACGCCCGACGAACCGCGCCCGCAGGTTTAGCACCGGTGTATCTTACAGATACTCAATATACTGACGGAGAGCCGCAGTGCTTTGAGTGAGACTCTGCGCCGTAAGCGCGGCTAAATACTCTTCTGGTGATTTTGGAGGGCGCTGCTTTGATAACCGATCGATTTTGAGCGCCTCTAAAGCTTCGAGCGGGAAGGTTTGCACCAGGTCCAGCACGAACGCGTCGGGAGTGAGCGTTCGTATGTGATATGGAGCTAACTTCTCTGTGGGGAAATCGCGCCTATTGAAGGTGACGATGGTTTGGGCTTCAATGTGTATCGTCGCCGCTAACACATGTCGGTCATCTCGGTCCGGCAGATCCAAGTCCTCGATCAAGCTTTCGTATCCCACTACCAACGATCCGGGAATCGCCTCGTCCATCAGTCGGCGAGTACGCGCGAGCTGCTCTGGGGAGATATCGCTGCGGTCTTCGAGTACGTTGCGGATCCATTCATCGTGAATTGCGTCAGTCCAATAGGCTTGGTAAAGCTCGCCGAGCGCCAAATACATCAAGACACTGCGGAGCCCCGCAGGATACAGAACGCAGGCGTCGAGAATGACCTTTTGTTTTGACACGGACTAATTTTCCATGCCCAGTTCTTCCGCCTGAGCCTGTAATTCCCGCATTGCGGCGTAAGATGCTTCCTTTTGGCGTTTCTTATAATCGGCAATATCTTCCCGACGAACTCGCCGGTGGCTTCCGACAAGATGAAACGGAAGTTTGCCCTGCTGCAAGAGAGAGGTCAAATAGGGCCGGGATACGTTGAGATAATCCGCCGCCTCGGACGTGGTCATATCGGATTCTACGGGCTCGATGGACACCGTGTGTCCACTCGCTGTTTCATTCAAAATACGCGACAACAGCTGGACGATCAATGGCGATAAGGCGACCGACTCCTGATTATCTTCCGATTGGATTTGTATCTGGAGGCTTTTATGCAGGTTTGAGAAATGAGACAATTGGCGTGAGGCTTTGGCGGCCATCATTACATCGTGTTGTGTTGGCGCAATCGTTTCGGCGTTTGAAGACATAAATTTCTCCTCTTGCGGAAATTATACCTTAATAAGTGTAATATCTGTAATAAGTGAAATTCTGTATGAGTTACCCTGTTTGCCCCAGCGAGACCAATTCTTCCAGCGTCTGTGTCATCACATCGGTTTGAAGCACGACTTCGTCGATCTCTCCGGTCACTTGTTCCGGCGAGCGGGCGCGGACTTCGTCGTTGATCAGGCCGAAGGTGTCCTGGAGCAGCTGAAGCTGCTGGTCGAGGTTTTTGAGCATCGCGCCGATTTTGCCAACGTGGTCGCGGCGGCGCTGGAGGATATCGAGGCGGCGGGCGAGCACGGAGCGCGTGCCTTCGTCCTTCTCGGCGGACATGGCGGTCTGCAATTGCGCGATCTCGCCGTCGTAAAACCGCTGGATATCCGCGACGACGCCGGGAGCCGCGCTGCTGGGGAAGAGCAGGTCTTTGGACGCCGGTCGCTCGCGGCCGCTGGTCAGGCGGACGTTGGGGAGGGGCGGAGGGCTGAGGCGGCATTCGCTCAGGAGCGACTGGAGATAGGCGCGGAACTCCAGCTCCTTGAGGGCGAATTGCAGGAATTTGTCCAGCAGATAGTCGAGCTTGCGCATCATCTGGCCGAACATCTGCGTGTCTTGCTGTGTCACGCCTTCGATCTGGCGGCGGATCGCCTCCAGGCGCGCGAAGCGCTCCTGGGTTTCGGGCGGCAGCTGCAGCAGGATCTGCATGTTCCGCTGGCGGCGCTGGCGCAGCGCTTCGGCGGCGGCGCGCTGGGCCAGGCGGTCCGTGTACCAGCGCGATTCGGGCACAAACAGCAGATATGCGGCCTCGGCGACGACGCCTGCCAGCAGCGGGATCGGATTGAGCAGCACGGCGGAGAGGATCACGGACGCGCCCATGCCGACGATGTTGCCGTTTTCTTTGATCGCTTCGCTGATCGGCGGCTTACGGTTCATAGCTGCGCGCCGCGATGGGCGACGTTGACGCGCCACTGGTTGGCCGCGTCGTTCAGCGCCCCGTAGGGCGGCAGCTCGATCGCCGAATAGGACTGCTGGAAGCCGGTCGCGGAATCTTCCTGCAGCGCCATTCCGCCCGAGTGCGCCGGGCGGAAGTGGTACTTCATGCCGTCTTTTAGCGATTCGTCGCTGGCCAGGAAGCGAAGCAGCGCCTGTCCGCCTTCGCGCTGCGCGTCGGAGACCCAGGGCGCGTTCAGGACGACGGCGGCCTGCTCGGCGACCGCCGTGGGCCTTGGGTAGACCATCGTCAAATTCGAATCGTTCTCCGTCGCCTCCAGCGCCTTGCTTTCGTAGGCGGTGATAAAGTCGCGCGTGGACGGATTTGCTTCAAACGACTTCTCCAGAGCGCTGGAGCCGACCGTGTTGGGATCGTACAGGAAGCCGCGTTCGACGCCGATCAAATACTGGGTAAAGGCCGCGCTCTGCGCCGCCTGCTCCATGTCGCCCTCCTGCCCGTGCTGCTGGGCGTACTCTCCCAGGATCAGGGACATGGTCAGCATGCCGCTGCTGGCGTCGAGCGGATCGGCGTGGGCGAAGCGGAACTTGCCCCAGGGCGCCTTGCGCGTTCCCGCGCTGAGCTCGCGCACCGTCGACCACGGCGCGGATCCCGCGAAGACGGATTTCAAAAACGGCGCCTTGGCGTGGGTGGTGAGCACGACGAGCGGGGATTTCAGGAGCACGCGGTAGTTCTGGGGATCATCCATATCCGCGATGCGCACGCGCGAGCCGTTGCGCTGCGCCCAGACTTCGCTGAATCGCGCGATCCAGACCGGGCTGCTCGGGCTCCAGATCGTCGGCTGCGACTTGCCGGCGAGCATCACCTGCATCGCGTCGCGCGACTCCAGCAGCGGCAGGCGCGTGGCGTGATATTTGCCGGCGTTGGCGCTATTGAAGGCCGCGATCTCATCGTCGAGCCACTGCGCTTTGGTCGCGGTCGTGAGCACCGTGATATCGCCCGGAGCGCCCGCGCCCGGCGAGCTGGCCGCGCCGCTGGTTTGCGGGGAATGCTGGAATAGACTCTTGATCTTGCCGAGCACGCCGCCGCTTTGCGGAGCCGGCGGGGCTCCGGCCGGAGCGCTCAGCGCGACGGACGGGGAGTGGCTCTGGCTCCACCAGCGGTAGCCCCCAATCGCCAGCGCGATCACAATCAGAAACAAAACAATCCGGCTCACCTTGATCGAGTCCATTGGGGCTCTCCTTATTATCAAGGAGATTATACACCAGGAGCGTATGCTTCGCGGCGCTTACATGATGAGACGGACGCCGCCGAGCGACGCGAGGCTATGCGGAAACCGATTGCTGGGGGTGCCGATGAACATATAGTTCTTCGGCACTCCCAGGCGTCGCGCGAGCCGCTCGATCAATTGCGGGCCGAACTCGCCCTGGACGAGCAGTAAGTCGATGCGAAGCTCCGGGTAGATATGGTCGATGAGCGCGATGTTTTTGGCGAGGTCCTGCGGAATATCGCTTTCGTGGACATATGTGTGGACCACGCGCAGCCGCTTATTCTGCTCGTTTTCCAGCACGTAAATGGCGGCGTGGTTGAGCATGGGAAGGGTGTCGTCCTCGGCGAAAAAGATCACCGCGCGCCCATTGATCTCCTGGATTTGCGCCATGATCCAGTGGCTGAACTTGTTGTTGCTCTCCCCGCGACGCTCCAGAAACGACTCCGACGCCGCCAGGATCAAGCGCAGCAACTGCACGCGGATGAACATCAAGCCCACGACTGCCGCCGCCGAGAGGAAGTAGAACAGGAAGACGCGCACATAGGCCGGCTTGATCAGGACATTGCCCAGGAGCGCCGTGCACGTCGAGGCCAGCGCCAGCAGCACGGCGAACCAGGAAGCGCGGATCTCGCGCGGCAGACGTCCTCGCTTGAGCTTGAGCAGGATATTGCCGACCGCAAAGAGGCTCATGACGCTCAGGAAGGCGATGGTGTAGACTCCGCCCAGCATCAGCAGATCGCCGCGCGACACGGCCAGGATCGAGGCGCAGAGGGCGAAGAACCCCAGAATGATCCAGTGGTTGGTGTGCCGCCAATGGTTCTCGCGCAGCAGGATCTGCGGGAGGCAGCGGTCCAGACTCATGCGCCGCACCAAACCCGTTACGCCCACGTAGCTCGTGAGCACCGCGCCCGAGAGGACCAGCACGGCGTCGATGCTCACCCACTTTTGCAGCCAGACGCCCGATCCCACCAGCCCCATGTGCGCCAGCAGGTCCTCCGGACGCGCCGTGATCGCGGCCAGCGGCAGCAAGGTCAGCGCGAGGACGCTGATAATGGGATTGAAAACGGCGACGATACCCCACATGTTGCGCAGCGTCTTGGGGAAGACGCCCGGCTTCTGCTCCTCAATGAAGTTTGCCGAGCTTTCAAAGCCGCTGATCCCGAGCATCGCCGCCGAGAAACCGAAGAAGATCGCCTTCATCGCGCCTCCGGGCATTGGGTGGCTCCAGTTCTGAGCGAGGATCTCCCGATGCGCCCAGGCGGCCGGCAGCACGGCGAAGACCAGCACGATCAGAGTCAGGATGTGGAACAGAAAAATCACGAGAGCCACGGTGGCCGATTCCGTGATGCCGAAGATATTGAGCAGCGCGAAGAGGCCGAGCAGGCCGATCGTCGCCAGAATAATCGGCAGGCCGCCATAGAGGTTATGCGCGTAATGCATGGCCGCGTCCGCGCTGAGAACGGCCGTCGCGATATACGAAAGGATGGTCAGACATGCGGCGAGGGACGCCTGTCCCTTGGTGGTGGTGTTGAGCAGGACATTGTATGCGCCGCCGTTCAGCGGCAGCGCCGTGCCGACCTCGGCGTAAACGTTCCGGTAGAGATAAAGCACGGCGGCGACAAGGGCGAGCGCGATGGGCGCGTAAGGGCCGGCGTAGAATGCGGCGATGGCGGTGACATAGAGACAGCTCGACGTGATGTCGTTGCCGCAAATCGCCGTCGAGCGCCACATGCCCAGCTTATGCGCGTCCCCCGAATCCAGATGCGTCACCTGGACCGGTTCGGAGCCCAGATCCGTGATGGTTTCCGCCGTTCCCCAGCCGGGGAAGTCCCAGGACGTTTCGATCGATCCTTCCGGAGGCGCCGGGGCGGCTTGCGTGCGGGGTGTCTGCTGTGTCATTTGGGTTTATCCCGTGGGCGCTTCCGAGTCGAATGCGTCGTTAGGATCGTCGCCGAAGGAGCTGGGACCACTGTCCTGGGAACTGTTCGATTGGCCGGGCGCGTCGTCCTGGGGATCGCCGCCGTCATTGGCGGCGCCGCCACTGTCGCCGGAATTGTCGCCTCGATCCATCATATCGATGTCGCCGTCCAAGTCTTCGAAGTCCTGCGTGCTGTCGATATCGGCGACGCTGCCGGTCGTTCGGCTGTTGCCGGTCGTGCGCGGATCGCTGGCGGGTTCGGGAGCCATGGAAATTCTCCTCACGAATTGAGATTGATGAAAGCATACCCGACTGCTTGATCCTGGTAAACGTACTGGGATCGCCAGGGCTGGGAATTTCTCATGATATCTCATGGGAATGCTGGAATAATGTCGTGGAGGAGCGCCTGGTCCCGTTCTTGAGCGTCATTATTTTTCCTTTTTTGTTCGATGCGGCGCTGACCATGATTCGTTCTGGTCGTCATCATTATGGTAATTCCGATCTCTCGCAGCCAAAACCAGCTGCCTGCCCTCATTCTCTTTTGCGGCGTGCTCGCGACTTTGCTCGGCGTGACGGTTCTGATTGGGTGGCATACCCACAATCTGACCCTGCTGAAGATCTACCCGTCGTTTGTCGCCATGGCGTACAACACGGCGCTGGGCTTTCTGCTCAGCGGAATCGCGCTGATCGCCGGTGTTTTTGAAAAGCGGCGCATAACGCTGGCGTGCGGCGTTCTCCTGACTCTGATTGGGGGGCTGACCATCGCCGAATATCTCTTCGGGGTCAATCTCGGCGTCGACGAATTGCTGATGCGCTCGTATGTGCGCTCCGGAATCCTGCACTTCGGGCGCATGGCGATCGCGACGGCGTCGTGCTTCACGGCGTTTGGCGTGGCGCAGACCGTGTGGGCTTTGCGCCGCGGAGCTTATCCGCCGATCTTCCTGGCGCTCATCGGCGCGACGGTCACGGCCCTCGGCGCGGTGGCGTTCACGGGATACTTTATCGGCGTCACGGAAGCGTACCGATGGGGCCAGTTCACCCGCATGGCCGTCCACACCTCGCTTGGCTTCATCGTGCTGGGGGCCGGCGCGCTCTGCGAGGCATGGCTGGCCGAGGTTCGGCGCGGCGTGAGCCGTCCACACTGGCTGCCGTTCGTCGCAACGATCTTCGGCTCGGCGGCGTCGGTGAGCCTCTGGCAGGCGCTGGTGGTGGATCAGAGCGGGAATCTGGCGATCATCCACCAGTACTCGCAGGCGCACCCGGGGCTTGGGCAATATGTCCAGGCGCAGTCACGGCTTCCCTACGAAGCGCTGGCGGGCGGAGTTCTGGTTTCGTGCCTGCTGGGGTGGAGCGTTTATCTGGCGCAGCGAGCGTCGGAGCGGGCGGAGATGCTGTCGAAGGCGGGCGAAGAGCTGGAGCACCGGGTGCAGGAGCGGACCGAGGATCTCGATCGCACCAATCAAGCGCTTCAGGAGGTGCTGACGTGTGTCAGCAACGGACGCCTTAAGCTTTGCCTCACGGAGGCGGCGCTGCCGCCGTCCCGCAGCATTGTGAGCAGCAGCGTGGAGTTGTCCCGCACCAGCGGCCTGAAGGCGCTGCGTGATCTGGCGCGGCAAGCGGCTCTGGAGGCGAGCCTTCCTGTCGAGCGGATCGACGATCTGGTCACGGCGGTCTCGGAAGCCTCCATGAACGCCGTCGTTCACGGCGGCGGCGGCCACGGCGAAGTCCGGCTCAGCACGGACGACCGGATCCAGGTCTGGGTCCGCGACTTCGGATCGGGCATCACCCTCGACCACCTGCCGCGCGCTACTCTGGAGCGCGGCTACACCACCGCCGGCACGCTCGGCCACGGCTTCTGGCTGATGCTGAGCACCGTGGACCATCTCTTCCTTCTCACCGGTCCCGCAGGAACAACGCTTGTGTTAGAGCAGGGCAAGGAAGAACCGCTGCCGCCCTGGCTGCTCCAGCAGATCAACGACAACCCGCCCGCGCTCGCGGCGTAGACGGCAAATTTGATCCGTGGCAAACCCACCCCCGCGCTTCGCGCGACCCCTCCCTCGGGCGGGAAGGGTTTGTAAGATTGCCTCGTACGAGAGCCGCCTGCGATAACACGCTCTGAAATAACCCTTCCCGCCCGAGGGAGGGGTCGCGCGAAGCGCGGGGGTGGGTTTGAAGAGGTCGAGCGAAGCGTCGGGGCGGGGCGCTCAGAGGGAGCGCCGAAGGGCCTGCCTTTGACCGAGCGACGCCGAGCCTCTGGACTTCACCGCTTCTTCCCGATCTGCTCCTTCAACCACGCCCCTGCGGCGTCGGCCCAGCCGTGTACGGGCTGGTCGGCGGGGGCGCGCAGGCCGTAGCCGTGGCCGCCTTTGAGGTAGTAGGCGCCGTGGACGGGGACGCCGGCTTGCTCCAGCGCCGTCGCGTAGGCGGGGGCGGTGAGGTAGCCGTCGTCGAGTGTTTGCGTCAGGAAGATCGGCGGCATGCCGGCGTGCGGTTTGACCTCGGGAGCGGGCAGGCCCGTGGCGCTGTCGAAGAGATAGGCCGGATAGATCAGGGCGGCGAAGTCCGGGCGGTCGCTTTGCTGGTCGGCGGCGTCGACCGGCGTGTAGGAGCGCGCTGCGTATCCCGTGGCGAGGCGCGCGGTGAGGTGTCCGCCGGCGGAAAAGCCGAGGACGCCCAGGTGCTTGGGATCGATCCCGAACTCCTTGGCGCGGGCGCGCAGCAGGGAGATGGCGCGCTGGCCGTCCTGAAAGGCCGCGTCGCGCTTGTCCGGCACGCGATATGTGAGGACGGCGACGGTGAAGCCGAGCTTATTCAGCCACGCGGCGACTTCCGTTCCCTCCAGGTCGATCGCAAGGATGCTGTATCCGCCGCCGGGGAGCACGAGGACCGCAGGGTGGGGACCTTTGCCCTCCGCCGGGAAAAGCTGAAGCTGGGGCTGGGTGACGTCTGTCAGGCGAAGCACGTTGCCGCCGTGATCGTCGCTGATTTTTCCTGGAGAAGAACTCTGCTCGCCCGGCGCGGTCGCGGGCCAGAGGTCGAATGTCGGCGCCGGCGGATCCGCCGGCGCCATTTGGTTAGTAATAGTCATAGAGCAAAGCGCCAGGATCGACCACGCGAGGGCCGATCCTTTTCGAGAAAGCCGCATGGGGTTACGCCCCGATCTGTGCTTCGATCCGTTCCACAATCATACGTCGCGGGACAGCCCCGTGGATGGTGTCGACGGGCTGGCCGCCCTTGAAGATGATCAAAGTCGGGATCGTGCGCACGCCATAACGGGATTCGATCTCCGGCTCGTCGTCCACATTCAGCTTGACGATCTTGGCGCGTCCGGTGAGCTGCTCGGAAGCGGCGTCGATCTCCGGGCCGATCGCGCGGCACGGCGGACACCAGGGCGCCCAGAAATCCACCAGCACCGGGACATCCGATCCCAGCACTTCGTTCTCGAAATTCTCCCGCGTAACGTCAGCGGCTTTACTCATGATTACCTATTTCTCCTGAACTCAAATTTACGATAATGAAACCGTCATGTCACATCTGTCACAATCCATAACTTTATTGTGACGCAAGGTGTTCCCAATTCCGATGAATCCGAGCGATTCGTGGGAATAATTAAGCGTGGACAAGCGAGCCGGCGCATAAGCCGCGCCTCGCCGATGAAGGAGACAGCAATGGTGCGGAAGCCATGGATACGGATCGCGGCGCTTGCGGCGGCGGGAGCGACGCTGGCGATGACGGGCGCGACGCTTGCGGGATGCTCGCACGCGATCGAGGGCGCTTCGGAAGACGCGAACAAAAACGCCGCCGTGGTGACGACGGCGGCTCAGGACGCCGCCGCGAAGGCGAAGCAGCAGGCGGACCAGGCGGCGACAACGGTCGTTCAGAAGACCGATCAAGCCGGCGCCAAGGTTTCGGCGGCGACCGACACCGCCGCGCAGAAGGTCGTGACCGCCACGGATCAGGCGACGGCGGCGGTGAAGGACGCGCCCAAGGAAGTGGACGCCGCGCTCCTCGTGACCCCGCAGGTCAAGACGGCGATCATTCGCGATGTCCTGCTCAACGATGTCCGCAATGAAATCAACGTGGACACGGCGCACCGCGTGGTGCATCTCAAAGGCCATGTCGTCACTCAGCGCATGAAGGACCGGGCGGGCGACGTGGCGCAGGACGCGATCCGTAAAGACTACGCCGGCTACACGGTCAGCAATGAACTTGCCGTGACGGCCGAGACGAATTAAAGCCGCGTCTGAGGAGATTTCCGTGCTCGAAATACGACAGGCGGCCCCCTCGGATTGGCCGGCGATCTGGCCGATCTTTCAAAGCGTCGTCGCCGATGGCGCAACATACGCTTACGACCCAGACACGACATCCGATGAAGCGCTCGCGTTGTGGATGTCGCCCGCGGCGAGCACCTTCGTGGCGACGCACGGCGGCGCGGTCGTTGGAAGCTATTTCCTGAAGCCCAATCAGCCGGGGCTTGGAAGCCACGTCGCCAACGCCGCGTTCATGGTGTCGCCGGCCTGGTCCGGCCACGGCGCGGGCCGCGCCATGGGCGAGCATGCGCTGCGCACCGCGCGGGCGAGGGGATACGAGGCGATGCAGTTTAACTTCGTCGTCAGCTCCAACGAGCGCGCCGTGTCCCTCTGGAAATCGCTTGGCTTCGCCACGATCGGCGTCATTCCCAAAGCCTATCGCCACAGCCGCCTCGGCCTCGTCGACGCCTACATCATGCACCGGTTCTTGAACGATATTCTGGCGCGGGACGAAGCTGAGACGGTTTAGGGCTTTTCCGCCGCCGGCTTTTCCGCGCCGGCGGCGAACTCTTCCACATCCTCGCGCGTGACGGGCGGCAGTCCGAACTGCTGGTAGACATCGCGCACGGCGTGCTGAAGGATCTCCTCCGAAACCCCGCTCTTGCTGCGCCCCAGCTTTTCCGCGATCCGCGCCAGCTGCACGTGAATGACGACCGGGGTGCGCAGCGAAAGATTGCGGTCCGCGATATTCACGCTGACCGCATCTTCCTGCTCCTTCGCCGCGAGGTGGCTAAGCTCATGCTCGATCCAATCCTGCAAGCGAAGTCCGCTTTGAAACTCATGCCCCTTCATAATCACGCCTCTTCTTACATACAATACGTTCTCCCGTTAGTATACTCAAATTTCGCCTTCGGACGAAAAGTGCTCCGAGACAATCGGACCCGCGCTGAGTGTAACCGGGGATTAATCTGATAATTACAAATTTAGGATAAAATCAGGTAATATTCAGGATGTCTGTAATAGATCGTGGCGGAGTACGTTTGCGCCGTGATCGTCATCGCATGAAAGGATGCATTGTATGCTCTCGACCAAGCCACTTCGGCCTCGAACACGTTCCGAGGCATTTACTCTGATCGA
This sequence comes from Capsulimonas corticalis, assembly GCF_003574315.2. Classification (GTDB taxonomy): domain Bacteria; phylum Armatimonadota; class Armatimonadia; order Armatimonadales; family Capsulimonadaceae; genus Capsulimonas; species Capsulimonas corticalis. The sequence goes on along the minus strand of NZ_AP025739.1, from coordinate 203,581 downwards.
GCTTCTCGTTGTCATCGCTATAATCGCAATTCTCGCCGCCATTCTCTTCCCAGTCTTCGCCAAGGCGCGCGAAAAGGCGCGGCAGACGGCGTGTCTTTCCAATGAGCGGCAGATCGGGTTAGCGGCCATGCAGTATATGCAGGACAACGACGGGGCGCTTTACCATCACCATGAAGACTACGTGCTCGATGATGGAACTCAGGTCCACGACCTGCCCGGCGCAGTGAGTGGATGCACGGGCGGCGGCAATGGGAACAGCAATGCGGAGAAGCCGTGGGCCATCTTCTTCCAGCCTTATTTGAAAAGCCGGGATGTGATCTACTGCCCCGACGATCCCGAGCCTCATTCGAAGCAGCAGGCGGGCAGTATTCAGGAATACAACGGCGGCATCACGAATCTTGGGGATGAGTGCAGCGCCGCTCCGAATGGAGAGCAGTGCCAGGCCGAGTCAAACCACTGGGCAATGTGGTCATATCTTCTGAACTCCATTTTTACGCACAAATCCTGTCGCTATGTCAAAGAAGGCGTGCTCCCCGGCTTTGCGACCGAGGCGGCCATCAGTGCGCTGCCCGATGAGAATATCATCATGTTCTCGGAGCGAAATTCGACGGCGCTGGACGCCGCCGCGAACGCTCCGGCTTTGGGGGGATTCGGTTATATTCCGCAGGACGATTACGATACCTGGCCAGGCGAGGCAAGCCTCGTGCGTTCGGGAACCGCGCCGCCTCCGTATGACAAACAAGGATGGATCGCGTACGATCGCCATAGCGGCGGCTCCAATTATATCTTCTTCGATGGTCACGTGAAATGGATGCGCTGGGGCCAGGCCAGAACCTATCAATTTCCCGATCATGTGGTCCGCCAGCCGCTTACCAATCCGCCGTCGTAAAAGCATCGTCACCGACGGCGTTTTGAAGAGACCTCGCGCAGCCAGGCGTCCGTTTGGCGCGGCGACCGAAAGCGGCGTACGTTCAAATGGGCGTATTCCGGCTGCGCGAACTGGGCGGCGAACTTCTTTTTGTTTGGCCCATGGGTTTTGATCATCCAGACGAGAATGGAATCGCGCGAGAATGTCCGCTGAAGCGATTCGCGATTGCCGCTCCATAGGGACTCCCGAAACAAGATCCGGCGGGCGGTGCGTTGAGCGAGGCGGGCGAAGTTGACGGGGAACGAATAGTCCAGCCAGATGACTGTGTCCGCGCGTCCCCAGATCTGCGGGCGGACGCGCGAATATCCTCCCTCAATGACCCAGCGCTCGCCCGCGACCGCGTCTCGGACACGGTTGCTGAGCTGCGCATCGCTCACCGAGGTCCAATCCGGCCCCCAGAACAGGGCGTCAAGCTCCGTCACCGGGATGTCCAGCGCCTGCCCGAGCTTGCGCGCCAGCGTGCTTTTCCCCGACCCCGTGGTCCCGACGATCGATATTCTCTGGATTTCCATCCCGCCATTATATCTGGCGCTGGGATTGAATGGCAATCCGGCTGTCGGCGAGCGCCTGCGCCACCACGCGCGCGCCGCCGGGGATGGAGACGCCGGCGCGGGGCGTCAGCCGATAGTCCCGCGCGTCGCCTTCGACCGTCACCCACGCCTCCCCCTCGCTGCATTCGAGCTGGAACGGTCGCCCCGCTTTGAGACTGACGCATTCGCCGCGCTCCAGCCACAGCGTCACATGCGCCGCCGTGGTCTCCAGAGACGTGTCTTGTGCGCTGAATAGTGATTGACGCAATAGTTCTTTGAATGATTGGCCCGGCGATCTCGTGGATCGAACCGGGACGACGTCATAATAGAGGTGATGCTTGGTCACGATTTTTCTCCAGGGACGGCGCCTTCGCCGCCCGGCAGGCAGGCTTCGCTGGTGGCGAAGAGCGAGATGGTCGTCATCGTCTCCTGGACCCCCGATAAGCTTCGGACCCGGTCCAGGATGATCTGTAACGCCCGGGACGATCCGGCGCGGATCTTCACGAGCAGACACCATTCCCCGATGATCTGGTGACAGTCTTCCACCAGCGCGTCTTCATACTCGGCGTTCAGGGCGACGATGGCGATGGCGACGCCGGCGGCGGAGATGGATGTGCGGACGGAAACAAACGCTGTGATGGGAAGGCCGACGGCGGCCCAGTCGATCTGCGCCTGGTAACCTCGGATCGCGCCGGTCTGCTCCAGGCGGCGCACGCGCTCGTGGACGGCGGGACGGGAAAGATGCACTGTCTGCGCGACCTGCTCGATACTGAGCCGTCCGTTGCTTTGCAGCAATCTGAGAATTCGGATATCCGTGGCGTCCATTGTCATCGTCCTTGATCGCTCCATTGCGACTTTTCGTATCAGATAGTGGCAAATTCACGGACGAAATGTCAACAGTGCAGAGAATTTCCGACAAAGCGTCGTATCTCTAACCTCGCGCGGCGAGGGATCGACGTCCGGAGCCGACGATTCGCCAGCGCCGGATTTCCGCAAATTGAAAGCTATATCGCTTTGGGCTACTGCGAACGGCCGGCGAGCGGGTAAACTGGGAGGGATTTTTCGGGAGGAGACGCTCAATGCATTCGATCACACGCTCATTGATATGGATAGCCCTTGCGGCCACGGCGACTGCCGCGGTTCCGCGATTCGCCGCCGCGCAGGACGCGGCTCCGGCGGTTGGACCAAACGCGTCCGAACCCGGCGCGGCCCCCAGCGGCGCGGCCCCCAGCGGCGCGTCGCCGGCGATGACGCCCAACGCCGCCACTCCCGCCGCCAGCACGGACAGCGCGCCCGCGCCCGAGAGCAAGCCGGCGCATCACCGCCTGATGATCGGCGCGGATTACCAGCTTTACCTTCCCACGAACAGCCACACGAAGGATCGGTTCGGCTCTTCCTGGTCGTCGATCGGCCTGGGAATCGGCGGGGTAGGGCAGTCCGCCGCCCATTCGATCTGGGCGCCGGAACTCAACGTCATTTATCAGTCCAAAGGGGATAACAATGTGCTGATCGTTCCGATCGGCGTCACCTACCGGACGCATTCGGATGCGTCCGGCGGCGCGACGCCCTACACGGGAGCCAGCGCGGGGCTGCTGGTCGTCAACCTGAAATCGAAGGATGACAATGTCCCGTCCGGCACGAGCGGCGGCGCTTACGGCAGCATCTACGCGGGCGTGAGCCTGAAGGAAAATTACTTTGTTGAGGCGCGCTACTACGCCACCAGCAAAGTAAGAACATTCGACCTGAGCGGCGCCAGCCTCACGGCGGGCATCCGTTTCTAAACTGCTAAGTCGGCGACTGCCCTGCGGGTGGTCGCCGGCCTCACGCAAACTTACCTTCTCCTATCGCTTTTGATCGATCACCTGATCGTAAAGCGCCGCCGTCCGCCGAGCCATCGTTTCCACGGAATAGCTCTCCATGACGCGTGCGCGCGCCTCCGCGCCGATCCGATACGCGGCTGCGGGGTCGCTCAGCAGGGACGCGATCCGGCCTGCAAAATCTTCCACATCGCCGACTTTCGTCAGAAAACCGTTCGTCCCATGAGTGATGACTTCCGGGATGCCGCTGACCGCGTGCGCCACGACCGGCGTTCCCGCCGCCATCGCCTCCAGGAGAACCATCGGCAAGCCTTCATACAGGGACGGCATCGCCAGGACATCCAGTCCCGGCAATAGCTCCTTCGCATCCGCCCGAAATCCCAGCCAGAAAACGCGGCCGCCCACGCCAAGATCGGCGGCCTGCTTGCGCAGATCCTCCAGCAATTCGCCATTTCCAATGAACACAAAGTACGCGTCTGGACAGCGCCGCAAAATCTCCGGCGCCGAGGCGAGAAGCCAATGCAGTCCTTTTTGTTCCGTCAAACGGCCGACGGCGCCGACAAGGGACGCGCTTCTCGGCGCTCCGATCAAGTCACAGAGGCGATCGTGAGCGTCCCGGCGGTCGCGGGGATTGTCATCGACGACAATCCCGTTTGGGACACAAACGGTCTTCGCCGCCGGTAATCCGATGTTCCGTACTTGAAGCCCTCGATTCTCTTCGGACACGGCAATAAATCGGGCGGTCTTCGCAAGAAACGGAAATCTCAGCAGCCGGCGCCCTTTTCCCGGGGAAGACGCCGGAGCAAGGTGATGCGTGACGACTGTCGGGACGCCCGCGAGCATTCCGGCGAGGAGCGGGACGCGACCTCCGTAATAACTGACCAGCTGGACGTGGAGAAGATCGATATGCAGGCTGCGCAGCGCGCGGGAAAGCGCCCAGGCGGAGCGCATCTGCGTCAGGGCGCCCTGACCGAGAGTGTCGTGTGATAACCGCTTTACCATCAAGCGATCCAGCCGATCCGTGAGAGACTCCAGTTCGGGGGTTTCTTTATAGATCACCACCGGGTCGTACCCGTAATCGAGAAGGCGGCTGCTGAGCAGTAACGAATGTTCTTCGACCCCGCCGAAGATGAAGCTATTCAGCACCATCGCGACGCGCCGATGATAATACGATTTGCCGCTGAGCTGCGGCGCGCGGTGGGGGGACGTGATCACGTTCGTAGTTCCCAGGTTCTCGGTGATAGTTTGCGGCATGATTCCCACGCTATTGAAGATAAGAGCGCATCACTTCAAGTGTACGGCGGATGTTTTTGTTGACGTCGAAGCGCTCCTCAGCATCCCTCCGCGCTTTGCTCCCCATGGCGAGCCGCTGCTCCGGATCCGCGAGGATGGTGTCCAGACGCTCCGCGAGCTGCGCCGCGTTTCCAGGATCGATCAGATACCCGGTCTCCCCTTCGCGGATAATGTCTTCGGTCCCGCCGGTTCGCGACACGATCACGGGAAGCCCCGAGGCCATCGCTTCCATGGAGGCGATCGAATAGCAATCTCCGCGCGTCGGCAGCACAAACGCGTCGGCCTGCCGGTAAAGAGAAATCAGCTCCGGATCGTTGGCGGAGAGATGGTGATACATGCGCACTTTGTCGCTGCAAGGCGTGGCGCGCTCCCGAGTCACCATGTGCAGCACGAAGTCGCCGTCGTGATGTCGCTCCGCCCAGTCCATCAGCAGATCGCCTCCCTTGCGGTAATAATCGCCGCCGACAAATAGAAGATTCGTCGGGCCGGGTCTTCGCTTGCGCTCCGGCATCCTCCACTTCGACAAATTAATGCCTGGCGGAATGACATGAATTCGATGGGATTCAACGCCGTAATCGCTATTTATGCTTGCGCCTGCCCACCGGGACCAGGGGAAAAGCGCTTGGGCCTCGCGCAGACGGCTGACCTGAACGTTATGTGTGTACCGATTCAGCATGGGAAAGCGGCTATCTTTCTTTCCGTACAGCGCGCCGAAATCGAGCAGTTGGCGTCGGGTGGAGTCAACGGTCATAAAGTACGGCTGCTTCCGCAGCAAATGACTCTGACCTCGGAAGACGGTCTCGTTGGCGACGAACAGGGCGTCAAACGGTCCGTGCGTGATACCTTCGCGCAGCTCCAAAATGGAGCGGAGCGTGGCTTTGACTTTTTTGGGAATGCCCGGCAGCCGCTCCAGCGTCCCGCCTTGTTTCCACCAATCGATCGTAATCCACTCGGGATCTATTCCAAGATCGGGCGTTAGCCCGTCGCGCCAATTTTGATACTGTGTTTTGAGACCAACCTCGGTGGACATGACAAAGCCGATACGCACGGTGATCCTCTCGACTTTCTAATGAACGGTTTGTTCGATACATCTTCATGAAGATTTGGCGTGGGGACGGTGAATCCCGTCTGGTCAATAGATCACATTTTTGCTAGATGTGATCGTTTCAGTCGCATGATAGTATTACGCATGAGGATTAGAACAGCGTTAGAGCGACATTAGATGATTCCGAGATTATTACCAGGTCCGCGCGCATGCGGCGTCTGGGATGAACGCAAGATAAGCGTAAAATTAAGTCGGCGACTGCCCTGCGGCATGGTCCGTGGGGCGGTCGCCGTCGTCGCCAATCCCACGCGGGGCGGGATTGGACGGTGGGACGCGGGAGGCGCGTTTGCGGCTCCCGGCGTGGAAAGCGCCGATGTTCGATTTTGGAATCAGGCCGAGCAGCGCCACCACGGCCAGCGTGACGCCGGCGCCGAGCAGCCAAAGAGCTTCCACACCCATGTTTTCCTCCTGATCCCGAACGTCGGCGCCTCAGCAAGCGCTTTGTGAGCGTTGTCGATCAATCTTCCCGAGGACGGTCGGCGGCGGCCTGAGGCTGTTCCGCGAGCGGATGCTGGGTCGTGGAGATAAATCCGTACCCGATGATGCCGGCGAACGCCAGGAAGACCAGCCAGAGCAGCAGCAGGAGGGAAGCGAGGCCGACGGAAACGCCGGGCTTCCGATCGGCTTCCACCGCCTGCGAGATCCCTTTTCTTTGATTGCTCCACGATCTCGGCACGGTGTCTAATCTTGCCCTTTCAAAGTGTCGCCGGCGTCGCTTGCCGATTTCTGATCCGTGTTTTGCGCCGACGGATAGTCGGAGCCAAGGGTGACGACCACGCTTGCGGGCGGGGTCCATCCGCGCCGGTTGGGGCGCACGGCTTCACGGCGCACGCTGGGATCGCTCAGGCCGAGCACGGCGCCGATATCCTGCGGCGCCTGTGCGCTGACGACGCCTTGATCGACAATTTGCGTTGTCGCAGTTTGTAAATCTGTTGAAGAAGCGCCGGCCGTATCGACCGTCCGAGAGTTGGGAGCCGCGCCGATGCGCGCCTGGTCGTAGCCGGCGCTTTGCAGCTGGCGCAGGGCGCGCGCGGCGGCGCCGGAATCCGGGGCGGCGTCCTGGACGACGACGGGGATGAGCGATCGGAACGCCGTCTGGTCATCGCGGATCAGCCAGCGGACATAAGCGTCGGCTTTGTCCTGATCCAGGCGATAGAACCATTCGCCTTTCGGGCCCCGGAAATCTTCGCCGGTCAGCGAGGCCGTCCGAAGATCCTGCGGCTGAAGCCCTTTGAAGATCGCGGCGAGATCGAACAGCTGCGTGCGCGTCATGTCGGTTTGAATCGTGGACATCGCCACGTCGACCAGATGCGGCGCCTGCGCGACATTGGCGAAGCCCTTCGCGCGCTCGATCATCGCGCGCATCAAGATATGCTGGCGGTACATGCGGCGTTCATCGCCGTCCTCGGGGCTGATCTTCGCGCCGGCGTCCCCATGCCGGTAGCGCGCGAAGCCGACGGCCGTGGCGCCGTCCAGATGCTGTTGTCCGGGGACGAGATCGATGCTGAGATGTCCCCACTTGTCATGGTAGTGCATCTCATGCTCGACATTCACATCGACGCCGCCGAGCGCGTCCACCATCTTTTTCGTCGAATCGATATTGAGGACCAGATAGTGGTCGGCGCGTACGCCGAGCAGCTCATCCACCGTAGCGACGGCGCGCTCCGGGCCGCCCATCGCATAGGCGGCGTTGATCTTCGTGCTGCTGCGCGTTCCGGCGATGTGGGTATAGGTGTCGCGAGGAATGGAAAGCATGGAGGCCTGGCGCTTGGCCAGATCGAGGCTGAGCAGAAAAAGCGTGTCGGTGCGGGCGTGCGCCGTGTAGACCTGATCGCTGTCGGTCCAGTTGTCGTCAATGCCCATGCAGAGGATATTGACGCGGTTTTTGCCCACGAAGCCGCCCGTGGGCTCCAGGGCGACCTGCGCCATATCGTTGAGCGTCCCAAAGACGCCGACGGGAGTGGCGCGCCCCGTCTGCTCGCCGCGCTTCGCTTGAAACACGCGCGTCAGCGCCCCGATCGACACGCCCCCCAGCGCGATCAGAACGCCCAGCGTTATCCAAACCCCACGCGTACGCCGCGCCCGGCGCACTCTGCGAACCGACAGTTCTTCCACGACGCCACTCTCCTCGTGCTTCCGACAGTGCTATTGTAGCGGCGGAAAACTCGGGGAAAGCGGGCGCCTGGGGCATACGGCGGGATTTGCGAGACGGGTGGACGCAATCGCGCGATATCCGGCGGCGCGAAATGACGCCGTTGTCACACCCATTGGCGGCGATGGAACCACCAGTAGGTGAACGTGGCGACGGCGAGCATGAAGAACGCCCAGAACCAGAAGTTGGTGTTGACCCAGGGCTGCTTGCTGAAGTTCATGCCAAAGACGCCGGTGACGAACGTGATGGGCAGAAAGACCGTCGCGACGGCGGACAGCTTCTGCATGACCCGGTTCATGTTGTTCGAGACCTGCGTGAGGTGGGCGTCAAGCATCCCGGACATAATGTCGCGGTAGTTATCGAGCGATTCGTAAACACGAAACAGATGGTCGGCGACATCGCGGAAGTACGGAAGCGCCGCTTCCTGGATGCCGCACAGATCGCGCGCCGTGAGTGTCTGCATGACCTCGCGGAACGGCCCGACATGCTTGCGCAGCAGATTCAGGACGCGCTTGATGACGAAGATCGTTTCCAGGATATCCTCGGACGACTTCGCGATGATCCGGTCCTCCAGATCGTCCAGCGTATCGGCAAGCTCGTCGAGAATCGGGAAGTAATTGTCGGCCAGTGAATCGAGCAGGGTGTAGAGCAGATAATCCGCGCCGTGTTCCAGCAGGCGGTGATTTCGGTCGCAGCGTTCGCGCATGCTCAGAATCACCGCGATCGGCTCCAGATGGATCGTGACGAGATAGTTTGGGCCGAGGAAGACGCTCATCTGACGCATCTGGACGCGGTCCTTGGCGTCCTTGGACGTAAGGCTTGCGCTTTCCAGGTCCAGATCCACTTTGATCTCGTCGGCGGTCAGGAAAAAGTATCCATTGTATTCGTCGAGCTTGGGCCGCTGGCGCGGGTTCATCGCGTCTTCGATGGCGAGCGGATGGAAATGGAAGACCTCTTTCAGCAGATCGAACTCTTCGGGCGACGGGGACTGCAAGTCGAGCCAGAATGGCTTGGATCCGTCGGCCATCAGGCGCGGCAGGATCGCCGCGTCCGTATCGTGGACCGTCTGGCCGTTCTCATCCCGAATGATCGTTAACATCAGAATATGCTCCTTCGAGTCAGGACTCGCGCCACGCGCGCCAGTCTTCCATCGTGTCGTCGCCCATCGCCGTCGCGGCCAGATGCAGCCACTTCGGCGCGCGCCGATCCAGATCCTGAAGGATGGCGGCGGCGTTGTTTTCGCCGAGGTGGATATTGGCCGTTTCGTAACCCATCGCGCGGAGCAGGCGCTGTTCCTCGTGCTCCTTCGGCAGCGCGGCGAGCTCGACACGGATGCAGTCGGGCGCGAGACGCCGCAGAAGCCAGCGCCCTTCCAGATGGACGCAGGGATCCTGACACCGGACCGCGCGCTTCATGATCGCCTGGTAGAAGATCTCGGTGACTTCGGAGCTGTCCCGCGCCCAGATGGCGGCGCTGGGAACCAGGGCTTTGACTTCACGGGCGATGCGCCCGCCTTGCCAGTCCGTAACGGCGACGTAGCGGGGATGCCCGAGGCTGCCAAGCCCGGCGGTGCGGCGCTTCAATTGATACTGGGGCGCCGCCGCGCCCGGAGTCATGATCTCCCGCAGCCGGTTCTCCAGCGCCGCCAGCGCCGTTTCCGGAATTTCCGACACGGCGATATCGCCCAGAGTGTCCATCTTGCGCCAGAATTCCACGGGATCGCGCAGGTCGCCCAGCGCGGTCTTGCGCAGCCAGTCGTGGTCTTCCGCCAGGACAAACGGCCGGCCGCCCTGAGACAGCCCTTCCCGGTATCCCTCCAGAATGGCTTCGCAGGCGTGGACGCATTCCAGGCAGAGATGGTTGGCCTCAATGGCGAGGTGCGCGCTCGTCGCGAGACGCGCCAGATCCACGGTATAGGGCTGGCGGCATGCTTCATCGAAGTCGTTGATCCCCCAGATCAGCCGCCCCTCGGGATCGCGCCACGTTCCAAAGTTCTCGACGTGCAGATCCCCGACTGAGAGGACTTCCGGCGCCGCCGCGATCTCCGGGCAGACCTTCGGCCAGCGCTGCGCCCATCGATAGAAGGTCGAGCGCAGAAACGGGAACGCCCCGGCGGTCATCTGCGCGTGCTTCAGCGCCAGATCGGCTTCAATGAGCGGCGTGAATCCGCCCAGCCACTCTTCATAACTTTTGGTCGCCTTGTGAATGTTCATCAGCTGTTTTCTTTGGGGGCTTCCGCGCTTATTTTGCGTCGTAAACGGGTGTTATGTCCGACGGAACGACGCCATTTTCGCGCCGGTGCGCCGTCCGGCGCTGTTTGGGCGACAGACGGTCATAGTTTCACGACAGATGGCGTGGAGTCATTCCAGGCCAAGGCGGGCGCGCAGCGCGGAGATCCGGCGGCGGCTGACGGGGACCTGCGCGGCGTAGTCCTTGAGACTGAGCTGATAAAGCTGGCTGCCCAGGCTATGCAGCTGGGTGATACGCGTCAGATTGACGACCCAGCCGTCATGCACGCGTGAGAACTGCTCCTCCGGCAGCAGCGCTTCCAGCTGGGCGAGCGTGTACTGGCTGGGGAGCGCCGCCGTGGGCGTGATGATATCGACATGTTTGTCGACGGCGGCCGCCGCCACAATGTCGTCAATATCCACCAGATGGATGGAGTACCCGGCGCGCACGGGCAGTTTTCGGAGCGAAGTGAGCGGAGTTGTGGGGGCCGCCGCGTCTTCGGAAGGCTCCCGCGCCGCGAGCCGGCGCAGCGTTTTGGCGAGCCGGGCGCGTTCGACGGGCTTGAGCAGGTAGTCGATCGCGGCGCGCTCGAAGGCGGCCACGGCGTATTCGTCGTAACCGGTGACGAAGACGACGGCGGGCGCCTGCGCTTCGATATCGAGATCCAGGTCTTCGCGGATCGCGTCGGCGGTTGTGAGACCATCCATACCGGGCATCTGAATGTCGAGAAAAACCCAGTTGGGCGGCGCGGCGCCGCTGAGCCGAGTCAGGCACTCCGCGCCGCTCGCCGCCTGGGCGACTCCGCCAACGCCGGCCTCGCGCAGAAGATGCGCCAGATGGGCGCGCGCCAGCGGCTCGTCGTCCACCACCAGCGCCGTAAATGACTTGTATGCTTCGTCCATGGATCTCTCAGTTCTCATTGGCGATCGGCAGGCGGATCCGGCAGATCGTCCCGCCGCCGGGCGCGGCTCGTAGGCGCAGCGTCGCCGAATCGCCGTACGCGATCCGCAGGCGGGTTTTCAGCAGGTCCAGCCCGTGCACCGCGCCGGCCTCGATATCCGCCGGTCGGGGCCGCACTCCCACGCCATCGTCGGCGACGACCAGCGAGAGAAACCGCCCCTGGCGCCGGGCGCGCAGCCGCAAAGTCCCGGGCCGCGTCGCCTTGGCCAGCCCATGCTGCACGGCGTTCTCCACCGGGATTTGCAGACAGAAGCGCGGCGCCTTGGCGCCGCGCAGGTCGGAAGGAAAATCTTCGATCACGGTCAATCGGTTGCCCAGGCGCAGCCGCTCAATCGCCAGATACGAGTGAATCGTGTCGATCTCCTCCTGGAGCGACACGGCGTCCTCGCGCGGCGATTGCAGGAACCGGCGCAGCAGCGAACCCAGATCCGTGATCGCGCGCTCCGCGCGGCCGGGGTCGATCAGGCAAAGCCCGGCGATAGCCGCGAGCGCATTGAAGAGAAAATGGGGATGCAGGCGCGCTTGCAGCTCGCCAAGCTGCGTGAGACGCAGCGCCGCGACTTCCCGCTCCGCCGCGATGCTGCGCTGCACGATGCGCCGCCGTTCGTAGGCGTCTTGAAGCACCAGCGCGATCAGCATGCACCCCAGGCTATTGGCGCCCATGCTGGCGACGGCGCCCTGGATCGACTGCACGGGCGCGTGACGCCCGGTTGTCCCATGCGCGGCGGCGATCGCGCACCAGCGCAGGCACAGATGCGCGCCCTCCGCGAGCGCTCCCGTCACAAAGGCGCCGCCGATCAGGGAAGCGAGGGAAGGATGCGACCAGCGCCGCAGCGACCCCGCCACGGCCGCGCCGATCAGCGCCGCCGCGAGCACGGACAGCGCGTAGACCAGAGGCAGCAGATGCCCGGACCCCGTGGCGAGGGCCGCCACGGCGAGGATCATGGAGACGCCGCAGGTCAGCAGGCCCAGCGAAAGCCCGCCGGCGTAACCGGCAAATCCGGCGGCGAGGGTAAAGGGGACGTAGGGACGCCGGTCGCCGGGGAGAAACAGCTCGCTGACGCCGACCAATCCAAAGATCAGCGCCAGGACGACCTGGTCGCGGTGCGTGCGGCTGCGGTCAAAGAGCTTCGGCAGCAGCGCGCCCCGGCTCAGAAGATACGCAACCGTCACCAGGACGCACGTATCCTCCAAAAAGGCGTTGAACAGCTGCAGAAACCCGGAATTCATGTACACCCGCGCCGGCGATTTGCCGGTCTGAGTGTAGCAGAGGGATCGGGGGACTGTCAAACATGCAGATGCAGGGCCTCTACCGGCCCGCCTTCAAATCCGCGATCTCCTGCGCGACCGACTTTCTCGGCGGCAGCGTTGGACGCAGCGTGGTGTCCCACGTGGGCTTAATATGGCGCTTAAGCTTGAAGTGACGCATCGGCAAACGGCAAAGTTGATGTTCGTGAACGCCTGCATGGGCGCCGGAGGCGACATAGGCGTGAACGAAGCCTCCCGCGCTGATTGGCAATAACAGCAATGGCAATAGCAACGCAATTTGCTTCCGTTTCATCTGATCTTCTCCTGCCTTGCAATGAGGTCGTCTTATACTCACAAGATCGCGCGCGTCGCGGGAAAAGTTGGGATGAACGCTGACGAGAGTGAAATTCTCCGCTCAGCCCTGGCCGCTTCATCACGATATGAGTTATCTCTGCGCCGGAAGCTTCGAAATATTCATATCATAACGTTCAGGCAGCTAAAAAAGAGGGCGCATGCGAAATGCGCCCTCTTTCCTCGCTCTGCTCATTCGTACTGAGCGGTTAGCTATTTGCGCTCGCCGGAACCGCGATGTCCACGCCCAGCTTCGCCAGCTCTCCCTCCAAACGGTGATCGCTTTCCCCCATGTACCCCACGTTGCTCGCCGCCACTTTGCCGTCCTTATCGATGACGAACTGCGTCGGGATGCCGCTCACACGGTAAAGCGCGCCCGCGATATTCTTGCCCGCCTTGCCGGCGGGATCGAAGACGGTAGGGAAGGCGTAGGTCGTCTTGTGCTCGGTTACCCACTTGGCGTAGGAATCCTTGTCGTCCCAGACGCACACGGCCAGGACCACGACATCCTTGTCCTTGACCTGATCGTAGACCTTGTTCAGATGCGGCATGCTGGCCTGACAGGGGCCGCACCAGGTCGCCCAGAAGTCCAGCACGACGGTTTTTCCCCGGTAATTGGACAGCAGCACGGACGCGCCTTCGGGCGTCGTCGCCACAAAATCCGGCGCGGCGGCGCCATTCGCCAGCACCGGCGGCGCTTCGGGCGCCGGCTTTGGCGGGTGCGCGCCGGCGGGCAGCGTGTAGTGGAAGCTCTTCGCGGTCAGCAGGGGATTGAGCGCGATATTGCGCAGCGCCCGCTCGCCCGTCAAGCCCACGTTGTAATCGTACACTTCCCGGTGGACCAGGTTGTCCGAGCCGACATAAAGATGCTGTGTGTAGAGGACGACGCCGTTCGGAGCTTTCTTGCTCTGCTCGGGACCGAAGTCGAAAGCCGGCTTTGCAACCCAATCAATCACCTGGTAATCCGCTCCCTCCCAGGTCTGTTTACCGCCGTACGCCAGCGAGATCAGCAGATGCTTTTGCTGCTGCTCCTCCAGCTGCGCGCTCAAAGAGCGGCCGGCGTCAAAGAAGCTGGGGCCGGGATAGGAGCCGCCGCCAAGTCCCTTGCCGGAGGGATCGGCGGGGAACTCATGATACTCCCCATTCTGCACGACGATCCAGAATTTCTTTCCGTCCGAGGCCGTCACAAAAGGCGATCCGGTGCGCGTCCACTTGCCCGTCGCCGCATCCTTCGCGACCTGCCAGGTATCCGCGCGCAGATAGTTCGGTTTGAGATACTTCAGCCAGCCCTCCTGCATCATGGACTTCCCCGGCTCAAAACTCGATGTGACCGTGAAATCCGCAGTCAGCGCCTTCGCGCCCTTTGTCGCCGCATCCACGGCGTCCAGCAACGCCAGCGCCTTGGGATCGACTGCCGCCGGCGCGGCGCTGGCGTCTGGCGCATCGGCGTGACAGGCTGCGGTGAGCGTGAACGGAAGCGCGGCGAGCGCGCAGGCGGCGGCGAGATGTCGGGTGTTCATGAAGCGCTCCTCAATCGACGGGATAGGGATATCCAGACATTATAGGGAGGGATGGATCAAAAAACAGTCAAGAGCGCCGGGCGGCGTCATCGCCTCGATTCCGGCGCATTCGCATCGACGCCCAGGTTCGCCAGCGCGGCTTCCAGGCGGTAGCCGTCGGAATATCCCACATGGCTTGAGGACACCTTTCCGTCTTTATCGATGACAAGCTGCGCTGGTATGCTCGTCAGGTGATAGGCGCTCGCCACGGGATCCGAACCGCCGGGGCCGGGCGGGGAATACACCGACGCAAAAGTATAGGTTTTGTGCATCTGGAGCCACTGCGCGAACTCCGTTTTTTTGTCGTAAACGCAGATCGCCAGACACGCCACCCCCCGGTCCTTCACCCGGTCGTAAACTTGCTGCAAATACGGCAGAGCATACTGGCAGGGCATGCACCAGGTCGCCCAGAAATCGAGAATGACCGGCTTGCCTTTGTAATCGGAAAGATGAACCGCGCGCCCGTCCGGGGTTGTCGCCAAGAAATCGGGCGCCGCTGTTCCCGCCGGCAGTACAGGCGACGTTTCCTCCTGCGGCGCCTGCGGCTTTTCGCCCCGAGGCGCTGAGAACGCAAAGTCGCGCGCTGACATCATAGGATCAAGCTTGACGCGGCGGATTGTAAAATCATAAAGCGTGCGCCCCTGCGTCGTGGTGACGACCCGGTGAACCAGCCTGTCGGAGCCAATATAAATCTCGTCCCGATAAATCTTGCCTTCGTGCGAAGCATTCGCCGCGTCTGGAGCCGCGCCGGCGATTTCGCGGTGCGTCCACTGAATCACGGGAAACGAGGCGCCGTCCCAGTTTTTCTTACCGGCATAAACAAGAGAAACGAACGTTCCCGTGCGCTGCTGCGCATGGAGCCGGTTGATCACGTACTGAGTTTCGTCCAAAAATCCGGACGCCTGCTGGAATTCCCTTCCTTCCGAACTTATGGGAGGATTGGAAGAAAATTGCATGTAGCGACCACCGCCGTCGGAAATCCAATCGCTCTTGCCGTCCGACGCCGACACGGTGACTTCCCCATGCTGCAAACGTCGGTGCGCCCCTTCCTCCGTACGCAATCCGTCGATACGCCAGTAGTGTGGCTTGAGGTATCGCAAAGATCCTTTGTGAATCTCCCGAACGCCGGACGTGAAGCAGGAGACATCCACAAAATCCGCCGCCACGCCGCGCGCC
This sequence comes from Capsulimonas corticalis, assembly GCF_003574315.2. Taxonomy (GTDB): domain Bacteria; phylum Armatimonadota; class Armatimonadia; order Armatimonadales; family Capsulimonadaceae; genus Capsulimonas; species Capsulimonas corticalis. Next base: position 188,233 of record NZ_AP025739.1, on the reverse strand, counting down.
TTTCGAGCCGTCTCGGCGGCTTCGCGAAGAACCGCAAGCGCTTGTGGGTCAATGCGAGGGGATGCGCTTGCCTGGTGCGCCGGAACAGCCACGCAGAGAAGGATGACGAGCGCGCCGGCGGCGCGGCGATCGTTAGCCATGGGATGATGCTCCTGAATCGTTTTCGTATGCGCCATTATAGGAAAAGAGAAAGGAAAGCGCAAGGGAGCAGCCGCCGTCTTCGTTATGGTTTCTTTTCCGGCTCCGTGACTTTTACTCCCAGTTTTGCAAGCGAGGCTTCCAGGCGATGGTCCCCGTCGCCATCGTAGCCAACATTGCTCGCCGCGATCTTGCCGTCCCGATCGATCACAAACTGAGTGGGAATGCCGCTGACGCTGTATTTTTCCTTGGCGATGTCCTTGCCTTTGTTTCCAGCGGGATCAAACGCCGTCGGGAAGCCGTAGAGATCCTTTTTCGCCGTGACCCATTTGTCGTATGCGGCTTTTTCATCCCACACGCAGACCGCCAGTATAGCGACGTCCTTGTCCTTGACCTGTTCATACACATGCTGAAGATGGGGCATGGACGCCTGGCAGGGGCCGCACCAGGTGGACCAGAAGTCGAGCACGACGACCTTGCCTTTGAGATCGGAGAGCTTGATGGAGGCGCCGTCGGGCGTCGTGGCGGTGAAGTCCGGCGCGAGAGCCCCGTTGGCGATGAGTGGCGGAGGCGGGACGGGCAAATGCGCGTTCGCGGGCAGTTTGTAATGGAAACTGGCGGCTGTCATAGGGGCGTTGACCCGAACATTGCGCAGCGCTCGTTCGCCGGTCCAGCCTAAATTGTATTCGTAGGTCACTCGGTGTATGAGGAGATCGGAGCCAATATAAAGTCGATCTTTTTCCGTGACGACGCCGCCCGGCGCATGTTTCGTCGTGTCTGCGCCAAAGTCATAATCCACCTTGTATTCCCATTCGACGACCTGGTAGACGGCTCCCTCCCAAGTCTGCGTTCCGACGTCCGCAAGCGTGATCAACTGCTGCTTTTTCCTCTGCTCCGCGATCTGCGCTTTGATCGATTGGCTGCTGTCGAAGAAGTCAAAGGTCGGTTCGAAGCCTGTCCCCAAGCGTTTTCCATGGGCGTCCGTATTATTTTTGTCGTATTCGCCATCCCGGGATATGCGCCAGGTATTCTTGCCGTCCGATGCACCGATCATCGCGTCCCCGCGCTTGCCCCACCTTCCCGTCGTCTTGTCCTTCACCGCGATCCACAGCGCCGAATATGAATAATTCGGCTTCATGTATCGAAGCATCCCCACCTCGCGGAATTCGCGATCGGGATGAGGGTAGCGATTGATCGACGTCAAGTCTGCCGATAAGCTGTGCGCCTTTTGGGTCGCCGCCGCCACGGCGCTGATGAGCGCAAGCGCTTTGGGATCGACGGCGGCAGCGCCGGCGAAGCACGGCGCCATATGCGCGCCGGGAAAGCTGGCGACGGCGCAGGCGAGTATGGTCGAGCGAATATTCATGATGAGAAACTCCTGATCAAAAAATAGATCTCACAATCATAACGGAGAACGGCCGACGAGGTTTCGCAACGCAGCGAACCTCCCCTGTGTCATACGATGGATGCGGATCATAGGAAGCTGAGAGTCGCCAAGGCCTGCGGTATGACCTACGGTATAATTGGTCATGGCGATGGTATACGAGGGCGTCTGCTGCCCAATTTGCAAACAAGAAATCGATCTGGATGCGCCCTATTTTGCGACCAGTGAGCCGTTCTTTCCCAGCGAACACCCGCTGTTCAAGTATTGCGACGCCGCCATGCATTGGGACTGCTACGCCGCATGGCCAAGTCGCAGCGAATTTGCGCGAAGATACTTTGAGACGCAAATCGAGGGCGAGAAGCGAAATTACTACTGGGGGATAGCGCTGAGCAGGGATGAAGTCGCCGTCACTGTGAGCATCGATATCGGTCAAGTGATCGTGATGACGGCTGAGACTGGAGATACTGCGCGCGTCGGGCTGAATCAATGGGAAGAGTGGCTGGCGGATTTTGATCAGGCGGTCGAGGGATTGCATCCCGTTCAGCAGGATGCATTTCGTGAGGTTTGGCCGATCTTAAGAGACGTTTTACCCAGCGCTACCGTGATGGTGCGTAGGGTGGATTGGGAGGCCAAAAATAAGCTGTTATGGGCGCGTGTAGAACTCTGCCGAATACAGGAAGAAGAAAGACTAAGGACGGTGCGAACCTACAATAAGGCGTGCCAACTTTGGATCAATCGCGGCGGTTTTTGTCCGTATTGCGGCGCAGATAATCCACGGTTCGAAGATCGAGGGCCGGAACGGAAATCCGAATTCCACTGCATTGCGTGTGGACAATCGTTTGGTCCACCAGAAGCAAATGCAGCCAGCAGCTTCGGGGTGTACTTGAAAGATGCTCCGACATAACGCCAACGCCTCGTATTTGAGCGGCATTGGATTGAATTCGCCGTAACATCGTTCCGCGTGCGGAAAAAGATGAAGCCGCGCAGCGATCAGCATATTCGCTGAACGCCGCGCGGCTTGTGTTTAATGCGCCGGTTTTTTCGGCGGCGCGGGAGGCGGGGCGTTTTCGAGTTCGGTCACGGCGCGCAGGAGGAGTTCTCGGGCGCGGGCTTTGGCGTCGGAGGGTTTCCAGGCGTCGCTGGGGGTTTGGTCCAGCGCGTCCAGAACGGTCTGGCGCACGGCGTCGAAGTTGTTGCGGCGGCCTTTGCCGAATTGACGGTAGAAGGCGGCCACGTCTTCGTTCGGACGCACGAGTTCGGGCTCCCAGCGTCGGTAAAGCGCCAGCGCGATGACGGTGCGGCGCAGGGCCTCGCCGGCGGTGCGGGCTTTGGCCTGCGTGAAGATCGCGTGCGTGCGCTCGGGCGTGCCGAACGCGGCGCGGGCGAGCGACGCCCACGCGCCGATCTCGGACAGATGAGTCGCGATCTCGGACAGCGGGGTGGGGTGCCACTCCGCCCGATCCTGCTTGGGCTTGCCGGCAAGCCACAGCACCGGCTCTTTCGTTTCCGGATGCATGCCCGCTTCCGGCTGCTTCATGGCGTCCAGGAACTGGCGCTGGCGACCGTCCAGCCATTCGCGATGGCCGGCGAGGGCCAGCGATTTCTGGCGGTAGCTCTCCGCGAGACGCGCGCCGATCGCGCTGATCTCGTTGAGGTTACGTGTCTCCAGGGCGCGGGTGGCGTCCTCGACGCTCGGGCCGAAGGATTCCAGACCGGCGCGCAGGTAGAACAGGACGCGGCCGGCGGCGCGCGCCATCGCGCCCTGCGCGAAGGAGGCGGTGGCGACGATCTCCTGGCGCAGCAGATGCTTGAGCTGGTCTTCCAGCACGGCCTTGCGGGCGCTGGTGAGGCCGGCGGTGGCGAGGGCGAACACGGGGTCGCCGCTCTCCGGGATGAGATCCGCCAGCGGCGAATCCACCGTTTCGGCGCCGGATTGCGGCTGGACTTCCAGACCGGATGCGGCGTCGGGCTGCGTCTGAAGGATCTCCGGCATGCCGAACGGCGTGCTGGTGATGTCCTCGAACTCGTCCGGCCGATCCTGCGCGTTCTTCAGGCGTCCGGCGGCGTAATTGACCGTTTCCAGATAAAGCTCTGGAACAAAGTCGATCAACGACTGCAGGATCGCGTGGACGTTTTTGTTCTTGATATTCGCTTTGCGGAGCAGCTCATCGGTGTCCGACATGAGCAGCTCATCGATATTGGCGTGCCATTCGTTGGTCGTCAGGAGCTGACGCCAGCGCTGGGCGCGCTCATAGTTGAGAAGACGGGGTAGCGCCCGCCGGAAGTCGGGATCCGTCAGCAGCATTTCGCTGAGGTCCCGGGAAGTCATGAGCGACGGCAGGATCGCGGCGGCGAGTGAGCCGGATGTGACGGCGCGCTCCAGCCACGTACGCCCCTGCGCGAACGTGCCCAAATTCAGGATCTGCTGGAACTTCATCGCGGGAAGATTGCCCAGCAATCGCAAATTGCGGTCCGGATCCGTTTCGATCAGGGCCGCGACAGTCGTCGGCGGAAGCTGTCCCAGGGTCGCGTGGCGCATATCCTGCGTCATCGCCCAGAGTGCGTCCGCCTTTTCCGCTAATGTCGGAGCGGCGTCGATCTGCGCCGCGCGCTTTGCAACCTCCGTAGCCGTTTCGTTGATCGCGACAAGTTCGTTCGCGGTCGGCGGGGTGGCCTGGGTCTGCGGCTCCAACGCCGCTTTTCTGGAACTAATTTTTGGTTTCGAACTGATGTTATCGGGTTCTGTGCTCATTTGTCCTCGCAAAAATCCGCTCTCTATTTTACCTTATTTTGCACAAAGTCCTGATAACGCCTCCGAAGCGCCCTATGCTATAATAGAGCAGAACATGCGAGGGAGACTGATCTGGAATGCCCTATGAACTGATCCCGATCGGAGCGAAGGCTCCCGTCGAAGTCAACACGATCATCGAAGTGCCCAAGGGGTCGTCCAATAAGTACAAGTACGCGCCGGATGGGGATATCTACCGGTACGACCGGACCCTCTTCTCGCCGCTTTACTATCCGTGCGACTACGGCTGGATCTGCGGGACCAAGGGCGATCTGCGCAAAAAGCCGGTGAACGTCCTCGTGATGTCGTCGAACCCGACCTTTGTGGGATGCATGGTGGTCGCGCGCCCGATCGGCGCCCTGCTGATGCACGACCACAACGGGGAAGACCACAAGATCCTTTCCGTCGCCGTCGCCGACCCACGATTTAACGACGTCAAATCCATCAAGGATGTTTCCGATCACACGCTTCTGGAGATTCAGCACTTCTTTGAGATCTATCAAGTGCTGGAGCACCGCGAGGTGAGCATCGGCGGATGGGAAGATGTCGCGCAGACACAGGACCGTCTGCGCGCGATCATGGATACGGGCGCTCCCGCCTGAGGATGAACCTGCCGGCGCGGCGTTAAGATTGCGGAGACGCTTTTTGGACTTATGGGAAGCTAATCTTTTCGGTCTCCCCCGCGTGCGCTGGGGAGACCACAGCGTCGACCACTTTCAAACACGGCAGGCGGCGCTCCTGCTCGCCTATCTTGTCCACTTTCCCCGGCGTCACCAGCGCGATGAGCTGGTGGATCTTCTTTGGCCCGACGCCGACCCGGATTCGGGCCGCCCCCGGCTCTCCCAGGCGATCTGGCGCATCCGGCAGATCTTCCGCGAGCTTCGTCCCGATTCCGATGCGGAGGTTGTAGTTTCCGATCGAAACACCGTCGCCATCGATCCCGCGCTGATCACCTCCGACGTCGCGCGTTTTCAGCTGCTCCTCCAGCGCGCCGCGAACCTGGACGGCGCGCCGCGTATGGACGCGCTGGGGCAGGCGGCGGCGATCTACGGCGATTCCGGCGGTTTTCTGGTTGGATTTTACGACGACTGGGTGCTCCAGGAGCGTGAACGGCTGCTGACGCAGTATATCGCCGCGCTGGAAGAGATGGCGAGCCGCTTCGAATCGACGGGCGAGTGGAAGCGGGCGCTGGAGGCGGCCGAGCGCGCGGCGGCCGCCGATCCGCTGCTGGAGGATTCGCACCGACACTGGATCCGTCTGCTGGCGGCCAGCGGCCAGCCGGCGGCCGCGCTGCGGCAATACCAAAACCTCGCCCGAATCCTCGCGCGCGAGCTGAACACGGAGCCGTCCGAGGCGACGCGCGCGCTGATCGCCGAAATCCGCCAGGCGGAGACGGAGCGACCTTCGGCCCACGCCTCCCTCGTTTCGCCTGTTCCGGCGGCGCCGTCCTCCCCGCTGCAAGTCGCTCCCCTGATCGCGCCGCTGACAAATTTTTACGGCCGCGAAACGATCCTTCGGGAGATCGGCGCGCTGCTGGACGCTCCGGCGATTCGTCTGATCACCCTGCTTGGCACGGGCGGCGTCGGCAAAACGCGCCTGGCGCTGGAGCTGGCGCGCGGCGTGGCGGCGCGAAGCTCGGAGCCGGCGGTCGCGATGGTCTCTCTGGCGGACATCGCTCAGCCGCTGGAGGTCGCGGAGGCGATCGCCAATGCGCTGACGCCTTTGCGTAAAGGATCGCCGATGCAGCGCATCGCGAACGCGCTGACGGCCGCGCCGGACGCCCCGCCGTTCCTGCTGGTGCTCGATAACGCCGAGCATCTGGCCGCGCCGATGGGGGCGATCGTGGCCGAGATGCTGGCGCTCGTCCCTCGTCTGAAGATCCTGGTGACCTCGCAGCGCAATTTGGGCGTCAGCGGCGAGCATGAAGTGACACTCGCGCCGCTCGAGCTGCCGGGCGCAAGACGAGCGCCGTCTTCGGTCGCCGCGCCGCCCGAGGACGATCCGCAGAATGCGCCGAGCGTGCAGTTGTTCCTCGATCGCGCGAAGTCCGTGCGCCCGGGGTTTCCCACGGACGCCGTTCGCCTTGCGGAAGTCGCGCGGATCTGCGAGCGTCTGGAGGGCTTGCCGCTCGCCATTGAGCTTTGCGCGGGCTGGGCGCAGACGCTAGGGACGCGGCAGATGCTGGACATGCTGGAGCGGCGCTTTGAGCTGCTGGTGAGCCGGCGCACCGATATTCCGGCGCGTCACCGTACGCTCCGCGCGGCCATCGAATACAGTTACATCCAGCTTTCCGCGCCGATGCAGGAGCACCTGGCGACGCTTGCCGTGTTCCGTGGGGGCTGGACGCTGGCGGCGGCGGCCGATGTCTGCATGGGCGGTTCGACGCCGGCCGCGCTGGCGATGCTGGCGCAGATGCGCGAGCATTCGCTGATCGTCGCCGACGAGGCGCGCGTCGGCGACGGCATGCGTTACAAGATGCTGGAAAGCCTGCGCGACTTCGCGAGCGATCAGCGCACGATGGGGCAGATCAAGCAGCACGGCGCGGCGCACGCCGCTTATTTCGCGCGCTTCGCGCACGAGACCGTCGCCCGCATGCTCGGTCCAGAATCGGCCCTCTGGGCGGCCCGGCTTGACGACGAGCTGGAAAATATCCGCGCCGCTCTGGAGTATCTGATCTCCAGTCGTGAGATCGAAGCGGCTTGGACAGTGACGGCGGAAGTCTCCCGGGCGTGGAACGCGCACGGCCACGCGAGAGAAGCGCACCAGTGGATCGCGCGCGCTCTGGCGATGCCCGAACCGTCTGAAGGCGACGGCGCGGAGGATCCCCAGCGCGGCGCGCGTCTCCAGCGCCTGCGCGCGCGGCTGCTGACGACGCAGGCGGGCGCGCTTCATATTTTGAGCGACTACACCGAGTCCATCGCCGCCGCCGAGCAGGCGCTTGCGATCTGGCGTGCGCTGGGCGATACCGGCGGCATGACCGAGTGTGTCGGAATGATGGGCATCACCGCGATGCTCAATGACGACTTCGACCGCGCCCAGACTCTGCTCGCCCAAGCGCTGCCGCTGGCCCGTACGCTGGGCGATCCGAAAATCATCGCGCAGACGCTCAACGATCTTGGAGGCGTCGCCATGGCGCTTCAGGATTGGCCGGCGGCGTCCGATCTTCTGAAGGAAGCCCTGGAAGTTCGTCGCCAGATCGGCGAGCCGCGCGGCGTTTGCTCCAGCTTGAGCAACCTTGGCCTGCTGAGTATTCACCAGGCGAATTACGACGCCGCGCGTGTGTTTCTGCGGGAAGCGAGCGCGCTCCAGACGCTGCATCGCTTTGTCTGGTTCAGCGTAATCGACGGCAACCTCGCCATCGTGGAGCGGCTTGGCGGAAATTATGGTGAGTCGCTCCGTCTGATGAACGCCGCCATTCGCAGTACGCTCTCCCACGGAGAACGCCGCCTCCTGGCCTGGAGCGCCAAGGAGATGGGGCACCTGGCCGTCGCCCTGAAACAGTACGCGCTGGGCCTGCGTTTGCTGTCGTGCGCGGAAGCGATGCGTATCGCCATCGGCATGTCGTTCAAGCCGATGGGGCCGCAGGATATCGAACGCGACCGCGCGGCGGCGGAACGGGTTCTCGGCGCGACCGATGCGGCGGCGAACTGGACCGTGGGCGCCGCCGCCGCCGCCGAAACACTGCTCGCCGAGGCGCAAATTGAGCTTGCCGCCTGCATCCATTCCGGCGAACAAATAAAATAATCCAAATAAAATTGGCCTGAGAGACTCTTGAGAGAGTGAGGGTCTATACTCAGCACAGCTCCCATCAATGACGAGACGAGAAAACACCAGTCAACTGCGTCGTCTCATCATGGATGGATTTGCTTCTCACGATTCTCATCAATGATCAGACGAGATAATACCAGTCGCCTGCGTCGTCGACTCCTTGATTCTGTTTTTGTATAAAGGAAGGAACGTCATGACACTGCGCCGATCTCGGATTCATTCCCATCAAGGCTTTACTTTGATTGAGCTCCTCGTCGTCATAGCCATCATCGCGATTCTCGCGGCGATCCTTTTCCCCGTGTTCGCTCAGGCCCGAGAAAAGGCGCGCGCCATCTCCTGCGCCTCCAATCTGCGCCAGATCGGAACCGCGTGGCTAATGTACTCGCAGGACTACGACGGCATTATGGGGCTGCCGGACTATACCACCCCCGGCAACAACTTCGCCTGGGACTTCGCCATCGATCCGGTCAAGCATATCCAGGATCCAACGCGCGGCCTGATCCAGCCCTATATGAAGTCGGCGGCTATTCAAACGTGCCCGGATCTGCCCCCGATCGCGTCGGCGCCGTATGGCGGTTTCGTCACCGGGTTTGCGGTCAATATGTACCTGTCCAATGCGAAGTACGCGGGCGATCTCTTCGCCAGCGATATCAGCGGTTATGCGACCGACAGCCAGATCCAGAGCCCGGCCTCGACGATTTTGATGGCGGACTCAGTCCTGTACTTTGGCGGCTCCTACCAGCGGAACGATATTCTGAACGCGCCGTCCATCGAGGCGGCGTACGGCGGCTCCTACCCCGATGTTCATGGGCGGCATCAGACACGGGCGAATGTCTTATGGTGCGATGGTCATGTCAAGGGAGTGATTCCGACCCCGCCCGATCAGGCGTCCGTCTTCGGCGATTCCGTCGCCAGCTTGAACGCCAAGAACCTGGGCAATATCATGACGAAGCCCTACACGGGCAATGCGAAAGTTGATGATTACTACTACGAACTGGACAAAACCGGTTCGGGGCTGTAACGCGATTCTGCGCATCGATGGAGCGGTGGCGATCCCTTCGCCGCCGCTCCATGGGATCCGCTTGAAACTCTGAAAGCTGTCACTTTGAACGTCCGATCTCATCGCCGGGTGACCTCGTTTGTCGCCGCCGCTTTGTGCTTCGCCCTGCTTACGGGGTGCGGCGCCAAACCCAATGCGGCGTCTCAATCCGCTCCTCTTTCTCAGCCGTCCGCCGAGGAGCGCGCGCAGGGGCGGGCGCGTGTCGCGCAGGCCATCCAGGGGATGACTCCCAAGCAGCGCGCCGCCTACTTTAACGCGCATCCCGGGGACGCTTCTCTGCTCGCTCCGTGATCTCGCGGAGCTTTGCCCGCGCATCCATTTTCGTCAGTTCTCGCTGAAAGAAACACGACCATGTCCAAGCTCCACCAAAAAGAAAGACCGCTCGAACTTTGCCTCGCCGCCTCGGGGATCGTGTTTGTGCTGGCCGCGCCGGCGCTGGCCGCTTCCCCCGTTTCGCTGGCCGACGCCAAGACGATTCAAGTCCATGAAACGATGCTCAGCAAAGATCGAGACGGCGGGCTGTTCAGTTCCTATGAGATCGACCTGCGCATCGCGCGGCCGGATCGAGTCAACGCGTTGTTCTCGTCTTCCGTGCTGAAAACCCCCAATCAATACACGGCGGACGGCAAAACTGAGCGGGAGTACCGCGCGAAATACAACACCATTCGGACCTTGGATCCGCCGAAGAACGGCCTCTCGAACTCGGCGTTTCGCCGAATGGCGAAGGTCGATCTGATTTTGAACGACGGCAAGCTCCCCGCCCCGGAGCCGGGCGTCCAGCGATCGGTCGCGGCGGAGACGCTCGACAATATTCCGATGACGGTCACGACGGATATTTTGCCGGCGTTTAAGGATCACAACGGCGAGGAGGTCATCGATACTCAGAAGTTCTGGGTGGTTACGGCGACCGGGCTTCCCTATCGCTATGTGATGAGCGAGACGACGCAGGGGAAAACGTCGCCGCTTACCGAAGAGACGTTCACAGGCTGGCGGTTCAATCAGCTGCTGACGCCGACGCAAATGGCGTTCGCCGCGCCGGCGGACGCCAAGCCTTATGTCGAGATGGCGATGCCGACGATGACTTCGCTCCCGGTCGGCGCGATCGCGCCGGATTTTGCGGCCGTCACGCCTGACGGCAAAACCGTGCGTCTCTCGGACTTCCAGGGGAAAATCGTGGTGCTGGATTTCTGGGCGACCTGGTGCCACCCCTGCCAGGAGGCTCTGCCGCATCTGGAGAGCGTCTACAAGCAGATACAGGGTCAGGATGTCGCCGTGCTGGGAGTTTGCGTCTGGGATAAAAAAGAATCTTATGACAAGTGGGTGGCCGATAAGAAGGAGATCTATTCCTTCCCCACCGCCTTCGATCCGGCGGGACGCGGCGATAACGAGATCGCGGGAACCCTGTACAAAGTGAACGGTATTCCCACGCAGTACGTGATCGATAAGCAGGGGAAAGTCGCGGCGGTCATGATCGGCTACGACGGCGCGGATGACCACCATTTGGAGGACGCGCTGGCGGCGCAGGGCGTCAAGCTGCCGGCCGGAGCCAAAGCGGCGGCGTATCGCCTGAAACATCAGCCATTGCAATGAAAATCACTTACAACCCACACGACGACACGCTGCGCATTCTCTTCAACAATGCTCCGATCTTCAAAACCGGATCTCCCAACGGTGATGTGACGCTGGATTACGATCAGCACAGCCGTCTGGTGGGAATCGAGGTGTCGGCGGCCTCAAAGCACGTCGCCAACCCCTACGACATCGATATCGTGACGGATGGCGCTTGCGACGGCTCGGACGCGGCGATCATTTAATCTCGCGTCTTCGGCGTTCTTTGCGCGTGCGCGCCGTTCGACCCATTGCGCTCCGGCGAGGCCGCTGGGCTGCCGGCGGCCTTTCGCTCGGACGGCGCCGTCTTCGCGCCGGCGCGCTCCCGCTGGGAGATGCGCCGCTCTTTGGCCCGCGCCATCGGCGTTCCGGAGGCGGAAGCGGTGTCGAGGGAGGGCGTGCGGTGCGCCGCCCTGCGCATCGCCGTTCCCCGCTTGCTCTCCACTTCCTTGGCGTACTGCGCCGAGACTTCGCATCCGATCAATAAAATCATCATCGAGTAGTAGACCCACAGCACGAAGATCATCAGGTTGGCGAGGTTGCCGTACATCGACGTATTCGGGTGCAGCAAGTATACCGCCAGGCCCTTTTTCGCCACTTCCCACGCCAACGCCGCCGCCAATCCGCCCACCAGCGCCGCGCGCCAGGTGACGTTGGTGGAAGGCAGGAACTTGTACGTCATGGAGTACATGCCGGTCGCCACGATAATGGCGCCGACCTCCGTCAAAATCGTGGTGCCAACGCCGAAGCCCGGAACGTGGTGGGTCAGCCAGGAGCCGTAGGCGGTCGCGACGATCGAGATCACCAGCAGAACGCCCGTCGCGAGCAGCAGCCCCAGCGCGACAGCGCGTTGCTTAAACCAGTTGCGTGTCTCCGGGACTTGCCACGTTGCGTTCATCGCCAGCGCGCCGCTGAGGAAGATCTGCATCGACGCCCAGACGAGGCCCAGCACGCCGACGAGGCCGCTGACGCTGCGCGTGGCGGTGATGGTCTGCACCTTCTCCGCCACGTTCGCCCGCTCGATCAGATGCTGCACTTCGTTCCCCGCCGCTCCGGGCAGGATCTGCTGGGTCAGCAAGTTTCTCACCGTCTGCACGGCGTCCTGAGTGCTGTGGGTCAGATGCAGCCAGTAACCGATCGCCGCGACTCCGACCAGCAGCAGCGGGACAAACGCCAGCACCAGGAAGAAGGCAAGCCCGGCGGCCATCAACCCCCCATTGTTTTTCCCAAAGTTCGTAAACACGTCCAAAGTGAACCGAACGAGGAAGATGCGCTTCAAGCGCATCACGATCTTGTTCACGGACTTTATGAGCGCCTTCATTTTTATCTCAAGCCTTCTTTTGGGGCGTGTGCATAGACAAAGAAACGGGCGAGCGCGGCTTGCCGCGCTCGCCCCTATCGCATTATGACCCAACCGTAAGGCTTGTAAACGTCCCGCGCGATTAATTCGCGCGGTGCGCGTACGCCTTGCCGCCCTGGACCGTAATGGTCGCGGGCTGGGATTCGTCGCCGTTCGGACTGACCGACGTCGCGGACACCGTGAACGTCGTGTCGCGGTCGCTGGTGAACAGGCTGTTGGTCTGAAGCGTCAGATCCGACGCCGTCCAGTTGCCGTGCGCGTCCGCAGTGACGTCCTTGGTTCCCGCCGAGCCGTTTACGCCGAACAGGCCGCCGAGCGCCTTGCTCGTGTAATCCACTTTGACGCGAACGGTGGCGTTCGGAGACGCCTTGCCTGATACCGTCATGTTCTTCGGGACATCGCCGCCGTCGGCGGGCGTAAGGATCGTCGGCGTGACGGGGGCGCCCGCCGCAATATCGATCCCCGTCGCGAGCGCCTTGGTCACGGTGCGCCCGGCGCCGTCCACGAACTTCGCGGTGACGGGGGCGTCCTTGAGGTTGTCGCCGCGCGCCACGGTATAGGAGCCCACATAGACGCCAGGCGACGATTCGGTCATCGGGAGATCCTTGGCCAGCGAGCCGATGCTGAACGAGGCGCGCCCCCCGGGCTTGGCCGCCAGTTTGAACTGGAGCTTGGAGCCGGCGTCGATCGCCTGGCCGCCGGGGACCGAGCTGTCGAACGCCGAGATCAGCCGCTCGTCGCTGACGACAAAGGGCCATTCCGCGTTCTGGATATTGCCCGCTTGATCGGCGACCCGCACGCGGACTTCATGCTGCCCCGGGGCCAGCGCCTGCTGCGGCTTGAAGTTGAAGAACGACGGGGTGATCGTGGCGTCACTGGTGACGTCTTTCCCGTCCAGCGTAATACGGACCGAGTTGGGATCGACGCCGGTTCCGCTGGCGTCGGAGAGCGTCGCATAGATCAGCGGCCGGTCATTTTCCACGGTCGCGCTGCGCGATGGGCTGTAGGCGCCGATCTTCGGCGGCGTGCTGTCGACGCTGAGCGTTTGGCTCGCTTGCAGCAGGGGCGCCGTTTTGTCGCCCTGGGTCAGCTTGCCGATGACGGCGGCGCCGGAGACGGCGATATCGGATGGGATCTTATAGTCGCCGGTATAGTGTCCCGGCGAAGTCTCCGCCAGGGGAATGCCCGAGGCGACACCGGGAATATCGAAGGTCGCAGTCCCGCCCGGCGTTCCGCGCATCTCGGCGTGAAGCACGCCGCCCATCCGCATTTCACGGCCTCCATTGTGGGTGAATGAGGTGATCTGCGGGCCTGATCCGACGGGGTAACCTGCTCCGGGCGGAAAGTTGTTGTCTCCGACCGGCTGATTCTGACCGTGCTCGGGGTTGACGACCACGGCGTAGCCCAGGCTGTTGCTCGGGTTCGTGCGCACCAGCACATGCTCATCCGGCATGACCTCTTTGAGCGTGATCGTCCGGCCGTTCATCGTCACGGGAGCGTTTTGCTCCAGCTGCACGGTCGTTCCGTCGTTCAGTGTGATGACACGGCTGCCGTCGGCGAGCCGCCCAATGCTCTTGACGGTCCCATGGACCTGCCCATAAGTGGCGATGATGCTTTGCGCGGAGCCGTCGCTCGCGCGCTGCACCGTGACCTGATCGCCCGCGCGGATCTCGCTGAGCGGCGACTGCACGCCGGGCTGGCCCGGCTCCGAGCGCAGGATTAAGGTCGAGCTGTTCAGGGGGACCGCCGTATTATCGCCGTTGACGCGCAGCGTAATCAGCGGCGGATCGGCGTTGGTGACGACTCCCGTGACCTGTCCGGTCACCGCGCCATGCCCAGGCGGCGCAGGCAGAGCCGCCAGATGGGGATCCTGGGTCTGGATCTGCACGGTGCTGCTGGCGGCCTGCCAGTCCACATAACCGCCGAGCGCCTGCGCCACGAAGCGCAGCGGCACCAGCGTCGTTCCATTGACCGCGCGGGCCGGCTGGCTCAGGGTTTGGGTCTGCCCGTTTACCGTGGCGGATGTCGATCCCAGCGGCAGCACCACATACGAGCTGCCCTTCGTGGCGTTGATCGTCTTGCTGTCCGCGTTATAACTGACGCTTGCGCCCATCGCCTCAAAGACCCCGCGCAGCGGCACCAGCACCGATCCATTCACTTCGGTCGGCGCTGTTCCCGCGAAGTTGACGGGGGTCCCATTGACATTGACGCGGATGGGATCCGCCGACGCGGCCATCGCGCCCATCATGACGGCGACCGCCGCCAGCAGGGCGGTGCGTTGAGTGTTGTAGTTTTGCATGGTCGTCTTAACTCCTGAATGGGTTTGAAAATTGTTTATTCCCTTTATAGATATCCGGGGATCCAAAATTCCAAACCTTACCATACAGGCGTCGTGACGCGCGAAATTGTTCCTGAAACACAAAATACGCCTCCGCGACGACTTGCGGAGGCGTACGTATTCAGTCCGGAACCGTGGGTATAAAACCCACGGCTGGGAGTCGCTTCGCGACTAACCGTCCGTGCCGAACGGAGGAATCTGTTTTCGAATACTGGCGTTTGCGTCTGATGCGCGGGCGCCCTTATGGGGGAGCCGAAGGCTCCCAGGCCCGGTTTTCATAACCGGGATATTCTGCGAAAGAGTCCGGTTTATTCCGTCCACTCCGACCAATCCCCTACATACAGCACTTCTTCTTCCAGCGTCACGCCGAACTTCTCATGGACCAATCCCTTGACCTTGTATGCGAGACGCCGTAAATCCGACGCCGTGGCGCCGCCGGCGTTGATGAGGAAGTTCGCGTGCTTTTCCGACGCCTGCGCGCCGCCGACTTGCAGGCCCTTCAGTCCGCAGGCTTCGATCAGGAAACCTGAGGGGACCACGCCCGCCGCCTTCAGCGCGTCGGGCAGATCGGGGAGGGTTTGCGCGAACGCTTTGTCGGTCACATTCTTGAAAAACGACCCGGCGCTGGGCGCATAGGGCTGCTTTGCCCGCCGCTGCGCCTGATAGTCCTTGGCGCGCGCGATGATCGTCTCCGGATCGCCGCGATCCTCAAAGTGGAGCATGCACGAGAGAATGACCGTTCGGCCGATCCCCGACCGGCGCAAGCGGCTGTCCCGGTAGGAGAACTCCATCCACTCCGGCCCGACTTCCTGATCCCGTCCATCGGCGAACACACGCACGGACCTCACCAACGGCCCGATATTCCCCCGGTACGCCCCCGCGTTGCTCACCAGCGCCCCGCCGACCGTGCCCGGGATTCCAATCGCCCACTCCAGGCCCGAAAACCCCTCGCGCGCCGTCTGATAAAACAGCGATCCAAACGAAACGCCGCTCTCCGAATACGTCTCCGCGCCGATCCTCGATCCCTTGCACCGGTTCTGGATCACCAGCCCGTCATACCCCGCATCGCTCATCAGGAGATTCGAACCATGGCCAATAAAGAGATAAGGGATTTCGTGTTCGGTACAGGCTGTCAATACGCGGCTGAGATCGTCCACGTCGCGCGCGGCCCAGAACCACCGCGCCGGGCCGCCGACTTTCAGCGTGGTGTGCCGCGACATGGGTTCATTGGAAAGGAGATCGTCGCCGACAGCGGCGCGCAGGAGAAGATCGGTGGTCATAACCCCTTTAGTTTAACATATCGCGGCGAGTTTTCCAATCGTGGTATAATCGTGGGGTGCTGGAAATTGAAGTGCTGCATGAGGAAATCCGGACGTGCCGGCGGTGTTTTGACGACGGGTTTCCGATTACGCCGGGGCCAATGGTGTGGGGGATTGCGCCCGCGCCGGTGATGGTGATCGGGCAGGCCCCGGGGCTGTCGGATCTGCGCGGGGCGCGGATGTATTTGGGGCCGGCGGCGCGCAAGCTGTTTGGCTGGCTCACGGAGGCGGGGTTCGCGCCGGAGGATATTGGGAAGGTCGTTTATATGACGGCGCTGACCAAGTGCTTTCCGGGCCGTCTGCCGGGGAAGAGTACGGATCGCGCGCCGTCGCCGCGCGAGCTTCGCAATTGCCGGCCGTGGCTGGACGCGCAGATGGCGCTGGTTCAGCCGAAGCTGATTATCTTGTTCGGCAAGATGGCCATCGATAAGTTTTTGCCCAGGATGCTGCTGACCGAAGCCATCGGGCATGCGTTTCCGGCGCCTGGCGTGACCTATGTTCCGCTGCCGCATTCGTCGGGCGCCAGCACCTGGCTCAATGACGCCGGAAACCGCGCGCTGCTGGCGGAAGCCATCGAGCGCATCCGTGAGGAACGTCTGCGCGTATTGGAGATCGCCCCCATCGGCGATCATCCGAAAGAGAGACCTTCGTGAAACTCGTCAAACTGATCGCCGCCCCTCGCCGCGCGTTCTTCGCCGGCGCCGCCGTCATAGCTTTCCTGCTGCCGGCTGTCGCGGGCTGCAACGACGATCAGCCGATTGATTACCAGCAGGCGCGCACGGAAAACGGCTATCCGACGGATGTCACGACGCCCCCGACGGTCGCGCAGGACATGGACACATCGCCCGATACCAAATCCTCGACGCCGCTCGCCGATGAAAAAGATCCGCTGGTGGCCGCCAGCGGACTGGACATGGCGACGCCGGATAAGTCCTCTACCGTTATGCCCCCGGATCCGCTCCTGCCGCCCGGCAATGAGGACGGAACAAAGCTGATGGATGGGGCGAAGCCTCTGGAGAATGTTAAGCCTCTGGAGGACAACTCCCCGGCTGCCGGCAAAGGGCTGAGCAGCGTCAACGAAAATAATCCCTACTGGCTGAAGGGGCATGTGACGACCGACCATTCGCACTGGCTGCGTGGATCCGTCACCAACGCCCATCTGCGCATCCGTGTCAATAACGTCCAGGTCGAAGATCTGCGCGGGCCGGTGGATGACGACATTTCGCAGTACTGCCGTAAGGGCTTCAATACCGTCACGTTCCTCTACGAACCCAATGGCGCGGGCGCCTCCGCTGTCGTCAACCTGCTGGAAAGCGAACACACTCCTCCCATTCCGCCTCTGGTGACTTTCGATAGCAGGAACTCCCCCTATAGCGCCGCAGGGGACAAGTATTCGTCCGGCCCCGTGCCGCAGACATTCAATTTCAGCGCCAAATAGCCGCGCGGGTTTTCCTTGACTTTCCAGCAGCGCCACGGCTACAATGCCCCATGGATTTAGGGATTAGCGGGAAAGTCGCTCTTGTGACTGCGTCGTCGCAGGGGCTGGGGCGGGCGTGCGCGGAGGTGCTGGCGCGCGAGGGCGCGAAGGTCGTGATCAATGGCCGGCGGCCGGAATATGTCGCTCGGGCGGCGCAGGAGATTCGGCAGGTGATGGCGGTGCGCGGCGCGGACGTGCATACGCTGGCGGGCGATATCACGCATCCCGAGGATATCGCGCGGCTGCTCAAGGCGACGATCGCTCGCTTTGGTCAGCTGGATATCCTCGTGATCAACGGCGGCGGCCCGCCGCCGGGGAAATTCACGGACCTCACGGAAGAAGATTGGCGTCAGGCGCTGGATTCGACCTTCTGGCCGTCGGTGCGTCTGATCCGCCAGGCGCTGCCGCACTTGCAGCAGGCCAAGGAGCGCGGCGGCGGCCGCATCGTGCAGATCATGTCCACGAGCGTCAAGCAGCCGATCGACGGATTGCTGCTCTCCAACACCCTCCGCCCCGCCGCGATCGGCCTCGCGAAGTCGCTCTCCAAGGAGTTCGCGACTGACGGCATCCTCATCAACAATGTCTGCCCCGGCTCCTTCGACACCCAGCGCCTGCGCGACATACACGCCACACACGCCGAGGGAACGCCCTTGACCCCCGAGCAAGTCGCTCAGCAGGCCGCCGAACGCATCCCTCTAGGCCGATTCGGCGATCCGAAAGAGCTGGCGAACTTAGTGGCGTTCTTGGTGTCGGATAAAGCGACGTATATTACGGGGCAGACGATCTGCGTGGACGGCGGAGTGACGAATACGCTGCTTGGGTGAGAGGAGAGGCCCTCACCCCCCGGCCCCCTCTCCCAATTTTGGGAGAGGGGGAGTCAGAGGGATTCTTATTTGGATCAAAGATCCAAAATCTTAATCTCTTACTCTTAACCCTCTCCTAGAATTGGGAGAGGGTGGCCCGAAGGGCCGGGTGAGGGCCTCTTACTCGGCCTTCCACTTGATATTACATCCCAAACTCGCCCGCTGTTCCGGGTTCACTTCCTCGCCCTTCAGCACCGCATCGATGGCGGCGCGCAGGCTCGCTCCCGTGACCGGGATCGGCGGGTCCATCTTCGGACGGCTTTCGTCCAATTGCCCACGGTACACCAATTTGCGTTCGGCGTCATAGAGAAAGAAGTCCGGCGTGCAGGCGGCGGCGAAGGCGCGCGCGACGTCCTGGGATTCGTCGTAGCAGACGGGGAAGACGAAGCCGAGCGTTTCCGCCATGGCTTTGAGGCCCTCGGGGCCGTCGTCGGGATATTGAACGGCGTCGTTGGAGCTGATGGCGAGGATACCAAGCCCGGTTTCGGCGTAATCGCGGCCGATCTTCGCCAGTTCGTCCTGTATGTGCTTGACGAATGGGCAGTGCACGCAGAGGAAGATGACCAGCAGGGCGTCCTTTTCAATGAACCAGGCGGGGGTGATCGTTTTGCCGGTGACGACGTCCGGCAGCGAAAATGAGGGCGTGGCCGTACCGAGCGGCTGCATTGTCGAATTTGTTCGGGCCATGGAATTTTGATTGCTCCTGAAATGAGGGGAATACTGGTCGGGCCGGCCGCCCCGCGCAAATCTATCCTCGGCGCTTCGCGTGGCAAACCCACCCCCGGCCTTCGGTCGACCCCTCCCGCCGACGGGAAGGGTGATTTCAGAGTGTGTTATCGCAGGCGGCTTTCGTAAGAGGCAATTCTACCAACCCTTCCCGTCGGCGGGAGGGGTCGACCGAAGGCCGGGGGTGGGTTTGCCACGCGAAGCGGTGAATTTACGCTGCTTGCGCCGATGCGGGGAGCTTCTTGATGAAGCGCTCCATGCGCTGCAAGGCGATTTCGATCTTCTCCAAACTGGTGGCGTAGGAGCAGCGGATGTGCTTTTCGCCGCCGCGTCCGAAGGCCGTGCCGGGAACGACGGCGACTTTCTCGTCGAAGAGCAGACGCTCGGCGAACTCTTCGGCGGTCAGCCCAGTGCGCGCGATGCTTGGGAAGGCGTAGAATGCGCCCTGTGGCATGTGGCAGTCCAGTCCAAGCCGGTTCAGGCCCTCGACGATCAGGCGGCGGCGCTGGTTGTACTGGCCGACCATATCCACGACACTGGACTCGCCCACCTTCAGCGCCTCCAATGCGGCCATCTGTCCCGTGATGGGCGCACAGAGGATGGAATAGTTGTGGACCTTGTTCATGGCGGACAGGATCGGTTCGGGCGCGCAGGCGTAGCCGATGCGCCAGCCGGTCATGGCGTACGCTTTGGAGAAGCCGTTGAGCGTGATCGTTCGCTCCCAGGCGCCGGGAAGCGCCGCCACGCAAGTGTGCTGTCCATCGTAGGTCAGGCGGTCGTAGATCTCGTCGCTGATCAAGTAAAGGTTCTTACGGACGGCGTAGTCGACGATCTCCTGAAGCGCCTCGCGGGGCATGGTGGCGCCGGTGGGGTTGCTCGGGTATCCGAGCAGGATTGCCTTGGTGCGCGGGGTCCACGCGGCGTCGATCTGCTCGACGGAGATGCGGAACTGATCGGACGCGAGTGTCTCCACTCCCACCGGAACGCCGCCGGCGAGGGCGACGCAGGGCTTATAGGAGACATAGCACGGTTCCGGGACAATGACTTCGTCGCCGGGATCCAGCAGGACGCGCATGGCGACATCCATGCCTTCGGAGACGCCGATTGTCACCAGCACTTCTTCTTTGGGATCGTATCGGACGCCGTACATCGCGTCGAGATGCTTCGCGATGGCGGTGCGCAGGCGCAGATCGCCATAGGTGCTGGTGTAGTTGGTGTGTCCCGATTTCAGGGAGTTGATCGCGGCTTCCCGAATGGCCCAGGGAGTGACAAAGTCCGGCTCGCCGACACCCAGGGAGATCACGTCCTGCATGGAGGCGGCCACGTCGAAAAACTTACGGATGCCCGACGGCGCAAGCTCGCGCACGAGTCGGGACAGCGGCGGTGTGGCTTCATTGCTCATTGGTATGCTCTGTTTACAAATGCTGATGCGAGAGCCCTCACCCCCCGGCCCCCTCTCCCAATTCTAGGAGAGGGGGAGTCAGAGGGATTTTTATTTGGATCTTTGATCCAAAATCTTAACCCTCTCCTAGAATTGGGAGAGGGTGGCCCGAAGGGCCGGGTGAGGGCCTCTGAGTTTTACGGCGCGACTACCAGACGCGGATCCTCAGCGGCGTCGACGAACAGGATCTGGTCTTCTTTGTATTTGCGCAGCAGGAAATGGGTGTCGGTGCCGGTGACGCCTTCGATGGTGGACAGTTTTTCCGCCACGAATCGACCGACTTCCCGCAGATCGGATGCCTCCACGACGATGCGCAGGTCGCTGCCTCCGGAGATCAGCCAGACGCTGTGCACTTCCGGGTAGCGGTAGAGCTGCTCGGCGACGGCGTCGAAGCCGACATCGCGTGCGGGCAGCGCCTTGACATCGATAAAGGCGAATACCTTCTCGACGCCTGCCTTCTCCCAGTCGATAATCGTCTTGTAGCTCTTGATCACGCCGCGCTTCTCATAGTCCGCGATTGCGGCCTTGATGGAGTCGAGGCTGCGTCCGGTCAGCGTCGCGATCGTCTCGTGCGGCGTGCGTGCGTCGCGTGCGAGAATCGTCAGGATTTCATCGGGTTCTGCTTGGCTCATGGTGCGTTAGTGTAGCATGGGCGCGGAAACGATGTCAAGGAGCAATCCCGCCGGAAACCATGCGTGACAGTTGGTTTTCTTACCATTTTAGGGCTAAGAACAAATGTTTGTAAAATATCTTTTGAGACGTGCTTTATTGGAACGATTCCTGTGAATATTTTGTTATAATTAGTAATAGAGACTAAGAGAATTGGAGATAATGATGAAGGTACAGCCATCGGTGTTAGTCCATCTTGGGTATGGAAAGTATGTTCGTTCGGACCAGGTCACGGCCGTCATGCCGATCGAGCAGGAGCGTGGCCCTGGCCGCCGCACTCTCGTCCACATGCAGGGCCAAAGCGAGCCCATGGTCGGTTCCCGCGCCGAAGACTCCATTGTGCGCGACCTCGTGCAGGAGCCCAAGGAAGTGACACAGTCCCGCCAGCAGCAAGAGATCTTGCGCGATCTCCTCATGGACCTCGGCAACGTCAACGCCACCGTGCGGCGTATCGCGCGCGACGAAGGCGGTCTGGATCTCGAGCGCCTGGAGCGGCGAATCCGTGAGGTGGTGGAGGATTGACCTGCGGCCCGAGCGCCTATCCTGGCGCTTTGGGTCACCCGGAGGGGTGACCCGAAGGGCCGGGTGCGGGCCTTCCTTTACCGCCGCACAATCTGCGCCGCGCTCGCCGGCGTCATCAAAAACGCTCGTGTTTTGCCGCCGAGCGTTCCCGTGCCGGCGATCTGTCCCCGGTCGTTGACGCCGCGTGCTTCCGTCAGCACCCAGCCGCTGCTGGGGATGAGCGAGTTCAGGTCGATCATCTGGCCGTTTTTATAGAGAAATGCGTGCTCGGCGCCGGAAGCCGTGTCGGCGGAGCCGACGACCCAGCCGCTGCCGTTGATCCCGTAACCAAAGCTGCTCGGGCCGCCCAGGGTTCCCAGGTCGTGCATGGCGCCGCCGCTGTAGACATAGGCGTGGCTGGCGTCGCCTCCGATATCGGAACTGCCGACGATCGAGCCGGAGACGTTGATACGCTGGGCGTCGCTGGTGACGCCGCCGGGCAGTGTGCCCAGATCGCGCATGGCGCCGTTATAGAGGAAGGCGTGCTGGACTTCGTTGCCGTTGGTCGCCGTCCCCGAATAGCCGACCACCGCGCCGCTGGCGTTAATCCCCAAAGCTTCGCTAAACGTTCCGCCGGGCAGCGTTCCAAGATCCTGCATCGCGCCGCCGGTGGAGAGGAAGGCGTGGAATGCGCCGTCGCCGCCGATCGCGTAGCCGACGATCTGGCCGCTGAGGTTGATATCGTTCGCCGAGGCTCCCGTTCCTCCGGGCAGCGATCCCAAATCCTGGAGGCCCGCATTATAAAGAAAGGCGTGGGCGGGGATCGCGGGATCGGCGGTCGCGTTTCCGACCGCCTGGCCGGAGTCGTTGACGCCGTTGGCGCTGGATTGCGGATAGCTGGGGAGCGTCCCCAGATCGCGCATGCCGACGCCGTTGTAGAAGAAGGCGTGCGCGGCGCCTCCGCCTGCGTCCGAGGAGCCGACGACCTGGCCGAGGACATTGACGCCGCGGGCGCTGCTTTGCCCCCCGCCCAGCGCTCCCAGATCAATGATCGAATAAGACGCCGTTACGGTGGATGTTCCGCCCGTGGTCGATCCCGCGCCGCCGGCGCTGCCCGTGGTGGAGGAGCCCGTGGTGCTTCCGGTCGATCCGCCGCCGCCCGTGGCGGTGGAGGGCGGAGTCGACGAGCCCCCGCCGCCGCCTCCGCCTCCGCATCCGGAAAGCGCGATTGCCGCTAAAATCGCCGCCGTCATGGCGACGCGCTGTCGATCGAATACCAAAGCGGTCAATTTCATAATCCCTGCTTCCTTGGTTCGCGGGTGCGCGAACCTGGTAATATTATTGGGTTTTGAGCGGGGATTTTTTAGGGGAAATCGGACAGCGCGGCGGCAAACAAAAAACGCCTCCCACATCGACTGATGCGGGAGGCGTTTTGGTTTTTGAGACGATCGCCGGCGGCTACGCCGCGTTCGGATCGGCGGGCGGTTCGAGCGGCAGCTTGTCGGCGGTGATGCGCTCGACGCTGGCGACGGTGTCGTTGTCGCTCAGGTTGATCGCGCGTACGCCTTGGGTGCTGCGGCCGCTGCTGCGGATGTCGTCGACGCGCAGGCGGATGGTGATGCCTTCGCGCGTCATGATCAGCAGGCGGTCGTCTTTATCGACGACCTGCGCGTCCACGATATCCCCGGTCTTCTCGGAAAGCGCCATCGTCAGGATGCCCTTGCCGCCGCGCGACTGCGAGCGGTATTCCTTGAACGGCGTCCGCTTGGAGATGCCGCGCTCACCGATCACGAGCAGGTCCAGCTCCGGATCGACCAGCGCCATCCCGACCACGGAGTCGCCCTTCTCTTCCGAGAGGCGAATTCCGCGCACGCCGCCGGCGGCGCGGCCGCGCGAGGGGACTTCGTTCTCGTGGAAACGGATCGACATGCCCTTGCGGGTGACCATGATGATTTCGTTTTCGCCGGTCGTGTGTGCGACCCACTTGAGTGAGTCGTTTTCTTCGATGTCGAAGACGTTCAGGCCGTTATTGCGCAGGTTGGCGAACTCGGACAGCTTGGTGCGCTTGACTTCGCCGCATTCGGTGGCGAGGAGCAGGTATCCCGTGGCTTCCTTGTAGTCCTTGATCGGGACCGTCGCCGTGATGCGCTCACCCGGCTGGATGTTGATCAAGTTGATGACGGCGGAGCCCATGGCCGTGCGCGAGGTCTGCGGCACTTCGTACGCCTTGAGACGATACACGCGGCCCCGGTCGGTGAAGAACAGGATATAGTGGTGCGTCGTGGCGATGAAGAGGTGCTCGATCGTGTCCTCTTCCTTCGTCGTCGCGCCGATCCGTCCCTTGCCGCCGCGGTGCTGGGTGGGATAGGTCTCCTTGGGGACGCGCTTGATATAACCGTCGCGCGTGATCGAGACGATCATCTCCTCTTCGGGGATGAGATCCTCGTCGCCGATCTCCTCGGCCTCCATCGGAACGATCCGCGTGCGCCGTTCGTCGCCGTACTTATCGCGCAGGAACTTCAGCTCCTGCTTGATGATCTGCTCGACGCGGGCGGGGGTGGCGAGGATGTCCTCGTAGAACCCGATCTCCTTCAGCAAGCCCTTATACTCATTCTCGACCTGCTCGCGCGCCAGGCCCGTGAGGGTGCGCAGCTGCATTTGGAGAATAGCGTCGGCCTGGAGCTGGGAGAGCGTGAAGCGCGCCATCATCTCGGTGCGCGCGATTTCCGCCGTGCGTGAGGCGCGGATCAAGGCGATGATCTCGTCCAGGAAGTCCAGCGCGATCCGCAAGCCTTCCAAGATATGGGCGCGCGCCTTGGCTTTGTTCAGCTCGAAGATGGTGCGCCGGACGATGACTTCGCGGCGGTGTTTCAGGAACGCGCTGAGCACCTGGGGCAGCGACAGGATCTGCGGCTGGCCTTCAATGAGCGCGATCATGTTGACGCCGAACGTGGAGCGCATCGGCGTGTGCTTGAGCAGGAAGTTCAGGACCTTCTTGGGATACGCCTCGCGCTTGAGCTCGATCACGACCTTCATACCGGTTTTGTCGGTGTAGTCGTTGAGGTTGACGATCCCTTCAATCTTCTTCTGCTTGACCAGATCCGCGATCTGCTCGATCAGGCGCTGCTTGATGACCTGATAGGGCAGTTCGGTGATGACGATCGTGTTGCGGCCGTTTTCAATCGGCTCGATCGTGGTGCGGGCCTGCATGATGACCGAGCCGCGTCCCGTGGCGTACGCCTGACGGATGCCTTTGGTGCCCAGGATCAGGCCGTGGGTCGGAAAGTCCGGTCCCTTGATGAACGTCATGAGTTCATCGGAGGTCGCGTCGGGGTTATCGATCAGGTGATACAGGGCGTCGATCACCTCGCGCAGATTGTGCGGCGGGATGTTGGTCGCCATGCCGACGGCGATGCCGCTGCCGCCGTTACAGATCAGGTTCGGGAACTTGCCGGGAAGAACGGTCGGCTCTTGGCGCGTCTGGTCGTAGTTGTCCGTCCAGTCCACCGTCTCGCGGTCCAGGTCCTGGAGGAGTTCGGTGGCGAAGTTGGACATACGGGCTTCGGTGTAACGCATGGCGGCCGGCGGGTCGCCGTCGATGCTTCCGAAGTTGCCCTGTCCGTCCACGAGCGGGTAGCGCAGCGAGAAATCCTGCGCCATGCGGACCATGGTGGGATACACGACGGCTTCGCCGTGCGGATGGTAGTTACCCGACGTGTCGCCCGCGATCTTCGCCGACTTTCGGTGCTGGGCGCCCGGCGTGAGGTTCAAGTCGCTCATCGCCATCAGAATGCGCCGCTGGACGGGCTTAAGGCCGTCGCGCACGTCGGGAAGCGCCCGCGAGATAATCGTCGACATCGCGTAGTTGAGATACGATTGCCGCATCTCATCTTCGAGCGTCGTATTGACAACTTCAAACCCCGCATTGTTCGGAAGCAGCGCGGTCGCTGTCTCCGCTACGGGCGCTTCCGGCTGCTCATCAGGCGTATCCGGCTGGTCATCGGGGTTCTCGGGAGTCGTGTCGGGGGTCGGAACTTCTTCGTCAGCCATATCTCAATCCTCTCACACAAAATCCAGTCAAAAGAGTGGTAGTATTTTACCCTATTTGGCAGTTAATGTCAAGATTAGGACGCTCCTTACATGCAAACAAGGATGGCTTCCAATGATCTTTAGGACAAAATAAACCGCTTGTGTGTACTTACAATGTTCTTACGATATAATATGATTAATGTACTCACGATGGAGGGAAATTATGACGAGAACACTGCAAAAAATTGGGAATAGCAAGGGGCTAATTATCACCCGTGATATGCTCCAGCATTTGGGTGTGTCGGATGAAGTGGAAGTAGCCTTTGAGGCGGGCCGTATTGTCATTTCAGCGCCTATAGTGGAGGCTCCACGGCGACGGCAAAGTTTTGAAGAAGCCGCCGATGCGACATTTATTCAGTACGATGAAGCACTACGGCGTTTAGCGGATGCCAGCTAATTGTCAAGGTCAGGTCTTTTGAACATATCAGATGTCATATTTCTAACCGTTGAGCAGGTCATCGATTTGCACGAAAGAGCGATCCGCACGCACTCGCCCGGCGAGTCGCTGGCGATCCGCGACGCGGGGCTTCTCGAATCCGCCGTGATGGCGCCGCAGCACACCTGGGGCGGTGAATATCTCTATCCCACGGTTGCGGAGATGGCGGCGCAATATCTGATCAGTCTCAATCAGAACCACGCTTTTGAAAATGGCAACAAGCGGGCGGGCTTCGCAGCCTGCGCCGTGTTTCTGCGCCTGAACGGCTATCATTTGGGGCTGACCCCGAATGGAGCCGCGGAACTCACGCTCGCCGTCGCCAGTCATTCGATTGAGCGTGATGCGGTTATCGCGCAAATCATGCAGGGACTCGAAAATATTTCTTCGCCGGCGTGAACACTTTTCCCGCTGCGGAGAACTAATACTTGAGACCGCAGCAGATGCTGGAAAGAATAGGGAACGATATCTATGATTCCGCTCAATCAAATCCAAGTCGCGAGCCCGTGTCATGAATCCTGGTCCGAGATGGATGGCGATGGCTCAGTGCGCTTTTGCAGTAAGTGCAGTCGCAATGTTTACAATCTGTCGGAGATGACAGCCGAGCAGGCCCAAGCTCTTGTGGCTGAGAAAGAAGGGCGGCTTTGCGTTCGGTTCTATCAGCGTAAAGACGGAACGATGATCACGCGCGACTGTCCCGTCGGCGTTCGCATCGCGCGGCGGCGTTTTGTCGCGGCGCTGTCCTGGGCGGCGTCCCTGGCCGTCGCGTCGATCACCGGAGCGCTGCGCCCCGCCGGCGCGGCCAATGCGTCGAAAGCGTCGCCGCCGCCCGCTGTAGTCGCAAGCATGGGAGACATCGCCGCGCCCGTGAAGCCCCATTCGCCGACGCCAAAGCCCAAGCCTGCCGTGAAGCCAAAGGCGCCAAAGATCCCGCTGAAGCCGATGATGGGCAAGATCGCTATGCCCCCTCCGCGCAAACCCGCGCCAACCGCCTTAATGGGAGCGGCGATGCCGCCTCCGCCGTCCACGAAGAGCGGTCAATAGTCATGGCGCAGGCAATCAGCGGCGGCGTTCCGTCAAAATGCTGGCTTGAGAATTTGTGAATGGCAACGGGAAAGAGACGTGTATGATTCCGCTCAACCAGATCCAGGTCTCCAGTCCATGTCGCGAATCCTGGTCCGAGATGGCCGGCGATGAATCCGTGCGATTCTGCAATCGCTGCCGCTCCAACGTATACAACCTTTCGGCGATGACGGCCGACGAAGCGCAGGCGCTGGTTGCCGAACGCGAAGGGAAACTTTGTGTTCGGTTCTACCAACGCTGCGGAAGCAGCTTCTCGCGCCGCATGCGTTGCCGGGTCAGGCCGCATCCGCTTCACCCAAGAACACAAAATAGACTTCGTATTTCAGAGTTGCTTCATGATTTCGCGGTATCTTAACTTCGTCACGCGGTGTTCTTGGAGCGTTGTCCATCGAACCGCTGTCAGAGATTTACGTCAATAGCACTGTGAAATTTATGAATGCGCCCTGTTTTTCTTCCATTCTGACGATGATCGGCCTGGCCGCCATGGCGGCGACCGCGCCGAGTGCGCCTGTCCCCGTTGATCTTGCGGGAGCGCGGTGTCCTATTCCCAGCCCGCGGGCGAAGGCGACGGTGCTGTTTTTTGTGGCGCACGATTGTCCGATCGCCAATGCGTATGCTCCGGAGATCAATCGGATCGTTGGGGGGTATTCGCCGAAGCAGATGGCGTTTCGGGTGGTGTATGTGGAGACGGACGCCGGCGACGGCGTGCTGAAGAAGCATGCGAAGGATTATGGATTTCGATGCCCGGAGGTTCATGATTCGGGACACCGGCTGGTGACCCTGACGGGGGCGGCGACGACGCCGGAGGCGGTGGTTCTGTCGGCGTCCGGGAAAGTTTTGTATCGGGGGCGTATTGACGATCAATACGCTGGGTTTGGGCTTAGGCGCAATGCGCCGAAGCATCGGGATTTGAGGAACGCGCTGGATTCGATCGCGCAGGGCCGTCCGGTTTCTATCGCGCGCACTCCCGTGTTGGGGTGCGCCATTCCGCCGCTGCATTGAAGTTCATCGTAGATATTCACGCCGACGAATACAGGAAAAGAGTGAGCGACTGATGATCTCCAACAAGACATTTGCCCTGATCGGAACGGTCGCCTTGACGGCGGCGCTGGCGACGGTCCTGCGGACAACGCCGCCCGTCGCGCGCGCCGAGGAGCCGAAGGCGGACAAATCGGTGACATACACCAAGGATGTCGCGCCGATTCTCTATTCGCAATGCTCCAGCTGCCATCGGCCCGGCGAAGTGGCGCCGTTCGCCCTGCTCAGTTACGACGACGCCAAGAAGCGCGCGGCGCAGATCGCCGCCGTGACGCAGAGCAAGTACATGCCGCCGTGGAAAGCGGCTTCGCATGGCGAGTTCCACGACGAGCGGCGTTTGACGGACGCCCAGATCGCGACGCTCAAGCAGTGGGTGGACGCGGGCGCTCCCGAGGGCGATCCCGCCGACTTGCCGCCGGCGCCCAAGTTCACCGTGGGCTGGCGTTTGGGCGCTCCGGACGCCGTCTTCCAGTCGCCGGTCTATACCGTCCCCGCCGAAGGGGCCGATATCTATCAGTGCTTCGTGATCCCGACGGATTACAAAGAGGACCGATACGTCTCGGCCATCGAAGTGCGGCCGGGCCAGCGGGCGGTGGTCCACCACGTCATCGCCTACTTGGACACCACCGGCGGCGCGCGCAAGCTGGACGCCGCCGATCCCGCGCCCGGTTACACATCCTATGGCGGCATCGGCGTGACCCCGTCCGGTGGTCTGGGCGGCTGGGCGCCGGGCAACGATCCCCGGCGGCTGGACAACGGCGTCGGAGTCCTTCTGCCCAAAGGGGCGGACATTGTCCTGCAAGTCCATTACCACCCGACCGGGAAAGTGGAAAAGGATTCGACGAAACTGGGCGTTTACTTCGCCAACGGTCCGGTGGACAAGCGCGTGCGGATCCAGGCCATCATCGCCCCCGCTCTGCGCGTGCCGCCCGGCGACGCCCACTACGAAACCGGCGGTTCGCAGGCCGTCCCGGCCAATGTCACCGTGCTCGGCGTGATGCCGCACATGCACCTGCTCGGGCATGACATGACCGTCGCCGCCACGCTGCCCGATGGGACGCAGCAACCGCTGGTGTCCGTGCCCGACTGGGACTTCAACTGGCAGTCGACCTACATGTATCAAAAGCCGCTGGAGCTGCCGCAGGGATCACGGATCCATCTGACCGCGCATTACGACAACTCCACGAACAACCCGCGCAATCCCAGCGATCCGCCCAAGCTCGTGACCTGGGGCGAGAAGACCACCGACGAGATGTGCATCGCCTTCGTCTTCTACACCGTGGACTCCGAGCACCTGACGAAGGGGATCGCCGCGACGGATGTCCCGGATCTTGGCATTGGCGGCGGAAAAGGCTCCCGAATGGAGAAGATGATGATGCTGTTCGACAAGAACGGCGACGGCAAACTCGACGACTCCGAGCGGGCCGCCATGATGCAGTTCCTGCAGGACATGATGGCGAAGAAGGCGGGGAAAGAGTAAGAATAAGTCAAAAAAGGCGCGGACCGTATGGTCCGCGCCTTTTTTAGTTCCGATTTAGTTGCGTCGCTCTCGAACGCGCACGCGTTCCGGCTGTAGGCCGGCGCGGGTGCGGTGCTCGTCAAGCACATCCGGCGGCACGGCGCCGAAGAAGTAGTTGATCGCCATCAGGACAATTCCCAAATCATCCATCATGCCCACGACGGGAATCCAATCCGGGATCAAATCCAGCGGGCTGGCGGCGTAGACAACAGCTCCCAAAAGCGCGGTCTTCGCGACCGGCGATATGCGACGGTCGGACAACAACCCTTTCATCAATTTTATATATCGCGGCGCGTCGGCCATCATGCGGCTCGCTGCGCGCAAGCCTCCGGCCCGGCGCGTCACGGTAAACATCTTCCAGAGTTGTGTGACTAAGTTCATCAAGGTCTCCTTCGCCCAATCCCCAGCGTACTCTTTTATAACGTAGATATACCCAGATATGTTCCGCGAATGCCCGCTCGATCTTAAGAAATGAGCATAAACTCCAAATCGGCGGGGATGATTACCGTAATTATGGCGATCTCGCATGCTTACTGTACCACAGATTGCCGCATTCCGTCCAAAAATCCCGTCCCATGCCGGAAATGCAATTTCCGGCATGGGAATCGGATTACGCCTCCACCGTCTCCTGGCGCTCCTGAAGGAATGTCTTCTGAGCGCTGAACGGCGCGTCGCCGTCCGGGGGCTGAAGGTGGACGTACTTACCGTCCGGCAGCAGCTGGTGGGCGTTGCGCGTGTCCTCAAGATATCGCTCCAGAACCTGCTCGCGCACGTGCTTTTTCAGGCCGGCGTCCTCCACCGGGAAGAGCACCTCGACGCGGCGCTCCAGGTTGCGGCGCATCAGGTCGGCGCTGCCCATGTAGATCTGCGTATTGCCGCCGTTGTAGAAGTAATAGATTCGCGAGTGCTCCAGGAACCGGCCGACGATGGAGACGACGCGGATATTTTCCGACACGCCGATCACGCCGGGGCGCAGGCAGCAGACGCCGCGCACGATCAAGTCGATCTTGACTCCCGCCTGCGCCGCCGCGTAGATGGCGCGGATGATCGGCTCGTCGGTGAGCGTATTGGTCTTGAAGATCAGGCGGGCCGGGCGGCCGCGCCGCGCGTGGGCGGCTTCGCGCTCGATCATCTGGATGAACCGCTCGCGCATGTTGACCGGCGCGACGAGCAGCTTGCGATACTTTGTCTGGCGCGAATAGCCCGTCAGCACGTTGAACAGCTCGGAGATGTCGGCGCAGATATCGGGGCGCGCCGTGAAGTACGACATGTCCGTGTAGATACGCGCGGTGATCGGATTGTAATTGCCCGTTCCGAGGTGGACGTAACGCCGCAGCTTGCCGTCCTTTTCCTTGCGGACGACCAGGGCCAGCTTGCAGTGCGTCTTGAGGCCGATCAGGCCGTAGACAACGTGGACGCCGGAGTCTTCCAACGCGCGCGCCCATTCAATGTTGTTCTCTTCGTCAAAGCGGGCTTTGAGTTCGACGAGCACCGCGACCTGGGTATCGTCGTCGCGCGATTCGGCGAGAAGTTTGACGATTGGGGAGTTTCCGCCGACCCGGTACAGTGTTTGCTTGATCGCGAGCACTCCCGGATCCTTGGCGCCGGTCTCGACAAAATCGATGATCGGGTTGAACGAATCGTATGGGTGGTGCAGCAGCAGGTCCTGCGCGCCGATCACGTCCAGGATCTCCTTCGGACGGTCCTGAAGCTCTTTGGGCAGGACCGGGATCAGCGGCGGGTCCTTCAGCTCCGGCTTGGGGAGCTTCCAGATCTGCATCAGGTCCGAAAGTCCAAGCGTGCCGTCGATCGTATAGACATCTTCTTTATCGACCAGCAGATTCTCGATCAGCAGCGTGCGCAGGCGAGGCGGCATGGAGGTGTTGACCTCCAGGCGGCAGACGTCGCCGAACTGGCGGGCGTGCAGGCCGCGCTCGACTGTTTGCAGCAGATCCGACGCTTCATCTTCCTGGATCTCGATGTCCGCGTCGCGCGTGACGCGGAACGGATGGCTTTCAATGACCTGAAGGCCGGGGAAGAGCATCTGGGCGTTGGCGGCGATGACCTGTTCGAGCCAGACGAAGTGCTGCTCCTCGCTGTGCTCGTTCGGGGGCGGGCAGGGGACAAGGCGCGGCAGGACGCCGGGAACCTTCATGCGCGCGAACTTCTCCCCGACCTCCGGGTCGCGGACGACGACGGCGAGATTGAGACTCAGGTTGGAGATATGCGGGAACGGGTGTCCGGGTCCAAGCGCAAGAGGCGTCAAGACCGGGAAGACTTCCTCGCGGAAGTAATCCCGCAGTGACTTCACCTGGCCGCGCGTCAGCTGGCTATAGTCCAGGAGGCGGACGCCATGGCTTTCCAGTTCCGGCTCCAGGGTTTTGTGGAAGTAGTTGGCGGCGTCTTGCAGCATCGGCCCGACTTCCGAGCGCAGGGCGGCGAGCTGTTCTCGGGGCGTCATGCCGTCGGGCGTCAGGTCCGCGAGGCCGGCGGCGACCTGCTGGAGCAGGCCCGACACGCGGATCATATAGTATTCGTCGAGATTGGAGTGACCGATCGCGATAAATTTGACCCGCTCCAGGAGAGGATGCTCTGGATCGGCGGCCTCGCCAAAGACGCGGTCGTTGAAGGCGAGCCAGGAAAGCTCCCGATTGAGATAAAGCGCGGGATCGCTCAGACTGAGCGACGATTCGATCGGCGAGGGCTTCGTGGCGGCGTCCGTCGCGGTGGCGTCGCCGTCCGGGACCGGCGCCATCTCGTCGGAGTCGATCTCTTCGAGACCCGCCTCCGCCAGATCGATCGGATCGAAATCTTCTTCGTATGACGTCTGTGTCATGACCTCATCCTGAGCGGCGCTGGCGTGATTGTCGTGGCGGCTGTTTTCTTCTTGGAGCGCGGCGGTGGGATTATTCATGGAAATCGGTTCCTCTGCAATTTCTGTTCTCTTGAAGAATTGGAAAATCCTGCCGTGTTATGAAACCGTCAGGAAATTCGGTGTGCTTTGTGGAACTTCGTGTTATGACGGACGCCGCACATTATATTGCCGACAGTCTCAATCCCCTGCTCATCATTTTCCTCTTTTGTACGGGAATCGCGCGCCGAGCGCGGTTTTCCGTCTGGAAATACTGGGTCGCCTGCGCCGTAGGGATCGGCGTGGCGGTGATCGTTGCGGAAGCTGGGAAGTATTTCGTGGTTTGGACGTCACATCCCTCCTTCCCCAGCGGTCATGAATCGTTCGCCATCTCCGCATCCGCCTGTCTTGCGGCGGCGGATCGGCGCTGGCTATGGGCTGTCGTCCCGCTTTGCCTGACGATGGGCTGGGCGCTGGTGGCCGCCGGATATCACTTCCCGGTCGACATTCTGGGGGCGGTTCTCCTCGCGCCGTGGCCTCCCATTGTCGTTTTCCATCGCCTGAGATCGCGGGTCGCGCAATAGTTTTGACTTTGGCGCCCCATTTGCTATATAATATATGAAAATGCCGGCTGCATTCGCGCGGCGGCGTCGATTTCAGGCTGGGAATGAGCAAGTAGTAATGAATTGCGACTGCGCGTTTTTTATTGGCGCGGACCACAAAATCTGTCAGGATTATGCGCTGTGCAGCGGCGGTGACGACTCCTGCGCCGTGGTGCTGTCGGACGGCTGTTCGTCGTCGCCGGACACCGACATCGGGGCGCGGCTTCTGGTCAAGGCGGCCGCCGGCAGCATGTCCTTGA
Source organism: Capsulimonas corticalis (assembly GCF_003574315.2). Classification (GTDB taxonomy): domain Bacteria; phylum Armatimonadota; class Armatimonadia; order Armatimonadales; family Capsulimonadaceae; genus Capsulimonas; species Capsulimonas corticalis. The sequence continues at coordinate 154,918 of NZ_AP025739.1, read as the reverse complement.
TCGATGTGATCCCGGATCCGTTTGAAAGTCTGGACCGGTATCACCAGCAAACCCTGCGCCTCGCCGCGCTCGGCTGCAACGTGATCCGCCTCGATCCCGCCTGTTTGGACGCCACCTTGATGACGATCAAGGCGAACGCCGAAGGCTTCGTCGTGAGCTGCTACGGCGACGGCGTCTTCGCGCTGCTGCGCCGCGACGGCGTTGCGGAGATCTACTCCATCGACTTCGCCGACGGCTACCCGCACTATCTGAGCTATCTGCTCCACCCGGAGCGCCACGACGAGTTTGAAGCCTGGACGTCCAACATCAAGCATGTCACCCGCCAGCTCCTGCCCCGCGACGGGAGCGAGCCCAATACGCGCGTGTCGGACGCCGCAGTCGAATTTTACTACGGCTCCGCCGCCGATTATCTCTTCGCCGTCGCGATCTCCGACGGTATCTTTTCCTTCACCGAAGCCCCTCAGCCCGGTTCCCCCCAGCCCGGCCGCACCCTGCCGCTGGAGGACGTCCTGACTCCCTTGCTCGACTTCAAAAACGCCAGCGGCGAATTCGTCCAGCGCCGCCTGCAAGCATTTCTCCGCACCTGCGCCCTGCGCCGATGGCGCCACAGCGACGACCTCGCGATGGCCGCAATCTATTTGGGCGATTAGATCTCCAATTCTCTTTCCCGAGTAGGCCCTATTCCCCGCTCACGCCTCTTTCTTTCCAATCGCCTCTCGAACCACTCCCAGCAGCACCGGCAGGGGCAGCCAGACGGAGAGCAGGCGGTAAAGCAGCGTCACCCCCAGCGCGTCGGCCGGCGGCATTCCTCCGAGGCGGTGGAAGGTGACCGTCATCGCCCCTTCGAAAAATCCCAGACCTCCGGGCAGCAGCGATACGATTGCGGCCAGATTGCCCCCAACATAGCCGGCGGCGGCCGCCGCCGGGGCCAGCGGGGCGCGGAAGGCGCGGGCCGCGCAGAGGAGCGTGCCGACTTCGGCGGCGTGCATCAGCAGGGCCGCGCCGCAGGCGGCGGCGAGCGGGCCGGGCGCCTGGGTCATCTCGGTCCAGCGCGCATGGAAGCTGGACGCGGCGGCGCCGGCGCGCTGGGATGTTTCCTGGGCGCTGGAGCGGCGCAGAAGAGTCATCGCGCGCAGAGTGACGCGCTCGGCAAGCCGCGTCAGGCGATCTCGGGAGCGCAGCGCCGCCAGAGCGCAGACGGCGCCGATTGCGACGGTCAGGATCGCGGGTATTAATACGCGTGGGTGGAGCGCCGCGGCGCCGCCCGAATGTAGCAGCGCCATCAGCGCCAGAAGGGCGAGCGCGAAGAAGCCGGCGTAGTCCGCGATGTAGAATGTGGCCGCCGCCGCCTGGGCCGCACTCGCGGAGACCGAGCGGCGGCGCAGCAGGAAGACCAGCGTGGCGAGGCCCGCCACCGCCGGCCCCGGCAGCGCCCGGTTGGCGAAGAGAAAGGCGAAGGCGACGAAGACCAGGTATCCGAAGGCCGCGCGCTCGCCGCAGGCGCGGACGGCGACGGCGATGATCGCGGCGACGCCGCCGTAGACGCCGATCTGGCAAAGGACCGCGCCCAGCACCCATCGCCAATCAAGACGGCTGACCGCGCCGCGCAGGGCTCCGGCTTCATGGAATGTGGGGGCGAGCGCGGCGCCGATGACGCCGAGGACGAGGCATCCCACGAAGATACGCGCCCAGGGGATACGCTGCAAAAAAGGGACGGGCGCGTCGCTGTCGGCATGGTTCATGGCGGTAATTATGACATTTTTCATCGCTTTGGGAACGGACCGTAGGGCATAATACGCTATGAGACTCATGAAGATCGCTCCCATTCTCGCGCTGCTGTGCGCTGTCGCCGGCGTCGCCCCCGTCTTCGGAGCCGATACTAAGCCTCTCGATCCGCACGTTCCTGAAGGCAAAGTCATTCGGATCGCTCAAACGGCCACACTCGTTCGCAACAAGAAAAACCTTTCCAGCCGTGACATTCTCGTTTACGAGCCGCCGGGCTACGACGACCCGGAAAACGCAAATCGGCGTTACCCGGTGCTGTACCTGCTGCACGGATCGCCAGGCAATCCCTCGAACTTTCTCAATTTCGGTCATTGGCCGGAGATGATGGACCGGGAAGTTCAACAGGGCGCGTGCGTTCCGGCGATCCTGGTAATGCCCGACGGCAACTACGCCGGCTCCAAGTATGGAGATTCGGAATGGGTGAACTCGGCGGACGGACGCGATCGCTATGAGGATTATGTCGCGAAGGAGACGGTGGCGTGGGCGGACGCCAACCTGCGCACCCAGTCCGCCGCGCAAAGCCGGATCCTGTGCGGCGTCTCGGAGGGGGGCTACGGTGCGGTCAATATCGGCCTGCACCATCCCGAGGTGTTCGGCAAAGTCGTCGCCCTTTCGGGTTACTACCATAACGACGGCAGCGGCTGGGCGCGCCAGGTGATGGGGCATGATCCCCAATACCTGCGCGCGAATTCGCCGCTGGATTATCTTTCCGGGCTGGACGCGTCGTCCAAATCCGTGTCGGCCTGGAAAAAGAGCCTGTTCTATCTTGGAGCCGGGGAGGACGAAGGCTTATATGTGACGGAAACAAGGGCGCTTGCGTCGCGCTTTGACGAGCTCGGCATCCCCCAGACGCTCAGCGTGCTCAGCGGGCATCATGGCTGGGGCCTCTGGAACGCCCTCTTTGTCGGCGCGCTCAAAACCGTGCTCCCTCCTGACAGCGCCCCCGCCGGCGGATCGAGCGCCGCCGGATGAAGTGGAGCGCTTGGCCGGCGCCGCGTCGCCGGATCGTCAAAGCCGGCGCGATTTTATTCGCGCTCGCGGCCCTCTGCGCGGGGCTTTGGCAGTTCGATTGGGTAAGACAAAATGTTCAGCTAAAGTGGCTGGCGATCACCGGGCAGGCCTGGCGCGTGCGGGGGGAAGTGCGGACCGTTTCGGTCTGGAGCCCGGCGCTTGGAGCGTCACGCCGGGCGATCGTCTACACGCCGCCGGGATATCACTCCGACGTGGATAAGGCGCGCCGCTATCCCGTGCTGTACTTGCTGCACGGAGCGCCCGGCTCGCCAAACGATTGGTTTCGCTATGGACGCGCTCCAGAAGTGGCGGAGCGTCTCGTGGAGCAGCATCGATTGTCGCCGATGATCATCGTTTGCCCGGATGGGGACGGTGATGGATATATGGGAGACTCGGAATATATCGACGCGCCGGTTTCGCCTTCGGGTAAGGGGCCGGGGAAGCAAGTCGGGACATTTGTCGCGCGCGATCTCCCCGCGTGGATCGATGCGCACTACCGTACGATTGTCAGCCCCAGCGCCCGAATCCTGGGCGGCGTGTCTACCGGAGGCTACGGCGCGGTCAACCTCGCGCTGACCCATCCGGGCGTTTTCGAGACGGTCTTCTCGTTCTCGGGGTACTATGACGCAGCCCAGAGCGGCTGGGCGCGTCCCGTTTGGGGATATCATCCCACGGCGGAGAGCTTAAACGCGCAAAGTCCGCAGGATTATGTGACCGGCCCGCGCCCCGAATGGGCGGGGATCTGGATGTATTTGGGCGATGGGCGGAACGAGCGTGGCCCTTATGCCGCCGAAGGGGACGCGTTCGCGAAAAAACTGCACTCCGCCGGCATTGCGTGCGATCATGTGGAGATGCCGGGGCGTCACTCCTGGGATCTGTGGCGGCCGCAGCTGCGCGACGCGCTGATACGAGTGAATGGACGATTGGCTGGGCTGGGAGCGGACTCCCGCCATTGAGGGATATGATGGTCGTAGGAAGCAAGGGCGCTTCAGTCGAAGAAGAGCCGCCGGCAGCTCCTCCGAGTTTTTGGACGGCGATCCTGAGCAGGGCGCGCGGCATTGCCGCGCCGCTGCTCGCGTACGCCGTGGCGGCGCTGGGGCTTCTGAACCTTTGGTCCGCGCTGCTCGCGCGTGGGCCGGGCCGCGGCGCGTTCCTGCGCGATGTCGTCCACATGCCGATGGTTATCGAGCACGGTACGCGCACGCTCACGACTCTCTTCGGACTCGGTCTGCTGATGCTGGCGCGCTCGCTGCTGCGCCGCAAGCGCCAGGCCTGGAGCATCACGGTGCTGCTGGTGATCGTCACCCCGTTCCTGCATCTCGCTAAGGGCCTGGACTGGGAAGAAGCCGCGATCTGCCTGGTGATCCTGATCGGCCTGCTCACGCACCGGACATCGTTTTACGCGGAGAATGACCGGCCATCGGCGCGTCAAGGGGTTCTGGGTGCGCTGGGCATGCTCGGGTTCGCGCTGGTCTATGGACCGCTCGGCGTGCTGGCGCTCCACCACCAATTCCGTCCGGAGCCCAATCTCTCGAGCGCGATCGCCCAGTCCTCCCATCTTCTGTTCTATGTGCCGGTGCGCGCGACCCTCTCTCCGCTGACGCGCCGCGCCAACTGGTTTGAAGACTCCCTCGGTTACATCTCGGCCTTCGCGCTCGGCTACGCCGTCTTCATGGTGCTGCGTCCGGTGCTGCCTCGGGACGCCATCGGCGCGCGCGACCGCGCGCATGTGCGCCATCTGCTGACGCGCTGGGGGGGGGCGCCGCTCTCGTATTACGCGCTCCTGCCGGACAAGCGTTACTTGTTGGACACGGAGCATATCGAGCCGCAATGGGGAGTCGCTTATTGCCTGGTCGGCCGGCATGCGCTGGCGCTGGGCGATCCGCTGGGCGATCCCGCACTGGGCGGCCGCGCCATTCAGGAGTTTGTTACGCTCTGCGCCCACTACGACTGGTCGCCGTCGTTCTACCAGGTGACGGGGCGCTATCTCGATGAATACCGGGCCGTCGGCCTGAAGCCGTTTAAGATCGGCGAGGACGCCGTGATCGATCTGCCGTCCTTCTCCCTCAAGGGCAAGGCGTTTCAGGATCTGCGCACCGCGCTCAATAAGATGAGCAAAGGCGGCGTCGCTCTGGAAGAGTACGACACCGGCGGCGTGCTGGATCCGGAGACGCTGACTCAGCTTGCCGACATTACCGAAGAGTGGCTGGCGGCGCACAAAGGTCAGGAAAAGGGCTATGCGATGGGGCAGTTCGCGCCGGAAAGCGATCTGTTCCACGACAGCCGCTTATTCCTGGCGCGCGACGCCGCCACGCGTCGTGTGCTGGCCTTCGTGACGTTCGTCCCGATCTACGGCGGTTCGGATGTCGCCGCGAAACACGGTGTGGCGGGCTGGGGTCTGGACCTGATGCGCCGCCGGGGCGAGTCGCCGAACGGGGTGATGGAGTTCCTGATCGCTTCGGCGGCGGCGGCGTTCCAGCAGGAAGGCGCGCTGTCGATGAGCCTGGGACTCTCGCCGCTCGCGGATTCCGAGATGGAAGACGAGGAAGAGTGCGGCGAAAGCGAGTGGCTCGCCCGTCTGCGCGCCCTGATCTTCGACAAGTTCAACCAGTTCTACAACTTCAAGGGCCTCAACGCCTTTAAAGCCAAGTTCGCGCCGCAGTGGCAGTCGCGCTACCTTGTGTATCCGGCCACGCACTCGATCGGCGCCACCATCTACGCCGCCGGGCGCGCGCACAATCTCTCCGGCCGCTTCAGCGTTGTCGAGCAGTGGATCCGCAAGCTTCAGTCATGAAGGAAATCGCCAGGATGGACGGACATATTCGCCTCCAAGTCGCAGGCGTCTATATCGGCGGAGGCGGCGCTGTCGTCTCCGAACCCCAATCCGAGATCATTTGCGACCTCGGCGGCATTCAGGGAGACCGTCACTATGGTTTCACCAAATCCGCCGGCGTGCGTGAAAAGAAGTTTCACCCCAAGGGCGCGTCCATCTGGAACCCCCGAACGTGGTCAGCGGTCTCCGTGGAGGAGCTGGCCGAAATCGCCGCGTCGATGGGCGTCGCCGAAATCAAAGCCGAATGGCTCGGCGCCAACTTGCTTTTTCGTGGCGTCGGGAGTTTGACCAGCCTGCCGCCCATGACCCGCCTCGTCTTCTCCAGCGGCGCCATTCTTCTCGTCTACGGTGAAAACCTGCCATGCATCGGACCGGCAAACGTCATTCGGAAGCTGGCGACGCCTTTAGACATTCGATTGCCGCAGACATTTGGCAAAGCCGCCGCGAAAAAACGCGGCCTGGTAGGGTGGGTAGAGCGAGCGGGAGTAATACGGCCAGGGGATACTGCGGACGTGTATTTGCCGTAAGCATAAGAACGAATCTCGGGATTGCCGCCAATCAGGTCGCACTTCTTTCACATCGCCACGCCCGAAAAAATTCTTGGAGAATTTGTCGAATTCCGGCCCGGCTATTCGATGATATTGTGAAGGCAGGAAAACAGGTCCACCCGAAGACCTCGATAGGAGAAGTTATGGCGCAGTTTTTGGTTGCTATTCACCACCCAGACGACTACGACCCATTCCTCGCGGAGGACGAGGCGATGTCCCACGATATCGACGCGCTCAACGACGAGATGAAGGCTGCCGGTGTCCGGATCTTCGTTGGCGGCCTGCAGCCGGCGGGCCGCGCGATGTCTCTGCGGGCGCAGCCCACTGGTGAAGTGCTCATCACCGACGGGCCGTACCTGGAGACCAAGGAGCACATGGGCGGTTTCTGGGTGCTGGAAGCCGCGAATTTGGACGAGGCGCTGGCGTGGGGACGCAAGGCCGCCATCGCTTGCCGGGCGCCGGTTGAGGTGCGCCCGTTTTTCTGATGGAGGATCCGAGGGAAGTAACGGAGCGGCATGGACTCACAAAAAATCCCGCTGCGGATTTGCAGCGGGATTTTTTTGTTTGGACTACTTGTCGCCTGTGTTCTTGCCGGGCTTATTCTTACCAGGCGCGGCGGCCGGTCCACGTCGGTGGGCCTGGCTGCGGGAGGTGCGGGTCGGCGTGCGGCGCGTGGTCGGGACTGTTGGGGCCTCGCGCTTGGTGTCGCGCTTGTAGGTTCCCAGAACGAGGTCGGCCAGCGGCAGGATCACGTTGAGGTTCTTCTGCATGTGAACGTGGTGAATGCGGTGATGCTCGCGAATGAAGCGGTAAACGCCCCACTTTTCGAACGGGCGCTGGTTCGGAACGTGCATGCACCAGTGGAAGTACTCATACACGCCGTAGTACACGGCGATCGCGGCCAGGCCGCCCCAGAGCGAATGCGTGTGGGTAAGCTTCTCAACGGTCCAGATGATCGGGAAGTGAACACCGAGGAAGAGGATCAGCGCCCACCAGTCCATGGCGACATGCTCGGGCTCTTTGCCCTCGGCCAGGTAGTAGGTGTGATCGCCCTTGTAAATCTGATGGTGGGTCAGCGTGTGGGAATTGAAGGTACGGCGAATAAGCTTGGGAGTGTGGAACAGATATTTGTGGAACCACCACTCGAAAAAGCTTGCGTACAAGATCCAAGCAAAGAACGCCAGGATTTCCTGTGTGATAATTGTATTCAGCCTATTTTCCTCGTTTCTTCCAACCGCCGGTGTTGTATTGCCTCTAGTAGACGGAATTTGTTTCCGCACAGTTCCCAAGGCAATAAAGAAAACCACAACGTCGGCGACAAGCAGGAAGACAACGGAATGGTCGGCGCAACAAGAAGCGGTCTATTGTCTACAGTTGCTTACGCAGAAGCAAAAATGGTTCCGAGGCAGGGATTCGAACCCCAATAAAGAGCACCAAAAACTCTTGTCCTGCCATTGAACGACCTCGGAATACGATTGACATTATAACCGGGACCCGCCGCGTTTGTCAAGAATATTCCTTCGACGCGCGATTCTCCTGCCTGGTAATTTTACGTGCTTGCTTTTATCTTCGGTCGGTCTTCCCGGAAAATATAGGCAGGAATCCGGGCGGGCTTCGTTGAACCGTGGTCCATTATGAGTGAAACCCGTAAAGTGCAGTTGAATTACCCGCTGGATCGGCTTTCCGAGCCGGTGATCACGCGGCTCGTGACGGATTACGATCTGTCTCCCAACTTGATCCGCGCCGATGTCGAAGCCGGCAAGGGCGGCTGGATCGTCACGGAGCTGACCGGCGAAACCATGACCATTGACCGCGCCGTGGAGTGGATTCGCGGCCAGGGCGTCGGGGTGACGGAAGCTCCGTAAGCCCTATGTTCCGGATTTTGATACGCGCCCGCCTGCGGATGCTGGCGAACACCGCCCGCTCGGCGCCGCGCTGGCATAAGCTCATGGTCGTGTGGCTGACCCTCTTTGGCGTCATGATCTTCGCGACCATCGGCCTGGCCTGCGCGGCGCTTGTGCTGCTGATGCAGGGCGCCGCCGCCCGCCATGGCGCGCTGAACCCCGCCGCCGCGCAGCTGACGGCGCACGTCTATCAGTACCTCTTTTTCTTTCTGCTCGCCGGCTCTGTGCCGTTCGTCGCCTCGTCGCTGTTCCAGGACAACGATCTGCCGCTTCTTCTCACGACTCCCGTCACGCCCTCCGCCGTAGTCGCCGCCAAGCTTGTGGATTCCGTAATCGCCAACTCCGCGCAGTTCACCGTGCTCGGCGTTCCCGTCTTGATCGGGATCGGATGGGGGATCGGCCTGTCCGCGTCTGGATGGGCGTGGTTTATCGCCTCGCTCGCCCTGCTGCTGATCTTCACGCCGGCGTTCACCGGGTCCCTGCTGCTGGTGCTGGCGCGGATCCTGGGGGTAAAGAAGGTGCGGTTCGTGGTGATGGGAGTGAGCGTCGTGCTGGCGCTCGGCATCACGCTTCTCGCGGTGGCGGGGACGAGCCGCGCGACGCAAAGCGGCGCGCTGGATGTCGGCCGGATGCGCGCCGCCCTCTCCGGAGCGGCCACGGCCACCGGGACCCCCGCCGCGCAATGGAGCGCCGCGCAGACACAGGTCCAGGCGCTCTCCAAAGGCCAATCGGAAGCGGGGCTGAGCTGGCTGCCGTCCTCCTGGGCCTGCTCCGTGGCGATGGACACCGCCGGCGGCCGCCCGATCGGGCCGGCCGGAGCGCACGGCCTGATCGCATTGGTGGCCGCGACGGTGGTGATGATTGCGTTCTGTATTGTGGTGGGCGGACGAGTCGTGTCTTCCGAGGATATTTTAGAGCAGCAGGACCTCAATCAGGTTGGGCGAGGCATCCGCCGCCGTCAGGGCGCGCCGCCGCTGGGAATGTCGCCGGCGATGGCGGGCCTGATCGTCAAGGACTTCCTCTATATCGGGCGCGACACGATCTTGATCGGCCAGATCGGCACGACGCTGATCCTCTTCTTCGTGCCCTTCGTCCTCAAATGGACTCAGCCCGGCGCGTCGTCCGGCGAGGATATGTACGGCAATCTGGCGATGCTGATGATCGCGCTTGTAGTCTACATGGTCACGAGCATCATCGGGCTTTCCACGGTGGGACTGGAAGGCAAGGGCGCGTGGATGGTGCTCGCCGGACCGCTGACGCGCCGGGATTTTCTGGTCGCCAAGTGGATCGTGTCGTTTGTGATGTCCATCGCGCTGGTGACGGGCATGGTCGTGATCGCCGCCCTCGCGTTTCGATGGTCCCTCAGCCTGTCCCTGATCGCCTTCGGGATCTTCACCTTCGCCTGTTTTGGGCTTTCGGGCCTGGGCGTCGGCCTCGCCGGCATCTTCCCGCGTTTTCTGTACGACAACCCCGCCCACCGCGCGAGCGTTTGGGCGATGGTCCTGGGGTTTGTCCTGGCGACCTGCTATGTCGTCTTCTGCGCCCTGCTCGCCGCAGGCGTCTATGTCGCCTTCGCGCAGCATTTGCTCGGGCCGCCCGCCCTGTTCGCCCTCGCCGCGCTGCTCTTCATCGCGCTCTCCATCACGACCGGCTACACCCCGATCGCCCTCGCCGCGAAGCGGCTTGGGCGATACGAGTGGGAGCACTAGGGGACAAGCACGGCGTATTCGAAGCCGCGCAGATCCTTTGCCTGGGCGATGGCGTTGTCGATGTCGTCCAGCGCGAACGTGCGTGGGCGGATCGGGCTGAGATCGAGGATCCCGGCCTGCGCCATGTTGATAATCTCGCTCGGCGCATGCTTCGGATACATAAAGGATCCGCGGATCGTGAGCTCCTCCAGCATGATCTTCGAGTAGGGCAGGGGAATGTCGGCGTGCACCCCTCCGACAAACACCGCCGTCCCTCCGCGCCGCAGCGCATGGATGCCGGCGAGCGTGGGCGCGGCGGTCGTCACTTTGCCAAGCACGTCGAGCAGCAGATCGGCGCCGCCGGCGACCCGGCGAAGCTCCTCGGTATAGACTTCGGGAGCGGCGTCGAGACTCACCGGCGCGATGCGCTTCGGCGCGAGCTTCCGCAACTGATCCAGCATCTCCCCATCGCGTCCGACCGCGACGATCTTTGCGGCGCCCATGGCGAGCGCCAGCAGAACCGCCGACGCGCCGATGCTTCCGGTCGCCCCATTCACGATCACCGCTTGTCCCGAATGCAATCCTCCCCGGATCAGGCCGCCGTAGGCGATGGCGGAATAGCCCAGATACGTGAGCGCCTCCGGCGTCAGCCCAAGGTCGTCCGGAATCGGCGTCAGGCATTCCGCCGGCCACAGCGCCTTTTCCGCGAAGCTGCCGTCACGCCAGATCGACTGCGTGCGCCCTGCGTCGGGACCAAGTCCGGTCCAGCCGATCAATATTCGGTCGGAAGTGACGCCAATCGTGCGCGAGCCGATATAGGCGTCGCAGAAGACCGTTTGTCCGGCGCTCAGTCCGAACACATCGTCGGCGATCGCTTCGATCACGCCGATCGCTGTGGGGCCGAGGGTGCAGGGCGTCGGCGTCGTGAAGCCCAGCTCCCCCGAAATTACCTGGTCGGTATAGGACGCCACGCGGGCGGCGAGGATGCGGACGATCGCGCCGCCGGCGCGCAATTGAGGCTCGCCGATGTTTTCAACCTTCAGCGCGGCTCCAAGATGTTCCAATCGTGCGGCTTTCATGGGTATCCTCCTGAAAATAGTGTCGTAAGGAATTTACCTCGATCCGCGCAACCCTAACAAGACACGCGGCGATCATAGGATGAGAAGTATCAGGATAAGGAGTGAGGGATGCCGGACGGAGAGCATCGGCGGGAGCTGGCGAATTTTTTGAGGACGCGCCGCGAGCGGATCGCGCCCTCCGAAGTGGGATTGAAGGCGGGGCCGCGCCGTCGCACGCCTGGGCTGCGCCGTGAGGAAGTGGCGGACCTCGCGGGCGTCGGAACCGCCTGGTACACGTGGCTGGAGCAGGGCCGCGACATCCGCGTGTCCACGGAAACCCTGGACAGCCTGGCGTGCGCGCTGCGCCTCGGCCCCGACGAGCGGACGCATCTGTTCACGCTCGCCCATCCGGAAACCCTGCGCGTCATCGTTCCCCCCAGGGACGAGACGGTCACGCCGTCCCTCCAGCGGATGCTGGACAACCTCAAGGACAGCCCCGCGTATCTCGCCGGCCGCCGCTGGGACATCCTCGCCTGGAACCGCGCCGCCGCCCTCACGTTCACGGATTACTCGCAAATCCCCATCGAACACCGCAATAACCTTTGGCTGGTGTTCGCCTATCCGCCGTTCCGCACGCTGCTCGCCGAGTGGGAAAAGCACGCCCGCGCCGTCCTCTCACAGTTCCGCGTTGACAGCGGCCGCTACGCCGGTGATCCCCAATTCGCGGCGCTCATCGCCGAGCTCAGCGAAATCAGCCCCGAGTTTCGAGAGTGGTGGCCGCGTCACGAAGTGCGCGGCCGGACGGAAGGCTGCAAGATCCTCCAGCATCCAACGGCGGGAAGAATGGCGCTGGAATACTCCGCGTTCACCGTCGGGGATAACCCCGACATGAAACTCGTCGTCTTCACGCCGCTATGCGAAGACAATTCAGTGGACAAGATGAACCGGCTGCTGGCGTAAGCAATCTAGCGCTTTTAAGAGAACTCTATTATGCCCGTCCAAACTCGCTCTTTGATCGACTTCATCCTTCATAATAAGACTCCTGTTTGGCATGAGTGGAATGGGGACATCCTCGAACTTAGCGAAGCACTCCAGGAATCCGCGCTAAATTTTCCAATCCTCAGTCGTTCGCTGGGGAATCCCACGCAGGCCAGACGCCTAAACGTTCGCCTTTTTGAACTGATCGATCGATTGGCTGGGAAACAAAGCCAGCCGTTTTATGGCCGTTTAATGGAGCTTATGCCTACGAATGGCCGTAATGTCCCCTATGATTTGGAGCAGTATGAGGCCAGAAGTCCTTGGAGCATGGCCCAAATCGTTTATGGGTGGGGAAGAAGGCTGGAATCATCGGAACGCCATCGAATATTGGAGTTTCTGCAGCAAGATGCACAGAGGGAGTGCGACGATTTTGCAAACGTCTGCGATTCAGGGATGGTAGCCTGGGCGGAGATTTGCCCCGTTGATGAAGCGGAAAAACTCATCGACTGGGTGGATATTTGCGCGGTAAACAAAATCCCGACGAACACTGGCTTTCATTATGCTGCGCTGTTCCGTGAATATCAGTCTAAGGTCTCCGATCCGCGCGTTCGCGTGAAGTCTATTTTATCCAAACTCGGCGTTGTCTCATCGGCAGATATTGATTCCAGCGACAATCCCTATCGCCCCCTATCCTATTATCTGAAGAATCAGCTCACTAAGGATTTGGCGATGCTCATTCCCTCCGATGAGAGTGATTTTCCCGCTTCGGAGGACGCTCTTTGGAATTGGTGTTTGAATGCCGTGGAGGAAGTCCTTGACAGCGGCCAAATCCGACTCCTATTGCGAGACGATATTAAGCATCGATTCCAGAACTGCGCCAGGGAAATGTGGGTGCTCTCTCGAACCCAGAACAACTGGGAGATGTTTTACGACCATTTGGATGTCATATCGGAAAACGGATTGCGATATCCGGCCCTGAAGCGTCTTGCTTATGTGCTGCCGGCAAATAAATATGAGCTGTGGGATAAGCTGTTTGCGTGGCCCAGTGTCGGAAACTTCGTGATGCAGGCTTATTGCGCTTGGCTCCCTTTAGAGGAGTATGACCGGCTGTCATTTTTTTTCGGCCCGAACGCGGAAGGCGTGAATAGCGAACGCTTTGATAGAGCGGTCACTGCTTATCAGGCATATCTGCATCGCACTCCTAAAGACGATTTGCCGCAATTCTGGCCGAACAGCACACCGATGTCATATAGTCAGATGATGCTATTAGATCGGTTTCTATACGCCCCGGAGCCACTGAAACCGAAGGCGATTGCTCGGGATGTTCAGGAGGTCGAGAACGATTTTACGCTCACCGACCCCCTCGATATCCGGGGCTATTAACCGAACGTTCCCTATGCTCCCCACCGCGCCCGAATCCGTTTCGCCGAGTAGAGGCAGATGTCCCACAGATCGCCGATCGGCTGCTGTGTGTACGGAAGCGTGGGCATGTATCCGGGCGGGCCGTATTCGGGGGTGAAATAGAGGGTGTCTTCGCCGCGCGCTTCGTGGGCGGCGCGGATCTGACTCCAGTAGGCGTCGAACCGATCGACGGCGTAGGCGAATTCGGGGGCGCGCGGGTCGGAGACCTGGGGGCCTTGTTCGTGACCGACGCGGCCGTGGATGTGGTGCGCGCGCTTGTAGGCGATCTCCATGTTCGGATCGTGCTCGTCGAGGAGGCGTTCGCTGACGCAGGTCCAGTGGCTGAAGTCGGCGACGATCTTTAGCTCCGGGAATTTGCGCAGGTACGCGGCGGTGATCCAGGGATTAAAGAGAGTGCGTCCGCGATGCGTCTCATGAAGGATTTTGATCCCGCTGCGGCCCTCGGCGAGCAGCGCGCCTTCGAAGTAGTCGCACCCCAGATCGAACGGCAGGTGATCCGCGCCGGAGTGGATATTCAGGAACTTGACGTCGATCTCGCCGGCGGCCGCGACGCCCCGGTCCAGCGCGGCGACGTCGCCCGCGAAGATCATTCCGATGTATCCCAGGCCGCGCGTTTCCAGCTGACGCTGGAACTCCGGGAGATTGTGTTCGGGAAGGGGCGTCTCGACGCCGTCGTAGCCGGCCTCGGCGATGCGGTCTAGCTGTTCGTCGAGCGAACCCTCCATGCCCCACAGGGCTTTGTAGACTTTCAATTTCATCCGTCTTTGTCCTTCCATGGGCTTGCTGAGATGGGAGTCGATTTAGGGTGAGCAAGCCGACGGGTTGTCGAAGCTGTGGGTGTCGTCCTCGCCGACCCGATCCTGAAGACAGGCGAAATCCTTCTCCAGCAGCAGGCGCAGCGAGCGTCCATCCCCGATTTCCTGCGCGGCTTCCACGCCGACCGTCTCAGTATTCACGAGCGTCGCGGCGTCTTCCTGCCGAATAAAGATTGCAATCTGATTTTGCGTGAACGCCGCCGCCAGCGGCGTGTCCTGTTCCCGCGCGACGACCGTGCAGCGAAGCGTGTGTTCCGGGCTGGGGCCGAACTCCGTGCGCTCCTCGACCGTATCGCCCAGCCCCAGCGCGGCGATCTCCCGCCGGTCCAGCCGCAGGCGAACGGAATTGCCGCGTATGCGTAGTTTCATAATTTGTCTTTCCTATCCAAATCACGCCACTCCTCGGGAGTGTTGATATTGACCAGCGCCGCCCGGATCTCCGCCGGTACGTCGGCGACCACGAACGAACTGTCCGCGATCAGCCCATTCATCGAAAGGCGTCCGGCGGCGATGCGCGCGGCCATCGCTTCTTTGAGGTCTTGCCGATAGACCGCGAACAGCGGCTCGATCTGATCCCCATTGCGTCCCGCAAGTCCCGGCGCCCCTGTGGGCAGGTCGCGCGCGGCGCCGAGCAGCCACTCCAAGGCGCGCGCATCCAAATACGGCATGTCGCACGCGACGGCGAGGATCGAGTTGCTCCCCGACTCCAGCGCGGTCAGCACGCCGCCCATCGGCCCCAAATCGGGATACCGATCCGGCAAAAACGTCACCGCGGGGCCGCCCCAGTCTTCCGGCTGCTGCCGGCCGACAACCAGTACGGGAACTCCCACGCAGACCGCCGCCCCGGCGAGTCGCTCCAGCAGCGTCGCGCCGTCCCACGGCAGCGCCGCCTTATCCCGCCCCATCCGGCGGCTCCGGCCGCCGGCGAGGATTGCGATGGCGATGTTTTCCATGGAGGATAGGGTACCCGGGGAATGTTTCGAAATGTGTACGATCTGCAAAGCGTTTCTCCTGCGCCTACGGGCGACCTACTCCCGGCAAACCCACCCCGGGGCTTCGGTCGACACCTTGCAAACCCACCCCGGCCTTCGGCCGCCCCCTCCCTTGCAAACCCACCCCGGCCCTTCGGGCCACCCCTCCCGCCGACGGGAAGGGTTGGTAAGATTGCCTCTTATAGAAGCTGCCTGCGATAACACACTCTGAAATAACCCTTCCCGTCGGCGGGAGGGGTGGCCCGAAGGGCCGGGGTGGGTTTGCCCCGGAGAGAGCGCCCGAAGGCCGGGGGGTGGGTTTGCCCCCGTCTGTCCGTTGAAAAACTTTTTCCTCCGAAACAGTTCTGAAACACGCGGGCGGTATCGTTATAGCGGAAGGAGCAAGCGGCGAGGACGCCGTGAATGCTCCGTTCGTTACTCTCCCACGTTTCCCCGGCAGTGTCGCCTTCCCAATCGCTTGTGAAATCCGCCCAGAGGCGGTATCATTCGGTACCAATGGAAAGGTGTCTGTCTACTCATGAGCTCCATCCTGTCGCAATACGAAACGCCGGTCGTGATCAGCGAAACCCGGCTTCAGCAGCTGCTGCGCACTAAGCGCGCTACGCCGCGTTTTTTGCAGGGCGTGTACCCTTTCGCCGGACGCGGGGTCTTTGATCTCGCGCCGCTGAACGAAGCGCTCAGTTATACCGTGCCCAAAGGCAAGGTCGCGCAGGTTCAGTACTTCCGGGCGGGCAATCTGTCGGATGATATTCTTTATCTCGCCATTTCGACGAATGGGTCGCCCGTTCGCTACTTTCCGGTCGGCCCCAAATCCGATAACCATGTGCCGCTCGCTATTGTCGAGGATCATCCGGCCGGAACACGCATCGAAGTGTGCCTCGCCGCCCCGCGCGGACTGACCGGCACGGTGGTGCTGGACGTCGGCCTGGTCGAGATCGACGCCGAGGAGCAAGCTTAAATTATGTCGTCCGCCACCGCCACGCACTGTCCTTACTGCGCTCTGCAATGCGGAATGAACCTGGTTTCGGAAGGCGATTTGATCACCGTCGCCGCCCGGCCGGACTTTCCGACGAACAAGGGCGGGCTTTGCCAGAAGGGCTGGACCAGCGCGGACCTGATCGCGCATCCGGACCGGCTGACATCGCCCTGGATCCGCGATCGTAAGGGCGGGGAGCTGCGGCCGTGCGAGTGGGACGAGGCGCTGGACCGGATCGTGACGGAGATTCGGCTGGCGCAGCAGAAGTATGGTCTCGACTCCATCGGCATCTTCGGCGGCGGCGGCCTCACCAACGAAAAGGCGTATATGCTGGGCAAGTTCGCCCGCGTCGCCCTGCGGACGCCCAACATCGATTACAATGGGCGCTTCTGTATGTCCTCGGCGGCGGCGGCGGGCATCAAGGCGTTTGGGATCGACCGCGGCCTGCCGTTCCCGCTCGAAGACATCCCCGGCGCGGAGACGATCCTTCTCATCGGAAGCAATCCCGCCGAGACGATGCCGCCGATCATGCAGTACTTCGAGGAGCATCGGAGCCGGGGCGGGAATTTGATTGTCGCCGACCCGCGCCGCACGCCGACCGCGCAGAACGCCGCCGTGTTTCTGCAATTGACGCCGGGAACGGACGGCGCGCTCGCCAACGGCCTGCTGCATATTGCGATGGCGGACGGCCTGCTCGATCACGATTTCATCGAAGCGCGCACGACCGGATTTGACGCCGTACGGCGCACGGTTGCCTCCTACTGGCCGGACCGGGTCGAGCGCATCACCGGCGTCCCGGTGAAGGATCTGACGAAGGCGGCGCACCTGATGGGCGAGGCGGCGACGGCGATGGTGCTGACGGCGCGCGGCGCCGAGCAGCAAAGCAAGGGCGTCGAGAATGTCCAGGCGTTTATCAACCTCGCCCTCGCGCTCGGCAAGGCCGGCAAACCGCACTGCGGCTATGGATGTCTGACGGGGCAGGGCAATGGGCAGGGCGGGCGCGAGCATGGGCAAAAGGCCGACCAGCTTCCGGGATACCGTAAGATCGACAATCCCGCGCACCGGGCGTATATCGCCGGCGTCTGGGGCGTGGACGAAGCCACGATCCCCGGACCGGGACGCTCGGCGTATGAACTGCTCGATACGCTCGGAACGCCTGGCGGTGTCCGCGCGCTGATGGTGGCCGCCTCCAATGTCGTGGTCTCCGCGCCGCGCGCCAGTCATATCGAAGAGCGGCTGGATGCGCTCGATTTCCTGCTTGTCTCCGATATCTTTCTGTCCGAAACGGCGGCTCGCGCGGATGTCGTGCTGCCCGTAACGCAGTGGGCCGAAGAAGAAGGGACGATGACCAACCTTGAAGGGCGGGTGCTGCTGCGCCGCCGCGCGTCGGAGCCGCCGGAAGGGGTGCGCAGCGACGCTCAGATTTTGAAGGCGCTCGCCGACCGGCTGGGCGCCGGGCAGTACTTCACCGAGCGGCCGCGCGAGATCTTTGAGGAGCTGCGCCGGGCCAGCGCCGGCGGCGCTGCGGACTACGCCGGCGTTACGTACGAACGAATCGCCGCCCAAAACGGTGTCTTCTGGCCCTGTCCCTCCGAAGACCATCCCGGAACGCCGCGAATGTTTCTGGACAAGTTCGCCACCGAGGACGGCCGCGCGAAGTTTCACCCCGTGGCGCATCGGGAGGTCGCCGAAGCGCCCGATGACGAGTATCCACTCTACCTGACGACGGGACGCGTCATGGCGCAGTACCAATCGGGAACGCAAACGCGCCGGGTGGAAAAGCTGCGCGCGAACGCCCCGGAAGCCTTTGTCGAGATCCACCCCTCGCTGGCCCGCCGCTTCGGGATCGCCGACGGGGATATGGTGCGTCTCGCCACACGGCGCGGCGCGGCGGAGGCCAAAGCCAGGCTGACGACTTCGATCCGGCAGGACACCATCTTCGTCCCGTTCCACTGGGCGGGGAAGGGACGCGCGAACCTGCTCACCAATCCGGCGCTCGACCCAACATCGCGCATGCCGGAATTCAAGATTTGCGCCGTGCAAATTGCAAAATTGTGAGGTTTTATGGAATAGTCATGTTATACTAGTGGCTAACTGGTAAATTGTCTGGCAAGGGAAGCCAGCATGGATTTGGTCGCCGGCGGACCGATACTCAAGACGACGATATGAACGTCGCATATTCAAAAAAGGGGATGAGAATTTGCAAAGAAGGACGATGCATACGCTGATCGGGATTTCCGCATTGGCGCTCGGCGGAACATTGGCGGCGGGCGTACGGCCCGCGCAGGCCCAGGCTGCGGCGTTTCCGGACGTTCCGGAAAACCACTGGGCCTATACGGCGGTTCAGAGCCTGGCCGACAAAGGACTCGTGAAGGGATATCCCAACGGCCAGTTTTTGGGCAATCGGGCGCTGACGCGTTACGAGTTCGCCACGGTGGTTGACCGTCTGCTTCAAACAATTGCGGACATCAAGAGCGGCGCGCCGCAAACGCCCGCCGTCACGCAGGACGATCTGAACAAGATTCAAGTTCTGGTCGACAGCTTCAAGACCGAGCTGACCGCGATCCAGTCCGATGTGACCAAAGCGCAGGCCGATATCACGACGCTGCGCGGCCAGGTTGAGGATTTGCGTCAGGATGTGCTGGACACCAAGGACCTTGCAAACAAAGCGCAGGACACCGCGAATAATTCGTACGGCGTCGGCGCGAAGCGCAAGTTCCAGATCAGCGGCTACATCCAGGCGCGATACTTCGCGGCCGACGAGCACAACCAGACGAGCGCCGATCATCTGAAGTTCCCGTATGGCAAAGCGCCCGGCAACTCTTACAACGGCGATTACGCCTCGGGATCTAACGGTGGATCCTTTGTGATCCGCCGCTCGCGCCTCAAGTTCACCGGACAGCTGACGCAGAACACGCGCTACGCCATTCAGCTCGACGCTTCGGGATTCGCCAATCCGACCGCTACCCCATCCAACAGCAACTCGGCGAACAACTCCGCGGTCAGCGTCCGTGAAGGTTATGTCAACTATACCTTCGGCAACGGCGACCCGCTGAAGAACATCGGAATCACCGCCGGTATGTTCTCCACTCCCTTCGGCTACATCCTGCCGCTCTCCACCGCGAACCACATCCAGGCCGAGCGCCCGCTCGCTTTCAACGAAGGCGGCCAGGGCCTCTTCTCCGGACAGGATTACGATCGCGGCGTTCAGGTGACCGGCGGCTCCGCCAGCCTGCGCCTGACGGCGGCGCTGATCAACGGAACCGGGCAGGTCAGCAACGACACCGACCGCCAGGTCGATCAGGTCTATCGCGCGGCGTACCAGACCGGCGACAAAAAGCTGGGCATTGGCGTTTCCTACTACAACGGCCATGTGCCGGACTACAGCGATGTCGGCCCCGCCTACCAATCGCGCAAGAAAGAGCTGACGGGCGCGGACGTCCAGTACAACCCGACCGCGAATATCTTCGTGAACGGCGAGTATGTGGCCGGAAAGTTCGAGCAGCGGACCTACTTCGCCAACCCGGCCGGCAGCCTGCTCAATCAATCCACGCTGGCGCTGTCGTCCAACGTCTACGCTCCGGGCAACAAGGTCGAAGGTTACTACGCGCTCGGCGGTTATACCTTCAGCCCCGCCGGCGCGCACCCGCTGACCTTCGCGGTCAACTACGATGAGTTCAACCGGGCAAAGAGCGGCGCGGGCAGTGACAGCTCGTACACGGACCAGAACCTCGGCTTCGGCGCGCTGTACGGCCTCGACAAAGCCACACGGCTGCGCTTGTGGTACACCAAGCCCAGCAAAGTCGCCCACGCCCCCAGCTCCGTCAACCCCGAAAAGGTCGGTCTGTTCGTGAGCGAACTTCAGGTCAAGTTCTAGGGCGGATGTCACGCGGCCCGGCAGGCGGAATGGATGTCCATTCCGCCTGCTCTGCCGTTCGGAGCGAGAATTGGGAGTAATCGTCGAATCTCATGTCATTTATCAACAAGTGGGACTAGCGTTTTGAGGCGCCATGAGGTAGTCTTCTGGGGAACCATACTCAGAAAGTTAACCATGGGCTAACACGAGCAGGCGTTCGACGAATGGCTTGGTCGAGCGGATGAACGGTCTGATCAAAGGGAAATCGGCCAAGCGGCATCGTTACGAGACGGCGGATCATGGACATCTCGCGCTGGACGAGACGCTGATCCGCGACGACTTCTTTCGGCCTGACAGCAGGATCAACTGCTGAATTGGACTCACGAAAGGACATCCCACATGAGCCGACTGCATTTCGCAACGTCCGCGGCCGTCAGCGCCGCCTCTGTCCTTTTTGTTGGATTTGCAAGCCATTGCGCCGACGCGCAGGCTTACACTGTGTCGCTACTCAACGGCGCGGGCGCCCCGCTGACAGTCCCGCAGGGTTATCAGGGACAACTGGTCGGCGGAACGACTTCGGCTGTCATGGGGAATCCCGGCGGCCCGATCATCAGCCTCGATCCGCCGGCGTACTTCGGCTCAACAGTCGCCGGAATCTACGGCGCCAATCAAATGGGCTCGTATAACGAGGCCAAGTACACCTACTATTCCAAGAGGTTCGGCTGGCGCACTTTCTACACGGTGCACGCCATCTTATGGAGCGGCTCGGATAAGAACTTCGTCGATCTGCATCCCACCTCACTCACCCTGCATCTTCTCAACGGAACAAGCGCGGCGGCCCAGAGCTGGGGGACCGCCATTTCACAGGGGCAGGAAGTTGGCTACGCCACCGATTCCAGCGGTTACGACCATCCGATTTTGTGGAAAGGGACTGCGGCGAGCGCGGTCGATCTGCTGCCCTCCGTCTGGTATGACGGCGTCGCGACCGCGGTGGATCATGGAATCGAGGTCGGCTATGGAACGTCGGGCCTCGTCACCCACGCCGCTCTCTGGAAAGGAACGGCCGCGAGCTTTGTCGATTTGCAGCCGCCGACGATGAACACCGGTCAGTCCACCCTCGCGCTTGGCGTCGACCAGGCTCATAACACCGAGGTCGGATTTCTGGAGACGCCGGTGCAGGAGGTCGGATTTATCGGCTACACAACGGACGCCGTGCTGTGGCATGGAACGGCGGACACCCTGACCGACTTAGGTCCGTCCGGCTACTCCTTTTCCGAGGCGATTGGCGCGGGGAGCGGGTATCAGGTCGGGTACGCCGCCGTATCGGCGGGGGCTCAGCACGCCGGTGTTTGGTCCGGAACGGCCGCGTCCTTTGTCGATCTGCATCCGTTCCTGCCGCCCGGATACCTGTCGTCGAAGGCGGTGACGGTTGATAAGTACGGGAATATCATCGGCGCCGCTTACACCGGAGCCTCGTTTACCGGATCCGTTACGCCGGTCGAATGGTCGCTTCCCGGAAAAACGGTCGTCAGCGCGAGCGAAACGCCGGCGCCGAACGGGCGCGGCTGGAACTCCTCGAAGGTCACGCTGAGCCTCATGTCGCCGTATACGTCGCCCGGCTCGACGCTGCAATACAAGATCGGCGCGAGCGCCTCCGTCACGGTCAGCGGCGGTTACGCGCAGGTCGCCATCAGCAGCGATGGGTCGCATGTCGTGCAGTATAGCGCTCGAGACGGGGCGTCCGGACAGCTGACACAGGTCTCTCAGAACACGATCAATATCGACACCACGACTCCTAAAACGACCGAGGCGTTCGGAGCCGGCGTCGTGACACTGAAGGCGGCGGACGATAAGGGCGATCTGCCCACTATTTACTACAGTCTCGACGGCGGGGCTCCCGCCGTCTATTCCACGCCGTTTGCTGTCTCGAATGTCGTGCATACACTCAGTTATTGGAGCGTCGATCTGGCGGGTAACACCGAGGCGGCGCACACGACGACCCTGGGCGCATACGCGCCCACCTTAACGGCGCTGTCTCCGTTTCGCTCGTTTATCTCGACCTCCGATGTGACCGTCGATTGCATCGGCGGCGGCTTCAGCAGCGCGTCGGTCGTGCAGTTCAATGGGGCTCCTCTGGCGACGACGTATGTGAGTCCCACGTCGATTACCGCCGTTATTCCGGCGGCCGACCTTGGGACCGCCGCGAGCAGCCAGATCGAAGTCGTCAACTCGGCTCCGGGAGTTGGGGCGACGTCTTCCCTTCCCTTCGTAGTCGCGCCCTACGCTCAGGCGACTGGCGGTTTCAATGCGGACACCCTCGGGACAACCACGTTCGACATGACGCCGATCACATCGTTTGTCGGCTTCACGCCCAGCGGAGCCTCAGTCCACATCGTCACGGACGCCAACACTGAGTTTCTGAACTCGTACGGCGTGAATATTGGCAACTGGATCGGCGGCCTGGACGAAAGCGGGTTGACGAGCGTCACGGTCACGGGCGTCTACGCTAATGGCGCGCTGACCGCCTGGGTCGCACAAGAATAGAGGCTGCGCAAGACATCCGGGATGTCTTTACCCATCCACCCCGCCTCCCAGTTTTGGGAGGCGAGGCAGGGGGGAGGGCCTCTGATCTGTTTTTCCTTTCCCCAAAAATACTTTCTCCCCCGAAACATTCCTGAAACATCACTCTTCTATACTACACTCACGAAACAAACAGCGACACTGTCGCCGCTGTCCAATTCCCCGTCAGATTTGACGCACTCCTACGGCGCCGTTGCCAACACTTAAGATACCAATTGAGGACACAGGCTCCTCGATTCCCATTTTTGAGTTGCTGGCGGAGCGCCGGAAGTTCTTCTTCCCGCGAACCCTCGATTGCGCTCTCGGCCATAAGCCTCAAGACCATTCGCGAGAGGAGAAGACTTCGTGAAATTAAGCGATCTGAAACAAAGCGGGCACGCCCCGTCGCTCTTTAGCGCCTTCCTGCACTTCGACATTTCTTTTATGGTCTGGGTCATCCTGGGGGCGCTTATGCCCTTCATCATGACCGACCCGTCCCTCACCGGCCAGAACCTGCGCATCACGCCCACCGCCCAGGTCCAGACCGGCGAGCAGTATACGATGCTGATCAAGGGACCGCAGACCGTCAAGCAGAACCCCAAGCTCAAAGCCGACCAGCCCAAGAACGTTTACAACCTGCTGATCAAGCCCGGCGATCCGAGCATCGCCACCAAGGCGAGCGTCAAGCCCGTCGAGAAGTTCGTGCTGGACAACGCCAATCCGGCGACCATCGCCGCCGCGAACGCGCAGTCCAAGCTGATCCACATCGATCTTGCTCCCGGCGCGCACGGCAATCCGAATGAGAACGTGATCGCGCTCAAGCCCGCCGCCGCGCTGGCGAAGGCCGGCAAGACGTTCCAGCCGATCGCGAACGGTTATCCGGCCTCCACCAAGCTGCTGCTGGTGGGCATCCCGCTGCTCGCGGCGGGCTTCTGGCGTATTCTGCTCGGCGTGCTCGCGGACCGGTTCGGTTCCAAGCGCGTCGGCGTCGCGTCGATGTTCTTCACGCTGCTGCCGCTGATCGTCGGTTTTCAGATGGCGACCTCGTACAACTCACTCGTGTTTGTCGCGTTCTTCCTGGGACTGGCGGGCGCATCGTTCGCCGTCGCGCTGCCGCTGGCTTCGCGCTGGTATCCGCCTCACCTTCAGGGCCTTGCGATGGGCATCGCCGGCGCTGGAAACTCCGGCACGGTTCTCGCCACGCTGTTCGCGCCGATGCTCGCCAAAGCGTATGGCTGGCATGAAGTCTTCGGTCTGCTGATGATCCCCGTCGGCATCGTGCTCGTGACCTTCGCCGTGCTCGCCAAGGATCCCCCGAGCCAGGTCCGCCCGGCCCGCGCCGCCGATTACGCGGCGGTTCTGGCGAAGCCCGACGCCTGGTACTTCTGCATGCTGTACTTTGTGACGTTCGGCGGTTTTGTCGGAATGTCCAGCTTCTTCAACACGTTCTTCGTCGATCAGTACGACGCGCCGAAGGCGACGGTCGGTCTCTGGACCGCTCCGTTCATCATGGCCGGCTCCCTCGTCCGCCCCATCGGCGGCGCGCTGGCGGACCGCCTGGGCGGCGTCCGGATGCTCACGGTCCTCTATGCGACCGTGATCTTGATGGCGATCGGCGTGGGCCTGGCGATCAATACCTTCCCGGTGGCGGAGGTTCTGCTCTTCGTGATGATGGCGGCGCTCGGCATGGGCAACGGCTCGGTCTTCCAGCTCGTCCCGCAGCGCTTCAAGAAAGAGATCGGCGTCATGACCGGCCTGGTCGGCGCGGCGGGCGGCGTCGGCGGCTACTACCTGAACTTCGCCCTCGGCCACCTGCATGACATCACCGGCACCTACGCCTCGGGCTTCTACGCCTTCGCCGCCATCGCCGTGGTCGCCTTCGTCGTCCTGCGCTCCGTCGCTCCCGGCTGGACCAAAAGCTGGCTCGGCGCTGGCGGCGTCGCTCACGGCGCTCCCGCCGCGGCTTCCGCTCCGGCCCAAGAGCGCGTCCTGGCGGGCGCCGAAGTCGCATAAGCGGCGCGAAACGAAATGGATGCGTACGCGTTATGTTGATGTCCGCCTGATTGTTACGACGGACATCAGCATCACATCAGCCAGGACGCATTCTTGAATTTCAAAGACTTTATGACCCGGGAAGAGCTTCGCGGCGAGTGCGCTCAAAATGCGCTCATGCTCGCCGCGTCGACGTTCGTTTTGCTGATAGGTTTTCAGCTTTGCGTGATGTACGTGCGGGGATCTCTGGGTTTCGTTCTGCCGTTATTGGTCGTTTGGCCGGTGCTGCCGGCGGCGTTTCTGATCGCCGTCCCTCTGATCGTTCGGTCATGGCCGCGAAAGACGGCGCGCGCGGCGGCTGTGTGCGAACTCTTATCCCTGTGCGTGCTGATCTGGGTTTTCACCTCACACAGCCACGCGTTTCCAGTACGAAAGGCGCTTGGCGAGTGTCGCCGCCTGAGCATTTCTCGATATGGCGGCGCAGTCATGGTGTATGCTGTCGCCGATCGCGACGACCTGAGCGGATTACGCAATCCCGCGCCGCTGAGAGACGCCTACGAGCCGAAAGAGGCGCCGGACATGGAGCTGACGTTCAATTTGCAGTCCAGTCCTGATTATGCGCGAGCCCATTTTTATGCGCCGACGACCTATCCGGAGTACGCTTGCGATTACTATTCGCGGGAGGGAATTATCGGGGACGCGCCGACTCAGGAATATGTGTATGCTTCGCCCGCATTACGCGCGTGGATTCGGAAGGCCGCCGCGCAGGGCGGATCCGTGACGCAATAATCCGCAGTTTCATCATGCAAAACTCGTGTGGTTTTTCTGAACCTCGGGCATAATAGGATCGGTCATGCGCTTCTCCACGGAGGCGCGGCTCTCTCCTCGGCGACGCCGCCCATCCCTTCCATCCTGCTTCCACTATGGAGGCTTTCTTTTATCGACCAAGGAGAAACGACATGTATTCCCAGCCACGCCTGCTGCAAGGCGTTTACACTTTCCAGGGCCATGGCTATCAGAATCCGACGCTGCTGAGCAGCGAGCTGACTTATACCGTCCCGATAGGCAAGCGTGTCCAGCCGGTGTATCTGCGCGCCGGAAACTCGACATCCGCCATGGTCTATCTGGCCCTCATGCGTGACGGCAAGCCGATGCGCCTGTTCCCCATCGGCGCGAAGGGCGACATGCATGTGGCGCTCGCGGTGATTGAGGACCTGACGGCAGGAACCGTGCTGGAGGTGTTTGTCGCCGGGCCAGAGGAGACGGCGGGCGTGATTGTCGTCGATCTGGGTCTTGTGGAAATTTAAAGTGGATCGGAACACGATAATCTTAAGAATGGTCCATGGACTTCTGTGGACCTTGATTTCACTGGCTATACTGAGCTCCCTGTACTTACATTTCCATCCGATGTATGCGCATAAGCTCAGGGATCCCGCCCGGCAATCAATGCCGCCAAAGTGAAGTTCGTCGTTTAGTATGGAAACATGGTCGAAACATTCACGCTCTATACTATGACTGTGACGCCGTTCGCAGTGCTGCGACGGTCTTGAACACTCTGCACTGAAGCCCCACTTCCCGGCAATGTCGCCTTCACTCATGCAAATCAGTCCGATCGATTCGAACGGCTGACTCGCTGGCTGACGAGGCGCTCCCCGCCGGAGCTTTATTCCTTCGTACAGCCGCCACTATTTTCGAGCCGCTCCCGCCCGGTATTGGGCGTTGAGCCCGGGCGCCGGACAGGCGAAAGGCACGCAGGATGAACACCAAGCAGAAATTAGTTGTGATCGGGAACGGCATGGCCGGGGCGCGCACGGTTGAGGACATACTGGCCCGTGGGGGCGCGGAGCAGTTCGAGATCGCGATGTTCGGCGATGAGCCGTACGGCAACTACAACCGCATTCTTCTTTCCAATGTTTTGAACGGCTCGCAGGACGCCAAAGAGATCTTTCTCAATCCTCTGGAGTGGTACTACGAGAACAATGTCTCCCTGCACGCCGGCGTTCGCATCGCCGAGATCGACCGGGCGGCGAAGTGCGTGATCGACACCAACGGCGTCGCCACTTCCTATGACAAGCTGATCATCGCGACCGGCAGCCGCGCCTTCGTGCCTCCGGTGAAGGGCCTCCGGAATGAGGATGGCTCCGAGAAGCATGGCGTCTATGTCTTCCGCACGATCGACGACTGCCATAAGATCGCCGGCTACGCCACCAAGTGCGCCCGGGCGGCGGTCATCGGCGGCGGTCTGCTGGGTCTGGAGGCCGCGCGCGGCCTGATCAACTACGGCGTCGAAGTCCATGTCGTCCATCTGGGCGCTCACCTGATGGAGAATCAGCTGGATGCGCCCGCCGGAGCCATTCTGCGCAATACGATGGAGAAGATGGGCGTTCATGTCCATCTGCAAAAATCCACCACGGCGATTTTGGGCGAGGACAGCGTGACGGGCCTCGCGTTCGCGGACGGCGAGGAGCTGGCCTGCGATATGGTCGTCATCTCCGCCGGCATCCGCCCGAACTCCGAGATTGGCCGCGAGTGCGGCCTGACCGTCGAGCGGGCGATCGTGACCGACGATCAGATGCGCTCGGTGGACGATCCGGATATCTTCGTGGTCGGCGAGTGCGCGCAGCACCGGGGCCGCGTGTACGGCCTGGTCGCGCCGCTCTGGGAACAGGGGCGCGTGCTGGCCGATGTGCTGACCGGCGCCAATCCGAGGGCTGAGTACCACGGATCCAAGCTTGCGACGAAGCTCAAGGTCATGGGCGTCGAGCTGGCGTCGATGGGCGTCACCGAGCCGTCGCTGCCGACGGATGAAGTCCTGCACTTCGCCGAGCCGAAGAAGGGGATCTACAAGAAGCTGATCGTGCGTGACGACCAATTGATCGGCGCCATCCTGCTGGGCGACGCCTCCAAGGCCGCGCCATTAATGCAGCACTTCGACCATGGGACGAACCTGCCTGAAGATCGCACGTCCCTGCTGTTCGATCTGGGCGGACCGCCGGCGACGGCTTCTCTGCTGGAGATGCCGGACGCGACGCAGGTCTGTAACTGCAACGGCGTCAGCAAGGGCCAGATCCGCAAATGCGTCGAAAGCGGCAAGCGCTCGCTCAAAATGGTGATGGAATCGACCCGCGCCGGCATGGGCTGCGGCTCCTGCAAGGCGCTGGTCAAGGATGTCGTCGAGTGGGTCTGCGACGGGCAGATCGAGGAAGATCCCTCCGTTCATTACTATGTTCCCGGCGTTCCGCTGGCGAAGCCCGAACTGGTCGCGGCGATCAAAGAACAGGAACTTAAGAGCGTCTCGGCCATTTTTGAGGCGCTGGCGGGCGGCGCGGAGGAAGTCGGCAGCAAGATGGGCCTCTCCTCGCTGCTGAGCACGATCTGGGGCGCGGACTACGAGGAGCAGCGCGACGCCCGGTTCATCAACGACCGCGTGCACGCCAATATCCAGAAGGACGGCACCTTCTCCGTCGTTCCCCAGATCCGGGGCGGCGTGACGAACTCCGACCAGCTGCGCAAGATCGCCGACGCCGCCGACAAGTACAATGTCCCGATGGTCAAGATCACCGGCGGCCAGCGCATCGACCTCGTCGGTGTGCGCAAGGAAGACCTGCCGAAGATGTGGAAGGATCTGGGGATGCCCTCCGGCCACGCCTACGGCAAATCATTCCGCACGGTCAAGACCTGTATCGGCACGGAGCTGTGCCGCTTCGGCGTCGGCGACAGCACGGCGCTTGGCATCGCCATTGAGGCGCGCTTCGCCGGCATCGAAAGCCCGGGCAAGATGAAGCTGGCGACGGCCGGCTGCCCGCGCAACTGTTCGGAGGCGATGGTCAAGGATGTGGGCGCGGTGGCGGTCGAGGGCGGCAAGTGGGAGATCTACGTGGGCGGCGCCGCCGGCGCGCATGTCCGCAAGGGCGACCTTCTCTGCGTCTGCGAGAGTCACGAGGAAGTCTTATTGATCATGGGGCGCTTCATGCAGTATTACCGCGAGAACGCCAAATGGCTGGAGCGCACCTACGGCTTTGTCCCGCGTGTCGGCATCGATAAGATCCGCGACATCGTGGTGAACGACAGCGAGGGAATCGCCGAGCGCCTGGACGCCGCGATGCAGAAGTCCGTGGACGACTATGTCGATCCCTGGAAGGAAGCCGATCAGCCCGTTTCGCCCAACCAATTCGTCACGACCCTGCCGATGGTGACCGCGTAATCCTTAGGAAATCTTATGAGCACCTTGATTCCCAACGAATATTGTCTTGGCCCGGCGGGCCAGATTCCGATCGGCGAGGGCCGTGAATTCCAAATCGGCGAAACCAAAGTCGCCGTCTTCCGCTCCCGCAACGGCGGCGTGTACGCCACCCAGCCGCTCTGCCCCCACCGCGCCGGCCCGCTCGTCGACGGTCTTCTCGGCGGCGACATCCTCGCGTGCCCCCTGCACGCCTGGAAGTTCGACCTCAGCACCGGCGCCCCGGTGATGGGCGAATGCGGCCTGAAGACGTACCCCGTGCGCGTGACGGAAGAAGGGGATCTTTGGGTGGAGGTGGGGTAGGCGGCGTTAGGCCCTATTCCCCCAGCGCTAAAGCGCTTCCCCCCTTTTTCCCAACATGCGGCTTCGCCGGGGAAAAGGGGAGCCAATCATTGATAGCCATTCACTCTCGACAAGAATATGTGAAGAGAGGGCATCAGTTACAAATACCGACGCTCTTGTCTTTTATTCTTCTCTGCTACTTGTCGAACGAGCAAGGACCTTAGTGATCAGCACCCCTTTTCCCCCGCGAAGCGGCTTGCTGGGAAAAAGGGGGAAGCGCGCTAAAGCGCGGGGGAATAGGGATCTTCGCTTTCTCATTGACGCCCTCGCCCGCGCAATGCTATAATCCTTTATCTCCTCGACCCCGTGGAGTCCGACGTCCGATCCAGTGAGAACCGCAGTGACGCGGTTGGATTTCCAAGGGAAACCGACACGCATCATGCAGAATATCCTGGTTTACGCGCCGATGGAGCTGGGCGGTCCCTCGACGCCCATCGCGGAAGTGCTCACCGAAGCAGGTCATATTGTCTTTCGCTCTTCCATGGACCGTGGCACCGACGCCGTGGATGCGCTGTGCCGAGCCTTTGAAGGCCGCCCCCCCGACGTTCTCCTCGCCGATCTTTCCACGACGTACGACTGTCTCGCAATCCGTCACGTCATGCGGCTGCTCCAGCAGGCGTGGGGCGACGACATGCCGCGTCCGGCGTGCCTCGCGCTGCTGGACTCCCGGCATCTCGCGCAGCCGGACTGGCTGGCCGCCGTCGACGACTTTATCCTGCCGCCCTATACCCCGCGCGAAGCGCTGTCGCGCATCGATCTGCTGCTGTTCCGCAAACGCCATGTCCTGTCGGGAGATACTCTGTCGCTGGCCGATCTGACGCTGGACCTGGCCGGCGGCCGCGCGATGGACCCCGACGGCCGTGTCCTGCCCCTGACTCCGCGCGAATACGACCTGCTGCGTTTTTTAGGCACCCATCGCGGCAAGTTCTTCGCCCGCGACCGTCTGCTGGATATGGTGTGGGGCGTGGACTTCGACGGCGGCGAGCGCACCGTGGATATCCATATCCGGCGCCTGCGCGCCAAACTCCCCCCGATTACCGCCTCGCTGCTGGAAACCCGACGCGGCGTCGGCTACGGCCTGCTGCCGCCGGGTCTCTGAGGTCTGTTACTCGCCGCCCAGCCGATATCCGAAGCCGCGCACGGTTTGGATATATCTGGGTTCGTCGGCGTTCACCTCGATCTTTTGCCGCAGGCGTCGAATGTAAACGGCCAGCGCTTTGATGCCCATTTCGGGCGAGCATCCCCAGATCTGCTGGAAGAGCCAGATCTTGTCCTGCGCCGTACCCAGGCTGCGGGCCAGGAGAAGGAGCAGCTCGAATTCCCGGTCGGTCAGGTGGACGGGGGCGCCTTGGACAACGGCGTCGCGTATGCGAAGGTCCACGATCAGATCTGCGTCCACGGCGATCTGGTCCTGCTGATCGTCTGGAGCGTTGTAGTCGCGCGTGCGGCGCAGATGGGCGCGGATGCGCGCCAGCAGTTCGGCGGGGTCGAAGGGCTTGGTCAGATAGTCGTCGGCGCCCGCTTCCAGGCCCGCGACCTTTTCAATGGAGAGGCTGCGCCCCGTGAGCATGATGACCGGGCCGCGCCACCCGAGCTGGCGGATTTCGCGGCAGCAGAAGAAACCGTCGCGGCCAGGCAGCGTCACATCCAGAAGCGCCAGATCGAAGGAAGGGTCCTCCCGAATCTGCGCGATGCCCTCTTCCGCCGTGCTTTTGGCGACAATGTAATACTCCTCGCGCGCCAGCAGGCGCGACAGAGACTGCGCGATGGCGCGGTCGTCCTCCACGATCATAATCTTACCCGCCATGTTTCGCTCCTTCTGCCGGCAGCCAGATCGAAAATTGAGTTCCGGAGGACGAGCTGCGCAGCTTCATCACGCCACCGTGGTCCTGGACGATGCGCCGGCTGGAGAACAGTCCCAGACCGGCGCCGTTTTCCTTGGTCGTGAAGAACGGATCGAACAAACGGCGGCGGATATTCGCGGGAATCCCGGGACCGGTGTCCGAAACTTTCAGGCAGGCGCCGCCCTTGTCGCGCGCGAGGGAGATGGTGAGCGTCCCGCCGCAGGCGTGCATCGCCTGGACTCCGTTCAGCGCGAGGTTGACCAGGACTTGATCCAGCTGTCCCAGATCGCCGACAACCGTGGGGATTTTTTTCGCGATCTGGATCGAGACCGTGACATTCTCCTGCGCGGCCTGTGGGCGCAGCAGCTCGGCGGTATGCGCGACCAGAGCCGGCAGATCGACCGGCGCGCGGTGCGTCGCCTGCGGACGAGCGATGCCGAGCAGGCGATGCGTCAGGAGCGACAGACGATCGACCTGCTTCTGGATCAGATCGAATGACTCGGCGCGCTGCGCGCGATCGTCCTGATCGGCGAGGGCAAGCTCGATGGCGAGCGGCGTCAGGATATTGCGGATATCGTGCGCGACCGAGACCGCGAGCAGGCCGACCGCCGATAGCTTCTCGGATTCCAGAAGCTGCTGCTGGGTCTGGGTGAGGACATCCTCGACTTTATGCAGGCGTCCGTGCGCGGCTTTGAGCGCGTTGGCGAGCTCGCGCGACTGCTGTTTGAGCTGCTCGGACTGAGTCCGCACTTTCTGCTCCAGCCGGCGCGTGCGCGTGATGTCCAGGAATGTCCAGAGGCGGCCGATCACCGCCATATGGTCATCCAGCACCGGCGCCGTGTAGCGGCGCAGGAGTCGATACTTGGGCGCCAGGATCGCGATCTCAT
The DNA here is from genome assembly GCF_003574315.2 of Capsulimonas corticalis. Taxonomy (GTDB): domain Bacteria; phylum Armatimonadota; class Armatimonadia; order Armatimonadales; family Capsulimonadaceae; genus Capsulimonas; species Capsulimonas corticalis. The sequence goes on along the minus strand of NZ_AP025739.1, from coordinate 123,188 downwards.
CCTCGCGCGTCAGGGTGGGATCGGCGTAGATCTCATCGAGTGTCTGGACGAACTCTTCCGGATCCATTACGCGCGGAATCATCTGCGCGCGCACCTGTTCCGGGCCGTCGTTCAGAGATTCCACGACGTCGAAACCGAACATTTCGCCGAAGCGCGGATTGCAGATCAAGTCCTGGCCGGTCGAGTCGGAAAGCAGCACCCCGTAGTCCGAGGCGCGCAAGAGCGCGCGCAGCAAGACCAGCTCCTCATCGGAGGACATCGGGACATCGCCCGTCGCCAGCGATGAGTTGTGCGTGCGCGGGCTCATGATTGTTCCGGCTCGTACGTGCGGATCTTATGCAGCAGGGCGGAGATCGCCCAGCCGGCAAGGAATACGGCGATGATGACGAAGCCGAGACGGTCGTCCAGCGACTGCCAGAATGGCCCCTTGGGCGACAGATCGATATGCGCCAGGCCCAGCATCTCCTGCGTGGCGATGACGAATGCGACGACGACCGAAATCAGCGTGATGCTCAGATTGTAATAGAGTTTGCGGACGGGTTTGATAAACGCCCAGCCGTAGGCGCCGAGCATCAGAACGCTGTTGAGCGTGTCGATCAGGCACATGCCCGCCGTGAAGAGCGCCGGCAGGAGCATGATCACCCAGATCGGCGTCCCCGTTTGTCCCGAGTGGGCGGACATTCCCAGCAGTCCTACTTCGGTCGCGGTGTCGAACCCCAGGCCGAACAAGAAGCCGACGAGGTACATCTGACGGCTGCTCGTCACCATGCGCAAAATCGGCCGGAAGATCCGCGCCAGGAAACCGCGCTGCTCCATCGCATTGTGCAGCGCTTCCTCGTCGAGATCGCGGCCGCGCGACAGCGCGCGCATGCGTCCGACGAGATCGATGAAGACGATCAGGTTGACGAAACCGATGATGTACAGAAAGCTGCTGGACACGAGCGCGCCGACCTGGCCGCCCAGCGCCTGCCAGCCGTGCAGGTGCTGCTGCACGTATGAGGCGGCGACGGCGAGCGCGGCGCAGAGGAGAACGACGATGGTCGAGTGTCCGAGTGAGAAAAAGAAGCCGACGCCGATCGGCTGCTTGCCTTCCTGCATCAGCTTGCGGGTCGTGTTGTCGATGGCCGAGATATGGTCGGCGTCAACGGCGTGGCGCAGGCCGAAGGCGTACGCCAGCCATCCCGTCGCCAGCAGCACGGGGTACGTATGCGAAGCGCCCCAGGTCACGAGCCAGATCAAGATGTTGATGGCGAAGAGAGAGCCGAGCAGAACGGCGACACGGCGTTTCGTGTGATCGATGGTGTTCACGTGGGACGAAAATCCATTCTAACGCAAAGGGCGGCGACCTCAATGCTGTGTACTATTATACACGACATCGAAGCGCCGCCGAAGTGATCGCGGAGTACCACTCAAGAACGCCGCGCAGCGCCGTCGCGTTCCCGCCAGTTTACAGAGGGGCGCCGCCGATCGCGCGAATGACCAGAATGACGCCGATGGTGGTGACGGCGGCGGCGCTGAAGATCGGCATGAAGCGCGTGAAGGCGTCGCTTCGCGGAACGCGCTGCAAAAGCTTGGACGCCGACACCACCGCGACGCCGATCGCGATCAGCACCGAGGCGAGGCCGATGCTGAAGGACGTGATCAGCAGCAGACCGTAGGCGATCCGGTGCAGCGCGATGGCTGAGAGAAGCACGACGAGCGCGGACGGGCAGGGGACGATGCCGCCTGAGATCCCCAGCGCGATCAGCGACTTCGCCGTAATCGGCCCTTCGGGAACGTGATGATGGTGGTGATGCCCGAACCCATGCGAGTGGCCGCCGTCATGACTGTGTCCGTGATCGTGGCTATGATCGTGATCGTGCGTATGATCGTGTCCATGGTCGTGATCATGATCGTGATCGTGTGTATGGCCGATCTCGTGAATATGCGTGTGGACATGCCCATTGGATGTCGCCAGCGCCAGGGCAGGCTCATAGACATGCTCGTGAACATGTTCGTGCGTGTGGTCATGATCGTGATGTTCGTGCGTGTGGCTATGGTCATGATCGTGGTCGTGACTGTGATCATGATCATGATCGTGGCTATGCCCATGGTCGTGCGCGTGATCGTGGGAATGTCCCGTGTCCAGGCCCCGGATGCGGCTATAGAACAGCCAGAGGCCGACGCCGAAGACCGCGAGGCCGCTGATAACGCTCAATATCGGGAAGAGCTTCTCCGGGACGATATATTGCGAGGCGAACAGCGTCACCAGGCCAAGCGCGAAGACGCCGAGCGTGTGCGTGATCGTGACCACGACGCCGAGCAGGAACGCGTGCTTGACCGTGCCGCGCGACCCGACCAGATACGCCGCGACCATCGTCTTGCCATGGCCGGGCGAGAGCGCATGGAAAGAGCCGAAGACAAAAGCGATCAGAAGACCGACCAGCATGATCCCCGGCGTCAGCTTCTTCGCCGCGATCGCCTGCGTGAAGCGGTCCTGCGGCGTGCTGGTGTTTGTCGCGGAAACGCTGGGCGCCGCCGTCTGAGCGGGCGTTCCCGCAAGCGCCGCCGACGCCGCGATGGGCGTGTCGGAAACGGTGAAGGTCGCCGAGGTTTCCTGGAGCGGCGACATCGCCGTGATGCTGGGATAAACGGTGAGCGCCTGAGTGCGGTCGGTCGACGGTACGGAGGCGTCGCCAAGATACGCGTGTCCGTCGGTTGTCGCGACGATCTCTTTCCACCCGGTGCGCTCGGCGTAGTTGCCGTCTTGATACGCGATCTTGTGCGCTCCGGCGCCGAGCGGAGCGGCGGGCTTCAGATCCATCGTCAGCCGCATCGTGTCTAGTCCGCCGGCGCCCGGCCGGAAGGCCAGATTGCTGGACGCGATGTCCAATGGGACCGGGCGCCCGTCGGCTGTGAGCGTCAATCCCTGGGCCAGCGTGGGTGTTTTTGCGGCGAGATAGGCGGTTTGCTCCGCCGGGGTGATCTTGCCGTCGCCGTTCGTGTCCATCGCGGCGCGCTCCGCCACGGTGGGGATCTCCGCCATGTCCAGCACGTAAAAGATCTGCAAACCGGCCTTGGCGGCCGTGATGCGGCTGTAGTGGCTGATGGAGAAGTTCCCCATCGGATGAGCGCCGGCGGGCGCGGTGAAGGCGGCTCCCGCGAGCAGCGCGGCGGTGAGCGCCGCGGTCACGAAACGTCGGATATTCATGGACGTTTTTAACTCCTGGGTGTGGGCGGCGTTTGCGGCGAAGCCGGGATTTGCGCGGTCGCCGCGCCGGCCGCGTTCAGTGTGTCGAGAGTGGCGCGGGCCAGTTTCGGCGCGAATGGGTTCCAGTAGGGGTTCAGCGCCAGGGCCTTCGCCAGATGAGCGCGCGCGCCGGCGGAGTCGCCAAGCGCCTTTGCGATCATTCCGGCGTGGTATTCCAGCAGCGAATCCTGCGTGCGCCACGCCAGCGCTTTGGACATCGCCGAGGAAGCCGTCGGAAGATCGCCGGCCTGGTAACTGGTCCAGGCGAGCGTGTCGTAGGCGTAGACGTCATGCCGGATCGTCAGCTCATGCCGGGCGATCCGCACGGCCTCGGGGAGGTGGACGTGATGGTCGGCGCAGTAGATGGCGCGCTGCCGGTCGTAAACCCCGCCCTGCGAGCGCGCGATTCGCCCGGCGGCGTCCACCATCGCGTATTGCAGATTGGCCTGCCGGGTGTCTCCCGACGCGGTGTAGGCGTCGCCGAGCAGAGCCAGGATCTCCGGAGTGGGCACGATCGCGGAGGATCGTTTGCCCCAGTCAATCGCTTCTTTGTTATCTCCCCGGCCGGCCGCGAGGCGCGTCAAAAAGGTCATGGAGCGGTAATCGTTCGGGAAGAGGGCGACGGCGGCGAGGTACGCCTTTTTTGCTTCGTCCGCCCGGCCCAGCGCGCCCAGCATGTTACCTTCGCGCATGTGATACCAGGCGTCGCCTTCCGCCGACATATCCAGGTTGGTGTCGGCCTGCGCGCGCGCCGATTGCATTTGCGCCAGCGCCCCGTCCAGATTGCCGGTCAGCTCCATCAGGCGCGCGGCCATCGCCAGCGTGTGCGGGTCGTGGTTGCCGGCGGCGAGCTTCGCCATCCCGGTGGCGGCGCTGGGGTACTCGCCCATTTCCGTGTTCAGCTCCACGAGAAGCGACTGCGCCTGCGCATCGGAAGGAGCGGCGTTGACGATCTTTTGCGTGAGCGCAAGCGCCTCGGGGAATTTGTGCTGGGTGAACAGGCTGAGCGCGAGCTGATCGTAAGCGGCGATATTATTGCGGGTTCGGATCGCCAGCGACTTGCGGGCCATCGCTTCGGCGCGCGCGGCGTCGGCGATGTCGCCGGTCTCGCGGCAGCGCTGCAAATAGAATCCGGAGAGCAGCGACCGACCGATGGCGTCTTCCGAGTCGCGCTGGATATTGCTTTCATAAAAACGGATGGTGTGCTCCAGGCGGCCTGGATCGTAAGGTTCGTGCTGCGCGGGAGGGCCGCTGGGCGGGCGTGACTGCGCCTTGCGGCTGGTCCAGGCCCAGCCGGCGAGGCACAAAGCGAGGGCGGAAGCGGCGATAGCGGCTCGTTTCATCGTATTGATCGACTCCACATCGAAGAAAAAGGCGTGGTTCGCGCGCCCTCAGTAGTGAATACTGAAGGCGCGCGAAGGATCGCTACTTGGGCGCTCCCAGGTAAGGGAATGCGCTCGTGAAGTGCTTCGCGCCGAAGCCGACATGGTCGCTCGTCAGCGCGGGGATCTCTTTCCCGTCTTCCGGCGCCAGGCCGAGCGTCGGCACGGTGGCTCCGAAGATGACGCCGAGCGAGGTGTCGACGACATCATCCTTCAGGTCGCGGCCGCCAAACGTGCCGCCGGTGGCTCCGCCGGTTTCCACGCCCAGGTAGGTCGCGTTGCCGGACTGGCTCAAGTCAGCCACCATGACGTCGGGGACCAGTACGGCCTTGACGACGTTCGTGATCGCCTGGGAGCGGCCGGCGGTTCCGACCATGAAGCTCTGGATATCGTTGGCGAGCTGCCCGGAGTCATCCGTGGGATTGTCCTGGTCGTTGATCTGGTGCCGATTATTGGCGACTGTCGCGAAGACTTCGTTGACGGCGGGGCGGGCCAGTCGGTCAACTTGCGTGTAAGTCTTCGTTCCGCCGCTGTCGCCGCTGCCGCCGCAGCCCGCCAGAGCGATCGCCGCGAGGCTGAGCGCCAAACCGCCAAGCATGAATTTTTTCTGTAACATCGTTCTCTCTTCTCCTGAACAAAAGCCGATTATTTGCTGGTGGTGCACCAAACGTGGATCTTCTTATTCGTCCCCGGGACCAGCGACGTTTTCGGCAGCTCCACGACAATGGCGAGCACGTTGTACGGCGCGAGGAAGTCCGTTCCCGGGTTGTTGAAGCTTGCGGCCTGGGGCTGATTTGGATTGCTGACCGCCGTGCCGGTGATCGGCGTCGCGCGGTCGGGCAGGATCGTAAAGAAGCGGTTCAGGTCGAAGAAGAAGGGATCTTCTCGCGCGCCCGCGAAGACTTCGATCCCCGTGGCGGGAGAGAAGGCCTGATTGATCGCGCCCGTGACGGCGTAGGGCGCCAGCGCCGTAGTAACCGTTCCGGTGCGATCCGGCTTCATGGGACCAGAGATCAAGACGCGCTGGCTCGATCCCGTTCCGATAAAGCGGGCTTGTATGACAAGGTCCTCGACATTGTCGCCGGTGTTATCAATTTTGAACTGATAGAGAACGCTTGGGTCGAAGGATACACCGCCGGATCCGCCGCTGGGGATCAAAGGGTGTACGTCCATCGCCAGGACGACTTTCGAGGAGTCGGAGGGCGAGGGAAACACAAAGACGTCGGTAAGGTCCGCGCCCGGCTGAGCGGCGATCGCCGGGGTATCGGCGTGGTCCGATCCATGCGCCTTCAGCAGAAATCCGGTCGGAATGAGCGCTACGCCCGCCGCCAGCAGAATGATGTTTTTACGAGAGAGTGCCATGCGTATCTCCTTGTCGTGAATCGCGAACAAGAATGCGGGCCGAATGCGGCGCGGAACGAAGTCCGAAGCCTGATCCGGCGCGAGTTCCATGCAAGGACAACTGTACCAGCCGTCGATCCATGCTTGTTGCGGATTAGGTTAACGCATAGTTACAAACGAAATTATTGTTATATGGGCGACTCTGAGGATGCAAAAAAGCCCTTTCCAAGATTCTGGAAAAGGCTGTGAAAAGGGGTCTTTATGTTTGAGAGTTCTGCCAAACTCTCAGCAGCAAGCGTATTTCATTGCGGCTAACCCTACTGTACCCCGGCGACGCCCAAGGCAGGCGTGCATGAGGTTAATGGCGGGTTACAATTGCGTCTTGGGCGAATGTCTGGGTCAGGACAGATCGAAATCCACCTCGAAGGTTCGCCGCCAGGGAAGGCGGGCGCTCCCGGGAACGAGCGTCAGCCCCTCGCCGACTCCGGACTGCTGAAGCCGGGTAAGTAAACTCGTCAGCTGTTCTTCGATGGCTTTGCGGGTCTCGGCGATCTGTTCGAGAGAGTTGGGGTCGGGGTCGCGGCGTCCAAAACTCTGTTCGATGATGTCGCGAGCGGCGCGGCGCGCGACCGTCTGATATCCCCAGTCCTCCAGGAACCGATGCGCCAGGAAGCGCTTTTGCGCCTCTGCCTGCTCGGCGTTGTCTTCGATGTACAGCGCGCAGACTGCCTGGGCCACCACCACGCCCAGCGTGTTGCCCGCCGTGTTCCAGGCGCCGTACGCCGCCAGCCCCCCGGGACGCAGCGCCGAAGCCGGGTCCAGCAGCAAGTCGGAAAAGAGCGGATCGCCGCCATTGGGGTAGGCGACATCGCCCACGGCCACGGCCAGACCCCGCGCCTGCCAGCCCGCCAGACGGGCGATAAAGCGCAAATAAGGGGCGGTGCGATCCCGGCGGTCCTCCTCCGCGTATTCCAGGCGATAGTCCGTGCGCCGGGGCGAGGGCGTGACGACTCCGAGGATGAAGTCGCTTTCTTCGGGGCATTCGGCGAGGACGCATCCGCAGGCGGAGATCTGTCCCAGCACGGTTTCGCGCACCGGGCGGTCTTCGTAAGGCGCGATATACTCCTCATCGCCGGGGATCGCATACTCCACCCAGACCAGGGGCGCGCGTCCGTGATGCGCGTTGATCAGCTGCGCCGCCAGCGCCGAACCGACTTCGTCGGCGCCGGGATACATGTGCAGCCGCGATGACAGCGCCGGGCCGATCAGGCGCGGCCAGCCGCGCAGCCAGTCCCGCTCGCGGCTGGGAAAGCCGTAGGCGGCGGTGTCGTCGGAGGTCAGCAGCAGGCTCGCGACTTTGCCGCGCGCCGCCAGGTCGATCAGCCCCAAGTTGACGGTATGGTTGCGCAGGCGCCGCATCAGCCAATCGGCTTTCAGGTCCGGCGGAAGCTGGGCGTCCAGATCTTTCAAAACCACGCGGTCTTCCGGCGGAAGCAGGCTCGTTTCCGACTGGTGCGTCAGCCGCGCCCATCGGTAAAAGCGCGTGCCCCACTTTTCCCAGTAGAGCGGCTCCTCGACACAGTTGTCGGCGTTGGCGACCCGGGTGATCAGGGAGAAGGCGTGCACGGGGATCCGCGCGCCGATCTCCTCCAGAATGCTCAGCCGCCCCAGGACGGCCGCCGCGCTGTCCTGGGAGATACGGGCGTTGATCAGATTGCCGTAGCCCAGATAGTCGCACGAGACGATCGCGCCCGAAGTCGTCGGCGCCGTGTCCCGCAGCCATTGCGTGATGACCGGCAGATCCGCGGGCTCGCGCTGAAGGCCGAGCGCTTCCGAGGGCGGCAGCAGAACTTCGGCGCCGGCGATCTGCCCGAGCATTTGCGGATAGCGGGTGTTGACGGGGCGTTCGTCGAGCGGCGCGAGCGCGATGCGCAGGGAGTTCGTATTCATATCAAGAGACTGCTTTCGGCAATGGAATGATCAAGGCGGCGGCGCCGATGGTCGAGGCGTGCTCGCCCAGCGAGGCGAGGACAACCGGCGTTTGCGCGGGGCCAGGAAGCGCGCGCTCGGCAAGCACGGCGCGGGCGGGAGCAAGCAGCGCATCGCCGAGCGCCGCCAGCCCGCCGCCGATCACGATCACATCCGGATCGAGCGCATTGGCGAGGCTGACAAGCCCAAAGCCCAGATAGCGACCGGTCTGAGCAATCGCCGCCGCGCCGATCCCTCCGGGATCCTGAACGGCGTCCGCCGCGATCTCCGCGCCGGTGATTGGCGCTTCGTCGTCGCCCGCGATCTCCCGCCACGTCTGAATGAGGCCGGGCCCGCTCGCGTAGGCTTCGAGTGTCCCTCGCGCCCCGCCGCCGTCCTTCCGGGCGTTAGGATCCATCGTCAGCAGCAGGTGCCCGAACTCGCCTCCGGTCCAGTGCGCGCCGTAATGAACACGGCCTTCTAACAGCAATGCGCCGCCGACCCCGGTGCCGAGCGCCAGAAAGACGACGGTGGACAATCCCCGGGCCGCCCCAAACTTCGCCTCGCCGGCGGCGAGGGCGTTGACATCGTTATCCACGGCGACGGGAACGCCGAATGCGGACTTAAAGGCCGCGCCGATCTCCGTCCCCGCCCAGCCAGGCAGGATCTCCGTGGCCGAGACCACGACGCCGCGTTCGGCGTCGATCTGCCCGCCGGCGCCGACGCCGGCGCCGGCGATGACTTGCTCCGAACCGTGCAAAAGCTCTTGACCCAGCGCGATCGCCGTTTGAAGCACCTGCGCCCCGCCGCGCTCCGCTTGCGTGGGGCGCACACCGGTTTTGAGAACGAGTCCGTTGTCATCCACCAGCGCGCCCGCGATCTTCGTGCCGCCGATATCGATTCCAAGATAGGTGGGCATGAATGGCTACTTCCCGGCGGCGACGGCGCGCGCGAACCGCTCGGTGATCTGCTGGGGCCGCGTGATGGCCCCGCCGACAATCACCGCAAACGCCCCCGCGTCCAGCGCCGCCCGCGCCTGCTCCGGCGTATGGATGCGCCCTTCGGCGAAGAGCGGCCTCTTGAGCTCCGCCGCCAGCCGCGTCGCCAGCTCCAAATCCGGTCCCTCCAATTGCGGGCTATAAGGCGTGTATCCCGACATCGTCGTCGATATAAACTCCGCGCCCGCCTCCTGCGCGGCGACGCCTTCCGCAAACGTCGAAATGTCCGCCAATACAGGCAGCCCCGTCGCGACTCGGACAGCGGCGATAAACTCCGCCGTCGTCCCTTCCGGATGCGGCCGATCCGTGGCGTCCAGCGCGATGATATCCGCGCCCGCTTCCGCCACGGCCAGCGCGTCCTTCACGGTCGGCGTGATATACACGTCGTAATTCGCCACATCGACTTTGAACAGACCGATGATCGGCAAGCTCGTGACGGCGCGGATCGCCGCGATATCCACGGGACTATTCGCGCGAATCCCGACCGCTCCGCCCCGCTCCGCCGCGACGGCCAACCGCGCCATGATCTCGCCGCCAAACAGCGCTTCGCCCGGCAGCGCCTGACAGCTCACAATGAGGCCGCCGCGCAGGCGCTCGTTCAAAGTTTCCAGAGAATAAAGTTGAGAAATCGTCATGCCGTCAGTGTACGGATTCGGGGATGGGTTGTCAAGAGTGGGGCTTTGTTTCAATCTCTCCCAGCCGCCGCAGCAGCGGCGTGATGGTCAGTCCTTGTACAATGATGGAGAAGGCGACGACGCCGAAGGTGACGGTGAGGATTTGGGAGCGGTCCGGGGTCTCGGGCGGCAGGCCGAGGGCGAGCGCCAGGGCGAGGGCGCCGCGCAGGCCGCCCCAGAAGAGGATGTGCTGGCGCTGGAGGGAGATGCGCCGCGCGGCGCGCGCGTAGAAAGCGCAGCAGCCGTAGACGGACGCGGCGCGGCCGGCGAGGACGACGGCGATGGCGATGAGGGTGGGGACGAGCAGCGCGGCGAAGCTTTCCCGCGCGCCGCGCAGGCCGATCAGCAGGAAGATCAGCGAGTTGGCGAGAAAGGCCGCGTACTCCCAGAACGCGCCGACCGCTTCACGCCCGCGATCCGTGATGGCGCGCGCGGGGCCGATATTGCCGATCAGCATCCCCGCCGTCAGCGTCGCGAGCACCCCCGACAGATGGAACTGCTCGGCCAATAAAAACGAGCCGTACGCGGCGACCACGGTGAAGGAGATCTCCACAAGATGGTCCGTGGCGCGTCCGATCAGCAGCAGGGCCGCCGCGCCGACGAGCGCGCCGCAGAGGACGCCTCCCACGACCGTGACGACAAAGCTGAGGACGACGGCGCCGGCGGACATGCCCGCGCCCAGCAGCGCCGCCGAGACAACGGCGAAGAGCACTGCCGCCGTGCCGTCGTTGAAGAGGCTTTCCGCCTCCACCAGCAGCCGCAAACGTCCGTGGACGCCGGCGTCCTTGAACGTGGCGATGACCGAAACCGGGTCGGTCGCGGAGATCAGCACGCCGAACAGCAGCGCGCTCGGCCAGGACCACTGCGCGCCGAAATGCATCCCCGCCGCCGTCACGGCGGCGGCGATCAAAACGCCGACCGTCGCAAGGACGGTGATAGGGCTGAAATCGCGCCGCAGCTCAGTCCATGGTATAAAGTATGCGGCTTCAAAGATCAGCGGCGGCAGAAACGCGTTGAAGATGAGGTGCTTTGTGAGATGGACCTGAGATGTCGCGCTGGTGAGCGCCATCACGACGCCGGCGAGCACGAGCCCGACGGTATAGGGAAGCCGGAGCCGCTGGGAGACGGTGGCGACGATCGCGGAGACGAGAAGCAAGATTTCGACACGTTCGATGCTAAGCTCTATGTCAGGATCCTCCAGGCGGCGGAACGAAAATTTGGAACCGAATAGTTACGGTATGGAAGAAAGGCGGGTACGGCGCATGAGTTCATTTTGTCAAGAGAGATTTCCTGCGCGCCGCGCCGAAAGAGAGAGTTTGGGGAGAGAGTATTGAAGATTAAGCTGGACCTGCATCCGATTTACAACGATAGCCGCGAGATCGAGGCGTCCCTGCTCAAGGGGATCGAAGACGCCGTGACAAAACGAGCGACGGAGCTTGAGATCATACCGGGCAAAGGATCGGGCGCGCTTAAGAAAACGGTTGTCCGTTTTTTGGAGCGTCCCGAAATCCGAGCGCAGTACCATCGGATCGAAAAGGACGGAGACAACTGGGGGCGATTGTTCGTCCACTTCCGCTGGGCTCGTCTCCAGGAAAAGAAGCACGAACCGATCCCCGAGGAACGCATTGACTACAAGTGCTTTTGCTGTGACGCGGCTGTCTCGACGCGGGTCGATCGCGAAGCGCTGGACGAGGGGCCGACGGAGGTTCGCATTGAAGAGTGTCCTTCCTGTGGCTCTCCGAACAAGCTGACATTCCAGCTGAAAAAGCGCGGCGACGTCAGCGTGCGCGCTGTTTCCGGATACGAAGAGTGACACGAAAACGCGCCAGGATGGAAGACGGCGAATCGCTTCTTTTCTCCTGGCGCCGCTGCCTGGCGTACGTTAAGATTAAATTGTGATAATAGCTTTCATTCATATAATTAAGTGATTCGTTTATATAAAAAATGGTAAGCAATCCGTATTTATACTCTGAAAAATATTTTTAGAAATTCCTTATATTCGTGTTTATTTTTTTGCGCGGCGAGGTATATTTGCTGTGCGGTTCTGGATCCCCAGTGTTGTACGCTCCTCTGTTCGCAACGTGATTATTGCTGTTCATCCTGTTGCGCCAGCGGACTTATGTCTCCCAGTCAACTTAATTGGTCCATGCTTCGGATCAAAAGGAACCACACTCATGTTAACACGAAACGCCATTGGCGGCGCAATCGCCGTCGCGGCTCTTGGCGCTCTGCTGAGCGGAACACAGGCAAACGCTCAGAACTTCACCTACTCCACTTCTTACGCCAGCACATCGATTGTCAGCGGCACCAGCACTCTGACGATTTTACCGACGACCGCTGGTCCCGTCGGCGCCACCACGTTCATCACGCTGAGCAACTTATCGCTCAACACCACTCCTGGGACTGGTCCGAACCACTTCAACGATCCCTACTCTGCAACCATCACCATCCATGATGTTGCGTCTGGCGGGAACATAACCAAGAGCTTCTCAGGCTCATTCGTTGGCGATGCCGACGGCGGCGTTGGCGGCAATGCTCCTAGCACGAGCGTCACTGACGTCTTCTCGACCCCCGCGCTGACATTCAGCTTTGCGGACGGCACCTACACGCTCAACCGGACCTTCACGACTCCTCCCGGAGCGACCGGCAGCCTGGGCACCCAGGGCGCGATTGTAACTTTCACGCCAAATCGTCTGACTACTCCCGAGCCGGGCAGCGTCGTCGCTTTCCTGGCGGGCGGCTCAATCCTGGCGCTGCTGGCGTTCCGACGCCGCACGTCGTTCACTCCGACTGCGTAAGTCGGACGCGTGACGCGTCGAACGGAGGCCGTGTCTTTTGTTATCTCCGGATGGTAAAAGCGACGGTCTGATCGGCGCATAATTCCGCTAGCACTCAAAAGCGGCTTCGCTCACTCACAAAGGAGCGGAGCCGCTTTTGTTTATTTGGGCGGATTGATCTCTGTTGGGCGCAATGGCTTCGCGGCCGGGTAAACTGGTCGGATATGGCCGTTTATCCCCGCTTCACGCTGACGATGGAATCGAGTGGGCTCTTGCTGGGGAGCGTGGCGCAGGTAAATTCCTGGCTGGGGAAGGGCGTCGGCGTCTTGGGCCGGCGCGCGCTGCCGGCGGGCGAGGGGCTCTGGCTTCCCGATGTGGCTTCCGTCCATACATGGTTTGTTGCGTTTCCCCTGGATATTCTCTTTTTGAGCCGCGACTTGACCGTGCTTGCGGTCTGCCCGAATGTGCCGCCCTGGCGCGCGCTGGTGCGCTGTCCTGGGGCTGTTCACACGATCGAAATGGGCGCGGGGACGCTTGCAAACCTGCCCGTTCCGATTGGCGAGCGCCTGCGAACCGGGCCGGAAGCGTCGATTTGACGCGAGCGCGCATACTCTGCGCGGAGTTTGGGTAGAACGGATTTACATGCGCGCTTTTCGATGGGGAACGCGAGTGCGCCCATTTGCGTAGTTAATGAAAGAACGCATACGCCCCTGCGACAGCGATCGCTCGTTGTTGTCGGCCGCGAGGAGAATGTGGTATACTTCCGCCACGGTAAAGTCTGGATGCAGATCAACCGGTCGGATTTTCTTCCCACGTTGTTCCGAATGTGCGGAGGGAGGCACTGTTGAACACAAATAAAATACTACGTTTCCTCGTACCCTTCATTGTCCTTGCGACAGTGTTGTATCTGGTAGGCAACCACCGCATCCCGTTTATGGGCGGCGATACGCTCAAATCCGTTCCCTACAGCCAATTCGTCGATGATGTCGAAAACGGGTGGGTGAGCAGCGGTGAGATCGATAAAGGGACGTTCAAGGGCGTGTACGCGGCAAACGCCGGACAGCGCTCGGGCGGCTTTACGGTAGAACTTCCCGACAACCCGCAGATCATGCGGGACCTCGACAAGAATCTGCGCGATCATCACGTCAACTTCAAGTATCCGAAGTCGCCGATCTCGGACAGCACCTGGGCGATGATCGTCACGGGCCTGCTGCCCCTGGGCGCCGTCATCTTCATCTGGCTCTTCTTCCTGCGTCAGGCGCAGAGCGGCGGAAACCAGGCGATGTCGTTCGGCCGCTCCAAGGCGAAGCGTCTGACGGACAGCGTTCCGAAGGTGACCTTCGATGACGTCGCGGGCGTCGAGGAAGCCAAGCAGGAGCTGGAGGAAGTCGTCGAGTTCCTGAAGAACGCGAAGAAGTTCCAGGCGCTGGGCGCCAAGATCCCGAAGGGCGTGCTGCTGCTCGGACCTCCCGGATGCGGCAAGACGATGCTGGCCCGCGCCATCGCCGGCGAGGCGGGCGTGCCGTTCTTCCATATCTCAGGTTCGGACTTTGTCGAGATGTTCGTCGGCGTCGGCGCCAGCCGCGTCCGCGACTTGTTTGACACGGCCAAGGCCAACCGGCCCTCGCTGATCTTTATCGACGAGATCGACGCCGTCGGACGCCAGCGCGGCGCCGGCATGGGCGGTGGTCACGACGAGCGGGAACAGACTCTCAACCAATTGCTGGTCGAGATGGACGGCTTCGATCAGAACTCCGGCGTCATCATGATCGCCGCGACAAACCGCCCGGATGTCCTGGACCCGGCGCTTCTGCGCCCCGGACGCTTCGACCGCCATGTGACGGTGGATACGCCGGACGCCAAGGGCCGCGAGGCGATCCTGGAAGTCCACCTGCGCGGCAAGCCGATCGCGGAAGATGTCAGCGCGCATGCGCTGGCCCGCCGCACTCCCGGCTTCAGCGGCGCGGATCTGGCGAACCTGGTCAATGAAGCGGCGCTACTGGCGGCGCGCAAGGACAAGACGCGCATTGAGATTCCGGACTTCAACGAGTCCGTCGACCGCGTGGTAGCCGGTCCCGAGCGCAAGTCGCGCATCATGAACGATCAGATCCGCGAGCGGATCGCCTACCATGAGGTCGGCCACGCGATCGTCGGCGAGCTTCTGCCCAACGCCAACCCGGTCCATAAGATCTCGATCCTGCCCCGAGGCCGCGCCCTGGGATACACGATGCAGTATCCGACCGAGGACAAGTACCTGACCACCCGTCAGGAGTTCCTCGACGATATCTGCGCCCTGCTCGCGGGCCGCGTCGCCGAAGAAGCCGTTTACGGCGAGGTGACGACCGGCGCGTCGAATGACTTCGAGCGCGCCACCGCTATCGCTCGCGCCATGGTCTGTGAATATGGTATGAGCGAGCGTCTCGGAACGGTCGTCCTCGGAACCCGGCACGGCAACCCCTTCTTGGGCCGTGACTGGAACGAGGAGCGCAACTATTCGGAGACGATCGCGGTCGAGATCGACAAGGAAGTCCGGTCGATTATCGACGACTGCTACGCTCGCTCCCGCCAGATCCTGTTCGACAACCGCACGAAGATGGACGAGATTGTCCGCGTGCTGCTGGAGAAGGAATCGCTGGAGCGCGAAGAGTTCATCGTGCTGATGGAAGGCGCCAAGGCTCCCGAACCCTCGAAGCCTCTGGTCGCTCCCACCGGCGCGCCGCCGATCACCGGCGACAACTCTTCCAATACGCCTGAACAGCGGCGTCCACTGCCGAACTTACGGCCCGAGACCGCTTAACCGATACGTCGATACGCGGGGGAGTCAGACGATGGCTCCCCCTTTTTTTATCTTATGGAAAACACTTACCGTTACCGCCTCTCCCGTCTGGTGCGCACGCAAAGCTCGGAAATCTTCCTGATCTGGGACGATGACCGGCGGATCGGCCAGCTGGATCTGCACTACGCGCACGATACGATCCACGCCACGCTCGTTCTTGAGGCGGATCTTCCCGTCAATACCGAGGAAGAACTGCTTTCGCAGATCGACGAGGATATCGTGTCGTCTTACCTTCCCTCCTTCGATCGTGAGGATTTTTTGGTCACGGTGTTCCGGGGAGAAGAGATTTCGTCTTACACGGATTCGTCCGGCGCGCTCGATGATATCGAGGATGAACACTTTGGCGAAGACGACGATGACGACGACGGGGGCGGCCTGCGCGGCCGCCGCGATCGCTAATTCGCATTCGTTTTCGTTGAAGGTCTGACAAGGTCCGGCGCACTAATGTTATAATAGACATTAAGAGCGCCGGCTCCCGGGATTGAATGGATCGTGAAGTTCACGCAATACTTGTATTGCGTTTTTCCATCTGGGTGCAAGTGATAAAGGATGGCGGACGTGGCTGATACATCGCAGTTTGAGGGAGCCGAGGAATTCGGCCAGTATTTGGTGGAGCAGAACCTGCTCACCGGCGCGCAGCGCGCGTCGGCGCAGGCGCTCCAGCGTCAGAATGGCGGGCCGTTTACCGACGCCCTGGTCAGCCTGGAAATGATGGGCGAAGAGCAGGTGACGCGCGCCCACGCTCAGTTCCTCGATATCCCCTACATCAATCTGAAAGAAACGACGATCGACCGCTCGGTGCTTTCGCTGATCGAGCCGGCCGTGGCGAAGCGATACGAGCTGCTTCCCATCGGACGCAAGGCCGACGGCACGCTGCGTCTCGCCGTCGCCGACTGGACCGATGAGATCATGAAAGCGGCCGCCAAGATCGGCGTTGCCCACCGCGTTCGCATCGCGCCCGCGCTCGCCACGGCGGAGCACGTTCGGGAAGAGATCGAGCGCAGCTATCAGCCGGCGCGCGTGCTGGTCGGCGCCGCCGCTGGGACTGTCGCCGGCGCGGCCGCCGGGCCGGATATCCGCAACAACAACGGCGGCGATCCGAATGCGCCCAAGCCGCCGATCGCGCCTCCGGGACAGCGCAGCGCCGTTCCCGCGTTGCTGCCGCCGTCCGCCGCCAACAGCCCCGCCCGATTCGCCACGCCGCCGGCGACCGCGCGCAAGCCGGGAGAGATGCTCAACCAGCCTGCCGGCGGCCGCACCGGCGTCCTGACGAGCAATCAGCCGGAAGGCCTGGAGGAAGCGGATGTCGATCAGCCGATGGTCATCCAGCTGGTCAACACCATCCTTTCCCGCGCGATCAAGGCGGGGGCCAGCGACATCCACTTCGAGCCGCGCCGGGACACGCTGGACATTCGCTATCGTATTGACGGCACGCTCCATCATGTGGACAGCATCCGCCGCGAGTTCCAGGCGGCGTGTACGTCGCGCGTCAAGATCATGGCGGACATGAACATCGCCGAGCGCCGCGTGCCGCAGGACGGCCGTATCGCGGTCACTCTGGACAACCGCGCGATCGACATGCGCGTTTCCTCGCTGCCGACTCAGTACGGCGAATCGGTCGTTCTTCGTATTCTGGACAAGGGCGGCCGCCGCCCAGGCCTGGATCAGCTCGGCTTCTCCGAGCGCAATCTCAAGCTGATGAACGGCCTGATCCGCAAGCCGCACGGGATCTTCCTCGCGACCGGCCCGACAGGATCCGGTAAGACGACGACCCTTTATAGCGCCATTCAGGCGATCCACACTCCGGAAGTCAACATCATCACGGTCGAAGACCCGATCGAGTACGATCTGGACGGCATCCGCCAGTCCAACGTGCATGAGAAGGCCGGTCTGACGATGGCGAAGCAGCTGCGCGCCATTCTTCGACAGGACCCGGACATTATCTATGTCGGCGAGATCCGCGACTCGGAAACGGCGGAGATTGCATTCCGGGCGGCGCTGACGGGCCACATGGTCTTCTCCACCCTGCACTGTAACGACGCCGCCGGCGCGGTCACGCGCCTGCTGAACATGGATGTCGATCCCTTCCTGGTGGCTTCGTCGGTTGTCGGCGTCATGGCCCAGCGTCTCGTCCGAAAGGTCTGTACGAACTGCGCGATCCCGACGAGCCCGGATCCGGAGATGATCAAATCGTTTGGTCTGAATCCCGAGGCTCCCGAGGTGAAGCGCGCAACGTTCGTGATTGGCCGCGGATGCGATGTCTGCGAAGGAACGGGATACAAGGGGCGATGCAGCATTCAGGAGATCATGGCGATGGACGATAACATCCGAAACATGGTGCTCGCGCGCATTCCATCCAACAAGATCCGCAAAGCGGCGATGGCGCGCGGCATGGTGTCCATGCGCGAAGACGCCGCGATCAAGATTATGCAGGGCGTCACGACCTTCGAGGAAGCAGCGAAGCGCGTGTTTATCGACGATACCGAGGAGATGCCTGAGATCTCCTTCTAGTCGTAAGCTTGCGTAAGGCGGCGTCGGCGGCAAATGATTTTTTGCCGCTGGGGCCGCCTTGCTTGTTGACCTCCCCGACGACAATGGGGGTACAATACCGATTGTGACAGATTTAACCGGACCAAGTTTGACCTTGGTGACTGATCGTAACCTGTACCGGCAATCCTCCGAAGGGGTGTCCGGCCCAATCTCCCTCATCGACGCGGCGATCCAGGGCGGAGTCGATATCGTCCAGCTGCGCGCGGTGGCGGGGGAGACGGACGACCTCGCGATCTACGCTGTCTCCCTCCACTTGCGCGAAATGACCGCCGGCAAGGCGCTCTTCGTTGTGACCGGCGACATCGAGCTGGCCGAGAAGTGTCATGCGGACGGCCTGATGCTGCGTGAGCATTCCTATCGCCCGTCGGAAGCGCGCAGTTATCTGCGCGGGGAGAACGTCAAGCTGGTCGGAGCGTTCGCCCGGTCGGTTGAGGAAGCGGCGCGCGCGGAGCGCGGCGGCGCGGATTACGTTCAGTTCGGCCCGGTCTTCCAGGCCGACGAAGCGCTGGAAGCGGACCACCCCGGTCTCGCGCTGCTGCGCAAGATCAAGGACGCCGTTCAGATCCGCGTGATCGGCTTCGGCGGCGTTCAAACTCCGGAGCAGGCGGCGGCTTGTATCGCCGCCGGAGCGGACGGCGTGGCGGTCACCGACGCCATTACCGGCGCCGCCGATCCGCAGAAGGCCGCCGCCGATCTGCGCGCCGCGCTGAGCGCCGCCTGGACCGAGCATCACGGCTCCGCCGAAGCGTAAAATTCCGTAAAAACTCTGTGTGTTAGGAACTTCACTTTTTGTTACATATAGCCGATAATAAACTTTATAGTGGTCTCTCGGTAAGCTTTTGAGGGTGGGGAGGAAACGGCTATGAAGTTCCAACGTCGCGCTGCATCCGTTGCTCTCTGTCTCTTGGCCGCCAGCAGCCTCTCCGCTGTGAGCGCTTCCGGCAAGAGCCAGTCCGCATCGGGCTCGCATCACCATAACACAAAACATAAATCCGCGCCGGCGCAGCCGGCGGCGGCCTCGCATAAGAGCGCGCACGCCAGGCGTCTCGCCGCCCAGCAGCAGGCAATCCATGCAAAGCAGCATGCGCTTCTCGCCCGGCAAAACGCGCTGCGCGCGAAGCAAAGCGCGCTTCACGCCAGGCGTCTGGCGGCCAAGCAAAAGGCCGCGTGGCGCGCGCATATCGCGAAGGTCCGCGAACTCAGTCCCAAAGAACGCCGCGCGCTGCGCCAGCACAACCAGCGCCTGGCCCAGCAGCAGGCGCTGCACGAACAGCATCTGGCGGCAATCGCGCAGCATAACCACCGGGCGGCCCTGATCGCGGCCCGCGCGCAGCGTCTGGCCGCGAAGAAACCGCATTCGCGCGAGGCGCGCGCCGCGAAGTCCGAGCATGCGCGCCGCCTGGCGGCGAAGCAGGCGGCGATGGACCATGCGGCCGCCGTGTCGCAGAGTTTGAAAGCGCGCCGGATGGCGGCCGCCCAGGCGGCGCAGCATCACAAATGGGCGATGCAGCAGAACCTGCACGACCGCCGCGCCGCCGCCGAGCAGGCCAATCACGACCGCAAAGCGCGCATTGCGCGCGCCGCGCATGAAAACGCCGTCCGTGCGGCGCAGACGCACGCTTCGAAAGCGCAGTCGGCGCACGACCGCCGCCTCGCCGCCATGCAGGCCGCGCACGACGCCCGTGTCGCCGCCGCGCAATCGGCGCACGATCGCCGCGTGGCCGCGATGCAGGCCGAGCATGACCGAAAGGTCGCGGCCTGGCGCGCGGCCTTTGAGAAGAAGCAGTCCGCGCACAATGCGCGTCTTCTGCGGGCTCAGGCGCTCCATCAGGCCCGACTCGCGGCGCACAACGCGCACATCGCCGCCCAGCGTTCGCACTATGTAGCGACGAACGGCGACGGCAGCGGCGGCCGCAGCATCAAGTTCTGGCAGACGAATGTGGCGAACGTGCCCGTGAAGGTCATTACGGTCGATTTGAACGATCCCAATGTCAAAGTGTCCGCCGTGATGGCGCGCAACGGCGATGGGACTTCGGAAGCCTTCCGGCAGATGATCGACCGGGCGAACCCGAACGTGGCTGTTACCGGGACGTTCTTCTCGCTGGACAACCTCAAGCCGGTCGGAGATATCGTGATCGGCGGCAGCCTGGTCCACTTTGGCGGCATGGGAACGGCGCTGTGCGTTACCCCCAACAACAAGGCGGACATGGTGAGCTGCACCTGGGGCCGGCATCACGACTGGAGCGCGTATGACTTCGTCTGCGCCTGCGGCCCGCGCCTGCTGCAAGGCAGCCGCATCGTGCTCGATCCCCGAGCCGAGCGCTTCCGCGACAAGCACATGCTTGCGCCCAACTCTCGGATCGCCGTCGGCATCACCTCCGGTAACAAGCTCGTGTTCGCGATGACCCGCGATTCGATCTATCTGGGACGTCTGGCCCGCGTCATGCGCGGTCTTGGCTGCTCGGAGGCGATGAACCTGGACGCCGGCACCAGCACGGGCTTTTACTACAATGGGACGACGCTCGCCCGGCCGGGCCGCAAGCTCACGAACATGATCGTGGTCTACGGCCGCAAGGAGCGCTACGAGCGCGCGCTGGATCAGCTGGTCCCGGCGCCGTACCGCCGCACGTCGGCTCCGCAGAAACCGTCCGTCCTCGCACGCAACTAATTCTTGCCTTGACGCCGCCGCGCACGCTTCCTAAAAAGCGTGCGCGGCGGCGTCTTCCGTAGATCCTCATGTCACTTTCACCACAGTCCCGCACCTGGGCCCAGATCGACGCCGATGCTCTCGCCCATAACCTCGCCAACCTTCAGGCGCTCTATACTCAGCCGTACGGCGCGCGCGTGATGGTGATCGTCAAAGCCAACGCCTACGGGCATGGCCTGGAGATTATCGTTCGCCAGGCGCATGCGCTCGGCGCGCGCGACTTCGGCGTCGCCACTACCCTGGAAGGCGTCGCCGCCCGGCAGATCGCCGGCGCGGACGCCCGGATCTATCTGCTCAGCCCCGTCACGCCGCACGAAGCCGATGCAATCGTCGCGTATGATCTCACCACCGTCGTCAGCAGTCGTGAGATGGGAGCGGCGCTGTCCAAAGCCGCCGAAGCGCAGGCAAAGACGGCTGAGGTCCATCTCGATATCGATACGGGGATGGGGCGTTCGGGCTTTACGACGGATGAAGCTTCGGATGCTCTCGCCGCGCTGAGATCTCTGCCGAATGTGCGTCTGACGGGGATCGCCACGCACTTCGCCAGCGCCGATGAAGACCCCGAGGACGCGCGCGCGCAGCTCGCCCTGTTCCAGTCCGCGCTCGCGGGGTTGGGGGAGCGCGCCCGGGGTCTGACGATCCATGCCAGCAATTCGCCGGCCGCCATGCTGCTGGGAGCCGCCGGCGCGTATCAGCTCGTGCGTCCCGGCCTGCTGCTCTACGGCGTCGAACCCGCGCCCGGCGTGTGGGCGCAGTCGTCGTATGAATGGCGTCCCGTGCTGTCCCTGAAGTCCCGCGTGATCCTCGTGCATCGCCTGCGCGCCGGCGACACGGTCTCCTATGGCAAGACCTACACCGTTCCCGATGGCGGCGGCGTTTACGCCACTGTCGGCGTCGGCTACGGCGACGGCTACTCCCGCCGCCACACCGCCGGCGGCTGCGTCCTGATCCACGGCCGCCGCGCGCCGATCCGCGGCAGGGTCTGCATGGATCAAATGGTCGTGGACGTTTCCAATATTCCCGATGTTCAGGCCGGCGACATCGCGACCATTGTCGGAGCGGACGGCCCCGAAATCCTCGCCGCCGGCGCCATGGCCGACGCTATCGGCGCGACGCCCCACGAGATCACCACCTGCCTGACATCGCGCGTGGCGCGGGTGGTGGTGAAGGGGTAGGGCGATGGTATTGGAGATCGATTCTGTCGGCGCGCGACTGATATCCGTTGTTGATAGATATAGACGACATCGGCTCCATTAGCCTCCTCTCATCTCGTAGTTGTATTTCCCCCTCCGCTATGGTATATTACTCAGGGGA
Source organism: Capsulimonas corticalis (assembly GCF_003574315.2). GTDB lineage: Bacteria > Armatimonadota > Armatimonadia > Armatimonadales > Capsulimonadaceae > Capsulimonas > Capsulimonas corticalis. The sequence goes on along the minus strand of NZ_AP025739.1, from coordinate 101,412 downwards.
TACGCATGTTTTTGGCTCTGATCATGGCGTTGCCGCCCGGTGAAACGGGTGCGGCGGGGGAAAGCGATCGGGCGCTGGTGGAGGCGGCGAAGCGGGGTTCCGGCGATGCGTTCGCCGCTCTGCACAGCCGCTACTACGCGCGGATCTATCGGCTCGCCTACCTCAAAACCAATAACGCGAGCGATGCGGAAGATGTCGCTTCGGAAACCTTTCTGCGCGCGCTTTCCTCGCTGCCCAGGTTCCATTTTAAGGCCGGCATGCCGCAGGACGCCTCTCTTTACCCCTGGCTGCATCGTATCGCCACGAATTTGATTGTGGACTCCTGCCGGCAGCGGCCGCCATCGGGAACCGTGTCTCTGGATGCGCCGTTAGTGGAAGGGATGCGGGATTTGCTGGCGGACCGGACGCCCGCGCGCGGCGAGGCGAACTTGTCGCCGCAGGAAGTCGTGGAGCGGCATGAGGTCCAGCAATTGGTGCGCGCGGCGATCGCGACGCTGCCGGCGGACCAGAGCGAAGTGCTGATTTATCGGTTTTTGGGCGATCTGTCGCTGAAGGAGATCGCGCCGCTGATGGAGCGGTCCGAATCGGCGGTCAAGTCTCTGCTGCATCGCGCCGTGGTGGCGCTGCGCGGCGAGATCAGCCGGCGCCTGGACAGTGTGGAGAGACTGGAGACGGGGCGTGAGGAAGCGCGGCGGCGTGTCTCAGGGGTGATGCAACATGTCGGAAGAAGCACTGGCGAAACACATTGACGACCGCATGGCGCAGGGCGACCTCGCCCCCGCGCCGTCCGACCCGGAGACACAGTCGCTCGCGGGGTCCGTGCGGCTGGCCCAGGCGGCGCTTGTCACGCCCGAAGCGCCCGAACACGCCGAGCGCGCCTCTCGGGAGCGCGTGCTGTCACAGATGAATGGAGCCGGATTGTCGTCGCGCGCGCTTCATGACGATTCGCCGCATTCGGCTCCACAGGGATTTTGGGGAAAGCTCTTGCATCGGCTTCGCGGCGGCGACGGTCGCTGATTCGCGTTGTTCCCGGTTGCCACGGCTGATCCGTGAGTTAGGTTCTGTTATGCCCATCGTTGTGGGAGTGGCGTTCAAGCCCATCGGTAAAATTTTCTATTGCGATCCTTGCACCCTTACGCTGGAGGAGAACGACGCCGTCATCCTGGAAACGGAGCACGGTCTGGAATTCGGCTTCATCATGATGACGGAGCGCATGATCCCCGACAGTGAGGCCGCGGCGCCGCTGATGAAGATCGTGCGCGCGGCCCGGCCCGACGACTTTGAGCGCCGGGAGCGCAACGCGCGGCGTCAGGCGGAAGCCTTCGTCACCTGCAAGCAAAAGATCGCGCTGCTCAAGCTTCCGATGAAGCTGATCGAGTGTGAGTGGGCGTTCGACGGCGCCCAGGTCACGTTCCACTTCACGGCCGAGGGCCGCATCGACTTCCGGGAGCTGGTCCGCGAGATCGCCGCCGTGCTGCACACCCGCGTGCAGATGCATCAGGTCGGCCCGCGCGACCATGCGAAGATCGTCACCGGCATCGGCCCCTGCGGCCGCCCCACCTGCTGCTCCACTTTCCTGCGCGAGTTCGAGCCCGTCTCCATGAAGATGGCGAAGACGCAGAACCTTTCGCTCAACCCCGCCAAGTTCACCGGTCTGTGCGGCAAGCTGATGTGCTGCCTGCGCTACGAGCACAACATGCCCGAGACCGGCGCGCCGAAGCTGCCGGCCCCGGGCATGGTCGTGATGACGCCGATGGGGCGCGCCAAGGTCGAGGAAGTCAACGTCATTCAGCAGATGATCACAGTCCAGCTGGAGACCCAGAAGTTCATCGAAGTCCGGTTCAAGGACATCGGGGAAGTGCCGGGATGCGTCGATCATCGCGAAGGCGGCTGCGAAGACTGCGCCTCCAGCGGCGTACTCGCCGACTGCGAGGTCCCGACCCGCGACCGTGTCGCGACCGGCCCGATTTTACCGATGATTTGATCCGATTTTCCCCGTTCCGCGGCGGGAATCGGGACGCCTGCGCGCAAAATTATTAAGAAAATCAAACAATTCCGCTTTCGCTCGTGAGGATGTGTCAAGTCGGCGCAAAAACGGGTATCTTAATATTTAATGCGCTGTTTTTGAAATGATCGGGTGAGTGACAGAGGACATTTGAGTGATGAATACTACCGTCTTTGAAGATGCATCGGCTGGCGAGAGCCGCCGAATGCAGGCGCGCGCCCGGCGCCTGGCCAAGCGCGCCGAGACGCTTGCCAGCGAGGGACGTGTCGACGAGGCCATCGCCTGTCAGTCCGAAGTGGTGAATCTGCAGCCGGAAAACGCCATCGCCATGCTCAAGCTGGGCATTTTATTTCGTGAAGCGCGCCGGATCGATGCGGCGCTGACCGCGTTTCGCAAAGCCAGTTTTCTCAACCCCCATCACCGAGACTCCCGTGAAGCCCTGATCGATACCCTGCTCGAAACCGGACGTTTTCCCGAAGTGATCGCCGAAGCGAAAGCCCTGCTGTCCATGCTGCCGCGCAGCATCTTCGCGCGGGACGTGCTGAGCATCGCCTATCTTCAGGTCGGCCAGATCGAGAAGGCGCTGCATGTCACGGCGGAAATGGTTCGCCTCGACCCGTACAGTCCCAGCCACCACTACAAGCGCGCGTTACTTTTCCAGCAGCAAGGCAATGTTCCCGGCGCCGTTCGTGAGTTCTCCCGAGCGCGCGATCTGGCCGAAACCACCACGGACCTGTATGAGGAAGCCGAGGAGGCGCTGGAGGCGCTGGACGAGTTCCAGATGCGCCAGATTTTGCTGCTCGCCAGCGAAGATTGGCACTTCCAGCATCAGCTGCGCACCAACGCCGACGACGCCATCGCCGAGCGCGGCTACGCGCTGAGCGATGAGGGCCTGACCCGCATTCGCCACCTGACCGTGGAGCACTTCTCCGAGGTGGCTCAGGGGCAGGCGGACGCCTCCAATTGGGGCGGCGCTCGCTACTACAATTGAATCGCCTCCGGCAGATCGGCATGGGGACGCGCACCCTGGTGATGGGTGTGCTGAACGTCACCCCCGATTCCTTTTCGGATGGCGGTCAATACGCGGACCCCGCCGCCGCCGTCGCCCACGCGCGCCAGATGATCGCGGACGGCGCCGATATTCTCGATATCGGCGGCGAAAGCACCCGTCCCGCCACTTTCCGCGACTCCAGCCCCCTCAATCCCGAGGAAGAGCTGCGCCGCGTCCTTCCCGCCATCACCCAGATCGCTTCCGAATTCCCCGACGTTCTTTTGTCGATCGATACGTATAAGGCCGCCGTCGCCGAGGCCGCGCTGGACGCCGGCGCGTCGATCGTCAACGACATCAGCGCCCTGTCCTACGACCCGGAGATGGCGCCGTTGGTGGCCAGGCGAGGCGTCCCCGCGATTCTGATGCACCTGCCGGGCAAGCCGCGCGATGTGGCGAAGGCGCGGTACGGCGACATCCTGTCCGATATCGCCGCCTACTTCTTCGACCGTATCGCCGCCGTCCGCGCCCTGGGCGTATGGCCGGAGCAGCTGCTGATCGATCCTGGTCTGGGCTTTGGGAAGAATACCGAGCAGAATCTGGAGATCCTGCGCCGCCTGCGCGAGCTTCAGCTGATCGGCGCGCCGATGGTGATCGGCGCATCGCGCAAACGATTCATCGGCGCCGTGCTCGGTACAGAAGATCCGATGGACCGGCGCGAGGGCACGGCGGCGACGGTGGCGCTCAGCATCGCCGCCGGCGCGGATATCGTCCGCGTGCACGATGTCCGCGAAATGGCGCGCGTCGCCCGCATGTCCGACGCCATCGTGCGTCCATCCTCGGAATAACACACAACTCACCCAACCACAGGAGAAACTCTCGTGATCCGTATGTCCTCGCGCAGCGTCGACGCGCGCTCCGTCAAGAACCGATCTCTGGCGATCTTTGCGATCTGCGCCCTGCTGGCGCCGGGCGTGCTGCGCGCCGCCGAGACCGACTGCCTTGTCCGCGACCCTTCCACGATGGTGAAGCAGGACGGAACGTACTGGATCTACGGCACCGGTCGCGGCGTCCAGCAGTTTTCCTCCACGGACCGTCTGCATTGGACGGACCGTGGCCCCGTGTTCGCGGTGCGTCCCGCCTGGGTATCGGAGGCGGTCCCGGAGAATCGGCATAACAACGCCTGGGCGCCGGACATCCATTACTTCCACGGGCAGTATCATCTCTACTACTCTTACTCGTCGTTCGGCAGCCAAAGATCGGGGATCGGAGTGGCGACGAATAGCACGCTCGATCCCCGCGCCTGGGTTGATCGGGGCGTCGTCGTCCAGTCTCCCACCTCGCAGGGTTTCAATACGATCGATCCCTGCATCTTCGTCGATTTTCACGGCCAGCCCTGGCTGAGCTTCGGTTCGTACTTCAGCGGCATCTATGTCGTAAAGATCGATCCCGAATCCGGCAAGACGGCGGCCGGGGCCGTTCCCGTCAAGATCGCCACGCATCCCAGCCCGCCCTACGGGGACATCGAAGCGTCCGCCATCATTCCCCACGACGGCTGGTACTATCTGTTCGTGAATTGGGGATCCTGCTGCCAGGGCGAAAAAAGCACGTATAACATTCGCATGGGACGCTCCAAGAACGTCACCGGCCCCTTCCTCGACAAAGACGGCAAGGATCTGAAAGACGGCGGCGGGACGATCTTCCTGGACAACAAGAAATCAGATGGAAGCGAAGTTGGCCCAGGCCATGTCGGCGTGCTGTTCGACAAAGACGGCGACTGGCTGACCACGCATTATGAATGGGCCAAAGACAAAAGCGGCGCCACCACGGCAAACGTGGACAAATTAACCTGGGACCGCGACGGCTGGCCGCGCGTTGCCACGCCTTGATTTGGCAATGTTCGGACGGCGCCGGCGGGGGAAACCGCCGGCGCCGATCTGTGTACACCACTCCCGCCGCTTGACAATTCCCTCACTCTTCAGATAAGATCGTGTCTGGAGAACACCATGCCCGACCTCGATCCCGCGCTCGCCTACGATGTCACGCAGTTTGAACGGCCTTCCGTCACCGCCGACATCGTCATCTTCACCCTCCGTCATCGCACGCTTCAGGTCCTGCTGATTCAGCGCAAAGCCTGGCCGTTCGAGGGCCTGTGGGCGATCCCCGGCGGCTTCGTCCGCATGGAGGAAACCCTGGAGGCGGCCGCCGAGCGGGAACTGCGCGAAGAAACCGGCGTCACCGACGCCGCTCTGGAACAGCTGCGCGCCTACGGCGATCCCGGCCGCGACCCGCGCACGCGCGTCATCACCCTCGCCTTCACCGCGCTCATCCCCAGCGACCGCGTGATCCTGCGCGCCGACACCGACGCCGCCGACGCCAACTGGTTCCCCATCGACGACCTCCCGCTCCCGCTCGCCTTCGATCACATTAAGATTCTCGAAGACGCGCACAAATCGCTGCGCGCCAAAGTCGAAGCCGGCTACGTCGCGCGCGGCCTCCTCCCCGCCAAATTCACCCTCACCCAGCTTCAAGAAGTCTACGAAACCCTGATGGGCCGTGAACTCGACAAACGCAACTTCCGTAAATGGATTCTGTCCCTCGGCATTCTGTCCCAGACCACCGAAGAAGTACGCGGCGCACACCGCCCGGCGGCGCTGTATGAGTTTGCAGGATAGGGGCCCTCACCCGGCCCTTCGGGCCACCCTCTCCCAATTCTAGGAGAGGGTTAGGAGTAAGAGATTAAGATTTGGATCTTTGATCCAAAAGATCTTATGACTTTAAACTCTCACTCCCTCTGACTCCCCCTCTCCCAAAATTGGGAGAGGGGCCGGGGGGTGAGGGCCAATCTTTTTCTCGCACATCAAAAATAAGTGTTTGTTTTACACTATCTGTGGTATACTGCTCTTGTAAGTGTAAATTGAACACTATTAAAGGAGCAAAGGCAATGCAGGTAGAACTATTGATCATCGATCCGCAGATCGACTTCTGCGATCCCCAGCGCGGCAAACTTTATGTCAAAGGCGCGGAGCAGGATATTCACCGGCTCGCGCAAATGATCGACCGGGTGGGGACGAAGCTGGATGACATTCACGTCACGCTCGATTCGCACCACTATATCGATATCGCGCACCCGATCTTTTGGAAGGACAGCACCGGGGCGCATCCGGACCCATTCACGCTGATCAGTGTCGATGACGTGGAGAATGGGCGGTGGACGACCACGCAGCCGGGGATGTACCGGCGTGGACTGGATTACGTGAAGGCGCTGGCGGCGGATGGACGATATGCGCTGTGCATCTGGCCTTACCACTGTCTGATCGGGACCGAGGGACACGCGGTGATGCCCGAGCTTCAGGATGCGCTCGTTGGGTGGGAGAAGCGGTTTGCGATGGTGGATTATGTCACCAAGGGCAGCAATATCTTCACCGAGCACTATAGCGCCATTCAAGCCGAAGTTCCCGATCCGATGGACCCGAGCACGCAGATGAATACGGCGCTGATCCAGACGCTCTTGCAGGCGGACGTCATCGCTGTCGCCGGCGAGGCCGGGAGCCACTGTTTGGCGAACACGGTTCGCGATATCGCCAACGGCTTCGGCAGCGATGACGCGGTGAAGAAGCTGGTGCTTTTGACCGACGCGACCAGCCCGGTGACCGGGTTCGAAGCGTATCAGGACGATTTTATCAAAGAAATGACCGCGCGAGGGATGCAGCTCGCGACCACGCAGGATTTCCTGCGCTAGGATTTGCGCTTGGAAAGGAGCCCGAAAATGCCTGTGATCAATGACCTGACTTTCGAGATGAAGACGCTGCCGACGAGCCATTACGGCTACTCGGCCACCCGGATCGACAACCTTGGCGCGACGGAGTATACGCTGGTCTCCATCGTCGTGGACGCCAGCAGCAGCGTCGCCGGATTTCAAGTCGAGCTGGAGAAGACACTGAAAGGCATCGTGCAGGCCTGCCAGTACAGCCCGCGCGCCGATAATCTTTTGCTGCGGCTTGTGGAGTTCAGCGGCGACGTCCGCGAACTGCACGGCTTCAAAATGCTGGAGTGCTGCCGTCCGGCGGACTACGAGAAGGTTTTGCATGTCGGCGGCAGCACCTCGCTTTACGACGCGGCGGAGAACGCCATCAGCGCCACGGTCGACTACGGCAAGCAGCTGGGTGTGGGCGGGTTTTCGGCCAACGCGATCTTGTTCGTGATCACCGACGGCGGCGACAACACCTCCAAGCATACCGCGCAGGGCGTGCGCGATGCGATGGCGCGGGCGGTCTCCGACGAATATGTCGAAATGGCGCTCTCGGTGCTGATCGGCGTCAACGTCCGCGACAAGCAAGTCAGTCAGGATCTGCAGCGGGCCTATCAAGACGGCGGCTTCAGTCAGTATATCGAGATGGCGAGCGCCAACGCGCAGACATTGGCGACGCTCGCGGAGTTCGTCTCGCGCAGCATCAGCATGCAGTCCCAGGCGCTCGGCTCGGGCGTCGCGCCGGCGCCGCTCAAGTTCTGAGGCGGCCTGGGCGCGAGGAGAGTTCGATGGGGTCGAGAGAAGAAGCGATTACGGGGTGCTTATTGGGAACGGCGGCGGGCGACGCGCTGGGATTGGCCGCCGAAGGGCTGTCTTATCCAAGGCAGCGCAAACTGTTCCCAAATCTGGACCGTCCGCGCCTGCTGCCCGGCGGGCGCGGCATGGTCTCCGATGACACCGAGCACGCATGCCTGCTGGCGCAAAGCCTCATCGAGTCGGCGGGCGACGCCGCACTCTTCCAGCGCCGTTTCGCCCGTCGCCTGCGGATCTGGTTTTTGGGACTGCCGGCGGGGATCGGTCTCGCCACACTGCGCGCCTGCCTCAAGCTGCTTGCCGGAGTCCCGCCGGAACGCAGCGGCGTCCGCTCCGCCGGCAACGGTCCCGCGATGCGCAGCGCATTGCTCGGCGTCTGCTATGGCGACCACCCCGAGCAGATGCGTCGGCTGGTTCAAGCCTCCACGCGCATCACGCACACCGACCCCAAAGCCGAGGCCGGTGCGATGGCGGTGGCGGTCGCCGCTTATCTCTCGTCGCGGCGATTGCCGGCAGATGAGATTGTCTCTGAATTCCGAGAGCATCTGCACGAGTTGGTCGACGAGCCGGAAACGCTTCGAGTCTTGGATGCGGCGATTGCCAGCGTGCAACGATCCGAGAGCGTGACGGACTTCGCCGCCGGCATTGGCGCGGCGGGATATGTGCGCGGCTATATCCTGCAAACGGTCCCGGTCGCCATTCACTGCTGGCTCAGCAGCCCGGCAGACTTTGAAAAAGCGGTTCGATCCGTCATCGCCTGCGGCGGCGACACGGACACCACGGCGGCGATCGTCGGCGCAATGGTCGGCGCCGGCGGCGCGTCGATCCCCTCCGAGTGGCTGGATGGGATCTGCGAAAAACCATGCAGCATTGCCTGGATGCGGCGGCTCGCGACGCAATTGTCTCAGGTCTGCGAGACCGGTCAGCCGGAGCGCCCCGTCGATTCGCTATTCGCCCTGCGCTTCGCGCGCAATTTTTGTTTTGCCCTCGTCGTCTTGGCGCATGGGCTGCGGCGGCTGGCGCCGCCGTATTGAGGAAGCTACAATGGATGTCTATTTAGAAGGCAAGCAGAAGATCACGCTCACGCAGGCGGATTTCAAGGCGCAGGGTGGGGAAGGCGCGGTGTATGTCAAGGGCGCGACTGCGTACAAAGTCTACAATTCGGCGGGCAGCGTTGTTCCCGAGGGTAAGGTGCGGGCGCTGTCGGTGCTGAACCTGCCGGAGATCCTGCGGCCGGAGGCGATGCTGACGGATAAGAACCGCGACCCCATTGGCTATGCGATGCGCGCGGCGCCGAAAGGGTATCCGTTGTGTCAGATTTTTCCGCGCGCCTTTCGGGATCGCAAGGGCCTGACGCCGGATGCGGCGCTGGAGCTGGTGCGGCGTTTACAGGCGGGTGTCCAGCACGTCCACGAGCAGGGCCTGCTGATCGTCGATCTGAACGAGATGAACTTCGTGGTGGATGAGACGCTGGACAATCTGTACTTTATCGATGTCGATAGCTATCAGGCGCCCGGGTTTCCGGCGACTGCCCTGATGGACAGCGTTCGAGATCGCCATGCGCGCGGCTTTAGCGAAGCGACGGACTGGTTTGCCTTCGCGGTGGTCTCGTTTCAGATCTTTGCCGGCATCCATCCCTACCGGGGCAAGCATCCGCAATGGAAGACGTTGGAGGAGCGCATGCTGCGCAACGTCTCCGTTTTGAACCCGGACGTGAGCGTGCCCGGCGCGTGTTTGTCGTTCGATGTTATCCCGAGCGCCTATCGCGATTGGTATCAGTCCGTGCTCGATGGCGGGCAGCGCATTGCGCCGCCGCAAGGCGCCTACGGCGCCATTTCTTTCGCGCCGCGCATGGCGGCGGCGCCGACCAGCGCGAGCTTTGAGATCGAAGAGATGCGCGACTACGGCGCCGATATCGTGGACTTCGTCAACGGCCTGGTGATCACGGCGCAAGGCGTCGTGATCGGCGGCGCCACGGTGCTGGGACCTGATGTGAAGATCGGAATCGCGCCGGGCGGGACACAGGCGGTGGCGGCGTGGCCGGAGAACGGGTATATTCGTTTTTACGACTTACAAAGAGACCGGCCGCTGGAGACGCGCCTTGCCGGCGACAGCGTGATGTCCAGCGGCGGGCGTCTGTATTTTCAGCAAGGGGGATCGCTGCTCGAAGTCGATCTGGTGGCGCTGCCGCTCGTGACGCTGGCGAGCGCGCGGCCGGTCGCGAACGTCATGCCGCAGGCGACCCAGCTCTTCGAAGGCGTCGCCGTGCAGGATGTCCTCGGCGCATGTTATGTGTCCGTGCTGCCCAGACGCGGCGAGAGCCGGCAGGTGCGTTTGGCGGAGCTGGACGGCGCGCGGATCGTCAGCGCGTCGTACAAAGACCGCGTGCTGATCGTGATCGCCGCCCGAGACGGACGTTACGACCAGTACATCATCCGCTTCGCCACGGATTTCCGGCGCTACGACCTGCGCCGCCGGGAAGATGTCGCAAGCGCGGAGATCAACTTCGTCGTGCTGGACAGCGGCGTGTGCCTGCTTCTCGACGACCATGGCGCTCTGGAGATCTTCGCGCGAGATCTCGATTCGACTCAATACCAGCGCTGCGAGGAGACGGGATTGGACGGCGACTGCATCCTCCTAAAAAACGGGACGCAGGCGCTGTTCGCGCGCGGCGCGAAGCTGTTCAAGTTCGGCATGCGGGAGGAGAATTGAATGGCGCGCCTGACCAATACGCCGGACCGGTTTTCCGGGGATGGCGCGGCGCTGTTCCTGGCGGGCGGTGTCACGGGATGCCCGGACTGGCAGTCGGCGATGATCGGATTTCTGTCCGGGACGCCGTGGACACTGCTCAATCCGCGCCATCCGCGCTACTTCGAGGATCCCGATTGGTCGGCCGAGCAGCAGATTTCATGGGAGTTCGATCATCTGAGGCTCGCCGAGGCCATACTCTTCTGGTTTCCCTGCGAGACCGTTTGCCCCATCTCACTGTTTGAGCTGGGCGCGTGGTCGATGGCCGGCAAGCCGATCTTTGTCGGCGTCCACCCGGATTACTCTCGCCGGAAGGACATCGAGGAGCAGATGCGCCTCCTGCGCCCGGAGCTGACCGTCGTTCTGAGTTTGCAAGAACTGGCCGCGCAGGCGTCGGATTTTTTGGAAAAATAACTATGATCATCGAATCGTTACTGGATACGGACCTTTATAAGTTCACGATGCAGCAAGTCGTGTTCCATCGGTTTCCACAGGCGACAGCGGAGTATGAGTTTCGACTGCGCAGTCAGGGAATCGATCTTCGCCCGTACGCCGACGAGATCAAGGCCGAAATCGCCCATCTGTGCGATCTTCGGCTCAATGACGAGGAGATCGCCTATCTTCAAAGCATTCGCTATCTGCATCCCAGCTATGTGGAGGCCCTGGAGCGTTTTGAACTCGATCCTCAGGCCGTGAGCATCACGACTGACGGAGAGTTTGCGATCACGGTCAAAGGCAACTGGTTCCAGACGATTCTCTTTGAAGTGCCATTGCTGTCGATTGTCAACGAAGTTTATTTTCGCAATACGCAGCCGATGACGGAGGCGCTGCGCGCTGAAGGCCGCCGCCGCCTGGATGAAAAATGTCGATGGATCGCCGAGGCGCGCCTGCCGCGCTTCAATCTCATCGAGTTCGGCACGCGCCGCCGCTACAGCCGTGACTGGCAGGGCGAGGTGATTTCGGAGCTGAAATCGCGCCTCCCGGACACGCTGATGGGAACAAGCAACGTCCACTTCGCGCGCACGCACGGCCTCCGTCCCTTCGGCACGATGGCGCACGAGATTTTGCAGGCCTGCCAGGCGTTCGCTCCGCTGGCGGAGTTTCAGAAGTTCGCGCTGGAAACCTGGATGCAGGAGTATCGCGGCGACCTTGGCATTGCCCTTTCCGATGTCGTCGGCATGGACGCCTTCCTGAACGATTTCGACCGCCTGTTCAGCAAAGCCTACGACGGCGCGCGCCACGACTCCGGCGACCCTTATGAATGGGGCGAAAAGCTGATCCGCCACTACACCAAGTACGGCGTCGACCCCCGAACCAAAGCCGCCGTCTTCAGCGACGGCCTGACCATCCCCAAAGCCCTCGACCTCGCGCGCCATTTCCAGGGCCGCATCCTCACCTCCTTCGGCGTCGGCACGAACTTGACGAACGACCTGGGTGTTGAGCCACTCCAGATCGTGATCAAAATGACGCGCTGCAACGGCCGCCCGGTGGCGAAGCTGAGCGACAGTCCGGGCAAGACGATCTGCAAGGATCAGGTGTATTTGGATTATTTGCGGGGGGTGTTTGGGGTGTGAGGTTAATCCCTATTCCCCCGGCGCTAAAGCGCTTTCCCCCTTTTTCCCAACAAGCCGCTTCGCGGGGGAAAAGGGGAGCCACTCATTAAGTTCCATTCACTCTCGACAAGTAGCAATTAGACGGAAAGAGTGTTTGACGTTCGCAATATCAACTCCTCACGGTTATGTGACGCGTGAATGGACGGTAGTTATCAGCACCCCTTTTCCCCTGCGAAGCAGCTTGTTGGGAAAAAGGTAGAAAGCGCTTTAGCGCCGGGGGAATAGGGATTAAAGCGGCGAGGAATTACCTCACTCCCCGCCATTCACCAGTCCCGCCAGCGACTGCACGCCTTCTTTCACCACCGGTGCAAGCTCCACGGCCGTGTCGGCGATGCCGCCGCTGACGGCGCTGGCGAGGTCCTGCGCGGGGCCGGGCGGCAGCATTTGCTGGAGGACGGCGGCGAGGGCCTGGGTGGCGAGGGTGGAGGTGATGTCGCTGCCGCCGGTGAGCAGCAGGCTCTGGATGAGCGGGAGGTTATCGGCGAACGCGGCCTGCACCAGATCGTTGGTGTGGGCGCTGGCGCTTGGGTCTTTGGAGGGATTGATCAGGGCGTTCGCGAGGCTGGCGTCGCCGCGCACGGCGTTCGCGATCAGAGCGAGCATATTCGTGCGGCTGGCGCCGCCGCTGGCTTGCTGGGCGAGCAGATCCTGGAGCATCGCGGGGTTATTGCGCGCGGCGGTCGCGAGCAGGGCGGACCAGCCGCTCTGGCCGCCGAGATCGAGCGCGCTGCCTTGGGCGGCCTGCGCCAACGCCTGACGGGCCATGGGGGCCGCCGCGCCGAGGGCGCGGGCCAGGAACTGATCCTGGGTGTCACGCTGGGCCTGACGCTCGGCGCTCAGCGCCCACGATTTGGCGCCGCGCGCCAGAGTCTGCGTCCCCGTGTCGCTGAGCTTTCGGGAAAGACTGCCGCCGAGGTCGGAAGCGCCGCGCACGGCGGCTCCGGCGGCGCGTCCGCCGGTTTTGATCAGACTGCGCGTTCCATGGCCGAAGAACCGTCCGAAGCGGCTGCCGAAGAGCTGGCCCACGCCCTTGCCGACGACATTGCCCGCTGTGTTCGCGACCACTCCCATGGTGCCCTCGCCGGTTTTGACGGCGAGATTATTGGGCGTCTTGCGAAGATCCTCGACCTTCCGGCCGAGCGCGACAGCGTCCGATGCGGTTTGGGCGGCCTGCGCCACATGCCGGCGGTCGTCGAGGGATTGCGCCTGGGCGGCGCCGTGCGCGCACAGGAGCGCCGCGGCGCCAAGCGCCGTCCAATATCGCCGTTGTGATCTCGTCATCGCCAATCCCCCGCCGCCGTCCCTATTTCTGCCGTCATTATCGGAACATCTGGCGAATTTTATCATGGTTTGGAGGGAATAGCAAGGGAACGGAACGCCTTACGATTTATTCTCCGCGATGGCCGGCGTAATGAAGACCAGCAGCTCGGCGTCCGAGGCGCGGTTTCCGGAGCGCGCCAGGTTTCCAATCACGACCGGCTGCCCGCTCTGGACCTTCCCGATCAGCTTTGTTTCCTGTGTTTCTTCTTTTTGTGCGCTGCCGGCGGAGCGTGTCGTGACGACCGGGCGCAGGAACAGCGTGACCGAATTGTCTTCGTTGACGCGCGGCGTGATAAAGAACGCGCAGCCGGCGAGCAGCGGCAGCTTCGGCGCCGAGCCTACGCTGGCGGACACTTCCGTGTTGTTCACCGCCGTCACCGTGGAGGTTTTGAGGGATCCGCCGGACTTCGCCAGCGCCGTCTGAAGCTTCGCGACGGCGGGGCCGGACGCCTGCTGAATGCGCGTGTCTACACCGGCCATGATCGTCGGCGCCGCCTTTTTGTCGGGCGCCGGCCCCAGCAGCGCGAAGGAAACGCCGGACGCCGTGACGTCCCAGCTCTTCGCGCTCACAAACTGCACCCGTAGCGCCACCTTGCGGACGGGGACATCCACGAACGGCGCAATCTCCTGAACGCGCGCGAATCCCGCGTCCGTCCCCACCACCACCAGCGACGAGCCGGACGCCGTGATGCTGGCGACGCCTTCCGGCAGGTTCTCGGGCTTGGACCAATGCATCGTGTCGATGACGCTCTGCGGCGGAGCCGCGTGCAGCGCCAGTTCGTGTTTGGAAGCGCCGGCGGGGTCGGCGTGGGCAGCGCAAATGGAAAAGATCCATAGGGCGGGAAGAACGGTCATCGGCCATCGGTGAAGGCCGGCGATACGGTGAGGCATGAATTTCAGTATACTGAGAGCCCCCGCCACTGTCAAGCGCGGAAAGAAACGGGTATCATCGCACTCGGATAGCCATCTTATCGACAAAAGGAAACCAAGACTTTATGGCGCAGGAATTTGCAAGCGATCGTTACGACACGATGCTTTATCGCCGGTGCGGGCGCAGTGGTTTGAAGCTTTCGGCGATCTCGCTGGGCGCATGGGAGACCTACGGCGGTTACCGGGGCGAGGACATCGCCCGCGAGTGTTTCTTCAAGGCGTTCGACCTGGGGATCACCCACTTCGACCTCGCGAACAACTACGGGACCCCGCCGGGAAACGCCGAGATCGTCTGCGGCAAGATCGTCAAGGAGATGCCCCGCGACGAGCTGATCATCTCCAGCAAAGCCGGCTACACGATGTGGCCTGGCCCTTACGGCGACTGGGGCTCGCGCAAGTACATCATCGCGAGCTGCGACCAGTCGCTCAAGCGCATGGGGCTGGAGTACTTCGATATCTTCTATCACCACCGACCCGATCCCGACACGCCGCTGGAGGAGTCTCTGGGCGCGCTTGACACGCTCGTGAAGCAGGGGAAGGCGATCTACGCCGGAGTCAGCAACTACGGCGGCGCGCACTTCGCCGACGCCGTGCGCGTGGCGGACCGCAAGAACTACGCGCCGATCACCATCCATCAGCCATACTACAACATGCTGGGCCGAGGAGTCGAGTGGGATCTGCTCCCGCAGACCGAGCGCGCCGGAACCGGCGTCATCCCGTTCTGCCCGCTGGCCTCGGGTCTGCTCACCGACAAATACCTGAACGGCATCCCCGAAGGCAGCCGCGCGACCGACCGCTGGGGTGAGGATTGGGTGAAGAACAACCTGTCGCCCGAGCGCCTCGCGATGCTGCGCGAATTGAACGATATCGCCAAAGAGCGCGGCCAGACCCTCGCGCAGATGTCCCTCGCCTGGCTGCTGCGCCTGCCCGCGATTACGAGCGCCCTGATCGGCGCCTCCAGCGCGAAGCAGATCGAGGAAAACGTCGCGGCCCTCAAGAACCTGGAGTTCAGCGAGGAAGAACTGGCGAAGATCGACAAGCTTACCAAGACCGCGCCGTAGGGATACCTTCGACTTCATGGCTCATGTAGGTTTAAGAAGCGCGATGCGCCAGAATGGCCGGCGACGTCAGTCGCCGGCCATTCTTAATCGTCGCAAGGATTTTGCGCGATTGAGTCGTCAAAATGCCTCATACATAGGCCGATTGGCGCCAGTCTAATGACTGGGTCGATAGAAGCCCCACTTGACCGACCCCGAGAGGGGATCGCCGAAGGTGGCGTTATTGAAGGTGATGGTTCCGGTAAACTGATGCCGGTAGAAGTAGTGTCCGTTGGCGCCGTAGGCAAGGTCCGTGGGGGATGAGAACGTGACGGCGCCGTTCTCCCCGGCGCAGAGCATGTAGGGCATGTAGTAACCGGACTTCGCGACGTTTGCAATCGGATCGCCTCCCCAGGCCGCGTTCGTGAACGTCACCGGTCCGGAGACGCCCCAGTTGAAGAAGTAATGCCCGCTGGCTCCGTAAGCCGCTTCGATGGGCTGATAGAAGGTGGCGGAGTTCCCTTCGGATACGCTCTTCGCGAACGGCTTGGAGTAACCGGCTTTGGCGACGCCAAAGATCGGATCGCCGCCAAACGTCGTGTTATTGAACGTGAAGCTGCCGCTGACGGCGTATTTGTAAAAGAAGCTGCTGTTGGCGCCGTACGCGACATCGACCGGCGCGCTGAACGACACGGTCTGATTTTCATTCGCGGCAAAGCTGTAATTGGCGACGCCCGCGAGCGAATCGATGAGCGGCTGGCCTTTGGGAGATCCCCATCCCGTCACGAGGTCGTAACCCGCGACCGCCGGCTTGCCGTTATTTCCCGTCGTGATGTCAGAGAAATACGTGCTGTAATTCGCTCCTTTTCCGAGCGCGTAGACGGCGGGGTTGATGAACCCGGCAGTCCCCAGCCCGTGCTGCGCCGCCTGCTGGTTGACCAGCGCCATAAATCCGGCCCACAGCGGCGACGCCGCGCTGGTGCCGAGCACGCCTCCGCTCGCCCCGTTGCTCCAAGTGGCCCAGATATTGGTGGCGACCATGGAGACATCCGGGCAGTTGCGCTGGGTGGTGGAGCCGCCGTTGGCGGTCATGCTGATCCCCTGCTGCCAGCTTGGAATGGCGAAGTTCGGGCTGATATAGCCGCCGCTGCCGCTCCAGCCGTCTTCCGAAGACCAGGTCCCGCCGCCGCTCGCCGTCGAGAGGTTCGTGCCGCCGACACTGGTCATATAGGCGTTGTCGTCCCAGCCGAACGGCGACGCCGAATAGCCGCTGTCGCCGGAGGCGTTGAACACCGACTGTCCCTGCGCCGCCATCTGCTGCAAAATCTGATTGAGAGTTGAAGGCGGAGGGCTGACGCTCCAGGACGAGCTCACCTGCTTGGCGATGTTGTCCGAGGCGATCCGGTTCCAGATGTCCGCCGCGTTGCTTCCCGTGTAGAACAAGATATTGGCGCCTGGCGCCATGGAGTGCTCCATCTCGATGTCGAGGGACTGTTCGAGCGTGTTGTCTCCGGACGCCGGCGAGCCGGAAACACCGTCGAGCAGCACCTCCGTCACGTTTGCGGGCGGCAGCCCGGTCTGCGTGCAATAAGTGGCGATGTCACTGGGGAAGTAGCTGCCGAACTGAAACAAGGCGATGGTCTGTCCCGCTCCATCCAGGGTGACCTTGGGGCAGTAGGCCGCGCGGAAGTCGTAGGCGACGAACTGGCCGCTCGGACCGGACCCCGCATTCGACTGCATCACCGCCGGGGCGATGTGCGCGTTGGAATGCGGAGGCTCAAAATTATCGAGACCGGTCACTCCCAGGATCGGAACGGCCTGATCCAGCGCTGGCTCGGCGTCGGGGCCGAAAAACGTCCGGTCCTCCGTGGGGTGCTGATACACGAGCATATGGACGTGAAAGGTCCGTTCGACGCTGGCGATCGGTCCTCGGACATCCACGACCATACGGTTGCCGTACGTTGCATTGACGGTAAATCCATGAGCCTTCAGATAATCGATGACGGCGCCGTACTGCGCCTCCGTCGGCGCGAACGTTTTGTTGAATTCCTCGGTGGTCAGATAGTGGTGATAATTGGGGCTCTGCGGGTCGTAGATCTGCTGGAGCAGGGAAGTGAGCGCGCTTTGGTTTTGCACCGGGAGGGAAACGGCGAGGTCAAGCGGCGTACTTTGCGCCATGTGTCCGAGGGCCTGTGAGCGGATGACTCCCGGGTGAATGCTCGGGCCGCCGCGCAGCGTGAACAGCGACTGGGCCTGACCGGGCAGCGGGCTGACAAACGGCAGGAGGACACAGGCGCCGATCACGGCCTGCATTTTCAGAAACGGTCTGACGCGCGACTTCATAAGATCCTTCTCCTTCTCGTGATGAGTGTGAACTTCCAAGCGAAATACTTCCGTGCAGCTCCTTTCTGAAATTGGCTTCATCTGTATTGCGATGAATGCAAAGAGATTTAACAAATTGATCGTGCTCTTGGCCGCCTCCCTTGAATATCGCGCTAAGTCTATCATAGTTTGGAGCGTGTGTCAACGGTTTTTCAATCCATAGTAAATCCATTTGACTAAAAGAAATCCAAGAAGGGATTCCGGAAGATGGGGAAAGACGTGAGATGAACGTCTTGTCCGGGTATAGGTATGCATGTCCACTGAAAATATCCGAACCGTGATGGAGATCCTCGCGGCCACCTACCATGGACGAGGCTCTGTTGAGCTGGGCGATCCGTACAAAGTCCTCACCGCCACCGTCATTTCGCAGCGCACGCGCGAGGAGCAGACGACCGCCGTCTCCAATCGCGTCTTCGCCCGCTATCCCGATATTCCGTCACTGGCCGATGCCGACGAATCGGAGTTATTCCCGCTGCTCAACGGCAGCCAGTATCCCGAAGCCAAAGCCCCGCGTCTGATCGCGATGGCGAAGATCCTGCGCGACAAGCACGACGGCAAAGTCCCCAACGATATCGACGCCCTGCTTGAGCTGCCCGGAGTCGGCCGCAAGACCGCCAACTGCGTCCTGATCTACGCCTTCGAGCGTGAAGCGCTCTGCGTCGATATCCACTGTCATCGGATTTCGAACCGGCTGGGATGGGTGAAGACGCAAACGCCCGATCAGACGGAGAAGGCGCTGGAGAAGGTGATGCCGCGCGATCTGTGGGCGGGGAGCAATCGGCTCTTTTTGCAGCACGGCCGCGCGATCTGTCTGCCGAGTATCCCCAAGTGCTCGGAATGCCCGGTGCGCGAGTGGTGTGAGTACGGGCAGGACCCCGCGACGCCCAAGCGATGATGGGGCGCCGCCGTTAGAAAAAAGATGGGTGTGGTTATTTCCCGTCGCGGCAGAACATCTCCGTCACCCAAACCTCGCCATTGGCGCGGCGGCAGACGCCCAGCCCTACTTTTGTATAACACGGCTGGAGGATATTGGCGCGGTGCTCGGGGCTGTTCATGAACACGCGATGGCCGAAATCGGCGGTAAAGCGATCGGCGGGCATGCTGCAATAGGAGATGTTTTCGCCGACGGTCAGCGTGACGGGAGCGGAGCCGCCCGCGTCCTGCAATGTTTTGAGATAGCGGTTCATCGGCGTGGTCATGCCGGGGGTGGGCGAGTGGTGGTCGAGGTAGTTTCGCGCGCACATCTCGTGGGAGTGATCGGCGGCGGCGCGCATCAAAACGGGATCGACGGTGAGCGCTCCCAGACCGCGCGCGGCGCGGTCGACGTTGATCTTTTCGATGATCTGCTGCTCCAGCGCGTCCGCGCTTTGGATAACGGCGGGGCGAAGGGCGGGCGTGATGGCGCGTGTCGGGGCCGCCGGGATGGCGGCGATGTGAATGGCGAATCCGGCAAATAAGAGGGCTTTGAGCATGGGATGGAGTATCTTTCGTCTTGACGATAGGCGTCAGAATACAGCCCGATGGTGAGGAAGACGTGAGATGACCGTGATATTCTGTGAGGTTTTGCGCCGGAAGGGGAGAAAGCGATGACGAACCCGATTGAGTTCGCGATTGTCGGCGCCGGATGGCGGGCCGAGTTTTACCTGCGCATCGCCCGCGAGATGCCCGAGCGTTTTCGTGTTTCCGGTGTGCTCGCGCGCAGCGAGGCCAAAGCGCAAAAGGTACGGGAAGAGTGGGGCGTCCCGGTCGTCGCCGATCTGGACTCTCTGCTGCGTGATAAGCCGCTGTTTGCGGTGGCCTCGGTTCCGTGGGACGTCAACCCCGGCGTTCTCACCGAACTCGCGCGTCGTGGGACGCCCGCGCTATCCGAGACTCCGCCCGCACCGGATCTTGCGGGGCTGATCGCGCTGGCCGGCCAGCTTCGTGAGTCTCGAACGCAGGTCGCCGAGCAGTATCAGTTTCAGCCCTGGAACGCCGCCGTGTTATCCGTCATCGACTCGGGGAAGCTGGGCGCCGTGACGCAGGCGCAGGTCTCCGTGGCGCATGGCTACCATGGGATCAGTCTGCTGCGCAAGGCGCTCGGCGTGGGATTTGAGAACGCCGCGATTCGCGCCCTCGCGTTTACCAGTCCGCTGACCGGCGGCCCGGATCGGAGCGGCCCGCCGACGCAGGAGTCGATTGGTCCCTCCCATCAAACGCACGCGACTCTGGAGTTTGAGGGCAAGCTCGGCGTGTTCGACTTTTGCGACGATCAATACTTCTCCTGGGTGCGCTCACGCCGCCTCTTAGTGCGCGGCGAGCGCGGCGAAATCAATAACGGCGATGTGCGCTTTCTTCAGGACTTTCAAACCCCGATCCACGCAGCGCTCACGCGTGTGGACGCCGGGCAGGACGGAAACCTGGAAGGTTATTTCCATCAGGGGATCCTGTGCGGGAGCGAGTGGGTCTACCGAAATCCGTTTGCGCCGGGACGGCTGGCGGATGACGAGATCGCGATCGCCGCATGCCTGCAAAAGATGGCCGATTACGCCGAGGGCGGCCCGAGTTTTTATGGACTCGCCGAGGCGTCGCAGGACCACTATCTTTCGATGGAGATCCAGCGCGCCGCCGCATCTCGGGAAACCGTGACGACCGTGCGCCAGTCATGGGCCGATTGAAGCCGGGTGCGTTTGCTCGTCCCGGCGCCGAATGGTATAATAA
This sequence comes from Capsulimonas corticalis, assembly GCF_003574315.2. Classification (GTDB taxonomy): domain Bacteria; phylum Armatimonadota; class Armatimonadia; order Armatimonadales; family Capsulimonadaceae; genus Capsulimonas; species Capsulimonas corticalis. The sequence goes on along the minus strand of NZ_AP025739.1, from coordinate 81,125 downwards.
CGAAGCTGTGGGCGTTTGCCGTCGCTCGAATTCCTCGATCACCTATGGCGGAAAGCGTCCCGCTTCGTGTCAGCAAATCCATCCACACCATCTTCCTCACTTCGCATCTCTCGAATCGCCGCGACCATCCTTCTGACAATCATCGTCCTGCTTGTCTGCCTCATCCCCAAAGCCGAAAACGACCTGTTTTTTGAGCTGCGCACCGGGATGGATATCCTGCGTACGGGGCATTTGCCGCATATCGACACATACTCTTGGACCAACCGGGGGACACGCTGGGATGTTCCGGAGTGGCTGGCGTTTGTGCTGTACACTCTTGCGTTCAAAGCGGGCGGATTTTTGGGGACATGGCTGCTGATGGCGCTGCTGACGGTCGGCGCCGTGTGGGTGGTATGGTTCTGGCTTGCGCCGAGGGTGGGGATGTCGTGGGCGTTTCCATTGGCCAATCTGACGCTGCTGGCCATGAAAGACTGTATTCAGGAGCGGCCTTACGCTTTCAGCTACCTGCTGCTGGCCGTCACCCTCGCGCATCTCACGCGCCTTCGCCAATCCGGGGCGCTGGCGGATGCGGGATCGTCCTGGCGGCGTCTGCTGTGGCTGCCGGCGATCTGCGCGCTCTGGGCGAACTTACACCAGGGCGTGCTGGTCTTGATCTGCCTGCTGCTGGCGTACGCCCTTGCCGACGCCATAGTCGGGATTCGGCGGCGCGCGCGCGAACCGGAAGAGGCCGTGGCGAACCTGCGCGGCGCGCGGCGGATGCTGGCGCTCGCCGTCGCCTGCGCCATCGCGGCGATGGCGTCCCCGTATGGCTGGCGCATCTACTGGAATGTCCTGGTGACGCTGCGCGACCACAATCTGATGGCGAATGTCACCGAATGGAACCCCGTGACGGTGCTGCCGTTCGCCCAGCTGGAGCCGTTCTTCTTCGTGTCGGCGATTTTGTTCGGCGCGCTCGTCTTTAGCCGTTATCGGGACTTCGCCGATACCCTGGCGATCGCCGCGTTGTTCGTGGAATCGCTGCTGCACGCGCGCAACATCGCGCTCTTCGCGGTCGGCGGGATGGTGATCGCCGCGCCCCACCTGGCGTCCTGTGTCCAGCGGATCCACGGCAGTCTGAACTTCGCGCCCCGATCGCTCTCGCGGACGCTTTTGCTGTCATTCGGCGCGCTGATCTACACGGCCCTGGTGGCGTGCGTCGCCGCCGCATCGATCAAGGACCGAGAGGGGGCCAAGGGATACGGGCCTGCGGGAATCGGGGAGGCCGTCGCGCGCGTCCCAAGTTATCCGGAGGACGCCTGCGCGTTCATGGATCGTGAGGGCTTTCCGGCAAACCTGCGGATGCTCAACAACTTTGAAATCGGCGGGTATTTGATGTGGCGGCGGCCAGGGCAGCCGGTGTTTGTCGATGGGCGGCTCGATGTCTATGTCGGCCGCACCTTCGACGATATGTTAGTCCTGGCGCGACCGGACGGTTCGCCGGCATGGGAGCGCGCCGCCGCGCATTACGACTTTGACTGCGTGGTGACGACCAGTCTGCGGCAGGCGCGGCCATTTCTTGCCGACCCGAACTGGACTCTTGTGTATTTGGATCCGAAGCGGCCCTATCATATGCGGTGCCGCATTCTTCTGCGTCGCCGCCCTCAGTTCGCGGCGCTGATCGAGCGCTGCCGCCGCGCGGAGCCTCGGCTGGCGCTGGGGGCAGCGCCGCCTCAATCGTCCTTGGTCCGATATTGATTGCGCCAGGTGCTGATCGCGTAAAACACCAGGTAAGACACAATCCCGCCGATCCAGACCGCGAGCGCCATTAAGATCGTTCTATGCACAGTAAAATCTCCTTCGATCCGTCCTGACGTCGCAATTTCCGACGCTCTAATAGCCTGCCTGCTCCAGTATTCCCCGAATTCGCCGCAATGTATCCGCAGCCGCGCCGACATTCACCACACATTCGCTCAAATTTCCATAATGGTGCTCTAGGATACTTGCCCAGTCCGTTGATTCCGATGTCGTTATACCAGATATCAACCATGCATCCGTCGGGGAACTTGACGTCGGAGATGCGCAGGTCGCCGGCGATGAGGCGGTTTAAGTTGGGGAGGAGGTTCTTCATTTGCCATGAGCGAGACCGGGATCCTAAGCAGCTTTTCTACGCAGCTTTTGTGGTGAATGACATTTGCAGTCCCATGACGTCGAGTACGGACTGGATCGTGCGCAATTCCCGGTTATCGTCTTCGGACAGAACGCTTGTGAGGCGATTGCTATCGATCGCGGCCTTGTGGGCAATATGGGAAACGCCGCCGTTCGCCTGGATGATGTCTCGCAGGGCCAGCAGCAGAGCGTGGGCGCTCTCTTCCAGATAGGAAGCGGCCACGGCAGGGTCTTGCAGATGATGCTCGAACGTCTCTCCCGCTTCGCCCAGGAGCATCGCTAGCGTCGCTTCTAGCTTCCTTTGCGCGGAAGGGGAAAGGCGCGTGCGGTTTTCGTTGTAGACCTGTTTCATGTTGCGCGGGTCACGGATGAGGCGAAGCAGTTGATGGTGCGCCTCGTCGGGAATACTACCCTTCTCGTCAGGGGGATAATCACGGAACGATAGCGCACGCTTGATACCATAATCGGCCGTGTCTTGTACAATCCTGAACAATCCAGACGATTTTTTGTATTTTCCTTATTGACAAGATACTGATTATGTACTATAATTGGTTTACGTTTGTACCGATGAAACTATCGCAGGCGGCTATAAGCTTCTCAATCAAGATCAGCGGCTAGTCACTTGCGGTGAGAACGGCGCCAAATTAAATCTACATTGATATGTGGAGAAGTAGGACTAGCAATGAATAAAATGAAATCATCGCTAAAAGCTTTTACGCTCATTGAATTGCTCGTCGTGATAGCTATTATAGCTATCCTTGCCGCAATTCTCTTCCCGGTATTCGCAAAAGCTCGCGAAAAAGCTCGCCAGACCGCCTGCCTTTCCAACCTGAAGCAGATGGGTCTGGCATTGGCCCAGTACAGCCAAGACTATGATGAGATCAGCACTCCCCGTGTCAACGGCGCTGGTATTCCCTTCGAAGATCTGCTCCTTACCTACACGAAGAGCGTCGGCATTTACCAGTGTCCGTCCAACCCTCGTAAGGACGACATCTCGTGCCCGCAGTGTCTCCCTCCCGGATTCAGCTCGGTCCAGCACGTCTCATACGGCGCAAGCACGAATGGACCGCCAGCCAACGGCGCATTCTCCGATAACAACGGCAAGCCGCTCGCTTCCTTTCAATCGCCATCACAGTTGATCGGCCTCGTCGAGGACACGCAAGGATACTGCGACTTTGCCGTCGACTACGGCGGTGACATCTGGCGTCAGAAGGAAGTTAATGGCAGCGGTAACAACGCCGGCAACTTGTTCTCGGGCCATACTGGCTTCTCGAACTATTTGTTCATGGACGGCCACGTGAAGTCGATGCGTCCGCTGGCAACTTTGGACAAGCCTGATGGTGGTTCAAACGACGCCAACTTGTGGACAATCGACGGCAGCAATTTCGGCAACGACTTCGCTCGCCAGACACTGGCCTACTCGGTCGACCGATGGAAGTAATGCGCGCAGGGCGCACGTCTTAAAAAAAGATCACACGACTGCCCCTGCCGGTTCAACCGGCAGGGGCAGTCGTGTGTTGGATGGGGAGGGGACAAGCGCATGCCCGTCTACCGTCTTAGCCAAAGTGTCTGGGCTGGCGCGTCGTCATAGTCCAGCCTGCATTCACCTCTTCCTCCGTGTGAAAGCCAGCGCAGGACTCTTCAATAGCCTGCCTGCTCAACGATGGCTCGTATGCGCCGTAACGCATCGGCGGCGGCGTCCACGTTCACCACGCAGTCGCTCAAATTTCCGTAATGGTGCTCCAGGCAGTTCAGCAGCAACTGCTTGATCTGGGCCTCATCGGGCGCATGCGGCAGTTTGCTGTTCGTGTAGAGCGTTTCGAGATCCCGTTCCTTGCGTTCAAAGTGCTTGAGGATATCCTCCTGCGTCCACTCGCCACGGCGGATCGATTTGAGCTGCTCGCGGTTGCGCTGCAAGTCGATGTCGCCTTCGGTCAGGATCTGCTCGACTTCATCCAGCAGCCGAATGACATGGTATGCATACTTGACATCGTAGCCGAACTGCGCGACAAGCTCCTGACGCTTTCCGACCGGCGCGTCCTTGCTGTTCATCTTGTGCACCTGACTGTAGGCGTACCCTTTGAATTTGTGCCACGCGCCTTTGTGCAGAAACAAGCGCCGATTCTCCCGCACCATATTCCCGACTTCCGTGCTATGCAGCACGCAGGTCCGGGGCGTGAAGAGAGAATCAATCATGTTCGGATTGTTCTCCATGCAAAGCTGAAAGTATTTGACGATATTGTAGATGGCGAGATCGTAAGACCGTCCCTTGCCGCCGCCCGCGCTTTTGTCGAGCACGTGGTGCTCCTGCCATTGCTCGAATCGCGGGATCTGGTTGCCGAATCCCGGAATCTCTCCGCGCAGATGCGGAAACACCGTCTCCTTCTCGGGGATACAAAAGCCGTACAAGTCGGTATCGGACAGGTCCGACAAAACAAATGTGTATATACGAAACTACCAGCGACGGCAGCATTTCCATTGAATGTAGGCGTTGTACGCGTCTTGTGTCTCCGTGATTTCCAGTGAGTGTTCACCCGCCATACCGAGAATTCCTACATGAAGCTGAGCGCTGAGCAGTCCGGGGTAGCGCCGCGTATTGCCGTCTTTGCGCTTTTTTGCGGCGCGGGGGAGGATGTTGATCATTACCCTGACCTGAAGCGTCTTGAGCAGATCGTGCTTCGCGTGCGAAAGCATATCGTCGGGCGTTTCCCACACCGTCTCCAGTTTCTTGGACAATGACGTCAGCTGCCTCCGGCTGAGTGTTTCGATGGTGGTGTCAGCCGCAAGCTCCGCCGTGACTTCTGGCTGTTCCTTCAGCTTGATCCGTTCATTCGCGATCGCCTTCAACCGCTCGTTGATCGTCCCCACCGCCTCGGGTTCGCAGGACTCCAGAAGGTCCAGAAGCCGGTCGCGGCGCTGGTCCAGTTTCGCCATCATCTCGGAGAACGTTGAGAGGGGCTTGACGGGTTTCGGCTTCGGCGTTTTCCCAGACTTGAAATGCTCTCGCTCATAAATTTCGAACGCCTGGCGCAGTCCCTCGCTGACGAGAGCGTCCAGCCGGAATTGCTGAATAGAGAACTTGCAGTCGCACAACCCACGCTCGCCGTCTCCGCCCTGGCAGCAGATCCACGAAAGCCACAGCACGGGACCGCGGCCGGCGCGCGATCCCGGATTGCGCAGGGCGATCATGCGCCGGCCGCAATGGATGCAGAACAGCATTCCTCCGAAGGTGTGTTCCAGTCGGCCCGCCTTCCGCTTCGCGGCGCCGACCTCGTTCAGCGGCGCGCGTACGAGCAGGAGACGATCCACTTCGTCGACTAAGTCCTGGGGAACGACGGCCGGGATTTTGTCCTCCGAGTCGATCAGCAAATCTTCGTACTGGATCTTGCGCCGGTAGATCGGCCCTTTGATAATCCGCAGGACCGTGCTTCCTGACCACATCCCGCCGCGCGGACCTATCGCCGCGCGCGCCTTGCCGTCACGCAACATCTGGTTGAGCGTCAGCGCCGTGGCGCGGGCAAAGCCGTGGCAGGCGATGAACGTCTCGTAGACCAGGCAGGCGAGGTCCGCCGTCTCCGGATCGTAGTCGAAGAACTTCGTTGCCTTGTTGTACCTCAGCCCGAGCTGGTCGCGGGTGCGGCCTACCCACTGGCCGGTGCGAACGCGCTCCAGATTCGTTTGCTTGATGACCTGGCCGTTCTTGGTCGCCATATACTGATTGAGGGAGCCAAGCTGCTGGCGCACGAGCGTACGCGCCGCTTCGTCGCCGCTGGTGGGAAGATCGGCGACGCGAACATCGACCGCCTGGGCTTCGAGCTGGAGAAAGAAGTTTTCCTGCTCGATCAGGTCGCGGCCGAGGCGGGAGAGATCACGGGCATAGACGGCGCGCAGCTTCTTCGCCTTGGCGTCTCTGAGCATCTCCTGGTAGGCGATGCGCTTCGCCAGATACTCGCCCCGTCCGCTGATTCCGATGTCGTCATACCAGATGTCAATCGTGCATCCGTCGCGCTCGGCGTCCTGCATCAGTTCCGACATACGGATCTGGCGCAGCTTGTCAAGAAACGCTTCTTTGTCGGGAACGGAGACGCAGCCGTCGGGGAACTTGACGTCGGAGATGCGCAGGTAGCCGGCGATCAAGCCGTTGAGATTGGGCAGGGGTTTTTTCTTCGCCATGGTGGAGTGCCTTCCTGACTATTATACTGGAAAACTCCATCGCCGGGTGTGCGCGATCTGCTTTTCGGAACTCCAAGAATATTTGAAACGTACCGATAATTGGGTAACCCGTATCAGAGTTGTGCTATACTGAAAATAGACATGCTTGTAAGACACGGCCACCGAACCAGATGAGGCGCCTCGATGAATAAGACAACCGAACAGCCTACCCTGCACATCCCGGAAGAGCTGCAAGACCAAGCCAAGGAATTCGTGAAAGACGCTTTTCGGCTTTTTGCTGACCACAACCGAAAGCTCGCTCAGGATTTGAGCGATTTCGAGAAGCAAAAAAAGGAAACGCAGGAGAGGATCAAACGTGGAGCTCGAAGAACCAGCGGTCGCATTGTATGATTACCTCTACAAAGATTCCGCCCGTATTTCCTCTTACTACGCCCAGCTCTTTAGTGGGCGTCTTTCTTCGTTAGAAGAGACAGACACCGACAGCTCAGGTGTTGACAGAGGAGCGAAGCTTGATGCTCATCTCGTCGGCGGCGACATAAAGCATACCTCCAGTAGGCAGAAGACCTCCAAGCGTATCGTCGACCCGCATGATCTCATCACGACCGAAGTTTTGTCTTACTTCACCGAGAATGACGTTATCGCAGAGTCGATTTTAGAAGGAACTCATGGGCAGTTGGTTATTACCAAAGGGACGCTCGGATTTGTTGACAAGTCGATGATCGAAATCGGCACGATAACTTTTAAGATGTCTGCCGAAACTCTCATGAGCAAGGTTAACAAAACCGCTGCGGATCGTGCTGAACTTGAACAAATGAAGGTCCTTATTGCACTTCTGGAAAAAGTACAGATCCCATCGGCCTTCCAACTCAACATCAACGGAAACTTCATCGTTGTGGGTACGATAAAGGATGACGGGATGCAAGAGCCGATTTCCAGTTACTATTACAAGTACGGAACGTCTGGGCTCTCTGACGTCTACCTAATAGGCATTAAAGAAATTCCGACACCTTCTCTCGCCATGCCCAGTACGCCTCTATTAGTAGCCTCGCAGGGAGCCGCTGAGGCGCTGAGTACCTTGCTATTCCACGAAGACGCCATTCGCGTCACGCCGATTGCGATGTTCCGCCGCCTCTTCTAAAAACTACTCACGCGACCGTCTACCAACGCTGGTAGACGGTCGCGTTGTTTTTGCCATCGAGGATATCTCTCCGAGAGTGCAAGCGTATCTATGACCGGCACAGCTTCACGCGCAATCGCTGAAACTCCGTCGTCATCTCTTCTTTCGAATCAAAAGATAGCTTGCCGATTTCCCTCACCCGTCCGTCTGAGTCTGGACTGCCAAAGAAGCTGATTGTCTTCTGTCCACGGCTTATCGTTATCACATGATCCAAGTTCAGCAAATCCTCGTCCGTCTCGATCCAGTTCAATTTCAGTCTCTCCTTTTCTGCCTGCGCTGAGTGTACATACGCACGTTCTGGAAGTGTTTGTCACCGGTACTCAGTGTGATTTTCAAGAGGGCAGGGTTTTCCCGCAGCACTCTCTCCGCCCGCGCACGCGTCCCCGCCCTGGCCGCCTACGCTCCAAAGAACGCCGCCGGCGTCCGGTCCCGCACATCCGGGTCAGGCTCACCGCCGGTCGCCGCCACGTACCGCCCCCAGGCTTCCCGTCCGGCCTTCACCGCGAGCGCGACGTCGTGCTCCGCCTCCTCGCTGATCCGGGCGTCGGCCGTCACGTTCTCGAAGGTCTGTGTGCAATGGTCCAGGCTCGCGAACACTATTAATTTAGAAGTTTGATATACGTATTTCTAGAAATAAAAATTACTTAATTAAAAATTACCACTCAAAAATGGCACTTATGTATCAAAATTTGCATGCTAAGTAGCAGTTTCTGCTATACTGTAATCATCCTGGCGGTGAAAGGTTACAGATCCATCATGTTCAACTATAGGCACTATGTGCCGATTCTAAAGTGGAAGCAGGGAGAGTATCAAGCTCTAATGCGGTTAGCAGGGAACGTGAAGGACCGTATCACGCCCTTACTTGAAATACCGCCTATTGGCTATGATCATGAGCAGCAAAAAGCCAGCAAGACCATCAATGAACATCTTAGTGAGTTTGGAAAGCGTTTAGGGCAAAAGTGGGGAGGGCGGAGATGCTTTGTTGATCTCCAACTGATAGGGTGTGACACTATGATGGCGGGGGGGCAACATTGTGTCGGTTATGTATTTGCAAGAGCGCGAGAAAATCAATGTGCGGCTGTGCCGGTTATAAGGCTTAGCAGCACTACTTCATTCGTCGCGGCAGTTGGTGCAGTAATTGAGCTCGACGAAAGAGGCGTTTGCCTTCGTTTACTTCTGCCTGATTTTGACCGGCCTAATTTTGCCGTAGATATTGCTAATCTGCTTACTACTTTGAAAGTTGATGCAGGAGAGACGGATCTTATAATTGATTTCGGTGCGCATAGCTATCAATCTAACACAGTATTCAATCAGGCCGTGACTGCCATGTTCAAGATGTTGCCAAATCTTCCTCATTGGCGTACATTAACGATTGCAGGAACGTCATATCCCCAATTGGTAACACAGGTTATCGGCTCGCCAAAAGATCCACAGCTAGAAGTTTCTGGAACGATCAATCGACGCGAGTGGATTGCTTACAAATCTTTGGTGGAGCATCTTGGGACTGAGACACGAATTCCGACATTTGGAGATTATGCGGCCAGCCATCCCGATATAATAGAGATGGACATGCGGGTGATAAAGCCGCTCGCAAAACTACGATATACGATAGATGATGCTTGGCATATCGGAATAGGTAGAACTATAAAAACGCATGGCTTCGGACAATATCAAGGGCTATGCACTACATTAGTTGCTCGTCCATATTACAGTGGACCGATGACTTCGGCTGGGGATAATTATATCTATTATTGTTCCCAAGGAACAGAACCGACCGGAAATCTGACGACATGGGTATGGGTTAGCACTAACCAGCATCTAACGAAGGTGGTCGCTGACCTCTCCAATCTGTCCGTGCCTTCAAAGTAGTGCGAACAAGACGTCGCAGCTCGTTCAGTTCAACAGATTCAGCAAGATAGGCGTATAAGACGGCGCGCGGCTTTTTCAAAATAGGAGCAGGCGCGCCTAGCCCTTGAAGAATGGAGACGACTTCGGGGCGCCATAGCAATTCAGCTAATGCTAATGGGTTAATATCCCGGTTGTTGCTCTCCCGGCGGTAGTGTTCAAACTTTGTGCCATTAGGTCCGGTGGTTGCAACTTTGACGCCCCACCAGCTTGGGATCTGGGTGATTGACTTTTCAGCGTGCTTCTCACCAACGATCAGGGTGACTCTATCAAAAATCTCGCCATATACTGCTATTTGTTGTGGCAGTCTCTCTAGAGTATCGGAATCACTCTTGATCTCGTAACCATGCAGGCGTCCATTTACGACGGCAACATCAACGCGACATGTGCCATGGCGTAACCCTAATTCATCAATGATTAGAGTGTCGCCATCATATCGGTGCGCCTTGAGCACTTTATTGTGAAGTGCCTTACGAACTTCTCTGTCATTTTGGCGTATTTGGGCGGGCACATTGGCGGTTTTTTCTGTCATGGCGATCCGCTCCGGGATAGAATTCTATGACGCACATACTACCATAACCGAACTCAACTGTCAATGTGAAATTTTTCACGAACGTGAAAAACCGACGGTCCCATCTATGGGTATGTGGTTGACTGTCCCTGTCGCTCGCGCGGTGGCACTTTATTCCGCGCGGAATATTTCCGCCGTCATGAGCCGATCGGCGACGGTCGGCTCGGGAACATGATGGCTGATGATAGCCGACAAGACAGCGGCAATCACCCACGCCGTGATCTTGCGCTTGGACCACCGCTCGCCGTGTCTGAGCAACCGCGCAACCCATCGCTCGACAAATCCCGGGATCATCATAGTTGTCTCCGTGTGCTGCCAGTGTCCATGAATATCGTCATCTGGCTATTGCTCAAGCTCGCGCTGCTCGACGAATTGCGAGGGATCATTCGCATCCAGTTCGTCTATAACATGGTCATATCTGGATTTAGTGGCCCGTCTTTGCCTTTCGATGATGGCGATAAATTCCGCGGGATCTTTCATTTGGTGACCGTGTTCCTCGACGAACATGAGTTCATCCGTAGTCAGGGTAACGAACTCAATCATCGGCTGGCCATCCGGACGGCAATATTTCACCAGAACGATCGAACCGATTCGGCCAATGACCGAAGGCTGATTTTCGAGCGCCTTGATCAGCGCCGCGACGGCGTTTGCCTGCTTTTCATCAATATTGGCTTGGCGTTCCTGCAGCGCATATTTCTCAAGTCCATACTCGATTTTCTTCAGCCGGCTGACGACTTCGGGATGGGTCAGGCTCTCTTTGGACTTGGCGAAGAACTTTTTGTACCATGAGCGAATCTTCGGATCGAAATCATCAGAGACATAGAACCCAATCGACTCCATCAGATCACGGACGGCCTTGGCGATCTTGGTCTCTTCGGCATAAGGAACGCCCCGCAATCCATCTGGTAGATAGATTGTCACCTTAAGAAATCGACTAACCCTGAGCAAATTGGGATCAATACCGGTCGACGTAGCCGCAAGATATGCATGAATTTCAGTTTGCAGAATGTGTAGCCGCCCACGAGTTTCGCTAATTCCTGAGGATAGTCGAGGGTAGTTATCCTTGGACAATTGGGTCGTATTGAAGACATCATGCATTATATCTCTCAGTCTGTTTGACAATTCACCAGCGATATCCCAGTTAATTTCTGAATTACGACCATACAATTTTGAACGCAGTGATCGTGCGTCATCAGAGTAATACTGTTCGTTGGAACCGAGATTGTAGAGCATGGCGGCTGTGGTAAGTCCTGCGATCGTCTCTACCAGCAACCTCTCGGTTCGATTCTGGCGTTCTTCCATTTCGTGAAGCTGTTCGTTCACCGATTTCTCGTCCACTCAGCACATCCTCTCCGCAGCTGTTATTTGCATCAAAAACGTTTCAGATCGCCTGTTACTCTGGGCGACACGTAGCCGCATTCGAACAATGATGAATCTTGGCACGACGGGCAAGGGCAACGGTGCTTTTTTTGTTCGGGGTAACAAGGGGCATCCGTTTGCAGATTGGGCACTGCCGTTCGGACATCGTGCGCCTCGACCAGAAACACGATGCCCTTATTCCACCACTCACTTCACCAACCCCGCCGCCTATCATCATCACCAACCCCGCCCGCGCGCCAGACCGCAGCTCACCGCCCACGCCGGCGGAACCGCCTCTCGGGTGCGGTAGGCGCCCCGCTGGAGTGGCGGGCCAGCGCGGCGTCGCGCGCCTTCTGAGCCTTCTCCGCCTTCGCCAGCTTGGCCTGGCGCTCCTCGAAGTTCCGCGTCATGATCGCGCGGTCTTCAGCGGTGAAGCGGATCCCCCGCGCCGCGAAGAGCTCGCAGGCAAGCGCGATATCATATTCCAGACGATCATGGATGATGCGCTCACCCGGACCTGAGCTCTCCATGATCAGCCGCCCATCCGCTGTTGACAATGTCACTCGAAGAAGCTGCCCCATTAATTTCTCCTCCCGCCGTCAGAATCTATTACCGGGCTAAGGCGCAATTATTCATCGATCAATAATTCGGGGGTGCCTCTATCCGGATGCCGCGCGCGCGTCCCCCGATTGCCTCCTGAAGCTCATTTTGAGCCTAAGGGCTGCCCATCCCGAGTCGCGCCCTGTAAGCTTGTAACGTTGTAAGCTTCGTGCGCATATTACAAGCCTACAAGTCCCCAGGCTTCGTGGCGAGAGATGAGGTGAAAGCCACGGCGGCCTGGGATCAGGACGGCTTCTTCTCCTTACTGCTTGCAGTAAGGAGACGTGTCCTGATCGAACCCAGATCTCCGCTCGTCCAGCATTCCGCGCGGAATAATCCCGCCGCCTCATCAACCTGCCCCTCAAACTCCCCGCACCGCCTGCCGAGCCTCCTCTGCAGCGCGCATCTCATCCTCGATCTTATCCAGAATCGCGTTCACCTCTACTGGGTGCGTCTCCATGAGGCCCATCGCCAATCTCAGTGTGGCAATGCGCAGAATCTCGGCGGCTTCGCCAGTGAGGACGATTTTCTCATTCGGTCCAAGTACTGGCTTTATTATCCTGATGGGCGGCGCTAATGGTTGGTCGATCACTGGCTTTTGCGGCTTTGATCTGCGCATAAGGCAATCCCTAGGATTGGACGTAAAAACAGAGGCTTTTGAAATGCATGTGCAGGGCTACTAGGAAACTAGTCCAGATCGCTCCGCATAAACGGCATTGCGCGATGCTGCGTAATCGTGATATATTTTGTGCCCAGGTAGTTCGGTCACTGACTCAATGGAGTGCCCTGCTAAAGGTATTTGATTTGAGCCAGCTTTAACCCCATCTATTCCAACGCTGGCATACCAGAATACGAACGATTGGGGAGCGCTCTTTTGGTTGTGGTGGAATACTTCAAAATACCGCTGAAGCAGGCTCAATTCTTCCTCGCAGACCACATATTCTAATTGAATGGATTCTAATCCATTTTCTGGGATTTCAGTTTTGATCGTGACCAAGTACCAATTCATGTTATCCACGCTTCTTTGCTTCCTGGTGAGTTCTAAAAAGCACGTAATCTTTAATGTCTTGGATGACTTCTGATGATAGCTCGCCTCGGTATGAGGCTGTCTTTAATTCGTTTAAGATAGGAGTGTATTGAATTTCATCGTCATCGTTATTAGATTCTTCAATTAGAAGAGTGGGCTTAATACGAAGCGATTCTGCAATTACTAATAAATCTGATACGTGTAAGCCATGAGCACCATTCTCCCACATTTCAATATCATTTTCTTTTAAACGTAATTTATACGCAAACTGGTTTTGGCTTAATCCTAATTCTTCACGTCGTTGTTTTATTCTTTTGCCAATTGCAATATCTATGGGATCTGCTTTTTCTATGGCTAGCTTGCGCCTTCTCTCCGAATCCGCTATCGCATCTTGAACACCTTCGATAAATAATTGCGAAGATCCATCATCTCTTATATATCCAGCCAAATCTAGAAGCTTAATCGGGTCACCATCCAGGGCTTGAGCAAAGCGTGATATTACTCCCCTTGATGGTCTGTGTCCACGAACCATTGTAGAAATTGTGACATGACCCACTCCCGTTTTGCCCGCCGCCATGCGTGTAGTCAAAAAAGGACGCCCAGCTTCCTCGAAGTAGCCTAGAAGGCGTCGTACCTCTTCGGCAAATTCCTTATGTGCTCCATCAATCGGGCGAGCGGCGGCCTTTTCTCTATCTTCCCGTGTAGGCATCAACGAACCATCCAATCTTGTGGGCTGCTTTCCCTACAGAATTTTAGCTCCCACCGTTCACATTCTGTTAGCTACTCGTTAAAAAAGTGTTGTACAAGTGTTGATTAATTTGACCTGGCGTGGTATACTTATTTTGTTCAAGTGTTGTTCATTTATCTTGAAGAGGTAAAAATGTTAAATTTAGATCAGGTTGAAAAAGTGGACGAGCTTCTGCGAGAAGGGATGTCTCCGCAACGTGTGGCTACTGAGATTGGTCTTGAAAACCGCTCCAAGCTTAACTACCATTTGTTGCGGGCAGGTAAGAAAATCCGAACCGTACGGATGGTTGAAGATGTCACAAATGTAAGTCAACGAGAGAAGGAGGCATCAACAGCGTGAGCCAGCAGGAGACAGCGCTAGGCCCGGAGTGGTGTATCGAAGGGCAGTACACGGAGGGCGTTTTGGACTCCTATGACATCGCGCCGAAGGAACTCGCAAGCGCGAGTGGGGTGCATGAGAGCACTTTATCCCGATTTTTCAACGACCGCAAGCCGATCAAGGATAAAACTTTGCTCAAAATCGGCATTGCTCTGGGGCGGTTAGCCGAGCAGCGAGACGCCAAAAGAAAAAACCAGCAGGCACAAAGTGCCGCTGGCCGCTAAAGAAAGCGATTAAGTTTTTACAATGACACAAGCATACACCAATCAGGCGGCCACTGTCAACCAGCCGGCCGACGCTACGCTTTCCGAGGAGCCGGAAATCCAGATAGTCGTCTTCAAAATCGTTCGCTCGGCGCGCGCAGTCTGCAAGGTCCCATTGTGGATCGACGGGGAAGTCGTGACCCCGAAGTGCGATGACCCCGCCGCGTTCGAAGCCGCATACCGCCGTTTCTTCCAGGCGCGTTACGATAATTCGCCCGAAGTGAAGAAGATGATCGACAAGATCCTCGCCGATCATCGCGCGGAGGAGGGGACGCAGCAATGAAGACATTGCGGATTTCTCAACCGACCGCCGGGAAATTCTCTGGAACCGATTCCGGCGCGGACTTTACCCGTCTTGGCGACATTCTCACGAATATCGCCGGTTTGACACACGACGGCCGCACATTGCGTTCGGTGATGGCGCCGTTCCGGCATGCATCCTCAAACCCCGTGGGCGCCTATCGTCTTGCGTCGACCTTGATTTGCGTTGCGTTGCGGAAGGTGGTGCAAGCAACCGATTCGCATTCTCTGGAGGCGCTGCATTGGTTCCAATCGGAGGTCATCTCGGGGCGCGCCTCATTCTGCCCAATCTGCGCGATGCCGGTGCTAGGAGATCTCTGCCGCGTGTGCCTAGTCCTTGATGACGCCCGCGCTCAGGAGCGCGACGCCGAATGGATCGAGACTGCCAACGAGGGGACGGATACCTCGGAAGGCAGAACCAGAGATCTCGCCGACGCGCAGCTTGATTTGATTCGAGAGTACTTCCATACCGTCAACGCGATCGCAACGGCGGCGGATGCTGTCGTAATGAGCGAAATTGCTGCTCAGGCAGCTAGCTGAGTTTTCCGATAACTGAATGTATAGTCGTTCGTCTCTTGGCTTAGCCAAAAGCGACCATATACTCGAAAGGATCAAATAAATGCACCGTACACCATCTGTTATGACTATGACTAAAACCGTTCGAGTCTTATTCCCTCAAGACCAACTCGATGCCCTTTCCGTATGCGATGCTCTCACGGAGTACATCGGTGCAGGTGACCAATCCGGTGGCCCCGCCGTTTCTTGGTTTCGCACGCAAATCGAAGCGGGCAGGGCGAGCTTTTGCGGAGCATGCGGCCAGCCTTATTTGGGATCGTTGTGTATGACCTGCTTGGAGCTTCCAGTATGTCGTCAAGAGTTGGTCGGAAAACTGGACCCGGACATGCTTCGATCGCATATGAAAGACAACCCTCAGGAAGAACAACGACAGCTTGCTTACAGCCGTGTCTGGCTGATCAAGGCATGGCGAGACCTTGCGGACCAGGCAGATTGCTCCGCCGATTACGTGATTTATCGCGAGGCAGCCATCGCCGCCAAAAGTTCGGTGTCTCGCGCTGCCGAAACGGACCGAGTATTGCAAAAGGAAGCCGCCTAAGCTGCTTCACCGTCGGCCGGGCGGATTCTGCCCGGCCGCTTTCTCGCGGAGAAGATAATCCCTAATCCTCCTGGTAGGCATCGTTAAAGAAGCGATTGAGGGCCAGAATTTTCCCAAAATGTCAAGCTTTATTATACATATCGGCATAATATAGTACGGATGTTCCCTTCTTGGAGCACCTATATAGGCCGGGACGAAAGAGCCGTTTCGGCCTTTTCTTTTGAAAGGAACATTATGGCTGACGGAACAATGAGTACATCTCCTCCTAATACTTCGGACTCTCAGGAACCGGCAACCGCCGAGCAAATCTTGGAAGTCTATAAGAGAATGCCACGTATTAGTACAAGCCGTTTCGGGAGGAATAAGGACAAATCGCCACTCTACCTCCAAGCGGTAGCAGCTCTCCGCGCCGTTGCAGACAAGGAACGGACTTCCGATCTCGTGTTTGCGGAAGTGTACGCTCCTCTTTGGGAAGTGGGATTCGCAAGGGCGTATGGCCTTACCAAGACCACGAAATCAGCATGCCTGCGTAAACTATTCGGCAAGCGATGCGGGTCCGCAGGTCATCGATATGCGTCAAAATTTCCAGATTCAGAAGGCTTCCCGTGCCATCCTCCGGGCTGCGACCACCCATCGCTCTGGTACAAGGACGGCAAGCCCTACGCCTTTGTATACCATCCCTATGGTCTGCGAACAGACGAAATCATCGAGTTAGGCAAATTGTGTGAGCGTCTGGATTTGAACGTCGAAATCGACGCCGTCTCCTGGCATTATCCTGGAAAGACGATTAGCGTTACTCTCACACATAAGCTATCTCGTGAGAACGATCGGAGCGCGAATGCCTGAGCTTGACCCCGTGTCAACCTCACAATTCAACGCGGCGGATGTCGCCGCGTGGCTCTCGGTCCTGCATGCGCCGGGCGAGGTCATCGAGATCCGTGTACTGGAGTCTTCCAAGAAGACGACGGCCGGATACTACGACGACTTCGCCAAGGCTGCCGCCGACGTGCGCCGGTTCGACGGGAAGTGCGCGGTGTATTCCGTGCTGAACACCGTCAACCCGAGCCTGCTCGGGCGCATCTGCAACCGCCTGGAGGCGTCTCCGGAGGCGCTGACGTCCGACAAGGACATCATGCGCCGGCGCTGGCTGATGGTCGATTTCGACCCGGTCCGGCCGAAGGGGATTTCCTCCACGCGCGCCGAGCACGACGCCGCGCGGGACCGCGCTCGAATTGTGCGCGATTACCTTCACGAGAAGGGCTTCACCGAGCCCGTCATCGCCGACAGCGGCAATGGCTGGCACCTGCTTTACCGTCTGGATCTGCCTAACGATAACGAGACGCGCGATCTGCTCTCCCATTGCCTGGAAGCCCTGGATCTGCTGTTCGGCGATGACGTCGTGGGCGTCGACAACACGACGTTCAACAGCTCGCGCATCTGCAAGTTGTACGGCACGGTCTCCACCAAAGGAGACAGCACGCCGGACCGCCCGCACCGCCGGGCGCGCATCCACCGCATGCCCGAGGCGCCGGAGCCGGTATCTCTCGCGCTGCTGCAAGAGCTCGCCGCGACGCTGCCGCCGACGCCGGCGGCTCCGCCGCGCACGGCGGACGCGTTCGACCTGGAGCGGTGGATCGCGGATCACAACCTGCCTGTCGCGAAGACGGGGCCGTACTCTGGAGGCGGCCGCAAGTGGATCCTGAACCCATGCCCGTGGAACGGCGATCACACCAATGACGCCGCCTTCATCATCCAGTTCGCCAGCGGCGCCGTCGCCGCTGGCTGCCGCCACAACGGCTGTCATGGAAGAACCTGGCAGGATCTGCGGCGGATGTACGAGCCGGACGCATACGACGCGCCGGCCCCGCATTCGGATGCCTCAAACACTCCTGGAGCGCCGAACAGCGCCGCAGGCAGTACGCCGGATCCGCGGCGCGTCGATCAGTTGATCTCCGGCGCCGGCGCGTTCGAAAGCCGTCAGCGGCGGCAGGGCGCAGCCCCCGAGCCGGTGGCCCCCGATGAGGAATGGGAATGTCCCTTGCCGCTTGGTGAGGAGAAACTCCCTCCCTTCCCGCTGCACGCCCTGCCGCCGGTGCTGGCAAGCTACGCCAAGGAAGTCGCCGAAGACGTCCAGGTCCCGATCGACATCACGGGGATGCTGGCGCTGTGCGTCATTTCCGCCCTGAACTCCCGCCGCGTCCAGGTCCAGGTCGGCGCCTGGTCCAAGAAACACATCGAAACTGTCAATCTTTATATGGTCGTCGCCTCCGTTGCGGGATCGGGCAAAAGCCCCGCCATGAAGCGCATGGCCGCGCCGATCGTACAGATCGAGCGGGAGCTGCGCGAGCGCTTCGAGGGAGCGCACACGACCGCCGTGGCCAAGTTCGAGACCGATAAGAAGCGGCTGACCGCACTGCAAACCAAATCCGCCAACGCCCAGGCGTCCGCCCGCCGATTGATCGACGACGAGATCCTCGGCCTGGTCGAAGAGATGAAGGAGCCCAAGGCGCTGCCGCGCATGCTAGTGCAGGACATCACTATGGAGGCGCTGTTCACAAAGCTCTCCGAGCAGGAAGACAACTGCATCGCCAACCTGGATACTGAGGGCGGCCTCTTCTCCATCATCAAGGGCCTGTACGCGAGCAAGAACAGCAGCCCCAACATGGATATCTATCTCAAGGCCTGGAGCGGCGACTACGCCACCAACGACCGCGTCGGCAAAGGCAACAGCTACATCCTGGCGCCGACGCTGACCATCGGCCTGACCGTCCAGCCGGAGATCATGCAGTCCCTCGCCGAAGACGAGCGCCTGCACCACAACGGCTTCCTCGCCCGCTTCCTGTACGCCGTGGCGCCGAACCTTGCGGGAGAGCGTCCATACCTGGACGAAGGCGGCTCGAACGCCAGCGAATACGCTTACACGCAGACCATCCTGGCGCTCCATGATCTTCCGAAGGCGATCACCGAGGATGCGCCCCACAAACGGTTCCTGCTCACCATGGACGCCGAAGCGATCGCCGTACATAAGCACTATCACAACGACATCAACGCCCGGCAGCGGCCCGGTCAGGACCTCGCCGCCATGCTTGCGTGGTCCTCCAAGCTCGCCGGCAACGTCGCGCGAATCGCCGCCAATCTGCACATGGTCAAGCACGTCGGCGTTCAACCGGGCAGCCGTATGCCCTGGGAAACGCCAATCAGCGGCGAAACCATGGCTCAGGCGTGGGAGATCGGAACCTACTGTATCCCGCACGCCGTCGCTGCCTTCGGCCTGATGCGCTCCGATTCCATCGTTGCGCTCGCCAGGCGCATCATCGAATGGATCAAGCGCAAAAAACTGAACGCCTTCACGATGCGCGAAATCCGCCAGGCGCTCAACCCGGAGTCCAAGGAGCGCATCGAACTCGCGCTCACCCGGCTGATGGAGGACGCCTACGTGCGTCTCGAAATGCCGGCCAAAAAAGAAGGACGTGGGCGCCCGGGCAAGCCCTACTATGCGGTAAACCCCTGTGTCGTCTCCGAAGGACGCCAACAGCTGCAAGCCGCGTAAAAATGCCGAATTAATTATGTTGGATTATGTTGGAGATTGTTGGAGAACGCACCCAACATAATTCCACGAAAAAATAAGAAGGGGATACCCCGATTATTCCCGTTTGCCGAATTATGTTGGGATGTTGGACGATTTCTAGAAACGTATTTCAAACTATTTATTTCTTATGTCTACTGTTATGACACCTTACGAAGTCCTTAACGCCATAAGAACCAACACATACCAGCCACCCGTCTATACCGAAAATGGCCCAACAAACCCAACAAAAATACCGGGAGACGATCTGCTGGGAGAAGCGCGAAGGCTCAACCGGTCCTGTGGACGCCAGATCGAATTCTTACGCACCGGCGAAGTCCACGCCAAACTCACAAGGCCGCAGATGGTGGAGAAATGCCGTCAGACGATCGCCCATCTCGAAAACGTGTGCCAGCAGCTCGATCCCGGGACAACGGACGGCTACGACGATCCTGACGACGAATTCGCCGATCACTGCGTGGAGACCTGGAAGTATGAGATCGCGCAGCAGGAGCGACCCGTCCACGAACGCTGAGCATAACCCATGTACGTCTCCGGCGCCCTGGAAACCCATGTACATGGGGCCGCCGCTGGCGTGGCTCTGTGGCGGCGTTTGTGGTGACGGCGGCGATGAGGAGCTACCGCGTCGCCCTGCGGAATTTGGTTCGAGGGCAGCGGGAGATCGGTATGAATGTGGAGACGAAAGCGGAGTTGCGGGAGCGGCTGGCGAAAACAGAGCGGCTGTTTGATGACGCAATATATGGCATGGGGGCGGCCGGCGCCCCCGTCGATGGATGCATGACGAGCGGCTATCTCTCGACATGTTTCTCACTGTCTTAGAATAGACAGCGGATTGGGCGCGGCGACCACCTTGGCATCATGGTGACCCAGACGCGTCTCAGGCCGAATTGCCAGCAGAAGGCGGCAAGGTCCGCGTCGGTGATGATCGTCTCCCAGGGTAGACGGCACTCAGTGCAAATCAATCCGCGTCCAAAGAGTGACTGCTCCATGTAATAGCAGCCACATCGCCAGCAAGCCTGCTGGCGTAGGCTCCGCCCCATGAATACATGGTCGGGAAGTGAGATACTCGTAGTCATTTTATGTCTTTCACCGGAGCACAGTGGCGGTTTTAGCGTGTGCTCTGTTTTTACTATCGTTGATTTTTTTCAAAAGCGCATAAAAAAGTTTTGGCAAGGCAAAATAATCGTAAGGAGTGAGCCATGCAGACGCCGCCCGGGACAATCCAGTCCGCCGAGCCAGTCATTTACGATGAGGTGACACTGCGGCGCTGGACACGCACGCGTACGGCCGCGCAGTGGGCACTGGACTACTACCAGGACAAAGGGGAGTGGCCGGCGATTAAGCAGATCGCCGGCCGCGCGGGCGTGAGCACCGGCACCGCGCACAACGCCTTGAAGCAGGCAAAAAGTGGAATAGCGTAAAGGGTGAGGTGATTTTATCCAATACCTAGCAGTCAATGCCGCACCCCTCATCTGTGAGGTACTATGCTATGCGAAAGGTTAAGTCTGTTGTCACTAGGACACTGATATTCTTGTTAACGCGCTAACGCAACCAAAGGTCATCAATGCTAAAATTCAATCGCCATTTTCCTGTCTTATGTACCCTTCTGGGAGTCGCCTCTGTCAATTCGGCTCACGCGGCGTTGGTGGTGATCGGCGCGCCCTATCTAGGGAACTACGCACCGTTCGGAACAAGTGGAGGGGCACAGTCACATTACGCTGCTGGGTGCGAGTATCAACAGATATATCCGCACAATACCTTTTACTCCGTTTCGTATAAACCGGTAATTATTAACCAAATCTCTTTTGCTTCTGAAAGAGCAGACTTTGCGGGAAATCAGCCGAAGATAAATGTTGCTACCTACCATGTAACTCTTAGTTTTTCTAATACGTCGTCGTCATTGAGTGCTCCCAGCACAATCTTTGACGAAAACAAGGGAAGCAATTTTACCCAAGTGTTCAGTGGCGATTTATCAACAACACTGAAGGGGGACGGAAGCTTTGATCTAAACTTCCCGACAAGTCCATTTTTATATGATCCATCGAAGGGAAATCTATTGTTCGATGTATTTATCAACGCCGACACCGATTCAACTGGTGACGCAGGTTTCGACTTCACCACCGGAGCGTTCAGCAGAGTGGCAAAAGTTGGGGGAGATCCCAATCTCGATACCTACGCACACCCCGATGGGTTAGTGACGCAATTTCGTGTCATTCCTGCTACCGTTCCGGAGCCCACCGCTCCCGTCTCATTCGCCATAGGCGTGCTAGGGCTATCTGCTATGCTTTGCGTTAGTCGCAAGCGGTGTGCAGCCAATAGCCTCTAGACAATCTCCCATGTCCCCGTTAGCCAAATTCTGGAATTTGGCTAACGGGCATCTACCGCTCTTATCCGGAGGTCATTGTCTTTTTCAATAATGAAAAAAGAGAGCGATTACCCCCTAGACAATCAAATCGATCCACGCAATAATAATCGTACACAAGTCAACGCGAGTACAGCGCAGGGCCAGCGACGAGCATCCACCGCTCGCTCTCGCTGGCCGCTTACTCCGCCTTGATCGTCGTTCCCGCCGGCCGCTCTGAAACGGTCCATAGCTCCTGCGGACACTCTTCAGGAGCGCAACATTCTCCTCACGTAGCGGGTCCATACGTGCCCCGCACCTACCTAGCCCTTACTGCGTCTCGGCCCTTCGCGCTGTCTGTTCTCGCTCACCACACCACCATGAACCATACCTGGCTCTCCCTTCATGCGGGCTGCTGCTCGCCTGCCGCTGCGGCGCGTCTGATGCGCTGCTCCGTCGCCGAGGCCACGCGTCAGCTCACTGCCGTCGCCGTCGCCAAATCGCGCCATGAGCGCACGCAGGAGCGCGCGGCGGACGCAGTTTCGAACAGCGGCGCCTACGACGCGCTGCACCTCTGGGGGACCGGGAAGCTCGGGCGGGGGATCAGCCTGGAGAAGAGCGGAGACATCACCTTCGCGCATATGGTCACGCGGTAAGAGGCTACGCTGATGGCGCATCCCAAATGCGGGCGGCCCTGCAAGACGAAGAACGGCGCGCCCTGTGAGAACGCCGCCGGCCAGCGCACCGATCATGTCGGGGTGGGGGCCTGCTGGAAGCATGGCGGCAATGGAGGGCGGCCGGTGAAGCACGGACTGTATTCGAAGATCGAGCGGCCTCGCCTCAAGGAGCTGCTGGACGCGGCGGACGAGCTTGGAGACCCGCTCGACTTGCTCCCGCACGTCAAGATGCTCGGCGCGCTCGTCACCGACTGGGTGGAGCGCTACGACACGTTCACCGAAGCGCTGATCGCCTGGCACCAGTCCTACGACAACCCCGAGCGCGTTTCCAAGCCCACGCAGCTGCTCGACATCACGTCCGCCGCCGGGCTGATCGGTCAGATCGGCGCGATGGTGGATCGAATCCATAAGCACCAGGATAAGACCGCCGTTCCGCTCGTGGCGCTGGATGATTACGTGACCAGTATTGGGCTTGCTGTCATTCAGGCGGCTCGGGAAACGATTCATGACGACGCTCTGCGGGCCGAATTTATCGCAGTTGCTGACAAACGGCTCGCCGACGTTCGGATCGACCTCCCCGCCAGAAAAGGAGCCTAGCCTCGCGGTCCAGGCCTTCCGCCGCGCGCAGATGGCCGATCAGATCCCGATGCGGCTTGCGCAGTTCTTCCGCGAGAGCTGGCCGGTCCTCGAAGCCGCGACGCCGCTCGACGACAACTGGCACATCGACGCGATGGCCGAGCACGTTGAGGCGGCTCTGCTCGACTGGTGGGCCGTCCAGCAGTGGAAGATGGCCGCAAGGCGCGGCCTGGCCGTCGAAGAACGTCCCGTCCAGCGTATCAAGGATCTGATCGTCAACGTCCCGCCGGGGACCGCGAAGTCTCGTCTGGTCTCCGTCTGCGCTCCCGCGTGGATGTGGACGATCTGCCCGGCCTGGCGTTCGATCTTTATCAGCGGCAACCCGCGCGTTTCCACCCGCGACTCGCTGCTCTGCCGCGAGCTGATCCGCTCCGACTGGTACCGCGAGACCTTCCAGCCCACATGGCGCCTCGCGGCCGATCAGGACGCGAAGACCCTCTTTAAGAACACCGCCGGCGGCTCGCGCCTCGCGATCGGCGCCAAGGCGAAGATCACCGGCGACCGCGCCGACGCGCTCTTCGTCGACGACGCTAACGACGCCGCCGACATTGAGAGCGACGCCGAGCGCGAAGCCGTCAATACCTGGTGGGATAATGGCGCGGGCAACCGCGTCAACGACCTGCGCACTTCCGTACGGATCGGCATCCAGCAGCGCCTGCACGAAGACGACTGGACCGGTCACGTCCTCAGTATCAGCGAATGGTTTCACCTCGTGCTCCCGATGGAGTACGAGGTCAAGCCCGCTTGTGAGTGCGCCAGCTGTAAACGCGCCGTCAACCCCCTTGGATGGCGGGATCCGCGCGTCCAGGCTGGCGAACTATTATTCCCGTCCCGTTTCCCGCCCGAGGTGCTCGCCGCCGAGCTGCGGCGCCTGGGCACGATGGGCTATGACGGTCAGTACCAGCAGCGCCCCAGCGCAAAGGGCGGATCGATCTTCAAAGAGGCGTGGTTCGAGCGCAACCGATACCGCCGCCTGCCCGAGCTCGTCGAAGTCTGGACCGTCTGGGATACAGCGCTCAAGGCCAAAGAGGCGAACGACGAAAGCGCCTGCATCACCGCCGGGAAGGGCGCCGACGGCGATCTGTACATTCTCAATATGGCGCATGGCCGATGGGAGACGCCGGATCTCGTCAACTTCCTGATCGCGCAAGCCTATTATTATCGTCGGCTCTACGGCGACAAGTATCGCGGCGACTATGTTGAGGACGTCGGCAGCGGCACGGTCCTGATGCAGTACGTCAAGCGACACACCGACGAAGACCGAACGAAGGCGGAAGACGGCTCGAAACTGGCGCTGATCGGCATTGCTGTCGCCGGCACAGGCGACAAGGAGAGCCGCGCGAAAAGCGTCTCGCCGTTCGCCGAGGGCGGCCGTGTCCATCTGCCCGATCTCAACATCTATCCTGGTTGCTTTGAATGGGTGCGCGACCTTCTCGCGCAGATTACGAAGTTCCCGAAGGCGAAGAACGACGACATTGTCGACGTCTTCGTGAACGCACTCCGGAAGTTCCTCGAAACGCTCGGGACGAAGAAAAGCCGGCGTGGCAGACGAGGCGGAACAGTATGACAACAAGAGCCGAACAAGCCGCCGCGCTGATCAATACGCGAAGCCTGCCCGTGGGGCTCGGATGGCTGCAAGACAAAGCCGCCGAGGCCCACGCCTACGATGTGCTGAACCCGTATCCGCTGTTCCATTTCAAGGAGTGGAAGACGGAGGATCGAGGTCCGCTTCCGCGCTGCATGCCGCTCGCCAAGAGCATCATCGCGCGCGGCGCCAAGTGGCTGTTTGGGCAGCCGCTTCAGATCCATTGCGCGGAGAATCCCGATCTGGAGGAGTTCCTGCGCAAGATGTGGCGCAAGAACAAGATGGGCGCGCGCCTTGTGGCGATGGCGCGGCAGGGCGGCTGCGACGGCGGAATCGCGCTGAAGTTCTCGTACGACGAGACCGCGCGCATCCCGCTCTCGATTCAGTCGCTCTCCCTGGTGGATGAGGTGCGCCTGTACTACGATCCCCACAACTGCGCCGATCTGCTGATGGCGAGAATCCAGTACAGCTACTTCGACGCAGTGGCTGGAAAGACGATGTGGTACCGCGAGGAGTGGACCGACGACGAGGAGATCCATTACTTTCCATTGCCTCAGGAGAGCCTGAACACGAGCCTTGGCAGCACTCGCCTCTACATGTCCTACAACCGTACGGATCCGGACACGTACGAGGGCTGGAAGATCAGCAGTCGCGCCGCCAATCCCTTCGGCGTCATTCCGCTTACGCACATCAAAAACGTGGAGACGGACGACCTGTACGGCGCCGGTGATCTCTGGGATCTGTACCGCGTGCTCGACCGGATCAACTTGACCTATCACCTGATGGACAAGAGCAACCAGTTCGACGCCGAAAGCAACCCGATCTTCATTGATCTTGACCTGGACGAGGACGATATCGACAAACCGCTCCAGCCCGGCCAGCCGATCGACGCGCACAGCGCTGAGGGTGAGAAGCAGGGCAAAGTAGAGTTCCCGCCGACCGGCAACGGCCTGCGCCCCGCGATGATGGAGTATGCGAAGGATCTGAAGAAGCAGATCCTCGCCGCCGCGTCGTCGGTGGAAGTCGATCAGTCCGAGTTCAGCAACAAGGGAAACCTGACGAACGCGGTGCTCGCGCAGCTGTACCTGCCGCAGATCGAACTGACGGAAGAGAAGCGCAAGAGCTGGGGTGAGGATGGTCTTTGTGAGTTTCTCGCTCTGGTGGCGCGCGGCTTGCAGAATGTCGGCGTCGATCTGGGCGTCCGTGAAGACGACGAAGACAGCTATGATGTGACCCTGGCCTGGCCGCCTTATTTCCAGATGTCGCAGGACGAACTGACAGCGCTGACGGGACGCACGCAAGAGCAGGAGATCGCCGGCTACATCACCCACGAGCGCGCGATCGAGCGCGTCGCGCAGGCGGAAGGCATCGAAGACGTGACGGCGCTGATCGAGGAGCTGAAGACGGAGCCACCACCACCGGCCGCCACGCCGACGGCGGCGGACGCCAGCCTCCAGCAGACCGAGCAGGAGATCGCCGGCCTCAAGGGCGCGGCGGGAAAGAGCGGCGTGTAAATGGCGATGGATTTAACGGTTCCTCAGTGGCTGCGCGATTATGTCGATCTGTGGGCTGATCGCCTGGGGCTTTATCCTGAATGGCAGCCTATCGGGATAAAACTCGCTCGCGTCGTTTACGGCGAAGAGTTAACGTTTGCAGTTTCTGCACGTATCGCCAAGCTGAACAAGGCGACGATCACGTTCAGCTGTGATGTCGAAGACACGGCGGAATGGCGCATCACTGTCGTCCACGAACTGCTTCACGTCAAGCACACGCGGATTGACGCCTACATTCGAGAATGTATCACGCCCCAACTCGCGCCCGGCGCCGAGAAGGTCGCCGACGCTGGCTATGATCAGCAAATGGAAAGCTACATCGAGAGTTTCGCCCACATCCTCTACGATATGTGGGCGGCCAAAGAAGCTGAGCCGGAGCGAATAGCGAAGGTTCCGAAGCGTAAATAATGGCCGACATCTTCGAGATCTCCGAGCTGGCGAAGGAATACGCGCAGTTGATCCGCGCCTCCCGGCAAAAGCAAATGCAGCTCGACCGCGACACTATCGCGCATGTGCTGGGACTGCTTCATGACACGCTGGACGCGCTGCAAGAGGACATCCGCAGTATTCCGCGCGGAATACTCGCCGAACGCTTCCAGCGCGATCTGGAGCGCAGCATCAGTCGCCATGTGACCACATTCGGCGAGCGCTTCAAGGCGTCGCTGGACGGTGGGATTGAAGCGGCGGCGCTGAACGTGTCCGAGCGCGAGGCGGATCTGCTGCGGCGTCTTTCTCTGGTGCGTACCCAGATCCATCCCGAGCACTCGCTGCACGTCGCCGCCGGCGCGGCTCAGATCGGCGTCGAATTCGGCAGGGTACAGGCGGAGGTGCTGGATCGGCTGTACGCCAGGGTTTACCCGGACGGCCTGAAGCTCTCGCAGCGCCTCTACAACCTGGACAGGGACGCGCGCCGCTCGATCGCCGATACGCTGTTCAGCGGCGTCGCGCAGGGGCAAAGCGCGCGGAAGCTGGCGGAGGCGCTGCGCCCGCTGCTGACAGCGCCGGGCGTGGAGAATGTTCGCTACAAAGCAATGAGGATCGCCCGCACGGAGATCAACAGCGCTTATCGCGAGGGACATATTGCGAGCGTCACGGACGAGAACGGAAAGCTCAAGCCGTGGGTGGAGGCAATCGGCTGGCGATTGTCGCCGGCGCATCCTCGCACGGATATCTGTGACGCCTGGGCCGGCGACGACACCGAAGGACTGGGAGCCGGGAACTACTCGTCTGGCAATGTTCCGCCCGGGCATCCTCACTGCCTTTGCTATACTGTCACGCTCTTGGCGTCGCTCCCGGATCAGCAGTTCGTGAGCCATCCTCCGAAGCCGGACGATGTGCCCGAAAGCCAGCGCAAATACTACGGGCAGCCGAAGCCCGATCCACCAGCCCAAAGCGACTCCTGACGGGGCCGCTTTTTTGCTGTCCTTTTCCATCTACCCGGCCACGGGCGCTCAGTGGCAAACTACCCTGATCTCAGGAGAAACGACAACACCATGTTCCATCGACGATTTGAAACTACGCTGACCCATCCTCGGTACTTCGCTCCGGATGAGCCGCCCCCCACCGCACCGGTAGCGCCGCCCGCAGTTCCTGCGACACCGCCGGCTGTAACCCCGCCTTCGACGGATCCCGAGAAGCCAGCGCAAGACAACGAGGCGAACATGTGGCGCCGCAAGGCGGAGCAAGCGGAGAAGCGCAACAAGGAATTGGAAGACGCGGAAACCGCTCGCAAGACTGCGGAAATGACGGAGCTCGAGCGCGAGCGCGCCCGGGCCGATCAGGCCGAAACGGCGCGCAAGCAAGCCGAGGATCGCGCGCTGCGTCTCCAGATCGCTGGCGAAACCGGTCTATCGATCGACATCCTCAACGATCTGAACGGCGCCGACGAAGCGACACTGCGCGCGCAGGCTGAACGCCTCGCCGCGAACGTGGTCAAGCCTCCGGTCCAGGCCGGCACGAACACCCGCCCGGCGGCTGGGCAAGGACCGTCCCTCGACGAAAAAATCAACGCCGCCTATAAGGCCGGCAATACCCTGGAAGTCATTCGCCTCAAGCGCGAATCGGCTTCCAAATAGCAAAGGATTGACCCATGCCCAACGGCATTGTAACCATCAATAACGTCGTTCCCTACCTGGGGGAACTCTTCCAAATGAACAAGCGGCCTAACGCGCTGCTTCGTCTGCTGGGCGGCATCCAGGGCGGCGTTCAGGAAACCACCGCGAAGGAATTCCCGATCGGCGCCTTCTGGAATATCCCCGCTCCCGCGCAGCCGGCAATCCTCGAAGGCGCCAATGCGCCCACACCGGCGTATCGGTCGCTAACCCAATCCACAAATGTGATCCAGATCTTCCAGGAGGCGATCACGATCACTTACCTGGCGCAGTCGGATCATACCGTCGCCGGCATCGTCCCGATCCCGCAAGGGGCCGCGCAGGGCGGAGTGCAGAATCCACGTTCGTCGGAATTCCAGGTCATGACGACCCTGCAAAAAGTCGCGCAGGACGCGAACTATTCGATGCTCAACGGGACCTTCGTCAATCCCGCTGACCCGGCAAGCACCGCGCTGAAGACGCGAGGCTTGCTCACGGCGATCACGACCAACAGCATCGATAAGAGCGCGGACACAGGCGTCACCACCACGATGTACCGGGGTTATGTCAATCTCCTGATGCAGACCGTCATTACCGCGAACGGTTACGGCGTGGATGAGACATGGACGCTGCTGGCCGGCACGACGGAGTACTCGAACATCTGCGCCGCTTACGAGGCGCAGGGCACGATTTACCTCCAGCCGGAGAGCGAGTACGCCGGCATCAAGGTCCGCAAGATCCTGACCCGCTTCGGCTCCATCAATCTGGTGCTGGAGCCGGATATGCCAGCGCAGTATTTCGCCATCTGCAACCTGGGCGTCGCCGGCATCGTCGGTCTCCCGGTTCCGAACAAAGGCATCTTGTTCGAAGAGCAACTCTTCAAGCAGGGATCGGCGGATCAGACGCAGCTTTACGGTCAGCTCGGCATTGACCACGGCCCCGAATATTGCCACGGCAAGCTGAAGGTGCCTGCGAGCGTCGCCCTGTAAATCGGTCTATGACACGAGGGGCGGCGGACGAAGCCGCCCTGGAGTTCACGAACATGCCTAAGGTTATCAACCGCAATTTCAGCACGTATTTTGACATGGTCACAAACACGCAGTTCGAGCGCATGCTCGATCGTCAGGCGGGCGTGTACATCGCGGTCGCGGACGTCGCGCCGAAAGTGGCGAAGTCATTCGATGGCCGTTACGGTTTCGAAGTGCTGACGCCCGAGCAGTACACCGCCATGACTACCACGCCGGAACCCGAAGATCCGGAAGAGCCTGAGACCGGTAATCCGGTGACGGACGCGGCGGCCGCGCAAGCCGCTGCGGACGCCGCCGCGAATGGTGGCCAGGGGGCCACGCCTCCAACGCCTCCTGGACCGCCCAAGCCTCCCGCATCGAGCTAAACCATGAGCACCACCGATTATACGATCTGGCCGACGTCGGAGGATGTGCAGCTGCGCCTGTCGCACGCCGGCGTAACGCTGCGCAACGTCAATCTGGCGCGGCGATTTCAGCAGGCGATGGACGGCGTTACGGCGGAAGTTGCCCGCAAGACAAAGCGGCAATTCTTGCCCGGCGCCGCTGGCGAAGTCCGGATCTATGACGGGACCGGAACGGCGGAGATGGAGATCGATGAGATCGTCTCTCTCACCAGTGTCGCCGTCGTTGGGATCCAGAGCGCGCCGGGTTACACGCTCACCGACGTGCAGCTTATCCAGGAACAGAATAAGCCGTTGACGCGCCTGGTGGTGGCGCGCGGCTCGGTTCCGGCGTTCATCAGCGAAGGCGTGATCGTCCCTTATCCGTCGCTCTTTCCAGCCGGTCGTCAAAACATCCTGGTGACCGGGCAGTTCGGTTATGGCGCCGAGATCCCCCATGATCTCTGGGATGCGGTGTGCGGCGAGGTCGCGCGACGGCTGACGGCGGAGGCGATCTTCAGCCCGGGCGGACAGGTGTCCGTCCGCAAGGCCGGCGACGAAGAGGAGCGGTACAAACTGCCCACGGCGACGGATGCGGCCTGGGGACTCGACTACGCCGCGAAGCTTGCCGACTACACGCGCCCGGCCGGAAAGCGGCTGCGCAACATGCGCCCGAGGATGATCTGATATGCCTCTCGACCCCATTGCGGTCCGTATCCTGCGCGCAAGCCGTTCCCGGACGCCGACAGGCGGCAAGACGGTGAATGCCGAGGCAGATATTCCCGGCTCGCCGTTCAGCGCGCGCGTTTACCGCGTCGCTCAGGTGACCGTGAACCGAGATGAGGCGGAGCCGGGTATCGCGACGCAGGATCAAATGCGTCGCCTCTCAATCCTGGATCCCGCCGCCGGCGTGCGCAAGAACGACATCGCGCTCATTCCCAGCGACGACGATCCCAGCGTCACGGAGAGGGCTAAGGTCCTGCGAGTTCGGCGCTACAGCGATCGCGTCCAGTGCGATCTGGAGACAGGAGTCGACGGATGAGCGTGGAAGGCGCCGACACAGTGATCGGCAACCTGGCGAAATGGATCGAGGAACGCCAGAAGCTGGCCGAACTCGCCATGAACGAAGTGATGGCGGCGCTGGAGGGCTGGGCGAAGTCTGAGCACGCCTATACGGACCGGACGGCAAACACGACCAACAGCATTCGCGGCGAGGTCGCGGAGGCGACCGCCGAGATCGTTCGCGGCGTGTTGTCCGCCGGCATGGATTACGACATCTTCCTGGAGCTGGCTCACGATGGCAAATGGGCGTTCCTCTGGCCCGTCATCATTCGTCACGAGCAAGATATTTTGAACATTCTTCGCAGCCGCCTGGGCAACGATGCCGTCGGCGCGTCCCTCTCGCGGTCCGGCAGCCTGGCGAAGTCCTTCGCCGACGCCAAGACGAATTTCCGCAACGACCGAGCGCGCGCGGCGGCGCATGGAGCTGACTGATGAGCCTCGCCACAAAGACGGTGATCGTCGCGGCGATGAGCGCCGACGCGCCGCTCGTGGCGCTGCTGGCGAAGGATCCCGACGATAGCACCGCGCCCGCGATCTTCAACGGCCATAAATCTCAGACGCCTCCGGTTTACAACTCCGTGACATACAGGATCGCCGACGGCGCTCCGGATCGGCGGTTCCGCCCGGCGATTAATGTCGGCGGTGGCCCGTCCACGGTGCAGGATGAGTATCTGGAGATTGAAGCATGGACCCAGAAACCGGACTGCGCGGATCTGGAAGCGATCGCCGCGCGCCTGGTCGCCATCTTTGACGGACGCCCTCTTTCTCTCACAACCGGCCGGGTATTCCGCGCGGAATGCGTCATGACCCAATCCGATCTCTACGACAAGACGCTCAACGCGTCGTTTCTTCTCGCCCGCTACCGGCTCAGAATCGCTAGATAGGAATTCAGTGTTTACTGAATTGTACATTGCAACTTTTCGAGTGCCTGTGTGTCAAAATAGTTATAGAGACTAACTTACAATTGCACGACGGGAAATTGTCTTCTGCAATAATACTAATCTCTGATTTACTATTAGGAGATCTATTTTGACATTCAAAGACAACAGCAATCACATTCTCTCAATGGCTTCGAACATTGCGGCATTGGCTGCAAGCGTTTTAGGGTTGGTATACGGGCTAGGATTTTTCGTTTGCAGTGTGTACCTTAGTTCATTAGGCGCCGTAGATTTCGTTCTGCTAAAACCACGATATATTGCAGTGGGTATTACTGCAATGATAATAATGCTCGGTAGTTATGTGGCGCAAAGTTGTTATTTTGAAGACAAGCTTAAAAAGGCTATGTCGGATAAGGCGATACCCAAGGTTATTCTTAAGATTATTTATTCGTGGTTATTGTGGTTAGTACTAGAATTGATTCTGCTTAGCTTTTTTACTACGGCGTCTAAATTAACCTGGCATATGTATATGTTAAAGATGCTGGCGTTTGTGATCGCGATCCCGACTGTTTTCGTTTGGATTGATAACGCAAGATCAAATAATACATTTCACTGGTTCGTTAGTTATCTTCATGTATTTACAGTCGGAGCTGGTTTAATAGTTTTGTACAGCAGAACCATATTCCCGCTAATTCCTGCCGCATATGGAGGAGGCGCCCTGCCAGAAGTACAATTAATCTGTACACATGAAGGATCAACAATCTTAGCATCAGCTTTGCCAATGACATCTGCTCAATCATTGACTACTAACTGGGTGCAGCTGATTGATGAGGACGACAAAGCTGTACTTATTCGTGTTCGAGATCAAACAAATCACGGTTACCATGTGTTGCGGCTTGACCGCTCGTTGTTTAACGTAATCGTATACAAGCCATAACATCAAATAATTAAATCACGAAAACAGATAGTGCAATGTCTTATCTGTTGCTAATTATTAAGACCCAGCCGAAAGGCGGGTCTTTTTTATTGCGAAAGGTCTATCATGCCCACAGAACTTCACGTATTTGGTTCCGGTAAGTGCCGCATTGGCAACGTCGGCGCCACGCTCACCGACAGCGCCAACGGCGTCGGCTCGGTTCAAGATAGCTCGATGAACACGAAGTACGACAAGAAGGAGCTGTACAACACTCCGATCGTCAGCATGTTCCCGGTCGATGTCGGCTTCTCCAAAGGCGAATGCAGCGTCAAGATCAACTTCAAGGATATCAACCGAGACGTCATCGCCCGCATCACTGGCGCCACAAAAACGACGGTATCGACCACCGACACCTACACCATCGGCAAGACCGCGCAGCCGACGAAGTTCCGCCTGGAGCTCGATCAGATCGACACGAACGGCAAGAACGTCAAGATCGTTCTCTTCAACTGCTACGCAGTGGATCTGCCGCTGACGTTCAAGCTCGACGACTTCGCCGATATGCAGATCGAGGTCTTCTGCCTGGGCGATCCGGCCAACGCCGGCGCGGTCGGCACGATCTCCCTGGATCAGTAAACCGCGAGGAGATCACCATGTCGGAACAGCGTATTTTTAGCACGGGTGTGCTCCAAGCATATCCCGGCGTGCTCGGATCCGGCGTTCTGCCGGATCCGACACAGATCCTCTCAGGCGCATCGCTGTCGGCGTCTCGCACGATCAACAGCGGCGCGACTTACGCCAGCCCGGCGGGCAACATCGCGGACGGCAGCGCCGGAACGACCGCTGTCATCAACACGCATACGTCGGCGTCGCTCTCCACGGCCAACGACTGGTTTGTCCTGGACCTGGGAGCGCCGTACACAATATCGCAGATGACGACCCAGATCAGCGCCATCGGCAGCGGCGCGAGCACGGCGGACATTTGGCTGGCGGACAACCCCAGCGCCGCACCGGGCGATCCACAAACGACTTTGATCGATACCTGGGTTGCGGCCGTGGCGACGCGCACGACGACGCTCGCGCCCGTCGTGGTCGGCCGGTATCTGCTGATCGAGGCGGTGAACGCCGGGGCGAGCTCAATCACGATCGCGGAAGTCACGGCGACGGTATATACCGGGATTACGCTGGCGCTGCTGCAAGACGTCGCCGTCAGCAACAAAGCAAACAAGAAACTCTTGTATGGCCCGGCCTGGGTCTCCGTGCATCCGCAAGATGTCGGCTTCTCCGGAGCGATGGCGACGATCAAGGCGACGGTCGCGATGATCAAATCGGACGCGCTGCGAAAGCTCACCGGCGCGGCGGAAACCACGGCGGTGGTGAACGGCGTCACGGTCCTGACCGAGACGATGAATAAAGTCGTGGCGCTGCCGTCGTTCGCGGCGGCGCTCCAGACGCAGGACACCACCGGCCGCGTGCAGACCTGGACCTACATGAACGTGCGCGCGCCGGGCGTGGACATTCCGTTCAAAATGGAAGACTTCGCCATGCCGGGTTTTGAACTGACGGCGTTTCCCGATTCGCAAGGCGTGCTCTACGTTATCAGCATGCCTCAATAAGTATTCCGCACGGAATATCGATCAAATCACAATCGATCAAAAAACACAAGTCCAGCGAAGGCGCGGCCGCGAGGTCGGCGCCTTTTTGCTGGCGGGAGTACTGAATGTCCGAACTCTCCGAAGCGCTCGCCAAAGGCAAGACGCTCGATTTCGCAGGCCAAACCTGGCATGTTCTGCCCCTCGACTTCAACGATATCTGTGACATCGAAGACGAGATCGGATCGGTCGAGCTGCTGGACGTCTCCAAGCTGAAGCATCAGCGTCTTCTGGTCTGGCTGGCGCTGCGCAAGGCGGATCCCACGCTCGGCAATGATGACCGCCAGCACTGCCGATATCGCCTGACGGAGATGGAAGTCGGGCAGATGGTCTCGTTCACGGAGCTGCAAAAGCCTGAAACCGTGACGTTCCTGCTGGATGTCCTTCGTCTCTCCGGCATTCTGCCCGAGCAGCAGGCCACGGAAGAAGAGACAAAAAAAAAGACGGTGAGCCGTTCCCGGTCCAAATCCGCCGAATGATGTCTTTCCTTCGGCTGCGCTGTGGATATAGCCGGGAGGAAGTCGGGCGGACGACGCTTCCGGAAGTCTTCGCGCTGTTCGAAGATATCCCGTATATCGATCCCCGTTACACCGGCGAAAAGCCGAAGCCGAAGCGCCCGCGCACGCCTGAAGAGGCGGCGATCGCGCACAGCGGCGGGATACGAATGTAGGTCACCATGTCCGCTGAAGTCAACCTTGGAACCATCTTCGCCGGCGTCGAGCTGCGGCTCGGCAATCTGAAGGCCGGCGTGAGCCAGGTCACCAGTTCCGTCGCGACGATCAAAAAGGAGCTGGGGGCGGCCGAGCAGGCCGGGACGAAGGCTGGCGCGGGAATG
This sequence comes from Capsulimonas corticalis, assembly GCF_003574315.2. Taxonomy (GTDB): domain Bacteria; phylum Armatimonadota; class Armatimonadia; order Armatimonadales; family Capsulimonadaceae; genus Capsulimonas; species Capsulimonas corticalis. The sequence continues at coordinate 46,146 of NZ_AP025739.1, read as the reverse complement.
AGCGGCGGTCTCAAAGTCGCCACCGGCGCCCTGATGAATATCTCCGCCGTCATTACCGGCGTTGCGGCAAACGCCGTCAAGATGTCGGCGGACTTTGAGACGTCTCTGACCAACGTCCGCAACAACACGACGATGACGGCCAAAGACTTCGGCGTCATGAAGGACGCCGTGGTCTCGCTCGGCAAGGAATCGGGCGCGCCGCTCGATCAGCTCTCCGAAGGCTTCATGCATGTGACGAACTTCGGGTTCAAGGCGTCGGATTCGGTCGGCATTCTTCGCGAGGCGATGAAGTCGGCGGTGGCGACGGGCTCCAACACGGCGGATACGGCCGACATCCTCGCCAAGTCGCTGCATGAATTCGGGTTGTCCGCCACGGACGCCGGCAAGGCGATGAACGTCATGCACCTGGCGGCCGCGCAGGGCAACATGACGCTCGAACAGTTCGACGTCGCCGCCGGCCCAGCCTTCGCCGTGGCTGCGAACCTGGGCGTCAAGCTGCAAGACGTTTCGGCGGCCATGTCCGCATTGACGCGTCATGGCCTGGACGCGGCGGAGGCCGCGACGCAGGTCAAGGACATCTTGCAGCATATCATCGCGCCATCCCATCAGGCGAAGGAGGAGCTTGCCGCTCTTTCCAAAACCAGCGGGATTGACCTGGTGGCGGACTTCAGCCAGGCCGGCCTCAAGGCCAAGGGGCTGGCCGGCGTGATGGATGATGTGAAGCGCGCCGCGAAGGGCAACGGCGAAGAGATCTACAAGCTAATCGAGGCGCAGCGCGGCGGCATCGGCGCGATGATCCTCGCCGGCAGCGGCGCGAACGATTACAAGGAGATCCTGGGCTCGCTCTCTGACGCCATGTCGGGCAAGATCGACCCCACCACGGAAGCCTATAACCGAACCCTCCAGACCCTGAACAATGAGATCGCGCGCATCACGAACGAGATCAAAACGGACTTCGTTCCCGCCGGCGAAAAGGTGACGCCAGTGTTTGAAGCGGCGATCCCTGCCATTCGTGAGACGGCGCATTTGCTCTCCGAACTGCTCGATCTCTTCGCGCAGCTCCCGAAGCCGATCCAGGAAGTCGTTGTCGGCCTGGGCGCCCTGAAGCTCGGCGCCGGGGCGGCCGGCCTGGTCTTCGGCGACCTGAAGAAAATGATCGGCTTGGCCGGCGCTGAGCAAGTTGGCTTTTCGAAAGGCGGCATCGCGGCGTTCAGCAAAGGCGGCCCGTACCTGATCGCGCTGGCGGCGGTGGCGGCCGCGATCTTGCTGATTAAGCAGCGCTTCGACGAGGCGCAGCATACCGAGGACGTGTTCAGTAAATCACTCGACAAGATCCCGGAGAAGAGCGGCAAAATTACCGAAGCGGCGGAGCTGCGCGCCGAGGCGGCGAGGCTCAGCAGCGATATCAACAGCCGGATCCAGATGCAGCGGAACCTGCATCTTCCCGAAGGGCATGGCGAGTTCGATCCGCTGGGACTGGGCAAAGCATACCAGTCACAGTTGGTCGAAATGGAGAACCGCCGCCGCTATGCGCTGGACCGCGCCGCGCAGCTGGAGCGCCAGGCGAACGGACCGGATGCCGGCGCCAGCGGCGGGAGCAAGCTTGCGGAGGCGATGGCGAAACACATCGGCGAGGCGACTGGGATCCAGTGCGGCGCCGCCGTCTCAAAGGCGCTGAAGGAGTCCGGTTTGACCGGGACTGCGACAGCTCTGGCGAAGGCGGCGATCGCTCACAAGGATCAGCAGCTTCATCCAGACGCGAATGGTTTCCTTCCCCCGGGCACGATCGTCTATTTCCCGGACAAGCAGCATTCCGGGTCTGTCTCCGGATCCGGTCAGCAGCATTTCGCCGTGGCGGGCGGCCTGAACGATCAAGATCAGCAAGTGATGGTCGAGTCGACGACCGCTGGCGGAAAAGGACGCCACTACCGAGGAGATCGCACGCTCGCGCAGATCGCCGCCGAGCACGGCGGACAGTATTACGCGTTCGCTGCTCCGGGCGACTCGGGCGGATCGGCGCTCACTCCCAGCGGCGCGACGAGCGGCGGGGGCGGCGACGCGTCTGATCTCACTGACCTGATGGCGCGCGCGATCGGCGCGAAGAACGGCAAGTATGCGCAGGAGCGATACGAGGCGCAGCAGACCTATAAGAAGGACAAGGAGACGGATCCTCGTCTGGCGGCCATCGTCTACAAAAAGGCGCTGGCTGACATCCATCAGGAAGAGCTCGACGACCTCAAGCAGCATCACGCCAAAGTGGAGACGGAGCAGCAGCGCCATGCCGTCAAGATCATGTCCATCATCACGGACAGTATCAAGGGCATCAACAAAGCGACCAAGAGCAACGCCGGCGACATCTTCGGCAATCCGGACGCCGCGAAGCCGATCAGCTTCGATCTGAGCAAGTTCATGGGCGGCCTGAATAAGACCGTCAAGGGTAATGTCGGCGCGATCCAGACGAATGAAATCGCCGACGCTCAGGACGAGATCAGCACGCAGAACGACGACATCAAAGAGCAGAAGGCGCAGGCGAAAGAGCTGGCGGACTACGAGCGTGAGCTCGCCCGCGCGACCGCCGAGGCGCAGCGCGAAGAGTGGCGCAATAACCGCTCAGAGGCTCACCTCTACTTTGACAGTCTTCGCCAGGAAGCGGCCGCCGAAGCCGCGTCTTACATCGAAGGGCTCAAAGCGCGCGGCGTCGAGGAGGCCGACGCGAAGGCGCAGGCCAACGCGCTGTACCAAGTCAAGATGCGCGGGATCGACGCCGAAGAAACGGCGGCGGCAAAAGAGGAATGGGACCGCAAAGCAAAGCCCATGGAGCAGGCGATGCAGAGCGGCCTCAGCAAGATCCTGGGCCACTGGCGCAACATGAAGACCGGGATTGCGTCGATCATGGATGACATCAAATCCTACGTCATCTCGACCATCACACAAATCGCCGCGAAGTGGGCGGTGCTGCATCTGCTGGGCGGTCCAAAAGTGACGGGCGGCGGCGCCGGCGCGTTGGCGGGACTGGGCGCGCTCAGCGCCGGTGTCAGCGGGGCGAGCTCCGGGCTTGGGCTGAATATCCCAAGCTTCGGCGGATCTGCCGGCATCCCGTCGACGCCGGGGATCGCCCCAGGCGGAAACCCGCTGGGCGGCCAGCTCGGCGCGGCTGCTGCGGTGGCCGGCGCGACGGGTCAGGGCGGCGCGGCCGGCGCGATCGGGACCGCCGCGTCTCTTGCGTCACTGCTGGGCAAGGGCGGCGTGCTCGGTCATCTGTTCGCCCATGGCGGAATGATGGCGGCAGGCGGACCGCTGATGGCGGCGCTCCCGTGGGTGGCCGGCGGCCTCGCGATTAACTCCCTGCTCGGCAATCCGCTCAAGAAAATCTTCCACTTCAGCAAAGGCGGCACGGTTCCGGGAGTCGGATTTAGGGACACGGTGCCGGCGATGTTGACCCCAGGTGAGAAGGTTATTCCGCGCGGAATGTCGGAAGGCGGCGGACATCCACCGATCACGGTCAATCACTTCGGAGACATTCACGACGCCGACGGCGCGCGCGCCATGTACGACAACGCGGGCTGGCTGATCCAGCAGCGCCTGGCGGTCGCGACGGACAGCTAAGGGGATTTGATGAGCTACTTGCTTCAGTATGGCGGCTATACATTCCCTGGCACGATGCGGCCCGCCGGCGGGGAAGCGCCGGCGGACCTCGCCGAACAGGAACGGCCGCGCGCGGATGGATCCTCGACGCAGATCGCCCGGCAGAAATCGCGGATACTGACGATCCGAGGCGAGATCACGGCGGCGGACGCCGACTCCCTCAACGTGATCTATGAGGCGATGCGCGCGGCCTGCGCTCCTGGGCAGGTGGCCGCGCTCTATCATGGCCGCGACGATCGTTACGTCATGGCGCAGGCGGAAGGCTGGACGACGGATTACAGCGACGGAATGCTATACGGCGTCGTGACGGCGATCGCGATCACGTTCCGCGCGAAGGATCCGGCATGGTTCGACGCCACCGCGACGACGCCGACGCTCTCATCCGCCGGGGGAACGATCGTCAATGCCGGTACGGCGCCGAGCAAGCCGGTCTGGACAATTACGATCGGGACCGGCGGAACAGGCTCGGTCACGCTGACGAACTCGACCACCGGCGAGACGGCGACGATCATCGGGACGTTCACCAGCGGCGACGTGATCGTCATCGACCGCGCCGCCTATACGGTGAAGCTGAACGGAGTCGCAAACTTCGGACTGCTGACGGGACGGATCCCTGAGATCGGCGTCGGCTCCAACACGATCGCGCCCTCGGCGTCGACCGTTTCCATCGCCTCACTCGCCTGCTCTTACACCGCGCGTCGGTACTAAACCATGGCTATCAATTTTGACATCGAACCCAGGTTCATCAGCGGTACGACCGGGCTGAGATTGCAGGTCAACCCTGATGACTTCGTTGACGGAACGAGCTGGGAGTTATTGGAGGCGGGCGGAACAGGGCAGATCAATGTCAGTCTGGCGCGTCTCTATGACGTCGCTCTTGGCGTCGCCGGCGGGGACCTGGTGGAGATCTGGGCGCGGAACACGGACGGCGCCGAGACGCTGCGCGCGCGCGGCGTGGTGACGATCCCAGAGCCTACTCTTGATCTTAAAGAAAAGTGTGTGCTCACAGCCTACGGACGCATGGAGGATATGAACCATGTCGTCCTCGATAAAGTGATCGTTCATCCGGCCGACAAGGATCTGAGTGCGTTCGCCGCCGAGATTGCCGACGACTACGCTGCTCGGCGCCCGGGCCTTGTGTTTGTACGCGACATCCAGGACACCGGGGTGAGCCTTGAGACGCTGACGCTCTCCAATACAACAGCGCGCGCCGCGATGGATCAGCTCCAGCAGCAGGCGGGCCGTAATAGCGTTTGGGGCTGGGACATCGATCCCGTCACAAATCTGGACCGCTTTTACCTGCGCCCGCGAGTGGCTTCCGTAGGGCATCAGTGGTTTGTTGGCGACCGTGTCAAGGTCCTGAGTTCGCCGCTCGATCATACCAACATCGCCAATGGCATCAAGCTCCAAGGCGGCCCGGCCAAATATCCGCAGTTAGTCACAAATCCGAGCTTCGAAATCCCGATCGTACCGAACGAGGCGTCGGGCAACATGCTGAGCGACGGCGGGTTTGAGGGGAACATCACCTGGAATTACATCAACGGCGCCTCTCGCAATAACTATGATCCGTCGTCCGGGCATAACGCGAGCGCTCACTCCGGACAGTGGTACGCGATTCTCGACAACGCGAACGAAGAGATCTGGCAGGAAGTTCCAGTTACTCCCGGTGTGCAATATACCGCTTCTCTGTTTGCCCGCAGAGAGAACGGTTCTCTCGCGAATGTCGGCTCCTTGATTATTGAGGGGCGCAGTTCGTCGGGAACAGTCCTGGAGACACCGCAGCCGCTTCCGATCGCGCCGTCATCTACCGCGTGGTCTGGAGGGCAGGGCTCGACGATCTTTGCCGGAGACGCGCTGACCACGAGCGTCACGTTCACCAACACCAGCACGACCAAGGCGCGGATCCGCATCAAGACGACGAACGGCACGGGCGGCAAAGGACTCCTGATTGATGACGTTGTGTTTGCTCAGGCCGGGGCGCTTGGTCAAACAGGCTGGATGGCGGATGACCGGAGTGGATCCACCTTCACATCTGAGTTTCGATCCATCGACTGGGCATGCCGAGGCGGCTCATTCGATGGGATTTACGGCGTCCGCGTGGATGTGGCGCCAACGACGGCGTATGACCCTGTCCTCGAACCGATCGGCGGGCTCGATGGTGGCAGTAACGGCAATCACTTCAAGCCGACACCGTCGCAAACACTAAGATGCAGCGCTCAGGTTCGGATGGCTCCCGGCCTCAATTCCTCGGCGGGGAATGTTCGCCTGGAGTATACGGAATGGTCCGGTCCAGGCAGCGAAACCCAGAAGGTTCGTCCTTCTGGAACTTCCATTCCTAATGACGGAGCCTGGCATTACATATCGATGGATGTCACTGCCCACGGCGACGCGGCGTCGGCGACGATAGGACTGAGCTTCGGATCCGCTGGTGTTTACGATATCGACTGCATCAGCGTGCGGGATTCGGCGGCGGGCGATGAGTTCCTGCGCGGGGCCAACTTCGAAAAGTATGTTGTCGCGGAAGACACTTCGCTGACTGGAGTTTCCGCTGCGGCGGCGCTCTCGTTCACGACGTACGGCAGGCGTGAGAGCGTCGTCTCCAATCCCGACATTGTGACCTGGAACGGCGACGCGAAAGCCTGGGCCGGCGCTTACTTCACCCGCAACGCGGTTCCGCTTCGGCGCGACCGCGTTGAACTGATCCACGAGCACACGCAGGCGCCCTCCCCAGGCGAAGGGACGCAGGTGCGCGTCTCAGGGACGGCCGCCGCCGACATCACCGACTGGCCGGCGCGCGCGCAGTATACATGGTCGAAGGCGACGCTTGCGGTTTCGCTGGAACTCTCCAACGAGCGGCCGACCGTCGCGAAGCTGCTGCGCTCGCGCAGTGGATCGTCCAGCGGCACCGGCAGCGGCGGAGCGTCGTCGATCGCGGCGGTTGGATCGGGGACGGGCGGCGGCGTCACGACACCGGTACCGACTCCGGTGGCCAGTAGTACGGTTTCAGGTACGGTAAAAACGACCGTGGACCATGTGGATCCTACCGTCTACGAGAAGACCGAGATGGACGCGATCATTGCGGCGCTTCCATCCGGCGGTTCCGGCGGCGGGGTGGGCGGAACGCTCTATCTCTATGACCATTTTTCTTGAGGTGAATCATGTCCACTGCTCCAATATTTACCGCAACGCCGGTCATCTCATCTGCTCAGATCTCGACGGCAAACACAAATCGCGACGGCACCGGAACATTGGCTGATATCGCCACAGGTGCGACAAACGGAACAAGGATCGACAGAATCACCGTTATCGCGACGGGCACGACATCCGCTGGCATGGTCAGACTTTACATCTACGACGGGACAAACAATCGCCTGTGGAAGGAAGTGCCGATCACGGCCATTGCTCCGACTGCCGCGATTTCCGCCTTTGCCAGTGTCTTGCCCGCTCAGGCGCTCATTCTCCCAAATGGCTATAAGCTGCGCGCCAGCACGCACAACGCCGAGACTTTCAACGTCATCGCGGAAGGCGGTTCCTATTAATGGAAAATGGGTTCTATGGATTCCCAACGCCAGGCCGTGACTATAATTCTCCGTTCCAGCTCGTATCCACGCTACCGACCCCAACGCCGGCGCTGCGCGGGCAGTTGTTTCTTCTGCAAGCCCAAATCGCAGCGGCGACGGGATACCAAGATGCAGTTTACGCCACGGCGGGATTGACCAATTACTGGAAACTTGATGAAGTCGCAGGGACGACGCTCACGGATAGCAAGGGGACGCGTAACGGGACCTATTCGGGAATCTACACCCTGGGCCAGATGGGAGCGACGCCGGATGTTGGGAACCGAGCCGTCCTATTCGGCGGCGGCAATGGGAGCGTGACAAACGGATCTGCGGACTGGGTCGGCGGAGCGATGTCGCTGGAGTTCTGGTACTACAGCACCAGCAGTTCCAATACATCCGTTTGCGGTCTTCGAAACAACACGACGGCCGACTTTTACTGCGACATCCTCAATTCCACGCAGCTTGAATGCCGATTCCGAAACAGCTCCGGCACCGCCTTTACGCTGAACCCGTCACCTGGCGCGTTCTCGACCTGGCATCATGGCGTTATGGTCTACGACGGTTCGACCACGCTGTCGGCCTACATCGACGGAGCGCTCGCCGCGCAGACGACCAGCGCTGGCGGTACGATTAGCTCAACGACCAGCGCAATGACGTTCGCAAAGGATGTGCAGGCGCCGAATTTTGCGGGACGGCTCGATGAGGTCGCGGCGTACAATGTGGCGCTTTCCCCGACGACGATCCTCTCACACTACACGATCGGCACGGCCGCCAGCACGCCGGATCGCTTCTATAGTGTCATACAGAAAGTGGACGGTACGTATCAGTGGGTCCAAATTCCGACGGTTTAACGCCTGCTGATCCTGGTAAATCTTAATGTCTAACTACTCGGACAACTTCCACCGGACGGATACCACGGCTGGCGGAGCTGGCAGCACATCGGGAGCCGGCAACGGCTGGATCGATGTTCAGGGCGGCATCTGGAGTATCACCGGTAATTCGCTTATTGGCGTCGCGGACACATTGCCCGGCGGCGCCTATGCCAGAGACTTCCTGCTGCGCCCCGCCAGTGAGAGTTGTCTGGATCAGCAAATCCTCTGTGAGATCTTGGGGCAGCCCGACAACCAGCGCGCCAATTATCTGATCCTCCGCTACCAGGATATCAGTCACTATTACTCGCTGGGATTCAATCGCGGCGTCAATTCATCAATCCTATTCAACATTGCGAAGTTCGAAAACGGCGCGCTGATCTATCTCGCGTCGCAGGTCATAAATGGCGTGATCGGGCATGCCTACCGGATGGTCTTCACGGCGATCGGAGCGACGCCGACGGCGCTGACTGGCACGCTGATCGATATGACGGCCGCTTCGGTGGTCGGCTCATTGAACGCGTCGGACAGCACAACCTCTTTGCAGGCGGCCGGCCAGTCGGGGCTGTCGATCTTCGCGGACACATCGATCAGCCTGGTAACGCTGACGGACCGGTCGCCGCTTAATCTCGCAGTGTCGCAGGTGTATTGATGGCAAAGCTTCTGTGGACATGGGGGGCGCCGGCGATCGGGCCTGCTCCCGATTCGTACAACCTTTACCGCGGGCTGGCGTCCGGCGCGGAAACGCTTTACCAGACAGGCATCACGAACACGCAGTTTCTGGATGCTGGGGCTTCGCCTGGGACGACGTACTGGGGATATGTAAAGGCCGTCGCCGCTGGCATCGAGAGCCCGCCGAGCAACGAAGTTACTATCACGGTCGGCCAGCAGGGGATGTACCTGTTCTCCACCGGCACGCTTTATGCGGACGCCGGCGCGGGGCCGGTGGAGTTCGCGCTGGTGCAGGACGTCGCCGTGATGATCGCCGGGCAGCGGCGCCTGCTCTACGACGCGCCCCAAGTCTCGGCGCATCCGGTCGATGTGGGGTTGTTCGGTCGTGAGGCGTACATGCAGGCGGTCAATGCCTCGTTCAGCGCCGCCGCGCTTCAGATGCTGCTGGGATCGACGCAGAGCGGATCTAATCCGGTGGTGGAGACGCTGGGCCGAACGGTGACGCTCCCGATGTTCTCCGCCGTGCTGACGACGCAGAGCACAGGCGGCTTGCAGCAGATTTACACGTTCGGGAATGTGCGCGCTCCTGGCGTCGTCCTCCCCGCGAAGCTGGAGGATTTCACGCTCCCGCAATTCGCGATGCACGGCTACCCGGACAGCGGCGGCGTGCTCGCCACCGTGCAGATGCAGTTCTGATCAGGCGTTTATATTCCGCGCGGAATAATTTTCTCTGGCCGTCCTCAATCGTGAGGCGGCTTTTTGTTTGCCTGGAGCTATTCACTATGCGCCGATTTCGGACATCGATCGCGGTCATATTTCTATTTCTGCTGCTAACGCTGGCGGCGCTGGCCTCTCCCTACAGCGACAACTTCGACAGCGACACACTCAACTTCCTTCCAACCGGGTGGAGCACGACCGGCACCGCCGGAACGGGTACCGCAAGCGGCGACCGGGTCGGCAACGGCGCGTTCTACTCCGGCGCGCAGGCGCTGTCGCTCCCAACATCGGGCGCCTGGACTTGGTATAACACTCAAACTTACACCAACCCCACGGTCAAGTTCCATTTCAAGGCGGCGTCAACCATTTACGGATGCCTCGTCCTGCGTTTCAACGGGACGAGTACAGGCATCGTCGTTTTCCCGCCCGCCGCCGGCGCGTCCGCCATTTCCGTCAAGAATTATGTCTCGAACACTCCCACGACGCTGACGCTGACGGGAGGGACGGCGCAGGCCGGAACGCTGGTGAGCGGCACCTGGTATTACTTGGAAGCGCAGGTTGTCGGAAATAATATCTCCGTGCGCTGCTACGGCGCGGCGGCGACGCCTTCGGGCTGGGACGGAACGGTCACAAGCAGTACGATCACGGCGGCCGGGTACAGCGGCATTCGGCAGACCGGCGGCTCCAGTAATGCTTATGTGGATGACTTCGCCACGCAGGAAGTCGCCGTCGCCAGTATCGCCGCCACGCCTGTCTCAGCGCCCGGCTACGCCAACGGGACGACACAGAATTATTCGCTCGTCCCTACTAGCCTGACGTTCAGCGGCTCGACGGCATTCGCATACACGAGCGGTGGCACCGGTGTGTCGATTGGCTCGCCGACTTATAATTCGGGCGATGGGTCAATCACACTTCCGGTAAATGATGGCACCCTGCCGACCGGGACAATCACACTCACGGACACGACGGACGGCGTTTCCTTCACGATCACGCCGACTGCCCCTTCGTTCGCGCTCTCTCCCACCACACTGACAGCCAGCGGCGGCGCGCAGAGCGTCACCGTGACGGGGACAGGGACCGCATTCGCAGTGGGAACATCGACGCAGTTCAGCGTTTCTGCCGGCGCCACCATCGCCTCTCAGAACGCCACGAGCACGACGGCGGCGACATTCACGGTCGATCCCGGCAGCCTCGCGGGTGGATCCACGATCACCGTTACTGGGCCATCGGGAGCAACCCAGACGCTTACCGTTTCGGCCGGACCGGCGACGGCGCTGACGCTGACGGGACCAACCTCTGGCGCCGTGAATGCCGCGTCCACGAACTTCACGGTCGCGCTCTCTCCCATTGGCTCCACGCAGTCCAGTCGGATCGTGACGCCGGCGGTTTCCGGGCTTGCGGGATCGTTTACGCCGACGACGGTGACGCTCTCGACTGGCGCGCCGTCGGCGACGTTCACCTTTACGCCGACGGCGGCCGGCACGGGCACAATCAGCGTGACCAACGACGGGACGCTCACGAATCCCAGCACGATCTCCTACGTCGCCTCTTCGTCTCCGCTGACGCCTGGCGTCACCACGTCGGCCGTCATGACGCCGGGCAGCAATACGATCACGATCTCGTTCTCGGGATCCTCGTCGTATACGACGGGCGGAACGCCAAACTATACCGCGCAGTGGCGCCGCTCCACGGATCCGGCGGGCCTCAGTCCCGCCTGGGCCAATGTCGGCAGCGCCACCACGGGAGTGACCGCGACGACCGTCCCGCCGACGCTGGTCGATAATACGGCCGTGAATGGGACGCAATATTATTATCAGCTGTCTATGACGGACCAATCGTCTTCGGTCGTCTACTACCCGATCATCGCCGGCGAGCCGCTTCCCCTGGTCAGCTTGATCCTGATCGGCGATTCCTGGCTGGTGCAGAATGCGCCGAACGCGGCCACTGCGGTCATCGCATCCGGTGATTTGCTGGTGTCCCAGCTGCGCGCCCGTCTCGCCGGCGTCGCGCGGGTCACGACGAGCAATCAAGGCGTCGCGGGCAAAAATACGCTGGACTGGGCGCCGACAGGATCTCTCCTGCCGGCGGCGAAGACGGCGGCGCCGCCTGGGACATATCCCATTGCCTTCATCGAGCTCGGGATCAACGACAGTTCCATATCGTTTGGGAACTTCAGCCCCAGCACGTACCAGACGCAGCTTCAGGCGATTGTCGATAGTCTCATTACGTCGGGCTACACAAAGGTGCTCTTGCAGTGCCCTCCCTACATTATGAGCCAGGGAACGAACCATGTGGACGCTTCCCTGGCGAAGCTCGTGGGCTACCAAGGAGCCATCGCCAACATCGTCACGGCGGAGGCGACAACAAACCCCGGCAAGGTCTTCAATAATGATCCGTCAGGATTGATGTACCAGATGACGATGGACAATTACGGGGTGATCGGTTCGGACTACGTTCACCCGCTTGGGACGGGAAACACGATTCCCGGCGATGTCTATGTCTCGATGGTGTGGGCGAACAATATCGCCAATGTCCTTTATCCCGTCGCCACCGGAACGGTGAATATCAAGCTCGGCTTTCAGCCTCGGAGGGGCCGTTAATTATGCGATCCATGAAACGTATCGTCACGTCTCTGTCGGTCCTGTGCTCGCTCTGCGTGAGCGCCATCGCGCTGGGCGCGCCTGTGCTATACCCTGGCCCTACCATCATAGACGACACCGGAACCAGGCGAACCCCGACGTCGATCTCCGTGGCGTCAGTTACGGACATGGATGGAAACGCCATTGCCTCACCTGGCGCCGTCGCGCACTTTGCCGGCAGTAACAGCGGTGTGGTCTACGACGCCGCCGCGAAGGGCGAGGCGTGGATCACGCTGACGCCGGTACTCGCCGGCTCCACCTTCGCCTCTACGCCGCCCGTGATTTTCTGCTCGGCCGATCCGCAAACACTCGTGGCGGCGAACACGACGGCGGCAAGCACCAATAAGGCGATTGTCCTTGCCACTGGGGTCGTTGGCGCGTCGCCCACAACGACGGTAATCCCGACGAATCTGTCAACTACGGCTGGGGATATTTACAGCGGCGATGAAGTGACGTGGCTCACTGGACCCAACGCAGGCAAGGCGTCGCATGTTCTGTCCTGGTCGGCGACGGGCAGCACGCTGACGCTGGCGGCGGCGCTCCCGAATGCGCCGACGGCGGGCGATACATTCAGCCTGAGTCCGTACGGCAAAGGCTTGACCAACCTCGTGACCAATCTGGGCACGGACGGAAAGGTCATCCTCAGCAGCAACACGCAGCCGTCGATAGTCGCTTCAAGCGTCACAACACCGGTCGCTCTCGCCGGCACTCAGTCGTTCAACAACACAGGACAGACGTTGCCGATCCCTGCTAATGCAACCCAGTGGGCAGGCGCGACGATCTCGACCGGCGTCCCGCTTGCGGCCAGCGCCTACACGGTCCCGCTGACGGCCGCTCAGTACGCCAGCGCGCCGGCCTGGTGGCTTCCGCCACCGACCGACTACCAGCAGCGCGCGGTACCGGTAACCCTGCCGACTACGCCGCCCACGGGATACGGCGGGAGCTCAGCGGATACACCCGGCACGACAACTCTCCTCGCACGTCTTCCGGTGACGCCGCCCACGGCGGCGCAGATCGTCGCCGCAATCGACGCCGATGTACTGGAGGCGGGAGGGCTCACACGCAAGCAGGAAGAGGCGCTGGCGGCGAGCACCGATCATCACGCTTACCGGTCCAACAAAAACCTGCTCACCGGCGTTGTGACGACACGCTACTACAACGTGACGACGGACGGCTCGATCGGCTCGACGCTTTATGCGACTGAGGTATTCACGCCTCAGATCGGCACGACGGACGCGACGCGCGTCTGGACTTACACCTCGGCGCTGACGACGCTTTAGGAGGCCGACATGCCAGGAGCAAACGAGGCGGAAGGACATAACGCCGAGGGGCAGGATCCAAACAACGCCGCGCCGTTCACGCCGCCGTCCGGATCACATCCGACCATCAAATGCCCGACGAAGGTCAGCGCTCAAAGCGTGACGACCTTTAAGGCTGGGGATACGCTCCCGGATCTCATCGTTGTCCTTCAGGACGCCGACGGGAACCCGGTCGATCTGACCGACGCGCAGACGATCATGTTCCGCATGGGCGCGCCGATGGATCTGACGCCGAAGGTGGATGCAGCCGCAACGCCGCCGACCGACCTCACGACCGGCGTGGTGACCTACCCGTGGGCGTCCGGAGACCTGGACACCGCGCAGGATTGGCGCGGCGAGTTCCATGTCACCTGGACGGATGGCAAGGAAATCACCTTCCCCAACGCGACTTATCTCCCGATCAGCGTCCTGCCGCTGGCGTAACCGCGTCGCGCATTTTCAGCCGCCTCAATTCTGGGGCGGCTTATTTTTCGACACTTTGAAATATGAAAACGAAAAACCAACCCTCTCCCGTCCCCAGTCTTCATTTCGTGATGATCGTCGCGAGCGTCAGCCTTATTGTCTTGTCCATGTTCTTTTACATGTTCGCGCCATCAGGAAAAGAACAGACTTTCGCCGGTGTGATCACGCTGATGCTCGGATTTTTAACCGGCAAGCTCAGCAACCAGTTTGGCCGCCCGCTGCGCGCGGCCGCGTCGGTCGACGCGGTGCCCGACGATGACGACGACGAGGAGGACAGCGACTCCGGAGATTGATTGTGAACGCTCTCAAATCGTTCCTGCTGCTGACGGTGGCGGCGGCAGGTCTGATCCTCACCACCAGAATAGGAAACCAAATCATGGCTAACCAGACCGACCTTCAGAACAAGATTGCTGAACTTGAAGCGGTGTCGAATAAAAACAACGCCGACGTCAAAGCCGCCTTCCAGGCACTGGAGACGAAGATCGCGAACGCCGGCGGCGCCGGCCCGGACCTTCAGCCGGAGATCGACCGCCTGAGCGCGATCCTCGGCATCGAGAACGACACCAACGCGGCCGCGCAGAACGTCATCGCGCAGGGCTAACCCAGTCCGTTATCCATTCTCTTCGAAGCTCTGAGGCGATGGCCTCAGAGCTTCTTTTGTTCGCAGCAGGAGAAGTCATTTGAAAATCAATCTCTGGGGCTGGCTAAAGTCCCTTTTGAACCATAACCGAACCGCCATCGCGTCGGTTGTGACCGCCGCCGCCGTCACGGCGTTTCAGAGCGCAGCAGCCGGTAAGGTCAACTGGCCTCTGGTTGGCGTCTCTGTCGTCACTGCTGTCGGCGCCGCCGCCAAGAGCCCCGTGCTCTCGCCAACATCTCAGGATCCGCCGGCGGGATCCAGTGAAGAGAATGCGAATGAAGGGAGCGGAAATTGAGCATCCAAATCAGCGCCGCAGAGAAAGCGGCGCGTCAGCAGGCGGTCATCGCACGCGCCACCCAATATATCGGAACGAAGGAAGTTCCGCTGGGGTCGAACGAAGGCCCCATGGTTAACCGGTTTCTGCTCGCGGCAAACTGCGCGCCCGGCAATCCCTGGTGCATGGCGTTCGTCTACGCCATGTTCTCGTGGTCCGCGTACACGAGTGTGAATGGACAGACCTTACTGATCGCTACGGCCTCCTGCCAGGTCCAGGCGGATCACGCGAAGGCGAACGGGTTGCTGGTTTCGGCCGACGACGCGCGTGAACAGCTCGCGCCGGGATGGGTGATGCTCAAGTGGGAGCCGGAGCTCGGCCGCTACGCACATTCGGGAATCGTGACTTCCTACGATAAGGCGTCGGGAGTTTTCAAAACAATTGAGGGCAATACGAACACGGATGGCGGACGTGAAGGCGTGGAAGTGGCGCGGCAAACGCGCGGCATCAACGATACTGCGGGCGGCCACCCGAAGTATGCGTTCATTCGGACGGCGTGATATTCTTTGGCGGCCGATCGAGCTTTGCTCCTGGCATTGACAGGCAAGTTCTCAGGGCGTAGAATCTCGTGTAACAGGCTTGGCCCGCGATTGATCCGCCGGCCAGGCCCAAGTACAGAGTGATGCGAGTGAGGACCTGATTCTAGAATGAGCACGGTGCAAAAGCTGACGGAGCGGGGGCTGGTGAAGCCTCCGAAGTTTCTTCCGCACAATATTCAGTATGAGACGATTATGGGCAGCGTGGCCTACGGAACTTCCAATGATTTGTCCGATTCCGACATTTATGGATTCTGTATCCCCGAGAAGGAGACTCTCTTTCCTCATCTGAGCGGAGAGATCCCCGGGTTCGGTCAGCAAATCGAGAGGTTCGAGCAGTGGCAGATTCATCATGTGCTCGACAAGAGCGCAGGGGCAGGCAAGGGGAGGACATATGACCTGACGATTTACAACATCGTCAAATACTTCCAGCTCTGCATGGAAAACAATCCGAACATGATCGATTCGCTCTTCACGCCCCGAACCTGTGTGCTGCACAGTACGCAGATCGGAAACATGGTGCGCGAGAATCGGCGGCTGTTTCTGCACAAAGGCGCCTGGCATAAGTTCAAAGGATACGCCTACAGCCAGATCCATAAAATGAACAGCAAGGACGCGCCGGTCGGCAAGCGGAAGGCGCTGGTCGAGGAGTTTGGGTACGATGTCAAATACGCCTACCATGTCGTCCGTCTGCTCGATGAGGTGGAGCAGATTCTGATGGAAGGCGACATCGACTTGCAGCGCAACCGCGAGCAGCTCAAATCGATCCGGCGAGGCGAGTGGACTCAGGCGGGTGTCCTTTCGCACTTTGAACGCAAGGAGCGGGATCTGGAGACGCTGTACACCAACAGCAAGCTGCCTCCCGCGCCGGACGAAGGGAAGATCAAGCAGCTTCTTCTGGACTGCCTGGAGCATCACTACGGCAGCCTGAGCGACTGCGTGGTGAATGTGGACGCCGCCGCCGATGCATTACGGCGCATCCGAGCCATCATTGCGCAGGCAGGCTATTGAGGAGATCCGCGCAAAATGATGGGACATTGTCGGGAAATGGCAATTCGGAGCCTCTCACGCGGTTTCATGGGAGGCTGAGTGAGAGTAATTCTTCTTGGCTTCGTATATACACATTTGAATGATTGGAGAGGTCATTCGACACACCATAGGCCACGCTGCCCATGATCGTCTCATACTGAATATTGTTCGGAAGAAACTTCGGCGGCTTCACCAGCCCCCGCTCCGTCAGCTTTTGCACCGTGCTCATTACGCCTGCTCCTTCTCGATATTATACTACTCTGCAGATGTTCGCGAGGATTTTATTGTCGTATCCGTAAAAAATATTGACAGTTCGGAATGCGCTAGGTATAATAAGGTCTCTCGCATGGCGGTTGTAGCTCAGTCGGTTAGAGCGCCAGATTGTGGTTCTGGAGGTCGTGGGTTCGAGCCCCATTAGCCGCCCCAGAGTGAAGCAAAACGGGCCGGAGCATTATGCTCCGGCCCGTTTTGTCGTCAAGTCGATCGAGATCCGTGTCTAACCCCTGCGGCGTGGCGTATTACCTCGCGCCGGAGACGATCCAGCCATCTCCTGGATTCAAGGAAGGGTTGCTGGCGCTGTTAATCACGCTGATGTTATTCATCTCCCAAATCTCAATGGGACCGCCCCAGGATTGCTGAAAGACAAGATCCGGGTTCACCTGTCCGTACAGGCTTGTCACCGCGACCACATTCGATTTCGCCGGCGCATCGACGGACATGCGACTTCCTCCGGCAAAAGCCAGTCCGTGCATGTACCAGACAACCAGAGCAGGGCCGTTTTGGAATTGAATGTCCGAGGCGCCGTCGCCGTTATAATCTCCGATCCCTACCACTTTCCATCCTGCGGTCGTCTGATTTGACGTCGGGCCGCCGCCAATGTCTTGCGCTCCATCCATAAACCGGACCATGATCGCATTGGTCGTCTGATTTTGGAAAGCCAGGTCAGGTTTGCCGTCGCCATTGAAGTCGCCAACTCCAACGACTTTCCAGCCGGTTGCGGGAGTTGGGAACGCGACCGTTTCGGTGACCACAAGGTCATTCAAATACCAGGCCACTAATGAGCCAGTCGCTGAATTCTGAAACAGAAGGTCGATCATTCCGTCGCCGTTGAAATCGGCGACGCCCACGACGTTCCAGCCGGCCTGAGGTGTCGTCGTCACCAGCCCCCCATTAGTAAATTTTGCGCCGTTTAAGGTCCACAACACAACTGAATGCGTATAGGCGTTTTGCAGGGCGAGAACGTTATGTCCGCTCATTCCGCTGCCGCCTTCGTATGCGCCGATGGCCGGTGGCGTCTTTCGCGCCTGGCCTGGAAGATCATTGGTAATTCCCGGTACTGGCGTCCCGGCGCCAATGCACGGAGAGGTGTACTTCAGAGTCAGGTTGCCGCTTCCTGGGTTGATGAACTGCGGATTGACGTTGATGTTTCCGGCGCCCACGTGGCCGCCTTGAATGTCGCAGTATGTCGCGGCGATCGAACCGAATATTTCGCCGCCGGGATCGCCGTAAAGGATGCAGTCCGTCAATGTCGAGCGTCCGCCGCTGCCAGCGTAGGTATAGTTGTAAACGCCGCCGCCGGCGCCGCTCGCCGCGTTGCCCGACAATGAGCAGTCGTTGAGCGTGGAAACGCCGCCAGAGCCGGAATAGGCGTAGTTGTAAATACCCGCGCCGTAGACGCTGCTGTTATTCGACAGTGCGCAGTTCTTAAAGGCGGCGAGCCCGCCGCTGCCGGAATATGTGTAATTGTAGACGCCGCCGCCGTTGCCGCCCGCCACATTGCGCGATAGGGTGCATCCCGTCAGCCAGGTTCTGCCGCCCGTGCCGGAGTAAGTATAGTCATAGATACCGCCTCCGTTGATAGTGGCGCTATTTCCTGTCAGGGCGCATTTCGTGAGCGCTGTGTTCCCTCCGGCGCCGGAGTAGGTGTAGTTATAGATCCCGCCGCCGTTGTAAGCACTGTTTTTTGACAGGGTGCAGTTTTGGACGGTGGCTGTCCCGTAATTCAAAATTGCGCCGCCGTTGCCGGTTGCAATGTTGTTCGCCAGTGTGGAGTTGAGGAGAACCAGGGAGCCTGACTCCACGAGGATACCGGCGCCGCCCGTTCCTCCCGAATCCATTCCGTTCTGGATCGTAAGGCCCGAGATAGTCACCGTGGAGCTGGCGGAGTTGATATGGAATGGCCGGTAAGTCCCGCTTCCATCCACTGCGATCAGCGATGCGCCTGGCCCCTGAATCGTTGCGCCCACCGTAATCGTGGGAAGAGCCTGAAGTGTGGGGCTGAGAATGATCTTGCCCGAGAGGCCTTTTTGGAATGTGATCGTGCTGCCTGCGCTGGCGTTCGCGGCGGTAATCGCCGTTCGCAACTGTCCCGCGCCGCCGTCATCCGCGAGACTGGTGACATTATATGTAAGAGCGCGCGAAGGATTCGCGGCAAAAAGGGCGCTGGCGACTGAGAGAAGCAGCGTTGAGATACCGGCTCGACGTGAATATTTCATTTGGTCTCCTCCTCGGAGAGCAAGCCGATCGGATCGCCTGCCGGAATCGTTTTCCGGCGATGCGACTTCGGGTTGGAGGATCAGAAGTGAGTGTGAAGTAACAGAGAATGGGGCGCGTCAACTGGCAAGATCAGTGGGCGAACGCTCCGTCAGCGTGACGGAATGTCTCTTTTGCCGGATTGTTTTTCGAAAGCCGATGAAAGTGGTAAGGGCGTGAGCGTTTAGCGCTATGAGGTGAAGATCCGCGCTTAACGGTGGCAGGTGCGCCGATGACTGCGAGTGGTGCAACTGGCGGTTTGCTGCATATTCCTTCCGACCACTGCATGTCTATTTATACCACCAAATAGAAAAACTTTAATCCGCCATCTGAATATCCATCGGCATCGCATGCGCCGCTCTCAAACGTGTGCGGCCGCAAGGCGGAAATTAGTTCTTGACACGGGTCCGAGCGAGTGATATAATCGTGATGCAACGTTACAGCATTTGATTGGGCCGTTTATCAGTTCGTTTCTTTTGAGATATTTGCAATTCTAATTTTTGGGAGAACTTATCAAGGAGGGAAGCGGAAACGATCGAATCGGCCGACTTATGTCGGATGCGGGTATTTGAAACGTGAGATCTTTTTGTTATGATCGCAATTCATTACGATCACGCCGAAACCAAAGGAGGTCAGGATGAAACAGGATCGACAGGGATACGCCGCTTCGGCGCAGCGGAGATTGCGCGTCTGGGCATGGCTGGGAGCGGTCGCGGGGTTGGCGGCCCTCGCGCCGGCGGATGCGCAGTCGTCGCGCGATCCGTGGCTTCAGCCGTTCGCGGCGAGCAGCATCTGGAATACGCCGATTGGGTCCGGCGCCAGCTATACGTCCATCACTCTGGGGCAGTTTGGGGATCTCCTCCACGATCAGGAGTATCTGATTCAGGAAAACCCGAACGATCCGCTGCGCAAGATCGCACAGCCAGGCAACGCCAACGCTTATTTCAATATCCATGTCGCCGACGGCTGGTTTCCTGAGCCGTACAACTTGCCCTACCATACGCCAAATAACTGTGCGGCGTTTTTGGAGCCGGACGGCGTCTCGCTATACCAATTCACCCCGCTCCGGCGCGACGACGGAGCCGGCAACGGCTACACGACGGGAGACCTCACGGGTTTCTATTTCAACGGAAACGACGGTCCCGAATATCTTTCCACCAGTCTCTATGGACCGGGCAATGGCGGCGAGCACGCCGGCAGCGGCCTGTCCTGTCTGGGCGGCGATATTCGCAAGGGCGAGATCACGGACAACAATCTGAGCAACCCGATTAAGCACGCCATTAAGATTGAGCTCGATTGGGATCAGCTCTACCGAAATTCCAGCGACAGTACGAACCGAAATCAGACGTTCCGCTGGCCAGCGACGACCTCGGACGCGGGGTATGCGGGCTACCTCGGCGGGAACTCCGCCCTGCGCATGGGATCACTGCTGGCCGTTCCTTCCAGCGCCACGGAGAGCACTCTGGGGCTGCAAACCGTCCCGGGCAAGAAGCTGTTTCACGCGCTCCAGGACTTCGGCGGCTACGTAGTGGACACCTCCGCCGCTAATAATTTTCGGCCGAATGGCGGTCACCGGCTCAATATCTGCTTTGAGAACGGAGTCGAAACCGATTTTCAGAGCGCATATGGCTACGCGCTGGACTCGGGGACGGCGACGGGGACGGCGTGGTACTCCGACGTGCGGGCGATCTACGGCGCGCTCAAAGTCGTGGACAACAACACCGCAGCCAGCATCGGCGGCGGCGGAACGCCGCGCGCCTCCACGCTTCCGCTGAACTATGCGATCAACCCGAGCTTTGAATACAACCACGCCGCCGTCTCCGCGCCCCTCGATTGGAGCAAATACAGTCCCAACGGCTCCGGCGATTACAATGCCTGCTATACCGAAAACCTGGGCGTGGCGCATCGCGGCTCCTATCAGATGGCCTGCTATCGCAGCTCCGCCTACTCCATCCAGCCCTATCAGTTGATCGCCAATTTGCCGAACGGGACCTACACGCTCAAGGCCTGGGTGCAAAGCAGCGGCGGACTGAGCACCGCGAATATGTACGCCTGGCGCTACGCCGATCCAAATGGCGGCGCGGTTCTGACCGCCGGGATCCCGGCTACCGGTTCGGGCAGCGGGGACTGGGTTCAGATCAGCATCAGCGGCATTCCCGTCTCGGACGGCGAGTGCGAGATCGGTTTCCAGATTGCGGGCGCCGGTCAGTGGGTGCGCATGGACGATATCGAGCTTTACCAGTCCGGCCCGGTCAGCGCGAACATCGCAAACGGCGTCTACGCCCTGACGCCCCAGTGCGCCACGGCCTGCCGCCTGGACGACTCGGGCGGCGGAACGACCGCCGGATCCAACGTCCAGATCTGGACGAGCAACGGTCTCAATCCCCAGCGCTGGTCCTTCGCGCGTCAAAGCGACGGCTACTATAAAATCACCTGCCAGCAGGGCTCCGGCCTTTGTCTGGATGTGAATGGATCGGGAACGACCAACGGAACCAACGTCCAGATCTATACCGACAATGGCGGCAACGCGCAGCGCTGGCTGGTGACCGATACCGGAAGCGGAACCTACAAGCTTACGCCCAAATGCGCGCCCGGCATGTGCCTGGACGTCAACGCGGCCTCCAGCACGCCGGGAGCCAATGTGCAAATTTGGACCGACAACGGCAGCTCCGCGCAGCGGTGGACGATCGCCGCGAATTGATTTTGAACGAAACATACAAAGGACAAACGCGATGACAACAACTCTCAAAAACTCCGATCAGAAAAGCCGGAGACACAAATCGGCGTGGATCGCGATGGGCGCGGCTGCGCTTGCCCTGGGACCGATGGGCGCGGCGCAGGCAAGCGCCGCATTCAGCGGGGCGGATTCTCATGTCGTCTACCAGGGGCGCACGGTTCCCTTCAACGATCAGTACAGTCCCGACGGCAAGGCCGTGAAGTTCTACTGGGAAGGGACGGAGATCCATATCAAATTTCACGGCAGTACGACGTTCCGAATGAACCTGCGCGTCTCGGAGGATCGGGACGGGAGCGGCAACCTGCTCGTCCCCGGCTTCGCCGTTCCCTTCTGCTACATTCTCGACGGAACGCCGCTGACCAACAGTAACGGCTCCCTGCGCCAGGACAGTATCCTGACGCTTGGCGATACCCAAACGGTCGCCACGGGACTCTCAACGGGTACGCATACGCTGGTGATCCGGGACAACGGCGACACCGCCAGTCAAAGCTGGCTGGAATCGATCGTTCTGGACAACGGCGCGGCGCTGGACCAGGCCGATCCGCTGCCCAATCGACGCATCGAGTTTTACGGCGATTCCACGACATTCGCCTCGCCGCTCTCCGGTCCGAACGTCCCGGGACCGAACGACGACCCCAATGACGATCAGTTCTGGACCGCCAGCAGCTACAACGCCTACACCGGACAAACGGGCCGCAATCTGAACGCCGACTACCGGATCATCGGCAAGGGCGGCATTGGCGTGTCCTACGGCGCCGCCGGAACGCCGATGCTGTCCGTGTGGAACCGGCTGGCCTTCTCGACCGCCGAGCCGCTATACGATCTGACACAGTGGACGCCGGATGTGGTGGTCGTCGGTCTTGGACAGAACGACAAATCCTTCATCGGCCAGGGCGGATCCTACGATGTGGCGTATACCAAATTCGTCGCCGACTATCTGACTCAGGTGAGAAACCTGCGGACGGCTTACCCGAACGCCGTAATCGTCTGCATGAACACCACGATGACGGATCCGACATTCTTCGTGAGCCAGGACGGGATCAACGGTCCCTTCACCCACTTACAGACCGACTCCGAATTCGCGACGGCTCGCACTAACGGCAAGCTGCTCGTGCACACATTCACCCAGCAGGGATTTGGATTCCATCCCAAGGCCATCCAGCACAAGTTAATGGCGGACAGTCTGACCCAGTGGATCTCGAACGCCACCGGATGGAGCGCCGCCGCCGTGAGCGCGAACATCGCCAATGGAATCTACGCCCTGACGCCCTCATGCGCCACGGCCTGTCGTCTTGACGATTCCGCCGGCGGAACCACGAACGGCTCGAACGTGCAGATCTGGACGAACAACGGCCTCAACCCGCAGCGCTGGTACTTCACGCGTCTTTCCGATGGCTACTATAAGATCACCAGTCAGCAGGCGACTGGTCTTTGCGTGGATGTCAGCAATTCGGGGACGACGGACGGAACCAACGTCCAGCTTTACGCCGATAACGGCACGAGCGCGCAGGAATGGCTGGTCACGGATACGGGCAGCGGAACCTATAAGCTGAGCCCGAAATGCGCGCCGGGTGCGTGTCTGGATGTCAGCAACGCCTCTAGCGCGGCGGGGACGAACGTGCAGATCTGGACCGACAACGGAACCAACGCTCAGCGATGGACGTTCACCGCGTACTGATCGCCGGCGCCGATGAGCCATACGATCTTAAACGATCGGATGGCTCATCGGCGTGTTGACAGGGGCTATTCCGAGGGATATAATCTGCTGTAACGCTTTATCCGTGGAACGCTACGGACGACTGGAGACCGGATGATGACCCTCCGACGCACCGCGCTGCGTCTCGCATCGATCGCGACGACGTTTTCGGTCCTGTGCGCTCCTGCAAACGCCGCCCATCGCGGCGCGGCGGCCGCCGCATCTCGCTCCTTGGTCCGCGTCGAATTGATCTCGTTCCGAGGATGGAGCGACGTGTATCGGATCACGAACGGGACGGCCGACCTGATCGTGGCGCCGGGAATCGGCCGTATTCTTGACTATCGCCTCACCGGGCAGCCGGCCACGAACCCACTGTGGATCAACCCGGCCCTGGCCGGGCAATCCGCCGCGGTCATGCCCGGCGACTGGGCGAACTTTGGCGGCGAAAAAATCTGGCCTTCGCCGCAGAGCGATTGGCCCGGACATCAGCATCAAAGCGGGGAATGGCCCCCGGACCGCCAGTTCGAATGCGGCCCCTACAGCGTCAGCCGCCTCCCAAATGGGATCCGCCTTACCGGGCCCTGGGTGAAAAACTACGGCCTGCGCGTCGTGCGCGACATCACCATGGACCCGCGCGGGGCGAGCGTTCACCTATCCCAGCGCTTCATTAAGAGCGCCGGCGCCGCGGACACATATCGCATCGGGGTGTGGAGCATCGCGCAGACGCGCCCCGACGCCTTCGTGACCATTCCTCTCAGTCCAAATAGCCGCTTTCCCAAGGGATATATCGCTTTGACGCCGGGCGCGCACGGCGATCCGAATTGGCGCGTGGCCGGGCGCACGCTTCAGATCCATCACGTCAATCATGTCGACAATAAGCTGGGCGTGGATAACCCCGCGAACCGGCTCTCGGCGCGTTATCCAAGCAGTCCGTCCCGCGACACGGTCTTTACGATCCAGTTCGGCTCCCGGACGCAAGGCGCCTACCCGGATCATGGATCCAGCATCGAAGTATACAATCGGGGCGATCCCGCTGTCGCGTATCTGGAGCTGGAGGCGCTCAGTCCGCTGTCCGCTCCTGGGCCGGGGCAATCGGTCGATCAGGAAGCCACCTGGCGCCTGCAAACCACGGCGCGGCGGCGGGCGCATTCCCGGTGAAGGCGTCGGGGCTTGCCGCTTGGCGAGTTGACAGCGCGTATGAAGAGTGATATAATTTTGCTGTAACGTTTGAGCGGGCGTCGCGGCGGGAGTTTGCTTGCAATGGCGGTGAGATTGAAGGATGTTGCGGACCGGGCGGGGGTGTCCGTGTCGGCGGTTTCCAACATCCTGAGCGGATACTCGAAATCCCGGATCAAGCCGGAGACGCAGGAACGGGTCCGCCAGGTGGCCCTCGAAATGGGGTACCGGCCCAGCGCCGTCGCCCGTGCGCTGGTGCGGCGTCAGACCGACACGCTCGGCGTCGTTTTGCCCCCGACCAGCCAGGCGCCGCTGCGCGATCCATTCTTCAGCGCCGTGCTCGAAGGAGTCCTCCAGGCGGCGACGACGCGCGGGCGCGACACGATGGTCTTCACGGCTCACCCAACGTCGAGCACGCAGGAGCGCCTGGGCAAGCTCTGCGATGGCCGATGCGACGGCCTGATCGTCCTCTACCAGCCCTCCGAAAATGATATCCTCACCGAGCTGCTCAATCTCTCGGTCCCGTTTGTCCTGACAAGCGACTGGCGCGAGGATCCGCGCCTGTTCTGCGTGGATGTGGAGCACCATGAGTCCATGCGAGCCATGACCGAGTATCTGATCGGCCTCGGGCATCGGCGACTGGCGCTTCTTAGCTCGAATATCGGTTACTATGTCGGCCCGCGCATCGCGGGGTATCAGGAAGCGCTGACGCGGCAGGGAATACCCGCCGATCCGCGTTTTCTCATCTCCGACCTTATCCCATGGGACCCGAGCACAGTGCTGCGGGCCGTGGCCGCGCTGATGATGCTTCCGATCGATCAGCGCCCGACCGCGCTGCTCTGCACCAACGACAGCCTCGCGGCGATCGTGATTTCTGCCCTTAGCCGTGTCGGCCTGCGCGTGCCGGAGGACATCTCCGTGACCGGCTTCAACGACGACAGCAGCGCCGTGCGCCAGCACCCATCGCTGACGACGATCGCTCAGCCGTATGAAACGATCGGCGGCTGCGCCATCGATCTCGTGCAAACCCAGCTCGACGATCCCGCGACGCCGCCGCAGCGGCTGCGTCTTCCGACGAAGCTTGTGATCCGCGAATCGACGGCTCCGGCAAAGTAGGCGGCGCGCTTTCGTCGCCGATCTTTTCTTTGCAACTATTGCAATTTCGCGCAAATCTTCTCGTTTCGGAATCACCCATGATCACCAATGACCAGATTACGATCGACATTCCCAATCAACCCGGCCGCCTGTGGCGCCTTACCGTCCATGCCAGCGGACGCGACTTCGAGTTCGCGCCGCCGGTCTTTGAGGTCGATGGCCGCTTGGTGACGGCGATGGGGAGGTTGGCTTCCGTCGGCGCGCCCGTCGTTTTGCCCAATGGAGTCGCCGAGTACATCTGGGACGCGCCCATCGAAGGACATTTGGGCTTGACGCTCCGCGCGACATTTCGTGTCGCCCCAGGCAGCCCCGTCGTACGATTCCGCTATGAACTGCGCGCCGACGCCCCCGTGCGGCTGACGAAAGAAACGGGGCGCGACAATCTGACGTATCTTGCGGTGTCATTTGGGCAGATGCATGAGATCACCGAGGTTCGTTTGGCCGAGTTCAACGAGATGGCGCACTCGTTTTGTTTGAGCGAGCGGGAAGTCCTGCCGCCTGACTTTGAGAACGGTCAGCGTTTGATCGGACCGATCCTGGTCGGCTCGGATGAGACGTCCACGCTTTTGATCGCTTATGAACACGGCTCGCAGGTTCCGGACGCGTTTCTGTCTTACGACCTTGCGCCCGACCGCTCGGCGGCGCTGCGGGCGGTCAAGGGCAGCTACTGCGCGGGGCGGATCGTGGACGACGCGCGGCCACACGGAACGCCCTGGCTGCATGCCGCCGCGATTGATGGCGACGCCGACGCGATGGCGGCGGCCTACCGAGAGTTCATCCTGCATCATATGACGGTGAACGCGGCGAGCCGTCGGCCGGATATCTTCTACAACACCTGGAACTTCCAGGAGCGCAACAAGGCGTGGTATGGCAAGGCTTATCTCGATTCGATCACGCAGGAGCGGATGCTGGCGGAGATCGATGTCGCGCACAACATGGGCGTCGATGTCTTCGTCATCGATACGGGCTGGTATGAGAAGACAGGGGACTGGCGCGTGAATCGGAGTCGATTTCCCGATGGTCTGCGCGCCGTCAAAGAGAAGCTGGACGAATATGGAATGACGCTGGGATTGTGGTTCAACCCGACTGTCGCCGCCGTCTCATCGCAAATGCGGCGCGACCATGACGATTGCCTGATGACTATCGGCGGCAAACCGCAAGATCCGCAGCCGGTGTGGGAGAGTGAGGAGAGCCAGGGCTTGTGCCTGGTCAGCCGCTACTGGGAAGCGTTTGCCGATGAGTTGATTCGCCTCCATCGCGAGGTCGGCGTCACCTACTTCAAGTGGGACGCCATCGGGCAATATGGCTGCGACGATCCTGGTCACTTCCATGGCGGCCCGGACAATACGCCGAAGGAGCGCGCGGACAGCTACGCCTTCCAGCAGGTCGATTATATGTCCCGCGTGGTGAACAAGCTCTGCGCCGCGTGCCCGGAAGCCGTGGTCGATTTTGATATCACCGAAGGCGGCCGCTCGGTCGGACTGAGCTTTCTGGCGGCGGGGAAATATTTTCTGATCAACAACGGTCCTTATAACACAAACTACGACATGCCGGTCCCCGCCGACGGCAACGTCAATCTGTTCTTCTATCCCGGCCCCGCCCGCGCCTGGATCTGCCGCACGCCGCTCACTTACGACAAGTGGATTCCCAGCGTTCTGTTCCTGACCCACTACCTGCCCGACGACATTTACGAGAAGTACGGCTGGCGCGGTTCGAAAACCGTGACGAGCGATGTGAATCAGTGGATCAGTTTGGCCTCGCTCGTGCTCGGACACAACGGGATCTGGGGAGATCTTCTGAGCATCTCGCAAGCCGGCGTCGCGCGCTTTGGCGAAGCGCTCGCCGTCTACAAGCAGATCCGCGACGATATCACCGCCGCGCCGCTGATCCGCACAGGATTGCCGGGCGGCAGCCCCGAGATCTACGAAAAGATCGCGCCAAACGGACAAGGCGTCGTCAGCATCTTCGCCTCCACCGCCGGCGTCTACCACTATATTACGCGCGCGATTGCCGCGCCCGGCTCCTGGAGCAACGACGGCGTCGCCGTGCGTATGGACGCCGAAGGACATGCTGTGATTACTGCGACCTTTACAGAAGAAGGCGCAAAGCTCGTTTTTTTGAGAGAGGGATAAAAATGCCCAATGGCGCGCTGCAATTTACAAGCAGCGCGCCATTGCGTGTGAAGACGCTACTGTCTCGCGTTAATGGACCTTTTTCTTCTTGTGGGAGGTCTTGGCTCCATGAACCAATTCCGCCTTAATGGGATGCTTCGCCGATCCGGCGATGATGTAGGGGAAGCCTCCATCCACCGCGCCGCTTGATGCATCGACCCAGACTTCATAGGTGTTGCCGGTGGTCGCAAGATAGCGACAATTCCAAACCACAACGCCTATCGCATTCGCACTGGGAACCGAGGAGCCGCCGTTTTGCCAGTATGTGTTCGGCTGAACGACCTGGAGCGTGGCGCTTTGCAGCGTTGTTTGCGTAATTCCGGCTGTCGTCAATTGATTTCCCGCAGTGGTCAGCGCCTGGGATTGCGTGACCGTGGCGCTGGTTGACGCCGGGGGCGCGGACGGATACTCCAGATCAAACAGGATCGGAATTCCGGTTTCCGCTTGCAGAGTCACGGTGACCTGCTGGTCTTTATACGGAATGCTGTTGACTTGCCTGTTCCAGATGACCAGCCAGGTATCGGCGTCCGTCTTTGTTGTCCCCGACGCATTCAGCGTGCTGGAGGGAGAGGCGATATCGGTGACGCCGCCCGCGCCGGTCAAAACGGCCTGCGCATCCGTCAGCGCGGCGCCGGAGGCGATCGGCGATCCGGAAGGCTCCAGGCCATTATTTAGCTGATTCTCGTACTGGACATTTTCGTAATGGTTGACCTGGTTTGTCGCATCCACGACTTCCAATGACGCCTGGCCGGGAAATGTAATGCTCCAGCGCGGCTGCCAGTGGTCTGCCTGGAGGCCGGGGCATTGCGGCGCGGCGGGAAACGTCGCCGTTCCATTCGCCAGCGTCACCGGCGCGCCGAGCGCCTGGCAAAATGTCGACGCGATTTGAATTGCTTGAGCCTGTGTCAAAGTCGGTGACTGCGCCTGCGCCGCCAGAGGCATGGACGAGAGGCCGGCGAGACAAGCAAAAACGTATCTGTTTTTCATCGTTTATGAACCTCCTGAAATATCACTTTTTGGTCGCCTATGGCAGATGCCAGGCAAGCCCTGCGCCGCCATACACTCCATGGAGTTTTGTCGCGCTATCGCCCAGGATCACTCCATTGATCGGCACGGGGTGGTTATTGGCGTCAGGTCCCGAGGGGCGTCCCTTACTGGTCGCTGCATTGACGGCGTCCTTCAACGTCATGCCCAGCGCCAAATTGTTCCAGACTCGTGCGACCCAGGCGTAGTTGCTCGTGTATTCTTCGGCATTCCAGCCAAGAAGCGCCCGGTCCGAAGAGTTGATACCGAACGACGTTGCTCCGGTCGAAGCGGCGGCGCCATTTCCAGCACTGTTGCATGCGTCGATATCGACAAGGTTATAGGGAGGCAAATTCGGATTCGCAGCCTTGACGGTGATATCGTTTGTCACGCCGATATCGGGGCTGGTCGCCTGGTAGGCAATAAAATGCTGCTGGTAGTACGGCAGGGGCGATTGACCTCCTACAATCGAGCCATCGCCAAATCCCGTGCTATTCCCATGAGTGGCGATGTAAAACGCGGTGTAGTTTGGTAAATTGCTATTGATCGTGGCCTTGGAATCTCCTGCGCTTGGGCTCTGCGCATAGTTGATCATGTTTCCGAGAACAGCGGCTGCGATGCCTGGATTGAAGTCGCCATCCGTATTGACGACTCCATAGCCCTTATTCAGCGTCGGCCCTTGTCCTGTCAAATAATAAGAGTTGCCGCCGCTGTCCTGGACGGTCATCTTGTATGTCACCAGGGCATTGTTTGCGAAGTGCGTGCTATCGAAGGTGTCGGCGATCGAAAGCGACGTTTTGTGCGTCCCTGTATCGGTGTACTGATTGACTGTTGTCCCTGCGATGGAGAGCTGGGCTGACGTGACGTAACCCGACGCGGCGACCGCATTGCCGTTGATCGTACATTTCGTTCCGCTAAAGAAACGCGGCCAGTTGAGATCCCAGGGGGATGTATTGATCGTGCTGTTTCCGCTTAAACTTGCGCCAAGCGTCGTCACGGTATAGCTAATCGTTCCACCGGCTTCTCCCGCATTATACGGCTCTGACGAGATTAAGGTCCTCATCGGCATAGTGAGCGTCGTGGTCCCGGCCGGAACGGCATGCTGCCAGACATGGCTTCCGGAACTCGTTTGGCTTTGTGTGCCTCCAGTAGAAGGGTCGGCCAAGCCATCTGAAGCGGAGATTGCCCCTGGGGGTTCTACTGGAACAATTCCGGCAGAGGCTGTGGCTGTTTCCAGGACGACTACCTGCTGGGGCGGCTGCGAGATGTCATTGGCGTTATCCTTTGTCCATGTCAATGTTGCGGTCGCCGTGAGCGTGTAGGTATCCGCGCCGTGGATGATGTTATTCCAACTGACATTCGCTGAACTCCCGCCGTTCGATACTGTGACGCCATAGGGAGGCCCAGTAGGTGTTGGGGGATAACTACAATTTAGACCGATTACATGTGAGTAGGCTCCAGTCCCTTGCAAGTTATAGACCCAGTGGCCGGCGTGCGCCGGCTGCATGGAGCCAAAGATGAGTATTGCCGCAGCAGATCCAGCGGCAAGCGCCAATTTGATTGGCGAGGAACATGACAGTGGGGGTTTTGCAGGCACGAAAACACACTCCTATGTTTCTGTATTGCGAAACTAGCTTTTAAAACGCCACTGCAAAGGTTTTCTGAAAACGTTTGCAGTTAGTTATCCCCGTAATCATATCACTGCATACATTTCTTGTCAATAGTGAAAGTGACATTTTTATTGGTAAAAATTTCCTTTTATTTGTAGGATTCATCGATAGTTAAAAAATCTGCATTTGTTGATCGTCAGGGAAAATCTTCCTGTATGGCGGGGGGCGTAAAAAATGCCCTGGGAACCGCTTGACAAAAAAACGGCGGCGTGATAATATAGGGACAGTTCGCTGCAAACGTTTTCAGAAAACCTTTTCATATTGTTGTGTTGCGAGCATAATTCACTATGCAGAGTTCCATTCGAGATGTCGCCGCGCGAGCCGGAGTTTCTCTGGCGACCGTGAGCCGGGTTCTGAACAGCAAGTCGACCGCGCAGATCGCCCCCACCACGCGGGAGCGGGTGGAGCGTGCGGCGGCGGAGCTCAGCTACCATCCCAGCGCGGTGGCGCGGGCGCTGGTGCGTCAGCAAAGCGACACCTTTGGCGTGCTGCTGCCGCCGACGCCGACCTCGCCGCTGCGCCACCCGCATTTCAGCGCGCTGCTGGATGGCGTTCTGGAGGCCGCCACTGAGAGCGAGATGGACGTGATGGTCTTCACGGCGCATCCGTCCGGGACCGATCAGGCTTACCTCGCCAAGCTGACCGACGGGCGATGCGACGGCTTGCTGATGTTTTTTCAGCCTCCAGACAGCGGGTTGATCCCGATGCTTTTGGAAAGAAACGCGCCGTGTATCCTGGTGGGGGATTGGCGTGAGGATCCGCGCCTGCCCTGTGTGGATGTCGAGAACTTTGAGGCCATGCGTCAGATGACGCAGTACCTGCTCGGCCTGGGCCATCGGCGGATCGCTCTGCTGAGCTCGGAGAAGCAGTTTTATTATATTCCTCCGCGTCTCGCCGGCTTCCGGCAGGCGTTTCTGGAGCACGGCGCGGCGGCGGAGGAATCGCTGATCTTTACCGGAGCTCTGCCCTGGGACGCCATGACTGTCGCCGGGCCGGTAAACGCCATGCTGGCGCTGCCCGCCGAAAAGCGGCCCACCGCCGTTTGCTGTACGAGCGACGACATCGCATCGCTGGTGACGACCACGCTCCATCAGCGCGGAGTGCGAGTGCCGGAGGATATGTCGGTGACGGGGTTCAACGATGACGCCTTCGCCATACGCCAGCATCCGACCCTGACGTCGATGCGCCAGCCGTACGAAGCAATCGGCGCGAGCGCGATCGCCATGCTACAGGAACGACTGCGGGACCCTTCGGCTCCGGCGAAAAAATTGGAACTGCCCGCCGAGCTTATCGTGCGCGGCTCGACCGGCCCGCCTCCTTAGGAGATAATGGGATCTCCCGCGATATGTCTAATATCGCTCTTATTGCAACTTTTATTGTTTATCGCAATATTCCTGGCGCCATACGTCGAAAGACAAAGGAGAAACAGAATGAAACGGCAAGGCTTTACACTCATTGAACTGCTCGTTGTTATCGCTATAATTGCGATACTGGCTGCGATCCTCTTCCCAGTCTTCGCTCAGGCTCGTGAAAAAGCCCGTGCGATCGCGTGCTTGTCTAACGTCAAGCAAATGGGACTCGCCATGATGCAATACGTGCAGGATAACGACGAGAAGTTTCCCACATCGGGGACGTATTGGACAACCACGAATCCGTATACGGATTGGCTCGACATCATTCAGCCATACACTACTTCCCGGCTATTAGCCCAGTGCCCCGACGCGCCGCGCCGCGCGGACGCTTATGGGTTCAGCGATCCGCTGAGCCTGCAATCGATCGCGAAAGTCACCACGCCCTCCAACACCGTCCTTGTCGCCGAAGCCGTGCAGCCGTCATGGGGCGGGGCGTACTCGCAGGTCAACATGAATATCAAATTCGCGGCCTGGACGCATCCGGATGGCACTCCCGAAACGGACTTCTGGGGCAGCCCAAATCCGAACGATATCCTGGTGAGCGATGGAAACGCGGGCAGCGGCGGCCCGTGCACGCAGCCCTTCAAAGATGGGATCGATAACGATACTTCGGTAAACTGGGGATGCCCTTGCGGTCCGCAGAATGTTGCCTTGCGGCATCAGGGCGGCGCGAACATTGTCTGGGCGGACGGTCACGCCAAATGGACGCGCCGGCAGGCGTTTACGCTTCAGCAGTTCGAATATACTCTGCAGCCATAAGATCCAATTGCGATGGAGTGTGATATGTTTCGGCAATTCTTGTGGAGAAAGCCCGCCCTGATAGGCGAAAGCCGCCGGCTGTCCGCTGCGGCGCTGCTCGCCGTCGTTCTGCCGATATTGCTGACGGCTGGATGCGCCCATAATGCATCTGAGGCCCCTGCCCCTTCGGCGCCCGCGATTCCTTCGTCCGCTCCCGCGGCGAAGCAGGCGGAGCAAAGCGGCATGGCGGACCGCTACGCGCAGGAGGGACAGCAGGCCGAAGCCGCCGCCAGGGCGCGCAGTAACGGGAACTAGACGCGATTCGCCTTGACTCACGAAAGCCCGCGCCATTGGGCGCGGAGGAATGACAATAACGACGCGTTCGGCGCCGCTCAGCGCCGAACGCGACGAGAACGATTATGAGAAATTCACTGATATTGTGCGCCGCATTTTTTGCGACGGGCGCCGCCTCGGCCACGGCTCTCGCGGCCGCCCCCAGCGTTACTGCCCCCAACTGGATCAAGATGCCGCTGCTTTCGCCGGCGGGGAAAAAAGCTGGCGTCTTTCCCGGCGGGGAAGGCGCGCAGTGGCCGCGCAATCCCATCGCCGTCAGTCCCGCCGATCCGAACTTTCTGCTGCTGCCTATCGATGTCGGCGGTTTGTATCGATCGATGGACGGCGGCAAAACTTGGAATATCGCCATGGTCGGCTGGGATGCGCGCGGAGCCAACGCCTTCGCCATCGATCCGAAGAACGCGAAGCATGTTCTGGGCGTCGGATCCAACTCCATGAACTGGCAGGACGGCTGGGGGCCCTCGCCCAACGGTCTTTATCTGTCGAAAGATAAGGCGGCCTCGTGGAAGCATGTGCTGGCGAGGGACGAAGGCGTGACCGGGGCGGTCGCCTGGGACCCGAGCTCCTACGACAAGGCGAAGGGCGAATGCACGCGCGCCTATTACAATGGGTACGGAATCGGCCTGCATCGCAGTGACGACGGCGGCGAAACCTGGCGCGAGGTCAGCGCTCCCAATGTCACGGCCCCGGCGCGCGACTGGACCCAGGGACCCAATGGAACCGGGCTGCTGCGCGTGGACGCGCAGGGCGGAATCTACACCGTCGGCGCGGAGGGCGCGTTCCGAAGCACGGACGGAGGTAAGACGTTCGCGCATATCCGCAAGGGGGAAGTGGATGGGCTGGACATCACTTCGGATGGCGCGATCGTGATTTGCAGCTCGCAGGGCGTCTTTATTTCTCACGATCGCGGAGACAGCTTCACGATGCTGGCCGGCAAGGGATTGGAAGCGCGCGGAAGCGGATCGATCAACGGAATCGTGGTCAGTCCCGCTGACCCGAAGCGGATGATATGCTGGCTCGTGCCGATCAGTCCCTATACCAAGCCCGATTTCGATTGGCCGCGCTATGTGTCCTGGGATGGCGGCGCGACCTGGACCCGGGCGCGCACGGATAATACGCTTGCGGAGCTGCCGCCCAACGGCCGGCAGGGCTATACGACATGGAGCCCAAAAGACCCGAATGTGGCGTGGGGAATTGGCGGTGACTGGGCGACGATCTCTACCGACGGCGGCAAGAGCTTCCGCTGGTCCAACAACGGTTACAACGGCGTGATGCTCGGGGCCACCTTTAACTTCAGCCCGCATGCGCCCGGCACGGTGTTTCTCGGCTTTCAAGATTACAACGGCGCGTTCACCAAAGACGGCGGCGCCACCTGGAATTACCGGGACGTTTCCGGCAAGGGGTGGGGCGGTCACGAATACGCCGCGCTCGCCGTGGACGAATCGCTGATGATCTCCGGCGACGCGGACTCCTGGGGAACGCCGCGCCAGCTGCATGTTTCGCGCGATGGCGGAACGACCTTTACGACAATCAAAGGCGCTGACGGCAAGCCGATGGAGTTCCATGGCTCGGATGTCACCTTCGCCGATCCCGCCGATGGGAATGTCTGTTTCGCGTCGGATATCCGCTCGGCGGATCATGGCGCCACATGGGCGCGCATGGACGGATGCGATGGCGTCTTTACCGCCAATCCCGTGACGAATGTCCTGTACGGCCGAAAAGGCGAATCAGTCGTGCGCTCGTCGGACCACGGCGCCACGTGGACCAAGGTCGCCGATATTGCGGGCGGCCTCGTCGATCTGGCCCTGGATCACAAGACGGGAAGGATCTACGCGGCTTCGCAGGACCGTTTGAAGGTGTATGACGGGACCGGGTGGACGACGCTGGAGACGCCCAAGGATCAGTACGGCCACGAGCGGGTGTGGACGGTGGCGGTGGATCCGCAGCAGCCTTCCGTGGTCTATGTCGGCGCCCCGCAGAACACCTACGCCAGCGCGGCTACGGTCTGCCGGTCCACGGACGGCGGAAAGACCTGGCGGAACCTGACCGTGACGACGCCGCTGCCGGCCGGCGCCAGCGGCGGCCCGCATGAAGTCTCCTGCATCCGCGTGAACCCGAAGACACGCGAAGCCTGGCTGAACGGCGAGTGTTACGGCATGTGGAGGATTGCGCCGCCGGCTCCCGGCGCTCAGGGCGTTTCCGCCGCGCTTGCCTCGGCTCCTGCGATCGTCGCGGCGCCGAAATCCACGGACGCGCCGATGCATTCCCTGGCGGTGTCGAACGGCGGCATGGAGAGCGGGACGAATGCGCCGGAGGGATGGGCGGTCACATGGACCGGCTCCGGCAGCCTTGCGCTGGCCCGGGACACCTCCGAGCATCACGCCGGCGCGGCCTCGCTTCGGCTCGCCAGCGTCGGCGGCGCCGCGAAGGGGCAGGTGTCCCAGATCCTGGAGGCCGCGCCGGACATGACGTTTACCGTCTCCGGCTGGGTCAAGTCTCAGGGCGGCGCGACGGTCAATGTCGCGGTGCAGCCGATGAACGCCGCATGGACTCCCATCGCCTTCTTCCAGACAGGGTACGTTCAGGGCGATGCCGGCTGGACCTATTTCGAAAAGAAAGTCACGCTGCCCAAGGATACGGCGCGCTTCGGCCTGGTCCTTTTGCTGGACGGTCAGGGAACGGCCTGGCTCGACGATGTTTCCGTGGAGGCGCTATGAGCATATTGACCGAGCGGGGAGCCGGGGAGGACCGTCCGGTCGGCGAAGTTCACGATGGGAATTTGGTGGAGGAAACGCCGGCGCTTGGGCCGGTCACGGAGGTGCAGGACCCGCTCGTCCCGCTGCACGCTTATTGGCCGGACAATCCCGACGGCTGGCGGGACCGGGGGCGCGAGCTCGCCCGGGAAGCGCGGAGCCTGGATTCGCGGATTCTCTTTTTGGGCGACTCGATCACGCAGGGGTGGGGCGCCGAGGGGCTGGCCGTGTGGGAGGCGCGTTTCGCTCCGCTGAAAGCGGCGAACATGGGCATCGGCGGCGATCGAACGCAGCAGATCCTCTGGCGTCTGGGCGACGGCGCGCTCGAAGGTCTTTGTCCCAAAGTCGTCGTTTTGTTGATCGGCGTCAATAACCTCTGGAAGGACGTGCACGAGTTTGGCGCCGCGCGCGTCGCGGACGGCGTGGCGGCGGTCGTGGACGCCATCGGGCGCCATTGTCCTGGCGCGGTGATCCTGGCGATCGGGATCCTGCCGACCCAGGCGGACCCGGAAAATCCGATGCGCGCCATTGTGCGCGAAGTCAATGCTCTGGTGCGGGAACGCCTGACGACCCGGGGGGACCAGGTGCGCAGCATCGATCTGTCCGCCGTGTTTCTGGAGCCGGATGGAGCGATTTCGCCGGAGATCATGCCCGACGCTTGCCACCTCTCGGCGCAGGGCTACGCGCGCTTCGCCGACGCCCTGGAGCCTTGGATCCACGACATACTGGGAGACGACAAAGTCTGAAATGCATTTAGATCTGACACAAGTTCCGTTCAGCCGGGCAGGCTCCTATCTCGCTCTTTCGCTGCGAGATCCCGACGACGCGCGGCCCTGGGAGCAGCGGCCGGGTGACGCGCTTTATCTCAGGACCATTCACGGCGATCGTGAGACAGACCGCGTCTTTCGTCTGGAGATGCTGAGTGTGGCGGGGGAAGAGTCGCGGACGATACCATTCGAGGTGGAGGCGTCCCCGCACCTCCTGCGCCTGCGGGCCGGCGGCGGAGCCGTCGTGGACATCTGCCTGACCTCGGCAAACGGCGCGCGCCTGCGCGGCGGCGGCGGAGCGGGGCTGCGGCTGACTCTGGAAAAGATCGGCTCCTACGGCAACGCGCAGCCATTCGACCGTGAGGGACGCTGGCTCATCAACGCCTGGCCGGTCCGGATGACATATCTGCTGTCGCCGCTGGCGGGACGGATGGCGGTCACGGCGCCGGTGAAGACCATGCGCGCCGAGCGCATCGGCGTGGATCTGCTGCCAACCGACGAAGGCGGCGGCTTTGAAACGCTGATCGAGGAGTTCCTGGTCCAGCATCCCATCGCCGCATCCAGGGATTCCTTCGACCGGATCGCGGCGGAGGCCGGGGCGGAGTTTGAAGCGTTCCTCGCCGCGCAGCCGCCGGTTCCGGGACGCCTGCAATCGACGGCGGACCTGATGGCCTACGTTCAGTGGTCCGCCGTCGCCGCGCCCGAAGGGCATCTGAAGCGCCCGGCGATGCTGATGAGCAAGAACCACATGACCAATGTCTGGAGCTGGGATCATTGCTTCAACGCGCTGGCGCTCACTCCCCACGCGCCCGGTCTGGCATGGGATCAGTTTCGCATTCCGTTCGACCACCAGGACGCCGCCGGGGCTCTGCCGGATTCTGTCAATGACAAGTCCGTGGTCCGAAGCTTCACCAAGCCCCCCATCCATGGCTGGGCGCTGCGCGGCCTGCGGGAAAGCGATCGGCTGGGATACTTCACGGACGACGTTCTGGCTGAGATCTATGAGCCGCTCTCCCGCTGGACGCGCTGGTGGCTGACCGAACGGGATCAAGACGCAGATGGAGCGCCGCAGTACAACCACGGCAACGACTCGGGATGGGATAACTGCACGGTCTTCGATGTCGGCTTCCCTCTGGAGGGGCCGGACCTGTCGGCGTTTTTGATCCTGCAAATGGACGCGCTTGCCGATCTCGCCGCGCGTCTCGGGCGAATCGGGGATTCGGAGCGCTGGACCCGGCAGGCGGACGGGCTGCTGGAGCGGATGATGGCCCATTTCTGGCGCGGCGACCGTTTCGTCGCCGTACGCTCCGAAGACCATACGGCGGTCGCGCCCGGAGATTGCGACAGCCTGTTCCCCTTCCTGCCGCTCGTGCTCGGGGATCGGCTGCCCATGGAAGCCCGCGCGCCGCTGATCGCCGGCCTGCTTGCGCCGGGCCGTTTTTTGACCGAATACGGCCTGGCGACGGAGGCGATTTCCAGCCCGCAGCACGAAGCCGACGGCTACTGGCGCGGGCCGATCTGGGCGCCTCCCGTACTTTTGATCGCCGACGGACTGCGCCGGATGGGGGAAACCGCCGCCGCTCGCGATATCGCCGAGCGCTTCTGCCGCGTCGTCGCGCGGAGCGGCGCCGCCGAGAACTTCCACGCCCAATCGGGCGCCGGCCTCCGTGACCGCGCCTATACCTGGACCGCGAGCGTGTTTCTGATCCTTGCACGCGGCTATCTGAGCCTTTAGCGATTTTCCAACCGTGACATTGACCATCCCAAGGAGAAACTTGTTATGACCACCGTGATTGATTCGCCTGCCTCTCTCGTGACCGAGGCCCATCTGCGCCAGTTTCAGGAGAAAGGGTTCTTCGTGCTGGAGGGCGTCATTCCGGCAGCGCATCTGGAGATGATGCGAACGGCCTGCGGCAATCTGATCGATCAGATCGACGAGCGGGCCGACGAGGCGGGCAGGCCGCGCACCACCAAATACTTCTTTTCGGTGTGGGACGAGCCCCAGGGCGCCAACCCCGTGAAGGATATCGCCCGCGAGCAGATCCGCCAATTCGTCTTCAGCGATCTGATGGCCGAAATCACCCGGTCGCTGCTGGGCGACGATGTGTATCTGTCCTACGAGCAGTTCGTCGTCAAAGCCGCTGAAAAGGGCGGTACGTTCGCCTGGCATCAGGATTCGGCGTATGTGCCCGCCAAGCACGACCCGTATCTGACCTGCTGGTGTACGCTCGACGACGTGACGGAGGAAAACGGCACGGTGTATATGCTGCCCTACGACCGCGCCGGAACGCGTGACTTGGTTCCGCACACAAAGCTGGAGGACGACTTCGATCTGGTCGGTTACCGGGGCGACGATCCCGGTGACGCCGTCATTGCGCCCGCCGGCAGCATCGCCCTGTTCAGCAGCCATGTGCTTCATCGCAGCGGACCAAACACGACGCCGCGACGCCGCCGGATCTATCTGCCGCAATACTCCTCGGCGCCGCTTCTCGATTCCGCCGGCAAGCCGTTCTATATCGCCGAGCCGTTTCTGAAAGATGGTCGGCGCGTCGGCTAACGGACTCGCCGAGCCAGTCTCCTCACAGGCGGGCTCGGCTTTTTGCTGGAGGAACCCTCACTTATGCCTCCCTCCCCGGAGTCGGCCTTGCGGGGCCGTCAGGTTCATCTCGATTTCCATACCTCTCCCCTGATTCCCGATGTCGGCGTGGATTTCGATGTGGAAGACTTCACGCGGACTCTGCGCGCGGCGCATATCGACAGCGTCACCGTGTTCGGCAAGTGCCACCATGGGATGTGCTACTACCCCGCCACGACGGGGACGCCGCATCCCGCGCTGGGCGGACGCGACTTGCTGGGCGAACAGCTTCAGGCGCTGCACCGGGCCGGGATCCGCGCGCCGATCTACACCACGATTGTCTGGGAAGAGGACGCCGCGCAAAAGCATCCTGAATGGAGGCAAGTGCGCAGGAACGGCGCGTTTGCGGGGACCGAAGGCGCAAGGTCGCATCCCGGCTCCTGGAAGTGGCTTAACTTCCTCCACCCCGACTACCAGGAGTATATTGAGGCGCACGTGCTGGAAATCCTGGATCGCTATGGGGACGACGTGGACGGCCTGTTTTTCGATATCCTCATGATGCATCATGACGCGGACTGGAGCGAATCCGGGATCGCCTTTCGGCAAGCCCATGGGCTGATGACGCCGGATGCGGCCACGCAGTCTCGTTTTGAAAGCCTGGCGCAGCAGGCGTTCACCGATCGATTTAGTCGATTGGCGCGCAGCCGGCGGCCGAACGCGACGCTGTTTTATAACTCACCCCACCATCTCTTTGTCACGTCGGGCGTCGGCTCCCGGTCCCGGCTGCCCGCCAGCAGCCACGTCGAGATCGAATCGCTGCCCTCGGGAGACTGGGGATACCATCACTTCCCAAGGATGGCCCGCCTGGTGTCCACCTGGCGGCGCGACGATGGGGCGTCCGTTCCATGGCTCGGGATGACCGGCCGCTTCCAAAAGCAATGGGGAGACTTTGGCGGCGTCAAGCCGCAGGCCGCTCTGGAGTACGAGTGTTTTCGGGCGCAGGCGCTGGGCGGCGGATGCAGCGTCGGCGACCAGCTTCCACCGCGCGGCGTTCTGGACCGCGTCGCCTACGATCTGATCGGCGCCGTCTACGCGCAGGTCGAGGCGGCGGAGCCATTCTATGCCGGTTCGGAGCC
This sequence comes from Capsulimonas corticalis, assembly GCF_003574315.2. Classification (GTDB taxonomy): domain Bacteria; phylum Armatimonadota; class Armatimonadia; order Armatimonadales; family Capsulimonadaceae; genus Capsulimonas; species Capsulimonas corticalis. The sequence goes on along the minus strand of NZ_AP025739.1, from coordinate 5,829 downwards.
GCTGCCGCAGATCGGAATCGTACTGCCGGGTTACCCGGGCCGGGACGAACGATCCACGGATTTGTCGCTGGAAGGCGCGGTGATGTTCTGCGAGGAGTCGCATTACGACTGCGTGGTCTTGGACGAGCAGGGAGATCTGTCGGATCTGGAATTGGTGATCCTGCCCGACAGCGTCGTAGTTACCCCGGCTCTGGGCGAACGCCTGCATCGCTACTATGAAGCGGGCGGCCGGCTATTACTCTCGCACAAATCGGGCTGCGACGCCGACGGCGAGTGGGCGCTGCCGTTTCTGCCCCTCGCATTCCAGGGTGAGACGGAGACATGGCCCACGTACTGGCGCACGCGCCCCACGTTCTCCGAAGCGATGAGCCGCAGCGACCGTGTTTGTTACAGTCGCGGCGTCAATCTCCAGGTCCGCTCCGAAACGGAAGTGCTGATCGAGCGCGTTCTTCCCTACTTCCAGCGCACGGACGTCCATTACTGCTCGCATTTCCAGACGCCTCCGGTTCGCGACGCCGGCCCGTTCCCCGCCGCCGTCGCCGGTGAACGCTTCGTGTGTTTCGCCGACCCGATCTTTGGCGAGTATCGGCAGACGGGCAACCTGGTCGCCCGGGACGGCGCCCGCGCCGCGACGGAGCGCCTGATCGGAGCCCCGACATTCGGCGCTGGACTGCCGACGACGATCCTGTGCGCGCCGCGCCGCCGGGGCGACGATCTTTTGATCACGCTGCTGCACTACATCCCGGTCCGCAAGGCGCTGGACATCGATATCATCGAAGAACGGTCAAGCTTTGCCGGCCTGTCTCTGCGCCTCCCCGGCTACGGAACAGTGCAAATTTTCGACCCGCGCGACCCGCTTACGCGCAATCCCGACGGATCCGTCCTGCTGCCGAACGCGGCGGGACGCCTGCTCCTGGAGGCCCCGGGATACTTTTGCGCGGCGTAACCAAACTTCTGGCGTTGTGTGGAAGTATGGCCCAACCCTTATTGTGACGCCTGCCGGTAGCGCCGGGGCGAGCAGCCGGCGCGCTGGCGGAAGAGGCGGCTGAAGTGTTCCGGGCTGCCAAATCCGCACTGCTCCGCGATCGCCTCAATCGTGACCGAGTCCATGCGAAGCATGAACATCGCCTGCCGAATGCGTGACCCGATCAAATCCTCGATCGGGCTGACATCATAGAAACCGCTGTAGAGAGCGGTAAAGCGCGAGGCGCTGAGGTTCACCATCGCCGCCATCTCCGCGACGGTCCATCGCCGCGCGAGATCGGAGTGGACCTCGGCGCGCACGCGGCGGACCATCTCCTGAAGTTCGCTTTGATAGGGCGTTTGCGACGCAAAATGGCGCTTGACGAGCGTCCGGCCCAGCGACAAAAAGAACTCCTCGGTCCTCGCGGCGATCGCTTCTTCCCAGTACGGCTCACGATGCAGCTGTTCGTGCGTGACCGATTGCAGAAACGGCGTGAGCCCGTCGAGAGAACCAATGCGCATCACCTGATTTGTCGGGATTTGATAGCGCTGAATGATCTCCGCCATCCCCTCGCCCGCGCAATGCATCCATGAATGGTCGATCCGTCCTTCGGGGCATCGGAAATACTGTGGGAAGCGCGGCGCGTAGACAATCGTCGCGTCCTGGCTGATCTCCTGGAGTCCAGACTCGTCATGAACGACGATCGGGCTGATAAAGTGCAGAAAGAGATAATCGCCGCTGCCGTACGGGCGGTCAACATCGAACTCCCGATCGTGTCGCAGACGAATGCCGCAATTGGTGATGTAAATGGGCGCTCCCATGGGACAGGGTTCCTCGGTCAATCGGATCCATCAAGTTTTCAGTAGGATACGCCTTGTTGCTCAGGGACGCTCTACTCGTATAATAGAGGAAAGCTTTTGTAATTGCAAGAGGACCATCCGCAGGAGGATAGGATAAGATAGATGGAGATGAAGAATTCTGGCGCCTGGGAGCGCAAGGCGGCGCTCGCGATCGCCACGATCTCATGCGGCGCGCTTTTGGGCTCTGGACTGCCAGCGCGCGCCGCTGACTGGCGTCTCGCGCCGGGGCCGCTGATGACGCGCTGGTCCAAGGAAGTGTCGCCGACGAATGCGCTGCCGGAGTACCCGCGCCCGCAGATGACGCGCACGCAATGGCAAAACCTCAATGGGCTCTGGGATTACGCCGTGACGCCGAAGTCGGCGGCGAACGCGCCCGGCGCTTACGACGGGCAAATTCTCGTGCCGTATCCCATCGAATCCGCGCTTTCGGGCGTCATGAAGGCGTTCCTGCCGACCCAGCGTCTCTGGTATCGACGAACGTTCACCGTTCCCGCCGACTGGAAGGGCAAGAACCTGCTGCTGCACTTCGGCGCCGTCGATTGGGACACTGAAGTCTTTCTCAACGGCAAATCATTGGGAACGCATCGGGGCGGCTACGATGCGTTCGACTTTGATATCACCAAGGATGTGAAAGAGGGCGGGCCGCAGGAGATCGTCGTCTCCGTGCTCGACCCGACGGACGAAGGCTGGCAATTGCGCGGCAAGCAGGTGCTTCACCCCGGCGGCGCGGCCTATACGGCCACCTCGGGAATCTGGCAGACGGTCTGGATCGAGCCGGTCTCGCCGGACCATATCGAATCGCTCAAGATCGTAACCGACGCCGGCGCCGGCGTCCTGCATCTGACGGTCTCCGCGCGCATCAAGCCCGGCCAGGCGCCGGTGTCCGTCGCGGTCTCCAGCGGCGCGAGCGTCGTCGCGACCGCGAAGGCCACTTTGGGCGCGGAGATGTCCGATGAGGCGAAGGACACGCTGCGCGGCTGGTACAAAGCGACGAGCGCGCTGACAGTTACCACCCTGGATATCCCGATTCCCAAAGCGCATCTGTGGAGCCCCGACGATCCCTTTCTGTACAGCATCACCGTGACCCTGAACGGGGAGCAGGAGACGGACACCGTGACCAGCTACGCCGGAGTCCGATCGCTGCGCACGGGTAAGGACGAGAAGGGGAACATGCGGCTGTATCTCAACGGCAAGGTGACGATGCTGCCGATGGCGCTGGACCAGGGCTTCTGGCCCGACGGGATCTACACCGCGCCGACGGACGAAGCGCTGCGCTTTGACCTGGAGGCGTTCAAGAAGCTGGGGTTGTATCCGCGCAAACATATCAAGATCGAGCCGGAGCGCTGGTACTACTGGGCGGACAAGCTGGGGATACTCGTTTTGCAGGATATGCCTGCCGGGAATGAGGGGGATTCCTATACCGATAGCCCCAAATCACCCGAAGCGGCGATGCAGTGCGAGAGCGAGATGCGGACCCTGATCCAGCAGCGCTGGAACCACCCGAGCATCATCAGCTGGAACATGTTCAACGAGGGGTGGGGACAGTATAACACGGTCGCGACGGCGGCGTGGGCCAAGCAGCTCGACCCAACGCGCTTGATCGACGAAGCGAGCGGCTTTCCGCGCCATGGAGCGGGGGACATTCTGGATGTCCACGGCGGAATTCCTCCCAAAAGCGACCATGAGATCAGTATCGACACGGAAAATGGCTCCGTCGGCCTGGCGTCGCCAGGCCACGACTGGCCGATCGGCCAGCTCTGGACGCCGCAAACGTTCGATCCTGCGACCGGCGGCGCCGCGCCGCCAAAGGACGGCAAGCTGGCGATCGTCGACGACGCTTCAAAACAATGGTTCACCCGGCATGTGCGCGGCATGTTCCGCGGGCTCTGGGCCAACGCCGACAGCACCGGCCAGACCGGCGATTCGTACTGCCAGATCACGGATGTGGAGACGGAAGAAGACGGCCTGATCAGCTACGACCGCGCCATCTGGAAAGTGGACCCCGCGCCGATTCGCGCCGCCGCGCGGGGCGAAGGGCGGGCGCAAAACGTCACGCCTCTCATCCCGACCGCTCAGACCGAGCCGGCCGAGTGGAGCTACACGACGAACACGCCGGCGGACAACTGGTTCGCGCCGTCGTTCCGAGCCGCCGGCTGGCAAACCGGCAAGTCCGTCTTCGGCGCGGGCGTCGGCAAGGTCGCCACGCCATGGACTACCTCCGACATCTGGCTGCGCAAGGAGTTCACACTGGCGTCCACGCCCAAAGCCCCGCTGCTGAGCATCCTGCATGATGAAGACTTCAAAGTCTACCTCAACGGCGTGCTGGCGGATCAGGAAGGCGGTTACAACGGATCGTATGATGATTTCGAGATCGACCCCAAGGCCGCCGCGACGCTGAAACCCGGCAAGAACGTCATCGCCGTGTACTGCCATCAGACGACGGGAGGACAGGGGATCGACGTCGGGCTATTCGATCGAAAATAATGCGCGGCGGACTCCGTTCAGGGCCAGACCTTCCCATTCCTGCCTACCCTGGGCCAACCCATCCCGTTGGGTTGGCTCGGCGTCGTTTTGCTTTTTTGTAATGATAATATTTCATTCTTGCGGCGTATCTGCCCACGAGATGACCGGCGCCTCCAAGAGGCCCGCCGGATAGAGCATATAGTCGTTGGTGAAGTGCGCGCCTCCGGTGGTGAAGTTGCCGGGACCGTAGGCGTGGCTGCGCAGCGGGAGCTGATGGAGCGGGCCAAAGGTGTTGCGTCGGGTGAGGACCACTTCCAGCTCCAGCCGGTCCCCGGTCCCGGTCGCTTCCGCGCGGTAGGGCGGGAACGCGATCATTGCGTCCGCGCCGCCGGCGCGCCGGACTTTGATGCAGGCCGCTTCAAATCCGGACGTCTCCACAAACACGCGCCGGCCTTCAGCGAGGGGCGGCAGCGGGACGGCGTAGGTGAGCGATCCTCCATAGAAGGGGAAGCCCTGCTCGGTGATGTCGCCCACGTGCAGGCGCTTTGGGCGGCGCGTCAGCAAGACATGGCTGTCCTGCTGGCGTACCCCAAAGTCGCCAAGCAGATAAAGCGCTTCCAGGTTGATGGCGGCGTGGAACGGGATCTCCAGGGTCAAGATGTTCTCCCCGGTTTGAAGGGCGGCGGCGGGCAGGGCGAGCTTTTCGAAGGCGGCGTCCACCCACCAGCCATCGGCGTCGGAAGAGATCGCCTGGCCGTTCAGCGAGATCCGCCACTGTTTGGGCCGCTCGATCGCCAGGGTGACGGGCTTGTCCGGGGCGCTCTCCAGGGTGAAGAGATACTCCAGGGCGAGGCGGGCGCGCACCGGCGGCGCCGGGTGAAATTTGGCGTGAAACCAGGGCTGCACCATCTCGCCGCCGCGCTCGGAAATCTCCAGCGCCGCGCGCACCGCCTGATCGATCTTGAGGATCTCGGCGCGCTCGCTCCACTCGCCTTCGTCGAGCCGGAAGCGCGCGAAGTCCAGGACGCAAACGTTGTCCTCGGCCAATTCGTATTCAAACGGGCCGTCGCAGATCTGGCGGCCCGCCTCCACCGTCTTGGGAGCTTCCAGAACGCTGGGATCGCGCGTGGGCGTCAGTACATAAGCGCGCTCTCCGGAGACGGCGAAGGTTGTTTCAAACTCCTCGAAGCAGCATCCGGGCTGTGTGGCGATCGCGCGGCGCTCTCCCGTTCGGCAGTCCCACTCCTCCACGGCGCCATGTCCGGGCATCCGCACGACGGCGCGTTCGAATTCCCGCTGGGGGTTGATGTTGAGCGCGACCAGGATGTGACGGTCGCCGTCGATACGCATCTGGCAAAAGATATCCGAAAGGGCGTGTCCCGATTCGGGATCGACGATCTGCGGCCCGCGCGGGATCGCCTGGTGGATCGCCGCCGCGATGCGGCTCCGGTCCCACGGAGCGCGCGCGGCGCGTTCGCTGAGCGACGCAGGCTCCGTCGAAAGAACGGCGTCGACATACTCCGGCGCCGCTCCCGCGAAGAT